>CAXXEU010000002.1:0-5077769 GCA_963662915.2 Candidatus Poribacteria bacterium | reverse complement strand
AAGCGAATTATTTGGGTTGAAGCGTTAAAGGTGCCACCATCAATCACAGACGTAACATGGGTTGAATATTCATTCATCTCTCTACCCCTGTCTCAAGAATAGACTGTGTACTTTCGTGCCGTTTGCTGAAAAATAGAGGTATCCATATTGCTACAAAGAATTAAATACTTTCTGATTGTTCATAGTCCTTTAACCTATTCTGTAACGTCCGAACGCTAATTCCCAATATCTTCGCTGTCTTCGTCCGATTGCCGTTCTGCCACGCCAAGGTGTTTCGGATATAGGCTTCTTCAACGACCTTGAGACTTGTACCAAGCGGAATATGGGTGATTTGTCGGTCTTCAGATGTGGGAATTTCTTGTGGAACGTTCGCGGGTAGGTGTCCAAATGCCAAAATTTCTTCAGGCAGATGCCCCGGTAGGATAACCTCTTCATCGCTCAGAAGTACTGCCGTAATTAATGCATTTTCTAACTCTCTGACATTCCCTGGCCAGGGATAGGTTTGCAGGCGGGCAAGCGTTTCGGGTGCCATTTTACGTAACGGCTGGGTATAAGTATTGCAATGTTGCTTGACAAAGTATTCCGCTAACACGCGAATGTCTTCTCGCCGTTCGCGTAAGGCGGGTAAAGCGACAGAAATAGCCTTCAGTCGATAGTAAAGGTCTTCGCGAAAAGTGTCATTTTCAACACTTCTCACGAGGTCACAGTGTGTTGCTGCAACAACGCGAACATCCACTGGAATAGGCTTCGTTCCGCCGAGACGTTCAATCTCGTTTGTCTCAATAACTCGTAACAACTTTGCTTGCAGGGCAAGCGGCATATCGCCAATTTCATCAAGGAAAAGTGTCCCGTTGTGCGCTCTTTCAAATTTGCCAATATGTCGTGTTTTCGCGTCGGTAAACGCGCCTTTTTCATGTCCAAACAGCTCACTCTCAAGGAGCATATCCGGAATCGCTGCACAATTAACAGAAATCATCTTATTTCGCGACCGATCGCTGTTCTGGTGTAAGGCACGTGCTACCAACTCTTTACCGGTTCCTGTTTCACCACAAATCAGTACTTTCGCTACTGTATTTGCAATCCTATCAATTTGTTTAAGAACCTCGAGCATCTGCGGACTTCTTCCAATAATACTCTTGTAATTGCCTTGTAATGTGCCTTCCGGCAGTGGATGAGAAGGGGAAAATTGCGGCATTCTGGTTTTTGTGATTGGGTGCGCTCCGTCTACGTGTTGTTGCAATTTATCTCCTTTGGTTCTGTGAAGCATTACCTTTCCTATCTTTTTGAAGTATAGATGTTATACAATGTCCCGTATTTTAGGGTCTTCATAATATAATAACGCGGATGAAGTGCGGTAAGGTTGCATAAAATGAAATTAATGAAAAAAATTACGCTAATTTTTGAAAATTACACCAATTTAGACCGAAATTTGCTTACCCCTGTCGTCGCGTGTTGTAATATCTGCCTATTCCTCTGAGAATCTTGTAACGAGGTATTTAGGATTTGGTTTGATATTCGGTGGATAGTGAATTTCCCAGACTTTAACGAGTGCCTTCGTAAAGTTTTCCGTCGGATAGATGGGTACAAAGGCGTTACTTGGCTCTCCGCGTAGAAACGGTGCCGTAGCGGTTTCCTTGCCCGTTAGCATGAGATGGGTTGCGGCGTGAGATTTCAGGAACGCTAACGCTTCGTGTTCAGTCTCAGCGAAATTAACGTGCTGTCGGTAGAGCCCTATCCGGTGAGGCATGTAGTGGTCCTGATCGACAATAGTTTTGACCCCAGCGAGGACATTGAGTTGATTCCCGTAGTTCCAGTCGGCAGCTACAACGGTAGTGGGCGATAGATTATTTTTCATCCACGCAAAAGCCTGAGCGAGGCTGCCTCTTCCGGGTGTTGCTCTGTGCGATTTGATGGCAGTAGATATGGCACGGTTCGCATGTCCACCAACGGGTGCCCAGAACAGAATCAAGGTTAGCATCAAGACAGGGAGCGCTGTTTTTAAGAGAAGTTGCGGCAGGCGGCGTTTTACTTTAGCCGCATAAAAAGTGGTTAGGAAAAGGACAAGATCTGCAGTAAAGAAAGCAATGGATATCCCAACAAAAAAATTGAAGCGTCTGGCATCCCGCGCCAGTGCTATCCAGAGAAGCGACCATACCGCAAAGGCGATGTAGATGAGTTCATTTTCAACGGTGCCTTGTCGTTGCCAGGCAAGCACAAGGAATCCGATGAGACAAGCGACAATTGCAACAGCGAAGAGGAAATTACCCAGAGATACTCCGAAAAACGAATCCAGAACACTGCGATAGAAGGTCGTCCCTGTGAAAAGTATCAACGGAACGGCGAAAACCAACCCTTGCATTTTCCACAATCGGAGGACTAACATGATGACTCCGAGACTCCCTAGAATAAAAACGCTGCCGTAGTGGGTCATCCAATACATGAGGAACGGACTTTCCAACTCTTCAATGCTTTGCATCAGCGTGTTTTGGCTGAAAGGGACGGTGGTATCAGCAAAAGTGCCGCGTTGTAGAAGGATATAACCGAGGGCGAGGGTAATGCTTGTGAGGGTTAAACCGACTGCGAGGGGCCGAGCGTGTGCTCGGAGTTTCTCGGCAAAGGGGGTCCTAGTCATAAGAAGATGCCGGAGGTAACGGATACCCAAAAGCGCAAGCGGTGGCACGAGCATCAGGGCAGCGATGTGTGTCGCAAATCCCTGTCCGCTTCGGTAAGCGGGAGAGATAAGGTAGAGCAGCGGCACGAAGGTACATACCCAAAGTAGATAGAATCCCAACTTGTCCTCTGTTTCGGAGGTGAGAAATCGCCAGATCTCAACACAAAGAACAATACTGAGAAACACACCGAAGCCTTCCCAACTCATCCCTCCAAGGAAGACAATAAAACCGCTGGCGATTGTCCATAAAAGACGTTTACGTGGATGATGCGATTGCAACGAGGTGAGATAGGTTGTGACAGCAAGGATACCGAGCATCAGGCACCAGCTGTCTCTATCCGCAAAGCCAGCCGTACTGCGGGTAATTGCACCCGGAAGAGTCGCCAGAAGCACACCAACAATGCTCGAAAAAAGGAGACCGAAAGTCCGGTAGAAAAAGAGGCAGAGCGTCCCAAGCCCTATGCAAAAGCAGACGACAGGCATATAAACGGTAACATGATAGAGTGTGACGTTCGGAAATATCCACGCGACCGCTTTGTGGGTATAAGCGAGGACATAACTGTAGAGATTAAGGGTTTGCCCTAAGTCTCTACCGAGGGGAAGCCATCGATGCATATCTCGTTCCGGGAGCTGCCCGCTTTCAGAAATGAGTTGTGCTTGCCGATAATAGAGATAACCGTCCGATCCAGTGAGCTGCCCTGATGGAACATTCCTGATGCCTTGGAGACGAATAAACGCGGCAAGGCAGAGGATGCAGAGAATTAGAATGGCAGCACCTAATTTTTCAACTTTCATAATATTCATACCACCTTAACAAATTAGCACCTTATTTCGACGCGGTAGGCTGTGCTGCTACCTTCTGCTGTGCAGCGGCTTTTTGGCGCTTACGCTTCTCCATAAACTCTCGGAACTTTGCGAGACGCTCGTTACAGCAGCTGCACCCTTTCTTTGTTTTCATAGCGATGTTCCCAATAGGTGCTGTTGCTATTTGTCGTGGTGTATCAGTTGGCAGTGTGTCGGTTGCATAACCGACGAAGACCGCAGAAATTGCAACGATAAAAATGATGATAACAGCAAATAAAACATGTACATCTTTCATTTTAGTTAGTTCTCCTACCTTTTCTGGAAAAAACGTTCGACATCAGTTGCGACCCCTGAAATAGCAGGCACTTTGAGCTCGTGAACAGCATCAACATCCTCCACACCTGCGACAATACGTGCAGCGTTTTTCCGAATCTCTTGTGCCCATTCCAAGTCGCCGACGTATCCCTTGAAATGCCCACGCATCCAGACGCGATGTGCTTCATCTTCGGCTCGGAACTGTGCGATTACGTTGAGTGTTTCGCTGACCCTTTCTGCATCTGTTGCTATAGTGGAGAGTCCTGCCTCCAGAAAGAGTTCAGCAAGACGCTTCCGCATTATGGGTTCATAGTCAATATAATCGCCAGTTGGAAAGTGTTCGCGGAACCTTTCCTCTTGCGCCATGCGTCCAGAACTAAGTCCTTTCGACTCGAGGAAACTCCACCAGAGTTCGAGATCTATTCCGACCCGCTCATCTTGCTTTTTCTGGTATTCTATATACGCTGGAGAGTTCACGGCTTCACGGAGTAACTTCCAATAGGCATTGTTTTCCGTGTCAACCCCTATAAACTCCATGAGCGCGAGGAAAGTCTCTTTTCCTTTAAGGGCACGTTCTTCTGCGGTGAGTTCTTTTAGGCGTTCTATAGGTGGTGTTTTCAAGACCTCGGTTATGTTCCTTTTATTAGGAGTGGTCTCGGTAGAATTTTTCATGGGTGCAATCTGCTCTGATTGAAGTACCACCAATACACCAATACCGATTGCAACCATTGTTGCAAGTAAACTGAGTTTATATATCATCTTGGTTCTCATTTTTCGCATTCCTAATATAGTCAATATATGAGAGGCTGTAGTTGCTCTTTGGTAAGCAACTACAGCAATAAAGTGACTTAAGGACAATTGCTGTAATAATCATTACAAACTTGTATTGCTGCGGCTTGCGCATTTTCACACCGTTCTACATTACCACTGGCACAAGCAGTAGATGCGTTTTCTTGCGCCTGACTACAATCATCTGCAAGCTCGACACAATCTGGACTACCACTCGCTTCTGCATTCTGACCCACCACGTGAAATGTCCCGAAGCCAAATACGAGTGCGAAGAGTACAACGAGGGCTGGAATACTTGCCATCATAGTAGATTTCATACTTAGTTTTCTCCTGTTTTGCTCCTTGACAGAGCTGGATTTTACAAACACCCTAAGTGGGCAATTTTTCTTAAATTTCTTACCCTCTCAGGGAAGTGGATTTTTAAACATGCTAAACATGTATATCTTATGAAAGAAGCAATTTACGTGCCAATCGCAAAAGTCCACATCGTTAGGGATCCCATCAAAATATAACTCTGCATATTTTACGCACTCGGCAAATTTTTCATACCTAACTTTGCACATTTTGCATAAAGTCAATAGATAGTCTGAAACTGAACTGCCCTGCCCGTGGAACTAAATCCTTTGCCAAAAATGAGCATCTGTGGTAAACTCACAGTGATATAAAAAAAGATATTTATCATGTTTGCTGACAATAGATTTGAGAAATTGTCGAACTGTTGGGATATTTTTCGTAAAATTGCATTTTATGCAACCTTTGGGTCTCACATACGCGTTATTATATAATAAAGTCTTTATCTCTATTTTTTGGAGCGAAACGAGATGCAAACCAATGATTATGAATTAATTCAGCGCGTCTTAGATGGAAATGAAAATGCCTTTACTGTGCTCGTCAAGAAATACCAGAAATGGATTCACACGCTGGTGTGGCAGAAGATAGGCGACTTTCACATCGCCGAAGAGATCACACAAGACGTTTTCTTAAAAGCGTATAAAAAGTTGCGGACACTAAAACCGCCGTATAATTTCGCAGGATGGATATATGTAATTGCGACGCGTCGATGCATCGCGTGGCAACGAAAGAGACAGCTACCCACGACCTCTTTGGACACAATGCCGGCGGCTCAGATTGAAGAGGTCTCTTATGCCGAGTATGATGGAAAACGCGCTGAAGCTGCGGACCTTGAACGCCAGCGTACCATTGTTAAACGCCTCCTTGAGAAGCTGCCGGAGAGTGAACGCACCGTCGTAACAATGCATTATCTGGCAGAAATGCCGTGTGAAAAGATTAGTGAATTCTTAGGTGTATCACCGAACACTGTCAAAAGTCGACTCTACCGTGCGCGGCAACGCTTAGAGAAACACGAACACCTGCTTCAGGATGTCTCTGGTATTTTCCAAGTTCCCCCAACCTTGACCGCGAACATCATGCAAGAAGTAGCTCGTATCCAACCGACTACGCCGCCTGTGGGTAAACCTTGGTCACCATGGGTTTTTTCCTTCACATCAACGCTTCTTTTTATTCTGGTGACAGGTTTCGGGACCCGGGCGTTATTTCGTTTCCAGCAGCCCTACAGTTTAGATGCGACAGCAGAGATGACGATTGAATTGGTAGAGGCACCCGTTGTGCTTCCGCTGGAATTGAAGCCTGATGCGCGAACCCAACCCGGAAATGTTGATACCCTTGGTAAGAATAGTGGGGTCGGCGAACAACTCGGACTGAGTTCGGTTACACCCTTGCTTCCGAAGGAGACAAACGTTTCCGCGACAAAACCGCAATGGATTCAGGCGCAAGGAATAGGATCGGTCTCAGGTGCTGGGATCTTTCTCGCGTCCGATCAATCACTCTACGCTGCCATGAAAGCCGGGCTTTATCGCCTCACAACACGGGCAGACGCTTGGGAACTCGTCAGTGCCAGCGGTCCCAATCAAGAGTTCGGTCGGATCATGGCAGAGCGCGGCGATACGCTTTATCTCCTCACATCCGACGCACTTTTAGCCTCAACCGACAACGGTAAAACGTGGACGGATCTCGGCTCCCGCCCGGAAGGGCAGGCAGTTGCCTTGGTTATTACAGATGGATTTCAAGCACAGGGTCCACAGAACGCTGATAGAACCCTGTATCTGATCCTCAGAACAGAGGTGTTTCGTTCTCAGGACGGTGGTAAGGCGTGGCATCCTATCGGAGAGATATTGCAATCCGACACTGCGCCGGATGTAGGTGCTCTCAATTTCCGTATTTGGGACGCGCTTGCCGTTGACAACATCTTGTTTGTTGGAACAAGTCGAGGGCTCTTCCGATTTGCTAACGATTGGAAAAAATTGCCTGTCCCGACAGAACACGGTATTATTTCGTTAGCAGTTTCTGAGGATAGAATCTACGTCGGGACAAACACAGATATGCGGCATAGCCCCACGGCACAAGTCTTCTATTCGACCGACTTTGGTAATTCATGGACTGATATTACACCGAGTAACCAAGAATATCCAACAAAGACGCTGGCCTCAATTAGAGTCGTCCCAACCGGGAAAAGGCTTATATTGATAGGTTATGGGGGGGTGTTACGCTCCGATGACGGTGGCGAGACGTGGATGGACCCTGGAAAGGATCCACACGCCTTTGGACCGTTTCCTACTATCGCGTTGGATGAGAACAATTTTTATAGAGCTTATCATGGTGGAATAACGCGATCAACGGACGGCGGTCTCACATGGCACCCCTTTATGACAGGAATCCCGAATTCCGATATCCAAGATCTAAAGACTGTCAAAAACGTTCTCTACGCAGCCACTGCTGGAAACATTGCTAAATCAAAGAACGGTGGTAAATCTTGGGAGACCATTAATGTGATTGATGGATATAAACTTTCGGTTCCGGAGATTGAAGCAACCGATACGACTCTTTATGTAA
Source organism: Candidatus Poribacteria bacterium (assembly GCA_963662915.2). Classification (GTDB taxonomy): domain Bacteria; phylum Poribacteria; class WGA-4E; order WGA-4E; family WGA-3G; genus WGA-3G. The sequence goes on along the minus strand of CAXXEU010000002.1, from coordinate 5,070,280 downwards.
GTACAACTCTCTATATAAGCCCCGGTTATGATCGTCGAACGCAACTTTTTCATCTCCCGGTTGGAGATGATACACTCAGACCTGTCCAAGATATGCCAGATTTTGAGGAAGACTATCTCTATACTGAATGGCAGAAAAGGCTCCAAAGAGCAAGGGAAACAAACGTCAAGGTTCATGAAACGGAACAGTTATGGTGGAAAAATAGGTCTCTTGTCATTCAAGAAGACGCAACCAACGGCGGCTTCACGGTTGCCGGAGAAACCGTTTTTATGGAACACCGGCGGAAACTTTTCAGGTGGCACCCCGGTGAGACAGAATGGCATTACACCGGTTTAGCAGATCACGGAGAACTTCCGCCTATGTACGGAAAAGGCTTCACGCTTGGTGTCTCGGGAAATGTTGTGTATGCAGGTAAACGGGACGGACATCTCTTTCAGTCTTTAGATAATGGAAACACTTGGAGCAACATCACCGAAAACCTTGCCTTTCCCTTTACCTACTTTAAAGAGATTGTAGTCGTGGGTTCAACCGTCTATATCTCAACGGATGCGGGTGTGATGAATTCTTACGATGATACAACCTGGCACGCTCTCAGTGATATTGACAGCCATATACTCGATATGCATCGGATCGCGACGGATGGTTCAAGACTTTATGGTGGGTGTGATACCGGTGTTTATCAGGTAAACAATCATACAAATACGTGGCGGCAGATTACTTCAGAAGTCCCATCCACCACAGTCACCTCTCTTGCTGCGGCTGGTGGCACCCTCTACATAGGCACAGAAGATAATGGGGTGTTCCGCCTCCAGCATATCAATCCGGAGTTCCGCGTATCAAATTTACCTTAAAAAAGTTGTTGCGCTGCTTGAAGGCGTTCAGGTGAGCCGATATCTATCCAATCGGTGTCCGTTTTCAGAACATAGAGATTTTCTGATTTGGGAAGGACATCGTAGGAGAGAGAGAACACATCGTTCTTGGGAAATCTACGAACGATTGTATTAAGGATAGGTATCCCAACGAGGTGGCAAACCTCATCTCTCAATCCGAAGGCGAAATTGGTCAAGTTGGTTTATGTAATCTGGAGTATAGCAAGGTCAAAACGCTTCTGACTTTTCCCGCGTGCCTCCGAGGTTTTGAAGTCTTTCACACATCTGCCTCGTCTTTTCAATGAGTAGATTCTCGTCACCGACAGCTTCAACGTTAAGCCGCAACAACGGTTCTGTGTTTGATCCTCGGAGATTGAATCGCCAACTGCCACATTTCGGCGTGAACGAGCGGTGGTTTGTAGAAAATCTGACAGACACACCGTCAATGGGTGACTCAACGCAAGCGTTGCTGCCCCAACAGTGGATTGACTGTTGGATTGCCTCTATAGCATCTTGTATGTGTTGCGGGGTTTCATAAGAAAAATTGATTTCACCAGAGACAGGATACGCGGATCGGAACCTATCAATCGACTCAGCGAGAGATACTCCATTTTTGCTCAAAAGTTCAAGAACAAGCAAAAATGGAATCATGCCGTTATCAGCATAGAAATTGTCTCGAAAATAGTAGTGACCGCTCGCCTCGCCAGCAAAAAGCGCGCCGGTTTTGTGCATACAAGCTTTAATAAACGAGTGTCCGCATCGGTTGAGCAGCGGCGTGCCATTCGCCGTAATAACCGCATTTTCTATTGCCCATATAGCCCGCGGGTCAAAGATGACAATATCGTTTCCATTTCGGTGTAGAAGTTTTTCAGCAAGCAACGCTGTAATGTAGCAGCCTTCAATGAATCCTCCATTTTCATCAAAGAAGAAACACCTATCGGCATCCGCGTCCCATGCCACCGCTATGTCTGCTCCTGTCTGTTTGACTTTCTTCGTTGTTAGTCCTCGGTTTTCAGGACGCAATGGATCAGGACGGCCTTGCGGAATCTGGGAGAACGTTCCATCGGGCTCAGTGAATAGCCGCTCACAAATCTGGATTGGTGTTTCTGCCAACAAGTGTTCAGCAATCTGCCCAGCGAGTCCGCTATTTGCATTGATGACAATTTTCTTTTTTCTTAGCTGCTTCCAGTTTACAAAAGAACGAAGGTGGGTGAGATATGCCTCCAGAAACGGCGTGGACTGCAGAGAACCGCGACAAGGCATCTTCTGTTTCTTGAATAAAGCGTTACTTTCAATGGCATCCCGGAGATCAAAGAGCCCAGTATCTGATGAAATCGGTGTTGCGTTCCGACCCACCAGCTTCATACCGTTATACGCTGCTGGATTGTGAGAGGCCGAGATGACAATACCGCCATCTGTCTGATAGTGCACTACAGCGAAATAGAGCATATCGGTTGAAATCTGACCCAAGTTGAGGACATCAACGCCTGCGTCCGCAAGTCCTTCTACGACCTGCTGCCAGAGCTGCGGCGAACTCTCTCGGACATCGTGTCCTACTGCGACGGTTTTCGATTGAAAGCGAACAGCAAAGGCACGGGCAATTCGATAAAAGTCACTCGGTTCAAAGTCCACGCCAAATATACCACGAATATCATACGCTCGGAAGATGTCTCGATTCATCGGAGAACTCCTTGTGAAAATGCCGCTTTGCGTATGCGAGTCGCTCTGGGACCCCAATATCAATCCAATCTACATCGGTTTCCAAAGCGTAGAGATTGGAAACAGACGGAAAAACGTCTCGTTCAATTGAGAATACCTCTTGCTGTTTCGGAAACGCATGGGCAATTTTTTGATTGAAGAGATACACACCCCCATTTATATACCCGGCACGCCGGACCGACTGTTTCTCGCGGAAGGCTGTGATTTTCCCATTGCTATCCGAGACGATCTCACCGTACGGACGAATGTCGTCAACCTGCACACTCAGCAGCATCCCTGTCATTTGTTTATGGAAACGTCTTAACATCTCTTGAAGTGAGAAGTCGCTGAGGAGGATGTCTCCATTGAGAACAAAAAAGGGAGAGGTATGAATATGTCTCATAGCGTTGGCAATCGCACCACCGGTGCCAAGTTTTTTATTTTCTTTAGCGTAGCGGATATGCAGACGGTCACGATAAATGCCTACGCGTTCATAGAGCAGATCATGCAGGTGTCCGGAAGCCAAAATAACCTCTCTGATACCGACTTTCTTTAGCAAGTCAAGTTGCCAATCCAGCACAGTGCGACCACTAACTTCTAATAGGATCTTTGGACGTTTTTTGGTGATATTTCCGAGTCGGGATGCTAAACCGCCACATAAAATAATCGCTTGCATGGTTTCTTTGCATTTGAAGGGAGTCATATCTGAAGATTTATTTCTTTTTTTGTTTTCCCCACATTGTTGTTAGCAGCTGCGGTTGTGGTGAAACCGGCAATGCATACGCTGGATCGAACCAATCTGGTAGTGTGTTTGCTTGAATAGCTCTTTGGGTATGCGTTAACTGTCCTGGAACGCGATTAACCAGATCGATTTTGAAAATTTGAAGATAGCCACTGGCCCAGCCATTATAAAGCAGTTGCGTCCCATCTGGTGACCAAGTTGGCCAGATAGTTTCCGGTCCGGCTTCATCCACAATTTGTTCGAGTTCTGTGCCATCTCGATTAACAATAAAGATTGTTTCATGATCGAACCATGCATCCGGTATGAGAAACCGTTCCCCTGGTAACACACCAGGGGGCGGGACGACTGGTTGAAGATTCCAGGAAAAGGCGAGTTTATCCCCCATAGGCGACCATTGTGGACTGCGTTGCCATGCGATACCATCCCGACGTGGTATTGTTTCGATACCCGTATGTAGATTAATCAAAATCATACGTCTATTCCGAGAAAAAACAAGTTCTGGGGTGTTGGGAGACCATGATGGTTCAACACCTTTGGTTACTTTTTCTTCATGCTTACCATTAATTGTTGCGATGTAAATGAATCTTTCGTCATTTTCTCCAATACGTTCGTAAACGATTTGTTCACCATCTGGCGACCATGCGGGTCGGGTTCTATATTCATGATTTGTAAAAATTCGCCTAACATTTCCACCATCAGCATCCATTAGATATAAGTCGCGCCCGCGTCTTCGATCCGATACAAAGAGAATCTGTTCACCGGTAGGAGACCAGCGTGGATAGAGATCATCTGCGGGGTGATTGGTTATGTTGATTTGTTCGCTTCCATCTGGGTTCATCAAATAGATTTCTCGATTAACATCACCGGCTGAGGTGAACGCGATTTTCGCTGTTTTTGGGACTTCTGCCCAAGTGCTGCAAACATGCCAACACATTAGGAGTAGACAAAAACTATAAAAAAACCTTACAAGGTTCATGAATATTCCTCCGCTGTTTAAAATAGGACTTACACAGAACGCTCTTTTGTAGCATACGGGGAATGCCATTAAGGAGAACCTTCATACCGTTGATTTGTTCGGTTGGGTTTCCACAAAAACGTCTGCGTTCTTCAGGGAACACCATTTCACAAAGCACCCTACGGGCAAAATTGCGTAAGTCCTATAAAAGAAGCAAATATCTGATGGAAGATATAACATAGCGGCTTTTAGCCGCTATGTTTTAGACTTTGACGATAATAAGAATTCCTTAATTCAGAAATCCTAATGGAAATTTCATGCACATACCATGATACATGTTTCATTTCCATTTTCGTCTGGAGGGCCGAAGCATCTCTCGACACAAAGCCCGTTTTGTCCACAATCAGCATGATTCACACATGTACGGGCTTCAACAGGGCTCCCAATAATGGCTTGTGCGAGCAGGATACTACCTGTGGCAACACCAAGGGTCAAAGGCCCTTTGACCCCCACACGCCCTTCCTCAGATGCGATGAATTCACGGATTTTACCGCGAAGGTTATTTTTCATCTGGGTTTATCTCCTTTCTGCTGGTGTTTCTGGTCCAGCAAAATTGATTCCTCACGCGTTGTTGAGGAAACCATCTCCAAGGCGAATCGCCTCGCTATCGGAGTGAAGCCCTCCCCCTGGAAACGTTCTCTAATGTCTTTCAAGATATGTGCGCCCCTTGTCAACCGATCTCCTAAACCGTGTCTGTTCCATTTCAGCCTTAGGGTCACTGACAAGGTGTTCCACTCGCCCGTAATAACTGCGTGGCTCGAAACTGATGGTTGTCGACTAAAATCGTGGGCGAGGCGCGAATACCCAACTCCTCGGCGCGCTTGATGTTTTCTCGAAAAAGCTGCGCTGCCTCCGATGAATCGAACAACTTCTGAATCTTTGCGACATCAATGCCGAGTTTCTCTGCACAACTCTCCCAACTCTTGTCCAACTTTTTGCCTCGACATAAGATGTAGTCGAGATACTTATCAGGATACGCTTGCGCTATCAGGAGTTGTCGGATATTTTCCGCCACTTCAGGATAACCGTGGAGACTCGTGAACGGTGTTATATCGTTCAGAGAAATGGTTTCCTTCTCGTCTGCGATGAATTGGAGTTTGAAGTCGATTTTGTCACCAAATTCCTTGACGATTGGAATAATCTTCTCTTCCGCCTGAACCCCGAAAGGACAGTAACTCATGACAAACAGTTCCAGAGTCGGTTTTCCCATGCGTGCGATACGGGATTCCAAGAGTTCTTCCAAGTTCATCGACTCGCGGCTGTGATCAACATCCTTGGTGTGGAGTGCTACCACTTCTGCGAACCCAGGGGAATGTTTTGTGTCGTGGCATTGAAGACAGAGTGCTGTATCGGCACCACTGCGGATGTTGGTTCTCTTCGGATTGCCGACGTGCTGTTTGCCGGGACCGTGGCAGGTTTCGCATTGTACGCCTTTGAGCGTTGAATCCTGATCGCCTATCTGGAACCCGGTTGGATAGCCGAGTCCAGTGGTATGGCAGGAAACACAACCGGCATCGAAGTAGCGTTCCTTTTTCAGAAGTGTTTCAAAGGCGAAAGCGTGCCGCGTCGCCGACCACTGGAGATACTCTTGTTGATGGCACCCTTGACAGGCCGTTGCTGAGACGTATCCGTTTTGCGGATCCTGTTCCAGGTGTTGTCCAGCAAAGAGAGGCGTAAGGTCAGACGACTGTCCAACCTCTCGATAAAAGTCGGTCAGCAGTTGGCGCACCGGTTGGGATTCCGCTACATCGCCTGTCAATGCTAATTGTGTGGCATAATGGCGTGCAGGTTTCTCGTTTGGGTTTGTCCAGAGTGCTAAGAGTCCCAATGTTTTGCCTTCGGGTTTAGAGCCGACATAAAGCGTTCCATCTTCAGATTTCGTTGTTTCAATTGCGTCGGATTGAATTACGACATCAACATGTTTTGATACTTCGCGAGTACCCAGAGCCACAACAAGATCGGCTTGCGGCACTGCCTGTTCTGAAAGTTCACCTGTGGCAAAAGTGATCGTATGCTGCCCAACTTGTTTGGTGACAAAGGGTTGTGTAAAATCGTTTTGTGTGGGAGCTAAGAATGGAAACGTCGCAACGGCACGTTGTTGACTTAGATACGTATTTCCATAAGAAAGGTCTGCTTGACTCAGGGCAACGGCATCATATCCTATCGCCGACATCGCCTTGAGGTTAACCTCGCACCGTTTCGCGTCAATTTCCTCTTTTCCATCAAAGATATTTCCAGCATCAACTAAGAGCGTTGGGAATTCATACTGCCGAATTTGATCGACAACATAAGCGCGTCTCGGCAATCCACCCGACTGTTCTTGATAACACCCGCACGGTTCCAGGTGACTTTTGGTGCCACCGGTGTATAAAATAACCACAGAAGGCGGTTCGCCGCTTTTGAGTTCGGACAAAACTGTTTCTAATCGCTCACCGAAAACAGGCCGCGCTTTTTGTTTGACTTCCTGGATCTGGTTGAGTCTCTGGGATTCCGCCCATTGTAAGTAGAAGGGCGGTAACGTCACAGCTATGGTTAGAATAATCAGAACAAAGATAACTCGTTTCATAAGGTGTTGATTTGTGTTCCTTTTGTATGTAGAGAATGGCTATCGGCTTTCAGCAATCGGTAAAGAAGCATTTGATTTAAGCAGAACCTCTTTTACTGACAGCCGACCGCTGATGGTTGACTGCCAAATTAAAATAGCTGCATCAGTTTAAGATAGAAGGGGGCCTCACAAAGAACTGTCAGCAAGGCACCGATCGAAATAACCGGGGCAAAACGAATTGAGGGTTGGACGTTTATCTGATTGCCAAATTCGGCAAAAGCACCCGCTGCAGCGAGATTTTGCAATTCTGCGATCTCCTCAGTCGTCAGACCTGTCGGATCGGGTGAGATAACAATATTATCGTCTTGACCGCTGGAAAATTCGACCTGTTGCTTTTCGTAGCGGACGGTGCCATCGGGTTGTGCTACCCGAACAATTTGTTCCGCAGGAATCATACCGACTTGGAGACCGTTGACATCAATGGTGTTGTCCAAGGTTACGCTTGCTAAGCTGAGAATCAACTGCTTGGCAATAACGAAAACGACGAGATATAGTCCCAAGAAGAAAACGAAACCAGTGAGGAACACCGAAATAGACGGCGTTGCCTGCACGGCTAACCAAACACAGGTAAAACCAGTAACAGCGTAATAAACCGGCGTTTTCGGCAGCGGCGATAACATTTTTTGAATCACAGTAAATGCGACCAAAACTAAGACAAGGCGCAGGAACCGATCGGGTTCCCACCCAAAAAGTTGTAACATGTAGGTCAATCCAGATCCGATACCGATAAACATAAGCAGACTGAAAAGTTTTTCAAGGAGTGTTTCCTTTTGGAAGTAGGACGTAAAGAAATACCGAAGCAGGTCGCGTTTATTTCGCATCAGTGCGAACTTGAAAAGTAAGTATCCGAGTATCCCTATTGAGTAAGGAACAATGATGTTGAGTGCCAATATCAACGGTGGAAAACTCATAGCACCGCTCAGGTTTCTGAAAAGCGACAGCGGAAAAATCAGACAGAGTCCCCAAAAAAGTTTGGAATCCCCTGGCGAGAAGATACCGAACCAATAGAATGCAAAGGAGATAAGTCCCCCTCCGAAAAAGAGTCCTAAAATATAGAGCGGCGTTGTTGTGCCAAGATACCACGCCATCAATTGGCTGAGTGTTCCGACATACAGGAGTCCGAGGGAGCAAAAATTGCGAATTTTTTGCGTCTTCAGATCGGTATAACTGGCGTATCCGCAGAAAACGAGTGCCAAGAAAATCAGGAAGTATTCGTAGTGTGACATATTTTTTAATGTAGAGTGCCTTTCATTACGGTTTCGTGCTGAGTGCAAATGTATCAACGAAGGGACCGGCTTGCCGTTGGAACGCCTTCGTCTGAAAGTCAATAACTTTAAGTCCAACCTTTTTGTAGAGTGATAGGACTTCATCAGGAGAATCAAAATCGTAGAGGTGCATCAGAAGCGGGAGCTGCACCGGTAGTGCCGTTATTGCGTATCCCCCTGGCCTCAAAACACGCATTGCTTCTGATAAACCAACCTCTGGATCAGGAATATGCTCAAGCACCTCAATTGCGATAACCACATCAAAGGCATCATCAGGATACGGTAGTTCGCGAACATCTCCAACCGACAACTCACTCCTGTCAAGCACCTCTTTTTTCGTCAGAAGTCTTTGTGCATGGTGAAGGCAGTGTTGGCTAACATCAACACCATCAGCTTGCCATGAGATGTCTTGCTGCAGAATGAACGCGGTCAGCACTCCGGGACCAAAGCCGAGATCACAGATACGCGATTTTTCCTTGAAACGGTTGAGGTGTTTACCGATGAAGGCTTTCCGCTCCAAAGCCGGCGGAAACGCGATGTAGTTTAGGTGTTCACTGATGGGGTAATATTTCGTTTCGTAGAGTTTCGTTTTGACCGCCTCAAAATCCCTATCTGCTGTAAGTTGATTGGGAATCTCCAGTGCAAAGAGTTGTTCAACGGTTATCTCACCACAGTAGAGGATATCACTGACGACTTCTTCAGTGTGTGTCCAGTTCGTTTGGGGTTGTTGAATCAAGTCTTCTGTCTGTTCCAGGATAGAAGACAATAAGTATTGAATCGTTTGCTCAAAACGGGCGCGGTGATATGCCACGGCGTTCGGATATAGCTCCGTGTATGTTTGAAGTCGTGCCGCAAAGGCGGTTTCAAATTCATGATAGAGCATTAAGGTTCCCTTTATCGTAATGCATTTGGAGTGTCAGGGTTGCTTGAGTCTACCCCACAGTGTGGTTGTTTTCTCCGCGCTGGGTGAGACGGAGAAAAACGACTCAGGCACCCATGCAGGATTGTGATCACCCGCTAGGTGCGTCGTCAACTGACGTGGTTCACCGCCTGCCGCATTGATCACATAGATATCGGTTTTGCTATTCCCTTTTATAGGTGGACGCGAAGCATAGGCAATCCAGCGTCCATTTGGAGACCAAGCGGGGGCTTCGTCCCATCGCACACCATGAGTTAATTGAAGAACGTCCTTTCCTATAACATTCATAACGTAAATATGGGAAGTCCACACACCACTTGAGGCAGGAAAGGCAATCTTGTCGCCAGCAGGAGACCATGTCGGACCGGGCTGGACAGCACGCGCAAACTGACGTATCCTTTTCCCATCGGCGGACATCACATAAATATGAGCCCCCTTACCATCAGAAGAATAGAAAGCAATCCATTGGCCGTCAGGCGACCATGTGGGTTGAAAACTATCTCTATCGCGCAGACGTGCAAGGAGGCGAACGTCACCTCCCTCGGGGCTGACTTTATAGATTTCATAACTCACACGTCGGTTGGAAATGAAGGCAATCCACTTTCCATTAGGAGACCACGCAGGGGATCTATCTTCGCTAAGGTGGTCTGTCAACCGCCTACGGGTCTGTGTTTCCACATCCAGCACGTAGAGGTCTGTATTTCTATTATGGGAGGCGTGATAAGCAAGGTAACGACCATCGGGAGACCACGCAGGACTAGACTCACTTATATCAGGAGAATTCGTTAGGTTCTGAAGATTCTGTCCATTGGTATCTATGATATAGATATCGTGGCTTTCCTCTCTATAGGACGAAAAGGCGATATATCCAATATCAGCCCCTTGTGCATTTACGGTTAACAGAATCAGATTGAAAACCCACACGATACCTAATAGATTGTGCTTGTGCTTATGTTCCATTTTATGCCTCCTAATCAATATAGCGGACATGGACGTAGCGGCGAAAAAAACCGCTACGTCTTAGGTGAAGTTTTCAGGAAAACTTCATAGGCACTTTTAGTGGTCCTTTCGGCACGCACCTTCCCACCAGCAGTGCTCTGGCCATCCGGGCCCCTGGTCTATACATACCCTCTCCATGTCACCACAAACGTGTCCTGGGGCGCAGTCTGTGTCTCCGAGACACGCCAATGCGGGTGTGGTGCCGACGATAGCTTGCGCGACCAAGAGGCTCGCTGTTGCAACGCCAAGCGTCAGTGGAGATTTTACTCCCACTTTGCCTTCTTCAGACTGAACGAATTCGCGGATCTTACCGCGAAGGTTGTTTTTCATTTGGTTTTCTCCTTTCTGCCGGTGCTTCTCTGCCGGCGGGATTGAGTTCCCAACCCAAGTGCGTTGAGAAAACCATCTCCAAGGCGAATTATTTCGCTATGGGAGGGAAGCCCTTCCCTTGGAAATGCTTGAAAACGAATTCAACTTCGGTAGGGGTATGCTGTTCGGACAACATTTCTACCAAAGCAGTTTCAAAGTGTAAAAGTTTATTCCATTTTTAGTTGCCCCCAGACTGTGGTTAGCAGTTGGGGCTGTGGTGAAACCGGCAGCGCATATGCGGGGTCAAACCAATCTCCACCAAAATTCCACATAGTGTGTGTTAACTGTGTCCGAACGCTGCTGTTTATGTCAAGTTTAAATATCTGATTTCGATCCTTAATTACTTGTGTATAAAGGAGTTCATCGCCATTTGGTGATAACTCAGGAGACCATGCCTTGGAACCATCTTCATCAACAAGCTGCCGAAGATCTGTGCCATCGCGGTTGACAATGTAGATTGTCTGCTTATCTTCCCATCCAGGTGGAAAAGGGGCACCGGGTTCACGATCTGGAGGCAGCTGATTCTTATTCCAAGAAAAGACGAGTTTATCCCCTAAAGCCGACCAAGCAGCCTCGACTTGTTGACCCGCTACTTTCTTGGGTAGAAGCCTTTCTTGCGCGCCTGTGCGAACATTGATAAATACAACTCGTCCCCATACAGAGCAGGCAATCTCTCTGCCGCCAGGCGACCATGCTGGAAACAAGCCATCAGCGATAAAATCCTCTGCTTGTTCTCCTAAGGTCGCAATGTAGATGGCATATATGTCTTTGTCCCAGTTAATATGCATGTAAGCGAACTGTCTACCATCGGGTGCCCAGGTCGGACGATCTCTATAAGTGCTTCCCTTTAACTTATCCTTGAAAACGCGTCGAACATTAGATCCATCTGAGTTCATCAGATAGAGGTCTCGCTCACCACCACGATCGGACACGAAAAGAATCTGCTCACCCGTGGGGGACCAGACCGCGAACCGATCCTCTGCCGGATGTTGTGTTAAGTTAGTCTGTTCAGAACCATCTGGATTCATAATGTAGATGTCATAATTGTCAGCAGGTGCGGAGGTGAACAGGATTTTGGGCGTTGTTGGGGCTTTGGCTAAAAGTGGAAAAGCACTTATATTGAGGACCAACGTGTTGAATAGGAAGAAAGCCAATAATCTCATCATTCTCATACAATGCTCCTTATACTTACATCGGGTCAGTGGGACTTTACTCCCACTTTGCCTTCTTCGGAATGGACGAATTCGCGGATTCTACCGCGGAGATTTGTTTTCATTTAGGTTTATCTCCTTTCTGCCAGAAATCTTACTCTGGCGGGATTCGCTTCCCAGCCGCAGCTGGGAAACTGCTCCAGCGAGAAACACACTTCACGCAGAAGCAAAATCTCTAGCTGGAAATGCTTGAAACCGTTCGATGTCGCGGTTGATAGTTGCAATTAACGATCACTTTCTCTACTGCCAGTATCTTCTGCCTCTTTAAGCTGACCCCACAACGTCGTCATTTTTTCTAAACTCGGTGAAACGGGAAATAACAATTTCGGCATCCACGTGGGGTAATAATCTCCCCCTGGATGCGTTGTCAATTGACGCGATTCACCATTACGTACATTTACCAAATAGATATCCGTTTGACGATTCCCCTTGATAGGTGGAGCTGAAGCGTAGACGATCCATCGCCCATCCGAAGACCAATCAGGATCCTCGTCCCAGAGGGGCCCGTGAGTTAATTGATGCACATTCAATCCCTTTTCACTCATAGTGAAAATATGGAAATCCCACACACCGTTTGAGGAAGGAAAGGCGATTTGATCTCCAGTCGGAGACCACGTCGGACCGGGTTGAACGGCACGTGCGAGTTTACGCTCGCCTTGTCCAGCGGCGGATACCACATAGATGTGTGCACTTTTACCGTCAGAAAAATAAAAAGCAATCCATTGACTATTAGGCGACCACGCCGGTGCGTACTCGTTCCCATTACGCATGCGTGTCACACGTTGTAGATTGCCTCCGTTAGGATTCATTTTGTAAATATCATAACTTGCGTGTCGGTTGGACATGAAAGCAATCCACTTCCCGTCTGGAGACCAAGCAGGGGCTCTATCATTACTCAGATGATCTGTCAGCCGCCTACGTGCTTGTGTTTCTAAATCTAACACATAGATATCTGAATTTCTCTTATGATAGGCGTGATAAGCCATAAAACGACCATCAGGGGAAAAGGTGGGATCAAGTTCGCCTGTGTCAGGAGAGTTCGTCAAGTTCTGAAGATTCTGCCCGTTGGTATCTATCATATAGATATCATGGCCTCCTTCTCTAAGGGACGAAAAGGCGATATATCCAACGTCCGCGTCGGCTATGCTTAGAGACAGTAGAATCATATTGAGAAACCATGCAGTGCCCAATAGAGTATATTTGAATGGACGTTTCATTTTAAATCTCCTAATAGTTAGCAGAGATAGACGTAGCGGCGGATCACCGCTACGTCTGAGATGAAATTTCCCTGGTTTTCAGGAAAACTTTGTGGTTAATTTTAGTGATCTTGGACGCAATTACCTTCATCCCAACAGACCCATTCTGCTGCGCAAGTATCATATACGCATTCTTCTCGCCATTCACCACAGACGAATCCGTCGCCGCAATCTGTATCTCCGAGACACGCTAATGCGGGTGTGGTGCCGACGATGGCTTGGGCGACTAAGAGACTCGCGGTTGCTACACCGATAGTCAAGGGAGATTTTACTCCCACTTTGCCTTCTTCGGACTGGACGAATTCGCGGATTTTACCGCGAAGGTTTGTTTTCATCTGGTTTTTTCCTTTCTGCCGGTGCTCTATTCCGGCGGGATTGAGTTCCCAACCCAAGTGCGTTGAGAAAACCATCTCCAAGGCGAATTATTTCGCTACGGGAGTCGAGCTTTTCCCTCGGAAATGCTTGAAAACGAATTCAACTTCGGTAGGGGTATGGTGTTCGGACAATATTTCTACCAAAGCAGTTTCAAGATGTTCATATCTATTGGTTCCCAGTCGATACACACCAGATGTGGTGGTTCCAGTTCCCGGGTCATATTGACGGCAGAAGATTGATGGGAGCAAAGTCTTTTCTGCTATCGGAGCATTTGTTGTTTGTTGATAACCGTCTGCAAACAGTTGAAGAACTTCTTGCACTGTTTTTTCCCAAGTGAACTTCGGAGCCAAATCCCTTGCAACATTTTTACATTCGGCGCGTGTAGGAGACGGTTTCAACCACTGATTTACTGCATCCGATAACTCAGACATCGAAACACGGAAATTGCCCAAACCACGCCATTCCAATTTCACAGCGGCACCCGCACTCTCAACTTCTGGTGGAAGTCCGTATTTCGTCATAGCGACACATGGCGTTCCGTAAGCCATCGCCTCTAAAACCAATGACAGCGGCGTTCCCGGGATCGCAGGAAAACAGACCAGATCCAGTGCCTGAAAAAAAATAGGTAAAACTGATAAGGTCTCTTCATCGTCTGCACTAAAAATTACGACATTATTCGATAGATTCACGGAGTGTTCTGCTAAGACTGGATCATAGACAAAAATTGCAAGGTGCGGATTAGCACGCGCAAACGCGGAGATCAATTTCACCCCATAGTTGGGTTCAAATCCCGAAATCAATCCTACGATGGGCTGTTGGGCAAACATCGGCTTTTCAAATAATGCAGCAGTATGCTGTTTTGCCAATGCCTTGCCTATAGGATCAACGGTATTGATACCGTCAGGAATAACGCGGACACTTTTCGCAGGAACGCCTAATTCACCGAGCCACTCCTTCATCCATGAGGCTTTGACAACGAATGTATCGTTGGGTTTTTGGAAGGCATAGAGAGTCAGGAATGTCTTAGAAAGAGAACTTTGCAATTTCTGGGATCCCTCTATGCAGTGCACAATGGGAACATCAGGGACCCTATAATACAGCGGGTCATCTGTCAAGAGTTGTGAAAGAAGTAAAATGCCGTCGTACCCCTCTATCGCATACCATGGGGCAGCAAAAGTATGTTTCTCCTTAGACTCTATCGTCCGAATTCGGATATCTCCAAAAACTTCAAATTCTTTCTGTTCGGGGTTAGAATCTCCTGCTTCGGAAAACTGGAACGTTTCTAACGCTGCGAACTGTCCTAAATGCATCAGGAACTGATAGCGGTTCAGATTTGTTATGTAGTCGAATGCCCCTTTCTCGTTTGTAAAATGGAAAGGAACCAACAATTTCGGATTGCTATTAGTTTCTGGCAAATCGAAACCAACTTCATGTGCTATTGGTTCTATCGGTCTCAGCAGTTTACCTCGCGCCCCAAGTTGCTCCAATCGTTTGATTCCCTCGAAGATAGATACTACCTTGTGCCGCTCTTTTAGTCCTTCGACGATCTGATAGCGACTCTGTGTATCATAACGCTGGAGAATTTCCCACTCTACATCGTTCAGTTGAACAATATCACCAGACTCCAAGTCTGCGACATATTTACAGCCACCATGTTCAAACTTATGTTGCCGATGCAAGCGGTAAGGCGTGTTAGTGGTCATGGTTATGTTTTCCTTTATCTTTAGGCAGTTGCATGAATGAGTCCTTGGACCCTCTGGAGTATCACCTGGGCTTCCGCTTCATCTTCAACAATAGCCGCAAGAAATGCTTCTGCCTCCCTGGGAGTATGGTTTTTCAAGAAACTTAGCACAAGTCCAATTTCGACTTTCTGTGAATACATTATGTCTCGCATGAGACAACGCTCGTAATGTTCATTCATACTTAGGATAATTGATCTACATCTTGGTTGGTCCTGCGCTTGATTTGCTAATTCGTTCCCTTTTAAAGCGAACGCTACATCAGGAGGATTGGGAGCAAATACGTTTATGAGGTTATTTGGACTGGCAAGCTGCCTTTTTTGACGGAGTTCCTCAAAAAACTGGATAATACGCTGGGCGGTTTTATCCCATGTGAAGGAGAGTGCCCGTTCTCTCGCTTTTTGGGAAAGGTTTTCACGCATTTCACCGTCGTTCAATAACAGGTTAATTTTCTCCGAAAAATCTATCGGGCATGGATAACTCACCAGTGTTCCTATATCTTGATCAAAATTCTCAGCATCCGCAATTAAGCCTGCATCTCCAACGACCGAGGGTACACCATCGAAATTAGGGACGATCGGTGGAACGCCACACGCCATCGCTTCAAGAACTGTCAAACCAAACGTCTCCTCACCTGACATTGAAAGAAAGCAGTAGACATCAAAGGCGTTGTAGACCATTGGTAACTTCTCACGTGGATGAAATCCAGCGTAGACGAGATTATCAGGTAATTCTCTTGAACCATATCTTCCGAGGCTCGGTCCCGCAATTAAAAACAACAGATGTGGGTTCAATTCAGCCAGTTTCAGATAGACGGACGCGCCTTTTTCAGACTGTACCCGTGAGAGATAGCCAACTGTTGGGGTTGTTATGATTCGGGCGTCCCCGACGTATTCAGCAAGTTCTCTTTTTGCTTCTTGCTTATCCATTGGACAGAACAACGCCGAATCTACACCGTTGGGCAGGGTTTTGAAGAAACTGGTATCCCAGACGTAATCTGAATAGAACTCTCGGACATAATCGGACGGGGCGGTGAAAGCATCAAAGTCTCGCATCGCAGCGTAATGTCGCAGCATCGAATTGAGTGCGTTTCCGCCGTGTCCGCGCGGCGCATGGCACTGCACAAGCATCGGTGGGAGTTCTTTATGCTGATAAAGCGGCAGAAGCCACGTCTCGTGGTCGCGATGTAAAGTCAGAATGCCGAAATAGGTTTCGTTGATTCTTCGGCTGAGTCTACCGAAGTCATCTATGCTGATATCGACTTCATAGACGTTATCGGCTAATTTTCGGTTTTGGTTGCCCGCAAAGTGGAGGTCCACATATTTCGTGAGATGTTGAAACATATAGGAGAGTGCCATGTTGGTCCCCGCGTATAATGTTTCAATATCAAAAAACGAGTCTACCGAAATTCCGGGAATTGCGACGAGTAACTTTCGTCGCTCGCTTTCCAACGCGAGGGTTTCTGTGAGATTTTCACCCCGATTAAATAGCAAGCCTTCCTTTTCGAGTACCTCGAGTCTCTCAAATGCTTCAAAAATGTCGTCCTCATTATAAGCGGATTTCAGCGTTTGGATGATTTTGTCGTTTGCATGTGTTTCTGCGAGTTTTAAAATATCTGCCATTACGGGAGAAAGTTCAACGATACGCGCTTTATCAAGATCAGCAGCGTAAAGTCTACCTTCTTCTTCAAAGATATGGAGTTGATGTAGAGATTTTGGAAAATTAATCACTTTTTCGTCCTTGTAGATGGTAGTATAACAAACCTGTTAAAGATCGCTTGGCATATCCCATATAGCGCAATTCTCGTGCCAATTGGGGAAGCCTTACCATCAGAGGATCTTCGCAAAATATCAACTACGCAAATTTTTCGCAGTCGGCAAAATCTGCATACCTCACCCTGCAGATTTTGCATACTCCTAAAACAACAACCCCGCGTACGATACTTCGGAAACCCAACACCAACAGCGATAAGACGGTAATTTACACCCAAGCAGCATGTCCACTATCAACCATCGCCTGATTGATGTATAAACCATCAAGATACCGCCAAACATGGGAGACTCGGCGACCGTCAACATCAATAGCGACTGGTTTGATTCTGACCCGTTTCTGTTCTATGAGGAACTTCAGATAGGCAGTCGCGCTTTGTCCTTGGAGTGTGCTGCTTTCGGGGACGTTTATATTTGCCAAGCGAATCGTTTGGGTTGAAGCCGTAAAAGTATCACCATCAATCACAGACGTAACATGGGTTGAATATTCATTCATCTCTCTACCCCTGTCTCAAGAATAGACTGTGTACTTTCGTGCCGTTTGCTGAAAAATAGAGGTCTTATAATATAATAACGCGTGAGGGGAATCAAAAGGTTGCATAAAGTGCAATTTTTCGGGAATTTTGTGGGTTTAATGAGATAATGTAAGGAAGGTTAAGTTTACAGGAAAAAGAAAAGGCGCGTAAGGAACGCGCCAACAGTTGTGGTATTTTTAAATCTTGACAGCAGGGGAGAGAGATGCTATGATGCCATTGAGATTAGTTATTCTCGGCACCCGCATCGATCCAGTCGATGAAGAGTTGGACCTGGTCTGCATCAAGCGGGGGTGGGATAGGGGGCATACCGCCGCCATCAATACGCTTAACAACAGTGCTGCCTTTACCATCACCCGCGTCAAACCCGGCACCACTGTTTCCGCCATTTTTGAAGGTGTCGTATTGCGTGAGGTTAAGCCCGCCAGCACCCGGTGCAGCATGGCATCCAGGAATAGCACACCGTTCAGCGAGGATCGGCTGAATATCGTCCTTGAAAGAGACCTTCGGTTCCTCAACCACAGGTTCTTCAACAACAGGCTCCTCAACGACAGGTTCCTCGACCGGCACATCAACTCCGGCGGGTTGTTCTGCGGGAACCGGTGGTTGCGTAGCAGGCGGTGTTGTAGCGGGTTGGAGTACATCGGTGGTTCCTGTGGTATCTTCCATGATGTCGCCTTCATCGCCACAACTCGCAATAAAAATTGCAGCAAGAAAAATGCTGATAGTAAGGATAGGTATAGAAAAGACAGGAGACCGTCGGTTACACACTAAAAATGAGTGAATCACAATAGAATGCTCCTTTGTTTGTTGAGAAATGTGTCTATTCGTAGGAATTTCGCTATTTGTATATAGAATATCATGATAGGCAGGAGATGTCAAATGAAAATTTTGATTAATACCGATATTACGTCCGAACAACAGCAACAGATTGAAGCGGTTTCCGACACGCTTTCGCTGGTCCGTCCACAGAATTCAGCAGAAGCGTTGCAGGAAATTGTGGATACCGATATTGTGTTCGGCGGGTTTAACCGTTCGCTTTTTGAAAACGCAAAGCAGTTGAAGTGGGTACAAGTACTTTCAGCAGGTGTCGATGGTTTGTTGTTTCCTGAGTTTGTCAAAAGCGATGTCGTTCTGACGAGTGCGAAAGGATGCGTCGGACCGCATCTGGCGGATC
Source organism: Candidatus Poribacteria bacterium (assembly GCA_963662915.2). Lineage (GTDB taxonomy): Bacteria > Poribacteria > WGA-4E > WGA-4E > WGA-3G > WGA-3G. The sequence goes on along the minus strand of CAXXEU010000002.1, from coordinate 5,051,739 downwards.
AGACGTGGGCTTTACTGCTGGGTCTGCTGCGAGGCATCGGACGCGCTGTCCGCGAACGGACATGGGACAATCGGATGTCAATTCGTCTGGCGACGTGGGAATTAAGCGAACGAACGTTGGGCATCGTCGGACTCGGTGGCACTGGCATCGACGTTGCGCGCCGGGCACAAGGGTTCGATATGCGCGTCATCGCTGTCGATCCAGAGACAGTCGAAGCACCCTCGTTTGTTCATGAAGTCTGGAAGATGGATCGATTCCACGACCTCCTCGCGGCATCCGATGTCGTTGCAATCTGCGCACCGTTGACACCAGAAACCGACAGCATGTTTGACGACGCAGCATTTGAACAAATGAGATCGCACGCTTTGCTTATCAACGTCACACGCGGTAAGATTGTAGACGGACCGGCACTGCTGCGGGCACTGACATCCGGAAGCATCGGTGGTGCAGGGTTGGATGTCACGCCTGAAGAGCCATTACTGCTTGACAGTCCTCTGTGGGATATGCCAAACGTGATTATCACGCCACACGTCGCCGGTGGCTCACCGATTCGGTTAGATCGGTCGGTTGGACTTTTCTGTGATAATCTGGAACGGCTGCTGGTTGGCAAACCACTTCTGAGCGTAATTGATAAAGAAAAAGGTTATTAAAATTGTTCGGGGCAGGCGAGGTTAATACCCTCGCCATCCGCCTACTGTCCTTAGGAACTCAACGCAGCAATTTTGACGAGCTGCTTGCCGATATTGCCACCTTTCAGCATGCTAATGAATGCTGCGGGGGCATTTTCGATGCCACCTGCCTCAATCGTTTCACGATATTTTAATTTCCCCTCTCGCAGCCATCCCGCCATCTCAACGAGTGCCTCGGTGTGTTGATCTCCGAAATCGGAGACCAGGAAGCCTTCGATGCGGGCACGCTTGGTAATCATAAACCAGAGGAAACGGGGACCCATCTCTGGTTTCTCCAAGTTGTATTGCGAAATTTGTCCACAGATCACAACCCGTCCTTTGATCCTTAGATTCGGAAAGACGGCATCTGTAATGCTACCACCAACATTGTCAAAATAGACATCAATACCATCAGGCAGTAGCCTCTGAAGTGCGTCGTTATAATCGTCAACTTCTTTATAATTAAAAGCCGCATCAAAACCGAGTTCATCAACGACATACGCGACTTTTTCATCAGTGCCAGCGGAACCGACGACACGGCAGCCTTTAATCTTCGCGATTTGTCCGACGACAGAACCGACGGCACCGGCGGCACCAGAGACAAAAACGGTCTCGCGCGCTTGAAGATTTCCAACTTTAAGCAAACCGAAGTAGGCTGTTAAACCCGGCATACCGAGAATCCCGGCACCTGTCGAGATAGGGGCGATTGTCGGATCAATTTTCCGTAGACCATCACCCGCAGCGATACCGTATTCCTGCCAACCGATACCGGCGTTGACGATATCCCCAATCTCAAAATTCGGATGTTTCGTCTCAATCACTTCGGCGATAACGCTACCGATCATTATCTCATCAATTTCAACGTTGGCGGCATAAGATTTTGCAGCATTAATCCGTCCGCGCATATATGGGTCAACGGAGAGATAGATAGTTTTTACTAATACCTCCCCGTCTTTAGGTGTCGGAATTGATACCTCGACCAAGTTGAAATCTGACGCTTGCGGATACCCTACGGGCCGAGAGGCAAGGGTAATTTGACGATTCATTTATCGTTTCTCCTTATGAAAGTTAGCACCTCTTATTAAACTCGACGGGATCTTCGCCGTGAATGACAATGAGCTCATGCTGCGGCGCATCCCAATCAAAAACTTTAACGATAGGCAGAATGACACGGACAGCCAAACCGATACGCCGTTTGTCGGAACGGTTCGCCTCCGAATGATGCAGCGTCCGTTCATTAAAAAGGACAAACTCGCCGGGCTGCATCTCCAAGTTGACAACATCGGTTGTATCAACGAAACCGAGGTCACCCATTTGTCCGAATGCCATGTCTGAAGTTGCTTTGACGTGCGGTATCACTTTGCGATGTGAACCTGGAACAATCTGAAGGCAGCTATTCTCCAAGGTCGCCGAATCCACAGCAATCCACGCCGAAATAATGATCGGAGGTTCAAGGGGCCAGTAGTTGAAATCTTGGTGCCACGGAATCTCCTTCGCCCCTGGTTCCTTGATAAAAAAATTCGTTCGCCAGAGCAGGAGATCGGGACCGTAGAGGGATGCCATCCGTTTGACAATGGACGGATGCGTGGCAAGATTGTGAATTAATGGGGAATCAAGGTGGCGGTTATGCCCAAATTGTTTATGATCCGGCGGTGTGGTCTCAAGGACTTCCTCGATTTCTGAGTGCATTTCGAGCATCTCTTCAGGACTACAGAGTTTGTAAGGACCGAGGTAGCCGTGAAACCAAAACTGTTCCTTTTCTTCGTTGCTTAAGGCGTGGTTCCTATTTTGCATCGTGTAAAAAATCCTTTTCAATAGATTTTACAATTAGGCTATAAACCCGCAAGGTGCTTCACTTGAATATGGGTTGGGAGACCCAACCCCTACGTTTGAGTTTAATATAAACCCGCAAGGTGCTTCACTTGAATGCTATTCCTGACAGACATGCACCTTAACCGCGCCAGATGTCTTATCAGCGGACACGCGGAACGCTTCGCTAATTTCCTCAAGCGGATAGGAGTGCGTCACAAGTTTTGTGGCATCAACACTGCCGGAGTCTATCAACTCAATCGCAGCTTCAAAATCGGTTTCCATACCGCTATAACCGTAGCAGTTAGAACCTGTAACAAAGGCTTCCGACCAGACGACACGGGAGAGATCCACCTCAAGCGGTTTGTAGTATCCAGCGACAAGGACAACAGCCCCTTGCTTCCGAACGATAGTCATAGCAGTATTGAAATTCTCCGCACCGCCTACTGTTTCGACCACTGCATCAAAACCGATACCGCTCGTGACATCCTTGACGTATTCCGAAACATCAGTGTCACTGATATTGACGACATGATCCGCCCCAAGTGCCCTCGCCAATTCTGCCTGTTGTTCGTACTTAACAGTAATTAGCGTCTCCTTAACGCCCGCTGCAACGGCATCCGCCAAAGCGAATTGACCGATAGTACCGCCGCCGATGATCGCTACTGTGTCTCTGAAGTTTGCCCCCGTCCGTGCGACAGCGCGATGTGAAACAGCCAGTGGTTCGACGAGTGCCCCCTGTTCAAACGTCATCCGTTCGGGCAATTTGAATAACCCAGACTGATGCGTCGAAGTATATTCAGCAAACCCACCGTGCATACTCGGAGAGATGCCCCCCCTCTTGAAGCAGAGATTGTACTGACCAGTCTCACAATACCTACAAGTCCCACAGTGCGAGAAACATTCCACAGCCACTCTGTCCCCAATCTCAAACTTTGTTACACCTTCACCGACAGCTGCGACGATACCACAGGTCTCATGTCCCGCCGCGTATTCATGGGACTGTCCCCAATGCCCGAAATAACTGTGAAGGTCGCTTCCACAAATACCCGTCTGCTTCGTGTCAACAAGCACAAAATCTGGGGGTGGCTCGTTTCGTTCAACCTCTTGAATCGCAATCTGTTCAATGCCTGTATAGATAGCAGCTTTCATTCTCATGAGACTTCTCCTTTCGGGTCCGAGGTGTCAGAACCTCTGGCGACCGCTTTACCATTGGATATAAATATTCCCCTTTTCTCAAGCAAGTTTTGGCTTGCAAGCTGCGCCAAAAGAGCACGTTTATCGGATTTTCCAACGCTCGTCTTCGGGATTTCATCAATAAAAACAAAACTGTCGGGAATCCAGAATTTAGGGAACTCAGCAGCGAGTCGTTGTTTCAGCGTATCCGAAATGTCAGCATCGGTGCGGTTAGAAACCGCACCTACCGGTGTGAGGACAACAACGGCGATCGGACGTTCTCCCCACTTTTCGTCAGGAACACCAACCACTGCTGCCTCATGTACCTGCGGATGTTGTAATAGCACCATCTCTAAGGCAATACTGGAAATAGACTCACCACCACTCCGAATCAGTGCTTTCGCGCGATCCACAATCTGCATATACCCCTCAGCATCAATAGTCGCAAGATCACCAGTGCGCAACCATCCATCAGCAGTAAAATGTTCCATTGTCGGTTCGCTCTTATAATAACGACGCGCTGTCCACGGACTTCTCACCTGAACCTCTCCAACCGTCTCACCATCCCAAGGAAGTTCGGTGAGATCGGTAGGTGTTCCAGGCGTGAGTCGAAGTTCAACACCTGGGACGGGTCTACCTTGTTTCGCCTTAATTCGCCACTTTTCAGCGTCTGATAGATCCTGATGCGCGCTGCGCAGCTTCGAGAACGTCCCCGTCGGAGACATTTCTGTCATTCCCCAAGCATGACAAACCTCAATACCGAGATCTCGTTCGTATGCTTCAATGAGTGTTGGCGACATTGCTTCCCCACCAACTATCAATCGCCGGAACGCAGAAATATCCTCCCGTCTTTTTCGTAATTCCGGGTAAGCCTTTGCCCAAACCGTTGGCACGCCTGCAGCAACAGTCACCTCGCATTCAGCGATAACGTCTGCAAGACTCGTAGGTTTCGGTCCCGGCAATACTATGTCAGCACCAGCGAACATGCAAGCATAAGGTAACCCCCACGCCATAGCGTGGAACATCGGCACAATCGGCAGAACGACATCCATCTCCGTTAATCCGAATACATCGGCTTGATTGACCGCCAACGTGTGGAGAAACATAGAACGATGTGTATAGAGAACACCACGAGGCTCTCCTTGCGTCCCACTGGTGTAGCAGAGCCCCATCGCCCAGTTCTCGTCCTGGATATCATAAGTACATGTCGCTTCAGATTCACGGAGCAATTCCTCATAAAGCGCATCAGTATTTGTAGGCATTAAATCGAAATGGACAACTCGCTTACACGCAATTTTATCTCGAAGTTCCTCAAATCGATCGACGAATGCCCCATCAACAAAGATGAGCTGGTCCTCGGCTTCACGGACAATCTTCGCCAGCTGTACAGCCGAGAGGCGAATGTTGAGTGGGTGGAGGACAGCACCGATACACGGAATCGCATAGTAGAGTTCCAAGTGTTGATAGGTATTAGAAGCATAAGTCGCGACCCTATCGCCGCGCCGGATACCCAATTCCGTGATGGCGTTTGCAAGCCGTCTCACACGTTCGTATAGCGTAGTATAGGTATAACGATGCATATCTCCATTAGGCAGCAACGTTTGAACGCACTTATCACTGTGAATTCGGTGTGCATGCTCCAAAACCTGCGCGAGTGTCAATGGATAATTCATCATCAAACCGTGCATGCTTTATAACAACCCAGTTCTCTTCCGTTTTTGGCACCAGAAAAAATTATTTCGACGTGTATCATCAACTGGTAACAACCAAACTCTACTCAAAAATCATTACAATTCCAATCATTTTAGCACAAAATCAGACTTTGTGGTGAAAAAACTAAATATTATTTTGCCATTTTAATTTGCATTTCAGGGGAAAAATAACAGATAATTAAAATATATTGGAAACGGAAACCTATTTGGAAACTTCACATTTTCGCACCATATTCTTTATCCAACCAGTTACAAAAAGGGAAACTATATGTCAATTTCAGATAAAAAACGGTACTTCTGGAGCCTTGTTGCCATTTTATTCGGCATCGTATCAGTAATACCGACGGCAGTCAGTGCCGAAACGCTTAAAGTAATCGTTCAAGATGAAAATGGAAATGCTGTCCCAGAAGCAAAAGTACAAATTGGGACCCAAGAACAGACAACAGATGAATCTGGAGCCGCCACCTTCAGTGATGTGATAGGTGCTCAGTCCTTGACCATAATGGCAATCGGCTTCTCAAGCAAACGCATCAATATCGCTGCCGATCAAACCGAGACCACAGTAACACTTGCTCCCATTCAAACCATTGAATCCGTTGTGGTCGTTGGGACCCGCAGTATAGGTAGAAGAGCCCTGCAAGCTCCCGTGCCAATAGAAGTTGTCAATAGAGAGCAGCTCAACATTACCGGACAATCTGAAACCGGCAGGGTTCTTCAGATGTTAGTACCCTCCTTTAACTTTTCAAGCTCAACCATCAGTGACGGCACGGATGCCCTGCGTCCAGCAACACTGCGTGGCTTGGGACCCGATCAGACGCTTGTGCTTGTCAACGGCAAACGCCGGCACAAAAGCGCGCTACTGCACGTTAACACCTCAGTCGGACGTGGTACTGCTGGAACCGATTTCAACGCGATTCCGTCAGCAGCGATAGAACGGATTGAAGTCCTTCGGGATGGCGCGGCTGCACAGTACGGCTCCGATGCCATCGCGGGTGTTATTAATATCGTGCTGAAAGACGATACCGACAGCGGCACTGCTGACTTCTACTGGGGACAAACATACCAAGGTGACGGTGACACATGGAACGGAAACGCCAACTACGGTATGAAAGTCGGTAAATCTGGTTTCCTCAACCTTACCGCCGACTGGCGCGATAGAGAACGCACCAACCGAGCAGGTCTCACAGGTACACGACAATACGATTGGATAGATGTAGATCAAGGCAGACCGGCTGATAATACCCTCGAAACCGAAAATGACGATGACGATGACACTGTGACGGCAAAACCCGTCTGGTTTGATCCACGCGAATATACCTTTGAAAGGCAGAACTTCCGCATCGGAGATGCCGATTCTTCACAAAAAATCGGATTTTACAACTTCGGACTCCCGCTTGCATCAGGTTTAGAGCTCTACACCTTCGGTGGACATTCTACACGCCAAAACAATAGTGCAGGATTTTATCGTAGAGCCAATCAAGCCGATCGGACGGTGACCGAAATTTATCCAGACGGATTCTTACCAGAAATTAACACCGATATTGGCGACACCGCGCTTGCTCTGGGCTTAGCGTGGACCCATGAAGCGACGGATTTAAATGTCGATGTCAGTGTCAATCACGGCTTGAATACATTCGACTTCTTCATTTCCAACTCGTTGAACGCTTCTTATGGTGCAAGCAGCCCGACCTCCGCGGATGCCGGTGGATTTGAACTCTCGGAGACCGCCTTCAACTTGGATATTACCTATCCATTGGTATACCAGTCATCGTTGGTTAACCTCGCGGGTGGTGTCGAATTTCGTAGAGAAGGCTACGGCATCCACGCAGGTGAACCACTTTCATGGATCAACGCAGGACTCGGCGCACCGGGTGCCGCTGGCGGTATCCAAGTTTTTCCCGGCTTCCGACCCGATAACGAAGTCGACGAAAGCAGAACCAATATCGCTGGCTACGCAGACTTTGAATCCTATCTCAGTGGTCAGCCGGGGACTGGATTACTTGTCGGTGCAGCTGTGCGAGGCGAGCAGTATAACGATTTCGGTACTACTGTCACAGGAAAAGCGACTGCCCGCTACGACCTAACGCAACAGGTTGCAGTCCGTGCTGCGGGTAGCACAGGTTTCCGCGCACCTTCATTGCAACAACTCTATTTTAATAACATCAGCACGCAATTCAAAGTAGATGCTGACGATATTGATGGCGATGGAAATACAGATGAACTGGTCGCTCTTGAAGTCGGTACATTCCGTAATGACAGCGATGCTGCGCGTGCCCTCGGTATCCCTGAACTTAAAGAGGAGACCGCATTCAACGTCTCTGGCGGTTTTGTGTTAAAACCGCTTGAGAAAATGTGGTTCACTGTAGATGGATTTCTCATCCAAATTGACGATCGTATCGTCCTGAGCGGAAGTTTCAGTGCTGATAAAGTAGCAGGCTTAGCTGCAGCAGGCGCGAGCAGTGCACAGGTTTTCACGAACGTCGCACAGACACGCACGCAAGGTGTTGATGTTGCTGCAGGCTATCTTCACGCCTTCAACAACGAATCCCTCCTTAATTTTAAGGTTGCACTGACGTGGGCGGACACTGAAGTTATTGGCGATATAGATGCACCGGAAATTCTTGTAGGACTTGAAGATACCCTCTTTCCCTCACAGGAACGCTCTATGATTGAGGAGTGGCAGCCGAATACTCGGATTAACATCAGCGCGGATTACATCATTGGTGATCTTACTATCGGTGGTGCTTTGCGTTACTTCGGCAGCTACACCGTTCAAGAAGGCAGCGGTGCTGATCCGGCACGACAGACTTATGGCGGAAAATGGCTCACCGATATCCAAACCAACTATCAACTGAACGAAGCACTTTCACTCACTATAGGTGCCAATAACCTACTCGATCAGGTACCGGACCTCAATGAGATCGGTCAGTCCCGCGGTGGAACGCTGACGGATAGCACGGGATACGTCATTGTTGATTCTCCAGGTGTATTCACCTACTCCAGAAGGTCTGCCCCTTTCGGTCTCAATGGCGGACTTTACTACGCGAAGTTATCCTATAATTTCTAAGCATGAAAAACGAAGGCGCGGGCGTAAGCCGCGTCTTTTTAATTCTGAGTAGGCGGCAGGTGGTCAACATTCGGAGATGCCGCCTACAAGGGAACTGAACCTTCTCCTATCAGATTTTTTCTATTGCACCTGTTTTCGCAATATGCTAAATTAGGTTGAAATTTGAATCCAAAGGAGAACTATTGAATGCATCGAAATTACATAATATTTTGTACGACGTTGATCCTTGTAGGCATTGTTATTGTGCTGAACATCAACTCAGTCGAAAGCCAAAGTGATATGGTGCAGCGCGGAAAATACCTCGTGGAAACGGTAGGTGCGTGTGGACATTGTCACACACCCCGTACGGGTGCTGAATATAATATGGATATGTACCTTGCTGGGCACCCCGCAAACGCACCGTATCCACGCTATAATTTCAGTATGATGCAACAAGGCATTTTTATCCTCACATCACCACAAATGAGCGCGTTCTCAGGTCCGTTCGGAACGAGTTTCGCTTCAAACCTCACGCCCGACAATGAGACCGGATTGGGTGAATGGACGGAGCAGATGTTCATCGACGCGATGCGGACAGGACATCATCAAGGGAATATGAGCAATCGGAAGATCTTCCCACCGATGCCAACAAAGCATTATGGGCAGATGAACGATGCGGATATCAAGGCAATTTGGGCATATCTCAGGACTATTAAGCCTGTCAAAAACGAGGTGAGTCCACCCTTAAACCAACGCGGCCGTCCGTATTGAAATGGTTATCAGTTATCATTAAACCGTAGGGGTAGGGCTTGCACCTACCCAGACCAGAAACCTGCTCGAAACGTAGTGGAGAGCAGACCAGGAGCAATAATTTAAAAAATGGCATCAGAAAAAAAATCAGTCCGAATCGCAGTGGTCGGTATGGGCATCGGCAGACCCAATGGGGCTGCACTCGCCAATAATCCAAGAGGCAACGTCGTTGCGCTCTGCGATCTACTTGAAGATCGGATGAAAGACTTCGCGAAAGACCTACCAGACAAAGTTAAATTCTATACCGACTACAGAGAGATGTGCCAAGCCAGTGACATCGACGCTGTGTTTGTTGGTACACCAAATCAGTGGCATGTCCCGATAGCATTAGAAGCCGTGCGGAACGGTAAACACGTCATGGTAACGAAACCGCTCGCCGATTCCGAGGCAGCAGCGCAAAAACTGGTCATGGAAGCAGAGGCAGCAGGTGTCGTTAATATGATGTCGCTTTCCACGCGCTTTGGGAATGACTGCCAACATCTCGGTAACCTTGCACGCGACGACTATTTTGGCGAACTCTATTACGCGCGGGCGCGGAGTGTCCGTCGTAATGGTATCCCAGCATGGAATCTTGGGTTCATCAAAAGAGGCGGCGGCGCGTTCCGGGATATGGGTGTCCACGTCCTTGACGCAGCGTGGTGGATCCTCGGACAGCCGAAACCGATCGCCGTACTCGGTGCCGCTGGTGCGAAGTTCGGGCCGCGTGGGCGAGGCTATTGGAACCGCAGTCAACCCCCGAAGGAGACCTACGAACAGTACGAATCAGACGACTACGCTGGTGGTTTCATCACCTTTGAAAACGGCCTTGGCTTACAAGTCGAAAGCTTCTGGGCATCACACCAACCCGACGAGTTCCAAATTGAATTATTCGGAACGGATGCAGGCGCGACACTAAAGCCACTGCGACTTTTTCGGACAGATGATTCCGGCACATCTGAAGACATAAATGTTAACCTACCACCGGGTAAATATCAGAAATCGTGGGATGCCATCGCAGATCACTTCATTACGTGTATCTTAGACGATGTAAAGTGCAAGGCACCGCTCCGCCACGGCTTGATTGTGCAGCAGATGATGGAAGGTTTACTCAGGAGTGCCGAAACGGGACGCGAGGTCCAGATTGAAGAAATTGAAAAGGGATAAAAATGACTGCTGATATAACAACGCTTCGCGATAACTTCTTAAAGGACGGTTTTGCTATCGCCCCGAACCTCTTCACACGCAGTGAAGTCCAACGGCTCAAGTTAGAATGTATCGACATTCTGGAAACCGTTAAAGCAGAGACAGGTACAGCCGCAGGACACGGTGTTTATGTCGGTCTGGCTGCGCGGAGTGCGGTCTTTCAAACAGCAGTCGGTGATACGCGGTTACTCGATATTTTGGAAGGTATTCTCGCACCGGATATCGAATTTCTGAGCGACAAAGTGGTTTTCAAGAGCGAAGCAATGACCTTCGCAAGTCCTTGGCATCAAGATTGGCACTACTGGCACGGTGCACATAAAGTCTCAATCTGGGTGGCACTTGATGATGCGACTGTTGAAAATGGGTGTCTCAAACTTTTTCCGGGTTCTCACAAATCCGCTATTGCCCATGATGGCGATGCCAGCGATGGACACGGGTTTGGAAACCGACTCCGTCCGGGAATGGTTGACGAAAATCTCGCCGTCACAGCGGAAATTGAAGCAGGCGGTGCTGTCTTTTTCCACGACTTGACACTCCACGCCAGTCATACGAACCAATCCGGGAAAGAACGCTGGGTCTGGATACCTACATACCGCGATGCAAACGCAGAAGACAACGACTACCCGTGGGCTGTTGCTGCGAAAACTTTGCGGGGTGAAAAATTGTCTGAATCTAAATTTACAGGATAAAAGGTTTTATAGATCGGTTGCCAAAAGTTGAGAAGTGAAAACTTCTCAACTTTACAGATTTTAAATACACTTTACAGACTTTACGGAGAAACTATGTTTAAAAACCTGAGCACGGGTGCAATCGGCATCCGGGCAAATATGACAGAAGGCTTAGCCTTAGCAAAAAACGCCGGTTTTGAAGGTCTCGATTTGAACATCGACGAAGCCAGTCAAATCGCACAAGAACATTCTGTCGAATACGTGAAAGACCTCTGGACAGAGGCAGGTATTGCTATGGGTGGATGGGGGTTCGGTGTTAATTGGCGCGGTCCGGATGCTGACTATGATGCCGGTTTAGCGCAGCTCCCTGAACGCGCAGCACTCGCCGCTGAACTCGGTTGTTACCGTTCAACTACCGTTGTCGGACCCGCTTCAAACGACATGACCTTTCAGGAAAATTGGGATTTTTCCGTCAAACGGCTCCGTCCTATCGCTGAGATTCTTAAGGATCACGGACATTCCGTCGGACTTGAGTTCATTGGACCGGCAACGAGCCGCCAAGGTTCCAAGTACCTTTTCGCCTACTCAATGGACGCGATGTTAGGACTTGCCGCAGCGATCGGCACAGGCAATGTCGGACTGCTATTTGATACATGGCACTGGTACACCTGTCGTTCTGCTATAGACGATGTTCGTAAACTCTCTGTATCGGATGTTGTTTACGTCCACATCAATGACGCACCTGCCGGCATCGACCCGTATGAGCAGATTGACAATATCAGGTGTCTTCCCGCTGAAACAGGCGTAATCCCATTGACTGAATTGATGCAAATTCTGACGGAGATCGGTTATGAAGGACCCGTGACCCCTGAACCGTTCAGTCAAAAGGTGAACAACATGGAACCGGCAGATGCAGCGAAAGCCACCGCGGAATCATTGGATCAGGTGTGGGAAAACGCAGGTCTATAAGCCTGTGCGTTTGTATCACAGGTTTTAAGCCTGTGCCAATGTATCAGCCAACGCTTTTGTAGCATAGGCTGTTAGCCTGTGCCTCCCTTGAGAGGGGTTTAACATGCGACTTATTGATAAAGAGAGCATCCTCGCGATGACGCATCTGTGGGAAGGCGATCGGTTTCCTGACGGACGTCCGCGCGTTCCTGATGATATTCTTCAACGAATGAAGGCGATTAGCATCGAACAGGCGTGGGGTGTTCTGAATGGTAATAACTATAAATTCCAATTCGCTGGCGATTGGATGAATCTCCATCCGGATCGGATTCTGGTGGGTAGAGCGGTAACGTGTGCTTTTGTGCCGATTCGTCCCGACTTTAACGACGCTGTCTCTGCACAAGGCGAAAAAGATGGGTGCGTCGGCGGTCAAAACTCATGGGTCATTGACACGCTCGTTCACGATGATGTCATCGTCGTTGACCTTTTTGGTAAAGTCAAGGACGGTACCTTTGCGGGTGACAACCTCGGCAATTCCATCTATGCGAAAACCAAGATAGGTATGGTAATTGATGGCGGTATTCGAGATTTAGATGGCATTTACGAGTTGCCTGATTTTGCGACGTTCGTGCGCGGCGTGGATCCGACCGGTATCGCAAACGTCACACTGACGGGGATTAATATCCCCATCCGTATTGCGGAGGCGACGGTTTTACCGGGAGATGTGGTTTTGGGGAGACGCGGCGGCGTTATCTTTATTCCCCCACATTTCGCGCAGCAGGTCGTTGAACGCGGCGAAGAGGTAGCACTCCGAGACCGATTTGGGCATCAGCGGTTGCGCGAAGATCTCTACACGCCCGGTGAAATAGATCGGAAATGGTCTGAGGAGATTGAGGCAGATTTTGCGAAATGGTGTGAGGAGCAGTAAAAATCAGCTGCCAATGCGTCTCGCTTTAACCGCATACATGGGCCAGGAAAAATAGAAATCATCACCCGCTGGATGGACTGTGTAGTGTTCTTTTGCTTCGTCAGGAGAGAGATTGGCGAACGCATCACGAATTTCTTGCACGACCTCCGGCGGATTTTTCTCTGGACGCACCCACCACAGAAACGACATCTGGGCATTTCGGACGTGCGCTGTCTTTTCAAGCGAAAATCCCGCTCTTGTAATCATCGCGTCCCATTCAGATGGCGGACGCCCATATACATGAGAATTGTCTCGGAGCCACTCCACCCGGTTCTGCCAAACTATCAACTTCTTCGATTCAGGCGAGACAGAATCCACCATGCAGAAGCGTCCATCTGGACATAAAACCCGACGCACCTCGCTCAAAAAGGCGGGGACATCTTGGAAGTGATGTGGGGCAATTCGGCAGGTTACTAAATCTAACGAAGCATCGGCAAAGGGTAAAGACTCCGCAGCAGCAACGGAAAAAGCAATGTTTTCTATGGCTTTTTCTTTTCCAAGTTCAGCTGCCTTTGCGACCATCTCCAACGTCAGGTCTGCGGCAATCACGTATTCGACCTTTGGCGCGAGCTTAAACGCTGTAAACCCTGTTCCCGTCGCAACATCCAGCGTTCGTTCTGTCCCCTTCGGCTCGGCGAAATCGAGGATAATGTCTAAGGTATCCCCCTCAGCATGTGAAATGCTCTGGGCATAATAGTTTGCATGCTGGCTAAACTGTTTTTGGACAGCGGTATGTATGGATTTCATAGTGGTTGTCAGTAGTCAGTTGTCGGCTATCGGTTAAGAGCCTCCTTTGCAAAAACCTATCCCAACTTGGAGTACTTGAGGAAATAGTGAATTGTTAAATCGAGACCTCTTAACTGACGACTGATTGCTAATCGCTAATTAAAAAGAATAACACCACGGGCATTTTCACCCGCCTCCATGTCCGCGAACGCTTCATTAATCTGCTCAAGTCGATAGTGCCGTGTAATCAATTCATCTAACTTCAACTTGCCTTCCGTATAGAGATTAAGAAGTTTCGGCATATCTACCTTCGGCTGACACGAACCATAAAACGACCCAATGAGTCGTCTTTCTGTTGAGACGAGGTGTTGTGCAGGAATGCTAACATCTGACGCATGATGTGCCATCCCGACAATAACAGCAGTGCCCGCTGCCCGTACCATATTGTAAGCCTGCAAGATAGTTTTCGGATTCCCAATGACTTCAAAGGCATAGTCTACACCGAGACCGGCAGTCAATTCACGCACGGCTTCGACCGGATCACATGTTGAAGCGTTGACGACATCCGTTGCTCCAAAATTTTTCGCAAAATTGAGCTTTCTCTCTGCAATGTCAACAGCGATAATTCGTTCGGCTTGCGCAAGCACTGCACCTTGAATTGCATTCAAACCGACACCGCCTGTCCCTATAACCGCCACAGAACTTCCGGGCTCGACCTTGGCGGTATTCAAGACGGCACCAACGCCTGTCGTTACACCACATCCGACGAGTGCTGCTTTTTCTAATCCGTAGTGTTCATCAATTTTGACGAGGTTTTGTTGGGGAACAACCATGTACTCGGACATCGTTGCGACTCGTGCCATTTGGAGAATACCATCTCCCGAACTGTTCCGGAGACGATAGGTGCCATCTAACTGAAAACCGCGCGGGACATCGTAACGCTCGCAGAGGCAGACCTTCTCCATCTGGCACATGCGACAACTACCACAATAAGTAACAAAAGATAAAATTACATGGTCGCCCGGACGAAACTCGGTTACATCGTCGCCAACACGCTCAATAATTCCCGCACCTTCATGTCCAAGTGCGACAGCAGCGTTGTAGTAGATAGCCCCAGTGACAACCGACAAATCGGAATGGCAGACACCACTCGCCGCAGTCCGAACAAGCACCTCACTCGCCTTCGGTTCATCTAACTCAAGTTCTTCAACAACGACGGGTTGGTCATGTTCATACATAACAGCAGCACGCGTTTTCATGTTTTCCCCTTGCTCTACGCCGTAATATGCTTACAATATCGATGCCATATAATTTCTCGCTTTTCGCATTGATTCCACGGGGTCCGACTCACCTTCATAGACAATTGACAGACATCCGTTATAGCCGACACCTCGCAAAATGTCTAAAATACGAGGATAATCCAACCACTCCTCCACGCCACTATCAATCTGATAAAACTTCGTGCGGACATACACCGCATGCGGTACCGTCTGCTCAATACTCGCATAACAGTCGTAACCTGGGTGTGAGGAACCGCGATGTCCGCTCGCACCCGGAGATCCAGCATACTGTCCGGTATCCAAAATATGTGTAAAATATGGATGGTCGGTCCCATTTAAAGCGCGTAAAACCGCCGCTCCGTCACGCGTGACATTGTTATGGTTGTGATTCTGTAACCCGACAAGAATCCCTGACTCATGACCGTATTCAGCGACCTCCTTGAAGGCTTCGATCATCGGTGGCCACAACGTCTCCTCATCTTCGCAATCTTCAAGAACATACGCAGCAAAGACTCTAACCAATGGACAACTCATAAACGCCGCGACATCTATCCACTGCTTGATTAACGCAATTTGCTCCGGGTGCTCCTCAACAGGGCGACCGAAGTTATTGCTAATACCGATATAACCTAAGGGTAATCCTTTCCGCATGAGATCCATCTTCAACGCACGCAGATAGGCGGCATCAGTTGATTCAAACGCGCTTGAATGCAACTCAATAACATCAAATCCGAGGTCATATACCAATTGTGCGAAAGCAGTAGCCGTGGTATTTCTCACATTTAGGGACATCGTGCCCAATTTCATCATAACCGACTGCTCCTTTGTTCACCGGCGCACCGGCAAAGTGCTTGTTAGCATTTTTCACAAACATTACTCATCCATAGTAAGCTCGTCATTCTCTTGCAGCGATGTTCTCGTCTGTTGGTTCAATGCTATGAGAAACTTCCGCAAAGTTTGCTGAAGATCCTGGAGTTGATGCCGATCTGCTTCAAGATACTGGACGCGGGGGTCCAAACCTTCTAATTGACTAATTCGGTTGAGAATCTCCTCAATTAGGTTATGTATCTCTCGGAACTGCTGTCGATCATCTTCCAATCGTTGAACTTTGTTAATCACTACACCGAGATGTTCTTGGGTCTGGTCCAATTCCTTTTGAATCTTTTGTGTAAAAGCAATTAATTTCTCAAGCGTACTCGTCGTTCTATAAATCGGTTGATTTGGACTTGCTGTACCTTCCTGTTCCGGTAGATGGTGATGCTCACTTACAGCATTCGGTGTTGCAATTTCAGAGGATTCCTTATCAGAAGTATCAGCACGTGATTGTTCCAAAACACCCAATAATTTAATTTGATACGAAAAACGAGCATACGGTTCTTTACGTTCGGTATACGTAATTTGCACCCGAATCTCTTGATTAACCCGCAGCGCGTTCAGACGGCTATGGATATTCCGAATAACGACCTCATTGTAGTTAAAGGCTTCATTTTTTTTCGGGTTCAAACGCCGGAGATAGCGGTAAAGTTCTAAACCATCGTCACTTTCCCGTTCCAACCCCTCTGTTGTTAAAACCCCAACGACTTCTGGATTATCAGGGTCAGTGGTCACTTGATCGTCAGGTATAACAATATCCAGAGGCACCTCACCCTGAATCGCCTTCATCCCAATAATCCAACGGGTGGCTGATGTCCTACTGCTGTACGCAATAAAATCGTAATGGATGGCCATAAATCTCTCTTTAGTAGAAATTGCGTCCTAATGATATAGGAAAATTTTATAGGCGTAACGCTGATTTACTGATTTTTCTTTTCTAATAGAACTTACGCAGAATGCGGTCATTCCATCTATTCCGCTATTAGTAAGGTGTGGATATCCGTGGTATCTATCAACGCTTCAGATTGCATAAACTAACAGTTTAGGCTACAGTGCGTAAGTCCTATTTAAGCAAAAAATAATAAAGATAAAATAAATTCATTACACTACATTAGATTCTTAATCTTGACAGAACTTGAGCGAGTTCTGGAATGCAAGCGGTCCCAATGCCTTCTACAGCAAAAGAAGCGACACAATGTGCGAAGTTTAGTGCCTTCTCGACTGTCCGATTTTGATAATAGTCAATTAAAAAGGAGGTTGCGAAAACATCACCCGCACCTGTCGGGTCAATCTCTGTTGCGGAATACGCTGCGGATTCAAGTTGCGTGCCGTTTTGAAACAGTATTGCCCCGTTTGCACCGCGCGTCAATACAACGATCGGAGCCAAACGGATATACGTCTCTAATTCATCTGGATACGCGCGGATATCTTCATCACTGAGAATTAAAACATCAATGTAGGGCAAGATTTCTTCAGCTGCCGCCCAACGCTTTGCCTCAACCCTTCCATTCACATCCCACTGTCGGAGCCAACCTTGCGGTGTAGCACCTATCAATGTATTCTTGCTGAAACAGTGAACGAGTTCCGCAGAAACTTCACTTGCAATCGGACATAAGTAAACTATATCGCTCGTGTGCCACCCAACAGGAACATCTGCCCTTTTTAGTTCCGCTGCTGCACCTAAGATAAACTGCTGCCTATGCCCTTTTTCGTCGTATTGGTTATCAAAAATCGTTGTTTCAGGCGATTCACGATAAACAACAGTTATGCCGTCCAGTAGCGGGTTTTTCCGGTCAAAATTCGCACCTACAGCCGTGATAGCACGAGCATGATGCCCCAAATTTCGGGCAGTCATTGTTGAATACGAGGCGGATCCACCAAGAATATAGCCATTTGGCGAGACATCATAACAGAAATGACCCACCGATAGAAATGTTACCGCCATCGAAGAAATATGTCCTTTTTACGTTACAATTCAAAGACAGGCTCCATGCGCGCCCACCATTCGTCCGGCTGTGCTTCCGCCACGCGTTCCTGGAAAGTGCGCATTAATTCATCCCACGCTTTGCATCTCGGGTTTTCTTCAAGATAGCGTGGAAAATCTCGTTCTATATCAAAGTTATCAACCGTTTCCATCGCCATAAATAGACGGTAACCTAAAAGATAGATATTCATCTTCGTTATACCGACCGCCTTTAGACCATCAACGACTTCTGGCCAGGCATCGCGGTGATATGCTTTATATTCCTCAATGAGAACTGGGTCGTTTTTTAGATTCAAGGTTAAACCGTAGTGCTTCATTTAATTTTTTTCCAACGCCTTTCGGATTATTTTCGCGTGATCAAAGGCAAATGAGGGCAAATGAAACGTTGTATACTTCCGACTCCGTGTAGATTCTACTTAATAGGATACCAAATTTTGACATTTTCGTCAACTTTTTTCTAAATGAATTCCTTCTCGACTTGTAATAACTGTATAGATAATGGTATAATAATACCATTTCTAAAATTTTATACTGCATTAGCAGCATTTATGAAATGTGAGAATCCAGTGAGTTTAGCGATAGTGCGATCGGAGTAGTTTTGAAGTATCTCCGTGACTTTAGTCTGCATATCTTCCAAGGCTTTATAGGTCTGGGTAAATAACTTCGCTTTGATGTCCTGCCAAAGTCGCTCAATCGGATTCAACTCCGGACTATAAGGGGGCAAGAAAAGTAAGACGATATTCTCAGGAATTTTCAGCGATTTCGCGTGATGAAAACGACCATTATCAAGCACAAGTAGATTTAGACTTTCTCGGAACATTTCGGAAAACTTGTTGATGAAACATTGAAAACAATCTGATGTCAAGTGTGAGAACTCTAAGAAAAATCTCTCACCTGTCACGGGTTCAACCGCACCATAGAGATAAACCGCCTCATATTTGTAATCTATCTCTGCGACAGGTTTGATGCCTCGTTGTGTGATACGTCTCCGGGCAGCAGCTAAAAGCCCATACCGCGTCTCATCTTGACTAAAAACACGCACGCTTTGAGCGTCAGAACGTTTTTCAGCAATCGCATTAGCGACGTGTTGGCTAAACTCACAGCGGAATGTCTCCGACTCTACTGTGTTTTTTTTACATGGCTGGGGCGAGGCACTTTGAGTTTCGCCCCCCATTTATCATGAACCATCGCATAGACGGCTTTATAGTTCATCTTGACACCAAAGGCGTCAGCAATATACGCTTGGATCTGCACATAACTCGCAAAGCCTTGAGGTTTCTGAAGTTCTCTAAGCAAGGCGGTTTGCTGCGCCTCAGTGAGAAGCGGTGTGCGTCCGGGGGCATATCCGCGTTCAAGAAGTTTTTCAAGATCCCCGGTTTCGTAAGCACGCAACCAGTTGCCGACACTCGTGCGATCAACACCAAGGAGAGCAGCGACTTGGACACGGTTCTTCGCCTGTCCACTTTTCAGGAGATAGAGCATGTTGAGACGTCGGATTTCATGCTTCTTGTTTGCGCGTCGTAAGAGGACTTTCAGGTCTTCTACACTTTCGGTAATCTTTGGCACTTTTTTATTCATAACTACTTCACCCTTTGGGAAATGATGTAGCATAGAATAACACATCTATGAGGAATATTCAATTAGATTTGGTATAACTTTCATTACTACGGGCTTTGCAAAAAACTGAAGCACAACTACGGTGACCCCCACAGAATTAAAATGAAAGTCCTGATTAGCAAAAACATCCCATACGCCCTTATTATTTCCATTGGGCTTCATATCTTGTTATTTGTGACGCTCGGTGCTTTGTACCGACAAAAACCTGATCGGTACATTGAGACAAGCACTGCATTCGACATCGCTAAAATCTACTTGAGGACACCGCGTCTCCCGATGAAAAGAATCCATCAGGTGCCACCGAAACCAGTGGTGACTCCCGAAAGTATGCAACAGACACAAGTTTTAGAAGTCAAAACCCCATCGCTCCAATCGCCGCTAACATCTATATCGCATCAAGACGTACCTCTCGAATTAGAAACACCAGAACTCTCTTCAGCAACACACTCAACAGGACATAACCACGGCAAAGGTCTGCAAGCCAAACCCGTATCTGGTAGCAGTAGCGGAACAGGCATCGGATTAGGTTCAGGGACCTTTGGTAGCGGCAGTAAACCGAGTAGACACACTGGCGGATTCATGGCAGAGACGAACGCACAACCCACCTCGGACCTCGGTGGACTCACACTCCCTGATCTTGCACTAAACAGGATCGCCAAGCATATTATCGCGAGCAGGCGTACACATCTTGTTGATATCGTTTTCATTATTGATGGTAGTGGAAGTATGAAAAACGATGTTGATGCTGTGCGTGAACACCTCAATAGCATGACCGACCAATTTGATGGGGCAGGGATTGACTTTACTATCGGTATCGTAGCCTTTCGTGCTGGCACTGGCTATAGCCTTCTTGGATTGGACTTTGAAGTGGTCCCGCAGACCCGCTCAACCGATCAGGTGAAAAAAGTCCTCGCACAACTCAAGTTTCGAGGCGATGAGAGAGGTTTGGACGCACTTATCCGTGCCGCTGACGAGGTGACATTCCGAAGAGATGCTGAAGCGCATTTCATTTTTGTAACAGATGAGTATGTAAGCGGTGCGTACTCCTCAATAGATGTAATGGTGAAGATGAAAACTGCAAGAATTAAGGTAGACGTTATCGGGCGGGACGAGCCTTTCCAGAAATTCATTGCCAAGACTACTGGCGGTTTATGGCTGCCTATTTCAAGCCTCACAATTCAGTAAGATGCTAAGAAAACCTGCGTCCAAAAATCGTGGTGATAACAATGCGAAACAAGGAAACACATTACGCATTTGGTTAGCGTTCCTCTTCCTTGTCGTAAGTACTTATACTACCAGTCACCATGAGATGTGGCGGGACGAGATTCAAGCATGGCTCTTGGCACGCGATAGTGCCTCAGTCTTTGAACTTTTCGCGCACCTCAAATATGAAGGACATCCGGGGGTATGGCACCTTTGTCTCATGCCACTCACACGCATCACGCACTCGCCCGTTATCATGCAAGTGTTTCATCTTCTGATTGCAACTGGCACCGTCTATCTGTTCGTTTGCTACGCACCCTTCAATCGCTTCCAAAAATTTCTCTTCTGTTTCGGCTATTTTGTGCTGTATGAATACGCTACTCTTGCGCGAAACTACGCGCTTGGGTTGCTACTCATCATCATTTTCTGCATTCTTTTCAGTGAACGTTACAGACACTTTATTTGGACCGGATGTCTGCTATTTCTACTTGCACACACGAGTGTTCACGCATTGATCCTTACTATAGCGATAGCACTCGCGCTCAGCTGCGAATACTTTTACCGCAATTTCCGCTCCAAGCCGCTCGCTCAGGAGATTGAGGCTATAGGCGATAAAAAATCAATCTGGATCGGATTCGCCCTTATCGGTATCGGTATCATTACGTCCGTTTGGCAACTGAACCCACCCGCAGACACTGGTTTCGCTGTTGAATGGCGTTTCGCTTATGATTCAGTGGAATTAAGTAATGTCATTAAACTTATTTCTCGCTCACTACTACCTATCCCAGAATTCTCGCTTAATTTTTGGAATAAGCACCAATTAGAGACGTACACTTTCTTCCAATTCATCCAAATCCCGTTCTGTTGTCTCCTTATACTTTGTAGTATTCTTTTGCTCCTCAAACGCCCCACTGCCTTGCTTATATACCTCGTGGCGACATTCGGACTTTTAGTGTTTTTCTACGTAAAATATTACGGTAGTATGCGCCACCACGGATTCCTGTTTATTACATTTCTTATGACTAGCTGGATTTATAGAGATTGTCCTGAGATGAACCTCCCATTCAAAAGCCTTAGTGCATTTCCACAACGTCTGTTTTCTCCGTTTGTCACTTTCATTCTCATTTGTCAGTTCATTGGAGGGATAACAGCAGTCACACTGGAGGACCGCTACATCTTCTCTTATGGAAAACAGGTAGCCGAATACATCAAGGCAGAAAATATGCAAGACATGACCATGGTCGGCGAAGTTGACTATGCTGCCAGTACCATCGTTGGATACCTCGAAAAAAACGAAATTTATTACGTACACGGCAGTCGGTTTGGCTCCTTTGTTAAATGGGACGATATCCGTATGCCTGATGTGGATATCCCAGACGATCAGGTCCTTGAGGTGGTAAATACCCTAAAGACCCAGACATCTCAGGATATCCTACTTATCATGAACCGTTCTTTAGACCCCAAACTGGTCGCCCAGCATCACCTCACTTTTCTAACCCAATTTACAGGTTCAATCGTTGATGACGAAGGTTTCTATCTCTACCTAATGCTAACACCTTGAGAATAATGCTAACACCTTGAGAAAAACTTTTTGCTTGACAGAATCTGAAATAAGTGATAATCTATTAAGAGTCATTTTTCTCTGAAGATACGTTATAAACGGAGAACGTCCCGATACATGCCAAAACGTAAAAGAAAGCCCAAGAACACACCTGCCTCGGATGTAGGTGCAGAAGACAGTGTAGTACTGCGTGAAACAGCCCCTCTGCAATTGCGCTATTACGGCGACCCTGTACTTCGCAAAAGAGCAGAACCGGTTGCTGAGATCACTGATGCGGAGCGTCAATTTGCCGAACAGATGTTGATAACGTTGGAAACTACAGGCAACGGTATTGGACTCGCTGCGACGCAGGTCGGTGTTTTGAAAAGGCTCATCATTGTGGACATCGGTGAAGAGGATGAGGCATACGAGCCTTTGATCCTGTTTAACCCCGAAATCCTGAGTTCTGATGGAGAAATTGTTGTCGAAGAGGGGTGCCTCAGTATCCCAGATGTGACAGCCGATGTGAAACGTCCAGAAAGCATTGTTGTTGAAGGACTTGATGCACACGGCGAAGCTGTTCATATTGAAGCCGATGGTTTATTGGCACGTGTTCTGCAACATGAAATAGATCATCTCAACGGTATTCTTTTTATTGATCGAATTAGCGGATTAAAACGACGGTTGCTTAGCGATGAATTGCGGAGACTGCAACAAGCCGAACATCCTGTTTAACTGTTTAACATCCGAGACCTGTCCCTACCCGACAGACGGAGGCTATTTCGGCGTAACTTATCTGCTGAAACTTGCTATTCAAAAATATGTCAAACCAGAAACTTTCGCCTATCTTACAAACGAAACTGGAGCAACTCTATGAATGCTTGCGCGCTTATGAGAATATCATTGTAGCGTTTTCTGGCGGTGTTGACAGCACATTTCTCGCGGAGGCAGCACAACACGCATTGGGTGAGAGCGCTCTCGCTGTTACAGCTATCTCTGATTCCTATCCCGTCCGAGAAATGAAAGCCGCACAAGAGATTGCCAAGCAGATTGGAATCCGCTTTGAGACCGTCAATACGCACGAATTAGATCTGGAGGGATACGCAAGCAATCCAACCAACCGGTGCTTTTTTTGTAAGACAGAATTGTTCGATAAACTCCGACCAATCGCCGAAAAATACAATGTTGGCACAATCATCTACGGTGCAATTCCAGACGATATTGGTGATCATCGCCCAGGGATGGATGCGGCGAAAAAGATGGGTATCCAAGCCCCTTTGATTGATGTCAACTTGACGAAAGCAGAGATTCGTGAGATTTCAAAGGTGTGGGACCTGCCTACATGGGATAAACCGGCGTTCGCTTGTCTCTCCTCACGGTTTCCTTACGGCATGCGGATTACCCGCGAATTGTTACGGCAGGTGGACGCTGCTGAGCAATTTCTCTATGATTTGGGTATTCGTCAGTTCCGGGTCCGACACCACGGCGAACTTGCCCGCATTGAACTCGAAGCAGAGGAGATTTCGTGGATGCTCTCAAAAACGGCGCGACGCAATGTTCGTGAGTATTTTAAAACGATCGGATATATCCACGTTACGCTCGACTTGCAGGGGTACCGTTCTGGGAGTTTGAACGAAGGGATCGCTACGGATGTACGACTGGGGTAGTAGGAGATACTAAAATGCACAAACTCACAGGTATCAATCTGAAAACGTACCGATCCACCAAAGAAATGCAACGACAGCAGAAGCGATCAATTCCAACGGACTTCTCTAAAAAAAAGGTATTTACGAAAGATGAAAAAGAATTGTTAACAAAAAAAATTCAGGATGCTCACGACGAAAATATTAGCAAAAGTTTCGCAGGCAAAGCGAATCCTGTTCATCTCACTTTAACTGCGATTGGCTTAATTGTGTTATTTTTTCTTTATATTGTCTGGATGCTTTCTGACCCATCGATGAGTCCTGGGATGTCTAAAATCCTGGACATACTCCTTGGAGGTATTATTACTTTAGCATTTTTGGGGATGCTCAGTGCGGGTATCCTTGGCTGTTTCTTTCTATTCACACGTCTGTTAAAGAGATCACCGAAGTTAAAGAAATTTCCAAATCCGCATCATTTTCCTGCGGGGTCATCCAACACAGTTCCGAAAGAACACGAAATCAATAATCAAATGTAATCAAATTTAACATGCCCAATCAACACACACAACAACTTATCGATGTAGACACTTTCAGTTGGAAAAAGTGGGACGCTTGTACACATTGCGGACTCTGCCTACCCACCTGTCCCACCTATCGAGAATTAGGCTTAGAAACGGATTCGCCGAGGGGTAGGCTCTATCTTATGGGAAGTGCCTTCAAAGCGGAAGATGCTACGCCACTCAATGAGGAATGGTCGGAATACATTTACCGGTGTTTAGATTGTCGGGCATGCGAAACCGCCTGTCCGTCCGGTGTCCATTTTGGGGAACTCCTTGAACAGGCGCGTGCTATCTATGAACAGAACGCACCGCGTTCAGCAGCTTACCGATTCTGGACAAACCTTGTCTTCAAGCAAATTCTGCCCGACAAAGAACGATTAAACTTGATTTTTGAGTTGATGTGGCTCTATCAACGACTCGGTATTCGATGGTTTGTGCAAAAGACAGGCATTTTGAAATTGATGGGGCAATTCGGACAGATGGAATCACTGCTTCCGAAAATTCCGTCGCCACAATTGAAATATACGATACGCGACATTACACCCGCCGAAGGTGAAACCCGATATCGCGTCGGATTCATACCCGGATGTATCATGAACCAAGTCTTTACAGAGACGAATGTTGCAACCATTCGGGTCTTAGCAAAAAATGGATGCGAAGTCGTGACACCGCGGCAACAGACCTGTTGTGGTGCATTGCATCTCCACAACGGTGTGCGGGATGTCGCTTCAGATCTTGCCAAACAGAACATTGATGCATTTGAAGACGAGAGTTTAGATGCCATTATCATTAACTCTGCAGGCTGCGGGGCGACGCTTAAGGAATACGAAGCACTCTTAGAAAACGATGGAACCTACGCGAAAAAAGCGGAAGCCTTCAGTCATAAGATGCGCGATATCAGTGAGTTCTTGGCGGAAATTGAGATGGTGCCGCCGACGGGAAAAATTGAAAAACGGGTTACTTATGATGAACCGTGTCATCTCCTTCACGGACAAAACGTTCAGATGCAACCCCGCAAAGTACTTCAAGCAATACCCGGACTTGAATTGATTGAATTAACCGAGTCAGAATGGTGCTGTGGTAGCGCGGGCATTTATAACATCACACAGCCGGAACTCTCACAAGAAATCCTGGAACGCAAAATGGCACACATCGCAGAAACCGACGCTGACATCGTTGCCACTGGAAATCCGGGGTGTCTGCTTCAGATTCAACTCGGTATCCAAAAACATAAATTGTCGATACAAGCGATGCATCCTGTTAATCTCTTAGACTACGCCTACCGCGGTGTCGCGCCAGAGGATTTTTTGCCTGACCAGTAACCTGTCAGGTTTATTGTGAAACGACACAAGTTAAAATAGCGTCTTATAAAATAAAAATATAAACAGGATTCACGCAAAATTGGCTTTCATGCCAAAATGAGGGGATATTCCCGAAGAATACACAATAAATTGCGCGACTACGAACTAAAGACTGTCGGAAAATGGGTCAACTGCGTAAGTCCTATATAAATTCAATCACAACACATCAGAGCAGGATCCAAGATAAAATAATGTTTTTATCAGATAATGATATTCTTAAATACATAGAAAAGGGAAAAATCAAAATTACTCCGGCGCCTGATTTGAAAACACAGCTCGGGAGCTGCTCCATCGATTTCAAATTGAGCAACACCTTTCGTGTTTTTGAACATAGCAAACATCCGTACATTGACCTGCGGGCTGAAATTGATACCACCGACTTGATGCGAAGAGTCGATGTCTCTGATGGCGATGCTTTTACGATACAACCCGGAGAACTTGTTCTCGCAGCGACCCAAGAGGAACTTGTATTAGCGGACGATGTCATGGCACGGCTTGAAGGCAGAAGCAGTTTAGCGCGACTGGGCATTATGGTCCATAGTACTGCCGGTCTTTTTGACCCAGGTTGGATAGGCACGCCTACATTGGAACTGGGGAATCTTGGGCGGATGCCAGTGAAATTATACCCCGGTATGCGGATCTGTGCTTTCACCTTTGCGCAACTCTCTTCACCAGCACGTGTTCCGTATCAACTCAAACCAGCAAACAAATACGCAGGACAGGAAGGACCAGAAACAAGTCGATTTGACAAAGATGTCGAATTCGCTTAGCATTGAAATCTATCGCTGGATTGGGATGCTACGTCTTGTCCCTTGTCAACCGCGCGCAAAAAACGGGCAATGTTATGCCTAATAATTTAGCAACGTTCCATATCTTTTTCATCGCGGATATGGACAAAATATTGGTACAGTGGGTAGTTCACACCAAAAACCGCTGTAACTCGTGATTTTAAACGAAAATCAACCTATTTTCCTCAATTAATACCGTAACTTTCACAATCATCGTCGATTGGCATAAATTTTGCTTATCTACTTTTGTTAAGACACCCGTCAAGTGGTATGTGTTACGCGTTTAATTGACGGATCTAAGGACATTTTTTGAACTATCGAAACCGACATTAGCAGAACCAACGCATTATAATTCGGTTTGTCTATGCGGTTTCATAAAATTATTGCCTCGATCTGTTAAATCGAGGTAGTTTTGACAGCAAGTTACGTCGAAATAGGAGGATATATTGAATGACACCAAGTGAGGTGGTTGCACTTGCCAAAGAAAATGATGTCAAGATAGTCGACCTCAAATTCATGGATCTGCCGGGGATGTGGCAACACTTTTCCCTTATGGCAGGTGAGTTGAGCGAAGACCTCTTTGAAGAAGGTATCGGTTTTGACGGTTCCAGTATTCGTGGTTTTCAGGCAATTAATGAGAGCGATATGCTGCTTTTTCCTGATCCATCAACGGCTCTCATTGACCCAGTCTGTAAGGTGCCAACGCTAAGTATTACGTGTAACATCAAAGACCCAATCACATTGGAAAATTATACGCGCGATGTCCGGCATATTGCCCAGAAAGCAGAGGCATATCTGGAGTCGACTGGGATCGCTGATACCAGTTATTGGGGACCAGAGGCAGAGTTCTATCTCCTCAATGACATCCGCTACGGACAGAACCAACATTCGGGTTTCTATTCTGTGGATTCTGTCGAAGGCAGTTGGAATTCAGGTCGCGAAGAGAATCCAAACCTCGGTTACAAACCGCGTTACAAAGAAGGGTATTTCCCGGTACCACCTTCTGATACACTTCAAGACCTCCGCTCTGAAATCTGTCTGAAGTTGATAGAAGCTGGTATCGATGTGGAAGTTCACCATCACGAAGTCGGAACTGCAGGTCAAGGTGAAATCGACATCCGGTTTGACACGTTAACAACAGTTGGTGATAAGATTGCACTGTATAAGTACATCATCAAAAATATGGCGCGTGCAAACAATTTAGTTGCTACTTTCATGCCGAAACCGCTTTTCCAAGATAACGGTTCGGGGATGCATGTGCACCAGAGTTTCTGGAAAGATGGCAAAAACATTTTCTACGATCCACAGGGATACTCACTCCTCAGTGAGACGGCTCTCTATTACATCGGCGGCTTGCTCGCGCATGCTCCTTCGCTTTGCGCAATTATCGCCCCGACGACTAACTCCTACAAACGGTTAGTTCCAGGGTATGAAGCACCGGTGAACATCGCTTACTCACAACGGAACCGTAGTGCTTGTGTCCGTATCCCCGTCTACTCGAAGAGTGAGAAGGCAAAACGGGTTGAATTCCGTACACCCGATCCGTCCTGTAATCCGTATCTCGCCTTTAGTGCGCTAATGATGGCCGGACTTGACGGCATACAGAACCGTATCCATCCGGGTGACCCACTGGATAAAGACCTCTATGACCTCGAACCAGAAGAGTTAGCGGACATCGAGTCAACCCCAGTCTCCCTCGGCGATGCCCTCGACGCATTGGAAGATGATCACGAATACCTCCTGAAAGGCGACGTGTTTACCCAAGATGTCTTGGATGTCTGGATCGATTACAAACGTGAAAACGAGGTTGACGCTATAAATATGCGGCCACATCCGTATGAATTCTTCCTCTATCACGATATTTAAACCGTGTAAAGAGGCGATTAGGAAATGCTGTGTAGGGTAAGTCTTCGCACCTGCCCTACGCACTTGTTCCTGTAAGCCTTGAGGGCAGAGATTGCAAGCCCTGATTGAAAGGCAGACGCTGCCACACAACCCTATTCACTTTTAGCAAGGAGAATCTCATGAAAAAACTTGAATGTATTATCCGCCCCTTCAAATTGGAGGAGGTAAAAGAGGCACTCAGCAGTGTGGGTGTTCGGGGCATGACAGTCAGCGAAGTTCGTGGGTTCGGGCGTAGCCGTGGACACACCGAACTCTACCGCGGAAGCGAATACACGATCGAATTTGTCCCGAAATTAAAAATCGAAATCGTTGTTGCGGAAGAAAATGTTGATAAGGTCGTTGAAGCGGTACAAACGGCTGCTGCTACCGGTAAAATCGGTGATGGCAAAATCTTCGTGCTACCCATTGATGAAACTATCCGTATCCGTACAGGTGAAAGAGGTCCTGCTGCTGTTTAACTTTCTATTCTATTTTTTCGCGGAGGTGGGTACTCGTACCTGCCTCTTTATTTTTTTAAGGCGCACCTAAAAGCGAAGCCACAAGTGCCTCCATCTTCGGGGCTGTTCCGACATCCGGTAGAGATGACATTGCCGCCCATGTCTCGTAGCCACCTTCTTGCGTCAATGCCTCGTCTGTACAGATGTAACCGATATATCCATTCGCCAAACTAACGAGAAACGTTGGACCCGCGTTGGACTTGGCTTTGATGTTCATGCCTGTTTCAACGAAAACCTCTCCCGGTAGTGCTACAATCGCGGCTTCCCCTAAACCGATTACTTGAACCGGCGCGGTCATTTGCTCTGGTAGCCTTGCCATACGTTGGCATTCAAGGGCATACACATCAACTAACGCCGACGGTATCGGCTGTCCCACTACCCAACTAAAGGGTCCCGTTTCGTAAGCATCATAAGTGCCTTGTGGTACAGATAATATCTGCTCAGCAACTTTAAGATCTTCAGGAGTAATCTCTTTACGTTGGAAGGTCAGCGTAGTAATATCTCCTCTGAGATCAAGTGTGTCGTGCATCTCCATGAACTGCATCTCAGTAATAAAATGCCCAGCGAGCACATTCGCCATTTTTACTGCCTGTTGATGGCCACGTGCAGTCCACTTTACGCGCCCACTATAATCGGTATTGTTAATCTGACCGGATGCAGCGTTCCAGAGGAGCGAGATACATGTATCTCCGAGATAGCGACGCATAAGTCGGTCAAAGTGTCCGAAATAGTCAGCAGAGAGCGCGTTGCTGTTATTCGTCCCGATATAGTGGAGCGAAAAATTGGCAACGGCGGAGATAGGTGTTCCGTCATCTGCTTCAACGAACATCATCGCGACCTCTGGATCAATTGTGCCAGTCGGTTCCACAAGATCAGGATGTTCGATGCCGGGATTCATACGGACAGTACCGTCCTTCATGTGCCACCGTCGATTGAATGTAATGCGTTCTTCATCAACACTCGCAAATCCTACCCGTGCGGGTTGGAGTCGCCACACCGCGAGTTCGACTGCATCGGCGATTTTTAAAGGGACCCAATTGGTATAATCGAAATCTTCACCAACCCCGAGCAGATTTGCCACTGCCACGGCGGTATGGGTATGCGTAGCATTGACCATTACATGTGCTGGCGAAATATCGCACCTCTCGGCAATACGTGATTTGGCAACATCTGCTATTTTCTCTGGTATGGCGATGAGGTCGCATGTAACGATTGCGATACGGGTTTCGCCGTTATCAATAACGAGAGCCTTAGCGAAGAGTTCGTCATCAACATTTTCAGCGTATCGCGGGCGAAATCCGCCCGGAATTTCTGTCCCAAGCGGTGGTGTAATATTCGCTGTCGCGCTTGCTGCTTTGAGTGTGCTTTCCATGCGTCTGCCTCCTTGATACTGTTTTTTTGGTATAATCTTCCTGCATTCTAATCTGCCTACACAAATCCATCAAGCAAATTCTGCTAATAACTGTCAGCTGTCAGAAAGAGTCGCGAGCACGAAGAAACCCACAGAAATACCCAAACAGAAATACCTCAAGCAAAAATACTCGCTCTTACAGGAAAACTACAATTTCTGCGTTCAATTTTCATTTGACATTCTCAATTTTTTATGCTATTATTTTAATGTAATTTGGCTCTTTACACGTGTCGGAAGAGACACCTTCCGCCCATTACTTAGGACATAATAGATAAGTCCCTATTAGAAAATTAAACGTATGATCGAAGTTAGAGAACTCACAAAATCCTACGGTCCGACAGTTGCTGTCGATAATGTCACATTTGACGCACATGCTGGCGAAGTGCTTGGTTTCCTCGGACCCAACGGTGCTGGTAAGACGACAACGATGCGTATCCTCACCTGCTATCTCTCTGCTGATACCGGGAGTGCCACCGTTGCAGGATATGACGTATTTGACGAATCCGTTGAAGTCAGAAAACACATCGGTTACCTTCCTGAAAGTGCCCCACTATATACTGATATGGGAGTCATCGAATACCTCAACTTCATGACACAGGTGCGAAATATCCCAAAAAGCCAGCGGAAAGAACGAATCCGAGCGGTTATTGATACCTGCGGACTTGAAGATGTTATCCAAAAAGATATTGGTGAACTCTCAAAGGGGTACCGCCAACGGGTAGGTTTAGCACAAAGTCTTATTCACGATCCACCCATCCTCATCTTAGATGAACCCACTTCTGGGCTCGATCCAAGTCAGATCATTGAGATTCGCAACTTAATCAAAAACATTGGACAAGAAAAACTCGTCCTCTTCAGTACACACATACTGCCCGAAGTTTCTGCCACCTGTAGCCGAATCCTAATCATCAACAATGGGAAGATTGTCGCGAACGGCACGCCAGAGGAACTCTCCAGTCAGGCAAAAGGTGAAGAGATTGTGCATATCACTATCCGTGGCACACAAGCAACAATCGAGGCAGAACTGAACGCACTGGAATTTGTCTCACAGTGGAACCATGTTGAAACGGACAACGGCACAGTTAGCTACCAGATTAACGCTGCTCAGGGCAGCGATGCTGCGGAGGCACTATTTCATGTCGTTGTGGAGAATGGGTGGAGTCTCACAGAACTCCGTCAGGAATCCGTGGATTTAGAGGACGTTTTCCTCAATTTGACAGACAAGGAGCAGATATAACACCTCCACAATAGGAAAGGAACCTGCTCTACGAACGAAAAATCATGACGAACATCGCAGCTATACTCAAAAAGGAATTTAAAAGTTATTTCAGCTCGCCCATCGCGTATATTTTTATCACATTCTTCCTCGGCATCTCTGGATGGCTCTTCTTCCGTAGTTTTTTTCTCGTTAATCAAGCGGAAATGCGTGGGTTTTTCGGGTTAATGCCGTGGATCTTCCTATTTTTTATCCCAGCCGTCACCATGAAACTCTGGGCTGAAGAAAAGAAACTCGGCACAGTAGAAATTCTCATGACGCTACCGATCCAGGATTATGAAGTGGTCATCGGGAAGTTCTTAGCGAGTTTTGGTCTTCTTGTTGTAACCGTGTTGCTTTCACTCGTTCTGCCATTCTCAGTGATGTACCTTGGGAATCCGGATGGCGGCACACTCATTTCAGGCTACATTGGACTCCTTTTGATGGGCGGGGCATACCTCGCCATCGGGCTTTTCGCCTCAACACTGACCGAGAACCAAATCGTTGCCTTTATCTTCGGGATTACTGCTTGCTTTGTGTTGCTCATTATTGGTGAAGACATAGTGCTTTTCAATGCGCCGAATTGGTTGTTCCCGATTTTCAGTTACCTTGGGCTCGGTGCCCACTACAGTAGCATTCTACGCGGTGTGCTTGATTCCCGTGACATTATCTACTATCTGTCACTAATCGGTTTCTTTCTATACCTAAGCACATTGTCGGTTGAAAGCCGCAAATGGCGTTAAGAAAGGAGGTCCTTGTTTTGGTTAACAAACAACTTAAATACGGTGGGAACACCCTCGCTTTTATAGCAATCATCGTTGGCATTCTTGTGCTAATCAACTTTCTCTCTACACGCCGCTTTATTCGTGCCGACCTAACCGAGGACAAGCGTTATACTATCTCAAGCTCAACTAAAAATCTTCTGAACACGTTAGACGATATTGTAACAATCACCGTCTACTTTTCGATAAATCCTGCTGAGGTTGCACAAATCCGCCGTGATGTCAGAGACGTACTCGACGAATACAACGCGTTCTCAAAGAAACTTCAGATCGATTTTGTGAATCCTGCTGATTTCGATGATGGACAGAAACAGGAACTCCGCTTCAAGGGAATCCCTGAAGTCCAAATTAATGTTGTGAAAAAAGATAAAGCAGAAATCGCGAATGTCTATATGGGTATCTCTATCGGTTACAGCGGCAAAGAGGAAATTCTACCTGTTGTGCGCTCAACCGCTAATTTGGAGTACGAACTCACATCTACCATCCTCAAAGTTACGACGAAAGAGGCAAAAACTGTCGGATTTTTGACGGGACACGGTGAATTCGATATCAACGATCAAAATCATCAGCAGTTCCGCCAACTCTTAGACAAAAACGGACAAGGGCAATACAACCTCACACCCGTGAGTTTACAAGATGGACAAGCGGTGGACCCAAGCGTCGCAACGTTGGTTATCGCGGGCGTAACGCAACCGCTGACTGAACGCGAGAAATACGAAATTGATCAGTTCATTATGCGCGGCGGTAGAGCCGTTTTCTTAGTCGATCCGATTCAAATGCAACCCGGTACACTACAAGGCGCACCATTGAGCACGGGACTGAATGACCTGCTGGAACATTACGGCGTTAAATTGGGTAATAACCTGCTGCTCGATCGCAGATTCCACGACTCTGCCAGATTCCAACAAGGATTCATGACTGTCATTCAACCGTATCCATATTTTGTCAAAATCATGAAGCCGAACTTTTCAGCAGAAAATACGATTACCAATCAGTTGGAAGCCGTGACGATGCCTTGGACGAGTTCCTTAGAGATTATAACGAAAGAAGACATCACAACAACCGCATTGGCGAAAACGAGTGAATTCGGACAGAGCATCCAAGGCTACTACAACCTGATGCCAAACTCTCCAATTCCGGATGCCGAGTTGCAACCCTACACCGTCGCTGCGGCTCTGGAAGGAAAATTCAAAAGTTTCTATGCCGATAAAGAAATTCCACCAGTAGAAATCGCTGCGGACACAGAGGAAAGCGAGACACCTCCTTCAGCCGCAGCCGCTGAGGCACGGATGCCGAAAACCGAGAGTGAACAGACACAAATTGTTGTCGTCGGTACCGCCCAATTCCTCACGCAGCTCCGTCCAGACGGCATTAACTTCTTCCTAAACACTGTGGACTGGCTGACCCTCGGCGACGCACTCATCGGTATCCGCTCTCACGCGATTACCGACCGACCGCTCCGAGAAGTTTCGGAAATTGAAAAAAACTTTATCAAATACTTATGCACTATAGGTATCCCACTGCTGGTCGTGATCTTTGGACTCGTCCGATATTCCTTAAAGCGACGTGCAAAACGACTGGTAGAAACATACGGTTCTGTGTAACTGACTTAATGAGAAACTATTTTTCTAACTATGGGAATTTGGGTATTACTCCAAATGTAAAGCAAAGACAAATTCTTCGCTAATCACTCAGAATTTCATTTCGCAGTGGTTTTTGGTTAATTCCAACCCGCTCCAGGGGTTCAAAGGTTTCTAACTTTACCAGAAACCGTTGCGTAATGTAATGGAGCAACACCCAGAGTTAATAAATTAAAAAATGAAAACGAAACAACTCCTTATTTTAGCTGCTATTTTTGTCGTTTTAGCAATTGTTGTTCTGCGCTTCGAGAACCCTTTTGGGCAGAGCGAATACGAAAAAAAAATTGAAACAGCAATCCCGCTGTTCCCAAACTTCAATAAGGAACAGGTTGTAAACATAGAAATTACCGCTGCTGGTGAAACTACAGCACTTTTAAAACAGGACGGTGCTTGGATTGTTACTTCGATGGATAACTATCCAGCAGATAGCGAAGGTATCTCGGAACTGCTATCGAAAGTAGCGGAGTTTAAGAACACGCAGCTTGTTTCAAACAACCCAGAAAAACAGGCAGAATTCGAGGTCGATAGCACGGGTGTTGAAGCCAAATTGATGGATGGAAACGGAACGCTCTTAGCACACCTGTTTGTTGGGAAAACAACCCCGGGTTTTCTGAGCAGCTACGTGCGCGCAGCCGACTCCAACGATGTCTATGTCGCCCAAGGTTACCTCCAATCCGTCTTCAATAAAGGTGATAGGACTTGGAAAGATCGGACTATCTTCGATTTCAACAAAGGCATTGTCACCCAACTGAACATCTCTTCCCCCGAAGAAACTGTTGAACTGCGTCTCGATGCAGACGGGACATGGCAAATGCTCAAACCTGTAGCTTCCGCAGTCAAACAAGATGAGGTTGACTCCGTTCTCACAACCCTCAGCGGATTGGATACTGATGATTTCGCCGAAGCGACAGATGATCTCGGGGCATACGGTTTAGACACACCACAATCCACTATATCCGCCGTACGCAACGATGGTATAACAGCAACGCTGCACATCGGAAAAGAAGAAGACGGAAAACTTTATGTCAAACGCGCTGATATAGATACCGTCTTCAAACTCTTCAAATCGAACGTGGATAGAATAATAAAAAAGGCTGATACACTCAAGGCGGAGGATCCACCTCCAGAAGTTGAAACCGAGTAGTGGTTCATCAAGACATGAAGTATCGCAGCAACGCTGCTGATTGAAGGAGATTTATTGTGAAGCAATTAAGACTTTTGTATTTAGGACTTAGTACACTGCTCGCTATAACGCTTGCTGGATGTGAACCACAAATCGTGACACCCTTGTTATCATCACCAACAAACAGAACTGTCCATGTCACCGGAAATGGTTCGGTCATCGGTGAACCCGATATAGCAACACTCAACTTAGGTGTGTTCGTCGAGAAAGCATCTGTTGAAGAAGCACGAGAAGCAGCTGCGAG
Organism: Candidatus Poribacteria bacterium; assembly: GCA_963662915.2. GTDB lineage: Bacteria > Poribacteria > WGA-4E > WGA-4E > WGA-3G > WGA-3G. The sequence continues at coordinate 5,016,261 of CAXXEU010000002.1, read as the reverse complement.
CGCAATGACGGCTGTCATCGAATCTCTGAAAACGAACGATGTTGCTGAAAAAGATATTCAAACGGAAAATTTCAGCATCTATCCGCAGTACGACTATACAGACGATGGTCGTGTCCTGCGCGGATATAGAGTGAACAACACCGTCAGCGCAAAGGTGCGAGAATTGGAGAGTCTGAGTGATATAATCGACGACGCTGCTGGCGCGGGTGGAGATATTGTTGTCGTAAACTCGATTCAGTTCATGATTGAGGACAGTACGCCGTTACAGACGCAGGCACGTGCGTTAGCAGTGAAAAATGCCGAGGCAAAGGCGCAAACCTTAGCAGAAGCGAGCGGCGTTACCTTGGGGAAACCTGTTACTATTACAGAGACCACTCGTGGAGAGAGTCCGACAGTCGCTTTTGCGGAGAGCGCAGCACTCGCTGCCGATAGTGCTCGGAGTTCAACACCCGTCCAAGCGGGTGAACTTACGGTTACTGTAAATGTCACTGTCGTCTATGAAATCAATTAGAAAAGGTTAAAAGGGCTTAAGCTAATAGATTTGCCTGAAACACGAGGAATTTTCCATTAAAATGGTGTTGTAGCGTAAAAACTTCCATTTGCGCGAATAAGTCCGAACATCCCATCTGTTCAAAAGCAACTCTTAACTTTCTATGTTGTTGGCTTTGCTCGGTGTCATCATGGCATGGCACAGCAAAATTCAATGTATTGTCACCAATTTGAGGGTACTGATTTGGATTCAAAATATTCGCACCAGCTTTCACACCAGTCATAATACGAAAACGCAATTTCACTGATGCCTTTTCTATGTCTCTTGTTTTACTAAAAGTTTGCTGTTCACTGAAAATATCCAAAAGTTTTTGTTTCATGGACGGTGATAAAGTTTCCCCAAGTTCGTTTAATCGCTCCTCTAAGGCTTGACCAAAAGATTCGGAAATCAAGGTCGAAACAGGCACCGTCTCAAAAAACTTTCCGTGTGCCAAGCAGACTTTCACATTTGACTGTTTACTACCACGAATTAAATAAAAAACTTGACGGACAGATAAAGACAGTATATTGTTGCCTGCTTCCTCCATTTGCGTGCGAATGATATTCGCCTGCCCCTCCGTTAACTTCTTAATATCCTTCTCACCTGTTGGAATCGTTGAGTTAAAAGAAGCTACCGAGTATTGTCTGCTATCCTTAAGCTCAATCAACTCGCCACCAGTAAATTGCACATCCTCGCTATTGAGTCTAATGGCTAAATCAGGAAATTTGCCCTTGTTGACACACGACAACATTTGTTTATCAAACGGAAAATCCGCAAGATCATTTCCTAAGAGGAAGTCGTCTCGTTTTTGACACAGGTCAGCGAAAAAATGGTAAATTGAATAAGCCATTTATTGATTCGATTCAAGAAAAGCCATCTGTTCAGCAGCTTCGTCAGAGGCATTGAATTTTTCCTTCAGCTTATGTTCCCCCCAAATCGCTTCCAAATCCGGAGTGCAGGTATAATCCTTGAAAAAGCGTGAAATATTGTCTGATTCCCTCTGCGTAGTAAGCCTGTCCTGAATGAGGGCAACATTATGAGTGTCAAGTTCAATCCCTATCGACTTTCGATTTAATTGCTCTGCCACAACAAGCGTTGTTCCGGAACCCGCGAATGGATCAAGAACAATATCACCGGGATCTGTTGAGGATAAGATAATTCGGAGGAGGAGTTGGATAGGGGTCTGCTGCTTGTGTAAGCGATTTCCGTCGGCATCTCGCAAGGCTTCATCGCCTGCAAAATAGCCAGAGGTCAACTCACGAATATCGTCCCAGATATCGGTAACGAACATACCGTTTTCCCGGGCGTATTTGTAGTCTGCCGGTAGCGGCGGATCAATGCGCAGACGATGGAAAACACGCGGTGTTTTGCCTTTCGTTGCGAAGGCAATAATCTGGTAGTGTTTGCCAAAACGCTTCATTCCGGGTACTGCCGAGGTCTTCTTTTTCCAGATAATCAGGTTTTGAAAAGTCCACCCAGCATCGCGCAGGCATTGTAGTACAAATTCAGTGTTCTTCTCGCGCTGCATGAAATAGATAGCACCACCATCGGAAGTTAATGTATACACTTTTGCACAAATATCGCGCATCCATGCCCAATATTTTTCCGGCGGTAGGTTATCATCCCACGCATTGTAAGCCTTATCCTGATTGAAGGGCGGATCCAAGAAGGAAAGGTCTATTGCTGATACAAAGTCCCTTCTCTCTAAAACATCCGTACAATTTTCATGAAAGACAGTGCAGTTTTTTCCAAACGAATTGCCCATAGCGTCTACGTATCCCAACAATTAGAGTGATCCCAACATCTTCAACGCGACTCGGTGCGCCTAAATCCCTGCTAAACCGTAAATTGCTTCAGCGTATCATCATCCAAATTCTCAAGGACATCTTTTGGATCGTGCCGTTTACCTGTGTTGAGTTCCTGCTCAGAGAAGCCTTGCTCTGTGAGTACCTTCTCAGCAACATAGATAGGTGCTTCACAACGCAGCGCGAGTGCAATCGCATCACTCGGACGACAATCCACCTCAATTTCGTTGCCATCTACTTGCAAGGTCGCATGTGCATAGAAAGTCTGCTCTTCCACGGAGCGCACGCAAACACTGATGACCTTGGCACCGAGGGTTTCAATCATAATTTTCAGCAAATCATGGGTCATCGGACGTGGAAGTTCCATCTTCTCCAAATGCATTTGAATAGCCGCCGCCTCGGATTCGCCAATCCAAATTAGGAGTATCCGGTTCAATTCGTCGTCTAACTCTTTCAAAACAACTATCGGTGCTCCCGTACCCCGATCAATTGAGAGGAAGTTAACTTTGACCTTAATCTGCGCCTCTTTCTCTTTGTCCATCTGTTTGTCCTTTCATTAATTAATCAGTATCCGTTGATTCAGATTCAGTAGAATCTGCTTGGGTCTCCACTGCCAATCCGGAAGCATAATCTTGAACAGTCCGTGCAATTTTTTCGGTATCTAAACCGCTGAAGCCGACAATCTCTTTAAACAACGGTACTGCAGCACCAGCGTTTACAATTGCGCTGAGAATTCGGTTCATTCCATTGCTGCCATTACCGTTTCTACCGTTTCCGAGATCAAGCACGCGGATACTCTCAATACGTTCCGCCGGTTTCATTAACTCACTGGTAACCTCTGGTAAGGATTCAACAAGTGCCAAAACAGCATCGCTGACGAGGACTTTCGGATCCGCCTGATTTTTCGCTGCAATAGATGCCTCTTCACCATCGGCTTTCGCCTTCGCCTCAACCAGTAACGCCTCAGCGAGAATTCGCTGCGCTTGCGCCTTGACCTCAGCGGCTTCGAGTGCTGCTTTAGCAGCTTCTACAACCGAGTAGGCATCCGCATCCGCAGCACGCTCTTTAGAGATCCGTTCCTCATCGGCTTCCTGCTCTGCCCGGATGAGTGCAATTTGGCTTTGTCGCTCGGCTTCCTCAACCGCCTCAGCAGTTAAGACGCTCGCCTCAGCCCTCGCCTTTTGTGCAGAAACCTCTAAAAGTTCAATCAATGCAGCCTCGCGCTGTTTTTCCTTGCCCGAAACCTGGATTGCATTCTCGGCTTGTGCTTCTTTTTCCTCGCGTTCTTTGTCAATCAAAACAATTCTGCTGGTGATACCCGCCTCTTCAACAGTCCGCTCTTGCTCAATTTTAGCTCTTTCAACAGAGAGACTGCGTTGGATTTGCGCTTCCTCAATCATCTGTTCCTGCTGCACACGAGCGATTTCGACCGCCTGCTTTTGCGCAATCTCCGTTTCCTGGACCTGGCGTTCCTGTTCAATCCGCGCAGTATCAAGCCGCTGCTTTTGCAGAATTTCCGTAGACTTTACCGCCTCTTCTTGCTTAATGCGTGCCTCTTCAATCGCCTGTTGTTGCTCAAGTTTATGCGCCTCAATCTCGCGTTCTTGCTCCGCCTTGTTTGTAGCGATCGCTTTGCGCTGCTCTTCCTGGGCGAATTCAAGACGTTTCGCAACCTCTAAGGCTTGTGTCTCAGTCTCTTCTTCACGCTGTTTAATCGCCAATCCGGCTTTGAGTCGGTCCTCTTCACGCTGCACTTGATTTTCTTGTTCAATCCGAGCGGTTTGAGTCTGCCGATCTTCAACCTCTTGTTTGATAGTCTGAATCGCAACGACATCAAAACGGTTGTTCTCATCAAGTGCTTCAAGCGGGGTCTGATCGAGGTTCGTAACGGCGACGCTCTCTAACTTAAAACCGTTCTGCTCAAGGTCATCCCGACACGCCTCCTGAACTTGATCAGAAAATTGCTGGCGTTTTTCGTGTAACTCCTGCAGGTCCATCGTAGCCGCAACACTCCGAAGAACACCGACCAGTTTGCCCTCAAGAAGATTATTAACTTCTGAGGGGGTCAACGTTTTATCTCCGAGACTCGCGACTGCCTTGAGTACATCCTGCTCGTGCGGTTCAATTTTAACATAAAATTGCGCTTCCAAATCCACACGCAGACTGTCTCTCGTAATAAGTGCGGCTTGCCCTGTTCGTTCAACAGGTAATTGGAGCGTATTCAAAGAAATAAGTTGGCTGGTGTTCGTCAGTGGGTTAATAAGGCTACCACCAAACACGACCCGCTTTTTACGTCCGCCAGAAATGACTAATGCTGAATCCGCTGGTGCTTTTTTGTAGAAGGAACGATAAACTAATAGAAAAATTACCATTAAGGCAACGACACTACCGACAACTGTGATGAACAAGTTTGCATTTAACATGACTCAATTTTCCTCTATGTAAACGAAAATACTAAATTCGCACTACTCCACTTCACTTTTCCGGACACCAAAGATTCGTTTTGTGCGATCATAGTCTATGAGAATAACAATATCGCCTTTGACAGGAGTGGCTTCTTCTGATTTGGCACGGCAACTGACGGTTAATTCCGGTCCATCTGGAACCTGCACCCGTGCGGTTCCGAAAGTTGTCGTAATCTGTCCACTAATGACACGTCCACGCAAACCGAGCAACTGAACATCGCTGACAGCCCTTTCACTCTCTGGGAACAGTTTTGAAAGCGCAATAGAGATATAGCGAGTTCCTAAGACGCTACAGAAAAGCGCGACGACATACGATATCCAAATCCACTGCGGTTGCTCCGGAACATTAAGCAGCGCATTCGCAATGAGTCCAGCAATACCCCACGTCGCAAACAACGACATCAGGACAACTACTAAAGGGACTCTGCCAACATTCAGAAATCCAAACATATCGCCAAAAGAAGGGGCGCGCACGCCAGCAGCCGTCTCGATATCCGAGTCCATGTCTGCGTCTACATCCGCATCAGCATCCATATCGACATCTGCCTCAGCATCAATATCGGTATCTACATCCGCATCACCGAAGTCCACTGCACCTGTGACAAGCCGAAAGATTGCCAACAGAAATACGATAGTCAATGGTGCCGTAAACCAGACATTATACGAAACTATAAGATAATTCAAGAATTCCTTCATAGTATCCCTCTTTACCTCGTGCGTAAGTAGGACTTTTGCTACTGCTCACACTGTTTAACGATGCACGCGTAGGCAGACCGTGCTGAACGGAAACTGATATTATCAATCCAATGGACATTACGCACAACGCTAATTTCAAGCCTTGCTTGGCTGAGAAGTCGGTGTTTGAAGTGCCTGACTAACCTGACATCACGAATCTCCGTGAACAGGACATTACATCGGACATTCGCATAAGAGACAGCGAGACTGCCCATATACCGTTCATCCAAAACCAGGACCCGACGCGTCGTGATAAAAACAAAATCCGGACGCAGTAGGTTTGAGCGACCCAGAACGGATAAACAGACCTGTTCATCCTCGCATAGATGTGCTTTCACTATCTTTTGAATACGAGGTGGCATGTTCACGAATTCAGCCATATCACTTGGCAAGCAATGATTGCTGCGAAAAAATAGTGCCGTCGGAAACAGAATAGATGCACGAAGATGGAGGTGGCGGGAATCGAACCCGCGTCCGAAGGCATTTCAATAGAGGCTACTACATGCTTATCACAGGTTTTTAGTTTCGCCTACCAGACTCCCCTATGCAGGATTCAGAATAGACTATCTCAAAAAATCATTCGCGGCGCGCCCTTTGAGAACAAGCGAGCGGCTAGCCCGTATTGCGACGCTTTAACCTTCCTGACGGGCAACAGGTCAGCCAAGCGTAGCTGCGCTATTAAGCAGCTAATGCTAATTCTTCATCAGCATTTATAAATGTTCCGCCTATTTAACGAGGCCTGCGGAGACCTCGGCATGCAACCTATATCTCATTCACCTTCGTCGAAACCTTGACACCCCCAGATAGGAAATAGATGGTTAGAATAGAGACTGTACTAATAGAATTCTACTACCGATTCGTTCCTCTGTGAACGCTATCAATTATATGCCCGTATCTCATTTGCTGTCGCCTCACGTTCAATCTTATCCCGTTTATCATAAAGGCGTTTACCCATTGCAACAGCCAACTCTAACTTGACTTTACCGTTACTAAAGTACGCCCGAGTCGGTACGATGGTCATTCCTTTTGAACGGATTGAACGCTCAAGTTTAGTAATTTCCCGCCGATGCAATAGTAGTTTTCGTTTGCGCTTCGGCTCGTGATTAGCAATATTCCCATGTTCATACGGACCGATGTGGGCATCCATCAGAAAAACCTCGCCGTCTGTTACCTGTGCATAACTATCAGTGAGGTTAAGCCGTCCAGAGCGAATCGCCTTCACTTCAGTGCCTTGCAAGACAACACCGGCTTCATACCGATCCCGTAAGTGATAGTCGTATCGCGCCTTTCGATTTGTTGTAATCAATGAGGTTGCAGAATCTTTAGCATTTTTCATCGTGATATTAAAGTATAACACAAAACGAACTTAGAGACAAAAAAAAACATTAGAAAATCTGAAGTATGCGCTCAATACTGGATTTCAATTGAAAAAAGCCCGTAGACATGATACACTATATCCTAAAGTCCTTGTCGTTGGGTAGACTGAGACACTATGCTTCGGTATACCTTCAAAACAAGAAAGGAGTACTTGATGCAAGAATTTTATGACACCCGTGCACCGAATCCGCCTACACGTGCAATCTTAGTAGGTGTTAAACTCCGAGATAACCTGATGCACGAAACAGAAGAATCCGTACAAGAACTCCGTCAACTCGCAGAAACCGCCGGTATTGAAGTCGTCTGTGAAACCATTCAACCTCGGAACACGCCCAGTCCAACGTATTTTATTGGCGAAGGCAAGGTGGAAGAGATCAAACCGCTGATCGAAGAGCTCAACGCCGATGCAATCATCTTTGACGAAGAACTGTCCCCCGGACAGAATCGGAACCTTGAAAAAGCATTTGATGTTACCACAATTGACAGGACAGGTCTTATTCTTCAGGTTTTCGCACAACGCGCATTCACTAAAGAGGCACGACTCCAAGTTGCATTAGCGCAGCTCGAATACGCGCTGCCGCGCCTGACGCGTATGTGGACACACCTTTCACGACTCGCGACAGGCGGGGGTGGCAGTAGGATGCTCCGGGGTCCCGGCGAAACCCAGCTTGAAATGGACAGACGTTGGGTCCGTAGGAATATCGGACACGTCAGAAAAGCACTTCAAGCCGTCGAAAAGCAACGTCATGTTCAACGCAAAAACCGATCCGAAAAAATCAAAGTGTCGCTCGTTGGATACACAAACGCTGGGAAATCAACGCTTTTCAATGCACTGACAGGCGAAACCGTCTTAGCTGAAGACAAACTGTTCGCAACCTTAGATTCCACCACACGGAAAGTGGATTTGCCACAAAAGCAGCAGATTCTGTTGAGCGATACCGTCGGATTTATCAAGAAATTGCCACATCAACTCGTAGAAGCATTCAAAGCAACTCTTGAAGAGGTTTCAGAAGCCGACTTTCTGCTCCATGTCGTTGACGTAAGTCATCCGGAAGCAGAAGCACAGATTACCGCTGTGAACGTAGTTCTTGAAGAACTGGATGCTACCGATATTCCTATGTTCATGGTTTTCAATAAAATTGATAATCTCAAAAACGAAGAGGGACTACAAATTCTAAAGAGTCAGTACCCAGACGCATTTCCTATCTCGGCACAACGCGGCAACGGTATCGAAAATCTAAGAGATGCCCTGGCACACCGTTTCGGTGAACGCGGGACTAAGCTCTATTTGAGTATTCCATACACGGACGGAAAAGTGCTGGATTTACTTTACAAACACGGCACTGTGCTCAATACTGAGTACACTGAGGAAGCCGTCCATGTCGACGTACGCCTCCCCAGTCGATACCTCAAATCAGTTTCGGAATTCTTGGTTTCTTCTTAAAAGGGACAGGAACAATGCCATGGCTCAACCAGACTGACATCGGACACGACTTGCAAATTTGCCCAGATTGTGGCATAGAATACGAGGTATTGGATCAGTTTTCAGGAAATCCATTGCAAACGCCTCCCCACAATCTAATAGATACAGTGTTTAACGATGCCTATTACGTCGAGATTCGGTGTCCACAGTGCCTCGAAACTCGGTACCTTTGTATACAATCTCTAACAGCCACGCAATTTCATATCGAAAAGGAGAAAAAATGAAGATAGGCGTTACCCAAATTATCCTTGGTGGTATGTCCCTAAACGATACACTTTCGCTCTGTCAAGATGCCGGTTACGATGCCGTTGAACTCACGTTCGGTGAAGGACAGGATACCGACATTAATATGAGTGATACGGAACTCCGCGGCATTGCTACGAAGTGCGCCGATGCAGATATTGAAATCAGCAGTATCACGGCAGGCTACGCCGATCGCGGTAATTTGTTAAGTCTGGATCCAACACAGCGTGAAAAAGGGGCAGTCTCTCTAGCACGTGGCTTAGAAGTCGCTGGTGCCCTTGGTGTCGGCGGAATTTTATTGCATCCGGGTCAACTCACCGTCGAAGGCACATACCAACAAGTTTGGGATAACCTCGTCGGTATTCTGAAAGATCTCGCACCTTCCGCAGAAACACACCAAGTCGCAATCGGACTTGAAAACGTCTGGAATAAATTCCTGCTCAGTCCAAAAGAGATGCGAGATATTGTTGATGAAATAGACAGCGAATGGGTCGGTACCTATCTTGATACCGCGAACATGATGGCTTACGGTTACCCTGAGCACTGGATCCGTGAACTCGCACACCGTATCAAACGGGTCCATTTCAAAGATTTTTCTCGCAGCGACCATCGGTTTGTCAATCTATTAGACGGAGATACAGACTGGCAGGCAGTTATGGAAGGGTTCCGTGCCATCGGTTACGACGGCTACGTCATTCATGAAGTCGGTGGTGACACGGAAACACAAATCGACCTCGCGAAACGGATGCGTAAAATCGTCGCGATGTAACCCAAAACAAAAAAGGCGATGGGTCTACTGAAACCATCGCCACATGCCGGAGGTCGGACTCGAACCGACATGGACCTAGGGCCCGCTGGATTTTGAGTCCAGTGCGTCTACCAATTTCACCACTCCGGCTTTTTTGCTAATCCCATTATTATATAATATTTTCGGTGAGAAGTCAAATTTTTCCAACGAGACCGGACTCACAAATTATACTAAAAGCCATGATAAACGAGCAACGCAACTTCCAATCTGAAAACATACTGCAACGCTTCTTCATCAACGCGAGAGCAGTCTTTAACCAATTACTAAAAAAGGAGACATGGCAGACTTTATGGCAGTGGGTACTTTGGCGTGTTATCCCGAAACATCGCCGGATTTTGAAGCTAACAAGTCAACTTCAGCCTCTCGATCCGAATGCGCCGGCTGAAGTCCGTGCTGTCCGAGATGAAGTCTTCGCAAAATGTTGCTTAGAACTACAGACCCCCGAACAACAACAAACCCTTTTAGATATTCTCACCTTCGCCTCACAACCGCTTGGATACGAGCAGATCCTTTTCGCAGCGATCTATCCGGTTCTAATTAAAAGGGACATGGCAGTCATCCCGATACAAACCGATGTCAGACATCGACTTGATGTAGAAATCGGTTACCTCGGGCATAATGAAGACTATTTCTTTTGGGTGCTTGAGATTGATGGCACTGGGCGCTTATCTCTTGACACACCGCTCAACCCAAGAGCAGAAACCCGGGATGACAAACGGTACGTCGTCTATTCGTTGGGCAGTAACGGACTTGTGGACACAGACTATGCGGCGTACGCAGAACAATGGCTACTTGACTCCCATCGTTTAACAGCGGCACTCCCTTTACTCGCAGCGGCGTACGCAGAACAGTGGATACTGAATGCTCGGACTTACCTGACTCACATCCTTGCAGACCTGAAAAATCGGAATTATCAGGTCACAGCAACGGCAATACCTGATTTTGAACGGGAGCGGTTGTCACTTTTACGCCGTCTTTCCCTCGATCGGCTAAAAAAACGTCAATTTCTGTCCGAACGCCGAAATCGCTAAGGTAGATACCGGGTTCAATTGAGAAGCAAACTCCGGGAATCAAGGTCCGCCTATCGCGTGTTTCCAAGTTATCTAAGTTAACGCCGTTCCCGTGGATAACAGTGCCGATATTATGTCCGGTGCGGTGAATAAAGAACTCTCCATATCCTTTTTCTGTGATATATCCACGGACACAATCGTCCACCTGGTAACCGTGAATCGCTTCATCGCGTTCCCACCTTTCACGGATAAACCGCACGGCTCTGTCTCGTGCTTCTTTGACGATCTCGAAAATCTCAACGTATTGTGCAGGTACCCTGTCTCCAGCATAAGCCACCCACGTTGTATCTGCAAAAACAGCATCTGGATCTTTCTGTTTCGCCCACAAATCGATTAAGATGAAGTCCCCAATCTTAATCTCTTGGGTATCTGTTGCGGTAGGTGCATAATGCGGGTCGCTGCTCTTGGCGTTGACAGCAACGATGGGTGGGTGATCGGTGACGAGGTTCATTGCATCAAACTGCCCGAGAATCTCTTGTTGAACGTTATGTTCGGTGATTGTTTTTCCATCTCGCAGCTGCTCTCCAATCCATGCGAAGGCATAATCTTTTGCTTGTAACACCAAGTGTGCGGAGGCTTGGTGTCCGGCTGCCTGTTTGTCGCTCAAACGCGCTTCCATGCGTTGTGCCAACTCCGCAGACGTTTGTACCTCAACACCGAAGGAACGCATCCATTCCAGTGTCCCAGCATCTACCCGTGAGATGTATGGAATCGCGGCATTTGGCGAATACTCCATCGCAACGGTTTTGATACCGGCCAGCAAGGCACGCATCGCCTCGTTAAGCTCCTGCCAACCGGCATAAAGGGTCGTCTGTCCTTGGACTCCAACGAAGTTGGAGGTCTCAATCTTATGGACGATCCATTGTGGTTCACCGTGCGCGGGAATAAGACAGAACCATCGGCGTGTTATATTTTTTCCTGATAAGTTCGCAACGTTTTGTGCGATGGGGTTTATGCCGCGGAAATCGTAGAGGAGCCAGGCATCTAAGTCTAATGCTGCTAATTCACGTTGGATATCTTTTATTTTCATGTGGGTTAAAATTTACTTTTTTCGTTAAAACCTTTAACCGTCTGCACGGCGTGTCCTTTTCTGATAGTTCTCACCATATCGTTTTCTAGTATCTATGATGGACCAAGTGGCAACACCGATGTCTATTAAGCCAAGAATCGAACCTGCAATGATAATAGCACATTTGATGACAAGAATCAAGGAAAATTAAGATTAGGACTTACGCAAGATTTAGGACTACCCCCCTGAGTCCCCCCGCAAGCAGGGGGAAGCTGTCGGTTTTTAGACACAACTGCGTAAGTCCTGAAGAAGAGAAAATGTGGCGAATTTCTGAGTATTTCTGAGTAAACTCTGAAAGATGGTGGTTTTCTAAAAAGGCTATAAATATAGGTGGGGACTGGGTTTTGAGCGGTTTTGACAGGATGTCTCTGAAATACTTACTCTGAAATTTCAGAGTAGTCGAAGGGTGTTGTTGTCTGAATCAGGATTTGCGGATTGACAGGATTTTCTCTATCTGAATCTCGGAATTGTATTTAACAGGTGTTTTCACGGAGGCTTCACGGAGATTTCTGGGGACCCTTGATTCTATTGGGTTTGTAAACGTGGAATTGTGCGTTCTCCGTGAAAGTGATTTTTGGTTATATTTTATTTAACGAATAGATATTTATGATAGCGTTTAGCAGATAGCCAATGGCGGTTGGTTTGGGTCTGTCAGAATCAGGATTTTCAGGATTATAGGATTTGCGGGATTAAGAAGGTACAAGATGGGCGAGGGGATATTATTTTTTTGAAATCTCTTGCGAATTGTTGTATAATTTAGGACTTACGCAAAATTTAGGATTACCCTCCTTAGTCCCCCCGCAAGCAGGGGGAAGCTGTCGGTTTTTAGAGACAACTGCGTAAGTCCTGTTGAAAACAGAATATCGCCACAAAGATAATGAGACATGAAATTAAAATATTTTTCATCTGTCATTACTCCTTCGTGGGGAAAATAGGTTCTTCTTGCTTGACCGCCTCCAGTTTTTTTATCGCAGCTTCACTTTTTGCAACCAGCGCATCGTATTCAGTGAAAACTTGTGTCGGTTTTTGGGTCGCTGCCTCTAAACAATAAACACCCAAAACACAACAGAGGAGACAGACCAAACACACAAGAAACGTTCCGTTCTTGAAAAACATAAATGGACTCCTTCTCTGTTATTTGTCGTCAGTCTCCAGACAGAGGCTCGAGACGTAGGCTTCATATTCAAGAAAAAAGTCGTCTATTTCGCAGAAAAGTGATACAATACGCATCGGAGAACTCCTTTTGGTTTGAAAACTTGATAACTTCATTATACCAAAACGGTTCTCTTTCTTCAAAAAAAACTCCCGAATTATTTATCAAACTCACGTTTGAATAAAGGGGACACCGACCCGTTAGACGAAAACGATTGGCCCCATCAGCACGAATGGTTTACCGCCAAATTGGAACGATTCAACCAAGTTTTCCGACCGCGTATCCAAGCACTCAATGCTGCAGATTGGATGGCAGTGGATGACGACCCATAATTTCTATAGATTTTTCAATGAGACAGGTATCTTAAAATCAAGGAGTCAACTGTTATGATGAGTGTTGAGAAATTGCTGAAGCTTCTCAGACCCATAATCCCACATTTACCCAGGTATGTCCAAAGATTTATGCCCAGTGTATTAGCATTTTTGCCATTAGCATTCGAGATTGCTAACCTGTTATACAAGCATCGTGAAAAAATAAGGGAGATGTTTGAGAATCTGGCTGAACGGGTTTCAACGCAGTCCAGAAGAGAAACTGATGGGATCGCAGAGGCTGTTCCTCGTCTACCGAGAAGAAGGGCTCGATGGTTAAAGCGTCGGTTGGTGTATTTACCATTAGCACTTGAAATTGCGAAAGCATCGAATCGGAAGAATATGAAGAGACTTCGTAATTTAACGGCACCCCTTCCGAGCAATGTTAAAAGGAAAATACGTAGGATATTACAACGGGATAGGCATCCTTCTCGTTGGGACTTTTTCCAGAGGTTCCGGCGTTGGGCGAATTAAATATCTGTCAATCCGTCTGGAACTGGACGACTCTGTACTGCCTACGGTTTTTTCTACTACCGCCGGAAATTGAGACCACCCTCCAAACCGAGGATGTGGCACAACGACACGCTCATTGAAACGCGCATCCGATGGAGAATCAAACGGAGAAGATTCACCCCGAGGAGGCGAGAGAGCATCAGGCATTTTATCACACAGGTGTATCTCAGAAGTGACCTGGCTCGGTTGAAATGTGAACGACAAAACTTGTTTTAACTTTACGGATTTCTGGTCTAAATTAACGTTAGCACTTCGGTACACCGCAAAACCTCGCTAGCGAAAGAGAGATTCCTTGTCCACTAAAGGCCTGCCCGCCAATCCTGAAAATCCCAAAATCTTGTAAATCCTGATTCTGACAACGTTGTTACGGCACGCGGGGTGTGCTTACTACTTTAAGGTAGGCAACCCCTCAACAATCTCCACCGTCTCCAAACTGACCGTAATCACCTTCCCAATCAAGCGAACAATATACTGCGGGTCGTCCGCACGGTTCGGGTCGTTGACAATACCGCTCCGTTTGTCTGTTTTGACGCGATACTGATCCACTATCCATTCCAACGCTGAACGGGTACCGAGACGATAGTTGAACGCTTCAAGGGGAATGCCGTCAATTGTGAGGAATTTGTTGTAGACAATTTGCGTTTTGTCTTTGGAGAGTTTCATCTTCTCCACACGCCAATCGAGCGGTACGTCAGGGTTCTGAATGAATTCGAGTTTATGGTATTCGGATTGCGATTCATAGGCAACGTGAAGGTCTGCTAACCGTTTACCTGCCTCCGCAAATCCCCAAAAATCCGCTGCAACCCCCCTGTCAAGGAGAGCGAGTGGGGTTGGAATATGTGGTAAATCGCGTTTGAGGTTCGCCTCGTATTTCTGGCGATAGTCGGGATGATGCAAGAGTCCATAGGTATAGTGGAAGATGTCCCATTTGGTGATGGTGTCGTCTTTGTAATGGGTTCGGAAGTGTGTCAATGCCCAATCGGTGATATTTTCTTGGCGGTTTGTACCGCCCTCGTCGTAGGTGTAGAAGGGAAAGCATTGAGAACCACCTTGAGGCAATTGATCGGGAAATTGGTTAACCATTAGCCCAAACATTGGCCATTCTCTACCGACCTTAAGCCATATCACTCGATTTTCCAATTCTGTCTCTGGTGTAGGAAAAATGAATGGAAACGTGGAGAGCACATCGTCCATCGTTTGATCAAAGTAAAGGTTCGATTTTGTAAACGGACGATAGAATGATATCCTAACTTTATCGTCAGCATATTCAGTTATTCGCCCACGCTTCAACTTCGCTTTTAAGTCGCGACTCCATTTGATTTTTGTATCATCAGAAACTACATAATCATCAAGGTTAACGCCCTGAACTGCCCGTTGTCCCCACCGAGCTACCTCCGCGTTGTACGCATCAACCATCCTACTTATATTTTCAGTAAGGGCGTTTCGGTTGAAATTGTAAACCCAAGCATCACGATTGGTCTTTACACCGTTGCTATAGGTTTTGAAAATGACATTCGCGGGATCATCTTTTACCGCTTTTGCTGCCTTACTTCCCATTGGAATAAAGGTATCAAATTCGGCGTGGAGTCCTTCGGTAAGCCATGTATGCCGCGAATCAGGCTGGATAGATTCCCACTCAATACCCCCTGTATGCTGGCTTTCATTGAGAAAGTCGAATTTCTGCTTTCTGTTCCAGAGGTCGTCTGTTCGATAGTAGTAAAGGTGGGGAGATCCAACCCCTACAGAATTCTTCTTTATAAAAAAGTTGATGCTCACGCCAACGCGAATTCCGAACACATTCGCATCGGAGACTTTCAATCCCCGCCTTGCATTCCCACCCAAGTCAAGAATATAGATGAGATCGCAATCGTCTGCGAGATGTTTCCGCATACCATCAAACGCCACACCGTCAAGGAAACTGTTGTTTGTAACGAAAGCGACAACCCCCTCCTCTCCAATACGGTCCAATGCCCATCGAATCGCCTTCACATAAGGATCCGAGAGGGCGTTTTTGTTCGTCGCTTTAGAGTCTTGTGAATACGTTTCCCGCACTCGCGCATCCATCGGCTCATACTTCCGATTCTTGTTGTTGTCGTTTTCGTTGACCTGTCCTGCGTTGTAGGGTGGATTGCCGATAACGACGAACATCGGGGTCTCTTTTTGTTTCTCGACGCGCTCGGTATTGGCAGGCGTGAATAGGTGCATTTGTCGTTCTTCTGCGACCTCAAACGTGTCTACCAAACAGATACCTTCATAAGGCGCATACCGGTTCGTCGCGGTGTAAAACTGCTGTTCGATATTCAGATTAGCAATGTAGTAAGGTAAGAGCATCACCTCGTTGCATTGGAGTTCCGGCGGGTCAGCGGTGTATTTTCGCTCTAACGAGATGGGATCGAGTTCCTGCATGATGCGGACAATGAAGTTGCCGGTGCCAACAAACGGGTCGATGATATTTACACCGGTATCGGATAGCGAACGGTTAAACTCGGTATTGAGGATATACGCAACGCTTTTCACCATAAAGTCTACGATGGGTTGCGGCGTATAGACGATGCCGTGTGTATCGGCAACTTTGACGGAGAAACCCTGAAAAAATTGCTCGTAGACAGTGTTGAGGAAGCCCTGTTTTTGGGAGAAGTCGGTAATTGTACTGGCAGTCTGCTCAATCGCGGTGTAGAACGACTCTAAAGGTCTGAGAAATTCCGATCGGTTCAGGGTTCGCTCGGTAAGCACATCAATGACGTTTTCAATTTCACGGGCGATAATATTTCGGCGGGTAAAGTCGGGATTATCGAAGATGGTGCGGAAAATGCGTTCTGTCAGCAAATGCTGGATGAGCATTTCTTCTACAGCGGCAACGGAGAGGTTTGGATTAATGGAGGCTTGACACTGTTGATGAAAACTGGCGAAGGCTTCTTGAAAATGCGGATTACTTTGGCGTTCGGTTTTGATTAACGCCGCCAATTTGTCCCCGAGTGCTGGCACCGTTTCTCTGAATTCGGCGACTGCGGTGTGCCATGCGGAGATGTTCTCCTCTTGATAGGCGAAGAAGGTCTGGAGAACGTGGACGAGATTTCTCGGCTCTGTAATGTCAAGGTCAAGTTGGAGTTGTCCGTGTTGATAGAGGAGTGCATGGGATGGGGATTGGATAACGATATTTTTCGAGGGGTAGCCTGCGGCGAACTTCTTGTCCGCCTCAACATGTAGGTTGTCCTGTGTATCTTTCGCCTCCCAATACCCGTGTGGCAAGCCAAAGGCATCAACGACTTCACCATCAGGCGTTATCCGTTTTTTCTCTGGCGTATAGTGTGTCTTTTCACAGAGAAGGGTAAGATTGGATCGGGAACAGTAATGCTGGAGGAGATTTTGGAATGCGGCGCGGACGGTACCTTCATTTTCCACGCCGTGTTGCGCATATTTTCCGAGCTCGGTGTAGTATGTTTTGATGGGTTTGTGCGTGGGCTTGATGTTGAGAACTGGCATCTATTTTCTCCGGACGTTGTCGGTATACAAAACGATGCCAAATTATACAAAGAGCCTCGCGTAATTTCAAGGAAATTTTATCGTCCGCCCGGCTATTCATACCTGGAGAACTTGACAAGCACACTCACCCAAACAACGGAGAGAACTATTAGAAAATTCATTGTCTTTTCCTTCCTCAATTTTTCAAGATTGTTGATGTTTCTATAACATAAAATGGCATACTTTAGTAATACGCAATATCTCTGAAAAGGTGACAAAAATTTGTGATGAACTAACAGAAACTATTGACACCGAAACGTTCTCACCCTATAATATCCCTAAAATTGATGTAGAGGCATCGAAAATGAGTTCATCCAAAAAACAGATGCTTTCGCAAGAATATTTAGAGGGATGCCGACACCCTGCGATTCAGACACTTCGACCCGACACAGAAAACTTAAAAAATTTGTGGATACCAACGGCTGAACAACTTCAGGAACTCTTAACACAGAAACTGCCCTATCCTGACAGGTCGGTTTTACGCCGTACTGCAGACGGATGGGAATATCAAACTTATTTTCGGGAATGGGCAGCCGATTACGGCACTTATATTGATACACACCGACAGTTTACTGGAACCGATGCCGAAAGCGTGCTTTTACAAGCATTGATGGCACTTCTCGGTATCGGCGAACGCTGGATGGTTTAAAGCGAGGAAATTATGACATTTGAAACCTTAATGAAAACGATTAATAACTACGAAGAGGCAGGTCTTGTCGATCTGGAAACTGTGACCGCACTGCTGAATAACACATTCGGGGCTTGGCTCGCTTCCCAAGGTGTAAGTCGTATTGACTTACTGTCGCCCAGATATTTGTGGTTCACCGTGCAAGGGGAATTAAAACAGGCACACGCTGTGCGGGGAATTAAATTATACAACCGATTTTTCTTGGTTGACAGAAATGCGGTGAAGGCAAAAAAAGCGGCGGTAATCGCGGATGCCCTCAAATGCTATAGTTCGGATGGTGATGGTGCTTATGTATGGATTATTCCAGATGGCTACATGGCAGCACTAACGCCAGCCGAACAGGAATGGGAAGCATACGGTGGCGGGTATTTCTCGCATGAATCTATATGTATCTCTAATACCGCTGATAGAGATACGCGTTGTCTCTTAGAAGTCCTTTATGAAGATTCTGCTCTGGAGAATGTTTCTTGTGAATTCGAGGTGCCTGCACATCGTTCGGTGCATTATCGACTCGACAAACTCAAAGATGAAAAGGGTGAACCGTTGATTGCCAAAGATGCCCCTGTCAGTTACAAAATCACGAGTCGCGACACCCGAATTGTCGTCCAAGGTTCACGTATCCTAACGAGCGGTGAAAATAGCACGTTTGCAAGTTTTGGCACCGTGATGGCGTGGTGTCCAATGCCATAACCCTTCAGAAACTGATCGCCGAAGGGAAATACCCTTCTTTACGCTGAAGATTTCGGATTCCAGAATGCACAGATTATCGCTGTAATCGGTATAGCCAAGACGAGTCCGAGCGTTCCAGCGAGCAATCGAACGATCTCGGCAGACACAACACCGATACTTAACAGTTGTACCGCTGGCGATTTGAAAAAGTCGAGATTTGGTGCTGCAATCGTAACAACCAATAGCAATTCTACGCCGAGATACGCGAAAACGAGCGTATTCACCATCGTGCCAAGGATGTCCGTACCCACGTTAAGACCAGAGGCGATAAGTCGCCATGTCGGCATGTTCGGATTCGCTCTACGAATCTCCTCCATACTCGATGCCACCTCAATTGCCCCGTCAACAGCGACCCCTAATACCCCCATCAACATACCGGCTAAGAGGATTTGCACGAAATCGAACGGCGGTGTCCGTGTCGCCTCAACAATATCGGCAGAAATCGCATTCTCTAATCCCGAAAAATGGAGGTGCTGTTGTGCAAACAACACAATTAAACCAGCAACCAAAATCCCACCCATCGTTCCAAACACCGCTGCAAAAGTCTTTCGACTCGGACCGATTACGAATACGAGAGACACAAATGCCACGACACCCGATGTCAGCGTCACAATGAAGACAGCGTTCGCACCCTCCGAGATTAAGGGTAACATAAAGAAGTAGATGACCGCTGCAGAAATTAGCATCGCACACGCCGTCCGGATACCCTCAAGTCTACCCACGAGGATAATCATCAGGAGCATTCCACCTACCATCCAAATCAGAAACCGGTCTCTGCCGTAATCTTGAACGATGTTCACGAGACCTATCTGATCAGGGTCTCCGGCGACACGGCAGAGAATAACATCTCCGGGTTCTGCCGGAATGCTCAACAACGGCATATTGTGATTCACAATGTTCCGTAACACCAAGCGTCTGCCCTTATACATGCCGCTGAGCATCTCCACTTCGAGTATATGATGTTCACTCTTTGACTCATAGACCTTGAGGACATTCTCCTCGCCATCGTCCATTGCCCGGACGCTATAGGTCTGCTCGTACTTCTCATCTAAGAGCAGCCACCGGCTGTCTTTCCAAGGCTTGACCGAAACATTAACCTCATCTGACAATAGGATATCCTGACGCTTGAATTCCGCACGCAAAACTTGTGGAACAATACCATTGTCTAAATCACTTGTGGCACTTCTATCAATATCAAAAAGGAAATTCCCGTTCGACTCAAGCAATCGGATTACTTTACCCTTCG
Source organism: Candidatus Poribacteria bacterium (assembly GCA_963662915.2). Taxonomy (GTDB): domain Bacteria; phylum Poribacteria; class WGA-4E; order WGA-4E; family WGA-3G; genus WGA-3G. The sequence continues at coordinate 4,996,458 of CAXXEU010000002.1, read as the reverse complement.
CATACTCCGACTTATTGACTGGATTTCCGTCTGGATCGCGCTGCTCAGAGATCGTCGCCGAGAGTTCGTGTGTGCGATTGTAGACAAAGACTGTACCAATCAGGACGAGTGCCATAGCAATAGGCACAGCGATTCGGGCTTTGCTGCGAGGTGGATCTGCACGGAATAACTCCTCTAATTCCTCTTCCGAAGGCAGATCTTCGTGAATCTCAGACTTATCAACCTTTGCGTATTGGGTCAGAAAACCGGCAACCCCTGCAGCGATCGGAACCGTGAGGACCAATCCGATCGTACCGACCACCGCTTGGATAATCGCAACCGCTGTTGCTTCATCGTTGACGAGACGTAAGAACGGATAGAGGATCCCGACTTCGGGAAAATCGATGCGAGGTAGGAGCATTGTCATCATGTGCGCACCGAGATAAGCAAAGATGAGTGTATCCGCCATCGTCCCCATAATGTCGCGACCGACATTCAGTCCAGCGCGGATTGCCTGACGAACGGTGATGTTCGGGTTCACCTGCTTGACCTCATTTACACTTGAAGAGATAGACATACTCACGTCCATCATCGCACCGACAGCACCCAAGATAATACCTGCTGACAGAATACCCGTGAAATTCCAGCCATGCGAACTGGGGGTCCGCCACAACGCCAGACCGAGTTCTAAAAAACCGAACTCTTGCGCCAATCCCGTTAGTGCCATCACATGTTGGCTCAGGACAGATAACACCCCAACAGCAGCTAATCCACCGAGGGTCCCAATGACCCCAGAGATCAATTTGTAACTAAAGCCTGTGATGAGAAGGAAAGTCGTGAACGTCAGGAAAGCAGCTATTACGAGAGCAATTGCGATCGGATTGTAACCAGCAACAGTTAGTGGAACCAAGACATAAAGTACAGTCAGCGCAGTAACAAAGAGGGTCAGAATAGCGCGGACCCCTTTCATACCAGCAACGAGTATCATTAGGACCCCTAATGCACCCGCCAGATAAAGCAGAAACGGCGTACGAAAATACTCACGCATGGAAACGGTGTCAATTCTCGGATTCATCGGATCTCGAAGCGGAATATCAAGGAACAGGACCTCACCTTTCCGTATTACACGGTCCCCAAAGGCGCGGCCCGTCCAGATATTGTTTACCTGAATCGTCTCGCCACGGAATTGACCAGAGAGGATTCGGAAAGATAAAACTTGATCTGCTTCGTCGCTTGTGTCTATCCCGATAACACGTCCTAAGCAGACCAATACTTGTAACGCACCGTCGTGCGTCACTTCCGCGAACCGGTAGAGTCGGACGTGTAACGCGACAACGCTCAATAGGATGAGTAAGATAGCCGCGATTTTGATGTTTCTTTCTTTCATTTTTCTCCAAAATCCAAAACAGGAGAGGTGCCATAATTTCAAAAAGTTGGCACTTATCTTGCATCTTCAGGGATCTTGATACGTCCCCAGATCGTTGTTAACTTCGCCAGAGGTTTAACAGGTAACGAACGCGGAAATGTCGACTGCCAGGATGGGTCCCGGCCCTCAGTCAGCAATTTCACATTTCGCCCATTTTTCTTCATCACGCCGATAAACATACTCTCTTCACGTTCAACGTGAAAAGCGATTTTTTGACCGTCAGGAGACCAGGACGGACGAGTCTCACCCTCATCAGTTAGTCTTCGCACATCGGAACCATCGGCATTCATCAAGAAGATCCCACCGCGACGATTACGGTCAGAATAGAACGCGATCTGTCGTCCATCGGGGGACCAGGCAGGATAGCGATCCTCGCCAGGATGCTGCGTTAACCGGCGAAAACTGCTACCATCCACATTAATAACAGCGATCTTAGGAGTGGACTCTGGGGGAGCATTGCTCGGTTCCCATTCAAAAGCGAGCGCGCGTCCATCCGGAGACCAAGCAAAATTTCCAATGAAACCTGCTCCAGGAACCAGTATATTTTTCTTTTTCCCCATCTCAACATCATACACAGAAAAGTACCAAGCAACAGCAGATACGATTTTACTGCCATCCGGAGACCAAGCATAACCGTCATAAGGAAATTCACGATCCACACCCTTCATAGCCCTCACATTGCGTCCATCAGCGTCCATCAGCAGTATCCATTTTTCAGGCAATCTTTTAAATCTTTTAAAAGCAATCTTGGTTCTATCCGGCGACCACACTGGCAAAGTTTCGATTGCGTTTGGGGTCCGAGTTAGATTTTGAAACTGTGTCCCATCCGGACGAATCGTGCAGATATTCGTATCTAACCAGTCCTCAATAGGACACTCAAAAGCAATTCGAGATGCCCATCCTTGAGCGGTAAAGTTCCAAGTTGCACTACTTACGCTAAAGCATATCATTACAATTAGGGTCAATATGATGCTTCTCATTGTCCTAATTCCTTTATGCAAACGGATTTACTTATTAGGACATATTGCAATTTACATGCCAATCTACAGCAAGACGTACAAGCATACGTGGACATCAAATTTACTTATTAGGACATATTGCAATTTACATGCCAATCTACAGCAAGACGTACAAGCATACGTGGACATCAAAGCGTGTTAAAATCGTTCAAATTTCAGGACGCAATGATTAAAGTTTGGACAACTTTAACCCAAGCTGTTACCTAAAAGATCTCAGCGATGAAACCTGCGTCTTTGTACCGTAAGTTGAAATTGCCCAAACTGGTGCAGCAAGTTGCACGAATCCGTGCAGTCCGGTACGACACGCCAAGCTTGCGAATCAAAGATGCTTTCGGATATTCTCGGCAACGCTGCGGGGTATCCCTTTCACAGAGAGCAAACCATCCAAGCTCGCCGCTCGAATCGCCTCAATCGAACCAAAATGCTTCAGCAGCACCTGTTTCCGCTTCGGACCGAGGTTCGGAATTTCGTCAAGCACCGAGACGCTCAAGGACTTCTGCCGGAGTCGCCGATGATAGGTAACCGCAAATCGGTGCGCTTCATCTCGTAACCGCTGAATTGTATGTAGGGTCGGGTTATCCTTCCGCAAAATAATTGACTCGGACTTACCGGGAACGAAAATCTCCTCAATCCGCTTGGCAAGTGCAATCATCGGAATATCAGGGAGACTGGAAGCAGCGGCTTTTGAATAGCAAGTTGTGCCTTGCAAGCTGCGGCAGAAGTTCATAGCTTTCTGCGCTGCACTCAGCTGCCCCTTTCCACCATCAATTAAGATGAGGTCGGGCAGTTTATTAAATTTCGCATCATCTGCGAGGGCGCGGCGGAAACGGCGAGTGATAACCTCTTGCATCATTGCGAAATCGTTCTGTCCAACAACCGTGCGAATCTTAAATCGGCGGTATTCCGCTGAAGCCGGTTTTCCATCTTCCAAGACCACCATCGACCCGACAGCAAACCTATCGCCAAGATTTGAAATATCATACGCCTCAATCCGTCTAAGGGGCTGCGCTAACCCAAGCAGTTCCTGCAGTTCAACGAGCGCAGGATCGACCCCAGTGCTATAAACTACGTTCTGCTCACGCTGTGTGAGAAGAATTTCGGCGTTCTTCGATGCCAAAGCCTGCAATTTCCTGAGCCGCCCCGCTCTTGGCACGTGCAATGCGACGCGGTTGCCCCGTTTTTCGCTCAGCCAAGCTTCAATCAGTTCCGTACCTTCAATCGGCATCGGTAAGACCACCGTCTTTGGAACAAAAACAGCGTTCTGATAATACTGCGCAATAAAAGCACTCAACGCTATCGAGACGGATTTTGGATCGGCATCATTGAGATAGTAATGCTCACGTTCAAGAAGCTTACCATCTCGCACCCGCAGGAGCTGCACACATGCAATATCAGTCCGAGCGGCAATCCCGATAACATCCTCATCCGCAGCAGAAACACTATCTAAACTCTGCGTCGTAATCGCTTGCTGAACGTTTTTAAGGGTATCCCGATACTTCGCCGCCGTCTCAAAATCAAGTGCCTCCGCAGCTGCTTCCATTTGCGCCGTCAACTCTTTAACAACAGGGTCCGTATTTCCACCCAAGAACTGACACACCTTGCGAACGATCTCACGGTAACCTGATACATCAATTTTATCTGCACAAGGACCCGGGCAGCGTCCGATGTGATAATCCAAGCAGACCCGATATTTATTGCCTTTTTCTATAAGTGGCAGGGTACAGGTACGGATAGGAAACAGTTTCGTCAACTGCTTGAGTATCTGGCGTGTGGAACGGACATGAACATAGGGTCCGAAATACCGCGCACCGTCGTTTTCAGCTTTACGCGTAATATGGATACGTGGAAACGGTTCATTGACAGTCACGCGTAGATACGGATAACGCTTATCGTCCTTAAGCTTCACATTATAGCGAGGCTGATGCGCCTTAATCAGATTATTCTCTAAAATCAGTGCCTCGACTTCAGTCTCCGTGACGATGTAATCAATCTCCGTAACATATCGTATCATCTGCGATGTCAGAGCATGTGGGGATTTCTCACCACTTTTGTCTGCAAGTTTTCGGTTTGCAAGCTGCCCCGAAAAATAGGAACGTACTCGGGTTCGCAAACGGACAGCTTTTCCGACGTAGATGACAGTGCCATCCGAGGCTTTCATTAGATAAACCCCCGGTACGTTTGGAAGAGATTGCCATAATTCAAGCGCTGTATTACCGAATTGCTCTGATTTCATTTTTTAGTGTTCAAGGTGAATTAGGATTTCTCATATACCGTTCGATAAATCTTTCTACCTTCTATGGTATACTTCATCTCAAAATTTGTCGCAATATCCCGATCTGGACTGAGGTTTTCTGCGACAGGACGCAAGGCATTCACGTGCGAAAGCCGCTCTTGAATCTCCGAAAAATACGCTCTATAATCCGTTGCGATATAAAGTCTACCGCCCTCCGACTTAAGTGTGGATGTTAATGCAGACAGAAATTCCTGATTCCGAAAGATTCGGCGTTTTCGTTGCCGTTTTTTGGGCCACGGATCTGGGAAATAGATATGATACGCCTGCACAGACGCTGTTGGTACATACCGGGTCACAAAGTAGTTCGCATCTGTCCACGCGAGACGCACATTTGAGAATGTGCCAGACGCTTTATCCACCTCGAAATGCCGCATGTACTTCTCAAACCGTTCCTGCGTCAATCCGACGTACTTCTGTGCACGCTCTATACCGATATAGTTAACCTGCGGATGCCGTTTCGACGCTTCAAGCAGGAAACGTCCTTTACCGAATCCGATCTCTATCTCTACCGGATGTGGATTCCCGAAGAACGCCTCCCAATCAATAGGCATGGCTACCTCGCTGAGTGGTATAATACGTTCGGTTACAATGTCAATTATCTGGGAGTGAACAGTCGTATTTTGATAGTAGACATCGTTGTAGTCGGGATTTTCACGCATAAAGCACCTAAGGAACAAGCCGAAAACTATTCCGACAGAAACTTGTGAAGATGGGTTTTGACTAAATTATCCTGCGGTTGATACCCCAACACTTCAACCGCACCGCTAATATCAAGGAAGCTCTGCTGATACCCATCGGAATTCGCAGAACGTCCATAGGTAATCAAGTACTTAACAGGTCCGTCATAATCCACAGCCAATCCAAAAAGTTGCACGCAGTCTCGGGGCGTTAGCAGCGTACTACAGTGGCGTATACCATCCGGTTCGGACGTGCCACTGAAAGTCCCGATTCGGAAGCTGATGAACCGCATATCGTGTGCATCAACGAGATAACGTCCGGCAATCTCTGCCATCCCTTTCATCGCACCGTACCATCCATCCGGACGAAACTGACTATCCGTAGAGAACCGAGGAGGGGAATTCAACCGTTCATTCCATCCTGAAACGTGATTCGTACTCGCATAAACAATCTTTTGGACACCTTGCTCGCGTGCCGCCTCAAACAGGGTCATAGATGCCCCGATGTCGCTCACTTCACCAGGGTTTTTCCCAAGCGAGTCCTGGCGGACGTAAGCCAGATGCACCAAGACATCTTGATCTTGACATAATTCTCTCATCGCAGCATAATCACGAATATCTGCCATCACGACGCGCGACTCCGCCTGCAGAATCGGATTGATATCCATCAACGTTAGTGTGTAGGTATCCTGTTCTTCCCATGCCTGCCAGAGTGTTGTGCCAATTTTACCAGCCGCACCTGTAATAAGTACGCGTTGCTTCATCTGTATCCCTTCCCTCAAAACTACTTCGTATTTTCAGCGTCCAATGCCGCCATAATATCGGCATGTACCGCTTTCGGATCAGCCACCGATTGTACATAGAACCGATCCACCGCCTGCCCACCTAAGCCCGAACATTTGCACATCTCAACATTTAGACCGAGTTTTGCAAGAATTCCAGTGAAATAATGCAAAAATCCAACCTTTTCTTCACCGACAACAACTATCTCCGTATAACTCCGCGTCGTCTCAACACTAACCTCGTCAACCTGCCACGTTTCACTCATATTCACGTAGTGTCTATCAAAAACCTCCTCAAGCGTCATTTCCTGTGCCAATAGGCCGCGGATGTCAAAATCCAGATCCCGCTTGAGTTCCTCATCAAGAGGCATCGGTTCCCCACTATGATGTGGTGGTTGATGCACGAGCCGATAGACTTCGAGTTCAACGTTGGTATTTTGCTTGGTGTAGACGCGGGCATCTCGGACATCTATGCCGTTGGCGAAGAAGAGCCCGCTCACCGTGTGCAATTTTCCGATACGGCTCGGACTACATAGATGGAGCTCCGTAAATCCGGGTCGGTCAACAAACTGAATGACCCCTATGCTTGGCATGCCTTCTGCTTCTGGACTCGCACTTTCAATTTGCCCTGTCATCTTTATATGCATTGCTATCTCTTCAGGAGATACACTAATACGATAGGAAACCGGCATGTGGTGCAGGAATTGCTGGAACTCTTCAACAGGTGCGAAGGCACCCCACTGCGTTTCTTCCTGTCCGACAAAGCGGGTCCGTGCGGCTTCGTACAAACTCTTCAGGTTATGTTTAACCACATGACTGAAGTTCTGTGAACCATTGGCTTTGGAATCGCAATAAGTCAAGAGATAGAGGGCAGTTAAACGCTCCAGAGAGTTCACTTTTTTACAAAATTCGGAAATCGTCCGTTCATCCCAATGATGATACCGTGCCAAATCTATCATCTCCAAGTGTTCTCGGATGAGGAAGCAAATGTCATCAGTCTGCTGTGAGTTGAAGCCGAATTCCGGGGCGATACGTTCCGCTTTCTCTGCACCTGTCGCTGGATGTGTCGGATCGGGTTTATCTATATCATGGAGGAAAAGCGCCATGTAGAGAGGCGTTGGATCCGGCAAAGAGCGAAACGCTGCATTAAGATCTTCCAGTTCAGAAGCCGGTGATGGCGACATCGGCGATCCAAACCGGGCACTGCCAAACGGACTACTCGGCTCCGTTGCCCGGATTTCATCAAGATGTCCAATCGCAACAAGCGTATGTTTTCCGACTGTATATGGATCGAGACTCCGTTCGCTCCGAGTCATCATCGCTTTTTCAAAGAGCACCCCACCTTCGCCGAGACACGACAGAATATTAAGTCGGTGTAGACGGGTCAAGGTCTTTTCAACATCTCCCGGCATGCTTATCAACTCCACCATTCGACGCTGGAAAGACTTCCAGTCAAACGCATGAACATACCGAGAAATGAACGTAGCAAGGGACGCATCAATTTCAAAGTTGTACTGTTGAAAGTAGGTGAACAACTGAAAAAGTTCGTCAGTATCAAGTTCACCGAAGTTATTATCCATGCAATACAACAGGTCGGTTCTGACAGCAAGGACATCCGAGATTGGAATCCCATTTGCTAACATTTTTCGGATGAGAAGTTCCGCCTTGAAATGGAGATATTTCGCCTTAGCATAATAGTCCGCCATGAACGCATAACGTCCCTCGTCTGTTTCATCTGTGAATCCGAGGACCCGAGCGACTTCCGTCTGAAGCGCGTCCCCTCTTTCAGGATGATAGGAGAGATCATCATGTGGTGCATCGGCGAGTACATGCAGAAGATTTCGGACTTTAAACATGAAATCCAGGGAAGGCATGAGCTGCTCGTCATCATATCGATCGTAGAGATCCGGAATGGATGTAAAGTCCGGGAGTCCACATATCCAGAGGGCGTATTGAAGGGTACGTAATCCGCCGCGTCCGGTCTTCACATTCGGTTGGTTCAGATAGATCGTGTCCTCAGATGCCTTAAACGAATCCGCTTTTGATTTCAGTAAATCCAACACAAGGGAAATATCCGATTTCTCGGAGCGGATGGCTTTCCGGAACTGTTCCGTCAGTTCCACATTGCCAGCAATAAACCGCATATCAATCAATGCAGTCATATCCTGGTAGTTCCACTTCGCTATATCTGCGAGCGGACGGTAAATAAAGCTGAATTCAAACCCCGGAATCACTGAATGGAGACTGTCAAAAAAGTCGTAGAACCATCGGATAAGTTCAAGTGTGCTCTCATCGTAAATATCCTCTAAGTCGACAGAAGAGGTGTATACAACATCCACATCTGAAAAATAGCAGAGCTCATTCCTACCGTAACTCCCAACGCCGTAAAGCGCGACATCCGGCATCCAGTTTTCTAATTCGGATGCCAAGTCCCCCATGTCAACATCGGGAAGCATTTTCAGAACTTCAATCTGCTTCTGGTATTCATCCCGAATCTGAAAGGAGGCTACCTCGTAAACCTTCTGAATAACTGTATCCCACATCGTAGCGTGTGCTTTACAAGCCGTGAACCCAGCTTCACCCTCCAAGACACGGGCTTTCAGTTGTTCGCGTTCGGATTGAATGAAAGCAGCTAATTGCTTCTGTAAGTCCTCAAAAGGCACATCCAGGTCCGGCACATAACCGTTGAGTCGTTTCTCGATTTTTGTAGCCATTTTCTGTTACCGCGAGTGTATCAAAGCAATCCAGTTATTGCGTAGTTCCTACCAAACAACGAAATGAATAAACACGTTCATTCTTGGATCTCATTATAAACGAAAGAGAAAAAAAAAACAAGCCTGTTTTTCAAGTATCAGTTCCCAACTATCGGCAGTCAAATGTCCTGACTTTTTCCTTGACACACTTCTGCAAGGTTGTTAACATGCAAAATCAGGTGACTTAAACATGAGGGACACCAAATATCGTGTAGCCATCATCGGCTGCGGCCGGATGGGTCAAAACTACGCAGAGGCATACACCACCTATCCCGACACAGAGATTGTCGCGATCGCCGATACTAATAAGGAGCAAACCATGTCAACATTACGAATCGCGGTCATCGGTTGTGGCAGCAGAGGTCGCGGGCACATGAAGATCCTCTCAGAATTCGATGACACAACCCTCGTTGCCGTTTGTGATCCAGTCGAAGCAGCACGGAACAATGCTGGAGATACCTTCAACGTCTCAGCACGCTACGAGAGTATCGAGGCACTATTGGACAGCGAGACCTTAGACGCTATCTTTGTCGCGACACCTGCACACCTCAACGGCGAGGCGGCACTTCCTTGCTTTGAACGCGGTGTCCACACGCTCTTAGAAAAACCGCCGGGGATGAGCGTTACAGAAACGGTCGGATTGCGCGACGCTGCGAAACGGACAGGGGTCAAAGGGATGGTAGGCTGGAACCGTCGTTTCCATCCGATCATCCTTGAAGCGAAACGGCAAGTCACCGCACGTGGACCCGTCACACAAATCGTTGGGGAATTCCATAAGAGCATCACCCGGTTAGCACGAGGCGGCAAATTCCCTGAACACCTGATGGACAACATGTTTTTGGAGACTCCTATCCACGCGCTTGATGCAATCAGAGCTATCGCTGAAGCCGATGTTCAAGAAGTCCATAGTGTTGTCCGACGGACAATCTCCGACTACAAGGATGTCCACGCCGCACTCATCCTCTTCGATAACGGTTGCGTCGCCCAACATATCGCCAATTATACCACCAATGCCCGCCTCGAACGCTACGAAATTCACGGTAGAGACATCTCAGCATATCTTGAAGGGGTCTCTCAGGGTACCGTTTTCTGTGATGGCAGCCAACACAAACTCACCAATGCAGGCACCGGTGGTACTGTTGAACAAAACAGGTATTTCCTCGATTGCGTCAAATCCGATACGCCTATTTCGTTTCCTGCTGCGAACCTTGATGAGGCTGTCAAAACCATGGAGCTCTGCGAAGCAATCCTAAGTGGGCTGCGCTAATTAATTTCTGTTTTTTTACCATGGATCTCTGGACTGTGCTCCACTTCGTTACGTGTAGCACGGTCTCGGCAGCCCGTAATGAAATAGAGGGGTTTTTGCTTGGGTGTTTCTTCAGATCTACGGAAAGGGTCGTTGGTCATTCAACTCATCTCACCGAACCGCAAGGAAAAATTAAAAAATGTCAACACTAAAGGAACGCTTTGAAGCGTATAAAAACGATGGATTCACAGTCTTTGAGAAGGTATTCGACGAACCACAGATGCAAAGTTGGCGAGAAAAACACGCTGAACTCTCTGCAGCCAATAATTGGCAAACATGGTTCGGTAACACTCTCGAACTCGCGCCCAAACTGATGTGGCCTGCTGCCTCACACCCCACAATCCTTGCGTTTGTAGAGAAGGTGATGGGACCCTTCGTGCAATTAGACAATCTCACGCTCGCGGCGTTCCCATCCATTGAAAAGGAGAAAGCGGAAGGCAGAGTCTCCGGTTGGCATCGGGACCGGTGGGCACACGTGCCGTACACCGATGCCTATCACCGTCCAAATGCTATTAACGCCATTTCCTATCTGCAAGACCTGACAGACGAATTTGGACCTCTACGTGTGATTGTCGGTTCACACCGCAAGCCGATTACGATGGCAGATACGGAACGCGCAAAACCGCATTCCGATGAAGCTCTTATCCACATGAAAGCCGGTGATGTCGTCATTACACACAACGGACTCATTCACTCGGGCACACCGAACACCTCTGGGAAGTTACGCTATTTCTTTAGCATCTATTACAATCTGACATGGCTGAAACACACCGATCATCACACAGGTCCACACACGCAACAATTGCTTGAAGCGGCAAAAGCCGCCAACAATCATCAACACATGCGACTCCTTGGTGTGGATGAACAGCTTCAACCTCGATGCAACTCCGGTTTCCTCCGCTCCGATGAAGAACGATGGGAAGAATGGTCAACTGCCGACCAAGAAGCAATAAAGGAGGCGTAACTGATGGCAAATCCGAGCGTCGTACCACCAACACTCAATGTCGAATTGGATTACCAGCTGCAACAAGAGGTCAACTTCTTTCTGAATTGGGGGTATCTCATCGTTGATAACGCCGCAACACCGGATCAGATTGCGTCGCTGCGCGAAGCACTCGATGAAAGTTACGAACGCAACGATAAAAACCAATTCATTGGTGAACTGCTTGAAGAAGATGACCGGTTCGCGTTCTTACTCGACAACCCACCCGTTCTAAAGCGGATGGAAGCGATACTCGGTACCTGCGTTCAACTCCACAGTGCAACAGCACGGATCACCGAACCCGGAACGCCCGACCAGAATTGGCATCGCGACGGTCCCTGGCCCGTAGCACCGCATGGAACGCCTTACGGCAGTCTCCCGGCACAGATTAACTGCGGATACTATCTCGACGAAATTACCGATGATACCGGTCCGACCGTCATCCAACCCGGTAGCCACAGAGCACCGTTTCGTCCGCCACCGAGTCCTGTTGAACTGCCAGACGAAAAACGGGTACTTGTATCCCCAGGTCAAGCAGTCATGTTCGATGGCTGGACGTGGCACCGAGGTGCAGCCAATACCTCCTCACAACGCCGACGGGTCTGTCTCATGTGCTACCAAAATGCGTGGATGAAATCCAGAGAACCCTTCGATGGTCCTCGCGTCACAAAACTCCGAGAAGAAGGCACACCGCAACAGAAACTTCTGCTCGGCGCAATCCCAAAATGGTAACATCAAAGGAAAAGTCAAATGAACCTTGCTTACATCGTTATTGATACACTCCGCTACGATTACATCGGCGCAAACGGGAACGATTGGATAGAGACACCGAACATCGATCGATTCGCCTCTAAAGCCTTGGCATTCGATTACACTTTCTGTGCCAGTTTTCCAACGATCCCGTATCGGACGGATGTCATCACCGGACAATACGGCGCGCCTATCCATCCGTGGAAACCACTTCGTCATGAACGTCAAACGCTACCGTGGACGCTCGCAGAAAATGGTTATGCCACACAACTGATCCACGATACACCGCATCTCGTCAATGGTGGGCATAATTTCGATTGGCCCTTCCACGCGTGGACATTCGTTCGCGGCGCAGAAGTTGATAGAGACTGGATTACCGATACTGTAGTATGGCCCGACAACTGGACACGCCAGTCGCTTTTTGATTGTATTGACGACAAAGCCGCTGAATCAGGTATGCTCCGCAGCTACGCACGCGCCAACCGAAACCGCAAAAAACCGGAAGATTGGAACTGCGCAAGACTTTTCAACACCGCGGCGCAATTCCTCAAAGATAACACCAAACGAGACAACTTCTTCCTTTGGGTAGATTGCTTCGATCCGCACGAACCTTGGGATGCACCCCTTGAATTTATGAAAAAATACGATACCCGTCCTGGTTACGACGGTCGTGTTGACCCGCGCAGCCTCGGCGCACGCGGCAACGCGCAACTCTCAGATGAGGCGAAAGAACACATCAAAGCGCAATACGCCGCTAAAACGACCTGGATGGACCACTGTTTCGGGCAATTTCTTGACGCACTCGAATCCACCGGACTTGACAAAAACACTGCTGTTATCTTCACGGCTGACCACGGCACAAATGTCGGTGAACGCGGTCGGTTCGGCAAAGGACAACCCGTTCGTCAGCAGGAAGCACACGTTCCGCTCTTTATCCGACTCCCGGAAGGAGTTAGTGAAGAAGGCGGAAGTAGGAGCAATGTCATCGTGCAACCCCAAGACTTTTTCCCAACGATCTTGAACATTTTGGGTGAAGAACGTCCTGACGGCATTGACGGACACGACATGCTAACACCGGCTCTCAATGGAGAATCTGGCGAAAGAGAACTCGCGCTCTCAGGTGGAAGCATTGAACGGTGGGAGAATGCGGCAGAAAATCCGAACATCAATCTGTTCACTATCTTCACCCGCGAGTGGAGTTTAGAGGTCGGAACGACACCTGAAAATTCAAAACTCGTCCGACTCGGTGAAGTAGAGGACGTTGCGAGTGAGCATCCGGATGTCGTTGCGAAACTCCACGCTGCCGCTATTGATGAAATCGAACGTCGCGGCACGGATCCAGCATTAATGGCATGGCTCCGTAGTGGTGGCGAAGCGGCATTCCCGAGTGATGCTACCTATTGGAACGGCTACCCAGGACCTGCCGGCTATCGACCTTACTTCGGGAAACTCTACACGGGTAAGTAAAACACGCATAACCCTTCCTTTGCTGGCGAGGTTTTTTCAACCTCGCCTAAAAAACCGATAATTTTGCTTGAAAAAGATATAAGATTGACAAGGACTTCAGACTTTGATAGCATATTAATAATGAGAATGTTCCCTCTCATAAAGGAGAAAACTATGCCACACACATACAAAGCCTGTCTCATCGGATGCGGACGGATGGGTGCAACCATTGATGACGAAGTTGCAGGCAGAGACGATGCCTTTATATGGCAACCCTTCTCACATGCAGCAGCAGCTGTCGCCTGTGAACGGACAGACCTCGTCGCTGTCTCCGATGTCTTCGCTGAGAAAGCAGAAGCCATCAGACAACGTTACGGAGCCGAACGCGCCTATACAGACTACCAAGAAATGATCAAAAAAGAGAAGCCTGACATCGTCTGTATTGCTACGCGTCCGGGTCCACATGCCGATATGACTGTCTTCGCCGCTGAGAACAACGTTAAAGGTATCTACTGCGAAAAACCGCTCTGCTGCTCAATGGAAGAGGCAGACATTATGGTAGACATTGTCCAAAAACACGGTGTCAAATTCAACTACGGTACACAGCGTCGCTACATGCCTATCTATCGTAAAGTGCGCGAACTCGTCGATGCAGGCGAAATCGGTCGGGTCTTATGCTCCATTGCCCAATACGGTGCGGGTTCCGCGCTCTGGGGGTTGACCCACGCCGCGGATATGCTCCTTTTCCTCGCTGGTGATCCAGAGGTGGACTTTGTGCAAGGCGCGATTATATGCGAAGATTCAGATTGGGATGGCAACCGCCTCAATGCTGATCCAGGTATCGCCTGTGGTTACATCCGTTACGCCAATGGTGTCCACGGCTACAACACCGCAGGTACGGGCCCCGAATACGAGGTCTGCGGCACGGAAGGTAAAATCCGCATTCAGAACAACAGCCGGGAAATCCAGTTCCGTAAAAAAGACGGGTCCTTCTTTGAAGAAGTACCCTTTCCAGAAACCTCTCGTGCTACCGGCACTGTCATGGGTATCACTGACATCGCTGAGGCACTTGATGAAGACCGCGAGACGAAGGGCCCCGTCCACCTTGCGCGGCGCAGTCAAGAAACACTCATGGGCATGATTGAATCGCATCGACTCGGCGGCAAGCACATTTCGCTGCCAATGGAAAACCGTTCCCTCTACGTCACACGAGATAACTGGTAAGTGGTTAATAGTTAATAGTTGTCAGTTTTTAGTTAAGAGGCTGTCGGTAACAATCAGGCATGTTCTTAAGTAACCACTGACAACTGAACACTGAGAACTAAAAAACTGGTAACTATTCATCCAAATATGAACTTAGAGCCCCAAATCCAGCAATTCCGGGAAACCTTTTACAACGTCAAAGCCGAAGTCCAAAAGCGCATTGTCGGTCAAGACGCTATTGTTGAAGGTGTCCTCTTCTGCCTACTTGCCAACGGTCATGCCCTCCTTGAAGGTATCCCCGGTTTAGGTAAAACACAACTCATCTATACTCTCAGCGAAGCTCTTGATCTTTCCTTCAAACGTATCCAATTCACCCCGGATATGATGCCGTCAGACATCACAGGTACAACCCTCCTCGTCGAAGATGACCACGGCAGAAGGCAGTTTGAATTCCAAGAGGGACCCGTCTTCTCACAACTCATCCTCGCCGACGAAATCAACCGTGCGACACCCCGCACGCAGTCAGCACTCCTTGAAGCGATGCAGGAACGCACTGTCACCGTCGGACGCACTAGCCACAAATTAGAAGAACCGTTTTGCGTCCTTGCCACACAAAACCCATTGGAAATGGAAGGCACCTATCCACTCCCAGAAGCGCAGCTCGATCGGTTTCTATTCAAACTTCTCATAGATTTCCCAAGTGAAGATGAAATCGTCGAAATCTTACGTCGCACGACATCCGGTACTGACATCACGATAGATAAGGTGACAAACGCCGAAACGCTAAACGAGATGCGCCGACTTGTTCCACAAGTTATCATCGCTGAACACGTCGAACGCCACATTATCCGACTTGTTCGCGCAACACACCCGGATTCCGAAGACGCACCGGAGATTGTGAAACGTTATGTGCATCTCGGCGCGGGTATTCGGAGCGTGCAAGCGATCGCACTCACGGCTAAAATCAACGCTCTCCTCGATGAACGCTACAACGTCGCTTTTACGGATATTGATGCCGTGTTGCTCCCCGCCCTCCGCCACCGTATTCTCCTCAACTTCGAGGGTCAAGGCGAAGGTATTGAACCTGATACGATTGTTAGCGAGGTCCGCAATACAATAACCCCAACGTCATAATCTTCACCTTTTTCACTATTATCAAAAATTCCGAAAAATGATAATACAGAATTTTATATTGTCAAAAACACCCAAAAATGATAATATAGAATTCTGTATTATCAAAAATAGGTGAAAACGAGAATATGAAAAACTTTATAGCAGGCAAATACAGACAACAACGAGAATATAAAAGTTTTACGCCGTCCATCGTAAACCGCCATTTTGCTTGGGAAAACCCACAAATAAACGTCCTTCTGGAACAAGCAGTCAGGCTTTTAGGAGAATTAAACGCTTACGCGGAAATTGTACCGGATGTTGATTTTTTTATCCAAATGAACGTCCGAAAAGAAGCAACAGATTCTAACCGAATTGAAGGCACAAAAACAGAACTTGATGATGTTATTCTACCACAGGAGGAAATTAACCCAGAAAAGCGAGATGATTGGGAGGAAGTTCAGAACTATATTGAAGCGATGAACTTTGCAATAGACAAACTGTCCGAACTTCCGCTTTGTATACGTCTCCTAAAGGATGCCCACAAAATCTTACTCTCAGGTGTTCGGGGGCAACACAGAGCCCCTGGAGAAATTCGTAAGAGTCAGAACTGGATTGGCGGTTCATCGCTTTCAGATGCATTTTTCGTGCCACCTTCCGCGGAAGAAGTTCCTGATCTTTTAAGCGACCTTGAAAAATTTTGGCATAACGAATCACTGCAGATTCCAGAACTGATTAAAATTGCAATTACGCATTATCAGTTTGAAACCATTCATCCATTCCTTGATGGAAACGGTAGAAGTGGAAGACTGTTAATTATCTTGCAACTCATTAATGCGAAAATGCTAAGAAAACCTATCCTGTACATGTCTACATTTTTTGAGAAACATAGAGATTCATACTATGATTCACTTTCCATGGTACGTAAATCAAACGACCTCGAACAATGGGTTACATTCTTCTTAAACGGCATCGTTGACACCGCTCAGCACGGGCTCAGGACCTTTAAAGAAATTATGGAACTCCGGCAGGAATATGAAGATAAAATCTTAACCTTGGGGTCTCGGGCGAAAAATGCACAAGAATTGCTTCAACTTATGTATGCAACACCCATTGCTAAGGTGAGATCGGTTGAAAAAGAATTAGACATAAGTTTTTCCAGCGCGAATCGCCTCCTAAAATCGTTGACAGAACTTGGTATACTGACGGAAACAACAGGCTATTTACGTAACCGCCTTTTTGTTTTGGAGAAATATCTGAACCTCTTTAGAAGTTAGTGAACTCTATACAAGACAGGGTTCTTCCTAATTTTTATTGACAATCGCGCTCGAAAATGTTAGACTTAATTTGAACCAGCATAAACATGATTGGAATCACACTATCACAATAGCTAGAGAAACGATAAAGCAACGGAGAAAGAGAAATGGATTTCAGCTGGGCCACAATCACTTTCATAGATATAGGCATATTTAGCTTGAGCGTAATTGCCGTGGCTACCGGCTGGATCGTCAGAAAGCACGCAGACAAACGACACAACGCACTTCAACAAGAACACGTAAATCTCCAACAAGAATTCAGCAACTTTCAAAGCGCTGCTGACCAACGCTATAACGCACTTCAACAAGAATATGGAAGCCTGCAGCAAGAACACAACAACCTTCAACAACGGCATAACGCCCTGCAGCAAGAACACGTAAATCTCCAACAAGAATTCAGCAACTTTCAAAGTGCTGCTGATCAACGCTATAACGCACTTCAACGAGAACACGAGGCCTTAAAAGAGGAAAACACAACCCTCCGATCCGCGGTCGATGCTCTCACCACAGAACAAAAAGCACTCCAAAGTGCACATGACCGTTTGTCCGGACGACATGACGAACTCGTCGAGAGAGTCATGCCGGTTTTTGAAATATTAGCGCGTGAAAAACTCATGGAAATAAACTCTCACAATCAAAATTGAGTGCCTCCGCTTTATTGGAAAAATATGCAAACATCCGAAAGAAAACTGCAAGACTTACTCCAAAAACTGTTCCGCGCTGATGCTGCCGACGTCGACTTCGGCATCTACCGTATCATCAACTACCGGCGCGATCAAATTCAAGCCTTCATTGACGAAGAACTCCCCAGCATTGTTCAAAATGCCCTTGATGCAAACACGGCAGCAGCATCCGAACTCGAACGCATCACTGAACTTGAAAATCAAGTCCGAGAATTCGGGGATAACCTCGGCGAAGAAATGCTGGATGCTGATGGAAATCTCATCAACGAAACCTACAGAGAAAGACCTCTCATCCAACAATACCTTGAAGCAAAAGAGCAATTCGGTTCACCGCAAACTGAAGACCAGCGCGCAGATGCCGTCTTCAATCACCTTTACACCTTCTTCTCCCGCTACTACGAAGATGGCGACTTCATTCCGCGTCGACGCTATTCACAAACCGAACGCTATGCTGTCCCATACAACGGTGAGGAGGTTTATCTCCACTGGGCAAACCGAGACCAATACTACGTCAAAAGCGGCGATCATTTCTCCAGCTATAGGTTCAAATCGCACGACATCACCGTTATTTTTGACCTACGCGATGTAGACATTGAAAAAGATAACGTCAAAGGAGCAAAGCGTTTCTTTATCCCCATATCTCACGAAACAACCTACGCGCCAGAGACCAATGCGGTACACATACCGTTTGAATATCGACCCCTCACGGATACAGAAAAGAAACGTTACAGTGGTCAAAAACAACAGGACAAAATTATTGATACTGCTGAACCAGAAATCATGGCGTGCCTGAGAAATCACTACAACGTTCAGAGCGAACTTGCACACGAAACCGATGGCATGTCCGTTCTCAAGAAACACCTCCGCACCTACACACGCCGCAACACTGCGGACTTCTTCATCCACAAAGACCTCAAGGGGTTCTTCGATCGAGAACTGGATACCTACATCAAAAGCGACGTTATTCCGTTATCCGATCTAATTTTAACGAACGTTAATTTTAATTTAATCGGGAACGTAACTCCCAATTTAACAAATAGTAATATTTGGCTTGAAACAGCAAAACTCGTACATTACATCGCCACCCAAATCATTAAATTCCTCTCTCATATTGAAGAATTCCAGAAACGTCTCTGGTTGAAAAAGAAGTTCATCCTCTCCACCGATTACTGCCTTACCCTTGATCGCGTCCCTGAAGAATTTTACCACGAAATCGCTCAAAACACAGCGCAACTTGAAGAGTGGAAAAACCTCTTTGCTATTCACGAAATAGACAGCAACCTAATTAATACCGACTACACCGAACCGCTCTCCGTTGAATTCCTCAAAGAAAATCCAAATCTCGTTTTGGATACCTGTCACTTTGATTCTGACTTCAAAGATCGCCTCTTGGCACATTTTGATGATTTGGATAATGAGACTGATGGCTTGCTAATTCACGGTGAGAACTTTCAAGGATTAAATTTACTCACAGAGAAATACCGAGAATCCCTAAAAACCATCTATATTGACCCACCCTATAATACCGATGCTTCAGCGATTCTGTATAAAAATAATTACAAAGATTCATCGTGGATGTCGTTAATGGCAGATCGAATTTTAGTCTCACGCGAACTGCTGGCAGATAATGGTATTCTGTGCGTCGCAATTGATGATGTGGAGGCTGCCAATCTCCGACAACTACTCCAGAACCTTTTTAAAAAAGAAAATGAACTAGGAGTTGTCGCAGTTTGTTCCAACCCAGGAGGCCGTAAAAGGCCAAGAGGCTTTGCCCCTGCTCATGAATATGCCATGTTCTTTGGAACAACTGAAACTTCACAGGTTAGCCGTCTTGAATGGACAAAAAAACAACTTGAGAACTACAGAAATGTTGATGAAAAAGGATATCTTTTCCAATGGAGACCTCTTAGGAAATCCGGTGGACCTAACGCTCGGCGAGTTGCCAGACCGCGTCTGTTTTATCCAATTTTCGTCAAGGATAACCATATTCGAATTCCCAAAATGGATTGGAATAGTACATCGCGTGAATGGTCTCTCATGGAGACACCGCGCCCTGATGAAAAAGAGATTTGGCCAATTGACCAAAACGGTGAAGAGATGACATGGAACTATGAAGTTAAAACGCTCAAAGAAAGACTAACATTATCTGAAATATCTGCAAAAACCGACAAAAATGATAATACTTCAATTCGCTTCAAACGCTTTTTAAACGAAGGAGGAACGTTGCCAACAACATGGTGGGGTAAAATAGAATACTCAGCGGACGAGAAGCAAGAAGACAATTATGAAAATGGCAATACGAACAAAGCTAAATACTCAGCAACAACACATGGAACCGGTTTATTAAAAAATATGCTAGGTGACGCGTTGGCATTTTCATTTCCCAAGTCTATCCATCTCGTTGAGGATTGCCTTCGTGTTTCCTCTTTTGGTAAAAACGATACTGTGCTGGATTACTTCGCAGGTTCTGGCACCACTGCCCACGCCGCTATTAACCTCAATCGTCAAGATAGTGGATCGCGCAAATATATCCTAATTGAGATGGGACATCATTTTGATACCGTTCTCAAACCGCGTGTCAAAAAAGCCGTTTATGCTGAAAAGTGGAAAGATGCAAAACCGGTTTCCCGTGAAAGCCATCTCTCCCATATAATCAAATACCAACGCATTGAATCCTATGAAGATGCCCTCAATAATATTGAACTTAACGAAACCGAACATAAAAATCTGCTACTTGAAGAACACCCATTAAATTATATGTGGGAAAGTGATACAAAGGAAAGTCCAACCTTCCTTAACATATCCAAACGCCAAAACCCGTTCAGTTATCAACTCAAGATCGTCAAAGATATGCAGACGCAAAAACAGAGCGTAGACCTACCTGAAACCTTCAACTATCTTCTTGGCTTATCAGTCCGGACTCGTCAGTGCTTGTACGACGATGATAGACGTTATCTCGTCTACAAAGGCACAGTTGGACAAAAGTCGGTCGTTATTATCTGGCGTGAAACCGAAAACTGGGAACAACAAGATTGGGAACGAGATTATCGTTTCCTTCAGGATCACAAACTCACAGAGGATGCAACCGAAATCTACGTTAACACAGATAGCATAGTCCGAAATGCAAAAACGTTAGATCCGCTTTTTAAGCGATTGATGTTTGATATCTGTCAATAATTCACTGTTCTCCTGTCTTTTCTATTTTATTACTATAGTTTGGACAATTTGTAAGAATTAAGGTGTTTGAAAGCAGAAAAAGAGGTATCCTTTCATAAACAAACCACCGTTTTGAAAGGAACGTAAAAAATGGACCTCCTTTTCTACCTGAGAGAGATTCTATCGGATTTTCGACTTTTATTCAATCCACAAAACTTCGCCCTGTTCCAAGCGTTTATCTTTGGATTCATCGCCAATAAAGGCACCGGCACCCTGACGGAACTTTATCAATCAAGTGCTTCAGAGACGAGGTATTGGTCATTTGTGAAGTTCCTTTCCCGGGGGAAATGGAACGCCGATGCCGTCGCAGCACTTCTCATTCGACGGATTCAACGTGACTTTACGCAGTGGGTTTACGTCTATGATGAAACCAAAGCACTGAAGACTGGCAAATCCCAATGGGGGCTACATTTTTTCCGCAACTTCAGTTATCAAAAGCATCGCGTGAATCAATCGAAGTTTCATTACGGACACGAGTTTGGAGCGTTGGGGGTCCTGTGTCAAACACCGACACAGTGGCAGCTCTTCCCGGTTTGGGCGAAACTCATGGCACCACAGACGCGCCGCGATACAAGTCAAGCGGTCTTGAAACGTATCTGTTCAAAGATACCCCCGGGACTTATCATCTTTGATCGTGGCTTCGCACGGCGGAAAGTTTTTACAATGGCACTGAACTTCGGACATCATATTTTGTGTCGCGCAAAATCTAATGCCGTCTTCTATCATCTCTTAATACAACCCAAACACCGTGGGCCCGGGAGACCCAGAAAATACGGAGACCGTCTGGATATACGCCGACTCCGGTATAAGGACGCAGCTATAAACGGTAGTAGGTATTCAATCACCTCAAAGATCGTGCGGACGAGAATGTGTGATGCCGAAGTCCGACTCGTCATCATTCGCAGTCGCCCGAAAGCCTCAAAACCGTATCGGTATTTCTGTGTCTTTACAACAGACGTGGCACTCGAGATCCCAAAGATCGTCGAGTATTATCAACACAGATGGGAAATAGAAACTGCTTTTCGGGATGCCAAACAGCACTTCGGATTCGATACCTATCAGGTCAAATCTCGGAAAAGCATCAATCGGTTCGTTCATCTCAGTTTTGTCGCAGCAAGCCTGACGAAGTTGATATTCTTAAGACGCGACGCACCGCAAAAAGTGGTAAGTGTTCAGGAAGTCTGTCAACATCTCGGCATTCATTGGTATCGCCCAACGAAACTCACACAAGGTTTACGGGTGGCTTATCTCCGCTCGCAAATGGCAGTCGCAGCAGTTTCGGCAAGGTTCATACAAAAAACAAACTCGCAGAATATTAATGGCAGTTTTCAAGACGATACGCCCCTGCCTTTCGACAAGGCAGCATAACTCTACAATATTGTCCAAACTATAGTAGTATTTTATTATAAGGGGGATTAAAAATGATAAACGCATTATACTTAAAAGCTACACTTCAGGCTGTTCTTGCCAGTTCAGCAAAACTAAACTCGGTCTTTTTGAAAATAGAAATCGCCTCAGGAGATATTTTTCAAATGGATGACTCCATCTTACAGAAATTATGCGATGAGCTAAAGGATGGTGTGGGATTGACTGAATGTGGGCGCACTGAAGACGTGCTACCCTATGGTAGGAGTCGGGACGCTAAAATTGAAAGTGGTTGTTTATCTACTATGATTGAAATACCAAAAGGTCTCAAATTCGGGGGACAAAGGAGTTATGCTTCAACCGATGATTTCATCATGGTATTTTCTGATGGTATGGTGCGGGATTTTTCCATCGGTCTAGTTGATGTAATATGCCGGTGTAATATTTGTAATGAATCTCTGTCTAGCGATTACAAGCAATGCTGTGAACATTTTCCAGGCGAAACAGACGTGAACAGGGACGAAATTCATACTTATAATATAAAAGAAGGGCGTGCTCTATTCATATCCGCTGACCCCTTTCCAGTAACAGATGACGATAATATCCAATTGCTACTTGAAGATTGGGGAGTAGACGAGGCATCTTTAATGGAAGCAAAAATCAATGAGCTTAGTCAAAGTGGAAAACTCGACGATTTACCATCTGAATTAAGAGAAAAGTATAGTAAATTAGGTCTTGTTTGTACAGCGTCTCATCCTGGGATTCGTAGGAGAACTCGAAAGTTCAGAAGACACTCTCGCTAAAATTACTTTAGAATTACTTGAACACTGTAAACACAAAAACACTGTAAACACAAATGGTTGGAAGATTTCCTCTATCCGGTGGGGATCATTTTGGTGTCTATAATGGACTGAAATGTCCGCTTATTTTTCTAATGCGCCATAAATGTCTCTGCCTTTTTGATAGGTAAAGAAATGGATCAAAACACACCAGCAATCATTAGTTGCATAGTCGGGTTCCTAAGTTTCCTCGGTGTTATTTTGTTTACCGGATTACAATTATCACGCAAGATAGTGGATGCCTTCAAGATAGAAATTTTGAGACTTTCCTACTCTGAACCAACGGTGTCTATTTTTCAGTGGTGTAGGAAAACAACAAACCCCGGTATTCTTCCCATATTCTCGGAAATCAAAGGTTTTTTTCCTGCATATCTCCGCGCGAAATACTGCGAAAGATATTTTGCTTGCGCGTTAGCTGAAGTGAAAAAAGAGTTTGGTGAAAGTGAATATTTAAAGCGTATCAATTATGACAAATCTGCAAGTTTTCAGAGAAGGCAAATATTCAAATTCATAGAAAATCATCAAAAGGAATTTAAAGCAGCAATGCGGAATGAAGATTTTCTCAATGTACCTTGTTTGGTAGATAAATATTTCCGTGAACTTTGCGATGCTCTTGAAGATACTGCAACTCAATGAAGGAGTCAAAAATTCTCTATAAGCATAATCTCTGAGACTAGGACAGTATCAGAATAGGAGTCCTCTCGCGGCGATTGGTGAAAAATTCTCTTGGTCTTATAAACCTATAAATCCTGATTCAGATAGAAAAAGAACAATCCTTATGCCCAGAAACAATTTACAACGCCAACTCGACAATCATCTTACCCTCCACGGATGGTTGAACAGCCATTTCGGGTATAAAACCACGCGCGATCTCCTCAACGACGTAAAAAATATAGACGAAGGTTTTAACCCAGACGGACATTCCCCAATCTGCGAATTTCTTATATCTCGCGCAGAACCAAATTCAGTAATTGAGCAAACACTCCCAACCTACGATGCCAACATCAAACAGTGCCTCGCCGCCATAAACGACAACCGGACAGAACCGATCGTACTCCGCTATTTCCAATACCTTGCACTCCTTTATACCGAAATCTTCTTAGATTGGAGATTCAATAGGCCCGCGGAATTCCTACGCCAACTTAATGATTTTGTTCAAACACGTAACGATACAAGAGCACCCGGCGATACCATGGATACCCCTTTCGTAGAAACGGACCTCGAAAAACTCGCCTTCTGGATGGCAACGGGTGCAGGCAAAACCCTCATTATGCACATCAATTACCATCAGTACCTCCATTACTGCAAAGAACCGTTGGATCATGTTATTCTTATCACACCAAACGAGGGATTGAGTGAACAACATATACGCGAACTGGCAGACTCTGACATCCGGTGTGAACGCTTCAATCTTGAAGGTAACCGTTTCACACACACGCACAATGTAATACAAGTCATCGAAATCACAAAGTTAGTAGAGGAAAAGACCGGTGAAGGCGAAAGCGTTCCAGTCGAGGCATTTGAAGGGAAAAATCTTATCTTCGTAGATGAAGGACACAAAGGCAGCGGGGGCGAAGTCTGGCGCAACATTCGTGACAGACTCGGTGAAACAGGATTCACCTTTGAATACAGCGCAACCTTCGGACAAGCACTCACCGCTGCCAAAAATGCCGACCTCGTTGAGGAATACGGAAAAGCCATTGCCTTTGATTATTCATACCGATATTTCTATGGGGATGGCTACGGTAAGAATTTCCGCATCCTGAACGTCCGCTATGACGAAGAAAGACAAACCGAAACACTCCTTTTAGCCAATCTTATCAGCTTCTACGAACAACGCCGCTATTTCAAACAAAACACCGAGGCTATCCGCACCTACGGCTTAGAATCTCCTTTATGGGCATTTGTTGGTAGCAAGGTCAACGCCGTTTACACTGAAAACCGTCGGGCCCGTTCTGATGTCCTCAATGTCATCCGTTTTCTGCACCGATTCCTAAGAAACGAAGGAAATTGGGCAACTAACGCTATCGAGAATATCCTCAACGGCAATTCTGGCTTATCCGATGATAACAACACGGACATCTTCCGCACTCGTCTCAATTATCTCAAAACTTTCAACGAAATACCGGAATACATCTACCGCGACATCCTCAAAGAAGTGTTCCACACGGATACAAGTGGGGCATTGCACTTGCAGCCTGTTCAAAATGCCCCAGGTGAAATGGCATTGAAAACCACCCATGGAACCCAAGAATTTGGTCTCATCTATATCGGGGATCCACCTACTTTCAAAAAACTCGTTGACAACGACGATGCTGGCATTGAAACAGATTCCGAGGACGTACTCACAGAGAGTCTTTTTAACGACATTAACAAACCCGATAGTTCTATCAATATCCTCATCGGCGCGAAGAAATTTATTGAAGGATGGGACAGTTGGCGCGTCACCACCATGGGATTGCTTAATATTGGTAGACAAGAAGGCTCCCAGATCATCCAACTGTTTGGTCGGGGTGTCCGTTTACGCGGCAAAGATATGAGCCTCAAACGCAGTAGTGCTATTGATGGTGAGCACCCACCCAATCTTCCTCTCTTGGAAACCTTAAACATCTTCGCTGTGCGCGCCAATTTCATGGTACAATTCAGAGATTACTTGATGCGCGAAGGTGTCCCATACGAAGAACCAATTCAATTGGAATTACCAATTAAGCCCAACATGGACCACCTTGAGAATCGACTTTATGTTCCAATAGCTGCACCTTACCATGAAGCTGCTAAAGGGCAGTGTGTTCCCCTTGAGGTGATTCCGGGTATAATTGTTAACCACACCACCCAAAATCTCGACATTATTGAAAGCAGTTCGCAGAAAGGTATCCAACACGAACAAGCGGGAGCGGCACTTCCAACTAACATTCCAGAGGCAAGCCTGGAACTTGTAAATTGGGAAAAACTTTACCTTCAACTTCTGGAATACAAACAGGAAAAACAGTTTTATAACCTCATTTTTGATACTGAGATTCTTAAAAAGATTCTCAATCCAGACGAAGGCTTGTATAAACTCTCTGTCATGGATGACTCTGAAGTAATACCGGTATCATTAGTGGATATTGAACGCTTAGAGAAATTAGTACTGACGCTTCTTCGCGAATATATCACCAAATTCTATAATGTCATTCAGAAGCGGTGGAATGATGAAAGAGTCCGGTTGAAGAAATTAGACAGAGAAGATTCTAACTTTACAAATTGGACTGTCCATATTCCGCGAGATGAAGCGAGTGAACTTGAACCACATATCCAACACCTAATAGAAACCGATGAAATATACGAGACCCCAGGGGAATACTCTGGATTAATTAGAGTGTTTAACGAAAGGCATCTCTATCAACCACTCCTTTCAGTTGGTACGACAGATATTCCCTGGCGTACGACACCACCTGCTTTAGAAAACAGTGAGAAAAATTTCGTAGAAGATTTACACCGATATGTTCGTGAGCAACGCAAAGGTCTTTTCGCGAAAAAAGAAATTTTTCTGCTACGGAATCAGAGTCGAGGCAAAGGAATCGGCTTCTATCAGAACGAAGGCTTCTATCCGGACTTTATTCTCTGGATAACTGAAGGCGCGAAACAGCGTATCGTCTTTATTGAACCACACGGTATGGTCCATGAAGCCATCAACGAGTACAATGAGAAAATCACTCTTTTCAAAAGACTACAGACCCTCTCTCATGAACGCTTTCGCGGCGAACACGTCCAGATGGATTCCTTTATCATCTCAGAAACTGTTTTCCCAGACCTACGCCGAAAATATCCTAACATGGACGCATACAGATTTAGAGAATTGCATATCCTCTTCCGAAATCCAGACGATCCGACCTACCTCTCCCCAATCTTCCAAGAATATATGGACTCGGCAATACACACGCCTCTCTCATCTTGAAAATCTTAAAATCCTGATTCAGACAATAACCTCGCGAATAGCGAACTGCTAACCGCCAATGGTTTCCAACAACGATTAAAAAAACACCTGTTCGTTAAATTAAATATAACTAAAATCCGCTTTCACGGAGAACACACAATTCCATGTTCAGGAACCCAATGAAATCAAGGGTTCCCAAAAACCTCCGTGAAGCCTCCGTGAAAACACCTGTTAAAATACAATCCGGATTCCGCTGACTGCTAAAAACTAAACGACCCTATCGCACACTCACTTTTCCCTTGCCACTCCCCTCAAATTATGCTAAAATGCACATAGCATGAACCGACACGATTTAAAACAATCACATAAAGAACTTAGTGGCTTGCTCGGAACACGTTTCAGTACAGACGATTCTGTTCGAGACGCGCACGCACGTGATGCCTCCTATCACCGAGGAACACTGCCAGATGCTGTCGTTTTCCCGAAAACGAACGCTGAAGTCGCCGAAATCGTCAAAATCTGTGCGAAATATAAAATACCAATTATTCCTTACGGTACTGGAACGGGTGTCGAAGGTGCTGTTGTCGCAACGGAAAGCACACTCTGTATCGCACTCAATGAGATGAACCGTATCCTTCGCGTCAGTCCAGACGATAGAGATGCTACCGTCCAAGCGGGTGTGACGCGCATGCAATTGAATACACACCTCGCGGAGATGAGCACACAACTCCACTTCTCCGTTGATCCGGGTGCTGATGCTTCATTAGGTGGGATGGTCGCCACACGCGCCTCTGGCACGAGTGCTGTCCGATACGGCACAATGTTGGATAACGTCCTTGGCTTGACTGTTGTCACCGCCGATGGCATGATCGTCCATACCGGCAGTAGGGCGCGGAAATCTGCTGCTGGCTACGATCTCACACGACTCTTCATCGGTTCAGAGGGGACATTGGGAATTATTACCGAAATTACGCTTAAATTAACACGGCTGCCTGAAGCAGTCGCCGCGGCTGTCTGTGCCTTTCCAAGCGTCGCTGCAGCGGTAGACACTGTTATCAAACTGATGGACACCGGTGTCGGTATTGCCCGTATCGAACTTTTAGATGAACACCAGATGGATGCCGTGAATAAATACGCAGGGTTAACTTATGAAGTCGCACCGACGCTGTTCTTTGAATTTCACGGCTCCGAGAATACCGTCGCGGAGAGTTCGGAGATTGCCGGTAAAATCGCAGGGGCACACGGCAGTGGAGACTTCCGATGGGCAATAGACGAAAACGAACGCAAGCGACTCTGGCAAGCCCGATACGATAGCTACTACGCGGCACTCGATCGCCGTCCCGGTTCCGTCGGTTATGTCACCGATGTCTGCGTTCCGATTACTCGACTCGCCGAGTGTATCGCGAAAACGAAACAACTGCTTGAGCAATCACGTCTTCCCGCAACAATGCTTGGACACGTTGGAGACGGAAATTTTCACGTCGTCTTCGCGCTCGAACCTGACAATAATGGCGAATTAGTGGAAGCACAGCAACTCAGTCATCAAATTGTAGATATCGCCCTAAAAATGGATGGCACCTGCACCGGTGAACACGGGGTGGGGGTCGGTAAACGGAACGCCTTAGAGAAAGAACACGGAGAGGCAGTCGGTTTAATGCGTGCCATCAAACGCGCTTTAGATCCGCAGAACCTGATGAACCCCGGCAAAGTTTTTCTATTTTCGCAAACTTAAGGAGAAACTTTTTATGAAAAACCTGATTTTTATCGGGATATTGCTAAGTTTCACGACACCTGCCTTTTCGGAACTCAGCGACTCAGACCTTCAAAGAATCCGGGAGATTGTTCAAGTTGAGGTCCTCAATGTGGAACAACGTTTGCAAGCGGAGATGCGTACGGCAATAGAAGCCTCTGAAAAACGCATGACTGCGGCAATAGAAGCCTCTGAAAAACGCATGACAGAATATCAGAACATAAAATTGACCGAGTTGGACAAACGTATGGATCTTCTCGCCTCGTTGTTAATAGGCATAATGGCATTGATCGTGTTAGCGGTTGGAGCTCCACAACTCATTCTTGCTTACAGACAGCGTAAGCAAGAACAAGTGCAGCAAAACGCAATTCAAGAACTCCGCGCAGCCTACGAAGAGGTCTTGGTCCAACTAAAAGAACTAAAAGTAGAAAATGAAGCCATCAAACAGCGTGAAAGCGCACATGCGGAATCCCATAGTTCAAAACCTCTATAGGATAAAGCGCGATTCAAAAATATGCAAAACGACTGGAAAATCCTCATAACCGATTACGCGTGGCCCTCTATAGAACCTGAGCGACAGGTACTCGCTGAAATTGGGGCGGAACTCATCGCCGCAGAGACAGGGGATGAGGCGGAACTCCTTACCTTCGCACCGATGATGGACGGTATCCTCACCTGTTGGCAACCGGTTCGTGCGCCTGTGATTGCCGCCGCTGAAAAATGCCAAATTATCGGGCGGTGTGGCATCGGACTCGACAATATCGACGTGGAAGCGGCTACCGAACACGGTATCATTGTTACCAACGTCCCTGCCTACTGTATTGATGAGGTCTCCGACCATGCGATGGGGCTTTTGTTGGCGTGCGCTCGAAAAATCTCGCGCTTCAATCGAACTACCAGAGACGGTATATGGGAGCAGAACATCGGACCAGAGATGTATAGACTCCGCGGCAAAACACTCGGTGTCGTCGGATTTGGACGGATCGCGCGATCAATTGTGCCAAAAGCGACGGGATTTGGACTAACAGTCAATATTTGCTCGCCACGCACTGACCCGGCGTTAATCCAGGAGCACGGCGCACAAAAGGTCTCATTTCCAGAACTCCTCACGACCTCCGATTTTATCACGATCCACACCCCCCTGACCCCAGAGACACGATATATGTTCAGTTACGCTGAGTTTCGGGCGATGAAACCGACAGCCTACCTAATCAACACGGCACGCGGGGGCATCGTAGATACTACGGCACTCACTGCTGCACTCTGTAACGTCGAAATCGCCGGCGCGGGGTTGGATGTATTGGAAACGGAACCGCCAGAAGAAAACGAAGAATTGCTCACACTTGAGAATGTTATCGTCACACCGCACACCGCTTTTATCTCGGAGGAATCGATTCTTGATCTTGAAATTGCCGCTGCTACGTGCGTTGTGGAAGTACTAACAGGAAAACTGCCAGAATCCGTTGTGAACCCATCGGTTTTGGAACAACCTAACCTCCGAGCAACATCACTCATGCAAAGGCTATAAACATGTCGCCCTTACGGGGCTATATCTTTTGCATGGAATCGCTGCTATAAACATACCGCCTCTACAGGCTGCTTAGATTTTTTCAAAACTTTGGTCCAACGCGATCTATGTATTTAATCGTATTATATCAAAGGCGCATTAAAATTGGAGAATAACATGCAACAACTGCCTGATGCATCAGGACATTTCGGACAATTCGGGGGCAGATACGTCCCTGAAACCCTTATGCCCGCTCTTTTGGAACTCGAAGACGCATACATTAAACTCAAAGATAATTCCGACTTCCAAGAGGAGTTTCGGTACTACCTCCGTGAGTATGTCGGACGACCCAACCCACTCTATTATGCCGAACATTTGACAGAGACCCTCGGTGGTGCAAAAATATATCTTAAACGGGAAGACCTCAACCACACAGGTGCACACAAAATTAACAGTGCAATCGGACAGATTCTTCTTGCACGCTGGATGGGCAAAAAACGCATCATCGCTGAAACGGGGGCAGGCCAACACGGGGTTGCAACAGCCACCGTCGCCGCAAAATTTGATATGGAATGCGAAGTCTATATGGGTGAAGAAGACATAGAACGCCAGGCACTCAACGTCTTTCGCATGCAGTTGATGGGGACAAAAGTGGTACCAGTTACTTCGGGATCACGAACCCTCAAAGATGCAATCAACGCCTGTTTCCGCGATTGGGTCACGAACGTTCGTACGACCTACATGCTCCTCGGTTCAGTGGTTGGTGCGCATCCATACCCAATGATAGTCCGAGACTTCCAAGCCGTCATCGGTGAAGAAGCGAGAACACAGATTTTAGAACAAGAGGGGAGCTTACCGGATTCTGTCGTCGCTTGTGTCGGCGGTGGAAGCAATTCGCTGGGTATGTTCTATCCGTTCTATGCCGATGAATCCGTCCAACTCATCGGTGTAGAAGCCGCAGGCGAAAGTATCCGTAGCGGACGGCACGCCGCGCCTCTTACCGCAGGGAGTGTCGGCGTTTTTCACGGTGCAAAATGCTATCTACTGCAAGAAGATGACGGTCAGATTACACCGGCGCATTCAATCTCTGCGGGGTTAGACTATCCCGGTGTCGGACCGGAACATAGCTATTATCGTGAAAGCGGCAGGGCGGAATACGTCCCAATCACCGATACAGAAGCGGTAGAAGGATTCCAATTGTTGTCAGAAACAGAGGGAATCATCCCGGCATTAGAATCCGCGCACGCCATTGCTTACTTGCGAGAACTCGCACCTAAACTCGGTAAGGATCAGGTCATCGTTGTTTGTCTCTCCGGTCGCGGCGACAAAGATGTTTACACCATCGCAAACGAATTAGGTATCAAGCTTTAGCAGCAGTTAGGGGTGAGATAGATCGCCTTCTACAACAAGAAATCGGCTATTCAGGGTTGCGTCCTACAGAAAACAATTTGTTATTAATCGTGATCTCTGCTATAATTATTGTCGCTTACTCCTGAAAATAAACAGCGAGGTGGCATTATGACGCGTGAAACTGTGGGTGCTGGTTCAAGTTTGTCCTTAAAACAAAAAGCCAACAAATTCATCAAATTGTTTTTACACCGAAATGGACCCGTTCGGAATTGGCGGTATATCCCGACACATCTGTTGCTGCGCAAACTAAAATCGGAATCAGCAGAGATGCGCGCCTACGCCGCTGAAGGGTTAGGTGGCGTTGGTGATGTCCATGCTATTTCACCGCTCATCAATGCCTTAGACGATAATAACTCAACCGTCCGCCGTTTCGCTATCTCCTCCCTCGGACATATCGGCGACGCACGCGCCATTGATGTCCTCATACCATTTCTACAAGATGAAGAAGTCGATATGCGTTGTGCCGCTGCCGTTGCCCTTGGCGAATTAGGACTCAGTGAAAACAGGTTCTTAACGCCGCCGGTACAGATAATAGAGGCACTCATAAACAGCATAACGGACGCTGACAGGAGCGTTTGTTCTGCTGCTATCGTTGCTTTAGGCAGGATCGGCGACCCCCAAGCGATCTCCGCACTTAATGCATTGGCAGAAACCACCGAGAGCGAATGGATCCGCCGCTATATCAGTGAAGCATTGCATCAAATTGAGGCGCAGAACGCATCAAACTAATTAAGGAAGCATCCCAAAACTGCACTTTGAAACAGAAGACTAAACGCTCTGAATTTTCAGAGGATTGTTTTGCTTTTTAAAAATAAAGATGATACAATAGATTTAGTTTCATTTTGCCAACATATCAGAAAATAACATCGCGTAAAAAAAATTATGGAAGAAATCCAAAATTTCAAATCCGGTTACGTTAGCATCATCGGTGCCCCGAACGTTGGTAAATCGACCCTACTCAATACAATCTTGGGTCAGAAATTAGCCATCGTCACCCCGAAACCACAGACAACCCGCAACCAGATTCGCGGGATTGTTACCACCGACATCCATCAAATTATTTTCGTTGATACTCCGGGATTGATGAACCCTAAATACCGTCTACAAAGCGAAATGGTCCGAACGGCATACGGTGCTTTGGGAGACGCAGACATCGTTCTTTTTGTCGTTGATGTTGCACGTCGAAACCCAGAGATTGAAGACAGAATTTTAAAACGTCTCCAGCGCACCAAATCGACAGCAATCCTCGTTCTTAACAAAGTAGATCTCGTTCCAAAACTGACACTCCTTCCCATCTTTGAAGATTACAGCCAAAAATTTGAATTTGTGCAGATGATACCCATCTCCGCGCTCACTGCCGATGGCGTTCCAGTTCTCCTTGAGCAGATCGCAAACTACCTCCCGTTGGGACCACTTTACTTTCCAGAAGATCAACTCAGCGATCTTCCCGAACGCTTCTTTATCGCCGAAACCGTTCGTGAGAAAATTATGCTCCTGACGCAACGCGAGGTACCCTACTCTTCTGCTGTCATCATCGAAGAGTTTGAAAAACGCCAGACCAAAAAATCAGAAGAAATTATCTATATCCGAGCCGTGGTTTACGCAGAACGGCAGACACAGAAGCAAATTATTATCGGTAAAGGTGGTAAACTCATTAAACGCGTCGGTGAACTTGCCCGGACCGACATTGAAAAATTCTTAGACACGCGCGTCTTCTTAGAAATCTACGTAACAGTCAAAGCCGACTGGCGTAGAGACGCACGTCAAATCAAAGAGTTAGGCGGTTTTATAGGATAGTTGTGAGTTGTTGGTTTTCGGTTAAAGAGGTTTCTTGTAACAATTC
Source organism: Candidatus Poribacteria bacterium (assembly GCA_963662915.2). Taxonomy (GTDB): domain Bacteria; phylum Poribacteria; class WGA-4E; order WGA-4E; family WGA-3G; genus WGA-3G. The sequence continues at coordinate 4,962,887 of CAXXEU010000002.1, read as the reverse complement.
ACCAGCCCCTAATATTCGCCAAGTAGAATGGATTTTAAATAAAGTCTCTGAACTGACAACCGATAACTGATAATCACGAAATAGGAATCATGCAATGACAGAAGAGTCAATTCATGTTCAAGGTGCACGAGAACACAACCTAAGAAACATCGATATCCAACTTCCGAAAGATAAACTTATCGTCTTTACTGGCGTTAGCGGTTCCGGCAAATCTTCACTCGCAATCGATACAGTCTACGCCGAGGGACAGCGGCGATATATTGAGTCTTTATCTGCCTATGCCCGACAATTTCTGGGGCAGCTCGGAAAACCGGACGTAGACGAGATCATCGGCTTATCCCCTTCTATTGCTATCAATCAGGGTTCAACAGGACACAACCCGCGCTCCACGGTTGCGACGGTAACCGAGATTTACGACTATCTCCGTGTCCTCTATGCCCGTGTCGGGCAATTACATTGTGTTGAATGTGGAAGTGAAATTGGTTCACAAACCGAGGCGGATATAATTAAAACACTCCTCGACTATCCTGACCGTACAAGGCTCATCATTTTAGCCCCGATCGCCAGAGGTACCCGTGGCGCGCACGAGAAAGAATTTGAGGATCTCCGAAAAGCTGGTTTTGCAAGATTGCGAGTGGATGGCGAGATACACGAACTTCGCCCGGGATTTGCCCTGAGTCGAAACCAACGCCACGATATTGACCTCGTCATTGACCGGATCGTCATTAAAGATGGCATTGAGGCACGTGTCACCGAAGCAGTAGACACAGCACTCGCGCGCGGAGAAGGCGTCATGCTGGTTCAAACGGTTCCGACTGTGAGTGAGGCATCGCCATTCCTGCCGAAAGAAGATGACCGCCTCTTTAGTAAAAACTACACCTGTTTAGACTGTGAGCTTGGTTTTGTGAAGCCGGAACCTCGCCATTTTTCTTTTAATAATCCTGATGGGATGTGCGAAAATTGTAGAGGTTTGGGTGTCCAGATCGGTATCTCACCGAAGTTGATCGTTCCAGATGAAACGCTCTCTATCATGAAAGGTGCCATTAGTCTGTGGGGACCTCTCAATAAGCAGCAGCGCGCCACAGAAAGAGCCATTGCTGAAGCTGTCGGAAGACACCTCGGATTTGACCTCAAAATGCCTTGGAACGAACTCACGCAGGAACAACAAGACGCTATCCTTTACGGCACCGGCGACGCTGTCCTCACAATTACGACCCCAAGCACAAGCAGACACAAAAAACGAAAACAGCGACGACGCCATCGTGTCCATTTTCGCGGGGTTATCCCAGCCGAAGAACAGAAATACTATTTTGGAGATACTGCTGAAGCAGATGAAGACGATTTTCCTGATCACTTCGTCAAAATGCCGTGTAGGGAATGCGATGGCAACCGGCTGAATTCGTGGATAAGGTCCGTAACGATAGGCAATACACCGATAACCGACATTCTTGAAATGTCTATTCAGGATGCGACCGAATTCTTTAACAGATTAACACTTCCAGAACGCGAAGCATTCATCGCCAAGGAACTCCTAAAGGAAATTCGAGGCAGACTCAGTTTCCTTATGGGCGTAGGATTGGGATACTTGACGCTTGCGCGTCCGGCACCGACACTCTCCGGCGGCGAAGCGCAGCGTATCCGTCTCGCCAGCCAAATGGGTGCCGGATTGCGCGATGTCACTTACGTTCTTGATGAACCGAGCATCGGCTTACACCCGCGCGACCACGCAGGACTGTTGATGACCCTCCTAAATTTACGTAACCAAGGCAACACTGTTATTGTTGTTGAACACGATGAAGCGACGATGTTAGTCGCCGATTGGATCGTCGATTTCGGTCCCGGCGCAGGGATTAAGGGCGGAAAGATAACGGACATCGGAACACCGGCACAATTCATCAAGGAGAGCGACTCGCTTACGGCGCAATATCTCCGTGGCGATAAGGTGATTGTCCAACCCGAATCGCGTCGTCCTACAACGGACAGATGGATACAGATATGCAATGCCCGGCAAAATAATCTTAAAGAGATTAGCCCAAAGATACCGATCAGCACCCTCTGCTGTGTAACAGGGGTCAGCGGCTCGGGGAAAAGTTCCTTAATCCATAATATTCTCTACAGCGCACTCGCTCGCGATCTCATGAAAGCGAAGACTGTACCGGGGGACTATGACGAAATCCGCGGTGTTATCAAAAACAAAAACGTTCGTATTTCCGAAGTCATCGACAAAGTCATCAATATCAATATGGCACCTATCGGACGAACACCGCGCTCCAATGCTGCGACCTACACAAAGGTGTTCGATGCGATTCGTACGCTCTACGCTGGCTTGCCTGAGGCGAAGTTACGTGGCTACAAACCCGGACGGTTCAGTTTCAACGTTAGCGGCGGCAGGTGTGAAGCATGCAACGGCAATGGTGCGAAAAAGGTCGATATGGGACTACTCTCCGATGTCTGGGTAGCATGCGAAGTATGCGAAGGAAAACGCTTCAACAGCGAAACGCTTAGCATAAAATATAAGGGCAAAAATATCTCGGAAGTCCTTGAAATGGATATCAATGCTGCACTCGAACATTTTGCAGATATTCCAAGAGTCGCAAGAGGGTTACGGATCCTCCACGATGTGGGTCTCGATTACATTAAACTCGGACAACCTGCGCCGACACTTTCTGGCGGTGAGGCACAACGTATTAAACTTTCAAAAGAACTCTCCAAACGCGGAACCGGTAAGACACTCTATATCCTTGATGAACCAACAACAGGGCTGCATTTTGACGATGTAAATAAACTGTTGATGATCCTTCACAGACTTGTAGACGAAGGCAATACCGTTGTCGTCGTTGAGCATAACCTTGAGGTCATCAATTCCGCAGACTACCTCATTGACTTAGGACCAGAAGGCGGTATCGGCGGCGGTATGATCGTCGCTACAGGCACACCTGAGCAGATCGCAGAGAACCCAAAATCTTACACCGGACAGGCACTCCGTGGGGATTTCGATATCTGGCATGACGCGAAGCGACGGCTCATGAAACCGGAACTCACAGACATCTTTGGACAGCAACAAGAAACACGAACAGCCATCACAGTACAAGGTGCTACAGAAAACAACCTCAAAAACATTGATATTGACATTCCACACCGAAAAATGACGGCGTTGACTGGTGTCAGCGGCTCTGGAAAGACCTCCCTCGCGCTTGATACTATTTACGCCGAAGGGCAACGTCGCTATATTGAAACGCTCAGTACTTATGCACGTCAGTTTATAGGGCAGATGGAAAAGCCGAAAGTCTCAAAAATTGAGGGACTCTCGCCTGCCATCGCGATTTCACACGCAAATGCGGGTCAAAACCCGCGTTCAACGGTAGCAACAATCACAGAAATACATGACGGACTCCGCACGCTTTATGCCAGATGGGGCAAGCCCTACTGTCCCGATTGCCTTGAGATCGTCCGTCCGCAAACTGCCGAAGAGATAACAGACCGGATATTTGAGCTCATCCCTGAACAACGGGTGGATGTCCTTGCACCGCTCACCAACTTTATGCTTGTTCCAGGTAGTGAAACAAGGACGTTAAAAGGCAAGATTATTGACATAAACGCCAATGAATCCGCTTACGGTATAAAGGGGCATGAAGACTACGCCGATGTATTCCGTCGATTGCAAAGAACCGGATTCGTCCGCGTCCAAATTGATGGCAAGATACATCGACTCGACGAAGTCCCTACACTGAGCCGAGGCATTCGCCACGAAATCTCCATTGTTATTGATCGCGTCGAACTTGTCGATGAAGAAAAGAGTCGCTTTATGGAAGCGATCGAGTTGGCACTGCTCCAGAGCAGTGGATTTGTGCTTATTGAGGAGAGTGGTCGTGGAGAAACATCGTCACGACATTTCTTCAGTGAACATGCGATGTGTCCTTCTTGTGGGAACAATTTTGGGCAATTGACCCCTCGACACTTCTCCTTTAACAACAAAATAGGCGCGTGCGACTCCTGCGATGGACGTGGAAGGAACATCCATCCGCCCTATGAAGCTTGTAACCAATGTGAGGGTACACGCCTGAAACCTTTTCCAAGCAGCGTCAAGTTCGAGGAGACAACCATTGCCGAACTGATGGAATCGTCAATTACTGAAATCGTTGAATTCTTCAATGCACGATTAAAACAAATTGAAACAGAGATTGCTGCGAATGAAGCGGAAGCCAATCGAAGCGATCTTCTTATCACAACAGGTGTGTCAACCTCAAGAGCAACGCATCCGGCACTTCATGTGCATACTTCACCTGAGTTTGAAGCCGAAGTCCTGAGCCAAATCCAGACCCGACTCCAATTTCTGGAAGACATTGGTCTCGGTTATCTTGCACTCAACCGCGGGGCGCCGACACTTTCTGGTGGCGAAATGCGCAGAATTCAACTCGCAAGCCAACTCGGCAGCGGTCTCACGGGTGTAACCTATATCCTCGACGAACCGAGCATCGGCTTACACCCGCGCGATCAAGAACGTCTCATTTCCGCGCTCAAGGAACTCCGCGACATCGGTAATAGTGTTCTCGTTGTTGAACACGACCGAGACACGATATTAGCCTCCGATCATGTGATTGATTTCGGTCCTCAAGCGGGTAAAGGCGGCGGTGAAATTATTGCCATGGGTACGCCTGATACTTTCACTAATGGTGCCACTCCAACACAAAAGACAGACAAAAAATCGCCTCCGAAATCTTTGACGCGAGCCTATCTCTCCAACGAAGTAGAAATTCCTGTTCCGAAAACACGACGCAAAGGCACAGGCAAAAAATTGGCAATATATGGCGCAAAAACAAACAACCTCAAAGACATTGATGTTAAGATTCCATTTGGGACACTTACATGTGTAACCGGCGTTTCAGGGTGCGGAAAGAGCTCCCTCGTTGAAGGCACGCTGAAACCGGCTCTCGAAAGCCGGAGCTCAATCAAAACAGGTGAGCCGAAAGATCGACGCTACGGCTCCTATATGGCGGACGATCACCGAGAACCTATCTATAACGACTACGGTTTACCGGCGTATGAAAGCATTCGCGGTGTCAGTCATATCAAACGTCTCATCAACGTAGACCAGAAGGCGATTGGTGAGACCCCGCGCTCCAATCCGGCTACCTATACCGATCTGTTCACGAAGATTCGCGAACTCTTTGCCGAACAACACGACGCAAAGATGCGTGGATTCACCAGAGGCTCCTTCAGTTTCAACCTCTCGGTTGGGCAGTGTCATGTCTGTGAGGGACATCGTTTTAACCGCGTTGAGATGCACTTCCTCCCTGATATATGGATGCCTTGTGAGGCGTGTAATAGTACAGGCTACAGTCCCGATACGCTTGAGATCCGTTATAACGGCAAAAATATTGCTGAAGTCTTGGATATGACGGTAGATGAGGCACTCGCGTTCTTCAGTGAGAGTTCGCGGATCTGCCGAACACTCCAAATGTTAACGGATGTCGGATTGGGCTACATCCAATTAGGGCAATCGGCAACGACGCTCTCTGGTGGTGAGGCACAACGCGTTAAACTTGCGAAAGAGTTGGCGCGTCGCCAAACAGGTTCAACGCTCTATATTATGGATGAACCGACGACAGGCCTCCACTTCGACGACATCCAGAAACTTCTCAAAGTGCTGAACCGACTCGTTGACGCGGGCAATACGATTATTGCTGTTGAACACAACATCGACGTTATCAAATCGGCTGATTGGATCATCGACTTAGGACCAGAAGGCAGCAAAGGCGGCGGCGAAATCGTCGCGATGGGGACACCGGAGAATGTTGCGTCGGTGCAGGCATCTCACACTGCACGTTTCTTACAGGAAGTCTTGTAGGAGCGATCTTCCAAACCCGACTTCTTCCACTAAAAATTGAATACTCACTTGATATTTTGCATCGTGTATGATAAACTTAAAATATACGATACTGATGGGAGGAAGTTCCGCCTTGAACTTGCCACTCACCTTAACAAGAAGGTCTTAGAAACTTATCACGGTTTGAATTGGCGGTCATGACGTATATGACTTGCCGTGAGATATATATTCAAAATTTAGGAAGATATGATGACAACTTATATTGTTACTTTTGAAGTGAATGATGATTTCAAAAAGAATCAGATCAAAGAGAAGTTGAAACAATATAGTGGTTATTGTCCAATTCACGACAATTGTTGGGCTATTATCTCGGATCAAAGTGCAGTTCAGATTCGAGATTTTTTGAGTAAAGATCTCCCCGCATCGGAACGAATATTCGTTATTCGATCTGGGATAGAGGCTGCCTGGACGAATCCGTATAGTACTAATAATAGCGAATGGCTAAAGGAGAGATTGTAAAATGGTTGATCCGAACTCTCCTTATAAGGACGAAAAGCCTCTTATCAGGCGGGGTAGAGTTGATTCTCTTAATATATATGAAGTCAAAGAACACGAATTAGAGCTATTAGAAAAGGGAGCAGCCGGAACACTGCAATTTAACTTTGCAATTTTTCTATTTTCTATTGCGTTGACATGTATAGCTGCTTTAGTAACGGCTGATTTTAAATGGGAAATTGTGAAATCAATATTTGTTTTCACCACGGTAGTAGGTTTTGTTGTTGGTAGTTACCTTATGCTTAGCTGGTGGCGAACACGAACATCACTTAAGGAAGTAGTATCAGTCATCAGAAGTAGGATAAACGGACAGGTTCCTGATACCGAGATTCTAGAAGAACCAGAGACGCAACCCAGGCAACCCGAAGATAATGAAAAACCTAACGGATAACATTCTATGCAGAAAGGCTAAATATGCCAAAAGAAACCTTTAACGAAAAACTTATCGCGCGCCTCAAAACCCATCCCGCCTTTGTTGACGAATCAGGCGAACTCCTTCCCCGCTGCAGTCAAAAACCATGCATGGCAACTTGACCATAACCTTATCAAATTGTTGCTTACCGACGAAGATATAAAATCAACCTTCTTTGACGAGATCGAAGGACATTGGGTTTTTAACCACAATACCTCTATTGACTACATCGCCGCCAAAAATTTTCTCGCCAATTCCTACACCCAATTCCGCAACAAAAATAGATATAACTGGTTTTTCCGTTTGCAATGTTCCTGCTGAACACTATTTTTGGGCTTTGAGTTCCTCTCGTCAGACTTCAGACCAACCAATATTTTACAAATACATGGATGAAATATCGAAACTTTTTCTTCATCCCCCAGAGTACAAAATAAACATCAGTTCAATAAACAACTTTCTGATAGTTATTCACAAGGACTTAAGTGCAGATATTTACCTTAATGATTATCCGATTGAAATAAAATGTAGATCCAAGCGGGATATATTGGAAGGGGAACTGATCTCTGACAATAGTATTGCAGATATCGTAGAATTACGGTTCCAAGGTATAGACATTAAAGAATCTGACAAGGTAATCTGTTGCATAAAAGTAGGTTGGAAATTTGGACTTTATTTTAACTTGATACATAATCCTAACTTATGCTATTCAACATGGCAACTGGTAGTGACAAGACGCTCATCATGGCAGGCTTGATTCTCTACCTTTATGAGAAAGGTTATCGCAACTTCCTCTTTTTCGTCAACTCCACCAACATCATTGAGAAAACAAAGGACAACTTTCTCAACCTACGTGCGACAAAATATCTCTTTAGTGAGAACATACATATTGATGGAAAAAAGTTGTAGTGACAGAAGTAGATAATTTTGTCAGTGTCAACGAAAACGACATCAATATCTGTTTCACAACAATTCAGCAGCTGCACATTGATATGACATTGGAAAAGGAGAACGCCTTAACTGGTGAAAATTTCGCTGAACAGGAAATTGTGCTATTAGCAGATGAAGCGCATCACATGAGTGCCAGCACAAAGGCTCAGCGAGAACTTTTTGAAAGTTGGGAGAAGACAGTAGAACGTATCTTTAAGTCCAATGAAATTAATCTACTCTTGGAATTCACTGCTACGCACGATTATGAAAAGCCCGCGATGGTAGAGAAGTATCGGAACAAAGTTATAAACCGATATGATCTAATAGATTTCCGCAGAGATAAGTTCTCTAAAGAGATAGAGCTTGTGTACTTTGATATGGATACGCAGGCGCGCATGTTGCAGGCACTCATTCTCAGTCAATACAAGCAGATGGTCGCTTTGAAATATAAGATTCCACTTGATAAACCTGTTATCTTGTTTAAGGAAAAATCAATTCCGAGATCAAAAGAAAACAGAAAAAACTTTCGCACACTAATTGATGAATTGACTGGAAAGCAGATTGAAAGTATTCGAGTATCAAAAGTGCCAGCTGTTCAACGCGCGTTTCGTTTTTTCGCTAAAAATAACACCAGCACAGAGTTGTTAGCACAACAACTGAAATCCGAATTTGATGAAGATTACTGTCTCACAGTTAACAGTGAGGAAGAGAGAAAAAACTACCAGATCTTGATCAATACACTTGAAGATAAAGATAATCGGATCCGTGCCATTTTTGCTGTGCAACAACTCAATGAAGGGTGGGATGTGCTGAACCTCTTTGATATCGTTCGCTGTTACGAGACCCGTGACTCAGGAAAAACGACAATCTCAGAAGCGCAACTCATTGGGCGCGGGGCACGCTACTTTCCTTTTGTTTTGGAAGACTATCCGGACCGATTTTGCCGTAAGTTTGATGAAGACCTTGACAGCGAGCTGCGCGTATTGGAGGAACTTCATTACCACAGCATGCACGATTCGCGCTATATCTCTGAAATTCGTACTGCCCTGGTTAATGAGGGCATGATGGATAGAGACCGTGTGCCCCGCGAAATCCAACTAAAAGACACGTTCAAAGAAACTGAATTTTACAAAAAAGGCGTTGTTTGGCTCAACAAGCGAGTTAAGAAAAACTATCAACACATTCAATCTTTTGAGAATTTAGGCGTTAAGGAGAAAGACTATCCCCATCAGATCGCTACAGGGCAAGGAGGTGTCATCACACCACTCAATAATGAAGATACGCCCGTTGTATATGACGAAAACCCTCAGAATTTGCCGGTGAAAAATATTGAAAAGAATATCATCAAATCCGCAATCGCCCGCAATCCGTTTTTTACGTTTGCAACTCTTAAACAATATTTCCCGCAATTGACTTCCATACGCGAATTTATCACTTCCGAGGACTACCTCAGTGGATTGACAATCAACTTGCAAGGTGTTGCTAACGAATTAGACGTGAGTGGTGCAGAAAAATTTGAAGCATGTCGTGGTCTGTTAAATCAACTTGAATCCGAAATCAGCGAACAGATCACAGAATATGAAGGGACACACGAGTTTCAGGAAAAATATATCCACGCAATTTTCACAGACAAACGCATGGAATTTAGCCCCAACAACCTAAATTCTGAAGAAGATCCACAATTCAGACATTTCGTATCAGTCAGAGACTGGTTTGCTTTTGATACCCTCTACGGCACGAACGAAGAAAAAGCGTTTGTGCGCTTGTTAGACAGATGGATTCAAGACACGGAAACAAACTACGAGACCATCTATCTACTGCGTAACGAAGGACACTTTTCGCTCTATAACTTCTCTGATGGACACGGATTTCAACCCGACTTCGTGCTATTCCTACGCGAAAATAACGGTAACGCGCTGTACTACCAACTTTTTATTGAACCTAAAGGTGAGCATATTGCCGACGGCGACCGATGGAAAGAGGAATTTCTGCAAAAGATTTGCGCCGAGTCCCAAAGTAGAGTCCTGACAGAAAATAGCAAATATCGTATCATTGGTGTGCCTTCATTCTATAATGAAGCCAGTGAAAATCAATTTAGAGATGACCTCAATAACGCATTGAAAACCGCCCCTCAAACGCAAGAGCAGCAGGATTAAATTTTTTTACCGTCACATCAAATTGCCACTATCATCCGCGACTGCCTCCTAAACTTTCAATTTTCCATTCGAATTTCCCCTTGACAAATTCTGGAATATATGGAATTATAAATACCGTATCTATCAGAAACGTTGTATTTACAATGAAACTTCCAGATTACTACCAAATCTTAAAGATTGGGCGGGATGCCACTGCCCCTGAAATAAAACGCGCATTTCGGAAACTCGCAAAACGCTACCACCCCGATAAAAATCCGGAACGGATCGTTTTTGCAGAACAGATGTTTCGCGAGGTCTGTAAGGCATACAACACCTTACGCGATAAAAAGCAGAAATCTAATTACGACCGAACACTACAGAAGATCGAACGCCAGCGTAAAGCACGTGAAGCATACCTCGAAAAACTTAGCAAACTCAACCAGAACTACGCCAAGTTAGAACTGCTGCTGGAAGCACTCCTCCATCAAAAATACGAAACCGGCATCTCTTTATACGAACAACTCTGTCATAACAACCAGAAAACAGGTAAAGAATGGCGTATCGACGATTTCCTTAACTACGAAGAGAGTCGGGACTGTGAATTCCTTATCGCCGAAGCATACGAGAACCTCGGATTCTCCAACGGAAATTCGTCTTCCGCTTCCGAACGGCACCGAAAAATCAAACGCGCAATGTTGATATACGAATCTCTCCTCTCCGCCGAAGCGAAACGTCCCTGTTTCAGGCACTTCACCCGAGAAGTCAAAGAACGTCTGAAATTCATCTATCTCTATCATTTCAGCGTTGAAGGATACGATCAAACGTCCCACATTCCTCTCACCAAGATTCTTGCATTAAAACTCCCGAAACGCGAAACCGCATGGATGTACAAAAAAATCGCTGAATTTTACGTAGAAATTGATCGACTTCCGGAAGCACGCACTGTTCTGAAATTGGCGTTTGAATTGCAACCCCGCCTTACCGGTGCCAAAAAGATTTGTAGAACTTTAAATATGGAAGAATAGCAGATAGCAATTAGCGAATCGCTAACAACGAAAAAGGAAAACACAGATGCGAAAAGAAGTACGCTGGGAACGGATGTTCCCTGACGAATTAGAAGCAGCATTTGATGAATGTCCTGCTGTCTATTTCACTTATGGACTTTGTGAACCGCACGGCCCCCAAAACACCGTAGGACTGGACGCACTCAAGGCACACGCAATCGCTTGCCGCACTGCGCGGACCCACGGCGGCATTGTCGCACCCCCGGATTACTGGCACATCCACGAACACGGGATGTACGCGAATTGGGCATATCGGAGTGTCGGTGAAGTCCGGAGTTGGCTGACGGCGATGCCAGCGTGGCAACACTTCAAAAATGTCTGCTACCATGTCCGCGCTGCCGACGCACTCGGGTTCCACGCAGCCATCTTTCTCACTGGACACTACGGACCGAACTGGCAAGACCTCAAAACACTCCTCTCTTTAATTCAACCGCACTTCGCTATGCGGCTCTACGGACTTCCTGATTTTGAGGCAAATACACCAGGATTTGACAAACAAGGCAACGGTGGCGATCATGCTGGTAGAGTCGAAACATCACTTTTATGGGCATTAGAACCCGACTGTGTTGATATGTCCCGAATGCCTGAAACTGATGCAGACAGACCGCATTTCGCTATGGGATCAAACGCCTTTGAATCAGATAGACGTATCGGTGAACGAATGGTGAACGATGAAGTCGCATGGCTCGGACAAAAGATGCAGGAACTCTTGGATGCTTACGCAGCAGCGGATATTTCTGACCGTCAACCCGTAACTTTTGAGGCAGTCGAACGGATATGGGCAGAAACAGTGTCTCCTGCTTTGAAAACTTTTGAAACAATGAAAGATCCAGATGAATCGCCACCGGAAGATTCGCAATGGTTTCGACAGTGCAAAATTCCAAAACGCCTCTGACCGAACCGCAAGGAACAATTAAAAAATGGAAACGAAAAACTCACAACTCGCTGAACTTTATCGAAAAGACGGATTTTTGACCGGTATCCCTATTTCTGATGAAACCGAAGCAACGCGTTATCGAGACGCTTACGATGCATTAGAAGCAGAGGTCGGCAAAGAAACATGCGAAATCGGTCTCATCGATTGGCATTTTGACCACGAATTTATCTGGGACCTCGCAACACATCCAAAGATTGTGGATGTTATTGAGGCACTTATCGGTCCCGATGTCATGTTATTAGCAACCCACTTCTTCTGCAAATATGGACCTCGCGACAAGTTCGTCGCATGGCATCAAGATGTGACATATTGGGGCCTTGAACCACCGGACGCGATTACGGCTTGGTATGCAATAGATGACAGTGATACGGGCAACGGCTGTATGCAGGTGATTCCGGGAAGCCACCAGCGCGGTATCCAAGAACACGGGACATCTGAACGGGCAGGCAACCTGTTAAGTATCAATCAGGAAGTCCCTGTCACCGAATCGGAAGCAGACAGTACCGTTGATCTCGTGTTGAAAGCGGGAGAGATGTCCATCCACCACGGACAGATGATTCACGGCAGTCTACCGAACCACTCTACCCGACGGCGATGCGGTTTAACAATCCGCTATATTGATCCATCAGTCAAGCAGGCAGAAGCAAACTCATTAAAACGTCCGTGGAAACCGATTTTGTTGCGTGGTGAAGATAGACACTATAATTTCACGACCGTGCCAAACCCGTTTTAATGGCAAATGGCGATTAGCAAATAGCCGTTAGCTAGAGGATAAAGCATGCAATCTCACATCTACGATGCAATTGTTATTGGTGCCGGTGGGATAGGCAGTGCGACCGCATACCACCTCGCCAAATCAGGGGCAGATGTCCTTGCCTTAGAACAGTTCCAACGCGGACATAAGTTTGGCAGCTCACACGGAGAAACCCGTATCATCCGTTTCTTCTACGATAAACCTTTCTATACCGAGTTGATGAAAACCGCATACGCCGAGTGGCGCGCCCTCGAATCTGCATCAGGGAAATCGCTTCTCTTTATCACAGGGAGTGTGGGTATGGGCGCGAAAGGGAACCCCTACGGACGCGCGACAAAGCAAAGCTTAGATGCTGCAGGCGTTGAATCTGAATGGTGGACCGGGACACAATTAGCAAATCGTTTTCCACAGTTCCAAGGCGTGAAGGATATGGATGTCCTCTGGCAGAAAGATACCGGCTTCCTCCGTGCCGCCGAGTGTGTCTCCACACACTCGCAATTGGCAGCGCGACACGGCGCAACCGTTCGAGAGAAGACTTCGGTAACCAAGATTGATTGGCAAGCAGATGTGCCAAGTGTCCAGACTGAAAACGGTCAGTTTCATGGCAGGAAAGTCATCGTGACGGCGGGAGCGTGGGCGGGTATTCTTCTTGAAAAACTAAATCTTCCACTCACAGTTACAAGACAACAAGTCTGCTACTACCAACCTATAGACATTGAGCGTTTTCAGCCAGACCGGTTTCCAGTTTTTGTGGAATCAACACCAGATGGGGAATTCATTTACGGCATTCCGGTCTTCGGCTCTTTTGATACCGGTGGCGGATTAAAAATTGCGCGCCACGGAAGGGGAGAGAGTATTTCTCCTGATACGCGCGATCGGACACCCGATCCAGATTACATTGCCCACATAGATGCTTATGTGCAAGAACGCATCCCAGAACTCGGAAAAGCAACACACGCCGAAGTTTGCCTCTATACCGAAACCCCAGATGAAGACTTTATTATAGACACACATCCGCACTGTCCGGACGTATTGATTGCGGCAGGTTTTTCAGGACACGGCTTTAAGTTTTGTGCCCTCGTCGGACGCATCCTGAGCGAACTGACGCTAACTGGCGAGACCTGTTTCGACATCCATCCATTCCGTATTGACCGTAAATACAAAATATCAAGCGGCATTCCGAGGCTACAAGGATGAGCAGAGAAAAAAAACTGATTGTCGGTGCGATCTTTCTTGGCACCGTTTTAATTCCAATCACGTTATTCTTGCTGCTGCCACGAAAATCGGACCTTACCGTCGAAGGACCGGCACCCCTACGAGAAGTCACACCTGCACCACTACCGCCACCCATCCCCTCAACCATCGTTGCGAAAGCAGACTTGCCAATACAAGATGTCAAACAATTAACGGAATCCGCCCTCAGAGACTACCTCAGTAAACCCATCCTGTGGAAAGATGGCGCGATTGATGCCGCCATCAATTTACACCTTGATGCTCTGACGCTGACCAGTGCGGCTGATGGGACGATATCAGTCCGAAGCCCATTTCGGTTCAGTGGATGGATACGCGTCTCAAAGGAGATTTTTGGGAAGGTTCTCGAAAAACGCGAAAATTTTGAAGGGAAAGCGACGGCGTTGTTAACCCTCACACCAACGCTTAATCCCGACTGGCGGATTACCGCAAAAACCACCTCTGATATTTCTATTCAGAAAGCAGAAATTGAAATTTTGGGGATTACAGTCTCAGTCCGCCGGATTCTTACCGAATTGGTACGGGAGAAAATCCTGCCGAAATTAGAGGATCTCATCGTCAAATATATCACCAATATAGATATAAAAACGCGAGTTGCCGGTTTATGGGAAAAACTCTACGAACCGATGGTCCTCAAACAAACGCCTCCAATCGCTCTCATCATGGAGCCGCTGGAAATTCTGGCAGAAAACTTATCAAGCGATGGAGAGATGCTCTTCCTCAGCTTTGGGATAAAAACGTACATCCAAGCCAACATTGGAGACATAGCAACCGATCCTGTCACACATGCGGGCCCACGCGCCGATTTGCCGAATATTCACTTTGTGGATTCGCTCGAATCCGGCTACCACATCATTGCGCCAATCAAAGTAGCTTACACGACTATTGAAAACTTCGCCAAGCCGCATGTCGAAAAGACACACAAACTCAAAGGCATTGATACATTTGTCGAAAATCTAATACTTTACGGTAGCGGGACGCAGCTGGCGGCAGGTGTTGGATTCAGCATGCCATCCTTGGGTGCAAACGGGCAGCTTTACATGCTCGGAACACCTGTGTATGATGCTACCACAACGTCGCTTTCTGTCACTGAATTCGATTATTCTCTGACAACCCAAAGCCTACTCTTAGAAATCGCCGAACATGTAGGCGAAGGCATTTTCCCAAATCTACGCACGACTGTTGAAGATAAACTTATCTTCCCTTTAGAAGCACAACTCACAACACTCCGCGAAAAATTATCAGAGGTCATCGCTGACCGTTCGATCGGTCCCTATCTCCACTTGCACGGCACCGTAGATACCCTTACACCGGAGACGCTCTACCTTACGCAGGAAGGTGTGCGTGTCCCGGTCCGTTTACAGGGTAACCTCACATGTGAAATTACCCTCAACACCTCAAGCGCGCCATAGCCCTGAACGCATCGATCCGCACTTCAGTGAAGCAAACTATATCCAACTATAGACCGCCGACCTCAGCACAAGACTCAACAGGGGCCAGAAGCATCCCATTAACGCCTCGCCCAATACCAAACCGATGAAAAACGGTACCGCTTTCCGATATGCATTGATCCCACCGAGTCGTAAGATAATCCACTTTGTCACCATTGCAATGAACAGGGGAAACCAGATCACATCCGTCGTTCCGGGTGCGACCCCAATCACATAACCCGCCGGATGTAAAGGACACCACACAAAACGCGATCGCAGAAATATAATCCCTAAATTCGCGGCAAAGGCTAATCCTAACACGGAGGTCGCGAGCCAATCTGTGGGTTTCGGGTTCACTAACCACGATGACAGAAAATTGTAGGTGTCCGCACCACCGGCATGGATCTGCTCCGAACCTGCCGCTACGCCTTCCCTATAAATCGCATACGGATAGAGAATCAAGCCCGATAAGATACCCACGAGACTCGCAATAACCAATACGCCAAACATCGTTCGATTTCGGATACCGGTACGCTCGGCGAGCTTGAACGCCTCCAATTGGTCAGGCATTGGATGCGTACGAAAGGAGGCATAACTCGCGCCACTGAGCCAATTCAACAACGAAAGCATTGTTAGATTGCCTGCCCGCAAGCGTCGCGTGCCGAGCAGCGAAATTATCATATATTGCGGTGTTAGATAACCGATAGCGTGGATCGGTGGACCGAGTTCCGCTCGCATTCGCGTCAAACCAAGGACAATCAATAAGTAGATGCAGATAAAGACCCCAAATGCCCACAATGTCATTCCGCTACGGACACAGAAAACCGCAAGAAGTAGTATACAAACCGCAAGTATTATCACGGTACCGCGATGTGAGATCGCTTCGGTTTGTGACTCGGCGCGATTCGGACGAATCACCTGTCTCAACACAGACGCAAAGTGATGCCGGGCATACCAGCACGCAATCGCAAGGAGTGCCAGCAACGCACCTGCACCTTGCTCCCCTAAAAAAGGGTACCCCTGCAATGTTGCTATACCGACCGCGCTTCCGAACAGGAGTTGGACCTTCTTCATGAGGTAAAAAAACGTACACGAAAACGCTAAATCCAACGGCAAAATGAACGAGAACCCTATTAAATACGGATGGAAGCGGAGCGGTGTACTCCCCATCGCGTTCCACGGTTTCTGTGTAAAGTAGATATTAAGATTATATTCTCTGACAGGAATGTGTGGGAGTACAGGAAAAAAGAATTGCAACCCATTAAGCAGGTTTATTCCCATGGCTATTAGGAAGCCCATCCAGAGCAAGCGATTTGTGAAGATACGCCGATTGGTTGTAATCTCAAGCGGGATTTGAATAATCGGATAGGCAAGTTTCTCGTTTTCTATCCACTGTTTGCGAACGATAGAGGTCAAACATAAAAAGATGAGCATTAGCAGGAAGATAACAACCGACCAAGAAAGGATCGGGACGATCCAAAACTCAACATAACCTTCTGTAAAGAAGTTGACCTCGCCTTCATAGAAATCGTTGACGGCTCTCGGGTCGCTCACTACAAGCCATTCGGGAAGATGATGAAAGAGCAACGCCTCCCAATCGTTTTCCGGTGTCGCGAAGCGAAAGACATAGGGGATAAGCCCCATCAGGCGTGGAAGACAGTCGTGCCCGGAAAACGCACTACCGACGGCAAGCATGCTGTAAACTACAAGCAAATCGCGCGGTTGTAGCGCAACACGCGGAAAAATACGCCGGACCCCCATGTTCAGCAATGTCATCATCAAAATGCCAAACATCACATTAACAGACATCGCGACCGTCGTCAGATGCGCTGTATGCCAGATCATCTCTACATACGCTATCCAGTAACTATTCGCGATAATGAGAACCGTGCCAATTAACACCGCACGTTTCGCAATCCGCTGCGAGGAATGTAGGTCCGTATTTTGCATATCTTTAGGAGAAGGACAATAGCAACTTAGTTTTTCTGCATCTTCAGGTGTCCATCCGCTGCGTCCGAGCAACGTGTGGGATTCCGGTGCCCAAAAACTAAATCGTTCTGGTGTATATTTTGGTTAGAAAACTTAGAATTGTAGATTGGAGTGGGTGTTAGCGTCTATCTTGCGAGTCGCAACTTACCCTGCGTTGAAATCTATAATTTTTCCTATGCTATATCGGTGATAATATGTTATACTAAATATAGGTGGTTGTCAAGATTTTTATTGGGAGGCGAAAACTTTTGGTGAGAAAATATCAGGTTTCGTCATTGGCATTGCCACTGCCCTGTTTAATACAAATTTTCATGCAGAGGTGTTTTACGTTTTAAGGAAAATCACATCTATCGCATAGACAGAAGAATAAGGAGAACTTGGAATGGAACTAACTTTTGAAAGAGATGATCTCCTGTATGCACTACAGGTACTACAAGGCGTTGCGAGTGGACGGAATACCTTACCCATTCTCTCAAATGTTCTCATTCGGGCAGAAGGGAACAGTATCGAATGTATGGCAACGGACCTTGAAATTGGTATCAGAATGAAAGTCGAAGGCGCGGTTACAGAGGAGGGTGCAATTACGGTTTCCGCCAAAAAATTGGGCGATATCGTCAAAGAGCTACCCAGTGATAAACCGATACATCTCGCAACGACCGCTAACGATCGCGTTGAGCTTACCTGCGGGGACGGTGTTTACAAAATTATCGGGATGCCCGATGAAGAGTTTCCACAACTCCCTTCTATTGAAGGCAATGCTGTCGCGATCGGTGGAGAAACGTTACGCGATGTCCTGAAAAAAACGGAATTCGCAGCATCCACAGAAGAGGTCCGATACTTCTTAAACGGACTCTACTTCAACTTCCTTGACGAGAGAACGGAAGTCGTCGCTACCGACGGCAAACGACTCGCCCTCGCACATTGCGAACCCCTTAACTCTCCAGGCGAAGCCAAGGGATTTATCGTCCCACTTAAAGCTGTCCGAGAGATTGAGCGGACCTTCTCGGAATCTGGTGAAGTTAATGTCTCCGTCTTTGAGAATCAAATCCTCTTTACCGACGGTGATGCTACCTTAACGACGCGGCTTGTCGATGGCGAATATCCGACTTATCAGAAAATCATCCCTGAGACCAGCGAAGGTAGGACAACTGTCTCAAAGGAACACATCCTCCGCGCAACTCGGCGGGTTGCTGTGCTCTCAAACCCGAAAAACTATTCAATTTGTTTAGAGATTGATACCGAACAGATTCGGGTCTCGGCGAAGACCCCAGAATTAGGTGAGGCACACGAGACATTGCCTGTTGAGTCCAGTACTGGAAGCGTCCGGATCGGGTTTGACGCACGGTTGCTGACAGAGGCGTTGGCGCATATTGAAACCGAGTCTTTGTCAATTGAATTTTCAGGCGAGTTGAATCCCGTCCTTATTAAACCTGTTGGCACTGACAATTACATCACCCTTATCATGCCGATGCGCTTGGAACCTTCTTCAGCGTAAGCGGGTGTGGTTTAAATTCAGGTAATTAGTGAAACGCTGTTCCAAATAACGGACAGAATTACTTTGGTAGGTTTTTCCGACATAACGCTGGTGCGGTTACAAACCGCACCAGTAGTCGGTCGATATCATTGTGCCAATCGTAATCAGGGTTACTAACCCATCCTACACCTCAGACAAGATACTAATCCATTTCGACACCCGACATCTGCTCTAATGCCAACATCAAGGCTTGGGTACCCAATCTTCCATGTCCTTGTGCCTGTACTGCCGTGTAAAGTTGATGTACTAACGCCAACCCGGGTAGACTCAGATTCATTTTGCGTGCCTCATCCAAAGCGATGCTCATATCTTTGATGAAATGCTCTACGAAGAAACCGGGATCGAAGTTCCGCTGTAGAACGCGTGGTGCAAGATTATCCAAGGACCAGCACGCAGCAGCCCCCCCGCTAATTGAGGACAACATCGTTTCCAAATCCAAACCGGCTTTGTAGCCGTAAATCAGTCCTTCACAGACTCCGATCATTGTTCCAGAAATCGTAATCTGGTTACACATTTTGGTGTGTTGTCCTGCGCCCGCGCCGCCTTGATGGACAATATTTTTACCCATCGCTGTAAAGAGGGGCATCACAGCCTGCACAGCCGCCTCGTCCCCCCCGACCATAATCGAGAGACGCGCTTCTCGGGCACCGACATCGCCTCCCGAAACCGGGGCATCTACCGATGAAACATCTTGTGCCTGTGCTGCAGCGTAAATTTCCTGCGCCAACGACGGCTCCGTTGTTGTCATATCAACAATAATACTCCCAGATTTCGCGCCCTTCAAGATGCCGTTATCGCCGAGATAGACCTCCCGGACATCCGGTGGAAACCCGACGATTGTGAAGACAATATCAGAAACCGCTGCAACATCTTGGGGTGAATCCGCCCACGTTGCCCCTGCTTCCAGCAGCGGATCCGCCTTCGATTTCGTCCGATTATAGACCGTCATCGCGTATCCCAAATCCATCAGATGTTGACACATCCAACGTCCCATTACACCGGTGCCGATCCAACCGAGTTTCGTTGTCGTAGGTTCAATTTTCTCAAATGTAGTCGCCATAATTTTCCTTTCAGACGTAGTGTCTCATTCATGCCTTTTTTATTCGATCACGCCTCAACGAGCGTCAACGTTAGACTAATATCCATCGGCATCGCCGAGTGCGTTAGCGCGCCAACAGAAATAAGGTCCACCCCCGTGGCTGCGACAGCCTGCACCTGATCCAGAGTAATCCCGCCTGACGCTTCAGTTATCACCCGATCACCCACCTCTTGAACAACGCCTTGCATAGTACTTGGGGGCATGTTGTCCAAGAGTAAGATGTCCGCGCCTGCTTGGAGTGCTTCGTCGACCTGTTCAACCGTCTCAACTTCAACTTCTATCTTCGCTGTATGTGGAACAAGTTCCCGTGCCTGTTGGACAGCGTTCCCAACACCACCCGCAGCAACGATATGGTTATCCTTAATCAGCACACCGTCGTAGAGACCAAATCGGTGGTTGGAGCCGCCTCCAATGTGGACAGCATACTTTTGAACCGCACGCCATCCGGCTGCGGTTTTGCGAGTATCCACGATTTTGGTATCATACTCGGCGACTGCCGCCACAAATTGCGCCGTGAGCGTCGCTATTCCAGAAAGCCGTTGCAAGAAATTAAGAGCAGTTCGCTCACCAATCAAAATAGTCTTAGCACTACCCACTACTTCAGCAATCGAGGTACCTGCCTTCACTGTATTGCCATCACCGACGCGGGTGCGAAATTCCAACGTCTCATCCAATTTTGCGAAGACGCGTTCGGCGACCGGCAGTCCTGCAACAATGCCGTCACTCTTGGCAAGTAGGGTTCCTATGCCCTGCTGTGTAGGCGGTACTGTTGCCTCTGTCGTTATATCGCCGATACCGATATCTTCCTCAAATGCCAAGTCAATTAGGGGATCCAATGAACGCAGATTAAGCATCTTTTTAATGGTTGTCAGTTATCGGTTGTCAGTCGTCAGGTAAGAGACTTGATGTAAAAATTTACCCTTTTCTGGAGTACTCCCAGTTTGGAAGGATTGTTACAAAAGCACCTCTTAACCGATAACTGACAACCGACAGCCCTTTAATACCTTTCCAAATAGGGGGTCAGGAATTTTTTTGCGTCTTCCGTGACATCCCAGGCGTTGGGCCAGAAACAGAGATCAATGGAGAACCAATCGCCATCGTATCCAGTTTCGTCCATAATGACCGGAATAATCGCGTCGAAATCAAGTATACCGTCTCCGAAAGGCGCGTGCGTGCTTGTTTCGTCGTCATGGAGCGTATTATCGGAATCAATAAGGTGGAAATGACCGATTTGCCCCTTCAACTGACGTGCAAGATCAATGACACCATTATCACCGAGGGTTTCCTGTTCTCCGGGCTGCCGTGCGCCGACGACTGCACACATCTGTGCGTGACAGGTATCGAACATCACTTTGAAATTCGGGTGATCGACTGCCTTCGGCATATCAATAATCTCGCTGGGTTTGTTGAACATAAACCCGGGTTCAAACTCCCAGAGCATTAGCACACCGTGATCTTCAGCGACTTGCGCGCAGCGCCGCCAGACGGAAACAATCCGATCCCAAGCTTCTTCACGCGCAACGCCCTCCACCCCTTCTTCGGGGTCACTCACTGTATCTACTCGGATAGCAGGTGATCCGAGATCAAGCGCGAGTTGGAGACTCTCTTTGAAAAGTTTGTAATATCTATCGTCCTCCTGTGCCTCGTCTGTAGCCGGCCCCGGGTGGGACCAGAAATCCGCTGCCAATCCAGAGACTTCCAAACCGTAATAAGAGATTAAGCCTTTGACGGCATCCCGCTCGCTTTTCATCGGATAGTCGTTAATGTCAATATGCGGTTTAAACGCACCAATTTCAATACCATCAAATTCAAGTTCACTGAGTGTCTTGACGACGGTATCAAACGGAATAGGATTATCTTCATAGGGCCCAAATGCGTAAGCCCAACTTCCAATCGACAATTTTTTTGCCATGTTTTTCTCCAATTTTTAAACTATTGAATTATGATACCCTTGACCAAATCCCGAACTTCTGTTTCAAGTTCAAGAGTTAGCTGCTCCACCGTTTTTCTTCTTTGTGTCTTATAGGTATCGTAATATTCTCGGAGGTTTTTGGGTTCACCGATACGGACGGATGCTACCCGCGGCCCCGCATTTTTACTGATACTTGATCCCGATAGGCACAACATAAAGCGGTTTGCTGGTTCCTGCCTTTGCCATATCGTCGAGAGCCCAGAAACAGAGTTGTACGATTCCCCTCTCAAAGCGCATAACGGTATCGTTTTGCCGTGAAATTTCCCCTTCCGCAAAGATAACAACGGACGCGTTGCGTTCAGATAGGAGTTCCCGCGTTGCGCGGAAGGCGTTTCGGTCGGCGGTGCCTCGCACAATTGAATAAGCACCGAATCGCTGCAACAGAAAACTGCGTAAGCCGCCGAATTTTCCTTTGCCAAAGGTCTCCCGTGCAGTCAGGTAGTAATACTGCTGAGAGAGCTGTTTGGACAAAAGGAACATAACGGCAGGATCGGCGCGTGCCGCATGATTCGGAGCTAACACAGTAGGGTATCCATCTGTCATTTTTAGATGGGCAATAGATTCCGCATCAACATCCAACGTCAACCCCTTCAAACACAAGCGGTTGACGAGCGGCATAAGTGCTTTCGCAACCCGAATCGCGGTTGTACTTGGTTTAGGAGGTTTGAAATCTAACATTGCGTGCTACTGTTACGGCACACAGGGCGCACCTAATTTTTTAAAGACTCGGCGGATAGCAACAGATAATCTCCATCGGCGTATCGCCAGTGCTAACGATGACATAACTGGACAAGCACCGTGGAATAAAGATGGATTTGCCGCGCTTGAGGGGGACATCTTCAAAATCACCGCGAAGTACACCTTCGCCGCCCAAGGTCACAAGGGCATAGAAACCTTTGTCTGCTGGCATACTCAACGTCGAATTCACTGTCAGACGTGAGCACCCGAAGAATTGCGAGGCTTCCTCTGGCACAATCCGATCCTCGCGGTTGTTGCCTTCTGCTCGAACGAGTTCTGGCGTGCGTCGGATGTAGTTGTTCAGATAGTCGAGTTCTAACTTATCAAACTCCGCGGCATCTACTGCCAGATCCCATCCGAGACCGAGGTGTCCATCCTCTCTTTCAAACGGGAAACCTTCCCATTCGGCGAGGATATTCCAATCGGTAGGTTCTTGCGGTTCTAAAACGCAGAGTCCTGTGCCGAGGGAATGAACAATCGGCGTGCGTAAAAAATAAACCTCTCCCACCTTCGGTTCAACGACGTGCATGAGGCTTCGCAGCGTTTGGACATCTTGCGCTTCCATCAGACGACGGAAGTCTGCTTTGTCTATTGCTTCTTTCCAACCGATCCACGCTTTCGCACCTGGACGTGTGCCGATTAAAATCCACGCTTCATTTTTCCCGAAAGGTGAATTCAGATGCTCCTTTGAAAAATCGGGGTTCGGGTGCCAATGGATAGGGATATGCGCCCCTTCGCCGACATCAAAAATCTTGAGAAGCACACCGAGATCTGTGCCGTATTTGGCGACATGTGCACTACCGAGCGTCTCCTCTGGAAATGCATCCAAGAGTGCTTTCAATAGCACAACTTCACCACTCGGAAGCTCGATACGGCTAAAGCCCTTGTCAGGCGGATTCTCTCTGCCTGGGGTCTCTGCCCGGTTCGTGGAGAAAATCCATTCCTCAGAGTAGTAGTCATCTTTCGGATCGGGTTCGCCCATAAACTCAGCGCGGAGTTTCCCACCGTTATAGAAATGCAGGTAGGTATTGGGTGCTAAAGCAATGGGCGCGTTTAGCATTGATTGTAGTTCGTTTTGTGATGCCATGTTGTTTCCTTTCTCTATCTTTAAAAAACTAAGGCGTAAAGGTTTCCTTGTTTGAAAGTCAATTTATCATTTTGGACAGATTTTGTCAAGTGACTTTTTGGCTATCGGCAGTTAGCGGTTGGTAGTCAGTAAGCGAGACCGCTAATCCGTCTCACCTGCTTCTCGCAAAGCATTGTTAATGAGTGATTCGCTCAGATACGGATTATCGACTCCTTTTTGAGAAACTCCTTTTCAACTTTTCGTGGAATCCACACCTCTGTATAAAGATCCCGCAACAGACCTCAATATATAACGCTAAAAGCCCCAGATTCAAAGTTTGTGAAAATCCGAGATTCAGGGAATTTACTTCGCTGCTTGAAATTAATGATAACATGTAAAAAGAGCAAAGGTCAACAGAATTTGCAGGGCTATTCAGTTTCCCTCTTCCCTTTATATGGGTGAACATTTTTCCGCTGTAGGAGCGAACTGTGCTCGCGATATTGCGCGAACACCTATTTTGAATTTATCTCCAAATGCATCTAAATGTTCATGTATATCAGGATAATCTCTTTCTACGTTAACACCGTTTTTAGTCAATTTTTCGTATTCAACTCTTTGAGGGTTTTTCCTGAAGACTCCAATTTATTTTGAAGTTCAACAAGTTTTGGTGCTGCAAGATTCCACGACTTTGAATCAAAGTACACTTGAGGAGTCAGGACTTGCATTTTACAAGTTCCTCGTGGTATAATGAAAAATGTAGATAAAAATGACAGGTTCCTTATATTGCACAACCTAAAAAGCAAAAAGGATACATAAGCAAATGGTGAAATCTGAAAATAAAACACAGATAGCACGAAACTTAACGGTATATTTGCTCCTCACGGCTTTCCTCCTTTGCCCATTCGCACCAGCCCAAGAATCAACGCCTGATATCGAAACTGTGATCAAATATATCGATCAACTCTATCGGAGCGAAACGAGTCACACCGAAATGGAGATGCATATTGTCACGCCGCATTGGGAACGCACCCTTGCAATGACAATTTGGACACAGGGAATGAACAAGACCTTTATCCGAATTACCGCACCAAAGAAAGAACAAGGGGTCGCAACACTCCGTATCGGAAACGAGATGTGGAACTATCTCCCAAAGACGAACAAGGTGATGAAGATTCCGCCATCAATGATGATGGGGTCGTGGATGGGTTCCGATTTCACGAATGACGACTTGGTCAGGGAGTCGTCGATGCTCAACGATTACACTTACCAGTTTGTTACACCAGAAGATGCGTCTCCCGGTCATCTTTATGTCCAACTTGTTCCGAAAGAAGACTCTCCGATTGTCTGGGGAAAGATTGTTGCAGCTGTGCGATCCGACGATTATCTCCCTGTGTGGCAGCACTTCTATGACGAAAAAGGGAACTTGATGCGGGTTATGAACTTCAAAGAAATCCAGACCTTTGGTGATAAAATTGTACCCTCTGTTGTGGAGATGATTCCAGAAAATAAAGAAGGACACAAAACGATTGTCCGGTGGTTGAATGCTACATTCGATTCAGAGATTGATGATAAAATCTTTACACGCCGAAATCTTCAGAAAAGAAGATAGGTAATTTGGTGTTACGGCACACGGCGGGAGAAAGTCGCGTTTGGACTTTCTAAAGACCCTCCTACTATGTCTACTGCTTTATGATACTCAAAATTGCATTTCGTAACATCTTCCGTCAGAAGCGGCGGACAATCCTTACTGCACTCGCAATGGTTGTCGGTTTCACGCTCTTGTCGCTAACGATCGGTCTGTCCGATGGTGCGTATGGGAACATTATCTCCATGTTCACGCGAAATCGCATCGGACACATTCAGGTGCACCGTGATGGCTACCTTGATAAGCCATCGCTTTATGAAACGATTGATGACTATACTGCTGTCGGAGCGACGATACAGGATGTTGCAGGCGTTGAAGCGTGGACACCACGGGTATACACGGCGGGACTCGGTTCTGTCGGTGAAAAAAGCACGGCTGTACAAATCACCGGCGTTGATGTGGCACGAGAAATTCAAGCGACCCGATTTGATCAAAAAATAATTGAAGGCACAGCATTGGCAGAAACCGCTTCACACGAAGCCGTCATTGGGAAAAACTTGGCGAAGACACTTTCTGCAAAGATTGATAGTGAAATTGTGATTTTCTCGCAGGGCGCTGACGGTTCACTCGCGAATGACGTGTATAAGATTGTTGGTATCGCGGAGAGTGGTGACGATGTAACAGACCGAGTGGCGTGCTATCTACACATCGAAGATGCTCAAGAATTGTTTGTGCTTGAAGGACGCGCACACGAAATTGTTGTAATTGTATCAAGTATCAATCAGGTTGATAAAATTACGAACGCAATCGAAGCGCGGCTCAACGATTCAACACTTGATGTCGCGCCGTGGCAAGTGGTCGCCAAATCTTTTTACCGCGCCATGAAAGCCGATCAACAAGGAGACGCTATTTCACGTTGGGTGATTATGCTCATTGTGGCTATCGGTGTCCTGAATACGGTGTTGATGTCAGTGCTGGAGCGGACGCGCGAATACGGCGTGCTGAAGGCAGTTGGGACAAAACCAATGCAAATTTTCTGGCTGGTCATCAGCGAAGTGGTCATCATAACACTTGGCAGTATCTGCGCCGGTGCGCTCCTTGGAGTTCTCGTCAATTATCTGTTATCTATATACGGCATCACATATCCCCAAGAAATCACCTACGGTGGCATGAAAATCAAGACGTTGTACGCTGTAGTGAACGCCCGATGCCTGATTATTCCGGCTATCACGGTCCTGTTGTCAGCGACGGTGGTCGGTCTGTTCCCTGCCATAAAAGCGGCTCGCATTATGCCAGCGAGAGCGATGCGGACACATTAGTATGGTTGTCGGCTATCAGCGAAATAGCAGATGGCGGTTAGCGGTTAGCAATTAGTGAAGAGCGAAGAGGCGAATTACGAAAAGTGAGGATAGTGAACGCCCCGACTGCTGATAGAAAATAAAAAGGTTCAAATTCGTGTCATTGATTTTAGTAAAACTTGCATGGCGAAATATCTTTCGGAATAAGCGGCGCACCATTATCGCTGCAACAGCGATCGGTATAGGTCTAACTGCCCTCATCTTTATGGATGCTCTGATGATAGGGATGGAAGAGACCTTGATTCGGACAGCGACTGCCTCTTTCCTCGGCGATGCACAGATTCATCGGGAAGGTTTCCGAGACGAGCAAGAAGCCTCATTGACAATCCAAGCCCTTAATGAGGTGTCAGCAAGCCTTGCTGAAGAACCCACTGTTCAGCATTTCACGCAAAGAGTGCTTGTTTCCGGTATGATTACGTCTCCAGCGAATGTCAGTGCGATTAACCTCGTTGGGGTTTATCCGCCAACAGAGAAATTTCTATCCTTGATTGATGACGCGATAACAGAGGGTGTCTATTTTGAAGGGGATAATAACCGCGATGTTGTCATCGGTGCGAAACTCGCCGAAATCTTAGAGGTTGGACTTGGAGACCGAGTGGTCATGACAGTGGCGCAAGCCAAAACCGGAGAACTTTCCCAGGAAATGTTTCGCGTCTCTGGAATTTATTACTTTGCTGACGAAGGAATGAACAGCGGGATGGCGTTCATCCGGATCCAAAAGGCACAAGAAATGCTTGCTATCGGTAATGATGTCCATGAAATCGCGATTAAGTTCACTTCAATCGCCGACACTCAAGATTCGACACTGCCATTTTGGAAAACCTATTCTCAGCACGGCAATGAAGCGTTAAGCTGGACTGAACTTATGCCGCAATTGACAGTCGTATTACAAATGACGCAATACAGCAAATATATCATAGGGGTCATATTATTTGGCGTGGTCGTCTTTGGGATTATCAATACCCTTTTCATGTCTTTGTATGAGCGGATGTTTGAGTTTGGGGTCCTGCGTGCCGTTGGAACGCGTCCCTTCGGAATGGCGCGCGTCATATTGTTTGAAGCGGGTGCCTTAGCACTCGTGAGTATTGGATTGGGGATAATACTCGGGTTCCTTGTGACAGCACTATTGGCACACACCGGCATTGATTATACCGGCATTGAAATGATGGGTGTGACGATGCAGGAGTTTATCCGTCCAATTATGACCGTTGAACAGTTTATCATTTATCCACTATGGGTCTTCGCTTTCACGATCATTGCTGGATTGTATCCGGCTCGGTACGTAGCCAAAATGTCTCCGGTAGACGCAATGCGTCGGAGTTTTTAAACTATTAAATCTGGGCACCGTTCCACAATGTAAAGCTAAGCCAAATTGTTCGCTGATCACTTACAATTTCGTTTCACAAATCAACGGTATGAATGCGAATCAGAATCAACGGTATGAATGCCTTATGGCATTCCCCGGGTTTCCGATGCGCTCAGACTCCCCGCGCAACTGTGACGGATCAGTCGGGCCGGTTTCCCAACTGCTCCGAATTCTAAGGTATTTATTATGGAACAGACGCAGAAAACAGATGTTATTGTTGCAGAAGGTGTGACAAAGGTTTACGCAGCAGATGGTATTCCTGTCAACGCGCTTAACGGGATTGATTTAACCATCGAATCGGGGGAATTTACGGCATTGGTGGGTCCCTCGGGTTCAGGCAAAACAACCTTTCTCAACATCATTTCTGGATTGGACATTCCCACAGAAGGCAAAGTGTGGCTTGCTGGCAAGGTGTTATCAGAAATGAGCGGCAATGAACTCTCCGACTTTCGACGCGATAACATCGGATTCATTTTTCAGGCTTATAACTTGATACCTGTGCTCACAGTTGAGGAAAACGTCGAATACATCATGCTCTTGGCGGGGGTCCCGAAAGGAGAGCGACATGAACGGGTGATAAAAATGCTTGAAACCGTTGGGTTAAAGGGGGTCGCTAATCGGACACCGACGCAGCTTTCAGGCGGACAGCAACAACGCGTTGCTATCGCTCGCGCGATGGTTTCTGAACCGACGATTATTCTCGCCGATGAACCGACAGCGAACCTTGATTCTAAAACGGGTGCCGACCTGCTTGAGATGATGCAACAGCTCAATAGAGAAACGGGTATGACCTTCATCTTTTCAACCCACGACCCGATGGTGATGGAGAGCGCCACACGTCTCATAACACTCAGAGATGGTCAAATTGACAGTGATGAAGTAACTAATAACCATTAAAATGCGAAAGATCCTGATTTTCATCATTTGTTTGATGATAACATCACTTACTGGAATCACCGAAGCGGAATTCCAAGTCGGTGGCTACTACAAAAATTTTTCTACGGCATTCAATTCCCCACTCCCAGAGGCATCGATGATGGGGGTCGTGGTTAATCGACTGCGTTTCAATCTCTCTTATGCACCAGTAGATTCACTTTCAGTTGCTTTCGCTTACGATTTCACGCCGCGCGTTCAAGATCCGCTACTTTTCTCTCAATCCCCGTTTGCCGTTGGCATCGCCGCCTCCCGTTACCGCGTTGCAGACCTTAACTCACCGCTCTACCCGCGCGAGGATGAACCGGTCAGCAGCGTTGGTATCTATCAGAATCTTGACCGGGCTTCGGTTCGATTCAGCACAGATTTCGCCGACTTCTCCATCGGTCGAGACGCAATTGCTTGGGGAAGTGCTCGCATTGTAAACCCAACTGACATCATTGCTCCCTATACCTACGACCAACTCGACACTGAAGACCGAGTCGGCGTAGACGCCATTCGGATGCGGATTCCCGTAGGGGTCATGGGCGAGATAGACACAGGATACATCTTCGGCGCTGATTTCGACTTTGACAAGAGCGCCATCTTTCTCCGAACCCAATTAAACGCAGCAGAAACAGACTTTTCGATGCTGCTTTTAGAATTTCAGAGGGATCTACTTGTCGGTTTAGATATAACTCGCGGTATCGGGGGTGCTGGCTTCTGGTTAGAGACAGCCTACGTATTTGCTGAACCTTTTGATACCGAACCTAATACATCAGACAACTATCTGCGTACCTCTATCGGTCTCGACTACAGTTTCGGCGGTGAGACCTACACGTTCATCGAATACCACTTCAACGGAGCAGGCGCGACGGAACCTGAAAATTTCCTTACCAATTTGGAGAAACCGGCATACACGCGCGGTGGTGTTTATCTGTTGGGAACCCACTACCTCGCTCCTGGATTCACTCACCAACTGACCCCACTGATTAGTTTCAGCGGACAAATACTGCTTAACCTATCCGACCCATCAACTTGGATTGCACCACAAATTGCATATAACATTGCCGAGGACATTCATCTTTCGGTCGGTGGTTTCATCAGCATCGGAAAGCGACCTAAAAACGGTGATTCTACCGAATTCCAATCCGAGTTCGGCAGCTACCCGAACCTCGTATTTTCTTCATTCCGCGCCTATTTCTGAATCCCCTATTCTCTATAGTGCTGATTTTGTTACCCGTATAGGACTTACGCAATTTTGACCGGCTACATGGGAGTTTTCTATTTTTACTCAAAAAAATCGCTTCAAGGAAAATAAGCGCTTAGGACTGACGACACCCCGTTTACTCTCATTTAAAAACTATAATGAGTTTTCGATAGGTTGCGCGCTGCGAACCCGTTCTCGCTCGGATTACAAGTAGATAACGTCCATTTCGGACAAGCACGCCGTCATCTGTCAACCCATCCCACTGTGCCGCGTTCGGTCCAATGTAATGCGGTGCCTCCTGAAGCAACCGCCGAACCCGTCTACCACGAAGGTCAAAGATATCCATCGTCAGAAATACCTGCGTTGCATCCGGCGCGTTGAGTCGATAGGTTATAGTCAATCGATGTCTATCGGGTGCGAAAAAGACGCGGGGCGAGAGTTCAAGGTTTTGGATCTCCAACCTTTCACTATATTTCAAATTTTCAGGCGCAGAAGCCATCAAGGTATAAATCCCGAAGTGATTGATAGAAGTTGTCACGCCGCCTTGAGCCTTGTCTTCGCGACCTTGTAATGGCACCCACTTTTTCGCAAACGCCTCCCAAAAATAGAGTTGTGGTTTCACGCCTATAAACGCGGCATTCTCGAATAGAAACGTCAAGTGCGCAGGTCGTTTCAAGACAAACCTTTCGGGTGAGATCCGGACAACACGAACGAATCGTTGCAGCGTTGGCGGTAATCCGGGGGGTGCTATAATTTCTATCCCTATTTTTTCTTCAATAGCAAGCGCGCCTTTCGGCAGTTCTATTGCCACATCCGCCGGACTTTGGAGTTTTCCACCGCTACTACCAATAACCTTCGTTTCAGGGATAACGCTTAACGCAACACGCTGTTCCGCATCCGATACACGACAGATAAGACTCCCTTCTCCGACAAAAACGGCTGTTAGCATCAACGGCACACTGGTTGTAATCCTGCCTAAATTTCCCGATAGAAACCACTGTGCTGGAAGGTTTTTTTCATCAGAAGAGACCGCCTGAAGTCGGTATTGCTTACCAGAGACCAACCGGTAAGGTTGCATTACCTTCGTCGTTCCGTCGAATACCTGAATTTCAAAGGGACTCGCTGCCCCCTTAACACTCAAAGAGAGCAACATGATCAGTGCGATGGATATAAGTCTTATTATTTGGTAGCAAAGTGTTTGCATGTGCTTATGTTACTACACATTTCCTTGAATCGCAAGTCTTCTTGTGGTAAACTGATACACTATGGGAAAGCAACGTTCAAAAGGCAGACAGGCAAACGGCACAGCCCTCATCAAAAAAGATCCTTTGTTAAAACCGTACACCGAACAACTCCGCCAACGGTTTGCGCACTATCAACGTCTCAAATCAGAAATTGAAGCGTCCGGAGGTCTATTAGGCGAAATAAGCCAAGGACACCATTATTTCGGCTTCAACCGCGGAGAAAACGATGGCGAAAACGGGGTTTGGTACCGTGAGTGGGCACCGAACGCGCAAGCACTTTCGCTGATTGGTGATTTCAACGGCTGGGATCGCGCTGCGAACCCGATGTCCATTGACGAATGGGGAACCTGGCATCTCTTCTTACCCGACAAAGACTACGCCGACCGACTCTTACACGGAAGCGGAATCAAGGTGCACGTTGTATCAGCACTCGGTGGTCTCGATCGAATTCCGGCATATATTCAGCGTGTCACTCAGGAAGGCGATGCTGACTTTACTGGACAGTACTGGGCACCACCGGACCCGTATCAGTGGAAATACCAAGCCCCGCATTTCGATGCCGAAACTGGAGGATTGCGAATCTACGAAGCACACGTCGGCATGGCGCAGGAAGCGGAAAAAATTGGCACGTTTGCTGAGTTTACACAACATGTCCTACCCCGAATTGCAGACTTAGGCTACAACGCTGTTCAACTGATGGCGGTGATGGAGCATCCCTATTATGCCAGTTTCGGGTATCATGTGAGCAACTTCTTCGCTGTCTCAAGTCGTTTCGGAACACCAGAAGAGTTAAAAGAACTCGTCGATACTGCACACAGTATGGGATTGCTGGTTATTATGGATTTGGTGCATAGCCACGCCGTCAAAAATCTCAACGAAGGGTTGACCCACTTTGATGGCACAGCACATCACTATTTCTATGCTGGCGATAAAGGCGAACATACCGCATGGGATTCACGATGCTTTGATTACAGTCAATACGAGGTACAGCGCTTTCTTCTGAGTAATATCCGCTACTGGCTGGAGACCTATCGATTCGACGGATTCAGGTTTGATGGGGTCACGAGTATGCTCTATAGTGATCATGGACTTGGACGGAAGTTTGAAGGATATGCCGACTATTTTGGTGCTGATGTTGAATTGGATGCCGTTGCTTATTTGATGCTCGCAAATGAGGTACTTCACACTGTCAATCCTGCTGCGATCTCGATTGCTGAGGACATGAGCGGCATGCCCGGCGTGGCACGTTCTATTAAAGACGGCGGGCTCGGCTTCGACTATCGGCTCGCAATGGGCATCCCCGATTATTGGATTCGGTTGCTAAAGGAAAAACGAGATGAAAACTGGCATATCGGCGAGATTTACGGTATGTTGCGTAACCGCCGGACCGGTGAAAAACATATCGCTTATGTCGAAAGCCACGACCAAGGCATCGTTGGCGACAAAACGCTCGCTATGCAGCTCATGGATACCGAAATTTACACGAACATGAGTATTTCCACGACAAGCCTTGTTATTGCCAGAGGGATTGCGCTCCACAAGCTCATCCGTCTCCTAACGTTCAGTTTGGGCGGGGAAGGATATCTCAACTTTATGGGAAATGAATTTGGACACCCCGAATGGATTGACTTTCCGCGCGAGGGGAACAATGATTCTTACTGGTATGCCCGTAGGCAGTGGCAACTCCTTGCGGATGAGACACTCCGATACAAATATCTCAACGCTTTCGACCGCGCGATGCAGCACCTTGATAAGGCATACGATTTGCTTACTGACGAAAACATTCACCTCTTATGGATCCACGAAGAAGCAAAACGGATCGTTTACGAGCGAGGTGGACTTGTTTTCGCCTTCAACTTTCATCCGACAGCATCTGTTACCGATTGGCGCGTTCCAGTGCCACAGCAGACGGATTACCGTCTCATTCTCAATACTGACGATATTGCTTATGGCGGCTATGGTGTCGTAGAAGGCATTCATTACCCGTGGCAAGATGTCCCGATGGAGGGACATACGCAATCGATGCAGCTTTATGTGCCTGCCCGGAGTGCGTTGGTGTTAATACCTGAAAAAAGTCAAATTCAATAATCGCGCCTCCTGAGGGTGCTAAACTAACTTACCTCATCACGTGGTGTTATTCTCCATCGAATACGCACGATTGCCACCCGGACCTCCACCTATTGCCCATGTGCCACGGAACAATGATTGTCGCTTCGGTGGCATTGTTTCAATGATTTCATGGCTCAGGTTCAGCCGATGCCATTGTGCCCAGATGGAGTTGTAGCAATTAAAGACAGCACATCGTGGATTTGACGGATTCGTCCAGTCGTTCGCGGCGTGGACGAGACTTTCAGTGAAGATAACAACAGAGCCCGCCGGGCAGCTATAGTCGTCCATCATCTCGCGCATACCTGTTTCCCACGGCGATTCACTGATGTTCGGACGATACGGGTCAGGACCGCCATAGTTGAAGTGCGCCTTATGTGACCCACTGAGAAAAGAGGTGGCACCTTGTCCGGATTTAACCTCTTCAAGTTCCCATACGACACGCGTCAATCCCGCAAAGATCTTTCCACCGGCGACCTGATACCGCATCGCGTTCGCTTGTTGGGGTGGACGTACAACGTGTGGTAGACCGTTGTCCCCACGTTCCGATACGTTCCAGCCGGAAGGTCTGACAGTCGTGAAAGAACTTTCACACCGAAACCCGTAACAATCATCTAAGATAAACCGATTGTCAGCCAAAATCTCATTGAGAATCCCAACAATTGCGGGATGGTCCAATAAGTTCTGTAATGCGCCCTCATAACTCCGTCTGGCACCCGCATAGACCTCTGCTTTCATCTCTTCAATTTCTGATTCCGATAATACTGATGGCACCAGAATCCAACCTCGGAGATCAAAGAAAAACTTCTGTTCCGGTGTCATCGGGACGGGTGCATCATTCTGCGTTTGCTTTGACATTCGTCTGTACCTCCCTAAAAATAAAATAGAAACGCTATAACGCCTGTTTCAATCCAGGCAAGAAATAGTTCTCAACAACAACTTCCCAACTCATGCGGGAAGCAATGTCGTAGCCTTCTCGAATCATATCTTCCACATCGCGAGGTTTGCGCGGCAGCCGTCCCAGAAGTTTCGCTGCGATATCTCTACTATTCTCTAACTCAATCGCATTTCGCTCTGTCAAGCCGATGTGGATCACATCTTCTAACGATTGCGGCGGTATCCGGAGCTGCGTATAGTCGGCAACAACGACATTTGGCACCTCTTGCCCTTCAGTCGCGCGATGAATGAAACCACAACACCCACAGATATTACTCACAACACAGATAGCACCGAAACTCAGAGGCTCTACCTGTGCAATCCCGAAAGGTTCATAAATTGATTGTCCAAATTCCGCATCACTCCCCTTACGGATGTCCATGAACTCCATGTCTGCAGGCATTTGCTTCCCGCAAGCCGTCTGGCTCCATCCAAACTGATTGACAAACACCACTTTAATGGCTTTAGACCGCAGGTTGAACGCCGACACGCCGTTATTCAATTCAATCTCCGCACCCACGAGATCTGGGTAGCCAATCTTGTGGTACACGGGCCAACCGTATTCCTGCTCCATTTCA
This sequence comes from Candidatus Poribacteria bacterium, assembly GCA_963662915.2. Lineage (GTDB taxonomy): Bacteria > Poribacteria > WGA-4E > WGA-4E > WGA-3G > WGA-3G. Next base: position 4,927,902 of record CAXXEU010000002.1, on the reverse strand, counting down.
TGAATAGTTTCATTGGGCCGTCCGGTCGCAATCTCTGTGGAAAGGATGAATAACACCGCCGTTTTGTCATTGGAAGCGAGAAGGGAATCAAGATGTGTTAGCACCTGTAAATCGCGCCATAAGCCTTTACTTTTCACCAAGCGGGTTACATGGGTAAAGATGTAATCCGGACGGTAGTCGAGGAGCGTCGTCGCATACTTCTGAAGCAGTGCCTTCGATTTCAATTTTTCCTGCAGGCTCACCTTAAATGCAGGAATACCATTGTAAACAAGGTTAATTGGGGCACCTTCAAACGGTTTCGCCAAAAATCGGAGTTCATCAACAACGAGGTCACCAACAGCAAAGATAGCATCACAGAGATGTGCTTTGTCAATTAACGCATGCTTGAAATACCAAAACGGATCGTCAAAAACATCACGAACCGTCTGCCCCTGCGCCTTTGCCTGCTCTAAAACGTTATAGAAACGGACATCGTGTCCGGGGTGTCCTTCAACAATAGGACGAATTGTTGCCACCTCGTGGGCGTAAAAGACGGTACGTATATTTTCTGCACTTTTATCGTTCTGACGCTCAACAAGTGTTTTGAGGGCAAGCGGCATCCCCATAAATTCATGGGAAATAATGAACACCGGGGTCTCTGTCTCTCTACCGATAAGCGTCCGTAGTGCATAATACGCCGGTTCAGCAAGTCGGATATATTCCTCGAATTCCCATTCGCTTTCGTAACGGCTCGATTCAAGGTGAAAATGCTCATAGAGCTGCCACTTGAACTGACTGGTCAAATCTTCATTACTGCTGGATACATTCACCAAGATAACATCTGTGAGGGTTGTAACTTTTTTATTTTTATCCTCAAAACGCCGTTGTCCGTAGATGAGTTCGACGTGATACGTCTGCTCAATCCCACTGAGGGCATCGGCGTGTGGTGTGTCTTTTATCCCATCGCTTGCCCGATACAGTATAGTGTCCAGTTCTCCTAAATCCGCGCCTGGAAAGAGGGGACCAACGAGAAACGTACGCGCAACGGCTTCATTGTAACTTTGGGTCGTCAACAACCCTTCCAAAACTGCCCCAATGCCTCCCATTTTCTGGATGGCTTCGTGTGTGGCATGAACAACAATACTCAAATTTTTACCTCACTTCGTGTCTTTGTGCCTTTTTTTCACAGATTCACGTTTATAATTTAAGATTCCAATCGTACACTACAGCAATCTTAAAATTACCATGTGCCGTGGTAAGTTGTCAAGATATTTTTCAAAACAAGCGGTTGCAGTACAAATTCATATTATCGCTGTTACCAACGATCCGCGATTCAATATAATTCGCAACCCTTTTGCTGGTGCCATCTGGGATTTTTGTCCTTGACAACTCGACCAAAATCAACTATAATATAAGAGTCGTTGGTTGTCAGTTGTCAGTCATCAGTTAAGAGATTTTGATGTAACAGTTTACCACCGTCTTGCATATTCCATGTTTAGGCAGATTGTTACAAACCACTCTTAACCGACAGCCGATAACGGATAAGGGATAACTACTTAACTAATCTTTCGGAGGTAAAAATGTTAGATAATATCGGACACATTGCCGGCACCATCTGGCACTATCTTGAAGAAAATAACGAAGCCACTGTTACAAAAATAACCCGAGAAATCGGCGAAACTGAACGCTCAGTCCTTATGGGAGTTGGTTGGCTCGCCCGCGAAGGAAAATTAAATTTTAACCAACGAAAACAAGGCACCTACATCACACTCAAAACACAACAACCAAACGCAGATATTCGATAGATTTGGGAAGGAGAACGGAATTAAATGAAACCACTTCGTCAATTAACAGTGGTCCCGACCTTACCGCCGAATCTCGAACCTCTGCGTGAGCTTGCACTAAATCTATGGTGGACGTGGGATCGTGAAGCCCTCGATCTCTTTCGCCATCTTGATGCTGGGTTGTGGGAAAAAACTTACCACAACCCAGTCGCAATGCTGGGACAGATTTCCCAAGAGAAGCTGGATGAGGCATCAAAAAACAGCATGTTTCTTGCCCGCTTTGAAGTCATCCACAAGAAGTTCAAAGAATACCATCAAACATCTTCATGGTTTGAAACAAATTACAATGCTGCTACGTTCGACAACCTGAAAATTGCCTATTTTTCTATGGAATATGGGTTAACAGAGTGTATGCCGCTCTACTCCGGCGGCTTAGGGGTCTTAGCGGGCGACCACTTGAAATCCACAAGTTACCTCGGCCTACCCTTCGTAGCAGTCGGTCTACTGTATCAACACGGCTACTTCCGACAAACACTTACTGCAGATGGCTGGCAGATGGCGGATTATCCAACAAACGACTTCTATAATATGCCCATCCAGCCGGAGAAGCTTCCAGATGGAAGTCCGTTATTAATAGAAGTTTCATATCCAGAAGGAACAGTCCGCGCTAAGGTTTGGCGCGCCCAAGTCGGACGGGTCTCTTTATATCTCCTTGACACTAACATCCCCGAAAATCAGAGCGAAGAATTACGGAATATCACGGATTACCTGTATGGCGGCGACGAACGCCTCCGCATCAAGCAGGAAATCCTACTTGGCATCGGCGGATATCGTGCCTTAACCGCGCTCGGCATCCAACCGACTGTCTGTCACATGAATGAAGGTCACGCAGCTTTTCTCACAATTGAACGTATCCAGCAGTTGATGCAGAACACCGGAATCCGTTTTGAAGAAGCCTGCGAAGCCACGAAAGCCGGAAATATCTTCACAACACATACCCCTGTCCCTGCTGGTATTGACTGGTTTCCACCCGATTTGGTGAATTACTATTTCAGCAACTATTACGACGCACTCGGCGTTTCCGCTGAAACCTTTCTCGGTCTGGGTAGAGCAAATCCAACCAACACGAACAGCGAATTCAGCCCTGCCCTCCTTGCATTCAGATTGTCAGCAATGCGCAACGGTGTGAGCCAACTCCATGGAGATGTCTCTCGCGATATGTGGACACACCTTTGGCAAGGCATCCCTGCTCACGAGATACCAATCAGCGCGATTACCAACGGAATCCACACCCGGTCATGGGTCTCCGACGACATGCAGAGCCTCTTCAACAGATACCTTGGACCTCACTGGATCGTTGAGCTCACAAATCAAGCCGTCTGGACGCAAATTTCAAATATACCTGATCCTGAATTGTGGCGTATACACGAACGTCGGCGCGAACGCCTTATCACATTCGCACGTCAACGGCAGGAACAGAAACAAACACTCGGTGGCACTCTAGGCCGCAGCTCGCAAGCGCATCTAACCAAATTTAACCGAACAAAGGAAACCGATAGTGCCGCGATTAAAGTCCTTAATTCCGCTGCGTTGACTATCGGGTTCGCACGCCGGTTCGCGACCTACAAGCGCGCAACCCTACTCTTCCAAGACGTAGACCGACTCGATAAGATTCTGAATCATCCCGAACATCCCGTACAACTCATCTTTGCTGGGAAAGCGCATCCGCATGATTATGAGGGAAAACTCCTTATCCAACGCATCGCACGTATCGCAGCAGAACCCCGCTTTTATCATAAAATCGTCTTCATTGAGGACTACGACATCTGTGTCGGACGCTATCTCGTTGAAGGGGTTGATGTCTGGTTAAACAATCCTTTACGTCCCAACGAAGCAAGTGGCACGAGCGGTATGAAAGCTGCAGCAAACGGTGCCCTCAACCTGAGTATCGCAGACGGTTGGTGGGCAGAAGCAAACCACTTAGGCGGTGGGTGGACAATTGATACTGGAACGGCTTCAGACGATGCAAAATCCAACGACGAGGTGCATGCCAACGCCATTTACGAGCTTCTTGAGAAAGAGATTGTACCCGTCTTCTACGAACGGAGTGCCGTTGATGATGTCCCCTATAAGTGGGTCGCACGGATGAAAACCGCAATGCAGAATCTCGCTCCCATCTTTAATACCAAACGGATGGTGACCGAGTACGCCGAGCAGCTATATTTTCCGACGCACCAGAGATGGCTAAAACTCAATGAAAACGGAGCGAAACGTAGCATCGCCTTAGCACACTGGAAAAACCATATTCGGGACCACTGGAGCAGTCTCTGGATTGCGGAAAAATCTGCTAACGGCACATCTGCTACAGTTCAAAATCTTGAATTGGGTGTTGGGGAATCTACAACAGTGCAGGCAGTTGTACACACTGATGTCCTATTTCCACACGAACTCGCCGTTCAAATTTATCACGGTGTGTTAGATACCACCAGCGAAATTCACAACGGCAACGCTACACCAATGGAATATAAGGCGGATCTTGGGGGTGGTGCCTACCTCTTTGAAGGAACGCTTACTTTGAAACAGACCGGATTGCACGGTTATACGGTGCGCGCCTTACCTTATCATGAAGATCTGGAATCTCTCTCTGAACTCGGTCTCATAACGTGGGCATAACTAAGGCTATAAAAAATGGACAGAACAGCAGAAATTGCACGCGAAACAGCAGAAACCCAGATTCAACTTCGCCTGAATCTTGATGGAACAGGGACCTCTACTATTAACACAGGTGTTGGATTCCTCGACCACATGTTGGAACTCTTCGCCAAGCACGGCTTTTTCGACTTGGAGATTGAAGCAAAGGGAGACCTACACGTAGACGCACACCACACTACTGAAGATGTCGGTATCTGCTTAGGACAAGCCTTTCAAAAAGCAGTCCTCGACAAAGCAGGCATGCGACGTTTCGGCAGCTTCGCTGTTCCGATGTATGAATCCCTCGCTAAAGTAGACCTTGATGTCTGCGGACGCTCCTACTTACATTATGAGACCCCGCTTCGGGACACGAAGGTCGGCGATTTTGATGTTGAACTCGCAGAGGAATTTTTTCACGGATTCGCTAACCACAGCGGCACAACCCTACACATCAACGTTCCTTACGGCACAAACCAACACCATATCATCGAAGCGATTTTTAAAGCCGTCGCGAAAGCCTTGCACATCGCTACACGTCTTGATGAACAGATTACCGGTGTCCTATCCACCAAAGGGAGTTTATAGTTCAAATCTTCCTATTAAAGACCACATTATTTTACCAACAGTCTCAATCTAATAAAACTTTCAAAACCGTTGCACATATAAAAACCAAGGAGAACGTTTATGAGTAATGGGAACGTGATCTCAGTGATACTCGGCGGCGGTCGCGGTACACGCCTTTTCCCACTCACCCGAGACCGGGCGAAACCCAGTGTCCCCATCGCAGGTAAATTCCGACTCGTTGACATACCAATCAGCAACTGCCTCCACTCCGGCTTTGACCGTATCTTCGTCCTAACCCAATTCAACTCTGTCTCACTAAATCGACATATCGCGCGCGCCTACAGATTTGATAGCTACCGACGTGGGTTCGTCCAAATCCTTGCAGCACAACAGACCCTGGCAGGTGAGGAGTGGTACCAAGGCACGGCAGACGCTGTTAAACACAACCAACCCTATATCCTCAATCCACGGTTCTCAGATAATTACGTCCTGATTCTCGCCGGTGACCATCTCTATCGCATGGACTATCGCAAAATGCTACAAGTCCACACCGAATCCAACGCCGCCATCACCGTCTCTGTTATCCCAGTAAAAAAAGAGGAGACAAATGGACTCGGTATTCTTCAAGCGGACGCAAATGGACGAATTGTTAATTTTGTCGAGAAGCCGCAAACTGAGGAAGAACTGCTTCCGCTACGGGTTGAACCTGATGTCTTTACGTCGCGCGGTATCGAACCGCATGGTAGGGAATATATTGCCTCAATGGGTATCTACATTTTTAATAGTGATGTCCTCCAAAACGCTTTACAAGATGACACAAATGTAGACTTCGGTAAAGACATTATCCCAAAGTGTATTCAGACCCTTCCTGTCTCCGCCTATTTTTTCGATGGCTACTGGGAAGACATCGGGACAATCCGTTCGTTTTATCACGCGAACATAGCACTTACTGACCCCGCACCGGCTTTCAATTTCTACGATGAGCAAGCCCCTATCTATACCAACCGCCGCCATTTACCTAGCACAAAAGTCAACAGCAGCAGCGTCCGATCCTCAATCCTCGCTGAAGGTTCTATCATCGATGATTCGGAACTCGATAGAACGATTGTCGGCATCCGAAGTATTATCTCTGGCGGTAGTCGGGTTTATCAATCCGTACTCATGGGCGCCGACTATTACGAATCAGAGGCATCGCGAGCGGAAAACATACAAGCAGGTATCCCTCACATCGGTATCGGTCAAAATTGCCTGATTCAGAACGCAATTATTGACAAAAATGCGCGAATCGGCGATAATTCTGTACTCGTCAATCAAGAGGGTATTGATAATTATGATGGTGAAAACTACTGCATCCGAGATGGCATTGTAATTGTTCCAAAGGACGCAACCATACCGCCTGAAACTTCTGTTTAATCTACAGCCTTGATTTCATGATTGAAAGTTTAGGCAACAAGGAGAACTCTCATGTATAGAGGACTAACATTTCTCACCTTAAGTATCTCGACTCTGATACTTTTTACGCTGCCATACGCCACAGCCTTGGATACAGATGGACTTGTTGGTGCTTGGTTGTTCGATGAAGGTAAAGGGGATGCCGTTACGGATTCTTCCGATAATGGATTGGATGGCAAAATTGCACAAGGAAAGCCGAAATGGGTCGAAGGAAGATTTGAGGGTGCTATGGAGTTCGGTGGTGCCGATATGGTAACTGTCCCCGATGATAACGCACTCGACCTGGAGAACTTCACACTCGCTGCATGGGTGAATATCCCAAAAATCTCTGGGGCATGGCAGATTGTTGCCTCTAAAGAGAACCGAAATCCGACCGGTAGGAACTACGGTCTTTTTGGCAATATTAACACCGGAGTTATTCACTATTCCTTCACGACAAATGCGGGTTGGAAATCTTTTGATGCGAAGACTGCTGTCACTGATGGTGATTGGCACCATGTGGCAGGTACTTACGATGGCTCCGACTTCAAACTCTACCTTGATGGGGCATTAGATGCAGAAGTGTCGCCAGGGACGAAGCCGGACACCAGCGATAACCTTTTCTTTATCGGCGGCTGCGACATCGGGAACTACTGGATGTCCGGGAGCATTGACGAGGTAGTCCTCTACGATAAACCTCTCAGTGAGAAGGAAATTAGCGAACTCATGGAGGATGGGATGTCTGTTGCATTAGACGTACAACCGGGTGGCAAATTGGTAACGACGTGGAGTCAAATTAAGGCGCACACGGCTCGGTAGATTCCAAGAAGCGTTAAGGAGAGTCATTTCATATTATGTCTGAATTAAGACAACAACTTCTCGTGCTGTATCTGCACACACCTGACCTGAATAGTGGCGTGGTCGCTTGGGCAATGTACGACGGAACGGGTCAAAAACGTTATACTACAGGTGACAGCAACGCACCGCCCTATGACTCGGTCGTGGAAGCCATGCAAGACGGCTGGCGAGTGATTCAGTTCCCACAACAATTCCCTGCCTATCCTGGCATGGAGTATCACACTTCATATCTCAGGTTTGAATATATTCTTGAGAAACTGGAGAAGGTCCAATGATTGATAAAAAGCATTTACTCACTACGGAACAGATAGCGAATTTCGTTGCGGACGGTTATCTCCGCTTCGACGAACTTATCCCTCGCGAATTGAATGAAAACGCACACGCCGAAATGGAAGAGGGTGTTATTGTGCGTGGACGCGGCGGCACGGTTTTAGATGAGGTTTGGGACGACACCTCTACTGTCGGTAAAGTCTTTCGACTCCCAGAAATGAAGGGTATCATCCAGAGTCTTGTCGGTGAGAATCCACTTTACGACCATCACGCCGTTCACATCGTCCGCCCGCAGAACGACATAGGGCAAATTTGGCATGCCGATGCGATCATCGACCTGCGGATGCACTTCGACATCCAATTCTTCTATTTCTCACACGACACACCGCGCGAAATGGGTGGAACAATGATTTTGCCGGGGAGCCACTATCGCCGCGTTTGCGAGACGGACATCGCGCGTTACCAAAACTTCCTTGGGCAGCTTCCTGTGGTCTGTAAGGCAGGGACGGTGTTTGTTGTGCATCACGGGATGTGGCACTGTGCGCAACCGAATTTGACCGACCGGACGCGCTACATGTTCAAACTTCGCCTTAACCCAACAGTACGCCAGTGCCAACTCTGGAACACAGATGATCTCGATACAGCATCCTTCCACGGCATCTTAGGGAGAAATCACAGATGGTATGGAAACGATGTCAGACTCGAAATTGTTAACCGTATCAAGCAGTGGCGTTTCCTTACTGGCGATGATTCATTCGATGTCGGCTACTGGCTCTCTCGACTCGAAAACATGCCAGAGAATACGCAAGAAGCAGCGTAGCGTTGAGAATAAAAAAGGCGCGGTTTACTTACAACCGCGCCTGCAACGTCTGAAATCGCCGAAGCCTTATCTATTTGCCCCGCGTCTATTTCCGCCCCTATTTCCGCCTCTGTTTGCTGCTCTCCTGGCACCAGCACGTCTCCTAACTTCCCGCATTATTTCCTGACGTTCTTCTGGTGAAGCATTCTTAAGTTTTTCTGCCAACTCCTTCTGGTTTATTCCTAACGTCTTAATTTGCTCGTTCATCTCCATTTGTCTACGCTTTTCAGCGTCCGTCTGCTGATTAGCGTTGGCTTGGTTTTTTGCCGCATTATCACCGTCCTCTTTTTCAGAGCCACCTTCACCCGCCTTGCTGCTACCACCCCGTTTTGTTGTGAGGAATTGAAGTGCTTCCGTCTTTAGTGTTATCGGCTTACCTTCTTTTTCTAATATTACCTGTTTCGCTTGGATGTCCTTTACCGTTATGTCTCCGAGTTTTTCGCCTATGGTAACAAAATGGTAGCGGTTCGACCGTTTCTCCAGCAGCGTCGCTTGTGCGATCATACCATCCGGGTGCACAACCGTGCCAACCAGACTATAAGCAGGTTCGTTGTTCGGTGGTGTCCACCCTAAGGGTCGAAAGAGGTTGTTATCAATAATCACCTTGTAGAACGCCGCATTTTCACCGAAGTCAACTGTCGCTCGGTTTTGACGTTGGCGAAACCGGTTCCGTTGCGCTTCAACCTGTTCCTTCATTTCCAGCATCTTTTGCATTTTCGCTGAGTCCATTTCTGGTTTCTCGCTCGAATCGATTTCCGACTTCGTGGCAATAAACTCGGTCTTTGTCTTATCTTGCGCGTACAGCAATATCCCAAAACCCAAAAGCAAGCATACGACACATCCAATCCCGAACTTCGTGATGGTGCTGCGTCGGCTATTGGCAATTCTCAACTTCATTTATTTTCCTCCAGCGGATCCTTCAAGTGAACTTCACAAACATCTATTTCTGATTAAGACAATCTCTATTGCAAAAAGTTCTATTTCTTTAATTGTATCACATTCTTTGCGGAATGTCAATTGTACGCCGCGTCGCCGTAGGGCATTCAATCTTAGCAAAAAACATTGACTTTATAGAAAAAATAAGGTACACTTTATAGCAAGAGCTTTGTTTAACAACCAAAGGAACAAATCCATGAAACGCTATACTACCGCTCAAAAATATATCGCATTTGCGTGCAGCTGCGCCTTTATTTTTCTTTTAGCAAATGGACAGGCAGCGGCAGCGCGGCGTTCGCGTGTGCTATCAATAGCCCTCTTTGCCTCTGGCATGAGCCTCCAATTCGGTAGCAGCATCCTTAAAGCGTCCGCTCAAGACCGTTACGACACCTATCTCAACGCCGCAATCCAAGCAGATATTCAGACACACAAGGATGCTTTTCTCATTAGGCGGAACGCCAGCACTACCATGTCCGGTGTTGGTCTCGGATGTGTTGGTCTTGCCGTGCTTTTCTCAGTCTACAACCAATTGGACACACCTGAACCTGCGGAGGACGCAGTCTCCGCAGTGCAGAGCCCAAAACTCCAAGTCGAAACATCAAGGACAAACCTAAGCGGCTTCGCAAATCATCTCTCGCAAAATACAAGTCTGCTATTTCCACGCCCCACATTCCAACTGCACCCGCATTACGACTTCCAAACACATCAGGCAAGTCTGAGGCTGCTGCACCATTTTTAGCACGCATCTCATAACCTACTGTGGATAGGAGAAAACTAAGGGAAGACCGGCAAGGTTGGGAAACCTCGCCTGCCAAATGGAGATTAAAAACTTATCTCGTAGATACACGGTCTCGTGCTACGGGACACCGCATCGATTACGTTACACTACGCTTTACAAGGAAAGAACGCAATGGACCCAATCCAATACCTATTCAATAGCAAGATTGTTCTGCTTAGTCTTCCGATATACCTTGTCTTCTTTCTGTTGAGTGCCTGCACAAACACGGAAGATTTCGCGAACCCGCTCGATCCGGAGAATCTACGCACCGCTGGCGCGCCAGACGGTCTCACGCTTTTCGCTGGAGATAAACAGGTACGGGTCACGTGGAACGACACGGGTCAGATAGGCATTAAAGGCTACCACATTTACAGACGCTCTACGGGTGGAACGGATACAGAATTCACATTAGTTGGTTCCGTTGACGCGCCTGCTAACGAATTCATTGACACCCAAGACCTCGAAAACGATCGACGCGATACATCTGGCAGGCTTCTCGCCTATGAATACCGTGTCTCTTACGTAGATGTCAACGAGGTCGAAACACCAGACCCGACAAATGCCCCTACCGAGAGTGAAGAGCCGCGTCGTATCTGGAAAACAGCACTCGCTACACCGAGTGTCCCACCGCCTCCACCTACTGTAACGCTCGGTGACCCAACGGATCTCACGGTCAAACTTTTCTGGGAAGGCTATGAATTCCCTCACGACTTCTCTATTTTCCGCGTTTACGCTGCGCTGGACACCGGAGACGACAAACCGCTCCGGTTCAAACTGATTGCTGAACCGAAGCGGGATCGACTTTACTACTTTGACCACGATTTCGAGAGTGATGGCATCCGAAAAGTCTACCGTGTCGCTGGTGTTGACGAATTCGGAGCAGAGGCAATCACCGTAATTACCGCAGGTGCCCCAAACTTGCCACCGGCTCCACCGAAAGATGTCCGGGTCCGTTACCTACCGCGTTCGCTATTCAATACAAAATATGATGCAGCTATATCATGGACACCGAACACCGAACCTGACCTTGCCGGATACCAACTCTATACCAGAGATGCAGCAGGAAACTTACTGCCCCGACCCGCAGTCGGACGAAAGGATCGTAATTTCACAATTATTGGTGAAGACCCTATCCTCGTCGGTCAGTCATTGGAATTCAAGAAATACTACATCACTGCCTTTGATGACACACCCGGACCCGATGGACGGCGAGACGAAAGCGCGTTGGTAGAAGCAAAATAAAGTGGCAGTCGGCGGTCGGCTATCAGCCATCAGCAAGAAGGATTTGCGGCAGAAACGCAAACTATGCGTACCATGTGCCGATAGCCATAAAATTGACAGCTATTAAGGATAAACATAATGCACGTTAAAAACAGAACAGGCAATACGCAATACCTCATTTACACTATCTACGCCTTACTTCTCATTGGCATCGCGATGCCGCTCTCAGCCCAATTACCAAAGGTTTCACAACTGAACACTATCCAGACAGCGGAACCGCTCGGCAAAGGCGGTTCCAGTACCACATTTGGACTCCTACAATACGCTAAAGTCGACCTGTTACCCGATTTAAGTCAAAGGGTGGACATCGGCGGGTTCGAGGAATCGCATCGCGTAACATTTGAGATTGAGACCTTTCTCGTGCCAGTCAGATTCGCTTACGGCTTAAATGACGAACTCGACCTCCTGCTCGGTGGTACATTTTCGACAGGCGGCGTGCGGAAAGTCGTCCACGATTTCTACAATACAGCCACAGAAAACAACACAGATCCAAATGTTAACCGTCGTGTTTATGAACAACCCCTATTTGAAGGTATCATTGGACTCAAGTACAATATCAAACCCGATCAGAACGATAACCTTCCAAGCATCTCCGTCGGTGGAGACGTGCAGTTCGGTTTCACAGCCGATGACCGACTCAACTCAGACAACGAATTTCTCGACCACAGCCCAGCCGACGGTTTTCCATTTATGGGTGTCAATACCTATCTGGTCGGCACACAAAGATTTGGGGACCTCTTTAAAGTCCATGCCGGTGTTGGTGTCTTCTTAACATCAAAGTCCCTGAAAACAACGGATTTTTTTACCCTTAATTGGCAGGTCGGAACTGAAGTTGCTGTTTCAGAGAACATGTGGTTTGTAGCCGATTTTTCGCGCGAACTTCCGTATGCAGGCGTGCATGTGACGAACCTCATCGGACTCACACTCCGCTATGAAATTTCAAATACACTTGCCTTCCAACTCGGATTCAACAGCCGCCCCGGATTCCTGTTCAACCTGACCTTTGGTGGTGAGGAGACGCAGGCACTTGAAGGCGAGAATCTGCTGTTTTAGCATTTTTTAACTATTAAATCTGTTCGCTGCTCCAAATGTAAAGCAAAGACAAATTATGCCATTTCAGGAAACCTAATTTCATTACGCAGCGGTTTTCAGTTAATTCTAACCAATTTTTCTGTGTTCAAGGCACTTTTATTTTTTTTCTAATCAGAAAGACATTCGATATCCAGCAATGAGAGCAGTCATTCAACGGGTCAAATCCGCCAGTGTTAAAGTGGAAGGCGAACTCGTCTCCGAAATCGGAGTAGGAGTTCTTATCTTCCTGGGTGTTGCCCACGAAGATACCGCAACGGAAATAGAATATATCGCCAACAAAGTCGCTAATCTCCGGATCTTCGAGGACGAAGAGGGCAAGATGAACCGTTCCCTTCTCGACACAGGTGGTGCTGCTCTCGTCGTTTCGCAATTCACGCTCTACGGTGACTGTCGTAAAGGACGGAGACCGAGTTTCATCAAAGCCGCGCGTCCGAAATCGGCGAACGCACTTTATGAGCAGTTCATCACTGCTCTTGAACAACAGAATATCCCTACACAGGGCGGCACTTTTCAGGCGATGATGGACGTGGCACTCGTCAATGACGGTCCTGTCACGATTCTACTGGATAGCGACAAAATTTTTTAACGATTGCTTCTGGGCTGCCCTTCCGTTGTCAGGGCAGTATTTCAATTGTTAACAGACCTCTCACAACCTAAAGCAGGTTTATTAATAATTTTAGACCAGCATTGACGAGGGAACACCATTGGGGACGAATAGACGCAAAAGGAGAAGATCATGGCTCGTAAAATGCGCCTTGGTTTAGGTCAATTCAGCCAACTCAGTGAAGAACGGTTAAAGTTCATCAAACAACTTGGGGTCGAAGATGTTCTGCTTAACACGCCACAACTGCCCGGCACAGAACGCTGGGAGTTTATGGACATTCTGCAACTCCGCACAGCAGTAGAAAATGCTGGACTTCGATTAGCGGCACTTGAGAACGTACCTGTCTCCTTCTATGACGAAGCCATGCTCGGATTGCCTCGCCGCGACGCACAAATTGAGAACATGGCAACCACAATCCGCAATATTGGTAAGGCTGGCGTAGAAATCTTCGGGTATCATTGGATGCCCAACGAAGTCTGGCGGACCTCTCGAACCACTCCGAGTAGAGGCGGTGCTGCGGTTACCAGTTTCGATATGGCGCAGGTAAAAGACGCACCCGTAACGCACGGACGCGTTTTCACTGAAACCGAAATGTGGGAAAACTACGCGTATTACATGAACGCGATTCTACCGGTCGCGGAGGAGGCAGGTGTCAAACTCGCACTCCATCCAGACGACCCGCCCGTCGAGTCGCTTGCGGGGGTGCCGCGCCTGTTCCGCAACTTTGAGGGTTTCAAACGCGGAATGGAAATCGCCGATAGCCCGATACACGGACTCGACTTCTGCGTCGGTTCTTGGTCTGAAATGGGACCGGGTGTCACGGATGCGATCCGTTATTTTGGGGAGCGCGATAAGATTTTCTACGTCCATTTCCGAGATGTACAGGGACACGTCCCGAAATTTGCCGAATCCTTTGTAAATGAGGGTAACTGTGATATGTTCGAGGTGATGCGGACGCTAAAGGAGGTCGGCTTTACAGGTTTTATGATTACCGACCACGTTCCGCACGTTGTTGATGATACGGACTGGGGACACCGAGGTCGTGCGTATGCTATTGGGTATATGACGGCGTTTCTTGAAATTTTAATGGCGACGTAAAGATAGATGGGGCAACGGAATGAAACAGTCTGAATATATTGATACGATCAAACAAGGCGACTGCATCGAATTGATGTCTGAAATGCCATCGGAATGCGTTGACCTTATCATAACAGACCCACCGTTTGCCATCGACTTCAAAGCGACACGCCACAATTATAACCGAAAGGGAAGTCGCGTTCTTGAAGGTTACAACGAAATTGAAGGAAGTGACTATCTTGGCTTCACGCTTGATTGGCTTTCTGCTGCGACGAGGGTCCTAAAAGATTCTGGTAGTATGTATATCTTTTCAGGTTGGAACTATCTAAAGGACCTTCTGATAGCAATTGATCAGTGCCAGCTCACAACAGTGAATCATCTGATTTGGAAATATCAGTTCGGGGTTGTTACCAAGCGCAAGTATGTAACCTCTCACTACCATTGTCTCTTCCTATGCAAAAACGATAGAAAACGGAAGTTTTATCCGTATCGCCGATTTGATAAAGAAGCCAAGACTGAAAATGGTGGGTCGGCACACTACAAAGACAAAGAGGATGTCTGGGAAATCAAGAGAGAATATTGGCAAGGTGCGGTGAAAACGCCGACAAAATTGCCAGCGGAGCTCATTGAGAAAATTCTCGATTATTCCAGTCAGAAAGGCGACATTGTTTTAGACCCATTTTTGGGATCCGGGCAAGTGGCTTTCATGAGTAAAATGAAGGAAAGGCATTACATAGGTTTTGAGATTGTGCCAGCGTATTATGAGTTTGCACGCGAGCGTCTTGAATCGGGAAAATACTTAATTCAGAAGACGGAAGATGAACCTGTATCGGATCTGTTCAGTCAAGAGGCGTAATTTGATTATATCGGCTTATCCTACAGATAGAGAACAGCTTAGATGGATTTTCCTTTGAAGATACTGACAGTCAATTCAGTGCTGCCTCTAAAAGGTATTATCCTGATTGGGTATTGAAGGAGTACAAAATGGCGCAAGTTGTTCCGTTACGATACGACACCGCTTTCAAAAAAGCGTTCAGCCAACCGGAGATCTTCTGTCAATTTGCCGAAGATGTCTTAGGTATCAATTTCCGCACCGATGAAGTGCATCGCGGGTATAAATTCCTTGAACCTATCGGGCAGGTTGATATTGAATACGATTTGTTTGCTGAAGATTCGGAATCTCGAATTGTGGTTGAGATACAACACGTCAAAGAACGACACTTCTACGATCATTTCCTATATTATCATCTCATCAACCTCGTCGAACAGGTCAAAAATAGCAAGCATATCAGTTCGATAGAACAGTTTACGGGCATTCGGGCGTAAAGCCCAATCCTTTAGGTTTGGGATATAAGCCGGCTAATGTCGTAATCCTTGTGAAATAATTTTGACGTTTAGGCGAAAACATGCTATAAGTAGAGTATCAAGTTGGCAGACATGACAAGCGTAGTCGCAAGGAAACCACGTGTCTGCCTCCCCACTCGTTAGGCGTTAGAAACTTGATACTTGATAGTCCATGAAAACCTATAAATATAAGATATACAACCAATCTAATACAATCCGCATTGGCAATCTGCTTGACGATATGTGGCAAGTGCATGCCTACTTCCATAAGTGGCAAGACCAAAGATACAAAGATGGTTTTCCGTATGCCAACTTTGCTGCAATGTGTCAACACGCAAAAGATTTGAAACGCAGCACACACCCACATTGGAAGTCGTTGCCAAGCCAAGCGATCCAAGCAGAGTTGGAACGCATTGATAATGCGTATCAAAGGTTCTTTAATAAACTGGGGGGTAAACCCCATATCAAAGCGCGCCATAAGTTTAAGTCTATCACTCTTAAACAAACTGGGTATAACCTTACTAACAACCGTATCATACTTACATTTCGCAAGTGGGATAAGGGTAAATGGCGGTTTGATAAAGTGGCTTATGCATTTCACAAGCACCGCCAGTGGCATGGCACTCTCAGGCGTATCACAATCAAACGTGAGAGTTGTGGAGACTATTGGCTTTGTATAATAACGTCCTATACAGACTTCAAACCGCTGCCAGCAACAGGTCAGAGCGTTGGGGCAGACTTCGGCATGAAAGACGCTTATTTGACACTCAGCACGGGTGAGAAAATCCAACACCCACAGCCCCTGAAATCTAACTTGAACACGCTTCGGTCTCTGAATAAAGCACTTTCTCGCAAGCAGAAAGGTTCTAAGGCTTGGTGGGGGTGTGTGAGACAGCTCGCCCGTCTGTATCGGAAAATCAGCAACCAACGCCAAGACTTTCATTGGCAACTTGCGACGAAACTCTGTAAGAAGTTTGATATGATCGTGCTTGAGACCTTGAACCTTGAGGGTATGAAACGGCTTTGGGGACGCAAAGTCTGCGACCTTGGTTTCTACCAATTTGTTGAGATTTTGAGATACAAGTGTCAAAAGCATAAGCGTCTTTTCAAACAAATCGGACAGTGGACTGCCAGCACAAAACCTTGTTCCGCTTGTGGGTATCATAACGAAACCCTTTTGCTTTCAGATAGACAGTGGATATGCCCCGAATGTGGTTCACACCACGATAGAGACATAAACGCTGCGATAAACATATTGCGGGCAGGGATAGCCGTCACTTGACGATATGCCTGTAGGAATCTACAGGGAAACGCCCGCAGGTGGAGCGAAAATAAGACGTTCAAACCTCTCGTGAGAACGCAGTCGCTATGAAACCGAAGCCCACGCCTTTAGGTGTTGGGTGCTATCACACCATTGTTGTCTTAACCAGTCCTTATAGCGAAAATGAAATCGACTTTAGTGTGGCTATTACGGATTTCAACCCAATCAACGAATTTAACCGCAAAGTCGATGTCTATCCGCATCAACTTGTGTTTGTGGTACCCCGTATGGTTAATGAGAAAACGCCGCCTGGGACTAAAGGGTGGTTAGAACTCGTTTTGGATTCCCTGGATGGTGAGATAGATGAAAGTCGCTACAACTCCCCAATTTTCGAGAGGGTAATTGATGCTGTTAAACTTGACAATATTTCACCGGTGGAGCGCAGGGTCCTCAAAGATGAAGAGTCTTGGGAAGATACCCTCATAGATGTGAGGCAAGAGGAAAAGATTGCGATTGCACGCGCCCTGATTAGCGAAGGATTAAGCACTGAAGTCATCGCAAGAACAACCGGCCTCACAGAAGCAGAAATCGCAAAACTCAGGCAATCATAAGTGCCGAGGTGTGTTGAATGCGTGCTGTCTGTGTTACCCCTATAAAGGCTTTAATCAACGGTATGAAGGTTCTCCGCATGGCATTCCCCACACTTTCGGCAATTCGCAATTAGCGGTTGGTTTCCAATCACGAATAGCGAACCGCGGACAGCCAAACCCCTACAATGCATCGATTTTTTCACGCAGGAAACCTGTACAAAAGGGTACTTGTTCCTCCGAGAGTCCGTGCAACACCACAGCACCGTCATAACCGTTCTCTTTTAACAAGCCGAGGTACTGATCGTAGTCCAGCAACCCTGTTCCAGCGGCGAGATGTCCAGCTTGACCGTCGCGGTCCAAGTCTTTTGCGTGCGCAAGGGCAATATCGTCGCCGAGCAGTTGAAACGCCTCGTCAAGGATTTCGCGCATCTTCGGGAGTTCACCTTCATGGAAGATGTTCGCGCCGTCCATACACACTTTTAGATAGGGCGATTGCATCTCATCAAGCAGGCGACGTGCTTTCTGCGCCGAATCAATCACATTTGCCACTTCCGGTTCAAAGGCGAGTGTCACGTCGTATGCCTCGGCGACCTCTAATGCCTGCCGCATCGATTTAACCATATCCCGCCATGCTGCTGCCGAATTGTTATCAGGATGTGCGCGCCACATGCTGTCCGGGTCACGTGAGCCGGTACAGATCGTGATTACTGAGGTTCCCATCGGAGCGCACTGCGCCGCGACAGAACGCAACATCTGCAATCCAGCGTGACGTTTCTCAACATCGGGATCAATCATATTGTAGGTGCCTCCAAGTGCTGAGATTGTGATCTGTCGGTCATCCAATTCCTTGCGCACCTCCGCAAGCGATAGTCCTGCAGGCACGTGATATTGTAAATGATGGACATCGTGCGCCACAATAGCATCCAGCGTTTCGCCAAGCGTCTCCCGCCGAATCGTCCCTACCATAAGTCCAACGTGCATGAATTTCTCCTATTGAATAATAGTTCATCATGGATTCAGTCTGAAGCATAGAAAAACGTCATGATTATATAACACAAAAAATTGAATGGCAAGAAAAAAGAGGTGGGTGTAGGTCGTAATGTCTCCATTTGAAAAAAAATTACATTTTTCGGTAAAGTATGGTATGATTACATCATATAGTTTAACAGAAGAAGGAATATCTGCATCTATAGGAAAATATACAATTCCTTGAACGTTGAACGGGTCTCCTATACTATACATGCACAGGCTAACGGTTTCCTATGCTACAAAAGTGGGACAAGTCTTTTTTTCGAAATCACATTATTGTATACATACTATCAGAAAAGAAAGGAAAATTATGTCAAGAGTACCAATTGGTTTAGAACTGTTTTCTGTCCGAAATGAATTAGCCGAGGATGTCCGAGGCACGATAAAGGCGGTCGCTGAGATGGGGTATGAAGGCGTTGAATTTGCGGGTCCACCGCAACATTCGGCGGAAGAGTTGAAAGGCTATCTCGACGAGTTCGGTTTGGTCTGCTGCGGTTGGCATACACCGTTCAATCTCGTTCAAGAAGAGACCATCGACGCAACGATTGCGTTCAACAAAGTCTTGGAAAACCCGTATGTCATCGTTCCGGGTATCCCCGGCGAACTCCGTCAATCGCGGGCGGATTGGCTGAAGTTAGCGGATATTTTCAACGGGATCGCCGATAAACTTGCTGCACACGGTATGGTGACGGGTTATCACAACCATCACGTCGAATTCACGCCGCTTGATGGCGAAATACCGTGGGATACCTTCTTCGGTAACACCAACGAAGGGGTTGTGATGCAGCTGGATATGGGCAATGCCCTCTCCGGCGGTGCGGATCTCGTCGGCATTCTGGAGAGATACCCTGGCCGCGCTGGCACCGTGCATCTCAAACCTTACACAGAATCGCTCGGCGAGGCAGATAGACACGCCGGTTTCCGTCCAGTTATCGGTGAGGACAGCGTGCCGTGGGATGAGATCTTCCGGGTCTGCGAAACCACGGGTGGCACGAAATGGTATATCGTTGAATATGAAAGTGATGCGTTTCCGCCGCTTGAGGCTGTTGAACGCTGCTTGAAAGCACTCAAAGCGATGGGGAAATAGGAATGCCCTGTATTGAATCGAAAACCCTCAAAAAATCGAGGTTCATGGAAAGCAAGGGAGGCATAGGACAATGTATAGGACAATTTTAGTCGCGGGCGTGATGCTATTAACCATCAGCACAACATTTGCCGGTGTAAATATAGATAGTCCGTATGATCACACCGTAGCGATATATCACTTCGAAAATAGGAAGGACAGTGGTCCCAGAGGTCTTGACTTCAAATTCGTGGGCAATGCTAAAGTCGCGCGCGAAACCGGAGTGATCACCGCACAAGTTATCGCTGGTGGAAAAGTTGGAAAAGCACTGAGACTGAGAGGTCTCGGCTGTTTATGTACAGTGGACCCAGATCGACATCTCGCTATAGTAGGTGGAGAATTTTCAATCGTTGCTTGGGTGAAAATACCGAAGCAAGAGAACCAATTTTTCATATCTATGGAGGCATGGGGCAATGATGACACGGAACATCGCGTCGGTGAGATAGCACTTGTCGTCAACAACGACGGTAATCTGATAGGCAGTATGAGCAAGGGTATTGCCCGCGCGGGTATAGGGACCAACGCATGGGACAATACCGAGCGCGATGTCGCGGATAACAAATGGCATCACATCGCTTTCACACAATACGGTGATTATTTAAATCTGTTCGTTGATGGACAATTGGCGAAAAGAGAAAAGCTTGATCAATATATGGGTTTTATAGGTAATGAAACCCTGATACGCATCGGCGTACATAACACGATAAAATCACAAATATTGGTAGACGATCTCGGTTTTTTTGAAACTGGATTTAGTCCCTATGAAATCAAGGCTTTAAGAAATTCTCAGTCGGGATTGAAGGGTTTCTTGGAGGTCATGCCGGTCGATCCAGCCGATAAAGTCGCGACAACTTGGGGCGCGATGAAATCTCAGGTGACCCGGCAATAGTCGGTCAGAACTATGAAAACCTATCGTGCAAGCACGCTCCCATTCTCACAGTTCAGTTTGATAGAATTCGTAGGGGACTTGTGCCAAGCAGGTGTGTCTACTATTGAACTCGCACACGTCCATTATTCAGATATAGAAGCCGAGACGCTTGCAACACTCCGAGACGAGACGGGACTCCATTTCACATCTATGCTGAGCACGGTCGCGGTTGACGCGCCAGACGGAGTTGAAGCGTTAATTTCAATTCTCGACACTGCCCAAAGACTCTCCATTCCAACGGTCAGTATCGCGAGTGGTGGCAATGAAACCGCTACCGCTCGCGAGATTGAAACGATTATCAGTCATCTCAAGACGGTCACTGTTGAAGCAGCGGCTCGCAATCTGAGTCTCATCCTCTACGCGCATGAGGGGAGTCTCGCCTACAACCTCGAACGCACACAACACATCCTCAATGCGATTCCGTCCGAAAATCTCGGCTTTTACTACAGTTCGTACCACTTTCATCGCGCTGGAGACGATCCGGTTGTCGCCTTACGAACCTTGTCAGAACGGCTGTCGAGCATCTACTTCAACTGTGGCGTGGATTCGATGACAGGCAGCGAGCCGTTTTGGGCACCCGAGATGGATTTTCGCGGCATCTGTGAAGAGATAGCACGCGTCGGCTACACCGACGAGATTATGCTCATCTATCTGGGATTGAACGCGGAGATGCCGCAACCGATTATTGAAGGAATCTCGAATGCGCGAGCGAAGTTGGAAACCTACTTCTAATCGAACTCACATTAAAATTACATAAACACTCACTGATTTGCTTTCACGACAGTGTGTTGCTGCGGTTGACCATCAACAATTTTCAACACGCGGATACCCGCAGCAGGTTTGATAGGATGACGGTTCCCATCAAAGCCAGAAATAGTTGTCGCTCCTTGGTAGTCAGTGATAGCAGCAACGGCATCCCGAATCATAACTGGGTCTGTTGATTGCACCTTTTCAATCGCTATTGCCAATAACTTCATCGCATCGTAACCTAACGGAGCAATACCAATAGGCTGATTTTTAAACATTGTTTCATAAGCAGCAGAAAAATCTGAAGCAAGTTCATCCGAGATACTACAATAGTAGGAATTTTCGAGAGGGGTGTTATCCTCTAAAATCTCTAACATCAACGGATCATCCCAACCATCGCTGCCGATAAAGGTGGACTTAATGCCTATCTCCCGTGCCTGTTTCACTATCAACGGGCTCTCTGGCGGAAAACTTGCCAGAAGCAGAACATCAGGGTTTGCATCTTTGATGATCCCAAGTTGTCCATCAAACATTATATCGCCCTGTTCATAGATTTGATTAGAAACAATGCGGCCGCCAAGTTCCTGGAAATTCGCATCAAATGCGTTAACGAAACCTTTAGAGTAGACATCCCCGTTCTGCCAAATCATCGATGCAGTTTTCTTGCCGAGATCATTCACCACAAAATCTGCCATCACTTTCGCTTGCAAGGCATTTGAATTCGCCACCAGAAACAGAAAATCTTTCGGATCATTCCCAGTATTCGTCACGTCGGCACCTGTTGCTCCCACAATGACAGGGATATTGATGATCGGTCCAACTTTAACAGCACTACTTGAAAACATCGGACCTAATATAGCGACAACATTTTCCACTTCAGCTAATTCTCTTGCAGAATCAGTAATGCTGCCTATTTCTACTTTATAGATAAGCTCTATCTGTCTCCCAAGAACACCGCCTGCCTTGTTGATTTCGGCTGAGGCGAGTCTTGCACCATCGCCAAAAGTGGCGTAATTTAGCAACGGATGAATCAAACCCACTTTAAGTGTAGGCATCGGGGCTTCAGTTATTCCGACATCTCCCGTTCTCTCCTCCGCAGAAAGGTAAGCGACTGAGAGGACGAGTAATATGCATAGTGTGAACCTAAAAATTTTTGAATTCATAAACCACTCCTGTGTTTTTAGATAACGTACCCAGGATGAACGGTCCAAAGTTTAGTAATATGTAAAAATCATACTAAATTTTGGCGTTTTAAGCAATATTAAAAAGCAAATTTCACAGGGCCGCTCCTTTTACGCTACAGATGGAAACTTTTACCGAACCCACCTTACGGAGAATCTACGAGGCGTGTCTATTACTACGTCAAATCTGCGAGTTGTGGCATGACCTCATTCTTGAGAAGCCGCATTGAGTTCAACCACTGCTCTTTCGGTTCCCACTCGTGTCCCATAGCGAGCAGGACCCCGAAACCGCCGACTTCGTCGTAGAGTTCACGCAAGCGATTTGCGACATGATCAGGACTCCCGACAATCCATAACGTATCCAACAGATGTTCGAGCGTCATATCCGCGTCGTCCATATCGGGATCGGGTTTGAAGTTTCCGGGGCTAAACAGGTTAAACCAATAGTCCCTAAAATCGCGTCCGAGCGTGCCTTCGAGTGCTTCTTTACGAGCCTGTTCAGTCGTATCCGCAACGTAGACCTCGCGGGCAATGCGCCACGTTGAACGCGACGGCGATAAACCCGCCTTCTCTGCACCTTCTTCAACGGCGTCCCAATGGGTTTTGATAGTCCGAACGTGTGCAAGATTAATACTCATCGGAATCCAGCCGCGTTCGCCAGCAAGAATAAGCGTGTCGGATCTCGCAGACGATCCCGCCATCGCAATCG
Organism: Candidatus Poribacteria bacterium; assembly: GCA_963662915.2. Classification (GTDB taxonomy): domain Bacteria; phylum Poribacteria; class WGA-4E; order WGA-4E; family WGA-3G; genus WGA-3G. The sequence goes on along the minus strand of CAXXEU010000002.1, from coordinate 4,904,786 downwards.
GCGGATGCGGTTTCTGATAAGGCTTCATGTGGACACTCACGATGTTCGGACGGTCCTCAGGTATCTTAAATTCCCAGAAATCGCTTTTGTAATGTCCGGGTTCCGGGTCTGTCCAAATCTTGAGTACCGCTTCAATTCCTTCTCGTGTCGCCTGCCGTCTGTCGCCATCTGCCATAAACATTTCCGCGTCGCTGGGTGTGGAACTTGAGCCGACCCCCCAATGAAAGCGTCCGTGTGTCTGATGATCCAGTTGCGCGATGCGGTGTGCAACGACGGCAGGATTATGTATCGGCATACACGTAATCCCTGTGCCGAAGATGATGTTCTCTGTCATCGCAGCCGCTTTCGCTATGAAAAGGTCTGGAGACGGGATATTCTCCCACGTAAACGTGAAATGCTCACCGACATAAGCCTCTTTATACCCCAACTCGTCTAAGACCACCATCTGCTCAATATCGTGATCGAGCGTTTGGGTGGTGTCGCTACCCGGTGGATGCAAAGGCATTGTGAAAAAACCGAGTTCCATTTTTTAATTTTTCCTTGCGGTGTAGTAACGGCATTTTGGATTTTGACGGTTTTCGCGTTAGCGTTGCCTGCGCCGTTGTTGCAGACTGCGCGCTTTGGGTTACGCTCTTAAAAGGATATGTTTCTAAACTTGACAAAATCAGTCAGGTGTGTTATTTTTTACAAAGTTTCCAGATACAAGTAAGAAGTTACCAAAAATCCAAATATTTTTCAAGCATTTTTGCCAAAAGGGAAAATATGCGTTATGAATATGAAAATATGTGCCTTTGAGGCGGCTTTTCAGGCGAACAGCGGAGAAATTGTCTATAGCAGTGCCTATACCGTAGGCGATACCAGTTTCACTGCACTCCTCACGGATAGGTCGAGCTCTACAAAGTTGTGGCACCCTAAGGCATGATGGAGGCAATTCAGAAGATGAACCTAACGCGCCCGAAAGCGTTTCTGATTGACCTGGATGGAACGCTTTATTTTAAAGGCGAACCGTGTCCGGGAGCCATCGAAACCGTCAACTACTTGCGTCAAGAGAGATACCAACTCCGATTCTTGACAAATACGACCGCCCAAACGCCGAAGATGCTCCATGCACAGATGCATGCGTTGGGTTTTGACATCTATGAAAATGAGATTTTTAACGCAACTTACGCCTGTCTGCTATACCTACGCGCACAACCTAAAGCAAGTTGCCACTTTATGGTTGATGATGCTGTCAAGGCGTTTTTTAAAGAGATACCGATAGATGATAACGCCCCGGATTTCGTTGTTGTCGGAGACTACGGTGAAGGGTTCGACTTTCAGACTTTGAATCATGCCTTCCGTCTGTTGATGGAGGGTGCTGAACTTATAGCGTTGCAGAAGGGACTCTACTGGTTTTCTTCGGAAGGTATGTTCTTAGATTGCGGCGCGTTCGTGACACTTTTGGAGACTGCTGCAGGCAAGACCGCAAGCGTTATGGGCAAGCCAAGCGAGACGTTCTTCAATATTGCTCTCGACAGTCTCCAACTCTCCGCCAGTGAAGTGATTGTGGTTGGTGACGACATCACTTCTGATATAGTCGGCGCAGAAACAATGAAAATGCGGAGTATCCTTGTGCAAACCGGAAAGTTTAAACCGAATCAATTAGAGGATCCTGTCGCGAAACCGACATGGGTACTTGAGGGTGTTTGGGGGTTAACACAACTTTTTTAATCAAAGTGTTTGAAACTACAAGATATCGGTGAGGATTTTTATGAAAGAGATAAGATGAGTAACCACCAAAGTAGAATTAAAATCTTCTATGACCAAGAAGTTGATGTCCTTTATGTAACACGGGGTAACCCTAAATATACAGACTACGTTGAATACGCGGAGGATATTATACTACGCTTCCATCCAGAAACAAAGGAGTTAGTGGGGTTTACGCTCATTGATTTTTCGCGTCACTTTGCCAACAAAGAATCGGATATCTCACTCCCCTTTAATATTGATTTTCACATGTCTGACACAGTAGATATGTCGTATTAAAAATCGTTTTCACACAAGAAGTAGAGGTGCCTTTTTATGCCAAACCAACTTATCCAACTTGGCATCGTTGGGTGCGGGTGGGCAGGATGTCGGGCTATTGAGGCTGCGAATGCAACCGCTCGGTTGAATGTTCTCGCAATCGCGGATCGCGACCCAACCCGCCGCGCACAAGCAGCGGATGAAAATGCGGTACCACACCGTTATGCCGACTATCGCGATCTCCTTGATGACCCAGATGTTGAAGCCGTCTATCTTGCTACCAACCCCGACGTGAGACGGCAGCAGGTCTTGGACACGCTCAACGCTGGTAAGCATGTCTTGGTACAAAAACCGCATGCGATTCGCGCCCCCGAAATCTTGGAGATGGCAGCAGCGGCGCAAAAAGCCGGGAAAGTGCTTCAATTCTGCTACTTTATGCGTCACTTCCCGAACAACCGAAAGATTCGGCGCGCTGTGCTGAATGGTGCCATCGGAGACCTATATCACGCCCGCGTCTTCGGAAAATACAATTCTATTCCAGACTTTAACCCCAACAGTCGTTGGTTACACGTCTACGGACAGAAAGGCGGTTCATTAGGGCAACACTACTCTCACGAACTCAACTTGACGTGGTGGTGGATGGGATGTCCGAAACCGGAATGGGCATTCGCAGCGAAGCACGTGCTTTACCCGCAATACGACGGACCCGAAGGCGCAGCGGAGGACTATTTCACGGGTATCCTCGGATGCGAAGGCGGAAAAACCATCCAGATTGATTGCTCCCGGATGAGCCATTCAGACTCGGCGAGCGTCGTCGAACTCTACGGCACGACCGGTGCGATTACAAACGGTGGTATATCACGATTCAAAGACGGCGAATTCATCCGAGAAACCGTTGATGAAGTGCTCGACATTGATCACGGCGAACTCCCTGAAGATGTTCACGTTTTCTACTATGAACTCAACCACTTCGCGATGGCGATCGCGGGTGAGGTCGCCCCGGATGTCTCAGCACCGGATGCTTATGTTTTCATGCAAATTTTGGACGCGCTTTACGATAGCGCGAAGAGTGGCGAAAAAGTTTATACCCCTTCAAGTAACGTTTGACAAAAACATTCTTTACTGTTAATCTGATAAAGTCTGCTTTCATTTTTATAACCCATGACTTCAACCTTTCCGATCAAGTGCACTTAGGAGACAGTCGCATGTATAAAACCGCGATGTTGGGGTGCGGAGGTCGCGCCCGTGGGCACGCAGATGCCTATCGCTTCGTTAAAAACGGCAAACTCGCCGCTATCTGCGATATGGATGAAGAACGGCGCAACGCATTCGGAGACGATTTCGGTATCACTTCCCGTTACACCGACCTCGACGACATGCTCGAAAAAGAAAAACCGGATGTCCTCCATATCGTCACAAGCCCGGTGGTTCCGAGCAATAACGAACGAATCCGTTACCCGTTGATGAAACAGGCATCCGACCACGGTGTGCCAGCGGCGATTATTGAGAAACCGGTCGCTGTTGAAGGTGAGGATTGGAAACAGATCACAGGATTAGCAGAAAAAACACAAACGAAATTCGTCGTTAATACACAACTTAACTTCCACCCGAAAAATTTGGAACTTAAAAAAGATGTCGCAGAAGGACGTATCGGCGAGATTAAGTTTATTGATGCCAGTGCACGGAGCAGAGCCGCTGAACAAGGAGGACACACATTACAGTTGGTGTCCTCCTATATTGACAACGCACGTCCGGTGCGAGTGCTTGGGCAAATCTCTGGAAATGCGTATTTAACGGGGGCGACGCATCCGTCTCCGACGCATGTGATCGGGCACGTTTTGTATGAGAATGACCTTCATGCCTCCATTGCATTTGGAACAGAGATGGCAGAAAAGGCATCCGATACACCGGGTATCTACGGTCACAAACGCGTTTTTGTGGTTGGCACAAAGGGCTTCGTACACTGGCGATTCAGCAGTTGGGAACGGTCAACGCTTGACGGGGGTTATGCGGGCGGTCCGCTCAACTATGGCGAACAAGATGTCCGCGCGCAGGCGAACTTCACCGAAGCCATTTTTGATTGGTTAGACGATGAGAACAGTGTGCACCCGACACACCTCAAACAGTCGCTCATGGAGTCTAACATCATCTTAGGGATGTACCAGAGCGGACTCACAAACGAGATTATCGAACTTCCTTTTGAACCTCCTGATGGATTAATGGATGCATTCAGGAAAAAATTGTAATAAAACATTTAGAGGAGAACCTTCTATGTATAAAACTGCGTTCTTAGGCTGTGGCGGTCGCGCCCGTGCACACGCAGATGCCTATCGCTTCGTTAAAAACGGCAAAATTGGCGCGATCTGCGATATGAACACCGAACTGCTCAACAGTTTTGGAGACGATTTCGGTATCTCTTCGCGTTACACCGACTTAGACGAAATGCTCGAAAAAGAGAAACCCGATGTCCTCCACATCGTCACGGCACCCGTCCTGCGGGGTAGTAATGAACGGATTCGGTACCCGCTCATGAAACAAGCTTCGGATGCGGGTGTACCTGCGGCGATTGTCGAAAAGCCAATTGCCGTTGAAAGTGAGGACTGGAAACAACTTGCAGGATTAGCGGAAGAGACACAAACAAAGTTTGTTGTTAACACCCAACTCAATTTCCACCCGAAGAATCTGGAATTGAAGCGAGATGTTTCAGAAGGCAGAATTGGCGACCTCAAGTTTATTGATGCAAGTGCACGGAGTACCCCGGTTGACCAAGGGCCGCACGTGTTGCAATTGGTGTCTTCTTATATCGACAACTCGCGTCCGGTGCGGGTGCTGGGACAGGTTTCTGGGGCACAAGATTTGGACTCCGCTCAGCCTTCGCCGATGCATGCTGCCGCTCAGGCTTTATATGAAAACGGTCTTCATGTCTCCCTTGCTTTCGGAACAGGTGTAGGGCAGCGAGTGCCTAAAGAACCAGATGCGGGTAATCACACCCACAAACGCGTTTTTGTCGTAGGGACAAAAGGGTTTGTACATTGGCGGTTCAGCAGTTGGGAACGGGCAACACCAGAGGGTGGCTACGAAAGCGGACCTCTCAACTATGGCGAGCAGGATGTCGTCGCACAAGGTAACCTCACCGAAGCCGTCTTTGATTGGCTCGACGATGAAAACAAGCAGCACCCAACGCACCTCAAACAATCTCTTGCGGAATTCAATCTCCTTCTCGGTATTTATTATAGCGGGGTAACAAACCAGGTTATCGATCTCCCGTTTGAACCGCCTGATGGATTGATTGATGTCCTCCGAGAGAAGTTGTAAAATCAAAAAATACGTGGGCACCCAAGATAGGCGAGGTTTCCCAACCTCGCCAGTCACGATGCTCAAGCAATTTCAAAATCTACTATAAAAGGGAGACCTTTCTATGTATAAAGCCGCGATGTTAGGGTGTGGTGGTCGTGCTCGTGCACACGCAGATGCCTATCGCTTCGTCAAAAACGGAAAACTCGCTGCAATTTGCGATATGAATACCGAACTTCTGAACACATTCGGAGACGATTTCGGTATCTCTTCCCGCTACACTGATCTCGACGAGATGCTTGAAAAAGAAAAACCCGATGTCCTTCATATCGTCACAGCACCCGTGCTGCGGGGTAGTAATGAACGGATTCGATACCCACTCATGAAACAAGCCTCGGATGCCGGAGTGCCAGCGGCGATTGTGGAAAAACCGATTGCCGTCGAGAGCGAAGACTGGCGACAAATCGCAGGACTGGCAGAAGAAACAAAAACGAAATTCGTCGTTAACACACAGCTTAACTTTCACCCGCAAAATTTAGAACTGAAGCGAGATGTCGCAGAAGGTCGCATCGGAGACATCAAGTTCATTGATGCCAGTGCACGGAGCACGCCTGTCGATCAAGGGCCACACGTGCTACAATTGGTCTCCTCCTATATTGATAACTCGCGTCCAACGCGAGTCCTCGGACAAATTTCTGGTGCTGAACATTTGGATTCCGCGCAGCCCTCTCCACAATACGCCAGTGCCCGTGTCCAGTATGAGAACGGACTCCATGTCTCCGTCGCATTCGGAACGGCAATTGCACCGACAGCATCCGATGACCCAGTCGTCTTCTTCCACAAACGCGTTTTTGTCGTTGGAACGAAAGGATTTGTGCATTGGCGGTTCAGCAGTTGGGAACGGTCAACGCCAGAAGGCGGCTACGAAGGCGGTCCGCTCAGTTACGGGGAGCAGGATGTCATTGCACAAGGCAATCTCACCGAAGCGGTTTTTGACTGGCTTGACGATGAAAGCAAGGTGCATCCGACACATCTCAAACAATCGCTTGCTGAGTTCAATCTGCTTCTCGGCATCTACTATAGCGGTATCACGAACGAGGTGATTGACCTCCCCTTCGATCCACCAGACGGATTGATGGATTCATTGAGAGCCAAACTATAGAGGACGCTTGCCCTTTCATCGTAACCTTAAGGCGAGGTCTTCGGACCTCGCCATCCCCTCGTTCAGATGGAGGTACAACTATGTCTCTTTTAAGGATTACGTGTCTGACGCTCTGCCTGTTTTCTATTGTAGGCTCTGTAGCAACCGCAGAACTGGTCGGGTACTGGTCATTCGACGAGGCAGACGGTGTGGATGAAACGATGGAAACAACACATCTGGAACAATTTACGGAACAAGGCTACCTTGTCGTGAAATCGGCACTCTCTGAGGTAGACCTTGCTCCGCTAATCGCTGTCATCTCTGAAGCCGTTGACAGCCGCGCCACGGAACTTTACAACGAAGGGACCATCGCTGACACCTATGCAGAGATGCCTTTCAACCAGCGTTGGCATGCTATTTTAAAGGCGTGTGGTAGAGAGAACGAGGTTTTTGGTTGGCACACGCTTGTCTTTAGTGAGGCACTTTTTGATCTGATAACCCATCCGAAGGTGCTGGATATATTAGAAGTGCTTATCGGCGGCGATATTCAATTCAACGGCGACTTTTGGGTGCGTCCGAAACTCCCAAACGAGAAATTGACAACACTCCCTTGGCATCAAGACAGTGCGTATATGCCGGATACAGAAAACGATACCCACCTCACCGTATGGTTACCATTGGTCGATGTCAAAGTAACGAACGGTCCCCTACAATTCCTACCCGGCAGTCACACGTCAGGTTTACAAACCTATCACCGCGTACCGGGTGAGGCGTTCGCTGTTCCGGTTCTCCCGCCCACTTCATCCGATTCGGAGATTGAGACCTTAGAGATGCAGAAGGGGGATATCCTCGTCTTCAACAATCTCGTCTTCCATCGGTCGCTGGTAAACCAGAGCGACAGCATCCGCTGGTCTACAGATTTCCGATTCAGCCGGACCGGCACCTCACTCAATGGACTCTGGCACGAAGCGATCGCGTGTCCTGCCCGTGTGTGTGAAAGCAGACGCTGCCCAACATCGTGGCAAACGTGGCGTGCACAATGGGAAGCCAGTTCCCACAAAAACAGATTCGTTTAGTCTACACGTGCAATACCTCCGTTTCAAAAAGTGTTGTTTTTTTCTATTTTTTTTGTTATAATGCCTTGAAATTATCACAAAAAGCAAAAACGTGTCGTGCGAAATCGGTAAACATACACAGTCTACCGCTTCCGCCACTAACGCATAGGAGATTATTTTGTTAAAGGCAAGAATTATCACAGTTACGCTCAGCGTACTGTTCGTGTTGGGTATGAGTCTAACTGTCTCAGCTGAAATCACCGAAGATATGGTCGCCGCAGCATGGCTGTTTGATGGCAATGCCGAGGACTTCTCAGGAAACGGATTTGATGGAGAAGTAGAAGGTGGCAAATTCGTTGCTGGCAAAATCGGTGAAGCGATTGAATTGAACGGCAAAAACGAGTGGATCGCGATTCCGAAACGGATTGGCGAATTTGAGGAACTCACCTTCGCACACTGGGTCAAATCTACAGGACGCGAAGCACAGTGGCGTGTTTTCTTCAACAACGATGGTTGGAAAGCAGGCGACATCCACTACCAGATGCACCCGAATAATAAAGTAGAATTCTCTATTCACAGCAATCCGGGCGGAAACGATACCTTCGCGAACTACATGTTGGCAGGAGATCAGATGGATAAGTGGGTCCATATCGCAACTGCCTATAGTGCGCCAGAAAAGAAGATTCGCTTTTACATTAATGGCGAACTCGATATCGAAAACGATTGGGGTGGAAATCCCGGTGTCCTCGATCCCGCCCAGATTGGTGACTGGGGTCAAAGCAGGCAGTGGGAAGGCTTGATAGACGAGTTCATTATTTTCAACACTGTCCTCAGTGAAGATGACATTGAAGCCGTTATGGAAGACGGTTTGGAACCAACGCTCGCTGTGGATCCGCAACGGAAATTGGCTGTCACGTGGGGCAGTCTAAAAAAATAAGGAGCAGCAGTCAAGGACTCGCTTCTCCAAAAAGGAAACAATATGCTTTTGGCAAAATGCTATCTGAATTCGACACTCACTGCAATCGCCGTCATTGCTATCGGTTTTGCAATGACAACGGCAAGCGATGCGGCTTTTGATGAGAAGGACATTGCAGGGATGTGGACCTTCGAAGAAGGTAAAGGTAAAGTTGTAACAGACCTCTCTGGAAACGGCACCGATGGCGAATTTGTTGGCGACTTGAAATGGGATAAAGGCAAATTCGGCGGCGGATTAGCGTTTAACGGTCAGGACACCTGGGTCAAACTCGGGACAAAGGGTGAAGATAAAACATTAGCCGCTTTGGATTTCAAAGATTCCAACGGCTTTTCAATCCATTCTTGGGTTTACGCAGCAGAAGACCCGACAGGCAAATGTGTGATTTGGAAGGGGCTTGGCTGCTCAACATGGTCTCAGTTTTTACTCGGAACGGGTGCACACGAAAACGGTGAAAATAGCACGATGGCATCGTTCCACATTCGGGCAGCGAACGGTGCTGGCAAACTCGAAGTCCTCGGTGATGAACTCCCCGCCAAAGAGTGGGTACACCTTGTCGGCACGTGGGACGGATCCCAACTTCATGTCTATGTTAACGGCAAGCTACAGAACTCTGAAGATGCGAAGGGACCGCCGTGGCCATCCCCCGAAGAGGTCTACATCGGTGCGGATCCCGGCTGTGGTATGCGCTGTCAGTGGAACGGCATTATTGATGAAGTGGTTATTTTCGACACCGTACTCACCGATGATGATGTTGTAAAACTCGGCGAAGGTATTGAAGGCGCGTTAGCCGTTGGTGCCGCTGGAAAAATAGCGACAACTTGGGGGTCACTGAAAGCAACCCGCTAACTGCACATCGAAACATGCACCGCTTATTGCGTTGACGCGGCACTTCAAAAACGAGATGTCCATCAAATACAGGTGGACATCTCCGCCATTAGTTACATTACACAGGGGAATCCAAATGAAAATTCAAAAGCTCTGTGCCATCAGTGTTGTTGTGATTCTCTTTCTATTTGAAAGCGCAATGGCAGAAACACTCTTCTTCGACGATTTTGAAGGAAATGGTGACCTTGAATGGCCCGATGTCCCAGCAATCACAATTGAGACAGACCCAGACAACCCTGACAATACCGTTCTCGTCTTTGACACACGGAATGACCAGACGAACGCCGATGCCCTCTTCCTTGAAGGGTTTGAGGACTTGACGGACTACACAATGCGAGCGAAATTCAACATCACCGGTGAGACAGCCGAATTTGCTGCAATTGGTCTGATTGTGCGCGCCCAGTCAGTAAGCGAATATATGCTCGTTGAACCAGCACAAAAACGGTTGTGTTGCGGTGCCCCGCGAGAAAATGTTCTCAATGTCTTTGAACGCGGTGCTGCCGGTTGGCCCATCGTCGCTGACCCAGACATTGATATCGAACTCGACGAGTGGTACGAACTGTCGGTCACTGTAGAGGCTAAAAAACTAATAGTCTTACTCGATGGCAAACTGATTGCCGAATACGGTAAAGTCCCGTATGCAAAAGGCGGATTCGGCATCCGCGAGTGGAAATCGCAAACACTTATCGACGACGTGGAGATCTTTGATGCAGGCGGCTCAAGCCTCGCAGTCGAAGCACAGGACAAACTCGCTGTTAGATGGGGCGCGTTAAAAGCAGGTCAGTAGTTAACGACGCGCCACACCATAACCCTCGTACCTACACCTAACAACAATCGACAAATCAATGTGAAGGAGTTTCTTCAAATGCGTATCGTTATCAATCAATCTCTCCACAAATATTTTCTCTTCATAATAGTCGCTGCTGTCGTTCTGGTCTGTGGAATCAGCAGCTCCGCCGAGGTGCTATACCTCGACAGCAAACTTGATTTCGGGAACGTCAGACCGGAGAGCGGCCAAGTCGGACTCAACGGTGGTTCAAGCAGAGGTGCCCCCGCACTAACCATCGTCTCCTTTGACAACTGGGCAATCTGTGAAACCGCCGACGAGTGTACACCCGATGAGGTACTCGCCGTTCAAGCAACTGGTAAACTGCCAACAATCTGGGGCGCGCTTAAAGCACGCTACTAAAATAACCCTTCCACAATAGAAGTCTGGGTTAATGTGAACAAGGGTAACTGGGTGCGCTAAGACAGTGCACCTACGCTTAAGTTATAACGCATACACAAACATCTATATGCACATCCATATTAATTAAAGGAGAAAAATCGTGCTACGAAAGGCTAATTTGGTAATTTTCATTATCGCTATCACGCTAATCGCAACCAGTGCTATCGCCCAAATCGTTGAAGACGGGCTGGTCAGCTACTGGAGCTTCGATGCAAATAACATCGCCGGAAAAACCGTTAAGGACGGAACCGGTAACTACAACGGTACCATCAACGGAAATCTGAAAAAGGTCGCCGGTAAAATCGGAGATGCCTTGGAATTCGACGGAATTGAAGACAACTTCATCGAAATCGACAGTCCAGGAGATTTTGACTTCAATGCGGATTTCACATGGTCGGCATGGATAAAAACTGATAGTTCGGGTCCCGGTGTGATCTTCGCGAAAACAGGTGGGCCTGGCACCGATGATAAGGGGCCCAAAACGCTATGGGTTCGCAATGGCGTTATGAATCTTGACACCGGCTGGGTCGGCAATGTTGAAGACAACGAAAATATCGCCGACAACGCATGGCACCATATCGCCGTTGCAGGGGCACCGGCGGATAGCAGCGTCCAATACTTCGTTGACGGCAAAGAGACCGCCGAAGGTGTACTCAACCTTGCCCAATTCCCCGAAGACGACTGGGCAACCCTCTTTTTGTTTATCGGTTTAGACGGTAGAGCTGATGGCGAATTCGGTATGTTCACCGGCATCATTGACGAATTTAGCGTCTATGACCGAGTCCTTAACGAAGCCGAAGTCGACCAGAACTTCAAGTCTGACACGGGCCTTGCGGTCGAACCGAACGGCAAACTCGCCGTGACATGGGGCGACATCAAAGCACGTCAATAAAACGTTACGTCTCCTATGGGCGCGCTTTTCATAAGTGCGCCTACTACTTTATGTTACGGCACAGCGGAGTGTGCCTACTACCTTATGAACGTCGAGAACCGAACCATCTTTGAGAAGGACAATTTACCGATCCTGCGCGGTCTTGACACAGACACGATAGATCTGATTTATCTCGACCCACCTTTCAACTCTAACCGGACTTTTGCGGCACCAATCAGCAGCGAAGCCGCAGGCGCAGGTTTTAAAGACTCTTGGACACTCGACGATTTAGATAACGCATCCCACGGTGAACTCGCAGACAAGGAACCCGAACTCTATCACACTATCAGTGCCGCTGAATTTAGTCACGGAAAGGCGATGAAAGCCTATCTCATCATGATGAGCATCCGAATGCTTGAGATGCACCGAATCCTCAAACCGACTGGCACTATCTATCTCCATTGCGATGATAACGCCAGCCACTATCTCAAAATGGTGATGGATAGTATTTTCGGGAAAGACAACTTTAGAAACGAGATTATTTGGCAACGGGCAGTAACTTCTAAGGGGAACCTGAAAAAAGGACTCGCACGAGATTCGGATGTCATCTTCCGGTATTCAAAAACGAACGCGTTCGTCTGGAATCCGAAGGCTGTCACGATTCCTTACGACCTGACGAACTTGGATGAAAAAACCAAGAAACAATATTGTTACGTCGAACCCGACACCGGACGGCTTGTCTCGTATACCTCCCTAACGGCGCAGACCCAAGATCCCGATTCCCACCTGACTTACGATATCATGGGAGTCACCAGAACATGGCGATGGGCACAAGCGCGAATGCACAAAGAAATCCAAGCAGGACGCATCGTGCAACTACGGCCGGGAAATGTTCCGCGGTATAAACGGTATCTCGACGAACAAAAAGGCAGGACCCTCAACAATATCTGGGTAGATATTCCGAACTTGACAGCAAAAAGTAAAGAGCGGATCGGATATCCCACACAGAAACCGATCGCGCTTTTAGAACGAATTATTCGGGCGAGTAGCAATCCGAGTGATATGGTACTCGACCCTTTTTGTGGATGTGCTACGACATGTGTCGCTGCTGAACGACTACAACGTCAATGGATCGGCATAGACCTAAGCCCGAAATCTTTTGAACTCGTCCAGCTGCGCCTCGAACAGCACGGTATCATCAAACAGACTATCCACCGAACCGACACACCTAAACCAAAACCGAACACAGAGGATCAAACCCACAAACACAAACTATTCGGACTTCAGGAAGGCAAATGCAACGGCTGTCAAGTTCCATTCCCCTTCCGTAATATGACAGTCAATCGCATCCTCCGAAAATCCGAAGGAGGCACTGATACTCCTGATAATCGCCAGTTGTTGTGCAGTGCCTGTAACGTAATGAAGGGGAACGGTACACAAGCACAACTGATTCAAAACTGAAAGACAAAGGAGTTCTCGAATGAAAAAGATTAGGTATCTTCTAAAATCTGCTAATAACGCTATCACGGTTACTGCAGCTGTCGCGTTTCTATGCTTGGTCATAAACCTACCTGTCGATGCCAAACGCGATAAAGAATACGTCGCAAAACAGATTACGAACCTCAAAATAGATGGCGATCTCAGCGAGTGGAAACGCGCCGAAATTGTCGCCTTTGATGAACTGAAGGATGTTGGGGACGGAGTCCCAAAAGCCAGTGACTTTACCGGACAAGGTAGGGTGGCATGGACTGCCAAAGAGCCGACCCGTATCTACTTCGCTGTTGAAATTACAGATGACAAATTGCAAGATGTTAACCCGCCTGGTGCCAGGTGGTGGGAAGATGACAGCGTCGAATTTATGTTTGATTTTGAAAATGGTATGGTCCGGGACACCCTCGTGCAGTGGACACTCGGTGCGAATGGCAAAGACCTCTCTGCCGCCGCATCCAAGGAAAACACGGAGTGGGTCCTGATTAAGAACGGCAACGACTATATCTACGAAGTCGCTATCGATCCCACCAAACCGCGCGGCAATCCGCAGCACGCAAATCCTGGGCAAGGTGACAAGTTTAAAGCGGAAGACGGATTACTTATCGGACTCAGTTTCCACGCCAATGATTGTGAAGGCGGTGGACGCGAGCATCAGATCGGATGGATACCCGGTGGTGCCTGGGATGGTCTCGCCTACGGCGACCTCATCTTTGACGACGAAATATTAGATGTCGAAGCGTCAGGTAAAATCGCACTCACGTGGGGTGCCTTGAAAGAATAAGTCGGTTGTCAGTTAACAGTTAACAGTTGTCAGTTAAGAGTTGTGGTATTCAAGTGATACGCCACTGCTACAAGGTATTAACTGATAACTGAAGACTGAAAGCCGATAACCATTCAGCTATCCAAGCATGCCAAACTCTAACGGCTCCTTTACATCTGGAATTACCTTTCGCGCACTCTTTATCGGGACAGTCCTGATTATTGGGAACGCCTATTGGCTCGCTTACGCGGCTGAGATGATTCAACCGCAATTCCTTCTTAACTTCGTCTCGCTCTTTTTCAATGCCGTTTTCACCCTTTTTGTTGTCATCGGCTTTAATTTCGCTTGGAAAAAACTCTCGCCTCGCACAGCGTTGACTACCCAAGAACTCCTCGTTATCTATATCATGGTCGTTATGGTATCCACCATCGGCGGCCACTCGATGATGACCTTCCTTATTGGTACCCTCGCGCACCCCTTCCGGTTCGCCACGATTGAAAACGAATGGTCGCATCTCTTCTGGCGTTACATCCCGACGTGGTTTGTGCCGCAAGACTCCGCACTGGACGCCTACTTTAAGGGAGGCTTGAGTTTCTACCTCCCGAAACATCTACGCGGCTGGATGGTGCCAATTCTGGTCTGGACAGGATTTGTTACGCTGATCTGGTTCACACTGATATGTCTGAATAGCATCATCCGTGTGCAGTGGACGGAGCGTGAAAAATTAGCCTATCCGATAATCCAACTCCCGCTGCAGATGGCACAAGGACGGAAAAGTTTTTACAAAAACGGCACGATGTGGATAGGCTTTTCAGTCGCCGCAGGTATTGAAATTCTCGTAGGATTGAGCTACCTATTTCCGCAAGTCCCCGCCATCCAACTCAGTTCCTACTCTATCCAACATCTGTTCACGGACAAACCGTGGAACGCTGTGGGGTGGCTCCCGCTATCCATCTTCCCGTTTATTATAGGACTCACGTTTTTCGTGCCGTTGGACATCTCAATGTCGGCGTGGTTCTTTTATTTGTTTGGCAAAGCGGAACGGATTGTGCGTATGGGGATGATGGGTGAAGGTGAACTCTATTTTGCAGAACGCGCAGGGGGTGCATGGCTTGCTGTTGGTGCGCTGGCGTTGTGGGGAACCCGGAGACATCTCATTGATGTCATCAAAAATTGCTTTATGGCAAAAAAAGCGTTTGACGATTCAAACGAACCGATGCCCTACCGCGTTGCTGTCATTGGGTTAATCTTGGGGAGCGTCGGGCTTACGCTCTTTTCGGTGAAGGCAGGCATGTCTTTAGGCGGTGTGTTCGGTTTTATTGTTATTTTCACCGTGATGGCAATCGGTGTTACGCGTGTGCGTGCCGAATTCGGGCCACCCTCACATGAAATCCTCGCCCTCGATCCCGCACGGTTAATGGTTGTAACCTTTGGGGCGCGATTCGTCGGAACCGGTAACCTCACGATTATCTCCTTCTACTACTGGCTCAACCGACTCAATGTCTCACATCCAATGCCGAACCAATTAGAGGGATTCAAACTCGCTGAACGTGCAGGGATAAACAGTCGGAAACTCGTCTGGGTGATGATGTTCTCAATCATTATCGGTACCCTTGCATCGTTTTGGGCGTTTCTCTATCTCATTTATGAGACAGGTGCCCTGGCAGTGCACGGCTATATCGTCGGTATCGGCAATGAAGTTTTCGGGAGACGTTTGGAGCACTGGCTTAACAATCCAGCCGGTCCGAACTGGGATGGCACACAATCTATGGGGATCGGTGCGGGGATGACGTGGATTCTCTATTTCCTACGCCACAAATTTATGTGGTGGCCCTTCCATCCGATCGGATATGTAATGACCGCTGCAACGTGGGGTGGACTCGCAGACTTTTGGTTCTCTGTCTATCTCGGCTGGATGATAAAGTTCATCATCGTCTCAATCTTCGGTTTACGCGCGCACCAACGCGCAATCCCATTCTTCTTAGGTCTGGTGATGGGCGATTATGTGTTTGTAGGCGGTTGGGCATTGATTGGAACACTGTTCGATATGCCGACGTACGTCCTCTGGTCGCCTTAGTAGTCAGCGGTCAGGTCGCTACGCTTTCAGCACTCAGTTAACAGGCGGATTCACGGAGGCTTCACGGAGGTTTTTGGGAACCCTTGATTTCACTGGGTTTCTGAAAGTGAAATTGTGCGTTCTCCGTGAAAGCGGTACAACTAAGCTACGAGCGACACCCACCGTTTACCATTATAAGAAATAGGTAAATCATCCCAAGTCCTCTCTTCCAAAATCCTGCCTTTTTTCTTTTTATTCTGACCACCCCACTGTTTGAAGAAGAAGGGAACACCTGCTCGGTGGCACTGGTCTCGAATATCAATTACCCATTCCTCTTGCATAGGACGCGCTTGGGGACCAGATTCTCCGCCAACAATGACCCAATCTATAGAAGTTAAATCAAGGTGAGTGAGTGCTCCTATCAGTGGTTCAAGAGAGAGGAATTTGATATGAGAATCTGTTTGTCGCAAATGGTTAATTCGGTGCGTATAATCTTGGTTTTCAACACTGACTCCCATCCACACATTTTTGGGCCATTGTATTTCACTACTAAGTTCAAACAAACGTTGGGACCGCTTTGTAAGCACTTGGAACTGATGCCGTGTTGCTTTGTGCATCGTGTCAAAGACCCTTAAAATAAATTCCAACGGAACGTCTTCATGGAACAAATCGCTCATAGAATTGACAAAAATCAATTGAGGTGTTTTCCATTTCAATGGAGCATCAAGTAACTCCGGAACAAGCCGCACCTTATTTGACCATCTTGGACCCGCCTTAGTCATTCTTGCAAGTCCTTCATAAGCTAATCCTTTTTTTGTAAACCTAGCAGCAATTCGTTCGGCGTAACAGAACCGACAACCCTCAGAGACACGGGTACATCCTCTAATTGGATTCCAAGTAGATTGTGTCCATTCAATTTTGGATTTAGTTGCCATTTTGAGATCCCTCCCTCGGTGGAAATGTTACTTTGACGTGGTCAGCAAACGTAACCTCTCCTTTCCTCCTTGGACGCTTGCTTGCTGGTGGATTGGCTTGGATTTTTCCCTCAATCTCAAGATTAGCGAGAACATCCTTATAATTTTTTTTAATATACCGTGTTCCAACGTTGTGCTGATCATAGATATGCTTCATCGTCAACGTTCTACCTTCAAAATTGGTCAACAACATGTCGGCTAAATCATCAAGTGGGCGTGAGTCCCCAAATAAGAACGTTTGTCGGTAGGGTGCAGGATTATATTCAAATGAAGGGACACCTTGTTCTGAGTCCGAACTTTCCTTTGCCATGATCTCTTTCATAATTTCATAGCCTCTTCTATCCTTAGAAACGAAAATTAAGTAGTGGCTTGTACGCGTGCCACGCTCATCTCTAAAGCGAAAAGGTAAAACAAACTCACCTGCGTTTTCTGTTAGCGATTCGGATATTGCCTTAATTATGGATAACTCACGGTCAGATGATTCCATAGGTGGCAAACTGCGGAGTTCATCTGCTCGCGCTTTTCCAAAAAGCGCATCTATATGCGCCTCAACAGCATCAATAGTTATGCTCCTATTGATACTATTGTAGTTAAAAAAGAATATACAATCGCACCCCCAATTTCTAACGAAAGAGTTAATCAGTTGAATTGACAGACCCTTGTACCCAAACGGGTCTACGAAAAATAAAGTTGGTATTGTTTTCATAGACTCGAAAACTTTAGCAAGTTCCTCGTCAACTTCCGTGTTGATAACACTAGGTTTCCGTTTAAGCATACTTATCTCCGGACTTGAGTTAATGGCATCTCTAAGGTTTTGGACATGATCAGAATCAATATCGTTAAAGATACTAACAAGCATGTTGCGTATGTCATTATCTTCAGCTGCTTTCTTCAGGACAAGGATTGGGGTAGACTCTGTTCCATCCTCGTAGATGCCTGGACCGGCAAAAAGATCTACATAACCGATTTTGTTTTTCGATCTTTTAGCCGTTGGAATTATAACTTTCGCCCAAGACCAGAAGTATTTCACAACAATCCTTGTTTTGACTTGTGAACTCACTCTAGATTCATGAAAAAAAGAATTTCTTTGCATACCTTCTCCATATTATACTATACACATATTATTTTTTCAATGATAAGTATATCACAAAAGTGAAAAAAATGCAAACAGAGGTAGGCAGATTACACCGGTTGCATTATAAAACGAACCTCCTGTCCATTCATTGCAAGGAAATATCAAACTCCAAATCAGCCCCAGGGACTGCTTCACCGACTCAACAGTCTTCCGAACCAGCGGCGTAACTCTCAATGCCAGCTCCAACCGCAACAGATCCGTGATAAAGTTTAATTCCACGTCCAACCTACATTTCATCTAATAATCTCTACCTCGCCTCATAATCGTAGGTATGCCCCGCGGTAGACTCCTTATATCCAGAAGGCACTGGAAACTACTCCTCTGAACTTTCTGAGACTGCAGAAGCCTCATAATGTCGGGCAGCTGCTTTCAGTTGCTCTGCGTACTCGTAAATATCATCTATACTCCCAATTTCAAACCGCTCATGATTTCTATCCTCATCGAATAAACCCAGGTATTTTCTAGCACTGTTAAAATGAAGGCGACATATAGCTTTTCGACTGCTACCATCTAGCACAACGGACATATAACTTATGGTGTCCCGGTGTCCAATTCGGTCTGGAGCAACCACTTCACGAACAATAGACTTGACGGTATAGAAGCCCTCTAACTCCTCTTCGGTCGTTTCGATACGCGACTCAACTTCTTCATCGACTGATTCATCGGATTCTTCAACCTCAACTGACTCTTCCGAAGCTTCCCCTCTCTCGATTGCAGACTGCAAACGTTGATTAATCTGTTCATTCAGGAACTGGTTCAATGCGCGTCTGACAATGTCTGTGAATTGCTGAACTACCGCTTGCGTTTTTAAGCCACTGTAAACGTAAGATAGGAAAAATCGAACAAAATCTTCGGAAGGTGCTTCCAGTTGTTCCATCAGGGTTTGCTTTATCTCTTTTGTATACTTCAAGTCGCTTGCAGCGGTAAGGGTTGCATCCAAGTTAAAGGTGGACTTGGTAAACCGCTTAAGCTCATTGACTAACGCTGGTTGAATATCAAGCATGTTGAATTCAAGGAAAGGCTTGGTGTCCATTTTATTCGATTCTTCCAAATCGGTGTAAAATTGATAAAGAACACCATCGGTCAATACAGCAATTCGAGCGTGAACCACAGAAAAATAACGGTAAAGTTGTGAAGCGTGAACGTCAGCCAAATCTGTACCGTACTTCTTACACTCAATGAGCATGATGACTTCATCATCTTTGAAAATAGCATAGTCAACCTTCTCTCCCTGTTTTGTGCCAACATCAGCAGTAAATTCAGGCACTACTTCTGTCGGATCAAATACGTTATATCCCAACAAGTTGATAAAGGGCATGACAAAGGCATTTTTTGTTGCCTCTTCGGTCTGAATAAGATCTTTTTGCTTTACGATTCTGGCAGATAGATTACTAAGTTCCTCGATAAAGTCCATTAACATCTCCCTTTCTATCCTTCTGTAAACAAATTAATAGAAATTTGTTGCCCCATTAAGAGACACCATAATATAGCGTGTTCATCTCGGTTTCCGAGCCCAGTTCGTTTATTCACCGACCACGGTGGAAGGGTAGCAGAATCGGAGTAGGGGGTATGATTCGTGGTGGTGCCATCCGAAAACTGGTTTGAATAGTATAGCAATAAAAGCAAAATAATACAAATTTTGCACCCTACAATTTTGGGAAGGTGTGTAAATATTTTGGCGGCGCATTATCAGAATCAGGATTTACAGGATTTTAGGATGGACAGGATTAGAAAGTATGCAAACTTTACGTGTTTTCTCGGCGCGGGCCTCAGCAATTGCCTGTTCAATATCGGTATGTGCTTCTTCTTCACTTACCGCTGGCACTTTTTCCCAGATTCTATCCAGTACCGAAAAGGCTTGCACTCGCTGTTGAAGCATCTCTTCGTAGGCTTCAATCTGAAATGTGCGAGGCCTATTAGTAGCAACTTGGGTTAGTACAGTAAATTCCATAACAACGCTCCGATTCTCATCGATGATCAGTATGTCTCGACTGAAGGGTGTTTGATGTGCGATGCCTTGAAAGATTCTGTGCATTTCCTTGAAAATGGGGTTGTGTATGTGTTACTCTATATCAATATATTTTAGAGTTACATAAGAAGTGGAAACTCACGTAAAAGTGAGACTCATTTCTTTAGGAGATTGAACAGCATGAAAATTATGTTAGTATTCGCAGGATTTGTGTTGATGATAGCCTTTTGTGTTATCGGCACGAGCGACATGGCACAGGCGGAGGAAGTCTTGGGAACAGGAACGGAATCACTGCTCGGCGGAGACCTAACCGACCCAGAAGACGATGGTGAACCTGAATCAGATGACGGTTACAACGCCATTTTCTCAGCCAACGATGAACCCGGATTCGCGGGCGGGGAAAATGCATTTAACGTCTTCGATAACCGCCTTGGTCCCAGCAATGACAAATGGTGCTGCGGACGTGGGGGCGGCATTCCGAAAGAAGGTCTACACGTGACGGCTGAGTTTGAGGAGCAGTACGCATTGACACATTTCACAATGTCTTCAGCGAACGATGTCCCTGCCAGGGACCCCACAGTGTGGGAGGTTCAGGGGTCGAACGACGGCGAGGATTTTACGACCATCTTTGCTCACGACGGGAAAAGCTTTTGGGATCAGCGCCTGCAAGTCGTCCTTTTTGAGGCAGGAGAAGATTACGACGTTCAAAAAACCGGGTATCGGTTCTTTCGGCATGTTACTTTTGACACCGCATCGAACCCGGCTGGGGCGTACTTTCAAATTGGCGAAATTGAGTTCTTCGGCGATGATAGTTTTCCGGTAGACCCGAAAGCCAAGCTCACAACCACATGGGGACGCATCAAAAACGTCCGATAAGTGCCAACACTATACATTTTCTAAATCGGCTTGAATCCAGTAATAACTTGGTTTGAGCCTTTTTTCATCTAACGGATAGCACATTTCAAAGGAGTCACATCCCAATGTACAACCTAAACGGAAAAGTCGCCTTAGTAACAGGGGCGGGGGGCAGAAACGGCATTGGACGTGCGATTGCGACGCGCTTGGCAAAAGAAGGTGCGGATGTCGCTGTCAACGATATTGCTGAGCATCCCTACGCGGCAGACCAGTCAGACTGGCAAGGATTGCCCGGTGTCGTGAGCGAGATTGAAGCGATGGGACAACGCGCCCTCAGTGTCGTCGCGGATGTTGGGGATGCAGAACAGGTGCGGCAGATGGTAGACCAGACCGTCGCACACTTCGGGAAAATCGACATTCTCGTTAACAACGCTGGAACGATCGCGGGTAAGGATCGCCTGCCTGTCGTCGATCTGGCTGAAGCGGATTGGGACAGGGTGCAGCGGGTCAATGTGAAAGGTGTGTTCCTCTGTTCGCAGGCAGTGGCACGCCACCTCATCGCACAGGGAACGGGTGGCAAAATTATTAATCTCTCATCTGTTACCGGGAAACGGGGCTCGGCGCGCTTCGCTGCATATAGTGCCTCAAAATTCGCCGTCATCGGTTTCACACAGTGCCTCGCACAGGAACTCGCGCCTTATCAGGTCAACGTCAATGCGATTTGTCCTGGACTTGTGGACACAGAGCGCATGGGGCATCTGGCATCCGTGCTAATGCCTGATACGCTTTCCGCTGATGAGCAGCTCACAGAATACACACGTCGCTCCGAGGCAGCCGTCCCCTTCGGGCGACTCGCTGAGGGAACAGACATTGCCAAGATGGCTGCCTTCCTCGCCTCAGACGAAGCCGCCTACCTAACAGGGGTCTCCATTACTGTTTCAGGCGGTACGGTAATGGATTAGCAATCAGCAGTCAGCAAGATAGCGAACCGCCAATAGCCAATAGCCAATTAACGCAGAATCCGCTGATCGCTCAAATCCTTCCCCCCGACACTTTTGACGATAGACGCGCCGCGCCACTCCTTGACTTCCAATGCGTGGAAGGCGTTAACGATGTTATATTGCGTCGGCAGGTCTTCCCAACGGGCTTTATGGAACTGCACCGTCCCTTCACCGCGCCACTGCTCCTGCACGACCCGGTTCGGCGAACTCGCAGGCGTTAGCACAGCGTAGGCAATATCCGCAGTCCCCCACTCACCCGTCCTCGGCATGTATTTATAGTGGAGTGTCCCCGTGAGCGGTTGGTCACCCCTCGGCTGTTGCTCCCCCTTCCCAGTAACGGGTGGGGACCCCGGAGGGGATGCGGGTGGTATCGGGACCTGCGCTGTCGCTCTCACGTGCATATCCATGAACTTGAAACCCATCCAACTCGCAGTGCAGTGTGTCTCACCGTTAAAAGTGAGCGGATCGGGAAGTTCACAATAGATTTTGGAGAAACCTAATTCCTCACGTCCCGTCAAAATCGGATCCGTCAGGTTTTCCCAGAGCACCGTCAACAGAGAGCCGGTCGCCCTATCTACTTCGCCGTCATAAACCGCTGGAAAACTCACGCCGAGGGTATTGTAGCCGCGCCCTGCAAGCCACTCAATTTCTTTCATATACCCACCGGACACAGACACAACGGGTTCGCCGTTAAGCGAGAAACCTGGGGGTAGAAACGCCTCAAGCTGCTCGCTATTTGTCAGGAAACTGACCGTAACCGATGTCGATTTCGGGTTATCTTTACACTCAAATTTTCTGCCATCGGGTCCGTATCTCGGTCCCGTCCTGGGTCCAAAATGTGTTGGCATCCGATACATCGCGTTTGGATCTAATTTATATCCCATCTCAGTCCTCCATGTTTTTGAGGTAGTATCTCCATATTGTATCAATATGAGACGGAATGTCAAGCCCTAATCAAGGCAAAGTTTGATACAATTTGCCCTGAAACACTGAAGCGTGATATAATTTAATCCAGAAATACCTCAACTGAATCCATGAAAGGAAACAATCTCTATCTTTATGAATATCAGATCCTACATGTACGCAGCGTTAGTACCCCTTATTACCACTACACTTCTTCTGACCGGTTGCGAAAAAATCCCGACAGAGGTTATTACCGCAGAACTTGTAGACAAAATCGCAGTCGCTACAATCTCTGAGATAGACGGGAGCGGTATTACTGGCACCGCCACCTTCACGGAAGTAGACGGAGGCATTCACGTTCACATCGAAATTCAGAACGCTACCGCGGGTTTACACGCGATGCATCTCCATACCGGCAGCTGCGCTGACATTGGACCGCACTGGCATCCGATGGGAGTGCCCACTGGGACACCGGGTATACCCGTTGTTCAAGCAACACTTGATACACCCCCTATCGGTATAGGCGAAATTGGAAATATCTCGGTTAGTGAAGATGGCACGGGGACGCTTGAATGGACAACACCATTTTGGTCTCTCGGCGGCGATCCGAATACCGACATCCTCGGTAAACTGATCATGGTTCACAAAACTGGGGACACTTTCCTCACGCATCCGCACGTAGCGCATCCGCAGATGGATATGAATATGGAAATGGACACACAGATGGTCCAACCGCATGAACATCCACCCGGGACACCGCCACATTCCCATACCAATGCATCAGCGATCGTCCCGCCAATTCAACCGGGCGGTGGTGCCAGGATCGGTTGTGGGATGATAGTATTAATGGAATAAATTTTTTCGACAGTTCAGGGCCGCTGAAAATTGCACCGCCTCACTGTGCCTGATCTGCTTCTTCTAACGTATCGGTTCGTTCACAATTACAATTCTTTGAAACTTAAAAGACGAATTTTCGTCAATTGTAAAAAAAAAAGCTAAACTTTTTCCGCGTTGGCGTATATAATTAAGTAAACGTCTTTTCAACTAATTCTTTGAAGCCGTTCAACCATCTTAAGGAGATGCCTCATGAGAGAAGATCGCCATCCAGGGAACCGAGGTCAATGTCCATTTTATGTTGATCCTGATGATTTGCTGACCGCTGAGGCATCGATCTGTCAATGCGTGGCATGTGCGACGCGGGGCTCCAAGCCCAACGTGACGATTTCCGGCAACTGGCATATCTGACGATACTCGAAGAAACCCCGAAGTACGATCCGATACATCCGAGCCAAGCAAGTTTTATCACATTCATAAAATCCCGCGTCTGTCACAGGCTCTGGTCTCAACGCCGTCAGGAGCTGAGGTATCTGCCCTGCTCAATTGTTGAATCTGTGATATCTGAGTTCTCCGACGATGTGCCCACTGCCTTGAATCCATTGACGGCTGAACTTTATACCGCCGCCGCTGCCGCGGAATCTTTTGAAGATGAAGTCATTGAAGATATTCATATCGAACAATTCCGAGAACGGCTTCCTGCAATGCTCAACCGGCTCACCGATCAGGAGCAGGAAATCGTGCGGTTGAAATACTTTCAGGACTACACTGGTACGCAAATCGCCGAGGCCCTCGGCGTTTCTAAAGGCAGAGTGAGCCAATTGATGAAAAGTCTTTTGACAAAGCTCAAATCCGCATACTTACGTCTTAATGACGGATGCCCCGTCTGAAGTCAACGCGCATCGATCATCGAAATCTGAAAATCTCTGAAAATAATCACTCGCACCGACAAGGAGAACCATCATGACAACTCACATTCGTTTTCGGGACGGTATCACAATCCTTGAACCCTCTGGACAAATCGTCGGAGCTAACGTCTCAGAGTTGCGGGCAGTCATTTTGCCGCACATCGCAGCGGACGATGAACCTCGCCTCCTTATCAACTTCGAGCATGTCAAGCGGATGAGTTCTTCAGGACTGGGTTTACTCATGCAAGCCCGCGCACTCGCCAAGCACAAGAAAGGACGGATTGGGGTTATCCATGTCGGCAAACACATCAAGAACTTGCTCGTATTGAGTCGATTATCCAGCCTCTTTGAGCATTTCGAGAGCGAGGCAGCCGCGATCTCGACGCTGTCAGAATGGCATCGGAACTTCAACACACGACAAACGCATGCAAGGTTCGGCGCGCCTTGAAATTCGTCGTGTTTTTCAATATCCAACCCCTTAAGGTGGCAGTTCTCTTTGGGCTGTCACCTTTTCTTTTTCCTCATCACCAGCACCCGTACACCCAAACGTCAATCCTATCGGAAACCTAAACTGCCCTGTCTTATAGTGAATTCCGAAAATAAATGCACATCTCCACCCCCTGGTAGGCGGGGTTTCCTAACCTCGCCGATGCCAAGTGTATAAGTAATTCCGTGATCTACCATAAACCAAAAATAGTTGGTAGTATCTATATTTCGTCGCTTGTCTGAATCGCGGACAGCACGGATTTTTGGTGCATTTTGTTGTCAGCATCAGGATTTTCAGGATTTACGGATTTGCAGGATGTGTGAGTCGGCTATTGGCTATTGGTGGTTGGCTATTGGTCTATCGCTAATGGAGACCAATTGCTAAGTGCCAACGATTAACGGCTATTGACGGTCGGTAAAGCGGATAGAATACATTTGACAAATTCTTATTTTTTTATTAGAATAGAGTTTACGTGGTACGCTTTTGTAGCATATCCTGTTAGGTTGTGCTGTCAAACTGCCTATCTTTTTTCGGGGATACCCATTCAGATG
The DNA here is from genome assembly GCA_963662915.2 of Candidatus Poribacteria bacterium. Classification (GTDB taxonomy): domain Bacteria; phylum Poribacteria; class WGA-4E; order WGA-4E; family WGA-3G; genus WGA-3G. The sequence goes on along the minus strand of CAXXEU010000002.1, from coordinate 4,879,408 downwards.
TGAGCATGGGAGTAAAAGACTAGGCAGAGAAGTCCAATAGAAAGAAGGACAAGATGTATGGAAATTAAGGAACATATTGATGATATACGTTCAAAATTAGAAAAGCAACAATTTAGGAATGAAACTGCGGTACGTCAAGGCATTGTGGATAGGCTGCTCAATTCTTTGGGATGGCCAACGTTCGATACACAAGTCGTTTTTCCGGAATACCCCGTCAATGGAGGTAGAGTGGACTACGCATTGTGTCATCCGGCAAAAAAACCACTTGTCTTTATTGAAGTGAAGCGGGTTGGAAAGATTAAGGCAGCAGAAAGGCAACTCTTTGAATATGCTTTTCACGAAGGAGACCCTATCCCGATCCTTACGGACGGACAGAAGTGGCGTTTTTTTTATCCATCGGGATCAGGAGGCTATACAGAACGTCTGGTGCAGGAGTTAGATCTCATCACAGACAATAGTGAGACAATTGCTGTCTGCCTGAACAGATACCTGAACTATGAATCTGTACAAACAGGGAAAGCAGGGCGATCCATCGTTGAAGATTATCAGAAGCTCTCTCAACAAAGAGAATCTCCAAGGCATTTACCAAAAGCATGGGAAAATTTGGTATCCGGCAAATCAGAAGACTCAAAGTTTTTAATAGAGACTGTAAAATCTGAGACCGAACGTTTGTGTGGCAGTAGGCCTACCGATGAACAGATATTTGCCTTTCTGGGCAACATCTCAGAAAGTGAAACACAGGCATCTCAAAGTGATGTGTCCGCACCATCGCCAGACTCACGTTCGAGGAGTACACCGTCTACTGCTATCCCAAATCTAAGTGAGAAGTATACCGCCTATTTTCAGAAACTGATTGACGAGATGCGGGAACAGCATAACTTTACCAAGGCACCTCGCCCCAGAGGTAATAACTACCACTATTTTAGCTCAGGCTATTCGGGCGTTCGTTATCTTGTCAAATTTGCGGGAAAGGGTCAAGTGCATACGAGACTCTATATTAAGTTCGATGATAAGAAAAAAAACAAAAACTTTTTTGATATTCTCAAAGAACAGGAAGCCAAAATCAATGCCAAGTTCGATGTACCCATATATTGGTACCGGCATGATACCCTGTTAAAATCTGAAATTGGGCTTTCGCGGGTTGGCGACATTACTGCTGATGCAAATGTGTTAGCATCCATCAGAGCATGGCATGTTGAGAATCTTCTGAAATTCAAAGAGGTGTTTACGCCTGAAATTCAACCGGTGCTCGAAAAACTGAAATCCAGCGATCTGGAAAATTAGAGTTGAGGCATTCTAACACCTTTTCACTAACTTGTCCATACTTTCCAACACACACCCATAACCTATACCCTCAACAAAAAACAGAGGTAAATGAACGATTTTTTAATTTGACAAATTTCTGCTTTTCTGTATGGTTTGCTATGGTTATTCTCGGGTTACTATAGTTTGGGCGGTTTGTGCACTATCCAGAAATTTTTTCAAGTGCTTTCTTTACTTTGTAGTAGTAATACACCTGTAGAAAATCGTGTTGTTAAGACCCCGCACCGCAGTGGTGTGTTATGTCTATAGAAAGGTGACAACTTGTGTCACCATAATGATTTTCTAAAAGTTTTGAGAGTCATGTTTTCGCTGATAAATTCTTAAGGAGTCCTCTTCAGATGGGGTGTGTCTATATCTTAAAGAATCAAGCAATGCCGGGCTTGATAAAAATTGGCTTTACAACGAGGAGTGCCCGTGAACGAGCGGACGAACTCTATAGAGATGGTGGAAAAAGTAAATCAGGTGTTCCATTGCCCTTTGAGGTTGCCTATGAGTTTCCTTGTGAAAACCCTGAAAAACTTGAAGGTGCCGTGCATAACAAACTTTCCGAACACCGTATTAACAAGCATCGGGAGTTCTTTCAGTATTCAGCTGATGATGCTATTAAATTGATTGAAGAACTTCACAAGGCTCCCAATTGGCGAAAGTGGACATCACATTTTTTAACGCGTTTCAAAAGAAAAGCGAAAACTCAATAGGAAGATCTATATGGTCGGTGAACGTTACTATAGTGCTGACAATGGCTTTACTTGTGCAGCAGCAGGCAGAGGGGTTACAGAGGCATTGCAAGAACACCTCAATGTTATTGTCCGGAACGAGGAACTGGAAATAGAAACAAGTAACGCGGATATCCAAGCGGGAATAAATGACCTAGTTGAAGATAAAGAGCGTCTTGAACAACAGAAACTTGACCGTCAGGATAGCATCAATGAACTGACAGAAAAACTCGCAGCGAAAGATGCAGATCTAGCCCAACTTCAAGTAGAATTGGAAACCTCTGCAGATGCGAATGGACAGCCTTTGAATGGCGATACGAATACATTGACGGACATAGAAGAAAATATCGAAAATGAGATGGAAGTCCTTGCTGCCAAGAAGATAGAACTTGCTGGACTGGAAGTTCAATTGGAAGCCCCTACACCTACAGAATTGAACATGTCCGTTGATGGTACTACTCCCAAAAAGATTTCTATTTTTCAACTCATTTTTGCGATCTTTGCCACATTCACAGTTTTAGGTATGCTTTTCTATCTCATCGTCTTTTATGCATCAGCCGGTGAAAAATCCCTCATCGCAGAAAGTGTTACCTCCGATAAGATTATTAACGCTTCCGCTTTATCTGAAGCCTGGGAAGCAGAACCGAAAAATTGGCTTATCATTTTCTTTCCATTTGTTTTTGTAGGGTTTGCCCTTATGATTCACTGCTTTTTCATAGAAAACTTTTTCATGGAAAACAATGTAGAAAAGTTAGGTCGGCGTATAGGCAGGTATATAGTAGGGTTAGTAGGACTCGGGATTGTATTTATTCTCGATTTCAAGATAGCAGAAAAGATTTCGCGGGATATATATAACTTTCGGGTAGAGACGAAAGGGCGAGAAGCTGCCGGAGACTGGTCGTTATGGAACTCTGATCTTATTCTTATTCTTCTTTTGGGTTTTGTCGTTGCCTTGATGCTCAGTTTCGTTTTCTATTACGTTCAGGAACTCTGGAAACGCGTGCGTCCACATCAGAACGAAGCGGAACAATTGCGTAAGCAAATAGTATCTGAAAAGAATCCTGGAAAGGTTCAATTGGTCACTTTAACTTCAGAAATTCGACAATTGGAAAATAGAATTAGCGAACTTAAGCAGGAGAAAGAAAACTACAAAAAGAAAATTGAACAGACTTTCAAACACCCGATCAAGTTAAAAATTGCCCGCTTGAATACGGAAAAAGAAGGTGTGGAAAGTAAAATTGACGAACTCAATGAACAGGTTGAGAGTCTTCAGACGGAAATTAACGAGTGTGAAACCGAAATTGAGGCTTTATTAAAGCGGCAACGCGTAAAAATCACCGACTTAAAGAAGTTGGAGGCGCAAGCTAACGAATTTATCAGCGGATGGTGTCGATATATTGCCCAAAGCAAAACCGAGTTATCTGATAGTGTCTCGACCCAAATTAAAGATATTCAAAATCTCGCAAACGATACACTTGAACAGTACAAAGCCACTCTCACAACAACTTAAGGACTTATAAATAAAAAAATGAAAATTTTTGTATCTGTATGTATAGTGCTTTTTGTTTTTCTGAACGTGCACAAATCTGAGGGACAGGACTTAGGATTGTCTACACCCAAAACTGTAAATATTATCGTAATCCTTGATACATCCAATCGGGTTTCTAAAAATATACACCCCGGACAGGTGGAAAGGGATAAGGAAATTGTGCATAGCATTGTGGACCTATTTGATCAACTTGTTTCCTCTCATTTTGCTACCTTAAAGATGGGGGATCCAATTGAACACCCACACCGCCTCACTTTCGTTGTCCCAGAGCAACCTGGCATGCCTCCAATCCAACAGGATATTATGAGAAAACTGACAATTGAAAGCCAAAGGGGTGGAAAGGATGCGTTTATAAAGCAAAAAAAAATGTTACTTGAGGGGATTGACGAGTTGTATACTGTTGTTGAAAACCAGAATAAGTTCCCTGGGTCAGATATATGGAAGTGGTTTAATGATTATGCGGAGTATTACTTGCCGTCTGATGCTCACAATTGTATTATCTGCCTATCAGATGGTTACCTGAATTTTGACAGGAATATTGAAACTTCGCTTAGGCAAGGGAGATACATGCAGGTCAGACAACTACGCGGCATCCAGAATTGGGAAAGGGAATTCCAAGGTTTATCTCCTATAAATAAAAACTTTAGTGCAGAGTTCTTGATGATTGAGATCGCGCTCCAAAGGAGGAATAATAAAACAGAGTATACGGAGGATTTTGATATTATTAAGAAATATTGGAAGACATGGTTCAACTCAATGGGTATTATGGAAATTAAATTTATTAAAAAAGGAATAAATACGGATATTTTGAAAACGACCATTGAATCGTTTATTCTAGATAAATAAATCTCAGAGGAACAACGAAAAAAAGTCTGTCCTGCGCTGAATGCGTGATTGGATAGAAGAAGCAAAATTGAACAGTAAATATAATAATGCCGCTTACACCGACCCCTCGTACACCGGCACCAGCAACAACACCTGAAGTCCCTAAACCCGAAACCCAAGTCGACACTCAGTCAAAAAATCGCCTCGGTACTGCGATTGTTATTCTCCTTATCCTCATCGGTCTCGGCATTTCTACAGTATACTTCCTGCACCGAGCCTTTAAAGAACAACGCGAATATTAGTGTTCTATCCAGTCCAAAGTTAAGGTTTGTTTGGAACTTCCTGATTTATTTCTGATTACAACAGGTAATAAATGGCCTTACCGCCAACTTCCATTCCTAATCCTGATTCTGACAGCCCCCAAAAACACGGGCATTTAGTTTTCGGGTCTTTTTGCCCATTTTCATTCATAAATCCTGACTTATTTAAAATATCTATTTGTTGAATAAAATGTAACTGAAAACCACTTTCACGGAGAACGGGTTAAATCAACGTCACGAACCCATGTGATACCTATGCTGACAAAAATCTCCGTGAAGCCTCCGTGAAAACACCTGTTAAAAGATAATCCTGGATAGCAATCAGTGGTTAGGGTGTTCACTCCACTTCGTTCCGAAATAGGTAAACTTATCTCTTATAGTAAATCTTAGAGTTATGTAGACACCTATCCCTTACAAGAGTTTGGACAATTTTAAACCGCAAAGGTGTGAAATTTTCTGAGTAAACTTTTGAGTGCAATTAGTGGAAACCGCCTAAAACCCAGTCATCGTATAGGTTTTCGACCTTTTCAAAACCTGTTGTGTTTCAAGATTTACTCAGAAATACTCAGAAAAAAGGAGCATTTCCTTGGCTAAGTAATTCTGAGACCTACCATAAAACTAAATAACTCTACCCCAAGAATACATTTGCTTTTCTAAATCAGATATGCTATCATATCATAAGTTGCTGCGGACAAAATTCGGGATGCCAGGGCTATTTTGTTTTAAGGTTTTTGAAAGAGATCCGAACTGATGTTAACGTTACCGCTTTTAACACACGCTATTTCGTAAAGGCATCGCTGTTATGCTCTTAACACTCTCAACCACACATTCCCCAGCCACAGACCTTGGATATCTGTTGTACAAACATCCGGCGCGGATGCAATCCTTTGAACTTACCTTTGGACACGCACACGTCTTTTATCCAGAGGCGAGCGCGGAACGGTGTACGGTGGCACTGCTGCTCGATATAGATGCCGTTGGACTGACCCGTCGCCCACACGGACGATCTGGGGAAAACTTTGCTCTGGCTCCATACGTCAGCGATCGCCCTTATGTTGCTTCGTCGTTTATGAGCGTCGCAATCGCGCAGGTGTTTGGCAGTGCGTTATCAGGCAAAAGCAAAGAACGTCCAGAACTCGCGGAGACGGCGATGCCTTTAGAGGCGAAGTTATCCATCCTCCCGTGTCAAGGCGGTGAACAATCGTTGCGGAGGCTTTTCGAGCCGCTCGGTTATACGATAAGCGCAACGCAACATACACTGGACACACGATTCCCAGATTGGGGTGAGAGCCGTTATTTCACGGTAACCCTGAAAAATACCTGTCGTTTGAGCGAACTCCTCACACACCTTTACGTCTTAATTCCGGTGCTTGACGATGAAAAACACTATTGGGTTGACGAGGCAGAAATTGAAAAACTCTTAAAACACGGTGAAAATTGGCTCGCCGCGCACCCCGAGCATGAATCCATTGTCCGTCGTTACTTGAAACATCTACGTCCGCTTACCAATCAAGCACTCGCCCAATTATGCGATACAGATCCTCAAGAAACTGACGAGACAACTCAGGCAGCAGAAGAAACGCAAGCTGAAGCCCGAATCAATTTGAACGAAATCCGTTTGCAGACGGTTACTGAGGCACTCAAACAGTGTGGCGCGAAACGCGTTCTCGATTTGGGGTGCGGTGAAGGGAAACTGCTTCGTAAGCTCTTGCGTGAAAAGCAATTCGAGGAGATTGTCGGCATGGACGTTTCACACCGTGCCTTGAAAATCGCGCATGAGCAACTTCATTACGATCGCTTACCAGAGCGTGAAAAAAAACGAATTCGCTTGTTCCAAGGGTCGCTCAACTATCGAGATAAACGTCTCACTGGATACGACGCAGCTGCGGTTATAGAGGTGATTGAACATTTGGATTTACCACGACTTGCCGCTTTTGAGCGCGTCCTTTTTGAATTTGCTCGTCCCCGGACAGTTGTGTTGACGACACCTAACAGAGAATATAACGTCCAATTTGAGAACCTACAGGCTGGAAACTTTCGACATAAAGACCACCGTTTTGAATGGACACGGGACGAGTTTCAGTCTTGGGCAACTCGTATTTCTGAACGCTTCGGTTATGCCGTTACGTTTCACCCAGTCGGACCAATGACCGCAGACGTTGGCGCGCCGACGCAGATGGCAATTTTTACCCAAAATAATCTATGAAAATAAGAATTCCTGAACCTTCACTCGTACTCCTCATTGGACCCTCAGGTTCAGGCAAATCCACCTTCGCAAGAAAGCATTTTAAGCCGACCGAGATACTCTCATCCGATTTCTGCCGAGGTCTCGTTTCGGACGATGAAACCGACCAAACAGCAACAAAAGACGCGTTTGAGGTATTACGGTTCATCGCTGCGAAACGGCTTGCCGCCGGAAAACTGACAGTCATTGACGCAACCAACGTCCAAGGCGACGCACGAAAACCGCTGCTTGCACTTGCGCGCGAATATCATTACCTAACCGCCGCTATTGTGTTCAAAACGCCAGCAAAACTCTGTCAGGACAGAAACGCAACACGACCCGACCGTGATTTAAAACCGCACGTCATCCGACAACAGCACCAGCAACTTCGTCGGTCACTGCGCAACCTCAAGCGCGAAGGTTTCCGACAGTTTCTCTATGTAATGTCCACGCCCGAAACCGTTGAAGCCGCTCATATAGAACGACAGCCGCTGTGGTCAAACCTTACAGACGAGCAAGGTCCTTTCGACATTATTGGTGATGTGCACGGCTGCTTTGACGAACTGGTTGAATTGCTCCAAAAACTCGGCTATAAACTCTCAATGCAACCAGATGGGGACACTATCGTTGAACCGCCAGCAGGCAGAAAAGCCGTTTTCGTGGGAGATTATGTCGACCGAGGACCAAAGGTCGCTGAAGTCTTGCGTCTCATCATGCAGATGCACAAAACCGGTGCAGCACTCTGCGTACCGGGGAATCACGATGTAAAACTGGTTCGGGCACTCCGCGGGAGAAATGTGAATCGGACACACGGACTCGCGGAATCACTGGCACAATTGGCGGACGAATCAACGGAATTTAAAACACACATTGCAGAATTCTTAGATGGCTTGGTGAGCCACTATGTGCTTGACGATGGAAAGTTGGTTGTCGCTCACGCCGGAATGAAGGCGGAGATGCAAGGACGCGCATCCGGGCGCGTGCGAGAATTCGCACTGTACGGCGAAACCACTGGGGAAACCGACGAATTCGGATTACCCACTCGGCTCAACTGGGCAGAAGAATACCGTGGAACTGCAACGGTTGTCTATGGACACACGCCAGTTGCCGAGCCACAATGGGTAAACTGGACAATCAATATCGATACCGGTTGCGTTTTCGGAGGCAAACTCACGGCGTTGCGCTATCCTGAAAAAGAACTGGTAGCCGTCACCGCTCGCCAAACATATTATGAACCGGTGAAACCGCTGCTGAATGAAATAGACGAACTGTCTTCTCCCAAAACGCAGGGATATGACGACATCTTAGATATCAATGATGTGCTTGGCAGGCGCGTTATCAGCACGCGATTACAGGGCAACCTAACAATCCGAGAAGAGAATGCTATAACCGCCTTAGAAGCGATCAGCCGTTTCGCTGCAAACCCAAAATGGCTTATATATCTTCCACCCACCATGTCCCCAACCGAAACAACGAACAAATCAGATATGCTCGAACATCCCGCGGAAGGGTTCGCTTATTACCACAAGCAAGGCATAACCGACGTTATCTGGCAGGAGAAACACATGGGGTCGCGCGCGATCCTTGTTATCTGCCGCGACCCAGAAACTGCAAGAAAACGATTTGGCATTGCAGAGGACACGTTGGGTGTCTGTTACACACGAACTGGCAGACCCTTCTTTAACGATGCGTCGGTTGAAAGTGCTTTACTTGAACACTTAAAAGCAGCGATGGACAAGGCTGGCTATTGGGAGAATCTTGATACAGATTGGATGTGTCTTGACTGTGAGTTGATGCCTTGGTCGGTAAAGGCACAGGCGTTGCTAAAGCAACAATACGCACCAGTCGGGACATCGGCGCGTGTCGCTCTGGGAGAAGCGGTCGCTTCCTTAGAAACGACTGCTGAACGAGGCGTTGACGTGAATCGTATCTTGGAGAACTACCACCAACGCACAGAGGCAGTAACCAAATACACAGAGGCGTATCAGCAATACTGCTGGTCGGTCGAATCTATTACAGATCTGAAGTTGGCACCCTTCCACCTGCTCGCGACGGAAGGCAGGACGTATTTTGACAAAGATCACCTCTGGCATACACAAACGCTTACCAAACTCTGTCAAAACGCTGAAGATGGTTTGCTGCTTGCGACCCGATACGGCACAGTGGATTTAACTGATGACACAAGCCAAACGGAAGCGATTCGCGAATGGGAGGCACTTACAGATCAGGGAGGCGAAGGTATTGTTATCAAACCACTGAATTTTATCGTTCGAGGTAAGCGAGGCTTGGTACAACCTGCTGTAAAGTGCCGCGGTCGTGAATACCTGCGGATCATCTATGGCCCCGAATATACACTGCCTCAAAATTTAGAACGTCTCCGTTCGCGTGGCGTTTCTCACAAACGTTCCCTTGCCCTTAGAGAATTTGCCTTGGGTGTTGAGGCACTTGAGCGTTTCGTTCGCCGTGACCCGTTGTCTCGTGTCCACGAGTGTGTTTTCGGTGTGCTCGCACTGGAAAGTGAGGCTGTTGATCCAAGACTTTGAAGTATTATCAACCAGATGCAATGTGCATCATGCTACAAAAGAGAACGCTGCGTGAGTCCCATCACAAAAATTAATGAAAATCGGCACAAATTGCAACAAACCCTACAAAATAGCGTTCTTTTATATAGTCATGAAATGATTGGACCCGTATAACCGTATATACAAAAAATGAAAATCCAATACTTAAAACACTGCCTGCTAATTCTCTGTATTAACTTAATTATAGGCACAGGCTGCACAACAGAAAACACGACTAACCCTGTAGATCCCAAAGAAAGCTCCGAGGTCGTCCTTGAAAACTATCAACTCACCGGAAACGAAACATGGATCCCTGAAAAGACTTATATCGTGAAGGGCACTCTGGAAATTCCACAGGATGTAACCCTTAGCATTCCGCCCGGTACGACTGTCAAATTTGGACGAAATGCCCTTCTTACAGTGAGAGGTATTCTAAAGGTCGGAACCCCGTTAGCACAAGAAGAAGTAACTCAACTTGTCCATCTCACATCGGACAACATCAAGCCAGGACCTGCGGATTGGAACGGTATCCTTTTTGACCACACCCATGACTTAGAAAGCTTCATCAGAGGCGCAGTTATCGAGTATGCGACGACCGCACTGGACATCAAAACGACCTCGCCGACTGTGGCGGAATGCACACTGCGTCTGAACGAAATCGCCATCGCTTTAGATGGCAGCGATGCACAGATCCGACACAACGATATTCTTGATAATAACACGGGTATCAGAACCATCGGTCGCCAAACACGTCCACAGATCGAAAAAAACAATATCACCAAAAATGAGATCGGCATCTTCTGTGAAAATGTCCAGTCTATCATTCAAAACAATAACCTGAATGCAAACATCTTTGCACTCCGGCTAAATGTAAAGTTCAATCTGATAGTAAGCAACAATTGGTGGGGAAATTCGGACGCTACGGAAATAGCGAATGTTATCATAGATGCCACCGATCGAGAACTGATTACCAAACAGGTTGGAGCTGTCTATTATGAACCCTTTACAGACGAACGAATTGCCGATGCGGGTTTCCCATATCCGACACTGTTAGATAGCGAATAGCGGAGAGCGATTGGCGAATAGGCGAATAGTCGATGGTCAATGGCAATTAGTCGATAGTCGATGGTAAAGACCAATAGTTTCCCAAAAGTCATTAGCCATCAGCCATTAGCCAATAGCCATAGACCGACAGCGAACCACGAACAGGAGGTATTGCCGATGAAGCGTACGATTCTGAACGTCTCACAAAATTATCACGTCCGTGGTGGTTCTGATAGGTACTTTTTCACGCTCGCTGAACTGTTGCAAAAGCACGGACACCGAGTTGTGCCATTTACAGCAGCGAATCCGAATAACGAGCGGTCTGAATGGGAAAACTATTTCCCAAGAGCGGCAGATTTCGAGCATCCCGGCGCAGGAGACCTACTCCGCTTTTTGTATTCACATGATGCCGTTAAATCAATTCGACAGCTCCTGAAGGATACAGACATCGACCTCGCACACTTCCATATCTATTACGGTAAACTCACTGCCTCAATTCTGGAAGTACTCAAAAGAGACGGAATCCCGCTCATTCAGACATTACATGAGTACAAGTTAACCTGTCCTGTCTACAGTCATCTCTCAAACGATCAGATCTGTGAGGCGTGCGAAGGCAAACACTTTTGGCGTGCACTGCCAAAACGATGTAATAGAGGGTCACTCACTCGCACGGCGTTGAGTGTTACCGAGTCTTACATCTCTAAGATGCTCGGTGCTGTTAAGAAATTCGACCATTTCATCTCGGTCTCCCATTTCCTCCGAAAAAAGATGATCTTGCACGGCATCCCTGAAGATAAAATCTCAACGGTTCACAATTTCGTCGATGTCTCAGACATCACACCTCACTTCTCCGAAGGGGCGTATATTCTCTATTTCGGGCGGGTGCATCGGAGCAAAGGCATCCTGACGCTTATAGAGGCAGCAATCCCACTGACGGACGTTCCGATCTATATCGTAGGCGACGGCGAAGCGATGTCAGAAGTCCAGCGGCTCATTGAACAAAACGGATGTGAACATATCCACCTTCTCGGCTTCAAACAAGGCGACGAACTCCGTGAACTGATTCTGAACAGTATCTGTACGGTCTTACCCTCAGAGTGGTATGAAAACTGTCCAATGTCTGTCTTAGAATCTTATGCCTACGGCAAACCCGTCATCGGTGCCGATATCGGTGGGATTCCAGAACTCATTGTAGACGGCGTTGACGGATTTCTCGTTCCGTCGGGTGAACAAGAAACACTACGAGACCGGCTGCTGTGGATGTTCGAGCATAAAAATGAGGCTGTAGAAATGGGACGCACCGGTCGCCAGAAAATGGAAACGGAGTTTAACGCCGACCTCCACTATGAAAGGATTATGAATGTCTATCAACAATTTCTGTAGGAAAACTGAAATTATATTATGAAAAAGAAAGCATTAGTTACAGGCGGTGCGGGCTTTATGGGCGCGCACGTCGTTAATGAACTTCTCCGCCAAGGAGACACAGATGTCGTCGCGCTTGACGATCTCAGCGGCGGTTTCCGTGAAAATCTCAATTCACACGAAATGCCACACGCGCATTCCGCTGTTGGTTCCGTAACCTTTGTTGAGGGAAGTATTCTTGACGTTTCGCTGATAAATCAACTCTGTGCGCAGCATCAATTCGACTATATCTATCACCTTGCCGCGTATGCAGCGGAAGGCCTCAGCCATTTTATCAAACGCTTCAACTATCAGAACAACCTCATCGGGAGTGTGAATCTTATAAACGCCGCTGTAAACTACAACGTCAAACGCTTTGTGTTTACTTCTTCCATCGCTGTATATGGTGAGAACCAACTTCCAATGCATGAAGGCCTTCAACCGATGCCGGAAGATTCTTATGGTATCGCCAAATACGCTGTCGAGCAAGAACTCGCGGTCTCCAAACGGCTCTTCGGTTTGGAGTATACCATCTTCCGACCCCACAACGTCTACGGCGAACTTCAGAACATCGGCGACAAGTATCGGAACGTCATCGGCATTTTTATGAATAACATCATGCAAGAAGAACCTTTGGTAATCTTTGGAGATGGGGAACAGACACGCGCTTTTACGCACATAGCGGATGTCGCACCCCATATCGCTCGCGCCGTGGATATTCCAGAAGCATCGGGAGAGGTGTTTAACGTCGGTTCCGATAAATACGTAACCGTCAACGAATTGGCGGACTTGGTGATGACGGCAATGGGAAAAGAGGTGCGTATTATCAATATGCGTGCCAGAGAAGAGGTGAAACACGCCTATTGCTCACATGAGAAATTCCAAAGTATCTTCGGAGACACATCAAAGGTAGTACTGCCAGACGGTTTGGACAGAATGGCGGCATGGGCGAAATCTGTTGGCCCCCGCGTTTCCAGTCCGTTCACTAACATCGAGATCCGTAAAAATTTGCCTGAGAGTTGGAAGTGAATAGTTGTCGGTTTTCAGTTTTCAGTTAAGAGACTCTTTTGGCAGGTAAGAAGGTTCGTAACCGCCACAACGAGTTACCGATAACTGATAACCATCGGGTGGTAGGAGAAAACGTTTGCCAAGGTTTCGACAACGAGTTACCGAGAGCCGAGCGCCGAAAACTGGAAACCGTTACAAAACTCTTTGGGTGATGGCAATTACATGTGCTGGCATGGGATTGAGCCTCCTCGTTCGTGTCCTACTGATCCCAAAGCGGTTCGGCTTCGGCGACACAGCAGATGCACTTATAACAGCATTGACGGTCGTGTTCGTTGTTGATACAATTGTCCGAGAAGGTGCTAAATTTAGCCTCGTCCCTCTCTTTGTTACAAGTGAAAAGGAGATGCCAGGCGCAGCATACCAACATTTCACCAATAGCCTTCTGTTCGCTTTAATAAGTATCGGATTGGGAATTTTTATCTTACTCGAACTGTTCGCGCCCTGGATAGCAGGCGGCCTATTAGCGAGATCGACTGTTGATGTCGAAAAAGGAACAACCCTGTTACGACTCTGTGCACCGATCCTTGTCTTCGGATGCGGTAGCACGGTCCTCGGTGCCTTCCTAAACAGCCAACAACGCTTTAAAACGGTTGCGCTCCGAAACGCGCTACCTGCTGGCACGGCAGCGGTTATATTTTTAGTCCTATGGAACACCGAGAACCTTGAAAACTGGATTGCGGTGGCATATACTGGAGGCTTTGCCCTATACTTCGGATGGTTATGTATCGGGACGTATCGAACGGGACACCGGTATGCTCTCACAGGTATCTCTATAGATACACTCCGCGCTTTGAAGAACACGGTCACGTTACCAACACTCGGTTTCGCAACTCGACAAATCATAAACCGTTTGTTGATTGAGATATACCTCGTCTCGCAACTCGGAGGCGGTACGATTACACTCTATAAATCTGCTTTCCAGATCTTCTCGGCGTTACAGACACTCATCGGGATTAGCATCGCGACAACAGGTCTGCCCGATATGGCAACAGACGACGCAGCAAACGATAAAAAGAAATTAGGACGCACACTCAATCGAAATGTACGCACCGCCTTAATCCTGAGTGTCCCGGTAGCACTCATCTTACTGTTATTTCACGGAAAAATCAGTTGGATTTTGTATGGGAGAGGCACAACCGATCCCGTCTCTATTGAATTGATAGGGCAACTTCTCTTTTGGCTCAGCACAGGATTGCTATTTTCGTGTCTGATCCCCGTGCTGAACGCCGGGCTTTACGCGCAAAAGGCTTATAAGAGCATTTTCGCAAACATGGTAACGATGGCGTTTCTTAATTTCATCGCGGCGTATGGATTGATCGAAATGAGAGGACTCACAGGTGTCGCGCTTGCTGTATCCATTACAGCACTCCTTGCTGTCGGAAATCTGACGCGCCTCCTCCGAAATAATTTTTAACGATTGCTTCTGAGCTGCTGCGTCCGTTGTCCTTGCAGAGATAAAATCCGCAAGAACCCTTTTCATAACCTAAAGCGGGTTGTTTATTACATTTCTGATAACAGAACGATTGCTTCTGAGCTGCTGCGTCCGTTGTCCTTACAGAGATAAAATCCGCAAGAACCCTTTTCATAACCTAAAGCGGGTTGTTTATTACGTTTCTGAAAACAGCAGGTCTTTAGAAAGTCCACACGCAGCTTCTCCCGTTTAGGCATGATCGAAAAAAAGGCAGATAGAATTGAGCGAAAACCGAATCGGTAAACAATCCACAAAAAGGGTCGGAGATTATCAGTATCTCATTGTAGGCGGCACGACAAAGGCGGCAACAACGTCGCTATACACCTACCTCGCCGACCATCCGGCGATTTGCGCTGCTACCTACAAGGAGACCCGTTTTTTCCTCAGCACGGATTATCCCCTCCCTTCAAAATATCGATACAAAGGAGATGTGGAAGCATACAACCGCCTCTTTCCTAATGCTGATGAAAAGCGGGTACGGGTTGAATCAACACCGGACTACCTGTATTGCGACAAGGCGCGCGAGCGAATCGCAGCATCACTACCGCACGCAAAGTTAGCCTTCAGTCTTCGTGAACCCATTTCAAGATTAATTTCGTGGTATCGGTTCGGTAAGCAAATTGGCAAACTACCAGAAACCCTAAGTTTCGACGCTTACGTCGATCTGCTCTTTGCCCCCGGACAGCAGGAAGAACAATACTTGCAAACACTCCAACAAGGCTGCTATACTACTTATTTGGAACCCTATTTTAATCTATTCGGTCCGGCGCGCATCCACATCCTTTTTTATGAGGAATTGGCGGCGCACCCATTGAATGTTATGACGGATTTGTGCAACTTCGTCGGAATAGATGCCGATTTCTATGAAGATTACGCTTTTAAAGTGACAAACCGCTCTGAGAACATGAGAAACTCCGAACTGCATCGGAAATATCGAGATTTCCGATTCCGACTGCGACAGTGGACGCATAACAAACCGATTATCCATACACCGTTACGGACAATCAGAAAAACTATTGAACCGCTTTATCTGCGTCTAAACACACAACCTGATAAGACAATTCAGATATCAGAAGAGACGCAACGTCGCTTGACTGACTATTACAAATCTGACCTTCATGCCCTCAGTGCACTCATGGAAAAACCACTACCATGGTCTTTAAACGATTGCGCCTGAGCTGCTGCGTCCGTTTGCTTTGCAGTCCTCTAATTCAGGACTTACGCACTTTCCTGGTAGGTGCGGTTTCCTAACCGCACCGATTGCGTCATAATAGACCTAATTCTCTGAGTTTGCGTAAGTCCTGTAATTGTTAAGGAATCATTTGTAACCTAACGTGAGTTGGATAAAAAAATGATGAAAAGAATCCAGTTAATGATTGTTGGCGCGCAAAAATCGGGGACATCCTCGCTACTTCGCTACTTGGCACAACATCCAGATATTCGGACGCATGCCCAATCAGAAATGACCTTTTTCCTTCAAGAACACGAATACACACACGGGTATGAACGGGCTTTCGCGAAGTATTTTGCAGGCGAGCAGTCGAACGAAGCAATTGCAGAAAAACGACTCATTGCTAAGAACGTGATGGTGATGCACGCACCGGAAGTTATGCAGCGGATTTACGAACACAATCCTGAGATACATCTCGTTGTTCTTTTGCGGGAACCCGTTGCCCGCGCCTATTCGGCTTATTGGTGGGCGCGCCGGAGAGGTTGGGAAAACATTAAAACCTACGAAGCAGCACTCGCCGCTGAGGAAGCACGCCTGAAGGAAGACTGGTTTAAATGGCGACAATGTGCCTATCAGTACAACGGCAGCTACTACCAACACGTCAAAAATTTGAGAGACCAATTCGGTCGAAGTCGTGTCCACTGTTTCCTAACTGACGACTTAAAAGAAAACGCCGAAGATGTTTGCCAACAACTCTTTAAACACATCGGTATCCGCGACGATTTCAAACCTTCAATAGCGGAACGACACAATCAAGCCACGATGCCGCGTTCGGAAGGATTTAACTTCCTCTTTACACAATTTCTGGCATCGCACAATCCACTGAGAAGAGCCATTAGAAGACTGGTCCCGGATGCCACCGCCTATAAACTGAGAAAAGCCATTCTCGACTGGAACGAGAAACCGCAACAGAATACGGATTGGACACCACCACCGATCAACCCAGAGACACGCGAACGACAGATGGCGTACTTCAAACCGTTTAACGAACAATTAGCTGAACTATTAGGACGCGATTTGACACCCTGGTCGGCACCGAAAAGTTTGCAAGTTGACAGTGTAACTAAAGTGAATTAAAGTTGTTAGGGGCCCAACCTAACTTTACAGACTTTAGCACACTTTACGGACTTTATACGTATGTTAATCTACTTTCTCACAGGATACGTCGCTTTTGAAGAGTTTATACTGAAGTTCCTCCCCGTTAGCGATGCCGTTTACTCGTATTTAAGGTTCTTTGGCGAGATGCTCATCTATGTGGCTTTCGGGAAACTCGTTATCCATAAACTCTACAGAGGTATCCCTTTCGTCAAAACCGCCATCGACTTACCAATTATCGGATTTTACTGCGTCGTCCTGCTCTCAATGTTAGTGAACAGGTCGCCGTTGATAGGCAGCATTTACAATATCCGTCCATTCGCGCGATACATCGTTCTTTTCTATCTGGTCGCCAATTCCAACCTATCAGAGAGACATATCAGAACCTTTTTGCGTATCATTCTCGGTGTCGGTATCCTCCAAATCGGTGCGGGTATCATTCAGTGGGCGGGTGGACCGGCTGCATTTAATTTTTTCTTGCCGCGCGAAACCAGCCTCAGCATCGGAGGCTTCACAAAAGAATACAGGCTCCTTGAACTCGGCAGAGAAATTGGGAGCGTTTATGGAACTTTAGGCGATACGGTGATTTACGGTGTCTTTATGATTCTTGTGCTTGTCATTTACCTGTCGCGTATTAGGCGATTGGCGTATCTGAACCTGCTCGGTGCGGCGATACTATTTTTCTTCATCGCGCGCTCATACTCGCGCGCGGCTACTTTTTCGGCACTTCTTGCAGGTGGCGCGTGGTACTATTTCCATTACGGTTGGAAAAAGACTCTCCAGTTAGCATTCACAACAGCGCTGGTTTTTGGGCTTCTATTGGCAATAGTAAATCCATTCAACCTTGAGTACATAAACCCGCGTAAAGCAAGGGTCGGACTTATCGGCAATGTAACAGGCGTATTCTCCGGTTCTTATGTCCGCGTCGCGCAGAAACAGCGACTCGGGGCATTAATCGGGAATGTCCCAACAGTTCTTGTGAACAAACCAATCTTAGGCTACGGTGCAGACCAAAACACGACGATTGAAAGACTGAATTCGAGCCAACGCTCCTTTCTTCTGAAGATACTCAGTAAGAACGGTTTCAAGGACGTATATTGGGTAGCAATTCTCTGCTTCTACGGCTTATTGGGATTAGGGTTCTTTGCTTTAATATTTTATCAACTCTTTCGCGCCGCTTGGAACCTGTACAACAGATCCGTTGGTACGTCAGTAACTGCCACGCGCCTCACACAGCAGATTGCAATCATTATGCTCTGCCTTGTCGCTGTTACCGTGTTCTTACTTTTCTTCAATCGAACGCTTGAGTTCCGAGGTTATGGATTCTACTTCTGGCTCTGTGCAGGTCTCATGTTTGCCAGTGATAGATCACTCCCAACCTATAGACCATTGAGAATAACTTTATGAATAACCATCAGCCGTTAGCCGTTAGCCGTCAGCATCAGATAGGTTCACCAGAAAACCGCTTTGCCAGTCAACGACCAATGGTTTCCGATAGCCAATTTTCACAAGGTATAAATGCGTTTCAGTGTGTAAGTACTTATGGCAAGTTTAGAGAATGTTGTCGAAAGTGGTGTATAAGATCGCTGGCGATGCTGATACTATTTCTGGCAATCGGGTGTCGAGAGGAACCTCCGTCGCCGGACGCACTCCGTTTAGAAATTGACACCTATACTGCACAACCGCTCCGCCATGCGCTTCACGGGTTCAATACAAATATGATGAGCGGTCATTACGGTTACCTCGACACCAATTTTGTCGACTTAACCAAAGCACTCGCTCCGAAGACCTTGCGGTTTCCCGGCGGCACAATAGGTAATTTCTATCATTGGGAACACAGCGGCTTTTTTGAGAGTGAAATGGAATCAACCCTCAACCCGAAACTTAATAAACGAAACAAAGATAATTACGTTAAACTTCAAGAGCGAAGAAACGGCAAAATCGCTTTTGATGACTTCATGCAGTTGTGCCACACATTACAGATAACCCCTGTAGTCGTCGTGAATCTATGGACAGGCAGCCCAGAAGAGAGCGCAGCATGGGTCGGCTACGCGAAAAGAAAAGGGTATCAAATTACGCACTGGGAACTCGGCAATGAGTATTATCTGCCCCATTACCTCAATAAATATCAAACAGTTAAAAACTACATCGCGGAAGCCAAGAAACATGCCGCAGCGATGAAAGCCGTTAACCCCGCTATAAAGGTATCCGTCTGTGCCACACCGCTCGGATTTCACAAAGAAGGTTGGTTGGTAAAAAGACAGCAACGGCAATGGGATGAAGGGCTTGCAGCGGACAGCCGTTTTTTCGACGCTTACACCGTTCACGCCTATGCCTATAAAGCCGTTCAAAAGAAAGAGATAGAGGAGATGCGCCGCTACCTCATGGGATGGATTCACTTTGGGATCGCAGAGGGTCTCGACTATTATCAAAAACTTTTTCCAAACAAGGAGATGTGGATAACCGAATGGAACATCGCGAACCCTGCAAACCGCGTCGCGAACACACAACTTCATGCAATGTACGCTGGCGATTTCTTTCTAAGAATGTTATCAATACCTAACATCACACAGGCAAACTTCCATGTCATCGCTGGTCCCGGTAAAGGATTTCCCGTATTTTCTCCCGTAACACCCATAACACCGGGGACCTTTTGGAAATACGGTGGCGAACCTGAATCGGACTTCGGTAACACCATCCGGCGCGCCGTCTACCCCGTTTTCCAACTTATCGGTGAAGCCTTCGCGCAGGCAGACACACAGTTCACGGTGTCAATCGAAAATCCGCCGCTCCTTGAAGGTGCTATTACTTATGCAAGGCAACAGATGCCCGGTATTCAGGCACAAGCCATCGGGAAGAAAAATGGATCCAACGAAACGGAACACCTTACGGTCTTTATCAGCAACCGTACAGGCGAACAACATACGCCACAAATAATCGCAATTGATGGCAAATATTACAAAGGTGATGTTACGTATCAATACGTCGCCGATGAAAGACTCAAGGCAACAAATGGGGGCAATGCCGAAATGGAAGGATCCGGCGAAATCGAAGTACGTATTCAGGAATGGTCAGGGAAAGCGATAGAACTTGTTATCCCAAAAAACAGTTTTGGCATTCTGAAAATAAAGAGATAGTCGCAGATGGTCGGGATAGATCTTGTACCTACTCTCTTAGAAACCGGACATCTTCCGTTACGTTAGAATTCACCAGACACAACCGTGGAATTTTCTAACGATTGTTTCTGAACTGCTGCGTCTGATTATTTCGCAGCGAGAATGCATATCCTGAATCAGTAAGAACTTTTTACAACCTAAAGCGGGTTGGACTTAACCGAAAATCACCGTGAAACGTAGTGGAACGGTGACCAGATTTAATAGTTAAAAGAATGGTATTTGTTGTCGGTAACAGTCGCAGCGGCACAACGATGATGGGACGGATTTTAGGGAAACATCCGGACGTTTACACCTTTGGGGAGCTCCATTTCTTTGGACAGTTATGTGCACCACCTTTTTCATCTGAGTTGCCTAAAGCAAACACATTAAAACTCGCTACATCGCTATGCTGTGTTCAACGGGAAGGTTACCGCACGCACGGAAACCCACGTCGTTTCATAGAAGAGGCAGCGGTATTTCTTGACGGTTTAACCGCATATCCTAAAACACCAGCACGCCTTTTCTCAGAATTTCTTCGTTATGAAACAGTCGAAAACGGCAAAACGATCCCGTGCGACCAGACACCACGCAACGTGTTTTATATCAAGGACATTCTTGAACTTTATCCAGAGGCGCGAGTTATCAATATGATCCGGGACCCGCGTGATGTACTGTTATCCCAAAAACGGAAGTGGAAACGCCGATTCCTCGGTGGTAGCGATATGCCTATGAAGGAGACGTTTCGGGATTGGGTGAATTATCATCCCATCACAATCAGTCACATTTGGCGCACTGCTGTCAACGCTGCAGATCAATTTGCGAATCATGAGCGGGTCACCTCTATCTACTTCGAGAAACTCCTCGCGGATCCAGAAACTACAGTCAAACAGGTCTGTGCCTTTGCTAATATCGCTTATACCGATACGATGCTCCAAGTCCCACAGGTCGGTTCTTCCGTTGGTGAGGACAAGCCAGAACAACTCGGCATAAACCCGCATCGGGCACACAGTTGGCAGAAGGGGGATCTCAGTTCCGCTGAAATTTATCTCAATCAGACTATAACCGCAGCGCTAATGGAGAAACATAACTATAGCCGTGTGTCAATCCAGCCGAATATCGTAAGTTTGGCACTTCATCTATTAACATTTCCTATGAAATTAGGCGGCGCGTTTCTTTTTAACCTTGATCGTATGAAGAGTATCCCGCAAACTCTAAAAAGAAGGATTTTTAACGATTAAATCTGGGCTGCTGCGTCCGTTGTCCTTGCAGTATCCTAATTGTTCAGAAACCTTTTGAAACCTCAACATGTCCTTTAACAATTTTAGAAAATCAACGGTATGAATGCTGTGAGGCATTCCCCGGGCGTTGACAACGGATTTTTAACGATTAAATCTGGGCTGCTGCGTCCGTTGTCCTTGCAGTATCCTAATTGTTCAGAAACCTTTTGAAACCTCAACATGATTGCACAAATAAATCCACTTTACATCAAAACCCGCCCGACGAAAGTCCTCACGCGCCTCATGAGCTACGCCTTCTTTGAAGGACGGCCGGTGACGACAAAAGGACGTTGGATAAATCCGCTCGTCTTTTCTATGCTGAAAAAGGTCGCCGCAAACAATAGTAGATACAAACCCGTTAAAAAGCCGATCTTCATCTTAGGGACCGGACGTAGTGGGAGTACAATACTCGGCATCGTTCTCTCCATGCACAGAGATGTCGGCTACCTCAATGAACCGAAAGCGATGTGGCATCTCATTCATCCGTACGAAGATGTCATCGGAAACTATAGTCAAAACGATGCAAAATACCGTCTGACTGCCGAAGACACAACAGATGAAATGTGCCGACGTGCATCGCAGCTGTTCGGTGCCTATCTGACAACAACCCGTTCTGAACGTCTCGTCGATAAATATCCAGAACTCATCTTTAGAGTGGATTTCGTGCGTGCCATATTCCCAGATGCACGCTTCGTTTTCCTTGTACGAAACGGATGGGATACCTGTCAGTCGATTGCAACATGGTCAAAGCGACTCGGCGTTCACGTTAACGGAGAGAAACACGATTGGTGGGGGGTCGAGGACCGGAAGTGGCGACTCTTGGTCGAACAACTCGTTAAAACAGATCCAACCCTTTCCGAAACCGCTGACGAGGTTAAGGATTTCGAGCGACATCTCGACAGAGCTGCCGTAGAATGGATAGTTACTATGCGGGAAGGGATCCATCTTATGAAAACCTCTCCAGATTGTACGCATCTCGTCCGTTTTGAAGATTTAACAGCAAAGCCAGACGAGACCCTCTCAGCGTTATGCGATTTCTGCGAACTGCCAACAGACAACACGTTTCAAGCATACGCACGGCAAACGTTGCATCCCGTGCCGGCAAGAAAACCGTTTGATATTCATCCAGAAATTGCACCAATTTTTCATGAAACTATGGCAGAATTACAGTTCTCCAGTACTCAAACCTAAAAGTTTTTAGATACCATCTATGTCTTATATTATACGAAATGGAAAACAACAACAAATGAATTTGCGTACACTGTTTATTGTTTTCATTACTACGGTCTTCTGTATTTCTCTCTATGTGAAAAAGGCAGAAGCCGCCTCACTTATCAATGTACCGCTGAAGTCAGAATTATCTGACTTTAACCGTGAAACCTATCGCTTTATCCATCGTTTACTTAATAAGCGTGTTTTGCCCGGCATCTCGCGCGGATCGTTACCACTCACCCGCAAAGAGGTTGTGTCCTACCTGTTGGAAGTCCATCAGAAACAGGAAAACGGCGAAATCACATTGAGTGCTATCGACCGGGAACGGCTAAACGCACTTTTATCATTTTACCGTGAAGCGCGTGAGTTTTCAAATAGCGGTCAGCAGCATAGCCATCAGCCATCAGCCATCAGCGGTCAGCAGGATGGTGGACGGCTGCACGTGATGACGAAGGCAGGGAAAGACTATCGTTTCTCCTTCGACCTGAGGGGCTCACAACGTGTTATCACACATCTCGTTGATAATCTATCGGACGAACAGCCTGTTGAAGGAAACATGCTTGTTACGACCCTCTATCCGCACCTTTATGGGCAGGTTAGAGACACCTTTGCTTTTACTACGGACATAGCACATAGATTCGTATACGGTGAAATTTTTGACGATTTCTTTCCTGATGAAACAAAAATCAGGCAGGCGGAGGGTAGACTCAAAAATCGAACGGCAATTAATGCTTACCTGAAATTTAACTTACCATGGCTTGAGCTGCAGCTTGGACAAGACACACTCCAGTGGGGACCCGGCTATCACGATAGCCTACTCATCTCCAAAAACCCGTTAGCCATGGACATGATCAAGTTACAAGCAAAGTATGAATCGATCACTTTCACTGCCTTCACCGCCATATTAGAAGATATGGCGATAGACATCAACGATAAGTATATTTCGGGCCACAGGGTTGAGGGGTATTTTTGGGACAGGTTCGGTTTCGGG
Source organism: Candidatus Poribacteria bacterium (assembly GCA_963662915.2). Classification (GTDB taxonomy): domain Bacteria; phylum Poribacteria; class WGA-4E; order WGA-4E; family WGA-3G; genus WGA-3G. Next base: position 4,855,945 of record CAXXEU010000002.1, on the reverse strand, counting down.
ATATCTGAAGTCGTCGTCTACGGTAATCGCTTTGAGCCTGGGTATCTCAACCCGGTTAACATCTACCTTATCAACGAGCAGCCGATTTCACGGGCAGATGGACGCGTCGGCGGCAGCGGCGATAACGTTCTGATGAGTGTTGATATGCGACTTCGGCCTGTAGACGATTTTGAAATTTATGGCGAACTGATGGTTGACGACGGGAATCCGGCGGCGAATTTCAAGCATTGGGATACGAAATTTGGCATCCTCGGCGGTATATATCTAACAGATCCTTTCGGTATCCCAAATACCGATTTCCATGCCGAATATGCCTTTATCAATCAATACGCGTATACACACGTGAATCCGGTAAATGTCTACAAACACTTTACCACACCGATTGGACATCAAATCGGTTCCGATGCTGATAACCTATGGTTAGAACTCCGTCATCGGTGGACAGATAGACTTGAAACGGCTTTCGGGTATGAATTAGAACGCCACGGGTCGGGCAACATTGACAAGGAACACCCACCAGATGCCCCGAAAGATGATATATGGACTCCTTTGTCGGGGATTACACAAAGTGAGCATCGTTTGTCGGTCGGCGCGAACTGGGTCGTGATTGGAAAATACTCACTCTATGCAGAATGGACGCGTGTCTGGCGACGGAACTTGGGAAATCGTTGGGATGTATACGAAAATGCCAATGAAATTGAAGCCAAAGTTCTCTCCCGGATTCCATGGTAAGCCTCGGCTCCCGAGCTGCACGAAAAAATGAAGATTTATCGCCACTGCATCATCAAAAGGCATAAAGCGTTGCAGACAGGTTATCCAGCGTTAAAAGAAATTGGACTTTTGTGCCTAAAGCGAGTATAATATATACAAAACCTAATGTAAAATAAAGACAGATTCTGCTTTAATAGCACAATTTAATTCGCAACGGGTATTGGGACGAGGGAAGAATAAGAATGAGAATTCGGGTATTGGGTATACGTGGGCTCCCTGCTACCTATAGTGGTCTGGAAACCATTATGGGTGAACTTGCCCCCCGCTGGGTAGGAGCCGGACATGAAGTCATCGTCTACTGCCGTAAGGCACTTTTCAAGGAGAGACCAGCGGAATGGAAGGGCATCAAACTCGTTTACCTACCGAGTATAGAACATAAGATGTTCAGTACCCTCAGCCACAGTTTTCTGGCAACCCTGCACGCTTCATTTGCAGCATCGGATATTATTTTAACGTGGAATGCAGGTAACGGTCCTTTCGGATGGTGCTTCCGCATCGCAGGTAAAACTGCCGTTATCAATGTTGACGGCATGGAGTGGTTACGTCCAAAATGGAAAGGGATCGGTGCGATTTACTTCAAATGGGCGGCAAAAATGGCAACAGCTGCGTTTCCAGTCGTGATTACGGATGCCTCTGAAATGAAGCGACTTTACCTCGAAGAACTCGGCGCAGAAACAACCTATATCGCTTACGGTGCTAACATCGAACCCTCAGAGCATCCAGAAATTTTGGAGGCTTACGGGCTTGAACCCCGAAATTATTATCTCATCGCCAGTCGGCTGGTGCCAGATAACAATGCCGACCTGATTTTAGAGGCGTTCGTTGGCTCGAAAAGCCAAAAGCAACTCGCTATAGCTGGTGGGGCTGATTACAAAGGCAATAAACTCGAAAACGACTTCTTAGATAAATTGAAAAGCCTTGCCAACGGAAATGTTAAGTTTCTCGGACACATAGACAATTCCGAACACATTAAAGAACTTCACCATCACTGTTTCGCCTATATTCACGGTCATCAGTTTGGCGGTATTAACCCTTCTATTCTTAAGGCGTTAGGCTTCTCTAACTGTATTATGGCATTGAATACCCCTTTCAACGATGAAGTCCTTGAAGGTGGGCATTACGGTGTCCTCTTTGATAAAAACGTCGAATCGCTAAAAGAAAAAATTCTAACTTTAGAACAAAACCCGGAGATGGTCGAAGGTTTTCGGCAGCGCGCCCCTGAACAGATACGAAAACGATTCAATTGGGAAAACATCGCCCAACAATACCTTGATGTCTTTGAACAACTCCAACAGAACTAATTAGAACGACACACATTATATCGACGCTTATACTTGATAATTAGAGGAATTAACCATGCCATTCCTATCAAGAAACATAGACCGGATAGGAAACGATGTAGGCGAAAGTCACAGGCATCGAGATGAACATATACGAAAAACAGGAACTCTAGTGGAACGACTCTCCTCTTTCTACGCAAGGCGTGGCAAACATTTGTTTGATGCTATTGCGGCATTTTTCCTCATCATTCTTTTTGCGCCGCTGATGGCGCTAATTGCGATTCTAATCAAACTGACCTCCCGTGGCCCCTTCTTTTTCTCCCACAAGCGGGTCGGGTTAAACAACGAATTGTTTGTCATCCACAAGTTTCGGAGCCTCCATATTGACACACCGTCTTATTCAGAAAAGCCGGGTTCAACGGACGATAAACGCATCGCACCGTTTGGTAAATGGCTCCGCAAAACGAGTTTAGATGAACTCCCGCAACTTTTCAACGTACTCAAGGGTGAAATGAGCCTTGTCGGACCGCGCCCAGAGATGCCGTTTCTCGCCGAGAATTATGAAGATTGGGAAAATCAACGCCACCTCGTCCGACCGGGGATGACAGGTCTCTGGCAACTCAGCCCACGCCGTCAAGGCACAATCCGTGAGGGAATCTCTGTTGACTTAGCGTACATTGAGAATCTATCCTTCTGGAACGATTTCAAAATACTTATCCGCACGTTCAAAGTCTTCTGGGACAACAACACCTACTAACTCGCCAAGGCTACTTAATTTTCGGCTTTTTTCTGATTTTATCGGAAAATGGCGGGAAACACGTCGGGATTTGGAAATCCCTCCTACAGAAGAAATAAATGAAACTCACCCTCGAAAACCTCACTCGAACGCTGCGATGCGGCTTTCGATTGAAATGCCCTCGGTGTGGTAAAGGTGCACTGTTTCAAACGTTTTTCAAGATGTTCACCCATTGCACGCAGTGTAATTTGAAGTTTGAACGAGAGTCCGGCTATTTTATCGGTGCGATGTACCTCAACTACGGCGCAACTGTTCTCACCGCTTTCTCAGGCTACTTCCTCTTTGAAAGGTTCACCGCTATACCCTTCTTTTTGAATCTAAGCGTCTGGGGTATCTTTTCCGCCATATTCCCGGTTATTTTTTATCGTTACTCAAAGAGCCTTTGGCTCAACTTCGATTATACCTTTTCTCCTTAGCAAGGCGGCCTTGCCCTTACGAAGAAATGCCCTATTTGACATCAGGCGAGGCATGCCCCTAAAACTCAAATCTGAAGCGCCAGTGCTTACCTCGTGAAAATCTGTCCGCGTGTATATGACCCTGCGTCAGAGGCAAGAAACGTAAGGACTCGCGCAACACCTGCGGGATCACCGAGCGATTTGCGAGCATTGGCAACAGCGGCATCCGGGTCTTGACCTTCGCGTCTCGCTGATTCTGCAATCTGCCCTAACTTCAACGGCGTCGCGAGTCCACCCGGACAGATGGTATGCATACGGATATTCATTGACGCAACTTGGTTCTCCACGACCATTACCAACCCATTGACCCCTCCCTTGCTGGAACCGTAAGCAACCGAAGAGCTCCCACCTCGAACACCTGCACCTGACGCAATACATAGGATAACGCCGCCTCCACATCCGTTCATTATCGGAACAGCATGCTTGAGGGCGAAAAAGGTGCCTTTCAGATTCACATCAATAACCGAGTCAAAAGTCGCCGTCTCAAACTCATCAATACGGACGTTCGGTCCACGCAGGACACCCGCTGCAGTGACCAAGACATGAATACCGCCAAATTCTGTATCAGCAGTTTTCATCAGATCTGCCACTTCAGCTTCGATCATAACATCAGTACGTAGGAACTTTGCAACGCCACCTTCTTCACGAATCGCACTGATCGTTTTCTCAGCATCTGCCTCATTAATATCACCAAAGACGACCTTCGCGCCTGCTCTGGCATATTCAAGCGCCGTTGCTGCACCAATGCCAGTAGACCCACCAGTAATTACAGCGACTTTATCGTTAAGTCGAATATCCATATTTTTTCTCTCCTTCTCGACACTTAGATTTTGTAGGAAGATTATAAATGGAATGCGTTGACAGCGCAAGCCTTTTTGTCTTATAGTAAAGTTTAGAATTAATTGGACACTTTGCATCGGCGAGGTTGGGAATGTACATCGCATTTGAGCGTGTACGCTGCAAAACCGCGCCTACCGAGGGTAGCGGAAAGGAAGAAGGTGCGATTCGCGAAAAATTTGCAATTTTCCAGTATGTATGATAAAATTTTAGGAGGAACAATCGAACTTCACTTTGACAGACAAAGTTAGAAAATGAATGAGGAGGGAAATCCCCATGGAAGTGAGAATTGAATACTGCACCGCTTGAAACTACCAACCACGGGCAGCCAGTTTGGCAGATGCCTTAAAACAGAAATATGGTGCCGGCGTTATAACAGTCGATTTAATGCCGGGTAGCGGTGGAGCCTTTGAGGTTTCGTTAAACGGAACACTGCTCTATTCAAAATTAAAAACGAGAGAGTTTCCGACGACAGAGCAGATAACAAGTGCTATAGACGCGGCAGCATAATGGCTATTAGCGGTCAGCAATCAGTACGGATTGCTGACTGCTACTCTACAGCAACGATTGCAATTTTACACCGATCCGCTTCCTTGACAAACGCATCAACGTCCATAACAAAAGTGCGTCGCGCTTCCACTGCCAACACACTGGCTTCGACCTCACGTAACGCCTTTAGCGTCTGCATACCGACCGTCGGCACATCAACACGGAAATCATGATGCTCTGCCGATGCCTTTGCAACCACAACTCCTTTTTTTCCTAAATTGCCACCCCTCTGAATCGTTACATCCGTCCCTTCAATGGCTTCCATAGCGAGCACAATCTGATTTTTAACGACAACCGTCTGTCCAATATCCATGTTTGCTATCTGACGCGCGGTACGAATACCGAGTTCAACATCTGTCCATTGATGCGTTGTAGGTTGTCGTGCCGTTAAAACGCCGGGTTTTGGGAGAAGATGGTGGAGGTACTGGTCTTGGGTGAGGACCGTCAGTCCAACGGATTCAAGATAGGTGAGTGCTGCATTAACAATTGCGGCGGGTCTTTTCCGGCGGTTCTGGACTAAAATCCTGATGGTGGTCGCATCAATCTGAAATGGACGGAGTAGAATATTTTTTTCGACTTTCCCGACAATGACAACTTCTTTCACGCCTGAATCAAGCAGTGTCCGGGCAATTTTTTGAATCTGACCAACGCCATAGGTGTGAAGTTTATCTGTGATTCCAGCAAAACGCTGTGCATCGGACTTCGTAATTTGGATGATAACAGGTTCTCGTTCATGAACAACAGCGGCACGTGCTAACAGCACCGGCAATTCGCCTGCGCCTGCAATAATACCCAGTTTTTCCACCGCTTACGCTCCCAGTGTTGGTGTTGTCCCCAGAGAAATTAGCCGTTCAAGACACGATTCGGTTGGCTAAATCCGATACCTCGTTTGGAAGCCTCAATAAACTGGAGGAGATACTCAACTTCCGGTGTCGTCTCGAGTTCTGCTTTGACTCTGGCGACAGCATGCCTGAGAGGGAGCCCAGATCGGAACAAAATACGGAACGCTTTCTTTAGTGCTGCCAGTGCTTCAGGCGTGAGCTGCGACAAAGGATTAATCCGTGAGGTCCGAATCCCAATTCGGTTGATGCTCCGCACACGCGCTGGTTGTCCAGCAGCAAGCGCAAATGGCGGAATATCTTGAACAATCTTCGAGAACCCGCCCGCCATCGCCATTTTACCGACGCGGACATACTGATGCAACGCCGCATGGGCACCCAATCGAACATCATCTTCAATCACGACATGCCCAGCAAGTGATGCAAAATTCGCCATGATTATTCTATTCCCGACGACAGTATCATGGGCAAGGTTAACCCAATTCATTAACAGATTGTTGTCTCCAACGATAGTCGTACCTTCCTCAAACGTTGATCTGGAAATAGAGACGTACTCGCGAAGTGTATTGCGGTTGCCAATCTTGACGTAACTCCGCCATCCCCCGTATTTCAAATCTTTAGATTCATTACCGATGGTCGCACCGAAGTAGATTTTGCATTCCTCACCGATAGTCGTCCACTTCTCAATCTGAACATGTGGACCGATCTCAGTGCCGCGCCCGATATGAACATCTTCACCGACAAGACTATAGGGTCCAATCTTAACCCCTTCATCTAATATCGCTTTTGGAGAGATAATAGCCGTAGGGTGAATGTTAGTTTCGATCACAAAATTTCCCTCCTAATCTCGCCATCTCGTACAAAAAGCCCAGGGTTCAGACAGACGCTAATACGATTGAGAGTTCCGCCTCTGTAGCAAGTTGATCTTCGACATAAACGCGCCCTTTGATGCGTGCCAGCCTGCTCCTTAGCTGCGCTACCTCTATCTCCAACCGAAGTTGATCCCCCGGAATAACGGCACGACGAAAGGTCGCCTTGCTGATAGACCGAAAATAACCGAGTTCGCCTTCCTTACCGATGTCCCGTAGCACAAGCCACGCCGCGAGTTGCGCGAGTGCCTCAATCTGTAGCACGCCGGGCATCACAGGCTGCGTGGGAAAATGCCCTTCAAAAATAGGCTCGTTGTACGTCACGTTCTTGATGCCGACGGCGCGTTTTTTACTCTCATACGCAATGACCCTATCAACCATACACATCGGATGGCGGTGTGGCAATACGTCATAGATATCCATCACTTCAATAGGTTCCTGAACGGGTACCTGTTGAAGATGTCCAGCTTCAGCCAGGGCTTGTACAAATTCCGCATGGAACGTATGTCCCGTCCGCATCGCGATAACTTGTGCCTTGGGCAGACGACCCGCCAGATAAAGATCGCCAATCAAATCAAGAATTTTGTGTCGGACAAACTCATCTTCAAATCGGAGTGGCGTACTCGGTTCGCCCATCTCATTGATGACAAGGACGTTATCATAACTCGCGCCCTTACCGATACCGAGTGCTTGAAGTGCTTCAATTTCATTTTCAAAACAGAAACTTCGAGCCGGTGCGATATCACGTGCATAAGATTCGGGAGTTATTTCGAGGGTTAAAACTTGTGGGCTTGTTTGTGGGTGCGCATAAACAAAAGTTACTTCCAGCGCGTCAGCTGGCAGCAAAACGAGCTGCCTATCCCCGGTAGCGAGTGAAAATGGCTCAGTGACCGCAATAAAGTCGCGTTGGGCATCTTGTGGAACAAGCCCCACCGTTTGAATACTTTCAACATACCGACCGGCACCCCCATCAAGCCCTGGCGGTTCTGGTGCATCTAATTCCACTATAACGTTATCAACACCCAACCCACCAAGCGCAGAGAGGATATGCTCCACACTGCTAACCGTTGCTTCACCACTGCGTAAACTGGTGCATCGCGGCAGAATATCTGCCCAATTTTCGGGACATACCTTCACCTCTGGTGCACCCGCTATATCTACACGCCGAAAGACGATACCAAAGTCTGCCGATGCTGGTTTCAAGGTTAATGTTACAGGTTTCCCTAACATTAACCCCATGCCTGTGATTGTTATTTCGTTTTGAATTGTCTGTTGTGAATCTGCCATTCTGTTTTGTCACTTTCTGTTAGTCGTTATGAGTTGTCAGTTGTCAGTTGTCAGTTGTCGGTTAAGAGGTTTTCTGCAACAATCTACCTGGGTCCTTAAATATTCCAAAAGGCGATGATTGTTAGCGGTCTGCTCTTTGACTGATAACAGTTAACTGATAACCGACAACTATTTAGAGGCACGTCGCATTTTTCTCACCATCCTATTATGCGCTGAAAGCGTTTTTGAAAAATGGTGTTTTCCCTCGCCTATTGCCACGAAATAAAAATAATCTGTTTTTTCGGGATGCAATGCTGCTCTGATTGCATCAATACCGGGACTTGCAATGGGTCCAGGCGGTAAACCTTTATGTTTGTATGTGTTATAAGGCGAATCTACACGCAGATCCGCTTTCGTCAACAGCCGTTTGGGGTTCCCTAAGGCGTAAAGTACCGTTGGATCTGCCTGAAGCCGCCAATTCCGTTTGATCCGGTTATGAAAAACGCTCGAAATTCGAGGTCGCTCTGATGCAGATTGCGCCTCTTTTTCAATAATCGACGCAAGCGTTACAATCTCATGACGGGTAAGTTCCAAATTGCGCGCCTCATCATCAAACGTCTCACTCCAACGGCTTTGGAATTCACCAAGCATCACCTCAACAACTTTCTCTACTGTTGTGCCTTTCGCGAACTTATAGGTATTCGGAAATAGATAACCCTCCACCGTTTTGTCTTCAGGTATCCCGTACCTTTCCAATAAATCATCGGCTTCGGCGGCTTCCTGAAACGCTGCGGCAGTCCCGAAACCATCGGTTTCCCAAAGCTTTGCGACTGCGCGAATCGTTAAACCTTCCGGCACCGTCCAACTCACAAGTGTAACCTGTCCATTCTCAAACGCATCAAGTATATCTGATAGAGACATATTCCGCCGCAAGGCATAAGTTCCCGCCTGCAAATGTCTCCCTATTCCTCTACGTCGAACGACCAAACGAAAAGCATATTCATTTCGGATTAACTTTTCTGCAGCCAACCGTTTCGCGATCGTTCGTGAATTGCTCCCAATTGGTACATTGAAATTGACAACAACTTCTGAAGAAGAAGGCGCAGATATCAAAAACACCCCTATCAACAAGACAACAAAACAGAGAATAGCAAGGATAGACAGCACCAATATAGTTACTTTAATTTTTCCGATTCTTCCCATCGTCACCTTATGTCTCGTAGGAGCGACATCCCAATACCGCAATACGGAAATGAAAATTAGACATTCTCTATCGATGCTGAAGCAGCGATCTCCTGCGTGTGATTCATATAATCCTTGAGAATAAGTACCGCTGCCACCTCATCTATGAGTCCTTTCTGTTCTCTCGCGTCTTTACCAAGTTCCCGTAGGATCTCTTCCGCTTCAGCCGTTGTGAAGCGTTCATCCTGAAATTCAATCGGAACGTCAATCACACCTGCCAACCGTTTTGCGAACCGCTGAACCTTCTCTGCCTGCGTACCGAGAGAGCTGTCAAGTGAAATAGGGAGACCGATGACCACACACTCAACCTCGTGAATAGAGACGAGGTCTGAGATAGCAATTAGATCGACTTGGCGATTTTTCCGAGTCAGCGTACACAGCGGGTGAGCTGCAACGCCAAGCGCGTCACTGATTGCGACCCCAATGCGTGTATCTCCGATGTCTAAGCCCAGTAAAATCGCCATTGTTGTTTCCTCTATCTCGGTTTCTAAACCGGCCTTGCAACGTCATCAAGAAATCGTGAGTCCGACACTACTGCTTTTAAAAATTTTACACGAAAAGCGGTGTGTAGTCAAGGAAAATCTCAAGAAGGGCGTATAAACATTTTGGCGGCGGATTATGGCTGGCGGTTTGCTGTTCGCAGCTAGCGGTGAGTTGGTGTCCGTCAGAATCCGGATTGGCGGGATTTTAGGGTTTTCGGAATGAAGTTGTTGGTTAGGGATAGACGAGATTAGGGAACCTCGCCTATGCCGAGCGTCTAAATAATTGTAAAAACTACCATAGCAGTTTGAATACGAAAGCACCTACAACTGCAATTGCCAAAATTGTTGAAAAAATAAAAACAACCGCTTCCGAACTGAACGGGATTTCGGTTTCATATTGGAGACTTGTCGCATAATATTGGGGCATAAACTTTCAGATATCTGTACGCCACCGAGTACTTCTTGGATTAGGCGGACCTCATCCTCTCGTAAAAGTTCTCGCGCCTGTTGAAGCCGTTTTGTAATTGCAGTCCCTGATACACCTAAGTATCCGCCAATTTCCTTGGTTGTCAGTTCGCCGAGAGAATAGAGTATAATGACCGTTCGCTGACTCTCTGGTAGTTTTTTCAAGGTTTTTTTCACGCGTTCATAGCAATCCTCGCTTGTCTTTGTCTCACGCCGCTCTGGTACATAAGGCGTACAGGAAGATCGTTCTTCTACTCGCATTGGTATACCCTCCAGCGATTATATCGCTGATTTCTTGCGTTAGGGGCCAATTAATGCAGCCCGGATTATCAACCGTCCCACAATCCAATGTTGCAAAAAGTAAATATGATACATCCCTCAGACTAAACAATATCTCAACGCTTTTGATAAATATCCGATTTACAATATTTCCCTTTACTGCTTAAGTCGTCCCCATGTGGTAGCGAGTTTTCCTTCTGATTCAACTGCAAGCGGGAGGCCGGTCTTCGCGCCATTTTTACCTGCCAGATGATATGCGTTGCCTGATGCGTCTGAGAATTCCCGTGTTCCGCTCCGCTCATCAAAATGCCACAACGCAGCCGTCTTTGCGTCATTTTTGAACTTGCCGTCTGGCATAAAGTCTTTTTTTTCGACATCGTAACGAGGAATCGTTGAGATGCGAACCTCGTCAATATATCCAGCAAAGGAACCCCAAAACGCTCCAGTAGGTCTCTTAATTATTTTTCCAAACCCTCCAATCACGAAGTCTTGTGGACGCCCAGCCTTGGGTCCAAGAGGTTGAGGTAGCCCGCTTGGTATTGTCCTTACGAAATCATTGACGATCATTGTTGTCTGAGGATTATTTGCATTTGACTGATAAACGATGTGATGCCATTGGTTCAGTGCAAGCGGGATCGGAAAAGGTACTCTCATACCGAGCCTCCCCTCAATATAGGCACTCATTAGCAAGATGAGGTCCCCCTTCGGTGGCTCGATATTTAGCCCTTTAGCCATATTATTTAGCGATGGAAATTCATCGTTCACGATGACCATATGCGTCTGTTGATGGTGTATCCACAATAACGTGTCCTTGTTGTCGGGCGGTGTGGTGGGATATACCCATGCTTCGACGGTGAACTCATTCGTGCCGTTCGGCAAAAGATAATCGAAGGTTTCAAAATCTAAAACGGCGTGGTCGTCGACCCCATCAAGAACTAAATAGTTTCCACCTGCGGGTGAAGCGGGTGGAAACGCTTTAGCACTCAGCGAAATTAATATAAGCAAAGAGAGACATGCGAGGATTTGGCGGTATATCATTTTTTTCTCCTTTTCGTAGATAAACCTGTGAGTTTCGTCAATATAACTTCTCACTAATTATATTCCATTGTGTTTATCAATAGCGTTCCGACAACTTGCACAGCTGAAGCCGGTTGATTTCCCCAATCATCTCGTGTTCTATGAAGAAAAGCGGAACGCATCTTGTCTGAGACTTCTGGGGGTTGTGTAATATGTCCGACGCTTAAACGTCTAAAATTATACAATGCCAGAGAAATTCAATCGTGGCATAATCTCTAACTTTTTGCTGAAGGTGTGCATGGGTCTCGCGCCACAACTTCTGCGTGCTTTGTAGATGGCTCTTTCTGCTTTCCCAAAGTTCCGAGACACAATAGCCCGCCCGGTCTTGATAGGTATCCAATAATTCAACCGCCAAGCACCCAGGGGCACTTCGTAGAGCAGGGATCCACTCAGTTTCAAGGAACTTCTTCAAATCCTTCTTTTTCTTTTTATCCCGCATTGTGAAAACATAAAAAACTCTTGACTTCGCCACACTATAACTCCTTTTTATTTTTTGATATTGGCACATTCACTGAAATAGAAAGATCCGCTAATGGCGGTTCTCATGAAAAAATATCTAATCATTGGAAAAACGTGAAGAAAGGACCTCGGCATATAATAGTCAAAATAACACCTAAACAGATCACAGGCGCGAACCGCAAAGAGCGTTGGATGTGGATTTTGTTACTAAAATCCTCAAATTCACCATCTTCTGCCAACTGTTTTAATTCGGCTACGTTCTCTTTTGACACCCCACCGGGTAACGTCCCGAGAACAATATCTGAGTTTAACACATTGGGGAGTGCAAATCCTTGCTTGCTATAAGCGAGTTCTCCGTCCTCACCTTCAATTTTAACAATCTGTTCAGCGGGGACCATTCCCTCTCTTAAATCAGAGATGTCTATTTCTCGACCTAACACCATACTGTCCAAATTATAAATAAAGTGCCTACCAAAAAAGAAAATAAGAACATAAATAAGGTATATCTTCAAAAATGGGACATAAGCTGCCGACCAAGCACTCAGCGTCCAAGGCGTTGTGACAACCATCAGCCCAATTAGCACGACACAGACAACATAGTTACGGAACTTTTCCAGACCGTATTTTGCTACATAGTGACTGAGGGTAAAATACAGAGACAGCACAATTAATAACTGATGCCAAAACCCCAATTCAACCCCCAACCAGCCCAGTGAGAGTGTAACAACCACCCGCAGTCCAAGCAGAAAAATGAGACGGAATACCATTTCAAAAATCTGTTTACTAAGGTCTTCTTGTTGAAAGATGAGTGTAAAAGCCTGCCATTTCTGTTGTAGCCTCGTCTTGATGAAGAGATACGCTACAAGCATCAGACAATAAGGCCCGAACGTGTTGATAATGAGAGTTATCGGTGTGTACTGAACGAACGCGCTCGCTTCTGCAAATAACTCGACTGGCATCAACAGTGAGGCACCCCAAACCAGTTTAGCGTCTCCAGCGGCGAAGATACCGAACCAATAAAGCACGAGAACGATGAGGAAACCGCCCAGAATTGTAACGACGCTACCTAAAAGCGTACTACTTCCCGACAAAACAGATATAACCTGACAAAGAATCCCAGCGTAGATGGCACCGTAGCTGCAAAAATTCTTGATTTTTCTTTCTCGTAAGTCTGTATAAGTCGCGGACAGACAAAAGAGTAGAAGAAGGGCAATAGATAGATTTTGATAACTTAGCATATTACCAGCTCCAATTTCATAAGAGACTTTCCAAAACCTTTTCGGCACGTTCGGGTTCCTGACATAAGGACTGAAGCACAGTTCTAACCTCCATTGGTGTATGATCCTCCAGCAGAGACATGGCAATTCCGGTCTCCACATCAACAGAAGTAGGGAACTTTGATAACACTAATGCTTCCGACTCAATTTCGCCAGATACCAAATTGTAATGCTTTCTAAAAAGCAACTTATGATTTCTATGTTCAGGTTGAACCACCGGACGGTTGCGAAGATCTCCAAATAAGCTGAGAATTTGTTGCGCGGCTGCTTCCCACGTATAGGTTGAAACGACTTCCAATCCTTTCTGTCCTAAGCACTTCTGATCGTCGGGATTTTCGAGGAGAAGTTTGAGTTCCCGCGATATGGATTCAACTGGTAATTGGACAGGGTCAAACAGACTTGGAGCAATTTGAACAAATCGACAGGCACCGGAAATTTCTTTGGGGACGGCATACCCCCAAACGATTGTTGGGATACCGCATGCCACAATCTCAAGTAGGAGTAGCGCGGATGCCCCAAGAATGGTCGGAAACACCAAGGCATCTAACGCATTAAAGATGAAAGGACTCGCTTCTTTGTCTTGCTGAGACGCAATATTAAAGAAGTTGACGCAACCATCATCTGTAAAATCATCCATCAGACTGGAGTGAATAACAAGCCAATTGAAATCAGGGTTTGCAGACCGTAACTTTTTCAAAAAGCGAAGCGTTTCGTGCGGATTAAGTCCCTGCACAACCCCTACCAATGGCTTTTGCAAAATTTCCTCATTGCCGAGAGCTTGAGATAATTGGTGCTTACACTTCTTTTTATTCATCGGTTTGAAAACAGATGTATCAATACCGTAAGGGACATGATGAAAAACACGCGTATCGGAAACGAAATCTGAAAAGCAGATCTGCGTCCACGAGGCATCACACGCAAAAGCATCAAAATCCCTCAGCACTGCACACCTCTCAAGGACTGTGTTTCTTGCATGATGACTCATTAAAGCGGCATTGGACAAACGAAGGACAACCGGAGTTGTGTTAAATTTTAGGAAGACCTGTTCTCCAGCGGCGAGTGGTGATAGCGCGAGGATGCCATCACAGTCCTTCGGAATAAACTTTGCTGGCGAAAACGATCGATTATTTCTAAAGAAAATCGGTTGAACACTTTGAACTCGCAAGCCTTCTTCAATTTCCTGACTGTTGTCCGCTTCAGGTAGTGCCAGATAAACATCCGCATATTGTGCCAACACTGTTATCAGACTATGATTTGCAACGCTCAATAAGAACGGAGTGGTCTCTCTGCTCTCGAAAATCCCCGGGGTCACATAGATTTTCATTCGGTCAGGACGCTGAGGTGCTTCAAGGTCAGATGAATCCGACGAAAACAGTATCCCCATTTCCGAAAGTTTGGTGAGAAAAGCAAGTGCCTCAAGAATCTCAGAGCGGGAACCGTGTTTATCAGCAAGGGTTTCAATAATGGCATCTGTCTCTGAAGTACCACAGATACTCAAGACATCACAGACCACTTCAGTCACCGGAACAACAACCCCAGCATCCAGATCGGCAACAAATTGCTGACCATTGCGTTTGAACTGATGGAGGTTATGCAAATTGCGAGGAAATTGAATCATTGTCTCACCCGCCTCTATCCGTTTGTGGCTTCCTGAAAACCCAAAACCTTTCCAAGAATCGCTTCGGCTCTCTCTTGACCATAAAGATGGTGTAACACGGCTTCAACTTCATGTCGAGTGTGTTTTCTCAGGAGTACCAATGACAAACCCTCTGCTATAGGTTGGGCATAGCGATCCTTCATGAGAGGTCTCTCCTTTTGGGTAGTAATGTTGTTCAGTATTGATCGACTTTCAATCCGTCTCCGCCGGTTGTTAAGATAAGGGGCAAAAGAGATAGCAAAGTGCCGTTTATATCCGCTTTCCAACTGCTGGACTCGCTTCAGTTTCCTGAACAACGCAATAACCTTCTGTGCGGTTTTATCCCACGTAAAGGTCAGTGCCCTCTCTCTCGCCTTCTGCCCTAACGCCAACCGTGCCTTCTCGTCGGTGAGAAGTGTATTAACGGCATCTGCCATTACATCGGGTGAAACCGCTCCAGCGAAACTTCCAATTTCATCATCATAAGCCTGCGCTGGTACAATAAGTCCCGCGTCCCCAACAACCTCAGGCAGTCCATCCAGACATGGCACAACGGGTGGAATGCCGCAAGCCATTGTCTCTAAGAGGGCAAGTCCAAATGTCTCTTCGCCAACCATTGATGGGAAACAGTAAACATCAAAAGCATTTATCAGTCGCGCAAGTTGATCTCTGGGTTGTTGTGGCGCGCAAATCAGATTCGGTGGGAGTTGCTGGTGTTCGTAGAAATTGAGCGTCGGTGCAGTCATAAGAAAACACACATGCGGAAGGCGTTCGGCAATTTTTATGTAAATCCCCGCACCTTTCTCAGGCTGAAATCTTGAGAAGAAACCGACAACTGGTGACGCAGCGATTTCGGGCTTGTTCAGCATCTTTGCAACTTCATTTTTCGCTTTCTGCTTGTTCAACGGATGAAATTTGTTATGATCAACTCCCCACGATATAGTATGAAACATATCCGTATCAAAGACGAATCGACTATACAGTTCCCTCACTGAATTTGTTGGCACCAAAAAGGCATCAAAAGGGCGCATCGCAGCGTACCAGAGCAACCCTGTGTTAATGCCATTGCTATTGTGGCCTCTTGCAGAATGAATCGGAACAACAAAGGGAGCATCAATATAATCCAAGACAGAAAGAAATCGATTTCCTTGATGACTTTCCAACAGCACACCGTCATAATTGTTCGCCATCAACTTTAAAAGCGCAGATTTATCGTTGACTTGGCACCTGATACCTTGTACACTCCCATTAAACCTTTCGTCGCGATCACCTACCACGTCAAGGGACGCATAAGTTTCCAGAGATTTGAGGAGATTGTGATGGGCGACGGATACCCCTCCAGCTGCAAGTCTGAGGTCAGCTGCATAAGGACTCCTTTGCAGGACAAGGATTTTCAACTTCTGGGTAGTTTCTTCCCCTAACGCCGCTGGACTGCTTTCAAGATTTGAAAAAAGGACCCCACGCGCCTCCATTGTCGCCAGCGACTCTAACGCCGCAATGACTGACTCATTGCTGTATGTTTTCCCAAGCTTCTCTATGATTTCTTCACTTGAACCTGTTGGGCAGAGGCCCAGAATATCCCAGACAATGCTATCAATTTCTAACACAACACATTGGCTCAGGTCGGCAACATACAGACGGTTACCCTGCCGGAATTTATGTAGATGTGTAGTGGGTTTCGGACATACTAACATCATACACCCCTTCACTAACGACAAGTCTCTTTTACTCTTCCACGCCAAAGACTACCGTCAATAATTCGTCCATCAATCACCAAAGTCGGAGAGCCTTTGATATTGAGTTCGTTCTTCCTTTGAACTTCCTCAACAAGAGCCCATGTTACCTTTTCCGATTCCACTGCTGCTGCTGCAATTCTACCTATATCCAGTCCAACATCCTTGGCACAATTCACCCACGCTTTCTCAAGGTGATCCGCGCGACAGAGCAGATAATCAAAGAGTTTATCTGGATACAACTCAGCAATGACCATTTGGCGTTTGTTCTCAATGAGTTCGGGTTCACCATGGAGACTTGTAAACGCAATTTCTCCACTACCATTTTCCGTAGATGCCTCTTTTTTATTGACAATAAAACGCAGCTTGAAATCAATTGTATCCCCATACTTTTCAAAAAATGGGAGTAATTCTTGCTCGGCTTGCACACCGTAGGGGCAATACGACATCACAAAAAGTTCAACCTCGGGTTTCATGGGGCCCCGCATCCGCTGCTCAAGGATTTGTTTGAGACTCGGCTGAGGTCGACTGTGATCCACTTCAAGCATAACCTGCTGGATAAACTGGTCGAATCCTGGAGAATGTTCCGGTGTGTGGCACTCCATACAAACTTTTTCGGGAACTTGAGCACGGATATTGTCCTTCAAGGGTGTGTATACGTGTTTTTTACCGGGACCGTGGCAGGTCTCACAGCCGACATCCACAAGATGTTCGCGAGCGGGAGTGCCTATCTGGTATCCGCTCTCATATCCCGATCCAGTGACGTGGCACGTGACGCATTCTGGATAATACTCCCTGCCAGCCGTGCGTAACGTGTTAAACGCTGTAGCATGCGAGGAATGCGACCACTGGGTGAATTCCTTCTGGTGACATTCTTGGCAGGCTTGAGAACCGATATAGCTGTTTTTATCGTCCTGTTCAAAGGGTTCCGAAGCAAATAAGCGATGACTAACGGTCTGCAATTGACCGTCGGTAGCGACTTGATGATAGAAATCGTCCAACAGTTTCCTAACGTCCGGATCGTCGGAAACATCCTCGGTGAGGGCAATGTGCTGAACTTGGGTGGAGATGTCCACTGCTCCATCGGTTAGGGTCAACGCACCCAGTGTTTTTCCCTTGGAATTACAATACGCCAATAAAACATCTCCAATTTTTTCAGTTTCGCCTTCATAAGGACTCAAAATTACTGAAAAACTGGGATATTCGCGTGCTAACTTCCTATTGACTTCTGGCGGCGAATGACTCAGACCAACAACAAAATCGGATTGTGCTTGAACTTCAGAAAGAAGCGAATTGAACTTATCAGCCACAGACGCTATTTCCGTTGGGTCCTTAAAGTCCAATGCGACCAGAGCGATCCGTTTTTCTCCAACCGTTTTTATTAAATATGAGCCAGAATCTTGAGTCAAATCCGAATCCAAAAATGGAAACGACACACCAACTCGCTCATTCTGAACAATCTCAGTCTCTGCATCAAACGGAAAAAACGCATCATATCCCATCATTTCCATCGCCGTAACGGTGGTTTGCACGCGATGCTGATCTTGCATAATAACCGCATCGTCAGTTGAAAGGTTCTCTGATTCAAACGAAGGCGATTTCATGCCTCGGGGTTGAGAAGGTTGGATGCCGCCGAGATCTATCAACAGCGGAGAAAAGCCATTTTCTCGAATATCGGATATCGCTTCTGCACGTCTCGGTAATCCACCCGATTGCCCAATGAAGCAACCACACGGTTCAAGTTGTGCTTGCGTGTTACCCGTAAAGAGAAGCAGCTGCGTGCTGTTTGGTGTCATCCGTTTCAACTGGTGTAGATAGTCCGCCAAAGATGTCGCCTGAATCTGAGCGGCAAGTTGTTTTGTCTCTCGAATATATTGTAACCGTTTCGCTTCACTCCATTGTTGATAAACAAACGGACCTACTACAACAACAGTCAGTATCAGCGTAAGTAATATGTACTTTTTCACAAGAGTCTCCGGTTTCCACAAATTTAGGCAATTGTTAACCTTTTTAAGGCTGGTTTCGGTATTCCGCTTAAGTTTTCCCCAGTGTGGACCCAGTTTCCTACTACCTCAACAACACGAAATGGGGTTCAATGCGTTCGATTTTTCGTTAGATTCAACTTCAACTTTCAGAGCCACGCAAGATATTTTTGGGGTATCAGTGAGCATTTCCATAAACACAATATGACACATTCCACAGACCAAGCAACATCTGAACCCTCTTGATAAATATCAGATTTACAATATTTCCTTTTACTGCTTAAGTCGTCGCTACGTGATTGCGGTTTTCTTACTGCTTCGACTGCAAGTAGGTGGAGCGATGTGATACCATTGGTTCAGCTCAAGTGGAAAGTGAAGCGAGAACTTAGGCAAATACGACTGGACGTAAACGATGAGTCCTCGCTTATCTTATCTTATGTGAAAAGCCATTTTACTTATAAACGGCTGCCCACTTTAATTAACAACAGTCTTCCCACATATCATCTCCATCACTGAACAAACAACATCCGGGAGGAGCGGGACACAGGCCGCCCTCATACTCATCACCACACCATGTTTGTGAGAAACATGCTGCGGCTTCGGGTGCGAGGATCAGTGATCCAAGGACTGCGCCTGTTACGACAGCCCCAGCGACTAAAGCGTTCTTATGCGCAACATGCCCATCTTCTTTGGTGAAGAAGTCGCTGAGACGCTGCTTCGTCAGTTGTGCTACGTGAATTTGCATGAGATTTTATCTCCTTATGCTTTGTAGTAGAAACGGTAATGTTCTAACCATAGATGCACACAACATCTCAAACGTCCGAAACAACACCGCTTAAAATTAGAGGGTTTTCGGTGAAATAATGATGAGATAGAGTTCCCTCATAACACTCTTTTCCCATACTCGTCCAACATTCCCTCGACAGTCTGTCCAGTTGGTAAACCGTTGGTGCCGTGGGTAACTTTCGACGAGGCAACAATTTTGTTTGTGTTGTTAGATGTGAGTCATCAATATCTTGTCCGCTTTCAGAAATTGTAGAATTTCGCTACGAGATTTGAACCGACGCTTGAAATTGTTGACGCGCCTATGGTTTTTGATGTCGTATCAAAGCCATCTAATAGAATTCTTCTTAGAGGTATCATTGTGTTTTGCCTATCCGCGGGATGCCGATCTTCGCGCCATTTTTACCCTCCAGATGGTGAGCATTGCCCGATGCATCCAAGAATTTCCGCGTTTCGCCCGGTTCATCAAAATGCCACAAAGCAACTGTCTTTGCGTCATTCTTGAACTTGCCGCGCGGCGTAAAACCTTCTTTAGCGACCTCGTAACGCGCCACCGTCGAGATGCGGACCCCATCAATATATCCTGCAAAAGCACCCCAAAAGTGGTTGTGAAGTTTGGAACCAATTTTCTTTCCAAAGCCGCCAAGCACAAAATCCTTTGGATGCTCGATGCTTGACAGATCGTGTGCAAGCGTTATAGTTCGTGATGAGCTGAATGTCCAGTTGTTAACGATTGTTGTTTTCTGATGCTCATTCACCTGGAAAGCGATATGATGCCATTGGTTCAGTGGAAGTGCTTTCGGATTGTAGGTTGTCCCAGAGACCCTTCCGCTGCGCGGAACATACGCTTGAATTCTTAGGAATAAATCTCCTTTCTGCCACTCGATATTCTTCCTTATGTCTTCCCATCCCTCGTGGACATCGTTGACGACATCCATCCGTACCTGTTGGCTGAGAATCATAGCGTGTATATCATCGGCAGGCGGTGTGGTTGGATATATCCACGCTTCTATCGTGAATTCGTCCGTGCCTTCGGGTAAAAGTATACCGAAGGTTTCAAAATTTAAAATGGCGTAGTCATCGACCCCGTCAAGGGCTAAATAGTTTCCACCCGCCGGTGATGGGGGCGGGAGTGCTTTGGCACTCGACAGCATTAAAGCGAGCAAAAAGAGGCATGTCAGGATTTGGCGATGTATCATCTTTTTCTCCTTGAGATTCTGTTTCGTCAGTTCTACTCCGTGCCTTCTCATTAGAGGTTATCTCCTTTCTTTTGTAGGAGAATCGGTAATGTTCTAATCATAAATGCACGAAACATTTTAAACGGCTCGGCAAGTTTAGACTCAAATTACGCTACTATAAATGACTTCAGTGAGTTGCGCATTTGTAAGGATTGTTTCATTAGGAATGCGCTTTCTCACCGAACGGTCAACTACCGAGGTGTCGGTTTCAAAAATCGGCTGTTTTTCTCATAGATGTCTTGGATCCCGTATTGGTTCTGGATGCTTTTTGCCTCGTAAATTGGTACGGGTTCGTGTTTTTTCTTTAAGATGTCAGCGATGCTCTGTGCCCATTTCTCAACTTCGTCAAGCCACTGGAGCGGGGTACCGAGTGCGACGAAGGCAGGCACTTCGCTGATATCTACATCATGTATAAAATGAGCGATAAGGGGGTGTGGAACGGACGGCAGCGTGTTAAAGGGTTTCGCGTATCGTTGTCGTCCGCGAGCACCACCGATTTCATAAGGGATCCACGGGGAATCGAATGTTCCTGGGCCGATAACACCTAATAGAGCAGAAGAGACATCTAATCCCTGCTCAATGCATAGAGCGGTTTTGACATCACCTTTTTCGGCTTGGGCATGCTCCATGCATTTATCATGTTCATCCAACCAATAGTGAAGTCCATCTATACTCTCTAATATTTCTGCACATTTCAGTGCTATTTGCATATCACAAATTTTGCGTCTGTAAGAGATGAATACAACAGATTTTATGTCGGGATCAAAACTACGTTGTCCGACTTCAAAAAGGTTTTTTGTAAGCATTATTTTTACTCCTGCTTTGTGTTAGATAAGTTACTTATATCTTCGATGCCAGCGAGTACTGCAAGTGTTCGCATGTACGCGCGCAAAATCTCTTGAAGTGATTCAAGCTCGGTTCGGAACTCGGTGCGTGACGCGGGGTCATCAAAAGCACCTGCCAGACTTTTGCGATGCCATTTTGCCGTAAACGGACGCACCTCTTGATTGAGGATAACGATCGCGATCTGAGCAAATTCTACACAGTCTGGACCTTGGGCAAGAAGAATCTCCCGTGTGGTTGGAAAGAGAGAATACACACGATCTAACGCGGTCTTCTCGTCGCCATGTTCTGGAGGCAAGGGTTGTGTAGTAATTCGAGTAACCATTTCAATGTACAGGTCCCATGCCGCTTTTCGATCATTTCGTATCAGATGCGGGTTCCGTTTTGTGTTCAGGAATTTCTCACTAAAAGTCACCCCCAGTTTTGTCAGAGGGTAAACCAAAGCACTAAGTTGGGTTGGATCAAATTCCATCATTTAATCAGACCACCTTTCGCCCGATCGATTATTTTTGAATGAATCACGAGAGTTATCGGGCAGGGGATTTTCGGTTCTCCGTTTGAAAGCTTCGTGTATCCACGACTGCACAGCATCCGGATCGTCACTCCAATCGTAAATCTTGGCATATCCGCATTGTATGTTATCGTAGAGTCTTGGAGGAATTGTGTGAGTATAATAATTGTTAGGTTTACCAGGGGGTCGGGGATAGGTCGGCAACAAAATCCCTAAAAGCCCGGAACGGGAGTTATATTGGGTCTGGCGTATGCTGGAACCGATTTCCCAGTCTACGAATTTCCGTTGCCACGTATGGGCACCTACTAACACGACTGTCACTGTGGAATCTCGAAGGTACTCATCTCGGATTTTTTGACGGATTGTCTCCGTTTTGAGGTATGGATCAATATCGCCTATCTCGACGGATTCTGACACCATGATGTCATGGATATCCGAAAACATCAGTTCAAACCGTTCCCTATAATCTTGATCTTCTGTGTGATAGTAACTGACAAAGACCCGGTGTCTGTTGTTCATTTACATGTCTCCTTCTTGAGGTAAGCAAAAATTGGCAAATTTTGTAGATTTTTCATACCTACAATTCGCCTTGATTCTAATTTTCTATCTTTCTTGTTAATTCCCAACTGCCTGACGTAAATCCTAAGAATCACTCTTGTCAGGCGGACTTACAATAATTCTAAAACACACAATTCAACGTTGAATTCCGCACGCGTTTATGTGAAATCCACCTTACTATTCCTCTGCAAGCGATATCTGGAACATCCCATGCTCTTGGGTGGCACTATAGAGCCTATTATTCATTATACCAAGAGAGACAACTTCACCCGGCACTTCTGAAGCAACTTGATCCCAACGTCCATCCGCATCCAAGCCGTAAACGCCTGTATCTCCCACGCCGTAAACTCTGGGACCCTCCACAGCGAAATGATTCATAGCGAATTGATTTATGACGATAGAGGTCCCTGTTCTGTCCATTATCACGCGCCAATGTTCCCCAGTTTCCGATGCCAAGACCCCTCGGTCAGTCGCAACGTAAACCGTTGAACCTACAGAAACAATCTCTTTGAAGGCAGTAAAGCGGAGGGGTAGGTTCGGTGTAACATCTCTCCAATTGCTGCCTTCATCAAGGGATTGGAACAACTGACCCTCTCGCTTTCCGACGTACACAGTTTCTCCTGAAACTGCTAACTTAAGTCCCTTGTCGAAAAAATTGTCATTAGACAGTTTACCGAGGTCTATCAACCCGGTATCCGTCCACGCTGAGTCACCGAGTCTCCATTTAAAAAGTCTACGATCGTAATCCACGTAGAACACACCACGACTCATAGCAAACGCTTTGATTTCCACCCATCTTTTGGGAAGACGCGGCGTCTCGGATAAGCGATGTTCTCTCAGCTTCTCATCGTTAAAAGTAGGGGTAGTTTGAACTAAAACTAACTTATCGCCATCTCCAGATAAACGGGCAATACGCAAGTAATCCTGTTTAGGAGAAATAAAATAGAGAATCCCACCAGTAATCACAAACTCCGAGTCAAGATCGGCACCAAGACCCAACTCGTCATCTTCAACTAATTTAGCATCCATACCGACTTTTTTCCAAGACACACCTGTGTTGATGGATTGATATACCTCATAGCCGGTATGTGCATATAACCTGTTGTTGAACACAGTCAAATCATTCAGCCATGTTCCTGGACCACCATCCACAAATATATGCCACGACTCGCCACCATCCGTTGTGCGATGAATGCCAAAGGCACCCGCTTTGTAAAACGTTCTATCGTTTACCACCGCAGTGGGTGAACTATTGAGCAAAAATAAATTCGTGTCAATTCCGAGAGCTGTCCAAGTGTCTCCGCTATCTGTTGATCGAAATTCATTGGACCCCAGTGCTAAGAGTGTTTTACCTGCCTTCAAAAGTCGGACTCCAGAGGGCAGCATCGTCGCGCGGTACCCATCTTTCGGTGTTATTTCAGTCCACGATGCCCCCAAGTCCATTGATCGATAAATCCTGCCTGAACTGGGTTCACCCTTTGGCACTATAGATCTCGCATCCGTTGGCGTTAGTCCATAGAGATCGGGTCCCATGCCGACGTAGAGATTACTTTCAAACACTGCCAAGGAATAGACAGTTTTTGAGTTACCTACCGGCAACTTCCGCCAAATACCTGAATCCAGACGATAGAGACCGCTGCTTGTGCCAGTGAACACCGTCCTCCCAGCAGCAGCGATTGCTGAAATCCTCTCGTCTTTCAGCCCATCGCTAAGCAAATCCCAGTGAACACCGTTATCTACGGATTGAAAAACGCCATCGTCTTTTAGTGCCAGATACATCGTCATACCCGATTGTGAAGTCTGTGCTTGTGTCTCCTCGGTGATGATAAGTCCAACAGCATCTCCCTTGGGGCGGGCACAAAATACATTCCATGTTTCGCCTTTATCCGCCGAAGTAAATATCTCGTCAGTAGAAACAATATAGAGCATCCCGAGATTTTCTGCCATCGGCATCAGAGATTCATCTATCGGAATGCCCGAGTTCAGACGCCGCCATGTGGTTGTATTTGGCTCTAATTTGTACATCCCTATTGCTGAAAAAGCGAAGGTCGTTCCGTCAAAAACAGTGTGGATATCGCGGACATGACCGCCAGGGGGTCCGTCTGTCTGTGCCCACTGCTCAGTAGAAAACGTGCGTAGATCCTCTTCGGGGTATGTCCTTAACGTCGCCTCAGAAAACTGCGTCCCAGCCCCCACGTTCTTCCCAGGCACAGCAGATCGCCCCGACTGGTTTCGTATAGACGGCTTCGATATAATGTCAAGCACCGTAGGCGCGTCAACGATCTCAATCTTCGGTTCAGATCTCGCGTCGAAGCTATACGGCTTATGAAAGCGGGCAAGATACTGTTGACTCACGCCTAACAAGAATACAAACAAAATTGTCGCTGCACCGAGAGATATCCACGGCACTAAGGGTTTTCCAGTCGGTGGGACTGTCGGGTTAATATTAGCGACTTGCCGCATAATGCCTGCCGTTAAATCGGTAGGTAACTGCACGCTCCCAAGCACATCTTTTACCAAGGATTCTGACGCTTTTAAACGTGCTCGCCCGCGGCGAAGTCGGCTTTTAACTGTGTTTACCGACACACCTAAAAAGTTGCCGATCTCCTTCGTTGTCATTTCACCGAGATAGTAGAGCGTTACGACCGTGCGTTCGCTCTCTGGCAATCTTTCTAAAAGTCTTTTGACAATCGCAGTCTTATGCTCGGCAGTGTTCGTCTCGCTCTCCAGTGTCACGTAACGTGCATAAGAAGCATCCTCTATTTCTTCCGGGGGTATATTTTCCAACGACTGTATCGACGGCGGTTTGTGTCTTTTAATCCAATTAAGCGTCAACCGATCCGCAATCACATACAACCATCCCGCAAAACATTTAGGATCTTTCAATGTCCCAAGTTTCCTATATGCCTGGAGAAAAACATCTTGGGTCAGTTCTTCAGCATAGTGAAAATCGCCAATTTTCCGCCATATCAGGGCGTGAACACTCTTTTGATGCCTTTCGACCAAGGTGCTGAATGCCGAATCATCACCTGATAAAACGCGCTGTATTAGTTGAACATCGTTTTCCAAGATTAGAGACCTCCAAAATAAGGTGGTAAAATATAAGAAACGTGTCACATCCCTTTTAAATATTAAGACACAGTTTTTCTGAAGAAAGGGTGCAAAAAAAATAAATTTTACTCTAAAACTGCAAATTGGCTTGAAATTGTAAAGCGTTCCCACTGCGGCAAACAGTGGAAACGATAACATAGATTATGGATAAACACACTTAGATTCCCATTTTATACACGTCCCTTCAGAGTACTCTTCACATACCCCGTCACACCGGCCATCCGAGCCGCAATCATCATCATTCATACATGAAGCCTCGGCGGACGGCGTATACACCATTTGTGATATCAAAAAGGCACCGCTGGCAACACCCAAAGCTAACGGTGCCCGAACACCGACCCGTCCAGCCTCGGATGTAAAAAACCGCTTAACTTCGGCGCGAATCTCTTTCTTCATTTGGATTTTCCTCCTTTCTGCCGGACCTCTCATCCAGCGAGATTAGTTTCCCAGCACCAAAGTGTTGTTAGAATCAACAACCCAAATGTAAGATGGATTCGACTTATTCCGATATTGTATCTTTTCATAGGAAATAAATCTATCGCCTTCTCACGGGTAGGAGTAGAGCTCTCCTGCTGGAAACGCTTGGAAACTGTTGAATATAGATGTCTTGATTCATTCTCTTGTCACGCAGACGCTTAGAATAATTGCATCAGTTTGAAATAAAACGGACCTTGGCAAAGCACGGTTAGCAGTGTACCGACGAAAATAACTGGTGCAAAGCCAATCGAGGGTTGAATGTTCACTCGATTGCCAAACTCAGCAAGAGCCCCTTCCGCTGCAAGGTTTTGCAATTGGACAATCTCATCTACAGTAAGTCCTACAGGATCGGGTGAGATAATCGTTCGATTATCCTGACGGCTTGAAAACGCTACCTGTCGTTTTTCATAGTGGACAGCACCGTTCGCTTGTTCTACTCGAACAATTTGCTCAGCAGGAATCATACCAACCTCAAGACGATTTACATCAACAGCACTATTCAACGTTATACCTGCCAAACCGAGTACCAGTTGCTTGGCAACAATAAAAACTACGAAATAAAGTCCTAAGAGAACAGCGAGACCGGAAAGAAACGCTGACACAGATGGCATGGTTTGCAACGATAACCAAACGGATACAAAACTAACAACGGTGTAATAGACCGACGTTTTCGGCACAGCAGATAGCAACTTCTGTATTAGCGTGAATGCCAGCAAAACGAAAACGAGGTGCAGCATCCGATCAGGTTCCCAACCCAAGTGCTTTAGCAGATAAGTCAATGCAGACCCAATGCCAATGAACAGAAGTAGACTGAAAAATCTTTCGAGAAGCAATGATTTTTGAAAACTTGACTTAAAGAAATACCGAAGAAGGTCCAACTTATTTCGCATTCGCACAAACTTGAAAATCAGATATACCATTAGCCCTATTGCGTACGGCACGATGATATTTAGGGTAACTATCAACGGCGGAAAACGCAAAGTACCGCTCAGATTTCTGAAAAGTGACAACGGAAAAATTAAACAGACACCCCAAAAGAGTTTGGAATCCCCGGGCGAGAAGATACCGAACCAATAAAAAGCAAACGCAATCAGTCCGCTCCCCAAGAAAAGCCATAAGATGTCCAGCGGCGTTGTTCTGCCAAGATACCACGCGATTAATTGGCTAAGCGTTCCTATATACAGGATCCCCAGAGAACAGAAATTGCGAATTTTCTGCGTCTTTATGTCGGTATAACTCGCATATCCACAGAAAACGAGGGACAAAAAAATTAGAAAGTATTCGTAGTGTGACATAAAATAAATCAACCTCGTATTACGGGCCTATCTCTGGTGCGAAATTGCCGCGCAGTTGAACAGAAGTTTCCATCTTGAAATGTTTAAATATTGACGCTACCTCAGCCGGTTTGTGTTGTTCCATGAGTGTCTCTGCCAAAGCTTTTTCGAGATGTTCATACCTGTTAATCCCTAATCTATATGCCTCAGGTGTTATCTTACGTGTCTGCGGATTATACCGACGGCAGAAAATAGGACGGAACACGTTTGTATTTTTTTGATAACGCCTTGTCATCGAGGGATGGCTCTCCGCGAACACCCGGACAATATTTCTTGTTGTCTTCTGCCATGTATATTTCTGAGCGAAACCTTTCGCGACCTTTTCATATTCAGCACGGGTCTTAGAGGGTTCCAACCCGTGCCTGATCGCCGCCGAAAGTTCGTCTATAGACACATGAAAATCACCAAAATTATCGCATTCCACCCCGATACTCATGCCTGCCCCGTCTACTTCTGTGGGGAGACCATATTTCGCCATAGCGACACACGGTGTTCCATAAGCCATTGCCTCTAAAACGACTGAAAGCGGTGTTCCCGGTATTGCAGGAAAACAGATAAGGTCCAGAGCCTGAAAGAAAAGTGGCGAAATTGCGGCCATATCTGCGTCATCTGCCGTGAAAATCACCACATTGTCTGGCGGATTTTTATAGTGCTGCGCCAAGATATAATCATAGACAAAAATCGATAGGTGTCGGTTGGCTCGCGCAAATGCAGAAATCCACTGTGCACCAAGATTCGGTTCAAATCCAGAAATCAACCCAACAATCGGGCGTTCAGCGAACATCGGTTTGTTAAAAATTGCAGCGGTGTGTTGTTTTGCTAATCCTTTATCAATCGGCTCAACGACGTTGATACCGTCGGGAATTACATGGATATGTCCGTCAGGAACACCATACTCGCTCAGCCATTCCTTCATCCACGATGCTTTGACAACTAAACTATCGTTGGGTTTTTGGGCTGTATGGAGTGTCAAAAACGATTCAAGTACGGAACTTTGAAGTTTCTGACTGTTTTCTAAGAAATGAAGGATTGGGATATCAGGCACCTGATAGTATAACAAGTCGTCTGTCAGAAATTGGGACAAGAGCAAAATACCGTCGTATCCATCTCTGGCATACCAAGCAGGTACAAGCGTATCGCTCGCTTCACTTTTTATCTCTCGAATCCGGATCTTCCCAAAATTTTTCCCATCCTCGGGGAGCATACCGCTATCCGTGACCTGCGAAAAAGCGAAGGTCTCTAACTCAGCACACCCCGCAAGCGAAGATAAAAGTTGATACCGATTCAGGTTTGTAATATAGTCAATGGAGGTTGCCTCTTTCCTAAAACCGAAGGGAACCAATAATTTGAGCTCGCCAGATGTAGGTCGAAAGGTGTCACGTTCACCGGCTGATTCAGGAACTTGCGTTAGCAGTTGACCGCGTTTACCAAGCGATTCCAACCGTGTAATACCCTCAAAGACAGATGTGACCTTGTATTTTTCCTTCAATGCCTCAACGATTTGATAGTGTGTTTGAGTTCCATAGCGACTTAGAATATCCCATTCTACATCACTGACTTGAATGACGTTATTGGTTTCAAGGTCTGCAACATATTTGCACCCGCCTTGTTTAAATTTATGGTGTCGGTTTAAACGATAACCCATTAATACTCCTTTTTTAGGCAGTCGCCTGTATTAAGCCGTGCACCCTTTTAAGGGTCGCCTTTGCGCGTGTTTCATCCGCAACCAGTGCAGTAAGGAGTGCTTCGGCTTCCCTTACAGTGTGATTCTTCAAAAGGCTCAGCAGAAGCCCATCCTCAACATGCATGGCATAGGCTGCATCTCTTATGAGACAACGTTCATAATGCTGATTCATTCCCAATACAATCGATTTGTATTTGAATCTCTTGTCGTTTTGACGTGTTAGTTCTTCTCCCTTTAAATCGTGAGCTGCCTCTGATGGTGTTGGCACAAACATATTTAGGAGCCTGTTTGGACTAACAAGTTGTCTTTTTTGATGGAGCCGCTCAAAGCAGCGTAAAATCCGCTGTGCAGTTTTGTCCCAAGAGAACGATAGTGCTCGTTCTCTTGCCCTTTGGGAAAGTTCATGTCGCATTTCGTCATCATTCAACAGCAAGTTAATTTTCTCCGAAAAATCTATTGGCGATGGGTAACTCACAATTGTGGCTATATCCTGTTCAAAATTATCAGCATCCGCAATCAATCCAGCATCCGCAACGACCGCTGGCACACCATCAAAATTAGGGACAATCGGTGGAACACCACATGCCATCGCTTCAAGAACTGTCAAACCAAACGTCTCTTCTCCGGACATTGAAAGGAAACAATAAACGTCAAAAGCGTTGTAGACGAGTGGCAGCTTCTCGCGCGGATGGAATCCAGCGTAGAGGAGGTTATCAGGTAATTCTCTCAAAGCATACCTGCCCAGACTCGGCCCCGCAATCAAAAACAACAGATGCGGATTCAATTTAGCCAACTTTAAGTAGACCGATGCGCCTTTTTCAGCGTCTACCCGAGAAAGATAACCCACTGTCGGAGTCGTTACAATGCGTTCGTCTCCAACGCGTTCAGCAAGTTCTTGCTTGGCTTTTTGTTTGTCCATCGGGCGGAACAACACGGAATCCACACCGTTAGGGAGCGTGTTAAAGAAACTCGTGTCCCAGACGTAATCTGAATAGAAATCACGGACATAATCCGACGGTGCAGTGAAAGCATCGAAGTCTCGCATCGCTGCATAATGGCGGAGGATCGAGTTTATCGCCTCGCCCCCATGCCCTCGCGGGGCATGACATTGAACAAGTATCGGGGGAAGCTCTGTATGCTCGTAAAGTGGCAGGAGCCATGTTTCTTGGTCTTGGTGTAAGGTCAGAATGCCGAAGTAGGTTTCATTAATCTTTTGGCTTAACCTGCCGAGGTCCGCCACACTGATATCAACTTCATACACATTGTCAGTTAACTTTCGATTTCGCTTACCAACAAAATGGAGATCCACATATTTGGTAAGATGTTCAAACATATAGGAAAGTGCCATGTTCGTACCGGCATATAGGGTATCAATGTCAAAATACGAGTCAACATTGATACCCGGTATTGCAACGAGCAATTTCCGCCGATCCGTCTCTACTGAGACAATCTGCTTGAGGTTTTCACCGCGATTAAATAACAAGCCTTCCCGTTCAAATTCCGCGAATCTTTTGAACGCCTCATAAATCTTGTTCTCTGCATAAGCAGTTTTCAGAACTTGGACAATTTCCTCGCTTGTCTGTTTTTCTGCCAGTTTCAAGATGTCAACCATCACAGCAGAGAGTTCAACGATACGCGCTTTTTCAAGGTCAGCGGCATAAAACACGGCATCCTCTTCAAATAAGTAAAGCGGGTGTAAAGTTCTTGGGAAATTAAACACTTTTCCTCCAATCTTTTCATTGTTTGTAATTGTGTTCTCAAAATTAAAGACACCAAATTTTTCGGCAGCGGGTGCATAATTTGGAAAAAATATGTGAACGCACATAGATTTTTCGGCTTAACATAGAAGCAAATATAAAAAAGCAAGGCATGATGCACCCTTTTCCCTCAAAAATTGTGTCTTTAAAATTAAAAGTGAGGGTGACTCATAAATTAAATTTAGCGTTTTGTTTTTGATTTAAGCTGATAGATCCCGGGATATACATAGGAGGTATTGCAGATGTCTGAGAAAACGGTGGTTACTGTTTTGTCAATTGATGGTGGCGGCATCCGTGGTATCGTTCCGGCTGCCATCCTCGCTGAAATCGAAAGACTAACGACTGTCAAAGTTAGGCACCAGGTAAACAACGTCAAAAACCGTCAGGAAAGAAAACTGCTTGCATCTAAACTTTTGAGGTGGACTAAGGGTATAGATGGTACGGAATACATTCCGACCGCCAAACTATTTGATATGATCGCTGGAACATCAACGGGCGGCATCGTCGCTTTAGCACTTGCACAACCGAACGATCGAAATCAACCTAAGTATACGGCAGCGGATTTAAGCATGTTCTATGTGGAAGAAGGTCCCAGAATCTTCCACCGTCCCCTCTGGCAGCACATACCTCTCGTCGGCGGGGCTGTAAGTTGGATTGCCAATTGGGGACGGGCAAAATACTCGGCGGACAGATTTAAGGAGATCGTGACAGAATATTTCAGAAAAAGTGACAGAGATGCTACCCAAAATAACCTAAGTGAAGCCCTCTGTGATGTGATTGTACCGAGTTATGAAATCAAAAGTCGTAGACCGTGGTTTTTCAAGAGTACGAAAGCTAAAGAGAAAAAGACGCACGACTTTTTAATGGTAGATGTAGCCCTTGCGACTTCCGCGGCTCCCACTTATTTTAGACCACACAAAATAGAGTCCGTCACGTTGGAGAATGGGGTGGTATATGACGGGAGGTTTGTTGATGGAGGCCTCTATGCAAATCACCCCGCACTGTGTGCTCTTGTCGAAGCCAGAACTCAATACCCAGGCACGCAAGTGCTCTTAGTCTCATTGGGGACAGGAGAAAGGGATCCTTTTCAGGATCTGAATAAGAAAAAGGGGTCTTGGGGACGGATCGCATGGGTCATAAAACAACGGATTATAAATATCATTTTTGACGGTGCAAGTGATACAGTGAGATACCAACTCAATGCGTTGCTTCGTGAACCTGAAGACGGGAGGCTTTATAGATTCCAATTTCAGTTGTCTGAAGATAACAAGGGCTTAGACAAAGCAGATGTCAGAAGCCTTAGAACTCTCATACACGAAGTTGGGCATCTTATTAAGACGCAAGAACAAGAATTGAATCAACTCTGTGATGAATTGGGCAAAGAACTGTTTAACAAGTTACGTAAGGAGGTGATGCAGAGTAACTCTTAGAAGGTAGGGCAAGGCACCTCGCCCGTTTTGTCGTCCTACAATCCTGTAGATCCTCTAATCCCGCGAATCCTGATTCTGACAACCTGCTGCCGAAATATTTGCACATCCTAAATGCCCTGAAACTTGATAAATTAAGATAAAGCTGCTATAATCTTACCAGAAAACACAAGACGCAGCAATTCGTCCGGAAAACCCGTCTAAATTCTCCTATAAAAGGGGAACCGCACACGCGCTATCTGAATAGGAGCAGGATTTCAGTATGCCTAAACACCACCTCTATTATGGCGATAACCTCTCGATTCTTCAGGCGTATATTCCTGATGAAAGTGTTAACCTAATCTATATCGACCCACCATTCAACACTGGTAAATTCCAGCAGCGTACGGAAATCCATGTCAAACCGGATGTCCAAGGCGACCGAGTCGGCTTCCAAGGTAGAACATACCGAACTCACAAAGGTAAAACGACGCATTACGCCGATAAGTTTGAAAGTTCAGATGCCTATTTGGAATTTCTGCGCCCCCGTTTTGAGGAGGCGTATCGGGTGCTGTATCCACACGGCAGTTTCTTTCTCCATATTGACTACCGGGAGGCGCATTATTGTAAGGTGATGCTTGATGAGATTTTCGGACGAGAATCGTTTATGAACGAGATTATCTGGGCTTACGATTACGGCGGCCGATCGAAGTCACAGTGGTCAACTAAGCACGACAACATCCTATGGTACGCCAAAACACCTAAGCATTATACTTTCAACTTTGGTGAGATGGATAGGATTCCTTATATGGCACCGGGGTTAGTCGGTAAAGAGAAAGCCGCTCGCGGGAAAACGCCGACAGACGTTTGGTGGCATACCATCGTCAGCACGAATGGACGTGAAAAAACGGGTTATCCGACACAAAAGCCACTCGGAATTCTTAACCGCATCGTCAAGGTGCATTCAGCACCTGAGGACACGCTCTTAGATTTTTTTGCGGGTAGTGGGACGTTTGGCGAGTCGGCAGCACTGCAGAATCGCTCCTCAATTTTAATTGACAACAATATACCCGCCATTGAAATTATTATGGAAAGATTGAGATTTTATGGGATTGAACTCGTCAACGCTAATTATAACTAAACTTTGGACAATTTTCAGTTCCACGGACCCAACATATCCTTTTAGGACACATAGCACTCCGCTGGAGTGCGGGAGGTGGATATACCTTTTTCTATAGACATAACACTCCGCTGGCGTGCGGTATTTTTCTCAAAGTTCCATGCGTGTGGGAAACTCGGAGAAAATATATGGTCCCTTGAAAACTCAAATCGCACCGGACACGAATTGTCCAAACCTTAGTAATTATAAAGTGAATACGGAAAACTGAAGGATTCTAAAGAAAATAAGGGTTTGCTTGATTCTCACCGAAAAACTGTGTATAATAGGCGTAGGGGGGACACAACAATGAGAAAACTTAAGGAAATTTCAGAACAGATTCGAGACAGCATTACGCAATTCGTAGCGGAGGCTGATGGTGATGCATCGATGCTTGACAAAACCGTTGTTGAGATGAAAAAGCGGATTGCCGTGACAAAAGAACTTGTCGCCGAAGCAATCGCTGAGAAACAGAGACTCAAGCAAGCCCATCAGGAAGCAGTTGATGCCGCGGAGGTATGGGTGAAGAAAGCGGACGCTGCTTTGCAAGAGGGAGACATCGCAGCGGCACAAGAAGCACGGAAACGCAAACAACAACAGATGCAACGCGCAAACGACTATAAACATCAAATCCAGACCCAACACGCAGTCATAACCTCTCTGAAAACTACGCTGAACGACTTTTATCAACGCTTCCAAAACACAGTCCAGCGAGTTGAAACGCTACAACACTCTCAAAAACAGGCAGAAACACGTCTTGAACTCCACAAATTGCTGGCAGACATAGAGCCATATCTGTCGAACACTTTCAAACAGGCTGAACAGAAAATAAAAAAGACCGAAGCAGCAGCAGTGCTTTGGGAAAAACGGAACCATCGAACCGAAACCGAATCAGAAACAAACCGAGAAGCATGCAATCTGGACGAGGCACTCGCAAAACTCAAAGAAGACATCTTGGGTAATAAAAAAAATGATTGAGACCTCGAACCTGACGAAATATTTCGGCAAATTGTGCGCTGTAGATGCTCTGACCCTACAGGTAAACTCTGGTGAAATATTCGGGTTTTTGGGACCCAACGGTGCGGGAAAGACAACGACAATCAACATGCTTACAGGCTTACTCCGTCCTACATCGGGGACGGCTATGCTCGGTGGGTACGATATTCAGAAGCAGAGCTTACAAGCAAAAGCGATTCTCGGATTGATGCCGGACACGCCGCAACTCTACGAAGCCTTGACGGGCAGGCAGTTCGTCCGTATGGTCGCTGACTTATATGAAGTGCCACCGAAAAAAGCAGAAAATGAGATGGCGTTTCTGCTCGAACAACTTGAGCTTGCCAATGCCGCTAATGACCAGATTAAAGCCTATTCCTACGGTATGCAAAAGAAAATTCTGCTCATTTCTCTCCTCGTGCATCACCCACAGATCCTTTTTCTTGATGAACCCACCAGCGGATTAGATCCGAGAAGTGCGCGCACCGTCAGAGAAATTTTACGAGAACGCTGTGAGCAGGGTTGTACTGTCTTTATGACGACACATATCCTCGAAATTGCAGAACGCATTTGTGACCGAGTCGGTATTATCAGCAAGGGTCAACTTATCACCGTCGGAACGCTCGCGGAATTACAGCAGCAGAAACGGGATATATGCGCACAACCGACAGGTGAAAATCAACAGCAAACTGAGACTTTAGAGGATATTTTTCTTGATCTTACATCGGATTTTTCTAAGGATTAAATCTGAATTCAAATGTTAAAAGATATCAAAATCCTTTTAAAAGCAGATTGGCAAGGCTGGATGAACAGTCTGAAACACGGTGGCACGGTACGACGGAAAAGCATCTTGAAGGGTGTCGGCTACCTTGTGCTTATTGTCTCGCTCTCGGTGTTGGGTAGTTCGCTTTTCACGCACTTGCGGTTGACCGAGGCAGAACCGACGCTCCTATTAACTGTGATTAACGGATTCATGATCTTCGGGATTATCATTGTCGCAAAGGAGTTAATGGAAAGCTCGCTAAAAGTTCTGTACGAAGCACCCGAAACAGCGTTATTACACGCTGCACCGATTCAACCTGTCGCAATTTTCGGATACAAGTTCGTTTACCTGACTATCACCCGTCTCCTGAGCATTCTCTGTTTTTTAGGACCACCGTGGGTGGCGTTTGGTGTAATATTTGGACTTCCGTGGCATTTTTACGTAGGACTCTTTCCGGCATGCCTGTGTCTTCTGGTCATAATCGCAAGTTACGTTACAATCAGCATGATGGTGATCGCACGCTTCTTTTCTTCGGGCGGGCTGCTCACAACACTCAAGGCACTCGGTACCGCAATAGGCGTGACGATGGGTTTCCTCATATCGTTAGTATTGTTCACTGGGCTTGAGTCAATACCAACCAAGCAATTTTTGCTCAACTGGGCTTCTGCTGGAACACCGGACACGGCTGCTGTAGGGTATCCACACGAATGGATGGGGAGACTCTTGTTGAGTTGGACCCCTGAATCGACAATCGGAACCCGATTGCGATGGGTGCTGGGTGGCAGCGCGATAAGCCTTGCCTCTGCCGGGTTTGCAACACTTATTGCCCAAGGGATTTATCAGCGCGGCTGGGAAAATATCCGACACCTGAAAACCAAGCGCAAACCCGCACGAAGCGATTCGGATGCGACAACCTCAAATTTAAAAGGGACAGCACTGATACTCGGACGCGGCAAGATACGTGCTATGATGCTCAAGAACTTTCTCATCTTCATCAGACATAGTGGGCGCCTCATCGCTATTGTAATGCTGACGCTTTATTTAGTCGTTCACATCGGTATCTTATTTATACACGGGGGCGGCGCGGATGCGAACGCTGCTGAGATTCTTACTGTGCAAATCGTACTTTATAGCATACTTATTACTTTCGGTATCAGTTGTAACGGACTTCGGGATGAAGCGAAAACGTGGTGGATGCTGAAATCCGCACCTGTTACACCGAAACTTGTATTCACAAGCAAATTTTTAACAGCTCTGTTCTGTGCGTTGGTCTATGCGGAATTCTGGTCTCTCATCGTTATTTACCTGCTCCGAATTCCGCGAGGTAATTGGATACCGGTGCTACTCGTCCCGATCATAACACTTCCAGCAGCATGCGCAGTCAATACAATGATTGGTACATTCTCGTGGATGGCAGAACTGACCCAACCGTCGAAACCGTTCTTGCGAGTTTTAACTTTCACTGTGACTCTCATTACTGATATAATACTCGTCATAGCATCCATGATAGCGTGGTATAGACATCATTATATTGTACTTATTGCCGTAATCTTCCTCCTCGCTGGTGTATTCGTGATGTCCTATAGGTGGGGAACAAGGAACCTCGGCAAGTTGTTAGTCGCACAACAGTAAAATCTATACAATAGAAAGAAGATAAAATGTTGATAGCATACGAAGACATAACACCGAATGTACATCCATCTGTTTTTGTCGCGCCGGGGGCGATGGTTATCGGCGATGTGACAATTGGTGAAGCATCGAGTATCTGGTTCAATAGCGTCCTCCGTGGCGATTTAGAGCCAATCCGAATCGGGTGCCGTACCAACGTTCAGGACGGTGCAGTGATACACATGGACAAGGAAATTCCATGCCTTATCGGTGATGATGTTACAATCGGGCATGGTGCGATTCTCCATAGCTGCACCATCGGCAATGAGGCACTCATCGGAATGGGCGCGATTCTCTTAACAGGTTCAGTCATTGGCGAACGTGCCATTATCGCCGCGGGTACGCTCGTACGCGAAGGGCAAGAAATTCCCCCCGGATCCATCGCAATGGGAGTTCCTGCAAAAGTGCGGCGTGAGGTCACAGAAGCCGAACTTGAACGCGTCCGACGTGGTAAAGACGATTACGTTCTCCGTGGGAGCCTTATGCAAAAATCTATCCTACAAGAACATACTTCACATTAGAAGTTAACCAGTGCACGTAAGCCCAAGCATCGCACAAGGCTGGAGAGATGGAACATGAAGAAAAAGAAACTGTCCGGATCCCCAATCCAGCCAGGAATTAACCCAAAACCTGCCCGAAACGCAGTGGAGGGCAGCCCAGGAGGACATAGTTAAAAATATGGCAAAACGAACATGTTTAATGATTGGTGGCAGTGGTATGGCAGGTGGCTGGATTAACAATATCACAAGCAACTTCAGCGACCGCATCGAAATCGTCGGTTTAGCAGATGTGAACACAGACGTACTCGCAGCACAAGGCGAGACATTGGGACTCAACAAGTCACAACTTTTCACAGACTTCAACGAAGCGTGTGCGAATGTGAAAGCCGACTTCTGTGGTATCGCTGTTCCACCGCAATTCCACAGCCCCGCTGCGATTGCGGCTATGGAAAACGGGATGCCCGTTATCTGTGAAAAGCCGATCGCCGATACATTGGATGCAGCGAAAGCAATGGTGCACACCGCGCAGAAAACCGGATTGCCGTGTGCGATCATCCAAAACTATCGCTACGCCGACAACAAACAGGAATTGATTCGCATCCGTGACGAAGGTAGATTGGGACGGCTTCAGCACATTGTAGGCAGATACGCCTGCGACTACCGCCGCTATCTTTCGTGGGGTAAAGCATGGCGGCACGATATGGATTTTGGGCTCCTGTTTGAAGGCTCTGTCCACCACTTAGATATGCTTCGGTTTCTCTCTGGTGGCGATTGTGAAACGCTGATAGGATTCGGATGGAATCCGGAATGGTCGAGCTTCAAACACTACTCCAGCGGTTTCTATATGATGCGGATGGACAACGGTGTACACACCTCTTATGAAGGCAATAGTACCTCAGCGGGTATCGTCAACTGTTGGAATCATGAACACTATCGTGCCGAGTTTGAAGAAGGTGCCGTTGAAATCGCAGGTGGAAATCAGATGACGATCCACCGCGTCGGGGGTGAAACGGAAGTCTATGAAGCTCCCGCAATCCCTTATCAGGCGCATCAGCATCTGTTCGACGAATTCCTGAATTGGCTTGATGGTGGTGAACCTTCCGACACACGGATCGAGGATAACATTAAAAGTTTCGTTCTGGTCATCGCTGCAATGGAAACAACGCTTGATGGACAGCCGAAACAGATTGCTGATTATCTTGGTGACTTGGCACTTTAAGGCACGCAATCAGACTGTGCCTCGACAGACATAAATCATGCTCAGCCCCAACAACGAAATCCCGATCATCCTTGAGGATATTCCCGAATCGGAACAGCGCGCCCTTCTTGAGAAGGTAGCGACATGGGTTGTGCGGCGGGGTTTGACGACCCCGGCGATTCTGTTCTTAGAGACGGGTAAACCGCTTAACTTCTTGGGCAGTCAACTGCTGATCGGATTCAGTCCCTTTATTCAGGTAGTCTTCAAAGGGGACGAATACCAGAAATTCGCACTTATTCTTGAAAAGGACGCGAATGTTGAATTGTTGATTGAACTCATCGAGGCACACTCATGATTTTTTAACGATTGCTTCTGAGCTGGGATGGCTATCGCGCCGGGCTGGAGATACGGAGAAGATCGTTCACGCAAAACTAATTGTATCGAACCGCAAGGAAAGTTAAAAGTATGGCAATCGAATTGCGAATGCTTCAGATGGATCAGACAATGACAAAGGGTAAAATCGGTAAATGGCTCGTCAAGGAAGGCGATACCATCACTCAGGGACAACCTTTACTTGAGATTGAGACCGATAAGGTTGTTCACGAACAAGAATCCCCCACCGATGGCGTTATTGCCCAGCTGCTTGCCGAAGAGGGTACTAACGTCCCTGTGAATGCCATCTTAGCAATTATCGGAGCACCGGGTGAGGAAGTGGCACGCGTTGAAGTAGGTGCCACCGCAGAACAACCACCGCCACCCCAACCCGAACAACCCAAGGCAACACCATCAATAACTACGGAAAGGGAGGGAGACTCCGCTGCTACGCTAAAAGTCTCCCCCGCAGCACGTCAACTCGCTGAAAAACTCGCTATCAACTTGACAGCGGTCAAAGCCTCTGGACCCGGTGGACGTATCCTTGAAAGCGATGTACAACGGTATATCGACTTGAGAGGCGAAGCACCTGCTGCCGAAACTTCACGCCTCAAGGCATCGCCTCTTGCACGCCGCTTAGCGAAAGAACACGGACTCGACCTGAGTGCAATTATGGGTTCTGGTCCCGAGGGCAGAATCGTTCGCGATGATGTGTTGCAAGCAGCGAGTGCAGCTCCAACTCCGACCGCGCCTGTGGTAGAGACAGCAACACCGCAACAGGCAACGGAAGTTATCTCTATGAGTGGCATCCGTGAAATCATCGCTGAACGGATGACCTTAAGCGTCCAGACAAACGCCAGTGTCACGCTCCATACGGAGGTTGACGCAACAGCGTTCGTCGAACTACGCGGGATGCTCAACGATAAACTGCAGGCGAGAGAGGTGAATCTCACCTATACCGATCTACTCGTGAAAGTCGTGGCAAATGCGCTGCAGGAACACCCGCGACTCAACGCCACACTCACGGATGATGGAATTCATCTATTATCGGAAATTAACATCGGGGTCGCAGTCGCTTTGGAAGATGGTCTGGTGGTTCCGGTGGTGCGGAATGCGGATAAAAAGAGATTATCAGAGATTTCGGCACAGGTGAGCGATTTCGCCGAACGCGCACGGCGCAATCAACTGACACCCGGTGAACTTCAAGGTGGGACTTTTACGATTACAAATCTGGGAAATTTTGGGATTGATGCGTTTACGCCTATCATCAATCCACCGGAGAGTGCTATTCTTGGGGTGGGAAGGATTCTGAAGAAGCCGGTCGTTCACGAAGATGAGATTGCTATTCGGAGCATGCTGACACTGAGTCTGACGTTTGACCATCGTGTGATAGACGGTGCCCCTGCAGCGCAGTTCTTGCAAACGGTTGCTGGCTATATTCAAGATCCGTATCTTTTGTTGGTGTAGTGTTTACCAACGTTCTGTCTGTAGAGATTCAACTTCATCAAAATGTACATCTCGCGTGCCGAGAATCAAATAGTGAAGGTAAGAATACTCTATCAGCATTCTGCCTTCTCTCTTGGATTACCACTTCACCGGCAAACATAGCAATAACAATATTGGTATCCAACAGGTATTTACCACTCTGAGGCATGGACTTGCTCACAACCTTCTTCAATTGTTTGCTTCATTTCCTCAAGGTCTTCTAAGGGAATCGTTCCCGCAAATTTAAGGAATTCCTTAATAGGAGTCCCTTCTGGCAGCTCACCCGAAAGTTCCATCGTGAAATCTAAAACCTCTTGTTGTTGCTCAGGTGAAAGGTTTTCCAATCGCTGGGCAATCTCTTGGATAGTCTTTGATTTTTCCATCGTTTTATCTCCTTTTTGCGTAAATCCAGAAGAGTAGTAGCCATTACTATTATACAACAAGAAAATGGCGATTTTCAACATTAAAACTACCGAATTCCGGCTTTCTCAAACATCAAATCCAGATACGATTTCTGATCTCTGAAAAGTCGGCTGGTAGACCCATCTTCTGTTTTTTCGTGCCAATTCAAGCGGAGAATATTATACGCCAACATATTCTCTTCAACCCACTCACGGGATTGGTCTTTCCCTAAACTGGAACTATCTCGTAGCAGCAGAAACGAATTGAGACAGAATGCTCGACCTTGTTCAGTCCCTAACCGCTTTTCGAGTGTGACGAGGGTCTTGTCCTCAGATTTTCGCGCAAGTTTAACCTTCGGATGCTTCTGGATCTATACGTGCTGCCTTTGATAAGTCCCTTTCCTTTTCCGCTTCCTTGATTTTCTCAAGAAACTCATCGTATTTCTGAGGATCCTCAAATTCTTTTGTTACTGTGTATTCGTAGATAAAGTCATCCTGATTCAATGGCTCATAGATATAGTTTGCGCGATTGATATGAGCGTTTACACGACTTTGCAATTTACGGATGACATCAATGCTATACAGTTGCATCTGGTTTTTCTCCGCCTCACGATGAATAACGGTGGCAAGTTTTGCCCTTAGGACTTACGCAATTTTGACCGTAATGCATTCTGTGGGATGGAAATTCCGGGACAAACACGGTTTCCGTTTGGAGGGCACAACCTAACAGGTTTGCGGCGTACTCGCTCAAATGCGACGTGCATCATGCTACAAAAGAGAATTCTGCGTAAATCCTCTGTTTAAAAGGTTAAACGAAATTTTGGAGAGTGTCAAGGTGTTTTTCAATAGGAAACCCGAACTGAAAACAGCGAAGATTGCGAACCTATGTTCCTCTCATCCACAAAGGCGTAGTCTAATCCGATATTGCCGCGTTGGTAGCCGAACCCAGCCGTGAAGCTATCGGTGAACCGCCACCCCAACCGAAATGCCAACTCGCCGTGTCTGGTGCCGTGTCGGTATTCACCGCCGATAAGCGGCATCCCGTTGGTTCCCTCAAAGGCAACTAACAGCGTATCCAATTCCTTGCTCGGTAGATCAATCTTTATAGCAGTCCCGATACGCCATTCACGTAAGAGGGATTCGTTGTAGGGAGCCTCTTCAAGTCGTTGATAAGACAAATTTGAGAGCAGGTTCGGAAATACCACTCCAACGCTAACCGTTTCCGCCATAAAAGCGGACTGGATGCCGAAATCCACACCCCACCCATTTCCCTGCCCTAAAGGTCTCCCTTCCAGATTAACCGAGGTGGTAAAATATTTGGCACTCATACCGACCTGCAGTGCTTTCCACACGCGCCTCGCTGCCGACAACAGCAGAATCCGTTCATAAGAGAGTCCTTCACTATCGCTTGAACTGAGGATTGCTGCGCCGAGGGTCTGTCCCGTCCGAATCGGATGCGCTACGCCTATGAAACTATAATTGAGTAGACCGTACAGATCGAGATAACCGATACCGATTTCCGGGGCAGGCAGTCGTGCCAGACCCGCCGGATTCCATATCAGTGCGCTGGTATCACGCGTCGCCGCTGTGTACGCGCCT
Source organism: Candidatus Poribacteria bacterium (assembly GCA_963662915.2). GTDB lineage: Bacteria > Poribacteria > WGA-4E > WGA-4E > WGA-3G > WGA-3G. The sequence goes on along the minus strand of CAXXEU010000002.1, from coordinate 4,813,814 downwards.
CCCATCCCCATGGGTCCAGCCATGAGTTCAATATTCTCAAATGCAGCGTTAGCCGTTCTGGTCAGCAAAAAAATTAATGTGAACAGAAGGCTTCGGTAAAGTATACTAACAGAATAAGAAGGGCAACCCGTGTTTTTCGTGTGTTCGTCTCCAGAGATTTTAGGTATTGGTAAAGTAGAGACTACTTTATCATAAGATAATGGCATTGTCAATCCAATGACGTTCCATTTGACAGGAGGCTATTATGGGTGGTATACTATAAAATAAAAGTGTGTATTTGATATATCAGTCGTTCACAACTGCCCATCTTGGTGCGTGTAGAAATAAGAATTGCCCCGTTTTGTGCAAAATTTCACGTTTGAAATGGAAAAACAGATGGCACAAAAATTGCTTAAATTGCTTAATCTGATAGTGTGAACTGACAGCGATCTTGAGGAGGAACTGTGATGTCTTTGTTTAAAAGTGTACGAATAATGCGCGCGAGTTTTATGGCAGTACTTTTGCTAATAGCGCTGCCCGTCCTCGCAGACATTGATCCGAAAAATATTATGGGAATGTGGCTCTTTGACGAAGGGAAAGGCGGCGTTGCCATCGATTCGTCGGAACAGGGAAATGATGGCGAAATCCACGGTGCAAAGTGGGTAGATGGAAAATTTGGTAAAGCCCTCGAATTTGATGGTGTTGACAATTGGGTTGAGGTGCAGCATTCACAGACTGTCGGGTTTAAAGCAGGGGTCTCATTCACAATCACGCTACATTTCAAAGGCACGAAAGTCGGCGGCGCGCTCGTCGGAAAGAACTATGAGGATACATCACAAGCACTCCCGTGGTATTTACTCTGGGACGATGGTTCTTCCAACAAGGTAACGCTCTATCTGCGCGATAGTGCGTCAACCAGTTTCCGAGCAGACGGTACAACTGTTATCGGCGACGACAAATGGCACTTCATTGTTGGCAGAGCGGACGCTGACACAGGCAAATCTTCGATATGGATAGATGGCAAAATGGAAGACGAAGCAGATTTCAATGAAAAAGACGGTTATGGCACGAGTGATGGTGTATTCCATATTGGACGGCACTATGAGCGGTTCACTGCTGGCATCATCGACGATGTCGCCCTTTTTAACGTCGCTTTATCAGAAGAAGATATGGAAGCCATCATGAATAATGGCGTTGAAACCGCCGCCGCAGTCGATCCTGTAAATAAATTGGCGACGACGTGGGGCAGAATTAAACGCCAATAGAGGAAAAACAATGAAACAGATACAAGCATGTCTCGCTTTAGCAATCCTGCTGTTCGCGGGATTGAATTGCGGGACAGAAAACCCCGTTGAGGAAACGATAGACACCGCCGTGGTCGAGACACCAATGGCAATGGGTACCCTACATGGAGAGGTGCAATCAATTGAAGGTGTCCTGATTCAGGTACGTTTACTGAAAGACGGACAACTCCTGACGCAAACTGAGACCGAGGCAACCTACGAACTTGGATCGCTTGAAGCCGGGAATTATACCTTGCAAATATCAGCAAAAGGCTATGAAACCACAGAGATTAATGTCACAGCCATCGCTGGACAAACCGTTTCCGTAGATAAGGTAACACTTGTTGCATTGGCGACTCCGGTCTCACATCTACGCGGCCTTCTAAACGATGTAGCAACCGGTGCGCCAATCTCCGAAGTACATCTCCAACTCACTGATAAAACCGGCAAAGTCTATGAAGCACTCACGACAGCAGCGGGTGTTTTCACCTTTGAAAACCTACCGGTAGCGCAAGCCTTCACCTTGAAAATTCAACACGCGGATTATGAAAATACCGAAGTGGCGGTGCAACCGATACCCGCCTCTGAAACGTTTGAACTCGATCTCAAACTCATCCCACTGCCGGAAGCAGAGGAATTGGATCCGGGTCAGGGTCTGAGCATTGGGAGCCAAGCCCCCGACTTTGAATTATCTGATGGCAACGGCAAACTGCACACGCTCGGCGATTATATCGGCAATAAAAACGTGGTGCTCGGTTTTTTCCGCGGTGTTTGGTGACCCTTCTGCAGAGATCAACTCGTTGAGTTGCAAAAGAACTATGCAGCGATTCAAGATGCGGGGGCAGAACTCATCGGCATCAGTTCTGATGGCGAAGCCGCGACGCAGCAGAACGCTCAAAACCAAAGGCTCAAGTTCACTCTCCTGTCCGATCCAGACGTAGCAACGATTTCCGACTATAACGTCGTCGATCCTTTCAATCCAAGAATTGCACGTACGACATACTATATTCTCAAGCAGGACGGCACCATCACTTGGAAGTCCATTCACAATAAGGCTGATAAAGTACCGATGGCACAAATCCTCCAAGAATTGGGTAAACTTTGATGAAACCTCACGATTCAGTTATAGCAAATATCATCGCCGATAGTGAAGAGGCTATGCAGCATCGGGACATGCTTGATCGCCGACAATTCTTGACTCGGCTCGCTACAGGTGTTGGAGGCATCGGTGGTGCGCTCAGCGCGCTCCCCGCGTTTGCGCAGTTGAGCAGTGGACAATTACAGCCAGAAAACACACAGACTGTAGCACTCACACCAGTTATTGAGGCAGTGGGTAAAGAGGTTTGGAAAGACGATCAGCTCGATGAAGATGCGGTGAGTGAATTGGTCGATCAAGCGATGATGAAACTCACCGGACGCGCCTCCGCTAAAGAGGCGTGGCGGGATATCGTTCTACCTGATGATATTGTCGGCATAAAAATCAACCCGCTCGGCGGTCCCGAACTTAGCACACACGCTATCATCGTTGACAAAATCGTTGAGGGATTATACAGTGCGGGTGTTCTCCGCAAACAGGTTATTATCTGGGATCGGTTTGAAGAACACCTCTTGAACGCCGGTTATCCGATTAGGCAAGATGAAAGTGAGGTCCGAACCCTCGCTTCCGACACAGAAGGCATCGGATACGATGATGAGGTATTTTACGAGAGCGAAAAGGATAGCATGACTCGCCGAGAAAATGGCAGTACGTTTTCTCGATACTCCCGAATCGTCACCCAGATGGTTGACGTGCTGATTAATGTTCCCGTTCTGAAACACCATGAAATGGCAGGAATAAGCGGATGTTTAAAAAATCTGGCGTTCGGGAGTGTTGATAATACACGCAGATTTCACGGCAAACCGCTTTACTGCAATCCAGCCATCGGTGAGATTCTGGAACATAAGGTAATCAGAGAGAAACTGGTTCTCAACATCGTTGACGGCTTAGTCGCATCGTTCGACAAGGGACCGATACATCACGCTGAAAGTACGTGGAAATACGGAACCCTCTTTGTGAGTGCAGATCCTGTTATTCTTGATGTGCTGGTTCTTCAGACCGTTAACCAAAAACGTGAGGAAATGGCGTTAGGTTCTGTGTCTAAGTTCTCCAATCATATCAGTACAGCAAGCGCGCTGGGTTTAGGCACAAATACTTTGGATCAAGCTGATCTTCAGAGCATTGAGGTTTAACAATGAAATATAAACGAGTTAGCCTGTTTTCGATTCTGATTCTTTTCTGTGTTGCAACTGCGTTTTCAGGATGCACTCTGTCCTTTACACAGAACGACACCCTCCAACTGAGTCTATCAGAACCAACAGAGAAAACGATGTCAATTGTCAGCGAATTTGAAGCGAGCGAAGTGGATAATGTCGCGGGTGATGTAACACAGAAGGCGGGAAGTGCCTGTGCTGGTGGGGCATGCATTATCTATTAGCGATCTCTAAATGGTTAATAGTTGATGGTTAAGAGTTATCGGTACAGAGCCTTTGTCGTATGCCAGGATTTCGTATCCGCTACGAGGCTTAACCAACAACCAATAACCAACAACGGATAACTGATCACTTCTAATTCGATTTGATTTCGCCCCACGTGGTCGTTAAACTCCCTTCTGGGTCTACAGGAAGTACAGTCTCTTCAAGGATGATCGTCCACATGAGGACCGGGTCTCCGATAACTTCGTCAATACCGAGCAGTTCCACTGTTCCCTCGTAGGGTTCATTGGACTTGTAGATGAAATACTCGGTCGGAGCATGTGGCGCATCAAGCATCAGTATTTCGCCTGTATCGGTATACCCGTCTTTAAACCAGCCCTTCGGGTCTTGACCGCGCTCTTCCGGACGCGTGTGTCGGCTATCCCAGGCTTGATAGACGTACACCGGTCGATCAATGTTAAACGTCAACTTATAGTCCTGTCCGCCCGGGCAGTCGGCTGACGTCGAAACCTGCGTGAATCCGAGAAATTCTTTCGGGATATTCGTAATCGTATAGTCCCGGTCGTGGAAAAATTTACCACCCTCTTCTAACTCGACGGCTTTATAGACCCCGCCTTTATTGTCCTCTATCTCCGTTACTACCACTTGCTGTGCCAACACAGTCAACGAAGTTGCAATCATCAAAGCAACTATGCAAACATATACCAGTTTCATCTTTAATTCTCCTTTGCCTCTTGGACTGAAAGCCCATGGAAAACTTGAAAAAAAACAACATTTATGTCATACTGATAATTATACAATATTTTGTCTTAATTTACCAAAACAAATTTTCGCTATAGAAATAAGGAATTCATAATGGTTGAACATATCGTGTTACTGAAGTTAAAATCAGGGGTAACCGAAGCGCAGTTGGAGACCTTGTCGGATGCCTTGCTGGGAATGATTGATGAAATCAGCGGCATTGAATCCATAACCGCTGGTACAAACAACAGTCCTGAAGGGAAAAGCCAAGGGTACGCGTACGGTTTTATCGTCCGTTTTACAGACGCAGCGGCACGCGATGCCTATCTACCGCATCCTTTTCACCGTCAAGTGGCAAGTGAGCATATTCGTCCACTTGTTGAGGATGTTCTCGTTTTCGATTATTTAAATTAGCACCAAGTGTCGTTCAAGTATCCTGGGCAGGGTAGGCTTAACCTATCAGGCCCGCCACGCGCCGTTGTTGCATGGCTGCTGGCATTGGCCAAGATTTAAGAGACACTTCATTTCCTATCCCGTGGAGGTTAATAGATGAGTTGGAACATAGTAGTAGTTGTTTCGGATACACTTCGCACAGCATATCTCCGCCCTTATGGTAACGATTGGATCCACACACCGAATTTGGCACGGTTTGCCGAACAGAGCGTCAGGTTTACCAACGCGCATCCAGAATGTTTACCGACAATCCCGACGCGCCGCACGCTACATACTGGTAGACGTGCCTATCCGTTCAGCACCTATACACCCGTGCCGTGGGACAACGTTTATACCCCCGGCTGGCAACCGATGTCCTCCGATGAACCCGCAATCGCTGAATCACTTGTCCGAAACGGGTATCATACGGGTTTCTTCGCCGATGTCCCGCACTATTTCGTGCCGGGTATGAATTTTACGCGAGGCTTCCGGCAATGGGAATTCGTCCGAGGTCAAGCCGAGGATAGGTATCGGGGTGCAGCACATGCTGATCCTGCGCTCATCTCTCGCTACCGTGGGAACCCTGAACGCATCCGTGCGCATATTGTGAACGTCCAACCCGAACGTCCGGAGGAGACGTGGCATGCCGCGAGGTTATTCCGCTCTGCCATCGAATTCGTTGAACATAACCATAAGAACACGCCATTTTATCTCTACGTTGATAGTTTCACACCGCACGAGACATGGGAAGCACCCATTCACTACTATGACCTCTACGGCAAACGCGAAGACCGCGAGCCCATCTGCCTCAACCTCCCGTACGGTTCACTCAACAATGAGGAACTTGAGGAACGACTTCCGAGCGTTAAAGCCAACTACGCCGGTCTGGTAACCCTCGTGGATACATGGTTCGGAAAACTGGTGGATACTATTGATCGCCTTGGGTTGCGTGAGAATACACTTATTGTCTTCCTCGCAGACCACGGCACAAACTTCGCAGAGAATCCAGATAAAGCGACTGGAAAACCCGCGAACTTCATGTATCCGGGCACAATGGATATTCCTATGATGGTCAGCCATCCGTCAGGTATCAATGCTGGAACGACGTGCGATGAATTCGTTTATACGCTTGATGTCCCTGCTACTGTGATGGCAGCGAGTCAGGTTGAGCCTGCAGGTGAGATACAGGGACAGAGCCTACTGCCGCTTGTGGAGGGTAAAGAGGGTTTCACATCGCGTGACTACCTCACTTGTCGTTATGTCAATTCGGTTTGGTATAAGGATGCCAGAAATTGGTACTTCTCCAGTGTTGACTTCCAAGACGATGTACGGTTGTTTGACCTTGAGGCAGACGCGGCATGTCAGCACAACATCGCTGATCAAGGTGCTGACCGGATTGCGCTTGCAAGAGAACGGATCTTAGCCGATGCGAATGGACACTTGCCGCACTATAAACGCCAAGGTAGAACGGATGCACTCGGTAGACCACAGTTCGCAGAGGCTTAGTTTTAATGAAAACCGGCTTTTCTCAACTCAGCGATCACTTATATGTCCATCACGGACATGTCAACATGGGAATTCTCTGTGATGGAAATCGGGCACTCCTCATTGATCCCAGTGGTACGACGCTTCAAACTACCCTCACAGCATTGGGAATCACTAAGGTTGAACAGGTACTCTTCACCCACCACCATCGTGATAATACAACGGGTTTTTTGATACCAGATAATGCCCGCGTCGGGGTCCCCGCGAAAGAGGCGACATGGTTTAGCGAGGTTGAAACCTTTTGGAACGATCCGAAATACCGATGGCACCTCTATAACTACCATCCACACAATCTCATGCTCGCTGACCGCATTCGTGTAGATGATACATATACTGAAGGTGCAGAGATTCAGTGGGGTCCAGCATTGCTGAAAGTACTTGAAACGCCGGGACATACTGATGAGAGCGTTACCTATCTCATCAATGTTGATGGTGAACGTTTCGCCTTCTCTGGCGACCTTATCTATGACGCAGGTCAACTGTGGGAACTCTACAGTCTACAGAAGGGACAGCAGACGAGTGACTACCACGGGTTTCTCGGCGCGAGAGAAGAATTAACGGAGAGTCTTGAGAAGATTCGTCATACCTCGCCGACAGCACTCATTCCGACGCACGGCGTTGTTATGAAAGCTCCTGACAGAGCTATCGATGCCCTCTTTGATCGATTGGCGGACTGCTACGACAAATACGTCGCAATCTCCGCACTTCGGCATTATTTTCCGAAACTCTTTAGCGAGTTTGAGGGACGCGCTGGACATCTGCCTATCCGCGAAGGTAAACTGCCTCCGGAATTTCTACGGCACTTCGGCACAACGTGGCTCATCATCTCCGAAACCGGTGAGGCGTTCGTGATGGATTGCGGTTCACCGCACGTCATCAAACAGATTCAGCAGCTACAAGCAGATGGCGAAATCTCAGAGGTTACACAGTTTTGGGTGACGCACTACCACGATGACCATGTTGACGCCATACCTGAATTTCAGATGACCTTTCCTTGTGAAACGATAACGGACTCGGTTGTCGCACCAGTCATCACGAACCCGATCGGTTTCCGGCTTCCCTGTATTTCGCCTTCGGTTACCCGAGTGGATCGCATTACCCGTGATGGGGATTCTTGGCAGTGGAATGAGTTCAAGATGACGGCATATCATTTTCCAGGACAGACCTACTACCACGCCGGTCTACTCGTTGAGGGACACGGCGTACGAATGTTCTTTGGTGGCGACTCTTTCACAATGGCGGGAATTGATGACTATTGTTCTGGTAACCGGAACCTGCTCGGTAAGGATGTCGGCTATGAAAAATGTCTACGTCTGATTCAGCAACTCAAACCTACACATATTTTCAACTGCCATGTCAACCCAGCGTTTGATTTCACTGATGCCGAAATCGAATGCATGCTGGACACACTCACTGAACGCGAAAGGTGTTATACTGCACTCTTTCCGTGGGACCACGCCAACTACGGTATGGACGAACATTGGGTTAGATGCTACCCTTATGAACAGGAAATCACACTGGGGGAGACGGCACAACTACGCGTGGAGATAACGAACCATTCACCCGAACCGCGCACGGCAATTGCCCACCCGATTCTTCCGCCATCGTGGGATGCGGAGATTAATCCTGCGGAAACAACTATCCCACCGAAAGCAGATGGACACATCCCGAAAGCAGATGGACACATCAATTTTTCGATTCCGATTCCACGGCACTGCGACGTGTTGGGAAGAATTGTCGTTCCCGTAGACTTTACCTATGATGCGCGTCCATTGGGTCAATTTCGAGAGGCAATCTTCGTTCTCACATGAGGTTTTCTAACGAGGACTTCTGAGCTGCTGCGTCCGTTGTTCTTGCAGGCTTTCAATTGTTAACGAATCTTTTTAGACCTAAAGCAGGTTTTCTAATCAATTTTAGATAGGTATTCTCACTACCAAGCAAACGGAGATACCGTTTAGACACAGAGGTTAAAAAATCGTGCTAAATTTATCGCATCCGACCATTGATATTGCCATTACTTGTAGCGACTTTGAAGCGTCGCTGGATTTTTATCATAACAAATTGGGACTTGAGATCGTGCTGGCGTTGGAAATTCCAGATGACCTTGCACGCGGTGTGGGGCTTGCTCCGACAGGCTTTCGACAGGTCCGGCTTAAAGCCGGTAACACACTTATCAAACTGATGGATATTGAATCACCACCGCCGACCCCGACAGACGAATTCTCGGCAGGTGTTCGTTGGCTCACCTTTTTTGTAGACGATATTCAGGGAACCGTCAAAGGCTTAAAACAGAACGGTATTGAATTTCTGTCTGATCCTTTTGGTGCCCCGGATGCAGTTGGCGTTGCATGCGCGAAGGACCCAGATGGCATTCTGATTGAACTGGTCCAGATTTAACACCCTTACAGTGCCCAGTTTCCGTTGAAATTGACCGAAAACCATTGCGGAATGAAATTGTGAGTCGGGGAATGCCATACCGGGAAGCCCATACGGGCTTCATACCCCGGTAAAGCCTTTATAGGCTTTATACCGTTGATTTGGAATGCCATAAGGCATTCATACCGTTGATTCTGATTCGCATTCATACCGTTGATTTTTAGCGAGCAATTTGTCTTAACCTTACATTTGGCACAATGCCCAGAGGCAATCGTTTAAAAAATGAAAACCTTAACTGATTCTCAAATTCACGACTTTAACGAAAACGGCTATCTGTTGGTTGACGATGTGCTTGCGCCGGCGGATCTAAATCCGCTCATTACGGAGTTTGAAGAAATTGTTGACGCTGGGGCAGCAGAACTCTATGCAGACGGTGAAATCGACGCTGAGTTCAAAACGGAAGGCTTCGATACGCGTCTGGCAAAAATTACGGCGCAGTCACCCGTTGTGTTTCAGAAAGTGTTTAGCGGTGCACACACGGGTCCGGCACTCTTTGACCTTCTCATTAACCCGAAACTACTTGACATCGCCGAATCGCTCGTCGGACCGGAGATTATGTGTCACCCGGCATACCGGGTACGTCCAAAACTCCCTGAACACGATCGGACCCTTGTGCCATGGCATCAAGACGCGGGTTACATGGAGCCTAAATGCGACTCGGTTTTACAACTCACGATCTGGATTCCGCTGATAGATGCCACCGTTGAGAACGGATGCATGGAAGTCATCCCGTCCACTCATCGGGATGGTGTGTTTCGGCACCGCCGCGTTGAGGGTAGACCCTATCTGGATATACCGCCAGATGCCTTACCTAATGTAGAACCCGTGGTGGTTCCGGTCAAGTTTGGTAGCGTGCTTCTCTTTTCCAACCTCACGCCGCACCGCTCTATCCCGAACGTTAGCCATCAGGTCCGATGGAGTGTTGACTCGCGCTATCAAGATGCCGCGAAACCGACGGGTTACCAACCGGAAGCAGGATTTCTCGCACGGAGCAAGAAACATCCAGAAAATGTTGTCACCACACCTGAAGAATTTAAACGCATTCGCGATGAACATCAACCCGGACCGGGTCCAAACAGATGGACTTTTTAAACTATTAAATATGGACGTTGTTCCACTACGTTCCACAACGGTATCCGTCTAAGTCAAAAACTCTCTTTAGATTATAAGAACTTGCTAACTTTACCGGAAATCACTGCTGAAAGTAATAGAGGGATACCCAGTAGCAATCATTAGAAAAGGAAAATAATGATGTGTAATTTCAAACGATTATCTCCATTTTTCGCCATTCTTGTTTTTCTCATGAGCGGAGCTACACCGCCAACTGATCCTCAAACAGCAAGTTTTGGCTTGCAAGCTACGCCAAAAGAGCAACCAAAAGAAGTTGAAATCCGGGGCAACATCGTCTGCTTAGCGGAAGAGATGCACACGCACTATAACGTCGAACTCTTTAAAAACCACCCACATTTATACGGTGTCAAGACCGAGGCGGGCAAATACTACACCGTCCTACGTACATCGTTAGCCGAGGCATTCTTTGTTGATGAGCGACTGCATGAAAGAGACCTAATCGTCAACGGTCGCGTCTTCCCGAATACGCAGCTGCTGGAGGTTATCCGATTCTTTTCCATTAAGGACGGCGTTGTGCATGAACTCTACTACTACTGCGATACGTGCTTCATCCGTGCTGTTGCCCCGGGAAATTGTGACTGTTGCCAAGCACCGGTTGTACTGATAGAGAAGCCGCTCAATGTTGATTCTACAATACCGTCGCCGTAGCAGAGGCTTATGTGATAGTAGATTCCGAAAATATTTGCGTACTTTTGTTCCAACGGGCGAGGGGAACCTCGCCCGTACGATTTTTTCTTGACACACAAAAACAGATACACTATCCTAATGAACTTAACCATCGCCTTATTTTTTGAATCATTATTTCGTTAAAAACCTCAGATTATCAAGGAAACCATGATGATTGCGGAAACACAAGATATTTTTGAATTGCAAAAAGCAAACTATTCCCGAGCAAATTTACCTTCCTTTGAAACAAGAATGGATAGATTAACAAGGATAGAGAACCTGTGCAGAAATCATGTTAAGGAAATAACTCAAGCCTTACAAAGTGATTTCGGAAGTCGGGATCCCGATTTAATTTTCCTTGCCGATATTTTCCCACAACTTTCGCACGCAAAATTTGTGAAAAGGCAGTTAAAAAAATGGATGAAGAAAGAGAAAACCTCATCTGGTATATTCGCACTTACTGGGCAAAGGTCGTATATTGTTAATGAACCGCTGGGGGTTGTAGGTATCATGTCCCCATTTAATGCCCCGGTTAGTCTTGCTTTTGATCCGGCGATAGATGCGATCGCTGCCGGTAACACCGTTATGATAAAAATATCAGAAAGTACGCCAGAAACAGCATCTCTTATTAAATCATTAGTTGACAGATATTTTAAACCTGAAGAACTGGCAGTTGTTACCGGTAATCACGAAGTTTCAAAAATATTTGCAGCGCTACCTTGGGACAAACTCCTTTTCACGGGTGGCTCAGAAGTGGGCAAAAGAATTCTGGCAGCAGCTTCAGAAAATTTGACTCCCGTGATCCTTGAACTTGGCGGTAAATCTCCATGTGTTGTTCTATCTGATGCAGATATACCAAAAGTTGCGAAAAGTATACAAAAGGTACGCCTGATGAATGGAGGGCAAGTTTGCATTTCTGGAGACTATGTGCTTTTGCCGCCAAATCATTTAGAAGCTTTTATTCAATGTGTTCTTGATGGTGCTGCAGAAGCATATCCGGCTATCATAAACAATGAAAATTTTACCTCCGTTATAGATGAGCGTTCTTATAATAGGATTACTGGATATATTGATGAAGCAGAGAATGAAGGCTGTAGGGTGATACAATCTAATCCTATGAATGAAGATGTGCCGGATAAAAAATCAAGGAAAATCCCGTTGACACTTATTGTAAATCCAGCCGAACATCTACAGGTGTCCAAAAACGAGGTTTTTGGTCCGATACTTTCTATCTATACCTATGAAAAACTGGAATCTGCTATTGAGTATATCAATAGGAAATCAAAACCACTTGCACTTTATATTTTTGGTAAAAATAAAACCGAAATTGATAAAGTCATCCATTCTACATCAAGTGGCGGTGTCACCGTGAATGATTTATTGATGCATGCGGATTCTAAAGAAATGGGTTTTGGCGGCGTAGGTTATAGTGGTATGGGGAGATATAAAGGTGGCCTGATTGGCTACAAAGCTTTTTCAAATCCGAAGTCTATTGTCGAACAAGGGTTCATGAAAAGATTCACTGAACGATTTATTCCACCACTGAAAGGCGCGGAAATGAAAAAAATGATACGCAGACAAGTTGGGCTAAAATAATGTATATTTGGTTGAGCTCTCTATTTGAAGGACAGCCAGGCGCATGTAGGACTTTTGACTATTAAACGCAAAGAATTCACGCATATACTATTCGTACTACCCTGAGTGGGCAAGAAACCCACTATGAAGCCTAAAGGAGAAAGCATGCAAAAACGACCCAAAATCGCTGCGATTGCGACGATCTATCACAAATACGCACACGCGCAACACATCGTCGATCGATTCCTGGAAGGCTATGGGTGGAACAGCAGACACCACTATCCACCGATGGATCTCGTCTCCCTTCACGTCGAACAGGTCAAAAATAACGATCTCAGTTGCGATCGGTTGGAACGTTTCCCTGAAATGAAGGGATACCCCACAATCGCCGAAGCACTGACCCTCGGCGGCGAGGAATTGGCGGTTGATGGGGTGCTACTCATCGGTGAACACGGCGAATATCCAAGCAACGAAAAGGGACAACGCCTCTACCCACGCTATGAACATTTCATACAGATGGCTGAAGTCTTTGAACGCAGCGGACGCTGTGTGCCAGTATTCAACGATAAACACCTCTCATGGAACTGGGAGTGGGCGCGCGAGATGTACGACATCTCTCAAGACATGGACTTCGCGTTTATGGCAGGCTCGTCACTCCCGGTTACGTGGCGCACTCCTTCTATTGACATGCCGCTCGGTGTCCCAGTGTCTGAGGCTGTATGCGTCGGTTACGGCGGTGTGGATAGTTACGACTTCCACGCACTGGAGACTTTGCAGTGTATGGTCGAACGCCGCGAGGGTGGTGAAGGCGGGGTCAAATGGCTGCAGGCGTATCGCGGCGAGACGTTCTGGGAAGCATATCACACCGAACTTTGGTCGCGCGAACTCTTTGAGAGTGCCCTCTGTCGGAGCCATACCCTCACGCCATCACGTCCTGGGTTCAACAATCCGTTTCCAAATATCGACGACCTAAAGGCGATTGTGAAAGACCCGATCGCGTATCAGTACGAACACAACGACGGGCTAAAATCTACAATGATCCTGATGAACGGGTTGGTGCAGGATTTCAACTTCGCTGCTTATATCGGAACAAACGACGAGATTCTTTCCACACAGATGTATCTCCCAATGCCACCCGCACGGGCGACGCTGGCGAACTTCTTCTCACCGCTGGTCAACAATATCGAGCAGATGTTCCTGACAGGTGAGGCAACCTATCCCGTTGAACGCACACTGTTAACGACCGGACTTGTTGCAGCAGGTGTTGATAGCCTTTTTGCTGAGGGCGCGAGACAGGAGACACCGCACTTAGATATTGCCTATCAACCGACTGAAGAATCAACTTTCTGGAGAACATGAGGTGATGGAACGGAGGTTTCTATGAAAACGCGCACTGTTTTTTCTCCTTTGGTCCTCCTATGTCTTTTATCAATGTTTCAGGGAACACTATGCGCTGCCGAAAATATATCCGAATGGCATTTACCTGAGGGCGCGATTGCCCGCCTCGGTAAAGGTCCAGTAAATCAGATAGCGTATTCACCCGATGGAAAGCATCTTGCAGTCATCAGTGACATCGGTGTTTGGATATACGACGCATCAACGGGCACGGAACAAGCACTGCTCACAAAGGACACGGGTCGCGCCGTTTCAAAGGTTGGCTTTAGTCCGGATGGACAGACCCTTGCTGTAACGGGGGATCGGCAAGAACTGCAACTCTGGGATACCCGCACATGGACACTCAACGGGACCTTCGACAAGGACGGGAATTGGCCCACAGATTTTGCCTTTAGTCCGGACGGAAACACTATCGCTGCCGCGGATCTCGGACAGGAGACGGAGTTATGGGACGTGTCAACGATACGTTTCAGATGCCTACTTGAAGACAGTGCTGATCCCTTCAGCGAAGGCACGGGATTCTTTACGCTCGCTTTCAGTCCTAACGGAGATACTGTCGCTATTGGCTCTGATGACGGAACCGTGCGTTTGTGGGAGCCTTCAACCGGAACCCTCAAGCATACATTCACTGGAAGCGTCACATCAACAGAAAGTTTTGCGTTTACTCCGGATGGAAGAACGCTCGCGACGCGAAGTTTCGCCAATACGGTATGGCTGTGGGATACCACAACGGGCAGACTCATACAGACGCTCGACGGTATCGGCAATGATTTGGGAGACAGCATCGCATATAGTCCGGATGGAGAGATGCTCGCTATACTGGGATGGGGTGGGTTACAACTCTGGGATACTGAAACAGACGAACACAAACAGACGCTTGAAGAGTCTGAGGAAATAGAAAGTTTTGCGTTTAGTCCTGATGGAAGGACAATTGCGGGCCTGTGTGCCCAGCAACGAAAGGTATGGTATGATGATGGCGAAACACGTTATACAACAAATTCTACCTATCACACCGTATCGTTATGGGACCCTGCAACGCTGCAGCACAAAAGCACACTCGAAACCACCGACTCGGTAGAAAGTTTTGCGTTTCATCCGGATGGCAACACAATCGCCACGATGAATGCGGATAACACGGTACAAGTGTGGGATGTCGGAACAGGAGAACTCACATACACACTTGAACATACAGGCGGAATTGTGGGAATCTCGTATAATCTTGAGAGACCCGATACATTCATTACAGCACATAAAGATAAGATGACCCGGGTGTGGGATACCGGAACACAGACACGCAAACACACTTTCAGACTTACAGAACATACTGACGCGCTGAATAGCGCAGCGTTTAGTCCGGATGGAAGAACACTCGCGACGGCGAGTCTAGATGGGTCTGTGCAGCTCTGGGATGCCACAACCGGGATATTGAAAGAGACCTTAATAGGACGTAAATATACGGGTGGCGATCCCTATCCGAGTGTCGGCCCATTTAGTCCTGATGGTGAGACCGTTGTTGTAAACCTGGGGCGTGCTGTGCAGCTGCTGGGGGCGGCACCCGCAAGAGTCAAACGGATGATAAGAACACGGAAGTATACTAAGGACGCAAACCTGGGAGTCAATTTTATCTGGGTCAGAAGTATCGCATATAGCCCGGACGGAAATACCATCGCTACCGGAATGGATGAGAGCACGGTCATGTTATGGGACACTCGCACAGAAGAACGCAAACACACGTTTGAACACTTTAGTGAATACGATTCCACCGTCCACGGTGTCGCCTTTAGTCCAGACGGGCGTACACTCGCGACAGCAGATACCAGCAAAATCCTACTATCGGATACCTCAACATGGACGCTGAAGCCGCACACGTATGATATTGACTATTGTCAGCTTTACTACGAGGACATCAGTATTGCGTTGGTGTATAGCCCGGACGGAAAGACACTCGCTCACGGATGCAACGGCACAGTCCTCTGGGATCCACTAACGGGAACCCTGAAAAACAGGCTTGCTGGACACGCAGGCACGGTAACAAGTATAACGTATCATCCAGATGGAAATATACTGGCGACAGCGGGTCAAGACGGTACGGTACTCTTATGGGATCTGACCTCACACCATCTGAACCCACCGAAGGAGGAGTGAGCGGTTCTGTGATAAACATTTTGACCGCTCCACATATTTCAAATTATGAAACGCATTGCTGTTATCGCGACCATTTACCGGTATCTATCACACGCGCAACACTTCGCTGACCGGTTTCTCGTCGGATACCCAACTGAGGGTAGATGGCATCGTCCGAATATGAAAGTCGTTTCTCTGTTCGTTGACCAAAAACCGGAAGGTGATCAGAGTCTTGACCGCGCGAGGGAGTTCGGTTTCTCTGTCTATCCGACCATTGCCGAAGCCCTCCGATGTGGCGGTGATGAACTTGCTGTGGATGCCGTGCTACTCATCGGTGAACACGGCGAGTATCCACGCAACGAGAAAAATCAAGTCCTCTATCCACGCTACGAATTTTTCAAGGCGTGTGTTAAAGTTTTTGAAGAGGACGGACGTGCCGTACCTATCTATAACGACAAACATCTCTCCTACAGTTTTGAGAAAGCGAAAGAGATGGTGGACGATGGACACCGCCTCGGTTTTGGTGTCTTAGCAGGTTCATCGCTGCCCGTCACGTGGCGATTGCCGGATGTTGAATTGCCATTGGCATGTGAGATAAAAGAAGCACTCATGGTAGGCGTTGGCGGTTCGGACCCGATGGATTATCACGCACTGGAAGCGATGCAGTGTATGGTAGAACGCCGAAAGGGGGGTGAAACCGGAGTCGCTGCGGTGCAACTCATCGAAGGCGATGCTGTCTGGGAAGCCGGTGAAGCGGGACGCTGGTCTATGGAATTGTTAGCAGCCGCACTTTCGCGAAGTGATACACCGTGCGGTTTAACCGATGAAGACGGTCGGACGCAAGACCTACTCGGTACAGGTGAACTCCAACGACTCGTCGAAAATCCGTCTGCCTATTTCATTGAATATAACGACGGATTGAAGGCGACGCTTCTGATGCTTAACGGTGCCGTCCGAGATTACTGCTTTGCGGCGCAGTTGAAGGATGAACCGGTGCCGGTGTCCACACAGTTTTTCTTAACGCCGACCCCGAATGTTACGTATTCCGCGTGTTTGATCGCCAAGATTGAGGCACTTTTTGAAACCGGTGTCGCGCCCTATCCAGCGGAACGGACGTTATTAGTGAGCGGCGCGTTGGAGAGTTGTCTGACTTCACGCATTCAGGAATACATCCGTTTAGAGACTCCACACCTTGACGTTGTGTATAGTGCGCCTGTAGAATCGCAGCACGCCCGGCGTTAAAATATAAGGGAGGGTCCCGCGCCCATCCATCTTAGCCCAGTGCCAACGTTCACCCATTACCCATCGCCCCAGCAACCAACGTCAGATCGATGATATCCACAACCCCATCACCGTTGACATCGGCACTGCGCTGTCCGGTTTTCCCGAAATGCGTCGAAACGAATGTGAGGTCATGGATATTCACAACCCCATCACGGTTAACATCCTCTGGTCTTCGTGTCTGCACCGAGGTATCTTTCTGAACAAGCATTACAAATTCTGAGAGTGCTGCTGCATCTTGAATCAAAGTTTGGAAGTCTGGGTCCCTGAAAAAATTTCTGATCTGAGGTGTGTCTTTAATATAATTTACAGACTCGGCATCTACACCGAAGGTCCTGAGGAGGTCTGGATGTTCAACCATGATTTCAATGAGTTCGGGGGTCAAGCGGGCGCGATTTTCGGGTCTCTCAAGCCAATTTAGGATATTCGGCAGTACGCTTCGAATTTCCGGTTGTTGAAATGTTTGTTCGTACCTTTCAAACATTTGCGTTGCGAGTGTAACCGTCGGAAAACCCGTCAATGGCACTCCATCGTTCGTAGGAAGAATTGTGGTGAAATTCTCGGTGCCCAGATAAATTTCAAAGAACATTCCCCAATCCCGCTGATTGTCAGTGACTTTGACGAAGAGGAGATTATCACCGGCATCCAGATTTACACGAAACAGGTCCTGAATGCCTGTTGTGCCTCTGTCAACATTGTTTATATGTACGACTTCGCCATTGAGCCAGACTTTGACGGCATCATCACTCCCGACTCCCATCTGGACACTTCTCTGGTTGCGCGGTGAGATAACATTAATTAAGGCGTACGCCGTATGGTAATCCAAATTTCGATCAGTGCTCAACCCTATCTCATTGATGACTTCGTTAACATTGTTAGAATAGCATCCCAAAATCCAGAACAGACAATCAATTGTAGAGCGGATACGTCCGCGCGTCCATCGTAATTGCCCCAAGGTATCGTGTTCATTTACACCGTGTTCAGCCACATAGCGTTCGGTGATCGCCCCGCGACTGGTTATCGCGAGATAATCGGTCTTAATATTCGCGCCTTTCGTAATCATCCAAAGCCAGGGGCCCTCTATGTAAGCCGCTGCCGGCGTGTAGACGGTGCCTGTAAGCAAAATTGTTACCAAATAATACAATATCCATTTCGATTTAACAATATCTAAACGCATCAATATCCTACTCCCTCAACCGTTCGTTACAAACAGTTCATAGCCAACAAACAACAAGCTATCTCACAGAAAATTAAATGACACGAAATCCAAATTTTGGTATAATTCACGAATGCTATTCTATCATAAAATTGGATGTTTAGAAAATAAAAAAGGATACACCCATGAAATTCAAACGAGAAGAAATTTTAGCCCAATTGCGCAATAATATTGATGCTGGTAAACCAATCATCGGTGCCGGTGCCGGCACAGGTATATCCGCCAAATGTGAGGCAGCTGGCGGGATTGATCTGATTATTATCTATAACTCTGGCAGATTCAGAATGGCGGGGAGAGGTTCACTCGCCGGTATGATGCCCTACGGCGACGCGAACCAGATTGTCGTCGAGATGGCGAGCGAAGTGTTACCCGTTGTGCCCGACACACCCGTTCTTGCAGGGGTCTGTGGCACGGATCCGTTTCGCTTGATGGATGTCTTCTTAGGTCAGATAGATGCGCTCGGATTTTCGGGGGTTCAGAATTTCCCAACGGTCGGTCTGATTGATGGAACGTTCCGTCAACTACTTGAAGAGACCGATATGGGATACGGACCTGAGGTAGAAATGATTCGGACGGCACATCAGATGGGAATGCTCACCACGCCCTACGCCTTCAACGAAACCGAAGCAGAACAGATGGCAGATGCCGGGGCGGATATCCTCGTCGCGCACATGGGACTGACAACGAAAGGTTCCATCGGTGCGCAAACTGCCCTTACGCTTGAGGATGCTGCCAAACGGGTGCAAGCCATTCACGATGCAGCGAAAGGGGTCAGTCCTGAGATTCTCGTTATCTGTCACGGCGGGCCTATCGCTGAACCCGAAGATGCAACGTATGTCTTAGAAAACACTGAAGGTGTTGTAGGCTTCTACGGTGCCTCAAGTGCAGAGCGTCTCCCGACGGAGCGTGCAATTACGGCACAGATTGCGGCATTTAAGCAGATTCGGTTGTAATTAGCAATTAGGGCGTTCCGCTACGCACCACTGTTAGCCTTTCGCTGTTAGGGCGTTCGCTAATTGCTAATCGCTACCTGCTAATTGCCAGCTGCTTATAACGGCACAACTCCGGCGTACTTAACGCCAGTCAGATACGCAACATCACGCACCCACGTCGTTAGATCGTCAGGATTGAGCTGATTCAGATGGGTGTGTCCACACGCCCTCGCTAATATCTGCATGAGAGAAACAGACGCACCGAGAAACCGATTCAAACGTTGTGCGGCGACCTGTACCTGTAAGCGAGAACGCAGGTGTTCCTTCTGCGTTGCAATTCCGACAGGGCAGTTATTGGTATGACATGCCCGCATCCCGATACAACCGATCGCCTGCATTGCCGAATTCGCAATCGCAACACCGTCCGCGCCGAGTGCCATCGCCTTCGCAAAGTCTGCAGCGGTTCTCAAGCCTCCGGTAATGATGAGCGTGACATCGCTGTTTCCTGTGGCATTGAGGTATTTTCTGGCACGTGCTAACGCCGGCATTGTCGGCACTGAGATATTGTCTCGGAACAGGAGCGGCGCGGCCCCGGTGCCGCCGCCTCTACCGTCGAGAATAATGTAATCCACGCCGACGTGAAGTGCAGCCTCAATATCTTTCTCAATGTGCTGGGCAGAGAGTTTAAACCCGATGGGGATGCCGCCGGTCTCCTTCCGCACCAGTTCCGCACATTTAGCGAAATCGTCAAGCGTCTCCCAATCCGGGAACCGTGCGGGTGAAATTGCGGGTTCTCCCGGACGCAATCCACGTACTGCCGCGATCTCCTGCGTTACCTTGTTACCGGGGAGGTGTCCGCCTGTCCCCGTTTTAGCGCCTTGTCCACCCTTGAAGTGAAACGCCTGGGCGTGTTCCAGTTTATCATAAGAGAACCCAAAGCGCGCCGAAGCGAGTTCGTAAAAATAGCGACTGTTCGATGTCGCTTCTGCCAATAGCATTCCGCCTTCGCCGGAGCAGATACCCGTGCCTGCTATTTCTGCTCCCTTTGCTAATGCGATCTTCGCCTCAGCAGACAGCGCACCGAAACTCATATCGGAAACAAAAATCGGAATCTCCAGTTTTAGGGGTTTTTTCGCCCGCGGACCGATGACCAATTCAGTCCGAACTGGTTTATCGTCAAGGTGTGGTGTTTTGTGAAGTTGCGCCACAACGAACTGAAGCGCATCCCAATTCGGTAAATCCTCGCGTAGCACCCCCATCGCATCAGTTTGCCCGTGGTGTCCGACTTTATTCAGTCCGTGGCTTGCCAATTCCCGAATTTGAGCGACGTAAGGCTCTTCTGACGTGCCGTGGATGTCTTGATAGGTGCCCTGATACGCATCTCGCTGATACGGTTGCGGGTTTTGATGCTCCCACTTCCGAATTTCGTCTTCATCAACATAGACGGTATCGTCTTCTATCCACGCTGTAAATTTAGCGAGACGTTCCTCGTTATGATATTCGCTGACACCCGTATCGTAGCGGTAATCCCAATAGTGAACACCGCATATCAGATTTTCGCCATCAATGTAACCGTCTGCCAGCAACGCGCCACGATGATGGCACCTGCCATAGAGTACAGAAACTGCGTCATCATATCGGATAACAACGAGGTCAACATTTGCAACGAGGGCATGAACCGGTTCGCGGTCGTTAAGTTCGCTGAGGTCAGCGATCTTTGTTTTTTTCATTTTCATTGTTCCAGATAATTTTCGTTGATATAGCGCGAGATCAGCTCGATTTCTTCTTCTTCAAGGTAAAGCCCAATTTCTATCATCCGCGTTATGAGTTCGATTGTCTCATCTTCAGAACGAGGCGGATAGTCTTCAACATCGGTGATAGGGTGACATTGAGAGCATCTGTCCTCAAAGAGTGCTTGTGCTTCTGCTGCGTCATAGCTGTCAGGTTCCGTTATATCCGTTTCAACTTCTACGTCCATTTCCGCCATAGCAACAGTTGCGCCTTGGACAGCCGCTTTCGCTTCAACGGCGCGCATCTGCTCCTGCCGCTGCTCGCGGACTGATACTTGGATGTCGGGTGTAATCGCAATGAGATACGCTGAGACTGTCCACTCTTCCGCTTGATGAATAGGTTCACCAATCATCGGTTTTATCGCCATGCGATTGACGAGACGTACCCAGTCTGTCGGTGTACGTGGCTTTGCGAGAATGGTGCGTAAATCGTGACAGACGACACACTTGCCTTGTAAGACATGTTGTCCGTCCTGCAGTTTCCGCTTCGAGGCGAGTTGATCAAGCGGTGCTTCTGGTGGCAATCCGGCGTTTTCAAGTAATTTTCGGGTGCGCGCGATGCCTTCTTCGCTGAACGCGCCTGTCTGTGTTCGCAACGCTGCTTCACGAAATGTAAACGGTACCGACAGCCCAATCAACAGATAGGTACAAATCAGCAGACACGTACCGATATATGGCATGGATTCTTCAAAATGCCGGAAGAACCGGAGAATAGCGATCTTGACGAGAATCAGCACACCGATCGTAATACCGAGCATCAGATGTGCGACGGTGCGCGGCGGTAGTTCAACTTGGTAGTTCCATAGGCGCGGCACCATGTGCCACATCATGAAGACATAGAGGATCGCATACGCATAACCGATGAGCCGGTGGAGCAGCATCAACGCGGGCGGTGCCTCACTGGTATGTGTTTCCTTGTCAAATGGGTAGCCCCATAACTTAAACATCAAAAAGACAGAGGCATTCGCGAGTCCTAAAAAAATTAGACCCAGAATTGCACTCGTTGAAGTAGACATATCGGATATTCCTTTTTTATAGCTGACACCACGCGTGTGAGCAGGTTTTGCGCGGCGTTGCGGGTAACACTCCTTAGGACTTACGCAATATTTAGGATTACCCCCCTGAGTCCCCCCGCAAGCAGGGGGAAGCTGTCGGTTTTTAGAGACAACTGCGTAAGTCCTAACTCCTATAACTGCACTGCGCCGTTGTTGCAGTGCTCTTGGCTTTCGCCGAGGTTGTAATCACACCTACGTTTCTAATACAGGACGATTTAGGCGAGAATGATAGGGTGGCTCCATCACAGCGCGCTGCCGTTCATTTGCCCATTCGGGGACCGGATAGGCGGGAACATACGCCATATTGCCTGCTGTGTAGCGCGTTAAAATCGAGCGTCTCGGATGTTCAGCAGTCCACGGCAGCGTTCCATGTGTCACCGCCTCCGTGAAAATTATCACATCGCCAGCGTTGCAGACGAGCTGCCGGATATGCTCTTGGTGTTCCTGGTAAAGCCGCATCTTTTGCGGACATGGGTAGTTGCTTTTATGGCTTCCGGGAATAACGATGAGTCCACCGACACCCGGTGGCACGTCGGTTAACTGGAAGGCAGCGACAGTTAAACCGTTGTGCATGCGACCATCACGAAAGATGTAGTACTGGTTCGGATCAAAACCGGGTCCAGAGGAGCCATGAAAAGTATGCCCCTCCGCTCCCTTGTCCATTGAAAGCAGGAACATCTGATGATCCATCCGGAACCCTTTTCCCAATATTACATTCAGATAAGTGACGAGTGTCGGATGTGCAAGCATGTGTCGGAACGGGTTGCACCACGGTTCTTCCCAGTTGAGCATACCGCCGAGTTCACCTCTGCCCTGCTCACCTTTTAATTCTGAGGAACCACCATCGAGTGCCTGTTCGCGTGGACGGACACGTCCTTGTTCACTATGTCTATCAATCGCTGCGTTCGCAAGGGCTACCTCTTCCGGGGTCAGCACATTTTTTATAACGAGGTAACCGTTCAGATCAAATAGATATTTTTCGTCAGCGTTCATGTTCGATTTCCTCCAGCTCAGAAATAGTTATCAGCGATCAGTTGTCAGTCCTCAGCCGTTCATTGTAGCATTTGTAAACGTTTGTCGACATCAGACGCCCTCCTGATCGCCAACCCCCGACCGCTGAGGGCAGTTATACTGCGTAAGCGACAGAGCCGTCCTCACGCAAAGGGGTTGTGCCGGTATTCATCGGTTGATAAGGAGTCTCTTTGATTAAACTATCGTCCAACTCAATCCCCAAACCGGGAGCCTCAGGGATCGGAATATAACCGCCTTCTCGTTGATACGCCACTTTATAGACAGCGAATTGCTCAGATTCATCGGCTTTGGTATATTCCTGTGTGATGAAGTTGGGTATACTCGTATCTAAGTGAAGTGCTGCAGCAGTAATGAGCGGTCCAAGAAAGTTATGCGTGACAACTGCGCTGTGATATGCCTCAGCAAGTGCGGCGATTTTCTTGCAGTGCGTTATACCACCAGCGAGACCGAGGTCTGGACGCACGTATTGCGGTCCGCCTGCCTCAAGGAGTTCGCGGAATTCCCAGATGCTGACATTACGTTCGCCAACAGCAAGCGGGGTTGTCATCCGTTTCGCTAATTCTGCTTGCGTCGTGATGGTATCTATCTGAATCGGGTCTTCAATAAAATAAAGATTAAACGGTGTCAACGCCGATTCTAAGACGATACTATTCATCGGTGTCAGTTTCCGATGCACCTCAACAATCAGATCGAGATCCGGTCCACCCCCTTCACGTGCAGCGGCAACAATGTCACGAGCAGTTTTGATGAGCCGATCAACTGTCATGTCTTGGAAACCACCAACCAATGGGTCGAATTTGAGTGCGGTAAAGCCTTCTTCGACAGCGGCTTTCGCTGCCTCATACATCGTTTCTGGTGTGCTTCCGCCACCAAGCAGGTGCAGCCGAATTTTATCACGACAATTTCCGCCTAACAGTTCCCAGATGGGTACGCCGAAATGTTTGCCTTTGATGTCCCACAATGCAATATCCACTGCACTGATAGCCCCGCTGAGCGCGGTGCCACGGAAGGGTCCCATACGATAGAGGTATTGCCAGTGATGCTCAATCCGCAAAGGATTCTGCCCGATGAGATATTTCTTAAACGTATTCACGATGCTATCAACAGCCTCTGGGTAGCCCCAGCAAGCGGTCTGTCCAACGCCACTGATACCTGTATCCGTGTGGATCCGAATTACGTAGCCGTTCCCAATGAAAAACGACTCGATTTTATCAATCTTCATATATCCCTCCTAATAAAGGGCGACTTTATTTATTGTATTGTATCATAGAGACGGGAAATTTAACAACATAGAACTGAAAAACTGCGAAATCAAACAATTGACACAAATTTGCGAGCATGCTAATATAGTGGCAAGCTTCGGAAACCTGCAACTGCAATCTTGAATGAGGAGACACATTATGGCGGCGTATCGTTCCGCACGCATTGGTGAGCGGAGCGTGTGCCCCCCGAAGCTCAGCGATGAAGAGTGGCTGGCACTTAAAAACAGGATAACTGGTACTTAAAATCAAAAGGAATGGCTGTCAGCCGCTAGCTGTCGGCAGTCAGCAGAAAAGTTTTCTTGCTGTCGGCTGAGTGTCGGCGGCTAAGACAAGGAACACTAATTAAAGATATGCTC
This sequence comes from Candidatus Poribacteria bacterium, assembly GCA_963662915.2. Taxonomy (GTDB): domain Bacteria; phylum Poribacteria; class WGA-4E; order WGA-4E; family WGA-3G; genus WGA-3G. The sequence continues at coordinate 4,789,111 of CAXXEU010000002.1, read as the reverse complement.
AACCAAACTCAAGTTGATACATTTCGTGAAAAAGGCTTTCTCCTCGGGAACCGTGTCCTCAGCGACGAACAGGTTGACGAATTGCGCTCAGAATTGGCGCGTGTGATTGATAACTATGAAAAACCTGAGGTTCCACAGCCGGTACGTATTGCCAATCTCGGCGGTAAGGAAGAGAGTCCTGTCTGGCAAATTGTTAATATTTGGGAGGCGAGCGCTGCCTACCATCGACTCGTTCACAACCGTGTCATTGTGGAAGAGATCGGACAACTGACAGCAGCAAGGGAGTTGCGCGTCTGGCACGACCAGATCCAATATAAACCGCCACAAGTCGGCGGTGTCAACCGTTGGCATCAAGATTCGCCATTGTGGGGGATTCTCATACCAAAAACGAGTCAAGTAACGGCTTGGGTTGCCTTGGACGATGTTGATGAAAGCAACGGATGTATGCGCATGGTTCCAGGATCTTATCATTGGGGTAGCCAGATGCCGTTTTTGCGGGAGGTTAGAGATCTCGATTCATTGCCAGATCAGTTTGAGCGTAAAGAATTAAAGGTCGATCTCTGCCCTGTATCGAAAGGGCATGTCCATTATCATCACGCCTTAACGTGGCACGGTTCGCACGACAACACCAGTAGTGATCCACGGCGGGCGATTGCGGTGCATTACATGACGGGCGAAACTGTTTATGACGCAAGCGGCAACCACATCATGAAACGTTTCGTAACCGTCAACGGTGGTAATAAATTAGCAGGTCACCATTTTCCACTCGTGATGGATGCCGGGCAGCCGACAAAACCCAACATATAAGTCTTTTCTATAGGAGTGAAGAAGTATGCTCAACCATACCCAGGTTGACACATTTCGTGAAAAAGGCTTCCTTCTTGGAAGCCATGTTTTAAGCGATGCACAGGTTGACGAATTGCGTGCAGAATTAGCGCGCGTCATTGATAGTTACGAAAAACCTGAGGTTCCACAGCCAGTACGTATTGCCAATCTCGGCGGTAAGGAAGAGAGTCCGGTTTGGCAGATCGTTAATATTTGGGAGGCGAGTCCTGCTTACCACCGACTCGTTCACAATCCTATCATTGTGGAAGAAATTGGGCAATTGACATCGGCGACAGAGCTGCGCGTCTGGCACGACCAGATTCAATACAAACCCGCGAAAGTCGGGGGTGTCAATATGTGGCATCAGGATTCGCCGTATTGGCCAATTCTTACGCCGAAAACGAGTCAGGTAACGGCTTGGGTTGCGTTGGATGATGTTGATGAAAGTAACGGGTGTATGCGGATGGTGCCCGGCTCCTACCATTGGGGCAATCAGATTCCATTCCTGCATTCCATCAAAGACATCCATTCAATGCCTGACCGTTTTGAAGATAAAGAATTAGAGGTCGAACTTTGCCCTGTCCCGAAAGGTCATGTCCATTACCATCATTCACTAACATGGCACGGTTCGCACGACAACACCAGTGGGAATCCTCGCCGCGCGATTGCGGTGCATTATATGACAGGCGAAACGCAATATGATGCCAACGGAAACCACGTTATGAAACCTTTTGTCACCGTCGATGACGGCGATAAATTAGCAGGCGACCATTTTCCGCTTGTAATGGATGCCGGAACACCAACGAAACCCAATTTTTAGTGAATTAAATGTCAACTGCTGCGTCCTACGTCCTCGCAGACACAAAATTGGTAAAAGTTCATTTCTACCCTAAAGTCGGTTTTTATTAATTTTAGATCGTTGCCGACAACGGCGGCAACACCCAGACTTAATCGCTAAAAAAAACGGATTGGAGAAAAATATGAAAGTTGTTGATGCAGTTGCAAAAGTCCTTAAAGCCGAGGGAGTAGAGTACCTATTCGCCTATCCGGTCAACCCGATAATCGAGGCGGCAGCGAAGTTAGACATCCGTCCGATTATCGTCAGGCAGGAACGGATTGGACTTCACATGGCAGACGCAATGAGCCGAATGACATCTGGCGAAAAGATTGGGGTATTCTGTATGCAGAGTGGCCCCGGCTCCGAAAACGCGTTCGGGGGTGTCGCACAAGCCTATGGTGATTCCGCCCCGATTGTGGTCTTGCCGGGTGGTTATTCCCGAAGTATCACACAGATTCAACCGAATTTCAATTCTGCCTTGAACTATCGGCACGTAACGAAGTCGTGTGAGCAGGTGACGATGCCTGAAGCTGTCCCGGAAGCGATGCGCCGCGCTTTTACACAGGTACGAAACGGTAGACCGCGTCCTGCGCTCGTCGAATTCCCGTCAGACCTGTTCAACGAGGAAATCTCGGATTCTTTTGAACCGACACCCGTTCCGACAGTCCGTTATGGACCTGATAGCGCATCAATTGAAGCCGCTGCCGAGGCATTGCTTGATGCCGAGTGTCCTGTCATCTATGCCGGACAAGGTGTGCATTACGCGCAAGCGTGGGATTCTTTGAAAGTATTGGCGGAGCTCCTTGGCGCACCTGTGACAACGAGTTTAGGTGGTAAAAGTGCATTTCCTGAGAATCATCCGTTGGCACTCGGTTCCGGCGGACGCGCGATCCCGAAACCGGTGCATCATTTCCTCCAAAAAACGGATCTGATACTCGGTATCGGATGCAGCTTCACTCGGACCGGCTTCGGCGTTAGGATTCCTGAAGGAAAACGCGTCATTCACGCCACATTAGACCCAGCAGACATCAACAAAGACGTTCCGGTTGAAACTGCGCTTGTCGGCGATGCGAGTTTAATTTTAGACGGATTGGTGGAAGCTGTCCGCGATCGTACCAACGGTACATCTGAGAGCCGTGGGGCTGCTGTTAAGCAAGAAATTAGTACTGTCAAAGCCGAATGGCTCGATCAATGGAAGTCTAAACTTACCTCCGATGAAGTGCCGATGACACCGTATCGTGTTATCCGAGACCTACTGCAGACCGTCGATGTCGAAAACACGATTATCACTCATGACGCGGGGAGCCCACGCGACCAAATGTCGCCGTTCTGGGAGTCTGTCGCGCCGCTGACTTACATTGGTTGGGGTAAAACAACGCAGCTCGGTTACGGTCTCGGTCTCGCAATGGGTGCGAAACTCGCCAAACCGGATCATCTCTGTGTCAACGTTTGGGGTGATGCTGCTATTGGCTTTACCGGTATGGACTTCGAGACTGCTGTGCGTGAGCGTATCCCAATTTTGTCAGTGCTTTTCAACAATTTCTCTATGGCAATTGAAATCCCAATTATGCCTGTTTCTACTGAAAAATTCCGTAGTACAGACATCTCTGGTCACTACGCAGATATGGCGAAGGCATTCGGTGGCTACGGTGAACGGGTCGAGACACCGGATCAGATTATCCCGGCTATTCAACGCGGGATTCAGAAAACACAAGAAGGCGTACCGGCACTGCTTGAGTTTATCACTGCAAAGGAAATTCAGATTTCGAGTTTCTAATTGAGTTTAGGACTTACGCAAGATTTAGGATTACCCCCCTGAGTCCCCCCGCAAGCAGGGGGAAGCTGTCGGTTTTTAGAGACAACTGCGTAAGTCCTATGAGTTGTTAATAGTCGTTGGTGGTTAGTTGTTGGTTAAGTGTTCTGGTCTTTATATCTATCTTGAATGCCTAGATTTCTTTGGAGAAAAAACTTGTGAGATTCATAGAAAACATAAGCACCAAAACATTTAACCATTAACTGAAAACTGAAACCCTTAAAAAAGGAGTTCATTTGCTATGAAATCCGTTATCACAGTTCTTTCCCTCATTTTCCTGAGCCTCAGTGTTAATTCATGGGCAATAAATGATGACGAAGCACTCATGTTGTACTTCACTTTTGATGAAGACAACGGTGGCAAAGTTAAAGATGTAAGTGGAAATAATATCGAAGGCACTCTTGAAGGTGCAGTCTGGTCGAAAGATGGCAAACTTGGTGGTGCTGTCCATCTTGAAGACATCGAGCAGTTTGTAGAGGTTGACGCGGTTCCTGAATTGGACATCACCGATGAACTGACAATTCAGGCGTGGTTTTTCCCTGAAGAATCCCAAGGCGACTCTAACCTGATGGGACGCAGGAGCGGGGCAAACGTCGGGGGCTATTGTCTCCAATGGAGTGCCCAGTTTACGGGTGCGCCGCAAATCGAGACATGGATCAACATCGGTGGGTGGCAAGGGTCCCGTAACAAGCAGACCATCAAACCTGCATTAGAAGAATGGCATCACGTCTCTTCTACTTTCGATGGCGATACAATTCGCCAATATATTGATGGCAAATTAGATGTTGAATTCACGCCACCTAACGGAAAAATCAACAGCATTGAGGTGGTATTCCGTATCGGCAAGGCACAGACGGGGTTAGACGGGATGATTGGTTTGGTTGATGAGGTTGCTATCTACAACCGTGCTCTCTCCGTTGATGAGATTAATCAGGATATGGAAAATGGTGTCTTTTTTGCTGTCTCCCCGAATGACAAACTGGCTACAACATGGGGTAAGCTGAAAATGTTTTTTTAACTCTTAAGTTTTTGTGCATCGCTCCACCACCCTTCTGTTCATCCTATAAGGAGGAATCACTGATGAGAACCCAGATTCTTATGACGCTATGCGTTTTTCTAAGTCTATCTCTCTGCTTTGCTGGTTACGGTGCAGGCGGAAAGGGAAATGTGAAACAACTCGGTGAGCAAATATACGTCTGGCATTTCGACGAAGGTAAAGGGGATAAGACGGAAGATGAAACTGCCGGCTTGGTCGGTGAATTTAACGGCAATGTAAAGTGGGCTGAAGGCATTTCAGGGAGTGCCGTGGAAATGGCTGGCAAGGTGGGTAAAGCCGATTTTATAGATGTCCCACACTCCGATGAGATTGATATTGATGAAGCCATTACGATGATGGCGTGGGTTTATCCTGAAGAACTCCCAGCAGGTGGACAGGAAAACAAATTCACCATCTTCTACAAAAATACCTACTATCTGCAAATTGAACCGGGTGAAGGGAAGCTTGCCTACTACTTTTATGAGACCAGTAACCCTGGCTACCATATTTCTGATGGGAAGATAAAGGCGAAAGAATGGAGCCATGTTGCGGTTGTGTGGGATGGTAGCAAAGCAGGTTTCTATATCAATGGGGAATCCGATGGCACGTCTATCGCACAGAAGGGGCCGGGGCTGAGTCGAGCGGATAAATCTCTGCGCTTCGGTGGTGAGAATAATGGGTGCTGCCCGCGTTTCTTTCAAGGTAAAATCGACGAACTGATGTTAGCCAACTATGCGCTTTCCGAAGGAGACATCCAGAAGATTATCAACGATACGCTTGATGTTTCTGCGCGTGGTAAGTTAGCAACGCTGTGGGGTAATTTGAAGAGATAGTTTTTAACTTATTGAATCTGAGCATCGTTTCACGATGGTTTCGGGTTAACCAAGTTGGGCGGGATGAAATCCCGCCCATTTTTCGTTGCAAATAGGTAGGAATAGGCGTATAATTGGTTTATGGTAGGTCTCAGAATTATTTAGACAAGGAAATGCTCTTTTTTTCTGAGTTTTTCTGAGTAAATCTTGAAACGCAACAGGTTTTGAAAAGGTCGGAAACCTATACGATGACTGGGTTTTGGGCGGTTCCCGCTAATTGCACTCAAAAGTTTACTCAGAAAATTTCACACCTTTGCGGTTTAAAATTGTCCAAACTATTGTAAGGGATAGGGGTCTACATAACTCTAAGATTTACTATATAGTGAATTCCAAGAATAAATACACACCACCCCCCCTTAGTAGGCGCGGTTTTGCAGCGTACACGCTCCGGGGAATGCCATAAGGAACCTTCATACCGTTGCTTCATGCGATGTGCATTCCTAACCTTGCCGATGCAGCGTGTATAAGTAATTCCATAATCTACTATAAAATCGCTGACAATAGGAGTAAAAAACAGTGCAGAAGACCCAAAATATACAGCAGCCACTAAACGTCCATATTGCAGTAGAAAATTTTGGACCGATAGAGAAGGCAGAGATAGATCTGCGTCCGCTGACTGTGTTTGTCGGTGAAAGTAATACTGGCAAGACGTATCTCTCCGCGCTCATTTATGCATTGCAGCGTACCTTTGAAGGTATCTCACGAGTTCCTTGGTCCCCTCACCGTATTCTGCAATTAGACTATGTTTATCGCTCGCGACATCCCGGGCCCTCAATTCAAGCATTGTCGAGAGAAACACTATCGGTGCTTGAGAAGCGAACAGCGACTGGACATCCACTCAGGTTTTCAGATTCGCCTCAGTGGATGCGCGACGGGTTGCAGTCGGATTTAGCGAAGTCTGAAAGATTTAAAGATGAACTGAGACGGTGTTTCGATCTTGAATCTACTTCTGAGTTAATAAGATTCGCTCAGAATCAGAGTAACGTAATGACGGGTTTGCTGAAGGTCAGCGAGAATGAGCAAACTCTTTGGTCCTTTGAAGTTTCTGACTCTGGTTCGGGTATTACTACAGGCGGATTTATCAGTGAAGATACTGTCTTACGTTCTGATGATAGCGCAGCGTTGCGGGAGACGCTTGACCTTACAGGTTGGAGAGAGCCCGTGAGATCTTTCAGTTGGAATACCCCGGCAAACTCTTATTATTTGCCTGCTGCCCGAAGCGGTATCATGCAAAGTCATGGTATGATTGCCAGTTCGCTTGTAGATCGCGCGACCCGTGTTGGGTTGGAACAATTCTCTGAAATTCCAGCATTTTCGGGATTGATAGCAGACTTTCTGAAGCAAATCATAAATTACGACGAATGTCGTTTGTCCTCAGATGAAATTAGTGGAATCGCCACAGTTCTGGAAGATGAAGTATTACGCGGAGAGATAGAGGTTAGGCGGCCTGCAGGAGACTACCCAGACTTTCGGTACCGTCCGCAAAAATCGGAACAGGTTCTGCGTATGAACCGATCTTCGTCGATGGTATCGGAACTCGCGCCACTCGTGTTGTTTCTGCGCGGTGTCGTCCGTCCGGGGGATACACTTATCATCGAAGAGCCCGAAGCCCATCTGCATCCTGCTGCCCAAACCAAAGTTGCTTTGACCCTTGCCCGTTTAGTGCGAGTCGGTGTGCGTGTGATTATAACGACACATAGCGATTGGCTCCTTGAACAAATTGGGAACTTAATTCGGGAAGGTGAGGTGATGAAATTAAGAAAAAATAAAACGGAACCAGCAACTTGGTTGACAAAGGAAGAAGTTGGCGCGTGGTGGTTTCGGACAGACAAACCGGTGACGGAAATTCCGTTTGACTGCATCGAAGGCATAGAACCAAAAGACTATTACGACGTTGCTGAGGAACTCCACAACGATGCTGTTGAATTCCAACAACATCTCCTGAACGAGGAAGAATTCAGTAGTGATAAGTGAGATTCTTAGTAAAATCCGCCAACGGGTTGGCGAAGAAAATCTTATTAACTCATGAGATTCCCGAAACCACCTGCATTCCTATTCTGTTTCACGGCAAAGGAGTTTCCAAACTACAAGGTAAGGATCTCAACAGGGCCCCAGTACGTTTTCGGAATCAAAAATTTCCTATTCGGCGAAGTAAGTGTGGGGTACCCGGAAACTTAGCGAATGTATTGTCCCGATCCGAGAACCTCTGAGCACAATCGTTCAAGTTTTTGTTAGCGGAGTTCAGAAACTACCCGTTTAAGTGCGTTCTCTTGTTCTGCGAGAGACTTGAGTTCGGGGTTCAGTTCTACGGCTTGTGTGAGTGCGTTTATTGCCTTTTCGGACGCACCCTCTAACGCATAAGCACATGCAAGATTGTAGTGGAGTAGTGCCGTTTTCGGGAAAGTTTGAAGGGCATGGAGGCACGAGGCACGTGCATCGGCAGGTAAATTCTGCTGAAGATACGCAGTTGTCAGGTTGATGTAACCTTCGACTATATCGGGTGCCATCCCAATCACTTTTTTAAAGTTGGCGACTGCTTCGGCGTATTCTTCGGCATACAGATGCGCCTGCCCGAGGTTGTTGTAAACGGAGGGTTCTTTCGCAAAGAAAATCGTGCGAGTTTTATTTTTGATTGCCTTCTGATACGCCTCGATCGCTTGCTTTGCTTCGCCGTTGCGCATCAGAAAGGTTGCCTTCCGATAGTGATCGTTGAACTGCGTCTGATGATGCCAGACCCAGAGAAATAGCAGGGTTACCGCAAGGCAAAACGTCATACAGACAATCCTAAAAGCTTTATTGCCGGGTGTCTGTTCCTTTTCCTCCGATGGTGGATTTTCTGTAATTTGGTTCTCGTTAGAAGTCATAATTTTTTTATTTTAACATGCCTGTTACGGCACACGGCGTGTGCCTACTACTTTTAAAGGAATACACAAAATATGAAGACTTACGGATTCGGTATTATTGGCTGTGGAATGATTTCAGATTTCCATTCCGCTGCAATTTCTGAATTAGAACACGGTCAACTCGTCGCCGTCAGTTCGCGCAACGCCGAGAACGCTAAACGGCTTACCGATCGATACAACGTTGACAGTTACACTGACTACACGGAGATGCTTAAACGTGACGATCTGGACATCGTTTGCGTCTGCACGCCGAGCGGTGCGCATTTGGACCCCGCTGTTGCCGCAGCAGAAGCCGGTAAACACGTTATCGTTGAAAAACCGCTGGAGATCACCTTAGAACGGTGTGATGCGATCATCGAAGCGTGTGATACAGCAGGCGTTCGGTTGTGTGCCATCTTTAATTCCCGTTTCACCGAAAGCACGCGGCTTGTTAAATCGACAATCGAAAGCGGTCGGTTCGGCAAACTCACCTTAGGCGATGCCTATATCAAATGGTATCGTTCCCAAGAATACTACGACAGCGGCGGTTGGCGCGGTACGTGGGATCTTGATGGTGGCGGCGCGCTCATGAACCAATCCATCCACGCCATTGATTTACTCCAGTATTTCATGGGACCCGTCAAAGCCGTCCAAGCGTTCACCGATACACTGGCACACGAACGTATAGAGGTTGAAGACGCTGCTGTTGCTGCGCTCCGATTTGAGAACGGCGCGCTCGGTGTTATCGAAGGTACGACCGCTACTTACCCCGGCATGCTCAAGAAGACCGAAATCTCCGGTACACACGGCACTGTGGTCTTAGCCGAAGAGGACATCGTAACATGGGAATTCGACCCGGAACTCCCTGAAGATACGGAGATTCGAGAAAAATTTGCCCAAAGAACAGACACTGGCGGCGGTGCCTCCGACCCACGCGCTATTAATCACGACAACCATCGACGGCAGATGGAAAACCTGATTAATGGACTTGAAAGCGATGATTCGCATCTCGTTGATGGACGGGAAGGGCGCAAAGCCGTTGAGATTATCCTTGCTATTTACCAATCCAGCCGTGAGGGACGCATCGTTGAACTGCCGCTTTAATAGTTGTCAGTTGTCGGTTGTCAGTCGTGAGAATTTTCTCCAATGAAGTTATAAATATCTTCGACTTCACTCGGAGAAGTCAAAAACCATTCTGTCCTCAGGGACTCGCATAGATGTTTCTCGCGCTCCTTCAGCTCATCGTGTATGCGTCCCTCTATCTCCGCGGAGTTATCGGTTTGAATATGGAGACCTAACTTGAAATTTTCTGGATCTGTAGCTTGCGCTCTAAGTCTTTTCTCTAGTTGATGTTCAGCAGCTCTGCCAATTTTGCATTCCCAAACATTTAATCCGTTGGATTTCGCGCTGTCTCGATCCCATTGATAATAGTAAAGATAGACTGAATTCCTACCGGAGCCGATAGTTTTTTCAGCCTTAAAAAAAATTGCTGAATTGCTTTTCAGGTTTCCTAAATCCACACCGTGCCGCTCGGCGGTAGAAGTAATAAGTTCCGTGGTGAACTCTTCACAGAGTCGCATGTGTTTGCCGAGCTTTGCGGGCATATTTGATCCCCAGTCCCTAAGCCACCACTTGAATTTATCAGGAGTGTCATAACTTTCAAGCATTGATACCTCAACGCGCTGTTTATAGAGATCCGTGCTGGCGATCTTTTCAATCTCATCAGCATTAAGTCCAGTTCTAAACTCCAACTGCTCATCTGCAGGCTTTCGACCTGAGGGCCAATGCCAGCATAGATAGACAAGCCCTTGAGTAGAAGCACGACTGTCAGTGTCCATTCTAACTTGTAGATGCCCCCGTTGCCAAGCAGTTAATTTTATTACCTGCTCTATCGGCATATCTGGTGCTCTGGACAAAGATTCAAGTTCTTCTTTAATTGTTTCAGCCAATTTTGGTAGAAGACGGCGTGTGTACCTACTACCCGGATAAATAAGATAAGAAACCTTTTGTTTACCGGTCTTTTCCTTTTTATGCTTAACACATATTTCAATCCGCCCAGACCTCTGGTCTACAGACACCGACTGTATCGCTGATACATCGGCAGTGTAATTTCCTTCAAATACAACCTTCATTCTTCTCCTTTTGGTGCTATATAGTGAGGTTACAATTATAACCTAAGTTGCCATCTATTTATAGACATAGCACTCCGCTGGAGTGCGGGATTAAATACGCCATTTTCTATAGACATATCACCCCTCTGGGGTGAGAAAGCACCTGAAAACCTTTTTTGAAATTTTCAAAACCCGTTAGTAGCAACTTGGGTGTTAGCAGATATTGTAGGTTGGGTTGAATGGAAATCATTGACTAAAACGTGGACATCGCGGATGACCTCCAAGTTTAGCAGGAAATCCGAATATACCCAAGGCCCAGTGAAACCCAACGTCATATCTCCAGAGACTGAAAATTTTGGGTTCACTCCGCATTTCTCAAATGGAAGTTGTATGGAAATACTGCGATTTTTCTGTGAACCTGTAGCCCTGCTCCGATCCGTTCAATCCAACTTACGGTGAATTCTTTTTAGGTTAGTAGTCAAAGACAATCTTAATCGCTTCATGCTTTCGGTTCAGTGCCATTTCAAATCCGAGTTGTGCTTCCGTGAAAGGCAGATGATGCGTAATAATCGGTGAAACATCAAAGCGTTCCTGAGCAATCATGTCCATTGCTAATGGGAAGTCGTTCGGTGCATCGGGTCCGACGGATCCAATAAAGTTGATATTTTTTCGGAAGAAATCCGAGAAATGGAAATCGTAAATCTCGTCGTCCGGTACACCGAAGGCGAGGAGCGTTCCGCCGCGTTTTAGCAGACGGAGACAGTCGTTAATAGTCTCCGTTTGGTGTCCAACGACCTCAATAACCAGATCCGCCATTCTACCTTCCGTAATCCCCTCTACAACAGCGACTGAATCTTGCGTATCAGCGTTAATCGTGTGTGTAGCACGCATCTTCTTGGAAACAGCGAGTCGGAAATCAACAAGATCTGTAGTAATCACGGTGCGCGCACCAAGATTGCTCAACATGTGTGTAAAGAGAAGACCCATAGGTCCCTGTCCGACGACAACGGTATCAAGATTAAGCAAGTTCGGCAGCTTCCGACATGCCCACACAACGGTGCCAAGCGGTTGAGACATCAGAATGCAGTCTTTTCTCGGAAAATCCGTCAAGGGCAACGTGACGCTCTCATCCGACAGAAAGTATTCCGAAAGTCCGCCGATGTAACGTGGTAATGCAAGGACTTCGTCGCCCGGTTTGAATCTATCCGATTTGCTGTCCGTGACAACGCCAATCGCTTCGTGAATCGAAAGTCCCGGCTGAAGCGGATAACTTTCCGCTGGATGCTCAAGGACGAACGACGGCATATCTGTGCCACAAATGGCACTATGTGCGGTTTTTATCATCACTGTACCGTCAGGGTAATCAGTGAGCTCCGGTTTTTCTATGTCAACAATCTCAATCTGACGGGGTGCAACAATTTGCCCAACTTTCATATTTTTAACTATTTGCCTCCTGGGTCTCGTTCCGTTACATGTCACTTCGTCGAATATTTGTTTATGGTTTGGAAACTAATGCTTTCAAAACATGTTGGTGAAGTTTTCCGTTCGTTGCGACGATGCCGCGATTCTCATGCATCCGCTTGCCTGTCAAAAAATTAAGGGGGGCACCGTTCGCGTCTGTAACCGTCCCACCGGCTTCCTGAACAACAATCAGTCCGGCAGCGTGATCCCAGATACATTCGCGGTAATCAGGATACGCAGGGTTCGGCAGACGGATATAGAGTGAGGCTTCGCCACGGGCAACAATACCATACTTCACCTGACTGTCCATCCGGACAGGCGATTCTGTAATGCCGAGTGCTTCCGCAATCTTACTGTGCGCATCACTATCCCCATGCGTGGATTCAAAACTCTCGGCGAAGCAATGCACCTTCTCTGATACGTGGACTTGCTCTAAAAAGTCTCCTGTTTTTGTATGGAGCCGCGTGCCTTCACCGCGTGCGGCAACAAAAAGGCATCCGTGCTGTTCCGCCCGACTATCTTTCAAGCGATGCGGTAAATTTGGACAGCCTAAAACACCGAGTTGTACAACGCCATCGACAATATAAGCCAAAGCGATTGCATATTGATCACGACGCAGAAAGCCCTTTGTCCCATCAATTGGATCGAGCGTCCAGAAGTGTCGTCCGACTTCACCGCTGCCGCGGTCAATCCAGTTAGAAACAGTATCTGGCGAAACTGTATCTTCTGCAAAGTGGCTTACATAACCTGTGACGCGTTCTAAAAGTGTTGCGTTCTCCTTAAGTGCTTGTGCGTCCTCTTCAGCGACGATAGTATCTTCAGGAAAAGCGTCGCCGATCGCTTTACATATCAATGCCTGTGATCCAAAATCAGCCACCGTTACAGGGCTTCGGTCAATTTTTTGAATCGCATCGGTTGATACCATCTCGGCTTGTACCTGTTCACAGAGTTGCATCGCCTTCAGCACGGCATTTATAGCAATTTGTTTTTTTAGTGGCATTTTTTGTTAGCCTTCAGCCGTCAGGGCGAAAATCAACGGTATGAATGCCTGTAGGCATTCCCCGTCTACGAAACCCTTTCAGCCATCAGTTAAAAGAGGTCTATTGTATGAGAGTTCTCTTTGCTGACCGTTGATTGCTGATTGCTATTCCTCAAAAAAGTGTTAATTTCGGTATTTCTTCAGATTCGCGTACCTTCCGCTTCGCCGAGGCGATATCTGCAATGACGGTTTGTCGAACAATTTCAAGATTCTCGCCTTCTTGTCTCAGGACATAGGCAGGGTTGAAGGTCGCCATCGCGAAGGGGGCATACAGGGTATCCGTAAACCAGGTGCCGCGTTCTTCGGTAATACGAAAATTTCGATGAATGAGTGCCTTTGCAGCGGGTGCCCCCATACACAAAATCACCGAAGGCTGTATGAAGGTCAATTCTCCATCAAGCCATTTGGAGCAGGCTTTAATTTCAGATGCTTTCGGTGGCCGGTTTTTTAGTACACCATTTTTCAGGCTCGCAGCTCGACACTTAATGATATTCGTTAACCAGATTTGGCTGCGCGTTAAGTCGTTTGCAGTGAGTACTTCATCAAGCAAATCCCCAGCAGGCCCCGAAAACGGAAATGTTGTCCGATTATCAGCAGCAGAGGGTCCTTCAGCCACAATTACTAATTTCGTGGTATCACTTCCGCTACCAAAGACGACATTTGCACGGGTCTTTGATAAATCACATGCCATACAAACGCTTGCTTGCGTTTTGAGGGTTTGCAGCTGCGTCCGAATGGGACTCACTCCTTATCCTTGATTTTTTACAGTTTTAGGTTAATGGTTATTAGTGGTGGGATAACCTAAAACTAACAACCGACAACCATTTGACCCAATACGCGCCGGGTTTACAAATCCTTCCTACCAGAAGAACCGCCAGAGGTTTTAGTAAATTGGACGCTTGCTTGCACCAGTTTTCCGGGTTGAGTTTTAGCAAACGTTAACTGATAAATCGGAGCGTCCCAACTATATTGATAATCACTGCCGTGAGTCGCTACACCAGTGGGTAAGTACCCGTCAGGTACATGAATAAAGCAGGTGCCATCCGCCTGTCTAAGTGGCTGGCAGACGAGTAGGTAACTCTGGCTGTGATTATCCCAACCTGCCGATAGAATCTCGACCGCCCCTTGGGCATAGTGCATATCCGTTGCGAGGAGCTGCGGCACATCACGCGCCTCACGAAAACAGAGCAATTTGACAGAACGCGGTGGGATATTCAACAAGTCCAAACTATGTGAAATCTTGCCGAGGTACTGTCGCATCCAGAAATCGTGAACGAGATATTCTTTCGATGCATCGAGTCCGAGGCCATCGAGTTCAAAGTAAGCGTCATCTTCATGGTCGTTCCAATTGAAGACTGCCACAAGGTACCACGACTCACTCGGTGTCGAAATGGGTAGACTCCAGATACGTGGGAATTGCTCACCATAGAGATCTATCGGCGTAGCGGCGTTCCCCAAGAGGGGGAAGATGCGTGCCAAGTTCGCCGCTCGCGCCGAAGTAAGCGCGGTTAATTGGTCGCTGCAGAAGACCGCCCCACCACTCAACGCTGCCGCCGTCATCTCCACAATCGCCTCATTGACAGGTCTCGGTTCATCCACAGCAAGTTCACCGAAGACATGTTGCCAGAGGCAATTATGCTCTCGGATATAGGCTGCATATCTGCTCAAACGGTGCTTTGTACCCCGAGGGTGGTGCCAGGGATCATTGATACGGCTCGAAGTGCCCCTGTTTGAAAACGGCGGGTCGAGAAGCGGTGCATTCAATGAGATATTCCCAAGGCAGGGGCCTGTGATAACATTGTATCCAGCGAGAAGGACCTCTTTACCAGTAGCTGTATTTTCCGAACGCGCCTCTTGAATAGCATCTCTTAGCAACTCACCCGCAAGGCGGTAGAGCTGAACAGATGTAAGGGTTTTATCATGCCAACGTAAGTTGTGTTCACTGTTAGTCAGGACTGTAGTATACCCCGTGAAATCTACATTGATGAGTGAACATCCATATTCGTTGACTATCTGTTTAATTCGTCTACGGATATGTCGCTGCACTTCAGGGTGGGAAACATCTAACAGTGCGACTTCTGTGCTGCCTTCCGGCAGATGTGTTGTGGTAGGTTTGTAGCTGTTACGTCCTGAATGCCGTCGTCCCCTTCTTCTTCCATTTCGAGCCACGACTGCCTCTTGTATGCAGTAATCTGGGTGTTTCTGGACAAGTTCCGAATTAGGTGCTGCACAAAATGGATTGATCCGAATTGCTGTCCTAAAGCCTTTTGTTTGGATTTCATCGAGAGCCGTTCCGAGATCGTCGGTAGTTTGTGTTTCTGAATCCTCTCCGCCCAGCGTATAAGTCCCAAATTGGGATTCTAAGCCAGTGTCTAATTGAATATAATTTATCCCTCCGAGGAAGTTCGGTTGAAAGAACCGGTCTTCCGTGAGTGCGTCGGTTTGCGTTAAAATAGTTTTCGCGTCCAACGAAAGTTGCGCGGGAGAAAGATTCCAGGCAGTAATCGGTTTATCATCGGCAGGCGAGGTGTGAGGTTCAGCACACCCGTTCTTCAGTGCTAACATCCGTGTGTAGTGTTCATAGCACGCTGCAGCATCTCCTGAAAAGTTGAGATACGCAGTCTCTGAGGTAACCTCCTCTCCAAAATCACACCGCTGTTTACACAGATGATAAAGTGCCCAAGGATTCGCCCCAAATGTTGATGCCCGTCTAGAGGATTTGGCGTTGGATCCGGAATTACCTTGACAGCCGACCTGTATGCGGGGCCACCATTTCTCCGTCGTTAGAAACCCAAAAACGAAGGTCTTGCCACTCTTGGTGTCCTGAAGCATACCATCGTGACACGGATGTCTGGCATCTGTTTCACTCAACAGAAACCCGTCATAGAGTCTCCTACTCACACCAGGAGAAACAGGCGGCATGTTAATAAAAAGGTGACAATCTGCGGGAGTTTTGCCCACTAACACAGCACCACGGTTCGTGGAAACGCCAAGGACCGTTAAATTTTCTAACTGGATCGGACGCTCTCGATTGAGGTTCTCAACACCAACTTTCAGTAGGATAGCTGGCTGTGTGGCATAGCAATTGATGTAGGTATTTATCCGTATTCCCTTTCCCTTCGCTTCATGGGAAAAACAGATCTGGTAATACGTTCCAAAAGTATCTGTTTGCGGGACCGTCGTGATAAATTCACAGTTACCAGCATCTTCAGTCTTGACAACGCGTCCGTCATCAAGCGTTACCTGTGCACATCCGTTTCGGATAATTATGTCGCCACTCTCATCAATGTAATCCCATGTTCCTTTTGAAAGATTGAATTTAATTTCAAATTTACTATGGTTTATCACGACAAGGTTTCCCCGTCGTGAAACAGCTACATCGTCTGGTTTCATCCATTAATTCCTTTTTTACCGACTGCCCAACAATATATCAGTGTAGTCGGTTCATCGCCTGCGTGGGAAAGTGAAAAAGTATCTCCAGGGTTTAGGAAAAGCACATCATGTTGTTCCAATACACGCGTTTCAGCACCAGATGTCACTTCAGCACATCCATCCTTCAGTACATAGATTGATTCAGTCTCTATCGGTGTATGCTTAAAACGCTCGTCTTTATTGAGGTGGATATAGTCTAAGGAGAGATGTACAGAGCCTTTGTGTGGTGAGACGGTGCTTCGCCACTCGACAGACTTCCCAAAAACAGGGCCGCTGCGCGCCATATTAATGACCTGAACGTTACTCCGATGTCCATTTTCCGGCGTTGGTGCCTCATCAGGGGTATCCCGCTCGCCTCGGTAGAGCGCCATATCTGGCGGGGACTGAAAACTAATTAAGCGTGCCATATTCGGCGTCGTGTTGACGGTCCCGTGCACTTCCCCCGCAGGTACAAAAATAAGATCGCCTGCAGTGATCGGCGTGTAGACACTCCCTTGCCGGATAGCCCCGCCACCTTCTAATACGACAATAGCGTCTTCTGAGGCATCGTGATAATGCTGTGTGAACTCTTGACCGGGTGCGTGAAGCCCATGATTCAGTGTAAGCTGCTTCGAGCCCATATCCGGATGCACAACACGCCAGTTTTTACCTTTGCCCATTTGAAAGGGTATTCCGGATTGGAGATTCAAGATTTTCATATTTTTAACGATTTAATCTGAGCTTGTTGAACGTTGTTCAACAAGACACTCGTCGAAAGAGAGTCCCAGGGAGTTGCTATCCCATCTTCTTTCGATAAAATGATACGATTGTATCCCCGTAACGCGCTTGCCGGTCTCGGCACAAATTTCCAACGGCATCAGGCATATCAATCTGTCTTGCATGTTCAACAAGCAATATACCGCCGATTTTAAGCAGTGTGGTCTCTGCAAGCAGCGCTAAACTGGTAGTATATAGTTCAAGATGGTTCTCCGAACTATCCGCTAAACTGACACCGTAGGGCGGATCAAAATAAATGGCTTCAAACGCAGCCGCCTGCTTATGGAGGGACAGAATCCCTTTCCAAACATCACGACGGAGCAGATAATACACCCCGGATTCGGTTGTGAGGCCACAAACGCTGAGGTTCTGTTTTATAATTGCGATACACCGCGGCTCTCGATCCAAAAATGTAACGTGTTTCGCCCCGCGGCTCAACGCCTCAATCCCCATACTCCCCGTACCGGCACAAAGGTCAAGAAAATTCGCATCAACGACCCGTTCCCGTAGGATACTAAACACCGACTCTTTTACCCGATCGGCAGTGGGTCGGACGAGACGATTTCCTTTGGGGGTGACCAAACGTCTATTCTTGAATGTGCCAGCAATTACTCTCATGTTTTATCGGTTGTCAGTTATCGGTTGTCGGTTTTCAGTTACAGAGGCACACTGTAATAATGCACCGCTCTTTAGAGTCCACCAAGTTAAGGTAAATTGTTACAAATCGTCTCTTAACTGACGCCTAACTAAACAACTCCTCTATAACCGAGCCATCGTTGACAACTCGAATCGGTCGCCCGGAACGGGAATAATTCTCCTCGTCAGGGTTGATGCCAAGCGCGAAGCAGAGTGACGCAAAAAGGTCGGGAACGCCGACAACACCGCTGACCACTTCAGTCCCATCTTCAGTCGTGCCGCCAATGACCTGTCCACCACGTGTGCCGCCTCCTGCAACAACAGCAGACCAGCCGTTCGTATGATGGTCGCGCCCATCGTTGTTGTTAATTCGTGGTGTACGTCCGAATTCGCCGAGCCAGAGTACGATCGTCTCGTCGAGGAGATCGCGTTCGGATAAGTCTTTCAGGAGCATTGCGAACGCCGGGTCTACGACGTTCAGGAGTTCTTTGGTACGTTCAAAGTTATTTTGGTGTGTATCCCAGCCGTCTAACGAGACCTCCACAAATTTAACACCGGCTTCCACAAGGCGTCGCGCCATCAAACACCCCTGTCCGAACTTATTCATGCCATAGGCTTCGCGGAGAGCGAGCGGCTCATCGTTGAGTTGAAACGCATCTATTTTCGGGGAGTTGATGAGTTGATCGGCTTTTTTGTAAATCGCTTCGTGTGCTTCCGTGCTGCGCCCTGTCCGTTTGGCGATAAAGTCTTCTTCAATTGTTCTGAGCATTTTCAACCGTTCGCGAAAACGGTGTGTGTCCATCTGTGCGGGATACGAAAGGTCTTCCACCGGGCGCATCGGATCGTTGACGACGAATGGGTCGTGGGCGGCACCAAGAAAGCCGCCAGAATACGTCGGGGCATTAATATTAACACAACTCGGAAGGTCGGATAGGCTATCGTCAAGGTAGTAAGAGGTGAGTGAACCGAGGGTCGGATGTCTAACTGCACCGCCCGGTGCGTAGCCGGTATGCAGTAAGTAGCGTGCGCGTTCATGATTTCCTTCACGGGAAACCATCGAGCGAATGATAGAGAGATGGTGTGCCTGTTCAGCAACTTGTGGGAGATGTTCCGAGACGTGGAGACCTTCGACGTTTGTCGGAATCGCTGCAAAGGGGCCCCCGTTTTTGCTACCGGGCTTGGGGTCGAAGGTGTCTGTCTGACTCGCGCCACCGTTCATGAACAGGACGATGCACTGCTTGGCACGTGGCATAACATCTTCCAGCTGCGCAAGGCTGCTGGAGCCGAAGTGTTGCATGGCGACGAGTCCGAGGAAACTCGTGACACCCGTCTTAAAAAAAGAACGCCGCGACGTTTTAACATCGGCTTGCAAGCTTCGCCAAAATTCCTTATGCCATAATTCGGGGGTATCGTATTCCGGCACCCACAATTTTGCGTCCATGTTCACTCTCCTCATTTATCACATTCCCACTATTTTAACATGTGGGTATCTTTTTAAACAAGGGGAAAATTTAAGAAGGGCGGATAAATATTGGGTCAATTGTCTGAATCAGGATTTGCAGGATAGAAGGATTGATAGGATTTTTTGTCTGAATAGCGAATTTGCACAGATAACGCGAATGATGTGGATTTTAAGTATATCTTCAAAAGAAGACTTAGGTATTTATAGAAGGCACTTTCGCACCGACGTGTCAATGCAAACACTCCCTAAATCTCATATTTTTTCAATTTCCTCTGCAATGTACGTATTCCAATCCCTAATGCCTCCGCTGTTTTTGTTCGGTTCCCGTCAAACCCCGCCAAAGTTTCACGGATAAACGTTGCTTCCATCGCCTCAAGCGTCGTGCCGAGCGGGACACTCACGCTTTGCTTGTTTCCAGGCGTAGCAATCTCTTCGGAGATATTCATAGATCGCTTTGGATATGTCCGAATTTCTCTTGGTAGGTGCTTCGGTAAGAGAATCTCTTTCTTTGCAAAGTAGGATGCCTTCTCAACAGCGTTTTCCAACTCTCGTACATTTCCAGGCCAGGGATAACTTTTGAGAATATCCAACGTACTCGGTGCTACCTGAAAAGTCGGTGGTCCACCTGACCGGCGATGTTTTTTCAGGAAGTGCGTCACCAACACCGCAATATCCGCCTGCCTCTCTGCCAAGGTCGGCAGAGATATAGCGGCAACATTTAATCGATAATAGAGATCTTCACGAAACATCCCATCTTTAACACCTTGTGCAATATCTCTATTGGTGGCCGCCACAATCCGAACATCCATCGTAATTGGTTTTTTACCACCAACGCGTTCAATTTCACCTTCCTCAATTGCGCGTAGCAACTTCGGTTGCAGGGAAAGCGGCATCTCTGTAATTTCATCAAGGAAGAGCGTCCCTTTGTCTGCCCTTTCAAACTTACCGATATGCCGTCTATTCGCGCTTGTAAACGCCCCTTTTTCATGTCCAAACAACTCACTCTCAAATAAACTCTCTGGTACCGCTGCACAATTGAGAGAAACCATTTCTCCGGTTCGACCACCGTTTTTGTGCAGCGCACGCGCGACCATCCCTTTGCCAGTCCCGGTTTCACCAGAGATTAGGACCTTTAAGGGCGTAGGCGCAATATCATCAATTTGCCGGAGGATTTCAAAAATCTGCGGACTTTCTCCAACGATCTCACTGTAATCCGCACGTAAACTATCTCTTTCCAGCTTAACATGAGGTACTTCTTCTAATTTTCTTGCTGTCCGAGGGACAACACCAATAATGAGTCCTTCGTTACAGGATTTTTCTGTTTTCATTCGACTGTCCATTTTCGCAATAAGTAGTTTCGGGCTTGGAACTTCCTTGAAAAATGCCTAAAAATTGTAAAAGCACTTACTCTTGACATGAGCGAAGTATTCAGTTGTTAAACGAGGTATCACTCGTCAGCTCGTAAAAGACCGTTTCAGTGGTAATGGACAGGACTTGGCACAGAGAACGTGCCAAGCTGAAACTCCTGTCCACGAGCTTAAGGATATTATACGAGATTTGACTGTTTTTGTCAAATCTTTCAAGCCCAAAACTACTTATTGCGATCTTTTTTATCAAACTCACGTCATATATTACAGTCGTAATTTCGGAGGCGAAAACGTGCATAATCGACAAAAAACGAAAAATAAGCCCTTATACCAACTGTTTTATAGTAAAACCCACAATTACCTTTACATTGGCAAGGTTAGGCAACCTCGCCAACAAGGTGCGGGTTTAGGAGGAGGGTATGCACATAAATCGGGGTGGTCACTATGTCCCACCCCGATTTATTACAAGTATATGGTAATATGTTTATCATAGATTTTAGAGTTACTTATACACGCGAAACAGACCAGATGCCCGTCTCGGCTTTTTTTACCCAACCAAAAACGACCCTATCCTCTCCAGAATCTGATGCATTTCCGCGCTTTGAAAAAACGAATAAGCCATTCCATTTGCAAATAGCGTCACTACTGCTCCCAAAACAATCATCAAAGCAAAGGGGATTTTTTTCTGAATGAGTAATCTATTTCCGTATTCTTTCAAACTACCTGCTGCAGCAAGTTGGTGCAGCTGCTCAATTTGAGGCGACGTTAACCCCTCAGACGAGACATCCACAATGACATTATCTTGCGCAGGGTTTGCAAAACCAGCAGGAATTTTCACGTATCTATCATTCGCGTTCTGCGCTTCAATTTTAACAATTCGTTCTGCCGGAATCATGTTAGGGCGAAGGTTTTCGACAGGAATCTCTTCCGTAAAAAGGGAACGAATGACAGCGTTAAACATGATGAGAAACCACGGAATCACAAAGATAAAGACGATAAAAGTGCCGAGTTGAATCAGCGAAGGGATCGCCAAAAAGAGTGCTAAGAGGAGAAAGGGGACATGAAATACGTAACCGTATTTCTGTGGGATGTACTTTTCAACCACTTTATTAAAAGCAAAAATAATTGCCATAAACAGTGTTATTCGGATAGCCAAGTCCAACTCCACACCCATGCGTGACGGGATATAAAACGCCAACCCACCCACTCCAATATAGGAAAGCACTCGCAGCAGTCGTTGGGGAAATTGTTTCAGCTGTGCAGTGAAACTCTTAGCAATGAGTGTCCGCTGCTGTTGAAAAGTTGTTTTAAGGAGGGAGATTAATAGGACATAGACTAAGAACAGGAGAAAGATATTCACCATCAAAATTAGCGGATAAAATTGTGTCTCTGAAGTGTTGCTGAACGCACTCGGCGGCAGCAATAAACTGATGCCCCAAAAGAGTTTGGCATCCCCGGCTGCCCATATTCCCGTGTAAAACATTACAAAGGAGATACCTAATCCCCCAAAAAGGGTAACACAACTGTGCATCCAGGTGATGTTTCCCTCACTTATGAATAGGGCTTGACTGATAACGCCAAAGCCGATCAAGAACGCAGTGTAAATGTTAGCGATTTTTCCGTAGCGGAAATCGGTATAACTGGTATAAAGCCCGCAACTTAGAACCGCCAAGAAAACCATTCTTTCGTGTGTCAATAATTCAAAAACACTAAAATTCATTAGATGTGTTCCAACCTAAATCAGGAGGCTACCTATTTTCCCAACGAAACGCTGTTTCTCGCTTACCACCGAGGCCCTCTAACACTTTGCTGAGTCGCTCCGTTTTTTCCATAAGGAGGGAAGTATTTTCGATACTTTCAAGGTTGAGCCGCAAAAGTGGTTCGGTGTTCGACGCTCGGAGATTGAACCGCCAACTGCCGGGCACCAAACGATGACAACCAGTGCCGCTCTTGGGATTCACAGGAAATTGGACTGACATACCATCAATAGGGGCTTCAATCTGGAAAGGGTTTCCCAACCGGTGCAATGTGTGTCTGACCGCATTCATTGCATCATGCATCAAATTATGATTTTCAAATGCGAAGTTAATTTCACCAGATACCGGATATTTCGCTCGGAGAGGATTAACAAGTTCCGCGAGTGAAATTTTGTTTATACAAAGGTTTTCAAGCACAAGCAAAAACGGAATCATGCCGTTATCGGCATAGAAATTGTCGCGGAAATAGTAATGCCCACTCGCCTCGCCTGCGAAAAGGGCATCTGTTTCCCGCATACGGGTTTTGATAAAAGAATGTCCACACCGATTCAGAAGTGGTGTGCCGTTAGCGTTTTTCACGGCGGCTTCTATCGCCCATATCGCCCTCGGGTCAAAGATAACTGTCCCACTTCCTTTTTGTTGTAGGAGATATTCAGCGAGTAAAGCTGTGATGTAGCAGCCTTCAACGAACATGCCGGTTTCATCAAAGAAAAAACACCTATCGGCATCGGCGTCCCATGCGACTGCAAGATCCGCTCCTGTTTGTTGGACTGCCTTTATGGTTAAACCGCGATTCTCAGGGCGCAGTGGGTCAGGACGGCCCGCTGGAATGCCAATAAACGTTCCATCAGGTTTGTTGAATAACCGCGCGCAGATCTGAATCGGTGTTTCTGCTAACAGATATTCGGCAACCTGTCCAGCAAGTCCACCATTGGCGTTGATGACTATTCGTTTTTCAGACAGCTGCTTCAGATTCACAAACGATCGGAGATGCGTGAGGTATGCCTCCAGAAACGGGGCAGGTTGAAGACTCTCACGACAGGGTCCCTTAGGTTTCTTGAGTAGTCCGTCGTTTCCGATAGCATCGCGAAGATCAAAGAGTCCAGTATCCGATGAAATGGGTGTAGCACCCCGACCGACGAGTTTCATGCCGTTATACGCTGCTGGATTATGAGACGCTGAAACGGTAATGCCGCCGTCTGTCTGGTAATGCACCACAGCAAAATAGAGCATATCGGTCGAAATTTGACCAAGGTTGAGGACATCAACACGTGCGTCTTGGAGGCCATCGGCGATCTGCTGCCATAGCTGCGGCGAACTTTCGCGGACATCGTGTCCCACAGCGACAGTTTCCGGTTGAAAGCAGTCAGCATAAGTCTGAGCAATGCGATAAAAGTCTTCCGGTTGAAAATCAACGCCAAAAATGCCTCGAATATCATACGCTCGGAAGATATCAGGATTCATTGACTGGCTCCGTTTCGGAAGTGTTGTCGAGCATACGCCAGTCGTTTGGGCACCCCAATATCAATCCAACTCGCTTCGGTTTTTAAAGTGTAAAAATTGGAAACAGACGGAAAAACGTCCCGCTCAATTGAGAAGACCTCTTGGTGTTTAGGGAATGCATCCATAATCTTTCGATTGAAGAGATACACACCTCCATTTATGTATCCGGGCCGGTATATGGACTGTTTCTCGCGAAAGGCAGTGACTTTCCCATCGTTGTCCGATAGAATTTCACCATACTGACGAACATCGTCAACGCGCACACTCAGCAGCAAACCCGTCATTTCTTTATGAAATCTCTCTAACATTGCTCGAAGTGAGAAGTCGTTTAGGAGGACATCACCGTTCAGAACAAAGAAAGGGGATGTATTGATATATTGCATAGCGTTCTGAATCGCGCCGCCGGTGCCGAGCCTTTTCTCTTCTTTGGCAT
The DNA here is from genome assembly GCA_963662915.2 of Candidatus Poribacteria bacterium. Lineage (GTDB taxonomy): Bacteria > Poribacteria > WGA-4E > WGA-4E > WGA-3G > WGA-3G. The sequence goes on along the minus strand of CAXXEU010000002.1, from coordinate 4,764,888 downwards.
AGCGAATGTGGACACCATCGTAGTCGTCCCCGACGTGTTCAACAAGCACATCGTGTAGGTGTCCTGATGCGAGGATAGCTTCTTGGACGTTCACGTCCTTTAGCATCCGAATCTGCCATGCCAATACGGTTTGTCCAGCGATGTCAAGCAAAATCTTAGGTGCAGTTTTGGCGGTTTTGCCCAGCCGCGTCGCGAGACCGCCACAGAGAATGATCGCTTGCATATTTATTTTCCTTATAACCAGAACCTACGCATTCCCCCTTGATAAGGGGGGTTAGGGGGGTTAAAACCTCGCAAACATCATCGTCCCTAACTGAATCTGCATAAGTCTTGAGAATTATAAAATTCACTATGAATGCTTACGACTTGATGCTCAACGCGAAGGTATCTACAAAAGTCTCTGTCTGACGTTGAAATTCTTTGGTTTCAAAGTCAATAACCTTGAGTCCAACTTTTTTGTATAACGCTAAGACTTCATCGGGACTATCGAAATCGTAGAGGTGCATCAGAATAGGTAATTTCACCGGGAGAGCAGTTATCGCGTAGCCCCCCGGTTTCAGAACGCGCATCGCCTCTGTCAAACCGACTTCTGGATCCGGGATATGCTCAAGCACCTCGACTGCAACAACCAAATCGAAAGTCTCATCAGGGTAAGGCAACGTGCGAACGTCCCCGATGGACAGTTCACATCTTTCAAGAACCTTTTTCTTTTTTAGGAGTCTTTCCGCGTGTTGAAAGCAGTGTTTACTAATATCAACACCACAGCCTGTCCAGAGTTCCTTCTGTTGTAGGATAAGAGCACTCAGAACACCAGGACCGAAACCGAGATCGCAAAAGCGTCCTGTATCTGCCAACTGCCCCAAGTGCTTACGGATAAACGTCTTTCGTTCCAAAGCAGGTGGCAGAAAGATATAATTCAGGTGCTCACTGATGGGGTAATACTTCGTTTCGTACAGTTTCGTTTTTACGGTTTCAAAATCCCTATCTTCTGTTAATTGACTCGGCATTTCAAGCGAGAAAAGTTGTTCCATACTGACATCGGCACAATAGAGAATGTCGCTGACGACTTCGTCTGTATTTTCCCAACTTGCCTGAGGGTGCTGAACGAGTGTTTCTGTCTGATTTAAAATAGAGGACAATAAATATTGAATCGAGTGCTGAAAGTTTGTCCGATGGTATTCAACGGCATAAGGGTATAAATCTTCTTGCGTTTGTAGAAGTTCTGCAAATGCTGTTTCAAATTCATGATATTGCATAATCACGTTCTCTTTCTGTAAAGGATTTTGTAGCATAAACTGTTAGTTTGTGCTATAAGCTGTTTTCCACCCAACTGGAAGCACGAACGCCCGCCCTAGCATTGTGCTGTTCTTATACGGAATTCATGTTAATTACTGATTATCAAATGTCTGATCGGAAGAATTTGAGAAACGCCACAGTTGTTAACATAACCGCAAAAAAGCAGAGCAGTAGTACATCCACCGCCGACTGACGAAGTGTCTCTCCTAAAGTTGTCTCCTCCAAAGGGGGTGGCTGTGTGACTGTGACCACATCGTCAGGGGTCATAGTTCTCATGGAGACGTGATCTACGATTTTACTGAACAGATCCGCATAAAGCGCGTCATAATAACGCTTGCCTGTTTGAAGGTAATCGCTTCTTTTCTGTTTTCCGGTCTCGGTCAAACTCGTAGCAAGATAAATGAGGGAGGCTGTCGGTGTCATCCGAGAAAGTGCCTCACCTACCTGCTCTTGTCGCGCTTTTTCGCGCTGATAGTTCCGATCTATCTCGGCAGCGTGAGCCTTAATTTTCTGTCGGTATTCCGCCTCAAGTGGCTTCACGCGTTCATCAACCTCTTTTCCAACCTCCATTCCGATGGCTACAAGTGCCTGCTGTGTTTCCTCGGAAGCGGTAGAATTTTGCTGACGCACTGCCCAGAGTTCCTTGTGTATTTCAACCTTTTTCGCTTCAAGTTCCGCATTGAAATTGTCACGGGAGGCTGTCTTTTCCAAGTAGACGCTTTGTGAAGTCGGGGTCGGGGCAATAAATTTCGCTGCGAGAAAACCAACGCGTGGCGCAATCAACACGGCAAATACCCAAACGGTAAAGGCAACGATAAGAGCCGTCTTAGAGTTGTCTAAGTAGGTGGAGATCACCACGCCTATCGCGAAAAAAACAGCAATATAGAGCAGTGAACCCAGCGTCAAGCAAAGCACGCGTGGAAAAATGTCAGACTCTCCCAAGGGAAATCCCTGCGAGACCAGCAAGAGTAAACCGACCAAAAAGGACACCAAAAACGGCACGATAAAAACAAGGTATCCCCCAATCAACTTGCTCCATAAGAAAAGGTCGCGTGGCAGCGCATTTGATAAGGTAATTCGGAGTGTTCCCGCCTCTCTTTCTCCGGCAACGGCATCGAAGGTAAACAGCAGTGCCAGCAGACTGAAGACAGTGCCTACTACAAACAGGAAGTCGAGGTGTCCCAGAAGATAGGAGAGCGGCTCGGAAACCAACGCAGGCGGTCCCTGGGTAATCCCGTTGCGTGTCATCCCAAGATAACTGGGCAGAATGTCCCCTAACCCGTTGGCAAAAACGCTCATCGGCATCGGTTTGAGAAAGAATTTGGAGACCTCCAACTCGGGTTCCAAGGGCATCTTGGAATTGACCGTGGTTTCTTCAATGTTTGCGAGTTTAACGGTTTCTTGGTAGTCTACGAGGTGTTGGTGGTAATTCCCATAATTGATAGAAAGGGTGAGGGGTATAAGTAAAAGACACATCAAGAGGAGTGCTACAAACCGGACGCTTAGAATGTGATGCAGAATTTCTTTTTGAATCAAAGTGAACAGCATTTTGTAAGTTCCTTTCTTAGCGTCTTTTAGAATAATATAAGACTCAGGTGCATTCTGTATTTAATGGGCAAAATTTGATTCGTATTTCGCCACTTGGTCGGACAACTCTACAGTCTTGTAAGGACGTTCCTTAACCCATTGCATAGGCGACCAAGTTTTCGTGAAATCAATTTCGGAGAATTTGGCTGCATCAATAATTTTTATGAAGACTTTGTCGGTTCCTGCGAATAAAGGTCCCTCGTTGATTTGATAACCCAGCCGGATCCAGTGATTGTTAAGATAAGCTTCGACCTGACTATGCCCGACGATTGCAACTTCGTTGGGAGCGGATGGTTTCTCATAAGAGAACCTACCAATGACTTCTTCATTATTCAGGTTTGTTATCAGGCGTTTCCATTCTCCGGTTCCCTTGTAATAGTATATCATAGGCACTCCCATCGTTACGCGAGCAGGAATGCCGGCAGCTCTCAGCATTGAAGCAAACAAGCGCGCACGAGAAACACAAGCACCATATTGTTTTCGTTTAAACATCGAATCGCCAAAGTAATTCACAGCTAACGCTTCTGAGATCTCTTCGTTGGTCACTTCTTGGTCGATGCTCTCAAAGAATGTGCGATCTGTGACAAGTTCTCCCTGCTGCTTACAGGTGTAAACAAAAGGAGCATAAAGGGGAACGGTCAATTTCATTTGTGAGATTTCATGTTGCAACCTCGCGAGGACATCCAAAGTATGGGATGCCCCGGAAAGAATGCTCTGGATTTCCGACTGCATTTCTTTTGAGTAATTCAGATCGTAAGTAGGTTGGATATAGTCCCTTAACGCCCCAGAGGTGAGTTGATGAGGATATGCCGTTGGAAGCAGCACCGGGGACGCATACGGATAAATAATAACCTCTACTTTTTGATAATTGGGCCGCGTGTTTTCCACGAGGCGCGCATCTTGAAAAAGATCATTCATCGCCTCAAGGCTCCATGGTGGTTTTAGTTCAAGGATTGCCCTAATGCTATAAGTATATTCTCTTCTCTCATCCCAATCGGCATCAAGCGTGCCATCCTGATCACTGTCGGCTAAGGTTGGATCGGTTCCGTATTTGCAATATTCTTCATAGTCTGTCAATCCATCTCTATCGGTATCAAGAGCCGTAATCATCGTACCGAGTTTAGTTTCAAGTCCATCATCTAATCCGTCTTTATCGGTGTCTTGGAGAGTTCTATCTTTAAATTCAGAAATGCGGTTTTGTGTTATGTCGGATGGGGCGGTCATAAATGTCAAGACATATTCATTAAGAGGCTTTCCCCATCGGCCTTTCATGATATTCTCACCCTCGGATGTACTATTCAAGCTGCTGTTTAAGACGATACTATAAAATGCCCCTGGTTTCAAGGGTTCTGTGAGTGGAAACACTAAAATTGTTCGCTGTTTGTTGATCCATTTGGATTGTCCTCGTATCCGCATCCCTCGAAAGGTGATGTTTTTTTCTTGGGACATCGATTGGCTAAACACGAATTTAATCTGTTGTGTGTCAATCGGAACGTTCATCGCCGACATAGTGGGCATCGTTTCTATAACCTTGGGGTCTGGTAGGAGCCGTTTGACCAGAGACGGAAGCAGGGTCACGCAAAAAATTAGGATAAAAATGATGAGCAGCAGACGTTCAATTTTGATTTTTGGCATTTTTTTATTTTCTGTCTGAATCAGGATTTACAGGATTAGAAAAATTACAGACCTTTCTTGATTGAAAACTATTTTTTGGGAGCAGATAATGCGCAATGAATTGCGCGACTACAAACCCCGCTACTTTTGAGAAAAAGCACCTCTATGGCATGTCTGTTTGCGTAAGTCGTAACCAAGATATCTCTTAAACTATATGAAACCACCTATACGAGTAAGGTTTCTCGCTTTAAGGTAGCAGTGTGGAGAGTACCCCATCTGCTTTTTCTGCGTCCCGGAGCAGATATTGTAAGACAGTTCGTACTTCCTCCCGTGTGTGGTCGGACAAAAGTGTTTGCACTAAGCCTTCCTCAACGCGCTGCTTAAAAAAGCCATCCAACTGCGTCGCGCCTATTTTAACATCACTTTTTGCTCTATCATAGTACGGAGAGAAAGCGACCTCGGAATAGTTTGGTGTTGTGTTTTCTGCTTTTTTCTTATTGAGTTCCCTAAACAACGCCACAAAACGTTGTGCGGTTGCCTCCCAAGAGTAGTTCTCAGCGATTTGTCTCGCTTTGGTTGACAGCGTTTCCCGCAGTTCTGTATTGCCAAGGAGCGCGTTTATCTGTTCCGAGACAATAGCAGTTGGAATCACAAATTTCCCTGTGGTCTCATCTCGCGTGAGCAGCACTGAGAGGATGGCTGCTGTTAATTCTTCAGTGAGTGGTGTTGAGGTGAGAGCAAATCCCGGCACGCCGCACGCAAATGCTTCAATTACCATAGAGAACGGTGTTCCGATAACTGCTGGGAAAATCATAAACTCACAGGCACTATAAATCCACGGAAGCGCGACGGTATCCTCGGGTCGCTGAATGTCAATATAAAAGATATTAGGATATTGTTGATAACGATCTTGGCCAAGAATTGAATCATAGACAATGAAAACAACTTCTTTATGTAATTGTGCTAACTCCGTTATCATTCCAAGGCTATTCTGGGGCTGGAAACCGTTAAGGATTCCAACAAAGGGCGAGTCCAAGATACTATTCTCACCAACAATCGAAGCGACAGCCTCTCTCGCTTGTTGGTGATTTTGCGGAGAATACAAGTCCGTATCAACGCCGTTGGGAATGATGTCCAATCCTTCTTTTTGAGAGGAATTGTGGCACAAACTGTCAGTTTGTGTGCTTAGGATCCACGCCAACTCTTCTGTTATCCATGGTGTATCTAGGCAAACGCTGTCGAAGTTACGGCGGAGTGCATGGTGACTTAACAATTTGTTAATTGTGGTTTCACGTAAGTCTTTATCACTGTAGATGCGCGAAATGATTGGTATCGTATTGTGTCGAAAGTAATTCAACTCCTCGTAGGGATGGGGTGAAAGGGCGAAAATTCCATGACAGTCTTTGACGATGAAACGATTCAATGCATAAGTTGGTGGATCGGTTGATTCAAATAGGTCGGATACGAACTGAATACCCAATGCTGCCAGTTGATTTCGTTGTTCCTTGACAATGTTGTCATTGTCTATTTCCACAAAGACTGTGGCATATTTTGCGAGTGCCATCAATAGATTATAAATGCCGACATTTGTCTTAGGGCTTAGGATCTCCTTATACTTCATAAAGCCGTGGGGGATAAAAATCCGCAATTTATCATCTTCAGTTGTTAAGATTGGAGCCTGCTCAGGTTCAAACAGAAGCGTCTCTATATTATTATCCAACGCTTTCAGGCTTTCAAGAATCTGCCCCTCTGAATACTTGTGCCCAAGTTTTTCAAGGATACTAACGTTATTGTGCGTACTGCATAACGCCAAGATATCAGCAGTAAGAGAGTCTATTTGAAGCACATCGCCTGTCTGGAGATTCGCAACATACCAAACGTCGTCTTTTTCAAACGTGTGGATTTGCTGAAGTGTCCTTGGAAATCTAATCATCAGAAATTCTCAAATGTTGAAAAACCTCAAAAAGTCCCGAACAAGTTCGGGCATCCGGACTTGGCGAAGAGAGCACTTGGAAAGCCGATCCACAAAGACAGAGGTTTATACATCCATCCTACATTTTATTGGCAACTACGCCAATGCGTTAAGGAAATTTTGAACCCTCTCAACAGTTTTGAAAGCATAGGAAGCATCGTCAAATATGTGTGTCAAAACCGATTCGACCTGCTTCGGCGTATGCTGTTTCAACAAGGTCAGTGCCAGCCCTTCTTCCATGGTTTGAACATATCCCCTTTTTTGCTGGAGGGGTGCCTCCAGAAAAGAGGTCAAATTGAGAAGCAGGGCCCGACTTTCCACTTGATTCTGAAAAGCGTCAAAATGCGGGACAAAGGCGACAGAGAGATTAGGTGGGGTTCTTTGATTGTGTCTGATTTGATTCAATTCTTGAAAGAGTTCAACGAGTCTCTTCGCATTCTTATCCCACGTAAAAGTCACCGCGCGGTCTCGTGCTTTCTGTCCAAGTTCGCGCCGGACACCATCATCAAGGAGCGAAACAATACCTTTAGAGAGTTCAGTAGGCGAAACATAAGCAGCAAACCCCGCCATATCTTCTGAAAACTCTTCTGCAGACACGATAACCCCAGCGTCGCCAACAACGTCGGGCAATCCATCGAATCGAGGAACCACCGGTGGGACCCCGCACGCCATCGCTTCAAGGAGCGTTAATCCAAAAGTTTCTTCCGCTGCCATTGACGGAAAACAGTAGATATCAAAGGCGTTGTAAAGCGTTGGCAGCTGCTTTCGAGGTAAAAAACCGACATAGATTAAGTTATCGGGTAATTTCTCATAAGTAGGACGGAGTAAAAATCTTCCGCCCACTAAGAAAAGTAAATCTGGATGCATCTCAGCGAGTTGAATGAAGATGTGCGCGCCTTTCTCGGGCTGAAATCGGGAGAGAAAACCCACGGTTAGTTTTTCTTTAATCCGCTTGTCTTGTACAATCTCGGCGATAGTCGTTTTCGCCTTGGATTTATCCAGAGGTTTAAAGGTTTCAGAATCTACACCGTTAGGATTAGTGTGGAAATGCCGCGTATCGCCAACAAATCTTGCGTAGAATTTGGCAACAGAGTCCGAAGGCGACGTGAAGGCATCATACGGTCGCATTAAAGAATGATGTAACAACGTGGTATTAATCGCCTGACCGGCGTGGCCTCTCGGGGCATGATTCTGGACAATAATAGGAAGGGCAACTTCACGGAAAAAGGGAAAAAGCTCGTAAGCACCATAGTTTTGATGTGCCAAGATCCCACTTATTCCTATCTGTTTCAATCTTTGGTTAAATCTTTGTGGAGATTCTTTTAATTCATTTCCGGAAAGTCCTATAGTATAAATACCTGGTGCAATTTCTTCCTCTGTTTTTGCTGACAAATAAATATCAGCAAACTTTGATAGACTTTGAGTCGTGTGATATAAAGCTACGTTCGTCCCTGCTGAAATGGATTCCGGATCTAGGAACCATTCGTTTCTACCTTGGGGCACATAAATTCTCAACAGATCATTTTTGGAGTCTGGCGGAGGGATCCATGGGTGCGGATAAAAAATTACATCAGTACTTTGAAAATCACTCAATAATTCTAAGGTTTCAAGCACTAATTCCTTTGAATAAGTTTGGCTCAGATATGCAATTAATTCTTCCGTTTCCAGCATAGGAGACAATTCCACAACATCCCATGCAATTTGGTTGACTTCAACCAACTGGAACTTATCCAGGTCGGCAATGAACAACCGATTATTGTGTTTAAACTTATGAAGATGATGTGTTTTAGCTGGACATTTCAACATGAGCATACCTCATTATACTCTTTTAAAACCCTTTCAAACTACCCCACGTTTTTGTGAGTTTTCCTCTTGGTTTTACCGATAATCCACCCCTATCTGGGATACTGTCGCCAGTAATCATGATGTTATCGAAACGCGCTGTATGATTTGATAACCCCAAACCGGCACGACCTGTCGAAAAGTTAGGGAATTCATTTAGCGGTTCCGGAAGATCTCTGAGTTCTGGAACGCCTAGGGGATCCAAAACCTGCTTCCCATTAATCCAAAAAGTAAAGAGATTTCCATGAACGCTCAACTTCAGATGAGACCATTTATTCAATTTCAACGACGGATGGGGTTTACTGCCAAGGAAAAGTGCTTTGTCGCTGTGCAAATTGCCAGCAAAACAACTTGCCCTGAATTCAGGTCTAAGTGCGGGGAAGGCCAGGTCACCAACTACACACCACACCGCCCAGGTTCGCTTAATTCGTGCGGCAACAGCAATATTTCCGGGTCCATGTTTTTTCAGGGGTTTGACATCAAATTCAATAGTGTAGGAGCGCCATGTTTCATCGCCTATTGTGAGTAATCTTGTAAACCCTTCCAGACTTATTGCATGAAGTTCACCATCAATAACTTCCCAAGAACCGGGCGCTGCATCATGCTGGATAATTTCCTGCCACTTATTTAAGTCCTTATTATCAAACGTTTCTACAAAAGTACCTGCTAAGGTAGTGTCTGCTAAGGTAAGAGAGGTTAACAAAAACAGGAGAACTCCAATGTTTACTGATTGCATGGGGCTTACCTCAAATTGATGTTCGGCAGTTACAACAATGCCTTTTCGACACACTAATAATTGAGTCACTTCGCCTAGATCGCGTACGAACCAATCCATGTTTCGGTTGACAACGGACCTAAGCAAAGTGATTTAGTTTGTAAGATTAGATTGCCACAATAACCTCAATCGGAGTGCCAAGGTCAAAGATCGCCTCACTATTCGTTTGACTCAGCACGAGAGCACTCGCAAATGCCCCAATTGTAGCAGCGTTCTTGACCCCAACGCTTCCGGTTTCCGAGCGGATGAAGTCAGAGATCATTTTTTTACCCATCTCTTTGATCCGCATGATTTCAAGGTCTTTCACAGGTTTTTCCTCCTGTCATTAGTATGCTTAAATTTAATCCTCACCCCAAAGCATCGTCAATGCCTCGTTGGCTCAGGGACGGTTACATACATCCTATCGCGATGCGGTTGTAAATCAGTTACTGATTCAAGGGATGAAGTTATGACAACATTCATCATAAGCCATGTCTCAATAAGACACGGCATTCATGATTATATTGAGCAAGTTTCATGCCAAGGCCTTTAGGAAGACACAATATTTGTGCCAAAACCCATGAAATCGCACGAGTATTTTTCACTATGATGTGCTTAAAACACAGGTAGATACAGGGCTTATCAAAGGGAGCAGATGCTCTCTCTTTTCAAAAGACTGCGTGCTGAAAAAGTTGGTTCTCCTCCTCAAAACTGAATTTAACCCTATTTTCAACTACGTCATTTTTGACGTAGTAAACATAAATATAGTAGATTTTACAATTAACGCTACGCTGTGGACGGATACGCAGCGAGGTTAGGAAACCTCGCCTACCAGGGGGTGGAGATATGCATTTATTTTCGGAATTCACTATAAACGAAAACCCTCGAAACGACATATCGCATAAACTTGCTTTAAATGTTCGAGTGCGACTGACACCCATCCACGTTCACACAGGCACCCGTTACAAGACTTGCCCGTTCCGATGACAGAAAGACGGCGACATTCGCAACCTCTTCTGGCTCTCCAAACCTACCCAGCGGCATATCGCTTTCCACAAAGGCATCCATCGCTTCTGGGTCTGCCGCGATCCGGCGGGCCCAACCGCCACCGGGAAAAAGAATTGAGCCCGGGGCGACACTATTCACACGAATATTGTCGGGTGCGAGTTCTTTTGCCAACGATTTCGTCATGCTAATCTCGGCGGCTTTTGCTGCATTATATGTGATGTGTCCACCGCCTTCTCTACCGTAGATAGAAGTAATCATCAGAATTGCGCCACCGCCTCGCTTTTTCATTTCGGGGATAGCGAGTCGGTTCACGCGTACCGCAGAAACCAGATTCAGATCGAGAATCTCGTGCCATTCGGTATCCGAAATATCTTCGAGAGGGGTCCATCGACTCCCACCGACGTTGTTCACAACGACATCAATCCTGCCATAAGTTTCCACCGTTTCCGCTATAAACGCCTCAACTTGACTTGTATCCGTGACATCCGTGCGTTTAGCAAGGACGTGGGCACCTTTTGCTGTGAGTTCCGCTGTTACGCTTTGGAGCGTGTCTTCGGTTCTGCCACAGATGCTCAGGCGTGCGCCTTCATCGGCGAACCCGTGGGCGATTGCGCGTCCAATCCCGCGGCTTGCACCTGTTATAACGACGACTTTATCTTTTAGTCCTAAGTTCATTAGAGTCCCCTTGTGTTTTTGTATGTTAGGACTTACGCAAAGTTTAGGATTACCCCCCTTAGTCCCCCCGCAAGCAGGGGGAATCTGTCGGTTTTTAGAGACAACCGCGTAAGTCCTGTGTATGTAATATATTGACTTGAAAGCAACCTCTCATGAGGTAAATCGTTGTTATTATAGTTGAGTCTCTTTGGAATGTCAACGGGAGATTTTCAACTTTTCAACTTGACAATCTAAACAGATTATGGTAAAATATATTGCATCAAGCATATTAGAAAGATTCTGCCTAAACTGAAACATAGGATAAAGAATTTATGGCGTATTATATCACTGATGAATGTATAGGATGTATGGCATGTTTAACGAACTGTCCGGTTGACGCGATTACCGGGGACAGGAATATGCTGCACATCATCGATCCAAACATTTGCATCGACTGCAGCGCGTGCGGGATGGTCTGTCCTGTTGAGGCGATTCGTGACCAGTTTGGTGAGGTGTGCAAGTTCATCCGCCGACCGACGCACCGGCCCATCGCTGTTATCTACGAAGAGCTCTGCTCGGGATGCGATTTCTGCGTCCATATCTGCCCATGGGACTGCCTTGAACTTAAGGACCCAGAGACGGGAGAACACGCTGAAAGTTTCTTCGGTATCTGTGAGTTGGTTAAACCGAAGGATTGTGTCGGCTGCAAGTTGTGCGAAGAGGTCTGTATCAAGGACGCTATCCGTATCGAATCACCCGTGCTTGTAGAACTCGCGGAAGCCGCAGACTAATTTTTAATGATTGCTTCTGAGCTGCTGCGTCCGTTGTCCTTGCAGGCTTCCAATTGTTAAAAGCCCTTTTTAAATTTTGATCAGGTTTTTTAATGATTCCTACGGACGCGATGTTCGGACCTAATCGTAAAAAAATGGCGAATACACCCCTCTACAAACCGAACCTCGTTATCGTCATCTCCGGCCCGTCCGGCTCTGGGAAAAGTACTGTCATTGATACCCTTTGCAAAGCGGACGAAACGCTACAATTATCTGTTTCCGCAACAACACGTAATCCACGGCGTGGTGAAGTGGACGGTGTCGATTATCATTTCCTATCAAAGTCAGAATTTGAAAAGCACATTCAGCAAGGCAGCTTCTTAGAATGGGCGGCATACGGCGACAACCTCTACGGTACCCTCAAGTCTGAAATCGTCGCGACCCGCGAAGCCGGGAAAGACGTTATTTTAGAGATTGAGGTAAAAGGTTCCCTGAAAATTCGAGACCAAGAGAAAAACATTTCCCCTGCAAGAAGTGTCCTCATTTTTATCATACCCCCATCCTTTGCTACTTTGGAGGAACGCCTCCGCCGCAGACAGACAGAATCGGAGAAAGAGTTGAAACAGCGTTTGGCTATCGCTAAATCCGAAGTTCTTCAGATTCAGCATTACGATTATTGGGTTAGCAACCCTGAAGATAGTATCGAACAAGCGGTTAATCAAATTCGGGCTATTATTACCGCCGAACGCTCCCGTATTGATGACGAATTGATAGAGAGAATCAACCCTTTGCTGGGTGTTGATAGTGTGGATTAAACCCAAACTTGGTATTTCCAGTTGTCTCTCAGGACCCAAACCCAGTCGAAATTAATCGAGAACCCGATTTTGACAACGGAAGAATCGGAGCAGCAATCCAATCGTTAAAAAAATGGAATTCAGAGATCGGACCATCATCTTAGGTGTCTCGGGCGGTATCGCCATCCATAAATCGCTTGATGTTGCAAGCCAACTCGTCAAAAGTGGTGCCTCCGTCCACGTCGTGATGACAGAGAACGCCACGCGCCTTATCCAACCTTTGCAATTCCAAGTTATCTCGCGGCATCCGGTTCTTCTGGACCTATTCGACACAGGCACAGATTGGAAACCACCGCACATCGACCTCGCTGATCGCGCTGCCCTCCTGGCGATTGTTCCTGCAACAGCGAATATTATAGGAAAACTCGCAAACGGCATCGCCGATGATGCGCTCTCTACCGTCGCCGTGTCCGTCCACTGTCCAATACTGCTTGCGCCTGCAATGAACGGACAGATGTATCAGAATCCGTTTGTCCAACGGAACATTGACACCCTGAAAACACACGGGTTTCACTTCATTGCACCCGCAAGTGGTGATTTGGCGTGTGGTTATGAAGGCGTTGGACGTTTGAATACAGTAGAGACAATCCTCGAAGGTGTGCGTGGTATTTTGAAGCGTCGCGATTCGGAGATCGCGCCTACAGGGAAACCACAGGATTTACAAGGGATACGCGTCCTTGTCACAGCAGGGGCGACGCGCGCGTATATTGATCCCGTCCGATTTATCACCAACCGTTCCAGCGGTAAGATGGGGTATGCCATCGCTGCGGCAGCAGCACACCGCGGTGCGGCAGTACGGCTTATCAGCGGCACAGCGACTGTTCGTCCACCCGCCAATATCAAAACGCAACAGGTCGAAACAACAATTCAGATGCACGACGCAGTGCTGAAAGCGTTCGATAAAACAGATATTGTCATTATGGCGGCTGCGCCTACCGACTACCGTCCACGCGACTTTACACCACATAAAATCAAAAAGAGCAGCGATCCGCTAACACTTGCACTTGAAAGGAATCCGGATATAGCGGAGGCTCTTGGCAAGCAGAAAACACATCAAACCCTCGTCTGCTTTGCTGCAGAAACGGATGATCTTCTTGAGAATGCGAAAAAGAAATTAATACGTAAAAACTGTGATCTCATTGTCGCGAACGACATTCTTTTGGAAGGTGCTGGATTCCAATCTGATACCAACATCGTCACCCTCCTGGACAGGCAGGGTACTTGTGAAGAACTGCCGCGCGCCCCGAAACGCGAGATAGCGGATGCGATTCTGACGAAGGTCGTTGCCCTCCGAAAGAGTGGGAAACACAGATGAATCGACAACAGATCCGTGATTTCTTTACCTTCAACCACGCCCGCCCGAAAAAGCAATTAGGACAAAATTTTCTCGTCAACCCAGAAGTTCTCAATATTATTCTTGAAGCCGGAGAAGTCAGCGATTGTGATACCGTCATAGAGATCGGTGCCGGGTTAGGGTATCTCACTAAAGCCTTAGCGCGACGTGCGGGACATGTAATTGCCGTTGAAGTGGACGAGTTATTATACAATGCCTTAGCAGTGCATTTTGACGCAGCTGGCAAGTCAAAACTTGCGCTACAAAAGCCGATGGATTCGGGCGTTCAACTTCTTAAGGCTGATATTCTTAAATTGGAACTCGATTTATTGTTGTCTGATGGCGGACGGAGCGGGGTTCCTAATTGTGGCGGCACACGGACTGTCCCTACTCCTAAAGTCATCGCGAATCTGCCTTACAGTATTACAACACCGATTTTGTGGAAACTCCTTGGGCATCAGAGACAGATTCATAGCTGCGTCCTAATGATGCAGAAGGAGGTAGCGGAAAGGATTGTTGCTGGACCGGGGGGAAAGGACTATGGGGCATTGACAATCGGTGTCGCTTATCACGCTGAACCGTCGTTAATAGCCACTCTATCGCCAGAGAATTTCTATCCATCTCCGAGGGTAGATTCTGCGCTTCTAAAGTTGACAATGCGCGAAAGCCCGAAGGTTAGTGTCGAAGATGAGACGTTGTTTTTTTTGATAGTACGGACAGCGTTTAGAACGCGGCGGAAAATGCTAAAAAATGCTTTAGTCCGGGGCAGGTTCGCTTCAGCGGAAAGATTGGCAGATGCATTTGAGGCAACCGACATAGCCCCAGAACGGCGCGCCGAAACATTGGACATCACAGAATACGCAGCCCTTACGAATTTTTTATCTCAGAATTATTAGCAGTTGGCTGTTTTGGCTCTGGCATCACAAGCGGATGTCTATTTCCAGCAGCTGCCAATACACAATTTTCCAATCTCGTCCTTCACGGCGGAACTCAAATTTAGAACCGGCTTTAATTTCTCTCAAGTCTACTTCTTCCCCTTTTCTGGCGTTCACATCAAGCCGCAGGGTTACTGCCGCTTTTCTTGCATGCGTCACATCCATCTCCATATCTTTGAACAGGAATTCAAGAAAAGTGTACTCATCAAAGAGTTGGGTTATCGCGGGATTGACATCTGCGTAATTTTCAGGGATAATGCCTGACGCCACACCGAAGAGGGTCGCGTCATCATCTGCAGCGACATAGGTTTCTGAGAAGAGTCTCTCAATCGCTTCAATATTTTCCACGTCCACAGACTCAAGGAGCTCCGAAAAATTTTCAAAAAATTCCTGTATTTCCAGCCCTGGGTCCTTTAAGGGTGTTAACAGGACATTTATAACTAAACGTTGTTGGTCGAACACAAAGGCCTGACCGTGATATTCGTAATCTGGATCCCTTACAATCAGGTTATAAGTATCGCTGTAAAGAACATCTTGAAAAGTGTAAACGCCATCTACACCTGTTTCAACCGACCGCCCCATTAGGATCACCATTGATCCAGGAATAGGGTTTCCTGTCCCAGCGTCAGTGACAGTTCCAGAGAGCGTGCCGTATTGAAGCACTGCTGGTTCTTCGGGTTCAGGTTCAAGTGGCTCTTCTGCTTCGTTGCATGCGAAGCCGAATATTAAGAGTAAAAGAAACAAAATAGTATTTTTGGGTCTCATCGTCTTTTTATGAT
Source organism: Candidatus Poribacteria bacterium (assembly GCA_963662915.2). Classification (GTDB taxonomy): domain Bacteria; phylum Poribacteria; class WGA-4E; order WGA-4E; family WGA-3G; genus WGA-3G. The sequence goes on along the minus strand of CAXXEU010000002.1, from coordinate 4,749,490 downwards.
CCTTTTTTATATTTTTTGTAATCTTCTTACCTATACTAAACTTTGGACAATTTTCAGTTCCACGGACCCAACATATCCTTTTAGGACACATAGCACTCCGCTGGAGTGCGGGAGTGGATAGACCTTTTTCTATAGACATAACACTCCGCTGGAGTGCGGTATTTTTCTCAAAGTTCCATGCGTGTGGGAAACTCGGAGAAAATATATGGTCCCTTGAAAACTCAAATCGCACCGGACACGAATTGTCCAAACCTTAGTACCTATAATTAATCGAAAAATTTGCCAAGTGTTTGTTGACTCGGCGGTTTTGTGAACAGAGAAACGACTATTAGCACACAAGATGAAACACCAATTAGAACCGCAACGGGCATAATCCCGGTGCCACCGACAGTATACCCGGGGGTTTGCCAATTTCTGAGGAAGAAATAGAGCCATAACAAGATAACACTGATGATTGCGGCAAACGCGCCATATTTTGTGCTGCGTCGCCAGAAGAGTGCTGCAACAACAATCGGAAAAAGCCCAGAAAATCCGGTAAACGACCAAACGGCGAGTCTGAAAATGCTCGGTGTCGCGACAAGTGATATAAGATAGGTGATGCAAAGCACGCCCATCACAAACAGTCGCCCGACCCACACCCGCTGGTTTTCCGAAAACGCTTCTCCACGATAATGCTCAACAATATCGTGTGTAAACATGCTCCCAATAGCAAGTGACTGTGAATCCAATGAGGACATAATTGCCGCAAAAATCCCTGCTCCTAAAAACCCAGCTAAGATTCCTGGCGCGTGTATACCAATCATCTGAATTAGCACGTTGTTTGCCTGTGAACCTTGTAAACCTGGAACATCGACATTCCCTAATATTCCGAGCAGTACACTCGGAATCCAAACAATTGCAATACACACAGGATACAAGATAATCGCGTAGCGGAAGGTTCCAACTTCCTTGGCTGTCAGAAAATGTGAAAAGATATGCGGAAACATACCAACACACAGCGGCATACAGATATAAGTTAAGAGTTCCAAGGGTTTAATATGCGCCGCTTGCATTAGCAAACCTGAATCCACTTTAGCAATAGCACTTGAAAACCCGCCCATCCGATTCACGATGATGAAGAAAGTAATACCACCGAGGCCCATGAAAACAAGCGTTTGGAAGGTATTCACCCAGGCAGTCCCCCGCATACCACTGTAGGTAACGTAACAGAGAACGACAAGACTAATGAGTAAACTACCGATCCACTGCGGAATTTTACCATCTGTAAGTGTCGCCAACGTTCCGCCACCGCCCATCACCCCGATGAGCAAATACGGAACAAGCAGTAACACCAGCACGATGAAAAGCAGGAGTCCTAAACCTCCAGATTCCCATCGGTCTCGGAAGTACTGCGCTTGTGTCACATAGCCAAACCGCTTTCCGAGTCGCCAGAGGCGCGTCCCAATAAAGAGAAATATACAGGGTGCTACTATTGCGGTAGACGAAGCCATCAGTGCAAAAACGCCAATCCCTCTGTGATAGGCTTCACCAGAAGCCCCGAGGATCGAGAACGCTGTCATGTTCGTGCCGAAAAGGGTCATCAAGAGAATAAACCAATTGATTGTGCGACTTGCTACAAAGTAGTCTTCCCCGGTATTACGGAAAAGTTTACGGCTCAGGGCACCGAGGACCAGCACTAAAACAAGGTAGATAAAGATGACGGCGATACTCATCGCGCCCTCCCATCTTCTCCACCTTTGACAAAGACAGCCATTAGTAATGTTACCACGAGGCAGAATCCGATATGATAAAGGAGTCCGATTGGCAGCCCTAAAACGAGTTGCGGTGTTTTCCAGAACCAGAAATCGTTATGAAGTAAGAACAGTAGCACAATCAGAAAGTAGAACAACCCTTTAGTTCTGTGTTTCATGCCGTATTTCCTTCTTTTTCCAATTATAGTAGAAAACAGCAACACTTGCAACAACTACTATACCGTGAAGCCAAGCGAATTGGACACTTATAGGTGCAAAAAAGAGAATCGCTGCGGCGATAGATAGTATACCACGTGTTGATAATGACAATCTACTAAAGAAATAACCAGCGATCGCTGCTGCAAGGATAACCGTCCCCACCAACGTTAGAGAGAAATTCCCGAACACTGTCCACACTTCTGGCGTCCCACCATCCGGACGTAACCATAGCAGCGCCGGTCGGAGCACAAAGGCGTAGGGTAAGGCAAAACCGACAAGCGCGAACCTGAACGCTGCGAACGCCGTCACCATTACGCCAGAACCTGCAATCGCAGATGCAGCGTACGCCGCCAAGGCAACCGGCGGGGTCACCATCGACATCATCCCGAAATAGAAGATAAAAAAGTGCGCTGCGAGTGGAACGACCCCTAAATCCAGGAGTACAGGCCCCACCAAAATAGCCATCAGTAGATAACAGACAGAGGAAGGCAACCCCATGCCGAGAAGAATCGTTGAAATCATCAGAAAGAAGAGTGCCAGCATCAGATTTGTCGCTGCGAGCGGTAAAAGCATTGATGGTAGTTTGCCACCGATTCCGGTCAATGTTACCACACCTAAAATGATACCGACACATGCAGCAGCAGCAATTAACGAAACACCGCTCTGCGCTGCCCGCTTACAGGGTGAGACTAAAAAGTCTACTGCCTTCAGTAAATCCGCGCTTCCGATACGCGTTTCTGCTGTAGAATCCCGACTCCGGATTCTGCGTCCCAAGAAATTCAGCAGACTTATCGCAACGATTACCAACAGACTCCAACTCACCGCGCGGAACGCCGTAGTCCCGATCAGTAGGAACCCAATGAGCGTAACAAACGCAGATAGAAAGATGCCGCCTTGCACCGTCATAATTCTGCTACGCGCCGCGTTCTGTTCATCACCGAACGCTTCGTCTGGATTCTGAAGGGGGTCTTGTGTGTACCTCCTACTTCTCGCCGCGAAGTGTACCATACACAGCATCCCGGTGTAGTAGAGGATTGCGGGTAGCAGCGCTGCTTTGATAATCTCTAAATAAGTGACAGCAGGCTCGACGATCTCCAGCATCATATACGCCGCTGCGCCCATGATAGGCGGCATTAACGCGCCACCGGCGCTCGCTGCTGCTTCAATCCCGCCTGCGATTGCGGGTTGAAATCCGGAGCGTTTCATCAACGGAATCGTGAACGTACCGGTCGTTGCTGTATTTGCGACGGCGGAACCCGATAGTGAACCCATCATGCCGCTGCTCAGCACAGCGACCTTGGCAGGGGCGCCTACGCTTGAACCGAACAGACGCCTCGCCAAATCCAGGACATAACCTGTCGCGCCGGTCCGTTCCAGCAACGTGCCAAACAACACAAAAAGGAACACATAAGTGAACATGACCCGAAGTGCGATGCCAAACGCGCCTTGACTGTGTAAAAATGTTTGGCTGATGATACGTTGAAGGGAATAGCCGCGATGTGGGAACAGCCAATCTGGCATAAACTGTCCGAAACCGGCATAGAGCAGAAAGGTGAGAGAGAGTAGGGGCAGCGTTAGACCGATAGAACGGCGCGTCGCTTCTAAGATTAAGATAAGCCCGACGCCACCGATGATGTAATCAAATTGCAACTCCGCCCCTGCCCGTTCACCGAGCGGTTTACCATCTAACCAGAACCCCTGAAAAACCGGCTCTGTCTGAATTACAACGTAGCCAAAACAGACAATTACGCCTCCGATCAGGACGCCATCAAATAGTCGAAAAACGCGGCGGTCAGCAAGACGCTGATGAATAGGGTAATTTAAAAATACCACTATCAATCCGAGCATCGCGAAGAGTGCCAACTCGGTTTGTGGTGTAAGCCGTGGATAGTTGACCTCGGCTAAGATAAAGAGGCAGAGCAGCACGGAAACTGCCAGAAAGATGTTATCTTTCAATTGTTGTTCCAATAGATTAAGTGAGTTTGTTTTCCAAAGCAAATACGGTGCGGTTCGGAATGCACATCGCATGAATCAACGTCAGAATGCGCGTGTGGCATGCTGCGAGGCGAGTACGCTGCAAAACCGCACCTACCGTATTTATAGTGGATATCAGAATTAATGAGACACTTGGCACCGGCACGGTTAGGAAACCGTGCCTACCGCGGAGGGGAAGTGTCTATTTATTTTTAAGTTTCACTATAAGTGTGGTTAGAAACCGGACCTACCGCGTTTAGGTATTCCACGACTCAAGTCCGAGGAGTTTTTTCCCTAAAGGTGTCAACTCGGCTGTTTTCCCGTGATGATGCTCCTTCTCTTTGGTCTCTCTGCCAAGACCTGTTAACCGTTCGCGCCACCCGGTAATCCGACTCTCCTTTGATTTAGGATTGCCGTTCGTTGGTGCGGGGGACATCGTGATGTATTGTGCCATCCGGGGACGCTCCGCAGCGTTTGGGCTACTGCCGTGCGGCAGTGCACTGTGCCAGATAACAAGATCGCCGGCTTTCCCAGCGATTGGAACTGCCTCGGCTTGATAGTCGCGGACGATTTCCCGTGGGTTGGCATCGTCAGGTAGGCTCTTTAGCCACGACTCCAACTTCCGATGGAAACCTGGAATACACGTAAATGCCCCCTGATTGCCCGGCGTATCCGCCAAATACAAAACGCCCTGCACCTTCAAAGTCACTGGCATATTGTCAAGCGACATATCCCAATGCAGATAGGGACCAGGGAACTTGTAATCTGAACGTTCAGGCGGATTCATGCTCGCGCGATCAAAACTCACCCAGAGTTTCTCGGTATTCCAAATCTCTGAGAATGCCTGATGGACGCGTGGGTATTGACGATTGTTCCACAACGCTTGGTGCTGATAAATTTCCACCATGATACCCCGGCGCGGCGGGTCGGGATACCAACTCTCCGGATCCTCGCGATCCATTTCAAGAAAATCCCAGACGGCTTGTTCCGCAGCGCGACAGTTCTCAAGCGGCACGGCTTCTGGAACAACAACGTAACCGTGTTCTTCCCAAAATTCTAAGGCTTCTGCATCAAAAACTGGCATGAGTCTCTCCTTACGAATCGGTTCAGTTTCAAACTGTTCTACGAACAGAGAAACGGTTGATTGCCTGAAAATCAATGTAGTGTTAAGCATAACACAAAATAGTCAGAGAATCAAACTTTTTGATCTACATACGAGGGCCATTCAGTTTTAATAGGACTTACGCAAGATTTAGGATTACCCCCCTGAGTCCCCCCGCAAGCAGGGGGAAGCTGTCGGTTTTTAGAGACAACTGCGGAAGTCCTGTTTAAGTTTTTTGTCTGATTTCTGAGAACAGTCGGGATTTGGAAATCCCGTCTACAACGGATACGCGCGCATCGAAACTCTAAAACTTCGGAAAACTGAAGGACCCTAATCCCAAATTCTCTTGCTATCAATTTGGGTTTGTGTTAAGGTATGGATACGTTACAAACGGGCAAAATTTCGCGAATATTGAGACGAAGGAGAAAATCCTTATGCTTAAAGCAGGATTTATCGGTGCGGGGGGACGCAGTCAAGGCGCACATTATCCAAACGTCAACCGTCTTGAAGACGACGTTGAGATGATCGCAGCGTGTGAATTGGATGCGGAAAAACTTGCACAAGTCGCACAGAAATATGAGTTTCCACACACTTTTACTGATCACAGGGAAATGTTAGACACGCAAGACTTAGACATCGTTTACTGTGTGATGAACGAGAAGTGGATTTTACAACCCGCCTTGGATTGCCTCAATGCAGGCAAGCATCTGTTTATTGAGAAACCTCCGGGTGCGAACAGCGATGAAACGCAGCAGCTGCTCGAAGCGGCAATTGCCAACGATGTCTACTGCATGGTGGGGTTCCAGCGGAGATATGCCGCTGTCACACGCGAGGCGATGCGGCGCGTCGCAGAAAAGGGACCTGTCACATTAGCCGTCACTACCTTTAACAAACAGATGATCGGGCGGAATAGCGAATTTACGACGACCTTATGGAACGATGTCTGCCATGTCGTCGATCTGCTCCGGTATATGGCAGGTGGTGAACCGCTGGAAGTGACGGCGCATCGAGATACGTTCGCTGCAGAACAGCGTAACTTCTACACTGCCTTCGTCCGTTTCGATAACAATGTTACAGGGGTGCTGTTTGGGAGTCGTGCGTCGGGTGGCCGCGTGCTACGCTCCGAATTGCACGGGGTTGGCATCGGCTGTTATATGAAAATCCCCGAAGAAATCGAAATTTATGAAGATAACGACAGAAGTGTCATGGGCGGGTGGGAAGTTGATGGTACAGACCCGCGCGACTCAGCGAGTTATGAAGGTGTGCTAACCATGCATCGCCACTTCGTTGATTGCGTCCGCAACCGGCAAGTTCCGCTCACAGACCTCCGCGATGTGATTCACTCTATTCGCTTCGTTGACCAAATAGAAGGTCCCCTACCGGATTAACCGCTTCGCGCGTTTCGCTAAATTAGGACTTACGCAAAATTTAGGATTACCCCCCTTCGTCCCCCCGCAAGCAGGGGGAAGCTGTCGGTTTTTAGAGACAACTGCGGAAGTCCTGTAAATACCATAAATTGGAGATCTACGCTATGCTTGACGAAAGACATCTACAACACCAGTTGACTGACGCACAACGCAGTGCTATGAACGAGGACGGCTATCTCATCGTTGAAAACGCTCTTCCGCCAGACCTCCTTGAACGGCTTGAGACGCGAGTGGATAGTATTTACCAAGCACACCTTGATGCTGGCTACGATCCATATACCAAAAATCAACTGACGGCGCATAATAATTTCTTCTATCCGAACTTCCTGGGTACAGATCAGGTTTTCGTAAACATTTTGGACTGGTATAAGACGTTCCCGAAGATCTGGGGTATTTTGGGATGGAACATCTATTCTTATCACAGCCATTTTATTATTACACCCCCACGCCCAGCGGCAGTTCGGGGTAAACCGACCCCACTCGGTTGGCATCAGGATAGTGGACGTGTTAACATCGAGATGGAAAGTTCACCACGTCCGCGTCTTTCTATTAAAGTCGTCTACTGGTTGTCCGACTGCTCAGAGCCTGGACGCGGCAATTTTTATATTATTCCGGGAAGCCACTTATGGGATAAACTTGAGGACCGTCCAACAGATGGTTCACTGCCTGAGGGTGCGATCCCGGTCTGTTGTAAACCCGGTGATGCCGTTTTCTTTGATCGCCGTCTATGGCACGCACGCAGTGAAAATGACTCAGACATTACGCGCAAGGGTCTCTTTTACGGATACGGCTATCGATGGCTACGGAGCAAAGACAACATGACCATCCCACAAGAGATGTTCGAGCGCAACGATCCGATTCGACAGCAGCTGCTTGGGGGTGGAACGGATGCAAACGGGCATTTTTCACCGAAGGACGCAGATGTACCTTTGAAGACCTGGCTTGAAGAAAAAGGGGTTCTTTCAAGTTGAAGGGACAAGCCCGCAAAAAAGGAAACAGTAGCACGCCGGATGCAGCTTCTCTTGACACTTACAGGAAATTGGCGTATAATTTGGGTAACAATATTTTTCCGTGGCGCTGCGTCCGGGAAACTTAAGACCAAACATTCGTGGAGGCATAATGTAATGTTTCTAACACGGTTAAACGTAGGCATCTGGGCTGCTATCCTTATGACAGCCCTTACAATTTCAGCAACTTCAGGGGAGCAGGCAGTGACAACTTCAGATATGCTAAAAGTGGGGATGATCGCCCCAGATTTTACATTGAAAGATGAAGAAGGTGTTGATCGGAATCTCAGCGACTATTTAGGTCAGAAAAACGTCGTTCTCGCCTTTTATCCGAAAGATTTCACAGGTGGCTGAACAACCGAACTCAACTCGCTCCGGGATAGTTTGAGCGAGATAGAAGCCACTGACAGTGTTCTTTTCGGTGTGAGTGTTGACTCCGTCGCATCACACAAGCGGTTCCGTACAGCGCAAGCATTCGGCTTTTCTTTACTGGCGGATACCGAATTTAAGGTCAGTACACAGTACAGTGGGATCATTGAAAGATTCAACGCATCAAAACGGACAACTTTTATCATCGATAAAGCCGGATACATCCGTGCTATTGATAGAGAAGTTAATACCAAAACCCATGGCGCAGATGTCGTCGACAAGATTAAAGAGGTGTTGCCGAAAATAGAGGTCGGACAAACTGCTCCTGATTTCATCACCACTGACGGCGCTGGTAACACGTACCAATTGCGCGAATTTCGTGGAAAAAAGAATGTTGTGCTCGCGTTCTACCCACGCGATTTCGGCACTGGCTGAACGGCAGAAGTCTGCTCACTCCGTGATGAGTCGAGTAATTTTGCCACATACGATGCTCAGGTCTTTGGGATCACCACGAACGATGCCGATTCCCACCAGAAATTTACCGAAGAAAATCAGTTGAACTTCCCGCTGCTGGTAGATACCGGTCGCAATCTTTCGCTCTTATATGGTGCAACCAATGCCCTTGAAGGAAGGATTGGAAGATTAACAGTTATCATTGACAAAGCGGGGAAGATCCTGGAAATTGATAAAGAAGTCAACGCGAGCACACATGGCGCAGATTTAGTCAATTTCTTCAAAACGTTGGAAACATCGAACTAATTGATGACCCGTAGGACTTTATCAACAATTACTGGACAGTTAGCATGGTGCGTCTCTGTCGTTTTTAGCCCTTTTTTGGTACCCATTGCGACAGCCATCGGCGTTGTCCAAAAACATGCAGCGCCTGAAGATCTGCTTCGGTGGGTGGGGATCGTAGTGCTATTTGTTAGCGTGCTACCGGCGCTGTCGATAGCAGTAATGGTCCGATTTTCCAAAGTAAGCGACTTACATCTGAAAAACAGAGAAGAACGGTTCCTGCCTTTATGCTGTACGCTCGTCAGTATGATTGTGGGAACTTTTCTATTGCACCAACTGGGTGCGGAACGTGAAATCGTTTGGGCGGGAGTCGCGTATATTGTAAACAGCGTTGTTTTTTTCACAATTACCTTAACGTGGAAAATTAGTTTTCACAGCAGCGTTGCCACTGGATGTGTTACGGTACTTGTGATGCTTGTTAACCCGCAGTTTGGTTGGTTATTCTTGCTGATTCCGCTGATTGCTTGGGCAAGGGTTTATCGAAAACGGCACACGCTTTTGCAAACTGCTGTCGGTGCAGTGATAGCGGTTGGCAACACGTCTCTTGTTTTACATTTAGCGAAGTTTGGGGGCAGTTAATTTTTCTAATTGCTAATGACGCATCGCTCACCGTCAATTATCAGAGTCGCTTTAGTGGTGGCAGATTATCCCAATCGCATTCTAAACAAAAATATCCTTCTCTCCCGAGGCGCCGTACGCGTCCATTACATTCCGGACAGTTCACGATACGAGGCAAGCCTGCCTCCTCGTTAGGCGGTGGAAACATAAGCAACTGCTCTAACGGCAGCGTTTGTTCCGTTTCCGTTGCGAGTTCAAGTTGGACGTTCTCCATTATATCGCGGGTATCAAGTTTAAAGGGCTCGGGTGAATTTCGAGTGAGATTGATAAAACCGCTCCGGTAAACTCGAATGGTATTGTCTTCCCGAACCTGTCTTATAAAAAGCGTATATTTATCGGGTGCGACTAAATAAGCTGCAGTATCCAAAACGTATCTGCGGGGTTTGATTGCTATTTCATAACCCCGATAGTTTAGGGTAGAATGGCTCGCGTCGGGTTGTATCTGGCATAGGTCAAAAAGTTCGTGAGATCGCGAAGCAGAGAGGATTAAAGCATAGCGTCGACACGGATATTGTGCGAGATGCTCGAAAGGCAAAAAATTTTGTGGTTCCGCGCTATCTCGGAGGAACCTAACAAAAGTTGCATAAGCGTTCTCGGTGGCTTCCTGCAAGATTAACTGGCTCAATCTTTGCCGCCGCGATGAGGATGCCATATCCGCAGGTTCAAATTCCCGCGAGTAAAACTCAAGCTGAACATTAACATCAATAGGTTCATTTTCAGCATTGATGCGCTGCAACCGTTCCACCGGTCGATCTGCGATTTTTAGGACAAAAGGTAACATAACACCCCGTTTAAACCTCTTAGGACTTACGCAAGATTTAGGATTACCCCCCTGAGTCCCCCCGCAAGCAGGGGGAAGCTGTCGGTTTTTAGAGACAACTGCGGAAGTCCTGACTGTTATAAGGATGTAACAAGTCTAACATAGATTGTGGTTTTTGTCCAGTCCAATTGATTGTCGCAGGACTTACGCAATTTTGACCGTAATGCATGCTGTGAGATGAAAATTCTTGGACAAACATAAACGTTTGGAAGACACAACCTAACAGGTTTGCGGCGTACTCGCCCAGATGCGACGTGCATCATGCTACAAAAGAGAGCATTGCGTAAGTCCTATCTAAAACTTCGGAAAACTGAAGGAACCGTAGGTCGCGCAGATTTAAATTGTATCTTTTTTATCGTTATGCTATAATACTCTAACCATATAGGACTTACGCAAAGTTTAGGATTACCCCCCTGAGTCCCCCCGCAAGCAGGGGGAAGCTGTCGGTTTTTAGACACAACTGCGGAAGTCTTGACCATAAATAATCAGAAAGGATACAAACTATGTCAGGACATTCTAGATGGTCAACAATCAAACACAAGAAAGCCGCGAACGACTCCAGACGCGGTAAACTTTTCTCAAAATTGATTAAGGAAATTACTGCGGCGGCACGTATCGGCGGTGGTGACGTGGACATGAATCCACGGCTACGTACTGCAATTGCGGCTGCCCGGTCAGGCAACGTTCCTAATGATAATATCGAGAAGGCTATTCTCCGTGGCACGGGTGAACTCGAGGGTGCTACCTACGAAGAAATCACCTATGAGTGTTACGGCCCCGGTGGTGTCGCCATGCTGATAGAGGTCTTAACCGATAACCGGAATCGAGCCGTTGCTGAGGTTCGACACGCGCTTACTAAGCACGAAGGCAGAATAGGGGAGCGTGGGTGTGTTGCTTGGGTCTTCGACAAACGTGGGTTGATTGTTGTAGCACTCGATAGTATTGACGAAGAAGAGTTGTTTATGATTGCGGCTGAAGCCGGGGCAGAAGATGTTACGGCTTCGGAGACCGGTATCGAAATCCTTACACCCTTTGAAATGTTCGATAGCGTCTTGACGGCAGTTCAAGAGACTTCGTCAAACGTTCAACTCGCTGAAATTAGCATGATTCCGCAGAACACGGTGAAACTTGAAGGAAAAGAAGCGGAACGGATGCTACGACTCATGGATGTGCTCGATGATCTTGATGATGTCCAGAAAGTCTACGCCAACTTCGATATCCCCGACAATCTGTTAGAAGCAGCAGCTTAGCTGCCAAACACAAGCCGAGATGCCCGAAGCCGGTATATCGCATGGACCATTTTGCCTTTAGGACTTACGCAATATTTAGGATTACCCCCCTTCGTCCCCCCGCAAGCAGGGGGAAGCTGTCGGTTTTTAGAGACAACTGCGGAAGTCCTGTGCCTTAATCACGCCGTGGAGGCATCTGCGCGTTTCGTGTCGGCTCTCCACCAGGTCTTTAATGTCGCAGTAAATATTAGCAGCAAGGACAGTCAACATGATTTCTTACATCAAAGGGGTTCTCGTCCATAAAGACACAAAAAAGGTTACCGTAGATGTAAACGGCGTTGGGTATGCCGTTGATGTCCCGCCGAGAACCCAAACAGATTTACCGCCCATAGGGGATACGGTTACTTTCTATACCTATTATAACCAAAGCCGTGATAATAAAATTACGCTCTACGGATTCATTTCAAGAGATGCTTTAAAAGTCTTTGAATTGGCACTGACCGTTTCAGGTGTGGGACCGGCACTCGCGCAAAATATTGCCGAGAGGCTATCACCGACCCAATTCCAACGCGCCATCCATCGCGGAGACCTTGCTACGCTGACACGAATCCCGCGTTTAGGTAACGAACTCGCTCAAGTCATAATCTCCAAACTTAAAAAGAACATCATGAAAATGAAATTTGAAGGCGTTGTTGACGCCGAACACGCGAGTGCTCTGGATGCAGAGGTGATCGAAATGCTTATCAACCTCGGTGCCCCAGAACTCCAGGCGGAAAAAGCCGTGGAAAAGGCACAAAAAATTCTCGGTCCTTCTGCCAAACGAGAAAACTTAGTGCAACACGCGCTGCGCTATATCCAAAATTAGCTTTCTTCAGGAACATGTGGTGTCACGATCTGCACCAAACAAATATCATGCATCTCAAATCAGTAGGACTTACGCAAAATTTAGGATTACCCCCCTTCGTCCCCCCGCAAGCAGGGGGAAGCTGTCGGTTTTTAGAGACAACTGCGGAAGTCCTGATCAGGATAAAACAATGGATAATCACGAAATATTGATGCCAGACTTAGCAACTGAAGAAGACAATGACTTTGGATACAGTCTCCGTCCGGAATGGTTGAACGAATTTATCGGACAGGCGAGAGCCAAAGAACAACTGCGTATCCACATTGAAGCCGCTAAGAAACGTGGCGATGCCTTAGAGCACGTCCTTCTTGTCAGTCCCCCGGGCCTCGGAAAGACTACGCTTGCAAGAATCATCGCGAACGAGATGCAGAGCGGTTTTAAACAGGCGATCGGTCCTGTTATGGAACGGCTCGACCTTGCCTCAACTCTGACGAACCTTGACAAAGGCGATGTGCTGTTTATTGATGAAATCCATCGGATGAAAGGGCACGTACAAGAATCACTCTACCCCGCAATGGAAGACTATCAACTGGATTTAGCGATTGGACAGGGACCGGCATCAGACGTGGTGCAAGTTCCGATCGCCCATTTCACACTCGTTGGTGCGACAACACGCGAAGGCTTGCTTGCTGGGCCTTTCCGCGATCGCTTTGGTATCCGCATACACCTCGATTACTACGCAGCAGAAGACCTTCAACAATCCATTCGGATCAATAGTGGCAAACTTGACATTAATATTGACGGAAACGCTGAATACACATTAGCGCGGCGGTCACGTGGCACGATGCGCATCGCTAATAAGTTGCTTGCAAACGTCAGGGATTATGCGCAAGTCAAAGGTAATGGCGTGCTTTCACATGAGATTGCGGAGGAGGCGCTCGAATTCTTCGGGATTGATGAACGCGGCTTAGATGCACAAGACTACGCCTATTTTCAAACGCTTATTGAGAAATTCAATGGACGTGCTGGACTTAAAGCGCTCGCTGTCGCTCTCAGCGAGGATGAACGGACTATCTCGGAGGTTTACGAACCTTACTACATCAAAGAGGGGTTCCTGATGTTGACACCGGGGGGACGGGTTGCCACCGATGCTGCGCATGAATACTTCGACTATCCTGTTAACTCGCAAATACCACTATTTCGTTAGTTGCAAGTTGGACTTGGTTTCTGGATCTGAACTCAGAGAGTTACCCCTCCCCGGAACAGATAGTTTCCTCAAGCAATCGCTAAAAGACCTTTTCAAACCTAAAAAACACAGGACTTACGCAAAATGACTGAATTCTGCCTGTTTTCACAAGATTCGGTGCGGTTAGAAACCGCACCTACCAGCGGAATACGTAAATCCTAAAACAGTTCTCTACTTAACTTCAAACCACTGCGAAACGTAGTGGCGCAGTGCCCAGAGTTAATCGTTAAAAATATGAAGCTTACAGATTTCGATTATCACCTACCTCCTGACCGAATCGCGCAAAGCCCTCTTCAACAACGCGATGCATCACGCCTCTTAGTCGTGGATCGCGGCACCCACACGTTTCACCACACCCGATTTTCGCAGATTGGAGAATATTTGCCGGATACTGCACTTTTAGTGTTAAACGATACGAAGGTAATACCCGCCCGGTTAATGGGAAACAAAAGTGGTACCGGCGGAAAGATAGAACTCCTCCTCATCCGTGAAAAGGAGCCAGATATCTGGGAAGCATTGGCGAAACCCCGGCGGAACCTCCGAGTCGGTACACAAGTTGTATTCGGAAACGGGATACTAATAGCAGAAGTACTCGCGAAACCAGAAGCTGGACACTGCATTGTTGGGCTTAACTATAAGGGAACGTTCTCAACCCTCCTCACAGAGGTCGGTATGATGCCGCTACCGCCTTATATTCGCCGCGCGCCGAACGCTGAAGATAAAGTGCGCTATCAATCTGTTTATGCCGCCGCTGCAGGTGCAATTGCTGCACCAACAGCAGGCCTTCACTTTACACAGGAATTGTTAGCGAAATTGAAAAGTAACGGGATAGAAACCGCAACGTTAACACTACACGTTGGACCTGGAACATTCCAACCGGTGAAAGTGGAAGAGGTTCAGGCACACAAAATGCACGCTGAATACATCCATCTCACTGCAGCGGAAGCCCATCGCATCCGTTCAACACAAGCGGCAGGCGTGAAAATCGTCGCTATCGGGACCACAGTGGTGCGTGCCTTGGAAAGTGCTGGTACAACAGGGACTGTCGAACCCTATACCGGCTATAGCGAACTTTTCATCTATCCCGGTCACCGATTTAATGTCGTAGATGGATTGGTTACGAACTTCCATCTACCTAAATCAACCTTACTCATGCTTGTGAGTGCCTTCGCTGGAAAGGACTTAATTCAGAAAGCGTATCAAGAGGCACTTCAGCAGAATTATCGTTTTTACAGTTATGGCGATGCCATGCTGATTCTTTAATAGTTGTCAGTGGTTTGTAGTCTATGGTCTATGGTCGATGGTCTATGGTCGTTGGTCGTTGGTCGTTGGTCTTCAGTACACAGATGTTGTGGAATTCACGTATTAGGCAACCGCAGAAACACTTAACTTACAACAGCAATCTTGACTTTAAACTATGTCAAAACAGAAGGAGAGACTTTATGGACCAAATAATGGGTCTGCTTGTTCCGTTCATCGCAATGGGTGCTATCATGTATTTCTTACTCTGGCGACCAGAACAAGCCAAGCGAAAAAAACATCAGAATATGCTGGAGAATCTATCTAAGGGTGACGAAATTGTAACCAATGGTGGATTGCACGGTAAAATTCTGGGTCTGAGTAACGACAAGAATATTATTCTCATCACTGTTGGAGAAATGAACAATCAAGAGGTAAAAGTTCAAATCTCACGGAGTGCTGTGGCTTTTCTCAAAAAGGGTGGCGAACTTATCGAAGGTGAGTAGAACCGAGTCTGCGACGCTATAGATCGGGTTGCACCCATAACTGGTAGCCACCCGCTTCAGGTGTTACAGATACGATACTATCCTGTTCTGAGAGCATTAGTACATCATTGTTAGATAACCGCACGCGTGCTGTTTTTTGGTCATTTACGGTGCGCGTGACATCGCAAACAGCAGTGCGCTGCGCATCAAGGGATCTATAGAAGCAAATCGCCTCTCCCTGTGTAGGTTTCGTATCTGTCGCGATGCCATTCACATCATCCGACCAGACGTTTTCCCAAATTCTGAGATGTGTCTCGTCTTGGGATGCCGTCTCCCCTGCATCGAGAATCACCGCCGCGGATTCCGAATGGGATATTACTTTGCAGACGGCGACCTCAATCCCGTCATCCGCAACGAGCATCTCATAAGTTGTGTGATGTGGGATATGCGCCACACACGCCTCACCGTCAAAGACACTTGGACGCTCACCCAAAACGCCGTACGCTTTGTTGCCATTGTGTCCGACCAACAGGGTGCAGTGTCCGCCTAACGCAATCAGTGCGACTTCGGTATCATCAGAATGGTCAAAGAAAGTTGTTTGGGGCGTGAGGGTAAGAATCCCGAAATGGAGTTTGGTGAGACCCATTTCACCGGGCTTTACAATTTCGGTGTAGCCTTGGGTAGGCGTGTAGTTCTTACGTGCTGACATGGGATTGGAAATCGGATAGATGTTCGACCAGGCTCGCTAAGGGCAGTCCGACGACATTGAAATAACAGCCCTCAACACGGTTAACGAAAGCCGCGGCGCGTTCTTGGATTCCGTAGGCGCCGGCTTTATCCGCTGCTTCACCGGTAGCGATATAATCAGCGATTTCGGTCCTATGCAGCTGCCGAAAATAAACTTGCGTCGTTTCCGTCCAAACGACACTTCGTCCTGTTGAAGCATCAACGAGTGCGACCGCTGTTAGGACCTCATGAGAGGTGCCGCTGAGCTGCGCCAGCATTGCCATAGCGTCTGTATCGTCAGCCGGTTTTCCGAGAAGTTTTCCATTTAGTGATACCAAGGTATCCGCGCCGATAATTACACCTTCGTTGTAATATTGCGCGACATCTCTCGCCTTTAGTAAGGCAAGTTCCTGCGTTATCTTATCTCCACTTTCGTCTGAAAACGCGCTGTGTGGCGGTTCAATGACATCGCTTGGACGGACTTCGAAGGTCAGTCCGATCTGCGATAACAGCGCGGTGCGCCGAGGGGACGCGGAGGCTAATACGAGACGCGAGGCACCTAAGGTTGGTTCGTGCACTTGCATCCTATTTTAGGCAATACCAACATGTATCATCTTCCTCGCGAATTCGCAACAAATTCGCTCGTTTCAATTCCTTGAGACCAGTCTCAATCTCCATCTTAGAAAATCCGATTTTCTGAAGAAGTGGATCGCGTTCGGGTATACGAAACCATTCGGGTTCTACCGAAGAACAATATTTCTTCTTGAAAATCTCCAACGCGTTATATAGCCGCAGCGTTTTGACCGGTAGCCCAACAAGGGGATTGATTTTAACGAAGGATTGAATTGATTCATTAGGCATCACTTCAGTCCATAAATAAGCAGTATTATTCATATCTTACATAACGTTTTTATTTGAGAATGGGTTACAAAAAAGTGATTTTTATTATTTTAGGACTTCCGCAAAATTTAGGATTACCCCCCTTCGTCCCCCCGCAAGCAGGGGGAAATTGCGGCGAGTTGTGATGTGCCAATTTTCATATATCGTATTTGACAACACGGCGACCTTATGCTAAACTCTATTATAGTGAACCTTAGAATTAATTAGACACTCAGCACCGGTGCGGTTAGGAAACCGCACCTACCGAGGCGGGGTAAAATGTTTATTTATTTTTCAGGTTTACCATAAATTCTTAACATAGGACAATGTGATATTGCTTCCGACAGATGAAAATCGTATATCAGGACGTTCTATCCTTCTCGGTATCTGCTTCGTTGTTGCTATATGCTGCATCGTCTCTTATGCGGAATTAGTAATCACCTACATCCAAATTGGGTTTTTGCAGCTGCCCCCTGCTGTCATCGGATTGTTCTTCTTTTTGGTCTTGGGAAACCGGTTGCTCAACAAACTGAACAATCGCTTCAGTTTATCGCAGCGGGAGCTGATGGGCATCTACTGTATGATGCTGGTTGCATCGATGATTTCATCGCGCGGGGTGATGGAAAAACTGATTCCCGCCCTCATTGCAGTCAACTATTTTACCAATGAAACGAACAGTTGGGACACGCTTTTTTTTCCACACATCAAGCCGTGGTTGATTCCATTTTCGCCAGAACAAAAGGGACAAGCAGCGATTGCCATCAGCTTCTATGAAGGCACTGAGACGGGTGATGTAATTCCGTGGCGTGCGTGGGTGGAGCCGTTGTGCATTTGGGGGGTGCTTGTCTTCTTAGTGTTCACAGCGTTCCTCTGCCTTGCAGCCATCCTGCGCAAACAGTGGATCGAAAACGAGAAACTGTCATTTCCATTAGTCTCCCTTCCGCTTGAGTTTGTCCACGAGGGACGCGGTTTTTTAGGGAACCGCCTGATGTGGTTGGGGTTTGGATTGCCTGCCCTGATCTTCACCTTAAACGGGCTTCACGAAATCTGGCCCCAAATTCCAAACGTTCCGCTCCGATACCTGCTCAATCAATATTTCACGGAACAACCTTTCAACGCCATCGCCTACACTCCGATTTTCCTCTCCTTCGCTGCGATAGGGTTTTTCTATTTACTGCCGACCCAACTGCTTTTCAGTTTATGGTTCTTTTTTCTGCTCACCCGTTTCCAAGATGTCGTCGCAGCGATGTTTGGTCTACGGGTAAGCGGTATGCCCCTCTACCCGACCCGACTCTATTTGGGTTACCAAGTCGCAGGTGCTTATGTCGTGCTGGTTATTTC
This sequence comes from Candidatus Poribacteria bacterium, assembly GCA_963662915.2. Taxonomy (GTDB): domain Bacteria; phylum Poribacteria; class WGA-4E; order WGA-4E; family WGA-3G; genus WGA-3G. The sequence continues at coordinate 4,731,440 of CAXXEU010000002.1, read as the reverse complement.
GTTCATCTACATAGGGTTTCCACACTTCAAACGCGTGTTTCAACGCGCGTTCAGTACAAACAAAGTAGACGACAGAACAGAACTTATGCCTTATCGCACGGCGGTTTGGGGGCTTATTATTAGTGTGCTTTTTGCCATAGGGTGGTGTTCCGCAGCGGGGCTGAACTTAGGGTTCGCCGCATTCGAGATACTCGTTTATATCGGTATCGTAGCGGTGGTAATGGCGCGGAGTACAGCCGAAGGTGGGTTGTTAATGACGGAAACATCGTTTCGACCGATTGATCTCTATCAACTCATTGCGAGCAAAGCAACATTGGGGGCAGAGAGTCTAACGGTACTCTCTTTCCTTGACGCTATCTTCACTCGTGATCAACGCGGCTTAATTTTAACGGGTTTCTTAGACGGCTTAAAAATCAGAGATCGGGTGGGAATGTCCTATCGCTCACTCTTAGGAGTGTTTGTGTTAGGGAGTACACTTGCATTCTTATGTGCGGCTGCTATCCATTTATGGCTTCCTTATACACACGGTGCAAACTACATGTATAGTTACACCTATCGCGGAAACCCGCTCTGGGCATTTCAGGATAACGTTGCGGCGCTGGAAGGGTTAGGGACAGCCTCGCGTACAACAGGGGGAATCTTTTTTGGTGTCGGTGTACTCGTGACAACAGGGCTGGTTATTTTGCGCATGTTATACTGGTGGTGGCCCCTACACCCACTTGGGTATGCGTTATCGGCTTCGTGGACGCTGATTGTGTTCTGGTTTCCGGTTGTAATTGCGTGGAGCATTAAGACCCCAATCCTACGCTACAGCGGCATCCGGCACTACCAACGACTTCGCCCGTTCTTCTTAGGTATGGTGTTCGGTGAATTTAGCATGGCGGTTGTGTGGACGCTTATCAGTTGGGGGGTGAATGTACCAGCCCCGTTCTTTCCGTGGCCGTGAGCGTCGCATTCCACAGGTTCACGCAGTACTTCGATTACGTGCTGTGACCTCCCAAGTGTCCCGACAATAGCCATCAGCCTCTATGATGTAGTAAAACGGATGGAGTGCAACACACGGGCAGATATGCGTTGGACAGACGTAAATTTCTTGTCCAATGGACATAGGTGTACTGTCTGGCACGTTAATCGCCCAATGTTCTTCGTGCTGCTTGTCCACCTGCGCATCGTCAATATTCAAAATAACCCCACGTACGCCGTCAGGATCTGCAGCGATGGCTTTATGTCCCAAGTCGAGGGTAATCCGCTTGGGGGTAGGCACGCTAATGATACGACTCAAGAGCAGTGCTGCTGGCTTAAAACCGAGATCAGGGAAAAGCGTTGTATACCCGTAATCATGAAAAATGAAGGTACCCGGCGATGCCTCGACGCCTGGGGTCTTGGCATAGATGGGGAATGTGGGCGTCCCCCCCATCACAATCAATGGTACTTCAAGCCCTTTGGCAGAGAGCCTATCCTGCATCTCCTCAACCTGTGCGAGGCTTTTGTTGCAAGCCGCTTGTCTCTCTACTACATCCTCATCGTGGATATGCCCATCGTAAACGTGCAAACCCCAAGGTTGTAATCCATTCGCCGCTGCGATCTGGGCGTAGAGCTCTACAGCAGCATCACCGAGCGGTATCCCTGTGCGCTGCATGCCGACATCCAGGTCGATCATGACCTTGACGTTCAAACCGTACCGCGCCGCGGCTGACGAAAGTGCCGTCACTGCTTCTGAATGATCGACGATGACCTTGAAATCGGCATTTGGATATGTTTGCTGCAGCAAGACAAACCGATTAACATTGGGTCCTACCATCTGATAGGCAATCACAATATCCTCTATACCGTTTTGTGCCAGCATTTCCGCTTCTCGTAAGGTAGCGCATTTGTGCTTAAGGATGCCAACATCACGTTCCATGGCGATAATCTCTGCGGTCTTATGCGTCTTTGCATGCGGTCTAAGTCTTGAGACATCTCCATCAACAACGGCAATAGCACGTTCAATGTTCTGTTGAACTTGTGCGAGATAGACAACCAGCGATGGACTGGGTATCGTCTCAACGTTCTGAATACGGTATTTTTTATCCATAGCCTCACCTCTTCGTGTCAAGTCTTAGATTGGAACAGGGTGTGTAAACATTTTGTCAATTGCCTTCTGAATGCACGTCGCATAATCAGGAACAGTGCCGTCAGACGTTTTCGCGTCTGTTAAATTGATTCATGGCTGTTAGGATATCATCTTTGACAAAGGTTTCAATGGCATCAACGGCTCGATGGAGCGTCGGTTCAATCTCCATAGCTTCGGCTTGCGAAAATTCCGTGAGGACATAATCGGCCCAATTACCTATGGGTTCACCAATGCCGATGCGTAGCCGCGGAAACTCATTCGTCCGCAAGTGCTGAATAATAGATTTCATCCCTTTCTGTCCGCCGTCACTTCCTTTCTGACGCATCCGCAAGGTACCGATGTCCAAATGAACGTCGTCATAGACAACACAGAGTTGCGAGAGTGGTACCTCAAACCGCTCAACAAGTGCGGCAACAGCGACACCACTGTTGTTCATATATGTCATGGGTTTCGCGAGGATAAGGGATGTGTCGTGCCATGTTGTCTGCATCACAAGGGATTTGCAGATAGCTGTTTGTGTGTGTCGTGCGTTCTGCTGCGTGCCTTGCGTTTTTTCGTGAAGGGCATCAATTACACGAAAGCCGACGTTGTGTTTGGTGTCTTGGTAGCGCATCCCGGGGTTACCGAGTCCAATAATGAGTTTCATTTTTTTGTGGTTATTCGTTCAGGGTTTACGCAAAATTGAGGATTACTCCCCTTCGTCCCCCCGCAAGCAGGGGGAATCTGTCGGTCCTATGGGTGTCTATTTTACAACAAATGCGAGATAAATGCAAACGATCCTTGAAAAGGGGGATGCTGAATCGCGGGTTAGATCGCGGATTAGCACGGATTAGAGCGCGGATTAGCACGGATTAGATCGCGGATTTACGCGGATTTTAAGAGGTGCTGAAGCGCGGATTAGCACGGATGAGAGCGCAGAGGCACGCGGATTTTAAGAGATGCTGAAGCGCGGATTAGCACGGATGAGAGCGCAGAGGCGCACGGAGGCTAATTACGGATACTGAATCGCGGAGGCGCGCAGATGAGATCGCAGAGGCACGCGGATTTTAAGAGGTGCTGAAGCGCGGATTAGAGCGCAGAGTCGCACGGATTTTAAGAGATGCTGAATCGCGGATTAGTGCAGATGAGAGCGCGGATTAGCACGGAGGCTAATCATGGATGCTGAAGCGCAGAGTCGCACGGATGAGAGCGCGGATTAGCACGGATTTTTAAGAGATGCTGAAGCGCGGGTTAGCACGGATGAGAGCGCAGAGTCGCGCGGATTTTAAGAGATGCTGAAGCGCAGAGTCGCACGGATGAGAGCGCAGAGTCACGCAGATGCTAATCATGGATACTGAATCGCGGATTAGCGCAGATGAGATCGCGGATTAGCACGGATTTTTAAGAGATGCTGAAGCGCAGAGTCGCGCAGAGTCGCGGAGATGAGATCGCGGATTTACGTAGATGCTGAAGCGCGGATTAGCACAGATGAGAGCGCGGAGTCGCGCGGATTTTAAGAAATGCTGAATCGCGGATTAGCGCAGATGCTAATCATGGATACTGAATCGCGGATTAGCGCAGATTAAATCGCGGATTAGCGCGGATTTTAAGAGACGTTTTGTGTCAAAACGGCTTTTGGGCAGATGCGTAACACACCTTAGCTATAAATCCGAATCAGCCGAGAACCAATCCGTGATTCTGAATACATAGAAAAAACAACAATAGAAGGTTTCATTGACACACCAAAAGGTATATGCTATGATGCAATCTCGAAAGCAATTCAGATAAAGGGAACCCTAAAAATGAAAAATAATTTGAAACACAAAGACATAACTGAAAAAATTATTGGGGCGGCGTTTGAAGTCCATAAGTCTTTAGGATATGGCTTCCAAGAAGTCATTTACCAGCGTGCTTTGGCTTTTGAAATGCGCACAGCCGGTTTGGCGTATGCCCGCGAAGTTGAGCGGGACATTTTCTATAAGGACTTCTCAAAACCTATCGGCACTCGCCGAGTGGATTTCGTTGTCGCAGAACGCGTGTTGGTGGAATTAAAGGCGACCTCTACGTTAGAAACTGTACACGAAGTGCAGCTATTAAATTATTTGAGGGCATATCGGTTAGAAGTGGGTTTATTAATCAATTTCGGTGAAAACAGCCTAAATTTTAAAAGACTGGTACTTTCACAACCCAATCGTGTGAACCCTTAAACCTGATTCTGAATCGCGGATTTACGCGGATGAGATCGCAGAGTCACGCGGATTTTAAGAGATGCTGAAACGCGGGTTAGTGCAGATGAGAGCGCGGATTAGCACGGATTTTAAGAGATGCTGAAGCGCAGAGTCGCGCAGATTAGCACGGATTTTAATCACGGATGCTGAATCGCGGATTAGCACGGATGAGAGCGCGGAGTCGCACGGATTTTAAGAGACGTTTTGTGGCAAAACGGCTTTTGGGCAGATGCGTAACACACCTTAACCATAAATCCGTGATAATCCGCGATTCTGAACGGATACACACCGGAAAAAAAGGCGCGGTCCTGAAAGACCGCGCCTTTTTTGCTAATGGCTAATGGCTAATGGCTGTTGGCTCATAGCTATTGGCTTTTGGTCTTTACCATCAACCATTGACCATCGACTAATTGCCATTGACCCTTAGCCAATTCCTACTTCAAAATCACCATTTTCCGCAGGGGCGAAACCTTGTCCGTTTGCAACTGGTAGAAATAGATACCGCTCGCGACGCGTTCACCGAGGGCGTTCCGTCCATCCCAATACGCCGCACGGCTCCGAGATGTGTAGTAACCCGCTGTCTGATGACCGAGGGTCAACGCACGCACCAAGACGCCTTGCGCATCGTAGATGTTCACACGCACTTCTGTGCTTTCTGCTAAGTGATAGGGTATCCATGTCTCCGGGTTAAACGGATTCGGATAGTTCGCTAACAACACTGTCTCGTCGGGACGTGCGGAGGCTAATAGGTGTTGGAGATACAGCAACGCACGCTGCGCTGCGATCGACCGGTCACCCGATGCCAACAATACCTCGACCTGCTCCTGCACACGATCAAAATCGACGTCCAGTGCTTTCACGTCAATAGCAATCGTAGGTGCAGCGACATCATCGTCGAGGTTACCCAAGACGAGGATCAGGTCGGTCACGTCTACCGTGCCAGACCCGTCTACATCCGTGCGAGCGTTCGTTATCGCGTCTCCGCTCTGTCCGACCGCTGCGGCAACTGCGCGTGTATCGGCATTGTTGACCGCACCATCTCGGTTGATGTCATACCGCGAGAAATTCGTCTGCTGGTTGTTGTTCGTCTGTTGGGTATTCGGGGTGGCTGGGGTCGTCGTAGCCGTCCCATCCGCCGCTGCAACGCTCAACGTAATACCTGTCGGGTTCATCAGACCACTCGCAACGTCTCTCACGAATTTACCCGCAAGGTTGGAACGCTGGATTTTGCCTGTGCCCTTCGTCCAGTAAATCTTGTTGTCACCCGAATCCACCGCAAGCGATGTCGGCACACCCGATGCGAAGGTTTTAAGTTCCTGCGCGTTAGACCCGTCGAGGTTCGACCGGTTCAGAGAACCAGACCCACCGGCATCCCGTTCTACCCAGTAAACCTTGCCTTTCGCAATTGAGAGACCTAAGGGTTCACCGAGACCTGTGGCGATGTTTTGGATCGTCTGCTGCGCGTCCGTCAGGTCGATCCGACGGATCCGCCCGATAGACTCGGTCCAGTAGAGATGTCCATTGGAAACAACAATCGTCGGGTTGCGGAGGTTCTGCAGTACGTTTGTCAACTTCGTGCTACCCGCCGTCGGCATACTCTGGATACGTCCGCGCGAGTTTGCCCAGTAGAGGGTATCCCCCGTGCTATCCACCGTGATGCCCATCGGCACGGCAGTGATCCGCTTCAACGTCCGGACGTTGCCACCGTTGAGGTTGGCGCGCCGGATTTCGCCTCGGTTTTCACCTGTTTGTACACTGAGATAGAGGACGTTGTTCGCAGCATCCACGGCGACGTTCGTGATACCCGTGACGTTCGGTGCGAGGCTTTCGACTGCGTCATCAACGAGTCGATAGAGTTTCCCGTCGTTTCTGCTGATCCAATACAGCGGTGGCCGTTCTGAAGCGTTGAGGTGGACTTGCATCCCTGATGTCGCATTGAAGTTCACAGGCGTGAGTCCCGACACGCGTGCAGCGACTCGGTTATCCCCGGGTTCATCGCCGAGTGTGAAACGCGTCTGTGCGCGTCCGCTGCTATTGGTCGTCGCACTTGCCGGTGCAACGCTACCGCCGCCAGCGGTGACAGCGAATGTTACGGTAACCCCCGAAACTGGTTCGTCGTTTTCATCAATGACTTCAACGACGAGCGGATTGGCGAGCCGTGTGCCGGGTCTACCGCTCTGGTTATTCCCGGAGACCATGACGATTGCGTCTGGCGGGTCGCCCGTTGCGATAGTGAAGAACGCCGAATCGAGTCCAGTTGCGTATGCTTCAACGACCGCTTCACCGTCAGCAGTGGGCGTGAACCCGATTTCTGCGTAACCGTCAGGGCCTGTCCGTGCGCTATTGCGTGTGAGGCGGCCTCTACCTTCGGTAACCCGGAAGCGGACGAGTACCCCTGAAACCCCGTTGTCGTCACTATCCACGACTTGAACGCTCAAGTCTTCGTCAAGCAGTCTATCCACCTGTCCAATTTGATCGTCGCCGCCGGCAGTGACGATTGCTTCGGGGCCGAGTGTTGCATCGGCAGTGAAGAGTGCGGAGCCGACACCTGGGTATTGTGCAGAATCAACACTTGCCCGGACGCTGTTCCGTATGCCGCTTGTTCCCAATGTGAGGGTTGTCTCCGCCTCGCCGTCAGAATCCGTAGTATCCGTTGAATTTGAGAGCGATCCGCCGCCCGTTTCCACAGTGAACGTGATCGTTGCGCCTGAAATCGGGTCGCCATCGTCATCTCTGAAGCGGACAACAAAGGGTGAGGAGAGGGTTGTTCCTGGTGCACCGTTTTGGTTATTCCCAGAAAACGCCTCCAAGTCAGTCGCAGTCGGTTCAATGGTGATACTCGCCGTTACCGAATCATACCCGGTAGCCCTCGCAGTGATATCCCCGCCCTCATCTCCGAGTGTGAGGACTATCCGTGCGACCCCGTTGTTATCAGTTGTAGCGGATGAACTCGAGAGGCTGCCTGCGTCGGAATCGCTGATGGTAAACGTGACAGGCACGCCGGGTGCCCTAAATCCATCTCGATCCGTTGCGCGTGCTTCAAGCGTAATCCCGTCGTCTTCGTTACCGGTGATGGAAGTTCCTAAGTTGAAGGAGAGGGCATCTCTGTCGGTGCCTTGTTGGTTGTTGTTCTGGTTAGTCGTTGGTGTTACGCTGCCGCCACTGACGTTAATGGTTAACTTAACAGTTTCTGTTTCGTCATCCTCACCTGTTTTAGGAACACTCGCTTTAACTTCCAAAACACCTGATTCGCCCTCTGAATCATAAACGACTCGCACTTGTCCAGTACGGTCAGTAGTTGCCGAGGTCTGAATACTCCCTTTAAGTGTGCTGAAAGTTACGTCTACGTCCGACACCTCGTCTCCATCATCTCGTACTTCGATTCTTAAATCATATAGATTGGTGGTACCCCGTCGTTGTCGACCTATAAGCGTCAATGTCCGAACAGCATCAACATCAGCGTACGCAGTAAGATCTTCGTTCTTGCCCAGAGCACTAACATTAACCACCTGTTTTCTGCTGGCAGTTCCGAGTTGGAAATTAACTAAAGCAGCAGCAGCAGAGGTGTGAGGAGTCCTCACATATAGCGTACTAACGCCCTGCGTTGGATTGGATATTACTCTGTTTGAGGAATCAACAATAACAGCATTAGCCGCTTGGAACAACCTCCCGCCAGTTTGGGTTTTATCTTTGACATCGAATCTGACTGGAACATTAGGAACCGCCGCACCTGTCTCTGATGACTCATCCCTTACCGTAACGGTAAAAGCACCTGGAATCTCCGTTCCGTCGGGAGCTGGGGTGCTATCATTGTCAGCACCAATACCGTCACCCGTCACACTCGCTGATAACGAAGGACGCCCATAGATATAGACAGCGGTCGTTTCGTTCCTGTTGCCATCAACCGTGGCTGTAACTAAGTTAGTGCCCCCAGTAGTCAGAGGAGTATCTAATCCAGTTCTGGCACCCATACTCAGCCAGACTTGAGCAGCACTGGAAGTCGTAATTTCGTTGTCACCAAATCTGGTACGGTTCCCTTCCTTCACATAGAGGGCTCCTGTCTGAAAATCGCTGTTAGGTAGTGAATAAGTAACCGAATTGTTCGAGCCTCCCCCATTAGAAATTTGTATATCTTGTCGGTGATCGTAGGGATAGCCAACACCGTTGGTTACACCTCTGAGCGTAATAGTGTCCCCCTGGGGGACATCCAATGGATTCCTCACTACGTAATACGTCCTAACAATACTGGTATTCCGAGATTTATCGGTATCGTAAGTTTCAGTATAACGCACTGTAACCGTAACTTTTTCCGCACTCCGAACGGTGATAGTCACCGAGGTTGGATTAGAAAGGGTTCCATCTTTATGATCTATAGGATCTGAGGTATCAGTTTCGTTCCATGTATACGAAGTTACAGTCCTAGTATTGTCAGTTGGGTCTGGAAAGTTCGCACCACCGCCACTGACAGTAATAGAAACAAATTCCCGAACAGTAGACAGATCGGCACTAGCACTAAGACTACTTATGGTAATCGTTCCTCCAATATCTAAATTATTAAGATCTACTGGAGTAAAACTAGGATTAAGAGTAGTAATAGCGTCCGCAGTCCCCTGCACCCCAAACCCCAGCACCAGCGTCATCAGCAGACCGAGGACGATTTTTCGTGTCATTAAGTTTTTCATGTAAAAATATACCTCTTAAATTCAAACTAAGAAATGGCTTATGGTTAATGGCAGGTAAAGTTTAAAAGTGTTCTCAAGTGAACGAAAGTTGAAAGAGACTTTTGGTGCAGGAACACCACTTAGCAACTTTGAACTTGCAAACTTTGTCTTACCATCGACTAACAGCCAACGACTATTGGCTATTTGCTAAAAAAATTATGTGATAGGGGAACTTTAGGTGGGAACCCCTCTTAAATTCAAACTAAAAAATGGCTAATGGCAGGTAAAGTTTAAAAGTGTTCTCAAGTGAACGAAAGTTGAAAGTTGAAAGAGACTTTTGGTGCAGGAACACCACTTAGCAACTTTGAACTTGCAAACTTTGTCTTACCATCGACTAATTGCCAACGACTATTGGCTACTTACCCTTTCCACACGGCGACGATGACGGCTGAAATAGCGATCACGATGGAAATACCGGTGAGGAAAAGGTGGCGGACTTCTGAACGTCCTTCTAATTTCCCTTTTATCCACGCGATGTCGGACTTCATACCTGTCATATCTTCGCGCAGATTTTTTATATCTTCACGAGACTCTTCGCGCAACTTCCCTATATCCGCGTGGGACTCCTCGCGCAATTTCTCTATATCTGTGTGGAGCTCTTCGCGCAACTTCTCTATATCTGTACGAGACTCGGCTCGCGCGCGCGCTATATCTTCGCGCAAATTTTCTATTGCTGTTAGGACGTGCTCTTGCATATTAAACCCCTAAAGGCGCACGCGTTACGAAATATCTCTTTCTCTTGCTATAGACCCTTGACCAAAGGTGAGCGTAGCGAACGGGTTTTCCATTGGCTATAGACCATCGACCAATTGCCAACGACTAATGGCTATTTGCCTGTTCCGTTTTGAGGCATTGCGGGTGGCGGCTCGTTGAACGGGATGCCCTTGGCTTCCGCTTCCTGTCGACGTGTATTCCAATCTGACCATTCACGGTGGGTCTGTGATCGCCCTTGTTCAATGCCCTGTTCGCGACCCTGTTCGCGCCCCTGTTCGCGCCCTTGTTCTAAGCCTTGTTTCGTGGCTTGTTCTATCTTATGAAAGTAAAGTAGCATCAGTGTCCCTCCTAACTCGAAGATCCCTACAAGACAGATGATCGTATACTGTGAAAACGGAACGACTTCTTTCACGACGGTTCTAAAGGTATCCAGTGTCGTTTGTGTGTTCGGTGCCTCAACTCGCCAAATAATCACGGTATATACAATTGTCAAAATGAATAGGATTAGAATCTGAAAAACGATCCAGTCCAATCGACTTGATAAGAGCGTTGCTCTGGGTTTTCCGTTCAACGGAACCTCTCTTCTGGCGAAGCTGCTGCCGTATAGATGAATTTTATCACAAATTGAAAGGTGATGTCAAGTATTTTTTAATTCTGGCTGTTGGCTATCTTACTGACAACTGATAACTGACAACTATAAAATACGTTTAAATGGGGGGTTGGTTACAAGGGTTGTGGAGAGATGTCGTCTCTACGCGGCTGGGGCATAGACGCAATTTATTTCTTGACTGAAACCTTATTGTGAAATCTATAATTAATTGGGCACTGTCGGTCCAACGGGCGAGGCGACCTCGCCCCTACGAGGCTTGATTTCTCTGGCATGCCTTTTGCTACAGGGCATAACTGATAACTGATAACTGACCACTGAAAACTGACGACTATAAAAAAAACAGGGCAGTGAACCGAAGTCCACCGCCCTGTCTTGTTTAGGTTAGTTAGAATATCCCTGAGTTACTTCTGTGATTTCATATCGCCCCACGTCGTAATGTCTTTACCCGCAGCGGTGACGTTTCCACGTAGATGTGTCGTGCGCAGGGTTGTGCGCTCGCCATCTAAGGAGACATCCTCGATCTGATAGTAATAAACAACGTTGGGTTTCGCGGTTGTGTCTGTGTAGGTATACAGATGCTTTTCACTCGTCGTGCCGTGGCCAGCAATGATACCTTTGACGTTGATGACTTGGAACTCACCGTCTTTCGTTTCACTCCGCAGGATGTTAAACCCAGCGTTGTTCAACTCGGATTGGGTGACCCAGGTAATCACGACTTGACCTGTCGCTTGATCGCGAACCGGACGGAAACTTGAGAGAGAGACCGGTAAGGGAGAACCTTCACGATGTCCGGGGGAACCGACATCATCACGGTGGCCGTAGTAACTACCGACGCTATCTACCATCAACCATGAAGACATCATCGTGCCATCATCCGCTGGATCCGCAGTCCCATCAAGATCACGCGTGCCAAAGCCACGGACGATCGAATGACGCATATCGCCACCCGTCTCAGGCAATGCCCATTGCACGCTACGCCGCGGACCATCAACCATGACGTTACCGACTTCGTCCACTACGGTCGTCTTATATCTGAGTTCAAGATGGAAACCGATACTGCTCAACAGAATGCTCTTACGCGCTGAGAGACCCAACTCGCTACGATGCCGTTGATACAGGTTATAGATCCGATTGCTCGGAACATCACTCGCACTGCTACGGTCTGAGACCAATAACAGCGTCTGGTTCGGCAGAATCACCTTACCTTCAAACTTGAACTTCGCATCAACATAGGACTCGACATCCGTATCAATGTTACGAATCTCAAGTTCCCAATCGCCGTTGAGGAGCGCAGATTGCGTCATCGAAGAGTTATAGAGTTCTATCCACTGCACGAGGTTACCATTGGCACCCGGATCATACATGATCTCACTGATGACCACTTCACCCATGATATCAGCAGGGTTCGCTTTCTGAGCGTTGTTCGCATACCCGGGCGTTCCCGGCGCAATCGCCAAGTCAACACCTGGATCATAACCCAGACCGCCTACCGGGCCTTTCATCTCCCAGTGATCCTTGTGCAAACGGTTGCCACCACTCTTCTGCTCAATACGGGCGTAGGTCATACCCGTGTTACGATTCAGACTATCAGCGGCATCACTTTTGTCGCCGAAATCTGCATGAACAATATCACCCGGAACCGTCCAACCCCGCAGGGGCCAAACATCCGTCACGATCGTGGCGTCCGCTACTTTCACGAAATCGCTACCAGCGATGTCTACAATCTTCTCGTGATTCGTCTTATCGTTGCCGTTTCGGAGAACCAACAAGAACCCTTTTTCAGGCATGTTGACATCTGTAACGACATACAACTGGCTAGCACCTGCCGGAAACTTGTTGGAATCATGCAGATCTACACCACCCGCCAAGATGCTATCGGCAGGTTGTTGGTTCGTGACGACCAAAAAACCGCCCGCAGGAATGTTCGCGTCTTTATCAGGAATCGAGAAGACCACATCCTGTTTCTTGTCACCATATACCGCGTGCATTCTATACTTTTTGACGTTCACCGCAGCTGTGCCAGTGTTATGAAGTTCAATCCACTTCAGACCCGCTGAGTTATAAATCTCGTTGATGATGACTGTGCCGACAGGCAGCGAAGCAGGTGCCTTCGCAGAGACCACTTGACCGCCGTCATCTTGCTGAACCGCACCAGGTGTACCAATAAAAGCACCACTCATGTTGCGACGTCCGACAGACGCAAACCACTGACCAGCATCCGTGCCATCAGCGAACTTGTCGCCATCGGGTTTGCCATCCTTGTACTTGTACCCAGTCTTCGCATCGTTCGTGCTACGTTTACGATACATGGAAACAAGGTTGGAAATTGGTTCATCAACCCCTGTAGTCAGGGCTGTCCGACCACTCTGACCTTTCAGTGCCCATCTGTTACCAAAACGGTTGATGACAGAAACACGGTCAACGACGGTATAGGTGGCATCTGCTGTGAGACCCGCCACATCGCCATTGTCCACCGTCGTACCAAGGCGATCCACTCGCTGGTTTGTGGTGAACACAAGACGAACTTCATCGGCAGCGAACAAGGCATCACCCTCGTTGTAGATTTCAATCCACTGAGAGTTATCCTCATCCCCAGCAGTAGTGACACCGGCATCAATACCCCACATAATTTCGGTGATGGCGAGGCGATAATTCGCAGGTGCTGTTTTAGCAGTAGCGGCGGTGGCATCGAGTGCCCCAAGCAGGAGCTCAATCGTACCACCAAAGGCGAAAAGATCCGCGAGGTTTGGTAAAGCAGCGACCGTTACAGTATCGCCCATTCTAGTAGCGACAGCAGGGCTCGCAGTACTATCAGCTGGGAGAGTTATATTTGCATTCACCGCAGGGATAGCAACGACAAAATGATTCTTTCCTATAGGCCCATCAGTCGTATCACCATCGGTATCCACACCGGTGTTGAGATTGGCACCAAGGGTAACGGTCTGTGCCAATGCCGGACCCGCTACGAGCGCTAACATTAAAACGAAAACTAAGGAAAATGTCAATTTTGACAACATTCGTTATTTTCCTCCATTTAAATTCAAACTAAAAAACTTTATCTAACTTCGTGGAACGATACCTAACGTATCGTTCCACTGCGCGTCAACATAACGCGCTTCTTCATATCAAATTTCAAGAACAGATTCAGGGATGAAATCTATTCTGAACTAACCTTGTAAGATCGGGGCTACAAGCCCCTCCTACTGAAGAGCCGAGGTTCGGAAATCCTGTCTACCGAAGTGTCGGGATTTGGAAACCCCTGCTTTTTTACTTATTGACGTAATTAGATTGTAAAACGGTTCTGAAAAAAAGTCAAGTGCTTTTTTTAGCGGTTCGGGGTTAGAAACCCCACTTATACCTAAAACGCTATTTCTGGGAAAAGGGTTACGGGTAACACCAGACCCTTTCATCTATCTGTTGCGGAAATTATATCACAATTGTGTTGTGATGTCAAGCATTTCTTCAAAAAAAGCTATCTGCGTTGTTAAGGGTTGTGCGTAAATGTGCGTAAACTCAAGTTCTAACTTTTATAATTATACCTGAAGTTGTGTTTTTTGTCAAATCTTTTTTGAAAAATTTATTTTGTCGGTCGTGTTGGCGGGGCATCGGTCTGCGAATCGCTAACTAAGGACTTACCGTCTTTTGGTGTTTGAGTGCTTCGATTTCCTGTCTGAGTGCTTCAATTTTTTGCGCTTGGTCGCGGTCTCTTTTGCCCCACCACGCTGGGATCCCTATGGCGACGACGATGAGCGCAATCAGCCCATACGTTACATTCGTCGCATGTACGATCTGTTTTTCAACCCCACCGATACGACCTTCAAGTCCGCCGATACGACCATCAACCCCGTCTATCCGACCGGCGAGTGCAGCAACAGCGATTTCGACACTTCGGAGGCGTGTATCTAATTCAGCGATTTTGGTTTTGATTGGCGCGAGTTCTTTGGTGACTTCCTCGTTGACAATCAAGCGAATTTTATTCAGATCCGCATCTGTTAACTCAGCGAGTGCTGGTAACGGAAGCATACATAAGAGTATTGAGAGCAGAAGCATAGCTTTCATCGGGTGTCTCCTTTTGGAGATAGTAAAGCATATTTAGGGTTCGGTGTCAAGAGAAAAATGCGGTGGTAAAAGACTGTTGGGATAGTGCGGTGAGCCCGCAAAAAGCCCGCCTTAATAGCCGCTTAAGCCGAATCACCGTTCGTTATTAGGGTGCTGCCGAATCACCATTCGTTATTAGGGTGCTGATGAAAACTTCAAGGCTTTGGGCCTCGGCAGCATGCCTCAGCAAGTGCTTGAGGCGTGGCAAATCAGCAATCCCTTCAAGGGCAGACTTCAATATTTCTGCAGCGTTTGCCTGAAAACGGGCATCTAAGAGCAGAAGTATCGCCTCTATAGTGCTTTCTTTCGCACCTAACTGCTTGCCTTGTTCGATGCCTTGTTCGATGCCTTGCTCGATGCCATGCTCGATGCCTTGCTCGATGCCTTCCGCTCTGCCTTTTTCAATAATGTATTGGTAAACAGATGAGTCTTGCATGATGTCCTCCGGAAAAAGATTTGCTATCGCTTGCGGGGCACCGGTCTGCGAATCGCTAACTAAGGACTTACCGTCTTTTGGTGTTTGAGTGCTTCGATTTCCTGTCTGAGTGCTTCAATTTTTTGCTCTTGGTCGCGGTCTCTTTTGCCCCACCACGCTGGGATCCCTATGGCAACGACGATGAGCGCAATCAGCCCATACGTTACATTCGTCGCATGTACGATCTGTTTTTCAACCCCACCGATACGACCTTCGAGTCCACCGATACGACCATCAACCCCGTCTATCCGACCTTCAATCCCGTCTATGCGACCGGCGAGTGCAGCAACAGCGATTTCGACACTTCGGAGGCGTGTATCTAATTGTCGGAGTTGTGTATCTAATTGCGCGATGTCGGCTTTGATTGGCGCGAGTTCTTTCGCGAGTTCTTTGGTGACTTCCTCGTTGACAATCAAGCGAATTTTATTCAGATCCGCATCTGTTAACTCAGCGAGTGCTGGTAACGGAAGCATACATAAGAGTATTGAGAGCAGAAGCATAGCTTTCATCGGGTGTCTCCTTTTGGAGATAGTAAAGCATATTTAGGGTTCGGTGTCAAGAGAAAAATGCGGAAGTGCAGCATTTGACGCCACATCCGAAATATGCTATACTTGACTTAATAACAGTTGTAAAGGAGCATAGTTATCAAACGGAGGTAGAAACCATGGCACAATCTATGGCCGAAGTACTCATCGAACAAGGTATCGAACAAGGCACAAAAGAGACGACTATTGAAAGCATATTGCTGTGCCTTGATACACGCTTTCACGGAAATACACCACAGACCCTAAAACCCGCGCTTGAGGCGATTGACAATTTGACACGCCTGAAGCGATGCCTCCGAGAGGCGATACAGACACCAAGTCTTGACGCTTTTATCACAGCTCTGAAAACTTATGGGGCTGCAAACCGATAAGGAACTCTAAACATACCGCCCCGAAATCAACGGTATGAAGGTTCTCCTTAATGGCATTCCCCGCCCTTTATCAAGGGGGTATTGGAAACGCTAACCATCAAGAAGTATCTTGTTATTTTTCAGGTTTACTATAAACGCCACTGAAAAGGGTGTGTAAATATTTTGGTGGGGCATCGGTCTGCGAACCGCTATCCGCTAACTATTGAGTGGTAAAAGACTGTGTTGCGTAAAAAAAATAACAAGAAACATGCCGCCCCTACGGGACTCAACAAAATCGGCGCGGTTGGGAAACCGCACTCGGCTTGAAAAATAAAATTCAAAAATTTAGAAAATCCGATTTTAGACCCCCAGTCCCGGTAGGGTTTTTGCTGGGGTGTTTCTTCACGGTTTGCAACCGCACTCGGCTTGAAAAATTTGACTTGCCTCATTTTCGCCAATCTGCTACACTCTTAAAGAACCAGTTTAGGGTGGCACTGCAATGAACGGAATTCTTTTTCTGTTTCTGCCACCCTCCCACCATTGCAGGGGGATAAATCAAACTGGAACTGGAACATCTCATGAAAACGATACTCGCCCTCTCGATACTCTTTTCAGTGATCGCTTTACCCGCTCTGGGTGAGTTGACCACTCAAGACCTGGAAAAGATACGCCAGATCGTCAAAGAATCAGAAACAGCCGTCACGTCACGTGTAGAGAAAGTAGACACAAAAGTTGACGGGATTGATACACGTCTGCGGACCGTCGAAACAGGTGTTGCGGAAATACGAGGACGCAGCATCGGTTTTGGTGTCTTAAGAGACTGGATCGTTACCCTCTGTGCTGTTGGTGCGTTCATCATCTCTATTTTCGCATTACTGAAAGCACAACAGAGAGCACCACAAACCACACAGGACACTCAAAAAGCAGTGTCTCAATGACATGCACCCTCAACATTGACAACCCGAAACAACGGAACGGGTTACTTCGGGGTGGTTGAGTTCGGGTCAATAACATTTATAGGACTTACGCACTTCACTTGTAGGTGCGGTTTTGCAGCGTACTCGATCAAATGCGAAGTGCATTCTAACCGCACCGGTCATGTACGATCTGTTTTTCAACCCCGCCGATACGACCTTCAACCCCGTCTATCCGACCTTCAACCCCGTCTATCCGACCGGCGAGTGCAGCAACAGCGATTTCGACACTTCGGAGGCGTGTATCTAATTGTCGGACGCGGTTGGGAAACCGCGCCTACATATTTCGTTCGCAAACCGCCAGTCGCCAACAGCCAATCGCAAACCGCTAACAGCCATTAAAAAAAACAGGGCAGCGAACCGAAGTCCACCGCCCTGTCTTGTTTAGGTTAGTTAGAATATCCCTGAGTTACTTCTGTGATTTCATATCGCCCCACGTCGTAATGTCTTTACCCGCAGCGGTGACGTTTCCACGTAGATGCGTCGTGCGCAGGGTTGTGCGCTCACCATCTAAGGAGACATCCTCGATCTGATAGTAATAAACAACGTTGGGTTTCGCGGTTGTGTCTGTGTAGGTATACAGATGCTTTTCACTCGTCGTGCCGTGGCCAGCAATGATACCTTTGACGTTGATGACTTGGAACGCACCGTCTTTCGCTTCACTCCGCAGGATGTTAAACCCAGCGTTGTTCAACTCGGATTGGGTGACCCAGGTAATCACGACTTGACCTGTCGCTTGATCGCGAACCGGACGGAAACTTGAGAGAGAGACCGGTAAGGGAGAACCTTCACGATGTCCGGGGGAACCGACATCATCACGGTGGCCGTAGTAACTACCGACGCTATCTACCATCAACCATGAAGACATCATCGTGCCATCATCCGCTGGATCCGCAGTCCCATCAAGATCACGCGTGCCAAAGCCACGGACGATCGAATGACGCATATCGCCACCCGTCTCAGGCAATGCCCATTGCACGCTACGCCGCGGACCATCAACCATGACGTTACCGACTTCGTCCACTACGGTCGTCTTATATCTGAGTTCAAGATGGAAACCGATACTGCTCAACAGAATGCTCTTACGCGCTGAGAGACCCAACTCGCTACGATGCCGTTGATACAGGTTATAGATCCGATTGCTCGGAACATCACTCGCACTGCTACGGTCTGAGACCAATAACAGCGTCTGGTTCGGCAGAATCACCTTACCTTCAAACTTGAACTTCGCATCAACATAGGACTCGACATCCGTATCAATGTTACGAATCTCAAGTTCCCAATCGCCGTTGAGGAGCGCAGATTGCGTCATCGAAGAGTTATAGAGTTCTATCCACTGCACGAGGTTACCATTGGCACCCGGATCATACATGATCTCACTGATGACCACTTCACCCATGATATCAGCAGGGTTCGCTTTCTGAGCGTTGTTCGCATACCCGGGCGTTCCCGGCGCAATCGCCAAGTCAACACCTGGATCATAACCCAGACCGCCTACCGGGCCTTTCATCTCCCAGTGATCCTTGTGCAAACGGTTGCCACCACTCTTCTGCTCAATACGGGCGTAGGTCATACCCGTGTTACGATTCAGACTATCAGCGGCATCACTTTTGTCGCCGAAATCTGCATGAACAATATCACCCGGAACCGTCCAACCCCGCAGGGGCCAAACATCCGTCACGATCGTGGCGTCCGCTACTTTCACGAAATCGCTACCAGCGATGTCTACAATCTTCTCGTGATTCGTCTTATCGTTGCCGTTTCGGAGAACCAACAAGAACCCTTTTTCAGGCATGTTGACATCTGTAACGACATACAACTGGCTAGCACCTGCCGGAAACTTGTTGGAATCATGCAGATCTACACCACCCGCCAAGATGCTATCGGCAGGTTGTTGGTTCGTGACGACCAAAAAACCGCCCGCAGGAATGTTCGCGTCTTTATCAGGAATCGAGAAGACCACATCCTGTTTCTTGTCACCATATACCGCGTGCATTCTATACTTTTTGACGTTCACCGCAGCTGTGCCAGTGTTATGAAGTTCAATCCACTTCAGACCCGCTGAGTTATAAATCTCGTTGATGATGACTGTGCCGACAGGCAGCGAAGCAGGTGCCTTCGCAGAGACCACTTGACCGCCGTCATCTTGCTGAACCGCACCAGGTGTACCAATAAAAGCACCACTCATGTTGCGACGTCCGACAGACGCAAACCACTGACCAGCATCCGTGCCATCAGCGAACTTGTCGCCATCGGGTTTGCCATCCTTGTACTTGTACCCAGTCTTCGCATCGTTCGTGCTACGTTTACGATACATGGAAACAAGGTTGGAAATTGGTTCATCAACCCCTGTAGTCAGGGCTGTCCGACCACTCTGACCTTTCAGTGCCCATCTGTTACCAAAACGGTTGATGACAGAAACACGGTCAACGACGGTATAGGTGGCATCTGCTGTGAGACCCGCCACATCGCCATTGTCCACCGTCGTACCAAGGCGATCCACTCGCTGGTTTGTGGTGAACACAAGACGAACTTCATCGGCAGCGAACAAGGCATCACCCTCGTTGTAGATTTCAATCCACTGAGAGTTATCCTCATCCCCAGCAGTAGTGACACCGGCATCAATACCCCACATAATTTCGGTGATGGCGAGGCGATAATTCGCAGGTGCTGTTTTAGCAGTAGCGGCGGTGGCATCGAGTGCCCCAAGCAGGAGCTCAATCGTACCACCAAAGGCGAAAAGATCCGCGAGGTTTGGTAAAGCAGCGACCGTTACAGTATCGCCCATTCTAGTAGCGACAGCAGGGCTCGCAGTACTATCAGCTGGGAGAGTTATATTTGCATTCACCGCAGGGATAGCAACGACAAAATGATTCTTTCCTATAGGCCCATCAGTCGTATCACCATCGGTATCCACACCGGTGTTGAGATTGGCACCAAGGGTAACGGTCTGTGCCAATGCCGGACCCGCTACGAGTGCCACCATTAAAACGAAAACTAAGGAAAATGTCAATTTTGACAACATTCGTTATTTTCCTCCATTTAAATTCAAACTAAAAAACTTTATCTAACTTCGTGGAACGATACCTAACGTATCGTTCCACTGCGCGTTAACATAACGCGCTTCTTCGTATCAAATTTCAAGAACAGATTCAGGGATGAAATCTATTCTGAACTAACCTTGTGGGGTTCCGAAATCCTGCCTACCGAAGTGTCGGGATTTGGAAACCCTTGCTTTTCTTACTTATTGAAGTAATTAGACGTATTAGCGTATAAAACGGTTATAAAAAAAGTCAAGTGCTTTTTTTAGCGGTTCGGGGTTAGAAACCCCGCTATACCTAAAACGCTATTTCTGGGAAAAGGGTTACGGGTAACACCAGACCTTTTCATTTACGTGTTGAGAGAATTATACCACAATTGTGATGTGATGTCAAGGGATATTCAGTTTTAATTGACAAGTTTTAACGCCTGTTTAGGTTTTGTAGCGAGATGGCGTTATTGTTTATTTAAGAATTATACCACAATTTCGTGTTATGTGTCAATATTTTTTTTGAAAAAAAGGGGTTGGTGAATGGCTGTTGGTCTATGGCTGTTGGCTATTGGCTGCCCGAAAAAAAATTCCACTAAACCGTTGAGGATAACCGCAAACGCAAAACACGTCGCAACTGAATTTCAAATCACAAAAGAAGTCGGACAAAGCCAGCTTGCTCAAAGTGATGATCCGTCGTTAGCGCATCCGTCAAGCCCCGCTGTTCCATGACCACAAAACTTGCACAGTCAACCAGACTCCACGTCTTATCCAATCTGTTTTCGAGTAGCTCCCACGCTTGCGCGTCAAATCGCTCGTCTATATGTACGATTTCGATCCAAGTCTCGGCGCGAACGCTCTGAATATAAGAAACACCCCTCGAACGCGGTACACGCAAACGTTCACAGAGGGTAATAAGCTCGCCCAACACATAATTTGTCGTGACAACATGCCGATTTTCTTCTTGCCACTGGGTCATTAAAGCGACAGCTCTTGCATGATGGCGTTCCTGCTCTCGAAAGAAAGAAGCCCATCCAGCGGTATCCGCAAAGACTTCATTCATCGGCATGCCCCGATAACTCTGCCAGTAACTCATCACCAATCAACTCATCATGGCGATCGCTGATGTTTTCTTCGGCACATTCCAACGTCCCTGCCAATGTGAGAAGCGGTGTCGCTTTATTCAAACTTTTTTGTTTTTTTGACGCGCCTTCGGCTGTCCAAAGATTAGAATTCTGAAGCGTAACAAGGTAGTTAAGGACGGCCTCGAGCTTTTCAGTTGGGAGTTGCTCAATATAAGCAATCGCTTGTTGTTTAAGTTCAACGTTTTTCATGATGTCTCCTTGTTGTCAGACGGGCACTGTTGGCTGTTGGCTGTTGGCTGTTGGCTGTTGGTCTATGGCTATTGGCTGTTGGCTATTGGCTGTTGGAAACTATTGGTCTTTACCATCGACTATAGACCATTGACTAATTGCCAATGACCATCGACTATAGACCATTGACCAATGGCTATTCGTCATCCGCCGTCTCCGATTGATGTGCTTCTATAAACGCCTTGATACCAGCATCACCATTTTTTTCCACAAGTGCCATAAGCTCGGACAAGAGTTCTTGCGTGGCTTCTTGCCGACCCTCTTGCCGACCTTCCTCAAGGATTCTCTGCTTGATGAGGTTAGAATGATAAAACAACATTTTGATAATCTCCCATAAGTGCGCGGCTATAAAAAACAAGCCCACGACTAAAGCCATCAGATTGACACTTCGCGTCAGAAACGTCTCCCCTAACTCAGCATAATGCCAATCCGAAAAAAAATCCACTAAACCGTTGAGGATAACCGCAAACGCAAAACACGTCGCAAAGGTGAAATACCAACTTTTCGGAATGCGACCTAAACTTTCATATTCGTCTTTTTTTAAGTCCATGTCTAAAAAGTATACAACGATAGTGCTGCTTTTGTCAACACTTTTGACTGAGAAAGTAGAAAACATTGCACCTTTCTCAAGAATTGTGATATTCTTAATAATACCAGATACACCCATAGCATGAGGAAATTCTAATGACATCGAACCTCGCCATTGCACAATTACTGCTCAGCGCGTGCCTCGGCACTGTTACCTTAGTATGGGGTATCTTCCGATACCGTCGGAGCCGGCAACGCCGGAGAGGCGCGTTTAAACTTCAGGCATCCCTGCTCTGGATACTCACGGGACTTATTGCACTGAGCAGCTTCATGCCGTTGGCATACCTCTATACGGAACACCTCTGGTTCGAGAGCCTCGGACACCCTGATGTCTTTTGGGGACTCCAGCAAATACGGTGGGGTATCTTCGGTGTCTGCTTCCTCATTGCTCTCGGATTCATGAACATTAACGCCGCCATCGCGAATGTCCTCTGTCCGGAGTCCCGCGAGTTCCGACGCTGGACCCATACACAGACGTTCTCCTTCCATCGCGCCGTGTTCTGCCTGACTTTCGTTGCCGCACTCCTCCTCGCAACACCGATGTTGTTGTTGGACGATGTCTATTTAAGGTATCGGAATCAGCCGTCAGCGGATAGCGGTCAGCAGTCAGCAGTCAGTGAGGCGGAATCGGTGCGGTTAGAAACCGCACCTACAAACTCTGGAGGTGCGACCGCCAATAGCCATTTCGGTAAAGACCGGAACTTCTACCTCTTCAGTTTCCCGTTCCACCGATGGGTCAGTCTCTGGGTGCAGGTAACACTGTGGGTGACGTGCATCGTCGTCGGACTGCTGTATAATTTCTACTACAGACGGGACGCACACACCATGCAGCGCGTGAAACGGCATATCATTTTCCACGGGTCGGTGTTATGGGTGCTGTTGCTTTTCGTGGGTGGATGGCGGAGCTACGTGCATCTCTGGAACAAAGTCTACACAAGTCCCTTAACGCAGGAGTTAGCATCGCTCCACGGTTTATTTTACGTCGATTTCCACCTCGCAGGCGCGACACGCATCTATTGCGGTGTCTTGGTCGGCATCGCCCTCGGCGTTGTATTCAACATCTTCTGGCGGAAACGGCTCTTGTGGTATGCGACGCTCGGTGTCTGGGTTTTGAGTTACCTCCTCCTGATTCACGTATATCCGTTGGGGCTACACCTCTGGGATGCCCGCATCAATGTCCTTGATAAAGAGGAGCCTTACTTACAGCGACATATCGAAGAGACACGCCTCGCCTTTGAACTCGATACCATTATGACGGAGGAGCGGGTGAAAGGACTCGCCACACTGGATATGATAACCGAGAACGAGGCGATTAAAAAGAACATCCAAATCTGGGACCGGCGCGTGCTTTACGAGGCACTCCGCGAGGCACAGATTCAGACGCACTACGATTTCCATCCGTATACAGATGTAGATCGGTATCGCGTCGGTGATGAATATCGGCAGGTGTTAATCGCGGCGCGGGAAGTGAGTCCGGAAGAGGATATCGTCGGGTGGGAGCCGTTGAAGCTGCAATACACGCACGGCTATGGGGTCTGCGTTTCGCCGGTAAACGAGTTTATTGAGGACGGGTTCCCAAACTTCTGGGTCGCCGATACACCTATCCGTAGCGACTACGACACGCTCAAGGTTGAACGTCCGGAGATCTACTACGGCGAAATGACGAATAACTACGTGATTGTGAACACACAACGCAATATAGACGAGGCGACGGCACGGGCGGTGCCCGAAACGTGGGAACGGCATACCTATACCGGCGACGGTGGGGTTCCCTTAGGCGGATGGTTCCGCCGCCTCTGTTTTGCACTCCGGTTCGATTTCTTCCGAATCCTGCGTTCCGAACGCCTCACATCCGAAAGTCGCGTCATGTTCCGACGCAAAATTGGGACCCGACACGGCGATCGGCTTATCAAAGACCGCGTCTCACACATTGCCCCCTTCTTGAACTACGATCCCGATCCGTACATTGTGATTAGCGATGGCGAGTTGTGGTGGATCACCGACTTCTATGTGACGAGCCACTACTACCCGAATGCACAAGTCTATGTCGATGACACCGCACGTTTGACAGAAAACAAACTTTACGAGGAACCCGATTTTAAGAAGTTCAACTACATCCGAAATTCGGGGGTCGCTGTCGTCAACGCCTACACAGGTGCGGTCAACTTCTATGCTATCAAGGACGACGAAGCCGTGATGCGTGCGTATCGCAAAGCGTTCCCGAATCTCTTTAAATCTCTCTCGGAGATGCCCGACGGGTTGAAAACGCACCTGCGGTATCCCGATTACTTGACGCGAATTCAGGCGAAGATGTACGGGGCGTATCACCGTCGAGCCGACGATTTCTATCATCGCCGCGATTGGTGGCTGATTCCCAAAGAGGCATATTATTCATCAGAAGCTGATCAAGAGATGATGCCCTACTACGCCATGCTCAAACTCCCCGGTGAAGATACCCTGGAATTCGTGAATATGATTCCGTTTACGCCCCCGAAACGTGAGAAACGGCTGAAGGCGTGGATGGTCGCACGGTGTGACCCGCCACACTACGGCGAGCGGATTGTCTACGTCTTACCAGAGGGTGCCGATGTCGCCGGCCCGACACAGGTCGAGGAGGACATTAATAAAGCAACGGGGCAGCAGCAGGTCGGTTGGAAGGAGACGAGCGATGTGATTCGCGGGAATCTGCTTATCATACCGATTGCGGACGCGCTTTTCTATGTTGAGGCGATCTATTTGCAGGCGAAGCGACAAGAAACAAGCAATGGCGATGATACGCGACCCCGCCGTCCGAAGTTGGAGATGGTTGTTGTTAAGGCGGGGGCAAGCGAACTTGCATCGGCGAAGACGTTAGATAAAGCGTTAGATGTCCTGTTCTTAGGGCAACCGGCGACCGTCCCCACAGAAGCAGGCGAGGCACCGCCAACCGTAGCGGAGTTATTAGAGCAGTTGCGTCAAAACCGCGCCAAGAGCGATGCCGAAACGGAGGCGATTTTAAAGCAACTTCTTGAAGTGTTGGGGGAGGATCGCTAATAACTGATCGCCTCCCCGCGCAACACCTCATAATACCCCAAACACTCCCGCAAAATATCCGCCAATGCCTCCGGAAACGGCTCCGATTTCGGACGATACGGCGCAAACCCCGTACTCCGATGCACATTCTGATACCAATACTTCGCCCAGACCCCATCCGCAGGACACCCGCCTACATGCCAAGACAGCATCTCCGTCTCAAACCGCAGCCCCAAGTGCTTACACAACTCACGCAGCACACCCGACGGATCCTCCAAGAGCAACCGCGCATCAAGAATCGGTGGCGATTGACCGGCAGCCCGCAAATCCAGAAGTAGATCGTGCTGCGTCTTGAATCCCGTATCCGCCAACGTCGGTTTCCCAATCACCTTCATCAACGAAGGAAGCATTTCCCTCGGATCACGGATAAGAAACACATTCAGTGTCTGCCGAATGAAGTCGAGGTCGATATCGATGAGATGGTGCGCCATCTGTTTCATGAAAAGCACCGGTTTCTGACAAGAACCGAGGATTACTTCCCGTATCACCGCTTCACCGTCCGTTGACATCGATGCCATTACCTCAGCGGTTCCCGGGTGTGCCGCTGCCCGCTCCGTATTATAGAGATAGTGGGCATAGAGGGGCTCATCAACAACTTGGGTATCGCTACGTTGCGCGAAGGCGTACATCAGCGCAGTAGACACATTCCGAGGCCCTGACCAGAGACAGATACGTTTCGTTTCCATGTTATTTTTTTCGCGTCTGTTGTTTTATATAATAAGGTATATAACGTGAGTTTGATATATACTAAACTTTGGACAATTTTCAGTTCCACGGACCCAACATATCCTTTTAGGACACATAGCACTCCGCTGGCGTGCGGGAGGTGGATAGACCTTTTTCTATAGACATAACACTCCGCTGGCGTGCGGTATTTTTCTCAAAGTTCCATGCGTGTGGGAAACTCGGAGAAAATATATGGTCCCTTGAAAACTCAAATCGCACCGGACACGAATTGTCCAAACCTTAGGATATATAGCAAATTCTAAGAATATGTGAAGACTTTCGTAGGGGTTAGGTCTCCTAACCCCTACAGGCGAGGTGACCTCGCCCCTACGAGAAGGGCGAAGTCTCTTTTTTTCAAGCTCACGTTAGATAGAGACACCTTAAAAGAGGTAGGCGAGGTTTCCCAACCTCGCCAGCAAAAATAGACACGTTTGCCCATAGTCTCGCTACGGACTTACGACTCGCCGTTGTTTAAGCATCTCGATTTCTTCTCGGAGTTCTCGATTAATTTTTTCCTGTTCACTATCTCTTGTACTCCGCCAACCTACCATGACAGTCAAAGCCATTAAGGGAAGACCTATAAGGACTATCAGTGCCACAAACAACCCTATGAGCCACGTGATTGGGGTTTTGATACCCTCTATCTGTCTGTTTGTATTTTCTGTGATTCGCGTCTCCGCCGCATTCACATAGTCTATGATTCGCGTCTCCGCCGCATTCACATAGTCTGTGATTCGCGTCTCCGACTCTTTAATTTTACCATCAATTTTCTCGATGTCTTGAACAGTCAACTCGGCAAAAGTTGGCAAGTTAATTACACAAAAGAGCATCGAGAGGGTGAAAATGATTTTCATCAGGTGCCTCCTTCCCTTCTTTACCTTCTTCGCCGCGAACGCCGCCGCTGCCGCGGTGTCGAGGGTGCCACATCAGCCGGCGTAGAAACCTCTGCCGACGGTGCCGCTGCAATCGCACGCGGACGGCTCCTCATCCAGAAAATTAGCACAATCCCGAAAACAAATGCAACAATACTAAAAATTTGCGCTGCCGTCATCCATCCCAACACTCGCGGCGTAATCCGCCAAAATTCCGCAATAAATCGCTCAACCCCCAGCAACATCAGGCTCAGACCGAACGTCGTCCCCGGTACATCTTCGAACCGGTGGCGTTGCGACCACAGCACCCCGAAAAACGCAAGCGACATCAGCGACTCATATATGGGTGTCGGGTGTACCGGAACATCCGTGGGGACAGTGCCGTTTGGGAACGCCATCGCCCAGGGGAGGTCAGACGGCGGTCCGTAGTCCCCATCCCCCGCCAATAGACACCCAATCCGACCGATGCCATAGCCGAGTAAGAGCGTCGGTCCGATGATGTCGATCGTCGGGAGGTACGGATTCGGGGATCGTACCACCACTATCGTGACAGCCACACACCCGCCGATGAGACCGCCATACCAGACTAAACCGGCAGTTGAGAATAGTTCTCGGATATTTATCGACCCATCCAAAAGTGCAGAATAGACTTTCGCACCGACAATCCCACCGATAGCCGCCGCCATGACGATGCTCGCTGCGACTTCCGGTACAAAACCCCGACGCTTCAATTCATATTGCAAAACGAAGACGACTGTAATAAACGCAGCCGCCAACATTAAACCGAAGGAGTGGATGCCAATAGGTCCAAAATCAATGAGCGTAGGATACATTTATTCCTTATTCCCCCAGATACGCCTGTCGCACGCGTTCGTCCGCTAACAGCTCCGCAGAAGCACCCTCCATAGCGATCTCGCCGGTCTCCATGACGTAGCCCCTATCGGTTGTCTGTAAGGCGAGTTGTGCGTTTTGTTCAACGAGCAGGATTGTCGTGCCATCCTTGTTAATCTGTGCAATGATCTCAAAAATCCGTTTAACGATAAGCGGTGCCAGTCCCAAGGAGGGTTCATCCAGCAGCAGGAGTCGGGGTTGGGACATCAGTGCCCGCCCGATCGCTAACATCTGTTGTTCCCCCCCACTGAGGCTACCGCCGCGCTGCCGCCGCCGCTCCTGTAATACCGGGAAAGATTGAAAAACTTTGTCTAAATCGTCTCTGATGCCCTGCCGATCCTCTCGCGTATACGCCCCGAGTTCAAGGTTTTCAAAGACGCTCATGTCCGGAAAGACGAGCCGTCCTTCTGGTACTTGTGAGATACCGAGTTCGACTCGCTGTTCCGCCGACAGCCGCGTAATATCTTCACCCTCAAAGTGGATACTCCCTTGAACCGGCGTATGGACCCCCGAAACCGTCATCAAGGTCGTCGATTTACCTGCACCATTCGCACCGATGAGGCAGACCATTTCACCTGCGTTCACAGTGATAGAAATGCCTTGCACAGCCCGAATTTGCCCGTAATATGTATGTATATCTCTCAGTTCAAGCATCGTCAGATTTCCCCAGATACGCCTCAATGACCTTCTCATCGTTTTGGACATCGGTGGGTAGACCTTCGCTGATTTTCTCGCCGTGGTCAAGCACGGTCACCCAATCCGAGATTTTCATCACCAGTTTAACATCGTGTTCAATAAGGAGTACCGTAACGTTTCGTTCACGTATCGTGTAGATGAGTTCTATAAGTTCCTGTGTCTCTTGTGGGTTCATCCCGGCAGCGGGTTCATCGAGGAGCAGGAGTTTCGGTTCAGTCGCCAACGCCCTTGCAATCTCAACGCGACGCTGGTCACCATAGGAGAGGTTACCCGCCGATTGATCGCTCAACGCGTCCATTCCGACGAATGCCAGCATATCGTGTGCGCGCGCAGTAATATCCGCCTCCTCCCGCTGCTGTACCTTCGTGCGGAATACCGAGCCGATCAAACTGTTTGAAGTACGCGGGTGCCGTCCGATTTTGACGTTATCAAGGACTGTGAGTTCTGTGAAGAGTCGGATATTCTGGAAAGTTCTACCGATACCGAGGTTTGTAACCTGGTCCGGACGCAATCCGGTGATGGATTCACCTAAGAAATCGACGCTGCCGAACGTCGGGCTATCGAGTCCAGTGACGCAGTTGAAGAGCGTCGTCTTCCCAGCACCGTTGGGTCCGATTAGGCTAAAAATCTGCCCTGGGTGTACCGCCATTGTCACATCCGACAACGCGATAACACCGCCATAATGTCTACTCATTTCATTGACTGCCAGCAGCCGTACAGGAGATGTCTCCATCGTTATTTCCTCATTGGATTCTCTTTTATGGTAAACCAGATAGGACTTACGCAAAATTTAGGATTACCCCCCTTAGTCCCCCCGCAAGCAGGGGGAATCTGTCGGTTTTTAGAGACAACTGCGTAAGTCCTGTTTCTGTCTTAAAACCACCATTTTTAATAATTTTACTCTTTTTTCTCTTATTTGTCAATGTTATAAAGCAGTTAGCGATGCCCTTGACACCCGCCTCAACAATATGCTATACTCCCTAATATATTCTAAACTTTGGACAATTTTCAGTTCCACGGACCCAACATATCCTTTTAGGACACATAGCACTCCGCTGGCGTGCGGGAGGTGGATAGACCTTTTTCTATAGACATAACACTCCGCTGGCGTGCGGTATTTTTCTCAAAGTTCCATGCGTGTGGGAAACTCGGAGAAAATATATGGTCCCTTGAAAACTCAAATCGCACCGGACACGAATTGTCCAAACCTTAGTAATATATTAGGTATAGGACTTACGCAATTTTGACCGTAATGCATGCTGTGAGATGGAAACTCCTGGACAACCCTAAACGTTTGGAAGACACAACCTAACAGGTTATGCTACAAAAGAGAGCATTGCGTAAGTCCTGAGGTATATAAACCCAACCGCTATTGCACAGGACACACACAGATGGCATCTTCAAAAGATAAAACACCCGTCGAATACTGGTTAGCCCTCTCCTCAGTTGAAGGGTTAGGCAGTGTTCGGATTAAACGACTCATCGCCCGTTTCGGCAGCGTCCAGGCAATCTTCGAGGCAGACCTCCCAGAAATCGCACGATTGCCGTCCTTCAACCCTGTCCTCGCTTCACGGATACTCACAGTATCCGGCAACTTCCCGACGTTCCGAGAG
Source organism: Candidatus Poribacteria bacterium (assembly GCA_963662915.2). Taxonomy (GTDB): domain Bacteria; phylum Poribacteria; class WGA-4E; order WGA-4E; family WGA-3G; genus WGA-3G. Next base: position 4,701,774 of record CAXXEU010000002.1, on the reverse strand, counting down.
AAACTCGAGGCACTCAGCAAGCAGAACGTCCGCGTCCTGTGTCCGGAAGACCCAGCCTATCCAGCCCAACTCAAACCCCTTCCCGATGCCCCTGCCATCTTGTGTCAGACCGGCGAGCTCACAAAAATCGACGGGCAGTGCGTCGCAATTGTAGGGACCCAACACCCGACCCCTGAGGCGATACAACTCACACTTACACTCGCCACAGCATTAGCATTCGCCGGACTCACTATTGTCAGCGGGGTTGCAGCCGGTATTGATACATGCGCCCATTCTGGTGCGCTTGCCGGCAGCGGTAAAACGATCGGGGTCGTCGGAACAGACCTTTCTTCCATCTATCCCGCACAGAACCACCCACTCGCGAGGCAGATTTATGAGAACGGATGTCTATTTTCGGAGCATCCGTTCCGCACTTCACCTTCACCCGGGAATCTCATCCAACGCAACCGTATTATCAGCGGACTCGCAATGGCAACAATCGTAATTGAGGCACAGAAGACCAGCGGTGCCATGCATACCGCCCGATACGCCCAACGTCAAGACAAAGCACTCCTGGCATGCCGATGGGACGGCGCCGTATCTACCGTGCGTGAAGGTCCACGCGAACTGATACGCGGCGGCGCGTTCCCATTCGCACCGACCGAAGTCGATACGGTTGTTGATGTCCTACTGAACCCAGCGCAGCTCGAAACATACATGACTGGCACAGCCAGCGAACAGATGGGGCTGTTTGAGGAATAGCGAATGGTCTATGGTCTATGGTCTATGGTCTATAGCAAGAACAAGAGATATTTGGTAACGCTTGCGTCTTTGCTATTAGCCATCAGCCATCAGTCATCAGCCATCAGCCATTAAAAAAACTTGCATTTTTTTTGTCTTTATAGTATACTTAATATATCGAACAATGTCCTTAAACTTCGATTCCGTATAACGGCGTGTATCATTTTTTTCTTGACAACGTTTAAATTTATGGTAAATTTACCATAAAATAAGTTTTTTTCTTGACAAAAGAAAGCAACTTCTGTATAATTTCCAAAAAACCGGTATTTTTACCTTTACAGAGTTTGCAATTTTTGCTAAACTCTAAGGTACCCGTTTAGATTTTGACTTTCGGGCGAAGTGTGCGGCATTCCAATGGCGTTTTGATTAGCAAGCCGTCCTCGCGAAATTCTATTCTCAACGTGTCGGTTCGTTCTTTACGGATTTCGTAGAGGACAACAACGAAATAGCCCTACGTTACTCGACTTAACGAGAATACAACCGTAGGCTTCCAACATGACTGTTGAATTGTACAATCAACAACGATATGGAAGCGAACTTTCCCTCGGGTGCATTCTTGCAAACACATAGGGAAAGCACCGAAAGTTTTTAGCGCACCCGATTCTAAGGGGTGCATTTTGATAACTTAAATTTAAGGAGTTAACTCTAATGACAAAATTGTTTAGAACCTTAGCATTATTACTAGCAGGCTTGCTCGCTGTTTCTATGCTCGTCGGCTGCGGTGACGGTGAGGAAGCAGCAGAAGAAGCCGCACCAGCCAACTTCGTAAGCGCAGCCCCGCCAAGTGGTTCAGAAATTGCGGCTAATGCAAGTGTTACCCTGACCTTCGACAACGCCCCTGCCGATGTCACGGCGAGTGCAGGTGTCGCTACAGCTGCCGGTAAAAATGTAACTGTCGCCGGTCCCTTCACCCCAGGTCCCTTGAGTCTGACGATTACCTGGGCAGACGGAACCCAGACGCTTACTTATACGGTTACCGCTCCTGACACAACCGCACCGACTGTTACAGGTGGAACCGTCAGTGATGGTGACAAAGACGTTGATCCGGAAACCATCAACACCGATGCGAAGATCGAGATTACCTTCAGTGAAGAAGTAACCGGAAACATTGCCCTTCAAACCGAAGCTGGCGATGATGTCGGTTGGCTCGGATCCGTTGACGGCACCACAGGTACACTCGAACTTGTTAAAGGCAAAGAGATCGGTAATGAAACTACCTATGTTATCGCAGGTAGCGTCTCTGATGCCGCAGGTAATGAACTTGAAGTTAGCGTTACCTTTGTAACCAAAGGTAAAGAGTAAATCCGCGGCTATTTCGATACTAAGGGCAGCGTATTTTCGGATACGTTGCCCTTTTTTTTTCGGAATAAAAAACCAATCCCCAGACGGACGACAGGTCTATAGAATATAGAGAAAATAATACCATAGTCCAGAGAAGTAATAGGTGTATAGAACATGCCTAAAAAACCAAAATATAGTCCCAGAGGGACGACAGGTTTATAGATAGATATACAACACAAATAATACCAAAGCCCCAGAGGGGCGACAGGTGAACTTCAAGAGGAAAAACTATGGCGGATACCTATACCCAACTTTACATACACATCGTCTTTGCCGTCAAAGGCAGAGAATCCCTCATCCCAAAACAACATAAAGAAGCATTACACCAATATATCACCCGCATTATCACAAACAAAAAACAAACCGTCATCCGCATTAATTCAATGCCAGATCACATTCATGTGCTTGTCGGCATGACACCGGATATGGCACTTTCTGATTTAGTAAGAGACATCAAGACAAATTCATCAAGATTCATCAACAAAAAAGCCTGGATCGCTGGCAAATTTGAATGGCAGGCGGGTTTTGGTGCATTTTCCTATTCTCATTCACAGTTGGATGCAGTCGTCCGTTATATTAAAAACCAAGAGACACATCATTCACGTCAGACGTTCAGAGAGGAATATCTTGAATTTCTGAAACGTTTCAATGTACCCTATAATCCAAAATATGTATTCGATCCAGATGATACCCTTGAGACCTGAAACACCTATCGCCCCGCTGGGGCTTTATGGCTTCCTCTGAGCATGGATATTTCTATACACCTGTCGCCCCGCTGGGGCTTTATGGCTCCCTCTGAGCATGGATATTTCTATACACCTATCGCCCCGCTGGGGCTTTATGGCTTCCTCTGAGCATGGATTTCTATACACCTGTCGCCCCGCTGGGGCTTTATGGCTCCCTCTGAGCATGGATATTTCTATACACCTATCGCCCCGCTGGGGCTTTATGGCTTCCTCTGAGCATGGATATTTCTATACACCTATCGCCCCGCTGGGGCTTTATGGCTCCCTCTGAGCATGGATATTTCTATACACCTGTCGCCCCGCTGGGGCTTTATGGCTTCCTCTGAGCATGGATTTCTATACACCTGTCGCCCCGCTGGGGCTTTATGGCTTCCTCTGAGCATGGATATTTCTATACACCTGTCGCCCCGCTGGGGCTTTATGGCTCCCTCTGAGCATGGATATTTCTATACACCTGTCGCCCCGCTGGGGCTTTATGGCTTCCTCTGAGCATGGATATTTCTATACACCTGTCGCCCCGCTGGGGCTTTATGGCTTCCTCTGAGCATGGATATTTCTATACACCTGTCGCCCCGCTGGGACTCAATGCCGTTTCCAGAGACGTAGCACGAATAGACAATAAGTTCCAGAGCACAACACGCGTATAAAATCAAAATAATAACCAAGCCCCAGAGGGGCGATAGGTGTGTAGATTTTTTTAATGACACAATTTTTGCATTAATGCTATAATCGTAGCGTAAAATCTAAAATAGCCAAAATTTTTTGAACGGTTTTTCAAAAGGCGTTGTCTAATCATACTGAGAACACTTAAGGAGAAAAGTTCGGTGGAAAGAACTGAAGCCTTACTCATAGCTGACCTCTGCGAAGGCGATGAGACCGCGTTAGCACCCCTCATAGAAAAGTACAAACGCATGGTGTATCGGCTCACAATGCAGATTACTAAAAATCATGCAGATGCTGAGGATGTCATGCAAGAGACTTTTCTCAAGGTGTACCGCTCAATCCGGACGTTCCGAAAGGATGCGGCTTTTGAAACGTGGGTCTATCGGATTGCCGTGAACGAAGCACTAAACTTCGTTAAACGTAGAGACCGCCGACAGGAACGATCGATTGAGACAACAGCAGCGTCCGAATTTTCGGAGGCATTGCGGTATCACGCATCCCATGCAAACGATCCGCATATACACGCCGAAAAAACTGAACTCCGCCGCTACGTCACGGAAGCCGTCAACAGCCTGTCGCTAAAACACCGTACCGTTGTAATCCTGCATGAATTTGAAGGATTAACACACGCCGAGATCGCTTCAATTCTTAACTGTTCCGAAGGAACAGTCCGCTCTCGCTTGCACTACGCACGCAAAAAACTCCGAACTTTGCTCAAACCTTATGTAGATGCCGGTGCAATTTAAAGCCTAAATGACCATAGCCGGTAACAATCTACCGTTGTAAACGCGTGAACGCCGCAATGTCGTGGAGAATACTCATGAGCTTCAAGTGCCAGAAAATACAACGCCTTTTATCAGACTATATCGATGCAACACTCTCCGAGCGTCAGATGAAAGCAATCGTCGAACATCTCGACACCTGTCGGTCCTGTAAACGAGAAGCCATCGACCTGAAAAAGACGTGCCATCTCCTCGAAAACTTCTACGTTGAACCCGAAGCGTCCGATGCATATTATGCCCAATTCACCAAAACGCTTCAGCACCGCATCGAACAGAGTGCGCCCACTGCGCTCCCCCAACGCGTCTACGAGGCGAGCACTCGGCTAACTTGGCAGCTTACAGCGCGGGTCCGCCGGTACATTGACCGCTGCCTCCCGACGGGACACATCTCCGTCCGACAAAAGATGCTACCTTACTATACGCTCGTCGCAGCGATGATGGTACTTCTTGTCGCCCCGTTCGCCTTAAAACTCGTCCCGTCCGCGAACAACGATGAACACCCACTCCAGCGTTTATATGCAGTGGCGAAAGCACAACTGTTTTCTACCGCAACACCCGTTTCGCGTCAACCGATCGCTACACTTGCTATTCAAGAGGACGCGGCTGCAGCACAACCTGCTGAAATACGGCGAAACGTCAATAGAAACCGAACAACTGAGACACCGGTGCTCGATTCCAATTCCGATGTCTGGCAATTCACCGATGACTCCACAGTGGAAGGATACATCCTAACCACACTCCGTAAAAATAGTAAACGGGCACTTCCGAGTGTCGCCTTGGATATCGATTCAGAACTGCTAACCTACGCAGAACTGCCGCGCCAAGCCGCCGCTCGGGAATATCCGACAGCACGAGAAGTCCTCACTGACGGTAGGTACGCGCTCCTGTTACTACAAGGTATCCGTTCAGGACAGCAGGCACTTCAACAATATCAACGCAAATGGAGCCAAACCGAAGGGTTCTCAAGAAAATTGTTGGATGTGCCCTTGGAAATTCTCTCTATTACAGAAGTCTACGATTCAATAGAATTATAGGAGATAGATTGTATCGCAAACTGTCAGTTTGCGTCCTACAAGACTCGAAACGTGAATCTGGTATAAAAATCTCAGGACTTACGTAAATTCAAAGAAATTCGCCTATTCCAACGTGGCCGGGTGCGGTTAGGAAACCGCACCTACCGATGGAGTGCGTAAGTCCTAACATCTATTACCAAACCCAGATTATTTAATTTAATCTCGTAGTCCTGCTTTACAGCAAGACAACGTAAACAAGGAGAACACGAATGAACCCAAGGATTTTGGGAATTATTGGCGGTATCGCCTTGATCATCGCGCTCATCTCACCTTTAATGATGGGTAGTTCCAAAAAGGTGGAGCAGCTATACCAATCCGCTGAAGATTTACGCGGACAGGCTGACTATGAAGGTGCGATTGAAAAGTATGCTGAGGCACTCGTAGAATCAACAAAACGAGGCGTGAAAACCGAAGTTATTGACAAAGACTTCCCCACCCTGGCTAACTACAAGATCGCTGTGAGTTATTCGAGACTCGCCGAACAGTCCGGGGATGTCAACTATTACGACAGCGCCATCGAGTACATCGAAAAGGTTGCCCCCATCGCAACAATCCCTAAACACCAAGAGGGGTTAACCTATCTCTGGGGCCACATCCTTTACCGTACCGAGCAGTTCGAATTGGCAGAACCGAAGTTCATGCAGCTTATCGAGAACTTCCCAAATAGCCTCTTCGTTGAGAACGCATGGTATGCTATTGGGCAGCTGAACTTCAAATTACAGAACTATGAAGACTCCCGACAAGCATTCAAAGCCGTGCTTGATGGGTTCCCGAATTCAGACTTCAAAGATGACGCACAGCACCTCATCGCGCAGTCGTTCCTGAACGAATCCAACTACGAACAAGCCTATCAGGAGTTCGATAAAATCGCGACGGAGGAGTTCAAGAACTACCCGGACCTGCAAGCCGAAGCCATGTATAAAGCCGCTTATAGTTTGAATCAACTCGGTAGAGATGACGAAGCTATCGGTAGATATACCAACTTCATCACGCAGTTCCCGGAAAGCCAATACGTCACGGCAGCCTACTTCGACCAAGGTGCGATTTACGCCCGTCAGAAGGACTATGACAACGCACGCGTCAACTATGAGTTGGCACTCCAAAATACCGCTGACCGGACGCTACAATCAGAAATCCAGTCGGCTATCGGACGTACATACTTCGATCAAGGTGACTACGAAAACGCTATCGTTTCATACACCACTCTTCTCGAAGAATACCCCGAGAGCGACTATATCGCCGAGGCCAAACTCGGTATCGCTGATAGTTACTATCGGTTGAATAACTGGAGCCAAGCAACCGCGGCTTATGAACGCGTCATCAATGAACACCAAGAATCCACTGACTTCATCCCCTACTGCTCCTATCAGATTGCTGAGGCATACTACAAGCTCGGTACTGAACAGCGTAATGCTGGCGACACTGAAGCCGGAATGGGGACGCTCGAACTCTCGCTGCAGTGGTATCAGAAAACGATTGACGATTTCCCACAAGACCCCGTCGCGCCACACGCGCTCTACGGTGCAATCTGGGCACTTAACGATCTCGGTCGTAAAGAAGAGTTAGAAACGATGGCACGCGAGTTTATCGACAAGAACAAAAACGATAACGAGTTCGATATTCTTGCCGCAGAGGTTCAACTCCGCTTCGCTGACATCAAACGGACAGAATTCAAACAGTATGTTGAAGCCGCTCAAGAATACGCAAAACTCTGGGATTACCGTCCACTCCCGAAGTTCCATCTCGTTAAATTGATGGGTAAGTTCTTTGAAGGACGTTCCTACTACGAAGCCGCGAAACCTGAAGGCTATCAAGAGGGCGATTCGGACGTTGAGTTCAATACAGAATATCTCCAGAAGTCCGTCGCAGCGTATCAAGAAGCCGTCGGCATGTTTAATGACGATGCCTTCCTCCCAGGTGTTGCCGAGGAGCGTTACGATGACTTCGGCGAACGTGTTGCGCAAGTAGAAGCTTGTATCATGAACGAAGCACTTTCCCATGAAATGCTCGGTGACTGGAGACAGGCGCGCGAACGCTATGCCTCTATCCCAGAAACCAGTGAATACTTTGAACGCGCCCTTCTCCTCGTCGCGAACAGCCACGTCAAGCAGGGCAATCAAGCCGATGCGATTGACTATTACAATAGCATCTTGGATAAACTCGCCGATGCCGACAACAGGTCATTAGCCGAAATCAAACTCGCTGACCTGCTCCGGGCAGAAGAACGGTTTGAAGAGGCCGCTGCCCAGTATCAAGCCGTCGTTGAAGGGAACCCGTCTGGTGAATACGCAGATGACGCGCTCTACCTTGTGGGGCTCTGCTATTATCAAGCCGCCACTGACAACCCAGACCTCTTGGCTTCCTCTGAAGCAGCATTCAAACGCTTGCTTGCAGACTACGCCGATAGCCCGAACGCTGTTGAAGCCTATTACGGCCTGGCACTCGCCTATCGTGACGCCGCACAAAAGCAGAACGATACGGAAAAATGGGCACGCATTCTTGAGATCGCTGACGAAGCGAACAGTAAATATGCCTCAAGTGCCAATGATCTCGTTCTCAAGACGCTTGGACATATCGATCTGATTAAAGCCACTGCTATTGAAAACAGCAGCGACGAGGTGGATGTAGATGCGTTGGTAATGTCCTTGGAACGGATTGTGAGCAACACTGGTGCCCCCGAAGAGGCGCGCAGTCGTTCGCAGCTAAAGATTGGACATACCTATTATTCCGCGAAACGTTATGAGGAAGGATTGTCAGCCTATCTTGCATTCGTCCAAACTTTCCCGAATAGCGAATTGGCACCTAACGCACAGTATCAAGCGGCAGTCTGCCATTATCAAATCGCGCAAGCCGCTACGGATGCTGGCAGCAAGCAGCTGAGTCTTCAGAATGCTGTCGCCGCCGCTGAAAAAGTCGGAACCTTGACAGAGGATGCCGATAACCTTATTAGTGCACATTACACCGCCGGTTTGGCGAAACTCGGTCTCGAAGACAACAAAGGCGCAGCGGACGCGTTCAAAGCCGTTACTGCCTTAGAAGGCCAGACGGAAGATGAAGCACGGATGGCACTCATCTTCCAAGCCCACTCACGCCTCGCTGAACTCAACGCCACCCTCGGCGACCACGCCGCCTCGGTGCAAGAGTATCAGTACATTATTGAAAATACCGAAGACCCGGATATGAAGGGACGCTCCTATTTCGCGATGGCATTCGCGCAAGACGAGCAACTCAAAGCCTATCAGGACGCCTTGATGAGTTACCAAAACGCCATTGAATTGGTCGAGGACCCGCTCGTCAAAGCACAGTCCTACTATCGGATAGGTTTGATTTATCAAGATCAGCTCAAGCAACTCGACAACGCTCTCAGTACGTTCCAGACGTTGATTGGTGAATACAGCGGTTCGGCGAACGCGAACGTCGCCTCCATGGTAGCCGACGCTGGTATCCGTCGCTCGACCCTCTATGTCGGACTCGGGCGTTTAGATGAGGCTATCGCTGAAGCCGCTGAGGCACGCGATCGAACGATGGCGAATCCGCAGGCGACTGTGGCTGAGAAAGCCGCTGCACAATACAACATCGGATTCCTCTACTCCGACAAAGCGCGTTCTCTCTTCTCAACGGAAGCGGGCACGGATCTGCAACCTTACATCGATGCCAGCCGGCAAGCCGGCAGTTCGTTCTTTGAAGTGACATCGATCGCCGCCCCCATCGAAAAAGCGGACAAAGATACGGTCATCCCATACGTTCAGAATTCGCTCTTCCAAGCCGGGCAGATTTATTACTCTGTCGGTATTGGCGTGAAACTTCCAGAAGACCTCACGAGTGCGCTCACACCTCTGACGACGTTCGTTAGTTACGTTGATCAAGGGCTCTTCCCTGCATCCGATGGTCTCAGGAAGAACACAGAGACGGCACTGAACTATCTCGCCGCTGCCAACTTCGAGTTGGGTCGGATGCAGGTCGGTATCGACGGTGAAATGTCTGAAAAAGCAGTGAATTATTTCCTCGCTGCGGGTGATGTTTTCCGCGATATGGTCCGCCGTTATCCGAGTGCAACCGATGCCGCCTTCTGGCAATATCACGTTGGTGAATCTTACTACGCTGCACAACAATTCGAGAAAGCCATCGAAGAATACGATAAAGTCCGTTCTGTGAACCAAACTCACAAGAGCGCGGCGGAATCGTTGTATGCGATCTCGACCTGTGCGCAGCTCCTCAGTGAAGCCGCGGAAAAGGAAGGCAACGACGCAGACAAAGAACGCTGGTACAATCGGCTCTTTGAGGCGAACGAAACGCTCGTCGCTGAGTATCCAAACAGTCAGTACACGGCTGACGCGCTCATCAATATCGGGAATAAGCACTACAACTCGGGTTCCGAGCAAGGCATAGAGGAAACCGATCGTATCCGCTTCTATCAGATGGCGATCGAGCACTATCAGAAAGCGATCGATACCCCCGGCATCGGGAACGAATCAAAATCGACGGCACTCAATTATCTCAGCGATACGGCAAACGCACTCGCCTTCTACGAGTATGAGGTGGCAACGAATCTCCTCAACGCAGCAAAACTCGCAAGCGGTGAAGAGCAGAAGCCGGCTATCGAAGCAGCTATCACTGCCTATGATCAGATAATTGAAAATTACCCGGGGACCAAGTACGCTGACCTCGGGCTCGTCCAGATTGGTGAAGCCTATATGGTATTAGCCGATAGTGACGATACCCATTTCAACGATGCCTTGGATTACTTCAACCGGTTGTGGGCAAAATATGAGACGACCCCCCCTGTTGACACAAAAGTTAATCAGGCACTCACGTACGCAATCAGCCAGATTCAGACAATTCAGAGTTACATGAGAGCAAATAATCTGCAGATTCGTGGTGAGGCTGCCGGTGGCGGCGGTGGTGGTGAGTAATTGCCACAGTCCGTTACTTTCGCCTCGGTCGCCTGATCGAGGCCTCCCAATAGAGGGTGCCACACGGCATCCTCTATTTTTTGCTAACTCGCCTTAATCTCAATGTTACCAAACCCCAAAAATCTGTGATTTCGGCAATATTTGAGGAGCCTATCAAAAACGTGTATGATGAATTAATAGCATCTCCGCGCGTGCTACTCGGTCCCGGACCCAGTGAAGCAAATGCGCGGGTACTTAAAGCAATGACAACCCCGATGTTGGGGTATTTGGACGCAGAATTCGTCGAAATAATGGACGATACCGTGGCACTGCTGCGTCGCGTCTTTGGCACCGAAAACAGCTTAACCTTACCCGTCTCTGGCACCGGTACTGCCGGAATGGAAGCCGCCCTCGCGAACCTCATTGAACCCGATGATCGAGTAGTTGTTGGGGTCTGTGGCTATTTCGGTGCAAGGATCGCTGACATCGCCGCACGGTGTGGCGCGAACGTGACAATCGTCGAAGCAGCATGGGGTAAACATATTCCGACCGAAAAGATTGCCAAAGCCGTCGCGCAGGGCTCGAATCCGAAATTGGTGGCACTCGTGCATGGCGAAACCTCCACCGGCATCCTCCAACCGCTAACAGAAGCAGCCGAGATTGCTCACGAAAAAGGAGCCCTCTTTCTCGCAGACTGCGTAACCTCCCTCGGCGGACAACCTGTAGATCTCGACACACGCCATATTGATGTCGCCTATAGCTGCACCCAAAAGTGTCTCGCCTGCCCGCCCGGACTTTCACCGATTAGTTTCAGCGAACGCGCTGTGGAAGTCATTCGGAACCGCAAGACCCCTATTCAGAGTTTTTATCTTGACATGACTTTGCTCGAAAATTACTGGCACGCCGAAAAACGCGGTTATCATCACACAGTTTCGATGTCGCTTATCTATGCCTTGCGGGAAGGATTACGGGTTGTATTAGAAGAGGGTTTGGCAGCGCGCTATGAACGGCATGACCGCAACGCACGCGCACTTCTGGCAGGGGCTGAAGCGATTGGGCTGCAACCCGCCGCAGAGGAAGGTTACCGCGCACCAATGCTAACGACATTACGCATTCCTGATGGTATTGATGATGCAACGATTCGGGAACGGCTCATTACAGATTACGGTATAGAAATCGGTGCGGGTCTCGGAATCTTCGCCGGAAAGGCGTGGAGAGTTGGACTCATGGGCGACTCATCTAACGAGCGGAACGTCATGCTATTCCTCAATGCATTGGAGAAGCTGCTAATCGAATTCGGACATGGTGTGAAACCCGGCACCGCCGTTCAAGCCGCTTCACAGGCTTACGCAGATTAGCCATCAGTCATCGGTGGTCAGCAGTCAGTAAAGAGGTCTCGCAGATTAGCCATCAGTTATCAGTGGTCAGCAGTCAGTAAAAAGGTTTCTGTGTAACAATTCACAGCGACTCGGCGTATGCCAAACCGCGGAAGATTCTTACAGCACCGCCTCTCGCTGACCGCTGACCGCCAATTAATTATTCCCACTCAATCGTACTCGGTGGCTTTGAACTAATATCATACACAACACGGTTGATGCCTTGTACCTCGTTGATAATACGGTTCGAGATTCTGGCGAGTACATCAGCCGGGATGCGCGCCCAATCAGCCGTCATCGCGTCGCTACTTGTAACAGCCCGCAACGCCACAGCATTCTCGTAGGTCCGTGCGTCTCCCATAACGCCGACACTTTTGACTGGGAGCAGCACCACCAACGCCTGCCAAATTTCGTCGTACAACCCCGCTGCTTTAATTTCAGAGATAAAAATCGCATCAGCTGCGCGGAGGACCGCCAACCGCTCCGAAGTAACCTCACCCAGAATTCGCACAGCAAGTCCGGGGCCCGGAAACGGGTGTCGTCCTAAGACATGTACAGGTACATCCAGTTCCGCCCCAAGGGCGCGTACCTCATCCTTAAAGAGTTCACGGAAAGGTTCGAGCAACTCAAACGGCATATCAGTCGGCAATCCACCAACGTTGTGATGCGTCTTAATGGTAGCAGAAGGTCCTTTCACTGAGACGCTCTCTATGACATCCGGGTAGAGCGTGCCTTGCGCGAGGAATCGGAAGTTATGCGCCATCTCCAGTACTGCTGATCTGAAAGTCTCAATAAACTGTGCCCCAATCACCTTTCGTTTCTTCTCAGGGTCTGTGATGCCTGCCAAAGCAGTGAGAAACGGGTCCACCGCATCAACAGCAATCAGCGGAATACCAAGTCCTTCACACGTCGCGACGACTTCTGCCGCTTCGTTCTTGCGAAGAAGTCCATTGTCCACAAAGACAGGCACGAGTGCATCGCCTATCGCCTTATGGAGAAGCGTTGCGAGCACCATAGAATCAACGCCACCACTCACAGCACACAGCACGCGCGCATCTCCGACCTGCGCCTGAATTTGTGCCGTTGCGCGGGCAATAAAAGCCCGCATTGTCCACGCGCTGTGACACCGACAAATTTTACGCGTAAAGTTCTGTAAAATCCTGTCAGCATCTTGCGTATGCTCAACTTCAGGGTGAAATTGCAAACCGTAAAAAGCCCGATCAGAATCCACCATAGCAGCAATCGGTGCGTTCTCCGTCTGTCCAATCGTCCGGAACCCAATTGGAAGTGCGCCAATCCGGTCCCCATGGCTCATCCAAGCAGAAAATTCGGAAGAAAGCCCATCGAATAGCGGCTCCGATGCATCAAGAACGCGAAGCGGTGCGTGTCCATACTCCCGTTCGGTGGCGGGTTGAACCTCTCCACCCGTTAGGAGTGCTGCCATGAGCTGCATCCCGTAGCAGATACCCAATATGGGAATCCCCAACGCAAAGAGTTTAGCATCAATTTTCGGAGAATCGGCTTCATAGACGCTCGCCGGTCCGCCACTCAGGACGATACCTTTCGGTGCAATCGCCTTAATCTCCGAAAACGACAAGGTATAGGGCTGAATTTCGCAGTAGACGTTCTGTTCACGGATACGCCGAGCAATTAACTGCGTATACTGCGAACCGAAGTCCAAGATAAGAATCGTCTCTTGCTGTTCTAATGGTATGTTATCTATGTGATTCATATTTTTCATGGCTTGCGGGCTACAATCGTTAATCCGTCCGAACCGGTTCCCGATCAATAATATCGCCAGTTTCCGGCTCAAAGATTACACCGTAGTGCCCCGGCGGCGCGAAATCAATATCGCTCCACATCGCTAACCCCGTGTTCGCGTCTTGTAAGTAGTAGCACCCATGATACGGATGCTCCGGTCTCTCAATACGCCTCACATGGTAGCAATGGTTGTGGAACTGAATTGTATTTCCATAAATGATGATATATCTGTCCCCAAACAGATTGAGGGCGATCTGATGGATAACATAAGGTTGTTTGTGTTGCACAGGTCTTCAGTTCGTAGTAATAATTATATCGATTCTGTGGTTTTGTTCCTCTTTGCCCGTTCCCTCTGTGACAATCGGCTGGGTCTCCCCCAAACCGGCGGCAGTCAATCGTTTGACATCAATGTTGCCCGGATCAATGAAATAATTCTTCACTGTATCGGCGCGCGCCATACTTAATCGTCGATTCACACTGGCATTCCCCAAGGAACTTGTATGCGACTCAATTCGGATGGAATAGTCGCGAAAAGTAGTTCTCCGTAGGATTTCTGCAAGGTGGGCAAACGTAGGTAGAAACCCTTCTTGGAGGTGGGCGCTCCCAAAAGCAAATACATTTCCGTGAATACGGATAAGCACACTATTCTGCTGTTCGCTGACTTCGGAAACCTGAGAGACTTCCCGTGCCACCGCCACCAAGTCCGACTTGATAGATGTCACCTGTTGTGTACTTGCGATAGCGCGTTCCAAGTAATCGTTGCCCTCTGCTGCCGTTTCGATTGCCGTCTGATACTCTTGAGCCGTCAACGCTGAATTTGCCGCTGCGTGAGCAGATTTCGCCAGTCCATAGAGTTTCGCTTCCAATTGTGGCACCTGTGTTTTCTCCTGTCCTGCAATCTTTTCGCCCAGCGTGCGGACGGCTTGTCCGGCTTGCGTTGTGATTCGATCTAATTCTGCTTGTGCGCGCTGCCGGAACTCCTTTATCTCTGCCATTGCGAGTGTCTCATCTGCAGTCCGTTGTGCCTGCTGTGCGAATTGATCTGCTTGTTCATAACGACCGTCTGTCAACGCCTGCATCGCATGTTTCAGTTGCGCGTTTGCCTCTTCAAATTGTGACAGTGCATGCGTCTTAGCGTTGAAAATTTGGGCACGCGCAATGATAACCTCAACCTTCGCAATTGAAATCCACGCGCGGGTCTTCGCTTCTGTCTCACGCTCGTGTCTCTGTTTCGCCAATTCATAAAGGCTATTCACCCTCGTTTCTGTCTTAGCAATAGTGTCCTCTGCTTCGTCAAAATCTCCGCGCGCAATGAGGTTAACTATCGAAGCGAGTGCCACTTGGGCTCTCTCATAATCCGCAGTTGTTTCAATTGCCGGATAGAAATATAGCGCAGCATTCGTCAAAGACTCTAAATTTGTGTAGGGTAAACGGAGTTCCGCCTGCCGCAGTGCCATTTTTAAATCAGCGATTTCAGTCGAAAGCTGCTCCGTGACCTGTTGTTCTTCACCGTGCGAACTCATCGCGCGCGCGAGCTGCTTTTCGGTAATCACTTGCCGGATGCGTGCGATTTCACGTTCATGCCCCTGCGCCTTTATAATTCGCTGATATACCTGTTCACGCATCTCAACAACCCGTTGCCGTGCCTGATGCTGCCGCGCCTTCGCAATAGCAACCTGTGCAACCAATTCCGCCTGATACGCAAACTCAGCACTTTGCGGAATATCGCCTTTTTCCTGCGAGTCGTGCGCGAAATTCAGAAGTTTCACCGCTCTGCCGTATTCTTCCGGGACCAGAGGTTCAGCTTCCAATTCGGCTGCACTCTTAATCGCCTGCTGTGCGTCTTGGAGTTGCGTCGCCAACATGACCTCATCAATCTCAGGAACAGTGCATCCAAAAACAGCAAGGTATGCCAACAAAAGTAGCCATCCATAGAATTTCATCACAATTTCTCCAACGCCTCAAGTTCCGCCTTTATCGCCTCAAGTCTCTGAAGCGCTTCAGAGACACGCTGTTCACTGGTTGTCAGTTGTTCCTGCGCTTCTCCAACCCGAGCCTCTTCTCGAACAGCAATAGCGATCTCCGTTGCGATACGCGCATGAAGATAGGCGCGGAGTGCCAACCGATACGCCTGCTCAGCATCCCCTGCATTCAGTGCGTTTCCAGCACTTGCCAGCATCCCTTCAGCAGTACGTAGAGATGTCACCGCAGCCGCATCTGCCCCCATCGCGTTAGCAGAAGTGAGTGCGATTTGCGCATTTTCCATAGTCTCCACAGCGAGTTGCTGTAACTGCCCACCGCAGCCTACGAACATCCCGAAAATAAAAAGGTAGAGTGTTAATTTTACCATTAATCTACTGTCTCTGTTCCGTAAATATACCATTATCCGCTATCCGCTGTTTGCTATTGGCTTATGGCTGTTGGCTGTTGGCTATTGGCTGTTGGCTATTGGAAAGACTAAGAGGTTTCTCCTAACTCTTACCAAAGACCAATCGCCAGTGACCAGTGGCTATAGACCATAGACCAAAAGTGAGCGTAGCGAACATGCCATTTGCCATTGACCCTTTAGCAAAAAAGCCCCGCTCAGGTGGTGCGTCAACGCACTTCCCTCAGGCGAGGCTGCTCGTCGTTTGTTCCTGATGCCGGAATATTCGCTAAAATTCAGGACGTTCTGTATAGACACTCACCTTCCGGCGATATTTGTCTTTCCGTTCAAACCATACATATCCATCAATTTTTGAATAGAGCGTATAATCCCTTCCAACACCGACGTTATTGCCGGCGTGAATGTGGGTTCCCCGCTGTCTGGTGAGGATACTCCCCGCAGTGACATAACTCCCAGAAAACCTTTTGACGCCAAGCCGTTTTCCAATACTATCACGTCCATTGCGAGTGCTGCCGCCACCTTTTTTATGTGCCATCGGATTCTCCCTCCACCGCACCAATTGCGGTAATTTTCACGCGTGTAAATGATTGTCGGTGTCCTAATTTCCGTTTATACCCTTTACGCCGTTTCGACTTGAACACGATTATTTTTTTCGCGCGGGCTTGTTGTATCACTTCACCTGTAACTGCGGTATTCTCAAGATACGGCGAACCCGTTTGTAACTTGCCATCATCAGAAACAGCCAAGACCGAGGGAAACGTGACACTGTCACCGATATCAGCATCTAATTTTTCAACATCAATAAGGCTTCCAATTTCGACCCGATGCTGTCGCCCTCCGCTTGCAAAGACTGCATACATTTTTCAATATCACTCCTTTTTACTTAAAATTATACCCTAAAAACATGGCGTTGTCAATTCAGATTTTTCGTACACATAGGCAGTCGAGGTGAGAAACCGCTTCTACAGCAGAATTGGATGCGCATTCCTTAAACGCTGCCCCAATTCAATGCACACGTTATAGGGTTCGCGTTAATCCAGAAATAGTTCTTTACCCTTGCCCACAAAGATCCGGTAATCTTCGAGGTGGAGGTCCGCGTCAGATTCAAGCGTCAGATTCAATTTCAAGGTGCGTCTGAGCTCCTGCAATTTATTTGTCATATCAGAATTTATGTGCGAAACGACATAATCATTAGCCAGAACGCGTAATTCGGACTGCTGTGTTTGGTGATGCGCCAATTTTATTGCCCGGAGCAACTGAATAACAACAGTCTCAATTGATAAGACCGTGCCGTGTCCATCACAATACGGACAGTTTTCCATCAATAAGGTTGCGAGACTCGGTCTCGTGCGTTGGCGTGTCATCTCAACGAGCCCTAAATCCGAGAAATGCAAGATATTTGTGCGTGCGCGATCCTTCCGTAGTGCCTCTTGGAGCAATTTAAAGACCTGCTTCCGGTGCGATGCTTCTTCCATATCAATAAAATCGACAACAATAATACCCCCTAAATCTCGCAATTGTATTTGGCGGACGACCTCTTCGACAGCCTCAAGATTGGCACTCAGAATTGTGTTATCCGGATCCGCCTTCCCGACGAACCTGCCCGTGTTGACATCAATCGAAACCATCGCTTCAGTCTGTTGAATGATGATGTGCCCACCACACTTGAGCCAAATCTTCTCACTGAGTGCGTCCTTAAGTGCCCGTTCTACGCCATAGGTATCAAAGAGCGTTGTAGTATCCTTATAAAGCGATACCCTGGGCTTCAAGTCCGGCATAACGGAAGCGACATAATCCATAGCCTCATCGTAGCCAGTTTTTGAATCAATAAGGAGCTGCTTGACCTCCTTAGTGAGCATATCGCGAACAATTCTATTCGTGAAACTCAGGTCTCCGCTGATGAGAGCAGGTGCGGATTCTCGTTTAGCCCGCTCACTGGTGCGTCTCCACTGATCAATGAGGTATCGAATTTCAGCTGCGAATTCGTTTTCACTCAAGCCTTCGGCAGCAGTGCGTATGATAAAACCACCTTCAACATCGGCTTTAATCGTCTTCGCCATATCCCGTAGCCTATCGCGTTCAGTGGGTGACTCAATTCGGCGGGACACCCCAATATTCGAGGAGTTCGGCATGTAGACGACATAACGTCCTGGAAGTGTGATGTTACTTGTGACGCGCGCGCCTTTTGTGCCGATAGGTTCTTTACCAACTTGAACGAGAAGTTCCTGCTTCTTAGAGATAAGATCGCTTATGAGAAAGGGGAACCCACGTCCCCCGCGAGATTGATTCGGCTGCTTCGCCTTCAAATCAACAATAACAGCGTTCCGCGCGGACTTTCTATTCCCATTTTCGACCTCGCCTTCATTGACGCTCTCATATTTCAGGTCAGAAATATGCAGGAATGCGTGTCTATCCAACCCGATATCGACGAAGGCTACCTGCATGCCCGGTAAGACATTCTCAACCCGTCCTTTGTAAAGATTTCCCAATGTTTGCGTCGCAGCTTTCCGTTCAATATAAATCTCCGTCACTACTCCCTCTTCAAGGACCGCACAGCGTGTTTCATACTCATCATCAGAAATAAGTATCTCCTTTTCCATTTTTACCTCCTATCGTGCCTGTTTTTAAGAGGCACCTCGGTTAATTGTCATGTCAAAAATCGGCAGCGTTGCCAGAAGCAGTGAGGCGTAAGCATTGTGCGCTGCGCTTCAGTTGACAATAGCGAGGCGTGTATGCCGTCACATCAGCGGTGCTCTACAGCCGCGGTGTCAGCGTCACGACAGGCGTTATGAGTTCGCCCATCGAAATGCCGCCGTGCTGGAATCCTCCTTGAAACTGCCGTTTATACTTATAAAAATCGTTCGGATAGACGAAATAATAATCGTCTTTTGCAAGAATATAGTCCTTGCTTGCAGTCTCAGCGGGTAGCCGATAATCCTGGGGGTTGCGGAGATAGACCGCATTGCCCTCCTCGCATCCTAAATTTGCACCGATTTTAAACCGTAGACTGGTCGTGGTCTCTCGATTTCCAAAAGCGGGTGTCGCGCGATTGCAGAAGACGGAGCCGTGGTCGCTTGTGAGAACAACGGTGGCACCTTGTGCCGCAATGATGCGCAAAATATCAAAAAGTATCGAATGTGAAAACCATGAATGGGCTAAGGTACGGAATGCCGCCTCGTCAGGTGCAAGCTGCTGCAGAACATCCGATTGTGAACGTTGATGCGTTAAAATATCAATGAAGTTGATAACCAAAGCTGAAAGACTGGTGCGCTTGGTCGCTGCCACCCGCTTCTTATAGGTATTCCCGCCGCGAGTATCGAAAATCTTGAAGTATTGGAGTCCGGGTTTTAGCTTAAGACCTCTACGCTTAAGATGTGCTTCAAGGAGCTGCCGCTCATAGCGATTCGTACTCGTGCTGCCATCAGATTCCTCCTGCCAATACTCCGGATAGCGTTCCGCGATCTCCGCCGGGAACAACCCACTAAATAAGGCGTTACGCGAATACATCGTTGCACTCGGTAGGATTGAAAAACTATATTGACAATCAATGGAGAAATAGGGATACAGAAGGGGTTCTACCGCCAGCCAATGGTCTAAGCGGAAACAGTCAACAACAATAAAATAAACAGATTTTCCGGTTTGAAGTTTGGGTATAACGTACCGGTCTAAGACATCTACAGAGAGGGGTGGGGCATCTGGGCTACCTGCGACCCAGTCCCGATAATGTGCCTCAACAAAATCGGAAAATTCAGTATTGCACTCCTTTTTCTGTGCGAGGTGCGTCTCCTGAAGACCGCCTTCAGCCAACCGCTCAGAAACTAAGTCCCACTGCAATAACTTCACGTAGATGTCAACCCAGTCTTGCCAAGTCGGTACCGAGTCCTTCAACGTGCGTATCGTGTTGAAGTCAGCAGTGTACTGACTGGGAATTTGATTTAGGACTATTTGTGATTGATCGAGGATGCGTTTCAATGTTGAAGCAATTTGGGCGACGCCAATCGGTTTCACCAAAAAATCGGTCACCTGTTTCCCAAGGGCAGCCTCCACAAAGTGCTCATCACTCGATTGCGTAACAAGGACGACAGGTATTTGCGCGTCAATGGTACGGATGGCATCAAGAGTCGCCATTCCATCTTTACCAGGCATGACCTGATCAAGGAGAATAGCGTTGTACTGCGTCTCTCCATTCTTTAAGAGCGCGATCCCATCATCCCCGTTTGTAACAGGCGTAACAGCATAACCTCGTTCGCGTAGCACATGAATATGGGGCTGCAACGCTTCTATTTCATCATCAATCCATAAGATTTGGTGCGTTTGTGACATACTCAAGTTTATATAACCTGCCCAATCGCAGCACATCCCCAAATTTTCCTTTAGCGGGAGTCAGGTTGCGGCATATTTCCGTCGTGCTGACCCTGCCAGTAAATTTGATTTTATGCAACGGGCAACCGAATTTCAAAAGTCGTTCCTTCAGAACTCGTTTTAACAATACGAATGCTTCCGTGATGATACTCACGGATAATGCGTTGGACGACTGTCAATCCGAGTCCCCATCCGTGTGCCTTGGTAGACATCCCCGGTTCAAAGATTTTTCGCTGATTTTCACGAGCAATACCGCTTCCATTGTCGGCGTACCGTATAACAATATCACCGGCGCGCTTATCGTGCGTCGCCCCAATCTCAATCCATCCGTCTGTTTTATCCATAGCGTCCAATGAGTTGCGAATCAAATTTTCAAACACCCAATGCAACAAGAGTGCATTTGCGAGGACGGACGGTATTTTATGCGGTATCAACCGAATTTCAACACGGCGACTAATATGCGGTAGCCGTTTCTCAAAATAGAGCCGAACTTCTTGAAAGATATCATCCAAACGGACTTCGGTTTGAGGGGGTTGGGTGCCAATCATACCGAAGCGTGCAGTCGTCTTCTGCAATCGCTCAAGGTCGTTTTGCATACTTGTAGCAAGTTCAACGAGCGTCGAATCGGCTGTCTCTTTGCTCCGTTCACCTAAGAGCTCTGTCCACGCTAACAACGACGAAATCGGTGTTCCGAGTTGATGTGCAGTCTCCTTAGCCAAGCCCCCCCAAATTGCCGAGTGTTCATAAGATTTTATTCGTTGATAAACCAGGAAACAGACGACCCCGAAGGCTAAGAGGATAACAGGGACAATGAAGGGTACGATTAGTAACCCATAGTATGGCTTACTCTCATAATAGAAGTAGCCGGTATGCCATTCAGGTGTCGTTTCAATCACAGAGGATGCCTGAGCATTCTGAACGAAAATTTCCGCGCGCTCGCGCTGCTGCGAAGTCGCCTTATCCTCGGTAATCACATCCCCCCATATCTGCCATTTCTGTGGGGCTCCCGTGGTATCGGTTATCACAAACGGCAGATGCGCCATTTCACTGGGTGCGGCATCGCCATAGTAAATATACCCTTTTAACTGCCTATCTTCAAGGAGCATCGGTATTTCACGCGGTACATTCTTTTTCCGCATCCGTGCTAACGTCGACAGTAATAAGGCGCTCTCGTCCTTTGTTAACGAAATTTCTTGATTTTGGTTGACCTGTATATCTAAATTGTCAATCTTGGCATCTAATTTTAGGTCGACACCTCGCGTGATTAAAACGTTTCCTTGTGCGTCCGTAATAATAAACGAAAATGCGCGTGCCCGTTCTTCGGCGAATGACTTCTTGACAATCTCTATCAACTTCAGCTGAAACTCCCGTTCCTCCACACTGGGGAGCTCCGCTGCCAGATCGGCAAAAATGTCTATCTGGGCATCTATATCGGCGTTCAACTCTGAAATTTGCCGGTTGTAGTAGACAAACCCGAAGACCAGCATGCTGAGGCCAACGATGAAATAGACGAATATAAGTCGGGTGGTTGTATACCCCGGAATAATTCGACGATTCAGTCGCACTTTCGTATTCCCCCGTACACATTGGACGCAACATATCAATATATTAATGGTATCACTTTTAAGCGGAAATTGCAAGCCTATTTTGAGGATCAGATGTTTTTGTGTCAAAATTCCATCTCGTAACACCAACTGGTGACGCGCTTTATTACTCGCCGCCACCGCTTTTGTTGTCATCATTTTGTGACAACAAAACGACATCTCAATTGACTTTTTCCAACAAATAATGTAAAATACAATTAAGGTTATAGGACATAATTTTCTTTTTATTCGTGTGTAAGCGAGTGTTTATAGTGGGACATAGAAACAGTGTCTACACGATTCTGAGAACACTGTAAAAAAATAAAAAACTGAAGAATGGGGAACCGAATGCTCAAAGCGATTACATTCGATTTTTGGCAGACTCTTTATGCCGACTCCGAAGAAAAATGGCAAAAACGTCAGGCGATCCGTACGAAAAAGTGCCACGTGTATTTGGAGCGTCGCGGTTATGCTTGTGGATTAGATGACATAGGCTTCGGACTTGAAGAGGCATACAACTTAGTGATGACGCTATGGCATCAACATCGGGGTGTATCTGTAAAGCGATGCATGATGCGGTTTGCGGAGGTGCTGGAGCTTCAACTCGAAGAGACAGACCTGGATCACCTAATTGCGTGTCTCGGTGCTGCTTTCTTAGAATCACCACCAATCATGATAGCAAACGTTAAACCTGTTGTTTCGCGATTGAACGAAAACTATCCGCTCGGAATTATCTCAGACTCAGCCCTAACACCTGGCAGTTTTGCACGGCAATTGATGGCGCGAGACGGTATTTTACAGTGCTTTTCTGCGTTCACGTTTTCTGACGAGACCGAATATACAAAACCTGAAGTGCCTCAATTCCACTCAACCGTAGCACAACTCAACGCTGAACCCGCAGATGCTGTGCACATTGGCGACATCTTCCGAACAGATATCGTCGGCGCGAAAAATGCTGGTATGAAGGCAATTCGCTTCACAGGATTCAATAAAACAGAAACAAATGACACGCTTAGTGATGCTGTTGTTGACGACTACCAACAACTGGAAACTGTTATCGCTGAACTTTCACGTTAAAAGACACCTTGGAGAAAAAAATGGCAAATGTATTGGTCACCGGTGGCACCGGTTTCATCGGCAGTCGAGTCTGCGATGCCCTCCATCAAAAAGGCGATGCAGTCTACGTCCTATCACGTGATCCAGCACGCGCCCAAAGCAAATTGAGTTCAACAAAAGCAGTCTATGGCTGGAACCCAGAAACCGAAAAACTACCGGTAGAAGCGATAGCAGATACCAATGCTGTAATCCATCTGGCAGGTGAAACTATTGCTGGTAGATGGAACCCTAAAAAGAAACGGAAAATACGTGACAGTCGAATTCTCTCCACACGGAACCTTGTCGCTTCCCTCAGTGATACGGATACCAAGCCCCACACACTCGTCTGTGCGTCAGCCATTGGGTACTATGGTGGCAACGGCAACGAAAGTCTTACAGAGGCATCACCTGCTGGCACGGATTTTCTCGCCGAGGTCTGCACAGAATGGGAATCAGAGGCACAGAAAGCGAGTGAGTTCGGTATTCGGGTTGTCTTGGTACGCATCGGGCTTGTGCTTGGGTCAGGTGGTGGACTTTTGCAACAGGTGCTCCCACCTTTCAAGATAGGGATTGGCGGCATACTCGGCAGTGGCAAGCAGTGGATGTCGTGGATTCATATTGACGATGTGGTCGGTATTTTGCTCCATGCGCTGGATAGCAGTCAAATTCATGGCGCACTAAACGCCACCGCTCCGACCCCAGTTCAGAACATAGAATTTACGAAAACACTCGGCACAGTACTACGGCGGCCCACACTGTTTCCGGTTCCTACTTTCGGATTAAAACTAATGATGGGTGAATTCGCGGACTTCATTGTGCTGAGTCAGAACGTTATTCCAGAGAGAACCGAGGCGAGTGGTTACGAATTTTATTACCGGACGCTTGAGTCTGCCCTCAACGCCCTGCTATAGGTGGGAAACCTCAACAAAATAGACAGCTATGAAGATTCGTGATGTTTTGCTTTCAGCCTACGGAAAAGCGTCGAGTGTCCCTTCCGCAGTTAATCAACTGATGACCGACTTCGCCATCGATTTTCGCGACGAATATGACATCAACCTCGGTGTCGGATACGTCAACGAACAGACGATTCCACACCAACAAATTCAACGCGCCTGCGAAAAAGTTCTTGCCGACTCCAAAAAATATCGCGCCGCTCTCAATTACGGCGGCTCACAGGGATCACCCAACCTAATCAAATCACTCAAGAGATTCTATATTGAAAACCGAATCGGCGGCATAACTGAAGCAACTTTCGATAGCCGCGACATCGCTATCGGCGCGAACGGCGCGACGAGTCTATTGGAGAGCATCACACACCTTCTCCCCGAAGGCATTGTGCTTACTGCAGATCCGATGTACTACATCTACTGCAACGGCTTGGAACGGAAAGGGTTCAATATTATAGCCGTTCCCGAAGACAATGAAGGCCTCGACACCGCACGTCTGAAAGCAAAATTAGCAGCACTCGGTCAGCAGAAACAGGCGATCCGATTCTTCTACATCGTGACGGTTAACAACCCGACCTGCACGATTCTCTCTAACACCCGTAAGAGGGAATTGGTCGATATTGTTACGGCACTTTCTTATGAAGTCGGCAGGAAAATTCCAATCTTTTTCGACAACGCTTACAGTGATCTCGTACATGACAATGCCGTTGAACCGTTGGCATCTGCGCTCTGCTACGATGCACTCGGTATTGTTTATGAGATTGGCACGTTGTCAAAAATTCTCGCCCCTGGATTACGTATCGGCTATCTTATCGGACCCAAGGGAGCCTTCCTAAATAGCGTCATCCAACGGACAAGCGACATCGGTTTTAGCGCGCCGTTAATCAATCAGGAAATCGCAAGTTATCTTCTCGATCACGACATTGAAACACAAATCGAGAAGGTTAACAAAGGATACCATCAGAAAGCAAAAGCGGTCAAAAACTGGATAGATGCATTACTCGGGGACAGCGTTGCGGAGTGTCGGGGTGGCAGTGCGGGGTTCTATTACTATCTCACGTTGAAACAAATCACAACGGATTCTATTTCCGACTTCTTCAGGTTTTTGACGCGGACGACTGGAAAAGAGAGTATTGATGGCCCGTCAAATGCTCAGCACCCCAAGGTGATTTATATCCCCGGCGAACACTGTGTCCATCCGAAAGGAGAGATGGTTCGGATTGGGAAACGTCAGCTCCGCATCTCCTACGGGTTTGAGGAACTCCCGCAGATTCACACTGCCTTGGAACTTATGAAGGCTGCGATAGATTATAGTGAAACTGTATCACTATCTTCCTCAAGGGGCATTTTTAGGAATCCGATGAGTGTCTGAACAAGGCATTCTGTGTCTGGGAATTCTTCAAAAGTTCCTTGTTGCAAGGCGGCTTCCAGTTCATTGATATAACGTATTTCTTCCTGCGGTCCGATATCTTGTCGCCACTGCTTGAGGGTTGTGCGTTCACCGGTTTGGACAGCGTGTATGAGAGCCTCAATTAACTGGTTGTGTATCGCTGCTGCCTGAATATATTCGTTAGGGTTCCCAGAGAAATTACCCCGCAGGCCACCATCAAGATGGCACCACTCTGTCATCCCCGCGAGTGCAAACACCTGAAGTTCTTGCTTATTGCGCTGCAGTGCATCTTGCCATGGGTCTAACTCACTGAGGAGATACTGTTTCTCTTGCGGTGTCTTTGTCCCAAATTCTTTGCTATTGGTGTTTGTTGTCTGCCTGCCGATGTGGTATCGGAATAGTCTCAATTTGAGCCCGGTCTATCATTTCAGGATTTTCATCAAACAAATAACTGTTACTGTTGTTAGCATTTAACGTAGTGTTTTTATCTTGCATTGTGAATCTCCTGGATGTGAAGATCAGGATTCTGCTCAAGTAGACGTTTTCGATTGCGTGCACGTTGTATTTCGCGTTGTGGCACCTCGGCAGTCTTTTTGACAAATCCGTGAGAAATGACTACGGTCCCTTCGCGGTGCCAAAAGTAAAGTATCCGGTACCGGACCTTTAGGAAACTGAAATCCATTGCCCTATCCTTCTCTATTGGCTGCGATTTTTGGCGCTGTTCTGTACTTACCACCGCACTTGACAGAATTCCTCATAGTCAATCAACTCGTGGATTGTGGGATTCTCACCACACATCGGGCAACCCGCATCTTGACGGAGTTTCAACCGTTTGAAATCCATCGTGAGCGCGTTGAAAAGTAGCAGGCTGCCGATTAAGGGTTCGCCGATGTCCAGCAGGATTTTAATTGCCTCAACCGCTTGAATCGTCCCGATGATACCCGGCAACACCCCAAAGACTCCTGCTTCTTGGCAGCTCGGCACCATCCCTGGTGGCGGCGGTTCGGGATAGAGGCACCGGTAACACGGTCCCTTACCCGGATAAAGCACAGTGACCTGTCCTTCAAACTGGAAGATACTTCCATGCACAATCGGTTTGCCCAACATAACGGATGCGTCGTTGAGGAGGTAGCGGGTCGGTAGATTATCGCATCCATCCACAATCAGGTCGTACTGCTCCAGAATTTGGAAAGCGTTTTCCGAGGTAATGCGTTCGTTGTAAGGGATCACCTTAACATCCGGATTCATCTCTGCGATAGTGGCTTCTGCGGATTTCGTCTTCGGGATACCGATGTCGCTGGTGCCGTGTAAAATCTGGCGTTGCAAGTTGCTGAGGTCAACGACATCATCATCAATGATGCCAAGCGTGCCGATTCCCGCAGCAGCGAGATAGACACCGACAGGCGAACCGAGTCCACCTGCACCGATGAGCAGCACCTTGGATTCGAGTAGCCGCGTCTGCCCGATCCCGCCGACTTCTTTGAGGATGATATGTCGGCTGTAGCGTTCAATCTGTTCGTTGCTGAAGTTAAACATATCTCTTAGTCCCCCAGATTGGCGAGGAGTTCTGAAATCGGTTTATCCGAATTCGCGGAGACCCGTACCGCAAAGCGTTCACGAGGATCCTCAGAGATCCGTTCTACCGTGAAGTCGTCTCCGCCATACATCTGCTCAAGAACGGGTGTAAGTTCTGCCTGAATGGCAGCGGCGATCTCCGGTGTATTCGGTGCGATATGGCGGTTATTTACCATAAAGAGGAGGTTTGCGCCGTTGAAATGCACGGCATCTTCCAACTCGGCTGCTGCTTCAAGCACCTCACACTTAGAGAGCACCTCTACGAGTGCTTGACGCATCTTTTCAGCGTTATCCGCTTCGACTGCATGTTTCCGATTGTAGAGGAATCCGGGTTGATGGTAAGCATTGTCGATGCTATAATTGGCTTGTTTCAAAATCAACAGCACACCCGGGCCTGCATCAACGTGTGAATAATCGGCGTAGTTCAGGTAATCGTCCGAATCAGCTTCCTCCATCCAGCGGTTAAAGACTTTGATGAAGTTCGTGTAATTGATTTCGCTATCTTCGGTTGTAAAAACCTTGACGTTAATCTGTTGTAGATCCATTCTGTTAAAAAACTTCCTATAAACATAATGCCCTGACGGGCTTTCTTTGCGTTTTTGCTTTTACTTCAATCGTCTGCGAACAATCTCAACAGCATCTGTTGTGGCGTGAGAATTTGGATGTTATTGCCTGAAAACCCTGAAAGATTCCGAGTAACAATTACATCAAGGCGGCTGAGCATTGCACAGGCAACCTGTAGGTTATCTTCAAAGTCGTTGTAAAAAGGCGACTGGGCCTCACACCCATTTTAGGCGCGGGCGGCAATCGCCTTCGTGTAAAACTTAGTTTCGATGCGCCACAATCTTAAACTTTACTCGCCCTTCCGAACGGTAAGGCGATAGTGCTGACCAACCTTCTTGGTATCAACGACTTCATGTCCATCATTGGTGAGACTCGTCGGCACGTTCTCAATCGGTTCACCATCATCAATAGTGATTTCGAGAAGTTGACCGAGGTCCATCGTCTCCAAACGAATTTTTGCTTGGACATAGTTGAAGGGGCAAGCGACTCCTTTGAGGTCGAGGCTATCGACGATCTCTTCAACGGGTTTCGCCTTTCTGACAACCCGTGGCTTCCGTGCCCGTCGCGAGCGGCGCGTTTTCTTGCGACTCGCCTCCTCTTCCTCCTGCTTGATGCGCATACGATTATACACGTTATGCGATTCTTCCACAAAGAGAGTGGCTTCCTCAACCCGACGGTGCGCTAATTCGTGATCAAACGTAGAGATATCCTCTTCCGTTGCCTTGAAGATATGCGCACCATAACCTGGGAAGAAATTACCGGGTTCAAAAAAGTGAGTGCGGAATTCGCTGACGGTAGTGGCATTGTCAATATATTGTAAACCCACCGTTGTCAGAAGTCCGTCTGCGGCTCTAATCATTGCATCAAAAGCCATTCCTGCGGAATCCTGATATTCGCCTTTCTCCAAGTTCAAGCCAGATTCATAGATAAGCCGATCGGCTTCTTCTAACTTCATAGAAACAAGTGCGACTACCTCTCCTGCACACTCACCGACACCCGTTTTGAGTTGGTAATCTTTCGTGTCGCCAGTATCTACATAGAATTCCGGTGCTTCCTCATAAGACGGAATCTTATCGTACTTGGACAAGATCTGCTTGATTTCCGCCTTACCGAGGCGTGCGACGTAATCAGTAAAGGATTCTGCCTCATTACGTTCCGCCGTGTACTTACCGGTTAACTCCTCAATAAACGCCGGAATATATCTGCCATGGATTTTACCAGTAGCGAGTCCGTAGGAACTGGCGTTCTCAATCATGTGTCCGCCGAGCAGTACCTGATAGAAGGGCGCAATATGTTCACCCATCCGTCTGGAAGAACCGAAGAAGCCTATATTCGCGATGTGATGCTGTCCGCAAGAATTAGGGCATCCACTAATTTTAATCCGAAAGCCCTTGATTTCATCCTGTACACCAGCTTCCAGGAAATGACCTCGCAGATGCGCTGCCAACCCACGCGAAGAAGATACGCCGAGTTTGCAGGAGTCAGTACCCGGGCAAGCCGTAATATCGACCATAGATTCTGCCCCAGCGTCGCCGAGACCGATTTCTTTCAGTTCGCGATAGAGTGCTGGCAAATCCGTCATCGTTACCCAGCGAAGGACGATGTTTTGCTCAACTGTAGCACGGATGGTGTCTTTGACATATTTTCGGGAAATGTCTGCCAAAGCACGCGTCTGATCTGCGGTAATATCGCCAAGAGGTAGTGTGATCGTCACAAAAGCATAGCCGGGTTGACTCTGTAGCTGCACATTAGATTGATACCACTCTTCAAACCCGTCAGGTTTCGCGGTGCCGTTGAGCTGTGTTGGTGCCTTGAGCGGACTTTCCGTGTAAGCGTCGAGATTGTCAAGATACGCCGTCCACACTGGATCGTGGCGTAGGGTCGCTCTATCTTCAAGCACCTGCCGTCTGAATTCTTCAATGCCGTACTTGGCGATGACGAACTTCAGCCGTGCCTTATTCCGATTTCTGCGTTCACCTAAACGGGTGAAGACTCTGCAAATTGACTGTGAAATAGGGAGGAGTTCCTCTGCAGGAACGAAATCGTCGAAAATCTTCGCTTGATGTGGTACCGCGCCGAGTCCACCACCAACATAGAGTCTAAAGCCGCGTTTGACTTCACCATCCACCTCTTTAACAGCAGCAACCGCACCGATGTCATGCATATTCGCCAAGCCGCAAGGGTGTTCCTCACATCCAGAAAAAGCGATCTTGAACTTACGTCCGAAATCTTGAGCATCCGGGTGCCCCAAAAGGAATGCCGATAACGCTTTAGAGTAAGGCGTTACATCAAATGTTTCATCTTGGCAGACCCCACTGAGCGGGCATGCTGTGACGTTTCTCACGACATTACCGCACGCCTCTTTTGTGGTAATATCAACACTCGCGAGACGGCGCATCAGTTCCGGTGTGTTATTGATGTCCACGTAGTGATACTGTACATCTTGACGCGTGGTAATGTGAATGATGTTATCCGAAAATTCTTCGGCAACATCCGCCAGCATCTCAAGCTGCGCCGCCGTAAGTCCACCGAAGGGAATCTTAACACGGATCATTTGCGACCGGTCATCACGTTGCCCGTAAACCCCATGCCGAAGTCTAAATTCGGTAAAGAGGGTCTCCTCAACTTGACCGGCTTGGACCCGACCAAGTTGTATTTCATAAATTTCAATTTCGCGGGCAACATCCAGGGGGATTGCCGAGGCATCGTAAGCACCCGCGTATTCAATAGCCATTCTGTACTCCTTCGTAATAACCTCAGATTCGTAGTGTACGTTAATTAATGTTCCATCGCTTTCTATTTAGGTGAAGCCTGCAAACTCATATTGCACAGTATTCCCCAGCAGAAACCTTTTAAATAGAGTAGTATACCATAAAATGGAATAAAAAGTCAAGCCTTATCTGCCATTTTGCCATTTTAAATTTCTGGTGCATCACCCCAGTCAGGAACCGGTAGTAACTCTCCATCTCGTAGTGCCGACTGGTGCGCAACAAATCCGGGTGCGCAATATCGAACCGCTTCCCAAACATTGACCCGCGGTAAACGCTGACGATTGACAGCATCAACAAATTCGTGTACAAGATAAGCGTGTGAACCGCCATGTCCACCGAGATCCGCCGCGAGGGGTTCAGGTAGGTATTCGTGCATTCTTGAGGGTTGAACGGTTTCCCGTCCGCGTTTATCTGCCCAGACACTGCCTGCAAGATTCTGTTCGTAACTACCTTCTGTCCCGTAAATACCGCTGACGCGTTCGGATCCGGGGTGCCCAACCCGCCGGAACTCACAGATTTGCACCGTCGCGCCATTGCTCATTGTGAAAAGACCGACTTCATTAGAGAATGGATTTTTGTAAATGGTATCCTTCCGAAACCAATCATCGTTTGGATAGACATACCCTTGCGCTGAAACCGATGTAGCATACGCCTTCATAACAGAAATTGGAAAACATGTTGAATGCGTCGGATAGTGCATCGGAATACCGCCAGTTTTGTCTCGCCCCCATTGGGCTCCCCATCGATGCTTCGCCACATTGTAGAGCCCGTGGTCCATGTCGTGAAAATACTCAGCGCGACAGTGAACAAACTCTCCGAACGCACCTTCAGCGGCTTTCTGACGACAGAAGACCGTTTCCGGACGGAAATAACTCGTCTCGCCGTTCATATAAATCATCCCTGTCCGTTCAACAGTTCTGACAAGTGCTTCGCATTCATCTAAAGATGCCGCGGCAGGCACAGCAGTATAGACGTGCTTTCCCGACTCCATCGCTTGAATCGCCTGTGGTGCGTGCATCCAATGCTGGGTGATAATCACGAGTGCGTCCAAGTCCGATTTGCATATCTCATCAAGACTTGAGTATGTCTCGGAAATCTCGAACTGCTTTGCCCACTTCGACAATCTGTCAGACTGCAAATCACAGAGAGCCAGTCGATGCACATCTGGGTGCGAGGTATACGATTGGATAAACGAGGGTCCGAACATCCCTAAGCCTACCATTCCGACGCTGATACTCATTCGCTCTTCCTCCATCAGCCCTATTTGCATGAGAAGATAGCACATCTTGAGAATACTGTCAAGTAGATTCCGAAAGATATCTATTGACAAAACTAAAAATGCGCTTATAATGAATAGGACTTACGCAAAATTTAGGATTACCCCCTGAGTCCCCCCGCAAGCAGGGGGAATCTGTCGGTTTTTAGAGACAACTGCGTAAGTCCTGATGAAAATATAAAATCTACTGTGGCGTACTTCTTACAAACTTATATTCAGATTGCGAGTTTTCGCTACAAGTAAGACCAACCTGTATCTATTGGAAGGAATAACAAAATGGCATTAAAAGTTGGTGTTGTCGGCATGAGCGGCATCGGGAACAACCACGCGAATTGCCACGCGAATAACGACTTGGCAGAATTGGTTGCGGTATGTGATATTGCGAAAGCGAGCGCGGATAGCGCGGCGGAACGCCACGGCGTGAAGGCATACTACAGCCTCGCCGATATGATTGACGGCGAACCCGATTTGGACATTGTTGATGTCACCACCGGAGGTAACGAAAACGGCAGTTGGCACTATGAACCGACGATGGAAGCATTGGAAAACGGCAAGCATGTACTCGTCGAGAAACCGATTTCCAACGACATCGGACAAGCGCGGGATATGGTCGCGAAAGCCACCGAAGAAAACCTCTATCTCGGCTGTAACCTCAACCACTATTTCACCCCGCCTGCCGAACAAGCGAAACAATATATCAATGATGGTCACATCGGCGAGATGGTCTACTGTCTTCACAAAATGGGATTCGCTGGTGGTGAATTCAACTATACCTACTCAAAGGCGCCGCGTTCTGACGGATTTCCGTATTTTCACGTGAAAGCCTTCTTGTCGCACCCATTCAGTGTGATGCGCCATTTCTGTGGCGATGTAACCCACGTACAAGCTTTCATGGAACGTCCGCATTTTAGGCGTAATACAGGTGATCTAATGGTCTCCATTAATAGCATCCATCTCCGATTTGAGAACGGATGTGTCGGTTATCTCCTGAGCCAACGCGGCGATGCAACATTCGGGCTTGGCGGTTGGTGGAGTGTTGAACTCGCTGGGACGCGTGGCACTTTCTGTATCGAAAACTGCATTGAGAAAGTAACATACTGGCCCTCCCCGGGTGCCCCCGATTTCCCTGACACAGAACCGATCGTCACCGAATCTGGCATCAGCGACTTCGGTGAGACGTTCCCCTTGCGGATTCATGCGTTCTTAGAGGACATCACAAACGGTGTGCCAAAAGAGCAGCTGCGTGCCTCCGGCAGAGATGCACTTGCAGCACTTGAATATACATGGGCAGCAATAGAATCATACGAGCAGGGCGGTATCTTGGTGCGTCCGCATCCGCTTCCCTCACTAAACGGATAATCGAACGAACCGGGTAGTACCTGCCCTTACATAAGGAGAAATCACATTTGAAATTAGGAGCAAATTCAGTGCTGTTCGGCGGCTACGACATGGAAACCGCCTTCAAACACATCGCTATGGCTGGTTACGACGGTGTTGAACTCTCAGCGATTGATGGGATGAGCCAGCACCTTGTTCTCGCGAACTGGCAAGAACTCACTGACGAAATCAAACGCCTCGCGAAAGATTATGAACTTGAACTACTGGCGATGGAACAACCGTCACGCGATCCAGAGCGAATGGAACTCGCATTTCAAGCGGCAGCTGAAATAGGTATTCCTATTATTAACTGCGGTCCTGGTGGTGCCTCGGATGACGCATCCGCTTGGCCCGAGGTCATCGATTCACTCGGGAGCCTTTCAGCACGTGCCGAAAATTACGGTGTAACGCTCTGCGTCAAAGCGCACGTTGGGGCAAGCATCTACAACACCCCAACAACCCTCCAAGCAATGGAAGAAATTTCATCGCCCGCGTTTGGTATTGACATGGATCCGTCTCATATTCATCGTGCTGGTGAAAACCCTGTCGAGGCAATCGCTGCTGTAGTTTCACGCGTGAAACATGTACATATTCGAGATTGCAAAGGAACACAACGCGGTCCCGGTAATCCCGAACTGCAAGCGAACGGACGTGGCGACATCGACCTCGTTGGGTATATCCGTGTTTTACATGAAAACGGTTATACCGGTCCGCTGAACCTCGAAGTCATCGGTGCAAAAGAGTATAGTTTAGAGCAGTGTTGTACGATTGCAGCAGAATCGCGCGGTCACATGCAGGCGTGCTTGCAAGCGTGTGGCGCACGCTAACCAAAGGACAGACCGCTTCTACTGAAGTCGAATCTCTGATAATGGGACTCCACTGTTAAACATCCGCACAGGTGGAAGCGGTTCCTCTACTTCTGTCAACCCGCATAGCCATCGCCACGTGAGTTCACCTCTACGTCGGTCACGATAGGACTCTACCTCACAATCTTCAAGCCATTCTGCTATCGTTGATGTCACAAGAGTTTCTCCCTTCATTACGATTGTTATCATCGTAGCATAAAAATGAAAAATATGGTATACTAGCCGGTAGTCTGTAGAATCAGAATCGAAAGGGATTTAAACATGAGATTGGAAGGAAAAGTTGCAATTGTCGCGGGTGCTGCTTGGGGCGGTATTGGCGCGGCAACTGCTTATAGATTTGCTTGCGAAGGTGCAAAAGTGGTTGTTAACACGCGCCGCCGAGAAGAAAAACTCGCTGAAACCGTTCACCGCATCCAAGATGCTGGTGGAGAGGCAGTCTCTGTTATGGGGGACGTTGCTGACGAAACGACTTGGCAAAAACTCGTCGGAACGGCTTTGTCAAACTACGGTAAAATAACAACGCTTGTCCACAACGCGGCGCACTCCTACACGAAAAAAGCCATTGAATTCACACGCGAAGAATGGAATGAGAGCCTTGGTGTCACCCTCGGTGGTCCATGGCTCGGTGCGAAGTATTGTATCCCAGAAATGATTCGTAACGGTGGTGGTACCTTAGTATTTATCTCCACCGTTAACGCGACGATTACAAATCCGGGGTTCGGACTTTACGGTGCTGGAAAAGGCGGCCTGAACGCCTTGACCCGAAGCATCGCACTCGATTACGGCGGGAACGGTATCCGTGCGAATGCTATTGCCCCGGGACAGATCGTCGGGGAACGCGGTAGAGCTTCTTTGGCTGAGGACCAACTGGAAGAACAGGCATCCCGTGATTGCTATCCAATCGGTCGCTATGGAAAACCTGAAGATATTGCCAACGCTGCGCTCTTCTTGGCTTCCGATGAAGCGGATTTCGTTACTGGCATCGTGCTGACTGCGGACGGTGGTTTGACGCTCCAATCGCCAGAGGCACTTGTCCGTCCGTCCTTCCGTCTTCGTTGGCGGGATGACGTTCTTGTTCCGCAACCGAAAAAGGAGTCATAGACAAACATCAACACTTGAAAAAAGGGCACTCTCGTAAATCTTGAGGAGAAAAAATGTGTGGACGATTTACGCTCGCAAGCGATGCCGAAATGTTGCAGCAGGTTTTCTTCGACTTTGAAGTACCGATGAACTTGTCACCTCGCTACAACATCTCACCCACCCAAGATGTAGCCGTCATTGCGAACACAGAGACTCAGTCAAACGGTAGACAGGTAGAATTCTTTCACTGGGGACTCATCCCGTCTTGGGCAAAGGACCCGGGGATTGGCAACAGGATGATTAATGCACGTTCGGAAACACTGGCGGAGAAACCGTCTTTCCGAAACGCTTATAAACGTAGAAGGTGCCTCGTCTTGTCTGACGGCTATTACGAGTGGCAAAAGATTCCTGGAGACAGGCACAAACAACCCGTCTATATCCGTCTCAAATCACAAAAACCGTTTGCGTTGGCAGGATTATGGGAGATATGGCAAACAGAAGAGATGGCGGAGCCGCTGCGCTCCTGCACTATCATTACATGTCCACCCAACGCTTTGTTGGCAGAAATCCACCACAGGATGCCTGTGATTCTACCCCAAGATGTTTACGCGGAATGGCTCGCGCCAGATGTGCGCTCAGCGGACGCGCTTCAATCGCTCCTCACTCCTTACACTGATGAAGATATGGAGGCGTATCCGGTGTCAAGGTTCGTCAATCGTCCGGTGAATGACACCCCGCAATGTATCGCTCCATTTGAGGCGGATGCCCAGCGTCTATTTTAGATTTAGATAACGTGTTGTAACCCAGCGATTTGGGAAACTATGGGACAACCACATACTACAAAAATGGGAAGGAATTATGTCAAAACCGAGCAAAGACCAGATGCTCTTTATGTACCGTAAGATGGTAGAAATTCGTCAATTTGAAGAAGCCGCTGGCACGCTTTATCAGAGCGGTCAACTTCCGGGTTTCCTCCACCTCTATATCGGCGAAGAAGCCACGGCAGTTGGTGTCTGTGCGCACTTGCAAGATGCTGATTATATCACGAGTACCCATCGCGGGCATGGCCATCTCATCGCCAAAGGCGGTAAACGGGATCGGATGATGGCGGAACTCTTCGCTCGCACGACTGGCTACTGTAAAGGCAAAGGCGGCTCAATGCATATCGCCGATAAGGAAACAGGCATTCTCGGTGCCAACGGTGTTGTCGGTGCTGGTATTCCGCTTGCAGCGGGCGCTGCGCTCTCCGCAAAACTGCGCGGCACGCAGCAAGTCGCGGTGTCCTTCTTCGGTGATGGCGCGACGAACCAAGGTGTCTTCCACGAGACGCTCAATCTCGCCGCTGTATGGGAACTCCCTGTCGTTTTTGTCTGTGAAAACAACCGATTCGGTATGGGAACACCACAACGGGAACATCAACGCGTAGAGGACATCGCTGCTGTCCGTGCCCCCGCTTACGATATGCCGGGTGCCACCGTTGATGGAAACGATGTGCTTAAGGTTTATGAGGCGGCAGGTGAAGCCGTCATACGTGCCCGCGAGGGCGACGGACCGACACTTCTCAACTGCGATACCTATAGATTTCGAGGACATCATATTGGTGATCCAGGTACCTCCTACCGTGATCGTGAAGAGGTTCAAGAACAGGAACGGAAACGTGATCCGATCCGGAGACTCGCCCAAGTTCTCATCGAAGAGGAAGGCGTTAGCCAAGAAGCACTCTCGGCACTTGAGGAAGAACTTTCAAATGAACTCGACGCAGCACTTGAGTTTGCCAAGAGCAGCCCCGAACCGCTTCCCGAAGATGCTTTGAACGACCTCTATGCTGGCTCCATTCAGCCGTGACAATCAATTCTGGATAACCGCAGGCGCGGTCTCCAACCGCGCCAAGTCAAAATCCTTAAGGTCAGATGAGAGAAGATAAACGCCCGAAATCACACGGTGTCACATGGAAATCTATTGCCATTACACTCGTGCTGATTCCGTTTAATTTCTATTGGATCATTGCGGGCGAAGTCGGACTCGTTGGTTACGCGCTGAACACGTATGCGGTACCCTTTTACAACGTTGTTTTCGTCGTATTTGCTTTTACGCTCCTCAATTTCACCGCTCGTCGTCGTTTGTTCACCGACGCGGAACTCCTCACGATATACATCCTACTTAGTACAGCATGCGCTTTTCCATCCATTACATTGATGACGATCCTCGTCACGACCATCGGTCACGCTTTCTGGTTCGCAACTCCCGAAAATGAATGGAAGCAGCTTTTCTGGGACCATCTTCCGAGATGGCTCCTTGTAGACGATCCGAAGGTCTTAGTGGGGTACTATAGAGGTGAATCCAACCTCTCCACACTGGAGATTCTTGGCGCATGGTTGGTCCCAACACTCTCTTGGGCGGGGTTCATGACGGTTCTGGTCCTCGTGATGTTGTGTATTAATGTCATCCTACGGAAACAGTGGGTCGAACGCGAACGCCTCGCCTATCCAATCACGCAGATCGCCTTCCACGTTACCCATAACACGAAGTCGCTGTTCTCACACCGCATCACTTGGCTCGGTTTCGGAATTGCAGCGTCTATCGCGATACTCAACGGCTTCAGCTTTCTATATCCGACACTTCCTACTTTACCCATCAAGCGGATCGGTGGTTGGCGCGGGTTTGGACATCTGTTCACAGAAAAGCCGTGGAACGCTATTGGTGGTATCAGCATGTCTTACTACCCATTCGTCATTGGACTCGGGCTTCTGATGCCGTTAGACCTTTCCTTCTCCAGTTGGTTCTTCTTTTTCTTTTACAAAGCACAGTTGGTAATGACGAGTGCGGTCGGACTGTCGAGTCTACCGGGGTTCCCATATATTGATAGGCAATGCTTCGGTGCTGCGATCGGGATTTTTATCTCCGTGTTAGTGCTGAACCTACGCCATTTTCGTGGGGTGCTCCGCATCGCGCGTCGCAGCACAGGTGAAGATGCTGACGAGCCGATTCCGTATAGGCTTGCATTGTGCGGTATCGTTGGTGGACTGGCAATACTCTTCATTTTCGCCAGACAGATCGGTATGTCGTTTTGGCTAATTCCGCTATTTTTCGCAATCTATTTTATTATCGTTTTGGTACTAACGCGGATGCGCGCAGAGCAAGGCTTTCCGGTGCATGCGATGGAAAACATGCCGAACCATCACATCCTCGTTGACGCTTTCGGGACACGGATGTTAGGCACAAACAACCTCGTTGCCCTAACGCTCTACCGTTGGTTCAATCGAAGTTACACAAGCAATCCAATGCCACATCAGTTAGAAGGCTTCAAACTCTCGGAGCGTTCTGGGATTGCACCGAGGCGACTGTTTTTTGCGCTATTAGGGATTTCAGCGTTTGCCGCCGTGATGGTATTCGCGGTTATCGCCTACATCTTTTATACTTATGGTGCTTTGAATATGAGCGGCGGCAGCGGGTGGTCAACCGGTTTCGGTGGCCGCGTCTTCAATGGACTCCAAGGCTGGCTCTACTACCCGACAGAGCCGAATTTCTACGCTACTGGTGGCATTGTTTTCGGCTTACTCTTTTCGACACTTTTGATGTTCATGCGGGCGCGTTTTTTCTGGTGGCCCTTTCATCCGATTGGGTTCGTTGTCTCCAGCGATTGGGGTATGCGGTATCTATGGAGTTGTATGCTGGTGAGTTCGATTATCAAATGGAGTGTCCTGAAAATCGGTGGACCGCGCGCATCACAGCAATTGGTGATGTTCGCGATTGGTTTGATGTTAGGGGATTTTACGGTTGGTGGTATCTGGAGCCTTGTCAGCGTGGTGACACAGCAACCGATGTATAATTTCTGGCCGTAGGGAGCAGCATGCCCTTGCGCAATTCTGATTGAGAAATTGTTAGAGATATGCTATGATTTGATGACAATGTTAGCAGTCTCTGACTCGAAAAAACCTACGGAAAAGGAGATAAACTTATGGAACACTCAAATACTCTCCCACTTCCTTACGCACCGACAGAAACAGCGGACCTATATCCTGAATCGGATGGCAAACCTATGGCTGAAACTGAACGCCATTTTAGAGAAATCCTAAAGAACTTCAATCTCCTTGAGAACCATTTCGCCCGCATCCCCGATGTCTACGTTCTTGGAGATATGATGATGTATTATGAAGAGGGTAATCCCCGCAAATCTATCTCGCCTGACATTTTCGTTGCTTTCGGTATCGGGCGGAAGGAGCGGCGCATCTATAAGATATGGGAAGAGGGAAAACCGCCTGACTTCGTCTTAGAATTTGCGAGCAAAGGCACCTACCGCAATGACCTGACTGGAAAGGTGCAACTCTACGCGGAGATCGGCATTCCTGAATATTTCGTCTACGATGTAGATAGACGTTATTTACCAATACCTTTGATGGGGTTCCGTCTCATCGGACGCGATTATGTTGAAATCCGGGCACTTGCTAATGGTGGAATTCCTGCTGTGACACTCGGTTTAGAACTTCACCTACTTGACGATGGTTTTGGTATTTACGATCCGGAGGCACAAGAATGGTTAAAAACTGCAGCTTCAGCTGCAGAAGAACGCGCCAATCAAGAAGCCGATGCTCGACATAAAGCAGAAACCGAAGTTGCCCGGCTCCAAAAGGAATTAGAACGCTTGAAAGCCCGCCGATGACTGGGCAAAAGTCTGAATTATAGAATCTTGAAACATTGGAGCAGCGACCCCTGTTATAAGCGAGGACTGAACTTTCAATATGATGAAAAGACAAGAGAACCAGTTTACGCGACTCGTTCTATGTCTTAATAACACAGGATACTCAGCCTCTCTTGAGGTTGGGAAAGTGTATCGCGTCCTTCCTGATGATGCAGCAGCGGTTCACGGCTATATCCGCGTCATAGATGAAAGTGGCGAAGACTATGCTTATACAGCAGACCGTTTTCACCTCATCCAACTGCCTATCGCTGTTGAAAAGGCGTTGTTGGCTGCTTCACGAGTATAGAAAAGGCGTGCCTTCTACCTTTCTCACTTTCAAAACAATTCTAACAAAGAAATTTCGATCGCGATCCTCACTGATGGACAGAAATGGCTTTTCTTCCATCCTACAGGAAAAGGAAATTGGAAAGAACATCCGGTCCGTGAGTTAGATTTTATAGAAAGCAGTATTGATGAAATCATTGAGTGCTTAGACAGATACCTGTCAACCACTTAAATGGGAAATAAGAAATACTCTTGTCAGGATTAGCAGACAACTTTGTGTCCACCTAAAAGTGAAAAGAATAGACGCGTAGAGAAATAAGGCACGCGTTGTGGAACTCAATCTGTTGCTTGTGCTATAATTGACTAAACTTCCGACAATTTTTAGTGGGATACACATTTCGTCCCGCTGGAGCTGCCCCTTGGTGCCGCTGAATTTATTTTTCTGCGAGTTAGGGGTGGGTAAGGAGCTTTGAGAAAAATCAGAAATGCTTTGAAAACAGGTCATACGCCTCACAGAAATTTTCCAAATTATAGTATAATTGAGCCGGGAAACCCAAAAGACTATCCCGTCTCTTTTTTATTGCAATCCAACCCATTTTATGCTATCCTATTCTCCAAGGAGCGTAGGACATGCATCAATCCACAGAACCCCATCGTACAGCAAAAGATTTATCACCGCAAGAGTTGGTAGAGTACCGCCAACGGCTCAATCAACACCTTCAAAACAGAAAGGTAGATGAGGCGTTACTTCAACGTGCATGGGAAGCTGCGCATCAAATCGCAGCGATGCTCTACAAAGACTTTGGCGCGACACAAGTTGCTGTCTTTGGTTCGCTTGCACACGGAACGTGGTTTTCAAAATCATCAGATATTGATGTAGTCGTCTGGGGACTTTCTGGCGACACATATCTTGAGGCGTTGTGGGAAACCAGAAATTTCAGTCCAGAGTTCAAAATTGATCTCATCAACTTTCACAGCGCGAAAGGACGATTTCGCGAGCGGATTCAAAGCCAAGCTATTTCAGTTCAACAAGGAGAAACAGACTACAATAGATTGATCTCTGAATGCCAGAAAATTCGCAAAGAAAGGGAAAAAAATTACGGTAAAATGAACAATCAAGAACTCATCAATCGAATCGCTGATGAACAAAAAAAAATAGCGAGAACTGTTGAAGAAATCAAGACGCGCCTCGAAAGAATAGAAGCGGCACCTGCTGAAGATCGGGAAGATCTTAAAGAACTGATTGCCATACGTCTCCCTGTTTTTTATACCGGATTAGAGAACATTTTCAAACGGATTGCTCAAGAAGTTGACATGGATGAACCTCAAGGAAAAAATTGGCATATAGATTTATTACAACAAATGTCAACCTCACGTCCATTGCGTCCTTCTGTGATTTCCGAAAAAACAGCTGCCGCTTTAACTCGTATTTTAAAGTTCCGCCATCGTTTTAGGAACATATACGTATTTGAATTGGAACTCGAAAAAATAGTTGAAAACGCACAAGAGATCTGCGATATATTTGACGGTTTATCTACAGAAATCGACGTGTTCATAGTATGGCTAAAGAATCCAGATGCGTAATTTTTATCATAATCTTCGGTGTCAAAACCGCTTGCTTTAGCTGGGGGATGTAGACACCGCTCCTCTATGGTTGTGTCAAAAAATGTTTGACATTTCGTCAAAAAACGTGGTATAATAGTGTTATCAAACTGGACTGACATAATGATCGTAACCGCAAGGTTACGTGTCGGTTTCCCACCTGCTTGAACGCGGTTAGTGTAAGATCATATGAAAACCTATAAATACGTACTTTACCAGCAATCGAACACTATCCGCATTGGCAATTTGCTGGATGATATGTGGCAAGTGCATGATTACTTCCATAGGTGGCAAGACCAGAGATACAAAGATGGGCTGCAGTATGCGAACTATCATGCGATGTCTGCACACGTCAAAGAAGTTAAGAAAACGACACACCCACATTGGTATTGTTTACCCAGTCAAGCTATCCAACAAGAACTCAGGCGTATTGATGATGCGTATATCCGTTTTTTCAAGAAGTTAGGCGGTAAACCTAAGCGGAAGCCAAGACGTAAGTTCAAGTCTATTACGTTTACACAAGCGGGTTATACGTTAGAAGATAATCGTATTACGATAACATTTCGTAAATGGAACGAACAGACGCATAAATGGCAGTATGATAAAGTGCCATTTACATTTCATAAACACCGTGAGTTTCACGGGACTATTGCCCGTATCACGATCAAACGTGATGGGTGTGGTCGTTATTGGATTTGCATAGTTACAGACCATACTGATACCAAAGAACTGCCCGCCACAGGTCAGAGCGTTGGGGCAGACTTCGGCATGAAAGACGCTTACTTGACACTGAGCACGGGTGAGAAAATACAACACCCACACCCACTCAAACACGCATTGAAAGAACTTCGGTCTCTTAGCAAAGCCCTTTCGCGTAAAGTCAAAGGGTCTAATGGTTGGTGGCGGTGTGTTCGATCTATCGCACGCCTCTATCGGAAAATCACCAACCAACGCACAGACTTTCATTGGCAACTCGCAAGCGAACTGTGTAAGAAGTTTGATACGATTGTTCTTGAAACGCTGAACCTTGACGGTATGAAACGCCTCTGGGGACGGAAAGTCTCTGACTTCGCATTCTACCAGTTCGTTCAGATACTCAAGTATAAGTGTCAAAAACATAAGCGTCAGTTCCTTCAAGCCAGTCAGTGGACCGCTACAACGAAACCGTGTAGCGATTGTGGGTATCACAATGATACCCTTACTCTCTCTGATAGACAGTGGACATGTCCCGATTGTGGCTCACACCACGATAGAGACATCAACGCTGCTATAAATATATTGCGGGCAGGGATAGCCACGACATAGACGTGATATGCCTGATACTCGACTCAGAGATTCAGGGAATTGCCCGCGGGTGGAGCGAAAATAAGACGGTGATCTCTTAGAGAAAACCGCAATCGCTATGAAACCGAAGCCCCACGCTTTAGCGTGTGGGTGCTATCACGGGACAAGGATATGCATCAACCCACGGATCCCCATCACACAGCAAAAGATTTATCGCCACAAGAGTTGGCAGAATACCGTCGACGGCTCGATCAGCAGTTTCAAAACCGGAAGGTCGATGAGGCGTTGCTGCAACGCGCCTGGCAAACGGCACATCGGATTGCCGCCACCCTTTATGAAGATTTTGGTGCAACACAGGTTGCTGTTTTTGGGTCACTTGCCGAACCAGAGTCGTTCTCAAAGTGGTCGGATATTGACATCGCTGTCTGGGGCATCCCGAATGACAAGTATTTTCGCGCATCATCAATAGCATCAAACATCAGCGGATTGTTCAAGGTAGACTTAGTCGATTTTGAAAGTTGTAAAGGGGTATTTCGCGAAAGAATCCAGCGTCAACTCACTCCGATTAAAAAAGGAACTATCTACAAAATGGATAGGTCAGCACTAATCCAACGTATCTCCGATGAACGCAGTAAGATAAAAGGGACTATCAATAAAATTACGGAGCGATTAGAAAAAATTAAAACTGCTCCTGCTGAATACAGAGAAGAGATAGAAACAACAATTGCCAAAAATCTCGTTGATTGCTACAGAGGCATAGAGAACATTTTTAGACGAATTGCCCTCGACGTTGACTTAAGTATCCCTGATGGAAGTAGGTGGCACAAGGAATTACTCATACAGATGTCAGAATCGCAGGCAGAACGGCATCCTGTGATTTCTCAAGAAACCTTTGAGATTCTGGAGGAACTTTTAGAGTTTCGGCACGTTTTCAATAACATCTATGGAGAAGAATTAGTTTACGAAAGAACAGAGAGACATGCAAAACAGGTAAACCCGTTGTTTGACAGGTTTTCTAAAGAATTGGACGTGTTCATCGCATGGGTGAAAAGGCTGGAGTTGGATGAGTAGTCAAGGAGATAGTAATATGCAGCAACCCACAGATACCCATCACATAGCGGAGGACTTATCGCCAGAAGAATTAGTGGAATACCGCCAGCGGCTCGATCAACTCCTCCAAAACCGGAAGGTAGATGAGGCATTGCTACAACGCGCATGGCAAACAGCACATCGGGTCGCAGCGATGCTTTATGAAGACTTCGGTGCAACACAGGTCGCTGT
Organism: Candidatus Poribacteria bacterium; assembly: GCA_963662915.2. Lineage (GTDB taxonomy): Bacteria > Poribacteria > WGA-4E > WGA-4E > WGA-3G > WGA-3G. The sequence continues at coordinate 4,657,958 of CAXXEU010000002.1, read as the reverse complement.
CTTTGGATCACTCGCGGGACAGAAATGGTTTTCAAAAAGGTCAGATATTGATATTGCAGTTTGGGGGATGCCATCTGACCTGTATTTTCGTGCTGTTGCACAAACTATCGGGTTTAGCCAAGAATTCAGAATCGATTTAGTCAATTTCGACAATTGTAAAGGCCAGTTTCGAGAACGTATTCAGAATCAAGCCGTGTTTATTGAAAAAAATGGAATCTGCTTCGCCACAACCCCTAGACCTAACTGCCAAGCAACCCTGATAAAAAGAGAGGAAACTAACGTAGTGAACCAGGAGGCATTAGTACAGCGCATTTCCGATGGATACACAAACGTAGCGGATGCAGTTCGACTCATCGGGGAAGCTTTACAAAATATTGAAGATGCCCCCGCGCGGTACAGACGGAGTATAGAACTTGAGATTGCCAGGTACCTCTACGATTTCTATAAGCAATTGGAAAATATTTTCGAGCACATTGCACGCGAGATTGACAAGGCATTGCCTGCAGGAGAAGAGTGGCATAAAGCCCTTCTACAGCAAATGGCAGAACCAAGAACGACACGGGTCCCTGTACTGTCCGAAAAAACTTTTACGGAACTACAGGATCTTCTAGGATTCCGTCACGTTTTCGTCTACATCTACGGTGCTAAATTAGACTATGAACAAATGCTCAAAAATGCCGAGCGAGTGAACAAAGTATTCCCGAGCGTCTCCAAAGAACTGAACGCGTTCATAACGTGGCTGAAAAAGCAAGAAAATGACTGAACAAACCCTACTCCAACAAATCACAGACTTCTGCTCCCTGCTCCGACAGATGGGGGTCAACGTAACGACAACCAATCAACTCAGTTGGTGCGAGAGCGTTCAGCTGATAGATATCGGTGATCGGGACGCGTTTTATCATACGGCGCGGACAAACCTCATCTCTCAAGATACTGACAGGGAAACATTTGATCTCGCTTTCAGTCTGTTTTGGCGATACCCGCGTACGGAATTTGAAGCCGTTGACGCAGAAAGCGAAACATCTGAACCGTCAAGTCTCCAAGACCTCTCCGATATAAGCGACGAACAGGACATACTCGAACAGTGGTTGGACTCCGAAACAGAAGATGACGCAGAAGCGGAAGAAGATGATTCAACCGCTTATAGCATGGAAGAAGTCCTGAGTCGAAAGGATTTTAGCGAGTTCACGACAGAGGATATGGAGAAAGCACGGGAAATCGTTGCGAAATTAGCGGCAATCTTGGCTACAAGATTGAGCCGCCGAAAGGTTGTCGGCAAAAAAGGGAAAATTATAGACTTCCGGCGGAGTTGGCGAAAGAGCCTTGCACACGGTGGTGAACCGCTCGAATTAATTCGGAAACAGCAAAAAATCAAGAAGACGAAAATTCTGCTCCTCTGTGATGTCAGCGGATCAATGGATTGTTACGCTAAATTTCTTATCCAATTCATATACGGCATGCAGAAAGAGTTAAAGGAAGTGGACGTTGCAGTTTTCAGCACACATCTGACCGATATCACAGGACTCCTCCGCCGGAAAGGGTTAGCGGAAGGCTTGAACGAAGTGGCAAATGTTGTGCCGGATTGGTCAGGCGGAACAAAGATTGGTGAAAGCTTGCTGGAATTCTATCGGCAGTTCGCGCCCTCCTTTTCGGCATATCGTTCGGTGGTTATCCTTATCAGCGACGGTTGGGACCGAGGTGATGTAGAGGTACTCCGCCACTCAATGGAGATGTTACATCGGCACGCCTATCGGTTGATCTGGCTCAATCCGTTGCTCGGTAGCGACGGCTACCAACCAATCTGTCGGGGCATTCGCACAGCGTTGCCGTACGTAGATTATTTTCTCCCAGCACACAATTTGGAAAGCCTTGCGGAACTAACAAAAATATTGATTCCGCTCTGGGCACAATAAAATAAAGGATAGCAAATGGCTTTCTGACGGTTAGCCAGAGGCTCTGGTAACAATCAACTGCAGTCTGGAGTACTCTAAAAAAGGTAAATTGTTACAAAGAAGCTATTAACTAACAACTGATAGCCAATAGTCGATAGCCACTAAACGAGGAAACCTAACTATGCAAGTTCAAGCGGCAGTGATGCTCCAACCCGGGCAGATAGAGATCCGTGAATTTGAGAAACCGACACCTGCAGAGGATGCACTCCTGTTACAGGTAGATAGAGTGGGTATATGTGGGAGTGATAAACACATGTACCTTGGGCATACCGCCCTGAAATTCCCGGTTATCCCAGGACATGAAGTGGTCGGGACAGTAGCAGAGATCGGTAAAAATGCAAATCAAACTATGAACGTGATAGGCGGTCCCATCAAAGCGGGGGATCGCGTAACCGTTGTGCCGGGATCAAAAAACTGTGGTAGATGCTATTACTGTCTACATGTTCCAGGCCGCCCGACGTTGTGTTCCGGACGGACGATCTATGGATTTAGCAACAGCGAAACGCCCCCTTATCTGAACGGCGAGTTTTCTGAGTATACCTACATTCACGGGAATTCTTGGGTTTACAAGATGCCGGAAAGTATCCCCGATGCCATTCAAGTCTTGACAGAACCGGTAGCCGTAGCGACGCGCGCCGTTGAACGCGCTTGTGCTCCCGGAGTACCACAAGTCGGCGATGGATACAGCATCGGAAATCGGGTTGCGGTTCTCGGATGCGGACCGATTGGTCTCCTCGTTGTCGCCGTGCTGCGCGATAGCGGTGCCGGTACTATTATCGCCACGGACCTTGTCGATAGTCGATTAGAGATGGCAAAACAGATGGGCGCAGATGTAGTTATCAACGTTGGGAACACTACACCCGAAGAACGGATTGAACAAATCCAAGACCTCACAAGTGGTGTCGGTGTAGACATCGCGATTGAGTGCGCTGGATTGCCGATGGTTTTCTCTGAAGCATTAGATGTCGTTCGACGCGGTGGGAAGGTTATTGAAGTCGGACACTATACAGATTCTGGCGATACCCGAGTCCGTCCGCATCAAATTTGTAATAAAGACCTCGATGTCTGCGGTGTGTGGGCATATCCACAAATCCAGTTTCAGACGGCGTTGGATTTCCTTCAGATAACGCGCGCGCCGTTGGATGAACTGATAACACATCATTTGCCGCTATACCAATTAGAAAAAGGTATTGACATGCTTGGACAAGAAGGTGTTTACAAGGTTGTAATTGAGCCACAATTGTAGCGAATAGGGTGTTCGCTACAAATCAACAGTATGAGGTCTCCCGTGTGGGCTTCCCCGTATGGCATTCCCCGGGTATGAGGTCTCCCGTATGGGTTTCCTCGGACCGCTGACTGCTGAAAGGGTGGCATAACAACCTGACCTTATAACTGATCACTAACTAAAATCATAGGTAGGATGAAAAATGAGAAACTATAGAAACACGCACAGATTGGTATGTTGCTACATGCTGCTGTATTTCATAATCGGGATTAAAGTGGATGCTGTTGCCGAGAGCGAGGCATCTCCTGTCAAAAATCTCCCTTCCTATGAGGCATCCGAGGAACCGCCTCTTTATAAAACCATAGAAAGCGCGAAAACTTACATTGTGCAGCATCAAAATCAAGATGGCGGCTGGCCCCTGGTCCCCGGCGGAGATAGCAATGTTGAGAACACAGCGTTCGCGATTTGGGCACTCATTGATGCTGGATGGGGAACCGGATCTCAGGTAATCCGAACAGGTGTTATGTATCTCAGGAATACACAGTTGGAGAACGGAAGTTGGAACAACAACACCGCCCATACCATTTTCGCACTCGTTGCTTTAGCAACAGCGGAAACCGATCCAGAAGTCCGTTTCAAAGGGCTGCGGTGGCTGAGAAAAGCACAAAATCCGACCGGTGCTTGGGGAAAAAAAGAACGTAGTGCCGACAATGTGCTTTATACAGCTGCTGTCTTAGCAGGTTTCAGATGGCTCGGTTTCAAACAGAATTTTGAACCCATATCTAAAGGCGCGGATTGGCTTGCGGAGGGTATCAACTACGACAGCGGTTGGGCACTGCAACGCGGAACGCAGTCGGACATTTTTGTCACATCTTGGGTAATACAAAGTTTGGAACCCGTTTATGACATCGACGCGCAAATCGCGTGGCTAAAGCAGCTACAGAACAGTGACGGCGGGTTCGGCAGATATAAAAACAGTCCCAGTGACCCCGAAATTACCGCCATCGCAATTATGGCACTCGCTGCTGGAAACGATCCTCTCAATACCCGCCGTGTCGCTATTAACTATTTGACTAACATTGGACAGGAAAATGGAAGTTTTATCAGCAATACCCCCATAGAACTAACAAAACCGGTTGCTAATTTGCAGTCAACCAGTTTTGTCCTGATCGCTATCCATGCTAAAACGGCAGATGAACTCGCTTTGGAGCAATAGGCTATCGCCCCTCGTCAGCGATAATAGAACCCGGCATGATGTAGTGCTCACCTTTGGTTAACTGAGCAACTTGACGTTGGAAGTTATCCGAAATTGAGCTGCTTCGCATAGAGGTAACACCACCGATGACATACACCTTTGCGAACGCACCTCGACACACTGAAATCGCTTGCCCGGCAGTATACCCTTTCTCCGTGCGTTTGCTTGTTGATTCGTCTGTAACAATGACAAGAACAAGTTGGCGTTCCGGGTCTGTCCGAAGTTTCGGTATCCCCTCAATGACCGCATCCAAGAGATGTTCATCCCCTATTTTCGGCAGGCGAAATAGCGATTTCACCTGCTCTGGTTCTAAGGGTGGGTTGGTTATAACAACAGTGCTTTCACCACCACCAACTGCCGCCCAAAACCGGATAATTCCGAACCGATAATCCAGACCTGCCGACTTAAATACAGAAACCATCTGATCCAAGCCGTCACAGGCAGCATCCGTTTTGGTTTCCATGCTTAGGCTATAATCAAAGATGAACACAACATCCACGTTTCCCGGGCGACTCGCAACAAGATTTTCCGCAATGCGCTTGAATATCCCATCCACACGAAGTATCGCTTTATCCGCTATCGTCTCGCCGCTCTGGATCCGTTGCCCATCCATGCGCCGCTGGTTCGAGTCAATTGGATACCATTTCCCGTTCGTCTCATCGGTGAGTTCCGCTTGAGCCCGTTCGCTAATGCCGATGAAATTGAGTTGAACGTCGTTTCGACGGGACAGATTGATAATCTGTTCACTAATCCTATTTTTGGCTTTTGCGTCTGTCCATGAAGTACGCACGCGCGAGTTGGTAACCACAACAAATTGGGTTGTAACCCCTTCTCGGAACTCCAACTCGTTCAGCCCCTTCATGACTGCATCGAGCCCATATCCAGATTGAACGTTATTCCCGGATTCGACCTGCATATCCTGGAGTGCCTTCGTAATACCAAGATAGTCAAACGTCCACGGATGCAGTGCTACACGCTGTTCACCTTGCACTGAATCGAAACTCACCAGCGCGAATCTGTAATCAATCGTTTTTGCCTCTATAACAGCAAGCATATCGACAATCTTCTTCTCAAGATCAAGGAGGTGTCCCGCCATACGTTTGCTACCATCAACAACGAATACAATATCTACTTTCGGGTTTTGGGCGTGCTGTGTCGTCCGTTGCGCAACATCTTTGAGACTTGCACCTATATCCGCCTTGAGTACATCCTTTTTTTCCTTCGCACTCGGATCTACCATTATTCTGTGTCTGCGCCGCGGTGGGCGAATCTGCGCCGTTGTTTGCAATGTCCCCACCAACATACCAATTATACACAAACAACATATCCAGATTTTTTGCTGCAGCTTGCAAACCAAAACTTGCTTAATAAAAGTCATGTCATCTCCAATCAAAATTTAATAAAATAGGCAGCAACTTTAAACTAATACGTATCCAAGTCAATCGCTTCCTCACTAAACCGAAGGTGCGATTGATTGATTAATTCAACAATAGCATCCCACTGCTTGCGTGTTTCGTCAGAAATACCTTCCGTCTCAAGTGCTTCAGCGAATTTAAGGAGAGTTTCGCTAAACTTGTCTTGCAGATAGACATACTCGTCGGTTTGATCCGCGTTTTTCGGTGGTTCAAAGTTTGAAATACTCTTGGCATATCTGGCAAGTCGCTTTGCTGCCGCAACGGCTTTCGTTTTGCTCTCTTGTTCATCAAAGTAGTCAAGGACCACGAAATAATCATCTATCATCAACATCATAAGTGCTTTAAGGTCTTCGACTTCAGGCATATCTTCCACTGGTGCCTCACGCTCCGATGTCGTTTCTGCTTCCGGTTCCAACTTCTTTTTTGCAAAGAGAGCATAACTCATTACCAACGTCTTTTTTGGCATCAGAGCGACCGCGTTTGAAACATCCTCATGCGCCGCAACAACATCAATATCTACCCCAACCCTGAAAGTGTCATCTATGTCCATGCCCATGAATTGTTCGAGAAATGCCTCGCTTGCAATTGCGTCTGACTCTTTGTGCTTATAGATCTCCACCTTCACGACTTTCCCTTTCATATCCAATCCGACGGCACCTGCAATAATACCGCTCGGTCCCTCAGCATTCGTAAACAATACCAAACCCATAGGCTCTTTTCTTTCGCTGATTGGAATATAAAAAACGGGTTTCTGATCTTCCGCCAGAAGTTTAGTACCAAGTGCTTTTTCAATTACAGCAATTTGGTTCACCGTAAGTATAGGATTTCTCAGAACGAATTTTTTCGCTTCTGGAAAGATAGCCATTAGCTTTTGATTCGGCAACTCCGCTTCATCGGCATTACCGAGCAATGGCACACTTACTATAAAAAAGACAAGTGCCAACAAGATGTTTACACGAAACTGGCGGTAGATTTGAAAACACATTTGTAGTCTCCTTATCGGCGATTTCTTACAAAAATTTGATCGCGATGCGTCGTCAGTGAGTTCGATATGAGCCCTTTTTTACCTCTTTGTCAGTCTACCAGAAATGTTTATTTTTTCAAGCATTTTTGTTAGATTTCTATTTAATTAACCATTTACAATCCCAAGACCTCTAACCGGAAACTGATACTATGGCGACCCAACGACAACGCTTCAACGTCAGGTTTGGCAGGTACACTCACCCTCGGTCTTAAATAACTGAATTGATAGCCAAACGATCCATACAACTGAGCGACACTAAAGATGCTATCAATCAGTCTCCTGTTAACCCCCGTAGACACCTCCGCCCCAAAAGTATTTTGGATATTAGCGGGTGTAGCAAACTGTTCAGTAAAGGCGTAGAAATTTGTTCCGAACCCAATAAACGGTGCCCATTTCCCGCGTCCACTCAGTGTCAGCATTATCCCAACAGTCTCAACATCCAACATCCCAAAAGGCAAAACATCAGTGTTACCACCGCGAGTATCCACAATGTAACGACTGAATGGCACTGAGAACCGAAGCGCGGGCGTTAATTGAAATCCGATAGAGAATTCTTCGGTGCGCGCTATCTCCAACTCGTTATCGGTGATTACTAATCCGCGCCCAACGCTTACTACACCACCTTTTGCGACATGCAAGTACTTTTCAAATTCAAGTGCAGCATCGACAGTTGGTAATCCGAGAAGACCGACAAGTATAAAAATGCTGAATATAGTCAGAAGTTTCATGATTCCTCCGATTTGATTTCTCACTCTCTACCGTTCACGAACCCAACGTTCGACAGGATAGAAGAGAGAGAATAACACAGGAGCTAAAACAAGGTTCGTCACCGTTGCCGAGACCATCCCTCCAAAAGTAGGCACAGCAATAGGCTTCATTAATTCCGCACCGGTAGTCGTGCTAATTTCTGCCAACATAATTGGCAATAACGCAAGGACTGTAGTTGCAGTGGTCATGACGATGGGACGAACACGCAATAAACCAGCATTGATGACAGCTTCGTCAATCGGTTCACCGTTTCGGACACGTCCGAGTAGATATTCAATTAAGACTATGCCATCTTCTACAGCTATCCCAAATAAGGCTATATACCCCACCCACACCGCTGTACTGTATTTAATAGCGTAACCGCCGCCGAGAGCCTCTGGTATGTATTGCATCAACCACTGCATCCACATACCCCCGATGAACGCAAAAGGAATTGCAAGAAAGATCGAAAACATCGCAGAAGGCGACTTGAACTGGAGATATAGCAATATGAAGATGACAGCAATACACACTGGGACGACAATTGCCAACCGACTACGGGCTTCCAGTTCAGCTTCGTACTGACCACTAAAAGCGTAGAAGTAGCCTTGCGGTAAAGTCGGCTTAATCCTTTCATCAAGCGTCTTTTGCGCGAACGCGACGAAGTCAACCAGTCCAATGGTGTCAACATCTACATCACAAAAGACCCGAGAAAAAAGCAGCGTATTTTCGCTCGCGATTTTTGCTGGACCCGGTCGCCTTTCAATTTTTACGAGTTGCTCAAGCGGAATATGAAGTCCCCTTGGTGTCGGCACGAGAACCCGTTTGAGTGCTTCAATATTATCCCGCAATTCTCTCATGTAACGGATACGAATCGGAAATCGCTCCCGTCCTTCAACAGTATAGGTTAAATTCATACCACCGATTGCTGTCATGATGATTTGCTGAACTGTTCGGATTTGGATACCGTAGCGCGCCGCTTCTTCTCTGTTAATGTGAAATTCAAGGTACGGCTTATTTCCAATGCGTTCGGCATACGGACCCTGTGCCCCCTCAAGTTTAAGGAGTTCCTGCTCAATCCGTACGGCAATCTCTTCAATCTTCGCGAGGTCTTTACCAAACACTTTGATTCCGATTGGTGTTTGTATACCTGTTGCGAGCATATCCACACGATTGCGTATGGGTTGTGTCATAATAGGTGAAACCCCTGGCATTCGGGTAGCCTCTGTTAACTCGGTGATAAGTTCGTTGCGATTTTTCGTTCGGAAGTAAGTCTTATGCTTAAGGGTGGGTTCAATTTCCTCGGCGATCTGATGCAGTTTCACTTCAGTCTCAGATTCGCCAATTTTGACATGTTCCAACCGCATTCCCTCCGTCCGTTCTTCAGAGAGAAGCTCTTCCAAAAGGATCCGTAATAACCAGACACGATAGAGATTTTCGCGCTCGTCAACTGACAGATAAGAATTGTGATATGTTGCTGCTATGGTATCAAATCGTTTTATAGTCGAAGCGACAATACCATCCAGAAAATCGGCGTTAATATGGCTTGCATGTTCCTCGCTTATCAGTCCTCCTCGTGTTAAACGTTGGACGAGACGAGACACAAGTTTCACTGTTGAATCGTGTTTAATCGCTCGTCGGGGCCACTCCACTGGGTCCATTATATTGACAATAGTTTCAAACATGCCAATTGGGGCAGGGTCGGTTGCTGTCGTCGCCCGTCCCAACTTTCCAACGACAAGTGACACCTCCGGAAATCGATTCATAATCAAATCCTGTTTTGCCATCACATCTTTTGCTTGCGTGATTGAGGCACCCGGGAGTAGCACTGGCATAAACAACAATGCGCCTTCATTAAGTGGCGGCATGAATTCCTGCCCGATATTTTTATAGAAAGGCGTGAGCGGTATACTTGCGACAAACGCCAATAGTGCCAAAGCGACAACAGCAAGTTTCGTCCAAATATTCTTTACAGCCAACCGAATAATCGGACGATAGATGGTTCTGATCAACCCAGTAATCCCATCTGCTAACTTTCTCAGGGGCCAGCCGAGTAGTCCCAGAAGTTGTGACACTCGCTTGGAAACCGTCCCGGTCCGGGTCCGTGTTGGATCCGTGAGTAGAAATGATGCCAAAACGGGTACGAGACTAATCGCCAAGAGGGCTGCACCAAGCATGGCAAATGTTTTTGTATAGGCAAGCGGTTTGAAAAGTTTACCTGCTTGACCAGTAAGAGAGAAAACAGGGATAAAAGCAACAATAACAATAAGCATTGCAAAGAAGATAGGTGGACCGACCTCTTTAGCAGCACGGATTGCGACTTGAAGTTTACTTTCATCAGGATGCGGTTCCCGTAGATGCCGCGTGATATTCTCCGTCATCACAATACCTGCATCCACCATGACCCCAATCGCGATAGCGATGCCACCCATCGACATGATGTTCGAGGGCAAACCAATAATTCGCATGCCTACAAACGAAAGCAGCACGCCCATCGGTAAGACAAGTGCTATTATCAGACTACTTGAAAGTTGTCCTAAGAATAGCAGGATAACAACTGCCGCAATGATGATTTCCTCTGTCAATGTTTCTTGCAGCGTCTCCGTCGCACGGTGAATAAGATGGCTCCGGTCGTAGAACGAAACAATCCGAACCCCCGGTGGAAGCCCAGGTGTGAGTTCTGTTATCTTCGCCTTAACATTCTTAATCACGCGCAGCGGATTATCACCATAGCGCATTAGCACGACTCCACCGGTCGCTGGAATGCCCGCTTTGTCCAAAGCACCACGCCTAAAGTCGGGTCCCTCACTGACTGTTCCAAGATTTTTTACGTAGATAGGAACGCCATCGTGTTCCTTGACAACGATGTTTTCTATATCCTCAATGCTTTTGATAAAACCCAATCCCCGAATCAGAAATTCCATCCCGCCTTCTTCAATAACTTTAGCACCAACATCAAGATTACTGCCACGGATAGCATTGTAAACCGCTGACAGCGGCACATTATACGCCAACAAAGTGTTTGGATCGATGTCAATCTGATACTGTTTGACATATCCACCAACTGAGGCGACCTCGGAAACGCCATCAGCAGAGGCGAGATAGTAACGAACCGTCCAATCTTGGAGCGTCCGAAGTTCATGAAGTTCTAAATTGGAGGTGATAAGTTCTTCACCATCTTCCGGACAGGTGCCCGGTTCGGCATAGCGTTCCGTCGGATGCTTAGGGCAATAATATCCGTTCTCAACGGTGTACCAAAATACCTGTCCGACACCCGTTGCATCGGGACCAAGGACAGGCACAACACCTTCTGGCATGTCTTTTTGGGCAAGGTTCATACGTTCCAGTACACGTGTGCGTGCCCAATAGAAATCAACTTCATCTTTGAAAATTATATTAATGTAACCAAAGCTGAACATTGAAGTCGAGCGAACATCTTTGACATCAGGAATCCCAAGCATGGTAATACTCAACGGATAGATAACCTGATCTTCGATATCCCGCGGGCTTCTTCCGGGCCAATCCGCAAAGACAATAACCTGGTTCTCGCCGATGTCAGGTAACGCATCAATTGGCGTACGATTCAATGCCCACCAACCCGCCATTGTTACGAATACAAAGATAACTACTACTAATAGGCGGTTCTTCATACAGATTTCAATAATTCGGTTAATCATACTCTTACCCCGCTTCTAATACCCCATAGGGACGGAGTCCCCCCGACCGTACAACGAAATCCTCAACGCCAAGGTTAATGTTGATGGGCAGGCGGTTTTGATTCTTCACCGCCGAGTGCGCCACCGTAAGCACCTGATGCAGAACCCGTTAATTGCGTCTGCGAATCTATCAGGAAGTTGCCATGGGTAACAACCATATCACCTGGGATAAGTCCGCTAACAATCGGATAATATCGGCGTTTGGTTTCTGAGTCGCCCGATGCTCCCCAAGCTTCGGGACCCACCTCAACTTCAATCTGTTCATAACCTGATTCACCGCGATCTACGAAGACTACCTTCCGTAAACCCGTGTTAATGACTGCGCTCTTAGGAACAGTTAAGACTTCACCCGTCATAAGCAGTGGCTTTCCATCACCTGGACACAGCCCCGGTACAGTCGCATACTCATCGGGATGGTCAGGACATACGTATTTGAAAATCAGTGCGGGCTGGTCTGAACGGACTGTAGGTTGATGTGCGTGGAAATGGGTATCAGTTCCCGCTGCCGTTGGCTGTTTTTCAACGAGATCCATACCACAGATAGAGCATTCTCCAAACTCGTCAGATTGAACTTCAGGATGCATCGGGCAGACCCACTTCCCATCTGTTTCAGCTGCCGATTCAGACGCAACGACATCAGAATGTGTCGGTTCCAGATCCATGCCACATATCTCACATTCAGTGGGATGTTCAGAGGTAATCCATGGATGCATCGGGCACGCATACGGTGCTTGAGAGATCGCTCCATCCGTATAGATTTCTGCAAGTGTTGGTTTTATCTGAAGCGTTACATACATCCCTGGACGGAGTCGTCCGGTCGAATTGGCGACTTCTATCTGAACCTTCTGTGTCCGCGTTTGTGTGTCAAAGAACGGATAAATGTAGGTAACCTTACCAGAAAATGTTAACCCAGGCATTGACTGTGCAGTAATTTCAACGGCTTGCCCCATGTAAATCCACGGCAGTTCATATTCGTAAACGTCCGCCATAATCCATAAACTATTGAGATCCGCAATACGGTAAAGATTCATACCTTTGTTTACATGCTGACCTTGGCTAACATTCATGTGAACCACAGTACCAGCCATCGGAGCGAACAGCGGTAAGGTTGTACTGACTTCTCGGCGGTTACGAATATCCTCAATCTGATTTAAGGTCAGTCCGTACAATTCAAGTTTAGACTTCGCAGCAGTAAGTGTCTGTTCAACCGATTTGCGAAGTTGTAAGTATTCTGTATTTTGAAGTTCCTCGATACTCTTAAGTGCCGTTAAATATTCTTCCTGTGCCGTGACTAACTCCGGGCTGTAGATAGACAAAAGTTCGTCTCCCTTACGCACCTTGATGCCGGTGAAATCAATGTGCAAGTCCTCAATCCACCCAGAAATTCGTGTTGAAGCATAAGCCATACGTGTCTCGTTATAATCCAGCACACCAACGGTTCGGATTTCACGCGATACCTCTCGGAAAACGATAGGTTCGGTGCGTACTGGAATCAATGCCTTCTGTTGTTCAGTGAGTTCCAGCCCTGAACCTTCATAAACAGGGATCAGATCCATTTTACAAACCGGACAACTACCAGGTTCCGACATTTTGACTGTTGGGTGCATAACACAAGTCCAGAACCGAATCGTTTTTGCTTCGTTTGCGGATGCCACCATTGAGCCATGGTCGGCGTGTTCATCCATACCCGACGGGACCTCCGATGCTGTGTCATGTCCTTCACCAACACGACGCGCCATTTCAGCGTTCTCTTGTTGACTACAGCCGAATATGAAAAGTATAGTAATAATCAGTAGGGTTGCGCGGTAAAAATTCTTAGGCATTTTTAAACTCCTTGTATTGTTTGCATTGTAGGCTTTACAAGTTAAATGTGCATCCTCCGAAGGAATTAGCAGCCGACGAACCTTAAAACTCTATTCAAGAAAAGACGACTCTCGAGCCAGTGGCTGTTTGGGTAATATCACGCCAACTGCCTGTTCTAACTGCGCAAGATGTTGATGATAATCGCGTAAGGCTCGCTGCTCTTCAATCCTCAAATTTAAGAAAGTACGTTGCGCATCAAGAAAACTCAAAAAGTCAATTTGTGCTGCTTGGTAAGCAGTATTCGCAGCATCCAACGCTTGCCGTGCTTGCGGAAGCAGCGTCTGGCGATAAAGCCGAATACTCCTATTTGCCGTTTCCATAGCAAAATGATGTTTTTTCACGACAAAACGGAGGTCACTCTCAAGTTTCCCAATTTGATGCGCCATCGCTTCAATTTTTATATCCATTTCATGGATGTACGAACTTCGGTGTGCAAACCACGCTGTATTTGCTGGATTCAATGCGCGTCTCGTCGCAAAAGTCATTGGCATTTTTTGTGTCTGTTTTAATTCCGCTATACTTCGGGTTTCAAAGTAACTTAGACCGAGCGTCGGATCAGGATATGTCATTTGCTTTGCCATTTCCACAGTCAAACCCATCTTACTGATTGCCAACTTCTGTTTTTGGATTTCCTGACGTTTCTCAACTGCTAATTTATACAACTCAGCCAAAGTAGGTATAAGGCTACTCTCTTCAACTGGTATCGGAATTCCCAATGGCAAGTCCACAGAAGTGTTCAGCAACGTATTAAGGCGCGCAATAACAGTTTCCCGCTGTTGTTCAAGCGTAATAATTGCATTTTCCAATTTCGACAACTCTACCTGTGCCATAATAACGTTTGAATATTTGCCCTGTCCTACACGAAACTTTGTCTGAGCAATAGCGATCATCTGCTCCAATAATTTTTGATTTTCTCCGTTAATACGGGTCGCCTCAAGAATAAAAAGATAATCGTAGTAAGCCAACTTGATATCGGTCACCAGATCTCGTAGAGCGATTTCAAACTCTTTTTGGGCGATTAGTACATCTTCAGTAATGATCTGCCCTTTCAACGCCAAGGTCCCTGGAAACGGAAATTTCATTGCCATCATCTCTTTATGGTGCATCGGTCCAACTTTCGTCCCCAGTTGTTTTGTGAAAGCGTTATACTGACGTAACACGTTCTCCAAGTAGGCAGCCTGCGGATATTGCTCCAGCACCGCCCGAATTTTTTCTCGAATAGATTTCAAACCAGAATTCCATTCGTACCCGAGTGCTACAAGGAGTTCTAATGTAATAGGCTCAGTAAGTCGCGCCCTCGCTACTTCTGGAGATACCGCCAATTGCCGATAGGCTTTCACGGTGTCCGTTGAAAGATCGTAAAATAGGTTTGGCACCGGTGTCTCACTCTCTAATTGTGCTTGCCACTGTTTTTGGTATTTTAATACCTTCGCTTCAATTTCGCTGAGAAACGGGTCTGGTTCTACAATCCGTTCGCTTTCAGTATCGGAAACCACCTTCTCTCCCACTTCTACATAGTAATACAGCGGTTGCTCTAACGCAGCGTCGCGCAATTCTTGGTACGTTTCCAGCTGATGATTCGCACATCCGCTGACCAGAACAGCACACACTATAAGACTGATGAATAAGGTAACAGAACACTTACGATAATGAAACCAACGGTGGTATAGAAAACAACGAATACCAACGTGGGTGTCGGCTTCACTCCATATTAGTAGTTTGCTATCGGCTAATCGCAGTCTGTTTTTACTGCACACTACGTGGATCATCAATCTTTCCTCCAACAAGCTGCTCCAACCGAGCGAGATTCTGTTGATAGTCTGCAATCGCACGCAGGCGAGCAAGATTAAAATTCAACCAAACGCTCTGCGTCTCAAGAAACCGAGTAATGCCCTTGGGACCTTCCTGCTGCCATGTCTCAGCAACTTCAATAGCAGCCCCCGCTTGCGGGATAAGCGTGGTTTCATAGAGTTCAACGAGTCGTCGTGCATTCTCAAGCCGAAAATAAACCTTTCGGAGGGCAACCCGCGTTGTATCCTTAAGGGTGTGCTTATTTGCCTTGACAACCTCATGATTCTGCTGAGCCTCACGAACCTTGCTACTGTTCTTCAGATCCGACCACGGAATTGTCACACCAAAACCGATGGTGAACGGATTTTTACCACTACCAAGAGCATCTGGCATCAAGGCTCCGCCCGTTTCTATTGTCATTAAATCAAGTTTAAGCATGGGTTTGGTCTGAAGTTCTGCAAGTGCGATTCCTTCGCTGGCTTTTTCGATGCTTAATTCGGCAATTCGTAATTCCTGCCGCTTTGATAATGCTTGTTTCTCTACATCAGCCAATCCTACATCAAGCGGCTCGTACGGAACAGGCACTGTCGCACCGAGTGCCGTTTCTGAAGGAATCGACAGGATCCCTGTAATGCTTGTCTGCTCCACGCGCTGTAGCTCCTCCAGTAGGATGAGATCGTATTCCAACTGCGCAAGTTGACTCTGCGCCTTCAGGACATCATTGAGGACTGACTTCCCTTCAGCATAGCGAGCAGTAGCAATCATGAGAATAGAGGCTACCAATTCATGATTTTGCCGCGTCAACTCGACTGCCCGTTCGAGATATGCCAACTCGTGGTAGCTCAGTTTCAATTCAACAATAAGATCACGTATCACCTGCTCATGCTTGATTTGCTCAATCTCAATTGCCTTCTTGACGACCTCTCCCGCCGCATCAAGTGTGCCAGGGTACGGAAATGCCTGTGAAAAACTAACTCTATGACGTTGAGGTCCCACGCGCGTCTCTACGCTCCGCAAGAAATAACCATACATGAACATCGGATCAGGCAATGTCGTCACTTGCGGGTATTGCTCAATCGTCGCCTGCCACCGTGCTTTCGCAGCTTTAACTTTTGGACTCTGCGTAACAGCAGCCCGAATTAAACTTGGCAGTTCAAGCGTCTCAGCAAACGGCATCGTCACATCGGTTTGCTCCGGTGTTGACGTTGTCTGAGTCATTCCGTATGCTTCCATCTGTACCAGAATGCCAAACATCAGCACGCTTCCAATAATGACGACTGCAGCTTGGTAAAGTCCACTAACTCCACGCATCATCGCCCCCTTGTTAATAGCCATCAGCCAACAGCAGTCAGCAAAGAGGGGATAACTTTAACAGAACCTCTTCACTGAAGACTGAAGCTGAAAGCTGAAAGCCACTAAAGTGAAATCTTGACAGCAGGACTCGTCACCCGAATCCGAACCTCATGTTCATTACCTTTTGGCATAGCAATGAACCCTTCGTAGGTGCGGGTCATTTTACTATATTTCAGCAATGCCATCTTCGTCTTCCCTTCGGCATTGGTAACCTGAAGGGCGAGCTTCACATCGCCTAACGTAACCTCTCCGTGATCCTGTATCGGGTACACGCTGAAATAGTGCGTTTTTCCATTAATCTCATCGGCTTTTATCATGCCCTTCATTCCCATGTGAGACATCATTCCTTTGTAGGCATCTGTAGTTAACACATTGAGATCAAAGGTCAAATTTCCCACTGAAATTGTCTGGAGGAACTTATCTGGATTCGCCTTGAACATCTCTGCTTGCATCTCGCTGCAGAGATAGTAGGCCTTTCCGTCCTGTTCAACTTTAACCATTGCCGAAGGCTTCATCATCATGCCATCAACAACACAACGTACTTTGTCGTCATCAGCAGCTGTATGATCGCCGTGATGATGGGCTTCATGCTCTTCGTGCGCCTCCTCTGCCTTAATCGAAAAGATTGAGAACAGCAGCACGGTGATAATTGCTAAGAGGGAAGCGACAATTCGCCTCATCAACCTCGTTTTCATCTGTTTCTCCTTTTTTATTCTACTTGACGGTTATCCGGCTTTCGGCGAAATTTAGACATAGGACTTACGCAAAATTTAGGATTACCCCCCTGAGTCCCCCCGCAAGCAGGGGGAAGCTGTCGGTTTTTAGAGACAACTGCGTAAGTCCTGTAGACAGTTAAACATTAGAATGAGTAGGTTGTGGTCAAAGAAACCAAATTGCCAAATTCAATCGCATCGCCGTCATCATAAAGGGTCTCTTGCGTCAGTGGAAACATGACATTGGCGGAGACGGTAATGCCCTCCAGCGTTGCAAAGACATACCGAGGGCTGCCATGCTATAACGCAGTCCGGTATTGATATCACGCTCTCCATCCCAAATGGCAGCAGATTGATAAAATCCGAGATAGTTTCCATTAAAGGAAAGCCAATCGAAGAGACGATATGTAAAACCAGCCGTATAACTTAACTCTACTGGACCTTGATAGGTTTTGCTATTCTCATAGAATGGGAACACCCCACGTGCCGAAGCAGTGAGAATCCCACCTCGGTAGAAAGGTAGGCTGTACTGCAAATTAGCAACAGGATTAAAAGTCCCTGTACCAAACTGGATATGGAGGTGTTCAATGCCAGCATCTCCAAGTTTCCATGGGTTCTCCTCGGTTCTGCCGATTGGAACCGTTGTGCCGAACCGAGCAAACAAATTGTCCCCGGTTTTAAGAAGTCCACGAAACTTATAGCCCAAGAACACATCTGCATCTGAGAGTCCAGTATAGGTTTCATCTCGATGATGAATATCCCGACTCCGCAAGATGGCTTGCTCCTCCTCGGGACTCACCGGATCAAGCCATTCAATGCTTGCGTCCTGATCTTTGACCGCATAAGGAACGTTTGCTTGCAACATCCACCGATCGCTAAGCAAATATTGTAAGCCTACATCAATCCGGTAAGTACTTAAGGCTACACGGTGTCTATGCAAAGGAGTGTCTATCAGTTCTCCTGCTGCGGACAGTCCTGTTGATGCCAGATGCCCACCTCTTGCGTCTGGGGACACTAACATATTGACATTTACTCGAAATTGCTCTATCTCTTTTGAAGTCAAACTGACTTCACTCATCATACCGCTCGGCGGTAAGACGGGGTTGCTTCAAGCGGGGCAACTCTCTTGTGCGAATCCGAAAGAGATAAAAACCCAATTGAACAGCATCGCGGATAAAAACAAACGCATTTTCATAATTTGTAATTTATACCATCCATAAAATATTGCAGCGCGGCAAGACACAAGACCTCGCACTACAGATCTATTAAGAGTTCCCGATATAAACCTTCATGAAAAGACATCGGGATAACGATATACAAAAGTATTAGTAAAAAAATAGGGGAATGTTTAAGGAGTTCTTTGGAAACTCATCTAAGACAGGATAGGCGGAGGCCCTCTACGGGATAGAGAGTGGTCGGGGAAAAACGTGGAAATTATAGGGGCGCGGAGAGTTTGGAAAGACTCCAGCGGTGTAATAGGTGAAGATGCTGAGATAGGGAGGATTGAGACAAGAGATTTCTCAATTAATTCGCGGGCTTCTTGCGTGTTGTGCCTGTCGTCTGGGAGCACAAGCTCTAAGTCGGTTGAACAGCACGGTTTACTACTTGCCGACGGTATTTCGGATTCACCTGCTGTGCCTGTCTTGGTCCTTTGGCAGCAGGTCGCGTGAATCTCGGGACTTTTGCTCAGAACTTCTTGAGATTCATCGTGACAGAATTTCTGTTCAAAAGCAGCGCAGAGGAGCGGGCATACCGAATAAACGTACAATAGCCCTACGAGTAGAATGAGAACTTGCCGATGTTTCTGCAACATTCGTTTAATAAACTCCGCTATTTCGTCAGAAAGTGGGAACAAAATAAACACTATAGGGTATTATACACCAAAATCTCAAAAAGTTGCAAAAAAAATCAAGCAGCCTAAGATATCCATTTTTATTTTTCTCATGAAATATTAAGGTGGTCAACTTCTTCAGGATGAGCATCGTTTTTTATGCGACTGACATATTATGGATGCTCTATAACGCAGTAGTCGAATGTTTAGGCTCAAATTCGAGTTGCATCGCGAATGTAAATGAGATATACTATACCACAAATCCTTGTCCCTGAGTTTGTGATATTTTAAAATGCCACTTTCTATCTACGATATAAAATAGAAATAGATAGCAGAATCAAGTTGCTAAGTTCAATTCAAACGGGAGGCAAATTGCATGCCATATATTAAAATTCCAAAGGAATGGGAAATTTCTGAAAATCAGGCAACATCTGAGTCAGACTATATTAATCGTCGGAAGTTCATTAAAGATTTGGGATTAGCGAGCGCGGGTACGTTGCTTTTTTCGAGCTCAAACGCTTGTGCACAGAACAAAGGTGTCGAAAAACAATTAGAACCATATCGTGCGCAAAAACTCACGGCTGAAAATAATCCAAACTTTACAGTAAACAGACAGATGACCGATGAAGTTGTTGCTGCCACCTATAACAACTACTATGAGTTCACCACCTCCAAGAGCGGCGTTTGGAAAGAAGTGAAGAAATTCAAAACACGCCCTTGGGAAATCGAAATATCAGGACTGGTCGAAAAACCGATGACCCTGGATATCGATGATTTAATTAAACAAATGCCGATGGAAGAGCGAATCTATCGGTTTCGTTGCGTTGAAGCATGGGCAATGGTGGTCCCTTGGATCGGCTTCCCGATGAAAGCACTGCTTGACAAAGTTCAGCCAACAGCGGATGCCAAATATGTCCGAATGCTGACATTCTTGGATCAAGAGGTAGCCCCCCAACAACGAAACTTGCGTTATCCGTGGCCCTATTATGAAGCCCTCACACTTGCTGAAGCGATGAACGACTTGACAATACTCACTGTCGGTATTTACGGACACATTCTACCACCACAGCACGGTGCCCCCATCCGACTCATCGTGCCTTGGAAGTACGGGTTCAAAAGTATCAAATCCGTTGTTAGCATTGAATTGACGAACCAGAAACCACGGACTTTTTGGAATACCCTTGCACCGAGGGAATACGACTTTGAAGCGAATGTCAATCCGAATGTATCGCACCCCCGCTGGTCGCAAGCCAGTGAGAGAATGATTGGAACTGGGGAAAGACTCCCAACGATGATTTACAACGGCTACGGCAGTTCAGTCGCTCATCTTTATCCGTAGGTTTCGTGGTGGACCTCACGCGTGTTGGAAGCGACGTGTGACCAAATATGAAAAATGTTATTTTTTTTCTATTACTACTACCGATACTTTCAGCCTCAGCCACTTGGGAATCAGCAGAGAGTCCGCATTTTCGGGTCTACTATCGAGAAGACACAACGGATCCAGAGTTAATTCTTCAGATTGCAGAAGAATTCTACACTGAAATGCCGCAGCTTACCAGCCGTATGTCGCCAGGAATAATTGACATTTGGGTCTACGATACACAGAAAGCATTTCAGGCTTCGGTTCACGCGCCTATTCAGGATTGGGCAGTCGGATGTGCGTTTCCGCTGAGTCGACGGATTGTTATTCAAAATCCAAAACATATAGCCCTTGCTAAACTACAGTTAGTGCAAGTCCTTCGCCACGAAATCGCGCACGTCCTCTTTGGACAGTGCACACGCAAAGCCGTTAAAGAAATCCCTTTGTGGTTCGTGGAAGGGATTGCCATCTATTTCGCTGATGAATGGGTGCCGAGTCGCCACGGAACATTACTCAAACACATCTTCTCGAAATCTATACTACCACTTCAAGAATTGGTGCGAAGCTTCCCACGTTCTCAAACAGGTGCCGATTTGGCGTACGCCGAAAGCCAAGATGCAGTCCGCTGGTTGGTTGAAGTCAAAGGCAGAGACGCATTGTTTGATATTATCGCGAAACTTCATGCTGGCAGTAATTTTAATACCGCTTTTGCCGACGTAGTTGGATGGGATCTCGCCACCTACGATATCCGTTGGCGCGAATCACTGACAGAGCGTTACCGATGGGCATCTCTCTTTTCCAACTCTTATGTCATGTGGGGTGGACTCGGTGGACTCGCGCTCCTCAGTTATCTGATCTGTTGGAACCGCAGACGGCGTTACCTCAACAAACTCGCGCAACACGAAGACACTGTAGACGCATTCTTCAAGGCTTAAGAAACCATGAACACCCTTATAGCTTACACCATCCTCTGCTTTTGCCTCACTTCAGTAGCGATAGCACAACCTAAATTGCTTGCCCAATATCCTAACGAATTGACACGCGACGGACACATCGTTGTCCTACCTGATCACGGCACTGTCTATATCGTCTCTGACCTGCACGCACATTGGGACGATTTTAACCAATGGTTGCAACTCACAAACCTCATTGAGCGGATTCAAGCGGGTGAAAACGTTTACGGGCTGATACTCGGCGATGCGGTTGACTATAAGCCTGATGAACCGAGGCATCCGCCTTATGGCGATATACGTATCGTTGACCGAGTGACGGAACTCCAAAGCCAACTCGGCCATAAGGGCAAAAGGCTTATCTACATTCGAGGAAACCACGAGTTCGCCGCCGCAGACACCTATGCCATGCTAAAAAAAATGGGGATGACCTTAGAAAACCGCCCTGAAGTGATCCGAGCATTATACGCCAGCCCGTCCGGTGCTTATTATGAACAATTCAATTTCATTGAAAGAATGACTGACGTGCACTACGAATTCCTTATGAGTCTGCCAACAGTTGTCATCGGCAAAAACGGCTTTGTTGGAATCCATGCTGGACCGGCGCGGCTTGTCACAAGCCTCACCGACCTCGTTGACCCGAACTCCAAAACTTTGGAAGAACTCCTATGGCACCGTCCAGAAATTACATACAGTGGTGGATATACTTTAAGACACATCGAAAAATTTCTTGAAGCCATCCAAGGAAACCTCCTTGTTGTTGGACACACACCAATCAGTTATTTCCCAAGGAAAAACGTCAGAGATGGTATAGCAACATTTGGAGAAAATCAACTCATTTTTTCAACAGGTTATAGCGGCCCGCCCGGAGTTCCGACCTATATTCAGATTGACTTGGCAGAGACCTATCCATCTGTACACGCTTTGAAATTAGGCGTGAATATCCACCACCTTTATAACGACGCTGGAAAGTCAAAACAGTAGCAGCGGTACATCGCCGCAGGAAAGACGCATGTCATGCGACCACTCATTTATATCATGACTCCTGTGCTGCTTCTCACTATTTTCCTTGCTTCTCGTTTTGTAACGTGGGACGGAATTAAAGGGGAAAACCCACAAGCACAAGGATACGTTCAAAAGGGGACTCTATCACTCAGAGCATGGAAAATCCCTCAAGCTATAGCAGCATTTACACAAGCAATTGAGATTGAACCACGGTACGCTGAAGCTTATGCCAAACGGGGTCTCGCCTATTACCGCGCCGGAAATTACAAAACAGCGATAGCGGATTATACCCGAACTTTAGAACTTAAAAGATACCAAGCAGATGCATACGCGAGTCGTGGTGATGCGTATCGCGCCTTAGATGACGTAGAACGTGCCATCGCAGACTATACCGCCTCGCTAAACAAAAGGTGGAGTGCGCGTGTCATGCGGCGACGCGCACAAACCTATTTTGAACACGGCGACGCTCAGAATGCGCTCGTTGATTATGATACTGTGATTAAGCGGCAGCCGAGCGCAGTCACTTACTACTCCCGTGGTAATACCTATCTCCAACTTTCCACTCAAGGCAACAAAGACCTTTTAAAACTTGCACTGGCAGACATGGATCAAGCCACCATTTTGGAGCCGCGCTTTGCCAGTGCTTACATGAGTCGTGGACTGATCTACGAATATTTAGCAGAACACACATCAGCAACTACCGATTATACACACGCTTTAGAACTTCTTACCGAAACAATCCAAACGTGGCAAGGTGATCCGAACGCCCTTATACAGGCTTACTACTGGCGTGCCTTGATCTATCAAAAACTCGGCGAAACCACCAAGGTAAAAAAAGAGATACATCAAGCAAACAGACAGATTTTCAGTTTTTTTATTGAAAAAGTTCAAAAAATGTGATATATTATATAGGGCGAGGTGCTTAAGCATTATTGCTCAGTTTTCCTCCGTTTTCATGTGAGTTCTTCTCTATTACACACGCATCATATCTCACTATTACTCACATGTTCATTACTGAACTTTCAACGGGAGGCTATTAGAATTAATATGACCGGAGATGCATTGGGTTTAATTGAAACGAGAGGTTTGGTTGGCAGCATTGAAGCTGCTGATGCCATGGTGAAAGCAGCGAATGTCCAACTCATCGGCTATCAGCAAGTTGGTGGTGGTTACGTAACCGTCATGGTTCGCGGTGATGTCGGTGCGGTAAAAGCCGCAACGGATGTCGGTGCCGAGGCAGCTGCACGTGTCGGTGAAGTTGTTTCTGTTCACGTGATTCCACGTCCGCATGCTGATGTTGAAACTATCTTACCGCAAGCGTAAGGTGTTTGTTAAGTCGATTCACCGTACGTTGTCCAGCGACGCATGGAACGTCCTAACCCAAAAGGCGAATAATAGATGCCAGACCAAGCCCTTGTCGAGTTGATTACCCGTCGTGTCGTCAATAGATTGACGACAGATCAGGCGTGTAGTGGTTGTGCTTTGCGAACCTGTGATGCAGGAAATCGTGCGTGCGATGCTGTTGCACAGCAGCAGCAGATTCCAGTCGGGGTCTCCGCACGGCACGCACATGTAACACAAGAACACCTTGAAATTCTCTATGGAGCCGGGCACCAACTCACTGTCTATGCCCCTCTTTACCAACCGGAAGCGTTCGCGGCAAATGAGACAGTCACCGTTGTCGGAAAACGGATGCGTGCCATTGAAGCCGTTCGCATCCTTGGGCCCGTAAGGGACTACTCTCAAGTCGAAGTCGCACAAACGGAGGCAATTCGACTCGGATTAAACCCACCTATTCGAGACTCTGGCGACCTTGTTGGTGCTGAACCGATTACTCTCATCGGTCCCGCAGGAAGCATCTATTTGGAAGAAGGCGCAATCTGCGCGACGCGGCATATTCACATGACACCTAAAGATGCTGAGGCTCTTGGTATCCGCGAGGCAGATCTTCTGAAGGTCCGCTTTCCCGGCGAGCGCGCTTTAACATTTGAAAACGTTCGACCGAAAATTTCTGAAGGATATGTCCTTCAGATGCACTTAGATACTGATGATTCCAACGCTGCCGGTTTAAAAGGCGGCGAACCCGTTGAAATCGTGCGCGACGCAGGATGAAATTTGCCGATCTCCGATAGTTTGAACTCCTATGAATCAGGAATTGATTGACCAGATTAGAAAAGTCGTGGAAAAGACACTGCAAGAGCAGAGGGCTGCTACGGCACAAGCCGCAGACAAGAAACAACTACTTGCTATCTTTGGTGCTACACAACTTGAATTAGATGAGCCTCTCGAGCAACTGCGGATATGCGAGCAGAATGGGTGGAAAATTACAATAATTCTGTCCGAACTCGCAACTAAAGTCATAAATCTTGAACCGATCCATGCCGCGTTTGGTGAAGATAATATCTTGGAGGCAAATGTCCTAAACGATATATCAACTTTTGTGGCGGCATATCAGCAGATCGTGCTTCCTGCCTTTTCGCATCCAATGGTTGCGAAACTTGCGTTAAGATTGGTGGATACCCCGTGTAGTTACCTCGTTTTTGAAGCACTCTCTAAAGGAAAGAAGGTTATAGCCGCCTCCGACGCGCTTAACCAGGGCGAGACTTCTACAAAAATCGGCACGCTTGAGATCCAATATGTAAACCTTTTGTCCGAACTTGGCGTTCAATTAGTACCAATGATGCAAATCGCCGAATCTGTCACGGAGAAAACGACCCGTTCGTCCATCACTTCGGAAAAACCTCTGATTAGTGCCTCGACCATTTCAAGTCTGGATGCGAACGTGCGCGAGTTGGTCTACGCAAATCGCACGATCATTACACCCCTCGCCCGCGAACAGGCAAAAAAAAGAGGCATAAAACTGATTCCTAAAGACTGAAAGTGGACCGAATTATTTATTCAGGAGCTTAATTGCTTTAAAGAACGGATTGCAATTAGAAGTTTGTGCCTGTCGAACAAGTTCTCTTTCAATCAGGAAATTGCGGTTGGGAAAATTAGAGAACTCCGATTAATCCTTGACAATTCTTGAAGGAAATTGTATCATTTTTGCCAAGAAGAAGACTCACTTGATTATATCCACGCGGCACCGCACGTAATGGGTATAAAAATTTATTAGCAATGCCAAAGGAGATGAAAATAGGAGGATTCTCATGAAGACCCGGATTTCCATTTTTAGCGCAGTATGCGTGATTAGTTGTTTTCTATTTGTTGGGTTGCTAAATCCCATCGCTGCGGATTATGACTACTATACAGATCGACTGAGCCGTGAGCATCGCGTAGCAAATGAGGTTGACGAGTGGATAGAAAGAGGCAGCGCGACGATTACCGCAAGTCCGCGCTTTGAAGACGGTATAAGACTCACTGCATGGGCAAATTCTGCTCAGAATACTGACGATTACGAATTCGCAATTGCAAGCGCGGTATATCTCTTTGAAATTCCAAGTGGAACACAGTACATCGAAATCTTGGTACGATACCGAGGAGAACCACACCGTTTAGAGATTGAAGACTATGAAGAACCTATCGCCGGACGTGCTTGGATTCGTAACACCAAGCGAGAGGCGACACGGCGCGGTTACTACGACGAAAACGCCAGTGAGACGCGTTACGGCGACACTTTCGTCCTTCGATCAAAAAATCGATCCGAACGTATCAAAATTCCTGCTGTCGGTCACGTTAAAGATGGATGGATGGAACTACACATCGTTGCTGAGGGGGGCGAACAGATTGATGTAGAGCATGTTGAAGTATCGACCTATCGCAGGCAGCCGAAAGTTAGAGTTATTCAACGCTATACGCCAACATACCGCTGGCGCCCATGGCACCGTTACACTTATCTCTACTTTTACGATGGTCCAGTCTATTACGCGACGGACTACGATTACTATCTTCGATGGAGTTACCCGATCTACGATCATCACTATCTCTCCATCCGTTCGTATTATGGCGGATATCTTGGACGCTACCGTGGTTATTATCCGAGCGCGTACTATCGCTACCACTCCCCATACTACGGTTCTTACCACAACTACCACCGTGGCACGCCGAAAGTTTATCAGCGACAGACTCGGTTGAATAAGTGGAGTACCCAGCATGAGGCGACACGGCGGCAATATAGTCGGAGTCGATTGTCAGCGAACAGCCGACAAGCAGACCGTTCAGTAGTTCGGAGAAGTGTTCGCACAACGCTCGAAAACCACCGGAAGCAGACACCGGCAACAACAGAACGGGTTGCGCGTCGGACAATTATTGCCCAGAAACAGCGCGCCCTTGCCTCTGCTTCAACGCTCCGCCAAAGTAACATAAGACGAAACGTTTACGCTCCAGAGAACACGGCCAATAAACAGCCGCGTTATCCTAATGACACAACACGTAGCGCGAATCGTTATAACAGGTCCATAGAGACACGGCGGACTACACCACTTTACAGACGTTCGACTGCAACATCGTCGAGCCGATCATACTCTTCGAGCACAAGGAACGGTTCTGTTCCGAAGTATAGAAGCACGACATCAAGCTCAAGCACCTCACGCGCAAACACAAGCGTTAGCCGCTCAAGGACGACAAGCACATCGCGTGAGAAAACAAGCGTTAGCCGCTCAACAAGCTCATCACGATCGCGTACAAGTGTCAGCCGTTCTACTTCTACAAAGACACGGACGCGTCCGACGACCTCAAGTTCCAGCGTATCACGTAGTAGTTCAAGTAGTAAAGACGACGACGATAAACGTAGTAGCAGTAGTAGCAGCAGTCGGAGTCGTACAACAGAACGGACAAAACGGCGGCGCTAAGATACTTATAGGAGTAAGATGGGCTTTGTGCAACCACTTGGAGGCGTGAAGCCCACACACCTAAACATCAAATGCGATTTCTGCAAGTTTTTCTGGTTATTTTATTACTATTTTTTAGCCTTCATGCCGGTTTTGCACAGGAGGCTGAAAACAGCACAGCCCCTGAGCAGAAAACACTTGACACCGAGGCACAGGTCGAACTCGTTTCGCCAATCGGTGCAATGGTGCGTTCTGCTATTTTTCCGGGGTGGGGACAATTTTATAGCCGCAGTTACTTCCGAGGCAGCTTGACTGTCCTCGGAGTAGGCAGTTCTGCTATCGGTGCCTTGTTGGCACAAAGATCTTTTAGTAATCGTTACAACGCTTACGCAACATACGCCAGTGAAAACCCTCATGATGAAGCGGGGGTATTTGAAAGGTACGACTACGCAAATCAACGTTACAAACTTAGAACGTTTTTTATGTACACCGGCATCGGTATCTGGGTTTATAGCCTTATCGACTCTTATGTGAGTTCAAACTTCTATAACGCTGAAACCCTGGTTCAGTCTATTCAAAAAGATGCACAAGACATGGAAAAATTGGGGATTGAAATTGGTGCCACCCCCTCACATTTTTATTTCGGTATTGTTAAGACCTTTTAGCGTTAAAAAGGAGAAGATCCAACTATGTTCAGGAGTCTTATAAAAATCGGCGGCATACTCATCTTACTCATAGGTTTTATGGCGTGTGGGGATGCCGAAAAAGTCGGTCAGGTTCCACCTGAAGAACTCCTTCAAATTAATAAAGTCTTAGAGCGATGGCGTGAAGGTTATGAGACCGAAGATGTTAATGCCTATATCGGCACCTTCTGGGAAGAGGGTTTCCTTTACGTTTCCGATATGGGGACAGACGGGGACAAGACAGACGATCTGGAATTTGACGACATTCGCCAAGAACGTGATGCCGCAACGCGCGTCTTCGAGCAGTTTCAAGATATTGAGATAGAACTCTCCGCACCGCCAGAAATTTCTATGAATGAAGATGGCAATCGAGCGGAAGTCCGGAATCACTACAGAATCCAAGGATTTGTGGCGGACGGTCAGTCGCTTGAAGGTGGATATACCGGTTGGTTCGCCGAAGGGGACAACCTCTTTATTTTTGAAAAAAGAAATGAAGAATGGCGCATCACCGAATGGCACGATGAAGCCTTTAACGACGAAGAAATTCGCATCGCTAATAACCTATAGATGGGAAAGAAGGAGGGGCAATTTCTAGTCCATACGCAGGGCAGAAATTCTGTATATCCATGTCGCAACAGGAGGCGCACCTACGTGACTATTTTCAACTCATTCAAAAACACGCCTTTACATTTTGTCTGAGTGTTCTGCTGGTATTAGGAACTGCTTTAGTTATTTCACTCCGTTTACCGAAAACGTATGCTGCCTCCACGCTAATGTTGCTTGTGCAACCCAGTGCAACGCCTTCTCTTCCGTCAGCAAACCTCTTTCAAAGCGTCCTCTCCGGTGGCATTGACCGCAGGGAAATGGAAACAATCAGTGCCCGATTTTCCACAGAGTCAATGCTAAAAACAGCAATTGAAAATCTCGAAGAAAACGGGAATAGAGACGCGGTCGCTCTCCTCCCACCAGTTGGCAAACTCAAACGAGTCTTGAAGGCTCAACTAAATCCAGATTCCGACTATATCAATCTCTCAATCACTTTGACTGAGGCAGAAGGCGGAGAGCGCAACGCAGCACTTTTTGTCAACCAACTCGCGCAAGATATGAAGACCTTGCGGGGCGGCGATGAAGAGACCAAACTCAGAAAAAGCATGGGTTTTCTTGCAGAGAAACAACGAGAAATCCAAGCCAAAATAGAAAAGGATCTAAACGACCTTCTCCAATTTGTCCGCCAAAATGGTAGCTCAGAAACATGGCTGCCAACGCTTACTAATTTGCTCCAACGTTATTCAAGTGTTCGCGAAAACATTGAAATAAATCAGCAACAAGCCTATGAAGCGCGCTCCCATATAGCCTATCTGCAGGAACAATTAAGCCTCCTCCCGGAACAAGCACAACTATCTGAAACCACCTCTTATGACCCCGTCTGGCTCTTTCAGCAAGAAAAACTCTTCAACCTCGAATCACAGCGCGTCGCTGATAAAGAAAAAGTAGGCAAGACCGCCTCGGAATTGAAAGGTCTTGACGCACAAATTGCTGATATTCAGAAGAAAAACAGGCAAATCTCACCTAAGACCACCACCGCTACCTCCGGTCCGTCTTCACATTATACCTATATAAAAAATCAGTTGATAACCTTCATTCCAAGCCTCTCGCGTTATGAAAACGCAGTGGAACGCCTCAAGCAGGAACTTGACATGTTAGAAACTGAATTGGCACAATTACTGGAACAAATCCCGGAAAACCAGATTATTCTGACCCAAATGGGTGCCAAAATTCAGAAGACTAATGCCCTTGCTGAAGAAATTGCCAAACGTTCACTTGAAGCTGAAATATTATATGCTGAATCCAAGTTAACGTCCGCCGGTAATCAGGTAGGCGGCATTGAAATCATCGACCGTGCTGTGCCGAGGAAGATTCCTGTCAGTCCGCAACTCAGACTCATTCTCGTTATTGCTGGAATTGCCGGAACAGTTCTTGGGGTTACAACTGCCTTACTTATCGAATATTTCAGTAAAACCACTGTAAGTCCAGAAATCTAAACACGATGTTCGGCAACATTTGTGGTTCCAGTTCCAGAGTTTTGAAAAAAAAATGACATTTTTTCTCAAAATATGGTATAATATATAGTATGTCTAACACACAGTGATTTATTAAACCCATGGCATAGGAGAAATTCTTATAAAGTGATGTATGGGTTTCGATATTCTTAATCCGTGCCTTAAGACAAAACGATTCACTATCGGTTCGCTGCTGTACCAAAGAGCAGCACTTGAAACTACTCAAAACTCACGATTCGCGCATTTTGATCGGCTTGGATGCATAAGTTGTAAGTCTTTCAGAATACTTGCCCGATATTAATCGCCTTCCTGGGAACGGATTAAAAAACGGATGTAAACAGCACTGACATATTTAAAACTTGAAAATATATTACATTTTCGGTATGATATGCAAAAATCACCCTAATGAATATATTTTTTCTGTTAAAAACTTGACAGAAATTCAAATCAGTGCTACTTTTAAAAACCAAGAACGGTTTTGTGGGTGTTTGACCGCGTGTTTAACTCTTGCAAGACTAACCCTTAATTTGTTGTGAAGGAGACTTGCTTTCCATACGCTTCGTACGGGACTCGCAACTTTGAGGCAACCGCGCAGCAGTAACCGGGAAAACCAAAATTGAAATGCCGTTAGTTTTACTAACGACATTTTAACCTTTTCGTTTACAAGTAAAGCAGTTTTCATCCATTTTTAAGGTTTTTTGTTCGGAGACCGGGGTAGATACAGCGAAAAGCGAGCGATGCTTATATCACTGTTCTGTCGCCCAAACTTCCGATTCATTATTTCCTAAGGAGGAAAAACAAAGTAATGAACAGGCTAAAACAATCAATTGATGTTTTACTTGTAGCGACCTGTATCCTGAGTGCTTTTGTGCTTTACGGTTGTGGTGCACAGAGCCTTGGTCCACAAGAACCCCTATTACCAACGATTGAGGGGAGTTCTAAATTTTCAGCGCGGTTCCAGTTGGAAGAAGAACCCCAATTCTTCTACGACCTATTTGGTAAAGAGCTGCTTGAAGGTAACGAGGTCTACAACTATCGCGAACAGAAAGAGTTTGATCAAAATGGTGAACTATTTGTTGGTTGGACAGGACAGCTGGATAGTGAAAGATTCTCGGCACAGTTAGATAGAACTGTTCTAACTGAAGACAGTTTTCGTGGCAGATACACCGAGTTTGCTATTGGTGATAGCATGCGTTTCAAGCCCTCTACGTTGTTCCCAAACCGTTATATCCTCTACAAAACCGAGTTTGATGGACTTCGTTGGGATATCTCCTTTGCACAGGAGCGTCATCTCTTTACACTCATTAACTCGCGTATCTCCAACCCTGTCCAGTTGACAGACGCAGCGGCAAACCTTGCACCGACTCTCGGACGTCGGAACGGTCTAAACGAAGACGCTGGAGTGCGGCACATTGAAAACGCACGCCTCATAGGTTTCCGGGCACAAGGCCTTTTGGGCGACATTTTCCGCGTCGGGTTTACTTATGTCAACCTTCATAAAGAACATCCCGAGCGTGTTGAAAACCCGATGATGGGTACCGTCGCAAATACACCTCCGGAAAGTATTTCTGTCGTCTTCCGCGATGATTCCCCTGAAGATAATCACGGGCTTGTTACACAATTCTCTGGATACGATGAAAACCTACACAGTGAGAATCTCCAGGGAGGTGTCGGTGCAGCTTTTAAAGGCATGACGGTTACTGTGATTACACAGGAGCTCGAAGACTTAACACCAGAAGAAATTGAAGAGGGTGTCGAGCCGAAAATACAACCCACACAGACCCAAACAATTGACGTTTTCTCAAGCGATGTCACACCAATTGATGTAGGTGGACTTCCCTCTGAAGTACGTACATCCGGGGACTGGGCGATTGTAGACGGCTTCAACAAGATGAGATATGATCTGGTTTTTGCCGACCACGATATTGATCCCCGCACCGTTCAATCCGTCGTTTTTGAAATGGTGGTAGCAGGGGACTACAACATCGCCGTTATCGGCTTCAGTGAGGCAAATAGAGCTGCTGAAGGGGCTGACCCGTTTGTTGAAGAGTGGATTAAAACCGAAGACGGTCATATCGAAATGCCATATCGTGATGTTATTCAAGCACCCGGTAACTATGGGCAATCCTCCGATTACACCAGTAACCGAGCAAGCCTTCACGACAATCCAGACGCTTGGACAGGTGAAGGCAGACCGCGTAAAGTCAACTACCGCTATGGGGCAGCACGTGCAGCAGTCCTCTACGGGCTCGATCTTGAAGGAACCATCGGTAACGTTTTCCTTCGTGCACACTACTCCATTAACGGGAAATACAAACAGTATCCGACAATCCCCAAAGGACAGACTGGATTCAGCAGACTCAAACCGACTATCTTCGGCGAAGATGGTGAAGAGGAAACCGGGATCTCCATTGATCCGGCAACAGGATTACCTTTAGACCGAAACGGGATACCTACTTATTCCGAAACTGAAGGTGAACGATTTGAAGCCAGATTGGGCGGCGATGGAACCGATGAAGGCGGCGATGGTGAAATGGGTAGAGAAGCTGCATGGTTCATCCATCTCAGATCTCGCTTCGGAAAGTTGTACCTCGAAGGTGTCTATTATCATATTGATCCAGGGTACACGACAACCTACTTTAACTTCGGTGCCAACACCGATAGGGATCAACCCTATACACTCGAAAGAACCCCTGAATCCCAAGCTGAAAGAGACCCATGGGACGAAGTCAATTATGCCCTCATTGAGGATGACGATGATGATGACGACTGGCCCGATGATATCGACTTCGACGGAGTCCTGCCACGCGCCGATGACAGAGACCAAAACGGCGTTCTCGACTTCCAAGAAGACTTCCTTATCTTTGATGCTGATCCGCCAGTGTTTACCGACCTTGTTGACCTCAACAACAACGGTACTATCGACTCACTTGAGGATGATTTTGAACCACAATATGAATACGGGATAGACAGAGAAGGATACCACGTCTTCGCTGAATATGACCTCCTTGATAACCTTTCACTCAAAGTCGGGTGGCTCAACGAAAGTCAAGTCTCAAGCCGCCGGCAAAACGATTCCAAGTATCTCCATGTTACCTATCAACGTGATATTCCAGACTTTGGAACGGTCCTTTTCCAAAACCGCTTCGTGCGAGTTCGCGATGATATCCCAGACTACACGATTACCCTCCGTGTTGGCGAATTGGAACCTGTTCAGATCTCTGACGAGCTCGATTTCTACAATGCTCGTGTGAATACTACAACGCTTCAGTTCCTTTATACTGCTGTTCCTAACCTCACATTAGAAGCGAAGTTCCTCGTTGTTCTGCAAAAACAGTTTGAGCAGGATGAAGAAGGCGCAATCTTCTTGGATATCGAAGGTTCTGGGGACAACGATGATCCGCTTACTGCTGATCAACGCGTTGACTTCATGGTGCCCATTGAGCAGGTTCGGGCGAGTGGTGAAAAGCGGGAATTTCCGTTCTACCCAGATCACGGGATTAATGCACTGGATCCCGAGGATCCCGGCTTAATCTACGATGCCGAAAACTGGAAAAAACGCCGCTACCCAGAACGGGATATTCGAAATCAACAGACGATTCTCAAAGCAAGATATGAGATTCCACTCGGAGATCTCCCCTTCATTGACAGAATCGGTGAAGATTTGACCCTCACACCAATGGTGAAGTATATCTGGGACCGCGCGTTTGACCGCGGCGCAGAGGAAATTGGGGATGCCCTTAATCCACGTCTGTTTGTTCCCACTGATGATGAACCGGTCGAATACTTGCGCTTCAACCGCAGAAGTCGTGAAGATGTCCTCGGTGTCCGACTTGACTATCAGTTCACGCAACGGATGAATATCCTTGGTGGTTTCCAGTATCGGAAGTTCACCAACCGGGATAATAACTTCAAGAACTATTTGACAGACTTCCCGGAAGATGAGGATGTCCCAGTGCTTTTCCGTCCAGACCTGCGAACACGGATATTTGAAGTCCAAGCAATCAACCGTGGTGAATGGCTTGGGTTTAACATTGTTATCCTCGCTGGTTATCGACGGACCACGATCTTGCTCGACCACACAACAAGTAACACAACATTTGTGCGAGCAATGATGGGTTTCTAAACAACAATTGGATCGCTGGATACGATTTCATCGTATCCAGCGATTTCTTGCTTTCCAATACTCTCTGTGATGTGGTTTTCTGTAACACCCGAACAAAGCGCGTAACTTCTTAACCACTCAGGTGTTACTTATGAAAATGGCGTTGTGAGCGATAGGCACCCCTTCAACATCGCGATGCCACAACTTGAAAACTGCGTAGTTTTTGAAACGCTAAGTGCAAGCAAAACTGGATTGTTGGATACGGATTCGCGCCTTATCCACACAATACCTTACATTATTAAATGACTTGTAGAGACTTGTCGCCGTATTCGGCAAGTTACCCTAAGGAGGATTAGAACGAATGACTCGTTTTAGTTTAGTGTTAATGTTAATCGCGTGTATTGGCATGTCTGCTAGCACGGTTCTCGCACAAGACAGCGGCGGAACCGTCCGAGGTCAGATTGTTGATACGACGACTGCACAAAATCCAATCGAAGGCGTTGAAGTTAAAATTGTTGCTCAGAGTGGAGAAGAATTTGCTGCAACCACCGATGGCAACGGTGATTACGAACGCTCCGGTGTTCCGGCAGGCCGTTACCTCATCAGTATCTATAGAGAGGGATACGGTGACCGGCTTGGTAAACCTGTTACAGTTGTTAATGGTGGCGACCACTTCGTCCCTCTCAAGATGACGAAAAAAGACAATATCGTCACTTTCTTCCAGAAGTTCGGATTCGTCTTTTGGCCGCTCGCGCTCTGCTCTATCACAGCCCTAACCTTCATTATTGAAAGGCTCTTCACCTTCGTCCGGAGTCGCTCCCGAATTGGAACTGAACAGTTTATCGCCAGTATTGCTGATTCTCTCCGGAAAGAGAACATTATGGAAGCCGTCTCGATTTGTGAAGAAGCCGGTGGTCCCCTCGCTAACGTCCTGAAAGCCGGACTGCTCCGATACAGCCAGGCGCAAATTGAAGAACGTGATATTACCAAAGAAGAAATTCAGGAAGCTATTGAAGAAGCAAGTCTCCTTGAAATTCCTGAACTTGAAAGAAATCTGCCGGTTCTCGGTACCGTCGCAGTCGTTTCTCCCCTCTTCGGCTTGCTCGGAACTGTTACAGGTATGATTAGTGCGTTTACTACAATCGCACTTGAAGGTACTGGTGACCCACAGCAGCTTGCAGGTGGTATCTCACAGGCACTCCTCACAACTGCTGCTGGCTTGACAGTTGCTATTCCTTGCTTGATTTTCTTCCAACTCTTTGATAGCTGGGTTAACAGACACATGGTCGAAATCTCTCAGGTTTCTACCGAAATCGTGAACCAGCTGATTGTTGGTGACGGCAGCGAAGCCTAAGTCTTGGAACGGGCGGATAGACTCCATTCCGCCCTCTCCTCACAGACTTTGTAGGGTACACAAGGTTAGCATACCCTAACTCTAATCTCATCAACAAAAAAGGAGACTTTGAAATGCAACAAAATGGTAACGCCAAATTGAGTTTGATTGCGACTAAAATCAGAGAACGCAAAGCACCAACACTCAGTATGGCACCTATGATTGATTGCGTATTCCTGCTCCTGATCTTCTTCATGGTGTCAACAACTTTCTCGCCCATTCCAGGTCTTCGGGTACAGTTACCCCCACCGGGGAAACCTTCACCTGACAAACCGAAAGGTCTGACCGTCCGAATCGCGAACCCGGAACCCGGTGAAGATAAAGGCACTATGGTGCTGAACGACACTGTCGTCCAGATTGATGAAATGTTCAACCAATTCATCAATGCACCAGAGGAAGCTACAAGCATGCTAATTATTCAATCTGAACGAGAAGTTCTTCATGAGCAGATCGTTCAGGTGATGGATATAGCGAAACAGGCAGGTATAGACAAAATCGGGTTCGCTATCGTCGCAAGAGAGTGAACTCTTCGCGCGACGTACATAGCATGCCACTCCCTATAGAAGGAGAACTCAGATGGCTTTGAACATGAGTCGACGGAAAAAAACAGGCGATGATGAAGATATCCCGATGGCACCTATGATTGATTGCGTATTCTTGCTGCTTATCTTTTTCATGGTGTCTGCTGTTATGCGGGTTCCCCCGCCTTTTACTGTCACCTTACCCGATTCCGCCACGAAGCATGAATTCACACGTAAGAAATATAACCTCTTCATTAGCACTGACGGACGAATTTCTATTGATGATCAGGAAATGCTCACTCTGGAGGATATGGAACTTTTCATAGCCGCACACGAAAACCAGATTAGCACCTTAATTATCAAAGCGGACAGACGCGCGAAACATGGAGTCGTCATTGACGTGGTAGAACGAGCGAAACAACGCTCCAGTAAAACGGAGGGGCTCGAAATCGCTTTCGCGGTATCGGAAGAAGACTGAAGGATGCAATGCAGTTAAAAAAGAAAAGGCAGCGTGCGCTGCCTTTTCTTTTTGCAATATAACATCGTCGCTAATAGCGTTTGAAGTTCAATGAGAAAGGTTCTTGTAGATATGTTCTTCTACCGTTTCCGTGTTCTCCGCGTCGCAGCTCTCCTTTTAAGTTGAACAGGTGCTGGTGGCGGTGGCGGTGGCGGTGTCACAACCTTCCAGAAGTGTGGAAGGAACGCCTCCCAATTAGTTAGAATGTTCTCAGCATGTTGGCTCCCAGTGTACGCGGCATGATTTTGTATGAGTGCCATCAGATTTTTAATATCTGTTTCAGGGGTGACTTTCTCCAGTTTTATCCAATCCGAATTATACATCTTCTCAAACTGCTGTTTTTCGTCAAGGACATAGGCAGTCCCGCCCGTCATTCCGGCACCAAAGTTTCTACCGGTTTCGCCAAGAATTACAACTACCCCCGCAGTCATATATTCACAACCGTGGTCGCCGACCCCTTCAACTACAGCTGTTGCCCCACTATTTCGGACGCAGAACCGTTCACCAGCCCTCCCAGCCGCGTAAAGCGTGCCACCTGTAGCACCATACAATACTGTATTCCCGATGATCGTATTTTCGTAAGTCCGGAACGACACAGTCGGAGCAGGTTTAATAATAAGTTCACCACCTGCAATGCCTTTACCTACATAGTCATTGGCTTCTCCTGTCAATACCAACTGCACACCGCTGATACAAAAGGCACCAAAACTCTGCCCAGCACTACCTTCAAAGTTGCACTGAATTGTTCTATCAGGCAGACCAGCATCGCCATAGCGCTTTGCAATTTCACCAGATAACCTCGCCCCTACTGTCCGATTCGCATTTTGGATAGGATAGGAGAGTTGAATCGATGTTTTCTGTGCGATTGCCTCCGCTGCATCTTCCAGAATCTGATTATCAAGTGGTTTATCTTCGCGATCGTTCCGCTCTTGTAGGTGATAGCGTGGCTGATTCCCTGTCGGGTCAGCAGGTATCAGGATTTCGTCCAAATTCAGCATTGCTGCCTTCGGATATTCCCCCAAATCAATCGGTTGGAGCAATTCTGGTCGCCCAATAACATCGTTTAAGGACCGGCGCCCAAGATTCGCGAGGATCGCCCGGACTTCGTTCGCTACACCGAGCATGAAATTGACAACCATCTCCGGAGTCCCTGGATATTTCGCACGAAGCGCGGGATCCTGCGTGGCAACACCAACTGGACAGGTATTTAGGTGACACTGGCGCGCCATGACACATCCCGTGGCAACCATTGCTATCGTCCCGAAACCATATTCTTCCGCCCCTAACATCGCAGCGATAATGATATCGCGCCCAGAACGCATTCCACCGTCCGCCCGTAACACAACGCGATCTCTTAATTCATTTTGTACAAGCGCGCGCTGGGTCTCTGCAAGACCAAGTTCCCAAGGTGTACCTGCGTTTTTAATAGAACTAAGTGGCGACGCGCCTGTCCCGCCTTCATGTCCACTCACTTGAATTACATCAGCATAGCCCTTTGCTACTCCTGACGCAATAGTTCCAACGAGAAATTCAGATACCAACTTTACGGCAACCTTTGCCTGCGGATTCGCCTGCTTCAGATCGTAGATGAGCTGCGCCAAATCCTCAATAGAATAAATGTCGTGATGCGGTGGTGGTGAAATCAACGGTACGCCGGGAATAGAGTGTCGAAGTGCAGCAATTTCAGCGGTCACCTTATGCCCTGGAATTTGCCCACCCTCTCCGGGTTTTGACCCTTGCGCCATCTTGATTTCCAATTCCCGCGCCGAGGCAAGATACGTTGGTGTCACACCAAAACGTCCTGATGCCACTTGTTTGATCGCACTGGAAGCGAGATCACCATTAGGTTGTCGTTTGAAGCGGGTACTACTTTCGCCGCCTTCTCCACTTCCCGATTTAGCACCGAGACGATTCATAGCGATGGCCAAGGTTTCATGCGTCTCACGACTTAATGCCCCAAAAGACATACTGCCAGTAGTGAAACGCCGAACAATATCTTCCGCGGGCTCCACTTCCTCAATTGGAATAGGTGTACTCGGTCTGAAGGCAAGCAGATCCCGTAAACTGGAGGGTTCCCCACTTTCAACAGCAGCAGCATATTTATCATAATCTTCGGATTCCCCACCCTTGACAAACTTGTGGAGCGCCTTAAACATCGTCGGATTGAACGCATGAAATTCACCGTTTCGCCGAAACCGGAAATAACCTGCTTCTTCCAATGAAACATCATCGATTTCTGAAAACGCTTTCGTGTGGAAGTGAAGCGTTTCAGCGGCAATTTCAGTAAAACCAATCCCACTTAATCGAGAAGTAGTACCTGTAAAACACTTATCAATAACCGCCGCATTGATACCAAGTGCCTCAAAGATTTGCGCACCCCGGTAACTCGATACCGCCGAAATACCCATCTTCGCCATAATCTTCAGGATGCCTTTTTCGACAGTTGCCTTATAAGTCTCAATCGCTTTCTCAACCGTCAATTCCTCAAGTTCACCCGCCTCGGCAAGTTGTACAATCGTTGAAAAGGCGAGATACGGGTTGATTGCAGCCGCGCCATAACCAAGAAGCACAGCAAAATGATGCTCTTCTCTTGCGTCTCCCGTTTCAGCAATGAGACTCGCCCGCATCCGTTTCCCTTCACGGATTAGGTGATGATGAACAGCACCAACAGCAAGTACCATAGGAATTGGGACAAAATCTGGACTAACATCTTTGTCACTTAACACAAGGAGCGTTTTCCCTGCATCAACCGCCTCAGAGGCTCGCTGACATAATGTTTCCAACGCAGCTTCCAAGCCTTGCTGACCCGTAACTACTGGAAAACAGACAGAAAGCGTTGCCATCTGAAAATCGGGTATATCAAGTTCCCGGAGTGCTTGTAAATCTGTATTTGTCAAAATTGGCGAAGACAGCCGAATAAGTCGAGCATGTTCTGGAGTCTCTGTGAGTAAACTATGTCGTCGGCCAAGGTGCGTTGTCAGGGACATTACCAAACGCTCCCGGATCGAGTCAATAGGCGGGTTTGTAACCTGCGCGAAACGTTGTTTGAAGTAACTATAGAGCAAACGCGGGTGCCGCGAAATTACAGCCGGTGGCGTATCATCGCCCATTGAACCGACCGCTTCTTTCGCTTCCGTTATCATCGGTTTGATAAACCGCTCTACATCCTCTGTCATATACCCAAAGGCTGTCTGATATATCGGAAGCTGATCAGGAACGGTCTCTATCGCAGTGGACGAACCGGTTTTATCGGTAGGCAGCACCACGGTGCCTTTCTGAACCCACTCAGCATAAGGTTTCTGATTCGCAATGTTGTGCTTAATTTCCGAATCTTTCAACAATTTGCCTTGTGCCGTATCTACGGCAATCATCTGCCCAGGTCCTAAACGTCCCTTTTCAACGATACGACTTTCATCAAGTTCAATGATACCGACTTCGGACCCCATGATGACCGTACCATCCTCTGTGACTTTGTAACGTGCAGGACGTAGTCCGTTTCTATCAAGACTCGCGCCGACAACAACACCATCTGTAAAGGCAACAGCCGCTGGTCCGTCCCACGGTTCACTGACACATGAGAGATACTCGTAACAGGCTTTCAACACTTCCGGCATATCAGGAATCTGCTCATAAGCTTCCGGAATCAAGCACATCATGGCGTGCAAGATATTACGGTCAGAGTACGTCAACAGCTCTAACACGTTATCCAAGCTCATTGAATCACTCCCTTGTTTGTTGATAATCGGAACGAGTTTTTGGATATGTTCATTCCAGACGGGGGACTGTAAGTCGGCTTCGCGCGCCCGCATCCAATTTTGATTACCCATCAAGGTGTTAATTTCACCATTGTGTGCGAGCATACGAAAAGGTTGGGCAAGCATCCAGGTAGAAGAGGTATTCGTGCTGTATCGCTGATGGAAAACAGCAAGTGCTGCTTGGAAATCTGAATCTTTTAGGTCGAGATAAAATTGCACCAGCTGCGGTGCTACGAGCAATCCTTTGTAGACAATCGTTCGATGTGAAAAAGAAGCGATATGGAATTCGTCGTCCAGTGAAGTCGCCACAACACGGTGTTCGAGCTCCTTGCATATCAAATACAAGGACCGCTCAAAATCGTCGTCAGAAACCTGCTCTGGACGCCCTACCAATACCTGCTGAATTTCCGGCAACGTTTCTAAGGCTTTATCACCGAGAGCATCCGTGTTAATTGGAACTGAACGCCATCCAAGAAGCGGCACACCATACTGTTGCAACGTTTTTTCAACGAGCACTCGGCTTTGTCGCTGGGCATCCTGATCGTGCCTTGGCAGAAAAATCACTCCCACACCAAGGTCAGTTATGGCATCCAAGCGGACTCCGAGTTTCTCCAACTGTTTTTGAAATAATTTCTTCGGAATTTGTGTTAAGATACCCGCGCCATCACCTGTCTTTGCATCAGCCGCCACCGCGCCCCGGTGTGTCAAGTTTGTAACCGCTTGCGTCGCCATCTCGATAATCTCATGGCTCCGATTTCCGAAACGATTCACAACAAAACCAACGCCACAGGCATCCTTTTCATATAAATCTCTATACATCTGTAAACTGACTCTCCATACATTCTTCTATGTTCTTTTGCATTGGTACCATAGAGCAAACTTGTTACTACTTGCTACCTTGTATTTAATTTTTTAGGATGCGGTTCACATGCCTCAGCCCTGCCCTCTTTTATCAAGAGGATAAACAACCGGAAAACGGACTCCGTTTTAAAGCCTGGATAAAATCTTTCGTACGGTTTTTGCGGACGCTGGCTACTCATATCCTGCCGGAGATAGCGCGCCCCAAGGCAAGAGAGAGCCACTGGAACCACATGAGTGATTCACAACCGGCTTGGCGGGCTTATGTGATTCGGTCTTCAGTTTTTCTGCTAAAGTCATCTACTAACCTTAATATTATACTTTAATTTGAGCCGAAAGTCAAGAAAATTCCCCTGATGCCTCAATAACCAACCGCACAACCATCTCGCCTCGGATCTGAACCCGCAATAAGTGTATTGAAGGATGGATTGATAAAAATTGCCTGTCCACCACCAAAGAAAGTACTGCCAGGTATAATATGATGTCCCTTTTGCACCAACGCCGCTTGTGTATTCATCGGAATACCTGTCTCCAGTATAATCCGCGAATCATCCATTACCCGAAACCGAGGTGCATCCAATGCATTCTGAACGTCCATATTAAAATCAACGAGATTACACACAAACTGTAAATGTCCTTGTGTTTGCATCTGTCCGCCCATAATCCCGAACGTAACCAGAGGCACCCCATCTTGAGCAATCATACCCGGAATAATGGTGTGAAGTGTCCGTTTATGTGGGGCAATACAGTTAGCATGGTTTGGATCAAGGGAAAAACCTGCCCCTCGATTTTGCAACACAATACCTGTATCACCAGCAACTAAGTGTGAACCGAACCCAGCAAAGATACTATTAATAAAGGAAACAACATTCCGTTCACTGTCAACCGCAGAGAGATATACGGTATCGCTGCCCATTGATGGAAATCCCGGATTAGGTGCCATATTCGCCCGTTCTGGTGAGATACGGGCGCGTTGACTTTGCGTATAAGCGTCGGAAAGTAGTCCAGCCACGGGAATATCGACAAAAGTCGGATCTGTCACGTATTTGTAGAGATCCGCAAATCCTAACTTCATCGCCTCAATGGCATAGTGTAGATGTTCAGGACTGTTATGTCCCATCGTTCCGAGGTCAAACCCTTCAACGATATTGAGGGCAAGTAGCGCAGCAATGCCCTGTCCATTCGGTGGAATCTCATAGACATCATAGCCGCGATAATTGGTAAAAATCGGCGCTACCCAATCAGATTTGTGTTCGGCAAAGTCTTGTAAAGTAAATAAACCACCATTTTCGTCAGAGAACTTTACAATTTTCTCGGCAATCTCACCTTTATAAAAGGCATCCGGCCCCCCTTCCGCAATGCGTCGAAAACTCTGCGCGAGGTTCGGTTGTCGAAAGATCTCACCCGGTGCCGGTGCTTTTCCGTTCGCAAGGTAGGTCCGCGCCGTATCAGGATGCTGCGCCAACATTGCCGCGCTTTCTTGCCACGCAAGTGAAATCTGAGGACTCACTGGGAAACCTTTCTCAGCATAGTCAATAGCAGGCTGAAGCACTTCTGCCAACGACATCGTCCCACATTCCTCTAAG
The DNA here is from genome assembly GCA_963662915.2 of Candidatus Poribacteria bacterium. Lineage (GTDB taxonomy): Bacteria > Poribacteria > WGA-4E > WGA-4E > WGA-3G > WGA-3G. Next base: position 4,615,511 of record CAXXEU010000002.1, on the reverse strand, counting down.
AGTGTTGCCCACCCATCAACCGTACCGGGAACTGTAACCGCGTACATACTCCCGAAGGCAGGGATACTAACTAATCCCTGTTTGGTAAAGAACTCGGGATCCGCAGCGTAAGGTGCCCTACCACTCGCATTTAAACCTCGAATTGTGCCATCTTTAGGCTGGTAAACCAGCATAAAGGCATCCCCACCGATACCGGTTGACATCGGTTCAACGACGTTGAGGAGCGCAGCAGTCGCGACCGCTGCATCAAAAGCATTTCCACCGTCGCGTAGAACTTGCAATCCACCTTGCGCCGCAAGTGGCTGACTCGTTGCAACAGCCCCATGTTGGCAAATCACAGCCGAACGTCCAGGTCCGAATCGGTTTGGGCGATATCCATCAAACATTCGCTTCTCCCTACTTTATAGATTGGTACCACTGTAGCATGCCTTGCTTTTTTTGTCAAATTCCGCTTCTACATAGTTAAACCAGGGCCATTCAGTTTTCCGAAATTTTAGATGTGCGACGCGCGCAGATCCCTTGTAGCTGGGATTTCCAAATCCCGACGCTTTGGACCAATTGGATAAAAACCTTAAAACTATAGTGGATATCAGAATTAATGAGACACTTGGCACCGGCACGGTTAGGAAACCGTGCCTACCGCGGAGGGGAAGTGTCTATTTATTTTTAAGTTTCACTATAAATAGCCCTGATAGTTAAACCGTACCCACTTGACAACCGCCAATCTCCGTGATAAAATTAAGGTAATTTCAGAAGATAGGAGCAACTATGTCCACGTATGATGTCGGAATTATTGGTGGAGGACCAGGCGGATATGTTGCAGCCATCAAAGCTGCACAACTCGGTGGGAACGTCTGCCTGATAGAAAAAGGAGAATGGGGTGGAACCTGTCTGAACCGTGGGTGCATCCCAACGAAAACTCTTTTCGCTGTCGCTAACCTTGCCACACAGATTCAAGAAGCGTCCGCTTTCGGCGTGCAAGTCAACGGCGAAGCAACAATTGACTATACCCAAGTGTTAAACCACAAAACCTCTGTTGTTCAGAAGTTGGAAGGGGGTATCGCACAACTATTAAAGGCAAACAAGGTTAATGTTCTCAAAGGCACAGCCGAACTCACCAATAGAAACACAATCGTCGTCAACAAATCTGATGGTACAACAGAACGGTTACACGCGAAAAATATCATTATCGCCACAGGTTCAGAACCCGCGGAGCCACCCGTCTTTGAAATTGACGAGAACCAAGTCCTAACAACAACGGGTATCCTCAATCTCACAGAACTTCCTGAAAGCCTGCTAATCGTTGGCGGTGGCATTTCGGGATGCGAATTTGCCTCAATCTTTAACGCGTTTGGCTGCCGTGTGACCATCTTAGAACTTCTCCCGACAATTTTAGCCACAGAAGATACACAAGTCATCCGACACATCCAACTCTTCATGAAGCGAAAAGGCATCACTATCCATACCGGTGCAAAACTGAGCAAGGTAAAAAAATCAGATGAACATGTCACAGCAGTCCTTGAATCCGGTGAAGAGTTTACCGCGCAAAAAATGCTCGTTTCCATTGGAAGGCGTTATAACACAGACGGGATAGGTTTAGAAAAGGTTGGCGTTCGCACCGACAGCGGAAAAATCATTGTCGATGCACAAATGCGGACGAATGTCCGCAGTATCTATTCGGTTGGAGATGTTGCGAGTCGTTACCTGTTGGCACACGTCGCATCGGCAGAGGGAAAAGTTGCCGCAGAAAACTGTCTCGGTGATAGCGTCGAAATGGATTATCAGGTGATCCCGTGGTGTGTTTTCACCTTACCTGAAATTGGACACGCCGGTATGACAGAAGCAGCAGCAAAAGCTGAAGGCTACGAGGTGAAGACAGGTCGGTTCCCTTACGCAGCAAACGGAAAGGCATTAGGGTTACGTGAGACAGACGGGTTCGTTAAGATCGTTTCTGATACAGATAACGGGGATATTCTTGGTGTTCACATCGTCGGTGCCCACGCCTCAACACTTATCCATGAAGCCGCTGTTGCGGTTCGCTTGGGTGCTACTGCAAGGGACATTGCACACACTATTCATGCACATCCGACGCTTTCAGAAATGCTAATGGAATCTGCAGAGGCAGTGGATGGCAAAGCAATTCACAGCCTACATTAAAAACGGACAGCCTCCTGCAACTCACCATACCTCGAAGAGATCTCTGAAAATTTAACGCGCTTTTGCCGGTCAACGCTGAAGCCTTCAATGTTAAAAGAGGCAATAACTGTGCCGTAAATCATCGCGCTGCGTATCGCCTCTTCGGAAGTATCCTTAACAGATGCGATATACCCGAGCATACCACCAGCAAAACTATCACCTGCCCCCGTGGGGTCTATTACCTGTGTGAGCGGATACGCCGGCGCACTAAAGAAGGACGATTCTGTGACGCTGATCGCACCGTGCTCTCCCTTCTTGATGATGACCCGCTTTGGACCATAGTGCAGAATCGCTCGTGCTGCCCGCACCAAATTGGAATCACCCGTAAACAATAGTGCCTCACTATCATTTAGGACGAGGATATCTACACGCGCTAAGAGTGCTTCTAATGCCGACCGCTCCTCATTAATCCAAAAATCCATCGTATCACAAACAATAAGTTTCGGATCTGCCGCTTGTTCAATGATGCTCAATTGTAACACGGGTGAATTATTCGCCAAAAAAAGATACGGTGTCTCTTTGTAGGCTTCAGGCAGAACAGGATGGAAATCAGTAACAACATTTAATTCTGTAAAAAGCGTATCCCGCACGTTAAAGTCTTTGGCATAACGGCCGCCCCATCGAAATGATTTGCCATCATTAATCCGTTTCAAACCTTGCAGATCAATGCCCTGTGTCTCAAGGAAATCCGTATACGTGTGCGGAAAATCAGCACCAACAACACCAATAAGTTGAACAGCGTTTTTAAAAAAATTTGCGGCGACAGCAGCGTAGACACCAGAACCGCCAAGCACATCCTCAACGCGTGTACTCGGCGTTTCCACTGTATCCAAAGTAACCGTACCAACGACCAAAACTCCCATATTATAAACCGTGTATGATATGCTTTAGATTATCAGCTATCTTCGTTTCTTTCCTCTGATTGTGTCACTGGATATAGAATTAACTAAGTATCAGTGTTCGCCTCAACGTATGCCCGTAGAACTGTATTAATCTGTGTTTCATAGTCAGGAGCATGTGCCTTGAACCACACTAACAGGTCCAAATCAATAGCGACAATATTTTCCGGCATTGCCACAGTTGCATCTTTCCAGAAGGCTGTATCCGTTTTGGGATCATCCTCATCAGACCCGGCAGCGGTATCAATCTCTGCATCCGTTAGGGCATCAAAACGACTCCACTCCGTCTCATCCGACTGTGCCTCTATCTCAGAACGACTGTATTCGACGTATATATTCTGCTCTTTCATGAGTGTTTGCCTTCTTTGCTGAAATGATTCGGATGCCCGAACTCCGCCGTGTATAGACGACACGAAGAATTCGCCCTTCACTTCAGCCCAGTGCAAGCATCCGTTTTTCACCATAGTCTCTACGGGTGTCTTCTTTTTCCAGACGCGGTCCATCAAAGATTTTTGCTGCTTTGGAAAAACTGACGTGGTGTTTAACAATATTGATTCGGTTTTTTTCGGGATCCCAAGAAAACCGCTGTTGTACCAACATATACCTAAGCCCACAAAAAATCGAATCTGTTTATAATGCACATGCACAAACTCTTTTTAAAATCAGAAAGGCCCCGGTCTATTTTTATTCTCGCGTAACCCTTGAATAACCCGCCGCAGCCGGCGAACAAAGATTACACCAAGCACAACAAGGATCGGATACTGCAAAAAACTCAGGACTTTTAACAATCCCACGGGTAGTTCTATTCTCTCAGAGGATGCCATCCAGATAGGTAGCAATAACACTGCTGATAGAAGAAGTATGGCTCCTTCCCAAATCTCAGATTTTTTCATAAGGTCCCCTCACCAATGGTTATCCCTAAAACAGGAAGTGGAATAACTTGAAAAAAACTAAGTTCCTATTTCCCACGAGTTGAGGTACTCCTCCTGCTCCGGTGTGAGCGTGTCAATCTCAATCTGGAACGCCTGCAGCTTCAACTGTGCCACAGTTTCATCAATAGCCTTAGGAACATCGTACACGCGATTTTCAAAACTGTCCCCGTTCTTAGCAATGTACTCAACGGATAATGCTTGATTCGCAAAACTCATATCCATAACACTGGCTGGATGGCCTTCCGCTGCAGCGAGATTTACCAACCTGCCTTCACCGACGAGGTAGAATTTCCTTCCATCCGCGAGTGTATACATATCCACATAGGGGCGTGCACTTCCTTTATTAACGCTCAATTTCTCCAGCATTGGGATATCAATCTCAACATCAAAATGACCAGAATTTGCGATAATCGCGCCATCTTTCATCACTTCAAAATGCTCTTTGCGTAAGACATGAATATCGCCTGTGAGTGTGATGACTAAATCCGCTTCTTGAACGGCATCCAGCATCCTCATGACCCGGAATCCATCCATCACTGCTTCCAATGCTCTCAATGGATTGACCTCGGTTACAATGACGTTCGCGCCTAAACCTCGTGCCCGACTGGCGACCCCTCTACCGCACCATCCATAGCCTGCCACAACAACTGTTGTCCCAGCAATCAGGAGGTTAGTCGCTCTGATAATACCATCAAGGGTACTCTGCCCTGTACCGTATCGGTTATCAAAGAAATGTTTTGTGTCAGCATCATTAACAGCAATAATAGGGTATCTTAGGACACCTTCGGCTGCCATACTTCTGAGTCGGATAACACCTGTGGTTGTCTCTTCTGTTCCAGCGACGACCTGCTCAATTAACGACGGATTGGTTTCTTCAGAGTGGAGTCTTGAAACAAGATCTGCACCGTCGTCCATAGTGATTGCGGGTTGTGTATCAAGAGCAGCATCAATGTGTTTATAATATGTCTCTGTATCAACACCGTCAATTGCGAAAACGCCAATCTTTTCATCAACAACGAGAGATGCGGCAACATCATCTTGAGTGCTAAGCGGATTTGATGCGCAGACAACTGCCTCCGCCCCACCCGCTTTCAGCGTCTTCATCAAATTGGCTGTTTCAGTTGTAACGTGCAAGCATGCGGCTATCTTTAATCCTTCCAAGGGACGTTCATTTTCAAACCGTGTACGAACAGAACTCAACACTGGCATGAACCGATTTGCCCAATCAATCCGTTGTTTTCCAATTGCTGCGAGTTCTGTTGTTTTTATATCGTAGTTCATTATTGTCCTTTTCTCTTTTAAAGCACTTTTATTTTTTAAACTATCGGAGTTTTTCGACGTAATCGGTTTCTTCCCAAGTAAAGCCAGGTTCTCTACGCCCGAAGTGTCCGTATGCAGCGGTATTTCGATAGATAGGCTTCCGTAATTTCAAGCGTTCAATAATACCGAGAGGCGTTAAATCAAAATGTGTATTGACAAGTTTCGTGAGAGCTTCATCATCACCCGTGCCAAAGGTATCCACCATAACAGAGATAGGCTCTTTTTTACCGATCGCATAAGAGATTTGAATTTCACAGCGTTCCGCGTGCCCAGCAGCAACAAGATTTTTAGCAACGTGTCGTGCCGCATAAGTCGCACTTCGATCCACTTTGGTCGGATCCTTTCCAGAGAGCGCACCACCACCATGCCGTCCCATACCACCATACGTGTCAACAATAATCTTTCGACCGGTTAACCCGGCATCACCTTGCGGTCCTCCTGTTACAAAACGTCCAGTTGGATTGATATGATATTTAATGTCCGCGCTTCGGAGATGTTCAGGTATAATGTGTTTGATAACCTCTTCAATAATTGACTCTTGAAGATGCGTATCCACAACATCAGGATCGTGCTGGGAAGAGATAACAACCGCAGTAACAGCTTTAGGTTTGCTATCTGCATATTCAACAGTTACCTGTGATTTTCCATCGGGACGAATAAAGGGAAGGATGCCATCTTTACGAACTCTTGCCAAGCGTCGCGTTAATTGATGAGCGAGCGTAATCGGCAATGGCATTAACTCGGGTGTTTCGGTGCATGCATATCCAAACATTAAGCCTTGGTCGCCTGCACCACCGGGGTTCACACCCATTGCAATATCAGGAGACTGCTTATCAATGACGCTCAACACAGCACTCCGTTCAGCATCAAAACCGTATTCAATATCGGTGTACCCGATATCGGCAAGTACTTGTCGCGCTATTTGTTTATCGTCGTAGTTTGCAGTTGTAGTAATTTCGCCTGTGATAACAGCAAGTCCAGTTGTAACCAAAGTCTCGCAGGCGACTCTGCCCATTGGGTCGGCTGTAAATATAGCATCGAGCACCGCATCAGAAATCTGGTCTGCGATTTTGTCCGGATGTCCTTCAGTGACAGATTCGGACGTAAACAGAAAATTTTTACTCAATTCCGCGTCTCCCAGTCTACATACGTATCTCTACACCTTATCACAGTTACCAAGCTTTTGGGATAAGAGATGTAAGGGTGGGTACATGGTCCCACCCTTACAAATAAAATGACAAAAAACGAGCATGCACAAAGACCTTCACTACTTTTAAAAATGTAGAAATTTCTGCAGTAAGGTTTTCGTTGGCACTTCCGTTCCCGCACCCAAAGCGGAATCTGATCCAAGGGAGAAGATACAAAGGCACTTAATTCTCAGAACTCTTAGTGTCCTCAGAACTTTCGACGTTCTCGGAGCTCTCAGCACTTTCAGAACTCTCAAGATTTGATCTACCCATTTCCTCTTTAAGCAGAGTTCCTAACGTAGTGACAGTTTCCTCGTGTGCCGGCATTTGGCGTCGCGGCGCGCGTTCCCGTCGTGAACGAGACGGTTGCTCAGATCGTTTTTCGCTTCCAGTTGCTCGCTCCTCCTCAGGTGCCGACGCGCGCTCTTGCTCGGCAACGAGTGCTTTCAAGCTAAGCCCGATACGCCGCTCTTTTGGAAATAGGTTAATCACTTTCAAATCCAACTCATTTCCGACAGAAACAACCTCTTCCGGTTTCTCAATCCGCCGATCAGCGAGTTCAGATATGTGAATTAGACCTTCTATACCTTCTTCAAGCTTTGTGAACGCCCCAAAACTGGTAAGATTGACGATTGTGCCTCGGACCACGGAGCCAACTTTATATTTCTCTGGCACCTCTTCCCAAGGATCCGGCTGCGTCTGCTTGAGTCCCAATGAGACTCGGCGCTCAGCAGCATCAATTTGTAGCACAACCACTTCGATTTCACTACCTTCTTTAAGGGCTTCGTTCGCTGCAGCACCTCGTTTCGTCCACGAGAGATCTGAGGTATGAATTAAGCCATCAATTCCAGGCTCAATTTCAACAAATACACCAAAATTTGTCAAGTTTCGGACCCGACCGATAATTTTGCTGCCTACAGGAGCACGCTCCTCTAAAAGTTCCCAAGGATTCTGCTGCAGCTGCTTGAGTCCAAGTGAAATTCGTTTATCTTCCCTTGAAATTTCAAGCACGACCGCTTCAATCTCATCACCTTTGTTGACAATCCTCGACGGTGCTACGTTGCGGCGCGTCCATGCCATTTCAGAGACATGAATTAGACCTTCTACACCTTCCTCAAGTTGTAAGAATGCCCCATAGTTGACAATATTCACAACGACACCGCGAACCGTAGAGCTAATTGGGTACTTCTCTTCAATGTTTCCCCATGGATCCGGTGTTTTTTGCTTCAAGCCCAACGAGATTTTCTCGTTTTCTGGATTAATGCCAATGACCTGAACTTCAATCTCTTCGCCAACCGAGACAACATCAGAAGGATGATGGATACGCCTCCACGCCATATCCGTTTTATGGAGTAACCCATCAACGCCACCTAAATCCACAAACGCACCAAAAGCGGTAATATTCTTCACCACGCCCTTGATAATCTGGTCCACTTCAAGCGTACTGAGAACTTCTGAGCGTTTTTGTGCCAGTTCCGCCTCTAAGCAGGCACGACGAGATAAGACAATGTTATGCCGACGCTTACTGAGACTAATAACGATCATATCAAGTGTTTGACCGACATACTGCTCAAGGTTCTGAATGGGCCGTAATTCAACTTGCGAAGCCGGTAAAAATCCGCGTAGGGAACCGATCGTCACTCGTAAACCACCCTTAATTCGTTCTGTGATACGCCCTTCAACAGGTGTCCCATTCTCATGGGCTGCCGCAATTTCATCCCAAATGAGGGTCTGGTCAGCTATTTTCTTTGAAAGGACTATTTGCCCTTCCGCATCCTCACGTCGAACAATATAGACATCGATTTCATCGCCAGCCTTCACAGCCGGTAAATCGTTTTCCCCTTTATCAAACTCCGATGCTGGAATATAGCCCTCGGACTTAAAGCCTATATCAATCATTACCTCATCGCGGGTAACATCTACAACGACGCCTTTAACAATCTCACCATCGGTAAATGCCTTGATCGAATTGTCGTACGCCTCTTCAAGAGATTCAGCACTCATCGGTTCCGGTGATTCTTCCGGCACCGCCGCGTCCTCTTCAGAGGTGCTATCATCGGTAAGTTCAGCCGCTTGCTCACTGCCAGCCTCGCTGGTAGTAGCCGCCACCATTACCTCTTCAGTCGGTGTTTCAGTAGTGGGCTCTGTCGAAGGTTCAGCATCAGCCACGCTAACAGCCGTGTCCACTACCTCATCAGCTTCAGTCCCATCTGTCTGCTCAGCATCAGCCACGCTAACAGTCTCTTCCCCCTTTTCCTCAGGTGTGATTTCATCGGTAAGTTCAGCCGTTTGCTCACTATCAGCCTCACTAACACCCGCATCCACTACCTCATCAGGTCCGGTCTCACCTATCTGCTCAGGCGAGGCTTCATCGGTAGATGTCGCCTGTTCAGAATCCGTATCCCCTGCAGCCGTATCCGCTTCACTGCTTGGGGTTTCCTCATGCACCTCGGTCTTTGTATCGGTTGTTGAAGCTGCTTGCACAACTTCTGGAGTTTCTGTCTCGCTTGCTGCGTCCTGATTCACTTCAACCGATCCTTCAGTCGAGTGCTTTTCTTCTTCCACATCAACAGTAGATGTGTTTATATTTGCCTGTTCGTTGTTCATTAAGATACCTGGTCCATTTAAAAACGCGCAATGGCGTTAATCCGCCAGTTCCTCCTTATATTCAAAGTGCTTTTGACACTTTCAAATCGGTTACGCAATAGTATACCATAAAAGCATTAAGAAAAGCAACAATTTTTTTAATCCGCCCAATTTCACCGAGAAAAAACATCTCTGCCCAACATTCAGCAGCAGAATTTTATTTGACTTTTTTGTCCAATTAAGATAGAATTCAGAAAAATCACTTTAAGTAATTATGAAGTAATTATGGCGAATCCCAATCTAAAAGAGGTAATTTCTATGGACTCAACCAAATTAATGAAACTTCGTGAGAGCTCTGACATTAAAATTATTGAGATAAAAACAGACTTGAGCAGTTACGCAGCATCTGATTTACGGAAGTTACTTGAAGGTCTCTTGGTGGAAAAAGTGGATAGAATTGTCGTCAACCTCAGTGAGGTAAGTCATATCAACAGTACTGCTGTAGGTGCCCTTGTAGGTGTCGCCAAACGCCTTCGCCAGAACGGTGGAGACCTTAAAATTTGCGCACTCGCTGACAACTTGAGGCGCACCTTCAATCTCATCGGTGCTTCCAGCGTCCTTGAAATCTACGAATCAGAAAACAGTGCCCTCGCTGCATTTTAAACCCATTAGATTTTAGCATATGGCGAAAGCAGATATTGAACTTAAAATTCCGAGTACCGTCTTTTATATTGAGCCCGTCCGAGCGTTCATTGGGAACCTTGCACAAAGCTTGGGGTTCCGCAGAAAACGCGTCGCAGACATCCAACTCGTGCTTGACGAAGTTTGTACCAACGCGGTACATCACGGTTCCGCTGATGCCGCAGTTGGCATCAAATTACGAATAGGCGTTGACGCTCATGCCCTTGAAATTTTAGTGAGAGATACCGGATCGGGAAATGCCAAGGAGAAAAATTGGCTAACACATGAAAGGCTATCGGAAATTGAGGCGAACCGCTCGCCAAGCAGCGAAGGAGGACATGGCATTTTTATTGCAAAATCGCTCTCAGATACTCATGAAATGCAATCCAATGAAGTCGGGGGTACAGATGTTCGCGTCGTTTTCTATCTTTTAAAACCAAGCAAGGTCGAGGTTTAACCTCACCCTGCTGCTTCAATAGCAAGGAGTGTTAGATCGTCGTCTTTTGGACAGTTAGCTGTGAAAGCATCAACTGCCTCCGAGACGGTAGCAATGAGTTTTGCTGCCGGTTGCGTTTCACACTCGCTTACCAATTTTTGAAGACGCTCTACTGTGAATTCTGCTCCTTCCGGACTTTTGGCCTCGTAAACTCCATCAGTATAAAGGAAAATTCTGCTCAACGGACTAAACGGATAACGGACAGACTCATAAACCGATTCTCGCCAAATACCTAATCCATTTCCAGTGTTCTTATCGCCGATAGTGTAGCAGGTCTGCTGATGTCCATCGTACAAGATCGGAAAAGAATGCCCAGCATTTGCACAAATCAACTCCTCTTTACCAAGATCAATGATTCCGCAAAACGCCGTTGCAAACATAAACAGTCGAGAACTAATTAAATCATTGAACCGAGTGTTTAGTATCTCAAGCAGGTACCCTGGATTATCCGCAACGAGTTCTTGAAACTCCGCCAAAATTGTTTTAATAAAGACGGTTACAAAAGCAGCCGAAACACCATGACCCATAACATCAGAAATAAAAACACCAAGTCGGTTTGGGACGATCTCCCAAACATCGAAGAAATCACCACCAACCGCCATTTCCGGACAGCATCGCGAAGCAATCCGAAATCCAGATAATTCTTGGACCCCATTCTGCGGAATCAGAATCTCCTGGATACTCCGTGCCATTTGGAGTTCTTCTTCCAAACGAGCATTATGTTTCGCAAGTGTATCCTGATACTCTTTAATCCGCAAGAGAGAACGAACTCGCGCCATTACCTCCAGACTATCAAAAGGTTTCTCGATAAAATCATCTGCCCCCGCCTCAATAGATTTGATCCGATTTTCGCGTGTGTCACGGAGTGCAGTTATCATCACAATTGGGATAAATTCCGTAGCCTTGTTCGCGCGGAGCCGCTTAACAACTTCAAAACCATCCATTCTTGGCATATTAATATCTAATAAGATGAGATCTGGAGCATCTTTTTCAACAACATCAAGCGCCTCAACACCGTCCTCAGCTGTGTAGACTGCGTACCCTTGTGCATTTAGATGAATTTGCAGAATTCTCACGTTCCTCGGTTCGTCATCAACGACAAGAACTTTTGAGGCTTCTCGCTCTTGCAGGGTCGTTTCAGCATTCATCTGTCTGTCCTCTTAAGGTGAGTCTCTATGCGTTCTACTAGCACTTTGATGTCAATAGGTTTACTGAGATAATCATCACAACCAGCTTTGAGAATGCGCTCCTTATCCCCAGACATCGCAGCGGCTGTTAGCGCAATAATTGGTATATCTACCCATGCAAGATTCGCTTTAATTCTCCGTGCCAACTCTTCACCACTTTGTCCAGGTAACGCGATATCCATAAGGATGAGTTGAGGGATTGCGTTCTCTAAACTGGCGATCGCCTCAATCGCATCAGTCGCCTCGACAACCGTATAACCTTTCGACTGTAGCACAATACGCACAACTTTGCGATTCAACTCTTGATCTTCAATTACCAAGATCCGCTTTGGTGCTTTTGTCTGATTTTCCGACAGAGATGAGTTTGCGGTTTCCACGGGTTGCCCTCTGTTTAAGCCAAGCGTCTGAAATCAGCCGCAGTTACAAAGTGAAGCTTCCACTTCCAACCCTACACTGCTGCATCACGGTCATTACTGGCTTCAATCTTTGAGTGTTGCAGTGGAATTCTCAAAGTGAAATTACTTCCTTTCCCTTCCTGACTTCTAACGCTAATTCCACCACCATGCAAGGCGATAAGCCTTTGTGTCAATGCTAAACCAAGCCCTGTTCCACCGTATCGTCGAGATTTTGATGTGTCAATTTGTGTAAACGGTGCAAAGAGTTTAGCTTGATCCACTTCAGAGATGCCTATCCCTGTATCCATAACTTGAGCACACAATTCCGTTTCATTGACTTCCAACTTCGTTGTAACTTTTCCGCCTTCTGGCGTAAATTTTACCGCATTGGAGAGTAAATTATAGAAGATTTGCTTAAATTTAATTCGATCAGCTTCAATCGTGCAGTCCTGGTTATATGTCAAAGTGAGGTTCAAATCTTTTTTTACAGCAAGCGCGGTGATAATCGCATTCACCTCTTCCACCGCCTCAACAATAGAAAACTCCTCCAGCTGCAGCACCATCTTTCCAGCTTCGATTTTTGACAAATCAAGGATGTCGTTGATCATCTCTAATAAATGCTGACCGCTAATATGAATATCATTGATGCACTCCTTTTGTTCAGCATTAACACTCCCAACGAGCTCATCTCTGAGAATCTCAGCGAATCCGATGATCGCATTTAACGGCGTGCGCAGTTCATGACTCATATTCGCGAGAAAATCACTTTTTGCGCGACTTGCGTATTCAGCTGTCTCTTTCGCCTGTTGCATCGCTTTTTGCGTCTTTATCCGCTCCGTTACATTCAGTGCCATACTAATGCCCAAGCGTCTATTGTCCGGAAGTTCTCCGAGCAACGATGAACTGAACTCCCAAATCTGCTTTTCACCAGATTTAGTAAAAATTTCATACTCACCCTCCGCAACCCGCTCCATGGAACGATACAATTGTGAAAGATGCGCTTTAATTGCCTCAGCTTCTTCGTTACTTGTTTGCTCAAGCCATTTTGAAACCGTAGGGATATCCTCATGGGTATATTCTGTTAATTCCGTCCATGCTCGACTAATCTGTAAGACTTCGCCATCTTCAGAGTGGATCATAATCGGCAGTGGTGCACTCAGGACTGCACGCCGAAAACGCTCTTCACTGCGTTGCAGCTCAATTTCCGCCTGCTTCCGATCCGTGATATTCGTTGAGGTCATCACGAACCCGACCAATCGTCCCTCCGGCTTGATTGGTCCCAGGCACGAAGTGTACCAATATCCACTCATCTGACCCCGAACCTCATAGGTAGCAACCTCGCCAGTTTCGATGACCCGCTCACAAGCCGTCCTAAACCGTTCATGGTGTTCTTCGGCAAGGAAATCAAAAATGCTTTTTCCAACAATATCTTGTGGTCCTAATCCAAGGTTAGCTGGAAGTCTATTGACAAAGGTCAGACGACAATCAAGGTCCATAGTCGAGATAATATCTGGAGCACTCTCGACCAGAGAACGCCATTTCGCCTCAGAATCCTGGACAGCTTGCTGCGCGCGATAGTACTCCGTTATGTCTCGTGAGATCCCACATGTTCCTTTAACACGCCCATCCCTATCACGAATCGGAACCTTTGTCGTTGACACCCAAGTATCCTGTTCATTCGGCCATGTCTCTTTTTCCTGTTTACCCTCAATCGGCATCCCTGATCTGATAACTGTCTGTTCATCCTGATATGCTTGTTGAGCATGTTCACGCGTAAAGAAATCAAAATCTGTTTTTAGGACTGCCTCCGCCGGATTTTTCAAACCGAACCGGTCCGATAAAGAACGATTAATTCGGATGAACCGACTCTCTATATCCTTAAAGTAGATATGGTCAGGCGTATTTTCCATCAGCGTATGCAAAAGGTCACTTTCTTCGGTATGTTTTACCGCAAGCTGCTGAAAGCGGGTTTCATTTTCCCTTAACCTCGCTTCCAACTGCTTTTGCTGCGTGATATCCTTGACGACGATATAACAGAGATCTTCTTCAGGAGGTTTCGTCGCGCACCATTTCAACCACTTATAGGAGGCATCTTGGCACCGAAAGCGATTTTGAAAAATAATGCTCTCATGCACGCCTGTCTTCACGCCTTCAATTTTAGCGACGGTTTCCTGTCTATCATCCGGATGTACCAGCATAGACCACTGCTGATTTTGTATTTCTGATAGGGTGAATCCGAGGGTGTCTTTCCATGCCGAGTTAAGCGCGACGAAACTACCGTCACAACCGATATACCCAAACATGTCCGACGAGATTTTAAAAAAAGAATTAAGTTCAACGGTGTCTTCTGTTACGTTATTCTTACGAGGTTCATTTTTAAGATGCTTCATGTTTCCGCCCAGAAGGTGCGAGGTGGAGACACCTCGCGCTGCACCATTGTGATAGTAGGAGGGTTACTTCGTCACCAAAACCGCGCGACTTGCGAGTTTGACAACAGTCTGTGTTGTACTTTGAAAAACCAGTTCATACAATCTACCGTGATGACTTGCACTTAGTGCAATTAAATCACAATCGTTTGCCTCCGCATTTTCCAAAATATTCGATACTGTAAAGCCACGAGCCGTAAGGAAATCCGCTTCAACATCATAGTAATTCAAGTATGTTTCCATCTGCTGTCTAATTTGCGTCGCCTCGGGTTGCGTACTCGCAAGCGCGAGTCCGAGGACACCAGCTTTTGTCAATTCACCGATCTCCGCAACGAGACTGAAGACATGATCAGAATAAACATCCCCGTGATGGACAGCAAGAATCTTTCGCAAAAGGGTACATTGTTCATGCACCACGATGATAGGTCTCGTAACATGTAGCAGAACATCGTCAATCTGGTTCTGAATCAGTTTCCGCCGACGCTCTTTTATATCTTCAGGAAGCCCTACAACAATGAGGTCAGCCGAGCGCGCCTTTTCGCAAATCATCTGACGCGGGTTACCAGCAATAGCCTCAACGTGATAGTCCAAAAAATCGTAAAGTGAACATTCCGCTTCCGTTCTATGGAGAATAGCCTCAGCCATCTCAGCGTTTCCACCGTGATTGCTATCTTGAAAGAAAACACACGATAGATGTGTACCTAAAAGCACCGCCAATTGCCCAGCGTACTCAAAGGCATTTTTTTCATAATCCGTATCGCCGATCGCGACGAGGATATTTTTAATCATGAGGTATCCCTATATCAGGTGTGAGACGTAATATGTTAATTGTCGGTTTTCCAAGACACCCATGTTGTCATAAAACCCAAATCCACCAGAACCTCTTTACGGGTGCCGCAGCAAAGCTGCAACTGCCTCGTTCTCGCTATCAAAACTCTTAAAGACAGTGATCAATCGCGCCATAACGATGAGGTTCTTGACATGCTTGTTCACGTTAATCACCGCAATTCGCCCACCTCGAGGGTGAATCTCGGAATAAACTTTCATTAATGCACCGAGACCAGAACTATCCATTCCGGTTACGTCTTTAAAGTCAAACACAAGTCTTGGCGGAGCAGCAAGGTCCGCCAATATTTCTGCTATAGCCTCCGAGACTTCTTTGATGCCCGGGGAAATCATTCGCCCGGTCAACCTAAAGATCATCACCCCTTCTTTCTCCGATACGGTGATTGCCATAATACACTCCTAATACGCCAGTCTATCCGAGTTTTGGGCGCAATCCTCTAATAGCACCGCTTAACTTCCACTTGATAACTCCGCAACTGCCTCGTTCTCGCTATCAAAATGTTCAAAGATACTAACGAGTCGGCTTCGAACAATTAAATTCTTGATGTTCCTTCCAACATTAATAACCCCGATACGACCATTCTTACGCGTCGCAGTGACATGCGCACCCATGAGGGTTCCCAGACCGGAACTGTCCATCATATTTACACGCTCAAAATTGATGAGGATGCGTGGTTCGTCAGAGGCATCTATCTGGGAAACGATTGCTTCTCGTAACTCAGAAACCGCTGCTCCCATTATTTTTCCGCTCGGTTCTAAAATCGCAACACCATCTTGCTGGCGAATCGTAGTTGGCATGATTTTCTCCTTTTTATTCGCTTGAAACTGAAAACACGAACCTATTTTTTTAATTTTACATTTTTTGTCTTTATTTGTCAACACTCAATTTAAATCTTCAGCTATTTTAACCAGATTTCATCACAAGAGGTTTACTTACTCAAAATTTAGAAATCCTTGAAATAAAAAAACACCGCCAGATTTTGTTTGTTTTTATTACAGAAATTACGTATAATGTCAGTAAATTTTCTATAAATAAAAAGGAAAGCAATGTACACTCTGAACCCACGAATCAAGGACCTACCTAAAGATGAACGTCCACGTGAGAGACTTCGTAAATACGGACCCGACAATTTAAGAGACGCTGACCTTTTGGCAATTATCCTTAAGGATGGTTTTAAAGGCACAACGGCTGTCCAACTCGGTGAGAAAATTCTCATGACATTTGAAGGCGATTTGAAGCGGATGGCAGACAACAACTCCAAGCAATTTGAGAAAATCAAAGGAATTGGCGAGGCAAAGGCAGCACAGATTGTTGCAGCTTTTGAACTCGGAAAGAGATTGGCACGTTTTCACGCCGACCGCGACAAGATTACATCCCCAAGCGATGTCGCAGACCTGATGATGTCTAAAATGCGATACCTACAGAAAGAAATTGTTTGTGTTTTGTGTCTGGATACTAAAGGCGGCGTAACAACCAAAGGTTTAGCTGGAAATCTCAATACTGACATGTCATGGGGAAAAAAGTTGTCAGAAGGGACAGTTTTTGAAGGCACGCTAAACGCCAGCGTTTTTCATCCGCGTGAAATCTTTCGATTCGCAATTGAGGAATCCGCAAACTCAATTGTCCTCGTTCACAATCATCCATCCGGTGATCCACAACCCAGCCAAGAAGATATTCGCGCAACAAAACAACTCATCGAGGCAGGAAACCATATCGGGATTAAAGTATTGGATCATGTTATTATCGGAGACGGCATCTTTGTCAGCTTGAAGGAAGAGGGTTTTATTTGACGGACTTAACGACATTCTCAGGTGCGTTGTCGAAGCACTTCGTATAATAGAATACCCGCTGCAACAGAAACATTCAGGGAGTCAATTTGTCCTAACATCGGTAAGTGTACGAGATAGTCACATTTCTGTTTCACGAGTCTCCGGATACCGCCCCCCTCACTCCCCAAAACGAGACACAATGGAACCCTAAAATCCGCATTTGTATAGGAACAGGACGCATCTCCAGCAGAACCCACAACCCATATACCTGCTTTCTTCAGAAAGTCTATAGTTTGCGCAACATTCGTTACTCTGGCGATAGGTACATGCTCAGACGCGCCAACTGAGGCTTTGTGCACAGCGGGCGTGATGCCAACAGCACGATTCTTTGGAATGAGGACAGCATCTGCGTTAGCAGCATCAGCAGTCCGGAGAATCGCCCCAAGGTTCCTCGGATCCTGGACCTCATCCAACATTACCAACAATGCATCCGTCTCATTGTTTTGGATTTTCGCGAGTATTGATGACAGATCACTATAGCGTGTCAACTTGACGCGCGCGATAATACCTTGGTGCGGAACAGACGATTCGATTTTATCCAATTCACGGCGCGCACAGCGTTCTATCGGAACACCTGCCCGTTGTGCCTTCGCAATGATGTGGCGGACGCGCGAGTGACTGTTTCCTTCAGCAACCCAAATTTTTTCGACATAACGCGCACGATGCTGTAAATATTCGATAACTGGATTTCTACCAACAATGTATTCGGACATCCTGAAATGTAGACCAATAGGATTAACCGTCCCGATAAATCAATTAATCACCACGGACAAACTTAATATCCGGTCCACGTGGTGTGATTTTGATATCGGGATCCGCCTCTTGACACTGGACGCAAGTAATGTCACCAACGTTTGCATTTTCCATACGCGGCGCGAGTTTTCCCAACTTAAACACGAACCCTAAAATTTCGTCCGCTGGGATTTTCTTATCACACACCCCACATGGGATAGCCGCTCCCGACTTAACACTCTCTAAAAGTTCTGATGCTTTCACAGTCTTCCCTTCATTAAAAGTTATGCTGATGTTTATAGAAAATAACGCTCTTTCCGTTTATCAGCTTCGTATTCTTTATACGCCTTTTGTGCACTGTCAACTTCAGAGACTTCTGCGACAGGCACATCCCACCAGGATTCATAGCGCGGGACTCCTTCGTAGTAGTCTACATCAATCTTCACAACAGTTGTGTTCTCTGCTTCGCGCGCCTCATCCAATGCAGCCTTTAGGCTTTGTAAGGTTGTTGCTTCGATGACTTTTGCGCCGAGACTGGCAGCATTTGATGCAAGATCCACCGGTAAAAAGTCACCTGCAAGTTGATCCGTCTCTGTGTCGCGGTAACGGAAACGGGTAGCAAAACCCTGTGCACCCGTCGCGCGAGACAGTCCTCCGATGCTACTATGCCCCTCGTTGTTCACAAGAACTATAATTAGTTTATAGCCTTCTTGAATTGATGTGATAATCTCCTGTGCTAACATCAAATATGAACCATCACCTACCATGACATACACATCACGACTCGGATCTGCCATCTTTATACCCAACCCACCGGCGATTTCATATCCCATACAAGAGTAGCCATATTCCAAATGGTACTGTTTCGGATTACGGGACCTCCACAATTTGTGTAGGTCCCCAGGGAGGCTGCCCGCCGCACAAACCATAACATCTTCAGGACGCGAAAATTCGTTAACCACGCCAATCACTTCACTTTGACTCGGCAAGGGGCCATGTCCGAGATGATAAAGCCGATCTACTTCCGCCTCCCATTCATCACGATACTTCTCAATCTGTGACGTGTAGGCTGCATCAACACGATAGTCTCTAACGGCAGTAGAAAGCTCTTCAAGCGTGACACGAGCATCGGCGACGAGTGGTAAAGCCGCGTGTTTATAGGCATCAAATTCAGCAACATTAATATTGATGAAACGGACATCAGGATTTTGGAAAGCCGTTTTAGAAGCAGTTGTGAAATCACTCAAACGAGTGCCAATCGCGATTACCAAGTCCGCCTCCCGCGCCGTGATATTTGCCCCCGGTGTCCCAGTCGCACCTATTGCTCCGAGATTCTGTGGGTGATTATATGGCAGTGAACCTTTTCCGGCAAAAGTCTCACCGACGGGGATACCGGTCTGTTCCACAAATTGGGCGAGTTGTTCCGTGGCTTCACTGTAGATAACACCCCCACCGGCAATAATCAATGGACTTTTGCTCTCACGAATCCATGCCGCTGCCCGATTGAACAAGCCGGCATCCGCACGAGGACGAGATATAGTATAAACGCGTTTTTCAAAGAGTGGCGAAGGATAATCATACGCTTCGGCTTGAACGTCCTGAGGTAGGGCTAAAGTTACAGTACCCGTATCCGCCTGCGATGTCAAGACACGCATCACCTCTGGTAACGCCGTGATTATCTGTTCTGGACGATTAATCCGGTCCCAGTAACGCGAAATCGGCTTAAAGCAATCGTTCACCGAATAATCTTGTGAACTCGACGACTCCAACTGCTGTAAAACTGGCGCGACTAAACGCGTGGAAAAAATGTCACCCGGCAACAAGAGGACCGGCAATCGGTTAATAGTCGCGCCCGCGGCACCCGTGAGCATATTCGTCGCGCCTGGTCCAATAGAAGATGTGCAAGCAAACATCCGAAGACGGTTGTTCATCTTAGCAAACGCAGCGGCGGTATGCACCATAGATTGTTCATTTCGCGTCTGATAAAACCGAAACGAATCAGAATACTGATGCAAGGCTTGCCCGATACCAGCAACATTTCCATGACCAAAGATACCGAACATACCGGCGAAAAACTGCGTTTCGTTCCCATCTCGCTCAACATATTGTTGTTGAAGAAATTGAATGATGGCTTGTCCCATCGTAAGTTTACGTGTTTTCATGAAATTCGCTGTGCGCTTTCCTTAAGGGAAGCCACTTCTCCTTTGATAAAATAGTGTGGTGTATAGAAACTAAGGCACGGAAGCATACCCCACAAAACTGGATATTGCATCTACCATCCACCACATTCGGCGACAAACGCATCCACCTCAGACATCGTTGGCATAAAGTTAGCACAGCCATGCCGTGTTACAACAATCGCACCAGTGGCATTGCCAAGACGCGCAGATTTTTCCCAACCCCAACCGCTGAGGTTGCCATAGATAAAACCGCTGGCGAAGGCATCTCCAGCACCAAGGGTGTTGTAAACCTCAACAGGAAATGGTGCTGCATGAACAACCTCAGCGGTTGTCAGGTGGACATCTGCCCCTTCAATACCGCGTTTCACGATCAGGGCATCTGGTCCCGCACCTAAAAGGGTCTCAATAGCTACCGCCATATCTCCTTCAATCGTGGGGTTTGAAATTTGCGAGTGTTCAATTGTAAGTTGCGAAACATTCGTAAGCGTAGCCGCTTTGATTTCTTCCTCCGTCCCAATAGCGATGTCAATATAGCGTAAGGCAGACCGGATAACAACTCCAAATGCTCTTGGATCGTGCCATTGATCTGCTCGAAAATCAAGGTCTAAAAAGACTCTCTTTCCCAATGCTTTTGCTTGCTCGGCGGCATAGATTGTTGCACTACGGCTCGGTTCCTTGCTTAAGCCAGTCCCCGATATCAGCACGGCTCGACTCTCAGCAATCGGTGCAGTGAGAACGTCATCAATCGTCAGTTCAATATCCGCACAGTTATCACGATAATAGATTAATGGGAATCGATCTGGTGGTTCAATGCCGAGGACAACAGCACTCGTCCGGTGTCCATGTTTGCACGGGATAAATTGCGTCTCAACCCCCTCATCATTCAAAAACTTGAGGAGAAACTCCCCAACCGGATCCTCCCCAACAGCAGTAAGTAATGCAGATTGAAGTCCAAGCCGTCGGACACCGACGCTGATATTGGTAGGACACCCACCAACGAATGCCCCAAAACTTTTAATGTCCGTGAACGGGGCTCCGACATCATTCGCATAGAGATCTATCGAACTCCGTCCGATTGTGAGAATATCGTAAGTTTCCATATTTTTCGCGACAAGATCTGCCTTCACGAACCCACCGCATTTCTAAATTTCTGACTTTCCTCAGCAAATTTACAGGTTAACAAAAAAGCATCATTCCCGCACGCGATCAATTGAACACCGTGCTTTAACCACTGTTCACCACTTTCAAAATCGTTGACATAACAGCCTAACGAAACATTGTAGCGTTGCGTAAGCGCGATGACTTTTTTTATCACATCCAAAAGCAACGGATGATCAAGTTCACCAGAAATCCCCATAGAGGTGGATAAGTCATAGGGACCAATGAAGATAACATCCAACCCACCAGTGGCGAGAATGTCCTCCAAGTTTTCAACAGCTTTGACGGTCTCAATTTGTCCTATGCTGAGGACCGCCTCGTTTGCTTGACGCACGTACTCTTGGGTATTAAGCTTTGTAAAGTCTCCATAGTCGGTATGTCCGATACCGAATGCAACGCCTCGGTCGCCTTCGGGCGCGTATTTCGTCCAGTCCCGTATCTTTTCGAGATCTTCACAGGATTCGACCCGTGGAATCATTACCCCCGTTGCCCCTGCGTCGAGAACGCGAGAAACAAAATGGCGTTCAAGTACCGGAACACGAACAATACACGGCAAATTCGCACCACGTGCGTCCCGAATTATCCGTCCCATTGTTTCTATAGAAAATGAACTGTGTTCCAGATCAGCAATAATAAAATCTGCTCCAGCACTTGCCAAAAGCGTCGCTATTGCGGAACTTCCAAATTCAAGGACAAACGTCCCTACAAGAATCTCTCCGCGTTTTAAAGATGCCTTCACGTCGTGCTCCTCTAACCTTGAACAGGGATTTCCGAGATAAGTTTTTGTGCCTCACTTACCACTTTCGTGGGTGCCGACATCCTTTCACCTATCATCATGATTAACATGTAATAGTCATAGGCGGTCTGTAACTCACGATTAAGGTGCGCACTTTCCGCAGCGTTGAAATAGCAGACAGTTGCCATTCTATGGCACTCTTCAACGAGCGCTGGCAGATTTGCATAGTTATGATTAAAAGCAGCAAGGATATACGATTTTCCGGCTTCTTCCCATGAGCGCTGGAGTTCAAATTGGCATCCAAGGCGTGTGTAATAAATTCCACCGTTTTTCGCGTTCTTCCTGGCGAGTCGAAACTTTTCGGCAACAGTATAAGCGAATCTTGCCCGCGTATAACAGTTTGCAACAAGCTCCAGATTATCCTCTTTCGCAAAGTTGCGCGCTTGTTTGTGGTAGAATTTCCCGAGTTTCTTATAGAGGACGTGACACTGCTGCATCCGTCCTTGTTGCTGGTAAATTTGGATTTTTTGGAAGATATGAAATGCTTCTTCTTCGTGTGGATATTGGATATCAATATGGACTTGATCCAGCAAAAATTCCGGCGATGCTTCTTCAATTACCATCCGATAACTGCCCGATGCCTTTACATGCGGTTCGATCGGAACTATATCAGTTTCCGTCTCTTCACTGATAAGTTCCTGTTGATCAAACCATGTACGAAGCACAGCATTTTCATTATCCGGTAATTTCTGAATGAGTGTGATGATTTCTTCAACAGTCGGACTTGCTGCTAAAGGAGGGGTCGTGATATTAAGTTGCCGAAATAGGTTATTAACGGTTTTAATTAAGCCTTGGTCATCCAGACAAAGCCGAGTCGCTTTCTGGAGTTCTTCAAAAACGCCTATATAATCTTGGCTCTCAATGTAACGTATAGCAAATGTGTAATGTTTGTGAATCTGGGTAACCAACTTCTCGCGTTTATTATTTTCTTCTTTCTGACGTTGCTCAAAAAAGAGGTTTTGATTCATCCGTTCCGCGACATCAAGCGGGAGACGGAAGGTTTTTCGATAGCGTTCAAGTGCCTCTGCTAATCTCGGATTGCTGGAATTGACGCTGGCATCAATAAGCTGCGAAGCCTGTTTGACGTACTCGTCTCGACGGATACGATCTAATTCTTCGTACATTTCGGCAGCATTTTGATGGCGTTCAGAGAGCTGGCGATGGAGTGCCTTTTGTAAAAAATTGCGGAGCACTTCCGGACATCTATCGATTTCTTCTATTTCTCCTGCAGCTTTCTTTTTATCCATCTCCTTGTTCTCACCCGAAAATGGAAATCGTCCTGTCACGGCTTGATACAAAATGAGGGCTGTAGAATAGAGGTCCGCGCGATAGTCATAAGATCCATAGTGTTGCTCGGGTGCCATATAGCGACGAGTTCCTGCCATAGTTTCAGCAAACTCTGTAGTCTCCCCGAAAATACGGGCAATACTGAAATCGGCGACCTTCGCCAGTTTATCGGTCGTGAGCAATATATTTTGCGGTTTGATGTCCCGATGCATAATTTTATGAGCATGTGCTGCTTTAAGCCCGCGGCAGATATCCAAACCGATATTGATGGTATCTGTTAGTTGAAGCCGACCTTCCTGCATCAGTTCATGAAGGCTTTTGCCTTCGACATATTCCATCACGATCCATGCGACGTAGTCGTCTGTGCCCGGCTCAACTGTGTGAATCGAGACGATATTTGGATGCCTCCAAATCTTTGACATCGCTTGAAACTCGTTTAGTAAAAACTTCATCCTGCTTGCCGGATAGGCTGTTTTTGCCAAGGCTTTGATGGCAACAGTGCGGTTCGTCATTTCTTCGCGGGCGCGAAAAACCGACGAAAACCCTCCTGAATTCAGATACTCTAACAATCTATATTTACCTAAAATTAATTGGTCAATCTGCATAATAGTATCTTCAAGAGTTTAAAGCAGGCAGTGAAAGGGCTAAGATACAATTCCTTAATATTAAAATTAACAGAATTAACATTAATTGTCAACAAAAAATCAATTTTTTATAAATTTAAGCCAGATTATTGCTGCAACTGAGCGCGTTGCACCTCAGCACACAACTTTTTAGCCCGTTCAGTAAGGAATTCAAACTTCCCTGCTTCAATGAGCTGATTATTAACCAAGGAACTACCAACACCCAATGCTGAGGCACCAGCCCTGATAAATTCGACAGCGTTCTCAACATTGATGCCCCCCGTCGGAACAAGTGGAATCTGAGGGAGTGGGGCTTTTACGTCTTTTATATACGAAGCACCAACCCCACTTGACGGAAACACTTTGACATAATCCGCACCCGCTTCCCACGCCATCAAAATCTCTGTTGGCGTAAAAGCACCTGGAATAACGATTTTGCCGTAGCGATTGCAGATATCAATGACATCTGTCTTGACAACTGGACTGACGATGAACTCCGCGCCTGACAGCATCACAGCACGGGCAGTCTCCGCGTCTAAGACTGACCCAGCACCAACGAGGACAGAATCCCCATACGTTGACGATACATCACTAATCACTTGCAGCGCGTTCGGTGTTGTCATCGTCACCTCAATTACATCAACACCACCAGCGTAGATTGCAGCGACAGCATCAATCAACTCATTTGCACTATTCGCACGAATTATAGCGACGATACCACACGCTTCGATCCGTCGCATCTGCTCTAACTTTGTCATGGATATCCTCAAAATCAGTGCCATTAAAGCCTTAACTCAGGCACTTAGGATTAAAATACTGGGCAAGACCTGAACACCCAAGCCATGTAAAAAAAAATGGCGAATATTTTTTATTGCGATTTATTTGTCAATATGTTATTATTAAACAACATACATAGAAATTCCAGTTCGTAAACTCTCGCTAACTTTAGTATAATTGAGAGCAAATTTCGGTTCGCCTATTCTACCGAAAGATTGCTTCATAAAAAGAATGGAAGTTGTTCCACTACTCCCTTACTTGTTCAGCTTGACAGGGTTACTCGTTTTGTCCGGCTTCTTTTCCGGATCCGAGACGGCTTTATGCGCCCTTACCCAGGTGCAAATTGAGCGTTTCCGTTTTGAAAAGGGCGGAACGTCTGCTATTGTCAGTTTTGTTGACAACCCTCCGAGATTGTTTATTACCGTCCTACTCGGTAATAATCTTGTAAACGTCTCCTTTGCAATCCTCATGTTGTGGCTTATCAAGCAAGCCTTGCCCGATAGTACGGAATTACTCCAATTTGCCGCAGCCACAGTCCTTAGCGTCCTTCTCATGCTCATTTTTGGTGAGATGGCCCCAAAAACTTATGCAATTAAGCACGCCGAGACCTTCGCAAAAATAACCGCACCACCTTTGTGGATATTTTCGATCTGCATTACACCCCTACGAGTGTTACTGCGACGCATCATCGACTTCCTCGTCCCCATATTTACTGGGCATACACCCGATACCGAACACCTCACTGCCACAGATTTCAAAGAGATTGTCAATACCTACCACGAAGAAGCACTTCCCGAAGATGAACGGGCAATTGTAAGCAATATTCTTGAATTGCGCGATATTGAAGCAAGAGAAATTATGGTGCCTCGGACTGAAGTCGTCGCAGTTCCTACGTCTAATACTATTCAAGAAACCCTAAAACAGGCAAAAGATTCAGGATTGTCACGCATCCCAATCTATCAGGATCAGATTGATAATATCTGCGGAATTTTCTATGTCAAAGACTTCCCACTTTGGCGGCACGCCTCAGTGAATTCATTCACAATTGACGAATTCCTCGAAAAACGGGATACAATTCCTAACGCCCCTCTTATCCGAGAACCCATTTTGGTGCTTGAAACCCGTAAAATCGGAGCGTTATTGCTACAACTCAAAGATGAAAAAACAAAAATGGCAATTCTCTTAGACGAATACGGCGGCGTTTCGGGCATCGTTACAACTGAAGACATCGTCGAACACGTGGTCGGCGACATCATCGACGAACACGATAGAGACGAATCTTTACCTGATTTCGTTAAACACTCCGCAAACCCATTGTTACTCGAAGTTTCCGGGCGGATGAGTATCCGAGAACTTAACTATCAATTCAACGAACTAAAACTCAGTGAAGATGACGTTGACACTATCGGTGGTTATGCTTTTGGACTCTTCGGTAGAATCCCTTCAGTCGGGGAATCATACACCGACGAAAATGGTGTCAAATTTGAAATAACCGCTACAGAGGGCAATGTTATCACAAGTCTATTTATCAAGCTGCCAGTTGCACCGAAAACGGAGATGTAACAACGATTTAGTAACCGATTAGGTCCACTCGCTCGAACACCTACAAATAATTGAAAGTTCTCTTACTATCCTTCTTTTTAATTGGTGCCAGTGGCACAACACAAATCGCAGTACTCAGTTCATTTGCGGTTGCAGTGCTCATCTGCCTCGTCCTATCCGCTTTCTACTCCGGTTCAGAGACCGCACTCGTATCAGTTAACAAAATCCGACTGAATCAACTCGTTGAATCCGATGATACCAAAGCGAGCATCATTCGTCGTTTAGTTGCATCCCCGCAGCGGATGCTTGCCCTCACCTTAGTTGGAACAAATCTCGCGAACGTGCTCATCGCACAACTTGGTGAAGGGCTTGTCGCACGAGGCCTTCCGAATCTCGCAGTCAGCTTACAAGGATTAATTGCTACTGCTGGTATAACGGCACTGCTCTTGATTTTTGGAGAAATTTTACCGAAAACCATCTTTCGGGTCAAAGCCGATACCTTAGCAATACGTTATGCCTATCTTTTAAGGGTCTCTGAGGTGATTTTCGCGCCTCTTATATATCTCGTCCAAAATCTTACACAATTTCTCATCAAACTCATAGACAGAAGTGCCCGTAGCCAAAGTCCTGATGCCCAACGTGAAGAATTACGGCTCCTCGCAATTATTGGTGAGCGTTCAGGGAATCTACTCACAGACCAACGTAGGATGATTCATAGCCTGCTCAATCTTCAAGACCGAACGGTTGCTCAAGTCATGGTGCCCCTTGTTGATATCGTTGCCATCGAAAAAAACACAAAATGCGAAGATTTTTTGCAAATCGCCGCGGACTCCGGCTTTTCGAGAATTCCCGTCTATGAAGAACAAATCTACAACATTATTGGGATCATTAACCTCTTAGACGTTATTTACGATGATGTGGCATCAGATACCCCTGGCAACACCTCAGGTTCCTTGCAAAAAGATAAAGAACTAACGCATGTCAACTCTGAAAAAAAAGAGCACAACTCGCCTGAAACAGTGGAGCCTTTTATCCGTAAAGCCTTACACTTTGTCCCCGAATCAAAAAATATTAACGCACTCCTCAAAGAGATTCAAGACACACGGTACACCATGGTGTTTGCTGTCGATGAATATGGTGGTACTGTTGGTCTTGTTACTGTCGAAGATCTTGTTGAAGAAATCGTCGGTGAATTCGCCGATGAACGTGATGAACCCGACTTCATTCGACTCATCACTCCTAAAATCCTCGAATGCGACGGAAGAACCGAAGTCAGCCTCCTCAAAGAACAGTACCGACTCCTAATCCCTGAAGGCGATTACGAAACAGCCGCCGGTT
This sequence comes from Candidatus Poribacteria bacterium, assembly GCA_963662915.2. Taxonomy (GTDB): domain Bacteria; phylum Poribacteria; class WGA-4E; order WGA-4E; family WGA-3G; genus WGA-3G. The sequence goes on along the minus strand of CAXXEU010000002.1, from coordinate 4,588,097 downwards.
ATATCTTAGAGCGCACCGGAACTATCCCAAAAACTGGAACCGAACTCAAATTACGGGATTCAGTCATTACAGTTATAGATGCTGATGAACGCGCTATCCGCAAAATTCGTATTTCACGGAAGATTGGAAACTTTACATCTTGAACTAAGTGCCCCTCGCCAAAACCGTATAATCCAGACAGACCGACTTATCAACCAACACCATTAGAGAATTCCTAAGGGCGGCATCACGATAACTTCCTCGGTTACCATACCCAACGGTTGTTGACAGACGGAGACAACTGTATCCGCGACATGGCTTGGCTTAAGCATCTGTTCAAAATCTGGATGTTGTGGAATCTCATCCCAAAATGGCGTATGCACCGAACCGGGTAGCACAGCAGTCACCCGAATATTCTGTTGACGGACTTCGCTTGCCAAAACCTTTGTAAATGCCAATGCTCCCGCCTTCGCGGCGCAATACGCGCTCGATGCTTCAAACGGAACTTTTGCAGCAATCGAAAGCACATTAATAATCTGACCACTGCCCTGTGCCAACATAGGCGCAAGCGCGGCCTGCGTGCAAAGATAAATCGCCTTTAAATTAGAATTAATTACAGCATCCCAATCACTTGGTGTGAAATCGACAATCGTCCCAAAACGACCAATCCCGGCATTGTTAACCAGAATATCTAAGCGTTGGTAAACATCCAGTGTTTTCTGGACAAGCCCTTGCACAGCCGACGTGTCGGTTACATCCGTTGGCACGGCGAGCACTTCGGCACCACCGCCCCTAAGGTTTACTGCGACCTGTTCAAGGGTTTCACGTGTCCGAGCGGCGATCACAATTTTCGCGCCTGCAACAGCCAAACCGAAAGCAATTGCTTTACCAATCCCTTTTGAGCCGCCAGTAATCATCGCGACCTTTCCGTCGAGGTTTCCTATGTTTTTCTGATTAGAAGGGGTAGGTGGAACCATGTTCGCCTCCACGTTTTGATTTGCGTCTGAACTTTATCTTAATTGGGTTTCTACAAGGACCAAAATATCTGTGTTAGGATATCTGGATACACCGCAAAAATTCTGCCCGCGTTGAACTATCCTCTCGGAACGTTCCTAACATGACATTTGTTGTCATCTTCGGCGCTTGTTTTTGCACGCCGCGTGCCATCATGCACAAATGCTGTCCTTCTATCACTACCGCAACGCCGCGTGGATCGAGCGAGGCTTCCAATGCCTCGGCGATTTCACGTGTGAGCCGCTCTTGTACTTGTAAACGCCGAGAAAACATATCTACGATACGCGGAATTTTACTCAGACCAACAATCCGATTCCGTGGAAGATACCCTACATGACACCTACCCCAAAACGGAAGAATATGGTGCTCGCAAAGGCTGTAAAACTCAATATCTTTGACAATCACCATTTCATCATAATCTTCGTCAAAGATAGCTTGATTCAAGACTTTATCAATATCTTGGTGGTAACCGCTTGTCAGAAACCGCATCGCTTCAGCGGCACGACCCGGTGTTTTCTCAAGCCCTTGACGACTCGGGTCTTCACCTAAATTTTCAAGAAGGTTAGTGAAAAGTTCCTCTAATTCTGGGTTAGAAGTCCCCTGTTTAAACTCCATTATATAAAAATGGTCTCCATTGCACTATTTTTAACTGCGCCTACTGAAATAAAAATTAATCACTCGCCATAGTAATCGAAATGATTTTTTGGCGTTTCTCGCAAACGAAGACGATATAAAACTACCGGACGCAAATTCGGTTGTAGTACATCCCAAAGCACTTTGACGAAGTTCTCCGAAGTCGGATTAAGTTTTTCAAATTCAGGGGTATCAAAATTCAGATGTTTGTAATCGAATCGCGCGTAAACCTGTTTCTGGACAACTTCATCGAGAAAATCCAGACCCACAACCAACCCAGTTCTTGGATCTACATCACCCTTGACGGTAACTTCAAGAACATAGTTATGCCCATGCCCTGCTGGATTGTTACACTTGCCAAAAATGTCTCGGTTTTCTGCATCACTAAGAACATAACTGTGCAGACGGTGAGCAGAACTGAATTCATAGACTTTGGTAAGGTAAACCATCTGTCCTTCTCCCTGATAGTCAGCAAAATTCGTGGCACTTTCGTAGAGACGCACCCTATGCAACATTCCATCTGGCAGAAAAGGCGCAAGCCGTCGCCAAATCTCAATAGTGATGTTTTCACATGTCGGTTGCAAATGAGGATTGCCCGCAAAAATCGGATGTTGCTGGTTCAGATGCTTATGATCGTAATTGGCTAGCACCTCAGTCTTCAACAGTGCATCCAACGTTACCAGATTGATAACCATCCCATTATCGGCATCTACATCGCCTTTCACCATTACCTCAAGGACATAGTTATGACCATGGCCGTTAGGATTCGCAGCGGTGCCAAACAGTTCAAAGTTTTTGACATCGCTCAATTCGCGGATACGATTGTAATGTGATGCTTCAAACGCCGTCTGTCGGGTTAAGTAATACATCAGTCTTTACACCGTTACTCTATATGTTTGAATGTCTACGAAGCAGCCCGAGGTGGCACTACAAGGTCATCATCAACTGACTCGTATTGGACTGCCATAACCCATTCACCGGTGCCGCGCAACTGGACGTTGCACTTTTTAAGCCATTCAACTAAGGTGACACGATCGCGTGCCTCCCATTCGCAAACCATTCGTCCTGAAAGCGTATCGCACAAGACCCGGATATTTTTCACATCGGCATTCTCTTCTTCTCTGAAACGCTTCAGGAGTCGCGCAACATCCTGACGTGTCATGCAAGCAATAACGTGGGCAGAAACAAATTGAGGCATTTTTTTATAGCCGTCAGCTGGCAACACATAGAAATTAGCAAATGATGGTTAGCAATTAGCAAAGAGTACTCTGATGGGCATCGAGTATCTCTTTACTAACTGCTCACTGCGAACCGCTGTCGACTGAATCCATTCCTTTAGTCGCGTGCGATGGGTGCGCCCACGAGATTACCCCATTCCGTCCAACTACCATCGTAGTTGCGGACCTTTTCATAACCGAGTAGGTACTTCAATACAAACCATGTGTGCGATGAACGTTCGCCAATACGACAATAGGCAATGGTCTCCTTACTCTCATCAACGCCTTCACCGCCATAGATAGCTTGCAGTTCGTCGTGAGACTTAAAGGTCCCATCTTCAGCTACTGCTGTTGCCCATGGGATATTTGCCGCGCCGGGGATATGTCCGCCACGCTGCGCCGTTTCACTCATGCCAGGCGGAGCAATGACTTCACCTGTAAATTCAGCAGGTGAACGAACATCAACAAGGTTAACAACACCTTGCCCGAGTCTCTCACGAACGTTCCCCGCTGTGGCGCGAACGTTGTCATCAGGAAACCTCGCTTGATACCCTGTAGCAGCGTAGTTAGGAACATCCGTCACAAGTGCCCTGCCTTCATCAATCCATTTTTGGCGACCGCCATTCATTACCTTGAGTCGGCTTTCGTCATGTCCATAGTAGCGGAATTGCCATAAAGCATACGTCGCGAACCAATTGTTATTATCGCCATAGAAGATAATCGTTGTGTCATTAGCGATACCACTGTCATTGCAGAGTGCCTCAAACTGCTCTTTCGTGAGGATATCACGTCGAACCTGGTCGCACAACTGAGTCTCCCAATTGAGTCCGACCGCGCCAGCAATATGTCCTTCAGCATAAGCCTCTGTATCAACGTCAACTTCAAGCAGTCGGATGCCATCATCACCACCGTGTTCAGCTACCCATTCCGTACTCACTAAAACATCAGGATTTGCGTAATCAGCCATTTCTGTGTTAAGCCTCCATATTTATTCTGTTAAAACTGTATCAGTATAGACATATAAGATGCGCCCTAATAGGACAATTTCTTGGTTACATTATACATTTCTGGCTATGGTTTGTCAAATAGAAACGCGATTTTGCTATGCCCTTGCCTATCTTTGCGAAATTTAGTAAGTTTTCCACTCAAAAAGAAAGCCGCGTCAATCTCTTGACGCGGCTTATTGTTCGCAGATAGTCCTGTGTTCCTCTTTACACAACTGTTACAACTGACCTGCAACGTTTGGTGCTGTTTTCGGTAGACTGTCCATGTCACTATCAGCAAGAGCATCTGCGGGGATATAGTTGCTGTAATCCGAAATGCTCCCATGCGTTACTGCGTAGATGACAACGTTGATGAGTTGTCGCGCTGCAGCAGGGGCAAATTCGTCCAGAATCTTATTTCGATCCTGATAATGACCGAAGAACGGTTTCTGCACCGCACCATCCATTACATGTATCATAGCTTCTGTATCCACGAGAACCGCCAATCGGTCATCAATGAAGACCCCCTGTAACTGACTATAGGGACCGTGATGAAGAATCGTACTCCCAATCTTTCGGACAGGAAAACGAAGGGGTCCATTTAGTTCATAGAAACTATTGTAAATTTCATGGTCCTGAGGAATAGTTGTCAAGTGATATTCAGGAAGAATCTGACGCAAGACCCGCAGTGCAGGCTGTATCGCTTGTTCCGTGTTTCCGTGGGTAGGCATATAGATGAACCCACCACGGTTGATAACATATTCACGAATCCGCTGGGCTTCCCGATCGGTATAACCGAAGGAAGGACGGTCTCCGCTAACCTGCCAGATGGCATTCCCAATCAATCCATTAGTCTGCATTTTCACTGCAGAACTGGGTACAGGTTCCATGAAAATAATCGGTGACTCAAAAAATGCCGCATCTGTAATTTGAACTGCATCAACCATTTGGGTTTGGATGCCTGTTTCTGTATTCAGCGACTTGACTAAATAGGGCAGACCTGCCCCGAATCGGAGATGTCCGATACCGCTCCCTCATATATCAAGATTCGGATGCAATGGATCATCAAGACGGACGAGATTCAGTCTACCAATAAGCTCTTTGCCGTGTCCTTGAATAATAGCCCCCGGGCCACCTTTTGGAAGCAGTGGCACACCATTACCTAAAACCATGTTCTCTGTCACATCCGATAGCGAAGCAGTGATATTCGCAGCACCTGCACCTTCTACAAGTGAGTTCAAGCTGCCACGATTTTGTGTCCGTCCTTGTTCAAAACCCGAGCCGGAACCAAAAGTACCGCGACCGGTGCCGCTACCTAAACCGTCCCTGACCCCTGCACTGAGACCGTCCGTAATCCCACCTTCATTGGGTAAACCTGCGGTCGGTAGTACATCTGATGTCGTCGGTAGTTTCGCAGCGGTTGACAGGGGTTGCGGGGTATGTTCGACAACCGGAGATGCACTCGTAACTTTGACTTGTTGCCCTTTCGGCGCAGCTGGAGCACCCCCCATCAAGGATGCTGCTGGTGCCGCCGTTGCGGACGATCTCGCTGCACGTGCAAGTGTTGTCAGACGCGGTGTGGTCTCAGTCTGTGGAACGACTGTTAAATCTGGTGGAACCGGGGTCGGAACAACCACTTCTGGCTTAGCGACAATATCCCTTTTCGCAGCCTGTGGCGGTGTAAGAATGAAAAAACTCACATCAACGGTATCCCGCGCTTTTAATGGATTCGCCGAGATCGCGATGTATCCTACAACGACAACAAGACAAGCGTGTACAATAAGCGATACCATCCATGCAAGAGACATACGGCGCGATTTCATGATACGTACCTCCTCTGGGTTTAAAAGTCAGTATCCTAACAAATGCTTATGTTAAATTCACATTATACTAACAATTTCTGCACTATTTGTCAAGTTTTTATTTTCGCAATGATCTAAGAACTACACCCCAAACCAATACCGACATTTAATCAGAAAAATATTCTTCCCTGGATCCGTGAAACTGCTTCGCAAGCGATCCACCGGACGAAACTCAAGTTCAGCATCTCCAATACCTTCCAAACTTATTTCTCTCGACTGAGACCAGACCAAAAATAGCGTGCTGCCCGGACGAAATTCCCAACGAAGGACGGTGTTCCCGCGTAAAGAGCGGACATGAAAATCAGGATTCCGCTGCAGCGGATAGGATTTGAACTGATAGGATCTTGGCTCGACCAACTCTTTGAAGCTTGAATAATCACCGATGGTAATGAACGGCTGCACGTAAAATTGGAGACTCAACGTCGGTGTGAAACTAATGTTTGCCCGAGTGGTGAAATCAAGGGTGTGACTCGTTAGTTCACCGTAGACGTAATGGTTTTTGATGTGTCCGTCAATGTTTTCTTCAACTAATTCGACCCACTGCGCATCGTAAACGCGATAACGATACATCGGTCCGACACTTAACTCAATGTTTGACACAGGACGGATGTTCAGACGGAGGCTTACCTCTTTCTCAGAACTTTTGTTATCATCGTCCCATGCGAAAATCGGATTCAGTTCAAGCTGAACCATTTTACGACCATCAGTCCTAAGCTGGGTAAAAATCCACCAACCCGCAGGATTTTTAATCAACGTCCCACCGCGTCGGACATCCTCGTCCTTAAACGACTCCAAATTTCGACCGACCCACAAGTCATACTCCCAATAATTTTTCAGCTTGCCATCCGTCCATATCTCAGAGTAGCGACCAATGCTAACACCGTCATAATTCCATTCCCGCCAACCGTAAAGCCCCAAAGAAACTTCTCGAAAGATACTGAACGGCTGCTCCTTCTTGATGATAGCGTCATAGAACCATCTCATCATATCGCCGCGTTGTGTGTATCCCATGTCATTTATGTCTAAGTCTGGGGAGCGAACATTAAAATTGGTATACAGCCGCCACCACCCACCCTGTTTGTTAAAGGCAAGGTCTGCAAAGTAACCCGACTTGCGCGCCTCAAGTACGCCGGCTTGACTCGCCGCGACCATTCCACTTATCTTGTACCGCTCCTTCGCAAACCTCAAGTCCCAATCAAGTCCTCCCACATACGCCGAGTTGGAGGCACGTCGGTTTACCGCCGTTGTCACCAACCCAATGTACGAATTGCCCTTTAAAATATCTTGTTTGACCCTACCTATAAAGTAGTTTGTCAACGGTTCAATAAGGTGCTCGCTTTTCTCGCCTTTTTCCTTAATCTGTGCATACTCTGGCGCGGTGACAGCTTCCATGATACCGAAAGAGGTGTTACTGTTGGTTCTACCAATGATCTTGGCAGCACCCAGAATCGTCGTCGCTTCCGGACGACTCAACTCCGTGGCACCCTTTGGAATTTCAAAATGTTCCGGTTGCCGTCCGATCCGTCTTGAGTAAAAAAATCGATTATCCCAATCCCCGAAATTAAAATTGGATGCCCCTTTGACAAAAAAGGGTCTCCGTTCTTCAAAAAACTCTTCATAAGCAGAGAGATTCAACGTAGCAGGATCTGCCTCTACCTGTCCAAAGTCAGGATTGACTGTGGCATTGAGCGTGATGCCAGAAGTGATACCGTATTGGACATCGCCCCCACCACTCCCCCACAAATCCGCCTCGCTGTTCAAGGTTGTTCTGCCCATAGTGTATGGTATTAATTCCAAATGGCGGGACGGATGGATATTTTCAATCCCTACCAAGTCGCCGAAATGTGATATCCAACCCGGTGTGCTTTTCTTTATCAGACGCCAATGAGAACGTTCTTTTCTACGGCTAATCTCCCGTTCTACTTGTAATCCCCATGTATATTTATCTTTCGGTGAGAAACGGAACATATAAAATGGGATTTTGCACTCTACTGCCCACCCATTCTCGTGGATACGAGCTTTTGCTTCCCACACACCGTCCCACGCATTGTTCCACCCGTCTGGACCACCGCCTCCGGTAATACCGTCTATTACAGAGCCAGAGGGATAAATCGTAAACGAGAAGCCGCGCTGTCGGTTGTAATGCGGATCGAGGATGATCTGGACTTTATCGGATTCGACGAAATCGTCGCGCCTGACGAGCCGGGAAACAATCTTATCAGGTTCACTGTCATAGCACATGACGGCAAAATAGATCGCCTCATCGTCATAAGCAACTTGGAATGCAGTGCGTTGGGAAACGGGTTCACCTTCATCGGGATCGCGTTGACGGAAACCCTCGTGAAGTGGAGCGGTCTGCCAAATGCCGTCATCTAACACACCGTCTAATTGCGGTGGTGTCCCCTTAATACGGACAGCCGTCGCAACTCTGTGCGCGGATTCCGTTTCTGTTTCAGCTTGCACCGTGCTTGGGAATTGTAACACACAAAACATCAAAAACAACACCCAAACACGCCAAAAGCCCGATATAATTTTCAATAGTTTTCTCCTCAATTCTCTTAAATAATTGCGCAATGCATTCCTAACGAATCGCTGCCCGCAGCAGATGCAGCACCGGTAGGCTAAGGCGTTTTTCTCTCAAGGATTAAAGTCAAACAGAAATCTTGGTGGTGAGGCGCACGCTGAAAGTGCCGCCTCCATAGTTTCCGAGATCTTTTTCGTATCAGGGGTGATAATTCTCCCGTTTAGTCGAAAAATAACGACCCCTTCTTTCTCCGATACAGTAATTGCCACTGATTTTTCCCTCTCTTTTTTACCGTATTTTATCTTCTTAAACCCTGTTTCTGAGAAAAAAATCAGAATTTATTTGATTTTCCTTGCGAAATGTGCTACTATTTTAACGCAAGTTAGGATTTACAAGATTTGAGACAGACCCCTTTTGTCACTATAGTTTGAAGAGGCGAATGCATATCGTTGGGAGGTATCTGTTGGCATTGCTGCGCTGCGTTGAAACAAAATGCGCTCGTTAAGGGGTCTGTAGAAAGCCTGACAGCGCGGAAGGTCCCGCGCGGGCAGTCGCCTGGTAGAAGATATTTATACATAGCTCCCTCGGATACGCCACACACAACTGCTCCCAACGCAGGTGTTGAGAATAGCGGTTCAAAGTAGGAGAGGTCTGGTTCTTCGCTAAAACGGTATATCACCGTATTCATGTCTTTGGAATTCTTGAGAATCAGTCAGAAACCTCCGTGCCACACTGCGGACAGGTGTCGCCCCACGTTGAGCGTCTGCCTTCCCCGCAAACATCGCAAACACCGAGCGGATATTCATCAGGTTTCGCACGACTCCCACCTTTCTTATAGGTAATGATACGCCACACCGTCTCGCCATCCTCTTCATAGCAGAGCCAGACCCCTTCTTTTCTGCCATCAGCGGAACTGCCATCATGTTTTCGATAGGGACCACCCCATTTACGGTTACCATTCTCATAGTACGCCGTGTAGTTGCCTTCGTTTTTGCCATCACGGAAAGCACCTTCGCTCGCTTTGTTTCCATTTTTATGGTACTGGATCCAAAGCCCCTCTTTTTTTCCTTCAATGTAACGACCTTCGCTCCGCTTAAAACCATTGGCGTAGTAGGTAACCCAATAGCCGTGCTTCTTGCCGTTGCGTATTTCACCATCAGTAAGTGATTTTGCCATAGTTAATTCCCCTTTTTCAAATTAGGCATCCAGTTCGTTACCACACTTTGGACAAGTATCTCCCCACTTTAAACGTCTCCCCTCACCACAGACCCCACAGACCCCGAGTGGGTACTCATCCGGTTTCGCGCGACTGCCGCCCTTTTTGTAGGTTACGATTAGCCACATCGTCTTGCCATCCTCTTCGTAACCGTAAAACGGACCTTCCTTCTTGCCATCGTAAGATTTACCTACGTGTTTAGGATAGGCACCGGTGGATCTGAGGTTTCCATTTTCATGATAGGTGATACAAGGACCTTCGTATTTTCCATCACGAAAGGACGCTTCGCTCGCCTTGTTTCCATTTTTGTGGTAAGTGATCCAAGGTCCGTCCTTCTTACCATGAATGTAGCCACCTTCGCTTCGCTTATGTCCATTCGCGTAATAAGCAACCCAATACCCATGCTTCTTACCATCTATCATTTCGCCATCAGTGAGTGATCTCGCCATAATAAAATTTCATGGGACGCGACACGTTTGGTATGCGCTTGCAAACAATGCTGTGACAACGCATCCCAATCTCCTCCAATCGGTTTTTGTTATTAGATGTCACTGGTGAGGATGAACCCCCAATCCCATGCCTCCATACCATGATGCACGACGGTAGCCGTGGCTGATGGATAAATCCTCCGATGGTTTAACACTTCAAGGAGTGGGTGATCCATCGAAATACAGAACATGTAAATACAATCATCAAGTGGTTTGGGGTATCCCTGCTCTGCACATGGTCCAAACTGAACGTGTAAGAGCGGCATTCATGACGTGAGGGGGTACTCTGTGCTTCATTGTCCGGCATATCCTTCCGCTTCACAGATAAATCTATAACACTTCATCGAGATACGCTTCAATTTTCTCCAACGTCTTTTTGCCAATGCCGCGAAAGCCTTTGAGTTTCCCCGCGTCGATTGCTGTACGAAGTGAAACGAGGCTCTCCACTCCCACCTCTTCATAGAGTCGTTTAATTGTCTTGGCACCGAGTCCGGGGATAGGCACAAGTTCTACAACCGTTCGTGGCGTATCACCGGCGAACTCCTCCAATTTTCCACTGGTACCAGTACTCACGAATTCCTCAATAATTTTTGCCATGACTTCCCCAGCTCCCGGCAGTTCTTCTATCAATCTGCCTTGGGCAATTAAAGCTGACATCGGTTCAGGAAAACGGGAGATATAATGTGCTAACCATGGATATCGCGTCGCGTGGTCTTCTGGATAGCCGGCAATAATCAGGAACGTATGAAGTTCTAAGAATCTCAGGGAGATCTCATCATTCTCATGCCAACGTGTCCTGCCTTTCGCATCAACGTAAGAGCCATCTTCTAAATCTTTCTCACCGTTCATTATTTGTTCCTCCAATATAGCATCTGAACTGTCGCATCCCAGAGTCCTACCGCTAAATAGTCGCCGTTAGGCGAGAAGGCTAACGATTGGATGCCCGTCGGATAGGTCTCCCAAATTACCGATTCACCTTCAGAGATGTCCCACACCCGAAGATTGGCATCTTCATCACCGGAAGCAAGGTGTTCACCACTCGGTGAAAAAGCGAGTGCTCGGGTCCAATATGCTTCAAACCCGGATTTCGCGAGAAGCTGCCTACCGGTCTTAATTTCCCAAACATGGATTCCAGACTGCGTGTTTTTCTGTGTGTCAACGGCTAACAGCGTCGCGTCCGGTGAGAATAGCACGTTCCAAACGCCTAAAATCTCGCCCGTGTTGAAAACTTTAATTGGATGTTCATCGGTTACCTTCCAGATTTCAATAGCCGTTCTATGTCCCTCACCATCTCGGTAACTCCCCTCTGCCGCAGCAATGAACCGACCATCATTAGAAAGCGCGAGACCGTTCCGAATCGGCATCGCTGTCCGCAAAGTCTTCAATTTCTGCGGAAGGATTTGTTTCCCCTCAAGTGCTTCTACAATATCCGAGGGCTTTATCTGCCATACCTCAATCCGTTCATCGCCTCCCGATAATACCGCCAAAGTGCCATTATCTGACAGGCTACCGATCTCATAAGCACCTTTTGTCAGTATAGTCTCGGCGTTGGAGGCAAGCTCAACGATAGCGATACTCTCATCTGCTGTCCTGACAAGGAGTTGATTCGCGTCAACAGCATAGGCAAACCATCGCTTTTCGGGGACGGTATAAACAATTCGACTTTCTTGTGCCTGGACATTCCATATCACCACAGTACCGTCCATCTGCTCGACAATTAATTGCGTCCCGTTTTTGTTGAAAGCCATCTGTCGCGCAACATCAGCAAGCAACGTATCAAGTCGCGGTGCCTGCTTTTCACCGAGTTGAAAAGCAAACTCCAACGTCGCGCCGTGAACTAACAAGCATAAGAAATTAAAAAGAAAAAAGACACACAAATTTTTCATCTGATAAAGTGTAGTAAGGCATCGGTTACAGAGACCTCGCCCCACTACACTAAATTGTCCTACTCATAGAGTTCCGTCGCCGTTTCACCTCGCGCGAAACGGTGAGCCGTCTGAACGGCAGAATCATTTCCTGCATTCCTGCGAATATCGGTTGCCCATCGTGCCAACCCAACTATCAACTGATTTCTTCCGGGATGCGATGTGCATGTCTTCCACTCCTCAGACACCATATAAATTGAACTGAGAAGATGGTGACCGTTATCATCTTTGAGAATACTCAGCCCCATTTCAGTCATCAACCGTTCTGCGGAGCATCCGGCATTAAGATACTCGCGGGTACGCCGCCCAATTTCCTGAATACGGACAGATTCAATCCCATCTAAAATCTCGGAGAGAGCTGTATCCTCATCAAGAACCGGGGTTGTAGATGTTCTCAACGCTGTAATAGATTGATAACGAATGTTAAGCCATCGGTTCTCGAAAAACCGCCACGCAGCATGATAAAGTGCCTTCGCAGCGACTTTCGTTCCACCATACCGAAGCACTTTTCTCACCGTCGCTCCTAACTCCATCTCTTCTTGTAGATCCCACCAACCCGGACTCATGCTCACAGGCGTACGTGCCATCCTATCGCCTGCCATCATGACCATAGTTGTAGCGAGATCGTTAATTGGGACACCCGAGGTAAGCATCTCCGTTAGTGTATCAAAAACCTCGTCGAGATCACCACTTACCAGAGCTGCTGAAAATTTATCTTCGTCATAATCAACGGGACGATCAGTAGGTGTCGCCTGTGGAAGTTCATCAAAGATAGGACTAATTTCCTCCAACTTTTGGATAGCCTCACGATGAAGTTCACTCGGTCTACCGCGCCCCTCTCCAAGAATCTTTGCACCGAGGTTGCAGACCAATTCCTCAGTTAATTCCCATCCAAATCGCTCCAACAACTCAGCCAAGTGTCCAAGATTAATGAGATTTCTGGAATGATTGATGAAGAAGGGTTGAACCGCACATTCAAACAAGAGCGGTACAATTTTCTCATCATGTCCGCCTAACCGTCTCGCCGTGATAAAGCATTTTTCGATACCCTCCCACTCTTTATCGCTGGTAAAGACTCTAATCCAGTCTTCCAGTTTCTGCCAATCAATTGGAGGCGGGAGGGGTCGGCGATCCGGTCGATCCCCAAGTCTACCGGCTGCACCCTCTGCCGCCAGCATCAACGGGATGAGACGGTCTTCGGGTTGGTACATACGAGCGACCTTTACTCCGTTCATCAGCATCGCCAATTTCCTGCCGCCATTGAACGCATCGTTATCTGTAGAGATATGTCCACCCATGTGCCGGACCATCAGTTTTAATGTCTCTTCTTCCGAGACACCTTTCGCTAACATAATCGCAATAGCCTTAGAAAGCGTCCAGTTGTCGGTTGTCAATAAGCCTTCCTTCAGGAGCAGAAAGTGGGCATCATCGCGTTTCTTACCGCCGCTGGCAACATCCACATAGATATCGCCGTTTCGCACCTCAACAGGGAACGTGGCGAGGTCATCACATCCACCCGTGAAGCATCCGCCACCTTCCATGTCGTAACTCCAACCGTGCCAATCACACGATAAAACGCCCTTTCTGACGCGCCCTCTCACCAATGGATATCCCATGTGTGGGCACTGATTATCCGTCGCATAGACAGCACCTTCATGCTGAAACAGAGCAATGCTATGTCCTTCAACTCTAACTGCCCTCGGTTTCCCTTCATCTATATCGCTGAGGGCAGCAACCTTGACGAAATTGGTATTTTCTAACACTGTCTTCCTCTCCTTTTACTCTTCAAAGACCTCTATTGTTGTTTTACCTTCAGCGAAACGCATCGCCGTAGTCGCAGCAGACCTGTTATCCTTGTTCGTTCGGATATCTGTAACGTAGCGAGCCAACCCAACCAAAAGTTGCGCCTGAGCCGGATGTCCTTCGGCGTACTTCCACTCTTCAAACACAGTACGCAGCGTCGGCAGAATTTGACTCCCTGTATCATCCCACAGAACCGTATGTCCAATTTCTTCAAGCAAGCGTTCAGCACAATAACCAGCATTCAGATAACCGAGTACTTGCGGTCCGACCTTTTGGACATCGAGTGTCTGAATTGTACGAACAATATGTTTGATACCCTCGGCTTGATTCGGAACGTCTAATTTTTCTTCGCTTAGCGGTTGGCTGAGAGGTCGTGAAGGGATATTTATCCAGCGATTCGCGAAGATTTGCCATGCGACATGGAATAACCCTTTCGCTGCGACCCTGTTTCCACCCACCCGCTGCACACTCCGCAAAGACGCTGCAAGGTTGAGTTCCATTGTTAAGTTTTCCCAACCCGCATCAACGTTTACCGGTGTATTTGCCATCCTATCTGCCGCGAGAAGCACGAGCGTTGTGATGACCTTCTCCAACTTAACACCATCAATTAAAACCGTCTGCACCGCCTCAAACGCTCGCTGGAGATTGACACTCGTCAGTGCTTCGACAAAAACGTCTTCGTCAAATTTAACAGTTCGTTCCAAGCCAGCGCTCTCAACATCAGGCAGCATTTGTCGGAGAATCTGGATTGCGTCTCTCCGATAGCGTTCCGGCTCCTCTGGACGATGCCCAACGAGTTGTGCACCGAGATAAAAGAACAACTCTGAGGCATATTCCCATCCAAATTCATCAACCACTTCTGAAAGATAACTGACATAAAGCGGAATATGGGGCAGATCAATAAAATGAGGTTCAACCGCACACTCAAATAGCAAAGGACACAACTTATCCGCATCACCCTTACGATATGCTGTGAACAAGCACCGTTCAATTCGTCCGGATTGTCCTTCATAAGAGAAGTTACGAACCCATCGACTTATCTTTCCCCATGTGACAGGCTCCGGCAATGGAACAACCTCAAGTCGTTCGGACGCGGGTCCCGCAGCCGAGCAAGCCGCTGTCGTAACCGCAATGAGTCTATCGGCATCACCATACTTACGTCCAACTTTGAGACCATTGATAAGTCTGGAAACATCGCTTCCACCTTCTGAGCCGTGAGAACTCGCGATGTGTCGGCTGACGTGCACTAAGATCGTTTCCATCACCTCTTCTTCCGGCACACCCCCCTTTAATAAAAGCGAGATTGCTTTGGACATCGTCCATCGGTCTTCACTTAAAAGGCCTTCTCGAAGCAACTGTTTATGTTCTTCTGCGCGCCGGTACGTCATATCTCCGAGTTCTATCCAAATCTCGCGCCCACGGACATCTACTGGAAACGTACGTAAGTCGTCGCATTCAACATGAAAGCAGCCACCACCTTCCAAATCGAAACTACGGCGGTGCCAATCACATGTGAGAACGCCATTTCGGACTGTACCTCGTGTAAGTGGATACCCCATGTGCGGACACTGATTATCCGTCGCATAAATCTTCCCGTCAACATTGAAGAGGGCAATGCTACGACCCTCCCCCATCCGAATCGCCTTCGGTTTTCCTTCTGGAACCTCACTCAACTCGGCGACTTTCACCCAATTTTCTGTTCGATGCTCCATGATTTTACGTCCCTCCCAATTGCATTTTCCTCATGTAAAAATGATGTCAACACCAACCGAATCTTAACTAATACTAACTATTATATCACAATAAGTATAAAATGTCAACGAGAAATTTATTTTTCGGTTTTATCATAATTCTGATGTAGAATTTCCCGCTAATATACACGACAAAAAATTGATACTTGTTTCAAATTATTTCTTCAGAATCAATCTTTTTTCCACGCGATTTACATGTGCTGTGAGGAAATTCGCAACAACTTTTCTTTTCGCCTTCTGCGCAGCGTCGAGCGGCGTTTTACCTTCTCTATCGTATGCGTTTATATCCGCACCGTATTCTATTAACACTTGCACCTGATTTTTTCCAATCCCTTTCTGCGCGATGATATGCATCGGGGTCCGCCCCTTATCGTCTCGGACATTCGGATCGGCACCGTTTTCCAATAGACATGAAATCCCATGCGTCAGACCACGTTGCGCCAGCCAATGCAACGGTGCCCACATGCCATGCCTATGTTTCTGACGGGCGTTGATATCCCAACCTTTTTCGAGAAATACCTTTACGAGTCTGTCCATATTGCGTGGACCCTGTCCAACAATCATGTACCATTCCCGGAGTTTAATTTGATAACCGCATTCCATGAGCATTTCCACGATTGCTGGCTGTGCTGCTCGTAACGCGACCTCAAGCAGCGGCGTGCTCGGTCCCACCTTATAGGCGTAAACATGCCCACCAGGGACCTCACCAATCTGTTTAGAGTGGTGATGGGGCCACCGCAGCGGTGCCACGGCATAGCCTTCAGGAACTTTGCTGTCTATTCGTAAATCCAGAAGTTCAGGATTTTCTTGCAGTGCAGCTTGCGCGCGATCAACGTCACCAACAACACAGTAAATGACAATGTCGGCTTCTGCCCCGCGTTCAAGGAGGTATTGACAGACTTCAGGTCGGTTCACCAGGGTCCACTGCACAGGTGTACCGTTATGGTCGCGATCTCGGAGGTTTATAGCTGCGCCGTGTGCGAGCAGCAGTTCAGCGATTCGCGGGGTCGCAGCGAAATGGAGTGGAGACATGCCGTCCGTAGCGGTCGCATTGACGACTTCAGGGTTCTCGTGTATTAACTCAGCAAGCAGCTTGGACATATCCAGACCTGCAGCAGCGTGAGCATCGACTGTCGCGTCCCGTTCAATCAGGTATTCAGCGAGTTCCCCATTATAGCTGAGCATAGAACCGGCGGCATGTTGTAACGCCGAGGTGCCGCCTGCCCACCAACTACTCTTGACATCAATATCCGCCCCAGCATCGAGTAGCACATCAATAAGTCCACGATCACCAGAAGCAGCAGCAAACACAATCGCCGGGGCATCGAAACTGAACCACGGCGCATCGATTTGCGCTGCGAGTGCTTGGTCATCTGCTAATAGGTTTTTGACTGTCCGTGCGTCGCCGTTTTCGACTACTGTGATAAACGCCTGCTTGTTTGTCATAAGTATTTTCCTTTTGGTGGATTTATCCTTGTTATCCCTTAGAAGACTTAACTATTATATCCTATTAGGTTGTTAAGTGTCAAGTAAAAACGGATAAATGCAATTTTCGAGTCGTACCATCTTAATTACCCTACATCATTTTTCGCACCCCTTTTCTGTCCATCCATATAATCCTCGGTTCTCTGCGAACCCCTTAAATTCGTTTTTTCACATAATGCACCTCTACAGTCTCAAAACCGTGTCTGTAATTATAAAGAGTATAACCATTATCGGAAAAACCTCGGACAGAAAACATAGCACGTCGCTATGAAACTGATTTTTTTCAGATTATGCACGTTTTCTCCCCCAAAATTACGACTTTAATTAGCAGAGTATCCCTAATCGGGAAAATGCAGTTCATTTTTTTCTAACCTTTTTACGCAATTTTCACACTTATAATAGAAAGGGCAAGTTTCCTAAATGCCGAGCAATCATGAAGAATATAGTGACGCACATCTTGTGCAATGCTACCAAAAAGGCGATGTAGGAGCAGGCAACACACTCTGTCAAAGATACTTGAGTGTCCTTCAGAGATTTTTCAAAAGGAAAATCAGAAATAGGGAAGACGCAGAGGATCTCGTCCAAGAAACGTTCCTTGAGGCACTGGACAGCCTAAAAAAAGGGCAGTCTCCCAGAGTTTTTCGGTCTTGGTTATACGCGATCGCAACATGTGTACTCGCAAGATGGATTCAGGAGAAGCAGAAGCAAGACGCGCAGGTAGTGTTGGATATTACCCCAGAAGACGAATCGGGACATATACCTCTTGTAGAATTGCTTTTAGCACCAGTGACGGATCAACCTGACCATGGGACAATTGATAACGAACTTCGAAACATCCGCCGTCGTTTTGAAAAAACGCTGCGTCCAGAAGAATTAGCAGTCTTCCAACTTAAGGATCAACAGCAGTATAACGTTTAAGGAAATTGGAAAAGAGTTGGATATCAAGCCAAACACAGCCAAGGTTCGGTATCATCGAACGGTAACGGCATTTAGAGCATGGCTAAAAAAGCGTTATCCTGCTATCTATCATTCGCTGATTAGAGGCGGTGAAGAGTTGGACGAATAGTTATTGGCTATTTCTGTCTTTATTGACCTAATGTGAAATAGTTTTGTAGTGGCAATCTCCGATATTTTTCAGAGGTGCGCCGAGAGTGGTGGGAACGCCGGTCGGCGCGACACTGCCATAACCCGTCTATGACAGCACTAACAAAAGACTGCAGCATAAATGCGTTTGCTTTTATGAGACTTTACATCTAAAGGGATACAAAATTGAGAACATCAAAACGTTTTATAGAAAATATTTATTACCGTATTCTTTTTATCGGAGTTGTTGTTGCGCTATGTACCGTGCCTCTACTCATTTCAGTTCTAAACGAGAATAGAAGACTTGACCAAATTGAACGTATTTTAAAGGAACAAAGACATACTGAAACTATCGATCAATCAATTCTGGAGTCCCGGGCTGATGGTACTCTCAGAATTTTATTTACCGGAAACACCCACGGATATTTACAGCCGTGCGGCTGTTTCTCCGGGCAGCTTGGAGGAATTTCCAGAAGGGCTACACTCATCAAGGAATTACGTAAAAATGATCCATCCTTAGTCCATTTAGATATTGGTAGGATTTTCCCGCTGACACGAGAGGTAGATGCCCTTTACGAGAGGTAGATGCCCTTTATCAGTTATCGAGCGATGCTTACATTCAATCAATGAAATTGATAGGATACGATCTCGTTTATCTAACGAAAGAAGATCTCAATTGGGAACAACAGACCCGCTCTCTGAGTTCTACCTTTCCGCTTATTTCGGGGGTTCCTAATGGTACTTTCAGTATCAAACAGGCAGAAATTTTGGAGAGTGATGGTTATCGAATCGGGGTCATTTCAGCAATGCTTGTAAATCAAACAGAAGAAAAGTTAGAAAATTTGTTGTCTTTTGTGGAAAATCAGATTCATCTTTTGAAAAGCGAACAAGTTGATTTCTTCGTATTACTTACCGACTTAGAGAAGCATGAATGTACACAGTTGGCGCGACAAGATTCGGGGATACACGTAATTCTGAGTATCGCTGGTTCAGAATCCGTCTCTTTTTCCGTTGAAGATACGCTGATCGCGTTTCCTGGGAACAATGGCAAGCGTCTTGGAGTAATTGATGTCGCATTGGCTGAGTCGCCTGTCACACACATACAGTATGTTGATATTTCTGATACAATTGTTCCTGACTCAGTTGTTGAGAATGTTATACATGAATTGTATTATAAAATCTCAGAAAACCCAGAATTAAGCAAATCACACGTTGTGTTACCTTCACAGATTATTCCCGAATCGAGTGAGAATTACTTGGTTGGAGCGGATAGTTGTCGAACATGTCATTTAGAAGAACACAATCAATGGTTGGAAACGAAACATGCGTATGCTTTTAATACCTTGAAGCAGGTTCAACGTTCACTCCATCCGAATTGTGTTCCGTGCCATGTAACCGGTTTTGGTAATAATTCAGGTTACGGGTTTGGTAATCCATCCAATGAACTTTACGAAGGTGTGCAATGCGAATCTTGTCATGGACCAGGAGGTTTGCATGTTAGTGACCCTGTGGGACCTTACATCAAGAAACAAGTTGATCAAACGGTTTGTTTGGAGTGTCATGATCAAGAACACTCATTGGGTTTTAGTGAAGTCGTTCAACTTCATTTCCCTGATATTGATCACACGCGTACGCTGCGAAATACATTTGAGGAACAACTGAAAAGCAGAATTAAACAGAATCCTTCAAAACCTAAAGTTGAATTATGGGTGATGAGTTACTGCCCTTTTGGAACGCAAGCAGAATCCAAGATTCTACCTGTGATTCAAGAATATAAGGATCAGGTTGACTTTCAACTGCGATTCATCGCTTCGGAAACCGATCATTCCACAGATGAGGCGGATGTCGGTAAAATATTTCGTAGTCTACATGGACGTGAAGAGGTACTTGAAAACATCCGACAACTCCTCGTTGAGAAACACTATCCGGAGAAACATTTCGAGTACATCCTGTGCCGTGCCAGAGACATAAAAGCGTCATGGAAGGAATGCATGGAAAAACTTGGGATTGATACCAATCAAATTGATAACCTTTCACGGAGCCAAGAAGGTATTAATCTCTTGCGCAAAAATATTAAACAAGAGACACCATTCCGCATTAGCAGTTCACCCACACTGCTGCTGGATGGACGAATGATTAACAATCAACTATTCCTTAAAGTTCAGCAAACGTGCCAACGACAGTAGCGAAACGAATATAGAAGATTATCTAACCCTATCTCATTTCTTTCGGTTCTTGGGAACCATATTGTATATGTGGTTCCCATCCTCTGCAACTAGGTTACAGATATTCCATAGCGAGTGCGAAGTCATTAGGTGTGACTTTAGTCTTAACCAAATTTTGGACTCACGAAAAAGATTTGACCCTAGGTTAAATCTCATACGTTGAGAACTAAAAATGTTTTAGGTATGTAGATGAATGTGATACGACAAAAGCATGTCTGAAAAATTAGAATTCGCGTTCGTTTTTTCTATACTTGGCTTCTAATAGCTATTTCACGACTAACTTTAAAATCCCAATTAGGAGGAATACATGTTTAGTCATCAATTGAAGAAGAAATTCTCTCATTTCTTTACCGCTGAGGTAGGGGGTGTGAGTCCCGAGCAGGCCGTCCGGGCAGGATTGACGTTTTCGGCGGCCGCGGGGGCACTAAGTGTACTTGCTGGTAGTTCTCACGCTGCACCATGTGAACCATGCTCGGAAAAAACCTGCAGCTATCCTGGCCTTGGTACTTGGCATTGTGATATCAAATGCGAGGCTTTTATTGATGGTGAATGGGTGCAGATCTGTCCTGACGAGACTTGTGTCGTTTTTGACAGTACTTACCCTCGGTGCGAGGAGTAACGCCCTGAATTTATCAGGAAAACGCTTTATCTCTAACACTATCAACATATCGCGTTCATACTGAGCGCGATATGTTGATTCTCAAATCATGCGATTCAAAGGGTTGTATGTAAACAATCCAAGTTACTTCCACTTTCCACTCCAGAAGGGTAATATTACTTCGCAGTGAGAATAGAAAATCGTTGTTCAAGGTACTGCACTCCAGTGGAGTGCTATGTCTATAAATGCTAGCAACTTGCGTGTTAGTTAATTGAAACAAAGCACACTCAGTGTAATGGGCATGTGTACTGCCACCGGAAATTCGGGCCACTCTCTAAGACAAGATTATGGTATAATATCCATCTACTTGAAAGGAGTATCCAATGGCGAAACGAAAACGAAGAAACTTCACGCCCGAGTTTAAAGCCGAAGTTGTTCTTGAAGCACTCAGTGGTGAAAGTTCCCAAGCAGAAGTGTGTCGGCGACACCACCTCAGCGATGAACAACTTTCAAAGTGGAAGCGACAGCTTCTTGAAAATGCTGCGACCCGCTTTGAATCCGCTGATAAACAGTCTGATGCCGATGCGGAGCGGATCGCCCAACTTGAGCAACTTGTTGGACGATTGACTCTGGCACTTGACATCCAAAAAAAAGCCTCAACTTACTTGAGTTGACCCCCATGGAGCAGCGAGAAATGGTTGAAGCATTAGGGACAGACTTTTCGGTTCGGCAGATATGTGAGACACTCGGTTTCAACCCAAGCAATCTCTATTATCACCCGAAGCAGAACCCGTGTGAAGCGGGTCTCCGCGATGAAATAGAGAAGTTATGTCTGCTGTATCCAACATACGGATACAGGCGTATCACGCAATTGCTGGTGCGCAGCGGACACACCATTGGGTATAAACGTGTTGCCCGATTGATGAAATCCGCCACCCTCTCGATTTCCGTCAAACGTGTCTGTCAAACCACGAACTCCCTTGAGGGGACACGTCCCTGGGGCAATCGCCTTGAAAACCTTGATATCTCCCGATGTGATCAGGTCTGGGTGGGCGATATTACCTATGTCCGTCTCAAAGGACACTTCATCTATATCTGTCTGCTCATGGATGTCTTCACTCGCAGGATCAGAGGATGGCAGATCAGTCAACACTTGATGCAATCTCTGACGTTGAAACCCTTAGAGACGGCACTCTGTCAAAGTGTCCCAGAGATCCATCATTCGGATCAAGGTGTTCAGTATCTTTCAAAGGCGTATACCTCCCTGCTTCAGCATCATGGGGTTGAGATTTCAGTCGCCCGGAGAGGGTGTCCTTGGGAGAACGGGTATGCTGAAAGACTCATCCGCACGCTCAAGGAAGAAGAAGTTCACCTCAACGCCTACGAGGACATCCATGAAGCGAGAGCCCGCATTGGGCATTTTATTACACAGGTGTATAATCAGAAACGCCCACATTCGGCGTTAGGGTATTTGACCCCTGTCGAATTTGAGGAAAAAAACTTGTCTTAACTTTGCTAATTTTTGGTCTGAATAAACGGTAGCACTACACTAATAGAGGAGCCACTGATATGTTACGCGCCCTTTTTTCAAACAGACTTTTTCTTATTAGTTTTGTTATCTTTGTGATCATCATCACTGTGAGTCTATTCTATGATCAGCATGTCCAACGTGAAACCCGTAAAAGTGTAGAACAAACACAAAGATTTCTAGAACAGTTAAGAAAAGAGCAAACAGCAATAAAGATAGAAAAAACTGAGGTAATAGAAACAGATATACCTCTTGAGACGCAGTTACCTCTTGAAATTGAAGATATTGGCGATCAGCCCAATAAGCCGCTTGAAGCCATACTTGAAACGATTGTAGATATACCTACGGATGTCTCCCTTCAAACCGAATCGAAATCCTCAACTGATGAAACCTTCAATGAATATGAAGATAATTCATTTCCTACTGAAATTGAGGAGACTCTACAATTCGTCAATACCCAGTTTGCAAAAGCAGCAAAATTGTACTATGAAAAATTTGAAATTAAAAGCAAACGCAAACAACTCCAATACAAAGGACAGCTCGTTTATACCCGTCTGTCCCCAACAGATCAATCACGTCTTCAAGAGATACAATATGAAACTTATGATGCTCTCACCGCTATCAGCGAAAAGGTTCCGGGTGCTATTGAGGTGAAATTATCTCAGTCTCCTTCAGGTTTCGTGGGATGCGAAAAGTATCTTTTTCCGCATGTTTTTGAAGAAGTGTTGGGACAGATACCGGAAGGATATTACCAATTTTCAGAGGCACTTGTCCCGTTCTTAAACCCACCTATTGGTGAAAGATAGAAAGGTATTCAATGGAACATCTCAAGAAAGTGCTTTTTATACTTATCGCTAATTTTGTAATGATACCCCTTACGCTACTTGCTGTGCCACACGAACCTTCACCTGCTGGCGGTGGCTGGTGTGAGCTGAATCTGGTGTCGCAGATTGAAAGTGAGTCCGATTGGTTCCCGGATTACTCTGGACCGCTCACCCTTGAAGCCTGGGTATACATAGAGAATCCACCGAGTATTCAAAACGCTTTTTCACTTGTTGGACAAACAGGCCGTTTTAGCTGGGCAATTCTTGGACTCCTCGGAGACAGCAACTTTGATGGTGTTCGAGATTCTATCGGGGGCATCTTGAACCAAAATTCGGAAATTGACGAGGTTTCAGGTATGATCAATGCCCATCTGCCCGCACGGCAGTGGGTGCATTATGTAGCCATAATTGACAACGGCGTTACACTCGGAAGCAATGGCTTTATAACAGGAAAGAGTCCAGGAGTATCTCTAGCTGTTAATGACAATCGCCTTATAATTGGGGGTGTTCCAATTTTGAAAGAAACTATGTTTCCGGAGAAGCAAAAAACGCTTCCAACTTCCGGTGTGTATATTGACGAACTGAGGGTCAGTTGTGTCGTTCGCTACGAATCGGGAAAGAAATATCTAACGCCTAAGAAGGCGTTTACACCAGATGCTGATACCTTAGGACTGTATCACTTTGACGACCAATCAATAGAACGCTACGAGGACGTGTCAAAGTACCAGATTGCATTAATCCGCAGTAAGAAGAATGCCGAATTTCAACGCAATCGGCAGATGCCTTAAATTCGCAGTGTTTCATTGGAAACTCAAGGAAATGTATGAAATTTCGTTATATTTCAAGTGCCATTTTGATCGGTGTGATGGTGCTAACCGTTATGATAATTGTTCAGTGGGAAGAATTACCGAATCGCCTTAGAGTTGGGATACCTCAAGGTGTTCCCTTTCAGAGACCCAATACCTTGGTAGATAGGGAAGATGGTGCAGTGGATACAGGATCTCAAAAACACAATGTAGTCAAAAAGTCAACCCAACCGCCCATTAAACAGAACCCGGCAACAGAAGCATTGACGCGTTTTATCAATAATAATTTTGAAATGGCTGCAAACTTATACAATGAAAGATTAGATATCCGAAAGCGAAGAAAGCCAAATGGTCGATACTCCGCTCAAGATCAGAAAAGATTACAAGAGATTCATATCGCGGTGTATTCTAATTTAAAGGCAATTGATGAAAAAATAGAATTTAAAGGCAATTGATGAAAAAATAGAAGGGGCAACCCAACCTTATCTTACTCATCAGAGTGGAAGTGTTCGATGCGGATACTATCTGATGCCCCATAAATTTAAAGAACACTTAGGAATCGTACCAGAAGGATATTATCTTTTTAGTGAAGCCATACAACCTTTCTTTACTAATTCCAAACAACAGAAGATAGAAAAAGAAAAATGATCGCTTGTATGGTTATCTAGCAATAGAAGGTAGAAAAGAAAATGTTTGAAAATGTTTTATCAACTATCGACTCATTTGAACATGAAGGCAAGTTTTACCTGTCCGACTCCAAGACATGCGAAGTCTCTAAAGTTGATTTTCCAACTTACCAAATCGTTAGTTATTTGAAAGGGAACCCGGGAGCGGATCCAGAGGAAATCTTTGAACGTTTCTGCCAAACGTACCCACCAGATTTTCTTCGCAAGATTATTGCACAACTTCACGAGTACCTAATCGGAGTGTCTCAAACAAATTACCGTCGGTCAGACCGTTTGAAGTTGTTAATTCACAGTCCTAAATTAGAAGACGTTAGCAACTCAGCAGCCGGTGCCCAAATTGTTTGGAACACAATCATTGATAGACTGCGGATGTCCTGTGACATCTACTTTTCAACAACACGGAAAGAAAATTCCTCCGAAGATACGGTGTTTTTCAATAGAAACGATGTTGCCAGTCTCCTTCGAGTTCAGCAAGAACAGTTTGATGCTGTCCTCTGCCCAATACCTATACATAACCCACAAC
This sequence comes from Candidatus Poribacteria bacterium, assembly GCA_963662915.2. Classification (GTDB taxonomy): domain Bacteria; phylum Poribacteria; class WGA-4E; order WGA-4E; family WGA-3G; genus WGA-3G. The sequence goes on along the minus strand of CAXXEU010000002.1, from coordinate 4,562,944 downwards.
CCCTCTTACAAATATTGCGATTTTTGAATTGTCCCCTTATTATCCGAATTCCCAGCATTCGTGGACAGAATGGGGATTTCATTAACGCTACACTGTTCTGGCATGCCGCTATGCGAGACTTTGATAGCTTGGTGGCACCCTCACAAGCAGTCATAGATTTTTATAGTAGTTTAACCACAGACAAGGAAATTTTCACATGCATTCCAAACGGCATTGATAAAACTCTTTTTAAACCTATGGATAAACAGGTTGCCAAAGAACAAGTTGCGAAATTGGTAGGCGATAGTCGAATTCAAAAAATGCCAGTCATAGGATTCCTTTCTCGGTTTCAGCCTGAAAAGGGTGCGGGGTACTATCTCGAGCTCGCGCGCCAAAATCCTGACTACGTCTTTTTAGTAGTAGCCCCAACTTTGGCTTCCTATAAACTGCGAGATTTTCCGGAAAATTTCATTTTCGCAGGGAGACAGAAACGTCCACTTCTACCGCTATTTTTCAACGCATTCGACATTCACTGTTTCCCATCAGTGGTGGGAGAGGAATCGTTTGGGAACGCATCGCTTGAAGCAATGGCGTGTGGTGTTCCAGTTATTGCTGGTCATTTTGCTGGGCTACCGGAAGTTATCGGAGATGGAGGCATTCTGGTGGAGTGTGATACGTTCACGTATGAAATTGGGAGTTTCGCTGGATATATCCCTGTCGAGGCTTTGTCTACCGCTATTCGCGAGGTTATTGGTGATAGTTCAAAAAGGGAAAAACTTGCACATAACGCTTTGAAGCAATCGCAGCGGTTTGACTGGGATAAAACAGCTGAGGCATTTATCACACTGATTAGACAGCAAAAACAACAACAAAAAATTGCCTATCAAAAAAGGAATCGGATCCCCCAGGTAATTTTTTCTGAGTACTACCCGATTGGTGAGCAGAATAGATGTGTTAGGTCGCATCTGCTAAGTCTCGTCGGTATTCAAGGGGAAAATCCTTTTATGCGCTCCGCGTACAGACAAGACACAGCAGAAGGAGTCATTCTATCCTTGATGCAGAAACATTCAACGCGTGAGATTGAATCTCTCGTCAGCCATCTGTTCCGCGATAACGGTTTAGACTTACTCAATCAAGTCAAATCATTCACAAAAACCATAGCTTGACTGTCATATATGCTTATGTTTTTCTGTCCCATGTACCAATCGCGGACAACAGAAAAAAATTCTGATGGAGTAAAAAAAATAAATGCTTATTTCTTATACCATCTTTCTTCATGGGGCACTAACAGTGGTTTTCTGTTTAATATGCACCTACACCGATATCAAATTTCGGAAAATACGAAATATCCATGTTATTTTTATGGTTTTTATTGGCATCTACGCACAAGCCGTTTATTACTACTTTGATCTCGTAAGTTATAGGGCAATTCTAACTCTCGTTCTTGGTGGTGCAGTGTTTTCTTTTCTCTTCTATTATTGGGGAATTTGGGCACCTGGAGATGCAAAATTGTGTTTTGCTTGCATGCTACTTCTTCCACCTATTGGTTCAATATCAGCCCCAGTGAGTACTATTACCTACATGCCTATTGTCCTCTTAATCAATATCTTTGTGCCGAGTCTTTGTCTGATTATTATCTTGGTACTCGTGAGGACATCAGTGCAACAGAAGATTAGCGCGCTGTCTTCACTTCTAACTAACAATGCACAGACACTAAAAGACAATGCTCTTGTGATACCATTTATGTTAATCGTTTTCGCAGTTACAAGGCAAATTCTGAATTGGGCACTATTGCCTATTCTACAAACACTAGAACTACCATCGTACCTTTACTATCTGGTTTACTTGTCTTTTTCTCTTTTGATAGCGAGAAAAATTTTGGCTGAAATTCAGCAGAAAATTAGCAATAAACATAAGGTGATATTGGTGGTGAGTAGTTGTCTGATTGCCATGGGATTGGCACTCTTTATCCCTATTTCTGTGCTTTTGATATCCTTCGGATTTCTATTAGGTATCGGGATTCTTCATACGGTACTAGCCTCTCTCCTTCAGGCAATCTTTATGGACGAAGTGTCCGTTATGGATTTACAGGAGCATTCGATTCCAGCAGAACAGATTACGCGATCTGATAAGGATGGAGTCGTAGTATACACAGCGATTTCTCCACAAGAACAGGTTAAACCCGAGAATGTGATCCTACCGCCAACGACAACAGGGGTTCCAAGGGAGACTTTAGAAAGAGTAAAACAGTTGTGTCAAAAAGGAAAATTTGAAGGATTCTCAAACAAGATTAAGGTCTGTCGTTCCTTACATTTCGCACCTGTTATTTGCTTTGGAGTTATTTTAACCCTTCTTTGTCAAGGCCCTTTTTACATGAAGGGTTTACAATTATTTAACTAAGCGTTGGACCTAAGGAGATAGTATGCTAAACTTTCCATTGGGATATATCAAAGAGACGTGTCTGCTCCGAGATGGTAATCCACCTGTTGTTATTGATTTGGAAAAAGAGGTCTGTCTGCAAGTCGATCCGATCATGTATCAAATCCTATCTCAATATAATCGATGCAAATTCAATGATATCTTGGAAGGTCTGAAAGTTAGTTATACTTGGTCCGCGATTGAAGCAGCCCTTTTCCGACTTGTTGAACTCGCTGAACTGGAAGTCATCTTTACTGCGGCCGAAAATCAGGGGGCCACAGAACCTCTATCCGGATCCCAATTTGCTGTCTCACCTGGCTTCATCCGTAACCTACGGTCTCGTTCGCTTCTCTCCAACGCTGCTTACTATACCCTTCTCAGCAACCTTTCACAGCACACAAATTTATCAGTACTTGTTCCAGAATCACCAGATAGTTCTGAAGAACAAGACATGGGTGAGATTGCAGATGGTGTATATCCATTTATTGAGAAAATTTCCTACATCCCACACTTTTCCTACGCCGCAGTTGCAAATCTTCCTTCGTCATGTGATGCAATCGTAATGTTTTCCCCTCTACATGAGGAGGACCTGCAGTTCCTTAAAAGGTGTAAAGTTCCTATTTTATTATTCATCAGTGACTACAGCGGGAGTAATTCCACATTTAATAACCTTTCTCCTGCCTATTCGCGCCTTAAGGATACTGACATCTGGTTCTGCCCATATTTCTGGTTAGAATCAAAGATGCGCGGTGCCTTCTCTGATTTGCATTGCTTTGAATCTATGCCATTGGGAGTTGACCCACGTTTAATTTGCTCCCTTCCGGAGAAAACTGAACTTAAGGATTCGCTCTCACAAGCCCTTGAAAATGATAATTTCAACAACACTCCCGCGATTGGGATTTTCGGCAGTGACGGGGATTGGTTGGCGAACCATTTAGCCAAAGATAACATTAAACACTTGTACTTGTGTATCGCGGGAGGACAAAGAACTCTGGGTCAACACCATTCTTTTATAATTGAGGATGTTTCAGATATTGATATTCTTCCTCATGTATTGAAAGCTTTGGACCTTTTAATTTTCATCGCCAGAGATAATGTAGAACCTTACGTACTTTCTCTCGCGGCTGCTGTTGGTATACCAACAATCGTCGTATGCGAAGAGCCACTACCAGACACTCCATACTTTGATCGGTTTTATCACTGCGACAGATTTGATGTTCCAACTCTCCAAGAGATCATTGAAGATATACTGGAAAATGAAGAGTTATCTCACACGGTTGACTTAGACAGTATCTCATGGGATACAACTTCAAAACGAATTTTACAATTGTACGCTGATACTGGTGCTAAACACGTAGGAAGTCAAGACTCCGTTATCACCCCTCCGCGACCCCCGGAATATCTCTTCGCTAAGTTTTATGATCCAGCACGAAAAAAAATTGGCACGCGATGCACATCACTCAATACTTTTACGGATGTTCCCTTAGATGTCGGCTTTGTCGAGGAGATGAAACAATATCATACTATGGCGGAGATAAGTATTATATTGTCCCACTTAGGGAGAAAACCAACCGAAATAACTAATCTAATGAGTAATTCGTCAGATACCTCGAATATTTCATCCCAAATCCGATGGTCAAAATGAATAACACAAACGATTTTCACCTCATCAAACGCATGCAACACGGCGACATCGAAGCTTTCAATCCACTCGTGAAAAAATATCAATACTACATCTACAATCTTATCTTACGACGCATCAAAAACACCGAAACTGCAAAAGACCTGACCCAAGAAACCTTTCTCAAAGCGTTTCGTGCCATCAATACCTTTCGCAGCGACGCGGCGTTCTATTCATGGCTCTACCGCATCGCCGAAAACGTTTGTATTGACTACTTTAGGAAACAGAAAGTAGAACACGACACTGAACCACTACACACAACTCATGAACGCAGTATCACAGAAAACCACTCATCGCCATGCCAAGAGATTGTCCGTCAAGAACTCCGAGAACACCTCCACTTTGCCATTCAGCAGTTAACCCCCATACGCAAACAGGTTTTCTGTCTCTATTACCAAAAGGAACTTCCCGTCAAAACCATCGCTACACGCCTCAATAAATCCGAAGGCACCATCAAATCACACCTCCGCAATGCACGACTCCAACTCCAAGAATACCTTACCCCCTATTTGAAAGATCAACATATCCCTTGGCTTGCCTAAACCACCACAAAAAACTGGGTAGACACGACAGAATATTTATGGGAAACCCGCGTCGTTTAAAACGATTACTTCATTTTTTATGCCCTAATCCACAGTAAACTGGATCGTCCCAAACCGACGCGCCACTTTCTCGACCTGCGGTTTGAGTGCTTCAGGACTCCCACCAGAAAGCGCAGCAACAATACATTCCGCAATGTCCGGGGCATCCGCCGGTGTCATCCCCCATCGCGTAACCTCCTGAACACCGAGGCGCAATCCAGATTTTCCAACTTCCGGCGATACTCCAGCCGCACCCACAATAATATGGCACGCTTCCAGATGCGTCGCGAGTGCCCCTCCGTCCCCATATTTATCCACAATCAGTATCAAGGTATGCGATGCCGTGAAGCCGAGATCAACACCGAGTATCGGGACACCGCGTTCCGCTAACGCACCACCGAGTGCTTTCGCGTTGGTGACAATCGCGTCGGCTTGTGCCTCACCGCATGCCATCCACTCTATAAACGTTCCTGCTAACGCCGGAAGCCGATTCAGATGGTGGTTGCTCATCAGCAACGGATAGAGACCCCTCGCGACGCGTTCAGCAATAGACGCATCGTTGGTTAGCATCATGCCGCCCTGTGGTCCCGCCAGTGTTTTGTGCGTGCTGGAGATGATGACATCCGCCCCTTCATCGAACGGCGACTGAAACCGTTTACCTGCAATCAGTCCAATGACGTGCGAGGCATCATAGATGAGGTAGGAATCTGGGTTCGCTTCGCGCATCGCCTGCTTCAGTTCTCGCACAGGTTGTGGAAAAAGAAATACACCGGAACCGACGTTAACGATGCTCGGCTTGTATTCCGCAATTAGTGCAAGCGTTGCATCCAGATCAATGTTTGAACGTTGTCCGTCCCACGGGATCGGAACGGATCGTAGTTCCACCTTGAGCGGTGAGGCGCGTAGTTTTTCGGCATAGTGGTGTCCGTTGTGGACCTCTAACGCCGTGTCACCCGGTTTCGCTAACGCGAACGTTGTTCCAATCCCCGCAATGTTCCCTGAGAGTGGACGGAAATCGACATACGCTGCACCAAAGAGCTCCTTCGCTAACACTTGCGTGTACGCCTCTATTTCGGCAATGTAGCGGTTGCCTTTGTAATTGCGTTGGTAGAGGTCAGTGCCAGAATAATTCCCATACCGCCGTGCCAGTCGTTCGTCGAAAAGTTCCTCTACCAACGGCGAAGGCGTGTTCTCCGAAGCGATGAGATTCAGGCAGGTGTTGCGATATGCATGATGTTTATCAAGAAGTGAAGTTAGCTGTTGAACTTTTGCGTTATGCGTCATTGAAAGAAACCTCCATATAAATTGCTTGACGTGCCGTAGAAAATCAGTTACGATGAAAGAAAACAGACTGCAACGAGGAAATTATGCCAAAACCGACAGATATCCGCATCCTTGATGTTCATTATGACTTTGAAGAACATCAATACCGTACCCCGCTGAAGTTCGGGGGTGTACCTACAGATCGCTGTGTCCTCTTTAACGTCCGTATACGAGTTCAGACCCGCGATGGGAAAGAAGCAGAAGGCAGAGGTTCGATGCCCCTCGGTAACGTCTGGGCATTCCCGCCGCGTTATGCCCCATTCGACCAGAGCCTCGCAGCGATGAAAAAACTCGCCGAATTAGCGGTCGAAGCAACGCAGGATTGCCCGTTATGCACACATCCGCTTGAACTCTCCGAAGTACTTGAACCCGAATTTTTACGAATCGCCGACGCGTTGTCTGACACCATGCAACTCGCGGCACCGATACCAAAACTCTGCACGGTCGTTACGACAAGTCCTATTGATGCAGCAATCCACGACGGATTCGGGAAAGCAAATGGTATTAATAGTTACAACGGATTAGGTGAAGATTTTATCGAGGCAGATCTGTCGCATTTTTTGGTACCGCTTGCAGACCAAAACTTGCTTGACAAAAGTCTGAATGAGAAGTTCGTCGGAAAATATCTCGACCAGTATACTTCACGCCGCCCCAAGCCAAACATGCCGCTTTATCATCTCGTGGGTGCCCTGGATCCACTCACCGATGCCGATATCGCCGAACGCCTCAACGACGGTCTACCGGAAACCCTGCCGGAATGGATTGTTGCCGATGGACTGACGCATTTAAAAATTAAACTCAACGGCGACGACTTAGCATGGGATGTGGCGCGCGTCCTCGCAATCGATAAAGTCACCGCAGAAACACAGGCAAAACGCGGCATTGATACATGGCACTATTCCGCCGATTTCAACGAAACCTGTCAAGACGTAGAATACCTATTGGCATTCCTCAGCCAGATTCAAGAGGCAGAAAGCGCAGCCTTCCAACGCCTCGCCTACATTGAGCAACCGACCGATCGGAATCTGAAGGCGCATCCTGAAAACAAGATGCACAAAGCCGCCAAAATAAAACCGGTGGTCATTGACGAATCGCTGACCGACTTTGAGACTTTTCTACTCGCACGTGAACAAGGGTATTCCGGTGTCGCGCTCAAAGCGTGTAAGGGGCAATCACAAGCGTTGCTAATGGGTGCCGCTGCTGCAGCATACGGTATGTTCCTCGCCGTTCAGGACCTGACGTGTCCGGGCGCGTCCTTCCTGCATTCTGCTGGACTTGCTGCACGCATTCCGGGTGTAACGGCTATTGAAGGCAATTCACGCCAGTTCTGTCCAGGTGCCAACGACGGGTGGTGCGACGAATTCCCATCAATTTTCAACATCACCGATGGCACCGTGGGAACGCATGTTCTTACTGCGCCGGGGCTCGGACATTTTTTTTAATTTACCTTGCGGTTCGGTCAAGTAGGTTTGATGAATGAAGTGCCCCTCCGTAGAATCGCCTTCCACTTCGTTTCAGGCTTAGTATTTGATGTTACGAAGAGAGCCAATTCCCTCAGGCCCACGCTGGATGTCATTGTGATGATGCACTCGAAGTATCTGTTTCCGGATCCGCGACAGTGATATTCGTAACGACATTCCGCTGTTCAGGCAGCCGGACCGGAAAGTCCGCAATCACATCATTAATCAATTTTTTAATGATCTCTTTAACCGAGTCAAATGGAATACATTCCAGAACAATGATAGCGCGATGTTTTGACGGCGCGATGTTATACGTCAGCCCGTACTGGAGTCCGAGTTGCATTAACGCCGGCTCGACGCTGATTGAAATCTGCCGACGTTCCTGATCTGTGACATAAAAACTATCAAGAATGAAGTGCGTGTGAATCCACGCTTCTCTCTCTTCAACGATTTTCATAATTTTACTATAGCATGAAAAATAGGGCATGTCAATTATTACGCAACGCGAGTTTGATTAAGATTCAATTCGTAGGTTGGGTTGAACGGAACATCAAAGAAACGTCCGATCCAACTGAAAATCTGGTATTTCCAACTGTCTGGCTACCCTTAAAATATGAGGGAAACCCAGCAAAATTGATTTCAACATTTTTTATCAAACTCGCGTTATGCAAAGCTGAAAAATGAACAGTTTTTATTTTTCTGGATAAGAAACTTTAAGCATGGTATACTTAGGACAATTAAAAATTATGACATAGATTGTTTATTCTGGCAACCAACTTGTTAAACACAATACCAACCAAACGAATCGAAAAGTGGACATCAGAATGATACCATTCAACTTCGGACCTATAGCGCGAACTTCTGCTGGCAGCACACACGATACCATCAACCTCTCCTCGCTTCCGCTCCATGTTATGCTTAATGCACTTGTTGGTTCAACGAGCGTTGAGGAATTTATCGCTTGGCTCTGGCATGATCTGTATAAGCCTGCTTTCCATTGGGTTATTAGCCATCGTACAGGTAATCCAAGTTGGCATCATGTTCCAGGAATGGGGGCTTTTGCGCAGGCAGAAAAAACCTTTGCCCAGCGTATGAATATTTGCGAGGGTTTGGTTAAGACACATCACGGATTTCAAAGCAGAATACCTCATTTTGCTTTACACGAGACAGATTTCATCTCAGATCAGAGTGACCAAGTCAATCTCGGTGCTGCTGTCAATTATATTCAGTTAAGTCTCGCCGCCGAGCCCGCGCTACCCACGCTATTAACTCGTTCAGTTATTGCCGATGCTTTTATTGAGGTCGTGACAAAAGATGTGGCAAAGGCATTAAACAAAGCATTCATTGATAAAGGACGCACACCTATTGAGCGGGTCCGATTTGAATTTGAGACTGTGTCAAACCTAACTTTTTCTTCATCGCCGAATGATGCAGAGATCTGGAATGAAGTCGGGAAACATTTTGATGTTTGCCTAAATGACAATACTTTTATTATGCGTCATCTCACGCCTGTGGCTATCCCTAAACATCAAGTTTTTAAAACAGTATTTACTGCAGACCTTACAGCAAAACCGTTGTTACCTAACGAAATGTTGGATAACACTGTGTCTTTGTCGGAACTCTTAGTTGTATATCAAGACAGTCGGACAGTAATAATTGCAGTTCCACAGTCCCAACTCTATTCCGATGACTTACCCAAAAAGATTCAGGATCTTGAGAAAGCAACACTTGATACAAGTCGTCATCGACTTGAACAACACTTTAACATTTTGACGCAAAAAGATGGTATTGACTATCTCAAAGCTGCTTTTGATAGCCAAATTGAAGTTCGTGCAGTTCCCGACCGCTTATGCAAACGCCCACGTAAAAATAAGCTATTTCGTCCATTAAATGATGCTGTCCAACATCCTGTGAAAATGCTTTCCGAAACCAGAAATGCATCAAATAAGAGAGTATGTCGTTTGACTGGGACACCGTTTGTTTCAAATCTGCCTCCTGCTCAAATCAGATTAGATCAGTTATTTTCATCCAAATTTGTTGACACAGAATTCGTAGGTTTTGAAGAAGATATTGCCCCATTAACGCATTTATATGTGATTAACTCACCTGAAGCTAAAAAAGGTATTTCCGCGCGAAAGTCCCTTCGTGGATCTTTTGCTTTTTTTGCACCGGCTTCCCACTATGCTTCTGACGATCAGGAATTGAAAGCAGTTGAACAACCACCTTTGGACATAGGAGGACGCTTTCACAATCAACTTAATCGTATTACGGTTACAACGCAAGAGTTCACACTGTTTCAGCAAATATCCCGGCGTGTAATTGCGAAACTCTGGCAGCAGATTGCACCAGATGAACACCTTCCACTACCATATCTTGGGGCTATTGCTTTGACTCACGAAAAAAAAGAACGTGTTCGCAATCTGTTACCACATCTTGATCTTATTTTCTCAGATATTGCTTTAAAAGCATATCCATTTGAGTCAGAGGTGTCCGCCGCGATAGAGGTCGCTTTGGGAACCACTATAAAACCTGACCCATCTGCACATCAAAAGCATACGCTGCTTAAGATGGCACCTCATATTACTACCGTCAATTCCCTATCTACCATACCAATGTTGATTGATGACAATGTGCAAGTAAGTTTGACTAAAGCATTTTTTGAGCGGGAAAAACTTTTAACCCAGGTCACGAATGAACTCAAACGGTCGAAAAAAAGAGTGAATCAGAAAAACCTATGGCTAAAACTGGTCCTTTCCAATAACGATCCTGTCACTGCTGTTTTTGAGAGTTCTGCTGCAACAATCAATATGACACGTATTCCAAAAATTTCGTCATTGGAAGATATTGCTTTTAAAGATGCAGAAGATTTCTGGGACAGACATATTGATACTGGTGATTTTGCCGAAAGTTGGAAGCAATACGTTCAGTTAAAACAAAATACAACGAACGCTCTTGAGGAATTTCCTGCACTTCTGCTACTTCTGCAGTCTCTGCAAAAACAGAAACAAGAACCTCAAAACCCGGCAAAAATTAAAAAGAACAAGACAAGTGCACATCAACAACTTGATTTATTTACACCACAAAACACTGATGAAATTTAGGAGGTATCATCCATGACGCAACAACAAAACAAGTCGAAAACTTTAGAGGAGACTTTAACTGACGCGCTACGATCAACTGTGAAACTTGATTTAGACGAATCTGTCAAATTAGCAGTTCAAACTCTCCTTCTGATTCGAGGTCCGCTTGATCCAAAGTTATTTAAACGTAAAGAAATGTTTAATCCATATCCTGTACTTGTCAAGTATATCCGTGCTTCTAATGCGGAAACGCTTGGGGGTTTGGTGAATGATGTGCAGTTAGCTATTTCTCCCAATTTTATCACACTACGGTGTCTTGGGGAAGTAGCTGAAACAATCTATCGCTCTGAAACGAAATTTGTCAAGGAAGCACTGAGACTTTTGAAAAAAGAGACAACACCATTGGTAATGCTCATGAAAAAAATCTATCAAGATGCCCGAGGAGGAATTGATGAGGCAGATGAAGCCCAACTCCTACTCGAAGGTGCCAGTGAAGGAAAAGCATAACATGAAACAGATGGATCACACGCTTGTTGATGTGAAGTTGACATTTGCATATCTTGCCGAACAGCCAATCATTCACACGGAAGAGACTATTGGAAATATTAATAAACTCAAACAGATGCGCGTCATTTACAAGGGAAAACCTGTGTCTGTTCCTGCATTGTCTGGGAACAGTTTTCGAGGGCAACTACGGGACACTCTTGCCGACGCACTCTGCTCACGCCTTAGTAATCAAGGAAAACAACTACTCAAATTCAATGATAATGATGTCTATACTATTCTGTATAGTGGTGGAGCACTCTCCGAGAAAAGCAAAGCGGGAGATCTGATATATGATTTTGCTAGGTAGTGTTTACATTTTTTTAGCAGTGATAAGTATAGCGGCGAGATAAACGAATCCGAGGTATCGGACGGCGTATTTATCGTAGCGCGTTGCGACTCGGCGATACTGTTTCAATCGATGAAAAAAACGTTCTATCACATTGCGAAGTTTATAGACCTCTTGGTCATAAGGATGGTCTTCAACACGACTCTTGCGCGGACGAATGACCGCCTCGGCACCTGCTGCGATAATCTCGGCACGCAACGCATCCGAGTCGTAGGCAGCATCGGCGATAACGTACTCACACGCAGGGGTTCCGGCAATCAACGCGTGTGCTTGCGTGATGTCATGGCGTTGCCCCGCTGTCAAGGTGAAACGCAACGGGAGAAAGTCTCCACTCACCGCCGCATGAAGTTTCGTGGTAAAGCCACCGCGACTCCGACCGAGTGCCTCAGTTGCTTGACCTCCGTTTTTTTTTCGGGGCACCGGCTGCAGAAGCATGTGCGCGCACGATCGTTGAATCAATGAGGAGAGCGGAGAGTTCACCCGCCTCATGGAAATGTTCATGGAGTTTTTCAAAGACCCCGGCATCGCACCATCTGCCGAAACGTCTATAGATGGTATTCCAATATCCGTAAACTTTCGGCAGCGCACGCCAAGTCGCGCCTTCTTTTGTTATCCAAGTGAGTGCCGAAAGAAAACGTCTACAGTCTTCAGGGTTGCCGACATAGACGTTTGGCAACGTTTTCAGAAACGGGTGGATGCTCTGCCAAGCGCCATCACTAATCATCACAGGAAAGTCTTGAGTTGCATCTATGTGTTGAGTTTTCATGCAAGACAGGTTACCAAGACATACATAAAATGTCAATAACTTACACAATGTAAACACTACCTAATCACCTGCCTTCAATGCGGTTGATGGGATCAGCTTTCGGGAACGTGATGTTACCTTCTAAATTGGCGACGACACATATTGTTCCTTGTGCTGAGGAAACACAAGATATTCTGCAAGGGATGTATGAGTCACTTGATGAAAGTATTGTTCCACCAATGAATGAATGGACAAGTGCACAGAACCTAATCTTTAACGATGGTCCACTCACCCGGAAGGATGATAGTAAGGACCTTACGCGGCAGCGTTTTGTGGAACTTAAGTCACAAAGGGGTGAAGTGGACGATGAAGGAAACAAAGAAGGTCAGCAGGATCAACTTTTTGACGATTCAGAGATGTCTGCCCAACCTGATTCCCAAAATGCTGAAATTGATAATGATCCAAATTCATCTCCTCAGCAGATGATTTATTATGTTGAATGTATTCCAGCGGGAACATGGCTATTGCAACAACTCTACTCGAAATTTCCGCTTGATCAGTTGGAGCTCGGTTGTCTTTTTGATGGATTAAACACTTTTTTACGTCAACCTACACTTGGTGGTCGGAGTGCCGCCGGATATGGACAAGTCCGTGTCCAATTAAGAGGAACCGTTGATACAGAACCTGTGCAATGGCCAATAGAGTGGTCAGAAATTATCAATAATGCAGTCTATGCCTACCAAAATTATCTGACAGAAATGAAAGCAGAAATTCTTGAAGTTCTGACTGTTCAGACTGAAGGTATAACCCAATGAAACTTCGCCACCGCTCTAATGCAGCACTACAACCAGATCCAGCCATCAAGGAAGCACTTGAAGATGCACAGTGGAAATTCGGCGGAAAAGCAGGTAAAGAAATATACGAACTCCGATTAAATTTAGCTACACCAGCAGTTACTACTGCTGAAAAGTCAAATGCACCTGTCATTGGGCTTCCTGCGCTTGATGGCTTTCTCAGTTATGTTGCCTTCCGGGCTGCATTTGGTAATGCGTTAAAATCAAGTCCCGAACTTTCGCAACAATTATTGTGGCAATGGAATATAGCGTTACGTCATCAAGAAATGTGGATAGACTTTGAACTTCCGTTATGCCAAATTCCGTTGACAGGGTTAAATCCATTGTATGATTGTTCAGTAGGTTTACCCGTTGATGTCAACGGTGATGTGCTTATTCCTGTTGGGGCATTTTTTACTTCTAACAGTCAGCAGTTTAAAGTATATCCTGAAGTTGTAGATTCTATCCCGTTAAGACGAAAAGTCAGCGAACCGTTTGGTCGTCCAATTGTTCTGAAGAGTAAACTTAATACGGGTGGTGGTTCAACGAAAGCACTTGACAATCGCCTCTATTTTCCACTCACTAAAAGTTACGCCTTTTTCTTTCGTGGTGATAAAAGCGGAGTTGAAAGATTATTAGATTTCGCTCTCAAAGAACAGATCGGACTTGGTAAAAAAACAACGCTGGGATATGGCCAGCTGGCTTCGTTTGAAATCAAGTCGCGCCCTGACATAAAGGCAACTTGGACAAAACCGCTCTCAGGATCATTTTGGGACAACGACAGGCTAGCTGTGATTAAGGATCTGCCCTATGATCGTGTTTTTGCCCGAAGAGAAAGACCGCCAGATACACGTAACCAAGCAGATACACACAATCAAGAACTTTTCGGTTGTGAAAAATTTGCATTAATTGCGACGATTGAGACTTATGGGACCTACTCCCCACCCTATTGGTTGCGCGACCAGCGAACACAGATTGTCCGATACGGTTCAATTATTCAAGAGCGATAAATATCACACAATTTGGATGTTCACGCCTTGTGCTAATTAGGATTTCATAGATTTTTGGTTATGCGAGGACAAGGTCTTTGAGTTTCATCAAAGGGCGTCCGAGACACTGATTCAAGAAAGCCCCGAGGAGACAAGCTCCGAACTTATTGCTCATTCGGGTTTGAAGTCCCCAATGTGTCCGTGCCCGCACCCGTGCGATAGAAAACTGTTCAGTGAGTTGGTTCAACGTCGTCTCAATGCGTCTGCGCATCCGCACGTGAAGTTTGCGAAAGTCCTTGGGGTATTGCTGCTTCTGATTGTTTCGGCGTGTCGCGAACACACACGTGTTTTCGGTTGCCAGTAGTTCTGTGTGAAGGTCCTCCGAAACGTAGCCTTTGTCTCCAAGGATCATCGGATACCGGCGATTTTCAGACATCACGCGTAGGACCTCTCGGTCGTCTATATGTGCTGAGGCGATCGCAAAATCAATAGGTATCCCGGCAGCCGTGGTGATCAGATGCCCCCGGAATCCAAGGAAGGTGCCGAGGCTTTTCGTCGCACAGTGTCCATAAGTCGCAAGCGTTCCCGAACCGTCTTCCCACTTCAGGTCAGACCGGGAGGCTTCGGCACGTTTGAAGTCACAGATCGGCATCGGCAAAGAATCGACGCTAAACACATCGGACTTCGGAAGGTAGCGCACCAGGGCCCGACGCAGCACTTCACTCGCCGTTGAAAGATTGCGTCTGCGTCTATTGAAGCGCGAGCGTTCGGGTAAAGACGGGAAAACGGGTGTGAGTTCTGCTTTCAACCGTTTATACCCTGAATGTTCGCTGTCGGCACCAATGTATTCCAAAGGTTTCCACGCAATCGCGAGAATATCGCTGTCGGGACACGCCGGGTTCCGACCGGGTCTGCGATCTTCAGCATTTTGAAAGTGGGCAGCATAAAGCGTTTTCATGATCTTCTGAACCACACCCGCAACCGCGAGGCGCGTGCGGGGCACATTTTTCAGTTGCAAAACATGTTCTTCTAAAGTAGACTGTAAGTCCATCCTTATGTCTCCTTGTGTTTGATGAACTTATAGGATAACATAAGGGTGGATACATTCAACCTAAATTCTATTTAGCACAAGGCGTGATGTTCCTTATTTTTTATAGTGGAGTTCATAATTAAGGTGGGACTCGACTGAGAGGGCGAGGAAACCTCGCCCCTACGGTGCACAGTATACCTATAAAATCGTTGAAATGTCTTTTTTAATTCTAAATTTTACTATAAATGGTTGATTTTCAGAATTGTAAGAGCGTTATAGATTGACGAATCGCCACTTCACCTAACTGCTGAGTGCTTCCGGTGTGCCACCGAATCTGGAGGTTTTCCACCTGTGTTGCGCTTCCCAACCCAAAGGTAAGACGGAGATCGTTGCTTGACAAATAACTCGCGCCGCTGATAACCTCTCGTAGGAGGGTCATCCCGTCCGTTTCTACCTGCACCTGCGCACCAATCGCGTCCGTATTGCCATCTGTCCCAACTAACTTCACTGTTAGCCACGCGTTCGCATTGCCGACTTCATTGCTGAGAATAATCGTTGGACGGTTCGATTGACACAGCACAACATCCACATCACCATCGGTATCTATATCCCCGAAAAGCATCCCGCGGACGACGTAAGATGTTTTATCCAATCCAGCCGCAGCGGTAACCTCAGTGAAACCGATATGGTTTTCTGGAGTGCCGCCCTGATTGTGAAACAGTTGTACAGGCTGTGCGTAACGCTGCTTCGCGTCCATTTGCGTCACATTATCCCAGATATGTCCATTTCCCACAAGCAGATCCAACCAACCGTCGTTATCAAAGTCAATAAAGCGAGTGCCGAAGCCGAGGGCGTAGAAGGACGGATCAGCGAGGTTCGTATCAAATGTTACGTCCTCAAAATAGCCATCGCCATCGTTCTGCATAAGGCAATTCGCCTCCAATGCGAAATTCGTCACCCACAGATCAATATCCCCATCGTTATCATAATCGCCAGCATCTACACCCATCGATCCGTTTGCGAGTCCATCGCCATTATAGGCGACACCGCGAAGCACACCTTCCTCTTGAAAAGTCCCGTCGCCCTGATTGATAAAAAGTGTATTCGGCGACATATCGTTCGCCACGTAGATATCCACCCAACCATCACTATTCACATCCGTAAAAACGACACCCAGACCACGCGTCGTCGGTTCATAAACCCCTGCCGATTCGGTAACATCTCTGAACGTTCCATCTCCATTATTGCGATACAACACATCGGCGATACCGTCATATTCGTTCGGACCGCAGTAAATCCGAAACCGATTCTCGTAATAGCACGGAATATCAGTCTCCAAAGTATATTCAATGTAGTTGCATACATAGAGATCCAAATCACCATCACGGTCAATGTCAGCGAATGCCGCACTCGCGCTCAACAGCGGACACTCGACCCGCGCTTGCTCGGTTACATCCGTAAAAGTACCATCACCGTTGTTCCGGTATAATACATTTTTTCCGAAGTTCGTCACATACAGATCGCGATACCCATCAGAATTGTAATCCGCAGCGACAGCACCGAGACCGTATCCGGTATCTCCAACGTTCGCAGATGTCGTGACATCAACGAAAACACCCGCATCGTTTCGATAGAGTCGGTTTTCAGGCATCGGTTCTGTTAACCGTGAGAGCAAATTGCCTTGAACGAGGTAGATATCTAAATCGCCATCGTTATCAAAGTCAAACAGCGCACCCCCACTCCCTAACGGCTCAACGACCCGACGTTCTGCAGAAAACCCATTGACGTGCCGAAAATCGAGTTTCATCGTATCGGTTACATCGCGAAAATAGGGATTAGCACTGCTGAAATGTGGAAATATAAGAAAAAGAAAGGGTATTAATATGAATGCCAACAGACGGAAAGGATCGTGTTTGGGTTGGAACATAGTGATAGAAATGCTATTCTTTTATTTCGGGACGCGGACGGACAACCCGAAACCCGATTGTATGCGTTGAATCCAGCGGATAAAATTTGAATCGCAAACCTGAGCGGAGAAACGCGCGACCAACATCCCAGGCACCGCCACGAATCACTCTTGCCCGAAGCACATCTCGAAAACGGAGGTTGAGCGGATTTTTGGACACATCTCCACTGCCTCGCTGGTAGGCTGTCGGGTTGTATTCATCAAGACACCATTCCCACACATTTCCAGCAAGGTCTGCAATGCCGTTTGGTGATTTACCTTTCGGGAACTGTCCCACCGGTAGTGGACGATTGTAGCGGCGTGCAAAGTTGGCATGCTGACGTGCCTTGGGCGGTGTATCACCCCACGGATATGTCCGTGCTACTGTGCCGCGTGCAGCGCGCTCCCACTGTGCTTCAGTTGGAAGACTTCCACCAACCCATTCCGCGAATGCTTGCGCGTCGAACCACGTTACACCCACTACAGGTTGTGTATCAGCGTTGAGCGTCTCATCTGTCCACGTCTCCTCACCGTTGTGTCCATGCGGTGTCGGACGGTCTGTTGCCGCAATGAAAGCACGGTATTGGGCATTGGTAATCTCATACCGCGAGATTTCATAAGTGCTCAAATAGACCTGATGTTGTGGCAATTCCGCATCAAAGGTGTCCCGTTCAAGCATCGAACTCCGCAACTTCGCGTCCTCGTAGGCAGTCTCTGCCTCTTCGAGGGTTGAACCCATCAGAAACGTGCCTGCAGGAATGGTGACCCATTCTATTGTGGTGAGGACTTCTTGAGCCGTCTCGCTTACTTCAGCACCAGCGAAATCACCACAGATTACGAGGATAAGGACAAAAATCGTGAGATAGGTACGTTTCATCTCAAGTCGGAAATCTGTTAGTTCTGGTTAGAACTACCCTTTTGGAAATTAAGTTTCTCTAAAGAAAACTGGCGGCATACGGATCCCTATAGTGAATAGAGCATAACCGCAACCGCCAGCAATTCAAAAAAACGACAAATAGTTCGCGCGACTACTGTCCTTTGAGTTCACTCCACGTAACAGCAAGCCTGTCGCGCGGATCAACCGGTGTCGCCGGGCTTGATGCCTCGCGGAAATAGTCAAAAGTGACAGTCATCCGACCCGCAGCACTTTCGCCTTCGCAGATGCCGACGTAGATGCCGACTTCCAGCGGTTCTTCGAGTTCATTAGTCACTGTACCCACAGAAACCCAGTCACCCTCGGCATTCGGCTTGAACCATGACTCGTATTCGTCGCCATCGCGTTTGACACGGAGCTCAACCGGAATCACACCTTGATCCGGCATGTAACCCGGTTGTGTACCAACATATCCCAAAGCAGCATCATCGTTTTGACGACGCTGATACTGGAGTACCGCATTGTTGTCCGCAGCACCGCGCCCCCACAACTTTAATGTCACCCATTGACCATCACGGCCCTGGTGATCCTGCGTCGAAGCAGAATATACGATAATACCAGCAACCGTACACGCGTCGGCATAATCAACCGTCATTAACGTTTCAATGTCAAACTGGTCCTGATCCGTGGTTTGGTAAAAACGCGTACTCGTATCAGCCGTCCATACGTTCTGATCAAAACCTGCCTCAGCAACGAGCAATCCGTCTTGCAGTTCCCAAGGACTCTTATCACCGTCCTTGACCTGCCAGAAGGACTGGAGGTCTTGACCCGTCCCGTGGAATTCATCGCTCAGCAAATTCTGGGCAAAAACACCAGGAACGAGACATACAGACAAAAGCAGTATTCCAACTATGCAAGTAATCTGTTTCATTACATATCCTTTCTGTTTTTCTGTACAAGACAATACCCGTCAACATCTAAAAAAGTTTCCCTTCCTCTCAGACGTTTTTTGGTTCGTCTGTACAGACGATTTAGTTTAAAATATGCTAACATATCAGATGGAAAAAATCAACTGGATTTCCTATAACTTCATAATTAACAAAACAAATCCAAAAAATTTGACGATCTCCTTGCAATTCGTGTAAAGACTATGTTAAAATTCAGAATTAATCCAAAATTCAGTCTGAATCGTAGATTATATCCTTTAGGAGGAGACTATGAAAGTCGGTATTCGGGACGGAATGTTGCCCGTTTCCTTTGAAGAATCGTTTCAGAAAGCGAAAGAAATCGGGTTCGATGGTGTCGAGGTCTGCATGGGAGTCAACTACCGTGAGCATCTGCTCTGGCAGGACGGCGGCATCGATAAAGTGAACAGTTTAGCAGAGGCAGCGGGGGTTGAAATCCCCTCACTATCACCCGGTGGGTTCACCGCTTATTCGTTTATGCATCCAACCGATAGCATCCGAAGCGAGGGAATCGCGAAGCTGCAATATCTCGCAGAAACCGCGCCACAACTCGGGGCGAAGGTGATTCTGGTACCATTTTTTGGGAACGGCAAAATTGAGGACGACCACATAGACACACCACGCTTCATAGACGGGTTGAAAGCCGCTGCCGAAACCGCCGAAAAGTATGGCATTTCTCTCGCAGTTGAATCAACGTTAAGCGCAGAGCAACACCAAAGAATTATTGATAATGTCGGCTCGGCGGCTGTTGGTGTCTATTACGATATGGGTAACGCCACCGGATTCGGTTACGACTCGCCATCCGAAATTCGGAACTTGGGCAGTGCCATTTCACAGATGCACATCAAGGATACAAGTGGCAATCACGCTGGTGAGGGTGATGTCGATTTTCCAGCAGTCTTTGACGCTACACACGCTATCGGATACGACAGTTGGTTCGTACTCGAAACGCCCGGAAAAGATGATCCAATAGCATCTGCAGCGAAAAACCTCAATTTCGTCAGGAATAACTTTTGAGGTAATCGCATAAGATGTCATCTGTTATCGGATCCCGTTTCACATGGAGGAGTCGGCATGAACAGTCCCAAAACATTAGTTCCACGCTCCGAAAGTAAGAAGCTTCTGTCTCTACCAACGCGCGAAGCAGAGCAACTCTTTCAAAGCTTCAAAAAGCAGCAGCAACTCGAGATACTCTCTGCAACCCGGAACCCGAAATCACGAGAGCAGCTTTATTATCTCGTGCCTGATTGTACCGAACTTATTCAGGAAAGCCCTACCGAGGATGTACTCCAAGTCCTCGACACAATGCTCGGCACAGGACTCGCCTCGGTACTATTGCCATGTCTTTCAAACGAACAGTTTGAAGAACTACTCGACATCGCTGTCTGGCACAATGGAAAAATTGATGAAGAGTCATTAGACCTCTGGCTTTTTGAACTTTCCGAATGTGAACGGGATGACTTGCGGCGATTTCTCAGAGAACTCGACCTCCGGTTGTTAGCAATCCTTCTCCACGGGCGCATCACAGTCAAAAGTCAATACACCGCTATGTTCCTCGAAAATGAATTGATGGACCCAGGCTCGCCTGCAATTGACTATGCCGACGAACGCGCACGGGCAATTTGCGATGCCATCTGGGAAGCTGACCATGAGGTTTTTGGAATGCTCATCAACGAACTCTCCGATATTGATGCCGCAGACAATATTGAAACTGAACTCGCCGCTGTTTTCGATACGGCGAAAGTAGAAAGGTCCGAACGGCTCACAGCGCGTGATAAGGAAACTGGCATTGACATCACTGAAGCCGATCTCATGGAAAAGGTCGATTTAGAGTCACTTACACTTGATGAGGACGACGATGACGATGAACTCGACGACAAAGACGAATAGGTTCTCCCTTGTAGCAGACGCTACTCTTGATAGCCGGCTCTTCCTCGCACAAGCACTCGCACACGGAGACACTCTCGACGGTATTCCGCGTGAACAGGTGGATACGCTCTATCAGAACATCGCCGCTATTGCCCACAAACTCATCACAATGAAGACGAGAGACCTCTCAGATGAATCGGCACTCCGAACGCATATCCAAACCGCTTTCACCCTCACAAGTCTTGGATTAGAATACGGCAGTAAAGGCGACCTTGACAAAGCAGTGTACCTCCTCTGTAAAAACCGAGTCGTCAAATTCTTCCAAATCGGCAATACGCTAACAGAAAAATTGTTAGAAAGAGCACGACACCTCTTAGACAACGGCGCAATTCTACCGCCTACATCGGATGAAGAACGGACCCTCGGTGCAAACTACACGGATATGGAGACCGAAAGCATCCCAATCTATACACAGACGGAACTCGAATTTCTAAAGGCGTTGCTAACTTATAGGACGACGATTCGGACGCTTCAAGTGACAATAAGAGAGGCAGACTTCCCAAGAGCATTTATCCACTTGGCTGAGGTTGATACGATTGACCAGCAGCTGGCGTGCATCGAGAACCGATGCCACTACGTCCACGCCCTACCGCAGGAAAATTTATTCGCTCTCGACCCACCGCTTAGCATTTTCCCGAATCCCATTGAGCAACTCACACTCGGGTTGATAGTCAACCTTGTGTTATATCGCCAAATTGATTTCCAGTTAGACGTAGATACGCGGCAGGACTTTCAGGAACTCGCTTACGTTGACGGTGAAATTCGCCCCTCTCTCCAACAACAGTTGCTTGATTGGATCTCGCAGTACCTTGAGCAAACCCATCAACCGGATTCCGTGAAGACGTATGCT
This sequence comes from Candidatus Poribacteria bacterium, assembly GCA_963662915.2. Lineage (GTDB taxonomy): Bacteria > Poribacteria > WGA-4E > WGA-4E > WGA-3G > WGA-3G. The sequence goes on along the minus strand of CAXXEU010000002.1, from coordinate 4,541,370 downwards.
GTCACCTACTGGGACGATTGCCTCCGTATCGAAGGACAAAGAATTTCTTCTGAATAGAATCAACGGTCAAGCGACCGCTTCTTAGCATCTGCAATCGCCCGAAGGGCTTGCACAGTGCCCATATCGTTCAAAGCACGTTCTGCCATGCGACGGAGATCTTGATCGGGTGAATTCAGTGCCTGAATCAATGGATCCACTGCGGGAGTACCTATCCTAATCAAAGCACGTACAACAAGCCGACGGACGTTCCACTCCGCATCAGTGAGTGCCTTAATAAGCGCAGGAATAATGGTATCCAGTGGCGTACCAATCTCACCTAACGCATAAGCAGCATTCAATCGAATTTCCGCTGACGGTGCGGTTAAGGCATCAATAAGATATGGTACGGCAGGTTCACCTATATTCTGAAGCGCAACCGAACCGACAACGCGGATAGTCTCCTCCGGGTCGGTGAGGGAAGTGATAATAGCAGGCACAACGCGAGTAGCCGGGGTCCTGATCTCGCTGAGTGTCCACACTGACATCTCACGAATCTGAGGATTTTCATCGGAGACCCCTTGAATCAGGGCATCAATCGCCGCGGGTCCCATCTCGATTAAGGCTTCACCCGCTTCAGTGCGACGAAACACTTCCGTATCACCAAATTGGTTGACAAATGCTTTTGCCCGCTGATCCGCTGATTGACATGCCAACAAGCATAGAAATATGGAGAGTAAGAGAACATGTTTCATGGCACAAGTATAGCACAGTCCTTCGCTTTTTGCAAGTTCGGAGCTTAACCGACAACTGACGACTCATAACTATTAAAAAGGAGAAACGCGGACTTCGCCACGACGCGAAAGCCGCTAATAAAAAATGCAATTAGAGACAGCAACATTTGGAGCAGGTTGCTTTTGGTGTGTTGAGGCAGTCTTTCTGCAACTGAAAGGTGTCCATGAGGTCGTCTCAGGATACACCGGTGGAACAACTGTCAATCCGACTTATCAAGCAGTATGTATGGAAATGACGGGCCACGCCGAGGTGATTCAGATTCAATTCGATCCGAGTGTTATCTCTTATCAAGAATTATTGGAAGTTTTTTGGCACACGCATGACGCTACGACGCGCGATCGCCAAGGGGCTGATGTCGGCACCCGATACCGTTCAGCAATCTTCTATCACACGGAAGAACAACAACGCATCGCCGAAAAATCTAAAGCAGAAATGGATGCCGCCGATATGTGGGAAGCCCCAATTGTTACAGAAATTACCCCAATAGATACCTTCTATCCTGCTGAAGATGATCACCAAAACTATTTTGAATTGAATCCAAGGCAGCCTTACTGTCAATTCATAATCCATCCGAAGATGAAAAAGTTCACAAAGGATTTCAAGGACAAACTCAAAAATGACCAATAGCCCCCCTTTGAAAACATATCTGATAAAACTCCTTGCCATTTGCTATTGTTTCAGTGTTGGCAATGCGATTGCTCAAGAGACGACATCACCGGTAGCCGTATCGGTTACAACAGCGAGACGCGGGACAATTGTTTCCACAAAGCAGTATGCCGGACATTTACAACCACAAACAGAGATAAAAGTATTTGCCAATGTTCACGGAGAAATTGTCGCGATGCATGCGACAGTCGGACAGCGCATAGCGAAAGGCGACGTACTTGGAGAAACCAATTCGGGCGCGAGCACACTCGCCGTGATACGTGCAGCGTCAGCGTTGAGCAGCGCGCAATCCCAACTCACGTCAACATTAGCAAATACCCAAGCACGCGTTGAATCTCAGTTAGCCGTTGCACAGGAAACGCTAATGACAGCGCAGTCGCAGCTCACGGAAACGAAGTCACTTGCCGAGATGCGTATTCGTAACCGACTTGTGCAGGCAGAAGCGGCATACGCAGCAGCTGAGGAATCCATCGCAAAATCGAAAACAAATGCAGAGCAGTCCTTGAAACGGGCAAAAGTGGAGCTCGACAAAGCGCAGTTGGATTTTGAACGCACAAAGTCGCTGCATGAAAAACAGCACATCAGTGACAGCGATTTTGAAGCAGCAGAAAACCGTTTGAAAGTCGCACAAACCCGTTACGAAGAAGCCATCGTTACAGCAGCTCAATTTAAGGAAGGCGCGAGGCATCCTTCTGTGGAAAGGGCAAAAGCAGAGTTAGCCGTCACTCAGAAACTGGTGGAAATTCGCGGCTGGGAACGCGAAATCGCTTTGGCAGAATCAAAGGTTACCCAAGCACAAGGGGACCTTGACGCCGTGCAGAAACTGGTGGAAGCAAAATCTTGGGAACATGAGATCGAAATTGCGAAATTAGCCGTGAGTCAAGCCGAAGAACAACTCAAAATCGCACGGGAACAGGCGAGCGATGCCACTATTAAATCCCCGATCAACGGTATTATTGAAACACGCCACTCAAATGTAGGAGATCAGGTCCTATCCGCCACATCGCCTGCAGCGAGACCGATATTTACAATAATCGGCGTTGATGTCCTCACAGCCGTTTGGCGCATGCCCGTCGGGGCGGCGCGCCGCATTAACAACGGTGAACTCGTCTTGATTTCTACGGATTCCGGCATTCAGAATATTGTCGGCACAATTGACTTTATGAGTCCAACGATTGACCCTGAAAACAACACAGTGATTGTCCAGGCAACCGTGCCGAACTTTGTGGGAACGCTCTCTCACAATAACGGCTTAAAACCGGGAGCTGCCATCACAGTTTCTATCAAAACCAGCGAACGAAAAAATGTACAATTGCTCCCATTACGTGCTGTCTTACATATCCAGAACGGAAGTGGGACTGTCTTTACTGTTAAGGGGAACGCAGCGCATCGGGAACAGGTAACCGTTGGTGCTATCTACGGTGGCGAAATTGAGATTACTTCGCGACTCACTAACGGAACACAGGTAATCGTCAGTGAACAGCACCGGTTACAGGAAGGAACACCCGTGTCTATCGTTCGGGATTAATCTCACATCCCTCCCTTAAAGCAGGTAGGCGAGGTTTCCCAGCCTCGCCGATCCATCGGCCTTGTTCAAAGTTATCTTTTCCCAAATTTTTTCAATCGGCTGCTCAAGTTGAAATGCGTGAATCTCCGTTACTTCCTGTTTCAGTTTCTCACCTCTATCATAAATTTTCGATTCATCCAACTTTCTTCCAGAGGGTGGCAGGAATTGTATGCAATCCTCATTACGATCAATCAAACGTAACTCTTCAAAAATAGTAAGACCCGTTTCAATCCCCAACTTTGCCATATTCAATTCGTTATAGACTTTCTCAGATTCAATGAAATTACTATTTGCTTCTGCCAGTTTTTTCGATTCTGTGTAGAGTTTTTCCAACATTTCCCTTTCTGGATACTTTTGAAATAACCACTGATTTAATCTCTCAATGTCCTCTTTGTTGTTATAGATGAGGTGCAAATACACATTTCTTGCTGATGTAAAAGCAGTCTGACATCGTTCAAAAAACACATCTAAACTCGGAACAAGATGACAGAAAACAAAGTGTTCAACACAATGAGCCTCAGACAGTATGGAAACTGTACGACTTGAAACAACAGCAATTAACTCGCCCATCGCAAGTTTTTCCAGAATCTCCGCTTCTTCTGCCTCAGAGGTTTGCTGACCATGTTTTTCGAGAAGGTCCGCTTTCTCTGGAATAATCCTTTCCAACAAGAGGTCAACCATCACCTCACTTTGAACATAGATGATAGTAGGCTGCTTCTGTTCTAACAACTCTAAAAGATAATTTTTCTTGTTCACACCGCGGCGGTCAAGTATCCGAACAGTAGAATCAGTTTCAATAGGTGGATATACGCTTTGAAATACTTCTTGAACTTCCCGCTCTCCGATTGCCGCTACTGTGAATAGGTTTTGCACGGCTCTGAGACGCGCCGCAATGCCCTTTTCCGCTCCTTGGGCAGCTGCAAGCTGATTTAATGCAGTCGCAAGGCGTTCTTCGGTCTCCTTCCATTCTGCATGAGTCCCGTTTAGTTCTTTCGATTTAGTTTCAAGACGGTTTTTATAGTCCGCTCGTACTGCTTCGGATTTTTCTAAACGTTTTTCCACGCCTGCTACGTCACTTTTAAGTTTGTCATTCCTCTTCTTTGCATTCTTCAGGTTCCTATCCAATTTCTTACGTTGTTTCTCTTTTTCATCAACTTTTTGTAAAAGGTCTGTGTTGTCTTTTTCGTATTTACGCTTTTCTGATTCCACATCGGCAAAGCGTTGTTCTGCTGCCGCGAGCGATTTTTTATATTCGGCATTGTCTTTTTCTGCTTTTTCGAGACGTTCCGCAGAGTCGTCAAAAAAGAGTTCATCTCGGATAGTTTCAACTTCACGCTGCTTGTCAGGTCTCTTGATTTTGCGAAGGACCTCGGCGACGAGGAACAGATATGCCCGAGTGCCTTCGTCTTTAGCATCTTCTTCGTCTGGATGTGCCCAGTTTTGGTCCCGACAGTCCTTTATAAGCCAAAGTTGATTCCCAAACCCCTTGTCGTCGTTAAGTAGTTGTTTAAAAATATTTCCCCAATTACGAGTAACAAGCAGTGGAAAGTCATCAATGTCAATTATAGATTTAATATCCTTGCCTGCGTTCAAGGCACTATCAATTGCATCTGCTCGCTGATCACTCACAGACTCAATAACTACATCTTCAGCGGTCGTACCCGGAATCTGCGCTAAATGAAAAATAATAAACCCGCGCATGCAAGTACGGTATATGTTCAGTGCTTTATTAAGTGTTTCTTGGTTGCGATAATCCGTCGTGCTCAAGTCTACAACCTCCAGAGATATATTTCCGTTAGCATACCATCTTTCCGATGACTCGTCAACCAGAAATCAAGAATTCTATAGACATATTGCTCCGCTGGAGCAAAGAATCTATCTTGCCTAAATCCTATAATCCTGTAAATCCTGATTCTGACAAACACCAATTGCCAACCGCTAACCGCCATTCACAAGCCGCGACTCAGACAACCCATCTACACCCGACGCAACACATACACCCGAATCTGCTCCCACTTCCGTTTAGAGCGATGCGTTGCAACCCGTCTCTTAAAGAGAGTGTCCACCTTGAAACCGGTTTCCGCAATTACCGCTTCAAGATTATCAATCGCCTTAGATCCCGAAGCGTCGGCGTAACCCAATAAAATCGTGCCATCAGGTTTCAGAGACTTCGGCACCTGCGTAAAAAAGCGTTTCACCGTCTCCTGTTTTTCGTCGTGAATAGCGAGTTCGGCGCGGTTACGGACACGGGCGACAACCCACGGCGCATTGAAGATAATCGTATCAAACTGGTATGAAAGAAAAGGATCAAATAGGTCGCCGGGCGGCATGACGTGTACAGTCGCTGAATCTGAGAGCAGGCGTTGAAGGTTCAACTTTGTTGTGGCGACGGCTTCTGGGAGCAGATCGGAGGCGTATATCTGAACCTGTTCCCCCAATTCCTGCCGTGCCAACAAGGTCAAACATCCACTGCCACACCCAATATCAGCAACCGTAGCAGGCGCGTCTTGACGGACATACTGCAACGCTTCTTGAAAGCATTCAATTGTTTCTTGTGAACGCGGTGCAAGGACGTTCTCAGAAGCGAGCAGCGAGGCATCAAGCACATGAATAGGGTACGTATCCGACAGAGCGTTCTGAATCTGTTGAATCTTCGTTAGAGACACGAGAAAAGGCTTCTCTGCATTCACTCCGGGCGGCTCACCCGCAAACTCCAATAGATAAGGAAGGGGCGGTGGTGGCTCAACTTGTAATACTCCGTCCGCATCTGCCCAACACATGAGTCGCGCTAAGGCTTCTTGCAAAGCACGGCTTGCAGATCTTCCGCGCGACGCTTTTCGATCACGGGATTTGGTTTCACGCTGCGACTGTTGAACTAAATCCTGTTTGTGGCGTTGGATATAGTCCATAACATCGGTAATCTGTTCCCAGCGTCCTTCCACAACGGCAACACCACGGTGTCGAATATGCGTGAAGATCCGATTGAGATGCCTCAAGTCCTGATGTACGAACAACTTGACGCGCGCTCGCGCGAAAACAGCCTCCCGACACTCAACAGGAACATAGAGTTCACCGATGTTGCTAACAGAATAGAAAGAAGTCATTATATAAAGTAGTAGGCACGCGCCGTCGTGCCGTAACAACATATTTACATCTTAACGAATCGCTACAATCTCACCCGTCCTAATCGATTCTGCCTCTTTATAGCACAGCAACAGCGCGTCCCTGGCACCGACCCCCGACAGTGCCGTCGGTTCATTTTCCCAGTCAATCGCGTCAACAGCGTATTGAAGTTCGGCAGTAAAAGCATCGATCGGATCAACATCACCTAAATCTACCTGTTCGACTTCACCCGCATTGTTCAGAAGCGTCAACGGCACCGCAGTAGACGCTTCACCTGCTAATGTTGAGAAGTCATAAAGGAGTGTGGCGTTTTCGAGATAGATTTCAAACCCATGCGAGAACGCACGCCCACGCTGCGTTGCCCCGCCAGATGAACAACTCACAGAAATATCTTTATCGTTGTAGATGTATTGTGTCGTCAAATACTCCACATAGTCACCACCTGCAAGTTTACCTTGAGAAAACACAGCATCCGGAACACCACATAGTAATTGAATGAAATGCGTGTCGTGGATGTGCAAATCGATTCCCGGACCGCCACTCTTTTCGAGATCATCGATACTTCGTGGCCGCCCGGATCTGGAGGTAATACGTTTGAAATGTGCACCGAGCAATTTGCCGTATTTCCCTTCTTCCACTATCCGTTTTGCATACGCATATTCCGCGAAGAAAGGAAGCACATGGGCGACCATCAGAAAACACGGACTTTGTAGCGCAGCCTTCCGATCCGCTCCTATCTTTTCCGCGAGTTCAACAAGTTCATTCGCATCGTCAATCGAGATAGAGATCGGTTTTTCAACGAGTGTATGTTTCCCCGCCGCAAGAGATGCCATACTGACGGGTTTGTGGAGATGTGTCGACAGACAAATATCGACCAGATCAATCTCCTCATCCGCGAGGAACTCGTCAATCTCACTATATTTCCGGACGTTTGAGAGATCTTCCATACCGCCGCGGGGTCCAAAATTGCCCTGAATGCCGGTCCAATCGCCAGAGAGTTTCTTCGGATCCCGTGTGCAAATAGCAACCACTTCGGCACCGGTAGCGCGCTGAATTCCGTAGTAGTGAATCATGCCCATAAATCCGATACCGACAATTCCAATTTTTACCATTTTTTTTGCCCCTATAGAAACGGCACAGGTACTTCGCATTCTTTAAGGCTAATACCTGTGCCGTTCAACGTTTACAAAAGTTCGTTTTTAACGTGTGCCAGTTGTTCGTTTAATACTGCCCCATGTTGTTGCAGCTTTATCAAGCGGTGAAACTGCAAGGAACCCTTCGTTCATAATCTCTTGGATTTCGTCTTCGCTGAGTGCACGCCGCCAGACAGCAGCCTCGTCAATAGAACCGTTCTCGAAGGTATAGTTCGGTCTGTCCTTAGAGCATCCAATCCGCAAATCCTGATCGTTGGTGCCTTTGAAATCAAACTTTTCGTCCTTCTCCGCGGCGACTTCGCCATCAACGTAGACTTTCATAGTTGTCCCGTCATAAGTTCCAACCACGTGATACCATGTCTTCTCATCCAACCCATGCGGCTGACTCAGCGTCGGTCTACTGTTGCCGGTTCCCAAGAACATATTAAAATTCGCACCGCCGTTGAAAGCACCGATGCCGTAGGAAGAATGCTCACCCCCGTTATGGCAATTTTTGTCGAACCACTGCGCGTCAGTCCCCCAAGAGTCCTGATTGATCCAAGCCGCCATTGTGATTTCACCGGTGATTTTCAGATCATCGGAGGCTGGCACATTGACGCAATCTGCACCGATGCCTGTAATACGAATCGCATCCCCGTACTTGCCTTTCACAATATCGGTGTTCGCGATAATATCTGCGTCAAGTCCATTGCCAGAGTCGTCAACAATCATCTTGCCATTTACATTGTCAAACGTAAAGTAAAGGACAAGTCCTTCCGCTAAATCTGCTGTAGCATATCCTACTGCTATAAACATCATAGCACAAAGTAACGCCATGTGACTAAATATCCGTTTCATTCTATCCGTCCTCCTGTGAAGTCATCTTATATCAAAGACACAAACTTGTTCGGAAGCGATTAAAGTGTATCACGAAATTGAGAAGAACGCAATACATTTTGGTTTAGCGATGCGAACACATACGTGTAACTTCAATACCTGCATTTCCGCTAAGGCTAAAACGCCTCCTGCTTAATATCTCCCCACGTCGTAGCAACCTTATCCTTCGGTGTAACATCAAACAGCGGGCCCCGCATCGCAGTTCTGATTTCATCTTCACCAAGCGCACGACTCCATATCGCGACTTCGTCAATAGAGCCACCTTCAAATGCATATTCGGGTTTACCCTTAGCGCACCCAATCCGCAAATCCTCCTCATTTGTACCAATGAAGTTAAATCCGACCTCATGCTCAATTAGATTTTTCCCGTTGAGATAGATTTTGACACGCTTGTCTTCGCAAGTTCCGACAATGTGATGCCATGTCTTATTTTCCAAATCATGCAGGATTATTAGGTGTGTCCGGAATGCACCACCTACGATAACTCCAATACCAGAACCATGCTCTTCGCTATCAAAAACCGCCATACCGTACCCATGTTTGGTCTCAGCACTATAACTCCCCTTATCAAACCATTGAAAAGTCCGCCCTATCCAATCTTCGTGATACACCCACGCCATCATCGTAATCGCACTGTCAATTTCCAGTCTATCAGCAGCGGGAATATTCACACAATCTTCAATCTCACCAGTGATGTGAACCCCATTCCCATGTTTGCCCTCCACAAATTTGGTATTCTTGATAACCTCAGCATCCAGACCATTGTCAGATTCATCAAAAATCCGTTTACCTTCGATATTGTCAAATGTAAAATAAACCACAAGGTCGTCAGTAAGAGCTGCCGTAGCATAGTCTACAATTCCAAATATCAGGGAGAGAAATACCACATAACTCAGGAAATATCTCATTTCGTCCGTCCCTTCGTAAAGATCCTATTACACCGAAAACATACGCGTGTCTATTCGGATATAATTAGCACACGTCCAATGTAAGAGGTGCAAATTTTTTAATCTAACAGGACTTACGCACTGCACTTGTAGGTGCGGTTTGTAACCGCACCAATCCTGTGGTCATAAGTGTATATCCATCGCAAAATTGATGTCCTATCGTAATTTTGCGTAAGTCCTATCTAAAACAGAAAACCCTCTCATAATTAAAAAGGTGCCTTTGGGACGGAAAGGGTACATAATTTCAGAAAAAGTGGAAATCCTGAACCCACGTTAATCAGACTCCCAGCACAGCGTTCATCAGTTCTTCCCATCTACCTTCAAATTTCTCGCCGAATTCAGTTTCTCCACCGGTTGCGAGGGGACCGCGGAGCATCGGCTTCGTTGTGTTTCCCTTCTCCCAGAGTTCCCGACCCCCGAAATCATTGTGGAGGAAATGGAGGGCAACCCCTGCGCGTTCCTTGTCAGAGAGGTTCGACTTCGTGCAATGCGCTACACCGTAACAAAAGAAAAGTACACCCCCTGCTCTCAATTCAATCGGCACCGCACGTTCCTCTGGCGGATCGCATCGAATGTGATGGTCACTCAATGGGTCCTTGTAGTGTTCATACATCTCCCGATGGCTCCCCGGAATGACGTGCATGCACCCGTTCTCAACGTTCGCATCGTGGATAGCAATCCACATCGCCGTGCCGCGCAACGGGTCGGCAATCTTGAAATAGGCATTATCTTGATGCCAACTCGTCCCGATACCGACCTTTGGCGGTTTCCAGAATGCCTGATCCAATTCCAACATAAATTCATCACCAATCAACTGTTGAACAGCAGAAATGACCTTCGGATGAAACGGCAACGCTTTGTGCAAGTCGCTCCGATTGTTGAGCGGAATGACCTGAAGGTTCTGCCTTTCGCCTGCATTGTCCCGTTGCGTCCCATCTGTTTGCACCGCACAGTTGATACCCGTCCCACTTTCGAGTTCTGTCTCGTAAATCCGCTCCAATTCCAGTCGGAGAGCTTTCGCTTCAATCGAGCTGAAAAATCCCTCAATCGCAAGATAACCATTATTGCAGAACTGTGCCAACTGCTTCTCATTCAATTGCATTACTGAATTACCTTCCTTATTTTTCTTGCTTCGCGATCTTTGCGAATCCGGCGCGGTTTAAACCACACTTACTCTCCTATTGCCGCTCGGCACACGGCACAATAATCGAATCCACCATACCGTGTAAAATCTTCTTGTCAGCAGGACAGACCGCCGCTTGCATGCCGCCGAGTTTAACCGTATTTCCAACGACAAAATAGTACGGACGGAGCAGCGGACGGCACGCCATCTCTTGAACCTCTGCGCGATCGAAGTCATAATACTGCATCCGCACGCGTTCGGCTGTATGGAACTTCTGTAGAACGTATGGGTTTCTCTCAAAATTCTCAAGACTGTTCTCAATAACGGCTTCCCATTCTTCCGTCGGGATGTCGTGCCCAATCGCCACGCCACGGCTCCCCCACGCAAGCTCCGAAAAACCAGACGGCTTGATAACTAATTCCCGTTGTTTCTGCGTTAGGGAACCGAGTTGCCGCCAATCCGTCAAAGCGTTTCCATTCACCTCTAAATTAGGAATCACGGCATGTGGAGGCAGTGGACGGGCATCGACAATCCATGTCTCTGGAATCACATCTCGTAAGAACGGATAACTTCTTTTGCCGAGCTGCCGTTGCCAAAACGGTTGAAGCACAGGATGATGGAAAAGCGCAAGACACAATTTCTCTTCTAAGTAGGATTTCGGGGGCGGCGTCATCACGACGGTGCGTTTCTTCGCACTATAGAGCATCAACTCGGCTTTCGGGATATTGAGAAGATCAAACAATTCATAAAAACGGTATAACACATCAACCGCTACCCTATCCGTTCCACTGTCAACGAACAACCCATCCTCAGTAAAAATCACTTCCTGTGGTTTGCAAGCGAAAGTTGGCAACCCTGCTTCACAAAGTGCCGCAGCCAGCCATACCATCTCCGCCCAATAATCTTCTGATTCATCTGAAACAACAATTGCAAGTGTCGGATCATCTTTCTTCGCCAATGCTCGGATCATCTCAGCATATCCAGTTACCATGCCGTCGCTACCACCAATGATAGAATAGCCGAGCTGCGCATATAACCGCGCCAGACAACCTGTCCCACCAATGAAACCCGGTATCGAATCCAGTTCTGTAATCACCATCCGATCACCTATCGGGAGAATATCTGGACGCAGTACGCCGGGCAGTTGGCTTTTAAAACGGTTCATCCGCCCATACTGGATAACCATTTGAGGCTTACCGAATTCTAAGTATTCAGCCACCCATGCCGGTTGAATCCCGCGAACACTCTGTGAATAGAGTAGATTGCAAGCACGATAAAAATTTAAAAGATGCGAACCGAGTTCTTCAAACCATCTCAAGTCCGTCTCGGAAATCCAAAACGGCTCTGGCGAGATACGCCACGAAGTATTGCAATCAGGATGGACCTCCCGCTTTTCGCTCTCAAATAACTTCGCCTTCGGAATTTCGTCATTAATAAATAGACATTTCTGTTTGGCATCCAATTTTTAATTATTCCTTGCGGTTCGGTTAGGATAATTGGGTAAATAACGTTAATCGCCGTATATCCGCCTGCGCCGTCGTTGCAGGCTACAATTACCGTTTTTCACTATTCCTCGCGGTTCGATCAGGATAATGTTAATCGAGGAAGACCTGCTTAACAAAGTCAATCTGCTTTTGTGAAGCGATCGTTTGTAAAACGTGCCGAGGTACAGGACTATCCACGTTAATAAGGGTCACAGCTCGCTCCCACAAGCGTGAACGTCCGACCGCCATATCCGCAATATTGATAGCGTGTTCCCCTAAGATTGTTCCCATCAAACCTATCATTCCAGGCTGGTCGCGGTTATAGATAAGGAGAATATACCCAGTCAGCCTTACATTTATATGAAGTTGATCTATCCGGACGATGCGGATATCCTTTCTGCCGAAAGCAGTACCCTCAATTACCGCCTCACCCTTGTCCGTCGTGACCGTAATCGCCAGCGAGTTCGCAAAATCCGCCTCCGTCTCGCTCTTCGTTTCTGTAACAGCGATGCCGCGTTGCTTCACCAGAAAAGGCGCGTTTACATAGTTAACATCTCTGAGTACCGGTGCCAAAAGCCCCTTCTGCAAAGCAACGGTCACGGGTGTAACATCCTCCTGCTGGAAAAGGGTACCGCTATAATGGATTTTAATCGCTGATATTCGCCCCTCAACAATCTGCGTATGAAAGCTGCCGATCTTTTCAGCAAGTTCCAAATAGGGACCTAAAATATCAAGCGTTCGTGGATCAATCTTGGGCTGATTTACAGGATTGGCAACAGGCAGTCCGCGAAGTGCGTTCATCACCTGCTGCGCGACTTCAACAGCGACATGCTCTTGTGCCTCAGATGTTGACGCACCCAGATGCGGAACGGCGAGGAAATTCTCTAAGTCCAATAGGGGTGTATCGGTTGCAGGTTCGTCTTCAAAAACATCCAGCGCAGCACCGGCAAGTTCACCTGCCGCCAAGGCGTGGTAAAGGGCATCTTCATCAATGATACCACCGCGCGCACAGTTAATCAACCGACCGCTCGATTTCATCAGCGCAAACTCTGACGCACCAATACTATGATAGGTCTCGGCGTTCAGGTGCGTATGAACGGAAATATAATCCGATTCCCGAAACAGCGTCTCCCGATCGACAAGCCGGATGCCCATTCTTTCCGCTGCGCTCTCTGAAATATACGGATCATACGAGATGACGTGCATCTCGAAGGCTTGCGCCCGGTATGCAACTTCCCGTCCAATCCTGCCGAGCCCAACAGTCCCAAAAACCTTTCCGTACAACTCAACACCAATGAAATCGTTCCGATGCCAACTCCTATTTTTCAGCGAAATTCCAGCAGGCACGATATTGCGTGCCAACGCCAACAGCATCGCAATCGTATGCTCCGCCGCCGCAATTGTATTCCCCGTCGGCGTGTTAACGACCAAAATACCATTTCGCGTCGCCGCTTGCACATCAATATTATCCACACCGACCCCAGCACGTCCGATGACTTTCAACCGCGTCGCCGCATCAATAACATCCTTCGTTACCTTCGTCGCACTTCTGATAAGTAAGGCATCGTAGTCAGCAATTCGGTCCAGCAGTTCTTCCGGCGAGAGATTGAGGATAACATCCACCTCAAAATCGTCGCTCTCTTTTAAAACATCTAAACCTCGCTGTGACAGCAGATCGCTGACCAGCACCTTGTTCATAACCAAGTTCCTCCACCATTAGCGTCGCAAACTACCCTTTAAATTATAGCACGCTTTGCGTCTGATGTCAATAGCGTTTTTCTGGATAGGGCATTCACTGTCCTACAGTGGATCTGAGATCATTGAATATCTAAAATTTCGGAAAACTAAATGACCCCTACCAATTTTACATGACAGATTTTTTTTTATGTGGTAACATATTCTACAACATCACCGCGTATAAGCGGATTCGCGAACTATGTTAATGGAGGTACACACATCATGGGTATGCCTGGAATTACAGAACTCATAATAATCTTGGCTATCGTTTTTCTTCTGTTTGGCGCAAAGCGACTCCCCGACTTGGCGAAAGGACTCGGTCAAAGCATCACCAACTTCAAGGCGGGACTCAATGAAAATCAGTCAGAGGAAACCGAAACTACAACACAGGCACAACAAGAGAATGGAACACCACCAAAAGAGAAAACCGGATAGAAACGCATCAATTCCACTATCGCTGTCCCACTTTAATTTTGTAGGTGCGGTTTGGAACCGCACCGGACAGAATATTACTTTTAATCTGGTAACCAACAACTAAAAATGAAAGATAAATTACCCGATTTCCTTCAGAATGTCATTGAAGAATATCCCGAAGTTTGGAAAGCGTATCAGGCGTTAGGTGAAGCATGCGGCACCGCCGGTCCCATTGAACCCAAGACAGCGAGGCTCGTCAAACTCGCACTCGCTATCGGGGCAAAGTCTGAGGGCGCCGTACATTCACATACCCGTCGCGCCCTCCGAGAAGGTATTACGAGAGAAGAAATCCAACAGGTGGCGCTCCTTGCAGTAACGTCTATCGGCTGGTCCTCGAGCATGGCTGCCCTGTCTTGGATTCAAGATGTGGTCGATAAACAGTCGTAGTTCGTTCAGGAAAATCGGCATGGAAACAAGTCGTAAATACCATCAATGTATCGGCGCAGTTCTGACCCTGACCGCTATTGTGTGGCTTATACCCTCCCCCAGCAGGACCGAAACGACAGCAACGTTTCGACAAGGCCTGGAATACGCCAAATTGCGGCGCTATCCACAAGCAGTGGATACCTTTAAATCAATTCTATCGCAACACCCCACAAACTCACACGCACTCTTTCAACTGGCGAACGTTTATAAACTGCAAGACGAATTGGAGTTAGCAATTCAGACGTTTAATAGAATTCTCAAAATTGCTGATCCCGAAAGCCTTTCCACAAAGGACAGACTTCACGGATTAACGCACCTCGCCCTGTCCGAAATCTACTGTAAGCAGAGCAAACTGGACATCGCAGAACAGCACGCCAAAGAAGCCGTCCAGAGATGTCCGACCAATGCGGATACACATTACCGACTCGGCTATATCTACACGCATCAAACCAAATTGGACGCAGCACGTACCGCTTTCAAACGTGCGCTGACGCACAACCCCGATTTCGCCGAAGTCTACGAATGGCTCGGTCTAATTGCCTTGATGCAGCAGAGACCCGAACAAGCTGTGCCACATTACCAAACGGCGATCCAGAAAAAGCCCTATGCCCAGAGCAATTACTATAATCTCGCAAAAGCCTATAGACTTCTCGGCAACACAGCGGCAGCAACTGAACAGCTCAAATTGTTCGAGCAGATGAAAACCTACTACGACCAGACATACGCAATCGAAGGCACTCTTGCGGAAGACCCTACGAACACCACCCTCCGACTGAAATTAGCAGAGATACACCTCGCACACAAGCACACCATTGCAGCAATTACGACATATCAGGCACTGATGCGTCTGAACCCAACCCTTACAACCGGATACGATAAATTGGCGAGGCTCTACATGAACCTCCATAAGCCTGAGCATGCAATTCCGCTCTTTGAGAAAGTCCTTGAACTCAACCCTGATGCCATAGAAGCACACGTCCGACTCGGCTGGCTCTACACGCAACTAAAGTCCTTTGACAAAGCAGAAGCACATCTACAGACGGCAATAGAAAAGATGCCGCAACTCACGTTGGCGTATCATGGGTTAGCCGAAATTTACACAAAACAAGGGCAGTTTCAGAAGGCGATAGACATCTACCGGCACATCACACAGATTGACCCAAATGATAGCAACGCTTCGAAGGCATTGCACAACTTAGAACGTTCAAAATAAAGACGCACAAACACCGCGATAAACCTACTTTTATGGAAAAAAACAATCCCAACAACACTACACATCTTTATCGCCTTTTCGCATCAATAATAATTACAGCAATATTCATCGGTTTCCAATATTGCGCGCCTGTGTCAGCAGAACAAATTTTCGTTGATGTCACCGAATCTGCGGGGCTGACGTTTGTGCATACCGACGGCAGAAGCGGCTTGCGGCTCTTCAACGAGTTTCTCGGATCCGGCGGTGGATTCTTTGATTATGACAGCGATGGCGATCTGGACATCTACCTCGTCAACGGCGCAATTCAGACGGACAGTCCATCAAACCAAGCACAACCTAACACCCTCTACCGAAACAATGGCGACGGCACATTTACCGATGTCACTAAAGAAACAGGTGTGGGCAGCACTGCCTATGGCACAGGCACTACCGTCGGTGATTACGATAACGATGGCGATCTCGATCTGTACGTCACCAACTTCAGTGAAGACCAACTCTACCAAAACAATGGCGATGGTACATTCTCAGACATAACAACTCAGGCAGGTGTCGGCAATCCAAATTGGGGAACCAGTTGCGCTTTTGCTGATGTCGATAATGACGGTCACTTGGACCTTTATGTAGCCAACTATGCCGTATATACGCCAGAGAACGACATCCGATGTGAGGAACGAGGGGTTCATGTCTATTGTGGACCGCATGCGTATCCAGCGGTTCACGATACTTTCTATAAAAACAACGGCGATGGCACATTCACGGACGCGTCAAATTTATACCAACCTCCAGACCTGCATCCACAGCACGGGTTAGGTGTAACCTTCGGTGATTACGATGTCGATGGCGATATAGACCTCTACGTCGCAAATGATCAGGATCCAAACTTCTTATTCCAAAACAGCGGGAATGGTAACTTTTTAGAGGTTGCATTAATTTCAGGTGTATGCTATAATGATATGGGGAAAGAGGAAGCCGGGATGGGAACGGCTTTCGGTGACTACGACAACGACGGAAGACTCGACCTGACTGTTAGTAACTACCAGACCGAAACCAACACCGTCTACCGTAACCACGACGGCACCTTTTTTACCGATAATACAATCACATCGGGTATAGCAGAAGTAACACACGGATACTTGGGATGGGGCATCAGATTCTTCGACTACGATAATGACGGACATCAAGACATCTTCGTCGCTAACGGACATCTGATGGATAACATTATTGCTCTTGAAAAGCACGTCAGTTATCCCCAGAAAAATCTGCTGTTCAAAAACGTAGGCGACGGCACGTTCGTGAATGTTACGTCGGAGACAGGCGGTTTAACCCTGGAAAAAGTGAGCCGGGGTGCTGCTATCGGTGATTATGATAACGACGGAGACCTTGATATTCTTGTTACCAACTGCAATCAACGTCCAGACCTGCTCCAAAATGTCGTCGGCAACCAAAACAATTGGATACAAATTCAGGTTGTCGGACAAAAAAGCAACCGCTCTGGAATCGGTGCAAGAATTAAGGTCGTAACCGGAACACACGTCCAATACCGGGAGGTGCAGAGCGGCGGGAGTTACCTCTCCTTCCACGACCTGCGCGCCCATTTTGGTGTTGGTAAAGCGGAACAGATTGAACGCCTCGAAATTCGCTGGACCAGCGGACATATTGATCAGGAGACCCTCCTCCCTGTCAATCAAAGGTTCATAGCAGTTGAAGGACGCGAGATCGTTCCTATAGATTAGTTACATTGAAAAGTAAAATTCTCCTTTTGGCAAACGGGTTTATATCTCGTCCTGCTTTGAAAGAGTCTTTTATGGAGGTAACATGAGAAACCTATTTATTATTCTAACCCTCATCGTGTTCGCCGCGGCTTCTGCCTACGGGCTAAATGAGCCAGAGGAGTCACTGATCCTTTACTTCTCATTCGATGAAGTCGACGGTGACACCACCATCGACCATTCACTGTATGGGAATGATGGCGAAATGATGGGCGATCCGAAGCTTGCTGATGGAAAATTCGGCAAAGCATTGCAATTTAACGGTGAAAGCGACTGGGTCGAAGTCCCACACGACGAAATCCTTACCGTTGATGAGAGCGTCACTGTTATGGCTTGGATTAACACAGAACGCCATCAAGGTCCTGCTGCACAGCGGTGGCAAGGTATCGTTGCAAAAAGCAACGGACCCCGCTCCTATAGTTTCTACACCGAATTTCCGAGCGAATGTCTCCACTTGAGTGTGGGGGGAGCAGGAAGCGTTTGTAACGGGAAAGTTGCACTCGACGAATGGCAACACGTCGTCGCACAAGTCGATGACGGCACACACCGGTATTGGATAAACGGCGAAAACGTGGGTGATTTCCCCGGAAAACCACCCCCGCCTGGGAAAGCTGATACCGCCAGCGTCCTCGTTGGGAAAACACACGAAGGCAATCGCGAATTCCTCGGACTCATTGATGAAGTCCGTATCTGGAACCGCGCCTTGAGTGAGGAAGAAGTTATTGAACAGATGGACAGCGGTTTCTTCGAGATTTTCGCTGTCGACCCACAACAGAAACTCACCACGACGTGGGGACACTTGAAAACATCGGAACGATAACAATTGAATGTGCGCGCTTTTGAATCGGAACTTCCGTTCTAAGCGCGCCTTCTGCCATCGAAAAAAGGAGAACAGATGAAAGTATTCCTGTCTACATTAGCAGTTATGGCACTCACGATATCCTTGGCTTATGCCGCAGATTTCTCTGATGATTCGCTCATCCTCTACTTCTCATTTGATGAGATTGAGGGGGACACGGTCCCCGATCATTCGCAGTACGGAAACGACGGTACGCTTGCTGGTGATCCCGAATTAGCTGCAGGTAAGTTTGGCAACGCTCTTAAACTGAACGGTGAGAGCGATTGGGTCACAGTACCACACGCCGATATCCTTAGTGTCGATGAGAATGTCACTGTCATGGCTTGGATTAACGCTGAGCGACATACCGGTCCTAACGATCAACGGTGGCAGGGAATCCTCTCGAAAGGTAACAGCCCACGCTCTTATAGTTTCTACACCGAATCACCCAGTGAATGCTTGCACCTGAGTGCTGGAGGCAGCGGGAGTGTTTGTACGGGGAAAATCGCACTCAACGAATGGCAGCATGTCGTCGCACACGTAGATAACGGGACGCATCGGTATTGGCTCAACGGTGAAAATGTTGGCGAATTCGATGGTCAAAACCCTTTGCCAGGTGCCGCAGATACCGCCGATGTCCTCGTCGGGAAAACACATGAAGGGAATCGCGAATTCCTCGGATTGATTGACGAAGTCCGTATCTGGAATCGTGCCCTTAGTGAAGATGAGATCCTCGCGGAGATGGAAATCGGCGATCCCTTGCTGACACCTGTTGACCCACTTGACAAATTATCTACAACGTGGGCAACCCTCAAATCTCAAAGGTAGATTAGCCATCAAGGCGTTCCGCTGCGCGCCACTCTCGGTGGTCAGTTGCCAGTTATAATAGATTTTAGAATTAACTGCAGGACTTACGCAAAATTGAACTGAGATACCCATTTTGGAACAGCAAAGCCTTTACTCCCGTGGTATCCGTGCGGTTAGAAACCGCACCTACCAGTGGCGTGCGTAAGTCCTAAACTGTACACTTTTCAGGTGTAGGCGGGAACTCCGATTCCCGACTCTCAAAACAGAAAATGTGTAAATATATTTTCGGGTTTTACGATAATACGTATGGCGGTACAAACGTTTGTTATCACCCAACGTACTACTGACAGCTGATAGCGAAGCGATCTGACCGCTGACAGCCAGTAAAAAAGGAGAATCCATAACCTTATGAACGGAAAATTTATTGCCTCCGCAGACGTAGAACGAGACGAACTCGACTGGGGAACAATCGGGTGGCTCAGCCGTCCAGAAAGCACAAACGCGAAAGACATCGTCGCTATGGAAGTGAGCCTCTCCCCCGGATATGGACACGACTTCCACAAACATCCCGAGCAAGAAGAGGTCATTTACGTTATAGAAGGCAGTGTGGAACAGTGGCTCGAAGACAAAAAACAGGTACTAAACGCAGGCGACTCTGTATTTATTCCCGCGGATATGGTCCATGCGTCCTTTAACGTCTCCGATCAACCCGCAAAGTTGTTTGTCACGCTGAGTCCATCCAAAGGCGCAGAGGGATACCAACTCATCGATGTCTACGATCAGGCACCGTGGAACACGCTCCGATCCTAAGCAAAATCGTTTGCTGCGCAAGAAGAGTGTGAGTCTTGAATTAGAAGGATGTCTTTCATGTCCGAGACCGAGTTAACTTCATCGGAAACCACCGTGAAACGAAGTGGAACGGTGACCAAGCTTAATAGTTTAAAAAAACGGATGCGCGAATTCTACGAGACCTCGGAAACCTACAAGAGACTCTTAGACGCGCACGATGAAGACTATCTCCGACATTATGTAGAATTGGTAATCCGTCATGCACCACCTCAGTCTAAGATACTCGACCTGGGGTGCGGAAACGGGATCTCCGCACGGCTCCTCAATCAGGCAGATTTCGATGTTGTCGGCACCGATATTTCCGCGCTCTTTCTTGAAAAGACACGAGACTGGGAAAACCCACGGCTCCACTATCATATCTGTGACGTGATGGCACTTCCGTTTGAAAATGAGTCGTTCGATGTTATCTGTTCCAACGAACTTGTTGAACATTTACCCGATGTAGAAACTGCACTCACAGAAATGATACGGGTCGTCCGTAACGGTGGAAGGATTGTGATCTCTGGACCGAATCTCTGCTCACCCTTAATCCCACTCTTGGATTGGGTATCTTTGATGTCTGGCAAGTCCGGCAGACCCGTCTGGGGTGAAACAAAGCAGCAAGCACTGAAACAATTTACACGAAACTGTAGGCTCCACATAAGGAAGCGATTCTTCACGAAATCACCGAACTTTATCTACCGTGAACCCGATTTGCAGGCAGATGCCATCGGTGGCGATGCTGACAGCGCGTATTATGCAAGTCCAATTGATCTTTCCCAATTTTTCCGATTGAACGGATTCACTGTCGTCAAGAAGGCTGTCGGGTTTGGCACAAAAGGCAAAATCATCGCGGGTGCTTTCCCGTATCTGAGCCCTTATATCACTATGGTCGTCCAAAAATGAACATTCGCGCCGACGATTTTGTCTTAGAGATAGGAAGCGGTCATAATCCAAAAACACGTTCCGATGTCTTGTGCGACAAATTCATAGAGGACGATGAACAGCGCGGCGGTAAAATCATCACCGATCGACCCATCATAGAAGCAGATGGGCAATTTCTCCCGTTCATAGACAACGCATTCGATTACGTTATCTGCTCACATGTCTTAGAACACGTTGAAGATCCGAAGCAACTTATTGCCGAATTAACGCGCGTGGCAAACCGCGGCTACATTGAAACGCCCTCTGAAATTGGCGAGCGGATTTATGGATGGCACTATCACAAATGGGTCGTCAACCTAATCGACAACCGTTTGATACTACAAAAAAATGACACGAGTCCTCAATTTGGACAACTCTTTCACACACTGGCGGTGAAAGATAAATACTGGAAACGGTTTCACATTACGCATCACAATCTTTTCCTCGTCCAATACGAATGGAAAGGCAAAATAGATTACGAGATACTGCCAGAACAAAAATCTCCGCTGGATCTGGAATGTCCAGAGACGCTTGAGAAGTTTATCGCAGCAGGCAGAGAAACTTCGGCACAAAGTCAGTGGCTGCCCCTGCTAAAAAGCGCAGTTCCACGAAGTATCGTTTCTCGTGCTAAATCCATTTTGGCGCAGCTTGCAAGCCAAAACTTGCTGTCAAAAGTAGCGAAACGGAACCGTCAGAAAAAAACATTACAGGAAATTCTTGTCTGTCCACAGTGTAAAAGCGAAATCATACAAAAAGAACAAAGTTTTTACTGCAAAACATGCGAGCAACGTTACCCAATTATCAATGGAATTCCGCGTTTCATCTGCCCGTGAAATGAAATATCCTTAAACGTCGGTAGGCGAGGTTCTGCAGCGTACACGCTCCCGGTAAAGCCTTTATAGGAAACCTTATACAGTTGATTCTGATTCCGATTCTGGTTCATGCGATGGGCATTCCTACCTCGCTGGTGTTACTATATCCATAATTATATTCACGCTATAAAAATATGAATACCAATACAAACAACATAGAAGATCGAAATATTGTGATTATTGGCGGCGGGACTGCTGGTTTCGCTGCAGGCATCTATACCTCCCGTGCAATGCTTGAGCCCGTTCTCATCACAGGCGATGCACTCGGCGGTCAACTTTCTCTAACCCTTGACTTGGAAAACTATCCCGGTTTCTTCGGCAACGAAGCCGGTCTATTCATTCAAGGCATGCAAGAACAGGCAGAACGGTTCGGCACTGAAGTCAAATTCGATACCGTAACAGCCGTTGATTTCTCTCAACACCCATTTGCTGTCACCACATACGAGAAAGAGTACCGCGCCAAATCTGTAATCATAGCCACAGGTGCCTCTCCACGCACACTCAATGTTTCAGGTGAGGAAGAATACGGCGGACGCGGTGTCTCTTACTGTGCTACGTGCGACGGGTTCTTCTTCCAAAACCAACGGCTTATCGTTGTTGGCGGTGGTGATGCAGCGTTAGAAGAAGGCATATTCCTAACCAAATACGCATCCGAGGTATACATCGTCCATCGACGCGAACAACTTCGGGCAAGCCAGATTATGCAGGAACGTGCCTTCAAAAATGATAAAATTAAGTTCATCTGGAACACGATCGTCGAAGAAATAAACGGTGATACCGAGAAAGTGACCGGTGCGACCCTCAAAAACGTCAAAACCGGCGAGACGCAACTCTTCCCGATTGACGGTGTATTTATTTTTATAGGGCATATCCCGAACACAGAACTTTTCACAGATATCATAACTATGGACGAACAAGGCTATATCATCGTTGATGATATGCAGCGTACAAACATAAATGGGGTCTACGCCGCTGGCGATGTGCATGACCATGTATTCCGTCAAGCGATTACCGCTGCCGGTGCGGGTGCCGCAGCCGCTATCGCCGCTGAAAAATTTGTCGCTGAATTAGAGAACCGCGCCTATCCGGGGAATTAACGGAGGAATTCGTGGGAAAAAGAAGACTCGCTCTGGGTTTAGATTCCAGCACACAAAGCCTATCCGCTGTCGTCATTGACATAGACACAGCAGAAAAATGCTTTGAGCACTCACTCGATTACCGAGCCGATGAACGACTCAACCAATTCGGTATCGGTGAAGACTACATTTTACCGCCGAGAGAAGAAGGCGAAGCCGAGCAGCCACCGTTAATGTATCTCGCCTCACTCGATGCGTTGTTCGCTGACATGCAAACAACAGGTGTTGCTTTAGCGGATATTGTTGCCATTAACACATCAGGGCAGCAACACGGACACGTTTATCTGAATCGAAACGCCGCGAATATATTCTCTAACCTGCAAAAGTCAGAAAGTAATACGTCTG
The DNA here is from genome assembly GCA_963662915.2 of Candidatus Poribacteria bacterium. Taxonomy (GTDB): domain Bacteria; phylum Poribacteria; class WGA-4E; order WGA-4E; family WGA-3G; genus WGA-3G. Next base: position 4,518,290 of record CAXXEU010000002.1, on the reverse strand, counting down.
AATTAAAAGTACTTTTGGCGGATATTTTCGCGTATCCGACTGCCCCAATCTGGATGACCGCAAATACTATCGCCCAAACCGATGCTGTCCGAAACGGAGTCGGCGGGAAGGCGGAGATGATTAACCGCTCCGGTTCAGATGCACCGCTCCGATTTACGGGTACTGTCATGCGTCGCGTCGGAGAACAGTTCCCTGAACACTATGCAGCGACAACAAAAATCCAACTGATTAGCAGTTTCATTCCAAGCGTGTTAACAGGCAATGCAAACGTACCTATCGACTACGGCAACGCCTGCGGGATGTCGCTCATGAACTACAGGAAAAAGGTATGGGACAATGCACTGTTAGAAGCAACAGCAGACGGTTTACCGGGTGGTGTGGAAGAATTCCAATCGAAACTGCCAGCACTCGCACCTCCAGATTCTGTTGTCGGCAACCTCGCCGCGTATTACGTTGAGAAATACGGTTTCGCCCCCGAATGTGCAGTCGTCGCCGGTTCTGGTGATAACCCGCAGGCAAAAGTTCCTGTTGCGGGTGACCTACTGAGTCTCGGTACCAGTTTTGTCAACATGGTTTCAACGGACGGCGACACACTCGATCCGGAAGGGTTTGCCAATGCTATGTATGACGGCATCAACCGTCCCTTTATGTTCGGATGCCGCACAAACGGCGCAATGGTTTGGGATGCTGTAAGAGCCAACTACGGCTTCACAAAAGAAGAATATGCACCCGCAGAAGCAGCGTTGCAAGCGGTCGCACCCGGGCAGTTCATGACTTTCTGGCAACCGAAAACCGAATCTTTTCCAGTTTCCGGCGCGTTTGATTTGATACGCACCGCGCCAGAGCAGACGTTAGCAGGAGACTACACGGGTATCATTGAGACAAGCCTCGCCGCTCTTTACATCTACTCCGCCGTCTTCACAAAACAGACACAAGCACCGTTGTTTGTGACGGGTGGCGCAACGGATAGTCCGGGAATCATGCGGCGTGTCGCGGGGATTTGGAATAGACCCACGCTCCCGGTGGAAAAGGGAGGCGCAGCTCTTGGTGCCGCTGTCGCAGGCGTGAAAGCCCTGCTTGACACAGAAAACGAATCTTTTGATATTGAGGCGTTCAGTGCTTCAGTCTTGAAACGCGAGGAACCGATTCAGCCCAACCCTATAGACATCGCCGCCTATCACGGTGAAGGGAAATATCTCCAAAAATTCCGTGAAAAATACAAACAGATTATGGAAAAACATCCGGTATAACGGTGGTGGGTAGGCACCATAATCTTTTTTGCGGCTCCAGGGGCACAGTCCCTGTAGACAAAGACGAAAACCCGGGGAATGCCATCAGGCATTCATACCATTGATTTGCGAAATGTAATGGAGCGGTACCCAGAAGCAATCGTTAAAAATAATGAACAAACAACTCACACACTTTGACGAAAAAGGCAACGCCCGGATGGTAGATGTCGGCACTAAGCAAGAAACGTTGCGCGTCGCCATCGCCAGCGGACACATAACCGCTCATCCTGAAACGCTTCGATTAATCGCCGAGCAAAAAATGAAAAAAGGTGATGTGTTAGAGGTCGCACGTCTTGCCGGTATTATGGCAGCAAAACGGACGGGTGAACTCATCCCACTCTGTCATCCGCTCGCATTGACTTCGATACGCGTTGAACTCGTCATCGCAGCCGATACACCGAGAATTGAGATTCAAGCGGAAGTCCAGACAGTCGGACGCACAGGCGTAGAAATGGAAGCACTTACCGCCGTATCAGTCGCGGCATTAACCGTCTACGATATGTGTAAAGCAGTGGATAGAGAAATGGCCATCGCCGATGTCAAACTCGTTAAAAAAACTGGTGGCAAAAGTGGAGACTTTGTAGCACAAACTGTATGAAGTTTAAGAAAATATCTTGGGAATTCTATAGCGGATAGTTCTCAATCATGGAGCATTCTAATCCTGAAAATCCTGATTCAGACACGGGAGAAAGAAAATGCGTCAGTCATTAACTATGGTAGGTTTTAGAATTAAGAGGACATTAACATCGGCACGGTTAGGAAACCGCGCCTACCAGGCGGTGGTCTTTCTTGCCGTTTGCCTAATCGCTGCGCCAATCTCCTTTGCAGCAGATTACGCCCTGATTATTGGCGGTGCGGCGGGTGAGAAATCCTTTTACGATGTTTTCTGGAGTGCCACTTCTCGGTTCCATCAACTGCTCACCGACGAATACGGCTATGACGCTGCGCAAATTACCTTCCTCTTTGAGGATATGGGAGGTTCGGAAAAACCCGGACTCGTTGACGCTGAATCCAGACGTGAACCAATCTTAGCAGCATTTGCAGAACTCACTGAGAAAATTCAACCCGCAGACCGGTTTATACTCTTCATGCTCGGACACGCATCCCGTACCGGTAGAAGCACTCCCAAGTTTAATCTAATGGGACGAGACATCAGTGAAGCGGAATATGTAACGCTTCTCAACAGCATTCCGGCTGAGAGTCAGATATTAATCTTCGGTTTTCCCTATAGCGGACGGTTGGTGTCAGAACTCAGTGCACCCGGACGCATAATTCTGACTTCAAGCTCGCCGAATGAGGGTTACTCACTACAGGCTGGATTTGGTGATGTCTTTGTCGATGCTTTCTCCACAGCAACAGCGGACGGAAACAGCGATGGCGCAATCTCAATTTTAGAAGCATTTCTATCTATAGAGAGTCGGACGAAAGAGTGGTACGAAGAGTTTGGGACTATCCAATCCGAACACCCACATCTCGACGACAATGGCGACAGAAACGCCACTCGGAACCTAACGACGGCACTTGAATCTCAAGAAGGTGCAAACGACGGCACCCTCGCTGAGAAAACATTTCTGGGCAAACGACGTTCTCCGATACCCGAGCCACCACCGTCGGAACCGGAAATCCTCGCTGACGCATCATCTACCGAAGTGGAGGTGCAGGAAGATTCGGAGATCGACCACGCCAACACTTACCGAGGTGGTAGATCTACTCTCCCTTACGACTTCATCAGTGAAGCAGACGAAAACATTATTCGAGAAACCATTAGCAATGCACCTTCTCAAAAAGCGTATCCAGAAGACGGTGCCGCTGTGCTTTGGGAAAGTGTCGAGGTTGATATCGATGAAAAGAGCCGATACGTCTACTCCACACGTCGGGTCGTCAAAATCTTTAATGAGAACGGCAAAGACCTCGCTGAGGTCAGTATCCCTTACATGCGCGGAAGAGACGATGTCACCATCCACCACGCACGAACACTGACCCCAGATGGCAACCTCGTTGAACTTGATGTAAATGAAGTCGTGACCGATCTCGTCCCGCCGAGTGCTGTAGAGGCGGGGTTGTACGTCGACGCGCGCCTGATGTACTTCGCACTCCCAAACGTTACCGATGGATGTATCATAGATTATGCCTATTCTACGAACAACCTCGGGCACGTCATGCAAGGCGAATTCTGGCGCAAGGTCTATTTCCAAGCACCGCAACCGGTGCAATATTACCGGCTCACTGTGCATATCCCGAAGAAAAAGCAGCTTTACTATCAGATTTCAGGAGCACCCGCAGCCTCACAGATGGATCGCTTTCTCTCTATTCAACCCGAAATTGCTGAGAGCAACTACGCCCGAACCTATACCTTTGAGGTGACGGATGTTCCACCCTTGAAAGAGGAATATCTGATGCCTGCCCCCCAAGATCTCGCTTATAGCATTAGTATCTCCTCAATCGATTCTTGGGACAAACTCGTGACGTGGTACGCTACATTGATTCGAGAGCAGGATACCCTCACACCAGAAATTGCCAAAAAGACAGAGCAACTCCTTAAAGGGGCTTGGACACGGCAGGAGAAGGTGAAAAGGCTCTATGAGTACGTCGCAACCAACATCCAATATCTCGGTTACGAACTCGGAATTTGGGCGATTAAACCCCGTCCGGCGAACCTTGTGTTGAAAGAGGGCAGAGGGGACTGTAAGGATAAAACAACCCTCCTATCCACAATGCTTGCATCAGCCGGTATTAACTCCTATCCTGTACTCATCTCCGCTGGGGACACACGCGGCATTAATGCCCACCTTCCAGATGGTGGCTCCCAAGTCGAGGCGGTTCCCTCATTAGCCTATTTTAATCACATGATTCTTGCTGTTGAAGGGAACAAAGATGATAAACTCATCTGGCTTGACCCAACATCAGAAACCTGTGCCTTCGGTGATTTTCCCGCTGGCGATCAAGACAGATGGACACTCATTATCAATCCACAGTTTCTAACTGAAAATAAAGCGGAGAGCCCAGAGGACCTCGCATCCAAAAACGCGCAGGACCTACAGAACAGTCTTTACCTTTTCCAGAAGAGTCCTTCCTTAGACGCTACATCCAATCTGAAACGGGTTCACACCGATGTACAAGTCAAGAAAGACATGAGCGTCTCCGTTCGCCAAGAGCTAACAGTCACTGGAAACTTCAACATAAAATTACGGAGTCAACTCGCCAGTCTTGACACGAACGAAAGGCGGGCTGAATTCATGCACAAAGAATTGGAATTGGACGATCGCGCGAAAATAATTGAATTTAAATCTTCCAATCTTTTTCGACTCGAAAAGGAATTGAAAGTTGAGGTTACCTGGACCTGCGAAGGGTATTTATACGCCATTGGTAGCCAATTTGTCCTTGAACTCCCCCTCGCGAAACACCCGTATGCTGAGTTGTTGAGCGAGGAAAATCGAATGTATCCGGCTGTTATCGGTAAGGCGTTGTCACTTGAAGATAAAGTTAGCGTCAACGCAGAGGCACCTTTTAGGATAGATACCGTTCCTGAAGAGCAGTCCCTGAATACCGAAGCCGCCGCGATGCAACTCCGTTACACGCAATCTAAACGCAAAGCTGAGATGCATCAGATCGTCCGTTTCCTGACACCAACTGTAACGCCGCGGAATATCGAACATCTCAAAGAGGTCGTCAGAGCCGCTTCAAATCGAGGAACAAAACGCTTCATATTAACACAGTAAATAAGGAGGTTAGCAGTTAGCAGTTATCGTTTAAGCGGGGAAACCTTTTAACAATTAATTCCAACGTGGCGTACGCCAGAAGGTGGCGAATTGTTACAGCAAAGCCTCTTAACTGACGACTAACAACTGACAACTCATAAAAATGCCAGCAACAGAAGAAGTTCAAGCTATAGAAGAATTGATGAAAAGCCAAGAACTCATTTTGGCACAACTGAAAAAAATTATAATCGGACAAGAGGAAGTCATTAATCAGATGTTGATGGCACTTTTTGCCGGAGGGCATTGTCTGTTAGAAGGTGTGCCAGGTCTCGCCAAAACCCTCATGATTCGGACCTTAGCACAAATCCTGAATCTCAAATTCAAGCGAATCCAATTCACACCAGATCTGATGCCTGCTGACATCACTGGTACCGATGTTTTAGAAGAAGATCGGACAACAGGACACCGCACCATCCGGTTTATTCAGGGACCCATTTTCGCTAATATCCTCCTCGCCGATGAGATTAACAGAACACCCCCGAAAACACAAGCCGCACTTTTAGAGGCGATGCAGGAGTATCACGTTACTGCTGGCGGCAACGAATTTGAACTGGAACGCCCCTTCTTCGTGCTTGCCACACAGAATCCAATCGAACAAGAGGGTACATATCCGCTTCCCGAGGCACAGTTGGATCGGTTTATGTTCAAAATTGTTATCGACTATCCGACGGAAGCGGAGGAGACAGACATCGTTTCGACAACAACTGGCGTGGAGATCCCTGACCTTGAAACGACACTCTCCGGGCACACTATCGTAGCCCTGCATAATATTGTGAGGCGTGTGCCCGCTGCCGATAACGTCGTACAGTATGCTGTGAAAATCGCACGCGCAACGCGTCCAAAAATGGAAGACGCCCCCGATTTCATCAAAGAATGGATACGCTGGGGGGCAGGCCCCCGTGCCGGTCAGTACCTCATCTTAGGTGCAAAAGCCCGAGCGATTCTACGCGGCAGATACAACGCCTCTTGTGAAGACGTTAAATCTGTCGCACCTGCAGTGTTAAGGCATCGGATCTTAACCAACTTCCATGCCGAGGCAGAGGGTGTTGACTCCGACACCGTCGTCCAACGGTTGATTGACACAGTACAGGAACCCGCTGTGAGGTTGCAGTAAGGCTATCAGAGTTTGAGTCGTCAGTTATCAGTTGTCAGTCGGAATCAACGCAGAATGCGCGTGTAGCATTTTGCGGGTTAAGAGGTCTTGGTGCAAAATTTACCACTTCCTGAAGTATTCGAAGTTGGGGGAGATTGTTCCCAAATACCTCTTTAACTGAAAACCGAAAACTGATAACTTATAACCGCTATATGAAAACAATTTCAGTCCTTATTCCAGCACTTAACGAAGAAAACGCCATCGCTAAAGTCATCACCGATATACCGAAAACTGTCTGCACACCCGACGGACACACCGAAGCAATAGTTCAAGAGATTATCGTCGTTGACAACGGCTCTACGGACGACACGGCTGCAATTGCTGAGCAGAATGGGGCGCGGATTGTTGATGAACCGCAGAGAGGCTACGGCTACGCTTGTTTAGCAGGTATCGCCGCGCTTGAGGCGACACCCCCTGATATCGTCGTTTTTCTTGACGGCGACTATAGCGACTACCCAACCGATCTACCCAGGCTCCTTCAGCCTATCCTTGAAGGCGTAGCTGCGCTCGTCATTGGTGCCAGGAGGGCGGACAATGCACGGGACGCGCTCTTACCACAAGCCCGATTCGGCAATTGGCTCGCCTGTCTCTTAATCCGTCGGTTTTTCGGGATTTGCTATACCGACCTGGGACCCTTTCGAGCGATCCGATATTCACACCTCCTCGACCTGAACATGCAAGACAAAACATTCGGGTGGACAGTTGAAATGCAACTCAAAGCCGCGAAACAGTCAATTCCAGTATGCGAGGTCCCTGTCCGTTACCGACAACGCATCGGCACCTCCAAAATCACCGGCACCCTCACCGGCACCCTCAAAGCAGGTTACAAGATACTCACAACCCTCCTCTACCATCGCTTCCTGCGTTAAAGTCCCCTGATAAGGGGCGGGGAATGCTATTAAGGAAACCTTCATACCGTTGATTTTTTAGGGGTTAGGCTACAAAGGAAGTCTGAATCTTGAACGTCTTTACTTTACATTTCCAACTTTCCAAATCTTCACTTGAAATCCACCCCAATTAATATTATACTTATAAAACTTAATTCCTGTTTTAAGGAAAATACTTTTTTAAGGACGAGTGATGAAAAAGACGTATAATTTAAGATTTTTTTTACACCTATTTCTTATGATACATTTGCCGCTGTTATCTGTTATCGCGCATCCACCAGGAGATGGCACGTGGTCAGAAGGCACAGGCGGTCATGGGCAAAATCCTGGGGTGAGAGTGTCCCATAAACATTATGAAGGGCTTGATCCGGACACTGCATATGACCAAGCAGAATCGGAGAATTGGGAGCCTCAGATCGCCCATAATCATGTAGGTGAAAGTTATTCAACAGTCTATGCAGTTGATCCAACGCAGCCTGTAGACCCTGTAGACCCTATAGACCCTGTAGACCCTATAGATCCGATAGACCCTGTAGACCCTGTAGACCCTGTAGACCCTATAGACCCTATAGACCCTGTAGACCCTATTACTGAAGACAAAGAAGAAAATGATAAGGACACAGAAGTGGTTGAAGAAACGGATTTACCAAAGGAAGAACCGATATTCGTCCGTGTTCTTGAATCAGGTGATACAGAACAGAGGGTTGTCGTTGATACGCCTAATACTGCGAGCGTGAAGCGTGCTTCAGGTGTTGCGTGTTCACACGGTAGATTAGAGATTGTGTCAGCGATTGAGGCATTCGGGCCCCGCAGAATTATCGTCGTCCTACGCAACAACGGGTCAAATTTCGTCAATCTGAGAAACTGCTGGGGTATAACCCTTCAGCGGCCGGACGGAAGCGTTGTGCGTGCACATCTCACACGCAGTAATATGTACATCACACCGCAACGGAGTAGCGGCGAAAAATACGCCGATACACCCATAACGTTGATACCGAAACATTTATTCCCGCGCGTGCCAAAAGGAGAACGTGCGGTGCATTTCCAGTACTTCTATGGGAAACAGACAGGGTTTAACACGGGTGACGTACTGGTATTGTCACATCAAGGTAAGGAAGTGAGTCGGTATCCGGATGCTGTTCAGATGGCACCCAGTATCGGAACGGTGACAAGAACCTGGGGATCGCTGAAGATGTATTAGCTGAACTTACAGGACTGGCCTTTCTCTGTTATGAGAAAACCGTGTGGGCTGAAAGTGGAGTCTGAGGAGATAAGGATGGAGGCTAAAAGTAATGAACAGAAAAAAGATAAAAGCAACATACAAAAACGGCGTGATTGAACCGTTGGACAGGATTGATCTTCCCGAAGGACAGGAGCTTGAGGTTGAATTCAGCGTTCTTCAAAAAACGCCTTGTGCCCTTACGCCTGAAGAAGCAACACAAACCTATACTGCTCTTATCCGACAAAGCGAGGGATGGTAGATTGGGTGGATATTGGAAGTTCTTGGGGTTATATGTCAAGAACGAACAAGAAGTGAATTATTAGATACACTTCAAATCACGCTTCGCGAAGTATTAGAATTTGACGGGCCGGAAGTGTCTCACCGAACTGAAAGTGAGGTTGAGGAAGTAAAGGCTTCTGACATGTTAGAATTCGGCATGCAGGGAGCATCGCATCAAACTGAAAGCGGATTTGAAGAAGTAAAAATTGATGTATCAACTACCCAAATCTAAAGCGGTGTGTAAGGTTTTTGACGCACAGTTAATGAAAGTGCAATCCTGTACCATAGGAAACCGTTAGCCTGTGTAAAGTATTTCCCAATCCGTGAAATCTGCGAAAATCCGTGATCCAGAAAACTATTAGCAAAATAATTACACACCCAATTCCCTTCCGTTTTCTTCAGGTTTAACTTGCAGCTTCCTCACATTACTGTTATACTTATTTTACATTACAGCCGACAAATTGCTGAACAATATTAAAACGCATCTAAAATCTCTATATGAATGCTAAACCTCGTATCTACATAGAAACTTCGGTAATTAGTTATCTGACTTCAAGGGCAAGTCGCGATTTTATTATCTCTATGTGTCAACAAATAACTCGCTATTGGTGGGATAATATTGTGGATCAAAATTTTGAACTTGTTTCTTCAACTGTCGTTAGACAAGAAATCAGCCGTGGGAATGCGGACGCAGCACAACAGCGCCTTGAAGTATTAGAATCAATTACCGTATTGGAAACACCCTTAGAGGAGATGTACTCCCTTGCAGAGAAGTTAGTTTTTGAAGGAGCAGTTCCTTTAAGAGCAAAAACAGATGCATTGCACATTGCAATCGCAGCTATTAATGGTTTGGAGTATCTCGCGACATGGAACTTCAAGCATATAGCAAATACCAGTAAACTCCCTTTAATACATAGAGTATGTGAAAATTCAGGTTACACACCCACAACTATTTGCACACCACTTGAACTTTTGTTGGAGGTTTCTTGAAATGTTGAAAGACCCGATTATTGAGGAGATTCACCAAATTCGCGACGAGTGGGCTGCTTCTTTTCAGTACGATCTACGAGCACTTTGTGAGAACATAAAACAGCAGGAGAAACGCGACTTCCTCACCGACGAACACGGAAATCTCATAAAGGACGAAAAGGGTGGCTTGATCCTTAAGCCTGAAGCTGCTGGACGTTCAACCAGATCCTAAAAAGGCGCGCTACCGACTTTCCAAAATTGACAACTGCGTTTCGGTTGATAAATCGGGACAAATAATGAAAAACAAATTTTCCGACAACACCTCAAACATAGATAGTTCGCCTGAGCGCAATCAAGAGCCTACAGAAAAGGGCAAAATCAAACTTCTGGATGTCGTTGCGCTCACACAAGATGTCCCTGAGCATGGTCTCAAGCGAGGAGAAGTCGGCACAGTCGTTGAAATCCTTTCAAACAGCGAAGCGTTCGAGGTTGAATTCAGCGATGATAACGGGCAAATGTCCAAGTGTCTTAGTTTCCTTGCATCTCAACTCAAGGTTCTTCATCAAGAACCTATAAAAGTAGATTCCAAACGTCAAGCAACAGATTCTATAGAAGGATATCGCTACCAGATCTTGCACAGTGTGAATGCTTGGCTGGACCTTGCCGATAATGATATTCTCTATCTTGAAGTTGCGGAAGATTTTGATATAGAGTCAGATGGAACGTTTACAACAACACAAGTCAAACATACACAAGACAATATAACACTCAGGTCTCAGCAGGTAATTGACGGGATCAACAATTACTGGAAACTGCGGACTAACAATCGAGATCGGCGTGTGAAATTCCGGCTTCTCACAAAATCTAAGATAGGTAAAGAACAAGGTAATTCACTTGAAACGGATAAACCGGGTCTTGAAGTATGGAGTCGTTGTGCTGGAAATGAGGAAACTGTCACAAAAATCTCTGAATTTCTAAAAGATCAAGAAAAAATATCAGATGCAGTAAAAACATTCCTCAGACAAGCAGATTCCCAAACAATCTATGAACAACTCATTGAGCCTATCACTTGGGAAACAGGCAGCAAACCCGCCAGTTATGTTGAGCAATCCGTACGTGAAAAGCTAGTTTATCATGGCGAACGACAAGGTATTTCACCTTCCAAAGCAAAAGATATTGTTGAACCTCTTATTACTGAAACTTGGAAGGTAGCAGGACAACCGGAAAACTGTGAGCTTACCCGATTACGTTTTCTGGAAATTTTCGAGGAAAAAACAAAGCGATTAATTTCTGAACAGTATTTGCAGCACCTGGAAATGTTGGTCGCAATGAGAGGTGCTGTTGGGACAGGATTCATTGGTGGTTCATCCGATATCACGATTCAATCTTCCTTCCACATACAAACTGATATACCCCTGCTCTTTCTTGATGTTGTTGTTCCAAGAACTGAATTACTCACAAGAATCCAAACTAAACTCCAATCAGACGGTATAGCCATAATCCAAGGCGGAGTAGACAAGGGGAAAACAACCCTTGCAAAATTGACCGCAAATTCTATAGATGGGGACTGGTCTTGGTTAAATTTCACAAACAAAGATCCATCTCAGGTTGCTCAATGTTTGCATCAACTTGCTACTGTAGTAGGCAATGAATTTGCACAAGTGAACGTCGTCATTGATGACTTGAACTTACAACCGCAACAGTTGCAAACGTATGAGGAAGACTTGGGTGTTGTAGCTTATAGGGTCCTGGAACGTGGGGCAAAATTGTTAATAACAAGCCAACATGAACCCCCCAACGATCTCATCCGCCAACTCGGCGTATCATCAACTGTTGTAATTGACGTTCCTAACTTTACCATACCTGAAATTGAACAATTTGCCATACAAATGGGGTGTCCAAATAGTGATTTGAAAACACGGACAACGTTTATTCAAGCACATACGCGGGGACATCCAAGGCTTGTACATGCTCGAGTCGCTCAATTACGTGAGGAAGGATGGAAACAACCAGATTCAATCGAAAGTATAATACAAACACCGGAAGAAGTGAAAAAAGAACGTGAAGCAGCACGACAATTACTCGCTGACTATCCAAAAGATAAACGTGAATTTCTCTATAGACTCAGCTTGCTAACTGAATTCAGAAAAGATTATGCAATTAACATTGGTGAGATACCTGTACCTATACCACACCCAGGAGATGTTTTTAGTCAACTGGTCGGTCCTTGGATAGATCAAGTCGGTGAAACTTACTACACAATCTCACCTTTGTTGAAAAACGCAGCAAAAGAAGTCTGGCCCGATACCAAGATAAAAGACCTTCATGCTCATATTGCAGATGCTATTCGCAAAACAAAGAACCTGACTCCAACAGAGGCATGGACTGTGTTCACACATAGTATAGCTGGAGAAAACAAAGAAGGGATTATTGCTTTCATTTATTCATTGATGAACGCTCCACAGGATGATTGGAAAAATGTCTGCCAAGAATTCTCGTTGTTAGCACACATTAAAATTGATCCGCCCGAAGAATTATTCCCAGGTGATGCCTTTCTAAATCAAATGTTTCGGTCATTGCAGTATCGAATTGCAGTTGAGGTAAGACCAGAGTTAGCACCAAAGATACTTGAAATTTGGGATAAGGAAACCAAACCATACAAACCACGTAAGTCATATCTGCTATCTCGTCTAATGTTGGCGACACAAGCATTGATATATTATCAAGTGTTACTTCCAGCCAAGCAGATGGTAGCCTATCTTAGAGAAATGATTGACATCACAAACAATCTCGAAGAAGCTCAAAAAATACGTGGTAATTCCGTAGAACAATTAAAAAAATATAAAACTGAGAAATCCAACTATTTCAGTATCCTATTCGGTTTTATCTATGCGCGTCGTCCTATTTACGCGCCATTTCTTAGTGACCTCATTGATGCCTTGGATGAACTTCATCCAAGCATCAGGGCATTACTACTAGCTGATTTTGAGAATGACACGATTGACTCCCGAGTTCTGATAGATCGGATATGGGGAGCGGAGGCGGACCGTGAGAATCCCGATTGGACAAGATGCCTTCAAGTATTTGACAAAGTAATTGAAAGAGCTATCGCGTGGGGTTATCCTCACCTTGCCGCAGCAGCAGCAAGAGGTAAAGCAACGATCTATGATGAATACTTAAATGAACCTGATACTGCCCACGAAGTTATTCAAAATTTTGTATCAAAAGCGCGGCCATCACCGATAATAGAGGAACAACAAGCAGTTATCTATTTACATCAGAAACACTATAAAGAGGCCCTCAGTATTTACGAACGTATCCTTCCCAACTGGAACACACCATCAGGACGATTATATACTATGCCTTCAGAGGGATGTCGCCGCGCTGCTATGTGTGCTGCACATTTGGACGATTGGAAGAAAGCAGCTACTTTTTTCGAAGATGGAGCTAAAAGAACTCACAAGACTATGAATGCCGAAAGGTATATCGGTTTTTATGCGGATGCAGGATTTGCCCACTTTAAAGCAGGTAATATGTTGAACTGCATAAAGCTGCTGCATCTGGCGCTGCAAAATTTTGAGAAACTCCCTCAAGATAATACAGATGTCAAGTATTTCACTTTAAAGAAACGTTTAGAGCACACTATAAAATGGATATGGACGATATGGTATAGGAATGAAAACAATTCTTCAACGCCTCTTGAACCCCCTATAGGCTTCTGTAGCGATCCAGAGACAAAAGAAGAATTTTTAACCCTTCCTGATTGTCCAAAAGGATATTCTTGGCTTCATCTAGCGGAAATTGAGTACAGATTTGGCCATGAGACGACAGTTCTCCAGCATGCCCTACAGAGCACAGACCGAGAGGAATATCCGCTATTGAATTACTTCCTTTCCTTTCTTGAAGCAAAGTACGAATTTAGAAACAAAACCTTTGATAATTTACCACAACGTATCTATCAGTTAGCACCGGTGTATAGTTCAATGAAGAAGCATCAGCAAAGCGGTAGAGGAGCTGCAGGAAAAGGATCTTATCCTATATCTGACTCCGATCTATCCGACTTCGCTTCCGTTGATAACATCATTGCTATTTTCGTTGCAGCACTTGTTGTTGAAATGCAGACAAACAGAGATGAACAGGATATTTTGGCTAAATGGCGCACAAATTCGTCTGAATTACCTATTAAAGAGAATATATATTCCGCCCTTGATTTAATTGAACCTATATTGTCAGGGGATTATAATAACGCTCTTACGGTGATGTACACACCTGATGAAAAAGTTGAAAAACAACTTGCAGCATTAATAAGAGTTATCCATAATCAAAACACCGGTTTAGAAGACCTTCTGTTTGCCCACACAATCATTTCGTCTTCTTTCATTAATAGTCCATGGGAAGATTTTGTCGTGAAAGACTTAGGAGTACTGCTTTCTAGACAATGGTTGCAAAAAATAGAATTTCGAGCAAAGTTGAAAACGCCAATGCTCACGGTTCCACAAATAGAAAAAGCCTGTAAAAGTAATGAAACTGGAAAGAAGAAAATCGGTCAGATACTTCTCGCGGCACATCAAGCGGTTTCAGTTAAAGTGCCATTATCCCCTAAGTTTTTTCAGCAGTTTCGCGCTTGGACAGAATCGGAATCAAAGCAAAAACCCGAAACAAGGAAAAATCCGACTGCCCAACGCCTCATCAAAGCAATGGAAAGACCACCACATCTCACTGATGAAGATATTGACGCACTGAATCAGTCAATAAAAGAAGGAAAAATACCGATAAAGTTCGATTCACCCTTTGAGCCGGATGAACACGAAAAGGAATGAGTAAACTTGCATAGCCCAGACAAACCGAAAGGAACCGCCCATGCCCACACTTGAATTCAAAGGAAAACAACACATCTACACCCACCACCTCACCGTCCCCTACCGACCACTTGAAACTGACAAAAACCGCTCCTGCAACCCAACCGGAGAAGACGATAACCTCATTACCCACGGTGATAACCTACATGCCCTCAAAGCACTACTGCCACGCTACAAAAACCGAATCAAGTGTATCTACATTGACCCACCCTATAATACCGGTAATGAGGGTTGGGTTTACAACGACAACGTAAACAGCCCACTCATGCAGCAATTAACAACCTTGTTGACATTTCGCCTATTATTGTAGTATACTCTCGTTAGAGTAAAAACATTAAGAGTTAATACCAACACTGGAACGAAGATTAGCAGCTCCGTAATGAAAGTTAGAGATGTCATCAAAATACTCAAAGATGATGGATGGTTCGCTCACAAAACAAAAGGGAGCCACAGACACTTTAAACATCCAACTAAACCTGGAAAAGTGACAGTTCCAGAAAAAATGAGTAAAGACATTCATCCTCGTACATTGAACTATATTTTCAAACAAGCCTCTTTAGAAAAAGGAGACTTTGACTAATGCGTTATCTTGTATTTTTTGAACAAGGCGATACGAATTATAGTGCTTACGTTCCTGATCTTCCGGTATGTGTAGCCGTTGGTGATACACTTGAAGAGACACGTCAGGAAATCTCTGAAGCCATAGAATTTCACATCGAGTGTTTACAAGAAGATGGGGAAGTTACCCCACAACCCATTTCAAAATTACCTGATCAAACACCTTCAGGTGTTTCAGCGGAATTTGTTAACATTGAAGTGCGACCAAAGAAGCAGTTCGTTTTACCTTCCTACCAGCGCGTGTCATGACAAAAATAATCCTGAAAATCCTACAATCCCGCAAATCCTGATTCTGACAATAAATCGCTAAAAAATTATCTGTCTGTTAAACAAAATATAACCAAAATCCACTTTCACGGAGAACGCACAATTTCAATTTCAGGAACCCAGTGAAATCAAGGGTCCCCAAAAACCTCCGTGAAGCCTCCGTGAAACACCTGTTAAAATACAACCCTAATTCTGCCCACTGCTGATTGCTAAAAATTATAATAAATTATGAAAATACCCTTAC
The DNA here is from genome assembly GCA_963662915.2 of Candidatus Poribacteria bacterium. GTDB lineage: Bacteria > Poribacteria > WGA-4E > WGA-4E > WGA-3G > WGA-3G. The sequence continues at coordinate 4,502,745 of CAXXEU010000002.1, read as the reverse complement.
ACTTCAGTCAGCAACAAATCAGAAAATACACGACCCCTGGCGAGGTTTCCTAACCTCGTCAACGTAAACGTAATTCTAAAATCTACCATAGATAACCCTAACTATGAGGTTGACAAGCAGATTGTTAGTGGGTATAATTTAAGAACAATCCCGAAGGGACTGATAGCAGCCGTGAACAACAAATCAACACAGGTGTGATCTCACGGTGGGTTGAAAGTGAGGCTGAGGAAATAAGGATGGAGGCTAAAGATGACGAAAACGAAAAAGATAAAAGCAACATACAGGAACGGCGTAATTGAACCGCTGGTTAGGATTGACCTTCCCGAAGGACAGCAACTTGAGGTTGAATCCAGCGTTCTCCAAAAAACGCCTCATGAACTTTCCCCCAAAGAAAAAGAGGCAATGCAAACTTATACCGCCCTTATCCGAGAGAGTAAGGGATGGTGGATCGGGTGGATATTGGAAGTCCGAGGCGTTACGTGCCAAGAAAGAACGAGAAGCGAATTGTTAGATACGCTGCAAATTACGCTTCGTGAAGCATTAGAATTTGACACGCCGGAAGCGTCTCGCCGAACTGAAAGTGAGGCTGAGGAGATAAAAGCTTCTGACATCTTAGAGTTCGGCGATCAAGAAGCATCGCATCAAACTGAAAGTGGATTTGAAGAAGTAAAAATTGATGTATGAAACGTAGGCAGTTGATTAAGCATCTTAGAGCCCACGGATGCGAGCTTCTTCGAGAAGGTGGAAGACACTCGAGATGGTGGAATCCTGAGCGGAATCTCCGCGCCTCAGTGCCCAGACACACCGAAATTGATAATAATCTCGCCCGGAAAATCTGTAAGGAATTAGAAATCCCACGTCCATAACCTGCCGACTTCACTGTTTTGCATAACAGTGGGATCAATATCTTATCAATGTAGCACTTATACATTCTTGAGTTCTATAGAGGTAGCATGTCTATCACGCTTTACATCCAATTTTATTTATGTGGAATTGTATAACCAAAAACATCTGATAGTCTCGCCACAAAATCCTTGTCCTTGCGATCAACCGCCGAATACCAAGCAACAAGGTAAGCCGCAAGTGCCTCCGTAGAATTGGGCAATTTACGGATGGCATTCCAGCCATTAGGAGCTTTCTCAAAAATTGGCAAAAGATGAGAAGCCACTAAAACTTGGTTATTCCTTTGTTTTTTTTCGTTAACCGGAATTTCGCGCAACTCACCTTCGTGTAAAGACAGCCAACTATGAACGGACATATCTGGTGGTAACTGAGCATCTTGATTATTTAGCAAATTTTGTCCATATTCGCGCAACGACGCTGCATAAACCTTCTGATTTGGGAATGCTGGATGAGTAAGCCATCGAACTGACATACGTCGAATAGTAAACATGGATGAAAGTTCGCAGATCGCTTCGTGAAACCAGTTATTGGGATTCTCTTTTAGGTTTTCATGACCCGATAGAACATGACAAAACTCATGAGCAAACTGGTACACAAATTTACACCAATAATTGTCTCGAGCAGATATCCAGATGGTATGTGGATCCCCTGGTGATTCACGATATAAAACTTTAGGATGGTCAACTTGTGAAGGGACCACCCGAATTTTCTCATCAAAAGAGGAACGGAGTAGTCGGTTAATGTGAAAAGCAGTGTCCTGAAGTAATATAGCAATCTCGTTAGATTGGATATCGCCCCAATCATCGTTGGACACACTAAGTTTTATCTTCAGGCTTTGCTTATTTCCTACTCCCTTCACCGTAGTTCGTTTTCTTTTAGTTCGTTTTTTCGGGAGGTGCCTGGCGGTGTTACGCTTTTTGGACATTATACTGTCTCCTATCAAAAATTGCTAGTAATGGACCCAGGCATGTTACTATGGGCCCTTACTGAGTGTGATTTCCATTTACAGTGAATTAAGAACACAAGTATACACTTCAATGAATCGCTGGGACACGAACGCCATTCTAAATTTGGTAGATGAGGCTTCCTAACCTCGTCTGTTGTTTAGAAATCGATTCAAAGATTCAACCTCGCCAAGATGACATTTTTTGTACTTCTTGCCACTTCCACAGGGACATGGATCGTTCCTATCTGGGTTATGTCGCACTATATTCATGATTTCTAAAAAATGCTCTATTTTCCCTCGGTCACCGTGCGAGTATTCGCCCCAAAGGTCCTTCCGAGCCCTGTCAATACCGAATTTATCTGTGTAAGAAAGTCGGTAGAAAAATGGAATTACCAATTCATCAAGGAAGTCTTCAATACACAGCCGCTGGTTATCTCTGTATTTGAGACCTAAGCAACACGCGCGATTATGGGGATAAATGTGCAAGTCAATGATTGGAACCTCACATTTTTCCGCGATTCTACGGTATTTCCCACCGACCTCAAACACTTTCGGCCATCCGTTCCAATCTATGTCATTTAGGCAAATTTCGACTTCAAAAACATCACGAATCAAGAAGTCGGTTTCTTCGGCAAGATTGGCAATCGTGATCTTCCCGGATTCTTGATCATACACCGCACAAAAGTCCAGCTCGCCTAAAATTTTATGGGAGTCCGCATCGTAGTATAAGTTCGGGAAGTTTAATTTCAACCATTCAACGTCACTATCGGTTATCTTCACGATGGAAATTACCTCGCGTAGGGCTTCCTAGGAGTGACTACTCGTTCGGAGGCAACTGCTGACGCGCCTCCGTTGTTTTGGGTTTCACTCTTAAGTTCTCCGAAATTGTCGCCAAACACCTCTCTCCATTTTCTGACGCTAGTATTATGATCCGTAGCATCAAACGCTTCGTTTATCTTACTATTGTAAACGTCAAACATTTTTCGGAAGTTGTTATATTTATCCTGGTCCCAGTGTCTTGTGAAAGACTCTCCATCCAAGACAGGATTGCAGATCTCAGGCATCAGGACATTAGCCTGTAAAAAACTGTTTATCCGGTTTGAAACCGTCTTTAAAGCAGTTGGAATGTCCTTAAAATTTTCGCTGCCTTCATCACAGGTATAAACACTGTTCCCAATAAATGTAGTCAGAAGGATTGATTTTACAGAAAAATTCCCTTTGTGATCACGAAGAAATTTTAACAACCGCGTAATCCGCTTTAGATTGCCGTGGGTAATTCTCGTTTTCTCGTTGAACCAATCTCTATAGCCTGTGCCATCGGTCTCTTCAAATTCATTCTCTTTGTTATTGCAGATGAAGTACTCTTCCTCTTGCGTAAACGGGTCCTGTTGCGTGAGACACGGCACAAGATCCAAGTGAAAGGCACCGGCATAATCAATATAGACACACCGAGTTTTTCTATGAACCTTATCCTTATAGTTGTCGTTTCCTCTCAAACAGTCATAGACCTCATTAATATAATCTTTCGGACCTTTGTCTTCATCGTATGTCATGTATAAGAGCATGTCAGCGTCGTACTCGCGTGTCCCGACCGGTTTGATGATTGTTTTCAAACCGTAGGATCCCTGGCGTTCAGTCTTTTCGTAGGCATCCAAGTTTGAGCTCAGAAACGTGTTTACAGCTGAAGAGCTGTCATTTAACCTATCAAGACGCGTTTTATTCAAATCGACTTCGTTCGATAGGAAATTCTGGAAATAAGTTACGTGCTTCATTAATCTGTCTCCTTATTTAAATCAAAAACTTAAAGTTCATAAGTGTTAGTATACCATTCGATTTTGGAAAGTTTGAGGAACAAACCTCCATTTCTACAATGTATGAAAGGGAACAAATTGTTCCGCGTGATCACCGAGGAAAATCTCGCGAAGTTTAGGCAACGCCTCTCTCGCTTGAGATTCTCCAAGCCCTTTTAAAGATGGAATTTCACTTGCCTTGTCTAAACCAAACTTCCCACGGGCTACAGGAGGGTCAATCCTAATGACATTCTCATGCCCTGCAAGAAGTTTGGCTGTCCCAAGGGAAGCATGAGATTGGGCGTGCATAAACACATCGACAAATTTAGTCGCCCAATATAGTCTACCAAGGGAAACATTTCGTCCAAACTTGACGTTCAACGGTTCAGTCGTACAGCCCAAACTCAAGACTTTCAACGAACTTTTTGGCCAATCAAGAAGCGTTATTGCTTCAACAACAGACAATCCTACAGGATTATTTGCCCATGTCCCACCATCTATCAGGGGAGTTCCTGCAGACGAGCGACGAGTCGGAAAGTAAGTTGGAGCAGCGGCTGTTTTAAGAGCCACCTCAACAGCTTCTTCTTTGTAATCCCTTTCTAACCGCGGATGATGGGAGGTCTTGTAGATGTAAACTTCACCATTTTCAAGATTTAATGATGGAATGACCAGCCGCTTTTTGCTATCACCCAACTGCTTATCTCCGAAACAACTCTTGAGTGCATTTTCAAGTGGGGTCTTACTATACTTTGAAGTACCAAGCCATCTAAGCCATCGTAATCCTCGGTTGCCTTTGAAAATAGTAGGTCCATGTTTTTCGTAAAATGCTAAGAGTTCTTTCGCTGAGAGTCCAAGCCCCAGGCCCAGAGCAATAATTCCACCTGTTGAAGTGCCCACGATTAGGTCAAAATAATCCGCTATATTGCGTTCAATCGCGTCCTCAACAGTCGCAAGAAAAGCAGCCGGGAACACTCCCTTGATTCCGCCACCATCAATTGTTAGGATTCGCTTCACTGATAACCTCCTATTTTTTCAAGTATCGGATATGTTTGATACTTTATAATTATACCTAAAGTATTAATAGAATGCAAATTAATTTCATAAAATTTGGTAAAAATCTCTATTTTTTTTCTCCTTTGCTTAAAAAATCGTGCTATGGTATACTAAATACAATGTGTAAATGAATACCATAGAGAGGAAAATTTGCCATGAAATTAGGTCAACGACTCCGTTTCATTCGTAGGGAAAATCAGTTGACGTTAAAGGGACTGAGTCAACTTTCAGAGCTGTCTGTACCCTATCTTTCGGATATGGAACGCGGTGTTGTAAATCCATCTGTTGATACACTCCGGAAGGTTGCTAAGGCATATAACATCTCAGTTAAAGATCTTATTAGTGGTGTCGAGGGACTTAGCGAATCGTCAAATACTGATTATCCGGAAGGATTTCAATCTTTTTTAAAAGAGTATGAGACCCAGTATAAAATCAATGAGGACTGGAAGGAATCATTGTTGAAAGTTAACTTTCGCGGTAGACAACCTACCTCTTCGACGGAATGGCTTGAGTTGTATCTTTACCTCAGGCGTATTCTTTCTCCTAAAGAGGGTAATAAGTAATGAATAGGATGAAGAGACGCATTATTGAATTAGTTCGGGATGTTGTCAATAAACATGCTTCAACGACGATACCAACCTTTGATGAAATATGTTCCAGCTTGGGATTAAACGTGGTAGAAGACGCGTTACCAGGTGGCAAAGAAGGAATGTATGTCGAAAAAGAAAAAACCATTTTTATCGATTCGCGAATACAAAATGAAGAACGTAAACGATTCACTCAATTTCACGAAGTTACACATTTTTTATTAAAACAAGATGAAGACCTGATTTCCGAACTTGACGAATATATTAATAGTCAGGCGGATGGATATAGCCAACAACTAGAAGAATATCTTTGCAACGTGGGTGCTGCTGAATTTTTGATGCCAAGCAAAGAATTTGCAATGCTTTATGAGAAGAAGGGGCTTAATGTACAGCTGATTCTATTTGCAGCCAATTATTTTAAAAGTTCAAAAGTTGCTGCAACAATCCAACTTGCACAAGTTGCTCCAAACAAATGCATTGCAGTTGTTTGCGAAAATGGATTAACACCTAACAACCCAGGACCATCACTAGCCTCATTTTTTACTACCGAAAATCGATACCACAACAAATCAAAATTGCATGTAATCTATTCGGCCTCTTCACCTGCTGCTTTTGATCGTTGGTTGACAAAATATACAGTTATTCCTGATGACCATCTGATAAAGCAAGCGTTTTTGCAATCTGGAACGCTTGAAGGCGAGAGTTATATTCCCTTCCCGGATTGGCAGGAAACTTGTACCTGTGAAGCAGTACGACATAAAAACAGAGTTTATGCGTTATTTCATTTATCTCCTTTACCAGATCCAAACCAAATGACACTTTTTTAGCGGAGTTACCGTATGCCCACACTTGAATTCAACGGAAAACACCACATCTATACCCACCACCTCAGCGTTCCCTACCGTCCACTTGAAACTGACAAAAACCGCTCCTGCAACCCAACCGACGAAGACGATAACCTCATTATCCACGGCGATAACCTACACGCCTTAAAAGCATTACTGCCGCGCTACAAAAACCGCATCAAGTGTATCTACATTGATCCACCCTATAATACCGGTAATGAAGGTTGGGTTTACAACGACAACGTTAATAGTCCTCTGATCAAACAATGGTTCACAGAAAACGCACCTGTTGATAACGAAGACCTTGAGCGACACGACAAATGGCTCTGTATGATGTGGCCGAGACTGCATATCTTCAAAGAACTGCTTTCGGACAATGGCATAATTTTTATCTCTATTGATGACAATGAAGGGCATCATCTGAGAATGTTAATGGATGAGATTTTTACAGAAAGAAATTTTAGGAATGTAATTAGTGTCCGCCGTGGTGTCAAAAGCGTTCAAGCCCAATTTGAGTATGTAGATCGCCTTAATGTCGGTTCGGAATATATACTCTTCTTCAGCAAATCCCCAGATATGAAATTTCCTCACTTGACCGTTGATCTTGATGAACATAAAGTTGGAGGTTGGAATAATCATTGGCGCGGTACTGATAGACCAACGATGCGATATGAATTGATGGGGATAACTCCAGAAACAGGTCAATGGAGATGGAAAGAAGAAAGAAGTCTAACCGCTATAGAAAATTATAAACGCTTACTTGACGAATGTGGATCCAATCCTACGCAAGCCGAAATTGATGAATGGTGGTTTGCGCAATCACCTGAGAAACCCGACCTACTGCGAATGTCAACGACAAATCGACCCGAACATTACGTCACCCCATCAGATAAACGAATAATAAGCTCTCTGTGGACAGATTTAATTGTTAATGAATCTCCTTCCGTAACAAATGCTTTAGGTATTAAATTCCCAAATCCAAAACGCACAGAGTTAATAAAACGCCTCATCAATTACGCGACTGCTAGCGATGAAAACTCTATCATCCTTGACTCATTCGCTGGCAGTGGCACAACCGCCCACGCTGTTCTTGCCTTGAACAAGGAAGATGGTGGTAACCGTAAGTTTATTCTCATTGAGTGCGAAGAGTATGCCGACACAATTACTGCAGAACGTGTCCGCCGTGTTATCAACGGCGTTCCCGATGCAAGTGAGGCTGCACTACAGGAAGGGTTGGGTGGCTCTTTTACCTACTGCACCTTGGGTGAACCGATTGAGGTTACGGCGATGCTTACCGGAGAGAAGTTACCAACATACACGGCACTCGCTACGAACCTGTTGTTTACTTCTGCAGGTGTTTCTGTCGAAGAGGTTACATTGGATCAGAAAAACGATGACGGGCTTTTCTACAGTGATGACAAAAACGATTACTATCTGATCTACAAACCTGACCTTGAATACTTGCGCAGCAATGAGGCAATACTCAATCTGGAGCATGCAAAACAGATCCAAGATTCCAGCCAAAATAACGGCAAAAAAGCGATTGTCTACGCGGCGGGTAACTACATCGGACAACGCGAACTCACAAAGATGGGAATTGCATTTTGCCAACTTCCATACTCCATACATGAAAGATAAAGTAGTAGGCACACTCCGCTGTGCCGTAACTAAGGATATAGGACTATGCTGGAATTAAAAATGTATCAACGCGATACACTTGACGCATTTAGTCACTGGGTAGAAGTGCTTAAAGAAGAACAGGAGACTTCAGAAACCACAATCGCGCATCTAAAACAAGTAGACAGTAGTATTAGGGACAATGTTTTCAACGAAATACGCAATTATCCCAAAACCGCGTGGAAAAAATTGACAGAAAATGACGGCGTTGCAGTAACTGCTGGTGAATATGTTGATCGTAAGGATGGCGCAAATCGACCCATCCCACATATCTGTTTTAAAGTGCCGACAGGTGGTGGTAAAACACTCCTTGCAGCATCTGCTTTAGAACGCCTGCATCGGCAGCGCGGACTGACATTGTGGGTTGTGCCAACACAAGCTATCTTCGATCAAACCAAGGCTGCATTGTGGAACAGAGAACACCCTTATCGTAAAGTGTTAGAGCGTGCAAGTGGTGGGCATGTTAAAATGCTCGAGAGGGAAGATCCCTTTAATAGGGACGATATCACCAATTACCTATGCGTCATGCTGCTCATGTTGCCTGCAGCGAACAAATCACCTGATAAAAAACTAAAAGACAAAGCGTACTACCGTATGTATCGAAACTCGGGACGCTATTCAAGTTTTTTCCCCGACCATGACGATAACGAAGGCAATGCGCTTATACGGAAGGAATACCCCGATCTTGATTTTAGCACTGAAGGAGACTTGCCTATGCAAAGTCTGTTTAACGTAATCAAGATACTTCGTCCGGTAGTTGTTCTCGATGAGGCGCATAAAGCTTATGGCGCCAGAAACGGAAAGGAATTTGCCAGTTCTATTAACCGCCTTGACCCGCAAATGGTTATTGAACTCTCTGCCACACCGAACAGTGGCATTAGTAATCTACTTGTCGATATTGGGGGACCAGACCTAAAAAAAGAGGAAATGATCAAATCACCCGTGCAAGTATCATCGTACTCGGGTATGAAGTGGCAAGATACGCTACGCAAGGCTTCCGAGGAACTTGAGAGACTTGAAACCGAAGCAAAATTGCTTGAAAGCAGTACAGATCGGTATATCCGTCCAATTGCCGTTGTGCGTGTCGAACGGACGGGTAAGGATCAGCAAGATAATAACTATGTCCATGCCGAGGATGTCCGAGATTATCTTACACAGAACTTAAAGGTGCGTCCGGATGCAATACGCGTTAAATCTGCCACACAGAACGAACTTCAAGGAGAAGACCTACTATCCAAGAATTCACAGGTAAAATGGATCATTACAAAAGCAGCACTCATGGAGGGATGGGACTGCTCATTTGCCTATTTGTTAGTGGTATTGGACAGGACACGCTCACAAAATGCAATTACGCAACTCGTGGGGCGGGTCATGCGGCAACCCCACGCGCAACTCACCGGTAGAGAATCACTCGATCAATGCTATGTTTTTTGTAATGACACCGATGTTGATGACGCTGTCACACAAGTCAAGAAGGGATTAGAATCGCAAGGACTCACTGGTTTAGAAGATAAAATCTTCGGTAAGGGAAATACCCAAGATCAAGCAGATTTCCAAACGGAGACAGTCCGCCGCCGCAAGCGATTTCAGGGTCAGGAGATTTATCTACCAGTGGTCCGCCATAAGGATGGTCCAGAATGGATCCAACTCAATTATCAGACGCATATTTTACCGCATATAGATTGGTTCAGAATTAAACCATTCGATCCGAACGCATCAGCACCTGATGGGGCAACATTACGGACAGCGATGGTTCCTGTTGGCGATGCACCACCCGTTTTTCACGAAGACCAAAAACCACACATTGAGAAAAACATTAGCATATCCGATTTTGCCCTCTGCCTGTCTGATATTGTCCCAAACCCATGGCAAGCGGCTCGGATTGCAGAAGAATTAATCGAAAGTCTCAAAACAAGCGGAGAAAATGATGAGAAAATCTACGATAGACGTTCTTATCTCATACCTACGTTGCAGGAACATGTAGCAAATGAAGTAGAAAATCAAGCCGAGCAGATCTTTCGTAAAAAGTTGGATAGCGGAGAAATTCAATTTGACTTGGATGTAGGTGAACCCAATTATAAACTGCGGCAAAGTTACAAAATTGAGGTTCATGCCAGCCAAAATCTACTTACAAAATACGGTAAACCTGTCCAACTCAGCCTGTTTGAGCCGATGTATGAGTATGCTTCAGATAATGAATTGGAAAAGAATTTCGCACATTTTCTCGATGGTGAGAAGGCACTGCAATGGTGGCATCGGGTCGTGGCGCGTCAACAAGGCGAGTATTACGTGCAAGGCTGGAACAAACAACGCATCTATCCAGACTTTGTTGCGATGGCGAAGGAAGTTGAAGGGATGACGCGCGTCCTAATTTTTGAGACAAAGGGACAACAACTGGAAGGCAACCGTGACACCAATTACAAACAAAAAGTCTTGAAAACACTTGAAAAAGCATTCAACGCCACCAACGATACGAAAATGCGTGAAACTCCAATACAGACAGGCATCTTTCGATTGGTTTTCAACGCGCAAGAGTTTTCAGAGATTTCCGCACAGTTGAATGAAGGTAGGTATTCCACAGAAAGTTAGCATAGCGAGATACGAGGACCGCACGTTAGGATATTCTACCAGTTAACGCTTTGCCTTTTCAGGTCAAATGTGCTATTATTTTAACAATCAGTTGAGGGTATAGATTCTAAGAGGGAGCCGAATCATGAGCAGTTATTTCATTGAATCCTTCAAAATAGACAAACTATGGGGCTATCGAAATATCGACCTAACTTTTAACAATAATGTGAATATATTGATAGGCCCGAACGGATCCGGCAAAACCACTATTTTGAATCTTCTTCACGCTATTTTATCGGGCGATCTACGAAGTGTTGTAAACTTTAATTTTCAGCAAGCAAAAATCGGATTGAAAAGTTTCAAAGGCAATTCTGTTCGCACGATTAAGGTTGATATTGAAGACAAATTTTTGAAACTCAAAGTAGGCGAGAAAAAATATGAGGCCCCTATAGATATTTTTTCTCGCCAAAGACCAGTTCGATCCCCTCTCCGCGATTTTTATGAAAGAGGTAACGTTATCACGAACCTGCAATCAGAGGACATTAATAACGAATTGACTCCCTTAGTTCCTTTGATTTGGCTCCCCGTAAGCCGTTGTTTGCCTTTAACAGAAGATGAGGAAGAATGGTATACAAGAACAGAACTTCTGGAGTTGATGGACTTACGTCTTGGGGATTTATTAGAAGGTCTCTCTCGCTATCACTCTCGTTTAAACACGCAACTTTCGGAACGTTATAGGGAGTTTGAGCGTGAAGTCTTATCAGTAATACTTTGGGATAGTAAAGACCAAAATAACCTTACTTCGATGACGTTTTCTCTTCCATCAAAAAAAGTTAACATTGACAAGGAACGATTACTCGGGGCTTTTGCGGATGCTGGACTTTTAGACGAACAAATGCAGAACAAAATTGATGGACATTTCACTAAAGCAGAGGAAGTAGTCAAAATAGCTCGCAAAGACCCCAATAGTTTAACACCTGCAGACCTCCTTGCGGTTCCATTGATCAGCAGAACACAAGCAATGGTGGAATACGCGAGGAAACTTGAAGAGGATAGGGAGAAAATCTTTGCTCCTTTACGAAGTTACGAAGATACCGTTAATTCATTTTTGAATCACAAGTCCATTAAGGTTGACGAAAGCGGCCAGTTAAAAATCAGACTTTCTTCATCGATGGAATTGGATTGGCACCTTCTGTCATCCGGTGAAAAGCAGATTCTGATCTTACTCACGGAAGCCCTCCTTCGGGTGGATGAACCCGTAGTTTATATTGCAGATGAACCAGAGTTATCGCTTCATGTCACGTGGCAGGAAAAACTTCTGGAGTCTCTGGTAACATTGGGTGGACAAAAACAAATAATCGTCGCAACACACTCCCCAGATATCGTTGGAGATTTTCGGGATAAAGTAATAGATTTGGGGGAGGGTAGTTAATGTCGTTTTCCCGAACCCCTTCGGGGTTAGCTGCTGAACATCTTTTTTACAAAAACAAAGTTCTTGTTTACGTTGAAGGACCTACTGACATCCCATTCTATAATGCAATTCTCCAAAACTATAATTGTCGAATAAAAACATATAGCGAAGAAACAGGCTACCAGAAATTGTTGGAGGTACTTGTAACAGATGATCCCCACTGTGTCATTATACTTGATGGGCATTATGAAATTTTAACGCGTAGACGGAGTCAACATAGACGATTAATTTTGCTGCACCGCCACTCTTGTGAAAACTATCTTTTAGAAGAAGAACCCATAGAACAGTTTCGCTATAGTCGCGCGCCTTTAACAGACACCTTAGAAAAACTACCGAGCAGTTTTAGCGAAATACTCAAAGATACGGAACTGAAATTTAAGGAACTATTAGTCTTGGATGTAGCACATCAGCGCGCAAAAACGGGTTGTAAGGTACTACCTAAGGGAGCAGAACAGTTTTTTGTAGAATCAACAATAGATTTTGAAGATAGCAGAATTCAGGAGCGATGTAGTGAGGCGACTCCGTGTATTGATGAACAAAGTATTGAGGAAGCAAGAACTTTGGTTCGGGAGTTTTTGAAAAATCATCGTTTCATTGACTTACTTCCGGGGCACTTCGCTTTTAGCATTATACGGCGTTGGATAAACCACACTGTCAATGTGAGGCAAAGAATTTTAGAAGAGGATATTAGAGTGTATCTTTCGACAGAAGTATGGCGATTAGTGAAAACCCGCGATCATGAGAGTTTGAAAAGACGCTTACGTCGGGCAGTTCGGGAAGCAGAAAAAATTCGTCAAGCCAATAGTAACCAAGCATAATCAAACACCGATTCATAGTAGGGCGATTCTGCGGCGTACTCGCCCCGGTTCATGCCCTAAGGCATGAATACCGGGTGAATGCCACACGCGCATTCATACCGTTGATTCTGATTCATGCGAAGTGCATTATCGCATGTTAGAGATAATCCTGAAAATCCTAAAATCCCGCAAATCCTGATTCTGACAACAAATCGCTAAAAAATTATCTATACGTTAAACAAAATATAACCAAAAACCACTTTCACGAAGAACGCACAATTTCAATTTCAGGAACCCAGTCAAATCAAGGGTCCCCAAAAAGCTCCGTGAAGCCTCCGTGAAAACACCTGTTAAAAGACAATAAAGAGTCGCAAACCGAAACTCGTCTCCTAATTCAGACAAAAACCACGCATCCACCAACCGCCAATCATCAATCACATTTCGTTTGCTTTATTGACGACACACTGCTATAATTAAGGGCAGAGAGAACCAAACACGCCCAACGAATAATCAACATAACATAATACCAAAAGCGTATACGCTCCGGACGATCATCCCATGGTAAAACAGCAAAAAATTCCAGAGAGATTTTGGTCTGTTAAACAGATACATATCTTCAGGGACCTCATCGAAGCAGACGCAGAGGCACTCGCGCGACTCACAACTTTCAAACGACTGAAAAACGGGGAACCTCTCTGCACCGAAGGTGTTTATCTACTCAAAGAAGGACGCGTCAAGATATATGAAAAACCGCCTGACGGGGAACCCGTAACTTTAGAACTCCTCGAACCCGGTGAAATTTTCGGTGCCGTTCAATGGGAAAATGACAACGTACATCCGAATGTCATCGCTGAGACCCTGACGGAAACCGTTGTCGGCAGCGTCAGTGTAAAGAATTTTCAGTTCTTCCTGAAACGAAAGCCACATTTAGCGATGCCACCACAGAAGACTCTCACGCACCGCATCCAACAGTATATCCACAGATGGAAGGCTGGCAAGGACTGGATTGGAAGACTGAAAGGAAACCAGAAAGATAGAAAGACTTTCTCCTCATTCTATCATCCTGCCACGCCGCCAGTCTCACCTTTCGCTACAACGGAAGAAACAGGATTTACGAATCCATTTTTAAACATCGCGTTTCGGAGTCCAGCATCACGGCTCGCGCTGCTGCTACAAAATTATGCCGATGCCCCCGAATACAATCAGACCCTGACAGGACGTGGATCGCAGTGTACCCTACGCAAACTCTCAACAAGGAAATTGGCTCGATTAATCGGCAGTTCCGTTGAAACAACGGAAAAACTTCTAAACCAACTCAAGCAACACAAAATCCTTGAGAAAAGGTTTCGACGCATTCAGATACTTGATCCGTGGCAACTCAAAAAGATTGCTAACGCAAGAATGGAAACGATACCACAAATCCCGGAAGAGAAGAGCGAAACTTATGAGCAAAACGAACCCCTATTTGCAGATCGATCAGCAGATGGTCGGTGACATCTATACCTCACAAGAGGCAATGGAAAATTTGACAGTCCTCTGCGATGAATACGGCGCAAGGTTCGCAGGAACCCCTGAGGAATACGAAGCCGCAAACTTTATCGCCGACTGCTTCAAACGTTACGGACTCAAAAACGTTGCCCTTGAGGAATACCCTTATGCCGGTTGGACGCGCGGCACCGCAACCCTTGAAGTGATCCAACCGATTCGCCGAACACTCCACTGTATCTCACTTCCGTATTGCCCCGCTGGAGACATCACCACCGAGCTTATCTCCGCCGGATACGGAAGCCCTCCAGAATATGAGGTACTCGGCAGCACCGCCACCGATAAACTCGTCATGGCACAAAGCGCGTCCCCACCAGACCTCGGTAGATGGGTTCACCGCAAAGAGAAATTTGAACGCGCTGTCCTCGCTGGCGCGAGTGGATTCATCTTCGTTAGCGAACACCCAGGAGTCGGACCCGAAACAGGAAGCCTCCAAAACAATCAAGAAGCACCCATCCCGGGGATATCCATCTGCAGAGAAGATGGCGAATTCTTAAAACGACTGCTTGCACGTAACTCTGGAAAAGTCACATTAAAACTCAAGACGACCGATATTAACGAACCGCGTACCTCATGGAACATCATCGCCGATCTACCCGGACATGAGAACAGCGAAGAGATGATAATCCTCGGATGCCACTACGATGGACACGACATTTCCCAAGGCGCGCACGATCCGGCTTCAGGCATGGTATCCGTCATAGAAGCCGCCCGCGCCCTATCCACTTACGCTGCCGACAACCTTAAACGGACTGTTCGGTTCATCGCCTTCGGAACAGAAGAAATCGGACTCACAGGAGCGTTTCGTTACGTCGATGCACATACGTCGGAGTTAGACAATATTCGGTTCATGCTCAATATGGACGCAGCTGGGGGCGCGAGTCGCAAAGGTATTGTTCTTCATTGCTGGGATGCATTGGAATCGTTCTTTAACACCGCACGCCAGCAGATGCACGCCGAAATGCCGGTCGGACAAAAGGTACACTCCTACTCCGATCATTTCCCATTTTTCCTCAAAGGCGTGCCTTCATGCCACATGGGGGACCCTGAAGCACCACCATCGGGCAGAGGCTTTGGACATACGGCTTATGATACCCTCGATAAAATAAAACTGGAAAACCTGCGCGCTGCCAGTACAGTCGGGGCAAGGGTCGCACTCCGATGTGCTAACGCCAATGATTTCCCCGCGAAACGCCGCTCCGTCGAAGCCGTCCAGAAAATTGTAGACACCGATCCAGGATTGGAGGGATACCGTATCTCTCTCAAACTGAAACGCTAACCTACTGTATCAGAAGACGAATTATGACATATTTACGCCATCGCTGCCCTTACAGCCTACTCATCTCATTGTGTACATGTTTCGCACTCGTAGGTTCGCTTTATCAGAGTGCTTACAGCGCTGAATTTCGGGGGACAGCGACACAGGAAGCGGTTACAGCATCACGACAGACAGCCATCGTTACAGCCGTAGCACACGCCAGTCCTGCAGTCGTCAATATCAGTGCAATTCGTACTGTTGAGAGACGAACATCGCTGAATGAATGGTGGTTCTGGGACGATGTCTTCTATCCGCGCAGACGTTCACTCCGAGAAGTCGGTTCGGGCATCATTATTGACAAAAACGGACACATCCTGACGAACCATCACGTCATCAAAGACGCAGATAGCATTACCGTAACGATCTCCGACGAGAGAGAATTCCCAGCACGAGTCATTGGATCTGACTATCTCTCAGACCTCGCGCTCTTGGAGGTCAATACAGGGACCGTCCTACCAGAAATTCAATGGGGGGATTCAGACACGCTCCTAATTGGGGAATGGGTCGTCGCGATTGGAAACCCCTTCAATTTATCAATAGGCAACGCGCAACCCACGGTCACGGTCGGTATTGTGAGTGCCACTGAACGCGCACTCTCTATTGAAAACCTCTATCACGAAGACCTGATTCAGACGGATGCCTCTGTTAACCCAGGCAACAGTGGCGGCGCTCTCGTAAACATACACGGACAACTTATCGGTATAAATACTTTCATCAAGTCTACAAGCGGCGGTTCACAAGGGATCGGGTTCGCTGTTCCTGCCAACAAAGCACGGAAAGTCGTTCGCCAGATTCTCGAACACGGCAGCGTCATCCCGCCCTACCTCGGCATTAAAGAAATCCAATCTGTGACTGAAGATTTGGCAGAAAAACTGTCAATACCCCACAACACCGGTGTTCTGGTATCTGAAGTGGAGAAACGAGGTCCCGCTGCTGACGCAGGTATTAAACGCGGCGATGTCATCATAGGTATTTCAGGGCACCGTATAAAGGGCGAAGACGACTTCAAAGCAATCACACGGCTCCTACCGCTTCATCAATCAATACCTTGTGAACTCATTCGGCGCGGCAAAAATCGACAAACCGAATTCACACTGAAAACCTTGGAATGGAATTATGCCCCTTCTGGATGGGGTCTAACCTTCACTCAACCCAACAGGGCAACGGCAGGCAGATACCGACAGCCCGGTGTTATCGTCACAGATGTCGAAAGAAGCAGCAGTTTGAGTGACGCGCTCAAGCGTGGGGATTTCATCTACCAGATTGACAATATTAAAATTCACTCACTCGAATTTTTTAAAATCGTTATCGACGAACTGACCCGCACCCAAAACGGGATGCGCCTTCACTTTGAACGAGACGGGGTCGATGAAACAATTGTTGTCACTTTTAATAGAAACAATCGATGGAGATAAGTGTTTTTAATAGTTGTCAGTTAACAGTCTACAGTTAAGCATCTGTGGAATTGACACATTACGCCAACTGCCACAAGCATTAACCAACAACCAACAACTGCCCGGAGGTGAAAATTAAAAATATGAAACTGCAACTACCCACACTTATCGCTGTTTGCATTGCCATCCTCCTGATTGGCGGAATCTATTTCTACGGCAGAGACAAGGCAGAATTGGGTATCGCTGTCAACTTAGAAAGTGAAGAATTTAAACAACTCCGCACCCACGCTACCGATGCCTTCAACGCTGGGAAATACAAACAAGCCATCGAACTCTACAGTGAAGCACTAAAGATGCGACCCGAAAATGCTGAAATCTATAACGACCTCGGAACCGTTTACTACGAACAAGGTCTCAAATATGCCGGACCAAGCTGGCCCTCATGGGAAAAAGAACTCAGAGAGGAAACCCCCGACCAAGCAGCTGCGGAACTTAAAGGCGCTGCTGCGAAAATAACTTCCGGTGTCATCACGTTCAAAACGCGAGACGACGCAGTCGCGAATGCCATCGAGGAACACGCTCGGCAACTCGGCGGCGAAGTTTATCGACAACGCTGGGAAAATGAAATCACCGTCAATATCCTCATCGGAGAGACAAAAACCTATCTCCTACGTGCCAGAGACCACTATTATCGCGCCTTAGATTTGAAACCAACGCACAGTGTCGCCTATCGGAATCTCGGCTCCTTCTACATGAAAGTCGGCAAAACCGACACAGCCCTTGATAATTATCAGGAAGCATACAAACTGGATCCACGCGATGCTGAACTTGAAGAATACTTGAACCAGTTCAGAAAATAATTTTTAAACGATTAAATCTGAAGCACTTAGCAAAAAAATGCAGCACAAACGTTGCGTAAATTGTGGATTTTTGAATCCACCCTTCAAATTCTGCGGTGAATGCGGGGCTTCACTTAGCGATGTCTCAGATTCGCTCGAAAATTCGCCTGTGGACACCCCTGCCATAGAGGCAACGCCGCCACATAGAGCAGAACGCCGACAATTAACCGTCCTTTTCTGTGATATTGTCGATTCCACTGCATTCACCGAAAGACTTGATCCGGAAGAACTCCGAAACCTCTTAGAAGTGTATCGGACCTGTGTCATGGAAGTGGTTTTAGCACAAAACGGACACATCGCCCGATACTTCGGCGACGGCATTCTCGTCTATTTCGGATATCCAATTGCACACGAAGATGCGGCACATCGCGCCGTCAGAGCGGCTCTCGGTATCGTCGCCGCTGTGGAAACATTGAATCCGTATCTTCACACCACGTTTGGCGTAGAGATTAGCGTACGCCTCAGCATTGATACAGGACTTGTTGTTGTCTGGCATATCTCTGACGAAGGGGCCCCCGAAGCAATCGATATCGTCGGTAAAACGCCAAATCTCGCCGCCAGAATGCAGAAACTCGCAGCACCGAACAATATTGTTATCGGCGATACAACGCACCAATTAGTTGAGGGGTTCTTCAAGTGCGATGCCCTCGGGGCCGCACCCCTCCGTGGGATTTCACAACCCGTCAATATCTATCAAGTCTCCGGCGAAATCCCAGTCCAAAGCCGATTAGATATTGCCAGTGAAAGTGGATTGACCCCACTTATCGGACGGGATTGGGAGATTGAACGCCTCAAACAAGCCTGGGCACAGGTACTCACCTCCAAAGGACAAGCACTCCTGATTGAAGGTGAAGCCGGGATCGGAAAATCACGATGTGTCCAAGTAATCCAAGAACACATCAAGCATCATCCAGAGGCAGTTATCATAGAAGGTAGATGCTCGCCGTATTACCAGAATAGCCCGCTTTATTCTATCCTCTCGCTGTTCCAAGAACATATCGTACAGTTTACAAGTACCGACACTGCACAGATGCGACTCGATAAACTCGAGAATCTTCTGCGCGATTACGGTGTCCCACCCCTCGGACCGGAAAAACCAGATAATCAAGCACAAGTAGATACAACAGAAACACTACCTCTCCTCGCTGAATTACTTGAGATACCTTTTGAGATCCAGCGACAAACAGAGACAGGTATAGGCAATCATCCGTACAGCAGACCCGTCGAGCGAAATACATATCCTTCCGGCTGGAGACGCAGACAACGCCGCCAACAAACCTTGGAAGTGCTTATCCAAGTCCTCCTACAGATGGCTGAACAGAAACCGATACTTTTTGTCCTTGAAGACCTGCACTGGATCGATCCTTCAAGCATCGAATTTCTCACACTCCTCATCGCACGTATCGAAAACGCTCGAATCTTCACGCTCCTATCCTGTCGTTCCAATGTGCAAACTCTCCGATCCAACAAGCAACCTCAAGACGACGGAAACAGACAAGAAACACCCGACAGAAACCCCGGAAGCCCTGCCCTTGATAGAGAAACTTTGGAGGAACTCTTGCGTCCTGAATGGGCAAGCACCCTCTCACTATCGGCACTCACACCAGATGAAGCGGAAACCATGATTCAGCATGTTGCTGGCGACACGCTACTGTCGTCCGATTTACTGGAACGGATTGTCGGAATGACTGAAGGGGTACCATTGTTTGTTGAAGAACTCACCCAAATGGCACTTGAAAGCGGGGCACTCTCCTTAACTGCTGACATCACTGACCACACAACGCCACGTTCACAAGCGACAGACATTCCCGTCACACTACAGGACTTACTGACAGCGCGGTTAGACGAACTCGGACCCGCAAAAGAAATTGTACAACTCGGCGCGACACTCGGACGACAATGGACAGAGGAATTGCTCTATAAGGTCGCTTCAGGCATCCATCTGGAGAATAACCCTACCATCGACCTTACATCTCTAAAAAGAAAGTTGGGTGAATTAGTAGACACATACATCCTCAATCGCAACGAGACATCTGATAATCAGGTGCGCTATACTTTCAGGCACCCGCTTCTTCGGGAAACTGCTTACCAATCTCTGCTCAGAAGCAGACGGCAGCAGTATCATCAACAGATTGCTGAAGTGTTACAGGACAGCAGTGAAAACTTCCAGCCAGAACTGGTCGCATATCACTACACAGAGGCTGGACTTCCCGAAAAAGCGATCCATTATTGGCAGCATGCAGGACACCGCGCCTTAGAACGTTCTGCAAACATCGAAAGTGCCAGACACATCAGGCAAGGACTCGTCGCTCTCGAAAAATTGTCCGAGAATACCAGTAGACAGGACCTTGAGGCTACTACCCAATTAGAATTGGAACTACAAACAACGCTCGGTACCGCTTTAATTGCAACAAGCGGTTATGCCTCTCAGGAAGTAGAAGCCGCCTATACACGAGCACGTGAACTCTTAGATACACTTGAAGCCAAAGAGATCCCTTCGCGGGACGATTCCGAATCCTCGGTCAGCACGACCGTAAAAGATTTACGCTTTCCCATCCTATTCGGGTTATGGTTATCCCAACTGGTACGTGGACGGTTTCTCTCAGCGCGCGAACTCGGTCAGCAGTGCTTCAGGATTGCCAAACAGGTCGGAGATCCTGCCTTTGAAGTCGAAGCGCACCGCGCACTCGGGGCAACGCTCTACTACTTGAGTGAATTCCAAACCGCTTCGGAACACTTGAAGGCTGGAATTGAACTCTATCAACCGCAACACCACCCCGTCTCGACTTTTCTCCACTATGTCGCTGATCCCGGTATGACGTTGCTCTCTTATTCCGCACCGCTCTTGTGGTGCCTCGGCTACCCGACACAAGCAGAATCCCGACTTGATGAAGCCACAACGATCGGCAGAGACAGGAATCATCCTTTTAGTGACGCCGTTCTGCTCCATTTCAAAACGGTGCTTTACCAGTATGAGGGCAACGTAGAAAGCACTCACACTGCCGCTACAGAATTGTTAGCGATATGTCAGGAACACGGATTCTCTGGATGGGAAGCCGCTGCAATAGTAATGAAAGGTTGGGTACTTGCTGAACAAAACCATCCAGAAGAGGGGATAGCCATGATTTGTAAAGGCATCGCAGCATGGGAAAAAACGCGGGCTGAAGTCCTACTGCCACTCTTTCTTGCACTCCTCACACAAGCATATCAACACGCAGGACAACTCAGTTTAGCCTTACAAACCCTTGATTCCGCACGCTCTATCGTCGATCAAACAGGAGAGCGAACTTACGCTGCTGAACTCACCCGGCAGCAAGGCGAACTCTGTCTGATGCTCTCAAAGAAAACTAAAACCTCAAACAAAGAAAATCCAACAACGAAGCAAGCCGAAAACTATTTCCAAAACGCATTGGCAATCGCACGTCAACAAAACGCAAAATCTTGGGAACTCCGAGCTGCTCTCAGTTTATGCGAATTATGGCTGACGCAAAACCGTTACCAAGATGCATACACATTGCTCGAACCGATATACACTTGGTTCACAGAAGGATTCAATACCAAAGACCTCAAACGCGCCAAAAACCTTTTAGAAGTGTTGGAAACCAAAAACCGTTCGTAAACTTTGATCTGTTACCCTTGTATTCTCTTGTAGAAGCGGATGTTTTTGAGTGAGGTGTTTTTGCGTGGGTATTTCTGCGGATTTCTTCTAAATAGCCCTGCCCTGGCGCACATTTGCTTGCGTTGTAAAACAAAAAAGAGGTATAATCAATTATGAGACTCGGTGTCGTTGGACTCTGCGGAGACTTCCGCACACTTACATCGGATGAAATCGAAAAAATTAAAGCACTGGAATTCACCGGCTTAAGTTTCCATTTCCGCAGCGCAGAGATTCCGTCTGTGCCGCCAGATGCCTGTTCCCGCTGTGTGCAGATGTTAGAAAATGCGAACCTCGATCTCGTGCAATTCGGCATAACCTATGAAGAATGCCTTTTCCACCCAGATGTCGCTGTTCGCGAAGCCGCAATCGCAAGCGTTCAAAGCGGTATGGCGACCGCTGTTTCTCTCAACGCGCAGCATTATCTGTTTCGTCCGGGAAGTCTAAATCCTGACGGGGCTTGGACATCGCACCGAGACAACCATCTGCCAGAATCAATGCAACGTCTGATTGAAACCTTGAAACCGATTGCGGAACATGCCGAACAACAGGAACTAACACTCGTGATGGAAACACACGCCGTTTCAATCATGGGTTCACCAGAAATCTGTCGAGAAGTCGTGGAACGTGTCGGTTCCGAGCGACTTCGCATCGTCATGGATTTCGTCAATCATTTTCAAACGCTACTACAAGTTTATAACAGTAAAGAGAGACTCAACCACATTTTTGACGTGATGGGTCCGGTCGCACCGATGGCACATATTAAAGACATTAGCGTCCAGAACGGCTTAGTCCTTCACCTTAACGAAGAGGTTCCTGGTGAAGGCGAATTGGAACTCGGCGTGGCGTTGAAGCGTTTTGATGAACTTTATCCCGATGGCTACGGACTCATAGAACACCTCCCTGCGGAGAAAATTCCGCTCGCGAACGCGAATGTCCGGCGAATCGCCACTGAAAGCGGTGTACGTATCTATTAAAATGGTTTTCAGTTTTCAGTTTTCGGTAGTCGGTTAAGAGACGTTTTGTAACAGTCTCCGCAAACTTGGCGTATGCCACCAAAAAGTGGTGAGTTGTTACAAAGGGACTCTTTAACTGATAGCCGACAACCGATGACCGACAACTCTTATAGAGGAGTCACATGATGTTTAAAAGTGTAAAAACACTAAACCTTTTAGGACATCGCCTACGGTTTTCTCACATTAATACATCTATCTGCGTCCTAATTTTCATCCTATTTTCCCTCTTGCCCGCAGCAATAGGACAGGAATCAAACGTCGTCGAGGAAGCACAGAAACAGGTACGCAGCTGGTGGGCAAACACACAAGTCTATGTGGGTGTTATCGTCCTTGTATTCGTGATTAGCAGCGTCGGGTACATAATCAGACTCTTCAGAAAAGACAAACTGCTAAAGAAACTTCTCGACAAATACGTCGTCTTTCAGATGAAGAACGGGCATCGTTACCGTGGGACCATGAGGCTTGAGATCACAGGTATGGAAATCATTTCTGAAGAATCACGCCAACGCGGTCATGCCCCAAGTTATATCTTCACCAACGAGGAACGTGAGGCAGGAATTGTTGCTTACATCCGCTATCTCGATTCAATGAACACCAGCGAATTGCGCGAACGTGCTTGGGAACTTGAGCGCGTCTATCACCCGCCTCTCCTTCATAAAATTGGACGAAAAATTCGGAACATGTTCATCGCCCTTCGGGAAGCACTCGACGAAGCCATCAGCATGATATGGAACAGTTTTAGGAAAGGGGCAGACGCGCGATTAACAAGATACAGCGAAGCATACCAAACCGCAGGAGGCGGGGACTTTGAAAAAAGACTTCAGGAACTGGAGGATGAATCTGCCGGCTACTTGGAGCAGGAAAGTTACGAACGCCTCATCGAACGTCTCATCGGCACACGCGTCAAAGTCCGAGTCCGTTTTGGTGAGGATGCCACAGAATATACAGCTATACTCAAGGACTATAACAACAAGCACATTGCATTAATGAATGTAAAGGATAAAGACGACAACGGCTACAAGGACGAATGGGAATACGAATGTGAATTTAAGAAGAATCTTGACAAACTTAATGTTCGAGACGATCGCGGTTTACGGTGTCGTGCCGAAGGTAACACCATTGTTTTTGAAAATAATACACCCTATCCGATCCAACTCGGTCGTATCCACTTATGGGAAGACGCACCGAGATGGGAAAAGGATTATGAGTATAAATACCATATTCCCGCTTTTAGCGTTCAAAAGTTCCCATTGGATATTATCGTTAATCGTAAAGTGAAACCCTTTGATAGGGTCTCAACTCGACACCGGCACGCTATCAGGAACTACAAAAAAATCTTTTTCAAATTTCGCTCCTTCCGCGACGCAGATATTGTCTTTCCACGCCGTTATTGCACAATCGTTGAGAGCGCGGAGAAATATCAACCCGAACTTTTCAGTCTTACCGGTTTGACAGACGCAATCTTGGACATGCGTGACCCAGAAGACATCGCTATCACTGACAAAGGCGGCGAACCCATCCACGGCATTAATGTCGTTCACGGATACGTGACAAATATCAACGAAGAAAGAATTGATTTGCGGTCGATTGACGCGAGTTACAGCCGACGGTGGAATGTTGAGAACGCCTTTCGCCACTTCGATAACAAACTCCGCCACGGATTCCCTATCCATAAGAGACTCCTACCGACAAATCGAGGGCGGATTGCAGCATACACCACTATCATTGAGCAGATACACAACAATCCCATTCGGCACGCTGCCTTGGGACCGTTCGCTTATCCGCAGACGCGCAACTTAAACACCGCCGAACAGCGAAAACGGATTTTGCAGCGTGCTCGAAATCGAATTTTGGGATACGTAGACGCGACCATCAATGGGAAACTTTGGAAACCGGAAAATGGAGATACCAAAAGTTCCAGCAAAATACGTTCAGAAGTTCAAATCGCGATGCCACTCAAACTCATGGTATTTACTGGAAATACATCTACTGTGGAGTTCCCTGTCTTAGAACGTTTTGAATACGTCCAAGAACACCATATAATTTACAATCAGGTGCAAGACTTGCGTACCGATAAACTCGCAAAGACTGACATTTTATGGATCGGCAACGGAGAAATCTACAAATCCGGCTACCGTTTGAACATTGATGCCGAACATCGGATTAAAAACTTCGTCAGCCAAGGTGGCATCGTCCTCGTCTCCGGACAAGATATCAAAGCCAATGCTAAACAACGACGTGGCACAGGATGGATACCCGAACCACTTACCGGAATCGAATGCGAAGAAACCTATGAACTCTTTCCTACCCCGCAGGGCAAACGTTCGCGTATCTTCCAATCCCCAAACCCACTAAACGGCAACCATCAACCCTACCAGGAAGCGATGGATCAACCGCTGATCCGATTGGATGACATGTGGTTAGATCCGCTCGGGAAATGGACATCTCTCGCCAAAACGAATACCGCTGCCGCTGGACTTCCGAGCAACGGCTTTGAAAACGCCTCTCCCCTTCTACTACTTCCTTTCCAGAAAGGATTATACGTCGTCACGAGCCTGAAAAATGAGACAGAAGAGGATGTGGAAATTAACAATAAAATTATGGAAAATCTGCTCCATTTCTCCGTCAAGTGGCTCGACCGGCAGCGGAAGGCGATTTAGTACTTCTGGAAGAAAGATCCCCGAATCCCGACCGCTGAAAGCCAATCTTCACGATTTACGAATACTTGCCAACAAAACTTCAGTAAACGCCTTATCGTCTCCATCAATAACTAACGCCACCACCAGCACAACCACCGGAAACTTCTGTTGTTCCATAACAGACTCCAATTTGTGCACATCTTTCTGCGTCGTAACGACCAAATCCGCCTTCGCTGCCCGAAACGCCACATCTATCCGCTGCGCATCGGCTTCCATATAGACATGGTGGTCAGGAAACGCCAGTAGTTCAACACTCGCTGGAGAACATCGCATGAGAGTCCCCACAAAAGCACTTGGATTCCCAATACCACAGACCGCAAGAAGTCGTTTTCCTTTGAGCATCTCTACATTCTGATGTTCTTCGCTGCCCTCATCAATCAGCGGATAGAGATGCGTCGGTTGATGAACACACTCCAAAACCAGTGCGTCCGGTGCCAACTGTTTCACAGCCTCCTTAGCAGACACAGAGATCTCAGGTGTGTCTGTATGTGTCAGTAGGACAATATCAGCGCGCCGCAGCGCAGATGGAGGCTCACGCAAGGTTCCCGCCGGTAGTAGCCTCGCCGGATTCCCAAAAGGATGTGTTATCGGAACAGTAAGGACATCCACATTACGTCCAAGCTGCCGGTGTTGAAATCCGTCGTCCAGGAGCAGGACATCCACATTAAAACGCTCAATTGCGATCTGTCCTGCCAGATAGCGTTCTCTACCCACAATAATTGGCACACCGTTAAGGCATTGCGCCATCATATACGCCTCATCCCCGCTCTCCCTTGCGGAGGCGTATATCTGTCTACCGTCCGAAACGACTGTTATCCCCTCATGCGCTTCGCGCTTGTAACCACGCAGCAGGATAGCAACACGTAAACCCGCTTTCTGAAGATGCCCTGCAATAGCAATAACAGCAGGCGTTTTTCCTGTCCCACCAACAGCAACATTGCCTACACTAATGACTGTACACGGGAGAGTCTGGACCCTAAATACACCGAGTGCATAGAGCCGATTTCTTATCCATATACCTATAGCATAGAGCCAGCTGAATGGAATTAACAGAAGGTGTAAAGGAGTAGTAAAAAGCCATCGCTGTAGAGAAGCAAGGTCGCAGGGATATATGAATCTCATGAGAGGGTTCCCAGTTGATGGTAGTCAGCAATCAACAAAGCAGACTCTGATGGAAGAACTGAATAGGGAACCACCACAATCATCTCTTAACTGACCCCTGAAAGGCGCGAAGTGCTGACCTAACTGCTGACTGCTATTTGCGCCAACACCAATTCGGCAGTGCGTTCGGCAGCACCGGCTGTCCCGAGTTGCGCATAAACCGCTTGCAGTGCTTTCTGCTGTGTCTCCCGCTTCTCAGGATTCCCCAAGAAATCCAGAACTAATTCCGTCAGAGCCATCGGGGTCAGATCCGTCTGTAGCAGTTCGGGAACAATGTCGTGTCCAGCGATAAGATTCGGAAGTCCGCTCCGATTCAAAGGAGACAAAGTCGTGATAATATTCCAGTTGAATGCTGACGTGCGAAAGAGGATAACCATTGGTGTTCCGATACATGCCGCTTCAAGCGTAGCCGTGCCAGAAGTAACCAGCAGCAGCGTCGATGCCCGCATCGCTGGATAGGTCATATTCTCCACAATTTTAATCGGAGGTACACCGGTGTTTATCAATTCCTGTTGGTGTTTCGCAATGAGATCGTGTGAAATTCCTGGGGCTAAAGGGAGGAGCCATTGTGCGTTCGGATAGACCTTAACGATATTCGCAGCGGCTCGTAGCATGACTGGCAAAATGTGGCGAATCTCGGAACGGCGACTCCCGGGCATCAATCCGATGACAGGAGCATTTAGCGTCTCCGCCGTTTCGTCCAAATCGAGCCGGACGCGTGCCTCGTGCATAGTGAGAGGGGTTTGAGCGAAATCGACGAGCGGATGCCCAACAAATTCGGCATTCGCGCCAGCCTTTCGGTAGAATTTCGCTTCAAACGGAAAGATCGCTGCAACAACGTCCGCCCATTTCGCCAACTTTCGCGCCCGACCGGCACGCCACGCCCAAGCCTTCGGCGGGATATAGTAGACGACCGAAACCTCTTGGCTCCGGGCGTACTTGGCTAACGGTATATTGAACTCAGCAAAATCAACGAGGAACAACACATCTGGACGCTCCTCACGGATACGCCGTTTCAGATGTGCCTGTTTCCGAAGAAACATCGGTAGGACAGTGATAACATCGGCGAACCCCATAACGGCAGAATCTCGGATGTGGAAATCGAGCTTCATACCCGCCTTTTCCAAGAGATCGCCACCCATACCAAAAAGTTTCACATCCGGACAAAGTGCCTTAAGTCGATGAACAACATGAGTAGCGTGCAGATCACCAGAGGGTTCCCCAGCAACAATCATAATTTTTAAACTATTCAATCTGGTCACCGTTCCACAATGTAAAGCTAAGACAAATTGTTCGCTAAAAATCAACGGTATGAATGCGAATCAACGGTATGAAGCCCATGTGGGCTTCCCCGTATGGCATTCCCCGACTCACAATTTCGTTTCACGGTGGTTTTCGGTGAAGTCCAACCGTCTCCAAGTTATTAAAGGGCTTTTAACGATTATGTCCGGTCAGTGTTCCGTTGTTGACAATGACCTCTTTACTGAAAACTGATAACCGATAACTGACAACTATTCTACGGCATCATCCCTGGCACCTTCAGCCCAGCGGTCTCCTTGAAACCAAACATCAGGTTGAGATTCTGAACCACAGCACCCGCCGCACCTTTACCGAGGTTATCAATCGCTGCCATAGCGACAATACGACGCGTCCGCGTATCCACTTCAAGTCCAACATCGCAATAGTTGCTGCCGAGGACGGCTTTTGTTTCTGGATATACACCGGAGGGTAACACCCGAACGAACGGCTCGTTTTCGTAAAAAGCGGAATATATATCAAGGGCTTCTTCGGTAGACATCTCGTCTGTGAGTCGCATATAGACCGTGCTAAGGATGCCGCGGGTCATCGGGACAAGATGTGGTGTAAATGTAACACAAACCGGTTCCGATGCAACAGCCGTCAACTCTTGTTCAATCTCTGGTGTATGCCGATGCACACCAATATTGTAAGCAACAAAGTTAGATTCCCGATTCGGATAGTGTGTATTTCCACTCGGCTTCGGACCGGCACCGGAAATCCCTGATTTCGAGTCAACGATGATAGAATCTAACTCTATTACACCTTGGGCAACAAAAGGCATCGCCGCAAGTATAGCACTCGTTGGATAACACCCAGGATTTGCGACAAGTTGTGCAGAACGAATACAATCGCGATACCGCTCCGGTAAACCATACACCGCTTGTGGTACCAGACCCGTGCTTGTATGTTCCACATGATACCACGCTTCGTAGGTCTCAGCATCCTTAAGTCGGTAGTCCGCACTGAAATCCACAATGCGTAGACCCTGTTCCAAAATTTGTGGCACGAACGACATCGCAACTTTGTGTGGAACAGCGAGAACAACAGCATCCACTCTCTCTTTGAGAGAACCAATATCTAACGGTTCAAATTTAGCAGATAGGAACCCGCGGAGGTTCGGCAGAACACTATCAATACACTGCCCAGCGTAGGTTTCAGACGTACAGAGGGTTACTTGCAATTCTCCCGGATGGTTGACAAGAAATCGCAGCAATTCACTACCACTGTATCCAGACGCTCCAACAATCCCAATTTTTATCATTTACAGCTTACCGTATGTCTTTTATAAGTCTGTTAATTGTATGGGAATTTTACCACATTTTGTGCCAAAAGTCAAATTAGCTACCGTTTCTTCTGTAGGAGCAAGTTCCAACTCGCGACTCTCACTGACCGCTGACTGCTGATGCCTGACCACCAATTTCAAGAAATAAATTGACAACACATCCAACACAGGGTAAAATAACTGCCGGTTATCAGTTACCGGTTGAGATCCTTCTCTGTGACAATCTTCGCCAGTTTGAAGTTCTCTAAGAAGAAGTGAATTGTTACATAAAATCTCTTAACTGACAACCGATAACTGACCACTCATAAAAAGGAGACTACAATGAAATTAGCACGATATGAATTAAATGGCACAATTGGTTACGGCACTGTTTCAGGAGATAACCTCAACGTCCTATCGGGATCCCCGTTTGGTGAATGCAGCGAGACTGGCGAGACCGTCGCATTAGCGGATGTTAAACTTCTCGCGCCGACAACACCGACAAAGGTATTAGCCGTCGGTCTGAACTATCGGAGTCATTTAGACGGGGCTCCAGAACCAGCAAACCCCGAAATTTTCATCAAAACCCCCTCCTGTATCAACAATCCGGGCGGCGATATAGAATTACCCGACGGTGATGACGATGTTCACGCCGAAGGTGAACTCGTCGTCATAATGAAGAAACAGACCCGGAAAGCAACACCAGAAGAAGCCGCCGCCAACATATTAGGCGTTACGTGCGGAAACGATGTCAGCGCACGCACATGGCAGAGTAACGACCTCCAATGGTGGCGCGCCAAAGCATCCGACACTTTTGGACCCATAGGTCCCATCATCGCTACCGACGTTGACTACACCGACGCACAACTGGAGACCCGTATCAACGGCGAAATCGTTCAGAAGCAGACCACTGCAGATCTTATCTTTCCGGTAACGACGATTGTGAGTTTTATTTCACAAGCAATCACTCTTGAACCCGGAGACGCAATCTTCACAGGTACCCCGGGCACAACGACCGCGCTGAAAGCCGGTGACATCGTTGAAATCGAGATTGAAGGTATCGGCGTTCTGAAAAATCCTGTCGTTGGACAGTAATTTCACGATAGGTTTAGGAGTTAACGCTAATGACGAAGGTATACAGCATCCAGACTGACATTGAAATTACTTTTGCAACCAAGGGTAAAGTGTAAATTCAAAGCATGTTTTGACCTACGATGGCGAGGTCTCCTAACCTCGCCATCGTCCAGACGATAGGACCATCATCATCATCATGTCAACCTATATTGCCCACGGTGGAAAAAACTCCGTCATCACATCCGAAGAAAAACGCGCGCTACTCCACGAGGCACTGCTTAAATTGGGCGGTATCCCAAAAAAGATTTTGGTAATCCCGCCTGACATAACACGCCTCCACTCAAACGCCGGTGAACTCACTCAAATCCTCTACGAACTGTGGGACGCTGCAAACGGCACGACCTTCGATATTCTCCCTGCCATCGGTACACACGCACCGATGACCGAAAAACAAATTGCTGAGATGTACGGCGACTTGCCCAAAGCAACATATCATGTCCACAACTGGCGCACCGGACTCTACCATTTCGGTGAAGTACCATCGGAATTAGTACAAGAGGTTTCAGGCGGGAAACTCGATTATAGCATCCCCGTTGCCGTAAATCGCCGCCTCGTAGAAGGAGACTACGAACGCATCATCTCCGTCGGACAGGTAATCCCACACGAAGTGATTGGCATCGCCAACGGATTCAAGAATATCCTCGTCGGGGCAGGCGGCGTTGAGATGATTAACAAATCCCATTTTCTCGGTGCCGTAGACGGCATGGAACGCCTCATGGGACGAACGGATACTTCTGTCAGGAGAGTCCTAAATTACGCACATACACACCACCTGAAACAACTCGGCATCCTATATATCATGAGCGTCATGGGTGCGAATATCACTGGCGAACGTGTAATGCGCGGACTTTACGTCGGTGATGACGCACAAACCTTCGAGACCGCTGCAGAATTAAGCAGAGCCGTTAACATGACGTTCTTAGATGAACCCTTAGCGAAAGTAGTCGTCTACTTGGATCCGAGGGAGTTTAAAAGCACATGGCTCGGCAACAAAGCGATCTACCGCACACGGATGGCAATGGCAGACGACAGCGAATTGATTATCATCGCACCTGGATTACGTGAATTTGGTGAGGACCCTGAAATCGACCGACTCATCCGAAAGTACGGCTACCGTGGCACACCTGTGACACTCAAGGCAGTCTCAGAAAACCCGGAACTGCAAGAAAATCTATCCGCCGCTGCGCACCTAATTCACGGCAGTACCGAAGGACGTTTCAAGGTTACTTATGCGACAGAACATCTCACACAAACCGAGATTGAGTCTGTAGGCTACCAGTGGGCACCTATAAACGAAGCTATTACCGAATACAACCCCGAAACGCTTGCTGACGGTTTCAATGACGGTGGCTTCTTCTACATCAGCGAACCGGGACAAGGCTTATGGGCATTACGCTCGCGGTTCAGTGAATAGTATTGAATATCTCGTTTCATGGATGGAGAGCTCCTACCCGTCCAACCCAACGGAAAGGCGACAACAACATGCGGACATATTAAGGCGAGATGAGTAAGTCCGGTAATTCAGATAGACTCAGGATCGTCTCATCCCATCTGCCAGTTTGTGTATTGTCCCGATCAAGCAATATCGGACGAATGCCTACATTTCTTGCCCCAATGATGTCTGCCTCGTAGGTATCCCCAACATGGACAGCTTCTTCCGCTGAAACACCAACCGCTGCGAGCGCATAGTTGAAGATATGCGGATCCGGCTTTTCTGACTTGACGCGTACATCGTGCGAGGCGACAATCGCATCAAAATATCCGGCAATCCCCAACCGTTCAGTGAGTGGGTCCAGAGGTGTATCCCAATTGGAAACTATCGCTAACTTCAAACCCGCATCTCGCAAATCCTGAAGTGTAGGGATCACATCATCGTAGAGTTTAGCGTTGGTAACAGCAAAAAGCGGATGTCCAGATTGCAATAACTCCCACGCTATCTGTTCTACATGCTCCTGAATACCGAGCTCCTTTATAAACTCACATTCTCGCACTATTACAATTCTCAACCATTCCAGCAGAGAATGGTTAACAGGGCTGGATGCTGACGTAGCAACAAAAAGATTATTTGCTGCCGTTTCATACCGTTCCCAGTTAATTTCAACACGATACCGTTCTGCAATTTTCTGAAGGCTTGCCTCAAACGGCTGTTCTCCGTGAAAGGATAACGTCTTATAGAAATCTAAGAAAACCGCTTTTACCATAATTTTCCTAAAGCAACTCGGGTAATTCAGATAAATCCTGAATCGTCTCAGGCCATCTACCAGTTTGTGTATTGTCTCGATCGATCAATATCGGACGAATTCCGGCGTTCTGTGCCCCAACGATATCCGCTTCGTAGGTATCCCCGACATGAACGGCTTCTTCCGCTGAAATACCAACCGCTGCGAGCGTATAGTTGAAGATATGTGGATCCGGCTTTGCTGACTTGACCCGTTCATCATGTGAGGCAACAATGATGTCGAAATAGTGGGTAATACCGAGTCGTTCTGTAAGCGGATCCAGTGGTGTATCCCAATTAGAAACTATCGCTAACTTGAACCCTGCATTCCGTAGATACTCAAGCGTAGGAATAGTATCTTCGTAGAGCGTAGCGGCACTCGCCGCAAAGAGCGAGTGTTCAGATTGCAACAATTCCCATGTCACCTGTTCTACGTGTTCTGGAACACCGAGTTCTTTTAAGAATTCGTAGTAACTTTCAACGATTTCTTGCATTGTTCCGAGAAGCGTGTGCGTGGTAGGATCAGAACCCGACGCGTCTGCATAGAGGTGCTCGCGTGCCGTTGCATAGCGACCCCAATCAATTTTACAATCATACCGATCTGTGATTCTTTGGAGTCTGGGTCTGAGTGATTCTTCCCAAACGCCTAACGTCTGGTAAAAATCAAAGAAAACTGCTTTGGTCATAATTTTTTTGAGTGCTTGCTTTTAAATATAGCGGGTTGGATCGGGGATACCCGCCTTCTTAAAACCACGCTTTCGGAGCAGGCAGCTATCACATCTACCACACGCCCTGCCTTCGGCATCTGGGTCGTAGCAACTTAAAGTAAGGCTATAATCGATGCCGAGTGCTGTTCCAATCTGAATAATCTCCGCCTTCGTTTTATCCATCAGTGGCGCGCGGATTGTCAGTTTCGTTTTACCCTCAACACCGGTTTGTGTCGCGAGGTTCGCCATTGTCTGATAGGCTTCTATGTATTCCGGACGACAATCCGGATAGCCGCTATAATCAATAGCAGTGGCTCCGATAAAAATGGTATCAGCACCGAGGACTTCAGCCCAAGCGAGTGCGTAGGAGAGAAAAATTGTGTTTCGGGCGGGAACGTAAGTTATCGGTATGCCACCATTTCCCATTTCCGCATCAGATCTGTCCTTCGGAACCTCAATATCTGCTGTCAACGCTGACGCCCCAAAGGTACGCAGATCAATGTCAACGATTGTACGCTGTGTTACACCTAACGCTTTTGCGGCGTTTTCCGCACACTGCAGTTCCACTGTATGCCGTTGACCGTATCGAAAACTCATTGCATAAGTGTCATAACCTTCATCACGCGCAATAGCGAGTGTTGTCGTTGAATCCAAGCCGCCACTGAGTAAAACAACCGCTTTTTTAGACACTGACTTCCTTGAAAAAGAAGTGAAAAGTTGGCAAGTTTGCGACTGCTCTAAAGTTTGGCAAGTTATGTTTGACACACAATCTAACTTTAGTTCACTTTAGCTACACTTCACAACTTTCCACTTTTTAATTTTTCCTACTCCTGTTCAAACTCTAATTTTGCGAAACGGAGGAAGATACCGCCCCCCGGTCTAGCGAGGGGACCGTTGATCGCCAAACACGCGATGACATGTTTCGCACCGGGTTCCGCGCTTTCGGTAACAACGACGCGTTGCGGCGCATTAAAACCGGAGGCGGCACCGCGTCCTGACTCTCCGAAAGCCAGGTCTATTTCGCCATCAACCCAGACTTCACCATAGTCGTCAATACACGTGTGGAACCATACCTGCGAACCAGCGACCGAAACGCCATCAACTTCTTCAGGAAGTGTCACAGTAATCCGATACCAGCCGAAGCAGAGTCCCGATAAGATGATTTCTTGGATATTTTCACAAACAGGCCACCCTGAATCGTCATAATCAACGAGGCGGGCAGACACGTCTTCCAACCGATCAACCAAGCCTCCGTTCGGTTCACCCGGAACAAGCCCCTCGCCAAAACGCCATTCGGAATTAGTGAGTTCACGATGTTCTGGATTTTCTAAATCAAGTTCTGCAATAATCATTAGGCATTCCTTCCTTAGTTTGAAATTTTTTAAACGATTATGTATAGACGACGTTTCCGTTGTCAACGCCGGTCTGAAGTTGTTAAACAACCTTTTTCAGATTACGAAAGGTTTCTTAACGATTAGACATCTGCAAAGACAACGGACGCAGCAGCTCAGATTGAATTGTTAAAAAGCCTATAGGCAATACCTGTTGAAAGAATCAGGAAAATCCCTGCGACAATAAACGGAACATGAACAGAGATATTAATTAAAAAGCCGCTTGCGACGTAACCGAGAAGAAACCCCGTGCTCCATGCCAAGTGTGTAAGACCGACTCCGTGTCCCTTCTCATGAGGTTCAGTAAACTCATTAATAAACCGCGGAATAGTCGTCGAAAGCCCCCATGCCGCGCCCGCACCGAGTATCCCATAAACCTCCAGCGCGATTAACGAATTATGAAAAAACGCCACCCCAAAAGCGAGGAGCGTTACAATTACATTGGCGACGAGTGCAGGCGCACGGTGCCCAACCACATCACAGATCCGTCCGACAACCAGTTGACACCCAAAAGCGAACAGTAGACTCATCGCACCGTAATAGCCCGTCGCTTTTACCCCAGCGAGACGCTCAATCAGGATCGGCATTAACAGGTTCACTGACCCCCAATAGTAGGTCGGGAAAACCCGTAAACCAATTAACATCCGCATCTCCCGCCGCCGACTTAAACGCAGATATGCCGGAACGTTAAGGGTTGATTTCCATAGCCCATCGCGCTTCCGTTGAGTATCCGGCACGTGTTGTCCTGCCAGTCTCGGCAAAAAGAAACACGCCGCTACAAACAGCACACCCGCTAAGATCACCGCACCCGTGCCGAAAACACCATAGTCTGTCCGATCAATGACTTCACCAGCAATTGCGCTGCCGACCGCGTTCCCCACAGTGCTGCTGATAAAGTACCATCCAGTTGCCCATCCCAATCGATCCGACGGCACGGCACTGATAAGATAGGTCTGTCCACCCGCAGTTTTGAAACCAGATGCGATACCTTCATAACAGAGGATACCCCAGAGGAACAGCGGGACTTGTGTCGTGAAAAGTGCACCGACCACCACCGCCCCTGTCATCCCGATCAAGACAGTCGGTTTCCGCCCAAAGCGATCACTCAGTGTACCCCCGATGAGTGCCGAGATACCGCCAAGCCCAATCGGAAGCGCACGCAGCAGTGCAGCAAACAATACCGTCTCTTTCAAGATTGTCTCGGCATAGACCGGAAATAGCATCTGTATCGGTCCTGTTACCAAACCGACAACAAATACGATGCCGCAAAGAAGAATAAACCCCCGACTCCACATATTTTTTACTGGTTGTCGGTTATCGGTTGTCAGTTGTTGGTTAAGAGCGGTTTGGAACAATTTGCCCCAATTTGGAATATGCCAGAAAGCTCTGAATTTTACGTCAAAGTCTCTTAACCGATAACCGATAACTGACTACTGACTACTATTAAAAATACGTATCAGACTGTCCGTGATATTAGGTGCAGCTGTCCCAAGTCCACACGCACTTGTTGCCTTCATGACCGCGCCGATTCTCGAAATCAATTCCTCTGAACTCGGTTGCAATGGGGCAGATAAAAGTTCCGTCAATCGTTGTGTGCCAATCCGACACGGGAAACATTTTCCACAAGACTCCTCAGCAAAAAATTCCATCGCATTGCGTGCGATATCAAGCAGATCCCGCGTATTATCAAACACCATAATTCCCGCCGCGCCAAGCATTGCACCCACTTTTTGGAAACTCGGTTCATCAATTGTCCTACCGAGGTCCCTCCGAGCGATAAATCCACCAGAGAGTCCTGCCGTCGTAATCGCTTGAATCTCACGTCCTTCTGGCGCGCCGCCTGCCCACTCATAAAGGAGCGTCTTTAACGGAAGCCCGAACGGTACTTCGTAATTCCCAGGTCTGTCGATGTCTCCAGAGAGGCTAATAATCTTTGTTCCCGCCAAGTTCTCATCATAACTAAGGTTTTTATACCACGCCGCACCGTGTCGGATAATCTGAACAGCAGCAGCGAGGGTCTCTACATTGTTCACAACAGTCGGTAAATTCTCAAACCCGTGCGTCACAGGATAAGGCGGACGATTCCTCGGAAACGGATGCTTCCCTTCCAAACTGTTCAACAACGCCCCTTCCTCACCACAGACGTACGCGCCAGCACCTCGTCGAATGTAGATGTGGAAACTAAAGTCGGCACCGAGGATAGCATCACCAAGCAGTCCTGCCTCTTTTGCCTCTGAAAGCGCCTGTTCGAGTATTTTTAACGTTTCTGGATATTCATATCGGAGATAGATAAAGCCACGCGCCGCACCTGTTGCGTAAGCCGCAAGTACCATCCCTTCAATTACGGCGTGTGGGTCATAATCAAGAATAACCCGATCCTTGAAGCACCCCGGTTCCCCCTCATCTGCATTGCAAACGATTGTCTTCGGTTCACCCGGAGCATTCAAAACCGATTCCCACTTCATGCCCGTCGGAAATCCTGCACCACCCCTCCCAGCGAGTTGACTCTCTTTAAGCGTTTCAATCACATCCGTTGGGGCAAGCGTTGTTACTGCACGCGCCAATGCTTCATAGCCACCAGTGCGCTGATAGCCGGCTAACGTGTTGCGTTCGGGCTTACGTATTTCGGCAAAGATACACTCTTCACCATTGCCCGGATATGATGGGGGCAAAGAGGTGGGTTCCACAGAAAGGGCATCTGCTTGTTTTCCGACGAACACCTCATGTCCTTTCAGGACCGGCACACAGTCGTCGCACCTGCCAGCACACGGCATCGGGATTGCGCCCTCGTCTTTGAGTGCGTCAAGGATTTCCAAACCGCCTTGCAACCGGCAAACGGGTCCAGTGCACACGCGTGGTGCGCTTTGTCCTGGGGCTTCACGGGCAAAATGGTGGTAAAACGTTACAGTGCCAAAGAGTTCGGCGAGCGGAATCCGAAGTCCGACTGCGATATCGCGAAGGACTGCCTCTGAAATAAATCCGTCTCGGTCGTGGAAGGCGTGTAGCAGCGCAAGCAGTGGGGCGGGTTTATCGCGCCACTGGGCAATCACTTCTCGGTTCGTCGGAGTTGACATCTAACGCTCCAGTCGTGTAATACAAATAATAGTTTCTGTTTCCATCTTACCAATTCTCCAACTTCACGTCAACGTTTTTTAACGACTATGTCTGGGCGATGCCTCCGTTGTCGGCATCGATCTAAAATTGCTAAAGCACCATCTTGAAGTTATGAAAGGTTTCTTAACAACTGGGAAACTGCAAGAACAACGGACGCAGCAGCTCAGAAGCAATTGTTAAAAGACCTTCATTCGGGGATATCCACTTTAAACGGATTTATAAGTTTATTCAACGCCTTCCGCTGCCCGTGGTCGCGGCTCTCAAGTTCGTGAAGTGCTTCTGGAATCTCGTCCTTATGCGCATCAAAGGGAAGACACCAAGACGAGTCAACGTGATGAAACTGTTTCGCATAGACCCAGCGTAAGAAGACCGTCATCCGAGGATACGCGTCATAATGCCACCGTCTTCCGGCGTGTCGTGTGTTCGGTAGAAACACAATGAAGTCACCAGCATTCACAGGGATATTATGAACAACTGGCGGGGGATCATCCATCGTGATATGTTCGGGATACTGGAATTCGGATTTATGGCTTCCCGGAATGCAAGCAAACCCATTACCCGGTGGCACATCCACTAATGAAACGGAGAGATTAAAAAAACTGGCGAAGATCTCATCATTGGCAACTTGATATTGGTGATGCGGACTTCTAAACCAACCCTTATGTCCGCCGTGCAGTTCGAGACCGTCCGCATCTGGGTAACAGATATTCGCGACAACATCGAAAATCCGTGGATAGTTCCACGTTAGGGCAGTCGACACACGTAGGATTTCTGGATTCAAGATGAGCCGTTGGAAGGCTTCATGTCCGTAATGCATGTTGTAGACCCACCACGGTTTTCCCTCTGGCGCGTTGATTCGCATCGGCGGCTTGAAATCCGACGCATCCCATTCGTACCACTCGAACATCTGCGCCTTCATTACCTCAACATCCGCTTTCGGCACCGCATCGCGCACCACAAAATAGCCGAGTAAATCCAGGTACCACTTTTCTTCCTGTGTCAACATAGTTCTTCTCCGTCCTCAAGTTTCTTGAGAATCCGTTTAGCAAACCCCTTTTCGCTCCGTTGAACAGATTCCAATTCGTATTGGTCTGCAGAGATACGATCCCGATGCGCTTCTATTGGGAGATTATAGTTCTCATTGAAGTAGAAACTGAATTGATACCGATTGAAAACGACGCGACGCGGATAATCTTCTTTCCAAAACTTTGCGCCGTGCATCAGGCGTGATGAGAAAATGAGGCAATCCCCTGCCTTTAATTCAAAGGTGATCGCAGGCGCCCATTCGTTATCAATGTCAAGTGTTGTCGGCAGTTTAATCAACGATTTATGTGTGCCGGGAATGCACATGAAACCGTTGTTTTTCGGTACATCAACGAGTGTTATAGCGGTGTTGACATAATTGCTATAGATCTGTCCATTTCCGGCTTGGTAATCGTTATGCGGGTTATAGAAGCCGTCCGGAAAGTCAAAACCGCTCGTGTCGCGGTGAAGTCTCTCCTTTTCGCCTTCAGGAATAGGACGTTGCTTCTGCAAGACGAGCGCGCAATTAAAAAGTCTTGGACGGTTCCACATCAAGCCCATCACAACCCGCATCACCTTCTCATTGACCGATAACCGCTCGAAAATACGATCGCCGTACTGGACATTGTTCAACACACCACTATATTCGTCTTGAGTGACGTTCACCGGTTCAGGTGCTGCTTTGGGATCAGCGAACCACCCACTCGCAATCTCAAGCATCCGTTCAATCTCTGCTGGCGATACCACCTGCTGAAGCACCAGATAGCCAAATAAATCGTAATGCCATTTCTCCTCTTCCGTTAGCGTGGATGGAAGATTGATGGCACTGTCTTCGCCGCGAATTAGCATAGCTTCTCCTAAGAATTTTGTTACATTACCTGACTGCGGATAAACTGCCTGAGTGCCACCTTTACCTCATCAGGCTTCTCCACCCAAAAGTAGTGTCCTGATTCAGGAATCAACACAAACGTTCCATAAGATAATTTGGAGGCTAATGTTTCTATAAAGTGACCCGGACGAGGATCACAAGCTCCATGAAGGAAAAAAACAGGCATGGATAGGTTGTAAACGGATTGCTGAAATTTTGAATCTGTAATGTAACGCTTCCAGTCGGTACCCACCTTTTCGTTTGCTTCATTGCTGATCGGGTATTCATCAAAACTTGGAAGATTGTTAACACAATTTGGGTCAAATACATCTGTTTTGCGACTTAAGGTGCGAAGCCGATCTAACATCTGTTCCCCTTCAGGACCTTTAGCATCTTCCCTTTGGGCTCGTAGCCGCTGATATTCTTCACGCTCTGATTCAGTCAGCGTATTTAACCGATTTTCGCGATATTCATCGTGCCATCGAGGATCAATACCTGTGCCTGCGATATGAAGAACGGCTATCGTCTGAGCTGGAAACCTGACTGCATAAGCCAAAACCAGTCCCGCGCCCCATGAATGTCCTCCAACAATCCAACGTTTAAAGTTGAAATGTTTTCTCAATCCTTCTAAATCATCGACAAATGTAGATACATCGTAGGGACCTATCGGTTGTGAACGTCCGCTTCCACGTTGATCATACCGAACGACCTGACACAAGTCAGAAACCATATCAGCCACAGGCGAGAGATAATCGTAACCACCAGGACCACCATGACAAAGCACCATCGGTTGTCCAATGCCTTGAATGGCTGTCCAAAGCCGAGTACCATTAATCTGAAGCATCTGCTCTTGGGGCATTTCTCACCGAATCCTATTATTCACCTCGGACGCTTGTGGTGCTTGACATCCAGTGCGCGAAGGAGCGCCAAAGTATCCTCAAACAGCAGTTCACCGGTTGAGCGCGTGTGTTGGAGGTAATCGCGCGTCTTGTTGTTGAGCACACTATAAAAGGCACGCACCTCAGGGTCGGGATGGTCTCGCCAAAGTTCAACAGGTATCAACGAATCCTCACTCAAGTACCGACGGTTCGGATGCCCGTAATAGACTTGTACGCTCTTGCGTTCTTCCTGAGTCGGACGGGTTGTAGCAGTGTGTAGAACACCGATGTTGAAAAGTATTGCTGTTCCGGCGGGACCATACAAATCGACAATCCCACCACGCCCCAACTGCGCATCTGTTTCAAGAATCTCATCTTTTACCGATTCCGGTGACAAAGAGAAACAGTGCGTCGTTTCATCAACATCGGTCAGATACAGCATCAACTGTATGAACCCGATGCGCAACGGGTGTTCAAGCCAATGCTTCGGGCCATCTCGATGCCAGCCGCGATTCAATTCACCATCGTACGGCACCATGTGCCGGATGCAGATTTCTGAAAAGCAAGGGGCATTGCCCATCAACGTGTGTAAGCAATCCATAACGATCGGATGCCGAATCACATCGTCGAATTCAGGTGAAGTCAGAAGGGCATCACAATTCGCGGTCTGGTAATATCCAATCCGATACCAGTGATCTGCTGCAACTTCAGTGCGGTCCTGGTCAAAGATATGAACAAAATGCTCAATCTCGGCATCGCTCAGAATTTTACCGAGTGAGATATAGCCATTTTCTTTAAAAAATGCATAATCCGCTGGCTTCATATAATTTTTCCTGCCTCGATTCTCTGCGGTCGTGGTCAAGAGACCCGTCCTACGGCAATCTGTAAGGTTCATTATCTCGGAGATTTTTAGCACACCCGCAATTTTTATCCACTTGCTTGTAATCGTCGAACTCGGGCGGGCGTATCGTCGTTCTGAATTTCTGACGAGAGAATCCGAAGGCTTCGGTCTTCAACTGGCAGCTCAATTTTCACGCCACCGCGGCGATGCGATTCCCGGAGTGCGATTGCGACCTCTAACGCAGCACGCCCATCTTCGCCAGAACACTTCGGAGAAGTCCCGTTCTCAATAGCACTAATGAGATCTTCAACGATTGTTAGTCCCATACCCTGCATTCGCACGGGAATTGGGAATGGACATTTTGCAGGCACGCCACGTCCGCGTCGCCCACCCGAAATCACACGAATCAACTCAAACGTCTCAGCGTTGTTGACGGAACGGATACGTCCGGTTGTGCCGATGACATCGACCTCCCACGGTGCCGCGCCACACGATGTACTTCGGAGATACGCACGTACACCGTTATCAAAAACGAGGTAGCCGTTTCCTTGCAGATCACTTTCACCCGCAGCGGCTTCGTCGGACTGCATCTCGCCAAAGACCCATTCGACATTCCCACCTGCCATGTAGCGCAAAATATCAATAGCGTGGCTACCGTTATGCGAAAGCCCGCACTGTGCGTAGACTGTCACTTGAAGCACATCCCCGATTTCACCTTCATCAATGAGCCTCCGAGCTTCGCTAAAGAACGGATTCCAACGTCTTGCACAATTGATCGCTAACGCGACACCTTCTGCTCGGCAGCTCTCCACCATCGTATCCGCTTCAGTGAGACTCAATGCAATGGGTTTCTCTGCCCAAATTGCCTTGGCACCGGAACGCGCTATATCTTGAACAATCGTCGACCGAATTCGTGCCGTTGTGCAGACGCTAACAATGTCGAGATTCTCCTTTTCCAGCATCTCACGATAGTCGCTATAAATATGTTCAGAACTCAGTCCCCACCGCTCACCGAAGATCGCTGCCTGTTCGGTGTGCAGATCAGCCCCTGCAGCCAGTTCCACACTTGGTGCAGCATGGTAAGTTGGACCATGGCAATACGGCAAAAAGATTGATCCACCTTGCGTTATTTCGTCGTCGAAGGTGCTACCCATACGTCCCAAACCGATTACGCCTGCTCGATACGTTGTCATCTATGTTCCCTCCAAGAGAATTGTGTTAAATGAGAGGAGTTTTGACAGTGATATGTTTATGGAATGGTATCAACGTTCAATACAGAACTTGGGCCACGGATACCATTTTGATCCAATCTTCTGCGGAGGTTACTTCTCTGCCCAATGGATGCAGTTCCTTGTGTGGAGACCCAGTGATAACTACTCTGATCTTTTAGATATTCAAGGCTTTTTGCTGAACGTGCGAGCCATTGTTTCAACCAGTTGAATTTCCTAATAACTTTTTCTATTTCACTTGCTTTTCCTTGATGAACTTCAACGTAGTAAACGTGATTTTTGTAAGCGAATACGTAATCCCAACGCGGGGCATTTGGATAACGCCTTGCGAGACAAGCATCTATATCAACACTACCTTTCAGGTCCCTGGTCCCACGGACTTTTATTTTCCTACTATTTCCTCCCAATGCCTGTAACCCATTTTTTAGACACTCGGCAATTTGGGGCGTACTCCGAACAGCATTAGCAAAATTCACAGATCCGCCCTCCACATAGCTTCAGAGACAACTTCAGAAGTTTTAGTGCTAAACGCTGTTAACCCTCCGAAATCCGATACTGCTTCATCTGGATCCTCAGCATCCAATGTTGAAATGTCTTTAACATTCACAATTTTGTCCTGTCGAGAAAAATAATAGGTTTTGAATGTTTTTTCAAATACCGTTTCCGCGAGCGGTTTGGAAAAGTGATTCGATCTTAGATCCAATACTTTCAACAATTGCACTGGCTCAGCCCGTGCTTTAACAAGATATCGAATCGTCCACACCAATTCCAGGACTTGCGCAGAATGCGTAGAGACGATGACTTTGTAACCACGCCTCATAAGTTCTAAAAAAACAGTAAGCAATGCTGAAATTGCTTGCGGATGTAACCCCATTTCCGGTTCTTCAATAATAACCCACTTGATCTTATCTTTCTTCCGCGCTTTCCCAGAAGGCATTAACCAATACAGACCCAATAGGAGAGGTGTGAATTCCCTCTGACCAGTAGACCAAACCATAAACGGCAGTTGGCTACCTGCAATGTCTAATACAATGCGCTTACGTAACCCAGATCTATCCAATCTGATCTCAGCGTCTCCAAAGATGCTTTGTCCGATCACGTCTCGGAGTGTTTTATTCATGCGCCCTTCCTGCGGAAATATAGCACGTTCACCTGAACCTAAGCCTGCTTCCATCAATAAACGCAATCGTTCACTGAACTCCTTAACCACATACGGATCACTCGTTGCATAGTCCGTAAAAGCACGAGGCCACCCATCTTTCAGCGTCACAACCCGGTGTGCCGGTATCAGAAAGAGATTTTCATCTTTTTTTCTTTTTGACAACGCCTTTCGAAGTGTAAAATCTACTTTATCAACGGTGACTTTCGTCTCATCCGGGTTCCAAATTGTTTGCATCCCTTCACCAAAATAAAGGGACAAAAAATTTTCGGCTTTTTTCTGCCAATCAAAACCGTGTTTTTTCAGGGTTTGTGTAATATCGCCTGCGTCTAAGATTAACTTCACAAGTTGGAGCAGAATGCTTTTTCCACTCGCTTGTTCCCCGACAAATACTGTTAGATCTCCAAAGGTAATGTCGGCTTCATGAATTTGCCCCAATGAAGTTAGTTTAATGCGTTCCATAATTCTTTTGCTCCCCTTTCCAATATTTTAACCGTAAGGGCAAGGTTCCCTTATCCTACTAATAATATCTATTTTATCACAATTCAGATTTTCTCATATACAAAATCCAGCCATCTGTCTTGTGGTGATATAATATTGGGTTTCGGCGAAAACGGTGTCCAGAAAGGCTTGAAGATATGACCGCCATCACTCTTCAATTCCCACGCATCTGGTGTCTCCTCTTGTGTGCTTAACAAAAAAA
Organism: Candidatus Poribacteria bacterium; assembly: GCA_963662915.2. Classification (GTDB taxonomy): domain Bacteria; phylum Poribacteria; class WGA-4E; order WGA-4E; family WGA-3G; genus WGA-3G. Next base: position 4,458,596 of record CAXXEU010000002.1, on the reverse strand, counting down.
AATGCCTCGTCTTCTGCGCGCTTACGTTTTCATTCGGCACCCATCCCGTAATATTATAGCAGATATATGTCGGATTAGGATGTTTGTCGTATTCAATATACGAAATATGCGTAAAATCTTCCTGTATGGAATGGTAATTGACAGTCAGTCCCTTGGTGAGTTTTTCCTTGTAAGGCATCGCGTTTAAATCGGGTTGAATATAAACCTGCGTCGTTTCCGCTATTATTCGCTCACCTTCCGATAACTCATTTTCAAAACAATCCAGATACGCCTCAATTTCCACAGACTGTAACCCTGTTTCCTCATAAACCTCTCTCTTCACAGCGGTTTCAAGGTCCTCACCCGCCTCAACAGTCCCCGCCGGAATTTGGACACCCGCCGTTGGATGTTTAAAGACAAGTAACTCCTTAACACCACCCCTTTCACGGACTATAAAAGCACTAACCTTCTGGACAATTTCACTCACTTGTCTGCTCCATCTCGCCTACTCAGTAGCTCTGCATCAATAAGCACTCGCCCCGTTTCTGTCTCAGCGCGAAAAACAGCGAGGCTCTGCCCGTTATTGACGTTTCGAGCCATTGCAGTCAGCTGGATTGAGAAAAATACCACACAAACTCTGAAAACAGCGGTTAGATCGAGCATAGATTTTCACCCTTTTTGCTTTAGAAGTTGTGTTGAAATCCCAAAGACACTTAGAAACTGTTTCACCTTGATTCTCGGAATAGGAGTAACTGAACAGAGTCGTGTTGGGTTGGGTTCAACGGGGTTCCCTTTTCCAAAATATAGGCATCAATGCAACTCGCAATGTATTCCGCTTGTTTTACCGGCACGGCGTTTCCAATCATTTGCTCTAAATTGGTTTTTGACCCATCAAAATGAAAACTCTTTGGAAATGTTTGGAGATAACTTCGTTCTAAAGTTGTAAGCGGACGCACCCCTTTTGAAATCGGGGCAGTATCTTTTGGATGCATTTTATAGGTCTTGGGAATTGGACGGTTCACCCCTCTTACCGTTGGACTCGGTTCATCAATACTAAAAACAGCGCGACGACTGTAGTTACGCGGATGCCGATAATAGTGTGCGATGTCAAGACTATCCCCCAAATAATCGCGTACCGTCATCGGTTTGGCGGTTAGATTATTATCCAAATAACTCGCAAGGGATCTGCTATCCACAGAGGTCGATAATCCTAACTCACCGATAAGGAAAAGTCGTTTCCGTCTTTGGGGAACACCACATCGGTTCGCATCCAAGATTCGCTGAGTCAGTGAATATCCTGCCTCTCTAAAGATCTCACCTGCCTGCCGATACCGCTGACTTTTCACAGCTCTATCCACGTTTTCCATGACAAACCATTGAGGTTTTGTATGTGCGACAATCTGCGCAAAACTTACAGTCAAATCCGCTCTTCCCAAATTCTCATCCCGTTTACCTGCATGCGAGAAATCTTGACACGGTGGACCTCCAATAATCATGTCAAACGGATATGCGTTTAATGTCGTTAGACTTTCTTGCCAATTGCTAAGATCAAGTTTGTGTATATTATGCGAAAAATTAGTACGATAGACCTGAACCGCTGGCTCCCAGTTATCAAAAGCAGCAACTGCTTCAAAGCCAGCATTTTGGAATCCGAGTGTCATACCACCACAACCCGCGAAGAGATCAATGAATTTCATAGACATTTGTGGTTCCCTACTCCTGAGGGACCTCAAAAGGTTCAATTCCCAGTTCTCTGCATTTCTCTTTAACGTCATCAGGAATTTCCGGTGCCGCAAGGATGCTGCGAACTTGATCGCATTGCAAGTCGTACTCAGCAGCTGCAACATGTTTATACCTCACAGCTTGCCAGATTTCGTCATTGTTTCCGGGTGGAATATTATATGGTTTCACCTCCACGGTTACAGGATTCCCAGAACTGTCTTGTAGTAAAATATCTACCCTACCGCCTAATTTGAATGTGTACTCCTTTTTAACCAGTTTTAACCCGTTACCAAGTTCAGAGGGATTATCTGCAAGATAGTCCTTTAAATTCTCGTGTTCTTCACTCGGCGGTCCACCGCCACCAGTGTTATAACCGATGCCTCTGCTCCTATTAGGTGTATTGCTCCTATTGCCACCACGCTGGCGCGTCCTACCGCCACTCGGAGGTGATTGATACGTATAGGTTTCAGGTTCATTGTCCATTGAATCGTCGTTTTCATTTCCAGTTTCTGGATTCTCATGAACCGTTAGCGTTTCAACTTCAGAGTCATCTGTTCCTGAATAGTCTTCGACGCTTTTCTCATCCGGAAGTTTCTCATCAACCGATTCTGATGCATTTTCATCACCCTCTTTAGAATCCACCTCTGGTGGTGACAGACAGAGATTAGGCTCGAAACCCCGTCGTTCCCAACTCAATAAAGTAGTCCCTTGCGGATCTGTTGTCAGTAATAGATCTTTGATAAATTCACGTAGTTCGTTAATATCAAAATGGTCTTGCAACGCATCGCCAATGAGGTCTGGATACGCCCCTTCGCTTTCTTCCAGTCCTAACCAGAGTATCGTCCCTTGACTTGTTGGGTTTAAAAAACTTTGACGTGGATTTGGATCAGGAACAGATTTTCCTTTCAACTTGTAGCTTACTTCTAATTTTTGCGCTCGACGAACCGACAAACGATCTAAAATTTCAGTCGTTTCTTCTTCCGAATATACTCTGCGCCAAGGTCTCGAATTAAGGAAATCATGAATATATGGAACCAACTTTTTCACCTTCTCTGATTCAATTGTACATTCTCCTTGATCACCGTAACAGTCAAATTCAATATTTGAAGCCTGATAACAACCTTCTACACCAAGATGCTTAGCAAACTCTAACAAATCATCACCAAATGCCCAAAATGGCACTTCACCTTCAACGACCTCAGCACAATAGTTATGATCGTTCCAAATTAGTTTCTCAAGAAAGAAAAATCCCCACTCATCTCCTATTTTGCCAAGCCAACATTTGCCTTCGCGTATTTGCTCCCATTCTTTCTCCCCCTCTTCATTCTCTAACGAACTATCACCTTTTTGTAAAGACCGCCACAGACTACTATAAAGAATCTGAACGCGTTCACGAACCTCCGAATCCTCAGGCACTTCTGCAGATGTAATATCTCGAATGACACGAATGTAGTCCGAGGGTGCGGCGTGTTCCCGGACTCCCAATCCCCTAAAAAATCCTTTTAACGGATCCCCGTAATAATCTGCAAGGTAACCACAATAATCGCCAAAAACTGGGCTCTCATTCACCCAAAACACCTCATTTGTTCGCCACCAGCGAGGCTCTGGTTCAGGGGTAAAAATGAGGGGTTCTTTCTCAAATCTCCACAGATCTGCGTCCTCTGACTCAAGGAATTTATAAATCGCTTTAACTTTTTCAATGCTTGTTTCGGTGCTTGTTTTGGATTGACTCAAGGTTTGAAGATAGTTGAGTACATTGTCTGCATCTGCCTCTAAACGAACACCCAATTTCTTAGCTAGCCATCGGGCAGGTCGTGTGCTAATATCAAAATCAGCGGGCAGATAAGTCACACTATCCCCTAATATCTCTTGATTTTCAGAAGTTAGCCTGAAGCATTCATTAGGAAAACGAAGCTTTCCTTGTTCGTCAGGAATCCACACCACCGACTTGAGATGACGATAGAATTCAGCATCAAAATGATCAAATTCAGTATAACTATTAGAACGGTACTTTGAACGGTAAGTCCCTTTGTAAGTCTGCTTAAAGAAAGTTTCACGCTCCTGTTCAACTAACGGTAAAGCTTTAACTAATAAAGACCAGAGGACTTGCGAAAGTTTCACATTTCTATGTTCTCTAATTTCATTCAACACAACTGACAAGCCGTAAAGAAAATGATCCTCAATGGCTTCCTCGCCTGTACGTGTTATACGGGAGCGTCTAATACTTCGCTGGTTAGACTCTTCATAATCAACAGGAATATCCATTTTAATAACTTGCGGCGTATCCATAGCTCCGATTGCTTTTAAAAACTGAAGCCAAGCTTTCGTATCAGAATTTTTCGTCAAGTATTTATCATCTACAAACCAAAGGGGGCCATCGTATACTGAAAAATAGGTTTCCAAGTCATTATCACCTGTGTAAGCCTGCGGTAGATACGCATCACAAGGTACTACAAAATCAGAGGCTTCTCGTTGAAAGCCCTTATAGGCTCGCAGAATCGGAACCTCACCAACACTTTCTTCCAATCTGTTACGTTCAAATCCTTCAACTTTTTGCCAAGATTCAAAAATATAACGTACATGCCGACGATTTTCCAGTATAAGAGGTTTGTTAGGTTGACTATATAGAGGGCAAATTGATTCGGTGATTAGGTCTTCAGGATTTAACTTCTTAACTCCTATATCCCTTAAGAATGCTTTAATGTCCTTGTAACCTTCTTTTCTAAGGAGGGTTGACTTAAGAATTCGCAAATCGTTGAGCAAAGGCTTAATATCTTCTAAATCTTCATCTGTCTCTGGTGGAAAATACACCAATTGCTCACTGACACGCACATGTTCCCCGTTCTCAAGTCTAACCAATGGCAGTTTCTTTATTCGCTCCAACTCGGATTTCTGACTACTCAAATAGTCATACAAAGAACGCAGCCACTCTTCACTTCTACTCTCAAACCAGTCGCAATTTTGCTTCTCAAGCCAATCCAACACTTGGCTGACATCTATTTCTTTCACTCCGGCCTCACGCATCACCTTAAAGCATCGGCGAAACTCTTCGGTGTCTCCTATATCCGAATGCAACCAATTGCTGTTTGGATACAACCAACTGCTTTCAATCAATGTTCGTAAGGAGTCACGGTGTGGGTAGAATACGTTCTCCGATTTTGCATATCCATCTTGCGTTGGAACAAATTCGCCTTCTCTCATTGCTTTTAATAGTGCCTCAGCAATAGGTTTAAACTCATTTTCCACTTCGCCTTTCACGGGTAATATGTTAAAGAACGCCGGTTCAAGCAATCCCGCCTTTTTCAACTCCTCCAAGATATCAGGGAGAAATTTAGCAGTTTCTTCCACCAGCCATCTGTTCCATGGGTTCTGCTCCGTTTTTTCTATATCGTTACGGGCAGGATTTGTCTGATAGCGCGCCTGAATGAAAAATCGCAGACGAGTTTCCTTTTCAGTCGGCAGGTAGGCAAATAATACACAACTATCCATTGCTGTAATTTTACCTTCTTGTAGTTTAAACGCGACTTCAATAGGTTGAAATGTTTCCGCAGTTTCCTGAATGCGTTTCTGTGGTCCTGCATCATATTCTATTTGCAAAAGTTCCTTAATTACATCCGGACGAGGTTGAATTTTCTTGGAGAAAACAAGGAATCTCTCAGATTCTTGGTATTCGCCGTTTATTGATGCTTTTAACTCAACCTGGGCGGCACTCTGTATCTTTCCATGTGGACATCGACAATAGGTTCCTCTCTGTCCGTTGCATGTATCATGCCATTGAATCATTTCAAGATGAGGTAGGAAGAGCAAGGGTCGTTTCTTCAATAACTTACGAAGTTGATCTTTCAAGAGCGTCAGATCTTCTTGACGCAGATCCTTTTTGAAAGGTAGGCGAAAGACTGTTTTACCTTCTCCTACCAACTCGGCAATTCTTGGGGAAACCTTATCAATGCCTTCTACCAAAGACGAGGAAGCTAAATCTTCTAAAGTTTTAGAGGTACTTGTAGGATCTGGTAAACAAAAACATTCATCACCAGAGTAAACTTCCGGACGATCTGTGTAATTGTAAACCGCTTTGAAGCCAGTGCCAAAATTACCGATTTGTGTTAGATCTTTATCACTAAAACCTATTGAACTAATCCTGAGTACATCCTCTTCGCGGAACTGGCATCCATCGTTCCAAACAAGTAACTCTTTCTCACATAGATGCAATTCAAGCCGCTTACTTTTACTGTCATCAGCATTCTGAACGAGTTCATAAACGAAATGTGTTTTGTCGCCGCGTTGGTCACGGATACTACGCAAATTTATACGACTTTTTACATTTATTTTTTTATAGTCTGTTGCCATAATTCGTTTCCTAAGATGCTAAGTTTTTAATTAAGAAAATGATGAAAAAACATCACCAATTTACTCATTCTGCTGTTCACTCAGTGGCTCTGTGCTAACAAGTGCCCGTCCGGTTCTTTCCGCGGCACGAAACACAGCGAGGTTCTGCCGGTTTACGTCTTTAATGAGCCAGATATGTCCTACGTATGTCTGATGATTCACAAAATCACCCGGCGCAATCTTACCGTAGTGTTTCTCATTCCCCTCATAATCCACCCAATAATAGGCAATCTCGACTTCCGTATTATTCACGAAAAGAATCGCCGTTTCCGTATCATCATCTCCCGATCTTAGATTTGGAAGCGAACTCAGATCCTGTTCCTCCAAGTTTACCCATTTGCCATCACCATCGCTGCTCGGATCCTTCAACTGCTGATAGAGCTCCGTCAATTCTATCAACTCAGGGGGCCACTCAAACTTTGGAGATACCTCTGGATTGAACCCTTGGAGATGCGAGAAGTGCTTCCGAGTTACCGCCTGCGTGTACCGCCAGTCCGTATCGCTGTAAACCTCAGTGAGCAGTACTGCAAGTTCCGAGTCATAATCTTTCAACCTATCACGAGTGTCAACATGATTGTGTTGGTCATCGTTTGCTCGGTTTGTATCAAACCAAGATTGTGTGCCCTCAGCCCAATATTCCGCCCTGTTTGTAATGGCGTAGGTATTTTTCCACAACCCTTTTTTTTTCGCAGCATTGTATATTACCTCAAGTCGACCATCAAAGTCGGGATCAACGGAATTCAAGCCCATCTGGTGAATCGCATGGGCGAACTCATGCACCAGAATATTTTCGGTCGAATAGGGATCACCTGAATAATTAAGCAGATTTTCCTCACCACAACTTACCGCCGGTCTCGCGGGTGTCGAACCCAAACCGCGTGCGCGCCGGTCCCAATAATAGTCGGGTTGCAGATCGCGGTGTTCGGGAATGTCGGTTGTCAGTTCGTTGTACGCCATCACTGCGAAACGCACGTTATTTTTCGCGAGTGCTTGCAACACATCCTGCCGATGACCGACCATCTGCCGAATGAGCCATGCTGCTTCCTTCACAGCATAAGGATTTACCTTCGCTGATGCCACAACAGGCAACCCCTCCACATCAATCCACTGCTCGTAAAATGGACCCAGGTTAAAAGTTTCGCGAACCGCAGTTGGCGGAGGAACAGGTTCAAAGATATTGACGTTTCGAGCCATTGCAGTCAGTTGGATTGAGACGAATAGCACGTAAACTATGAAAACAGCAGTCAGATCAGGCATAGATGCGCCTCGTCCTTCATTTCTTACTCTCCTTTGCGATACTTCCATTCTTGCCAGATAGAGCGTATCTACCACACATTTATCTATAAGTCTTCGACTTTGCGTGGCGAGCACTGTTTCTCAGACACCAAACACTACCAGTGAAATTGCTCTCAATGAGCTGCCGAAAAACTCCATAGCGTACCGAAGGTTGAATTTCAAATCGATCTGCTTCGGGTGAAAACGGATAGATATCCGCTTCACCCGCTAGCACAGCGAAGAATTTACCACGACTATTCGGAAGAAAAATGGGACCCTTCCATTCCAGATATTCCACCATCGGCGGCATATCTGGAACAGACATTTCCGCGTGGAGAAGGAATCTTGTGTCATGCCACAACCTAATAAAAGCCGGAAGTTTGTTTCTAAGTTCGATGTCCCCTTGCGCATAAGGAGTGTTAAAAAACACCCGCTCCGAAAAAGTCAAGAGTTTGGAAGAGTTAAATGCTTGTGGTAGATAATACCCATCCAAACTCGTTCCACTCTCATTATGGGAAACGCCAACAGCAATAACAAACTCTCGAAACTTCAATCCCCTCCATTTTGCGTCTATCGCGCTGAGTAGCAAGACCGCCTTATCCGCCTCTTGGTATGGAAAGAAACGCTCTTTGCGTAACGCCGCTTCCCAGAACGACAAATCCGCTGTCCCGTGAAGTGTGACTTCTTTGACATTATCAAGGTCCGCGGCGTATTTGATGGAGGTATCTGAAACTTTGCTATTATTCATAGATATTCTTCATCTGCCAAGCGTCCAGCGATTTGAGTTCGCAGGCTTGCCCTTGCGAACGCAACGACACCCCAACACTATCCTCCCTATCTGGATAAACACGCATCGCAACGCACTGTTTTCCGTTAGCAAATACTTCCACGACACTCTTGTCAACAAACACCCGTAATTTAAGGGGCTCGTCTTGCCCGATAGAAACCGCTCCAGTCTCAGGGGCACGTGAAAGGACATCCGGTGCAATTGATGAATACGATGAATCAATTGTAAGGAGACTATCGCGAACACGATCAGGTATATCTGGGTTACGCAGCCCACGTTCTCTGAAGAAAGCAATACGCGTGAATTCGTCTTTCTGTGGCGAACGCAGGACGTTCAATTCAACCATCGGTGCCGATTTCGGATCGATTTCGAGTTCGAGTTCCATCGCATTACCCGATATCCCCTCCAATACAACTTCTTCATTTGCGGGTAGGGTCATCACATTGACATGCTGATGCGCATACCGCAACGATTCAATATCACCTGCAGGTTCAACGCCGACTTCATCCCTGGAGAGGAGGGTCAATCGACGCGGCAGGGTCATAATCTGGTTCCAGCCTTTCGTAGGCTTCGCGGGATTCATGTTATAGATAACAATGAGTCCACCTTTGCCATCAGGCGTTGCTGAAGGCGCGTGCACACCAGCAGGAGATGCAGCACCGAAGTTGTTCTTTGCGCCTGCGGTTACGACGAATTTGTCGCGTTCAGTGTCATAATCACCGAGTAAGTACTGCCCACCACTCATGTGGCTGAAGAAAAGAAGTACATGTCGGTCGCCGATGGGCCAGAAATACGGACACGCCCCATCATCGCCGACCAATGTGAACTGGTCATCCTCAACAAACGGATGCAAATAGACCCAATTCGCGAGGTCCGCTGAACGAAGAAGGAAGTTGGCTCGGACACGTTTACCACCAGGTCCGTGTGGAAGTGTACCGCCTGAGAGCGAGTAATACAAACCATCTTTCTTCCAGATACACGGATCAAAAACGCGATAAACCGGAGTCGTGCCATCGGCGTGTTTCGCCGGGATGACCGCTTCGCCAGAGACCTTCTCCCAATTCAGCAAAAGCGGATCGCTTGAGACCGCCACCATGTTCCCGACCACCGTTCCGTGGTACATCGCAATCACGCGATCCTCCTCTACAAGTGTTGCACCAGAAAAACAGCATCGCTCCGGATTCGGATAGATCGCATAAGGCAGGTCGCGCCAATGGATGAGATCATCGCTGATCGCGTGTCCCCAATGTTGCCGCGTATCTTCGGGTGGATATGCCTGATAAAAGAGATGCCAGCGTCCCTGCCAGAAGCAGAGACCATTCGGATCGTTAAGCATCGCTTCAGGGTTGATATAGTGATAGATAGGACGATGCGGATCGCCTTCATACGCTTTTCGTGCAGCATTGAGCCGTTGCATCAGTGGATTCGTTTCCAACTGTGCCTCTTGTTCTTCCAACGTCTCAGCGAACGTGTAGTGTGGTACAAGTGAAGTGTAGTCTTCGTTGGTTTCCATCATATCTCCTCTACATAAACGCTATGAAATTCTATGGTTCTCAGAATATCACAGAACCAATCAGGTGTCCAGAAAATTTTCTGTAATCTTCTTACGGTTACTTAGTTCTCCACGATCTTTTCACATAAACGCGGTTTTCCAATTCGCTAACCCCTTCCACCCTAACGCCTCCTGACTCCTGATGACTGATAGCCAAATTGAATTGACACAACTTATAAGGTCTGCTACAATGCACTCATATTTCCTCAGGCTAACAGGTTGATTAGGACATTCGATCGTCAAAGGAGAAGGAAACGATGGATAGAACTGAACAGCAACCCCGCAAAAAGGCAGACATGCACGTCGGTGTCCAAGGCATCGGGACATCTCCTAAAGAGTTAGCATTCCTCGTTCGCCACGGTGTAACGCACATGGATGCCTCCGTTGAGGATACTAAAACAGAAACACTCATTCGGCACAAGGCAGAAGCAGCGGAAGCAGGCATCAGCCTTGAAATGATTCACATTGGGCTTCCGAGGAGCATCACACTCGCCCAAGATCCACAACGCGATAGGGACCTTGATGCCGTATGTCAGATGATCGAAAACGCTGCAGCGGCAGGGTTACGCGGTCTGAACTATAATTTTTGTATCCTGAACCATCAGCGAACGGAGAGCACACTTGGACGCGGCGGTTCACGTTACAGCACGTTTGACTTCTCCAAGTACGACAACGAAACGCTTTCAGAGGCTGGCGAGGTGAGTCGTGAAGAAGCGTTTGAGCGGATCGCATACTTTCTCGAACGCGTGATCCCCGTTGCCGAAAAAAATCAAATCCAAATGGCATGCCATCCAAACGATCCACCTGCACCTATCCTAAGAGGCGTTGAACGCTGGAATTACCCTGTGTTCGACGGATTAAAACGTTACGCTGAAATTGTGGATAGCCCGTATCACGGTTTTAACTTCTGTTGTGGTACAGTTTCAGAGGGTTTAGATGATCCCGGCACTGAATTCTATGAGATTATCCAGTACTTTGGCGAGCGGAAAAAACTTTTCAACATCCACTTTCGTAACATTCGTGGCGGATTGCACAATTTCCAAGAGGTCTGGCCCGATGAAGGACATTTAGACATGCACAGGGTCACACAAACGCTGCGAGATGTAGAATACCCCTACATGCTCATGCCTGACCACGCACCAGGGCATCCAGATGATCCACCCGGTATCTCCGGACGTGTTCGGCAAGCGTGGGCATTCCAATTCGGATACATCATCGCCCTTATCCAAGCGGTAAATTCGGAACAGTAGATTAACTGGTTTCAGTTAGAGCGAAACAGAACGTCGCTTAATGGTAAATTCAACCTTATAGGAGGTAAAAATGAAAACCATTATAGTTTGCTTAGCGATAATTACCATCAGTCTGACCTTCACAGTACAAACTTATGCGGAGATCGACTTTGAAACCGCAAGAGGAATTTGGCTACTCGACGAAGGTAAAGGTGATGTTATCAACGATATTTCTGGAAACGAGAATCACGGTGAACTTCAAGGCGGAAAATGGGTCAACGGCCCCGACGGTCCCGCCCTAAGTCTAAACGGGCAAAATGATCGCGTTATCATTCCTGACTCGGATAGTATGTATCTGGAAGAGGCGTGGTCAATCACTGCCTGGGCTTATGTGAATAAATCCGAGAACGGCTATGGACATATTCTCGGTAAAAGACCTGCGGCGGGTACGGTGGCAAATTATGCGTTTAGGACGAGCAGCACCGGCACTGGCTGGGAAGCTTACTTCGCGAACGGTGGCTGGAAAGGGGCATGGAACCAAGGCCAGGTTAAAAAAGATACTTGGTTGTACATGACCGCAACTTATGACGCAAAGGACACCATTAAGATCTACGAAAATGCTGAGGAAATCGGCGCTGTTGGCGGCATGGGTAAACCGTCACCTCGGAATGACACTGACGTTAACATCGGTGGCTGGACCAACAACACTTCAGAAACACTTGACGGTACGCTCTATGAGGTCGCAATTTTTGCTTCTGTACTGGAAGTAGATGATATAGAAGCCCTGATGGAGGAAGGATTAGTGACACTACTGCCCGTTGAGCCTGCTGCCAAACTTGCCACAACATGGGCAAGTCTGAAATCTCGATAATAGCAAATAGGGCGTTCCGCTTCGCTCACTGTTAGCACGCTGTGCTTTCAGCAGTCAGAGTCACAGTTATCAGTTAAGACGCAAGCGTTACCAAACGCTTCTTTTCTGAACTGACGACTGACGACTGAAAGCGAACGTAGTGAGCGTACTGACTGCTGTGACTTTGACTGCTATAAGGAGACAACTATGGCAAAATCACCAAACGTCCTTCTCATTCTCGCCGATGACCACGGTTATGGCGATATTTCAGCACACAATGGACCTTCAATTCAAACACCAAACATCGATCGGATCGCTGCAGACGGGACACGGTTTACTCAATTTTATGCGAACTCCTCTGTCTGTTCTCCCAGTAGAGCCTCGCTCATGACTGGCCGCTATCCTGATCGCGCTGGTGTTCCCGGAGTCATCCGCACCCACCCAGAAAACAGTTGGGGCTATTTCCGACAGGATGCCGCCACACTTCCGGCAACTTTGAAACAGAAGGATTATCGCACCGCACTCATCGGCAAATGGCATCTCGGACTTGAATCAGAGAACCATCCGTGCAAGCGAGGTTTTGACCATTTCCACGGTTTCCTCGGCGATATGATGGATGACTATTACACACACCTTCGCCACGATATAAACTACATGCGATACGGCTTTGAAACAATCGACCCGCGCGGACACGCCACAGACCTCTTCACGGAGTGGAGTACAGAATTCATCCAAGCGCAAGCACAATCCTCTGACCCCTTTTTTCTCTATCTCGCCTACAATGCACCGCACACACCCATACAACCGCCTGATGAGTGGGTGACACGCGTACAGGAACGCGAACCGGATATTTCGCCAGAACGCGCAAAATATGTTGCTCTCGTTGAACACATGGATGCTGGTATCGGACGCGTGCTGGATACACTTGTTGAGACCGACCAGTTGGCTAATACACTTGTTATCTACACCTCCGATAACGGCGGTGACATGAATGTCGGCGCACACAACGGTCCACTGCGCGGGCAGAAAGGTGATATGTACGAAGGCGGCATCCGAGTCCCGACGTGTGCGATGTGGCCCGGACACGTTCCAGAGGGTCATGTTACCGATCAGGTTGCACTACTCATGGACCTCTTTCCGACGGTATGTGAAGTGGCAGACGCACCGATTCCAGATGAGATCGAGGGGCGTTCAATCTGGCAGACGCTTCAAGGCGAACAGCAAGACTTCTCTGAGCGTATCCTCTACTGGTTGCGAAGAGAAGGGGGCGGACAATTTTTCGGACAACCCCAACACGCAGTCCGACGTGGCGACATTAAACTTCTTCACAACAGACCTTTTCAACCCTTGGAACTTTACGACTTATCAAGCGATCCGCTGGAAACAACAAACAATATGGAAATACATAAGGACATCTTTAGAGAAATGAGTCGTCTATTTCAGGTGGAAACGCAGAAAGCGGGCAATGTGCCTTGGCAGCCGTAACGCGGTTTCAGTCGCTTCATGCACAATAATGTCTCTCCAACCGAATCCTCTATCCTCAAAAACGTCCTTATTCTTGCTCCACTCAGCTTAGTCGGACGGGCTGGCACATTTCTCATCTACGTTGTCCTCGCTAATTGGTTTGGCGATACAGCAGAGATGGACTTTATCTACTACTACTGGGGTATCGCTGTCTTCTTGATTGAGTTGCTCAGTGCAGCTTCCGCCTATTCCGTTCTTGTTCCGTCGTTAGCTGAAGCCCGCACAAAAGGTGAAACCGAAGCCCAACGCTGTGTACAATCTATATTTTCCCTGTATGTCAGGATAATGCCCGGACTCTGTTGCCTCTTGGTCAGTATCTCATGGGCAGCCTCACAACTCTTCTTCCCGAACGTGGGACTTGCCCCTTCCAGTGCTATCGGTATTGTATGCGGTTTTCTCATTTTTGCAACTGTCTCTGCGATCCGCTGGATGCTCAAGGCTGTCTTAGACACCTATCAAGCATTCCAACTGCCGGTCATTGTACAGGGAATCCGTGCTGTTTTGCTCATCGGTGCTATCTACCTACTCAAACCCTTTCTGAATTGGTTCAGCATTCCACTTGCTCTAATTCTCGGTGAACTTTTTCAAGTCCTCATTCTGCTTCCGAGATGCTGCACTATGCTGAACCTACGCGCACGGGATTTGGTAGTGTTTAAGATTAACGATTGGCAAAAAACACAACACACCCAATCGTTCCTACAGCAGTGTCTACTGATGATGGGTGCAGCGATCTCTGATGGGCTCAACCCGGTTGTTGACAGGGGTATGGCAAGCACATTAGGTGCAAGTTCGGTGTCAAAACTCGACTACGCCCTCCGTTTGTGTGCGATCCCTGAAACCCTCACGGGTGTCACGCTGCCCATTTTGCTATCACATTGGGCAAAGATTTCCGCATCTGAATCGCACACAGAAGACGCGCGACATCTACAGCGAAGCGTCTGGCAAGGCGTTATCGCCTTATTGGTGCTGATGGTCCCGTTTCTCGTAGTGTTCTATCTTTTTCGGTCGGACCTCGTCGCAATGTTGTATGGACACGGGAAATTGTCAGAGGCAGGGCAAGTTCATATCGCTTCACTGCTCGGCATCTATCTACTCGGAATGCTACCGCGCTTAATTAGTAGACTGCTAATCCGTGCACATCTGGCACGGCAGGCACACCGGACAGTTCTCATGGCAACCCTTATCAGGCTCATCCTGAACCCGTTTCTCAATTGGTTTTTCATGCAATATTGGGGATTAGAAGGAATTGCTTGGTCAACTGCTTTATTGTCTTATCCTATCCTTGCATACATCGCGATTGCGTTTTGGCGAGAAAAATAAACAAGATTGAGGGACAGAGTTCATTTTCAAATAGGGACTACACTTCGATGAAACGTTCAGGATAGTTTGAGGTGATGCCCTGAACACCGAACGCCTGCATCTCCCGCATACAAGCAATGTCATCAACAGTCCAACACCAAAGCGCGATCCCACGGCGGCGGACTTCGTATGCAAACTCCGCCGTGATAAGTTGGTGATTGACGTTTAACAAACTGCTGCCGAGTTCCCCTAACTGTTGACACAACTGCTCAGGTGGGACATGATTGTTATGGCTTCCGATGAGCCATCCGGTTGGAATGCGCGGCTCTAATGCGCGAACGGTCTGTAAAACGGAAGTATGGAAAGAGATAATAACGGTTAGATTTAAAGTTCGGGTCTCGCGAATCGTTGCCAAGACCGCTTCAGCTATCAACGGATCTTTGATCTCCAGAAGGGCAACAGTCTTTTCCGTGATGCATTCAAGTGACTCTGTAAGTGTCGGCACAGGTTCACCGGCAAATTCAGGAGCGAACCACCCGCCAGCATCAGCGCACTTGATCGTTTCTAAAACAGCTTGATTAACGAGACCCCGGTGGTCAGTCGTCCGATCCAGAGAAGCATCGTGTATCACCACAACTTCACCATCGGCACTACCGTGAAGATCAAGTTCAACGGCATCAACGCCAATTTCGATCGCCTTTTTGAAGGCAGCGAGCGTATTTTCTGGTGCGTTGCCCGATGCCCCGCGGTGTGCAATCCGAATCCACGGCTCCATAACTTTCCCCATAGCCTCCTATTATCCAATATCGCCCTGCCGAATTTTCTTCAAAAGGGTCGTCCGACTCATGCCCAGTAGCTCGGCCGTTTTGCTGTGATTGTCCGAAAACTCATCTAACACCAACTCAATAAGTGCCTTATCCAACGTAGCGACGACCTCTTCATAAAGTCCAGATTTTTTTTCGGCGATGGCATCCTTCGCGAGGTCTTGCAAAACAGACTTGAAAGAGGTCACAAGTTGCGAGGCATCCGTAGGATCTGCAAGATAACCCGCACAGATTTCTGATGGTAGATCGTCTCGGAGAATCACATCCGATCGACAGAGTGCTGCCGCGCTTCTGAGGCAGTTCTCCAATTCTCGAACATTGCCGGGCCATCCGTAATCTCGTAGGAGTTCCATACCATCTTCGGAAATACCACGGATCGGTTTACCTAATTCTTCTTGAATCAACTGTAGGAAATGCATAATAAGCAACGGAATATCTTCTCGGCGTTCACGTAACGGTGGAAGATGTAGAGCAACTCGCTTGAAACGGTAGTAGAGATCCTCACGAAATTTCCCCCGCCTCACCATATCTTCAAGTTCTTGATTCGTTGCAGCGATAACGCGAACATCTACTTTAAGCGTACGGGTTCCGCCCAACCGCTCAATTTCTTGTGTCTGTAGTGCTCGGAGAAGCTTAACCTGTAACGCCGGAGTCATATTCCCGACTTCATCAAGAAAAAGAGTCCCACCATCAGCCAATTCAAATCGTCCGGGTTTCCCTTCCCTTTTCGCTCCCGTGAACGCGCCCTCTTCGTACCCAAAAAGCTCACTTTCTAAAAGTTCATCAGGCAACGCACCACAATCAACCGGAATAAACGGTTTATCCTTCCGTTCACTCCCTGCGTGAATTGCCCGCGCCACAAGGTCTTTTCCTGTTCCCGTTTCACCCTCAATCAGGACAGTTACAGTATTGCTTGCCATAACACCAATGATCTTGTAAATCTCACGCATCTGACTGCTCTTGCCGACCAATCGGTGTCCTTCAGCCTTTACCGTTAGTGGTTCGTCTGCTGTGTCTGCAAGCAAGGTACTACGAACGGATTGCGTCCGAAAGGCGCGGTCCAACACACTTTTGACGATGTCCAGATCAATCGGTTTCGGGACAAAATCGAACGCTTGTAGGCGCATCGCTTCTATTGTCGTCTCCACATCGTCATAAGCCGTAATAATAATTACAATTACCCATGGGTGGCGCGCCTTGATTTCACCTAATGCCTCCAGACCGCTCATCCCTGGCAGTCTCACATCAAGCAAAATGACATCCGGTTTATCGGCGGCGATGCGGCGTAAACCCTCCTCAGCATTGTTTGCAATACTCGGAGAATAGCCTTCACTCTCCAGAAATTGCGCAAACGCCCAACAGATTTTCTCATCGTCGTCGATTACCAATACATTCTTCATCTTTTTAGTGGCAGTTAGCTATCGGCTGTCAGCCGTTTTGGTTAAAGCACTTTCTTTAGGTTATGAAAGGTTTCTGAATGATTTAGCCTCTGCAAGAACAACGGACGCAGCAGCTCAACGTTAATCGTTAAAAGTTCGTTTGCCGCCTTCTATTGAAAGCAAAAACTTTTTGAGGGTTTTCGGTAAATTGATGATAAGATAGAGGTCCCTCATAACACTCTTGTCTCATCTGTGTTCAAGTATCGGAAATGATAGCAGAAGTCGGTAAAATTGTCAATCAAAAAATCAATCTGATTTTTTGATTGACGAACAAAGACAACCGCGGTATCCTTGGGAAAAATCAATACCACTCCACAAGGAAATTACTATGAGTTGCCCAAGATGTCAACACCCACACTTTGTGAAAAACGGACGCATCCACGAAAAACAACGCTATAAGTGCAAAGACTGCGGCTATCAATGGACAGAAAATCATACCTACCGAGGGAGACCGCTCGCTGAGAAAGCACTCGCCGTCTTTCTCTATTGCCACGGGCTTTCCATGAATGCTATCGCAAAAATGCTTCACGCCTCTCCCTCGACGATCCTTGAGTGGATACGCACCTTCGGCGGTGAACACGCAAAACCGCCGCAACCCCAAGATACTGGGGCGATTGTGCTTGAACTTGATGAGATGTGGCACTATTTGAAAAAAAAAAAACAAACGCTGGATATGGAAAGCTTTGTGTCGTGATACCGGAGAACTCATCGCTTGGGAGTGTGGTGATCGGGATAAAGCAACTCTCAAAGAACTCATCGGAAAGTTAGAAAAATGGGAGGTCAAGGTCTATTATACAGATAAGTATGAGGCTTATGCGTCGGTGCTTCCCAAGGATAAGTTGGTTCAGACGAAGGCGGAGACACACGGTATTGAGCGTAATAATTGCCGGATGCGACATTGGTTTGGGCGTTTCAAACGTAAGTCAATTATCGTCTCGAAAAGCCTGGAAATGGTGAACATAACGATCGCCTTATTTGCGAGATTTCGCGTCAATGGAGATGTCTTTGAGATACTAAAAATCGCGCAGACCGAACCAAGTATCATTATTTAGACGAAAACCCTCAACTTTTTACCATCATCACTCATTTCAGTATCACTGGACGCTTCCTTTTTCTCTTCGAGTTTCCGCTTGAGAACAGGATAAGAATCAACAACAGGAACCTCACTAAGGGAAATCAGGTCTGGTTTCCGTTTTTCTGCTAGCGCAATTATTTCGGCAAGTCGTTCGTTTTTTTTCGTAACCTGTGCCCCATCTCGTTCCTTGAAATCCGGGAGTACCCGCGATGCGAACAACTCCAAAGATTCCATTATGTCCTCATGGCGATTCGCACCCGCTTGTTGAATGAAAACGACCTGGTCCACCCCTGCATTCTCCATGATCTCAAGATGTTCACGTATCTGATCCGGTGTCCCAATTCCTGCTCTCGCTTCAGCCGGATCCTGCTCTGTCTGTCTATAAAGCTGCCAAATGTCGGTTTCCCCCGGTATCTGCGAACCGTTGTGATAATAGTGAGCAAGCGCGAATCGGAAGAAGCGTAAGCCGTCTAATCCCCGCGCAACCGCAATCTCTTCATCGTCATGGCACGAAAAACCTGAGACCATAGCGATATTGGGGTTCACCCGCTGCGTCAAAGGTTCGCACTCTTTCTCAAAGATGTCGTAATATTCTTCAACCCAAAATTTAGCTTCATCCGCATCGACGAAGGCGAAGGTTAAAGCACCGAGTCCATATCGAGCGGCATAGCGAAGGCTCTCACGACTCGAACACGCAACCCACGGCGGTGGATGCGGGCTTTGCAACGGCTTAGGGATTACATTGCGTGGTGGCATCGAAAAATACTGCCCCTCATATCCAGCATACGGGGATTGTACCATCATTTTTGCTGTTTCGCGCGTGCATTCTGACCACATCTCGCGTTTGCATTTCGGATCAACATTGAACCCACCGAGTTCGATATGCGAAGCAGACTCTCCAGTTCCCCACTCCACGCGACCATTTGATACAAGGTCAAGCGTTGCGATACGTTCGGCAACACGTGCTGGATGGTTATAACCGGGTGGCATCAGTACGATCCCATGTCCTAACCGGATTTGGCTCGTCCGCTGGCTACACGCAGCAAGGAATACCTCTGGTGCCGAAGAATGTGAGTATTCCTCAAGAAAGTGATGCTCAACCTCCCAGATATAGTCGAACCCAAGTCGGTCAGCAAGTTCTACTTGCGCTAACGCATCCTGAAAAAGTTTATGTTCTGCGCCCTCATGCCACGGACGCGGGATCTGATGTTCGTAAAAGAGTCCAAATTTCATTTTTTATCGATTATGTCTGGGCGGTATCTCCGCTGTTGATACCGATCTAAAATTGGTTAAAGCACTTATTTGAAGTATGAATGATTTCTTAACAATTGGAATACGGCAAAGATAACGGCCCAGCCGCCCAGCGTTAATCATTAAAATTATCAAGCATTTGCATTTCTGAGCCGGTTAACTGCCACTCGAAAACATCCAAATTCTCGTGTAAATGTGGAACCGAACCGGATTTTGGAATTGTGATGATGTCCTGCTGGACGAGCCATTTTAATGCAACCTGTGCCGCAGTTTTTCCGTGATTTTCACCGATTTCGCGCAACGTTGCATCGCCAGCAAGGTTGCCAACAGCCAATGGACGGTGCGCAGTCATTACAATATTTCGCGCGTGACAGTAATCACGCAGTGCCGAGCGATTTCTGCGGACATGATATTCCACTTGGTTCGTGCAAATAGGGAGTCCGGAAACTTCACACGATTCCTCAACCTGATCAATGCTAAAATTGCTGATACCGATGCTTTTGACTTTGCCTGCTTCATAAAGTTCATGAAAAGCACCAAAGGTCTCAGCAAACGGAACAGAGTCGCTTGGATGGTGAATCAATAACAGATCCACATAATCCATCTGCAGATCCCTTAGACACTCTTCAAATTGCGTAAGGACAAAGTCACGCCTGAGATGGGTGCCCCGAATTTTGGTGGTAAGAAAGAGAGCATCACGGTCGATATGAATATCCCGAAGTGCTTTCCCGATCTCGCGTTGATTTTGGTACATCCACGCAGTGTCAATGTGCGTATAACCCATTGCGATCGCCTCTTTGACGATACGCTCACACTGCCCGCCTCTTAATTGCCAGGTACCCAAACCCAGTATCGGGATTTCATGTCCTGATGAAAGCTTAATATTTTTCATAATACCTACATAATACGCCATTCGGGAAAAAAAGTCAAGTGTGGAAAAAGAAAAAAGAATCCGCTCAATTGTCGATTAAACCTTGACATCCCACACCGAAATATTGTGGAATTCTCCCGAAACACAAGGCTATTTTTAACTTTCTTTAAAATAAACTCAAAAAAAGTTGACAAACACCTAACGTATAGTATATACTATTAACAGAATTTTTTGGTCGAGTGGTGGAATCGGTAGACACAACGGACTTAAAATCCGTCGCCCTTAAAAAGGTGTGAGGGTTCAAGTCCCTCCTCGACCATGATTTGCTTTGATGGTTCTTATCGCAGGGTAGAGCAGTCAGGTAGCTCGTCGGGCTCATAACCCGGAGGACGCGGGTTCAAATCCCGCCCCTGCAATCTTCTTTCCTTCCGTAATCTTCCTGAACTTTCTTGTGTTTTTTAGTAAAGTGCCAACCGGTACTTAGAAAACGCAATCAAAGGAATTCATTTTTTTTTCAACCAACACTTTTTAAACATACGCTTAGCCGTTAATGCCCCCGGAATACACCTGGCAAATTGGCAGTGACATGGATAGGCATCAATAATCAGTATCAACGAATTGACAAACTGGAGGAACCAATGCATTATTCAAATGCAATATCGGTTATGTTCATGATCGCCATATTAACTTCAACTGCTACCGCAGGCGTATGGCAGGAAAATTTTGACCAGGGCCTCCCCGATGGCTGGAATGCAGTCAAGGGTGAGTGGAAAATTGAGAAAGATGCTTATGCCGAAACCTCCGGCGCACAGTACGCCAAGACAATGTTTGGCGATGAAGATTGGACGGATTATACCCTTGAGGTAGATGTAACATTAGTGGAAAACGTGAACGTGAATGCGGCAGGTGTGCTCGTTCGCGCCGACACGGATGGAAATA
This sequence comes from Candidatus Poribacteria bacterium, assembly GCA_963662915.2. Lineage (GTDB taxonomy): Bacteria > Poribacteria > WGA-4E > WGA-4E > WGA-3G > WGA-3G. The sequence goes on along the minus strand of CAXXEU010000002.1, from coordinate 4,437,594 downwards.
ACGGCATGCGATTCTGGATCCGGACAGACCAACACAAATGCCAATTCTCACGATGGAAGGAGAATCAATTTGAGCATCTCGCAACACCTCTACCTGTTGAGCCAGAAGTCGGCGAAACCTATCGGCTTAAGGTTGTCGCAGAAGGACAGAATTACCAATGTTTCGTTGATGATGAACTCTTATTTGACGATGCAGACGATGCAAAATTCCGAGATAGTGGACGCATCGGCTTTATTTCGTACGAGGCAAATGTTCATTATGATAATTTGATTATCGATGGAGAAGAAATTCCAGCCTTTGCAGTCGAGGCAAATGGCAAACTCGCAACGCGCTGGGGACAACTGAAAACAGATATTCGGATTCGGTAGTGTAAAGGAGGCAACGATGGTAAGTGTCGAGCATCCATCTGAAACGGGGACACACCAATGGAACGGACCACAGCAACGGCAACTCCGTTTTGCACTTGATAGTGCTGAAGTTAACGAGTATCGCGAGAAAGGGTTCCTTATCCTTCGCGATGTATTTCAACCTGAAGAAATTGAGATTTATCGCCGAGAAGCAGAACAGATTGTTGATCGTGTGCTTTCGTTAAGTCGCGAATTTCAGTTTGAACCAAAATATAACCTCCGTTTTGAAATGCTGGCAGATGGTCATCCTTGGAAAATTGACCCGTTTGTAAGTATTTCGCCACTATTTTCTGCACTCGCCCGCGACAGACGGATTATGGATCGGTTAGCATCCGTGTATGATGGCTATGAAGCCGTTCTGTTCAAGGATAAACTCATATTCAAACCAGCAGACAGCCACGGCAACGGACTTCATCAAGACTACAATTGGTGGCAAGGATTTCCGCATAGCCTCCTTACGGTTTCAGTTGCCCTTGATACAAGCACGAGAGAGAACGGATGCACGCAACTATGGACAGGCCATCATCAAGGGTTTTTGCATCAACCCGGTTCGCTTGACAAAACCCAGATTGATCTCGAACGACTCGCTAATGAAGAACACATCTACGTGGAATTAGAACCCGGAGACATAGCAATCTTTACCTGTTTTACACCACACGCGGCGGCACCTAATACATCAAATAGTGCTCGGCGAATGTTGTTTCTCAGCTACAACGACAGTCGAGATGGTGAACACTACACCGCCCACTATGAACATTTCCACTGGTATCGAACCCGTCCAGATCGTATGCCAGAAGCAGAACGGGCAAAGTATTATTTCCTCTGATACGACTTAAATTTTGACTTTATCTTTTACTAAAGTTTGGACAATATTATGATTTTCAGGCGGCCGTGTCGAAAGGCAGCGTGGTATCTTGTTGAACGCAGGTGTTAATATTCTGCGAGTTCGTATTTTCAGGGGAACTCGTAGAAAATCGGGGGTCTGTGATTTGTGCTTTCAGATAAGCGACGCGAAGCCCTTGTGTGAGTTTCTTGGGGTGATACCAATGAATGCCGAGGTATTGACAAACAGTCTTGACGTTTATGGGGGTTTCCGTTGGGTGTGGCAGTGAGAAGATGAGTTTCGTGAGACTTGCTGCGACGAAACTCAGTTGCACGCATCGATTGATGCTTTTCCGAGATTTCACGCGATACGCGCTGAATCCAAACTCTTGTTTGAGGTCTCGGAAGGCGGTTTCAATCTGCCATCTTTGCTGATAGTATTCGATGATCTGTGGTATTTCGAGGGTCAAGTCGGTTGTAAAGACGAGGAAATACCGATACGGCTTTGACGGTTTCGGGCGGGTGCGTCTCACAACGAGTCGGACATCGACGGGACCCATCTTCGTCCGCACGAGGTGTGAAGCGATCTGAACGTCTTTGTTTCCGATGCTCATCGTTTGATACCGGAGCCGCCGGATGTTCAAGCGGTCTCCATATTTCTTGGGACGTCCGGGTTTGGGATGTTTCGGGGGTTTGGGTATCCGATAGAACACCGCATTGGACTTGGCGCGACACAAGAGGTGATGTCCGATGCCCAGGAGCATTTCAAAGACCTTTCGCCGCGCGAAGCCACGATCAAAGAGAATCAGTCCGCGAGGGATCTTTGAACAGATACGTTTCAGGACGGCATCCTTTTTATCGCGAACCGTCTGCGGGACGATGAGTTTCACCCACACCGGAAACAGCACCCACTGCGGTGGCGTCGCACACAGTAAACCGAGTGCCCCAAACTCATGTCCGTAATGGAACTTTGATTGATTCACGCGATGCTTTTGATAACTGAAGTTGCGAAAAAAATGCAAGCCCCATTGCGAGGTGCCCGTCTTGAGTGCCTGGGTCTCATCATAGACATAGACCCACGTCTCAAAGAGACCTTAGTATATAGCCGATGAGGTGTGCGGCAACGGCATCGGGATCCCATTTCCCGCGGGAGAGAAACTTCGGAAAAGACCAATATCGCGTCTGTGAGGCACTCGATTGATAAAGCCGCGTCAACGTGCCTGGACCCGTGTCGGTAATAAACCCATAGAGGCACGCTTGGAAAAGCGCAAAGTTTTGGGAGTTGAACATAAAACGAAAATCCGATACAATACTTTCTAAGTGGAGAAGCAGGGGCATTTTTTCTTTCCTTTCAAAACGTTGATATGTTTATGAAAGGATACCTGCTTTTCTGCTTTCAAACACCTTAATTCTTAAAATTGTCCAAACTTTAGTATTCTATAGAAAACACAATTTATCTACCCCCCAAAGCAGTTGCCCGTTTTGGAAAAGGTGGAAGTTGCGATGTCAGAATGTCACCGGATGGACATCTCATTGCCGTAGCATCACGAATTGGGGCGTGGATTTATAATACTCATAACAACGACTTTGTAGCGTTGATTGGCATCAAAGGCACAGGCATTCTCAGTGCTGTAACTTTTTCACCTGACTGTAGCCGAATTGCTTTAGCGGACTGGGATGGTAGAGTAACACTATGGAATCTTGATACTGAGGAAAACATTTGGTGTGTTATCCAGGAAAAACAAGTTAACTCCATTCGCTTCTCGAGAAATAATAAGTACTTGGCAACTACTTTATCAGATGGAGTTGTCAACATATTGCGTGCTGATGATGGCACAAAGGTTCCAAGGACAATACAAGAGGCATTTCCTGAGAATTGGACTGTCCATGAAAAAAAGTGGAAAGATATAAACATTAGCAAAATTCGTGTAAATCATCCAGAAGATGACAACGGATGGCTCGTTACTTTTTCATACCACGGAGAACACTTAGCAGGTCTTAATAAGGCCAACTCCTTGACTTTGTGGGAAATGGAGACCGGGGAAAAGCTATCAATGCTTGAAAGGGTTACCGGACATGGTGAATGGATTTCCATATTTCGAGGACGAACACTAGCCTGCTCATCCGAGGGACGTTACGCTGTAATAAGTTTTTTGAACACTGAACGCGACACAGTTAGGTTATGGAACGAAGATAGACTTACAAATTTTACCTCAGAAATACCTATTATTTCTGCTGCGGTCTCGCCGGATGGACACCTTTTCGCAACTGGAGGTTGGGATAAAAGAGTCACGCTCTGGACTGTAGATAACCAAAAACCGGTTCGCATCCTTGAAGGACATACAGGGGAAATTAATGATCTCGCGTTTTCACAAGATGGGATTCTTCTGGTCAGTGGTGGTGGGCGTAACTGGGAATATCAAAAGGATGAGGACGGGAGCACACTTAATCCTAGAGGTTTATATAAGTTCCGTTCAAGAGTAGATGGGACAGTTCAGTATTCTACTCCGGAAACAATGCTATTGATACAACTGCCAAAGTCTGGAATATCAGTACAGGCAGAAATATTACCACACTGAATCACTTTGATGTAATCAGCCGAGTTGCATTTTCTCCAGACGGAGCACATCTTGCCACAAGCACAAGGGAAACCGTTACCTTATGGTGTACCCAAACATGGAAGACTGTTTTTACCTTGGACACGGTGCAGATTGAATCTTTCACGTTTTCACCCGATGGCACGCGACTCGCCATCGGAGGCACATGGCCAGAACATAGAATTCAAATTTGGGATGTGGCAACCGGAAAACTCGTCGTTGAATTTTCGGGGCATAAGAGTGATGTGGAATCTGTTGCTTTTTCACCTGATGGTGCTTTCCTGGCAAGCGGAAGTTTTGATGGCACCATACTATTGTGGGATATGACTCCTTACCTATAGCATGTGCAGCAGCACTATGGAACAGATTACTTCCTATAGGTTTAACAAGAAGCGAGGGTGTTACAATTTGCTGCCTCTTGTGGTAATTCTGTCATCAAGTTTGCTGAAGTTCCGTTACCTCGGACACACGTCCCTCGGCTCTGTAGATGAATGTTGTCATGCACTTGTAGCAAAGAATCTGCTAAAACACCCACTCAAACCGACTTTGATTGATACTCCTTATCTGCCAACTCTCGCCTTTGATTGGGGTGCTAATCACGTGTGGTTGCATAAACCCATTCTTGGATTATGGCAGATTACGGGATCCTATTGGTTATTCGGAATCAACACTTGGGCACTCCGTTTCCCATCTGTAATCTTAAGTACTGCAGCGGTGTGGTTAACCTACTTGATCGGCAAGGAATTGCTGAGTCAGCAAGCGGGTTTTATTGCTGCCACGATTCAGGCGTTCTCTCCATTTTTGATGCGGTTAATACACGGCTATCAATTCAGTGATGCCATTGATATTTCGCTCCTGTTTTGGACAGAGTTTGCGCTCTATTTTCTGGTCCGGGCATTGCGTACAGGAAAATGGTGGGAGATTGCTTTGGCAGGATTTGGACAAGGCTGTGCCTTTCTGAGTAAATCATATCTTGCCTTGATTGTGACAGGTTTAGTCGTGACAGCATGGACAGCCCCAGCTCTTGGAATGGCGAAGCAAGCGGATACCCGTATTCGCGGGAGACATATACTTGGATTGACAGGTGTATTTCTGCTAACGGCATTACCGTGGACGCTTTGGACAGCAATTCGGTTCCCTAATGAGTTTCAGCACGAACATTTGTATATCTGGTTTCATTTGACAACAGATGTCGAGAATTGGGGTGCTCCGTGGCATAAGGTTATCTTGGTTTACGGTCCTATATTGTACGGTACTTTTTATCTCCCGATGGGCATAGCGACGATCATCTTACTTTGGAGACTATTTCCCGAGGAAAATATCGGATTGACGCTTATTTACGCATGGGGCTTCGGGGTGCTCATTCCACACCTGTTGGCGACAACGAAAACACCTTCAGCAACACTCATCGGTATACCTGCCTTTCTGTTGCTCTTTGGTGAGGCAGTATATAGGTGCTTGCGATGGATGCAAGGACACAAGGGTTTCATTTTTCGAGTTTGTACAATTATTACAATCGCGGGCTTGCTTGCTCTCGGTAGTCACTCCTTAATTGAAGCATGGCAAATCACGTCACGTAATAGAAACACACGAACACTGGCAGAGATTGCAACTTACGCCGAAACTCAATTGCCTCATAATGCCGTTCTTCTTGTAGAACTTGATGCTGACAAACTCAAAAATACGGATGACCATTTGCGACTTATGTTCCTTACGTCAAAAACGGCGCATCCCCTTAGTAATCCAGATCAATGGGAACAAAAGGCAGAACAAGTACGTAAGGCAGGCGGGATTCCCTATCTTGTATCATTTAGGGAATGGCCCCTACGGATTGCGTTTACCAGTTTAACCGATAAACGGAGTATTTATTCCGATGAAGTTCCATGATGCAATTGCTGCAGGCATTACGCATATTTTCCAAAATAGGCTCCGCGCAGTGTTATCTATCCTGGGTATCCTCATCGGAACTGCCAGTGTCCTATGCATGATAGCGATCGGTGATGGCGCGAAGCAAATTATTAGGGAAGACATTGATAAACTCGGTGGGGCAAACCAAGTACAATTCTGGACTCGTTTCTCTATTTGGAGACGCAACCGTATTTTACGGTATACAACCGAGCGTTATAAACTTGAGGATGTACAGGCCATTGAAGCAGAATGCCCGGATGTCATGTTCGTTTTGCCAAAAAACGATAGATATTATGGGACAATTATCAATGGACAGGGAGGTAAAGTACATCTGCCTGTGGAGGGTGTAACAGGAGACTATGCTCGTGGACTACGGTGGCAGGTGCAGCAAGGGCGTTTTTTCTCTCAAAACGATATCGATACTGCAGCACAAGTGTGTGTCCTCGGCGCGGAAGCTGCCATCGAACTATTTGGAGAGAGCACCGCCTTAGGACATGAAGTAAAAATTAAGTTACGTTGGCGGCAGTCCCCTGTTCGGTGTCGGGTTGTCGGTATCATGGCTCCTAAGGGTAGAAGTCTCCACAGATACGGATCCCTAGATGACATCGTCTGTGTCCCCTGACAACCCACCAACAAAGACTATCTGGAAGACGTTATATTGAAAGAATCGTCGTCTTTTTTCAAAAAGAAGCAGAAATTCATAACGTTATCGAATCTGTTCGGAAAGTTCTGCGTAAAAGACACAGAAACACTGATGATTTTATCGGTTATTGGATACCACGACGAAGCTTGCGACGACTCGACCACATTGAAAGAGTGATAAAAATCGCTTTGGGGGGCATCGCGAGTTTTTCTCTTTTTGTGAGCGGTATCAGTATCATGAACATCTGTCTTATCTCTGTAGGCGAAAAGACACGTGAGATCGGTCTGCGAAAATCAGTCGGTGCAAGACCACAAGATATTTTCTGGCAGTTTCTCACTGAATCAATTTGTTTATGCGTTTGTGGGGGAGTGCTCGGTATCGGTTTCGGTTACCTTGCGGCGCATGGAATGGCACTGTTGGCAGTGAAGATTGCCCCTATTGTCCCAGAGTGGCCAATTGTATTATCCGTGCCGTGGATACTGATTTCGGTATGCTTTTCTGTGGTGATAGGTGTCGGTTTTGGCCTCTATCCTGCAATGTGTGCCTCTCGGCTGTCACCGATTGACGCACTTCGATCCGACACATAGACGCAACTCACTCCTATCGTTAAAAAGATATTTGACTTGTTGCCTGATATATGCTATACTTAATGGAGTATCTAGGGTGAAAATTTAAAAACCCACCCAGAAAAGTGCCGGTGTAGCTCAGTGGTAGAGCACACGACTCATAATCGTGCTGTCCGGAGTTCGACTCTCCGCACCGGCATTGTCCTTTTTAAGGTTAAGGCATGCCTTATGACAACCGACTTTGTCCAACAGATGTATCGCCTCATTTTGCAGCACAATATGATTAAACCCGATGAAACAGTGCTTGTTGCTGTCTCAGGCGGTGCAGACTCGCTTGCACTCTTATATGGATTGCACGCTTTACGCACACAACTCAACTGTCGGTTTCATATTGTGCACCTAAATCACTGTCTCCGTCCAGATGCTGATGCTGATGCCGACTTTGTTCAACAACACGCATCTCTATTGGGCTTGCCGTGTACCGTCCGATGTGCTAACGTAACTTGCTTGGTAAAACAGTGGAAACTCTCAGTAGAAGCCGCAGGACGCAAGGCGCGATACCAATTTTATGAGGCTGTTTGTAGAGAAGTCAGGGCTACCAAGGTAGCTTTAGGACACCACCACGATGACACTGCCGAAACGGTCTTGATGAACCTCATTCGTGGCAGCGGAGCCACTGGACTGAAAGGCATTGCCCCCGTCAGAGACCTTAAGATTATCCGTCCGCTTGTAGGATTCACACGCCAAGAAATTGAGGCGTTTCTCGCCTCCATAAATGTAACCCCGCGGCACGACGCAACCAACACGGACAGACGCTATCTCCGCAACCGTATCCGTCATGAACTGATACCACTCCTTGAAAGGAACTATAATCCAAACATCAAAACAGGATTAAGCCGTACTGCTGATGTGTTAGGTGCTGAATCGGAGTACCTCAACACAATTGCTCTCGCAGCGTTTGAGGCGTGTCGGATATTAGATACGGATAAGGCTGCAGTGTCGAATAGTGTTATCCTCGATAGAACGAAATTTCGTGGATATCACATTTCGCTACAGAGACGGATGTTACGGCAGAGCATCTCTGAGATATTAGGGGACACGAACGATCTCTATTTTGTGCATTGCGAAGGGATGTTAAATCTTATTGAAGGAGACGCACCGAATACCGCGTTAGTACTTCCGAACGGCTTAAGATTCCGACGCGTATATCAGCAACTCATCTTTGAGAGATGCCAGAATTCTGGATCCCCACTTCCTGTTGAAGCGGAAAGTCTTCGTTATCCGATCACTGTTCCCGGTAAAACATTTGTAAGGGATCTAAAAGCGGAAATAACTGCAGAAGTAGGCAACATCTCATCTTATGAAACACTGGTGATACCCAATGGAAAGTTTGAGGCGATATTCGACTATGAAAAGTTAACGGATGTATTCGCAGATACCTTCCCACTCACGGTGCGTAATCGACAACAAGGCGACCGGTTTCAGCCTTATGGTATGCACGGAACAAAAAAAATTAAGGACTTTTTGATAGATGCTAAGGTCCCTCGCGACGAACGCGATAGCCTTCCACTGCTCGTCTGCGGGAATCAAATTTTGTGGCTCATCGGTTATACCACTTGTGAACCATTCAAGATTAAACCGAGCGCGCGGCAATATCTCTATCTACGTTATGTTAGCACCGAACCTTCTTCCTGAATCTGTTCTAATCTCCGAATCGAACCTTCAGCATCGTATTCATGAACTCGGCAGGCAGATCGTTACCGATTACGACAATCAAGAACTCGTTTTGCTGGGTGTGCTTCGGGGCAGCGTGCTATTCTTCGCAGATCTCGCACGCGCTATCTTTAGAGCACAACTTGAAAATCCAACCAGAGAAGTTCAACTCCGGTTTGAATTTGTGCAGCTTATGAGCTACCATAACAACTCGCAACCGTCAGCAGTGGAACTCATTCGAGAGGGCACGGACTACCTCAAACAACGGCACGTACTTATTGTAGAAGATATCGTTGACACAGGACACACCTTGAAGTTCCTCTCTGAACATCTGCAGACACTAAAACCGAAAACCGTTAAAGTCTGTACCCTGCTCAATAAGCCTTCCCAACGTCAAGTCCCTGTTGCTATTGATTATATCGGTTTTGAGATTCCAGATACTTTTGTCGTCGGGTACGGACTTGATTATGCGCAACAATATAGAAATCTGCCCTATATCGCTGTGTTGGAATCGCTTTAAATACTCTATATATCGCAGATTAAGGCGGTCTCATCCGCTAATATTCGGTTTAATGCGCTTTTTTATTGACAATTAATAGAATGTTTGGTAAAATACTAAAAGACTAACGTATCTTGAAAGGAGTTTATGATGCGTAAATTCGTTTCGTTGAGCCTCTGTGGCGTTTTAATTATGGCATTTGTTCTTTTCACGCAAGCTCAGATGTCAGATAAAGCGCAACTGGGGCGAGAACTTTTTCACGATCCAACCTTTAAAGGCACAATCGATCCATCAAAAGCGACTGGACTTGCTTGTGCGAATTGTCATGCCGACTTCGATGACACAGCAAACCCAGACGGTTTAATCCGTGCAGGACATAGCGTGGTGGGTGTTCCTCATCGTGGAGAGGCAAAAGGTGGGATGATCACAGGCGCGGATTTTTCACGGGCAGCAGGCGGTGGTGGTTTCTGTTATGAACATTTTTTGCAGAGAGTACCATCCGATAAAGTTAATCCTACCGCGATCCCAGCAGAACATGCCGAAGCACTTATGGCTTATTTTGAAGTTATTTCCGGGGACAACATGGGCCCCGAGTTCAAAATTGCCATGCTCGACGACGATGCTAAAAAGGCAGCAGGTGAGAAAATTGCTGCTATGAGTGGCGACGCGAGCAACGGTTGGCAGCTCTTCGGACGCGCATGCATTACTTGTCACCCAACGGTTAAAAAAGCTGGAATCGGTTCGCAACTCGTCCGCTCTCGGGCACCCCGTAATGTTGATGCAACAATGGCACGCTGGGCTACTAAAATTCGAGGCGGCGGTTCTCTCATGCCGTTCTACGCCCCAGACATCCTTAGCGATCAAGACATCGCTGACATTATTGCATTCTTGCGTGAACAGATAGAAAGCACAGCAAAATAACGACTCTGTAGGCTGGGAGTCCCCCTTCCAGCCTAATTTCTTAATGTACGATACGCCTACTGCACGTTTTATTTGATTTTTGTAACCCACTCTCTTCATATTCGTTTGTATCAACAAGATTCTTTTGAACGATTAAGGGCTTAATATGTGCGTTTGTCTTGAAAAATCGAGGTCAACCTGATAGGAACAACGTACATAAAAATCACAGAAACGACGAAATAATCTCCGCGTGTTGTCTGAAAACCTATTTGTCGATTCTGTCAGTTTCAGGATATACAAACGTTTTGCCAATCTGAATATGGAGAGAGGATGGTGTCATGAGAGCGACTCAATTCCTTGGAATATCTTTTTGCATTCTCTTAATTGGTTTTGTATTAAGTTTAGCAAGCTGTGGTGGTAGTAACCTAAACAACCCAGTATCAGATGTAGATACCACAACACAGGATGGCGAAACCGGTGACGACATCGTTGAACTTACACAAAACCAAGACGTGGAAGAACCGGGGCAAATCACTGATCTTGACGTAACTATCACCGTTACAAAGAAAACAGTGATACCAGGTGAAGAAACGGAACTTACGGCTTCGGTAAAAGGGGTTAGAGGTACCAGTGTCACATTGAACTGGTTGAATATTACTAAACATGGCGAACTTTCCACCCTCAGTGAAAATGCAGTCACTTGGACTGCTCCCAATACGCTAAACGGGGAAAACGTTCAAGTTGAGGTTATCCAACTTGTTGTGACAGTGATTAGCGAAGTGGTCTCAGTGGGAACTTCTGGCATTGATACCGATACCCAAATTTTTTCGGAAACCAAAACAGTCCTATTGACTGTCAGAAATTAGTTAATAAAAGCAAATCCTGTGAAAACATGCTAACTGTTTAGTTGACACACCGGCAGAATCTGTTTTTATCTTACATTCAGGGTATCACATGAAATGAAGAGAAATTTAATTCACATTTTTACAACTGTTTTGTTTGTCATCGCACTCGCTGGAACAAACTCACACGCAGGCGTTCAGCAACATTTGGTTCAAAAAGGGGATACGTTGTGGGGACTTTCCCGGAAATACAAAGTCCCTCTTAAGTCAATTGCCCAAGCCAATCGGATTAAGCTAACCAAGCGGTTGCAAATCGGGGAAAAATTGCTGATTCCCGGAACATCCACCCAAGACGCTTGGTATTTTGTTAAAGCAGGCGATACTTTATGGAACATCTCACGCCGTTATAACGTCGAAGTGCGGGATTTGCAAATAGCCAACGGTATTTCGTCTCCCCGGCACTTGCAAATCGGTACAAGAATCCGGATACCAAACGGTGAGGATCTTTTTACTTTTGTGAGTCCACTCCGAGTTCCATTAGTTGTGACCTCAAAGTACGGCTACCGACCTCATCCAGTGACAGGGCTTTACCGGATGCATGATGGTGTAGATTTCCGTGCCGCCACGGGAACACCTGTCTATGCCTCCAGAGCCGGTAAAGTGATTTTTGCTGGACGGAAAGGCGGCTATGGGAAAGTCGTTGGCATAGAACATGGAGATGATTTTACAACTTGGTACGGACATCTATCGCGTATTAGAGTAAAAAGTGGACAATGGGTATCTCAAGGAAAGGTAATCGGTCTTTCAGGAAATACAGGGATTTCGACAGGGCCTCATTTACATTTTGAAATTAGGTACAAAGGTAGAAGTGAAAAACCAACGCAGTATCTTACCATACAGTAGAGGCTGGCTGTTCATAGTCCCTATTTTTCTCTTATTCTTGTATTTCTCCAATGGAAAAAACACCCTCTCAGAGCCACTCAACTTGAGACCTGAGGTTGGCACACGGGGACTCGGGTTGAGTGGAGCGTTTATTAGCAGTGCTGATGACGCTACAAGCCCGCTTTGGAATCCCGCTGGACTTGCTATACTTCAACGTGGCAATCTCATTTACGATCTCTCGCAAGGCGCATTCTCCCTCGCATATCCTATCAAACCTATCGGGACATTTGGCATAAATTTCCTTGACCTAAATGGGGGCGATCGGTTTTTGGTGGAACATGCTTCCAACCCAATTGGTAGTTTTGAGCTCGGTAGTAACCAGGCACTCCTTTCTTATGCAAGAAAACTCGGACCCTTACAACTCGGTGCCAGCACCGGATACAGTCGCGCACCTTATCACGGCAGCCGCTGGGCACAAAACTATGACCTGGGTATGGTGACAGAACTCAGTCCTTATCTCAGACTCGGAATGCGACTCCGCGACATCTCCGGTGTAACCATCCGACATGAAAATGGACAGATTCTGCAAACTTTTGACCAGCAACTCGCTCTCGGAGCAGCTCTAACACCCCACCCAATCATTCGATGGCGCAACCGAGTAAATATTATTGCCCCTGGGTTCGGTACAAGTCTGGAAATCGGAAACGAAACCCTCACCGCTCGAGTCGGCTCAGCATTCTCCTTTAACACCGATACCGCAGCTCAATCATGGAGCGCAGGATTTTCGCTCAGCCAATTGGGAAAGCAGCTCCATTACACCTATCTCAACCACGGAAATCTCGAATATAAACACCTCGTTTCAATAGGTATGTCTTTTGGTGGACAGCAACTTACTTCACAGCAATCAGAAACCAAGACAGAAAAACAACAGTCTGACGGCGAAGACACTACCCCGATACAACCAAGAGAAGCGAATCCCACAATTCAAACACAACCGCCAGAACAAAAACCCGCAAAATACAAAACAGTTCAGATCGCGGAAAAATACAACATTGATGTAGAACTCATCCTCGCTATCGTTCATACTGAATCCAACTTTAACCCACTTGCTGTGTCTCAAAACGGAGCAGCAGGTTTAATGCAGATGATGCCATACACTGCCCAAGAAATCGGACTCAAGGTCCCAAAGTATTCCAATAAACGAAAGCCGACCCGGAATGCCAACACAGATGAACGTTTTAATCCAACAAAAAATCTGCACGCCGGCTTAACCTACTTCAAGAAACTTTTAGAGAAATATAACGGCGATTTAACACTGGCTCTTGGTGCTTACAATGTTGGACCTGGTCGGGTCCGGGTGCACGGCCCACTTATTGGCAGAGGCAAAAGATATGCAAAAAAGGTCATAACCCGTTCCCAACTTTACCGGGACAACGCTGAGCAAATGGAAGTTGATCTCAAACGGTTAGAAGCAGCACTTAACAATTAGAGAGGGTGCCCCCTGAAGCACTCTCCTGCCGCGAGGGAAGAAAATGGATAAAATTAGATTGGCAATCGTTGGATGTGGTGGTATGGGACATCGACACATGTATGGATTGGCGGAACTCCATCGTGCCGGATGGACACGATTTGACCTCGTCGGCGCGTGTGACCCGGTCCTCGCTAATGCCGAGTCTCTCGCCGCACAAGCAGAAGAACGGTTCGGTCAAAAACCGGCTGTTGTTGGGAGTCTGGAAGAACTTGCTGAAGTCGGGATAGATGCCGTGGACGTGACAACCACGCCGCCGTACCACCATACCGTCGCTATAGAAACACTTGAACGTGGCTGGCATACCATGGTAGAAAAACCGATGGGATTGACAGTGAAAGCCTGCAATCTCATTCGACGCGCCGCTGATACGTCCGACGCAATCCTTAGCGTCGCAGAGAATTATCGCCGCGATCCGATCAATCGACTTGCAAGAGCACTCCTCGATGCAAAAGTTATCGGGTCTCCGCGCTTTCTCATGCACCATGCAATCGGTGGTGCAAACCGTATGACTATCTCCGTCTGGCGACATCAGAAGGATCAGAGCGGCGTGCTACTGGATGTCGGCGTTCACTACGCGGATATGATTGAATATCTGCTTGGTGAGGTTGAAACCATCTATGCACAAACACGACTTCACGAACCCATCCGGTACAATTCCGCCGCAGTGACCGGCGAATCTGGCTCTAATCCATCTGGTGTCTATACGAAATGGCAACGCCAGATGCCCGCAGAATTCGAGGCGACTGCAGAAGATGCAGCTTATGCAACCTTGACTTTCAAAAGTGGTGCTGTAGGGCAGTACATTGAAGATCACGGTGCGTGGGGACAAGGCGGCTGGCTCCGTCAAATCCACGGATCCCAAGGCTCTATGACACTCCCCGGAGACCGGAGCGGTAGACTTATTACGCTCAATATTGATGGAGAGGAACCGCTTAGTGACGAACGACTCTTGGATCTCGTCCCAGATTTTCACCTTGATGCTGTTACAACAGACCTATTCGGTGGCAACCGACTGTGGAAATATGAACTGCCCTTTACACAAATTGATGCCAAAATAATTGCTATTGAATACGGAGATTTCGCCGAAGCCATTGCTGGAAACAGCACAGTTGAGGTCGACGCATATCAAGGCACCCGCTCAGTTGCTCTCTCCTATGCCATCCTTGAGGCTGGTGCAACCGGACAGATCGTCCAAATGGACGAGATGCTGGACGAATCAATCAATACATATCAACGCGAAATCGACGAAGGATTGGGCATCTAATTATCTCACAGTTGTGATATAGAGGATAGTCGTGACAATGATAGACAAACAAGAACTTGGTATCGGTTTAATCGGGCTGGGTATCGGACAGCAGCACCTCCTCGGTTATCAACGCCAAAACCTACGTGTTGCTGCGATCTGTGATAAAGATACCGCACGCCTTAACGAGGTTGGAGAGCAGTTTCAAATTGATAAACGTTATACCCGTATCACCGACCTGATTACTGATACCGATGTTGCCGTGGTCGATATGGCAGTGCAGCCATGGATCCGTTCGCCTATCGTCCAAGCTGCTGCTGAAGCAGGCAAACATATCCTCTGCCAAAAACCGTTCTCAATGTCGATGCAACAAGCCGTTGAAATGGTGGAGATCTGTGAGCAGCATAACGTGGCACTTATGGTAAACCAGAATTCCTGCTTTGTTCCGGGCTTCCTCGCCATTGAACCCTATATCAACCCTGAACACCTCGGTGAAATTTACCACGTCTCAATAATCTGTAACGGATTTTACACCGAATTCCCCGAACGCCATTTGATTCCAGCAATGCAAGTGCATCACATCGGACTTGTTCATAAATGGTTTGGTGAATATGAGAGTGTTTACTGCCAAGCGCATGGACACGACCGGTCAATTGAAGCCGGAGAAACTATGTCCGTCGCACTCTTCACAAGCCGAAATGGGATCCAAGGCTTGCTTTCGTGTAACTGGGCGTTTCTCGCTAATCCCGGACGCAACTTGCAACACCCACATGAGGAAATTCGGATTCAAGGGACCAAAGGGGCAATCTACGGAAACAGTGAGGACATGACCGTCCATCTCACGGAGCCGGAGGTTCGCGAAATCAAACCGTCGATAGAAGGGACTTGGTTTCCTGATGCTTTTGGGAATGTAATGGCTCATTTTCTGGAGTGCCTACGCACCGGAAAGAAGCCTGCCACGCATGGACGCAGCAACTTGCACGTTGTCCAAACATTTTTCGCGATGCATCAGTCTGCGAGTTCAGGAGAGGTCGTCACGGTTAACGATATTGCGTTGGATGGCGATTACGACTTGAGTCCGCACCCTGTCCATAGTGCAGATGATGCCACCGTTTTGCAATGACATCATAGCAAATGCACCATACCATTTGATAAAATTTGGAATGCACCAACCTCTACTAGTTTGTCCAAGATCGGTTTCATCCGCTGAACAGCAACCTTCCGCACAGATTTGTAACCGAAAAGTTTCACAGATTCGGCTATGAGCGCGTCGCGTGGAATGGCCCCCTGTATCGTGATAACTAATTTCATTGCTTCCGCGATCTCTTCGTCACATATCCACTCAATTTTAGGTTTTTTCCGCCGGCGAATTGGAACATCTCGCTCATCAACAGTCCACAAAAAGTCACCTGTTCTACGAATTCGCCTGCTTCGCTGAGCATTCAATGTCCCTTTCTCAATTGCCTTTTTAATACGTACTCCCGCCCGCCCTAAACCCCACAGGTTACGAATACGAAGCATGACTTCACCAATATGGACTGGACTTTCAATCTCCACTATTCGCGAAATTGCTTCTGCAAGTTGACTTGGCGGTTGCGCGTGTAACTCACTATATACTAATATGCCGGGGTCTGCACATACAACGTAATCAACTATGCTTGAGCTCGGTTCAGGAGGCAATGGTGGTCTTGGTTGAGGTGAAACTGAAACAGATTCTGGCTCAGGTATCGCTGGTGCTTCCTCTGGTAAGTCAAGTTTAGCGCGTTCTATCGCCTCTAATAGACTCTGCCCGGTCTCTGCCCGATTGCGATACCAATCAGTTGACCAGACACGGTGCAGTGTCCACCCTAATCCTTCGAGTACCTGTTGCCGTAATCTATCTCTATCCCGCGCGACGGGAGAACTATGGTACCGCGCCCCATCGCATTCAATGCCGAGCAGATAACGGCCAGGGGCATCAGGGTTAACGACCGCTAGGTCAATCCGATAACCAACACACCCAACCTGCGTGTTGACAGTATAACCATGGCTGGTCAGGAATTCACGGACAGCATCCTCAAACAGCGAATCAGTATCGCCTCCTATGGGCATAACAGGCCGTAGGTTCCGTTTTTCTGCATAATCGAGAAAAACCTTTAGTGCCTTCGCTCCAAACGGAGCATCGGCATTAAGTTGGAGGTCGCTGGCACGGAAGTTGGAGAAGACAACGCACCGTTCACGGGCGCGCGTAGTGAGAACATTCAACCGGCGTTGTCCACCCTCGTGGTTGAGCGGCCCAAAATTTCGATGAAGTCTGCCCGATGTGTCTTTCCCGTAACCTATACTTAAAAAAATAACATCGCGTTCATCACCTTGAATTGTTTCCAGATTTTTAACGAAAAAATGCTCATCGCGAGTCGTCAAAAAGAACCGTTCCATTTCTGGATGCTGGTGTAACTGAACTTCGACCTCGTCAAGGATGGCTTGCTGCTGTTTCATGTTAAAGGTCCCGATACCGAGACTTTTGTCTGGATAGTCACGGTAATGCTCAAAGACAGCACGGACAACAGCTTGTGCCTCTTTCCGATTCGTCCCGCTACGTCCACGGTCATAGACAGCATTCGGTAGATGGACAAACTTCAACCCTAAATGCGCCGCCTGCTCAAAAGGAGAAGGAAAAATAAGGAGATTGTTCTCATAAAACTCTTGATTGGAGACGGCGATAAGCGATTCATGCCTACTCCGATAGTGCCATTTCAACTGCTTGGTAGGGAAGCTCTGCCGGCATTGATGCAGAATGCTTTCAACATCAGCAATTGACGTAGTGAAGCCATCTTCCGTTTCATCGTCAGTAGTATCAACAAGATGTTCAAAGAAACTGGTGGGAGGCAGCTGTCGGGTATCACCAATGACAATAGCTTGCCTGCCTCGCAGCAATGCACCAAGTGCGTCTTCCGGACGAATTTGGCTTGCCTCATCAAACACAATAACGTCAAATTGAATCATCTCCGGGTCGCAAAATTGTGCGACAGAGAGCGGGCTCATCATAAAACACGGTTTAATTCGCTGGATTAATCCACCAGCAGTCGATAACAACTTTCGGATGGGCATGTGCCCTCGCTTTCGACTGAATTGCCCTTGCAAAATTCCAATTTCCGACTCTCGGGATGCTCCCCCGAGCAGATGAGGCATCTTCTGATACAGCTGGCTAGCAAGCCGTTGTCTATTCAATTTAATACTGTCCCTGTCAAGTTTGCGGAAATTTGCGATAGTTCTTTCATGCAAGGCACAATCAAAGTTGTCCAATCGAGTACGTTCGCGAAATGCTTCACCGAGAAGAGCATCAGCAAGTTTCCCTTCAAAACAGGGTAATACATCTTCTGGTTCAAGCATGTCATCTGCAATACTGCCAAGAAGCGGTTGGGCGATTGTTCGTTGGCATTCCTCACATTGTTTTACAAACGACCGCCACACCTGAAGCTGAGTTAATCCCTGGTCCCATGATTCGAGGCGCGAACGTAGTTCAGTAAAGGAGACTTTTTCAGTTTCTACACCAAATAAGGTATTTGCATCAGTACCAAGGTGCTTAAATAAAATGGCATGTTGTTGCACAAAATAGTTTTCTGCAACTTTAACCTGTTTGACGAGATCTTCAATCTGTTTCTCATCTACTCTAGTACTAACTATATCAATGACTTGTTCTGTAAAAATACCTCCAATTAGTTGTTCACGAAAATCCACAATCCATTCTGCAAATTCGTTTAGTTGTTTTAGATTGCTATCTTCACCTTGCCAGTATTTACCAAACAAAACCCGTCCTGTTTGTTCCATATCTCGAATTTCTGTTCGGATGTCAGTACATTTTGAAAATTTCGCGAGGTCTGTGATAAGTTGTTCTGGTTTTTCAGGCAGTTCACCAACATTGCCGTGAACGAATTGTATCCATGAATCAAATAACGGTAGTTCTGTTTTCCACATTTCAAGTCGTGAAAAGAGTTCGGTGAAAGAGATATTTTTTGCATCTAAACCGAACAGGGTTTTAGAATCAACTTCAAGTTGGCTGAGAAGAGTTTCGCGTTCTTTCACAAAATCCTCGTGTTGTGTTTTGGCTTGGCCAATGAGGTTTTTCAAGTGTTCGCTTGCCACCCCTTTGCTTGCAATATCTACTGTGCTGTCAGTTAATGTGCCATCAAGAAACTCTTTCCGAAACAACACGACCCATTTTGCAAACTGACGGAGTTGGTCAGGATCGCTCTCCTCTGCTTTCCAATGCGATCCAAATAAAGAGCGGCCTGTCTGCTCTAACACTTGTATCTCTTTTCGCCTGTTAATACAGCGTGCTAATTCATCAAGGGAGGCAAGAATTTTCTCAATTTTGCGGGGTGGTTTGTTTTTGTAAAAACTACGAATCTCCTTTTTAATAGAATTGTATTTAGAGTGGAAGAATCGAATGGGTGAAAAGATCCCACATAATTTTTTGTACTCACCCTGTAGTGAGTCAATATCATCCCGCTCTAAAACTACTGACTTGAAAGTAATTCGTGCCTTAGTTAGAATATCCTGAACGTTTTCAACTTGCTTAATGAGTTTTTCACCCTCAGGGTTTGGGTAATTCCATAATTCATTTAATAGCACTTCTCGCTCAACCGGAATTGAATTGACCATTACATTCGCTGCATTAAGTATGCGCGGGAGATCTTCAGGTTCATTGATAGGTTGAATACCACAAATTTTTCCAATATCACGGATTGTGTCTTCTAACGCTCGTGAGATTTTCAAAGTAACGATGAGTTGCTCAATCTTAAACTTGGCATGGGCTTCAACAACACCTCTCTGTACATATCCAACTTTCTTGATTAACATATCAGCCTCGTGGCCTGGGCGATTCCATGCATCGTTTAACAAAACCTCTCGTTCAATAGGGATCGCCTTCAAAATTACATTAACACCCATCAGGGCTTGTGGTAAGGTTTCCAGCATCGCAGGAATGTGAATCGCACAAACATCCGCGAGATCGCGAATTGCTTTTTCCAAATCATCTAAGGCATTAACACATGTATCAATTAACGTTTTCGTGTGTTCCACGTAGTCAGGTGTTACAATGTCGGGTTTGCAACCACGCCAAGGATTGTTAGTCAGAGGTGTTACACGAGGCAATATAGTTACTAGTCCTTCCAAACATTGCTTTGCCATAGTCCAGTCATCCGGTGTATATTCGGTTGGGTTGGCAAACCGAATTGGCAGCATATCATGCTTGACATTTTCAAAATGTCGTTGCGCTGTTTCACGAATACCAAATAACATGAAAGGCGATTTTTGCGTTTTGCCAATGGGTTTATGGAGTTCATTGACGTAAGCGTTCAACTCCGCTTTCAAGGAATCAATTTGGACAAAGGTCCCTTCTGTGCCTACTGCTGGTAGCGGGGGCGCGGAGACGGTGCGTTCCAGTTCATTGAGCACTGCACGCTTATTTGACTTGTGACTATGTAACTCCAAACAGAAATCACCAAGCCCAACACTATCAAGTCGACCTTTTACGACTTCAAGCGCAGCCATTTTCTCACTGACAAAAAGGACTTTTTTTCCAAGAGCGAGAAGTTCAGCAATGGCGTTCGCAATAGTTTGAGACTTGCCAGTGCCAGGTGGTCCTTCAACGACGAGGTTTTTGCCATTTTTAATTTCCTCAATGACAGCAATCTGCGAGGAATCTGCATCCATTACGTGATAGAGGTTCTGGCTCGGCAATTTCAGGTCAATCTCTGCTGCTTCAAGCCCACTATCCCCGGATGCAGTTGTGTTCGTTGAATCTCCAAGAATAGACCCAAGTAACGGATGAGCATCAATTGACCACTTCTCGGGTTCCAAATCTTTATACATCACAAATTTGGTGAAACTGAAGAAATCAAGGTAGATGTCTGGTACAACGCTCCAGTTTTCTTGTTCGGCGATTGCATCGATTATTGCTTGAAAATAGACATCAATATCGGATTTGCTCTCAGGCGTTCCAAGAATAGGGAGTTCTACGCCTTGCTCAGCGAGTTTTGCCTCAAGGGAAAGATTTGGAAATAGTTCGGCACCACTCCAGCGGAGATTAAATCGCGTGCGTACTTTTTGGCGTCCCAATTCAACTGGAATGAGGATTAATGGAGCAAGGTTGAGTTGTTCAGCATTCCTACTTTCGTTCCACTCAAGGTAACCGAGCGCAAGATATAGAATAGAATGTCCCTGCTCTTCAAAAACAGATTGTGCCTGTTGGTGAATGTAATACTGCCGTTTTAGAAGCTCTTCTCTCACGAGTTCGGTTTGTAAGAGTCGGTCAGTGTGATGTTCTGCGGGGTCTATATCCTGGAGCCATGGCAACAATTCTGTTTCCGCATCATCCAATAACGAAAGGTCTCCAGTTGGTTTGTCGGTAGGCTTAAATTGCATCATCTTCTCTTGTAAAACGAGTATATCAAATATCTCTTTGGGGATCTCATCAACTACATGGATAGTCCGCCTCTTGCTTGGACGGTAGTTCAGAAGACGGTTTCTCCCAGTCAGGTCAAGGAGACGTTGCCGAGCTGCCTGTAATTGTTTTTCAATATCAGATTTCACACGTGCGTTTGTCCCGTTAGCGACTCCACCATCAAAGACACGCGGAATTCCACTATTTTGAATTTTCATAGAGTTAAGAACTCCTTTTTCGTTGACATAGTACTTTATCAAGTTTGATTTTATGAGTGTGCGTTTCGTTTATAGGCGAGAAACCTTTCATGATTGACCATTTGGGACGTGCGATGAATCGCACTACTACGAACCTACCTACAAGTTCAAAGTCGACGAAGCAATAGTTATATATCTACCATTCACCTCTCCGGTCAGGCCACGGATGCGCTTTAGCAACTTCCTCGTTGAGATCAGTTCCCCATCCCGGACGCGTCGGGATTTTCATGTAGCCATCCGTAATGTCCGGGACGTGCGTCGTCAAGTCGTCTTTCCACGGAACATCATCAATATCAATCTCCATAATACGCACATTCGGCAGGACGGCACAGAGACTCGCGCTCATGTGGGTAGCGAGGTGGCTGTAGTAATTATGCGGTGCAACGTTGAGTTGGAAAACATTTGCCAAGTCCCCAATCTTCTTTGAAGGTGCGAATCCGTTCCACGGCACATCTATCATAAAGACATCAGCAGCACGGCACTCGAAATAAGGGAGATATTCACGCATATAATAGAGGTTTTCACCCGTGCATATCTTTGTCGTGGTCGAATCTTTGATTTGGCGGATAGCCTCGTGGTCGTACATATCAATTTCCAACCACAGCATATCGAACTGCTCAAGCACTTTGGCAATCCGCATACACGCTTCTGGCTTAAAGTTGAAGTTCAGATCGAGATTGATACCGACATCGGGTCCGACTGCCTCTCTGAAGGTGCCGATTAAGGTTTCGATGTGCCGCAGCACCTGAGATGATACATTCCCATCAGTCGTCCCCGGGCCGCCGCCGAAACCGCCAAAATGGACAGATGCTGTGTCGCCGGGGAAAATGATATTGGTTTTGAGAGCAGTGAACCCTCTTTCGACGACTTCGCGACCTAACGCGGCGATGTCATCCATCGATCTTAGAGGTGGAACACCAATAAGTTCATAGTTGCGGGCACGAGAACTCCCACAGTGCGACCAATAAACACGCACATCATCACGGGTCGGGCCGCCGAATAACTCGACGACAGAGATCCCCAACGCTTTCGCCTTAATATCTACGAGTGCACACTCAATACCCGCAATTGCTTTTGCAGCGATGCCGCCAGGGCTCTGCCGAGAACCACGAATCATATCCCAAAACCGCATCTCATAAGCACGCGGGTCGCGTCCGACCATCAGCGGCGTAAAATCTTTGATAGTTCCCACTACACCGTTAGGGTTTCTACCATCACTGCATTCACCGTAACCGGTGACACCTTCATCTGTTTCTACCTTAACAAAAGTCCAGGGACGCCATCCTGCGTCTACAACAAAAGTTTCAATATTTGTAATTTTCATAGCCACGCTCCTTATAGTTTTACAATTTCTCCCCGCCGATGTGACTCAAGGAGGGCATCACAGACACGCATTGTCTTTACTGCCACATCCGACCACTGCGAATCAAGATTTTCAGATCGCACAATCTGAGAGAATCTTTCAATCATTGTAACTTCTTGAATACAACCGTCAACAGTGTTTCGTTCGTTGCCATCGAGTCCGTGAACCCAGAACCGAGCAGAATCTTCAGAAACGGGAACAGTAAAATCATCACAGACAATCGAGGCACGCGTGCCAGCCACCTCAAACCATTTCCGCAGTGCTGTATCAAACCCGCAATCCAAGGTAGCAATACGTTCATCATCAAACCAGAGGATACCCGCGAGATTGAAATCGACACCAACTTTGTAGCGCGCCGTCGCAAAAACCCGCGTCGGTATCTCCTCATAAGCCCAGAGTATCGCGCGGATACAGTAATAGCCTAAATCGCCGAGGCTGCCACCTGCGAATTCTTTCATCGCACGGATATTGTCAACAGGAATTGTATCCCAATTGAAAGTGAACGCGGCGGTCACCCGACGCAGACTTCCAAGGGTACCATCCGTCAGTTTCCGTTTCATCTGCTCTGTTCTCTCATGATGAACCCACATGACACCGTCCATGAGTTGTACACCGTTTTGGTGACAGGCATCTGCCATCGCTACGGCTTCGTCAGCATTTGTGGCGAGTGGTTTTTCGCAGAGGACGTGCTTGCCGTGTTCCGCTGCTTTGATTGTCCATTCAGCATGGAGCGAAGGGGGCAAAGGGATGTAGATAGCATCAAGTGATTCGTCGCTGAGAAGTGCATCATAGGTGCCGTAAGCCTTGCGGACATTATGTTCCGCTGCCCATGTTGTAGCACGCTCTTCTGTCCGACTTGCGACCGCAACTAAATCGGCATTTTCGGCGAGATGAATGGCACGGGCAACCTTTGTGGCGATATTTGCTGTGCTGAGAATACCCCAGCGGATCGGTGATTTTGTTTCAGTTGTCATATTGCTCCATCTAAGATTCTAACGCTTGAATTCATTACAATATACCGCATAACTGAAAATTGATCAAGTACATAGAAACAGGTCTCAAATCGGTTTTGACTTGATTTTAGAGGCGAAAATGCTATAATAAGAAGGTATGAAAATAATAGGCACCGCGCGTGCTGTCGATAGAATACAGCACAGATGTCACATACAATGAAAGGAATCTTATGAACATTAGAAAAATCATAGCATTCACGCCTTTACTCGCTGTTATCGTCCTGATTGCAGGACTTTCTTCTTGTGATCGGGTCTCCCAAATTATCCAACCCGCCACACCTCAGATGACAGAATCCAGCGAAGAAATTACCATTGGGGTCGTCTTACCTTTAACAGGAAGACTCACCGACTCGTTTGGTATCCCAATCCAGCAAGGCTTTGAATTAGCACTCAACGAAATTAACAACGCACAATCCAACGGTGCGAGACTTAACTTTATCATTGAAGACGATCAGAGTACTGTAGAAGGATCGGTTGCGGCTTTTAACAAACTCATTAATCAAGCAGGCGTATCTGCCATTCTCGGATCTGCTACCTCCAGTCAAACCGAGATGGTGTTCCCGATTGCGCAAAAAAATAAGGTTGTGGCGATAAGCCCGACTTCCGCCGCCCGTGGGCTCAGCGCGATTGGTGATTTTGTTTTTCGCGTCGCACTCACCACAGATGTGCTTACCCCCAGTGGGATTGCAGTAACGCACGAAAAACTGCGGTATCAAACTGCCGCTACGCTGTACGATGCGGCGGACCTTTTTTCCACCGATGCGGACGCAGCGGTCCAGGAAATCCTTGCCGCTAACGGAGTCGAGGTCCTAACTACTGAAATCTTCCAAAGCGGGGACAGCGACTTCTCTGAACAGCTAACCCGAATACATGCCCTGAACCCTGATGTCATTTTTGTTTCATCCTTACCACCAGAAAAGCCGGGAATACTTACACAAGGACATCAACTCGGCATATCTGCTCCGTTTATAGTGCGTACATTGACTGGTCCGGATGTACAAGCCGCAGGCGCAGCCGCTGAGGGTGCGATGACCTTCGTAGGATGGGGTATCGCGATTGACACACCGGGAAATCAAACTTTCGTGGAGAACTATAGTGCTAAATTCGGTATGGAACCCAACAACTACGCTGCGCGTGCTTATACCACACTCCACATTCTGGCAACGGCGATCGCGAATGTACAATCTATTGATTCTGCTTCAATTCGAGATGCCCTCGCCAATATTAGAGATTTTGACACAATCTTAGGCAAATTCTCCTTTGATGCCAACGGCGACGCAATTTACGACGCAAAGGTCTTGATTGTCAAGGATGGAGAATTGGTGACCTTTGAGTAACCGCTGTCGAATAACAGCGTACTTCTGCTGGCATACTTTTCAGGAGCACCCAGTCGGACGCACATTGTAATTTGTCTGACATACCATCTCCAATTCACAAAAATCGTGCAGAATTCATTAGATCAATTTTACACCAAACCAGAGATCGCTGCAGCGTGTTGGAAGCATTTTATAGAGACGCTTTCAACCCTAAACCGAAATCCCAACGACATCTTTTTCATAGAACCCGCTGCTGGTACTGGCGCGTTTTACGAACTTTTACCATCGCGTAGACGGTTAGGCATAGATCTCGTGCCGAAATGTGACGGTGTGAAATCTCAAGACTTTTTTAAAGTCACCCGTTTCCCATTTGCACCCAAAGACACCGCTATTATCGGCAACCCTCCGTTTGGCAAACGTGGAAAATCAGCGATAGCTTTCTTCAACCACGCCGCGGATTTGGCAGATCTGGTAGCATTTATTGTACCTGTCAACTTCCGCAAATTTCCCGTTCACAAACAACTGAACCCAAGCATGCGCTTTATCAGTAAGCTGCCGCTTCCGAGAGACGCATTTTATCTTGACACAGGCAAATCCTATTCGGTAAACACGGAATTCCAGATATGGACCCGGTTAACGAGTACACACTCCGACATGCGACAGTATGAACGCCTGCCGATTTACCATCAAGATTTTCAGATATGGCAATACAATAACACAGCAGATGCTTTGAAGGTTTTCCAAAACGCCTTCGACTTTGCTGTTCCGTGTCAAGGTTGGCAAGATTATTCGCGCAGAGAGACAGACGAAAAGCAGTGTGAACGAAATAAACAGTGGATACTTTTGAAAGCCAAAGACCCTACTGTCTTA
Organism: Candidatus Poribacteria bacterium; assembly: GCA_963662915.2. Lineage (GTDB taxonomy): Bacteria > Poribacteria > WGA-4E > WGA-4E > WGA-3G > WGA-3G. The sequence continues at coordinate 4,411,795 of CAXXEU010000002.1, read as the reverse complement.
ACACGCTTAATGGAGATTGATTATGGACGTTTGGCACAGGAATGTGCCACGGCTGTCCCAGGTTTTCGGAAGGGGGACCTTGTGAAGGCATATATGGAACACTACGAAAATCTATGAAAGACGAATGAGATTACCAGATAGACTGTGATTAGAAACCCTTGTAATCATGGCAAATCTTAAAATCACAAGAATCCGGGTTTAGACAACCTACCCAAACCGTTCGGGGCGATACGGTGCAAACCAATCTACTCCTACGCCGTCAATAATTTCCAAGGTCGCCATCTCACCGACTAAAGGTGCCAACGTTACCCCACTGTGCATCAAAGCAATATACAGATTCGATACCGCTTCAGTAAATCCGAGCACCGGAAATCCATCAAGTGGCATCGGGCGATAGCCGACCGGTGTTGGAATCGCCTTCGCATCTCCTATCGCTGGAAAATAGACGCTGGCACGATCGAGGAGCGCATCAGCATGCTGTTGCGAGTCATCACGGTTTATCCCTTCTTGGGTCCCTTGTCCGATTCTGAGACTCCCATCAGATAGTTGTCGAAGATGGAGGTGCTGAAGCGTTTCATCTGTTGGTGGCGCATGGATAACCGCTACATTGTGTAAGACCTCAGCACACGGCGTTGTCTTAATAACAATTCCTGGGCTCCGTTTTTGTGGGATATGCGCTTCCGCCAAAGACGCAAGTTCAGTCGTCTGAACACCACTGGCTAACACAACGACATCGCACGGAAATTCGGCATCAGCGGTCTTGACAGCGGTAATACTACCGTTGTGAACGACAAAGCCTATGACTTCAGCTTCGGAATGCACAACTGCCCCCGATTCATAAGCGTTCTGGAGACATACGTCAATAAATGTATCCGTTTCAATATGAACATCCGCTTCGGAGAGAGAGGCAGCCAACACATCACCGGGTTGTAGATGGGGTTCAAGTGCTAACATTTCGTCGGAAGTGATAAGTCGGCACGGATAACCCCAAGTCTGTATCTGCTGGATACGCTGACGCAGCTGCGTAGCGCGTTGTGGATCGTTCTCCCACCGCATTTCACCGCCGTAATGGATACCGATATCGGCATCAAGTTGATGTGCTAACCGATACCACATATCCAACGAACGGCGATTGAGGGTGTGATATCCACGCGGATCTTTCCCAAAGGCATTTGACCAGGCAAAAGAATGTCCGGACGCGCCTGCGCCCGGTGTGTCGCGCTCAAGGAGCGTTACGGCAACACCGTTGCGTCGCGACAGATGATACCCAAGCGTCACACCGATGATACCCGCACCGACTATCACGACTCTTTTTATCTTAGAGTTGGGGGAAAGATTGGAATCTCTGTTTGTCAATTTTTTAATAATTGCTTTTGAACTCGGAAACGAAGTGAAAGGGTGACCAGATTTAATATACTAAAAAAATTTTAACGATGTGCGGCGACGATAAATCCTGTTAATCCCGCGAGCAGCAATTGAAAGCCAGTTTGATAAAACAGTATTAGAAAGGGTTGGCAGAGCGCAACCAGACCGAGCGCAATTAAACCGATAGAGATACGTTCACACAAAGTCTTCTGTGAAAAGACGATCGAAAAAACGATTATTCCCGGTAGAAGCAGATGCAAAGCAGTCCCACCGAGCGATGGAAAAAAAGGTTGATAAAGGAAAACAATGCCGATACATGTAAGGAGTGCTGAACCGATAGTCGCAGCTCGCTTCACTGTCGTTGTCATACCAAACGCAATAGCACAAGCAAACAGAACATAAAACGCCGATCCGACCAAAATTGATGGAACAGGTAGATAGAGAAAACCGAGTCCAACTGCTAAGCCAATACCGGATATTACCGCAATCCGCTGCTGGTTCTCGAAAGAGGTTCCAGCTAAAATAGCAGCAATACTTAACAACACGAATGCGATGCCTTTGAGCAAAACAGCATTTTGAGCGATAACAGACGGCACCAACGAGATACCCGGCACGTAAAGAAATACAATACCAAATAAAAAAAATCCAATCGCAAGTAGTTGATTCCGTTTTTCTTTTCCCATAGCGATACCTTAAACAACCCGCGAATGTTCTCACTTAACGGTATTCGCCGAGGTTTTCAATTCTTCCGTTTCAACAAACGGCTCACCCAGTTTTTAGATTGTTCCTCACTCAATTGATTTGTCAGTTCGTTAATTTGTGCCGACAAATCCCCTCTCTCGTTCTGGAAAGAGGCAATCTTTTTTCGGAGCTGCTCATTTTCAGTGATAAGTGCTTGATTCTCCACTTCCAATTTGTCGCACGTTTCTTGTAGATGCGTGATATGAAAAACCTGGCAGCTAAGATTTTCAATAATATCGTCCGTAGGGATATTATAGGCGAGTTTTCTTATCAGCATTGCGAGTCCATCAACCCGTAATTGAATTTGAGGTTTCGGAGGGGCACCTGGTTTGTCAGGAGGAATAGAAACAACACGGATATATGATTCAATATCTACATCCCTCCGTTTCAACGTTCGGGTGATAATGTCCTCTTCTACACCTATGATCTCGGCGATTTTGGAAGGATTCATATAGAGGTCCATTCCCAAGTTTCCTAACCAGTCTCTTCTGATAAAAAAAATTAATAATCTAATATCCGTAAGGTTGCTACTGTTCTATCCACATTAAAATGATGAATCAAAAGTATTTAGAGCACCTTTGGATTCCGAGATGTCCGGATCTTCTTGCAGGAGCGAGTGTTTTTGCTTGGGTATTTCTGCGGATTTCTTCATGCTCGTGACTTCTATACTTTTCAACTTTGACGTGACAATCCACTATGCTATAAAAATAGACTGGAGATAGCATAGCAGCTATTCTAATTATTTAGCAAGTTAAAATTTGGCGCGCACATAGCGCGCCAGCAACAAGGATGGATAATACAAACACAAAATAGGCAAACCTATGAGAGCCCATCCCAATACTTCCACATATTATCAGGTGTCTCAAACTTGATTTGATCTAAATCTTTTCGGCGGTATCTACCGATGAGCGCAATTCTGACTCGACGACCGCAGTTCGGACCGGCAGTATGACTCATCTGGTGATGCCAAAAGCAGACATCCCCTGCCTCACCCGTGAACTCATAACTCGGTCCCAAATCGAACGGAGCAACACCACAAGGAAGACTATCTAAGTCGTGGTGTCTGAAATACTCCGCCCAAACCCGATGGCTACCGGGCCAAACTGTAAATCCGCCACCTTGTTTCTCAACTTTGCCGAGATAAGCGGTCGCACCAAGTGTGAACGAACCGACAACACCCTTGGGCACACCGTTGGTCGGCGTGTGGTAACCGTCAAGATGTCCGCGTGGCTCGCGCCATTCTTTCTCTGGATCCGGGAAATTGATGTGCGGTCCCGCACCACCCCCCATATTCAATCTGCCCTCGCCAACGAGTTCTTCACCCATCGCGAACACGCGGTTGCCGTATACTGTGCCACGAATAACATCTTCACCGCCGACAGGCACTGTACGATAACCCTTACGGATCCAAGACTCTGGATCGTTTCTATCCTCGTCAAGGGACTCCCAAATCCTATCAAGCGCAGCATCAACTGTTTCTGGCTCCACTGCATCGCGGACAACCAGATAACCATTTTCTTTAAAGAATGCTTTATCTTCCGCTGTTAAATACCCCATAGTTCCGTCTCTCCTATAGTTTTCGGCAACCTTTACGCGCGAACCTCGAACCCATTTTCTTCACGTGCTTTCTGGTAGGGCGTTTCCTCCAGATTCAACCCAAAGCCGGGATACTGTGGTACATTCACATAACCGTTTGAGATGGAATATCCGGAATCGTCTAAGCCTGGTGTCGTGGCATGGTCCCATTCAACAAACTCAAATCGTTCAACCTTCGCAGCAAGATGGCACGATACATAATTCCCGTAGTGACCACCATAATGATGCGGTGCCGTGCCGACATCAGATACATCTAATTCAGGACCGAGTTCAAGCCAACGTGAGAAGCCGGGATAGAAAATATCGTATTGAACGATGTCAATAAGACCATCTTTTGCCCAATCTACAAGATACGGCGACGCCCCACCTTCACCATCAGCGATGCGAGTCTCTAAACCCTCAGCATTCAACCATTCTTTCAGGATACCGTAGACTCGTGCATCTTCATGGAACGCCTCTTCCATCCAATAAACGTTTGCATCGGCGGCACCACTCAAAACCTGCTTGGTGAGATTAAGGTTATAACCGTTATTTGCGTCTATTAAAATTGTAGCATCAGCACCAACGGCTTCACGCACAGCACGGATGACATCAATATCCCGGTGTGTCCCTTTCTCAAGTGGCATGTGCATTGCCCCGCGCCCGACCTTGATTTTGTAGGCATTATGTCCACGTGCCTTTCCGTCCAACGCCTCGGAAGCGATAAGTGCCGCAGCCTCAGCATTGTCGTCAAGATGTAGATCGTCAATGTAGAGTGAGGTGTCATAGCACGGCGCGCGAAACGCTCCATTCTCCCCAGAAAGTATCGCATAAACCGGTTTTTGTGCTAATTTCCCCACCAGATCCCAGATCGGATACTCCAGTATTCTGAACGCCTCGGCAACACCCGTTTCTGCATCGAATGCCTCATTGAGTTGAAACCCGACAATCGCCTCTGCCTTTTCAGGCGAAATCGGAGAGAACCCGAAACCGCTGACCCCGTCTGTTGTCGTTATACGAGCAATAGGCGGACGAACATGCAATCCGTGTTCGCCAAGCCTCGAATTACAGCCAGCCTTGCGCGGGCGCTCACCTGTCAAACGTGCCCACTCAATCCGTTCAATCCTTACATTTTCCAATCGTACTGACCTCCATAGGTATGATATATCAAACAACCTTATCCCTTAACCACTATTGGCAAGGTTTAGCACCTCGCCAGCAATGTATATTTTACATTAAGACAAAATAATCTGCAAATTGGGTCTTAAAAGATGAATGGGACTGTAAGAATAGGAACTATAATTGGGTCTCAAGCAAGGCGATGCTCTCAGGATCCAAACGGTGGTAGTTTTCAATTTCATAACGATTGCCATCAACATCTTTAATAAAGACTCGTCCATTTTCAAGGCTAACGACATCGTATCGGGTGCGCATACCAAAAGTGACTGGACCTCGGTTTGTCTCCACAATCCACTGTGTGACACCGAATTGTCCGTCCAATTGGTGGATTTTGGTAATTTTTGGCATAAAATATCGCTTCTGTAACTCCGACACAAGCACCTTCGCTGATTCTCGTGGCAGGTGCTTGATGTCCCGAATAATGCCTATCTCTTTGCCTTCATCATCTAATAATGAAATATATTTGTTAGAGTCAGTGAGTGGAAATGAGCGAACCGGTTCAACATTTGTGTAACTTGTGCCATCAGGCAGTTCAATGATGAGTTCTTCAAACGAATTTCGTGCGATTTTGACGTTGGCAGCCTCAAGGAATTTCACCTCATCGGTAATCATCGTAGCTTCCTGCATCAGGTTGTTTCTCCTTGTTATATGTTTTATATGTAAACACATCTTTATAGTGCGCCTCTGCAGCACGCACTATAAATGTCTGTCTGCGTCTACAAAGCACGAATTCTCGACAGTTCTGTCTGCTTTGTGCACAAGCCTGCATACGTTCCATCCTTAGCAAGCAGCTCTTCATGTGTACCGATTTCATCGACCTTCCCATCTTTCAGCACAACCAATCGGTCAGCATATTTGAGTGTGGAAAGTCGGTGTGCAATCGCAAAAACGGTACGACCGCGGATGAGCCGTTCCAAGGCTTCCTGAATGTTCGACTCGGTTTCGGTATCCACAGACGATGTCGCTTCGTCCAAGATGAGAATCCTTGGATTCTTCAAAATAGCACGGGCAATAGAAATCCGCTGACGTTCACCACCAGAGACACGGGCACCGCGCTCACCAACCATCGTATCGTAGCCATCTGGGAACTTGACGATAAACTCATGTCCATTTGCAGCTTTCGCTGCAGCAATAATCTCATGTCGAGTCGCTCCGGGTTTGGAGTAACCGATATTCTCGGCGATCGTGCCTTGGAACAAGAACGGATCTTGTAACACGACACCAATCTGTTGGCGCAACGCTTTTACCGTAAGATCGCGTAAGTTGTGTCCATCAATCTCTATAGAACCTTCGCTCGGATCGTAGAAACGAGAGATGAGGTTGATAACTGTACTCTTCCCTGCGCCACTATGCCCGACAAGTCCAATCATTTCACCCGCTTCCGCCTGGAAACTAATACCGTTGATTGCATTCTTTTCCGAATCGTAAGAGAAATAGACATCCTTGAACTCAACTGCCCCTTTAATATTTTCAAGGGTAACCGCATCTTTTCTATCCGCGACACTTGGCGGTGTGTCTATAATCTCAAACACGCGGTCGGCAGAAGTTGCGGCACGGATGAAACGTTCGTTCATGTGACAAAGCGTGTAGACAGGTCTGAAAAACTGTCCCATGAGCCCTTGGAACATCACAAGTTCACCCAGACTTAACGACCCTCCGAAAATCTGCGAACCACCTACCAACCATATTAGAATCGTACCAGAGTAAATAATAAATTCCATGATCGGACGATAGAGGGTGTACAACTTCGCTGCATTCATTTCCCCATTGAAGACCTGATATGTCTCTTCACTAAATCGGTTTACCTCATAACGCTCACGTGCGAAGGCTTTGACAACCCGCACACCGGGGATGGTACTTGCCAGTATCGTGCTAATATTGGCATACCGCTTCCATAGCGCAGAAAAAACCTTACTCATTTTTTTCCCAAAAAAGATGGTAAAGAAAATTAAACACGGCACCGGAATCAACGTCCACGCAGCCAGTTTCCAATTGGTCAGAAACATAATGAGGCAGATGTTGACGAGTGTAAAAGAGTCACCGATGAAGTCCTGTAAACTGTTCGCAATGAAATCCCGTAACCTGCCAACATCGTTCGTAATCCTTGACATCAGGTTACCAGTATCGCGCTGATTGTAAAAATCTAACGAAAGCGAGTTGAGATGTTCATAAGTTTCATTGCGAAGCCGGCGCGTGATATTTTGCCCCACCCACGCCATCATATAACCGCGTACTGCAGAAGCACCCAACGTGAAGACGCGGAATCCTGCCATTAGAAAAACGATTGCAAGGAGGTGTCCCCAACTTCCAGCAACCGGAAGCGTTAGCCAACCCGAAACACCTTCAACAATGCCACTAAGTCGTCCCCATGTTGGGTCTTCAAGTGGTTCACCGGTCGCAGTTAATGTAGCTCCGCTTACAGTCCGCTCTGCTGGCACAAGGATGTTATCAACTATCTCCGAACTCAACACAGTCGGTAAAAGCGAGACAAACCGGATGACCATCATCAATATGAGTGCAGGAAGCGCAATATGCCAAAACGGAAACGAATATCTGATGAGTCGGAAGATGAGCTTCCGCTTTTCGATACAATTGACACAAACCCCAGACCAGCGCGATAGCGGTTGTCCGCATGTTTCACACTTGTGCTTATTTTTTCCTGGTCCGTGCGGACGGTGTCGCTTCTCTTGCGCCGCTTCTGGATTCGCCTCTTGCACCAACGTTTCTATTTCAGGAGTCGCCAGTTCAAATTTTGGCGATAAGCGACGTGAGTAACGCGCCACCTCAACCGCTTTATCGGATGTTTTTACTTTTAAGATGTTGTTACCGTGCATCTCAACGATTTCAACAGCCGAAACCGACGCAAGCGAAATTTCCTGGAGTTGGTGATCTGGTGTACCGTTCTGATTAAAAGCGATAAGCCGCCTATCAGTCGCAATCAGCCAGTCTTTTCCATAGTTGCCATCGAACTTGAGATCGGTTGAAATGGCAACTTTAATCTCTTCGCCATTCGCAAACAATGTTTGTGCCTGTTGCTCCAATGCTTCAGGCATTTCTTCCATTGTCGTCAATTCCTCGTCAACCTGCTGTTCAAAGTCGGCGTTCCCATTGAAACGCTTCTTTCGCATGAAATCCCGCCGCACATTGGATGACTTCGGCATTATCCCTCGCATAAATTAAAAACCCCCAAAGATTAAAGGCGTAGTTTAGTAGCCTATATTAAACACTTAGGATATTTTATTTAACGAAGGTTTTAGAAAAAAGTTGAATTAAAAATGCAAAAAAGTGTGGATAATACCTAAATTCGTGGCTTAAACCACCAAAAACGCTACTTTTCGGGTAATTTATGGATTCGGTGGCGAGGTACAGATGAGTACCTCCATGGATTCATCTCCAGTGTTTTCAATACCGTGTTCGCACCACGGTGGAAGATGGATGAACGTACCCGCTTCAACGGGAACTTTTTCACCAGCAAGTGTCATTACGCCTTTTCCTTTTAGAATGACATAGCACTCCTCGGTGTGGTGGCTTCCGGGTTCAAGAACAACATGCGGCGGCACAAAAAACATAACTAAACCCAAGTTTTGTGCAGGCGCGCTTGGGTTCGCCGGATGCACAACACGTACACCAATACCGTCGCAACCTGAATACTTTACTGGGACCCCGTCTTGGACTGTGACGACGTTCGCCTGAACCTGATGCGTCGGTTTCGGAATAGGCGGTTCCCCTTGATACCCTTTAAACATAGTAATCTTTGCCATTTTTTCTCCTTTCTAATAATAGCAGACGCACACTGTGCGCCATCATGCGGACTATCACCAATCTCGTGTGTAACCGGCAGTCCAACCGCCATCTACCGTCAAGATACTACCGTTAATATAACTCGCATCTGGTGAGACAAGAAAAAGGACTGCTGCTGCGATTTCCGTGGTTCTACCCGGTCTTCCGAGTGGAATATGTGATAGCAGACTCGCGGCGTTTTCTGTATACGCGCCATCATCCCCGTAAAAGAGGGCTTCTGTGCCGCGGGTCAATGTCGAACCCGGAGCGACAGCGTTAACCAAGATGCCCTCCGGTCCGAGTTCTAACGCCATAGCGCGCGTCAAATTAGCAACGCCTGCTTTCGCCGCGACATAAGCACTTTGTAAACGTAGCGGCACCAACCCAGCAATCGAACTGATATTAACAATCCGACCCGTAGCGTTCTCGGAATCAGACTCGCCACCTCGTTTGTCGGATATGTGAGAAAGGATATGCGGAATGACAGCACGACTCGTTGTAAAAACACCAGTAAGGTCTATCTCCAGAATCCGCTGCCAATCCTCAAGCCTATACTGATGGATTGGAACTCTATCGCTCCGTGTGTTAATTCCAGCATTGTTCACCAGAATCTCAATTTTACCAAAATGTGCTGCAACCTGATCGGCAGCAGATACCATCTCTGGTGCTTTGGACACATCGCCTTCTACGAATAGACACGTCCCACCGCGCTGTTGAATTTCTGTAGCAGTCTTCTTCCCTGTTTCTTTGTTTATATCCACAATTGCCACCTGCGCGCCATTGTCAACCAAAGCCTTCACAATCGCGCGACCGATGCCTTGCGCACCCCCTGTAACAATTGCAACCTTTCCTTCAAGTGCAACCTTCATAGTAGTCCTCCTTCAGATCCAACCCGTAACTAATATTTTCCCCTTCGAGTCTCTGAAGCATAACTCATGTTTTATATCACTGCCCTTACAGATTCGATTCCTGAATTTTATGGAAGCCAGCAATACCGAAAAACAACAAAATAATTACACCCGTTCCACTGGCAATTCCGATTGCCGAAGCACTACCGAGGGCAGCAGGAAGATAGCCACAAAACAGAGCGATCGTTGCGACAGTGAGACTATAAGGCAACTGCGTTCTGACATGGTGTAACGGGTCGCAACTACTGGCGATAGAACTGAGTATCGTTGTATCAGAAAGCGGCGAACAGTGATCCCCGAAAATCGCACCATCTAACACCGCCCCAAGGCAAATAACGGTCGTTAGACCATAACTCCCGTTGTCAAGTGAGAACGCCACGGGAATAGCCGTCGGAATCAGGATTGCCATTGTTCCCCAACTTGTGCCAGTTGCGAAAGAGGTTATAGACGCGCAGACAAAGACAAAAATCGGAAACCAGAGCGGAGAAACGATATCACTGAGCATCGTCGCAAGAAATTGCCCCGTCATCAATCTATCGCAACTCGCCTTTAACCCCCATGCCAATAACAGAATGCTCAACGGCGTAAGACTTCCCTTCACACCACCCCAGATGACCGGAACGATCTCTGAGAACCGCAGTTTCGAGAGCCAGCGTGCACAGACAATCGCGATAACAAACGCGCTCGCAGCAGCACAAGCGAGAATCTTAACATTATCTGCCGCCGAAAGTGCATCTCGCCAAGCAGTTAGTGAAAAAATAGATCCCGTCCCCTTGCCATCTATCCAGAACCCTCCCAGAAGCAGCCCAAAAAGTGCAAAGATCGGTAATACTGCTGATAGAGGTTGGATAACGGCATTTGGCAAACTGGCAAAGGATGCGGCGTGTCCGAGTGCCTGGGCATCTGAGGCGGCAACATCTCCTGTCTCCCGTGCACGGGTCTCTGCTTTGTGCATCGCGCCATAGTCCTTACCGCTAATCGCATTGATGATAACAAAGATAATCGTCAGAATGCAGTAAAACCGAAAACCGAGGGCATCAAAGAACATCGAATATCCATCACGGTCGAGTCCAATTGTCTCAGCGACATCGTTAAAAAGCCCGACTTCATAACCGATCCAAGTGCTAACAAAGGCAAGACCTGCAATCGGTGCGCTCGTGGAATCCACGAGAAATGCCAACTTTTCACGACTGACGCGATGATGGTCAGTGAGTGGACGCATCGTTGGCCCGACAATCATGGCATTGGAATAATCGCCAATAAAGATAACAATTCCCATCAAACTTGTAATCAATTGCGCCGACCGGGGTCCCTTTGCAAATCGAGAGAGCCAAATGACAACGCCGCTGATACCCCCGGAGGCGACGACTATGGAGATTGTCGCCATGATAAGACAAACGAACAAGACGACCCAGAAATTGAAGAGGTCCACGCCATCATTTCCGATGCTCACTGCACGCACGAACCAGACGACTTCTGTCAAAAAGCCAGTGGGCGTGAAATGTTGCTGATACCATGAGAGCAGCAGCCCTACACCTACAGCTATACAGAGGCTCGGAAACAATCGGGTCGTCAGAATCGCTAACGTGACAGCAAGTAGCGGCGGGATGACGCTGTACCAGACAAGCACCTCGGCACTGCTCACCTGCTCCGCACGCCACCAAAAAACAAAACAGATTCCGAAAAAAAATAAAAAGCCGATCCCATACTTTAATTGAGAATTCATTGGCGTATCCAGTCTACCCTTCTTTCAGCACGTAGGATTTATAGGTCGCAACTTGCAGGCATGATAGCAGTTTCTCACGCAACTTGCAAGCCAAAACTACAATCAAGCGGAGTGCCATGTAAACAAACCGCTATTATTTGACAACAATCAAGGCTTCCTTTCTAAAAACTTTACACATTCCGACTTTTCATATCATATTTGCCAACAAGATGGTATAATTGAGAAACAACTGCTTTTTTTGTAACCTTTTCATCGTTTTTTACACTTAACTTTAATAGAGGGTCGAAATAATACGGTTCTCTTTTTACCACATACTTAACACGAGATGGTACCGAGAAACATTCTCATTTTTCATAACCTTTTCTTTGCCATTTCTAACAGAATGAAAAGGATAACTGTTAGCATGCTAAAGGATTATGAAGAATATAGCGATGCCGAACTTGTGCAATGTTATCAAAAAGGGGCTGAAGAAGCAAGAAACGTCCTCTGTCAAAGATACGGGATTATCCTTTACAAGTTTTTCAAAAAGAGAATCAGAGAAAATAGTAAAGAAGACATAGAGGATCTCGTCCAAGAAACATTCTTTCAGGCGAAGAAGGAGAACCTCCCACAGCCATGAACACACGGAACACACGCATACACATGACTCACACACCGATGTGGACACTTTCGTGACGGTGGAGACCTCAAGCAGAGATGTCTATGACTGGCGTGACGATCACGTTTTTGATACGTTACAGGAAGATACGGATCCCTGGTCAGAAACATATCAAACTGGGGACGAAGTTTCTGATGCCGATACAAATAAGAGTGAAGAAGCGGAAACATATCCGCCAAAAGATTGGTATAAAACGAAAGACCCCGAGTTACGCGCCGAATATCTTTACGCCCAACTCATCAAACAGTTCGGTGATACACCGGAGGTTCAAGTCATCGGAGATTACGAACTCAAAGCCGCACAAGGCATTCCGCCAACACTTCATGAATACATAGAGTTTCTCGAAGCACACGTCTACCTCTGGCCAAATGACCAAACACTGAGTACTCTCAAAGAGATGCGGCGGATAAGAGCCGAAAACGATAAATAGCGACTCTCCGAGTTTTCCAAAGGAGTTCCCATGAAAAGCACCCTCATTTTACGTCTCAGTCTCTGTGTCCTCTGCCTCTCTTTTTTCTATAGTTGTGGAGAGACAGACGACACAGAAGTTGCCCCAACGATCACCTACCTCTCCAGTCCCACCGACACTCCTGACGAAACCTGGGATCCCGACGAAACCTGGGATCCACTCTCAGAGGCTTATGTGACAGAACTTCTCGAACTGGGGGTGCCTCCCGTCGATCTTTGGAGAGGCGATCCCAAACTCGAACAAAAATACAAGCACGCGATCCTCCTCAAAGAGTACGGGGACATCCCGCAAGTTCGAATCATTATAGAGTTTGAATTAAATATCAAGGTCGGTGTTCCCTTTGAATCGTCCATAGCCACTATGGACAGACACATAGCCTACTTAGAAGCCCTCCTATTCATATCCCCGAATGAAGAATCCACACGAAAAACATTAGAAAATGTGAGACGTAGGAAAAGTTTGAAAATATTAGAGATGAAGAAAGGTAGTAGAGATCCAGAGACACTCATGAAGGAAGACCCCGAGTTATTCGTCCAAATTCAGCGATTGATACTCATTGGAGATTTTGGGGATATTCCAGCCGTCCACACGTACACAAACCTTATGCTGAAAATACTCCTCAACGAACCGCTCACAGACGAAGAAAAACAGCAGTTTAAAGACGCAGGGGAGCAGCTCTTCGGGTAGGCAAGGCATGCCATATCCAAAATCTGTTTCAACCGTGGTGTGCTGCCGCCGCCTCGGGGTTTTTAATTTCAAACCCGTTCTTCTTAGCACAGACGCGAAAGGTTCATGGTGAATAATTGGATAAATCGTTGTTGGAAACCATTTTCGTCTGTTTGCTATAATGTGGCGAAATAGTTTTCGTAGTGGCAGTCTCCGATATTTTTCAGAGGTGCGCCGAGGGTGGCGTGAACACCGGTCGGCGCGGCACTGCCATTGGTTAGAAATGACAGCACTAACCTAATTGTAGCATAAACGCGTCCGATGCGGAACATTAGAAATTTTCCACGTTTCGGATGGATGCGACACAGTCACTGTGTCTTCGGACGAGGCCGCTCATTACGATGTGCCTCGCTCGGGTGTCCGTCCGATTCCATCTTGATCCATAGAACAATTCCACCGAAGGGCAGACGGACAACATTTCTCAAACGGAAGGAAAAATGATGAAAAAACGTACTTTATATCCATTTCTCGTGACTGTGAGTATCGCGATCGCGATTGTTTTTGCGCTATGGAAATTGTCAACGACAGATGCCCCAGAAGTCAAGACAGTCTATCGGGTAACAGTGCCAAAGTCAGCAAGCAATGAATCTTCCACGCCTCAGAAAACAGAAACGAGTCTACCTAATTTTGTAGACAAGGATGGTGATAATGAAAGAACCCTTGTGGATGTCACAGATCCAAATTTATCCATTTCGCATCCACGTAATGTAGAAGCAAGGTTGAAAGTGATAATAGATAGACAAAAGAGTTGGCAAACGCCTGAACATCTCGCGAAGCCAGAGGTAAAAAGATTTTATGATATTATAGAATCCGAAGCATATCTTGACCTCATAAATAACGGAGCGACTTTCAATGATATGATAAATTTCTTAGCAGATGAAGGATTGCCGATTTCCAGAGATTTGATGCTGCAGTCGTTCCGCGAACACTTTCCTAAAGGCGACCCTTCAGATTATGAGCCAGAAATGCGCCAAAAACTAACAGCACTCATTCGTGAAAATGGCGGATATGACAACGAGGTACTTGATAAATTTATGGGAGATGAACGGGCATCGGCCTGGTATTCCGCACATTTTGGACGTAACTTTTCTCTACGTGATATGAATCTTGATGAGGCCATATATTGGCTAAAGGATGTAAAAACCCGCGCGATGCAGTCAACTGAAATATTCGGACCGTCTGCGCCAGAGGCCGTTGCAACTTCTGAAAAATCACCTGCGGATACCTCAAGTGTCAACACATCGGATCCTATGCGAAATCCGCAAGGACTTTTCACAAGAAACGAAAAAGGCAACGTTCCAGAAGATACAAACGAGTTGTTAGACATCACTATACATCCGCCGGCTGTGTTAGGAGAATCAGGTTTCAAATCAATGAAAGAAAAAAATATTGAGACGGCACTGCGTGAACACTTTTCGCCTGAACGATTCAATCGCGCACTGCAAACCTTGAATCAGTACGGACCCGAAGAAGGACTCCGTAGGCTCAAGGAATCCGATCCAGAAGTTGCCAAACAGATAGAACGGCTACTACCCAAACGATAGGAGAACTCTCAATGAAAAAGAAAAACCTTACCTACAGGACCTGGAGGAAATATCAAATTACCGAAATATTTATTTAATCCTCATACAGTTAGTGCCACAAGGTCGTCACACCCTACAAAACCCTTGACACCCGCATTATATGTCAACTATAATTGTCTAAAATCGTTAGAAAGATAGGAATGAATTGTGATGAACAGCAGAACACCGAAAGTTGCCGTTGTCGGCAGTCTCAACATCGACCTCGTGTGCCACGCAACACGACGCCCCGAAAAAGGGGAAACGCTCATCGGCAATACCTTTGATATTTTCACGGGCGGAAAAGGCTTTAATCAGGCGACTGCCGCAGCGCGGTTGGGTGCCGAAGTCACGCTCGTCGGAAGCGTCGGTGCGGACCCTTTCGGGGAGATGCTGCTTACCGCAACAGAAAATGAACAGATTGACAGTGGATTTGTCACAAAACGTACCGACATCGGAACGGGGGTTGCAACGATTGTGATTGAACCCGATGGCGACAATAGCATCATCGTCGTGCCACGTGCAAATATGGCATTGACGACAACAGATATAGACGCTGCTGCCGACGCTATCGCCGCTGCCGATGTGCTTCTCCTGCAATTAGAAACTCCGATTGTAGCATCCGAACACGCCGCAGCGATTGCCAAATCGCATGACACAACGGTGATATTAAATCCAGCACCTGCGCAACCGCTGCCTGATAGTTTGTTGAGATATGTCGATATTCTTACGCCGAACCAGTCCGAAACCGAACTCCTATCGGGGATGCAGGTAAGCAATGATGAAGAGGCGCGCAACGCAGCAGGGGTACTACGCGCTCGTATGACGAACACGGAAACATCTGCTGTCGTACTCACACTTGGCGAACGAGGTTCTCTGCTATTGACAGCAACGACATCCGAACACGTTCCCGCATGCGCTGTCGAGGCTGTAGATACAACAGGGGCAGGCGATGCCTTTTGTGGCGCATTCGCAACCGCATTGGCAAGCGGCGAATCGCTACATGCAGCGATTCGGTTCGCGAATGCCGCGGGTGCAGCAGCGGTGACTGTCGTTGGGGCGACACCCTCTATGCCAACCCGCGCCAAAGTAGACCTTTTAATGTCTTAACATCATAAGAAACCCTATCTTTGAGAACATCAGAAACTGAGGAAATAGACGATGAAAAAAATAGTAAAAAAGCCCGCTATATTTATAGCCTTAATTACATGCTTATGGGGCAATACCATCGCGACACAAGTACTCGCAGCGGAAAAATGGGAAGCAAACATAAAAAAAGACTTCGCAAAGGTGTTACGAGAAAAGAAACGTCCAGCGGAAAAACACCGGGATCTCATCAGTAAGTGGCAAAAAGAGGGACGACTCTCTACACTGCTGATGCTGTATGAGACAGAAAAGGAAAATCGTGAGCCATCTTCTGCGAAAATTGCAGCAGCGTTCTATTACGGTTTGGGCTATACACACGCGCTGCACGCTACGGAAACTGGCGAAACCCTTGATCTTGCAATCACCTACTTAAAACAGGCTATTGAAATTGCGCCAGATCTATTCTGGGCACATTTCAATCTCGGTGGTATCTACCATCAGCAGGAAGCAAACGAGTCAGCACTTGCCGAATTTGAAACTTGTGTCCGTCTGAATCCGAACCACTATCCGACTCACTATCGCATGGGTGAGATCCATCTGAAAGAGCAGAATTACACCGAGGCACTCCACGCTTTTGATACGGCGCGGACATTAAACCGGAAATGGGAATATCCACAATACGGCATCGGTTTAGTCCGATTCGCACAAGGCGAGATAGACCGCGCACGAGAGACATTTGAGAACCTCACACAACGAAAGAAAAAGTTTGCACCCGCCTACTTCAAGTTGGGACAAGTCCTCGCTACTGAAGGATTCTTTGATGACGCATTGGCAGAATACGCCAAAGGTGCACAACATGCGCCTTACTCAGCCGAGGTGGTTTACGAACTCGCGGTTATTTTCGACGAAAAAGGCAACACGGAGGGTGCCATCAAGTTGTATCAACGTACACTCGAAATTGAGCCAACGCATGGGGAAGCGCATCTATCCCTTGGAGATAATCTCTATACCGCAGGCGACACGACAACGGCATTGCAACACTACCAAAAAGCACTCTCTTTGATGCCCCACATCAAGGATACTTTTTATGAACCGCTTGAACCTTATTTCGCCGGGTTAATGACTGCCGACGAAGCGATGCCTATTTTGGAGAAAGCAATGTTCATTCTTCCTGACGACCCGCGTTCTTATTTTTATGCGGGTAGCCTTGAAACTGACGCAGAGAATACCGAAAAAGCGATCGAACATTACAAAAAGACGATTCACATTATTGAAGCGGACACAAGTTATTTGCAAATGGAGCTGCCTTTGGGGAACTTCAACGACGCTTATTTCAAACTCGGTGAACTCTATCACCAGCGAGGCAATATAGAGGAAGCAGTCGCCTACTTCAAACGCGCTTTAGTATTAGATCCAGGGTTAGCGAATAGGTTCATCTCACAGGGACAACAAGCCTTCGAGAACGGAAATTATCAAGCTGCTATTGAACCTCTAAGCACACACCTACTGCTGTTTCCAGAAGATATTGCGGCTACTTATCTGTTAGGGCAAAGTTACGAGGCTAATGGTGATACGGATGCCGCACTCGCCTTTTATGAACGGATTTTGACATTGGATTCGCAACGCACAGATGTGCTTTTCAAAATGGTTCATATCTACCGAGGACGCGAGTCGCATCAACAAGTCGTCGACACTTTACAGAAAATTATTGAGATCGCACCTGACACCACTGAAGCACACTACCTATTGGCAATCTCTTACCTTACTTTAGCAAAACCCGATGCTGCCTTATCGGCGTTTCTCGCAACTATTCAGTTGAATCCGGAAGATGTCGCGGCGCACTATCACGCCGCAATTTTGCTTGAACAGCACGGCGAAATAGATAAAGCCATTGAGCATTATGAAAAAACCATTGCCCTTGATACAACTCTCCTCAGAGACGACATAGGACGCTTTAGGGCGAAGCTTGCAAGCCCATCTAATACAGGGCAAAATCCCATGCCCAATATCGAAGCGACAGAAGTGGAACCCTTTTTCCGGCTTGGGGCGATCTATCGCGAACGCAATGACGAAGATAACATTATCCGCGTCTACCAACCTGCATTGGAAATTGAACCCGCACATCCTGAACTGCATCACTTGCTTGCGGTTATTTTTGAGAAACGGGAGGATCGTGGCATGCAAGATGGGCTTGCAAGTTATGCCCTAAAGGCCATTCACCATTACGGATTGGCGAATCAGTACAACCCAGAAAACTTCGAGTGGCACTACAGTTATGCGCGTCTGCTCGACCAGCACGCCGAAACACTGGGAGATGGCTATCATAAATATGCTGAGATGGCTGTCAAGGAATATACCGCCACGATCGCCTTGAATTCCAATTATGCGGACGCTTACTTCTATCGTGGGATGCTTACACTCCGTTACAAACAGATCGGCGATACACTTTATCGTTATAGCCAAATCTTAGAGGATTTCAAACAGGTCGCAGAACTGCAGCCGAGAAACCGTGAAGCAAACTATCAGCTGGGTGTGCTTCATCTTGAAATCGACCGACACGATCTGGCGAAAAAGGCTTTCGAAAACATGCGCGCTTACGCCCCAAAATACCGGGGTCTCCATTTGCATCTCGGGCAGATCGCAGAATGGGAACAAGCATGGAAGGAAGCAATTCAATACTACGAAGCGGAAGTCAAACTGATTGAGCAACCAGTGAAGGAAAACGATGAAATTGCCATAAAGACGTATCAACGCCTCGGCAACTTGTACTATGCCCATGCCTTAGATTATAATAAGGCAAAAGAGACGTTAGAAAAGGCACTCGCTTTAGACGAAACACATGTGCCGACGCTGCTCAACTATGCAAGCAACCTTTTTAGTATGGATTTACTCGGTTCAGCGACAGAGCAGTTTGAACGCGTGATACAACTCGAACCACGTAATCTGACTGCCAACTACAACCTCGCGTTGATGTATGAATATCGGGAAAAGTACCAACAGGCGAGAGCACAATGGAAACGTTTCCTCGATCTGAATCCACCCGAACAGTGGAAAATTGAGGCAGAAAAGCACTTGGGTCAGTAGCATCATGGACATAGATCTGACCCAGGAAACACTTCAAACCTCGCTTATCGGATGCGAGATTGAGCACCACGTGCAAGTGCCTTCTACCAATGATATTGCCATTGCACGTGGGAAAGCGGGCGCAGCAGAGGGAACCGTCATAATTGCGGAGCATCAAACCGCCGGACGCGGGAGATATGGCAGGAAATGGAATGCCCCATCAGGGAAAAGTCTTCTCGTATCCGTTGTCTTTAGACATCGACTGCTTCGCGATCAGGTCGCACTTCCCAATCTCGTCGGGGCAATCGCAATCGCGCAGGCAATTCGCACAACATACGAACTTGACGCAGGGATTAAGGTCCCTAACGATGTACGTATAGAAACAAAAAAGGTGGCAGGCGCGCTAACAGAACTCGCCTATGATGATGAGCGTCAACCTTTTTTCGTTTTAGGTTTCGGCGTAAACGTCAACAGTGTTTTAGAGGATTTTCCGCCCGAATTACGTGAAACATCAACCTCTGTGAGGATAGCGGCTGCCACCGCGAGAAATAAGGACGTTGAAATTTGTCGAACCTCATTGTTACGCGTTATACTTCGCCAATTAGAAAAGATCTACCTACAACTAAAAGCAGGGGAAACGGATTTAATCACCCAGCAGTTTGAGGTGTTACAGGAGACTCTACCAGATGAAAGTGATTATTAGTGCCTGCCTCTTGGGTGTCCGTTGTCGATATGACGGGGGCCATAGCCGAAACGAAACGGCAATGAAGGCGGGAAAAAAATATCAACTCATCCCTGTTTGTCCAGAGGAAGCAGGGGGTTTGCCGACACCGCGCCCACCCGCAGAAATTGTCGGCGGCGACGGCAATGATGTCTTAGATGGTAAAGCGAAGGTTATGACTGCGGACGGGATAGACGTAACGGAAGCCTATTTACGAGGTGCACGCCACGCCTTAGCGGCCGCTCAATCACACGCAGCAACGCATGTCATCCTCAAAGCGAGAAGTCCATCTTGTGGTTGCGGTAATATTTACGACGGCACTTTTTCGGGAAGCCTCACATCGGGTGACGGTGTGACCACCGCGCTCCTGAAACGGCACGGCATCATTGTCACCGCTGTATAGCAGTTAGCGATTAGCAAATAGCCGTCGGCTTTCAGGTCGCCTGCTCCACAAACATTCAGCGATCAGCCACGGATTGTGGTGGTCACAGATGTTCACCTACCACACGCTTAACTGACTGCTGATTACTGACCGCTATTAAACGGCGCACTTGCTCTCCAATATCAGGACTCCGCATCAACGACTCACCAACAAGCATTGCATGAACACCTGCCTCCTCCAGTTTCGCAACATCTTCACGGGTATAAATGCCACTCTCGCTCACCACGATCTTGTCCGCTGGAATGATGTCTCGCAAACGGAACGTTGTGGCAATGTCCGTATGAAACGTGTGCAAATCCCGGTTATTTATTCCGATAATCTGCGCGTCCACATCCAGTGCAATCGCTAATTCCTCTTGCGTATGCACTTCGACCAGAGATGCTAACGACAGCGAATCGGCAATATCCATAAACGTCCGTAACTGCGATGGAGTCAACGCCGCAACAATCAGTAAGATTGCATCTGCTCCAGCCACACGTGCTTGGTAGATATGATACGGATCAATAGTGAAATCTTTTCGGAGAAGCGGTACATCAACAACCTCTCGTATTGCGCGCAGATAGTCCAATTCGCCTGCAAAAAAATGTTTGTCTGTCAGCACAGAAATCGCAGTGGCACCGTTTGCGACGTAGGTTTCAGCGATTGATACCGGATGGAAATCTTCACGGATGATACCTTTACTCGG
The DNA here is from genome assembly GCA_963662915.2 of Candidatus Poribacteria bacterium. Lineage (GTDB taxonomy): Bacteria > Poribacteria > WGA-4E > WGA-4E > WGA-3G > WGA-3G. The sequence continues at coordinate 4,391,112 of CAXXEU010000002.1, read as the reverse complement.
AGATTTCTTCTTCACCTCAGCGATAAGTTTGACGGTCCGGCTCCGTGTAACGGCACTTCTACTTTTGTCGAGTGAGTTTTGGCTAACGAGTTGCGCCAAAAAATTTCGCGTCGGTGGGAGGTTCTTGACTTCCGCTTCCAACTTCGCAAGTGGCACCTGCTTCTGTTCCGTCGCGAGTTCCTTCTGTTTATGGGCAATGATAGTGTCTAATATCAATCCACTTGTCCTTTTGTCGTAAGAGGTTACGGTCTAACTGTTCGATATTGACTTAAGAGCCTCCAGTTTTGCCAACGCAGCCCCTGAGTCAATGGATTCTGATGCCAGTTCAATCCCTGCCTCAAGGCTATCCACCTTTCCACTCACAACAATCGCTGCACCGGCGTTTAAGACAACAATATCGCGCTTGGGTCCTTTTTCGCCTTTTAGCATACTAACTATAATTTCAGCGTTCTCCTCCGGTGCGCCGCCCAAGAGTGCTTCAGGTTCGGCTTTCGGAATTCCAAACGTTGTCGGATCAAGGGTATAGGTCTTGACAGTCCCATTTCGGAGTTCCGAGACGCGTGAGGTCGTTGTCGTCGTGAGGTCGTCTAAGCCATCATCGCCACGCACGATAAATGCGTGCTGGCATCCGAGGTTGTTTAGGGCATTTGCATGCACTTCCGTCAGTTCTGGTGCATAGACCCCGATTACCTGCGCCTGTGGTCCGGCTGGATTGGTCAGCGGTGCTATGGCGTTGAAAATTGTACGAATCCCGATCTCCCGCCGCGGTCCGATGGCATATTTCATCGCACCGTGGAGTGTAGGTGCGAATAAGAAACCTATGCCGACCTCGTCGATACACCGCCCAACGCGTTCAGGACCGATTTCAATGTTCACACCCAACGCCATCAGCACATTCGCACTCCCGCTCTGCCGCGTTACACCGCGATTGCCGTGCTTCGCAACCGGAACACCTGCACCCGCAGTAACGATAGCAGAAGTTGTTGAGATGTTGAAGTGGTTCAAACCCGTGCCGCCTGTGCTACATGTATCAACAAGTCGTGGGATTTTAGGGGTAGCTTGTAAATCAGGCGCATGACGTGTGGGAACAGGTGTAGCCTTTGCGCGCATTGCACGCGTCGCCCCTGTAAATTCCTCTATTGTTTCGCCTTTGAGCCGGAGTGCCGTGAGAAAACAGGCGATCTGTGCATCTGTCGTCTCACCTTCCATAATCTCGTTCATCGTCTCAACCATCTCTGCTTCCGTTAAGGCATCGCCTACCATCACTTTCTGAATTGCTTCACGAATCACGCAATGTTCCTCCCAAAAATAGTATGTTCACAATTATAACAGATGTCGGTATATCTTGCAAGAGCGACCTCTAAATCCAACCCACAGAAAACTTGCTTTTTTTCTTTAAACGGTATAATATATCTCTCTATAAACAAGCCTACGGAAAAGAAATAAAAAGATGATCCAAAAATATAAATCCAGCGACCTACACATACTTCGACAGATTACCGCTATCTGTTTTGAAAAAGTGTCGATAGATAAAAATATTGAAGACCGATTCGGACATATCGGCGATATGGACTGGAAAGAACGCAAGTCGAAGCCGAAAACGTGATAAATCGAACTCACCTTAAAATAGGAATCGGTACATCGGTTGGTTTGTGGTAATTCCTATAATGCTCCAGATACTGCCAATAATAAACTCACCCAAAATTAGACCCAAGAAGAACGGAATAAGTTTTCGATGCGTGCTCACGCCCCCATGCCGAAGAATAATCCACTTAATCACCGAACTCACCAGTATCGAAAACCAGAACACGTTCATAGACCAACTGCTGGAAACAGCGAATCCTGCTGGATGAAAGGGCCACCAAAAAAGCCGCATTCGCATTATCATCAGGAAACCGGTGATGAGGAAACCGATACACATGGCGACAATTGCGGGGACATCTGGATTTCTTGGTGATGTCAACCAACTCTGAAGCCGATTGAAGGGTCTTCCGGCAAACCAATCGCGTGCTCCTTCGATATAAGAGATATGGTAGAATGCCCAGAAGGAAGCAAATGTCCCGATAACAATCGCAATACACATCGCAATCAACAACCGTCGATTGGAAATCCCAGTGCGTTCGGCTAATTTAAACCCCTCCAAGATGTGTGGCATCGGATGTCCACGGTAGGCACGGTTGAAAAAGAAAAGGTACGCCATTATTGTCAAGTTGTGTGGACCGAGGAGCCGCGTGCCAAAAATGCGGGGCATCATTTCATCGGGACCAATGAAGTGTAAGTCGTGGACAGGTGAACCGAGTTCTGCGCGCATCCGTGTCACTGCTGTGGAGATTGCGTAGTAGATACCGAAAAATACAAGCACCACCCAGATAGACATTCCGGCGATCTTGCAGAAGCCGAGGATGCAAACAAGGCTGGCGATAAGTCCTAACACTGTTACACGGTAGGACATCGGTTCGTCTGAGTCGTCAACGCTCCGGTCGTTTCTGAATAACTTCCGCCCGACCTGTGCAAAGTGGTTTCGCGTCGCTATAATTGCGATAACAAACAAGCCGAGATATGCCCCGAAGGACTGTTCATCGGTGAACGGAAAATTTGGCATACCGCGTACGCCCAAGGCATCTCCAAAAATACGTTCGACTTTCCAGAAGAGATAGAAAAACCAGCAAGAAAACGACAAATCAAGCGGAATAAAGAAAGCCATACCGACAGCGAATGGAAAGACGGCTATCGGTGTCCAACCGATTGCGCTCCAAGGTTTCTGTGTAAAGAATGGACGCAAATCGTAGAGTCTGCCGCCGAGACTCGGCACAGTCGGGTAGAGATGATGGAGCCCATTGAGTATATCAATCGCACCAGCAATCCCAAAACCGAGCCACATCATTTTATTTGTCAGCAAATTTGACCGACTTCCAATGTTCGTCAATTCAAGGGGCAACTGAATAATAGGGTAGCTGAGTTTCTCATGCTCCGTCCACTGCTTCCGAACAAGTGTATTGATACAAACCATCAGAAATACCATCGCGCATAGGAAACCACCCCAGACGACCGTTGTCGTCAACCACCCTTGCAGGGTCTCCCATTGGTAGAACGTTGTTTCGCCACGGTAATACTCGGTCAGAAAGGTGCGGTTTTTGACAGCCATCCAATCTGGGATATACCGATGAAACAGGTCTGTCCAGTCATTCTCGGGTGTTGCGTACCAGAATGCGTACGGAATCATTGGTATTAAGACGCGGAGCACATCGTGCCCCGCCAATGAGGACGCGATTGCCAACATGACATAAATTGTCAGCAATTCGCCTTGTTGCATCGCCATCCGTGGAGCGATGCGAACCAAGAACAAATTAACGCCAGTGATGGCAAAGACGCAGAAAATGACGTTAAAGTAGAGGGAGATCGTCGTTGGGTAGCCTTGTCCGGCGGAGTCCAGAATCCAGTACATGTTCGGAATGATCAGGACAGTTCCGAGCAAAATGGCTCGCCATGAGGCACCAAATCTCTTGCTATTGGAGTGCTTGGATATATTCAACTGGGTAAAACCTTACACATATTCTGGAAGTTAAGAGACGCAGCGATTCATTTCCGTATCAGCAATTTCCGCGTCGCTGTGAAATCGCCAGTCTTAAGCGTATAAAAATAGGCACCACTCGCCACGCGTTCGCCCTGTTCGTTTTTGCCATCCCAATAAGCAGCTCGGCTACGGGTTTGATAGATACCCGCAGACTGATGCCCCAATGCCAATGTCCGAATTGACGCGCCAGTTACAGAATAGATTTGCAATGTCACATCCGTTTCTTTAGCGAGTTGATACGGAATCCATGTCTCTGGGTTGAACGGGTTAGGATAGTTTGGCAAGAGTCGGGTTGTATTCGGCAATAGAGAAACCTGCATCGGTGCTAGCGTGACATCGCTGTCCACTTCAAAACGAACAAGCTCAGTGAAATCCACCTTCAAGGCATTCTCGGCTTTATCATAAACCGTCATGTCCGCCAAACCCCAGATACCCGGAATACTACCGGCAGGTAAAAGGAACTCTTTTTTGTAAGTCTCATAAACGGTCGGGTCTACATCCATTGGGTAATACATTCGATGGATTTGCCCATTATGGCTGTGATAAGGACCATTATGTTGGAATATATGCATCACACCATTGGGATCACGTAAATTGAAACCTGTCGAATCATAGCCGGAAATATTATCTTTTACCCGGAAGGTCAAAGTCACCCGTGTCTCACCATTTGGATCTTCTGGACGTGTCGTCTCGGCCGAAATGAAAATATTATTCATATCCAGCACGGGCGGAACATCATCCGGAAATGCCGTGTGAATTTTAATAGATGGCGGATTCTCCATTTTATAGAACGCCAACCCACTCTCATTTCCGGCTACGTCTGTCAATAAAAGCCGATCTAAACTATAGATGCCGCTTTGCCAATAGTCTGGTACGTTCACATGGCTTCTTAGCGTCCAAAGATCCGTATCCGGATCGTGTTTGATTGTATTTTCCGGATACCACCCAGCAGCATAGCGGGAATATGTTTCAGGGATCTCATCATTCAACCAGCAAGACACTCTCTTTACATGATTTTTCTCAATCGCCTGACACTCCACGTAAAGCACCTGATACCGTTCCTCTTTATCATTTCTTTTTTCTCGGAGAGATAACTGTATTGAATTTTCCACGTATTTCGGGGCATCGTCATCTTCCAGTGGGTTGTCAATGTAGAGCTTCCAGCCAAAATCGTTTTGGGAACTGTGACGTTCATTGTTATTCCTATCACCGATCATAATTGATTCGGCAATCCAATACCCCTTAGCACTATACCGAGAGAGTCCAGATATCCAACCTCGCAAAACATGTGATGTACCGACACTATGGTGTTGCTGACCGTCCGCGCCCACGGGCCCCAAGTGAATATCCTGATAAGTTCCCTTTGGACTAATGATCCGTGTATATCCACGATTTGCGCCGTCTAAGTCACTCTCGCCATGAATTTCTACCTCTATCTCTACATACTTATCCTCTTCGGGCGCGCCTTCAACGCGGATATCAATACGGATAATCTTGCCTGGATACACGTAGTCAGGATAGAGGTTGTAGACTCTGAATGTCAGATCCTCTCTAATTTTTGAGATATAGCGAGTGCCGTGCATGATCCTATTCTGAATAAACTCGTATTTCGCAGGTGAGCGAGAGCGCAACTTACCCGGTCTCTTAATATAAAAACTGATACTCTCAGCCATATCCTCGTTTGGATTTTCGCCGTGTGCATAGGCGGAAACAAACTCTACCTGTTGTTTTGTGAACCACTTTTCCCCTTTTTTAAACCACCCACCCAGTTCGATCCAATCGTGCTTGAGTTGATCATCAAACAGGTAATCCCATAAGAAGTGTGCTTTCTCGTGAAGAATAAGGCGATGAACACTGTCCGGATTTACACCCTTGAAAGCCGATTCCATAAACTCTATGTACCCCGCACTTGTCCACGCAGTTGCTGCGGCATTCGGATAAAGTGGATGAGGTATCCCGTCCAAACGTCTCACCAGATATTTCAGACCGGGTGTGTGAAGCATATTGCTCGGATATTCTTCAAACATAGAGATAAGATCGAGTAACTCTTCTTTTTTGAATTGAGTAAAGCTCCGTTCGTTTTCACTGGTCGTATTCCGAGTCAGTTCGGTGTAATTCGGGACATTAACGCTGATGCCATAGCGTTCCTGCAGTATCCTATCAATAGCACCTCTGTCAGAACCATTTTCCGTAACATATCGGACAACTGCATGGTGTAAACGTTTAGAGAAAAACCGACCTCGCACCCCTTCGATCTCTGCCAATAACGATTCAGCATTGGTAAAAGCTTCTTGCGAAATGAAAACAACATGAGCTATTCTATCTATATCATTGTGTATCTGCCGACTGTCCAGCACCCACACTGACTGCGGAATATCAGGTATCTCATAGCTGCTGTAATAGTTGTTATGCCGCTGTGGCACCGAATCAAAAGTTCGTAGAAGTAACGCAGCATGTCTGGGGGACCATCCATCACCAATGAGAAGCACAGAATACTTCTGCATAAGTTGGATAGATGCACTGAATGAAGGAATTTTGAGTGTATCATCAGAACCGAGTATCTTGACTTCCAGAGGTTCAACGATGGTTGCACGTTCAACCCCTTCTGGGGTCTCATCTATTTCCCAATGGTAAGTAAATGTTGATGCCTGGGTCAGCTGCCCCAGGAACATCAAGCAAAATGTAATATAGAAAAAGTGTATTTTCATTGGAAATACCCGTTCACTATTACCTCATAAAGAGTTACGCAATAACATTGCTTTGATTTTTTTATATATCTTATGCATTGAAGTTTTCGTTAAAGATTATGTCAACCCGTATTGAGAAGAACTCTGAATCACGAAGACTCAATGTTGCTGCCATTTTCCAACATTTGCCTAAAGACCTCAAGGCTATAGGTGCGTAAAGCTTCACGACGCAGTTCCTTAAGTCGTTGCAGCGTTTCAACAGCCTCGAGGATCGGTTTTAGATTCTCGGCATCACTGTTGGAAAAGCGAACCTCCAGCGACTCAAGAATACTTTCAATAGTGGATTCTCGAGCACCTTGTTCGAGACCTTGCTTAATGCCCTGCTCTTTGAAGTATTGGACAACCTCTGATTGCATTAGGATTTCCTCCGGTATAATTTCACGAATGTCTTGAAAATCAAAAATTACGTTACACAAAATCGCCATAGAAGCGAGATAGTTCGGCTTGTCTGCCGCATCCATTGGGATAGTCTCTGCAACTTCAACACATTGTTGCAACCAAGTTTCAGGCTCTATTTCCTCTGGAGGCTTCATCAGCGGTGCGAAAGGGATGAGTCCTTTCAGTTTTGTATCCAGAATCTCTTGACCTTCTATTTCGCAGAGCCTAATCACTTTGTATTTGATATTAATCTCATAACCGGCAGCGGTTTGAACATATTCCCCTGGATCATTGCGTCCAGCGTTAGGATGTAAATATATCACGTGTGAATAGATAGGCATTCCAAAGGTCCGAATGCCTAAACCCGCGTAGCCTGCTATGCGGGACGGCATAGAAACCCGCGTGCTATCATGTGTCTGAAGTTCCAGATGCACAACAACTTCTTCGCCTTGAACTTTCGCGTGTATGAAACTATCGGCACGAAACCATTCAACAGTGGGCTGCTCTGTTTCCAGAACCTGAATCGCCTCAGCATCCTGAGTGCCGAGGCAGTACCTAATATAGTCATTCGCGTTTTCTCGGACAACGTTCTTTGCGACAATATCGTATTGCCCACTTGGAAAGGGAACCCTGCCGGATTCAGATTGTTTTATGTTTTCTTCCATGTATATTGTGAATGTCTTAGTTACTAATTACAAAAACAAAATTGCGTTGATTTTTCTCCGTATGTCACGTATAATGTATAGCATGATTAGAATCTTGGTTCCACGGATTGAGGCTAATTTCGGCGTAACTTGCTCTAAAAAAGACAGCGTAACTTGTCAGCCGAAACTTGCTATACAAAAGTCAGCACTATCAAAGGATGAATCGTATGGATACCACAATTGATGCTGCCCACGCGGCAGTCTTTACACCGGAGCATAAAGAATTTATTGAAAATAACGGCTACCTGTTAATTAGAAATGCGCTGCCCTCCGATGTCGTAGCAGAAATTGATGCTGCTGTTGACGAAGTGTATGCAAAAGAGGAAGCCGCCGGTCGTCTCGAAGCAGGCGGGAAGTTGAACCTGCGTAATTGCATCGTACATCACGAGGCGTTTCTACAATTGCTTGACTGGCAGAAAACTGTCCCATTCGCCTACGGGGTGCTGAACTGGAACGTCCAGATGATCACATCGCATCTGATTGTACTGCCATCTAAAGAAGAACCGCCCGATGATGTGAAGAATCGGATCGGCTTGCATCGTGACGGTGGCACGTCGTATCGTGAAATGCAGGAACCGCATCCGCGCATCATGCTCAAGATCGCTTACGCGATTAGCGACCAGTCGGATCCTGCCTCTGGTGCGACAGTCGTTGTACCTGGGAGCAATCGGTTGACAGGCAGACCCGCTACGGATCCAGACACAGGTCGGGCACGTGGGGCAATCTCCATGAATATCAACACCGGTGACGCATTCCTTTTTGAACAACGGACATGGCACGGCATTGGACACAACTGGTCGGGTCTGCCACGCAAAACCATTTTCATGGGATATGCCTACCGCTGGGTCAAACCGATGGATTACATCTCGATGCCAGATGAACTGATCGCTAAATGCAACCCGATTCAGAAGCAACTCGTCGGTGTCGTCAGCGATCCGCTGAGTTACTATCTGCCGCAAGACCAAGATGTACCACTGCGAACATTGCTCGATTCAGATTCTTAAACAATTATGTCTGCCCAGCGTTTTCGTTGTCAACGCTGATCTCAAATCGGTAAAGAACCTCTCTTAGGTTTAAAAAGGTCTTTTAACAATTGAAATACTGCAAGGACAACGGACGCAGCAGCTCATATTTAATCGTTTAAAAGTTCGCTTTTGAGCGAAAGGCTGTAATCCAGTAGCGCGTTTGCGTAGGGCATATTGTGGAGGCCATATCCGCTATCGCCTTTAACCATGTCGTAGTTCAACTTCGCGTCAAGATAGGCTTGTGAGGTCCTGTTGGGTGTTGCATCAAGCATCGTCTTGATGGCTTGCATCTTCGCTTCTATCTCAGCGCGATATTGCGGTAGTTTCACTGTCATGTCGTTATCAGCATTATCGTGGCATCCGGAAGTACTACACGTCGAAAAATCTGCAATGAACGTATGCCCGCCGTGTTGTGCAACTATTTCTGGGTCCTCTTTTGCCATGTGGCAGGTGACACACCGCTTCTTCATCACACGGACATGCGGCGACGGCATCCGCTTGACACCCGCGCCCTCGCGTCCAAGGAACATCTCCGATTGAGATTGGTGGACGATACCTGCCCCTGCACAACCGCAATCCATCTTGTGGCAGGTAACACACAAGTGTTTCGCGGGTTTCACTAATAAGTTTTCCGATCTGCTCGTGTGCGAATGGCACGAAGAACAAGCAACAGCATTCACTGCTGTCTCTATATTATAGGTATGTCCTGGATAAACCCGCTCGCTGAATGTCTCATAGCCTGAAGAGTGGCAGCTTAGACAGGAGGTTCGTAACTCATACGGACCTTCGATCAAATTGACAAGGGCATGGGAATGTCCGGCTTGCCGCCATTCTTGATAGGCGGGTTCCTGCCCGTGACATTTCTCGCAACCTTCGGCAAAAGGCGTTTTCATCTCAGATGTACCGGTCTCCACTGCTGCTGCGTGGGGTGTCGAAATTTCACCATAACCGTAACGGGAGACCAAAAAGGCAATTGTTCCCATCAAGAGGGATAATCCCAAAAATAATAAAGATTGTCTCATAATTTTTATTTTCCTCGTCCTTTCGGCGAAACTTGTAAGCCGAAACTTGCTATACAAAAATTTGTTTTACGTCGCTCTACTATAGCGTGTGTTGATTGTGTAGTTCGTAATAATTAAATATCATACCCAATTCACGGAAATATGTCAAAGGTTTTCAGCGAATATAGGAGGTTATTGATGTCTCAATCCGAAAAAGGAATTAATCTTTTCAACGGCAAAAACATGGACGGTTGGCTCGCCCGAGGCGGTGTCCCTGAACACGAGTGGGATGCTGCTGGCAGCGTTGCGGTCAACTCAGACGATACGAAACTTCTCACGATAACAGCCGGTGAAGGAATCTTTTACAACGGCACCACCGGACGCACCGCCGATATTTACACCGAAGCGGAACACGGTGATTGCGAACTCCACGTCGAGTTCATGGTACCCCAAGGTTCTAATTCAGGAGTCTACCTCATGGGTAGGTACGAAATCCAGATATTAGATAGTTGGGGTGAAACGGAACTTCGCTACGGTTCCTGTGGCGGTGTGTATTGCCGCTGGATCAACAATCAACCAGTAGACGGTGTCCCGCCGCGTGCGAATGCAAGCAAACCTCCGGGTGAGTGGCAGACGTACGACATCACTTTCCGCGCACCCAAATTCGATGCCAATGGTAATAAGATTACCAACGCGACCTTCGTCAAAGTCGTATGGAACGGACAGACCGTCCATGAAAATGTCGAGGTCGTGGGTGTCACACGGGGTGCGATGGTAGAAGAAGAAGCGGCTACCGGTCCACTGCTGCTGCAGGGTGACCATGGACCTGTCGCCTTTCGCAAGGTCGTGCTAAAACCTCTTTAAGCCATTTCACAAACAAATATACCGTGATAAGGAAACGTTATGGAAAAACTAAAACTTGGTGTTATCGGTGCCGGTGGTATCGTCTGCCGGATGCACCTACCCGATCTCGCAGAGAGCAACGACTTTGAAGTAACCGTTATCAGTGGCAGACGTGAACATCGACTTAAACACCAGTGCCAAGAATTCAATATACCGCGTTGGACCCAAGACTACGACGCAATCATCGCTGATGACACGCTGGATGCCATTCTGGTCGGCACACCGCACCCGTTGCATGTCTCGTGGGGTGTGAAAGCCCTCGAAGCAGGCAAGCACGTGCTTATGCAAAAACCGCTCTGCGGCGATATGGACGAAGCGAATCAATTCGTCGCTGCAACCGAAGCAAGTGGTAAAACGGTAATGTGCCTCCCGCATTTCAATGCGGCTATCTACAAGATTCGTCAATTGATTGCGGAGGAAACAATCGGGCGTGTCTCTGGCGCGAGAATGCGAAGCAGCCACGGTGGTCCCGAAATCTACTACGCCGAAATCCGTGATATTTTCGGTGAAACCGGTGACGATCTCTGGTTCTTCGATGCCAAACAGGCGAGCGTCGGTGCGCTCTTTGATATGGGTGTTTATGCCGTTTCAGGGCTCGTCGCGATGCTCGGTACGTTCAAACGGGTGACCGGCTTTGTTTCAACTTTCGATAAACCGACGGAATTAGAGGATGTCGCGACGCTTGTGCTTGAGATGCAATCAGGTGGTATTGTCACTGCAGAGACGAGTTGGTGTGATCCTGCACGAACAGGAGAGGCGAGTGTACACGGTACGGCGGGTAAATTCACGATGCCAGGTAAAGATGGGGCAACACTGAGTCAGTGGACACCGACCTCTTATACGCGCGAGCACGCGCCGGTCGATGTCAAAGCCATTGACTGCTCAGACGCAGCACCGAGCGGCATGCACGAACACTTCGCGGCGCATATCCGTGCAGGAACGCAACCGCCGCTCTCGAATGCGTATACAGCGCGGCATGTTACTGAGATTCTGCTTGCGGGTCTTGAATCTTCTGAAAAGGGGCAGGCAGTCGAACTGACGACGGAAGCGGATAAGTAGTTGGAAAAAAATAGAGGTATTTCATGTAGGCGCGCTGCCCGCGCCTACATGAAGATGCCTAAACGTCTAACCTATAAACTGGCGTGCAATTCATACCAGTCATCAAGATTGTTGAGATTGATAGCGTCTAAGATAGAGCCGTCATCGTCAATGCCGCTTGCACCGAGGATGCTGCCGCGGGTATCGTCGTCGTGATTATAGCCGGCAATCGCAGCGTTGAGTTCATCAACTGCCGCTTGATCGAAACTTCCGTTTTCCGAAACCCACGCTTCAAATTGTGGGTAGGTGGGTGAATTGTCGCTGATATACGCCAGCGTCGTGTCCTTGTCGAGGCCAAGTCCATCTAATACCATCTGATCAAAACCCGCACCGCATGCCGGATAATCTTCATGCAGAACACCCTTGGCATCCATCAGCACTTTCGACCAGAATCGGGGGAGGTGTAACACGCCAAGAGGGCCTTTCACCCCAGAACTAATTGTCGGAATCATTCCTGCCATTTTGCTATCTCCTTCTCTTAAAAAAATTAAAAAAATAGAGAGTCTTTGCACGACAGATGCTATTGTCTGTCGTGTAAGATGCCATAGCATTGTAGCACAACGCGCAAAAAAGTCAAGGAAAAATTGAAAATGGCGAGGTTGGGAAACCTCGCCAGCGCGGAAGGCAAGTCCTATGGTACCGTTTCTGCTTCTATTCGCGCACCTGACCGTCTCCGTAGACGATATACTTATACGTCGTCAACCCTTCAAGTCCCATCGGACCGCGGGAGTGGAGTTTTTGCGTGCTGATGCCGACCTCTGCGCCCAATCCAAACTCATAGCCATCGGTGAAGACGGTACTGGCGTTGACATAGACCGCAGCGGAATCTACCTCTTTGAGGAAGCGTTGCGCTGCGCTGTAACTTTCGGTGATAATCGCATCGGAATGGTGCGAGCCGTAGGTTTCAATGTGGTCGATTGCTGCGTCCATGTCGTCTACCACCCGAACAGACAAGATATAATCGAGGTATTCCGTCCGCCAATCCTCTTCGGTTGCAGGCTTCGCTGCAGGATAGAGGTGCTGTGTGCGTTCGCACCCGCGGATTTCAACATTGGCATCCTGTAGGGCTGCACAGAAAGTGGGAAGGAACTTTTCGGCAGTATCGGTATGGACAAGAAGTGTTTCTAAGGCGTTGCAGACAGCGACTTTGTATCCGACTTTCGCATTCATGCAAATGTTGTTTGCCATTTCAAGGTCAGCGGCTTTGTCAACGTAGATATGGCAGATACCGTCAGCATGCCCCAGCACTGGAACATCCGACTCCTTCATTAAAAGCTGGACGAACTCGTTGCTGCCGCGTGGAATCACGAGGTCAACGTATTCGGGCAGACGAATGAGTTCGTAAACAGCCTGCCGATCGGTTGTATCAACGAACTGGATGGCATCCGGCACACCTTCTGCAGCGGCGGTATCACTGAGGATACGGGCAAGCGTCGCATTGGAGTGGATCGCCTCGGAACCGCCTCGGAGGATAACGCCATTTCCAGATTTGATGCAGAGTGCCGATACTTCGACGGTCACGTCTGGACGTGATTCATACACAACAGCAACAACACCGATAGGGACACGGACTGTGCCAATCTTGAGCCCGTTTGGACGTTCACCCATGCTGATAACAGCACCAATCGGGTCGGGGAGTGCAGCGACTTGGCGGAGGTTGTCCACCATCCGTTCGATTTTTTTTTCGTCCAGTAGGAGACGTTGCATCAGTGGTGCAGCGAGTCCCGTGTTTTCGCCGTTTTCGAGATCAATACGGTTTGCCGCCTGAATTTTATCTTTAGAATCCTGTAGGTTTTCCGCCATGGCTAAGAGGGCGTGATTCCGGACATCGGCAGAACTTCGCGATAGGATACGCATCGCCGACTTTGCTTTTCGAGCCTGCGCTTGGATTTGTTGTTGGATATTTTCGTTCATAGTATTCCTTTTGTGAGGTAGTGCGGTAGATAACAGTAGCTTAGAATGATGGTTGGTATTATAACACACTACTTGGAAAATTTTCAAGATAGTTTGAAAATCGGCATCAGTAGTCGGCGGCAATGGCTGGTTAGTGGATTGGGGAGGCATGCTAAGGAAAACCGTTGGGGTTTGGGAACCTCGCCTACCCATTTATTAGAACTTTCGATATTTGGCAGGAGCGAAAAATCAGTCAAGTAGGACGAGATTATCCCGATGTATAATTTCGTCATAATCTCGGTAGCCGAGAATCTTTTCAATGTCTTTGGTGTGTTTTCCCATGAGTTTCGTGGTCTCCACGGCGTTATAGTTTACCAAACCGCGTGCAAATTCCACACCGTTTTCTGTGCGGCATGAGACGGTATCGCTATAGTCAAAATTACCTTCGACGCGTCGGATACCAGCAGGAAGTAGGCTTTTACCACCCCCCACAAGGGCATTCCGTGCACCGTCATCTACAATAAGTCTACCTTTCGGAGGACGGGAATAGGCGATCCACCGCTTCCGTCCAGAGATACGGGATTGTGGCAGGAAGAGGGTTCCAAGGAGTTCACCGTTCAAGAGCCTTGTGACGACGAGGGGTTCTCGCCCGTGCGCCAGCACCATCATCTCACCAGATCCAGTGACGATGTCAGCCGCGCGAAGCTTCGTCACCATTCCACCCGTGCCACTCGTTGTACCAGCCTCGCCAGCAGCTGTCCATATCTCTTCTGAAATTGTGTCAACGGTGTAGATGAGTTTGGGATTCGGATCGTGTCTCGGATCAGCGGTATAAAAGCCCGCCTGATCGGAGAGGATAACCAGGAGTTCCGCTTGAGCGAGGTTGGTCACGTAAGCAGAGAGGGTATCGTTATCACCGACCTTGATTTCATCAACCGCAACGGTGTCATTTTCGTTGATAATGGGAATTACGCCGTGATGGAGCAGTGCGCGGAGGGTATCGTTCATGCGGGTATAGCGTTCCCGATCCGAGAAATCGTCCCGCGTGAGGAGCATAAGGGCAGTTCGTTGTTCGTAGCTGCGGAACCACTCCTCATAAGCCGCCATTAATCGGATCTGTCCGACTGCAGCGGAGGCTTGTAAGTGTGGTAGTGTTTGCGGACGTTGTTTCAGACCCAGTCCGGGCCATCCAGCGGCGATTGCCCCTGATGTGACAAGGATGACTTCCACGCCGTCCTGCTTTATAAGTGCTAAATCGTGGACCAGCCCAATCAGAGCAGCTTCATTAAGGTGTCCACCGTCTGCAATGGTGCTGCTGCCAACCTTCACGACGATACGTTTCATCTTCGCCAGACAGGCGCGTACCTTAGTTGGATTGCATTGCTCTTGGACTATAGGTGAACTCGAATTCATCGATTTGGACGGTGTCTCCTTCCGCTGCGCCTTCGCGGGCGAGAGCATTCATCACTCCCATATTTTTCAATTTTCGATACAACAAAATCAACGCTTGTTCGTTTCCCATATCCGTCATCAGAACAGCGCGGCGCGGTTCTGCACCACTGATGATAAACCTATCCGCGGTTTTAGTGAGTTCAAACCGTGCTGCGGGTTCGGGCGGAAGTTCGTGTTCAAAGGTAATCGTCGTCTCCGCTTCCTCTCGGGCGCGTGCCTCAAGGTATAGTAAAGAACGATATGCCTGCTGCATGAGTAGATTAACGCCTTCACCTGTAATCGCAGAGATAGGAAAAATCTTTCGCTGACCGAAATATCCCTCCACGCGCGCTAAATTTGCTTTCGCTTCGGGCATGTCTATCTTATTTACGGCAATAATCTGTGGAAGTTTCGTTAGTAAGTCGTTGTAATGTCCCAACTCCTGGTTAAGCCGCTCGTAGTCTTCAATCGGGTCCCTTCCATCTGTAGCACTCAGATCGATAACATGAATGAGCATTTTGGTGCGTTCAATGTGTCGGAGGAATTGATGCCCTAAACCTGC
This sequence comes from Candidatus Poribacteria bacterium, assembly GCA_963662915.2. Classification (GTDB taxonomy): domain Bacteria; phylum Poribacteria; class WGA-4E; order WGA-4E; family WGA-3G; genus WGA-3G. The sequence continues at coordinate 4,375,796 of CAXXEU010000002.1, read as the reverse complement.
CCCTTTATGCGCACCCTCTATCAATCCGGGAATATCGGCAAGGATGAAATTCTGCTCTCGGTCGATACGGACGACCCCTAAATTGGGACGGAGTGTGGTGAACGGATACGCGGCGATTTTCGGGGTCGCAGCAGAGGTCCGCGCGAGTAGTGTTGATTTACCGGCGTTAGGATAACCGAGCAGTCCGACATCAGCAATGAGTTTAACCTCAAGGCTAATCTCGCGTTCTTCTCCGGGTTCTCCCCTCTCGGCGACGCGCGGTGCTTGGAAAGTGCTGCTCTTGAAGTGGGCATTGCCCTTTCCACCGATACCGCCCCGTGCAACGACAACGGCTTGATTAGGTTCTGTCAGGTCTGCCAGCATCTCCAGCGTGTCTTGGTCCCTGACGATGGTGCCAGCCGGAACTTTAATGATACGGTCTGCACCATCGGCGCCATGTTTCTGCTTGCCGGTGCCATGCCCACCGTTTTCAGCAACCTGACGCGGGTTATGACGGAGATCTATCAGCGTGCTCATCCCGAGCGTAGCGACGAAGACAACGTTACCACCGTTCCCGCCGTCCCCGCCATCGGGACCGCCACGAGGGACAAATTTCTCTCGGCGAAAACTGATGCATCCGTTTCCGCCATTGCCGGCTTTAACTTGGATTCTTGCTGTGTCCATAGACGTATACTTCCCAACGATCAACGGTCGGTCCTCGGTAGGACGCGTGGGAAGTGAGAATGTTTCTAACCCACCACAAAACTCTTGCGGTTTCCGAAAACCGACAGCCATTCTAATATCCGAATCAAGTAGTGTTTTTTACAACACCTCAAATCCAGCTTCGGTTACTGCATCTCTGAGATGGGCAAATGTGATGCGCCGCTCGTTGAAACGGACGACCGCTTCACCTTTGCGCAGGTTCACTTTTGCGCCTGCAACCCCTTCAAGTTCAGTTAGCGCGTTTGTCACCGTTTTGACGCAATGCTGACACGACATACCACTGATTTTTAACTTTGTTTTCGCCATGATATTATCCCTCTGTTAGAAAACTACGTTTACACGACGGGCAAGCGGCTGTATGTGTCCGAATCGCCAACCCACACCCAGGGCAGACCCGTTTCGTCCTAAAGCGTTCAACCAGACGCGACCCAATAACGATTCCGAAAAAAAGGATGATGAGAAAGGTAACTTCCCAAAAACCGACAGACATACTGGAATCCTCCACCGGTTTCTAAATGTAAGCTGACTCCAAGTTGACTGGCAAGATCACGGTCGTTTACAAATTTTTCTTTTTCAGGATCATTGTCATGCTTTCTCAGATTCATCTTACTCAAAGCACCGCGTGTAATCTGCGTTTTTTCGTTTTTATTTCCGATAAAATAACTCCTATCGGTTATTTTGGATAAAAAAAGTTGTAAAATTCCAAGTCCAAAACGACTTATTCCGTTGTTAAATGGAGTTCCGTGAAGAATATAGACGTTCAGGAGGCACAACCTAACAGGTTTGCGGCATACTTGCCCAGATGCGACGTGCATCATGCTACAAAAGAGCATCCTGCGTAAGTCTTATGTAAGTTAGATTTTTAGTTCCCGTAAAGTTGAGAGGTTCATCGCATGCATCGTTTTCATCTCAGGCGTTTCGATGATAAGAGGAATTGCAGCAAAACGGGGATCGTTGAGGATATAAGCGAATGCTGGTACGCCAATATTCCCCTCGCCGATATGTTCGTGCCGATCCACTCGGCTCTGATAGGTCGATTTCGCGTCGTTGAGATGAAAGGCTTTCAGTCGGTTTAAACCGACCGTATCGTCAAATTGACTGAATGTTTTGGAACAATCAGCCTCGGTTCGTATGTCATATCCTGCAGCAAAGACATGACACGTATCGAAACAGACACCGAATCGGTCCGGATATTTCGACATACCAATTACATCCCGGATGTGTTCAAAACAGTAACCGAGGTTTGTGCCTTGCCCGGCTGTGGTCTCGAGGAGAACGATGACATCGGGTGCTTCAGCGGTTTCAAACAGACGATCAAAACTCTTAGTTAGCCGTTTTAATCCGAATGCCTCGCCTTCACCGAGATGTGCACCGAGATGCGTGACGATGTAGCGGAGTCCGAGGACATGTGCGAGTTCCATCTGTTCACGAAACGCTTGACTTGATTTTGCGAGTACATCCGGTTTCGGAGAAGCAAGATTACTGAGATGGATGTCGTGAACAATGACCTCAGCGAGGCCAGCCTCTGCCGATGCTGTGCGAAACTTTTCATATATGGCATCGGTAGGTTGTTTTCCTTGCCACTGGTTTGGGTTTCTCAAGAAAATCTGTATTGCCTCACAGTCGAGGTCTGTCCCGTTTTTGATGGCATTGTGTATGCCACCTGCCGTGGACACATGCGCGCCGAGAATCATATTTTTTATACTGAGTTTCGGAGATATACAAGTTACACCGAAAACTGGTATCTCCTTATGTGAGGTTTTATAATTACGGTAAGATGTTTTTAACTCCCAATTAAAGATACCACAAAAATGGGACAAAGTCAAATCGAAGAGCGTTTAAAATTCGCTTAAGGGGTGGTGTTTGTCTAAGAATTTTAGAGGAAAAAATAAAAAGTTAGGTGGGAGGATAGGCGAGGTTAGGCAACCTCGCCTATCAATCTGTCTATTAGGGATGTACGACGGTTTTGACCCCGCGTTGCGCAGCGGCGTTATCAAATGCTGCGGGACCGTGTTCAATTGGAAATCGATCAGTCAGCAGCGGTTCAAAGTTGAGTGCCTTTTCAATGAGAAGTTGGCGCGATTCTTCAAGACTAGCGCGAGAGAACGCCCATGATGCCATCAATTTGTGGCCCGCATAGTGAAATTCTTCTAAGTTGATACGGATTTCTTCACCCTCCGGAGCAAGCCCAAAGAAGTTGAGGCAACCGCCTCTGCGGACAATCTCAAATGCGAATGCGATCGCTGAAGCGTTGTTCGTGGTTGCGGAGATGACGGTATCCACCCCACCATGGGTGAGGTTTTGGAGGTGTGCAACAGCCTCAGGCGAAGTATCAAAAGTTTGGTCAGCACCCAGCGTTTCTGCTACCTCTCTGCGGTGCGCCAACGGCTCAATTACATAGGTTGCTAAACCCGCCCTTTTTGCCAGTTGGGTGAACATCAGTCCGATGGGACCGGCACCAAGGATAGCGACAGAATCCTTGAAAAGGGTTTCCTGCATAGCATTCAGGCAGCATCCCAACGGTTCCAGGAACAGCAATTCTTCCGGCGGCATGCTCTCTGGGACCCGGATGAGTTTACCCGTATCCACACCGTGCTTTGGCATCCGCATGTACTCGGCGTAACCTCCGTCGATATCGTGTCCAATGCCATCAATGGTCGTGCAATATTTGTCAAGATCGTTCTGGCATTCTGGGCAGGTCCCGCAGGAGAGCATGGGGTTGACGGTAACGCGTTCGCCGACCTCGACATCGGAATGCCGACTCTCTACGACGACACCCGCGAGTTCATGTCCCATCACGACAGGGGGTGCATAATCCGACACATCTCCGCGGAGCGCAGCGAGGTCAGAAGTGCAGATACCACAAAGCTCCATCTGGATGAGTACATCTCCCGTAGCAAGCGTAGGAACGGGTTTTTCGTGCACGCGTAATTGCTGAATTTTTTCAAAAACAATTGCTTTCATTTTTTTAACGATTATGTCTGGACGGGGTTTCCGTTGTCAACCCCGATCTAAAATTGGGAAAAAACCACTTTAGGTTCTAAAAGGTTTCTTAACGGTTCAGTATCTGCAAGGACAACGGACGCAGCAGCTCAGTAGCAATCGTTAAAAAGACCCGTATGCTTTCATTTTTTTAACGATTATGTCTGGACGGGGTTTCCGTTGTCAACCCCGATCTAAAATTGGGGAAAACCACTTTTTAGGTTCTAAAAGGTTTCTTAACGGTTCAGTATCTGCAAGGACAACGGACGCAGCAGCTCAGTAGCAATCGTTAAAAAGACTCGTAAGGTACGGTCTCTGCTTGATGCGTCTTAGCGGATTTTTCCGCCAGATCCATGATAGCGATAACGCGGCGAGCAGATTCGGGTGTTACGAGTAAAGGTGCGCCGTCGTTCAGATGCCCAACGATATTTTCATAGTAACTCGGTCCCGGTCTGCTTTGGTAACTCACGGTCTGTTCTTTAGGTTTACCTTCAACTTCAGAGAGCACTTTAAATGCGCCATCTTCAGAGGTAATCGCCCCATGAGACCCAAGCAGTTTCCAGCGAGGTCCACCGATCTTGGCGATGTTAGACATTTGGATATTCGCCATTGTGCCATCTGCTACGACCTCTGCACCAGCAAAGCGGATAACCGCTTGGACGTGGTCCTCATTGGTAATGTCATCCCAGACGAGATTAGGCTGATAGAAACCAGTAACGTTGATCATCGGTGCCTCAAGGACATTGAGTAGCCAGTCGAGGTAATGGGCACCCCAATCGTAGAATTGTCCGCCGGAAATGGCTTTGACACTCCGCCACCAATTCGGGTTGGGCCTGCCATAACCGCCACCCCACATTTCAACGTTGAAGACCTTACCGATGATACCAGAGTGAACGAGTTCACGAAGTGTCCAGAAATCGGCATCCCACCGTCGGTTGTGGTGAACAGATAGCATAACCCCATTCTCTTTAGCAGTGGTAATCATCTCTGTCGCTTCAGCGATCGTGACACACATCGGTTTTTCAACAATAACGTGTTTCCCTGCTTTGAGACTTGCCACAGTTGTACGACAGTGAAAATTATGGGGCAGGACATTTGCAATGATATCTACACCGTCGTCAGTGTTGAGTTCTTCAACGGTATTATAAGTACGGATTCCAGGAAAGTCTTCTTTTGCTGCTGCTGTCCGCGCTGGATCGATGTCACAGACGGCGACACATTCAATGCCGTCGGTGCGTTGCATCATATTTGCATGGGCTTTGCCCATATTAAATGCCGCTCCATACCCGATGACGGCACCTTTGATGGTATCTGCCATTAGCTTTGGCTCCTTCTTTTTATATATGAATATCTTATCTTAGCATAAACACAGAAAATTGTGTAAAAATTCCAATAGTTTGCCTAGTAGTCTGTCACATCTAAACTGCTGGGTATAGTGTTTTAAGTTTGATGCGTGCGTCGTCAGTTGTAAACTGCCAGTGGATAGTCGCACGTTGCTGATTTCTTCGGTCTTGCCACATCTGGATTTCATGCTTTAAGGTCGCTTGATCGGCGATCCGCCTTGAAAGACACTGCCGAGAGAGCACGGAGAGTTCAATCTCGGCGATGTTCAACCAACTCCCGTGCTTCGGCGTATAGTGAAACTCAATCTTTTCAGCAATACGCCGAGCTTCATCGGGTTGAAACGCTTTATACAACGAAGCCGGCTTATGCGTATTGAGATTGTCGCAAACCAGCAGGATCTTTTCGGCATCTCGGAAATGAACATCCACGAGGTCTCGACAGATGTGCGCAAAATCAAGGCTTGTGCGTTGATCCGTGACTTCAACATGCCGAAACCCCTGAAGGGGTGCGAAAATCATGAACAGATTGCTGACGCCATTGCGCTTGTATTCAGAATCATATCGACTCGCAGTGCCTTCGCTGACCGGCAAAGGGTGCCGAGTTTCTTGGAGGTGTTGTTTACTCGTTTCATCAACACAAACCAAAGGATACGCAGGGGCCTCGGGGCGGTGATAAAGGTCTAAGACGTTTTCCATCGCAGCGACGAACGCCGCCGAGGCTTTCGGCGGAATACACCATTGCTGCTTTAACCAAGGTCGAAGTGCGTTTTTTTCAGCGTGCGTCTGATTGTTTCATGAGAAACACTCGAAACATGGTTGAGTTCTACCATTTTCTCAGCTAACAGACGCAGCGTCCATCTTGAGAAACCCTCTGGGGCTTGCGAACAGGCTAAAGCGATCAGATGTGCCTCTTTCTCCCCATCAAACTTTTGCGGTCTTGGCGGCTTTGAACGCTTTTTAGGCATCAGGGCAGCTGTGAGCCCTTCAAGTGCAAAGGTTTTACGGGTTCTCTCAATAGTAGGGATTGAGACTTCAACTGCTTCTTTTATCTGCTTATCAGCGTAGGCGGGACCCAGCTCGCCTTCATCGGCTTTCAATAAGATCCTGGCCCGGGTCAGTTTTCGGGCGGATTCGGTGCCCGAAGCGGTCAGATCAATCAGATAATCGCGTTGGTCCCGGTCAAGTCTAACAGGATATCGTTTCGCAGGCATAACTGCCTCCAAGTGATAGGATTTATTGACTTGAGCCTAAGGATACCAGATTTTAGATTAACTGTCAAACTAATTGTGACAGACTACTAGAAGCGTTTAGCTTTTAAGTGTCATCAATCAGTAGTCAGCGGAATTTGGATTGTATTTTAACAAGGGTTTTCACGGAGGCTTCACGGAGATTTTCAGGAACCCTTGATTTCATTGGGTTGCTGTACGCAAAATTGTGCGTTCTCCGTGAAAGCGGTTTTTGGTTATATTTTATATAACGAATCGGTATTTTGAAAAATGGTGATTTATCAATGAAAATGAGCAAAAAAAATAGAAAATTAAATGGCTCTTGGTACCGAGGGAAAATTAATTGACTTTTCTAAAAACCTATGCTAAATTTTATGGGTGCATGTTAGTGAAATCGCAGCAGACGCGCTTCGTTTACCAAGAATGCCGAGTGAGCGTAGATGCTTAATAATTCTTGTAGGAGACTCTTTGAGGTAATGTATGGCTAAAGTTGGATTAATCGGTGCTGGGAACATGGGCATAGGGATGTCAAGAAACATCCTAAAATCGGGGCATGAACTCACCGTGTATGATGTCCGTCCGGAACCGCTGGAAATGTTAGTAAAAGAAGGCGCATACGCTGCTGCATCACCGCGCGAAGTCGGGGCCGCCGCAGATAGCGTCTTTATTATGGTTTTGAATGTTGAACAAGTTAAAGCGGCACTGTTCGGAGAAGACGGTCTGCTCACCGGGCTTAAACCAGGGTCCACAATTATCTGTACAGCGACCATCGGACGTTCACAAGTGATAGAGGTTGCCAAACTCGTGCCAGCAAAAGGTATTCATATCGTTGATGCCCCTGTTAGTGGTGGTGCTCCGGGCGCAGCGGCAGGCACACTCACAATGATGGTAGCGGCATCAAAGGAAATATTTGAAGCATCAAAGCCGGTACTTGAAGCAGTAGGACGCGACATTTACCACGTTGGAGAAGAAGTTGGGATGGGTCAAACCGTCAAATCGGCACTTGCCGTGCTGATTGGTACAACTTACGCGGGTATTTTTGAAGCACTAACGTTGGCAGTGAAGGCGGGTGTAAAACCAGAAACGCTGCGGGATGTTGTCAGCACAAGCGTTGTGGGAAATTTTCTCTTTAGAGATACAACAGAAAATATTTTGACGCGTAATTTCAAGGGTCAGAGCAATATTGGTACAATGTATAAGGATCTGAGCCTTGCGAAAAGCATGGCAAGCGATTGCGGGGTGCCGCTCTTTGCAGCAAGCGCAGCCTTTGAACTGTTTCAAGCAGGGAAAGCAGTGAACCCAGACGAAGATAATTGGACTATTATCAAAATCTTGGAAAACATCGCGGGTATTGAAATCAAAAAGACAGAATAATTGTGCACCAAGATTATTATCAGAACACTTCTGGGCACTTTGAATCCCCCGCGAAGATGGAGAACAGGGAGGGAGTTAAATGCGTAAACTGGGAACTATCACAGATGGAATCAGCCGGGACTTCGAGTATGCATTGGATGTTATGGTAGCAACTGGCTTGGAATACGTTGAATTACAATATCTCTGGAAAAAACAGGTCGGCGATCTGACAGATAGAGATCTCAGACGGGTCAAGAGATTAATCGAGGAACGAGATTTAAAGGTATCCTGTATTTCGCATCACAACTTGTCGGCAATCCCAGTTGATACATCTGTAGTTGCGCCTGTGTATCGTTCACACATTAAGACGTTGCAAAGGTGTATTGATGTTGCCCAAGCCGTCGGCACGAATTTAGTCCGTATTTTCAGTTTCCGAAAAGAGATGGTACTTTTTGGCGCGGAGCCAATTATCTCCGAGGGGGCATGGTCAATGTTGTTAGAGCGGTTGGAAGAACCGTTACAAATCGCTGACGATGCCGGTATCACGCTTGTCATTGAAACCGCGATCTCAGGAAACGTGACATCGGCACTTCTTGCGAGAAAGTTGATTGACGAATTAGACGTGCCACATCTAAAAGTACTTTGGGATCCGTGCAGTTCTCTCTATTGTACGGAGGTCCCGTATCCAGGGGGTTACGAGGCTATCCGTGAGCACATCGCGCACGTACATCTCAAGGACGGGATTGTGAATCTACCCGCTGCTACTTTCGACTTCTGTGCGATGCGCCAAGGTCAGATGGAACCGTACTACAACGACATTGTGAAAGCGTTGGATCGTGACGGATACGACGGTGCGATCTCTTTAGAGAGCGTCTATACGCCAGACGGGGGAACACGTGAAGACGGATTCAGAGAATCTCTCTCGATTTTTATGGAATTAATGGGAAGATAAATCGACTGAAAAAGAAAAAAGGGCGTAGCCATTAAAATTTTGGATGCGCTCTTTACGCATATCAGACGCGAAATCTCCGTGTATTATTTATTTCTAAGCGTTTTTTAGATGATTTTGAACGCTGGTGACTTTATCATAAAGCGTTCCTCAATCAGTGCGTAATTGTTCCAAAACACTGCTGGGCATCGGGTTTGCGCCTGAAGTTGCGACTCCATCATCAACCTGCGCGGGTGTCATCATCCCTGGTACAACGCTGGAAACAGCCGGATGCGCTAAAATAAATTTAAGGGCGGCTTGTGGGAGACTTTTCGCTTTGTTTCCAATGATTGATTTCGCCTGTTCTACCCGCTCCAAGTCGGCGAGGAATTTCTCACGTGGCCAAGTTTTCCGATAATCATTTTTTGCGAACACGGTGTCCGGTCCGAGCTGCCCAGAGAGAAGCCCCGACGATAAGGGTTGCCGGACAATGACAGCAACCCCCTTTTCAGCGGCGGTTTCCATCACCGAGGTTCCCATCTCCTGAGAAAGGATATTATACGTGAGCAGTAATGAGGAAACGTTGGTCTCCGCCATCGCTTTGCGTGCATCCGCTTCGCTGCCAAGGCACAACCCATAAAAGCGAATCTTCCCTTCGGCTTTGAGTTCCTCCATTGTTCCAAAGGCATCATCCCACTCGGCTGCTGGGGGCGGTGCGTGGAATTGGTAGATGTCTATGACATCCCTTTTTAACCGTTTGAGGCTTCCTTCAACTGCTTGTCGGATGTAGTCGGGTGAGACGTTGAACGATGGCTGCTTCCATCCATGGCTAATCCAGCCATCAGAGTCCAACTCATAACCGAGTTTGGTGGCAATAACGACTCTATTACCGAGTGCTGAAAACGCTTCACCGAGTAGTTGCTCGGCACGTCCACTGCCATATTGGTCCGCGGTATCGTAATAGGTAACACCACTTTCAAAGGCGTATCGGAGGAGATCCACAGCATCCGTTTCACCGATGTCTCCCCATTCACGTCCTCCGAGTTCCCATGTCCCCATACCGATTTCGGAGACGATGAGTCCTGTATTTCCCAATCTGCGTTGGTGCATTATTTTTTCCTTCGCAAGGCGCGAATCTCGCGTCGTAGAACGCTTATGATTTAGATTTGCTTGCTATTTTACACCATCTATCATTGCTTGTCAACGAATTTAAGTTGACACCTATAGTTTGTTTCTGATAAGATATAGTTGCTCAATTTATAGGATAAAGGCCGGAACCAATGCCTAAAAAACGCGGTAAGTTTCGTTTGAATGGAGATGATGCCTTCTTTATCTTTCTCCGGCACGAATTCAGTCAGACGCGAAAACAAGTTGTGGCATCACACAAGAAACTGGATATGGACCTTTTAGCACCAAAGCGACGTGTAAGGGCGAAAAGGAATTAAAAAAGGATGAAATTACTGGTTACGGGTGGTGCTGGGTTTATCGGCACGAACTTCATCCGATATTGGCTGCGGCACTACTCAGACGATACTGTTATTAACCTTGACCTGCTGACGTATGCTGGAAATCTCTCTAATCTGACCGATATGGCGGAAACCCCTTCCTCAAAATGTTACAAATTCGTCCACGGTAATATTCTTGATACAACTCTTGTAGAAGACGTTTTGAAAACAGAGCGTCCAGATGTGATCGTCAATTTCGCCGCTGAATCGCACAACAGCCGCGCGATTCTACATCCGAGGCGTTTCTTTGAAACGAATGTGATGGGTACACAGATACTACTGGACGCGGCTCGTCAGTACGGTGTGGATCGGTTTCACCATATCTCCACCTGTGAAGTCTACGGTGAACTCCCTTTAGGTTCGCCCGATGCCTTCAGTGAAAATGCTCCCTATCGTCCACAGACCCCTTACAACGCTTCTAAAGCCGCAGCCGATCATCTCGTGAACGCCTATTTCCACAGTTTCGGCATGCCAATCACGATTTCTAATTGTGCGAATAATTATGGTCCTTATCAGCATCCAGAGAAACTTATTCCGTTGTTCACGACCAACGCGCTCCAAAACTTACCCTTAACGCTCTATCGCAGCAGTCATAACCGCCGGGAATGGTTACATGTTGAAGACCACTGTCGAGCCGTCGCAGCGGTTATCAAGCGAGGCAAAGTCGGTGAAACTTACAACGTCGGGAGTGGTGTAGAGAAGAGCATTGAGGCAATTAGCGACTTCATCTTAGACGCTCTGGACAAACCCCAGGAATTAAAAACCTATGTTCCTGACCGGCCGGGACATGATTGTCGGTATCTGTTGGACTCACGGAAGATCTCCCGCGATGTTGGATGGAAACCAAAAATTCCGTTTGAAGTCGGAATGCGTGAGACGATTCAATGGTATATAGAAAATCAGGAATGGTGGCAGACAATTCAACAACAAGCAGATAGCGAAGCCGTTCAAGAGGATAAATGGGAAACGTTCACACGGAGGTAGCCTTCATGCAGCTGACAACGAAACAACTGATAGCATGGAAACGAGATGGAACGCTTGTAGTGTCGAATGTGTTTTCAGAGGGCGAGACTGCTCCAGCTCTTGAAGCGGTCGAACGGAATGCTTATGATGGTTTGACCTATACTGAATATCGTGGGAAATGGGATACGCAGCCGGACGCTCTGAAAAGTGCTTATGAGAAAAACAGTGATATGCAACGGCTTGCTGGTCCCTTCGGAAAGGTACTCCATTTTCCAACAGGCTTGGAAGCAGTGGATAAACTCCTCGAAAATGAGTCATATTTAGGAATCGCGCAGCAACTATTAGGCACGGAAGAGATTCGGCTCAGCTACGGGCAGATTTTTCTCCGAGAGGGACTCACCGATAGCCGTCATAGTGAACACCCTTGGCAAGGATACCATATTGACAATGGGACGAACTCGGCTTTGCCGCCGCATCCGGATTGGCAACGCTACGGATATATCTTGTCCGGTATTATCCTGCACGACATCGAATTGGACGGCGCGCCAATGCTTGTTTGTCCGGGTTCACAGGACCAGCTGGATACAATATGGGCGAAATATCCGGGTAGAGCAGGCGGTGTGGGTATTCCTGATTTGCGTGAATTTAAAGGGCAACTTGCGGATCCGATTCCGGTTACGGCGAAAGCGGGGAGTGTGGCGTTCCGCTCCAGCTACCTCGTTCACGCCGCACAACCGTTTCAGAACAAAAGCAAACAACGCGCATGGATGGGATATCACTTCCATCGTGCGGACAATTCGGATTGGTGTAAAACGACGCGTCCAGTGCCGGGTTGGGGAAGTCCACAGTATATGAAATTTGTGGCGCGAACGACTCCTGCGGCGCGATGCGTTTTAGGATGGCCTGCCCCTGGCAATGGATACTATACACCGGCGGCACTTTCACGTCTTGAGCAGGCATATCCGGGGATTGATTTAGAGCCTTACCGATAGAGATAATCGATCATAAAAGTAGAAGGTGTTACTTATGAGTGAAACAAGAAAAGTTGTGATGATGAACGAAGCTGGACGTATCTGGACAGAGGAACAGGCAACGCCTGCACCGAAACCGGGGCAACTCTTGATTGAAGTCCATGCTTCAATGGTAAGTCCAGGCACAGAACTCGGTGGTGTCAAACGGCGACGCGAGAACCCAGGCTCTGAGGCGCGGCAGCGTCCTTTCGGATACACAAACGCCGGTGTCGTCATAGGCAAAGAAGGCGGCTGCGACGAATTTGAGCTCGGCGATAGGGTCGCTGGTATGGGTGGTGGCTACGCACTCCACGCTACGTATGCCTGTGTACCACACAACTTATGCGCGAAGGTTCCTGATAACGTTACAAGTGAAGAAGCCGCATCCATTCATCTTGCAGCAACCGCACTTCATGCCGTACAACGCGGACGCATCCGTATCGGCGAAAACGTTGTCGTCGCTGGATTGGGTATTGTCGGACAATTCGCATGTCAAATAGCCAAAACTGCTGGTGCTTATGTTATCGGTTTGGATAGGTTCCCCTTACGGATAGGCATTGCCGAAAACGCTGGAATACATCGTGCAATAAATGTCTCGGACACGGATCCAACTCCCATCGCAGCCGAATTCACCAACGGCTACGGCATGGATTGCGGGATTATCGCCTTTGGTGGCGATGCAACGAGCGCGTTTCAACAGATCCGAGCGATGTTGAAGACTGCACCCGATACGCACAAAGTTGGACGGATTGTTATCGTTGGGGGCGCGAATATTACGCACGGTTTCGCAGCAGGACTCGGTAACGTGGACGTTATTAGTGCGGCGCGGACGGGTCCGGGTTACCACGATGCGGATTATGAACACGGTGCCGATTATCCACCGGTATTCGTCCTGTGGCCCACACAACGCAACTTAGAACTATCGTTACGACTCATGTCAGAGGGCAAGATTCAGGTGCAACCATTGATTACAGATATTATGCCGATTGATGATGCAGCTGAGGGCTGCGAGAGATTAATTCAAACGCCGAACGAGGCATTAGGCGTTGTCTTTTCAATGCAATAATAGTTAACAGTTATCGGTTATTAGTTTTCAGTTAAGAGGTCTTGATGTAACAATTCACCACTTTCTGGAGTACACCACGTTTCGGGTAGTTTGTTAGAAATTGTTCTTTAACCGGCAGCCGATAACTATTAAAGTAGGACCTTAAATCATTAAAAAATATGGAAATTAGAGGTGCTCGTGAATCAGAGTTAGAACAGGTCATTGAACTTAGCTGCTTGGCGTTTGACTCAAATGGACAGGAACGCTATTGGCAGTATGTGAAAGGCGATAGCAGTTATAAGCTCTCACAGACGCGAGTCGTTGTTGTAAACGATCGTATTATTTCGACCCTGCGCGTCTGGGAACGACGTATACGGATCGGTGCATCTTTGGTAACGATGGGTGGCATCGGTAGCGTCTGTACGCATCCGCATTATCGTGGGGTCGGCTATGCATCTGCCCTCATGCGAGACACAATCGACTATCTGGAGACGACGGGCTGTGATCTTGGTGTGCTGTTTACGATCATCCCAGAGGCATTTTACAGCCGATTGGGATGGACCTCTCTGCCACTACACGGCTTCAATGTATCGTGCAACTCAGCAGCGCGTGTCGTAGATGCATTTGACTGGCAAATAACCGATTTCAATCCAGAAACAGATTTAGATGCCGTTGCAGCACTATACGACCTCACCAGTGCTGAACAGAGCGGAACCATTTCACGGACACGCGCCTATTGGGATATGGTACCTTCCCGCATTCGCGGTGTGTATCCTACCGTTATTGCGCATCGAAATGGACAAATCGCGGGGTATCTCAACTATGAGATAGACGGAAAGCGTGCGGAGGTACGTGAAGTAGGGTATGCCCGTGATAATCCGTCGGTTTTGGACGCACTCGTATCCCATCTTTTGCAAGCCTGTAAAACAGAAGCCGTTGAGGAGATAGCAGGTAGATTTCCGGTTCAACACCCATTTGTCGAAGGCCTGATAGCGGGGTGCGACGGTCAGGCAAACCCAACAGAATACACAGCGATGATGCTTTATGCTGTCCGTCCATCTGTGTTTTTGCGTCGTCTTATTGTTCAGTGGGAATCGCGAATTGCGGATGCCGAAGAGGCATTCCCACCGCTTGCTGTCAAATTGCCGACGCTCAATAACGAGCAGTCAGTGTTGCGACACAATCGTGACGGTACGCTGCAAATCGTTTCTGAAGAGACTGAGGCAGTTGACTTCGGCATAGACCTATCCGAAGCAGATTTTTGGAAACTCCTGTTTGGCGAAATTGGGTGGGAACAAGTAAGCTCTGACGCTTCAGTATCCGAAGAAATTTCGGCGTTTTTAGCGGTTTTGTTTCCCAAACGCGATGTCATCTTCTGGTCCCCAGACCAGTATTAGCGTCTACCAACGTTACCGTCCTCAAATTTTACTCTATTTTCAGTCTCAATTATGGAGATATATAATGAATACATCCTTTGAAAGACCTTACAGACCAGTAGATCTAAATACATCGTTGACGAAGTCCTTTCCACTCGTGTCAATGGCTGAAAAACTCATGGAAGAAGCCGCGTCTGCTGCGTCAGGTAGAGCCTCACTGACATTAGCCCGCGGGGATGAATTGACTATCGTCGTTATCGCTATGAAATCGGAAGCAACACTTGTGGAGCACTCAGCACCGGCAGCCGCCACGGTCCTTATGCTTAGTGGGAACATCATATTTACAACAAGTAACGACAAAATAACGCTCGAACAAGGTGATAGCGTTACCTTCACGGCTGACATCCTTCATAGTGTCCATGCCAATGAAGATAGTGCGTTCCTTATTGTGATTGGCGGAAGCAGCTAAGCAGGACAGAGGTAATGCCGGTTGGTAGAAGATGGCGTATAAAAATAAAAACAATTCAGAATCTCGGAAGGGCGGAACGCAAACCAGTGCGTTTGGAACGCCCGGGAGAATCAATCACGATGCCAGCGAATTTTATGGGAGTAGACTCTACGCCGATCAGGAACTCCCGGAACCCGATACGTGGGCAGAAAACCCTATCCTTACTGAAAACCTCGATCAACTCTATTGCGCATCCAGTACAGACATGTCTGCAATTCCTGATGAAAGTATTCATCTGATGGTCACATCCCCGCCGTACAACGCGAAAAAGGAATACGACGAAGACCTGTCACTCACAGAATATAGGGAACTCCTCTACACTATTTTCGCTGAAACTTACAAAAAATTGGTTACTGGTGGTAGGGCATGTATCAATATCGCCAATTTAGGACGGAAACCCTATATCCCCTTGCATAGCTACATCATAGAAGATATGTTGGCGATAGGTTACCACATGCGGGGTGAAATTATTTGGGACAAAGCCTCAAGTGCCGGAAGTTCAACGGCGTGGGGGAGTTGGCTATCGGCAGCGAACCCTGTGCTGAGAGATGTTCACGAATACATCCTCGTCTTCTCCAAAGGTTCTTTCTCACGGAAAAGAAAAGGAAAAGAAAACTCAATCTGCAAAGAAGGCTTTTTAGAATGGACCAAAAGCGTCTGGACTTTTCCATCAGTCTCAGCGAAACGGATTGGACATCCTGCTCCGTTTCCTGAGGAACTTCCGCATCGACTCATTCAACTCTATACTTTTGTCGGGGATGTTGTCCTGGATCCGTTCTGTGGGAGTGGCACGACGTGCTTGAGTGCCTTGAAGTCAGGGAGACACTATATCGGATATGATATTGAGGAGAGTTACATTGAATTGGCAACTGAACGCATCAAAGCGTATGCCAATCAGACTCGGCTCCCGGTATAACGTGGAATCGAATTTAAAGGTTGGAGTTGCTTGAAGGATTATACCCGTAAGACACAAACTACAGAAACTAAAAGTTTGTGCTACAAAGAGACTACCTTGATTGTGTAGGTTTTTCCTGCCTCTGTGCTAAACCTCACAACTGAGTCCGATTGCGCCGCTTCAACGGATACGCCATCACACGTTACCGAAACACCGACCGCCGGTCGGACAGTGCAGGCTTGCCCCAATGTGGAATGAAGTTTCGCCTCAGTAAGTCGTCCATTTTCCCACACCATATCCACTTCAAACCCACCGCGGGCGCGTAGCCCTTTAACGTGTCCCGTGCTCCATGCTTTCGGAAGCGCGGGTAGTAGGTGAATCTCACCAGCATGGCTCTGTAGCAGCATCTCGGCGATACCAGCAGTACCTCCAAAGTTGCCATCAATTTGGAACGGTGGATGCGTATCAAATAGGTTCGTTAAGGTACATTTTGCGAGAAGTGCTTGAAGGTGGGTGTATGCCTCTTCGGCATCCTCAAGTCGTGCCCAGAAGTTGACGAGCCACGCGCGACTCCACCCGGTATGTCCACCGCCGTGTGCCAACCGATATTCTAACGATTTCTTTACCGCCGCTGCCAATTCGGGTGTGCCGCGGAGTGTAACCTGGCAACTCGGATGGAGGGCATAGAGATGCGACATGTGGCGATGTCCGGGTTCGGGTTCGCCGTAATCGAAAACCCACTCCTGAAGCCGTCCGGTTTTCTCACTAATATGGAGCGGTGCAAGGCGTTCCAGTGCAGAAGCCAACTCGGTACGGAATTCGACATCTTCTTCAAGGACATCGATGCAGGCGATGCAGTTCGTGAAGAGTTCATGGATAATTTCTAAATCCATCGTTGCTGCGTAAGTAAAGAGAGAGCGCGTGCCGTCGGGTTTCAGGAAACTATTTTCGGGTGAGTGAGACGGGTTGGTAACGAGTTTGCCAGCAACGGCTGTGCCTTCGGGTGCTTCAACGAGGAAATCAAGGATAAAACGTGCCGCACCTTTCATCAACGGATACGCCTGTTTCCGAAGGAATTCCAGATCGCCACCGAAAAGGTAATGTTCCCACGGGTGTTCACACAACCATGCCGCCCCCATGGGCCAGATGCCCCAGACTCCATCAGCAGGTGTTGTGAACCCCCATATATCGGAGACATGGTGGACAACCCAACCGTCAGCCCCGTAATGGCGTTTCGCCGTCTCGCGCCCGGGTTCAACAAGTGTGTCCATGTAATCAAACAAAGCTGTGTGGCATTCTGGAAGGTTGCAAACCTCCGGAATCCAATAGTTCATCTGGAGGTTGATATTGGTATGGTAATCGCTGTTCCAAGGTGCATTCATGTGTTCGTTCCAGACACCTTGCAAGTTTGCTGGAAGGCACCCGGGTCGCGAACTTCCCATAAGCAGGTAGCGTCCGTACTGGAAGTAGAGCGCGACGAGTCCGGGATCCAAAGCACCTTCCTTGACGGCTTCTAAGCGTTTATCGGTAGGTAAACTTGCAGCCTCGGTCGTGCCAAGATTCAGGTCTACGCGATGAAAAAGAGACTGGTGATCGGCTATGTGATCCTTGAGAATTGACGAATAAGATTTCGCCTCAACATTTTTCAGACAATCTTCGCAAAGGACGCGTGGGTCTCCACTTGCATCCTCCTGATTGATGTAACTTGTCGCAGCAGCGAGGAAGAGCGCAACAGTATCGGCATCTCGCACAGAGAGCCTATCCGCCTCTGCCTGAACTATGCCACTTTCAATCTGGACCTGTAGATACGCTGAAAACCGGAGCACACCGTCATCGCCGGTCTGTCCATCAAGTCGGAGAAGATTGTCGGCGATAACTTCAACAGTAGCGTCCTGCTCGCGTGTCATTGTCGCGTCAAAAGCGAGCTGTCCCGGTGTGTCACATTCAACCCGAATTACAATAAGGTTATCCACTGCCGTGGCGAAGACCTCTCTTGTAAAATTAGTTTCACCAACGCGATAGGTTGTCTTTGCGACAGCCGTATTCAGGTCGAGTTCTCGACGATACTCCGTTACACAATCACTATGCGCAAATTCCAAAAACAGATCGCCAACGGACTGATAGGACTTGATGCGTTCAGGTATCCCGTGCATCGTTTCGCTGGCGAGCTGCGTCGCTTCTTCGTTTTTATTATCAAAAAGTAGTTGTTGGACTTCGGGGAGTGCTTCTAAAGCCCTTGGATTGTTTGCGTCGCGAGGTCCGCCATCCCAGAGGCTTTCCTCATTAAGCTGGATACGTTCGCGTTTCACGCCGCCGAACACCATCGCACCGAGCCGTCCATTTCCAACAGGCAGTGCGTCTGTCCACTCTTCAGACTGCTTTTGATACCATAAAACGAGATTACTTGTAGTTGTATCTGTCATCAACGTCCCGCTAAAGTCCTTAACCACGATCGGTTATCTCGATGAACACAGAGCATCTTTACTGCCTCAAGTGCTTTCTGTTGTTCAGCAAGATCCAAGGCAGTGTACCCATCTTTGTCCTTGGCATTGAGGTTCGCGCCATTTTCTAACAGCACAGCCACTATTTGACGCGCATTGTCCCGCGCTGCGATGTGGAGAGCCGTATAATCATTTTCACCGACTGCGTTGACATCAGCACCATCTTTTACCAGATAAGCTGCTGTTTCATGCGAATTGTGAGATGCCGCAACATGGAGAGCGGTATCGCCATTTTCATTCGTCGCGTTAATATCAGCACCGTGATCTATCAACGCAATCGCCACCTCATGCGCGTTGTCCTCTGCTGCGATGTGTAAAGGGGTATCACCCTTATGATTCCGTGCGTTAACATCAGCACCACTCTCTATTAACAGGACCGCTGTTCTATAAGCGTTACGCCACGCTGCCCAGTGTAAGAGCGTATAGCCAGACTTTTCCCTCGGGTTAACCCCCGTTCGGTTTTCCAGTGATAGTGCCTCGGCCTCATAAACATTACGCCACGCTGCCCAGTGGAGCGGTGTATCACCTTCATTATTTTCCGCATGAACATCTGCACCGTTCTCAATTAGGACTGTCGCTGTTTCATGTGCGTTGTTCCATGCTGCCCAGTGTAAGGGAGTAAACCCCTTATCATTCTGTGCGTTTACATTGGCACTATGTTCCAGCAATATCGCCGCTGCTTCCGAAGCGTTGTGCCATGCTGCCCAATGTAGCGGTGGATACCCATACTGATCCAAAGCATTGATGTCAGCACCTTTTTTTGCTAACACCGTTACCGCTTCGCGAGCGTTGTCCCGCGCCGCATCGTGTAGGGAAGTATAGCCAGATTTGTCTAAGTTGCTGGTATCCTTCTCGATAGGTTCTTCTGGTTTTGAGGCATTAGATGCGGTTCGTCGCTTATCCAAAATAGCAATTCCTCACTTAGGGATAGACCTGTGCTTTTATTCTAATACACTTGGTATGAAAATACAACACCTTTTTCTGTCCCAAGGTGATTTAATCATAGGACAAAGCGAAATTATTCAACGGCATCAGGTTTGACGACTTTAAACTTAAGTTCACCGGGTTTAACATAACCAAGCCGTTTTCGTGCAAGCCGTTCTTTAGTAAGCGTATCGCTTTTCAGCATTTCAACGCGCGTTTGAAGCAGATCCCGTTCATCTTCCAGTTTCCGTATCTCGGCACGATAGAGATCCTCAGTAATCTGTGCCTTCTGCCAGTCGTCGTAACCGTTCATAAATTGCCTAACACTCACCAAAAGTAAACCGAGTGCAATGAAAAATAAGATTAGACGCATAACGCGCATAAGGTAAACCTCATTATAATAGAGAGTCCTTTAACCGCGATCTGCCAAATTATAGAAGACCTTCCTGCCAGCAAAAATGGCACTTTCTGCCAATTCTTCCTCAATCCGGAGCAGTTGGTTATATTTACAGACACGGTCAGTGCGAGAAAGCGACCCCGTCTTTATCTGACCAGCGTTCGTTGCCACAACGAGGTCAGAAATAGTGGTATCTTCCGTTTCACCAGATCTATGCGAAACCACAGCCGTATAATTGAAGCGTCGTGCGAGTTCAATCGCATCAAGCGTTTCCGTCAAAGTCCCTATCTGGTTGACTTTGATGAGGATAGAGTTGCCGATCTGCCCATCAATCCCTTGCTGTAAACGGGTCGTATTGGTCACAAAAAGGTCGTCTCCGACGAGTTGAACCTTGTCGCCAATCGCCTCGGTCAAACGTTTCCAACCTTCCCAATCGTTTTCATCCATACCATCTTCAATGGAGACGATCGGATACTTCTCACAGAGCTCAGTGTAAAAGGCAACCATCTCTTCGGGTGATTTGGTCGGTTGCGCTTCCGCCTTTAACTCATAGGTCCTGGTATCTCGATTATAAAATTCACTCGAAGCAGCATCCAACGCCAAAAGAATATCTTCACCTGGCAGATAACGGGCGCGCTCAATGGCTTCAATAATCACAGCAATCGCTTCCTCATTGGATCCCAAATCAGGTGCGAATCCGCCCTCATCGCCAACAGCCGTGTTGCAATTCCGTTCCTGTAAGACGGCTTTAAGACTGTGAAAGATCTCGGCACCCATGCGAAGTGCTTCGGCAAAACTTGCTGCCCCCGCTGGCATCACCATAAATTCCTGGATGTCAACGTTGTTATCAGCATGAGAACCTCCGTTTAGGATGTTCATCATCGGTAAAGGAAGTTCTTTCGCGTTTGTTCCGCCGATATAGCGATATAACGGCTGTCCGGCTTCAGCAGCAGCAGCTTTCGCAACGGCTAAGGAGACCCCTAAAATCGCGTTTGCACCGAGACGGCTTTTGTTTTCTGTGCCGTCAAGTTCACGCATAGCAGTATCAATATCGCTCTGTGCGAAGGCATCTTCGCCGACGAGAGCTTCAGCGATAACAGTATTGACATTTTCGACGGCTTTCTGAACACCTTTGCCCAGATACCGCCCAGCATCCTTATCACGCAGCTCAACCGCCTCGTGTTCACCGGTAGAGGCCCCAGACGGAACCGCGGCGCGTCCGAATGCTCCCGATGCTAAATCAACGTCAACTTCGACTGTCGGGTTACCACGCGAGTCTAATATCTCGCGTGCATGAATATGGATAATTTCTGACAAGTTCCTCTCCTTTTTTTATCGCTATCGGCTGTCGGCTTTCAGCAAAAGCCGTTTGTGGAGTTGCTTACGTTTTGCATGCTACACGCGCTACTGACGGCTGAAAGCGAAGCGACCTGACCACTGATAGCCATTATTCCTCAATAACCGCATCGGCGAGTAAATACGCAGATGCCAGAAAAACTAAACTGTATCCGACGAGCAGTTGCAGCCAAAATTTGTTTTCTAATCCACCGGTTACCAGAAGCGAGACGGTGCATTTCGCTCCGCCCATAATAATCGGGATAACAAGTGGGAGCAGAATAACAGAGAGAAGACTTTCACCGCCGTTCGCGCTTGTAGACATACCGGCTAAGAGCACACCGACCGCACAAAAACCGAGCGTCCCAATACTCAGCACGCCGAACAATTTCAGTAACACACCCACCGTTGCCACATCAAGTAAGTCTAAGAATTGAAGTGCGATGGGAGTTATAACAACTTCCACCAAAAATAGAAAAACGACGTTACTGATAACTTTAGAGAGATAAAGGTTCCCCGCATCAACACCAGTAAGTCGAATACCTTGCAAAGCAGCGTGTGCGCGTTCTATAGCAAATGAACGATTCAAGGTGATAATTCCTGCAAAAACGAACGCTGCCCAGAGGACACTCGCTGTTAATTTACCACGCTCTACCTTTTCAGGGAAAATCGGACCAAACGCAAAAGCAAAGATAAGAACAACAAGCACACTAAAGACGAAAATTAATGCCAGCGTTTCCTTTGAACGGAATTGAAGTTCAAGGTCTTTGCGAATCAATGCACCAATTTGACGAAGTGGGAACCTCATATTTGTCTCGATTTAGAAGTGCCTATCTATATCCGCTTCGGATCAATATTCTACAACCTCTCTTTATACGTGAGCAATAGTGTCTCCGCTGAGATTTCATCTTTCCGTGCGACTTCTTCGAGCGCTCCATTTACCATAAAGAGAAACCTGGTACCCACGAGATACCCCAACTCCGTGTTGTGTGTGGTAACAACAACACCTGTCCCTTTTTTGCGTTCTTGTGCGATGCGTTCAAGGACGAACTGTTGAGCAGAAGCGTCCAATCCAGAGAAGGGTTCATCAAGTAACAATACTGAGGGACGATGGAGAAGAGCTCTGGCAATCATAAAGCGCTGCGTCATGCCACGTGAGAAGATATGCAGAGGTTCATGGATAAAACGTTGCAGCCCGACTTCTGTGAGAAGCGTTGTTGCGCGATGTTCAAGCTGCTTGACCCCGTACATCTGCCCGAAAAACCTGAGATTCTCATAAGGACTGAAGGTCGGGTAAGCCAGATGTTCATGAATGACGACCCCCAATGTCCGTCGCACGTCTGCAGGGTTCGCGATGGCATCTGTGCCTTCAATTTCAAGTGATCCTGATGTCGGTCGGAGGAGGGTTGCGAGCATTTTGATGAGCGTTGTTTTTCCCGCTCCGTTAGGACCAAAAATCGTAGCGACTTCTCCCGGACGCACCGAGAGTGTAGCATCTTTGACAACTGTGCGGTGTCCAAAGTATTTTGTGAGTTCGGAAGCACGGGTACGCATAGTCAGAACGATTCCGTAACGCTAAAAAAAGACATAGGACGGAGCATGACCCCGCCCTATAGTCAACCGATATCATAAACAAAAGTAGGCGTGCGAAAAACTACCGACACTACGTCCGTCTTACATCATACTCTGGATAATGGCATCGCCTTGTTCTTTGGTAATACCGAGCGGTTGATGTGCCATGGGACCGTTTTCCAAAACAGGTTCCATTTCATCTAAAGAGGGACGACTGGTATCTTGATAGAACAACCCGATCGGAATCTCGTCTCCCCACTTGACGGCTTCCTCAAGTGCAGCGGCTTTATCACTCGGATCGTGGTCTTCGAGTTCTTTGACGCGCTGTTTGAAAAAGTCACTCGTATTATCTTTATTGAAAGTAATGCAAGGACTAAACACATCAATAAGGGCAAAACCCTTGTGCTGCATGCCGTTGTACATCAATTCTGCCAGTTGTCTTGGATTACCGCTAAACCCCCTCGCGACATAGGTCGCTCCGGTAACAATTGCCATCGCAATCGGATTGAGCGGTGCCTCTATATTGCCAAAAGGTGTGCTTTTCGTCTTCATAGCCATCAAACTCGTCGGCGAGGCTTGGCCAATGGTCAACCCATAAATCTGATTATCCATCACGATATAGAGAAGGTCAATATTCTTCCGCATCGTGTGGATGAAATGGTTTCCTCCGATACCATATCCGTCGCCATCGCCACCAGTGACAACCACATTCATTTCGTGATTGGCAAGCTTGGCACCCGTCGCAACCGCAAGTGATCGCCCATGGAGCGTATGCATTCCATAAGTCCGAATGTAGCCGGGAAGGTTGGAGGAACAACCAATGCCACTTACCGTGAGGTGTTCATGATTGCCTCTGCCGAGTTTTGCATAAGCACTCTGCAGAGAACTAAGTACACCGTAATCACCACACCCCGCACACCAATCCGGACGCACATCGCCTTGAAAGTCCTTCGCCGTAGGTGCCCCTTTAATGGGTCTTTCTCGTTGAGTGGATCTTTCTCGTTTCGCCATCTGATTCATCCTCCTTTATTAGACTACAATTTCTTGATGGGGGACATATAGTTCTGTCTTACTCTTTAAGAGTTCCCGGGCTCCATCAACAATGTGGTGTGGCATAAACGGTTCACCGTCATATTTGCGAATCTGCCCGTCCGCCTTAAAGCCGGTTTCACCGCGCAGGAAGCGTGCGAATTGCCCTGTGTAATTACACTCAACAATAACGGCGTGCGCCGATTTTGCAAGCACTTCATTGACTGCATCTTCGTCCATCGGGTAGATCCATTTGAAGTGAATATGATTCGTGGACATACCGGCTTCCGTTAGCTGTTCAGCAGCTTCCGCAATCACACTATGTGTAGATCCCCATCCAATGAGCGTGATTTCCGCGTCTTCAGGTCCTTCAAGCGTCGGAGGCGGTAGGAGTTCAAGGATACCGTCCATTTTCCGTTGACGTTTTTCCATGATGTCGCGCCGTTTATGCGGATTTGTGAATTCGTCACTAATCAAAGTGCCATCTTCATCGTGATCATCGGTAGCAACGACGTGTACATGTCCTGGGGTACCGGGGACCGCTCTCGGTGAGATGCCACTGTCGGTAATCTCATAGCGGAGGTACTCACCTTCGGGTTGCACCGGCCCCCTGATAAGAGCCCCTCGATCAATCTCCGGTTGCCAATTGACGGCATCTGGTTCAAACGTCGTGAAGCCCATAGAAAGCGTAAGATCAGAGAGGACCATGCCGGGGCATTGGAATTTATCCACGAGGTTGAAGAGTTCAGGGATTACATCAAGGCCGTCCATGATACTTGTGGGAGCCACAACGATTTTCGGGAAATCGCCTTGGCTGGCCCCAAGAATCTGCCATAAATCGCCTTGTTCGGTTTTTGTAGGTAAGCCTGTGGAGGGCCCGCCGCGCTGGACGTTAATAACAACGATCGGAATTTCCATCATGCCAGCACTACCGATAGCTTCTGACATGAGAGCGAACCCACCACCTGATGTTGCACACATCGCACGACATCCAGCGTGTGCCGCGCCAATAATCATATTGACCACACTGATTTCGTCTTCACATTGGCGGACCATGATGTTTAGGTCGCGTGCATTGTTTGCCATCCAGTGAAGGACCCCTGTTGAAGGGCTCATCGGATAGGCAGCATAAAATTTGACACCTGCTGCTGCGCCTCCCATTGCCATCGCCGAATTTCCATCAACGAAAGCCAGTGCAGGTTCTTGCTTCTCAAACTGCGCCTCAAACGGGGTAAAGTGTTCCGCTGCATGATTGTAGCCGGCGCGCGCGACATCAATATTCGCGTCCACCAATGCCTGTCCTTTACGTCCAAACGTAAGGTTGATAATATCTTCGAGTACTTTTAAATCTCCACCAACCATTTTCAAAGCGACACCGAACATACAGATGTTCAGCATCAACTTTCTTCTATCAGCACCATTGGACAATTCCTTATAGGAGATAGGACAGAGTTGGATGTCGTCGCGTTCGGGTGCAGCTTTAACATCATCACTGTTATAGATAATAGCACCACCGGGTGCGACATGTGGAAGGTGGGTTTCTAAACTGTTCCGATCCAGTGCGATAACCATATCTATCTTATCGCCGTGGTTAGCGACGGGTTCAGAACTAATTCTGACGGTGAGGAAGGTATGACCGCCGCGGATGAGAGATTGGTAAGCACTATAGGTAAAAACGTGGAGACCGTGCCGAGCACAGATTTGGCTCATACTTTTACCAACGGTATCAATCCCTTGACCGGGCGCCCCTCCTACAGCGATTACAAAATCGTACTTTGCCATCTTGGCTCCCTTCTAATTTTTCCGTATCCCATTCTGATATCGTATAACTCATCGAAAACATGCCACAGTTCGAGACTCTTGACAACACCAGATGAG
This sequence comes from Candidatus Poribacteria bacterium, assembly GCA_963662915.2. Classification (GTDB taxonomy): domain Bacteria; phylum Poribacteria; class WGA-4E; order WGA-4E; family WGA-3G; genus WGA-3G. Next base: position 4,350,324 of record CAXXEU010000002.1, on the reverse strand, counting down.
TGGATAAATAAACAAATTGATTCTTTGTTAGTTACATTGCAATATTTGCACCTTTATTCTTAATATTCATGCCCATAAAAATAATCTACTTTTCTTAATTATACCATATTTGCGCCCAATTTTTCAAATTTTTTAAGCCATCAATGCTACCAACGCCTGTTTCGCCTCTGGGGTGCCGATTTTTTCCAATGCATACGCTACGTGGTATTGGACGCGTTCAGACTCATCTTCTAATGCTTCAATCAGCGCGGGAACAGCATCCTTAGCAGCACCTCCAAGGTTTGCGAGCGCATACGCGCTATAAGTTCTGACCTCTTGCTCTGGATCCGACAAAGCTCGAATAAGTACGGGTATCGCGTCAATTGCTGCAGAGCCCATATTGTTGAAGGCGCGGATAGCGTATTCGCGGAGTTGTTCGTCTAAGTCTTGTAAAGCTTCGGTCAGCGCGGGGATAGCAGGGGCACCAATACGGCCGAGCGTATCGCTAATACACAAGGCATGATATCGTCCGACTATCGTTAATTCTTCCATGAGCGGTGGTACAGCAGCACCACCGATTTCTGCTAAAATATCAGAGGCTTGGTCCGAAATGTCCCACAAGTTCTCGGCGAGCACCTCAATGAGTTGTGGTATAGCTGGTTCACCGATATTAACCAATTCTTTTCTCGCAGCCTCACGGACATCGTCATCCATATCTGACAGATCTTCGATCAGGTCAGCTATAGCACCTTCGCTGTCCATCGCACTTATTCTCCTTTCTTAACATACGCCAACATTGTGATAAGATGGTCAGTTTGTTCAGGTCGCAAATACTTATAGAACCACTCAGAAAACTCGCGTTCGGCTCTGGTGAGTTCCGCCGTCAACTCTGGAACAGTGGACTCTCCGATTTCTGCGAGTATCTCCGAAGCATAATTCGCCATCTGCTCCATATAAACAGGGATAGCAGATTCCTCGATATGTGTATAGAACTCAGCACCATACCCAGACATATACCAGCATTCTTGGGTAAGGACATCAATGAGTTGCGGAACGGCGGGTCTACCGATAGCAACCAATTCTGCTTTCGCAGTGTTCCGAACATTCTCGTCTATATGACCTAACATGACTATCAAATCAGCGATGTGGTATTTGCTATGCATCGTTTCCCCTTTTGTGCTGCTCTAAGAGCGTGGTGAGGCGTTCGGTTTGTTCTCGGCGGAGACGTTTGTAGACGCGTTCCGAGATTTTCTGCTCCTCGTATTTATCATCAAGATATGTAATGAATTCAAGCCTTGCGACGCGAACATGCTCAATATCATCAGGGCTGAGTTTACGGAGCCACCCAGCATCGGGTGGTGTTACGGAATCATCAGTAGTGGGCTCTGTGCTACTGCTCGGTGCACGGAGTTTGAAAAGTGCAGCGACGAAAAAACCACCAGCCAATGCTGCCGCAACAGCAATAAGCACCAGCTGCCCGAGGTTAGACGTTTGCCCCGGCACAGCACCACGAGCAGCATTCATGTTTACATTAAGGGTCAAATCAACAGTTGTTCCGGCATTGAAAGTTTCCCCTGCAACGCTCTGATAAATTAGATACACACTATTATGAATTTGTTCGCGTCTCGGTGCACCAAAAAACTGTGCATTTGGGACAAAATCGATACCTTCTGGAACAAAAAACAAGAATTCCGCGGTGTCAAAATCCAAACGACGTGATAAATTTAACTCGCTTCTCTCAACATGGAAAATATACGTATAGCCTAACTGTGATTCTCCGGGCGGTAGCGGTGTTGTGAGGATAACATCATTAGTAATAGGGTTCATCGTGAGTGATGTCGGTGAATGCGGTTGAAACCCCTCAGTCCCTTTCGGGAGCTTTAAATGCAACCCAACTGTCTGGGTACCGTGCTTTGTTTGAAAAGCCAAATCACTCTGGTTTTCAACACCGATTGCCTCAATAACGGTGACAGCACCGTCCGGGGCATGGTCCGGGGGGGGCGGTCCAATAATAAAGGTATGCGTCCTAACCTGAATTTGCGATTTATCGTCCGTAAATGCGCCGATGTCGAAGTCGACGGTGATATTGGAAGCCCAAGTCGACAAAACGATGTCCGTCTCCGTATAATCCGTGCCTTCATAAACAGTAGAAACTGTGTAATGGGCAGTCGGATCCAGTGGCAAATCCGCAAAACGGTAGTTGCCATCTCCATCCGTCAACGTTTCCTGCGTTTCAGCTGCCTCAACCCTATGAATGGTGAGGATCATAGGATGTGCAGCGAGTGGTTTCTCAAGCTTTCTATCAACAACCGTCCCTCGAATATTGCCAAGGGCCGCTGTCTGTGCAACGGAGGTCGGAAGCCAAAAAAGAATTAGGGCAACTGCTAACAGGCTACCGATGCATAACATTGCAAAACATTGAACCTGTGCGTTGCCCTCTGAATGACTGTATGAAAATCGGTAAATGTGCATACTACGTTCCACGTTGTTGTTTAAATCTCTCAATTTCTGCTTCTACATCCGATAGCGATTCTTCTTCAAGTTGAATAATGACGCGTGCAGTTTCTTGCAAGAGTTCCTCGCGTAATTCTTGGTAGTCGGCTTCCGAGAGTTTTCCCGTTTCGTAATCTTCGTCAAGTTCTGCAAGTGCAGCGTAGCTACGCTCACGTTCCTGAAAAAGCATTCGCCGCCGTTCTTCGATTATGTCTTCAGAAGTTGTAGCACCTTGAGAACCAGTTTTCGAGAAGATAGGGAATCCAAGATAAACAAGAAGCATGATGCCGAGAATTAGCATCCATAAAAGAACAAGTGAAGACATAAAAAACCTTTTTCTAAAGTGTACTATTCGGGGAAAGGAAGTCTCGTTTATTTTTCGTTTTTGTATTTTTCCAGTTCCGCTTCAACCTGTCTCAGGGCTGTATCAGAGACTCGTTGGTCTCCTCCGCCATCTCCATCAGTTGTTGCGACTGGCATCTGCCTTGACTTTCGGAGCACAGCAAAAGCAACGCCACCAATGAGGACAAGAATGACAGCAGGTGTAATGTAGGCAATCAGATTAATACCTTCTGCTGGCATAACTGCGTAGAACTGGGAACCGTATGTGTCAAGATAATTCGTCCGAATCACCTCAACCGTCTGTCCAGCCGACAAACGGCTGCGAAAATCGGCTTCAATATGCTCAGCTGTACCACACACACAGACTTGAATCGTTTCTCGCTCACAACCGCAGTAACAGTAAACTGTGGTGAGCAGCTCATCTAACTTGGATTTAAACTGGACATCCGTCGTATTTTGCGATTCGGAGACACCAGATGTTTCCATTTGTGAGTAAATAGGGACAGCAAAAAAGCAGACAACAAGAAATACAGCACTGATAGATGTTGAAACGCGCGCAAATTTCTTGACTTTCATAGTTCTGTCCCGATCTCATCAAGCTTCTTGGTTGCGTTGAGACTTTTCGGCTATAGCGATAATTCCACCGATTACCATAACAGCGACACCAATCCAAACGACACTGATTAAAGGATTGTGGTACACCTGAACGTTCACAATATCTCCGCCTTTAATATTTGCGGGCAGCTCACCGAGAGCAATATAGAGATCATTCACACCGAAGTGACGAATAGCAGACTCGATGGTATCCTGTTCCCCCTGCCCTGCCTTATAATAGAAGTGGCGTGCCGGTTCCATTGTGCCAATCTGCTTTCCGTTCTTTGCGACATCAAAAATGACACCAGCCCTGCGATAGTTGGCGTATTCTCTCTCAAACGAGTCCTTCATTGTAAGTTCAAACGAACCGACCTGCATCGATTCACCAAGTGCTAAACTGTCAGATTCAAGTAGGAAATACCCTTTTGATCCCATAATACCAATATAAAGGATGACAATACCGATGTGAATGATATAACCGCCATATCGTCTTTTGTTCCGTTGGATGAGGAGCCCCAACCCATTGAGGAGAGAGGTCTCCTGGCGTTTCGCGCGGAGTCTCGCACCGCGATAAAATTCCGCAAATATCGCAACAATCACGAAAACTGCAGCGGAAACGCAAAGCACCGAATAGATGGGAAATGTATTCCCTTTTAATGCGAGAAATCCCCATGTCAATGCGCCACTCACTAAACCGACCACAAGGGGGAACGAAAACATACGCCGGAAGTTATTTGCGGTAATTTTCTTCCATGAGATGATAGGTCCCGCACCCGTCAGGAAGAGGAGCAACAATCCCGGAATAATGACGACCTGATTAAAAAAGGCTTCAGGCACAGATGCCTTTTGACCATTAATCGCCTCAGAGATAATCGGCCACAACGTACCCCAGAGGATAATGAGTGTTAACCCAACAAAAAGCCAATTATTCAGGACAAAAGCACTCTCACGCGAGAGAAGCGATTCAAGACGGTTAGCACTTTTAAGTCGCTTCCATCGATAAATAATAAGTCCGACAACCCCAGCGGTCGAAATTAGAATGAAACCGAGGAAATAACCGCCAATGTCAGATTGCGCGAACGCATGCACCGACGAGATAATCCCGCTCCGCGTGATAAAAGTTCCGAGCAATGTGAATTGGAAAGCAAGTGTAATCAGAAGGATATTCCACAATTTGAGCATACTCCGTTTTTCTTGTATCATCACGGAATGCAGATAAGCAGTGCCGAGGAGCCACGGCATAAAAGAAGCGTTTTCGACGGGGTCCCATGCCCAATAACCGCCCCAACCGAGTTCTCGATACGCCCAATTGCCACCGAGTGTGATACCGACGGTCAAAACAATCCAAGAGAAGAGCGTCCATCTACGCGAGCGGAGTATCCAGTCGCTTCCGACTCTACCAGACGCAAGTGCCCCGACAGCAAACGCGAACGGCACCGTCAGACTAATCCAACCGATATATAACGTCGGCGGATGGAACGCCATGCTTGGTGTCTGGAGGAGGGGGTTCATACCCGCACCATCCGGTGCGACCTGTCCATTCGGGAAGCGAGCAAGTGGGTTGTAAACGCCTTCGATTAAACCGGTGACAAGGAGAATAAAGAAGAGTTGGATGATAACAACAGGAATTAGAGCATAGTCTGCGAGAGTATCACCCGTCTGCTTATTGTATCGGTGGTTTTGCCAGACGACAATCGCCCCAGCAACCGTAAGTAACCAGAGCCAGAACAGGAGTGAGCCAGACATTCGCCCCCAAAGTGCTGTGACTTTATAAAGGAGGGGTTGCGCTGCACTGGACACTTCAACAACATAGCGCATTGAGAAGTCGTCGGTTACAAAACCGTAGATTAAAGCAGCCGTTGCAATACTGATAAGGCCGAAAGTAGCAATAACGGCATTCCTACCGCTTCGCACGGCATTGGGGTTTCGTGTGCGCAGCCCAACGCAGAGGAACCCGATTGCCCATAAACCAGAAAGCACAGAGAGATATATAGCAGCTTGTCCAATTTCCGCAGTCATGCGTGTCTGCGCCTCCCCATTTTTGATAGCAAGTTTTGACTTGCAAGCTGCGTCAAAAAGGTGTTTTCAAACATATTGTTTTTTAACATATTGTTTTTTTAAGTGTTGTGTATTTTTTATTTTGAAATGTACGAAGTCTCATCTGTAGGTATAGCACTCTCTGCGCCTTCATATTTCGAGGCACACTTCGTCATGAGTTTCGTAGCAACAATGAGGTTTTGCGATGCATCATATCTACCCTCAACGAAAACGCTACCCCCATCAACAAAGTTATCTGGTTTAAGTCTATCCTTATAAATCACATTGACAGTTGCTGCACTTTCGCGATCGCGGACAGCAAAGGTGAGTTTAAAATTGGCGGCATCCCATTTAGAACTATCTTCCGAAATGAGACCATCAACTTGGACGAGTTGATTGTCAACTTTGTCCTTATCTGCCACAAGTAAAGCAGGTGTAAAATGCCGCACACTCGTCTTTTTAAGCATGGCATACCCTAAAAACACCATACCACTTAGCAAAACAAGGCTCGCAGCAATTATTTTAAGCCGTCTCTGTTTTTGCACCTGAACATCCTCCAGTGATGTAAGCCAGACATTTCGATTTTTAACTACACCAACGAAACGAAATCTTCTTTATTAAAATAATACTTGATTTTGGATTCAAAATCAAGTTAAAATAGAACGAAATCAGAAATACGTGTAGAATTTTGTGCAAAAAAGCGGTCAGGAGAACAGTTATCAGTTATCAGTTGCCGGTTGTCGGTAAGAAGTTATTGATTAAATTAGAACTCTCTTTACCGATGGCTGATAGCCGATAGCCGATAGCGAATTAAAAATGAACTTAAATTGGCAGTCCCATCCGTGGGCAGGTGTATTTCCGGCGACACTCTGTCCTTTTGATGAAGATGAATCTATTGACGAAACCGGATTGCATCAGTACATGCAGGAACTGGCGAGCGTTCCCGGCATAAAAGGTGTGGTCTGTAACGGACACACCGGCGAAATTATGTCTCTCCGTCTGCCTGAAAGACAGCGGGTTACACAAATCACCGCCGAAGCCGTTGGCGACCGGGTTAAAGTCGTTTCAGGCGTGAGTGCCGAAGGCAGTCTCCCAGCAATTGACGATGCTCTCGCAGCGAAGGAAGCTGGCGCAGATGCTATCCTCTTAATGCCCGCACACCATTGGTTGCGGTTCGGGAGGACCCCAGAAACCGCAGTCGGCTTTTTCCAAGATGTCGCCGAAGGCGCGGGCATACCTATTATTGTTCATCAATATCCAGCATGGACGAAGGCAGGATACAGCCTTGAAGAGATGTTGGAAATGGTGAAGATCCCACAGGTTGTCTGTATTAAGATGGGAACCCGGGACATGGCGCGTTGGCGATGGGACTATGAACAACTTAAAGAAGCAGCACCCGACGTTCCTATCTTGACCTGTCACGACGAATATTTACTCGCTTCGCTGCTCGAAGGTAGCGACGGTGCCCTTATCGGATTTGCAGGTTTTGTACCAGAGTTGATGGTGGATGTCGTTCACGCTGCGCTCAACGATGATCTTTTGGGTGCGCGCAAGGCACGCAGTCAAGTAGACACACTAGCACGGATTGTCTACAACTTCGGCGAACCGAGCAGTGACGCACACCAACGCATGAAATGTGCGCGCTGGTTGATGGGTCGATTCCCCTCAATGACGATGCGTCGACCCCTTCGCCAATTGTCCACCACTGAAATAGATAAAATCCGAATCAGGCTTGAGACAACCGGCTATCAGTGTGTTAATTAGGTGAGGGATCCATAATTTTGTTTGTAGTAGCGCAATTCATTGCGCGTTTGAGTTTGCGACGGGCGATGAATCACCTTACTACGAACTTAAAACACATCGGCTATTTGGTGTGAGTGCTACGGATGGGAAAAACAAAATGTCACGTTTAAAATACGCCCTCATCGGTCACGGTAGACGCGGGGCATCGCATCTATCAACAGCGGGAATATTAAAAGACACATTTGAGGTCATCGCTGTGTGTGACGCGCATCCCGAATCGGCAGAGATAGGTGCACGGAAGTTTGGCGTTAAAGCCTACACCGATGTCCGAAAACTCATTGACGAAATATCCCCGGATGTCTGTGATGTTGTTGTGCCCGCGCCGCTGCACCATGTCGTTTCTTGTTACCTCTCGCGATGTGGTATTCCGCACAATGTGGAAACCGGACTCGCGCCGACCCTCGGTTTAATGGATATGATGATCACTGATGCCGCTGAAAACGGGATAAAACTTCAGACATCAGAGAATTTCCCTTTCGTTCCGGTCGAGCAATTTGTGTGCAAACTCATTGCGGAAGGCGTAATCGGGGAGGTCCATAAATGCTACCGGCTTTTCTCGACAACCGGATACCATGGACTCGCCGCGATACGATGTCGAATGAATGCCGCGCCCACGGCGGTCAGCAGCATAGGACACACGATGCCTGTCGTGCCTTACGTTGATGGAGCGAAACGGGATTTTAATCGCGAGAATCTTGAATTCTACGCCGTTGATTTTGAAAACGGCGGACTCGGTATCGCGATGGTTGGGAATAAGAATGGACGTCTCGGACGGAACAAACTTGTCGGTTTTGAGACGTGTGGTGAACGCGGTACGATTATTACCAATGGAAATCAGAGTGCCTCAGGTGGTGAGACAGTTAATGTCTGCACGGATGAGGACATCGCTCTACGCGGTGGCAAGGCAGAAACGTACGAATTTCAGAGAGAATATAGCGACGATGGAACGCTGCAGCGTATCTTTGTGGAACTCCCCCCATCGTTAGGTAGCACTGTTGAGTGGGTAAATCCGTATCGGCATACAACTATACCGGAGCGCGGTATCTCATTGGCGACGATGCTTGACGGTATCGCTCGCGCAGTCAGAGAAGCTACACAACCGCTCTGGACAGGAGAAATGGGCAGAGCAGATCAGGAGATGGTCATCGCTGCACACCGATCCATTCGGACGAATCGTCAACCGATACAACTCCCACTTCAGCCCAATCCTGCTGAAGAGGATGCATTTGATCGAAATTTTGAAGAACAATACGGTGTTCATCCACGCGAAAACATAGAAAAGGCACTGCAGGTTAATTTCAAAGCGCGTTAGTTGAAGTAGGTGAGTAAAGTTTTTGGTACTGCACGTAGGGGCGGAGTCTCCTCACCCTTGCTGGCAGACAGGAGTATCCTTTAGTCACCAACGCCTGTTACCGTCCTTTTCTACTGCACGCCTATTCCTTTAGAGGTTTAGGAGAATGATTAATATTATGAAAATAAAAAGTAGTTTTGTTTATGGTTTTGTGCTTGTTTCTACTAAAGTTTGGACAATATTATGATTTCTTTGATAGGTTAGAACAGAAAGAACATGATGGTTACAGAGATAGGTTAAGTAAGTTAGCTCTGAGCGTAGTTGAGTGGATTGATGAGTTGGAATATGATAAACTTGAAGAGAAAGAACGTAGGGATTTTCTTGATAAACATGATGAGTTTTTGGAGTTGCTATCTATATAATAAGGTAAATTGAATATTGAAAACAAAACCATTTTTGAAGGCGATGACCTGAATATCCTTCGCGGGATTGATTCCGAGACAATAAACCTCATCTATCTGGATCCGCCTTTCAACTCAAATAAAACATACTAAGGTTTGGACAATTCGTGTCCGGTGCGAGTTGAGTTTTCAAGGGACCATATATTTTCTCCGAGTTTTGCAAACGCATGGAACTTTGAGAAAAATACCGCACTCCAGCGGAGTGCTATGTGTCCTAAAAGGATATGTTGGGTCCGTGGAACTGAAAATTGTCCAAAGTTTAGTAAGGATGAAAGAGAAGTAAGAATCCTTTGGGGAGGTGAACACAAACATTTTTCAGAGTTAGCAAGTGCTGTAAAGCCAACTAATCTACATGAGATTCAGCGAATTATGGATACCTATTTAGTTCCAAGGGAAGATATTATACAAGCAAGAATGAACCCTATGGAGGAACTTATAACTGAAATAGTCATTTCACCTTCGGCACGCTCTGGAATTCAGAAAACTATTCATCGTTTAATTGAAATTCTGAATATACTAAGGTCAAGGATACAAGAACCTCCTTTAGCCATTGAAGTAAACGAATCTCGTCGTAAAATGTGGTTTTAGGGTAGGAAGCAAAAGTTATGAAAGGCACAAGACGGCTCGATAATGACAAGATACGGCGTGGAAATTGACGAAAGGCAATCGCACGCAAGATGAATTGATACAGTCGTTGAGAGACCAGGGCGTTATTCGTGAGGATAATCGGGATTATTGATGCCTCGTTCAGCGAGAAGCAGTTGTTGTAATTTTATACTCATTTCATTTTTGGAGGAGTTAATGAATATAACCTTTGATACAAACGTCTGGGAACCGATGGTCAACGAAGAAAAACCTCATCTTGTAGAAATCAAAAACAGGATTCTCGACGGCAAGGTTCAGGCATATATCTGTGAAATAACCTTAAATTTAGAAGCGATTCAGAACAAAAAGAGAGCTGAGTTCTTTGAAAACTACGAGCCTATTACATCAGTGGAGGACTTACCCTCTGAGAATGGGAAGCTGGGTATGCAATTCTCTATTGCACCAAACACAGAAGTTCACCCTGGCATCCATCAAAAGCAGTGGAATAAACTTTTAAAGGCGCGGGATCTCGGGTTCCAAGTACTCAGAATGACAAATGCTGGAACAGTCCGCACGAAAGAAATCCCTGATGACATGTACGTACAACAGGACGATGAGGAATTCTTGGAATATGCTGAATTGCTTGGAAATTGCAATGATTTTATAACGGAGCTGGGTTGCGGACGGGCAGGCTACGATCAATTTAAAGCACAATTTAATCTGGTTAGTTCAGGGGGTCCGCCTGTAAGACGGACAGAAGAAAAAATTCGCTGAAGCGATTGCTGAGTGGGTTGACGGTGAGGCACTTTCGGCGCACTATGCGGCAGGTAATGACTTCTTTTGTACAGACGATAAAGCGGCGAATGCGGGTACTGGATCTATATTTCATAATCAAAATAGGGCTCAATTGGAAAAGGAGTTTGGTATCAAAATAATTTCAAGTAGAGAATTGTCTGACATAATTTCTCCTTTGGCAAAGGCAAACGATTGATGCAATTCTTCATCTCTGAAGACGCACACACGCAGTTGCGGATCGTCTGTGCGGAACGGAAGATAAACAATCAGGTGGTTCTGATTGAGGCTCTCAACGATTGGTTTCAGGTGAATGGTTTACCGCCGATTGCGTGAGAGAGGTGTTCCAACGCAGGGTGTACCTCAGAAATGCATTCTGTAGGTATTCTCAAAAGGCTTTTTTCGAGAAACACGAAGATTAATAACGGAAGGACACTGTGAGTATTGAGAAAGAAATGCGGGAAGTGATAAATGGGTTTAATAACTTGATAAAGGAACACAGGCAAGTGTTAAAGAATCAAGCAAATTCTGTGGGTGAAATGCATAGACAGCATAAGCAATTTCTTGAGCGAGCTGAGGAAAAACTTATGATTGATGCAGACGCAGTGGGTGATTTACTCACAGGGCATAAAAAATTTGTAGAGAAGGGTACAAATCAACTGGCAAATACAAAGAAATCTTTAGAAGAAGTGTATCAACAGGCACACTCGGTTACCACTGAACTGAATAGAATAATGAAGAATTGTTAGGTGATGTTCTTCATGGTTATCCACTGTGAAATTTGTAGTGGTAAGTTGTATTAGGGAGAATTAAACTGTGAAAGACACACGTCCCCTTGACAACGACGAGATCAGGCGCGTATCCGCATCATTCACTGGCACTTTTGAAGGCCGCAACCGCAGTCTATTCATGATGGGCGTTTCCACAGGCGGACGGATCAGCGAACTGCTCAACCTACGAATCCGGGACGTGTATCAGAACTAGAAGCCGGTGTAGTGCCTCAAGGTTCGCCCTGTATTCTCTTTCTTCGCCCAAATTACCCTCAATTAGTGGTTTCGGTTGTTTTTCATTCTATACTTTGTTATAATTGGCATATCCGTTGGCAGACATAATCAGCATTGTCGCAAGGCAATGTGTCTGCCACCCACTGATTAGGGGTTAAGACGGATAACAGATACCCGAATGATAGTATCACATAAAATAGCGTTAGACGCGACAGCAGATCAATGCACGTGGTTTTCACAGCAATGCGGTTATGCCCGTTTTGCTTTCAATCACGCGTTGTCAGACTATAACAACGAACCGCGGCACTGGAAGGAGCTCAGCAAACGTTTCAATATAACCAAGCGTGCGATTGACTGGACAAAAGACATGGATCAGCGTGCTGCGTTGTTTGGTATCAAGAACCTTGGGTACGCTATCAGCCGTTGGAAAAGCGGTCAAAATAGGAGACCGAAGAAAAAGAAACGGAGGGATCGTCAGTCGTATAGCACCGACCCAAGTTCGGTAAAAGTGGAATGGAAACGTATTAAACTGCCGAAAATCGGGTGGGTGCGTATGTATCAGAAGTTGCGGCATAAGGGTGATATTGTAAAAATTACAATATCAAGAACGGCACACCGTTGGTTCGCGTCTATCACCGTTGACACAGGTAAACCGAATGCGCCACGAGACACACGTGGACTCCCTGTTATCGGCATAGACGTAGGTATCAACTCACTGGCAACCCTTGATACAGGTAAACAGTATCCAAATCCAAGACCGCTTCAGAAGTATGAGAAAAAACTTAAGCGTGAGCAGCGTAAGTTGAGTCGTAAAGCGTATCTATCGAATAACTGGTATAAACAGAAACGTATAGTGGAGCGTATCCACTACAAGATTGCTTGTATCCGAAATGACGCACATCATAAAGCAACGACAGAAATCGTCAATATGGCAAGTGTTATTGGGATAGAAACGCTCAAGATTACGAACATGCTCAAGAACAAGACTCTCGCCAAAGCGTTATCAGATAGTGCGTTAGGGGGTTTCCTTGCTCTCCTGAAGTCCAAAGCAGAAGTTTTCGGGATACCTATTGTAGAAGCCCCACAGTTCTATGCTTCAAGTAAAACCTGTAGCAACTGTGGGGAGAAGAAAAAAGAACTCTCATTATCAGAACGAACTTATGATTGCGGTGTATGCGGACATGTTGTAGACCGAGACGTAAACGCTGCAATAAACCTAAAGAACCTCGCCGTCGGGCAGACGGAGAAGTAAAACGCTTGTGGAGTTTCCGTAAGACCTCCACAAGGGAGGCACGAAATGACGAAGCAAGAACGGAGGAATCCCACTGCTTCAGCTGTGGGAGGTGTCGAAGAAGTTAAAATCGGATTTATCGGATGTGGCGGCAATGCCAATGGGCACATGAATCGGTTAGCCGAAATCGAAGGTGCACGTGTTGTGGCTGTTTGTGACGTTCAAGCCGAACGCGCACAAAACGCAGCGGAAAAACATAATGCGGATGCCTACACCGCACACCCAGCACTACTTGAACGCGATGACTTGGACGCAGTTTATCTCAGTCTCCCTGTTTTTGTCCATGGACAACCGGAACTTGACGTTATCGCACGCGGCTTACCCTTTTTTGTTGAGAAACCCGTTGCCATCAGTATGGAAATCGCGCGCGAGATTGAAGCGGCGGTAAACAAAGCCGAATTAATAACCTGTGTCGGCTATCAACTCCGTTACCTCGGTTCGACCCAAATAACACGGCAGATCCTACAAGACAGAACAATTAACATGGTCGTTGGTAAATATTGGTGCAGCACCGGACATGGGGACCCAAACGCGTGGCTCCGACAGATGAACAAATCTGGCGGGCAACTTGTCGAACAAGCAACACACACCATCGACATGATGCGCTATATGTGTGGTGAAGTCGAGACCGTTTACGCGATGCAAGCAAATCGGTTTCTCAAAGAGACAGATTGCCCAGATGCTAACAGTATCGCTCTCCAGTTTACCAGTGGTGCCGTCGGTTCGTTGACTGCTACTTGGGCTTACACAGGGGATTGGTCGAACGCCAATATCTTGGATTTGCTTTATGAGGGAGAACTGCTGAATTGGAATCCGTCAAGCGTTACAATACAGGAAGACGGTGACAGGGTAGATAAAACAGCACCGAGTCCAACAATTGATGACGTTTTTGTCGAAGCAGTGCGCAGTGGTGATGCCGCCTCAATTCTGAGTCCGTATAGCGATGCGGTTAAAACGCTTGCAATATCCGTTGCAGCGAACCAATCTGCACAGGAGAACAGACCTATAGACCTCGCTTCAATTTTATAAGCATGCGTTTCAACCCTTCTGAAAAGGATCAGGCTATGTCCGAATCTACTAATCCAAAACACCGTGTAGCAATCGTCGGTTGTGGTGGTATCTCTCAGGCTCACGGTAACGCATGGCGAAATGTACCAGAGATTAAAATTGTGGGTGCCTGTGATGAAAAGTTTGAATCGCTGGCACGCTTCGCCACCGAATATAACGTCCAGCATACCTACAACGACCTTCGGCAGATGCTGGAAAAACAGCAGCCCGATATCTTAGTGATTGCGACGTGGCCCTCAAGCCATCTGAAAAACGTACTGGAGGCGGTGCGGTGTGGTGTCAAAGGGATTCTCGTTGAAAAACCTATCGCTGTTAATGCCACACAGTTGGAACAGATGATCCAAGTCACGGAACGCTCCAATATTGTGCTAATGGAAGCGTTTATGTATCGACATCATCCATTGACACTCGCTGTGAAGCAGAAGGTTGAAAATGGCGCAATCGGAGAGGTGTGTTATGCACGCTCCAGTTTTTCGACAGGTCTGACAGATCGCCGGAATTGGCGACTGAGGGGAGACCTCGGTGGGGGTGCCGTCATGGATTTAGGGTGTTACTGCATCAACATCATCCGTTATCTCGTAGGTAGAGAACCGCAGTCGGTCTGGGCAACAGGGAAGTTTGAGCCGATTAACAATGTCTGGGAAACCCTCATTGGGACTTTAGATTTTGGCAACGGGGTTACTGGACAATTAGATTGTAGTTTCGGTTGGACATGGCGTGAATGTTATGAGGTCGCTGGCACAGATGGCACACTCTTTGTCCAGAGCGCGTGGGGCAACTCGGAAGGCGACGCACACTTCACCGTCAACGGTGAAACATTTAGTGTAAGTGGCGTGAATCCGTATGCCGCTGAGATCCTTGATCTGTGTCAAGCGGTAGAGACAGTCACCCCCACGCGCTTACCGATAGCCGACGCACTCGGAAATATGCGAGTCATTGATGCATTGCATGAATCTGCACATACCGGTCAGCAGATAGCAGTTAGCGATTAGTAACTAATACCCAACTGCTAACGGTGAAGCGAAGCGGAACGCCCTAATTGCTGATTGCCAAGAGTGTAAGGAAAAAAATATGTTTGAGAAAATGATGAAGTACCCCATTGATGTCTTCCGAGAAGGCAATTTCTCGTTTGGGATCCCGCTGCCAGGACTTCTCATAGCCGTACTGCTCGTCGCGCTTTTTGCAGCCACGATATGGGCATATCGGAGCACACATGGACGCATCCGACGCGCATTTCGAGGGGTTCTCATTTTCCTTCGCGCTGTTGTGCTCTGTTTACTCGCTTTCTGTCTACTGAAACCTTTCCTGACAATTTATCAGACAAGTCCCGATGATTCCTATCTACTGGTGATGGTCGATCAGTCCAAGAGCATGCAGATTACCGATTCGGCTGACAGCACAACCCGATTGCACCGCGCCAACGAACTACTTTTCACGGAGGGCGCGGGACTTCTTGAGGCACTAAACGTTAAATTCAAAGTGCGGTTTTTTGGGTTTGATACGACAGCAAAACGGATTCCGAGCGAACCGCTGAACGCAGCGAACGGTGAAAGCACTGATATTCCGAAGGCAGTTAACGAAGCACTTGATGACCTACAAGGCATCCCGCTTTCTGGGGCTGTGCTGTTAACAGATGGGGCAGACAGAAGCGGCACAGACATCGCAAAATTCGCGATGCAGATCCGAGAACGGAAACTCCCGATCCATACCGTTGGTATCGGCTCAGAAGCGGGCAACCCGGACCTCGAACTCGTCAAAGTGGATGTCCCAAGAACTGCTGAGGAAGATTTTCCAGTAGAGATGTGGCTAACGCTGAAACGCAAAGGGTTTCAAGGAAAGAAAGTTAACGTCCAACTCACCAGCGACGGACGGGTCCTGAAAACAGAGTCCGTTGATATGGATAAAGAGTCCTCCTGGATGCGCCAACTCCGTGTAACAGACGACGCATCCGATACAAAAACAGAACGTGTGCTGCTCAGATTCATACCTCGACAAGCAGGCACTCAAAGATTTGAAGTCCATGCAGAGTTGGGCGAAACGGAAGCGGTGCCACAAAATAATATGAAGACGTTTTTACTGAAGGTAGCACCTACCAAACGTGTAAAAATCTTATTTGTTGATGGCAAACCGCGTTCCGAATTCGGCTTTATAAAACGCGCACTCAAAAACGACCCGAACATTCAACTCACCGACCGATTTTTGACAAGTATCCTCAACGACAAACGGCACTATGGCGGAACCCAATCCGAAGTAGCACACTCTTTTCGCTTCTATCCCGACCAGAAAGAGATACTTTTCGACTTTGATGCGATCATTTTAGGCAATGTCGATGCCTCACAATTTACTCGTATGCAGTTAGAGAACACACGTGAGTTTGTACGCACCCGAGGCGGTGGACTGCTTATGTTAGGAGGCTCTCAATCTTTAGGGAATCACGAACTTTCAGAATCCTATATTAACACGCCGCTTGCGCAATGCCTCCCGATAGAATTGGAGCTCGGTTCACCACCAGCACCGTTAGCACCGAGACGACGCGGTTCACGGTCTGTTGGAAACAAGGGATATAAATTGCAATTGACACCGGATGGAAAAGTTGAAACACTCATGACGTTGGCAAACAGTCCAACCGAGAACATAAAACGCTGGACAGGTCTTCCTACACTCATGGGCTATAGTAAAGTAAAGCGGGCAAAAGCCGGAGCATTCGTCCTTGCTGAACATCCGACAGATCGGAATGAATTCGGCAATCGCATCCTCATCGCCACCCATAATTACAATGCCGGACGCGTCATGGTATTTACACCTCACACTTCATGGCGGTGGCGGATGCATACACCGCACGAAGATGATAGTTACGAACGATTCTGGCGACAAGTTGCTAAGTGGTTGACAACCGCACCGAAGGAACATATCAAACTCGACATTGCCAAAACCGCTTACGCCTTGAAAGAGCCAGTGGTAATAGAGGTTACTGCTACAGACCCGCAGTTTGAACCCACAAACAACGCAAAACTCCGAGCAATTGTGGTTGACGAAACAGGAAAACGGAGGGAATTAAAACTTGAGCAGGTACTCGGCAAAGACGGATTCTATACAGCGCGTTTTACTCCGAATCGATACGGTGAATACACTGTCACCGCTACCGGCACCCTTGACGGTAAAACTCTCGGAGAACAACAGAACCTCTTTGAAGTAAAAACTTCCTACGCCGAATTTAGCAATGCCGAACTCAATGTTGAGCTTCTCAAGACACTCGCCGAACGGAGTGGCGGCGGATACTATAATATGGAAGAGGCAACACAACTCGTCAACCGGATTCCACTCGTCGAGAGCGCAACGTCAAAGATTACAGATGTGGATATTTGGGATATGCCCTTAATTTTCGGGTTAGTTATCGTTTTCCTCGGATTCGAGTGGTTCTTAAGGAAACGCGGCGGATTGGTCTAACTGGCGAAGGATTCTCGATACCGCCTGATCTGGCGATTGAGGCCGTTTCGCCAACAGATGTTCAGTCGCGTGTTGTGGACAAAGCGTTTGCCTATCTAAACGCAGGAACGCGCCTTGTCTGGGTCCTTGAACCCTGCTCGCAAACGGCGACGATTTACCGTTCTGATCTGAAAAAGACATCACACTGTTCACGTGTGAAGACACTCTCACCGGTGAGGATGTCGTGCCGGGGTTGCCTGTCCGGTCTCGCAACTCTTTGAATAGTGGTCATTTTTTACCCACAAAACGCTTGGAACGCCGTAAGGTGCATTTAAAAAAAGAAAAATATTTATGATAGGAGCACAATGAAGAATTCCTACAAAAGTGTTATGTTTGTCATTGCGGACGATTGGAGCCGTATCGCAAAATGTTACGGGAACGAGGTTATCCGAACACCCAACATTGATGCCTTCGCGGAACGCGGTGTCGTGTTTGACCACGCATTCTGTACAAGTCCATCTTGTGCCGTGAGCCGCGCCTGTATTCTCACAGGACAACACAGCCACACACACGGACAATACGGACACTGCCACGGCATTCACGGATTCCGCACGCATGAACATATAACATCAGTACCGAAAATTCTCAAATCGCACGGATTCGCTACGGCGTGCATCGGGAAGAAACACGTCGAACCCACTACTGTCTATCCGTTTGATTATGAGCCGAAAGTTGATGCGAGAAGCCCTGTAGACACGGCAGCGAAGGTGAATCAATTCCTCTCTGAGAACGCAGATAAACCATTCTATCTCCATATCGGTAGTTCCTATCCACATCGGGCAGGCAAAGGCTTCGGAAATGATCGGACGCATGCCGGTATTCAATCCGACCCTTATAGTCCCGACGAAATAATTGTGCCGAATTTCCTGCCAGATGTCCCAGCTGTCCGTGAAGACCTTGCAGATTATTATGAAAGTGTTTCACGATGGGATGCCGTAGTGGGCGCGGTATTAGATGCCTTGGACGCTTCTGGACGCACAGACGAAACCCTCGTCTTCGTCACAACGGATCATGCGATGCCGTTCCCGGGCGCGAAAGCATCGAGTTTCGACAGCGGACACCACTGCCCACTCCTTATCGCCAGCCCCACACAACAAAAGCGTGGTTTTCACAATCAGGCACTCGTCAATTGGGTAGATTTCTGTCCAACCATGTTGGATTGGTGCGGTGTTACACATCCCGATGGCACGGACGCGCTTCCGGGCAGATCCATCCTCTCTATCCTCGAAGATGACAGCGCGCATCCGGGTAACAGTGAATGGGAGGAAACCTACTTCTCTCACTGCTTCCACGAAGTAACCAATTACTATCCGTATCGCGTGTTGCGCGGGCGGCAGTATAAGTACGTTCGGAACTTGGCGTATCAATTAGAAACACCACTCCCCAGCGATCTGTTCCGATCCATCTCATGGACAGCCGTACGGAACGACAATGTTCAACAACTCGGTGAACGGCAGCGCACAGACTTTCTAAAGCAAGGGCGCGAGGCACTCTTTGATATAAAAAACGATCCAGCAGAATCACGGAACCTCATTGACATGCCAGAGCTGCAGGATGTTGCCAACGAAATGCGCCAAAAGGTCATCGACTTCAGACAGAAAACCAAAGACCCGTGGCTTGAGCAGTCCTTCCAGGAAGGCGAAACGCAGGCGTTTTTCTAATAGCCATCAGCAATCGGTTAAGAGACTTCTCATAATCTCAAGCAGGCTTTTTAACAATTTTAGATCGGGGTGGACAACGGACACCCCGCTCAGACACAATCGTTAGAAAAATGCAAAACTATGATTTAGAAGCGATGAATGCCCGCATCGAAGCGGATAGCGGACACATACAGCAGATTCTCACAGAAACCGGAAAAGTTATCGTCGGGCAAAGCGAGTTATTGGAAGGATTGCTCATCGGGCTGCTCTGTAATGGACATATTCTGCTTGAAGGGGTGCCTGGGTTGGCAAAGACAACCGCCGTGAGTGCACTTGCACAGACCATTGATGCCTCCTTCAATCGCTTGCAGTTCACTCCGGACTTACTCCCCGCAGACCTCATCGGCACGCTTATCTACGACCAACAGAAGGGCGATTTCTACACGAAAAAGGGCCCCATTTTCGCCAACGTTATCCTTGCAGACGAGATAAATCGCGCACCCGCCAAAGTCCAAAGCGCACTCCTCGAAGCGATGCAGGAACGACAAGTTACGATCGGTGGGACGACCTATCGACTTGACGATCCGTTCCTTGTTCTGGCAACCCAGAATCCGATTGAGCATGAAGGCACCTATCCATTGCCAGAAGCACAGGTGGATCGGTTTATGCTAAAGATTAAAGTTGACTATCCTTCCCACGCAGAGGAATTGCAAATCCTCCGACGGATGACAACCGAAGAAATTCCGCCGATTCAGCAAGTCATTTCTCCGGAAGATATTATCCGATTTCGAGAGGTCGTCCGCAATATCTATATGGCTGAACAATTGGAAAACTATATCGTGGATCTGGTGTGTGCGACGCGGACACCGGAAGTCTATCAATTGGATGAACTTAGCACCTTGATTGAATATGGTGCGTCGCCGCGTGCGACTATCTTTTTGGCGTTCGCTGCGAGGGCACGTGCGTTTCTCTCTGAACGCGGCTATGTTACCCCTGAAGATATTCACGCCGTCGGCATGGATGTACTAAGGCATCGGGTTATTATCAGTTACGAAGCGGAGGCAGACGGGCGCGATGTCGAGAGCATTATTTCGCAGGTATTCGCGAAGATTGAAGTGCCTTAATCATTCCTGTGTCTGTCCCGCGACAGCCGATGCCCGTGCCCCTACGCCAAGGACTGCTAAGAACCCTTCTGAATCCGCGTGGTCGAAGTCTCCAACCGCTTCCATCGATGCCGTCTCCTCGGAATAGAGTGAGTGTGGCACACCGCCTGAGGCATGGAAGGCAACATTCCCTTTGTAGAGTGCCACTGTGATAGTTCCACTCACCAATTGAGTTAGCGGCTCAATAGAAGCCAACAATGCCTGCGTGGCAGCATCAAACCAATAGCCTTGATATACCTGCTCCGCAATCGTGGCGGCGACACCATCAAAGTGTCGGCGTGCGCGTCTATCCAAAATCAGTTGCAGTAGATATTCGTAACACTTCCCAAGCAATTCCATCCCCGGAGATTCATAAACCCCACGACTCTTAATCCCGACAAATCGGTTTTCAACGGTATGGATGCCGATACCGACCCCGTTTCGCCCACCGATACGGTTTGCCTCCAATAGACTCTGGAGCGACGTGACGGGGTTTCCGTTAACCTCAACAGGTATTCCCCGCGCAAACGTAACAGTAAAGTGCTCTACGTCATCAGGTGCGTCTTTTGGATGGACTCCCATACCGGGGGTAATAAAGCCTGCTGGCGTTTTCAAAGATTCGAGGTGTCCGGCTTCATGTGTGAGCCCCAACAAGTTTGCGTCGGTTGAATAGGGTTTCTCGTGTGTCGCAGTAATCGGTAGGCTATGTGCTTGGCAAAAATCTATCATTTCTTTCCTGCCCCCGAACACTTTGAGGAAGTTCGGATCTCGCCACGGGGCATAGACAGCAAAACGAGGATTCAGCATATTGGTAGCGAGTTGAAACCGGACCTGATCGTTGCCTCTGCCGGTTGCGCCATGTGTCAAAATGGAAATATCGCGTTTTTCCATCTCCGGTAGGAGCGCTTTCACCGTGACATGTCGTGCGATGCCCGTTGTATTCCAATAACCGCCTTCATACATCGCTTGGCACTGGATGAGGCTTATGCCGGCTTCCGCAAGCGCGTCTTTCGCATCGATCATAATAGCGTCTTCAGCACCACACGCCAACATCCGTTCCCGGATTTCGGAAACGTCCCGTTCATCGGGTTGACCAAGATCTGCCGTAAAGCAGACGACTTTAACGCCGTTATCGACCAACCACTTAGTGATGGTACAACTATCCAAACCGCCTGAAACGGCAGCGCCAACTGCTTTTCCTTTTAATGTATCAATATTCAAAGTAATCTCCAAGGTGTTATGTTTAATTATGACGGGATTATATCATTTTTTTTCGCAGATTGCAACCCATGTTGAGATGCATAGAAATCACAGTGCACTTTTAATAGATTTTCTGAGGAGGGATAATTTACATTAAGTGATTTTTCAGCGTCTATCTCTAACGCCCGGATAGGCACAGTGAGGTGGTGACCATATATGAATTGTTTACCTTTGAAGTCGAGTGTTGGCATAACCGAATTCCTTACGGTAGGAACAGGTTCACTCGTCCCTACCCTCTGTTCTTTGTGAGATTCACTTTATTGAATCGCTACCGTTTTCAGACGTAATTAACTCGTATTGGAATGCTTCAAAACTCGAGGCTAATGAAGCCGTTAGACTGAGTTCTTTCAGACGATTGATATCCGCAATCGCTTCAAGTGTCCGTTGGAGAGCGGTAGTGTTGGCAAAAGGGAAACGTTCAGTGATAACAGCGATCGTGTTTTCAATAGTTGCCTCACGTGCACCACGTTCTATACCTTGTTCGACACCTCGTTGCTTGCCCTCTTCAAGCCAACGTTTCATCACTTCTTCGTAAAATGGGGATTCTCTCATGATTTCCTCCGATATAAACTTTCTGAAAATATCAGGACTATGTGCTAAGCTCCCGAAGACCGAGAGACCAAATAACAGCGTCGCACGCATTGCCTCGTCTACCGGTGCCGCATGCGTTGCCGCTACGCATTGCTGTACCCACGCCTCAGGCTCCACGCCCGAAGGCGGTTTCATCAAGGGTGTAAACGGCAACAAACCGACTGCAGCGGCGTCCAAAAACGCTGCGCCTTCTAACTCATAGAGCCTTATGACGTTATACGTGAACCGCAAACTCCCGCGCGCTGCATCGCCGTATTCATAGAACCCTGGATCCCTGCGCCCCGCACCCGGACGGAAATATAACACCGTGGAATAGACCGGGAGTTCATATTCAAGTCCGATCAAATTGCATACGCTAACATCCGCAGCGGCATCGGTTTGTGCCGACTGTCGTCCGTTTGCGCTTCTATATGTAGCACGGCATCTTCATCGCCGACCCGCACGCGAAAGGTCATATCACTGTAAAGAACGTTGACAGAGATCTGCTCGGTTTTCAATTTCGGTCCGACTTGTACATGTATCGTCTTAAGCGCGAGCGATGCAAGTGCTTGTGGTGAATATTCCGTTAGGTACTTGAAAATCTCGTCATAATACGGCATATCAATATTATACGCATATCGTAGACAAAATGTCAATCTTTTTTGAACTTGGAAAAACTCAATCCTTCTTCATACAATATCTGAACACTCGAAAAAAAACTTGACATTTCACCTTAAATTGCGTACAATCAAACCCCAAACAAGATATATCCGATATGGAGGTTTCCCATGCCGACAATCGAAAAAGTTTTTGACTCCCCAGGTCCACAACCTAATGGAATGCAAGCCACTGAAGAAGGGCTCTGGATTCTCGACCAGCAAACCAACGAGGTACATCTCGTCTCCTACGACGGCGATGTGAAAAAGACCCTCGCTACCGGTTCTGATAGAGGCAGTGGTATCACAGATACAGGCGACACCCTCTGGCTCGCCTCTACCTATAGTTGCGAAATCCTTTCAACCGATCCAGAAACTGGTAAAACGCTTGCCTCTTACGACACACCCGGTGCAGGTCAGACTGGCGCGCACGGTTTAGAATGGCGCGACAATAAACTCTGGTTAGCAGTGCCACCCGCTGCCACTATCTATCAGGTCGATGTTGAAGACGGTTTCAAAGTGATTCATACGCTTCCTGCTCCCGGCGACCGACCGCACGGTATCGCATGGATTGGCGATGATCTTTGGTGCGTTGAGACGAACCATCGCGCAATCTTCCACCTCAACCCGGAGGATGGCAGCCATTTCAACAAAATCGAGATACCGGAGCCGCATCCCGAACCGCACGGAATGACATACTGGGATGGGTATTTCTGGTATTGCGATGCACATACAACAGCAGTGTGCCGCGTAGCACTATCGTGATGAAAATAACTGGACGACTATTGAAGATGGGGTCAAGTCTTGCCCCAATGAATATGGCAGTTGACGAAGCGATGCTGCTTTCACAGAAAGAACAGCCGAATCCAACACTACGATTTTATACATGGTCGTCCGCAGCGTTCAGTTTCGGATATTTCCAAGATATTGCCTCGGAAATTGATATGGTGGCGTGCTGTGCGGAGGGTATCGAACTGGTCAAACGGATGACAGGCGGTGGCACCGTCGTACATGGCTGGGATTTAACCTACACGCTAATCCTCCCGCGTCATACAGGTGAAAAGAATATTTCTGAAACGTATCGGTGCATCGGCCAGAGTCTTGTCAACGCATTTGAAATACTCGGTATCCCAGCGGAGTGCCATGCTGTGGATACCGATGCCTCCAATGCGGTTACAAACCGCACCTACGAGATAGAGGCTAATATCTGTCTAACAAATCCCGCCGATTATGATGTTATGTGTGACGGTAAAAAATTGGCAGGCGTTTCTGTCAGACGAAACCGAAACGGGATAATGTTTCAAGGCTATATTTCATTAGATATGCCGCCTGCGTCCATCCTTAAACATGTCTCAAGAGATCGCGAAGTCCAACAGATATTGATGAAAAAATCGACTGCTATCAATACAGATGGGCGTTCCATAACCAAAAACGCGCTCATCGAAGCAATATCCGAAACATTTAACATCGGCATTGCGTTTCATTCAGGCAAATTGTCATTGGAGGAACGCGCAGCAGCAGAAACCTTAGCCGAAACCAAGTATGCCACAACAAAGTGGAACCTTTCAGTTTAACTCGCTATGGAAAGGCTTAATGAATCAAGAACGAAAACCTCCCAACACCGTGCTTATTCCATCCGGGGCGTTTATTATGGGCACTGATATTGAAGCCTTTTACGGCACCGCTTTAGCGAATTCGGAGCATGCCAAACTCGACGAAGCACCGATGCACGTCCGCTTCTTGGAGGCATATTTCATTGAACAGTACCCAGTCACAAACGCCGAATATGCCGTTTTCGTGCAGGAAACCGGTCATTCCGCGCCACCACACTGGAAAAATGGAAACCTCCAACCTGCGGATGCAAATCTCCCCGTCGTCCATGTAAGTTGGCACGATAGTCACGCATACACAGAATGGGCAGGTAAGCGGCTTCCGACAGAGGCAGAATGGGAAAAAGCCTGCCGCGGTCCTGATGGTCGGATTTATCCGTGGGGCAACATCTTTGTTTCTAATGAATCTGAATCTACGGAAACTTTACCGGAAAGTTCAGAGATCCTAACAGCGCATCTCACTGCTATAGGTGTTCGTCCGGCTATAGTCAGCCCTTACGGACTCGGCGAAGCCGTTGGGAATGTCTGGGAATGGACTGCGGATTGGTATCAGCCATATCCCGACACAAAACGTCAAAAAAATGTACGTAACTTGGACGATAAACACAAAACCCTACGCGGCGGTTCGTGGCTGGAAGTCCGTGACGGAACAGCAGAACGCTACTTCCGGTGTGCCAATCGTCTACACGCGCCACCAGACTATACCGCTGGCAACATCGGATTTCGTTGCGTGCGAGAAGCACCGCCAAGGCAAGTTGAATCAGTGCATGTACCAATAAAACCGCTTGTTGACTATGTAAAGCAACAAAAACTGGCGAATCTGCGACTCCTTCAAAAACGGGCGGAGAAAAATAGTCTCAAAGATACACTGATTGCTGCGTTCCTTATCGGTGGCGCGATTTACGGCGTTATGGTGAAGCCTGAGTTGGTATTGGGTGGAATGACCGCTGGCATCATTGGTGCTGGATTTCTCTTTAGTGCCAGTGTCAATTTTTGGCGAAGGTGGCGCGCCGTGAGCCGCGCAAAACAGGTAGACTCTGAAAACCTTGGACTCTCTTATTAGAAATATCTTTGATGTTGACGAGAATTTAAATTCGGTGTAAACTTTTCGCAAACCGAAATACCGCGACACAAAGTCGCTCCCGCAAGAGGTAGACAATGAACCCGCTATGTTTAGAACACTGTTTGACTGAGTCAGAAAAACAGCAATTTGAAGAGAACGGTTTCTTTGCGGTTGAGGATGCCATCCCCCAAGAGATGGTTGATAGATTGATCGCTGCTGTTGACCGGGTCGGAGCGGAACATTTAGGTAAAGAGGAACTCCCCACCGACGCGCGCTTCAATCTCCTCGATTTCGTTGGCAGAGACGAAGCCTTTATCGAATTGCTCGATTGGCACACAACTTTTCCGAAAGTGTGGGGAATTTTGGGATGGAACATTAAACTCTATCATTCGCACCTGATTGTACTCCCACCCCTGTCGCCGGAGGAACACAACGAACTCAAGCGTCTCGGTTGGCATCAAGACAGTGGTAGACTCAATTTCGAGCTGGAGGGAAACCCGCGGCCACGGGTATCGTTGAAAGTCGCATTTTTCCTCACCGATACATCCGTCCCTGGACGTGGTAACTTCTCTGTCGTTCCGGGAAGTCAGAAGTGGAATACACTGGAGATGCCCGAAGACAAAACCGCCGACCCGCCGACCGCTACACCTGTCTTCGCCAAGCCGGGAACTGCCGTCTTTTTTGATCGAAGACTCTGGCATGCCGCAGGACGCAATACCTCTGATATCGTTCGTAAAGTGCTCTTCTACGGCTACAGTTACCGCTGGCTGCAACCCCGCGATGACATGACCGTAGAGCACTGGATGGAACGTTCGGATCCAATCCGTCAACAGATTTTGGGCAAAAGCACAGGTGGACACGGCTTCACATCTCCCGGTGAAAAAGATGTCCCACTCCGCACATGGATTCAGGAAAACCTCGGTCCTGAGGCAGTGGCACGCTAAAACATAAAAAAGCTGGGCGGGAGCCAAACCCGCCCTAAAAATCCTTGATAAAGTCCCACCACTTTCTTTGGCAATTCTGAAACAGAAAATTGTATACTTTCTATTGCATAACACCACAAACAATTTTCCAAAACACTCAGGAGAGCAGTCGCGAACTGTCCTGTAAACATTTTATTGGCTGCTAACGTTTGCATACGTCAGATACTATTTTCCAAGACATCGAGAAGAAAGGTTGCCAACCGTCATGAAAATATTTTTCTGCCTGCTAACATTTCTTTTAGTCCCAGCGATTGCCTTTTCCCAAACAGGGACAATTGAAGGTATTGTCTATGACAACAGTACACAGGAACCGTTAGTGGGTACAGAGGTCAAAATTGTTCAAACCGATGAACGTCAAACAACAGATGAGAATGGAAAGTTCATTTTCAATACCGTCCCCGAAGGCACCTACACCTTAGTAACGACCCAGCCTGACACTGAATTAACGCAACAGACAATAGTTATAGTTGTAGCAGAGGAAACCATAAACCTGGAGATTTACTTCGGTACAGCGGAGTACCGTCTTGACGAGGTCGAGGTAACCGGTGAACGTGATCCTAAAACCCTTAGCAAAAAAAGCCTTCAATCACAAGAAATTACACGCCTACCCGGTACAGGCGGCGACGCACTCCGCGCTCTACCGGCTATCCCCGGCATTGGTGTCGCAAACGATTTTAGCGGCGCACTTTACATCCGTGGAGGTTCCGATGAGGATAATCTCTACTATTTCGACAGAGTTCCCGTCGGTTACCCGTATCACTTTGGTGGACTCGTCTCATCTCTAAGTTCTGAAATTATTGATCGCATTGACGTTTACGCCGGTGGCTACGGTGCCGAATATGGCGTAGACTCCCAAGCCGTCATTGACATCTACTCGCAAAACAATAGCCGCGCGAATTTGGGTGGAAAGTT
The DNA here is from genome assembly GCA_963662915.2 of Candidatus Poribacteria bacterium. Lineage (GTDB taxonomy): Bacteria > Poribacteria > WGA-4E > WGA-4E > WGA-3G > WGA-3G. The sequence goes on along the minus strand of CAXXEU010000002.1, from coordinate 4,323,262 downwards.
TAATCTCAACCTCCTCTATTCAGAGGGACTCCTTGAAGGCAAAATCGGTGAAAATGGATTTTGGTATGCCGCAGGTCGTAGAAGCTACATTGATTTGTTCGTCGGATCCTTCGCGTTTGATGCAGGTTCTATTACTGCCTTTCCCCGTTTCTGGGATTACCAACTCAAAGCAGGATACGATCTCAGCGAAAAACACCAACTCTTTTTTAACCTTTTCGCTTCAGGCGACCGATTTGCATTGAAGTTGGACGGCGAAAATGTAGACGAAGATTTTAGAGGGAACACCAGTTTTGAGAGCGGTTTTGAAGGCGCGGGTTTCCACCTGCGTTCCATTCTCACAGATCGACTCACCTCCTATCTATCGCTAACCCGCTCAGACTTCCTATTCGATGTCAATGCCGGTCCAACATTTTCTTTGAAAATTGATGCACCTTCCTATACCCTCCGAGAAGATATTACATACGAGTTAAACCCGAGGCACCGTTTGGAATCGGGATTAATCCTCGGACTCGAACCTGGGCAGGTTACTGGCACTTTCACCCGCATACCCGATGAGGGTGAGATTGATTTTGATATCCGATTTGAGGAAAGGGTAGCCTTAGACGAATATGTACGTGGACAACGCATCGAAGGCTACCTGCAAAATAGACACACAGTCCTGCCGTATCTGTCCGTCGTCTATGGGCTCCGTTTCGATTATTTCAACCGAATTGACGAACTCTCTATCCAACCGAGAGGCAGTATCCTGATAGAACTGCCCAACCGTTCTGAACTTCAATTTTCTTACGGACTTTACAACCAGTCCCCACTACCAGCCTTGCTCTCTCCGAGTATAGGAAACCCGGCTTTAAAGTCAAGTCAGGCAAGCCACTATATCCTCGAACTTAAACGGCAACTTTCACAAGATACAGAGATCAAAATGGCGGCTTATTACAAAGACTTGACAGGTTTGGTGACTGTTGACGAAGAAGCCGCTTACCTGAATCAAGGTGAGGGTTATGCACAAGGTACAGAAATTTTTCTACGTCACCGGGGTGGCGAACGGTTTTTCGGTTGGATCTCTTATGCATACGCGCTGTCTGAACGCCGCGACCGTCCAGGTGAACCCTATCGCCTCTATTCATTTGATCAGACCCACGTTGCTACACTCGCCGCAAGTTACAACATTACGCCAACCCTGGAATTCGGGGCAAAATGGCAGTACCGAAGCGGGAACCCTTATACCCCTCGTGAAGGCGCAGCATCGCAGTTCGACCCAAGGAATGGAAATCCTATCTTCGTCCCTATTTATGGAGAAACCAATTCAGACCGTTTGCCTCCCTACCATAGGTTGGATCTACGGGTCAGTAAAACCTTCCAATTCGGCAACTGGAAACTCGGTACATTCCTTGAACTCCTGAACGCCTACAACCGGGCAAACTTGCTCGATTTCAATTATCCTGAGGATTGTCGAACGCCCGAGGATTGCCGGGAAAGACGAAATGACATCAATCAGTTACCTATCATCCCTTATTTAGGAATTACAGCAGAATTTTAATCATTTTTTAGGGCACAGGAACGTGATATATATATTAATTCTTTTGATGCTGATAGGCACGTTGAATGTCTTCGCACAAACCGATGACGATACCACTAAGTCAGATCCAGTGGAGAACAAAGCATCAGCGGGTGTTATCACTATAGACCCAATCAAGGTTGAAGTCCAACGGTTAGAGAAAAAACCGCGCTACACTTTCAGGGGTAGGGCAATCCGGAGTGCTACGGGGAGTGGAGGAGATCCGATTCGCGTGCTAAACAGTATCCCAAGCGTCGGTCTCCTAAACGATTTCGTCGGAATCCTCTCCGTACGCGGGGGCGGACCTGAAGATAATCTTTACTACTTCGATCGATTGCCGCTGGGGTATCCGTATCATCTTCAAGGCATTGTTTCAACGGTCAACGCCGAGGTAATTGAGAATATTGATGTCTATCCCGGTGGATTCGGAGCAGAATTCGGTTCTGATTCACAAGCCGTGATTGACATCTACTCCCGTACGAAGGCCGATACTCCTTTTGCCGGAACAGTCAACCTTAATCCAGTATATGGGCAAGCCTTCTTTGAAGGAAACATAGGAGAACGCGGATATTGGTACACCTTTGGACGATGGAGTTACATGGAGCCTCTCTTTGAATTGCTACCGCGTCTGCTGGAAATCGAGAATGACTCGGTAACCGAAGTGCCGCGTTTCTGGAGTTATCAGGGAAAAGCGGTCTATCAATTAAGCAGCATTCACAAGTTAGTTATCAACACCATCGCGGCAGACGATTCCGCTAAATTTAATTTTATTTCGGACGAAGTGTCTGAAGGCGACCTACAGGGTCCACTGAGCTCGGACAACCCGTTTGATTCACAGGGCATCCATCTCTATTCTGAGAAAGAAAATCAGTTCAGTTCTGTTGTATCGCTGACGCGTTCGTTTTCGCGTACAGAACTCATTTTTGGCGAAGGCTATTTTTACCGGAATACCGAAAGTGTCTATGCCCTCCGAGGCGACCTTGAGTATTGGGTTAAATTCCCGAAGACGTTGTTGGCGTCTGGTTTTGCACTTTCGAGTCTCCCTTCAACACTGATTAGCAATGGCACACGACCTCCTGAAGAAGGGGACCCGGACTATAATTTCAGGCTCAAACGAGACGGAGAGAAAATTCTTACATCCATACCTAAAATCTTGCACCGTCTTGAAGGATATTTGCAAGCGACGCAGGACCTACCTTCACTCCGTTATGCTGATTTCTATGCCACTCTCGGCATGCGGACAAGTTACCTCAATCTGATAGACACGTTTTCAATTCAGCCGCGCGGACTCCTCGGTGTAACACTTGGACCGGGTTTCACGGATGTCAATAGGTTATCACTTTTTCCAATAGACCTCCGCTTCATGTACGGTATTTACATTCAAAACCCACAATCTTATCAAGTGTTACTCGGGAGGGAAAATCCAGAGATCACCCCGAGTCTGGCAAGCCATTATGTTATAGCCTTGGAAAAAGAATTAAAACCGCAGAAACCCTTAGTCTCACAGATGAGAGTTGGAATCGCTGGTTATTACAAAGACCTTCGCGATATGATTACCTACAACGAATCTGAAAGCCGCTATCAGAATCAGCGGACTGGATACGTGAAAGGCATCGAGATTTCATTGGAGCATGAAATCAGCAACGTCTTCCGAAGTTGGCTTTCTTATGCCTACACCATCTCCAAACGCCAAGATTCCGCAAGGGACGACGAGCGTTTTTATATGTACAGTACGCCACATGTTTTAGGAATCGGTCTGAATTATCTATTAGGCTCTTGGGAATTCGGCGCGAATTGGCAATATAAGAGTGGGGTTTTGTATTCACCCTTGTTGGGCAGAGAGCCGTATACCAACCCATTTACAAAAAACAAGACATGGCTGCCAATTTACGGCGATCCAGAACGAACAGCAGCATATCATCGCTTGGATTTACGATTCCACAAGACCCTCTTCGATACCGACAGATGGAAAAGCGGTATTACTTTAGAACTGTGGAACGCCTATAACCACACCAATGCCCTTCAAGTGCGCTATAACTCAGACTTTACAAAAGAGGTCCCGATTGCCCAATTACCTATAGTTCCGTTCCTCGCGACAGCGGTGACTCTTGAATTTTGATTACCCCATCCAATTGAAATTTATATAGTCCATTTTGCCCCTTTTTTCGTCTTTTAATAGTTAACCAGACTTAACTTTACATTAAGGGGGCAATGTTTGTGAGCGAGTATCTATCTTCTTTACTACAATTCCAAAAACTTAAATTTTTTTTCATTGTTGTTACACTATTGAATGGTGTTGTTAGCGTACATGCGGAACCGGATGACAAACAAATTAAAGCATACCGTACCTACCAGAGTATTGAGATTGACGGCGATTTAACGGAAGAGGACTGGCAACACGCCGAAGTCATGGACAGATTTGTCCAAGTCGAGCCACACGAAGGTGAAGACCTTTCCGAACCGATGGAACTTCGGATTCTCTACGACGATGAGAATATCTACTTCGGTTTCACCTGTCACGATTCAGAGATGTCCAAACTCATAGCGAACGAAATGCGTCGGGATTCACGCGACCTACACGAAAATGATAACGTTTTTGTATTGTTGGATACGTATAACGACAAACGGAGCGGCTTTTTCTTTCGGATGAACGCTCTCGGTGCAGTACAAGACAGAGCCATTACGAACAGTGGTGACACATTTAACTCGGATTGGGATGCCGTTGTCGCATGCAAATCGAAAATTAACGATTCTTATTGGACCGCAGAACTCAGCGTCCCATTTAGTCAACTCCGCTTTGAAAAGAACGATCCGATGACGTGGGGAATTAATGCCGGACGTGGGATCGCGCGTTCACGAGAAGAAGCAATTTGGAACCCCGTTCCTTCCTCTTACGGAGGTAGGGCAAAATATCGAACAGCACACGTCGGAAGCCTTGTCGGATTAGAAGGGATCGCGCCCTCTCGAAATTTAGAAGTTCTCCCTTACATTCTGCCGGGGATCGCTCAGGTCAGCGATGACGAGGCCAACCTCGAAACGATCCGCGAATTTAAGATCGGGTTTGACGCAAAATATGGTATCACTTCAAATCTCACCGCCGATGTTACCTATAACACAGACTTCGCACAGGTGGAAGCAGATGACGAGCAGGTAAACTTGACCCGATTTAGTCTCTTCTTCCCGGAAAAACGTCCATTCTTTTTGGAAGGGGCAGGACTTTTCGATTTCGGTGTACCACGGACGAGTTTCCGCCGCCCCCCCCCGATGCTCCTTTTCTACAGCCGACGTATTGGACTTGCTGAAGGAAACGCCGTTCCTATCATTTTCGGTGGAAAAACAACAGGTAAGATTGGGTCTTATGGTGTCGGGCTTCTCAACGTCCTTACCGACGAATTTTATGATGAACCTGTTGACGAAGACCTCATTGATATTCCACGGACGAACTTCTCTGTCCTGCGGCTCACGAAGGATATTGCCTCGGGATCCCGAGTCGGTATGATGATGGTCAATAAAGACGAATTCGGGAATTACAACCGCGCCGGTGGTCTTGACTTTGAATATCGTCCCAACGACCGTTTAAATGTGCGCGGTATGTGGGCATTGACTGCCGAACCCGGTATGTCCAATATGTTTGGACAAAACAACTCTTGGTATCTCGGTTCCCAATGGCAGAATAATGTTTTCCGTGTAGAGGGGTCATATACCGACATCGGCGAGGATTTCAATCCCGCCGTCGGATACGTACGCCGTACAGGCATCCGTCATTTCCGAAGCGAGATGCGGTGGACACCGAGACCCCAAAAATTTGGTGTTCGGCAGGTTTGGACGGGACCAGAGATGAACTATCTTTTAGATCACGACAACAAAGTGCAAGAATGGGATATCTCCTATCTCAATTGGTTTGAGTTCAACACCGGGGACTATATCCTTTTCAGGGGTAGGCGCAATTTTGAGCGGTTGGATGAAATTTTCGACTTCAGGGACGGTGTAGAAATCCCTATAGGCGGCTACTATGCTAACACCTATAGTATCCGTCTCTCGAGTAATGATAGTCGAGCGATTGGTGGGACTCTCGATGTCGGTATTGAAGATTTCTACGCCGGGGAAGTTCGCAGAGCATCGATAGAAACGGTCCTTAAACCGAATGGAAATATCGCTATGCGGGCAGAATATCAATTTAATCAGATCGTTGACCTGCCGGGAACTTACTTTACTGACGGAGACCCTCGACCTGTTTATGTCAATCTTTTCCGAGGGAGAATTGACTATTCCTTTTCTACGGAACTTTTTGCGAAAGTCTTTGCACAGTGGAATACGGACGCCGATGTTGTTTCTATGAACTTCTTAATCAATTACATTTATCGTCCGGGAAGCGATTTCTATTTCGTTTTCAACCAGACTTACGATACCGATGGCACCACGCAATCTACGCTATTAGACTCGGCTGTTGTAGCAAAGATGACCTATTGGTGGAATCCATAGTGTGAGAAACTCAATCCAGTGGATTCTAAAAAAATTGACAGAAAAAAAGAAATGTGGTACAATTTGCAATTAATGTATCTTTATACACAAATTGTGCCACATTCTATAGAGGCTATTAAACCTCCTCTTAGCATTTGATGTCAAAAATAAGTACTGGCGAATCATGAACGGTTTTTAGTTTTTTGAGGTGCTCGTTTTCGTTAAACCTCTTAGGATTCAGGTTCACATAGATAGGTTCCGAACCGAAATCATAGGTTATTCTTTTTATCAGGAGGAAGACAGATGAGTAGCAGAACTTCCGGCATGCTTAGTGAAATGCAGCAACGTCGGGCAGAACGTAAAAAACCGAAGCGTTTTGTTGCCCTGAAAAAAGTTTCACTGGATGCCAATCAACAGCAAAGTATTGTTAGTGCGCAAGCGGATGTAGTGAAACACCCAATCATACAAAAGCACGTCGGACGAAGTTCCACCGCGTTTTCAGTCGCAATCGCCTTTCACGTAATTATTGGGTTTGTTATTAGTGCTTTCTTTATTGCCGAGCAGATTGAAATGAATCAAGAGACGTTTGATATTAGCATCGTCACAGAAGAACCAAAAACCAAGCGCCGACTTCGACGCAGAGAGACCCCAAAGTTTGAAACAAAAGCAGACCAGCAGAAAGTTGTTCTTCAGCGTCCGCTAACGACCGTCGCTTCACAACTACCCTCAAATGATGGATTCGTCATCCCCCAAGGCGCAGAAGCGACCGTTGACCTTTCAACACCTGGCGCAGACGACGGTCCGAAAATGATAGAGGTCGACCGAAGTTTCGCACAACCCTCGCGGTCATTGGAACCAGAGGCAAAAGCACCCGGTTTTGAAATACAGCGTGAAGCACCATCACTGATTAACAAACTCGATGCTGATGCCGCATTAGAAGCAGGACCCGGATTGGGTGGTGTTGACTTCGAACCTGAACCTGGGGTCGTTGAGCCGAGGATTAAGTTCCTGGCAGAAAAGAAATATCCTGATACGGCGAAAAAAGCGGAGAAAGAAGGAAAGGTTATTCTGAAAGCGACTATCAACGAAAATGGCATTCCACAAGACATTGTAGCACTTACAAGCCTCGGGTTTGGACTGGAGCAAGCAGCGATTGAGATGCTGAAGAAGAGCACCTTTCGTCCTGCCACGAAAGGTGGAAAACCGATCAGCCTGGAAGTCGAAATACCTGTTGATTTCAGACTCAAGGACAATTAAGAATACGACTTACTGATGTCTTATTCCTATTTTTCAGGACAAACCCAGAAGAATCCAAAGTTCATCCTATTTTTAGCAAGCCTTTTGCTGCGAAATTCCGCACTAAATTAACAACAGATTGGCGGGCTGTATCGGCAATTTGTGTCTGTTCAAACGTTAACTGGGCGGCTTCGGCAGCAACGGTTTCTGCTTGCGATGCTGACATGTTTTCAAAGAATCGATCGTGTACCGCAGGTGGCGCGTTGTGCAGCGCAACCGCTAAAGTTTGCTTGTCGAGCACTTTCACAACGGTTTTGATCGCCTCACTCTCCAGCCTATCCAAGTCCTCAAAAGTAAAAAGTTGTTCAGAGACACTATTTACCATTTTCGGGTCTTTCTCTGCTAAGGCTTCCAACAGTTGATTCTGTTCCGCTACGTCCATATAGGATAATAGTTTGGCAAGATTTGCTATGCCTTCCCCTAAGAAAGTCGTTTTTTGGAGCGTCTCCTTAATCTTAGCGATATGTTCATGCCAGACTCGAACCGCACGTTCAGCATCAACGATCTCTGTCGCAGTTACCTTCTCAGCAACACTCACCTTCCTGTCGAAGGGCAACTGCGCGAAAAGCTTCCCAGCATGTGCAGCAAGAGCATTTCCGGTGAGGTCACTTTCCAAGTGTGCACACATTACAAAAAACACAGCGGCATCGTTGTCATCTACATCTTGAAACGCTGCTAAAACAATTTGTGGATGCGTCTCGTCAAGCAAAACCGTCAATTCCTTTAGCGCAGCTTCATCTAAAACGGGCAGCATCGCCTGTAAGTCTGTATTAGGAAGTGACACCTCGCACCTCCTTTTCGCCCGCGACTACTTCACCAATGAGGTAGGTTGACTCTCCAGAGGCATTCAGAGATGATAGAGCCATATCCACATCATCCGGTGAAAGAACGACAACCATTCCGATGCCCATATTGAAAACCCTGTACATCTCTTCGTCTTCAACGCTCCCTTTCACCTGTAAAAATGGGAAAATAGACGGAATCTCCCATGTCCCTTTTTGGATATTAGCCACACACCCATCCGGCAGGATCCGCAGAACATTTGCAGGAAGTCCGCCGCCAGTGATATGCGCAAGCCCTTTAATCTTACATACCTCACGGAGTGCCAATACAGATTTCACATAACTCTTGTGGGATGCAAGGAGCGCGTCTCCAACTGTTTCTGAGAGTTCTGGCAGATAAGTGTCAACGCTGTAGTTGCACCGTTGAAATAGAATATGCCGGGCTAACGAAAAGCCGTTGGTATGCAAACCTATCGAACCTAACCCGATTAACTTATCTCCAGGTGCAATCTTACGCCCAGTAATCACGTTTTTTCTTTCCACAACACCGACGATCGTGCCGACCAAATCGTATTCACCGACGGCATAGAAATCAGGGAGTTCCGCGATTTCGCCACCAATTAACGCACACCCGATCTCTCGGCAACCCGATGCCAGTCCCTCAATAACCTGTTCAATAACCGATGGTACCACTTTATTAATACCGATGTAATCAAGAAAGAAGAGAGGCTCGGCACCCTGCACAACAATGTCGTTTCCACAATGGGCAACAATATCAAAGCCGACGGTATCGTGTCGCGACGCTTTAAACGCAACTTTCAGTTTCGTACCGACACTATCCGTACTGGAGACGAGAACAGGTTCGTCGTACGCTTTAAGTGCGAACAGCCCACCAAAACTCCCAACATCACTCAGGACTTCGGGACGATAGGTCGTCTGAACGAGCCCTTTTAGCCGTTTTATCGCCTCGGCTTCGGCTTCAAATGAGACGCCAGCATCGGCGTACGTCAACGGCTTTTTATCTGCCATTTGATTTTTCTTGTTCCTTTAATAATTGTTTGCGCAGCGGTGAAACACTTTCTTTTCTCGGTCTTAATAGGCTAATAACCAACACAATCCCGCTAATACCTAAGGCAATGAGGACCCCAATATCCTCGGCTTCACCCGGTGTCATACTGGGTCGTAATTTCCCTATTAAGGCGGGGAGAATCCTGCTCAGAACCATGCCGAGGATCGCACATCCGAGCAAAGAGATGAGCGTATGCCGCCCTTGCGTTGTTCCTATCGGATTCGGTCTCTTCTGTTTACCACGTTGTCTATACTGCATGAAGATTTTCCTTTTAGGCAACGTTCTTTCAGATCATATTAAGACGCTCGGTTAATCTACAATCAAGGGCAACTGCTCTGAAGAGTGTTCCACGAACGGGATAGGATATTTTCCATCAAAACAGGTGGTACAAAAGTCTTGCGATGCCTTCACCGAGTTGAGCATTCCATCAATGCTCAGATAACCGAGACTGTCGGCACGAATATATTTGCGGATATCTTCAATCGTGTGTGAACTGGCAATTAACTCGCCACGTGTAGGCGTATCCACACCATAGAAACATGAGAACTTATTCGGGGGGGAAGCAATACGGAGGTGTACAGCGGTCGCGCCGCCTTGGCGAACGATTTTGATAAGTTTCCTGCTATTTGTTCCACGCATAATCGAATCGTCTACAAGCACGACCCGCTTGCCGCGAAGGACATCGCGTACCGGGTTCAACTTTACCTTCACCATGAGTTCCCTGATGTCCTGTGTAGGATTCATAAAAGAACGTCCAACGAAGGTATTTCTTGACAAGCCTAAATCGAAAGGAATACCAGACTCCTCAGCATAGCCGAGGGCAGCAATCGTTGCTGAATCGGGGACCGGGATAACAACATCCGCTTTGACGGGATGTTCACGGGCAAGCTGCCTACCGAACTCACGACGCGTACTGTTCACGCTCTGACCGAACATCATGCCATCAGGGCGCGCCAGATAGATATATTCAAAGATGCACTGCGATAATTTTGGCTCTCTCTTATGAAAACGGAAGGACTCTGCACCACGATGCTCGGAACGTATAAATATCAGCTCTCCGGGTTCCACTTCACGAATTGGCGTCGCTTCTATCACATCAAGCGCACACGTCTCGGACGCAAGGACGTAGGCATCATCAAGTTTACCCAGCCAGAGCGGGCGGAATCCGTGTGCATCGCGCGCCCCTATAAGTGTATTTTTATCCATGCATACGAACGAGTAAGCCCCTTCAATACTCCGCAGTGCATCAATAATCCTATTTTCCAAAACCTGTTTCCCTGAATGTGCTATAAGATGGAAAATGACTTCCGTATCCAGGCTTGTACTGAAGATGGAACCGGCATTCTCGAGATGGTTCCGAATGTAAGATGAGTTGACAAGATTGCCGTTATGACCAAGCGCGAGGGGCCCCTGCTTGTAATTCCGCACCAGAGGCTGCGCGTTTTCCAGTGTACTTTCCCCTGCCGTTGAATAGCGGTTGTGCCCAATAGCGATATGACCATTTAACTTCCCTAAAACCTCAGTTGTAAAAACAGAGTGAACAAGCCCCATGCCGTGGTGATAGGCAAACTTTTCACCATCTGATGCGACAATCCCACTGCTCTCTTGTCCTCGATGCTGAAGAGCACGTAACCCTAAATAGGTTAACTCTACCGCTTTTGGGTGACCGAAGATACCGAAGACACCGCACTCGTCCTTTGGTTTATCATCATACTGCATGTTGACAGGTGAACCTCCAGCATACGCTCTTAGATCTACACAACTATTCATAAAAAATAGTCTCTCTAATACCTATCCGTGTTCTGTGCTGACTTCGGTATTTTCGACTGCCGCTAATCTGTATCCTAATATCGCGCCGATAGGCACGGCAAGAATATACCAAATCTCGACCGGCAAGCCGATGGATACCCACCCGCGCATGGGTAGCGAAACAATATACGCGAGTGCTTTAAGCAATGGAAGAAGCAACGCCAGAATAAGATTAGGTCTACCAAATATTTCCCACGGAACGTTAAGCAGGGCAAGCAAACCCACAACAGTAGGCGGCCCCAAAAAAGCACCTGAGCAAAGCAGTTTTAAAGGGATGTCAACACCAAATTTTTGGCTCACAAAGCGGATGCCTTGACTTGCTCCGATGATTACCGTCCCGTACCAGGCACTTAACGAAATGAGAAGCAGTAAACCGACCCAAAAGCCATGGCGGATTTGATCGCCAATCAGTACCTGCCAAATTAAATTTTCAAAGACCAATAGGCAGATCCAACCGCCTAACAGCCCAACGATACTCCCAGCAGCAATTTGTCCAAGTGTTAACGTGATACTACTTTTTTTCATACACTCCGACTCTCTTAAATTTAATGCTCCTCCGTCAAATCCTCATCCTTTAGGTTGCTGGATGTAGACGGGCTAAGCGTTTGTGTGAAAAATAAACTTGACATTTACCCAAAATTGTGATTTAATTTTTATTGGGGACGCAAAATCTCTGATATTGCCTTCGGTGAATTTGCTCAAATCCTCCAATGGACATGTGCCAAATATGGCAAAGTCTTTGCGAAAGTTGGACAATGGCAACCCACGACAAAACCTTGCTCTGATTGCGGACATCACAACGAAAATCTAACGCTTTCCGATAGGCAGTGGATATGTCCTGAATGTGGTTCACACCACGATAGAGACATAAACGCTGCGATAAACATATTGCAGGCTGGGGTACCCATGTCTTGATACACGATAAAACTGCTCTGATGCAGAATAATAGCCTGCTGGTGGAGCAACACTAAGACGTTCAAACCTCTGGTGAGAACGCAGTTGCTACGAAACCGAAGCCCGTACCTTTAGGTAGTGGGTGGTATCACCTCTATTGTACCATTATGCAACATAAATGTCAAAAGAAATCTTTTTTCTGTAGAAGGGAACCCCCAAAAACACCTCATCCACTGTCAACGTCCAAGTAATTGTGCCTTTTAGACAATTGATCCTTACTTTACACTTGGGGACGGTTCAATCCGTCGCGCCCCACGTTGAAAAAGTATGTCATTTGCGGGTGTATCAAAAGTGAAAACAGGTTTGCCCCACGACACTATCATTTGCGCGAATTCTAAGATTTTGCTATCCTCTGCAGCGTGCGCGATACAGATTTTGTCTGCAAGTGCCGCAACAAAGACGTTGCGCTGGTTCGCAAGTGCCACAGTTGTTCGCTTATGTTGATTTCCAAAAATAGATAGGATTAAGAATCGATCTTGGGATAATGCATTCTTCCACGCCGGTTTCGGTCGCATCCGTTCGATACTCCGTGCAGGGCAAACGAGGATCGGTTGTGAACCACGCAGTAAGACGCGTAGGCACTCCTGTTCAACTGGAGAGTGATATCCACCGATTGTTGGGATGCCTGCTTTTCTAAATTCCTGTGCCAAGTCGTGTGCTTTTAGGATGATCTCCCCCGGACATTTGCTGGAGCAGAAAAGTGCCCAGAGGTCTCCATGTAAGGCGGTGTTTTGTCCAGGTAATAAGTTGATATTTCCGCGTGCCCAGACCGTTTCTGGGGTTTCTGTTTTTAGGTAATCCTTCAACCGTTTTGGGTAATTTGGGTCTGTTCGTTTGATAGTTTGAAGGGGTTGCATTACTTCACTGTCCTTAGTTTGCTGAGTATTTGCAAAAGTGTTTAAAGCAGAAAGACAACGATGTGGCTCAGGTGGCGCGCCGTTTTGGAGCCAAGCGATGGGTTGTTCTTCTACTGTCTTATCCGGGTTTATCCAAATCCTGTTTCAGCAGCAAGAGCGGTTGCCTGACGCTTGATTTTCCAGAACTGTTCGCACCGGCAAGAATCGTCAGCGGACGGATGTCAATCTCACACTCCTCCGCTATTGACTTGAAACCCTTCACGGCTATCTTGGTGATGCCTGAGACATTTTTTTTCGACATGTAGGCTCTACTCCTTTAGGACTTACGCAAAATTTAGGATTACCCCCCTTCGTCCCCCCGCAAGCAGGGGGAAGCTGTCGGTTTTTAGAGACAACTGCGTAAGTCCTGTCCTTGTACTAATTGTTCACTTAATCGCCTAATTAATCGCTTACCTAATCGCTTACTTTTTGTACGTACTTAGTTCCTCTTCCGTTTCCTATCATAAATAATAAACCTTTATCAGTCATGTTCTTTAGTTCCTCATAGGCAACCCGGCGCGAGACATTGTTGATCTCTACATACTCTCTTGTCGCAATTTGCCCGTTCTTTTCAACATGAAATAAGGCATTCCTTTGACGCTCATTTAATTGTTCTGAAATATCATCAATCTCTATAAAAGTCGTCTCTTGAATCGGTGACTCAAAGATGATTTTGGTCTCAAGTGGATGAAATTCATAACGCGGTGCTTTATTTCCCCATTCCTCAGAAAGTCTTTTCATCATTTTGATACCAGCACCGTACCGTTCAATGAACCCAATATCAAACATCAATTGACTCAAAGTCGGATTGACAGGGTTGTGAGTAGGCTCATCTGGACTCACGCCCTTTGGAAAAGTACCGGGGTTAATGACCTCAACACGGTTGTCAAATATGAAAACGCGGACATCCGCGGGTTCTTGGTAATCTCGATGAATTAAGGCATTGATAATCGCTTCTTGATCGAAGTTCTCTTTGAATTCAGTCGTGGCGTTTTCGCCTTGTGCAATGCGTTGTTTGAGATCAGTGGTTTCCATAGTTTTTATTTTAGGGTTGATTGTGGTGTGTCTATAGGCTGTTTGAACTACCTTTGCATACAATTTTAGCACAAAGTTGGGCGGACGTGCAACTGTATTACACAAAAATCCCAGAAAGCAAACAACGCGCGTTTCAGAGTATTTCAGAGTAAACTCTGAAAAGTGATAGATTTCAGAAAGAGTCATAAACCCATACGGCAACTGGGTTCTCAGCGATTTTTGGAGAAAGTTCTCGGAAGTTTACTCTGAAATTTTATAGGAGGGAGGACTTGGATTTATACTGTCTGAATCCGGATTTTCGGGATAGGAAGGGAACAACGTTTTTTCGTCCACCAGAGGAAGATGTTTCCTATGGTGGGTTTTCAGTGCAATTCACGGAGGTTTCACGGAGAATTTTCTAAGGTCAGGTGGTCCGTGGGTTCGTGGAACGCAATATGTCCTCTCTGTAAAAACACGAAATGGTAAATTAGATTTAACGGAATATCCATGCAAACTATTCGGGTGAATTAGCGATCAGCGACTGTGCGGAGCCAATGTGCTGTCTCTGAATGAGGGAAAATCCGCGTAATCCGTAAAATCCGAGATTTGCGGCGTACTCGCTCAAATGCGACGTGCATTCAGACAACTAATTCCCCAAACCCATCCGATATTTGATATCGTAGTTGATGATGAAGTCTAATTCTTCGTCTGTGAAGCCGTAGTGTTTAGCGAGGATAAGGTTAGATCGGGTTATCTTCTGAACGCCGGAATATCGGTAGGTAAACCAACTCACATGAAAAAACGGGCAAAAGCCTGAGAGAGATGCTCTCGATAGGGAGGTAACAACCTTAGGACTTACGCAAAATTTAGGATTACCCCCCTTAGTCCCCCCGCAAGCAGGGGGAAGCTGTCGGTTTTTAGAGACAACTGCGTAAGTCCTGAACCTAATACGATTTGGGGATTTTGCAGCGAAACTTCTACAAAAATCTAAGGGAAGCGTATAAATACAGCGAAAGTCGACAATCCTGAATTCTTTTTCTATTTCTGCTAATTTACATTCGTCTAATACATGCTGACTCGGCAATTGTCCTCTCCGAGCATCCTCCATACCTCTATTTGTAGATAAATGTCCATCTGTATGTTCCGAGCGATTCCACACAAGGCAAAGTAATACTTCCGTAATCTTCTCCCTACCCTTAACTATATCACAAGTTTGGGACAGAATAATAACATTTCGTTTTGTCCACCTAAAAGTCGCTTCTAAGGAATTTGGTGTTAAATCAGGAGGTGGAAGATATATAGGGCAACCTTCCAAAATATCTCCTTGTTGTAGTTCATCACCGTTTACTAAACAGTACCATGGATAGGACGTTTCTGAAATACTCATCTAAGACTAATACTTATTCTTCCCAAGGATTTTCAACAGGAATTGGTTTAC
Organism: Candidatus Poribacteria bacterium; assembly: GCA_963662915.2. GTDB lineage: Bacteria > Poribacteria > WGA-4E > WGA-4E > WGA-3G > WGA-3G. The sequence goes on along the minus strand of CAXXEU010000002.1, from coordinate 4,307,988 downwards.
TTGGTTCTTCGTATATTAACTTCACCCGTATTGTACCCGATTGACGAGGCGGTGGAGTGTCTATGACAGCATATAGATTAAGGATATCCTCCTCATTATAAAAAGGAAAAGAAGGTAGCGGATTCTGATATTTCATAATTGACTGTGCTGTTGTTCTCATAAGGTATCTGGAAAGGCATTTTGCTCGTTCGTAGCCTATGATATCTTGACCGACTTTTTTTGGATTTCCAACGCCAGCGTCAATCTCCCAACGAGTTGCTCAAGTTGAGCGATCCGTTCCGTAAAGTCGTTAGACGACTTATCAGTGGATTCAAAGAGACTCACCGCATTCTCAAGGAGTTGCTGCTTCTACTTTGAGAGTTGGTCTTGGCTGAGGTTATGATGCCGACACAGTTCCGCTTGTGAACTTTCACCGCGAAGTGCCTCAAGCACAACTTCGGACCTGAAACTCAAGGGTAAATCTTCTTCGTTTCGCCATCGGATACTCCTTTCAGGTAGATTGTACAGGACTTACGCAATTTTGACTGTTCGACATTCTGTGAGATGAAGATACTTGGACAAACACAGACGTTTGGATGGAAACCCAACCTAACAGGTTATGCTACAAAAGAGAGTTCTGCGTAAGTCCTATTGTATTGTAGCACAATCTTGGTTTAGAGAGTGGTCTAAATTTCCGATGGCAGTACAGCCCCCTTTTAACCACCTATATTATAGCATTTTTTGATAAACAAAATCAAGGGAAAACCCACTAAATACAAGGGTTTAAGGTGATTTTTTAAACAATTTTTTCAATCCCAAACCTAATAAGTGAGTATAAAAAAGACTTGTATTTTTTTTCTGAAAATGTTACATTACTTATACATGGTGGCGGTAGATACCACCTCCCACTTGGGAGTGCCACCACTCCTTTTGATAGCGGTATCCCGATGCAAATGGAACACTATGTATCTCAGAGGAAAAATCACAGTCAAACCGAGGAGGCTTTCATGTCGAAAATTCTCGTGCTATCAGGCGAAAATCACCGCTTTAATGCGAGTGCCAGCGTCATTCACGATTTTCTTTCCGAAGATGCTGATATTACAGCAACACTCACCGACGATAAAGGGGTTTTAGCATCATCTGATTTGAATACCTACGATGCCTGCGTCTTTGGTACAGGCTTCACGCGTACGGAACGCCGAGAAGATGGATCTGTCGAGCGTATCTCCGATTTAGCACCCACTGAAGAAGAAGGATTGTTCCAATTCGTCAGTGAAGGCAAAGGGTTGGTCGGAATCCACGGTACCGCATGGTGGATCGGTGGTCAGGCAATGGACCTCATCGGTGGTGCCTCCAATTGGCATCCGCCCGGCTCAACCTTTACCGTCCATATTGAGGATAATGAGCATCCGACGACCCAAGGCGTTGAAGACTTCGATGTAGAAGATGAAATCTACATCTCCGCACACGATCCGCACATTCATGTCTTGGCATCCGCGGAATGGTTCGGCAAAGCACACCCTATGGCGTGGGTAAAGCCTTACGGCTCTGGACGCGTCTTTTATACCACTTTGGGACACGGACCGGGTACCTTTGAGCGAGAAGGTATGCAGAAATTCCTCACCCAAGGTGTAAAATGGGCAGCGGCATCATAGAAAAAGTCCCATACAGCGATTGGCAATCGGCGAATCACCCGCACTGATAGCCGACTGCCATTCCGCCACATCACTGCTCAAAACATAATGCCTACACTCAAAATTAAAACCATAGAAACCGAAGTCGTTGAGGTAAACCATCGCGGCAATTGGCTTTTCGTTAAGCTACACGCCGAGGACGGCACAGTCGGTGTCGGTGAGGCTTCGCACGGCAGAGACGACGCTCGTGTTCAACACGTCATTGACACCCTCAAACCCGCACTGATTGGGTGGAACCTTTTCCAATTGGAAGCATTCCGTCAGCGTTTCTATCGTGATACCGAAAGCCACACTTATCATACCGCACTTAGTGGGACTGAACACGCCATGTGCGATCTCATAGGCAAGGCGTTGGACGTACCGAGTTATCAATTGTTAGGTGGTAAGTGTAGAGGAAAGATCCGTCTCTATGCAAACATTAACCGTGCGACAGTTGACCGGAGTCCATCCGGGTTCGCCAGCAACGCCGAACGTGCCGTTGCTGAGGGATTCACCGCTATAAAATGCGCCCCCTTTGATGATGTTTCAACGTCAAATATATCGATCGGGAGTCTCACCCGTGCTATCCGTATAGGTATCGACCGGATCCGTACAATCCGAGCAGCGATCGGCGGCGACATCGATTTGATGGTAGATTGCCACAGCCGTTTTAATCCGGGTATCCTCATACAAGTTGCCAAAGAATTGGAAGACTTGCACCTCTTCTGGATTGAAGATGCTGTTCCGCTGGACAATCTCGACGCTTTCGCGCATACGAGCCGTTCTATCGGCATTCCCATTGCAACTGGTGAACGCTTACGAACTCCTGAAGCCTTCGATAGATTGCTCAGACAGGCAGAGGTCGATTATATCCTACCGGATGTCAAGCATGTCGGCGGAATTTCGGGATTGAAAAAAATCGCCACACTCGCTGCCGTACACAACGTTATGGTAACACCTCACAATCCGAGCGGTCCTGTCGCAACAGCAGCAAGTGTGCAATGCATGGCAAGTGTCCCAAATTTCGCTATCCTCGAATACGCGTGGGGAGAGGTAGAGTGGCGCGCTTCTCTTGTTTCACCGCCAGAGGAGATCGTTGATGGATTCATTGAAGTGCCTGACCGACCGGGATTGGGTATTACACTTTAGACATAATAAACTTCAGGAGTCACAAAATGATACTTTTCAATACCAACTTGAAAATCACACCAAAATTTACCACGCTTTATCTCCTTCTGCTCATTGTCACTTTCGCTGGATGTATCGGCAGCATGCAGACGATGCAGACGGAAACAGCAGAAACCGACGAAGCTGCCTCTACTACAGAAACGGAAGAATCATCTCGCCCGCTTGCGGAACTGCGACTTTCAACTGCCAAAACAAATTACACAGTGAAGGAAGAAATCCCTCTTCAGGTCAACATTCAAAACGGTAAATTTGACCTACTCATACCTTTCTTTGCCGTCGCCACGAAGGGAGCTTTCACACAAGTAACAGTGAAGGACGCGAACGGACAGATCGTCGAGCCGGGGCGCGCAATCACACAAGAGAACCCACAAAAATACGTCCAGCGCGATGGAAAATCTGTCCGTTGTATTCAGGGATTTGACTTCAAAGCATCCATGAACCAAGAGTTGACGCTGAAAGACATACAGAGATACTATCAATTACAACCCGGTACTTACACTGTCACACTCGCGATTGAGTTAGAGGTATACCGAGAATCCATAACCGAAGAACATCCAGAAATAGCGGAGTTAAGACGAGACCTCACACGGCTTCAGAACGATCCGAATCTTCAAGCCGCTGCGAAGCAGGATGCGGTGAACTACTACCAAGAACAAATCAAATTCATTCAGGAGCGAAGCCAGGACGAAGAGAGGAATATCTATTTACCTGTCAAATCGCGCCGTGGCAAGGCATCGCTTGTATCCAACGAAATCACACTCACGATAGAATAGAATTCCCTACGAAAGCATTCAAATTTCTTTCATTTTTCCCAAATTATGCACCCTTTTTGTTCCAAGATTATGTTTTTAAAAACAACAAATAAGGGTGTCGCGCGCGTTCGGATTCTCAATTGAAAATTGTACTTGCAAATCAGTGCAAAATGATATATAATTTTAAAAGCGAAATCGTCACATGCACAAAGTTTTCACGACCCCGCGGTTCTCAAGGATAATCCAGAATGCTTTTTAACTTCGCGAATGTGCTAATTTTCTTGATTGTTGGCAGTCTATTTGTCGTCCTAAACCTGACTATCTCTCGCCTCCTGTATACCAAAAGATTTTCAGGCGAAAAGTATATCCCTTATGAATGCGGCGAAGACCCGATCGGCGATACGCGGATTAAGTTTAACAGCCGTTTTTACGTCATCGCGCTCATCTTCTTAATTTTTGACGTAGAAACCGTGTTCCTTTTCCCGTGGGCTGTTGTTTTCCGGGACTTTGGGCTCTTCGCGTTCTTAGAGATGCTTGTCTTCATCGTTATTCTTTTAGTCGGGCTTGCCTATGTCTGGGCAAAAGGCGATCTGGAATGGATCCGCTCCACACAGTTGGAAGTCCAATCGCTCCGGAGGGAAGAAAGTTATGATAATTGATGAGAAGTTAGATAAAAACGTTATTGTTACCTCAGTTGACGCTGTCGCTAACTGGGCACGCTCCTCAGCCCTCTGGCCCATGACGTTTGGTCTTGCATGTTGCGCCATTGAGTTTATGGCGACTGCCGCCTCCAACTACGACCTCGACAGGTTCGGTGCCGGTGTCCCGCGCGCAACGCCGCGTCAATCGGATCTGATGGTTATCTCTGGCACAGTGACGCTCAAAATGGCGACACGAATTCGGCGACTTTACGAACAGATGCCGGAACCGAAATACGTTATCTCAATGGGTAGCTGCGCAACGAGCGGCGGCCCCTACTGGCAACACGGATATCATGTTCTCAAAGGTGTTGATCGTATCATCCCGGTCGACGTTTACGTCCCCGGATGTCCACCACGTCCAGAGGCACTTATCGAAGGGTTGCTCAAACTACAAGAGAAGATTAAGCGCCAAACCGTCGCTAAACGTGAGCACGTTCCGTTCCTGAAAAGACTCTTTACCAAAACGGAGTGGTACGAAATTGAGGGCACTGCTGCCGAAATTGAGGCAGAAGCACCATTGCCAGAAGACGATACCGCAGAAGAAAGTACCGCTTAGCATTGTAACCGCGACATGGAGTAGAAATTAGGTGAAATCGGAAGAAATCTATGAAGTCCTAACCAAACAGTTTGGTAAAAATGTTCTCAAATTTGACACCGAACTCGCTGGTGACCCAAGTATCCACATTACCCCTTCAGCAATCGCCGATGTGTGTCAATATCTCGCCAAAAACGATTCATTGGCATTTGATTCTCTGATGTGTCTTAGCGGTCTCGATTTGAACGCTAATGATGAAGAGTTTGCTATCGTCTATCACATCCATTCCATGCAACATCGGCACAGTGTGGTCATCAAAGCCATGGTGCCGAAAACGAACCCACACCTTCCGAGCGTCTCGCATATCTGGAAAACGGCGGATTGGCACGAGCGCGAGGCTTATGACCTCTACGGAATTCTCTTTGAAGGACACAACGACCTCCGTCGTATCTTATTGCCAGACGATTGGGATGGATACCCGCTGCGTAAAGATTACAAAGAACCCGAATTCTATCGCGGGATGCGTGTGCCATATTAGGGAGAGTGATACCAGTTTTTTCCCTTGTGTGGTCTTGAACTAAAAATGGAGAAAAAAGAGAAATTTTTCTTGACATTTTTTGGAAAATTCAGTATAATTTCATCATTAATTGCTATAGTGTATCGCAGAATCATTGAAGTAAAAGGAAATTTTGGGGGTGCCAAGGTTTCGACGAAGGTGGGTTAGATATAGATTGCATGCCGAGGGTTTCCGTAGGCCGCGTTAAAAGGCGGAACCACTATAATTGCTGATCACGAATTAACATCAGCAAAAGCAGCGTAAATACGCTGCGCACTTCGGCACACTTACCCCGTAGGTGGCTGGAGTTCTAAATTTACTACGGTTAGTTTGCTTTTCTCAAGGGGCATGTGCTGTATGATTCTTCTCTTTATGAAGAGAATCGCCTGGCACCGTTGTCATGTATTCAAAACAAGCAATGACTGAGAGATAATATGTGAAATCGAAACTAACTTGAGATAGTAGTGATTAATCTTGCATAGAGGGTTGACCTGCAAATCTGAAATCTATGCTAAGCATGTGAATGAGTCTTTATCTACAACATCTTCGGACGCGGGTTCGATTCCCGCCACCTCCACTTATTTTCAAAACTATTAAACCTATCTATGTAACGCCAGTTTGATTAATCATTTCGGATCCGTTGCAGCTCTATTTTCGCATCACACAACCCTGAATTGTAGCACAAACTTCCCAGTTTGTGCAGTATAGGACAGAAAATAACAGGAAACCAACATAAGTCCAACATTTATCAAACTCACGTTATCTATGTACACTACCTATGTACAGAAAACGAACCGAGATTGATGTGTAATCACAGAGGATTCAAATAGTATGGAAGACAGAACAGTTTATCAATTGTTTACGGGAGAAGATGTTAGGTACAGAGTCCCTATCTATCAACGCCACTATGTCTGGGATGACATGCATTGGCAACATATCTGGGACGATATTGTAGAAAAAACTGATTTAATGCTCGAAATTACGGGGATTGATCAGCCTATACCCCATTTTACGGGCGTAATTGTGACACGAAAAAATGAAAAAAATGGAGAGGTTGAGATTGTTGATGGGCAACAACGTTTAACAACCTTTCAAATTATTCTTTGCTCAATTCGCGATATATGTACGGATATGTGTAAGGATGAAGATGGTAATTTTCAGAAGGTTCTAGATTCAAAGCGGATCCTAGAATTTGTAAGTCGTCTGCTAAAGAATTCAGAGAGTCCTACCCATGACACTACCCCCGACAACATATATAAACTTCTTCCTACACACGGTCCCGACCGCAAAGCATTCCGAAATCTTGTCGCGGGTGCGATTGATGATAGTGGTGGTCTTCTTCTAAAAGCATATGACAACTTTAAGAAAAAAATTAAGTCATACGTAAATAATGATTACGATAAAATGGCGACACTTTTTCAAACCTTGATTTATTACTTCAAAATTGTTCAAATGACGCTGGACCCGGACCAACCGGCTGCAAGGATATTTGAGTCGCTCAATGGTAGAGGTTTACCGCTCACTCAATTTGATCTCCTAAGAAATAATCTGTTTCTGAGGGCAAGTGATAAAAGGAATAATCTCTATGAAGAGCACTGGCAGCATTTTAATACTGCGTCTATTTGGTTTAAAGACGAAATAGTAGATGATTTTTTGGGTAATTTTCTTCAAGCAAAACTGAACTCTAAGTATAACCCAACAAGATCCTTATTTGATTTGTATCAGCGGAATTACATTAGTAATTTACGGCAAAAATTGAATATAGATATGGGTCATGAAGATAATCCGGAATTAGTGAAACAGGAATTTAAAGAACTTCAAGGATATTCAAAGGTTTATGCTGAAATAACTAATTGTGATGAGGAATCTCCACTTTGGTTTTATGAATTCCTCAAAACAGACTTACTTAAAAACACAAGTTGGCACCCACTAATATTGTTTCTAAAATCTGAATTAGAGTTATCTCAGGAAAATGAGGAAAAAATTTTCTGCATCCTTGAGTCTTATATCGTTCGTCAATTTCTGTGTTATCCTGAAATTCCGGAGTGGATCCGGGAACGTGGATACCGTAGTCTAAGACTGCGTATTGTAGATCAAATTCAAAGCGGAAATATTTCAAATGAAGAAATAGTACAATATATCTTGGGTATTCTGAAAAAACAGAAGAAAGATTTGCATTGGCCAGATAACGAAAAGGTTAAGGGAGCCTTGGAGAATATGGGTAATCACTGGTCAACCTCGCTGCAGAAATATATTCTGTTTAAAATTGAACGCCAAATTACTCACACTAATTTAACTGTTAATCCATTGACTTGGTCTAAAAAGCTTACTAGAGAACATATTATGCCTCGTGGTTGGAAGAACGCAACAAATACATTTGGCCAACTTTCATGGCCTGTTGCTTCAGAGGAAGATTATGATAAAAAAGTACTAATGAGAAATCAGCATGTAGAAAGCATAGGGAATCTAACACTCCTAACCGATGAGGCCAACGAGCTAGTTGCTACAGCTCCGTTTTCGGAGAAAAAAACGTCTTTCCAGAATTATTCACATCTTTCAATAACTAATGATGTAGTTTCCGAGCATAATTGGGATGTGGAACAAATTCAAGAACGACTGCAAACATTGTGCAACATATTTTATCAAATATGGCGATCCGCTGATAATGTATAGGTAAATTGGATAATGAAAGCAATAGAAACTTTTATAGTTGGTGGCGTAAGTGGTGAAATGGGGGGATTTTTCAATGATGCTTTTATTTATAGGGTGCCTCTATACCAGCGGCATTATGTGTGGAGTAGTATAAATTGGGAGCACCTCTGGAACGATATTGAGGAAAAGTCAGAACTAAGGCGCGAAAAAGTTCCAAAAGTCCATTTTACAGGGGCTATAGTCATACAAGAAATTCACGCTGCCGGTCTCATGGAAATTGTTGATGGTCAGCAACGTTTGACAACTTTTCAAATTATTCTTTGTGTAATCCGAGACCTCTGTAATGAATTTTTTGCAGCCTTAATGAATTTACAGACAAACATTGATAATTATATAAGTTTGCCGCCACTTAGTCCGGTTGAGGATATACTTGATTTCGATTGGCAATATAAGCTGCTCCCGCGTGAAGGAACGGATCGGGCTGCATTTCTATCTTTAATCAAAAGAACACATGAAAATGTTGAAAAAAGCAGCCGTATATGGGAAGCATACGAATACTTCAAAAATAAAATTAGGGTGTATGTAAATAATGACTATAATAGACTGCAAACGCTCTACGACTCAATCATTGCGGACTTTGAAGTTGTTAAAATAGAACTAACTTCAGAAGAGGAGTACGCAAATATTTTTAGGTCCATTAACGCGACAGGTAGACATCTTGTTCAATTTGATCTCCTAAGAAACGACATTTTTCGCAGAGCAGACGGAACCAACAGAGATAGTTTATATAAAAATTATTGGTCTCATTTTGAAGAAGATGCCAATTGGCGAGAGGATGCAGTGTTAATTGCTGACGATTTTCTGGAGAACTTTCTGAAAATAAAACTTGGTGAAGATTTTGACGAAAAGTTTGAACTATTTGATTTATATGAATTATATTGCACGAAACTAACGAAAGAATTAAACCGTAGTGAGACAGATCCGAAATTGGTTCAGTATGAATTTTATGATTTAAAGCGATATTCAAGCGTTTATCAAGAGCTACATATAGCGGATTCAGAGAATATTGGCGAACGGATTAAGTTTTATGACGAATTTAAAGACAAACTCGAAGTTGTAAATCAATTGGAAGTTGTAGATCAATTGAAATTATTTATCTTGTATATTACAAATGAGTTCGGATTATCAGGTTGTGAGCTTAACCGGATATTTGATCTTTTTGAGGCTTATGTTGTGAGGGGGATGTTACACATCGGTTCAAGGGGTTATGAGTCCCCTCTTCTTAGAGAATTAAATAATTTATTTCTTAGCACATTAGTTCAAAAACTTCGGGCACTAGATAGAGAAAAAAGTTTAAACCTAATAAGTCTTGTTTATTTCCTTTCAAGAGAATGGGTAACCGATAAGGAAGTTAAGGTTGCCTTAAAAAGACTCCCTCAAACAAAAGCAACGAGAGAAAAAAAGAGGTCGAATTTAATGCGGGACTTTGGGGGAAGTTATATCTTTGATGTATTGGGTTGGGATATTGATCATAAGACTGAATTATTGGACAAGTTCTGTGAAAAATGGCCATCGGCAGAAGTAATGCTCCAGAAAGAACTTATTGGCGATTTACCAATTGTTTATAGCAGGATTCCAATTTCCATAGAAACAATTGCTCCCTTAGGGTTTGATTCAGAAACCCATGCTTTTGCCCAAGCGATGCCTCGTTTAGAAAATTATGTGTTTGTAACCTATCAAAGCACGTGGGAATTGTCAGAATATGAAATAAACGAAAACAGCGTTACGGGTACGGAAGTTAAAGTTAACAGTGAGCAGTACAAAAAAGTTACCTTGGACCTAAAAGAAATTCTTTTTGCTTTCCCGACAAAAGCAATGTCCAGCATGCAAAACCACATCAACCGCATTCAAGACGATGTGAAAAATCAGAAACTACAACCAGTTTCAAGACAGGATGCCTTTCCAACTAAAGATTGGTTGTTTGATGAGGTAGCTGAACTTTGGATGAGGGTAGAACACTCTGATTCTAAGCATTGGCTTCTGGCAAATAAGGAAGCAATAGTTTTTACTCGTGCTGGCCATGAACTACATGGAAAACTAAAGAGTTTCAATGACAATGCAATCTATATGGAAATCAACGAGCACATCGTAACTGTATACATGCATGGCGTTTATGAACTAAAAAGAAAAACACATAGCAAAAAAGAAAAAAGAAGAAGAAGATTAGCGTAAGGCTCCTCGCCCTTCATGGAGGATGTGTAAAGTTTCTGGTATATCGGTCTTATGAAGGACCACCATAAAGACGAAACCTGATTTTCAGGATAAGAGGTTTTTGGTTAATTTTGAAGTGTTTTGTATATTTTCGTATGTGCATTGTCTAATTCAATATCCCGTGTTTCTCTGATACGGCATCTCAATCCCAAGTATCGAATCCCGCCCATCTTTTAATTTTAAAACCCTACTTCAGATAGTTTTGACCATTCCTTTTCATGCAAAAAAATTTACACACCTAAAACTGATTAAGATTTGACATTGGACGGTAAAAATGGTATCATATATACGGTAACAAATCGGTATTGATAATAACTTTGAGTTTCGTAAAACCCACATTATGGAAACAACACAGCAGACTGAAAGCAAAATTATTGAGCTAAAACCGTTCGCCGATGAAATGGTCGTAAACATGGGACCTCAGCATCCGAGTACACACGGTGTGTTACGCTTGGAGTTGAAGTTAGATGGCGAGGTTGTTCGTGAAGCGATCCCGCATATCGGTTACCTACACCGCTGTTTCGAGAAACATTCCGAAAACCTCTCTTATCCCCAAATCATTCCGTTTACTGATCGGATGGATTACATAGCGGCGATGAACCAGAATTGGGGATTTTGTCTTGCTGTCGAAAAGTTATTGGAAGCGGATGAAAAACGGAACTTTGAGGTACCGGAGCGTGCGGAATACTTACGCGTGCTTATCTGTGAATTGAACCGCATCGCGAGTCATCTCCTCTCTTTTGGAACGTACGGCATGGATCTCGGTGCATTTACACCATTCCTTTACGCCTTTCGCGACCGTGAGCGGTTGCTTCTCCTTTTCGAGAAAATCTGTGGTGCCCGACTCACCTATAACTACGTCCGTATCGGTGGTGTCTCCGAGATTATACCGATGGAACCCGGTTCTCTTGCCGAGCAGAATTATTTGGACGAGATAGAAGCGTTTTTAGACTACTTTGAACCAAAGATTGACGAATATAACGAACTCCTGACAAAAAATAGCATCTTTACCGAACGCACTACCGATGTGGCTGTTATGTCAGCAGAGATGGTACTCAGTTACGGCGCGACGGGACCGAACCTTCGGGGCTCTGGTGTAGACTGGGATCTCCGACGGGACGAACCGTACTCCATCTATGACAGATTTGACTTTGATGTTCCGGTTGCCGTGGATGTCCCAGCATTAGGTGCAGTCGTTGGGGATTGCTGGTGTCGGTATAAAATCCGCATGGACGAGATGAAAGAATCTGTCCGGATTGTCCGCCAAATTTTAGCCGAAGGACTCCCTGATGGTCCCGTCATGGCGGATTTAAAAGCCGTTCGTCCACCAAAGGGCGAGATCTATTTTCGGAGTGAAGCCCCGCGCGGTGAACTCGGATTCTACATCGTCAGCGACGGCACCCCCAAGCCAGTCCGTGTGAAGGGACGCTCTCCGTGTTTTAGTGCTTTGAGTGTGATGCAGGAACTCAGTCGCGGCTTGATGGTCGCAGACATTATCGCCATCATCGGCAGTATTGATATAGTGATGGGAGAGGTTGACCGATAAATTTTCCCCGCCGCCTTAACTGTAGGAGGTCAATCATGACGGATCAGGAATTCCAAGAGCGTGTTTTAGTATGGATAGACCATACTGAAGATTGGAAAACTCAGACAGATAACCGGATAGACAATCTTGAAGGTCGGATGGACAACCTTGAGGGTCGGATGGACAACCTTGAGGGTCGGATGGATAACCTTGAAGGTCGGATGAGTAATATTCAAGAGCGGATGGGAAATCTCGAAGAGCGGATGGGCAGCCTTCTGGAAGGGGTCGCTTGGATTCGCGGTAAGCTTGAGGGAAGGCGAGAGACAGACGCTGCCTTATGGGGCAAAATTGCTGTTTTCGCAGCGATCGGTTCCGCAATCATCGCGCTCCTCGCGTATTTCAAATAAGGAGGTCAGATGTCGGACGTTAGGGCGATGCTTGCAGGTTTCCCATGTTTCGACGTATCTGAAGATTTCTTTCCGAATATGAACTTGCAAGATGGACTCAATTGGGCAGAAGAATTTATACAAAACGTCGTCCTTCCGCGATTGCCGGAAGCGGTTGCTTTGCATTTTCCCGTGGAGTTAGGCACGGTCCTCGTTATGTTTGCATGTGCTGGCATCTTCGTTGGAGTGGTGCCGCTACTTCCGTTAGTGTTGGTGCTTGCTGAACGAAAAGTCTCTGCACGTTTTCAGAACCGAACGGGTCCCATGCGAGTTGGACCTTGGGGTACCCTCCAAACGTTGGCTGACGGTGTCAAACTTCTCTTCAAAGAGGATTATATTCCACCGCAAGGCGATAAATTGCTTTTCCTGCTTGCTCCGTATGTTATTTTTGCTTGCTCCTTCGCTGTTTTTGCTGCTATTCCGTTCGGTCAAAATATTTTGGTGAGCGACTTTAATATCGGCATCTTCTATATTATGGCGATCTCCTCTGTCATCGTCATGGGCGTAATTATGGCAGGCTGGTCTTCAAACAGCAAATGGTCACTGTTGGGTTCACTCCGGTCCGCTGCCCAGATTGTCAGTTACGAAATTCCGCTCGGTCTCTCTATTCTAACGGTCGTTATGCTCGTTGAAAGTCTGAGTATGTCGGAGCTCGTGGCAAGCCAATCCAACGGTATCTTTAGTTGGTTAATCTTCCGAACACCCTTTACCTTTATCGCATTCTTTATCTTCTTCATATCTTCAATTGCTGAGGTAAACCGGACTCCCTTTGATTTGCCCGAAGCCGAATCCGAAATCGTTGCTGGTTTTCACACCGAGTATAGTGGCATGCGCTTCGCACTCTTCTTTATCGCTGAATATGCGAATATGTTCGCCGTGAGCGCGATTGCTGTGACCCTTTTCCTTGGCGGTTGGGAAGGTGTTTTGCCGGGCTATGACATTCTCGGCGGCTTCCCGGGTTTCGTTATCAAATCTTTGGCACTCGTCTTTTTGATGATGTGGTTGAGATGGACGTTGCCGCGCTTGCGAGTAGATCAGCTCATGAATCTCTGCTGGAAATACTTCATTCCGATTGCCTTTTTCAACATCTTAGGTACTGGCATCTGGGGGCTCATTTTCCCAGAGGATACGCTGGTTAGTACTGCCATTAGCTGCGCTATTATCTACATCGGGCTTATCGCGGCGTATAAAGTTGCTGGGCGGACTTTCGCCGAGAGACCCGCACCACAACTGGGTTAGTGTTGTATCTGTAGTCGCCAATTATTGGAGGGAGCATCTAAAATGGACAAATACATACGAAACATCTACAGAGGCGTTTATACCGTTCTCGTCGGAATGCGGATAACGATTAGGCAGTTCTTTGAGCCAAACGTCACACATCAATATCCGTATGAACACGACTATGAAAAGAAACGGAATGTCCGAGAGATTCCGAAGGGGTACCGTGGGCAGCTCTATAATCGTACTGAGGACTGTATCGGATGTAAAAAGTGCGAAATGATCTGTCCGGTCGATTGTATCACTATTGATGCCACTAAACTCCCGAAAGGTGAACAACTTTGGGATAGCATGAACGTGATTCACCTCAAAGATGGGCGCGAAATCATCGGTATCATTGAGGGAGATGACAAAAAGGTAAAATCAGCGGACTCAATAACCGTCACGAATATCACCTCTCGTCAAGGTCCCCAGGAAGTCATAGATCGCCTTGAAGCATCGGCAAATGATAGCCGAATTCAGACTTTTTATAGTGACGAGATATCGCGGATTGTCACACGAAACCCCGTCGTTTTTTACCTCGACAAGTTTGATATTGATATGTCCCTCTGTATGTATTGCGGACTTTGCACAGAAGTTTGTCCGACAGAGTGCCTTACGATGAAGGATACACTTGCAGGCATTGAATACTCTAAGTTTGACCGGTCAGATTTAATCTTTAAGTTCGACAAACAAGAAATGTATACGAATAAAGACGCTAACGAAGAGGCAGAAGCCGCAGATTAATAAGGAATCCAGATAATTCGCTTGCGTCAGTTTAAAAAATGGAATTTACACTTAAAACTTTTATTTTTTACGGTTTCGCGCTTATGACAATCACCTCGGCACTCCTCGTCGTCACAGTGCGAAATATTGTTCATGCGGCATTTTCGCTCATGGTAACGCTTTTCGGGGTTGCCGGGCTTTACGTTTTTTTACAGGCTGACTTCCTCGCCGCAACGCAAGTGATTGTCTATGTCGGTGGTATCCTTGTTCTCATTCTATTCGGGGTCATGATGACAAGTGGTCGTTTGGAGATGCGCATTCATATTGAACGCGGGCAGCTGCTCCTTGGCGGTGTGATTGCCTTGGCACTTCTGATGCTACTCTTGACAGTCATTGCGAATACCCCGGTATGGAAGAACCTTACCGATGACGGAGCCGAACTACCCCCAACAACTGAACGGATCGGCGAACTGATTCTCAATGGACCTTTTCTCCTGCCGTTTGAAGTCGTCTCCGTATTATTATTAGTCGCCTTAATCGGAGCCACCCTGATTTCCCGAAAGGAGGTTAGGGACGAATGACGTTACAACACTATCTTGTCATCAGTGCGATTCTGTTCACGCTCGGTATTTTTGCTGTCTTGACCCGTCGGAACGCCATTAGCATTTTGATGGGCATCGAACTCATTCTCAATTCGTGTAATCTGAACTTCGCAGCGTTCGCGCGTTTCATGACCCCGCCAGAGGACATCAGTGGACAGATCATCGCAATTTTTGGGATTGTGCTCGCTGCCGCAGAAGCCGCTGTCTTTTTAGCAATTATTCTCGCGATCTACCGCGAATTCGGTAGTATACGTCCCAACGCGGTTGACACCTTAAAAGGTTAATTTTTTCGCGATTGCTTCTGAGCTGCGCTTTTGTTGTCAAGTCAGATTCAGAATCGCGAAGCATCCTTTTTGAACCGCAAATAGGTTCTGTAATCAATTTTAGATCGGTGTTGACAACGGAAACACCGCCCTGGAGCAATAGTTAAAAATATGGTTGTACCTTTAATAAGTCTCATCTTGCTCTGTCCTCTCGCCGCCTTCGCGATCTTCGGACTTTTGGGCTTAGCGAAACGGAGTTTCCCGCGACAGGACTACCTATCCACAGCAGCGATGCTCATCGCACTCGGCTGCTCGCTGCTGCTCTTGCAAGAGGTTGTCCCCGATCCAGAACCCCATACTGTTCAGTGGCTTTCGCTCGGTAGTGTTACCTTCTCGATGGGTTTTTACCTTGATAGCGTCACCGCAATCATGCTGATTGTTGTCACGCTCGTCAGTAGTCTCGTCCATATTTTCTCTATGGGCTACATGCACGGCGATCCGAGGTATCCCCGGTTTTTTGCTTTCCTTTCGCTCTTCTCCTTTTCGATGCTCTTCCTGGTTGTATCGGATAACCTACTCGGCATCTACATCGGTTGGGAACTCGTCGGGCTCTGCTCCTATCTACTCATCGGTTTCTGGTTTGAAAAGGACTCGGCTGCGGATGCCTGTAAAAAGGCGTTTTTGACGACGCGCGTCGGTGATGTAGGGATGTTCATCGGTATGATGATGCTGTTCACTAAATTCGATACGCTTTCACTCTACGGAGAAGGCGGTATTTTTGCCCAAGCCGCATCTCAATTAAACACAGGCGATATGGTATGGCTCTCCATTGCTGGCGTTCTCATTTTCTGCGGTGCTATCGGTAAATCCGCACAAGTCCCGCTGCACACTTGGTTGCCCGATGCGATGGAAGGTCCTACACCTGTTAGTGCCCTGATTCACGCCGCGACAATGGTCGCTGCGGGTGTGTATCTCACGGCTCGGATGTTCCCGATTTTGACAGAAACTTCATCTCTGGTTATCGCCTATATCGGCGGTATCACCGCGCTTATCGCTGCAACCATCGCCATCGTCCGCTTTGACATCAAGCGAGTTTTGGCGTACTCCACGGTCAGCCAACTCGGATATATGATGCTTGGGATTGGCGCAGGCAGTTACGTTGCTGGACTTTTTCACCTCACAACACACGCCTTCTTCAAAGCATTGCTTTTCCTCGGTTCCGGGAGTGTTATCCACGCTTTCCACGCAATGCATAGTCACGGGCACGACGATGAACACGGCGATCACGATGCACACGAACACGATGAGGATCACGGTTCAGAACATGTTCTCGGCTCTGAAATCCCACCAGACCAAGATATGCGAAACATGGGTGGTCTGCGCCATAAGATGCCGATTACTTTCATAACGATGCTCATCGCAACGCTGTCTATCTCTGGTGTCCCGTTTATCTTCTCCGGCTTCTGGAGTAAGGACGCAATTTTAGCTGGTGTACTCGGACGCGCCATGGAATGGAATTCGGTACATCACTATCTCCTCTTCGGTATGGCACTCTTTGCCGCTGGCATTACGGCGTTTTATATGTTCCGCCTCATCTTTATGACCTTTTTTGGTGAACCGCGCAACCAAGAGATGCACGACATGGCGCACGAGTCCCCTAAAAGTATGACAGTGCCGCTCCTTGTCTTGGCTGTCCTGAGTTTCCCCATCGTTAATACGCTCTGGTTCAATGCTGACTACGTTAAACCGCCAGAACAACCCCATCTCCACGCGCCAGCACATGCGTCCGTTTCACCCGATAGCAAAGTCGGTGAAGCAAGACTCACGCTATCGTTCTTTGGGATTTCGGAAGCCATGGCAGCGGAAGAAGGAGCAGACGATACACACGGTGCACACGGAGATGACGCACATCATGGACACCACGGACCCGCACACACTATCGCGATGGTCTTATCTATCCTCGTTGCAGGATTAGGTATACTCCTGTCATGGCTGTTCTATCATAGACGCACCTTGTCTGCTGAATCAGTCGCAACGACTTTCCGTCCACTTTATAATCTTTTCTGGCACAAATACTATTTTGACGAGTTTTACGACGGTGTCTTAGTCGCCGTGACAGTATGGAAAGCGCGACTCTTCGCCCAATTTGACGGGACAATCGTTGACGGCATCGTCAACGGCGTTGGAAAGGGGACTCGCGACATTCTCGCTGTATTTGTTGGCGCTTTTGATAACCGCATCGTTGACGGTCTCGTCAATCGGGTTGCTGAGGTTACATGGGCAATCGGTGGAAGAGTCCGCCGGATCCAGACCGGAGCGATTCAGACATACCTCTTCGTCGTGCTGGCAGGGATCGTGTTGTTAATCTTAATTTTTCGAGCGTTGTAATACAATTATGCAAAAAACTTGTAATCTACCTGATTTACCAACCTCTCAATACGGACTTACAGGCAATGCCCCTAACGGGACAAGGAGGATCCCCACGAGATGTTACTGTCGCTAATGATTTTTATCCCGTTGCTCGGGATGATTGTTGTTTTGCTTCTGCCGCGCGAGTCAGAGGAACTCGTTAAACGGGTTACGCTTCTCTTTACGCTCATTCCGCTCGCACTTGCAGTCGCTTTATTCATATCCTACGACCGCTCGGCTGCAGGAACGCAGTACGTCGTCAATATCCCTTGGATTGAAGCGTTTAATATCCAATACCACATCGGTATTGACGGTCTCAGCGTAACGCTTCTGCTCCTCACTGCCCTCTTAGGTCCCATCTGTGTTATCGCTTCGTGGCGGAACATAGCAAAGGGAATTAAGGCGTATATGGCACTATTCCTATTGCTCGAGACTGGGATGTTGGGCTTTTTCGCTGCGTTGGATCTCTTCCTCTTTTACGTCTTTTTTGAACTCACACTATTGCCAATGTATTTCCTTATCGGGGTATGGGGTGGACCGCGTCGCGAATATGCTGCGATTAAGTTCTTCCTTTACACGCTTTTCGGTAGTGTGCTGATGCTGGTTGCAATGATAGCAGTCTACCTCAACAGCGGCGTACCGGGGGTGCGGACATTTGACATCCCAACGCTCATCACTTTAGCATCTACAGAAGGACACGCGCTGAACGACCTTAATTTCCAAATTTGGGCTTTCCTCGGCTTCTTTATCGGATTTGCGGTTAAGGTGCCAATTTTCCCGTTCCATACGTGGCTCCCCGACGCGCACGTTGAAGCACCGACGGCGATTAGTGTTATTCTGGCAGGTATCCTGCTAAAAATGGGAACCTACGGACTCGTGCGGATTAACATGGCAATGTTCCCACAAGGTATGGACTTTTTCTGCAACGGGACTGGCACTTGGGGTAACAGTTTGGCTCTCCTCGGATTCATTAATATCGTCTACGGTTCTTTCTGCGCCTTGGCACAAACCGATTTCAAGAAATTGGTAGCATATTCAAGTATCGGGCACATGGGTTTCGTTATTTTGGGACTCGCTGCCCGAAACACGGAAGGTATCACGGGCGCGATTCTCCAGATGTTCAACCACGGGGTCATCAGCGGGATGCTCTTCTTGCTGGTCGGTGTTCTTTACGACAGAGCACACCATCGTGAGATTAATGGGTTCGGCGGTCTTGGCGCGAAAATGCCAATCTATACCGGCATTACCACATTGGCGTTCATGGCATCTTTGGGACTGCCCGGCTTGAGCGGGTTCGTCGGGGAAGCACTCTCCTTACTCGGTGCTTACGACAAATTCAAGATGCTGACTATCTTATCAACGATAGGTATTGTTGTCGGTGCGGCGTATTTCCTCTGGACGCTCCAACGCGTTTTCTTAGGAACACTCAACCCGAAATATGAAGCACTCCCTGAAATCAACGGACGCGAAATTTTAACGTTGGCACCGCTGGGCATCCTGACGATTGTACTCGGTATCTGGCCCAACTTTGCCATTGATATGTTCAGAGAATCCGTCACCAACCTCGTCAACGTCCTACAGGCGATATAGGAGTTTTTTGTCCGGTATGCAACTTTTAAGCAACATCGAAAGCCTTCTTTATTTCACCCCGGAACTGTTGTTAGTCGTTTCCGCCATCGTTGTTATCCTCGTCGACCTCGGCGTGAAAAACAGGGAAAGTGCGATAGTTGCCTATCTCTCTCTCGCAGGTATCGGCTGCGTATTCGTTGCAGTCCTTCTCACGTATGGACAGCTCGGTGACAGAACTTCCATCTCCCTTTTTCTGGGGATGATCCGGCTCGATGCGTTTTCTACCTTTTTCAAGGTACTGCTGCTGCTCGCAACCGCGGCAACGATCCTTTTTTCCCTCCGTTCTGATGAACTTGATGCACGGTTGAAGGGTGAGTACTATGCACTCTTGTTAGCCATCACGCTCGGAATGTTCTTGATGGCTTCCTCAACCAACCTACTGATGATATTCATCGCGTTGGAAACAGTGAGCCTGACCTCCTACATTCTCGCAGGATTTCTGACCCACAACCCGCGCTCAAGTGAAGCGGCGTTCAAATATATCACGTATGGTGCAGTTGCATCGGGAACGATGTTGTTCGGTCTCTCCTTCCTGTTCGGCATGACCGGAACGGGTGATCTTGGGCAAATCAGTACAAGACTCACCGAACTCTTAGCAGCAGGCGAAGTCTATCCGCTCACTGTGTTGATTGCGATAATCTTTATCCTCGCCGGAGTCGGCTATAAGATAGCCTCTGTGCCGTTCCACATGTGGTCCCCAGATGTTTACGAAGGTGCACCGATTCCGATAACCGCCTTCTTATCCGTCGCCTCAAAATCCGCAGGATTTGCCCTATTCATTAGATTCTTCTATTCCGGGTTCAGTAGTTCTGAAGTTCTGCAATCCGTCGATTGGACGCTTATGTTAGCGATCGTCTCTGCTCTGACGATGACTGTCGGAAACCTTGCCGCACTTCCCCAACAAAATGTGAAACGTCTATTGGCATATTCAAGCATTGCCCACGGCGGTTATTTGTTGATGGGAGGCGTTTTGCTCACACCTGAAGGTGTCGGCGCGATCCTCTTCTACCTCGTTGTTTACCTCTTTATGAACTTAGGGGCATTCTATGTTGTTGTCCTCATTGCTAACGAAGAAGGCAGCGAAATGGTTGAAGGATACCGAGGCCTTGCTTCACGCGCACCGTTAGTCGCTGGAGCGATGGCGATTTTCCTCTTTTCGCTGACTGGCATTCCGCCGTTCGCCGGGTTTTTCGGAAAATGGCTCCTCTTTACGGCTGTCCTTGAGCAAGGATATTACTGGTTGGCATTCGTCGGTTTGCTAAATAGCGTGGTCTCGCTCTACTATTACGCTCGGATTGTGAAAGCAATGTATCTCGAAGATGCTGGTGAGGAAACAACGCGTACCCCCTTTTCCACCGGCACTTTTGCGCTCTTGAGCGTTTTTGTTATCCCAACAATCCTCATCGGTTTTATTAATATTTTTTATACCTTCTCCAATATCTCAGTCTCTGTGATACCGATACAGTAGACTTTCAAAAAAAGATTGACAAACACGATTTATTTAAGGTACACTTAAAAATACAGCGCGTCCACGAAAACGCGTGTCAATGCCCGGTCGTCTAATGGTAGGACGCGTGGCTCTGGACCACGTAGTGAAGGTTCGAGTCCTTCCCGGGCAGTTTTCTCTGTCATATCACAATACGCCGCTATCGTTTAGGGGTCAGGACGGGGGTTCTCAACCTCTCTTAAAATCATAAGAAACTCGATTACGAGATTGAAATCTCAGCCACCGAACCGGCGTTCGCATCTCCGTAGCGGTGTCTCTTTACTCGTAAGAGCGGTGCCATATTTTGGGATCGCTCATTTTTTCATGTCTTTTAAAAGGTGATCTGAATATTACACCCTCATAACGCTGGAGAAAAACGAATGCACGATACACCCGAACACACCAATCGCCTTATCCACGAAACAAGTCCCTACCTGCTCCAGCACGCACACAATCCCGTCGATTGGTATCCGTGGGGTAAAGAAGCACTCACACGCGCCAAGCAAGAGCAGAAACCTATCCTCCTGAGTATCGGCTACTCCGCATGCCATTGGTGCCACGTCATGGAACGCGAATCCTTTGAAAACGAAGAGATCGCCGCCGTCATGAACGAACTTTTCATCAACATCAAGGTGGATAGAGAAGAACGACCGGATTTAGATGAAATCTACATGAACGCCGTCCAAATCATGACGCGTCAAGGCGGCTGGCCCATGACGGTTTTCCTCACCCCGGATCTGAAACCCTTCTACGGCGGCACTTATTATCCACCCACCGATCGATACGGTAGACCCGGATTCCCGAAAGTGATGCACGCCGTCTCAGAGGCGTTTAGCGATCAAAATACAGAGGTCCTGCAGCAAGCCGAGCAAATCACAGGACACCTCTCGCAGATGAGCAATGTCGTCGATCCGCATCATCATGAACTCACTGAAGAACTGATGACCAACGCCTTCCAAAATTACCGCGCCCAGTTCGACTCACAACACGGCGGGTTTGGCAATGCCCCAAAATTCCCACCCAGCATGGGCCTCCCTTTTCTCCTCCGCTATTGGCACCAGAGTGGCAACGCCAATGCCTTAGAGATGGTCGAACTCACACTGGAGAAAATGGCACGCGGCGGTATGTATGACCAACTCGGCGGTGGTTTTCACCGATACTCCACCGATGCCCACTGGCTTGTCCCACACTTTGAGAAGATGCTTTACGACAATGCCCAACTCGTTGTCGCCTACTTTGAGGCGTATCAAGCCACGCAGAAACCGTTCTATCGCGATATCGCGACCGAGACGCTCGACTACGTTCTCCGTGAAATGTACGACGCAGAGAACGGCGGCTTCTATTCCACACAAGATGCCGATAGTGAAGGCGTAGAGGGCAAGTTCTTCGTCTGGGAACCAAACGACGTGGAAGACATCATCGGCGAGGAGAACGCCAAAATCTTCTGTGAGTATTACGACATCACCCCACAAGGTAACTTTGAGGGAGAAAACATCCTTCAAGTCCAAGTGCCATCGGATATTTTCGCCCGAAAGCTGCAGATGGACGTTGAAGCACTGGAAGCTCTTCTCGCAGATGGGAAGCAGAAACTCTTTGAAGAGAGAGAAAAGCGGATTAAACCCGGATTGGACGACAAAATTCTAACCAGTTGGAACGGGATTATGATTCGCGGTATGGCGATGGGATACCAACTGACCGGGAAGCTTGAATATCTTGAAGCGTGCGAAAAATCTGCTGAATTCGTCTTGACGGTGCTTTCCCAAGACAACGGTCTGCTCTTACGTACCTACCGTGATGGCAAGAGCCACCTCAACGCCTATCTTGAAGACTATTCCTATTTCATCGCTGGGTTGATTGCACTCTACGAAGCCAGTTTTGAATCGCGATGGCTCACCGAAGCCGAACGCCTTGCACATATCATGATTGATCAGTTCGGGGACGACACAGGCGATGGATTCTTCTTCACCGGCAAAGCGCACGAGACACTTATCGTCCAGTCGAAATCCGCTTACGACGGTGCCACACCTTCCGGTGCATCTATGGCAATCCATAGTCTGTTGCGACTCGCCAAACACCTCGACAACCCCGAATTCCATGATAAAGCCGTTGAGACGTTGTTGCTCTATTTCCATCAGATGGAAGGGATGCCTTCTGGGTCTGGGCAGTTGCTCTGTGAGTTAGCATTCCTGCTATCGACACCGAAAGAGATTGCGATTGTCGGTGAGCAAGGCGCCGCAAAAACGGAAGCGATGTTAGCGGCGTTGCACAGTACCTACCAACCCAACAAAATCGTTGCCTTGAGTGAATCCGGTGATGGACAGACATTGCCACTCCTCGCTGGCAAAACCCAAGTTGACGATACCGCAACAGCTTATGTATGTGAGAACTACGTCTGCCAGGCTCCCACGACAGATGTTGAAGCTTTTGTAGAACTCCTACGGTAACCCAGGTTGATCTTTGTAGCGTAACCTGTTAGGTTGTGCATCCGAATTTGCCTTGCAGTTTTCATACCCGCTTGCTATAATAGAGCCACGAAAAACAGAAATTCTATCTAATACACATTAGAAGCATTACTAACACTCATGGCTTTACACCCCGATTTCCCTGAATCCCCATACGAAATCATTGACCCTTCGGTGCGTTGGCTCCCAGACCAAACATTACTACTGGGAACAGAATACGAAACGCTACTCCCACCCCTCGTTCACCAGGTGCGTGAGCAAGTCAAAACGTGGCGCGATAACAACTATAGCGGTGCTTCCGAAACAAGCAAGGCACTCCTCAGTTGGTGGTTTAAGACTCCGCATCTGACGGAACAGATCGACGGAACGATGGTCGAGTTTCAGTATTACTTCGCCCAACGCGAAGCACTCGAAACCATTATCTACCTATATGATGTCGTCAAGGTCCGGGACAAATTCGATCTCATGCGCTTTGACAGTTCAGGTGCAGTTTCAACGGGACTCTTCGACGAAAACTGGCGGCGGTTCGTCATAAAGATGGCGACAGGCACGGGAAAAACGAAGGTGATGAGCCTCGCAATCGCATGGAGTTTCTTTCATAAGTTGTATGAACAAGACTCCGAGCTCTCCCGTAACTTCCTCGTTATTGCACCCAACATCATTGTCCTTGACCGGCTCTATCACGATTTTCAGGGATTACGCATTTTCTTTGAAGATCCCGTGCTGCCCGATAACGGCTTTGAAGGTCATAATTGGCGGGACGATTTTCAACTGACACTGCATGTCCAAGACGAAGTGCGTGCGATCCATGCCACGGGTAACATCTTTCTCACCAATATCCACCGTGTCTATTCCAGCGACCAATCCCCACCGTCACCTACTGATGACAATAGTATGGACTACTTCTTGGGACAGAAACCGACCGGGGCAACTACGGACTCCAAAGTGGACCTCGGAGACATCGTCCGTGACATTGACGAACTGATGGTATTGAACGATGAAGCACACCACGTCCACGATCCAAAATTAGCATGGTTCAAGTCTATTGAGGATATTCACAATCGTCTCTTACAGAAAGGCAGCGAATTGGTGTTGCAGATAGATGTAAGTGCCACGCCTAAGCACAATAACGGCGCGATTTTTGTGCAGACAGTTGCTGATTATCCGCTACAAAGAGTTTAGCGAAACATCGAAACGCGAAATTGTTTTCAAAGATATGACGACTGGCGAGGTTACACACACTACGGTATTAGATGGCAGTGGAATCGCAGATTACCGCAGCACGCTCGGTTATTTCGCACAGACTCTCCAAAAAGACCTTCGACTCGTCAGCGGTTACGATGTGCTCTACGGAAAGGTTAAAGACTTCGTTCAGAACCAACTTTTTGGCGAAACGGTGATGTTAGAGGATCCGAATACGCTGCAAAATCTGTCGGAACTCCGATCCACCAAAACTATCATGGAAACCTTCAAATACGCCATCAACAACCTCACGATACAAGACAGTGGCGAGTCGCAGTTGATCGAGACAACGCGGGCTCAGGACGCACGTCCCTTTATGGTTAAAGAACAGGAATACCTTGTTCCCCAAAAATCCGTGTTCAACAGAATTACCGGGGATAGTCATTTTGAACTGGAATTTGCGGCATTTCTCGAAAAGTGCCCCGATGTCGTCTCTTACGTCAAAAACTACTTGAGTTTCAAACTCGATTATGTCAACGCCGATGGTGACATCAGCAACTACTATCCAGATTTTTGGGTCAAATTGACAGATGGACGCGTGATTGTCGTTGAAACCAAAGGCAGAGAAGATCTGGACGTGCCACTTAAGATGCGTCGTCTGTCACAATGGTGTGAAGATGTCAACAAAGTTACATCCGATGTTACCTATGATTTTGTCTATGTGGATCAAGAGAGTTTTGACGTATACAGACCCCAAACCTTCCAGCAGCTGCTTGACGGTTTCACGGAATACAAGTCTTGATGTTAAGTGATTGGCTGAGCACTGCTTTTACGCTTGAATCTTGGAGGCTTTTGTTTTATAATATCACGACAGGTAATCTCACAATCGATGACTCATCGAAAATGGATTAGGGGTATGAGAATATACGAGTTACTCTGGCCCCAGAGAGAATCGAGCATATTGCAAAACATAATGTCACACCCGATGAAGTCCGGGAAATTTGCCAAGGGAAACCGTTTGTTCAGCGCGCGAAATCTCAGGGTAAAAATCCGGTTTATTAAGTTTTAGGGCAGACAAACGCGGGACGCTATCTCTTTTGTGTTATCATTCAATTTCCCGACGGTAGGGGATATCCCATCACTGCCAGACCAATGAATGACCGATAAGGAAAAACGACGCTATAGACAATGGAGAAACCGATGAATCGTACGAAAATGCCACAAACCGACTCAGTTCAAGAACTCGCTCATTTCTGGGACACACATGACTTAACTGATTTTGAGGATGAACTTGAAGAAGTAACTGAATCCGTTTTTGAGTTTCCAACCGAACTCCTTGTACCTTTAGAACCCAAAGAATTGGAGGCACTTAACACGCTCGCTGAAGCACGCGCCACTTCGCCTGTGAATCTGGTCCGGGAGTGGGTCCTTGAACATATTGAAACTTCACATGAAACCGGATAGCCACACTTGTGCAACAGGAAATAGATTCATAGGTCGGGTAGATCACCGCGAAACCCAATAAGAATGAAGTGTTATTTTTTAGCGTTAAAGTGGTAGACATCTTCAGCAACGATACAATGACGATTGTAGAGGTATCAATATGAGCCTTACAGTACGCTTAAAAAACATCGGTATCCTAAAGCATGCAGAATTTTCGCTCGGTGATTTGACGATCATCTGCGGCGAAAATAACACCGGCAAAACTTATATCTCTTACGCGCTCTACGGGTTTTTAAATTCTTGGCACGACTCTATCCAATTTTCGATGAGCGATGCCCAAATGCTACGTCTATTTACGGAAGGTGTTCCGATAAAAATTAAACTGCCACAGAAAACCGGTCCACTGCTCTCAACTATATGCAGAAACTATATGGATAGATTGGATCAGATTTTTGCAGCACGCGAAGGTACCTTTCAAGATAGCGAATTCTGTGTCCTGACAGAGGACATTAACATCCGCGATACAAGAGAATTGCACACTCGAGTGGAACACCCGCAACTCTCCTACTTTATCGTTTCAAAACACAAACAGAGCAATGAAATCGTAATCACTGTCGGAGAAAAAGACCCAGAAGTAACGATCAATTCTACACTTATAAAAAACATAAAAGAGTCGATTAGTAAAAGCATTGCCTCAATTATCTTTTGGGATGTTTTCCCGAACCCATTCATTAGTACAGCCGAACGGACAGGCATTGCTACTTTCCACAAAGATCTTGATTCTGCGTGGCATCGCCGCTTCGCTGAAGTTAGAATAAGTCAATCCGATCCCAATATTGAAACTCATGAACTGTTATTCAAGCCTCTTCAAAACTATCCTTCATCTATAGAGGCGAATATGGAGTTTACACGTCGCCTTGAAGAGTTTACCAGAAGCACAAGCTTCATCGCCAAAGAACATCCTGAAATCTTGGACGACTTTGCGGACATTATCGGAGGCGATTATGTCATCACCCAAAACGACCAACTCTACTATATCCCCAAAGGCACACGCAGCAAATTGACGATGGTTGAAAGCTCAAGTTCTGTTCGTTCACTCTTAGACATCAGTTTTTATCTCCGTCACATCGCTAGAAAGGACGATCTACTGATGGTAGACGAACCCGAATTAAGTCTGCACCCTGAAAATCAACGCCGTATCGCCAGACTCTTTGCCAGACTTGTAAATATCGGTGTTAAGGTCTTCGTGACTACGCATAGCGATTACATCGTCAAGGAACTCAATACGCTCATCATGCTTAACCACGACAAGCCACACTTGAAAAGAGTCGCCGAAGAAAACGGTTATAAAAAAAGCGAGTTGATTAATTCTGATCAGGTCAAACTATATGTGGCAAAAGAACAGTTAATGCCACTGGAGGAAGGACAAAAGAGACGAAGAAGGGGGCACACACTTGTCCCGGCCAAGATTCACCCAAGATTTGGGATTGCAGTCCCCAGCTTTGACAAAACGATTGACGATATGAACAGGATTCAGGATGAAATTGTGTGGGGGGAAGAGTAAGGCTTGTGAACGATATAGAGATATTACGGGAAATGCTCAATCCTGATGCCCAAGTTACCTTACAATCAGGACAGGGTAGACCTTCTGTTCAATTAACCGACTGGCAATCTGGTACGACTGTTGAAATAAAAGGTGTACCTCATAACTCTATTGTTATCAAAGCAGAAAATTTTGAAGAGCCTCTGACTATCTTCAATGGAACGAAGGGTGAGCGCAAACGGGCTGATTTTGTGATTGTATCCAATGATGAACGCGAGAGAAAGTGGGTTATCTGTATTGAAACGCAAAAAAACGATTCTAAAAAAGCAGGGCATGTAATCCAACAATTAAAGGGAGCATGCTGCTTTATAAGTTACTGCAAATGCATTGGGAAATCCTTCTGGGAATTGGAAGGATTTCTTGATGGTTATGAGTGCCGATTTGTCAGCATTGTAGATATTAACTTCAACAGGAGCAGGCGACAAACACAACCTTTTTATTCCACTGGGGAATTACATAACCGTCCTGATGTGTTTCTGAAAATTTCACGGAGGCCTACTGTCCATTTTCATAATTTAATTGATCCAGTGCGCTGATATAAAAACACAGGAGCAAAAGCAATGCCACACACAAACGAAGCAGCAATTGACATAGACTGGCACCCACTCTCTAATGAAGAGATCCGCCATTTTGACGACACAGGCTACCTAATTGTACGGAACGTGCTGGATTCGGATACCATTGAAGAACTCATCGAAGCCAGTGATCGACTCATGGCGAGCGATCGACGTGAGAACCGCCAACACAGCTCCAATAACCGATACGATAGCTTCCGAAACTGTATCTCTATTGACGATGCCTTCATTCCACTGCTCACGCAGAAAACCATCCTCCCTGTTGTCGTGCAGCTCCTCGGTGCGCATTTGCAACTGATGACTTCGCACCTGATATATAAGCACCCGGATCCACCGGGCACACCCGATACGGCTCGCGGTCCGGGTTGGCACCGCGACTACGGCATGGCAACAAAAACACACGGTAACAAATTACCACGTATTCTGCTAAAATGTGCGTACTACTTCACCGACCTGAGTGAACCCAATTCCGGCGCAACGCTTGTCGCTCCGGGTAGCAACCACCTTCTCGAACCTGTCCCGATTCCAAAAGGACGAGCAGATCCAGAAGGTGCACTCGAACCGAGCTTAAAACCCGGGGATTGCCTGCTGTTTGAAAATCGTATTTTTCATGCGGGGGGTGCAAATTTAACCGATCAGACCCGTAAAGGTGTGATGTTTGGCTACGGATACCGGTGGGTGATGCCGATGGATTATCGGACACAGGAACAGAACTTGTTGGATAAGCTAACACCGCTTGAGCAGTATCTGGTTGGAGAACCCTTTAAGAAAACACAAGAATATCATCCGGGTGGTGGTGAAAGCCCGCTTGCGTCATGGTGTGAGCAGCACGGTACTCCAGCAGTGCGACAGGTTATTTAACCGATCTACGTCAAGGTGATAACGTCCTTTTTAACGATCTCTTTCGTGTCAAAATGACCTGCCTGAGAGATGAGTTCCAGCGTTTCAGGCGACAATCGTGGTCTAACTTCTTCTGACACTCGACTCTCACCACGGTGTTGCGGTCTGTAGCGTAAGGTCAGGACGCAACGGTAGCGGTCTTTCGGTTTCCAGGGCAATGCACCGTGTGTCAAAAGTTCAGAAATAATCACCATATCCCCTGCCTTTGGCGTGATGTTAACGACCCCTTCTGGAATATCATTGGCATCCTTAATCTTTCCGTTGTTATAGAGGTGTTCAGGGCGGTCAAAAAGGGTTTTGTGTGTGCCGGGGACAACCAGTAACCCACCATCTCCGGGGTTCACATCGTATAGATATGGGAAAACGACAAAATCGTCACAAAAGATTCGACCGTTTCGGACTTCATACCGATTGGCGTGCCATCCAAAATCTTCTCGCGCGCAATGTAAGCGCAGCCCCTCCGCCGACTCCGACGCATCCGCCCGATCCGCAATCATCGTTCCGCGCAGGAGCTGAGGTTTGTTATTGGTTAGCTCCTTAATGATGGGCCAGGTGGATCGGTGCATCGTGAGTGCCTCTAAGGGTTTCGCAAAAGCGAAGCCGTTTGGAAGATTTTTGTCGCTGGAGTCAAATCCGGGTGGAAGTTTTTCGGTAGGGGTATTGATATATTCACTCGCTGCGTCTTGTGCTGCTTTTAGTTCTTCGTCGCTCATAACATTCTTTAGATGAAGGTATCCGGTAACATCAAAAAGATAACGCTGTTCAGGGGTCATCATAGCATCTTACTCCTTATTGATGAGTGAACTGTTGAAGTCAAACTCTCCACGAAAAATGGTAGTATCTTTTGCGGATCCGTTCCTTGTAAGGTACACGCAACGGAATCGCTTCAATGTCGGTAATTTTCATTGAAGAAATTAGGCAAGGGACCGAATGAATTGCCTCTCTCCCTGTATTCTGGGTACCATCTCTCGCTTTAGATTATTTTTACTGTTTGGGTCCTCGGTATTCTACCAAAGCCAGTGAAAAGAGTCAAAACTAAAATGCTGAAACTGGGTTCCTCTTGTCCCGATAGAGATAGATTCTATTATCTCTAAGCATAGAACGTAACATTAGAAAAAATTTGCGTTTTAAGTTCATATAGGATATACTGTATTCTAGCCATTTTAGTGTATGTATTGCATTGCTTTGAGAAAAAATCAACACAAGGTATCAGAACTCCAAAAAGAGAAATAGATCTTATCAAGCAACGTTTAAGGCAAGCCAAAGAAATGGAGGCAGCGTATGTGTAATGATGTAAAGTTTGAGAAAAGTAGTGGCAATGTGTTTAAGGACATAAGTTTTTCTGATGCAGAAGCCGAAATTCTATCGTTGCGCACAAAGTTGACTTTTGAAGTATTTACACTTCTCAAGAAATCTCGGTTGCGGCGCGCTAAGGCAGCAAAACTCCTGGGTGTTGATCCGGTAGACATCTCAAAACTTAAAAATGGCGACGATGACCATTTCAACTTGGACTGCCTTTCTGATTTTCGAGATCGGTTGAAGTGTTATATGAAAACTCAAATTCCGCGATCAGGGAACGATAGCAAACAAGGTACAACAGATGCACTTGATGCTACAAGATAATTAATTGCTCACAGAAAATAACTATCCGAGTACTGACTATTCGTTCAGAGGTTACTATCATGGCATTTAGCGATTTCAAAGCGATCCCTGACGTTCAGGAAAAATTCAGGATTACCTACGCGGCAGGCAATTTCTTGGGAAGTGTGGAATCCTTGCAGCCGTCAGCGCAATTTCTGAGCGAACTTGAGTTTAGCATGGAATATATTGATATTTACGCCTCCGAGGGAGCTCGGTGTGAAAGCGTTATCTACCCAATCTTAAGGAAGGAGGGTTATATTGCCTATCCACTCGGTTTGAAAGGGGTTGTCGTAGGCGAAGGGGATACTTACGAGGATGCTGTCGCTGACGCAACCTCTGCAATTAAGTTCCACATTGAAACATTTGGGACAGAAGCACTCGAAATCGAGGAGCCTGCCTTAGATGTCTTCATAACGGAAGCAGGGGTTGCTGTTTAATGCAACACTTTACGTCGAATCTGTACCCAATCAGGAATCTCCAGAACCGATTTTTTGGAGGCTTATGAACAAGTGTAAGCCCTACGGCATCAACTGCACTTTAATCGAATCCGATCCCTTCTGAACCATTTCAAACCCCGTAAGATAGTCCTCCAATGGCAGTTGATGCGTCACAATATGACTCACATCAATTAAACCGCGGTGGATATAATCAATCGCCAACGGATAGGCATACGGGCCCAGATGCGATCCGTGGATATTCAACTCTTTTGTGTCTCCGATGATAGTCCAGTCCACAGTTACCGGTTCCCGCATCACACTGAATTCAACAAACGTGCCAGCCTTTCGAATCATGTGCAGTCCCTGCTCAACCGCTTTCGGATGTCCCGTCGCTTCGATATAGACATCACATCCATAGCCCTCTGTCAAATCCAATACCGCTTGGACAGCATCCGTTTCCGATGGATTGATTCCAATATCCGCTCCCAACTTTTTGGCGACCTCTAACCGATTTGGCATCAGGTCAACAGCAATAAGCACTCCCGGGTTCTTCAACTTTGCCGCGCCAATCATACCGAGTCCAAGTGTGCCTGCCCCCGCCACCACAACAACATCCCCAAACTCAATATTTCCACGTTGCACGGCGTGAATCGAACAAGCGAGCGGCTCAATCACCGCTGCATTTGCTGTTGGAATGTCAGAAGGCACCTTGTAGACGAGTGAACGCGCCGGAAACTTCATATAGTCCGCCATCCCACCGTTGACAATAGGTTGAAATCCGTAGATATTATGGACCTGGCAGAGCCAATACTTCCCTGTTCGGCAGTAGCGGCACTCCCAACAGGGTACGATCTGCTCAGCGATGGCAGTATCGCCCATCTGGAGACCGGACTTCTCACCTGCGCCTTCACCAAGTTCCACGACCTCACCGATGAATTCGTGTCCAGCGATAACGGGTGCTTCCACATACGGTTTTCGATGTTCATCGCCCCAGAAAAGTGGCGCGCCTGTCCAGCACTTGATGTCGCTTGCACAGACCCCGCAGGCGTTCACTTTAATAACGACTTCACCGGGACCCGCCGCCGGCATCGGGACCTCTTCAAGACGGTAATCCCAAGGTTCGCGACACATAATCGCGCGCATCGTTTTCGACATTCAGACCCTCCTTTCTTCCAACGCAACTGCTGACCGCTGATGGCTATTAGCGATGTAAGATATGATAGGCGGCGATACCCAGTGAAACGTGAACGTTCAGGGATGCCCCCTTCCCATACATCGGCAGGAAGATGTACATATCACAAGCAGCAAGTGTCCGTTTCGTTACACCGTGGTCTTCGTGTCCGACAACGAGGCATACTTTATCAGGATAGTCCGCCGCATCGTAGCGGATTGATTCCGCCGTGATCTCCAAAGCATAACTCACGTAACCGTCCGCTTTGAACGACACAATTGCGTCTGCTGCCTGCTCTATATACCGCCATTGGACGCGACGGTGCTTGCCCCGTGCGACTTTACGAACAAGTGGATGCGGTGGTTGCGCACTGATACCCGTCAAGATGAGTTCTTTCACACGGCACGCATCGGCTATTCGAAACGCAGCACCGACATTAACCGGGTCTTGCACGTCTTGGAGGATAAAAACGAGTTCCCTCTCAGGCGGTCTCACCTGCTTCAGAAAGTCTTTAAGCGATTTGTCGCGAAGCTGTTTCATGTAAACGTTAAGCCGCTCTACTCTGTATCAGACGGCGTCTCGCGCTCGCACGTGCAAGTCCAACATCCAACGTGATATGCGGGTAATCACTAATACCGAGGTTGATGGCGTGTGCTGTTTCGAGATTGAAACCCCATTCGATCCATTCCGGTATAGCCGCCTTTGGAATATTACCGGCGACGATAACCTTCATGATACTAATACCCTTACCGAGGTTGTATGCGCGTTGGATATATTCCAGATGTCGATCAATCGGACCACCCTCCAACATCCGACCCTCTTTATTCGCCGTTGTCAGAATAACCTCAAGTTCGGGATGCTCAATCACAGCATCCATGACAGGACCTGTGTAGATGTGCGTCGAACAGCCGATGACTCGGATTTTCCCAGCAGCCTTTGCCTCTCGAAAGGCATCCAGCGCGCCTTCCCGCGATACCAAGTCTTCAGTCGAGGAAATGCCGTGCAAGAGTAAAACATCTAAGTAATCCGTTTGCATCTCTTGAAGGGAACGCGTAATGCTCGCCTTGGCACCCTCATAATCCTTCTCACCGGTCTTCGTTTGAATGACGACTTCTTCCCTGTTAATTTCGCGGACTGCCTCTCCGAGGTGAGGTTGACTTCCATAGCCTTCAGCGGTGTCCCAAAAGGTAATTCCTTCGTCAAGTGCCTTTAACATCAGTTTGCCCCCGGCTTCATAATTTTCGCAGGTATTGTTAAGATGCCCTGCCCCGAAACAGAGACGTGAGATCTCCAAACCCGTTTCTCCATAAGCTAAATATTCCATTTTGTCCTCCACGTCCAGATGTAATCCAAGAAAGTCCGACTATAAGTCTATAAACTGGTTGAAATCTCTTTTGATATACTTTAACCGAATTCTATTCAGAAATGCAACCCTTTTTTCTTGGAAACAAATCGGTTTTCAGGTATTATAAGGAAAACAGATGAAATTCAACGGACAAATCCTTTTCAGTAATACCCCAGTCGAAATCGTCCTTGCCGACGCACGCGTTCAGGATATCCGTGAAGTCTCCTCGACCGACAGCAGAAATTACGTCGCACCGGCACTGATAGACATTCAAGTAAACGGCTTTGCTGGTTTTGATCTCAATGTCGCCACTGTTACATCAGAAGACGTATGCGCGATGGTGCGTGCGCTCTGGGAAGTCGGCACCGGGTTTTTATGTCCGACGGTCGTGACAGGCACTTTTGATCGGATCCATAATTCCTTGCGTGCTATCGTAGAAGCATCTAAAGCAGATGCGTTAGTTGCCCACTCAATGCTCGGAATCCATCTTGAGGGACCCTATATCTCTGCTGAGGATGGACCACGCGGTGCACACCCGTTAGAACACGTCAGAGACCCAGATTGGGACGAATTTCAGCGATGGCAAGACCTCGCCGAAGGGAAAATATCAATCGTGACCCTCGCCCCAGAGAAAGAGGGTGCTATCCCGTTTATTGAAAAACTGGTTGCTGATGGAATTGTCGTCGCGCTCGGACATACAAACGCCTCCGCAGATGACATTCAAGCCGCGATTGATGCCGGTGCCAGGCTCTCTACGCACCTCGGCAACGGTGCACACGCCTTAATTCGGCGGCATCCTAACTATATTTGGGAACAACTCGGTGCCGATGAACTCTGGGCAAGCCTGATTGTGGATGGACATCATCTACCGCCCTCTGTCGCCAAGTCGATGATGCGGGCGAAAACGCTTGGCCGATGCGTCCTCGTTAGCGACGCGGTCGCTCTTGCAGGCATGGAACCCGGTATCTACGAGTTCGCTGAAAAATCTGTAGAACTAACCGCCGATCGGTGTGTCCGCTTGGTCGGGACCGAATATCTCGCCGGTTCTGCTATCGAATTGGCGCGCGGTATTGAAAACAGCGTCCGAT
This sequence comes from Candidatus Poribacteria bacterium, assembly GCA_963662915.2. Lineage (GTDB taxonomy): Bacteria > Poribacteria > WGA-4E > WGA-4E > WGA-3G > WGA-3G. Next base: position 4,273,491 of record CAXXEU010000002.1, on the reverse strand, counting down.
TCGCGGGCATCTCGCTTGAAGAAGCCGTCTCACTCGCTACACGACAACCGATGTATCTGCTGGACGCGAAGACACACGTAGAAACACAGACGAACTTGATTCTCTTTGAATGGAATGAATCACAGTCTGAAATCAATCTAATAGCGACAATCGTTAACAACGAATTGGTGTATCACGCGGAGACGGAGTGATGTTACAGAGATCGGTTCGTTATAATAGCACCTATATGAGAAAAGCTTGGATTGTTGGAAACCTTTTCGCTTTCTTTTTTACGGTATCACTTGCAGCACAACAAACTAACGATGGACAGTCCGAACATTACGCACGCGGGATGCGCGCAATCCAGTTAGGGCTTCACGACGAAGCAATCATCGCCTTCGAGAAGGTTTTACAATTAAATCCACAAAATGCTGAAGCGTACTGTGAACTTGGCGCGGTTCACATATTGAAGGAAAAGACCGACGACGCTTTGGCGGCATATCTTCACGCCCTGGAATTGCCTGCATCCTCACAGACACACGGCGTTGCACACGTCTGTTTGGCGCGGATTTACCATTCGCAAGGCAGGTTCGCAGACGCTGAAAATCACGGGCAACGCGCTGCTGCTATGCTACCGAAGAACGCTGAAGCCTTTTTTCGTCTCGCCGATATTTATGTACAGCGCGGAAAATTGGACTTAGCGCAACAAGCGTATCAACAAGCCCTGACACTCGACACCAACCTTGCCCCGGTCTATCAAGGCTTAGGGAAAGTCGCGTTTCTCCAGAACAGGTTAACGGAAGCCGTACAGTATTACCAGAAAGCCCTCACCCTCACACCGTATCACGCCGAAACCTACTACAACCTCGCCCTCGTCCATCGACGCTTAGGACAACGTTCCGCAGGAGGGGTTTCTAACCCCGATACCTTACAGCACATAACAGAACAGCACATAACAGAAGCAAAAAACCTGATGGTCTCCTTTCAAGAGGTAAAAGCCTACAACGAACAGACAAATCGACACCGTAGACACTTGCTGGCGGAACCGACTGCACTGGAGCCGCGTCTCAAGTTGGCAGCGGTGCACTTTGAGATTGGGAACCATTCAGAAGCGATACGCGCTTATCAAATCGCAACAGCGTTACATCCAGATGTCCCTGCACTCTACCACAATCTCGGTGGACTTTACATGCAGACGGGAAAGTTAACAGAAGCGGTCAAGACGTTTCAACGACTCATTGAACTTGATGATACCGACGCTGAGGCACACCTTAACCTCGGTTGGCTCCACGCACGTCTCCGTAAATTTGCTGACGCGCAGGTTTACTTACAAACCGCAATTCAGAAAGACAAGCGTTTGATACCTGCCTATTACGGACTTGCGGAGGTCCATGTGCAACAACGCCAGTTTGCTGAGGCAATCGCTGTTTATCGGCAGTTAGCAGAAGCAGATCCGAATGATGCTACACCGTGGGTGCGGTTAGGTGTGCTATACCTTAAACAGCAACAGGCTTCGGACGCTATCACGGCTTTCACACAAGCCATTGCGGTTGATGAAAACTCAGCAGACGCACATAACAACCTCGCGTGGCTTTATGCGTCACAGGGGAAAAAACTCAGGTACGCCGTTGAACTGGCAGAACGCGCCGTTGCATTAGAAGCGAACGCTTCCCGCTTGGATACCCTCGCCTTCGTATATTATCGTCACGGTGCCTATCCAGAGGCGGAACAGGCTATCCTACGCGCGATTGACTTGGCACCGGACAACGCCGCCTACAAAACCCGCCTGAACGAGATTCGGCAGGCAATGGAGGATCCCGATTAACAATGATAGTCTCCACTGTACGCCTTGGCACAACCGCCTTACCTCTCTTTTTTATTCTCGTATGTGCAATGCTCAGTACATCGGTCGGATACGCCGTCACTTTTGACGAGGTAGCTGCGGAATCCGGTATCGACTTCAAACACACAGACGGTGAGAGTGGCAAACGCCTATTTAATGAACAATATGGATCCGGCGGCGGTTTCTTCGATGCCGACAATGACGGCTATCTCGATATATATCTTATCAATGCCCGTCCACAGGGAGAACAGGCGGACGCGTCGCTACCTACCAACATCCTCTATCGGAACAACGGAGACGGTTCGTTTATAGATGTCACCGAGGTAGCAGGGGTTGGGGATACCGGCTACGGGGTCGGCGCAACCACCGGCGATTACGATAACGACGGAGACCTGGATCTCTACTTGACCAACTTCGGACCCAACGTTCTCTATCGGAACAATGGAGACGGCACCTTTACAAATGTTGCTGAGACAGCACAGGTCGCAGATGCGGGGTGGGGGGCGAGCTGCGCCTTTGCCGATTTTGATAACGATGGATTTCTTGAACTCTACGTAACCAATTACGCAAACTACACCCTCAATGCACATAAAACGTGTTATCGACACAACATCCCCGTCTATTGCGGTCCGAGTTCTTATCCACCTCAGCCAGACCTGTTTTATCACAACAATGGAAACGGCACCTTTACGGATTTAACCGAGAAAAGCGGTTTGTTAAGCGTTCCAGCAGCGCACGGTCTTGGCGTTGCCATTGGAGACACTGATAACGACGGCGATCCCGACATCTATGTCGCCAACGATCAGGATTTCAATTTCCTTTTTGAAAACCGAGGGGATGGCACTTTTGAAGAAATCGGATTGCTCTCGGGCGTGAGTTGCAGCGATATGGGAAAAGCAGAAGCAGGCATGGGGGTCGCTTTCGCAGACTATGACAACAACGGCAAGTTGGATCTCACGGTCAGCAACTTTCAGAATGAGACAAACACGCTCTATCGCAATGAAGGCGGGAACTTTTTTATCGACACCACGATTATTGCTGGCATCGCTGAACATACACATCGCTATCTCGGTTGGGGTATCGGCTTTCTCGATTACGATAACGACGGCTACAAAGATATATTCGTTGCAAACGGACATACGATGGATAACATCGCTGAGGTTGATCGCGCCACGACGACCCCGCAACAGAATCTGCTCTTTCGGAATTTAGGCGATGGAGAGTTTGTGGATGTAACGGCACAGATGGGTGAAGGCTTCGCACTGCGGAAGACGGGGCGTGCTACTGCTTTTGGAGATTATGACAACGACGGCGACATTGATATCCTCGTCACGAACTGGAATCAGACTGTCGATCTTCTGAGAAATGAGGGTGGGAACCGAAACAATTGGATACAGGTGCAAACAGTTGGCACGAAAAGCAACCGGTCAGCGATTGGGGCGCGGATTAAAGTTGTCGCGGGTGAACTCACGCAATATGCGGAAGTCAAGAGCAGTGGAAGTTATCTCGCGTTTAGCGATCTGCGGGTCCATTTCGGACTAAAAGATGCTGAAAATATAGATTTGCTGGAAATCCGTTGGCAAAGCGGAGTTATTGATACTGCGACCAACCTTCCAGTAAATCAACAGCTGATCGCAATTGAGGGTGAAAAAATTGCATCTGAATAAAAATGTTATTTTTTTGTTGACGAAAAAAGTAATTTGTCGTATTAAGTTAATGCAATAATTAAACCTATGGGAACCCTTTTACCAGATGCCAAAAGGAGTGCCCATAGATTTAACACGCAAAATACTCAAGTACCAATACGTGCTTAACTGGGAACTTGGTTATTGGAATTGCAATTGTGTAAATTCCCAAAGAGGCATTCTATTTTGCGTCCGTTTATTTATTCAACTTTGTTTAGAAAAGGTTCGTTAAATTTTTTAACCAAAATTCACAAAAGGAGACTAATTGAAGTGAAATTGCTTATTTCTACATTCACTATCGCTGTATTTGCGATCTGTATAACAACGTCTGCGTTTGCAGACATAAATGATGGGGTCATTGCTGCTTGGACCTTTGACGATGGAAAAGTGACAGATGCCATAGGTGATGCACATGGTGAACTTTTTAAGGGCGCTACAATCACCAACGATGGTAAATTTGGCAAGGCACTGGATGTTGATGGCAATCAAGATTCCCGTGCGGATATTGAATTCGACAATGACCTTGAGTCAATTATTGAGGGACCGCACACTGTCTCCTATTGGCTCTTCGTCCGAGAGGGCAGGGACCACTCCGGCGTTTGGAAAGGCGAAAAGGTCGGTTGGGGCGCAAATTTCACCTTCCGTATGGTGACAACCAGTAGTACCAATATGACCTGGGGAACGACAAGTGGCGGCAATGAAAATTGGTTCGCTACGGACGGCGCCCTTGAAGCCAACAGGTGGATGCATGTCTGTCAGACAGCAGACGGTGAGGAAGCGATTGGTTATGTAACGCCAGAGGGCGGGAAAACCGAAATACCCGCCAGTGGTCAAGCGAACCCACAAGTCGCGCCAGAACCTTACAATCTGTTTCCAGATCGTCCTTTGGAACTCGGTGCGGGTCGAGGCATCGGTGGTAATGATGGCAATGATACCTTCCTTGATGGCATAATCGACGATGTCATCATCTGGGATCGCGCCCTCTCTGAAGAGGAAGTCGAGGAGCTCGGAAGTGGTGATCGTCCAGAGAAGGCGCTTGCAGTCAAAGCGGAGGGCAAACTAACCACGTCGTGGGGGAAGGTCAAATCCTACCATCACCGCGATAACCGCCGCTAAGTCTAATTGAGAATCTAAAAATATAGTGTATTTGTGAAATGACATCACAAATTCGCTAAGTTAACGTAAAACAGTAAGGAGCTTTCTATCATGAAACAAATTGGTCTGTTTTTCATTTTAGCACTCATGGTACTCGCCACCAACAGTTCCGCCGAACTCGCAGACGGTCTCGTCTCTGTTTGGAACTTTGACGATGGTTCAGCGAACGATTCTATCGGCAGTAACGATGGCGCATTCATGAACGGTGCCGGCACTGTAGACGCAGAATTCGGAATGGCACTTAACCTTGACAATCCCGAGAATCCTGCAACGGGTGAGAACACCGGACAGTATGTCGAAGTCCCCTCATCGGCAAGCCTTGAACAAGAAGACGGGGTTTTTTCTATCTCTTTGTGGACCTACATCAGGACCGACGGCGGTAGAGACCACGCTGCGATGTTCTTCAAAGGTGAAAAGGTCGGTTGGGGTGCCCTCTTCATGGTTCGGATGTGTACCACGAATGCTACCAACATGACGTGGGGCAGCTGCTGGGAAGGTACGGAAGGCTGGTTCGCCACGGACAATGTTTACGCGGAAGAGGAATGGGTTCACGTCGCTTATGTTGCTGATGGTACAGAAGCGAAGGCGTATGTCACCTCTTCTGTTACGGGGGACACTGTTGTTCCCGCAAGTGGACAGGATAACCCGAAACCGATTACGCCTCCCTTATTGACATTCTCAGACCATCCTGTTGAAATTGGTGTCGGACGGCAGGTCGGTGGTAACGCAGGTAATGACTTCTGGCTTGATGCTATGATTGATGAGGTCTATTTCTGGGATCGTGCACTCAGTGAAGACGAAGTCCGCGATCTCGCGGGTGGCGCGATGCTCGGTGCTGTCAGTGTGGAAGCACAAGGCAAACTCGCGACCACATGGGCACACATCAAGAAACACTAAATGTTGTTAACTTGAAACAAAAAAGGCTCCGGATTTCATGAATCCAGAGCCTTTTTGCTTATGAAGTGCTACGGTATCGGAGGCGATACACCATGGAAGGTTATTACGGCATTGGAGAAGTTTTCGTTAAAGTTGAAAACCTTGAACGCGCAGCGGAATTCTATCGGGACCTGCTCGGATTTGAGGTCGTCGAACGCAACAATCGACAACTCTATATCTACTTAGAAACGGGACATCTCGTCCTTAAGGAAGCCGGAAGTCCGGGACACGATGCAGGTGGACCGATGCATTTTGCCTTTGTGACAAGTACGGAACGGATTGAACAACTTGTTGAACAATTCGCTTCCTTGCCTTACCAGACTCGTGGACCCTTTGATTTTGACGACCCGCGCGGCAAATGTCGGGCTTTCTTCATTTTCGATCCAGACGGAAATGAAATTGAGTTTAACGACCTCTACTGCCCAGACAATTCGGCTTAGTGCCTGCTATCATAGTGCGAGGTAAACCCAAAATGCTAACCTCTTCAGAGATTAACGCGTTTGTTGAAAACGGTTATATCATTCGTCCGGGGGCACTCCCGGAAACCGACATCCAGACCTATCGAAGTGCGATTGATCGAATTCTCCACAAGTGCCGCGTTGAAGATCTACATGCCAATCACCTACGCTATATAGATGGAGAACGTGACGACATCTGGGGAGTCAACAATATTTTTCATCCAAGCATTCGCGAACAAGCACTTGTGAACTCGCTTGCACATCCAGAGATATTAGATGTTATCGAAGCACTGATTGGTGAAAGATTACGGTATCATCTTTGCACCTTGCTTGTCAGCTCTGAGCGGAAACCGTATCACATCAACTGGCATCGGGATTCCGCACCCGATGGGGAAGTGCCGCTTGAAACCCTTCTCAGTCGTCTCAGGAGCCACGTGCAGCTCAACGGTGCCCTTTATGACGACGAGACCCTTTACATCGTACCGGGTAGCCATCGACGTGAACTTACAGACGCTGAACGCGCAGTGCTACAGCAGACACCAAAGGCAGCGATGCCCAATCAGATTGCAGTGAAGTTGGGACCCGGTGACATTGTTTTCTACAACTCAAGTCTGCTTCATAAAGGCTATAATATCGCCGGTGCGAAACGGCAGACGCTACACTATGCCCTTGTTGTCGCGCCCCCGGAGAACGAACCCGCCAATCCAGAGAGTCCAACGAGTCAAGCGTGGCTAAATGAATCTACGTTTATGGACAATCTCCCGCCGAGACTCAAGCCGTTGTTTGATAATTGGTTGAAATACGGATAAAGCCCTAATCTTTATGACAAATCATTGCTGTGATCCAACAGAACCGCTTGAGGAAAGGGAAACATTTGAGGAGGAATGTATCCATCGCTTTGAGGGTACGGAAGGTACATCTATAAAAGAGTGGGATAGAGAGGCACTTCTGCCAGAACAGCGCGCTTACTGAGGAGAGATGGAACTCACGATGCTCTAACTTCTCAAACTCGGCACCGACTGTCTCAACATCGTGAAGTGAAAAGTAGTGCAACTTGCTGGAGTATTTCAAAAACGCTTTGCGATAGAGCCATACTGCTGGATGGTGTTGCATATTTTCGATGAAAATCGCCTTCCCACCCGGCTTGAGAACGCGATAACACTCTTTAGCGGTTTGCGTGTGTGCTGTAAACACCAATACAGATTTTGAGATAATAAAATCAAAGGTATTGTCCGGAAAGGCGAGGTGCATCGCATCCATAAGTGCGAATTCGACCGACTCGGAGACGTTATATTCCGCTGCGCGCGTCCTCGCCTCAGTGAGTCGAAACGGGAGCAAATCTATCCCGACGACAGTTGCCCCCCGCTTTGCCAACAATGTCGCAGTTCCACCGGTCCCGGTGCCTAATTCCAACACCTTCTTTCCTTTTAACTGCCCCATCTTCGGAAGAATGTACTCAAAGATGGGAAGATAAAAATCTTCCCACCAGAGCAAAAGATCTGTTTCAACACTATCGGAACGCCTAACAGGTCGCTGCCTTTTAAGTGTCAACATATTTTTGGATTTTAACATAAAAAGCGCGCAGCTTGAAACGAAGTGGAATGGTTTTTGCTTGGGCGTTTCTTCAGGTCTACGGGAAGGCACTTTCAATTCCCATCCGCCTCAACGAACCGCAAGGAAAATTAAGAAATTTTCCCCATTTTTCGTAGACTGTTAATACAGCGTTCGACACATTCAAGTGGCGGATAGGCGTAGCGTTCCTGCTCCACAATATACCACTCAGTCCCACCGACGGTTTCACAGGCATGAAACACAGCATCCCACGCGATTTCGCCTTCACCGATGAGTGCGTCGTCATTCGTGGCGGAATACTCTTTGAGATGCACCAGTTTCGCTCTACCGGCGTAGCGTTCGATGTACGCTACAGGATCGGCACCAGCACGAAGGGCGTGACCGATGTCAATTTGCATCACCACATCCTCGCGAGTGTTACTGCCGAACGTATCCCATGGGATTTCACCTTCCAGCGATTCAAATTCCCCCGTGTGGTTGTGATACCCCGTAGCCATACCTTGGTCAGCAATCTTTTCAGCGATGTCGTTGAAGAGTTTTGCCGTGTCGCGCCACGCCTGTTGGGAATTCCGATATTCATCGGATAACCCCGGCACAATGAGATACGGGTTGCCGAGCACTTTGTTGAATTCAACGGTTTTGGCGAGTGCGTCACCAAGAAGTGTGTTAATACCCGTATGTGTCCCTGCGATGCCTAATCCGAGGTCCTCACACATATCGCGCAATTCTTCGGCAGTCCGGTCATAGTAACCCGCAAATTCAACGCCTTCATAACCCATCTGTGCGACCGCTTGAAGCGTTAAAGAGAGGTCGCCAGCACAATCATCTCTAACAGAATAGAGTTGTAACGCAATTGGAATTCTATTGCTCATAAGGTTCTCCTAACGTTCTGAGGCGCGGTCGGAAACCGTGCCACGCATTGCTATACCGGCAGGTTCACGACCTGTCCACTATCTGCCGAGACGAGCCCTGCTTCGAGGATTTCTTGAGCATCCCGACTCACTTTGGCGTTACAGAGACCTTCAATCGGCTCACCCGTTTCCAAGCAGTGAATGAAGTATTCCGCAGCGTTGCGTTTCGGCTCAGGGAGTGCTTCAGGTGTTATCACTTCAGCCTCACCACCCGCAGGATGGAGATGTACCTCGTTTCCGCTTACCATCAACGCGCCTTCAGTCCCGTAAACAACTGGGTTGGGCGTAACGTAGCCGACCTTTTGTGTCCAAGACGCTTCCGTGATACCGAAGGCATTCCCGTATTTCATAACGATAACGGCGTTATCATCGGGAACGGGATAGTCTTTGACGAAGGTGCCACGGAAGGCTGTCACCTGTTGCGGCAAACCGAGGAGATATGCACACATATCGGCACAATAACAGCAGTAATCCATCAACGCGCCCGCACCATTTTTTTCTTCATCGTAGAGCCACTCGTAGAAGTAGCGGGAGCACCCGATCTCCATCGGTCCGTTGTGTGCAGAACGCCATTTGAAGTAGAAAATGTCCCCGATGCGTCCGTCTTTGATGAGATCCATTGCGGTATTAAGTGCAGGGCTCCACGCTGTGGGCCAATTCACCATGAGTTGGATACCGGCACTCTCTGCAGTAGCGAGCATCTGATCTGCCTGTGAAAGGCGTGCCGCCATCGGCTTTTCAGATACGACATGAGCACCTTTTGCCGCTGCAGCCGCAACAATATCTACACCAGCACTGTTTTCCGCAGCTGCTTGGACAATGTCTAACGCCTCTTTTTCCAACAACTCTTGCCAAGAGTCGTAGACCTTCTCAACACCCGATTCCTCAGTGAATTGTGTGCGTAACTCCGCATTGACATCGCCTGCTGCGACGATTTCAACGTTCGGCTGTGCTTTCCAATGCCGGAGTTCACCCCAGACGTGGTCGTGCACGAGAGATGCGAACCCAACGCGATACGTTTTTGACATTAATATGCCTCCTAAATAGTTATTCTTTTGATAGTTGACGGTCAGTGATCGGCTTTCAGCAGTCAGTAGATTGTTACGAAAGGGCTTTTCTCTGACCGCTGAAAGTGAGCGTAGCGAACGCCCTGACCACTGACAGCCATTTATTCCTCAGCCCGAACCGCAATTTTGATGGCGGTCTCACCGTTGATACGATAGCCGCCGTCGAGTGCTTTAAAGCCGTCTCCGACCTGCGAGAGCGGAAGTTGATGGCTAATCATGTCTGCGAAGGGCAATTCGCTCTGCTCAAGGAGCGGTAAACCTCGGACGAAATGCTCGTAGCTGCTACCCCAGATCGCCTCGACCCGAAGATTTTTGCGCATCAGCAACTGGTTAATGTTAAAGTCAATAGACCCCATATCCACGAAGTGACCAACTTCAACAAAAGTGCCGCTGCGTCGGGTATATCCCAAGCCTTCCGGTGTAGCGGGCAGGAAACCAGCACATTCAAACACCACGTCTGCGCCTTCTTTGCGCGGTGTCTCCGCTTTCACAAGTTCCGTCCGTTCTTCGACGGAGGTAACTTTCTCAATGTCGATTGTTACGTCGGCACCGAGGCGTTTCGCGAGTTCCAAACGTCCAGAAGGACCGCCTACCATAATCGCTTTCGCAGCACCGCTCAATTTCGCACAGGCGAGCGTCACAAGCCCGATAGCACCCGAACCCTGCACAACAACGGTATCACCGAGTTTTATCTGTCCGCGCATTGCCGCGTGGACCCCGACGGTAAAAGGCTCTGTGAGGACCGCAACCTCCGGCGATGCGTCGGTTTTTATAAAACAGGTATTTGGATGGACGAGGTACATATAATCGGCGAACCCACCGCGAAAATGCGGTGCCTCGTCCGGATTCCACTGGAACCCATAAGCCCCGTAACTCGTTCCGGGTGCGAAGATAATCCTGTCACCCTCTTTAATCGGGTTTCCAACATAATCCGTTTCAACCCCTTCACCAAGTGCCTCAATGATACCGACGTTTTCGTGCCCCAACAGCACTTCCTGTTGGAAACCGTTTTGCCAGTTATGCAAGTCGGTTCCGCAGATACCTGCTAATTCCTGACGGAGCAGCACCGTGTTAGGTTCGGGGTCGGGAACCGGATACTCCCGAAGTTCAAAATCTTGACCGTGTGCAACCACGGCTCTCCCTGTTCGACTCATATATATTCTCCCTCATTAGTTTTTGAGATGCTGATAAGCAACTCAACGCCTACCCTGCTTTCGCGCTTCTTCGATTCTTACCCTTATAGGACTTACGCAAAATTTAGGATTACCCCCCTGAGTCCCCCCGCAAGCAGGGGGAATCTGTCGGTTTTTAGAGACAACTGCGTAAGTCCTACCTTATAGAAATCTAAGTGACAACTTGACTCTGGAATTGAAACTTAGATGTATTTCCGCCTATTTCGCGAGGAAATAATCACGACAGCGACAATGGCGACAACAAGAATTGGTAGCCAGAACGCTTCAAAGATTTCCCAGAAAAAGTTGAATCCTATCCAGAGCAGAACTTCAATCCCTACAATGGATGCCGTCTTCCCCCACGGGAAGTCTGCGCTGTACTGTTTTTTCAATCGACTGGCGTATATCCACGAGACGACCAATGTCCCAACAATAGCAATGAAGAATAGGAGATTCACAAGCCCTTGAATGCCGTTTAAAATGCTTAACATGAGAATTTGACTCCTTTTAAGTTTTTCTTGTTATTGTAGAGACACGCCATCTGAAAAAGATAGTGGAAACTCTGTTTGCTGAAGTATCTTGATACGGACTATCACTCAAACGCTACAAACTAAAAGTTTGCGCTACACGGCACTTATCCGCTCCGGACAACTGTAGACCGCCATACTTTTGCCGCGCATGAAACCGATGAGTGTGAGATTGCCTTCCGCTGCGAGGTCAACAGCGAGTGTAGATGCAGCCGAAACAGCAACAACAATCGGGATACGGGCAAAGAGTGCTTTTTGGACAATTTCAAAACTTGCCCGTCCGCTCACCATCAAAATATGTCGATCCAGTGGTAACAGCTCCGCCAACAATGCATGTCCTATCACTTTATCAACGGCGTTGTGTCTACCTATGTCCTCTCTGACAATTAGGAGTTCACCCGTCTCATCAAACAACCCAGCGGCGTGGAGCCCACCTGTCCTTTCAAAAACAGATTGCGCCGTTCTTAATTGGTCGTTGAGCTGATAGAAGACGGCTTGATTGACGTGCAGCCCAGACTTCAAGGGTGGCACTTGGTGCTTAACAGATTCAATCGTCATTTTGCCACAGAGTCCGCAGCTCGCATTCGCGTGGAAATTCCGTTGCCAACCCGATTGTGTCTCAAGATCGAGTTTTTCCGCGAGATGGACGTTAACGATGTTCTGCAGCGACGAGAAACCCGTGGACGGCTCTTCAGAAATCTCCTCATCACAATACGCAATAATTTCGATGTCCTCAGAAGAAGTTATGAGGTTTTCTGTGTAGAGAAAGCCCGCCGCCAATTCAAAATCGTGTCCTGGGGTCCGCATGACAACGATTAAGCTTTGTTGTCCCACCCGGATCTCAAGCGGTTCTTCGACAACCAACTCGTCTTCGACCTGGGTCGGTTCGGCATAAGCCCAGCGTGTAATAAGTTTTGTAGATGTTGGTTGCATTTTTTTAACTATTCAATCTGAGCTGTTGCGTCCGTTGTCCTGGCAGTATTCTAATAATTTCAGAGATGCCTACCTAGAAGCGATCGTTAGAAAAACGAAACTTATTGCACACTCACGGTTGCCAAACCATTGGTGGTCGCTATCCATGCTCTATTATTCGCCACAACAAAAGACCGAATTGTCAATTCATCCGATACGATTTTAGGTGTTGTCGTATCCTGCCACGCGCCAGAACGTGTGTGGTGCGTATAAAACAGCTTGTTCGTCGCTATCCACAACACTAATGGCACTTCGGGTGTAGGCGGCAGTGGTTGTGCTTCTTCGTCTACTATCATTTCCGGGAAGAATTCGGATTCCGACGGATCTTCTATTTCCACGATTTCCTCTGGCACTATCTCCATTTCTTCCTCAAAAGGTTCCTCGACTTCTTCTTCGACAACAGGCGAAGTATCAAGAATTCCGCGAATATAAATGTTCTTCAGTTTGTTTTCATCGTCTACGCCAGTGTGGAGTGTCGCCGATTTCCCGTTCCGACCATCTAAATCTGCCCGGAAATAACCGTTGGACCTCTCATCAGCATTGAACCATGTAAAGAGGAGCTGCTCGGCTGCGGTTCCAATCCCGACGACTGTCATACCTTCTCGAATTGCTGTCGAGTGGTATGTATACCACTCTTCCATCTCTCGATCAAATGTCCCAATTACGCCATCTTCCGAGACACACCAAACCCTCTCAGGTGTAAGGACCAACGTCTCAAGGTTGTCCGCTGGCAGTTGACTGTTGGAAACGTTGTAGACCAGAGGCGGATCAAGACTCCCGCGCATCCGACGGATAGCACCGATATCGGTTGCGAACCAGATTTCTGTTGCGTCCATCTTGATGTCCTTGACCCAAGCGGGGAATCCGTCAATGGGTGAATACGCCTGAATTTCGCCAGTTAACCTGTGGTAATGGATCGCGCCTTGTGAACGCGTACCGATCCACACCTCTTGTGCGTTGACAGCGACGGCTCTAACATCTGGAATAGTTTCCACAGCACTATTAATAAGTTGCGGTATATCTTCAATAGGTATCCATTTATCATAAGCAGTCTCGAACAGCATAATACCTTTCGCCGTGCCGATCCACAACTTTGTTTCATCATTGGCGATAGCCTGTATCTGGTTGTCTGGCAGTCCGTCTGCGTCTGTGTAAACCGTCCATCGCGTCCGATCAAGAATCTGTTTCGCGTTTTCCTTCACGGTTTCATCAATACTCGACTCATAGATGAGACTCGCTTCACTGGCAGCGTCCGCGATGCGATCCAGTTTTAGATTGACTTCAGCACGGGTAAGGCGCGCCTCATAAACCCACTCGCTTATTGGGTAGCGTATAACAAATCCCTGTAAAGTGTGAAGTGCATCTTCTAACCGACCTGTCTCCGCTTGGAGTTTCCCTATCAGGAAAAACGCCTTTTCGTGTTCGGCCCTGTCCGGATACTGTGAGATTGCCGATTCAAGGAGCGACAGCCCCGCAGCTGCATCCATCAACTCTTCAACGAGTAAGAATCCGGTAATATAACTCAAAGCAGGAATAGATGGGTGTTCTGGATAATGGGTTAAGATTAACTGATAGTTATCTACTGTTTCAGCATACGCGCCGCTGGCGAGTGCGGTATCACCGAATTCCTGAAAGAACGGCACGAGGTCATAATTGGCGGCATCAAGGATCGCCACAGAGCGGAAGCGTTCCAACGCGCTGGTATTGTCGCCGTTTGCTTTATGAAGCAATCCGAGTTGATAATGTGCAGCGGGGTACTTTGGGAGTTCCTCAATAGCGGCTTCAAAACGCCTCTTCGCTTCTTCGGGGAGTCCGAGTTCTAAGAGCATGAGTCCATTGCGGAAATACTTTGCAGCGGTTCGATCTGGAACGTGTGCGGTGTCTGATGTGAAGCTAACGCTATGTCCTGCCAAAGGAAGTCGTAAAACCTGTCCCTGATATTCGATTTCAAAATGGGTATCAGTGGCACCGCGCCAAGTGCCGGTAAGCCTATCTCCGTTCTCCCGGTCTACGATGACGTATTGCTGACTATAAGCAGGAAACTGATAGATGAATAGAACGACTGATATTATTAGCGAAAATAGTGGGTAGATTTTCTGTTTTTCCGTTTGGGTCATTTTTCTTAAGGTCTGGTGCAACATAATTTACCTTCAAAATATAGGTTGATAGTTATAGATTTATAATACCAGAAACACGATGAAATGTCAAGGTCGCTTGATACCAAAGCCGCTATCAGTTATAATACCCATCATGAACGAAACTACACTTCCGATTACAGCATTAAAGGAGACGTTTCAGGAGGCAATCCCAAAGGGCCCCGTAGTGATCGTCGCACCGACGGGCAGCGGCAAATCGACGCAAATTCCGCCATGGTGTGCAGCGTTATCCGATGCGTCCGTGTTAGTCGTTGAACCGAGACGTGTTGCCTGCCGCTCACTCGCGCGGTGGGTGGCACAACAGCACGGCGAACCCTTAGGCCAGTCGATCGGCTATACCGTTCGTTTTGAAGATGTCAGCTCCGATGCGCGAACCCGCATCCGTTTCGTCACGCCCGGGGTCGCCTTACGATACGCCGCGGGACCGGAGTTGGATCAGTACGGCACCATCGTTCTTGATGAATTCCACGAGCGGGGTGTAGAAGCAGATCTGTTTCTCGCCATCTGCCGAAAGAAACGGCGTGATGCGAGGCTTGTTATTATGTCTGCTACGTTAGCTGCACAACAGATCGCCCGCTCCATCGGGGGACAGGTGCTACGTGCGGAGGGACGCGTCCATCCGGTTGAAGTGTGCTATCTCGGTGGCACAGTCATGCCGACTGCTCACGACTTAGTGGAACGTGTGAAGAGCGGGATTAACCGTGCTCTCAAAGAGACTGATGGGAACGTGCTGGTTTTCTTACCCGGCAAAGGTGAAATTAGTGCCTGTCAAGACGCGCGCCGCGGGATGCGGAACGTCGAACTCCTCCCACTGCACGCGGATCTGCCACCGGGTGCACAAGATTTGGCATTTGACCCAAAATCGCAACGCCGTCGCGTCATCCTTGCAACTAACGTCGCAGAAACATCCGTCACACTTCCCGGTATTACTGCTGTTGTAGATGCAGGCTTGGTGCGTCAACGTATCCATCAAAATCGGCGCATCGTCTTGGCACTGCGTCCGATTTCTCAAGCCTCCGCCGAACAACGCCGCGGGCGTGCCGGTCGCCTCGGCCCCGGCATCTGCTACAGACTCTGGGAAGCGCACGCACAACTTGAACAGGAGACACCGCCAGAAATTCAGCGGGAGGATCTGACGCAATTCGTGCTGGCTGTCGCGTCAACCGGCTACCGTCCACAAGATCTAACGTTTCTCGATGAACCCCCAGATTTCGCTGTAGTGCGCGCACAGACTGAATTGAAAAGTTGGGGTGTGCTATCCGAGGACGGTACACTGACAACGGCGGGGACAAAGATTTGTGCATTACCTGTAAACCCGCTCCATGCCCGTTTGCTGGTTAAAGCCCCACCACCTCTCCGACGCGATCTCGTGGATTTGATTGCTACGCTGGAACGTCCTGCCCCGTTATGGCGGCGCATGAACGATCTATCGACGGAACAGCAGGACACCGTTCAGAAAGCCCGGCAAAAAGACCTATATCGGGATGGTTGCGATGCAACAACAGCAATCCGAACGTTGCGCGCTGGCGATGAAAAACGTCATCATCTCCACAAAATTGCCCTCGCCGAATGCCGTAGAATTGCGACGCAGCTCAGGGAATTCTTTGCGTTGCCACCCGTGATGAAAGACAAGACACCCCTACAACCCAATCGTGCTGGACTGATTGCGCACCTCCTCCGTGAATGGGACGTTTGTGCTTACGTCCGGAGACGGAGAGGCAAAGGTTGGGGAAATGGGCAGGAAGAAGTTCTACTCGATTCTGATTCACTTTTACCTGACGAGCGACACGCTGCCCTTATCCTGGA
The DNA here is from genome assembly GCA_963662915.2 of Candidatus Poribacteria bacterium. Classification (GTDB taxonomy): domain Bacteria; phylum Poribacteria; class WGA-4E; order WGA-4E; family WGA-3G; genus WGA-3G. Next base: position 4,257,252 of record CAXXEU010000002.1, on the reverse strand, counting down.
GACCGTCGGCATCGCGAAAGGCACACGCGTTCAATTAATGGGACGCACGGCTATACCTTGTACCTTCGAGAACTTGGTGGATGCGGGTATCGGGACATCTCAACTCACCACTCCGAGACTCGAAGGTGAGGACATCGTTGCAGAGGTAGTGACCGAATACGCAGGAAGGGAAATCGGACGCCAACGCCGACCTCTAAGGGGGGTATTATTGAGAGAGGCGTTAGCATCCTTGATTCTCTCTGGAGCCTTGTTCTCAGGTGTCGGTGAAAATCTTAGACGCGCAATTGACGCTTGGCGACTCCATTGTGCGCTCAATCCTGAGACACAGGCACCGGAAACAGAGGCGTTGACACCGCAGGCGTGGTTAGTCTCACGGCTTGCTATGTTAGGCGTAGAGGCTGCTGAAGAGTGGCAACTTATCTCCCCTGAGGACCTGACATTTACTGAAATAGACGCTGGTACCATTGCCCAAATTGAAGCGCAGTATCCAAAAGAATTCTCCATTAACGGTGCGAAATTCGATGTGGCATACAATCCTGCTCAAAAATTGGTCACATTACGATGGCAGCGCGGTATCCGCCAACCGGCGTTGAGCACGGTGTTGTTACCACGCTGGAACAACTGGAAAGTGCAGATGGATCTCCGGGGACAGGTACGAACAGTCCGTCCTTAGTCGGCTTTGATCTTACCCCACAGCGTTGTTAATAACTCTGGTTGTGGTGCGACGGGCAAATTGATCGGATTGAGCCAATCGGGTGTTATGTTTGAACCCCGGTGTGTCATCTCTCTTTTTCTCCCGTTATGGACATCAATTACGACGATCTGTTGGCTATCGGCGTTGTCGCGTTCTGCATAAACAAGTTTATCCGATTCGGGTGACCATGAAGGACTATGGGTTCCCGGTGCTGACTTACTCATCTGCTTCAAACGGCTGCCGTCCCGATTCGCGACGAAAAGTGCCTGTTTATCAACGCCTACCCCCCACTTGTACCAAGAAAAAGCGAGCTGCTCACCATCCGGTGACCATGCTGGCGAGTACATCCACGGCGATTCTTTGGGTAGAAATGTTTGCACGGCACCCGAACCGAGCGTAAGAATGCGGATGCGGCGGCTTCCCCGTACATCGTCAACAAAGGCGATCTCGGTTCCGTCGGGGGACCACGAAGGATTCCCGCCACGCGGGTCTGCCGAAGCCACTTGTTTCACATTCCTCCCGTGTATCGTCGCCGTTTGGATACTCCATTGAGGTAATTGTGCGTGGAACACGATCCTTTCGCCATCCGGTGCCCACGCTGGCTCGATTCTTTTTGCCGTATCCCTAAAAACTTTCCGTAGCCTTCCGCCATCGGCATCAATTACATACAAATCAGCGGTGCCGCCCCGATCAGAGACAAACAGAATCTCCTCACGAGTCGGTGACCAGACAGGGCTGAAATCGTCTCCTCGATTCTTGGTGAGTCGGACTTGATGACTTCCATCGGGGTTCATAACGTAAATATCCCAATTCCCGCTGCGATTTGAGGAAAACGCGATTTTCTCGGCTCCGGCACAAACGGAATAAAGGGTTGTGAGTGTAAGCACTAAATTGAGGGTAAAAACAAGAAAAAAACGTGTGATTTTCATAAGATTTTTCTCCAATTCTCGACCATCAGTAACGAATTAGTCTGATACTTTCATTTTTCCCCACACTGTTGTGAGCAGATGGGGTTGTGGCTGAACGGGCAAGGCATACGCCGGGTCAAACCAATCGGCGAAAAAGTTGATACCTTTACGGGTGAGTTTCTCTGGCTCACCGCCGTTCAAATCAACCGTGTAGATGTGGCGATTATTACTCTTAAGATCGTATCGTTCATAAACAAGCGCATTGCCATCTGGAGACCAATCGGGATAAGCTGTCGAAAATCCAGCAAGGGGTCGAACAATTCGCTCAGGGTTATTCCCATCGCTGCTCATAGTATAAATTGACGAATTACCACCTTCAAACCAAGAAAAAACAATCTTGTCGCCTGATGGCGACCAGACCGGAAAACTCATGGATGTTCCTACTGCTTTTTGAAACAGCACCTCTTGTTGACCGGTTATTAAATTAAATATATGGATTCTGGAGGTTGTATTTCCTTGCCTTACCGGTGCATCAAAAACTATTTTTGTTCCATCAGGGGCCCAATTGGAATAACCATCAAAGCGTCCTACAGCCGCGATTCGCTTTTCGATCTTTTCGTTCAGTGATGCGATGTAGAGTTCTCTCGCGCCGTCATCTCGGATGTAAGAAATCTGTCTTCCATCAGGAGACCATGCCGGCGCAGATCTTGATCTAAAATCATTAAACACCTTCTTCACATTCGCGCCATCGGCATCCATAAGGTAGAGGTTAGACATCCCTTCTCGAGTTGATGCAAAGAGAATTTGCGTGCCTGTCGGTGACCAGGCAGGTTGAAAATCTGATGCTTTGTGTCGTGTTAAGTTTATCTGTCCTGTCCCATCTGGATTCATGATATAAATTTCGGCATTACCATCTCGATCTGACGTAAACACGATTTTTTCGGTTTTCGGCGCACTGGCGAAAATCGAATCAACACCCGTGAATGTGAGTATCAAGCTGAGAGTAAAAAAAACAAAAAAACGTGTGATTTTCATAAGATTTTCCTTTTTGTGATTTCCAATCTATTCAATCCTTTTGAAGGTGCAACGCAGCCCACCGGTTCGCACCCACCCATTTGGCGTTAACTCCACTTTCCCGTAAAGAACCAAATAGAGTCTATCCTCTGTCACTGTAATGCCCGGCATTAAGAGGGCAGTCTCTTGTCGGCGAGTCGGTCGCACCGGTGGGCTGGTCAGATTCCTATTGCGTCTTGCCCTATTTATCGGTGTGATATTCCGTCTTGCAGCGATCTTTCTTTCCCGCTCCTTGGCAGTCCTCCACTTTACCGGTTCAGAACCAAATAGGAACTCAACCATCTCCGGTCCGGTCCGTCGATTAAAACTGATAAATGGAAACGGGTCATCGCCGTACCGTTTAGTAGTGATGTAACACTGCCCGGTCGCACTCTTACCGCCGTTGTTACTGCTATAGTAGTACGAACTGCGATCCTCAAAAAATTCAATCGTGAGGTTTTGGCGTGTAGAAGCAACAAGTGCGGCTTTTGCTGCCAATATCTGTTGGTCCGATTTCTCGTCTGTCACCTCTATTCGTGGTAGGCGCGTTGCATTTTCTTCTGAAGCCTGTTCGTCTTTCTCCAAATTCAGCGAGTCCGGTGTTTCCATTTGCTCGACCGTAGCGGCATCCGATGCTTCGGCTGTTTGCTGCGGTACGGGTCTCAGATTCTGCGCGATGCTGTTATCTTCCTCAACTTCTAAACCGACATATTGCCATTTGCCAACAAGAAGGTCCTTCACTACTTGCTTGACCTTTTCAGGATTTTGTCTCTGGCGCGCCTCGTTATAAGCCTCAATCAGGCGAAACCGTTCCTGTTGTGTTTCCTGGGGCGTTAGGGTACCGCAGCTTGTGAATACTATCATTAGGATACCAAAAACCGTTAGCATTTTCATCGCTCATCCTCCTTTACTTAATTCGCTTGAAAGTACAGCGGACACCTCTGCTTTGCGCCCAGCCGTTGGGTGTCATTTCCATTACACCATATAAGGTCAATTCCAAACTATCCTCTGCGACTGAAATGCCTAACCAATTCAAGGGGAGGTACTGTACGGAAACATTATCCTTTGTGACAAGCCTGTTCGGAGGTGCCCCAGAGATGAATTCAGAAAAACGCTCACCTGTATCCCGAAAAACTCGCAGATACGAAAGCAGTTCATCACCGTAACGCTCCGCACTGATTTTGAAACTTCCTGTTACCTCCGTGCGTCCATTTACGCCTCGGTATCGACGGTAGACGTTTTGGTCGATAAAAAACGCAATTGTAAGGTTTTGGCGAGCCGTCGCGTTGCGTTCATACTTTAGTGCTGCCAGTTCTTCACTCAAATCGCCTTCGGCGACCTCTATATCCACAAATTGCCACGTGCCGAGAAGTTTCTGAGTTAAATCGTTTTCCATTGGTCGTGGATCCGTTTTTCTGAGGGCATCCTCATGGGCGGCGCGCAATCTATCGCGCTCGCTTTGCATCTCTTGATATCTTGCACTTGTGCAACCAGCAAGAATCAGTCCGAAGAGACCCAAGAAGGTTAATATTCTCATTCCGCAACCCTCCCAAAGTAACAATGCATGCCGCCGCTTTGTACCCATCCGGTGGGACCTAACTGCATCCTGCCGTGCATCGTGAGATACAACTTGTCCTCTGTAACCGAAACACTGATCTCTTTCGCCGTTGAAACGCCTTGTGCGCTTGCGAATCCAGAAGGTCCCGCCGATTTGCTACTCGGACTTACGGCGAAAAGGAGTTGTGACATTTCGGGACCGGAGCGTCTGAGAAATCGGATGAATGGGAAGGGTTCGTCGCCGTAACGGATGGTGAAGACGGTAAATTGACCGAAAATTTCTGTGGCACCGTTCTTGCCTCGGTAGTGATAGATATTTTTCTCTTCAAAGAACTCAAGCGTAAGGTTTTTCAGATCAAGGGCGCGAAGCGCGGCTTTCGTTTTTGCGACATCTTCGATAGCAGCACCTTCTTCGACTTCAAGGTTCAGGAACTTCCACTTTCCGAGGAGTGTATCGGTGATACCGCCTTTGACTTTGAGTTCACTGTGTTCTTCGCGAAGGTTTTCGTAGTTCTTGAGGAGTTGATCGCGCTCTGCCTGCATTTTTTGATACTCTACACTGGTGCAACCTGACAAAATCAAAACACAGACACTAAAGACAGTTAAGCATTTCACCTATTCTTTCTCCTTACTGGTTTCCAATTTCACCTTAGCATTATACCAAACCCCTGCTTAAATGGCAAACATCGAGGCATCCGTCCTTCAGAATTCAAGTGTCAATCCAAAGTAGACAATCCGTGGCAGTTGGGGCGCGTCAAACTCCTCACGTTCAACGCCGATCTCCTGACCCTGTACATCAAGCGTCGCATTTTCAAGAATAAACCTTATCTTATTCTCGCGGTTGTACACATTCAGGACATCAAGGAACCCACCCATCCGTAATCCCCAGACGTTCCATTTATGGCTTATCCGCAAGTCTAACTTATGATACGGTGCAAGTTCGGTGCTTAATTGTTCGTCAGCACTCGCCAAAAGCGGGTTCAGTCCACGTGTTACCGGGTCCTGGATGAGAACAATGGAACTGATAGGTACTTCGGAGGTGCCGCTGAGATACTGCCATTTCGCGCCGATCTCAAAATTCGGTGTGAAACTATAGTTACCGACGACACTCACAATGTGCGTGTTATCAAACAGGTAAGGTTGATACGCAGTGTCTGAATTCTCACGTCGTTCAGCATGTGTATAAGCGTAGGAGATCCAACCGAAAAACTTATCTGGAATCCGATGTCGTAGGAATACCTCCGCACCCCCGACGTACCCCATCCCTTGATTGAGATAGTTTGAAACGTCATCGGGCGTTACCAGTTTCTGCGCGTCTTTGTAATAAGTCGCCAACTTGAGTTCAGTGCGTGACGAGAGTGGATATTCAAGTTCCATGATGTAGTGCCGTGTGAGACTTGATTCCAATGCCCGGTTGCCATCTTCCGCTAACAGGTGAGACGGTTGTGGACTCTGCTCATAATGTCCATACGCGAAACGGAGGTTAGAACCGTTGGGCAGCTGGAAACTCACGCTCCCTCGAGGTTGAACAGAGACCTGCTCAATCACATTCAGATAGTCGAAACGAACACCGAGTGCCACCGACAAAAACGAAAGTGGATCGTAGCGTCCCTGCACATATCCCTCCGTCCGATAAAAATCGTGTCCGAATTCGCCGTAGACATCCTCGAAAACCGATTCACTGATAACTTCACCGTCAGATTCCTCTATCGTAAACTCGGGTTCTTGATCCGACTCGATTTCATTCTCAAACCAGCCGTTTTCAGAACTTGCAGCCGGGCTAAAAGTGTAGAGGAAACCCGACTCCAATTGGAGTGCTGGCACTACCGTATAAGACACATCTTCACGGAGTGTGTAGACAGGAGCATTCACCTGTATTTCGTAGTGGGCGTAGTTTGCACCTAAGAATTCCGTACCGTCAGGTCCCACAACAAACTGGGTCTCAGCAACCGCCTTAAGGTCGATATTGAGGAAATTGTCGGAACGGGTCAGCGATAGGTCGGAACGGAGATTTTCGGTGAAGTTTGAACGAAGGTGGATACCTTGTCCGTTAAACCCATTCTCAAAAAGCACAGAATTACGCGGTAACCCGTCCCGATTCTCCAATACAATGTCTTCGTCAATTTCCTCTGGTCCCATAATCTTAAAACGGTCTAAAGCCGCAAAGGCGTTCACCGTGAGGTGATGTTTTTCAGTCAATGCGTAGGTGGATTTTAGTTGATAATCAGAGAAATAGGGAAACTGCTGTTCCACGCCTATCTCCTGCTCAATGATCGGTCCAACAATGAGGTCCAAGTAACTTCGGCGTCCAGAGACAGAGAGGTACCCTTTATCTCCAATGCTACCTTCAAGCAACCCTTCAGAATAGAGGATATTCAGGTTAAACTTTCCATCTAATCGCTCCTGAATGCTATCGCGTGCGTGGATGTCAAGTACGGCTTGTGAATCCAGTCCGAATTCAGCACCGTAGCCACCCGCATAAATGTCAATTTTTTCAAGCGTTTCCGAACTCACCGTCGAGAGTAAGCCACCCCAGTGAAAAGGATAACCAAGCGGGGTCCTGTCAAGATAGTAGAGGTTAGCTCCGGGTTCACTGCCCCGGATATAGAGAACACCGAAATAGTCGTTTGGAATACCGATGCTTGGAAGTGTCATGAGTCCTTTAAGAGTATCGTTGAAGGTGCCTGGGATACGCAGGAGTTCGCTGCCTCGGATATCCATTCGGCTTATTGTCGGTGGGAGACGTTTTCCTTCAACAATAATGGCCTCCAACTTAGCTGCTACACCGAGATAAATCTTCACTTCGGTGGTCCCGCCGCTGCTAATTTTAACGGAAACTTCTGTCGGTGCTGTTTCGGTGGGATGTGTGACGCTAAAAACATAAGTGCCTTCGGAAAGTTCTGTGAATTGGAAGACACCATTTTCATCGGTTTTTTGGGTTTGGTCGGTTTCAAGAATGTGGACATTCGCATCGGCAAGCGTTCTTCCGGTGCTTCGTTGATAGACGGTTCCTTGAATATCACCTGTTTGTGCTAAAGCAGTTAAGGGTACACCAATGGCGAACACAAACAGAATTATGACGAATCGTGGCTTCATATAGATATTTTGATCTCCGTTTCGGACGTTAATATAACAATTTAACGCTCAGTTCGGCTTTTGCGTTGACATAATATCTATGCTTACCAGTCCGCGAAAAAGCCAAGCACATAGATATGCTCGGCTTTTCTATGTCGTCGTGGGATCGATGCGGTTAGAAACCACACCTACCTGTCTTTTAGTGTGTAAGTCCTATTTGTTTAAATGTTATTCCTGATGTAACGTAACCGACCTGCGAGGTGGGCTAAATTGCTGCGGTGTCAACGGTACCGCCATATTTCGATACACCTGAACCCGGTAAGACACGAAGTCCGGCACAAACATCAACCCATCGTCACTGACAGCGACAGACTTGGGGGAACGCAAGTATTTTTGAGGTTCCAAGTCCGCCATGTCTCGCATCCGATTGGGACTGCCGTTCGTCATCATATAAGCCAGCGACACCTTTGACAGTGTAGCATCTCCGAGGAATTTCTGCACATAGCGTCCTTCTTCGTTGAACAACTGGATGCGGTCATTTCCGCGGTCAGCAACGTAGATATCGCCATTCAAGTCAACGTCAATACCAGCAGGACGATTTAATTCGCCATTGCTGCTACCGGACTTCCCGAATGCGAAAAGGAAATTGCCTTCACCGTCAAACTTCTGTACCCTATCGTTGCGCCAATCGACGACATAAACATCGCCGCGTTCGTCCACAGCGACACCCCACGGCATGTTGAATTCACCCTCGCTATCACCGTAGCTGCCCCACTGCAAGAGGAACTTACCGTCCTTCGTGAACTTCTGTACCCGATGGCTCAGACTATCGGCGATGTAAAGATTCTCGTCTGGATCGAACGCCATACCCGAGGGTCCGTTGAGCTGCCCGGGTTCGGTGCCGTGTTCACCCCATGTGCCGATGTGTTCACTGTCCTTGTTAAAGGCAACAATCCGATGTAAGTATTCATCGGACACATAGATATTCTCATCACTGTCGGCAGTAATCGTTACGGGCCACGTGAACTGTCCATCACCTTGCCCATAGCGACCCATTGTGCCGAGGTCTTCATCCTCAACGGTATACTTTCGGATCATCGCAGTGCCGTCGTTACGGCATAGAATATATAAACGTCCATCTTTTCCGATTGCGATGTCAACCGGAAAATTAGTTGTCCGCCGCATGCTCAGTGTCTTGTGAAATGGATACCCGGCACGCAGCAAGCCGTAAGGTCTGCCCATCATAACCTCCTGCCGTTGTTCTTAGGAAAAGGGTTGTATCTGTTCAAAATTTCCGCCAACGATGTGTGTCGGGTCTACACCCATCCACTGCTCCAGCAGCGTTCCGTAGATACCGCGGAAGTCGATAGTGTGCTCAAGGTCTTCACCGTGTGCCCACCGGGACGGATCAAGAGACGGATATTCCGAATAGAGTCCGCCTTTCACTCGATCACCGATGATAAAGGCACCGCCTCCGGTTCCATGGTCGGTACCGCTGGCGTTGTCTTGGATACGTCTACCGAATTCCGTGAAGACGTACATGATAACCTCATCAGAGGCATCGTGTGCCCGAAGGTCAGTGAAGAACGCTTGGATGGCTTCCGTGAGATCCTTCAGAAGACGTGGGTGGTTTGGGACTTCGTTAGCGTGGTTGTCATACCCGCCGTGCTGCGTGTAAAAGACGCGTGTGCCGAGGTCAGCGAAGTGGACACGTGCAACATCCCTGAGACTTTTCGCGATGGAACTTTGCGGATATTCTACATCGGACTGATACATCGCCGGTGCTTTCTTGAGTTCATCGGCACCTTTAATGACATCCAATCCGGTCTGGCTGAGGTAGTCCATCACGAGACCGCTGCCGACCGTAGTGCTATACATCGCCTTGAATATCTCAAGCGCTTTCGTCCGGTGTTCTGTGTCGCCGATGCTGGTCATCAACCCGTAGTTGTCCAAATCACCGACAGAAGTAACCGGGATACCCGAAAGGGCGCAGGCGCGCGGGAGTCCCTGTCCAAAACTGACAGCCGTTAGAACGTTCTCGCTTTGTGGGTCGAGTTCACGGACGAGTCTACCGACCCACCCTTCATCACCGATCTTCAGGGGTTCACAGGTATGCCAGATATCCATTGCTCGGAAGTGGGATCGGTTTGAATCTGGATAGCCGATCCCCTGTACAACAGCGACATCACCGGCATCAAACATCTCTTTCAGGGGTGCAGCACTCGGATTCCATCCCAAGGTATCGTCATGGGGTAGTACATCTTCGGCTTTGATGCCTACAACAGGTCGGGAATCGTGGTAAATCCCCGCCGTGTAGGGAATGAGCGTATTCATAAAATCGTTGCCGCCCGATAGCTGTACAACGACTAAAACGGGATCTTTCTTTAGCGTACGCATGTCAATCTCTCCTAACAGTTATCCAAGTTGATACTCTCTTGAAGCCACAATTAATTGGAGCATATTCACGACTTTTGTTTGATTCGCCGCTGCTGCGTTGTCATCTCCAAAATTGAGTTCACCGTTTGCCTCTGCAAATTCGATGAGGTACTGGCGCGTGGTATCGCTGACCGGCAGCGGCCCCACATAATCAAGGCATCCGTCAACAAGTTCTTCGGCTGACAGCGAGTTTCCGTTAGATGCTTTCAGGCGGGCAATCAGATCCTGAATACCCGGTTTCGATGCGTCGCTGACCTCGCGAACGGCGAAGTTCACACGCGAGGTCAGCAGTCCACCGTCAATCCACTCTTTACCGGTGTGCCATCCTTCAACTGTTGGTGGGTCGAGAAGCTTCTGTCCCATTAACTGCGTGGCACCCGCATATTGCGCCATGCCGGGCTGCGGCGACTGGAAGGTTGCCACGAGTTTAAGGATACCCAACACGAGTTCTGTCGGGCTTTTTACCCGCTTGAATTGGGCTTCTTTGAAGAAATCGGAATTGAAAAGGACACCCAAAACGTGTGATAGATGTCCGTCGGACTCCATAAACGCGTTTGCGAGTGTCTCAATGGCATCCGGGTCCTGCGGCGGGGTCACATTCCACGACGGGACCTGCGGCTCATCTGCGACGAAGAAGTTATAGAGGTGTCGAGAGATAAATTTGGCACAGGCAGGTTGTTCAACGATAATGTCAATGATGTCATTGCCGTTGAAGTTGCCGGTGTGTCCTAAGAAGGTTTTCTCAGAGTCATCGTGTTCTTCTTCAACGAACAAGAAAGGCGGTGAGTAGTAACCGTGCGGATACAACGGAATCGGCTGCCCGAAGGTCCAACCGGTAAAGGCGAGGGCACAGTTCTTGATGTCGTCCTCTGAGTAGTTACCGACACCCAAGGAGAAAAGTTCAAGGAGTTCTCTGCCGTAATTTTCGTTCGGTTCACCTTTGCGATTTTCGTTATTGTCCAGCCAGAAAATCATCGCCGGATCTTTGGAAAGTTCGAGTAGGATGTCTCGCATCTTTCCCATACCGACGCGCCGGAACTTATCAATCTGATCCGATGACGCAAGGATATGCTGATTCTTGCCTAAGCCGGTCGCGAAGACATGGTGCCAGAAGAGCGCCATCTTCTCCTGAAGTGGGCATCTGCTGTTGAGCATCCGATAGACCCAGATACCGACATAAGCACCTTCACCACCAAAGTAGCGTTCTAAAATATCTTCATCAATAGGGGTTCCGCGTTCAGGGTGGATGAGATCGTCAACGACGTTCTCGTAGCCTTTTTCGGCGTAGGCTTCCAACTCGGTGCGGGTTGCTCCAAACCCTGCGCGGCGCATGAGGTGCGCCATTAACGCAACATCGTTGTTCGACATGTTCACCTCCGATAGGTTCACTGTGAGGTGGGTACTCACGTTAGTGACTTTCGATGGAATACCGTTTTCACGATAAGGTTCGTTCAATTATATTCGAAGAAATTACCGTAAGGTTACGCCTATCTTACAATTAAAGTTAAAAAATTGTCAAGTTTTTTGTTTTTTGAATCGCGGATTGTCGCGGATTTTAGACTCGGATTGTCGCGGATTTTAGAGCACCTTATCGCGACCATTTGTAGTCGGGAATCGGAGTTCCCTCCTACCTTTGCGGGGTTTCAGGTATTGGTGAAGTTGCCGCATGTACCCCGCACCGAGACGCATATCTGAAATATAGATATACCAAATGTTAACTTGCACAGGTCGTTATAATCTTATTTTTTCTACAGTTACAAACAATCTTTTGAATTTTTGCCAACTTTTGCGTGAAAAAATCAGATTTTTTAGATTATTTTTCATTTTATGCACGTTTTCGCCCTCAAAATTACGACTATATAAATGAACTTTTTATCATACGCTTCAATTCCACAGAAAGGTAAAAGAGAAACATTGCTTAATTTCCCAAAAACTTTACACATCCTCCATCTCTTTGAGGGGGAAGGGGTGCTTTATGCCGCAGATATTGAGAACGCGCGCGTCAAGAAAGAAATAGCGTTTCAGACATAACCCTTTTGAAACTGCTTTGGTAGAAATGTTGTCCGAACAGCATACCCCTACCGAAGTTGAATTCGTTTTCAAGCGTTTCCAAGGGAAAGGCTCGACTCCCGTAGCGAAATAATTCGTCTTGGAGATGGTTTCCTCAACAACGCGTGAGGAATCAATTCCGCTGGAACAGAAGCACCAGCAGAAAGGAGATAAACCCAGATGAAAAATAACCTTCGCGGTAAAATCCGCGAATTTGTCCAATCCGAGGAAGGCAAGGTGGGAGTAATCAAGTAAGGATTCTTTGGCAGTATTTATGTTATTCTTTTAGCACGAGAGGAAATAGCATAGATACTTAACGCGTGGTGGTTCTTGCTGCCACGCGCACCTTGAATTGAACACAAACGAGAACAAAAGGACTTCTAAAATGCTTAAGACTTATGCCAGGGGTTATGTCAAAAAATTTCCTCTGATTTTTTTCGTTTTCAGCTTGATGGTGTTGTCCACAAATATGAGTCTTGGTCTCGCAAAAGCTCCAGACACGGCAAAAATTGTGCTTGCAGCGACACCAAATGGCGATTGGGATATTTTATTAATGAATCCGGATGGGGCCCAACAAATAAACCTCACCAATCACCCCGCAACTGATTATTCACCTGCTTGGTCTCCGACAGGTGAACAGATTCTTTTTTCTTCGGACCGCGATCGGTTTCCGGGGAGTTTAGACCTATATTTGATGGATGCCGATGGTAGAAACGTGCAGCAAGTCTTCGGAAAATCAAGGGAAAGAGTGGCAGCGGTGTGGTCTCCAGATGGAACACAGATTGCGTATTGTTCTCAGGAACAAGGGCAATCGGTGCTTTATATCAGCACAATAGATGGGAGAAAAGAAGAACGCGTGGCATTTGGATGTGGACCAGAGTGGTCGCCGGATGGCACAGAAATAGCATTTATTACCGGATGGCCTAATATGCGGATCACTATACTTAATGTTGAAACATACCGCCAAAAGTTTCTTTTTCCACCAGGGGCTCAGCCTTCATGGATGGAGAAAATGGCGTGGTCTCCGAGTGGAGATAGACTTGCCTTTTCATGGCTGCACCGTGTCCCGTTAAAGGACTTCCTTGAGACCCAGACGATCTATACTGTGAATCGTGACGGTGGCGGTCTTAAGCAAATTGTCCCTGAGGCGGGTTTACGCGCCGTGAATCCGATGTGGTCTCCAGATGGAAGTGTCTTGTTTTACCAACAGTTGATAATGGATAAGGCATTGGAAAAAAAACAGTGGCAAATCTTCAGAGTTGCTGCGATAGGTGGAGAGCCGGTTGAAGTGGGACCCTCAGGGTGGTATAGCTTAGGAGATTGGTTTGACCCAGCGTATGCATTACCGGTTTCACCACAACCGCACTTGCTAACGACGACATGGGGGGAAATCAAAAAGCAATAGATTTTTATCAAGATATGAAAAGGCACTTCAAGGGGGGCTTCACTCCCGTAGCGAAATAATTCGCCTTGGAAATGGTTTTTCTAACGTACTTAGGTTAGGAACTCAATCCCGTCGGAATGGAGCACCGGCAGAAAGGAGAAAACCAAATGAAAAACAACCTTCGCGGTAGAATCCGCGAATTCGTCCAATCCGAGGAAGGCAAGGTGGGGATTAAATCCCCACTAGCACTTGGTATAGCGACCGGCAGCGTCCTGCTTGCCCAAGCAATCATTGGAACACCGGATGCCGAAGCAGGTCGATGCAAAGATGACGATGCCTGCGTGTGGCCGAAAAAATGTAGGGGCCCTTGGGTCAATGGTCGGGGAACATGTTATTAATAATAACGTCAATATAGGCTGTGGCATAGACCGTCACAAACTTGTTGGCTTTCCAGCGCGGGGCAGTTTTTGCTGCCACGCGCTCCCATACCGTGTGTACGTTACGTTCTTTGCGTAATTATCGGAGAGATACCTATGAACTATACACTCGCTTTTTGCCTGATCAGCCTAATAGTGTGTGCAAACATTTGTTCAGTTCTTGCAAAGGCACCGACAACTCCTAAAATCCTATTTACTTCTGTGCAAGATGGCAATTACGAAGTCTATATCATGAATCCTGACGGTTCTGAACAACTGAACTTAACGCAGCATCGCGCAAATGACTTAGGCGCAGTCTGGTCCCCTACCGGTGAGCAGATTCTTTTCGTCTCCGATCGCGGGGGCAGGCGAGACCTCTACCTGATGGATCCAGACGGGTCCAATGTCCGCCGCGTCTTCAAAAGAGAACCTAAGAGAAACGCTTATAGAGGCCGTCCGACGTGGGCTCCCGATGGTAAACAGATCGCCTACATGCACATACGTTGGGACGACGACACGTTCACTATCTATACTGCCACTTTAGGAGAGCAGGCAGAGGATTTCTTGGTGACAGGTTGGTATCCGGCATGGTCACCAGATGGGACGCAGATAGCCTGCTCTATAGACGAGCGCCTTACAATCATCAACATCCACACACACAAGCAAAAACGACTCCTACCTAAGAACCTACTGTTTTGGCAACAACAACCGTCTTGGTCTGCCATAGGTGACAGACTTGTTTTTGCTTGGAATAACAATCCGATCCCACCCGTGGCGGCGGATATACGTGTGTGGGACAATTGGCAGGCCAAACAAACAATTTACATTGTGAATCGTGACGGCACGGGCCTTCAACAACTTGTCGACGAAGCCGGTCCCTATGCCCAGTATCCAGCATTTTCACCAAATGGGGATCAAGTGCTCTATACACAGGAAGTTAATAGTTTTTTGCAAATCTTCAAACTTGATTTGAATAGTGGTGTTCGGAAGCAGCTAACGGATAATGTGCGGAGTTCTGGAGGGGATTGGTTTGACCCCGTATATGCGCTGTCGGTTTCACCACAGCCCCAACTGCTAACCACAGTCTGGGGGCAACTGAAAAGAGAATAAACTTTTACACTTTGAAACCGCTTTGGTAGAAATGTTATCCAAACACCATACCCCTACCGAAGTTGAATTCGTTTTCAAGCATTTCCGAGGGAAAGGCTCGACTCCCGTAGCGAAATAATTCGTCTTGGAGATGGTTTTCTCAACGCACTTGGGTTGGGAACTCAATCCCGCCGGAATAGAGCACCGGCAGAAAGGAGAGCAATTGAGATGAAAACAAACCTCCGCGGTAAAATCCGCGAATTTGTCCAGTCTGAAGAAGGGAAGGTCGGGGTCAAATCCCCGTTAACATTAGGTGTGGCGGCAGGGAGTGTTCTGCTCGCACAAGTTATCGTTGGGGCAAAACCTGCTGAGGCGCAGTGGTGCAATGACGACGGTGATTGCCATGAACCACCTCATAAATGCAGCGTGAACACTTGCATGTAGTAGCAAGAACTGCAGTGACTTGATGGCTCATAGCCATCAAGTCCTCTATATTCAGAAGTATAATTTCCGTTTTCGTCTTGAGTTGGTAATCTCGATTTTGGAGGGTTTTCTGATGAAGAGAAAGCATCTATTTCTAATTGTTCCCTTAGTTCCCCTGCTTGTAGGGCTCTTCCCCGTTTTTGCTAAAGCACCGAGCACGGCTAAGATCGTGTTTGGGGCAAACCGCGGGCAGGATCGCGACATCTACCTAATGAATCCTGATGGAACACAGCAAGTTAACATCACCAACCATCGCGCCGATGACATCGCACCTGTCTTCTCACCAACTGGTGAACAGATTCTTTTTGCTTCTGATCGAGGGAATCCTGCGCCGGGAACTTGGGATTTGTATCTTATGGACCTTGACGGCGGAAATGTTCAGAAGGTATTCGCGAAACCTGCAATTAGAACAGGTCCAACATGGTCTCCGGATGGAAAACAAATTGCCTACCAGCGGATGGATCCTGGTGGCCCCTTCATCTACATCGCTACAATGGATGAGAAAAAAGAAGAACGCGTGGCAATCGGTGCCGGTCCCGCATGGTCTCCAAATGGTACAGAGATCGCGTTTGTTAGTGGCGCACCTGAACGCAAGCAGATTGGTATACTGAACCTCCATACGCGAAAATCTAAAATTCTCTTTCCTGCTAAACCGGTCCCCTCTTGGATAGCGGCTTCTGTTGCTTGGTCCCCCACAGGCGACAGAATAGCGTTTTCTTGGCTCCATCGTGTGCCACTCAAGGACTTTCTTGAAACAGAAACTATATATATTGTGAATGGCGATGGGACTGGGCTTTTGCAGGTCATTGATGAAGCCGGTCCCAGCGTAGTGTCTCCAGTTTGGTCACCTCAAGGAGATGAGATCCTTTATATGCGGCATGATGGAAAAGCTGAGTGGTCTTGGCAGATTTTCAGAACAGACTTAGTAGGCGGACACCCCGAACAACTCACTCATATTGGCATCTGGAATAGTCCATCAGATTGGTTTGACCCAGCGTATGCCTTGTCTGTTTCACCACAGCCGCAGCTGCTAACCACAGTCTGGGGAGAAGTGAAAAAGAAATAGCGTTTTGAACATAACCGTCTTGAAACTGTTTTTCCGGTGTTATGCACTTTTTCTGACCCAAATCCTACTTCCATAAGTTGTTCCAAAATTCCCTATAATCTTATTTTCTTCTACAATTACAAACAATTTTTGAATTTTTGCCAACTTTTGCGTGAAAAAATCAGATTTTTTAAATTATTTTTCATTTTATGCACGTTTTCGCCCTCAAAATTACGACTATATAAATGGATTTTCTATCACACACTTTAATTCCACAGAAAGGTAAGAGAGAAACATTGCTTAATTTCCCAAAAACTTTACACCCACTTCATCTTTTTCAGGAGGAGGGGTGCTTTATCCCGCAGATACCGAGAAAGCGCGCGTCGTTGAACTTTCTCCTATCATGGCGGATATTTTAAAACTCGCAGAAACACAAGCTTTACGGCACGACTTCAAACATACACGGAGCTATATCCGAACGCTGTGGCATATCACCGCGCCCGTTTTGAGCAAACGATTCAATACTTATTGTCTTCCATCCCGGAGGCAGAGCAGATGTTCCGGGAAAATATCAAACGCGCCGAGGAATTAGGTATTAAAGCCTCACCGACAATTTTAGTTGACAACCATCAATTTCGGGCGACGCAATTATTACGGGCGATCGGAACACCTTGTCAGTGACCCCTAAGGCTGAAATGGAACAAACACGGTTTACAGGGCTGTTTAGTTTTAAGGTTTTTATCCAATGTGTCCAAAGCGTCGGGATTTGGAAATCCCGCCTACAAGGGATGTGCGCGCATCGAACATCTAAAACTTCGGAAAACTGAATGGCACTGCACGGTTTAGGAGATCGGTTGACAAGGGGTGCACGTATTTTGAAAGACATTAAAGAACGTTTCCAGGGGGAGGGCTTCACTCCCGTAGCGATCGTATTCGCCTTGGAGATGGTTTCCTCAACAACGCGTGAGGAATCAATTCCGCTGGACCAGAAGCACCAGCAGAAAGGAAAGAAACTAAGATGAAAAATAACTTTCGCGGTAAAATCCGCGAGTTCATTGCGTCCGAGGAAGGGCGTGTGGGGGTCAAAGGGCCTTTGACCCTTGGTGTTGCCACAGGTAGTATCCTGCTCGCACAGGCCATTGTCGGAACACCCCATGCTGATGCATGCGGTGCTGGCGGAATTCCTTGCCCGGAGGGCCAGTGGTGCTCCGTAGGTACCTGTATTGATGACTAAATTAACCTAAAACCCTAATTGGGATTATAGAGCAATAATTAAGTCAATTAGGGTTGACTCTAACAGTATCTATAGTGTTTCTTTATAGCAGAGGAATGCTGGAGATATTTAAACGCGTGATGGCTTCCCGCTGTCACGCACAACCCTTCATTTTTGCGACAATCAACGACCTGAGGCACCTATAAAATGTCTAAGATTGAGATGAAACGTTTTTTCAAAGGATTCCGCGTGGCTTTTTGGATTATCAGCATGGTGTTATTCTCTCAAACGGTGGAGCATATTTTTGCCAAAGCACCAGATACTGAAAAAATTGCGTTTGCAGCGACGCCAAACGGGAATTGGGATGTTTTGTTGATGAATCCCGACGGAACCCAGCAAGTCAACCTTACGAATCATCCCGCAGCGGATCATTCACCTACCTGGTCTCCGACGGGGGAACATATCCTCTTTTGCTCAAGCCGAGACCGGTTGGCGGATCTCTATTTGATGAACCCAGACGGTTCCAATATCCGTCAAGTCTTCGGCAAGTCAAAGGTTAGAAGTAGCCCGTCATGGTCGCCGGATGGAAAACAGATTGTTTATACCTCTCTTGAACAAGGACAATGGATGATCTATATAGCAACAATAGATAACCAGAAAGAGGAACGTGTGACATTCGGAGGTATACCGATCTGGTCGCCGGATGGAACAGAGATTGCCTTTACGGTCGGGTGGCCGGAACGGATGCGGATTACTGTGCTTAACGTCCAAACCCATCGTCAAAAATTCCTTTTTCCACCAGAACCACAACCTTCATGGATAGAGAAAATGGCGTGGTCTCCCACAGGTAAACGGCTTGCATTCTCGTGGCTCCACCGTGTGCCTTTGAAAGACTTCCTCGAAACCCAAACAATCTATACCGTCAACCGTGATGGTACCGGTCTTAAGCAAATTGTCCCCGAGGCGGGTTTACAGGTAAATAATCCGGTATGGTCGCCAGATGGAAGTGTCCTTCTCTACCAACAGTTCATAATTAACGAAGCACTACAAAAAAGGGAGTGGCAAATCTTCAAAGTCGCTGCGTCCGGTGGGGAATCAATCAAAGTGGGTCCTCCCGGTTGGTATAGTTTAGGGGATTGGTTTGACCCAGCGTATGCATTACCGGTTTCACCACAACCGCACTTGCTAACGACGACATGGGGAGAAGTCAAAAAGAAATAGCGTTTTAAATATAACCGTCTTGAAACTGGTTTCCGGCGTTATGCACCTTTTCTGACCTGAACTTTACTTCCTTCCATAGATTCGTTTTAAAATTCCCCTATAACCCTATTTTTTTCACGGTTACAAACAATTTTCGCCAACTTTTGCGTGAAAAAAGCAAATTTTCTAAATTATTTTGCATTTTATGCACGTTTTCGACCTCAAAATTACGACTATATAAATGGATTTTTTATTCCACACTTTGAATTCCACAGAAAGGTAAGAGAGAAACATTGCTTAATTTCCCAAAAACTTTACACATCCTCCATCTCTTTGAGGAACAGGAGGTGCTTTATGCCGCGGATATTGAGAAAGCGCGCGTCGTTGAACTTTCTCCCGCGATGGCAGACATTTTAAAACTCGCAGAAACACAGACAAACGACGAAATCGCCCAAATGCTGAAAGTCACCTATAGTGAGGACGACATTTTTGAAGCATTCGAGAGCCTTGAGGCACTCGAAAAGGAAGGCTTGCTATTCAATCGGGGTGAAAATCTCACAGAAACCCTCGCGTTGGAAAGCGAGCGGCGAAAGTTACTCGTCGCAATTCCCGGAATTTCGGTAGACTCGTTTTTTGATATTGAAACATTATACGCCGGTACCAACATGGCACTCTCCTATATGTTTCAACATCTCACGAAATATGTAGACCTCCACTTTGCGGGCAGCCAAAACCGAAAATTAGCCGATAACGTCTATGAAGTCGATATCAGCATAGATGACTTCGGTCGACTCAGTCGAAGAATCAATGAGACCTATTTCGGTATTCTGACCCTACATCGCGACCACGAGACGTGGCTTCTGCCGCTTTATCAGCATAAAGAACTTCCACCGATGCTGGTGCAGTGTCATGCCCCGCGCGGACACGGTGGAAATGCAATCAATTCGATGCTGCGACATTACGCTGCGATGCGAGACTTTGATGCCTTCACCGCCCCGTCCGATTATGTCCGAGAGTTCTATGCAGATTACGTCTGGGATACCAGTTTCTTCAAAACCCTACCCAACGGTGTAGACTCAGCGTTGTTCCGTCCAATGGATAAAGAAGAAGCAAAAAAAGAACTTGCTGAGCATGTCAAGGATGATCGAATCATGACGACCCCGACGGTCGGTTATCTCTCACGGGTCCAGTCTGAAAAAGGCGCGACTGTCTACTTGAAACTCGCTGAATTGAACCCACATCTGTTGTTTCTAATTGCGGGACCGAGCCTCGGAAGGTATGGTTCAAGAGAGTTACCTGAGAATCTCGTCTACGCTGGATTTCATCCACGTGAGAAGTTACCGGTTGTTTATAACGCCTTTGATGTCTACTGCTTTCTTTCAATGTCAGGTGAGGAGACGTTTGGCTTAACGGTTCTCGAAGCGATGGCGTGCGGCGTGCCACCGATTGTTCCTAATTTCGATGGTGTCCCTTCAGTCGTTGGAGATGCAGGCTTAATTGCGGATGCTGAGAATTTTGATCAAGATATAGGAACACTGGTGAGTTATCCATGCCCGATAGATTTTTCGGAGAAAATTAACCTATTATTGAACGACGGTGAAATGCGGGAAAACTTTTCCCAAAAATCGAGAGAACGGGCACTCTCCTTCACATGGGATAAAACCGCCCAGCGTATTATCCAGTTTTTTGAGGAACTCCGTCAAAAAAGGCAGCTCGACAGTCCAAACGGACTTCTGAGTGTTTTTTCCGCTCAAACCGACGTATCGAATTCAGAACAACAGCACGTTAAATACAAATCAATTCTATTGGGGATGAACAAACGTTATGAACGCTCTCTGATGGGAGACGCTCTCTATTCTCAGCGTGTTGAAGAAGGACTTTTGATAAGTTTTTTGAAAAACCACACTGTCAGAGAAGCGGAGGCACTCCTTGCTGGACTCATTGAAGATGAGGCGGAAGCGAAGGCGATCCTTAAAAGAATTCAGGGCTTAATTCACGCAACCGCTTGAAAAATGGAAGGGAAAAGTTATGACATTTCACGTTCACTACTGCTTGAAACAGCACCACAAATTTGAACAAGGCGGTCGCAAATACGTCGCAGACCTTGAGACTAACGACATCATTCAGGTGAATGATGTGGAATGGGATGTCTTGGATCGCTACGCGACTCAGACGCAATATCAAATTGTTGAAGAGCTTAAGGAAAAATATAAAGTTGCCTCTATTTTTGACGCAATTGAGCGTCTGGAACAACTTGGGCAGCAAGGATCCCTTTTAAGTTCCATAAATGGGTCAATGAGGCGAACTGTTAACACTCCGAAACCGAAGTTGTTAGTGCCGTTTCACTTTACAAAAGAGAAAACATCGCTGGACTACACAACAAATCTAAATCGCTATCAACTTTTGACGCATTTAACCCAGTTTGCTGACTTAGAAACGCTTACCTTTTCCGAAGCAGGAAAGACAGACCTAAAACCGGAGGAATTTCAAGGTTTTGGAGACATCAGCGTTCGGAATATAGAGGTCGACGAGAGCAGTGCCTTCGGTCCAGCGTGGTATGCAATGGACGGATACGATGGTATTTTACTCCTTTCCCAATTCTTGACAGATGACCTATTATACTATAGGATTCCCGGCGTGCCAATTGTACACTGCATAGATGATGTCCAGAAATTACAAGATTCAACGCTTGAAACACTCCTGAATATTTGTGCTTTCCAAAACCCAAAGGATACGTTAGTCGTCAAAGCCTCGTGGGTAAAGGAATGGCTCAAAGAACATGGAATCGCTGGAGATAGTATTCGCGTTATCTCTAATGGTATCAACGTTGGTGAACCGGTAGGCAAAGCATTGGCAAAGCAACACACTGCTGCACTCTTTGAAAAACCAATACTCGCACAACAACCTGTCGTAGGGTTGATTTCAGGATTTGAACCTAATTATGGATCGAAACTAATTTCTGCATTTGCCCGCGTCAATCCGCATCTTGCAATCTTTGTCTACGATCCGTTCTTGGCAGCGCATTGGACACATCCACCAGACAATGTAGTAATCTTCAGTGTGGACGATGACGAGATGCATTCCATTTTACCCATCTTCTTTCAAGCACTGGATCTGGTTTGTTTTCCTGCGATCCCGGGAACACCGCTGTCATTGGTTTTAGAGGCGATGGCTTACGGAACGCCCTGTGTCGCTATGACGAAATACGGACTTCCGCCAGAAGTTGAGGGGGCTGGTGAAGCTGTGAAATCTGAGTGGCGGGGTTTTAGTAATTTCCATGTCCGGATGTCTGAGTTGTCGAACGTAGTAAATCAATGGCTGAAGCCTTCTCCTATGCGTGCTGAATGTGAAAATGTTGCCAAGAATTTGGCTCAGAAATTTACTTGGGAAAAAGTGGCACAAGAAATCGTCCAGTTATTTGAGGAGAGTTATCAGCAAATTAATCCCAGCAGGGAAGAAACTTTGCTTCCATCAGTCTTCTGCCGGCGATACGATCCGGGGACTGGAACCACCGCGTCTGGTGTGTATCGACTGGGAACCAATAGATATGAACACCTTGAAACTGCTTTGGTAGAAATGTTGTCCGAACAGCATACCCCTACCGAAGTTGAATATGTTTTCAAGCATTTCCAAGGGAATGTGCGCCCGGGTGGTGTGACTTTATAGAATGTTCTGAACCCGATGGAGCGGGCGAAGTAACATGTTGGGGCGTATGCAGGGATGATTAATCCACTAACGATAAGGATAGTTGCGGCTTCTTGCCGCAACTATCCTCGGTCTCAGATACATATTTTCCTTTAGAATGAGGAGAGAAACATGCAATATTCGGGTTGGGGAGAATTTTTTATCAAGGCTCAAGCCGTTTGTTTCTTCAGTCTGATGCTATGTTTAAGCATTTGTCAGGCGCAAGCAAAAGCACCCGAAAGCCCGAAAATTGTGTTTTGGGCCCAAGCACCAGCGGCTAACTGGAATCGGGAAATCTATCTCATGAATCCGGATGGAAGCCAACAAGTCAACATTACAAATCATCGCGCCAACGATCTCTATCCAGTTTGGTCGCCCACAGGAGAACAGATTTTGTTTACTTCTGACCGGGTTCGGGTTCCAGATCTGTATCTGATGGATGCAGATGGAGCAAATGTCAGGCGAATGTTTGTGCAGGTCGAGGAAAGGGAATACCCCACGTGGTCACCCGATGGAAAACAGATTGCCTATCAACGCCGCCATCTTGACGAGTGGTTCATCTACACTGCTACAATTGATGGAAAGAATGAAGAACAAGTCGAGAGGGGTAGATATCCTACATGGTCGCCTGATGGGAGCGAAATCGCATTCGTTATTGGAGGGCTCGGCCACAGCCGAATTTGGCTGCTCAATCTCCAGACGCGAAAACAAAAGCTGCTGCTTCCGGAAGATGCAATACCGTGGATGCGGTGGCCAGCGTGGTCTCCTACCGGCGATAAAATCGCTTTTTCCTGGCTCAATCATTTTGAGTTTGTGGGATTCTTTGGTAGACAAACGATCTATATTGTGAATCGGGATGGCACGGGACTGAAGCAAGTTGTTGATGAGGTGGGACCGCGAGCGGATTCACCCGTTTGGTCGCCCTCGGGTGACACACTCCTCTATGACCAGCTGGATGGAAACAACCATGGACAGATTTTCAAAATCACTTTCGGCGGCGGAGCACCAGAACAACTCACACATATTAAAAGTTGGAGTCGCGCGGGAGATTGGTTTGATCCAGCGTATGCATTACCGGTTTCACCACAACCGCACTTGCTAACGACGACATGGGGAGAAGTGAAAAAGAAATAGCGTTTTAAATATAACCGTCTTGAAACTGCTTTGGTAGAAATGTTGTCCGAACAGCATACCCCTACCGAAGTTGAATTCGTTTTCAAGCATTTCCAAGGGAAGGGCTCGACTCCCGTAGCGAAATAATTCGCCTTGGAGATGGTTTTCCTAACGCACTTAGGTTAGGAACTCAATCCCGCCGGAATAGCGCACCGGCAGAAAGGAGAGCAATTGAGATGAAAACAAACCTGCGCGGTAAAATCCGTGAGTTCATTGCGTCTGAGGAAGGTCGTGTAGGGGTCAAAGGGCCTTTGGCACTTGGTATTGCCACCGGCAGTGTCCTGCTTGCACAGGCTATTGTCGGGACTCCGGAAGCCGAGGCGTGCCAATGGAACAAGGACTGTCCTATGGGGCAGAAGTGCTCCGTAGGGACCTGTATTGATGACTAATTAACCGAAAAACCCCTAATTGGGGTCATAGAGCAATAACTTTAGTCAATTAGGGGTAACTTTAGCAGTAGCTATGGAGATACCTAAACGCGTGGTGGCTTCTTGCCGCCACGTTCACCTTATCTTACGCGCAAAAAAGAATGCAAGGAACTTCTAAAATGAGTAAGCCTTATACCAAGTCTTTTTTCACGACATTTCCTCTGATTTTTTATCTTTTCAGTTTGATGTTGTTGGCCGGAAGTAAATGTCTTGTCCGCGCACAAGCACCGACAACACCTAAAATCGCGCTTGCAGCGACTCCAAACGGGAACTGGGATGTCTTGTTGATGAATCCAGATGGCACCGGACAAGTCAACCTTACGAATCATCCCGCGACGGACCATTCGCCTGTTTGGTCTCCGACGGGAGAACACATCCTTTTTTGCTCAAGTCGAGACCGGTTTCAGGGAAGTACAGACCTTTATTTAATGAACCCGGACGGTTCCAATATCCGTCAAGTTTTCGACAAGTCAAAGGATAGAAGAGCACCGTCATGGTCCCCGGATGGAAAACAGATTGCGTACAATTCTCTTGAGCAAGGACAGTGGATGATCTATATAGCAACAATAGACGGCAAGAAAGAGGAACGCGTGGCATTCGGAGGCGGACCGATCTGGTCCCCGGATGGAACAGAGATTGCCTTTACGGTCGGGTGGCCGGAACGGATGCGGATTAGTATAATTAACATCCAAACACGTCGTCAAAAGTTTCTCTTTCCGCCGGAAGCCCAACCTTCATGGATGGAGAGAATGGCGTGGTCTCCGAGTGGAGATAGCCTCGCCTTTTCATGGCTGCACCGTGTGCCATTAGAGGACTTCCTTGAGACCGAGACAATCTATACGATAAACCGTGATGGGACGAATCTCAAACAGATTGTGCCTGAAGGCGGGCTGCGTGCAGTAGGTCCTGTATGGTCTCCAGATGGAAGTGTCTTGCTTTACCAAAAATTAATAATCAACAAGGCATTACAAAAAGAACAGTGGCAAATTTTCAAAGTTGCTGCGACAGGTGGGGAATCAATCAAAGTGGGTCCTCCTGGCTGGTATAGTTTAGAGGATTGGTTTGACCCAGCGTATGCATTACCGGTTTCACCAAAACCGCACTTGCTAACGACGACATGGGGAGAAGTAAAAAGGAAAGACAATCCATAGAGAAAGCAGCTTCTTTCTCATGCGAATCAACCATCGCTACCATATTTCTAATCTTTTCTTCAAAGAGTCGAAAGAACAATCTGATTTGAAAAAGGTAACCAATAAATGCACTACCCTGAGTTTGAAACCGCGTTTGAAGGACATCTTCAAACACACAAGAATTTATATCCACACGCCGTGGCATACCATCGTGCGCGCTTTGAGCAGACAATTCAATATCTATTCTCCTCCATCTTAGAGCAGACAGAGACATTGATTCAGGAACCCAACGCAAACTGGACACACACTGAAGAAGTCGTTAGTGATATCCTCTACTGTGGTGAGATAACCGTTGAACAACTCTTTGCACTTGAAATTCCGAATCAACTTACACCAGATAGGGATTTTGAGGCGGTAAAAACGAAACTCTACGAAACAAAGTATTACCCGATCAGTGAACACCTGAACTACATCGCGTTTCCGCCGGCTTTGGAGCGGAAAACCTTCATCGGTAAGCACTTTGACCGTTTTAAAGAAAAATCGCGTTTCTGTGATCTCGGCTTCGGTCCCGGTGTGTTGAGCGCGTTCATTCTGCAGCAAGACATCGCATGGCAAGCTGACGGTGTTGATGTCAGCCAACACTGCCTTCGCCATGCCCAGAGACTTTTATTAAAAAAAGAGGTGCTTGACAGGAGTAAGCTATTAGTCGGAGACGTTCGCGAACTCCCGTATCCTGATAATGCCTTCGATGTGGTCGTAGCGATTGAGGTGCTTGAGCATATTCCAGACCCAGAAGCCGGTTTGTTAGAGGCAGTGCGTGTGCTGAAGCCGGGTGGATACGCAATAACAGCACTGCCGGTGCAGCTTCCACTTTTGATGCACCTCTACGATTTTGATTCTCCCGATGAAGTCCTATCACTCTACAAAAAGGTTGGACTTAAAGTTATTGACTTTCAGACGAAGGCGTTCCAACGGCAAGCGGGTCCCTTCGTTGATACATTTGCACTCAGCACGAAACCGTAAAGAAAGGCACCCTACATTAAAAATATGTCACACTACGAATACTTCCTTATTGTTTTAGCACTCGCCTTCTGTGGATACGCCAGTTACACCGATCTGAAGACGCAGAAGATTCGCAACTTCTGTTCCCTCGGACTCTTGTATGTCGGAACACTCAGCCAATTGATGGCGTGGTACCTCGGCACAACGACCCCGCTCTATATCTTAGGACTCTTCTTCGGAGCCGGTCTCATTGCATTCGGTTTCTATTGGTTCGGTATCTTCTCGCCCGGAGATTCCAAACTTTTTTGGGGACTCTGTCTGATTTTTCCGTTATCGCTTTTCAAAAACCTGAGCGGTGCCATGAGTTTTCCACCCTTGATACTCGCACTCAATATTATTGTCCCATACTCCATAGGGATACTCGGGTATTTGCTTTTCAAGTTTGCACTGATGCGAAATAAACTCGACCTGCTTCGGTATTTCTTTAAGTCCTACTTTCAAAAGGAAACACTCCTCGAAAAGCTTTTTAGTCTGCTAATGTTTATCGGTATCGGGTCTGCATTGACCTATGTGTTGCAACTTTTTGGGTGGGAACCCGACCGATTTCTGCGCCTTGTCTTAGTTTTGGTTGCATTTACTGTGATTCAAAAGACGTTATCGCCGCTGCCGAAAACGCCAGTCTATTACGCTGTTACTGGTTTTACTTGTGTTTGGTTAGCCGTGCAAGCAACGCCATCTATTTCGGTGTTTCTCACTGGTTTCGCTTTCTTCTTGGGACTGTATCTCGTCGTTTTCGTTATTGCCAAGCAGTTGATTCTCAGTTTAGCGAGCGTAACCTTGGACAACACCGTTGATGTCAACGGTCTCCAAGTCGGTATGATTCCTGCGGAACAAATTGTTCGGGTAACACAACCAAATGGCACCGTCCGCTACGAAAAGCAACAAGTCGAGTTTTCAAGTGGTCAAGACGATAACATTGTTATCTCACCCAATCCGACAGGTCTGACGACAGAGGAGATCACAGAATTGCAAAATCTCGCTGCAGCGGGTGCTTTTGCCGAATTTGGCAATCAGATAAACGTCCAACCCTCAATTCGTTTTGCGCCGGTTATTTCGATCGGTGCCTTGCTGACGGTTCTTTGTGAGGGACCCTTCTATCTTAAACTGATGCAGCTGTTTTAACTGTAGTTGTCAGTTGTCGGTATGTGGTAGGTAGAACCTGTCTTCTGTCAGGAGATTTCTTACTGACTGCTGACCGCTGATAACTGACTGCTGTTTCTTACACACGAAAGGAACACAAATCAATAACTTTTGATTGATTTATCTTATTTCTATGAAACGTGCGATCTTTGTTCTAATCTTTTTAACCGTGGTGGTAACGTTACCACCTATTTACCTACAATGGGCAGAATCCCAGAGACTCAACCAGATCCAGGAAGTCAAACAAAAAGCGCGACCTGTTTTCGGTGAGCGATTAGAAACAGTTTTGTCCGAACTCAAAAGCGGCGAACCGCCTTCTGTGGTTATTTTATACACCGGTGGCACCAAAAGCCATCTGGAACCTTGTGGGTGTTACCAAGAACAGTCGGGTGGGCTGCCGAGACGCGCTTATGTTGTCGAGCAAATTCGGCAGTATGGATTCCCAACGCTCTTAGTTGATGCCGGAAATATCTTTGATGGAAAAGAGGAAATTGACGCGAAACGGTGCGAGGTTAACCTCAAGGCGATGTCGACGATGGGATACGATGTCCTCGCGCTCACTCAAACCGATCTTTCCTATGGAGACGCGTATATCAGTCAACAACGTGCCGTTGCGACGTTTCCATTCTTAGCTCCCACACAAAACGATTTTACACAACCGTTTGTCACCAAACAAGTTGGGCAGCATACGATCACTTTTGCCACAGGTGAACTTTCAGAACACGCAGTACCGCAAGCCGATCTTGTTGTGGCTTTGGGTACTCGCGAAGTATCGAAATACGTTGATGTCGTAATTCAACCCGACGCAATTGAAACAACGAAATCTGAAAATGGAACGCTTTATGTCGGCTCTAAACCCGAAGGCAAAACATTGGGACTCTTAGCACTCTGGATAAACTCAAACGAGAAACCTGCACGCCATTACGCCGCACAATTAGCACTGACAGGCGATGTAGCGGAATCCCAACCGGTGCGCCAACTGCTGACCGACTTTTATCGAGAGGTTGGACAGTCGTCTGACCTTACGCCTCTCTTCGCTGAACAACACTTGGAGCAGGATCCCCAAAATGGATACGTTTCAGCAACGGCCTGTCAAGGGTGCCATCAACAAGAGTATCTCCAGTGGTCGGCGACGCGGCACGCTTTCGCCTTTGAAACACTTCTGAAAAAGGAACGCTACTTCGATGCCGGTTGTGTTTCCTGCCATACCACTGGACTCGGCTATCCAACCGGGTTCCAGATAGGCGATCAGGATTCAACGCTCAAAGGCGTACAATGCGAAACCTGCCACGGTCCCGGCAAACAGCACGTCGGCAACCCTAAGAAAACCAACATCCGCAGCGGTGCCGATACAGCACTCTGTCTTCAATGCCACGACACGAAACACTCCCCTGGGTTCACAGAGGTCGTCGCACTCCACACCAAGGATGTTGACCACAGCCGCGAGCCGATGAACTTGGAAGAACTCTTGGAATCCCGTATCGCACGCATGGGAAAACCGACTTTGGAACTGTTCGTCATGAGTTACTGTCCTTTCGGCGTTCAGGCGGAAGAGAAGATTATTCCAATCGTCAAGGAATTTGGTGACACAATCGACTTCAAACTCCAATTCATCGCTGAGGAGAAAGAAACCGTTTCTCTGAACGATATAACACCATTCACGAGTCTACACGGTTATCCTGAAGTGGCGGAAAATATCCGACAACTCCTGATAGCGCAAGCGTATCCTGATAAATATCTCGACTACATCTTATGTCGAGGCAAGAAGTTGGACAAGAGTTGGGAGAGTTGTGCAGAAAAACTCGGCATTGATGTCGCAAAGATTCAGCGTTTGTTCGATTCACCAGAGGCAGAGCAGATGTTCCGGGAAAATATCAAACGCGCCGAGGAATTAGGTATTAAAGCCTCACCGACAATTTTAGTTGACAACCACCAGTTTCGAGCCACGCAGTTATTACGGGCAAGTGGAACGCCTTGTCAGTGATGTCAAACCCAGTACAGAATGAGCATCGCGTGAACAGGCAACAACATTATAAGCCTTTTACAAAGATATTTTCAAGCGTTTCCAAGAGGAGGGCCCTACTCCTGTAGTGAAATGATCACCTTGGAAATGAGTTTCCCAACTCTGGTTGAGAAACTTATCCGGCTGGAATAGGAGCACCGGCAGAAAGGAGAAAATTCAAATGAAGAAAAATTTGCGTGATAAAATCCGCGAATTCGTCGGATCTGAGGAAGGTCGTGTAGCGGTCAAAGGGCCTTTGACCCTTGGTGTTGCCACCGGCAGTGTCCTGCTTGCACAGGCTATTGTCGGAGCACCAAAAGCTGAGGCTTGGCAATGCGATCCTCGAAATCATCCCTGTCCTGAGGGACAGAAGTGCTCCGTAGGGACCTGTATTGATGACTAATTAACCGAAAAAACCCTAATTGGAGTCATAGAGCAATAACTTTAGTCAATTAGGGGTAACTTTAGCAGTAGCTATGGAGATACCTAAACGCGTGGTGGCTTCTTGCCGCCACGTTCACCTTATCTTACGCGCAAAAAAGAATGCAAGGAACTTCTAAAATGAGTAAGCCTTATACCAAAGTTTTTTTCAGGAAATTTCCTCTGATTTTTTATCTTTTCAGTTTGATGGTGTTGACCGGAAATAAATGTCTTGTCCTCACACAAGCACCAACAGCACCTAAAATCGCGTTTGCAGCGACGCCAAACGGGAACTGGGATGTCTTGTTGATGAATCCAGATGGCACCCAGCAAGTCAACCTTACGAATCATCCTGCAGCGGATCACACACCGGTTTGGTCACCCACCGGTGAACAGATTATTTTTTCGTCAGACCGCGACCGGTTTCCGGGGAGTCCAGACCTCTATCTGATGAATCCAGACGGTTCCAATGTGCGTCCAGTATTTCAGAAATCAAAGGATAGATCGGGGGCAATATGGTCCCCAGATGGAAAATACATCGCTCATACCGCTCTTGAACAAGGACAATGGATGATCTATATAGCAACAGTAGATGGCAAAAAAGAAGAACGCGTGGCATTCGGATCTGCGGCTGTATGGTCGCCAGACGGCACAGTGATATTCTTTAAAGTCGGGTGGCCTGAGCGTATGCGGATTAGCGTGCTTAACGTCCAAACACGTCGTCAAAAGTTTCTCTTTCCCCGAGAAGCGCAGCCTTCATGGATCGGGAAAGTAACACGGTCTCCAAGTGGAAAGAAGATCGCGTTTGCATGGCTGCATCGTGAACCCTTAAGAGACTTCCTTGAAACCGAGACAATCTATACCATCAACCGTGATGGGACGAATCTCAAGCAGATTGTGCCTGAAGGTGGGCTGCGTGCAGTAGATCCTGTATGGTCTCCAGATGGAAGTGTCTTGCTTTACCAGAAATTAATAATCAACAAGGCATTACAAAAAGAACAGTGGCAAATTTTCAAAGTTGCTGCGACAGGTGGAGCGTCCATTGAAGTGGGTCCTCCTGGCTGGTATAGTTTAGGGGATTGGTTTGACCCAGCGTATGCATTGCCCGTTTCACCACAACCACAGATGTTAACTACAACATGGGGGAAAATCAAAAAGAAATAGATTTTTATCAAGATACGAAAAAGCATTTCCAGGGGGGCTTCACTCGGATAGCGAAGCAATTCGCCCTGGAGATGGTTTCTTCAACAACGCGTGAGGAATCAATTTTGCTGGACCAGAAGCACCAGCAGAAAGGAAAGAAACTAAAATGAAAAATAACCTTCGCGGTAAATTCCGCGAATTTCTTGCATCCGAAGAGGAGCGTATAGGTATCAAGGCACCCCTTGCAGTAGGTATCGCAAGCGCGAGTTTATTCTTCGCACAAGCAATGACAGCATCCGCTATTTGGGAATGTCCGTGTCTTGGCAATGAGAAATGTGTCCTTGCTTGCGATAATTGGTCGGTCAATGCCGGGTGTATAGGCGAGTGGCACGGTGTATGTGTGCCAATAAGAGAGCCGTAATCACACCTCGTCAGTTCTATTGTCTTTTTACGATAGAACTGACCCTTCAAAAACATTACACGGAGTTTATCATGAAATCAGTCATGACAGATAAACGGGTGTATTTGGTATTTTGGATTGTGGTTCTGTTAAGTTACACACTGTTTGTAAATAATATTTGGGCTCGACTTTACGGCAGTAGTTATATTGCCTATACCTCAAGGCAAACAGGAAACTATGACATTTACCTCATACACACAAATGGTAAAAATCCACGCAATCTCACGAACCATCCTACACATGACTTTGATCCAGCGTGGTCGCCGGATGGACGTTTCTTGGCTTATACTTCTAAACGAGACGGGACCTACAAGATTTATGTAATGGATGTCAGAACAGGAGAACACCGGCGATTGACACATCAGCACGAGGAAGAATGGGCCCCTTCTTGGTCGCCTGATGGGAAATGGATTGCCTTCGTTTCTGGTAGTCGTGAAGGTATTCTCTGGGGGCAAATAACGAGCCACATTTACAAAGTGGCGGTCAATGGTGTAAATCTGGTGCAGTTGACAGACACCGGAAGAAACTTAAGACCGGCTTGGTCTCCAGACAGTCAGCAGATTGCGTTTGTCTCTTACCATCGCGGTAATGACAGGAAAGGTATCTATATAATCGCTACCAATGGTAGAAACTTGAGACATCTTGATGACAAAAGGGTACAGGCCCTTGATGGCATATTTCAAAGTGAGTGTGCATGGTCTCCTGATGGTAAACAGATTGCTTTCAGTATTGCTGTGCCGCGAAAGGATCGCATGCATTTATGTGTGATTGATATAGATGGTGGAAACTTTCGTCAACTTACGCAAGGTGGTCCTATATTAGAACGCGAAGATGTCGTAAATTTTCCGTTTCCTGAGATTGACCAGCCTACATGGTCCCCTGATGGGCAATGGATCGCCTATACTTTTGCAGAAGCCTTTGGAATTGCTGATATCTACGTTATAGACGCGATGGGGCACACGCGCGGCAAGCCTCTTGTAAAGGAAATAGGGTGGGATCAATCCCCCGCATGGGCCCCGGAAGGGTTTTTCTCTGTAGCATCGAGTGCTGAGAAAAAGACGATCCTCTGGAGCAGACTGAAACAAGCAGCAGATTAAGTAATTTATCGAGCTGATTCAGCTGCTGAAATTGAGTCCCTAAGTCTCACCGACCATTTTAGTTGACAACCACCAGTTTCGAGCCACGCAGTTATTACGGGCGAGTGGAACGCCTTGTCAGTGATCTCAAGACTGAAGTGGAACAGATACGGTTTAGGAGATCAGTTGACAAGGAGCGCACATATTTTGAAAGACATTAAAGAACGTTTCCAGGGGAGGGCTCTACTCCTGTAGCGAAGCAATTCGCCTTGGAGATGGTTTCCTCAACAACGCGTGAGGAATCAATTTCGCTGGAACAGAAGCACCAGCAGAAAGGAGAGAACTAAATGAAAAACAACCTTCGCGGTAAAATCCGTGAGTTCATGGCATCTGAGGAAGGTCGTGTAGGGGTCAAAGGGCCTTTGACACTCATCTTATCTTACGCGCAAAAAAGAATGCAAGGAACTTCTAAAATGAGTAAGCCTTATACCAAAGTTTTTTTCAGGAAATTTCCTCTGATTTTTTATCTTTTCAGTTTGATGGTGTTGACCGGAAATAAATGTCTTGTCCTCGCACAAGCACCGCCAACACCTAAAATCGCGCTTGCAGCGACGCCAAACGGGAACTGGGATGTCTTGTTGATGAATCCAGATGGAACCGGACAAGTCAACCTTACGAATCATCCTGCAGCGGATCACACACCGGCTTGGTCACCCACCGGTGAACAGATTATTTTTTCGTCAGACCGCGACCGGTTTCCGGGGAGTCTAGACCTCTATCTAATGAATCCAGACGGTTCCAATGTGCGTCCAGTATTTCAGAAATCAAAGGATAGAGCGGGTGGAATATGGTCCCCAGATGGAAAATACATCGCTTATACCTCTCTTGAACAAGGACAATGGATGATCTATATAGCAACAGTAGATGGCAAAAAAGAAGAACGCGTGGCATTCGGATCTGCGGCTGTATGGTCGCCAGACGGCACAGTGATATTCTTTAAAGTCGGGTGGCCTGAGCGTATGCGGATTAGCGTGCTTAACGTCCAAACACGTCGTCAAAAGTTTCTCTTTCCCCGAGAAGCGCAGCCTTCATGGATCAGGAAAATAACACTCTCTCCAAGTGGAGAGAAGATCGCGTTTTCATGGCTGCATCGTGAACCCTTAAGAGACTTCCTTGAAACCGAGACAATCTATACCATCAACCGTGATGGGACGAATCTCAAGCAGATTGTGCCTGAAGGTGGGCTGCGTGCAGTAGATCCTGAATGGTCTCCAGATGGAAGTGTCCTTCTCTACCAACAGGTAATAATCAACAAGGCATTACAAAAAAAACAGTGGCAAATTTTCAAAGTTGCTGCGACAGGTGGAGCGTCCATTGAAGTGGGTCCTCCTGGCTGGTATAGTTTAGGGGATTGGTTTGATCCGGCGTATGCCTTGCCTGTTTCACCACAACCCCACCTGCTAACCACAATATGGGGGCAAATCAAAAAGAAATAGTTCTTTCAGAAAGCCCCTCCTTAAAGCCGCTTGGCATACGCCGGGCGATGGCAAGTTCTTAGAAGACATTTCCATGGCGAAGACTCCATCTTTTAGCGGAGTGTTTCACCTTGGAAGTGAATCCGCCGGTCGGGATTACCGGTAGAAGAAAGGAGGTGAATCTGAATGAAAGCAAATCTCCGCGGTAAAATCCGTGAATTCCTTGCATCCGAGGACGGTAAAATAGGCATTAAGGCACCGTTATCATTGGGTGTGGTAGGTGGTAGTTTCTTGCTAACGCAAGTAATGTTTACTTCACCTGTTAGTGCCAATGCTTATTGCGATCCAGATTGCAATGATTGTTTAATCTGGTGTACAGATAGCACTTGTGTAGCTACGTGTCTGGATTCCTAAGTACAGGAAAGAGATGGGTGGTTCATAGAATCTGACCGAAAAGCGAATCCAATTCTGGTCAAGCTAGGAACCATCCACTTATAAATTTAGTCCATAAGGAGCAACTGACTTGTTTTCTCTTATGATCTATGAATTTGACTTATAGATTCAGGAATTTTCATAGACACACTGGGCGTGGTGTCTTTTTATTCCCACGCCTTTTGAAAAGGAAAATAAAAAGGAATCATGCAAGCGATTATTCTGTGTGGCGGTTTAGCAACACGACTCCAGACAACCGAATACCAACTGCTAATCACCATCCATAATCCCACCACCTTTGCTCTGAAAATCCACTGCCAAAACATTTGCACCCCCAAAAATCAGGGGCCATTCAATTGTCGGTTTCTGATCCCGTTTCTGCAAAAAGTCGCGATTCGGAGATCGCTCCTACAGTGGATCTGCAGAAACGGAAACGCTAAAACTTTGGAAAACTAAATGACCCTGCCCAAAAATATTGTTGACTTATTCGCTGAATGATAATAATATAATGTGAATGTCGTATTTGTAGCGCGATGCACGTCGCATCTGGGCGAGTACGCCGCAAAACTTTTAGTTTGCGCCTTACAAGACAGATGTTACGACAAGAACCTCACCGATTCTGAAAAATACACCGAAAGAAAGGCACCCCGTGGAAAAAGAAAACGATGTTCAGTTAATTCGCAAAGTTTTATCAGGCGACGACAACGCATTTAGTATCCTCGTTCAAAAGTACCAAAGGAGTGTGCATACCATCGCGTGGCGGAAGGTGAAAGACTTTCACTATGCCGAAGAAATTGTTCAAGATGTCTTCCTTGAAGCCTACGAAAAACTTCCAACCTTAAAGGACCACAGACGGTTCGCCGGGTGGCTCTACGTCATTACAAGCCGATATTGCGTTAATTGGCTCCGAAAAAACACGTCTAAAACGCAATCGCTGGAAAGTACACATGGACGAGAGATAGCCAAATTGTCCTATGAACATTACCAATCAGAACAACGCGATGCAGAAACCGTCGAACGTAACAAAGCAATTGTGAATGCACTGCTCAACAAACTACCGGAGAGCGAGCAAACCGTCCTGAACCTCTACTATTTCAGTGGAATGACGGCAAAAGAAATCGGGGAGATTCTCGGCGTATCTGCAAACACAATCACAAGTCGTCTTCAGCGGGCGCGAAAACGTTTAGAAAAACAAGAGGAACTTTTGATTAGCGAAATTCTCGGCAGTTTCCAATTACCTCCGAATCTGACTGAGAACATCATGCGACAGGTCGCTGACATGAAACCGACACCGACTCCAACTGGAAAACCCTTAGCACCGTGGGTTGCTTTCGGCACCGCGACGCTCCTGATTGTTTTGATGTTGGGTGCAACCAATCAATACCTTGCCCGTTTTCAGAAGCCGTATAACTTCGAGGCACAATCTGAACGGACAATTGAAATCATTGATGCCCCCGTTACCCTTGATATTGATTCAAAACCGGCGGTGCGAAA
This sequence comes from Candidatus Poribacteria bacterium, assembly GCA_963662915.2. GTDB lineage: Bacteria > Poribacteria > WGA-4E > WGA-4E > WGA-3G > WGA-3G. The sequence goes on along the minus strand of CAXXEU010000002.1, from coordinate 4,221,531 downwards.
TCAGACTGGTAGTGTTGCTATTCCGAGCGAAAATAGTGGGAACAGTCTGCAAGATTCTCAGAATGCTTTAGCACCGAATACGCAGAAAAATCCCTTCAGCCCTGCTATCTCACAATGGAATCAGGTAAGTGGCCCACAAGGGAGTCACATTTCTGAAATGTTTGTTACATCCGATGGAGTCCTTTACGCTGCTACAGCAAGCGGTATTTACAATCGGACAGCAGGGGCAGCAGCATGGACGCTCGTCAACACGCGCGTGCCCACCGGAAATTTCCCAATGCCGATGGCAGAATATAATAATACGCTCTATATTGTCTCTAAGGATGAAGTGTTTGCTTCAACCGATAAGGGTGAAACGTGGAATAGTCTGGGAGCCCGTCCAGAAGGAGATGCTATTGAACTCATAATAACAGATGCAGCATACAGCAGTGATTCTCAACCAGGTCCTGTGATGTATCTGGCACTTGAGGATAAAGGCATTTTCTGTTCCATGGATACGGGCGGGCAGTGGAGGTCCCTTAACGATGGGTTGGCAGGCAAAAGTATTTACGCAGCCGCTGCGGTTGGAAAAACGTTGTTTGTTGGTACAAGTGGCGGACTGTACCGCCTCAATTCAGATGTTTGGAAGCAAGTGCTAGCAGATGCCTCCAGTGCTGTTCATTCTTTGGCAGTCATGGAAACCAACCTCTATGTTGCAACCGGTCCAGATCCTTTTGTTTTCGGAAAACGAAAGCAGAGCGTGCATAGAATAAGAAGGGAGACCGCAATCCCATGGAAGATTTTTCACACAACTGACTTAGGCACATCATGGACTGAGATAACACCCAAAGATAAATCCGCTGTTATGGTAGGTCCTCGTAATGTCAATATCTTGACTGCTGGTAAAACTCTCTTGGCTTTAGATGGCGGACTGAGTTTCCGTTCAAACGATGATGGGCAAACATGGGCAAAACTCGGATTCGACGGAAACCCAATCAAACAAAATGTCTTCACAACTACAGCGGACGACGAAAACACTTTGTACATAGCCGGGGTATTGGGTGTGCATCGAACAATTGACGGTGGCGACTCATGGCATCCATTTATGGAGGGAATAGTAGGGACGAGAATACGGAGTTTGACAGCATTCAAAAATAAACTTTATGCACATAGTGGTAACAACATCGTCCAATCAACCGATGATGGCAAATCATGGAAAAGGGTTAGTATTGATGCTAACGTAGACACGCTTGAATCAATAGGACAAGAAGACCTTCGTGTTGACTTTTCTTTTAGAGCCAAGTTAACATTAGTAAATGGGGAACTGTATGGGATTGCCCCTGATGGAAACAATCTGCGGATTTTCCGCTTATCTACAGATGATAACACACTCATCCCTACTCAAAGAATACCTGCTTTTGATGGAAAAATGTTGTCTACTGAGTTGTGGACCACTGTTGCAAAAGCAGAACAACTTGAATTACCTGATGATATAGAAAAAAATGCGAAATTGATGGAAGCGTTACGGGGTATTGCAACCTTCGTAATAGCTGGCGGGTTTGCGATTAGTGATGAAACGTTCTACATTGAACATCAGCGAAGACTTTTCAAATGGAAACCCGATGATTCAGAGTGGACAAATACTGGACTCATAGACCTCGGTAAACAGCCAGACGCGGATTTGCAAAACGGATTCAAATTGGCGGCTTCGGGTGAAACCGTCTACGTTGGGAAACGAGAGGGTGAGTTGTTTCAATCCCTCGATGCCGGAGACACTTGGAAAGACATTACCTCGACGCTTCCACTTCGTTTTACGCGGTTCAACGAGATAGCCTTTGCGGGTTCAACAGTTTACGTCGCCACGGACAACGGTGTTTTATCCTCACAGGACACAGAAAACTGGGGCATCCTAACGGACACAGCCGGTCAGCCTGTCGTCATAGACAGATTGGCTATTAATCATACTAACGTTTACGGTGCTGGTGATACAGGGGTCTATCGCTTGGATGACCGTGGCAGGTGGAAACAGATTTCGCCAAGCGTTCCGGGTAAAGTTATCTCCGTTGTTGTCAACAACGATAGACTTTACATCGCGACGCAATATCGCGGCATGTTCCACATCCCGCTTGAAGAAGAATCTTTTAACGCCAATCTCTTAACGCAGATCCCCGCGCCTTAGAACCACATCCACAAAAGCCAAAATCATGAAAATTACTGACGTTAAGACTTATAATTTACGCTACGTCATGAAAAAACGTGTTTTCATTCTATGTCTATTGCTGTTGGCTTTAGTCAGTGTGCTGTTTCTCTATGATTTCCGTATCGAAACAGATGTGCGAACTGAGAAACCGGCGGAGGGGACGGTTTTTTCCCACGATCTATTTGATCAGGTTTTGCAAGAACACGTTGACGAAAACGGACGCGTCAACTATACGCAACTCAAGGCGAATCCTGAAAAACTTGAGTCATACTTGGACCTATTGGCTGTCACAAAACCGACAGCAGAATGGTCCTATAACGCACAGTTGGTATTCTGGATTAACGCCTATAACGCACTCGTTATCAAAGGGGTTCTCGACCACTATCCGATAACGAGTGTCAAGAAAGTTAAATGGTTCAACGGCTTTTTCTCTCGGCTTAAGTTCCAAGTTGCGGGTCAGGCTTATACACCGGATCAAATCGAGCACGGTATTATCCGCGAAGAATTTGTGGATCCACGGGTTCACTTTGCCCTCGTATGTGCTTCGAGCAGCTGCCCGCCTATTGGAGACCGCGCTTTTTCTGCCGAGACGATTGAGGAACAACTTGAGACCCTAACGTTGAATTTCATTCAAAATCCTGAGCATGTGCGGATCGGCCATGCGAAACGCCGCGTCTACCTTTCAAAAATCTTCAAGTGGTATGCGGACGATTTTACGGAGGGCTACGACGGTGTAACAGATTTCCTTGTCGATTACCTGTCACCCGAAGATGCAGAATTTTTGGAGTCGGAGGATGTTGTGTTCGAGTATTTGAATTATGATTGGACGTTGAACGATCAGAAACAATGAAAAGAAGGAGAAATCAGTTACCAGTTGACAGTCGTCAGTGCTCGTCATCAACACGAAATGTCTTGGCAAGGCAGCAACCTTTGATAACACCTACTGAAAACTGAAAACTGAAAACTGAAAACTATAAAATGGTAAATACAGCCGTTATTGGTTATGGATATGCCGGACGCGCCTTTCATTCCTATCTTGTTGGTTTAGCAGATGGGTTGAATCTCTATGCGATTGCGACGCGCGACGCTGAACGCCGCGAAGCCGCACGTCAAGCGTATCCGAATGTGCAGATGTATCAGACAATCGACGAAGTACTCGCAGACGATGCGGTCGATCTCATTGTGTTAGCCACACCGCACGACACCCACGCCGGACTCTCCATCAAAGCGATGGATGCGGGTAAGCACGTTGTAACAGACAAAATTATGGCGATGAACGCTGCCGAAGCCGATGCCATGATTGAAGCAAGTGAGCGGAATAACGTCCTGCTCAGTGTCTTCCACAACCGCAGATGGGACTGGGATTATAATACCGTCAAACAGATTATTGACGACGGTTTGCTCGGAACGCCTTATCTCTATCAGGTGGCGATTATGCGCTATGGACCGCCTCGCGGTTGGCGCGGGGTCAAAAGCCAGAGCGGTGGTATTCTTTACGATTGGCCTGCACACTTCGTTGATCAGGCATTGCAACTCGTAACGGTACCCGTTGAATCCGTGTTCTGTGACGTTCACTACGGCTCGAAATGGGACATCGACATCGGCAATTACGCCAACCTCATCATTAAGTTTACAAACGATGTCCGATACCAGATTGAGATTGGGAACCTCTCCAAAGCGGAGAAGCCGAGATGGTATATCGTTGGAGACCTCGGTGGATTGATTAAACACGGCTTGGACCCGCAGGAGGGACCGATGGTAGCCGGTAATATCGATGCCGCGGAACAAGACCCGGCAAACTATGCGAAGGTCTGGACGGAAGCGGATGGTGAAAGTCGTGAGCTTGTCATCGAAAGCGTCCAGACGACGTGGAAGTCCTACTACCAGAATATCGCAGATGTGCTGAACAAAGGTGCAGCGTTAGTGGTCAAACCTGAAGAGATGCGCACATTAATGCGGGTCTACGATGCAGCGATGCAGTCCTCAGATAGTGGGGAAACGGTGCGGATATAGGTTATAAGTCGGGATTTGGAAATCCCTCCTACAAGATTTAGGCAAATTGTTCAGATTCTGGACAGTGATGTTCATTTTTTGACGCAATTATCCGCTAAACGCTAAGAATTTGAGCAGAAATCGGCGTTTCGGATTGGCATTGTATTTGCTATGTACTCTATAAACAAACTTGTGGAAAAGGAAAAAAAATGAAAAAGCAATACGGATTCATAGTGGTACTGCTCTTTATGTTTGCTGTTGTACAGAACGGCATAGCAGATAATCACGGAACAGATGCCTCAGCATACGCGGAATTGAACGGGCAGGTTGTCGCAAGCGTTGATCGAGGGCTGGAATGGCTAAAAGGACAGCAAGGCGAAGATGGACTGTTCGCCAATCATCCCGGTATAACGGCACTCGTGCTTACTGCTTTTTTACGGCACCCAGAAAATAAATACTCGGAAGCAGAACATCCATTTATCCAGAAAGGGCTTCGACGGCTCATCGAGATACAACAACCGGACGGTGCTATCTATGATGTTAAAATGCAACCTGCACTACCAAACTACAACACCTCTATATCAGTGATGGCACTTTCCTCAACTGGAAATCCAGCCTATGCCGATGTTATTAAAAAGGCGCAAGGTTTCTTGAAGAACCTGCAGGTGACTGACGAAGAGAGCGTCTATTACGGCGGGATCGGTTACGGTAGTCGCCAAGAGGTGAAAGACCTGTCCAATCTAAACATCGCCATCCAAGCACTCAAGGAGAGCGGTTCTGATGATCAGGAGGTCTGGAATAAGGCAATTAAATTCTTGGAACGTACCCAGAATCGTAGCGAGAGTAACGACCAGTCGTGGGCAGGCAACGACGGCGGTTTCATCTATTCGCCTGACGGTGAAAGTAAAGCCGGTGCGGATGCCGCGGGGTCTCCACGTTCTTATGCGAGTATGACGTATGCAGGACTGTTGAGCTTCATCTATGCAAACGTGGATAAAGACGACGAACGCGTGCAGGCGGCTTACAAGTGGATTAAAGAACACTTCACACTTGAAGAAAACTACGGTATGGGTTCACAAGGTTTATATTACCACTATCATACAATGGCGAAGGCATTGCGACTCTATGGTGACGCAACCTTTGTGGACGCGAAAGGTGTCTCACACGATTGGTACCGAGAATTCGCAGAAAAGATGATTGAATTGCAGAAACCTGACGGATTTTGGCTCAACGAAGAAAGCCGTTGGATGGAAGCAGACCCGAGACTCGTGACGGCTTATGTGATTCTCGGTCTTAATACTGCTTACCCCAAATAAGTTGTTAAAAAAAGTTGATGATGATGTATCACTCCATTAGCGTATCCGCTATTTCGTTAAAACCTACCAAATGGGATAAAGCCTCTAACGCTGAAAAGTTGGAGGCTTTCTTCGTCGAAGCCGCGAAAGACAATCCCGAAACGGATTAAACCTTTTTCCGTTAAGCATGTCAAACCTCTGAGTTTTCAATAAAACATCAAAAACACACCAATAGATGTCAAACCTTTAGGAGGAACTATGCGTTTAACTGAGGGGCTGTCTATTGGGATCGCTGCAATGCGTGCGAACAAGATGCGTTCGCTACTAACAATGTTAGGGATTATTATCGGAATCGCAGCGGTCCTTGCAATGATAGCTATCGGTGATGGTGCAAAAGAAATTGTGATGCAAGATGCCCAGAAAATGGGTGGGGCAACCCGAATCACACTATACCAGACATCCTACAAACGAGAAAATGGTAGATGGGTTCGCATTCGTACCAAAGAATACATGGAATATGAAGACGTGTTGGCAATTGAGGCGGAATGCCCTTCTGTCAGGGCGGCTACGCCAAGAATTGCGGACTGGCGAGGCGTACTGTTTCAGGGTCCCGGCGGGACTGAAGCCCGCGCTGGCTATAATGGCGTAGGTCCGACCTACGCTACTGCAATGGATTGGGATATTAAAGAAGGACGCTTCATTACAGACGAAGATGTCCAAAACGCAACAAAAATCTGTGTACTCGGCGACGAACTCGCAACCGAACTATTTGGCGATAAATCACCTTTAGGACAAGAAATTAAAATCGCAAGAGACGTTCGATACTACGATCCGTGGGGTAGGCGGCGGCGGGAAAGGCTGACCGAACGCTTTACAGTTGTCGGTACCTTCATGTCGAGAGGTACAAGTTTCCAATTCGGCTGGAGTTATGATAACCTTGCCTTCATACCTGTATCAACTGTCCAAGAAAGGTTCACTGGTAGTGATGAAATTCACGGTATTATGGTTTTCGCAAACAGCGTTGATGTTATCCCTAAAGCAATCGAAGAAGTGAAAACTGCCATCAGAAAAAGACATAATAACGAAGATGAATTCGTTAGAATCTCCGAGATGCGCGCCGGTATTGAGAAATTAGGAAAAATCAGCAAAATGATTAAAATCGCCTTGGGGAGTATCGCCGGATTTTCGCTCCTCGTTGGTGGTATCGGCATTATGAATATGATGCTCGTCTCTGTCAATGAACGCATCCGCGAGATCGGCTTACGAAAGGCACTCGGTGCGAAACCGCTCGATATTCTGGCACAATTCCTCATAGAAGCAATAGTCATGTGCGCGGTAGGGGGTGCGATAGGCGTTGGACTGGGGATATTTGCTGGCGAAGGGATGGCGATGCTCGCTGTCAAAATCGCTAAAATTGTTCCCGAATGGCCCTCGGTTGTTTCTATGCAGTGGGTTCTGATTTCGGTATCATTCTCAGCGGCGATTGGTATCTCGTTCGGTATTTACCCGGCAATAAAAGCCGCCACTGTCCCACCGGTTGTGGCATTACGCAAAGATTAAAAATCGGCTATCCAGCCAATATCTGTTCTTGTAGGCGCGCTCGGAAAGCGCGCCTTCTCTATTTTTTTAAACCTTTTCCCCAAAAGTCTCCCTCTTTACAACCAAAATCTAATTGGGAATCTATTTATGCGATACAATTCGTCAATGTACACCGACCTGACAGATGAAGAACTTATTGAACTTGTCCAAGACGGTAACGAGATAGCCTTCGAGCAACTCGCAGCCCGTCATAGTTTCCGAATTTGGCAGTTGGTTGTCTTAAACTCGCGTCAGACTCGCGATGCCGAAGAAATCTTCCAAGATATTTGGATAGCAGTCTGGGAAAACATAGAGGGCTTACGCAAAGTTAGTAGTTTCGGTGCGTGGCTGCAAAAAATAGCATATACGGCTTGTAGACGGTACTACACCCAGAAATCTCACACCAGAAGTGAAATTCTTCAGGGCACTGACCAACTCGCTGAAACGATGGATCAGGACGCGCTCGTCCGTTTTCGAGAAACGGAACTTCGTTGGGATGTCAGGGAAGCCGTGTATCATCTTCCGGAAAAGGTCCGTTCTGTTGCGGTGTTGTACTATTTAGAAATGTCAACTGTTAAAGAGATTGCAGCGGAACTCAACTTAGCAGTCGGCACTGTCAAAACAAGACTGAGAGAGATTCGGACGCGTCTACGCACGGAATTTGGTGTCGAAGAGGTTAAGAGCGGAAGAGTTATAAGGGTGCCTGAACAAGAAGCACCGAAGCCAGCAAGTCGCAGTATTAAGGAGGGTTTTGAAATGGAATTAACTTTTGAAAGGGACGATTTTTTGCATATCCTACAAGAGCTGCAAGATGTCACAACCGGACAGAACGCTGAATCTGTTCTTTCAAATGTTCTCATCCGTACGGAAGCCGGCGCAATTGATTTAGAAGTGAGCGTCAGAACGAAGGTCGAAGCGACAGTCAAAGCAGAGGGAACGCTTACGGTTCCTGCCCAGAAATTGATAGACATGCTTAAAACCTTACCAACGGATGCACCGATAAATTTGGCAAAAACAGCCAACGATACCGTTGAAATCAGGTGTGGCGAGAGTGTCTACAAAATCGGTGAAACTTTTCCGCAACCACTTTCGGTTGAAAGTGAAACGTTCTCGTTGAGTGGACAGACATTACGCGACGTCATTCAAAAAACGGCGTATGCTGCATCTACAGAGGATGCTCGGAGTTTCCTAAAGGGTCTCTATTTTAACTTTCTTGAAGATAGAACAGAAATCGTTGCGACGGACGGCAAGCGTCTCGCCCTTGCATCCTCTGATCCGATCGACCTACAAGGGAAAACCAACGGGTTTATAGTTCCGCTCAAAACGGTTCAGGAAATTCCGAAAATTTTCTCCGAATCCATTGAAGTGGATGTCTCTGTTTCTGGCAATCAAATCCGATTTACCGATGGAGATGCCACTTTGACAACCGAGCTTGTGGACAGAGAATATCCCAACTATCACAAGATCATCCCTCAGACCATTAAGAACAGAGTAGTTGTTTCAAGAGAGCAGCTTCTGCGTGTGGCGCAGCGCATGGCACAGTTGGCAAATCCGAAAAAGGCATATCCGATCTGTTTGGAGATTGATACAGAGCAGATTCGGGTCTCCACAAAGACACCGGAATTAGAGGAAGCATACGAAACAGTGCCTGTGGCGTCTGGAACAGTGCGCGTGAGGATCGGTTTTGACGCTCGTTTGTTGATAGATGTGTTGACACACATTGAAACCGAATCGGTGTCGATCGAATTCTCACGGGAGTTAGATCCTGTTCTTATTAAACCGATAGATGACGATACATATATTGCCCTCGTCATGCCCTTGCTTTTGGAGTAGTGTTCGGGCAGGGCTATTTCGTTTTAAGGTTTTTATCCAATGTGTCCAAAGGGGCGGGATTTGGAAATCCCGCCTACAAGGGATCCGCGCGCATCGAACATCTGCGTTCTTGGCGATGAAGTTGCAACAGCGCTCTTCGGCGACACATCGCCTCTCGGACAAGAAATTAAAATCGCACGCAGTGGCAGCCACTACGATAAGTGGGGACGCAGAGATCGCAGACGTTCCACGGAACGATTTATCGTTGTCGGCACTTTCATGCCGAGAGGCAGAAGCTTACGGTTCGGTTGGAGTTTCGACAATCTCGTCTTTATTCCCCTATCCACTGTACAAGAACGTTTCACCGGCAATGACAGGATTGATGAGTTTGTTGTCTATGCACACACCATCGACGATGTCCCGAAAGCCGCTGAAGAAGTAAAAGCCGTCATTCGGAAACGACACAGAAATCAAGACGACTTTATCGGCATGTTTGAGATGCACGCTGGCATGGCACAATTAGAGAAAATCAGCAAGGTCATTAAAATCACTTTAGGCAGCATTGCGGGTTTTTCGCTTTTTGTTGGCGGTATCGGTATTATGAACATGATGCTCGTCGCTGTCAGCGAACGGACGCGCGAAATCGGGCTTCGGAAAGCTGTAGGTGCCAAGCCTCTGGATATTCTACTACAGTTCCTAATAGAGGCAGTGATTATATGCGGGGTCGGTGGCGCGATCGGGGTCGGACTCGGTATTCTTGCGGGTGAAGGGATGGCGATGCTCGCCGTCAAAATTGTTAAAATCGTTCCTGAATGGCCCGCCGTTGTCTCCTGGCAATGGATCCTGATTTCGGTATCGTTCTCGACCCTAATCGGCATTTCGTTCGGGTTGTATCCCGCGATAAAGGCATCACTACTCCCACCCATTCAGGCACTCCGCGCAGATTAATTCCAACACGAAAATACTAAACCTAATTTCCCCAATTGCGTCTAATTAAAATGGTTAGACTTGCAGAAGTTACGAGTATCGTGCTTGTAAATCGCGCCTACAGATGAAGAAAACACGAAAAAAGTGAACTTTATTATCGTCTTATTTGTCTAACTTATTAAATGTAGAATTATATATTTAATTGGGAGGCATGAGATGCGTATATTTGAAGGGTTATCTGTTGGCGTTGCTGCGATTCGCGCGAACAAATTGCGCTCCTTGCTCACAATGCTGGGGATTATTATCGGCGTTGCCTCGGTGCTTGCGATGATTGCTATTGGTGATGGTGCGAAGGCGATTGTGCTCCAAGACGCACAGAAGTTAGGTGGCGTGAATCAGTTCACGATGTACCGAAGCAGCCACAAACGCGTGAAGGACCGCTGGGTGCCGAACCGCAGCAATGAGTACTTTGAGTACGAGGATGTATTAGCGATTGAAGCGGAATGTCCGTCTGTCGAGTTAGTTGTTCCACGGATTCCAGAATGGCGCGGTGTCCTCGTCCAAGCCGCCGGAGGTGCAGAGCATCGGACAGGCTACAACGGCGTAAACGCCTCGTTTGCTGAAGCCATGGATTGGAATATCCAGCAAGGTCGTTTTATTTCAGACGAAGATATCAACCATGAAGCCAAAGTATGTGTAATTGGATCCGATGTGGTCGCCGCCTTATTTGGCAATACATCTCCGTTAGGCAAAGAAATTAAAATCGCTAAAGGCGAAGGGGGCCGCAGGGACCGGTTTGGCAGGAAAGACCAGAAACGGATAACGGAACGCTTTACTGTTATCGGTACAATGGAAACTCGGGGGCGAAGTCTGCGATTTGGTTGGAACTTAGACGACATGATCTTCTTACCCCTGACGACGGCACAGGAACGGTTCACTGGAAACGATAGAATTGTCATGCTTTCCGTCCATGCGCACACTGTCGAGGAAGTTCCGCAAGCCATCGAAGAGGTGAAAACCGTTCTTCGAAAAACGCATAACGGCGAAGATGATTTCTTTTCTATTTGGGATATGCGGGAAGGCATGGCACAATTAGAAAAGATTAGTAAGGTCATTAAAATCGCCTTGGGGAGTATCGCCGGATTCTCGCTCCTTGTTGGTGGTATCGGTATTATGAACATGATGCTCGTCGCTGTTACCGAACGGACGCGGGAGATCGGGTTGCGGAAAGCAGTAGGTGCGAAACGTCATGACATCCTCTTGCAGTTCTTAATAGAAGCCGTTGCAATGTGCAGTGTCGGCGGCGCAATCGGTGTTTTGGTAGGCATCTTCGCTGGCGAAGGGATGGCAATGCTCGCTGTCAACATCGTCAAAATTGTGCCTGAATGGCCCTCGGTTATTTCAACAGAGTGGATATTAATTTCTGTATCTTTCTCAGCGATAATCGGTATCTCTTTCGGGCTGTATCCGGCGATAAAAGCGTCTGCGCTCACTCCGATTGATGCACTCCGTACCGATTAGGAGGGAATCTAAATGAATCTATTTGAATGTATCATCTTAGGGGTTTCCAGTCTGCGGCGAAACCCGCTCCGTTCTACCCTGACGATTTTAGGGATTATCGTTGGTGTTGCCTCGGTCGTCAGTATGGTATCCGTCGGCGATGGATCAAGTGCGATGGTCTTGCGAGAAATTGAACGGACAGGCGGAACCAAAATGATTGAAGTCTATAAAGACGATTGGGATAAGCAATCTGGCACGTTAAGCCGGGCAGCGGGATCTGCCGTGCGTGGCAAAGGCCGGTGGCAGAGAAATCGCGCCGAGGACTTGGAAACCGAGGACGCTTTTGAGATTCTGAAGAATGCCCGCGGGGTTGTGAACGTTGTCGCTGAAGACGATATGCCCGGATGGACAGTGAATTACAACGGTCGTACAAAGGAATCTCGTATTGTTGCATCCACCGCTGGATACGACCAGTCGCACAATTGGTATCCGTCAAGCGGTCGGTTTTTCAGTGCGGAAGAGGTAGAAGCGGCAAGTAGCGTCGCTGTAATTGGCTCTAAAGTTGCTGAAGAGGTATTCCTTGATGAAGATCCAGTCGGGAAAGAGATTAAAGCCTCGCGTCAATCTTCTCGGTGGAGAGGCCGGAGTGGACTTTATGAGGTCCGTCTCAAAGTCATCGGTGTGATGGAAGAGAAAGGCGACGCGATGGACACTTCCGGTTGGGATGACCGATTTGTCATTCCGATCACCACGCTTCAGCAGCGTTTCAAAGGACGCGAAGACGTTGAACGTATTCGTATTGAAGCAGCGGATGTGAGTACAATCCCGATTGCGATTATGGATGCCAAACAGATATTGGGAAGACAGCACAATAACACCGGTGAAGAATACAACTACTGGACAGCTACCGAGGAATTGGCAACTGCGAATAAGGTCGGCTTAGTGATGAAAGCCTTGATGGGCGGCATCGCTGGTATTGCCTTGATGGTTGCTGGCATTGGTGTCATGAATATTATGCTCGTCTCGGTTACTGACCGAACAAAAGAGATAGGACTTCGGAAAGCCCTCGGTGCGACCCGCGGCGATATTCTATCCCAATTCCTGATTGAGGCATCGGTGTTGACGCTCTCTGGTGGTATTCTCGGTGCAATCTTAGGTGTCTTTATGGGACGGGGCACCGCCGCTCTCATTTCGAGGTTTGTCTGGGAAGGGAGTAATTGGCCCTCAGTGGTTTCATTTGGCACGATGGTAATCGCTTTACTGGTTTCCGTCGCCATCGGTGTTTTCTTCGGGTTGTATCCTGCTAACAAAGCGGCGAAACTCACGCCTGTTGAAGCACTTCGCTCCGATTAGTTTGCTCGGATGTGCTACTTGAAAGGATTAGTAAATACACCAGCGGGGTCGGTTTTTACACGCCGCCCCCAATGAAAGGGTGCCTGTATCCGGCAAAACATTGAACCGGCAGGCACTACCGAACATTCTCCAGGAGGGATTAGCCTTGAGAAATCTAATTATTACTGTTGCCGTTGTTGTGGTACTCGTCGTCGCCATCGGCTGGGTCGTACTCGGACGTGGGAAGAATGGGATCGACCCGGCACTCGCTCAGAAAATTGAGGTCATTAAACGCGACAATTTCCAAATGCGCATCAGTGCAACCGGCAACTTAGAACCACTCATTGATGTAGAAGTCAAATCCAACGTAGAAGGCGAGATCGTTGAACTTCTCGTTAAGAATAGCGATAGGGTTGAAAAAGATCAAGTACTGATGAGACTTGATCCTGAACTCTATCAAGAAGGCGTTTCACAGGCAAGAGCGGATGTCCGGGCTGCCCAAGCACAACTCACGCAAGCACAACTAAACATTGAACTTAAAAATGAACGGCTTGAAAGTCAACTGACGCAGGCGGACGCAGACCTGAAAATTGCACAAGCGAATCTTGAGACCGTTAAAGCCACCACGATAACACAAATCAGCCAAGCAGAGACAGATATTCAGACGACCCAGAACTCGCTCGACCAAGACAAGATAGCCTTAGAGCAAGCCAGAATCGCGCTCGAACAGGCAAAAATTACCCTGTCGGAGCAAGAAACCGCCATGAAATCTGCCAAGATTTCCTTGGATAACGCGAAGTCGGAACTCGATCGGAACACAGAACTCTTTGAAAAAGGGTTGGTCTCCAAAAAAGCTTTGGAAGATGCCCAGGCACAGCACGCGAATGCGGATGCGCAGTATGAGACTTCCCAGACACGGGTTGAGTCCCAGAAGCAGACCATCGTTTCCCAAGAGCGGACTATTAATGTACGCCTAAGTTCCATCGCGAACCGTGAAGCGACGCTTGAAAACCAGAAATTGAACCTTGATAATCTGAAAAAGATGCGCAACAAAAGCGAAGAAGAGGCACAACTGCGGGTTGATAACACTGAAACGCAGCTTCAAGAGCTCATGCTGACTTACGATAATGAAAAATCCTTGACGGAGCAATCTAAAGTCACTGCCGAAGCGAATAAACTTCGCAGGGAAAGTAGTCTCAAAAACGAAGCAGAACGGCTTGAGTGGACGACAATCCGGGCACCGATGGCGGGTATCGTTACGCTCCTCGAACTCGAAGAGGGTGAAATTGTGACCTCCGGTCGCTCTGCCTTCTCGCAAAGTCCACCGCTTATGACTATCGTTGACCCGTCCAAAATGGTTGTCAAAACCTTCATTAACGAGGTCGATATGGAACGGCTACGCCTGGATCAGAGAGCGGAAATCGTCGCGGATGCCTTCCAAAACAAAACTTATGAAGGTCGGATCTACGAGATTTCACCCAGTGGACAGGAACAGGACAATATCATCTCCTTTGAGGTGATGGTAGAAGTTGTTGGGTCGCCTGAAGAACTCCGGCCAGGTATGAGTGCGGATGTTGACATTATTACCTACGAAGAGGAGAATGTGCTGATTGCGCCGATCGATGCCGTTATCAGCGAGAAGGGGGCAATTGTCAATGCCCAAGTTGGGAATACATCCCCATTCAAGCCGAATCGGCCCATTACGATGCAAACAGTCAGCGAGAAGACCTTCAATGGTACGATTGAGAGTGCCGGAAATGGTACTGTTACCTTCCGTTTAGACGGCTCGCAGCGCGGTATTATGCCGGGTCCCGCAACTGTATCGCTTCTCATCAACGGACAAAAGAAGGCTGACGGTGTCAGCGCACAAGTGAACCTCTTAAAAGGGAAGTCTGTCATGTTAGATGATGGCAGTGATAAGGGCAAGAGAACGCCTGTTGAGACCGGTATGCAGAACGCTACGGAGGTTGTCATCAAAAGCGGTGTAACCGACGGCGATCGGATTATTCTACAACAACGGAAACCACAAGGTGGTGGGTTTGGTAGATAAAGGAAAGCATCTGTTGCCTCGATCTCCGGATCGAGGCAATATTATTTAAGGTATCTGAATCACCTGACCATCGTAGGCAAGATAGGCATTGTCCGAGAGTTCAATCTCCATCTCTTCACACTGATCTGGAAAATACCGATGATCCAACCGATGCATGATATGGGTAAAATAGGTTTCCTTCGTTTTGAGTGCCTCGCTAATTTCTAACGCCTCACCAACCGAAAGATGCGTCGGATGTCTCGGATTAAAGCTAAGCGCATCAATTACCAACACCTCAATCCCATTCAACAGGTCCTGGGATACTTTTGGGAGTTGTTTGACATCTGGTAAATACCCGAAATCATCGATTCGGTAGCCGTAAGTAGGGACGTTCCCGTGTTCAACCGGAATGGGTGTAATATCAAAACCGAGCAATTCAAATCTCTGATCCCGCTCAACGACATTGGGAAGTAGATGCCCAACCCCACCGCCTTGGAACGTTTCCTTCGTGAACATATAATCGAAGTTGCGCTGTAAGATGTCCATCGTCTGTTCGGGACCGTAGACCGGCATATCCATCTGCTGTTTTCGGCACGGCATCACAATATCGTTCGTTCCGCTAACATGGTCGGCGTGAGAGTGCGTGAAAATAACAGCATCTATCCAATCAATCCGATTCCGGACGATCTGATCCATGAAGTTGGGTCCCAGGTCGAATTGAAGGTGCTTGCCGTCTTTTTCAACGTGGATTGACGACCGGGTCCGATGATTTTTTGAATTAACATCCCGTGCGTCTTCGCAAGTTTCACAGTCACATTTATATTCAGGAACGCCTGTCGAGGTGCCTGAACCCAAGATTGTAATTTTCATCTTTTTAACTATTAAATTTGGTCACCGTTCCACGGTGGTTTTCGGTTAAGTCAAATCGACTTTGGGTCATGAAGGTTTCTTAATGGCTATCAACTATCAGTAGGACCTGTGGCAGTTGAGAACAATTGCAATATCCGAAACGAATTACTGACAACCGACAACTGACAACTAAGGACTATTAAATGACTAAACTCACGTCCGAAGAATGTCTTGTCCTCGCTGATATCCTCGGCGATACACCCACGACGGTTATCTCTGCGTCCCGTTTACAGCAGGGAATGTGTGATGCCTACATCGCTGGTGCCTTACCGGATGTTGATGCCGCGTTGGTCTTTGATGCGTACTGTCCCGCCGAACCGTGCGGTTTCGGCACCGATGCCAACGCCTTGTGGCAACTGTTGAAAGCCACTGACGGATGGAGTTGCATCAACGTGGATAGCGCGTGCGCTGAACCTTTAGGTAGCCTTATTGAAGCGGATACCGGTACACCCGTCCGTTATTACGGTGATGTCTGTCACGCCCTCTTAGAACCTGTCTACCGCCACTCAAACGAAGCGGTTCGCCTTTTGACCTTAGAGGATGTCTCGCGTCTGGCGAAAGCCCCTGCGGAAGTCCGAGGAAACGGCTACAAAACACCTGCAGCGATGCTAACAGATGGCATCGCCGCCGGTGCTATTGTGGACGGCAACATCGTGGCTATCGCTCATACTTACGCAGAGACCGCCCTACATGCCGACATCGGAGTCTCTACATTGGAAGCGTGGCGTAAAAAAGGATTTTCCACCGCTGCCGCCTCCCGCGTCGCGCAAGAAATTCAAGCGAAAGGCAAAGTACCAGCTTGGAGCTGCGGCGAAGACAACTATGCGTCGCTCCGTGTGGCAGGAAAGCTTGGTTTCACGGAAATGGGTCGGCGTACCTATGTCATCCCGAACTCACCCAAATAGGCACCTCACTCTCCGAACGCGTCATCGACCTTGTTGATAGCGGCTGCCATTAATCGTGCATGCTCTTCCTGCATGTTGACGTTGAATCCGAACCGCAGCGCACGTCCCAAGATAGATAGCGTTTGCGGGCACATATCCCGTGAATACTCGACATCGCCTTTGTAGCGCGGATCTTTCCACGGATACCCTGATGCATCGGGTGAATGTTTGAATAGAATTGAATCCCAATAGGTATAAATATGGCGATCCGGGAAGCCTTCGTTATAAGCAGTGCCGGCGTTGAGTCCTTCCGCTTTAAGTGCTTCGGCGTACTTTTTGGCAAGTTCCACATCGCGCACGATGATCGCAGCACTGATACCGCATTCTCCACTCGGGTCGTCCACATGTTGTCGGATATAGCCTTTCGGTGTCTCAGCGAGTTCAGCAGTGAACGCTTTTTTGAGTCGGCGTGTGTGGTTCAAGATACCTTCCAACTTTGAGAGTTGCACGCGTGCGATCGCGCCTAAAATTTCGCTCGTTCGATAGCACTGCCGCGAGAAAGGTTTATTCTGCCATTCAGAATCGCTCATCCACATCGGCAGACCGGGTTCCGCAGCGAACGCTGCGCGTTCGTAGACATCGTAGTCATTAGTGAAGACAAGCCCACCTTCGCCACAAGAAATTATCTTATAATAGTTGAGACTCCATGCGCCTGCATCGCCCCACGTGCCTGCGTATTTTCCTTTATATTGCCCACCAACGCACTGACAACAATCTTCAATAACCAAAAGATTATGCTTCCGTGCGAGTTCTGTGATCGTTTCAAGCCGGGACGGGACACCTTGCATGTGTACCGGTAAGATGGCTTTGGTATGCGGCGTAATTTTCCGTTCTACATCAACGACATCCAAGCCAAGCGAATCGTCAATCTCTGCTATCACTGGAATTGCTCCCACGCCAACAATGGCAGCGGCGGTTGCAATGAAGGTATAGCCGGGCAAAATCACCTCATCTCCCGGTCCAATACCGAGCCCTGTGAGCGCGCAGATGATCGCCGACGTGCCTGAGTTCACCATTAAGGCGTGTTTGGCACCGAGGTGTGCTGCCGCTTCCTTCTCGAAACTCGCTACATTTGAATCCTCAACGAACCGAAAAAGCTTTCCACTCCGTAAGACCTCGGTCACAGCATCAATCTCACGATCATCTATGACACTCGGACCGTGCATCCCACTGGGTATCGGTTCTGCGATAACAGGTGTTCCGCCATCTCTTGCTAAACGTTCTGCCATCTTTTGTCCTCCAGAAATCTTCAGACATCACTCAGAAAAACCTAAAACATGGTGATACTTTACCAGACGTATGTGTTTTTGTCAATGGTGTTTCTTAGTTTTCCCAGAGGCAAAGGGAGAAGGACGGAACATTGAATCCTGCCCTTTCGGTGTTGCTAATGTTTTGCGTGCCGTTCGGATGCTGTCTCATTACACGTATAATACGAATGCCCCGCAGCACACGTCCGCTTATGAACGTCTACCGTTTTACCACCGCAACCCGTCCACGAGGCCACAGGACACACCACAACCTTACGAAAACCTTTCGGTGTGTTCGGATACTGATGCCGATGTTCTAACGCCTGACAGGCATAGTATGACCCAGGATCACACGCATTGCCATACCCATCGAGTGGACACGATACCTCGCGGTGAGAGTGTGCAGAACTCGAACCCTTCTCGATCTGATGAACACCACACGCCGCGAGAACCATCTGTTTACTATTACCTTCGGTTGAGTCGGTTTCACCAGACTTCTTGTTCGTAGTGCCTTCCGTCTGGTCGGTAGTGCCATCCATCGCGGGCTTTGAATCCCCCTCCTTCGGATCCGATGGATCCGTCGTCGAATCGCTCGGATATTTATGATCATGGGCAGTATTACAGACATAATGCCATCCCGGATACGCAGACCAAACTGTACACAACTCTCCATCGGTACCCGGCGGGCACTTCGCAGGATTATGACGCGCCGCCCCGAGACAATGCCAATCTGTATGACCACACCCTCGGTAATACGACAACTTGTGCCAGCCCGAATCCGACGGCAAATGTCCACACGCCAACGTCGTGGCACTATAATCATGCGTATGATCCGTACACATGCGGTAAGATCCATCGGAACATGAGATTCCATCCGCATTCGTCGGGCAACTCCGAGATTGATGCTTCGCCGCTTCACAGGTGTAATCCCAATGATCACAACCCGAATACTGCACGACCATGACCCGGCATCCGGTGGCCACATGCGGCTTTCTCTGGTGTCAGACATTGATCGAGTTGGAACTGTGCGGAATCGAGGGCGATTTTCGCTTTATCGCGCGTTTGTCTTGCAGCATCAACCAGCGGGTCAAGCCCGTCGGCGATAACCCCTGCGGCGAGACCTGACGATTCGTCTTTCGGACGATCTCCCCCTGGTTTACCGGGCGGAGGAACGGTGGTTAGGGGCCAAAGCAACGCGAGGGCAGTTCTCACGGCATCCCTCAATGCCTCCTGGGCATCATCATAGTCTTGTTGCGCTGCATCCCGTATTGCCTTAAGGTCATCGCACGCCAATGCTTCAAGCGGTAAAGCCAGACGCACCACGAGAAAAAAAAGACTGAAAAGACGAATGTGTTTCATCAGAATATCCTCTTTTAGTGCGTGTGCCTTGGTTTCGGCGCAATCGGTTTTTCACGCTTAAGGATTTTCGCTTTTTCGTCTTGCACATCCAGATGTTCGAGGATTGCTTGTTTTTCGGATTCCGCAACTCGGGCATCAGCGGGACTGAGTTTTTTCCCAGCAAAGAGCGTATCGGCGTATTTTTCTCTGAAATCATCATAGAGGGACATAATAAAATCAAGTTCAGCATCGTGTATCCGACGTTTATCCACGTGCTTTTGATCCGCCAATATCCACTCGGTTTGACGTTTGGCATCTGCCAAAACCGCCGCATGTTCGGCGCAGTCGGGATACTTTTCGCGATGCTCGCGAAGATAAGTATTGACCAGATTTTTCGTAGCGCGGCGTTCATATTCTTCATCCGTCTTGGCGGGTTCTCCTGCCAGATCGGCGGCAAGATCGGCTTGGGTGTAGTCTTCAGGATACCACACGCCATCGCGCCATGTCTCTCCGGAGCCGGAAACGCTGACAGACTCCTGTTCTGTCTCATGCACATCGGCGTGCCATTCATCCCCGTGCCAATGTCCGCTCTCGGCGGTTTCCCCCGGCGGGGGCGGTTTCGGGCGGTTCACAATCGCTTGGGTGCGTTTCAGGTCAAGGGTGGCTTGGCGTTTGACGGAGTGTAGATACAACAGACTGCTGGCGACAAAAACCAGCACCAGCACGAGTGAGATGAAAACACGTTTCTTGGATAACAGTTGAGCTAACATGATTTTATCTCCTTTTTGCGTTCAGAAAAATATCGGTGGCGAGGCGTAACGTTCCTCTCTCACCCGCTTTTTCGAGTGTCACCTGTTTGGGTTGAACATCACTGAGCATCAAACCCGCCATCGAATCCCCAAGAAACAACTCTCGATATTCTCCGGTCCCGGTGTCTTTCAACCATGCCGACGCAGCGACTGGATCCGATGGGTAGACACGCGTCCTTATCAAGATAAGGTGCTCTCCAGGAACAGGCTTCGGGTTCACGACTGTGCCAAGCGGCACAAATAGGTTATTCTTAAGGATCGTTTGATAAAAATCATCCTGGTGAATACCACACGCCGCGAGAACCATCTGTTTACTATTACCTTCGGTTGAGTCGGTTTCGCCGTCCTTCTTGTTGGTAGTGCCGTCCGTCTCGTCGGTGTTGCCATCCGTCGCGGGCTTTGAATTCCCCTCCTTCGGATCCGATGGATCCGTCGTCGAATCGCTCGGATATTTATGATCATGGGCAGTATCACAGACATAATGCCATCCCGGATACGCAGACCAAACCGTACACAACTCTCCATTGGTACCCGGTGGACACTTCGCAGGATTATGACGCGCCGCCCCGAGACAATGCCAATCTGTATGACCACAGCCTCGGTAATACGACAACTTGTGCCAGCCCGAATCCGACGGCAAATGTCCACACGCCAACGTCGTGGCACTATAATCATGCGTATGATCCGTACACATGCGGTAAGATCCATCGGAACATGAGATTCCATCCGCATTCGTCGGGCAACTCCGAGATTGATGCTTCGCCGCTTCACAGGTGTAATCCCAATGATCACATCCTGAATATTGATGACGCGTATGACCTGATGATATTGAGTGACTGCACCCCAAGAGTTCTTCTTTTTTCAGTTGACAGAGTTCAAGGGCTGAT
The DNA here is from genome assembly GCA_963662915.2 of Candidatus Poribacteria bacterium. Taxonomy (GTDB): domain Bacteria; phylum Poribacteria; class WGA-4E; order WGA-4E; family WGA-3G; genus WGA-3G. Next base: position 4,200,753 of record CAXXEU010000002.1, on the reverse strand, counting down.
TTCGCAAGGACTAATGCATCATACGCTCTTTGGGCATCAATTCCAGACTCCTTTGTGGGAAAATAGGTTCTTCTTGCTTGACCGCCTCCAGTTTTTTTATCGCAGCTTCACTTTTTGCAACCAGCACATCGTATTCAGCGAAAAGTTGTTTTCTTTCAGCATCGCTGAGACTGTTGAGATACGTCGCGATCGCTTCTGCTGAACGATTGGGTGAAAGATTAGGTATGAAAGAAACAACTGCCTCACCTGCTTGCATTCTTTCGGTATGTGCCTGATGGAATTTCTTATTCCACTCCTCACGATCTTTGAGATATTGCCTGACGCGTTGGCGATACAGAGCCTCTTGTATCTCAGCAAGGGTGGCTTGGCGTTTGACAGAGTGTAGATACAACAAACTACTGGCGACAAAAACCAGCACCAGCACGAGTGGGATGCAAACACGTTTCTTGGATAACAGTTGAGCTAACATACGTTTATCTCCTTTTTTTCCAAGAGACATGAAAGATAGATCTCTCAGGACTTACGCAATTTTGACCGTAATGCATGCTGTGAGATGGAAATTCCTGGACAACCCTAAACGTTTGGAAGACACAACCTAACAGGTTTGCGGCATACTTGCCCAGATGCGACGTGCATCATGCTACAAAAGAGAGCATTGCGTAAGTCCTATCTCTTTTGATGTACTAAAAAACTATCTACGCCACCAGGGTTTTTTGCCTTGATACGACCCAAGAAGTTTTGAAATCTCTCTCGCCTTTTTGTTCAGACGCAGGACTGTCTCACACGCCTCAATCACCTTCTGTTTCGCGGACTCGTCTTGGGTCGCCTGATACATAAGATGATAACTCTGCGCGACAGCAGTGTAATATGCTTCAAGGTCTACGCCTTCCGGCATTTCTTCATCAGGAAGCTGCGAAAGCGTTTCGACCGCCGCCTCCCACGCCTCCGCTTCGGCATGGCAAATAACCTGTTGGCAGCGCAACTGTGCCTGAGAAGGATCAAGCCAAAGTGCCTGTTCATAACACATTAGCGCCTCTGCATAATCCGCATTGTCAACGTGTAACTCGGCAAGCGCGGTATAAAAGGCAAACAATCCGCTCCCTGCTATCGTGTAAAGCGACACACCCGTGCTAATAAGCCACTCTCGCTCCAATAGGAAATCAATCGCTGAGTTTCGCTCGTCTTCGGTAATCTGGATGTCGGTGAGGAGGTGCTTGGCAATGGCGGCGTTTGGAAAGATTTTGGTGCGGCTTTTCAGCAACGGATAGGCTTGGACGGGTTTATCCATCGTTATGAGTTTGATTCCTGTCGCGATACGGAAAAGGGATACGATCTGATCACTGTTCTTACGGGACATTTCATCTGCAATCGCCTCTCGGTTCTCGGAAAAATGCTGATTGAGTTCCTCAATTGCGTCTCGGATCTCTGTGTCGCTTGGGGAGAGTTGATGTGCTTTTGCTAAAAACCGTTGTGCGGTGAAAAACTCTCTCCACGTTCGATAGAGCGTGCCAATCCTAAAGTTAGCCAGGGCGAGTGTTGGTGGGTCGTCGGTTGTGTTGAGGATGCTGTCGTAAACCTGAATTGCTTCGTTTAACTTACCTTCTGTTTCTAACGCTTGGGCATCGGTGATTGAATTTGACACGACGGTATAATCTCCTTGCTCGGCTTTACTGGGGTAGGTTCTGTTGCCCTGACCTGATTCAGTAACAGAAAGTTGGCTCTTATTTTAAAAATAGAACTATACTAACTCTCCGAAACCCAATCCTCCGTTGCTGCTGCGAATTCTTTGGATACGTCCTCGGAAACGGTTTGTTCGAGGAGTTGCATCACGTCTTCACGGAATTTGATCCAATCGTCTCCGCGTCGGGTGAATCGGTGCTGGTCCGCAATTTCAATAAACATGGTGTCGTTGGGTTCGGACATAGACTCAAGATAACGTCTAACGTTCATAGTCTTTCTCCTTTTTTATGTGCTGTTGGTTATTCTGCTGACAGCTGATTGCTGAAAACGAAGTTCTTGGTGTGTAGTGACCTGGCAGCTATTAAGCCAGCCATTCGTGCATCTCCCAACCAGACGCGAGCGCTTTTTGGCGGAGTGCTTTCCCTGGATTTACGACGACGGGATTCCCGACGCATTCCAACATCGGTAAATCCGATTGACTGTCGCCGTAAGCATAACTGTCCTTTAGCGAAATGCCGTGTTGCTCAGCAAAAACCTGTACGGCTTCCGCTTTCTGTTCCCCAATGAGTGGTGCAGTTGTGAGCTCACCCGTAAACTGACCACTTTCTTCCCGGAGTTGCGGTGTCAATGCAATATCAACATCAAAGTGATCCGCGATCGGCTGGACAATAAAATCAATGGATCCTGTCACGAGAACTATTATCATCCCCTGCTGTTTGTGTTCCTGAATTTCTGATACCGCTTCGGAGAAGATCTTCGGACGAAGGTAAGTCTCAAACATCTCTGTTGCCAACCCTTTAATCTCGGCAGCGTCCATACCGCGATAGTTTCGATAGAAAACCTGATTGAAACGGGTCCGACTTATCTTGTCCAGAATTAGGTAGTAAGCGATTTTCGGTAGAAACCCAATGAGCCACATCAGTTTCAGTGGGTGCCAAAACTTGGCAGAACGCATCCAGATGTAGTAATGCACAATTGTAGATTTCAATAAAGTACCATCTACATCAAAGAATGCGGCTGTTTTTTTTCCGTTTAGATCCGACATGTTTTTTAAACTATTAAAAATCCTGTTTTAGTAGTACCCCAAGTTCTGCAACGCGATTCCGCGCCAATTCCAAGAATTCCTGATATTTGTCTGGATCAATCGGCGTTTTGCCGGGGTCGTCCGAACCTTCAGGCGGAAAAGTGAAAGGTTCTCCAAAAATGATGCGCACCGGGTGCTTCTTTGGTAAATTCCGCCCTTTCGGTAACGCGTGATAGGTGCCATCAATATACGCCGGTATAATCGGGACATTAGGACTATAGATGAGCAGGCTGAGGATTCCAGGCTTGAAGGGTTGAAGACTGCCATCAAGTGAGCGTGTACCTTCAGGAAAGATAAGCAAACCGTTATTTTCTTCCATCACCTCGTTCGCCATCCTGAGATCCTGCAGAAACTCGGTAAAATTGCCTTCTCGTTCTATCGGGAGCGCGTTGAGACACGTCTGAGCAAACCAGCCTTGAAAACGGGTAGCGAACCAGTAGTCGCGCGCAGCAAGCACCCAGAGCCGGTACGCCCTTCTGCCAAGGGCAGTGATTACCGTCAACGTATCAAGATGACTCGTGTGATTCGGCATAATAATATACGGCTTGCCTTGCGGGATATGCTCAAGACCATAGCACTTCAGCGAGAAATAATTCCTATAGATACCAGTAATCACAGACCGGAAGGTGCGTGCGTACCATCGCGGTATCTGCCGTAATTCTGCGCCGTGAGCGGGGTTTCCAACCCCAATCTCCATCTGTCTCCCAGCACCAGACGGAAACGTTTCAATGAGCTTGACAACATCGCCTACTGTCTCCAAGTTAGCGAGTAATGCATCAGGAATCGTTTCACCGAGTCTGGTTTCAAGTACCAATAACAGATCAAGTCGTGTGAGAGAATCAAGCCCTAAGTCAATATCCAACCGACTCCCCAAGCGAATTTGGTGTGCTGGCATGCGCGCCAATCGCGAGAGCGTAGAAAGTATTTCCTCCGGTATACCCGCCCTTGAAGCAACAGATTCCGCGTCCACTGCCGCTGCTTGAGTATCTTCATGAAGGTGCTCTGTATCTTTAATATATGTTTGCAGACTGCGACTCAGGCGCTGCCGATCGATGAGACCGCCCTCGGTTTTTGGAAGCGCACCGTCCCAGAAATGGAATTTGTGAAATTGCTGGTAACTCGGTAGCGCCTTTGCCCGCTTTTGAAGATGGTGCTGAATTGCTGCTTTGGTTGTCTCGTCGGATGATGTCGGCACAATCAGCGCATGGATAGCCGTATCGGATCCATCATCATAAGGAACACCGACGACACATATTTCAGAGATAGCAGGACTGTTCCGATAGAGTGCTTCTAATTCGACCGGATAGATATTCTTGCCAGAAGCCGGAACAATAATGTCTTTACAGTGTCCCGTAAGATAGAGGTAACCATCAGCGTCTATATAGCCGAGGTCGCCTGTGTAGAGCCAGCCGTCCCGGATAGCCGCTGCTGTAGCCGTTGGGTTTTGATAGTAGGCTTTCATTGTACTCGGTCCCTTAGCGATGATCTCTCCAACGCCATTGTCATCTGGACTCTCAATCTTGAGTTCCACACCCGCTACCGCCGGTCCGACAGAGCCGCGCTTGCTCTTCAGGTATGGATTAACAGTAAGCACAGGTGCCGTCTCGGTCATCCCGTAGCCTTGGTAGATCGTCATACCGAATTTCTGAAACCTGTCATAGACCGCATCAGAGAGCGAGGCACCACCACTCACAAGGACGCGAATTTCTCCGCCCATAAGAGATAGCGCTTTTTCTGCCAAAGTTTCACCCGGAGTGTCTTCGCGCGCTGCCTGCCGCTCAATCGTGCTTTGGAGTAACTGGAAAAGGCGTGGCACACCAATAAAGGCAGTCGTTTTCGCCTCTCGCATCGTTTTCAGAAGCGTCGTTGGACGAAGCGCATTGACGTAGGTTGCAGTCGTCCCGCTGTAGAGTGCCATCAACAAGCTGCACGAAAAACTTAAAGCGTGATAAAGTGGCAGTGCCGACAAGATACGTTCTGTGTCTGTTGGTGGCAGTGCTTTTGCGACCGCTTGTACGTTAGAGAGGAACCCCGCGTGCGTGAGCATCGCACCTTTAGCGTCCACAGTGGTACCCATCGTGAAGATAATGGAAGCAACGGTATCAGGAGATATTTCGACATTCGGAAAATCGGCGGGAATCTCAGGGGTTAGTGTCCCCTTCTCAGAAGGCTCAGAACCGACAATCTCGCAGCTACTATTTATATTTTGTAGCTTTGTCTCCGCTTCCGATAAAACCGCACCGGACTTTTTCAAAACGGCATCGGAAACTAAAATCGATTTTGCGGTGGTGAACGCTGCAATCGCTAAAATTTCGTGGGCAGGGGTCTGGGCGTCGAGTGGAACTACCGCGATCCCTATCTGGATAGCTGCAAGGTAGGCAATACACCATTCCGGCTGATTTTCGGAGACTAACACCACCCGATCTCCCTCACGCAAGCCGCTTTCCCATAACCGCCATGCGACAGCTCGCGAGAGCGTATAGGTTTCGGCGTAGGTATACTCTTCCCATTCACCCTCATTTACCATCTGCAGCGCAATCCTATCAGGAATTCGTGATGCCTGGGTCTTAATCAGGTCTACAATGGTTTTTGGGTAGATATGTTCAGCGGGTGTAACAGACTCCTCCGATTCCTCTTGTGCGTCCACCTTACTCGGTTTTGTCTCCGAATCATCTGCTGTACTATCTTCAATTTTCAAGACATGCCGCTTGATGCCTGGAATATGAATCTCTTGAAAATACCGCTTCCAGTGGATTTTCGATACATCGAAGTTAAAACGCTGCTGCTCTGTCGGCGAGAGTGCTGTGTAAAGTCCTTGCATCTTCTCGGTTTCAAACTCAAAGTTAGTTCGAGTGTAGGGGGCATAAATTTTGATGTAATGGAGAAGTGCTTTGACACCGCTCTGCTTCAAGATAAGTTGGCGACGTTTCCGTTTCGCAGCGCGTATTGGGAGACATCCGAGCACCGCCGTAGTAAAATCAATGAGCCGCATACGACTGTCAAGTTTCTGCTGAAATTCTTCTAAACTTGGATATTTCCAAATAGGCACCGCAATCGGCTTTCCATTTTCCAACATCGGATTTTTGACGAAATAGTCGTAGGTCGCCTCAAAAATGCCACGAAAGTAGAGCGGGTTTTGCGTGCCGGTTGCAACATGATACACCTCAATGCCGCCACGTCTCGCTATCGCCTCGGCAGCCGCCAAGGTCGCATTTACAACAAAATCAACAGGTATAATATCCAGAATTATGTTTGGGTCTGCGGGGAAATCTGGCAGTCGTCCCTTCCCAAAACCGACAATTAGAGGTTCCGACATCCGAAACTTTCCGAGCCAACCCGGGACAGGTTCATCAAAACTACTTTCAATAATCGAGGGACGGACGATAGCCGTAGGGAGATCACCGCGCAACTTTATAACCATTTGCTCGGCGAGGAATTTCATGTAAGTGTAGGTATCGTTCCACCCCCGCGAGCGAGCGTGTACCAGCCCTGCTTCGACCAAATAATCCGCGAGCCATTCCGCTTTTAATTCTTCGACTTGCGCTTCCAGCCTTTTCCGAGTCCCTTTTATCTGCTGTTCAGCTGCTTCTCGGAAACGTTCAAGATTTTTAGGAGAATCGGCTTCAGTGTGGATAGCAGCACTAAGAGATAGTAGTTCTTCGATCTCTTCGTCAAGCGTCTGTGGAATAGCCATACCAGTTTTTTCCTGATGCTGTGCTGCGTACTGTTCATAGGGAAGCGGGAGTTCCTCAGGCACCCGTCCGGGTTCGCTTCCGTGAACATACGCCGTCGAAATATGCAGGAATACGGTATCTTGGCAGCCTTTTGCGAAGTTAACCACATGCTTAGCAGCAAGCGCGTTCCCCCACAAAGAATCATCAAAAGGTGGATCGAAATCCACAAGTCCTGCGATGTTAATAAATACCTGTACTTCGTTTTGGAGCCGTTGGTATTCGACATCGCTGAATCCGAGGCGTTCGTGAGTCAGTTCACCTTCAACAGCAATTAACTTCTGTTGTGCCCATTCATCAAAATGTTCACCGTGCAAGCGACGGAGGGAGGCAAAAACATCTGAGACAAGAAGTTCATTTTCTAAGCGCTCTTGTGCGGAGACATGCTTCCCTGTCCTATCAGTGCGGCTTCGGATGAGAAGATAAATCTTTTGAACATCAGGCAGGGCTGTCAAAATTTTTGCCACCATCGGTTGACCTAAAAACGCTGTACCGCCGGTAATGAGCAAAATTTTTCCACGAAAAAAATCAGTTATTGACATAATTCCCTTTTTAGTGTCATGATAGATATTTGAACGGATAGCATGAGGCTGCAGTCTCTTGCATTGTCTTCAACTTATATTTACAAATTTCGTCTAACCCCTTAGTTAGCGACTATCCATCATTCAAAACCAGAGCGGTCTGTGGCAATTAATCATCAATCCTTGATCTTCTAACAAGCGCAGTTTGTGATAGACAAAAAATTGGCAACGCTCACAATCACTAAACTGACCGCGACTGTTGATCGCCATCATGCGGTAATAGTTGCCACATTTTAACACATTTTCTACAAAAAGTCAAAGGCTGAATAGATAATGTTAGCAGAAGATAAGTTAGAATTTCTACAAAAAACAGAACTTTTCTCGGAACTCCCAGAAACCGAATTAAAAGCAATCTCTCAGATTGCCAACGAAGTTGCTTATCCTGCGGGTTCAATGCTATTTGAGGAAGGGGACGAAGGCGATTCACTTTACCTTATCGTTGACGGCAAAGTCAGCATTATCAAGGCAGGTACGGAGGTCTTGTTTTTTGATGAGAAAGGTTACTGTCTCGGCGAAATCGCCCTGATTGACAACAAACCGAGAAGCGCTACTGTCAAAACCGTGAAGCCGACCCAATTCCTACGTATCACCCGAAACGATTTCTATAACGCCCTGGCACGCGAGCCGCGCGTTGGTCTCGGTCTGCTGCGAGTCCTAAACGATAAGATTCGACGCGATCTTGAGATTCAGATGAGTGCGATCCGCAAAGAGATTGCTCAAGAAGAATCAATGCGCCTTGCCGCTGAAGTCCAACAGTCGCTCCTTCCGAATCAAGAAATTTCGCATCGGTACGTCAATACCGCTGGGTATTGCCAACCCGCAAATAGTGTAGGTGGTGACTATTACGATTACATGGAACTCTCCGAAAACCGAGTCGCTATTTTTATTGGTGATGTTATGGGGCACGGTTACCACTCAGCGATGGTAGCCGCAATGACGAAAAGTTGTTTGGAAACACAGATTCGGTTTGACGCTTCCGTGCCAGAAGTCATGAAAGCTATTGCCCGGGTCACAGAAGAAGATTCGCAAACCTATATCTATATGACCGCCTGCTACTTGATCATTGATCCGGACAATCGATTGGAATACGTTAACGCAGGACACCCACAGATGCTCCTCTACCGTGCGGAATCGGGCAACGGAAATAGTGAAGAGAAGGGACCCCTCGAATTGGAATCCTCGTTTCTGCCGGTCGGTATTTCACTTTTCTCGGAGCCTCAGCAATATCACAGCACTGAGGTTGCATGGCACCCCGGTGATTTGCTTGTCCTTTATTCAGATGGTATTACGGAAGCGGTCAACCCAAACGCGGAAATGTATGGATTGGAGCGTCTCAAAGCACTCATCTCCAAGAAACGGCATCTATCTCCTGAAGAGATCAAAAATGAGATTCTATCGGATCTCCGAGTACATCAACAAGGCGAAAACACTAACGACGACATTACGTTGGTTGTCGCAAAGTTTATGTAGAGATGCGAAAATCGTAACTACGAACAATTGGCGTTACTCGACCTGGCTGGCTACATAGTGCATAATATTCTCTATGAGTTTTTTGTTCATCGCAGTTGTATACTGGCTATCGTTACGAAGGCTGGTGATGACATACATCCCCTTGCCATATCGCCTTGCCCCGACAACTAATTCTTTTTTGTCCGCGGTGGTCGCGAAGATTTCATCGCTGCGACTCCAGTTTGTCCATGCATCATCAATAAAGATTTTGCCCGACTCAATCTTGTTCGGTGTGGAGAAGAGAGATTTGCCTTTTTCGGTAACGACGAACTTCTGGGTCGGTGGGCTTTCAATGCCTTTCAATTTGCCTTGTAACCACCCGGTTTCGCACGGTTTTTCGTCACTGCTGTCCTGCCCTGCGACAACAACGACACCGCCGTTTTTTACAAACGCCTTAATCTTTTTCTCCGTTTCACTCGAAAGGAGGTAGTGTCCGTAACTTGAGATCTCCTCATATCCGATCCATAACACATCAGCGTTTTCTAATTGTGGGAGTGCATGTGCTCTGGTGAGTTCATGTGCGACGACACGTTTTCTTACCTCTTTTATAGACCGTAGTGCTTGATACTCGTATGTTGCCGTGTTGGTGTAAACAGGGGTCTGGCTCCATGTCGGATGTGTGCTGTTTGCGGTCAAGACTAAGACTTTTATCGCATCTTTCGGTGTGCCAACCCACATTTTACCCGCCAACATGTCGCGAACAATCTTTTGGAACGCCTTCGTTTTGCCATTAAACGTGCGTGACATCATCGGGTCAATATGTGTGAATGTCCACCAAGAACCGCTGTATCCGCTGCGATAGGCACGCATCTGAAACCATGTATTATCAATAAAACACATACTATCAATGCCGTAATGTTCGCGATAGAATACGATGATGGGCATCTTCGGTTTGAGCAAACTCACCATCTTTTCTGGCGAGGTGCCCGACTTGTAATGCCCAGTAGCGAAGTTCATTTTAATCTCTTTGAGATCGCTCTTCCCTTTGAGATCTTTTTTGATAACAACAACGCCCCGCAATCGTTTTTTGTCAACACTTTTCACTTCGCCGAAGACAATGTTTGTACAGGCATCAACGACTTCGCGAATTGTATATTCTCGCTCAATAAACGCAGCGGCAGATGGTACGAAAAGCAAACCGACAAGACTAAACGCCAGAAGTAATGCAACGAGGCTGGATGTAAAGCGCATGGCGAAATCCCCTTTAAATGCTGTAGACGCAGTTAATGAACCACGCTTTTTGTGATATATGTTTGTACGTCCTAATTGATATACATTATATTATACTTCTTTGAATTTTCCAATAATTTTTTACCTGCTTTACACTTATGTCAAAACTGAAATCCCCGTTTCTTCCACAGGTCTCATCAGCGAAAGTCTTTGATGCCGCAACTTACATCGGACTCTTAGTCTTTGTTTTGACCTTACCTTTCGGCTACTCAACCGTACCACTCAACATCGGGCTTTCGCTTGTGTTATTTGGATGGGTAGGACGAATGGTGTCGGCGCGGAAACTCAGCTGGAGGCGGACACCACTTGACCTTCCTATCGCGTTGTTTTTAGGTTTAGCACTCATAGCATCACTTTTCGCACCACATCCTTCAACAAGCAGTCTCGGCTACTTTTGGAAATTACTTCGAGCGATTCTACTCTTCTATGCCGTTGTTTACAGTCGCTTGGGAACCCAATGGCGACATATCGTCATTGCCTTTATTGTCGCAGCGGGTATATCTTCCACACTCGGGGTCGGGTATTACGTAAACGACACCCGCTTAGCACTCGACTTTATGGGACGAATTGGATTACAATTTCAGGAGGAATTTACGACAGCCGAAGGATTCTCGGACGAATTGCGCGCGGAACTGCGTACATGCCGTGTACCACTCTCGGAAACCGCTTTCCATGTAACGGGCAGAAAACCGACAGGACAATCCGACACATGGCGTATCGCCGATCCAGTGAGAGAAAGACGTTACACAGTCCGTAAAGGTGAAACGCACCTTATGGTGTATATGATTGAGCAACGCCTCACAGGAACGTTCAAGATGCCTAACGACCTTGGCGCATACCTCGCACTCAGTCTTCCATTCGTTATAGGCTACTTTGTGGCTGGTTTAATAGCCATCAGCAGTCAGCAATCGGCAGTCGGGGAAACAACAGTCAGAAACCATCAGCCGTCAGGGGCACAGCAATCAGTTATCAGTAAAGATTCCTCTTTGCCGAAAGCCGAAAGCCGAAAGCTGAGAACTATAACCGTAATATTAGGAATAATCTTAGTCTTGATGACCGCGAATCTGGTCTTGACCTTGACGCGTGCAGCGTGGGTAAGTGTCACCCTTGCAGTCATTTTCAGTGTTTTATATCTCGCCAGCAGCATACTGTTTAGGACTATTTCTTGGAAGCGCGGTTTATTGACAGTGGGTTTAATAAGCATTGTGTGCTGTGTGCTACTTCTGAATACAAACACTCGACAGATACTCATCGATATGGTGCCGCGGCATATCAAAACCCGTTTTCAGACAATGATTACACATCCTGCAGGCTTCATGAGCGAACGTCCACAGTGGTGGCGAACATCTATGCAATTCATTCGGCAATATCCGCTCACTGGAATTGGACCCGGTAGATTTCGTTATGAATACCAATTAAACGGACCCCCTGAACAATACGACACGCCTTATCACGCACATAACATCTATCTGCACATCGCTGCCGAGCACGGGATTCCATCACTTTTGCTGTTTTTGTGGATGGTAACGATCATCTGTCAATCCGTATTTGCCATGCGGCAGGCAACCGACTTTTGGGGGATGGGGACCTTCATCGGCGCGAGCGGATTCCTCATTTCCGCGCTTGTTTACGGACTTGCAGATAACATTCTACATCAACGCACAGTATTGCTTTTCTGGTTTATTATTGGCATAATATTTTATTTAAAACTAACGAAGGACAAAAAACATGAAAAAAACTCGGAAACCGGTTGACTTATCTTCAGTGACGACTTATCCACTCAAGGAACGTATCAACAAAGTCTCGGTTCACGATTTTGCGACGCTGGCAGAATCAGAGACGGACATCTCAGCATTTTTGGCGAGCCTCCCGAAAATTCTCAAAGGATCAGATTTCTTAGCACTCGTTGACGATATCGTCACAGCGCATCAGAACAAGAAACCGGTCATCGTAATGATGGGTGGACATGTCATCAAATGCGGATTGAGTCCGCTCCTTATCGCTTTGGCGAAACGCGGTGTGATTACCGGGTTCGCTTTTAACGGCGCGAGCAGTATCCACGATTTTGAGATTGCTCTTATTGGAGAGACCTCAGAGGACGTTTCTGCGTACCTTCAAATCGGACAATTTGGGATGTGGGAGGAGACGGGACGCTTGATGAACACAGCAATTCAGCACGCCGCAGATACAGGCATTGGGATGGGTGACGCATTAGGTAAGCAGCTCGTAGAGATGAACGCGCCTTATAACAGGTATAGCCTCCTTGCTACCGGGATCCAACACGATATTCCGATCACAGTGCATGTCGCTATCGGCACAGACATTATCCATCAGCATCCTGCAGCGAAGGGTGCTGCTATCGGTGCTGCGAGTTTTACCGATTTTCGCCTGTTGACAGGGTTAGTAGAAGAATTGGAAAGCGGTGGGGTCGTACTCAATTTGGGCTCAGCTGTGATTCTGCCGGAGGTCTTCTTGAAGGCACTAACGATTGCGCGAAATCTCGGACATACGGTATCCCACTTTACCACTGCCAATTTCGACATGAATCAACAATATCGTCCTGTAGAGAATGTCGTCAAACGTCCGACAGAGATGGGCGGGAAAGGCTATACGTTCACGGGACACCATGAGTTGATGATTCCGCTTTTGGTGCAGGCGATTATGGCACGCTTGTGAGAGATTTCATGACTTCTCTTTCTTGCGTTGGAAGGTGCCTTTCAGCTCTGTTAACGATTAAGCCTCCGAAATCAGCTACGATTTCTGCATAATCAGATCGCTGTAGGAAACAGCAACCGGGTCGGTAGTGTCTAAGCGAAGTGTTGTTTTAACGTGTTGATGTTCGTTTACGGCTTCAGTTTCAGTTTGTCCTTGGAACACTGTCTCCAATTCAATGAATTGCCCCAAATCAGAAACGGTATCAAGATGGATACGCGTGTGATTGAACATCCAAATCTCTCGATGTTTTTTGACAACTGTTTTAACACCCAGCGCGGCAGTTAGTAACGTTTTGAGGGTTGATGGCTCAGCAATTTTGCAGAGTTGATATTGACTGTAACGGGACGCGTTGTGGTTCGGACGCTCATAATAGATGAGCCACGCCTCTGTCATCTCGTCAATCTCGCGGAGTTTAAGACGGGGTTGGCACGTTTCCGATTTTGAACAGCACTTTTCCACCGCCATATAAAAGTATGTATCAATTTGACGCACAGTCTCATGATGCGTTGCATTTAAGTCAGCCAATCTTGAATAGAAACTCTCAAGCGACTGACACTGTGCCTTGAATTCTAAATTTGTTGCCATATTTTGATCAGATGTGAACTGTGGTGTTGCTGGCGTTGATAACGGGCAACGTAGGTCTGGCGTTCTACCTGTTTCAATCGCTGGTGCAATGTAGAGCGGATGTCAGTAGGGTTCTTCATTCAAGGTCTCTAACCGCCTCATCAGATTCAAAACCGTCGATACACGAGCGATTACAGCGTTCTCCATGCGCCAACAACCAACAGACCTCGTGTCGTAGCTGAAGTGAACTCATCAGACAGGTACGCAACTGATCTGGATCGAAATCGTGTCCTAATAGAAAACTGTAGCTGCCCAAACGCATCACATGTCGTCCGGCATTGTTATTCCGGACAATAGGCACAATTTTCACGTGAGGTTGATATTTCTCCACATATTCAAAAAGTCTCCGCCGCGAGCGACGCAAACAGTCAGGGATTATCATCTGATATCTTGCCACCTTCAGCATACCGATGGCTTCTCCAGTGCGTTCTGGAATATCGCATCCGTAGCCTGCAGAATGAACGAGATCCCTCACTTTATCATGTAGATCCTCGTTCCTTGAGAGGAACATCACATCACCTTGTAATTCAGAGATGCCGAAATCCTCTTGAATATCAAGCGGAATACGTGCCTCCCGAGTTCGCCAATCCAAGGTTCGACGCGCGCGCCTCACCCGTTCGTCGACATCATCGAGTCTCTCTTCCAAATCTGGGAGTGGTTTAAAAAATTTTCTCATGCTATATTTTATCCATAAACCCTTTAGTGTTAAAAGATACCCATCAAACGACACAATGCTATTTTATCGTACATTTTGATATAGATTCAAGCGATTTTTGTTGATAAAAACCGCGACCTGCTATAAGGTACAACATCAACCAATAAGTCCCACAACCCGAAGTTGAATGCGAATGCTCCTGCAGCGAAATAGGAGGATCACTATGCCTACACCACAACTTCCACTCCCACCACATTTCGATGCAGATAGGGTAGACAAAGTCTGGCGGATTCCCTACCAAGAGCGCCAACGTGAAGCACAGGAGTGGGCGGAGAAACATACAGTCCGCCCGGCATCCGAAGATGACTTTAGGACATGCCTGCTACTCGTCGATGTCCAAAATACATTCTGCATTCCAGACTACGAACTTTTCGTTGGCGGAAGATCTGGAAACGGTGCTGTAGAGGATAACATCCGCTTGTGTCAATTCATCTATCGCAATCTACCGAATATCAGCAAAATCGCTTGCACTATGGATACACACACAGCGATGCAGATATTTCACGAGGTTTTCTGGATCAACGATGCAGGTGAACACCCCACACCCCTACAGACCCTAATTACACAAGAAGACATCGAAGCGGGCAAATGGCATGTTAATCCTGCGGTCACAGAGAGTGTAATCGGAGATCGAAATCAGTACAAGTGGCTCAAGGCATACGGCGAACACTATGTCAAAACGCTCACAGCAGAGGGGAAATATCCACTCGCGATATGGCCCTACCATGCCATGCTCGGTGGGATTGGGCACGCCGTTGTCTCCGCTGTTGATGAAGCCTGCTTTTTCCATACAATCGCACGTAAGACACAGATACACTACGAAATTAAAGGACAGAATCCCTTGACGGAAAACTACTCCGTCTTGCGTCCGGAAGTTCTCAACGATGCCGATGGAAAACCGATCGCACAGAAAAACAGAAACTTCCTACAAATGCTCCTCGAATACGATCGCGTGATTATCGCTGGACAGGCAAAGAGCCACTGCGTCGCTTGGACAGTTAGTGACTTACTTGAAGAAATCCAGCAAACGGATATCGAATTAGCCAAGAAAATCTATCTTGTGGATGACCTAACTTCACCTGTTGTTGTGCCGGGTATAGTGGACTATACGGAACTCGCAGATGCTGCGTTCGCCAAGGTTTCGGACGCAGGGATGCACGTGGTGCAGTCAACAGAACCAATTGGGCATTGGGTTAAGTAGCAACTTGGGTCATTACTGAAGAATGTGTAGGATGATCGAAAACCTGTCCGAAACGAAGTGGAGAACAGCCCAGGAGTAATACATTAAAAAATGGAAAACAGACAAACAGACTTAGTAACCTTTGTACGCCTGTCAGGAATGATGTTTTTACAGTTCGCTATATGGGGCGCATGGGCAGTGCTTATTGCTGGACACATGCAAAACCTTGGATTCACCGGCAAACAGATTAGTTACGTCTTTGGGACCACCGCCATCGGTTCAATAATTTCCCCAATCATCGCAGGCTGGATCGCGGACCGATTAATGCCTGCGCAGGTATTCGCAGCGATCTCACACTTACTCGGCGGTGTTTGCCTACTTTTTGCGTGGAAACAGACAAGTTTCCCGATGATGTGGGGTACGATTTTCCTGCATGCCGTTCTCTACATGCCCACGATTGCCCTGACGAACGCCATCGCTTTCCACCACATGGGACAGTCAGATAAATTCGGTAATATCCGCGTTTTCGGAACACTTGGCTGGATTGCGATTAATTGGGTGCTAAGTCTGTACCTTCGCTTCTGGGAAGGACAAGAGGCTACCCTTCCACACATTGGCGACTGCCTCCTTTTCGGAGCCATTTTGTCTTTTATTATGGGTGCCTACTGTCTGACGCTTCCAAACACACCGCCAAGCAAAGAGGCAAAGAACCCTTATGCGTTTCTTGAAGCGTTTTCTCTCGTCTCAAACCGAAACTTCGCCGTGTTGCTCATTATTTCCTTTGTTGTCGCCATTGAACTCCCGTTCTATTACAACCTGACATACCTCTTTCTGACTGAAGCAGAACACGGTGTTGGACTTGCAGCGAGTAGTGCCAATTTTGCGATGAGTCTCGGACAAGTTGCCGAGGTAGCACTCATGCTCCTCCTATTTCCATGTCTGCGATGGTTCGGGATGCGGTGGACAATCTTTCTGGGTATCCTCGCGTGGCCCGTTCGTTACGCTATTTTCGCTATAGGTCAACCGGTGTGGTTAGTTGTCGGCGCGCAAACCTTACACGGGATCTGCTACTCGTTCTTCTTCGTTGGTGGAATGATTGCTGTAGAACGATTGAGTTCACAAGATATTCGTGCAAGCTCTCAATCCCTACTCCTCTTCGTCACTAATGGGTTCGGGATGTTGGTCGGGCATATCGTCAGCGGACGCGTCCATGATTTCTTCGCTTATGCCGATGGCGGACACGCATGGGCAAAAATCTTTATGGTACCTATCGTTGTAACAGTCGTTGCCGCAATTGCCTTCATTGCGTTATTCGACGAAAAGAAGTACCAAGCAGACGTAGAAGCAATGGGACAAAACTCTACATAGCGCAGAATTGAGGAAGGAATTATGCCAACCCAAACACGGGTGTTTCAGCCCACCGGCGGCGATTCTGATGTTTGATTTCCGCGCCCCCCTCTTCTTAATTCTACTCGCTGTCATTCCTGTGCTAATCTATGTGCAACGACGGGCACACCGTGCCGCAGCAAAGTGGCGGAAAAGCACGATTTTCCTCCTCCGAGGTGCCGCGCTTTTATGCGCGATTCTCGCCTTAGCCGATTTGCACCGAACCCATAAGGAACAACGCCTTGCAGTCGTTTTCTTGATTGATACCTCGGAAAGCATTCCGTCCACACAGCACGAAAAGGCACTCACAGAGATACACGCCGCTGTCGCAAGATTGAAACCTACTGACCGGTTCGGTATTATCAGTTTTGCAAGGGAAACCTCTATCCTACGAGAAATCCGTTCCAAACAAGACTTATCCCCGGCAGGTCCGGCTACGGTGTCAATGGAAACACTTCGAGCACAGACATTTCAGCAAGACGGC
The DNA here is from genome assembly GCA_963662915.2 of Candidatus Poribacteria bacterium. Lineage (GTDB taxonomy): Bacteria > Poribacteria > WGA-4E > WGA-4E > WGA-3G > WGA-3G. The sequence goes on along the minus strand of CAXXEU010000002.1, from coordinate 4,183,834 downwards.
ACGGACATCCTTACAGCACTCAAGCGCGCAATCACACTCTTGCCAGATAATTATCACCGACGGATTGCTCTGTTCAGCGACGGAATACATAATGCTGGTGGGACACCGATCAAAGACTACCTACCTCTACTCTCTGCAAGTGATGTCGAAATATTAACGATCCCCCTCGAAACCATCAAGGATGCCGTTCAAGTGGTGCAGCTGCAACTCCCGACCGAAGTCCGCAAAGGACAACACTTCGGAATCAACGCGGTGATTGAAACCGATGGTAGTATCCCAAACCTGAACGCCACCCTCTATCGCGAAGATACCCCCATTGACGAATTTGAATGGACCCTACCGAGCGGTAGACATGTACGCCCTTTATTGACAGAACAGATTTCGGAAGCAGGAAGTCATACATATCGGTTAAAACTGAACGTGACCGACGAAATTCCCGAAAACAATCAGGTGGACGCTGCTGTGCAAATTCAGGACAAACCGCAGGTTACCATATACACAGCAGGTGATTTGGCAGAGACTACACCCCTCAAAACCGTTCTTGAGGAAAACGGCTTCAGTGTAGCGGCGATGTCTGCAGCGGAGATGCCGACAGAACTTGTAGCACTTCAACGCAGCGATGTGCTGATACTAAACAACGTCCCCGCAGATGCGTTTTCATCCGAACAACAACAGAACATCAGAAATTACGTCCACGACCTCGGGCACGGGTTGGTCGTCATCGGTGGACGGCGTGCATACGGACCCGGAGGCTATACCGATACGGCGTTGGAACAGGTTCTTCCGATAGAGATGACCCCACGTGAACGCAAGGACGCTGTCGCTATTATCTTTGTGCTGGATACATCGGGGAGTATGGCAAACTATGTTGGGGCGCGACAGAAAATCCAACTCGCTATTGAAGGGGTCCGCACCGGTATCCGTAACCTTGACGCAGAGGATATGGCTGGTATCCTCGGTTTCAATACCGATGTTCATCGGATTTCCGACCTGACTTCTGATCACAGTGTGTTGATCTCTGCCGTGAGTAACCTCCGCCCAACCGGTGGCACCACAAAAATAAAAGATGCGACTGAGAAGGCGTACGAGATGCTCAAAGCAAATGAGGCAAAACGGAAACACATCGTTCTCTTATCCGACGGCAAATCCGATGGGACAGAATCCGTTTTTCTTGAGCTCGCACTGCAGATTGCTGAGGCACGCATCAGTCTCACAACCATCGCGATAGGCGATGCCAACAGACAACTCCTTACAAAAGTCGCAGAAACTGGTGGTGGACACTCTGTTTTCGTTGAAAATATCCAACAGCTGCCGGAGGTATTGACAGAAGCCGTCCGAGAGACGCGGCGTTACATCGTTCAAGAACCGTTTCGACCTGCTATTGTTCCAAACGAACCGATTGTCGCAGGCATCGGTACACCACCGGAACTTCACGGTTACATCTCAACAACGGAAAAGGAGATCGCACAAGTCTTCATCCGCTCACACAAAGACGAACCGATCCTTGCGGGTTGGAATTTCGGATTGGGGAAATCGGTTGCGTGGACATCAGACGTTCAACCCGTATGGGCGAAAGCGTGGATTTCGTGGGAAAACTTTGGGAAGTTTTGGGGACAGACTCTCAACTGGGTACTCCCAGCAACGGATACGGACGCCGATTTCGACCTCTCAGTATCACTTCGGCACGGTGTAGCGCAAGTTAGTATTGACACACGAACAGCGTCGCAAGCATCGTATAAACTTCACGTCGTAGGTCCAGGTGGTACAAGCGAATCCGTTGAAATGCAACAGCAGACACCGACGCGTTACAGCGGCACATTTCAGATGCAAAACAGTGGCACCTATATTGTCACTGCCGAGCGTGAAGGCGATGAACACAGACACACCGAAGTCCTGTCGCTCTCTTACCCCGCAGAATACGCCGAATTTGAGGCCGATACGGCTCTACTAAAGCTGCTTGCTGCTGGTACTGCTGGTATTTATGAACCCACACCGACTCAGATAACGAAACCTGCAGGTACACCCATTGAGAAGGAGGTCTCGCTGGCACGAGTCTTGTTAGTTGTTGCGGCTCTCTTGTTTGTGTTAGAGATGATTCTCCGGCGATTTAGCATAACGAACAGATATTTGACTGCGCTTTTTGAGCGATTGCGTGGGAAGCCTGCTGTTGAACCCGTAGGAACTCAAGCCATACGGACACCGTCGAACACCACACCTTCGGACGAACGCATGCGAGTAGATACAGCATCTTCACAGCCAACGGAAGCAACAATGAGCCGATTGTTAGCCGCCAAAAGGCGGGCACGTTGATGCATATATGGTTCTCGTTAGAACGGAAAAACTCTTGAGATGTAGGTTGGATAAACTGAATTAGGACTATAGGTTGGATTCAAGATGTGGTTTCTGCTGAATTGAATTTGACGATTTCGTCCCATAGCATGTTCCCCTCAGCATCGCAAAATGTTCCGATGAACTCAGCAGTAAACCTATTGACAACTTTAGCATATTCTTGCCTAAACTGCTCATTTCTTTCTTTCGCCCGATGCCCTAAAGGTTCAATTATGTCAGTGTATAGGTTGTCATCACCTGAAATAAATGCCCAAAATTTTTGTCCACACAATTTCAAGTAATCACCCTTATCTGGCTTTCGATCTTTTCCATAGCAGCAACCGTTGACAGCCATAACATTTGCCGATGTTGTATTAGTTCTGAGGATTCGTTTAGCTTTTCTAAAGTTGTCTCGCAGTTTCGCAACTTGACTACTATTTCCCCAATTCGGTCCAGATTTGATTGATACAATGTATCTTATCTGATCCTTTTCAAACTCCAAATCAATCCCTTCCGCTGCAGATTTTTGACCACCATATACCTGTGAACAAATAAAAATGGCAAGTTCTTCCAAGAACCCACCAAAAATTCCTTCTTCTTGTGAAGATAGAAAAGCATCTAAGATAGTTGTTACAAATTCTGATGCCGTGTTAATATTTTTTGCCCTGAATAGATACGGGTTTTTTCGTTTGACGACATCCATCAGTCTCAGTTTTTGAAGATTATCCAATCTTCTCTGGTGAAAATTCTGTATGTTCGCTTCAACATAATCAGTGATCTCTTGTTGTGTAATGGGTTTCATATTGTGTCTCTTCAAATAACAAATATTGTGCCGAGTTGATATTCTCCTGTGCCAATTGATAATATTTCGGCAAAATTTCAATGCCAACAGAGTTTCTTAATAACGTTTGAGCAACCTGACACGTCGTACCAGCACCCGCAAACGGATCAAGCACCCAATCATTTTCTTTTGTAAACAACTTGATAAACCATTCAGGCAACGCCTTTGGAAAAACGGCACTGTGTTTTCGATTCCCTGTTTCTGTCGCTAAGTGTAAAACATTCGTCGGATACGCCATTTTTCGGTCTACCCAATTTGAAACATTCTTACCGAACCCACTCCCCACTTTCGACGTATCCCGATTCTGATCCGTCTCGCTGAGATTTTTCAACCTTTTCTCTGCCCAGTCTCCCATTGGTACCATAACTGACTCTTGGTACATGTTGAACTTTCTGGACTTATTAAACTGCAAACATCTTTCCCAAGCGTCCCTAAATCGGTTTGGCCATTTGCCCGGATAGCAGTTTTTCTTATGCCAGACAAATTCCTCTGTCCACAACCACCCCTGTTTTCTCATCTCAAGTATCAGCTCAATAACATAGGTATGCCGTTCTCCATCAATCGCCTGCTCTTTGATGTTTAGAATGAAGGTGCCAGACGGTTTAAGGACCCTTAAAAATTCTTCAGCGCGAGGCATAAACCAATCAACATATTCATTGGGACTGATGCCACCGTACGTTTTAGATCGGCGATCGGCATACGGAGGCGAAGTCATAATTAGGTCAAACGAATCGGTATCAAATTTGGAAAGCACCTCCAAACAATCTCCGAGATAAAGATCTGTTTTTATTTTTGTCATAGAGAACCTTTTCAGTGCTGCTACTTAGGAATTTTTCAGTAGAACTTATAGATGGATTGTATCAATTGCCGAAATAATATCGCGTTGACCTAAAAAAGTCAAGCAAAAATCCGACTTCAAACAAAAGCGAAAAATTAGAATTTTCACGACGGTAATACAAGTTATCCTTTTTATCAAAAAATCTTTATCCACACTTTTTCCTTATTCATCTCTTTGACGATAACCTGTTACACGTTCAAACTCAGCAGCCCTCCGTGGATTAATCTTTCTGAATTCTCGGATACCTTCTTCCCATCCATAGTGTTCAACAAAGGGTTTTACATCAAGGAACTGATCTCGTGGTTTCGCAGAATTAGTTACTGGCATAAAAGGTCTCCCGGAGGCTTTCCATGCCTTTGCTTCCGCAAGTCCTTTCTGGGTAGACGCGTTGGGCCATAGGGTGTTCAATGCTTTAAGGAAACCGATCTTTTCATCAATCGTATAACGGAGTTTACTCCGCATCTTAAACTCGGTATCTGCAATGATATGAACTTCTGGAATATCCCCAAACTGCCTTATGAGTGACCATCGCTTCCCTTCGGTTCTTTCATAAGGGTCTGTAGCATTAGGCCAATTCGGATAAGGGTTCGTTTCGTGAGCCTCAGAATTCTCGGCGTTTATCTCCGCATCTTGCTGTGTCTGGAAGTATTCCTCCCAGGGGTCAGCGGAAGGTGCTTTTTCCACCAGAAGTGCTTCGTCCTGTTGCCAATCGTAGTCAGCAGGGATCTTTTCAGAGGACGTAAGATTTTCATTTTCGTATGAATCCTCTGTTTCCAATTTTTTAACGACTTCGGCCTTCTGGTCTTCGGACAGAAAATCTCTTCCTTCAGCGACTGGCGCGTTTATTGTGTGATCGGGAGGGCTAAGTTTTTGCTGTTTCTGCTCCATATACACGAGAATCCCAGAGCAAAGTAGAATCCCTACGCAGGAAAGGAATCCCATAATCTTCAATGCTCTCATGATTTGTTCCTCCGTTTTAAATAACCTCAATTGTGCTTATCTGTTTTCAAGAACCTTTTACATGCGAAAATTTTTCCGCTAGAATCCTATCAAACGGCAAGCACACTGCAGTATCTGAAGTCAACAGTAATAGAAAACTTCACGATTTTTTATTGACAAATTGTCGTAAATTTGCTATTTTTTTATCTAATTCGTGGCGAAAGTTAATTTTTTCTAGAATTTTCTTGAAAAAACTCGCATTTTTGTAGAAGTGAAACGCAAAAAAAGCGTTTTTTCTTCACGATTTTTGTCTATTTTGATAAAATCGTTTTTGGAACTGGCAGCCTCCAATGTTTGTGAGGTGCGCCGAGGGTGGTGACACACCCATCAGCGCGGCACTGCCATTGCCGTGGAATGACAGTGCTAACCTAATTGTAGCATAGGTTGGATTCAGTTTGTGAGGCTTTTTGGTTAGCACCTTATACAGAGTAGGATTGCCAAGAACGCAGTACACCTTATCCTTTGCCTTCCGAAAGCAATCCTCTGAAAATCGTTTAGAGTTCTCTCCAACATGCTAAAATATTGGAGTGCTGGTTGATGTCTGAACACTCGTATCGTAGTACAGGAAAAGGGGTAAGAGTCGCAGTTGTAGACACCGGCGTATCACCAGAGCATCCGTATGTATCAAATGTAGTTGGGGGTGTGGGAATAGGTTTTGATGCCCGTGGAGATGTCGTTTATAACGAAGACGATTACCTTCCTGAAACCCTTTGGTCTCACGGTCAGGTCTGTGCCGGATTAATTAGCCATCGGGTGCCTGATTCTGAGATCTATAGTGTCAAAATCCTTGATGAGAATGGAACTGGACATCCGGCTGCGTTGGTTGCTGCAATCAAGTGGTGTATTGATAACGATATCAATGTTGTGAATATTAGTTTGGGAACTACAGGCGAAAAGTGGGCTGCGAAATTACAAGCTGAATGTGTTAGGGCAACTAAGGGTGGCATGATACTTGTTGCGGCAACTCATGTTGGTGGTTTAATTAGTTATCCAAGTGTCTTCCCGGAAACAATTGGTGTTGGTAAGGACAACCGGTACAAAGGATACGAATATGGCTATTTCCCTGCGCGAATTGCAGAATATGTAGCTGCAGGCAGCGACGAGTTAGCATTAGAAATAGCAAATGTGCAGACTGAACCGGGGACCTACGTTTCACTCGCCTCTGGAACAAGTGCGGCAACGGCGCGAATAAGTGCTGTTATTGCTGCATTATTAGAAGAAATGCCAAGGTTAGATCTTGCCGGTGTCAAAGATGAACTTATTGAGCGGCAAACGCGACTTCCCCTTCGACGCTCTTTAACGGCAAATCTTCCACAAAACTTGCGCGATGATAATTTTGATATGCAAATGCCAGACCTTTCATGGATGAGAAGGATTGTTATATATCCTTATGATATGAAAACTCATCCGATACTTGCCTTTGTAGATGCGTTTAAATTCCAAGTTGATGGTGTTGTAGATCCGATTCATTCATCTGCTCATGGGAAAGATGCCGGTGTGGTGTACAGCAAGGAACCACTCAATGTCCCTATATTTGCTGAGCTAAACGATATTCCAACCAGCGTGGATACGCTGATTATCGGGAACACCGATGCCCTTTCAAGGGGTCTGCACGAAGACATTTTGTTCAGAATTCTGACATGGACCGTTGAAAATAATAAGAATGTTTTCAGCTTTTGTCCTGTTGAATCGCATGTTTACCGGAATCTTTACGAATCGGCTCGTAAGAAAAACTTAATCTGGTATAGTCCTTCAAATTTTCTTTCCGCTATTTGGAATACCAATACCCAAGAATTGGAACAAGATATTGACACACCTGTTATAGGTATTTTTGGGACTTCATATAATCAAGGAAAACTAACGACTCAACTTGCTTTAAGAAAACGGTTGGCCGACGCAGGGTATGAAATTGGATGTATTGGAACGAACCCGATCCATGCACTTTTAGAAGATGGAAACTGTGTTATACAAGATAAAAGAATCCCACGGTACATTTCTTTGGGAGACCAAATTGCTTATTTGCGAGTTTCAATGGCAGAAACATTTCGCCGTAGGCCACATCTCATTCTCGCGAGTAGCCATGGTGGTATTATTCCGCCGAAGTTATATAATACAAACACACCGGATTTTCCGGAGGATTACACGTTACCTGCACTTGCATTCTTAATGGCTTCCAAACCTGACGCGATGATTTTAACAATCAATACAATTGATGATGAGGATTATATCCAGCGTAGTTTGACAACATTAGAAGCTATTAGCCAGGGAAAGGTTGTTGCGTTAACATTTGCGGACAAATTGGTCCATAAAGATGCCTATTCATATAAACAGAGATGGGGACGTAGGCTCCGTCCAGAAGAGATATCTCGCCTGAGAAAACGGTATGAAACGACGTTTGGTTTACCCATTTTTTGTCCTGATATACAGGAACAACAGATACAACTCGCCCAACATATAATTGAGGTTTTCGCAGTTGATTAAAAATATCAGCATGAGATCTTTTACCTATTGTAGGAAAAATAAGGAGGTGTTGTAATCCTAATGAAGTTAATCAGTTACCAATCTCAAAAAACTGGGTCAAAAGAGAGGCAAGAATTAATTCCTCTTGAACATCTTCAGGTTGTAGATTCACAAGAGACGGGCTGTTCCTCGTGTTCAAGCGATTGTGGTTCTCCCTCAATTTCGTCTGTTATTGAAAAGAAGTCCTCGAACAGTTTCTCAGGCGAACTTGGCGAACGGGAACGAGATTTGCGGCGTCCTTTCGTCCACAAGTTCAAAACAGAAAAACAACATTATGTTTACGATGTTAACAGAGATCGGATTATCCAAGTGAGTCCTGTTGTTTACGACATCATTGATGATTTCGGTGTCCTTTCTGTTGAAGATATGGTTGAGAAATATAGTTCACAGTACACCCCTGGGCAAATTGGTGAAGGCTTTCAAATGATCCGATCCGCAAACAGCCATGAGGGTTTGTTCTCTAACAATCATCCGAGCGAAATTATGTATCCGCTTGATGAGCAATCTCTGAGGAATTTGTACGATGAAGATGTTCGCTCCCTTTGCCTGGGGGTAACAGAGCAATGTAATCTTCGGTGTTCGTATTGCAGTTTCTCAGGAACCTATGAATTCCATCGAGCACATAACTCAACATTTATGGAGTTTGAGGTAGCCCGCCGAGGAATTGATTTTTTACGGCAACATTCCATATTGTGTGATTACGTTAGCATTTCTTTTTATGGTGGCGAGCCATTATTGAATGCTTCGCTAATTAAAGAATGTGTTGAGTACGCCAACGGTATCTTTGGACGAAAACCCGTTGAGTACAACATGACAACGAATGCAACCTTGATTACTGATGAAATCTGTAAGATGTGGATTGACAATGATTTCCATCTCATGGTTAGCCTTGATGGACCAAAAGAAATGCACGATAGGTACCGGGTCAACGGGGCTGATAGAGGAAGTTTCGATAAAATTGCGTACAACTTGAAAAGATTACATGATATGTCCCCAGATTACTATCGAAACAACATAAAATTTAGTGTAGTGCTCTCGCCGCCCTATGATTTTGAAGCCCTTAATGACTTTTTTATGCACGACCCCTTGGCGGATGTGAGGACAATGCGAGTAAGCGGCGTTGATACTCAAGACACTACTTTTTTTGATGATTTCACGAGAAGTGATTTAAAGAAAAAAGGGATGACCGAACTGAAAGAAAGTTTTTTCGATGCCTTAATTCACAATGAGTACGAACATGATCGACCTGATCGGAAACACAGATTTATGCAGGCTCTTTTTGGAGATGGACTTGAAAAGCTAATTCCGACAATGGTTCCAACGAACCCATTTCCTGAAGTGTATCACCCAGGCGGAATATGTGTGCCAGGTTTAAAAAAATTGTTCGTGACACCTGCTGGAGATTTCTTCACATGCGAAAAGAGCAGCACAGCAGCCGATCTCTTACGTTTAGGAAATCTTGATATCGGTTTGGATGCCGCAAAAGGGATGGCAAACATCGAAAGTTATTCTCATGCCCATGATGGTTGTCGCTTCTGTTACGCTTCACGCCATTGTGATACCTGTTTTGTCAAAGCATCTGCTGGTGAGAAATTTGATGGCAAACTCAAAATGAGCAATTGTAACAAGCACCGGGAGAACTTTCACGGGAACCTTATTGATGCTATGACTGTCATGGAGGAAAACCCGGCTGCATTTGATTATCTTAAGGATGTAGAAATCAGCTGATGAGTTAATGTGTCAACCGGTTATAAATGACTTTGAGAAAGGAGGTGAATAAAATGAAAAAGCTGTTGAAAACACTCAAACCCCAATACAAGGGGATTGCTCCGGTGCTCATGCCGACAGGCACGGATACCATTGAATCGTATGGATGCTCCTGTTCATGCGCATGCAATAGTGCTAGTGACGATATGCAAGGAAATTTTAACAGTAACCAGTCTACTAATGAATCATCTGGGAATAGTTGATTATCGGGGATAGCAAATTGAGATGGGATCCGGTTGCTGATACCCATAAAGTATTCTGTGATTTCCATACGAATATTGTGTTATCTTCGTCTAGTTCTCTGTACGTGCTTACATCAATCAGGGTAGGTAATACCTACCCTGATAATCTTTATACCAAATTAAGTTGATTAGCGATCTTCTGATTAAGTAATGTGGAGTTAAGCTATTACGGCATAAATTGCATGAGGCAGCTGCGGTGTAAATGGGCTTTATGGAGCTCAGTCTAATGAAGATTTTAGGGACGAAGTAATAATGATTATTGCAAGTTTGTACCCGATTGTAGAAACTCAATATGAGTCAACTTCCATTTTCGATTGGGATTTTATCCGTGCGCTGCAACGAGATTTTGGAATATCCTCTCATGATTATTATATTTTTTTTCCGCACGATTGCCAATCTCCCGATCCGACTGCTATCGGGAGGAACGTGCACATAAAAAGCACCATGGAACTCACAGATTTTTTTCAAGAGTTTCAGGTTGATATTTGGCACGATTTTGGATATACTCATGCATCTGATCTCGTCTCTCTCCGTCGATTAAGTGGTCAGAATTTTCCAATTACTATTAAGGCAGAACTCCCATTTTTGGCGAATGCCCAACTGACAACATACAGTGCATTATCTAACAATGATGCTGTAATTTGTTCAAGACCATCAATCCACAAACTCATTGAAAATGCTGATAATCGTTTTAGAAAGTCTGCAATGCAGAGGGGCACATATCCACAAATCTGTACAATTCCGCATGGCGTAAAGCCTGAACGGATTAACAGGGATAAAAAGCAAGATGCCCGCCATTTACTTCGCCTTCCAGAAAATGTCACAATCGTTTTGTGTTCAATAGACTTCAATCCAAACAGTAGTATCGACATATTTCCGCTTATACGCGCTTTTCAAACTGTCGTAGAGAATCGAGAAGATGTTCTGCTTATTATCAGTGACTCCAATGTGGAGAGTTATGTTTCCAGAGTCAGGGAGTTCCTTGAAGGTTCAGTGTTAAGCCGTCAAGTTGTATTCCTTCCAAATGTAGATGAATCTGCCCGGTTAATGTTGCTCGCATCGGCTGATATATTTATTTCACCTTCTGATCAAGTCTATGCCGACAATGGACTTCAAGTACTTGAGGCAATGGCAAGAGGAATTCCGGTCATCGCCACCGATGATGATAAGAATGGCTATATTGATCATGGCAGAACTGGTTTTAAAGTAAAAAAAGGATGCTTGCCCTTAAGTTATCAAGCACTAAGGAATTGCTTTACTTTTACTCCTCATCGTGTCCAGTCCCTTATCGTGTCCCAGGGAATCGTGATTGATGTACAACAGATAATTGAGTTCCTCGTCTTACTGATTGAAGATGTCTCTTTACGTCAGACTATTGGCGCAGCAGCAATGCAATATGTATGTGAACATCATAATCCTACAAAGATTGTGGAGGAATATGAAAACCTTTGGTCGAATTTGTGTAAAGAACGTTCTCTAATGGGTATACCAGAAAATCAAGTAAACAAAGACAGTTGGCTGCCCTTACTGCTTTCGTCAATTTCTCAAACCACTCACGAAAATACGCCGTTACATATTACCCCTAATGGTCAGACGCTTCTTGAAACCCGGGATGTCATCATTTATGAAGAAATGAATGAAGTGATTTTAGTGCCTATCGTTCTTGAAATCCTTGATTTGGCACAGTCTGTGACTTGCCTTTCAAAGATTACACAATCATTCCTTGAGTTATTAGATCCAGAAGAGGCTGAGGGCTTAATACCAAATCTTGCTTATCATGTTATGTGGTGTCTCAAGCAGGGGTTGATACACCCACAGAAAACGTACGCATAGTGCCAGATTAATTTTATGAATCATACCACTCTATTGAAGTAGGAAACTGGGTGGGACTGAGAGGAAAATAATGCGTTCTGGTTAAATTGACTGTTAATCAATGTAGGGATTTGTAGTAGTATAATTGGTGAGAATGAGGCAATACACAAAAAGTGGTTTCCTGCAAAGGAGTTGGATAACAAGAAGGAGATTGAATATCTATGCGACTGTTTGGTACATTCTTACCAACCGATATAGGTATGAATGAATTGGGTTATCAACAGGGTTCTAGTCGTGGAATCTATGGTGCTGGGGTAGCAACACAGCAGTTTATGGCTAACCTATTGCGTTATGGTAACTTTGATGAGTACCATCTTTTTGATCCAAGTCGTTATGATCTGCCGAAGGAAGGTGATGCAGAAGCTCTGTTTGGTTTAACTGAATCCGATTCTCGCCTCAAACTCTTTCTGCTCACGGAATTTAAGGATGCTTTACAACGGAATAACTATCTCGCGTTTCATACACCTCGGGGCCCGGTTATTGCCCCAATGATTTACCTCCGGAGTCAATTGAGCGCAAAGAATTTTCCAATTACGGGTGTTACACATACCATTAGTTACCATAGGCAGTTAACTGATTTTCTTACACTTCTGCTTGTTAATGCTCGTCCATGGGATTCAATTGTATGTTTGGAGGAACCTGCCCGGCGTGTGATGAAAAATCACTTCCATCATCTACAAACTCGTTTACATCAACAGTTTGGGCTAGATCTAAAATACGAAGGGCGTTTAGATAGTATTCCGCTCGGGGTAGATACACAAACTTATCGTCCGCGCGACAAGCAGGCATTGAGACAACAATTTGGTTTGCCTCTTGATAAAGTCGTCCTGCTTTGGGTTGGGCGTTTTTCACACTATGACAAAATGGATTTACGTCCTCTGCTGCTGGCGTTCAAAGCTGCGTTAGAGAAGTGTTCAAAAAATAAAGCTGTGCTCGTGTTGGCAGGAGACGATAGTCGGTATAATTATGCCCAGAAAGTTATGGACTTTGCGACGCAGCTAGAAATCGATAAAGACGTGATTACACTGACAGATCGCCCTCGGATTGACTTTCCGTTATTCTACTCTGCGTCAGATGTTTTTGTGTCACCTAGTGATAATATCCAAGAGACATTCGGTCAGACAGTTTTGGAAGGAATGTCTGCTGGACTACCTGTTGTCTGTTCGGATTGGGAAGGATATAGCATTTCAGTACTCCACGAAAAAACAGGCTTTCGCGTTCCTACCTACTGGATGGAATGCGATGGTGAAATTTGCGACTATGCGCCGATGGCACCGTGGCTTTTCAATCAGTTCTATTTAAGCCAGACGATTTGTTTTGATGTCCAATATATGGCAAACGCTTTGTGTTTGTTGATTGAGAACGACGCATTACGATCAAAAATGGGATTACAAGCGCGTCAACATGTGCTTGAGACCTATGACTGGAAGGTGATCATTCACCGCTATATTGAATTATGGGAGGAATTATACCAAATCGCTGCTACTCACCCGGTTACCGCTCACCAATTACCCTCTTGGTATCGTCCTCAGTACTTTAAGACCTTTGAACACTATGCAACGACGACTCTCAAACCAACAACACAGGTGAGAATCACCAATTCTGATCGTGGGTTCCCTACTACAGATGGACACTTTCCATGGTATGATGAATTGAGTACGAGGCTCAATCCTGAGATTATTGATGCAATTCTCAGTTCATCAAGTGACTGGATCACAATTGCTGAATTGGAACAGAACCTCTTCGAGTACGTAAATATATCAATTGAAACGTTCCAATATCACGTGCTCTGGTTGCTGAAATACAACTGGCTCATCCTTAATGAGGACACTATGGAGCAAACAGCCAGAAAATTAGTAATGGATTATACAATCAGTAGCAGTTAAATATGATTTTTCTTGGACTAATAAACTGTAAGAAGGTCGTGTACAAAGCGTAAGAAGTGCATTCATTGCGTGTTGTATACGTCTGACAAAGGAATGATGCGCTATTTTAGAAAATTACGCCGAAGTCTTGGATCATTTCTATGGGAACCCTTAAAATCCCTTTCTGATGTCGGCAAGACAATTAGCACTTATCCTAGAGCTTTAGGACTCATGTGGCAAGCGAGTCGTAAAGAGACGGCCTTTTTTTGCCTGTTTAATTTGCTTTCGGCAGCAGTCACGCCTCTCCAGATATGGCTATCAAAGTATATCATTAATGAAGTCGTTGCTGCGGTTCCAGCGACTGAAGGAGACACAACAACACACCTGCGCATGATTGCGCTTCTCATCGGGTTACAACTCTTCATTTGGTTGGCGGGCGACGCTATCACGAGTATCATAAATATGCTAAGATACTCTATGAGTTTAAAAGTTACCTATTACACCGAAGAACTCATTTTTCAGAAGGTGTCGAACTTAGATTTAGCATTTTTTGAATCGCCTCCTTTTTTTAATCAGATGACACATGCTCACAAACAAGCTAGTCAGCAGATCTTAAACTTTCTTCACAATCTAGTTGTTATGCTGTCAAATCTGTTGGTGCTGATTAGCTTGTTAGTTATGGTGGCTCACCTCCATATTCTGGCAATGTTAGGTATAATTGCACTGTCAATGCCCTACCTTGTTGTAACCAATTATTTTGGCAAACGCTGGTTCCGTTTACTGTTCAAACAGACCGCTGAGCGACGCCTAGCAAACTATATATCAAGCCTGCTTATTACCCGGGAGCCCGTGAAAGAGATGAAACTCTTTGGACTCCATGGGATCCTTATTGAACGTTTTGGGAGGCTATGGCGCAAGTATGCGAGAGAAAATAAAACACTCTCGTTGACCCAAGAAATATCTCAGTTTGTGCTGAATCTACTTTCAACTTTGAGCACTGCCGGTGTTTGGCTGTACGCGGCACTTCGCGCCATAGGACAACAGATTACGATTGGTGATATGATGCTATACTTTCAAGCATCAGAAAGAGCACGATCTTCGATTGTGAATATATTTAGATTGAGTGGAACCGTTTACGAAAGCAGCCTGTTTACCGAGCATCTGTTTGCATTTTTAGATTTAGACCCTAATGCGGTTGAAGGCACACTTCAACAACCCGAAAAAGGAGCGAAACTCAAAAAGGTCGGTCGTCCGATCCGGGAAGGCATTGTGTTTGAAGGTGTCTCGTTCACGTATCCGGGAACAGAAGAATCGGTTCTGAAAAATGTCAGTTTCACGATTGCGCCCGGCGAGTGTATTGCGATTGTTGGACGGAACGGTGCGGGTAAAACAACTCTTGTCAAACTGCTTACCCGTCTCTATGATCCGAATAGTGGCAATATTCGCCTTGACGGAATTGATCTCAAGGCATATCATCTTGAAAGTCTTTACAACCAATTTAGTGTTGTCTTTCAGGATTTTCTCCAGTACCACTTCAGTGTTCGAGAGAACATTGGATTTGGTCAAGTGGATGCCTATAATGACATGGAGCGTATTCGTACTGCAGCAGAGAAAGCAGGAAGTCTGGCGCGTATTGAGAAATTACCAAAACGGTTTGATACAGTGTTGGGGAGGACTCTGGAGGAAGGGGTGGATCTTTCTGGGGGTGAATGGCAGAAAATTGCCTTAGCACGTGCTTTTATGCGGGATGCTCAGATCTTAGTCCTTGATGAACCTACTGCGGCCCTTGACGCGGTAGCGGAAGAAGAGATTTTTCAGCGTTTCAATGAATTAACTACAGGTAAAACGTCGGTGATAATTTCACACCGTTTCTCTACAGTGAAGATGGCGGATCGAATTTTGGTATTAGAAGATGGTCGGTTGATTGAGCAGGGAACGCACGATGAATTGATGAAACGTAACGGCACCTACGCGGAGATGTACACGCTTCAGGCACAGCGTTATAGTTAATGGTTGGAGTGTCTTGATGTGAGCAGTAAACTTAATTATAAGGATTTGCAGGATTGGATGAAAGCATCGGCATTGAAAATCTGTCGGGTTTTCAAGAATTTATGGGATTTGCCATCTTTTTCGCCGGGTTCTGGCACGGTTGGGGAACCGCGAAGAAACACCCCAGCAAAAACCCTACCCGGACTGGGGCGAAGAAGCGAGCATGTTACGGTTATGTCAGAGGGCGTTGTCGAATTTCGTGCCAAGGACCCGTGATTGCGAGTGTAATCCCATGACTTTGGATGTTCACAAAGAGCGTCGTGCCGTCAGGTGAGAACGTCGCACCGGCAAGTTCGGACATATTACCGGCATTCCGAGCAAATTTGTAGAGATGTCCTTCAGGCGTTATACCGACAAGGAACTCCTCTTCGGGACCATCTTCACAGATAATAAGATCCCCCCACGGCGCGACCGTCAGATTATCGGCGTTCTCCATGAGGTTTCTGTCGTTTGGTTCAACAAAGAGTTGCAGCATCCCCGGTGCTTGTGCCTCGCGACTTGTGCCTTCATAAGGACTCGGTGTGTATTTCCAGATTTGTCCCTTGTACTCGATACCACCATTCGTGCAAGCGATGTAAAACTCTCCGGTCTCGGATCCACTCCCATACCATATCCCTTCACCGCGTGCGAACTTTGCTGCCCCTTTATCCTCGTTTCCCTGTATGCGGAGATCGTCATCTGGGGATTCTATATTCTCAACATCCACCCATTCAACCGCGAGTGTTTCTCCAACGGGTATCGGGTTATACGCCCATCGAAAAACCTTTTGCGTCCGACTCCGCCAATTTCGGGTATCCGCGCGCTTGAGGTCCCGGATTTTCAGTGCTTGCAGCTTACCACCAGCAGCGAGTTCAGCCGCCCCGCCATTGAAACGATCAGGAATAAACCGATAGATTAAGCCATCGCCTCTGTCCTCGGTTTGATAGACAATGCCGGTTTTTGGATCGACAGCAACGGCTTCATGATTGAAACGTCCCATCGCTTTCAACGGGATGGGGTCAGCTAATCCTATCTCAGCAGAAACAGGAACCTCGAAATTATACCCGTGATCTGCCTCATAAGTCGTTTCGGGTTCTACCTTTAGCATAGTCTCTTCACAAGTTATCCATGTATTCCAAGGTGTCAGCCCCCC
This sequence comes from Candidatus Poribacteria bacterium, assembly GCA_963662915.2. Classification (GTDB taxonomy): domain Bacteria; phylum Poribacteria; class WGA-4E; order WGA-4E; family WGA-3G; genus WGA-3G. The sequence goes on along the minus strand of CAXXEU010000002.1, from coordinate 4,167,381 downwards.
AGCACAATTTCGGATTGTTCCTGTCAGACTCAAGAAATGCTTCTCGAGGGTCTGCGTTTTCGTGTCATAAACAAGTGTTGTTGTGCCACCGAGGCAGGGCAGTTCACCGGAGCCAGCGTCGTAGAATTTATCAATGGCAGCACGTTCAATTTTCTCGTTATTCCATCCAAACGCGCCAACTGATTTGCTGGTCGCCTGCAATTCATGATTACGAATGAGTATAGTTTTGCCGTTAGGACCTGGGTAAGCCGCCATGCCGTCGTGTGCACCTGGCACCCAAAGCCCATCGTCCATCTTTTCACCCGTTCTGGAAAAGGCGTGCGCCGTAAACCCTTCTGGAAGATCAAGGAGCTGGTGCGGAGTCGGATTGAACTCATAGGGCGGCGGAGGTCCAAAGCCTGGTACCTTTTCAATCAGTGTTCGGCTACACCCTAAAAATCCGAGACTGACCGCTACAGATGTGGTAGCGAGTGCACCGGAACGTAGAAATTGTCGTCGAGATAGTCTATTTTTCATAAATTTCCCCTCATCAAGACCTTCGGGAGTCGGTCTAAAATTTCCTCGCAGATGTAACACTGTCTTTGTTTTTAAAGTATAACCCTAATATTTTACAATATTCTCAAGATTTTTTCAAACATTTATGGCAAATCAAATCTTGTCAGAAAACCAATAAATCACATAGAATCTTAATTATAGTGGATATCAGAATTAATGAGACACTTGGCACCGGCACGGTTAGGAAACCGTGCCTACCGCGGAGGGGAAGTGTCTATTTATTTTTAAGTTTCACTATAAATGTAGAGACTATCACCTTCACAATCTCCAGCAGACGGTCTCGTTTGAAACCAAAACCGTTACGCTAACGTTTTTATTTTTATAAATGGCGAGAACATATAAACAGCTATTTTAGTGAAGATATCCATCGTCAAATAACGGAAGAACCCCACTCCTTTAGGTGTGGGAGGTGTCAAACATATTAATGTTAAGAGATCATAATGACGCAGGATATACTGGCTGAACCGTTGAAAAAGGTCTTCTGTCAGATGTGCGATAAACCACTGTATAAGGAGAGGCATGATGATTACAGAAGGGCACTGGAAAGTGCTACAGAAAACGAACCGTATGCTGACCCTGAATTGGGAAACGCTCGTCGCGGCGCGAACCGAAGGCGATCAGAAACGGATAAAGATGGCTGAAATGCGTTATTTTCAGTCGTTACGGAGCGTTCTCTCTGCCACGCAAAATGCAGTCGTAACAGAGAGTGCGCGATAATATAGTGTGAATCTGGAATATTTAGACATTTATTGATGGAAACCACTACTGTCCGCCGAAAACCGAATAAGCTGTGCTCGCGACTTCTATACCTTCCAATTGACGATCCTTCCATCAATATAGTGCTCCGCGACAGTGTGTCCGCAGAGGCTTAACACCGTTGGGAAAATGTCAACAGAACGGATATACTGCTCAGCAATTGGGTAATTCGTTGCAAGTGGGATGTGTAAGTGTTCCGCTATTAAGGCACCGTGGGTCGCGCGATGCTCAGGGATTTCATAACGGGCGCGTAAGTCATAACCACTCTCGGCACTGAGGACGAGGTCGCCGGTACGCTCGCTCTTGAATATCTGCCACAACTGGACAATTCCATCTGGATATCGACTGTCGTAGGTCTCATGTAGTGCTTCCCGTGAAGACAGGTTTTTGTAGTAGACACCATATCCGAGCGGGTCTGTTCCGGTAAACTGGTAAGAGAAACGGAGCGAGTCTACGGATTTAAAAGTTGTAGCGACACTTTGTGTGTTTTTGCGAGTTTTATCTTGCAAGTGGCAAGAGATTTTCCCTTGTCCGGTTCGGCTTTGGACGATGATGTCCCCCGTTTCACTCTGTCCGGCAACGAGTCCTAAGCCTTCCAGTTCAATCAGCGAACTGATGACACCCATTTGATGGAGCTTCTCGAAAGGCATGCGCCCGCCCCATCCCTTTCCATCCGAACTGTTTTTGAAATAGAGGTGTGTCATCCCATTTCCGGACACCATACTCGCAGATGCCGCACCTTGTCGCCAAACCTTTGGATAATGCAAGCATCGCCACCCCCCATCGTCTAAATGCTGAGGAATATCAATATGGGTATGTGTATCGGTCATCCCGTGGTCACTCGTAATCAGAATGAGCGTATCTTCGAGGGTATTTGCTTTTTGTAAGATATGGACGAGGTGTCCGATGGCGATATCAATTTCTCGGTAGGTTTGAAGCACCTGTGGAGATTGTATCTCTGTGAGGTGTGAAAAAGTATCGACTGCAGGAAAGAGGCACATGATAAATTTATCACCCGCGTCAGCGGCTTTGTGTAAATGTGGGATTGCCATCCGATTGACGAATCGCCATCTGTGAGAGAAATGTGCATAGGTATAGGAGAACGGTTTAATCCAACGGGTTCGGTTTTTAGAAGGCGGACACCCGCGAGCGAGGAGGTTATAGATATTGCTTACCGGTGAGAAGAAATTGAAGAGTGTTGGATAGCCTATAGGTAGATCGGCTTCAAAACGCAACCCATCAAGCCCCATATAACTGCAGATGCCGGGACGTTTGAAGCGGTGTGGAAAATGAAATTCTGATTTGGACAACCACCGGATACCCGGGATATTTGCTGTGCCGGGATACAACCCCATGAAGAAAGGGATGAAAGCGGGTCCTGTTGTTGAGGGGAAGACGGAGACCGCCTTGTTCAGGCTACCCTGATCTACGACATGTTTCTTGATATTCGGGAGGTCGCCGTTTTCAAGTAACCCTTTAAACACTGCGTAGGGTGCCCCATCAATTAGGATAAAAACAAAGCGTTTGAAGGACGGTTCGGTTGATGCCATTACGCCTCCCTGAATATGTAGCTGTTTGCCGATAAGCACGGTTTATACGCGTGCGGGTTTGCTGACTGTTAACTATTCCGTGTTCACTCCGAAAGATGCAACTCGAACAATTGTAGGTTTATGAATCCTTTCCTTGCGCATAAATTTCCCATAATGCTTTCGGATTCTCGACAGAGAGACCGACGTTGCCACATTCGCCGCAGACAGTTGCTCGCAACGCTTCTCTGTGAGTCTTCTTAAAAATCATAGCATTTGGGTTCCCTTCTACTTCTACTTCAACATCTTGTCCCATTCCTGCTTCGTAGCGATCCCGAATTCTCAAATTAGGCATGACCTTCTCGGATCCACACCTGCCACATTTCATCGCCGCCATTTGGCTGTGCCTCCTTGTTTTAGTATCTTGGCACGAACCATTATACCTGAAATTCCAGTCGGTGTCAATTTTTTGTATCGTGCAACTTTCAATAGAACTTACGCAAAATTTAGGATTACCCCCCTGAGTCCCCCCGCAAGCAGGGGGAATCTGTCGGTTTTTAGAGACAACTACGTAAGTCCTGTTTCAATTCAAAATGTAATTTGACAAGTTGATATATCGTGGTGTATAATAATTACGTGTAATTAACTTATCTGTATTTATTGTAAAACCCGAAAATATATTTACACATCTTCTGTAGGAGCGATCTCCCGATCGCGCTCCCGGCTTTGAGAGTCGGGAATCGGAGTTCCCTCCTACACCTGAAAAGTGTCCAGTTAATTCTAAAATCTACTATAATGAAACAAAGGAGATTTTAAAATGTCAGAATTTGACGCGAAGCACGAAAGAAAAAGGCACCGCGAGCGGCGGAAGAAGCACAGACAGAAAAACAAGGAAGGGAAAAGAGATAACGTCGTAATGGTCAGGGTCGATGAAGAAAATCTCAATCGGATTGACGAACTTGTAGAATCCGGGCAGTTTAGGAGTCGTTCTGAAGCGACGGCGTTCCTTATCAGTGAGGGCATCAAAGCCAAACAGCAGATGTTTGAAAAGATGGCAGAAAAGATTTCTCAAATTCAGGACTTAAGAACCGAACTTGAGGCGATGATTGCCGAAGATACAAAATTGTCCGAAGCTATCGGGCAGAATGGAGAAAGCTAATGACACGCATCACTCTCGTGCTTATGTTAATCTTGTGTTTTCTTGTCGTAACTCTGGTACTGGCGCAACGTCGAGATCGTACTGAACCGCCAATGGCACCTGAAGGTGTAACAGTCCATCGCGACCTTGCTTATGTTACCGATGGGCACGAACGCCAGAAGCTTGACCTCTATATACCGAACGAAGGAAAAAACCTACCCCTCATCATTTGGGTACATGGGGGTGCCTGGCGCGGTGGAAACAAGGAACATTATGCGCCTATGGAATATCTTAAAGCAGGCTATGCCGGCGCGAGTATCAACTACCGTTTGAGTCAACACGCTATTTTTCCTGCACAAATTGAGGATGTGAAAGCCGCGGTGCGGTGGATTCGCGCCAATGCAGAAACCTACCGTCTCAATCCGAACCGCTTCGCGGCGTGGGGTTCTTCCGCCGGTGGACACTTGGTTGCCATGCTCGGCACAGCAGGCAACATAACAGAGTTTGAAGTAGGCGAGAACTTGGGAGTGTCCAGTCAGGTCCAAGCCGTCGTCAACTACTTCGGTCCAACGGATTTCCTTCAGATGGACACACATCGCTTCCCAGACGGACTGGTTCATGACGCACCCGATTCTCCCGAATCGCAGTTGGTCGGTGGACCTATTCAAGAGCATAAGGACCGCGTGGCACGAGCGAATCCTATCACCTATGTCTCCAAAGACGATCCACCTATACTAATTATCCACGGGGACCAGGACAAACTTGTTCCGTATCATCAGAGCGTGTTACTGAAGGAAGCATTGGAAGCGGTGGGCGCGCCTGTCACCCTCTACAAAGTAAAGGGCGGCGGACACGGCGGATTCAAAGATCCAAAAGTTCCGGAATTAACGAAAGCCTTTCTTGAAAAACACCTGAAACCATAAGGTATGAGAACACCACACTATTATTGTTTTTAGGGATGTGCTATACTCTCTGAAAACCACTTTCGGAGAGGGACAATGAAGGATAATACTTAACAATCCCACTGCTTTATCTGAATCAACGGTATGAAGGTTCTCCGTGTGGCATTCCCCGGGGTCGAACCCGCGTGTCTCGTGCTGTAGTTCAAAAAAAGATTTGACTTTTAGTTGGCAATGTAGTATAATTGTAGTATCAAGTTGGCAGACATTACGAGCGTCACCGCAAGGTGGCGTGTCTGCCTACCCACTCGTAAGGGGTTAAGGACTTGATACTTGATATACCTATGGCAATTAAATCACATAAGATAGCATTGGACGTTACAGACGCTCAACGTATATGGTTTTCACAGCAATGCGGTTATGCTCGCTTTGCGTATAATTGTGCATTATCAGATTACAAGAACGAACCACAACACTGGAAAGCGTTAAACAAGCGTTTCAATATAACAAAGCGTGGTATTGACTGGACACGTAGCATGGATCAGCGTGCAGCATTGTTTGGTATCAAGAACTTTGGTGACGCAATAAGCCGTTGGCGTAGTGGTCAAAATAGGTTCCCCAAGAAAAAGAAACGCAGAGATCGTCAGTCATATAGCACTGACCCCAATAGTATTCGTATAAAAGGTAAGCGTATCCGACTTCCGAAAATAGGTTGGGTACGTATGTTTCAAAAGTTGCGATTTAAGGGTGAACTGATAAGGATAACAATATCAAGAACGGCACACCGTTGGTTTGTATCTATCACCGTTGACACAGGCACACCGAATGCGCCACGGGATACACGTGGACTCCCTGTAGTTGGTATAGACGTAGGTATAAACGCGCTTGCTACACTTGATAATGGGAAGCAGTATCCGAACCCAAGACCGCTAAAAAGATATGAACGTAAACTTGCAAGAGAACAACGTAGTTTGAGCAGAAAAGAGTATCTATCTAATAACTGGTATAAGCAAAAACGAAAAATAGAACGTATCCACTATCGTATTGCTTGTATGAGATTAGACGCCCAGCATAGCAATAAATCTAAAGCACCTCGCCGTAGGGCATACGGAGAGCTAAAACGCTTGTGGAGTTTGTGTAAGCCCTCCATAAGTGGAGGCTACGAACTATGAAACAAGAACGAAAGAATCCCACTCCTTTAGGTGTGGGAGCAGTCAAAATTTTCACTTTTTCACTACTTGTTATCGCGACTGTTTTCACACTCGGTTGCGCTGAAAATAGATTAGATGTTGTTCTAAACCAGTTGGACCGACCCACTTACGAAGTTGTTGACGAGGTCGCGCTCTGTTACGACTATTTATTGGGTGACCTAACACAGTACTACATCGCTTTAGATAAGGTCTGTGTGGATTTGTTGGTAACCGGGAAAACACTTGAAGAATTAGCTGTTGATACAACGATTTCTGAAATCCTATCGGATACCGACACATATCACGCTGAATATGTAGAACTGGAGGCTTTTGTGATTGCTATCAACGATGAGGGTATAGTGATTGCAGATGTGAATAACGATCTCACCAGTAATATCCTTGTTATCGTTGACGATGGCACAGGATATATTGACAATCTCACGCGGCGCAGTCAATATAAGTTTCTGATTCAAGTTATCATCGCTGATGTCGGCAACAGCGGTCGACTTCTTGCCGAACCGGTAGCAGTAGAGAACGAGTGATTCCGATATGGATGCCGAGATTGCTGCACTGGAGCAGCGTCGCGACAAAACCCGTGCCATCAAACAAGGGATGATGCAGCAGCTCCTTACGGGACGCACGCGGTTGTCTGAATGCACATCGCATTTGGACGAGTACGCCGTAAATCGCGGATTTGCGCAGATGACGCTGATTAACGCGGATTGGGATACTTGGTGTTTGGTGCGTTTTTTGTCTGAATCAGGATTTACAGGATTTGTTGCGGCTCATAGATAATTGCACTCCGCTGGAGTGCAACGGTCTTTGGCATGTTTTTCTATAGACATGTTGCTCCTCTGGAGCAAAGAGCGGCTAATTTTGGCAACCATCAGAGTTCTACAATGATTATAGAAAATACAGCAGCAAGTTCCGCACTCCAGCGGAGTGCTATGTCTATAGAAAACGGTCTATCCAACCGCCCGCACTCCAGCGGAGTGCTATGTCTATAGAAAGGTGGCAACTTGGGTTATAATTGCAGTTCAGCATAGATGTTCTCATTTCTGCCAAACGGTGTGCAGGTGCATCAGCAAAGGGCGCCTCATGCCTATCGTTAATAACAATAGAAAGCACGCCAAAATGTCTTGAAGTGCCAGGCGTGCTTTTTTCTTGCGAAAGCACATTTTTTAGTGTATCATAAATGAGCGGATTGCAATATAGGCATAGTTGAACACAAGAAACCACATCCATTATGAACACAGGGTATCACCGTGCTGAAGCTTCACCCGGGCAAAATCTATACCATTAAACAAGGGATGATGCAGCAACTTCTCATTGGTCAGGTGCGGCTGATGAAACCGGAATAGTTTATGGAACCTATTTTTTCAGATCAAGAAATTGCAGGATTAATAAAAGAACGCAAGGTATTATCAAACAACAAGCGTAACAAATTTAGGAAAACAAAGCATCGCGGAAATGACGAATATCGCCTGAATGTAACTGGAAAAGATGGAAACAAGTTCCAAGTTATTGTGAGAATGAGCATGTTCAACAAATTGAACTTTTCGGTCATCTTAGGCGTTAAGGTTCCCCCACCGAAGAAATTTTTTCGACTTAAACGCTACAACGGTAATCATGAACATACCAACACAATCGAAGATGAAAAAATAAACGGTTTTCACATTCACACCGCCACAGAACGATATCAGATGAATAGTGTAAGAGAGGAAAATTACGCCGAACTAACAGAACGTTATACTGATGTCAACGGTGCCTTGAAGTGCCTTTTTGCGGATGCAAATTTTGAAGACCTTAATGCATTACAAGACACCTTATTTGAGGAGGGCTAAGCAATGTCGATAAAATCTATAGAGCAAGACTTTATTGATAAAGTCTCGGCACAGATTCGGGTTTTACCCGATGGCAGAGACCGTTTTCGTGTGTTTACCCCTTTCCGGTTTGACGACGGCGACCACATAACTGTCGTGCTAAAAAAGGAATCAGCAGGTTGGGTGCTCTCGGACGAGGGGCATACATATATGCACCTCACCTACGATATGAGTGAAAAAAAATTATTTAGTGGGACACGCCATCAAATTATTTTGAACGCTTTGTCTACCTTTAAAGTCGAAGATCGTTTTGGGGAATTAATTCTCGAAGTCAAAGACGCGCGCTTTGGTGATGCGTTATACGCCTTTGTCCAAGCCCTTGTGAAAATGGGTGACGTGTTGTGCTTGTCAAAAAAACATACACAATCGACATTTATAGCGGATTTCCAAGCATTGTTCCATGAAGTTGTTCCAGAAACGGACAGAGATTTCGACTGGTACGATCCAGAGCATGATCAGGAAAAAAAATACACAGTAGATTGCCGTATCAATGGAATGCCTAAACCCCTTTTTGTATATGCGCTCTCCAATAATGATAGAATCCGAGATGCCACAATCAAATTACAGAAAGTGGTACAATGGAACATTCCATTTCGTCCTTTGGGGATTTTTCAAAATAGAGAAGTTGCGAATCGTCAAGTAGTCGCCCGTTTCGACGATGTGTGTGAGGTATATTTCCCCAGTTTAGAAGTAAACCGGCAGCAGATTGTAGATTATCTTGGCAAGAACATCCAAAGAGTACTTGGGCAATAATATTCAAACTTCAGTTTAGGGAAGAACATAAATGAACTCTATCCGTATTTTCATCAGAGTACCGGTTGACAAACAAAGGAAGAACGGAACTCACGCATCTGAAATCGGGAAATGCAGTATAAGATGCAGTTCTATACGCCTATGTTGTCGGAAGGGTTCCTAATCCTGAGAATCTTAAAATCCTGTAAATCCTGATTCAGACAAGCACCGAATACTGAAAACTAACAATCCTTACCATGAACACCGAATGAACGGTTTCCTACCGCAATGGCGAACATATAGGGACACCCTCAACTACGCCCCGCTCTCACATGAAAATTGGGGATATTGATTTAGAGTCCAGCACTTGATGAACATTGAAGTTCATTTTGTGTGTGGTTTTTTGGGGAGTCATTCAACCCAACCTACAAAACCAATCTCTGATTAATCATTCTACTCCGAGTGAGAGCCTTCCGTAATAGTGATTATCTGGTTCGGCGCGAGGTCTCGGATTATGTCCACGACCCCACTGGGCCATCTCACCTCAATGCGGTCAATGCGTTTATGCCTACCAATGCCAAAATGGAGACGTAAGTCGTTTTGAGAAAGATACCCCGACCCACTTCGGACTTCATCAATTTGGATCAAATCGCCGGTCTGAATTTTTACCCGTGTGCCGATGCCTGTCCGGTTGCTCCGCGCCCCAATCGTGCGAATCAGAATCCAATTGCCCTGATTGCCACGCGCATTGCGAAGGAGTTGGGGAGAGTCATTGGCGTTGGAGATGAGCACGTCCAAATCGCCATCATTATCATAATCCCCTGTGGCGAAGCCACGACTCACTTCACGTGCCTGCAACCCACTCACGGCTTTCATCGATGCATTAACGAAGTGCCCTTGTCCGTTGTTAATCAAGAGATGGTTGTGCTGCGGATAGGTCGTTGTGTCGTCGTATTGTTCAACCGTGTCTTGAAGGTGCCCGTTGGCAATTAGAAGATCTTTGTCCCCATCGTTATCCACGTCAAAAAAATCGGCACCCCAACCGACATAAGGAAGACTTTCAGCCATACCCGCCACAAATGAGACATCCGTAAAGAAGCTACCGTTATCGTTGTGGTAGAGCGCATTGGCTTGCTGCTGATAGTTGACGGCAATGAGGTCTAAGAGACCATCATTGTCATAATCTCCAAAATCGACCCCCATTGTTCCTTGGACGTTCCCGTTTTCGTCAGCCTCCACGCCTGCCATCCAGCCGACGTTTGTAAATGTGCCATCACCGTTGTTCTGATAGAGAAAATTCTCCTCAGCATCGTTGCCTACATAACAATCTACATCGCCATCGTTGTCGTAATCTCCGAACACGACTCCCATCCCTTTTCCATCTTTGTTGTATACACCGGCATTGATGGTGGCATCCGTGAACGTGCCGTCGCCGTTGTTACGATATAAGGTATCTGGCGAGCCGTCAAAACTTTCCGGTGGACAGTAAGTCGCCACGCCTTTTTGTGTACAGTCGGTGTGGGTTTCAAAGTCAAAGTCGATGTAGTTTGTAACGTACAAATCAACAAAACCGTCATTATCATAGTCGGCAAAGGCACAACCGAGGCTCCAACGGCTATCTCCGACCCCAGCGTGGTCCGTGACATTCGTGAAAGTGCCGTCGCCGTTGTTACGATAAAGCACATTCGTACCAAAATTCGTCACGTATAAATCCAGATTGCCATCGTTGTCGTAATCCGCGGCAGCGCAACCTGCACCATAGCCTGTATCTCCAACGCCTGCCCGTTCCGTAACATCCGTGAAAGTGCCATCGCCGTTGTTATGATAAAGTCGATTGGTGGGTGGTGTGGGTGAATGAGAGCCGGGCAAATCTGCACTATTAACGAAGTATATATCGAGCAAACTATCCCCGTTATAGTCAAAAAAGGCGACACCCGATCCAACCGTTTCCAGAAAATACCGCTGACCGCTTCTGCCATCAACGTGCTGAAACCCGAGGTTCGCCGCCGCTGTAACAGCGATAAATGAAATTTTATCTTCGGCACCCGCCCAGCAAAAGACATTCATTAAACAGATTATGAGAAATAAACAGAGTGCGTATCGCATAATGGTCATTAGTTATTGGTTTTCAGTCCGACTGCCACTTTTTCTCGCTTGGCGGACTTGATGGAGGTATTCCTGCGCTTGTTTGTTATCAGGCACCACTTTAAGTGCCTGCTGAAAAGTGGCTTCAGCCCGATTGTAGTCTGTCATAGCAAGGTAGATCGCGCCGAGCATATTGAGATTTTGCACATTTGGTGTCGTTTCAGCCGCTTTTTCGGCAAGTTGACGGGCGGTCGCCAAGTGATGCTCAGATGCCTTTGGCTCGTTGGATCGTTGATACAATAAACCGAGCATCAGATGCCCTTTAATGTATTCCGAATTAACGCCGACAGCGGTTTTGTAGACGGGAACTGCCTTTCCGCGCTGTTGGTACTGGATATAAAGCGTCGCGACTGCGTCGTAAGCCTCCATCAACGAGGCATCTTTGAGAATCGCAGCTTTATATTGTTCAAATGCTTGTGCGGGTTGGTTATGATCTGCATAGATTTTCGCGAGTGCCATATAACCATCTGGATTGTCCGGTCTTTCACGAATTTGCTGTTGCGCAAGATCAAGAGCATCCTGAAATTCCCGAATCTGCTGTGCGATTTCGTGTTGACGCGCTGCCGCTTCAACCTGTCCGAGACGAGAATAGCAGCGCCCGAGATTGTGGTGAAGCGCGAGATCCCCCTGACGCTGCGGCAGCACACGCTCATATTCGCGAACGGCTTTCGCATAGTGCCCCATCTGTTGATAGACGAAGCCAAGTTCAAATCTTGCTGGCGTGTAATCGGTATCAATTGTCAACGCTTGCTGAAAGTCAGCAACCGCCTTCTCATACGCACCTTGCTTGGTGTAGACAATTCCACGATTACAGTATATTTCTGGCAATTGCAACTTCAGTTCAATAGCCTGCGTATACGTTTCCAATGCGGTGTCAAACTCAAACTGCGCGAGATAGATATTTCCCAATCCGAGATACGCTTGAGGCAACATGGGGTCTAATTCGATTACCTTCTGGTATTCGTGCAGTGCCTCATCAAAGCGTTGCTGGTTAGCGAATGTTTCCGCCTGCCGATAGTGTTGTAGCAACAGTTCCGAGCGTTGCGCACTCACTATGAAACTCGAGCAGGACAGGATAAGGACGGTTAGAAACAGGTATCTCATTGATGGGCTTGTTTGATTTGACCCCATGTCACTGAAAGTTTGCCACTCGGATCGACAGCAGCAGTTGTGCTGAAGATTATATCGCCCAACACAGTACGCCGTAAAACTTGCTAACTTTGGTTTCAGACTATTTGTACCCGCCTTTAATCTTACCCCATGTTGACGGCAATTTGTCTCTCGGGTCAACAGAGGTTGCACTGCCGATGACTTCAGTGGAAATCATGAGATCGCCGAGTACGCCAGGACTATTATCGTTTTCAAAATCGCTCGACCACGCTATTGCACCACCGAGCGGTGCGGTGTATGTGCCTGGAGCGTCCCCGTCAATGTCCGTGATTGTGATGTCGAATCCGACAACCAAACCGTCCGTTGGCGCAAGGGGGGCACCAAAATACGGCTCAAAAATCGACCAAGGGAGACGCATCTCAGCGGAATAACCGCTCCCTGTTTTTTGACCGGCGACGTGTCCATTTGCTGGTTCACCTAACTCTGGATCAAGACCTGCGCTCAAGGATTGTGCCCATGCCCCAACCCCTGCAGTTGTCAAGGGAGCGAAGATCCAGTAATGGTCGTCTGCTTCATAGCTGCTATTATTGGCGACGTGTCTCGTTTCAAACTCGTGGTGTGGAAACTCAAATACAGGTGCATCGTGCTTGGTGTCGAATATTAACCATATCCCGTCGATTTCTCCAGTCCGAGTGGCGAGGTCGTTAGCATATTCGTGTGTGCTGTCGTCGGTGACATCAAACGCAAAATAGAGGTAGTCGTCATCCCATAGCGTCGCCCAACGCGCCAAGAAATCGTCGTCACCATCAAATTTACCACGGCTGACACGGAGCCCACCGTCGTTTGTGTTGGCACTGGCACCACCACCGGGAATAATCTGGTACCAGTCTTGGTTGTGCTTCGGATCCCGCGGGTCTACGACAATATCTTGCAACGGTGAAGCCTCTTGAAAAATAGCGTCCCATTCCGCCTCGTCAAGCATGCCATCAATCGTGATAGGCGTTTCGGTTTTTTTCGATGTTACTTCACCGCCTGAATGTGCCATCACTGATACTGTAAACAGCGCGAATAAAACACAGCACGCAATCGTGAATAGGCTGATTTTTAGAGAGAATGGTTTGTTTGGAAAAAACATTGTGAATCTCCTATTGGTGTTCTTCGCCGCAAACGACAAAGGTACTTCTGCTTTTTGTAGAGACATGCTTGGAATACGGGTTCCCCAAGCAACAGAACATCGGTAAGGCTCATGGATAGGGTAGTGCCATCGTATGCTGTTGTGAGGATATTGAGATTCCTCAATTACTGGATGGCTTCTGGGTCAATCCTATAATATATGCAGATAAAAGTCAAGTTTTTTAATGGCTATTTTACCGTTTCAACGCGACCGAAACACCATCGCGGAGCGGGATAATCGTCGTGAATACATCAGGCGAACTGTAAAGCAGCCGTGTTACTTCTCTAACGCCTATCGTGGCATCGTGGAACCACTGCTCTTGCTCATTGAGTCCTTCTGGAGCACTACCGGGTTCCTGTGTGACGACGCGTCCACCCCAGATCATATTATCCGTGATAAACAAACCACCGCTTCTGAGTCGCGGAATCGCCTTCCGAAATGCTTCGGGATACCCGTCTTTGTCAATATCGTTATAAATAATATCAAATTCGCCTTCGGTTTCGTCAATGATTTCAAGGGCATTACCGACGCGATAGTCGATGCGATCAGCAATACCGCCACGTGCAAGATACCCCGCTGCACGGTCAGCATTCTCCTGCGATCCATCGGTACAGATGATAGAGGCTTCCGGTTTCTGCAGTGCCTTCGCCATCCAATACGCCGAATAACCGAAGCCTGATCCCATCTCAAAAATCCGAGTTGGGTTAGTGAGTAGCACCAATTGATGCAAGACGCGTCCAACAAGCGGTCCCACAATCGGAAAACGGTTTCCCCGTGCGTGCGCTTCCATCTCTGTAAGGATGTCGTCGCGTTCGGGAATGATGCCGAGTAAGTAGTCGTCAATTGAAGGGTGTAGAATATCCAAACGTTGCATAAATTGCTCCTATTTTGGCTGATAATGAATCGAAGCCTATACATCCGATATCTGCGAAAATTAAACCAAAACCGATTCGGACAACGGACGAAGCGATCAGCGTTTAATAGTTAAGAAACTTCTCGCTGCCAGCGTTCAAGCGGGTGATCGCGTGGCGTGAGTGGCATAGGTACCCGCGTCCCTTGCCGATGCGATTCCCATGTGGCATGAATCATTTCAAGGCAATCGCGTCCGTCTCTACCGCTGGCGAACGGATCCCGGTCTTCTTCGATGGCTGCGATGAGGTCGCGTAGCATGAGACGCTGCAAAAGCAATCGAACAGATGCGTCATCTCGCGGATTGCCGCGTTCGTCAAGGTCTTCGGAGGAGAGATGCACCGGCTCCCACGCCTCTGCGGGTGTTTTGTGTTGTCCCTTGTGGATAAACATCGTCGTGCCAACACTCTCGCGGACAGCAATTCTCCCTTCAGTCCCAATAATGTCGATACCATAGGCGTTATCATTCGTCTGCGGCTGCGCGAGGAACTGCACATCTGCGTGAATGCCACTCTTGAAACGGAAGGAAGCGTGTCCGCGTTCACCGAGCACAAGCCCTGCGTCGCGGTCGAATGCGTGAACCTCTTGGGTGTGTTTAATATCGTCAACAGTTGATTCGCGACCGTCCATCTGCACGAGGTGTGCGTGCGCCCACTCGACATCGTCAGCGAAGAGACGCAACCAGTCGTAAAGATGCGTCCCCATTTCCATCAGTGAATTGCCCACCTTGCGTCCGCCTTTGTCAGTTGCTTTCAGGAGGACAACCTCACCAATCTCGCCTTTTTCAATCAACGAAAGGACGTGGCGGTTATATGGACTGGCGCGTTTGATATGGTTAATGGCAAACTTGACGTTGTGTCGGTCGCAGGTTTCGACCATCTCATCGGCTTGAATCAGATTAAGGGCAATCGGTTTTTCACAGAAGACGTGGATGCCGCGCTGTGCCGCCGCTATCGTTGGTGAGTGGTGCATCGGTGCTTGCGTTGGAACAATAACGATGTCAGGTTGTTGTTCGTCAAGCATCTTTTCGTAGTCGTCATAGATGGCTTCGACTCCGAACCGTTTGCTCCATGCATTTGCGCGTTCTGGATTGATTTCCGCCCCGGCGACGAGTTCACAGTTTTCTTCTAACGCCACCGCTTCGGCATGAGATCCACCCATGCCGCCCAAGCCGATAATTGCTATACGATAGTTGCTCATACATATCTCCAAAGTTTGCCAAGAAGGGTGTGTTGCTTTGCAACTATCATAGCAACTTCAGCGTTGGGGTGCAAGAAAAAAAGTAGGTGAGTTTGGAACTGCTCCTATACGATTTTGCTTGTTTTCAAATATTATACATAGTACCATAACGACACACATATTTTATGTCAGAAATCAAAAGGCTATTTATGCCCACATTACCGGAACTGCTTTCACGAAGTAAATCAGATATTGAGGAAATTTCAAAGTATTTCAATGAATTACTTGCTGGAGCTATACAGAGAGTTAACGCTGATTTTAGTCCTCAACGCTTATCGAAGCGCACCCGTCAGATAGAGCCTCTGCCAACGAATAAGCGTCAATTATCCAGTTATCGAACTCGAATTGGGACAATGCTTGAATACGCTCTGAGTACCGAAATGAATGCTATCATCAAAGAGAGATACGGAGAGAAGTATTTATTAACTTTTGCTACTGCACATGAGTATCCTGATTTCTACTTTCGTGATGATACGTTGACTTCATTACTTAGGATTGAGATGAAGGCTGTTGATGCTGAATCAGATGAGCAAGCTGCACGCTTCAGCACACCAACGGTATTGATTGATGCTGACAAAGATATGCTTTTGCTAATCGGCTGGGAATGGGCGGACTTAGAACAAGCTGAAAAAATTATAGGCGAATTCCCGTACATTTTTGCTGGTGTAATTCTATCAGCGAGTGAGATAGCAGCAGAGCGTGATGTCCGATTAGAAATAACAGGGGGAAAGATTGAAGGGGAAAAAGTGCTCGTCTACAGTGAAAAAAAAAGGGATTTTGTGTCTGATCCGGGTAACTATGGAAAACTTTGGAGGATTGTTCATCGCACAAGGCGAAATACTGGAAACCTAAGTTATACAGTACGCCTGTTCGAGGATTTCCTTAAAAAAATTGATGAACATTCGCCTAGAAATCGTTTAAATAATAAAGATGGTGAAAATTAGGCACGAGCTCTCCGGGGGTTCTACAGGGTTTTCTCTATATAGGGCAAAGTTTATCGCTAGCATGATTATAAGCTGCTTCTAAGGCTTCCGTGCCTTCTCGTAATGCAGTTTCGCTCCGAACTCGGCATTCAAGATGATATTGCCAAGCCATTTTGTACGCGACAACAATTTCGCGCTGTAGGGATAACGGTGGCAATGGAATTCTTAATCCAAGTATCGCAGATTGGTTAACTCGCGGGCGCCCACTGCCTGTAATTTGATAGACCAGTTGCCCGAATACGATATCACTACGAAGTATGAATGATAGATACTCCCTATCCACTTGGTATTGCTGTAGTGATTTCCTCTTGAATGCTATATCTTTTAGTAGAGGATCATCGAAAGCGTCTTCTAATGTGCGAAAAACAAGGCACTCCGATGAGACATAGCCGTCATCTTCATCGTCCCGAACTAAAGCGCATTTACGGAGTTCGGGACGCAGTTTTGAAAAAAGAATGTCTCGGGGGTAAAAACGGCGAACCCCACTCTTAAGTTGGCTGCCAAGAACATTAGCTACATTGTATTCTCCGGTTGCCGCGACGATGTTTGCCAATCCTATGTATTGCCAAATCTCAGTAGAATCCTGTGTTGATGGTACTACCATTCTATTACGCACAACAACTAATTCTGCGAGTTTAGGGGTTGGATAAATTGAACGGTTTAACGTGCTTTCGGCGGTCGCCCGAGAAGGATGGTGAAATTGAACGTCGAGTCGTTCCGCGACACCTTCTGTGAATCTTTCGGCGGGACATACAAATATTTTGGGTGATAAATGTGTTATTGATTGAACACCATTCAATATGTAAGTTTGCCAAGCCTTGACAACATCAGGTAATTCACTCAAGAGTTCACGGGAACCGTCTTTGCCTCGTTGTCCAACATAGAGTGGGTCGCCGTTTTGTTTGCGTCCTATTTGTTCCACGGTTGCCATAAAAATGTGGGGTTGTGCTTCTCTATTATTGTTCTTTTTTCTTAAGAAAAGTATTGATGTTTTTGAACTTGAATACGGCATGAACGTAACATTAGGCAAGCTAATCACTGCCTCTACAACACAATGTTGTAAAACGAATTGTCGTACATCTTCATTTGAGGCTCCATTTAATACACTGTCTTCAATAATAATTCCTAAACGTCCGCCCGGTTTCAACCAACGTATGCACTGTTCGATAAAGAGAATTCCTCTACGTCGAGAGGATTTTCCTTGACCCAATTGATATCTGGAGAGATCCGTTTTATCTGAAAGGTCACTGCCGAATGGTGGATTTGTCAAAATAATATCTAACTCATTTGGCTTGAGAAGATGATTCAGGTTGTCTGAAAAACCGAGTGAACCATTGCCATCTAATTGATGAATATTACCGCCCCTGTCACCGTGCATAATGAGATTCATTTGTGCCACCCATGCCATTCGTTTGTCAATCTCTAAACCGATGATATGATTTGATAGATACTGAACCATTCGGTTTGCGATAAATTCTTCATCTTCTTGTGAGAATAAAATACGTCCAATGTGCTTTGAGGCTGCTATCAGAAAGCCGCCACTACCACACGCAGGATCACATAGAGTTTGATCCTGCTGAGGATTGATAAAACGCACCATAAACTCCGCGACTTGACGTGGTGTAAAAAACTGCTGGTTATCCGACTTCTCAAATGTGTTCCGAACCAACTCTTCATATACTGTCCCTTTTATATCAGCGGGGATATTGCTCAAACTAACCCGATGCAAAAGTTCAACGATTCGGACGATTGCTTTTTTATCATTACTGAGTTGACGCTGAGAATTTGTGAAGACATTGGGTAAAAGACTTATAGCCTTTTCATAAAGGCTTGCTATTCTTTGGTAAGTTTGATTTATAGGCGCGTCAGATGAAAAATAGAACTGCTTCGTGTAATTATTGTTGGTGCTGCATTGCCGTTCGTCATAGAGTTTACAATATAGGACCTTTGATATTTCCTCAAAACGTTCAAGCAAACCGCCTCCCATTGAATCACGAAAAGCTTTGCTCATTTGTCGGACTAACAACCTGAGTGTCCGAAGGTCTTGTTTTGACTCTGATTGAGAAAATAGATCTGGAAATAAAAAGATTTGGGCATCTATTTGATCAGAAAGAACGTCCAAATTATATGGTTGATCATTTTCACCTCTATCGCGCAAGATTTTTGTCACATCTTCAACAGCATATAATCGGTAACCATTTATAGGATTACGATGAGCAACAAGTTTTTTAGATTTATCCCAATTACGAAGGGTTGTTGGGGTTACCCCTAATAATTCAGCGGCATCTTTAATTGTAAGATACTCGGATTTGACATTCATAGTGGAGTCTCCTATAATGTTTTATAATGATTAATCATTATAAAACATTATAACATATAATTCCGTTGATCGCAAGTTAAAAAACGAAATCTACGATTCTGTCTCTAATTTTCGTTTCAAAATGGTGCCGTGTCCACCCAGCACGACTATGCCAAACCCTTCGACATAATCAACGTGATACAAATCTTCATCAGTGCCGGATTTCTCAATTTCCCATGTTGCACCGCGATCCTTGGTATGCAAGATGAGTCCACCCTCTCCGACAATCCAACCTTCCATCTTGTTGATGAAAGAAACATCGTAGAGGTGTGTGCTTATCCCAGTATTGATTGCCGACCATCCCAAACCACCGTCTGCCGTGCGAAGAACGATACCGTCTCTCCCAACTGTCCATCCCTCTACGCGGTTTAAGAAAGACACACCGTAGAGGTCATAGCCTGTGTGGGTCGTCTGAAGATGCCATGTGTCGCCTTGGTCATTTGTCCAGAGAACTTTTCCCCATGACCCGACAGCCCAACCGTAATGCTCTTCCACTATCTGAATGTCACGGTAGGATGCCGAGGTTTCGTTTTCCTGATGTCTCCATATTGTGTTTCCGTCTTTGTTGTGTAGGATAACACCTTGTTTACCGGCAGCCCAGCCTTCACCAAAACCTTGAAAGTGAGCAGTGTAAAGTTCACACGCTTCTTCTATCGGCTGACTCATTTCGTCGTAACCGCGTATCATCGGTTTGGTAGTTTGGTTCAAAACTTGCCATGTCGTGCCGCCATCGGTCGTGGATAGGAAACTCGCGTCTTCGGTAAGCACCCACCCAATCTCCGATGAGACAAAATGAACGGCAATTAGGGGTGTATCTACAGGAGATTCAATGCTTTTCCAAGTGTTGCCTCCGTCTAAAGTACGAAGCATCGTTTTGGAATTACCAACTGCCCAGCCTTCGATAGGGTTGATGAAGGAAATATCTGCTGATTTCACGCCGGAGTCGCCACCCATTATTCGGAAGGGACCATCGTTGCGCAAGATGTCCCATCCAGCATCCACCTTCGGCAGCTCAGTTTCGGTCGCCTCAAAGGTTCGCTTGCGTGACGTATATTTTGTTATTGAAGGAATCGTATAGGCGAGAGCGATGCCGTCTTCGCCGACAGCAAATATCTTATCTTCTGTAACACTGATGTCGCTAAGTTTTTTGTCCGTTCCACTGTCTTCCCGTGTCCACGTCTTCCCGCCATCTTGCGTGAGGAGGAGTGTTCCTTCGTCCCCGACTGCTATGCCAACCGTAGGAGAAGCGAAATAAATTTTATTCAGGTTCGACCGTGTACGACTGTATTGCGTTTCCCACGTTTTCCCACCATCGGCGGTATGAAGGATGAGTCCATACTGCCCAGAGACCCATCCGCGGTTAGCATCTATGAAATAGACTGAGTAGAGTTCGTTAAATGTTCCGCTCTCTTGCGATTCCCATGTTTTCCCACCGTCGATGGTATGAAGGATTTTTCCGGGCCAGCCGATCGTCCATCCCTCATTCGGTGAGACAAAACAGAGTCCTTTTAGGAGTTCAAAGATATAACCACGTTGCTCAATCCAGTTTCCCCCACCATTGTTGGTATAGAAGATACCCCCCATATCGCCAACAGCCCAACCGCGCTGACTGTTTAGAAACTGGACATCGTGTAGCCCAATCCAGTCGTATCCTTTTTGGACTTCCCATGTTTCTCCGTCTTTGGTATGCAGAATATAGCCGGAATCACCGATCGCCCATGCCTCTTCTTCGTTCACGGCAGTCACTTTATTTAAGCCGACAGGGAGTCCGCTTTCCTGTCGTTCCCAAGAGCGACCTTCGTCCTCAGTTCGGTAGATTGCGCCGCGCCGTCCGACAGCCCATCCTCGACCACCTTCTGTCATTTCCACACCCGCCAACGGTTCGGCACTGCTTTCAGCGTCAATCGTCCACGTTTCTCCACCATCCGTTGAGTGGAGCATCGTTCCGTAACTCCCCACTGCCCAGATGTGTTTCGCGTCAGGCGAATGCACCGCCAACAGATCGCTACGTGTCCCAGTCTGCTGTACCGTCCATGTCTCTCCGCCATCTTGGGTATGTAGGACTTCACCGCCTTGGGCTGCTAACCACCCTCTTTTAGCATCTGTAAAGCAGAGATCGAAGACGGCGTGTGTATCTTCAATCTCCGGTTCCCCACGTACCCACGTTTCTCCGCCATCAATCGTTGAGAGAACGGTTGCGCCAATCCCGACAGCCCAACCTGCATCTTGCTTGCGATCATCAAAGTGTATGTCGAGCAGACTATGCTCAGGTGCTACCGTCTCAAAATTCCATGTTTCTCCGCCGTCTGTGGTGTGTAGTGTTGTGCCGAGTTGTGCGATTAACCAGCCTTCGTTTTCATTAATGAAGTGGATGCCGATGAGTGCCTCGCCGACACCGCTGGGACGAAATTTCCATGTTTTTCCGCCGTTTTCGGTATAATAGAGGGCACCGCCTTCTCCGGTTATCCAGCCTCGCATCTCGTCCAAGAAGTGGAGACTGATAAGACTTCCATCGGTGACAATCTGTTTCTGCCAGTTTCTGCCGCTGTTTTCCGTCTGTAAAAAAACGCCTGCGTTCCCTACAATCCAACCCTGTTTTTTATTTATGAACTGCATCTTATTTAGACGCGCTTCGGTGTTACTGTTCTGTGTGTCCCAATTTTTACCACCGTCTTCTGTGTAAAGAATTGTTCCTTTCTCTCCGATGACCCAACCGTGCTTTGCGTCGAGAAAGAAAACGTCCCTGAATTCTACCTCCCAATCGGCTTTTCTAACGACTTCTGCGGTGACAGGCGGAGGTAGTTGTGCAGTTTTCACACCACATCCACTAAGCAGCACGAGTAGTGATATGGCTACTGCGATAAGATATATGTGTCCTTCATGTTTTTGCATTTGTGCTTTATCCCGATCAGCGTTGATCTCTGGAATTTATGAATGGTTCAATAACAACATTATAGCACCTCTCAATGATTTTGCAAGTCTGAAAATAATTCAATAATTCTCGGGCGCGGTAGCAGAGTCATTCAGTTTTCTCTTTTGTAGCATACGGGGAATGCCATTAAGGCATTCATACCCGGTAAAGCCTTTATAGGCTTTATACCGTTGATTCTGATTTGTTAGTCTGTGCATCCCTAAATCCTCAACGCCTGATCGCAACCTTTCTCGGAAATCAGACAAAAACCCTAAAACTGAATAGCCCTACGCAAAGCGCGGCAGTTCTTGACATTTCTCAATTTTTCATATATACTTGCTTGGGGGTGTTTCATAAATCGTTAATTTTTATCGAAAGACGGTTTTGATGTGAGTAATATTGCGCGTGGGTAATCCACAACGTCTAAGAAATTCCCTCCAAACAAGAAAGGAAGAGACTTTATGAAAAAACGATCCCTCGTAACAAAGAAATTTGTGGATTCATTCCGCTCTCTCGTTGATGCCGATCTCCGAATCTGTTTTCGTCAGCCAGCACTTCTGCACAGATGCCAACTTCTGGTGTGTGTTGGTATTCTTGCCCTGATTCCGAACGGATTTGCGGCGGATACCCTATCTGTGCCCGCATTTCCGGGTGCCGAAGGTTACGGCGCGGTGACACGCGGTGGTAGAGGCGGAAAAGTAATCTTGGTGACGAATCTGAACGACTCTGGCCCGGGAAGCCTGCGCGATGCCTGCGAAACTGAAGGACCCCGGATCGTCGTGTTCACGGTTTCGGGTACGATTAACCTTGAAAGTCGATTGACAATCTCCAATCCATATATCACGATCGCTGGGCAGACAGCTCCGGGGGACGGTATTTGCATTAAGAGATATCCGCTCTCAATTAGCGCAAGCGAGGTGATTATTAGATACATAAGGGTGAGGTTGGGAGATGAAACGGATAATGATGCGGATGCCATATCAGGCAGGTATCACAAGAACATTATCCTTGACCATGTATCGGCAAGTTGGAGTATCGATGAAACGGTATCGATTTACCATTGTGAAAATGTAACCATTCAATGGTGTTTAATATCCGAAAGTCTATACGCTTCTGGGCACATCAAAGGGACTCATGGATTCGGCGGAATATGGGGGTCAAACCGTAGCACGTACCATCATAACCTACTGGCGCACCACAGCAGTCGTAACCCACGTTTCGCTTCAGGTTGCGGATATAACGATTTCAGAAATAATGTGATATACAACTGGGGTTATAACAGTGCCTACGGTGGCGAGAAAGAGCAACAAGGCAATGAGAAATTTAACTTTACTGTTGTCAACATGGTAGCCAATTACTATAAGCCGGGACCTGCAACCCGTCCGGGTGAGGTGACGCACCGTATCGTTAATCCGTCATCGCGGGACTTGGCAGATGACTTTGGCAAATGGTATGTTGCCGATAATGTTGTTCATGGCAACCCTGCAGTTACGGCGAACAACTGGGAGGGAGGCGTGCAGCCTCAGGGTGGCAGTTCGCATATTGCTGGATTAAAACTTTCCCAACCTTTTGAATCTATACCAATCAACCAGCAAACTGCCGAAGAAGCCTATTCTTCTGTGCTTGACGATGTAGGTGCTTCATTGCCCAAACGCGATATAGTAGATGCACGCATTATTGACGAAACCCGTAATGGCTATGCAACTTATGAAGGGGAAACATACGAAAAGAAGGTGTCCGTGCCTGATGAATCAAAAAAGTGCGGTATTATTGACTCACAGGCAGATGTCGGCGGATGGCCCCAACTCAAAAGCCTGCCTGCCCCGCTTGACACCGATGCGGACGGTATGCCCGACGAATGGGAAAAGAGGTACGGGCTTGATCCTCGTGCCGCTTCCAATGCCTCGAAGGACAACGACAAAGACGGATACACCAACATTGAGGAATACCTCAACGGAACCGATCCAACGGAGTTTGTGGACTATACCCAGCCCGAGAACAACGTAAACACGTTGAAGTTTAGAAACAACGCCAGCACACCGATTGTGCTACCCTCAGTTAAGTGAGGGTGTTTCATAAATCGTTAATTTTTATCGAAAGACGGTTTTGATGTGAGTAATATTGCGCGTGGGTAATCCACATCGAACATTCATTAGCATTGCGAAGGGTTTTCATCTTTGAGGCATATGGGAGACAGTCATGCGGATTTTGATTATTGGTGGCACGGGATTGATTAGCACGGCAATTACACGCTTTCTTGTAGCGCGTGGCGAGGATGTGACGCTCTACAATCGCGGACAGACAGAGGCGGATATTCCAGACGGATATAGCACTATTATTGGCAATCGAAAAGACTACGCCGCTTTTGAAGCACAGATGACGGAAGTAGGGAACTTCGACGCTGTTATTGACATGATCGGTTTCGTTCCAGCGGATGTTGAGAGTGCCATCCGAGCATTTCACGGACGCGTAGGTCAATTTATCTTTTGTAGCACAGTCGATGTTTACACCAAACCTGCACACCGCTATCCTATCCGAGAAGACGCAGAACGGCAGCCGATGCCGTCTTTCCCCTACGCCTACAATAAAGCGAAATGCGAACGACTTTTGGAGGCGGCACACGAGCGTGGCGATTTTCCAGTTACAATCATCCGTCCCGCACACACTTACGGCGAAGGACGCGGGCTGATTCATTCGCTCGGACTCGGCGGTGCTTATTACTTCAATCGTATCCGTCTCGGCAAACCGATTATCACGCACGGCGACGGTTCTTCCCTCTGGGCAGCGTGTCATCGTGACGATGTTGGACGCGCCTTTATTGAAGCCGTGGGCAATGATCAAACTTTCGGAAAAGGGTACCACACAGCGAGTGAAGAACCGATGACTTGGAATCAGTACCATCAGACGGTTGCACAGGCGATGAATGCCCCAGAACCCGAACTGGTTCACATTCCAACCGATGTCCTGTTTGAGATTGCGCCAAAGGAAGCCGAATGGTGCAGAGAGAATTTCCAATACAACAACATTTTCGATAATACGGCGGCAAAAACGGATCTGAATTTTCACTATACGATTCCGTTTGTTGAGGGTGTCCGTCGAATCGTTGCTTGGCTTGATGCACGGGACCGTATTCACGATAAAGATGAATCTCCAATTTACAGCAAAATTATTGAGAAATGGAAACGTCTCAGTACAAAAGAGCGTTTTTTCGGGGAGTCTGACAGGACAGAGGTGTAAATGCAGTATTCAGTCTTTCTTTTTTATTCAAAGCGGAACGCTAAGGTTTCGTGCCTTGTCGCAATATTGACGTTCTTGGTTATGATAGTAACACCAACCAATTTACTGGCGGAAGGGTCTGAGGAAATGCAACCAAAAAAGGTAATATTTGAGACCGATATGTCTACCGACGTGGATGATGTCGGCGCACTGGCAGTGCTGCACGCCTTGGCGGATAGTGGAGAGGCTGAAATCCTCGCCATCTCTTTCAACGAAGTACACCCAAGTGCTGCGAAGGCTATTTGTGCCATCAATACGTGGTACAACCGCGCGGACATTCCGATTGGTATCTTTAAGGGTGACCTCGCTGATCCTGATGAATCAAGCTATCTGGATACCCTCGCTAATTTTCCACACAATCTTCCAACTACTCCAACACCGAGTTCCTTGGAGCTTTATCAACAAGTGCTGAGTGAGCAACCCGATAACTCAGTAACAATTATCAGCGTCGGGTTCCTCAACAATCTCTATGATCTCCTGAAAGCCAATCCTAACCTCGTTGCCCAAAAAGTTACCAAACTCGTAGTGATGGCGTTACTCATTGACGATCCCTACAACACAGTGCGTCACAATCTGATTGATAAGTCGGCGTATGTTATCCACAATTGGCCCACCCAGCTCGTTATCAGCCATTATGGAGAGTCTGTACACACCGGTGCGAGACTTGCAGAAACGCCTGCTGAAAATCCTGTGCGGGAAGCGTTTTATCGGCGGTTTAATGGGGAATACAGGAATCGCTCCAGTTGGGACCAGCTTGCAGTCTTATACGGCGTGCGTGGTGTCAGCAGCTATTTCACTGAAGTTACAGAAGGGAAAGGTAGGTTGTCGAACGGATATGAATGGGAAATGAAACCGGGTTTTCGGTCTTATCTGGATCCGAAGCTGTCGGATAGCCAACTTGTCGGTATTGTTGAAGACCTGATGATTAAGCCGCCGAGAAGATGAAAGGAACACCAACCACAATGGCAAACTTTTACACAGTTGAGAAGCGAGATGGACGTTGGTGGTTCATCACACCCGACGGTGCGCCGTTCTGGTCCATCGGCATGAACCATATCGACTCGGCTGCGTTACGGTATGTAGAATCGGACGGCGTGTGGGAACGCGAATTTGGCAACAGCCATGAACAGTGGCTACGCGCCGTTGCCGATGATCTGCAGGGCTGGGGCTTTAACACGATTGGCTGGACCCAAGAAGTCGTAATTATCACTGACGGCTACCACCGCCATTCGCGACCCTTCATCTATGAGGAATACCAATGGACGGACATGCCTTACTGCCATCTGCTACCTTTCACCGAGGCACATCAGTGGCAGGTTGAAGTTCGTATGCCCGATCTAATGAGTCCCGACTTCGAGGCGTGGTGCGACTACGTCGCCCGCGATGAGTGTGTACGCTTGCGTGACGATCCCAAACTTATCGGCTACTTTTACTGCGATTGTCCGCAGTGGGTGCATACCTCGCCTGCCACAAAGTGGCGTGGGGCGTTGGTTGATCCAGACCTACTCGAATCGGAAGCCGGTCGCCGCGAACTCTCGGCGATTGCCGAACGCTACTACAAGGTCACTCATGACGCTATCCGTCGGTATGACCCGAACCACCTAATTTTGGGTGACCGATGGGAGGCAAACGCACTGCTACCCGAGGAAGTCGTCCAAGCAGCACTGTCCTACATTGATGTACTCAGTTTTCAGTGCTTTGGGACAGTAGAAAATATCGCCACGAAGATGCAGCGCTGGGCAGGTTTCGCAGACCGACCGGTTCTGCTGGCAGACGCGGCAGGACATATACGCGCCCACGGCGACACAAGTTGGCCACCGACAGCGGACCGTCTGCACGATACAGATCACTATCAACAAGTGATGGACGCACTCTGGGAGATCCCGCAATGCGTCGGATACCACCTATGTGGGGCATACATTAGGAACAACGCACGTAAGTACGGATTTCGCGACCGGGCAAATAATCCAATTAACGAGACGGTGGCTGGAATTCGCGCCGTTAACACTGAAATGCAGCGGAGACAAAACCGATGACACATACACTTGATGCGTACAGCGGCACAACCCAGAGGAATCTCAAATTCTATTTCATAGTAATAATCCTGCTTCTATTTAGCACTATTCCTTTCGCACAAGAGGAGAATATGGAACGCAAAGAAAGTGAACACCATCCAGCGAATAAACTGCGTGTAATCATGACATCAGATTTTCCACCCATTGGCGTTGTCAAGAGTGGCGATCTACCCAACGATCAAAAGAGCGACCCGGATGATATGCAGTCGATAGTCCGCTTTCTGTTGTATGCCAATGAGTTTGACATTGAAGCACTGATAGCTTCAGCCGGCACCTTCGCTAACATAGCCAAGAAACAAAACATATTGGATGTGATCGACCGCTACGAAATGGTATATGAGAACCTGAAAAAACATGATCCCTTGTATCCCACCCCGGACTATCTGCGTTCGGTTACTTTCCAGGGCCGTAGCGGCACTTGGGGCAAAAAGGGCACTGTCAATATTGGTGAAGGTAAAGACAGTGAGGCTTCGGAGGCAATCATCAGCATCGTGGACAAGCCCGATCCTCGTCCGGTCTATATTGGCATCTGGGGCGATTGCAGCGTTGTAGCACAGGCGGTGTGGAAGGTCCAAAATACACGCAGTGCTGCCGACATGGAAACGTTCCTAAGCAAACTACGTATTCATCAAATTGCGACCCAAGACGGCACGATTGGTTGGTTGCGCGATAATTTCCCAAAATTGTTCATCATTCACTCGCGAAAAACATATCAGGGGATGTTCGGCGGCGATGATCCGGTTTCAGACCTCACCTGGATCAACGAGCACATTCGCAATAACCACGGACCTCTCTGTGATGTCTATCCGCACGAAGGGATGGGATGCACCGGGGTCTGTGAAGGGGATTCGCCTTCGTTCCTGTGGCTCGTGAGTGCGAACCGCGGGTTGAACAACCCCGATGACCCCACCCAGGAAAGTTGGGGCGGACAATTCAAACGCGTCGGGAACACCAATCACTATGTTGATGGTCCCGGTCGGTCGAGCATTTCCAAGTGGCGTTCTCACTATCAGGCGGAGTTCAAGGAACGCGCAGACTGGTGTATCAGTCGTCCATAGCCACACCAGAGTTTTCATTTAAGATGTCTTGAAATCTTCAAAAGAGTGACAATTGCTCAGTAGAATTCTGATTTGCAATTGAAGCAGGCTTCACCCTTTTGACGAAAATACGTTCCATAATTTCCTCTTTCTTTATTTTCGTCAGATAATCTGATGGTTACACTTGAAGAGGTAGCCAAAGAGTTCGGTTTCAAGCTTCCTCAGACATCTATCCGATACACACGAACGGCCGTATCGTGAAACAACGCGGCGCGCTCATCAGCCGAGTACCCTGACGACAACCGTTTAAACGCGTTATACATCACGTTGTATGAAAACGAAACCTTATCAACAGGGAAGTTGCTTTCAAACATACACCGCTCCGGACCAAACTGCTCAATACAATAATTCATAAAAGGTGCCATAGATTCCGCCAACTCTTCAGAGTCGATCGGTTCCTCCCGTTCGTGCCAGTCAAAACCCGTGCGAGGCATTCCAATACCACCGAGTTTCATGTGAACGTTCGGACACGCCGCAACTGCAGCGATACCACGCCGCCAAGCCTCCAACACTTCCTCATCCCTACCGCCATACGGGCCGACCCTTAGCAAACCCCCGATATGATTTGAAATAATCGTCAGATCAGGAACGGCTTTCGCGAAATCGGCAAGTTCATGGAGTTGTGGGAAATACATCCAACCCTCAAAAGACATCCCCATACGCGCCAAAACCCGCGCCCCCGCACGGAAATCTTCACGCGCCAGTTGTGTTTGCGTTCTGTATGCGGAGGCTCCTGCTATCTCTGGGTGTGGGTCCCAAGTGACAGAATGGCGAATCCCTCGGAACCGATTTGGGCTTGCCGCTTGTAGGGCTTCCAGTACAGGTTCGACGCGCTCACCGAGGTTTAAATTTGCGTGTCCAACAATCGCAGCGGCAGCACGACTCGTGCCGTATAAACCGCTTGCACTCGCAGCCGCTAACCCTTGCACGAATTCAACCTCACCCACAGGGCGCATCTCCGCCGGTCCATCAGTGCGATACAT
This sequence comes from Candidatus Poribacteria bacterium, assembly GCA_963662915.2. Taxonomy (GTDB): domain Bacteria; phylum Poribacteria; class WGA-4E; order WGA-4E; family WGA-3G; genus WGA-3G. Next base: position 4,138,441 of record CAXXEU010000002.1, on the reverse strand, counting down.
CGCTCTCGCCTCAACGAACACAGTAGAACGCACATTGTGCCCGCTATTAATATCCGCTATCAGATCATGGAGCAGATACCGTTGGTAAGGGATACGCTCAGTTCGGAAATCCCAAAAATGGTGGTGTGGATCACAGATGGGAATCTCTGGTTCCAGGGTTGGTTCCTCGGTTAAAGCGAGCCAGTCATTACCTCCAAATGGCATAGAAATACCTCCGTCTCTACAAGTCAATTCGGGTTGTTATTTTGCCGTTGAAGTACACTGTAGAGCATCTCGGCGTTTTTGTCAAATAGGTTTTTGGAACATTTTTCACTGAGTTTAAATGATTTGGTGTTATGCTTTTCTTGCCTATGAAACGCTTTTATGGCATAATAATTGCGGTAATAGCGTGATTTGAGTGTTAATCATGCGTCGGTACTTCGTGAAATTTTATATATCTGTATTAAGAAATTCTCATAAACTTATGGGCTGTCCACTTTTATTTTTAGGGTCATCTAATCACAGTGGTGAGGCTTCCTGTTCCTATAGCCAAATTATATACCCCGGATTTTAGACTGGACAGACCACTAAGGAGGTGCGTATGTTTTCAGAAGCTTCACAGAAATCTGAAAGTCAAAATGGACACGGATTTGGTACGGCTCCTGTATTTTTGGCTTCAATTAGCACGATCCTCGGGGCGATCCTTTTTTTACGGTTCGGTTACGCTGTTGCACATGCTGGGCTCTGGGGGACACTCATGGTTGTCCTACTTGGGCATTTGGTGACAGTTCCGACAGTTTTGGCGGTGTCTGAAATTGCGACGAACCGTCGGGTCGCTGGCGGTGGTGCGTATTATATTGTGAGTCGTTCTTTCGGTGCAAGTATCGGTGGCTCGATCGGAATCGCTCTATATATTTCGCAAGCGATTTCGGTTGCTTTCTATATCGTCGCTTTTGCGGAAGCCTTTCAACCCGTTTATGAATGGGTTGAAGCGATTTATGGCTTCGGCTTAGATGCGCGCTGGGTAAGTATCCCTAGCATGTTCCTGATGTTGGTGATCATGCTGACGAAGGGAGCAGGCGTAGGTGTACAACTTCTCTGGTTTGTCTGTGTAATGCTTACGGTCTCAATTTTTGCTTTTCTGTTTGGTGAAGGCCCCGAAGAGATACGCCCCGAAGGTCTAAATCTTACAGCACGGATTGAAAATCCAGATAGTTTTGGAACGGTTTTCGCAACCTGTTTCCCCGCCTTTACAGGTATGATTGCGGGTTTGGGGCTGTCAGGAGATCTAAAGAACCCGCGGAGGAGTATACCTCTCGGCACAATCGGCGCGACGTTCGGCGGTATGGTGATATACGTCCTTGTTGCTGTCAAGTTGGCGCAAAGTGCTACACCTGCGGAACTGGATAAAGACCAATTTATTATGGCACAAGTCGCCCTATGGAGTCCGGCAATCTATATCGGATTAGGTGCAGCTGCGCTATCCTCCGCCCTCGGTTCAATCATGGTGGCACCAAGAACGCTGCAAATGCTCGCCCGTGATAACGTTTTTCCGATTCCAAGGCTGAATCGCCTCATGGAAAGGGGTGTAGGAAAAAGTCAAGAACCGGTGTATGCCACGGGGGTATCGGGTGTTGTTGCCATCGTATTTGTTGTTATAGGAGATGTAGACTTTATCGCCCAAATTTTGAGTATGTTCTTTATGGTAACTTACGGAGCACTCTGTGCGGTGTCGTTTCTTGAGCATTTTGCAGGCAATCCGTCCTATCGTCCAACCTTTCATTCACGCTGGTATTTGTCTCTGCTGGGTACTGTGATGTGCGGTCTGATGATGGTTCAGATTAGCGCACTCTATGCCCTCATTGCATTGGTTCTCATGGGTGGCACCTACATAGGACTCCGGCGCAGCCGTCAAGACGAGCGCGACTTAGCCGCAATCTTTCAAGGAACGATGTTTCAGCTAACCCGCTGGTTGCAGACAACCCTACAAAAAAGCCGAGCGATGACCTCTGAAGGGGGGTGGCGCCCTTCGATCGTCGCCGTTTCACGCTTAGGGGAACATCGACTTGGGCATTTCGACTTGCTCCGGTGGATCTGCCACAGACACGGTTTCGGACACTTCCTTCAACTCTACCTTGGTGATTACACATTTCCCAACGAAATAAAGGCGCGTCTCCACGTTGATAAACTCATCAAACGCACAGAGGTCAGTAGAGCCAGCATTTTCGTTGATACCCTGATTTCTCCAACTTTTCAACTGGCGATCACACAGATCGCGCAGATGCCAGGGATTTCGGGACTGCCTAACAATACCATACTCTTTGAGTTTGACGAAGAGAATCCAGAGGAAATTGAGGAGATCAAACAGGGCATGCCGATCGCTATAAATTCACTTTTCAACATTCTAATCCTTAGATCCACGGGGTACCGCTTCGGTTATAAGTCCTCCATCCATGTTTGGGTGACGGAGGAGAACCTAAAAAATGCCCCGATGATGCTCTTGCTGGCGTATATCATTATTGGACACCCTGACTGGAGAGGTGCTGAAATTAGACTTTTCGCTTGCTCCGATTCCAGAGATGCTGAGCGGGAAGCGGACAGACTCTCGAACCTCATGGTAGAAGGACGGTTGCCGATCTCAATGCAAAATGTGACATCGGTTTCCTATGATAGCTTGGAAGCGTTGGAAGAAGAAGTATCCCATCAATCTGCTCAGGCTGACCTCGTTATCACAGGATTAACAGGAGAAGACCTTAATTCTGATGACTTATCTCAAATCCTCCAACGCTATGATGAGGTGAAAGATGTGTTGTTTGTACATTCTATCGAACAGATCTTAATCGATTAATAAGGTATTTCGTATGATTCGCCTATGCTTCTTTTAAACCTGCTGCGTCTTAACCAAAAAGGCATCAAAACAGCGATTACTCAAGAATCCTTGAGTTGACTTTGCTTCAAGGACAAAAGGAGGCACGCCAATATCCGAAGCCTGAGAGATTGGGTTTTGGCGTAAAGAAATGATAAAGCAAAACAGTGAAGGTCTTCTTTGGGTTGAGAAATTCAGATACAAACGTTTGGATATTGCTTCCGTTGCCTATGCTTTAGTGTTGCTGCCCCTGTTTGGGATTTTGGGATGTGGGACATTAGCAACCGACCAGCAATCCGATGTACCGTTTGAGGATTCCCAAACGGGTTCAGTATCTATAAAGGCGTGGCCCACTGAACGGACACTCGTTAGTAACGAAGTTAACTGTATTGCTGCGGATGCAGACAATGTGTGGATTGCAACGACAAGAGGGGTTTCGCGCTGGGACCGTCAACGGGATGAGTGGATACACTATACTATGGAAGATGGGTTGACGAATGATATAGTCAATGCCGTTGCCATTGATGGCCAATGGGTCTGGTTCGCTACGGATGAGGGTGTGAGCCGCTACGATATGCAAACAAACACCTTTTCGACCTTCCGAACCATTGACGGATTGGCGAGCGATGAGGTTTCTTCTATTGCAGTCGACGGAAACTACGTATGGTTTGGAACATCCGAGGGGTTAAACCGTTATGACAAAACAATTGATAGTTGGGCGGTACGCACTCGGAAAGATGGTTTGGTTAGCAAAATAATTACAACAATCGCTGTTGAGCCGGAATACGTCTGGGTCGGCACCGATAGAGAGGTAAACCCGGATCCACATGGCTGGGACGAAGATCCGAGGTTCAGCAGAGGCGGTGTCAGTCGCTACCATCGAGATACGGATTCTTGGAATAACTATACGAAATCAGATGGATTGATAGACAGCGAGATTGCCACGATTGCGGTCGATGATGCCAGTGTTTGGTTCGGTACCCAAGACGAAGGGGTAAGTCAATACAATCAGGTTGATCAGACGTTCATCAAAACGTATACAAAAACCGATCTATTGAGAAGTAATATGATCACCTGCATCCGTGCAGACGGATTCCAAGTCTGGTTTGGGACTGCCAATGCCGGTGTACATCGTTTCATCAAGCCTGTGAACACATGGGTCCACTATACCAACGTAGATGGATTGGCGAGTAATCATGTGAGCTGGATTACGATACAAGGTAATGAGGTCTGGTTTGCGAGCAAAGAGGATGGTGTGAGTCGTTTCGATAAAGTGACCGGTGCGTGGACGCTTTACAAACAAGCCGATTTTCTTGCTGACAACGATGTCCGAGATATAGCACGTGGCCCGGATGGAAACTTTTGGATTGCGACAGTCGCAGGGATTTCAATTTACTCGCCGCAAACGCGCAGTTGGGAAATCATTTCCAAAGAAGATGGACTGCCGACCCCTTATATTACATCAGTATCTATTAGCCGCCAGCAAGAGCAATCTGTAGCAGAAAGTGATACGCAACCGCCGGATACTGACAACCGACAGACGACAACCGACAGCTATTCGCCCCAGGTTTGGATTGGGAGTGATCGCGGGCTTGGTAAACGGGCATACTTCGGTGGTGAGTGGTCGTTTCGTACGCCGCAAAATAGCAATCGGCAGTCAGCATTGTCCCGCAAGTCCACACGCGACTTGCGAAGCAATCAGCAAGAGGGTATGAATGCATCAGAAACCTCTTTACCGAAAGCCGAAAGTCAACAGCCGAACACCATTCAAAGCGAGACTTTTGTGACATCTGTTGATGTGGATGTTGCATCGCAAAGTCAACGTATCTGGCTCGGTACAAGTTCTGGGCCCGCAGTGTATGATACAACCTCTCAGGAATGGTCACAACTTGCACTACCGGAGTCCAAGGACCCGTTGATATTAGCTGTACTTGCTGGTCAAGCAGATGTTTGGTTTGGTGGTGTGGAGGGTATTTGGCGATATTCGGTCGCGGACAAGGAGATGCATCCTGTTTCTGATGGTCTTCCCAATCCGTATGTTAATGTGCTGCTTTCTATAGGGGAAAACGAGGAACGGACACTATGGGCAGGAACGCGCCAGGGGGTTGCAAAGTATGACAGTAACCACCAACGTTGGATGCCGCTTTCTTTCAACAAGCGATTGCCCTCGCCCAATGTCACCGCGCTCGCCTTTCAGGATGGTATCCTCTGGATTGGCACACCTCAGGGTTTGGGAAGTTATACGATTGCTTCCGATTCTTGGAATTCTCTCTCAAACGTGCCATATAACATTCGCGATATCCTCTGTGGGACGGGTGGTATACTCTGGGTGGCGACAGATATTGGTCTTGTTGAATATGACACCCAAAGTGGGAAAGAGACACTACATCAGTCCCGTCCAGTTCGAGAGCCATTTCTTGAAACTAAGGTTTCAAACATCAAGTTTGATGGGGATTACATCTGGTTCAATAACTGGGGGACTTCGCCGAATGGTGGTATCGTGCGGTTCCATCGTCCAACAGCAACATGGCGACGTTTCACACGCTTGGATATTTTGAAGTCTACTCAAAAAAGATCTATGACACTCCTGCGTTGGACCTATGTGGATACGGATGCTGTCTGGTTCACGACGGACTACGGTGTTCTCCGTTACGAGAAAATTTCGGATATATGGCAGCATTTCACCACAGATGATGGACTCTCTACAGACGATGTGAGTAAAATTGATGTCAGTGAGCAGAGCGTCTGGGTTGTTCCGATAATAGGGCTGGAATTAAACCATTATAGCAAAGCAACGGGGACATGGGAAATGGTCGAAGAAGAAGGGCATCGTGATATTGAACGTATAAATGCACTTGGGGTTGACGGACCAAATGTCTGGTTTGCATCTGGACGTGGACTCACTCGCTACAATGAAATCACTCGTGAATGGAAAAATTTCGGACCCAGAGATGGACTGGCGGGTAGAGGCGCGGAATGGATTACTGTAGATGACGACTTCATCTGGGTCGCGCGTTCGGAATGGGATAGAAGCAGCAACCGTCCGTTGTCACGATACGATAAGAAAACAGAAAAATGGACGACGTTTTCAACGAATGACGTACTTGCTGCGAATACCATTCGGCGCATTATTTCAACAGAGAACGATGTTTGGATACTCTACAGACCTTGGGAAGATGTAGGTGTTACCCGATACGACAGGCAAAATAAGGAGTGGACGACAATCAGATCGGGACGCGGGACGCTCGAATTGGCAACCGATGATGACTATCTCTGGTTAGCTGCGCCGAATAATGGGCTTCGACGATTTCATTTCTCCTCCGGTACCTGGACAACCTTTAAAGATATCAAAGGACTCCTTCATAACCATGTCGGTGAGTATGGGCTTGCAGTCGATGAAGACTATGTGTGGGTCGGGACTTTGCGTGGGCTGTCTCGTTACGACAAGCGGAAAGAATCTTGGACACCTTTGACAGCACTGCCAACCCTTGTTGGACGCACTGTTCGGACGGTAGATGTAGATGAGCGATTTGTCTGGGTCGGCACCGGCAAAGGCCTGTCCCGCTACGATAAGCACTTAGGAACCTGGCGGAATTATCAACAAAAGGGTGGATCCGAAAACATAGAAACCCACGGCGGTCATTGGCACGAGCATCGTCGCAAAAAGAGAGATTCACTTTCCGATAATGTTGTGAGTTCTATTGTTGTTGATGCACAATACGTCTGGATTGGGACACGCGACGGAGCAAATCGTTTTGATAAATTGGCACTCCGGTGGGATCAGTACAAAACTGAACACGGGTTACCTGCCAATAATATAACCTCCGTTAGCAGCGATGGCAATAGCATTTGGGTCGGGACGAATTCCGGGATTGGGAAGTACCCTCGCACAGCAGATGACCTTAACGCTTGGATTACCTACACATCGGGTACTGAGATCCAACCTTCTGCGGTATCTAAGGAATTCGCGGAATCATTGGTGACCGATGAAATTTGGTGTATCACGGCGAGCAAGAAACATGTCTGGGTCGGCACACGCCGCGGGGTAAGCAAATATAATATCGGTAGAGATGTCTGGAAGACAATCACAGTAGAAGATGGGCTGGTAAGCAATGAAGTCAGCTGTATTGCGATTGATGGCGATCGTGTTTGGTTCGGCAGCAATCGTGGTGTGACGCTCTATAATGAAAAGACAGAGGTTTGGGCTGCCTATACGACAGAAGATGGACTCGCTAGCAACAAAGTGACCACCATCGGCGTTGATGGAACAGAGGTCTGGATCGGTACCTACAATGCAGGGGTCAGTCGGTTTGATCAGGTGACAGATAGCTGGACGACCTACACTCGGGAGGACGGTCTGGCACATAACGGTATACTCTCCATGGTTATCGGGCATCACTACGTCTGGCTTGGCACGTATCGTGGATTGAGTCGTTTTGATAAGCGCACGGGCATTTGGACAACCTTCACGGAGTCCTATGGACCAGAGGATATTTTGCGATAGCGGAGTGGCTATCAGCGGTCAGCAGGTCGTATGGCATGCCCACGTGTTTTTCTGCCACAAATATTTCTTACTGACACCTGAGAGCGAAGCGACCTGACCGCTGACGGTTAATAAGATATGGAAATAAATACAAACGACCAAAAGTCCCGGAGCCGCCCCGGTTTTCCTGTTAAAAGTTTTTTCTTTCTCTTAAAAGTCTTGCTTTTTTGTTCCCTCACGTTCCGCTCCCAGGCAGAGGACGTGTACAGTCTCTTCGGCAAGTTGTTTCTATCCGGACGTGTCGAGTACGATTTCACAAACAGACGGAACTTCCTCGCTGATACAGAGGAGGAACGCGTGAGGCAGGATAATTTCGATTTCGACCGTCTTTTTCGGCGTGGCTTCCACAGTGTCATGGTCATTGAGGAAACGGCGGGCAGTGTTAAAAATATCCTGAGCCTTGGAGAAGTTCCAACGACCTTCACAAAATTCACCTTTGATCAGATTGACCTAAGTGGTGTTCGGTGGGAGGTCCGCTCTGATCGTACCGATTGGACAATTCTGATGGTGCCTGGCTTGCTCAACCGACTGAACGGGCAAGAAGGCAGGACAGAAGGCTCTGGTATCGGCTTACGTGAAGTCACAAAGTTCGGGAAATCCCAGTTAGGGATCTCTTGGTACTTCCGCGAAACCCCAGTGTGGGCGGTGGATTTGGAAACCAATTTCACCAACTACGGTATAAAAGCAGAAGTGGCTGTCACACCGAAAAGCGCGTTGCGGAAAAACTTGCGTTCTCGTTTCGACGCGACAACGACGGTGTTAAAAGCGTTCCAAACTGCTGGTGATACGATTTTTCAGGCGGAGGTTTTTCGCGTCGGCCCAAGATTCGATGCCTCTCGTTCAGTCGGTGATAACGACGATCAGGACCGCTACTCCGATAACACACCCCTCGATCCGCCCTCCCTAATTATTCCCGGTGACCTTGATAAAAATAACAACGGTATCTTTGATTATGAAGATGACATTCTGCTTTTTGATGTTGATGAAGATTTTCTTGACGAAAGTGATCGGAACAACAACGGGATCCGTGATGAAGAGGAGAATGATCAGGACCCCAATTACGAATTCGATGTCGGGCTCCAAGGGTTCCGGCTATTCATGAATCGTAAGATAAGTCGTCAGACAAGTGTCGTTGACTTGGATCTCGGTTTTCAAGTCGAGGAAAACGTTGGACTCAGAAATACTCCTACCTCAACGAAGGCATTCGCTAATCTGGTTTACCAGCAAGAACTCCCGCATGCGTCTTCGCTTATTTTTGAGAATGAGTTGAAGTTCGTAAAAGATCGGATTCCTGACGAGACATGGTATTTTGCTGGATTTCTGGGCAGGCAAGACGAAAATCTCTATCGGTCGCAACCAGAAGTTTGGGAGATGGAGGATGACGGTGATATTCAATTTTTCGGTGTGGATGGCGGCACTGAAGTCGAAAAACGGCGCAAGGATCCCTTGCTGATGCAGAACGATCTAATTAATACCGCTAAAGTCACGTGGGAATACTTGGGGATTGAACGGATGGTCACGACCGCTCGCGCCAAAGTGCAATACGACTACGATTTTGATAAAGACAACGAGCATTACGAAGTCGGCATCTTCAAGACCTTGTATCGCATGCGTCCTTCCAAATCACTTGAGATCAGCCCCATGTTCAAGTACACGATCCGTAATGGCTTCCGAATGGCCGAGGACCGACTGGAATACTTTTCCCTAACCGGAGAAATTGACGGTAGGGAAATCTCCCGCCGACTCCGATTGCGCGAAATTGAACGGACCAATGTACAAGATATGGCATCAGCACTTATTCTCAAGATCGTCTATCAGTTCACGAAAACCATCAAACTCACGGGGGGTGGGCAAATCCTCCTATTCAACGATATGCTTGACAATGATAACGATTTTGTCCGTCAGGCACTGTTGGCTGAGATGGAGAAAAGCTTTGTCGCTTACGAAAAGCAAATGTTTCTCCATATCGGTGCGAGATACATAGATCAGCGCGCGATCGGCGATGTTAACGATCAAAACTACATGGAAATTTTTGTGCGCGTCTTTGGAAAATTCTAAGAAATGGACAACTCGGCGGAAAATTAACTTGAAAAATATATTTTCCGCGTATATAATACTATTATTACGTATTCAATATTAGTATTTACTGTTCGTAGTTTAAAACATACACACCAACGTTTTGGCTTGTAAGTCAAATTCACCTTTAACTTTTTCTATAAGGACTGCATCAGATGAAAACCAAAAGATTACACCCTTTAGAACTTGAAGTGATGAAAGTGGTATGGAAGTTGACACGTGCTACGGTCAACGATGTGCTTGATAACATTGATCGGAAACTTGCCTATACGACCGTCGCCACGACGATGAAAAGTCTTGAGAAGAAAGGTTTTTTGTCGCATCACGTGGATGGTAGAACATTCGTTTACCAGCCTTTAGTCAAAGAGTCGGAGATTACGCACTCGATGCTCAGCGATTTATTGGAGCGACTTTTTGATAACTCAGCCGAAAAACTGGTTAATACACTGCTCGAAGTGCGACAGACCACCGCAGCGGAACACAATCGCTTACAAGCGTTGATTAACACCTATCAACCTGAAGACGAGGAAACCAATGAGTAAACAAATACTCTTTTCATTGTTGAATTGTTCATGGCAGTGGATGTTACTATGTGGGTTGACTTGGTTTGTTGTCAAACGTTTCCGCCGTTCCGATGCTCTTGTCTATCTGCTATGGCTGTTGTCTCTACTCAGCTTGCCGGTCCTGTTCGGTTTAAACCAGTTTGTGCCAGCACCCACAATAGGCGGCGCAGGATCCGAATTAACGCAGACAGCGCGAGTAAACATATCGGGTTTCTCTGCGTTAACTGAAAATCAGCCGGGAGTTTCATCCATCGAAAGCGATGCACAATCCGAAAGCCGGTTACTTACTGGCGGTGTGTCTTTCGTCGATTCGGATAAAACTAATCTGCTATTGTGTTTCTGGTCAATCGGGGCATTCACTATGTTGATTCGTCTTCTGTTTGGCTTATACCGAATCCGTCAACTTCGACGAAGTGCAGTAGTGGTAACTGATGATTCGTATCAAGCAATCTGTCGTCGATTGACGCAGCAGCTGGATATAGAGCGTCCAGTCACCGTCTACCTCTCAGATCAGGTCGTGTCGCCGATCTCATTCGGTTGGTTATCGCCTCACATCCTGATTCCGAGGCAGTTGAATTTGGAACAGTTTGAGTTGGTAGTTATTCACGAGTTAGCACATGTGCAGCGACTCGACTGGTTAACAAACCTATTTTCGCATTTGATTGGAGTTATCTTCTTTTTTCATCCCGTCTACTATTTCCTTAATCGTGAACTTGCTTACTTACGGGAACGCATCTGTGATGATTGGGTCATCCAATTAACAGGCGCGAGAAAAAATTATGCCCAGTGTCTACTGGACCTGGTTCGCTATAGGGATCGAGCGATTTCGCTTGCGTTGTCTCTAAATCAGCCATCACAGTTGGAATCTCGAATTGATTCTATTCTGAAAAACAATCGACGGTTAGACGTGAAACTGAAACCGCGCTTACAACTTATAGCGACAACTTTACTCCTAACCTGTCTGCCGTTATTGGCAATGGCGCAATTAGTACCGCTAAAAACTTTCCAAATCTCGCTGTTCGTTCAGACACCACAGAAATTAGAAGAGGTGGTTGATGAAACTGAGAAAAAGCGAGCGGAGGCGGAATGGATCGAAAAACGGGTTGTTCCTGCGGAGAAGGCGCGTACTCACAGGTATGAAAAGCAACGTCAAGTGAAGGTCGCTGTCCACATGGATTTTAGCGCGCCCGAAGTTAACCAGAGATTCTCTGGATCACAGCATTGGGAAAAACGACCGTTGTTGCGGATGATAGGGATCAGAAATGAAGTTGACAGTGAGATGTTTGACCGGAGCCCCGACGCGAATCAAGAGCCTCCCAACCTATTTTGGCAAGACAACAGTGAGGTAGACATGGCAAGATTTATTGACATATCCGAGTTACCTTTTGAAATTGGCACTGTCCAGAAAACGGATAGCGATACAAAAAGCACAGCAATATTAAATCAAGAATTCCAGAGCTGCGCGTTAAAAATGATGCTTGCCAGAAAAGAGATAGCAATGCAAGAGGCACGGGAAGATCTAATCAAGGATTCCAAGTAGATGTTGTCTTTCTTGCCGATAATTCTTATCGCTATAGGCTGTTTTATAACGATATTTAGAAGCATATCATATATGAAAGGATATGAAATGTGAAAGAGCATGTCATACTCGTAGACCGGATGGGAAGAGAAATCGGCACCCAAGAAAAAATACAAGCGCATCGTGAAGGTAAATTACACAGTGCATTTTCAATTTTTGTCTTTAACACTGAAGGCGAATTGTTGCTCCAGAAACGAGCACAAACGAAGTATCATTCCGGCGGACTATGGACGAATACCTGCTGTAGTCATCCACGTCCCGGCGAAAGTTATCATCGCGCCGCGAGACGACGGCTTCATGAAGAAATGGGGTTTGATTGTGAATTGACTGGACTCTTTAGTTTTATTTATCATACCCAACTCGACAATAGCCTATTTGAACACGAACTCGACCAAGTCTTTGTTGGGCACTATAACGGTCAACCCACCCCGAATCCGAACGAAGTTGATGATTGGAAGTGGATTAACATAGGTGCGCTGAAGCAAGATATTCAGGAAAATTCCGAAAACTACACGTATTGGCTTAAACTCGCATTGGATCGCGTTGTGGAACAGTCCCAAAAACTCAGTTTTTGCAATGAAAACTAACAGGTTTTTTCATATAAATTTGATATTAATGCTGTCTTTGTTGTGGCTTGGTAGTGTCGCATCTGACGGATCAGTGGAAGAAATGCTGGAAGTCGCACGAAAGCAATTCTATGCCGCGATTGAGGACGAAAAGCGCATTGAAACGGCCCTTGCGTTGTTTGAACGTATTGGACAAATGGAAGCAAAGTACGCTGGGCGGACACAGGTCTACATCGGAGCACTTATTGCTCTCAAAGGAAAGCACGCATTTTTTCCCCACACTAAATTCAAGTGGGCAAAGCGCGGGTTGGCGATCATGGATAGGGGTTTGCAGAAGAGTTCAAACGACATTGAGGCACTATTTATCCACGGGACGACTTGTTATCATCTTCCGTTCTTCTTCCGACGTGCAGATGATGCTCAGCGCGATTTCAAAAAAATTATCAAATTGATGCCACAGCAGAGAGATGCCTATGATCCGAAGTTAATCACAAATGTCTTTGTGTTCTTACTTGAAAACGCGAAATTGACTGATAACGAGAAAATATATCTCCAAACACTTTTTGAATAGTCATCAGCTCTCAGTTAAAAGAGATATTTGACAATCCCAACGCCTCTTTCTGAGAACTGAAAGGTTTTCGTAGAAAACCGTACTGACAACTGATAACTACTAACAATGAAATATGAATATCTTCTTTTTCATCTCGTTATTATTGTCGGACCTGTTGTATCCCAATTCAGTCGTCGGATTAGACACGTTTCGCGTTGGCGATTGAAACTACTCGTGAATGGAATTGTCATGATCCCGTATATTATATGGGATGCCATTGTCGCGGGTTCGCATTGGTGGTTCAACGAGGCGTATACACTCGGTTTTCGGTTGTTAGGTTTGCCAATTGGGGAGTGGCTCTTCTTCATCACAGTTCCGTTTGGATGTTTGTTAGTGTGGGAAACACTACCGCATACTGATAACTGGTTAACACGGTTGAGGGCACTTCGGTACGTCAGAGCAATTTTATACGCTGCACTGCCGGCAGGTATATGGGTTTTCAGTACGGGTAAGCAGTATACAGGACTTGTTATATTCTGTTTCGGACTCGTTGGATTAGCGGATACGTTGTTAGACGTTGATCTGCTCTTGCGACCGAAGACCTATCTCTATCTCGCGATTGTCTCTGGCTTCATTTTGGTATTCAACGGCTATCTCACGGCGCGTCCGGTTGTTGTGTATGGTGAGGCGTATCAGATGGGTTACCGAATTTGGACGATTCCGATTGAGGATTTCGGATACGGGTTCACACTGATGTTTTTTAACACAATGCTCTATGAGAAACTAAAAAATGAAAAATAAGAGAGTCGCGGTTATTGGTGGTGGGCTCGGTGCCCTGAGTGGTGCTATTCGCCTGGCGCGACTCGGGTTCTCTGTCCAATTATTCGAGAAGAATCCAAAAATCGGTGGGAAGGTGAACGAGGTAGTTCTGGCGGGCTACCGGTTTGATACCGGCGCGTCGTTATTAACGATGCCTGTTGTTGTTGACGAGTTGTTCGATTTTGCTGGGTTCAAACGGTCAGATTATCTCAATTTCGTGCCGATTGACCCAATATGCCGATACTTCTTTTCAGATGGATCGATGATGGATGCAAGTGCTGACAAGCCGAAGATGAGAGCCGCTATTCAGCTGTTATCACCTGATGACGTAGAAGCGTATGAGCGTTTCTTGAAATATGCAGAACGGATTCATACCTTAACGTCTGAAATCTTTATGTTTACACCGATCCATGAGTTCAGGAAACTCATGAAACCTCGACATTTTCAGACGTTGCTCAGGCTGCATCAAATTGATCCATTTCGGACCGTCCATCAGAGTGTGTCCCGTTTTTTCTCAGATTCGCGGCTCATTCAACTCTTTGACCGCTACGCTACTTACAACGGCTCAGACCCGTTTCAAGCACCGGCGACGCTTAACATAATTCCGTATATCGAGTATGGGTTGGGTGGGTATTACGTCAAAGGGGGTATATATCGTCTCGTTGATGCCTTGGTGAGGGTAGCGCGCGAATTAGGTGTTCAGCTCCGGACATCCGCAAAAGTTGAAAAAATCTGTCACGATGGCAAACGGGTCAGTGGTGTCCAAGTTAATGGTGAAAAGATTGAGGCGGATTACGTACTCTGCGGTGCGGATGCAGTCGTGGCGTATAACGAATTGATTGACGGACACCAGGAGCGGCGCGAAAAATTGAATCGATTGGAACCTGCGTTATCGGGAATGGTATTCTTGTGGGGTGTTCGTGCCAAACACTCAGAATTGGCACACCATAACATTATCTTCTCCAGTGACTACGATGCAGAATTCAAACAGATTTTCAAACACCGACAAGTACCCGGCGAACCGACTATCTATATCGCTGTAACAAGTAAGGCGGATGCGGAACATGCACCCGCTGATGGCGAGAATTGGTTTGTATTGTTGAACATGCCGTATTTGGCACCGGGACAGATGTGGGAGGTGGAGACGGTTCGGATGCGATCGGTTGTTTTGGATAAGTTAAAACGACTCGGTTTTGACATCGCCGATCAAATTGAAGTGGAGCAGATCTACACACCGGAGGATTTTTCTGAACTTTACGCCAGCAATCAGGGAAGCATCTACGGCACATCGTCGAATAGCAAAACCACTGCATTCAAACGGATACCAAATCGGAGTCGCACGCTTGATGGACTCTATTTCGCGGGTGGTTCGGTACATCCCGGTGGTGGAATTCCGTTGGTGATATTGTCTGGAAAGATGGCGGCGGCACTTATTGCGGAGGATAATGAATCGGGGATTTAGGTTTTATCTTAGGTTAACCAATCGGATTTTTAGAAGTTAACAGGTAGCAAACAGCGTGGGTCTTGAGAGGTTGGGAGATATGAAGAGGAAAGTCATTATCATCGGTTCAGGATTTGGCGGTCTCGCAGCGGCGATTCGGCTGCAGGCTGGAGGTATGCAGGTCACGGTCCTGGAAAAGAACACGAAAGTTGGCGGTCATGCCTATCAATTGGTTAGGGACGGCTACACTTTCGACATGGGTCCCTCAATTATCACTGCACCTGACCTGATTCAGCGTGTGTTTACATGCGCGGGTGTGAAGATGGAAGAGTACCTTGATTTGGTAAAACTTGATCCATTTTATCGCATCTATTTCCATGACGGTTCATCGCTTGACTATACGGATAACGGCGAACAGATGAAAACACAGATGGCACGGTTCAACAGAGAAGACGCTGACAACTATGACCGTTTCATGGCGCATACCCGTCAGCTCTATGATGCCGTCATCACGGATGGACTCGGCTCGACCCCTTTTGACTTGCCGACAATGCTCAGCTTTCTGCCACGTGCTTTACGACTTCAAGCGTTGATGCCGGCGTACAACTTCGTTAAGAAATATTTCGACGACTCGCGCCACCGGTTCACTTTCTCATTTCATCCCTTGTTCATAGGTGGCAATCCGTTCCGCGCACCCGCGGTTTACCTAATGATTCCATATCTTGAGAAAACTGGCGGTGTCTGGTTTTGCAAGGGTGGCATGTATAATCTTGTTCAAGCCCTGGAAAATGTGCTCAAAGCACTTGGCGGTGTCATTGAAACCGATGCAGAGGTTGGACAGATTGTCGTTGAAAATCGAGAAGCGAAGGGGGTTATGGCGAAAGGGAGGTTTTATGAGGCAGACGGTGTTATTTCCAATGCCGATTTGGTACACACTTATGGGGAACTTATTAAACCGGAACATCGTAAAAAATGGTCTGACAAGAAACTCAGGAAAACCCAATATTCAATGGGTGCCTTTCTACTCTACCTTGGTGTTAATAAAAAGTATCCTCAGTTGAAGCATCATACCCTCATTCTTTCTGAGAGGTACAAGGGATTGGTGGCCGACATTTTTGACAATAAAATCCTTCCGGACGATTTTTCGATGTATTTACACATTCCGTCGCAAACCGATTCGACAATGGCACCGGAAGGCTGTGAGAGTATGTATGTGTTAATTCCTGTGCCGAATTTGGAGAGCGGCATCAATTGGGAAAAAATAAAGCGGACATATACAGACACCATATTGACTTTCTTGGAGAACGATTTTGGACTAACAGACCTAAAGCGTTCAATTGAGGTGCTTGAAACGTTTACACCTTCAGATTTCAAAAAACATCGGAACAACCATCTCGGCAGTGCGTGGGGGGTTGAGCCGAAGCTCACACAAACAGCATATTTTCGACCGCATAATCGAAGTGAAGATATACAAAAACTCTATTTCGTCGGGGCAAGTACGCATCCAGGGGCTGGTGTGCCAGGCGTACTGCTAACAGCGGAAACGACGGTAAAATTGGTTGTTGAAGATTTGACAGTATAGCTGAGGTGTTCAGTCTTCAACGATTGATTCGTAGAGGAGGAAGTATCATGAAATTGTGGAAACCCGCAGACGAAGATCGCGCCGCTTTTGAGCACGCTCGCAGGATAACTGCCTATTATTCAAAGAGTTTCTATTTCTCTGCACGGATGCTGCCGAGTGAGCAACGTTGGGCAACATACGCGTTGTACGGATTCTGCCGACACTGCGACAATTTGATTGATACCCCGCGCCAACGAACTAAGACGGATCTTCTTAGAGAGATTCAATTTATGGCAGAGGAATTACGAATTGCCTATAATACGGGTGAGTCCGAACACCCGGTCATTCGTGCCTTTATTCTTGGGGCTAAATCTTACGGAATTCCCATTGCATATCCCCTTGATCTGCTCAAAGGTGTTGCTATGGATATCCAGCGGACGCGGTACAAAACATTTGATGACCTATCTCTTTTTTGCTATCGGGCTGCGGCTGTTGTTGGCTTGATGATGACCCATATTCTTGGTTATAAGGATGATCGGGCGTTTGACTACGCCAAACAACTCGGTATTGCCATGCAACTGACCAATATCCTGAGGGATGTTAAAGAAGATAAGGAAATGGGACGTATCTACCTACCACAGGCGGATTTGGTGCAATTCGGTGTGTCAGAACGGGATATCTTGGAAGAGAAAATGACATCTCGATTAAAAGCACTCATAAAATTTCAAGTCGAACGCGCCGATCACTATTATGCTGAAGCAATACCAGGGATTTCTCTACTCAATACGGATTCACAGTATGCGATTTATTCAGCTGCTAAAATTTACCGCGGTATCTTAAGAAAAATCGAAACCTGCGACTACAACCCATTCTTAGGTCGAGTTTTTGTCCCCACAATTCAGAAAGTTGGCATTCTACTACATGAAGGACTACGGACAAAGTTCCTATCAGCGCAGGAAAAACTATTCCCAATTCACTCTGGAATAATAAATAAATGATTCGGGCACAACACCGCTTTTGGGCGGATTTTATCTTTCAACCGTATTTAAAATGGTTATTCAAACGGCATTTTCACGCAATCCAACTCTTGGGTGATCTACCAGAAATTCCAAGTCATTTGCCGTTGCTTTTGCTGCCGAATCACAGTACATGGTGGGATGGGTTCTTTGTTTATCTACTCAATAAACGGATTTTTCGACGGATTGCTTATCTAATGATGCTTGAAGAGCAATTATCTAAATACAAGTTTTTTGCAAAGATCGGGGCTTATTCAATTGAACCGAAGCACCGACAAGGCATTATTGAATCGCTGGGATATACCGTCGAATTATTGAATCAAGGAACTCCGCTTGTCTCTATTTTTCCACAGGGCGAATTATTGCCATGGCACACGCGTCCACTCGACTATAAACGCGGTGTTGAATGGATTTTAAGAGCATACGGAAAACCTGTGGCTATTCTACCGTTGGCAATTCGCACTGAACTCCTCGGTGAGAAACGTCCTGAGGTATTTTTTTTCTTCGGGGATATCAATGTCTTTGACTCGGATACATTCCACGGAATGGATTGGCTTGAAGAGGCTGAAACTGCATTGTTAGATGATCTCGCGACGCGGATTCTTCGTCAGGAAAAGGGACGGAATCTGCTACATTGAAAGGTCGGCGTTGTTTTGTTTACTCTGATGATTATTTCGATAGCTTTGTTAGCGGTTATTTTGGCAATCACTTTATTTAATACTGTGACTGCACCGATGCTGAAAAAATCCGTCAGTCTCCAGAACTGTCCACGCGTCTCAGTACTGATTCCTGCTCGGAACGAGGAAGCCAATATCGGGGCTTGTATTGAAGGATTTTTGGCACAGAAGTACGACAATTTTGAGATTTACGTTCTTGATGACCAGTCGACTGATCGCACCGGGGCAGTCATTGAAACGTTCGCGGCGCGGCATTCTGAGGTTCGATCGATTCGCGGCGCGTCGTTGCCATTGGGCTGGATGGGGAAAAATTGGGCGTGCCACCAATTGAGTCAGCATGCGGATGGAGAGATACTCATCTTCACTGATGCAGATAACCGGCCTGCACCAAACGCGATTGTGAATACTGTCGCCTACATGCAGAAGTTTGAACTTGGTTTATTATCGCGTTTCCAGAGAAGGTGACAGGGACTTTGACCGAAAAACTTGTGGTTCCGGTGGTTGATATGTTTGTTTATGCGGGGCTTCCGTTATGGCTTACGTATTTCAGCCGTTTTCCGTCGCTGGCAGCTGCGAGTGGCCTCTGGATTGCCTTTACTCGCGAGGCATATCAACAGATCGGTGGGCATCAAGCGGTATCAAGTCAAATTGTTGAAGACGTTGAACTAAGTCGCTTGGCAAAAAAGAAGGGTATCAAAATCTTGATTTCGGCTGGCACTCGCGTCGTATCTTGTCGAATGTATCATTCGTTCAGTGAAGTGTGGAACGGGTTTTCCAAAAACCTTTTTGGACTGGTGCGCTACAAGACAATCCCGTTTTTTGTTCTAACGTTTGCTCTGTTTACAATGTGCGTTTTGCCCTATATTGCCGTCTGGTTCGCGTCACTTACGCAACTATCGCTTACTGCTATCTCTATGAATATTACGATGCGCGCTGTACTGGCGTTAAAATACAGGCACCCGTTCTTTACAAGCGTGGTTTTGCATCCGCTTGGTGTTTTATTCACGTTGCTAATAGGGATCAATTCATTCTACCAAGTCAAACGCGGTCACTTGCAATGGAAGGGACGACAGATTGATATACAGGTAAACGAGTAAGTGAATAAACTAAAAATAGGTGTACTTTATCTGCTTTTAGGTGCGGGCGGATTGTGGCATCTGCTCAGTGTTTTCCAAGGAGTCATGCAAGTTCTCGCTTCGCCGATGATATTTGGTTTAGGGGTCTGGCTCTTTTGGGAGTGTTGGCGGGTGTGCCTACAACGGAAAAGACGGCGGTTTATTCTCTGGAGCATCATCGTTATTGTAGGGAGTGTCGGTATTGAGTGGATCGGTGTTCGGACAGGGAAAATTTTCGGGGTGTATACGTACGGGCAGACACTACGTCCTTCGATTGATGGTGTGCCAATTTCTATCGGGTGCGCTTGGTTTATAATGCTCGTCGCTTCAGTCGCTGTCGTCCAAAAAATCGTACCGAAATCCATAATTAAAAATACAATCAAGTTGGCGGTGTGTGTGGCAGTATTAATGGTCTGTTTCGATCTGTTTATGGAACCTGCAGCGGGGATATTAGACTATTGGGTATGGGTAGACAACCGTATTCCGCTGCAGAACTATCTGGCATGGTTCGGATTAAGTTTCGTCTTTGCGGCGATTGGCATAAGAATGGGTTTATTTTCTCAACCGCTATTGCCTCACATTGCGTTTCACTTCTATTTCGCACAACTCATCTATTTTGGACTGGTGGACTTGAAAGGCTTATGAGACCAACAAACAAAGGTTTAGTCATTGCACTAACGATTATCGGTCTGTGGGGGTTGAGTCTCTCGATTTTACTCACACTTGATCTTGCTGGGATTAGCATCGCGCTGGTCCCTTTGGGTGTCCTTTGTCAGACGTTTCTCTATACCGGTCTGTTCATCACAGCGCACGATGCCATGCACGGTTCGGTTTGCCAAGCACGCACGCGGATCAATAATATAGTCGGGACAATCGCTGTCAGGATATATGCTCTGTTTTCATATCGTAAATTATTAGAGAAGCATTGGGCACACCATCGAACACCTGCAAGCGACACAGATCCAGATTTTCACGATGGAGAACACAGCGGCTTCTTGGCGTGGTATCTTCATTTTATAAAGGAATACCTCAGCTGGAGGCAGATAGTCTGCATGGCGATTGTCTTTCAGGTTCTGGAATACGTTCTCGGAATCCCGACGCTCAATCTGATACTCTTCTGGGTCTCTCCTGCTCTGCTTAGCACACTACAACTCTTTTATTTTGGGACATATCTACCACATCGAACACCGAAAGATGGTTACGATAATCCACACCGAGCGCAGAGCAACGCCTATTCGACCTTCTGGTCGTTTATCACCTGTTATCACTTCGGCTACCACTGGGAACACCATGAATATCCGTACGTTCCGTGGTGGAGTCTACCAGAGGTCCGCAAGGATACCTAACCCTTGTGCTTCCGCCGCTGCGAGTACGGCTGCACCTGCGACGGCATCTTGCACCGCCACCCCTACGGATTTGAAGAATGTGATTTCGTCATCTGACTGCCGTCCGGGTTTGTCGCCGTTAACGATTTCGCCGATTTCAGCATCTATTTCAGCGTTTGGCATAATCAGATCACCTGCCTCCTCTAAGCAGGCTTCCCGCGAATCGACCACAATCCGATCTGCTCGTCTTATCGTCGTGGTATCGACTTCCCGTTTTTCTGGGACGAATGTGCCAACGGCTGTGATATGTGTGCCGGGTTGTAAAGCACTTCCATCAAAGAGTGGAGTCGCCGATGTCGTGGCACAGATAACAATATCAGCATCCTCCACGACTTCTTGTGGTGTAGATACAAGATTGACTTCGGGAGCATCCCTCCATTCTGAAATTTCGGTGGCGAATTGTTCTGCAGAGGCTTGTGTGCGACTGATGAGGTTGACACAGGTGATGTCTCTGACCGCCATCACAGCTTGTAACTGTGCTCTCGCCTGTACACCGGCTCCAAAGAGTCCAACTACTTTTGCGTCTTTGCGAGCAAGCAAATCTGCTGCCACGCCACCACCGGCACCTGTGCGGATGGCAGTGAGGCTGGTACCGTCCATGAAGGCTTTTGGGACTCCTGTGGCTGGATCGAGGACTAAAACTGTTGCGGTAATCCGAGGCAAGTTGAGGTTAGGATTATCGTCATAAACCGAAACGACTTTGATACCGAAGTCACTGCGTTCAGGTAGATAAGCGGGCATTATGAGTGTGACACCTTTGTCAGTAGAGATATGTTGGCGTGGCGGTGCAATCGCCTTGTTTGCGGAAAGTTGGCTGTAGGCGTGCCGCATCGCATCAATCGCTTTCGGCATTGGTAACGCTGCTCGAACATCGGCAGCGGAGAGAATTCTGATTTTTTTTACGATCATGTCTGGGCGGTGTTTCCGTTGTCAACACCGATATAGAACTGCTAAAAAACCTATTTTAGGTTATGAATGGTTTCTTAACGATCAGAAATCTGCAAGGACGTAGGACGCAGCAGCTCAAAGGCAATCGTTAAAAAATTATGCCACATGAATGACTGCTTCACCTAATACATCCATATCTGGGGTAATTCCCAAGCCCGGTTGCGTCGAGGCTGCCATTCTGCCGTTGATACGCTGCGGCGCGCCTTCCGCAGTGCTAACGGTGACGTAACTGTTGAAATCGGTGGCTGTAAAAAGAAATGCTGGTGGCGTACTATGGGCAAGGTGAGCGATTGCAGCAGTTGTAATATCGCCACCCCAACTGTCTTCAATCGTCATCGCAACGCCGAGTTCAATGCAAAGGTCTCTGGCGAGTTTTGCTTTGGTCAATCCACCGAATTTGCTAATTTTAATGTTAACAACATCCATTGCACGGTCGGCATGCCCGCGTAGGAGCGCGTGGATGCTATCAATCGTCTCGTCAAGCACAAACGGATGGTCTGTACGCTGACGGATCGTAAGACATTCTTCATAAGAAAGGCAAGGCTGCTCAATATAGACATCCACATCATTCACACCTCGGACGACGCGGGCGGCTTGGTGCATTAACCAACCGGTGTTCGCATCGGCGATAAGCACATCTCCGGGGTGCATCAATTCGGCAACCGCTCGGATACGTTCAATATCGGTATTGGGGTCGCTCCCGACCTTCAACTGGAATTTGCGGTAGCCTTCCGCTCGATAGGTTGCAACCTTCGCCGCCATCTCGTCGGGAGATTGTTGTGAGATCGCGCGATAGAGCATGAAATCTTCTCCATACCTCCCACCGAGGAGTGTACAAACGGATTGGTTTCCAACTTTACCGAGGATATCCCAACACGCGATATCGATTGCTGATTTCACGTAAGGGTGTCCCTTGAGGGCAATATCCATGCGTTGGTTGAGTGGCAGCAGCTGCGTAGGATCTTCGCCGATGAGGTGCGGTGCAAGTTCAGCGATACCGGTGCGGGTGCCTGCTGCGTATGCGGGCAGATAGAACGGTCCCAGTGGGCACACCTCTCCGTAACCGGTAACGCCTTCGTCCGTCTCAATTGAGACGATAGTGCTGTCAAAGACGGATACAGATTTCCCACCCGACCAGTTATAACTCCCCTCATGGAGTGGGAGATCGACTTGATAAGCGTTAATAGAACGAATTTTCATATCTTTAACAATACGCGGCGCGTGAAGTGACAGAGTTGGTTCCGCCACGGATTCGCCTAGTCTTCTGGTATTTCGAATACGATACCATCATACTGAGTTGAAAAGGTTTTGTGTGCGACTTCATTTTCTGCCGCTTGCCCAAGGCTTCCGAAGGTCGTTCCACATTCCAGTCTTGCGGTTCCGCTGAATACGTAATTTCAAAGGTGTTCTCTCGACGGGCTTGAACCTCTTTTAAAGCGTTTAAAAGGATAAACTGTTCTTGACTCGTCACCACCGGAAAACCGTAATGTATATTTTTATATTTTAACAATCCGGAGTTTTGAATCCGATTTATGACAAATTGAATATGGCTTATTAGTCTATCGTGTAAATAATTGTTTGAAAAATCGACGATATCGGAAACAACCGGATAAATAGCGTGTTGAAAACTCTGATCAATTTCAACACCAATACTATTGCGCCCTGATGTCATCGCAGCCGCGGTCGTAGTTCCTGTACCCAAAAACGGATCAAGTATAACGTCATCCTTTGCGGAATACATATTGATAAGTCGATAAGCCAAATCAAATGGGAATGCTGCGCTCCTCAATCGAGACACTGCATTAGGAAGTTTCTGATTTGTTCCCTTAAGATCCGCCCAAACATCTGAATACCAGATATTCCGTTCTTCCCAGAACAAGGCACTTTCGCGTCTGTTTTCTTTTTCGGTCTCTGTTTTAAACTCTCTTTTTGAACCTTTTCTGAGGATTAGGATATACTCGTGTTCAAGTGTCACATAAGCACCGGCAGGGAGCATACCGGATCCCATAAATTTATTGGGGGTATTCGCCTGTTTGCGCCAGAGAATATCAGGGAGTGCTGAGAACCCGATATTTAATAGGTAATTCAGAATTCTGGCGTGGTTTGGATATAAACAGAAGTCATCTCGGACTTTTCTTGTAGCATCGCCTATATTGATGCAAGCAAATCTGCCATTCTTTAAGACTCTAAACATTTCATTCCATACAGAATCGAGGATCTGATGCATTAATTCATAAGCCTGTTTACCGCTACCACGCGTAAGGACATTTTGAATCTCTGAATTTTGATCGCTGAACATATCGTCCCACATCTCAATCATAGGATACGGTGGGGAGGTAACGACCAGATCAACGCTTTCTGAAGGAATTTCTCTTAAATCTCGTGCGTCTTGAAAAAGGATCTTATGGGTAGTTTTCATAGATGTCTTATATGTACTAAGGTTTGGACAATTCGTGTCCGGTGCGATTTGAGTTTTCAAGGGACCATATATTTTCTCCGAGTTTCCCACACGCATGGAACTTTGAGAAAAATACCGCACGCCAGCGGAGTGTTATGTCTATAGAAAAAGGTCTATCCACCTCCCGCACGCCAGCGGAGTGCTATGTGTCCTAAAAGGATATGTTGGGTCCGTGGAACTGAAAATTGTCCAAAGTTTAGTATATGTAAAGCAATATAAAATTATCAGGAAAAAGGCTATCATTGATGCTATAATAATTCCGTAAAGATAATAGCATGTTCGATGAAAGCTGTCAAGAAAAATCGGTTTGATGAGGAACACATTTTGAGATCACTAATCACCACCCTCTCAGGACTTACAGCGGGGGCACTTCTATGGATTTACTTTAGACCTCCCTTCGGAAAGAATGTTGTGCGTCTGAATACAGACGAACGCGTGGTTGCCCTGACCTTCGATGATGGACCGAACCCACCCTATACGGATAGACTACTTGACATCCTCGCCAAGCATAACGTCAAAGCTACCTTCTTTATGATTGGAAACCGGATTGAAAAACATCCTGAAACGCTTCAACGTGCTATTGCTGAAGGACACCAAATCGGAAATCACTCCTACAGTCACCCTGTCCTCGGTTTCTGCCCACCCTCCTATATCCAACGAGAAATCGAACGGACAGACGCCCTACTTCGCCAAGCCGGTGTTAAGGGTGAGCTCGTAATCCGAGCACCGATACTCACGAGATTTCTACCAGTCGCGTGGGTGCTTGCAAAGGGTAACCGAACGCATATCAGCTGCAATGTATGGAGTTGGGATTGGACGACACAAAATCCTGATAAAATTGCTGAAACCGTAGTACGGAAGGTCCTGTCATCTGGAGGCACAGGTTCGATTATCGTCTTACACGATGGAAAAGCGGAAAATAAAGACGCAGACCGTTCGGGGACAGTTGAAGCGACAGACCAAATTATCACCGAACTTAAACAGAACGGGTATCGGTTTGTGCGATTGTCGGATGTCAACAGTCAGTAGGCAATTATACTATGTCAGTTCGGAAACAATATAGGGCAGCTCCGCAATTTCGTCAATAGTGATGCCCTGCCAGTTTTCTACGTCCGGTCGGTGTGGGTCGTAGACATCCGTTAGATCGGCGTGCTTTAATATCGGTAGCATTCCAACCGCTTTCGCTGCTGTCAATTCTTCGCTACTCCCGTCTCCAACGTAAACACATTCCTGTGGTTGCACCTTCAATCGTTCACACGCGATCTCATAGATGCGGTGTGAAGGCTTCTTAATCCTTTCTTCACAAGAGAAAACGGGAGCGTCAATATATTGGGCTAAGGGAGATTCTCGAAAAAGTAGAGGGACATCGGCGTTGCAGTTAGTGATGAGTCCTATATGGAAGTCTCTACGTTTTAAGATGCCTAACACTTCCAAAACTTCGGGTTCAGGGATGATGGAAGTTCTAGTGAACTCGTAACGCAAGGCAAGAACCGCCTCAATTTGCGTTTTATCTGCTTTAACACCTAAGCGACAACACACTTCAATCATATCCTCTTCAGGTGAACGGTTACGGCCCAATGACCTGTCATCGATGGTTTCTCCCATGACTTGCCAGAACTTTGGATATGGGACACCGAGGATTTCCGCCATTTTCACTTGGACTTGATCGTATCCTTGGCGACTAAAATTGCAAACCAATGTACCGTATAGGTCGAATATAACGGCTTTGTAAGACATCTCTCCACCGGAGGTAACGGAGGGAAGAGATGTGATTTCAACCTCAAGTGCTTGTCCTTCAGGAAGATTGATCTTATCTAACGGCTCAATTACTCCGTTTTTGTAGGTTGCTCTTATCTTTTTTGGATGCGTCATCTTTTTACTGGCTGTCGGCTATCAGGGCGTTCGCTACACTCACTTTCGGCAGTCAATAAAGGTTTGTGGCCCTTACAATCGTTTTTATTGCCATAAATATCTCTTTGCTGAAAACTGATAGCCGACTGCTGATAGCCATTTACCGATTTTCAAACGTTGCAATGTCCGCTTCAAACTGCAACGTCCATCCGATTTCATCAAGTCCGTTCAGTAAACAATACTTCTCAAAATCGCCAATTTCAAAAACGTGTGCGGTACCGTCAGGACAGATAACCGATTGCTCCGCAAGGTCTATCATCAGCTGGTATCCTTCAGTATCCTGTGCTGTTTGACTGAGTGAGGCGATAACATCCGCTGGTAGCGCAATCGGGAGAATGCCGTTCTTGTAGCAGTTGTTACGGAAAATGTCTGCGAATGAGGGTGCAAGGATCGCTTTGAAACCGTACTGCTGAAGTGCCCACGGCGCGTGTTCACGTGAACTGCCGCAACCAAAATTCGCACCAGCGATAAGGATACTCACGCCTGCGTAGCGCGGGAGGTTCAGCACAAACTCTGGGTTCGGTTCGCCGTTTTCGAGGTAACGCCAATCATTGAAGAGAAACTCACCGAAGCCAGTACGTTCAATCCGTTTTAGGAATTGCTTCGGGATAATCTGGTCGGTGTCAACATTAATCCGGTCAAGTGGGACGACACGTCCAACGTGTTCTTTGAATGCTTCCATTTTTTCTTTTTCCTTGTAACTAAGATGAGAATTCTCGAATATCAACAAAACGACCCGTTACCGCTGTCGCAGCAGCCATCTGTGGACTCACAAGGTGCGTGCGTCCGCCTTTGCCCTGTCTGCCCTCAAAATTCCGATTTGATGTGCTTGCACAGCGTTGACCTGGGCTCAGAGTATCGGGATTCATACCGAGGCACATACTACAACCCGCTTCTCGCCATTCAAAACCTGCAGCACTGAAAATCTTGTCGAGTCCTTCTGCTTCCGCTTGACGTTTAACGGCTTGTGAACCTGGAACGACCATCGCACTGACGGTCTCGGCGACTTTTCGACCCTTCGCGACTTCCGCAGCAGCCCGTAGATCGCTGATACGTGAATTGGTGCAACTACCAATGAATACCCTGTCTACGGGAATATCCGTGATTGGAGTCCCCGGTTTGAGGTCCATATACGCCAAGGCGTGTTCGGTAGCAGTCTTTTCATCGGCTGTTGCCATATCTGCCGGATCTGGCACGCGACCGGTTACATCCGTTACCATACCCGGGTTTGTCCCCCATGTTACCTGCGGTGCCATGTCTACTGCATCGAGTAGGAGCGTCCGATCATAGGTTGCCCCTTCGTCAGTAGGAAGTTGCTTCCAGCGTTCAACTGCTGCGTCAAACGCTGCGCCTTCCGGTGCGAAACGTCTGCCAGCGATGTATTCGTAGGTAGTGTCATCAGGCGCGATCATACCGGCGCGTGCGCCTGCCTCGATTGACATGTTGCAAACCGTCATCCGTTCCTCGATGCTGAGGGCGCGGATGGCAGAGCCTGTATACTCAACGACAGCACCGTTGCCGCCGTCAATCCCGATCTGTCCGATGATCGCGAGGATGATGTCTTTTGCGGTAACGCCGTATGGCAGGGCACCGTCAATCCGAATCTCAAAGGTCTCCGATTTCTGTTGTAAGAGGCATTGCGTGGCGAGGACATGCTCAATCTCACTCGTACCAATACCGAAAGCAAGTGCGCCGAGTGCACCGTGCGTGGAAGTGTGGCTATCACCGCAAACAATAGTTTTGCCGGGCAACGTGATACCGAGTTCGGGTCCGATGACGTGGACGATGCCTTGTTCGGGACTGTCAATGTCATAGAGCGGAATGTCAAACTCAGCGCAGTTTTCCGCCAGCGTCTCCATCTGTTTTGCTGCGATTAGGTCCGTAATCGGCAGCGATCTGTCTGTTGTCGGTACGTTGTGATCCATCGTCGCGAACGTCAGATCCGGACGGCGTACCTTTCGGTTGTTGAGCCTCAACCCTTCAAACGCTTGTGGGGATGTGACTTCATGAACGAGGTGTGTGTCGATATAGAGAATCGGGACCTCGTCTGCGGAGGCGCGAACGAGATGCGCCTCCCATATTTTTTCGTACATTGTTTTTTTCATAATTTTCTTTACCTCTAAATTAGAAATAGCCTCTCGTAATTACATCGTTCTCAGGACTCTCCTCAACAACCTTACGGACATGATCTGAAAATCTGAGGAAAACCTCCGGTGAAAAAGGGTTGTCTTCTAAATGTTGAACAAATTTTCTTCTATTTTCTTTTCTCCCATCAACACTACTGAACGCGCGGCGCACCTCAGAGGAAAGCCTTTTTGCTTTACGTAGTATAAGAATTTCGTCAATAGCTGTAGTATTAGTACTTATAGGCAACATATCAAGCCATTCACACAATAAATAATATTTCGCTCCTGGGACAGCAAGTTTAACATCTAAAGCAGTCGAGGCAGCTTCTTGAAACATTGTTTTATCCAGATTTGTTTTGCACTCCGCCGCAACATAAGCAATATTAGTTTTTTCCGTCAGATTGTTACGAAAGTCCTCATAGTATGACGAACGGACAAATAGCCTCCTACTTATGGCAAAATCATGGTCTTTATTTCTCAGTCGCATACCTCCACCTACACTATCTTCCCTAATGCTTGCCTCAAATCTGATTCCTGAAAAACAAGTCATCGGACCAAAATCTAAATTATGGTCTTGAAGTAAATCAGAAAGAGTCGAGGTTAATAATATAGGAAGAAATTCTTCAATAATAGTATTATCAAGTTTAAGTTGACCTTTCTGTCGGTAAAGGAAATCTTTTTCGCTGTCAAATATTACATTTAACTCAATATACTGTTTATATTCATTGAGTATGTCAACCATATCAACGATAATTTTTTGATGTCCACCCGAAACTGATTTTAGGGTCTCTAACCATTTGTTATAGAATATCCTCGCCTCCAAGATACGCGGACGGTCAACTTCAGGAAGTTTTTCGTTTTCAAGCAATGCGTTTAACTTATCACCATGAGGTGTAGGTAGAACATACACACTTAAACCCCTTTCGTACTTTTAGCGTTGAACACAGGTGATGGATGAATGTCATAAATATTCTTTACGGCTGATTTTATGTCCTTTTTCGACTTTTCCGGGACTGTTGAATATGAAGCTTCCAATGTTTCTTGAGCCACTTTTCGCGCCTTCTCTAAATATATTTCAGGTGGCGGATGTTCAAAAGGAGGAGAAAAGTGGAGAATGTCTTCAAAAATACTTTTCCCAAAACTATTACGAAATACCCGTTGTTGCTTAAGAATTAAGTTAAATCCCAAAGATCTGTGACAAACTTCGGCGACGATTTCACCATTAAAGAACCGTGTTCCTTTTACCTGTGATTCTCTACCTACCACAAAAATCAATCTTGCTCCAGAACAACATACTCTTGCTAACTCATTGAGTGCGTGAGCCATATCAAGACAAAACTGTACAACTGTTAGAAATCTGTTGGCTCTGTGTTTTCTATTAGCACCGAATTCTGATCTTGAGACCCTTAATAAATTCCAGTTCAAGGCTTCCATTGATGCCCGGTATTGCTGGTGGTAATTAAAAACATTAATATATGGCGGTGAGGTGATCACAAGATCAACCGATTCATTGCATAACGGAACTTTACGGGCATCTGAAAGGAAAACCTCAATAGGTCGATGTGAAAATGGTAGGTTAATAACAAGTTTCTTGAGGTTTTCCCAAACTTTAAAAATTTTCTGTATTGATATATCATTTTGATAAAAATCTAATAAGGTGATCAAAGTTTCCAGCAATCCGATCTGGAAACGGTCATCCACCTTTGACAGCAACCCAACAAGTTTAAGTTTAACCTCCTCAAAGTTTGTTTCACTATGATCTTGTTCAATATTCTGAAAAAGTGGCAATTCCGATAAAAATTCATCATGAAGCAGATTCGACACCGTTTGTAAATGTGAACGGCGTAGATCAAGAGGTATGTTTATAAGACGGTAGGTCTGCGCTAACATAACAGCAGCAGGGTTAATCTCGGTCCCGCTAGCTTTCAGTCCAGCCATTCCTGATTCTAAAAGAACAGTTCCACTCCCAAGAAAGGGGTCAAATACAGTGGAACCACTGTCAGAATAATTGTCCAAGAATACCTGAACCAGCTGAGGTGAAAATTGACCCTTCCAACGTAAAGGGTTACTCCGATACTTATTCGCAATATTGAGGTCCGCTTGAAGTATTGCCTCTGTGTTAAAGGGCGTATCTGCATAAATCCCATTCAAAATCGGCATTATAATACCTACAAAATTTGCTCGCTTTCTACTACTCAAAAACTTGCAACATGCCATCTTTTACTATCAGTACCTTCGGATCATAAATAGCGTCCCCGTTGGCATCAAAAGAAAACTTGCCCAAAACTGTGTCGAAGTCCCTAATATTCGCCAAAGCATCTCGAATCGCGATGGAATCGGTTGATTCAGCGTTCTGAATCGCTTCCGCTAAAATATAGACAGAGGCATACGACGACGCAGCGAAGGCATTTGGTTCCATGCCGAAAGTTGCGCTGTAATTCCGAACAAAAGCCTGATTCCCGGGTGTGTCATCCGTGGGAAGCCACCCTATAAACGTTATTGCCCCGTCCGCGGCAGCACCCGCGGCTTTCACCTCAACATCGGTTAATGAACTCACAATAAAGGGAACCGATATACCGAGGTGGCGCGCTTGAATCAATATCCCAGGTTTTTCCGGAGGTAACGCAGAAACAAAAACGGCATCGGGATTCAACGCCTGTATTCGGGTTAATTGCGCCGAGAAGTCGGTATCCCCACTCCGAAAGGTTTCCGTGGTAAGTACCTCAATGCTTTTCGCAGTGAGCACCTCCTGCAATATCGTATCTCGGTCGGTAGAGAAGAGATCGGTCTCATCATACATCGTGACCACCCGTTGATAGCCGAGTTTTGTATGCGTTATCTCGATGCCTTTAGGAACCACGATGTCTGACGTGAGCGGAATACGGAAGACAAAATCACTGATGGCAGTGAGTCCACGAGCCCCCGCTGTCGGGCTAATTGCAACAATCCGATTTTCTTTGGCAATGGGAAAAGCCGCCTCCGTCGCGCTTGAAGTCGCAGGACCGAGAATAACAGATACACCTTCGATATCAATGAGTTTATTAAAGGCTTCAACTGCTCCGTCTGCCGTCCCAGCATCATCCTCAAAAATGAACTTGAGGTGTAGATCGCTGGCATCTGCTTTGTCGATTTCATCAATAGCGAGGGTAAAGCCTTGTTTCATAAGTGTACCAGAAGGGGCTAATCGACCTGTTAAGGGTAAGGCGATTCCGATGGGAATCTCAACACGCTTATCTTCTATTTGGGATGTAGTAGGTTGAATGATTTGGGACATTCTTTCACAAGCAGAGAAACCTATTACCAATGTGAAGATTGCCGCGATAGATATGAATGATTTCAATTCAATTGACTCCTTATTAACTTTTTGTTCTATTTTCCATAAAACTTAATCTCTCGAATCACAATATCTTTGAATGGTACTTTGATTTTGTCTGTCGAGGGTTCTCGTGTTGCCTTGGCATTATCTCTCTCAGATGTGGCAGTGAGTTGAAGAAACAGAACCTCTCGTTCGATGTTAACGCGTATCGCGGAAGCGTTTTCAGATTTTGCTCGGCGATTGTCCGGAATGCGTGTGTAGTGGTATCCCGCGCCCGATTCTACCTGTGCTGTTGCTGTTTCTACTGTAAGACTCGGAATGTTTGATACCGGATGAATCTCAATGTAGTTCACATACTTCGGGGAATTCAGCTGAATCAAGGCTTGCACTTTATTTGTCCCTTGTATGGATGCCTGATACCTATACGGGTATGTAGTTCCCTCCGTATGATCCTTTTCAATGGATCCCTTCGCCTTCAAAATACTGGATGTCCCTATGTTACCATCAACCAACCGCGGGTAAGCCTTGCATCGAAGTTGCGCAGCGGGAATCTCTATTGGGGACAGTTGATTCAACATCGCACAGCCCGGAACTAAGAGTATACTCAAAAAGATTAAACATTTCACTCGTGTGGTCCATAAGCGTTTCATAGTTATACACTCCTTGTGAATGCCAGAGAAAATCGAATTTACCGTTCTGAACCATCAGGTGTAGATGTTTAAGATGCCCTCTAAACCTGCATAACAACTGGAAAAATCAATGGTGTCCGTTGCATCTGTTTTGAGAAAAATCGGCGGAGCGCGCCTCGAACCTCATCTTGGACTATCTCCGTTTCGTGCTTCTGCTCATCGTTCAGATTTTCGATGACGCGTCGAGTGATTTCTTTCGCTTCTTCTATAAGTTCTTCCGATTCGTCCATATAGACGAATCCACGCGAGATGATTTCTATCTGTCCAGCACTTAACACGGTTTTGGAGTCGTTATCGGCTGTCGCCTGTTGGTTGTCAGTAGATTGTGTAGTCGTTGCAGATGTTTCGTCCGCCACAGTGCTTTCTTGTGCTGATTGCTGATTGCCATCACCTATGTCGCTCTGCAGAACAATAATAGGAACGAGGATACCGTCTTCAGAAAGTTGGATACGGTCACGGAGGACGATATCCTCAAGTCCAATTTCTGGTTTGCCATCAACAAGCACCCGTCCAGAACGTCCTTTGCGTCCAAAGACTTTGCACGTTTCAGGTGTGAGTTGAATGAGTTCGCCATCTTCAGCGACTTTGATGTTTTCACTCGGGATGCCGACAGATTCAGCAAGTTCAGCGTGTCGCATCAGGTTTTGGTATTCGCCGTGCATTGGCATAAAAAATTTAGGTTGCAGGAGATTGAGCATTAACTTCAAATCTTCACTCGACCCGTGACCAGAAACATGTACATTGGCGTTGCGTTCATGATATATCTTCGCGCCACGTCTAAGCAAATGGTTCACCACGTTCCCTATTGACTTTTCGTTGCCCGGAATGATCCGTGCCGACATGACCACAGTATCACCCGGTTCCACCTTTAAAAACGCGTGATCATCAAGTGCCATCAGTGCCAGTGCCGAACGCGGCTCACCTTGGCTGCCGGTCGTTAAAATCACAACCTCGTGTGGTTTGAACAGAGACGCATCGCGAGCATCAATAAGATAGTCAGGGTTGACATTGAGGTAACCAAGTTCAGAAGCCGTGCGAACGTTGTTTATGAGAGAACGTCCAGTAACAGCAACGAGTCGCCGATGTTTATTTGCAAGATCAATGAACTGCTGGATACGATGTAGACTTGAAGAAAATGTGCAAAGGAACAGTTTCTGCTCCGTTTTCTGGAAGATATTGTCTATCGTATCGTAGATACTTCGTTCAGAGGGAGTCTGCCCGGGACGTTCCGCGTTCGTGCTGTCGGAGACGAGCATCAGAACACCTTCCGCACCTAAGCGAGCGAGTGTCTGAACATCACTTAACTTACCATCAATGGGGGTCATGTCGAACTTAAAATCACCCGTATGAACAATAACACCACTCGGTGTGCGGAGCGCAATTGCCACACTATCCGGAATGCTATGTGTGACGTGAATGAATTCAGCGGAAAAATCACCCAATTCAACGGTATCCCCTGGGGCGATCGTGTTGAGTTGCGCCTTACCGAGTACACCGTATTCACGGAGCCTGCCGCTTGCGATTGCAAGTGTGAGCTGTGTACTGTAGACCGGGACATCTAATTGCCGCAGGATGTAGGCTAAGGCACCGATATGGTCTTCGTGTCCGTGGGTCAGAAGGATTCCGCGAATCTTTTCTTGCCGTTCAACGAGGTAGTGAATATCCGGGAATATCAGGTCAACGCCGGGCATGTCTGAGTTAGGAAGCATAAAACCGGTATCGATGACGATAAGGTCATCTTCAGTTTCATACACCATCATGTTAAGCCCAAATTCACCTAAGCCCCCCAATGGGATGATCGAAACATTTCCTCTGATTCCGTCAAATTCCAAATTTTCTGTCATAAATTTTTTAGTATTTGTCAGCCGTCTGAGTTGTGATTGGTGAGATTACTAGATGTTCCATGATTAGATGCTCTTGTAATCATAGCAAATCTTAAAATCATAAGAATCCCGGTTCAGACGACTGCTGAAAACCGATAACCAGTAATATTAAACAACGATGTTGATAAGACGATTTGGCACAACGATAACCTTCCGAATCGGTTTTCCATCAATAAATCGCTGAACCCGTTCATCTGCAAGTGCTGCCTCTTCAATTTCTTTGTCGGTTGCATCAGCAGGCAGTTGGAGCCGGTTGCGAAGTTTTCCATTGACTTGTGCGATTATGGTTATAGTGGCACTCGTCAGTACGGATTCGTCGTGTGTGGGCCACTGCTCCTGTGCGATAAACCCTGTTTCACCGAGACAGTGCCACAACTCTTGAGCGATGTGTGGTGCGTAAGGTGAGAGGAGGTGCAGGAACACCTTCAAACTCTCTTTCGGTAACGATTTCGCCTGTGTAGCAGCGTTAGTGAAAATCATCATCTGACTAATCGCTGTATTCATTTTATCAGTAGATTCAGTGTCTTCGGTTACTTGTTTGATGGTTTGATGGAGTGCCCGCCAGAGTTCAGACTCCGTTGTGCCAGCAGCGTCGGTGAGTTTCTCGCTGAGTTCGCCATTCTCTTCATTTACAACAAGTCGCCAGACGCGTTGTAGAAATCGATAAACGCCCTCCACTCCGGCATCTTGCCACGGCGTGCTGGCTGTGACAGGACCGATAAACAGAAGATAGAGCCGAAGCGCATCCGCGCCATAGTTGTCAATAACGTCGTCTGGATTGATGACATTGAAACGGGATTTAGACATTTTTTCCATCTGCACGTGGAGCGGCACGCCAGAGGCTTTCGCGACGCTTTTTCCGTCTTTCTGATCGACTTCGTGCGGATAGTAGTATTTGCCCACAGCATCTTGGTAAGATTCCGCGAGAATTGTGCCTTGGTTGAGCAGACCTTGGAACGGCTCTTTCGTGGAGACTAATCCAGAATCATAAAGCACCTTATGCCAGAAACGCGCATAAAGTAGGTGTAAGACGGCATGCTCGGCACCCCCCATGTAAAGATCGACTGGCATCCAGTACTGTTCCAGGGCGGTATCAAAAGGTGCTTCAGTATTGTGTGCGTCAAGGAAACGGAGGTAATACCAACAGGAGCCTGCCCATTGCGGCATAATGTTCGTTTCCCGCGTGGCGGTTGTGCCATCGGGGAGTGTTACCTTCAACCACGCTTCATCGGCGCGGGCAAGTGGGGGTTTGCCATCTTCCGTCGGTTTGTAGGCATCAATAGATGGTAGTTCAACCGGTAATGCCTCATCTGACAGTTGAATAATAGTGCCATCTTCAAGGTGTGCCAATGGGAAAGGTTCTCCCCAATACCGCTGCCGTGAAAAGAGCCAATCGCGTAAGCGATATTGAACCCGACCGGCACCTCTCCGCTCACTTTCAAGCCATTGGATCATTTTCTGTTTCGCTGCCTCAACCCGCAAGCCGTTGAGGAAATCGGAATTGACACAGACACCATCTCCTTCAAAAGGCGCCTCTTCAATAGGCTTTTCGCCGCCCTTGATGACTTCGATGATCGGAATATCGAATGTTGAAGCGAATTCATGGTCGCGTTCGTCGTGTCCCGGAACCGCCATGATGGCACCCGTGCCATAAGTCATAAGGACGTAATCCGCGACCCAGATCGGGATAGGTGTGTTATGACACGGATTGATCGCATAAGCACCCGTGAAAACACCAGTCTTTTCGGTAGCGAGGTCGGTACGCTGGAGGTCGGATTTGTTGATAGCCGCCCTAACGTAGGCGTTAACTGCTGGTGCTGCATCAGGATGTGTTATTTCGGAAACAAGTGGATGTTCAGGTGCCAGCACGCAATAGGTCGCACCGAAGAGTGTATCCGGACGCGTTGTAAAAACAGTGAACGTTTTGTCGCTATCTTTAATATCGAAGGTGATGTCCGCGCCTTCTGATTTGCCGATCCAGTGCCGTTGCATCTCTTTAAGTCCATCGGGCCAATCCAATAAATCCAAGTCGTCCAACAACCGCTCGGCGTAAGCGGTAATTTTGAGCATCCATTGGTGCATGAGACGGCGTTCAACAGGGTCACCGGTTTCAACGTATTTACCATCTTTTACTTCTTCGTTTGAGAGGACGGTACCAAGCGCGGGACACCAGTTGACGGGGACCTCGGCGAGATAGGCAAGACCTTTTTCATAGAGTCGAAGGAAAATCCACTGCGTCCATTTGTAATATTCGGGCAAAGAGGTATCAATTTTGCGAGACCAGTCATAAGAGAGACCGATACGTTGGATCTGCTGCTGGAAAGTTTGGGTATTCCGTTTTGTAATGTCTGCTGGATGTTCATTTTCTCGGACTGCGTAGCGTTCCGTGGGGAGCCCGAAAGCATCCCATCCCATTGGATGCATCACGTGATAGCCTTGCATTCGCCGGAAGTTAGCGATAACATCGGTCGGTACGTAGTTTTTCGCATGTCCCATGTGAAGTCCGGCACCAGAGGTATAGGGGAACATTCCAAGCACATAAAATTTGGGTTTGGTCTGCAGTGTTTCGATATCGTTTGGAATTTTAAATGTTTCTTTTTCTCGCCACTCGGCTTGCCAATAAGGCTCTATTTTTGCCGGGGCGTAAGGATGGTTCTCCATTTCGCGTCCTTCTCCTTTTTCTGCCTTTTGATATTGGCTTGATAATATAAATTCTAACACAATCCGGTCATATTGTCAAGGTAGGAGTATTCGGGTCAGGGCTATTCACGGTGAATGCTAAAAATATATAGACACTCTCCCTTCACCGAATAGGCAAGGTGATATGTTACGATTTGACTTTGCTTACCGAATCTGTTATGATTTTAACAATCGCAGGGTGTACACGACACGCCATAAAAGAAAGTA
This sequence comes from Candidatus Poribacteria bacterium, assembly GCA_963662915.2. Lineage (GTDB taxonomy): Bacteria > Poribacteria > WGA-4E > WGA-4E > WGA-3G > WGA-3G. The sequence goes on along the minus strand of CAXXEU010000002.1, from coordinate 4,101,467 downwards.
GAATTATTATGGAAAATTTAGCTGCCTGTAAACGAGGAAATCAAATGCCAATACTCACACAAGCCCATCGTGACCATTTTGATGAATACGGCTACATGGTCATCGAAAACGCCGTGCCAACCGAACTTTGCGATGCAGTCGTTGATGCGATTTTTGCGTTTTTGGAGATGAATCCTTCAGACCCAGATGACTGGTATCGAGCACCCCACAAACCCGGTGCAGGCATGGTCGAGATGTACCAACACCAAGCCATGTGGAACGTCTATCAACACCCACCAATCCATCAAATCTATACCGAAGTATATGGCACCCATCGGATCTGGGTTCACCCCGACCGAGTCAACATGAAACCCCCTCAGCATCCCGACTATCCTGAGTGGGACCATAAGGGTATGTACCACTGGGATGCCGACACCTCAAAACTACCCGTTAGGTTCCACACACAAGGTGTCCTGTTTTTGAGAGATACGGCTGATAATCAGGGGTCTTTTGTCTGTTGGCCCAGCGCGCACAAGTCGCTGATTGACGAGGAGAACCCGTGGGTGCCAGAAATTTCACCCGAACACTTCATTCAGGTGCCCGGGAAGGCGGGTTCCTTGCTCATTTGGCATGTCGCACTTCCACACGGCAACGGTCGTAATACCTCTGATCAACCGCGGTTGGCACAATACATGAACTTCCATCCGGTTCCTGATCCAATGGACGAAGAACGCCGGCAAGAACGCATCACACTATGGCGAGAACGCAGAGCATTGGGACGGGGTCCCTATCCGGGTGATCCGCGGGGCTGGGAAGCGAAAAATTATGGACCCGCGGAACTTACACCCTTAGGACGAAAATTACTCGGACTTGACTTGTGGGATTAATATTTTTTAATCATTCCCCAACTCGCGGCTAATTTCCCGTGTGGATCCACACCAAGTGCCGCTTGCAATCCATTATCCATGATTGCCGTAATCTGATCTTCGTTCAGATCCACATTGAAGATAGCAACTTCATCGAAGAGACCAAACATGAATATCCGAGAGGCATACGACAATTGGTCAACAACTTATGTTTGAAAAATAAATTTGACAAAAGAAAAAATACATGATATACTTAATAGTGTAAAGTTAAATGACTCCGTAAATAAAGGTTAAAGCAATGGGCACGAAAGAACGACGAGCAAGGGAAAAAGAGCAGTTGCGGCAGCAAATTCTTGTTGCAGCACGAAAGTTGTTTGTCAATGATGGGTATGAGAACGTCTCCATGCGAAAGATTGCCGACCAGATAGAATACTCACCGACAACAATCTATCTCTATTTCAAAGACAAGGCAGACCTCTTAGATTCCGTTTGCAAGGAAACACTTCTGAACCTGTTAAATACGCTTGAGGAGCTAAAAAGGAATAACACCAACCCCATCGAAACTTTGAGAAAAAGCGGACGCGCCTATGTCGAATTCGGTCTAAAATATCCCCAAGATTACAAACTGACGTTTGTTATTCGTCCACAGTTCCAGAGGGGCCTGGGTCTCGACGAGGGATCGGTTGGCGAAAGGGTATTTAATTACTTGCGCGCGATGGTCTCTGAATGTACCCAACAGAAGAAATTCCGCCAAGTGGATGTCGAAACCACTGGTCAGGTAATGTGGTCAGCGGTTCACGGTGTCACACTGCTCCTGATTGATTTCCCCGATTTCCCTTGGACCGAGAAAGACAAATTGATTGATATGGTAATTGACACAACGATCAAGGGTTTGCAGGCATAGATTTAAAAATTATTTGGCGCAGGTCGCCTCTATTTTTTTAATCTATAAGTTAACACTGTTAATTTATTTATCAATGTTAATATACTGAAAAATCCGAAAGGAGAATAAAAATGAAAAAGCGAAACCTATTCTATAAACGCTTTCTTTCAGCAGAACCGAACTTGGTAGCCGATCGCACAAGGTATTCCAGATGGAGGCTGTTCTCTATATTGGTTTTCGGTGTCCTTCTAACCGGATGCTCAGGTCTGCTCGGCGAAAAGGTTGCTCCGGCGTTACCGACTGTTGCTGAACCTACCTTTGAGAAATACGAAATTATCACCGGTATTGCGAAACACCAAACCATTCTAACAGGATTTCTTTTTGGAAGTGATTTCGCTGAACTGGCTGTGGTAAACATTGACGAAAATAACAACCGGCACTTGCGCATCTACGCGTTCAGCGACAACACTTGGGTATTAAGACTTGACACAACGCTGCGTCCCGAAGTGTTGTTCGTTGATGTCGCAAACATCGGTGGACGCGATCGCTTAATCACGTACGAGCCGGGTCGCCTGAATTGGTTTGATCCCGACTCAACAGTGGAACGCGTGCTGGTTGAAATCACTACCAGCTACAACGCAACGGACGACGGTGGAATTCCGTCCATTGACATTACTCGAGACGTAAACCGGGACGGCCTCAACGACTTGGTAGTGCCGGACATCGATGGTTTCTGGATAGCCACGCAATTGCGCAACGGTTCGTTCACTGATCCGATAAAACTTGGACCGTCCGACCCTTTCCTTGACAAGACTGCCTTGGACCACAATCGCAGTTACCGCGAGGTTGGAATAACAGCCTTAACTGCCCTCTGGTATCTGAGCCGTGTCCACCAGATGGATTATGACCTCGACGGACGCAGCGATCTCGTGTTCTGGAACACCGACCATTTCGATGTCTATCGCCAAGATGCACGCGGGACGTTTTCCACGGTGGCGGAGACTTTCACTGTAGACATCCCATTTGACACCGACGGTGCCTACTCAATCGCCTTTGATTTTAAAGGCGAAAATATGTTCTCGCTCATCCTCGGCTTCAGAGAGAACACGAAACGGACGGTGTTGCGCGGGTTCCAAGATTTGAACGGCGACGGCGTTGCTGACCTTCTGATCCATTCACTACAGGGACGGAGTCTTGGGAAACAACGCAGCGTATACGAGGTACATCTCGGCACACCAACACCCGAGGGGACGATATTCGCACAGAATGCCAGTATGACAATCAAACCGCGAGGGACGGCTGGTGGACTGCTGCCCTGGGGCTATTCGTCGCAATGGTTAGAAGATTTCGACGATGACGGTGAGATTGACATTCTGTTCAGAGATGTTCAGACCGGACTTATCGGGATGAGCCGCGCGATGGTCGGTAAGTCGATTTCAATAGATCTCGAATTCTATTGCATGGAAGACCGGACTTACCCACACAAACCCACTACCACGCGTAAAATTAGACCGGCACTTGACCCCCTCGAGCCACACAGAGTCTTCTTTCCAGCCGTACTGCTGGGTGACGTGAACGGTGATGGACGCTCTGACCTAATGGTCGGCAAGAATTGGGAAGAACTGGACATTTTTCTCGGCGTACCCGGACCGGAACTGTTAGCACAGACACCCCAAAAGGTGGCGATTGCTATGCCTAACGACGAACGAAATATCCAACTGGTAAACCTCAGTAAAGATAACAAACAAGACCTCCTCGTGTACCATCCATCAACGACTGATCCACATCGGGTCATACTACTCATTGCACAATAAACAAAAAGGAGAAAAATAGTGAAACGCATAATTTTTTGCTTAACCTGCATTCTCGTAGGAATAACCCTTAGTTTCGCGGTTCAGGCACAAGCCGCTGACCATACCAACAATAGTGTAAAGCAAGACAAATTCCTCACAGATTACTCAGAATTTGGTATCGGACTTCAGGGAGCCACCTCTGCCTTTGGTGGACTGAGTTTCCGCTATACCGGATTGGCACCGATATACCTTCAAACCGTTGGACGTTTTATTCTTAACGACCAGAATAGCGATCACATGTTTGGGGGTGGTGTTTCGTACGCCATATTTGAGCATCACGGTAGGTGGCATACATCACGCCTCTATTTTACCTTAGAAGGCGGCTGGCGATATAAAAAAGAACCAGACCTGCGCGACGAGATTGTCAAATCCACGACGTTAGGAGGCGGGCTCGCTTTTGGAGGCGAGCTTGTGTTTTCACTCGGCGGCATCCCGCTCGGCTTGAACGTAGCAGTCGGTCAAGGATTCGGCAGAGAAAACACCGACTTTGAATCTAAAGGTATCGCGGGTGTTTACGTAGGAATGGGCATACACGCCTATTTTTAGGATAAATTCCACTTCATCTGGTAGGTTGGGTTCCATCATCGATTAACCCAACCTACGGGCTTGCAGTGCCGAGAACGCTGCCTCCCATTCCTCCCATGTTGGTTTGTGACCTTCAGTGAGCACAACAAGCGGTAATATACCGCCTGCTAATTCTTTATTTTTTATGAATTCGGCAGCTTCACGCGCCTCAATAGTTAACTCAGCCCGGTCAGGTGTAGGAAAATACCGGAAGTCGATGCTCCAGCGTGATTTCCGCGTCCTATTCACCTTGCTCGCATGCACGGTAAGATTCGACATAAACAACGCACCACCGGGTTTAAGGGGGATGGGAACTGGGGTGCCGCGCGCTTCAACATCCGCCTCCATTCGGATGTTCATGTCAGCATCTCGCGCACCATCCAACAAGCCCCAACGGTGGCTGCCCGGAATAACCCAACAACACCCATTTTCGATTGTCGCTTCGACCAGAGGCACCCACACTGTAACCATGTGGAGACCACCTGTATGCTTTTCCTTTTTTCCAACAGCCGACTGGTCAAGATATTGACTGTCTTGATGCCACGGGAACGAAGTAATCACGCTTCCGGGCAGTTTCGTCCGCAATGCAGGTGTGCCGATATTCGAGACTTCAGAACCCAAGAGAAGTCGTATCACATGAAGAACACCCGGGAGATTATAGAGATCATATAACTCACGTCCAAACACACCAAAAGCCCAATTGCGAGGCAATATATCCAACTCTTCGCAGATCGCAGCATATCGTCTCTCAAAGGATTCGTCTTCGTATAACGACGATAGCTTGCCCTCGCTATACAACTCGCTGCTATGCGCATCAACCTTCGCCTTGATGAAGTCGCGCATTGGTTCTAAATTTTGGTCGTCAATAATATCTCTGAGTACCACATAGCCGTCACGTTCATAAGCTGTCTTGATTTCTTGATCTGTCATCAGTTCGTCTCCTTCTGTTGCTGTTGCACAATCTCAGAGGATATGTTATCATGAATGCGCAGCAAACGCAATAGGTCCTAATTTTTTAACCAATCTCACACACGAAGGGACAACCCATGAAAATCACCGATGTGAAAGCGATGACGCTCGCGATGGTTTCCGCGAACTGATTCAAAAAAATAAAAACTATCCGGGCAAAGCACCTTGGTAATTCACGCCTGTAAACATTCCAATCACCATCCAAATCCCTACAATCCCAAACTCACCAACAATGAATCCCATAAACAGCGGTCGAAATCTCCGATAGGACCCAAGTCCCCCCCATTTCAGTGCCAGATATTTCAAAAACCAGCCGACAAACATACAAGACCAGAGAAAATAGGATGAGTAAACCGCACCCATCACATATCCAATCGGATGAAGTTGCCACCACATAAACTGACGCTGCATAATCAGTAAGAATCCAGTGATTCCGGCTCCTAACATCATGCTGTACGCCTCTCCCAATTTTGGATCTTTCGGATACTGAATCAGCGAAACAATATGGTTGAAGTATCTCGGCGCGCCGATGAACGGACCTCTTTGGAGATTTAAGCCACCTTGGTCATAAATCAAGGGCAACGACGCGGCGTAGGACACACCGATAGCAACAACAATAGCAAGTACCATCGCACCGAGAACGCTTTTTCGATTTAATCGAAACGGATCCGCTGCTTTGAATCCGTGTAGAACACTCGGCATCAAAATACCGCCCCAATCTCGCATCATCACCCGTTGAAATCCCAAAAGTGCCAAGCTGTTTGCATCAATGATTCTTGAGCCAGTCGTAATTTCAAAGTATTCCACAGGATACATCGGTGCCTGGATTAGTAACATCCCACCGTTGACCACCATCCACGACAGTGCCGTAGAAGCAATCAGGAAGAGTAGGATAATACTACAAGCGACCCAAAGCGACATGCCAGCGTAAACGCAGAGTCCCGCAAGGAGTATGAAACTGAAAATTGTTCCCAGAACCGCCCATCTATACGGTAACACCTCATCTGCGTCGTTGATCGTCGTGGAAGCGGCAGACGCCAGAAACGTTCGCTTTAGAAGGTCTTTTATATGCACGCGACTATTCAATAGGAACGCGATGACCATAACGCAGTATGCAGCCATCGTCTGTCCTCTCGCAGAAATCCATGGACTGATAGGGATGGCAAAAGCGTTGATAATGATGTATTGTAGTTTGAAGAAGAGAAAGAAAAACCAGCAGCTAAACGATACATCCATAGCGAGAAAGTACGTTATGCCGATAACAGAGAAATAGAGAAAGAACCGAAATTGGGGCCACCACCCCATCACAATCCATGGACGTTCCGTGAAGGGCGTGTACAGATCGTATCGGTTCGGAATACGTGGAAGCGCAGGTAAATACTCGTGTAGTCCGTTGAGTAAATGAAAAAAGGCAGCGATTCCAAATCCAACCCACATCAGCCGATTCGTGAAAACGCCATTCAGACTGCCACGCATTGCGGTCTGTTGAACCATCTCCACAGGCACAGTAACCAGCGGAAAAATGAACCGCTCGCGTTCAACCCACTGTTTCCGTAACACGATAGATACACAGATTATCAGCGCATAGAACAGAAGAATGAACGCCGTCCAAACAATGAGTGGCTTTACCCAGAGTACCCACGGAACAAGAGACTCCCCTTCATAGAAGTCGGTAACGGCTCCTTCATCCCAGACGATGAGCCATTCGGGGAAGTGGCGATGCAGCGTTTCAGCCCACTCGTTCTCAGGGGTCGCAAAATAGACGGGTGCCGCTATATACGGGAGCAAGTAACCGATCATTCCCTTCGATGGAATCGCTGAACTGACTCCCATCATGACCCAGATGATCATCAATTCCGCCGGCCTTAGCACAACACGCGGAAACATCTTCTTCAGAATCGGGTTAACGACGAAGGTGAGAAAAATCAGCGTAAACACTGCCCCCAAAGGAAAATGATTGCCAGAGATATCCGTCCCTTGGAGATAGTAGTCGTTATAGGGGGTAACCGCTGTCTGCAGAGTGACTAACGCCAAACCGATTAGAACCGCCCGCATCCGCATCTATTTTTTCACCTTGCTTTCCTTCTGTCAACTAAGAATTCTTGTCTATCATTCTATCAAATCCTCTCTTTTTGAGTAATAGAAATCTTCAGACCCCTCGAATCATAGACTTACGTAAGGATTTAGTCCATCAGCAAGCAATCACTCGTGGCCACATGCTACTTTTCTGGATTATCGTCTCTGCTTTATTATTTAGCGGGGTTAGTGGCTTAGGTTAGCCTACACAAACCCGTCTGCCACTCCTGTCCCTTCTTACCGGCATAGAGCATAGCGTACGTGTCACCGACTTCAAAGATTTGCCCCGTCAAGACACTATCACAATCGAACGCATCAGGGTCATCTGATGGTGTGAATATAGGGTTGTAAGGGTTCGGCTCGAAGGTCTGGAAATCGCGAGTCCGGACATGCCCAATCCGCCAGACTTCTCCATCATATCCGCCATAGAGGATATGGAAGTACTGGGGTCCCTTGAACAACTCGGTTTCACGAACCGCTTGCCTGTCCCATGCCTGGCCACTCCCCCTAAAAACAGGATTGGCAGGATTTTTCGTGACCATTGCTGGATTACTCGTCGGTGCCGTCGCATGCCCCATCGTTAGCCCGACCCCGAACGATCGTGTCGCTTTCGCAGTATAAACGATATGAATCGTGTTACCGGCTATCGCAACCGAAGGGTGCGTTGACCCCTCCAGTTCGTGTTCAGTATCTGCCGGAATGACAGGTGTACGCTGAACGCGCCGCCACTGCCCCATATCCCCGTCACTTACAAGCAGCCCTGTCTGTTCAGGGGTCGTTTTTCCTTTTCCACGATAGTACATGTAAAACTTGCCATCAGCAGGATTTAGGAACGGAAAAGGGTACTCAACGGCAGCATCGTCGAAACCATCTGCTGAAGGTTCAACGATAGGATTACGCGCATCCTGCGTAATGTCGGTGAGGTTATCAGCGGGTGCCGTGGCGTGCATTATCAACCAGCGACGGCCTACTTCGCGTTTACACCAGATATAGTGGACCGTCTCATCAATGACAATAGCGTGCGTCGCCGCTGCCCAGAGCGGTGGCGTAAGGGAAATGATTGGGTTGCCTGTCTCAATCCTTTTAAAGCTGGCGAAGACCTCAAAGGGGATCGCATCTTTTCGTTCATCTGACATCAGTTTCTCCTGTGTCTGTCTGACTGACTAATCGTTATTTTTTAATATTCCTGAAAGAATTTATACGCCCATCCATCCACTTCACTCGAGCCTGCAACCATGTTTTCAATTGCTCGACTTCTTGTTCATAGGTGGGTAAATAAGGACCCGGATTCCCGAAAACACGGTAACCGAGCACCCGCCACTTTTGGAAGTTTCGCTTTTGTGCCTCGGACAGGTATTCAGTGGTCCGGTCAATCTCCATAAGGAGTTTTGAAGTGGCGAGTTCATTTTTCCGAAGGGTCAGCCATCTCTTGACGAATCGCATTTTGAAGTTTTCATCCGCTAACAGTCGGCTCCACCAGAAAGGAACAGGGTTTGTATCAATAAGCCAAGTGTCCGTTGCCCAACCCCTAAAAAAAACCGTATTGCTGCTTTGGAAACATCTGGGATGTTTTTCCTCTAACCTCTATACCGATCCTCCCTTCAAAATCGACGTGTGAACTCCGCAAAGCGTTTCTACCACCAGATTTATCATAAATAATCTTCATCCGTGCCGGAATTTTCGGATCGTCTGGAATCCATTTCCCCAACGTATCAATAATCACAATCGGCAAATTCGATGTGTACGCCTTAGGACGATCCGCAGTGGTTTTAGATTCCTGAGCAGCACAAGTAAAGCACCCCATCGTCACGGATAATATGAAAATGCCCAAGAGCAGAAGTGTAATTTCACGATAACGATATACCATCCATAACCTCGCGATAGGTAACGTTTATGGTTGTTAGCAATCGGAGTGTTCGCTGCGCTCCTTGTCGGTGTCCCGGCTATCGGGTGTCAGTGGTCGGTTGGCGGTAAAGAGATCGTCGTGGCGGTTACTAACGTTGGCAACTATCACAACGTGTTACTGACTGCTGAAAGTGGAGCACAGCGGAACGTACTGACCGCTGACGGTTATTCCGCTAATGCGAAGCCGTCCGTGGTATCATCTGTGGATGCGCATAGATGGCTCTATCGAAACTCTTTTGCATCAGTTCCCACTTGACGGATTGATAATCGGCATGCTCCGAGAGATCATTGTGTTCCCACGGGTCGTTGTCAAGGTCATACAACTCACAGATTCCTTTCTGATGGTAGACAACAAGTTTCCAGCGTCGGTCGCGATACATCGTGGCGTGCGTTTGGTCTGGGAACGCGATTGCCCCAAAAAATTCGCAACGCACTGCTTCGCGATGGTCACTGGCAGAGACTTCACCGCGTAAGAGTGGTGCGAGCGATTTGCCCTGCACATAATACGGAATGTCCACACCCAATGCATCGTATAGCGTCGGAACAATATCGAGTAGTTCAACAAGTGCATCGCTTTGAACGCCCTGCAAGAACTGCCGGGGCCATGAAATCATCAACGGCACCCGTACGGAGCCTTCGTAGAAACGACACCCTTTGTATACCAATCCGTGGTCACCGAGTGCCTCTCCGTGATCAGACGTAAAAATAACGATCGTGTTCTCGCGGAGTCCGTTAGCATCAAGATAGTCGAGTGTCCGTCCAAACTCGTGGTCGAGTTGTTCAATCATAGCGTAATAAGATGCCTGCATCCGTTTGTCGTCCCATTCCGAAGGCGGTTTCGCCTGCGATTGAAAATCAATACCGGCATCCGTCAATTTCGACTGAAAAGCAATATCGCGCTCCTGAAAGTGGGGACCGGGCAGTGTTTCCGGGTCGTATCGCCGATAGTATTCCCAAGGCGCATCAAACGGCGGATGTGGATCAAATGGATTGAGACTTAGCAGCCACGGCTGATTTTCGCGACGATTTTTCTCAATAAATTCAATCGTTTTCTCGGTACACCAATAGGTCTGGTGGAGATGCGGTGGGACGTTGTCGCGATCGGATGTCGGCTCTGGCACGCGCCCCGACCTGTTCGGATACGTCTGGGAAATCGCTTTCCCAGCTATCAACGCTTCAGGATCAATATCGCGTGCGCGCTGCCAATCTGCGTATTCGTGTCCAAGCGCGTTCGGTTTGCCGTGGTCGTGGCTATATTGGAAGTAGCGATACCCGTCATTCACACGGTGCTCCTGGGCATCAAAGGCACTTGCGAGGTGGAGTTTTCCAATCAAGCCACAGTCGTAACCATCTTGTGCGAGAGCATGTGTAATCAGTCGGTTTTCGTAATATTCGGGGAAAACCGGGTTACCGTTGCCAGTAACGCTTACGGCTGACGGGTACATACCGGTCATAAAGCTCGCACGAGAGGGTGTACAGATAGGAGACTGACAATACGCGTGTGTGAATGTGACCGACTGCCCCATAAATTCGTCAAGTCTCGGTGTGTTGATATGTGAGTTCCCTAACGCTCCAATGGTGTCGAAACGTTGTTGGTCTGTACAATACCATAAGATATTTGGACGATCTGACATCTTTGCTCCTTTTTTAATGGCGGTTCGTTAATCGCTATTCGCTATCTACTACTTCATTCTCATAAGCCATAAGCCCTAACTTCTTTTTTATAGCCATCAGCCATCAGGTCGCTGCGTTTTCAGCAGTTAGACACACGTTGTGGATATTACCAACGTTTTTACTACCACAAACGAACTACTAACCGCTGAGAGGGTTGCGCAGCAACCCGCCCTGACTGCTGACGACTTTCGACTTGACCACTGACGGCTCCTCTACCACGCGTACGCCTCTGGTGCTTCACCACCGGGACCCGTCCAAATTTCATCAAGTTTTGCGAGGACTTCATCATCTAATCTCAATTCCAAAACAGATAAATTCTCCGCAAGCTGTTCAATCGTCCGTGGTCCGATAATCGGTGCTGTAACGTCCGGGTTGCTGAGTACCCACGCCAATGCGACGTTTGCTGGCGGTTGCCCTATTGACGCGCAGAGTTCCTCGTATGCTTCAAATTGCGATCGGTGGGTCTCAATCGTTTGTCTGTTCGACTCCCTGCCCCGCCGTCCAGTGGTCGGATTGTCCAAGACACCGCAGAGCAACCCACCGCCCATCGGACTATACGGAACCACTCCTAAACCGAGTTCCCGACAGCACGGAAGCACTTCAAGTTCAACCATCCGACTACGGAGATTATACACGCTCTGCTCTGAGACGAGTCCAAGGAAATCGCGTTGCGCAGCGATGCCTTGTGCGTGCGCAATGTCCCACCCGGCAAAGTTGCTACTGCCGACGTAGGAAATTTTCCCTTCACGCACCAACTGCTCCATCCCTTGCCAAATCTCATCCCACGGTGTACGGCGGTCAACATGGTGCATCTGGTAGAGGTCTATGTGATCGGTTTGCAGACGGCGTAAACTATCCTCACACGCCCGACGGATATGATATGCCGACAAACGACCGTCGTTGGGTCCCTCACCCGTCTGACCATACAATTTGGTCGCCAGAACAATCTGATTGCGTCGACTTTTATCTTCTGCCAACCAATTTCCAATAATTGTCTCCGTTAAACCGTCGTTATAGATATTAGCGGTGTCGAAAAAGTTAATGCCTGCTTGCAATGCATGACTCAATACCGGAAACGTCTCTTCTTCGGACACATGCCTACCAAAATTAACAGTACCGAGACAGAGACGACTCACCTGCAATCCAACCCGACCGAGATAGGTATATTCCATAGCAATACTCCTGTATTTGTTTTAATCGTGGGAACTCTGAAACCTGGCAGTTAAAAATTCCTATTAATCATTCTATCAAATCTTGGCTTTTCAATGAACAAAAATCTGGTAAACTTCTGCTTGCCACGCCGTCAAAGATGTGATATATTTGATTCACAATCTACCAAGCATCCAAACACCAAGGAGATAGTCCATGCGAATTGCAGTTGGTTGTATCGGACATGAAACGAATACATTTTCACCCGTTGTGACAACTATTGATAACTTTAAAAAGGGGAGCTACCATCGCGGCGACGAAATCATCACAGCGTTTCAAGGCACCCGAACGATCACCGGCGGTTTCCTTGATGTCGCAGCGCAACTCAATTTACAACCCGTCCCGCTCCTGTGGGCATTTGCGACACCCTCGGGTATGGTAGAGCACGCCGCGTATCAGACGCTTAAGGAAGAGTTTCTAACACTTCTGCAGCGTGCTGAAGACCTCGATGGCGTACTTCTCGACTTACACGGTGCGATGGTAACAGATGAACTCGAAGATGCAGAAGGGGATTTGATTCAGGCGGTGCGCGAAATAGTAGGCACGACACCGATCGTCACGACGCTCGATTTACACGCCAATATCACCGCTAAAATGGCAGACTATTCTGACATTATCATTGGGTTCGACACCTACCCACACGTAGACTGCTACGAACGCGGGTTTGAAGCCGGGCAGCTCCTGTTTGGTATAAACGCCGGAAAGATTCAGCCGACGATGGCATATCGTCAACTCCCTTTACTTACTGCTCCGCCTGCACAATGCACAATGAAACCGCCAATGACGGGTGTCATCGAGGCACTCCACGCCCTTGAAACCGAATCCGGTGTTGTGACGGCAACGCTCTCTATGGGATTTCCCTTTGCTGACATAACGGATGCAGGCGTTTCATTCCTCGTGACTACTAACGGGGACACAGCACTCGCCGATGCCTACGCAGACCAGTTCGCATCCAAGATATGGGACATGCGCGAACAGTTCATATTTAACTTACACACCGTCGAAGCCGCAATTGAAATCGCCAACCAGACAGACGACAAACCGATCGTCCTCGCTGACGGCGCGGATAACCCAGGAGGTGGTGGTCCCTGTGACGGTACAACAATCCTACAGAAGTTCATAGAAGCAGACGTTCAAGATGCCGTGGTAGCGGTGATTGCAGACCCTGAATCGGTTGCGCAAGCCATCGCAGCAGGTGTTGGAAACAGGGTCCAATTGGATGTCGGTGGAAAAACGGACACACAACACGGCGCACCTGTAACACTCACAGGATATGTCAAAACTCTCTCTGACGGTAGATTCATCCTTAAGGGTCCAATGGGACGCGGCACGGCTGGAAACATGGGTAGGACAGCCGTCATCCAAGTCGGCGGTGTTGAGATTGTGCTGACAGAAAGACGGATTCAGCCTTACGATGCCGAAGTGCTTCGGAGCGTCGGGATTGAACCGCAGAGGCGTAAACTCATCGCCCTCAAATCCGCTGTCCATTTCCGCGCAGATTATACTCCAATCGCACATCAGATTTTGGACGTAGACACCCCTGGCGTTCACAGCCCAAACCTTTTCAGTTATAACTACCAAAAGGTCCGACGCCCCATCTATCCACTCGACTCAACTGTCACTTACAATACATTGACATACGCCCAAACCTAAAGGGTTGGGCTTTCAGTCCGAGTTTTCAGTAAAGTTTAGAATCACTTGAACACTTCGCACCAGCGAGGTTAGGAAACCTCGCTTACCAGCAGAGAGGCGAATGTCCATTTATTTTGGATTTTAGCGAGGTTTTTCACTGCGTCACCGATAACACCCAATCCCGAATTAAGTCCAGGACCTCCGGTGAGAGAGTCTCCTCAATAACGGCGTACTCGTTTATTAAACCTGTCTTGGCATGTTGAAACAGGTGGTTATGCCCCGGTAGGCGATGCACGGTGACATTTTGATTACCACCTTTTTCGAGTGCCGCAGCAATAGCAATGAGGTTTTGATCGGCATCGACCTGCACATCCAGCTCACCATTGAGAGCAAGTACAGGGACCTTGATTGTCTCAAGTGCAGGCCCCGGATCAAAGATGAGGAAATAGCGCATCCACGGCTTCATCACTTGTTCTGCGGATGCTTTTACCTGTGTCTCGTCCTGTTGTTCACGTGGAACACCGTTGATTTCAAACTGCTTACGGACAATCTCACCAACCTGCTGACGCATCGCATCCTCCGCCATGTCCGAGGTTAAGGTTGTAAACAGCCGCTCAAGAAGCGTTAGCAAATCCTGCTTACGCTCACCCACAATTCCCATGGCATCAAAGATACGCTCATTCTGTTTCAGCAGCAACTCAGCACCGGGAACACCCGGTACTGCCATCAGCACCACGAAGTCGATGTCCTCTCGCCGACTGGCGACGATCGCCGCAATCAGCCCACCTTCACTATGCCCAATCAGTCCAACAGGACCGATACGGGCATCCTGCTTGAGGAACGCCACACCCGCCTCAACGTCAGTTGCGAAGTCCGCTGTCGTTGGCGGTTCTGGATGCGGTGTTGACTCACCGATGCCGGGGTCATCTACGCGAAGCACGGCAATACCCGCGCGACTCAAGTGATCAGCGAGCACCCAAAACGGCTTGTGTTCAAACACCGTCTCATCTCGGTCTTGCAAACCGCTACCGGAGATGAGGAGCAACGCCGGAAAGGGTCCGTTATCCGGCGGGATTGTCAAGGTACCAGCGAGGTTGACGGGACCGTTTTGGAAGGTCACTTCTTCGATTTGATACGGGAACGGTGGCTTTGGTTCTTGTGGTCTGGCGGGACCGGCGACAGCCTCACGCGAGAGGCGAAAACCGAATTGAGCAGGACCTTGACTGAATGTTCCACTGATAACACCTTCTTGTAGTTGCCCATCAAAGGTCGGATTCCCCGGCACCTCACGAATGGAGAACTTGACATTTATACCCTCGCCGTTCTCTTCGACGTGGATTTCAGACAGCGGCAATCCTGTCGCACTTTGCACAGGGATGTCAATGGTTCCACTCCAATCAGTGTCTTTGACAGTGAAATCTATCTTTACAACAAGCGGTTGACCGGGAATCTCAATATGTCCTTCCCAGTGTCCAGCAACACGATTTTCCGCATAGGAAGCCGAGCTGCCCATCATCAGTATCATAATAACGAGGATTGTCCTGAGTAACTTGCGTCTTGTTTGCATATATCATTCCTTACGATCATAGAGTATAACATACAAGCCTAAGCGGGTGCGTAAATATTTTGTTACTGGCTGGCTGTTGGAGACCATCGGCAGTTGGGATTGGGAGATTCATTAACATGCTTCGTAGGCAACGATGGGCATGGTATAAGTGTGTTTTAACAGTGCCTTCCGATATAGTTTTAGTCTTCGGTCTCCTCTCCCACCTCATTTTCTTGCATAATTTCTTCCAACTTCATTCCAATGCGGAAGGCGACGATGCAGATACACACTGAAATAGCGAACAACCATCGATAACCGATATGCGGTGCGAGGGCTCCACCAAGAAACGGTGCGAAACTCACAGGCATGAGCAGCGTGTTCATAAAACCGATGTAACTCGGACGGTTCCGCGGCGGTGCGATATTCAGCATGTACGCCATAAAACCGACCATCATGCCGTTTGACAAAATACCGCCGACTATGAAAATCATAAAGAAAGCAGGCATCCGTAATGCAATGGGTAATATTTCCGAAGAATAGGCGAGTGCTGGTGGAATACCCATCAGTCCGGCTGTGGTAATCAGTACCGAGCGAACGCCATATCTTTCGCCAATGTATCCCCAGATTGTGTTTGAAATCACACCGCTTAGTGCAGAACACACGATGAAAAAGCCTATTGTCGCTTCTGAAAACTCAAGCTTATTCAGGGCATACGGAATATAGAACGGGGCTGCCATCCCAGAAAAATGCGCAAAGACACGGAAGAGGATGAACCGTCGGTAATTATAGTCTGTCCGCAGAAAGTACAGTCCTTTTTTCAAGTGTTGCGAGATAGGCTGCCGTGAGGGTTGGACGGGATGAATAGGTTCTCGCACCCCTAAGAAACTAATGAAAGAGAAAAACGCCGCCATCACCGAACAGATAAAGAGGAGGGAATAGTTATAGGGAAATCCGAGATCAGTATCCAGATTACAGACAGTACCGATAAAATACATCGTGAACGTTTTAAACGCTCGCGTAATATTTCCGAGTATGCCTGTGAATTCGGATTCGTCTCCGAGCACGGCACGCACCAAGAACCCGACCCAGATAGCGAAAAAACCGCCGTATAATTGGCGTAGGCTAAAGAAACGGGCGCGCTGCTGCGGGGCTATGGCTTTAGACACGATGTCCATATAGGGAAGCGTCGAAATCCCCATAGCGGAGGAGGAGAGAAAATAGAATCCCAAAAAACAACCGGCAAGCAACATAGGATTTTGCTCACCAATCGCAACAGTACAAAAAAAGATGGCAAGCCACGCCAAAACGCGAACGCTCATCCCCAGCACGTAGAACGGCATTTTTCGGGGACGATGTTCCAGTAGGTTCGATATCAGGAGCTGGGGCCACATCCAACCAACGGTCATCATTGAACCCGTTAAACCTACGAGAAGATCCGAACCACTTAGCTTATAGATAAAAGCAGGAAGCACCGTCGATGAATCGGCAAACGCCAAATTAATACGCATGAAGGTGCCTTGAAGCAGCGCAAATCGAAAGTTTCGCCGTTGGACACCTGCTTTTTTAAGCATTCTCTCTTTTGTTCCTATCTTAATAGTTGTCAGTTATCAGTTATCAGCTGTCAGTTAATGTTGGGCACGGAACGTACAATTTGTAGCAGGAAACCTTTGAAACCTCGTGGCAGTCAAAAATCAAGAACTGATAACTTACGTATTATCTTTTGACACAATTTCCGCAATTAGGTTGAATTGAAATTTCTATTGCCTGTTCAACAGAAGAATAAAAATTTTCTTTACAGTCCACGATAGTTGTGCTAAATTCCATATAAACTCTCATGGTTATCAGTTATCAGTTATCGGTTATCGGTTATCGGTTTTCAGTTAAGAGATTTCGTTTAATAAAACCCTCTTGTAACTGACAACTGATAATTGACAACTATTAAAAAGGAAACACAGATATGGAACCTCTTCGGATTGGATTTCTCGGTGCCGGCGGTTTCGCAAGGCACACCATTTATCCTGCACTTCATCTCGCTCCTGTCGCACTACAAGCCGTTTGCGATGCCGACGAAAATCGTGCAAAAGATGCAGCCAGTAAATTCGGAACCGGTAGATATTACACCGACCGACACGAAATGTTTGAAAAGGAAGACCTCGAAGCCGTCATCATTTCCATGGGACCCGACCCACGACAACCGCTTGTGCTTGAAACCCTCGCTGCAGGGTATCACGTTTTCGTCCCGAAACCCCCGGCACCCTCTCTCGCAGAAACCATCGCTTTGGCAGAAGCCGCTGAACAGCACGGCAAAACGCTAATGGTGAACTTTCAACGCAGGTTCAGCCTCGGTGTTCGAGAAGCAAAGCAGATTATGCAGACCGAATCCTTCGGGCAACTCACGCAACTCTTCTGCTCGTTCTGCAGTGGAAAATATCCGACAGTGAAACAGTACCTGCTCGATTTCGCCATCCACCATTTCGATTTAGCAAGACATATCGCTGGCGCGGACGTGAAGGAACTCAGCGTTTTTCACAATGAAGTCGATGGACAAGGCGCGTTTGCCGTTGCTGTGGAATACGCAAACGGCGCGGTGGGAAGTTTGCAGCTGACGAGTCAACGCTTGTGGCAGCGCAACTACGACTACATCGAAATTACCGGACAACATGAATACATCGTTTTAGATGGATTGTGGGGGGCTCAACACTTCACGGAATCTGGGAACACCTTCACCTCAAACTTTTCTGATCAGCGTAACGGCGAACTGACAGGTGACGGTATTAGCCTTACTGAATTTGTCACCGCAATCCGCGAAAACCGGGAACCCGTCTCAAGTATCCGCGACTGTGTAGGCACGATGCGATTCTACGATGCCGTCCTTCAACGCAAAAAAGGACTTTTAACGATTTAATCTGGGCTGCTGCGTCCGTTGTCCTTGCAGATTCTGAACCTTTAAAAAACCTTTTTGAAATCCAGAAGAGGTTCTTTACCAATTTTAGAGCGGGAACGATTTAATCTGGGCTGCTGCGTCCATTGTCTTTGCAGATTCTGAACCTTTAAAAAACCTTTTTGAAACCCAGAAGAGGTTCTTTATCAATTTTAGAGCGGGGTGGACAACGGACACCCCGCTCAGACACAATCGTTAAAAACTTTCCAAAACCTCAAGACACGTCTCTCCGTTGACGAGTCGATGATAGTATTCTTCGACGCGCGCTGTAAAATCTCGGTTCTCGTCCAAACCACTTGGTGACGCAGACCCGGCAGGTGACCAGAGCGTTGCATTCGAGAAAATCGCAGCGATCCGTCCTTCCACATCTGCTCGGCTTGCATCAAATGCGCCGTTCAGAATGTCCTGTATCGTTCGGTCAGGGTCACGGATTTCGTATTCTGTACCCGTATCGGTGATGCCCCTGTAGTCGTCCGATCCTGACACCGTATGCGGCGTTAGAAACCGAAGGACTGTTGCGAAGGAATACGCGAAATCGGATTTGAAAAGTTCCGTGCTGGTACTGTAGTTCGGCGAGCGGACGATATCCGCAGCGCGCTCACGTAACTTTACTGTCTCGATGATGTTAATACGGGCATTATCATCTTTGACGCTTCGGATACGGTCAACAAACTCTAAGGTGTATGCCCTCGCACTTTTCCCAACTATCGGAATATCCGCCTCCACAATCTCGGCATATCCCTCCATAAGCCGTTCGAGATGCGGTGCGAAAACCGGATGCACCGCCGCTTCGTTAACGTATTCGATACCAGAGAGCACCCCTTTATGCGTAATCCCTGGCACATGTACAGAATTCACCAAAAGTAATTTCCAATCGTGATACGGTTCAATGCTCTCCTGACTCACAACAACGCCGTAGTCATGGAGTTCGCCAAACGGCACGCGTAACATACCCTTCAAGTCTTCCAAGATAAGCAGTGTCGCGGGCGACTTCTCTGCGTAAGTTATCAGCTCATCTTGCCCCTCAATTTGCGCACGTGCCATCTCTTTAATCTCGTCAGGTACAGCATAAATCTGTGGCACAAGCCGATCCCCCATTTCGTTGAGAAAACTAACGTTCGTTCTCAACCACGTCGTATAATCATCGCTACGCTTCGGATACTCGTCGCAAAGGATATCGCGAAGAATATCGCCGTTATTTCGGAGGTTATCGGTATTGATAACGCAAAGCACCGCATCAGCACCATGGTGACAATAATAGCGATAGAGAGTCTCGTCGAGCACATCCATCGCCAACTCACCTTTGGCAATTCCCGCCTCAGTTACACCGATAAGCACGAGGTCCAAGAGATTTTCAGTTTGTGTATAGAACCACTCACGACCTGTTTCTGTCGTAAGCGTTGTCGCAGCAACGACACTTGAAACCTGCTGGATGTCGTGGATACCTCCTAAATCAAAGGTGACAACATGGTACACCCCATCTTGCCTGTTAAAGGCATCGGCTTTCTCACTACCGCGGGGCTGCGCAACAAAAATACCACCGTTGTAGAGATTCCGTTGGTTGAGAATATGAACAAATTCATGGGTCAAGGCGCGTTGGAGACCGCCTGCACCGATGGCAAGGATTTTTACTGGAAGCATTTTTTTACCTATTAAATCTGGGCACCGTTCCACTTCGCTTCACGGTGATTTTTAATTAATTCTAATGTCCTTTAGGGCTTTGAAAACTTAAGCAAAAACCGCAAGGACGAAAGACACAACATCAGGGTTAAATAGACAAAATATCCGCATAGAGGGTTAAATAAGCGTCGGCGATATGTTTCCAATCGTACGGTTTAACGCGTTTAACGCTGGCTTCACCCATCTCAACACGTCTTTTTCCAGCGTTAATGAGTTTGACAAGGCTTCGCGCCAGTCCGTCGGCATCCCCCGGATCAAAAAGCGCGCCGTTAACGTCCTCCGCTACAAGTTCTTCAATGCCTTGAACACGACTCGCAACAATCGGAAGCCCTGTCCCCATCGCCTCCAAAACTACGAGCGGCATACCTTCAGCGAGTGAAGGCAAGATGAAGATGTCGGCATCGTGATATTTCTTCGGCAACTCTGAATACGGCACGGCGCCTGCAAAACGGATATGCTCGGTTACGTTAAGATCCGCCGCCAACTTCAGGAGTTCTTTCTGATAAGGACCATCACCGACAATTTCAATTTCAAAGTCGGGCACTGCGTTCTCAACGATTTGCGGAAGGGCGCGGATTAGAAATTGGAACCCCTTGCGTGGAATGAGCCGTCCAATCGTGAGGATTCGGACCCGTTCTGGGCGCGGATTGCGAGACGACGGCTCAAATCGGCTTAGGTCTAAACCGTCAGGAATCACATCCATCTTCACATCAGGAGCCGTTCCTTGGGCGAGTTCACGTAAGCCATCGCTACAAGCAACAACCACCGAAGCGTTGTGCCAAATTGAGCGGATAATCGGCTTCAAGAGCAGATACAACCACCGATAATACGGCGGATCTGGATTACGACGCGGCACATCGCGACCGCCCAAAAATACGACATACGGCACATCGCGGCGTTTCCGCAGCAGATACGCACCCCCACCGGCAGGAATACCAAAAAAGACTTGGACGATATCGGGTTTAAACTGCTTCGCGAACCGCAGCCCGTAGAGGCTCGAACTGACAGCATAAGTCAACATCTCATGAACTGCACACACATCTCGGTTCTTCCGAAGGGCGCGCACCCGATGCACATGAAAACCTTCTACTTCCTCATCTCTCGGACAATCACGAAATTGCGAAGTAATCAGATGCACATCGTGTCCTGCCGCGGCGAAGTGTTTACCTAAGAAGTAACTCACCCAACCGCCACCGCCACCGATCGGCGGAAATTCGTGATTGAACATTAAAATTTTTAATTTTCCTTGCGGTTCGATAAGGTACATTGGAGGTTTGATGCCCATTTCCGTAGACCCGCCTTCCACTCCGTTTCAGGCTATATACTTTTTAATTTTCTTGTGCAAACGCCGTTACAAATCCGATAATCGCATCCGCAATATTGATGCCTGTAACAGACTCCAGTTCCTCAAACCCTGGCGACGGGTTAACCTCCAGCACAACGGGTCCCTCGTTTGTCTGGAGTAGATCGACCCCCGCTATTTCCAGCTCAAGTGCTGCTGCCGCTCTGATAGCAACGTCGGTGTATGCCTCTGACAGTGAAATCGCCTCGCCGGAGGCGCCCCTATGAATATTCGCCCGGAACTCGCCAGCAGGTGCGCTCCTTTTCATCGCCGCAATCGCTTCACCCCCTACGACGAGAACACGGATGTCAACACCCCCTGCTTCCGCAATAAAAGGCTGAATTACGTAATCTTCATGCAGATCACAGAGCGCATCTACCGCTGAAGTGAGGGATGTCGGTGTATCTAACAACATAACACCCCTACCGTGGGTCCCGTGAAACGGTTTTAAGATAAACGGATAATTCCCCATTTCGGCTACGGCGTTTTCTAAAAATGTAGCAGAACCGACGGTGAGGCTCGGTGGAACGGGTAACCCGTGCTGTGCAAGGATACGGAGGGAGTGGAATTTGTGGCGTGCTGCTGCGATCGGCTTCGATCGATTCACAACAGGCGTACCAATCCATTCAAAATGCGCCACGACCTCTTCGCCGTATCGTGCTGTTGTACGACTCAGGCGCGGCACGAGGACATCAAAATCTTCTGCTGGTTTTCCGTGATAGGTGATGCGGCTTTTATCACCACCGATATGAAGATAGAAACCGAATGGGTCTAAAATCTCGGCAGTATGTCCTTTTCGGTATGCGGCTTCAGAGAGGCTGCGCGTGGAGTGGTTTTGAGGTCCCCGAGAGAGGATCGCGATTTTCATAATGGCTGTCAACAATTGGCTATTGGCTATTAGTAGAAGAGGCTTTTGCGGCCGCTGTAGCATCCTCTTGACTAATCCCTGAAGACTGACTGCTGATAGCCACTCCCTCAGAGTCGTCTTCAGCCTGTTGGATCTGTTTCGCGAGGGTTTCAACATCGGACATGCCTACCCATTGTTGCCGTTCTTTTGTGTAATCGCCTCTGCCCGCCTCAAATTGATGGATAAAACGTACCATCCCATCAGGTCCAAGCTTGTCAACCAACGCCTTAAAACCGAGTTCTAAAATTTGCTCATCTGTCATGAGAAGTTCCTCCATTTTCAATTGTTTCCTGTAACCATGTATCTGGATTTTCGACTCGGACGCGAAGTTGAGGTCCCAAACGTTTTGCCCTCCTAATTACGGCATCGTCTGTAGTAAGAAAAACATCTGCTCTACCAGTTTCCGCACAAGCGATATGCAAAGCGTCGTACTCTTTAAACCCCAATGCTTCAAGCTGTTTACCTCTGAAGGTCTCTGATATACTAACAGTAACGAAAATAGTCTGAGATATGGAATTTAAAAGTGCCTTTACGAAAAAACGTTTTGTTAAATCAGAAATTTTGTTAATCTCAAACTGTAAAATCTTGCTAGTAACCGCCTGCCATTCTCTGCTCCAAAAGCGAGAGATGATCTGCATGATGGCTGCAGTTTCAGACTTGATCCTATCTTGCGTCTGATTATCATAAGGACGACTTATACAACAACTATCAAGATAGATTTTATAGGTTGTCATTCGGGGTAAATCCAAATTTCACATGCCCTCTCATCAAGTTCGTTACTCCTTTCATTCAGGGCTAATCCAAATCTTAAGTGCTTTCTCTGCAAGTTCTGCTGCTCTGTTTTGGATAGCTGCTTCATCCCATTTTTTCACTTGAACCAAACTATCGTTCAAGCGTAATCGGCTCTGGAGAAATCCACCAGGGTCAAGATGTTTTTTCTCTTTGAAGGACCGATCACTTAACTCTGGATTATATCCAGTGAGGGTAAGATTACCTATCGTGTGCAGATACTGTTCCTGTACATCCTGCCAACTCTCACCCAATTCTTCTTTCCATTCATCAGACAGGTCAGAGTTTTGCGGCATCACATGTTCAACTGTGTAATCTTCAATCCGGCGGATAGGTTGTTTGTTCTCGTGGTTCTCCAGTTTGCGTAGCAAATACTGGCACCTTTTGATGTTATTATATATGCTTTTAACCGTAAACTCTCGTTTGAAATCAGAATTTGCAGGATAACGATATCTATCAGATTGATCTGCTAGACTTAAGAAAGCCCGCTTTAGGCTTTCAAGATAATTGCTTTTATCAACTTTCGGCATTAGTCGAGAGGCAAAAGTAGTATTTAAAGTGTTAGTGGGGATGTCACATATTGCACGGCGAAAGACATAACTTTCCACCAGATGAAGGATTTCAATTAGTTCTGATTTTCGGATGTATTCTCGTGTATAGTCCTCATAAACTTCAAGTAAAAATGGGAAGGCAACCGTAACTTCAAGTGTATTGATATCCCTAAAGCAATCTCGAAGCTTTGTATCTTCTTCCTTACCTAATGCAATGCAAATATAGTGCTTTGAATAACGAGAGATATCAGCTATAATGTCTTCTATAGTTTCCAACGTTTCCGAATTTGTTTTTTCTTGAACATACGCTTTAAAACTATCATAAACGTTCCTAATCTTAGGAATCTGTCGGGTCTTTAACGTGAGATAGTCCCTAATGAACTCATCGAACCTATCAACGTATTGGTCTCCAAAGCGTTGCTCCATAGGAAGCCAGTAAGTCTTATACAGCCTGGCTTGGAAATCAGGTTTTTGCCCCATAAGTACATAATTTCGGATGAGATCCGCTTGGGAAAGTTCAAGCCCTGTAGAATTGAGACTTTCAAAAATTAACTGAGGATTATCGTCGGGACGATCCAGAACAACATCTACGATTCGTAACCTTTGAATTCCAACATACACTACTTTAATATCTGCGTCTTTAAGTTTAGTTTCAAAAAGGCGATAGTTCTCTATCAGTCGAGGAGCAGCATCAGCGGGAAGCTTCGCATCCTCTACCAATTGAAACAGAGTTCTTTTCTCGCCCAGATCAACATTTTGGAACCACTCTGTATTATTTTCATCCAGCAACTGTATCAAGGTATCTTTATCATGTTGAGTCAGTAACTGTTTGTAGCGTAGTTCATCATTTCTACGAACATTGAGATAATAATCCGAGAGTTCCTCATGAGTTATGTCAATATCAACGTTTCGTCCTTCAACTGCTCTACTAAGCGCAGCTAGCAAAAGCGTTAAGGTTGTTAACCTTTGTTGACCATCAATAACTTGCAATTCCCGTACCTTGGAAGCATTACTAACCTTGGGATCTATATAGACGATTGAACCAAGAAAATGAGACCGATCTGTACTATCTTTTCCAAGACTCAGCACGTCATTCCATAGTTTCTCGCAATGTTTCTTTTCCCAACTGTACCTGCGTTGAAAGATCGGTACAGCAAATTGTTTGTTGCCATTTAATAATTCTAAAAAATCTGTATCGCGTGCTTGCATAGGTTTACGCCTCCGTATTATTTATAGTGATGTTTAGAATTAATTAGACACTCCGCACCGGCGAGGTTAGAAACCTCGCCTACCAGGAGAGGGGCGAATGTCTCTTTATTTTTAGGTTTTACTATAAATACTAAATCTTGGACAATTTTTATAGGATACACATTTCGCCCCGCTGGGGCTTATACCCTTGGGGCACCTATGTTTCTATAGACATTTCGCCCCGTTGGGGCTGCACTTGGGTGCATCCAAGTTTCTTTTTCTGTGAGTTAGATTTCTGTCTGAACATCGCGAAAAATAACAGAAAATTGCGGACGCATCGCACAGACTAACAGTCTATGCTACAGAAGAATTGTCCAAACTTTAGCACATTGAAAATAACATAGAATGATTATGCACTGTAGATTAGGAATCGTCAAAGAAAATTTTAGAGAATGTAAACAAGGTTAGTCTTCATCTATTCCATACGTCTCACACAAAAAGTCCTCAAGCTCCTCAAAGGTATCAAAGATCTCCTCACACAAGTTCTCAAAAAAGATACTCCGCGTCTCACTGTAGAGCGCGTATACCGGCTTATTATGGCGAGAAGCGTAGTTCATCTCACTCAGCACACCCGGAGATAACTTGTCCGTAGGATAGATGACAACCACAAAATCGCTCTGATGCACAAACTGATAATCCCGCGAAATAGTTCGCGTCTTAATCTGTTCAATCACATCTTTATCCATCTCACCCACAGTCGCGACACGCTGCGTGCTATCCACTGCTTCTCCGCCCTCCGTCACGAGTGCCATATCCTTAATAGAGAGCGGATCAAAAACAATAAACGAACGACTTAACCGTTCTCCCATCTCGCGAATTTCATCAATCTTTTCTGGCGTATCTCTTAAGAGGGTAATGGGATAACTGAGATAAAATACCGGTTTCCTCGGTGAAAAGAGCAGTTCATAGAAATTCTCGAGATTGTGTTGTTTTGCGACAGCGTAATAGGGTTTCTCGATGAGTTGCGCCAGTTGTCGAGTCAGGAACTCTTCTTCATCCAACCAGACATTGAGTGTCGCTTTCCCCGTGCCTGACCATTGCATCGACCTTTCCATCCGTTCTGATATATCGGTGATATTATCAACGACGTTGATTAACATGTCAGGTTGGATAATTTCAATATCTTTGTAAGAGAACCCTTCAAGGAGACTGCCCCGCCACCGAAAAGAGGCATGCAGTCCGATAACAGCATGTTGATAATCTGCAGCAAGTTGTGCGATTTCATAGAACGCCGTCCGCCGCGCCAAGGATAGAACGGCTGGATCCGAATCAAGCACCTTTTCCGTAAAATCGACATGAGATTCCGCCCCGATTTGGCGCATAAAATCACCGACATTAAAGAAACCGATATTCAGCCCTTTTTGCGCACAGAACGTCGCAAAATCTGCCATTAACTCCTTGCGTCCCGAACAACTAATGCCGGTACAGATAATTCTCATTTTTGAAAGTCCCTCTCGATTCATCTAATAAATTTTACTACGGTGCCCAATTTCATGAACAGTGACTTCCCTGTCACGCCTATTAGAAAGTATAGATCGCACGGTAATGCCCAATTTTCAAACTAAACTTGCCACTGTGCTTGCCTTTGAGTGCTCTGTGCGGATGTTCGTCGCAATTATTACATAAGTTCTGTAGTTTGGCTAAGACTCGTGAACGGATCACTGCATCCAAATCCTCCAAGCCTGATTCGGCTCTTGACTTGAATACTAATGTGTACATTTCAATGTGATTCCAAACTTTTTAGCAACTTTCTCAAGCGGAATCACTTCCGCCGTTCCAGCTTCAACCTCAGCAACGCTTTGCTCTAATCTCTCGGCAACTTCTGGACGCAATTCCAATCCTTCATCCGGATCGTAGTGGTACGCCTCCAAGGCAAGTTCCAAGAGTTCATAGGCAACGAAAAACTCCCGAAATGCCAACGACAACTCTTCGTAGATCACATTCTCTTTTAGGATCATAGCGATCCGCGGGAGGACAACAAAGAGTTCTTGATTAACCAATGCATGAAGCAGGGCTCGGTATTCACTTTGCCCTAATTCAGTGATTTTCTTTTCTGGTATCGGATCGCTTTTAAGATAACTTCCCATCCGACGGACCATCCGTTCTTCCAGCGTCGTCTTGCGGTTAGCGAGGATATATTCGCGATGCCGTTTTAACTTCTTCGCGAGTGCGGTATGCATATTCAACCCGTCAAGCGGATCCTCTTCGTATTCCTCTAGCCATAAGGCAAGATTTTCATATCCGCAGAAGAATTCTCGGAATTCTATCTCCAATCGCTCCCTGTTTTTCGGTGAACTTTGCTCACTGAGCAATACAAGCAATCGTTCGCGCGAAGCAAAAATGGATTCAGAAACAAGCGTCTGTAGCAGGACACATAATTCAGGGCAGGACATATCCTTTACTTTTTTCAATTTACTTCTCCTTCGCTAATGACTTCAGTTGGGCGAGTGCCTCCTGCTCCTCCGTCTGCCATGGACGATGCACCGGTTTATCCAACTTTCGCGGCGGTCCACCAAATACAAGAATATATGCCCGCCGCACTTCCGCTGTAGTGTTTGGTGCAGAATAGTGCAAAGTCCGACAATGATGGAAGGTCGCACCTCCGGCAGGTATCGGACACGCCATTGCCTCCGATGGGTCAACATCGTCCGTTACCAACCCATGCACAAGCGGATCGTCGTCGATATGACGATGCCAACGCACCTTACCTTTGTGCGATTTCGGAATGAATTGGAGACAACCGCTCTCAACCGTCGCTTTATCAAGTGGCAGCCAAACGCTCAAACTATGCGGCACGATCTCAGGGTTCCAATATGCCTCATCTTGATGCCATGGGGTTTCATTGCCATAGTGCGCAGGCTTCAAAATCATGTGTCCGCCACCGTTGACCTTTTCGGCTTCTACACCGAGCAACTTCGCAGCAAGCCGATGTGCGTTTCGGAAATAAACAGTCTCACGAAGTTCAGGAAATTGCGCTTCAGGACCCAATACCTGTGGTAAGGTTTCCCTTCCGCTGTGCGCACGTGGGCCCGCCAGATCAAAGTAGCGTCCCTCCGCTTCTCCAGTCCGCCCCGTGAAGAGTGCGTCGTAAATACCTTTGAGCCATCTAACCTCTTCATCCGTTGTGATGCGCGGAATGCTCAGATACCCATTTTCTCGAAAAAAGGCAACCTGTTCGTCAGTCAGGTCAACCTGAAAGTCCTTCTTGGAATCCATAAACTATCACCGAATCAAAATATTGTAAGGTAAAATTGTAACGACCTGTATCCCATCTTCAAAACCAAACAGACTTAACCAAGTAAGAGCAGGTTCCCACCGAGTGCGCAATATTGACAGCACAGGATCACTCACCATCAATTGCAGGGGCACCTGAACCGATCCCCCCATATCTTCAATCATCCGCTCCATGAGCTGCTCAAAAAACGGTTTCTGCTTCGGTAACACCATAAGGTTAACTTCGTCGTCAGCAGAAAAACCCGCCTGCACCTTGGCAATAGATAGGGCAGTGTCAAGACCTCCAAGTTCATCAACAAGCCCAAGTGTTTTCGCCTGTTGACCCGTCCAAACGCGACCCTGCGCGATTTCATCAATCTCATCAAAGGATTTATCTCGCCCCACCGCTGCCTTACGGACGAAATCCGCATAGATCGTTTTCATCATCTTTTCGACGCGTTCGCGTTCGGTAGGCGTAAAACCGCCATAATCTGAATAGAGAGTGGAATTCTGCCCGTATGTGATGATCTCCTTCGTTAGACCGACTTTGTTATAGAAACCTTTCATGTTCAGTTTACCACCAAACACACCAATCGAACCCGTCAACGTACTTGGATGCGCAACGATCGTCCCCGCCGCCATCGCGATATAATAGCCACCCGACGCAGCGACATCGCCCATCGAAACAACGACCGGTTTTTCGCGTTGCGTCAGCATCACCTCACGCCAAATTAGGTCGGAAGCAAGCGCAGAACCCCCCGGACTGTCTATGCGCAGCACAACCGCCTGAACAGAATCGTCAGTACGTGCCTTCTCAAACGCCTCCTTTAATTCATCAGGCGTAATTACCGGCATTGAAGCCAAAAGCGATTCAACGCTCGGTAAAATAGGACCGTTGGCGTAGATAAGCGCAATCTGATTCTCGGAGGTAGGTTGTGTACGCTGCGGCGGATTGAGTATACTGAATAGCTGCATGAGTCCAGCAAAACTATTCATATCCGGTACTTTCCGCTTGCGTTCACTACCGGGTTCCATGACTTGAACATCCTCATCTTCAGATGCCGTTTTCAGTACTGTTAGGAGTTCGTCGTAATACTGAAGCGCGTCAACCAACTTCTCCTGTAGTGCCTCTTCCGCCGTAAACGGACCGCGGTCCATCAAATCCGACGCGCTTTCTGCTGTGATACCCTCTCGACTCTCAGCAATATGGTTTAGCAATTGCGTATACAAATCGTCAAGTAACGTTGTCATTGACTCACGGAACGCATCTGACATCCCCTCGCGCATGTAGGGTTCGACACCGGATTTGTATTTCCCCATCGCCAGCATATCCGCTTGGATGTCCAACTTATCCAATAAGCCTTTATAGAACAGGATCTCAGCGCGCAAGCCGGTTAAATTCAGACTGCCAACAGGCATTAAAACGACGCGATCCATCGCAGCCGCGAGGAGATACTCGGCATTTCCACCGCCTTCGAGATATCCGACCGTCTCTTTTCCTGCTGCTCGGAATTCGTGAAGTTTGCTGCGGATCTCTTGAAGTGTCGCCCAGCCTATACTCACATTGTCTATTTTGAAGATAATCCCGGCAATCTCATCATCTGTTTTGAGTGCGTCTAACTTTTTAAAGAGTCCTCGCAACGTCTTCGTTGAGGACGTGCCAAAGGTGCTCACAACTTTCGTATCAGCATAGGCACCGTTCAGTGTGAATTTAGCATAGTTTTTTACAGGCAGAGCCATTTCTTCCGCCGCTTGCTCCTCGGCGAGCACAGGCGAAACAAGAACAAACAACGTTAGCAGCAATCCGAATTTTTGTAATAACCTCATCTATCTTTTCCTCCCTCTTTGTATCCGATTTAACGCTGCTATTCTACCATAAAACGCTGAGAGTGTCAAGTTGCAAAATGGCTATATGGCTATCAGGGCGTTCCGCTCCGCAAATCAACGGTATGAATACCTTAATGGCATTCCCCGCACTCTCAGCAATCAGTAAAGAGGTCAGGACTTACGCAGTTGTCTCTAAAAACCGACAGCTTCCCCCTGCTTGCGGGGGGACTCAGGGGGGTAATCCTAAATTTTGCCTAAGTCCTATGGGATTTTTGCATTCTTTACTCCAGTTTCTCGTTGAGGTGGTTCGCAACAAGCATCAAATCCAAAATGTTTACGATACCATCACCGTTGAGGTCCGGCGAGTTCTCCCCCAGACGAGAAGCAATAAAGGTTAAATCCAAAATATTTACAACGCCATCACCGTTGACATCCACAGGTCTCTGTAGATATGTTAGGGGCTGCAGTTGGATTATGCCGTCAAGACTTGCACTCACAAGCATACCGCCATTAGTATCCGGCAGAAACGCCAATTCAAGAATCGGAGCAGCATCACCTTCAAACGTCTGCAGTAATTGTCCCGTTTGCGGATACCATAAACGCACGACATTATCCCACCCCGCGCTGGCGAGTGTTTTATTATGAAGATCTGGGGAGAATGCTAAGGCAAAAACAGGTGTGGTATGGTCTTCAAACGTCGAAAGAAGCTGCCCAGTGTGTGGATTCCATACACGAATTGTGCTTCTCGCGTCCGGACTCCAATAGCCACCGCTCACTAAAATTTCATTGTCAGGCGAAAAGGCGAGTGCCTGAATTGAATCGGTGTGCACTGAAAGACTGTGTCGGAGTTGACCGGTTTCCACATTCCACAACAAAATCGTGCCGTAAAAACTGCTACTCGCAAGTGTTTTGCCATCGGGTGAGAATACCAACGTGGTAACCATATCCCGATGCCCCTGAAGGACCACAGCACGGGATGCCGCCTTTGCGGTCAAGTTCCACAAACGAATCTCTCTGAAACTCCCACTGGCGAGTGTGTTACCGTCTGGCGAAAATGCTAATGTCACAACTGGATCAGTGTGCCCTATGAAATCTGCGCTATGTCCACCCGTTCGCGCGTCCCAGAGACGGACAGTCCCGTCCGCACTCGCAATCGCAATCGTTTGCCCATCATTTTTTTTTCTCGCTGGCGAAATCGCAAGGGCAATCCCATCAGTTACCAGAATAGGAAATGGCGTTACGGCATTTCCACTATAAGTATCATATACCGCAACACCGTTTGTGCTTGCAACAGCAATTTGCGAACCATCCGGGGAGAAGGTTATAGCATTTAGGGGTGTTGAGCCGAAAGATGCCTTGTCACTATCAGGCACGCGCCACTCTGCCACAGTTTGCGCAAAGCCACTGGATAGGCACAAAGCATAAGCGAATAGAAAGGTAAGGAGGTGAAATGTGTATGCCGTCGGTTTTCGGTTTTCGGGAACCATTGGGGATATTCGGACCCTTGTTGTAGCATAGACTGGTAGTCTGTGCCTCCGCGCCCGCAAACTGACAGTTTACGCTACAAAACGCAGATTTCATCGCTAAAAATCCTTTAGGCAGCAACTGGAGTTACTGATAACTGAAAGGATTACGCAGTAATCCGTACTGACGACTGACAACCATTAAAGGATATATCTGCTCAAATCCTGATCCTCGACAATATCCGCCAACTCCGCTTTCACGTACTCGGCATCAATAACAACACTGTCTGCTTCGAGGTCCGGCGCATCAAAAAACAGATTTTCAAAAAGTTTTTCCATGATTGTATGGAGTCGCCGCGCCCCTATATCCTCAACAGATTCATTTACCTTGAACGCCAGTGCAGCAATCTCATCTATCGCATCCTCTGTGATCGTCGCCGCGATTCCTTCCGTTTGCAGAAGTGCAGCATACTGTTTCACCAGTGCGTTCTTAGGTTCGGTGAGGATAGATTTAAAATCGCTCTTATTCAGGCTTTTCAGTTCAACGCGAATCGGAAAACGTCCTTGTAACTCTGGGATTAGATCCGATGGACTCGACACGTGAAACGCACCTGCAGCAATAAAAAGAATATGGTGTGTGCGCACCGCACCGTATTTCGTCGTTACCGTACTCCCCTCAATAATAGGCAGAATATCCCGCTGCACCCCCTCGCGAGAAACATCAGGTCCATGCCGAGATTCGCGACCCGCAATCTTGTCGATTTCGTCGAGAAATACGATACCCGAATTCTCAACGCGTTGAATCGCTTCACTAATGACGGCATCCATATCAATCAACTTTTCCGCTTCTTCCTGCATCAGGATCGTACGCGCCTCGGATACTGGCACTCGACGTTTTTTCGTCTGATTCGGGAGGATATTACTGAACATGTCCTTAAAATTGATGTCCATCTCCTCAATACCGCCCGGTGAGAAGATTTCCACAAATGGCATATTCTGATGTTTGACGTTAATTTCAACAGGTTTATCCTCAAGTCTACCCTCGCGGAGCCAATCTCTAAATCTTTCACGTGTTTTCAGATACCGTTCGCGTTCTTTTTCGTGTGCCGCCTCGGCTTCTGCTTCAGGATCAGGACCGAGATCGAACGGCAATTGAAGGAGTCCATCATCCTCCTCATCCTTCGGTTCGTCGAGTGCCTCGTCCTGTAAACGCGGGCGCTGCTGCAATGAACGTGGCACCGGGAAAATACAGTCAAGGAGGCGTTCCTCGGCAGCCTCTCGCGCCTTTTCCTCTACCGCTTCTGTCTGCTCAGATTTTACACGACCAATCGCAGTTTCTGTGAGATCCCGAATCATTGATTCAACATCACGACCAACATATCCTATTTCGGTATACTTTGACGCTTCTACTTTGATGAAAGGAGCATCAACCAGCCGCGCGAGTCTGCGTGCAATTTCAGTCTTCCCGACCCCCGTTGAACCTATCATGATGATGTTCTTCGGCGAGACTTCATCCTGTATATCCTCTGCTAACATCTGACGTCGCGCACGGTTTCGGAGCGCAATCGCAACAGAACGTTTCGCTTCAAACTGACCGATAATATACTTATCCAGCTCCTCGACAATCTGTTGCGGCGTGAGCGTATTCGCTAAAGTGCTCTTTTCATCTTTTACATTCGATTTCTCCAAAGGTAACCCTCCCAGACATAGCTATGAGTGGTCAGTCGTCAGCGGTCAGTAAAGCGTTGGGGTATTACAAACGTTGGTTATCACCACAACCTTCTTTTCACTGATACCTGATTGCTGAAGGCTGATTGCTATTTTATTGTGTCAATTTCAATTTGAGCGTTCGTATAGATACAAATCTCACTCGTTAGTTGCAATGATTCCGAAATAATCTCTCTCGCAGTTAAGTTTGAATGTTTGAGCAGAACCTTTGCTGCTGCAAGGGCAATAGGCGCACCCGAACCGATAGCGAGCACATCGTCATCTGGGGCAATCACATCACCGTTCCCTGAAATCAAATAGCCGTCGTTGGCATCCACAGCAATCATTAGCGCATCTACTTGCCTTAACACCCTATCGTTACGCCATTCTCGCGCCAGTTCCACCGCTGATTTCTGAAGATTCCCCCGATACTGCTGCAGCTTCTTCTCCAAATTTTCATACAAGGTGATTGCATCGGATGCAGAACCTGCGAAACCAATGAGCACCCGATTGTCGTGAATCTTGCGGATCTTCCGCGCGCCGTGTTTAATCGCTGTATCACCTAAAGTCACTTGACCATCACCACCGATAGCCACCTCGCCGTCGCGGCGAACGGCTAAAATCGTTGTTGAGCGAATTTGCATCCTGAGTTACTTTCCTGCATTTTTTGTAGCATAAATTGTGAGTTTGGGCAAAATCCTAACACAAATCAATATTCAATACTACAATAATTGATTTACTGAATCCACATTATGAACGTTCTTGTTAATAGACGCATCAACACATTACAAAGATTAATTAGAGTAGAAAATTCTCTGGTCTCCGTATATTATAGCATTCTCTGGTCCCTCATGTATACATCAATTCACGCCTATTTCCAGAGATAAAATAGAAGAAAACTGAAAAACTGTAATGCTCCCATAAAGATGCCACACCTGATTCCTGCCACACCGGCGTGCTGATACCCACGGTCCCGCGCAGCATCTTTCGCATCGCCAGCCACACCCAAAAAGTAGGGACACAACAAGAAGGTAAGTAGAAAACTGAGCGGCACAAAAACTGGTACCGATGCAATCTGTGGCATCTGATCTACCTGCACAGCGTTCCATACCCATAAATGTGATGCACCAAGCCCGTAAATAACGATACTTCCAAGCGCAGCAGCAATACCTGTAGCACTTGCCGCCAGCATACTTGCCCCGACGAAACCCATCCGTGAATCGTCCGATTCATCAACAAAATGGGTTTGGAAAATCACCTCGAATCGCTGATAACAGTAGGCTGCCAGCGTCACGAATACCACCCAATTGAGAATTACGCCAATCGGTGTGGTCACCTGACCCAGAAAATCTGAACGGAGATAAAAGATCAATCCTGCTTTTCGAGAGAACAGCCAGTCCATCGGCACATACATCAAAGTCGTTGCGAGACCAAAAACGGAACCATTTGAAAGCAGCGAGGCATCTTCGTCAATCTGCCGGATACAATAGATGAGTAAGGCAGCTGCAATCAGGACGTTTGGATATAGAATCCAAATAGTGCCGATACGGTTTACTATTAAGAACGTTAAAAGTGTTGTCCCTGTTACAGTTAAAACCGCCTTGTCCGTCTTGCTTCCCATACGCCTCCAACACATCTTTAGGTGCTGCTTTCGCCCTCAAACTTAATTACGGGCATTCGGGCGTAAAGCCCAACGCCTTAGCTTTGGGATATAGGTTTCCCGCTAAAGGCGTAATCCCTGTGAAATAGATTTGACAAAATAGGCTAAAATGTGGTATACTTAGCGTATCAAGTTGGCAGACAGTTGAAGCAGAATCGCAAGGTTCTGTGTCTGCCTACCCACTTCAACGGGGTTAGAAACTTGATACTTGATATACCATGCGAAACACGAAACATAAACTTTTTCACGATACGTCCGTCAAGCATATTCACAATGACCTGAATATCTGTGGTGTTGTGCGTAACCATTTCATTGCGTTGTCTATGCGATATTACCGCAGATATGGCAAAGGTCTTTCGTATGCGAAAATGTCTGCGCACTTGACGAAACTTACTAAAGTTTGGACATGTCCAAGTTGTCATACAGACCTTGACCGTGACCATAACGCTGCGATGAACATTCTTAAGGAAGGGGTAGCTTCCTTTGGCTTAGGAGTTGTAAGACCAATTGTCTTGTTCAACAAGATTGTTGGCTGCTCTGTTGAAGCGACCAGTCGGCTTCTGCATGCCACATAAGCTTTCGCATAACTTTTGCGGAAGTCCCCGACTTCCGTCGGGGGTCTATCACAGAGTATTATAACAAAATAGAAACAAACATTGCAAGGAAGGGATATTGCAAAAACGTCTCTATTAATACGGAGCGCGCATTTGCCACCGAGAACGGAAAAAGACTCACATCTATTGATAATTGCAAAATCGAATCAAAAAACATATTTTGATGAAAAATTGCTTTTTTCTATACCTGAAAGACATATTTTTACAAAAAACAAAAAAACTTGCTTTTTTTAATGCGATAGTTTATTATAATAATCTTAAGAGATGTAGTGTGCAACAATTTTCTGGCATAGACACGATTATATCTAATGGAAAGTAGCATGGATACATTGAAAATTATTCCCCTTTCTATTCCTTTTACCTTACTACAACTCATAGTGAACACCGATTTTAAGGGCAAACGCCTATTTGTTGACGCTGCCCATAACCCTCCATCATCCACGCGTCCCTATATTTTAAATTTAATCAACATTTTTTCCCGCCTATTCACATGCCTAAATGCTAATTTACGGCAATATCTTGATGTTAGTTACTGAGTGCCGCGCGACGCTGCCGTGCTTTGCAGCAATCCAATTAGTTTCAAACTAACGAGATTTATAAACCTACCCCTGTCACGTACACTACGCAATTATCAATTTATTATAAAAAGAGGTGAATCGTGAAAGAAGTCACGTTAATACTTTCAGGACGACTCAAGGACCCCGAAACAGGTAAATCCGTCATACTTGGGGGTTCGAAATTAACTGGAACCCCTCTACAAGTTGGAATGATTTTTGAACACCTGATGTCACTTCCCGGTGCTCCGGATCTTATTGGAGTTGCCACAAACATAGAAATTTATAGAGAAAGCAAATTGGCTTTAAAGCGGGTCAGATGTCTCCAGGACCATTGCACGGAAGATTACTCGGATTCAGACAAAACCGATGAAGACGCTCTAAAACAGATGAAAGAATATCTGAATCTGGACAGCCTAGTGAACCTGAGCAGATCTAAGTAAACCCGATATGAGATGGGCGCCCCTGATGTCCATCTCATCCAACTTCCTCCACTCACCTTAACACATTTTTCCCAAGACAAGAATTAGTAGGTGAGGATTGTAACCTCACTGATCTTCCCTAACAAATCCCTCTAAACCACGCGCGCATGCCCACTCTTTCTGTAGGATCAACTTCCAAGTCGCGACTTTTCAAGCAAAATGGCTAAAATCCCTAAAGTAGAGTCCCTTTAAACTTACGAAACTTACGGCAAAAAATTTGACAAAAGCCATCTTTCATGATATAATATTATCTTGTTGTGTTCACAATTGTACAAATGTACAAACACATCCGTTGAAGGTCTATGTGATAAACAACAAACTACAACAAGTCTTGTAAAAGAGAGATAAATTGTGTACCGAACAGCACAATTTGACTGAAGGGGCAGGAAATCATGGTACTGAAAACGAAAACCTATTTTCCGAAAGAAGATAAAGACATTAAATGGTATTTAGTCGACGCGGAGGGACAGGTGCTCGGACGTTTGGCTTCGCGTGTTGCACAGATATTGCGAGGAAAACACGACCCACGATTTACACCTCACGCCGATTTAGGTTTTCGTGTTGCTGTCGTGAATGCGGAGAAGATAGTCGTCACCGGAAATAAAAGAGAGCAGAAAACCTATTTTAGGTATAGCGGCTATCCGGGTGGCGATAAATACCGAACCTTTAATGAACAGATGGATCTAAAGCCTGAGGTAATCATCACTAACGCCGTCAAGGGGATGCTCCCAAAGGGTTCCCTCGGTAGGCAGTTAATGAAGGGACTCAAGGTTTACGCCGGACCGTCTCACCCGCACCAAGCCCAGCAACCGGAAACTTTAACGTTTTAAGAATTATCGGTTACGGGTTGTCAGTTAAGATCCGTTTGTAACAATCTGCCCAACTTGGAGAATTCCAAGAAATGGGAAATTTGTTACAGAGACGCTCTTTAACTGCAAGCGAAGCGAACCGACAACTGGCAACTATGGAGTATAAGCAGCATGGCTATTGAACAATTCTGGGGAACCGGCAGACGCAAAACATCCGTCGCCCGCGTCCGAATCATCCCTGGCGGTGAAGGCAATATCATCGTCAATAAGCGACCCATCGAGGAATACTTTGATCGATCCGACCACGTGCAGGAGGCAAAACGCCCAATTGAGCACGTCGAGAAGATCAATGAGTATGCCGTTCGCGTCAATGTCAAGGGGGGCGGAAATACTGGACAAGCCGGCGCGATTTCACACGGGATCGCACGCGCGCTCGTCAAAGCGGATGAATCCTTGAAGCCGTCCCTCAAAAAAGCAGGATTTTTGACACGCGATTCGAGAATGGTCGAGCGGAAGAAATACGGACAAAAAGGTGCACGCGCTCGTTTCCAATTCTCCAAACGTTAGAAGGGCAACTTTGTTCGCTCGTTTCGGATTCAGAAGAGGTTTTGTATGTCAAACATTGTCATCTTAGGCGCACAATGGGGTGATGAAAGTAAAGGAAAACTGACCGATGTCTTTGCTGGAGACGCAGATGTCGTCGCCCGCTATCAAGGGGGCGATAACGCCGGGCATACCATCGTTCTCGGTGAAAAAACCTTTATCCTCCACCTAATCCCATCGGGTATCCTCAGACCTGACACTGTGAATGTTATCGGTAACGGGGTCGTCATTAACTTAGAGACGCTTTTCGGTGAAATTGACCGGTTGCAAACACAAGGCGTTGAAGTCAGTAGTGATAACTTGAAAATCAGCGATCGCGCCCATCTTATTCTGCCACATCACAAAGCTGTTGAACAATGGGAACAGATGGGCAGTGCTACCAAAATCGGTACTACCTCACGTGGCATTGGACCTGCTTACTCCGATAAGATGAACCGATATGCAGGTATTCGCGTCGGGGACCTGCTTGAGTTTGACAATTTCCAAAAGAAACTTGATTACAACCTCGAAACCAAAGCCGAAGCACTTCAAGTCGGCGGACCCGATCGACACGTCCTCCTCGAAACCTACTACGGCTACGCACAGCGACTCGCTCCGCATGTAACCGACACTGTCGCTTACATGCACGACGTACTCGCTGCTGAAAAACGGATCCTCTTTGAAGGTGCACAGGGAACTATGCTCGATATAGATTTCGGAACTTATCCCTACGTCACCTCATCAAACTGCACCGCGGGGGCTGTCTGCACTGGACTCGGTATCGGTCCCAAGGCAATCCAAGAGGTACTTGGGGTCTCCAAAGCCTATGTGACACGCGTCGGTGGCGGTCCTTTCCCAACGGAGATGCCACCCGATCTCGATGAAAAAATTCGGGAAATCGGCAAAGAATACGGTGCCACAACCCAACGTCCGAGACGCTGCGGTTGGCTCGACTTGGTCGCACTCCGATATGCAACCCAGATTAACGGACTCACTGCCATCGCAATGACCAAACTCGATGTCTTTGATACACTCGCTGACTTGCAAGTCTGTGTGGCTTACCGTTATAAAGGTGAACGGATAACGACCTTCCCGAGCAGCCTACGCGCTTTAGAGGAGTGCGAACCTGTCTACGAAACGCTTCCCGGATGGCAACAGCCCCTAACCGAAGCACGCACAGCAGCGGACATCCCACAAGTGACGAAAGACTATGTCGCGTATGTCTCTGACTATCTTGATGTGCCAATCCCTATCATCTCCATCGGACCCGATAGAGATCAGATCGTCCAATTAGGACGACCGCTTTGGTAACGGCAGTGTGTCGTTTGTGCTTGAATCTCGCAAATCCTGATTCTAACAGACCTGTGTAGCGACCAACCGCCAATTTTCATTTTAATTTGACATCCACTTTAAAGTGTGTTATCATTAAATGTTGTTGGTTTGAGCCGTTAGCTCAGCTGGTAGAGCATCTGACTTTTAATCAGGTGGTCACAGGTTCGATCCCTGTACGGCTCACCTTTTTAGCCCCCGTCGTCTAGCCTGGCCAAGGACACCGCCCTTTCACGGCGGCGACACGAGTTCAAATCTCGTCGGGGGTATCTTAATTTAAAAAACATTTTACACCAAAAACAAGCCCTCACAGGGCTTGTTTTTTTCGCAGCGAGTTGTGCTT
This sequence comes from Candidatus Poribacteria bacterium, assembly GCA_963662915.2. Classification (GTDB taxonomy): domain Bacteria; phylum Poribacteria; class WGA-4E; order WGA-4E; family WGA-3G; genus WGA-3G. The sequence goes on along the minus strand of CAXXEU010000002.1, from coordinate 4,062,270 downwards.
TGCCTCATAGCGTACATCCCACCCCATATCTTAGTCTCAACAACGTATTTTTTTTCATTAGGGAGGCACGAAATGACGAAGCAAGAACGGAGGAATCCCACTGCTTTAGCTGTCGGAAGTGTCAACAACACTCACATCACCCCTTTGATTTTGCTCCTCTGCCTCTATACCACCGTTGGCATCTGCCAAACGCTGCAACCCAGTGCCACCCTTTACGGCACGTTCGTCAATGCCGGAAACGGACAACCCATCCCCGATGTCCTTGTGCGCGTTTCTCCCGAAGAGATGGCGCGCGTCTACCCTGATCCGGACTTCGCACACGCAGCCGCAACAAATACCGAAGGTATTTTTTCACTGACGATTCCTAACGAACCCGAAACCTATTACGCCTTCTCACTCATGGCACTCCATCCAGAGTATCAATCAAAACTCCTGCGACAAGAGATGTCTCCCGGCAAGAATCAATATGACTTGGGTGAGATTGTATTGAAACCCACCCTGTCCTTGCGAGGAAACATCTCTGGCAGTATAGATATCCAAGGCTGCATTGTAAACCTAAAGATGCACGATAAATCCGCAGACTTCTTCCGCGCCGCCGCGCCCGTTGAACACGCCTCAAAAACAGATACTACGGGTAACTTCAACTTCTCTGACCTCTATCCCATCGAATACACGTTGACAATTTCCCAAAACGGTGTTATCATAGCGTTTGTGGACGCTATCAATCCACAAAGGCAACCACGAATTGCTATCCGACAGCCGAAGTTGAAGACCCTACACGGCACGGTCGTCGATACACAAGAACGTCCGATAGCAGACGCACAAATTTACGCAACGCGGTACAGAGAAACGCCATTCGGACATAGCACGCCTCTTGCATCAACACAGTCGGACGATACAGGGAAATTTCAGATGGAGGTGTTAGAAACCCAAGCACAATACCTCTCGTTGGAGATTAGCAAGAGAGGCTATTTCGCCAGAGTCTACCAGAACATAGTCATCGGAGAAGAACCACTGATCGTCCCACTTGAAAAGGGCATGACCGTTAAGGGACACGTTATTTTGCCGGAGGACATTGATCCAGAAGCACACTATACCGTGAAGGTTTTCCCTACAAACACACAGATGGAACCAAGTCTGAATCCGTTAGTGTTGCATAAACCCCTTCTGTCACGATACTTTCCTGCAACAGAATCTACTTTCACCGTGGACGGGCTTTTTTCGGGGTTATACACGCTTTATATCGTTGGTAATGGCATATCAGCAACCGCCATCAATGTGGAAGCGTCGCCAAACAGCGAAGTGGTTCCTATTACAGCAGACCGTCCCACAAGCACACTACAGGGGCAAGTGCTTTGGGCAGATATAGGTGAACCCGTTCACAACGCCGTCGTCTCTCGCTCTTGGTATCCCTGGGAATTGAACCCATCCGATATGTCAATGACACTGGACCGATTTGAGATGGAAACCGACACAGACGGGAAATTTAAATTCGACAACCTCACTGAGAAACCTTATCAACTGTACATTCGCGCCGTTCATGTGGAATTTGCAACTGCCACCAAACGTTATCAACGGATAAACATTCATAAGCAGGTCGAGATACCCATCTCCGGCACCGCATATCGCATCTATTTAGGAAAACGAGATGGCACGCCATTCACAAAGTAACACGCACACACTGTGTGCCATCCACCGTAATACAGTTATCCTTGTAGCGATTATTATCTTTCAATCACTCGCTCTCGCAGTAGACGCAGCGTTGCACGGTACTTATTCTGATGGCGAGAGAATCATCCTTCGGGAGGAAGCCGTGCCTGAAGTGGCGGGCGATTATTACCGAACACCCGGTCAATTCATCGAATCCGAAGGCGACACGCGTTGGTTTGGACCCGAAATTGACAGTCGGGTGCTTTGCCCGAACACACCAAACCAATTCAACAAAGCCGGATTTTTTGACATCATTTATACCAGAGAAGATGCGCTGGTCTGGCCCTCTTCAAGCCCCGGAAAAATTTGGTGGTACAGGCAGCAAGAGTGGCGTTTTGCCACCGCTGATACGCCGTGGGGCACGGACACCGTCCATCTGACGCTCGTATCTGAAATCGGTTGGGCAAACATCGATGCAGCGAACACCATCACCGGATTCCCATGGAGCGGATCTGAGGAACACTGGCGCGACGGAGATACTATAAAATCCAAGGCGGACGTAACGGGGTACCACCGATATGAACACAACGGAAAAAAATATCTCACACCAAAGTACTACAAACACGGCACTTTCGATTACTATTGTGCGACAGGGACCGGGCAGAATAATCTGAAAGTATTAGCACACGTCGAAGGACAATTTATGCCGCCAGAATTTCGACCCGAGCTTAACAAACTCAGCCGCCGCGAAAAAGGCACATCGAAAGAAACAGCGGATTGGTACGACTGTATACCGCTGAAATAGTCAGATGTTTCCATAACGTGCTACTGTAGGAACGAGCTCCGCTCGCGATTCCTTACCAACAACCATGAAAAACATCGCACACACTTCAAAAGTAATCCTAATCATCTTTATATTTCTCATTCTGCAAACAGAAGTGAGTGCTGTTATTTGGGAAGACACCTTTGAACAAGCGGCAAAAAACGACTGGCAACACAAAGGAAACAACGCTACTTGGAAAGTTGAGGACGGTTTTTTGAAGGCAGAAATCCACGCACAAGCGGAATGGAGCACCATATTTGAATTGTACGAATTCATCGCCTATCCGGGACCCTATAACGACATTACAATTACCGTCGAAACCGTCGGGGCAACGGATGCCCGGTTCGGAATTGCCCTCGCAAAGCATTTTCTGAATATCGCCACCGACGTAGACGAATACGGCTATTACCTCTTCTTCACCAACGATATGCAAGTCTCCAGAAACGGCGGCATATTCGTCGGACCCGGCAAACGCTGGAACACGAATGCACTCCAACAGATGGTATTACACTTTGAAAGCGGTAAATTTCAACTACAGGCGGACGGGGAATCACGCCTTGATTTCAGAGATGCCAACTTCGACCAGATTGACAGCATCGCCTTCGTCCTCGTCGGATTCGTCACGGAAGATGTAGATATCGGCAGCGCGTGGGTGGATACCTTCACGATTGACGGACTCGCCGTCTCTCCTAAACGGAAATTAACAACCACATGGGCAAGTTTAAAACAAGAACACCCCTGATAGTTACTGGTTATCGGTTGTCAGTTGTCGGTAACGCTTTGTGGTAGATAGGTATCGCTTGAATTTTACAGACATCTCTTAACTAACAACCAGCAACCATTAAAAAATGCGAAAAAATTTAGACATCGTCTTTGATGCATTTCTCCTCATCCTCGTTCTCGGTATTGTTCTCTGGAACAACCACGCCAGAGCGCGACTGAACCCAGGCGAACGCGCCCATCCGCCGAGTTCAGGGTCTTACTACAGAACACCCGGCGTAAACGGAATGTGGTTCGGACCTGAACTCAATTCCCTCACGCTCTGCGAAGGTGTCCACAATCCCTACAACAACAGAGGACAGTTTGACATCGTAGAAACCATTGAGAGCGCAACTGTTTCGGCTTCACGCATTCAAGGCGCAGTCCGTTGGTATCGCGGACAGTGGTGGTACTTCAATACAGACAATACACCCTGGGGCACAAACTACTCCTACATTACACTCCATGACGATTTAGGTCCGAGTGAGATTAGTGCTGGCGGTGGAACGACCGGATACCCTTGGAGCGGTGTTGAACGGCACTGGCGCGACGGGAATATTATCCGCGCGCAAGCCTCTGTAACCGGTTGGCGGCGGTATGCACGCGGCTCCGAACTCTGGATCTGCCCGATGTACTACAAAATCGGTGGATGGGAAGGTGAAACCCTTGAGGTTAACTGTAAAACACTCAGGACATGGTTTCCGCCCGATTGGAATGTTCTTAAGCAACTCGATGGGGACTTCGATCCGCCAACCGAGCGCGAACCCGGTGTCCTGAGCCGAAAAGGAAAGAAAACACAGCAGTGGTACGACTGCATAAAAATCAAATAGCCTATATATCCCATGCGAAACAAAAATACAAGCGTTTTCATACTGATTTACATCGTCATCACCTGCCACCTCCCCGTAACCGCCGAGGAGTGGCACGACGACTTTGATGCCGAAAATCCGGAAGCGTGGCGCAGTGTCGGAAACGATGCCATCTGGAAAGTGACAGACGGATTCTTACGTGTAGAAGTTAAGCGGGAATGGGAGGTCGGATACGCACTCTACCAATTCACGGCACTCCCGGGTCCCTACCGAAACTTCGTGGTTACGATAAATGACTTCGGCGGTGACAAGACGCGTTTCGGTTTTTGTGTCGGACACCAGTTTCCCGACACACCGGAAGCGGATCCGTTTTTCTATGTATTTTTTCCCGATGAAATCAGAGCAAGGCGGTTCGATGGCAAAGGAAGCAGTCATCCCTTCCGGACCCGGCTCTCCAGAGAACCGCGTACCCGTTGGGAAACGGATGTACTCACAGAGATGAAACTCTATTTTAACGCAGGATACTTCATCCTATTCGCAGATGGGGCATACCGTACAACATTCCAAGACCTCAACTTCGACGAGATCGAGATCCTCGGCTTCGTTATGGAGGGGATTAACATTGCCAATGAGTGGGAAGGCGCGGCGTGGGTAGATGCCTTCACCATCTCCAACCTAAGCATCACGCCAGAAGCGCGATTAACCTCAACATGGGCAGGACTCAAGACAAGCCAATAGTCCCACCTAAACTCCATCTGTCACTCCCTAAAATGCCGATCAGACTTCTGACTCGGACGCATCCGCCACTCCATCGGCAGCGGTATCCCATCTCCAAGTATCCGTGAACGCCTTCTTCTGTGCATCGGATCTGAGCTCCGCAGAGTCGGCATCTCTCACTATTTTTCAACTATTTTCACAGGGAGCTTTACGCCCAGAGCTTGCGCAATTTTGTCCAGAGCATTCTTTTTACCAGCCGTGTCCGAATAAGTATTTATGTAGTACTGCCCGCACTTAGCCCAAAATTCTCTTGGCTGATCAGTTGATGCCTGTATAACGTTCGTAGGATCAACGCGTCTTACTTCCTCTATCCCTAACTTTTCAATTATTTTAACGAACGTCGATTTTGCAGTAGATTCTTCAACCACTTCTTGATTCGGCATCGTAACGCGCAGACGTGTTTGAGAGGCCCTTTTCCTGCCCGGTTTCGGATTTTGGGCTGTTCCCCTGGATCCGGACGGTTGGGCTATAGGTAATGTCCTGAGAGAAGCACCGGAACAAATTAACTCATAATTAAGGTGTCTGTCAAGATACGCCCGAATTTCCTTACTATCTCCTGTGACAATATCCAATTCACAGACCTCAGGATTCCATCCGCCTTCTCCAGACAGATGAAAAAAACGCCATCTATTGCCATCAGTGGCAATAGCAATTCGGACTCTTACATAAGAATAATATCCAGACAATTGTGCCTCTGCCTCTTCAAGGCTACGACCAACCTGCTTTGCCTCAATAAAGACGCGAGGGTCTCCTAGTGGAGCGCAGAGCGCGTAGTCCACCCGTCCTCCTCCGACAGGATATTCGGGAAAGACAATTTGAGTGTTTTCTGTTGGCCAACCCAAACTTCTAAGTATTGGGTCTACAACACCCTGGCGAACCGCAGTTTCGCTTTTAAAAATCTTTTGTTCCAAATGCTTGCGTATGTTGTCAATATGTTCCTTTAAGGTGGCTTGAATACGCTCCCCGGACAAATAAGACACATCCGTTATCTTAAGAAGTGCCTGGACAAAATCATAAAGAGCATCGCCATAACGCCCATCTGACACATCAAGTATCAATTCTCCGTTGTAATCTTCAACATCAAACATCGAAAGAGCATTTAAAATAATTTTCCGGCGCGTGCCCTGATGAAGACGTTTCTCATCAATCTCATAGGTGAGATGCATGTAGGTATGCGCCTCGTCGGAAAGTACCCATCGTTCGCCAACTCTTTTTAATACAATAACTAACTGATCTCCATCTTCAAATTGGAAGGGCGTTAGTACCCGAAAACGCTCTTTGCCTTCGGCTAAAAGCTTAATTTTTCCCGAAACTTTGTCAATAAAGTCTTTTTCTATTGTCTTAATGGACATTCCTAACACCCCCTAAAAAATCTCCAACTGTGTCCCTGATGGCTCTTCAGTTCGCACGCAGATGACCACGCCGAGTACGCATGAATATTCAAAGGCTGATGTTGGCAAGGAGATCAGATTTGAAGAGATGCAGAAGCCGACTGCGAACTCGCTGCCTGAGATTCAATTGGAAGTCGGTGATATACACACGCTTTCACTCGCGAATGCATTCAGCGGCAAATTCATTCAGCAGGGGTACACACTCAATCGCTTTGATCCTATGCATATTAGCGTTACTTCGACAGACAGGAATGATATCTATAGAATCACGGCGCTCAAGCCCGGAACGACGATGTTCAAAATCATTGCGACCAACCCAGCAGGGCGCACGCCACTTGAGGTTGATGTCTCAATCACTTAATCCGAACATCGCTACGGGTGCATCTTTGGGTGCACCCGTTTTTTTTCTACCTATCATTTCTTTTCAGTGCAGCCCAAGTGGTTTTCAGCCGCTGGCGTAGCAACGCAGGCGAGCGAGGGATCTGCGGTTCATAGTATCCAGGCGTTGACACATCCCTGCGAAAACCGAAAAAATATGCCTCCCGCGCCGGTTCAGAGGCATAAACGTTAAAACTCACCCGAGATCTGCCTACACGTTCGGGCAGGATTGGGTTTTCTTTTTCCCCAAAGGTCTTGCCTGTTTGAGATATAAGCGTCCCCAAGGGATCCTTCAGGGACCACCCCTGTTTTAAAACGTTTCCGATGTCAAGGTTGTATACCTGTGACTCGCTGATCCCCTCCCACCTATGCCGTTGAAGCGGGATATGTGTTGCGAGAATAACAGCACCTCCCGGCGGGATCAAAAAGTTTTGAAGTTGTATAGAGCGAATCTGTTTCTTGAATACATAAGAAAATTCATAGCCCACTAAACTGACAGCCAACGGGTTAGGATTATAGATTTCTATCCATTGTGGCAACGCTTTCTGCCCGTCACCCCAACGCCTAACCATATATTCGGTCACTTGTACAGGTGTCACTGGATTGGATGTGACTTGGTAGAATTTCCCATCCAAAGCAGCAAAAGTTTCACTCGCACCGTCCTGAATATCCAGCCGTTGTTGCATGCCTTGTGAGTCTTGACCCTCTTGCGAAGCTGCATCGGACACCACCACAGGGACACGCGCTTGCGTATCACCAACGACCCCCGCTGAACTATCGACTTCGGGGAGTATGTCAGTGTCAGCCGCCACTGCTCTATAGCCCTGGGGGACGCTGTCAGTGTTTTCAGCATCCTCTGAAATGATATGTGGCTCTCGTGTCGTATCCCAATAAATCACCCCGTCAATCTCTATAGTTGGATAATAAATTAGCGGGTCACCGGGCTCGGGTGCCGGCGGCACGTTGCCGTCTATATCTGTGGGACTAATAACTTGATCCGGTTCGTCATCTTCCAGGCAAGGTCCCCCGATACAAACAAGGGTATCCGCCCGGGTGTAGCCCTCTATAACAGGGGGGCCTTCGGGTTCGGGTTCAACCGCAGGATGAGGATCCCACTGAGACTGCGAGTGCAGACATCCAGCAGGGAGTTCGATTTCGCGATGCCATTTCTCGTGGGTATGCTCACCATAGTTACCATGCGAATGCGTTTTAGTTTCCCAAGGTGTCGCTTCAAGCGCGGCGAATATCTCGTCGGTCGTGTAATCCTCACTACAGCCGGCATCAGAGATGTGCGGTATAAGCAGACAGCAAAAGAATAACATTAACAAGACAATAGATTTATTGATTGAAAGAGTAATCACGGGTAACGCTCCTTTATCGGTTTTGTATGTGAAAATGTGAGGGTTTTCGGTAAATTGATGATAAGATAGAGGTCCCTCATAACACTCTTGTCTCATCTGTGTTCAAGTATCGGAAATGATAGCAGAAGTCGGTAAAATCGTCAATATCAGGTCAATGAACGCACGTGTCCGTTATTCACCTTTCGCTTCGGATACCTTCTTCGCACGATACCGATTTTTATCGTAATCGGGATTCTTCTTTCGCCACTGCCGCATATACGCGCGTCGCTTTTCCTTATAGTCAGGATTGTTTTCTGCGAAGTCCCTGCGGCGTTGTTTCTCACGTTCGCGATACTCGGGGTCTTCGGCATACTTTTTGCGACGGGCAGCCTTGCGTCCCTCGGCGTATTCCATATTGTTGGCATACCGATTTTTATCGTACTCGGGGTTCTTCGCTCGCCACGCCTGCTGCCGCTGTTTCTGTTTCGCTTTATACGCAGGATCGTTTTTACGGCGTTTCCGCTGGTATTCACGTTCATAAGCCCGGTCTTTCTCCGTGCGACCTGTGCGTTTCTGTCGGCGTTTCGCAGCACGCTTCTCTGAAGCCCGGCGTTGATACTCACGCTCCTTTTCCCTGCGGACAGGATCGTTCTGAAACATCTCTTTGAAGGCATCGAGGGTCGGGGGGTTCGGTAGACACTCGGTCTTCACCCATTCAGAGACAGCGTCCGTCAAGTGAACCCATGCCCTGCGTCCGTTGAGGCGTGGAAAAGTCTGTAAGTAGTGCTGATAGGCACTGCGGGCAGCGGCTTCCGAGCTGAAGGTTTCGATACCGAGGAGTTCGATCTCCTGATGCGTCACGGTCTTTGCGGCTTTGATGCGTGCGTAAAACGTGCAAGCCGTGCTCACACCGAGTTTACAAACGGTATCGTCGGTGTAGCGCCAGGCGTATACAAAGTGTTGATCGGGGCGTAAATCCATGGGGGTTTTAGAACACAAAAAGGCTTAGCGATTTTTCAACTCGCACGCTTCAGTAAGGAATATACAGAGATAGTTTCGCATAAGATATCTACTTTCCTCCTATGAGGCTGTTCCCGATTTAGAAAAGTGAGGTGATCCATCTAAATAGACGTGGTATAGGCTTGACAATAGTAGCAATAAAAACACCTGAAATCAGACCTGAAATCAGACCACCTATTATTGAAGTGATGATTTGGGTGATATAAGGACTTTTCCCAAAAAAATCGTGAATCTTCTCTTTTATTTTTCCCCATTTTGCCTCTTTTTTTGCTTGTTCCTCATCTTTCTTGCGTTTTTCTTCCGATTGCTTTCTCCGTTGTTCACGTTCATCTTTTTTGTTGATGCCTTCTAATGTGTCATCAAGCCGAAGTCGAGATCCTGTGCATGCAGCTAACAAAGGTTGATAATTCTCAAAACTATGGATTTCTGCTGGAAGCACGCTCTGGTCATTGTTGATGAGAGCAGCCTTTATGCTGAAGGTATCACCAAACTGTAAATGATAAAGGTTTGCGTAAAATATTTCGTAGATTTTATTTATTCTTTCGCATTCACGGCACTCCATATTTACTTGATATAGGGGACATGTAAATCTATTATGGAAAAACATCACTGAAGTTCCCCCATTATATTTAAATTCTAATTCTATACTGGACTCATTTTGTTTAGTCCACCTTTCCTTTAAAATGGGATTATCTTCTACTTTTAGTTCCATTTTGAAACGGTCGTTGCGTGCATTATGACTGGTTAAGATGCCTGTATATTCCTGTAAGTGTTTCTCGTCATAGGGTTCTTCGTTCATTCTGATTTACTCCTAAAATTAGGGTAGCGAGGCGAAAGCGGGTTGCCTTTTCCATTCATTCAAAAAGTGTTCTTAGCATTTACGCAGTATGAATGTTAGGATTAGCATAAATACTATCCACCTTATTGTCCAGCCGATTAATCTGAACAAGGTTTCTCGTAAGCCTTTTTCACCATTGAAGAATCGCCTTATTATGTCTGCATAGATCACAATAACAATTAAATATATTAGATATTTAACTACTGAACTTTCCATTTTATATCGACATGTTGTATTTGCGAACATCCCACTCGCGTTCACCATCTTGAAGAGCCTTTAAAAGACTTGATAGAGCTTCACAAGCATCTGTTCTTTTCACCTGATATGCTGCGGTTGTCTCTGACACGGTTTTTTCTCCTATTCTGTTCATTGACGAGACGGAGTTTCATCTATTTTCCCATTTCATTGTGGTGAAGGTAATATTTTGGTAGGAAGGTAAGGTTCATTATTCCAGTAATTCTCGAATGAGTTTTCTTCTCGGCTCAAGGTGTTTTTTATCTATCTCGTTAGCAACCCATGCACAATAATGATCCAATTCGTTTATATCACGGTAATCAATTCCTAAGTGATGCATATAAACAGGGGATCGGTTGCTCTCTGGATAGCGATTTCCCTTGAAATAAGAGAGTGGCACTCTTTCAGAAAAGTCAAAGGCGATCGCAAATTGTCTTTTTGTTTTTGAGTTATCTATAAATGTATTCTGCAGATAGCAGACTTGAAGTGAAAAGTGCCAATTCGGAGAAACAATATATTCATCGAATTCTACAATGTCAACATCTTCCAGTAAACGTAACTCTTTCTTAAGTTTGTTTTCAAGAAAATCTTGGGTGTAGTCATCGTAAAGATCGTTCTGATGTGCCTTAAACACGTGAACAAAAATTCTAAACCTACGCTGTGTTTCTGATGCCAACGTCAAGGGTAGGCAGACGACAAGGAATATACAGATATAGTTTCGCATAAGAGACCTACTTTCCTCCTAACAGTTTATCCAAATTGAGAGCCTCGCCAGCGTTGCGAGTGTGAGGAGTGTGGCGAGCCGAAACAGCGTTGCTTTTTCCATTTACTTTATTGTGGGATCGTCCCGATTCCAGGCGAATCGTTTACCTGTTGGCTTGCCCATATTTCAAAAGTGCACGGTCCAAGGTTCGCATACACACTTCGTATTCATCTGCTATGTCCTTACAATATTTCACATAAGCTTGCCAACGCTCATCATTGTTTTTATATTGATGTTGACATTCGTTAAGTCGGACAGACCATCTCGCGTAAATATCCCAAATAGGATAACGCTCTTCATGGAACCAATGCAAGATAGCAGAACCAATTGCCCGTCCAACGCCTTGCAGACGACATAAACAACGGATACTTTTGATAGAGTCAGTTTCCCGAAAAGTTTTACGTGTGATTTCCTTAACATCATCACAACTGTTTGCTTTCACTAAACCGAGTTTTCCTTCATCCTCTCCTCGTTTCCACCGCTCTGGGAGTTTCCAGCATGCCAATTCTACCAGTTCAGGTTTTGTGAGATACCCTCTTTCTTTAACCCCACAGACAAGATTTTTTATAGGGGTATCATAGTCAATATTATATTTACCTGCCCAATACTGGATATTCGATCTGCTACATAATTCTGCACGTAATTCCATTGACATAGCCTCCACAAGTCGAAAGCGCATGACTCTTTTGCTTCTGATATAAGATAGTAATCTACAAGGCTTTATTCACACAAGTGGTATAATCTTGAGAATGCGCGGACGGAATATCCTGTTTAACATTAAAAGATTTCTCCGTAGCCACTCAAATTGAGTCTGCCAATCTGTTGAATCCACATCTTGGTAGATCCCTATAACAGGGCCAAAAGTCCTAAAACGAGGATGCCTTTGCCATATTACATTTTTACTGAAAGCTGCCTGAATGTCAATTTCCTCTTCCTTTAACAGAGTGAAGGTTGCTAAAGCATCAAACGAGGATTTGGTATTGTCCGTACTTGCTTTTAGGTGAACATTAGTGGCAATTTGCCCACCATCCGGATGTCGCCACGCAGCTACAAATATCTCGTCGTCGGATACATCTGGGATACGAAACCCACAGTATTGGTTATTCCTACCCCAATCAATACCTTCCAACGAAAAATTATTATTTCCACAATATTCTAAGAATTCTTGCCAATACTGATCCGCACGAGACTGGTTATCCTGTTCGTTCTCCGGAAGATCTTCTTCTAAAGAATGCAATTTTTCCTCCTGTTGATAGAGTTCTAATTCTTGATTTCCTTTCCTGGTAATGAAGTAAATGTTCTGCAAGTCACCCTGTAGTATATTATATGCTAATAATCCTTCATTGCACAAAAATTGACAAGCCTCTATTAACACCTCGGAGATTTCTTCATAATTATCTCCATCAGCATAATTGTCTCCATCAGCACTATTTCTAATAAGATTACGTATTGAACGGGGTTGTGACATATCTGCAAAGTCTAATAGAAAAAGAATGGCAAGATCTTCTAATTCCATACCAAGCAGTTCTTCAGAACTTAATGCTTTAATTCGGTTTGACATTGTTTTATCACCTCATAAAAAGAATTGTGAATTAGGCTATTGAACTTAACGTTACTGGATTCCGTTACATTCAGGTTATTCCTTGAAACCCACGAGACTCTCAATGCGTGGACGGAAGACTTCAACTAAATTTTCCCCCTTCATGGCCAACCATTCATGTTGACGCGGCCAATCTGTTTTATCGGTAACGTCGCAGTCTTTTAATTTTACATGTAGCTGCGTTTCTCCCCGTATCTTCTCGTAGCAATAAAAATTCTCACCCAGTTCATTTTCAATCGCTGCCTGTTGTTCTATCAATGAATGAAAGTAGTCTTGGGCAGATCCTTTCATGACAAATGCAGCACAGATTCCCGCGGGGTCGACGCGTTGACTGACTCTTATGTAGCATCCTGTGATATTCATGTGAATGTCTCTATAGTGCAAATCATAGATGCTTGGTCTTTTTAGCCCCAATTCCTCACAGGGGAATTCCTCAAAAAATGCGCCCCAATATTGCTCGTTCTGTTTTTGTCCGTTCATCTTTTCTCCTTGTTTTAGACACAATCCACCGCGAGATACTCAATGTTGATACCATACGCCCCTAAAAAATGACACATTTTCTCAAGGCTATGATGTAACGTCTCGGTCACGATAAAGAAGCGGACATCCTTCACGGCTTCTCTGACGGCTTCCTCGCCGAAGTCGCAAAGATGCTCAGCATTCAGACGCTCTTCTGCACAAGCAGCGGCATAATGTAATATCTGTCCGACACTTTCACGCGGCTTGGCATACTGATTCCGAGGACTACTCGTCTGAGAGTAGACAAGCTTGGCTTCAACAATAACAAAAGTGCCGTTGGTATCGTATCCTATAAGATCTGGTGACAGACGTGAAGTCTCTCCTGGAAGGTTCTTACGCACCCAACGAATCTCCTCACGAAATATATCGTGAGTATTTTCCCGAATATAATCCTTTAACGCTGTTTCATTTACAAATGACCCTGCCATAGAATCCTTCCTGTGTTCTGCTGAATCGTATCCATTTCATCAAAGTTTGACTCGTGAGGCACGGGGTTACCAACGTCTCACAAAAGTCAAGCCGTATCCGCGCCCGGTCAAGTAGTAGAGTGTGCTACCGCCGAGTGCCCCGATCAAGACCCCTCGGAGCGCAGTGCGTCTGTAGACGGATTTATAGGTGTGTGTGTAAATCTCAATGGCGACCGGGGATTTGCCCCTGAACCGATACGCAGCCGGAGCGGGCTGGTAGTACCATGCACCTGCGAGTGCTCCAAGACTCAGATAGGGACTGACAAGGGTGGTGCCAGCGAAGGTTGCTAACGCCCAAAACTTCTCATCGCCCTCTTGTTGGGCATCCCGACGGGCTTGATCTTCGAGGACGATTCTCTCAGCGTCCGAAAGTTCCGCAGCACTCGAAATCCCGACGCACACAAGGAGTGCGAAACCCACGACAAATGCTCTCATACAGACTCCTTTCTTTGCGTCAACGATCGACAGCAATGCCCACACCGCGGAGACGCAATATCCACAGCGTGGGCGTTTCCAATTGTTATCCATCTTTTCTGCTATGATCTTTCGGGTGTTGATCCATACGATTATCGGTTTTTTTCAAAATTTGCATCCTCAATTAAACACTGAACCGCCCCGCTCATCCGCGATTTCTTGATCCGAATATATTACTTCCATAAATTACTGAGACACACCTTCAAACTGCCACAACATATTCATCAGAATATGAAAAACTTTAAGGTAATTTCATTCCACTAAAGTCCCAAACAGGCACCAAGAGACTTCTCCACATCCTTTCGCTAAAATTCCAATCAGAAACGAGTTCTCGAAATATACAAAGTTCCAAACGCGTATTTTGAACTGTCAACTTCATGTGAAAGTATACCATAAGAGCACCGAAATCACAAGACCATTTTACGCTCTATTAGAGCTATTTAGTTTTAAGGTTTTTGTCGAGTTTCCGTGAAAAGCCGCGACTGGGAGTTGACGATCTACGGAGGCACAGACTAACAGCCTATGCTACGAAAGAGAAAACTAAATGACCCTGACGCTCTATACGGTTGGATCCGATGCCTGGGCACCCCTAAACGCCCTTTTCCATACAGTAAATCCTCAATCAATGAGTTATAACCATGTTCACTACTCAACGGTGAATTGGGACAGATAAAATCAACTCACTCTATCATCTATCTCCCGCATAATCTCAAGATTATCACCGAAATAGAGTTTATTCATAACTATCTTCTTACACGTGAAAAGCAATTGGTTTTCACTGTTTCGTAACTATGTCTACGACGATCTGAACATTTAACAGTTGAGCAATTTCCTCAAGAGCCTTCTTTTTAGCACGAGTATCAGGATAATGATGTATGTAAAACTGACCATGCTCGGTCGAAAAATACTTTGGCGGTTCAGTTAATACAGTAGAAGGATGAACGTTCATTACCTTTTTTATTCCAAACCGCTCAATCATCTCAATAAATGTAGCTTTTGCATGACGACGTTCAATTACCTCTCCATCAGACATTGTAACGCGCAAACGTGTCGATGGTCGATTCTTGCGTGGTTTCGGAGCATCAGTCGGGACTGGTAAAGACGTGCGTGCCTCTGGAGGATTGGGTTTTACCAGAGGCAATTCTTCTTTTTTCAGGAAGGCAAACACCTGTTCATTGGTAGGACTATGCCCGCACACATCCTCAGTTTTTTCTCTCACAACCTTAAGCAAAGATGGATCTGCTTCCTGTACCAAAATACGCCATGCTTCTGGTAAACCCCACTCAATTTTTCTCTGTCGGACAAGGCTGTTATAATCCTCTTTGATTGCCTCAACTGCTTTATCCGAACGGACTGACTCATAATTTAGGTATTTGTTAAGACGCTCGGCACTTTCTTGACTGTCCCCTGAAATTAAATCCAATTCACAGATTTTACGTTCATCCCACGTGCCTTCTCCTGTCGGATGAAAAAAACGCCACTTCTGACCATCGGTGAGGACCGCAATTGGTACCCTTACACGAAAATCATACTTAAATAATTGCTCTTCTGCTCCTTCAATGTTTCCAACCCGCTTTGCTTCAATAAAGACACGAGGTGTCGATGCTGGATAACAAAGTGCATAGTCTACTTCCCCTGATCCGACATTATATTCAGGATAGACAATTTGAGTGTTTTCTGTCGGCCAACCCAAAGTTCTAAGGAGCGGATCCACAATGCCCTGACGAACTGCTTGTTCATTCGGAAACTCCCTACTTCTCAATCTCTCGCCTATCTTATCAATATGTTCCTTTAGCGTCACTATCTCATACCTCCTTAGCATGTAGGATGGGTTGAGTGGAAAATAAAAAATCACACATCCGCTCCACAGAAACCTTCAGATTTTTCAAAACCCGAGTGAAACTCAATACACCATTACATCAACATCAATAACATAGCACGCAACACAGTCAAAGTCCAGAGAATTTGAGCAATCCCATAAATCCTGATTCTGACAGACACCAACCGCTAATTGCCAACACCCACCAAAAATATCTATACGTTAAATAAAATGTAACCAAAAACCACTTTCACGGAGAACGCACAATTTCAAGTTCACGAACCCAATGAAATCAAGGGTTCACAAAAACCTCCGTGAATTCACCTGTTAAAATACAATCCTTACTCAGCCAAAAAACATGCCTATCTTATCCAAACATAAAAAATAAATTGGCATTTTTAAACCAAATATGTTGCCATATATAGTAAAGTTGAGAATTAAAAAGACATTGCAACGATCCGAAAAACCTGTCTTATCTCGTCGGGGACAGGTCTCCTGTTCTGCTGTCAAATGTTACATTATAGTAAATCTTAGAGTTATGTAGACACCTATCCCTTACAAGAGTTTGGACAATTTTAAACCGCAAAAGTGTGAAATTTTCTGAGTAAACTTTTGAGTGCAATTAGCGGAAACCGCCCAAAACCCAGTTATAGTATGGGTTTTCGACCTTTTCAAAACCTGTTGCGTTTCAAGATTTACTCAGAAAAACTCTGAAAAAAAGGAGCATTTCCTTGTCTAAGTAATTCTGAGACCTACCATAATAATTGTAAACATCACTCTATATTGAAAACGACAATCCGCATTGCACAAACTAACAGAGACAAGGGCAAACCATGTCCAAACGCAGAATCCTCACAACCATCATCATCCCTGTGCTATTAATCTCTGGGCTTATTATCGTCCTCATCAACAACCCGCGGGAATCCGCACCCGAACTCGTCCTTGCTCAGCATCCTATTGACTTCGGAACCCTCCCAGAGTGGGAAGGCCCTGTAACACGATCCGTAACAGCACGAAACACAAGCAAAAACACACTCCACATCCAAGACGTGCGGACAGGATGCAGTTATGCCGAAATTGCGGCACCGGAGGCAATCCCGCCAGACAGAGAAGGGACGTTCCATATAACTATCAACCCAGAACGCCTGCCCACTGACGAAACCTCAGCAACGGCGCTTATTTTCACAGATAGCCCCAAAACACCTGTTGTCCGCTTGATAATCGTCGCCGCCGCGAAACGATTCGCAACACTCAACCCGGACAGCTACGATTTCGGGAATATCCGACCCGAAACCACTTATCATAAGACTATCACACTCACCCTCAATGCCCCACTCGACACATCCAATATCCGCCTCCTGCCATCAAGCCATTCCACATTGACATGGGAAATCAACCCAGATACCGCCATTATTACCATCCAACTCGGTCCACTGATGGATTGGGGACGTTTCGCATCGCTACTCACTGTGTCCTTTCCTAACCACCGAACACTCACACTTCCCATCACCGCCAATGTTAGTGTACCTACAACTCACAACCGATAACCGAAAACCAATAACGGTAAATAAACATTTGACAGAACCTCGTAAATTGTAGTATCATTATATACTAAAGTGAGTAGGAAAATAGAAGAACTCCTTCATGGAAAAATGCTACTTCGATTTCAGGGATATTTTCCAAGTTATCCGCTACGGATTCAGTGGACGAAAGATTTCCGTGCATCTCATTGGACTCGTACTTGCGTATCTGATTTATGAAATCTTGGTATATCTGAGTCTCCTCACCGTCGGAGGTACCGCCGCACAGGATTTTTGGAACGCGTATGGACTTCTACCCGTACCGCCTCTCGGTGACGTAGAATTCGCACAGATAACTGAAATCGCGATGTGGATAGGCACGATAAGTTTCGCGTGCATCTTTTTTTTCGCAAGCACAGTCGTTTCAAAAATAACCGTTGAGCAGCTGCGTGGAGACTTCTTCTTCTCGGTCGGGGACGCTGTAACTTTCCTCAAAGCGCACTGGCAATCCGTTTTGGGCGCGTTCATCGGCTTACTCCTCATCCTAATATTTTTCGCGCTGATACCTTTTAGCATCGCAGGACTTGGAAAGTTGCCGATAATCGGCAAACCCTTTCTTATGCTCACCTCCCTGTTCATGCCGATCGGCTTTCTTCTCGGCGTGCTAATGGCACTCATAACAGTAGTCTTCAGCGTAAGTCTGCTCTTTGTGCCAGCCGTCGTCGCTACAACAGGTGCCGATGCGTTTGAAACAATCTATCAGCAGTTCGCCATCGTTTGGAACAAACCGTGGCACATAATGTGTTATGAGACACTCTTGTTTCTTATCAAACTCATCTTCGTCCCAATCTGGGCGTTTTTCTGTCTCTACGGGTTTTCGATCGTGCTCTGCCCGTTCCGCTTCCTGCACGCCGAAGAGATGAAGTCTTTTATGAGCCATGCAAACGGATGGCTGAGTGGTGCTATCGAAAAGGTAACGGCATTTCCCTATATTAACACTTTCGGGGTCTTTGACATCGAAAGTGGCACACAGGGAGCAGCGGCTTTCACCACAACAGTGACCGCTGTTTTTTTGACAATCACAATACTAATGGGCACCGCACTCGTTGTCGCACACCTATTTTCAATCGCTTCTGCCGGAAATACGGTGATTTATACGATACTACGTAAAAAATTAGATGGACAGAATTTGTTAGTACCCCCCGACTCCCAATTAGCAGGGACGAACGAGGCACAAACACCAAGTCGATCGTGACTTAGAGATATATCATCTTTCATGCTGTGAAAGATGCCCAGGAGCAATAGTAAAAAAATGTTCCAAAAAGTGATAACCAAAGTCTTTGGTAGCAAAGAAGATCGAGATGTCAAAAAGTTTCGCACCATCGTTGAAGCCGTCAACCAACGCGAACCCGCAACACAAAAGCTGACGGACGCACAACTTCAATCCAAAACATCAGAGTTTCGTCAACGGTTAGACGCTGGCGAATCGCTTGATGAACTCTTACCAGACGCATTCGCTGTCGTCCGAGAAGGGGCAATTCGGACCCTGAAGCAGCGGCATTACGATGTTCAAATTATGGGGGGTGCTGCACTCCACCAAGGAAATATCGCAGAGATGCGGACAGGTGAAGGTAAGACCCTTACCTCAACACTCGCTGTCTATCTGAACGCTCTGACCGGAAAAGGCGCGCATCTCGCAACCGTTAACGATTACCTCGCTCAACGCGACGCAGAATGGATGGGGAAAGTTTACAACTTCCTCGGACTCTCCGTTGGACTAACACTCAGCCAGATGCCGCACGAGCAGAAACGGCTCGGATACAAAGCCGATATTACCTACGGCGTTCACAGCGAATTCGGATTCGATTACCTATGGGATAACAAAGCACTCTCTTTTGATGCAAAAGTACAACGTGGACATGTCTACGCTATCCTTGACGAAGTGGATAGCATCCTCATCGACGAAGCACGCACGCCACTCATCATCTCAGAACCCTCTGGTAAACCCGCTGACCTCTATAAGCAAATCAACAACGTCGTCGTCCTACTCCGCAAAGATGAACACTTCCAGATTGATCAACAGGGTAAATCGCGCGGTAGCGTCACTCTCACCGACGAAGGCGTTGAAGAAGTCGAACGTCGTCTCGGTGTAGATAACCTCTATGAACATACCAACATCGCTATGGTGCATCACGTTAATCAGGCACTCACCGCACACCACCTTTATAAACGCGATGTCGATTACCTCGTCGAAAACGGAGAAGTCCTCCTCGTTGATGAATTCACTGGACGGAAACAGGTCGGCAGACGGCTTAGCGAAGGATTACACCAAGCAATTGAAGCCAAAGAACGCGTGAGAATCCTTCAGGAAAACCAAACCGGTGCGAAGATTACTTACCAAAACTACTTCCGCATGTACGATAAACTCGCTGGTATGACGGGGACCGCCGCTACAGAGGCAAACGAGTTCGCACACATCTATGGATTAGAGGTCGCTGTCATTCCGACAAATGAGCCGATGATTCGGATGGACAACTCCGATCAAATCTATAAGACCGAAGAAGGAAAATATAAGGCTGTCCTAAACGACATCATCGAACAGCACGAAAAAGGCCGTCCAATCCTCGTCGGCACAGTTTCAATCGAAAATTCCGAGAAATTGAGCAAAATGCTCAAAAATAAATATCGGAGTATCCGACATCAGGTACTGAACGCCAAAGAGCACGCACACGAAGCAGATATCATCGCACAAGCCGGTGTCCCGGGTTCTGTGACAATCGCTACGAATATGGCGGGGCGCGGTGTAGACATTCTCCTCGGTGGCAACCCTGAAGGCTTAGCAACCGAGATGCTCCGCAAACAGAAAGTTAAAATAGACGCATTCACGCCGGAATCCGAAGAATACCAGACCGCACTCATAGAAGCCGAAACGATTTGCAACGAAAACCGAGAAAAGGTCTTAGCCGCCGGTGGACTTCATATTATCGGCACGGAACGGCACGAGTCGCGTCGTATCGATAATCAACTCCGTGGACGCTCCGGTAGACAAGGCGACCCCGGATCCTCGCGATTCTATCTCTCCCTCGAAGACGAATTGATGCGGAAATTCGGATCTGAACGTTTACAAGGGTTAATGACACGCGTCGGCATGGATGAAGATGTCCCACTCGAACACCCTTGGGTCACTAAATCCATTGAGAAAGCACAAACCCGCGTTGAGCAGATGCACTTTGAGATCCGTAAAAATCTCCTCAAATTTGATGACGTCATGGATTCACAACGCGATACCATCTACACCTTGCGCGATACCGTTCTCGCTTCCGGCACAGATTCGGCGGAATTTCCTAAAAACGAGAACTCATTTGAAGACGGAGGTCTTGCCGCACTTGCTGATCTTAAAACAACTGCGGATACAAAAATTGGTGGAAGCCTTAAGACTACAATTTGGGGTATGATTGAGAGGGTCGTGGCTGATGCAATCAACGACAATATACCGGAAAAAGGAAATATCCTTGAGAATCCTGACAGGTTCGAGCAGTGGCTGACGAACACCTTCCCGATCACACCGACATGGAAAACGCCTTTAGCACAGGCAAGTCCGGAAGAGGTCCAAGAACAAGCCCTCGAAGCACTACGTGCTGCTTACGAAGAACGCGAAGCAGAAATGGGCACCGAGATGATGCGCGTTCTCGAACGCTTGCTCCTGCTCGATAGAATCGACGACCACTGGAAGGACCACCTCTATAACATCGACTACATTGAGGAGGGTATCCGGTTCGGGGCAGGTTACGGGGGTAAAGACCCAATTGTCGTCTTCAAAAACGAGGCACTCACTGTTTTTGAAAGCATGTATCAGCACATTGAGGAAGAGGTCAGCGAATTCATCTTTAAATCCCGCGTCAATACTGAGGCACCCCGCCGCACACCGAGTCGGCGGACGAGCGGTTCCCGTAAACCGCAACGCAGGCGGGCACAAAGCAGATCGGATGCGCCAGCCAGCGACAATGCCGAATTCGCCTCACAACAAGCGATGGGGAACATGCCAAAGGTTGGCAGAAACGCACCTTGTCCCTGTGGAAGCGGAAAGAAATATAAACGGTGTCACGGCGGCTAACATAATGGCGGTCAACTCTCAGCAATTGGCTTTCAGTAAAGCGCAACTTGTGCGGTTAGAACACTTGCAACTGCCATAGGCTCTATCGACAACCAACAACCATTAAAATGGAGAACCCTTTTGAACGCTGAAACTCCACATACGCTTTCTAAAACGTTACTTGACATTCTGGCGTGTCCGGCATGTAAAGGTGAGATAGAATACATCGAAGCACAACAGAAACTGGTATGTCTCGGTGAGTGCAAACGACGCTACCCGATTCGCGACGGTATCCCTGTCATGTTGATTGACGAAGCCGAAATGCCAGACAAATAGCAATTAGCAGTCAGGGCAGCAAACTTTTGACCACTGATGGCTGAGAGTGGCACACAGCGGAACGACCTAATAGCCGACAGCCAATTTATGAAGATTCTATTTTTAAGTCTTCGGTGTCCGTATCCACCGCATCGAGGCGACCGGATTCGGTCATACCACTTTATCAAGCAGCTTTCAAAACAACATGCCATAACACTCGTTTACTTTGCTGAGTCCGAGAGTGATATTGAATCAGTAAAACATCTGCAACCCTTTTGTGAACGTGTAGAATGGGTCCGCTTCCATCGTTCTTTCGCATTTATGAACACAGGACTTCACTGTCTATCGAGGCGACCGCTTCAGCTGCACTACTGGTACGCACCGCAGATGCAACGCAAGGTTAACCAACTCCTTGCAGAAGAACGTTTTGAACTGATTCATGCGCAACTCTTCCGAATGGGACAATATGTAACGCAGACGCAAGGTCCCGTGAAAGTGTTAGACCTGTGTGATTCTTTAGCACTTAATCTCAATCGCCGCGCAAATTTAGATTGTATTCCAAAACGGTTTCTGGTAAAATTGGAGGAAAAGCGGGTAAGGCGTTATGAAATTGACATTATGAAGGCTTTTGACTACGGCACCGTCGTCGCACACTTCGACCGCGACTACCTGCTGAAGCAGGACAATAGCCTCAATTTGGCAGTCGTTCCGATGGGCGTCGATCTCGGATATTTTCGACCCTCTCTAAAAACCGATGTCCAATCTGATGTTTCGCCGCTATTGCTCTTTACAGGAACAATGAATTATTTTCCGAACGCCGACGCTGCAACCTATTTTTGCAATGAAATTTTTCCACACGTTCGAGAACGGTATCCTAAAGCGCGCTTTTACATTGTAGGGAACCATCCATCGGAACAGGTGCGAAAACTTCAGGCACAGGATGGGGTCGTTGTTACCGGTTATGTGCCAGATGTCCGTCCCTATTTTGAAGAAGCGTCCGTTTTTGTTGCGCCTTTACGTGCTGGATCGGGAATACAAACCAAAAACTTGGAAGCAATGGCGATGGGCGTGCCTGTTCTCACAACCGCCGTCGGCGCAATGGGCTTGCAAGCGGATGTCGGTAAAGAACTACTCGTTGCAGATACACCGACCGCTTTTGCCGAGCAGGTCATCCATCTGCTGGACAACCAGCACTTGCGAGAAAACATTGCGCAAACTGCCAGAACCCGCGTCGAAACTGACTATAGTTGGGACGCTATCGGAGCACGTCTAAAGCAGGTCTATACGCAGATTCAGGGAAATAACGGTTAGCGGTTAGCGAATAGTTGTTAGCAGATAGCAAACAGCGAATAACGAACACCCTGACAGCTGACACCCGACAACCCACTGAGGAGGGAATATGGATAAACCGAAAATAAAGTGGAGTTCTACAATTCTTATTGACACAGCTCTCGTAAACCTCGCATTCCTATTTGCTTACCTGACCAGCAAGCAATTCGGTTTTGACCTCTTAAACCAGCCTATACCGTTCTCCACGCTATTGCAGAGCGCAGAGATATCACCGTATCAGTATTTTTTCGGTATCGCTGCGGTCGTTACGATAATCCGCATCGGTCTGTTGTTAGGCTTTAATCTGTATAAACCGATGTGGCAACACGCGTCAGTCAAGGAATTCCGCACCTTAACGACAGCAATTACGCTCGCGACTGTGCTGCTCATTGGGCTTTCCATATTAACGAAAATCGCGTGGGGGCTTTTCTTACTCGACGGACTCTATAACTTCGCGCTTATCGGATTCACCAAATTCTCCGCGCAAATCTTTCAGGAGAATCGTTCGACCCCTAACCCGAACACCCAAGCGCGAGCGTCAACCAAGAACAAAGAAGGCACCATAGCCCACCTGCCCGCCCGAAAACCCCCAACGAAGGTGCTTATTGTCGGCGCAGGCGAGACAGGGATTGGTGTGCTTCGGGCACTCAGAAACCACCCGCAGAAAGGCTACGTACCTATTGGATTCATTGATGATGCCCCACAAAAGGTCGGTAGAAGCGTGGCGGGGCTTGAAGTGCTTGGCACAACCCGCGACCTTACCTACATCGCTCGTAAACGTGAGATTGGCGAAGTCGTCATCGCGATCCCCTCTGCACCCGGTGGAAAAATCCGAGATATTATTCGCCAATGCGAATACCGCGGCTGTCAGTTCAAAATTGTTCCCAATATCCACGCCATCCTTGATGGACGCGCAAGTGTCAGCCAAATTCGAGAAGTCCGATATGAAGATCTCCTGAACCGATCTACATCGCAAATGGACATTGCCGAAGTCTCGAAATATCTCTCTGGTAAACGCGTGATGGTAACAGGCGCAGGCGGATCGATCGGGTCTGAGCTGTGCCGTCAGGTCGCACAACTCAACCCCGAACTCCTTATTCTTTTTGGACGCGGCGAAAATAGTCTCTACCATACCGACATAGAACTCCAAGAGTTCGAACCAGAACTCAACCGTGCTGTCATTATTGGCGATATTCGTGACAACGCAAAAGTCGCACAAATTACGCGCAAATACCGTCCGCACATCATTTTCCATGCCGCTGCACACAAACACGTCAAATTCATGGAGAATCACCCCGACGAAGCCGTTAAAAATAACATTCTCGGCACGCAAAACCTAATCGACGCTGCAATCAAACACGAAGTCGAAGCGTTTATCCTCGTCTCCTCTGATAAAGCAGTAAATCCAACGAGCGTCTACGGTGCCTCTAAACGCGTGACGGAAAAACTAATTCAGTGTAAAGCAAAACAGAACGGTACTCGGTTCATCGCCGTCCGGTTCGGCAACGTTATCGGCAGCCGCGCCAGCGTACTCCCGAACTTCAAACGTCAGATATCCAAAGGCGGCCCCGTCACAGTTACACACCGCGAAGCGACACGTTACTTCATGACGATTCCAGAAGCCGTGCAGCTCCTAATTCAAGCAGGAGCTATGGGAAATGGCGGTGAAATTCTGATGTTAGATATGGGAGAACCCATTAAGATTCTCGACCTCGCGGAAGACCTCATTCGCCTCTCTGGACTTGAGGTCGATCGGGACATCAAGATCGCATTCACGGGATTAGAACCGGGTGAAAAATTGTACGAGGAACTCCTGACACCTCAAGAAGGCGTTACCGCAACGAAGCACCAACGCATTTTTGTCGCACAACTCGAACAGATTGAGGAAAAACAACTCCTCTCCCAGATTGGGGAACTCTCGCAGCTCGCAGACGCATTAGATGCCGAAGGGATTGTCTCTAAATTCCAAGAACTCGTGCCAACATATCAGCCAAACCGTACATTCCTCACAGAAGACGATACCGATAGCACCTCTGAGATTATCCAGTTCCCGACGGAAAGGAAAACCGCCAGCGCGAATCGTCGTTAACCCGGCAAGGTAGGGTTCGTACATGCCCCATACCAAGCGTTTAACCTTAGACACGCAAGACCTTGTAAAATTCAAGCGCGACTGGACAAAACGGACGTTTGATTTCCTACTCGCCACGACTGGGATCCTGCTTTTCTCGCCATTTCTTCTCATGGGGGCTATCCTCGCAAAACTACAATCGAAAGGGACTATTTTTTACAAAGCAACGCGGGTCGGCAGAGGCGGCACCCTCTTTGAAATGTACAAATTCAGAACAATGGTGGCTAATGCCGATAGCATCGGTGGGAGTTTGACAACCTACAAAGACACTCGCGTCACACACATCGGCAGGTTCCTGAGATTGACGAAACTCGATGAACTCCCGAACCTAATCAACGTTATAAAAGGCGAGATGAGTCTCATCGGCCCCCGTCCAGAGGCTCCTGTTTATGTCAAACATTACACAGAAACACAGCGGCGAGTGTTGCAGGTAAAACCTGGAATGACGGGACCCTCGCAACTCGCGAATCGTGATGAGGAGGAGAAACTCAAAGGGCAACAAGATGCAGAACACTTCTACATTACCGAACTAATGCCGAAAAAACTCGACTTAGACCTCCACTATGTTGCAACACAAAGCATCGCCTCCGATATAAGGTGGCTACTAAAAACTCTTTGGGTACTCACAGTCAAAAAATGAAAAAGAAACGCGTTTTTATTATTCTCGGAATTATCATCACTCTGTTCTTCTTGATACTAATCTTGCGCTCAATGAATGGCGGAACATCCATTGGGCAAAAAGTCGCAGTGATAGATATTACTGGAATTATCACAAAATCGGATGCAACGATTAAACTCATTCATACCTATCGCGATGACCCGAGTATCAAGGCGATAGTCATCCGTATTGATACTCCCGGCGGTAGCGTCGCCCCCGTCCAAGAAATCTACAGTGAATTACAGAAAATAGAAAAACCGATTGTCGCTTCAATGGGTGGAACCGCAGCATCCGGTGGCTACTACGTCGCATGCGCCGCTGACACAATTATGGCGAATCCCGGCACATTGACCGGTAGCATTGGTGTCATCATGCAGTTCACACGGATGAAAGGCTTATACGACAAAATCGGATTAGAGCATCAAGTCATTAAAAGTGGCCAATTCAAAGATACAGGTTCACCCTTTCGTACATTGACGGAGGAAGAGCAAGCCGTGCTCCAAGCCACTGTCGATAATGTCTACAACCAATTTGTGGATACAATCTTTGAAGCACGGCAAAGTCTCTTGAGCCGCTCTGAAATCGCTGGGCTCGCAGACGGAAGAATCTTTTCTGGACAGCAAGCAATGGACCTAAAACTCTTAGATCGGATCGGTAACCTCCCAGAGGCAATCGAACTCGCCGGCGAATTGGCACATATCGATGGCAAACCGAAAGTCGTACGTAAGGAGAAAAAGACTTCTCTGCTTGAACAACTCCTCGGCGTTAAACAGACATCCGTTTTAGATGAGATGTTTAGCGTGCCAGGTGTCACATTCCGTTATCAGATGAACCTCGGCAACTAAACACCGACCTGCATCAGAGTTTTCGGTCAGACCATGGTGAAGAACCTGAAACAAAAAATGGAAGGCACATATCAAGTTAACCAAGACTGGCAAAAACTTGTGAATCGCATCGTCATGCCACAACAGATTGTACTGGTAATAGGTGCGACTGATGCCGGAAAATCAACTTTCTGCCGTTTTTTGGTTGATTCTGCCCTCACCGAAGGCTTAAAGACCGCTCTCGTGGATGCTGATGTCGGGCAATCGCAAATTGGACCTCCCACAACAATCGGAATAAAATCCTTTACACCAGAAATGGTGCCCGTCCAATTCGATGGCACCGCCGATCAACTCTATTTCGTTGGCGATCTCTCCCCGCGTCCATGCTATCTTGAGACCTTAACAGGCACACGTTTGATGATAGACAAGGCGCGTGAAACCAAAGCCGATTTTATTGTTGTCGATACGACCGGTTATATTCACGACCCACCTGCTGTCTCTCTCAAGCAGCACAAAATCGAACTCATTAGACCAAACCACTTAGTCAGCATCGGTCGTGCTATCGAATTGGAACAGATAACGGCATGCTATAACCAGCAAGCGTGGATCGACCTTCACCACCTCCTTCCACACCGCAGCGTCCGACCAAAAAGCAGTAACACCCGGAGCCGGTACCGAAAAACCCGATTTGATGCTTATTTCTCAGAGAGTAGCGTGCAACAGATACCTTTCAAACAAATCCGCGGGGAACGGACTCCGTTTTTCATTGGACGGCCCGCAAATGAAAAAGAGTTAGAAACCCTCTCTCGACTCGCTGAAACGCAGGTTCACTACGCCGAATGGGGCAACCGCGCCTTATGTCTCATTACAGCAGGCTCCCTTTCCAAAGCCATCATCCACCACATCAAAAACTATCTAAGTCTGACCAGTGTTACAGCAGAAGTCCCTGCTTACTTTGAACACCGCTTGGTTGGACTCGTCAGTAAGACATCCGGTAATACTGATGCCATCGGAGTGATTGAAGCCATTGACTTTCAAAAACGGGAATTCAGCATTCGTTGTCCCTTTTCAAAGGTAGGCGATGCTGCGAAGCACGCTTGTGCCATCCAATTCGGTGCCTATCAACTCAAATGACATGTATGCCAAAAAGTGAACGCAAAGACTATGGACAAAAAACCTTTCGCTAAAAACCAGACCTTTGCCCGCTTTGCGCGGTATCATACCCCTTACACCGGTTCCATTCTCTTAGCAATGGCTTGTGCTTTGGTCGTTGCCGTATGCGACTTAGGCGCCATCCAAATCTTTGCTGATACCGTCAATGCTCTTAAAGGCATTGATGGCAATTCATTTAGCGAACCGATATCTATCCGCTATTTCCAATTCCAACGTGACGGTCTACTCGCTTTCGACGGTTTTGAAATATCGTTGGCAAACGCCAATGATGCCCTCAAAGTCTTCCTCTGGTTGCTCGGTGGTGTGCTTATCCTCGTTTTCATCAAAGGTTTTTTTGTTTACGGCAACGATTATGTGATGGCGCAGGTCGGCCATAAACTCGCTTTCCGGTTACGAAATGCACTCTATCAGCGAATCGTATCTGCACCTTTAGGCACTTTACGAGAAGAACGCTCTGGCGACCTCATGACACGCATCACTGACGATGTACGGGTCTGGCAGACGCTCGTCGCGGCGATGGCAAACATCATACGCGCCACCGTTCTTGTCCCACTCTTCCTCTCTGTCATGTTAATTAAGAGTTTCAAACTCACCCTATTTGTCTTGCTCGTCCTTCCACTTCTCGCTTATCTCATTACTTCCATCGGCGCGAGAATCCGAACCGCCAGTACAGAGATACAGCAACAGAGTGCAGACATCTATTCGCAGCTCAAAGAAACCCTCTTCGGCATTAAGATTATTAAAAGCTTCACTGCGGAACAGGCAGAAACTGAACGTTTTCGGTCTATCACCCAAAGCCAATACTGCTCAGCAATGCAGCGCGCTCGCTTCGCTGCTCTTCTGCCACCCATCATTGAATGGTTAAGCGCGCTCGGTATCGCTATCGTTTTCGGGTTAGGTTGCTGGCAGGTAATTATTGGACAACTCTCTATAGGATGGTTTATCGGATATATCGCTATGGTAGGTCTAATGTTCAAACCGATCAAAACGATCGGGAACGTCAATTCTGCTTTACAGCAGTGCCTCGCTTCTGCAGAACGGATTTTTTATCTCCTCGACTTCGGACCAGAAACGCAGGACAGAAATGCTACTCATAACCTTGCTACGAAAAAAATGGAGAACGGTCTCAAACTGCAAAACGTCCGCGGTGCCGTTACATTCGAGAATGTCTCTTTCTCTTATAGACAGTCTGCAACAGCGGCATCCGTGATTAAAAATGTAACCTTCGAGGCGAAATCCGGAGAAGTCGTCGCGCTCGTTGGACCGAGTGGCAGTGGAAAAACAACGCTTCTCAATCTCCTTTTACGTTTCTATGAGGTGAATTCTGGAAGGATTCTGATTGACGATATCCCAATTAAGGCAGTAAATCTGGCATCGTTGCGACAAAATATCGCACTCGTTCCACAGGATACCTTTCTATTCGACGGTACTATCTTGGAAAATATCGGCTACGGATGCCCGAATGCGACTGATGAAGCAATTATTGGAGCAGCGAAACGAGCAAACGCACACGACTTTATCACAAAAACGCCAGAAAGTTACACAACCCTAACTGGAGAGGCTGGTATGAAACTCTCTGGTGGTGAACAGCAGCGTTTATCTATCGCACGTGCGATTCTCAAAGATGCCCCTATCCTCGTCTTAGATGAGGCGACTTCCTCGCTGGACACGCAGTCGGAGGCACTCATTCAGGAATCCTTAGCAAATCTGATGGAGGGTAGGACAAGTTTCATTATCGCGCATCGGCTCTCAACTGTCGTCCGAGCCGATAAAATTCTCGTTATTAAGGAGGGCGAGATTCTGGAAACGGGGACACATGAAACATTATTAGCAAAGGGTGGACTGTATCAAAAGCTCTGCGATATGCAGTTTCAGTAGGTTTAATCCTAAACTGAAAAAAAAATGAAATTTAGGTAAACCTCTCACCCTCTGTTAACGTCACATATATTAGAAAAACGCGGGTAATCCCATTGACCTCCTAAGGGTAGGCCCAATCTCGTAATCGACGCGGGACAACAGAGGCATCGGAAACCTCACTCTAAAATTGCTTAGAAAACCGCTCTTAGGTTATCAAAGGTTTTTTAATGACTGAAAGACTGCAAGAACAACGGACGCAGCCGCTCAGAAGCAATCGTTAAAAAACTAATTTCTACCTTTTTTCGTGATGGCACCTTCGAGATCAGTTTCGCGATAGACGGCTTCGGAGAGATCGACCTCGTATAGATAGGCACCTTTGAAATTAGCACCGAGCAAGATAATGCCTTTCAACTTGATTTCACCGAAAATCGCCTCTCCGAGATTCGCATTCTCAAAACTGGTGAGCGAACCAAAAGGTCCCGGCATCTCGCACCTTGGGCAACCGAGGGTAGCACGCCGTAAATCCGCGCGCCGGAAGTTCGTGCCACACAGCAGGCTTCCGCTGAGGAACGCACCACACAGGTTGGCTTCCTCAAAGACGGCATCCGTTAAATCAGAACCGACAAGATAGGTCCTTTGTAAAATTGCCCCAGAAAAATTCGCACCAGTGAGGTCGGCATCGTTTAGATTGGCATCTGTTAAATCCGCGTTTCGTAGATCGGCACCGCTCAGATTCGCTTCCGATAAATCAATACCCACGAGCGGTTGATTTGTTAAATCCAAGGTTGCAAGATTTTCGCCAGAAAGTGATTCACCGGCTTGAGACCTTTTAATTATTTCTTTTTGCGTAAGTTGAGCCATTAACTGCCTCCAATCGTTATACGGCATTTTAGGGCTGCTTGCAAGTCAATATTTCCATTAATGAAGATACACGAGTAGGTTATGCTTAATAGCATATCATATACACAATAAAAAGTTAAACTTTTTTTATAATTCCTACCGTATCAACCAAGTATCTCGATCACCAAGTCGAGACAACAGCGAGGTGAGGACATGAAAAACTATTACCCGGTATATCCGGTTGAAGCAGAAATCTTTGAAGAGGACGAAGAGAAAGACGAAACCCCAGAATCACCAAGGGACGAAACCTTTGCCTATCTACAAAAGATAGCCAAGACCCCTCTGCTTAATCCTAAACAAGAGACCGCCCTTTTTGAAAAATACCAAGAAGGGCTGCGGATGTTTAACACTGTGCTGAACCAATTTCCAGAGTGGATACTCACGTCATTGGACACCACGGAGAACCTCGCCTCCGATAGTAAGCATAAACTCGAACCCGCACAATCAGAACACGGATTAATCATAGACCAACTCCGCGCCGAAATTCAAGCATACGGTGTCTTATTGGAAAAATTAGAAGCGAAAGCGGACTTGCTAAAGCAGATACGGTGGAAAATCTTTGAGGGCAATTTACATCTCCTAAAAAAATATGTTAACGCAACATCGCCGTCCGAATTGATACAGGTAGGAAGTCTTGGACTCTTGAAAGCTATTGACAATAGCAACACAAAACGCGGACCCGAATTCCGAACGTATGCTCGTAAAACGATTCGCAACAGCATCAGCACTTTTAAGGGTGAAACAGCGGAATCACCAGAGCAAATCAAAACGCCACTGCTCACAGGATCACATTTGGTGCGAGACCTCCGTTTTATGGACACGATCCCTCTCGACGCAGAACAAGAGACAGAGATGTTTCAAGAATTGAACGTTATCTGTCACGAGATTACAACACTTTTGGAGACACTGGCTGCCCCTATGACACCCGAGTACACTGCGACCTGGAATCCACGTACCCTTCTGTTCATTCTTGAGGATGTACAGCGTGAATTTGGACACGTCAAATGGTTGTTGGGTCAATTGGAAGCAGCGGATCAGGTTACACACGGTACGAAACTCAAAATTGTAGAAGCGAACCTCCGACTCGTCGCCAGCATCGCCAAACAACATCACTTTAGCAAGACATCTCTAACCTTCCTCGACTTGATGCAGGAAGGCAGTCTCGGATTGATGCGAGCAGTCGATAAGTTCGACCACACGCTCCGCTTCCGGTTCAGTACCTACGCAACTTGGTGGATTATGCAGTCCATCAAACGCGCACTCGACCAACAGGGGCAAATGATTCGGGTACCTTGCTATATCGGCGAAGCCCGTCGTGCCATTAAACAGGCGCAATCCGATCTCACAACGGAACTCGGACGTGAACCGACGACACAAGAAATCGCTAACGCCGTTGAACTTACAGAGAAAAAGGTACTCGAAATCTTTAACGCCACCAGAGATCCCGTTCCGCTTGACGCACCGATTAATGAAGATTCGCCTGATGGGTCCTTCTCTGAACTCATTCCGGATCAGTCGCAGATTACACCGGAAAACTACCTACTCGACTACGCCAAAGTGGAGGTCATCACGGAAGTCCTCAACCGGAAACTAAATCCACGTGAGACGCAAGTGATTATTCTGCGATACGGCTTGATGGACGGCACGGAGTACACGCTTGCAGATATTGGGGACAAACTCCGAATCAGCAGGGAACGCGTCCGACAGATAGAAGCCGAAGCAATTGGAAAACTCAAACGCCACGATTCTAAAACTTTGCTGCAACAGTTGCTCCAAGATTTCTAAAAAGAGCGGAAAGGGGTAACCCACGTGAAAATCGCCTACTTTGACTGTTTCTCTGGCATTAGCGGCGACATGACACTCGGTGCCCTTGTTGATGCCGGTGTGCCTCCCGAAATACTTACAACTGGACTGGCAACCCTCAAAGTTGATGCTGAGTTCAGTTTGCATTTTGAAAAGGCTATGAAACACGGTATCACCGGCACTCGAGCGATCGTAGAAGTACACCCGGCACACACCGATACGCCTCACACACATGACCACACCCATGGACACCATCACCACGACCATGGACCAAGTCGGCACCTCTCTGATATTTTTAAATTGCTTGACGATAGCGGTTTGGATGCGGAGGTTCGAGACACGGCAAAACGCGTCTTTGACAAGCTCGCTGAGGCTGAGGCAAAGGTTCACAATACCACCAAAGCAAATGTTCACCTCCACGAAGTAAGCGGAATTGATTCAATTGTGGATATCGTCGGGTCGGTTATCGGTTTAGCACATCTGGAAGTTGATGCCGTTTATGCATCACCGCTCTCTCTCGGTAGAGGTTTCGTTCGATGTGCACACGGTCTCATGCCTGTTCCGGTTCCGGGTACGATGGAACTCCTACGCGGTATCCCGATACAACAAACGGATATTCCGAAGGAACTAGTTACGCCAACGGGTGCAGCCCTTATCACAACACTTTCACAGGAATTCGGTGTCATGCCACAGATGCGGTTGGATCGCGTTGGATACGGTGCTGGAACCCGTGACCTCGAACAACGCCCAAATCTCCTCCGCCTCTGCCTCGGCGAGAAAACGTCTGATAGCATCCGAGAAACAACACACCACCACGCCGAAACTGATAGCGTCGATATCATCGAAACCAACGTAGATGATATGTCCCCGGAAATTACAGGTTATGTCACCACACAACTCTTCGCAAACGGCGCACTTGATGTCTTTCTCACACCCATTTTCATGAAAAAAGGCAGACCCGCGACGCAGATTACTGTACTCTGTCCCACTGCACAGCGTGACGAACTCATCACATTGCTCCTCACGGAAACCACGACTTTCGGTGTCCGACTCTCTTCTGCAGACCGCGTCAAACTACGGCGCGACTTCATCCAGATTGAAACACAATGGGGGGCAATTCAAGCGAAATGTGGATACCTTAACGGCACCTTGATTAAAACTATCCCAGAATATGAGGATTGTAAACGGCTCGCGAAAGAAAACAATGTTCCACTTCAACAGGTCTACGCAGCGGCACTCAGTAACCTTCCTTAATGGCTGTTCGCTATTTGCCATTCACTAACTGCTATCTCCTAATTGCTGACAACTATCCTGACACAGATCACATGTTCCACATCGATAACCTTCCTCAACATTTTCACCGAAGTATCTACGAATCACGCGCGTTCTGCAAGTAGTCTCTAACGCATAAACGATTACCTGATCAATCTGGCGCTGCTTTCGACGGACATAATCTCCAACTTCAATCTGCTCATCTGTCAGTGTATTGAGGAGTTCGCTATCTTGGAGAAGCTCAATGAGCAGCAAGTCTTCCTGCCCCCAGTATTGAATATAACCATCGTTTTGCAATTCAGCGAGTTGTTCCATGACTGCCTTTGGACTTAACTCAGTTATCTCAGACAACTCCAAAATAGTTCTGGACCTGCTTTCCTTCAGGACGCGGAATAGATACCGCAGTTCGACATCTGCTGGCTCCATCCCTTCAATCCAAGATGTATGGAATCTCACAGAAAGCTGAGACGGAACGTTATACCACCGTTTCAAGAATCCCAATTTTTCGAGATAACTGAGTGAAACGAGGATCTTTGTCGCTTTAGCACCACTCATCCACTCCAATTCCTCGTTAGCAATCGCGCGGTATTTATCGTTTCCTCTGAAACCCTCAATAATCCTTAAAAGTTTCAGCAAAAACAATTTATCTGGTGCGTTTTCTCTGATAAACCATTCATGCAACCCGCGGTCATCATCGCAGAAAAACAACACGCAGAACGAATCCTTTCCATCTCTGCCTGCCCTACCGACCTCTTGACAGTATTCCTCAAGGGTCCCTGTAATTGTCCAATGTATAATATATCGGATATCCGGTTTATCAATTCCCATCCCGAAGGCATTCGTAGCGACCACAATGTCTAATCCGTTCCCACTATCGTCGAAAAACGCCTCTTGCACACGAGTCCGTTCATGCGGTTCAAGTCCGGCGTGGTAGAAATCCGCTCGGAACCCGCGCTTTCGGAGAAAGTCAGCAACCTCTTCAGTCTCACGCCGTCGTCCAGCGTAGATAATCCCATTCCTCGGGAAAGTGCGAAGGTCTCCAAAACTCGCTGTCAGTGAGTGTCCATTCTGGTTCGTCAGGAACTTCTCGAGATGTTGATACTTCTCATCTTCATCTTCATTGGGTTGAACACACAATTTCAAATTAGGACGATCAATCCCTTGTGTAAGGATGCGAGGTGTCGGTATATTGAGGACATTGAGAATATCCTCTTGTATCTGCGGCGGGGCAGTTGCTGTGAAAAGTGCGATAACACGCGGTTGGAGAACATCAATGGTATCTCGCAGCGACAGATAGGCAGGACGGAAATCGCGTCCCCATTGCGAAATACAGTGCGCCTCATCAATAACGAACAGAGAGATCGGAAACGCATTGAGAATGTCTAAAAATCGCCGACTTCGGAGACGCTCGGGTGAGATGTAGAGAAGTTTGATTTCGTTCCGCTGCAGTCGTGCCAACTCGGTCTGATATTCTTCCAATGTCAGTGCGCTGTTTATTAGCGAAACAGCCTTGATACCTTGTTGACGCAACCCATCAACCTGATCCTTCATCAATGAGATGAGCGGGGAAATCACAACGGTTATACCGTCAAGCATCAATGCGGGGAGTTGATAACACAAGGACTTGCCGTGTCCTGTCGGAAATACAGCGAACACATTCTCGCCATCCAAAATCGCTTCAATAATCTCGCGTTGTCCTTTACGGAAAGACGTATAGCCGAAATGGTTCTGCAGTCCCGCCAGAAGCCGATCCGCAGCAGACTCAGAAACCGTTGCAATAGCGTCTGTCGGTTCTGGAGTCTCTACCGAATCCAGAATAGCATCTACCTCTTTAAGCAAATCCTGCAAGTTTTGCATATTTTTAGGATGTATGTTTGTTTCGCCATCTATCGAAAGAAACGGAAGCGGAAGATATGGAAGATAGCGGCAACACCATCCTTCCAACCAATCGTTTTCCCCTCGTGATAGTCTCTGCCGCGGTAGGTAATAGGCACCTCAACGATTTTACACTTCCGTTTAGCGAGTTTCGCCGTGATTTCAGGTTCAAAACCGAACCGATCCGAATTGAGCGAAATCTGCTTCAGAATCGTCGTCCGAATCACTTTATAACAGGTCTCCATATCAGTGAGTTTCGTGCCGTTGACAATGTTCGCGAGGGTTGTGAGAAATTGATTTGCAAGGTAGCTTCGGAGCAACCCTTTTTGTCTACCCTTCATAAATCGTGAGCCGTACACAACATCGGCTTCACTGTTGAGAATAGGTTGCAGTAATTTTGGGTAATCGTTCGGATCATATTCCAAGTCCGCATCTTGGATAAGCGTAATCTCACCAGTGACGTGTTGGAATCCAGTACGGAGTGTTGCGCCCTTGCCCTTATTCACATCGTGATAGAAGACGTTTACAGAAATTTCAGATGTATTTTTCCGGGAACTTTCAGACTCAGAAATCTCACTATTAGAGGAAGCGTTTACCTTTAGAGACATCTGGGGTGTTGTAATGTATTTACGTAACTCGTCCGGATCTTCCCGAACGGCTTCAATTTCCTTTAAAATCGCCCGTGTCCCATCTGTTGAAAAATCGTCGACAAGAATCAATTCTTTTTTCATACCGATTTCAACAGCAGCGATCTGTTGCAGTAATTCTTTTAGACTTGCAACTTCGTTGAAAATCGGAATCACAATGGATAGCTTAGGCTCCATACAGATGCCCCTAATTTTTGTCTCACTTCCTTAACGTGAGATTTGATATAGTCGAAGCGAGACTGGATACAATCAATTTCGCCTGCTTAAATGATACTTAATTTTCCCTGAAATTGCAAGTCTAAAACAGTGGCACCCAGTTTTCCTACTCCGCTACTCGCGAATCAATTACGCATACGACAACCGCTCAACCCTTCTCTCCAGAGGCTCCATTGTCTCAAGCATACGGCTCATAAGGAACGTTTTATCGGCAGTATATGAGGCATTATCCCACTGATTGATTCGTTCCGCTGGATCGCTTTCCAAATCGTAAAGTTCACCGTAAGAATGTCCACAATACCACGTCAGTTTTCGCGTATCCGTCACGATTGTTTTCAGGCGTAAGCCGCGTGGGTCATCCACACACTCAACCAACACCGAATCGCGGACAGATTCTGTTTCTCCTGTAAGCATCGGCATCACATCCATACCATCGGTATCTGATGGGACCGACAAGCCGACTGCGGAGAGAACTGTCGGCACAATATCAACATGGCTGAAAAGTGATTGTGTCCGTTGTCCGGCGGGTATTGTTTGTGGGAACCGCATCAACGTCGGCACGCGGACAAGCTGCTCGTAATGGAAGGGTCCTTTCATCCAGAGACCATGGTCTCCAAGGAGTTCACCGTGGTCAGTCGTGAAAACCACCAATGTGTTTTCTGCCAATCCACACGTTTCCAGACACTCCAGAATACGCCCCATCTGCTGATCGATAATCTTCACCATATTGTAATAGTACGCCCTACCGAGCCGGGCATCGTTTTCAGAGACTTGGCGGTAATCCGCACCACCGCCCTGTCCTGCAATAGCAAACGTCCCACGAATCTCCGACTGTTCGAGCTGCCCACAACGCGCCTCCAAGAAATGTGGCGGTTTATCCGCTAACTCACCCTCAACAAAGTCAGGTAGCGGGACCTGTGTAGGATCAACGCGCGCTTCAAAATCAGTCGGGACACAATGCGGATGATGCGGATCCTGAAAACCGATCGCTAACAAGAACGGTTGAGACGCATCCCGATTCGATAGAAAATCTATTGTCCGATCAGCCGTCCAGACGCTATTGTGGTATTTCAGGGGTATCTCCCAATCGTACGCCTCGCCACCGAAACCTCTTTTACTGAGGCGCGTCGCTTTGCTATAACTGTCCAAGGTCTCTTCGGAAACTTGCGACCGAACCCATTCGCCATAATGTCCAGCAACCCCGTAAGTTGCGTGTCCGAGTGCCAGTTCCACTGTTTCAAACCCGTAGTAAGGACCTTGGAACGTCGGATAGCGAGTCGTATCATTGCGCGTCTCAACTGACTGCTCCGCAGATGCCCCGAAGGGTTGAAAGTGTGCTTTGCCGATATAGTGCGTGCGATACCCCACTTCGGCGAGTCGGTGCGACACCATCGGTTCGTCTTCCGGGACATTCATACCGACGTTCCATGCCCCATGCCGGCTCACATACCGCCCCGAAAAGAGTGAGGCACGGGCAGGCGTACATACCGGATTCGCACAATATGCCCGTTCAAAACAGACTCCTTCAGACGCGAACCTGTCCAGATGTGGCGTATCCGTGAACGGTGATCCGTAACAACTCAGGCTATCCGTCCGCTGCTGATCGGTTGTGATAATGAGAATATTCGGTTGCTGTGTGCTCATAATGTTGCGATCCTAACTCTATCCACAAAACGATTTCAAATAGGCGTAGCTCTGCTCCGCTGCGTCTTCAGGTTCCATAATCTCACGGAACGCCTGATGCACTGTCACATAGCCATCGTAACCTATGACTTCCAGACCTTGAAAAACCAGCGGAAAATCGATGCCGCCTTCGTCCTGTAAACGGATTGGATCGTGTGGAACTTCACCTTGAATCCACGTCAGGAGCCGCGTTTTCCCATCCGGTCGACGGATATGATTCTGGAGATAGACATTCATAAGATAAGGCAAAAACCGCTTAAGCGTCTCCACACCGTAATCCTGCCCGCACAGGTCAAGGTTTGCGGGTTCGTATATAATTCCGAAGTTCTTCCGATCGACGCGTTTCAACACATCAACAGACCCATCTACAGTCTCAAACAAACTCTGTGTATGTGACTGATGCGCCAGACGGATGCCACGTTCAGCGGCTTCGTCAGCGGCGCGTTGTGCCCACGCGATGTCGTCTTCAACCTTCATCGCAATACGGATGAGGTCTGCCCCTAGGAGTTCTGTTAAATCGAGATAAGGGGTTATATTGCGGAGGCCCTCAGGTCCCTGCTCGTTATTCAGCGGGACCGGGAAATCACCGGTGATCATCGAGACCTTTAGGTTGAGTGATGCTGCCTGTTTGCGAGCAGCGGTAATCTCCGCTAAAGGCGAATGGATACCGACTTGTGAGGCGCGCATGCAGACCGCCTCATAGCCGAGTCCTGCTGCGAGTTCAGTAAGTTGTACGAAGGTGTGCGTGGCATCTTTTTTCGAGGCGGTTTCTGCAACGCGCACGGAAAGTGAAAGTTTCATATTTTTAACTATGTACTCCTGAGCTGCTGCGTCCGTTGTCCTTGCAGTTCTCTAATTGTTAACAGACCTCTCATAACCTAAAACAGGATTTTTAACAATTTTAGGTCGGGGTGGACAACGGACACCTCGTCCAGATTTAATCATTAAAAAAACAGAATATCAGCAATGGAAAGTGCCATTAAAACAAAGCTAATCATGCCGTTCAGTGTAAAAAAGGCGAGATTAACGCGGGACAGGTCAGTCGGTTTGACGATAGCGTGTTCATAGATAAAGATGAGCACAACGATCCCTACGCCGATGTAGTAAAAGGTCCCCAACGCAACAAGACGTGGAATGCTGAGGAGAAGCAGCACAGCAACAACGTGCAAGCCGGACGATACCCATAACGCCCATCGGATGCCGAGTTTAGCAGGGATAGAGCGCAAACCGTGCTTTCTGTCAAAGTTCACATCTTGACAGGCATAGATGATATCGAACCCGGCTGTCCAGAGCAATACCACAAGGCAGAGCATAATCGGTGGCAACGCAAAACTCCCCTGAATCGCGATCCAAGCCCCGACAGGTGAAATAGAAAGGGAGAGCCCTAACCAGAAGTGAGAAAGTGCGGTGAAACGTTTGGTATAGGAATAGCCCATAATTACAGCAAGCGCGACGGGCGACAACGCGAAAGCGAGCGGGTTCAGCCGCCACGCCGCCACTACCAAAAGTCCCGCGGCGGCAATCGTGAAAACCCACACAGCACTTTTTGTGATTAAACCCGCAGGAATCGCACGCGTCGCCGTGCGCGGATTTATACTGTCAAATTTGGCATCGGCGAGCCGATTGAATGCCATAGCACAACTGCGCGCCCCGACCATTGCCACAAGAATCCAACCAAGTTTCGTCAGCGAAGGGACTCCATCTGCAGCGATAAAAGCACTCATGACTGCAAACGGAAGCGCAAAGACGGTATGTTCAAATTTAATCATCTCTAAGATGATTCTGAGTTTTCGCATTTTTCGCTCTCGCAATTAGGTCGCTGCGCTACACTCTCGGCAGTCAGTCGTCCGTTTGTGAAGATGATAACGTTGTTACCCGCCACACGATCTACTGACCACTGACCGCTATTTGCTAATCGCTAACAGCCAATCGCCAACAACCATTCAAAACGGCAGTAAGTTTCCTGCTGCGTCAAACGCAAACGGCTTTGTCTCACCGATAACCTTTAACCTTGAATGTAGTTTCGCATCTTCAAGAAGCACCTCAGAGATGTCGAGGTCCGTCAACCGTAATGTGCTCTCAATCCGAATGACTCGTGCATCTTCAGGTTCGGTCAAGCCGATGGTGTCAAGTGCAATTTCAATTGCTTCCTGGTCGGTGTCATAATAGAACGGAATTTTCGACTTCTGGGGTCCGAGTGCGGTGATACCGTTCATATAGGTCGAGTGTCGGTCAATCTTATCTACAAGACGGGTCGTTGTGAAATCGGCAAGCCCGATGCCCGTAGCGTTGCCGTCGCTCTCTTCGGTAAGGTCCCGGACGAATATACGGAGAATCGCAGGCTTTACCGGTTCCGGCTCAAAGTTTTGCATCATCCGACCGATGACGTTCGTGTCCATCCCGGTACCGCTGATATTTTTCCCGGTCCAATCCACGATAAGCAGGTCGAGTTCATCGAACGGAAGCCGACCCATCAACGATTTCGCCTCAACGAGCAGTTCTCGTTCGGTCTGCAGGAGCTGCGCCGCAGGCATAGCGACGGCTTGAGCGGTATCTTCGTGTGCGTTCTCGATCAAACCCAAGCCGAAAGCAATCTTTCCACTGTCAAGGATAAAACCGCCGACCGCGGTAATGACGTGTTCAAAGCCGTACTGAAAGAACGCACGGTGATAAAGATTCGCGCCCTGCTGTTTGCCGAGTCCGATAACCATCATCTTCATCAAGCCACTCTCAACAGAGCCGTTGAAATCGGTGTGTGCCTTAATACGATTGAGTGGAACAACATGATCAGCCTCAGCGGCATACCGATCAAAGAAAACTGGCAAACCGTCCGCTGTCTTGCCGAGTTCGACCACATCCATTGTCGCCTTCACAGGTGCACCGACAGTCGCTTCCGTGATGCCATAATGCGCCAATACGCTCCGCTGCCCTTCTGCGGTCGCCCCACCGTGGCTGCCCATTGCTGGGACCACAAAAGGATGCGCACCGAGTGCTTTGAGATAATCAATAGTCGCCTTGACTGCCGTAGCGACATTCGCGACCCCACGACTGCCAGCAGTAATAGCGACTGTCTCACCGGGTTTGACAATGGCGGCAGCGTTAATCCGATCTAATTCCGCATGAATCGCTGCAGGAAGATCATCGAGAACAGGAACCTCAAACTGCTGTTGAATCCGTGTCATTTTTGGAAGTGCCATTATGTTTCCGTCCTTTATATTTCACCTATAGGTGGCCTTAGTACTTATGCCTTGTCTAATTACAAACTTCGCTTTTACAAGCAATTTTATCAGAAATGAGACACAGATTCAAGGAAAATTAGGAGAACCCAACACGCCTTCATTAAACGCCAAAATTTTCTTAATCTTACCGGGTTGTGCCCAATTGCATTTCCCAGCCCCGTTGAGTTGCCTCAATAAAGCAGGAATCGCTGGATCTTCAAGTGCCGTCTTAATCTGCCGTGCCTCCCGTTCCGTCCAGCACGGAATGAATGCGTGCATCGCCTGATTGCCTTGCCACATCTGTCCCTCGACGCTCCCCATCACGATTGGCTCAAATCGATCTTTCCCATACGCCTCCCAAATTACTTTGAACGGTGCAAACGCATAGGGACCGACACCGAGCAATGCCCACCAGTACCCTCTCTTCAGAGTAGCTCGAAGCATCGTCCCTTTCCGCGCTTGTAGGACATCTTGGACATTCTGAAGATAATCCTTTAGCGTAGGATACCGTTCAATCTGATACCACGTGAGCGGTTTCCCCGTCTCTTGATCGTAAGGCAGAAGGATCCACTTGTGCGGTAAGACCGTCTGCTGTCGCCAGAGTTCTTTTGTTGCGAGTGGGTACAGAAACTGCTCCGGGAGATATGAAGGCTTCTCATCAAAGATAAAAATACTATTCGCACCACACGTGTTCACGCCCTGCCGAGGTTTTTGCTCTGGCGATAGTTTTATCTCAAGTGCTATTTCCGTATCCAACTCCTCAAGATCCCGCACAACTCGCCATGGATCAGTCGGATTTTTGAGGGGCAGCGCCTTATGTTCCACCCACTTTCCATCCGACTCTCTAAAATACGAGATAGGAAAATTCTGCCGCGTATCTACTTGAAATTTCGCACAACAATACGATGTCCCAACACCGTCAAATACTTTCGTTGATGAAAATTCATAGACGGTATCCACAGCAAAATCGCGGTGGGTACCAACGATGTTCCGGGAGTCCCACACACGATAATCCCGAAAACCGCTATGTGCACCATCCCCAAAAAAGAGCGACGTAGGGAGATAGAAGTATCCCGTTCCGTTCTTTTTCAGCAGCCTCCCCAAAACAACTTTCAATACGAGTGCGGCAATGTCAACCCTTGAGGAACCTAAAAGCATCTGCTGTTTATCCGGCACAAGTCCTTCTTGAACAAAAAACGGTTTTAGGTGATCCTTGTAAGGAGTCGGTAAATCGCTGAAGTTTGCCCACGGCGGATTCCCGACGAGAATGTCATATCTTCCTTCATGCGTCTCCGTGATAATATCTTGACAGAAAGTCTGAGAAGCCGGAAAATCAACGCCAAATTCCCGCTTGACATTTTCTCTGAACTGCTCAAGATGCGAGGGGACTATCTCAATGAGTGTTAGGCGTGAGAGGCGTTCACGGGTAACAGGGATCCCTTTTTTTTGTGCCATAAGGAGCATTGCGAGTGCGAATACGCCTTGACCGGCGGTCGGATCGCAGACATGCGCGCCATCGAGCCATGCATCAAAAATGTCCCACTTATTAATGAGCCACTCCGCCCATTTTAGAGGCGTAAGAACCTGTCCGATTCGTTTCTGCTTCATTTGATTAAAGGATACCAAGTCTTCTAACTTTCTGCCACAACTAATTATTCATTTGACCCCCAAACCATTTGCAAGTATAATAGCGTTCATAATTGCGGGCGTACACCTGAGCATTATTTCGTTTACTATGAAGTATAAAATAGAGGATTGCCGTGTCATTCCAAACTATCATCAACAACTATCTGTATAACATTCGTAAAACCCATGCTAAGCCAAATACAAGCGTGGAACGCGAAGGAACAACATTAAGCGACATAGAAATTCGACAGTATCAACAGATTCTGGTGGCAGTTGCGGAAACGATTAACATTATGGCAGAATTAGATATAGAGAGTGATAAGTAGCCACACAGAGGTTTTTAGGTGATTTTCAATTGAATTTTAATTTGATAAGAAATATAGAATAAGTTATAATTAAAAAGTAATATCTGGCTGAAATCAACTGATGCTGTAGAGAGTATTATTCTCATGCCCAGAGACAAACTGCTGGAAAAGATGAGAAATAATCCGCGCGATGATTGGCGGATTGCCAACGTTGAGACATTAGCAAACCGATATGGCTTTTCAGTTAATCGACCAAAAGGTGGAAGTAGTCATGCCATACTACGCCACGATTCAGGGGCCAAGTTAACCATTCCCGCACGTCGCCCGATAAAGCCAAGATAGATTAAAGATCTTGTGAAGATAATTGATCAATTGGAGGATGAACCATGAAAAAATTGGAGTATCCCTTTAATATAAGCATACTATCCGCTGAAGAAGGCGGTGGCTATCTAATTGAATTCCCTGACTTACCGGGTTGTATCTCCGATGGCGAAACAC
Organism: Candidatus Poribacteria bacterium; assembly: GCA_963662915.2. Lineage (GTDB taxonomy): Bacteria > Poribacteria > WGA-4E > WGA-4E > WGA-3G > WGA-3G. The sequence continues at coordinate 4,018,669 of CAXXEU010000002.1, read as the reverse complement.
TCGATGAAACAATCATCAACGGAAAAGACGCGTTATTCTGCTGGATAGAAATAGCAAAACAGTACGGTGATGAAATTCCTCCTCCCAGCTCATCTGAAAGCAGAACCGAACAGGACGAAAACCCGTCAGATGTTGATCCCCGTAGTATAATTCACCATGACGAATCTTTTCCTAACACTTCGCCTCCAACTTGGGAGTTCAATTGGTCTGTAACTTGTCCGTGAATTTCCTTGGCAACGGAAATAGGAGTGTTCCATAATGGTATGCTCCCGATACAATAGAATCGAGCATAGCGGAGAATAACATGGAAAAAATAAGTGATGCGACATTTAAAGGCAAAGTCGGGAGTTATGCCTTTGAGGTTTATACTACGGACACAATTTTCAATTCTGTTGGAGCAGTTTACATCTTTTCAAGGCGGGTACCCTATCCAGACGGAACAGGCAGGCATACGTTTCTATATATCGGTCAAACCAATTCGCTGCGAGAGAGAATTCAACATCACGAAAAGTTGCACTGCGTAAAGAATTACGGTGTTAATTGTATCTGTGTCCATTAGGATAGCGACGTGAATTCCCGTTTACGTAAAGAAATTGACCTTCTTTCTGTAAACTGGACCCCGTGCAACGCTCAATAATTTGTGCCTAATAACGCCAAGTACTGTCAGTTATTAACCCTCATATATTTACATCTACTCACATTAAATACACGCAGAAAGAACAATTTGGACACAAGTATAACTATGACTGGAAAAACAGGCTTCGCCTATCACCCAGACTATCTCAATCATGACACCGGTCCGAACCACCCTGAACGTCCCGACCGACTGCGCGCGAGCCTATCAGCACTCCAAGAAAGCAACATCTGGGAACAACTACACCCAATCGAACCGACACCAGCAAACACGGCGCAGCTCGTCTATGCCCACGAACCTACCTATCCCGAACACGTCAAACAACACTGTGAAGCAGAGGTCCCCCTTACTTACGATACAACGGTCGTGAAGGCTTCTTACGATATAGCACTACTTTCAACAGGCGGCGTGCTACGTGCCGCAGATGCAGTCGCAACCGGAACCGTCCAAAACGCCTTCGCGATGGTGCGTCCACCCGGACACCACGCCACACCCAATCAGAGTATGGGGTTTTGTTTATTCAACAACATCGCCATCGCTGCGCGCTACCTTCAGCGGGAACACGGTGCGGGGAAAGTCGCAATTGTCGATTGGGATGTCCACCACGGCAACGGCACACAAGACATTTTTTACGAAGATGAATCCGTCTTTTTCTTCTCTATCCATCAATCACCACTCTACCCCGGTACGGGTTCGAGTTACGAACAGGGCAGCGGGAAAGCACGCGGCACAAACCTAAACATGCCTATGCCCGCGGGAAGTGGAGATAATGAATACACCACAGTCTTCACGGACGTTCTCATTCCGGCATTGCAGGACTTCTCACCCGAATTCACATTAATCTCAGCGGGGTTTGACGCACACTATCTCGATCCACTCGCTGGAACCGAATTGACTGCAACAGGATTTGCTACACTCACAGACCTAATCCTTGAGTTTACCGGCGGACGCGTCGTCTCTGCATTGGAAGGTGGTTATAGTTTAGAAGGGGTATCTGAGTCGGTTGTCACGCACGTAGAACGGTTGGCGAATGGCGGTAAATTCTAATTTGAAAAAATGCGTAATACATGTTAAACTTAAACTCGCGTCTCCAGTGAATATACAAACTATCCGTAAAAGGATTAGAGAGGGTAGCTATCTTACTAAGTGAAGTGCCAATGTATGTTATAATTGATTGAAAATAATCCATATCAAAAAGAAAACGAATGGCAAATTTCGACACTATTAGTAAAACACAAGCACGAACACATCCTATGGATTTCGTCAATCTCTGCTTCAAATTTGAGCAACAGGATGTTACCTTCTTGGATATTATTACACCTGAACAACCCACTCTTGAGATGCATCAAGCAGATATGCTTATCAAAGTGGAACTCAACGGTAAGGAGGCACTCGTACATTTTGAGTTTCAAACAACTGACAGTTACGACCCCGAAATGGCACTACGGATGGCGGGTTACATTATCCGAACGGTGGAAACCTATAGATTACCAATGTATTCCAATGTCATCTACCTCCGGCCCAATGCGGGTAGAAATGATCCCGGACACTATGTGCAAGACATAACAACACATCGAATCTTTATTGAATATCAGGTACTCCGTCTGATTGAAATGGATGGCGAAAAAATTCTTGATGCAAAGCCAACGGGGTTAATCCCATTTACTCCACTAATGAAGCATCCAGCGGATGTGAGTGCGGAGGATTGGCTACGTCGTTGTGTTCAAGCGGCAGATAGTGTTGGAGTCCCGAACAAACCCGCGTATCTTGGAAGCCTGGCTATTTTAAGCGATTTAGTGTACGAACCCGAAACGATTTCAAACATTATTCTGGAGGAAACCATGCATCGACCCTCTATCGTCGAATATTTAGCAGAAGAAGCACATCTACAGGGAGCAAGAAAAACGGCGCGTGAGGACATTCTCGAGGCTCTCGCCCTTCGGCTACAACCCAACACAGCAGAAATTTTTAAACCAACACTTGAGGGGATTGACGACCTGCAACGCCTGAAACAGCTACACCGTGCTGCGGTTCTCGCTGATACGTTAGAAGATTTCACACAAGTTTTAGAAGCAAATCAGAACTGATAATCAATGGGCAGGGTTTGTGCACACTCTCTCGATCCACTCGCCGGCATTGAAATCACAGCAGATGGATTCGCTACACTCACAGACCTAATCCTTGAGTTTACCGGCGGACGCGTCGTCTCTGCATTGGAAGGTGGTTATAGTTTAGAAGGGGTATCTGAGTCGGTTGTCGCGCATGTAGAACGGTTGGTGAAGAAATAATCCTGAAAATCCTATAATCCCATCCATCCTGATTCAGACAGTCCCCGGTTTTTTCCCAACGTGAATCGCGACGATGCCGAACGTTTTTCGATAAAACCGCACATCCGTCAATCCGCACTGCTCCATAACGCTTTTCAACGCATCGCAATTTGGGAACTTTATAACAGAACGCGGCAGGTACCCGTACGCATCGTCCTCACTTCCAGAGATGCGGTTGCCGATAAAGGGTAGGATCTTCGTAAAATAGAAATAGTAAAGACCCCGAAAGAGCGGATTCACAGGCTGCGTAAACTCCAAGATAACGACCCTACCGCCGGGTGCAGCAACGCGCGTCATCTCACGTATCCCCATCTCTAAATCCGAAACGTTCCGAATCCCGAAACCGACAGAGACGACATCAAAAGCATTGTCTAAAAAAGGGAGGGTTAAGGTATCCGCTGCGAGAAAGTTTGTAGTGCGGTTACAAACCGCACCTACCGGCTGTTGAGGTTTCTGATTGGCAATCACCAGCATCTCAAAGCAGAAATCAGAAGCGATAACGAAGCCGTCTGCCGAAATTTTATCCGAGTATGCGAGGGCGAGTTCACCCGTGCCGGTACAGACATCCAATATTCTGCTCGTCGGATCGACATGACTTGCCTTGACTGTCTCGCGACGCCAACGCCTGTCGCGTCTGAGACTCAATAACGAGTTGAGGAAATCGTAGTGCCGCGCTACGGCTGAAAATAGGTTTTGTATTCTTTTGTCGCTCAAATCTGGTCAAAGCCTCAGGGTTATGGCAATTAGCGGTTAGCAATTAGCAGATAGCCATTAAACTACATCCGTAATTCCGCGCCGAGCTCCTGATGGAGGTGTTCAACAACCTGCTTGTGGAGGGCATTTACAGCCTTGTCTGTCAAGGTCTCGGCTGCAGAATGATAAACGATAGTGTAGGCGAGACTCTTTTTGCCTTCAGGAACCTGCTCACCCTCATAAACATCAAACAGACGCACCGACTCTACTAATTCCCCTCCAGTTGTGTAGATAAGTTCTATAGGCATATCTGACAATACGTCCTTACCCACAACAATAGCAAGGTCGCGCTCTACTTTCGGGTAGATGGAAACCGGTTCAAAGCGTCTGGAAAACACAGTGGCACTCACTAACGCTTCAAGGTCAAACTCAAAGAGATACGCTTTATAGGGCAGATCGTAATTTTCGAGCACTTCTGGATGCGCCTCCCCGAAGGTGCCGATCCGCGTATCTGCCAATAACACTTCCGCATTGCGACCCGGATGGAAGGTCGGCACATCGGTTTTCTGTAGCGTGTATTCGGTAATGCCACATACCCCAAGCATACCTTCTACAAGTCCTTTGATGTCGAAGAAATCGGGATCACGATAAAGATTCCCATAGACCCCATCACCAATCTGACCAGCGATAACACCGGCAACCCGTTCTGGTTCTTTATGATTGCAATCTTGGACAAAAACGCCACCTATCTCAAAGAGCGCGATAGCGTTAATTTGGTGATTCCGATTATACTGCGTATTTTCGAGCAGTCCGGGAACCAGTGTTGTGCGAAGTACCGACATCTCTGGACTTAACGGATTTCGTAACTGCAATGTCCTGCACAGTGGACTGTCTGACGGCAAACGCACCTTCTCAAAACAGTTCGGATCACAAAAACTGTAGTTCACGGCTTCCATCATACCCGCAGCGAGCAGAAAACGTTTGATACGTCTACGGACTTCTACCTTCGGGTTCGGTGTCGGCACAGGAATATCGCCCTTCGGCAACATCGTCGGAATATTATCGTAACCGTAGACCCGCGCAATCTCTTCAATGAGATCAATCTCACGGGTAATGTCAGACCTGAACGTGGGTACGGTAACCTGATAGTTTTCTTCCGCATTGACGGCACGCGGCGTGTGCCTACTACTTCTAACGTCAAAGCCGAGACGCATTAGAATCTGCTCCATCTCTGACTTCTCAATTTCAGTACCCAATACGAAATTAACCCGATCCGGACGAAGTTTAATTTCGGTTAAAGGTTGTTTTCCAGGATAGACATCAACTGTGCCTTTACAGACAGTACCACCTGCTAATTCAGCGATGAGTTCAGCTGCACGATCAAGTGCAGCAAGCACCACTCCGGGATCGGCACCGCGTTCAAATCTATAGGAGGCTTCTGTGTTCATCCCCAACGCCTTTGCTGTGGCACGAATACTCGAAGGATTAAAATAGGCACTTTCCAGTAGGACATCACAAGTCGTTTCTGTAATCTCGGAATCATACCCACCCATAATTCCGGCAAGTGCGACAGGCTTTTCAGCATCGGCGATGACGAGCATATCAGCCGTGAGTTCACGATCAGTTTCATCAAGAGTCGTTAACTTCTCACCCGCCGCCGCACGCCGTACAACGATGCGCCTTAGGGTGCAGCTTGTGAGCCCATATTTAACGTCGGTGAGTTTGTGATAATCAAAGGCGTGGAGAGGCTGCCCATATTCCATCAAAACGAAGTTCGTAATATCAACAATGTTGTTAACAACACCAATACCGACAGATTCAAGACGCTGTCGTAACCACGCTGGAGATTCGCCGACGCTAACGCCCTGAATAACACGGGCGGCATAACGCAGGCAGAGATCGGGGGCATCAATCGTTACGGAAGTCAGGTCTCGGATATCAGTTTCATTCTCCTGCAAATCGACAGACGGTAGTTTCAAAGGATTCCCTGTCTCCGCACGGATCTCGCGGGCAACACCGATAAGACTCAAACAATCTGGACGATTCGGGGTAATCTCAAGTTCAAACATCACATCGTCTAAGCCTAAAGCCGCTATCAGAGGTGTACCGACAGATATATCGGTCGGGAGTTCCATCAGACCGGCGGCATCCTCAGAAAACCCCAATTCTTTTTCCGAGCAGAGCATTCCTTGTGAAACCGCGCCTCGCAGTTTGGCAGACTTGATTGTCAAACCGATAGGTAGCGTCGCACCGATTGTGGCAACGGGTGCCAACATCCCCTCTCGAACATTCGGCGCGCCACAGACAATCTGAAGTTCTTCCGCTTCGCCGATATCCACCTGACAGAGAACGAGTTTATCGGCGTTTGGGTGCGGTCCTACAGCATTTACTTTGCCGACGACCACCCGCTCTAATCCGGTGCCGAGTTGTTTAATGGCTTCAACTTCAACGCCTAACATCGTTAGCCGATCAGCGAGCTCACCCGGAGAAAATTCAAAGTCAATATAATCTTTGAGCCAATTTAAAGTTACATTCATGATAAAGTCCGTAAAGTGTTCTAAAGCGAGCTAAAATTTACGTGGGTCCAAAGCAATTTTACAGATTTCAGCACACTTACCAACTCTACGCGCCTCCTCCTTTTAGAACTGGCGCAGGAAACGCAGATCATTTTCATAAAAAGTGCGGATATCGGGAATCCGGAAAAGGAGATTCGCAATCCGTTCCACGCCCATGCCGAAAGCAAATCCTGTAACCTCATCTGGATCATAGTTTACGGCTTCAAACACGGCTGGATCCACAGCACCGGCACCAAGGATTTCGATCCATCCCGTGTTACCACAACTCCGACATCCCTTTCCCTGACAGACGGTGCAGGAGATGTCTGCCTCCGCACTCGGCTCCGTGAAAGGAAAGAAATGCGGACGGAAACGCATCTGCGTCTGATCCCCGAACATCTGCCGAGCAAATGAGGTCAAAATCCCTTTGAGTTCGCTAAAAGTGGCGTGCCTATCAACGAGAAGTCCCTCTACCTGATGGAACATCGGTGTGTGCGAAACATCGTAATCCACGCGATAGCATTTCCCCGGCACAATAATGCGGACCGGTGGCTTCTGACTCTCCATCACACGGATCTGAACAGGGGATGTATGTGTCCGTAAGAGATGCCCATCCGTTAAATAAAAGGTATCGTGTAAATCGCGGGCGGGGTGATCTGCCGGTGTATTCAAGGCATCGAAGTTGTAATACTCCGTCTCCACGTCCGGGCCCGTCACCACCTCAAACCCCATTTGTCCGAAAATCGCTTCAATCCGCTCTAATATCTGCATCACAGGATGCGCTTTCCCGTAAGCAGGTTTTCGTCCGGGGAGCGTGATGTCAATAGCCTCCGACTGCAGCTGCTGTTCCCGTTGCTGACGATGCAATCTCTCTGTTACGCCCTCAAACGCCTCTGTGAGTGTAGCGCGCACCTCATTGGCGAGTTTCCCAATTTCTGGACGCTCCTCCTTGGAAAGTTTACCCATGCCCTTCATGACATCGGTTAGTTTTCCCCTACGCCCAAAATATTCAATCCTGAGCGACTCCAACGCATCAAGCGTTTCAATTTCTTTTAAAGCATGAAGCCCTTCTGTTTTTATTGCCTCTAATTCTGCCTTCATATTTCCCTCTGTTTTTGGCTATTAACCGACAGCGGTTCGCAAATAGCGAACTACGAACAGCGGTCTGACTGCTGATAGCCTCAATAAAAAACGCCTATCACTTCGCTCCATAAAGGTTAATTCCCTTCTGGGGACGAAAGCGATAGGCATCTACTTCCGCGGTACCACCCCGCTTGACAGACTGGCTATCAGCATGTAACGGTTGCGTATCATCTCCTGCCACAAACCGCTTTAGCTGACTGCTGACCACTGATGGCTATTTTAAAAATCTGCCCGCTTCATTATTTTTTTACGGCTCCGGGATGAAATTCGGCAGTTGCTCTCAAGACCGCGCTTCCAGCCGATGACGCAGTCTCTCTGGTTGAGAGGTCTCAACCGCTTACATAAGTCCCTTCTTCGCCTTCCGATATATCAATTTTTTAGTGTGAAATGCACCGACAGCGTTTCTTTTTATCCCTTCGCGAGGGCAGCAAGTTGTTCAAAACCGGTTTCATCATTCACAGCGATGTCGGCGAGGACTTTCCGATCCAGTTCAATGCCAGCGGCTTTAAGTCCATGTATAAACCGACTGTAAGAGAGCCCGTGCATTCTGGCAGCGGCGTTAATCCTTGTAATCCAAAGTCTCCTAAAATCGCGTTTCCGAGCACGTCGATGTGCGTAGGCGTGGTTCCAGCCCTTCTCAACCGCTTCCATAGCGGTACGCTTAAGGTTGTTCCTGCCGCCGCGGTATCCTTTGGAATGCTTGAGCATCCGATTCCGCCGCTTGCGTCGTACACTCCCCGTTTTTACTCGTGCCATTTTTAAATAAAACTCCTATCGCGGTGCACTAATCGCTATTGGTCTATGGCTATTGACTTTTGGTCTTTACTATCGACCATTGACCATCGACTATCCGCTAATAACTATCTGCTATCCGCTATTGATGAATTAGACGTTTCAAGCGCTTCTCATTACTCGGATCCACGAGAGTCGCCTGTCGTAACCTACGCTTCTGCTTCGCTGACTTTGAAAGGAACAAGTGTCCAGCATAAGCACGATTCCGGCGGATTTTGCCTTTTCCCGTGAATTTGAAACGTTTTGCTGCGCCTTTATGCGTTTTCATTTTTGGCATAAAAATATCCTTAGATAAAGCGTAGCGACCGTATGAAATGCTACACGCGCATTCGGCATCTACTCCAGGTCGCCTCTACAATTGTCCTTTACAGACGAGTGCAAAGACAAATTCTGTCCACACGCGGCAAAATTTGTCTTTGCTGTATACTACATTACGAAGATTTTGGCGCGAGGGTCATCGACATGATACGGGTTTCCATCCGTGGTGGCTGTTCCACATCGGCAATCTCTTCGAGGTCATCTCTGAGCCGCGAAAGCAAATTTCTACCAAGATCGGTATGGAGCATCTCTCGCCCGCGGAACCGCACGGTCGCACGGACCTTCCAACCATTCTTCAGGAAATCCTCAACATGTCGTTTCTTGAACTGGTAGTCGTGTTCCGCTGTATCTGGACGGAACTGCATCCCCTTCAAAACAATCTTCGACTGTTTCTTTCGAGCCTCACGCGCCCGCTTATTTTTCTCATACTGATACTTCCCGTAGTCCATAATCTTACAAACGGGAGGTTTAGCGTTCGGCGATACCTCTACTAAATCCAATCCAACTTCCTCGGCAAGCTTCATCGCGTCGCGCGGCGACATGACCCCGACTTGCTTGTTTTCATGATCTATCAGTAAAATCTCTTTGGCTCGAATCTGATAATTGGAACGACTCTGTCTCTCCGTCGTCCTCTGAGTGCGTCTGCCTCTGTAGTGTATTTTTCACACCCCCAAGTAAAGGCACCGCAGCGCCTTGCTTGCAAGAGCGACAAACGTATCCATCGCTCTACGGTATAGAGATAACTCTATCTACAAAACTTTGTATCGACTCGGACGCTGCAAAGCACGCCAAACGCGTGACTATGAAGCCTTACGTCCAAATGAATTAACTAATTATACCATATCGACAATATAAATGCAAGTTAATTAGAAAAAACCGATCGTCCATAAAGTCCGTAAAATAATCAAACCCCCTGCCAAACCACCGAACACAACAATAAGGCTGATGCTGACGATGAGCGCAAACCGGACAATTCGCTCGCCGAACTCGGGACGTTCGTTCACCCATGCCCGCGCTAACCAGAAAGTTAAAACAACACTCACTAAACTGAGAATACACGCCCCAAGAACTGCTACTAATATCCCTGAAAAATCTACCATCTGTATCGTTTCCGGCAGCGATCCGTATTGGGAATAGTTTAGGATAACAGCGATTAAAACGCCTCCCAAAATCACAATAAAACCGATGAAAACGATTAACGCTTTTTTAAAGGCGGTTCCCATTTTTAGTTGAAAATTTCTCCAAATCTACAGGTTGTTTTCCGATAATCTTACCATATTTTAGACACAACAACAAACGAAAAAAATCCAAAGCCGTTCAATTTTCGATTCCTGTCCCCCATATCGGAAAAGACCAACAACAATTTATCACCAAAAACCGTTGATTTATTTGCTGAAAGATGGTAAATTAATTTCAGATTAGACTAAATTTGAACGCTAAGGAGTTCTCTCATGGCTGTAACATACACACCGGCAATCGCCGAAGTTATCGAAAAATTAGAAGCAGGCAACCCACTCCCAACGCTTGTTCCGAAGAAAGCATGGAGTAGTGAATTGACAGACGCTCTGGAATCTTCATCCCTTGATAAACTTTTTCAAGGAGAATCGCTGAAAAACACTACGTTTGGTGAAGCCATCAAAAGCGGTCTACTCCTCTGGAACGACGCACTCGACGAATCCCACACAATCTCGCAAGGACTCATGAACCAAACGGGTAGCTACTGGCACGGTATCATGCACCGACGTGAACCAGACTATCCCAATTCCAAGTATTGGTTCCGTCAGGTCGGCACCCATCCCATTTTTTCAGCACTCCGCGAACGCGCCCTTGAACGCTTCAAGGCAACACCGAACCCATCGGACGCCCTTGCAGACATTGGAAAAACTATAGCATCACAAGAGAACTGGGATGCCTACCAACTCATCGATTGGTGCGAAGCTGCCGAAGGCGACTCGGGTTCAGATGTAACCCGTTTCTTGCAACAGGTACAAGTAGAAGAAATTAAGCTGCTCTTGGCATATACCTATCAGAACGCTGTTTAATACCCACCATTTTGCCTGAAGGAGGCAGACGATGTTTCCGCAAAGTGAAGACATCAAGACAAAGCGTTGGTATCATATCGTTATAGTACTCCTGGGATTGGTACTGATGAGTTCCTGCGTGAGCTCGACACTCAATGAGACACGTTCGACACCTGCTACAGTCGCCTACGACTATAACGAGATTAAAGTAATGATTGAAAAACTTTCAGAGGGGGGCGAACCGGCTGATTATGAAGTGTTGATTGAGAAATCAAGGGGTTTCATCAAAGCAAACCCAAAATATAAGCAGGTAGATGAGGTTTACTATTACCTCGGTGCCATTTTAGTTCAGTTGCAGCGGCCAGAAGAAGGCATTACAGTCCTTGAAGAACTTATTACGGACTATCCTTCTGCTAACTACGTTGAACCGAGCCTGCTGACATTGGGATTAGCTTATGACAAAATCAGCGCGCACGATCAGGCAGACGCGCTTTACGAAAAATTGGCATACCACTCAAGGTACAGCACCGGTAGGTACGCTGAAACTGCCCGACAACTTCTTGAACGAGATAGAACCGAACGAACAGGCGAGTTATCGGGTCCGTCTGAAGCGAGTCCAAACCAGAAGCTGAGCCAATTTATTAATAAACCCGCACCAGATTTTCACGTAATGGATATAATGGGTGAAGAACTCTCGTTGGAACAGTATCGCGGACAGGTTGTACTGCTTGATTTCTGGGCGACATGGTGCCAGCCTTGCCTCGCAGAGATGCCCAATGTTAAGCAGACTTATGCAAAATACAAAAACCGAAAGTTTCAGATCATCGGCATTAGCTTAGATAACGGAATAGAACCACTTGATTTATACATCAAAGGAGAGGGAATCGCGTGGCGGCAATACTTGGACAGCAGTGGTGCAATTAGCAATCTGTACAACGTCAGGGCGATCCCATCCACGTTTTTGATTGACGGCACCGGCATTGTCCGCACGGTGAATCTTCGTGGTACTGCACTTGAAACGGCAGTGGCTGACCTCGTGCAAGAAAATACAACTAACTAACAAATCCGAGGAACTTGGCGATGTTCTTCCAAAATACCATAAATGCACAGGAAAATAAAAACAGAGATGTTTTTGTCTCTCTCATTTTCGTGCTCACAAGCCTTGCGTTAATAGTATTCTGCGCGAACCTCGTAGATGCTGCTTCACAGAAGCCTGGTTACAAATATCAAGAAATTAAGGCACTTGTCAAAGATCTCAAGCGGCGGACCAAATCCGAAGATTTAGAGAAGTTAGTTGAGAAATCAACCGATTTTATTACAGCACACCGGAAATACAAACGGGTGGATGAAGTTTACTACCTTCTCGGCAACGCCTTAGTTCAACTTGAGCGTGTCGAAGAAGGGGTCAAAGTTTTTGAAGAACTCATCGACAATTATCCATCTGCTCGCTACGTTGAACGGTGTCTACTGGAATTAGGACTGGCTTACGACCAGCTCGGTAAACACGAGGCAGCGGATGCCGCTTATGAGAAATTAGTGAATCACCCGAAATACGGTTCGCGATCTCAGGCAAAATTTGCAAAGCAGCTGCTCGAACAAGACAAAACGACTCGGAAGGGTGAACTACCGAAACCGTCAAGGGCAAGACTGAACCCTCAAGACTGGATCGGACATCCGGCACTCGATTTTGAGGTGACGGATTTAGAGGGTGAAGCACTCTCGTTGGAACAGTATCGCGGGCAGGTCGTGCTCCTCGACTTCTGGGCAACGTGGTGTGGTCCGTGTATCGCAGAGATGCCCAACGTCAAGAAAACCTACGAAAAGTATAAGGATCAGAAGTTTCAGATTATCGGTATCAGTCTTGATAGGTCAATGGAACCGCTTAAGGCTTATATTGAAAAAGAGGCACTCGGATGGGTTCACTACTGGGATACTACCAACAAGGTTAGCAGCAGATATAGAGTGCAGGCGATTCCCTCAACCTTTCTGATTGACGGTGAAGGTGTTATCCGCAAAACGAATCTCCGCGGTGCTGCGCTTAAGAAAGCAGTTGCTGAATTGGTGAAGGAAAACCTTGCGAAATCAACAAATACAGATTCTCAGTAAGAAAGGCATTGATTTAAGGAGAAGCGATGGCGTATGTCACTTTGAAGGATGTCACCAAAATTTACGACGGCGATGTCCTCGCAGTTGAACAAGCAAACTTTGAGATTCCGGACGAGTCGTTCACCGTGCTTGTCGGTCCCTCGGGATGCGGTAAATCGACGATTTTACGGATGATTGCAGGGCTGGAACAAATAACGGAAGGCGACATCTATATCGACGATGAACGTATCAACGACATACCCCCTAAAGATAGGGATATTGCCATGGTCTTCCAAAACTATGCGCTCTATCCACACATGACGGTGTATAAGAACATGGCGTTCGGGTTGAAACTTCGCAAATATCCCAAAGCAGAGATTGACCAGCGTGTCAAAGAAGCCGCGGAAATTCTGAGTATCTCGCACCTCTTGAACCGCAAACCGAAGCACCTCTCCGGCGGTGAACGCCAACGTGTTGCAGTAGGTAGGGCAATCGTTCGACACCCAAAAGTATTCCTGTTCGATGAGCCGTTGAGCAACCTCGATGCGAAGTTGCGCGTACAGATGCGGATGGAAATCAGTCGCCTACACGATCGGCTCGATGCCACTATCGTCTACGTTACACACGACCAAGTTGAAGCAATGACGATGGGGGACCAGATAATCGTACTCAATGAGGGAAAAATCCAGCAGATCGCCGATCCGGGGACACTCTACCACAAACCGGCAAATCAATTCGTCGGCGGCTTTATCGGCACACCACCGATGAACTTTATAGAGACACAGATTGCAAATAACGGTGGCACGCCAACACTCCGATTTGAAAACTTCAAAGTGGAACTGAATTCCCACCTCCAAGCAGCCCTCAACAAACTTTCGGGAGAGGCAGTGACACTCGGTATCCGTCCGGAGGATATTCATGTCGGTGAAAACGGAAACAACAGCGTTGGAACGCAAGTGGAACTGGTTGAGCCGCTCGGAAACCATGCCCTTCTGTATCTGCGGACAGAGAAAAGCAGTTTCGTTGCCCAATCGGACCTCGCTGATCTACCGCAACACAACGCCCCTTTGACAGTCAATTTCAACATGGACAAAGCGCATCTATTTCATCCAGAGACAGGGGAATCGTTGACAACATAGCAGTTGGCTAATGGCTTTGGCTGCCTGCTATCTCCCGAGCAGTCAACCGCTAATCCAGCAACGCCTGAATCTGCGTCCATGTCTCCGCGTCTATCGGAATCCCTTCCCGTTCCCGTCTGCGCTGCGTTTCCCAACCGCGTTCTCCTGGCATCCGAATCTCCGAAAATCCTGGGGCACACCTTGCTGATTTGAGATACTCAATAAAGCGTTGTATCTCAGTACTAAACCCCGGAAACCCTCTAAAACTCGCAACGTTCATCACAAGCACAAACAACCCGTTGCCGACGCGCGCCTCTTCACTCTGGCTACACCCCGCCCCTGTAAGCGCACCTGCAAGAATATCTACAATAACACTCAGCCCGAATCCTTTGTGCGCCGAAACTGCTCCACCGAACGGCAATAACGCAGCGGGTAGCACGCCATAGAAATCATCCGCATTCGTCGTTGATTCGCCTTTCACATCAATGAGCCACCCGTGTGGAACTGGCTCATTCTGATGCTGTTTGACCCGAATCTTCCCGGATGCAACAACACTCGTAGACATATCCAAAATGATTGGATCTTCTCCCTCAATCGGCACTGCACACGCCATCGGATTGGTAGAAAGCCTACCCTCAACGCCGCCGTACGGTGCGACACATATCCCACCACCATGGTCGTTTGCCATGAGCAACGCGATCATCTCCGCATCTGCAGCAAGGCACGCATACCCACCTAATCTCCCCACCTCATTGCACCGTGAAACAGCGACGGAACTGACATCCGTCTGCCTTGCCTTCTGAATTGCCAATTCAACGGCACGCGTCGCGATGACCGGACCGAAACCCCAATTCCCATCTAATACCGCAATTGACGCAGATTCGTGCAGCGTCTCTGTCGGCGCATTCGGCTGGATTAATCCTGCTGCCAATTCACGGACATATTTCGGGAGGTGGATAACGCCGTGTGAATCGTGTCCGACGCGGTTGGCATCCACCATGGAACGGGTTACCACTTCCGCTTCGGCTGCTGAGATGTTTAACTTTTGAAAGACGCTTAGGCAAATTGCGGTGAGTTCTTCTGCTGTAAAGTTCGGCATCACACGCCTCCTTCGCGCGTAAAGTTTTGTAGCATAGACTGTTAGTCTGTGCCTTTTTCAGGGTGTGTATCCACAAGTCCACATCTATACTACATACTACACCTACCGACGCTTATCTGTCAAGATCAAAGGATAGCACACCACCCAACTGATTGCGGGGTGGCACCGACAACGTAAGTCTGCCAATCGCACAGAATCCAGCGTTGACGTGTATGAGGCAGAAGGCGACATCGCAGCCTCGGCGGTTGTCTATCAAATCGCCGAAGAAACTGCCATCGTCGCAGAACGCACCGATGCCCTTTATCAAGCAATCGCGCAACTTCCTGAAAGAGAGCAACGGCTGATCAGACTGCAATTGGATGGACACAGTTACGAAGAGATCGCTGAGATATGTGAGGTCTCTATTGATAGCAGCACGGATCCCGTCTCTGCGATGGTGGATAACGAGAGATGATTATTAACTTTTCACTTGACAGGGGTTCAAAAAGGAGATAAATTGTTGAGATATTTGATGTGTCTGCCCAAGATTTTCTCCTTATTTTTTGAAGTTTTGTCATTTTCGATGAACTGCAGTTATATCTAATAGTCTCCGAAGATTGTGGCACAGATTGGATGCATTTTATGAAGCTTTGATGAAACTCAAGGGAATTGACAAAAGGGTTCAATTCACAACGCGAGATATCAGGTGTCTCCTTTCTTTATGCCGATAACACTTTTGATTTGATACTCACTATGGAGGTCTTTGAACATATTCCAGACCCGCTTAAGCGGCTTCTGGAGGCGGTGAGGGTCCTGAAACCCGGCGGATACGCGATAACGTCTATACCCGTTCAATTGCCGATTCCGATGCTTTTGTATGTTCCTAAAAGCCCGCACGAGGTATTGAACCTAATATGAACGCGCAGATTCAGAAGTTTTTGAATTCTCGACAAAAGAATTCAAGATAAAGACAGATTCATTTGTAGCCACTTTTGCTTGTAGTGTAAGCGTATAAAAGGGAATACACGGCACTTTTTTGTAGCGACATACCGATCTCCGCACCGGAAAAAGGAACATGGGAAAATGAAGTGCTTTTTCAAAAAGCATCCAGAAACTGTTATATTCGTAGGGTTGATTGTCTTTGCCACGACATTCATCCTTTGGCGGTAAATCCGACCGCCAAAACCGGTAGTCTTCTCAACCGAATCTCCTATGGGTGACATCCACGCCGGTAAAATGGGTAATGAAACACACATGCTTGTAAAAAATCATCCCGAAATGGCTGCCGCAGCACAACATTTCAGGAAGTTTTTTAAATGGGTCAACACCGATCCTGGAGCTGCATATACAGAATTAGAAGCGTACACTGCAGTCCTATTCCCACAGCATCCGCTCACAGAAGAATGGAACAAACTCTTTTTTCGTATCGTTCAGAACAAGGGGGGGATGGTGGCAGAGGTAATCCGATTTATGGAGTTAAAAAAACGCCTGTTGATTGACACGAATCCTGAAACATTTGCTACACAAATCAGACATGTTGAACATCTTTTGAAAGAGCTGAAACGGACCGAAAAAATCTACGAAAGCGAAGGGCGACTTGAAACCCAGAAGATTCCATTTCTCATTGAATATGGAAAATAAGAAGATTTTTTCCATTTTTAGTTTACAAAACGAAAGTTTAGACGAACTTAAAAAAAGGAGAAATCCATGAAATCAATAGGCTTAAACCCCCTAATTGGTGTCATGTTCCTGATAATTCTCATCTGTGCAGGAATTTGGCTTTATACCGAATGGGACTTAAAGCGGTTTGACGAATCATTACCGGAATTACCAACTGTGAAGGTATCGCAAGAAGGTTCCCTCCGACCACAAGCGGCACTCCCGCAGGGAGCCACCGAGGGCTCAGAAGACGCGAAAGGACATCCCTCTCGACCAGAACCCGAAGCCGAACGCGTAGAACCGCAGAATGTAGACAGTCCTGAATCTGTGACCGTGGATGAAACACAATATTCCTACGAGACATCTTTTGACACGGCATCAGGCGAATACGATGACGGAACAGAAGCGGACTCGCTTGCATCTGGAGATGCCACGGATGTTCCCCAAGAAGAACCGTATGATATTGAGATCGTCGAAGCAGGTTTTGACGATTACAACGCCTTTCTCGCAACCGATCCCGCATACGCCTATCAACGTCTTGACGACGCACTCCGTGAGCAATATGGAGATGACCCGGATGTAGACATCCTCGTTGAACACACAAGACGATGCAATGAAGGTACCACGACGTTGGACTCTATAATTGAAAACAATGAGGCACAACTGCGGCTTTTGGTTAAAAACAACTATCCGGGGCAGCAAGAACTTCAAGATTCCCTTGAAGTCCATCGTGAAATGAAACAAATGTCCCTTGAAGCAGGGCGAGAAATCAAAATAACCAGTTACACGATTATAGAGACAGGTCGAAACTGATGAAACGTCTGCGATCAAAGAACACCTTTTATTTTTGACAATATTTTATATAGGACTTCCGATTTCTGTTAGCCAGTTTTCAGAACTTCACCCAGATGTCCATTTTCGTCAATTTATAGACCTGAGAAACCGTGGAACGTATTATCCCGACTCCCAACAGGGAGCGACAACACAGAAAGGATAAATGAACCCTATCGCTTGCTCGGCACGGTCATCCCCACAGACGAGAACACTCTCCCACAAGCGATCATGTCTTCGGGATCCCATCAGTCAGTTTCTCGGCACAGAGGTATGTAATACCCTCTTTTTCGCCTCGCTTGCATCCGCTCCCATCGGGGTTTGCATCGTGAGCACTCGAAAAGAAAAGTCCCCAATGGAATTCGCAACGCTTTTTGCTATTGTATGGGCACTTTTGTGGTTCAGTCTGGCCCGCGGTGGGAAACGGTTCGGATTCTTTATCGGCATCCCAATCGCGTTCGGCACTGCTTGGTTGCTGTGGCTTTGCCCCCGGTATCTTATACAAATTTTCAGAACAAGGCTCACCACGTCTGTCACACATAGCTTGAAGGAAAGCCTTACATTGGCTATTATATACCCAAGCAGGGATGGAACAGCCTTGCTGTGAAACTCTTTATACGCGGTGCACACAGTTCTGCCTTTGTGCCAATCTATCAGGGTAACCCAGCAGAACCTATCAAAATCAAGGTGTGGGAAATCCGCTATCCACCAGAAATAAAGCCGGATCCCAAATATCTCGCAACTGAACCAGAGGAATAACGTGCTTAGTGCTTCTCTTAACCTTTGTGGGAATGGAGAAGTTCGTGATGTTGTCCAAGAAAGGATTATCTCAGGTATCTATTTATGAAAGCAAACAGAAAAATTTTATTCAGTTTATTGGTTTTCTTAATCCTTTATGCCTGTACACAGGGCCCACAGCAAATCGCTTTTGAAAAACCGATCGCGTCAAGTGCAGACTTATCATCTGGAGAAATAAAAGATTCTACATTACTTGTAATAGCTACGCAAGATAATTTAAGGAGGCGGGTTGGTTCCACGAGTTTCTTCGTTGCCCCTGACAAAATAGCAACAAACATCCACGTCGTCGCTGATGCCGACCCCGTCCTTGCACACGTAAGGGGCAAGGGCACGACGTGGGCTATTCGCGGTGTCACGGCGTATGATGTGAAAAACGACCTCGTCATCCTTGAAATATCAGGTGAGGGTACGCCGCTTCCACTTGGTGACAGCGACACTGTCCGGAGGGGAGATGCTATTTCAGTCATGGGATACTCGAACGGAAGGTATACGATCAAAGAAGGGACGATATACCGCGTCCGGGATAGTGACAAATGGCTTCAGATGGACGTTAGGATTTCAGGTGGCAACAGTGGTTCTCCTGTCATAGACAGTAAGGGACAAGTGATAGGGATCGCCGCTATCATTGAAGATCCTTTCGGTTACGCAATCCCTTCAAATGTGCTGAAAGCTTTGCTCGACCGGTCAGGTCCCACTGAACCGTTGTCACAGTGGTGTAAACGCGGACGTATTCGTGCCTTTATATACGAAAATCAAGGGAGAAACAAGTTCTTTGCCAATCGCTATGAGGAAACCATAGTTAACTTTGATAAATCCATTGAATTAAATCCTGATAACGCAGCGATCTACTACAATCGAGGGCTTGCGAGATTCAAGCTTGGAGATCACCAAGCTGCCCAAGGGAATATAGAGAAAGCCAGAGGGTTGTATGAAACTGGGATTGCGGACACCTCTCAATCTCTTAAACTAAATCCAGAGGATGCCACAGCATACCTCAATCGAGGGCTTGCGAGATTCAAGCTTGGAGATCACCAAGCTGCCCAAGGGAATATAGAGAAAGCCAGAGGGTTGTATGAAACTGGAATTGCAGATGTCACTCAAGCTCTCAAACTAAATCCAGAGTATACTATAGCATACTATAATCGCGCGTATGGACATCTTCTACTTGGTGAATCTAAAGCTGCTCAAGAGGATATAGCGGCTGCAAGGCAGCACTATCAAGACTCAATTGCGGACAACACGCAAGCCATCAAACGGGATCCTGAGTTTACCCAAGCATACAACGATCGAGGATATGTAAAGTATTTGCTTGGGAAATCTGAAACCGCTGCAGGAAATACAGTACAAGCCCAAAAACTCTATAAATTGGCGGTACTCGACAGTGACGAATCTATCCAACTCGATCCAAAGAATGCGTATGCCTACCACACGCGTGGTCTTATAAAGGCTGCGCTTGGTGATTTTGAAGGAGCAATAACCGATTTTGATAGTGCCATTCGGATAAATCCGGAATCCGCTGCAGACTACTATGAACGTGGACGTGCGAAAGCGGCACTTGGGGAGAAGGAAGCAGCGGAGATGGATTTTAAGAAGGCTAAAGAACTGGATCCAGAAAAGCCAGAAGAATAAACACAGATGCTTGCAAACACCATAACACTCGGTCATGTCTTCTTAACCTTTGGTGTGGTAGCCTTGTTTCGCACACATCCCGTTTTAAATAGGGGGATCCCTGTTTCCTGCTTATATTCGCTTCCCTGACTGTCGCTCATGGTGACGGACTGAAGCAGTCTCGCGCTGATAGCCATGCTCCGAAGGGACTATTAAATCACATCTCCGAAACGCACGCCTCCAACTCCGAGAATACCTTACTCCATATCTAAAAAACATGGTAGAGCCATCTTATCAAAATCGAATTGAAAAAACTTGACTGTTCATTGGCATTTGAAAAATTTCAAAACTGTTAGGCTACGCCCCTTTCGCCTGTTTTAACAATTCTGCCAACCGCTCAGCAAAGCGGAGCTGACTGTCATCCTCCGGCGCATAGCCTATGACCTTCCGCGCATTGGCGATACTCCAGAATTTATGCGAATTGTCGCTGATACCGTAGAAAATCTGAAACGGAATCCCGTTCTCGTCCTCTATATTCTCCGTCTCAATGCTCTTGACAAAGAGTTGTACCTGATCCCGGATACTTAAATATGCGCCAAGTCCACGGTGCATCGCCTTCAAATCGTCCGCCGAAGAATTCGCCATGTCCGTCTCTCGCGGTCCGCCGATACGGAGTTGAACGTTCTGTAATTTCTTACCCTCAACATGCCCCGTCGCGAAGACAAAGCCGAGGTGTTCATACGCCTCTTTTGCTCACCCATAGAAGTTATCGGACAACGGACGCATGTCCGGTGTTACGACATCCCATTTATCTGCCCATATCAGTCGTTCATAATAGTCGGCAGCGTGGTTGGAGCTACACACAACAACGCGTCGGACATCCGTTTCAACACAGGTTTGGTAGAGGTTGTACGCCATCTGGACGTTGGCAAGCTCATTCTCAAAACTACCGCCTTTGAAAGCACAGTGGACAACTGCGTCAACGCCTTCAAAATAGTGTCTGTATCCGTCTCGGTCAGGGTTGGTAAGCTCAGCCATTTGAATGTCTTCAACCTCTTCTCCCTGCCGATTCGTGGTTTTCACGTCTAACAGCACGAGCTCATAGCGTTCGCGAAATTCCGAGAGCATCCGTCCAGCAATATAGCCGGAGGCTCCAGTAATAAGGACTTTTTTGCGATTTTCCATATAAGGTGTCTCCTTCTAATGTTATTTCGATCGGATATTAGAAAATCAGTATTTATCACGAAATTTTCTGTTCCACCTTCTGTATTAATCTATTCATCAAAGGGTGGACGATAGTCATTTTAAACGCAATTTCATATAGTCCATGATAACTATACTTAGGAGACCGATTAGATGCGCTGAGAAACCGAACCAACACTTGAAAAAGTTGTTTTCCCCTGAGTTGCAATTGGTATGCTTCTCTTACTTGCCGCTGAAGTTCTGAATTAGGCGGGCGAAATCCGCGACGTTGACGAAAACCATTATCCATTTCAGTTTGGTTCAGCGGGACAACTTCATTACAATGGTGATCAAACTCTGGGGACCTACCCTCTAAAAACTCCTCAACCTCAAATGCAAACCATTCTACTATCGTATCTAATACTTTTCTATGTTCGTTGGCTTCGTGAGAATCCATTAAACTTTCTAAATTCGGTTCAGCACCTGCGTACAAATCGTTCTCAATGCTATACCCTTGCGTCCAAATAATATCCTCATACCCTTTTGGAAGTTGTGTAAACAATTCCTTATCTCGATCCGCGATAAAAGCAACAGGCAGATGGGCAAATTCGTTTCTTCTGTCATACACAGCCAATAGATTAGGTCTTCCACCAACACCAAGGATATCCGCTCGGTGAATTTTAATTCGGTCTTCCATCCACCGGAATATCTGCATATCTTCTTTACCCTCAACAACAATCGTTGGTAACCGTGATCTACGAAGAGTAGATACCAACTCGCCTACTGTAAGGTCTGGTCGTGGCATTAAACTCCTCCGCGATCGTCGTCCAACATAAATTCTTTGTCGGGATACTTGGCATATATGAAAGGTGAATGTGTAGCAACGAAGAATTGATTTTTTTTGCCCTGTTCAAGTAAGGTAGGGAATAGGCATCTTTGCCAGTCCACATGAAGGCTTAACTCTGGTTCATCAATGAAAATAACAGTTTCTTCACTAAAAGCATTATAACACAAAAAACTGAGCATCTGCTTTTCGCCAGCAGAGAGTTTGTCAGAAGGTATGGCTTCCTTTGCTTCCCCAAGCCTATCTCCGTTCGCCTCATCTCCAAGGGTAACGCCAGTTGTATCTTCGCCAAGGGCAAGTCTACCAGTGACATGAATTGCCTGATACTGTAGAATCTTCCGAGTTAGTTCGGATAATACTGAGAACGGTTTACGCAGTAAATCCCGTTTCTCATTAACCTGTTTAATAGCCTCCAGCACAGCAGGGGCATTTTGAGAATCTTCAGGTAGATTTCCGCTATCGGAAACGTCTTGAATTTTTCTTGAAATATCATCCAATAACTTCGACTGTAGAGCACTAATTTCTTCATAAATATCTGCGTATTTCTGCGTTAGGAGATCACCTATATCATCCGTTGAAATTGAAGCAATAAAATTGTGTTCGTTAGTTGATACTTCAGATGAAAACCGAGACATTGAGACTTGTAGCATTTCCGGGGCCGAACCGAGAAATCTAACAGTTGAATCATCAGTATTTTTCGGAATTTTGGAAAAACCACCTTCAATTCTTCTAAACGTTGGAAAGAATAGACTACTCTTCATTGTTCGCGCTATCCGCTTTTCAAGGGCATTTACCCAATCCACATCCTTCCTCTCAATTCTTCCGGTCTCCGAATCAATGACAACAAACTCGTACACGTCTTCTTCTTTACCAAACTTGTAATCGAACGTAACTTGGTCAGTTTTGACGCGTTTCATACTGAAATCGAATAGATCCGTTTGAATTGAAATAGTATGAAATGGAATTTCAGCAAGGATTTCCTCAAGATGTCCACTGATGAGATACCATAGTAATTTAAGGAGGGTTGTCTTGCCTGAACCATTTGCACCAGTAATAATATTCAGATCTGAATGGAACTCCAGATCAGCGTTAATCCGGTTGTTCAAATTTTTTACTGTAAGTCTTTGTATCATAAGTTCATATCCTCTTACGGAATCGTCAATCTCTCTTTACAATGCCGCGCCAACGTCTTCATTTCCGCTATGATTTGCGCCTCAGTTCGCATCAGTTGTCCAAAAAACGGCGGTACAGGTTGCTTGTTAAAAAGTCGGTCAAAGAAGGTGCGTTGCGCGTGGGCTGGCACCCCGAAGCGTGAATTTCCAACACGCCCAGGTGCTACCCCTAAGTATTCAAGGGAGAGATAGTGTTCAGCCCCTTCTTGAGTGATATTGCCTTCATGGATACTTCCTTCGCTCCGCCTGCCATAGTTCACAGCATAGACCCGACCACTCCTCCGACTGAGAATCGTATAACCCCCTACGTCAACAGTCTCATTCCAACACTTCTCAAACCCATTTTTAGGAAGGCGTTCACGAAGTTCCTCTGCGGAGCGAACGACGAACTTGTTTTGATGAGGCGTTTTGATGATTAGAAACTCCTCATCTTTCTGCTCTAAAGCGGGTTGTCCAATAAATAAATCAACAGAATCTAAAGTCCAAACAATACCATCTCGGACACCCTTTGCCATGTTATGATGTTTTTCGACAAATTCACCATTGAGCGGATGGAGACGATAAGCACCACTACCGTTAAAGGTCTCGCGTAATTTACGTCGATGTTCTATGACAGAAAACCGTTTTTCAGGAACCGGTATTTCGAGCCGGAGTGTATAGCCAGTATGTAAATCGGTTGTAAGGTTCAACTGCGATTCGCGAAGTTCAGCCAAGCGTGTTAAGGCGGTTTGGCTCTTGGACAAGACACGTCCAATTAGATACCGGCGGCGGAGTCCTGGGATTTCTGTAGCAAGTCGTTCCAGCGTTGTATCGTCCAACGCCTCTAACATAACCTTATGTTCCCAGCGCGTCCCGCGCTCGTGTGCAAGGATTTGGAACTGCTGCGCATCACCCGCAGCTCGGATATAACCGAGGGCAGTCCACGGATCAAATGTAGCCCGATAGTTTCCGCTTGCTTCAACATCATCACTCGCCAAGACGCAATCTCGGCGTTCATAGCGCGAATAGAGTCCGAATTGAAATTCAAAACCTTCGTAGGGGGCCAAAGCCTCCCGTAAATCGCGCGCGAACGCGCTGCCCCGGGCGAACTGTTTGAAAATTTGTTCAGTCCGTTTCGGTTCATTAAGCGCATCAAGGAACGTCCCTATTGGGATACCCCCCTCTTCCACACCTTCGTCTTCGCTCTTCCCGAAAATCTTGGTTTTGGTTTTGAAAGGTGGATTGCGTAGCGAGACATCACGCTGCGAGACGAGCTGCAACGCCACATCATCTGCCACTTCCTTGAGTGCGGGTGCGTCACCAAGGATCTCCGCGAGTTTGACATCGTCAATTTTTTCTGTTAAGTCCACACCACGTTTCAACTCAGCGAAATGGATGATGTCATCAAGACTATACCAAAGCGGGGCACTTGAAGAAAGGTTATCGTAGTTAGAACGGTGAAAACGGATACGCGGCTTGATGCGAAAGACCGGGGTGAGACCGTAATCCTTCAACAACACATACAGCGTAACAGTATAGGAGTCCTGGTGAACCTTCTGTGCCAGAATGCCATCACGCTTTGTATTACTATCTACGATTAATCGCTCCTGAACAAGGCGGCTATCGTTGCCGAAAATCATCATCCGATGTTCTTCTCTGTTATCATCTACTAACATAGAAGCACCCTCCCTGAATGGTTATCAGTAAACCATTTTTCCGACAACCATTATGCCGCTCCGGATCGTTGTCGTGCCAATGCTGCTGCACCAAGAATACCGGAATTATCACCCAATTCTGCCCGAACAATCTGTACGCCTTCCAGCGTATTCGGCAGCGAGTATTTCTCCGTAGCGGCGCGAACATCATCCAAGAACGTATCGTCAAGTGCTTCAACGACCCCGCCGCCGAGTACAATCATCTCCGGATTCAAGAAATTCACAATCGACCCGATACCAATCCCAAGATATTTTGTCACTTTTTTGAAAACCTTCAGGGTTAACTTATCGTTCAAGCGAATCGCCTTCGCCAAAACCCCACTCCGAATCGCCCCAAGGTCGCCGCCTGTGAGTTCGGAAATCACACTTTTTTTCTTTTTTTTCAGAATAGCCTTCTGGAATTGCTTTGTCATCGCCGTCCGGCTGGCGATCGCTTCCAAACATCCACGCGTGCCGCAGCCACACCGCGGCCCACCAGCTTTAACAATAATATGCCCGATCTCACCAGCCGTTTTGCTCGCGCCGTGGAACAACTCACCTTGCAGAATAATGCCACCGCCAATGCCTGTACCCACAAAAATTCCGACGACGTTCTGGACTCCTTTCCCCGCACCGAACACATGTTCACCCAGTGTGCCGACGTTCACATCGTTGTCAACGAATGTAGGAAAGCCAGTGCGTGCTTCAAGTTCAGCCTTCAGTGGAACATCTCTCCAACCGAGGTTCGGCGCGAAAATGACAACGCCTGTCGCGGGGTCCAACGGTCCAGGCGCGCCAATACCGATCGCCTGAATTGATTCGCGGGCAACGCCTGACTTGTCAATAGCCTTTCGGATGCAGTTGGCGATCCGATCAATCACCTCAGACGATCCTTTGTTCGCTTTAGTTGGTACTTTAGCTGTCCCCAAGATATGCCCGTCTGCATCAATGACAGCAGATAGAATCTTGGTTCCCCCCATATCTACACCGATAACATTTGTGCTCATGTAAGAATCTCCTTTTCTATGGCTATCAGCAGTCAGGGCGTTCCGCTGCGCGCCACTCTCAGCGGTCAGCAGATTGTGTAACTCGGAACAACGTTTTGAATGCCACAAACGGGTGACTGACATCTGATTGCTGAAAGCGCAGCGACCTGACGGCTAATTGCTATTCCACTAAAAACGATAATAATTTTTGTTTGAAACCCGTTGCGGATAGATGTTTCCATTTTCTTAAAAATGCCCCATAATCCGCCTTACGGGTCGCCTTTGTCCGAGCAATGAGCGTAGCAATACCCGGTGCTAAAATATTCCCTTCAACCCGCTGCGTATAGTCGGTCAAAACATCCAAGACGACATCAGCGTCGTGGACATCGCCGAGTATCTCTTGTAAGTCAACAATTATCTCAAGGAATTCAACATACTGGCAGTCAGCAGTCAGCAATCGGCAGTCGGTAAACGTTGTAGGAGTTGCGAATGTTTTTTCGTCCGCCAATGCGTTACCGATGGTTTCTGATGACTGAGAACCAATCGTCGCTTGGTAAACTACACGAAAAAGTTCCATTGTATATCGAAGGCGTTTAATCGAAATCCGCATGTTATGAAGTTCTTCACGCCTTGCTGCATCTCGAATGAATGGCTCCCACGTCCAGACCTCTTCAACCTTTTGCGGGAGGATCGTTCGGGCATTTTCGCGGTAGCTGCGGCGCGGTTCAACACCGGTGAGTTTATGCGCTTTCGCCATCCTCGTTTCTCCCATATCAGATAAAATATCTTATTCGCTAAAGAATTCCAAAAATTCCGCTTCAAAGCCGGTCTCGTCAAGCTCCGCGAAGAGCATTAGCATCGGCTTTCGGGCTGCTTCTCGTTCATACTGTAGATGTTCAATTAACTGTCGGATGTCTACCTGCTCCACTTCGGATAAGGTGCTTAACTCTCTTTGAAAACGGGCGATAAGCACATCCAGATCGCGGACAGCTCCCATCGTCCGAGTTATCGCTTTTATCTTTTTATAGTATTTTTTGAACGGTTTCCCGGGAAAACAATCGGCAAAATTGTCCATTGCGGCACGTAGACGACGAGAGGTGACGCGCATATCGTGGACGAACGCAATATCAGTCCCGTCTTTGGCCCCCGCTTTATAAGACAGCATCTGCTGAAAATAACTCATGATGATTTGTCTCACACAAGATTCCAACGTTTCGTCTGGCGAAAGTTCTCTGATTTTCGATTTCGTGGTTTCCATTGTTCTATTCCAAAACCATTAAAATTTAGAACGATGGCGGAGCAGATGGTCTGTAAGCACAAGTGCCGCCATCGCCTCTACAATCGCAGGTGCACGCACTAACACACACGGATCATGTCTTCCACTTGCCTCCAATGTCACTTCGTCACCCTGCATATCCACTGTCTGTTGCGGCTTACCAATCGTTGCTGTCGGTTTGAAAGCGACCTGGAACACAATATCCTCGCCGTTTGAAATCCCGCCTTGTGTGCCACCGGAATTGTTTGTACGGGTCCGAACCCGCGTCGTCTCGTCCGTCTTTTCAAGATAAAAAGGATCGTTGTGTTCGGAGCCTGTCATGGTGATCCCATCAAAGCCAGAGCCGATTTGGAAACCCATCGTTGCCGGTAGAGACATCATCGCCTTCGCCAAATCCGCCTTGAGTTTGTCGAAGATTGGTTCACCCAGTCCAACGGGAACATTACGAGCAACCGACTCAATGATGCCGCCAAGAGAATCTCGGTCGCGCCGCGCCTGATCAATGCGTTCCGCCATTTTCGGACTCACAATCGGATCTGGACAGCGTACTGGACTGGCTTCTACCTGTTCAAGCGTTACCGTGTCCGTATCAACCTCAGCCGTGAGCGTATGAATCTGTTTAACATAAGCGAGTGTCTCAGTTCCAGTCCTCTCACGCAAAATCTGCTTCGCAACTGCCCCCGCTGCGACGCGTCCGATCGTCTCCCGTGCGCTCGCTCTACCACCGCCTTGCCAGTTCCTGATACCGTATTTCTCTTGATACGTAAAATCAGCGTGTGAAGGTCGATAGAGGTCCTTCAGGTGCTGGTAGTCTGACGGACGGGCGTTCTTATTCCACACCAGCATAGAGATAGGCGTGCCGAGTGTCTTGCCTTCAAAGACACCCGAAAGTATTTCAACAGCATCACCCTCCCGACGCGGGGTCGTGAGGTGACTCTGCCCAGGTTTCCGGCGATTCAGCTCAAATTGTATTGCGGACACATCAAGGTCAATCTGTGGTGGGCATCCATCAACGACCACGCCGACAGCACCCCCGTGCGATTCGCCCCAAGTCGTAATCCGAAAAAGGTGACCGAAGGTATTCATTTAACTCCATAAGCGTGCTTTGCAAGCACGCACCTCATGTATTTAGATTAGGATTGTATATTTTAAGGGTCTCGTGATATACTATAGCAGATTCCCTATCAAAATACAAGCACTTTTCGGTGCAGCTTGCAAACCGAAAACTTGCTATTCAAAAGAAGAAAAATTATGCCAACACTTTTCAAACGTTATATTGTCCTGCTGCTGATTTTTATAGGTATTGGACTCCTATGGAACACATTGTTCATTTACCCTATCAAAATTTTCGTTGTGTTTATGCATGAGGTGAGTCACGGACTTGCCGCAATCGCAACGGGTGGCCGTATCGTTGAGATTCAGATTAACCCGCAGCAGGGAGGTCATGCGCTGACACAAGGTGGGTCTCGGTTTTGGACGTTGACTGCGGGCTATCTCGGAAGCCTGCTGTGGGGCGGTCTTATCCTACTTCTGGCAGCAAGAACACATTTCGATAAAGGGATTAGCAGCCTTATCGGTCTCGGTATGGTGGCAATCTCTATCGCTTACGGTGAGAGTACCTTTACCTATCTGTTCGGCATCGGCTTCGGTGTCGCGCTGATCGCTATCGGATTCTATCTTTCAGAGGCTATCAACGATTGGATCCTACGTATCATCGGTGTGACGAGCTGCCTTTACGCAATTCTCGACATCAAAAGCGATGTCTTAGACAGATCTAATCTCCGGTCAGATGCCCGGATGCTCTCGGAGGTGACAGGTATTCCGACTGAAATTTGGGGCGTGCTGTGGATCCTTATCGCAATTGGACTCACCTTCTGGTTTCTCTATCTCTCTGGTAAAACAACGGATGCCGATCCGAAATCCACGGAAGAAAGTATTTAACACTACCGGAAACCGATCTTAACTGACTGCTGAAAGTGCAGTGTTCTGATTGCTGATGGCTCTCTTAAAATGGACTAAATTGTTCCGATGATATCCCGCTGAAGAAGATAAACCACACACAGAGACCCAAGATAAAGAGCGGAACGCAAACAAGCACGATGAGAATGAAGAAACCCCACACCCACGAACCTTTGGATTTGGCAGCCGTTACCAGACGTGCAAGCAACATCCCACCACATATCATAATTACAACAACCAGACCAAAGACGACCATTAACACCATCTCTGCTTATCTCCTTCACCTGCTTTAGGTTATGAAAGGTTTCTTCACAATTGGAATACAGCAAGGACAACGGACGCAGCAGCTCAGATTTAATCGTTAGAAAAATCACGCTACGTGCAACGTTGGTTGGCATTTTTCTCATTCCATTCAACAGCTACTGGGTCCTACACCTCAGCTATATCTGGGACTCCAACCGACCTACCAGTTTGGCGCTGCTCTTCAATGTCCTATTTACGTTGCTTGTTCTCATCGGATTCAGTACAATCCTCCGCCGCTTACGTCCCAGTTTGGCGTTTACACAGAGCGAATTGCTCACAATCTATGCGATGCTCTGCCAAGCCTCCGTTTTTGCCGGACGTGATATGCTGCAAGTTCTGGTGCCGTTGATGGGTAACGGGTTCTGGTACGCAACAACTGAAAATGAGTGGGCACAACTCTTTCATCAACATCTCCCTGAATGGCTCGTCGTTGGTGAACAAGAAATATTACGAGGTTTTTATGAAGGCGAATCCACATTCTATTTGCGGACCCACATAGACGCATGGCTGCTACCGACGTTGATTTGGGTAGGTTTCTGCCTTGTGATTGGCGTAACAATGCTCTGTCTGAACGTCCTCTTACGTAAACAGTGGCAAGAACACGAACGCCTCACCTACCCGATCGCACAACTCCCTTATGAAATCACACGCGCCGCAACAAACACAGGTCGCCTCTCAACGACATCTCACCTATTTTTCAATCGACGGATGATGGTTGTCGGGTTAAGCATCGCCGCCGTGCTGAACCTTGTTTATAGTTTACATCAAATCGATCCTGTTTTCCCCACAATTCCGCTCTATCACGGATTCCGACTCGCAGAGAAGCCGTGGAGCGCAATGAATAATCCGGGGTTTCGTATCAGTTTCTTTCCGTTTGCCATCGGTGTAGGCTTTCTAATCCCGCTTGATTTAGGGTTCTCCTGCTGGTTCTTTCATCTGTTTT
Source organism: Candidatus Poribacteria bacterium (assembly GCA_963662915.2). Lineage (GTDB taxonomy): Bacteria > Poribacteria > WGA-4E > WGA-4E > WGA-3G > WGA-3G. The sequence continues at coordinate 3,988,671 of CAXXEU010000002.1, read as the reverse complement.
GGCACTTTGAACGAATTATTGGGGATATGTTCGGTTGGCGAAGTGCCATCGGATTTCCGAGAGAGATGGCACAAATCCGAGGCGTTTGGATTGCGCTCTTTCTCTGGACCTTGTGGATGGGACGCGCACACGTCAAGGTCGTCCTGCAGACCATTTCCGGCAAATATACAGGGACCGCCAGTGACGATGGTGAAGCAATGCGTTACAGAACAGCGGGTATCGGTGTACTTGTCGGATTTATCTTGATTCTGGCATTCTGCCTGAAGGCGGGGATGTCGCTCTGGTTCGCAGCCTTATTCTTCATCTTCTATTTTGCCATGTCGATCACAATCACCCGTATCCGTGCCGAACTCGGTCCACCGGCACACGACCTCTACAACGCTGGTCCAGACTTGCTTTTGACGGACGCACTCGGTACACGGCGTATCGGTAATCGCAATCTCTCGGTGATGTCGCTCTTTTTCTGGCTGAACCATCTCTCCTACCGCGCACATCCGATGCCGCATCAATTAGAGGGGTTGAAACTTGCACATCAAACCCGTTTCAATCCAACGCAACTACTTTGGGTATTGGCAATTGCGATTTTTGTAGGCGCGCTTTCTGCGGCGTGGGGACACCTACATCTCTCCTACCAAGTCGGTTTAGAACAAGCGCGTTCGTGGTATGCCCGCGCCGCTTTCAATAGACTCGCCGGTTGGCTCTATAACCCTACTGAAACGAGCATTAGCGGTATGCTCTACACGACTGGTGGATTCGCCTTCGCCGTTAGCCTTTTGCTTTTACGATGGCGGTTCATTCAGTGGCCCCTACACCCCGTCGGCTATGTCGTTTCAAGTTGGTGGACTTTTACCGGATTGTGGTTTCCTCTTTTAATCAGCTGGGTCGTTAAACGGATACTGCTTTCAACAGGCGGTGTTCGGTTATATAGGCGTTCCATCCCGTTTTTCATCGGATTGGTTATCGGTGATGTCATCGTCGCTTCTATCATTAGTATTCTGGGACTGATTTTCGACTTCCGCGTCGTTTACTTGAGCTGGTAATGTTCTCATTTTTCAGATAAGGGGTGAGATGTTCTTGGAGTTGGAGGCGTGCGTTGCGGAGATGCGATTTGATAGTCCCTTCGGACCTGTTTACCCGTTGTGCAATCGTTTTGATGGGAAGTTCTTCAATGTAATATAAGAAAAATACCTGTTTTCGGATGGGCGTGAGTTCCGCGATTACATTTCGGAGCATCTCTCGCAGCTCCTTACGTTGAAGATCTCGGCACGGGGGGGGATGCGTGTCGGTGATACGGATCTCGTCAATGAGATGCAGCGGTTCCGTGTCGTGTTTCTGTTTTCGGAAGTAGTCGATACAAACATTTTCAGCGATGCGGTAAAGCCAGGAGGAGAACGCTGATTCGCTTCGGAATGTCTTGATAGAGCGAAACGCTTTCAGCCATGTCTCTTGTGTGAGATCTTTGGCAATCTCAGTGTTTTTGACCGCCCCTAAAATCTGGTTGTAGATGTGGGGTTGGTATTTGACGACCACGGCGGTAAAGGCTTCGGTGTCCCCATGTTGTGTCCGTTCTATGAAATGTATTTCGTCAAAGTCAAACAAGCGTTGGGATTCCTTTCATTTGAGGAAAGTTGTAGTGCTGAGTTTTAGGGTTCTCTGGTGTCCAGCTTTTTCAAGCGTTACCTGTTTCGGCTGGATGTCTATTAAGATGGTCTCTGCGTCGAGTTTATCGCCAATTTTGACAGTGTATGTAGTTCTTGTCGTGCGTTGGAGTATCGCCTGTTTGGGTATGTTCTCGTCGGTAGGAATGAGCGTACCGAGCAAGCGATAGGGTTCTTTGGGGCGTGGCGGTGTCCAACCGAGCGGACGAAACAGGTTGTTATCTACAATCGTTTGGTAGAAATCCGTCTCATGAAAGTCCGTGAGGGTCTCCTGTGAGGTCGATAACGGTTTGCGGAAACTTCGTGGGAAGACAGTGACGGTCTTCTCCTGCTGTGTTGTGTGTTGCAGTTCCGTGTTTTTCAGCAAAAGGAGACCGAAAAAGACGACACCGGTGAAAAAGGCGATGCCCCCGAAGCGTTTTAGATATTTTTTGAACATCGCGTTTTCCTGTCCAATCCAAAAGCCACGCCTGCCAAGAGTATCTCTGCCGACAACATCCAGAGGCGACAGAGCAGTGCAACGAGTGTAGCCTGTGAGGTAGGCAGCAAGTGAGTTAATAACAGTCCCAGCAGCCCCTCTCGTACCCCTAAGCCACCCGGTGTGAGGAAACTCAAAAAACCAACAATCCATGCAAACGCAAAGGAGGCGGTGAGAACCCCCGTGTCTGTCCACTGCACACGGACGAAACTTCGGACAAACAGGAAGAAGGCGAGCCCTTGACAGATCCAGAGCAGGATGTGGCAGGTGAGGGTGTTGCCCCAGAACCTCATATTTTTCAGCAGCGGTTTGAGTGTTTTCAGAAATTGCTGTACGTGTTTTGCCAATTTCGGTATGCAAAACAAGATACCCGCTAATATCCCCATCACAGCAAAAGTTAAAAGTAAAGCATTTTGTGAAAACATTCCAAGGACATCTGTTGCGATCTTTGGCATCCGTTTTGAAAAGAGGAGTGACATGGCAATCAGACCCCCGAGTGCCGTCTCAATACCGACGTGTAAGGTCAGACTGCCAGCAACGGCTGTTTTGCTCAAACCGAAACGAGGACACAGTGAGAGGAGGCGGACAACACCCCAGATCCGACCGGGCAGGTAGCGTGTGATATTCGACAGATGGAAAAGGGTAAAGGCATCTCGAAAAGTAACCTCTTTTTTTGTCAGGCCGCTCAGCAAGATTGCAAACGGATAGAGATATACACTCCAATAAAAGAGAATCACAACAAAAGAACAGATCATCCAGCTCCAGTGTATCTCAAATGTTGTACTCTTGAAATTGCTGTGTGTCTGTATAAAGGGTTTGACAAGAAAAAACAGGAGTATCCCAGCGATAAGATACCCCAGAGATTGTCGAAGCGTTTTCATTCATTTCTCAAAGCGATGAGCAGTTCGCCCAAGAGCCCAATGGCACCCAGAACGATACCGGTGAGGATGCTCAACCCACCCACAAGACAGAGGGATTCAAAAGGGATGTCGGTCTTTAAAAATGTGAGGACACAACCCACCAATAACACAACAATGCCTGCACCAGCAAACAGACTGCCAATCCCAGCGAAGAAGTGCATCGGACGTTTTCTGTATTTTGTCAAAAAGAGCACCGTGAGCAGATCAAAAAAGCCTTTGGGTATCCGTTTGAACCCGTATTTTGAACGACCAAACCGACGCGGATGGTGTTTGACTTTCACCTCACCGACAGAAAATCCTTCTGACTGCACAAGGATCGGAATGTAGCGATGCAAGTCTCCGTAAAGGTATAGCCCCCTAACAACTTCAGCCCGGTATGCTTTAAACCCGCAATTCATGTCGTGGAGTTTGACCCCTGTGAACATCGCAGTGACACGGTTAAATACGAAAGAGAACGTCCGTTTTTCAAGCGGGTCTTTACGAGGATATTTCCACCCCGAAACGACATCGTATCCCCCATCCTGAAGTGTGTCTAACAACTTCGGAATCTCAGCAGGATCGTCTTGGAGGTCTGCGTCCATCGTAATCACAATGTCGCCCATGGCTTTCTGAAAACCTGCCGTGAGTGCCTCGGCTTTCCCGCTGTTACGTCTGAAGTGGATAACGTGAACGGGTATCTGTGATTGCGAAGCGAGTCGGTCTAAGACTTCTGCAGTTGTGTCCGTGCTGCCATCGTTGATAAAGATAACTTCCGCAGTGTAGCCGTGCGTCTGGAGGATTGCAGCGATGTTTTCGAGTAAAAGCGGCAGCGACTCGGCTTCGTTATAGGCGGGGATAACAAAAGAGAGAGCGTTCATGGTGTTTCTTGAGGCGGAATGCGGTAAATCCAAACATGATCGATGGCGTTAAGCGTGATAACAGCTTCCAGTTCACCGTTCAGTGTTCCCGTCTGTGGGACTCTACCTATCTGTGAATCTCGGATGTAGACGACTTCGTAATCCGCAGGGGCACTTCCTGTTCTGCTCGCGGATCTGGTTAATCCTGTAAAGTATTTTGAAAACATATATATTGCTAATGGTGAGACTTGGACCCTCAGTGGTTTGTCTGTTGTTTTCTGATTAAGGTAGTTTGCGGCAATGTCTAATCCTGAGGCATCGCCAACGGTGATAACCTGCGTAATGTCGACCACTTTCCAACAGAGGTTCTGGTAGGTGCCATAATAAGGGTGTCGTGCCAACACGGGGGCAACCTGAATAACAAAGAAACCGATGCATGCAATAATAGCCAGGGCTGTTTTATGTTTTGCAGTTGCCTCGGTTCCAAAGAAAGAACATAGCAGGACGTAACTCCATTTGAGTCCTTCTACAAACCCGATAGCCGCAAGTATCTCTAACATCAGAAAAGCGGGTAACAAATAACGGGAAAACTTTTTGCTAGTCGCCAAGAGGCATACCGTGAAAAGCACCACACCAATAAGGAGTGCCAGTCCTGTTTTGAAATGTCGGGCGGTTTTCGCGGAGTCTTTGCGGTGTTTCCAAAGTAGAAAGCAACCTAAGAGTACCAGTGGCAACATCAAAGGCGTGCTTTTGATGGTCAACACAAATGGATAGAAAAGCCATCCTGGGTCATTGACCACCTTTCCGAGAAAAAAGTGTTCCACTTCATGCGGGGTCGTGAGTGCCCAATTGACTTTATCAAAGACGAGCCAGGCGGTTTGTATTACAGACACACCTACGAGACACAGTCCCGCGAAGGCTACCGCCACGAGCCACACTGGACAACGCTCCGATTTCATCTCTCTGAATAGGGCAAAGGTGAGCCCCAAAAGACTAATTGCCATGATCCCGAAAATAGGAATCCAGAAAAACGGCCAGAGGGAAAGGACAGTGAGCAGCGCACAATTCAGGAAACAGAGTCCCTCTGCCAGGTATGTCCAAAAGTTTTTTCCACTTCTTTCTCGAAACAGGCACAGACACAAGGGTACCCATAGCAATAGAATCAGGGCGTAACTTTTCGAAAGGACCGCGAGTCCGTAGGTGATACCTGAAAAGATGAGATAGCGTCTCCTCTGCCGGTTTTGACAATAGTAGAGAAATAGCAGCACTGTCAAGAGGATAAAAGTCGTGGCGAGTGCATCCGTGTGGACGCGTCGCGTCTGTGCTAAAAATAGTGGTGAGAAGGCGAAGAACGCGAAGCCTGTCAGTGCCACCCACCGACCGAAGAGTTGGTAGAGTAAAAAGTAAGCAACACTAATACCCGCCGATACCACAACACCGATGAACCATCGGGCGCGGGCGAGGTTTGGTACATCTACCCCCGGCTCCATAAAAAATATCCGAAATCCTGCAATCCACATCGTTGTCACACCGGGGTGGTAGGCAATAAGCGTTTCAGAGAACTCCGCGTGTTTGACAGCAGACATGAACTGTGCACTTCGGTGTAACCACCGGGACTCATCACTCGACCAATGGGCCTCCAAAGACAACACCCGCAGCACAGATACCATCAGACACAAGCAGAGAAATGAGACAATTCTCTGCTTGTGTAGATGGATGAAATGTTCTGAAGGAGTAGAGCTACTATCTTTCGTTGAAAACATAAAGTCCTAAACTGACAAAACACTAACAAAGCGCACGAAGAATTAGAGTCCCAAATCCCTGCGGATTTTCGCTATCAATGAGTCAGCGGCATCCTCTCCCCATAAGGCTGTGAAATAGTCCTGCAGAAAGGCTATCCCCTCTGCTTTTATATTCGGGGAAAGTTGTTCTGTGTAGCCGCGAAGTTCGCTCAGAAAATCGGCTTCCGCTTGTTGTGCCCGTTTTAACAACTTATCGCGTTCTTCTCGTGTGGGATATGCCTCAAAGAACTCCTCTTTTGACATGTGCGGAATATCTACGAGCTCAGGATATTTTGCATTCCACCTGTCCATGATATCTAATATTTGGTTGTTGAGCCATTCTTGATGATTTGGAAGGCTTTCGTCAGATATGGATGTGTCTGACACTGAAACGTTCTCGTCGCGCCAGCGTGTGGGGATCCCAGGATTTTCAGTTTCCACTCTCGTGACATTTTGATTCTCCGAGGAAAACGCAGAAATATCGGGAGTCAATGCCGATGCAGAGTCGTGATTTATCAAGTCATGCTCTGTCTTGTTCTGGATCTCGTGTGTAGAGTCTATTGGAGCAGAGGAAACTGTATTCGCATCGGGTATTGTGGTCTTGTAAATTTTTATTGGAGGAAGTGTTTGAGATTTCTGTTGATGGAAATAGAACAAAATTCCCCCAATAAGTAGAAATAAACTACAAAATATCGTGATTTTTCTCGAGTGTATCATCAGGGTCACACCTCATCGATGTGTCATAGCTATGTGAAAATGTTTCGAAAAGGTTTCTATCTGTCAATAATAAGAGGTTCTTTAGCAGGTTGAGGGAACATGTTTTGAACTGTCCCCTTCCTACCTTGAGTGGGTTTCATCTCTTGCCCCTGCGGCGAACAATTCCACCCCCCGTTTCCAGAAGCGTCGACCGCCCAATGTGCCTCTGGCACAGACACACGTCTCCCACAGTTTTCACACGCATAATCTTTATTAACGAGGTGTATTCCTACAATCAAAACCGCAGCCAAAAGGAAGATGAGTAATACGAAAAGGGGTTGTATTCTTCCCTGATTGGGATGAATGTGTGTTTGCATGAAGGGGTTCCTATTAATTAAGAGCTGGAATGGTCATGAGGATCGCAGCACCATTGTCTTTCACCACATACACTACAAGTACATCTATGGGAATCAGGGTTACAATTCCAGTAACCTGTTCCACACGGCGAGTGAGTCGACCAATGTGCTTCAGGGACCGATACTTCTGAACCACAACTGCTACATTTTGGATTTTGTGTACTCATCCATGAGACGACTAGTAGTGCATCAAGATTGAGTTTACGACCGAGTGAGTTGACTTTTTTGGATGTTCCGTGATATATTCTTGATATACTTTGTATCTTATCCCAAAGAGGGCTGCGATGAAAAAACATAAAGTTGAACTGACCGCCAGAGAGCGTCAGACGTTAGAAACGTTAGTTCGCAAGGGGGAACACAGTGCGTTGAAACTTATGCGTGCCCACATCTTGCTGAAGGCAGATAGCAACGGACCCGGGTGGTCAGATCGGCGCATTGCCGAGGCGTTCGGGTGCCACGAGAAAACCGTCTACAATGTTCGCAAACGTTTTGCGATGCGCGGGCGACTCTCCGCCTTGAAACGCAAACCGCAAAGTCGTCCGTCTCGGTTGCCGAAACTTGACGGTCAAGGCGAAGCCCGGTTGATTGCGTTGGCTTGTAGTGATCCACCCGAAGGCTTTACGCGCTGGACGTTACAACTCCTTGCTGATAAACTCGTTGAACTTGAGATCGTTGAGAGTATCTCTGCTGAAGGTGTCCGGCAAACGCTAAAAAAAACGCCTTACGTCCGCATCGGAAACCGTGCTATTGGGTGATCCCGCCTGATGAAGATGAGGCATTCGTTGCAGCAATGGAGGCGGTTTTAGAAGTTTACCAGCGTCCCAAAGCTGCGGCGTTCCCGGTGGTTGCCATGGATGAGCGTCCCGTGCAGTTGCTCAAAGACATGCGACCCGCGATTCCGGGTGCCCCCGGACGACCCAGGCGCATAGATTATGAGTATAAGCGCATCGGTGTGGTCTCTGCTTTCTTATTTACCAACCCCCTTTTCGCGTGGCGGCGGGTCTCGGTTCGTGAACGCCGAACCGCCATAGATTGGGCAGAAGAAGTTAAGCATCTTTTAGAGGAGGTTTACCCGGATGCCGTGCGGGTGACGTTGGTCTGTGATAATCTCAATACACATAAAATCGCGTCTCTCTATAAGGCGTTTCCTGCTGATGAGGCACTCCGGTTGACTTCACGCTTAGAAATCGTGCATACCCCGAAACACGGGAGTTGGTTGAACATTGCCGAGATTGAACTCAGTGTTTTCTCAAGACAGTGTCTGAACCGTCGGATCTCTGACTTAGAGGCACTTCGGTCAGAAGCCGCAGCCTGGCAGAAGCATCGCAATCAGAACGCAGGGCCGGTGGACTGGCGATTTACAGCTGAGGACGCACGCATTAAACTAAAAAGACTATACCCGAAAACTCAATCTTGATGCACTACTAGTGCCGTACCGGCAACAACGAGGGCAATCACTTCAGCCCCGCTGACGGCTTCTGCCTCTTTTTGACTATGTAATATTGGCAGAATCAGTATCGCAATCGCTAACAAAATCATTATGATTTGGCTTACGCGTTGAATAGCGAACCAAGGGGTCATTGTTTGCTGTAAAAACATAAAAAATCTCCTATATTTTCTAAGGGATTGCGGTCGGAAGACAAAAGGAAAGGTATTTTGCTTTCTCTGGCAATCCGCTTGTTTTGATATAAGTCGCTAACCTAAAAGTCTCAAAAAATGCATCCACTATATGCTACACGCTTTGGAGGCTATTAGGTATAACAGCACTTCGTCAAAAATGACAAAACTTCAAAAAATAAGGAGAAAACCTTGCAAGTACACATCAAATATGTTAGCAATTTATCTCCTTTTTGAAGCCCTGTCAAGTGAAAAGTTAATAATCATCTCTCGTTATCCACCATTGCAGACACGGGATCCGTGGGATTCTGCTTCGCGGCTTTCTTCCACGCCGTTATCACACGTTTCACCGTCTGCTCAATAGCAGACTGAGAGATACCGATCGCTTTCGCAATCTCCGATAGAGGTTGTCCATCCAAGTACCGTTCCATAACCCATTTGTCGCGCTCTTCTGGGAGACACTCCACTAATGCGTCTAAGTGAACTGCAACCGGAGTCAGCCATTTAATGAACCGTTCCCATCTTTTCTGAACGGCTTCAGGAGTCGAGCCTATCACTTCCGCTATCGCTTTGGGTGCAAGATCATCTATAAGCTCCGCAACCTCTCGATCTTTATCCGGCAGCAAACGCAAGAGTTGTCTCTTTATAGACTGATTCGCTTCTCTCTGCCGGTTATCAAACTCTGAAAGAGAGGATGCAAACGGTACTTCACTTTCACCGACAGAAAGATTGTCAAGTGATTCGGTTGGCAGGTGCCTTTGTATATAATCACGCAGATTTCGGAGGAATTCCGACACAATAGGTTATTTTTTTTCTTTCTCTAATGTCTTACTAAAGTTTGGACAATATTATGATTTTCAGGCGGCCGTGTCGAAAGGCAGCGTGGTATCTTGTTGAACGCAGGTGTTAATATTCTGCGAGTTCGTATTTTCAGGGGAACTCGTAGAAAATCGGGGGTCTGTGATTTGTGCTTTCAGATAAGCGACGCGAAGTCCTTGTGTGAGTTTCTTGGGGTGATACCAATGAATGCCGAGGTATTGACAAACAGTCTTGACGTTTATGGGGGTTTCCGTTGGGTGTGGCAGTGAGAAGATGAGTTTCGTGAGACTTGCTGCGACGCAACTCAGTTGCACGCATCGATTGATGCTTTTCCGAGATTTCACGCGATACGCGCTGAATCCAAACTCTTGTTTGAGGTCTCGGAAGGCGGTTTCAATCTGCCATCTTTGCTGATAGTATTCGATGATCTGTGGTATTTCGAGGGTCAAGTCGGTTGTAAAGACGAGGAAATACCGATACGGCTTTGACGGTTTCGGGCGGGTGCGTCTCACAACGAGTCGGACATCGACGGGACCCATCTTCGTCCGCACGAGGTGTGAAGCGATCTGGACGTCTTTGTTTCCGATGTTCATCGTTTGATACCGGAGCCGCCGGATGTTCAAGCGGTCTCCATATTTCTTGGGACGTCCGGGTTTGGGGTGTTTCGGGGGTTTGGGTATCCGATAGAACACCGCATTGGACTTGGCGCGACATAAGAGGTGATGTCCGATGCCCAGGAGCATTTCAAAGACCTTTCGCCGTGCGAAGCCACGATCAAAGAGAATCAATCCGCGAGGGATCTTTGAACAGATACGTTTCAGGACGGCATCCTTTTTATCGCGAACAGTCTGCGGGACGATGAGTTTCACCCACACCGGAAACAGCACCCACTGCGGTGGGGTCGCACACAGTAAACCGAGTGCCCCAAACTCATGTCCGTAATGGAACTTTGATTGATTCACGCGATGCTTTTGATAACTGAAGTTGCGAAAAAAATGCAAGCCCCATTAGGAGGTGCCCGTCTTGAGTGCCTGGGTCTCATCATAGACATAGACCCACGTCTCAAAGAGACCTTGTATATATCCGATGAGGTGTGCGGCAACGGCATCGGGATCCCATTTCCCGCGGGAGAGAAACTTCGGAAAAGACCAATATCGCGTCTGTGAGGCACTCGATTGATAAAGCCGCGTCAACGTGCCTGGACCCGTGTCGGTAATAAACCCATAGAGGCACGCTTGGAAAAGCGCAAAGTTTTGGGAGTTGAACATAAAACGAAAATCCGATACAATACTTTCTAAGTGGAGAAGCAGGGGCATTTTTGCCATCCTTTCGAAACAATTTGGTGTTTATGAAAGGATACCTGCTTTTCTGCTTTCTCGCATCTTAATTCTTAAAATTGTCCAAACTTTAGTAATGTCTTAAATTTTGAATGAAATCCTGCGAAACATGTCCATTTATTAATAGGAACCCCTTGGGTGTGTGAATATTTTGGCAGAATCAGGATTGGCAGGATGGGCAAATACTATGCACAAACTAAAAGTTTATGCTACAAGCACAACCGCCACACAATCCACCGACTGTCAACACATCCTGCAAATTCTACAAATCCTGTAAATCCTGATTCTGACAATTGACAAAAAACTTGACTTTTCCAATCGGAGTTGGTATTATTATTTTTATGGAAAAAACAGAAACGGCACTCAGTGTGAACATCGGCGGGATTGAGATGCGGAACCCCGTCATGACGGCATCCGGCACCTTCGGCTACGGCAGCGAATACGCCGATTTCGTGGATTTGAACCAACTCGGTGCGGTTGTCGTTAAAGGCGTCACAAGCGTACCGTGGCCCGGCAACCCCATGCAGCGTATTATGGAAACGCCATCCGGCATGCTCAACGCCATTGGGCTCCAAAACGTCGGTGTAGATGGCTTCATCTCGGAGAAGTTGCCTTACCTCTACGATTTCGATGTACCCGTAATTGTCAATGTTTGTGGCAAAACGATCGAAGAATATCGGATAGTGATTGAGAAACTCAACACAGCAAACGGTGTCGCCGGTGTAGAACTTAACATCTCCTGTCCGAACTTAGATTGCGGTGGTATGAGTTTCGGTGTCGATGCGGTATTGGCACATCAACTCGTCAAAGAAGTCAGAGCTATAACCAGCCTCCCCTTACTCGTGAAACTTTCGCCGAACGTCACAGATATTACCGTAATTGCCCGCGCCGTTGAAGATGCGGGTGCGAATGCCCTCTCTGCCATCAACACACTCCTTGGTATGGCAATCAACGCTGAAACACGTAAACCCGAACTCGCAAACGTAACAGGTGGTCTCTCCGGTCCTGCGATAAAGCCGGTAGCATTGCGATTAGTCTGGGAGGTCTATAAAAGCGTCTCTATTCCGATCGTCGGGATGGGGGGTATCATGACGGCAACAGATGCTGTGGAATTTTTTATTGCAGGTGCGTCTGCCGTAGCGGTAGGAACAGCAAACTTCGTCAACCCACACGCATCAATGGAAGTGGTAAAAGGTATTTACGACTATCTCCAGAAAGCAAATATGAAGTCGGTTAAAGAACTCGTTGGAAACCTGAAGGTAGACCTGTAATCGCGACTGAAAAAATTGATATTTTCTTACACTCTGGTGTATAATTAAAATATGGCACAATACTTTGATAATGCAGCAAAATATGTTATGCTCCAGTATGCACAAGAATTCGCGGAATTCATGACGGGTTCTTCAGATATCATCGTTCGGGAGAAGCTCGAAACAAAAGAACCCACACTCAAAGCGCATGAAAATGATAGCACTTTGAAGGTGGACATCAACAATGAAACTGTGATACTCCATACCGAGGTACAGACAGATGACAGCAGAAAACCGATGTACTATCGCATGGCAGCATATCACGGTTTTCTCATGAATTTATATGAGATGCCTGTCTATTCCAACGTTCTCTATCTACACCCGAGGGCAGGCAGGAATGATAAAGGTTATTATGCGGACAAGGGGCCCGGTTATGAATACACATTACGCTACAAAGTGATAAGACTCATCGAGATAGAAGGACAATCGGTTTTGGAAATGCAGGCACCCGGATTATTGCCCTTCACGCCGTTGATGAAACCACCAGAAAGAATAGAACCAAACCACTGGCTGGAAAAATGTATTGACGTGACAGCCTCGGCAGGCGTGGATCAAAGCACTCGTGATACTTTACTCGCAGCACTCGGCATTTTTGGTGAATTGGTTTATGAACCACAATTGATTAAAAAACTTTTACCGGAGGGCATCATGCAAAAATCTCCGCTTCTCCAACTCTACATTCAAGAAGCTGAACAAGAAGCTCTTAAACGAGGGCTCGAACGAGGGCTCGAACAAGGGCTCGAACAAGGGCTCGAACAAGGGCTCGAACAAGGGCTCGAACAAGGCGAGAGAAAAGGCACTATCGAAAACATCATCGCATTGCTCGGGACGCAATTCAATACTGATGCAGTCCACGCCCTAAAGCCTGCTCTTGAATCTATAGACGATCTGCAAGACCTCAGGCAATTGCTACTCACAGTCCCCCAATCTGATAGTCTTGAAGCGTTCATGCAATCTTTACGCAGATAGAAACCCATCAGCAAACTCAGAGGAGAAGAATGCGGCATCTGGTAACTCTTGACGATCTGTCGAATTTTGAGATTGAACAGATTTTTCGACTCGCATCGGGCATGCAGTCGCAACTGGAAACATGGGCGGGCATCTGTAGGAGCAAACTCCTCGCAACGCTTTTCTATGAACCGAGTACACGGACCCGGCTCTCTTTCGAGAGCGCGATGGAACGACTCAACGGCGGGACGCTCGGCTTTGCCGATCCAAGCGCGACTTCTGCTACCAAAGGTGAAACCCTCGCCGACACCGCACGGATGGTAACGAATTATGCCGACATCATTGTCGTCCGACATAGTTGGGCAGGTTCAGCACGCGTCATGGCGCAGCATGCACATATCCCTGTCATCAACGGTGGGGATGGCAGCCACACGCATCCGACTCAAGCACTCGCCGACCTCTATACCATTATACGACGAAAATCGGAGGTCGAAGGACTCACTGTCGGTATTTGCGGAGACTTGCAGTTTGGCAGAGCCGCACATTCGTTCGCGCTCGCAGTCGCGCGGTTCGGTGGAAAACTCATTCACATCGCACCGAAACCGCTTCAGATGCCGGCGTGGATACTTGCGTCATTAGACCAACGCTACGGTCAGAAACCGCTTGAGGTCGAAAACGTCACAGAGGTAATTGCGCAATTAGATGTCATCTACGTCAATCGTCTTCAGGAAGAACGACTCCCCTCAAATATGGACGCAGCCGCCGTGCGCGGCAGCTATCTCTTAAATGCGGAAGTTATGAAACACGCTAAACCTGACGCGATGATTATGCACCCACTCCCTCGCGTCAATGAACTCGCCTACGAGTTAGACGACGACCCCCGCGCTGCCTACTTTGAACAATCTGCAAACGCCGTGCCGATTCGCATGGCACTGATTTCCAGCCTCATTGGACTCGAACAACTCATTTTAACACAACCGCCGAAGCGAGGCATCAGCACCACCACGCACACATGTGCAAACACAAACTGCGTCACGAATTATGAAACTTACTTAGTTCCAGAACGTGAAACATTTAGTGGTGGCATTGAACTGCAAGCCTGTGCGTATTGTGGAAATTTACTGTCATAATGATAAATATCGGACGGATATGGCAATTCGCGCGTTTTCCGGACAGCCGCGTTTACTCCGCCGTGAGTGCTTGGGCAGGTAACTCATCGGCTTCGAGAATTGCCCTACGCGTAATCTGCCAGAACGGACTTTCAGTGCCAACAGCCTGCCATTCTCCCGTAAAAGTCTTGACCACATAATCTTTTTCCGCATCATCTATGCCATCGGGAAAGATTTGATTGATGCTCCAGTTCGTGTATGTGACAGGTTCGCCACTGTCCCATTGCCACTGTCCCTCCATTTCAACATCACTCAGTCCAATCCAAAAGGGTGACGGGTCAAAAAGTCCCTCGAGCCACTGCTGTTCCATCTCGTCGTTAATAGAGACGAGATAGGCATTTTCTGCAGTTGCCAAGGCTTTTGCCTCCTCAGGGCCCTCAACGTAAACCTCTTTATACGCGTGTCCATTTTCAGGGTTAACCACCCACACCGACCTATCGTTCCGGTCGAATGTAGGAGGCGTAGATGTTTCTATATCTTCCACGGGTGGAATCGGCGCACTGTCAAACATCAACAGGAGATCTTCTCGCCGTTCGCCAGCATTGAGCACAAACTGCTCTGATGTGACCGAAAGGTCTTGATATGCGACCGTGACGATATACAGACCGGCTTCATTAACATATTCCGTGAAGGTTCCATCGAGATCAGTTTGCGTACCCCCACCTGAAGTCCCGCTGCCGCTACCATCCAAACTCTTTTGCCTCACAGTTGTGCGAATGTCCGCGTCCGCGAGTGGAGAGCCGTCGTTGAAAACGATGCGTCCGCGAATCCGCATACGCGGACGCACTTTAACTTCAGCATTTCGGATGTGCACCCCCGGAGTGATCGTAAATGCATTTCCACCAAACGGATAGGGTTCATTCTGATGATAGGTTACCGCCCCTATTTTGATGAAGAGGATTTCATTTTCCGGTTCAGTGTAAAAATATCTCTCACTATCTGCATCTACAGCAGGTACTAATATTAGTTGCACTTGACCAGGGACAATGCCGCTGAAAGAAAAAGCACCATCCGCGTCGGTCTCTGTTTCTAACGGTTGTATCCGCTCTACCTCATCCGCGTAATCACCAAACATGACATGTTGAATCGCTAACGAGAGTCCTGCAATTGCCTCCCCTTCTAATCCCACAACGCGACCAGAAAACCCTACCGTCCCATCTTGTGTCCTGCCGTGTGATACTGCAGAGAGAACAGGTTGCCGAAGGTCGCTACAGCCTGGAAAAAGACAGACTGCAATACCGAAGAAAAGTACTATGCCAATGAATGGATTTATTAATTCCCCTTCCACAAACCTTTGAATAAAATCTGAACGCTTCATCGTAAATATCTCCTATTTTTCGGACTTAATTACTTTTTCAAGAAGTGCCATTCCTGTTATATAGAGGATAGCACTGTCCGGATTAACGGCATACCACTTGCCATCGAAGAATGTCATAACAGCATAATCCCTTCCACTAACATCTGAGGCTTCGGAAAAGAAGTCATCAGGCACCCAGTTTTCATAAGTAACAGGCTCACCAGTATCCCATCGCCACAGCCCTTCCTTCGCGATGTCGTTGAGTCCGATCCAGCTCGGTTGACCGCCAAAAACAGACTGCAACCACTCTTGTTCCGCTGCGTCATTGATTGCGACAAGGTATGCCCCTTCAGCGGCGGCTTGGGCTTGTGCGGATTCCCACCGCTCGCGCTTAATCATTTTATACGCGTGCCAGTTCTCTGGTCTGATGACCCAAACATCGAGTGCACTGGATCCGCCGACGGAAGCAGACGCACTTGCAGAAACATCCTGGGGGTGCGTAGGGAAAGGCGTAACTGATGGACTGTCAAACGTAAAAATCATGTCGCGCGTTGGATCCCCAGACTTAAGGACAATCGGATTCGCGTTCACAGTCTGTCCCGCATACGTTACGGACAATACGTAAAATGTGGGTTCCTCTATCCCGCTATCCACATAATACCTAAAGTAGCCTTCGGCATCTGTGTTAAAACCCGAAGATTGAGAAGACTCACTGTGTAGACTTACCGTTCGCAAGCGAAATTTGATTCTCTCTTTGGCGATCGGTGCCCCGTTTGCGCGCTGCACCTTACCTCGGATATGCGGATATTGTACGGTAATTTCAAGGTTTCCAATGTCTTCTCCTTGTTCTACAGCAAACACAATTCCACGTTTCCATGTTCCACTCGCATAGAAAAACAGTCCCGCAATCTGAGCCTTTAGCAGCTGAACATCTACCTCACTGGATGGCAACAGCGTCAATAGCACGGGACCGGCAATCGTATTAGAAATAATGAAATGTCCTTCCGAATCTGTTTCTGCTTGGAATGTCGGTGGATCTATCGGCGAACCGTGTTGATCCTCATAAACTGGAAACCAAGCCCCATTGCCATCGAAAACAGAGACAAGCCCTATTGTGAGTCCCGCAATCGGATTTCCTGCCTCATCAACAACCTGACCAGAAAAAGTCGTTAGCGCGCGATCCTGTGTATCGCTTTCCAAAGTACCAGCAAACAAAAGTACTAAAATACCACCAAAAAGCGCGAACGTCCTATTTCTCAAACACGAACGTGTCATCGTTTTATCTCCTTTGCAAAGTAAACAGACTTCTAACGGCATTATAGCACGAAACGATAATCTTCTTGAAAAAATTCGGGGGAAATGGTAACATAGCACCAAAATAGACAAAACAACCTGTTTCAAGTCGACACCAACTTGAGGAACCTTAATGAAGATTACAAAATTAGAGACCTTTCTGGTGCAACCGCGCTGGCTCTTTCTTAAAATCCATACGGACGAAGGCTTAGTCGGTCTCGGCGAACCGATCTTAGAAGGACGCGCGAAGACATGTGCGCAAGCCGTTGACGAACTCGCACCCTATCTCATCGGTCAAGACCCCAGACGCGTTGTACACCATTGGCAAGCGATGTATCGTCATGCATTCTACCGCGGCGGTCCAATTCTTACCAGCGCATTAAGCGGCGTGGAGCAAGCACTTTGGGATATTGCAGGGAAGTCGCTCGGTGTTCCCGTCTATCAACTCTTCGGTGGACCAACCCGCGACCGCATCAGACTCTACAAAGGTGGCGGCGATCCAGACGGAATCAAAGAATGGATCGACAAAGGGTTTACCGCATTCAAAACAGGTCCTGCAGGAGGCAGACCGGCGCGCATCATCGAAAATAAAGCGTTTATTGATAGAGCAGTGAATCACTTTGCCGCACTCCGCGAAGCTGCCGGTACAGAAGTTGACCTTGCCATAGATTTTCACGGGGCAGTTAGTCCACAGACTGCAAAAGTTCTGATTAAAGCGTTGGAACCCTACCAACCGATGTTCATCGAAGAACCGATTCAGTGCCAAAATGTGGACACCCTCGCCGAAATAGCACGGAGTACCCACATTCCGATTGCCACGGGTGAACGCGTTTTCACAAAGTGGGGATTCCGTGAAATTTTAGAGAAACAGGCAGCCTCTATCCTTCAGCCTGACCTCTGCCACGCTGGCGGCATCAATGAAGTGCGTATCATCGCAGGCATGGCAGAAGCCTATTACGGCGGTATCGCGCCACATAACCCGTTGGGCCCCATTTCCTTAGCGGCATGTATTCAGTTAGATGCTTCTATACCGAACTTCTTGATGCAGGAGCATACGACGCTCGGTGAAGGCTATCTTAAGAATCCATTCGTTTTCAAAGACGGATTTGTTGAACTCCCAACCGGTCCTGGGCTCGGTATAGAACTTGATGAAGACGCACTCGAAGATAAAATCGACCACGATTGGCAGAACCCTGTGACTTATCATCCTGATGACGGTTCTGTCGTCGATTGGTAAGGCATAGCGGTCAGCAGTCAGCGATCAGTCACATACCGAACAAGAGCGAAATCAAAATCAAATCAACGATATGAAGTCTGTATGGACCTCCCCGTCTGACAAGTTACTGACAACTGAGAGTGAACGCAGTGAACGCCCTGACGGCTGAAAGCAAAACGAAGTGGAGCGACCTATTATGAAATTTATTATGTTCACGAAACATCTGGAAGGTTTAGAAATTCCAGATATCATCACCGCACTGCAATCTGCCGGTGTGAGTGGTGCTGATTTGTGTGTCCGCCCCGGCTATCCGGTGAATCCAGAAAATGCCACTGAAGCACTACCGGCTGCCGCAAAGCAGCTCGCGGAGGCTGGCTTGTCCATCCCACTTATCACAACACCCGGCGACTTTCTCGATCCGACACAAGAGGAAACCCGTCGCGTCTATGCCGCCGCTGGTGAAGCGGGTGTCGAAAATATCAAATTGGGATACTGGCACTGGCACGCAGAAGACGGCGGCTACTGGGCACAAGTTGACTTTATCCGAACACAATTGGAGGGGTTTGCTAAACTCTCCGCACAATACGGACCCCGGACCTGTATCCATAACCATTCTGGAACCTCTATGGGACTGAATTCGTGTGCAGTAATGAACCTTGTCAAATGTTTCGATCCACAACACGTCGGGGTTTTTGCCGATACAGGACATCTGTCGATTGTCGGTGAACCCATCAACATGGCACTCGATATCGTCAAATCGCATCTCGCTGTTATGGCGTTCAAGGACTTGGCACGTTCCCCGGGTATGAGTGGTGGGAGAGTTGTCCGCATGGGAAAAGGCTTCGTTGATTGGGAAACGGCAGTGAATACGTTACAAACCATCGGCTTTTCGGGCCCCGTGAGTTTCCATAGCGAATATAGCGGAGAACCCGTGGAGACCGTTATTGACCTTGCCCGTATAGATGTCCGTTTCATTAGCAGCTTGATGAACAAATAGAGGGAAATTTGTAATTACCCATACACCCATCCTTTCACAGAAAAAACACGTAGGGTCGAGGCACCCTCGCCCGTATTTTCAAAATCTACTATAGAAGAAAAGGAGATAGATGTTTCAGTTAGGTTTAAATACCAGCACAATCCGTCCTGCTGGATTAATGGACAAGATTCGGATCGCTTCGGAAACCGGCTATTCAGCAATTGAGTTATGGAATGACGATCTAACCGCTTACGAGGAACAAGGCGGCTCGCTTGCCGATGTCAAAAAAGCACTTAATGACTACGGACTTTCAGTGCCGACCGTCATCGCCTTGCACGGTTGGCTCAACACCACAGGTGCAGAACACCAAGAAGCAATTGAAGAAGCAAAACGACGGATGGCACAAGCCGCCGCTATCGGTTCAACGTACATCATCTCAAGCCCGCCGCGTGAGGTAGCAGACTTGCAGTTAGGTGGCAAAAATTACCGAGAACTCCTTGAACTCGGACGCGAGTTCGGTGTCAAACCGGCTATGGAATTCCTCGGTTTCGTCGATGGTGTCAACCAAGTCAAACATGCCTGGGAAGTGATGGAAGCGGCAGATCATCCCGATAGCACGATTGTCCTCGACCCCTTCCATATCTATCGCGGTGGCGGCGAAATAGAAGATATGAAAGGCATACCCGGTGAAAAAATCGCAGTCTTTCACTTTAACGATGCCCCCGCAGAACCCGCACGCGAGGAGCAGTCGGATGCAGACAGAGTTTATCCGGGGGACGGCATTCTTGATCTGGGACAGATGATCTCTATCCTGAAAGATGCTGGATACGCAGGTGTTATCTCACTGGAGTTATTCAATCCAAACTATTGGGAACAAGATCCCGCAGAAGTCGCTCGGATTGGACTGGAAAAGATGCAGGCTGTCATAGACGACCTATAAAGGATGTAAAACTAAGACAAATTTTGTGAAATTATTGAAAATGTTGGTAACATTTCATTGCAATGCTATACGGCATAAATCAAGATTTAATTCCACGGCAGGTTTATAACAGATGGCATATAGCAATTTTACCCTAGAATCAGTGGTGACAGAATTCCAATTGGAAAAGATTGAATCCGCAGGTATTTTTTCCGAAACAGAATCGGTAACACCAAGCGCGGCGTTGACAGCGATATTAAGAAAAAAAGTCCCATTAGCCATTGCTATCGGGACAGAAAAGGCACGTTCAGAACTGATTGTTGCCGATGTGCTCGTTGAACTCCGTGAGCACTTCAAGCAGCGTATCAGTCTCTTTTCAGGAATTGATTTCAGTGTTGATGCCGAAAAGGGATTAACCGGCGTTTGCGATTTTTTGATAAGCTTGTCGCCAGGACAACTTTTTTTGGAGGCACCTGTCATCGCGCTCGTTGAAGCAAAAAACGCGGAACCGAAACTCGGATTAGGGCAATGTGTTGCCGAGATGCTCGCAGCACAACGCTTTAATCGAGAAAAAGGCAATCATATCCCCTGCGTTTATGGAGCCACCACTTCCGGAACAGAATGGCAATTTCTTAAATTAGAGGCGCAGAAACTCCACATTGACATAGCAGACTACCAAATCGCACAATGCGATAAAATTCTCGGTATCCTTTCGAGCATGGTCACCCAAAAAGCGTGAGTAAGGCAAAAACAACGCTGGATATACAAGTACTATCTCACTGGAATCGTTCAACCTGAACTATTGGGAACAAGACCTCACAGAAGTCGCTCGTATTGGACTGGAGAAGAGGCAGGCTGTCCTGCAATAATTAAAAAATAAGGAGGTAATAATTGGAAAACGGGCAAAAAAGAATTAGTGAGTTGTTTGATGGAAGGAAAATTTTTCACATCCCAAAGTATCAGCGTGCTTACGCTTGGGAAGAAAAGCAACTCAAAGATTTTGTTGAGGATATAGAAAATCAGAAACCTGATCGAAGCTACTTCTTCGGTACAATCCTGTTTCAGGAACAACCGCGGCATGAAGGGTTTGAAATGATTGACATCGTTGATGGTCAACAGCGGATTACAACCCTTATTATCTTTATGAAGCTGCTTTTGGCAGAAGAAGAAAAAGTAGGCAACGATGTTACAATGCTAAAGGATACCTATATCCGGATTTATAATAGATACAAACTCCGCGTTTTGGATACTGATAATGACTTCTTCACATCTTATATCTTGCAGGATAACCAGCCCGACGTTAGTCAGATACACACCCCATCCCAAAGGCGATTACTCGAAGCAAAGAATTTCCTCAATCAATCACTAAAAGCACATCCAGATAAGACCAAGGATTTCATAGACACAATTGAGAGCATGAAGGTTCTAACCTATTCAGTTGAGGATAAAGCTGAGGCGACTCTTATCTTCGAGACGACCAATGACCGGGGTAAATCACTGACTAGCTTGGAGAAAACCAAAAGTTTCTTGATGCATAAAACCTATATTGTATCAGATGATCCGGAAACCAACCTAGACACTCTCCAAAGTCGGTTCAGCGAGATCTATCGAAACTATGAGGAAATTGAATCTCGCGCAGATGAAGATTCGATCTTGCAGTACCATTTTATCGCTTTTGAAGAATGGCAGCGCAAAAGTGATTATCAAAATCCTGTCCAAATGATCAAACAAAAGGTGAACGGTTTAATAAATGAGAATACAGGAGCAGAGGCCGCGGGGTTTATAAACCGGTGTAGTCTGGAATTAAAAGAGAGTTTTGAAATCACAAGGACGCTGTTTACAAGGCCAGAGCCTTATCTACTTGACATATTTGCACTCAGCCGTCAAGCGACTTTTTATCCGCTGCTTATCAAAACCTACAAATTAGACAACTCGGATCGCAAGGATAATTTCAAACAAGTTTCACAATTAGTGGAAATTATCTGTTTCCGCCTCAGTATTATTGGATCCAGAGCAGACAAAGGACGTGAGTTTTTCTATAGATTATCGAAGGATTTCAGCGGAAATTTCGACCAACTTATCCGCGAACTTCGACGCTTTATTAGATCGAACTGCGGCGATTTTGTTTTCAGGCGATCTCTTCAATCACCTTCTTTCCATTCTGATGTGAATCTAATTGATCAGCGATATCTCTTTTGGAAATACGAGAATTATCTCAGAGAGATAGGTGGTTATCCTGAGATGTCCTATAAGGAATTTACCAACACCAAGCCGCGGTCAAAATTTTCAATGGAACATATCATTCCACAAAACCCTAGGGAGAGCAAAGTTGTTATAGATGACTCAATTCTGTCAATTACCGATTTTGAATCGCAAGAATTTAAGGAGAATTATCTCCATAGCATTGGAAATTTGACAATTGACCCAATCTCGGCGAACGCCGGCAAATCGAATCAGAACTTTGCATCCAAAAATCAAATGTATTTTCTCAGAGCACCGTTGATGGCACAAAACGAATTAATCGATTTTCTGAATGATGAAACAGGACAATGGGATACAGTTTCTATTTCAAACAGATTGAAGGCGATTCGTTTGTTTGCTTTAGAACGTTGGAACCCTTTGAAACCGGGACAAAAATCCTCGGAAATTGCCAAGGAGATCCCTTCCTGGATACTTGCAGAGGAGATGTGGGAAGACATCTGGCCACCTACAGAGGAACCGGTCGAGTAGTAAAGTGCCCTTAACAATCATATTTGTCCAACTGATTTAGCGTCGCTAATTTTTCGGCGATCCGATTTCATGCAAGAAACAGTAAAAAGCGTACTTAGCACAAAACTCAACGAATTTGTTAAAACACTCAATTCGTACGTTGCTACTGCTGATGGACAGTGGGCCATCAAAGGTTTCATTGATGTTCATCGGAGAATTTATACAATTTCATCGGATACCAAAATCGTATCTAAGTTATTGGAAATCCATCTGTTTCCCCGATTGTTAGCGTTCGCGGAAGAAAATGGTTACACGCTCGTTCCTGCGGAAAAGCAGAATTATGGTCAGAATTTAACGTCATCACGAGAGAACATTTTTATCATGTCGGTGCCAAGGAATCCAATAGAAAACCGATGTTAGAAGCACTCGTCACTAACTTCAAGCCGCCAGCACCCAGAAAAACAGCAGGGCAACCCGACAAATACGAAGCAGATGCCCTACAGTTGAGATTCATTCGTCAGAAAAAACAATTAACATACGCTTAAGAAAAACCTCCTTACCGAAAGGAAAAAACCAGAAAATTAGATTTTCCTGTTGTTTTTTTTCCTCACGTGTTATAATTGATGTGAGAAACTACTTTTTTGGACGCTGTGGGTAACTGCAGCGTGATGTATAGGAAACCAAACTTATGACCTATGTTGATGGATTATTGTCATCGTTGACGCGTGTCAAAAAAGCACGCTCGTTGCGTACCTCCTCTTGGGACACAACAGGCAGAAATAACGACGCATGGGACATCGCCCCGGGCGAAACCCGCGTTATCGCAGATCTGAAAGGTCCCGGATGCATTAACCACATCTGGATGACGCAGCCAAACGGTTATCGAAATGTACTAATTCGGATGTTTTGGGACGACGAGGCGCATCCGAGTGTCCTCTGTCCATTAGGTGACTTCTTTGGACTCGGAAATGAAATCGTCAATTCATACGATTCCATGCTGTTCTCCGCTTCCACAAACCAAAATAATCAGTTCAATACAGGCTGCGCTCTTAACAGTTACGTGCAGATGCCCTTTAACAGCAGCGCACGAATCGAACTCGTCAACGAAGGTGATACACCACACCGCCAATACTTCTACATCGATTATGAGCAATACTCGGACCCATACGGCGATGATGTCGCCTATTTTCATGCACAATTCCACCGCGAAAATCCATGTGATGGATGGGGACATGAAATCCGAGTCAATACGCCAGAAGCCAATATCATCAATGCAGAAAGACTCGCGTGGGACACCAATTATCTTATCCTCTCCGCCGAAGGCAGAGGCCACTATATAGGGTGTAACCTCTCGGTTACTAATTTCCAAGGCACATGGTGGGGCGAAGGGGACGATATGATTTGGGTAGACGGCTACAAGTGGCCACCTGATCTGCACGGCACTGGCTCAGAAGATTACCTGAACCAAGCGTGGGGGATGCAAGAGAACGCGTTTGCCCATAACGGATCCTCTATCTATGAAAATAATACCGATGGCTACCAGACCTCCTATGTCTATCATCTCGAAAATCCTGTCCGTTTTGAAAAGGAAATTCGGGTTACCATAGAGCATGGACACGGTAATCATCTTCGCAATGAAACATCCTCCGTCGCATATTGGTATCAAATCGAGCCACACGCACCCTTCGACATTTTACCCGTCGCACAACGTAAGCCCGTCCTAAAGGACGAATCCGGTGCATGGCAGATCGAACCCGCTGCTCAGACACCTTCACCAGAGGTCGTGCTCAACGATGAAATGAAGCAGATGAAAGAGAAATGGAGCCAGTCTTAAGCCACATCACTTAGTCTGAAACGAAGTGGAAGGGGTTTTGCTTCGGTGTTTCTTCAGATATACGGAAAAATACATCAAATCTCCAATTCACCTCACCGACCCGCAAGGAATACTTAAAAAATGCTCACCGGTTTTCAAGAGTTTTTAACTACCTGCATCGGAAAAACAGAAGAAGAGACCAAGCAACCTACCGATGTACAAGATAGCGACGAACAGCAGTCGGGGTTAGAAACCCCTCCCACATCAGAATCTACAACTGACAACAGTTCTGTAAATGACGCTGAAGCCACGGCATCTTCTACAACCGATACTGAGGTTCCCGAGTCTACAGAGACCGACGAAAACAACACGTCCGCATCAGAGGAAACACATCCCGAAGCAGACGAAAATTCCCAAACACGTCCGGATAGCAAACCTATCCGGTTAGACGAAGATACCGGCGTAAACGATGACAACGTTCCGGTTCAACCAAGCGTAGACGAGGGACACGCTGACGGCAACGATACGCCGCAGCCATTAGAACCTACTGATTCGGCACCGAAAGGCGAGACTGAGGAAAGTGAGGCGAATTTGCAAGCTACAGAAGTAGAAACACAAGAAACAAACGAGAACGGCGAGACCGAAGCCAAACCAGAAAAAGCTCCTGAACCCATACCGGTAGACCTCGGCATTGTTGAAGAGATTTATGACTTTGTGGACATGTTTAATCAGAGCACTATCTCTGGAACGGAACAAGCATCTGCCAATGGTAGAGACTGTTCAGGCGGTGTCACACGACCTGCGATTCTTGAACATCCAACGCCAACAGAAGTCGCTAAAATCAACTATACTGTTTCGCTTCCTGATGTTGGTAGAAATGACAAACTGCTTCTCCAGTTTTCCATCGGTTTAAGGGACGGCATCGTGTTTGACGATACGGAACGGCAACCTGGTGGCGTAAAGTTCGCTATCGAAATCTCCGATACAGACGAATCGGCTGCACCAGATAGGCGTTTTGAATCCGTAGCAACCGAATGTCGTTGGCAGGAAGAAGATATCGACCTCACAGACTACGCTGGAAAAGAAATTGTCCTCTCATTTCTGACGGAATGTAATGTGAAGGGCAATAGCAATTATGCGTGGGCGTTATGGGGCAAACCGCAGTTATATAAGCTCAAAGAAACCACTCTCCGGAAAGCGAAAAGAGCCGCTGAGCCGGAACTCCGATGCGGGATCGCTATTGTATACTTAGCCGATGAAAAAACGGAGATGCTGGCGTTTAACCAACCCATTTCGACGCGTGTCTCCGCCCTAACAGATATTTGTATTGAAACGCTTGGCATAAAGGAACGTCCTGTCAAAATAGCCCTTTACGCTGCACAACCGAAACTGGAAATTGTGAGTGTAGGACCAACAGCCGCAGTCGTCTCAACGGGTGAAGACTTCGAGATACGATGCATCCTACGGAATAGCGGTCGTGCTCCATTAGGCAAAGCGGATACGGCGCGAATTGCCATCAACGGCGTGAAATTAAGGCGTGGTAGACCCATGCAAACAATCAAAGAAGTTGAACCCGGTGAAGAAACCTCTGTCTTCTGGACTGCTCGTCGTTTTCCACATCCAACCACGCTCTCTTTCTCAGTTTCCCTCAGATGCCAAACCGCAGCGGGTGAAGAACGTCGGACGACTCAAGGTGGTGTTAGCGTCCTTTCTGCACAACCCAAACTCACTACCAAAGTAACAAAAGAGCTGCACACGTATCCGCAAAACGGCAGCATTGTGATGGGGAACAAACATCTCCGCATCGTTTTTGTCCGTAGCACTCCGCCTACCACTTCCGACGAGAATGCTGAAGGTGGATTCGAATATTACACGCTCTTTGTCGCAAAAGGTGGCAATTACCAACGGGTTGCAACCAGTCCGGCACTCTCTGCGGTTACCTACCTCGACGCAGCAGAAAACCGCCAAACTTTTCAACTCGTTCCCACAAAATACCAACTTGCCGGTAACAAAGATGAGTCGATCATTCAGTTAAGCGGTACAAGCACAGATGCTGACGGCGTGACATGGAATTATGAAATGCGGTGGACTCTCACTGAAGATGCGACCCGAGTCAAAACGGAATACCGATTGCAAACCGACGGAGACAGGGCACTCCTTGCCTTTCAAGGTCCGATGCTCTACGCTGGATGTGGACGCAATCCAGAGAAAAAAACAGCAGCCCTATTCCCAGGACTCGAATTCTTGGAAGATGAGGAACGTTCCTCAAGTGCGCGTGATGCAGCCCCACCGCTTGATAACCGTCTGGTCCCACATCCTTATAAAATCACAGTTCCTGTTATGGCGGTAGAGATACAGAAATCAGTTGTCGGTATCATCTGGGACCCACTCGACACTTGGGACGGTGAAAACCAGATGCTTTCTGCAATATTTGCCTCGCCCAACTGGTATAAGTACCAGAAAAATCACGCGTTCGGGCTGTTTTTGCCAACCACACCAGAATGGGTTCAGGAAAATGAGACAGAGGCCTCTAAACCCTATCCACTGACTCCGGCGCGCCCACTCTCCATTAAAAGCCAAATTATCGTTAACGGAAACGCCTCCATTTTAGATGCCGTAGCACACTGGACTGACGCTTACGGAACCCCGGAACCGCTTGAACCGCCCCGCGGTGATGAAGAAGAACTCCGCCTTTCACGACACGGGTTTATGCACACCACATGGGATGAAAACACGCGAAAATCTCGCCACTGTGTGGATTGGACAGCGCACAACGAACCGGGTTTCGGAACGCTACTCTGGTACGATTACCTCGCCACAAAAGATGAACAAGTGAAAGAACGGGCATTAGAAATCGCTAAGAATACCATAATAGAATCTGGTAAGGAAGGTCTGGCAGCACGCGGTTCCTGCCATATCTTGAGGTGGGAATTCCCGTTTTATATCGGTAATATCGACGCTGCATTAACCTACATGCAGAAGGAAACGCAGCAGCGGATTACCACACAAGAACCCGATGGAAGTTGGCGGTGGCAACCGATAAATGCAAAAACTGCCTCCCTCGGAAAGGCGGGCGAAGCAGTACTCGGAACCTGTGCTGATTCAGCACTGCTACTTCTCAAACACGCCCGAATTAGTGGTAATGCTGCATCACAAAAGGCAGGTATGAAGGCACTTGAATTCATGAAGCAATTTTCCGTGCCACGCGGCGCACAAATGTGGGAATGCCCAATGTATCAACCGGACGTTCTCGCAGCCGCGCATGCAGTTGGCGCCTATATTGAGGCTTACGAACTTACAAAGAAAAAAGAATACCTCAAACGTGCAACTTACTGGGCAGAAACAGCATTACCCTTCCTGTATCATTGGCACCTACCTGACCGTCCCGGTATGCGATTCGCCTCAATCCCTGTTTTTGGTACAAGTTTCCACACCCACCCGTGGTTTGGTGTTCCTGTTCAATGGAATGGTTTGGTTCTCGCCTATTATCTTCAACGCCTGAACCAACATACTAAAGATGACCGGTGGATCCAAATTGCTGAAGGTATTACGGTCAGTGCAATGTATCAACAGTGGGAAGATGGTGAACTCAAAGGCACCTATCCTGATGGATTCTACGGCTTTTGTACCGAAGGCAAGGGACCGCATTTGAATCCTGAAGACATTATGGTGAACATCTATACGCTCCGAGGGCTTGATCCGGGTATTAAAACTGCTATTACCAATGAAACACATCTTAGTTCAGGTGCCAAGATAGATGCATTCACCCGAACCAATAAAGGGCAATTGAATTGGCAACTTAGCTACGCCGAACGCGAAGCGAGTTACACCGTTATTGCCGGCTACGGACGCGCACCACAAGGCATTCGAGCGCGCTATCAGCTGACAGTACCTTCGGAAGACGATCCGACGAACGAGGCAGAAGCATGCGCGGACGACTCCAAAGCTAGCAACGCAACAGAGAAATATATAGAAACTGAGGTACCCGCTGTGCAAACACTTGAAGACATCGAATCCGGATGGCTTTATATCGAAGATAAGGATGCCATATTAGTAAAGTACCTACACACCACCACAGATGTGCAGTTTGAACTGCTGGCGTAGTAGGCAGAAACCGTGCGCCATTATATTACAGCAGATAAGCACGGCGGGAAATCCCGCCCAAAATAAGGAGACTACACAAGATGGCTAAAAAGATCGTTTTCACCACATTCATTCTGGTTACTGTCGCAATCGTTGCCTTTACTATGTTCGCACACAATGCAAGTGCTCAAGATGACGCAGCCACGGCAGATGTTCCAATGATAGACTTCAAAATCTTAGGTGGTTTTATCATCGAAGGTGTTGTTTTTAGCATCGTCGGTTTAATAATTCTGATGGTAGGTTACAAAGTCTTCGACATGGCAACCCCGTACGACTTAAACCGTCAGATTGCTGAAGAAAACAACACCGCTGCCGGTATTGCGGTCGCTGGTGTCCTGGTTTCACTCGGTATCATCGTCGCTGCTGCGATGGGTTAGCGAAAACCATCTCCGCGCACACGCCAAAAGGCTTATTACAAAAGGCGCGGTCGTAAACCGCGCCTGTCAATTTCACATCTTCAGTTACGCAAGCAAAATGACAGAAGGTGCATAATGGAACAAACAACCTACTTAGCGGGCAAGGTTGCCAGTGAAGCACAAATTCAGGAATGGGTGGAAACCTTCCACCAACGCGGCTGCTTGTTTCTGCAAAATGTCTTGCCTCCGGACCTATGTGTGCAACTTCGAGAGGACTTAGCGTGGGCACTCGAAAACAATCCAAATGGTTTGAACAGCGGAAGCCCAGCGGGTCGCATGCATTTGAGCCACCGGATGTTTGAACACAGCGAAGCCAACCGACGACTCTTTGACCTCGAGCCTATCGTCTCCTTTGCTGAAGCACTGGTCGCAGAAAACTGCCACGTCATTCACAACAATTCTTTCCAAACCTATCCCGGCGGAGGTATCACGTCCTGGCATCAAGATGATGCCCCGCACTACATCGTAACAGAAGGGGAACCGCCAAAGAACGTGCGGCTGCCGGTGCTGCTTTTTACTGCAAATTATTACCTAACTGATGTCACCGAAATAGAACACGGCGGCACAGAAGTTGTCCCAGGGTCCCATCTCTTCGGTGCATCACCACCGAATCCGATAGAGGGAACGGCGTGGGAAGAAAAAGTCCAGTACAACCTCGGAAAAGCTGGAAGCGTCATTATGTTCAACAATCAAGTGTGGCATCGCGGGGGGCCCAACCAGAGCCAACGCACCCGATATATCACGCAGGTAACTTACGCACGCCGCCTTGTTGGACATAAATATTACCCGTTCATGAACTACAACATGCCGGATTCCGTCTACAAAGACGCGAGTCCGCGTTTACGCCGCTTACTTGGCTTCCTTAACCACGGTGCCTATGGTTAAACATCCATGCCGCCCTGCGAAAAATAGTGCGTCGGAGAAATTCGCCTCAAGGGATTAGAAATGCATCAAAAATACCTGGAAGCATTGGCACATAAAGTAGGATCAGACATGCGAATTCTGGCGGTGTGGCTTGAGGGAAGTTTCGCAAAGGGCACCGCTGACAGATATTCAGACCTCGATATCCATCTATTGGTTGCCGAAAAGGATAAAGAAACTTTCCAACAGGAACTCGAATCTTGGCTATCCGATATTCAGCCGTTAGTTCTCTTCAAAAATACATTCCCAGGGCAGATAATCACTGCCATCACAACAGCAAGTTTGCGACTTGATGTCTGGTTACACGTAGGGGATACAATTTCTCTTGAACCCACTAAGGTTCGTGTGTTGTCTGCCGCAGAAGGACGTATTCAATTCAAGGAAGCATACAAGGACCAAACACCGAAAGATGACAGTCCAGTACTAAAGCAACATCTGAACGAGTTTTGGCGCGTACTTGCCATCCTTCCTACAGTTTTAGGACGCGAGGAACGCATTGCAGGGTTTATGGGAACGACATTTCTCGTAATGTCGCTGACTGAAGTCCTCATTATAGGGGGTAAGAAGCAAAGAGACAGAGGTGTAAAGAACATCAACGCTTTCCTGCCACAAGCACTTAGGGAAGAAATTGAAACCGCATTAACGATGCCAAGTCTCAATAGAGAAGGTATTGCAAAAGCACCCCTCCGGTTAGCAGCCATTATGCAACGGTGTGGACCGGATATTGCAAAACAGCACGGGATCAGTTACCCGTTCGCTCTGGAAAAGGCGGTCCTCAGTTACATCTCCAGAGAATTACAAATATTAGGACTCTCTGATTGCGTAAACGAAATTACATAGACCTTAGAAAAATGAAAGCAATCGTTTTCTCAGAACAAGGAAGCACGGAAGTACTTCAGTATACAGATGTACCGAAGCCGACACTTGACGCTCGCGAGGTACTGGTTAAAGTCGAAGCCTGCGCCGTGAACTATCTGGACCTCCACGCCCGGCGGAACCGCCCGGAGATAGCAGCGAAACTCCGTCAAGGGGACACTCCACACATACTCGGCTCCGACATCGCTGGAACAATCGTTGAGATCGGCGCCGCAGCGCGTGGTGTCTCAGTCGGCGATAGAATCGTCCTCGCACCATGTATTCCGTGCGGCGTTTGCATCGACTGTCATCGCGGCGCGGAAAATTTGTGCGACACACAAGCACTCATCGGCTTTCAAACAAACGGCGGATACGCAGAATATGTAAAAGTTCCTGCCCAAAACGCTATTCGGATGCCGGACGGATTGTCGTTTGTTAATGCCGCTGCGATGCCGATTGCGTATCTCACAGCATGGCACATGCTTATGACCCGAGCGCAGCTCCGTCCTGAGGACGATATTTTAATTCTCGGGGTAGGCGGTGGGATCGGGAGTGCTGGTCTACAAATCGCAAAATTAACCGGTGCCAGAGTTTTTGCTACAGCGAGCAGTGACAAAAAACTTAAGCGCGCAACACAAATGGGAGCAGATGTCACGATCAACTACAAAGATACAGATTTTTCGGAGGTGATTCTTGATGTAACCAACGGACGAGGCGTAGATGTTGTCCTCGAACACGTCGGTGCTGCAACTTGGGAACAGAGCATTGCAAGTCTTGCTAAAAACGGAAGGCTGGTTTCGTGTGGTGTAACGACAGGCAATATCGGAACAATTAATATCCGAAAGATGTACCAGAAAGAACTGACTGTGATGGGCTCTGCCCTTGGCACGGTCGCTGAACTTCGGACACTTATTCATCTCGCCGGAGAAGGGAAACTCCAACCTATTATAGATCGGGTCTTACCACTTCACGATGCGCGTCAGGCACATCTATTGTTGGAAAATCGCCAAAATTTCGGTAAAGTTTGTCTATGTCCGTAAAGATATATAGTTAGTTAAATGCCAAACGGCACAAAAGGATTGAATCCATTAAACACCAAACTTACTACTCTGAATTTAAGCCTGGTTTTTTTCTGCCGTTTTCGCCGCTTCTGTTTTCGTCCTCAGGAATTCGTAAAACTCGTAGAGTATGTCTTTGTCTTTCTCAGTAAATTTCATCATTCCCCTAAACATAGCATTTATCTTCGGATCAGCCAAGAGATCATCGTAGCGTCTCTCCTCCTTTCCAAGTAGATAATCAGTGGTTACCTTTAGAGCATCGGAGAGACTTGAAAGCGTATTAAACGAAGGTTTACGGGTTCCAGATTCAAATTGCGAGATCGCAGCTGGCGTTAAATTCGCGACATTAGCGAGTTCCGTTTGTGTCATTTTCAGTTCACGACGACGCAACTTTATGCGTGAGACGACTTTATCAACCTTCTCTGATTTTTTAGATCCCTTGTTCACGTTCGACTCCTTATTATGTTTTTACGAGAGGCAGCGTATTATCATTGATTTTCTTATTAGAGCATTGATATGTAGATTTGGAAGCATTCCGCTTCAATAAGAAGCAAAACGTGAAATATATTTTAACCTAAAAAAGCCTTAAATGCAAATTTTAATTTGACAAAAATTGCAGTAATAGTATAAAATATCACTATTACACCATCTAATACTACATTCGCAAGTCTCTGCTCAGAAGAAACTTGCTAAAAAATACGCCGCATCCCATTTTATTAAGATAAGCGTCGGTATCGCTTTTACGCGCCACGTTTTTACGCATATCTTTTGCGCCGTAAAGATAAAAACACGAGATACATGAGAGAGGTGGGAGACTTTACAACATGAAAATCCATAGTAGGTGCCAGCACAGTCCGAGACGTTTCAGTGCCATATCAAATCTAACCGCGCAACACATGCCTGCAAGCAGTGCCTTAATGCTCTGTCTTTCTATTTTGCTCATCAGCGGACTCTGCAACACCGCATACACACAAACGGTCTCCAGTACCGGTATGCAAAGCGCAGCCATCCAGATCCGAGATGACCTGTCCATTGGCAACATTCGGAAGGACATCGCACGCCTGTCAAGTTTAGAGAGCCGTGTGACAGGCTACCCACAAGCCGCAAGCGGGAGCAAGTATATTTTTGACCGGTTTGTCGAAATCGGTTTGCAAAATGTAGAGAGCCGTGAGTTCCCTGTTACTGTCCCGATTGATCACGGCGATAGCGTCATTGAGGTAGTCTCACCAGATAGTACTGTCCTACATAGCTTCAACCTCACTCCGCTGTGGCCAAATCTTGTCCGAACCTCTTTATTGGCAGATAGCATCAAGCATACCGTCTTAGAAGGTGAAACACTCCAAGACATCGCTGGAAGTTACCAGATCCCCGAAGAGACGATCCTTGCAGATGAACGAAATAAATTCTTGCCATCCCCTGTTGTGGCAGGAAACAATGTGTACATTCCAACCGGAGGTTTATCCGGCCCCCTCCTTTACGGGGACGATGGCGAACTCGCTGACTTCAACGGCACAAACATCGGCGGATTCTGGTATAAACTCCAAGATGGTGATACACTCACATCGCTTGCTCGGCGGTACCGCATCACTGAAGCAAGTATCACCGACGATATACTCAACGAGCACCTACAGAAAGCATCCGATGGTATTGACAACGATGAAGACGGTACCATTGACGAATACGGCGAAATCCCACTACTCTCCGAAATTTTCGGATGGGCAACTGATGGCATTGACAACAATGCCAACGGTTGGACAGATGAAATTCCAGGCGATGACAACGACGGTATCGATAATAACAACAACGGACAAACCGATGAACCCGGTGAATTCGTCGCTGCCAGTGAAGCACACATCTTTATCCCCAAAGGTGCTATAGTTCTTCTCGATTTTAACTCCAGTACCCGCTACATCAATGCAACAATGCTCGGCGGCACCGCCATTATTTTTATCCAACCGGAAACAACGATCCGAGGTGAAGCAGAAAACAAATTCGGGACAGTCCCTGCTAATATACCGCGATTCTGGATATCCAAAGCAGATGCCGCTCTCCTCACTGATCTGCTCGAACAAGAACATAGTGCAGGAAATCAGGTAAACGTCCGTGTTAGAGGTAAGATGACTTGGGAACGCCGTGTCGGTCAGAATATACGCGGTTTTTTGGAGGGCGGTGACCCAGCCCTACGCGACGAACTTATCGTCCTCACGGCTTACTACGATTCCATGTCCATTGTGCCTGCCATGGCACCCGGAGCAGACCCGACTTGTGGTATCGCCACCCTCATGGAACTCGCACGACTCTTCAGTCTACCGCAATACCGTCCGGGGTACTCCGTGCTTTTTGTCGCAGTTGACGGACATTTCCAAGGACTCGCTGGCATGCGCGCATTTATGGAAGGCATCGGTCAGGATACTATCGGTAGTGATACCGATCCGCCAGGCACACCAACAATGCACGGGCTACGTCGTGGATTGTCCACAGATGTTATCGAATTTGAAGAACTGGGTAGAAGACTCCTGCTCTCGATTGACCGGTCCGTCTTAGTCGACCTTCCTTCCGATTTTTTCCACGGCATACATAACGTAAAGTCTGACCTCGAATCCCTAACGACTACCTTAGACGGACTGGCAGAAACTCGTGCCGAGATTGAAGACCTTACAAACCGGCAGCGCGACTTTTCAGAACGCCAAAAAAGGCAAGCCGATAGAAACCGGAAACGCGAGAAACAAGAATTTACAGGTGAAGAAAAGAGCATATTACTCGCAAGCCTCGCCCGCTCAAAGAAGGAAGCACTACAAACAACACATTTCCTGCGTGATATTGTTAAACAGCTCGCTGATGTTCGTACTGCTGCTCTAAATACAAGCCGAGCAGCACAACGTGAATTAATTGACAGGATCGCACTACCGACCGCTCGCCTTGATATATGGGCTGTAGAAAAATTGATTCGTGCCATAGAAACCGGTGCCATTGATAAATATGCAACACATCCAAACGATGCCTTTTTGATTCCTGTACAACAGGGCTCAGGATGGCAAATTCCAGCCCCCCAAGACCTTCCACAAAACCTCGTTCCCGACCTTGAGATACTAAACAAGACACTCGCGGATTGGGAAATGAGCGATAAACGTAAATTCGCTCTAATGTGGACCCCTGAAAAAATAATGGATAGGCACCTTGACCTACACCAACTCAATCAAGTCAAAAACGCGCGTGGCATCCTGCGCGACGCTACCGAATCCTTAGAGATCGCTATCCAACAGGAAGCCCAAATCCTCGAAAAAGTCTTAGCCCAAATTCCTGACAGTCAATCGGCTGAAGATGAGATTAAGATCAGTATTCGTAAACTCAAGGAAGTCCCTACATCACAAGATACAAATGCGCTGCTTTATAGTGGAAAATTTCTTTCCGAAGCTGGTATTGAACGTTTGAACAATATCGACGCACAACTCCGACAACGCCTAACTGAATCCGATGACATTACTGACACCGCTGTCCTGATAGTTGACCTGCTCAAAGACAAGCAGAGCATCTTTGAAATCGGACTCCGAAACGCTCGATTGGAGCGAACTCGTATTCAAAACTTGATTACCAATGTCAGAACGCTCGGAAGAGAATATTTAGATGAAGAACAACTCATCTTGAAAAATTACCTCCCAAATAGTGAAGTGGAGCAAGCACTCAGGTTACGGGCTCACATCGCATCACACATCAACGAAGTGAACCTTTTAGCAACCGCCAAAAAACGCTCAGAATCAGATATAGTCGCACTCGAAAATCTCATGGAACGGTTGCCTACACTCAATACCGACCTTGATGCAAAGACGAAGGTGCTTTTGCGCGATAATATGCTAACCCTCCGAAATGCTCGATTCCGCAACATTCAGAGCCGTATTGAAAAGATGCTCCGCATTGACACAGGTGAATACAATCGGAAACTTGGACAGATTGAAGCCGCTATTGCTCTTCAAGACCTGTTCAACCGATACTACACATCTCTTTATATCAGCATCGACCTCTCTTCGCAATCCAATCAGTTCGGAGTGTTTAACAAGGGATGGTTCTACGACCAACAGCCTGAATTTGTACTGCGCCGCGAGTTTGCGAGCATCGGTAACCAACTCGCCTCCTATGCAGAGGATGCCGATTTTGGGGTCCGCGTCCGAAAACTTTGGCAGTGGACAGATGATCAAATCCGACAGGCTGTCATGGAACGCCAATGGACTGTCGCAGACGGGATTTCCGATAAATCCGCTATCGAAGGAAAAACCCTTGAAACATTGCTCAGTTCACACTTCAGCAAACTCACAGGGCTTAGCGGCGTGAGTCGTTTAATGAAGATGCAGTTCGAGCAGTGGCGCAACCAAGGTGAACCGTCCGAAGACATGCTCAAAGATATGGATTATATTCGCAAAGAGGTTGAACGTTTCATCCGAAATGATGTCCGCACTGCAAAGAAAAATCGGAAGAACAACATCCGTACACGCGAACAGTTGGACGCTATGCTACGCCTCCGATACGAAGACCCAGAGACCTTTTCCGACGATGAAATTGAGGATATCAAAACCCTCATCTCAATCGTAGGACTCGGTGGCGATTCAAACTTCGTTAACGCCATTTCCGCAAGCGGTGGAAAAACATGGAAAACCTATATCCCCGGAAAGATAGCCTTTGACAGCGAAGTCGCCACACTCGTCGGAAAAACAGGCATCGCTTTCGCAACCATAGAAGACGCACGCGTCTTAACCGATACACCGCTTGATACAATTGAACGGGTTGATCTGCACGAAAGTGGGAACCTCCATCAACAGGCACAGACGCTCGCATCTCTGCTTATCCAAGCCCTTCGCGACGAAGAAATGCCGACTGCTGCACGCGTCGGAAACTTCTACTGTAACCTCTTCGGCGATGTTGTTGAATTTGATGCTCGTGAATCCGCACTACCGAATAAACCGGTCCCGTATCCGATCTTGACACTCCGTAGAAAACATAAAACCATGATGGGTGTACGCGGAGATCTGTTTGTTATGGGAGACAACAAGGGAAACTTTGAAGTTCCAGGGTTAGCCATGGAAGGTAGGGCAACACGTCGGCTTAAGGGGCTACAAGAAGTTGAAGCATATATTCTTGACCCACATTCTGGAGATATTGTCTACGCCCCGGATTTAGGGGATTATGGCGCGAAACTGCTCCCGAATCAAATCCCTATCAATACTCGCAGACGCGGTTGTCGAGTCGTTACGTTCCCCTGTGTTTCTACAACTATCTACGATCTCGTGGATCAACGGTATCTACGGACCCTGCGGGAACTTGAAGTTTACGATGCACTCACCGATAGCGCACCAGAGAAGTTCGGGATGTCAAAACCGTGGCAGCAGGAAGGTGTTTCGGCAGCTGAACCAATTGCTCTCGTCTATAGCGAACCGAACACCCGAATTAAGGTCGGAATGGCTTATGGGCAAATCGGTAAACGACTCCTACTCATCAAAGCCACAAAGAGCGGTATGAAAAACCCGACGCTCTACACCGGTGAAGGATTCGTCGTCCGTGAGAACGGTCGGATTCGCCTTACGCCTTACGTTGTTGTTCGTGATATGTGGTGGCTCGACGAAAACCGATCACAACTCTATAAACGTTTCGGTATCTCCAGTGACCGACTTGACAAACTCCACCAATTTGCGAATGAGTACCTCGCCCGCGCAGAGACGGAGCTGCTACAAAATGATTACCAGCAAGCCCTCAAATTGGCGCGCGCCGCGTGGGGCTACGAATCACGGGCATATCCTGATGTCAAACAAACCGGGAACGACGTTGTCAACGGCGTGATGTTCTATCTCGCCCTACTGATGCCGTTCGCTTACTTTATGGAACGCCTTATTTTCGGTTTCCCTAATATCCACAAGCAGATTTTAGGCTCATTTGGGATCTTTTTACTCGTCTTCTTTTTCCTAAGCCAGGTCCATCCTGCATTCCAGATTACTACGACGCCGGCGATTATCCTAATAGCGTTCATTGTGCTTGCCTTGACGGTCATCGTCATCAGTATCATTGTCCGAAAATTTGAAGAACAACTCGAAAAGATTCGGCAGGAAGGAAGCAAGGTTTACAAAGCAGACGTCGGAAGGTTAAGCGCGAGTGCCGCGGCGTTTAGCTTAGGGATTTCCAACATGCGGAAACGCAAAGGACGCACGATCCTAACCTGCTGCACATTGGTAATCCTCACTTTCACGGTTATTTCGTTTACCTCTGTGCGGACGTTCATGCATCCGAATAGAACCAGTCTCCCGCAAGTAACGCCTCGCTATACAGGACTTCTCATCCGAGACCAATACTGGCGACCGTTAGAGGAACCGGTGCTTACCTCTGTGCTCAACGACATGCAGAAAACCCAAATTACACTCACTGCCTTGGAACGGTTGTTGGAACGCAAAAACGAAATTTCGGTCAAACTGGGACAACAACCGATCAATATTGCGGAAGAAATCGCGGCTTTAGAGCAAGATGGCTTTATTGAAAAATCAGACGAAGAATCCATCCTCGTCGTTCGCAATTCCATCGCACCACGCGCCTGGTATCAATCGTCAGGTACCGGAGACCAATCCTTTGTTCAACTCACACGTACAGCGAATCCTGCGGACCCCTCGCCCCCAACCCATTCACTTACCGGTGCAGCATTGACTTTTGCTGCCAATATGCTCGTGGGTATGAACGAAAGAGAACCCGATGTTAGCGGTATCAATAGATACCTCCAATATGGAAAGTGGTTCAATCCTGCTGACGCTGGAGAGTGGCCAACAGAATGGCCCTATGCTATTGTGCTACCCAAAGGGATGGCGGAACTGCTGAAAATTACTGAAAGCGATATGGGTAAGGCAACCGTCTCTGTCTACGGAGCAGACTTTACCGTCGTCGGTGTCCTTGGCATTGGCTTCAAAGACCTCACAGACAATGATGGCGAAGAACTAACACCGGTCGATTATCAGTTGATGCAACAGCAACGGAGTCGCGGGGCAACGGGTGATGAAACACTGGAAGGCGAGTTGCAGAAATACCTCCACCTCACACCGGATAGCGTTGCTATCCTGCCGTATGAGGTAGTCATGAATCAAGGCGGGACACTCCGAAGCGTCGCTGTCAACATGGAACCACAAACGGATGATCCTGCATTGCTAAGTTCGATTGACAAACTCGACCTTATCATGGCACCGCTCATGAACCGAATCGCCCTTGACTTCTTCGTCGGTCGTGATAAAGACACATACCTCTACAGCAGTATTGGAATGACAAGTTTCAGCGGGATGGGCAATCTATTCGTCCCCATCCTAATCGCTGCACTCATCGTGCTCAACACCATGCTTGGGGCGGTCTATGAGCGTGTCCGAGAAATTAGTATCTACAGCTCTGTCGGACTCGCGCCTGTACACATCGCCTTTTTATTCCTCGCGGAGGCGTGTGTATACGCTATCGTCGGCGCAGTGCTCGGTTATCTCATGGGACAAGCGATTGCAACAACCCTCGTAAACTTCGGATGGCTTGCTGGGTTGACACTCAACTACTCTTCAATGTCAACGGTCGTTGCAACGATTATCGTTATGATTGTTGTTCTACTTAGCACACTATATCCAGCAATCAAAGCCTCGCGTATGGCGGTTCCCGATATTGAACGTAAATGGAAACTTCCAGAACCTGAAGGCGATGTATGGCACTTTAACCTTCCGTTCACTGTCCTTGAAGAGGAATCACTCGGGTTGAACGTGTTCATGCGCGACTACTTCGATGCACACGCCGATGAATCTGCCAGTGATTTCTACACCGATCAGGTCGCCTTCAGCGCAGTGGAATCCGAAGGCGAAGATGCCTACCAGATTAGCATGATGGTATGGTTAGCACCTTACGATTTAGGTGTGAGTCAATCTATCCAGTTCATCACATCCCCTGTAGGTGGTGAAGAGGAAGACCTCTACAAAATCACACTGGATGTACATCGCGAGAGCGGTGAGATCGCTTCTTGGAAACGCGTGAACCGACGTTTCTTGAACTTACTGCGGAAACAACTCCTGATTTGGCGGACGTTCAGTGTCGATATTCGGGCGGAATTTCATGAACGCGGCAGAACAGAAGGAACAGGCACGCCAGCAGCAGGGCAACTCGATCCCGTCCCGGTACCCGCAGATTAAAGGAGGAATGGCAATCGGCTTTCAATGGCACACCACGGCATTTTACGCCACAAACGGGTTACTAACCGCTGAAAGTCGAAAGCAGTAAAAAATGGAAAAATTAGCGAGTCTTATTATTATTATTGGCACCTTCTTATGGCTGTTTAGCATTCTCGTTCTTGAAGGACGCTGGCAGTGGCAGATGTTTTCAGCACTTGTGTTGACAGTTGGCATCTTCACCGCGCATTTCTGGGAAGAACTACGAGACACGGACGACACTGAAGAGTAGGCAACGAGAAGGATTAGTTGTCAGGCATCAGTTATCGGTTGCAGAAAGAACATTTTTTACCGATAACTGATAACTAAGAAAAGGAGAACATTCAATTTGGCGAGAGAAAGAGTATCACAAGCAGATGAATGGCAAGCCTGGGCACAACGATACGACATTGAAGGCGGTATCCGTACTTTTGAGTCAGGGTTAACGGTTAAGGTCTTTTTCGGAGCACTTTTCGTTGGCTTGTTGATGATGCCAGGTGCCATCTATCTCAATTTTGTATCCGGTCAATCTGGGGCTGAAGCAGCACCTTGGGTTGCGGTTATTCTATTCACCGAGCTCGCACGGCGCTCCTTTACAACCGCACGGCGACAGGAGCTCTATATGCTCCTCAGCTTAACAGGTGCTGCCGTCGGCAGTGGGCTGCAGTACCGGAGTTTTATCTGGTACGCCTACTTTGTCAATACACCACAGGCAGCTTCTTACGAAATCGCAGATAAAATTCCGGCATGGATCGTGCCTGCGGGTGATTCCGTCGGTGTGCTCACGCGAAGTCTGTTACATCCAGACTGGTTCCTGCCTATTGCCGTCTACCTTGCTGGAAAACTACTCGGCACGTTGCGATTTGTCAGCGGACAATATATCTTGTTCCGGCTCACGGCTGACCTCGAACGGCTCCCTTACCCAATGGCACCGATCACCGCACAAGGCGCAACCGCACTCGCAGAAACAACAGGCAAAGAAGAAACTTGGCGATGGCGCGTCTTCTCTATCGGTTCCATGGCGGGGTTAATCTGGGGATTTCTCTATATCGGTGTGCCTTCACTCACGGGAGTCATGATG
Source organism: Candidatus Poribacteria bacterium (assembly GCA_963662915.2). Lineage (GTDB taxonomy): Bacteria > Poribacteria > WGA-4E > WGA-4E > WGA-3G > WGA-3G. The sequence continues at coordinate 3,947,797 of CAXXEU010000002.1, read as the reverse complement.
AGTCAACCGATCCAGATCCTGAAAATCCCGTGGATAGACTTTACACAAAGTATTGAAAGCTTCGCACCAACAGGCGTTTTCGCGCTCCGAACCGACTTCGGACAGATGCTTTACGGGTTTGTACTGCCATTTCCGATTATTATGACAGAGTTCGTTACTGCTATGGCATCGCAGTTTATTTTGAACCCACAAATCCTCTACCGGTACGAGGTGCTCCACCAATGGTCTCCTGGACTGGATGTCCGCGCCGTCGGCTTGTTCAACAACCTGGATTTCTGGATGAGTTACGGCTTGGGTAAATCTTTTAGCCTTGCACTCGTTGGTATAGCGGCTTCGGTCCCGATGCTTATTAAACTACGGAAATCCCAGAAAAAGGCAGGTGAACGCGGCTCTTTTGGAACGCCTCCAAACCGTGGAGATTTTCCAATCTGGTTGATGGGCATCATGTGGCTCATCGGGATGGGGGGATTCATCTGGCTTATCCATTGGATGGTCCCGAATTTCCCGCTCAGTTTCTTGCTCGGCTTCGCATTTCTGTACACACCGATTAATTCTTATATTACTGCACGGACTTACGGTGTTTTAGGACGCGACCTTTTTGAAATCCCATACCTGCACGAAATCACATTTATCTTGAGCCGCTATGAAGAGGTAGACATCTGGTTCGCACCACTACCAGACGAAGATTACGGACGGGGCACACAGGGATGGCGAGTCCTCGAATTAACAGGCACAACCTTTACCTCAAACCTTGCGGGGACACTACTAATTATGCCGATTTTGCTCGTCTGTGGAATTATCGTCCTCCATTTCATCTGGAAGATTGCTCCTGTTCCGAGCGCACAGTATCCCTTCGCGCAAATGATGTGGCCCATTAACGCCACAAACGAATGTCTCTGGAAAACATCTCTTCGGGATGGAAATAGCGAAATGCTTCAAGCTATTCGCGGCGATTATGTCTCAGCAGGATTCACCTCAAGTCTTGCAATCTACGGTATACTCTGGGTCTTCAAACTACCTTCAATGTGGTTCTACGGTATTATCGGTGGTATCGGCGCAGACCCCGGAAGTATGGTTGCACGGCTACTCGGCGCAATCATCGGACGGTTTTATATGATCAAGCGATTCGGAATGCGGCGCTGGTATATGTTCAATCCAGTACTCGCAGCAGGATTCATCTGCGGTGTCGGGCTCATCGGCATGGGAACTGTCGCAATCGCACTTGTTTCCAAAGCCGTCATCGTGAAGCCGTTTTAATGGCTATCAGCGGATAGCAGTTAGCAATCAATTAAGGGGTAGCAGGTAGCAGTTAGCAATTAGCGGTTAGGAATTGGTTTCCAATCGCTAATCGCCAACTACCAATAAAAGATGGACTGGACTGTTTTTGGCTGGGCAGGCATACAACTCGAAATCCCCACAACTTGGGAACTCAGCGGACTCAGCGGAGATCAGAAAACAGGTTACCTGAGGCTCGACGATGGAGACATGCCGCGTCTTGAACTCAAGTGGGCGCACGCTCGCCGCAAAAAGCCGGATCTCCACGTAACGCTTGATGAATACTTCAAGCTGATTCGCAAAACCTACAAGAAAGGGGCAGAACTCTCCTTCCGCCGGAACGTTAACCTCATCAAAGACCCCGAATTTTTTGAGGGACGCACCGTCCTCGGCTTCAGTTGGAAGGGCAGTATTCGCGCCAATGGATTGATTTTCTACACTGGAAAACGGATTACGATTGTACAGGTGATGGGACGGCTCAAAGAAAACTGGCGACCCATAGTCCTCCGCGTTTTTCAGTCGATTAATGATCACAGAGACGCACCTCAGACGCTCTGGAGTGCTTACGGGCTTAAGTTAGGTGTTCCCAAAGAATACAAATTGGAACGTCAGAAATTGCTAAGTGGTTATCTGCTGTTTGCCTTTGTCGCGAAAAAAGAACGCTTTCAGAGTGTAACAAAACTCGCTAAACTCGCAAACAGTCGTCTACGAAATAACGGCACTATTGAAGAGAAGGTGTCTCTACCGCCCGATGAAGGAAGCCTCAGTATCGAACGGTACGGCCCCGCAGAGGTGATGTTAGGAAACTATCAGGATACACCAAATCCTCTTGAAGCATGGTTTCGCGCCAAATACGCAAAAGCGATTCGTGGCTACGGGTTTGAAGTAACATCGCATACGGATGCCGAAGATGAACATCTTACACTTATTGGACAACAGACACGGCTCTATGATGGGGTACCGCTTACACCGGTGTTAATACTCGACAAGCTATCCAAACGGACAACACTTGTATTTCACCTATGGCGATGTAATCATTCTAACCGTATCTATGTTATTCAGTCCATCAGCAATATGGATGCCACCGCAACTGTCCAGAAGGTCGCTGAAAGCATCGAATGTCACTAATGGCAAAATAGCAATTAGCGAATAGCAGATAGGGCATTGCTAATCCCTAAAAGTGCGGGGAAGCCTACACCGGAAACCTCATACCGTTGATTTGCGCAGCGGAACAACTTAACCGCTAACAGCAACTAATACAATGATCAACAAACTCCTATACACCCTCAAACTTAAGAAACGTCCTGATGTAGACCGCACACAGGTCATGAAATCATTTCCGGTGCGAAACCAATTGATTACATGGGAAGTAGATGACAAAGGTGAAGCATCGCTTGTGGTCCCACAGAAAGACAGACTCTGGATACGACTTGCCGGTAAACTCTTCATGATTCCCGATAAAAGAGTGATTGTGCTGGATTCTATCGGAACTCACGTGTGGAAGATGTGCGACGGCAAGCATACCATTTCACAGATCATCAAGGGAGTCCAAAATCAGTACCAACTGACTCGAAAAGAAGCTGAAACATCGCTCTTTACGTTTATGCAGCAACTCGGCAAACGGAACTTCATCGGGTTCGCTATCCCTGACAACCAACAGAATGCACCTGCAATACCAGAGCCGGAACCTGAAAAACAGGGCATTTTTGGATTCCTCCAGAGACGGTAACTAAAAAGAACGGAATACTTGACAACTCGGTAAATGCCATCAGGCATTCATACCGTTGATTCAAAGGAGAAAAAATGAACGTCCCAACAGAAATAGGCGATGTCAACGCAATTCTCGCCGAAACACCAGAAAGGTTTCAGCGCGTCCTGCCCAAAGAAAATACAGTCCGCGTGCGGAACCTCATTAAACGCTATGAAATGGGGACGCAGACGGTTGATGCACTTCGCGGTGTCAATTTCCAAATCCAACGTGGTGAATACATCTCCATCATGGGGCCTTCGGGTTCGGGAAAATCAACGCTTTTCAATATGATTGGTGGACTCGACAAACCCACTGAAGGCAGAGTCTACATCGACGAAGTGGACATCGCACAACTCGACGCTTACGAACTCGCATGGCTCCGCTGCCGAAAGATTGGCTATATCTTTCAGGCTTTTAATCTTATCCCTGTCATGACAGCACTCGAAAATGTTTCACTTCCAATGATCTTTGCCGGCATGAGTGCCGACGAAAGTAGGGAAAAGGGTGTTGATCTGCTTTCACTCGTTGGACTCGGTGATCGCGTACAACACAAACCATTAGAACTCTCCGGTGGACAACAACAGCGCGTCGCAATCGCACGTTCCCTCGCGAACGACCCAGCCATCGTCCTTGCTGATGAACCCACAGGGAACCTTGACACCAAAACCGGGTTAGAAATCATTGCCCTGCTCCGCCGTCTCAACGCTGAAAACGGTGTAACCATCATTACAGCAACACACGACCATAAGATGTTAGATGTTTCCGACCGTATCTTTCACATGGCAGACGGTAAAGTCGACAAAATCGAATCCCGCGAGGATATTGACCTTCGCGTCGGTAAATTAGACGGCGAAGAAGTTGGGTAAATAGTTAATAAATGACTATCTACAAACGCCTCGGCATCCGCACAGTCATCAACGGTAACGCAACGCTCACACGACTCGGCGGTTCTATTATGCCACCTGAGGTCGTTGCAGCGATGGCCGATGCCTCAAAGCATTTCATAGACATTATCGAACTACAAAAACGGGTCGGTGAAGAAATTGCGAAACTTACCCACAACGAGGCAGCGTATGTTTCTTGTGGTGCCGCTGCTGCACTGACACTCAGTACCGCTGCGTGCCTCACTGGACTTGATGCCACGAAACGTGAGAAATTGCCGCGTCTCGACGACTCGATGAAAAATGAGGTTATTGTGCATCGCCACGGTCGCGTCGGATACGATTTCGCAGTGCGACAGGTTGGTGTCAACTTTGTAGAGATAGGTGATGAAAATGGCACGACCCCTGACGAACTCGAAAACGCCATCACTGAGAAAACCGCCGCAATCTTCTACTTTGCGAATCCGAGTCGGGAACACCTCTGGGTCCCCTATGAACAAGCCATCAATATTGCGAAAAAACACGGTGTACCCTTCATCGTTGACGCTGCGGCGCAGCTGCCACCACCAGAAAACTTATGGCGTTTCACACAGATGGGCGCGGATTTGGCACTCTTTAGTGGCGGGAAAGGGTTACACGGTCCACAAAGCAGCGGGTTAATCGTCGGGACAAAACCGCTGATTGAAGCAATTGCTTTCAATGGACCACCACATCCTTTCATCGGTCGAGGCATGAAGGTCGGCAAAGAAGAATTGGTAGGATTGCTCGCCGCAGTGGAATGGTATCTCGGTCAGGATCACAAACAATTACAGCAATCTTACGAAGATCAGGTCACCTATTATACTAAGGTCTTCAAGGACATCCAAGGCGTTACAGTACACCGCAGCTTCCCATCTGAAGCCGGGCAACCGATGCCACGCACCGAAATCCAATTTGATGCAGAACAACTCGGCATCACACGAGACGAAATCCTTGAGCAGCTACGAACTGGTGCTCCTGCTATTGATATTGCAGGAGCAGGCGCGAACGGCGTACTTATCAATGGACAAACCCTAATGCCCGGAGAAATAGAAATTATCGCCCAAAGACTGAAGGAAATCTTTTCAAACCCGCACAAGCGTTAAAGGACAATTTCTTTTAAAGAACGCAAGTTATCCACTTCTAAGACACAGCCGCGATCTAACCAGAAAACTGCCCGAAACGAAGTGGAGGGCAGCCCAGGAGGCCATAGTTAAAAGAATGAAACTGAACAACGGTATTCGCCTGACATGGCTCGGACATTCCACCTTTAAAATCGAAGCAGACGGACAAACACTCCTCATTGACCCGTGGGTGACCCACAACCCCGTGTGTCCTGATGAACTCAAGATTTTTCATAGTCTTGACATTATTCTCATAACACACGGACACGCCGATCATATTAGCGATGCTGTACCACTCGCCAAAACTTATGCACCTACAGTTGTGTCTATTGTCGAAATCGCAGGATGGCTCGGTAAACAAGGGGTCGAAAACACGATCGGAATGAACAAGGGTGGCACTGTCACAATCGGCAGCATCAAGGCAACAATGGTCTCAGCAAACCACAGTAGTAGCTTCACAGAAGCAGACGGCACCACCGTCTATTTAGGCGAACCGGCTGGCTATGTGATTGAATTTGGGAACGGCTACAAAATTTATCACGCTGGAGATACCAACGTCTTCGGAGATATGCGCATCATCGGCGAGATTTACCAACCCGATCTGGCACTACTTCCCATCGGCGACCACTTTACAATGGGGCCCCGTGAAGCCGCTTATGCCGCACAACTGCTCAACGTACCCGCGATCCTACCCATCCACTACGGCACTTTCCCAGTGCTAACAGGCACACCTGAAGAGCTCCGCAAATTAACCGCATCTCAGGATATAGAAATTATAGAATTACAGGTCGGGGAAACATTGGATTAAAAGATTTTTTACGCAGAGAATTATTAGACTTCTGTCCTATTATTCGGCCAATTCAGTGTACTCATATACAGGGGTTGTAATGGTACGAATAGGGCGACACTTGCCCCATACTGCTTTATGTAAACGCTCAACAGTTTCTGGCGAGAAATATTTTTCGCCCGTATCAACGTTAACCCGGGCTGGCACATTCTCAATCAGAACGAATTGTCCATTCATCTCAATCGTGTAAGTCACATGCTTTTCAACTAAAGTCTCATTCCAAACCACATTGTCAGACATTTTCTTCCCTATACGGACCTTGCAGCCCAAAGGCATTCACAGTCCTTAGCAGTTCCTGTGGGTTTCCGGTATCGTAACGCTGCCCAGCGACCCGATAACCGTACATGCCTTCCTGTCTTATCATTTCTGTCATCGCATCCCGCAGCTGAATCTCGCCGTGCGTCAGGACTTGGTGTCTGTAGTTGTAATCCAGAATATCAAAAAGGAGAGGGGTAAGGAGATCAATGCCGAAATTGCAGAGGTACTGCTTTTCTGGGATGCCTTCTACACGCAGATGCACCTGTGCGAAATCAGCAGTCGGTTTTTCGGCAATTTGTGTGAGTGTATAGAGCCGTGGAGACGCAACAGCAGGATTCCCGTGAACAACACCGTTGACCGAGAGTTCACTTTCATGGCAGAGATCAAGACTCGTGACAGACTGACCAACCCGTTCATAAACATCCGCCAACTGTTTAGCACAAGAGACACCGGAATCTGAAATATAGAGATGGTCTCCAAGCAGGACTATAACAGGTTCGCCAGCGGCGAAATCTCTGGCACAATAGATAGCATGTCCAAACCCTTGGGGTTCCGACTGAATTGCGAAATGCAATCGTTCGCCTATCTCTTCCAGACGGTCCGCCTGCGCTGCCAACGCCGTTTTCTCACGAATCGCATCCGCAACAGTGCCAGAAAAATAGTCAGCTATCGGCTGAACCTGCTGCGGTTGAGCGACGAGACACACCTCTTCCACACCCGCCGTGAGTGCCTCTTCAATAATCAGCTGAATGACCGGCTTTGCGAAACCGTCTTGACCGATAATTGGAAAGAGTGCTTTCGGTACGGCTTTCGTTGCCGGGAAGAGGCGTGTCCCGTATCCAGCAATGGGAATAACCGCTTTCTTAACGATGAGCGTCACTCCGCAAAAAATTAATTTCTCAATCCCTTGAGGTGTCCCCAAGTGGTTGAAAGTTTCCCAGCAGGTTCAACAGGTAATTGGTCGCTTTGCGATTCAAAATTCTGCATAACCTCATCTTCGTCAAGAATCCGATCATAAATACGTACGTTATCAATCATACCGATCAAGAATCTACCGTCGTGTTCGCTACCGATACGGCGTTCATCCATCAATTCAGGGGTCGTACCTGCGTTCCCTTCGTCAACCAACTCACCATCAACATAGAGCTTGAGTTCATTATCTTTGGTATTGCTGGTATAAATGATGTGATACCACTGCTCCGCCTCAGCAGCTAAACGGATCTTCACGCCATCATTCTTATGGACTTGGATTTCGTTTCCCTCAAACTTGAAGTGTACCTTGCCAGCAGCCCACATCCATGTTGAAACGATGCCCTGAATGCCGCCGAACTGACCTTCCAATGCGTAACATTCAATACTCACATGGTCAAACTCACCCATCGCTGGAATTTCGATGTAACTGTCCCCCTCAAATTCCAACGCCTCCCCAGTGCCATTAGTTGCCCCTTCGACAGATTTGAGAGTGCCTTCGATCTTGGCATCTTTGCCACCAAAGATATCTTTGACAGTTTTTCCCTCTATATCTGCTTCATTGAGGGTATATATGGCGACAAGCCCGTCTGTTACAAAATCTTGTGCCTCAGCAGCACTCACATACCAGAAGGTGGTAAGAAGGACACCAAGGATACAGATTGCGCTCATATATCTCATATTCATTTGAATTGCTCCTTTTAATTTCAGAAATTAGGCTTCGTAACAATCTTCATATATTTTACTCTATAGATCTCCGGTTTGTCAAACCAATTTACCTATGTATCTGGAGATATCGGCTCCGCCAATTTACGCACCAGTGTAAAATTATCCTCGTATACGGTTTTGATTAAGTCCTCAATATCGGGTTCCTGAACCGACATATCCACAATTCTGAACCTCTTGAGAATTACACCGATGAGATCCGCCGCGCTAATCTCTTCTGGAGAAAATCGATACTGCACGCGAGCACCTTCCTGATATACAATATGCACATTAGGAATACTAACGTCTGAATAAACCTCCGCGTAATCGACACTCAAAAGCCGTTCTGTCGAAAGCAACCGTCGAAGTGTAGCGAGTTCCCCATCAAAACAGAGCCGAGCGTTGTCAATGAGAATAACACGCTTGCACAACTTCTCAACATCGTCCAAATCATGTGTTGTCAACACAACCGTGACCTGCCGTTCAGCGTTAATCTGTTGGATAAACTGTCGGATACGCGCCTTCGCAACTACATCTAACCCAATAGTTGGTTCGTCAAGGAATAGCACATCTGGATTGTGAAGCAGCGCAGCAGCGATATCCGCCCGCATCCGTTGACCAAGACTCAACTGACGGACGGGGGTATTGAAAAAATCACCAAGATTAAGCAATTCGTCAAACATCTCCACATTGTAGCGATATTGTGCCTCTGGAATACGATAGATACGTTGTAGCAACTCAAACGATTCTTGAACCGGCAAATCGAACCATAGATGTGAGCGCTGCCCAAATACAACCCCAATATGTTTCGCATTTTCCTTCCGCTGGCGATGTGGAATATAACCGTTTACAGTCACATTACCCGATGAAGGCACCAAAATACCGGTCAACATCTTGATAGTCGTTGACTTTCCAGCACCGTTGGGTCCCAAATATCCCACCATTTCACCGCGTGCTACGGTGAAGGAGACCCTGTCCACTGCCCGGACGATACGGTGTTTGCGCGAAAAGAGATTCACAAAACTCCCGAAAAATCCTTTGCGATGATAATAGATTTTAAAGGTTTTGCTCAGGTTATCAACTTCAATCATATTTTTTTCAGGGTTGTCAGTTGTTAGTTGTTGGTTGTTATACCAAATCTAATTGAATATTCCTCATAGATGTGTTATTCTATGCTACATCATTTCCCAAAGGGTGAAGTAGTTATGAATAAAAAAGTGCCAAAGATTACCGAAAGTGTAGAAGACCTGAAAGTCCTCTTACGACGCGCAAACAAGAAGCATGAAATCCGACGTCTCAACATGCTCTATCTCCTGAAAAGTGGACAGGCGAAGAACCGTGTCCAAGTCGCTGCTCTCCTTGGTGTTGATCGCACGAGTGTCGGCAACTGGTTGCGTGCTTACGAAACCGGGGATCTTGAAAAACTTCTTGAACGCGGATATGCCCCCGGACGCACACCGCTTCTCACTGAGGCGCAGCAAACCGCCTTGCTTAGAGAACTTCAGAAACCTCAAGGCTTTGCGAGTTATGTGCAGATCCAAGCGTATATTGCTGACGCCTTTGGTGTCAAGATGAACTATAAAGCCGTCTATGCGATGGTTCATGATAAATGGGGGGCGAAACTCAAAGTGCCTCGCCCCAGCCATGTAAAAAAAACACAGTAGAGTCGGAGACATTCCGCTGTGAGTTTAGCCAACACGTCGCTAATGCGATTGCTGAAAAACGTTCTGACGCTCAAAGCGTGCGTGTTTTTAGTCAAGATGAGACGCGGTATGGGCTTTTAGCTGCTGCCCGGAGACGTATCACACAACGAGGCATCAAACCTGTCGCAGAGATAGATTACAAATATGAGGCGGTTTATCTCTATGGTGCGGTTGAACCCGTGACAGGTGAGAGATTTTTCTTAGAGTTCTCACACTTGACATCAGATTGTTTTCAATGTTTCATCAACAAGTTTTCCGAAATGTTCCGAGAAAGTCTAAATCTACTTGTGCTTGATAATGGTCGTTTTCATCACGCGAAATCGCTGAAAATTCCTGAGAATATCGTCTTACTTTTCTTGCCCCCTTATAGTCCGGAGTTGAATCCGATTGAGCGACTTTGGCAGGACATCAAAGCGAAGTTATTTACCCAGACCTATAAAGCCTTGGAAGATATGCAGACTAAAGTCACGGAGATACTTCAAAACTACTCCGATCGCACTATCGCTAAACTCACTGGATTCTCACATTTCATAAATGCTGCTAATGCAGTATAAAATTTTAGAAATGGTATTAGTTAAGAGCCATTCTGTAACAATTTCGCTCTTTCTCGGAATACTCCAAGAAGTGGTAAATTGTTACAATAGCACTTCTGACTAACAACTAATAACCAAAAACCATTCAATGTCCTGTACTCTGATAGTGCAACACACCCCATCTCCAGAATAGCATAGTGATACCAAGAAACAGGAAACCCGCGAAAGGTGCTAATTGCACACCAATCGGTGAAACACCCAACGATTCAATTTTCCCCAGAAGAAAAAGTGCCGGAAAGTAGTTAACACACGCCAAAGGAACAATAAACGTGAAGAAGTGTCGAAACCACCACCGATAGATAGAAAACGGATAACTTCCCATGAAAACGCCGCCGTGCGTGAAAATATTAATGACCTCAATAGACTGAACAGTCCAGAAACAGCTCGTCGCACCAATCACGAAAAGACCAATAAAAAAGCACGTCCCACTCGCGAGCGAAATCAATAGATAGCCGAACTTGACAAATGACCAGTCTATAGTTAACTGCGAATTGGCAATAAACAAGACAACCATGGCTTGCGCCAACCGCCCGATCCGACGGAGTAGGAATTCATGCGCAAAAACTTGAAAGAAAGTGCCGAGCGGTCGGACAAGCATTGTATCAAAGTCACCACGCACCACACTGCGTTGAAACGTATCAATCCCTCTGCCAATCATTTCAGCAACTGCAAAACAGATACCAATCATCCCATAGAGGAATCCAACTTCCCACAGACTCCATCCCGCTAATTCTTTGAAACGGTCAAAAAGAAGGGCAATCATGAAAAAATCGATGACGGAGATACACGCTTGGGCAAATAACTCAATAACAAACGAGAGCCGGTATTCCATCTGCGATCGGATGCGGAGTTTGACGAAATGGAAGTAGAGGGAAAAGTGGTACATTTTTCGGAATACCTACTAACCGCCTTGTATAACCAACCGTGAAAACCCGCGAGCTAAAAGAATACGTCCAAATCCGAAAAAGAAGAGGCTCCACGCTGTCTGTTTGCCGACAGCATGCCAGACTTCGATACCCGTAACTTTGCCCAAATAGATACTAAACGGCACATCAATCAAACCGCTGAATGGCAGCCAGCCAGCGATATGTGCCAACCATTCGGGCCATAGCGCGATCGGCACCAACATACCAGAAAAGAAGGTGATTACAGATGCAGATATTCCAGAAATTCCCGTTGTATCCAGCGTCCAGAACGCACTGCTAAAAATCGTGATCGTGATCGTAGCACTCATGAAAATAGCAAGCATCATTGAAACTGTAAACGCCAATAAAACGCTGGGCTGCTGTGGGATTGTAACCTTGAAGAAAAGAAGGCTGATAAGAAAGGTCGGAAACCCGCGCATGAGTAAGTAATAACAGGCTCTACCACATTCATCCGCGAACCAATATGCCTGAAAATCAACTGGCTTCGTTAGTTGGAGTGCGACGCTGCCACTTCTGACGGTGTCCGCAATTTCGCGACCGCCCCATAACGGCATGAGCATTAGGGATGCCTGGCAAAGGACAAAATAGGTAATGATGTCATCTATATTGAGAGGTTGTGGCACCGTACTGGTTTTATAGAAAGCGGTATAGACAAAAACCTGCACCAGCAAAAAAAAGAAATTGGTCGTTAAGCCCGCAAGATTCGCTATCCTGTATTGCATCTGCCTCTGGAAAGACTTCCTCGCGAACGCCAAATAGACATGGAACGTCAAATAGAGAGATTTCATTCGGCAGCGGCACTTAAATCTGCAATAGGCACAGACCGTCCCTTCTGGGCAGATTCATAAATACCGTCAAGCATCTGCATTAGCATGATACCCTGTTGGGCAGAGGAGATAGGCTCCTTTCCATCAACTATGCACCCTACGAAGTGTTTTACCTCTTCGTCAAAACTATTAATCGACGGTGCGTTAAGCGGTTTATCCAAATCTCTGCCATCTTCTTCCGTATAAAGTGTGAAAGGGCTGAGCGTCGCACCTGCTTTTGTGCCCGCCACTTTAATGTAATTATCGCCCGGTAGGTTCAGTGCCCACGTGGTTTCAAGAATAATAGTCGCGCCATTTTCAAAACGGATCTGGGCAAAGGTCGCATCATCAACATCGTATTTAATGTCATCAGGCACCAGATGCTTAAAGTGAGAATATGATGTTCCCATAACCTCCACGGGTCTTGGGGAGTTCATCAACCACCAAACACAATCCAACGCATGAACACCAATATCTATCAGTGCCCCGCCTCCCGAGCGTTCTCTATCAACAAACCAACCTTCTTTACCCACGGGAATGCCGCGTCGCCGAACATAACCAGCTTTGCCAAAGTAAATTTCGCCGAGTTTGCCCTCCCGCACCAACTCTTTAAGCCGTTGTGTACTGCCATCAAATCGCTGCACGAGCGCATACATTATAGTCTTGTCATTTTGACGCGCAGCCTCAGCCATAGCCAACGCTTCCTGGGCACTCCGAGCAGGAGGTTTTTCACAAAGCACATGTTTGCCAGCGTTTAACACATCAATCGAAATAGGAGCGTGCAGGAAATTCGGAAGACAGACACTAACAGCATCAATATCGTCGCTTTCCAACATTTTCAGATGGTCGGTATAGACGCTCGAGACATTATATTCCTTCGCGACTTCCCGGGCATGTTTCTTATCCAGATCACAGACCGCAACAACTTCTGAACGTGGATCAGCAACATAACCTTTGAGATGCTGAATTCCGGGCCAACCGAGTCCAACGACAGCCGCTCGGACTTTCGTTGTTTGATTTCGCATAGCACACGCTCCTTTAATTAGTGGTGAGTACGTTCCGCTGCACTTTTAGGGGTAGTTATAACTGCCTTACTAATAACTGATTGTTGAAAGAATTGCGGAACAATCTGCCCTAATTGCTACTCATGACGTAGGGCTTCTGTTGGTGTGAGACGGGATGCTTTGTTCGCCGGATAGAGTCCGAAAAATACACCGATAAACGCCGAGACACTAAACGCGATTAAAGCAGCTTGGATAGAGACAACAGCAGGCCAGCTTGCCTGCATGAGTCTTGAGATAACCAAACCGGAAACAGAAGCGAGGCTACTTCCAACGAGAATACCGATGAGTCCGCCACAAATGCTTAAAACAACGGCTTCAATTAGGAACTGAATCAGGATATCGCGGCGTTTTGCCCCTATGGCTTTGCGCAAGCCAATCTCACGCGTCCGCTCTGTTACAGAGACTAACATGATATTCATGATACCAATACCACCAACAAATAAGGCAACACTGGCAACGCCTCCGAGGAGTGCCTGAATAATCCGACTCACGTTACCCACCTGCTTTATAATCTCCTTAGCAGTGAAAAATTCAAAATATTTCTCATCCCCGTGCTGTTGACGCATCGCCACTTTGATTTCAGCAACGGCTTGCTCGACTTTCTCATAACTCTCGGCTTGCGCCCATAAGAAGATCCTGCCCTTCTGTTGCCCGATAAACCGAATTTCCATTGTAGTGAGTGGGATAATCACGCGATTATCCCAACCTTCACTCGCCATACTATTGCCCTTTTCCTCCATGATCCCGATAACGGTGAATCGCTCCGCTCCGACTCTAAGCTCACTCCCGATCGGATCCTCTCTTTCAAACAGATCTTTGCGGACCTTAGAACCAATTACGCAGACAGGTTCTCTCCGCTCCATATCGCTCTGCGAAATAAATCTGCCCACTTGAATGTACCAGTTATTCACTTCTTCATAGTAAGGCGTAACACCCCAAATCTCAAGTGACTGATTAACGTGCTTGTGGGATACATTGAGATTCGCTTGCGAGAGTGCCGTAGCACCTTTAAGAGAAGGGCAATTTTCAAGGAGAAAACCGAGGTCTTCGTATTCAATATACTCTGGGTGTTTATTTTCGACGTACGAGCCATCTTCTCTACGAAACTCCCCTTTCCTGAAGCAGACTATCAGACCCGCACCACCGATCCGTTCCAACTCAGCGAGCATCAGATGTTCTGCCCCACCGCCGACCGAGACAACCGCAACAACCGCTGCGATACCGATAATAATTCCGAGCGTCGTTAGCACGGAGCGCAATTTGTTACGTCGTAGCGCTGCCAAGCCAACGGTAACACCTTGTGTAATCTGCATCTTTTTAACTACTAAATATGAGCACTGTTCCACTTCGTTCCACAGTGGCTCCCTTCTAAGTAAACAACCTGCGTTAGATTATGACAGGTCTCTGACTTCACCTAAAACCTACCCGAAACGAAGTGGTGGGCAGCTCAGAGGCAATCGTTAAGAGGGTTTCATGGACTCACCCTGCAAGAGAAACGCACGAATATCGTAACGTCCCGGGCGTTCGATAGGTAAATCCCCACTCTCAATCATCAAATCCAACGGATTGGCATGCGTCCTGAGCGGAAACTGGACGACTTCGTGCATCCGGGCAGACTCATAGATAGCCATAATAATCTCAACAGAAGCGCGCCCATGTTTCGCCTCGCCGCGGTGTTCCGGACCGCCCTCAATCCACTCAACGAGTTCAGCCGCTTGCGCAACGTGTTGGTTCCTACCATCAGAAGGACGTTCTTCCCAGTCTGTAGCCTTATTGTTCAGAAGACGGACGCGAGCCTCTGTTACATCGGCAATGCCGTCTGTCCCGTAAACGATACCACCTTGATAGTTCGGGCGACCGATTTCCTGCAGGAGCATACCGATGCAGCCGTTTGAAAAACCGACAATCCCTGCACTTCGATCCTCAATCTGTATACCGCGCTCATAACGTTCCGTTTTTCGTTCAACGTTGCCGATAACCCATTGTGGATCCGGATCACTAAGGACATACCGCATCATATCAAAGAGATGTGAACAATCATTCAATAACCCTTGACCCCCATGACAGACAATCTGTCGGGGTTCACCGATCGCACCCTCAGCGATGAGATTGCGAGCATCCGTCCAAGCGGAATTGAAACGGCGTTGATGCCCAATCACAACCTTTACATCGTTGCGTCTCGCGGCGATTAACATCTCATCACATTCCCCGAGACTTACACCCATCGGTTTCTCACAGAGTACCGCCTTCGGACTCCGCGCACACGCCGCAATCGTCATCGGCGCATGCAGTTGATGCCATGTTGCCACGCTGACAATATCAAGATTTTCCTCGTCCAGCATCTCGCGCGCATCCAGATAGCAATTTTCAGCCGATACGCTATAAGTGTCACCGAATTTGTCAAGTGCCACTTGCACAGGATCAGCAAGGGCAACAATTTCTGTCTCCGCAACGCCTTGATAACCGCGAGCGTGGGCATTGGCAATACCACCACACCCGATAATTCCAACTCGATATTTAGATGCCATATTCATATTTCCTTAAAGGCTGTCGGCTATCAGCAGTCGGTTGTCGGTTAAGAGCCACTTTTGTAACAAACTACCTAAACGTAGATGACACCAGAACAAGGCGAACCGTTCCCTGCAAGACTTCATTAACTGACAACTGATAACTGATAATTGATAACTATTAATTACTCGTATCTTCACCGAAATGCGAGGAAACAGCGACTAAATCAAGAATATTTACCGTGCCATCACCGTTAACATCCCCTGTTAGAGACTCACCAGACTGACCAAATTGACTCGCGACAAGCACTAAGTCTTGAATATTCACAGTGCCATCGCTGTTGACATCCCACGGCATCGGTGGGGGCGGTGGTATTTCTATAGTGGTTGTCGTTGTGACCTCGGCAGTCATAGCACTATCTGTCCCAGAAGTCGCCGTTACATCAATAGCATAATCACCGGGTTCTGTGAACAGATCTCCTGCCACTTTCAGAGTAACCTCCGTAGATGCGCCAGCCTCCAACGTAATGGAAGTGTCACTCAAAGCACCAAGAACACTGCCTTCAATCCCAACTTCAGCTGAGGCTTCAAGCGTTAGCGTGTCCATCATATTCCCGGTATTTGTGACTTTGAGGGTATAACTCACACCGGCAACGGCATCCATTGTAGAGAGTGCCATATCCGCAACAATTTCCAAGGTTACGCCCGCAATTACAGGAACCGGCGGTGTCGATTCCGCCTGTGTTGTGTAGATATAATCGCCTGTGGGGCCACTATCATTATTAGCGGCATTTCCAGCAGCATAGAAGGTGATAGGTCCCACATCAGCATCAGGGGCACTCCATTCAAACTCCCAACTATGCGCATCGTTTGTGCCCGCAGCCGTCCCCGCAGTCGTATGCTGGATATATTGCTTACTGTTTGTTTCTGTTAACTGGGTATCCGCAGTGTCGGCTGTGAATGAACCAGCACGTGTGCCATCTGCATCCAATGCTGTCATCTCAAATCCCCATTTGCTCTGCCCAGTACGTGATAAATTGACGATAATTGTATACACCTCATTCGGTTCATAAGTTTCGGGGATTGTCAACATCAGTGAGCCACCAGAGGCATCAAGGTCATTACCAACGTGACAATCCATGCAAGTCCCCTCATTCGGAGCTCCAGTCTTCTCATCCGGTGGGGGGAGAAAAGAGAAAGCAAAAGCACTACCGGTACTTATAACGAAAAGGCACAGAAGCACACCCCAAACTGGTAAGATATTTTTTAAGTAATTCAAATATTTTCTCCTATGTATGTACGAAAAAACGCCCCAACACCGACTGCTAATCGGCGTTGATTCGCGGTTAGCTCAACCGGCAGATTGGGGCGTTTACTTTTTTCTGTAGTCGCTAATTGTCAGTTAACCGACAACCATTTACTTCAGGATCACCATCCGTCGGGTCGCAGCAAAGTCTGATGTCTGCAACGTATAGAAGTAGATACCACTCGCTACACGTTCACCCACAGCATTCTTGCCATCCCAATACGCAGCACTCGACGGTGTCATATATGAACCTACCGGCTGCCATCCCAAATCTAACGTCCGAACCAAACGACCCGACACATCATATATCGCAATTGACACTTCCGTCGATTCACTCAACTGATATGGAATCCACGTTTCTGGGTTGAATGGATTCGGGAAGTTCTGTGCCAGAACGGTGTCCTGGGGACGCACATCGCCAACCGTCAAGTCAACACTCAAAAAAGCGTTACGGATGTCAGTTGTGGTCACCGTGCGTTGGAAAGGACCTGAGACGACGCGACCGCGATCATCGTAGAGTGCGATTTCGAGTCTATCGCCTGCTTCAATGACACTTTTGCGGTTGAGATCTGCCCAAACAGCAGAGGAACGTCTCACGCCTGTTGTGATGTTCTGCGTTGCGATGGAACCAGTGCGGAGATTTTCAGCAACGAGGCTGTAAGCCGTGCCGGTCTCCATATTCTGAATATCGCTTGTGACGACGAATGCCCATGCACTCTTGAATGTCGAGAGAGCGGGTGCGGCAGCTGCAGGATCAGCAGCGACAGCTTCTTCAGCAGCGGCTGGCTCTTCAGCAACTTCCGCAGCAGGTGCTTCTTCGGCGGCTGTGTCATCAGCAACTTCTTCAGCAGCGACAGCTTCCTCAGCGGCTGGTTCTTCAACAACTTCCGCAGCAGGTGCTTCTTCGGCGGCTGTGTCATCAGCAACTTCTTCAGCTGCTGGCTCTTCAACGGCCGGTTCCTCAACAACTTCCTCAGCGGTTGGCTCTTCAACGGCCGGTTCCTCAATAACCGGTTCCGGCTGGTTATCCCACGCATCACCGGTGAATTTTACCATTCCACCAGCGGGTGTGTTGACGATATAACCTTTACCACCATCAATACCAAAACCGTCGCCGCCATCAGCGACTGTGTAACCGACGAAGCTCTGCGTTGCGGCATCAAGCTGGATGACGACTGTTGCGCCAAGCATTTCTGCCAACGACTTCGCTGTGTACGGTTCTACAGGCATCAACGGAACAGAAACCATGTTCAAACCCGGTTCAAGCGCAACATCAAAACCAGGAACTATCGGTTCCGGTTCGGGTTCTGGCATCACTTCGGGTTCCGGCATCGGTTCCACCATTGGGGCTTCAACCGGTGTGATCGTCAGCATCGCTACAGGTTCTGCCCACGCAAATGCTTCACTGACATCACCGACACCTTGGATACCTTCGTGAGGCATAATTACGCCATCTACCGTTGGCACGCGGGCATTACTGCCAGCGGGGTCCGCAACTTCATCTAAACCCAAGGGACCCGGAATATCGGAAGCCATCTCTGTGTTATCTTCACTACCCGCGTCATACGTCATCAACTCAAGTTCTGCCGAAACAGGCATGCCATCTTCATCAAAGAGCGGCACGTCAAGCACCGCGATGAAGGCATCGTTCGTTGAAACTAACATTGACCCCATAGACAGCGAAGAGTTTATCATGTCAGCAGTCACGGTAACAGTAGTAGATTGACCCGGCATCGTATATCTGCGCGTTCCATCCGCATTCATAGCGATCATGATGTTCGCGCCAGCAGCCTCTGCAAGTATGGCGAGCCCTGAGGTATCTCCACCTTCAGCAAGTGCAACAAGTGCTGGACTTGCGGGTTGCTCGGGTGCAGCAAGTTTAATACCGGCAGGATGTGCTGCGAAGATTGCGGGTGAGAAAGTTTGCCCACTCATACCGTGTTCACCCATCGTGAGGTTCGTAAGCGTAATCTCGAACATCTGGCTCACGGGCATTTCAGGAGCTGCATCTTCTGTAGCTGCGTCTTCTGCCGTGCCATCATCGGCAACTGCATCTTCTGTAGCGGCATCTTCTGCCGTGCCATCATCGGCAACTGCATCTTCTGTAGCGGCATCTTCTGCTGTGCCATCATCTGCGGCTGCATCTTCTGTAGCGGCATCGTCCGCTGTGCCATCATCTGCGGCTGCATCTTCTGTAGCAGCGGCTGTGTCATCAGTCGTTTCTGCAGTATCACCAGCATCTGCAACTTCAGCAGGAGCAGCAGGAGCAGTAACCATACCATCTGCTGTCGTGACATCTAAAGAAGTCGCAGCAGCATCAGCAAGGGTAACATCACTCAGGCTAATAGCAGACGCTTTTGCCTCAACGACTTCAAACGTTACCGTAGCGAGTGTACCATCAGCATCGAGCGCAGCACCTGTCAAAGAAGTTGCGGCGATCGTGACGCTATTGTCAGTCGCGGCAACCGGTGTTGCAAACGCGCCTGCGGGCAGATAGTCAGCATTTCCACCAGAAACATAGCTGAGCGCAGTTGGATCAAAGTTAACAGTCACTTGATACCCCGCGACATCAGCACCACCTGATATATTAATACGCACTGGAAGTTCTTCCCCGGCCGCCGGGGACTCTACTTCAACAGGTTCTACAGAGACGACAGCTTGGCCGTAACTCATCGCTGTGAACCCTAAACACATTACAACAGCTAACAAGGAAAAAAGGATTTTCCTGTTAAAAAGCTGGTTTCTCATCATAAGGTACTCCTTAACAATTCATTTATACTGTGACGTTTTCTCTCTGCCTTTTCGGACAGAGATCAATGCCTCGTTTGAAGGGAATCCATTTGGATTGAGGATATCCTCTGCGTTGGCGTGCTTTCATTAGATACACAAAGAGGGATCGCTTAAACGAGGTTTTTCTTTCTAATAGAGAAGTCTATCCTAACATTAAACAATATTAAACGTTGTTAAATCAAATTCGGTTCAAATCAGAAATTTTTCCGAAATAAATTAAGCGAACAACCCTTTGTTTTTTTAAGTATATCATAGACTTCAAGAGAAAACAAGTTAAAAACTGACAAAACAAAGTAGTTCATAATTTGTCAAGTTCGCCTACGAAACAACTAATCGGTTACACGCGGAGCAAGCGTATTCCAAACATCTCCCAACTCACCAACAGCCTTATAGACCGGATAGATTGCCTCCCACATCGCTTTACGCGCTGCAGTCGCTGCATCCGCATCACCCTCGGCAAGGGCAGTCTTGAGTTGCATGCCCATCTCTTGCTGAACTGCTGTACACGTTTGAACCAGTTCCTCAAGCAATTGTGATGCATGTACTTGGCGCGCAACGAGTTCCGATACAGATACCTGCATATCCGGCTCAACATCATAAGCGCGAGCGGGGACAAAATTATGTGGTAGCCGTTCGCCATCTTCTGTTCGCGGCGTGTGCGTCGGGTGGATATGCGGCGTAACAGATAGATACATCGTCATCGGTTCATCACCAAGCACACGCACCGTGTGCGGCTGATCTACCAATGCGATACACATCTGCCCTGGTCCTAACTCTTCGGTTTCGCCATCAATTTCAAATTCGACGCGACCTTCAAGAATCAGGAAAATCTCATGCCCTAAGTCATGGCTATGGCGCTGCGCAGTTTGCCCAGGCTCCATCCTTAAGAAACGAGAGCGAATTTGCGGGGTCACCAACACATTCCGTATATCTGTCCGGTAATCGTAAACAGGAAATCCCATTACATTCCTCCACGCAATTTTGTGATAAATGTAGCATTTTCGCTGAAAAAAGTCAAGGCAAATTAGATAATTCACATAGATTTTTACTTGACACTTCCTATAAGTATGATAAAATATCCCGCAGAAAATATAATATCTCATTTCTCGAACCGAAAGGACCTAAATTATGGATTTGACACACCAACCGCCACGTCGCCCTACAAACCTGAGTATTGCCGGGATTGTGGGTGTGGCACGGCTGACTGACAAGGCACGCGCGCATAACGCAGAAACACTCGGCGAGTATCTCTACGGCGAAAACTCTGGCTTGGATCATCGCGTCTTAATGTTCCTAGGAATTACCGCTGACGCTTATGCCAAAGCAGCTGACGAACATGACGATGCTGCTCTCGGACAATGGGTACTTGAAACAAGTGGAAAGACCAAAACAGAGATTGCAGCGTTTAACGAGGAAGCTATAAATCTCAACCCTGACACCGAAGGACACAAACAACGCCTGAAAGAGCGGCTCGCTCTCTATGCCCCGGGTAGAACCGATATTACAACTGTGCTCCAGTCGATGGAATTGGACGATTGGGGAAGCTTCTGGCAGGTCGATCTCACTACGAGACCACCACGCAGTGCACGCGCCAAAGATATAGGTGGCATTTGTGGTGTTGCTCGGATGGCTGATAAAGCACGCGCTGAACGTGCTGGGAAAATCGGTGAATACGTATACGGCGACAATTCCGGACAAGATGTCCGCATCCTAACATTCCTCGGTATTTCAGCAGGTGATTTTCAGGACGCAGCAGTTAACAACCCGAACAACTTCGAAATCGGGGCGTGGGTGCTGGAAAACTCTGGGAAATCACAAGACGAAATCGATGAATTCAACGACACCTTGGTAAACTACGGACCCAATGAAACTACACGGGAACGCTTTGAAGCACGATGCCAAGAAGTAGACCCGACCCGCACGGACATCAAAACATGGGTGGCACTTCAAGACGTAGACGACCAACTGAGTTTCGGTATTGTCGATCTCAATCGCCGCGCGCCACGCAGCCCGTATAACACAGATGTCTATGGCATGGTTCAACTCGCACGGTTGATTGATAAAGGTCGTGCATCTAATAGTAGCTCATTGGGTGCCTATTTTTACGGTGAAGATTCAGGGATTGATCGGGCAACACTCGGTTTCTTAGGAGTCTCCGCCGCAGCATTCGCTGAGGCACTGCAGACCTTATCAACGGATGCAGACGTTGAGGCATGGTTGAAAGTAAATCATCCGAAAACCGAAGCGGACATCAAAGCCTACAACGAACGGATGAGCCAGATGGGCCCCACGGATGAACGCTATAAGGCACTCATGGCAAAGATGATTAATAAGATTGCACCAGAGCGGACGGATATAAACACATGGTTCGCACTGATGCTCCTTGATGATGAAAAAACATTCGCGCTTTAAACAATGCAACAAGAAATAGACGAAGCTGCCAGCACGTTCATTTTCTGACAGGCGGGCAGCTTCCTTTATCTCAGTAAGGAATATCAATAGAATGCTGGCACTGCGTAATCCATACATTAGGACTCTGAACCATGGAAACCAAAGAACAAGCACTTACTGCCAAACCCCTACCTCCTGATACTTTGGATACCGTCCTGGAGGATTTCTATCGTAACGGCGTGACGATTATTAGAAACGTACTCTCACGCGAAGAGTGCGAACGCATTGTGGCGCGGGTCGATGAGATCTTTACGGAGCCTTACTTTACGCAGATGCGTAACGTTAAAGGGGATCGGCACGCTGGAAAAGACCCAATCGTTGTGCATCGACTCTTCGAGTGCGACCTCATGTTCCGTGACCTCCTCGTGCGTGAACCGATTATCAGTATCGCCGAAACCGTGCTTGGTGAACACTGCCACTGTATTGCCCAAGGTTGTATCCTCAACCGAAAAGATTTAGGTATCAACCGATTCCACGTTGACGACGGTATCGAATTCCCAATTCCGCCAGAGATGGATCGACACGATCCGAGACTGCGGATGCCCGTTCTCCGTATGTCCGTCCAAATCGCGCTGACCGACCAGGACGATGTTAAATACGGTCCATCTCAATTTGTTCCCGGTAGCCACTACTCTGGACGGCAACCCAGTGATCCGGAAGATCCAACGTTTGAGGGTAGAGGCCCCACCTCACTCCTGATGAAAGCTGGGGATCTCTACCTACTCAACGGACAAACTTGGCATCGTGGCGCGCCAAACCAGACCAATCGCGTCCGCTATCTGTTTCACCAAGTTTATGGACAACGCTTCGTTGCACAGCGGTTTTGGCCCTATCTGAACTATCGCATGCCTGATTATATCCTGGAAGGTGCTGATGAACGTCTGCTGCGAGTACTTGGGAAACATCCTGAGATGGCGTACGGGTAAATCTTACTAAAACCTATTAAAAAGACGGTAACAAATGATTGCCACAATATTTGACATCGACGGCACTTTGGTCGAAAGTTTCGGTTTCGATGATGCCTGCTACATCTCCGCAATAAGAGGTGTCTTGGGTGAAGTTCACATCCATGATGATTGGAGCAAATATAAAAATGTAACCGACACAGGTAGTTTGCGACAAATTATGGAAGAGAATAAGATTCAGGAAAAGGAACAAATTAAGGAAGTTCGCACGAAATTCGGCGAATTGATTAGGAAGTATCTTCAAAACGGCGGAAAATGCCTTCCGAAAGAAGGCTCTATTCATCTGATTAATAAACTTACCACTACAGATGGCTATGAAGTAGGATTCGCGACAGGCGGTTGGAGACATACCGCTCAGATGAAACTCCAGCATGCAGGATTTAACTTGAGGAATACGGTCTTAACTTCCAGTGATGATGGTGACGAACGCGTAACGATTATGAAGAAATGCGCATCCGTGTTAGGGAGTTGTTTCCACCGCATTGTATACATTGGCGATGCTGAATGGGATATGCAGGCAACTCAAGAACTCGGATGGCACTTTATAGGCGTTGGTGCTCGACTAAAGGGAAAGTGTAAATTTTGGGTCAAAGACTTTTCGAGTCAGGATATATTCATGAAGATGTTACATGCCTAACAAGGTCATACCAATGACAGACACTGTCGAAACTCCAACGGAACTTAGCGATAGAACAATCACCATTCGCACCCATCAACCCGGCGATGTTCATCCGTATTTTGGGGCTGCGCGGGAGTCAATTCCAGAAGTATCCCGACATCTACCGTGGCTCCATCAAGCGTACGCAATCGAAGAAGCGCGGCTGTGGATTGAAAAGACGGTTCCCAGACTTTGGGAACAACAAAGTGAATACCACTTTGTCATTACCGATGTAGAAACCGGTAGCATTTTGGGTGGGTGTGGCTTAGATGAGGTCAACGGGACCCACCAAACGGCGAATCTCGGATATTGGGTGAGAACCTCTCGAACACGACAAGGCGTTGCAACCGCTGCAGCAAGACTACTTGCTCGCTTTGGATTTGAGCAGCTTCAACTCAAACGTATTGATGTGGTGACTTCAGTTGAAAATGCGCCCAGTGTCCGAGTCATTGAGAAACTCAATCCTTCTGAGAAGCAGCGAGTAAAAGATAATTCTGCCTCTAATGAAGGTATACCAGATACCATCGTGTTCTCACTATTCCCACAAAACATACTATGAATTGTAGGGGACAAGCTATTCCGATGTTACACGACATAGGAGGTTACATAATGTTTATTGCCACTTACAACGCTATCTATGCCCTCAAAGATGAGGGACATGGCGAACCTATCCAAGTTTATAAAGGCACAGACCATCAAGACCTCGGCTACGGCGCAATGGTTTCACTGTCAAACGGTCAAGCCGCTCTGTTCGCTCTATCGGACGGAACGCTACTGCTTCTGTCCGAAGGCGACCCGAAACATATCCCAACCGGCATTAAAGATCCGATCGCTTCGTTGCTGCTTATTCGTGAAAATCCGTTGACGCTGCTCATCGGAACGGATGAAGGGGCGCATGTCTATCGCCTCGTTGGCGAAAAAGGACCGGCTGAACGGGTCGTCGCGTTTGACGAATTAGAATGTCGAGAAGAATGGTATACACCGTGGGGCGGTCCCCCAGCCGTCCGGACGCTCGCCAAAACCCAAGATGGCTTCTGTTACGCAGATATCCATGTCGGAAGTATTATGCGTTCTCCCAATGAAGGGATTTCCTGGGAACCCGTCACGCCGGAACTTCATAAAGATGTCCATCAGGTCACTACGTGTCCTGTAGACGATAATCGAGTTTATGCGAACACGCAAAACGGCGTTTATGTTAGTAAAGACCGAGGGAATTCATGGGTAAACCGGATTGAAGGATTACCGCGTCGCTACGGCACCGCTATTGCTGTACATCCAACAGACCCAGACCTTCTGATTGCCACCGTCCAAAACGGACCGAGAGGCGGTGGGGCATGGCTCTGTCGCTCGGAGAATGGGGGCAGAACGTGGACGCAACTGAACGATCAGCTCACAGCGTCCATTGATCGGATTAGCACAGGGAGTATTGCGTTCGCATCCGATGGCACAGCGTGGGCAGCTATTGGAAAGACACTTTACATCGGTCAAGAGCGAGCCACTGTTTGGACACCTTTCTGGACACCTCCCGAATACAATGGCGCGTATCAGCCGGACTCCGACGATTCTTCTTTATCGTCTCTTCCGGAATACCCAATCCAAACTCTTGCAATTTAGTATATCATTGAAATAGTCAATAGATAGGTTACAGTTATGGATGTTTTAGGTATCGACTTTACTTTCTTTGCGGTGAGCGATATGCAGAAATCGATCACCTTTTATCGCGACCTACTCGGAATTCCACTGGCGTGTTTAGTCCATGAGGATACTTGGGCAGAATTTGAGATAAATCCCGGCACACTGGTATTAGGACAGGGCTATGATTTCACGCATCCGGGTGGAGGGACGGTCGCGCTTGCGGTTCCCGACGCGAAGGCTGCTGTCCAAGAATTAGAACAATCAGGAATCCAGGGACTTTCGCCTTTGGGTGAATCCGCTGTATGTTTTTGGGCAATTGTCACAGACCCCGATGGTAATCGTGTTATTATACATCAGCGAAAGGATAAAACAGTCGGATGAGAGTGTTACCTTAGTGATATAATAGCTGAAAAATAAGGAATGGTTTCATAATTCTATTTACACTTATATGAATTGTCGAAAAAAAACAACGAAAAATGCCCCACCAACTAAGGCGGTATGCTGGGGTTACGAAGTAGAGAACGGACCGGACGTTTGGGCACGACTCAACCCAGAATATCAATTGTGCAGTGCAGGTATCCACCAATCTCCAATTGACATCGTGAATCCTACACCAACAAAACTCCCGCCTATTACTTTCAATTATCAACCAACATCTTTGAATATCCGCAATACTGGCAATACAATCGAAGTTGCGTATCAGGAAGGGAGTTGGATTGAGGTTGATGGTATCAAATATCACCTTCTCCAATTCCACTTCCACGCGCCCAGCGAACATACGGTGAAAGGCAATTTGTCCGATATGGAGATGCACCTTGTTCATGAAAGTGAAAATGGGACGTTAGCTGTTATTGGTGTCCTCATTAAGAGTGGACGCATCAATACAGCGTTTAACCCGTTTTGGAACTATTTGCCGTCCGGCTTAGGCGAACCCAAACGAATCGAAGATGTCATCTTAAATGCTTACGACTTGTTGCCGACCAAAAAACAGACCTATCGTTACAATGGCTCGTTAACAACGCCTCCGTGTTCAGAAGGTGTCAAGTGGTTCGTGCTGACAACACCGATTGAGATGTCCCAATCGCAAATCGCGGCGTTTAAATCAATTATGTCCGGCAACAACCGACCCGTTCAACCTTTGAATGGGCGCGAATTGCTCGTGGACATTAGCAAGGACAGACCAGTGTAGAAACAACACAAAATTAACTCTCTTTGCCGCTGACGAGGTTTCCCAATCTCGCCGGTTCACAAGATCAAAGTAATTGCCAAATCTACTATATAAGGAAAGCAATATTGGTTCAAAAAATTGAAGAACAAGATGGATACATGCTACTCTACTTTGGTAAACCACCCGAAGGCGTAGGAAAAATTGAGTTTATCAATTGTGTCGCGCACCAACAAAACCAGATACTCTTCTGCAAATGGCGAGATAAAGGCATCTGGGTACTACCCAGTGGACGCGTCGAACCAGGAGAAACAGCCGAAAAGGCAACACACCGTGAACTCCTGGAGGAGACCGGTGCGACGCTGAAAAACATGGAAGTGCTGTGTTACATTCACTGCTTTATGTACGATCTCGAATATTGGGGGATCGCTTACTTAGGAGAAATTAAAACGTTAGGGAACCCAACTGACCTCAATGAAGTCAGCGAAGCAAAACTGTTCTCGCACTTTCCAGAAAATCTTAGCAAACCCGGACCATTTGAGAATGAGTACAAAGCGTTATACTCCGCTGTAATGCGTAAACTATCAGAAACAGAGAGTTTTCGTTTAAGTAATGATACGATGCCACCGGTGTAATTGCGTACTTAGGCCAATCGTAGGGGTTGGGTTATCCAACCCCTACGCGTGTCTCAAAAATTTGGCGAAAACATTATTTACCGGAAAACTCTCCAGAAACAAGTAAAGAGTGGTTCACCTATTTATCAGATTTTTAGAAATTTTGACAATTCCCGCAAATTTCTTTGACATTCGTAAGAATTGTGGGTATAATTAAAGATACTGAGATTCGTTATCAATTTTTAGAAACGCAATCTCCAACATAAAATCGGAAAGTTCAGACGAAAGGACCTAAATATGATAATGAATCTCAATATCATATTAGAAATGTTGTATTATGAGAAAACAATCCGTGTTCTTCACTGTTTGGGGAATGTTTATTTTGGTAGGAGCGATTTTTAATCGCGATGCTGCCATTGCTGAATCAAATCCATTCTCGGTCTCTGGATATGGTGTGATTAACTATTCCCACTTCGACTGGGAACTCGACCCAGGCAGACGCGCCGCTATTGACGTGGAACGCTTCGTCATTGCACCAAAATACCGCATCAACGATACCATCCGGCTTGAATCGGAAGTCGAATTTGAACACGGTGGTACCGGCAGCACAATGGAATTTGACAAATTTGAAGAGTTCGGAGAATTCGAGACAGAAATCGAAAAAGGTGGCGAAGTGATCGTCGAAAAACTTGCCGCTGTCTTCTCCTTCCAGCCATCTTTTAACCTTCGCGTCGGACACATTATTGTCCCAGTAGGACTCATCGCGAAACGGCACCGTCCCCAACACTACTTTACGACAACGCGTCCCGAAGCCGAGGCACATCTCATTCCGACTATCTGGCACGAAACCGGTGTTGAACTTTTTGGTTCACTCGGTCAACTGAATTATCAGGCACAAATCGTTAACGGCTTGGATTCAACGGGTTTCAGTTCCCGGCACTGGATAGTCCGTGGACACCAACTACGATTTGAAACCGCGAATGCTGAGGCACCTGCGTTTGTCGGGCGACTCGATTATGCGTTTCATGAAAACGCAACCCTCGGTATCTCTGGTTACTATGGCGACACGGCGGCAAATCGACCGAAGCCTGATGTGGATTTTGATGCACACGTCGGGATTGTGAGTCTTCACGGATTTTATGAAGTAAATGCTCTAAAGGTACGAGGATTGTTCCTCTGGGGAACCCTCGAAAACGCCGACCAACTGTCTAAGGTCAATCGGACGCTCTCCAACAATCTCAATGTGAAGCGTACACCGATAGGGAGTTCAGCGGTAGGCTGGTACATCGAGGCAGGCTACGATATTCTATCATTTTTCACGCAACCAAATAACAGCGCGGAGCATTCCAATCTGAAGGACACACCTATAGATAAGACGTTAGATGTTTTCGCGCGCTACGATTTTTACGATACAATGGCGAGTGTTGAAGGTATTATCTTCGATAATCCGCGGTGGGAGAGAAGCACCTGGACCTTTGGTATCAACTACCACGTCCATCCTAAGATCGTTTTCAAGAGTCACTACTCACTCCGACGGTTAGCGACAAAGGATAAAAATAGAGAAAACACCTTTGCACTCGGCTTCGGTTTCCAATATTGATAAGAGTTTTCAGTCTTCAGTCTCCAGCTGTCAGTTAAGAGTCCTCTTAGGGCAGTAATAGATACTGGCACTACCACAGGAGATTAACTGAAAACTGATAATCGATAACTATTCCATGGAGGTTTTTATGAAACGCTATAAAATTTGGGTATTGCTCTGTTGTCTGCTACTCGCAACCGCTTTTGTTGTCGGATGTGGAAGCGATGACGAAACTGAGCAGGATGAACTTGTCCAGGGCGAAGCTTTTGATGCCAGCACAATGCTTAATGATTTCGCGAATACCGTCGTGTTAGCCACATATACTGAACTGGATAACAAAGCCGGTGAACTGTTAGCAGCCGTCAAGGCACTTGAAACTGACCCTTCACAGGCAAATCTGGAAAAAGCGCAACAGGCGTGGATAGCGACGCGGACACCTTGGGAACAGAGCGAAGCGTTCCTGTTCGGACCCGTTGATACACAGGGACTCGATCCAGCGTTAGATAGCTGGCCCGTCGATCACGTTAACTTGCAGTCTGTTCTGGACAGCAATGATGTGCTAACGGTGGATTTTGTTAGCGGATTGGAAGATACGCAGAAAGGATTTCACACAATTGAGTTCTTACTGTTCCGCGAGGGCAATCAACGCAAAGCATCGGATATAACGCCACGTGAACTGGAATACCTCGTTTCAACCACGGAGAACCTTAAGGCGAGTACCTCTCAACTACGTTTGGCGTGGGCACCAGAAGGCGAGAATTTCAGTAGTGCAGTCGCACAAGCCGGAACGGGAAGTGCTATCTATCCATCGCAGAGCGCAGCCGTACAAGAGATGGTCAACGGTATGATAACCATCGCTGATGAGGTCGCGAACGGTAAAATATCTGACCCTTATAACGAATCGGACACGACGCTTGTTGAATCTCAGTTCAGTTTTAACTCCATCTCGGATTTCCAAGATAATATCCGCGGAATTCAGAACGTCTACATGGGGAAATTCACAAGTGATGGACAAGGTTTCAACGAATTCGTAAGTGCTCAAAATCCTGAATTGGATTCTCGTTTCCAGCAAGAGGTACAGGCAGCAATTGATGCTATCGGGGCAATTCCAGATCCGTTCCGTGATTCGATTACAGCGAACCGTGGTGCTGTTCAAGCAGCGATTGATGCCGTTAGTAAGGTTCAACAGACACTCGAACAAGATATACTCCCGCTCGTTCAGTCGAGTGAATTTAATTAATGTATATCTTGTAGAAGTGATTTCATTCTGAAATATGTAAACGCGAAAGGGCTATTTCGTTTTTGCGGGGAACAGCCGTTTGTGCTGTTCCCTTACTCTACACTTTAGCTTTATTGTGATGTCAATATGAAAGAAATGAAACATTTTCAAAATTTATTCTATCTACTCCTCGCGGTATCAATTCCACTGACGGCATGTGATTCTGAGTCCCCCGTGGCAGTAGAGTCGATACCAGTATTCTCCACAAGCGAATTTTCCGGTGGTGAAACAACTGTCTTTGATGCCTCCAGCCACGCCTTCTCAATCCCCGCGCCGAACCTTTCCACAGCAGCACTCGCGAAGCATCTGGAAGGCGATGTTGAGTTTGAAGCCGTTTTTGTGACAGCACCCGCAGTGGTGAACCCGGGATTGGGACCCATATACAACAATGTCTCGTGCATCAACTGCCATTCTCGCGACGGTCGCGGGCGACCACCGGTTGCTGACGAAGGACTCGTGTCACTGCTCTTCAGACTCAGTCTCCCAAAAGCAGAGGACTCAGCGGTCGGAATGCCACCAACGCCGGTGCCTGGCTTCGGCACACAACTCAACAACCGGTCTGTTGTCAACGCAAGCCCAGAAGGGAAAGTCAAGATTGACTATACCGAACAGACGTTGACAACGGCAGACGGGACACGCGTGCATCTCCGCTATCCGAACTATACTTTTACGGATACTTATCAGCCATTGCCAGAAGACGTTGAAGTATCACCTCGCGTCGCACCAGCCGTCTTTGGACTCGGTCTGTTGGAAGCGATTCCTGAAGAAGCTATCCTTGCTTATGCAGATGAAGCCGATGTTGACGGGAACGGTATCTCCGGCAAACCCAACTATGTATGGGATGTCGTCAATCAGCGTTACAGTCTCGGACGCTTCGGGTGGAAAGCCAACCAACCGACACTTCTCCAGCAAGTCGCAGCGGCGTATAACGATGATATGGGACTAACCACATCTCTTTTTTCAATTGAGAACTCCGCAGGACAACCCCAACTCACTGAACACAGCGCAACACCAGAGGTGAGTGACGAGATTTTAGAAGTCGTAACGTTCTACGTTCAGACATTGGCAGTGCCAGCGCGACGCAATGTGGATGATCCACAGGTTAAACACGGTGAACAACTCTTCGCCAAAGCACAATGTGCCAATTGTCACGTTCCAACCTTAAGAACTGGTGTTTTAGTGGGTGTTCCCTCGGTCAGTAATCAGACGATCCACCCGTATACGGATATGCTATTGCACGACATGGGACCTGACTTAGCAGACAATCGTCCCGATTTCCACGCCAGCGGTAGCGAATGGCGTACCCCACCCTTGTGGGGCATCGGTTTGGTCAAAAGGGTCAACGGTCATACCAACTTCCTCCACGACGGCAGGGCGCGGAACTTGATGGAAGCGATTCTTTGGCACGGTGGGGAAGCAGACGCGTCTCGGCAAATTGTTGAACAGATGTCAAAAGCAGAGCGTGCCGCGCTTATTGCGTTTTTAGAATCGTTATAAAAGCAATAAAGAGAAACTACGTGGAGGTTCGTTCAAAGTCCACTAATACATACACAGGACTTACGCAGTTGTCTCTAAAAACCGACAGATTCCCCCTGCTTGCGGGGGGACTAAGGGGGGTAATCCTAAATTTTGCGTAAGTCCTAACATACATTTCTGTGATAGCAGGAAAAGGGTTTGAAATTTGGTTCTAACGTACGGTACACTAATAGAAATGTCAATAATTCAATCAAAACCCAATCATCTATGATAGGAGAAAACAATGGAAAATCAGAGAAGAGAAACAATAATCGAAGAACTGATTCGTATTTATTGGTTAGAGTTAGAAGCGACGCTTAATTATCTGGCGATTTCCGTTGATTTGGACGGTATTCGCGCTGAAGAGATTAAGAAATCCTTGGCAGCGGATATCCAGACGGAAATAACACACGCACAGGAACTTGCCGAGCGAATCAAGGAGATTGACGGACGAGTGCCAGGTTCATTTGCCTTCAAACCCGAGCAAGCATCACTGCAACCCCCAGAAGATTCAACAGATGTCGTTGCGGCGATTCACGGTGTCATCGAAGCCGAAAACGCCGCGATTGAACAGTACAATAAAATTATTCGCTTGTGCGATGGCATAGATTACGTCACGCAAGACCTCTGTATCAAACTCCTCGCCGATGAAGAGAAACATCGCAGAGAATTTAGAGGGTTTCTCAAGGAATACGAGAAAGAGTAATCTTATTAGAACAGACCAAAAATAATGAACAACGGGCAGCAATGCTCGTTGTTTGTTTTTAAGTAGGCGAACAATTATTTACCCTGTTCTCAGCCTCGGATCCAAGGCATCACGGACGGCATCCCCGAACAGATTCGCCGGTAGCACCAACCCGAACATGAAGACAAACGCCGCCACAAGATTCCACCAGACAATCGGATCACGGGCGAGTTCCAAACGCGCTGTGTTAATCATATTCCCCCAACTCCCCATTGTCGGATCCACGCCGATTTGGAGATAACTCAGCACCGCTTCCGCCAGCACAAACCTGCTGAACCCTAAGATAGAGATGATTAACACAATATGCATGAGATTCGGAACGAGGTGTTTGAGAATAATGAATCCTCGGTGCACGCCAAAGGCTTCAGCGGCTTGCACGTATTCTAATTCTCGGAGTTTTAAGGTCTCGCCACGCAAAATACGACACAATCCCGTCCAACCGCTGATCCCCATAATAAGGCAGAGATTGAACAACCCTTGTCCGAAAAGGAGCATAAAAGCAACAATAAGCAGAATAGACGGTATCGAATCAAGTGTGGCGTAGATATACTGAACGACATCATCTATCCAGCCACCAAAGTAGCCAGCAATCACACCGAAAAATATGGCGAAAGGCACAAGAAGCAAGGTGGTAAATCCACCGATGATGAGTCCGGTTCGGATGCCTTTTAAAGCACGATAAAAAACATCGCTGCCGACTTTATCTGTGCCCAAAAGGTGTGTGCGTGGATACGCAAGAGGCGGATATTCGCGAGCCGTTCGGCCATCAGGAGTCTGGACAGTGCTTTTGGCATACAGGTGCGTCGCTAAGGGGGCAGAATAGGTTTTCTCAGTCCGCTCTCGGAGCGGCGTGCAAAGTCTGTCAAGCAGGCTGACGGATCTCGGTCTGTAAACAACCCGTCCATTTTCGCTTCGGGTCAGGAGCCCTTCTTGATTAAACAAAGGATCCCGCCAAGAGATACTATCTAAGACACCAATAAGGAGGTATCCCAAAAGAATAAAGAAGCAGACAATGGCAATCCGATTTCTGCGAATCTGCCGGACAGCATTCCGCCAATACTCCTGTTGAGAGGCGTATCGCAGGAGCCATCCTACAATGACCCCTAAAGCAACAACAACGATGTTCTGATAAGCATCAGAGTGCCACACCCAACCGAATCGGTCGCCGATACCGATTTCCCCAGTATCTATTCCAAGTAGAAAAATAGGCATGTTATATCAGTTGTCAGTTGTCAGTTATCAGTTAAAGAGGGATTGGTAACACCTCACACCTCACTTACACATAGATCACGCCACGGAGATGCAAATTGTAATAGAAACCTCTTAAGCAGGACTTACGCAGTTGTCTCTAAAAACCGACAGATTCCCCCTGCTTGCGGGGGGACTCAGGGGGGTAATCCTAAATTTTGCGTAAGTCCTATTAAGCAATAACTATTGCTGATAAACCGCTTCGCGTGTGTGAAATCCATCTTTAATAACGACTTCATCAAGGTTCATTTTGTCCACTTGGATAGGTGTGAGCAGGATTGATGGCACGTCAATTTTGCCATTATTAACGGTCTGCGTGGCTTCAGCGATTGTTTCTCCCTTTGCGAGTGCTACAGCAGCCTGTGCGGCTTTGGTCGCAATGAGATGAATCGGTTTGTAAACCGTCATCGTTTGTGTACCCTTGACAATCCGTTGACACGCAGCGAGTTCCGCATCCTGTCCAGAAACAAGGACACTCCCCGCCAAGTTTTGCCCTTCAAGTGCTTGGATGACACCACCCGCAGTCCCATCATTAGAAGCCACGACAGCATCTATCTGATTGTCTGTTTGCGTCAAGACCTGTTCCGCCTTCTTAAGGGCATCGCGCGGATCCCAATTGACTGCCCAATGTTGCCCATCTGCTACCAACCGAATGTCGCCGTTATCAATTGCGGTTTGCAAAGCACGCAATTGCCCTTTCCGCAGGAGTTGCGCGTTATTGTCCGTTGGAGCACCACCGAGTAGGAAATAATCCCCCTTCGGTTTCTGACGCAGCAGATACTCGGCTTGCAAATACCCTACCTTCTCGTTGTCGAAAGAGATATAGAGATCGGGAGAGCTCTCACGAATCAAACGGTCGTAGGCAATCACCTTGATCCCCTCTGCGTGTGCGGCTTGGACAATCTGGGCGGCAGCGACACCATCTTTGGGAATGACAACGAGGACATCAACACCTTGTGTAATCATATTCTCTGCCTGTTCATTTTGTCGCCGTTCATCGCCATCAGCAGATTGAACAATCACTTCGGCACCAAGTTTTTCTGCTTCAGCAATGAAAATATCCCTATCCTTTTGCCACCGCTCTACACGCAAGGAGTCCATGGATAAACCGATTTTAATCTTTTTGTCCACCGCATCTGAAGAAGGCGTGCTGGTAGAATCCGCTGTGTCGCTTTTCCTTTGCGTATTCGGATCAGCGCAACCGAATAACACTACGAGACCCACCATCAAAAAGCAAAAAAGTAATATGGCTTTTACACAAATCTTGCTGTAAAGAGTCGAGTGTTGTATCATATAGCACCTCTTTGGAGAATTTATTTCTCTTCTTCAGTTGCCTCTGCTTCAGAATCGGATTGTGCCGGTGCGTCAGACTCAGAAGTAACTTCGCGAACAACATCGCCGATTTTGAGATCTTCCGCCATTTCAACGACGCGAAATATAGAAATTTTATCATTCAGAATTTCAGAAACTGCCACGACTGCTACCTGTTTTTCGAGGTAGGCCAGGATTTCGCCAGTATCAAGGTCGCGCACGGGTTTGCCTCTCGTATAAACAGCAAACTCTTGGTTGATAGCGATGTCTCTGTTAGAACCGATATTGATATAAATCTTATCGAGGTTCTCATTATCCACATATTGGATTTTCCCTTTGATGGGTCCATCTGCTGCTTTTTCGGTACTTTCCTGCGCCTTCTTAGCGGTTGCGGTTTTAGACTCCCAAGGTGTAATGAAATTAGGGCCAACACTATCACGAAGTGCTAAAACGACTTTAACGAGCACCTCATTTGTTACGAAGCCAAAAAGCGTTCTGTTATATTCAGCACTCGCAAACTTGATTTCATTCAACTCCGTCGGTCTAACGATTGGACGCGGATTTGCACGGCGACTGTCCGGTGTCTGACCAAGGGTGAGGTTCGTCCCCTCCTCTGTCACACTCGCCTCAAGGGAAGCCACCTTTGTGCCAGCATACGAATGGTCGCGGGTCGCAGTAATCCGGGGTTCAGCGACTACATTCCCAGCAGCATCGTAAAATGTCATATTGAGTCTAATCG
The DNA here is from genome assembly GCA_963662915.2 of Candidatus Poribacteria bacterium. Lineage (GTDB taxonomy): Bacteria > Poribacteria > WGA-4E > WGA-4E > WGA-3G > WGA-3G. Next base: position 3,912,371 of record CAXXEU010000002.1, on the reverse strand, counting down.
TGACACGGTGGAGAGAACCGCGCAAAATCACTGGTGCCATATAGCTTGCACTTGCGCTACCCCGCTGCGCTTGACGTCCACCTTCCCGTAGCGTCCGAGAAGCGTTAGCCCTTAAGCGTTCTTGATTAAACTTTCGGATATCGCCCATCACAATCACATCTACATTCAAACGTTTAGCCAGTTCAGCACGTTGTGCCTGATCCATTTTCTTTAAGACCGGCCGCGAGAGTTCCATAGATGCCATAGCATCTAAGAGTTCATTCCTATCCACCGGTTCATATACAGTCGTCTCAACCAATCTCCTGTTAAGCATTTCGCGGAACCCGTCCCCCAAATCCCACCGTTTTTTCGTGCCAAATATACTCCCAATGAAGCCCGGCACACAACCACATCCAGTAGACGAATCAAATTTGCTGTGGTCCTCAAAAAAGAGAACAGCTGTACGTTTTTTTGTAGTAGTATCGCTATGGGCAACAGGACTGATAACGAAGCATAGACTGAATCCGACCAATAACAGATGTGCACAGAAACGTCTCATTGTTTTTTGTAGTCTCCTTTTTTCTTCTTCCCTTAAAGTGTAACAGTTCCACAGACATTTATCAAGTAAATTTATGCGCTTAGGGGTCCGCTCCCGCCCAAATCGTGAGCGGATAGCGTACAATTTGTCTTTGCTTTACATTTCAGAAAATCCTTGAAACACCAGAAAATATCTGGTATCATTTTTGAAAACTGATTATACCAAGTATAAACGCAAAAGGAAATCTTATGTTTACAAAAATCAGATTTGCATACCATAATGGACTCTATATGTCCATATCCCTCGTATTGGCTGTATTAGTTGTCTTTTACGGATGCAGCGATAAGCAATCAAATGAAAAAGCTGCAACAGACAACGCCTCTTCTCAGCAAAGGGAATGGCTCTCAATTATGGGCGGTGTCATAGGGGGTAGTTTTTCACAATTTGCCGGTGGCGTTAGCCACATCTTGACACACCAAGAGTCACATATAAAAGTATCCGTTGAAGCCTCAGCGGGTTCAATCGAAAATACGCGGCGTGTCAACGAAGACACAGAAGGACTCGGTGTCGTTTTTGCCTCCGAAGCGTATCTCGGTTATCATGGAGAGGAAATTTTCGCAGAGGAAGGACCGAAAAGCAATATCCGTATGGTGACGTTGCTCTTTATCGCCTACGACCAATTTTCAACACTCGCAAACAGCAACGTTCATCAGTTTGAGGACATCGTTGGTAAAAAAATCGCATCTGGCGCGAGTGGGTCAGGCACGGCTCAAACGTTAGAACGGTTGTCAAAATTAGCGGGCATCTGGGGCGAGTTCACGCCGATCTACAAAGGCGGCACCGCCGCTGCGGAGGCACTCCAAGATGGACAGGTCGCTGCATTCCAATGGCTGGTCAGCGTCCCGAACAGTGCTGTCATCCAACTGACGACTATCAAATCCATCCGTATGTTAGATCTCGACACACCTGCGAAAAAGTACGGTTTCTACGAAAAGTATCCGTTCTATCTCTCCGGTTCCCTGCCCGAGGGTGCCTATGAAGGCAAAGTTAAATCCGTGAAGACGATTCTGATGCCGACAGTCCTCATCTCAAACAAAGCAATAAGTGAGGAGACGATTTACGCACTTCTGAAACAGGTTTACTCACCAGAAGGACATCAGGCGATGCTCCAAACAAACCAAGCCGCTGCTGATATGACGATAGAAAACGGTCCAAAGGCGTTTGTCATCCCGCTGCATCGCGGCGCATATAAATTCTGGAGTGAACAGGATGTGGAAATTCCGGAGCACGCGATGCCAATAGATTAATAAAACTGTTACTGCTTCAAAATTTGCTTTAAAAACGGAGGATATGCTATAATCATTTATAATATTATGGGGTGCTCTTACGTGCTTAAGAGCTGAGAAAACACCCTTTGAACCTGATCTGGATCATACCAGCGTAGGGAAATATGTTTTAATGGTTATCAGTTTTCAGTTATCGGTTTTCGGTTAAGGAGGGTTTGCCTAAAATCTCCTTGACTTGGAACGTTTCAAGTTGCGGTATTCAGTTATGAATCGTTCTTAACTGATAATTGACATCTAAAAACCAAAAGTTATTCAAACATAGAGCCGTTCCTTTTTCGCACGGGTATGTTCCCTACACCGACCCTTGTCAAGCAAGTTTTAGTTTGCAGGCAAGGCTAAAAAAGGAAGACGGCTTTTTTGTGTTAAGAAGTAGGTGCGTATGTTCAGCAAATTCGTGATTCCCGTGGCTATCCTACTCGCAGTATTAGGGATATGGGAGGCTGCCGTGCATCTTTTCGATATACCGCGCTATATCTTACCAGCTCCCTCGAAAATTGTGGTGACGCTCTTTGTGAAGCACGCACAACTGCTGAAACATACGTTTGTGACGCTACAAGAGATGCTTCTCGGATTTGCCCTCGCTGTTAGCATTGGCATACCCTTAGCCATCTTGATGTTTGAGTTTCCGATATTGGAGAAAGCCCTCTATCCGTATGTCATCGGTTCACAAACCGTCCCAGTCTTTGCGATTGCACCGCTGTTGGTGCTATGGTTCGGATTCGGGATTGCCTCAAAAGTCGTCATGGCAGCACTGATCGTGTTTTTTGCGATCGTGCTGAATACCTTAGACGGCTTGAAGTCTACCGATCCAGATACAGTAAACCTGTTTAGGATTCTGCGAGCGACCCGGTGGCAGATACTCTGGAAAGTACGTATCCCCTCGGCATTACCATTCATTTTCTCGGGTGCGAAGATTGGTATCTCTATCTCGACGATCGGCGCGGTCATCGGTGAATGGGTCGGCGCGAAAGCAGGGCTTGGATACCTTATGTTATATGCCAATGGGAAACTCCAAGTTTCACTCGTATTCGCCGCTATTTTCTGTTTAACGCTTTTAGGTTTAGGTCTTTTTGGGTTGATGACGCTGCTGGCGCGGTACGCAATGCCGTGGCGGCAGTATAACAAATCAGAGGTCCGATAACTATATCGGACTATCAATAAGAGAGGAAATTCTCATGAAAACAGCAATTTGCTTAATGTTTCTCATCGGTTGTGGTATACTTCTAACAGGACAAATTGACAACCACGCAGACAGTCACGAGAAAACCGAAACAGAAAAGGTGACGCTGCTGCTCGATTGGTTCCCTAACGTCGATCATGCACCACTTTATGTCGCGCAAGAGAACAAAATCTTCGCCAAACACGGGTTGGAAGTCGAATTACTCTGGGGCGGCGACCCTGATGCTCCACTCAAACTCGTGGCAGCAGGGGAATACCCGTTTGCTGTGAGTTACCAACAGAGTGTCACAATTGCGCGAGCCAGTGAAGAAGTTTTGCCGGTCAAATCAATCGGTCTCCTCGTGGAACACCCACTCAACACGATTAGTTTCCTGAAGAAAACCGGCATTAAAACGCCAGCAGATTTCAAAGGGAAGAAAATCGGATACACGGTTGCACCGTTGGATGTCCTCCTGTTTAACGCCATCGCTGCGAATGCTGGGTTATCCGAAGACGACTACGAACTGATAAACGTAGGCACAAATATTTTGGCACCGCTCCTCAGCGGTCAAATCGATGCCGTGATCGGTCCATTCCGGAACTACGAGATAAACCTGTTGAAACTTGAAGGGGCAGAAGCCGATTATTTCGCACTTGAGAAACACGGTATCCCCGACTATTATGAATTAGTAATTATTACGAATGACGCTTATTTGGAAAACCATCCAGAAACGAATAAAAAATTGATGAAGGCGATTGAGGAAGCAATTAGATTTACGAAGGAAAACCCCGATGATGCCCTTCAACTCTTTTTTCAGGCAAACCCTGATGCCTCTAAAGAGCTAGAAGAACTGGCGTTTCGGGATACGCTGGATGTATTCGCGACGACGCAGGTGCAATCGGTAGAAAAATGGGATGCCTTCGCGAAATTCGCTTATGAAAAAGGGTTAATCTCCAAACCTGTAGAAGCAAAAGATTGTTTCATCAACGTGTTGGAATAATCTTTCTTTTTAACCATTATGTCTGGACAGGATTTGCGTTGCCAATTGTAATCTAAAGACGGTTTAAATCTTTCAGGACTTACGCAGTTGTCTCTAAAAACCGACAGATTCCCCCTGCTTGCGGGGGGACAATCCTAAATTTTGCGTAAGTCCTATCTTTTTTCGGTCATCAAGGGTTTCTTAAGAATTGTGAAGACTGCAAGGACAACGGACGCAGCAGCCCAGAAGTAATAGTTAAAAAAATGACAAACAAGAAGATCATCATCATTGGCGGCGGTGTGATTGGACTCGGTATTGGGTGGCAGCTTGTGAAATCAGGTGCCGCTGTCACCATCTACGAGCGTGCGCAAGCCGGGCGTGCCGCCTCTTGGGCAGCCGCGGGTATGCTTGCACCACTCGCCGAAGCACATAGCGAAGAACCAGAACTGCTCAAACTCGGTTCCCAAAGTTTAGCACGCTATCCACAATGGGTCGATGAACTAGAATCAGACGCAAAGAAGTCTATCGGCTATCGAGTGGAAGGCACCCTCATTGTCGGATTAGAACCCGATGACACGCATCAACTCCGACACCTCTATGTTTCACAACAAGATTTAGGACTGGAGGTCGAGTGGTTGAACGGACGCGAGGCACGCGAAATTGAAACCGCGCTCTCGCCTCGTGTGACTGCAGCTATCCGCTGCGCGACCGACCATCAAGTCGATAACCGGCTGATGGTCCAAGCACTTCAGCGTGCCTATCAGGTGCGCGGCGGCGTGTTGCAGGAAAACAGCACGATTGAACGAATTGTCGTAGAAAACGGAGTCGCAACCGGCGTTCAAACACAAGACGGTTTTCAAAGGGCAGATGTCTGTATTCTCGCCGCAGGATGCTGGTCTGGGCAGATCGGCGGTTTACCGGATACTATCATCCCACCAGTGAGGCCAGTGAAAGGACAGATGTTGGCACTGCAAATGGAGGAAGGTATTACGGTCAAAAACGTCATTCGCACTGTCAGAGCAAGGTATCCGACATCCGTTTATCTGGTGCCGAGAAGCGACGGTAGACTTATCGTCGGTGCGACGAGCGAGGAGATGGGGTTTGACACGCGTTTAACGGCTGGCGGTGTATTTGAACTCTTGCGCGGGGCGTGGGAAGCGGTGCCAGGTATCTATGAACTTCCACTTCTCGAAACGTGGAGCGGTCTACGTCCCGGCAGTAGAGACAACGCGCCCATACTCGGCAAAACACCTATTGAGAACCTAATATATGCAACAGGACACTATCGTAACGGCATCTTGCTCACGCCGATTACGGCTTACGAGATCGCCAACCTGATTCTGACCGGTGAAATCTCAGAGACAATCGCCCCGTTTCAGTTAGACCGGTTTTTAAAGTAGTAGGCACACACCGTGCGCCGTAAACACATTCAAAAAAATGAAGATACATATTAATGGCAAAGAAAAAACGGTTGATCCGAATTTAAATATTTACGACCTGCTCATCGTTTTAGAATTGAATCCGAAACAGGCGGGCATCGCTATTGCTGTGAATCGGGAGGTTGTCCCAAAAACGGCATGGCAAGCGACAGAACTTCGCGAGAACAGCGATGTAGAAATTATCCGTGCCGTCCAAGGGGGATAACACGACTCCAAAATATTTGATAAAGACACCTTGAGGCTGCTATACTATATTGAACAGATTCAGCGTTTTGGTGTAACATTTTATAGGAAACAGGACTTACGCAGTTGTCTCTAAAAACCGACAGATTCCCCCTGCTTGCGGGGGGACGAAGGGGGGTAATCCTAAATCTTGCGTAAGTCCTAAGGAAATAGGGTTAGCAGCGGAAAGAGAAAACATGCAAGAATTCAAAATCGCAGATCAGACATATACATCAAGGTTACTTATTGGAACAGCGGGTTACCCGAATTTCCACATAATGACGGAGGCTATTGCAGCAAGTGGTGCCGAAATTGCAACGGTGTCGATGCGACGTGTGAAATTTACGGAGACATCGGGTGAAAATCTGTTCGCTCTTCTACGTGAACGGGATATGACAATTCTCCCAAATACTGCTGGCTGTTTCACGGCAAAGGACGCGATTTTGACAGCGAACCTTGCAAGAGAGGCACTTGACACATCGCTCATCAAACTCGAAGTTATCGGGGACGAGGAGACACTATTTCCAGACGTAGAGCAGCTCCTCAATGCAGCGGAAACGCTCGTTAAAGACGGTTTCACTGTGCTACCCTATTGCAATGATGACCCGATTACCTGTAAGAAATTAGAAGCCCTCGGATGTGCTGCCGTGATGCCGTTAGGGGCACCGATCGGCTCTGGAATGGGGATCCGTAATCCATATAATATCCAGATTATCCGTGATTTGGTACAGGTACCACTGATTGTGGACGCTGGCGTTGGGACAGCATCGGATGCAGCAATAGCGATGGAGTTAGGATGTGACGGCGTTCTGCTCAATACAGCAGTCGCCAAAGCACACCGTCCTGTCCTGATGGCGGAGGCGATGAAGAAAGCCGTTGAAGCTGGGAGAGCGGCGTTTTTAGCAGGGCGTATCCCCCGGAAACTCTATGCAACTGCCTCAAGTCCACAAGACGGGATCATTGAATAGTCGAGAGACTATACGCGCCAGGATATGGGACCTACGCCGTTGATCGGTACAAAAATCCCAGACTAATTGAACAAACCTGCGAGACAGAACAGAAACGAATCTCATAGAAATAGTATCTCCGTTATCCTACCATAGAATTGGAGTGTATGTGAAAAAAACAAATCGCTTTTTGATGCAGCCTGCAAATCAAAACTTGCTGTTAAAACTCGGAATATCGTTTATCATTCTCACGCAAGTGGGAAGTGGCGCATTTTTATCGGCTACCCACAGTGCCTTTGCACAACTTCAGACTGAATTCGGACAAAGTTTATTAGAGCAAAAACCCGAACCGGCTGAGACCGATCCCGCAGAACTGACAATAAGTTCCCACTTCTCTAATACATTCAACAACCATATCGAATTGGGTTTAAGTGTAGATCCATACACGAGCAGCTTGGCAGGAGAAGACGACCCGCAGCTTGTGGGCATAATCAATCGCTTTGGCGTTGACTTGAACGGAGATTTACCCATTGCTGATAAACTCAGACTCAGACTGCAATATATCCCCCAAGTTGAAAATTATACCGGGGCAGAGGGAAAACTCGATGAATTCGATGCGTTCAACGATGTTCTTCTAACTGAACTGAGTTTCCGACCTCTTGAAAGTCTACCGCCACTTGTGGCTTCACACCGGCTGCAACGTTTCGTACGGACCTCCAATGTCTATAACAATACCGAACGACAACTCGGTCTACGCTTCGGACGCGTCTTAGAATATAACTTAAGATTACACCGATTTGATGATGATGAATCGCTCAGAGAGGATTTCCTACTCATCGGCGCTAACAGCCACAACATAACGGGGCGTTTGCAATTTGGGTTTCTCGAACAGATGCTCGGTAAAATTGAATATGGGATAGAGAACAGCAGTTACGAAACCAACCTCAATAACCTCATCTTAGGTATCACAGGACTTGAAGATAACGAACGTCGAAACGATTGGCGGCACATCGGTTCCGCGAAACTGATACAAGTAGTAACTGAAGGGCTTATGTTTCAGGAAGACGTGAATCTATTCCTGAATCGTTCCAGCGTTGACTTTTTTAGTTTCGCCAGTACTGAAGTCGCGGCGAGTTCGTTTTATCGACTGGATACCGGACGGTGGATACGGCTGCGACTCTCCAGACTCTGGGTGCAGTTTGAAGGTAGACAGATTCTGGATGAGACTGGGAGTATTCCAGAAATCCCCGAAGATCGTCGAGATACACAGATAGCGGCAAATGTCCAGCTGAACTGGCAGTTCAATTCGTATCTAACACTTAACGCCGATTATCAGGTTACCCAAAACCACACGAACGAAGCGGACCCGCTGCTCGATTTTCTGAATTACACACACACCATTGCAACCTTGACGCTTAAGGGAGAATATTGAAGTGGTCTGTGGGTATCCTCTATCTCCGATTTCTCGCCCTATTATCGCTTTCCGCTATAAAGCCGCAACCGCCCTTCCGATGCAATCAGTGTATAACACGTCTCAATCGCCTCAGCAACGATAGGTGTGTCGGGCGTATCCCACAGCAAGAGATAATCTACATTGTCAGCATAATCACAGAGATCTATCTTTTCCGGTTCCCAGTGGAGGGTTTGGACCCACTCTTTCTCGTCTAAGGGTCTCTCAAACTCAGCGTTGAAACGCACAGGGAAATAGTCAAACTGTATCTCATAGTTGCCGAGATTGACACACCCATTGTCAAGGCAGTAGTAGTTGGCGGCGTTGACAAAGATGCCTACGCGTTCGGAGCTGCCTCTCGGATCAAAGTGAAGCGGAAGGATGATTTTGTTCTTTCCAACCCGTTGCACAAAAGCGTTAAACTGGTGTATCTCGGCGTTGAGATTTTTGAAGACAACGCCGACATAGACAATGTTAACCAATACCAAAAGTATGACAACCGCCGTGAACACACGTCTCCACTGAATCTTATTAAATTCACGAAACCACGCGAATATAGCAAGCGTGGCTAAAATAGCGAGTCTGTCATTGACCCAACCGCCGGGACCGATAGAATTGGGTAGGATAAAATAAAGTCCGAGAAGCACTCCAGTGAGGCAGAGAAACGCCTTTTGCCCAGCATGTTCTACTGTAGCACCTTTCCTATTTTGCCAGATTGTCATAACAGCGAGAAAAAGTAAGAAGGCAGATACAAGCGCGGAGAGCCAACTCGGAGGTTCAGCGTAAGCGACAAGCACATGCATACCGATTAGGTTAGCGAACAGTTCTCCGACTCGGCTGAGTCCAAACGCAGGAGGTTCCCCTGCCAATAGATCAGAAGTTGGAAGGTAGACGAGAAGTAGCGCGGCTGCAGGGAGGAGATAGCAACCTGTAATGAGAATCCGTTTGAAGTCTCGCCTGAAATGAAACAGTGCCAGTAAGGCAATAGAGAATAAGATGAAGGCGTAAGAGATGAGGTGTGCGAAATAGGTAACAACGGTGAGTAAATTGAGTAAAACGATACGCGCGCTGTTCATTTGCGCCTTGTGTCTCCACCAATAACCGAGTGCAAGCAGGAAAAGAGGCACACTGACCGCAAAGTTGTAGAACCCCATAAGAAAAAGGTAATTGTAGATAAAGGTAAAACTCAGGATGACGAGGGCGTGCCGACCGCGCTGGACGGCATTGAGGAAATAGGAGACGGCAAGCGGGAAAAAGATAACATAAAGACTCAGAAAGATTTTCTCGGCGATGAGGGCTGGAAACACAAACATTAACCCTGCCAATGAAAAGTGTGAGAGCCAATTCGGAAAAGGATACCAGTTAATCTCGTAATAATCTCGGAATTGATATTCAGGGTTGTTGTATTCCGTCAGGATTTGGGAGTTATAGACATGGCTTACGCCATCTTGTGTCGGAAAATAAGGAAACAACCAGATGGGTAATAGATAAACAAGAATCAAAACACCAATCAAAATTGACCATTTTGTGTAGAAGCGAGAGAAGAATGTCATCATTTTTCTTTTCCACAAACTCCTTGAAATTTTCAGGACTTCCGCTATAATGGTATCACGTTTTCACATTTTGTAGTTATCATTTTTATATCAACGCGAGTTTCATAATAAAATCGCTGATCCCTAGGAGAATCATTTCATGACCCAGGACCAGGTCAAACGCTTCGTCGAAGAGAAAGGTATTGAGTTTTTCATCTGCTCTTTCGTAGAGATGAGCGGTGCTCCGAAGGCGAAGGTCATCCCATCCACGCATCTTGAGGATATGGCGGCAGAGGGGGCAGGATTCGGAGGCTTTGCTGCTGGAGAGATAGGGCAATATCCGCACGACCCGGAGATGGCAAGCCTCCCTGATTTTAATTCGCTGACAGTTGTGCCGTGGCGGAAAAACTTAGCATGGGTCGCGGGTGATATGTACGTCGAAGGACAATCATGGCACTACTGTCCAAGGACTATTCTGCGACAGCAATTAGAAAAAACACGAGAAATGGGTTACATCTTCAATGTCGGTATCGAGGCGGAATTCATGCTTTTGAAGCAGGATGAAGCAGGGTACTATACCCCTTGGGATAAACTCGATACGCTGGACAAACCGTGTTACGATCTAAGGGCATTGCACCGCAATCTTGATATGATGACAACCCTCATCAAATATATGCAAGAATTGGAATGGAAACCCTACGCGAACGACCACGAAGATGGGACGTGTCAATTTGAGACGAACTGGACGTACGCGGACGCACTCACAACAGCAGATCGACATACTTTCTTTAAGTGGATGGTCAAAACAGTCGCTGAGGAACGCGGGCTGCTGGCAACATTTATGCCGAAACCATTCACAAATTTGACGGGCAACGGCGCACACTTTCACATGAGTCTCTGGGATACTGATAATCAGACGAATCTGTTCCTCGACGAGAATGACAAAAACGGCTTAACCGAACTCGCTTATTGGTTCACGGGGGGCATCCTCAAACACGCGAAGGCGATAACGGCGGTCACGAATCCGCTGGTGAATAGCTACAAACGTTTGGTTCGGAGACCCCCGCGTTCGGGTTCATCATGGGCACCGGTTTATGTTACCTACGGCGCAAACAATCGGACACAGATGATTCGGATCCCAGCACCCGGACGCATCGAAAACCGATTAAGTGACGGGGCAGCGAATCCTTATCTCGCAGCGACGGTGATGCTCGCCGCTGGTCTGGACGGCATCGAAAATCAGATTGATCCAGGTGTACAAAACGAGGATAACCTTTATGAAGTCCCAGAAGATGAACTCGAAAGGCGGGGCATCGGTGCTTTACCGGCAACCCTTAGCGATGCTGTAGACGCTCTTGAAGAAGACGAGGTTATCAAAAACGCACTTGGAAACGAGTACGCTGATTATTACATCCAAGTCAAGCGTGAAGAATGGCGGAACTATCATTTGAGTATCAGTCAGTGGGAGACGGATCACTATTTGGAGGTCTATTAAGGGTCTACATGTCTGTCCGAAGGAATATGCTTGGAAGGCATTAGCAGGAATTGGATTTTACATTTTATGAAAAATTTATTTATATTGTTAGGTTTAATACTTACTTGCCTGTTCTCCGTTTATATACTGAGTTGCGGTCCGCGTGAAGACGACGCGGAAACGACACCAGTAGAACCCATCATCACAGAATCATCTGTATCGACTGAACCATCTGATCCATCCGCTGAACCTGAACCGGCAATTATTCCTGAACCTATTATTCCAGACGGAATGGTCTTAATTCCAGAAGGCGAATTTCAGATGGGGAGCAACGACGGTGATGCGGATAACGACGAACAACCGGTGCACACCGTCCATCTCGATGCGTTTTATATAGACGCAAACGAGGTAACGAATGCAGAGTTCAAGGATTTCGTGCTTGCGAATCCAGCGTGGCAAAAAGAACTTATTGATGGTAGATTCGCTGATGATAATTATCTGAACGATTGGAACGGAAACAACCATCCGCTTGGAAAAAGCGATCATCCTGTGCGTTATGTAAGTTGGTACGCTGCGGTGGCTTACGCGGTTTGGGTAGACAAACGTTTACCGACTGAAGCAGAATGGGAAAAAGCGGCGCGTGGTGGATTAAAAAGAAAACAGTACCCGTGGGGGAACGGTATTAATTTCAACAGAGCAAACTACGGCAAAAACATCGGTGAGACAACGCCCATCGGTGAGTATCCTTCCAACGACTCCGGTGTGTTCGACAGCGCTGGGAACGTATGGGAATGGTGCCTTGACGGATACGAGGTTGATTTCTACGCCAACTCTCCTCGCCGTAATCCAACCGCAGGCGCGAATAACGTTGAGGAGATTATCAACGATTTTGAGAACATCATAGAGTTTCGGGTCCTGCGGGGTGGTGGATGGAACAGCGAACCGGAGTGGTTGCGCGTCTCAAATCGTCACGGCACGAGTCCTACGTATGCCGGTATTGGTGCGTTGGGATTCCGGTGTGCAAAGAGTTTATCGCCTTAATATGAGGACCCTTAGCCCGGTAGGCTCGGTTTCCCAACCGCGCCAGATTTCCCAAGCAGCTTACTTCCTTATGAGCATTTTCCGCGTTGCGGTGAAACCGCCTGCTGTGAACGTATAGAAATACATGCCACTTGCTACGGGTTCACCGAGTGCATTCCTGCCATTCCAATACGCCGCGCGACCCCGGGATTTATAATTGCCCACAGATTGATGCCCTAAATCCAGCATCCGCACTAACTTCCCATCCGCAGCATAGATAGAAATGCTAACCTCGGCAGGTTCCGACAACTGATAAGGAATCCACGTCTCAGGGTTAAACGGATTCGGATAGTTTGGCAGCAGGACCATTTCCTTTGGAATCACAGCATTAAGAGTTGGTGCTGCTAAACCGGGTTTGGCAATGACTCTCACTCCACCAAAAGATTCAAAAACCCAGCCATCACAAGGGTCAACATCGCAAGAAACTGCATTTGAGTGATCCCAACGCACCTTCCACCACGCGTAGCCGTTTCTTTGTTTGGGCCCGTCTCTGATAGTTCCTGTTGCCCCATTAAACACGGAAATAATGTGTTTAAACCCAGTCCCCGCACCGCTTCTGACGATAAGACCGTTTAGACCACCGCCACTTGCGTTCTGCACAAAAATAGAATCCCCGATCTCCAAGCCCGCCGGTTGTTGTGCGCCCTGTACGGTAATTCTGACGGCATTAGAGCAATTGTTGTTGGTATTGCTCTCATCCCGCACACTATCCACACATGCTCCGAAATAGTAGGTCCCCGGTGTATCCGGTGCCGTGATATTGTCCCATTCGTCACTCGTCTCATCGGCATCCAGTGAACTCACAGAATCCGTATCAACTTCTGTATCTGAAGTTGAAATGCTCGCGTCAGATGAACGGTAGTAACGTAACCTCGTTGAACGGGCATCCCCGCTGCCTTGATTCCGGACAGTCGCTGACAATCTAAAACGTTCACCCGGCTCAACCGTGCTTTCACTCGCTGAAATGGATTCAACGACCAAATCAGGTGTCAAGACTTCAACGGTAATTCTGATGGCAGCAGAACAATTATTATTGGTATTACTCTCATCTCGCCCACTGTCCACACACGCCCCGAAATAATAGGTCCCCGGTGTATCCGGTGCCGTGATATTGTCCCATTCGTCGCTCGTCTCATCGGCATCCAGTGAACTCACAGAGTCGGTATCAACTTCTGTATCTGAAGTTGAAATGCTCGCGTCAGATGAACGGTAGTAACGCAATGTTGTCGAACGCGATTCCCCACTCCCTTGATTCCGGGCAGTCGCTGATAACCGAAAACGTTCGCCCGGCTCAACCGTGCTTTCACTGACCCGAATTGATTCAATCACTAAGTCAGACAAATTAGAAGGCTGAATCTCGCGGTTGGTAACAGTAACTCCGACTTCAGTAGCAACATTATTAAAAATATTCGTATCCCCGTTGTTAGTTGCCAGCAATGCCCCGTAATAATAGGTTCTGGGCGTTGAAGGAGCATTTAACCTGAATGACTTCGTAGTACTTTCACCCGACGCAAGTGAGCCTACTTCTACTTTCTCTTCCCAATTTACCTGATCTTCCGGAGTCCGTCCTTGAATAAATGAGTAATAACAAGAAAGAGAAGCAGCACCAGAAGCGGCAGGCCCGTTGTTATGAATAGTGATAGATAATGTAAAGGATTCACTTAGTGCTACGGTGCTTTTACTCACTGTAGCAGATTGGATGGCAAGGTCAAAAGACGTTGGATCCTGTACAGGCGGAGCATCAGCAACGGTAATGGAAATGCTTTGCGTTGCACTTAAATGCCCATCGCTTGCCGTCACGTGGATTGTTGTACTCCCCGCACTCTGGCTGGGCGTGATTGTTACTTCGGATACGGACACACGCACTGTAGCCACAGTGGTGTTATCCGAGCGCGCAGTGTAAGTGAGGCTATCACCGTCTGAGTCACGGAAATAACTGGACAGGTTCACCCGCTGGGCAGCACCATTTACTGTCAACGTTAGCGGCGTAACTGTTCCAATTGCCTCCGGGGGTTGGTTTGTAGGGTGTGTCGTTTGTACTGGCTGTATTGGTTGTGTTGTTTGTGTGGGCTGCGTCGTTTGTCCGGATTGCACCTCCACTGTAAAACGTTGCGTTGCCGTTGCACTGCCATCGCTCGCTGTCACCGTCACAGTCGCACTCCCCGCACGCAACGGATGAATACCTATGCTGGTACCAACAACTTGCAGGAACGCCACGTTTGGATTATCTAAAGTCGTTGTGTATGTCAAACTGTCTCCATCTGCGTCTTGGAAATAGTTGGACACATCCACCCGTAGGGCAGCACCATTTACTGTCACGGTTTGCGGTGCAATTGTCCCTATCGCGGTCGGTGGTTGGTTTACAAGTTGTGTGGGCTGCGTGGTTTGTGCGGGCTGCGTCGTTTGTCCGGATTGCACCTCCACTGTAAAACGTTGCGTTGCCGTTGCACTGCCATCGCTCGCTGTCACCGTCACAGTCGCACTCCCCGCACGCAACGGATGAATACCTATGCTGGTACCAACAACTTGCAGGAACGCCACGTTTGGATTATCTAAAGTCGTTGTGTATGTCAAACTGTCTCCATCTGCGTCTTGGAAATAGTTGGACACATCCACCCGTAGGGCAGCACCATTTACTGTCACGGTTTGCGGTGCAATTGTCCCTATCGCGGTCGGTGGTTGGTTTACAAGTTGTGTGGGCTGCGTGGTTTGTGCGGGCTGCGTCGTTTGTCCGGATTGCACCTCCACTGTAAAACGTTGCGTTGCCGTTGCACTGCCATCGCTCGCTGTTACCGACACCGTCGTATTCCCGACCCGCAATGGTGTAATTGTCACTATATCCCGTGATGCGCTCGCCGTCGCAATATACCTGTTATCAGAGAACGCGCTGTAAGTCAATCTATCGCCATCTGGGTCTCGGAAATAGATAGAAACATCGACCTGCCGGGCAGCACCCGCCACAAGGGTCTGCGTTGGAATTCTACCATCTGCCACAGGCACCCGATTCGTTGGGGTCCCAACGGTGATAGCGAGTTCCACAGAACAATTATTGTCCAGATCGCTTTCATCACTACGAAGAGGACTTTCTACACACGCATCGTAATAGTAGGTGCCTACCCGATCCGGTGCTCTCACAATGAGATTCTGTTCACTCACCTCAGACGGCGACAAGCGTCCTATACGAGTTGTCCCTATTTGGCCGCCATTGGGATCGTGGTAACTTAACGCTGTAGGCAGAGATCCTGCTGTTCCTTGGTTGCGGACGGTGACAAACAGTGTAAAGTTTTCCCCTGGTCCCACGACGTTACTGCTTGATGAAATGGATTCAACCACTAAATCCGGTAAAACCGGCACTTGCACAGTAACAGCGATGGCTCGAGAACAGTTATTGTTTGTATCGCTCTCCCCTTGGACACCGTCAACACATACCCCGTAATAGTAGGTGCCAGGTACATTCGGTGCCGTGATCTTGAAGTTCTTACCACTGCTGGTTCTATTGGGATCGAGAGCCCCCACATTGAGTATGCCTACCTGCGTATCGTCTGCCGAAATATGGGCATCGGAGGATTGGTAGTAACTTACTCTGGTCGCAGCAGATCTCTCCGTTCCTGCGTTTCTGACTGTAACAGACAGCGTAAAATTTTCGCCGAGGGCTAAGAAAGTCTTGCTAACCCGAACTGAGGCAACAACCAAATCTGGCAGGGCCACACTTTTCACAGTAATAGCGACACGGTCAGACCAGTTGTTATCGGTATCGATCTCACCCTCATTATTCACCACATGTGCCTTATAATAGTAAGTGCCAGGCGTATTGGGCACCTTGAATACATTGACGTGCGGGCCGACATCAATTTCTTCACCAACTTTCAATGCCTTGACGAAGTACGACGCATCTATGGGAATGTTTTCCGAACCCGATACCCTATAGAAATATAACGATGTTGGACGTGATTTTGCGTACCCCGCATTTTGGACTGTCGCCTTCAACCTAAAAGGTTCACCGGGGCTAAAGGTGGACTTGTCAACATGAGAAATCCGGACTTTCAAGTCAGGGAATTCAGGTATTACATTTACAGTCCACGTTATGACTTCAGAGACCCCTCTCTTAGACGTGACCGTGGCTGTGACTGGATGTTCACCAACAGTGTCAAAAGTATACTTTTGTATTTTGGAATATATTTTACAGAAAGCCCTGCAACGATTTGGATCGTGGCCCGAGAACTCAATGGATTCAATACCATCCTCACAAGTTGTCTCTACCTCAAAATACAAATCATCCCCGACTGTAAGTGTGATCTCATCACGAGGAGACCACACAAAATAATGGGTCGAGGGAAGAGGAAGGCGTTTTTTTCTAGCCTCTGCCTTTTGTATTGTAATCTGGGCGCGTGGTGTGTTCGCTTCCTCCCATTGTTCCCTGTGTTCCTCTTCTGACAATTGCTTACGAACCGCTACCCGCCATGTATATTCATTACGCACTTTTCCGTTTGTGTCAACGACTTTGGCAGTCACACTATAATCCCCATACTTGCCCCACTCATATTTGACTTTACCTGTATAACTATAGCAAGGTATTATATTAAAAAGACCTCCACACTCCTTCTTCCGCTTATTCCGCCCTTTAGCATCCTCAGCATAAAATTCAATGTAGTCAATCCGGATTGGAGTTCCGACAGGAAGCTCGGCTGTAATTTCAAATTCGTGTTTTGTATTTTTTTCTATCTCAACAAAGCCTATTATTTCAGTTTGAGCTGCCATCGGTAAAATAAAAAGCAATAACGAAAAGCTCATCAGACCGAAAACAGTTTTGACATTAACTTTCCAATCTCTTAACAAACCAAAATAACGACTCATAACAGTATACTCCTTTCACACATTAGTATTTAGCTGAGAATGGTACATAATTCTGTTTGTAGTAGCGTATTCACAACACGTTTGGGCTTTGCAACGGGCGATGAATCGCCCTACTACGAACTTAAATTCCAAATCCATCTTAGCCTAAATCTTACTTCCGTATCAACATCTTCCGCGTCGCTGTGAAATCGCGTGCTGTCAGCGTATAGAAATACAAACCACTCGCCACACGTTCACCGAGTTCATTGCGACCATCCCAATACGCCGCACGGCTTCTGCTCTGATAGATACCCGCAGGCTGATGTCCTAAGTCAAGTGTGCGAACGAGACTCCCGTTCACGGCATAGATCGATACGTTCACCTCCGCAGATTCGGACAACTGATACGGTATCCACGTCTCAGGATTAAACGGATTCGGATAGTTCGCAAGCAAAGTACTCTCCTGGGGATCTATTGAGCTTATTGCAGGTGCAGCAGCAGGACCCGATGGTATTGATGACCCATTTCCCAAGGCAATACCGCTGGCAGAGGCAGAATTATCTCTGCGCCTAACAACAGTTTCGCCATCTTCAGGGACCGGTTTACTCTGAATTTCACCCAAAGAGGTTGTCCAATAAATTCTGTCACCTTCAGCGTCCACCGCAATCCCTTTAGGAACACTCTCTACTAACTCATCAAGAAACTTGCCTTTGCCACCCGGACCGTTGATTTTCTTCCACCTGACTACTCCTTGTTGATTACCTGTCTGCTCCGTCCAATACACCTTTCCATCAGCAACGGCAATACCTCCTAACTTATCACCTGAGACCTCCACGATTAGACCCTTTTTGTTCCTCTTCTTAATACCATCTGGCTCTGTCCAATAGAGCCCACCATCTTCATCAAAGGCGATGTGCGTTTTTGGAGCCTTCTGGTTTGTGCTTACATTTTCGCTAAAGTTAGTGGGATCTGTAACATTAATATGTTGAATTTTTCCCAAAGAGGTTGTCCAATAAACGCTATTCCCGTTAGTATGAACAGCAACACCGCGGGGCACCCCATCTTTTGGTTTTAAAACAGCATGTCTCATAACATCTTTGCCCTCGAGATTAGCACTTCGGATTCTCCCCTCATTATTACTTTTCTCTGTCCAATAAATCCTTTCGCCTTTCATATCCACAGCAAGACCACCCGTTAGAGTTCCGCCCTGTGGTTTAAGCAGCAATTTATTGTTATCACCACCGGCAGGCTGATAGTAGATCGCATTATCCTCTATCCAATACACGGGTGGGTCAGCGGACCTCTCTGGTGGTGGTTCAACGTATGGAATCGAAACATTGGGAACCGACGCGCGAGGGTCAGCGGACCTCTCTGGTGGTGGTTCAACTGGCTCCTGTTCTCCCCACGCAGTGAAAAAGACTTTAGGCGATGAAGAAATATCAGCAAGCGTTACCTCTACTACATTCACACCCTCCTTTGAACCAAGCGTGAATGTCCTCTCGACGCGCCCGTTGTTAACGGTACGCGCTGTTTTCGACGAGAGACGACCACCGCCTTGAGCAATGTGGAAGGAAACGATAGCCCCAGAAAAAGCAGCACCATACTGATCGCGAACCTCCACGACAAACGGATGCGACAGGGCCTTGCCGGGTTTCCCCATTTGACCATATCCTGATACTATCGACAACGTCGTCGGTTTGGGTGGTTGGGGATCAGGGGTTTCACGGTCTTCTGGATCTGGATCTGGATCCTCTTGTGACTCAATCAAAACAGTGAATTCCTCAATCTTTCCGGGGTCTGTAAATACAGCATAAAATTGTTCCTCTCTGAACAACATTTTGAGTTCGTCCTCTGTACCCAGGAGGAATAAGAAGTTATTGTCTATGTCATCATCAATATTTCTGATCGCCAAAGGATTGTCCAAAATAATCTTAATAGTACCAGGACTCAAACTATTTTGAAGGTCTGATCTTTTGAAAACACGCAGGAAACTCGGAAACGACTTTTGAACATCTTCGCGCGTAAGTAATTCCTTGTACTTTTCAAATACTTGTTGGGCATCTGATAGCTGCCCGAAAACAATATTCGGAATCGAAAAATGAAAAACAGATACTGTAAAAAGAAAAAAATAGACACACATTCGCTTTTTCATTTAAGTAAGTATTCCTTATTCCTCAAGGCTGCGGGAGGGCAGCAGGGAACTGAATTTTTGAAATTTTACCCAATTCACTATCATACCAAGATAACACTCTGACGCAATTTTGCGTTACCTTACATTGGAAAACGCAACGAAAGGCTATTACGTCGTCTTCGATCACCGCCAGAAACCCGAATCGCGCGTAGAGACAGAGACGATCGCTGGCGTAAATATTCGTATGTCATTCCTGTCATACAAAAAGCACCCTCAAAACAGATAGGCGATTGAAGCACATCTTATAGATACACCTCAATTGCCCGTTCACCTCCCCTGCTTGCGGGGGACTGAGGGGGTAAAGTGTCCAAGTAATTCCGGGTTTTACTATATCGAGAGCCACCAACCCCTAATTGCTAATCGCCAATTGCTAACCGCTATCCCCCTACTTCACACACCGAAAACCCACATCGTCACTCGTGAAAGTCGGAAGGTCCGCACCCCGGAAGGAGACTCGTGCATCAAGGGCGTGCGAACTCCAAGAACCACCCCGCAATATCCGGGAATTTTCAATATTATCATACATATTCGAACACCACTCCCACACATTCCCGGACATATCGAATAAGCCATAACCGTTCGCAGGATACTGTCCAACAGAGGTCGTCCCTCCAACACCGTTGCCATAGTTTGCACTACCGGCATCTATGGAATTGCCGCGTGGATATTTTCGATCCTCCAACCCACCGCGCGCAGCCTTTTCCCATTCCACCTCCCTCGGTAGACGTTTTCCTGCCCAGGTCGCATACGCTCGCGCCGCATGCCAACTCACATAAATGACCGGATGATTCGCCTTCCCAGACGGATAGTTATTTCCGTTCCAATGTTTGAGATAACCACCATCATGGTATCGCGCTTGAATACGACCTTTTTGCCATTGCCGGTTGGCATCTACAAACTGCTTATATTCCGCATTCGTTACCTCGTACCTGTCCATAGAAAAAGCGTTGACATACACGGAACGCACCGGCTGCTCATCGATGAACGCCTCGGGGTCGTTGCTCCCCATCCGAAACGTGCCTGCCGGAATCCGCACCATACCCCCAGATACAACGACAGGATTGGGCTGCGTGGTAACTGGAGGCTGCGACTCAGGGGGCACGACGGGCCGGGTGTCCACAACTGTATTCATGGTGTCTATGATTTCTTCTTCTTCACCGCAGCCAGCAACCATTATTGTCCCAATAAGCAATATCAAGAAAACAAAAATCTTCAAGTTGTGCCCTCCTCACTTCCGTATCAACATCCTCCGCGTGGCTGCGAAATCCCCGGCTATCCATGACGGCGAAACTCGTAATAGCAACTTCATGTTCATACCTGTGAAGCCCCACCGACAATTGAATGCCTCTGCAACTGATTATAAGTAAATTTCCGAGTGCACACAACACCCTCTGTCCATTTCAGAAAAGAAAAGCAATTGATGCAATTCGCGGCAAACAAGCATCAATTGCTCGGAGTACCTTAATATAAAATGAAAATGCAGGGCAGGCTTGGAAACCCACCCCACACGACCCGAACCTTACTTCCGAACGAGCATTTTGCCAGTCGCACTGAAATTGCCAGCCGTCAGCGTGTAGAAATAGACTCCACTCGCTACCTGCTCGCCGAACTCGTTACGACCATCCCAATACGCCGCTTGGCTCTTGCTCTGGTAGACACCCTCCGCTTGATGTCCTAACTCAAGCGTCCGAATCAGGGAACCGTTCATCGAATGGATCGTCACCCTCACATCCGTGGCTTCTGCCAACTGATACGGTATCCATGTTTCAGGGTTGAATGGATTCGGGTAGTTCAGTAGGAGGCGCGTCTCACTCGGAATTCTGGAAGCGAGCAGTACCTCAAGATTCGCGATACCGAGATCGAAGATGGCAGAGCCGTCGTCTTCAATCCGCGCCAGGTCAATCCAGGTTTGAATCGTGGATGGACTTACATTACGGCTCACAGAAGGAGCTGTTAGAGCAGCCTCATTAGAATCGTTGACTTTTGTATGCGCCGCCGATTGGAGCCACTGACTACTCGTGTAAACCGCGACGAGATCCAAGACATTGACAGACCCATCGCCATTTGCATCTGCACGTGGGTTGTGTGGAACTATCCCAATGCTGCCAGCGATTATCACCAGATCTTGGATATTCACCGTTCCATCCTGATTAACATCGTAACTTTGGGAAGCCTGGTGCGTAGCGACAAACATATTACTAACGAGAATAGAGAAGGATATCCGATCAAGCGTCCCGTCTTCGTTATCATCCTCTGAACTTTGGAGCTTGACATTGTGGAGCCCCAACTGTTCTTCCGAAACCGCCAAAACCGTAAACATAATCGTTAGCAAGGTCTTTTTGTCATCCGGAGCCAGAGAGATACCGACAGGAGACAATCCCGGGCGGGCCTGACTTACGCGAATCTTACCCGCTGATACCATTGGAGGAGTAGAATGGGCATCACTACGCAGAGCATCGCCCAATGTGACCGAAGGATTTCCATCTGCGTCCGTAGCAACAGCAAGTATCAAAGGATTAAACACAACATCCATTTGCCATGCTGACAAAGGCAAAGTCGAATATTTACCTCTATTTTCGATAGAAATCACCTGTGTGAAAGTATCACCAATTTTTAGATCGCTCGTATCAGGTGGACCAACAACGATTAAGGCAGGGCTTTTGCCTACATCTACTATAGTAAATCGAGCCACTGCCCCTCTTGCAGTTACAAGTACAGGCTTATCCCATTCTGCTCGAACCCACCCCCGACCCGGTGTGGTTCCTATAGCCGTTACGTCAAATGTACCTAAGGCATCGGTTATGGCAGTGCTACCTGACGTAACATTTACATTATCCGACCACGTAATTGTTAGTTCTTCATCGGGCGAAACTGCACCATCCTTACGGGCCGCAAAAGTAATCGTCATTTCAGCCCCTACCTCGGGACTCTCGTCGAGCGAGGTGACCGACAGAGTAAATTCTTGGGCGTGCACGTTAGCAGGAATCCCGAGAAACATCACGGCAAAACCGAAACAAACGAGTGCAAACATGCTTAAGCGTGAAAACGTATTCATCTATTAAATTCTCCTATTACGTAAAGTTAAATTTGAAAAAATCAACTTGTGTTGATATGCTATAACACACTCACCGATCTCCACTGCGCTAACAGTAAGGACGGACCACAGTTGTGAACTGTGTTTAGTGTGCAGAGCGTTGCTCGCGCCTTGAGTTCCTGAGACAATAGGCGCGAGGTATCCTGTCCACGGGCAAGTTCCCGCAGGCCGCAGCAGATAATTCTGCCTGCTATCGGTCTGATCAAAATTAATGATCGATGATTTTGCGTCCGCAGGGCGTGGCGCGCCAAAATAGATAGGGTCTACGCCATGGAACACATTTAACACATTGGAGGAAGATTTCGCAATTCGGAAACCTAAAGTGCTAAATAGGTAGGACTTACGCAAAGATAACAGAACAGCAAGAGATAAACACAAGGGTAGCGAAGCGATACCTCTGACAAGGTGTATTTGCGTAAGCTTTATTGGAAATAGTGTGAGTGGATTTCCCTTTATAGGGCAAGCAATAACAAAACAACGATTGGATAAAATTAACTGGTGGTTAATCCATGGTGGGGGGGGGTAATAGGTGATAACTAATAGTTAATATTGCTCCGTTGACCAAAGCCGCGAAGGGGTTAACTGTCCACAAGGCGTAGAAGCCGCCTCGGATAGTTTCGCCGTTCACTTTTTTAACTGCAAAATTAACAATTTGGTTATTCATCGTTGTTTGTTGCCCTCAGGAAATTATGCTGATAGAATAAAGCATTCATACCTTTGGATACTGTTCCTTAATTATGGGGTCATAAATTACGGGATCCCCACGTTTGCATTTAGTATACCAGAAACACATCCAAGTCGCAACCTTTTTTTCAGGTCACCATAAATTATACACAATACAAACCTTAAATGTCAAGAATTTTTTGACTTTAACGCGTATAATACCAGAAACACATTTAACGCGTCAAGGCCTTTTTAGGTTCCAGTGCAAATTATAGGTTATCCATAGAAAAATTGTCAAGTTTTTTAATTATATCATGCACCGTTCTGTATTGCAAACTTTTTTTAAATTTCCACAAGGTGCGGAGTAAAGTAAAAACAGATTGTTTTTTGCAATAAATTTCTGCGTTGAAACAAAAATGAGAATTTGTTAGAATGAAATTGACGTAGAAGAAGACAACTGTTGTTCTCTGCTCTCTGTATCGCAGTACAATATTAAACTTTTTACTTTTCAACCCAAGGAGATTCCATGAAAATTTTTTCAACAATCACGTTCTGTCTACTCTTATGTGCAGCATTCTCTCACGCTGATTTAATGGACGGACTGGTGCTGTATATGCCGCTTGATGAAGGTTCCGGTAGTGTGACACAAGACTTCTCAGCAAACGGCTTTGAAGGTGAAGTGATGGGCGGTGCCACATGGATTGATGGACAATTCGGCAAAGCACTCCAATTTGCGGCGGCTGCAGATCACGTCCTTATTGAAGACGATGCTGCTTTCCATCTCGAAGGCGCGATTACACAGGCAGCATGGGTACAACTGGACAGATTACCAAACGCACACGCTATTATTTTTGGCACTCGACAGAGCGGTGCAACCCGGCACATTGGGTTCGGGTTCGGTATGAATCCGGCAAACGGTATTAAAATCTGGACAAACGGTGCAGCCGGTGGATTCAAAGATATTAACGATAACGAAACAGAATTAGAGTTAGGCAGATGGTACTATCTCGCTTATACCCACACTGACGACAACAACGGCTTAGTCGAGATCTACGTGGACGGCGAAGTGACCTATTCCGAAGAATCCGGCAATCCGGTGGCGCCTGCTCAAAATACGAGTGCAGTGACCATCGGTACCTGGGGCGGTGAAGCGTGGACTGGAAGCGTTGACGAGGTTAGACTTTGGGATCGTGCCCTCTCGGCTGACGAGATCCAAGCAAGCATGGACCAAGCTGCATCCGCATTCTTGACCCCAGTAGAACCACAAGGGAAACTCACGATGTCTTGGGCGAATATTAAGTCGAACAGATAATTTGGCTTCGATTTACGAACAATAACTGACAACTGATAACCATTAAAAAAGGAGAATCACAATGAAAAGGGTACTCTTTTGGTTAGCTCTCTGTGCTGTCATCGCGCTTTCAGCGAACGTTGAAGCAATTCGGAACGATCCGGACCTGCTGGTTTACTACTCCTTCGATGAAGATGATGACAAAGACGTTACGGATGACAGCGGCAACGGATTTGACGGTGAAGTTTCTGGTGCTGATTGGAGCAAGGAAGGCAAACTTGGCGGCGCAATGGAGTTTGATGGCGGAAGTTTTATCAAAACCGAACCAGAAATCCCCGGTCTTACAGACGTTGATCTCACAGAGATGACCGTGGAACATTGGGTGATGCTTGAGGCACACACCGGCGAGACACAGCAAGTATGGGAAACCTTAAATGGTGCTGGGGCGTGGCCCGCTGAAACTTTTATCGAAGGCACTGCGGACATGGTGTTCTACATCTACGACACCAAAAACACAGAACACCAGACCGCGATTCCGGAATTACCTGTTAAAAAGTGGGTACATATTGCTGGCACTTACGACGGCAAAGTTCAGAAGTCCTACTTCAACGGTAGAGTCGTCAGTGAAGAAGATTGGAGTGGAAAATTCACAATCTTTGCTGCACCAACAGGTGCCATTGTCCTCGGTAAAGATAACGAGGCAGATATTCAATACCTCAATGGGTTTATTGATGAATTCGCCTTCTACACACGCGCCTTGAGTGAGGACGAGATTAACGCTGACATGAACAAAGGTGTCCTATTTGCTGTCGATCCTAAGGAAAAGTTGAGCACCACATGGGCAAACATCAAGGCTAAATATTAACCCAAAAACGACGGGACAGGCCCCAGGGTTTGTCCCGTAAACACACCTGATCCTGCGTTGATAAAAACAGAAACCCAATTAGAATCATATTTATCCGAGCCGACAAATGAAGTGATAGCAGCAATCGCTGCACTCGAAGGCGATATTCTTGTCCTCGGTATTGGCGGAAAGATGGGACCGACACTCGCCAAACAGGCGAAACGCGCCATCGACCGCGCAGGTATCACCAAAAACGTAATTGGGACTTCCCGTTTCTCAACACCCGGCGTGCAAGAAAACTTACAAGAAGTCGGTATTGAAACAATCGCCGCTGATCTGCTCTCGGAAAACGACCTCCAAAATCTACCTGACACCGAAAACGTAATCCTGATGGCAGGTAGGAAGTTCGGTTCCACAGACAACGAAAGCCTGACCTGGGCGATGAATGGCTATATGCCCGGACGTGTAGCGGATAAGTTTCGCAACTCCCGACTGGTCATTTTCTCAACTGGAAACGTCTATCCGCTGACTCCAATTTCTCACGGTGGTGCTACTGAGAATTCGCAGGTTGCCCCGATTGGTGAATACGCACAATCGTGCCTGAGCCGTGAACGGATATGTGCCTACTTTTCGTCGCAATTCGGTACGCCAATGGCAATTTTGCGACTGAACTACGCCATCGATCTCCGCTATGGGATACTATTGGATATCGCTGAAAAAGTTTACGCCGAAGAGCCAATTTCTTTGGAAATGGGAAATGTGAACGTGATCTGGCAAGGCGACGCGAATGGGGTTGCCTTACGGGCTTTGGCGCACTGCCAAAGCCCACCGTTGATCCTCAATGTGACGGGCCCAGAAACGGTTTCTATACGATACCTCGCCTCATGTTTCGGAACACGCTTTAACAAATCGCCGCGTTTTGAGGGTGAAGAGGCAGAAACAGCACTGTTGAGTAACGCTTCCCGATGCCACGAACTTTTTGGATATCCACGCGTCTCTTTAGGGAAGATGATTGAATGGATAGCGGAATGGGTTCGGATTGGTGGCACAACGCTCCGTAAACCGACGCATTTTGAGGTGCGCGACGGGAAATTTTGATATGTGGTTGCCAGTTCGCCTGCTGCGCAGGCTTTCGGCTATCGGTTGTCGGTGAAAGAGCGGCATGTAGTAGGCAAGCAATACGCAACTGACACACACCCTACTGACAGCGAATAGCCACTTGCTGACAGCGAATTAAAAAATATAGACAAAAAATGCGAATTCTGTTAGTATGCCAGAGTAGTCTTCTTTTGATGTTTGCTCTCTTAATCGATAGTGCTTTGTGCCAACCACAGCCGCCTCTAACGATCGCCTTTGCCTCGGATGTGAGCGGGAACTGGGAAATCTACCTGACAGATACTGTCGGGAGAGCCCCAGTGAACCTTACGCGTAGCCCTGCGGCGGACTACTATCCGACGTGGGCACCTGATAGCACGCAGATCGTATTTTTTTCACGGCGGGATGGAGATCACGAAATTTATATGATGCAGGCTGATGGTACCCGTCAGCAGCGATTAACGCATCACCCCGGGACGGATAAAGCCCCTGCGTGGTCCCCCGATGGCAAGCGTATCGCTTTTACATCAAACCGCGGTGGACATTTTGATATCTATCTGCTTGACCTCCAAAACGATAAGGTCATCCAACTGACGCAAAATTCATTTGAAGACGAGATCCCAGCCTGGGCACCTCATGGCAATGCAATCGCTTTCCACTCAAAACGGGCATTCAACTGGGATATATACGTCGTTGATATCCATACCCGAGTTGAACAGCGACTGACGCATCAGCCCCTGATGGACATCTATCCAGCGTGGGCACCCAATGGCACACAGATTATATATGCTGCCATGCACCGAAAGGAAGCCCTCGCCGACTTAGATTTGTACATCATGGATGCAAGAGATGGCGGGAATAAGAAAGCACTTACAGATACACCAACAGACGAAGCCGTGCCTGCTTATGCACCTGATGGGGATACCGTCGCTTTTCAATTTGAGAAGGACGGCAGATGGGTTATCCACCTGATGCGTACCGATGGGAGCGAACGCCGTGAACTAATTAATAACGGGGCTTGGGCAGCACAACCGAAATGGCACACCGGTTCAGATGTGCTACCAGTAGGACCACCAAGACTACAAATTCAGCAATGGGGCAAAATCCGAACCCCATAACAAAATGGCTACCAGTGGTCAGGGCGTTCCGCTACGCTCCACTCTCAGCGATCAGCAAAAAGTCCTTGTGTAAGAGACAAACGTCCGCAACTACCAAACGACTTAACTGACCGCTGAAAGCATAGCGACCTGATGGCTGACTGCTACAAAAAAAGGAGATAGTTTTATGCGTTTTACAACTTTAGTATTAGGTACACTTTTCATATTCGGCTTACTGCTAACAAATGGTATCAGTTACGGCTATGAGCGAGCAATTGAGGCAGAAATGGCGGATGCCATTGAAGCACCCATGATAATCGACGACGATGCCGATGCGTCAGGGGGACAGTTTGTATGGATGGAAGGACCTCCACTGGCGGGCGGCGGTGGTGAAGGGTGGGTAGAATACATCCTGCCTATCCCAGAAGCCGGTACCTACGCGCTCTGGGGCAAGGTCATCGCATGGGATGGTAATAGCGACTCCTTCTGGGTGACATGGCAACCCGCCGACCCAGATGAGAACGCTCAAGAAACTCAAAACACTGAGTTCCGCTGGGGCGTTGCCCAAAGCGACGAATGGCACTGGGACCGTATTAACCATTGGTTAGATGGCGGCACGTTTGAACGGGAATGGGAATTGGAGGCAGGTGAAACAACGCTCCGTATCGCAGTCCGGGAAGATGCTTGCATGTTGGATGTGATCTTCATTACCGACAATCTTTCCGAGGACGAAGCGGAAGTAGGTCCTCGCGACCCGATTCCATCAGATTCCTTAGTCCCTGTTGAACCGCAAGATAAACTCGCTACAACCTGGGGTAAACTCAAAGCTGGAAGATAGGTAATAGCAGTCAGCCATCAGGGCGTTCCGCTACGCTCCACTCTCAGCAGTCAGCAAAAAGTCCTTGTGTAAGAGACAAACGTCCGCAACTACCAAACGACTTAACTGACCGCTGAAAGCGTAGCGACCTGACTGCTGATTGCTACTCCGCTGACTGCTATACAAAAAAGGAGGTTCGCGATGAGATACATTCTAATTCTGACGCTGATCATGTTAACAGGATTCATATATGGAACAACAAGACTCGGTGCCGAAGTTGAGCTCGCACTTGAAGCAGAACTCGCAAACGAGATGGTAGAGCCGATGATTATTGCTGAGGATAAACTCGCCTCTGATGGGAAATTCATCTGGATGGAAGGGGAACCGGTAGCCGGTGGCGGTGGTGTGGGTCATGCCGATTTTATCATCAACATTCCAGAACCCGGCGATTATGCCCTCTGGGGTCACGTTATAGCGTGGGACGGTAATAGCGACTCCTTCTGGGTGACGTGGCAACCCGCCGATCCAGACGAAAATGCACAGCAGACGCAAAATACAGAGTTTCGCTGGGGGGTCGCACAAGGTGCCGCGTGGCATTGGGACCGTATCAACCACTGGTTAGATGGTGGAACATTCGATCGAGAATGGGAGTTTGACAAAAAAGGTGAGACGCTTTTACGGATCGGTGTCCGCGAAGACGCGACGATGATAGATGCGATCTTCGTGACGACTAACGTGAAAGCCACGGCTCCCGACCAAGCAAACGTTCGTCTACCAGACGATAGAGACCGGAAGATACAAGTTGAGGGGCTCGCCGTAAGTGCGAATGGCAAAGTGGCGACCACCTGGGGAACTCTAAAACGGGCGTATCAATAAGAAATGGCGGTATGAACTTGTATATGCAGGTCTGACTACGAACATCCACTCGATGCCTTGATTGTAGATTTACACAAGGTGTAGATTCGATAAATCGGTTGTTCCGAAAGAGATAACATTGCTCCTTATAATAATCAATACGCCACAAGTCAAATCCCTGTTCAAACCGAACAACACGCTCAGGCGGGCCGAGATGGAGTTGCAATTTCTCCACTGCCCGCTTGTCGCGCTTAATAAGGGCGTGCGTTGCATACGCAAGTCCTGAAAGAATCCCAGCCAACGCAATCTTCCCTCTTAATTTGACCGAAACACTCTCCGCAGCTGGTGTCAACCCCCACATTAGACATAGAACAAGGGCAACAGCACATATTTTTTTTCTTGTTTCACAGAAAATTTGACATAAATTTTGCATGCGTGTGCCATTCCAATCCGTTTAAGGCTTGACAAAAAAATATTTTGCGGGTATCCTAATAGAACTGATAAAAAAGATTTGGAGCGTACCAAAAAGATGACTGTTATACGTTCTAATGGAGAAACCCCTCAGGCAACAGATACGCCAAATTGTACAACCGACCTCAGTGTTGAGGACGTTAAGCAAGAATTATACAAGCGACACCATCCGAGTTTAACGTTTCTCGATATAGAGGCACATGCCAAAACCATCCACAGAATACGCACACTAAAGCAGAAGCATGATATTGTGATGCTCGGTCACAACTATATGGAGCCGCTCGTCTTTGGACTCTCAGATAAAGAGGAACAGGGCGACTCACTCGGCTTGAGTATGTATGCTGCAAAAACAGAAGCACCTTATTTAATCTTTAACGGTGTGCCGTTTATGGCAGAAACAGCGAAAATCTTAAGCCCCGACAAGACAGTGTTAGTCGCAGATAAAACCGCAGGATGTTCACTCGCCGATAACTTCGGTGCAGAAGATGTCAGAGAGTTGAAAGAACTCTATCCGGGTGCCCCAGTGATGATCTATGTGAATAGTTACGCTGATGCGAAAGCGGAATCGGATATCTGCTGTACGTCAGCGAATGCAGCACACATCGCAAAAACGCTACCGGGGGATACAGTAATCTTTGTACCGGACATCTTCTTCGCACAGAATTTAGAGGAAGAGTTGAAAGACGAGAAAAAAGTTGTCTACCCCGGTAAAGATAATACTGCGCGCGGCGCGGTCTGTGAAGTTCATGAAAGATTCACACTCACCGATCTTCTAAGCATCCGAGAATCCTTCGAAATTCCGAAGGGACATCCGAACCGCAAACTCTATGCCCACTGGGAATGCCGTCCGAATGTTCTACAAGAAGCCGATTTTTACGGCAGTACCAGCCAGATTATGAAGGATATTGCGGCGCGTGTCGCAGCGAACCAGTTGGAGCGTGCTTTCGTCGCCTCGGAGTGTGAATTAACCTCGAACCTGGCACAAGAATTTCCAGCAGTCCAATTCTGGACAGCCTGTTCCATCCGATGCTCACACATGGCAAAGGTGAGTTTGGGTAAGATAGCAAATATTCTGGAAGCGATTGATCAGAACGCTGATCTCAGTGAATATGAGGTTACGCTCAGTTCTGAAGTGATTGACAAAGCCCGTACACCGATTGAACGAATGCTCGAAGCGAGTGTTTGATAGCCGTCAGCAATCAGGGCGGGCTGCTACGCAGCCCTCTCAGCAGTCAGTAGAGTGCCTGGCAGTTGTGGACGTTTTCGCCCGCCACAAGCGAGTCACTGACAACTGAAAGCGAACGTAGTGAGCGTGCTGACCGCTGACCGCTACTAAAACCGTGTAATGAAAGAAACGCGATGCGCATTACCGAGATAAGCGTCCGGCACAAAAGCGTAGTCGAATTGGAAATCAATATTCGCTAATGCATCCTCACCGCTGCGTCGGACACCAACACCGAGTGACAACCCGTCACTCGGATTCTCGTTTAAGCCAATGCGGTAACCGATACGCGCTGCGACGCTATTGTAGAACCAACGTTCTGCCCCAACGTGAAAACTCGGATTTGTATCAATGAGCGGGAGGTGTACGTCTGCAACAAGTGCCCAGACTTCACGTTCAAGCGTTGTTGAACCCGCTGCTGCTGCCTCCGGTTCCTTCCAGGTTCTATAAGCAAAACCGGCGCGGATCGCCATCGGTAAGTTCTCCCCGCCATCTAAGATTCCAGCATTTTGGACAGCAACCCCGATACCGAGGCGATTGTCAAGCAGCCGCAGGATTAAACCGACATCAGCGGCAGCACCGTAGGCGTTCTGAATATCAAGTTGTTCCGAAATCACCTTCGCTGTTCCACCGATGGATATGGCTGGACCGAGCGGATAGGCAATAGATAAACCTGTAGCGAACCCACCGACTGTCACCATGCTATCGGGGTCTTCCGTTGGACCTTGTCGACGTTCAATTTCCGTAAAACTGCCGAGAAAACTTGCACCCCAGACGAATCCGTTGACCCGTTGTGCGTACCCGATAGACTGGTTGTTAATGTCGGCGAACGAAAAGTGCTGCATTGCCGTTAATTCCTGGTCATGAACGGCGGTTAAACCTGCTGGATTCCAAAAGATGGTGTTGACATCGTTAGCAAGTCCTGCAAACGCACCACCCATCCCGACAGGACGACTCCCGCCTTCAATCTTGAGGAAAGCAGCACCTACGGTCCCCGCACCATCGTGGATACTCACTGCATTAGCACATGGAACCCCTGTGCTTATTATGAGAAGCACCATTACAATGAGAACGGCTCCCCTTTTCTCCATTATACATTCTCCTTTTTGATAGCAGTCAACCTTCAGCCCGCTACGCTTTCAGCAATCAGCAAAGACGCGAGTGCTACAAGAACAATCCGCTTTACTGACCGCTGAAAGGTTTTCGCAGAAAACCGACCTGACCGCTGATTGCTATTTCCGCTGACAACTATTCCACAACAAGCACTTTGCCGACAGCGTTTGCACTATTTCCAGCTGCATTGATCGCTTCCAACCGGAAGATATAAAGCCCACGCGCGACCGCGTTCCCCGCTTGATTCTCTAAATTCCATTTCACTAACTGGTCGTTCCGCTGTCCCGATACAACATCTGGATAGGTTTGCGAGAGGATCATATCACCACTCCAATCATAGATGCTCAGGGTGAGTTCAACTGTTTCTCCGAGGGGTACGTTAACATCGAACGAAAAGAATGCGACATCACCCCTGGAGATTCTGAGTGGGTTCGGCCAGCCAAACGTCGGTTCGCGGAATGTCAGGGACACCGACATCGTATATTCTCCAATGTCGTAAACCTCGGAGTTACCTGCATTGTCGGTGACGCGGACATCGAGGTCGAATTCACCAGAACGCGTCGGCAAGAAATCAACCGACCAGACACTCCACGGTTCCTGTTCCGCGTTACTATCATCAACAGCAGGGACCGGGGCAATCGGTTGGTTATCGGGACCAGTGCCAACGATCTCAACGAGCCAGACACCAGACGCAGGTACAGAGATTTCACCCTCACCGACTCGTTGGGTGCCCGTTGGGTCAGAGGCTGTTCCTTCTAAAGGAAGTGCTTCATCAGTGAGTTCAGTCTCACCCCCATCACTCGTTACAGCGCCAGTAGGCACCATCGTTTCATAAAGGAATTCCGTTGTAATAGAATCGGTGGGTGCGAATCCCAACAACTCGGAGTCATTTCCGACACTTATAACCGTAACTTGATAAATCCCTTGGGCTGCCAAGCCATCGGATTTGAAAAGAAGCGTATCTATACCGTTTTGTTGTGTATTTCCCGAAAGTTCGGCACCATCGGGTCCCCTAACGACAATTCTTGACTGGGCGAGGTTAACCCCTAAACCCGAGTCAAACATATTCGCTTGTATAACGACTCCACCCGTCGTAGAAACCGCTGTCGGATAGTCTATTGTCTCAATATCAAAAAGTAAGGGCGCATCATTGAGAAGTAAGGTCCCAGTATCAATCATCGGTGGACTGGTGTCGTAGGTAAAGACCTTTTCATAAGACACATCACCGTTTCCTGCCTGATCTTTGGGGGTAACCGTAACTCGGTATTCACCATCAGCCGATCCGTTGTCTGCGAGCGGCACAGCAAGTACGAAACGGAGCACAGCTTGGTTGTCATCCTCAACGCGTCCAACAATTTTGGTTGGGTTGGGCGAAACGCGTTCAAGGACGAGCCACTCTTCATCAACGTTTTCCCAATCAATACCGGACTGTTCATCCGTAGGGTTAACCTGAATCTCTGTCAAAGAGTTATTAACCTCAGGAGATGCGACAATGAGGCTAATCGCTTCAGGTTCAACTTCAGGCACCTCTGTGTCATGGGTAAAGGTTAGTAACTGCACATCCCCGGTCCGTCCAGAAGCACTGATTGGCGTAAATTCAATGGTATAAATACCATCATCGGAACCATCCAACCCAAGTGGACGGACAAGGTTATAAACCAACCGATCAGATTCGCGCAGTTGTTGACCCGCAACAACTTGATTTGAAGCATTCAGGAGTCGCAGCGTTGAGAGATGGTTTTCATCATCTGTTTCAATCGTCACTTCTATCCGTTCGACCTCTTCATTCGTAAATGCTTCATCCGCCGGTGCCGTCTGCGGTGATGTCGAAACAATGGCAGGCAAACGTCTCGAAAGTAGAAAACTACGCTCAAAAACGGTTGCGCTTCCGTTCCCAGCCCGGTCAACGGCTTGCACGCGAATGATATAGCGTCCATCCTCAATGAGCTGGTTCGTATTCAGCGTTAACTGTTCTACGCCGTCACTGACAAGTTCACCCGATAATTGCGATCCATTCGGGTCAACTAAGGTTACCGTAGTTCCCTCCCAGTCTATACCACTGCCACCCTCATCGTTGAGCGTTACCAGTACTTGCGTACGATCCGCCGTGACCAACGCACCATCAGCAGGTACAGTACTCACCAAGATCGGTGCTTGCGTATCATAGACAATGAGATGTTCAATACTGAATGTATTCCCGGATTTATCCGCTAACCCAATACGGACGGTATACTCTCCATCCATACTACCATTACGGGATAATGATTCATCAAGTGTGAGAAAAATCTCGCTGCTGGTATCATTAGTAAGTTGTGTCGGTACTGGGTTTCCACTTGCATCAAGCAGGCTCACTTCCTGCTCCGATAACTCAAGGTCCGCTGGACCGATATCTTCAACGCTAAAGCGAAATTGCGTCAAGTTGTGGCTGATATATGAGACAGGCTGACTTAAGTCAACAGGATCAGCAGAAGTTATCTGCGGCTCTTGGGTATCATAGACAAACTCACGATAGACGCTACTCCCCTGCCTTCCAGCCTTGTCAACAGGTACGACATATACGCTGTATCTTCCGTCCGTACTTCCGTCGGACGTAAATGCTGCGGGTTCCCAACCAATCAAATCCACACCATTAGAACCGAGAAGTCCGGGAACAACTGTGCCCTCTGGAGTTTGCACTTGGATGAGTGAACCCTGACTACTGAAATCTAATCCCGTTTCCGTTGGATCAAGGAGCGAAGCAATTATAACCATATTGCTGGCATTGACATAAGCGACCCCTTCCTCCTGCTCACCGATAATTACGCCATCAACGCGGGGCAGTGGTATATCAATGATGAATTCATAACTCGCTGCACCCGATGCCGTATTACCTGCTATATCCTGAGGGGTCACAGACAACGTATACGAACCAATCTCCGTCAATGCTAAGAAGTTAGCAACAACCTCAGACACACCATCATCTTCTAACGTGAGTAGAATCGAGGCTTCATCAGGACCGACCAACTCAATCACCGTATTCGAGAAATCAACTTCCGTCAACTCTTCAAACGCAAGCGTGATACTACTAATAGACTCCAAAAGCTCAGTCGTTCGATCGGGTACAAGGGTCACTGACGGATCGGTATTTACCAGAACCGAGGTCAATCGAGGGGCTCTGGAATCATAAACAAAGACGTACTCCGAATCCAAACGATTCTGTGCTTTGTCAACAAGCAACATTTGCACGGTATACTGACCATCCGCGCTCCCGTCCCGAAGGAATGAAGAGGCAAGTGTTAGATAGAGTTCACCCGCTAACGCATCAAACGTCAGTGTTGTCGGCACAACAGTCCCTGAAGCATCCACCAACGCAATCGCTTGATCCTCAAAAAACAGATCCGCGGGTCCTACATCTTCAATAGTAAACACAAATTGCCTGAAATCGCCACGGATATAAGAGACAGGAGCACTCAATATTAGCGGAGATGCTGCAGTTATCCGAGGGATCTCCGTGTCATAGATAAATTGACGATAGACCACATCTCCTCGTCTCCCTGCCTTATCAACGGGTGTAATTTCTACCGTATATTGTCCATCAGCACTACCGTCTGTCGGGAAAGATAGCGGTTGCCATGTCAACTGGTCAATGCCATTGGACAACATCCGACCCGGCACAACCGCACCCGAAGCATTCGTCACAAGGATACTTGAGCCCTCACTCCCCAAAGCCAATCCAGTGTCAGTTGGGTCAAGGAACCTAACACTTATTACCACCTTGCCACCATTGACGTACGCAATGCCGTCCTCTTGTTCAGCGATAATCACCCGATCAACGCTCGGCGGCGATATATCCAGAACAAACTCATAACTTGCGGCACCCGATGCCGTATTACCTGCTATATCCTGAGGGGTCACAGACAAGGTGTATGAACCAATTTGAGTCAATGCTAAGAAATCCATAACGACCTCAGAAATACCATCGTCTTCTAAGGTGAGTAGAATTGCCGATCCATCAGGTCCCACTAACTGAATCATGGTATTGGCAAAATCAACACGGGTCGCCTCTTCAAATTTAAGGGTGATGCTACTTATAGGCTCTAAAAGCTCGGGAACCTCGCTGGGTAGGAGCTCCATCGGCGAATCCGTATTGATAATAACGGAAGATAACTGCGGCACCTGCGAATCATAAATCAGTTTATGCTCAGCATCAAGACGATTTTCCGACTTGTCAACAAGAGAAAATGTTATTAGGTACGCTCCGTCAGCACTACCGTCTCGTCGGAAAGGTTCAGCAAATGTGAAATAGAGTTGACTGTTTAACTCGTCGATAGTGAGTGTCCCCGCGACAGCTGCTCCGTTAGCATCGAAGAATTCCACGGCTTGATCTTCTAATTCTAAACCAGCGGGTCCTACATCTTCAAGGGTGAACTGGAATTGTGAGAAGACACCGCCGACATAGGTGACAGGCTGGTTCAATTCGAGCGGGGTCGCAGTAGTAATGCGCGGTGTCTGTGTGTCGTAAACGAACTGTCGATAGACCACCTCGCCCTGCCTACCCGTCGCATCGACAGGCGTAACAGCAACCGTATAACGTCCGTCTGCACTTCCGTCAGTTGGGAAAACTACGGGAACCCACGTCAACTGATTACTCCCATTGGATGTAGTGATACCCGGTGCGGGGAGTCCACTGGGGTTGGTGACAGTGATAGTTGAACCGTCCTCACCTAAATCTAACCCAACACCTGTTGGATCCGAGAAGGTAGCCACTATTTGAGAAGCAGTTTCGTTAACGTAAACAATTCCCTCAACATTTCCATCAATTAAAACAGAACTGACAATAGGTAAAGCAAGATCAATCTGGAACCTATAAACAAAAGGGGCTGTGCTCTGATTGCCTGTCAGGTCTTGTGGTGTAATTGAGAGAAAATACTCACCGGGCTGCGTCAAGGCTCCAAAATTAAGTGTTAAGGTGGTTTTCCCATCATCAAGACGGTTGATAGGTACATTTCCGCCACTCGGATTTACAAGCGTAACGCTTGTATTCGCAAAGTCGATATCGCTATCGGAACCGAGTAAATTTAGCGAGGTGCCGCCGGACGCGTCATCAAAAGTTACGATGATTTGCGAGAAACTTGTATTAATGCTTGTCGTCCCACGGGTAGAAAGCAATAGCCCAGCTTCAGCTGCGACCGCCACACTTTCAATTGCCGGAAATTGTGTATCTAAAAAGATTGAAAATTCCTGTGTGAAACGCTCACCCTTAAAATCAACAAACGTTGCGGCTATAGTGTATTCGCCATCCGCGGTGCCACTACGGGGCACTACGACCTCGGTGCTCCAAGTCAAACGGTTATTTACAGGATCAGTTTCAATTCTCCGTTCTGGAACAACAACGCCCTGAGGATTCGTGACCGTGACAGTTGACGCGTTGAAATTAATACCTGAACCTATATAATCAACAAGTTCAACAACAATCGTGGGCAAACTATTGACAGTGGTCGCTTCAGGCATCGTTAACTGTACGTGGGTTCGACTTTGACTCACGAGATAGAATTCATGACGGGCAGTCGCCCCGACGTTGCCAGCACGGTCGGTCGGTGTAATTTCTATAGCGTAGGTCCCGTCATCAGAACCGTCCAAAGCAATGGATTCCAAGACGTTGAGTGTGGCAGTATCCGTACCATTATTTGTGATATTAACAGGCACCTCTACTTGAGTTCCCCCGACATCATGCGTCAGTCGGAAACTGCTCTGCCTGAAATCAATACCACTGGTTACTTCATTCAGGACCACCTGGACCTGTGACAAATCGCTGACGGTTTCATTCGCTGCGGGGAGCGTAGATACAAGGGTTGGCAGCTCGGTATCATAGAGGAGTAAGAAGGTCTCGCTATCTGAATTACCGAATGTATCGGCGAATTGTACATCAAGCCTGTAGTGCCCATCTTGATTCACGAGTGGTTCATCCAAAACGTAGGTAATCTGGGTATTCGCTCTATCTACAAAAGTACGACCCGTAAGTAGTTCAGCCGTATTTCCATCCCGGATAGCCCTAAATTGAATCCGCGTACCCTGTTCAAAATCGACACCGACCCCAGCATCACCATCGCTAAAGGCAGCAACAATCTGTATAAGGGGTTGATTGTGGTAAATGGTATCGCCAATCTGATTAAAGGATCCACCCTCTTGTGTTGGGCTTAAAGAGGTGAGCTGCGGTGGAAGGTTATCATAAACAAAGGGGACACGAACAGCATTGCTTTGATTACCGGCGTTATCAATTCCAACAACTTCAATGGTATATCCGCCATCGCGAAGCCCATCTTTGGGAGACAGCGGTGCTAAAAGCACCCACCGAATTCTATTTCGCCCCGGAAACGTCTGCCGCCCTAAAATCTCACCCTCGGGTCCGGTGAGACGAATGGTGGAACCAGAGAGGTTAACACCGTTTTCAAAGTTATCTGCAAGCGTCGCTTCAACAAAATTTAACTGGCGGCTAACGCCACCCCCCGGAGCGATAGTTCCGGTGTTCCCAGCAACGCTCACCAAATTGGGAGCTACGTTATCAAAGGTAAATTCCGTTGTCTCTTGAACGAGATTACCGGCTTTATCGACAAGTGTAATTGTTAGCGTATAAGTTCCATTTTCGGCACGTATATCTAAAGGGTTTCCTAAACTAAAACTCAGCTGCGTTGTGTAATTTAGGTATCCGTTGCGTACGACACCACGTGCATTTTTTAGGACAACATTCGTTCGTTTCGCTCCGAAATCCACCGGACTCCCCTCATCAACGTCCGGTACTACAGTTATAGTCCGCAGAGGAACATTCATAAAAATGCCGTTGGTAAGTAATAGATTCGGATCTTCATTGGCAAATACGCTGGAAATGCGCGGCGGTCTGGTGTCTAAAATAGCCTCAGCGGTTCTTTCTAATACTTCACCTGCGGTAGCTGCCTTGTGGAGCGTAACGCTAATTGTATAAGTTCCGTCGGCTAACTGTATATCGTTAATACGTCCATCCCAACTGATACGGACTGACTGTCTCGAGAAAATAGTCCCCTGCCGAATAAGATGTTGATTTGCCCGAACACTATAAGAATCGCCATCTACAGCAGTTTCATCATCAACGGAAAAAACAATATTTAAATGCTCTTTCTCTCCCTTGAAAATCGAATCACCCTTTGCATCAAGTGATAAACTCGTGAGACCTGCCCAGACATCCGCAGGCACCAACAGAACTGCAAGACAGACAACAAAAATCTGACCTATGATAGCCAGTTTCAACTTGCAAGCAACGTCGCACATATTTTTAATCTTTGGCACTCGTTTCTCCCTTTAGTAGTTATCGGCTATCGGTTATCGGTTATCGGTTAAAGAGAGTCTCTGCAACAAACAATTTCCTTGACCTGGAACGCTCCAAGACACGGTTCTCAGTTAGGGATTCTCTTAACTGAAAACTGACAACCATAAACTGACAACCATAAAAACATCTCCGTATTTTTTATTACTTCCCACTATTTAGCTTTATGTTCTTGGAGTGACAGCGGATATGATAATCCACTGTATAACAACCCGTTTTATATCTATTAGACGCAAAAATCTCAATTAGGTTGATAAAAGTTGACAAAATCACAGAAACAACGGATAGATGGCTGTCGACTTTCAAGTGTTCCGCTTCGCAAATTATAATCAACGGTATGAAGGTTCTCCTTAGGGCATGCACGGTATAGCATTCCCCGCACTCTCAGCAGTCAGCAAGGCGTTGTGGATATCACAAACGTTCAATTTTCCCCGAAGCCATTGCCACAAACAAGTGATTGACTGCTGATGGTTTTCGACAGCCGAAACTGATAACGACCTAACCAACGTCCCCATTGGCAACCATCGTTAACAATGCTGAATCATCTACAGTGAGCGGTAAATCAATCCTTGCCCGCTGTCGGCTGGACTGATACGTTGCGAAGATGAGTTCAGTTGCCTGAAGTGCTTTGCGTCCGCTGAGCTCTGGTTCACGTCCGGTTTTTACACCGTGAACGAGATCCAATACAGAGAGCATCGTTGCGTCGCGCTCAGCGACCAAGCCGGTTAAGTCGGGTTCTTCCCATCCGGTGCCATCCTCGCGGAGCATCCGCACGGGCGCTGCGCCTCTACCACCGACATCAATGATGCCTTTCGTGCCGATGAGACGATTCGCGAAGCCCCCTAAAGAGGTCCCACCTGTTGCAAGTAAACCCTCTACACCATTTTTCCAGCGTATCCATGAAACGCCACTCGTTTCAACTTGAACACCGAAAACGGTTTTTTCTTCTGCTACGTCTATTTGACCGATAACCCAATCAACAGGTTCGTCATTATTGTAGAAAAAGAACATATCAAACCAGTGGGTTCCCCAATCAAGCAAATTCGGACAAGCGGCTTCAAGACGGCGTAGTTCCCCGATTGCACCTTCGTTTGCCAAGCGTTTCGCTTTGACAAACTGCGCGCCAAAACGGCGTTGATGGCAGAACGTTATAACGACGTTGTTATCAACACACGCTTGATAAAGTGCTTTAGCATCGCCCCATGTAGGTGCCATCGGCTTCTCACAATGGATGGCTCGAATGCCACTGTTAGCGGCAGCGATTACCATGTCTTTATGGAGTTCAATCCAAGTGCAGACACTCACGAAATCGAGGGATTCTGTATCCAACATCTCCTGATAGTTTTCGTAGGTGTTAGGCACCTCAAACGCCTCAGCAAAGGCGTTTCGTGCGTCTTCAACAGGGTCGGAACAAGCAACAATATCAACATCTGGGGATGCCTGATACCCGCGGGCATGGGAACGCCCACGACCGCCACAACCGATAATACCTGCTTTAAAAGTGGTTTCCATTTTTTAATTATTCCTCGCGGTTCAGTCAAGTGAATTGGTTAAATAACACGAATCGACGTAGACCCGTCCTCTACTTCAGTTATGGACTACGCGATTTTGAACTATACTATCTTTCAACTATTCCGTCCCTTTCAACGCCGCGTCAGGGTCTGTTGTTGCTTCGCCGTCTGGATCAAAAGCGAGTCCTTCGGTAATTGCAGCACCTTTTCGCATCGCGACGATCAGATCACCGTTAGTAATCGCAAAGGATTCAGCGAGTTGTCGGGCATCAGCAATAGAAATATGCAAGTTGCTGCTCCATTTCTTTGCAAATAATGGAGAATTTCAGGTTAGATGTTGACTTCTATTCTCGCGTTTGCTATACTTTAGCGCAAATTTGGTTGACTGTCAAGATGCATTTGGCAAGTCACTTCATTAACCCGTTACTGTAGGCGCGGTTTTTTTAACCACGCGGAAATACCCAAGGAGGTCCTACAGATGGACAACCGAAAGCACGACTTGATTGAATATCCGGTTCAAGACAACGTTCGGCTACAGTCATATTGGCGCGACGATGCCGGTGGACGCGGTCCCGCGGCATCTTTATATGTACACGATGATGAGATTATGCGTTTTGACTGCTTCGGCGGCGATAACGGGCACTGCCATTTCAATTTGCGACAAACCCGTGGTAGACGGTGGATGTACCCGGAAGGTACCTTCCAAGACCACATTCATCAGAGTTTGTTCGACCTTCGCATGAATCTAAACTTCTGCCTCCAGACGCATCAAGACGAAAGGGTTCAAGAAATACAGATAGAACGGGAGAGTTTAGAACAAGCAGCCCAACAGATCGAAGCACATCTATTAGTGCTTGCTGACAAACTGCAGCAGTAGTTTTCAGTTTTCAGTTTTAGACTATCAGCAAAAGAGTTGTGGCAAAGGAGAACATTTGCAACTGCCACACGGGTTACTGACTACTGAAAGCGCAGCGACCTGATAGCCGATGGCTACTTCGCTTGGCGCAAGGACGAAAAATATGAAAGTCGTGACAGCAGCGGAAATGCGCCAGATCGATCAGGACACTATTGAACGTATCGGCATTCCCGGCATTGTTCTCATGGAGACGGCTGGGAGTGCCATCGTCCGTGCGATCGAACAACACTATCCGACATGCAAACGAATCGGTATTTTTGCTGGTAAAGGGAATAATGGCGGCGATGGCATTGTTATCGCACGCCAACTCGCCCACATAGGACACGACGTTCACATTTTCTTGGTTTCCCCACCGGAGAGCTTCACCGG
Source organism: Candidatus Poribacteria bacterium (assembly GCA_963662915.2). GTDB lineage: Bacteria > Poribacteria > WGA-4E > WGA-4E > WGA-3G > WGA-3G. The sequence continues at coordinate 3,870,508 of CAXXEU010000002.1, read as the reverse complement.
TGAAGCAGCGGTCAATCTCCAAATCGCGAAAAACCTGAAGTTGGGGATTGAGGAAATTTTAACGGACGCAGCACTCGAAACGGAAGAAAGTGTTTCTTTAAATCACACTACCAGCTGCGAACTTCTTGTAGATGCCATCTTCGGCACAGGACTGCGTGGTGAGGTACGCGAACCAATCGCTACCCTAATTAACGCTATCAATAATCTTTCCATACCCATTCTCTCTATTGATCTACCCTCCGGTCTGGATGCCGACACCGGAAACCCACTCGGTACTTGCGTGCAAGCGGATCGAACCGTCACAATAGGTTTACCTAAACGAGGCTTGTTAGTCCATCCGGGTGCGGAACTTGCTGGAAAACTGGAAGTCGTTGACATCGGTTTCCCAGAACAAGTCATAGATGCACAAAGCATTAAAGCGAATTGGACAACGGCAGCAAAAGCGTCAGCATGGGTGCCGTCGCGTCCATCCGCCTCTCACAAAGGAACTTACGGACGTGTTCTTGTCATCGCTGGCGCAACGGGCATGACGGGTGCGGCAGCACTCGCAAGCAAAGCTGCTTTGCGAGCCGGTGCAGGATTGGTAACACTCGCGACACCGAAGCATCTCAATCCAATCTTAGAGGGACTTTTGCCTGAGGTAATGACACTGCCGTTGCCAGAAACAGACGCAGGCAGCTTAGCGGTATCAGCGATCTCAACCCTCCTTGAATTCGCAGAAGAGACGAAATCTGTCCTTGCGATCGGTCCCGGTCTCTCCCAAAACCCAGAAACAGTAGCACTCGTCCACGAATTGGTTCGCGAGAATCAGGAGCAAGGATTGGGTCTACGGCTGGTTATTGATGCGGATGGATTGAACGCCTTAGCACAAGAGAGTGAATGTATCTCACGACTCAATAAGAACGCAGTGCTTACACCACATCCGGGTGAGATGGCTCGGTTAACGAACACATCGGTTTCAGTATTAGAAACGGATAGGATTCGCACTGCCCAACAGTTTGCAAGCAAACACGGCGTAACGCTTGTATTTAAAGGTGCGCCGACTGTTATCGGAACTCCAAACGGAGACGTGTGGATTAATTCTACAGGTAATCCTGGCATGGCAACGGGAGGTATGGGGGATGTCTTAACAGGCGTAATCGCAGGGTTAATCGCACAAGGCGTATCGAGTGAAACAGCAGGTGTGCTTGGGGTTTATGTCCACGGCTTAGCTGGAGACATCGTATCAGAGCGTTTGGGGACGCATGGACTCATTGCAAGTGATGTACTCAAGGCAGTGCCGGAAGCGATTGCGTCGCTGATACAATAGTTCTGACGTTAGGCTTTTTAATAACGATCACCTCTGAGATGCCTCTCTGTTATCAAGGTAGATTCAGGAGTGCTAAAAACCATTCAGAACCTAAAGCATGATTTTTCATCAATTTTAATCCGTGCCGACAACGGAGGCACGGACCAGACTCAATAGGATAAAAATATGGAACTCGGATTAACTGGAAAAGTTGCCGTTATCACCGGCGGAAGTGAAGGCATCGGCAAAGGCATCGCACTTCGTCTGTGTGAAGAGGGTGCGAAGGTTGCAATTTGTGGCAGACGCGAAACAGTCTTAGAGGACGCTGCCGAAGACATTCGCGCACAAACCGGTGGTGAAGTTCTCGCTATCCCCGCGGATGTAACTGTCCCGCCGACGTTGGAAAATTTTATTGGACAAACCGCAATTCACTATGGACAGATTGATATTCTGGTGAATAATGCCGGTAGGTCGGCAGGCGGTGATTTTGAAACGATGAGCGACCAAGCGTGGTACGAGGATTTAGATCTCAAACTGATGGGGGCTATCCGCTGCGCACGATTGGTGATTCCGCACATGAAGAACAACGGCAGCGGTAGGATTATCAATATCACACATCCGGGTGGGAAGCAGCCGAGTGCGGGGTCCTGTCCGACCTCGGTTAGTCGAGCTGCCGGTATCGCTCTGACAAAAGCACTCTCTAAAGAACTTCTGCCTCACAAAATCTTGGTTAACACCGTCTGTCTCACCTCGATTAAAAGTGCACAAGGCGAACGCGCATGGAAAGCAGCAGGTTCACCGGGAACGCTTGAAGAATATTGGGAGGCGCGTGGCGAGGAGCATCCGCTTGGACGTTTAGGCGAGCCGAGTGAAGTGGGCAACCTCGTGGCGTTTCTTGTCTCAGATTGCGCATCGTTTATTACCGGCACCGCCATCAACATCGACGGCGGACTCTCCGCAGTGGTATAGTAAAACGATTTTATAAATATAGAAAAGATGGGCGGTGCTTACTTTATTAACCGCCCTCACATTTTGCAACCCACGGAGGACAACATGGAATTCTATAAAATTTACGCTGTGCCAGCGGCAGATGCCTCAACAGCATTCCAGGTCGAATTGGATCCGCGGGCGATTGCTGCTGCAGAAGCACTTGAGAGCAGCGGTGCGCAAGGCGTGGAAAGAGAAGAAATCCTACAGAAACACCTTGGTCCCGATTACGAGAAAGGCTACCAAGGCACTGCTTATGGTCTGCACGGTATTTCCGAAGGTCTGACACCCGCACGTTTGGCAGTGCTATTGGAAGCACACGGTGAATACCTTGACCCGTGTGCCGAACGCGAAACGTTTGACCACAGCCTGATGGTTAACGTTGAAGAGGAATTAGCGTCCCAATTGGAGGATATTCCTGAATCTGTGTTGGAAGCGATTGTTGAGGAATATAAGGCTGAACTGTTAGGCACGTAGCACGAGAGTTTCTATACAAGTTTACAGGAACTTTTCATGACAGATAGTGTGCTATAAATTTTAAGGCAAAAACACAATTAGAAACTACGAGAGCACGAATAAAGGCCGCTGAGGTTTCCCAACCTCGCCTTTTCTTAAGACGGAGATCGCCAAATGTTTTTGCCCCTCATTGAAAACTTACAAATCCAGAACGGGTTGTCAAAAGAGTAAAAAAAGAAGATTTTCCTCGAATCTTCTTTTTTTTGCAGAATTATGCAACCATTTCCTCGCCGTTCGCGTCACTATAAACCAATTCGGAATTAACGCAAAAAATAGGATGACGGAATCTATACGAAAAACCCTTTCTTGGAGGTGTCCGATGCCAAATGATGCTGAATTAATTCGCCGCGTACTCGCTGGTGATGAAATCGCTTTCACGACGCTTGTGAAAAAATACCAGAAACACGTCCACGCACTCGCATGGCGCAAAATGGGGGACTTCCATATCGCTGAAGACATTACACAAGAGACCTTTCTGAAAGTGCATCAGAATCTGGCAACGCTGAAAGAACTGGATCGATTTCCGGGGTGGCTGTATGTAATTGCGACCCGTCTGTGTATTGCGAGGCTCCGGAAGAAACGGCTGCATGCTCAACTCGTGGAGGACATCGACCTAATGAGAAAAGGAAAAGACACGTATTCCCAACATGTCGCAGATGAGCAAGCCCAAACGACAACTGAGGCACAGCGAGAAGCCGTCAAAAAGTTACTTGCCAAGTTACAAGAGAGCGATCGCACCATAATAACGCTACATTACTTCGGAGAAATGACGTGCGAAGAAATTAGCAAGTTCTTGGGAGTATCCGCAAATACGATTAAGAGTCGGCTCAGCCGCGCCCGTCAACGTTTGAAGAAGGAAGAATCCTTGATTCAAGAGGCACTGGGCACTTTCCAGATTTCCCCAAATTTGACGCAGAGCATCGTCCAAGCCGTAAAAGATAAAGGCGGCATCAAACCTGTGTCCCCTAAAGAAAACAACCCCTTGCTCCCGTGGGCTGCAACCGTGTCAACTGCTATCGTGGCTGTGCTGATCCTCGGAATGGGCAATGAATATATAGCCCACTTCCAGCAACCCTACAGTTTCGAGGCGGCTTCAGAGATGAGAATTGACATCGTGGAGGCCCCTGCGACACCTATAAGGCAAGTTAAACCGGTCGTGAAAACCCAACAGTCAGCATTGTCCCGCAAGTCCACACGCGACTTGCGTAGCAGTCGGAAAGGGGCCTCTGGTAACAATCCCCTGACCCCTGATAGGCGAAAACCAATGGTTTCCAACAGCCAACAACTCACAGAAGAAACACAGCAGACGCAGATAGAGGTATTGGACTTTTTTCGGATGCCAGAAAGCGGGCACATGGACTACACCGTCGTCCACATTGATGCCACAGCGTTTGAAGACGGTGGGACGTTAACGATTGACATTCACGTCGGCAGCGGCGAAGCAGCGGGCTCATTTGACCTATTTAATGGCGACAGTAAACTTCCAAGCGGAGGCATACGTAGATCAAGCGATGCGCTTGCACATCAGTGGGGAATTCCACCTGGCGGTACAGGGGTCATCGTCTATCAGTTTGACCGAGGCCAAACCTTTCAACTGGGAGCTATAAGTGATTACGACAGTGAGAAAGGAAGTACCAACGCCTTTTATGCACAAATTTCCATTCGGTAATCTCCGTAGGGACTGGGTAACCCAGCCCACTTATTTTTTTAAATTTCGTCCAGAGGTCTAAAAATGAAAACATTCAGCATCGGTTGTTTAATTCCTCTCCTGTTTCTGCAATATGGACTCGCAAATGAGACACCTATCCCTAACAGAATCGCTCTCACACTTGACAGCAACGCTAACGTGGTCGTCAAAGGCTCCATTGCCCCGATTACGTACACCCAAAGCAACTTCCATGTAGAGTGGGAGACATTGGCGAACCTACGAGTCGCCGAGCCTGAAAATCAGTATCCAACATCAGTCTTTCGGGCGTTTCTTCCGACCGAAGCAGGCTTGCAAAAGGGGAGGGGAGAAGGGTTTTTCCAAAGACTACAAAGACTCCTCTACGAAAACCCAACATATCGCGGAAATAGCGTCTTCGTTGGCGAAGTCTGGCAGATTGAACAAGCCGGGTTACTGACGTTGTTGAGACAATTTCACCCGAACCCACGTCTGGATATGCACATCAATTGGGGAGATTCCCGCGGGGCATGGGCGTGCCTTCGTGCTTACAACGCCGAAATAGCCCACATTATGTTCCGCGTTCACGCGGAGTTCAGGTTAGCGGACGGTTGGTTTACCCCTTCACAGTTCACCGGACATCTCGTCATCAACCGTCCAGACGAGAAAGTCGTCTTCTTTCAAATGTACGTTCCGCCGGGTACACTCAACTTCGATGTCAACCGATACCATAATGATAGGAGCACCTTTACAACAGATGCAGGCTTTTGCCCGCAAATCGAACTTCGCGCCGGTACAGAAGCTATAATTCAAGATACCCAATTTTCTCAAGCAATACCCCTATCAGAAGCCGAACGTATCTTAATACAACGTTTTTACAAATCACAGCAAATTAACTGGGTACCAGTAGACGAAGCCTTAGAAATGGCACGGGTAGAACAGAAACCAATTCACATTGTTTCAACAGATGGCCCACTGACTGACGAAGCGAGCGGAGGGAGTGGCAAAAGTCTGAGGGCAGTTGCTCTCTCTGATGACCAGAATATCAAACTCTTGAACGAAAATTTTATCAACACGTGGGTGCTCAATACCGACATGGAACGCTTACGAGATGAAAAGGCTCTCGCCAACTTGCCGCTTTTGACACAAATCATCGTTCAGGGATCGAAAAGACACTCACCCGTAGATTGTTTGATCATCTCACCTGAACTCGAACTCATGGGCAGGCAGCCTGTTAACGAACTCCCCTCACACAATAAGGCAGCACAATATCACTTCTTCCTTTCAGAAGCGTTAGAAGGAAAACGTCCGGGAGTCGGTGAAAGCACCCCGATGCCTTTATCAAGCAGTCGCGGGGTTGTCCTCGACCAGATACAACCTGCAGTGGAAGTATTGGACACTTTTCGTTACGCTACGGACCCTCAAGACACCACTGTTATAAAAATTGATACGACCACCTTTGAAAACGGGGGCACACTCACCATCGCCATTCAAGTCGGTAGGTCACCCCTTGTAGGTTCGTTCGATCTCTTCCCTGACGACAGTGCCCTTCCGACAGAAGGAACACCTCAGACCGCACTCGCCCGGGCATGGGGCATCCAACCCGGTGAAACGGGAACAATCACATACCGGTTTGACAAGGGAGAAGTCTTTCAATTGCGTGTCACGGGAGGTTGGGTCAATCAGGAAGCAGGTATCAACGCTTTTCAAGCCCGAATTTCTGTCCGGTAAGCTCCTGATAGACTCTTTTGAGAAATTAAGCAACTTTTTCGTTCCAAGATTGTATCTTTAATTATAAACACCTTTTATGGTTGTCAGTTATTGGTTGTCGGTTGTGGATAACACACTGTAGTACTTGCCAACGTTTTCTCCTGCCACAACGTCCTCTTTACCGATTGCCCAAAATGGCTTCGGCTTTCGTAGCGAACGTTCTGACAACCGACAGCCATTAACACCGAGGTTTAGATTATGCTACACACCCTCATACGCCAAGAGCTCCTGTCCCTGATAGTGAGCGCGCGATTCCTTGCCGCTGTTGTGATTACACTGCTGCTCGCCGTTGCCAATACCGTTGTGCTGATCGACGCGTACGAAAACCGAGTCGCAAGCTACAGCCAACAAGCAAAAGTTCATCGTGAGAAAGCAGTAGCGGCAGAAACCTATTCGCAGTTACAACTTTTTGTTGAACGTCCCCCGAACCCCCTCAGTCTTTTGAGTACAGGATTAGAGAAACGTCTCGGGACAACCGTTGAAATTTATCACGGCGAGGTGCCGACGATTTCAAGCGTCTCCGCACGAAACTTGGAGAACCCCTACTTAAATCTTTTTTCCCAAATTGATCTGGTGTCTATCTTTCAAGTCGTGCTAAGTCTACTGGCACTGCTTTTCGCTTATGATGCAATCGCAGGGGATTGGGAAAGCGGCACCTTACGTCTGGTTATCTCACATCCGGTCCGGCGAGGGACGATTCTATTTGCCAAATATCTCGCCGCGATGGTGTGCCTGCTGCTGCCTCTGCTGATGAGCCTGCTGATAGTAATGCTCCAGCTTTCCCTTGCGAGTTCGATTCAACTGGGCGCAACAGATTTTCTCAGAATTGGCGGGATAATCTTCACGACAATTGTCTATCTATCTGTTTTTTACCTGATTGGGCTGTTGATCTCTACTATGACCCGCCGCACGGCTACATCCCTGATGCTCTGTATGTTCTTATGGGTCGTTCTGGTGCTTGTTTATCCGAACTGGAGCCGGTTTACCCTTAATCCCCTGGGCGACATGCGCGCAGAAAGACAATCCGCGGATCAACAAATTGACCAGATTTGGGAAGAAGTTGACAGGGAAGCACAACGGTTCTTAGCCAATAGTCCCCTTGAGGGGGATCCCCCGAGGTTTAATATCGGTTATTCCGGATCATCTACCTCTTCCAGCAGAAGATATGGGTTTAACATGACCAAAGTGAGAGCCAATTCAGAACCGAGTCTTCCACATTTCCAAAACTATCAAGCGTTCATCTGTGCAACACACATCCGCGCAGCAGAAAAGGTGGGGTTGATAAACGAACAACGTTGGGCACGAACGACTATCCGACAAGCAACATGGGATGAACGGCTGATGAAATTCAGCCCGGCAAGTCTCTATACCTTTGCAACTTCCGCCTGGGCAGGTACCGACCTAAATGGCATGTTAGACTTTATCGGCGTAGTCCAGGCGTACCGCCAGACCCTGATTGACTACTTGCACGATAAAGACGCGTTTGCGAGTCGACGCTGGTTTGCTTCTGACCAAGGTGCAGTAGATTGGTGGGATTTGCCTCAGTTTCGCTTTACGCGGGCGGATGTCTCCGAAAACGCACAACGCGCCCTGACGGATGTATCGCTCCTTTTCGTTATGAACCTGGGGCTGTTTATGGTAAGCTTTCTGATTTTTATCAGAGTTGAAGTGTAAAGGAGAAAACACAATGATTAGACATATCATTCAAAGAGAATTCTTTGACCATCTCAACAGTCTCCGCTTCGCCTTGACTGTCATCATCATGGCGGCACTTATGGTAACCAACGCCGTGGTGCATCTTCAGAGCCATCCAGACAAGGTTCGGCACTATTCCGAAAACGTCGCCAAGGACCGCGACACATTGCAGTCGCGGACGGAACTCTATGAACTGCTGAGAAAGGGCCCCGGTAAACTTTACAAACAGTCATCCGCACTAACTTTCATTGCAGACGGTGGGGATGCCTTTCTGCCGAATCGCGGAACGCAAAGTTGGGGATCCTGGAGCAGAACTGCGGGCTTCGGCTCACAAGTCAAAAGCATCTGGTCGGCGGACTATCCCACCGCCAACCCGAATGCGCGGGATCTACGTCCCAAGGCGACAAAGATAGACTGGGTATTTATCATCACCTATCTGCTCTCTTTCATCCCCCTCCTATTTACGTTTGATGCCCTCTCTGGCGAAAGAGAAAGTGGAACGCTTCGGTTGTGCCTCGCCAACGCTATTTCGCGGCCTGCTTTATTAACAGGGAAGTTCTTAGGCACTCTGATAGCCATCCTTATTCCATTCTATTTTGCGGTCCTGTTGAATCTGGCGGTAATTTCCACAGATAGTTGGACGGAGCTCGGGGCAGCAGACTGGGGACGTTTGGGGATGACTCTGCTGATCGCTTCAGGGTATACCAGTATCTTCGTCGCAATCGGGCTGATGGTCTCCGCCGGCACGCGAGATACCCGGGTCAGTCTCGTTGTGCTGTTGATTATCTGGGTGGCACTCGTCGTCTTTATGCCTTCCACCCTCGGCACGCTTTCCACAAAATGGATGTCTCCCGTCCAAACTGCTCATCAACGGGAAACCGCAAAAAGGAGCGCGCTTGATCAGATTAACGATGATTTCGATAAGCAAATGATGGACAAGGCGCAACCACAAACAGGGGGCCTCCTCAGTCAACTTATGGGACTTGCGAAAACATCGCCGAAAGAGGCGGAAAAATTGGCAAAGGAGAAACAGGCAGAACTCATGGCGGCGATGGCGAAAGCAGAATCCGAAAAGTCAGATGAGGAAGAATTGCGTATCCAGGCTGAGCTCATCAACAAAGACGTTGAGATTCGGGAACGGCTGAACCGTGAGCATTTAAGGGCACAACTCGCACAAGTCCAACGGGCGCGAGTAGTGACGCGGTTCTCGCCAGCAGCAATCGTCCAATACGCCCTTGAATCTATGACTGGCACCGGATTGAAACGACACTTGCAATTTCTTGACAGTGTGCACCTTCATATCAGACAGTTCCGAAACTTTATCACTGAAACCGATCGTGCCGATACAGAAAGCCCTCATATCATCGGAATCCCAGAGGGAATGTCTAAAAAATCGATTTCACCACAGGCACTTCCAAACTTTGAGGATAAAATCACTTTTAGCGATACGTTCAACGCAGCGATACTGGATATGCTGCTGCTCGTTGGACTGCTCGGCGTATCTCTTTTAGGGGCGTTCCTCGTCTTCATCCGCTCAGATGTATAAAGGCTGTCAGTCCGTTCGCTACGCTCACTTTCAGTTATCAGTCGTCGGTTGGCAGTTAACACTTGTGGCGGTTACGAATGTTTTTCTGCCACAAACTGCCCTTTAACTGATAACTGACAACTGAAAACCGACAACTATGAAAAAAGGAAAGAAAATATGATAAAAAAAATTATGGTCGGGGTTTGTAACCCTGAAACTTCAAAGCACTTGCGGCACTTGTGGCTCGTCGCTATTTTTATCGCCGTGCTTGTTCCAACAACGTACGCCCAAACAATAGAAACCGTCATTCCAGTGGACAGCATTCTCTACCTCAAATTCCAAAACCTACAAGAATGTCGTGAGGCGATTGAGAACTCCGAAAACTGGAAGGAGGCTGCAGGCATCATCTCTGCTGCCCCGCAGTGGCAGGATATTCACCAACTCATGCAGGCACTGCCGATGTTTACAGGGACAGACATCCAAGGTTTAATCGATACCTTTTTGGGAGGTCAAATCGCAGTGACGGTTTCGCCCGGCACAGCAGGATTGATGGTGGGTATCGCCATTGAAAACAGGAGGGTCGGGGCCAACCCGCCTCTACAGAAAGCCGAACAAATTTTGTCGCAAGTCGTTGCAACCCTGAGTGGCATGGCGGGAAACCCCGTACAACCTGAGATAAAGGACTATCAAGGCATCAAACACCACACTGCCCAGCTCAACACGATAGAACTCACCTACGGACGTATTGATGAAACCCTCCTGCTGGTAGGCATCACCCCTGGTAGCTTTGAGAAAATGGTTGACACCTACAAGAGTGAAGGGAGTGCGATCACTGAAAACACTGCCTATCGTCCCGTTGCGGATAAATTTGGGAAACGTGAGGTGTTCGCGTTTGTGAATGTGGAAACAGGAAGCCCTTATTTGAAAGCGATTCTACCACCCCTCGTCGGTACACAATTGGACGCTTTCCAGACGTTGGTCTACAGTTGGGATCTGTTGCAACCCGGAGGTAGCCAACAGCTGTCTGGCACTTTGAAGCATGATGCACAGGGAACACTTATCTCCCTGTTCCAAGAGCCATCTAAAATGAAAGCCATTCAGGGCTTGTCAGGTGACGAGGAGCTTTTCCTGATGGTCGCACCCTCGACTTCCCAGACACTCTGGCAGATGATTCTTGGTTCCGAGAGAGACACACCCGCCACCGATGGGAGCCTCAGCAGTTTTCTGATACCCGATCAGACCGATCTGCTCGGTGCAGTGACAGGCGAATTTGTCACCACGGCGGATAGTTCCGTTACAAACTTCGTACCCAAACTGATTGTCGGTTCAACCGCTGGGAAAATCGAGAGTTTTAAAGTCGAGTTCCCAGAGACGAATTTGGGGCTGATTTTCCATCCCGATTCCCCCATGAAATGGCAGACTCTTTTCAACGGTCTCCTCGAAAAACTCAGCACTGAGCCACCGCAACAGTTTGACTACAAAGGCATGACCTTTAACACCGCCGCTATATCCGGTACCCTCTATTATGGAAATGTCAACGAACTATTTGTGATCGCACTGTCTGAAAAACAGTACAAATCCATTGTTGATAATCTTTTGACTGCAAATCCGACACCCATCTTTAAAAAGAGACTGGAACGTTTACCTGCAAATCCGGCGTGCCTGTTCCAACTCAACATAGAAAAGTTTTTACCGCTTGTTGAAACCGAGGGACTTCCGTGGTGGAGACCAGAGGTAATTGGGTTCACACAAAAAGTAGAGGTCTTGTTTGCTTCACTTGCTGCCGGAGAGGACACGGTATCGTTGAAACTGACATTCTCACCTGAAGAAAAACCGATTGATACAATAGCGAGGCTCACACCTATCTTTGTCGTGGCTCTGTTAAGTCAGCGGTAAACGTGCGGTAAGCGGAACTTTTCTCGGCAAAAGGTGTGTAAAACATCGCTACTGAAAAATAATGCAACCTTTTTGCTATCAAAACGCGTCACCATAAACATAAGTCAGTATATCCCTCGGTAACCCTACGAGAAAAATAGAATGAAGGGATACAATATCTTTCAGGTTACACAAACAGAAGAGAGGCATCAAAATGAAAAACACTTTTCGCAGCGTAGACATTCTATTCAGACTTTCACTTTTCACAGTTTTGGGGCTCGCCATTTTTCTTAGTAGTTGCTCCGACTATTCGCACACACAGAAATACGTTTTTAAAAGCGAAATAGCAAATATTCAGTTACGTGAACATATTGAATTCAACTGGTCAGCACCCGTTGGGCATCAAAAGTATACCGGTCCCCAAAACGCACGTGAACTTATGCAAGCATTGAATGCCGATTACAACCGCGGACATGCAAAGACCGAGGTGAACATCCATCGTGAAGGCACTGGCATAAAAACCATAAATTATGACAGTACCTATACAGAGCGCGAGATAGATGCAAGATACCCGCGAGAGGAATGGCTGCAACACCTTCTGGATGGAGGTGTTACCATAGAAAATTTCGGTGACTACTCACAGTACCTCTCAAAACGGCACACGTTGGCACTTCTCGAAGACAATCCGACGCTGCGACAGTTAGGAATTCTTGATATTTCACCGACAGCGGATTGGGAAACTTACAAAGCTGCTTATATTGATGAGTTAGTACATCACCATATCAAGATTTTGGGAACGAGAGAACAGTTTCATCACAGCGAGAATGGCCCCTTCAGTAAATCTGTCACCATGACTGAGACTTTTCACACCAGATGATAAAGTTCTTCCTTGAAATTGTTTTAGATTCTTGGTATCATGAAAAGGTGAATCAATCATAGGAGAAACCCGATGTTAGAAACCCGCGACCTCACAAAAGTTTATAATGAAAGCGTTTTAGCCGTCAACAATTTGAACATGAAAGTAGACGATGGCGAAATCTATGTCGTTCTCGGTGCAAACGGTGCTGGAAAAAGTACAACCATCTCCATGCTCTTGAACTTCATCGAACCGACGAGCGGCACCGCACTCGTAGATGACATCGAGATTCCGAAGTTTCCGCTGGAGGCAAAAAAGCACCTCGCCTACGTCTCGGAAAATGTTGAACTCTATCGGAACTTCACAGCACGGCAAAACCTGTCTTTCTTTGCGAAACTCGGCGGACGCAAAAAGGTATCTAATGAGGCGTTAGACGCAACCCTTGGACGTGTCGGCTTACCGGAGGAGGCGTTTACACGACGCGTCAAGACGTTCTCTAAAGGGATGCGGCAACGCCTCGGTATCGCCATCGCGATTATGAAAAACGCGCAAGCCGTGCTGCTCGACGAACCGACCTCCGGCTTAGACCCCAAGGGCGGTGCTGACTTCCTAAATTTACTGCGCCAACTCAAAGAGGAAGGGAAAGCCATCTTCATGTCCACACACGACATCTTCCGTGCCAAGGAGATCGCCGACCGGATTGGCATCCTCGTACAAGGCAACCTGGAACGGGAACTCACGCGCGAAGAAATCCAAAAAGAGGACCTTGAGGCGTTGTACCTGCACTATGTCGCTGGATATGAACCTGAAGAAGAAGCAACCGAATAAAAAATAGAAGGTGAAAAATATGGAAGGATGGAAGGCACTTCGACAGAAGGATGGAAGGATGGAAGGATCGATATCCCCAAGCTGCCAGACTTCCAATCTTCCATTTCCGACGCTCGCGCTAGTTTTTATTTCCGTGCTGGGGGTCCTGCTGCCTATAATAACACCGATCGCGTCCGCAGAAGAGACTCCGACGGTTTCCGATGAGAACAGAGCAAAGACCAAAGAGGAGCAGAGCCGCCAAATCCAGATAGAGACCAAACGCCTGGAAATGAAACTCAAGGAACAACTGATGAAAAAAAAGTTGGTTGAACTTGAAAATCTCAAAGCGATGATGATGGAGGCAAATAACATCGTCACTGTCTCTCAAGTGAATAAAGCGGAGGAAGATTACGAAACCGCCGTCTCCGAATACGAACAGGCAAAACTGACGCTGCAAGACACTGAACTTAACTCGCTCAAGGACGAATGGCACATCACCGTCGAAAACACAAACTTATATGAATCCGCCGACGGAAGGGAACTGTTCTCAATCACGTTGCGGAATAGCTCATCCCCCGTCACACTCGTCGAGAGCTCCAAAGTGCTGGGACGCGAAATTCTTATTAGCGCGCAGATTGACGACATCTTCGTGTCGATTAAAGAGCAGGAGGGTTACGGCGCAAGCGGCGCAATTATCGCTGAACCCTATGAACAACGCATTGAAACACTCAAAGAGGGTGAAGCCGTTACGCTGGAATTTGAACTCATAAAAGAGGATGTCCGAGATGTCGTCGTTGAGTTGACATACTCGGGTGAGACCGACAATAAGAATATCCATCTCAAACAAGAGGAACCCTATATCTCCGTCGTGTCGGCGAGACGCTACAAGCAGGGCGACCGACGGCGTTTGGAAGTTGTCCTCACCTACGGGGCAATAAAGGGCGAAGCAGAGATAGCAGAAACCAACACCGCACAAGAAATTAACAACATCTACGTCTCCATTAGAGATGAAACGGATGCAATTATCGGTTTTCCCTATGAATACCGTATCCCATCCCTGAAAGACGGACAGGAAACAACCCTCGATTTTGAACTCCGACGGAATGTCGATAGCCTTACCGTTCATATTCTATACCTCGACAAGCCATACCCGAAAAGAATCCATCTTGAGGAAGACACACGCCACATCTCTATCCTGAGTGCGAAGAAGTTTCGGGTCGACAACCAGATGATGGTGACGCTTCAACTCAAAAATACCTCCACGACAGAGGCGATGCCGGTCAACGCCACTCCCCAAGAGATCGCCGCGGCGAATGAGATCCGCGCTATTTACGTCTCGCTCCTCGATGTCACGGATGACACCAACATCGTCAAACCTTACGAAGAGAAGATTCCCGTTCTCGGCTACAACGAAACCGTAGAATTGACGTTCCAACTTCAGAAAGATGTTGAAAGCTTGAAGGTGTCGCTGAAATACCCTGAACTACCTGAACCGGATCTCCGACTCATCTACCTCCAAAAAGAATCCGCGCTCGACGTGGTAAACGTCAGTTCATTACGATTTTCGCAGGAGGGGAATTTGGGGAGCAGCGTCACCTACGATTTGACACTCGATCGGTTGGCAGAAACGGAGAATACATTTCAACTCCGCGTCATTAACCTACTCAACCGTCTCTCCTTTGAATTCCAAGACCCTGAGACGAAGTCGCGTCAGTCGCAGGTGAAGTTTACACAAGAACAGTCGAAACGGAGTTTGTCGCTGATCGTCTACCTGCCGGAAGAACTGGATGCCTCCTACCTCGACAGTACACTTGAGTTCCATGTCGCTGTCCTTGATGAGACGGAGGCGAATGCACTCGGCGGGGTCAACAACCGCTTGGATTTACCTGCTGATAGGATTGCAGGCATACAAGGTGGGGTCGAGCGGTTTGAACTGATTCCAAAAGGTGTACCTGAGATTGAGGTATTCGTGCCGAACGCCTTCCAAACAATCAAAATCGGCGAAGAAGTCAACATGACAGCGACGCTAAAGAACATCGGCACTCGCGACCTCGTCGATATTCGTATGATCATTGATGTCAACACGGATTGGAAATACACGGTTCTCCCCGAAGTCATCGGTTCACTCGAACGAAACGAGGAAACAGACATACAGTTGACATTGAGTCCACCTACCGACATTGGGGTCGGGGAATATCAAGCGAAGTTAAACGCCGAAGTCACGGTTGATAATCGGAAGTTCGAGGCACGCGATCGTTCGATTACGGTGCAGATCGAATCGCAGACACAAATGTCGGTAACGACGCTCCTCTTCGGTGCATTGATCCTCCTCATGATTGCGATTGTCGTTGTTACCATCCGTATTAGCCGACGCTGAGGAGATTGAGAATGAACAAAGGGTTAGCGGCACTTGCAGTGTGCCTGTTTCTCAGTATTGCAGGTGCCGTTTCAGCGCAGCGGCTTATTTCGCTTCAACCCGCTCGCGCAATAGAACTCGCTTTACAAAACAACGAGACAGTCAAAAAAGCAGAGAAAGTCGTCGAGCGCGCCAAAGCAAACCTGCGTGTGTCCAAAGCCGTTTACCTCCCCCAAGTAGGACTCACCGGCGAATATGAACGTCAAAAAGATGGCGACATTGACGACAGAGATTATCTGACCCGCGCGCAGGCAAGTATGCTCCTGGCACAATTCGGTGAAATCCCGCAAGGTCTTGATGACGCACAGGAAGAGGTCCGCAAAGCCGAAATTGAATACGAACGCGCCAAGAAGGAGATTGTCTACGCTGTCCGGAATCTCTGGCATAATATTATCCTCACACAAGAAGAGATTAAAGAACGCGGTGCCATTGCGGTGGAACTCGAAAAAAAACTGGAAGGCACAAAAATTGAACAGACCCAAAGGCGAATCCCATTCCTTCGCCAACTCAATACAGAATTGGAACTCTCAGAACAACAACTCGCACTCAATGAACTTCAACGACAACTTGATGTGGACACCGCTGAACTCATCAGTCTCACTGGACTTGACCCACTCGCACAAGTGATCCTTTCACGACCCCTTCCAGACGACGATGTGACGCTCGAAGCTGCCGTTGAACTCGCAATCGTAAACAATCTTGACCTACGCGATTTACAAGGCGATATGCTGCGTCAAGAACGTCTCGCCGGAGAGACCCTCTGGAGTCGCTTCCCTGAACTCTCTGCCGAAGCACGCTATAAGGATCTCAGTGTGCTCCTGGAACAGCAGGCAGGAAACCAGACGTGGGACGCAACAGCCATCTATGATCCGGTGATACTTGACCGTGAACGAGATGGGGCAAACCTCTTTGAGACAAATCCACGCACCCAAGACGGATGGGAAGTGCGTTTTAACTTCAACATCCCGTTATACGATGGGAACAAGACGCAGAACCTCCGCGCCCGAGAACTCGCAGAACTTGAACGGCTTCAATTGGAATACATTGAGAAAACGAAGTCAATCCGTGTAGAAGTGCGGCGTGACTACCGTGAGGTGACGAACGCGAAAGAACGGATGGAAATTGAAGAAAAGCGGGTGAGAATTTTCGAGCAGCAGCTGCGGACGATTGAACGCGTGCTGGATGAAGTCACCGTCGACATCCCCGGCTATCAAGGCCTTACCTACAACGATGCGTTTCAAGCACAAGCGCAATTTACAGAGGCACAACGCGTCTATTATCAGACACGCCGAGATTACGCAAACGCGAAGGAAAAACTCCGAGAAACAATGGAGTGGATTGAATAATGGGAAATTTTAATAATCGGCGATGGAGCCGTCTACTAACCTATTATCCGGCCAGGTGAAACGCCTTCCTGCCTCTTGACCAACTTCAATCACTTTCGCCTCATCTACGGCGACACCTAAACCGGGGCCTTCTGGCAGCGAAACATAACCCGCCGCGTCCATTTCCCACGTTTTGTGGGCAACACCGTCCGGCAGCACATTCTCATAACCCTCGTGGATAAGAAAAAAAGGTACTGCAGCGGATAGGTGAAAACTTGCGGTGAGACCGAGATAGGACATCGTGCAGTGCGGTGCGATAGGGACGTGATGCGCCTCGGCGAGTGCAGCGACCTTCTTGACTTGCGTAATACCGCCGCCGTGTCCGACATCGGGTTGAAGGATGTCAATCACTTGTGCTTCAAGGATCTCACGGACCTCCCATATTGTGCGATCACGCTCGCCTGTCGCCAGTGGAACAGGAACGGATTCTCGGATTTTGCGCATCACTTCAATATTGCCCGGCACCCACGCTTCCTCTAAAAAGAGTAAGTCATCGGGTTGCAGATAACTTGCGAATTGTTTGACGATGGGCGGGGGTAAGCAGCTATGTGCATCGAACATCACCGCGCCATCGGAACCGACTTTCTCCCGCGCATCCCGCACGCGCTGCACCAAGTCGGCGATTTCATCGGGAGTGCCAGCAAAGGGTTTGGAACCGCCGGGTCCCGTTTTAATCGCTTTCGGACTCGGATACTTCCAAATTTTATCGCGGCAGGGACCGCCAAGCAGCCGATACACCGGCACACCCCACAATTTTCCGGCTATATCCCACAACGCCATATCAATCGCGGAGATGGTATGCACCATCAAACCGCCACCTCGGATGTTGCGATGTGCGCGGAAGAGGCGTTGCCAGTGATGCTCAATCCGCGTCGGGTTTTCTCCGATAATCAACTCCGATAAGGAGCGCGCCAACGCACAGGTGACGGTTGTCTCCATGTTGTTAATCTCGCCCCACCCCGTAACACCCATATTCGTTTCAATTTTGACGTAGGCTTTCACACCCATCGGAAAAGCCTCAAGGTTTGTCATTCGAATCTGAGAACCTTTATCTTCATACTCTGCCATCTAATAATCTCCCTCTTTTGGCATAGTCTACAAATGTTTGACTCTTTCTATAGTTTGCTACGTATGAGAAGATTTGTCAAGGAAAACATAAGGTCACTTAAAGGACAATCCCGATTCCGCTGACTGCTAATCGCCAACCGCTGACCGCCAACAAATGCAGTTTTCTGTTGACCGAAAGGATAAAAGTTGATAGAATCCTTATCAATACAAAAGGAGGCGAAACAGATGGCGAATCAGACATACCGAATCGGAATCATCGGATGCGGTGGAATGGGCAGGTCCCATTCCCGAGCGTGGAAAAACAATCCTGACGTACAAGTCGTCGCAGCAATGGATATCTACGCGGAATCCGCGAAACGGACCGCCGATGAATATGACATTCCAGCTACCTATACGGACGTTGACGAAATGCTCTCAAAAGAGGATCTGGACATCGTTAGCATCACAACGTGGCAGGGACCCCGGGCGGAAGCCACCGTCGCAGCAGCAAAGGCAGGCGTGAAAGGGATTATCGGTGAGAAACCGATGGCAGCCTCGCTCGGACAAGCCGATGCCATGATTGCTGCCTGTGAAGAAAATAACGTCAAACTTATCATCGGTCACCAAGGTAGATACAGACCCGCAAACATAGAAATACGGAGACTCGTCGCTGCAGGGGCAATCGGTCAACCAACAACTGTCCATCACAGTGCCAAAAAACACGCCGGACTGCTCAATACAGGGACACACGCTATCGACGGCTGGCGATTCATGTTGTCTGACCCAGAAACCCTATGGGTTATCGGGCAGACATCCCGAACCACTGACCGGTGGGAACGCCGCACAATCTGTGAGGACCTCTGTATGGGTTTGGTCTGCTTTGAAGGCGGCGCACGCGGTATCTATGAAGGCGACCTCCCGGAACCACCCGTCTCAATGCCGCAAATCGCTGGCACAGAAGGGCAAATCCGCAACGGTCCTGATGGTACGATCCTCCTCCAAAACGGAGACGCGAAGGGATGGCAGACCATCACACCCCCACCAGAGCCTAAGAACCAGTTTCAGGAACTCATTGCGTGGATCGAAGGTGACATTTCCGACCATCGCGGGAGTGGGGTTCAAGCACGCTATACCCTCGAAATCATGATGGCAATTTACGAGTCTCTGCGGATTAAAAATGTCGTCACGATGCCGATGGAAACGAAAGAACTACCGCTTGAACTCATGGTTAACGACGGTACACTGCCCGTTCTTGAGGAGGGACGCTACGATCTGCGCACCCCCTTTGAAGGACAAACGAAAAAGCATTAATCTTTGTCACCTAACCTGTTAGGTTGTACGCCAGGAAAACTATTTGTATGGCATAACCTGTTAGGTTGTGCATGGAGAAACTCGATGGAGAAGAAAAAGAGTCGACGCTCATTTTTAGAACTCGCAACAGCACTGATGGGTGGAATTCTGAGCCTCGCCGCCGGAATTCCGCTTATCGGTTTTGCAATCTCACCTGCTTTTAAAAAGCCGGAGTCGAAATGGGTCGATTTGGGACTCGCCGACCGTCTCAAAAACAGTCGCTTTAAAAAGGTAGATTACACCTTCACCGCGAAAGACGGTTGGGTTCAAGCAACCAAAAAACGCTCTGTCTATGTAACCGACACCGGCAACGGAGAGTGGAGCGTCTTCTCGCGAACCTGTTCACATCTCGGTTGCCTCGTCCGATGGGACAAGCAGAAAGAGTCGTTCCTCTGTCCGTGCCACGGTGCGATATTCGATAAGACTGGAGCGGTTGTTGCGGGTCCACCACCAGAGCCGTTGCAGAAACTCGAAACCAAAGTAGAAACCGGTATTTTATACGTGAAGGGTTTTTAACTATTGACTATGAGCGGCTGCGGCCGTTGTCCTTGCAGTATTCTAATCGTTAAGAAACCGTTCATAACCTAAAGTAGTTTTTCAAGAATTTAAGATTCGGAGTGGACAATGGATACCCCGTCCAGATTTAATCGCTAAAAATGCAATTTTTTAACGAACGTCTCCCTTTATCGGAGTTCTCCGCGCACCTACGCAAACCGCTGCCGAAACATATCAACCTGCTTTTCTCGCTCGGCAGTTTGGCAATGTTTCTGCTGCTCCTTCAAGCCGTTACGGGGGCTTTTCTGGCGTTATACTATTCACCCTCACCCGAACACGCACATAACGCCGTAACCTATATCAGTGAAGAGGTTCCCTTCGGCGCGTTTGTGCGCGGCTTACATCATTGGGGCGCGAGTGCGATGGTCATCATCGTTTTTCTCCATCTACTCCGCGTCGTGCTCTACGGTTCATACAAAGCCCCGCGTGAGCTCACCTGGATATTCGGCGTTTTTCTGTTATTGATTGTGCTCGGTTTCGGGTTCACAGGCTACCTGCTCCCGTGGGATGAGAAGGCGTATTGGGCAACAGTCGTCGGTGTTGAAATCGCCAGTACTGCCCCTGTGTTAGGCGATTTTGTGGCGAAGGTGATGCGCGGGGGCGCGGAGATCGGCGCGGTGACGCTGTCGAGGTTCTACGCACTCCACACAATCTGGCTGCCGTGGTTAGCCTTCGGCTTGGTCGGTGTGCATCTCTTCTTCGTCCGATATTACGGTTCGTCAGGTATACCGCAGTCATCGTCCAGCCCTCCTGATAAGGGGGGTAAGGGGGTTACTGCAGAGATGAAAACTGGAAAACCGTTCTATCCTGATCAGGTATTTGAAGATGTCGTCGGCATGCTGATCCTTTTTGCAGTTCTTGCATCCATCGCGCTGTTTGTCCCTGTTCCGCTCGAAGATGTCGCTGACCCGACAAATGCAGATTACGACCCGCGACCAGAGTGGTATTTCCTGTTCCTGTTCCAACTGCTAAAGTACTTCCAAGGTCCTTTTGAAGTTATTGGGACATTCGTAATCCCGACGGTCGGTATGGTGTTATTACTCCTCCTGCCCTTCTTAGACAGAAGTGAGCGCGTTGTGCTTTGGAAACGTCCAATCGCGTTGACGGTCACAAGTGTTTCTGTAGCAGGAATTGTGCTGTTGACGATCCTCGGTGCAAGTTCTCCGAAACTCGAAACACAAGAAACATCGCAACCCACAGCACAGACTGAAGGTGCTGTAATGCCGGACACAGAGACGGAAGCAGTTGAAGAGACGGAAGCGGTCTTTGATTTCCAGTTGGCGGAAGAAGAAGTTGACGGAACGGAAGAAGGCGAAGCGGTTTTCGATTTTCAATTGACTGAGGAGGAATTAAAGTAGCGCGTCTCACAAAATTTTAATATCATCCGATCCAATCCTATAAAGCCAATATGTTCACGAAAACTATTTTTTGGATCTCCCGTTAACCTCCTAAACGCTAACACAACAGGAATGCCATTTCATGAAAAATACATACCGTGAGAGAAGATTTTTACATCTGATGAACCCCAATGAAGAAACGAGGCTGGTAAAGGATATTCTTAAAAGCCCACTTGGTCTCGCTTCAGACGTAATAAAATACCTCTTTGAGGAAAACTTCAAGGAATTAAAAGATGGCTTGGACGAGATAAAACTTTTTGCAGCTGGAATACAGCGAGCCCAAAAACTTTCTGCGTCTTACTCACTTGCCTCTTACTATCCATCCATGTTTGCTTTTCACCAATACTTTCATAGTTCGTTTCGGGCAAGACAAGGTAAAGTTCTTGAAAAGATGCTGGAGGGCATTCTCCAGCAGTATGGAAGATGTGATGAGGTACCAGGTAGGAATACACATAGACTCGCTCTTTTGAGAGAAGTTTTCAAAACGAATGAACTTCCAAATCTTGACATTGATGTGATGGCATCAGACTCTAGAAAGAAAAAAACACTTGTTATTCAACTCCGCTCAAGAGATGATACAGGTGGTACAACTGCTAAAGGTTCACTTGTTGATTTACTGCGCGAACTCTTAAGGGCTAATAAAGTTCCACAAAACGATGTTCTCTATCTTGTTTGTGTTTGGGATCCTCGTGACTCTCAACAAAAAACTTCAACGGTTAATAAAATGTTTTCCTCTTTACAGAGAGATATTGAGGTAACCGAAGAAGATTTTCACGAAATTGTTAGAAACAAGATAAGATTGCAAGAAAATATTTTTCTAAAGATTGCCTACGGCACTGATGAAATAGCAAATTCCCTTTTTGAATGGATAGGTGATGAAAATGAGGAAATCTTGAATGCTATATCCACTATTGTTGATTTGGTGAGTGACTGGGATGATTTGTGGATCGCTTATTCCATTGCAAGTTTGGAGTTGGAAGTCATTTCATTTTTTGGTCAATCAAACATAAGGTTATTGAACGAAAAATGTGGTAAAATAGGAAGTGACTTCAATTACACATCTTATCAAGCTTTGACAGATTCAATCAATCGCATCCTTCAAAAGATAATTCCGCTCTGGACAGAAGATAGCATACCCTTGAACACGCTGTCAGACAAAGCACAATACATTAGGGATCTGTTGTTTTTGAAAGCATATTATGAAAAAAAATAAAGTGACAGAACAATTCACACTTTTCGCCACAGACACCACGCCTGAAATTCTAAAAAAGGCCCCTACATCTGATGGAATGGAGCAGATTTCTTTCCGCGAATTAGTCCCTGAAATCAAAGATACGGGCTACTTGACGCACGCCATTTTTGCCTATCCCGCTAAATTCATCCCGCAAGTTGTTCGGTATGTAATCACGACCTACACAAAGCAAGGCGATTGGATCGTCGATCCGTTTGCAGGCTCAGGAACGGTGGGAGTTGAGGCGTATCTCTGCAAACGCAACGCCTTTCTCCTTGATCTGAATCTACTCTTAAACCACATCATGCCACTGAAGGTCTACAGCGGAAAAGAGCGGTTGCATGAAGCCGACCTGTTCAAACTATTGGAGGGCATGCGAGAAAGCAAGTATCGGTTTACACCTGCTTGGTCAAGTGTTGACTACTGGTATCCACCCGGAATTTTAGAAGTACTGACACGTTATTGGGGTTTCATCAATAACACGGACAACAACATCTATCGCGACATTATCAAATCAGCGTTGTTGAAGACCAGCAAACGGTTTTCTTATACAGAAGATCGGACACCTAAACTCGCCAGATCCAAGCGTAAGTTGAACGCGGTAGAGGCGTTACTCAAGGAGAACTGGAGAGCACAGTTAGACAAAATGATTCACAGTCTCGCCTTGAAGACCTTAAAAAGCCTTAATGATTTTGTGATGCACACGCAGCAGCGTCAAAACGAGATTGTTCCAGAGATACACTGGCAAGGGGGTGTGGATTCGTCCTACACGACTGTCCCACGAGCGTGCAATGTCCTCATAACATCGCCGCCGTATCTCCAAGCGCAGGAATATATCCGCTCTACGAAGATGGAACTGTTTTGGCTCGGACACACTGAGGAAGAGGTGAGAGAGTTATCACGACTTGAAATCCCGTATCGGAAGGCAGATCGGATAATTCAAACGGAAACTTTGGACAGAATCAGGGAGATGCTCACGCGGGACGACCTCCGAAAACGACTCGACTCCTATTTCTGTCATACAGTCAACGCCCTTGAAAACGCAATGAATCAGTTGAAACCGGACGCTCCCGCCTGTATCTTCGTCGGCAACCCACGGATTGACGGTATAACAGTCGAATTGTGGCGAATATTAGCGGAGTATTTTACGGAACGCGGGTTTGTGTTTGAGAAGGTCTACGAGGATCGGATTCAGACCCGACAACTTTTCGGCGCACGGAAAAATAAAAACCCAGACGGAATGAAATCGGAATTTCTGTTGATTCTGAGGAAGGATTTTTAACGTTCCTTGCGGTTCCTTTAGGAACCATCATGACAAAATAGAAAAACAGAGAAAAACAAGAAAAGGTTACCTATCCAGCAGCTGCTCAGCAGTACGGACCTGCTCTTGGAGATATGGAATATCCTTGGCACGCAATAAGAACGTCTCCAGATAACGACGCATCATGAGTGTATCACCATTTTTTTGATATGCCTGCGCGAGACGATAATATGCCTCTGCGTCGCTGCTATCAAGAGATACACCTTTTTCGTAGGATTGGATGGCGCGAAGGAAGTCTCCGGTCTCCTCGTAAGCGAGACCCAGATTGAAATAGACATCCGCATCCCCGGCTTCTATTTCAAGGGCTGCTTCGTAATTCTGAATAGCCTCTTGATACATCTCGCGGTGGAGATACGCATCACCGAGATTGTTGTAGGCATCAACGAAGGTCGGATCCTCTTCTATCGCGGTGCGAAAAGCGGTAAGTGCCTCCTCAAACTCGTCGGTTACATCGTAAGCATAGCCGAGGTTATTATAGAAAGCAGGATTTCCGGGAGCAAACTCAAGCGCAGCTTGGAACATATCAATTGCGAGGACATACATACTGAGATCAATATAAACCAAACCGAGATTGTTGTAGGCGTGGGCATGTTCATCATCAAGTGCGATAGCACCATAAAACGCGTCCATCGCTTTCTCATGCTCACCCAATTCGCGATAGACGTTCCCGAGTTGAATATACCCCTCTGCGTCTGTCGGGTTGAGTGTCTGCCCCATTTCAAGTCTCAAGGCATCACGCTGAAGTTCCCGTCTCTGCTGTTGTGCCTGATCAGAAGGATTACATCCCAACAGCAAATAGGTTAAGATCCCTACGACTATAAAATGCCTGACATTAAAAAGAAAGAGAAAAACAGAATTATGCACAAAAACGTCCCAACCCAATCAGAAACCGATGATCAGCACAACGTGCTAATCATAGCAGGAGGCGATAGTTAAAAAAATGATTATTGATACACATACACATTTCTATGATCCTACACGTCCTCAAGGCGTGCCGTGGCCAAATCCGAACGATGAAGTCCTCTACCGACGCGTTATGCCCGAAGACTACAAAGCACTCGCGGTGCCTGAAGGCGTAACAGGCACCGTGGTCGTAGAGGCAAGCAAATGGCTTGAAGATAACCAGTGGATTCTCGACCTTGCCGCAGAAGAACCCTTCATCGTCGGGTTCGTCGGACATATAGAACCCACAACCGATTTTGAGGATAATTTGAACCGGTTTTCCGCGAATCCACTTTTTCGCGGGATACGTCTCGGCAGCGGACACTTACGCGCAATCGGTGACCGAACTTTCTTAGGAAGCATTGAGAAATTAGCAGCGAAGGAACTCACCTTGGATCTGCTGATTAACCCCGAAGCC
Source organism: Candidatus Poribacteria bacterium (assembly GCA_963662915.2). Taxonomy (GTDB): domain Bacteria; phylum Poribacteria; class WGA-4E; order WGA-4E; family WGA-3G; genus WGA-3G. The sequence continues at coordinate 3,845,464 of CAXXEU010000002.1, read as the reverse complement.
CTATCACGCTTACCGACGCTGGTTGAGCATACCCCTGAAATGCGGATTGTCATCAACCACATTGCTGGCGCGCGAATATCGGAGGAGCCACCCGACACCGCATGGGTCTCTGCTATCCGTGAGGTGGCGCGTTATCCGAACATCTACTGCAAGGTATCCGGATTAGCAGAACACACTGGACAAACTCCAGCACCGACGGACAGCGTCTATTACACCCCAACAATTGATGTCCTCTGGGATGCGTTTGGTGAAGACAGGCTTATCTACGGGAGCAATTGGCCCGTTTCAGAACGTTTCGCACCCTACGGAGTCGTCCAAAAGATTGTAGACGACTATTTCAGCGCAAAAGGCGATGCAGTCAAGGCAAAGTTCTTTTGGCAGAACGCCAAAGCAGCGTACCGACTATCAGTGTAATGGAAATTAGCGATTAGCCATCGGCGATTAGCGATTAGCGAACAGCCTACAATCCTTAAGCTACCCAACGGATGAACTCGCCAGCGGGTTGCCGTTTCGGTTCGCCAACATCAGCGGGGTACCCCGTGTAGAAGAAACCGATGATATATTCCTGTGAAGCATCAACACCGAGCAATTGGTAGGTATCCTCTTCCATCGTGATCCTACCCGTACTCCACTGCATCCCGACCCCGGTATCCCATGCAGCGAGTTGGACGTTTTGCATCGCGCAGCACGCAGCGGCATAATCTTCGCGTCTGCGTTGTTCATCACCTTCTTGTACACAGGAAACAGCGATAATCGTCGGCTTCGACATGAACTTCTCGTAAGCGAGTTCACCGATTTTCTTGAGATTTTCGGCATCAACGTGGTCAGGCGTATCTTCCATCTTAATTTCACGGTAGCGGTCGGCGAGGAAGCGTTTCGTCTTCTCGCCAATCACGATAAAACGCCACGGTTCGGTGATATGGTGGTTGGGTGCCCAGATCCCGAAACTGAAAACCTGTTCAATGACATCGTTCGGCACCGGTTCTTGTTTGAACTTAAAAATCGTACGTCGTGAAAGAATCGCGTCTTTAACATCCATTATGTCAGATCCTCCTTATGGAATTGAATTATACTCTATAGGATGGGTTAATTGCAAGGTAGTGCACGCTTCACTATAGAGGTATTCAATTGTTCATTTTTCGATCAAATTTTCACCACCAGGCCCGGTAGGTGCGGTTTCCTAACCGCACCGGATCCCTAAAAAAGAGCTGGAAGAAGTGTTTGTCGCCTTTATGAAGCTCGTCTAGCAGAAAAGATTTAAGGCTTCACAGGCTTCACACAACGAAAACCACGGGCATTGTTTGTAATCCGCGGCGTGAATCTTGTTCGATCAGAAACTCTGATAAATTGGGCATCACTTACCCAAGAACCCCCGCGTAATACACGCACGCTTCTAACATCTTTCCAATTAGATAAAATACGCTCTACAGGCCCACCCGCAAGAGGATTTCGATCCGGCGAAGTAGAATAGAAATCTGCGATATATTCATCAAAACACCATTCCCAAACGTTGCCTGTCATATCGTATAAGCCGTATCCATTCGCCTCGTAGGTCCCAATAGGGGTCGTGTCGCCGGTGTTCTCACCGTAGTTTGCCTTATCCGGATCAAGAGAATCGCACCACGCGTAGTCTCTACCATACCTACCACCGCGCGCTGCCTTCTCCCATTCCGCTTCTGTCGGCAGACGCTTCCCACGCCACTCGGCGTATGCCATCGCTGCGTACCAACTCACATAAACAACCGGATGGTTGTCTTTGCCAGGTAGGTAATTGTTGCCGTTCCAGTGTTTCAAATAATCGCCATCGTGGTACTTTTCAGGAATACGCTCCTTTTGCCACTGTGCGTTCGCCTCAACAAATTTCTTATATTGTGCATTTGTCACTTCATATTTGTCTATATGGAACGCATCCAGATAGACAGTGCGCCTCGGCTTCTCATCATCCTCCGCAGCGTCGTCGCTGCGGCTGCTCCCCATATTGAAATCACCTGCCGGAATGAACATCATGTCAGGATCGGATGGACTTAAAGGATCCTCCACCTCTCTAAGTATACCTGCTATCATTCTAAAATGCTTCTGGATTGTTTTCTCCGGATTATATGTAATCTCACCTTTCCGAACTTCCCGCCTAATATAACGAATAGACACAGTGTTACTGGTGGCATCGGCTAAAATAATTTCCTTGAAGCGCGCGCGATCCCCTAAGCCAACGCTATCCACACTTTTTAGTGTTTTTTTATCCACTACATTGAGATCCCAGAAAACGCCTGAACCGCCACCATTCTGAGCCAAGGGCACAAAAATATACCGATTGCTTTCAACAGCATATTCAGATAGGAGCATATAGAAACCCGACCATCTCTTGTACGGAACGCCTTCACGGCTCCTGTCTTCCCTATATATGGTTAGCTCTATGTAGTCTTTTTCCCGGGTTACATCCTTACCTTCAAAAATGATCTCTCCCTCTAAGTCCCCGCTTTCCATATTCGGAACACTAAAAATAATTTTGGTAAGTGCTTCTTCCAACGGCATTCCTAATTCAATAAAATCCTCGGTGGGTGCTTGTTGGGCATAGGCAATCTGATAGATAAAAAAGAACATTAGCAGACAAATAATTGTATAGAAAGTCTTCACATTTCCTCCAACAAATAAATCCAAATCTCTCTTAACTGAAAACCGACAACCGACTACTGAGAACCCATTAATACCACCCGACAAACTGCAAGTACGCCTGCCAAAGGTTGTCCCCCCATAAAAGCACAAGCACAGCGGCACCCGCAAGAAAGGGACCATACGGAATAGGGCTTTGACGGTCTTTGATACCAGAAACAATCAACGCAGTCCCAACAATCGCCCCCCCAAAAGCAGAGAAGGCTATCACCATCGCCAATTCGGGCCACGCACCGAGAAACAATCCGTTGAGCGCCATCAACTTAATATCGCCACCACCCATCGCTTTTTTACGTAAGATCGCACTCCCAATCACGGCAACCAGCCATAACGCCAGTCCACCCGCAACAGCACCAATAAGCCGTATGAGCAGATACCAGACATCTCCCTGCTGGTACGCAATCCCAGAGACAATGACAAAACCGAGAATCAAACCCGTCACAATAAGAACGTTTGGAATAATATAGTGCTGTGCATCGATGACAGCAATCGGGACGAGGAGCGAAACAAAAACGAGCGCAAGCAAACCTTCGAGGGTTAACCCGAAGCGATAATACATCACAAGGAATAGGAGTGCTGTTGCGAGTTCAACGCACGGATACAGCACCGAAATTCCCGTTTTGCACTCTCGGCACCGTCCGCGTAAGAACAAGTAACTTAAAAGGGGAATGGTGTCAAACGTTCTTATTGTCTCTTGACATACTGGACAAAAGGAGCGACGCGGCGAATGAACTGACATGCCGTCGCGTGGAATGCGATAGATACAGACATTCAGAAAACTCCCGATTGCTGCACCCAACACGAAAATAAAGACCCACATATTTTTTATAGTCGTCAGTCGTCAGTCGTCAGTTAAGAGGCTTTGATGTAATAATGGACAGTCTTTTGAAGGATTCCAAACTGCGGAAAATTGTTACCAGAGGACTCTTAACCAATAACCAACGACTAAAAACCAATAACCACTTACCACCAATACTTCTCACCGAGACGCGCATCGGCATGATAAACCCGACTGATCTCCGCGATACCACCGACTCGATACTTTTCTGGCACGCGAAGGTGATCCTTCGCTATCCCAACCTTATAGGTCCCTTGAAGGAGCACATAGCTGCCACCCCAAGGCGTTTCCGGAATAGATTCGAGATAATTTCCACGCCATCCATCAATACCAGGATCTGTCATCAATGCGTTCAAACTCGTCGGATAATCCCCTGTGTGTCTGAAGTACTTTTTAATAGCAACAGCAAGGGTTTCAACATCTATATCCGCCGTGCCTACCTTACGATATTCTAACCACGGTGGAAAAGAGAGTCCTCCAATCACAACGACTATGATAACAAGGACAAGGAATTGAAGGCGAGTCATCCCGCTGTTTGTGTTGATGTGTCTCCGTGGCATCGTCAGTCTAAACACCCCATAAGTTTAATTCGCACGCCAACCTTAATCATTAGAAGATTTTTTGACAACTAAGCCAAACTTGTGAACTTTGCCAAAAATCTGTAACGACAACGGACGCAGCAGCTCAGATTTAATCGTTAGAAACATTTGGACGGGAAATGCCATACTTGTTCATCTTTTTGTACAAGTTGCTCCGCTCAACCTCTAACGCTTCCGACGTACGCCGGATGTTCCATTTGTTTTCTTCCAAAGCAGCGAGAATACATTGCGCCTCGGCAGCATCCACCATCTGACTCAGTGCCATTCCCGGCTTGTAGAGAGGTATGCCGATAGACGACTCCAAGGCGGGTACAGACCCTGGGTACAGTGAAGACAGTTGAGGGGTCAAAGACAACGCTTCAGCGACATCAGGTGCCATTACTACATCGCGGTTCACCATAATGAGGAGACGTTCAACAATATTTTTCAGTTCTCGGATGTTCCCGGGCCAATGGTAACTCTGAAATACGATATAAGCCGCTGGATCAATGACTTTTGGCGTGGACCCCATATCCAGTTGCAAAAGCTTAGCAAAGTATTTGACTAACAACGGAATATCCTCCTTCCGTTCGCGTAGTGGCGGCACCCAAATAGGCACGATGTTAAGTCGATAGAAGAGATCCCGTCGGAACCTTCCGTTTTCAATCTCTTCGGGAAGTCGCTTGTTAGTGGCGGCAATAATTCGGACATCCACCGTCCGAATCTGATTGCCGCCGAGACGTTCGACTTCGCCAGTCTCAATGACGCGGAGTACTTTGGCTTGTGCCTTTAAACTCATATCACCGATTTCATCCAGAAAGAGAGTCCCACCGTGTGCAAGTTCAAAACGTCCGTGCCGTCGCGAATCGGCACCCGTGAACGCGCCACGCTCATGTCCAAAAAGTTCACTCTCAATGAGCTCATCGGGAAGGGCGGCACAGTTAAGTGGGATGAAGGTTTTTCCAGCGCGCCGACTTTGTTGATGAATGGCATTAGCAACAAGTTGTTTACCTGTGCCATTCTCACCAGAAATCAGAACTCCAAGTCTGCTGCCAGCGACCCGTTTAATTTGTGAACGGAGATACGAAACAGCGGCACTCTCACCGACCATCTCATCGGTTACCGTGATTTGCGATTTCAGAATCTCGTTTTCTTGTGATAAGCGCGATATTTCCAAAAACGGTTGGACATTGGATAAAATTTTATCAATACTGATAGGTTTCGTAATATACCGTTTGGCACCGAGTTCCATTGTCTTGACAGCGATTTCAATATCCTGTTGCGCTGACATCATAACAACATTCAACGTTGGATAGCGTTCACGGAGTTTTACAAGCGTCTCAACCCCATCCATACCGTTTTCCATGCGGATATCTAAGAGCACAAGATTCACCTCGGATTTGGCGCACTGGTGTAATGCTTCCTCACCACTGGCAGCCGTCAGGGCTTGATACCCCCGCATCTTGAGACCTTGGGACAACATCTTAAGCGTATTTTTTTCGTCGTCTACAATCAGAATAGTTTCCATTTTATTTATCCTAATCAAAACATCCAAAGAGCAGATTTGTTCAGGGCTGAGGGGCTACCGTCTGTTCTTTGGTTTCGGCTGCTGTTGGTTCTTCCTGATTCCCGGCAACGGTCGCGGATGCCGATTCTTCGGCGAACGCCTCAGCAGGAATGCTTGGGTCATACTGAAAACGGATACGGACGGTTGTGCCTACGTCCTCCGCGCTTTGACAGTCCATCTCGGCACCGTGCTCTGTGACAATCCGCTTGACAATCGGCATACCTAAACCTGTTCCATTCGTTTCAACCTTTGTTGTGTAATACGGAACGAAAAGATTCGTCATCGTCTCCTCAGACATACCGCGACCGGTATCTTGAATCTCAAGCGAAACTGTGCCTTTAGTGGTTTTCGCTGTGTAGTGGTTGTTATCGTTTTCTCCACCCAGAACACGCGCTGGCTGATTGTTGACCGCTGACGGCTGACTGCCATTTGGTGTAAAATAGGTTTTTACCTTCAGCATCCCTCCATCGGGCATCGCTTCAATCGCATTCTTGAACAGATTGCCGAGTGCTTGGGCAATCTGTTCGGAATCAAGCGAAAGCTGCGGCAGTGGTGCCAACTCGGTCTCAACCTTAATTTTCGAGACGTTTTCAAGCCAAAACTTGTCTGTAGAATTCTGTAGCGCAACGGCTTCGGGCATTATATCAGCCGATGCAGGTTCAGAGTTCTGCTCAAGGTCGGAGCCCTGTCTACCTGTGTATAGATTCAAAACGGATTGGATAATACTATTAAGTTCACTCGGTTTCCTTTCCAGTTTCGGCATCCGGGCGAATTGATGAAATTCATCTATTAATTTTCCAATCCGATCGACTTCCTCAATGACAGTGTCAGTACATTCACCAAATATTTGCTCAAAGACTTCCGGGTTCGATTTTGCCTGCTGCAGATTTTCAACAGAAAGTCGGATTGGGAAAAGCGGGTTTTTGATTTCGTGTGCCACTTGCCTTGCAACATCCCGCCATGTCGCTGCGCGTTCCGCCGCCATCCGCTCCTCTAAACTCCGTTTTAACTCTTGTGCCATGTGGTTAAAACCTTCAGCCAGCTGCCCTATCTCATTGAGCGACTGGATCTTAACGCGATGGTCAAGATCCCCAGCAGCGATATGACTGACCCCTTCGCGGAGAATCTCAACAGGACGCGTAACGAAACGGCTAATGATATAACTAATGAGATAAACCAGTAGCAGGCCGCCAAGTCCACTCAAAAGCAGTGTGAGTGTCAATCGCTGCTGCCATTCCATCTGACGCTTATGGGAATACGCGACAATCAGATCAACGGGGGTCGCTTCACGTGCTATAGCAAACGGTGAGTTAAAAGGTGTTATCCGAAAGGCTGTATATGCGCCGCCACCGTTCTCTTCCGTTTCTTGTAAAGATATTTCGCGCGCTGATTGGGAATCAGAAAATGCTTCAGACCATTCATCTCTGCGTGTCTCCCGAGACGCATTATTTAAGGGAAGCCAATTTTCTACGTCTATTTTCGGTTCGGAACCAAAGGCTGCTGGATTTGATGTTTGAGGCTTCTCGACAAGGAAGATCGGGTGCTCATCGGACTGAATATTCGTTTGCGCCTCTAACCACGTTTGTAATCGGTCGCCACCTGTAACATAACCCCATTCACCCACTTCAGTTGCTTGGACCACAAACTGCAGACCTATATCGCCTTGTCGTGGAATATTCCTGAGTTGGATATGCCCCTCTCGGCTTTCCAATCGATTGTATGTACGCGCGTCTCTCCTGACCCCAAAGTCGGGATACAGAAGTTTTCCATCCGGCATCCCGTACGCGAAGAGGTCAAATTCTGTTGCCGGTAAATAAGGAGAGGGGGATTGCCTCTCTATAGCACGATGGAGCCTTACGTCAGTAGCTGCGGCGTGTACCTTCTTTTCAACAGTCTCAACAAAAGCACGGTACTTGTTTGAAACTTGTGCCTGAAGGGTTTCAACATAATTATCAATTTCCCTTTTAAAAGCAAGCCGAATCAGGAAATTGGTGCTGCCAAAAATAACGCCAAACATCACGAGGAAGACGAAGCCGTAGGCGATAAATATTTTATCTTGAAGCCGTAAGGCGGAGAATTTATTCCTCATTTTGGCACAACTCGCTTTGAACGCTGAAAATGTCTAACACGAGAAGTAGATGATTTATTAACTCTCTATTTAGCATCTGAACCCGATCGCAAGGCAAAGGATCGGAAATTTCGCTTATAACCCTCAACGCCATCTTGAAGGTATGTTAACTCGTTGCCACCATTATTGTCAAGGTGTAAGTGTTGGAGTCTACCTTTCACAGCGATCGTGTCCATCAAGATACGCATGAGTTGACAAACAGACGGGAGGTCTCGTTTCGGAAGAGTTAACGTTGCATTGGAGACACCATTCTCACTAAAATCCAAAGCAGTCCCGCGATAGGAAGCAGTCTGCATGTGTGTCATGGACATCCCTTCAAGCTCGGCCAATTTGCTGTCCACGCCAGTATTTGTTGGAAGTGCCAAGTCCGTTCCCAATTCTTCCCAGTGAATAAAAAGAACAATTTTATCCCTCGGACCGGCGATGATGCCGTTGAGAATCGAGTGGTTGCTTGTCGGTCCCTTCGCTGGTATGACGTTAGCACCACCGCCCCGTTCTTGAATAGATTCCGTATAAAGTTGGACAAACCACTCACCAAGGCAAATATTGTCGGCATAATTGTAGAAAATAATAGTGCCTTTTCCTTCCCTCTCCTCAGCGAGATGAATCCAACGGGCAAGTTGATAGGCGATGTTGTCTTGATGTCCATGTGGCAGTTTAAAGGCGTCATGCGCTTGCGCGACCCCTTTTAATGCAGAACGGATTCGCGTATCCGGGGTTTCTCCCTTACCTGCTGTCGCAGCAAGAAAGAACAGTCCAACCGGAGAAAAGGCAGAAAACCGTCCGCCAACACCATCCGGAACAGGAAGCAGCGTCTCGCCATAGAAAGGCGATTCCTCATGCATTCGGAACAAGACACTCTCAGGGGTTAAGCCTGTAGTCGCAAGCACCTGTTGTCGCCACCCCCCCGCTGTCCCACCGCTGGCGGGGGCGTAAAGGGGGGTGAGTGCGCCACGGATAATCATCACCGTCGCCATCGTCTCGGTTGTTGTGCCGGACTTGCTGATGACGTTGAAGAGTGTTTTGTGGAGAAGATTTCTCGCTTTGAGCATCTCAAGCAAACCAGCGAGTTTGCGTGGGTCAAATGTATCCCCGGTAAAATACACTTCGGGAGCACCACCGCGTTCTTCAGGCGACAGTAAATTGTGATACGGATGGTTAAAGGAATCGTGAAAGACCCGCGCACTTAGGTCAGAACCGCCTATACCGACGATGACGAGTACCGAAAATTCTTCACGGGCACGCGCCGCTAACGTGGTGACCTTGGCAATATCCTCATTCTGGAGATGGCTCCGAGTCCAAGCACGAAGCCCGCTTTTCAATGTCGAAAGCGGTGCTGATACCTCTTCCTGAAATAGGGCATGGATCTTTTGCAAATCAGTGTCAACCTTTTGCTCCACCGATTGCTCATCCGCTGTAACCGATGTGGACGCTCCAAGCGAAAGATAAATTCTTCTATCCAACTTTTTTATTCTCTGCTTCTGGTCGGCGTTTCCGTTGTCAACGCCCGGGGAATACCATACGGCATTCATACCGTTAATTTTCTAAAATTAGTAAAGAACCTTCTTCAGATTGTGAAAGGTTTATTAACAATTTGAGGACTGCAAGGACAACGGACGCAGCAGCCCAGATATAATCTTTAAAAAAACGAAACTCTTCCATACTTGTCCGAAAGGCGAACGATATCTTCTTCGTCAAAGTCGCCGAACGAAATTTCGAGGATCCGGTAGTCCTTGGACTCGCCGATGAGTTGGTGTTTTGCACCTTGCGGAATGAAGACGGGTTCCATAGGTTCAGGACGCTGAATAGTGCCATCCAACTTCACGCAAGCACCCGCATCAAGCGGGATCCATAACTCGCTCCGATGGTGGTGATACTGGTAACTGACCTGCTCGCCCGCCCGAATTTCTAAGATTTTGACGGTAACGGGTTGATTGAGTACATACTGTATGAAACGACCCCAAGGTTTTTCGGTGGTTGCTATCTCTTGGAGTTCTTTCGGCGGTAACTGCATGATTTACACTCCGAGCTGCCAGACACACGCACTGGACGATGTAGGGTGAAATAAGTCGTGACTTGCTCTTAAGTCAAAAAAATACTTACAAAAATGCAATAGATAGTGTATCATATATGCAGTCCACCCGTCAATTAAAAACGACGATTGACCTGAAGTTGGGGAGCTTGCTACCGTGGAAAGAATTCATTCAGGAGAACCCAAATTGTTAAAAAAATCAATCCCAAGGCTTATCGAAAATGGCATTACAGAAAAGGTTTTTCCTGGAGCTGTCGCCTATATTCTCACGGACAAAAAGACCCTTTATCACAAAGCGTTTGGCTTTAGATGCGTGAAGCCGAAGCGGCTTCCGATGCTCCACACGACACTTTTCGATTTGGCATCACTGACGAAACCTATTGTTGTCGGAACGCTTTGCATGCAGTTAGTTGAAAACGAGATTCTTTTCCTCAATGCACCCGCGGCGAAATACCTACCCGAGTTTAAACACAAAAACGTAACGCTTACCCATCTACTGTCGCATACCTCGGGACTTCCGGCGTGGCTGCCACTCTACTTGCGAGCATCCTCACGTGAGAATGTCATTCCTTACCTCGCTGAAGTCGCATTGGAATCTCAACCCGGTGAAAAGGCGGTGTATAGCTGCTTGGGTTATATCGTGCTCGGGAAACTGTTGGAAAGGGTAACAGGACAATCCTTAGATAAATTGGCACAGGAGCGTATCTTCACGCCACTCGGCATGGAATCAACACAGTTCAATCCGCCGCGGTCTTGTCGTGAGGGTTGCGCCGCAACAGAAGACTCCAATAGTTTTGAACGCAGGATGGTAAACTACGAACGCTACGACTGGCGAGAAGGCGTAATTATTGGGCAAGTACACGACGAAAACGCGCATTTCTTGGGCGGTGTTTCGGGCAATGCCGGACTCTTTTCTACGTCAACAGATCTCGGAAAATTTTGTAGAATGCTGATGAATAATGGTGGCGATCTGCTACATTCAGAAAGTCTCCATACCATGCAACACGTTGCTTCAGCGGAGGGGGAACGTCGATGCACTGGATGGGCTGTAACAAACGACGGGTGTCTCTATCATACAGGGTTCACAGGCACGTCAATACAGATATGCCTAAAAAGAAAACTCGCAGCGATTCTGCTGACGAATCGGGTACACCCTGACGCTGATCGGCGCGGTATTATCCAATTTCGGAAAATGTTCCACGACCTCATATTTTAATCGTCGTCAGTTGTCGGTTAAGAAATGTGTTAGGACTTACGCACTGTAGCATAAACTGTTAGTTTGTGCAATCTGAAGCGTTGATAGATACCACAGATATCCACAACTTCTAAGAGTTTAATAGACGGAATGACCGCATTCTGCGTAAGTCCTAATGTGTATAGCAACCCGATAATGTAAAGCAAGGTTACTCCGCTCCTACACCATGAGAAACCAGATGTCTTTCACAGAACGATCCCATAAAATTGAATTAGGATTGACTGTCCTACTTACAGAGAACCGCGACTGGATTCGAGGGAAATCGATCGGACTTATTACGAATCACACAGGCGTTGATGCCAACCTACAAAGCAACTATCGGTTTCTCGCAGAAAATGCCGATTGCCAACTTACCGCGACTTTCTCACCAGAGCATGGACTCTGGGGTTCCGTACAAGACGGTGTTGCTGTCAATAGCGCGTTAACCTCGCCAAAAACCAGCAAGGACAACGGACGCAGCAGCCCAGATATAATCTTTAAAAAAGTTTTCAGTCTATATGGGCAATCAACGCGTCCGACTGCGGAGCAACTTAAAGGTATAGATTTGCTTGTCTACGATATGCAGGATGTCGGTGTGCGTTACTATACCTATATTTCGACACTACTACACGCAATGGAATCCGCAAGCGACCACGACGTTGAATTTATCGTCGCCGACCGACCGAATCCGATTGGCTGCACGACTGTAGAGGGAACTGTGTTAGCAAACGGATTTGAATCATTCGTAGGGATACACACAATACCGATGCGCTACGGTCTGACAATCGGGGAACTGGCGAGGCTCTTGCAAGCGGAACGGGTGCCATCGTGTCGGTTAAAAGTCGCATGGATGACCGGATACAAGCGGCGGATGTGGTACGACGATACAGATTTGCACTGGGTACCGCCATCGCCAAACATGCCAACCCTCACGACAGCGACACTCTATCCGGGTTTATGTCTATTTGAAGGGACAAATATGAGTGAGGGACGTGGAACGACGAAACCGTTTGAATACATCGGTGCCCCTTGGTGCGATGGTGAAAGATGGGCACAAACGTTGAATGCATTGCATCTCCCGGGTGTCCGATTCCGACCTATCGTTTTTACACCCGCCCCTGCCACTGAGCGCACAAAACACGCAAAGCAGACCTGTGGCGGGGTTGCGATTCACGTTACTGACAGGGAACGTTTCCGTCCAATAGAAACAGCCGTCCACATGTTAGGTACTCTTACGTCTGAATATGGCGATCACTTTGCGTTCCGAACCCCGCACTTTGACAGGTTAGCAGGAAATGGTTGGCTCCGAAACGCCTTGCTCAGTGGGAAATCCTTGGATGAAATGCAGGAGCAGTGGACAGCAGAACTCCAGTCTTGGGTTGATAGGACAACGCAGTATTACACCTACACTTAATCAAAGTACCCATAACCTGTCGGAGGCTTGAGCGCAGGAGCATCAGTGGTTTCCCCGCAAGCGATCAAGTTCAGCGCGCAATGCTGCAGCTTCTGACTCAGCTGCCTCAGCGCGGGCGGTCTCCTGCTGGCGGACGAGAGCCTCCTGCTCAGCACGGGATTCGGCTTGCTCGGCACGGGAAGTCTCCTGTTCAGCACGGGATTCGGCTTGCTCGGCACGGGAAGTCTCCTGTTCAGCACGGGATTCGGCTTGCTCGGCACGGGATGCGGCGGCTTCCTCAGGCAACTGAAGCCACTGTTCCCTGGCGGGATCATAAAGTTGTATACCCCCAAGACGCAGGTGGAAATCTAAACCGAGAACCGAGGCATGCACCTCACCCTCTCTGCCAGGCGACACCGGCTCATAAACCCCATCCACTAAGGTAAACCCCATCAGCGGGGTCGGTAAGTATAACCCCTCTATATCCGCCAAGAAATATTGGGGGATCCCTAACATCGCGTAAAGCTCCATCTTTTCCGCTAAGTCGTTCCTATAAGTTGTTTCACTTGACAATTCCAGCACGAAATCCGGGCATTTCCCCTCCTGCCAGACGCGATACGTCTTGCGGAGCTTCTGCCCGATGCCAAAAGTAACGAGAACATCAGGCGATACGACTTTCCGAGGGTCCCCCTCAAGATAATACATCAATATATCTCCAGAGACATACGTATCCGGGGTCTGAACAAAAAACGCTTCAAGCAGGCGAAGCAGATCCATCAGTACACGTCTATGCTCATCACTTGCTGCCATAGGTTTGCCATCCGTTTCGGGATACAGTTGGCTGCCTTGGGTCGGGGCAGAACCCAGACTCTCACCATTTTCTTTATACCTTGCCATCTGTCTCCTCCTTGTGTATGTTGTTTAAAAAAACACGTTTGGGTTTCAGAGCTGCCAACTACGAGTATATACTATTTCCCTCAGAAACGCAAACTTATTTTTTTAGATTTTTCCCGTTAAACAACAAAACCAAGGGGCCTTTAGGATCAAAGTTTTTATACTTGAAAAGGGGTTAGAACTCTGATAACATAATATCTAACCATGAAAGAATTTTATAAACGCCTTGAAAAAAATAAAAAGTACATTATCGGTTTGATGTCTGGAACTTCAGTTGACGGTATCGATGCAGCCATCGTCGACATTCGTGGACACGGATTGGAAACTGCAGTAGACTTGATCGCTTTTGACACCTTTCCGTTTCCATCTGGCGTGCCGCAACGTATCCTTGCCCTCTGCCATCCCGATACCGGGCGCGTTGACGACATCTGCGAGATGAACTTCTATATCGGGCATCTCTTCGCCGAGGCTGCGAAACACGTCCTACAAAAGAGCGGAATATCCGCCAACGACATTGCTCTTATCGGATCACACGGTCAAACGATCCATCATCTGCCGAGAGACCCTAACACCAGTCGTTATCCGTCGACACTTCAAATTGGCGAGCCTGCAGTCATCGCACACGAAACCGGAATTCCAACCATCGCCGATTTTCGGGTCGCAGATATGGCGGCAGGCGGACAAGGTGCCCCGTTAGTTTCATACCCAGACTACTTACTGTTCCGCAATACCGTTAAAACCGTAGGGCTTTTGAACATCGGCGGGATCGCAAATCTCACAGTGCTTCCAGCAGACTGCTCGCATGACACTGTTTCGGCTTCGGATATAGGTCCGGGGAACATGTGTATCGATGCTGTTGTCCGAGAGATTACAGCCGGGATGGAACGCTACGACACAGGAGGGCAACGCGCCGCAGAGGGGCCCCCTTACCAACCCCTCATCGACAAATGGTTAAAGCACCCGTTTTTTCAATTGCCGCCACCGAAGACGACAGGACGTGAGATGTTTGGGGACTCTTTTGCGATGGAATGTTTGGCAGCGTGCCGTAAACACGGGGTTCCAGATAACGACACTATCGCGACGCTCACTGAATTGACTGTCCGGACGATTACAGACTACATTCAGCAGTTTGTAGCAGAACAGAACCCGATAGACGTGCTTTACGTGAGCGGTGGCGGTGTCCACAACCGAACGATCATGCGGAGATTCGGTGAACTCTTGACAGGTACAGCAGTTGAACCTGTGGATAACTCAGGTATCTCATCGGATGCAAAGGAAGCCATCGCTTTTGCGATTCTGGCGAACGAGGCGCTTCATGGACAGCCTGCAAATCTGCCTTCCGCTACTGGTGCATCTATTCGGAAGATCCTGGGGAAATTCGTGTGTCCGTGATTTGAAGTGCCAACCTTAATTTAGACCAGAAATTGGTGAAGTTAAGACACGTGTTGTTCAAATACGCTAATGCTGTGTAGTGTTTCACAATCTCGGTTGAGACAAGGGTCTCAATTACCAATAGCGGTACATTGTTCACTCACAGCAACCATGCAGATTTTCCTAAAAAACATTCAAGGACTGTAAGTCATTGGGTTTATGAACAGACGACACCGGACTTCACAAAAGCAAGAGACAAGTGTTCATAAGAGAATTTCGCAGCCTCGAGTGGATCATAGCCTTCTCTACAACACAACAGCGAACTGACTGTAGCTGTGATGAACCCATCATAGCCATGTGCCTGCATTGTTTTAAGAAAATCAGCACTTTCGGAGATATATCTATCGTCTGTGTTGGAAGACATCCATGGTGAAGATAGTTCTGATAAGCGGAACATGTCGTAGACGTGGGCATGAACGGAAACAGGGATCAGCTCGGACACAGCCTTCACGTCAGCCCCATTGATGTGAAAATTAACCTTCAGATGTGATGAGTCAACGAGCTCTAAAAGTTCAAGGACCTCATCAGGCGTTTTCATGATTAAGGATGTTTCCGGACTAATCGCAACAATGACCCCGCTTTTTTCCGCGTAATCAGTCAGCACACCGATACCCTCGGCGAAAAAGTGTTTCTTTGATTCCCATAGTTCCGGTTCCGTCTGGGATTTGACACTGATTTCTATACCAAATATTTCAGCAAGTCCCACATTAACAGGCGGAGGTTTATCATCCTGAGCCAGTTCCGCTGCGAAATCAATCCCCTTTTTGAGTTGACAGATGTTTCGCGAATAGGCATCGTCCCCGACTGCAGTATATGTTCCAATAGAAACCAAGCGCAGGTTATGATCCTTCAGCAATCTCACAATCCATCCTGTTTTAACACAAGAATCAATATCTAATTCAATACCATCGTAGCCGATATCTGCAATGTGACGGATGGCAGTGGCTATAGGCACTTTCTCCATCGCCAATTTGCTATATCCGAGTTTCACGTCGTTTCCATCCTCCAAGATTAGATAAATGTAAGTTCAATTACCTTAGCCCGTGTACTGCCATCGGAAATTAGGGTTACTGTCTCAACCAAGATTGTGATACAATGACAATCCAAGTGCCAATCAACTTACTAACATTCATTGTTCGTGTGAATAAACTATTGGGTAGTATTATTCTCCGAGCAACTTTATTTTCCAGGAACCGCGCGCTGGGTTTCCTACTAAATGATCTTTAGCTTTCAGTCCCCTTAATGCGTGCGAACAATAATGTGTTAACCGATCGTTCGCACCTGGAAATCGCTCTCTTTCACGATCAGCATCTGTTAGATTCAAACGATTCGCGAGTCCCTCTACAATCTCCATGAATCTCCATATCTCATTATCTGCAAGCATCTCAAGAATCAGTTCTTTCAGTTGAGCAGGCTTAGGTGTACACAGTGAATCTTCAACCGTAAATATGCTCTTATTTTTTCGTATCTGAGCAATCTCCCCTTTTTCCAAGTGTTCGTATAGGATTTCCGGTCAACTACGACTTCAGGCTCTGCCTAGTGACTTGCTCTCAATCGGTTCGGATCCCATATTTGCTCAGCGAGTCGTAGATAGAGGGACTGCCGCGCATCAAGATCCGCTCTCTGGAATTCCAAATGTTTTTGAAATGGCAACCCACTGTTCGTTTTAAACCTTAGAAAGCCTGGATTGTTTCTATATGCTTGTTCAGTCAAACTTTTCGCAAGCGGGTTCTGTCCAGCATAAACCTTATATTTCTTGGTGTATGGATCGTCACCAATACTTGCATTGACACTTTTAGGTAGAAGAAGCAAGCCACCGATGCGATTGCGATACGCTTCAAATTCAGATTCATGAGAGAATTCGTCCGTATGATGTTCTGGACGATTTGCCCACACATGTTCTACCTCATAACGATTACCCCCCGTTCTCATGTATTCCAAGTAACGCGAAAATTCCCCAGATCGGACTCCCACATAGTCTGACATACGTGCAAGGATTAAAAAAATCTTACGGCGGTTCGTACCATGCAAATGAAATAGTCTATTGTTAGCAAAAGGCCGAACCTCTGTTTCAAGCCGCGTATATAATATGTCGCTCAATTCGTTGGTGCTCGCGCCTCGAATGGCGTGCATGACCGAGAACATAGGATCAGCCATGCTTCGCTGTGCTATTTCTTGGAAATTCCAAATGCGGCGGTGGATTAATATATCAATGTAGGTTGCTGTAATCCGTATTTTCTCAAGGATATCTTCTTCTTTATCCTCTATACATAACGGTGCTAATAGAACCGGATACTGGAGTGTAAAATTGTTCTGTGCATTGTAGTAAATATATTCAAGACCAGCGGTAAGCGACTTGCCAGCTAACCTTAGGCGATGATACCAGTGACTGTAAAATTTAAAATCACGTTCAATGAAGGTTGCAAAGCCATCCAGATGAATAAGATTTAAGGGTTTTTCATGATCGCGAACCCAACGATGAAATTCAGAACCGATTCGATCAAAGTTTTGGACACTTTCGGCGTACTGACTACGTAACCACGCTTTGATTGCATCCGTATCTTCCTCTTTGTCTATGTCCTGTAAGGCTTGAACTTGTTCCCGCCAAATCTCGCTGGCGCGATTTCTACAATCCGTGTCCTCAATATTTGACAACAGATACCCGCGGAGCATGTCGGCGGGAGTCAGCGATAGTCCACGATCATTCACGGTTTCAAAAATGGTATAGGCATCTCTGGAATCAAAGGCAGCAATTTCCACCAAATAGACGTTTTCAATCAACCAATAGGCAAAACATGAAAGTGCCTCATCTCGGATTTCAAAATAATCCTTAATGTCGTCGTGGCGTGCGACGATATTACGAATAGACTCCGAATGACCATTCTCATCAAACGGTTTATCCGCATATAGAGCCTTCATGATAGGACCCCACTCTGGAACATCCAGGTTGAACCCTTCTGTTCCACCGCTCAGTGAGTAGATACATTGCTCGACTTGATTTTTCAGATATCCTGCGTTTAAGAATTGATAGAGCTGGATCAGGAGGAGGGTTAACGTTGTGAGACGTTGCTGTCCATCTACAATGTACCGTTGACCTTCATTATGACTGACAATAATCGAGCCAAGAAAGTAATGAGTATAGTCTTTTACATTGGCAAGGGTATCCTCCTCTGTGTAACTCTCCAAGAAGTTTCTAGAGAGATCATCAAGGAGTTCTGTTACATGCTTCGCTTGCCAACTGTATTCACGTTGGTAGTAATCTAATTGATATTTTGTATTCGCAAGTAGTTCACGAATTGTTTTGGCATTGCTGTCGATTCGCGTCATCCAAAAATCCTCTCAGTCCGATTGTATTGAACTTATTTTCCTTTCACTTCTCCCCAAGTCCTCGTTGATAGCGATGTTTGGGGCTGCACCGGAAAACTCGTTGGATGCCACCAGTCTGGATCAAAATTGTATCCTGAACCTGAAGTCAGTTGTTGCCAATTGTTGGTCCGACGTGTTACTTTGTAAATATGCTGCATCGAGTAATCATCAGGATGGACTTCCACGAGCGTTTCACCGCCATAGGGGGCAATCTCAGGGTGGTGCAAATGATTGCCTGACCATTGGTTCATCATTTCTGATTCTCCACCCCAACGGGGCACGTAGTAAATACCATCAGTAAAAAAGCCCGACCAAGAAAAAACAATATAGTCGCTCTGTGGACTCCATGTCGGATCGGAAAGTTCAAACAAGAGATCACCCTTTACAAGCTCGCTTTCACTACCTGTTTCAAGATCAATCATATAGAGAGACGCGCCCCTCCAACCCTCTGCTCCGGAACCTCCCCGAATAAATGCGATATATCTCCCGTCCGGAGACCAAGCAGGATTTACTCCATCAACAACATACTCTGCGGAGAGATCAAGAAAGTCATAAATCCAGATTCCTTGAAGGTTCCATGAATAAGCAAACCTTTGGCCATCTGGAGCCCACGTGGGGGAGGTTCTATGGGCATTCGTATCCCTGACCTGCCTCTGATTGCTACCATCGGTATCCATCACGTATATATCGGGAACCCCGTCTCGCTCAGATACAAACAGAATTTGACGACCACCCGGAGACCAGGTTGGATCATAATCATCAGCGAAGGCGGTGGTTAAGCGCGTCTTGTCGTCTCCATTCGGTCCCATAAAATAAATGTCTAAATCGCTAAAATTAAAGGATTGTGATGCATATACAATTTTACCACTCTCCCAGATGCTCGCTATCGCTGTAGATGAAATGTTGGCACATACTACAAGGGTTAATCCCAAAACCCACAAAAACGTGACAGATTTTCTTATCATAAAGTTCCTTTCATAAAAATAGATTGTTTACGGAGCCTTGCCCACCCTGCAAAGTAAGGATGGATTGACTCACACTTTATCTGCCTTTTGAAGATGATTTACCACCACTGGGCTTAGCAGTCGCATTATTACTTCTACCACCGCCAGACCTTTCACCTTTTTTCGAGTTTATCTGGGGGTAATTCGACCACGAACCGCCCTGATTCTTGCCTTTTGCCATGCTTAACGCGTCCTTTCCTACAAAAGGTGTAGATACAAAACGGAGACCCTATCACAAAAACCGATAGGTATTCAATATGTAAAACGAAGTACCACTCGTAGGCTTGCACGCCCCTTCCCAGTGGTGCGGACAGGACTCAACGCGAGATGCGTTGAGGTGATAATCCTGTCAACGAGCTTGTGAACAGTATAGCAGGATGCCCTTTAGAATGTCAAGGATAAAAAGCACACAAGCACAGACAAGCAAAGCCATTCAGTTTTCGGTTGATTTTGACAAACAGACGTGCTACCTTAATTGCAACATTAAGATAAAGGAGACCCCCTCTTATGCCGAAATTAGACCGCCTGCAACCCGTTGAACTCCGTGACATTTGGCCCAACGAAGCTCAGGACTTCACGCCGTGGCTTGCAGAAGAAGAAAACCTCGAACTCCTCAGTGACACCCTCGGCTTGGAACTCGAACTGGAGAGTCAAGAGATAAAGGAAAAATTCTGGATCGAATTTCGAGACTACATGGTTCAGAAAGGCAGCCAACTTCGATGCCCGAAACCGGGGCCCTGGAACTTTCTAATTTTTAGTATAGGACGTACAGACTTCAGTTTGGAACCAAGAATAAGTAAACAAAAAGCGGAGATTGGCATTCGACTTTATACAAAAGGGAAAAACGCTACAGCACACTTCCACTTGTTAAAGACACAACGCGATAGCATTGAGAAAGAATTTGGTGAAACTCTTGAATGGGCGGAACTTGCACAGCACGAAAGTAGTCGAATGTCTTTGAAGAAAGGCGATACTGACCCAACCGACGAAGATGATTGGAAAAACCAGCACGCATGGCTTGCCGCGAAACTGGAACGCTTTGACAAAGTTTTCCGTCCACGCATCAGAGCACTCAATGCCGATGACTGGGAACCCTTTGAAGACGAAGATGAGATACTTGATCTTTAGTAGTGCAATTTATTGCCCGTTTATCGGATATTAACCAGACACGACACTCGGAGGCAAACGTGAAAGAATTGCTGTTAGAGGATGCGAATCGGTTATCCGCATCAACCTCTGAATATGAAACAACCCGACAGCAGATCGATACTGCGGTGTATCAGACCTTCACGCTGAGCGAGTCAGACTTCAACGACCTCGTCTTTATGGAAGCGAACGATAATGTGTGGGCGGACAATCAGACCTTGGTAGACACGCTCACACCTAAAGGGAAGTCACGCACGCTTAAAGAAGTCGTAGACAGGATTCTGAAGGTATATCCGTATCAGCACCCAATCCAAGTCTTTAAGCACCTTTCTCATGATGAACCCTGGTTTGATGGCTGTTTCATCATCAGCGCGAGATTTGACCCGCGCTTGATGGGCGAATTGTTGATTAGACCCTTGGCGGCTTATGAGAAACCGTCGCATTCTCCGAAAATCAGGTTTTACCTTGAAGATGGAAATCATAGGGCATTGGTGTATGCCGTTTCTCTGCGGCTGCATACAGCGGCGTATCAACCCCTCCGCGTCATCTTCAGCCAGGATTCGAGTCATCTCTTCTCTACCCTTGGGCACAATTGACTTCGCAATTCTGATTTGAAAAACACACTCGCACACATTCTTGAACACAAAAACCACCTGGAAGATTCGAATGACTCCATGAGTCAAATGCATAGTATGAGTGAACCTAACAGGTAGATGTATTTGTATCCCCAACCTTCTCTTCATGAAAATCGATAGGCACCGCAAAGTTCATGGCTCGCTTTTCTTTCGGCTTATGCGTCTACTCGTTCTTGGAAGGCGTGAAAGGCGTCTATGACAGATGCCTCGATATTGAGTTGCTTGAGCCGGTTGAGGTCCGTAATGGCTTCGAGTGCAGGCGTGAGTGTCTGAACGTCAGCGTCAGGGAATCGCGTGTTGAGGATAGCGAGTGTGCTTTCGATACTCGCCCGACGCGCCCCTTGTTCTATGCCTTGTTCTATGCCTTGTTCTATGCCGAGTTGATGTCCGCGTTGTTCGCTGAGTTCAATGATGGATGCTGCCATGTTGACGATCTCCTGATTCGCTGTATGCTCTGTCGTGAGGATACGAAGTAAGTCTTGATGTTCAGCTGCGTCTCTACGGTGGAGGATAAGCAGGAAGATATACAAAATCGCACGTCTATACTGATCCGCATCGTGTGTCCGCAAGTCCCTCAGCCCAACCCACTCGGAAACGCTCGCTCGGAAACTAATAAACATCAGCCCCCCAACTATCATAAGGTCTTATGATACTATTTCCGTATCAACATCTTCCGCGTGGCAGTAAAGTCACCCGCTTTCAGCGTATAGAAATAGACACCACTCGCCACAGGCTCCCCGACTCCGTTTCTGCCGTCCCAATACACCGCACGGCTTTTGCTCTGATACACACCCACAGGCTGATGTCCTAACGCAAGCGTCCGAACTAATTTCCCATCTGCTGCATAGATAGTGACCGTCACTTCGGCAGGCTTGGCAAGTTGATAGGGTATCCATGTTTCCGGGTTGAACGGGTTGGGGTAGTTGGATAAGAGGACTGTTTCTTTTGGCACTGCTTCTGATAGGGTAGGTGCCGCGAGTGCATCCGGGAACAGATCAAGTCTATCTCCCCATCGGTTGAACTGAAAACGATACGTCGGTGCATTGTTGTTATTCTCTCGAAAGAGCACTGTTTCCAGTTCGTAAGTGCGATAGGTCACCACTTGATCGCCGGCAATATGATCAAATCGAATTTTTGGATAACCTTCCGGAATCCTCTGCCCCACTGACGAGTGCGTCCTAATAAAGTCCGTCTCAAGAGAGTATGGTTTCCAATCGTCTGCACTTGACCACCGGATTTGATAAGGCACAGTAACCCCGGTGTTATTTCTAATCCTGAATACCTTTTTGGGGTGTCCAATCAGATCCAGATTAGCGGGAACGGTATTCAACAACGCTCTTATATTTCTTGAAGGAGCTGCGTACCCCTCGGTTTCATTATCTGTAGCGGTAATAATTCCTATGAGTGTCCCTTGGCCGTTAAGTACCGGACCTCCACTATTGCCGCCATGTATATCACCTTCCATGACTAAGCAGGGCCCTCCACTTGGTAAACACTGACCATTTATGTCTCCAAGGAAATCCCCCTTGGTCCAGTTCCACAGTCGGTTTCCAGGATTTCCCAAGATGTGAACCGTATCGCCTTTTTTCATGCTATCTTCAACGTTTTTACTGAAATCGTGTTTGATCTCACGGGCGGTAGGTGAAAGTTGATCCAACTGGACTATTGCAAGGTCGTTTCTAACATGTTGTGCCACGACTCGCCCTTCGGAAACGTAATCACGGTTTGCAAGCCATTCTAAATTTTCAAAATAGAAGTCTTCCTTCTTGTTCAAGACTCCGTTCTGGTCTCGCCACGGGAAAAACACATATATATCCGTAGCACCTCTTATGACATGTTCATTGGTAGCAATGAGTCTGCGATCCTTGTCAATCAAGACTCCGCTTCCTTTACTAAATGATCCATTCCTTGTTATAGTCTGTATCCACACTACAGAATTCATTGCCTGATTGTAGATTTGTCGTGCAGGAAGATCTGGAAGACGCGGTTCATCGGGAATCGTATGTGAGCCGCCGTTAGCGTATTGATAGAGATCTGCTGTCTCCAAACTCCATCTACCGCGATTGCTTTTCAGGAACTCACCCTTGTTCGTTTCCACAACCGTAAACGGCTGTGACGGATGTATCCAAAACAGCGCGCTGTTTCTTGTTGCGTGGTCGGCTGGTTTAACTTCACTACCACCACGTTCTACATAGATGTAAACCCATGGATCCCCTTGTGGAACAGACAAGTTGAGAGTATCACCCGGCTCTAAAAGGTAATACCCATCTGTCCGCCAACCCGCTGGCCAATTTCCACTAGCAGGTAACCATCTGGAGTATACCACGAAGGCAGGTTCTGTCGAGCTGCCATTTGTAATACGATAGTCCGCCGCTGCGAACTGCGTTGATGTGAGGGTTACTGCCACCAAAACACATATCAAAAAAAGTTTTTTATACAATGATGTTCCCTTTCTAATTGAGAAATTCTTTCAAACTAATTGAGAAATTCTTTCAAACGTATCATAAAAACCAATACCTGTGAAATTGATAGGACTTACACGATTTTGACCGTCAATCCAAACAAATTGTTAAATGTGTATCTTTACATCCCAATGTGGAAGTATAGCAAATTTTGCAGAAAAAATAAATCAAATTTTCAAGACCCGCGCAACGGAAGAAAATGGGAAAATGGGGCGATAGTGGGGTATTGACTGGACCCGAGGTGTGGGTTGCAGGATGGCACGGGTAGATGGCGGAAGGGTTGAAACAGAGAAAACTCCATTAATTCTTAGCACTGCCACCTAAAATCGTATCCTAAGAGACATACGATGGCTACTGCCTAATGCTGGATGGTTCGCAAACGCATAATCCAATCCAGCCCCTGCACCGGTGACGAATCGGAGGTTCAAGCCCGCGCCTGCCGTTAATTGGCGAACACGCTCAAGACTTCCACTCCGCTCCGCAAGTCCAATCCGTAAGGCAAGCAGGTCGAAAAGCGTCCACTCAGCACCCCCATGCAATTCAACGCCGTCTCTGATAAAGGTATCTAACGCAAGGATCAGTGCACTTTGGAAAACATTGAGTCTATGTGTCGTTGCGATGCCAATTTTGAGAGTAGGATCAACCGTTTCAGTGTGTGAGGTCTGATCTGCAGACGGTGGCGGTGTGTTCCAATACAACTTCGTCTGGAAGGCATCGCTCGCTTGTAGACCGAGCGTTAGTTGATGCGATTTTTCTGGATTGGTCGTCGCAATGAAACCGATGTCCGCGCCACCACCAATGGCGTTCGTGCTCTGATATCCACTCATGTAGAGCAGCTTAAGCGTACCACCAACCCGAAGATCCATGCCGTAGAGAGACGGAAGCCGCCACCCCGATGCAAAGAGAAAAGCGTTATCCGTATTGTTAAAAGTGCCGATAACTTCAGGTCGGTTCGTTGCACCGATGGGACGGCTGGCAACCGGCAGCCCAGTGATCGGAATGTCATCAACACCGACGCGCAGCCAACTCACGCCAATTGCGCCTCGCTCTTTAAGAGGGTGTATGTAACTGACAAAATCATAAGCATCTTCGCCGTTGAGCGTGGAATGCATGAAACTGACTTCGGACCGCGTCAGTTCTCCCAACGCAGCGGAATTCCAGTACGGGGCGTAAGAATCAGTACGCAGCGCAGTTCCCGCACCACCCATAGCAAGGACGCGCCCACCAACACCCAGCGTCAAGAAGTCAGCGGTATATTTAGCGTCTACGGATAAAAGTCCTACACAGAACGTAATTATAGACGCAATGAAGTGTATGTATCTTTTTCTACAATGTCTCATATTTTTTAGATGCGTAGCAATCAGTACTCAGGGCATTCACTCCAAAAAAACTCTTTAGATTTCATGTTTTATCTGACTACTGTAGATACTGATACAGGACTTACGCAGTTGTCTCTAAAAACCGACAGCTTCCCCCTGCTTGCGGGGGGACTCAGGGGGGTAATCCTAAATTTTGCGTAAGTCCTATGATAACTGTTAACGCAGCTTCATCATTTTAAGTATTTCGGTGATGTCTTTTTCGCCCTCGCGCTTGATTTGGAGTTTCGCATAGTAAACGCCATTCGCCACCTCAATACCGTCGGCATCCCGACCATCCCATTCCACCATGAGGAATCCAGGTGTCGCTGGCATCGAGAGTTCCCGGATAAGTCGTCCGCTCAGTGTGTAGATTTTCACAACAAGCGAGTCAGCAGGTGCTGTTAGCTCACACGTGAGCGTCGTTTTACGCGGAAACGGATTCGGATAGTTCAGAAACGATAGCAACTGCAAAGTATCGTGGACTCGGAATGTGATGCGTTCTGTGTCAGTATTTCCGTGTACATCGCTCGCCGTGAGGCGAATCTCATACTCCCGCGGTTCGAGTTCGGGAGACAGATATGTCAAAACAAGCTGATTTGAGCCGGGATGATAGGTTAACTGATAGGCTTCAGGATTGATAGGTTCATAAGAGAGCCCACTTCCGAGTTCCAACAGTAATGATCGGGTAAGATAGTCGATTCCACTCGGATCCGTTAGCGTCGCTCCGATGAGCGGTTCAGCGTCTGTCGCATCCCCCGGCACAAAATGTTGTTGATTACCAATAGTCAACTGTATGTCTGGCGGAATAGTATCGTCAGTGTATAAAAGTGTAACTGTTCCGATCCGATCTGTTGTGGCTCTAATAGTACCTACAGGTCGGGTTTCAAACCGAAACTTGTCACCTGGTCTGAAAGAACGTGTGCCTTGTGTAATCTGGAAACGTAAACCGTAGGATGCATAGGAAAACGGTTGTCCGACCGTCCCACGGAGTGGTGTGTTTCCATCGGCTTGGGACCGGAGCATACCCGTTTTCTCTCCTTCAATTTGAAATTCTGTCTCAGTGAGGAAAAAGATAACCCACCGATCCTCTGGCATAGTGGTATCGGGTGGCAGTTCAATGTAACTGATAATACCCGTGCCTTGGTTGACATCGCCAAATCCAGAGGCATACCAACGTAGTTCTTGTTGTGAAAAGTTATCAAGGTCCACGCCAGTATCAAGAGATTGTTCAAGAGCCGTTATATTGAATGTCCAGACATCGCCGAACCTGAAAGGCTGTTCCGGGTCAATTTCCACGTTAGCAGCAAATCCGTGTCTGAAGTTTGGGAAGTTCGTACTGAAACCTGCGAGTTGCTCTCGGGGTGCAACGACCTCTAATTCTTCCAACATCCGCGTTTCTTCTATGAAGGGGGCGCGGAGTAATCGATAGGTTTGAGGACCTGTGAAAAGCAAGACGTATTTTCCAGTTGGTGCACCATCTGGGTGGATGCGAACGTCACGGAGTTCACCGCCGCCAGCATTTTCTGCATCTATATCGGTTACGTGTATCCGTCGCTGTAGCGTGCCCGTAGTGTCAGCTAACAGTTGGGAGGGAAGGCGGATCCAGTTGCTGAGCGTCGGATTCCATTGGTAAACACCTATCTCGCGTGCGCGGGCAGCAACCGCAGTGCCAATCGTGGAAGCCACATCCGATACGTCGGAAACTTCTTCCGAACTTCCTAACAGTTCCTGAGCGAGTTGTGTGCTGAGCACGCCAAGGTCAAAACTGAAGTCAATCGCTATTGGAGAGGCGAGAGAAAAGGCTGTCGGTTGTTGGGCGTCGGTTGTCGGTAATTCACTTGCGGTATTAAAAACGTTTGCAACTGACTGCTGATTGCCAATAGCCAATTCATAGCCATAAGCGTTACCGGGTAGTGGCGCAGGCTTAGCAGAAGGACTCTTGCCAGACTGCTGACCGCTGGCTGTTGGTAGCGTAGCAACCCGAAACACAGTCGAATTTTGAAGCACACCGGGCGGGACAGTGACAACGCAGTTCCGATCTAAACTGGCAATCTGATTTGAAGAGGCGCCGCCTATCACACCTACGTCAACAGAGATTTGCCGATAGGCAATGTTATCGTCCTCCTCGTTTTCGAGGACTTTGCCGGATTGGTCTGCTTCACCAAAATTTGGGTCCACATAGACAAATATATCGTGTATACCGAGAGGCAACCCTTCCTTGTCAGCATTCCCTTGTTGTCTATTGCCAAATGGAAACTTCGCTGTTAGTGGAAGAGTCGCCGTCGCAATTGGCAGTGTATTCAACGGATCGGGTTCATAAACATCTTTTTCCCCTCGCGGACTTTCGGAATCCACCAACGGCGTGCGTTGTATCCAATCTCCGGGTTGAATGCGAGCGGTTCCAAGGAGAGTGGCATCGTCATCGGTAATCGTATCGTCATCAACATCCGGATTACCATAAAAGAAAGCGACTTCAACAGGCGTTTGTATCTCATCTCCCTCTACCTGAACGTCTGCTGAGAGGTACCACTGCTGCGTTTCGGTGTTGTAGCCATATCTAATAACATCAGCTCTCTGCACCTGCACAACGGAGAGGTTAGGGTACGCATACGGATAGTACCGGAACGCCTGACTCGTAACATGGTTACCCTCTGTGTCCGTGACTTGAATGTCATATCGGATGACCGAACCATCCGTCGGAGCGTCAAGAGGCTCAGGCACCGTCCACCAACCATCTGCTGATAATGGAGGCAGTGCCGGGATGAGACTCACATTTTCCCACTGCCGTTCTATCGGGTTACGCCAACTCAAGAGTGCTGAAGCCACCTGTTCTTTTTCATCGGAAACCTGAACGGAGATACGGAATTTATCCTCACCGACCAACTCAGTCCGAACATCAAGAATTTTGGGAATATTAACAGTGAATCCATCACCACCGACAGCGATTGTCGTGGCACCCTGTGCATAGTACTCAACATGCGCGTCGCCGCTGGCAATATTTCCTGGAACAGCGAAGGTCACCGCCGGATAGGCACCGTTGCTAACGCTAAGCGTTTTGGTCAGAATTACATCACCGGTATAGTAGTTGACGGGACCTGAGATACCTTGGGCTACCACTGTCTTTCCGGGAAATAGAGCCTTGACAGTGAGGGTTCCGTTAAAAGTAGTATTCCTAACAAATCGCTTTGTACGGTGCAATGCATCGTAAGTGGCAGTCTGAACGTATCCTGGAGCGACTCGGAGTGTGTCTCCTGGAGCGACTGTTTTTGTTTCAACATTAGGTAGAATCTCACCGTCAGCAATAGCGATCTGCAAGGCGGGGTCCCCGAAAAGTGTATACTCCATCATAACATCAATCTGACCCGTGCCTGTTGTCATCAGCAGTTCAACTTTTGAATCAAAACTTAGAGGACCGAGTTGTCGAATGTTGCGTTTAAAAAGCATGTCAAAAATAATTCGATTCAGAGCATCATTTCCACTTCCATAAGTGAGCCGCGTGGCACTCAACATACCGATGATGCCACCCCTCTCCTTCCGTAACAACTTCTCTGCCATGCTCGGTTCGCCGGGTTTATCAAAATAGCCATTATAACAACTCAGCACCAGCATGAAAGGGATCTTTGGGGTCTCTTCGACTTCCTCAGTGTCCGCGTTGTCAAAGATTGACTCGTGTGTCCAGACGGTTCTGCCACCGTGACCAGCGTATTGTGCCAGGACCGCCCCTTCACCGAGTGCGTTGATAATCCTTTCCCTTGCGACATAACGCGGCAAAATGTTTGAATAATCAGTCGGACGCGCCTCAACTTCATCAATGACATCCTCAAGAAAGATTTCAACAGTTTCATAACCTAAGCGGGTATGGTCTTTCGCGATTTCGTTAAGACTCTTTTTGAAGATAAAATCTCCAGAGTTGCTAACTTCATCATCAGCGACAGAGATAATCTTTCTTCGCCAATCTCCACTGGGTGGACTCTGCTCATAAGCCAAGATTTTATCAACCACAGCATCGGCTTGACTAACAGTTTCAACGCTGAGCCTTCCAATATAGAAATCGGTAAATTCATCGTGTCCGGAAACAGTCGCGTACCAATGGTCCGCGGCAGTCCGACCAAATGAATCTGTCCGGATATAGTGCGTCGGGATGTAACCATCAAGCTCAGGAGGTTCGAGGTGAATATCTGTGTCAACGCCTCGAAAATCAAACGTTCCATCGCCGAAAAGGACAACATAAGTCAGTGCTGGTGGTGCCCAAGTTTGATACGCGTGGGTCAGAAATGCCTTGATTGCCTTAGGGCTGACTGCTCCGTTGTTGAATGTATTGTATATATCATCAGTTGTGACGACCTTCGTGCGGTATCCACCGCCGCCAGGCGTTGCGCGCCACGCTGCTAATCTTTCCGCTGCATGTAGGAATTTTGAATGTGCCACAACTAAATAATCCGTACCGTGATTTACAGAGGCTAAGTTTGTAGGTTCAACAATTTCAACGCGTTCCGGTTGACGTAAAGCAGTATTGGAAACAGCAATAAACTCAGCGTTTCGGGTATCCAGCATCTGGAAGAGCGCATTATACGAACTCGGATTTTCTATATCCGTCTCCACTCTCACACCTTGCATCCGAGCTGTAAGCACATTACCGTCTGTCTCAAAGATATGTACACCTCGGTCGCGAAACGCCCTAATTTCGTACTGGAGTTTGCGTCCACCTGTGGGTTTCGTCTGTGAAGTTGCATCTGCAGTAGCGGACGTGAACCATAATTCATCGGCAACGGCACGGAAAAGACGCGTGTACTCAACGGAAAAACGATTGAGATAAACATGATACGGATATCGAGTCGTGTCTTCGTCAACGTTATCATCAACGCGGGCGAGAGACAGGACATTTTGTTCGCCATTACTGCTATCTTTGAGTGTATCCCATGCCCGTAAAGAACGTTGGACTGTCAGTGTGTCCTGCTGTTCCCATTTCGCGAATTCTATCCGGACTCCGTTGATAGCAACCAAGATTTCGTGAGATACCGGCGTGCCACCTTGTAAATCAACGGAGATGTGCAGCGGATCAAAACTCTTTGCGACATCATAGAGCGGAAACTCAAGACGCATTTCGCCAACATCACTTCCATTTTTGATACCATCCCAGTACCAGAAATCTAATGCCTCAAACCATCCGTGTTTATTACCGGGCGAGACGGTATCTGTATATACAAATTCGAGATTATTCGTGAGATAATTCTCTTCAAAGGTGAGCTTAGAGCGGAAGGTAGGAACCTGTGTCGCCGTTGGATCTGTGGGACTGGCGATCATCTGTGGTACCCGCGCAGAGACGCGCCGCCTACTATCAAGCGTGAGCCAATAGATGTTCCAGCGGCTATAGCGATTTTGGGGTTTATGTCCAAGGAAAAAGATGGCATCCTCCCGATCAAAACGACCATCGCTTGCCCCACTAATATAGATAGGAATATCTCTATTCTCGTGTGTAAGCCGAAGTTGTGTTGGGTCTGCTCCAACGAGTTCTATGCCCCAATTCTGATGTAGAGCTTCCGCTGACACAGTATAGACACCGGTTTCTTCGACGAATAATTTATAGCGGACACCACCGAAAACCTCGTCAGGAACGAGTGCTGGTGCTGCAGGTATCAACGGACGAGGCACTCGGAAATTACGCGCCTGCTCAGCATTGAGAAGTTGATGGGACAAGGCACATTCAAAGGCTTCTGATTCCGGTACCCCACTCCCTACACCATACTGTTCAATGCCCGACTGCGATCCTAATCCTTGATATGTTAACGGCGTTCCCTGTTTTGGCTTGGAGAAGCGGATGTTTACTGTAAGGTGCGAATACAGACGCAATTGGCGGCTTTTTGGCAAATATTGCACAGGATACAATGTCAATGCGATAACGCGTTGGCTCCGAATATAGCCTTCCCGAACGACGCGGGCAAGCGGGAATCCGGGATACGAAGCGTTTCCAGCGTTTGACTGATATGCACTTCCGCTTTCCGTCCAGGATTGTGTCGCTGCGTGTTGCGAATTGCGTTCCTGCACGTCGAAAATAGGGACTGGCGCGAGGCGGACACCCGTCCGCGTTTCAGTGGGACCCGCAGAAACATTAACTGCTTCGATTTCAACCGTCGCAGGTATACCTAACATCAGCCGTGTGACTGGAACTTTCGGATTACCGGGTTCATCGGTAAAGCGGCAGTCGGCATAATGGACCTCTTGATAGCGGACCCTGTCTCGAACTACCTCAGAGAGGGTTAGTTCAGGTAAGGTGAACTGAACTGTAATCCCATTCTCTGATGTGACTTGGGTAAGCTGCGCAGACGCGCTACCTATACAGAGAAAAAAGAGAAGTCGTATGAGCCAAAGCCCAAATTGCGCGTGTCCAGGCTTCTGTCTTGCTTTTGTCTGTTGTAAGAATAATTGCATCGTTTGCTTGGTTGTGATTTTCGCAGGCAGTCAGCAGCCAGTTGTTTGGTTAATTTAATTATGTCACCTTAACTTCAAAAGGATTTTACCAAAATTGCGATTCGCTTCCATATACTCGTGTGCCTGCTGTACCTCCGCCAGCGGAAAAACAGTGTCGATAATCGGTTGGAGCACACCATTTTTTAGTTCTGGCAACCATCGCTCAGCGAAACGCTGTGTGATAGCAATCTTTTCGTCAATAGATTGCGGTCTCATGACCGACCCAATAATCTGAAGTCGGTTGCGCATCACTGCTCCAAGGTTGATTTCCGCGGTTGCACCACCGATCAATCCGACTTGTAGGAGTCTACCCTTTGTTTTCAGGATAGAGAGGTTCCGCTCAAGGTACGGGGCACCAATAAAGTCTAAAACGACATCAACACCTTGTCCATCGGTTAAACGTTGGATTTCGGCGACGAAGTCGGTTGTTTTGTAGTTGATACCTTCTATTGCACCGAGTGCCTTGCACTTATCGATTTTTTCTGGTGTTCCGGCGGTGATAAAAACGGTGGCACCCGCATGCTGTGAAATCTGGATTCCGGCACTACCGACACCACTCCCACCGGCATGAATTAGGATTGTTTCATCCGCTGACACCTTGCCCAACGTGAAAATATTTTCGTTCGCCGTAAAAAAGACTTCAGGGACCGCAGCGGCTTGCTCAAAACTCCATCCATCAGGTATTCGCATCGCCATGCGGTAATCAATAACAGCCTGTTCTGCATAGCCGCCGCCGCCGACAAGCCCGAAGACCCGATCGCCTTTGGAGACCCTATCCCCTACGGCATCGCCTACTTCTGAAACAGTGCCAGCAATCTCCAGACCGAGTATTTCGGATTCACCCGGCGGTGGCGGATAGCCACCGCGACGTTGGATTAGGTCGGCACGATTTAAAGCAGTCGCATGCACATCCACCAAAAGTTGTGTTCCCGTTGGTGTAGGTGTCGGTGCTTCAGCTAATTGCAAGACTTCTGGTCCACCATCGCCGGTTCTGATAATTGCTTTCATCTTTTTCGCTCCGATTTCTCGTCTTCAATCCATGTTTGTCTTGTTTTGTATCGGTTTTCTTCAAAAAAACGAAACGGCTTCCAGGAGGCGCAGTAATATGGGTAGAACCGATGCAGAAATATATCGCGATCGCGGCTATGGTTGATAGACGCGCGGTAGGATTCGTACAAAACGCAAGCATGGAAAAAGAAGATTACAACCTTTTGGGTTTGTCAACGTCTAAAAAATACAAAACAGATAGAAATTCAAAACTAATCTGACAGGGAGGAAAATACAGTGAAAAAAAGAACCACAAAAACGTCTAAAAAGTTAGCATCGCGCCGATTCAACCCAGTGAAGGCAAAATTGGAATCCATGAGCGAATGTTTCGACCAATTACGGCATGGGCTGCCTGCAAAGCAAGAAGAATATATTGAGGGAGACCGGATTACACACTCCTACGTTAAAAGCTGCTTCCTCATGATTATCCAACGTGCTGTGGATATCAACAATGTTATCATCGAATTTAGCGGGAAAACACCGCCCCGGCAAAAACACCACAGTTTTCGCGCCTTACATCAAAGCAACACGATTGATAAAGAGACGCTGGATTTTTTTATGAAGGCTTTAGACTATTACGAAAAAATTGCCAACCCGTATCAGGAACTCCCACCACCTGAATTGTACGATGCCTCCCACGAGTTGTTGAAGTATGGCGAGGCTTATACCAACCAGATTGAGAATTTCTTTTTCAATGCTTCCCCTGCTTAGGTCGTGCTTATCTGC
Organism: Candidatus Poribacteria bacterium; assembly: GCA_963662915.2. GTDB lineage: Bacteria > Poribacteria > WGA-4E > WGA-4E > WGA-3G > WGA-3G. The sequence goes on along the minus strand of CAXXEU010000002.1, from coordinate 3,812,487 downwards.
TATCATCCATAGAATAGGCGCGGATGCAAACCGAGGTCCCCGCATTTTGCTGCGGAAGGTGCCTCCGCTTTTGAAGCAAACGGTTGCAAACCACGCCACAAATTGACGAATTATCTAATTAAATTCAACGATACCGCCCGTTCCCTTGAGGATAATATCCGGTTTAAGCAGAATCTGCTGTTCCTGTTCCAACTTTAACCCACTTGGATGGAGCATATAAGCAATTCTGAGCGGAAGATATTTTCCCAAATCGGCGAGCCTATCTACATCGCTCTTAAAGATTATCTGTTCGCTCTGCTGAGTCTGATAGGCGTACCAATACTTGAGATAGGAACGAATACCATTGCTAAAGATGAGTTCCCCAGATTCAGAATCAACGACTTTGACCCAGACACGACCAAGAGCCGTAAGACGGGTACGGATATAAGTAGATGTCCCTGAAATTCCGCCCTGACTTCCTTGCTTCATCAGATGCTGATCGTAATCCTGCCGAGTCAATTTCGGTGCCTCAACCATGCCAATGATAATCATGTCGGCATCAAGTGCCTGTCCAAGTTTCGCAGCTAATGCCGAGTCAGCGTAAATCTGATTCAACGTCACCCCCAATTCTGTGAGTTTGTCGTTGACTGGCTTGACCTTGTTTGAGAGATCATAAACCCACTCTGCTTCCTTGAAGATGAGTTCCAGACGTGTCGCGAGGTTGACGCTGATACGAGTCCCTAATTTGCTTATATCTTCCGCCTCTGCCTCAGTGAAAAACGGCGTGACGGCAACACGCTTCGCATCGTCGATTGGCGGTGGAGTCGTGATCTTTGGCTCTGTTGGTCCACAGCCCACCATCGCCAGACAGAGAAGCGGTATAAGTAAAATTGTAAAGAAACGTGCCACTGAAGTGTGCCTCCTATAATTTTCGGTGTAGTTTTCAAGCCAAATTTTCTACCCATCCAGGCTGAAAACTTGCCTTACTTCACATTGTGTACTCTATAAAGTCTTCCTATTACTCCCATAGCGGAGCATTCGATGTCTTGGGCTAAGACAGATTTAGAGTTTCCAACGATCAAACCTATGGACCCTGTCCAACTTGTTGGCGCGATTGCTAAACCGCGCGAATACTCGTTGAAAACCAAATTGCGCTACTGAAGCACAATTTGTCTTTGCCTCACATTTGCTAAAAGCATACCAAAATTGCAGAAATAGGTCAACTTTTATTACTTGTCAGCTCGTCAGTTAGGGTTATTTAAGTTCTCCAAAAATCGTCCGCTAACTGACGGCTGACCGCTGATGGCTATCCGCTAATAGCTAATGCTCGGACCTCTCCGAATTCATGAGAGAGCTTGGTCCAAGAATTACCAGAATCTATGCTCCGATAAAGCTGCCCACTTACGCTACAAGCGATAAGCAGATCGCTAACATTCGCGTTGTGGGCAAAGCACCAAATCGTACTGTTGGCAGTTCTGCCGATGTCCGCACGGGTCCACGATTTGCCAGCATCACGCGTTGAGAAAATACCGCCTTGATCGCCCGGAGGACCGTTTCCTGCTCCGATAAATACACGACCCGCAGCACCGTTCAAAAAGAAGGCTGCCCGGCAGTATGGCCATGGATAGTGCGCCTTAACATTCAGTGGTGTCCACTGCTGCCCCATATCTGTCGTCACACAAACGTCGTTATTCGTTGCGGCGATAATTGTCTTCGGAGAACCGGGGACTACACACAGCCCGTGAATATCCAAACTGCTGAGACCTTCACTGCGTTCAGTCCATGTTTCGCCGCCATCAGTGCTGAGACGCATTCCATCAATTTCAATTCCAGCGTAGAGTGTTTGCGAGTCGTCGGGATCAATCACGAATGTTGTAACGCGTGGAATAATCGGGACACCTTCACACTCTTCTGCCAAATCAGCGTTGAGTTGCTTCCAACTAACACCACCGTCAGTAGACTTGAAGAGTGCTGAAGGACACGTTCCAACATAGATCGTATCCGGTGTGTTCGGATCAATAGCAATAGCCCAGACCTCCCGCCCATCCATGGGACTCGGAACATGATGCCACGATTCAGCAGCAGTGGTGGTCCGGAAAATGCCATTTTCGGTACCCGCATAAAGCGTGTCTGGATTATTCGGACTGATGGCTAAAGCACGGATATCGGCTTCTGGAAAGAGTCCATTACTCGTTCGACCCCAAGTATCTCCGTTGTCGGTGCTGCGCCAGACACTTTGTCCAATCGTTCCTGCATAAAGTGTAGGTTGCATGTTTTCCTCTTTTTTGTAGCGGTTCGCTATTCGCAATTCGTTGGTTGCGGTTCGCGGTTTCCTCGCTGTTAGTAGTTCACTATTCGCAGTTTGTGTGTGGCAATTGCGTGATGTTTTCCACCACAAAACCCTTTTGCTGATTGCCAACTGCTATAATATTACTCGGTTAGCGTACCTGTGTCAACAATTCTTGAATCGACAGAGATTTGGTACACCACAGATTTCGGTTCTATTCCGGGTTCAAGAAGAAACGAGAATCGATACAGGTGGTTGTCTTGAGCGTCTCGCGTTACTTGGTACATCGCCTGCGCTTCACGATACAACTGCTCCGCTTTATTGTTGTGGCGCATTAAGGTCACCATAGGGGTTAACCCAACGAGCGGCTCACTCGGTTTAGCGATAATGTCCCAGTAGCGCGGATGTACGGCGTTAGGGAGAGCTATTGTGATAAATGCGATATGAGCACCGCGTGCCGCACTATATTGATATTTCTTGCGCTCTGACTGGAAGTTAGGTATATCTGTCTGTAGACTTGGAACAAGGACGGCTTCTGTAACAGTAGCCGGTAGGACAAAAGAACCGGCGTTGCTCGTAGATAATGCTATCTCCCGAACCTCGACAGCCCCGGTGGTGTGAAACTCAATCGCATGGGCAGCAGTGTTCGATACAGAACCGCTGGAGAATCCGATCGTTAATCCGCCAGCATTTTCAAATCCGATGTAGTCCGCTGAAAAATTGTCCAGTTCCCCATCTTGTGTGCCACTCGGGTAGGAGCGGTGCCAGCGGCGAGGCGATAGAGATAGGTTCACTGCCTGATAGTCAGACAGGTAATTAGCCAGTTTCCATGAAATAAAGATATCAGAGACCGTTTGACTAACGCCTTGCGATGCAAGGGCATCAGCTATACCCGTGAAGGATGTCCCACGATTCTGAACGATTTCAACCAGTGTTTCTATACCGCCGTACTGTTCGTGTAGATAAAGCATCCACAAGAACGCAGCACCATAGTGCGGAAGCGGACTATCGCCTGCATCGGCCCATGTTACGAGTGAGATAGTAGGTGTTTTCTCGAATGCAGCTATATGTTCTTGGAGCGAGTATCCACAGAGAAATGAGGCGTACTCTGCACACCCCTCATCAACCCAAGTTGCTTCTTTGGCATCGTGTGTCCAATTGATGATGTGTTGAAATTCATGGGCGATAACATTGTGGGCTGTTTCGCTATTCGGATTTAGCGGGTGTGTATCGATATATATTACTTCAGCTTCGTTACTGCGAATCGGAAAACCGCGAAATCCAGGGTGTCTAAGGACACCTCGGCTCTGATCCGCTGGATTGAAAAAGCCTGCCGTGTATTGACCGCCGTTATCTTTGTCTCGAATATTGAGCAGGAGTAAAATAATCCTTCCGTTTCCATCAATATCGGGCGGCGGACCGAAGGTTTCCGTGAGTGTCAGGTAAATTCCGCGTTGTGGATTCGTTGGTACAGTCGCGTCAAAAGCACGAATTATCGCCTGAACAGTTGCGGCGGTAACACGCGTATTCCACTCGGTATCCTCAACGAAAATATAGCAGAAATTGCCTACACCGCGTAGTACCGAAGAAACGGTGTATTGCTGCATGCTCCTGAAATCCGGTGCGAAGAAGGTTCGTTCTGTCCCGACAAGCAGTGCTGGAGCAGCAGGCAGTCCAGGTGCCATCATCGCAGTAGGTGCTTCGGTATTACCAGTTGCTGCAGAACGGGGCTCTGCACTCGGTGACGGAGGTTGGAATGGACGGGTATCTGTGAACGATAACTCCGGGGTGCCGCAAACGTACGCCGAACTTCCGAGTGGCAAGCCTAAAGACAATAGCATAGCAATGAAAAGCAGCGTTATGTTTCTCATTTTTTTCGCAATTAGCAAATAGCCATGAACAGCAAAAAACGTTTGACATGTCATAAAACCTACTAACTGCTATCTGCCAACTTTGACGGCATCAAATTTTTGGCGGAGTTCTACGTTATCTGGTTCGAGTCGTATGGCTTGTTCCAAAGTTTGCAATGCCTTTTCCTTCAAACCTTTCTGCAGATATGCATCGGCAAGATGTAAAAGAATTTCAGGCGTATCTGGAAGATAATGGATTGCGAGTTCCAAATTTTCTATCGCAGCGTCCAGCTTTCCCTGTTTGAAGTATATAAACCCTAAACTATCAAGGTACGCGCCAGATGTTGGTGCGCTTTTGAGTGCTCGGCGGACAAGTGCCGCAGCTTCGTCTAATTTGACCCCTTGTTCAGCATAGAGGTAGCCCAATGCGTTGTAGGCATCTGGCAGCTCGCTTTTTGAAGATAATTCAATGGCTTTGCGAAGGTAGGTCTCTGCGCGTTTCAGATCGTCTAACATCTGATAAGCGATGCCGATGCCGGAAAGAGCTGGGACATACTCAGCATCGGTTGCCAGGATCTTTGAAAAAGCGTTTACCGCCTCGCGCGGCGTGTTGAATCGGAGATAAATCTGTCCAAGGGCGTTACGCAGCTCTTGGATACGCACGGTTAGGGCAATTCGTTCGGCACTTCTAACGCGCCGCGTTCCGCCTCTCATTGAAGCCGCTCGCGCTTCTAATAGACTGATCGCGCGCATAACATGGAATTCGGCTTTCTCAAGGTCGTTCTGTTCTTGATAGGCGAGGCTAATCCCGTAGTGTGCCTCAATTTCAGCCTCAGATGCCTCGAATGCGGCACGGGCTTCTGGTCGCCTTGTAGTGTTACCTCTATTGGCTTGGTCATCCGCTTCTGTTTCGAGTCGGGTCAGGATAGCAAGAAAGGTTTTTATCGCCGCAGGATAGTCACCCGTTTGAAGGTAGAGTCGACCCAGGCGGTTCCGTGCACTCAAATGTTCTGGGAGAATGGTTACAACTCTTTCATAGGAAAGCAACGCCTCTTCAAGGCGATTTTGCATCTCATAGAGCTCACCAAGTTCCGTATGAAATTGATCGTCAAAAGGCATAATTCGGGTAAGTGCCTTGAAGGACGTAATTGCGGTTTCAATTTCCCCAAGATCACGTGCCATGGTACCAAGATAATAGTGCGCCCTATGATGGTCTGGATCCAGTTCAATGACCCGTTTTAAAACCTCGAGCATTTCCTCTTGCCGTGCTTGGGTACGCGCATCGCGCCGGTTTTCTTGGATGGATGAAAAGACCCTGCGCGTTAGTATTTGAGCAAGCAGCCATGTTGCCGGCACATTTTCCGGGTTAAGCTCAATGGCTTTTCTGACATCTTCCTCTGCACCTGCGATGTTTTGCAGTGTGTTAAATCGGAGTGTAGCACGTTCTGTGTAAATAAAACTCAGGTCATGCGGAGATACGAATTCAACCGAAGCCGACGGAGATTCATCATTAAGCCCGAACTCTTCTATTAACGCATCATAGGCAGCTTTGCTTTCACGGATATTTCGCTCACTGGTGCCGTTGTAGACCGCCCACATCAGGGTAGCATAGAAATTAGCAGCACGCCCTGTTTCAGTGCTCAATTCCGTATCGGCATCGGTAGGTGACACCAACTCAGGCGTTTCAAAAACACGTGTCATCTCAGAGCTCACCCCGATGTTGCCTGTTGTAGGTGATGGCTCAACTTCCTCGTTTTGGGCTTGCAAACTACGTCCGAAAATGAAACATGTCATCATCAGAACAAGGATTCTGAGCATGTTGAGGTATCTCATTTTTTTCTCCAGTATGTGGGATTTTCTAAAAACCTACGCCATTTGAAAATATTGCCAATCGTTAGAGGGTGTCCTTAAATACTGCCTCAGCAGGGCATTAAGAATTAGATTCTCCGTCAAGTAGAGAGGAGGAGAGTTCAATTTTAGCGGCATCAACGAGTGTTTCTTCGTTTTGCAGTGCCATAAGACGAACACCTTGCGTGTTCCGCCCGATACGTCGAATATCTGCGACTGCCGTTCGGGTCACATACCCGTTTGAGCTAATGAAGACGAGTTCATCGGTTTTAGCGACACGTTTCGCCGCAACAACTGCCCCGTTTCGAGCCGATTTCCCGATAGCAATGATCCCCTTGCCACCGCGTTTTTGGATACGGTAAGCGGAGACAGCTGTGCGTTTGCCATATCCATTTTCAGTAACAATCAGCAAATCTTCTTTGACAGTACGGCTTTTTGTTCTCTGTTCTTCTTCAGCAGGCTCACTCTTAACAATCACCATTTGTGCGAGGAAGTCATCGGCACCGAGTTCTATACCTCGAACCCCGCGCGTGTTGCGTCCGAGTGCCCTAACATCTCTCTCACTGAATCGAATAGCGACACCTTTGTGGGTAACGAGGATGACATCCGACGTGCCATCCGTCACTTGTGCACCAATGAGTTTGTCCCCTTCATCAAGGTTAACAGCGATGATGCCACTTGACAAGGTATTCTCGAAACGAGCGAGTTCTGTCTTTTTGACGATACCGCGATGTGTTGCCATAAAGACAAAGGCATTATCCGTCGGGCTATCTCCGTTCGTATTGGTAGCTTTAGTTTTAGGCGGAACAGGGACGTACGCAGTGATGTTCTCACCTTGTGCTAAGCGTAATAGGTTAACCACTGCTCGACCGGCTGATTGTCTGCGCGCTTCGGGAATTTGGTAAACTTTGAGTGTATAGCATTTACCCAAATCTGTGAAAAAGAGAATATTCTGGTGTGCGGTAGCAACAAAAATGTGCTCCAGGAAATCACCATCTTTGGTTGTAGCCCCTTTAATTCCAACGCCGCCACGATGTTGTTTCTGATAGGTGTCCATAGGCAGCCGTTTAATGTACCCGGCATGCGACAGTGTAACAACCATCTCTTCATCAGCAATAAGGTCTTCAACTTCAAATTCTTTGACTTCACCCGTAATTTCGGTGCGGCGTTCATCGCCGTATTTTTCTTTCAGCGTTTCGAGTTCTGTTCGGACAATATCCGTTATGAGTGTTTCACTGGCAAGAATCGCCCGAAGTTCCGCGATGCGGTCCAACAATTCAGTATATTCATCGTGAATACGCTGACGTTCAAGTCCTGTCAACTGTCGGAGGGTCATAGTGAGAATTTCTCTCGCTTGTTGCTCACTGAGTTGAAAGGTATCCCGCAGTTCTTGCTCCGCTGCTTGCGGCGACGCTGCTGTCTGAACGAGTTCTATAATATCTTCAAGGTTTTGTAGCGCAAGTAGGTACCCTTCAAGAATGTGGCTTCTACGCTCGGCGCGCGCAAGATCAAACTGTGTACGGCGGCGAACCACCTCACGCCGATGCTCAAGATAATAGTTGAGAATCTCTTCAAGCGTCAAGACCTTCGGAAGCCCCTCAACAAGACAGAGCAAGTTAGCGCTAAAGTTCGTCTGCATCTGTGTGTGCTTATACAACTGATTAAGGATAACTTGTGCTATTTCCCCGCGCTTGAGAGGGATAACAATACGGATTTCTTTGTCTGATTCGTCCCGAATATCAGAGATTCCAGTAATCGTTTTACTGACCACTAAATTATACATCCGCTCAAGCAGCTGATTTTTCTTTACTTGATACGGAATTTCGGTTATAACTATCTGTTCCCGATTTGCTCCTGTACCAGGTGTAGAAATCCTTTCTATGAACGCCTTAGCACGCACAGTGACGCTGCCTCTACCAGTAGTGTACATCTGTTTGATCCCACTTGTGCCAACAATAGTTCCAGCAGTCGGGAAGTCGGGACCGATGATGTGTTCCATGAGGGTTTCAACATCAACGTCTGGATCGGCGAGTTTGCAGAGAAGGGCATCAACAACTTCACCAAGGTTATGCGGCGGTATGCGCGTTAAATAACCCACTCCAATACCTGTTGTTCCATTAACAAGTAGGTTCGGGAGAAGCCCTGGCAGGACTGTCGGTTCTTCAACGGATTCCTTGTAGTTGGGTTGGAAATCGACGACCTGCTTCTCGATGTCGGTCAGCATCTCCGAAGCAATAGTAGTGAGTCGGCATTCCGTATACCGCATCGCTCCCGGTGGATCGTCATCAATACTACCAAAGTTCCCTTGTCCATCTATGAGTGGATAGCGGATGCTAAATGGTTGGGCTAACCCTACAAGCGTGCCATAAATGGGACCATCACCGTGTGGATGAAAATTTTTCATCACCTCACCGACCACAGCAGCACATTTGTCGTACGGACGATTTGAGGTGAGATTTATCTCACCCATAGCATAGATGATGCGACGCGTACTCGGTTTCATACCGTCGCGGACATCGGGTATGGCACGGTTAGTATTGACACTCATCGCATAGGTGAGGTACGATGTTGTTAGTTCATTCTCTATGTTGCGTTCTTGGATGTTTTCCATATTGTCTTTCTACGGTTAATTACTCCTTTTTATTTAGGGGTCAAAGGATTACACAGTAATCCGTACTAACAACTATCAGAAGCCCTAAGCACCGTACAGATCGAGACTCACGTGGGAACCGAACCGTTCTATGAAGGCACGCCTCGGTTCAACAGTATCACCCATCAAAAGTGTAAAGACACGATCAGCTTCAACAGCGTCGTCAAGTGTGACTCTTAAAAGCACGCGTTCATTTTGGCTCATAGTAGTTTCGCGCAACTGATCAGAGTTCATTTCCGCCAATCCTTTGAAGCGTGTAATCGTCAATCCGCGATGCTCTATCTCAAAAAGATATTGCATCAATGAAAAAATGTCGCCAACGTGGTGGATGTCGTTTTCAGACTGAATGCTAAACAGTTTTTTGCTTTTAGCTTCATCTGTTTCTTTTTCTGGCAGGAAATCCGTGTCCTTGATGTCAAACTCAGCGAGATTTTCTAATTCCTGCTGTAATTCTTGATACAAGGTCCGGCGGGCGACCATCGGTTTTGAAGTGTGCTCTTCGCTTTGTTCGCTCGTTGCGCCGACATCTTGTTGGCTTGGCGCGTCTCCATCAAAAAATGTGGTTTGCGTATCACCTACAGGTGGTGGATCAATTGATTGTATGTGTAGGTTGTCCGGTATACTGGCGTTACGCATCGGGGAAGCATCAAGTATTGCCAGGAGTTGATCTACATTATCCGCAAGGTTGCTTGTTTCCGTAATCTCGGTGGTTTGACCGGTTTTTAGGTACATGGATAATTCTTCAGGGGCAATACCGCCTTGGACGAGTTGTTCGAGAATGGTTTGAACCTTGCGGATAGAACTGGCGATCGTTTTATATTCTGACGCTGTGTAAGGGGTACCGCGCCGAGCGTTTGTTATCTTGACGCTGTCGAGCACCAAAGTCAACAGATAATCCTCCATCGCTTCGTCGTCCTGTAGATATTGAGCACTTCTACCCTTCTTTATTAAATAAAGCGGTGGTTGAGCGATGTACAGGTGCCCAGAGGCGATGATTTCAGGCATCTGACGAAAGAAAAAGGTTAAAAGTAACGTTCGGATGTGTGCACCATCAACGTCAGCATCTGCCATGATGATGACTTTAGAATACCGAAGTTTCTCAAGTGTAAATTCTTCGGTGCCGATCCCAGTTCCCAAAGCGGTTACGATATCAATGACTTGGGCGTTTTTGAGTATTTTATCAAGTCTTGCTTTGTCTACATTGATACCTTTACCTTTCAGGGGTAGTACAGCTTGGTTTTGCCGGTCGCGTCCCTGTTTAGCGGTTCCACCAGCAGAATCCCCCTCTACAAGAAACAGTTCGGTTCGGGTGGGATCGCTTTCAGAGCAATCAGCGAGTTTACCGGGCATCGATGCGGAGTCCAAAACACTTTTACGACGGATGACTTCTCGGGCACTGCGTGCAGCTTCTCGGGCTTGCGCGGCTTGGATGGCTTTCTGGACGATCTGTTTAGAAACTTTCGGACTTTCTTCTAAAACCGTTTTGAGTTGGGTTCTAACAAGACTTTGGACAACACCTTCGACCTCTGTGTTTCCAAGTTTGGATTTGGTTTGTCCTTCAAATTGTGGCTCCGGCACCTTAACACTGACGATCGCAGTCATCCCTTCACGGATGTCTTCACCCGTAAGGTTTATCTTAACATTTCGTAGGAGGTCGTTGTTAGTCGCATAGGTTTTAAAGGCACGGGTGATGGCACTTTTAAAGCCACTTTCGTGGAAACCGCCTTCCGAAGTTCGGATATTATTGGCGTAAGAGCTAAGGTTTTCCGTATACGTGGTATTGAACTGAAAGGCAATTTCGATTTTGGTATCTTCCTGAATACCTTCTATGTAAATAGGTTTTGGATGCAGAACCTCTTTATTCTGGTTTTGGTAGGTGACAAAAGAGGCGATGCCTCCCTCGTATTGGAAGGTAACCGGTTCCGAAGTCTCCGCAGCACGTTCGTCCAAAAATTGGATGCGTACCCCTTTGTTGAGAAATGCAAGTTCTCTTAATCTATCGCGAAGGATATCGTATGAAAAATCGAGGGTATCAAATATTTCAGCATCCGGCATAAATGTGGTCCGGGTCCCGGTTTTTTGACTCGAACCGGTTTTTTTTACTTTGGTCTTTCGGGTTCCGCGGGCATACCGTTGTTCGTAGATGCCTCCATTTTGTTGGACTTGAACGTGAAGCCACTCAGAGAGAGCGTTGACACAGGATGCTCCGACACCGTGTAAACCGCCAGCAGTTTGGTAACCCACCTGTTCACGACCGTCGAACTTACCACCCGCGTGCAACGTAGTCATGACAACTTCAAGCGCAGAAATACCAGCTGCCGCATGCTTACCAACCGGAATACCGCGACCATCGTCAGCGACGGTGACACTACCGTCACTGTGAATTGTAACCTCGATTTGCGTACCATAGCCGGCACCGAGTTCGTCTATACAATTATCCACTAATTCCGTGACGAGATGGTGCAGTCCCGCTGGACCTGTGCTGCCAATGTACATGCTTGGACGTTTCCTGACGGCTTCGAGACCTTCAAGAATTTGTATGTCACTGGCTGTATATGTTCGTTCTTGTTTTGGCATATTTAGTGTAGGACCTCGCTATGGTTTGATCAAATGGAATTAACCATCGGTTTCGGTTCGGTGGACATGCCCATGGATTGGAGCGACTGATCTTAAAAAATATATATTAAGTATGACGTAATAAAGGGCGAACTGGTTTCAGTATTGTAAGTAGGATACCCTTTATTATGCTGGACACCGCTTGGTGCCTTAATAAATAGAATACCTTATTTTTCCGCCTTTGTCAAGGCTTATCTTTGCTTTGCGTAGTGAATAATTGACGCAGAGATTTTTTTAATCTCACATCTGTTACAGTGGCAAGTATCTGCTCAATCCGTTCTAATTCTTCGGGCGTTGTACAATGGGGGGTACTGGCCGGCTTTGACGGTTCACGGGAGGATTTGGACTGATTTGTGTTTGGGGCGTAAGGTTCTGCTGTCCGCACTGGGCGCAACTCTATTCGCAGGTCTGTAAGAACAGGTTGCTCTAATTCTGCGTTCAGGTCGGCTATGATTTTCAGTTTCTGAAATAGTATTCCACTTTTGCAAGATGGATATTCGGTGTAGATTTTCAAAATGCCATCAGAGAGCGATACCGGTATTGCGTATGCGTTGAAGGGGGCATCAATATGCGTTCGCCAAAGGTCGAAGACTCTCTGCTCAAGTATCTTAGGTTCGAGATTATTTTTCCGGATAACTTCTGTGAGGAGATGGCGTAGATGCTCTGTTTTATGCATTTGGGACCCCATTTTTCGATACCTAATTTTCGGAGTGGGTTGATTGGCTAATCTGGGCGTTTTTAACGGTTAGAACGTTCGCTTCACGAAGATGATGTACAAGCGGTTCGGCGTGCGTCGCTGTGATGAAAGTCTGGGCACTCAGATTTTGGAGGGCTCCTAACAAATAACCTATCCGTTTATAGTCCAGTTCCGAGGTAACATCATCCAAAAGTACTATCGGATTTCGCCCAGCCATGGCACGAATTAACTCTAACTCCGCCAGTTTAAGTGCCAACGCAATAGTCCGCTGCTGCCCTTGTGATCCGTAAGCGCGCGCCGCTTCGAGACACGTCCCAGTCTCTTCCGTTAGAAAGTTGTATTCCGTTATCGCTTTTTCTCCATCATTGTCTGGCATCTGTGATTCGTCCTCGCTGAGGAACGTAGATGATTGATTCTCCAATTCGATGAGGAAATCGTCACGGTGTGGTCCAACTAACGTTGTCCCTCTCTGTAAATCTGCGGAGCGTGAAGTCTTTAACATCTCACCAAATTGCACCGTAATCTCGCTTTCGCGCGTAACCGGCTTAACTTCAGATTCAGCCAGCAAATTTGGGTCTGTAGACGAAAGTTCCAAGTTGCTGTCTGTCTCACTATTCACTGATATATCGTCCCGCACTGATGCGCAACGATAAGTCAATACTAAGTTTTCTCGACCACCGGTAAGTTTTTGGTGGTTGTGCATCGCGTAGTTTTTCAATTGATCGAACACTTGTAAACGTTTTAGGGTAATCGCAGTGCCGTGTGTGAGCAAAAGTTTATCCCAAGCGTCTAACTGAGCCGCATCCACGAAAGTTGTACGAATTTGCTTTAGCAATTCATTCCGTTGTTTCAGAATTAATTGATATTTCTGTAAATGCTGTAGGTAATTGTTGTCAACCTGTGTAATCAGCAGATCCAGAAATCGCCGTCGCTCTGCGGGTGCCCCTTTCACTAATATTAGAGATTCTGGCGCGAAAAATACAGCGTTGAACTGCCCAATCCATTCAGAGCGTTTCGTATGAAGAACACCGTTCTTCATCAACTTGAACTGCCCACGTGCACGCTTTGATGCCTCAAGGGATATTACATCATTGCTGCTATTCGTCAATATACCTTTCAGGTAAAAACCGGGTGCGTTGTGTCGGATAAGTTCAGTATCTCGCGTGGCACGGTGGGATTCAGCGGTGCAGAGAAAGTAGATTGCTTCAAGCAGACTCGTTTTTCCCTGTGCGTTCCCGCCGATGATCAGGTTAACCGGCTTGGAAAAAGCCACTTCACAGTCAACATAATTACGAAAATTACGCAAAATGATATTGTTTAAAAGCATTGGTTTCAAGTTGATAAAAAGTGTTTTTGCTTGCTTGTGGATTAATGCCTAAAACACTTTTGTGTGATAAATATTGCCTTAGAATTTTTTCTTTTTCTTTCGCTTGTTAACTTATCCACAACCCTTACTATTTGTACTAATTTCTATATATATATTATATACTCTTAATTAGTAGCAGTAGTAGGGGCTGTTGATAAGTGCATAACTCCCTTAAACCCTTGCTGCCACTGGTAACTACCCTGTTGATAGATTGTTGATAACTTTCGAGTTATCCACAAGTTGTCAACAAAAAGATATAATACGCGAGTTATGCACAAGTTATGCACAAGTTATGCACAAGTTTTTACACAGTTATCCACAGGTTATCCACAGCGTCGGTGCATAACACAAACCTAAAAATACAAAACGTTAGTGAAGTAAAAAAGATAAATATTGAAGTTGGAGACGGAGATTGGATGTCATAGTACGCCAAATTCGATTAACGGAATTGGTCGAGTAGCATAATAATTACTTCCCGCTCATCGTCGCTTTCGTCCATTATTTTTTCTATCTGCTTGCATGCGTGAATGACAGTGGTGTGGTTTCCCCTATTAAAGGTTTGTGCGATATTTGAGTACGACATTTGGGTCAGTTCTCTGCAGAGATACATAGCGATTTGACGCGGGTGTACGAGTTCTTTGGTGCGTTTCTGGGACACGAGGTCAGTTGTCTCAATGTTAAAGTAGTCAGCAACGGCTGCTTGTATGCCTTTTGCTGTAGGCGTTTTCCGCTGGCGCAGTGGAGAGGTAGAGCCGACATCGCCGAGGACCTGCCGCGCAAAGTCTATGCTCAAATCCTCCTTAAGTATAGAGGCTTGCGCTATAAGGCGGACAAGTGTTCCCTCCAGTTCCCGGATATTGGTTGTGACAACCTCTGCGATGTAACTCAACACTTCACTCGGGAGATGGTCCATGCCCTGATCTCGACATTTTTGTTGAAGGATCGCGATACGCATTTCGTATTGAGGGCGATCGATTTCAGCGACCATACCCCATTCAAACCGTGAGCGGAGGCGTTCCTCTAAATTTTCGAGATTACCAGGCGGGCGATCGCTGGTCATGACTATCTGGTTTGAATTCATGTGGAGGTCGTTAAAGGTATTGAAAAATTCCTCCTGTGTGCCCTCTTTACGTTGCAAGAACTGGATATCGTCGATAAGCAGCATATCGGCAGTTCGGTATTTTGTACGGAAGCCTTGTGCTGATGTACGGTTAACGATAGATTCTACATACTCGTTCATGAAGGTTTCTGATGTAACGTACAATACTTTCTTCTCTGGCTGGTTCGCCGAAAGCCGGTTGCCGATGGCGTGCAGCAAATGCGTTTTACCTAATCCGACTTCACCGTAGATAAAAAGCGGATTATAGTCGCGTCCAGGATTTTCCGAAACAGCCAAGGCAGTTGCGTGACACACGCGATTGCTGGAACCGACGATGAACCTGTCAAATCTATAATTTGGATTAAGTCCTGTCTGAACTTGTCGGAGTGGAGTGGACGGGTCGTTTATTGAGGCGTTACGTAAGTGGGGCGGTCTTTCGGTTTCTATCTCATTCAAATCTTTCTCTGCAGAAGAAGTTGATTCATCTACAGTGAGAATAAGGGCACATTGAGCACCGATTAATGTGGCTAACACCCGTTGGATATCGGCGCGGAACCGCTCCTCAATCCTCGCACGCGTATACGCAGATGGAACGGCTATGTTCAATGCTTCTGCTGTAATTGAGAGCGGAACTACTTGATGAAGATAGACATCCTGTCGCGCTGCATCGCTAAGTTTTTCAAGTATTTCTAACCAAATTTCGTTCGGGGTCTGCCGCATGAGGTAAGTCCTAAATTCTACGTGTACCTGCCATTAATATTGGCAAGCCACGCACTGCCTAATTTAACGTGTAGGGAAATCCTTTCGGATTCTCTCTTTTTGGAGGTTTTATATGAAGTGTGTATAAACTTGAGGTCCACTCAGGCTTGCTATTAAGAATTAATACTAAAAAATATCATACCACTTTTTTGCGGAAATGTCAAAAATTTTTATCGGGACAAATCGACAGTATGGGTACCGTTAATAAAATATTCTGGACCGAAATCGAAATTTTGTCAACCTGTTTTTTGCGGATTTGCGATACAAAAAGCGTCGAAAAATTTGACAAACGCTCAAAAATAGCGTATCATTTTAAGACAAAATATGATGCTTTCTGGCGAGCTGACACTAAAACCGACGCAATAGGAGAAAGGCTATAAACCCGCATTCGCTTGGCATCAAGATAGAGGAAAGGAGACTTTCATGAAACGCACATATCAACCGCATCGTCGTAAACGGAAAAATAAATTTGGGTTCCGTAAGCGCATGTCTACGCGATATGGAAGGCAAACGATCGCGCGCCGCCGCGCCAAAGGACGAAAAGTTTTGAGTGCCTAAGTTAGCTGAACCAACTGGAAGAAACGCAAATGCCCCGAACTTTTGAACTGCCTCATTTCTACCACAGTCCGATCATTTCCGTCGTAAAACACGCCCGCCGAGAAATCGATGTTCGGAAGCGGGACCTTTCACCCTCGTTGTTGGACTTTGGACCTGTCCGCTTTAAAATAGCGCGCCACTTCGGTTTCTGTTACGGTGTCGAAAATGCCATTGAAATCGCCTACCGAGCGTTGGCGGAAAATCCGGACAAACGCATCTTCCTGTTGTCCGAAATTATTCATAATCCGCATGTGAACGAAAATTTAAGGGAACGCGGGGTCCGATTCCTAATGGATACGGCTGGCGTGTCGCTGCTTCCATTCGATATTTTGATGCCCAACGATGTCGTTATTGTTCCCGCTTTCGGCACGACCCTTGAAGTCGAGCAGTCTCTTAAAGAACAAGGCGTTACCCTCACGGCTTATAATACAACGTGTCCGTTTGTTGAAAAGGTTTGGCGACGCAGTGAAGAGATTGGCAAACAGGATTATACCGTTGTTATTCACGGAAAACGGTATCATGAGGAAACACGAGCAACGTTTTCGCATGCCCAAGCAAGCGCACCGGTTGTCGTGGTTCGCGATCTTCGGGAAGCGCGGGCTTTAGCAAAGGTCATTTCCGGTGAAGAAGGCACTGATTTCTTTTTTGAAAAATTCGCTGATCGTTTCTCTCCGGGTTTCGATCCGACTGTTCATCTCAAACGCATCGGTGTCGTTAATCAGACCACTATGCTTGCTACCGAAACAGAAGCCATTGCGGATTTGCTACGAGGGGCTGTCAGGAGAACGCATGACGATGCCGATGTATCTACGCATTTTGCTGATACGAAAGACACCCTCTGTTATGCAACAAAAGAAAATCAGGATGCCACACTCGCCCTCATTGCCGATGGTGGTGATGTCGCGGTTGTCGTCGGTGGATATAACTCTTCTAATACCAGCCATCTTGTAGAACTCTGTCAACAGCATCTCCCTACCTATTTTGTCCGAAATGCAGACGAACTCCTCAGTCCTAAACAAATCCGCCATCTTGACTTGGAAACAAAAGCGGTGAAGATTACAAAAGATTGGCTTTTTGACACGGTCGAGGTGCCAGCCTTAGAAACACCTATTGACGTCGTTCTGACTGCTGGTGCTTCCTGTCCGGATGTCCTCCTTGATGAGGTACTGCAAAAAATTGTTGGATGGTTTCCAGACACTCGTCCTATTAAAGATGTCTTGAAACCCTATGCTATCTGTTAGTTTTCTGGATATCAGCTACCAGTGTGTAGCAGTTGCCTATCACTTTCTGTCCCTAACCCCTCTTAACTGACTGCTGAAAGTGAGCGTAGCGAACGTCCTGATTACTGACCACTATTGGAGAGCCTTGATAATGTTTCCAGCAATGCTGATGTTTGTGAGGGGGTGCCGACGCTGATTCGGACATGGTCGCGCAGGTGTGATGTGTTGAAATATCGGATGAGAATGCCCCGTTCAGCCAACACTGCCTTTAGTGCGGCAGCGTCTCTGCCTATGACCCGTGATAGAATGAAGTTCGCCTCGCTCGGATACGGTTCTAAAAAGGCAAATTCCTGTAGTGCCTGATAAAGCCTTCCACGTTCTTCTACAATTTTCTCTACATTCTTCCGCAAGTAATCCACATCCGACAACGAAGCCAGCGCCGCTGTTGCGCCTGCAAGGTTTACATTGTAGGGCTGCTTAATCTTCAACAGATGTGAGAGGATCCACTGCGGAAAGATCCCATATCCAACCCTCAATCCTGCCAGTCCTGCCCATTTGCTGAAGGTCCGAAGCACAATCAGGTTTTCATGTTCTAAGACCCAATCGGCGCGACTCCTACCCGCGAATTCAATATAGGCTTCATCCAATACAACGATCAATGGGAGTTCCATGAGCTGCCGAAGGCACGCCGCATCGAGCGTCCCACCGTCAGGATTGTTGGGGCTTGTAATAAAGATGATTTTGGCGTTTGGGTTTTTATGCGCGAGTTCAACTACTGATTCAGTGTCTAATGAAAAGTCTTCTTTCCGCGCAATCTCAATAATTCTTCCGCTGTTAAGTTCTGTGTCGAAACGGTACATTCCGAACGTTGGGGGGCAGTTAATGACACCATCACCCGGCGCGATGAATAACCTGATGATGAGATCAATGAGTTCATCTGCACCGTGTCCTGCAACAATATGTGCTGCATCAACACTTGTGTATTTGCTTAATGCTTGACGGAGCGATGTACTGTCCGGGTCTGGATATATATGATAATAAGTTTCGTTTGCCAGGGCTTGATGGACGCGCGGTGAGGGACCGTAAGGGTTCTCATTCGCATCAAGTTTAATGATGTTTTCCGAGGCGATACCGAGACGTTGACTCAGGACATCAAACGGAACGATCGGCGTATACGGTGCCATGTCCACAATGTCTGGACGAATGAGGTTTTTATATTCTGTTTTGGAGGGCATTTTTGTCTGTGGTTATCAGTTATCAGTCGTCAGTTAAAGAGGCGGCATGTAACAATCTGCATTAACTTGGCGCGTTCCAACAAGGATAGATTGTTGCCAAAGTCCTCTTAACCGATAACCGACAACTGACGACTTTTCGTTATTGATTTGGGTTCGGTGAGGTACGAACCTCAACTGCTTTTGGTGTCAACGCGCCGAGCGGCGTTTCGCCGTTTAGCACACGCACAAAGTCATCTACCGTCATATCTGCCACGCGTAAGTTGGAATCTTCCGTTCTACCGGCGATATGCGGTGTGTGGACGACGTTATCCCTATTGCGCAATTCGTCATCAATAGGTACCGGTTCGATGTCGTAAACGTCGAAGGCGCCAGCGAGTTCATCTTTTACAATCCGTTCCCGCAATGCTTCCATATCAACGGCATGGGCGCGCGTAATCACAACAACCAAGCTCCCTTTCCGTAGGTGATTGATGCGTTCTCGGTTCAACAGATGTCGCGCGGAAGGGGTCGGTGGCACCGCCACGAACACGATGTCGGAAGTGTCAGCGAGGGTGTCCATGTCGGTACGCTGTACGTCCCATTCTTGAAGGAGTGCGTCCGAGACATACGGATCAAAACCCGTCACTGTTGCCCCGAAAACCCTGCACCATTTTGCGATTTTCCCGCCGATCTGTCCCAGACCGATGACACCTATGTTTTTCGTGCCAAGATCACCGTTAACAAAATCCGGATCGTCGCAGAATTGGTGTGCAGCGGGGCGTTTATCGAGGGGTGCCCCACTTTCCCGTGCCTTAAGTGAACCCCACATCGGATTTTCCCAATCCCACAGTTTTTCACGATTTGCCATCCGCAGGTGCCATTGTGCTGTCCGGCGCAGCGAAGACAGCGCAAGACCGAAGGCACACTCTGCCACGGATTGCGACCACGCTCGCGTCGATTCAATCACAGGGATACCGCGTGCCTGAAGTGCCTGATACGGGATGCCGTGTCCAGAATTATCTGTCATCGCGCCAAGCACTTTGAGTTTTGGGGCTGCTGCGATGCATGCCTCAGTCAGGTTTCCACCGAAGTGAGATATTCCGATCGTTTCACTTAAATCGACCTGTTCGTGGATCGGATCTCGGCGGTCGGTATTGAGAACGACCGTTACGCCGAGTTCTTCTAACCGGCTCACCATCTGTTCGTGTACGAAGGGCCAAGAAATCTCTAAGTTAGAATAACGTGTGAATACAAATTCAGGATTTGCCATTTTTTTAACGATTCCTCCTGGACGATACCTCCGTTGTCGGCATCGATCTAAAATTGATAGGACTTACGCAATTGTCCCTAAAACCGATAAATTTCCCCTCGCTTGCGGGGGGATAAAGGGGGGTAATTTGCGAACGTGCGTAAGTCCTGTCCTAATTGATAAAAAACCTGTTTTAGGTGATGAGCAGATGCGGTCCAGTTGGGTATCTACCCATGCGTGCACCGTACAGTGCGAATCCGCCCTTCGCTTCAGCATCCGCTTTCACTTCATAACGGACTGTTAGTGAGTCTGCCTTATCGTTCAAAACGTGGGATGTATTGAGTTTGACCTTGTGGAGATAGCCGTAAATACCCGGTTCTCCGTGGATGTAAGAGAGCACACCGCGGGCATCCGCAGGACAATCGGGAATACGGATCGTATCAATTTCAACGCCATTGACTGAGAGTGTCACATCCGATGGGTGTTGCTCCAGCTCCGTTTGACGCGCCCCACTCTCCGAACTGGATGCTTCAAAAATGAGTTCCATTTCCGCAACATCTGCTGGGTTCAGTCCTTCTGGTAAGGGGATCTCGTATTCGACATAACCGCTCCCGATTGCAGAGAAAAGATGTTCGTTCTTTGTCGGTTCCTCCCAAGCGGATGCAGATATATTGCCGGGAGCATAGGTGAGAGTCATCCGTTTTGGATCGCTTGATTCGATTGGGGCAACTGCCTCTACGAAGTGCTCGAAATTGATAAAGTTACGGGCGACGACGGTACCGGTGCCATCTGTTACCCAGATGTGAAGTGTGCCGACTGCTGGGTGTATGTCAGGCGCGATGAGTTCAAGTTCATGCACCCGCTCCACCTGATATTGTGGGAATGGAATCTTAACACTTCCTGAGATACATCCGCGGGTAATCTGTCCAGTTGCTAACATTGTGTCCAGTTGCCAGTGGAGGGTTGTCCCTGTAATGGTTTTATGCGAAAAGTGACTCGCATAAATGTCGGCTTTTATCCGTTCACCCGGTGTGACCGTTTTACCCGGTGGATAGTCGATGGCGATGAAGTCAAGCGTGTTGATATCCAGATAGTCGTATCCGAACGCCTTTATCGACCGGTCGTAGTTCATAAAACCGTTGTGCTCCCATTCGATGTCCTGCAACTCCGTGTAGATGTAGCCACAGATTTTTGGATGGAGGCGAAGTTCGTTGGTAAGATATTTGAAACACCAAGAGACATCCTTATCCCCCGCACCCGCTGAGATACCGCCGTATTCACTATTAATCAGCGGTGCGTCAGTCTGTACGTTGCCGCCAGCGTAGTTGAACGTTGAACCCGGATAAGTCTCTTGGACAACGTTGGCGATGTGTTCCTTCGCTTGTTCATAATCATTAATATAGAAATGCCACGAATTGATGTCGGTTTCTACATGATCATACAGACATGGTGAGTTATCCTCTATCAGGCGCGTCTCATCTAACGCTTTGGCGAGGTGGTACATCTCTCGTACCCATTCCTGCCGTTCGGGCATCTCTTTGTATTCTCTGCCGCCGAGTCCCCAAGTTTCGTTGAAATTGCACCATGAGATGATTGAGGGGTGGTTGTAATCGCGGGCTATAGTCCCGCGAAGCGTTTCCACAAATTTTGCTTGTGCTTTTTCCGTGTAGCTGCCGAAATTCGGAATGTCGCACATAAAGAGCATACCTAATTTATCAGCCCAGTAATAGAGACGCGGTTCGTCTACTTTGATATGCAGACGTAGGAAGTTGAACCCGAATTCCTTTGCGCGTTCGATGTCCCGTCGGATTGCTTCGTCTGTGAGGAAGGTATATACGCCTTCCGGATTGAAAGACTGATTGAGGGCACCGAGTAGGTAAACGGGGCGGTTATTAAGGTAGATATACTGATAATCCCCACCGGGGGCTTTTGCAATGGAAACTTTTCGCATCCCGAAGTAGGTGAAAATTCTGTCGATAACGGATTCCCCGGATGTCAACGTCAGTGTGACATTATAGAGGTACGGTGTATCCACGTCCCAAAGGTGGAGGTGTTCTTCGGAGATGTCAATCCGAATTTTGTAGGAGACGTTTGTACCGCCGATTTCTACTGCAGTGCTACCGTTGAGAACAGAACCCGTTGCTGCCACAGGAGAAACACACTGCCAGTTAAGCGTAGTGCCGGCACTGATCTCTCCATCAATTGTGACCTCAAGGGTCGCGGTGCTACTATCAATATCCGGGGTGATATGGCACGCCTTGATGGACGTAGCATTTCTGGGCTCAAGATAAACAGTCTGCCAAATGCCACTGGTGCGTTCATACCAACCTATCTGTTTTCCCGCGAGTTGTTCACTGTGGTCCTGTGCATCGTAGGCACGAACGACAATAACCGCAGATTCTCCGGGCGTGAGGGCATCTGTGATGTCAAGTTCAAACGGAAGGTATCCATTCTCATGTTCGCCGATGTATTCACCATTTACCCAAACTTTTGCGTGCCAATCTACTGCGCCGAATGCCAGAATCGTCCGTTTTCCGTTCCATGTTTCTGGAACCGATACCGTTTTGCGGTACCATCCGATGGTGTGTCGCGGGGCTTCGCGGTAATTGCCGCTCCGCTCAATACCCCCGCAAGTGACCTCTTCAGGCGTTAGATAGGCAGTTTTACTCAGATAATTTTCGTTATCTGCTTGTGCTTCTTCTCCCCATGCTGCGAGGCTTTCCCAAGGGTACGGAACTTGTATTTTTAATGTCCACGGTGAATCGGCGGCGGATTCGGGGGTGAACCACTCGTTTTGTTCGCCGGTATCGTCTGGATCAAAAGCGAATTCCCACGTGCCATTGAGGCATATCCAGTCAATACCTTCTGATGTTCCGCGTTGAAAATCTGGACGCGGATACTCTGGGCGGGGTATGTCTGTATTGTTTCCTGTCATGTTTTTCCTTATTCAGGACTTACGCAGTTGTCTCTAAAAACCGACAGATTCCCCCTGCTTGCGGGGGGACTAAGGGGGGTAATCCTAAATTTTGCCTAAGTCCTATTATTTTATAGTTTTCAGTTATCGGTTATCGGTTATCAGTTAAGAGCGGTTTGTAATAATCTACCCAAACTTGGGGTACGCCAAAGCATCGTGAATTGTTACAGAAAACCTCTTAGCTGACAACTAACGACTGTTAACTGAAAATCACTATACCATAAATCGCTTTTCTTTACAATTTTTTTACAGAAAAAGATTTGACATCTTTTGAAAAGACAGTCTTTCTCACAACTGTCGAAACCCTTTCTACCCATATATTGCCTGCGTCAGACACAAGGCAGGCATCGTGGGCTTTTCGCATTGCATCACACCACCTACTGACATACCAGGACCCTTGCAAGGCAACTTCACCGTCTTGACGATTACACCAGAAAATGCTATCCTTAGGCATGTCTCGCGGGGTCGTTATAAACGTTTTTCATAAGGACAGGACTTACGGAGTTGTCTCTAAAAACCGACAGATTCCCCCTGCTTGCGGGGGGACTCAGGGGGGTAATCCTAAATTTTGCCTAAGTCCTACTGGAGAGCACCTTATCTTGATAGGGACGCGTGTCTATCTGTCGGATCCAGTCGCTGCGTCGGCATGGTTGAAAGACACAGCGACCGGAGAATATCGAGAGTTGTTTCTTGGGGATTCGATGGCGGGTTTGATGCTCACAAGGGTCGAGGCAAAACAGGTGACACTCGAAAAAGCGGGTGAGAGAGGAACGTTACGCCTCGCCACCGATATTTTTCTGAACGCAAAAAGGAGATAAACGCATGTTAGCTCAACTGTTATCCAAGAAACGTGTTTTCATCCCACTCGTGCTGGTGTTGGTTTTTGTCGCCAGTAGTCTGTTGTATCTACACTCCGTCAAACGCCAAGCTGCCCTTGACCTGAAACGCACCCAAGAGCGTATGAACCCCGCGAAACCGCCCCTGCCGGGGGAAACCGCCGAGAGCGGACATTGGCACGGGGATGAATGGCACGCCGAACCCCACTCGCCTGACACACCGCACACATCGCCACCAAGTGCTGTCGCTGAGACGCAAACCCCGCCACCCCACCAACGTCGTGAGCCGCCCGCCTGGGCCTCCTGGTACTTTCAAGCCGCGTATCAAAGGTTGCGTGAACAGTATCCCGATCAGACGCAGAACCCACCCCCGTTTGAAAATGTGCCGGTAAACTTATGGGACTTTCAAGCCACGAAAACCGCCTTTATGGATAACTTTAACTTTTATGTGGAACACTATGATCCAAAAGAAGAGTGGTCTCATACGCGAGAGTTACGGATCGCCTCCGCAGTCATGATGAATATTCACAACGCTGCGGAGCCCACGTTCGGTCTCTTTACCCCTGAACAGTGTGAGGAAATTAAAGTGCTGTATCGGGATCTCCGTAAGTTTGAAGGTTATATTCCACGCATTGACAAGATCATGGCGGAAAAAGGTGTAACACGCGAGGTCGCCACTCGGATTTCGATCTATGAGAGGTTAAAGTCTAAGGGCTGGAGTGACGAAGAAATACCTGCTCACTATCGGGAGGTGGGCAAATGAAGCCAAGATATACAATAGCAATGCTGCTTGTCTGCCTCCTGTTTATCGGTGGTATCGCGCACGCCCAAACCGTCGAAGAACTTGAGCAGAAGATGAAAGATGCATATAAAACGGTAGGTGATGAAAAAGCTGACCATAATAATGCTAGTGAGCATCTAAATAAGCAAATCGCGAATTTTGTTCGGATGCATGGGTATCTTGCGGATGCGGTGGATGTCGATGCGTCACCCGCA
This sequence comes from Candidatus Poribacteria bacterium, assembly GCA_963662915.2. Lineage (GTDB taxonomy): Bacteria > Poribacteria > WGA-4E > WGA-4E > WGA-3G > WGA-3G. Next base: position 3,788,250 of record CAXXEU010000002.1, on the reverse strand, counting down.
AGGCATAGTAAGGCACTGATCGTCGAGTTGGTGTGATCATACAGATTGGCATTGTCTCGGGGCGGCGCGTCATAATCCTGCAAAGTGTCCACCGGGTACCAATGGAGAGTTGTGTACGGTTTGGTCTGCGTATCCGGGATGGCATTATGTCTGTGATACCACCCATGATCATAAATATCCGAGCGATTCGACGACAGATTCATCAGATCCGAAGGAGGGGAATTCAAAGCCCCCGACGGATGGCACTACCGACGAGACGGACGGCACTACCAACAAGAAATCTGGTGAAACCGATTCAACCGACGGTAATAGTCCTCAGATGGTTCTCGCGGCGTGTGGTATTCATCTTGATTTTAAGCAAATGCACCGAACCTTGATTCACTGGATTTCCCCGCGAACAGTCAGCGCGCTTGCGATGGAGAGGAAGTCCCGCCCCTCTTCAACTCTGTCGTGATTGTAGCTGACACCGAGATGGAGGTTTGCTGTGATGTGCGTGCTAATTTTGTATCCGACCCGCAGCGTTGTTTCGTAGCGTTCGGAACGTTCTTCACGGTTTGCACCGAAATTTTCCCTCCGAATCGCCCAGGAGAGTGTGTTGGTTAACTCCAGATCGTGTTTCAGTGGGACTCTACCGAAAAAGGGGAGACGTATCCCGTTTTCTGTGCGGTAACGGTAATCAACACTCAAATTCGGTGTGACAATAAAAGCGTTGCTTTGAATACCACTCCGCTGCTGATCTTGGAAGGTCGTGCGAACCCCCAGTGCCGTCCGAGTCTCTTTCTGCCATGTATGTATCCAACTGAGTGATGGCGTGTGCGCGCTGCTGTCGCTGAGGGTCGCTTCCTGCGTTGTGTTGTCTCGCTTCGTGAAGCTATAACGTATTTGAAAACTGGTCTTTTCCCTTGCAGTCAGTTTTAGATCGCCTTCGTATGATTCAGCATGCGATGTATAGATGCTGCCCGAACTTTTCCGGAAACTATCAGAGGTACTGACGTTTGCACCCAAAGATGCCCATTGCCACGGATCTACCGAGCTCCGAAACGTATAGCGGTTGCTCCGCCGAGAATTCGTCCGCTCCTTTGCATCCTCAGCAAGCGAATAGATGTCTATAATTGACTGACCGGATGCCAGCTGCCGATACGATTCTGTTGCCGTAAAGTTGGCGTTTGTACTCACAGTAAAACTTTTTAGAATGCGGTTCAGGATTCCATCCTGTTGTTGGCTGTCGGAAACCATTGGCTGTCGGCTTTCAGCAGTGATGTTTTCTGATAAACCAGAATCCTCTTGCTGATTACTGACTCCTGGTTGCTGACCGCTGACGGCTGTCTTATCGCGTTCAATCCAATCGCCACGCTTTTCTTCGAGCTCTTGGATTTGGGTCTCGTCGATACCGTTCTCTCGTAACTGTTGGAGATGCCTTTCGGCTTGTGGTAAAGAGGTTTCCGTTCCCTCTATATCTTCTCGGGCGTTTTCAACCGCTCCTTTAGAAACTTCTTGCTGACCGCTGACCGCCGACTGCTGACTACCATTTAAGAGCCATCCAAACCATTTTTCGATCCGTAGGTTCATGCCAAGACTGACGTTTCCGTTGAGGGAAGCGTTTTTTTGTTCGCTGAACCAATTCTCACGAAAACTCATTCGACTTGTAACAGTCGGTCGCACCCCGAGCAAGTCCCGGTTGAGGCGCGGTGTGAGTGACAAGCGATGTTCGCGCTCGGCAATTGAAAAGTCGGGTGTTGTCTCTTCTGCGGGTTCCGTCGTTTCGGGCACTGCGCCTATATTCCGATTTTCCCGCCTTTCAAGGGTCCGACTGACATCGTAAGTTGGACTCAGGCTGAAGATGTTTGTGGGGCTAATATTTAGCGTTATTGTGCCGCTATCGGTCTTCTCATCGCGGTTTCTGCCGTAACCGTAACTATAATAGGAACTGGAAGTTGAAGACGTGTCGGTTGCGGTTTCCGGTTTTGCGAGTATATCCTCGTGACGATACTGCGCGTTAACACCGAGTTTTGAACCGAGATCGTAACGAAAGTTTCCGGTATAAAGGTGGCTGATTTGTGTGCCCTGACGTTCATTCCAAAAGTCTTGGTAATTATAAGCGAAGCCGAGGTTCGGAAGCGGGTTTCGATTGAGTTGGACAGAAAAATCTCGAGCCCGAATTTCGCTTTTCCCGCTCTGAAAACTGCTATAACCGCCTCGCTGGCTCTCGGTTTCGGTTTCTTGCTGTCGGATGGCGTATCGGATGGGTAACCATCGGAAGAGCGTAACATCTGCATCGATGTTGAAATCGTTGTTTGTGGTGCTATAGCCGCGTGAAGAGAGGCGTTGTCTACCGACTTCCCCCGCGCCGCTTTCAAAGTCTTTGTCTTGGCTCGCATAACCGCCTCGCAATTTAACAATATTGCCAAACCCGACCGACATGTTACCACGGCGCGCCCATCCGGCACGGACGAGTGGGTCGCCAAGATGAATCTCGTTCACCCAGATTTCGCCGCTAATTTCACGGTCGGTGTCGTTGCGGATACCCAATAGGATACCACCAATATTTTTAATAGAGAGTCGTGTGCTATTTCTACCGCGGATCGTGAAACCATCTGGGTGTCCATCTGGAACGTCCGCTGCGTCTTGGCTGACAGTTGTGAGTTGTTGATTATCAGTACTTGTCGGAGGTAAGATGTTCGCCTCCACAAGAGGCTGATCGCTGACGGCTACATCCGGATAGGCGTTCCTGTGCAAATCCCGCAAGTCGATTTCAATCAATTTCCAACCCTCAAAATCGATGGGTACCGTATATTCATAGTAATCTGTTAGATTCTCGAAAACATTGACATCTTCTTCCTGTGTTTGATCGACGAATGGATCTGAACTATAAAACGAGCTCCGGTAGCCGGTGCGGACAGTCGGCGCGAGTTGCAAAACAAAGGTTGTATCGCTTTTATCACCGTAGAGCCAAAATCGAAGCGTATCATGTTTGCTGAAGTCTTGTCCTTCGCTTTGGGTTAGACCTTTCAGTTGTTTGGAAGTGACACCGTAAGACCCTGGAAAGAGATAGTACACAAGGCTAAGTGTCTGTTCGCGTTGCTGTTGCGTTTGAAAGCCGAGCGAGGTTGCTGTAAATGGGTGCAGTTTTTTGAAAAGTTCATTATCCTCGATGTCAAGATAAGCGCTCTGGTAATCATCGTAACTGAAGTTATCTTTCGTACCAACGATAAACTTTTCAAGTGTATCCTCGACGATTGTGCTTGTTGACAATGTTTCACTTGTGGGTGTAAGCGTAGGATCGCTAATTATGGACTCAACTTCTGGGGTGATTTGCGCGCTGGAGCGGGTTATTATTCCCTGTTGCCATTTGTTTCCAACAATTTCGATAGATGCCCACTGCAAGGTCCCTTGTGCGTTACCGGGGGCGTTTTTGCTCAACCAGAACCGGAAGTGTTGCACGAACACAAGACTCGGAAGCCGCGAACCTGTCGGCGTAAATTTCGAGAGCGGAATGCTGAGGAACATCCAGTCATTTGCGTTTTTGCTTTTGATCCACTCGTTCGGAATGTCATTGAGTGGGATCGAAATTTCAAAATAGGCATCAGCACCATTAAGGACGCCGTCCCCGTTGAGGTCTTCACTGTCGAGGATCTGGTTATCTGCACCCACAGAAATGCCGCCAAGAGGCCCGTCGTAATTCCATCCTACGTCTTCACCGGTATCCAATGCGCCGTTTCCGCGATAACGGTCAATGTCTGAGAGATTCTCCAAGTCCAAATCTAAAGCATCGACGCTACCATCCCCGTTTGTGTCTATGAGTGTGTCAGGAAGGTCTTCACTGTCCAATCGTTTGTCTTCATCGGTGTCTTCGTTCACTACGCCGAGGTTCAAATGCAGTGTCACATTAGCGTCCCCTTGGACACGTAGCCAGATTTCGAGGAAACCGCGGTCAGAATAGTCTACGCCTGATGCGGATAGACCGTTTGAGAAACCACCCCATTCTGCGACCACGTCTCTCAAATCGTAGCCGAGTTCCATAATGAGGCGTTCTTCAGTCGAGAGCGAGAGCGGTTGGATTGAGGAGGCAGGAACATCCCGATTTCGCATATAGTTCCCGATTGCTTCGGCTTCGTTTTTATCTTTTAGGACCACTCTAAAGACAGCTCTGTTTTCGTTCGTCGGTGTCACTCGATAGTCCGATGGATTTTCGACTCGCGTTTGGCTTTGTGAAATGTGAGGTAGACTGCTATGTTTCCAGTTGTATTTCAGTGTAGGCACCGTTGTTGATTCCTTCGCGCCTTCCATGCTATCAATGAGTGCGACACCTATGCTATTAGGGTTATTGTGTGAATAAGCGGCTTCTCCACTAAAATCGACGGAAAGCGGGAAGTTTCGCATATTAATAAAGGGTAATAGATTAAAAATGCCTGCAATGTTGAATTCTCTGCCGAAACTTGTGTTCACGTTGACCGCTTGTAAGCGGTTTGGAACGCCGTTGACATCCGGTATTTCCGCCGGTTTTTGTCCGGTATTCAGGATATAACCCGTCGATAGTGCGAATCCTTTTTGGAAAACGGGGTTAAAATAGTTCATCTGACTGCCGTAACTGCCGTAGCGACTCCGAGAGCTGCCGCCAAGTCCCCCGTAGCTGCTATAACCACCCCCGAAGCCACCGCCACCAAAACCGCCACCGAAGCCGCCGCCACCGAAACCACTCCTTCCCAAACCACCGCTTCTGCCGCCTGAAAAAGGTTCACCGAAAGCGTCTTGGGTTCCAGCTCCGAGGGTCGGATCCATTGTTTGCATACCGCCTAACCGATTAAACCTGTCTTCAAGGCTCTGCTCTCTTCCGGATTTAGCTGGCGGTTTATGTGTATACTCTAACCAAGCACCGACCACAGCCTGTTGTGATGAACCACCGAAAGGTGTCTTTTCAAATTCCACGACAATCTCATCAAACTCATCAAGTTGTCTAAAGAAGCGAAGGGTCCCGACTTCGTAAAGCATCATATAGTCGGTGTCGCGTGTTAGGAGACGACCGTTGAGCCGGACGGTTTCACTGTTTGGTATAACGAATAAACCCACATTGTACGTCTCTGATTGGTACGCGTAGTCGGCGATAATCGTATAGATTTGGGCATCAGCTCGAGTGCCTTCAAGATAAATGGCGTTGTTGTTGAGTGTGTCACGGTAGGCATAATACGGGTGGTTCGGATCTATAATTTGAAACGGGTGGATGCTGTATGTTGTCGGGAAACGAAGTATACCTCTATCGTAGTCTATGAATTGGGCATCGATATTACCATCGCCGTTTTGATCCAAGCCGAAGATTTCGATGTAAGGGGCGGAACCGGCGTTCGTTTGGAATGTTTCATTTTGTCCTTGGCGGATGATTGTGAGTGTGAAGTCCCGCGGATTAATATTGCGGTTGCCGAGGCTATAGACGTGTGTCGCTTCTGTTCCACGAAGGCCCTTTTCTTTTAGCACAATATAGCCTACTGCTTCCCCTTCTTCATCAAGTGTGCCATCTCCGTTTTCGTCGACGAAAACCTCCCCGGGGTCCCCAACATCGCCCCCGCCGCTGCCAAGATATTCATACGCGACAACGATGGTGTAACTCGCTGAAATTGGCGTGAGGAATTCTATTTCGCCTGTATCGTAATCTATGTTATAGTCTTGCCCGGCGAACTGTGGGTTGAAATAGCCGCGACTCGTCCGTTTGCCGCCTTGGTTGTTCCCGACAACACCATCGTCAATGTAAATCTCTTCGCTTCCTGCTTTTATCGGCAGATATGCCTCATGGAGCGCGCCATCTTCATCTTTATGGATGTGATAGAATCTGTTTTTTACGTAGTTGGTATCTTGAATCTGAATCCCACGGGGGCCGTACCCATAGCCCCCGCCTGCCCGCCGCGATTGTCCACGGAAAGTGCGGACCTCACGTATGCCCTTACTCCGAGAACCAAACGCTGTAAGACGCGCGTTTTTCCATTCAAAAACACCTTCAAGCCCGAATAAGTTCCGATTAATATTCAAAAAACGGGTGTTCGGTAGACTGAGTGTAATGTCCCCGAAGGAGATTGTTTTTATGATACTGTCCGGCGTGCCTTCATACCAGATTTTAATCTTTTGTTCCTTTGCACCACCTATACCGTATCCACCGCCATATCCGCCACCGTATCCACCATATCCACCGCCATATCCGCCACCACTGCCGAAACTACTTCCACCGGCACTGTAGTCTACAGCGATATGCGTCCGTTGTCCAACGCGACCATGGAGACCGAATTGCTGAATCTGTCGTAAGTTAAAGCCTGTTGCCCTCGGAGCACCGCCGCTACCATATCCACCATACCCACCGCCAAATCCACTGCTGCTATAGCCACCACCGTAACTGCTATATCCACTCCCATAACTTGAACCGTATCCACCCCCAAAACCGCCGCTGCTATAGCCGAAATCCTCGTAACCGTAAGACGATGTGAGTCCCAAGTCAAGTCCCGATGAATAACTTCCATAGCCACCGCCGTACCCATAGCCCCCATATCGATTCAGGTCCCCCTCTCCGAAGTAGTGAGTCTTGTTTGCCTCTATCGTTACCGATTGTAAGCCTGTGATCTTGAGATTAGAATCCATCGGGAGGGCGATACCGTCTTCATCCGACTTCGGCTTCGGTTTCCAATTGTAGAGTTTGCTGAGGTCGGTCAAGTGGGGTGGATACCGCCACCTTTGGAGACTATCTAAGTAGGGTTGTATGAGCCGGTCGCTATCAGTTATTGGCTGTTGGTCTTCAGTGGGTGGTACTTGCCATTCTGGCTGACTGCTGCCCCCTGACTGCTGATCGCCGCTTTGCCAGATGAAGTGTTTCGACGCACTGCCGCTATCAAACGGATTGCGGTTGGACAACCCGAATTGGATGGAATGCTGATGTTCCTGAGGTGTCTCGGATGTGTCAGAATCAGAAGTGGAAGCGCGTTGCGGGGATTTTGTAGTTTCTGTTGGTGTTTCTTCTGTGGGTTCAGCTGCTTCTTCAGCGATACGACTCACAGCGACTTCGGACGTTAAATAGATTATAATGATGAGGGTAAGTCCGATTTTTAACAGCAGATTTTGCATTTTTAAGGTATATCAACTCTCACAGGTAATATAAATATTATACCACAACAATTGTATTTTTCCCAAGAATCTCCATATTTTGTCAATACAAACGAAACATTACGTTTTCGTGTTTACATATCCCTTGAAATAATTTCACCTTATGTGCTAATATGCACAAGAAGTAATCCTTTTGGACAACTGCTTATGACATCTAAATCTTTTACCCTGAATTTTGATTCTTACCAGATTCGGCGGAAGGCTGCACACCTTTTTTTCTTTACTTTTTCATTTTGTTGAAGTAGGATGTCCACTAATTCCAAATTACGGAGGATGCTGCTGTGAGAAACCTATCTATTTTAGGGATAATCTGTTTAATGGCTATCTCGGTAATGTTTGCAGCCATGAGCGATGCGGCAATTGATACCAAAAATCTCGTTGGTGTATGGCTCTTTGATGAAGTCAAAAACGATGTCTCTCCCGATTCTACCGATAACGGCAATGATGCGGAGTTACTGAAAGGTGCTGAATTGGTAGACGATGGGAAATTTGATGGGGCATTGAGTCTCGCTGGTGATAACAAATTCCAGATTGCGAGAGTCGAAAGTTCAAAAAGTTTGGACAGTTGTGCTGAGGAATACACCACGACGACGTGGGTGAAGCTTAAGAAGAAAGATAAAATCGTTTTGGGTGGGTGTTGTAATGATGACCATGCCATCGTTAATTTCATGTATACCAACCTATTGAACATCTTTGGACCCGGAAGAGGTGGTGGGCACGGTAAGGTTGAAATTGGCAGCGGACAGCTCGCCCCCTCATGGGTCTCTGGTCCAACGCTCGTCAACGATGATAAATGGCATCACATCGCCTTCACTTACGATGGGAAAAAGATGATAGCCTATGTCGATGGCAAGGTTGACGCGCAAGCCAATACCGGTGGCGTTTTTGGATTAACAGGACAAGCCCTCAACATTGGTGGTATGCCCGACCAACGGCCCGGATGGGGACTCATGGACGATGTCGCTATCTTTAATACCGCTTTAAGTGAAGCCGATGTCAATGAGATCATGGACAAAGGACTCGGTAGGCTTTTCGGGTTTACACCCGTGTCACCAAAAGGGCGTTTAACGACGGTGTGGGCGAGCGTAAAATTGGAACGCTGATTTTGTAGTTACACCGCTGGCGAGGTTTCCCAACCTCGCCTAACAATTTAGTCTACTGCTTCCGGGATGCTGCGTCCGTTGTTTTTGCAGATACGGAATCAAGGTTAAATCAAGGTTAAAAGACCTTTCATAACCTAAAACAGGTTCTTTACCAATTTTAGATCGATGTTGACAACGGAAACATCGCCCAGACATAATCGTTAAAAAAATGTCGAAATATCGAAGAGCAATCATCGGCTGCGGCGGTAGAGCCTACAGTCACGCAAACGCCTATCAACAAGTTTCGCAAGCCGAGTTAGTCGCCTGCGCCAATCGCTCAGACGCAACCCGCCGCGAAAAATTCGTTGAAACCTTTGGTATCACCGGTTATGCGGATGCCGAGCAGATGCTCCGTACAGAGCAGCCCGATCTTGTCCACCTCGTGACAATGCCTAACCAGTGGCGTGAACTGATGCCGATGGTCTCTGAACTCGGTATCCCGGCGTGTATTGTTGAAAAACCTATCGCTTGTAGCGTTTCAGATTGGCGTTTTTTGTCTAAATTGGAAGCACAGACGGATACAAAATTCGGGGTTGGCAAACAATTCCGTTGGCATCCAGGACTCGTGAGGTGTCGGCAGGCGGTCCAAGTTGGTGAATTGGGGAAGGTTAACTTTTTAAATTTTTCGTGTGGTATGAATCTCACTGCCCAAGGCACGCATATCATCGATTGGGCAATGGCACTGAACAACGACTCCCCTATCGTCAGAGTTTTTGGCACCGCGAGTGGTGTCGAATTGCTTGATAGCGACTATCCTGCCCCGGACACAACTTCATGTCAAGTTTTGTTTGAAAACGGAGTCTACGGGTTCTGGAACACCGGCTGGACCTCCCCACGTGTATTCGACGACGATACCACTTACAGGCACTGCCGCGTTGCAGCTTATGGCGAAGTCGGACACGTCCTTTTTGAAGAGTTCACTGGATGGCAGATTGTTTCTAAAGACAAAGTGGAAAACCATCAAACAACGCCTGATGAATGGCGCGCGAACAACGACCTCGCACAAGCCTGTCTGACACAGGCAATGTTCGACTGGCTTGAAGACGATACCTCTCCAGTCGAAACAAATTTGAAACTTGCACTGCACCAGTTCAACGCCATTTTAGGCATCTATGCAAGTGTTATCTCTCACCAACCGATTGACATTCCGTTTGAACCTTCAGATGACCTTGACGCACAACTCCGCGAGGCTTTGTTTCGTGCCTAATTCCTTGCCTCTTTCAAAATTTGACAAATCCTGCGTTTTATGCTATACTATTAAAGGTTTAAAGGCTTCGTTTGCAAGTCTATACAGCCTTAGAAATTTTGAAGTTACAGGAGTGCTATCTTGCCTATTGAAAGTCCAGCCTCTTCAAAGTCGCATATCCATATCGCACCGTCGGTGATGTGTGCCGATTTATGCAATTTAGAAGGTGACATTCGAGAATTGGAAACCGCTGGCATTGACATGCTACATTTCGACTTGATGGACGCTCATTTCGTCCCCAACATGCCGATTGGACTTGCGCTTATTGAACAATTACGCTCGAAAACAGACGCTACTTTCGACATTCACCTCATGGTGGAAAATAACGATTTCTTCGTTGACGCAGTCGCGGAAATCGGTGTTCAACAGATAGCCGTTCACGTTGAATCAGCGATACATCTTGATAGGACGTTATCTGTAATTCAAGCGTATGGTATCAAAGCAGGAGCTGCGCTGAATCCAGCAACCCCGCTTTCTGAATTGGATTACGTCCTTGACCGACTTGATTTTGTGCTAATTATGACGGTGAATCCCGGTTTTGCAGGACAGAAGATGGTACCAGCAACGCTCCGAAAAATTGCGGAATGTCGTGCTTTTTTGGACAAACACGGCGTGGATCTACCCATTGAAGTTGACGGCAACGTCAGTTTTGAGAATATCCCTAAAATGGTGTCCGCAGGTGCCGACATTTTAGTCGGCGGGACAAGTAGTGTTTTCTACAAATCTGGTTCCCGTACTGAGAACGTCCAACGGATGCAACAGGCGATTGCCTTGGGGCTTGCCAAGAGATTTCCTAAAAACTGATGAGGAAACATAGCAGAACGATGTCCAAATTTAACAGTTAAAGGTTCATCGTCCAGAACCAGTCGGAATTAACCAGAAACCGCCGCGTAATAGACACTTTTAATCGAACCAGTATGGAATCGAAACAAGTCGGAATTAACCAGAAACCGCCGCGTAATGTAATGGAGCGGCGACCAGATTTAATAATTAAAAAAATGGAAGCATTGGTTCTTCACGGAATTGGAGATTTACAGTTAGAACAGATTCCCGTGCCACATCTCGCTGCGGGAGAAGTCCGCGTCCGAATCGGTTTCTGCGGGGTCTGTGGTTCCGATATTCCGAGAATTTTTGTCAAGGGCACCTATAATTTCCCCACAATCTGCGGGCATGAATTTGCGGGTATTGTTGACGCATGTGGTCCCGATGTTGAAGGCTTTCGTCCCGGGGATCCGGTCGCTGTTTTTCCGCTGCTTTGGTGTGGCAAATGTTCGGCGTGTGAACAAGGAAAATACGTCCAGTGTCACGACTACGACTATCTCGGTTCGCGAAGCGATGGTGCTTTCGCTGAATATGTCGTCGCGCCGCAGCAAAATTTAATCCCTGTCCCGAAAGGCGTAACACTCGAAGAAGCATCGATGACAGAACCGGCCGCAGTCGCACTACACGCACTCCGTCGAGTTCAAACATCGCTTGTTGGAAAAACAGTTGCGATCTTTGGTGCGGGACCGATTGGATTGATGGCTGCGCAGTGGGCAAGAATAATGGGCGCAGCGGAAATATTTCTCTTTGATATTGTCGCAAAGAAACTTGGTCTGGCGAAACAACTCGGTTTTGACAAAGTATTTAATACCTTAACTGAGGAACCCGTTGAGGTTATAGAAACACATACTCACGGAAAAGGCGCGCATGTCTGTATTGAGGCTGCGGGGGTTCCCCCTACCTATCGGCATGCCCTCGGCAGTGCTGGACGTGCGGGCAGCGTTGTTTTCCTCGGTAACCCTGATGCCGACGTAACCTTACCTGCCGAACTTATATCGCAATTAATGCGGCGTGAGGTGAATATTTTCGGAACCTGGAATTCCGATTATAGTGCCGCAGGCAACGACGATGACTGGCGTACTGTACTTCAAGCGATGGCTTCTGGCATGCTAACACTTACGCCGCTAATCACACATAAAGTACCATTAGTAGAGAGTGCTGACATCTTACATAAAATGAGAGACAAAAGCGAATTTTACGCAAAAGTTTTGATTCATCCATCAGAGGAGTAGCAGTCAGGTATCGGTTATCAGTTTTCAGTTAACTTCTGTGGCGGTTGCGTTTTGTTTACCTGCCACAAACATCTCTGGACTGACAACTGATAACTAACAACTGATAACTATAAAAATATGAAAGCGGCTATACTTGAAAGTCTTGACAGTTTAAGCGTGAAGGAAGTCCCTGAACCTGAGATTGACGATGATGCCGCTTTAATGCGCGTTGAAGCCGTCAGTATCTGCGGCTCTGATGTCCGCATTCTCCATCACGGTAATCCGAGAGTTGAACCCCCTGCTATTATTGGACACGAAAATTCGGGTGTTGTTGTTAAAACCGGCAAAAACGTGACGCGCGTCAAGGAAGGCGACCGTGTATCAATCGGGGCTGATGTTCCGTGTGGGCAGTGTCGTTGGTGCCGAGATGGACTCGGAAACAACTGTGCCATCAACTACGCCATCGGCTACCAGATTCCCGGTGCTTTCGCGCAATATATGAAACTGCCTCGCCTCGTTTTGGAGGAAGGCCCCGTTACGCCCTTCGATGCCTCACTCAGTTTTGATGAGGCTGCACTTGCTGAACCCCTTGCATGTGCCATCAACGGGCTTGAACTCATCAATATGTCTCTCGGAAAAACCGTCGTTATTATCGGTCTCGGACCCATCGGATGTATGATGATTGACCTCGCACGGATTATGGGTGCCACGAAAGTCATCGGTGTACAACGGAGCAAGCTCCGTATGGAAATCGCAAAGTTCTATGAAGCAGATGCTTACATCGCTTCTGAAGAGGAAGACGTTATTGAGAGGTGCAAGGAAGAAACAGACGGCGAGGGACCCGATATCGTCGTTACGACCTGTGGTTCTGTTGAAGCACACGAGCAAGCCGTTGAAATGGTCGCACACCGTGGGTATGTCAATCTGTTCGGAGGACTGCCAAAAACCATGCGACCAATGCGTGTACTCTCAAATACTATCCACTATAAAGAGTGTTTCGTCACAGGTTCGCACGGATGTGTACCGCGCCACCATGAATTAGCAGTTCGACTCCTTGAAAAGGGGTTAGTGCGGGTGAAACCCCTTATCACACACCACTTTCCACTCGTTGAGATTGACAAAGCCTTTGAAGCAATGGAATCCAGAAAAGGAATGAAAATTATGATACACCCGCATCAGGAGGAGAAAAGGACATAATGCACGATTTTTCGCAGTTTATCCGAGACATACCCGATTTTCCGAAACCGGGTGTCTCATTTAAAGACATCACACCACTTTTAGGAAATCCAACCGTTTTTCATAAGGTCATTGATGAGTTCGCACTCCGGTATAAGCTTGAAGCGATTGATGCTGTCGTTGGTATAGACGCGCGCGGCTTCATTTTTGGCTCTGCCCTCGCTTACCGGCTCGGTACCGGTTTTGTCCCCATCCGGAAAAGCGGTAAGTTACCCTTTGATAAGTATGAGGTCACATACGATCTTGAATACGGTAGTGATACGATTGCAATTCATCGAGATGCGTTCCCTAAATATAGTAGAGTGCTGATATGTGATGATCTCTTAGCGACTGGTGGGACGCTTGCATCATCAGTGAGTCTTATCGAAAGACTGGAAGGACACATCATCGGTATTGCTATCTTAGTTGAGTTGACCGAACTCAACGGCAGGGAGAGAGTTCCGAGACACGATGTTTTTTCGCTCATTAAATACTAAAGAGGACTTACGCAGAATGCTCTTTGGTAGCAGGATGCACGTCGCATCTGGGGTTTTGCTGCGATAGTGCTTCAACTACGCCGCAAACCTGTTCGGTTGTGCCACCAGAATGCCTGTGTTTTTCAGGAAGCTCCATCTCGCAGAGCGGACTACCGGAAAAATTACGTAAGTCCTACTAAAGTATAACACCTGCGCCTGTAGCTCAGGGGACAGAGCAGGGGCTTCCTAAGCCTCGTGTCGGGGGTTCGATTCCTCCCAGGCGCGTTTGTAACGGCTGACGGCTGTCAACTATTAGCCATTGGAAACCAGCTGTCGTTCGTTTGTGACGGTAGGACGTTCACAACTGCCACATGTCTTACGGACCGCTGACCGCTGACGGCTATTAAACTAACAACTATTCTAATGTCTTAGGAGTGATTGATGTACAGATTTAGTATCTGGAAAATTGTTTTAATCCTCGGGGTGTTGATCTTTGCTGCGCTATACCTCATCCCGACTCCGGATAATTTCTACAATCCATTGTATGGAAATCTACCGCTCTGGATGCAGGAAAAACTTCCACCCTTTGAAGTCAACGAAAACAGTGCCTTTAAAGTGAACCTCGCAGAAGTCGAATACCCCGAAGGCATCAATTTCCAAGATGCGACCTTTGAACTTCAGGATGTCTTCCGCGTCCATCTCAGAAAACTCGGACTTGAGGAGACGTTTGATTATGAATTTGATACTACGGAAGCGCGCGAGTTTTATGTCCGACTTGTTTCGGAAAAGGCACTTCAAAATCCACGCGCAACACTCGACAATCTCCACCTATACGGAAGCCTACCCGGAACCCTCCGGAGGCTCATACCCGACAGCAGATTGAAGTTAGGACTTGACCTCAAGGGCGGTGTACACCTCGTACTTGAGGTGGATTTGGAAACCTCTAAAGCCGCGCTACTCCGCGAACACGCACTCTCGATTCCTGAACGTCTTCGCGCAGAAGATGTCTTATGTCGAGACGTTCAGCAGGTGAGTGGACAGGATATCCTGAATGTGTTTGTGGGGATCCCTTCTCGGCTCCGAGCGGATGCTACACAGAAGGCTGACTATATTGAGAAGGCTGAGAACCTCTTAAATGAAATCGAATTTTTTGAAGACGCACAGGCTCAAGCCGAAACAGAGACACAATCTACATATCAGTTGAAACTCAGCGCATCGGGCATAGAAAAATATACCGAACAGGCGATTGAGCAGGTCCTCATTGTACTCCGAAATCGCGTCGATGCTTTCGGGGTTTCGGAACCCTCGATTCGCCGGGAGGCAAATCACCCCCGAATCATTGTCGAACTTCCAGGTGCTAAAGATTCCTCGAAACCGCTCCAAATCGTAAAGACAATGGGCCGGCTCGAATTTAAACTCGTTAAAAAATCACCGACTGGTGGTAGTTTGTGGAGCGGCACTGCCGATACACCACCACCTGATAATATACCCGAAGATAGTGAAATCCGATACCATTACGAGACCGGCAACTGGTACGTCTTAGAAAGTCCTGTCCTCCTAAGCGGTGATCGAATTAATGACGCTGGACCCTCTACCGGCAGAACGAGTTTCGATATAGTCGTTTCGATGAGTTTTGATAATATCGGGAGACGCAAGTTTGCTGAGGTCACGGGCGACCATATTGGGGAACATTTAGCGATTCTCCTTGACGGAAGAGTCCAATCCGCCCCTGTTATCCAAGATCAAATCGTCGGAAACGCTATTATTCAGGGAAACTTCACTTATGAGGAAGCCAGTTACCTTTCCAATATCCTGAAAGCCGGGGCATTTCCTGTCGGGGTCCAGATCGCCGAGGAACGGACTGTCGGGCCCACCCTCGGACAAGAATCTATTGATGATGGCATTAAAGCCGTGCTCATCGGTTTGGGAGGGGTCTTAATTTTCGTGATAATCTACTATCGTTTGTCTGGGATCATTGCTATTACCGCCCTCGTTTTTAATATGCTCATCATCCTCGGGGCGTTGGCGGGATTTGGCGCAGCGTTGACGCTGCCTGGTATTGCCGGACTTGTACTCACTATCGGTATGGCTGTTGACGCGAATGTACTCATCTTTGAGCGAATTCGTGAAGAGTTACGAACCGGTAAAACCGTCTGGTCCGCTATCGAAAGCGGCTATCAACGGGCATTTATAACGATCTTAGATGCCAACCTGACGACATTCTTTACTGCACTTGTCCTTTATCACTTTGGCACAGGTCCAATTAAAGGATTTGCTTTAACACTCGGTATCGGTATCCTGGCAAGTATGTTTACAGCGATTGTCGTCACACGCGAAATATACGGTTGGACAGTCGGAAATAGAGACGCGCAAAAACTCAGCATTTAATGGAGGAGTAGTTATTAGTCGTCAGTCGTCAGTCGTCAGTTAAAAGACGTTTTGTAACAATCTCCCAAACTTGAGATCCTCACAGAGAAGGGTGAATTGTTACGGCACTCCTCTTTAACTGATAACCGATAACTGATAACTGATAACTGTTAAAATTTTGGAATTACTCAGAAATACAAACTTCGATTTTATCAGCAAATACCGCACTGGATTTGTGGTATCAGCGGCGGTCATCGTTATCGGCATCGTTTTCCTCGGAATCCATCAAGGCCCGAACTTTGGGATCGACTTTCGAGGGGGCGTTAAAATCCAAGCCAAGTTTAACAGAGTTGTCTCAGAGGCGGAATTGCAGTCCAAACTCGCTGAGGTCGGGTACGAACGTGTCAAGATACAGATAGATGAAAGCAGAAGTGAAGCGTCTATCTCTATGGGACACCGTCCGGAATTTCAGCGACAGTTGATTGATATTCCGATTATGGCGGATCCGGGTGACGCGACTGCTATGCGTCTGCAGGTGAGCAGTGCTGTTGAAAAATCGCACCTATTGGAAGTGGGAGAAACTGTTGAACTCATTGATGGAAACCTGCGACAGCGCAATGAGATTACGGCACTTGATAATGTTGCCGGTAGCAACGCGGTACAGTTAACTTTTGCGAACCCGTTCGGCGTTGATTTGACCGAGAATGCACACGTCCAAATCCAAGCGAGTGTCGGCAGAATCCTCACAGATGCACTACTCGAAGGTGGAAACGATTGGCATGCACTTGTTGGCGGTGTCAATGTCTCGGAAGTCCTTCCCAGTGTCGGGCGCGACCTCAAATGGGCGGCACTCTGGTCTGTTCTCTGGTCGATCGTTATTTTGTTGGCTTATATCTCTTGGCGGTTTGAATTCCGTTTCGCTATTGGCGCAATAGCCGCACTCGTCCACGATGTCCTGATTACCTTAGGTATTTTCGCTGTGCTCTCAAAAGAAATTAATCTACCAACAGTGGCGGCGTTCCTGACGATTATCGGGTATTCACTCAATGACACAATTGTTGTATTTGACCGAATTCGAGAAAACTCACAATCTTTACGCGGCACCGATTACACCACTGTGTTAAACCGAAGCATCAATCAATCGCTCAGCCGGACGGTTATTACATCTTTGACGACCCTATTTGTTGTTTTGGTTATCTTTATCATCACCACTGCAGGCGAGGAGATTAACACGTTCGCCTTGGCACTTATCGTCGGGGTCGTGGTCGGAACCTATTCCTCAGTCTTCATCGCGAGTCCTATTGTGTATCTCTGGAATCGCGGACAGCAACCGGCTTAATGGCTGACAGCGTCATAGCCGACAGCCGAAAACTATTCACACATGAAAATATTAATCTTGAGTCCTTATACAACGGGGCAAAAATATAAACCCGATAATCTGCTTCGGCGTGAGGATACCGTTTCATCTGAACGCCTTAATGCAAAAATAAAAGAGCTCTGCGGTTACAATGCCGAGGGGTGGTACCACGAAGATAGGGACTACAGCGCCCCCGCCGGCGAGATGTTCACCGGTCCCATGCATGCGCAATTACGCGAGGGATTGAGACAAATTCGGGAACACGAAGCGTATGGTGAAACAACACTTGATTTATATTTTCCGTGGTATGCGTGTCGCGTTGACGGAAAGAAGATACCTGTGAGTGAGAAGGACATAATCGTTCCTTTTGATATGGCACCCCTTCACGACACTAAGGTCTTAGAGCTCGGCGAGACGGGTGTTCCTGAGTCCATAGCAGCTTTAATCGAACGCTACGACCTCGTTTTCTCGCTCTTGAGACAAGAAGACATTGTGTCACTACAACGCGTTTTTGAGGTGGAACGGGCGGTCCCCCTAATTTTCCTACTGGCACCGAGCCATAGGCGTGTCGTTGATGAGAATTTGTCCAATGTCCACGTTGTTGAAACAGGGCGGAATTTAGGAAAAGCCATCCGTGCCACAAATTGGGCGATAAAGGGCGTTGTGTTGAGAAGATTGTCTGAAGCTGCCTGTCGCGACGGTTTCCATGTCTTTGATCAAGTCAAGCAAGACCCCCAGCAACTGCTTGAGATTATACAAAATCAATAACTCAAGTCCGACTAAAATCTGTAGACAAGGTTGATGAAGATTAAGAATTTAAATCGGTAAAAACCGCTTCTCTCAGACTCGGTAGGTGCGGTTTGTAACCGCACCGGACATTATCGAATAATTTTTTGAAACTTCATGCAACCTCGCTAATTCACTCACAGAGAAAGACGTTTAGATATTACCAGAAATCAGCCCCAGCGGGGCGATATGTCTATAGAAACGGATGCCCATCCCCCACCATCAAGCCCCGGGGAATGCCATACGGAGAACCTTCATACCGTTGATTTCGGGGCGACATGTCCATAACGGGTTGGAATAGTAAACACAATGTTAGAAAAAGAAACTTCTTCAAGTCTACGATTACTAATGCTTTCATGTTCCCAGAAAAAGCGTTCCACTCCAGATTTGCTGCCTGCCTTAGAACGCTATGATGGCCCGGCATATCGAGTCATAAATAAATTCCTACGGGTACATCCCTCTGGAGAGTATTCACTGGGTATATATATTCTGTCAGCCAAATTTGGACTGATTCCGGCGAGTAAGTTAATTCCTGACTACGATCATCGAATGACACCGAAACGGGCCACGGAATTACAGCGACCAACTCTGAAAAAACTGAAGCAGATTTTAGTTGATGAACAATACAAGGAATTATTCATAAGTTTGGGAAAGGATTATCGGCAAGTATTGACGGGATATGAATCGCTAACTACCACTAATCTCAACGTGACTGTTTCTCAGGGGGCAATAGGATACAAACTGGCTGAACTTCGCAATTGGTTGTATGAGAATGTATTGGAAACATCGAAAGATCAGACGAATGTGAGTCAACAGAGTAAGGTGTATCTTCGTGGCACTGAGATTACATACACACCAGAACAAGTAATGGAGATAGCACGTGCTGCTCTTGCAAAAGAACAGAGTATTCCAAAATACCAAATGTGGTATGTGCAAGTGGGAGATCAACGAGTGCCTGTCAAGTGGTTAGTTAGCCAATTGACAGGTTTACTTGTGAATACTTTTCACACAGGCGAAGCAAGACGCGTTTTACAGCAGCTTGGAATTAGAATTTGTTCGAGAAGATAGGAGTTAGTGATGAACACAAAGTCTATTGGCACGGTTATTCCTAATGAGGAAGCACAAGGTGATAGTATGGAAACAAATGAACTATTGACCGGGAATGATGTACAAGAGGACCTTCTTCGTCAACCTCAGTTAATGATGGAAACACTGTCGGTAGCTGAGAATCTGCGGGATAACTATATTCGGAACACAGCGCGTTTTATAAACCATTTACGTCGCGCTATGGACAGGGATAATAAAGAAGGACAAGAAATTTCCATACTCCAGACATATTCAGTAGTAGATGCTGCTTGGGAAGAGTTTCAAAACGAATTAGTTAGTTTTATTGATGGAGGAATCGGTCAGACAGAATTATCCCAAGTGCCGACCCTATTGCGGGTCGGATCTTATGAGGTACATGTAGGTGAGAGGGATATGGCCGAGCGGGAGAATTTCGGCTATTATCCAGTGATCTTCGGAGACCTTGAAGGTGGCAGCAAGGAGCGAAGGGACTTTCCCGATATTATTCGTATTACTGCTGAACTATTGGGTGGACTTTCAGCGTTGTTCCGAAATCCAGGTCTAAGAGTCTTGATGTTTCACGGGCCCTTGGTTTATTTGATGAATGGTTATGCCGGTCATACCCCTTTCACTGAGGCAGACATTGACTTGTTTCTGAAACACTATTCAGGTGACCAAGATCAAGCAAAACAGTTCAAGGAAGAATTTCTTAATGAAGCCCGTCTTGATATTTACCCAGCTATGGCTGAAGGAAGGTCCGATGAGTGGATAAGCTGTCGACTTTTTGAACCATTGGCATGGATTGCCTTTCTCTATAGAAAATTGATTTCTGAGGCAAAAACTAGGGAACCTCGACCTATCATCGCAGGAGTTGTGGAACGCGGAAGATCGCGTGAATTTTGTGAGAAAGTGTTGCTTGAACGTGTTTTCCGTTCTTTGCGTCAAAAGGGAAACGAGAATTATTTCAATGAGATGTTTGGTCTATCTAACCTTACTTCACCTAAAAACTTGATGGACGTGTTGGGTTATACGGATAATCTGTTCTTACCGTTGCTTCTTGATACTGGCGAGTATTCTGAACATTGGGAGATGAATAAATCCAGTGGTTTAGGATCGGGTGAAATCAGACTCCCAGAAGAGTCAGGAAGTTCAACAGTAGACTTTTCCTGCTTAAGAGAAGACAACCAATTTGGTTTTCCGCCTGTAAAGGGAACTTATATTCGGGTTGGTGAGAATACTGAACCCATTCGGGTTGAGGTTTTTTCTGAACTTGGAGAGAGCCAAGTGGAAGAGGCTGTTAGGCGTGTATACTTGTATTCGCGTCTTTTACCCAATTATGGCTTTCCGGTAGGTTTAGATATTGCTGATAAGTTTGCTCATGTGCCTAATTGGATGACAAGAGCGTACGATAAAATGATTCGCCATACATTGGGGGGGAGTTTACAGAAAGGTGCAATTAGCGAGGCAGATATGCGAAGAGTGTTGGTACGAGCTATCTATATGACACCCCGAGATTGGTTTCTTAGACCAACTGTGAAAGGGTAGGGAAATAATGGAAACAGAAAAGATCGTTGGTACACTTGTTGGTGAAAGTACAAGCAAAGAATTTCGTCTTGCTGTAACACCTGAAGCGATACGGGAACAAGATATTATTGCAGTGGATGCTACGTTAAATGAGACGGAAGAGAGTGGAGAGTTAAAAGAAATAAGGATTTGGGCAAAAGTCCAAAGAATAGAACGTATCAACCCTTTCTTTCCAGCTGAAGCAGGGCACGAACTGGCAGAAACACAGACCGAGCCCATGGATACCGTACTTTCTCTAAGCCGTGAGATAGTATCAGCCGTATGCCAAGTGCTAGGGTATGAACAATTGACAGGTGGATGGTCTGGTAAACTTGAAAGTTTACGATATCCCCCTAAACCTGCTACTCGTGCTTATGATCCAGATTCAAAGGATCTAAAACGAGTGTTGGTCGGAAAATTAGAAGATGAATCGAAAAGCGCGATAAATATTGCGACCCTCTCTAATCGAGATAATGTTGATGTAGAAGTAGATGGCCATGCCATAGTTACTCGCCATTTAGCTATACTGGCGATGACTGGAACGGGTAAAAGTTGGACAGCCCGAAGGATTATTGAACAATTGTCCGCTAAAAGTTATCCGATGGTTATTTTCGATCCACATGGGGATTATACAGGACTGGGGAAGATTCCATCGCTTAGCAATAAAGTTAATCGTTATCACGCTACCTTACCGATTTTCGAGGAAGAAGCAGATACAGCAGCTCAAATTATCGGCAATCTTGCGTCCAATCCTCTATCATCTGCAATGATTGCTTTATTTGGTGATTTATTTGATGCATCCAGAAGATTTTACGAGGCTGAGGGAGATGAAAGAATAAAAAGAATAAACTGGCTAGCTAATAGACTTAATGATGATCAGATTCGTAATGGTATTAAACCCAATCTTTGGTTAATTGCCAATATAGCGGATGCCGCTGTTCAATCAAAAAGCGATGCCAGTGATGGGAATACCAACGATGTTGAGTATCTGAGACAGATCTGTTGGGAGAATCTACCTTCTGTGAAGGGCGTAGCACTTCAAACTTTAGCGGGAATATACAAAAGGGCTCGGCGGGCAGCATCCCAACTACATAAGATGGAAACAGTTAATCAAAGAATCGCTGGTGAATCACAACCGATGCCTCAAAATCGCGAAGAGCTCGTACAGTATGGTAAGATTTCAGTAATATCTTTGGCAGGCTACACTGGGGATTTTCAGGCTACAATATACAGTATTATTGCGGAGGAATTGTTTGAAGCCAAGGTTAACGAGAGGCTGCAATTGCCATTTTTACTGTTACTTGAAGAAGCCCACCATTTCGTTCCTGGTCGTGGTCCTTCTCCAGCCCAACAACAATCCATTGCCATTACCCAACAGATTGCTCGGGAGGGAAGGAAATTTCATATTGGTTTGGTTGTGATTAGCCAGCGGCCTTCTCGCTTAGATGAGACGACTCTTTCTCAATGCAACTCCTATATTATCATGAGAATGATAAATCCAACCGATCAGACCTTTGTGAAGAGAGTTATTGAATCATTAGGTGAAGAAGAAGCGAGTCTACTCCCTGACCTTGAGGTAGGCGAAGCACTTTTATCAGGGCAAATGGTAAATTTTCCCATCTTAGTAAAAATGAAAGAACCTGAATCCAGAGGTGGACCTGGGGGAACTAATGCATTCGATCATCTTAAAGAAGTTCATGATCGGGAAGTTCGCGATCAAGTTAGAAGTGGTTAAGGGCTAATATATTATGAGAATCAAGGGAAATTAGATATAGAAATCGTTGTTGGTTTGAATTTAGTCAGTATCAAGCCAAAAGTATGGGATACTTCAGATCCTACTTACTATTTACCTACGCTGCATGCAGTAATGGTTTCCTACGCGGAGTTTCATCGAAGTTCAGCTCGCTGTGATCGCGCTATAAAGGATCGGTTACATAACAGTCTTGGTATTCCAAAACATGTAAAAATCTACTTGGATCCGCTTGTCAAGAGTATGGATTAGAAGGTCTTAAAAAAACGCACCTTCGGTTTTTGCAACCGAGCCACCCACAACCTCTGGACGCTTTTGGAGGAAAATCGAATGATTCAAGAACATCTAAAAGATGGGACCTATGTGGACTGGTACAAAGAACATCTGCATAATTCAACTTATCGTCCGATCATTGATCAACTCGTAGAAAAGCATCTTAAGAAAAAATGATAGAGCGACGTAAAATTCGGTAGAAATCCTTGTAGCCTAAACTATTAGTTTGCGATGCGCGTGTCTGAAACTTTTAAATTCTAAATTACATAAATTGATTTATGATGTTAACATCTATATAATCAATATCCTGTAACGCCAAATTAATTTTTTACAAACGGATACCTTGTGGAAACCAAAGAAATAGAGACACTCAGTTTTTTCGATTTTCCAGTTGAACAGTTTCCTGATAGGAGTGCCCGATGGCTGCTTGAAGATCAAGAAAACGTCCGAGGATTATTAGAAATCGTTGCCGATGATCTGGTGTCGCGCCTTGATTTTAGCCAACTTACACACATCAACAGAAGTTTCGTTCCAGACAACCTGCGAGAGCAAGAGTCTGACCTCGTTTATAGTGTGCCGTTTCAAAGTGAATCGAAAGCCGATGAACTCCTTATCTATATTCTTGTTGAGCATCAGTCGACGGTTGATGTAACGATGGGTTTTCGAGTGCTATTTTATATGACACAGATTTGGGACTTCCAACGCCGAGAGTGGGAATCAAACAATGTTCCCAAAAGCCAATGGCGTTTTCGTCCTATTCTTCCAATTGTGTTTTATACTGGAGAGCAAAGATGGCAGACACCACTGAGACTCGGAGCACTAATGGATGTGCCAGATATGCTCGCTAAGTTTGTCCCGGAATTTGATACACTGTTTCTTAGCGTGAAGAGCACTGATGCGTCTACTTTAACGAAAACTGACCATCCGTTCGGTTGGTTGTTGACCGTCCTGCAAAAGGAGCATGCAGATAAGCAAGAGATACGTGATGCGTTGATAGAAGCGGTGACACATATTAATACCCTTGAACCGGAAAAAGTCCAGCAGTGGCGACGGTCTATTTTCTATTTGTATCTACTCATTATTCATCGCCGTTCGGCTGAAGAACACGATGAGTTGAAAACCCTGGTTCACCAAAACATCCAAGAGACTTCCTACAGAGAGGAGGGCGAAAAAATGGCACAAACCATGGCAGAACATCTGATTGAACAAGGTGAAACACGCGGTCGAACACAGGCGAAACGTGAAGATATCCTTAAACTACTACATCTCCGGTTTGAGACCGTTCCAGAGTCCGTTACGAACAGGATTTCTTCGATACGCAGTCTATCTCATCTTGATTCTCTCTTTGAGAAGGCGGCAACCGCACAAACCTTTGATGATTTTGACTGGGAAAATAGTTAGCATTTTCTTCAGCGTCAAACCTCTGTCCTTTAGGGCAGAGATGTAGACGCTGCCTTTAAAAAAAGTTGTTGACATTTTTTGTGGTTTTTGCTATAATATCTATAGCATAGTTGGTAGAGAATACGACCCGCGCCGCAAGGTGCGGTCTCTACCATCACCGAGTCGTATCGGGAACTATGCCAAGAAAAACTATGCGAACCTACAAAAACAAAATTCAGAATCATAAACGCAATCGGCACTTGCTCTCGGATACGCGTATCATCAGCCACGTGCATAATCACTTCGTTGCCTTGTCTCGTAGACACTATCGTATCTATGGACACTGCGAAGGGTATAAGCGGCCGAATTGGTATCGCATGAAAAAACACTTGACGCAGTTGAAACGCCTTGAGAAATATGCACATTGGCGTATGCCATATGCTTGGGCATTGCAGGAATGTTTGAAACGCATCGAACACGGCTATATTAACTTCTTTGAAGGACGTGCGAAACGTCCACCGAAGTTCAAGAGTTGGCGGAACTATCGCTCTATGACTTTTTCTGGTAGCCAAGTCAAGATAGCGAAACTTGATAAGGATACAGGGTGTCCTGTTGCGAAAATCCGTCTCAACGGACGCTGGTATCGGTGCTGGTATTCTCGCGAGATTCAAGGGAACATCAAAGGCGTTACTGTCAAACGTGACGCACTCGGTGATTGGTATATCACTGTCACGACAGACCATGAAGGACTTGAACCTGAACCCAAGACGGGTGACGCTGCAGGGTTCGACTATGGCAACAAGACCTTTCTGACTTGTTCGGATGGCACAAAATACGAAGCGCCACAATTCTATAAGCAGTCGGCAAAGAAGGTTAAACAAGCCAATCGTGAGTTATCGCGGAAGGTGAAAGGTAGCAACAACCGCAAACGTGCATCTAAACACTCTGCGAGAACCCATCGTAAGATTGCCCGTCAACGCGAAGACTATCACTGGAAGCTCGCACTTGAGATCGTCGGTAAGTTTGACATCTCTTTCTTTGAGGATTTGAACCTTAACGGCATGAAACGCCTTTGGGGGCGAAAAGTCTCTGATCTCGCTTTTGGCGACTTCCTTCTCAAGATGCGCTGGCAAGCGAAAAAGCGTGGTAAGCGCGTGGAAACCATTGGACGTTGGCAACCCACAACGTCTGTCTGCAATGAGTGCGGGCAAAAGCACCTTTTCATAGATTTGTCGGTTCGCGATTGGTATTGCCATAGTTGTAAAATCTCTCATGACCGCGACGTGAACGCGGCTATAAACATTCTCAAGGTTGGGGCATCAACCTTTGGTGGAGAGGGTGTCAGACTCGCAATTGCGAGCAACCCTTGTTGATACCAGAATCTCCACGCTTTAGCGTGGGGAGTATGTCAAGAAGTAGCGGTATGGTAGTTGATTGCTCCCTTATAGCAGGAAATTCATTCGTCCTGTTACAGGATCACTGCCAGTAACTAATGGTCAATTGCTAAAGGAACAGTTCAAAGCACACTGAGGACAAAAGCAGATGAATCTTCCAACACTCGTTATCGGCGATAGTTCGCGACGCATTATCGGTGAATCCGCATCGATGCGGACAGTTTTGCGTCAAGTCGAACAGGTCGCACCGACGAAAGCGACTGTCCTCATCACTGGCGAAACCGGTGTTGGCAAAGATGTCATCGCGGAGGCTATACACGAAAGTAGTCCACGCAGAGATCAACCCTTCAAAGCCGTCAACTGCGGTGCCTTTTACCAAGATCTCCTTCAGAGCGAACTCTTCGGGCATGAAAAAGGGGCTTTCACAGGCGCGTCAAGCCAACGACGCGGGGTGTTCGAGCAAGCAGACGGGGGGACGCTTTTCCTTGATGAAGTCGGCGAAATGTCCCCTGAAGTGCAAGTGAAATTTCTCCGGGTCTTAGAGAACCAAGAATTCACCCGACTCGGTGGTGAGAGAAATATTAAAGTCGATGTCCGAATTATCGCTGCAACGAACATCAACCTCGCAAAGTCAGTCAGAGAGGGGAAATTCAGGCAAGACCTCTATTATCGACTCAACCTATTTCGTATCCATATCCCGCCGCTGCGCGAGCGGCGCGAGGATATTCCACGCTTTGTTGCTGCGTTCCTCTCCGAATTAAGTGAAGAGCATGGAAAAACAATTACCGGCATATCACCCGAAGCACGCTATTATCTCCAAAATGCAGACTGGTGGGGGAATGTCCGACAACTTAGGAATGCTGTAGAATCTGCTATCATTGTTGCTACAGCCGATGAACTCCAACTTAAAGATTTTCCAATAGATTCGGAATCTGAACAAATTGCAGCACTACCGCTTCAAGTTTCAGGGGCCCAACTCGCGCCTACGCAGGTTGTGGATACTGAAATTTCTGGAGAGACTGAACTTCCTAATCAACCCGGAACCTCCTTGCAGGTTGTAGGTACATCCACCAGTGCCATTACCACAGAAAATATAGCGATCTACAAAACGATTTTGGGACTTATCTTTTCTGCAATCCGATCGCTGGATCCAACTTCCATCTCAACTGATGATATGCCATCCCTAATTCCTGATGAGGATACCAGTTGGATGCAGATTAACGAAACCGATGACGCAGCCGCTGTCCTAAGGAAAACACTAGAGGTACTTTCGGCTATTGCGAAATTGCTTGAGAATCGGGAGCAAGACAGAGTTTTACCAATTGCTGCACCGGTAGTACCACAAGTACAGGCGGACGGTAAACCCCTAACTGTATTTGATGAGGAAGTTATTGGCAAGGTCGGCATGACGATGGCAGAAATTGAACGCGCAGCTATCCAGAAAACCCTCGCGGAAACCGATGGAAATAAGACAGAGGCAGCGAAAATTCTTGACATCGGAGTCCGAACCCTACACCGCAAATTGGACGCTTACAAACGAGAGAAAGTTTGAAAGTGTGCTGAAATGTAGCTAAAGTGAACTAAAGTTATATGGACATCGAATTCAACAACTTTAGACTATTTTTCAGGCTTTATGTCTATTCATTGATCGAATTTGGCGTTTGCGGCGGTGAAAATACCTAAAATTTCGCTACACTCCTCATACAGAGGTTTCACAATTTTCCACTCAAGCATTTTCGCATCAACAATAACTTCAAGCCAGTATTGGGTCTCCGCACACTCTCCTTCACAGATATGCATTTTATTTCGGAAATCCCGGCGACTTCTGGCGCGATTCGCTTCCCGGTAATTAGCACCAACAGAAGTCCCTGAGCCCGTCAACTGACCTTTGATGCGTAGCCCTTCTGGTGTATGAGGCAGCCTCTGGGATAAAAGAACGACCTGCGCAGCGAACTTTTGTGTCCGTTTCTCCAACTGTTTGGCGAATTCCCTGTTATTCATGAGCTAAAAAAGTTGGCAAGTTCGTAAAATTCGGAGACATCCAAAACAACTTTTAAACTTCAGCACACTTTAGCACACTTGTAACCTTTATTCTACTGACCGCTATAATAAATCGCATTAAAAAGCAGCTTAAAAGTCCCCTGAGATTGTCCACGGTGCTGCGGTTTGAAACCGAAAAGAACCACGCGCCCTTCTCCAAGCCGTGTTTCCAGCAGTGCGGTTTTTTGCCGAATCCGTTTCTCACCTTCAAGCCACCCACTCATCAACGGATTGAACTCTGGATACGTCGCTACGGCTTTCACATCTCCACGCACACCATCAAAAACCGGTCCCGATTTAAAAAAGATTGCCATGTCGCGATCCAGTCCATACCCTATCGGATGCCTTGTATCTATGCGGACACGCAGGAGTGAACCCGGACAGAAAAAGGCATCTTCCTTCGGTTGATTTGCTTTTTCGACCACATTGACAATACCTTTTTCACCAAGCC
Organism: Candidatus Poribacteria bacterium; assembly: GCA_963662915.2. GTDB lineage: Bacteria > Poribacteria > WGA-4E > WGA-4E > WGA-3G > WGA-3G. The sequence goes on along the minus strand of CAXXEU010000002.1, from coordinate 3,760,575 downwards.
CAAAGTATTCCAATGGGAGCTCTGTTGCGCGATTCAGACAGATAAGCGTGCCACCGTCCTCCACGAATGCCCGTAAATTCGCCAAGCCTTCTGTGCCGATACCACCGACGTATTCCGCTGGTAATTTTCCGGTTGCGTGTCCGTTGAGAATGCCGGAAGCACCGAAATCCGGCAAAATGATTGCATCGTAGCGATCCACCAAATGTCCTGCCTGAGTTTCTGCATTCGTAAGGCTATTGTAGGTGAACTCGTGCGTATCTAAAACCCAGCGTGTCCACCCTTCATCCATATTCGCTGTCCACGGCTTGTAAAGCCCCAAGCGCGGCGTATTCAGCTTTGAGAATCGGCTTAATATTTTTTCATCGATAAAGGCTTCTGCGTAGATATGGATACCAAATTCCGCCGCAAGTGCCGCCATCTCTGCCCTCTCGTGTAACGGCGGTACTGACGTTCTAATCAGGATTGTCCCGCGCGAAAACGTCTTGCTCCCCATCTCTATCTCCCGATCTGCGCGATATAACGTATATTTTGGACTATCGTCTGCTAATTTCGCGTTAAACAGACGATTGAGAACAATCGCTTCAGTGTTCGTGCGATTCTCGAACAGATAGCCTTTTGGTGCCGCAACACCCTCCAGACGACCTTCCATTTGTGTCAGCACAGGGACTGGACTTAAATCTGCTTCAAAGGGATGCACAACCGCGATTGTTCTAACCCCCATCTGTAAAGGCAGCGTCCAGCCAGCGATGTCGTACGGACGTTCGGGTGGCGATTCCGGCGACGGACGACGTTGCGGGTAGCGTTGAACTTCGAGCAAATCTTTCGCGTGTGCCCGAAACGGTTGCGACATTAAAACAACGTAAGTTTCCGCCGGGTATTCTACGCCATCTGCCATAAAGGGTGCGGTTGCCTGGTGAATCTCTACACCGCCGCGTTGCAAAATATCTAACATCTTAAGTGTTGTGTGAATGTCGCGCTGCTCCGTCGGGATGAGAAACGCCCGAGGCGGTTCATTTTCTCCTTTTGCTATCGCGTTGAGTGCCATCTTGTAAAAGTTAGTCTTCAGCATTACCCGATGCTTAGCAATGAAATCAAGAATTGACAGTGCCGCCGCTTTTTCGTATTCTACAATGTTTCGCAGTCGCCACCAACCCCCGGGCCACGGTTCTGGAAAGTTCGTGCGGAGCGTGTAGGCGTCCAGTCCGCGTCGGTATCCTCTTAAAGTGTGATGCGGTTGGAAGATTGGGGTCGCTATCTCCACGCGTGCGGCTTCCGTCAAAATCCCTACCATGTTATGCCGATATGGGACTGTCCGAAATCCGCCGTGCCACCATGTATCGTAGACGGCACTCGAAAGCACGCCTGTAAACCCTTCACTCGTCAAATCGAAAGCGAGTTGCGCACCAATTAGCGAAAGTGTCCGTTGTAGGAGCGGCGGGATGTTCGGGTTAACCGGTTCAAAATACGGGGGAATTACAAACCGAGGCCCGCGATAACTCATCTCATGTACGTCATAGACGACTTCGGGAAACCATTCTTCGTAAAGCACGCGCGTGAGAAGTTGGGTCTCTATCTGCGTTAGCATAAACCAATCTCGGTTATTATCGTGTCCCGTATATTTATGATACAACCACGGGATTTCTGAACCTTCGTACGGGGTCTCGACCGTGCGGTTGTACCAATCCACGACAATATCCAGACCGTCAGGATTAGCGGATGGGATGAGCAAAATTATCACATTCTCAAGAATTTCCTGGATTTGTGGGCTTTCAGTTGTCGCAAATTCATACGCGAATTCCATTGACATTTGTGATGAGGCAATCTCTGTTGAATGGAGATTACAATTAATCAGTACGACCGCTTTACCAGTTTGCGCCAGTGCATCTAATTCCGCTCGGTTCTCATCCGTTCTGATCCTGCTCGGTAGTGCAATCTGTCTCTGAATTTCTCGATAATGGTCCAGATTCTCCAGATTTTCTGGCGCGGAAATCAGAAGCATGATAAAATCGTTGCCTTCTGTCGTTTTCCCGAGGTCTTCTAACAGAATCCGGTCAGAGTTCTCAGCAGCATGCCGCATGTAATCAGAAACTGTCTGCCACCCCGCCACTTTATAGTCCGCACCGACCTGAAACCCAAGGACTTCTTCTGGCGACATCAGTTGTGCCCGCGCCGAAGTCTGTATCAGCACTGCACAGATGAGCGATATAATGAATATAGACCAACATCTTACATTTTCGTGTTTTTGTAGTGCTTCATCCGGTTTGAATTTTAGGGTCGATTCGTCGTAGGGGCGAGGTATCCTCGCCCGACCCCTAAGCAGATACCCACAATTTGAGACTGGATAGAACGATAGATGTTTTTTCATGGTAGTTTGCTTCCAGCAGGAATGGGCTGCCGTTACGCCTCCTATTTATTTTTTTACCCTAAAGATACCAAAAAGTATAACCCAAACTTAACAACACGTCAATGCGATTTTTTTCAATCCGACCGTTGCTGTAGGAGCGATTTCCCTATCGCGACCCGCTCTGATAATTGAATAACTTGACTTTTTTTAAATTTTATGGTATTGTTATAGAGATTTTTTAATAGTAGACTCCATTCGAGCAGTACGACTCGCAAAATTTTCTTCATCAAACAGGGCATCGCAATCGTGGGCAGTGCTGTGCAACGACCTCACAAGCGTATATTACAACGCCCTAATTTTCATATTGAGAGGGTTGCTTCTATAGGACTTACGCAATGCTCTTTTTTGTAGCATAACCTGTTAGGTTGTGTCTTCCAAACGTTTAGGGTTGTCCAGGAGTTTCCATCTCACAGCATGCATTATGGTCAAAATTGCGTAAGTCCTGTTCTACAAAAAACATTTTCAGGAGGAAACAGAATATAATGAAAAGGGTTGTTATTATTCCACTGATTGTCCTACTGCTCGCGAGTTTCGGCTGTGAAACGAAGCAAAAAGGTCCGAGCAATCTATCCGTGGGCAGAAGTAAATTAATTGATAGCGGCAACGCCTTAGAAGCCGTTGAGCTTCTTGAAAGAGCAGAGCAAGAAGAGGCGAATAAACTCGAACCGCGCGCCTTGCTTGTTATCGCCTATTCTCATGGGCTTGCTACCGGGGATGCAGCCAGCCACGGTGTTGAAGCGAAATTCAAGAGCCAGCGGAGTCAGCGTATACAAGAACTGACAGATGCTGAAATAAGGCAGATCCTGCAAATTCTCAATACACCCTCACGCGTACAGAAAGCAGGCTTACAGGCACTTGTTGACAAAGGAACCGAAGTATCAGTAATAATTTTGGAGAGTCTCGCCAAAGGAAGATATCCCGCACTTCACGAAAATTTTACACAAATGCTCGTCCAGATCGGTCCTGACAGCCTTGACCTGATTTTAACCAAACTCACCGACGAAATGACACCACCTGCCCTTAAGATTAAGTTGGTACAGGTGTTATCTGAAATCGACGACCCGAAAAGCATAGATGCGTTAAAAACCCTGCAAAATCAAACGGACGATGCCGCCTTGGCGATGGAGATTAACACAACGCTCTATCAACTCGGTGAGAGCGCGTACAAGCAGGACATCATCGACGGCTTAAATCATAGCGATGTTGCTGTCCGACGCGCCGCCGCTAAAGCCATGGTAAATATCGAAGATATATCAACGAAAATACTCATTACAGGGTTGGAAGACGATGACTCCGAAGTCGTCGCATCACTTGTAAAGGCACTTGCCGTCCATCAGGATGCTGCTGCTGTTGACCCACTTGTGAAAATTCTCACCAGTGAATTAAACAAAGACCCGAAACAAGCAGCGATTGATACCCTTGATATTTATGGAGAAAATAAACTCACGGGCGGCTTAGCAAAGCCAATTACAATGCTACTCATTGGTGGCACTGTTAGCGATCCAGACAATCGTTTATATCTTGTACAACTTCTCAAGAGAAAGCCATTTCAAAGGCAGCTGAAGGCGTTACAGTCGGTCGAGGGGCTTGTCGACAAGCTTGATCAATATCACCAGAATACGGAGACGGTAGGGCTCGTCAAACGTCCACTCGGTGAGCTTCTTAACGAAGTTGGTAGGTGACGAGACTTTTTATAAGTCCAAACATTTATGCTTTAGGGGTATTCAGTTTTCCAATAATTTCCTGCTTTCGCACAGGGATCCTTCTTGGACGAGTGGATTCCAGCGCGCACATTTGCCATTCAAATGGGAAACCAAAAAGCCTAAAACTGAATAGCCCTATTAATTTTGCCTTAAATTTGTTGACATAAAAGTGTATTTATTTTAAAATACTCTTTACGTCGTGCTTATTCGGATTGATCGCCTCTGTCCGATAGGTATAAAAAATCTATAGACGAAAGATCTTAATCGTCTTTGCATGCAAACTTCACCCGACATCGAGGTTCGAGACCCGCAATTAGGAGTTTTAAGTTGTCTATGTTTTTCGGTTTACAAACGACGCATTATGCGGCTGCGCTTGATGTTCATTATCTACATAAAGTATGCACGCTACCAGAGGCGCGAACGGGTGAGTCTAATCGAGATCCCAGGAGGAAAAGATAAACAGAACATGAAAAAACTTTTGATGATATTACTGCTTTTAGGGGTTGTAAGTTTCGGCTGCCAACAGGAACAGGTCATCACCCAACTTGAAGTCGGAAGGGGTAAGTTGTTTGCAGGACTCTCACTCGAGGCAGCCCAGCACCTTGAACGTGCTGAACTGGAGGAAGACAACAAAGTTGAGCCTCGTGTACTCCTAATTCTTGCTTATAGCAACGCCATTTCAACCGGTGCTGCTAAAACCCACAATGTAGAAGCCAGATACCAAAGCGAACGCGACCAGCGCGTTAGTCAATTGGGTGAGTATGAAATAAAGAAAATTCTGCAACTTATCGGAGAACGGCATAGGGTCCAAAAGGATGCCATACAGGTACTAATTGATAACGGCGTGCCAGCCGTGCCTTTCGTTTTGGAAGACATCGTTAAAAATCGATATCGCACTGTCCACGGCGACTTCATTCAAATCTTGATGGGGATCGGCAGTCCAGCCATTAACGACATTCTCAAGGCGGCTGGCGATAGCAACACGCCTCTTGCTGCAAAAATTCAGCTTGTACGTCTCGTTGGGGATATAGGGGATGCATCTGCCACAGCAGGATTAGAAGCCATTCAAAATGCAACTGCTGATGAAGGGTTGAAGATGGAAATTAATACCGCACTCTATCATCTCGGCAACGAAACCTCCGAAGATAAAATCGTCGCAGGTTTGACTGATAATAACGTTATCGTCCGACGCGCTGCCGCAAAATCTATGATGTACCTCAAAGAACATCCGACAGACATGCTGATTGCTGCGCTTGAAGATTCTGATGATACCGTGCGTATGGATATTGCTAAGGCACTACAGAAGTATCCGGATGCCGACGCTGTTGACAATCTCGTCGCAATCCTCACAAACGGATCGAGTCTCAACACAAAACAGACCGCTATTGATACGCTAAACCATTACGCCGAAAATGGATTCGCTGAGGGATTAGCCCCACGTCTCATCACAATATTGACAGACCCCACGGTCGTCGACCATGAAGACAGACTCCGTATTGTGCAATTGCTCAAGAAACCTGCTTTGAGAAAGCAAATTGAGGGGGCTGATCAATACGATAACCTGCCTCACAAACTTGATGTGTTCTTCAGGGAAACAGAAACCAATAATATGGTGAAAGATGCCCTCAATGAACTGCTTCTTGAACTTGATGAGCCGGGCACAGCAGAATTGGAGTCGGACAATTAAGGAATACGGATGTGATTGCCGACGGAATTCTGAGGCTTTCTCATATCTGGTGTGCCGGGAACATTTCTAACTATGCAAAAGTATCCAACCGATATCAAGATTACGAAAGTTGAGCAGGTCACGATCGAGATCGACCAGCCTGCTATCGGGTGTAACTCTCAGGCACCGGAGATAAAACAGCCTGACCCGAGCGGGAAATGGAAAGAGCGTATCATCCGTATCCATACTAATGATGGAACGCTCGGATGGGGGGCTGGCAGTTGGGCAACAACAACTGCTGAGGACGCACAAGGCGTACGCAACCAAAATCCGTTTGAGCTCTTGAATCCTGAAGATGGTGTGGTCCCCGAATGCCGTGGACTTGAAAACGCACTCTGGGATACTATCGGCAAGATCCTCGGCAAACCCGCTTATCAGCTTATCGGCGATGATGTCTTTTCAAATGGGTTACCCGCTTACGACAGCACTATCTATTTCAACGATCTTCTCTACGAGACGAAAGCCGAGGGGCTCAAGCGGATTGAGAACGATGTCAAGAGTAGCCTTGCCAACGGGTTTACCGCATGCAAAATGAAAATCGGACGTGGGAACCATCTCATGGAACGTAAAGCCGGTCTACAGCGAGACATAGAACTCGTCCAACTTGCGCGTAGCACTGCAGGTGAAGGTTTCAATATCCTTGTCGATGCAAATAACGCATACACCTATGACGAAGTCATCACTTTCCTTAATGAAACAAGCGACTGCAATGTCTTTTGGATTGAGGAGATGTTTGACGAGGATGTTGAATTGTATCGCAACCTAAAGGCTTTCATCCAAGAGAAGGGTTTGAAAGTACTTATTGCTGATGGTGAGACCCGCACACGCGATCCGCTCGAATTTTACGATCCATTCTTTGAAGCCGGTGTAATTGATGTCATTCAGCACGATATGAAAGGACTCGGCGTTACGGGTTGGCGACGACTTGCCGATATGGCTGCTGCCCACAATGTCCAGTGTGCACCGCATAACTGGGGGTCTCTGCTCGGTTTTTACCTCAGCCTCCAATTCGGTAAAACCATTCCTCATTTCCTCTATGGCGAAGTCGCAACACTCACAAGTGATGTTGTTGATACCTCTAACTACGATTTCACGGGTGGGACGTTCACAGTCCCGGATACCCCTGGACTTGGGCTGTCACTGAATGAAGATGTGTACGAGGACCGTTACGCCGGAAATGAGGATTGGGTAACCCCATGAAAAAGATTCTCGTCGCAATGAGCGGAGGCGTAGACAGCTCTGTCACCGCCGCCATCATGGTTGACGCAGGTTACGATGTCACCGGCATCACCATGCGTCTCGGTGCACCCGATACAATCGAGGTGGACCCCGAACGTCCCAACTGTTGCTCGCTTGAGGGTATTGAGGATGCCCGCCGCGTCGCCACACAACTCGGCATCCCTTTCTACGGCGTGAACTACGAGGACGCTTTCCGCGAACAGATTATCGACTATTTCGTGGATGAGTACCTCGTCGGCAGGACCCCCAGTCCGTGTATGGTATGTAATCGCGAACTAAAGTTTGGTAAACTCCTTGACCTCGCCAAGACGTTGGAATGCAATGCCATCGCCACAGGACACTATGCCCGTGTTGAGCAACATCCAGAGACAGGTCGCTATCTCTTACGCAAAGCACGCGATGTCAGCAAAGACCAGTCGTATTTCCTTGCCGCGCTCACACAGAAGCAATTACAATGCGCCATGATGCCACTCGGTGAATACACCAAAACCGAAGTCCGCAACCTGGCCCGGAAGTATCAATTGCGTACCGCCGAAAAAATTGAGAGCCAGGAACTCTGCTTCGTTGCTGATACTAATTATAGACGTTTTCTTCAAGACAGAGTCCCTGAGAAAATTCACGGAGGCGATATTGTAGACGGAGAAGGCAAGGTCCTCGGTAAGCATGACGGGGTGCCGTTTTACACTGTCGGTCAGCGGCGCGGGTTAGGCATCGCAGTCGGTAAACCGCTCTATGTAACGCAGCTCAACGCAAAGAAGAATACCGTCGTTGTCGGCGAATCCGAAGATCTCCTTGAGGACACGATGTACGTTGAACGTATCAACCTCATTGCCATTGAGAAGTTGACAGACCCAATCCGCGCACATGTCAAAGTCCGATCCCGGGATGATGGCGGTCCAGCGACTATCTCTCCTATCAGTGACACGGAAGCAGTCGTAAAGTTTGACCAGCCGCGCCGCGCAATCACCCCCGGACAGGCAACTGTTTTCTACGACGGCGAATACGTCCTCGGCGGTGGTTGGATTGTAGACTCTCGGGATGCTGCAAAAATTTCGTAGGTTGGGTTGAACGTAGTGAAACCCAACTTCCGCTACTTCCAAGAAATGACCCCGAAACTCATCTGCCTCCTCGGTCCCACAGCAGTTGGCAAAACAGAGATAGCCATTCAACTCGCGCAACGCCTTGATGCCGAAATTATCTCCGTCGATTCCCGACAAATCTATCGACAGATGGACATCGGCACCGCCAAGCCGACCGTCGAAGAACAACAAGCAGCACGGCATCACCTCATAGACTGCGTGGACATTTCCCAATCCTTCTCCGTTGCCGACTACCAACGTCTCGCCGACGCAGCCATCACCGACATCCAAAACAGAGGCAAGCGAGTCCTGTTTGTCGGCGGTGCCGGTCTCTACTTCCGAGCGGTTGTTGACGGCTTGTTTGAAGGACCCGGGGCAGATGCCGCGCGCCGTGAGCAGCTTGAGGCGGAAGCAGCACAACGCGGGGCAGATGCTCTCCACGAACGGCTTCGTGCCTGTGACCCAGAATCTGCCGATCGGATCCATCCCAACAACATTGTTCGCGTCATCCGTGCCTTAGAAGTCTATGAGTTGACCGGCACCCCTATGTCCGCACTCCAACAGCAGTGGCATCCAGAGAAACAACGCTATCCGTTTATCGCCTTCTGCCTAACAATGCCGCGTGCACGCCTTTATCGGCGTATTGAGCAGCGTGTGGATGTAATGCTTGCGAATGGGTTGCTCGCCGAAGTTAAATCGTTATTAGCGGCAGGCTATTCCCCTGATACCCCCGCGCTTCACAGCTTTGGCTATAGAGAGTTGATAGCGTATTTGGATGGGGAATGTACGTATATGGAAGCGATCTCCCAGCTAAAGCAGAACACCCGCCGTTTCGCCAAACGGCAACTCACGTGGTTCCGCAAAGACACCCGTCTTGAATGGATAGATCGGGAATCTACACGGGATGTCGTTGGGTATATCTTGGAGAGAATTGGGGACATTTAACGTTGACTGCATCGCATACGCATGCTATATTCAATTGCTGACGCATCGGACAGAAAGGAGAAAAAATGAGACGTTTTGGAACACAGGGTCCGGTTAATCCGCAGGAACACTACGTCGTTTCACGCACCGAGGAGATCGCTGATTTCATCAAGCGTGTTGAAGAAGGGAGATATATTGTCCTGTTTGCACCACGTCAGACAGGGAAAACTACCTTCTTTCGAGATGCCTTAGCAGCACTTGTCGCTGGTTCAGTGTCAGTTGAGCAGACTATAGACTATTTTCCGATTCAACTGAACTTTGATGTCTGTAAAAATCTTACCTTGGCTACTTTCTATGAATACCTCTATGAACAGATGCGCGAAGAAATAGAAGGCGTTTTCCAAAAACGTAGATGTGTCACCTCTGAGGCTTTACGCGAATTTTTGGAAGAGACAACTTTAACAAATCATCTTTCAATGATGACATTTTTTAAACGGTTCGCACGTTTTCTGGACGCTGAACATGCTGGGCAGCAAGTTGTAATCGTCATTGATGAATTTGATGGTATCCCGCAGGTTGCGTTGAGTGATTTTCTTCATACACTCCTCCATATCTACATTTCTGGTAAGCCTCGGTGTCCACACAGTGTAGGTATCATCGGTGTCAAAAGTATTGCCCAGCTCAACTATGACCGTTCTATCTCTCCGTTCAACATCCAAGACGAATTCCATCTCCCGAACTTCACACTTGAGCAGGTACATGAGCTACTTGGGCAATATACAGAGGAAGTCGGACAAGCCTTCATGCCAGAGGTTGTAGAATCCATCCATAAACAGACCGCTGGGCAGCCGGTGCTTGTCAACCGATTTGCCCAGATTCTCACTGAGGAACTGGAGGTGCCGAAAACCGAACCTATTACCATGGCGCACTTTTCAAAAGCACACGCGCAACTCCTTGAGGAAGATAACGTTAACTTTACACATTTGCTTACCAATATTCGAAAAGATCTACGTTTTGAAAACCTATTGATGCGAATTATGGCGCGGGATGACGGGGTTGATTTCAATCTACGTAGTGACATTATCAGTGAACTTGCCACGTATGGTGTTATTGCCAGAGGTACTGACGGTATGTGTGAAATAGTTAATCCAATTTATCTGTATTGCATTCTACAAGCATTCAAACCGGTCGTGAACGGGCTGGAAGATGCGTACTTACATGAAGACGCTCGCGAAGGCTTTCTGGATTACCTTACACCGACCGAACGCATTGATATGGAAGCGTTACTCGACAACTTTCAAGACTTCATCGCACGGGTCGGATTCAATATTTTACAGGTGCCAGATACACCACAAGAGTCTGTCGGCAGACATCTGCTGCTTGCATATCTTGACCAGTTTGTTAAAGTTATTGGCGGTTTTATGCATATTGAGGTGCAAACCGGCCGCGGCAGAATGGACCTCATCATCACCCATAATCAGCGGAAATACATCGTCGAAACAAAGGTCTGGAGAGGTGAAAATCGTTATCAAGCAGGCAAAAAGCAGTTGGTTCAGTACCTGAAACTTGAAGGACAGATGAAGGGATACTATGTTGTTTTTGACCATCGCGAAGACCCTGAACCCCGAGTAGAGACAGAGACGTTGGAAGGTTTGACAATTCGAAGTTATGTTATTCCTGTCATGCAAGAACCCCCTTCAAAAATTCCCCACACCCATAACATACCTTAACGCCCTTTGTAGTATACGGGAAATGCCAAAAGGCATTCATACCGTTGATTTGTTAGTTTGTGCTTCTTCTTTGTAGCATAGACTGTTAGTCTGTGCCTCCTCTCGGAGATCTGTGTCCGCCAGATTTTGGATTTGACAAACAGCCGCAGATACCCTATAATCATATCAATTTTCCCAAACAAAATAGCAGGCAGAAATACATGAAAAACGATCAAACCGATTTCCTCCACATTGGAGAGCAAAAAGGCTACATTGAACGCCTCAACGAAGGAACAACAGTTCATTATATTGTTCCAGACAAAAAATACAGATTCACCGACCCCGAAGAAAAGATCCGCGCAAGATTTTACGTCGAATTAATCGAACTTTTCCAGTACTCCGAAAACCGAATAGATTTGGAGGTACGTGTTCCACGCAGAACCCCGTCTGATCTTGCTGACATTGTCGTTTTCCAAGACGATGAAAAGAAAAATCCTTTCATTGTGGTTGAATGTAAGAAGGACGAAATTTCTGACGCAGAATTCGAGCAAGCGATTGAACAGGCTTTTGGGAATTGTAACTCTTTGGGTGGGCATTACGCCGTTGTCGTTGCAGGGAATACCCGTAGATCCTTCGATGTCAAAGGTTATAAACCGGGTGAACGGACAGAGAATATCATCGCCGATCCGCCGATAGGATACGGCAAGGTCCAAGAATGGCGGTATCTAAAAGGGATCCCTCGTTCGGAACCTTCTGTCATTGAAAGAGGCGACCTCATTCGCGTCCTTGAGAAATGCCACGATACGCTCTGGCAAGGTGGCAAATTCGCACCGACACAAGCATTTGACGAACTCGCCAAGATTCTCTTTATCAAGATCCGAGATGAAAAGAAACTACGACGAAAAGGTGAACCTTACGATTTTCAGATCAAGACGCATGAAAAACCAAAATCCGTCGCGAATCGAATTAACGCACTCTATCAGGAAGCAAAAGCACAAGACCCAGAGGTGTTTACAGAAAATATTGAAATTGATGAAAATAGACTGTTTTCTGTTGTCAGTTATTTACAGGGGATTAGTCTCAACCAAACCGATTTAGATGTAAAAGGCATTGCTTTTGAACGGTTCTTAGGCAATTTTTTCAAAGGTGAAATCGGACAGTTTTTCACACCTCGCGAAGTAGTTGAGTTTATGGTGGACATGGTTACACCGCACCATGAAGAACTCGTCCTGGATCCCGCCTGCGGTTCCGGCGGGTTTCTGCTGCATGCCATGGATTACATCCGTAAACAGGCATCCGACTATTATGACGAAGAAAGTCGAGAACACTACATCCATTGGCACGATTTTGCTGAAAAGCGACTTTTCGGAATTGAAGTCAACGACTCCATTGCCCGCGTTGCAAAGATGAACATGATTATCCACGACGACGGGCATAGTAACGTCATCAGCAATGATGCCCTCGTCGGTTTTGATATGCTCTATAACCAGCATAGCAGTTTTGAAAAAGCGAGATTCGATGTAATCCTCACCAATCCACCCTTTGGGGCAATTATCAAACAGACAGAACTGCCGTATCTTGAAAATTACGAACTCGGTCGCGGAAATGCCTCTCAAAAGACCGAAATTCTGTTCCTTGAACGCTGTTTTGATTTCCTTAAGTGGGGTACCGGAAAACTCGCGATTATCCTACCCGATGGAATTTTGACCAATTCCTCATTGCAGTATGTCCGTGATTATATTGAACGGCATTTCCAAATCCTCGCCGTTGTTTCACTGCCACAGATCGCTTTTTCGCATTACGGCGCGGGTGTTAAGACCTCTATTCTATTCCTCCGAAAGTTCTCGGAACAGGAATATGCACACTACCAAGCCGCCCTCAACCAAATTACAAGAAAAAACGAGGCGATCTATGCCCCTCAGATTGAAGCACTTGAAGATGAACGCCGGACTACTATCGCAAAAGGCTCTCCAGCACAAGTTGATGTGATAGAGACTTATAGACAGCAATTCATCGCTATTTTAGACGGTATTGATGCCTTAAATCAGAAACTTGACAAAACACCAACCAAAAAGGTCCAAACCCTCAGTGCCTTTTTCTTCCCAGAAATCGAGTCCACACCTACCACAGAATTTGAATTGTTCGACCCAAAAACCGCACGCGCGGAACTTAAAGCACAGACAAGCAAGTTGAACGCGCTGGAGAAGGAATACAAAACAGCATTCAAAGCAGCAGCAGCCCCAGAATGGGAGAGCCAAATCAAAGCAGCATACAAGGAAAAAATTGACGCTATTAAAGAGGAATGGGAAGGAAAAGATACAGAAGACATCCGCGATTGGGTTCAAGAAAACGCCAATCATCCCATTTTTATGGCAATCGCCGAGCGTATCGGCTATGATGCAACGGGACGCAAAGACGACGTTAACGACCTCAACACCATCTGTGAGGAATATCAGAGGTTTACCGAGAACCCAGATTTTTTCGAGTAAGCCCTGATGGAGAAAATCAAATTTTTCTTACCTATCGGGGCGATATTTTAGGAAGGTTCGATCCGAATTACATAAAAAATATCAACAATATCAACAATATCAATACGCGTTACCCGTTAGTTCCATTAGATAATTTGCTCACGGAACCACCGATGTATGGTGCGAATGAGATAGCGGTAGATGGCGACCCTCAAACAGATGTGCGCTATATTCGGATTACCGACATTGATGATCATGGAAACCTTCGAGGTGATGATTGGAAAACAGCAAGGAGGGTTGAGAAGAAATATGCTCTTGATAGGAATGACCTTTTGTTTGCCAGAAGCGGCGCAACAGCAGGTAAAGCGTTTATCCACAAAAGAGAAGGTGGTAAGGCTATCTTTGCGGGGTATTTAATTCGTTTCAGATTTGATGAAACGCGTATAAATCCTCTCTTTGTGTTTTACTATACCCTTTTAAGTCGATATAGGTTTTGGGTGCAGATAATACAAAGACCCTCAGGACAGCCTAATATCAACTCAAAGGAATTTAAGGCATTTGAAATCCCTCTCCCGCCCCCAAGTATTCAAAATCACATCGTCAGCATCATGAGATCTGCGTATGCCCAGAAAGAGCAAAAGCAACAAGAGGCAGACGCACTCTTGGATTCAATTGATGATTATGTGTTGATGGAGTTGGGAATTGAGATGCCAGAGGTTAAAAAAAAGAAGTGTTTTGTGGTTTATGCCAGTGAAACGTCTGGTTTGCGGACTGATCCGGTCTATTACCAAAATCACTATAAAACAATTCAAAATATCTTAAGTCAATCCGGAAATGTAAAACGACTCGGTGAACTATTGCAGCTAATAGACAGTGGAAGTCGTCCGAAAGGAGGCGTTGCAAATATACAGTCCGGCGTGTTAAGTTTTGGCGGAGAACATATAAACAATCAGTGTGAGGTAAAAATCAATACGCCTCGATACATTCCACAGCAATTTCATGATTTACACAAGAGAACAGAAACGCAATTAAACGATCTGCTTTTGGTAAAAGATGGCGCGACTACCGGAAAAATTGGAATTGTTAGCGACACAGTACATGTAGGACAAAATATAAATGAGCATCTATTCTTATTGAGGACAAACGATAATGTAAGCCCTGTTTACCTACTCAACTACTTGAATTCGTGCTTTGGTAAACTACAAATACAAAGAGAAATAACAGGAGCAACGGTTACCGGCATCACAAGAGACGTTGTAAAACGACTAAAGATAATCCTGCTCGACGTAGAAAAACAAACTGAAATCGCCAACCATATTACCGAAATTCGCAGTAACGCCAAACAACTACAACAAGAAGCCGATGTTGTTGTGGGACAAGCGAAAGAGAGAGTGGAGCGGATGCTGTTGCAATAGTTCTAACTCAAGCTGCTACATAGCGCGGATAAGGCGATCGTCGTCTTCCGTACCAAGTTGCAATAGTTCTAACTCAAGCTGCTACTCACAAGTTTTGAGCGTTCCAACAAAGTGTTTCAGGTGATTTAGCACTCCAGGGGAGTGTTATGTCTATAGAAAAGCAGTTTTTAGCCCCCGCACTCCAGCGGAGTGCTATATGACACGTGAAATTAATTGCGAGTCAACACTCCAAATTCAGCTGACATTTACTGAAGAGACATGCTGTTCTTAAGTATAGTAATCCGTATAGTTGAGGCAGGAATTGTGATAGTAGAGAAAAGCCGATGAACAAACTGTTAAAAGGGTTCATTATCTATCTGCTGATAATCTCAACCCTGGAACTTGTCATATAGGTTTGATCTTTTTCTTGCTTCTTTTAGCATGATATGCTAAACTTAAGTTAACTAACAGTAGGGCATGTTTAGAAAGGTTTTCCACCTTGGCTTGGCGGTTTCATTCTTTAGGAAAATCCTCCGGGGGAAGGTATGAATATAACTATAACACAACTGACACCCGCTGACCTTGACGCGGTGGATGAATTAATGAAGCGTTACAGCGAGACGCTCGGTTTTCTTCCCTGGGATGCCCTTCAAGATTATCTTGAGAAAGGTTATGTGTTGGGAGCTAAAACTAACGAGGGTTGTCTCGTTGGCTACCTACTCTATGGGGTTTATCCCAACTACTTCAGGATTACACAGCTTTGTGTGTCGGAAGAATACCAAAGGCAGGGTATCGCGAAGCAACTTGTTGGTAATTTGAAAGTTACTGCTACCACCCAGAAGGCCATAAAGTTGAACTGCCGTCGCGATTTTCCAGCGAATGATCTGTGGCCCAAATTAGGGTTCGTGGCCTTAAGTGAAAAACCTAGTCGATCTGGGGATGGGTCCTTTTTGACAATCTGGCAACTCGCGCTAGTCAAGGATGCCCAGTTACAAATTTTTCAAGCGAAAACGTCATCTGAGGCTCTTGACATCATCATTGATGCTCATATCTTCTTCGATTTTGATGAACCAGATATTGACAAAACAATCCCATCTAAGGCACTGCTTTCTGACTTCTTGGTGGATTCCCTTGAACTTTGGATCACTGATGAACTGTTAAATGAAATTCACCGTCAGAAAAACCCTGAAAAGAGAAAAAAATCTCGGAACCGAGCTCAGAATTTCTCTACGGTAGAGTCAGATCCACGTTTAGTCGAAGAATTTGACGAACGTTTAAAAGAGATTCTCCGTAGTGACAAACCAAGCCAAAAATCTGATATTAAGCATTTAGGAAAGGCTGCGGCTTCCAACGTAAAAATTTTTGTCACTAGAGATGGTAATCTCTTGAAAAATGCAGAAAAAATCGCTGATCTGACTGGACTTGAGGTGGTGAATCCTGCCGAATTAATTATACAACTTCATGAATTATCTGAAAGGCAGTCCTATGCACCGGATCGCGTTGCTGGCCTTAATCTTCGCTGGGATCGCTTGACATCTAATGACCTGGCGGGTGTTCCTTTTGATTTTTTCCTTAATGGGGAGAGGAAGGTAAATTCAGGGAGAAATTAGAATCCTTAGTTGTTCAACCTGATCGTTATGAGTGTGAACTTCTTCGGTCAGGAGATAATATTTTTGCCCTCCGAGTGCTCACAAAAAGCTCTAATCAGATGCTACTTTCACCTTTAGCGAGAGTAGCATTTTCTGCCAACTCGTCCCTGTTTGGACGTTTTTTAATCGCGGACACTGTTTCTAAAGCGGTGGAGCAGAATTTGGACATGGTCAAATTTGAAACTGCTGCTCTTACACCCAGCTTGATACCAGCACTTTTAGAGATGGGATTTGTAGAGTGTAACAATAGTTTCGTGAGATTTTGTTTTTCGCGTTGCGTTGGCCGCGAGAAGGTATTGGCCATGATTTCTGAATTATGTCCTGAATCCAAAAGAACCTATCAGGATATGTCAGACTTTGAACTTGAACGACGTTGCTCCCCTCTTGTTTTGGATTCAATAGGCGAAAATTGTTTTTTGATACCAATTCTCCCAGGCTACGCGATGGGACTCATTGATCGACACCAGTCAGCGGAAGATCTCTTTGGAGGAGATCCTAATGTCCTGCTGCGTTGGAATAATGTCTATTATCGAAAAGTAAGTCATCACAAGATGCTTAAAGCCCCTGGTCGGATTCTGTGGTACGCTAGCCGTAGCAAAAAACAGATTGTAGCGGTGTCGCATCTTGATGAGGTCATAATTGATACCACTAAAGAACTTTTCAGGAGATTCAGAAAGTTCGGGGTATTAAAATGGAGAGACCTTTATGAAATGTGTGATCATGATCCGTCAGAAAAATTGATGGTGTTGAAATTTTCAAATACATTTCTCTTTCGTAAACCCATTCCATTGGATGACATAAGGGCTATTTATGCCAAAAATCTTGTTGGACTATCACTGCAAGGTCCATCGAAAGTAC
Organism: Candidatus Poribacteria bacterium; assembly: GCA_963662915.2. Classification (GTDB taxonomy): domain Bacteria; phylum Poribacteria; class WGA-4E; order WGA-4E; family WGA-3G; genus WGA-3G. Next base: position 3,743,422 of record CAXXEU010000002.1, on the reverse strand, counting down.
CACCAGAAATATTTTATGAATTATTCCAAAAAGGATATTTAAACTAATTATGAACGCGACAATGCAACCTTTGCTCCCGACTACAAGCGCGGCGATGCGTCCTCTACTTCTTTCCTTAAAACCGTGTTATGCAGATCGAATCTTTGAAGGCCTCAAGACGGTTGAACTTCGACGGCGTATCACATCACATGTAAAGGATCGCGATGTATTCGTCTACGTTTCTAGTCCTGTTATGGAACTACGCGGTGGATTTCGTATCGGGGATTTCTGGCGTGGCACGCCCGAGGAGATTTGGGACACGGTATCTGAACTTGCTCAAATTAATAAGCAGGATTTTGATGCCTATTTTAAAGGTCGGGCTGTTGCTTATGCCTTCGAGATCAAGGAGGTTTGGAAATTTCCAAAACCTCTTAATTTAAGCGCATTGAGGAACCAGTTTCCAAACTTCGTTGTCCCTCAGTCTTGGCGATACGTTCGGGATAATGAACGCGAGTTTTTCCAGAAAATGAAAACGCAAACAAAGGAACCCCTTGAACAGCATCGCGAGGATATGTCATCGCTACACTTTCAACCTACCTCTTTTTAATCCCCTCAATCTTACGCGGGACTCAGGAAGATAGTGTGTCCGAGTCGGTTGTGAATTTGGTAAAATCGTGTTTACGCAAAGCGAGAAGTTTGAAGGGAAATCGGTTAAATAAATTGTCTGAATCGCGGATTATCACGGATTACGCAGATTTCACGGATTACGCTCCAGTGGAGCGGTATGTCTATAGCACTCCAAATTCAGTTAGCATCTGTTGGCGATATACGTTATCCTTAATGTATGGTAACCTTATATTCTAAATAGCGGATTACATAGATTGCGCAGATTATCGTGATTTTTTTAATTTACTATGAAAGGATGGAAGAATGAGTACAGTTCAGATGATTGATGTAATTGCCATTGATCCAGACAGTACAATCAATGTGCGTCGGCAAGGCGTAGAAGAAAATGTTGAGAAAGTGAAAGCATCTATCCAGCAACATGGGTATTGGCCAGATCAACCTATTATCGTTCGACCTCACCCGAATTCTAATTCTACATACGACTATCAGAATGTTACGGGGCAATGCAGGTTAAAGGCGTGTTTAGCTCTCGGTTTAACAGAAATACCAGCTTTTATACTTGAGTTAAATGACGATGAGGCGATTCAGCGGTCATGGCTCGAAAACGAGATACGCGGTGATCTGGCACTAAGTGATAAAGCGTATTGGACAGAAAAAATCTACAAGCGTTTCAACGGATCAGGATATACGGCAGATGAAGCGATTGAGATGGCTGCGAAGTATCTGGGTGTAGGCGTTCCAACCGTTATCGGCTATTATCGTTTGGTCAGTTTACCTGAAAGTGTTAAGGAGATGGTAGACAAAGGTATCCTCACGCAAAAGTTGGCAAATGCGATTGTGCTAAATACCTATGACCGGTATCGCTTTAAAGAGTCCCAACGAAAGATGGAGGAACGCGCGTCATGGATACTAAATCTTGATAGAGATAACCGAGAACATGCGATTAAGGCATTACAAAGGTTAGGCAATAAAGCCTCTATTGCTGATTTAACAGCCGAGGTCGTACGAAGAAGTAAGGACTCGAGGCGCGTTGTGCAATATGCGATCCCCATGGAGTTGTATGACGATTTGCTGGAATGGGGGCAGGAAAGAGGATTAGAAGATGAATCGGAAATTATAGGTCGCATGGTAGGGGAGTCCCTTAGGAGGTGAACACAGTGATGGATACAGAAACAGCAAGAGTGATTCTCGGTTCCTATTCGGGGAAAAAAACTTCTGAAATTGGGAATGCCGTGGATGTGTTATATCCGGAATTCAGAACCTATAAAGCAATCGCGGTAGAGTTTGGTCGGTCAGACGGTTTCTGGAGTGTTCGGCATCGACTCTTTCAACTTCCGGCAGGGATTCGGTGGAAAATTGATGAGGGACAGATAAGTATGGAGCAAGGCATTGAAATATCCAAGTTGAAGCATGAAGAAGAACAATGGTTATTAGCTTTCGCTATTACAGAAACTCAGAATCTAACTGCAAAAGAATGCCAAAATGTCGTCAATCTCGTTCTGAAGGAGGGCAAATCTATTGGAGAAGCCCTGAGCGTTGCCGCAGGTATTCGTTTTGATAAAATCCAGCCTTTGTTGCTGCCCCTTGGATTTGACATTCGGTTGGCAATCTGTAAACGCGCCTGGACGACATGCCAAGAGTGGGTGGATCTTGTTTATCAACTCATTCTACAAGGTATAGATGTAGACATCAAAGAAGTTGCAACTCAACTTGAGAAACTCGCTTTGGATTTGCGTAAAGCCGGAGAGACTGAGCGGGAAAGTGATGATACTGAACAAGAGAAGTCTGGAAATCAACTGGAAATTCATGGGATTTGAGGGAGAAGACAGGAAGATTCTATGAACTGGTTCCCTGAAGAACAAATGTAAGAGGTAATACTGATGCCTGAGAGATATGAATATCAAGGAGTTCCGCTCAACACTTCTATTATCAGATATATTCTGCGCAATAGATTATAGTTACCTTTGGAATGGTGGGCTACCAATGAGTTTGAAGAAAAAAAATCAAGCAATACCATCAGGAAAACGAAGGCGAACCCACCGAACTTATAAATCCGCATGCAGCTGTTTATGGAGTGCTGCGTGAATTGGTGAGACAGGAAATCCTTGAGAGTTATACGGAAGCAGGTGAACGTTATTTTAGACTTCTGTCAGACACGCCTGATCCCGTCGAACGATTGATAAGGGTTATTAGACAGGAACGCGAACGTCTTGATGAGGTAGTGGAGACTCTTAACCAGCGAAAAGAGTTGCTGGACATAATTCTTAGCGAATACGAGTGAAAATGACGAACCTCCTTACTGTGATTAAAACAGAGGTGATACTGATGAAGGAGCGGTAATCCGCGCCATCTGCGTAATCCGCGTAAATCCGCGATTCAGACAATATCCAATCCGCGGTCTTCACATAATCCGTGCCAATCCGCGATTTGCGGCGTACTCGCCCAAATGCGACGTGCATTCAGACAATGAACATCGACAGTTGCCCTCCCGTCAATCGCTCAACAACCTGTTCCTGCGTCAGTTGCTCACCATTTTCGTCGATATGCATGATCGCTATATTCTCATTGATGAGCTCCTCAATTCTTTTTTTCTCTGATTCGGTTGACATCTATTTGCCCAACGTGTTATCATTACCCTGAAGGAACTCGTATTGTAGAGGAGAGAAAGTTGTGAGGAACTCCTTAAAGATATCCATCACCTATTCACATAAAAATACAGAAATAGATAGGGCCTCTGGGTTCCGTAACACCTTTTGAAACGTTGCAAACTTTGAGCAGACAATAGGTACTCAATTACCGCCAGATATCGCAGCACTACTAACAACTCCGTAAGTTTGAATATGAATTCACCAATTGAGATTACTGATTTAGAAAACTACATCGGTTACATAGGCGATATTGCAACAGGAGAAAAAAGTCATCTCTATCGGGGGCAAGAAGATGCCGAATGGCAAGTGAAAAGCAGTGCGCTCCGCCGCCTGGAATTGGAAGAATACACAGCCGCTGATGATGAGTTTCCTTATGTGTATTTAGAGTATCTTTTAAAGATTATCTATGAAGTCAAACTCAATTATCCGTCTACGTACAGAAACTTGTTCCCGTTGGAATGTCTGGCACATTTGCAACATAACGGTGTTGCTACCGGCCTCATCGATTTCACCTTCAATCCGCTTGTTGCGCTTTGGTTCGCCTGTGCAGATCAAAAAAAGGATACAAACGGCAAGGTGATTGTTCTGAAAAACGATCGTGAAGTGATAGAAGAAATAGGGACACCAGAGAAACTTGAAAGTGACTTAGAAACATTTTTTGATGTCGATGAGGCGAAATGGCACCTGTGGTCACCTGCGTTGGACAGCCAATTCGTTGATACGCAACGTATAACTCGGCAACACTCTGTATTTCTGTTCGGTTTACCGGAAGTAACAAGTGAGATGGTTACAGGCGAAATTGTCATCCCTTATGATCACAAAAGACAATTGAGAGCAGAATTAGCAACAGTGGGCATCTCGGAACAAACTTTGTTTGCTGATCTGATCGGCTTTTTTGACAGGAACACAGCTCAACACCCTTACGCGCTGTTCTAATTGGATCTGACACTGGAGGAAACCTATTATGAAAGACCGGTTATTAAAGGGTGAGGAAAATCTCTACCTTGACTACATGATGCGCGGCAGTGTTAGATTGGGAAAAGGATTCTACGACCCCGCAATTCAAGACTTCAATGAGGCTCTTAAACTGAAGCCTGATCTTTTGGATGCCTATCACATTCGCGGCGTTGCTTATCGAAAGAAAGGCGAGGTTGATAAAGCTATCGAGGACTTTAACACGACAATAGACCGCAAGCCTGATTTAGCTGGAGCCTATTATAACCGCGGTCTCGCTTACTATCATAAGTCCCAGATCGAAAAGGCTATGGCGGACTATAACACCTCAATAGACCTTAATCCCGCGCTTTCTCGTGCCTACTACCAACGCGGCATCATTTACCACGATAGGGGTGAAATAGATAAAGCCATTGAAGATTATAGCACTGCCATTAAACATCACTATAATTTTGCTGATGCCTATAACAGGCGAGGCCTCGCTTATCGCGATAAAGGCGAAGTTAATCAAGCGATCAAAGACTTTAGCAAAGCAATAGAACTCAGACCCAAGTTTGCTGAGGCGTATCACAATCGCGGTGAAACCCATACTATCAAAGGTGATTTTGAATTTGCTATTGATGACTATAATGGAGCAATAAGCCGCAAGCCTGATTTTGCCGAAGCTTACCACAGCCGCGGCCAAGCTTACTTTAGGCAACACGATTTTGACGCTGCTATTCAAGACTTTCGCGAGGCAATACGCCTGAAGCCTGACTTTACTGACCCCTATCACGCATTGGGGAACGTTTATGCAGTCAAAGGCGAGCATTCCAAAGCGATTGAAAACTACACTAAAGCCATAGAACTGAAACCGGGGGATACAGATGCCTATGCGAATCGTGGCAACACTTACTGCTGGCAGGACAACTTTGAATTCGCCATTAAAGATTATGCTAAAGCTATTGATCTGGAACCCAATCATGTCGCATCGTATGTCGGACTTGGTTACATTTTAGACCAACAAGGCGATCTGGAGCGCGCTATCCAATACTATAATAGAGCCATTGAACTGGGGCCCGACCACCCTCTTGCTTACTGCAACCGAGCTGAAACCTACAATAAAAAAGGCGAGGCAGATAAAGCGATTGCCGACTATACCAAAGTTATAGGACTGCAACCGTTGATTAAGGAGGCACATTACTTTTTAGCAGAGGTTTACATGCAAGTTGGAGATTGGTCAGATGCCAAATTAAATTTGATGTTTGCCAAAACCCTCGGTGTGGACATCAGCCATTTATTTCATAAGAAATACGGAAGTGTTGCAAACTTTGAGAAAGTGAAAGGTATTCAGTTACCCGAAGACATCGTCTCCCTGCTGACACCCCCGCAGGCGTAAATGTGAACCAAGCATCCACAACTGTTTCCATTGTGGATGAGGCAGCTGACCCTGCTCGTAAAAATCCGCGCAATCCGTGTAATCCGCGTGAATCCGCGATTCAGACAATATCCAATCCGCGGTCTTCACATAATCCGCGTGAATCCGCGATTTGCGGCGTACTCGCCCCGGGGAATGCCATAAGGCATTCATACCGTTGATTTATGCGACGTGCATTCAGACAATGAACATCGACAACTGCCCGCCCGTCAATCGCTCAACAACCTGTTCCTGCGTCAGTTGCTCACCATTTTCATCGATATGCATGACCGCTATATACTCATTCGTGATCAAGTTTCTAATAAGTTCAGGACTTACGCAGTTGTGTCTAAAAACCGACAGCTTCCCCCCTGCTTGCGGGGGGACTCAGGGGGGTAATCCTAAATTTTGCGTAAGTCCTAAAGTTCATACAACTCAAGACGAAATGCGACAGAGAAATCTTCGGTTAATTTAGGGAGTAGCGACCCAATTTTCCAACACTTGTTGTGAATCGTTTTCTGGATTGAAACACAAAAGTCCTTCGGTCTGAGCAGCGCGCAGGAGCCGTTGGTCGGACGCGATGAGGACAAGTTCATTCTTCTCATTGCGGAGGTTAATTGCAATATCCAATGCCGAACACAACACAATGGCGTCAACGCTGTTAATCGAGTGGGTATCCATCAAACCTATTGATTCCCAGATGAGTGTGTTCTGAGCCGGCACAGTTTGAAAATCTGATTCGATGTTGATAACTTCAGCATCCAAATAGCCGACTGCTTGTTCAAAGTGGTGTCTGGTAATTCGACCGTCGTTTCTTTTCCGAACGCAAATCGAAAAGACCTCCGCTGCACCAATAGCTAAGCACATCAAGCGATTCAATGGAACATTGTGAAAAAGGAAGTCAACTTTCTCAGAGCCAACTTCTTGCGTATATCGTTTGACGAGTCCACTGGCATCAAAGTAGAAATAATACACACCTATTTCTCGCGTTCCTCAATAATCGCACGGCTAAACTCATTATCCTCAGCACGGATGCCGTGGCGTGCCATACTCTTGCGAAGTTCCTCAAGCGGCATAAGTTGTATATCGGCGATTCCGAGATGTTCACGCATTTTCTGAAGAATTTCTGCCTCAGATGGTTTGTGGGTGGTGTCAAGGTCGAACAGTGTGTCCGCTGTCTGGCGATTTTTCGTACCCACAGCGATTGACGCATCAACGTGCTGCGAAAGTTGCAGCTTCATCTCTGCAACGGCTTTTTCCAATCGAGCTAATCTTTCTGCTAATGTTTCAAGCGTCTCTGTCATGAGAACCTCACTCCTTACGAAACCGCAAAGTTTATCTTGTTATGGTCTACCTATCCGAAGCAGCATATCTCCACTAAAAGTATTATAGCACAGACACAGCGTCCGGGTCAAAAAGAATCCCGATTTCATTTACCCCGTTTTTCTGTAATTCCGTGCTCTTCGCAATAGGCACGAATAATCGGCAAAAAGACATCAGCGTATTTCATCCTCACCTCCCCTATACCACGAATCTGTCGAAATGCTTCCGATGTCTGTGGTAACTCGGCTGCCATCTCCTTCAATATATTAATAGATAAAACCTCTGAAGCTCTTATTAGTTCTTCCGCTGCTATATTTCTACGTTTGTGGCGAAGCCTCTCAAGTAGTGCCGAATCGTACTCGTATGGTTCGTCAGAGACGGACTCATGAGTGTTCAATTCTGTGATTATACTATTTTCCGAATCCATATCTACCAAATCTACCGGAAAACCCCAAAGCTGTGCGTCAGGAGTAACCGTTCTTGTGTTGATTGTTTGACCCTTATCTGTTAAACGAAGTCTACCGTCCGCCGCGTCCAATTCATAAAGTCCGTTTTGGAGAAATTGGTATGCCAGATAGTACCACTGTGCTTTGTTGTACTTCACGCCAATTTCCCAAGTAGAAAGTTCGTCATGTCCATTTTCAATAATTTGATCTGTTCGTTCACCTCGCAAGATGTCAATCATATACAAGGCAGCAGTAGGGAGGCAAATTGAAATACATGAGTTTTCAGTTCTCAAGTTCCCTATGAAATATGCATCATCGAAAATCATGTCTGTTCCGCTCTGGTCCACACGGAGAATACAAGATAAAAATTTTTGGGCAGGCGTTGTCAAATCGGCCTGTTCCATTTTCGCTTTACGACAGTTATCACACATACCGCAATTTTCGTTTTCGTATTGCTCTCCAAAATAATCCAATAAGGCTCTGCGGCGGCATTTTAGTGAATTTGCCCACGCAAGGAGTTTTTGTAACGCTTCAATCCGTCCTTCACGTTGCGATGGATGTCCATCATCAATGAATTCGTTGATCGTATCTTCATCATCCGGACTGAACAACAGGAGACACTCTGCACGTTCCCCATCCCGGCCAGAACGACCGATTTCCTGATAGTAAGATTCCAGATCCTTTGGCAGCCACGCATGTAAAACAAACCGAACATCTGGCTTATCAATTCCCATCCCAAAGGCAATTGTAGCGACTATCACGTCGATATCACCGTTGATAAAAGCCTCTTGATTTTGCTTGCGTGTTTCGCGATCCAGACCTGCATGATAGGGCAGGACCGAAATTCCGTGTGCTATTAAATTCTCATGCAACCAGTCCACATGTTTCCTTTTTATACAGTAGATGATGCCTGACTCATTAGCGTGTTTTTTTATAAATGCTAAGGTCTGCCCGAGCAGCTCAAACCGGGGTTCGACGCAGATAAAAAGATTTTCGCGATTAAAACTATCAATAAATTGATTATTGGCTGGAAGGTTAAGGGATTGTTTGATATCCGCTTGGACTCGTGGGGTCGCGGTTGCTGTTAGGGCAATACATACAGCATTAGGGAATTGCTCACGAACCCAGTCCAATTCACGATAAGTCGGACGAAAATCGTGTCCCCATTGTGAAACGCAATGTGCTTCATCTATTGCAAGGCATGCAACATTTGAGTCATAGAGCATGACGTGGATTTCAGGTCGTTGTACAAGGGTCTCAGGAGCAACGTAAAACAGCTTGATTTCACCCTGTCTGATTTCTTGCATTGTAGCAATGTATGCTGCTTCCTCAACAGTATGGTTCAAAAAAGCTGCACGGATTTCCCTCTGTTCCAGCTGCATCACCTGGTCCTGCATGAGGGCAATTAGCGGTGAAACGACAACAGTCAAACCATTAAAGATACACGCTGGCAATTGGTAACAGAGCGACTTGCCACCGCCTGTTGGTAGAACAACCAAAGCATCTTTTCCTTGACGGATATGTTCAATAATATCTTCCTGAAATGGTAGGAATTCTTCATGCCCAAAAACGTTCCTAAGAATCTCCAAAGAAGGTATATCCATTTGTGGTGGTCTCGTTTCGGCGAGAGATATCCTTTCTTCTTCTGCTTCCACTTCAAGAAACCATCCAGAAATTTGTGCGTAGCAACGTAGTTCAACATGTCGTGTATTGTCTGGTCGCCACCAATGTGCCAATGATACTCGCACAAGTGTGTCTGCTGGAATTGTCTCAAGTGATTTTTGGAAACCACTAAAGGTGAGCGTACAACCACCGTTTTCGGTAGGGTAGCGATACCGAAGTTTTCGCATTTCAGTCTCAAGGGACAGTGGCTGATCTGTTTTCCAAAACGTAGTACTATAAGATGGGATACCAGTTTGTTTGTCAATGTAAAGCCGGCCGCTACTTGTGGTTTTCAATAAGCCTTCATAAAGTTCTTGGGGATGCCCAGTTTTCGGCGGCATTAAGAGCTCAATAGCACTTACCAAATCTGTCGGGGCTTTTGTGGTGTGGAGACGCTGCTTTTTATGGACGACAAAGTTTTCATTGTGCGGTGGAATCAATGGCGTTTCTGGCTCACCCTTAATTTCCCAAATCTCACCGACTTCATATTCTCGGTTGGCACCGTCGTGTGGATCAGCATCGAGCGGAATCAGTCTAACACTTTTCCCTGTTTCCGTAATCCCACCGATGCATGCCCCGCCACCCATTCGGGTTTTCGCAACAATTAAGACTCTCACGGTAGAATATTTTCGACCTCCCAATTAAACGTTTGTGCCAATTTATCCGCTACCAACGAGCGATGGCATGCCTCCGGGACCCTTTCCACACAAAAAAGGGCAACCACTTTGGTATCCGATTCCAGTTCATCCAGTAGGCTTTGCGGTTCAAACGCAGCAAGGCATTCAGTATGGTAGGCTTCAATAAACGCTTTTCCCAAAGCAGTACGTTTGCGTTTCGCAGTTTTCGTGGCTTTGTCCGCCGCCGCCTGTTTCTCTCGGACGGCTTTTGTCGGTCCGAGGTCTTTACGATAGATGTATCGGATACCGAGTTCAGCGAGTCGTGTTTGCAATCGTATGCTGTTCGCGAAGGCATAAGTTGCACCGCGGACACCACGGCGACTACGGATATCGTAAAATGTGTCAACATCAGCGTCGCATAAAGCCTCAAAGAAACTGGCTTCATCAAATCCGTATACACCGATAGTAATAATTTTGATTTGCATAGTGGATTAAATTACGGGTATTTTTTTCGAGAATGAAACGTCTCATCACCAAACATCGACAACTGCCCTCCCGTCAATCGTTCAATGACCTGTTCCTGCGTCGTTTGTTCGCCATTTTCGTCGATATGCATGATCGCTATATTCTCGTCCGTAAGCGTTGCACCGATAAGTTTACAACGGTGACACGTCTCTGGCTTTCCCTCGCTGCACATCAGCACAATAGACTGTTGCTGTGAGAAAGCAGTCCGAAGGCGTTCGATACCGCGCTGGTAGGACTCCGTGGCTTTGACCTTTTCGTAATCAACTTTCCCGTCGACATAACACGTTTCGTCGTCAGGTCTACCACCGAGTGTATCCCCCATGAACACGTAGCGAATACCGTGCTGTTCCAATTTGCTTGCCAGTGGTGCTTTCGAGAATTCCGGTTTATAGCGAGAATAAGGTGCCGATCGAACATCAATGAGATAGGCAATCTGATGCGCGTGCAGCAGTTCAATGAGCGCCGCTATCGAACGACTTCCGTAACCTATGGTGTAAATTGGAATGCGGGTAGATGGTTGTTCCATGATAAATATATAATATCACAGCATCCCCAAAAAAGCAATCAACGCCTCCATAATCCCGCAAATCCTAAAATCCTGCCAATCCTGATCCTGACAGATACCAACAACTAACAACCAACCGCTAACGGCTAATAACCAACTACCACCCATTATCAAAAATACCTATTCGTTAAACAAAATATAACTAAAAACCACTTTCACGGAGAACGCACAATTCCACGTTCAGAAACCCAATGGAATCAAGGGTCCCCAAAAAAAACTCCGTGAAGCCTCCGTGAAAACACCTGTTAAACAGGACTTCCGCAGTTGTGTCTAAAAACCGACAGCTTCCCCCTGCTTGCGGGGGGACTCAGGGGGGTAATCCTAAATTTTGCGTAAGTCCTAAAACTATAGTAAATCTTAGAGTTATGTAGACCCCTATCCCTTACAAGAGTTTGGACAATTTTAAACCGCAAAGGTGTGAAATTTTCTGAGTAAACTTTTGAGTGCAATTAGCGGAAACCGCCCAAAACCCAGTCATCGTATAGGTTTTCGACCTTTTCAAAACCTGTTGCGTTTCAAGATTTACTCAGAAAAACTCTGAAAAAAAGGAGCATTTCCTTGTCTAAATAATTCTGAGACCTACCATAATTCCCTCAGGACTTCCGCAGTTGTGTCTAAAAACCGACAGCTTCCCCCTGCTTGCGGGGGGACTCAGGGGGGTAATCCTAAATTTTGCGTAAGTCCTATCCCCTATAAAAGTACTTGAATTTCCCAAAAATATCCGGTATAATTCCCTTAAATCTAATAACATCTAACAATTACAATAAAAACACAATTCGGAGGTGTCCATCATGTTTTGGGGTTTCTTTGACCCACTCTATTTCGTGTTCCTCGCACCAGGACTTGCATTGTCCCTATACGCAACGTTTCGTACAAAATCAACCTTCTCAAAATACGCAAAAATCGGTTCACGGAGCGGACTAACAGGTGCACAAGCCGCTCAACTCATGTTGAATAAACACGGTGTCAGCGGCGTGCGGATTGAACGCTCAGGCGGATTTTTAACCGACCATTATGACCCACGCGAGAAAGCACTGCGACTTTCCGAGGATGTCTATTCAAGTCAATCGCTCTCCGCGATAGGGGTCGCCTGCCATGAAGCCGGACATGCGATGCAAGACGCACACGGCTATGCAATGTTAAACCTGCGTACCGCTCTCGTGCCTGCAACGAACTTCAGTTCAACCTTCGCATATATCGTAATGATAGCAGGATTCTTTCTCCAGATGGCCGGCTTGATACTCATAGGTGTTGGACTCTTTACGGTAGGCGTTGTTTTTTCCTTGGTCACGCTTCCCGTTGAATGGGATGCAAGCAGGCGCGCCAGGATCGCAATAGATGAAGCCGGAATGCTTTCACCTGAAGAAAGTCGACATGCCAGCAAAGTCCTAAATGCAGCGTTTTTGACCTACGTCGCTGCAGCAGTGACAAGTCTCCTAACACTGCTCTATTACCTGTTTCGGTTAGGGGTCTTAGGGGGCGGGGATGAGTAGTTGTCAGTACGTCTGCTTTGCAGACTTTCAGCGGTCAGTCCAGAGTGTTTTGTGGCAAGATAATCCTTTGTAAGCGCCACAAGAAAACCCGGAACTGACGACTGAGAGTGAAGCGCGCAGCACGGAACGCCCTGAAAGCGCAGCGACCTGATAACTGAAAGTGGAGTGCGCAGCACGGAACGTACCGATAACCGACAACTTAACCTTTGCTTTCAATATCTACACCGGGCCATTGGTCATCTTGCTCCGTAATATCAACCACGATGCCATCCGGGTCTTCTACTTTGAAAGCAACCGAAGGGAGATCGTCCGAGTTTGGATCGTAAGGTTTACTACCATCTAAACCTTCCCAAGTAATCTCAAAACCGAGCGCTTCACAGCGCTCTGCCGCCTCTCGCAAATTCGGGACGCGGACACCAATGTGTAGGTAGTCCAGCATTCCCCCGACATGCTTCGGACGGTCAGGCCCGCCGTGCTGAAAGACGCGGAAGTTGTGATAACCATCCGTGAGATCGTAGCAGCCGTTCATTGTTGAAAAGACGCGCAAGCCGAGGGCATCGCGCCAGAAGCGGATACTCTTTTCCAAATCCGTCGTACGGACACCAATGTGTACAAGTGTTGTTGCCATGAGAAATTATCCTTTTTGGTATTTTGTAGCATAGCCTGTTAGGCTGTGCCTGTGCGTTTGCAAACTCACAGTGGACAGTACAAACCTGTAAATCCGGGTTCAGACAATCAGGACTTCCGCAGTTGTGTCTAAAAACCGACAGCTTCCCCCTGCTTGCGGGGGGACGAAGGGGGGTAATCCTAAATCTTGCGGAAGTCCTAACAATTAAATCCAGACCGTCGGTTCACGGTTTTCCGCCCGATGCTCATAGAGAACCTTAACATCATCTGGGAGTTTATCAAAAGTTTCACCCGGAATCGTTGCCGTGTTCACACCGAAGAGTTCCAAATTGAGCCACCACGGTGCGTATCTGACAACGACTGCAGTCCGTTTACCCGCACTCGGATTTTCTGCGTTGGAGTGCCAAATCCGGCTATCCATGATAAGGACACTGCCTGCACTACCAGTGGCTTGCAGTTCACCATCAAGAGGATTCCGATCACCGATACCGTCTGCTTTGCCTCTCGGATTCCGAAGATCTACATGTGTTTTCGGAACAATCCATGTACCGCCGTTTTCCGTTGTGAATTCGGAGAGCATCCAAAGCGTGGTAATACCGATAATAGCACTCGGAAACGGCTGTGGAATGTGCCATTTCTGGTTCAGATCGTACGGGAAATCGGAGTGATACGCACGCACCAATTCATAATGCGGTGGACGGATCTTGTATTCCGTCTGAGATATCCGCACCTGCGGTCCCAACAACTGTTGGATAACAGCGAGGAGCCGCGCATTCGCGAGATGTTCAGCAAATTTCGGCATAAAACTGATGACATTGCGTTCCCATCTACCGTTTTCTTTGCTGAACGCGTTATAGTCGGCTTCTGATGTTTCGACCTCTTCACGAACAGCGTCAACGACATCAGTCGGAATGACATTATCTAAGACGCACCAACCTTCTTCCCGTACCTGCGTAACGTCCGGTTCAATTGTTTCTAACTTCTGTGTCGCAAGTTTTGGCTTGCAAGCTGCGCCAAAATTATCTGCCATTGAAATCTCCTTGCACGTTATGAATTACAACTGGTTTCTCGGTCACGGTTATAACGGACTGCTGTCTTAATGAGAGGCGCGAGTCGCATTACCTTGCCAAGCGAACCGATAACCCCAATTTCACGGGTCGTTAGCGCACCCATGACGTTGAGTTCACCCGTCCAAAATTTATGGGCAACATCGCCTGTCATTGTGAGTTCAACATCCGGGTCAACATTTTCACGGATGCCGCGAGCGATTGTCCATTCGCCATTCGCTGCCGTTAGCGTCATTGTGCATTCAGGCTGGGTGTAGCTAAACCGAACACTCAGGGTCAACGACTTGAGTGCCGCTTGTGCTTCCGGGAGCGTGGCGATTTCTTCAAAGAGTTCACTGATATAACTATAAAGTTGGTCAGCTGATTCAAATATAGCCATAGTTTAGGCTAAAACATATCATAAAGCAGACTGGAGGTCAAATTAAAAAATGAATCCATTGAACACGTTTCCTAAACGGAGGAACTTTGCTTCGCGAACTATTGCCTATGAATCTCCAATCGGATGTATCGGTATAGTTGCAGCGGATCAGGATCACATTTCGCATCTTTTCTTTGCCGATGATTTTCCATTCGATGAACCGTCCAACCTGCGGGTTCAGTATCCCGTACTGACTCGTATGGAGGTACTGCTTGACCGATATTTTGCTGGTCAACCGTTTGATACCGCCACGCTCCCGATCCAGGTAAACGGGGGGACTCACTTCCAGAACAAGGTCTGGGATACCATCCGACGAATCCCTCATGGAGAGGTACGTAGTTACAAATGGATTGCAGAACAGATAGGAAATCCGAAGGCTGTTAGGGCTGTCGGCAGTGCAGTCGGGGCAAATGCTGTTTCTATTTTTATACCGTGTCATCGCGTCATTAGAAGCGACGGGACATTGGGAGGCTACGGCGGGGGTATAGATCGGAAACGTCAACTCTTAGCACTTGAAGGCTACCAATCGTAAGTGTTCTCTCAGGCGCGCTAAAGGAGTCAGGTTTACAAACCCATCCTATAGGAGTTCCTTAATGACATCTCAGAAAAATTTAGGTAAAACAACCCAAGCCATCCATGCGGGTGAAACGTCGAAAGACACCGTTGAAAAAAGTGGAACCCCGCTGTTACCACCCATCTATCAAAACAGCACGTTCCGATTCACAACTGCTGCTGAGTGTGCAGAAGCGTTCCGAAATGAAGAAAGCGGTTACGTCTATACCCGTTGGGGCAATCCGACGCAGGAGATATTAGAAGAGAAACTTGCTGTCTTAGAACGAGGTGAGGCGGCACTCGCAACAGCGTCTGGGATGGGGGCGGTCAGCATAGCCTTGCTCACTGCTTTAGCAGATGGTGGGCATGTGGTTGCTATGGAAAACCTCTATTCCGCGACATTCCAAATCCTCAATGAAGACCTTCGGCGATTCGGGATTGAAACAACATTTGTTGATGCCACAGACCCGACGCAAATTGAACACGCCATCAAAGCCGATACAAAGGTTCTCTACCTTGAAAGTCCGACAAATCCGCTTTTAAAACTGGTTGACTTGCGCAAGGCTGCTGAGATTGCAAAAGCACACGGGATAACTTCAATCATTGACAATACATTTTCAACGCCCTGCGGACAGCAACCGATTCCACTCGGTATTGATGTCGTCGTTCATAGCATGACGAAGTATCTGAGCGGCAACGGTGCTGTTATCGCCGGTGCGATTGTTGGAGAAAAGACATTCATTACGTCTGCAAAAGAAGGGGCATTGCGCAACTTCGGAGCAGTTATTAGTCCGTTTAACGCATGGCTAACGCTGCACGGCATCACAACACTACCCTTGCGCTTTACACGGCACTGTGAAAATGCGGGGCGCGTCGCGGTGTGCCTTGAGGCGCACCCAGCGGTAGCGTGGGTCCGTTATCCCGGTCTGCTCAGTCATCCGCAGCACGAACTCGCCAAGAACCAAATGGATGCCTTCGGTGGCATGATAACAATGGAACTGAAAGGTGGGCACGCTGCCGGCGAGAGTCTTGTAGATCGACTTCAACTCTGCTCACTCGCAGTCAGTTTGGGAGATGTGCGTACCCTCATCTGCCATCCTGCCTCAACAACACATTCACATGTACCAGCAGGAATTAGACATCACACCGGTATTACAGACGGCTTAGTCAGAATTTCGGTCGGGCTCGAAGATGTTGAAGATATTCTCGCAGACTTAGAGCAAGCCTTAGAGTCCTGTACCTCTTAAGTTCTGAATATAAGTTTCACTGATACTGTTTGAAGGGTGTGCGCCTTCTTTATGCGGCTCCGAAAACTCTGTGATTAATTTCCGATATGCCTCGATTGCTAACTCCGTATCGCCGTTATCTTCGTAGATTTTGCCAACCCAATATTGCGCTTGCCGACGGTTGTCGTAATCATAAGTGCTGTTATCGGCGACCTTCTGATACGCCTCGATAGCACTCGCCATATCATTGTTAGCGTAAGCAATTTGCCCAATATAAATTTGCGAATTAGCGGCGTTTTCGTTACGTGGGTACAAGTCAATGGCTGTCTCAAGTTTAGCAATGGCTTCGTCGTATTTTCCGAGCCTTTCATAAGCCCAGCCCATATAGAAGTGCGCGTCTTGACCGGCTTTCGAGTCTATATACAAGTCAATAACCGTCTGATAGGCTGCTACCGCCTCCTCGTATGTGCCTTCCGCAAGATATGCCTGCCCGATGCCGAAACTCGCAAGCGGAGCCAAGGTAGGGTCGCCAGAATCAACGACATTCGTGAATTCTACTCGCGCATTTCCGTACTCTTGCTTCTTGAGATAGATTTCGCCAGTAACGTACAGAATCTGGTAGAGGAGCGGACTATCGCTAAATGGCTCTCGAAGCGCATCCAGTTGGGAAAGCGCGATATTCAATTCGCCTTTACCGTAGTAACACATTGCCGTGTTAAATTGCGCCTGATCCGACAATTCGCTACCTGGATACGCCGCAATTAATTGGTTGTAAAGCACGAGGGCGCGATCGTAGTATGCCGCAAGTGACTCAAGGGTCCCCGTCCGTTTTAACTCCTCCGCAATCTGGTAAGAGGCGAAGGCTATCGCGTACATCGAATCGTCCGCTAACTCACTATCCGGATAATTGTTGATGATTCGACGAAAGAGCGCAAAAGCCTCTTCGTCTGTACGCGGGATACGAGAGGCGAGTTGATAGATAGCATCATCTGCCCAGAGGCTGTCTGGATATTTCTCAAAAACTTCACGGTAGGCAGCTCGGACTTTCCGCAAACGGTTTTTGTCCGGTTCATCTAATGTTATCGGTGGATTGTCGAGTGTCTGTGCTTCTGTCCATGCTTTGTCAGCGTTGTCATAATAGTGGGCATAACTTTCACTCTTATTCGTGACGCGCCCCAACCAGAATCCGCCAGCCAGCGCGACAATGATACAAATTTCTGCGATTATGAACTGTTTCATCTCTTTTCTCCTTGGTGAGTATTTATTCCAACTATGTTAGCACAGTTCTTGAAATATGTCAAGCGGTGTGTAAAGTTTTTGACGCACCATCATAGGAAGGACTGCCTTATAGCATACGACAAATCCCGCACACGCAAATGTAATACAAGGTTAATTCTCTTGACAACATAAGGGGACTATGATAGAATGTGTGAAGGTATATTAATCGCTTTTCTTTCTAAAAGAAAAGCATAAATCAGATTTTGACAAAATTGTTAGGAATTATAATAACAAACCTTAATCAAACAGCCTCTGAAATTGGGGCACACGCAAAAGAGAGGATTTTTGTGCACAAATTTTTGTTTCGAGTTTCCGCGTTAGTTTTAGCGGTTTCATTGGTAACCCCTCTACTCGCAAGAGGCGAGGAGAGTGTTTTGGACAGAGTCAAAAATAGAGGACGGCTCATCTGTGGAGTAAATAAAGAATTGCCCGGTTTCGGTTTCCTCAATCAGGATGGTGAATGGAAAGGTTTCGACGTAGATTATGGGCGAGCACTTGCCGCGGCTGTTCTGGGCGACCCGAGCAAAGTCGAGTTCCGTCCCTTAAAAGCACCTGATCGTTTTCCCGCCCTTCAAACAGGCGAAATAGATGTTTTAATCCGGAACACTACTTGGACCCTGACCCGTGACACCGACCTCGGGGCTGATTTCGCGCCCCCAACTTTCTACGACGGTCAAGGGTTTATGCTCCGCAAGGACCTCGGCATAACATCTCTCAAGGAGTTAGCAGGTGCGACTATCGGTGTCACTGCTGGCAGCACCACGGAGTTAAACCTTGCTGATACCACTCGCGCTTTAGAGATCGAAGTTGAGTCTATTGTGTTTGAGGAAACCGAGACGCTTTACCAAAGTTATGATCAAGGACGTTGCGATGCAGTGACAAGCGATAAGTCGCAATTAATCTCCCGCCGACAATCCCTAAAAAATCCGGATGACCATATTATTCTTGATGTCACTATTTCAAAAGAGCCGCTTGGTCCTGTTACCGTCCATGGAGATAACAAGTGGAATGATGTCGTCAGTTGGGTTGTTTATGCGACGTTCTTTGCTGAAGAACACGCCATTACGCAAGCTAACGTCAACACCTTTAAAACAGAGAACCCTGAAATCAAACGATTCTTGGGCGAATCTGGAGATATAGGCACAAAGCTCGGTTTGTCGAAAGACTGGGCACGTCAGGTTATCGCCGGTGTCGGCAACTATGACGAAATTTTTGAGCGTAACCTAACACCATTAGGTCTACCGCGTGGGGTCAATAAGCCATGGACCCAAGGTGGTTTGCTTTACGCGATGCCCTTCCGGTAGAACGAAGTCTCACTCACATTCGACGCGACGTTTCGAAAACAAAAGATGGAAAATAATTCACCTCAAGTTGTATCTGCCTCGGGAAAAATCCCCTTTTGGCGCGACATTCGAGTTTTGCGAGTCCTGTTTCAGGTTGTCTTCTTACTCGGTGTAATTCTGTTGTTAGTTGTCCTTTACACGAATATGTTAAAGGGGCTCCGTGCGCTTGGGTTAACGCTGAACCTCAATTTTCTTCAGAATGAAGCTGGATTTGACATTTCAGAGGGAATTCGTTATGACCCCTCGGATATGTATCTCAAAGCGTTCTGGGTTGGGATCCTGAACACCCTAAAAGTCGGTATCATAGGGATCGTCTGTGCTACACTTCTCGGACTCCTTTTCGGTATTGCTCGTCTTTCCAGCAACTGGCTAATCCGAACCGTAGCTACGGTCTACGTTGAATGTTTCCGAAACATTCCGCTCCTACTCCAGATACTGTTTTGGTATACCGCCGTAGTGGCTCAACTTCCGACAGTCAGGGAGAGCGTCACGTTTTTCGATAGCGTGTTTATTAACAACCGCGGAATATACCTACCTTCGCCGGAACCCACCTCAGGTCTAAAAACTTGGATATGGTTTCTCGGTGCAGGTTTGCTCTTAGCGGTAATTCTCTATGTTCTGCGGTGGCGAAAACTTCAACGGTTGGATCGCCCAGGTTTTCGCGCGAAGTGGGCACTGCCAGCCCTCGTTATCGTCGCCCTCTGTGGATGGTTCCTCACCCCCGTCAGACCGTTTACGCTGGATTTCCCAGTGTTCCAAGGCTTCAACTTCACCGGTGGGTTCAGTTTTTCACCAGAATTTTCTGCACTCTTAATTGGGCTTTCTATATATACCGGGGCATTTATAGCTGAGATAGTCAGAAGCGGTATACAAGCAGTTGTCAAGGGGCAACGGGAAGCTGCAAGAGCCGTCGGTTTGAACGAAGCGCAGGTCCTACGGCTCGTCGTTCTACCGCAAGCTGTTCCCATCATTGTGCCACCGCTTACCAGTCAATACCTGAATCTCGCGAAAAACTCAAGCTTGGCTGTTGCAATCGCTTTCCCCGATCTGTTCCACGTAGGGAATACCATGATGAATCAGACGGGACAAGCCATTCCTGTTTTTGCGATGGTTATGGCAAGTTATCTGGTTATGAGTTTGACGACATCGGCAGCCATGAATTGGTACAACCGTCGGATTAACCGAATTAATCGATAATGAAAAACCTGATAGACAGGTGTCTTATCAAAACATCTGTGTCAACACAAGGATCACATAGTGGAAGAACAAGAAGCTAGGCAAGAAATTAGACCGCCAAATTACACAAAAGGACCAGGCGCATGGCTCAAGGATAACTTATTTAACACATGGTATAACACCGTTCTGACCTGCGTGGTGCTTGCGTTTTTGTTTTTTGTTTTTAAGGGGCTTCTGACATGGGCACTCACCGAAGCGGAGTGGAGCGTGATACCTGCTAATCTTCAACTCTTCGCGATTGGGTCTTACCCACGGGATCAAGTATGGCGTATATGGGGTGCTATCTATATCCTATGTCTGCTTATCGGTTTAAGTGCCGGCATCTGGGGCAGCTTGGTCCTTCGACTTGCACTTGTGCTGAGTGGTGTTTGGTTTATCGGTGCCCTGCTCCCCTTTGAACTCTCAACGCGGGCATGGTTTTTAGGTGCGATCGCCGTAACAGCGAGCTCGTTTTTCCTTGGGCGTGGCAGAACAGGCTTACGACCCTGGATTTTCGGCGGATGGATACTCTCCTTTCCGGTAATCATGGTTGTGTTACGCGGATTCGGGGAGAACGGTGTGCTAACAAGCAATTGGGGCGGACTTCTACTCACACTGATCTTAGCAGTTGTAGGTATTGTCGTTTCTTTTCCGTTGGGTGTGTTTTTAGCACTCTGCCGCCAGAGCAATCTCCGTGCCATTCGATGGATTTCAACGACTTATATTGAGACGGTTCGCGGGGTGCCATTGATAACAATCCTATTCATGGGCAACGTCTTAATACCCATCTTTATGCCGGGGCTTGATATTAACCAAGTTCTACGGATGATGTTCGGAATAACCTTCTTTTCCGCAGCATATATGGCAGAGAACGTCCGTGGTGGGCTTCAGGCAATTCCAAGAGGTCAACACGAAGCTGCGCAGGCAGTCGGACTCAATTATGTGCAGACAACGCTCTTCATCGTTCTACCCCAAGCACTCCGATCCGTCATTCCAGCGATTGTTGGGCAATTCATCGCGTTGTTTAAGGACACATCCCTTGTCTCTATTATCGGACTCATTGACTTTTTAGGGGTCGCCAAAAGTGTTATCGCCAATCCAGACTGGCTCGGACTACAAGCCGAGGTATATCTGTTTGGCGGAGTTGTCTATTTTGTTTTTTGTTATTCGATGTCTTATGGCAGCCAGAGAATTGAGTCGGACTTGGGTGTTGGCTTGTAGGTTTAGACTGCGCTAACTTGAAATATCTTTGGAAGGAATTAAAAAAATGGCAGTGCACGAAAACGTGGCGAGCGATCCAATTATTACCTGTGAGGATGTACATAAATGGTTCGACGATTTCCATGTGCTCAAAGGGATTACCACTTCGTTTGAAAAAGGTGAAAGGGCTGTGATATGCGGTCCATCGGGCTCCGGTAAATCTACATTTATTCGGACGTTGAACCGTTTAGAAGAGCATCAGCGTGGCACAATTATCATTGACGGGGTTGAACTCACCGATGATCTCCGCCATATCAACCTCATCCGTCAAGAAGTCGGGATGGTGTTCCAACAGTTCAATCTGTTTCCGCACCTGACAAACTTGGAGAATATAACTTTAGGTCCGATTCGAGTCAGGAAGTTGACGAAAAGCGAAGCAGAAGAATTCGCTTTATCCCTTTTAGAACGTGTGGATATTGCGGACCAGGCTTACAAGTACCCCGCAGAGATTTCGGGTGGACAGCAACAACGCGTCGCAATTGCGCGATCACTGGCAATGGAGCCCAAAATTATGCTCTTCGACGAGCCGACAAGTGCCCTTGACCCCGAGATGATTACGGAAGTCCTTGATGTGATGCGGGAGTTAGCGCACTCCGGTATGACGATGCTTGTTGTCACGCATGAGATGGGATTTGCCCGTGAAGTCGCTGACCGAGTCCTCTTTTTCGATGAGGGGTTGATTGTTGAAGAGGCGGCGCCCGTAGATTTCTTTGATAATCCACAGCACGAGCGCACGAAACTTTTCATCTCACAAACGCTGCAGCATTAGAATTTAGGCAATCTCCTTGTAGCATACGTCAACTGCCACACGCGCATTTGACGTTGATTTCTGTTAGTTTGTGCCACGCGAGCTATGGCTAATTCAAGGATTTTATGATGTAGAAACTATCTTCAACATCTCTATTTTTCCAAGGAAAAACACAAGGCAAAAGCAGATGCGATTGAACAACAAAATTGCCATTGTCACGGGAGCCGGGCGCGGTATCGGTAGAGCCGTAGCCCTCCGATTTGCCGAAGAGGGTGCCAAAGTCGTCGTTGATGACGTAAACGATACCATCGGAACGTCAACCGTTTCTGCCATAACCGATGCAGGCGGTGAAGCACTGTTTGTCAACGCTGATGTTTCTGATGCAGCCCAGGCAGAAAGACTTATCACTGAGACGATTAACGCTTACGGCACGGTTGACATCCTTGTGAACAACGCTATCTGTTCCACAGTCGATGTGCTCAACAACAATTGGGAAGCAAACTTGGCAGTCGCCCTCCGAGGCACCAGCCACTGTTCCAATGCCGTCATTCCTGTGATGCAAAAAGGTGGTGGCGGTAGTATTGTTAACATCGCTTCTGTCAACGGGCTTATCGGGTTACAAGCGATTCACGCCTATTCTGCCGCAAAAGGCGGCGTTATCGCATTGACTCGCTCTATGGCAGTCGCGCACGGTAAAGACAACATCCGTATCAACTGTATCTGCCCTGGGACAATTCAGACCGAGGTTTGGGAACCCATGATTGAACGCAACCCGCAGATATTGGATGAGATTACGCCGTGGTATCCGTTAGGGAGAATTGGGCAACCCGTTGACATAGCGAACGCTGCGCTCTTCCTCGCTTCTGATGAATCCGGTTTCGCAACCGGAGCGATCTTTGTCATTGATGGTGGGTTGACCGCTGGCAATCACCAGTTTCCGATTTAAGTCTGGACTTAAAAGTAGCAGGCACGCTCCGCGTGCCGTAGCATGAGTATAAGAAAAAGAAATAAAAACGAACCCACCTGAATTTTAGTATTCTATAACTTCCTTTATCCCGGGAGTGCAGAGTGTCCAAATTAATTCTAAACTTTACTATAGCATGCGGAGAAACACAATGGTAACACAAAAACAGATTGATTTTTTTCAGGAAAACGGCTATCTCAAGTTTGGAACAGTCTTAGATAGCGACGGCGTTGATGCCATGCGAGATGGATTGGATGCTATCATTGAATTGGAACTGACTGAAGGTGACGAGTCGTCCCCAGAGTTCAAATATGGACATGATCGGCATGACACGCAACTGGATCGGCAGAGGGGGCACCCGCGTGCAATCCACCAATACGTCAATATGTGGAAACGAGAACCGCGCTATAAAGCTGCCATTCACCATCCGCTCATCGCAGGCACAGCCCGCGCACTCTTGGATACCCCCGAAGTCCGTCTCTGGCACGATCAGGTTATCTCCAAACCACCGCACGACAACGGACATTTCGGATTTCATCACGACTTTTTCTTTTGGCCCCTGAGTCCACCGAACATCGTCAGCTGCTGGCTTGCGCTCGACGATGCAATGGTCGATAGCGGGTGTATGCACGTCATGCCGAAGAGCCACAAAGACGAACGCTTCTCTATTGCAGCAAGAGCCAAAGCGGATGCAGCAGCAGCAAAAGCACGTGAAGAAGGACGCGAACCGCCTCCGAATCAGTGGACAGAAAGACAGAAGTTGGACATCAGCCACGGTATCCCCGTAGAATTGAAAGCAGGGGAATGTATGTTCCATCACTGCCTCAACTGGCACGGCACACCCCCAAACGTTACAGACCGACAACGTCGCGCCTTCGTTATGATCTTCATGGCGCAAGATGTCTGTTATAATAACACGCAGTCACCCAACCACGTCCTCGTTCCGACAATTGAGGTTGCGGATGGCGAACGGCTTGTCGGTGATGCGTTTCCGGTAGCGTAACGCTACATGGAATCGGGGTTACAAACCCTTCCTACAGCAGAGGTGCCAAGGTAAGGTGTAATAACATGAAAGATTCAACGTTTATTACAAGAGTTGTTCTAAAGAACTACAAGAGTATTGCCGCGTGTGATGTCCAGTTGGGTCCTCTGACATTCCTTGTAGGACGTAACGGCGCGGGCAAGAGCAATTTTCTGGATGCGCTGCGGTTCGTTGCGGACGCGTTGAATTCATCGCTGGGCCACGCCTTACGCGCTCGTGGAGGGATTAATGATGTTCGCCGCCGCTCTCGTGGCCATCCAAACCATTTCAGCATTCGTCTTGAATTCGTTTTACCTGAAGGTTTTACGGGGTACTATGCCTTCCAAGTTAGGACGCGTTCACCCGGAGGTTACGAGGTTCAGGCTGAAGAATGTAGAATTCAAAACAAGCTGTGCCTCACATCAGAAGAATACTTCCGTGTTGAGAGTGGCACTGTAACCGACACCAGTGTGGAAGTCGCACCAGCGGCTGCAACACATCGTCTCTACTTGGTAAATGCATCGGGGCTGCCTGAATTTCGTCCTGTCTATGATGCATTTTCTCGGATGGGATTTTACAACTTCAATTTGGACAAAATCCGAGATTTCCAAGATGCTGATCCTGCAGACATCCTTATGGGAGATGGCAGCAACCTAACCAGTATCCTGACTCAACTTCCGCCCGCTGTGAAAACAGACCTTGAGGAGTATTTAGCATTAGTTGTTCCGGATATTCGTGAGGTGAATGTCAAAGCATTTGGATCCAAGCAAACATTAGCGTTCAGACAGAAGGTCGCGGCGGACAAATACCCATGGGAGTTTTTCGCTAATAATATGTCTGATGGTACACTCCGCTTATTGGGAATTTTCGTAGCACTCTTTCAGGGGGGTAACGAGCAACAGAAAGGGGTGTCATTGGTAGGAATTGAGGAACCAGAGATAGCCCTTCACCCAGGCGCGGTAGCAGTCCTACTTGATGCCCTTCGGGATGCTGCCCACAGAACGCAGGTTATCGTCACTACTCACAGTCCAGATCTGCTTGAGGACAAGCATCTGGATGTGGAGTCAATTCTTGCAGTTGAAGCAGATGATGGCAATACAGTCATCGCTCCAGTGAACGAGGTGGGAAAGTCTGTCGTGCGCGATAAATTGTTTACAGTAGGTGAACTTCTACGTGTTGGTCAATTGCAGCCAGATCCAAATCAGACCTCTTTGGCTAACCCTGAGAAAGTTAAGCAGCTTAATCTTTTTGATTCCAACAAGAGAGATACTAACCGAAAAAAAGGGACGCGTGAATGAGGGTCAAAATTGGATGTATTGTTGAAGGACACGGCGAAGTAGAAGCGGTACCAATTTTGATTCGACGCGTGGCAGCAAGCCATTATCCTGAATTGACGACTGTCATTCCAACTCCGATCCGTATTCGTAGAAATAGGGTCTTTAAGGCAGGTGAACTTGAGCGTGCAGTCGGATTAGCAGTTCGGAATATCGGGAGACAAGGTGCTATATTTGTCATCTTGGACAGTGACGATGACTGTCCAGCAGAACTGGGACCGTCACTACTTCGTCAAGTTTCACAAGTCTTTCGTAATGTGCCTATTGCCGTTGTACTCGCTAAACACGAATTCGAGGCATGGTTCCTTGCAGCAGCCGAGTCGCTTCGTGGGGAAAGAGGTCTAAGAAGCGATATTGATCCACCGAGCGATCCAGAGGCAATTCGTGGGGCAAAAGAATGGTTGCATGAGCGGATGCAAAGCGGTAAAACGTATCGTTCTAAACGCGACCAACCCGCACTTACAGCAATTTTTGACTTTGAACAGGCGCGTCAAGTGGATTCGTTCGACAAGTGCTATCGCGACATCGTTCGTCTCCTCGAAGAATTGCAAGACGTAGATCAAGTATAGATGTCAGTTGAGGAGATTGGAAAAGGAAGTCGTTTGACGTGAAAAGTGTGCTTCCTTAAACACTGAAAACTGACAACCGATAACTGATAACCATTCCACGGAGGATTCGATATGAGCAACAAACCAAACGTCATTTTTGTTTTAACGGACGATCAGGGACCGTGGGCTGCGGGTTGCTGCGGTAATGATGAGGTACGGACCCCTTATCTTGACCAATTGGCATCAGAAGGCACCCGGTTTCCGAATTTCTTCTGCACAAGTCCCGTCTGCTCTCCAGCACGCGCCAGTCTTATGACAGGACGAATCCCATCTGCGCACGGTGTACACGACTGGATTCGAGACGGCAATATGCCACCGAATCCTGCCCAATATTTAGATGGGCTTACCTGCTACACAGACGTACTCGCAGAGAATGACTACACAGTCGGATTGAGCGGCAAATGGCACCTCGGCGACAGTTTAACACCCCAACACGGGTTCAGCCATTGGTTTGCTTTACTCACCGGTGGAAGCAAATATAACGACGCGGATATGATACGGGATGGACAGGTCGAAATGCAGCCCGGCTACCTCACCGATGTCATCACCGACGACGCGTTAAACTTTATCTCGGCGAACAAAGATGGCCCCTTCTACCTCAGCGTCAACTATAACGCACCGCATACCCCTTTCACTGGACACCCGCAAGACATCGTTGACTCTTATGACGATTGCCCCTTCAAAACGTGTCCACAGGAGGCGTTGCATCCGTGGGCGGTGCAGGGCGCGGCTGTTCACATGGGGAACCGTGAGTCATTGAAGGGTTATTTCGCAGCGATAACGGCTCTTGATCTGAACGTGGGACGTATTCTCGATAGACTTGCCGAACTCGGTATCCGTGAAAATACACTCGTTGTTTTCAGTAGCGACAACGGCTACTCGTGCGGACATCACGGATTTTGGCATAAAGGAAACGGTACCTTCCCACTAAATATGTATGAAAACTCTGTGAAGGTCCCCTTTATTATCAGTCAACCCGGCAGAATTCCAGAAGGGCGCGTTAGTGAAGCGATGGTCAGCCAATACGATTTCATGCCGACGCTCCTTGATTATCTTGGTCTACCCGACCCGAATGACGATATGTCCCCGGGCAGAAGTTTCGTCCCCACGCTTTCTGGAGAAACAAACGACGCACAGGATGAGATCGTTGTCTTCGACGAATATGGTCCCGTCCGTATGATTCGGACGCAAGAGTGGAAGTATGTCCACAGGTATCCCTACGGACCGCATGAACTCTATGACCTCGTGAACGACCCGGATGAACGGAAAAATCTGATAGATGAAAAATCTCAGAGCGCACGGATAACCGACATGCGACAACAGATGGGGGCATGGTTCCAGCGATACGTCCTACCGGAATTAGACGGTGCAAGATGCTCCGTTACCGGTGGCGGACAAGCCGCGAAAATTGGAGAAGGGCAATGTGGTGAGGGTGCGTTCCACCCAAGATATTCCGCGCCTCAACGGAATGTATAGAATTTCTAAACTATTAACTTTAGATGTCTGCAAGGACAACAGACGCAGCAGCTCAGAAGCAATCGTTAGAAAAAGGTTTTGGTTAATTCCAACCGTCTCTGGGTTATGAAAGGTTGGTTAATAATTGGACATCTGCAAGGACAACGGACGCAGCAGCTCAGAAGCAATCGTTAGAAAAATGGCGAGAGCGTTTGCCCCCGGCAATATTTCGTGTGTTTTCAAGGTTATTCCGCATTCCGACGCGACCCGTATGCACTCACTTGGTATGGGATTCACCGTTACAGAGGGTGTGGAAGTTACTGTTTCTCACTCTCGTGAAACAGAGGTGCTATTTAACGGAGAAGGCATCGATTTTCCGACAGTCCTTGCTGTTGTTGAGCGGTTAATCCAAAACACTGGTGTCACAGGCATAAGGGTAGACCTGACTTCTCCTTTGCCCCTCGGTTGTGGCTTCGGACTTAGCGGTGCCGCTGCACTCGCAACAACTTACGCGCTCAATGAACTCTTGGGTCTACGCAAGGATACAGAAGCACTTACGATGGTAGCACATGTCGCAGAGGTCGAAAATCGCACCGGTCTCGGAGATGTATGCTCACAATATCACGGTGGCTGCCTCGTCAAGTTGCAGGAAGGCGCACCTTTGGTCGCTGATAGATTGCCGATTGCCGAACAACCTATCTATTACCGGTACTTCGGACCGATTCAGACAAGCGAGGTCCTTGGAAACCGAGAGCAGACCCTTCGTATTAATCGTGCTGCTGATGTAGCTTTGAACACTTTGCGAACGCTTACGCATGTCAAACCGAATGCTGAACTCTTTAACGCCTGCTTTACTGTTTCAAAGCAGTTTTCCGTAGAAAGCGGATTGCTCAACGACGCACGCGTAATGAATACAATCTCACAGATTGAGGCGGAAGGCGGTGTTGCGTCAATGATTATGTTAGGAAACGGCGTTTTTAGCACGCATCCTTTTGCAGGAGCAGTGAAGACGAGACTTGCTAACAATCCAGCGCGTCTTGTGGGGGCAACCCAATAGGAGCGATTTCTAACCTTGATTCCGTTGGAGTAGGCGAAATGAAAATATTGCTCTACCTTTCGCTTTTTTCGGTGTCTGTTGCCTTTGGTGCCGTGGAAGTTGAAAATGCAACCTTCGGATTTGGCGATGGCTACAAGACAGGTACGTGGGCACCCTTGATTGTTACTGTCCAGAGTCAGGATGAACCGGATATATTTACTGGGGAACTGATAGTGGAGGTCTGGAATTTTACTTCAAATACACCATTTGAACGATACGCCACCCCACTGCGACTTAGCCCAACCGGACGACAACGGAAACACTTCTATGTTTACTGCCCGAAAAATGCGACACAGCTTGTTATAAAACTTGTGTCCACAACGCCTGTGGAAAGTGATCTCTTACACACTGGCAGAGAGACTGATAACGCTGATGCGTCCCGCGAAGTGCTATTACCCACACCTGTCGCACGTAAAGACTATCTCGTGTTAGTGTTGGCACCGAGCGGCGATAAGTTAAAACGGTTTATTGACAAAAAGCAGTTGCAGGTTCCTAACGACGCACACGTACATGTTAAATACTTATCGGATTCAACCGCACTGCTACCGGACTGGATCGGTTATAGTGCTGTTGATGTTCTTGTTATCCGTGAGACCTTTTTGACAGAGAGACATGTCTCTAAAGCACAACAGACAGCACTATTTGATTGGATACAGCGGGGTGGCACACTTATTATGTCCGGCGGTGGTAGCTTTAACGCACTGCGTGGCAGTTTTGTAGAACCTTTCCTTCCAGTTGAACTGAAAGGTGTAGAAAAAACGCGGACGCTCTCGGATGCTTGGTATGAACAACTCGGTTTTCACTCTTCTGATAGCAATGGAATTTTGTTTGAACGCATTGTGTTTGCACCGAAGGTCGGATGTGAAACGTTAATCGGTACGAAGGATCGGATTTACGTTGCAAAACAGAACTTTGGAGATGGGCAAATTCTCTGTCTCGCGTTTGATTACAACGCGTTGCCATTCTCGGAGCAAGAGATAGGTGCGGCACTCTGGCAACATTTGCTGAGTGAGTCGGGTAAATCTCCGCGACATCTTGCAGATCAGTACGCGCTTTCTCGTCGACATGAGGAGAGAATTTATGGACAGTTTCTCTCAAAAATGCCAACGCAAGTGCCACTCATTAAACTGTTGGCGATAGTCTTACCGGTGTACCTTCTCGTTTTTGGCGGTTTTCTGCTCCATTTTGGGAGGTCTGAGCGAGAGTCGTCCGGTTACTGGGTAGGCAGTTGCCTCTTTCTTCTGCTTTCGGTGAGCACAATCGCAGTAGCAAGAAATATTTTGCCTAACAATATGACAGCAGACCAACTGTCGATCTTGTCAGTCTATCCTGAGCAGCAGCGCGCGCACCTACAAAGTTTTGTTTCTATTCGCACTACGGCGCGTACTGAAACAACCATTGGATTTCCAAACGGGACTTTTATTCGTCATCAGGAAACTGAATTGTCTCAACAAATTGGGACGTTGAGGCGTAGTTCAGAGGTACAGTTGCAGGATGTCTTTGTGGAGCCGTGGCACCCGACGATCTATGTCAAGGAAGCGTTTACGGAACAACTACCCGTTGAACTTGAAGACGCGTGGCGCGTCACGGGTAAGCAAATAACTTACTTAGGAGACATTCCAATCCATCGGGATCCGAAACAAGAGACCAAACCTTCGACAGAGCGTCTCCCAATGCATACCACATCAAGGATGCCGCCTGATGAAGAACTGAGTGACACACGAGAAGCATTTGCGAGAATCCTACAACAAGAGGGCGTATTGCAATATCTGATGATGGGGACGGATTTGAATCGACAATCCTACATTATTGGATGGACTTCTCAGAACTTTACTGACATAGCAGCGGATGGAGATTTTGATATAAATAGTGATACTTTGGTAGTTTTCCGACCTGGGACCAGGCGTTAAAAGAAATTGTCTCAAGGCATACCGTAAGAGGTGAACTATGGATGTGCTATCCCTCGGCATTTATGTCGTTGATGTGTTAGGACGACCGATAGATCAATTCCCCGAAAAGGGAAAATTAGCACTCTTTGATGAACTCGAAATCCATGCCGGAGGCTGTGCTAACAACACGGCTATTGCACTCGCACGCCTCGGTATCTCTGCTGGCGCAATGGGTAGAGTGGGTGCCGATGCTTTCGGTGATCTCATCCTGCAGGAACTCACAGACAACGATGTCAACGCAGCTGGCATGCGACAAGATGCCGATGCCAGCACTTCATTTACGTTTGTCGCCGTTGCCTCTGATGGTGAACGCACTTTCTACCATTACATCGGCGCGAATGCTGAACTTTGTGAAGCCGATCTTGATTGGGAACTTATCAAAACCGTCAAGATTTTACACATCGCCGGAGCACTCGTCATGCCCGGTTTTGACGGGGCACCAATGGCAAACGTTCTCCGAACAGCGAAGAAATTGGGCATAACCACTTCGCTTGACACAGTGTATGATGCAACAGGGAAGTGGATGGAGACACTCCAACCTTGTTTGCCGCACGTAGATATGTTTATGCCAAGTATCGTCGAGGCACAACATCTCACGGGTCTGTCTGAGTACAGAGAAATTACGCAATTTTTGCGGAGCAACTACGGTATCCGCACCGTCGTCATTAAAATGGGGGAAAACGGTAGTTACGCCTCCACGCCAGAGGCTGAATACTTAGCACCCGCGTACCCGGTGGATGTTGTTGACGCGACGGGGGCAGGGGACGCTTACGTCGCGGGTTTTCTCGCAGGCACCCGCATGGGTTGGGACCTAAAAGCAACAGCAGAATTGGCATCTGCAACAGGTGCTGCGTGTGTCACTGCTCTGGGGACGACTGCCGGTATCCAGAACCTTGAAGAGACCCTAAAAATCAGCAATCAGCGCAAGGAACGTTAAATGATCGTTCAAACAGAAAATCTATCCAAATGGTACGGCGAGGTCATGGGGGTGAACGACATCACCCTCACAATTCACCCCGGAATAACCGGCTTATTGGGCCCAAACGGCGCGGGCAAAACCAGTTTAATTAAACTCATGACCGGGCAACTCAAACCCAACCAAGGCGAAGTCAAAGTCCTCAACCAACCCGTGTGGAACAATCCTGACCTGACGAAACGGGTGGGCTACTGCCCCGATATAGAATTGGCGTATCAGTTCATGAGCGGCTTTGAGTTTGTCGCTTTTTTCGCGACGTTAAGCGGATACGATAAAGCGGAGGTTGAATCTCGGAGCCTACGGGGCCTGGAGACGGTGGATATGCTGCACGCAAAAGACCGACCCATCGGTGCCTATAGCAAAGGCATGAGGCAGCGCATCAAACTCGCGCAGGCATTGGTACATGAACCCGAACTCCTTTTCCTTGATGAACCCCTTACTGGTTTGGATCCGAACGGGAGACGACATGTGCTCGCGCTCCTGAGTGAACTTGCGGATAAAGGCATCAGCATCGTCGTTTCGAGTCATATCCTCTACGAGATTGAGGCGTTGACGGAAACAATTCTGCTCATTCATCAGGGACGAATTCTCGCTGAGGGGACTATCTCCGATATTCGTGAACTGATTGACGAACACCCTCACAAGGTCTACTTAAGCACCGATGAACCGCGCCGCTTGGCGCAAGTCTGCCTTCCTTTTGAGGATATCCTGAGCGTAACTTTTGTTAATGGCGATGGGACTGTTGACGCACCAGAAACAGACGAAGCAGGCGATATTATCATCGAAACCGCCAGACCGGATGCTTTCTATGCCCGACTTCCCGAACTTCTCATTGAGAGCGAATTAAACGTCTCTCAACTCTACTCACCTGATGATAATCTCTCCTCTGTGTTTAAATATCTGGTGGGTTAGCTGAGTTGTTGATTCGGTTGAGCGGGTTGTCCCAACTTCACTAACGCACTAATATCCGGTTCACCCGCCGCCAATGCTGCGAAACTTCCGTCACAAATAGCACACCGAATCCCACGCATTAAACTGATATAAAAATGTAGATTGTGCAGGGTATGCAGTTGCGAACCAAGAATCTCGTTTTCGACATGCAAGTGTCGTAGATACGCACGTGTAAAGTTCTGACAGGTATAACAGGTACATCCCGGATCTAATGGACCAAAGTCACGGCTGTGCTTCGAGTTGCGGATGCGGACAATACCTGTTGTTGTAAATAGGGACCCATTGCGGGCGTTCCGAGTCGGCATCACGCAATCGAACATGTCGATCCCACAACGGACACCGTAGACCAAGTCTTCAGGGGTTCCAACACCCATCAAGTAGCGCGGTTTCTCATTGGGTAGAAGCGGCGTGGTGTATGCCAGCGTCTCATACATCAGATCCTTTTCTTCCCCAACACTTAGACCACCAATCGCATATCCCGGAAAACCGATAGATACCGTCCCTTCCACACTCGCCTGACGTAAATCGCGTTCCATACCGCCTTGAACAATTCCGAAAAGCAGTTGGTTCGGGTTTTGATGTGCCGCTTTACACCGCGCTGCCCACCGTAAGGTCATCTCCATTGAGTTTTTAAGATACGTATAGTCATTCGGGAGCGCAGGACACTCGTCAAACGCCATGATAATGTCCGCGCCCAGGGCATTCTGAATCTCAATTGAACGTTCGGGACTAATAAAGTGTTCGCTCCCGTCTATTGTAGAGCGAAACGTTACGCCCTCTTCCATAATCGTCCGAAGGCTGCCAAGGCTGAAAACCTGAAATCCGCCACTATCCGTTAGGATAGGGCGTTGCCATCCCATAAACGGATGCAAACCGCCTGCCTCTTGGACAGTCTCGTGTCCAGGACGGAGATAAAGGTGATAGGTGTTCGCAAGAATAATCTCTGCCTGAATCTGATCGGATAGCATTTCGGGTGTACATGCCTTCACTGTACCGCGCGTCCCTACCGGCATAAATATCGGGGTATTCACAACACCGTGTGCTGTGTGGAATTTGCCGACTCGCGCCGAAGTGGATCGGTCTTGGTGAATAAGAGTATAGGAGTACTGTGCCATGTTTACGCATTTTACCACAATCCAATTTTTTGTCTATTTAATCTGGGCACTGTTCAGGAGCATTTAGCTTTCTCTTTTGGAACATAGACTGTTAGTCTGTGCCTTCGTGCTTCGTAACCTTAAAGTTTGCACGATAAAATAAATCGGACAAAAACCTTAAAACTGAATAATCCTGCCACATGATCGTTAAAAGAATTGATTTTCCATTCTGGATTTGCTAAAATATCTGTTAATATCTACGCTGAGGACCCAACACAATGGATTGTATTTTTTGTGAGATTATTGCTGGGAACATTCCAGCAGCGAAAGTTTACGAAGACGAACACGTTTTTGCTTTTATGGATATTGCACCCGCAAATCCTGGGCATACCCTCGTTATACCGAAACAGCACTACAGAAATATCTTTGATATGCCCACAGAAGTCGGCTGTCGAATTATGCAAGCCACGATTCCAATCGCAAACGCGATTAGGATAGCGTTAAACGCTGATGGACTTAACCTATTTCAGTCAAACGAAGCCGCAGGATTTCAGACCGTGTTCCATTTTCATCTCCACATCATTCCGAGATGGGCAGGGGACCCATTGCGGTTACCATGGCAACCCAGCGAGGGTGATATGGAGGAGATTGGTAACATTGCGGCAAAAATTCGAGAAGTCTTGTAAAAATAGATTTTTTGTAGTAAGCCGAAAAATAAATAGACATTCTTCCTAACGCTAAAGCATTGGGCTTCCTGCCCTGCCCGAAGAGTAGCGGAACCTAAAAGCCAGGAGGTCAATAGTTAAAAATATGAATATCTTGATTACCGCTGCTGGTTCTGAACTGGCACGCAATGTGGCTGAAGCATTGGCTGAAACACACACACTCCGCTTAACAGAACTTCACCCGGTCGAAAATGCCGTCGGAACTTTCGTGCAAAGCGAACTTGGGCATGATGAGACGGCCGACGAACTCGTCCGAGATATCGACACTATTATCCACATTGCTGAGGTGCCGCCTCAATGCCTCTCTGAAGCCGATCAACCCGATAATTACGCGATTGATTATCAGACCCGCTGTACCTATAATCTACTCATGGCAGCATCAGCAGCCGGTGTAAAGCATGTCATTTACGCAAGTACGCTCCGCCTTTTTGAGCAACACGGTGAAGACTGGACGGTCACGGAGAGTTGGAGACCTCGACCCGCTGTTGATAGTTTTGTGCTTTCAAAACATTTGGGTGAATTTACATGTAGGGAATTCGCACGCGAAAGAAAATTCGACGTTACATGCCTCCGCCTCGGTAATCTTGTCACTGCTAAGACTGCGGCAACTGCCGAATTTGACGCTATGTGGGTGGAGATGAGCGATGCTGTCGCAGCTTTCAGGTGTGCCCTCAATTCTTCCGCACCGTGGCGAATCTTTCACATTCAGTCAGAGTTCCCTGGATCCCGCTTCTCAATCGGGAAAGCTAAGTCACATCTGGAGTTCAACCCGCAATTCGTACCAGCACAATCCTAAAAGTAGTAGGCACACTCCAATGTGCTGTAACAACCGGAGGCATACCAATGAAAGTACTCATTTTAGGGGGGAACGGTTACCTTGGCCCGCATGTCGTGAAAGCCTTAGAACCTTACTACACCTTACGCGTTACGGACATCAACGAGATTGAGACGAAACATGAATCAATGCGCATTGATGTCGGTTCATTGGATCAGATCATGCGTGCTGCTGAGGGGATGGACGCGATTCTCAATTGCTCCGTACTCCGACACGACCGGCAGTTGGCTTTTGATGTTAGCACACGCGGGTGTTACAATACAATGCGCGCCGCTGTCGAACATGGAATTCGCCGCGTCATTAACACAGGTCCCCACTTTACCGTTCAAGGCGACAGTTATACCACTTTTGACTACGAGATTAATTCCGATGTCCCACCGCATACAAGCACTGGACTCTATCCAATAACTAAAGGACTCGGACAGGAGATTTGCAAAATCTTCACTGAACATTACGATATTTATGTCCTCTGCTACCTGTTTTTGAGTTTTCGTGAACACGAAGAGCAAGCAGAAGGGACCGATCTCAATCCGTTTTCTGTCAGTTGGCGAGACGCAGGTGAAGCATTCCGACTTGGTTTGGAAATTGATCTCGAAAAACTACCCTCGCGTTGTGAAATTTTCAACATTTTTGCCGATCTTCCCCATCAGCAGTTCTCTAATGTCAAAACGAAACGCATCTTAGGGTTCACCCCCCAGGATAACTTTGAGCGGATGTGGCACAAGAAGATATGAAAATACAACTCTTTGCGCATCGTGGTGGCATGGGACGTGCCCCGGAAAATACACTTGCCTCCTTTAAAAAAGCATTGGTAGACGGTGCTGATGGATACGAGTGCGATGTCTGCCTCACCCAAGACAAACAACCTGTGTTGATTCATGTCGGCTTCAACAGCAATAACATTCGGGAAGCCACTGGATGTTCGACACCTCTTAACCAACTCACTTGGGAAGATGTGCAGCAGCTGACATCAGGCACTTCCGATGAACCTGTAGCACACCTTGATGATGCACTTAAGTTTACACGAGAAAACCAGATACCGTGCTTTGTTGAACCAAAATCCGACGCGCCAGAACTGCTCTCTATCATTGTCGAACGAATTCGACACTTTGAGGTCGTTCATCTCGTTAGCATACTCACTTTTTACGCTCACAAGCAGCTGCTTGTAAATGCCAAGCAGCTGGAGCCGAGATTAAAGACCAGCGCGATTCTCCTTAACCCTATGGCAAACTTTCTCAAGGCAGCCGATGCTATTGATGCTAACCGTATCATCTTAGGTTGGAGCGGACTTAATCATTTTCAAGTTTATAACGGGCTCACCTTCGGTGCTGTTAAGCGTAAGGTCGAGGCACTTCAGGCAAATGGAATCGTTGTGGAGGCTGGATTTATTCAAACTGTAAAGGATGTGGCTTGGGCAGTCTCGGCACATAAATCTGGGGGTGTTGATGGTTTGTGGGTAGACGATGTGCCTTACATCAGACAATGTCTCCAAAATTTTTTAAATGCTAATGAATGAGGACAGTCGAGTGAAAGATATAAACATTGATGTCTGCAATCCGCTATTAAGAACGCCGCTTTCCCTTATCGTTGATGATTCGTGTCCAGTAATCAACCTCACTTATTACTGGATCCACCAGCGACACGCTTGGAAAACACGCCACCACCCGGGCGTTCCGCCTGAACGTTGGGAGGGCAACGCTTCTCTACTGAAAAAAATACCACCGACAATTCCCGCTGATTTCGCATGGGAGTGGGCAGAATGGTGCTGGGAAAATGGCGTGAAAGGCAAATTTAGCCTCATTCCGTATCCTGCAGGCATGGGACGCGTTGATGAGGGATTTCCGGATTTTCCAACGCACGAGTATCAGGCGTGGCTACGGATTTACCGAGAAATCATCTGGCCCAACTTCGATTTGACACCCGAGATGCTCACCCATACGGCTGTCGTTGATCTCGACACATTCACCCTCACCGAAGCGTGGGAACAGGTCGAATGGGTGGATCCACCTGTTGACAACAGACTGACAGACTACATCATCACGGCGATGAAGATGCTTGATAACGTCGGTATTCCGTGTGAAGGTGTAACGAGTCCCGGAGCTTTCGGGAAACGTCAAGAGGCAGCGTATGCGAAGGCAGTGCTAACCGCTTCACAGCACGTCAATAACAATCCACGTCCTTTCTTTTTTTTGTGGCTTAAACATGATGAACTTCCAGATGTCCCAATCTGGTATGCTGAAAAGGAGAAAGGGGTTGCCATCGCCAGTATCGTTTCATGTGCAGGGGACTGGTTCGGCGGTTGGACAGGATACGATTTAGGGGATGCTGACCGGTTCATCACAAAAGACTTGCAAGGCGGACGGCTTCCGCCGATTCTTGAAAAGGAACTGCCGTGCGTCCTCGTTGGACATTGGCCCGGGTTCTATTTCAACGGCGAAAAAAGTGGGTTTGAGGTCCTGAAAACCGTCAAGGCGCGGCTCAATGATTATGACCCAGATGGCACAAAGACAATTTGGATGAAGAACTCAGAAATCGGTCATTATTCGATGGCACGCGAACTCACCGACATCGCAGTCTTGGCGCGAAATCCGTCTGTCCCCGTTGATAAGGAGGGTAGGGGGGGTGTGCAGCAAATTAACCTCTCCACCCAATTCCCGACAGCAAATTTCACACTCGCCATTGATGCACCGGGCCGCTTTGTGCGAGTCAACGGGTGGGAGCTCCGCGAAGTAAAATCTCGGCGCGACTTTCAGAGAGATACTTTTCTCCACGAAGGTAAGCAGACATTCGTTGCCTTCGACTTAGAAGTCGGAGATACGGTTCTTGAATTGCGCCTATAGCCTTCTTAAAAAATGGTAGACGAAGTTCCTGTTCGTAGTAGGGCAATTTATTGCCCGTTAGCACATTTTTAGAACAGGCAGGAATACACTGACCGCCATTACGGAATCAAAATACGACCCCCACTCGCAATGACCGTCGAACCCGTCATATAACTCGATTCTTCACTCAAGAGAAATACTATTACGTCCGCCATCTCTTCCGGTTCGCCGAGTCTGCCAAGAGGCGTGGTAGACCGGAGCTGCGCCTTCATTTCTGGCGAAACCTCATTGAGCATATCCGTTGCGATCGCACCCGGGGCAACCGAATTGATGCGG
Organism: Candidatus Poribacteria bacterium; assembly: GCA_963662915.2. GTDB lineage: Bacteria > Poribacteria > WGA-4E > WGA-4E > WGA-3G > WGA-3G. Next base: position 3,705,290 of record CAXXEU010000002.1, on the reverse strand, counting down.
ATGTTATGACGTGCCAACGGACCACAACACGATTTCGTTAGAGAGATAACCCCGGCTTTTGCCGCTGCATACGGTAGTTGATCCGGACGCACTGCCAATGCAGCAATCGACGACACATTCACAATACGTCCAAACTGCTGTGCAACCATTCCCGGTTTAACCGCCCACAGCACATTGAACGGACCCGTCAAGTTAATCGCAATAATCCGGTCCCAGTGTTCAGGTGTCAGTTCGTCAAACGTCATATCGCCGACATCCCCGGCGTTGTTCACTAATAGTTCAATCGTGCCGAGTGCTTCTTTCACTGTTGTAACCATCCTGTTCACGGCATCTCTATCCGCAATATCCGCTTGCACCGGTATTGCGTGTTGCCCCAAGCCACGAATCTCCTCACAGACTGCTTCTGCTTTGGCAGCTGAACGTGAATAATGGACAGCAACAGTTGCACCTTCACTTGCCAGTTTAAGTGCCGTTGCCTTTCCAATCCCACGACTCCCGCCTGTTACCAACGCAACCCGTCCCTGAAATTTCATCAGCACTCACCATCCTCCACACTATAAAATTTTGGTTCTGATTCTTCAGGACTTACGCACCCCATTGGTAGATGCGGTTTTGCGGCGTACTCGCTCAAATGCGATGTGCATTCCAACCGCACCGATCACACGCTGATAAACCGAATTCTATACTTTTGCATAAGCCCTATGCTTTTCATCTCAACATCAACAATATACCGCAAACCCCACCAAAAGTCAAGGTCTAAACCCGTCAAAAGCACTGTAGCAGAAGAACGCCGCTTGCGGCAAGAGCGTATCTGGGAAGATATGGATGAAATCCGTGAGATTGTTAAGGAACTGGGCTCCATTTATGTAGAAGTTTTTGAGTTATGGGCAGACGGACTGACGGAGGCTGAATCAGCAGCAAGGCTGAGTATCCCTCCAAACACGGTGAAGTCTCGGCGGAACATCTTGGGCAAATCAGAGTAATTTCTTGTGAAGTGGTATTAGCTTTTCCTAAGGATACCACGGTTGTCTTTGTTAGTGAATAAAAAATCAGACTGATTTTTTTGACAGTTTTACTGACTTTTGCTATTATTTTCGATAATTGAACACAGATGAGACAAGAGCGTTATGAGGGACCTCTCTCATCAATTTACCGAAAACCCTCGAGATTCTCAGGCCTCGGGCAAAAAAAGGAAAGGAGATTTTTGATGACATTCCGTTTTAGGGTTTTGTTGAAGCGAAAACTGACAATATTTTTTTTCTTCCTATCAGGCATCACGTTCTTATTTTTAGGTATCGTCCGAGTGTATTTCAGCCCAAGAGACCTTCTCTGGATAGGAACGACGCTCCTATTTTTGTGCGGATTTTCACTAGTCGCACGTGTTATCCGATCCGATGCTTGCCTTCTGGATTCGCGTTCAAGGCTTTGACAGCCTGCCCTCCGGTCAGTTTACCGAGACGGATTCAAGAAAAAAGTCGTCTATTTCGCAGAAAAGTGATATAATACGCATCGGAGAACTTCTTTTGGTTTGAAAACTTGATAACTTCATTATACCAATACCACGATAAGGAAAAGAAAATAGAGAAGCATCAAAGAAAATTGGAGGAGCAGAAATGAAAAATTCGAGATGGAACCTGCGGATAGACCAAGATGGGCATCTTTACCTCTTGGCGGTGCTACCACTATTTCTTCCACTGCTGCTGCCATATATAAGTCTGAAGGAATACCACGATATAGCGACCACAGCGTCGGGAACGATTTCTTGTTGGATGTTTATTTGGATATTTCGTCGTCCGAAATCTAGGACGCAACTCCCGAAAAAATTACTTAATCTTTGGATATGGCTAAATGCAATTGCGAGTGTCGTCGTAATAGGGCTGGCAATTGGCACTATTTTTTTCGGAGGGTAACTCGTCTGGCATCCTGAAAATCGACTTTAGGTAAAGGAAAACATCATCTCTACGAATCACCTAAAAACGATTGTATTCGCTAGTGCTTCAAGGATGTCATGTCTGTTTTAGTTTGCCATTTTTTCGGATTTATCTTACAATTTCACTCGCCTACAAAACCGTCTCTATCTGTTCCCACACATCCTCCGAAACCGGAGTCGTCGCAGCAGCAAAATTCTGCTCAACCTCCATCGCATTCTTAGCACCCGTTAGGTTCATCGCAATACGGGGTTGACGAAAACAGAATTGAATCGCCAGATTCAACACGTTCAAGTCGTTATCACCTGACCACTGCCAGAGACGATGCGCTTTTTCTGCATCACGTCCGTCTAAATGCGGCCTTTTAACGGATACATCTGGTTCAACCCCAGAGAGCAATCCCATCGCAATCGGACTCCCATTAATAACGCCGATGTCGTTTGCCGCAGCGAGGGGTAACAACCACTCATTCGCAGTTTGACTCAGGAGCGTGTAGTCTAAGTATGTGAGGATTACATCAACGACACCCGTTTCGATGGCAATTTTATGAAATTCATGTTGCCGAACACCCAGCCCGATAAACTTAATCAATCCCTCCTCGCGCATCCGTTGCAGTTCATCCAGTGCACCACCTTTCGCCACAACAGGATCCATGCTATCTGGGTCGTGTACTAAGCAGACATCGAGATAATCGGTTCCTAACAACCGTAAACTATTTTCAACGCTTCGGCGTGTACCGGCACCGGTATAATCACCGCGCCATTCTGGGTGCGTACCTGTTTTTGTGGCGAGATAAATCTTCTCACGCCAACCGTTAGCGAGCGCAAGACCTACTCGTCTTTCGCTCTCACCGTAGAGCGGGGCAGTGTCAAGATAATTTATCCCCAAATCAATTGCGCGGTGGACCGCCACGACAGCTTCATCGTCGGTGACATCACCTCTACCGAGTCCCGCACCGCCCATACCGAGGCAGGTGACCGCTAATTCTGTGCGTCCCAACCGTCGCAGCGGCAACGGATGTGTTTGTGTTGACATGGTTTCTCCTATTCTGACAATTAAATCTCATCTATGTAAGTGTCCACGACGGGCATCAGGCGGAATCACACTCACCCACTGCACCCCTTTAACGACATCGTCTGGTGTATGTCCATGCTCAACTCCTCTGGGCGTAACGACCAAATCCCCTGGCCCGATGCGATAGGAGTCGGACTGCCCATCCGCCGTTCGGAGCGTCACAGTCGTCGTGCCTGCCGTGAAGTACCAATACTCATCGAAATCGTGATAGTGAAGTTCAGTCGGATTTTCTTTGGAAACAGCGAAAGTGCCAATCGTTGTCATATCTGGGGTATCCAAAACTTTTCCGAGTGCGTCCCCGATCCGTTCTCCTTCACCCAGTCGAATAACGCAAATATCCGTATTCATATTATGCTGCTCCTTTTTCTAAAGATGTTCATCCATCCCGGGCTGTCCCATTGAAATTGACCGGAAGCCTTCGTTAAACCGTAGGGGCTGGGTTCCCCAGCCCGTAGTAGAACGATACCCAGAGGTCAATTAGATGACTCCGATATTTTTCAGGTGTTGCAGCGAACCCGCGACCCGCGCTTGAACACCGGCTTCGTCAAGGTTTTCCCCCTCAATCCCTTCGAGTTCCATTGTAAAGGGACCGTAGAAACCAGTGTCGTTCAACGTCTGAAATACCCCTTTGAAGTCAACCACACCTTCGCCGAGTGTCGGAAAATGCCACGTTCGATAACCGCCATTCGTATCCTTGAGATGCACAGCACCTACGTATGGGTTGACTTTCTCAACCTCTGAAACCGCCGTCACGTTGTGGTTGTAGTAATAGACGTTGCCGGTGTCAAAATTAACGCAGATGTTCGGATGGTTCACTGCTTGCATCGTTTCAAGCGCAACGTCCCCGTTATGTGCCATATCCGGGTGTGTTTCCAAACACACTTTAATGCCTGCTGGCGCAGCGTTCTCCCCGATGGCACGGAGCCGATCGTATGCGGCGTTCCGATCCGTATCGCCCGCGTGGACACTGACGAAGATAATCTTCACTCCCATCTGAGACGCAATGTCCAGTGTTGTTTGGAAGTCAGTGACGACCGTTTCAGATGCAATATCGCACCTACCGAGGAGACTGGTAGCCGTCAGGCCGTGGGCATTTAATTCTGATTGGAGTGCATCCACAGATTCTGCCGAAGGCACCCCGACTTCTACATTCGTCAGACCGATTTCCGCCAAATGTGCGTAAGCACCGGCTCGAAACTGTCGATAACTCCCTAAATTACATGCAATAATATTTTCCATTTTGCCTCCATATTGGCTATCGGCTATCGGAAACCATCGGCTAAGAGCCACCTTTGTAAAAATCTTCCCCAACTTGATGTACTCCAAGCAGTGGTGAATTGTTACAGAATGCCTTTTAACCCATAACTGAAAACCGATAATTGAAAACTATTCTACGGTATTTTTCGTAGTACTGTATTGCACAATAGTATCTCTACTCCCAATAATAACACCGTAGGTATCAAAAAGTATGATGCCAACTCTTTATGCGCAACGGTGTTAACAACCTCAAATTTTGTTTTCTCAAACAGATCAATTTCTGCATAGATTTGCTTTAGAGACTCTGTATCCGTCGCACGAAAATAGCGACCGCCTGTTATGCTGGCAATCCGCTTCAGGGTGTCCTCGTCAAGGTAGGTCAGGACCTCGCGGTAGCGTTTCCCGAAGGTGGTATCCGCATACGGGATACGCGCACCTCCCTCTTTTCCCATGCCGATGGTATAAACCTTAATCTCAAAGGATTGCGCCAAGGCGGCGGCTGTTTCTGGGTTGATACTACCGGCGTTGTTTTCACCATCGGTCAAGAGGATGACAATCTGTGTTTCCGATTTCGAGGAACGCAGCCGATGCGTAGCCGTTGCAAGCGCATCCCCGATAGCTGTACCGTCCGCCAACTGGCCGATTTTTACGTCACCGAGCAACGCCGTCAATACCGAATAGTCGAGTGTAAGCGGACAGAGCGTAAAACTCTCACCGCCAAAAATAACTAAACCGATGCGATCATTTTCGCGATGCAATAGAAAATCGTTAATAACCGATTTCGCGGTTTGGATGCGATTCGCCCCTTCACTTTTGACAGCAGGTTTTCGGTCTGCAAGCGGCACCGAAAAGTCTTCTGCTCGCATGCTTTCGGAAATGTCGAGTACTAAGAGAATATCAATGCCTTCCGCAAATTTATGCTCTCGGCTTTGAGAGAGTTGAGGACGAGCGAGCGTAAAAATAAGAAGTGCCAGGACGATGAATCTCAGAATGCTAAGTGTCGGCAATGCTTTGACCGAGAGGGTCTGTCGCATCTGTAGGGTGCTTGCTGCGAAGCCGTGTCTGAAGTCAGAGAAACGTACTGCCGAAAAGTTTATCTGTTTCCAGAACTGAGGTTCCCGCCGGTTACTCCGAAGGAACCCTAAAGCAATTATTAGCAGTGGCACTACGATTAGCAGAATGAGGAAAAACGGAGAGACTAACTGCATGCAGGCTAAACCCTTTCTGACCAAGAGATATTTTGACGCGGGGCTTGTGGCAACATCATGCTGATACCACTCAGTACACATAACCCAATGCTAATAGCGTTAACAAGGAGAAACGTCACCCAGTCAATATACGGCAAGGTTGTTGCCATGAAATAGAGAATGTAGCAGAAGATTAGTCCAAGCGGTTTCAATCGCCCTGAGAAGAGTGTGCCACCGAGCGTAAGGAAAATCGCCGTTTTGCCAAAGATTGCCAAAGGAATCAAGAGTGCTAACGCCAATAACATGAAGGGCACGCCTATAATTGATAGCGTCAGCAGCGTGAAAATCAACGGTATCACAGGCAACATTAGAACACCGAATAAGATACTTCCTATTGGTCTACGTGCCAACATGCCACCCACCGCGTTTATAGGTCTTGGGAATGCAGCTAATATTAACAAATACATCAAGACGGAAATACCAGACTCGACTAAGGTTAATCGTAAGTTTGCCTGTTTACTGGTAATTTTCCAGAAGATATAAGGACGCATCAGGAACTTCGCCGCAGCGGGAATCATCCGCCAGTGATTGCTCACTTGAAGGTCCGCTATTCCATCTGTACGTCCTAACACCTGTCCACCTATAATCTGAAGTGTCCCATTCACTTGTGATTCTTGTGTCAGGGTAACGTCTCCACCAAGGATCAACACATTTCCAGTGACAGTCCCTTGTAATCTCGCGTCGCCCCCTATCATGATGAGTGTTGTTAGTACTTCATTCGCTGACAACTCATAATCGTTAGCGATCTTTAGTATTCGCCGTTTCCTTTGGTCGACGGTAGGGTTTGCAACCCCGATGTTCTCTTGCTCAGTAGTCTCGACTTGTGGTGCTGGTTTTTCAGATCCAAAATCAGGTTGTTGCAAATCTGAAACTTGTAGGCTTCTGTTTAAAGTTTGCCCAAACACAGGCAACACACTAAAGAGTAAAAGGAAAAAAATAAGTCCTATATGCTTCATATTTCCCTATGTTTTAGATTAAGATAAATGTCTGCTTGAATTATAAACGAAATTTCCATTCATGTCAACGCTTTTTCCTAATCCTCCTGTCAATTTTTCTTGACATCTACCCGCGAATTTGGTATGATAAATACAGGATAATGTTTTAATGGTGATTTATCCTTTGCCACAATCGTGTGTTCATGTAAATCGTATACTGTATCTGTAAAGTCTTTGAACGTGTAATATCGAACGGGAGGTAAAAATGGATTTTGGTACTGTTTTTTCTCATAAGTTTTGGCTTGTAGGTTTAGCCTTTGTGTGTTGCAGTCTCTTTTTTGTCGGTGTTTTCTGCGTTTCCAATGCCTCTGCCAAGATTGATCCTGACACTGTTACGGGGTTGTGGCTCTTTGATGAAGGCAACGGAAAGGTTGCAACCGATGCGTCTGGAAATGGTCTGGACGGTGATCTTGAGAATAGTCCGAAATGGGTCGAAGGCCAATTCGGAGATGGGCTTGAGTTCGATGGTTCTGGCGCACATGTCGTCATTCCAGACCATGCGAACCCAACAGAAGCTATAACTGTTAGTATCTGGGTTAAAAGCAATACCGATACTTGGAATCAACACGGGTGGATGGTCGAAAAAAGGACTGCCTATATTATCCATCCCAACCAAGGCACGCAAAATGTCTCATGGCCCATTTGCAATGGCGGTTGTTGGAATAACCCCGGTGGTTGGCGCGATGGCGAAGTCGGGCCGAAGGATATTACCGAGTGGCACATGTACACCACCACTTATGATAGCAATACCGGTGAATGGTACATTTATATTGATGGTGAAGAAGCAAGCGCAATGGATCTGACTAAGAATCCGATTGATCCAGATAACGGTCCCGTTTACATCGGCAACGATACTTGTTGTGCCGGACGTTTCGCTGATGCTGTTGTTGATGAACTCGCAATCTTTGATGTTGCTTTGGAGCCAGAGGATATCAAAAACCTTTATGAGGATGGACTCTACTTCTCAGTCTTGGCAGTTGAACCCGCTGACAAAATGACAACCACTTGGGCAGATGTGAAAGTCAAGTATTAATTCGGCCCGCAAGTCGTCTAATATTGAAAGCGGTTGTGTGGGCGGATCGTTGAGTCCGCCTACACGCACGTAGTGAAGGATTTGCTACCCTTTATCCTACTACCTCTCACGTAAAAGCTGCTTGACGAACCATAAATGTTGAATTACTATGCAAGCACGCCTTGGTGGAAAAAACAAAAACGGAGAGACAGATGCTATTGAACTATAATCAAACAGATGATTTTGAGGATGAAGCACAGACGTTATCACCAGACGAAGAGGATAATCTTGATGGTTCCTCTGAAGGTGAAGATTCTCCTGAAGCAGCATCCGAGATAATAGAAACACAAGACGATGACAGCGATGAATCTAATGCCTATGATCGGATCGTTGAGATACTCAGTAAAGGTGAATTAGAAGAAATCTCAGCACCGTTGGCTGCAGTACCACAAGGGAGTGCACTTTTTCATCTCTATGAAGAAAGCAGTCATGCCTATGCAAACGCCGTTACTGCCTATTATGAGGAAAAGAATTATCAGCAGGCAATCGAAAAATTTGACGAAGCCATCAAAAACGCATCCGAGCGCGCAACGCACGACCTAACCGAGGAACAAGCCAACGAAATTGTAGCGAAATCGATGTACTGGCAGGCGGAGGCTTATGTCAAAACGGAAAATATTCCGCAAGCCATTGAGACTTTCAAAACCCTTATCCAAAATTGCCAAGGGCATTATCTCACATTGGCTGCCGAGCGTAGAACGGACGAATTGAACACGAAAAACGCTTAAGGGAACACCTTGTTGTCTGTACAATGTGTAGTATTTACAGACGTTGTCCGTTCACAAAACCTCTTGCTGACAGCCGAAAACTAAAAAAGGATTGACAAAATTTGTGGAAACCTTGAAAAATCTTCTCAAACAAAAGGCAACCAATTTACGTATTCATTCCATTGTCTCCACATCGGAAGCAGGATCCGGACACCCAACCACGTGTCTCTCTGCTGCGGATATCGTCTCTGCGCTCTTTTTTCATGCAATGCGCTATGACCCTACCGATGCACAAAACCCGAATAACGATAGATTCATATTATCGAAGGGACATGCCGCACCGCTTCTTTACGCTGCTTATGCAGAGGTAGGTATCATTCCGACTGATGAACTGTGCACACTCCGACAAATTGACAGCATCTTGGAAGGGCATCCGACACCGCGGTTTGAGTGGACAGAGGTGGCAACAGGATCCCTCGGACAAGGCTTATCGCTTGGGCTTGGTATGGCACTCAACGGCAAATACTTAGATAAGTCCGATTACCGCGTCTACGTCCTCCTCGGTGATGGCGAGACTGCTGAAGGCGGGGTTTGGGAAGCCGCCGCTTTGGCATCTCACTACCAACTTAATAATCTGATTGGAATTATTGATGTCAATGCCCTTGGTCAGAGCCAGCGGACTATGTACGCCTTTGATATTGATACCTATTGCCGACGTTTTGAGGCGTTCGGGTGGCAGACCATCGGTATTGATGGACACGATTTTGACGAAATTCTACCGGCACTCGCTGAAGCTAAAGCCTCAATCGATCAACCCACAATGATAGTTGCGAAAACCTTTAAGGGCAAAGGGGTTTCATTCCTTGAAAACGCAGACAACTGGCATGGGAAAGCAGTCGCCAAAGGTGAAGCTCTTGATACAGCATTAACCGAACTCGGTCCCTTGCATACAGATGTTCCCGTTCAGATTGAACCGCCGAATCCGATAAAGGTAAATGGCGCGACTCCAACCGAATGTGAACCACCAGACTATTCACCTGGCGAAGAAGTCGCAACCCGAGGCGGTTACGGCACCGGACTCGCAAAACTCGGTGCTGCGAACCCTAATGTCGTTGCACTTGATGGTGATACAAAAAATTCTACCTATGCTGAGCAATTTATGACACTCCATCCAGACCGGTACTTTGAGATGTTTATCGCAGAACAGAATTTGGTCGGAGCGGGTATCGGTTTAGCAAAGCGTGGAAAAATTCCGTTTGTCTCTACGTTCGCGGCGTTTTTATCGCGCGCCTACGATCAGATCCGGATGTCTGCCATCTCGCAAGCCAATATTAAATATGCTGGATCACACTGCGGTGTTTCAATTGGTGAAGACGGACCCTCGCAGATGGGTTTAGAGGATATTGCAATGTTCCGGGCGATTCCGGGAGCAGCCGTACTCTATCCGAGTGATGCGGTTTCTGCTGAGCGTCTCGTCGTTGAAGCAGCAGGGCATCACGGAATTGTTTATCTTCGAACCTCGCGTCCACCAACCCCAATTCTCTATGATGCCAATGAAAGTTTTCCTCTTGGTGGATCTAAGGTACTACGTAAAAGCAGCGAGGATAAAGTAACCGTCGTTAGTGCCGGTGTAACCCTTCATGAAACGCTTAAAGCACACGAAATACTTGCTGCATCCGGCATTGCTGTCCGTGTAATTGACCTCTACTCCATTAAACCGATTGATAAAAAGGCGCTGCAAGCGGCAGCGGCTGAGACGAACAATACTTTAATCACCGTCGAAGATCACTATCCTGAGGGTGGTTTAGGAGGTGCTGTGTTGGATGCTGTCGGACCTGATGGCGTTTGTGTCCATAAGCTTGCGGTTACTGGGATGCCACGTTCTGGAAAACCCGAGGAACTCTTGGAACGCCACGGTATTAGTGCAAATGCTATTGTGAAAAAGGTGAAAAATCTGTTAGCAACTGGTGATTAGCGATTAGCGGTTAAACATTGTCCTGCAAGCCGCTATAGGCTTGCATAAGGAACGCTGACCAGATTTAATAGTTAAAAAGATGCAGAACGCAATTGTCTGGATTGCTGTCTTAGGGATTATCCTTCTTATAGGTATTGGAATGATTTATGCACTGCGGGTTCCGCGTGTCGCACCAAGAACCTACCCAGCGGATAAGGGACCTAATTTCATTGATGTTAGCAACTATTCCCCTAAGATGCAAGAGTCTTATGAACTTTTTACGCGTAAATGTAGTCGATGCCATACCGTGGCACGCCCGATTAATTCTACCTTCACATCAGAAGAATGGCGAGAATATGTCTATAAAATGATGAAAAAACCGGGGTCCGGGCTTACACCGAAAACCGCTGACAAGATCATTGAATTCCTCGTTTACGATTCGCGGCACAGAGAAAAAACAACAGAATGATTGTTGCAACATGGAACCACAAAATGCACCATACGCTAAAGTTTTTAATCTTCACAGTTTTATGCTGTGTAATCGGCTTGCAGATGGGAGATACCCAAGAGGATGACATGAAAAGTGCCGATTTTCAGGTTTTAATAGATGCACAGCCCGTCATATTTACCGCACCACCTATCTTAAAAGAAGGCGTATGGTTAGTGCCTTTAGAGAATTTCGCAAAACAACTCGGATTGAAAGTGGAATATCCAGAGAGCGAAAAGATGGCGGTTCTTTGTGAAGAAACAGAAGCGGAACTCTGTGTCCCCCTCCGATTTCACGATAGTAAAGATGGTGTTCTGGACATTAATGGGGTAACTTATGCCCGACCTGCGAGCATCACAGAACCTTTCGGTTTTGAAATTTATAAAGTATCATCAAACAAATTGGAGGTTGTTCAACCTATGCATCTTGCTCCTGAATTTACACTTCCGGATCTGCAGGGGACCCAAAGACATTTACGAGATTTTCGAGGAAAAAAGACGCTCCTCTATGTTTGGGGATCTTGGTGAGGCTGTCGTGAACAACTGCCGGGCTGGCAGCATTTTTACAGTGAATACCGAGAGAAATTAAATCTCGTTTCTATTGCCCTCGACGCACAAGGGGCTTCTGTCGTTCGTCCTTGGCATGATGCCGCGAATGCCGATTTCTCCACGCTCGTCGATTCACAGAATGTCTTCGGCGTCCTTTATGATCTCAAGGCTATCCCGTATGGGGTCATGATTGATGAGGCGGGTCGTATGGTTAAAGCACCTTTCAACATCAATGTCGCCGATAAAGAAACCCTTATGATGCTGGAAAAATGGATCTCCGATCCTGACTATAATGCGGTGATGCTTCGCGATATAAAACAGCCAGATGGGCGGGTTGATCACACGATCACTGAAGCCACTGCCCGTTTTCAACTGGGGCTTGTCTTGCTGGAAAGTGGGAAAAAGCAGGAAGCGATGACCGAATGGCGAAAAGCACTCACATTGGATCCGCAGAACTGGATTATCCATAAGCAAATTTGGGCGGTTGAACATCCAGACAAATTTTATAACGGAGGTGTTGATTACGGATGGCAGAAAACACAGCTGGAGGCAGAAAAAAGTGGACAATAGCAGCGGTTTCTATCCGATAACATGCTATATTTTATTTTTAACCGAACTCTACTTCCAATCACTTTGTCCTAAAACATAACGGTTCTAAACGTAGCAGGACTTACGCAAATTGAGCATAAGTCGGACATTTAGACGCAAAAAGCGGTAACTTTCGTCCTTTAAACCCCCTAAAGAATCAACGGTATGAAGGTTTCCTTAATGGCATTCCCCGCCCCTTATCAGGGGGACTTTAAGACGGAGTGCGTAAGTCCTATTCTTCTTACGGAACACGTAAATGAAAGAGAGTCAATGGAGTCTTGTGAATGATTGATAGATTTTAAAATTAATTGGACACTCAGCACCGGCGAGGCGTTTTGCTTGGGCGTTTCCCAAAGGAAACCTCGTCTACCAGGTCCCGGAAACCGCCCAATGGCTAATAGCCATATAATGTAGGTGGTGGAGGAAGATGATGAATACAAGAGAAGGTTACGCAGAATTACAAGCCAGAATTTTGGACGCGCGACGCTTATGGAAACGCAGTCTCTTCTGGACGGGGTTTGCTATTGTTTTCACAGGGGTCCTCGCTTTATTCGCAGGTGAAGCTATCGTTGATTGGCTGATGCCACTTCCAAATCCTGTCCGCATTGCTTTGTTAGTAGTCGGTGTAGGCGTTACAGGGTACCTGCTGTATAAATACCTTATTCAACCACTTCGGAAATCACTCACACTCCGCGATGTTGCCCTCAATATTGAACAAAACCATCCTGACCTTGAGGATAGGTTGGTGAGTGCTATCGAATTCGGGGACCGCGAATCGACGGATCCGATTGAAGCGCACATGCTCCAACGTTTGTTGGAAGATACCACGCAGCGAACGGAAGGTGTTGATTTTAAAGCAACGATTGATCACAGTCGCACTCGTAAACATGTCGGCATCGCGGCTTTGGTTTTTGTTGGTTGTTGTGTTCTCACGCTTTTATTTCCCAAAGAAATACACACCAGTTTGCTTCGGGTACTTGTCCCTTGGGAAAAAACTGACCCTATTTTGACCACTCAGCTCACTGTTGAGCCAGGAAACGCTCGTATCCTCCGAGGCAAGAGTTTACCCATTCATGTCACCGTCACCGGTAAGTCTGCTGAGAAAGTTGTTCTGACTTACGAAAATACTCGTGGATCAGATGCCGCTGCCTCTGACATCGAAACAACCGAACAGCAGCCTAAAACTATGATTGGCATGTTGCGAAGCCCGAGCGACATGCGTGGGTTTGCTTATGAGATTTTCAATATTGATGCTGATATGGAATACTACATCGTCGCAAACGAGGTTACCTCGGAACGCTATATGGTCGAAGTATTTGATATGCCGAGAGTAACTGAAATAGCCGTTGCTTACACATATCCAGCATATACCAGACTTAAACCTGTCGTGCAAACAGGGACGGGTGATATTCAGGCTGTCGTCGGCACACGCGCAGAACTCAAACTCGTAACAAATAAAGCCATTCAAACCGCAAAATTCACTCATAAGACGGATACAGGACAGATTTCTTTTTTTGAAAAATTGACAGAAACGCCGGAATCCGATACAACACAAATGGTTATCTCCGATGGAAACACCCTAACAACAACCGTAGATATTGTTGCGGATGGGATATATTCCGTTGAACTCCTATGTGTTGACGGGTTCAACAATGAGATACCGATTAAATACAACATTAAGGCTATTCCGGACGCTACCCCTGAAGTCGTAATCAAAGAACCCGGTCGTGATATTAAAACTACAAAGTTAGGGGAAGTCGAAATTATTGCTGAAGCAACGGACGACTACGGTATTGCTGAATTAAAACTCAGATATCGCGTCGGTGCAGATGAATTGCAAGAGGTCTCCCTTAATTCCAGTACCCTACCTTTAAGTGCTATTGAAGAAAAAACAACCAACGACTCGTTTGGGCACCGCGTGTTGGGTGGCAGCTACACTTTCTATCTCGAAGAATTTGATGTGGAACCCGGTGATGTTATCTCTTACTACGCCTCTGCAACCGATAATAATACACAAACCGGTCCTAGCGAAGCCAGCAGCGACATTTACTTCATCGAAATCCGACCCTTTAACGAGGATTTCCACGAAGGTGAAGCAGAACAAGCACAAGAACAAGCACAAGCCGAACCGAATCCGATTTCAGGGATCATTGCTTCTCAGAAGCAGATTATCCGAGAGACTTGGAAGCATGCTAACACGCCGTCTGTCGGTAATGAAGAATATGAGTCTGCTGTCAAGAGAACTGCTGATAAGCAAACCGAATTGAAGGATAAAACGCAAAAGTTCGTAGATGAACTGAGCGTCGCTATACAGACAACTGCTCAGGTCTCACCTGAAATTCTGATGAACTTGGAAGACGCTATTGGCAATATGAGTGAGGCAACCGATCATCTGAATGCTATCCAACCGACTGAGGCGATACCACCGGAACAGAACGCGCTTGAACTTCTCATCAAAGTCAACCTTGAGATTCCCAAAGTCCTCATGCAGATGCGGAACAATAATCCGCAAGCCGCCGAGGACCTTGAACTTGAAATGGAAGAATTACAAAGCGAACTTGAGAATCAACAGAATGAACTTGATACGGAAATGCAGGAGCAGACGCAGGAGATGTTAGATCAGGCACGCCAGATTTTGATAGAACAACAGCAGCTCAGTCAACAGAGCCAGCAGTTGGGACGTGAAAGTCAACCTTCTCCGAGTGAAATGCAGCAGAATAGCCAGCAGCAGGAACAGTTATCACAGCAGGCGCAACAGATGGCACAGCAGCTCGGCACTATGCAGCAGAATGGGCAGGGAACACAAGGGGAGCGACTGAATCAAGCCGGCCAAGCGATGCAACAGGCTGGTGAGCAGATGCAGGAAGCCTCGCAAGGTATGCACCAGCAGCAACCACAGCTCAGTGCCGCCAGGGGACAGAAGGCGGAAGAACGGCTTCAGGAGGCTATTGAGCAGTTGGAGAGGGTCACGGCGGAATTCACAGAAGATGCACTTGAGAGAACCGCACAACAGCTTCAGGAGTTGACAGCGGCGCAATCTGAGGTCCAACAACAGACGCAGGAACTCAGAAGTCGGTCGCAACAGTCAGAAATGCGTCCTGAAGATTTCCGAAGGGCATCTGAACTCGCTAACGAGCAACGCGAACTGCAGCGAGATTTGGAAACACTTGAACGCGAAATGAGGAATCTTCAAACGCAACTCAGCCCAGAAAATCCAGAGGCAGCCCAAAACGTGACGGATGCCACAAGACGCTTCGCGGAAGAACAGACTTTGGATGATATGTCAACTGCACAACGCGCTTTGCAATGGCGAAGTTTCCGAGCCGCCGACCAGAATCAGCAGGAGGCACTCGACGCACTGAATCAAGCGCAAGCCGATCTCCAACAGGCGCAAGCCAATATGGCGAATACTGAGGAAGAGCAACTCGAAGCTGCACTCCAACAACTCCAACAAGCGCGTGAACAGGTGGAAGACATACAACGCGAACTTCAAGCGATGGAGGGGCAAGAGCAGACGGAAGAACAGCAACGCCGTCAGCAACAACTTGAGCAACAACAGCAGCAGCTCCAAGAACGGCTCCAACAAGCGCAACAGGCGAGGCAAAGGCAACAAAACCAGCAGTCGGGGCAGCAACCCGGACAAGAGGGGGAAGCCGAAAATCAGGAAGCGCGTGCCGCTGGTAGAGAGTCTGACCGCGAAATTGATGAACTCTGGCTCGGGATGCTCGATACTATGGACGACCGTCCTGGAAATCGTTCAAACCCGTTCCCAAATTATGAATTCGTTATTCGCGATTTGAATAAACTTGAAGCCGCGCTCGAAGAACGGCTCAACGCACTTCAGGAGAAAAAGCGACTCACACAGGTCGCTAAGGAGGATGTCCCGCCTGAATACCGCAGACTTGTCGATAGTTACTACGAATCTTTATCGCAATGATTGGCTTTTTTAAGTGATCGAAAAATCTTTGACCATCTGGATCAGGTTGAAGTTAACCAAAAACCACTGCGAAACGAAATTGTGAGTCGGGGAATGCCATACGGGGAAGCCCATACGGGCTTCATACCGTTGATTTTTAGCGAACAATTTGTCTTAGTTTTACATTGTGGAGCAGTGACCAAATTTAATAGTTAAAAATATGGAATTTAGTACTAAGAATATTGTTATACCGGGTGAATGCATCAGTTTGGACGATTACCCGCCTGAATATACCGGAACTTACGAGAAAAAGGGTCAGACAAAAAAAAGACTCAAGAAGTTACATAAGCAGCTCCTGGAACTTCAGGGATTGCTTTACGCTGAAAGCCAGCACGCACTTCTTATCATTCTGCAAGGCATGGATACATGCGGCAAAGATGGAACTATTCGGCGAGTAATGTCTGGCATCAACGTCCAAGGATGTGATGTCTTCAGTTTTAAAGTCCCAACTGCAGATGAACTCTCTCGTGATTTCTTATGGCGTGCCCACAGATCTGTCCCATCGAAGGGAAAAATCGGCATCTTTAACCGTTCACATTATGAAGATGTCCTCGTTGTTCGGGTACATAACCTCGTGCCGGAATCGGTCTGGTCACAGCGTTATCAGCAGATTAACGATTTTGAGAGAATGCTCGTTGAAAATGGAACGGTTGTCCTGAAATTTTTCCTTCATATCTCGAAAGATGAACAGAAAGAACGCCTTGAGTCTCGGATTAGCGATCCGACAAAACATTGGAAAGTTGAGGCATCGGATATTCGGGAACGCACCTATTGGGACGATTACATGCAGACTTACGAAGTCATGCTCGAAAAGTGTAGTACTGACTGGGCACCTTGGTATGTAATCCCTGCCAATAAGAAATGGTATCGAAACCTCGTTATCACAGAGTGTATCGTTGATACGCTCAAAAAACTCGACATGAAGTATCCCGAGCCTTCTATTGATGTTACCCAACTCAGGATTGATGACTGAAGCATCTTTAGCAATCGTTAAAAGACCTGCTTTAGGGCAAAAGAGGTTGCTAAGTTTATCAAAAACCTGCAAGGACAACGGACGCAGCAGCTCAGGAGCAATAGTTAAAATATGCTTTGCAGGACACTGAAGTATCTTTAGCAATCGTTAAAAGACCTGCTTTAGGACAAAAGAGGTTGCTAAGTTTATCGAAAACCTGCAAGGACAACGGACGCAGCAGCTCAGGAGCAATAGTTAAAAATATGCTTTGCAGGATACTGAAGCATCTTTAGCAATCGTTAAAAGACCTGCTTTAGGACAAAAGAGGTTGCTAAGTTTATCGAAAACCTGCAAGGACAACGGACGCAGCAGCTCAGGAGCAATAGTTAAAAATATGCTTTCAGGACAGCAGCTCACACAATTTGAAGAACAAGGCTATCTACACCTTTCAGGATTGATGCCAAAAGAGACCGTCACAAAAGCAGAGAAAGCAATGTGGCAAATGATGGGAATGGACGCAGAGGAACCAGACTCGTGGGGACAGTTTAAGCGTCCACACCTTGCCGGGTTTTACATGGAGAAGATGGGACTTGGGAATCGCATTGAACTTTTCGGCGTTACCCATCCCGATGTCTTAGCGTGTTGCACACCGGATTACCGCACTATTCTCAAGCAACTCGCTTCCCGATACCCAGAAATTCCACATTGTCAAAGCCAGCAGCCCGATGGCATTTGGGCTCTCAATCAATTCCCTGTTTCGGGCGAGTGGAAAAGTCCATCGCCCCACTTAGATGGCGATTTTCGAGACTTTCGATTGGATCCTGGGACATTCCGAGCAACCAGTTTAACCTATCTCACCGATGCGAATTCCTACGGTGGTACGACGGTGATATGGCCCGAAGGTCCTCAACGCATTCGTGAATTTCGCAAAAAAAATCCCGAGTTCTCCAACCATGTCGGGGACATGAAGGCTCAGTTTCCAGAAATGGATTTAGGCGAACCGATGGAGGTCGTTGCTAAACAAGGAGATGTGCTATTTTTCCACCACCTCTTGCCGCATTCTGGCACAATGAATGTCGGAAATTCTGCGCGCTTCGCAATTCGGTTTATGTGCTTATGCCTCGCTTGCCGCAAATGGGAGAAAAAAGGGGAATGGAACATCTGGATGCCCTAAAAAATAGTAGGTAGACTCAGTTCTGCCGCACATAAATAGAAAAAATAACGAGATGAAGGAGTAAAAGATGATTCAAAAAAGTATCTTTGGTTGGTATTTTCTACTCATTTTTGCTGTTGTTATGAGTTTTGTTGTTGTAGAAACTTTAACAGCACAAGAGGTCTTCGTACAGACTGGATTTGAGGAATTCGCTGTCGGCGATCCACCGGGCGACTGGGAGGCAATTGGCGGCGACTTTGAAGTCACTAAGGACACGGTCAAAACTGACAAGCAGGCACTCGCTATCATAGCAGGTGCCGACGGAGACGGACTCGGTGTGCCTATAGAAACCGACAATCCTCTTATTTCGGCCGAATTCTGGATTTATGTTGAAGGTGGTGGGCGTTCCTTGAATATCAAATTCGCTTCTGCTGACAATATCGGCGAAAACAACGGCTGCACCTACATCAATTGGAACGCAGATATGGTTCGCCTCTACGACGGTGCTGCATGGCAGCCTATTGGGGAATTTGAAACTGATACATGGAAATACGTCCGCATCATCGCCGATTTTGAAAAAAGCGAATTTGAATTCGCCTCAGGAGACAGTAGGGACGATACCTTGGGTGCCAAAGCAGAAAAAGGACTTCCGTTTCGGAACCCGGCACTCGGTCCCACCGCCAAGTGGTTCGCTTTTTATGTCTGGGGCATGGCATCGCCAGCTTACTTTGATGATCTACTCGTCTATGAAGGGGCAGATGCACTCGACCTTGCCGTTGATCCCAACCAAAAACTCACCACATTTTGGGGACAGGTGAAGCGTGGGTTATAAGAAAATGTGGGGTGGGTATTTGTAGCATAAACTGTTAGTTTGTGCCGCGTAGGAAATATCTCTCGGTCCTGGAGACAAAAATGAAGGAAAGTGAAACAATTTGCCTGACACCAGCACAACGGCTCCACTTCGACATCTATGGCTATGTCCTATTAGAGAACGTCCTGAGTACCGACGAAATTGAGCGCATGAAAGGGGCACTCTACAGAATGAAAGCCGACGAAGCCCTTGATGCCAAGCGCGTCTATGCCCGTGGTGGCAGTGAACACCACATGCTTTTTGGTAATCTTGTTGAATATGACCCAGCGTTGCTGGAATACGCTGCGCATCCACAACTTGTACCACTTGTTGAGGAAGTCGTAGGTGGTACCGTCCGTCTTGAAGAGACGGAGGCAATCATCAATAGGCGTAACCCAGAAACCCCACTCGATGAACTCCGCAAACGCCGCTATAATCCGACCGGGTTCCACCGTGGCACACAACACGGATGGGGTACCTATATAGAACAGGACAAGTTTCACTGCATCTTCGTCAAGACGCTCGCCTACCTCACCGATGTCGGTCCAGACGATGGTGGAACGTGCGTTATACCTGGAAGTCACCGCCTAACGTGGAATCAGAGCGAAATGATTGAAGCCGCACTGTCCGACGACAAACTCATCTATCAGGTCGAAGCATCAGCGGGTTCTGTGCTGCTTTTTGCCGAGGCGTTGATTCACAGCACGACTGCCATCCGTAGTGACAAAGAGCGCGTTATTCTCATTTCCGGCTACACACCGCCGATGGTGCGAGAATGGCCCGGCAACGAGGTCAGCCCTGAATTTATTGAAACCTTACCAGAGGATATCCGTCCACTCATTTCAGGAAGCGACAGTTGGCATTGGAAACGGCGATATTGATTTACCTTATGCCCCTGAAGTCCTCGGCATCCACAATGGTTCTTTCCCCATCTCCGCGAACAGCAGTTTCATCACCAAATCCGCCTTCAACTCGGCATACTCAGCGGAATTCCAGAGGTTATTGACTTCTCCCGGATCCGCTTGTAGATCGAACAACTCACCATAGTCTCGGTTGTAATAAACCGTCAGTTTATAATGGTCCTCAACATAGGTTTTGACGTGTACAGTTGTCGGTTCGTGGCGGTTTTCAACGATGATATGGTCGCGTGCCTGTTCTGCTTGACCCGACCAGACAGGGGTCTGATCTACACCCGTCATCTGACTCGGAATGTCAATTCCGGTAGCACTCAGGAACGATGGGGCCAAATCTACCAATGTTTGTAATGCCTCCGATCGCCTTCCTGCAGGTATAACTCCTGGGTATCGTGCAATAAATGGAACACGTATGACATCTTCGTAGTGAAATGCCCCTTTTGCAACAAGTCCATGCTGTCCGTAAAAGTGTCCGTGATCGGAGGTAAACACAACCAGTGTATTAGCTGCCAATCCGAGCTCATCCAGTTTCGCCAAAATTTGCCCGATATACTTATCCATCAGAGTCACCATCCCATAATAGACAGCAATATCTTTAGCGAGTTCATCTCGATCCCGTAAATGTGAGTTAAATCCGTGAACCCCTTTCCCAGTCTCACGCCAATCTGAGAAATCTGGTTTTTGTTGTTGCGTTAGCTGAAAGTGTGGTGGGTTGTTATCGTGTTCCCCTTCTGTCACAGAAGGCACTGTTAATGCTGACGGGTCGTACATCGTATCCCACGGTTCAGGAACAAGATATTTCGGATGCGGATCGAAGAAACTCGCCCAAAGGAAAAAGTTTTCGCCGTTCTGCTGGTATGCTTCCATCAGTGCGTTGGTGCGTTCAGCGATCCATGTATCGTAATGATATTCCTCTGGAATCGGCCACTTCCGAAATTGACCACGAGCATTGCCTGTTGGCGGTGCAAAATAGTCGCGCCAGTTAGTCAAACCGTTCTCTTCCATCCAGATAGCATAGTGCTGTCCGACGTGCGCCTCATCGGCGTGATTCCGCGCAAGTTCGACGTGTTCAAACCCGTAAAACGGTTCATTAAAACTGCGCCAAAAGTCCAAATCTTGGAGAACCGGATAGGATTCGAGGGACGGAAATTCTTCAGTGCCATGTAAAGGTTGAAAGTGTGCTTTTCCAACAAGTGCCGTGCGGTAACCTGCGTCTGTGAAATCTTCGCCGACCGTATGTTCGTCTTCAGAGAGTTTTGTCCCCAAAGACCAAGCACCGTGTTGACTCGGATACTTTCCCGTGATAATGGATGCGCGTGTTGGTGTACAGGTCGGGTTTGGGCAATAGGCTCTATTGAAGAGGGTACCTTGCTCCGCCAATGCGTCGAGGTGCGGGGTCTGGATTTCAGGATTGAGACACCCCAAGGTGTTCCAATGCTGCTGGTCGCTGGTGATAAGTAAGATATTAGGTCTGGTTTCGGTTCCCATACTGTTTCCTTTATCTTGTATTTATTGATGAAATCAGCATAGCACTTTACAGCGAATAATTCAAGAAGAATACTGTAGTCTTGATCAAATTCTTTGACACCCTTTCCGAAATGTGTTACCCTTTTAAACAGCATTGTGATAAAGGAAGGCGAATGGACAGAGAGAACCAAAACGAACCAAGCACAGTTGATGGAATCCTTCGAAAAATAGAAGAGAAAGCCGATACTGGGGAATATCTTTACCGCGGTGAGCCTGAACGCGCGGACTATAACCAAGCAATGAGACTAACCGGACAACCTGCTGAGGCCTATTACCATCGTGGGAACGCCTATGGCATGAAAGGTGAAATTGACAAAGCAATTGAGGACTTCACCAAGCAATCCAACACCAACCGGATTACGCCGAAGCGTATTACCATCGCGGCCACGCCTATAACAGCATAGGCGAAACTGCTCTTGCCATTACAGATTATACTATCTCCATACAGCTCAATCCTAATGATGCAAGGACCTATGCCAGTCGGGGGGCAATTTACGGTATTATAGGCAAGGTTGAAAAAGCTATCAGTGACTGCACGAAGGCGATAGAACTTGGTCTCAATCATGCGGATATCTATTTCAATCGTGCTATTGGTTACAATAGCATGGGAAAACTTGATTTGGCTATCAAAGACTATACGAAGGCGATAGGGATCAATCCTGAGCATATCAGAGCCTATGTCAATCGGGGTGTTACCTACGGTGATACAGGCAAGGTGAATCTAGCAATTAATGACTTAAACAGGTCTGTGGAATTGGAACGAGATAATGCTATAGCTTATAACAACCTTGGCAACATTTACAGTAACAATGGCGATTTTAACGCTGCTGTAGAAAACTATAGCAAAGCGATAGAATTGAATCCAAATGATCCAGCATTTTATCACAATCGTGCAATGGCTTGGTTGCACCAACAAGAATGGAAGAAAGCCGAAGCGAACTTAACAATTGCAGCAGACAAAGGCATAAATATTACTGCTGTGTTTAATAGTGATTATCAAAGCATCGCTGGCTTTGAAAAGAAAATTGGCGTTAAATTACCAAAAGATATTGCTGCAATGTTAAGACAACGAAAGGAACAAGTTCATATTTCATCTATGAAGGAAAAACCACCTCGACTTCCAAGTGGAATTGATCCTCACCCATTTGAAAACATATCAGTAACTCTACCAGTACAAGAAAAGAATCCTTCAATTTCATCCATGTTGGCCGACTTAGCGCAACACCAGAGTGGAATAGAGCAACGACTGTTCGCTGTTTAAGACGTTAAAACAGATCGCCGATGAAAGTAAATAAATTGGAGTATGTCGATGTCTCATTCAGTTGAAAAACGACCCAATCTCGTCTATGTTTTCGCCGATCAACTCCGCTACCAGTCGTGCGGCTACGCCGGAGATCCCCGCGCCCGGACACCTAACATCGACCGGCTTGCTACAGAGAGTGCAAGTTTCTGCAACGCTGTCTCTGGGAGTCCGATGTGCGCCCCTTACCGCGCCTCACTCTTCACCGGAAAATACGCCAGTAGCACCGGTATGGCGATTAATGAGCTCCGAATCAACCCGAATCACGATTGCTTTGGACACGTCCTACATCGCAACGGCTACCAGACAAGCTACATCGGAAAATGGCATCTGTGGGCAAATCAATTGGGAAGACACAACGATCCGCGGAACTCTTACATCCCACCCGGACCCCATCGACTCGGTTTCGATGGAGAGTGGTCGGCATACAATTTTCATCATCTCTATTTTGACGCGTACTATCACAAAGACTCACCTGAAAAAAACGTCCTTCCTGGGTATGAACCCGATGGGCAAACCGATCTGGCAATCGACTATCTTCAACGCGCGGCAACAGCAGATGATCCTTTCGCGCTATTCCTCTCAATCGGGACACCACACGACCCGTGGACACAAGATAATGTGCCAGATGAGGACTATGAATTGTTCCGAGATGTTGACTTCCCTCTACCGCCAAACTACCGAGACGAAAACGACCCTTATGGCGATACATGGGCGATTATGTCCCCCGCAGAACGCACCCAACTCCCCGAATGGATGCGCGTCTATTACGCAATGACTACCAATCTGGATCAAAATATCGGGCGATTGCTCCGTGCTGTTGATGATTTGGGACTACGCGACAACACAATTTTCGTCTTTACCTCCGACCACGGGGAGATGTTCGGTGCACAAGGACGACGTGCGAAGAACATCTTTTATGAAGAAGCAGTACGGGTGCCGTTTCTTGTGCGATGGCACGGGCACACTCCAGAAGCGCATGTCTCAGACGCGTGCCTGAATACCCCAGACATCATGCCGACACTGCTCTCGATGCTGAATCTGCCGATTCCCACGGATGTTGAAGGCACGGATTTAAGTCTTGCGGCTTTTAATCAACCAACGGACGAGCCGGAGGCAGCGTTTATGCAGGGTATGGGATGCACAGCGAAATGGGAGGACGGATATGAGTGGCGAGCACTCCGTACGAAACAGCATACCTACGCTGTTCACCGTCCAGACAGAAGCGAGAGACTTTTTGATAATGTCACCGACCCGTTCCAAACCCTAAACCTGATTGATGAACCCGCATCCGCTGAACTCCGAGAGCGATTTCGAGTGCTTCTAAAACAACGCATGGAAGCACTCAACGACACTTTTGAGGCGTGTACATGGTATCGCGACAATTGGACTCAGGACCGAGTCATCCTGCGAACCGCGACCCTTCAGAATCCTAACGATACGCCTTAAACCCAGCCTCTACACGCCGTCTATGATAGAGGTTTAGCGTATCCCCCTCAACCCGTGCAGTCACCCGTCTCCCATCGCTGAAGGTCACTTGGAACTGTGTGTTGGAATCCTGCGAAATCTCTTCCGTTTTTGGCAACGGAATATCTTTTTCTGCTGCCCATTCCGCAATTAGTTTCATGAGTGAATCTGTGTCACTCAGCGTAGGCGTTGTCTCTTTCAGCGGGATGCTGAAAGCTGGCATACTCTTCTTAACGTAGTTAAACCAACGCGCGGTCCGCAAGAACGGCACGAGTGCTTGCAGTGCTTCGGTAGTCCCAATCCGACTCAACGCCTCTGAGGAGAAGCCACGCACATACGCCGATTCACTCAGTAATGCATCACGTAACGCAGGAACCGCTTCAGTCGCATCCGGTCCAATACGCGTCAATGCCTGTGCCGCGAAGAACGCTAAATCCGTGTCTTCACGATCTTCCAGAACCCGCACCAACGCCGGAACCGTCTTTGACACCGGTACCTTAATCATACCCAATGCCGAGGTTGCATGCCGTCGCACCTCTTCCGATTCATCCGTTAGCAACGCAACAAGCCCATCAACTGCCTCTGCTGCAACTGTACCCATCTCACCGAGCGCGTAAGCCGCTGACGCACGAACGTTCTCACGTTCATCTTTCAATGCAGTTATGAGTGCAGGCACCGCCGAGGCACCGATCGCTGCGAGTCCGTGTGCTGGGTCGCAGATATGGAGAATCGGCTCCATCTCAAACGCTTCTTTTTCTGAATCAAGCGTGTCAACAAGCGGTTCAACCGTCGGTTTTCCAATCGCACCAAGAGCATAAATAGCGTTCCGCCGCACCGGTTCATAACTGTCTTCAAGTGCATCAACGAGGGCAGGAATCGCCTCGGCGGCATCCGTTCTCATGAAACCTAACGTGTTCGCAGCTTTCATACGGACATTTGGGTCGTCTGCTTTCAACGCCGCAACCGTTGACGCTACATCTATTGTTGTGTCTGGACGGTCAGTTTCATACAAATCTGTCTTTCCATACATCCAATTCCACATGTAGGTCCACAGGATCTCGGCATCGTAAGGAACATGGTTGATTTCAGGCGGTTGCCAGATGGAGGTTTCACTGTTCCATGAAGGGGCTGTCGGCTGCTCTGTACGCATAAACACGAATTTCATACCGTAGCGATTCAGCGAGACGTAGTTTTGCAAAAATGAATGCACCATATCGAAGTGCATAATCCATACCGTACCGAGTTCACCGGACATCGGAACCACGTTTCGGTTCAGGAAACTTTCAGAGAGAAGTCGTGCCCCGTTTCCGCCTTCAGCGTGTCTCTCGTGTCGTTCACGTTCACCATCCAGCATAAATTCTCGGATGTATTGGGTCCCCGGAATGATACACGTCGGCCCCTGATCGGCAAGACACGGTTGTGGATAGTAGAAAAGGATTGCCCAACGCGGCGTGCGATGCCGCGGTCGCTTTCCACCGGCATGCCCATCTTTATGGAGTGGCATCATCAACCGTTCCTCGCCGTTCTCTTTCCCAGTCGGTGTGGTTCCAGCAAAATTGGGATGGCAATGCCGATGCGGATGCATGACATACCCATTTCCTAAAAGACTCGTAAGCGCACCCCGTACCTCTGGAGACTCCAGTACTATCTGAAGTTCCGGTACCAAAGGTAAGATGTTATTCAGTGGGTTGTGCTGCCTATCGCCCCGGAAATCTATTGCACCCGCGAAAAGTTCATCTGTTTTGTCGTAGATAGTTTCATGGATATGCGTCGGTACGTCAGCAGTGATGTTGACATATCCGTTCACAATGAAATGGCGAATGTCTTCGTCATTTAGAAGTTGCTGTTTAACTGTTGTCATACGGCCTCTTTCTCTCATGATTGCCCCTTAATACCACGCTGCTTTGTTGACGACGTTCTGCAACGGCATACCTTCAGCGAATCGACGGGCGTTTTCCAGAAGCACCTCAAATCGCCGTTCAGAGAGATTCTCGGCATTTTTTACAGCGATATGTGGTGTTATTAACACATTGGGCAACTGCCACAATCGACTGTCTGCAGGTAACGGCTCAATTTCAAATACGTCCAAACCACACCCTGCAATGTTCCGTTGTTCGAGAGCTGCGACAAGGTCGGCAAGTTTTGTAGTCTTACCGCGTCCTATATTAATAAAATACGCCGTGTTTTTCATCAAGGCGAAACGGTCTTTGTGCCACATCCCTTCCGTTTCAGGTGTATGCGGTGTCGTAGTTATCACAAAGTCAGCCCGTGGAAGGAGTGAGTCTAACGCTGCAGATTCGTGTTTCTCGACAAAAGGTACCTCATATTCCCATCTTGGATCGACACCGATAACCTCCATCCCGAATGCGTTGCAGAGCCGTGCGGTTTCATGCCCGATACCGCCAACCCCAACAATCAACGCAGTCGCCTCCGCGAGGTCAACATATCCATGTTTACGTGCATCCTTATCCCAAACACCTTCGCGTTGCGCATCTGTATAGTAAGGTAATCCGCGCGAAAGCGCGAGCACGAACATCATGATGTGTTGTGCGATATGGTCGTTATAGATACCGCGTGGATTACAGGCGACGACTGGATGCTCAATCAATGCAGGATAGTAGAAGCCTGGGAAGGGACCCGCAGCAGGATTCTGCAACCATTGCAGATTTTTCGCCAACGGCAGTTGTTCTGGCGATACCCAGCCGTAGACGGCATCAGCATCTGGAAGGTGTTCTGCTACTGCTTCCGCTGTCTCTGGCAAGACAATGGTGTATACAGACAATTCATTTTGCAGGCGTTCAGCCCATTCGTGTAATTCCGCGTTCTGCGGCGGCATGATAATAAGTTTTGGCACCGGTTCTGTTCCTCTCTGTGATTTTTTGGGTTTAAGGTGTGCCTATTTTAGCATAGTCGTATGAGAAAATCAAGTTAACCGAATGAAACAAAAACGTTGATTCTCACACACCGATCTGATACAATAGGGAAAATGACGAGGCACTCCCAGTTATTGCTTTGTTGAACAAGAATTGGCAATCAATAATGCTTACTAATATCAGTAGAGGCAAAAGGAAATGAGAACTTTTGGTACCCGCGGCCCCGTGGATCCCGCAAAAAACTATGTGGTTCGACGCACTGACGAGATCACAGATTTCATCAACCGTGTTAAAGATGGACGTTACATAGTTATTTTCGCACCACGGCAAACGGGCAAAACGACCTTCTTCTATCACGCACTTGATACACTCACAGATCAAGAGGAGCTCTATTTCCCGATTCAACTTGATTTTGAGGAGTATAAAAACCGCTCACTTGCCGATTTTTACAATTACCTCTACGAAGATATTCGCGAGGACATTGAGGGTGTTTTCCAAAAGCGTGGAACCATGCCTTCTGAGACGCTAACCCACTTCCTGGAGAGCACACAGATAAGCGACCATGTTTCAATGAGACGGTTCTTTAGAGACCTCGCGAATTTGTTAGACGACCAACGGGTCGTTCTCATTATAGACGAGTTTGATGGCATTCCGCAGACTGCTGTGAGTGATTTTCTGTATTCGCTCCGCCGTATCTATATCTCCCGTACCATACCCCGGTCTCCCTATAGCCTCAGTATCATTGGTGTCAAGAATATCACACAACTTGGCTATGATCGTTCTATCTCTCCATTCAATATCCAAGATGAGTTCGCTTTGCCCAACTTCACGTTTGCGCAGGTACACGAACTGCTTACGCAATATACAGAAGAAGTCGGCCAAGCTTTTACCGCAGAGGTTATCAGGTCTATTCATAAACAAACAGGAGGACAACCGTTCCTCGTCAATCGATTCGGGCAGATCCTCACGGAGCAAATGGATATTCCAAAAACCGAGACGATAACGATGACACACTTCGCAAAGGCGCATACGCAGCTCCTTGAAGAAGGGAATACCAACATAGATCATCTCCTTACCAATATCCGCAGAGACCGACGTTTTGAAAGCCTCCTGATGCGTATCGCCTCTTATGACAGAGGTTTGCCCTTCAACCCAGACAATGACATCATTAGTGAACTTGCTACTTATGAGGTCGTTACGAAAAGTGCTGACAGAATGTGTGAAATAGTTAACCCGATTTATCAGCATCGCATCATGCAAGCATTCAAACCGACGTTTAACGGGCTTGAGGATACCTACTTTCCTGAAGATACCAGCGTAGACTTCATAGATTGCCTCACTTCTGAAGGTCATATAGACTTAGAAGCACTCCTTGATAACTTTCAGGCGTTTATTGCTCGCGCTGGTTTCCGCATCCTACAGGTGCCAGATACACCCCAAGAATATGTTGGGCAACATCTGCTTTATGCGTATCTCGACCACTTTGTACGCGTCGTTGGCGCAAGTATGTTTCTTGAAGTCCAAACTGGCCGGGGCCGTATGGACCTACTCCTTATCCACAAACACGAAAAATACGTCATTGAAACAAAGATATGGGAAGGGCACAAGTATTATCAGGCCGGTAAAAAACAACTTACGGCGTACCTCAAGTTAGAAGCGGTAGGCGAGGGATACTACATCCTGTTTGATCACCGCCAGAATCCAGAGCCGCTTGTAGAAACAGAAACAGTGGACGGTGTGAAGATTCGGAGTTACATCATTCCTGTGATGCAGAAACGCCCTTCTGTTGTTATGTAATCCGGATTTTTCCTTTGACATTTAAACAGAAGATATGGTATATTGTTATTTCTAATGCAAGTTTATAAACTACATTCTAAACTCAAAATCCGCATCCCGAACTTCACAAACTTTTGGATCAAATCCTTTGGCGGCTCGAAAAAAATCCCCTAATCCTGTAAATCCCCTAATCCTGTGAATCTTGGTTCAGACAAATGCCCACATGTCCCAATATAGATAAAGTGAGAACGTTGGGGAAATGGCACCCTTAAAACTCAACTTTGACAAAGGCACCCTCATCCTACAGAACGTCCCAGAGGCACTCCAGTCCCAGCTGCCCGACATCCGGTGGGATGAGCGTACCCTTACCTTCAGAGCACCCGCGTATCGCTACCGACACGTCGTTTCACAGTTACGCGCACACGACATCCCTTATCAAGACACAGCACGGCAATTCACAGTCGAATCCTTCACGTTCCAAACAGAGATGTCTCCCTACGCCTATCAAACCGAGGCGATTGATGCATGGCACGCCAACGGCAGGCGCGGTGTAGTGAGTCTTCCAACAGGTGCAGGAAAAACCTTCATTGCAATCCTTCTCATCGCCGATGTCCAACGTCCCACACTCGTGCATGTCCCGACTATCGACCTGATGCACCAATGGTATACTGTGTTGAAAGAGCACTTCGGACAAGAGGTGGGGCTTTACGGCGGCGGCGAGCACGATCTGCGAAATCTCACTGTAACAACCTATCAATCCGCTGTCATGCACGCCCCTCACTACGGAAATCGGTTCGGTCTCGCCATTTTCGACGAATGCCATCATCTCCCCGGAGACCAGTATCAGTACGCCGCCATCAGCAGCATCGCCCCCTTTCGATTGGGATTGACAGCCACGCCCGAACGCGTTGATGGAAAAGAGCGTCGACTCTACGCACTCGTCGGCGAACGCTGCTATGAAGCGAAGGTGCAGGAACTCTCTGGGAAAACACTCTCCGAGTATCGCGTTGTGACAATAGCAGTTGAGATGGAAGACACAGAACGCGTCCAGTACGACGAAGCACGCCGCACCTACTTAGATTTTCTCAAGCAGGCAAAAATCAATATGGGGACCCCGCGCGGATGGCATCTATTTCTCTGGAAAGCCTCACAGACCGATGAGGGACGCGCTGCCTTCAAGGCATATCGTACCCAAAAGCAGCTCAGTTTTGCCTCTACCACGAAACAGGCGTGGGTATGGAAACTGATTCAGAGGCACCGCGGCGATCGGATTCTCATCTTTACGCAGGATAACGACACAGCCTACCAACTCGGTACGCGGTTCTTTCTCCCAGTGCTAACACATCAGACGAAACTCAAGGAACGAAACGCCTTTTTAAACGGATTTCGCGACGGCACCTATTCCATCTTGGTGACCTCGAAAGTCCTCAATGAAGGTGTAGATGTCCCCGAAGCGAATGTCGCTATCATCGTCTCAGGGAGCGGAAGCGTCCGGGAACATGTACAGCGGTTAGGACGCATCCTCCGCAAACGCGAAGGCAAACAGGCGGTGCTTTACGAACTCATTTCTAAACAAACCGGCGAACACTTTGTCAACAAGCGGCGAAGACAACACCACGCCTATCGGATACAATAGAAGGGGTTTGCAACCCCGACTTCAGAGACAAGACTATGCTCACTAAGGATCTTCTTCAGTATAAAATTAAAAATGGACACATTCTACCACAGTTTGTGAATCCAACTGATGGCCAGTTATTGGCAATCGCTGCGCAATTAATCGCCGTTTTTGAAGACTCGCCAGATACACAACGCGCCACGCTTTTGGAGAACAGCAAACACATTATTGATAGCACACCAGGGCGACCGATAGTTAAGCGCGGACTCGAAAAACTCTTGTTAGACCGGACGGAGTTTGATACCGCTCCTAACGAGGAACTCATCGCGTTCCGTCAAAAACTCTTTACGGAGACGAGTCGCCTACTTTCACAGGAGCAGTTTACGGACTATACCGACTATCAGCGCAAAGTAGAACAAATAACAGCAGGCGAATTCCCACCAGAGATTCTCCCTACAGGAGAGAGTGATCTCGCAGCCAAATTCTATGCAGACCTGTCCAACTGCCAGCCCGTCCTCACTTTCAAGACCCTCTCTCCCGAACGACTCCTTCACCGCTACAACGCCGCACAAGTGCAAGGGTTACTCCTCCATTGTAATAGCCTGACACTGAAACTCGCCGACTCCATGACAGCCGAACTCCGTCAACTCTTCAAATACCTCAGATTCAACCAACTTTTATCCTCAATTCGGAAGGATGAAGAGTTGTATCAGATTACGGTAGATGGACCGCTCAACCTCTTTTACAAAACAAAGCGATATGGCATGAATCTGGCGAATTTCTTCCGAGCCGTGTTGCATCAGCCTCAGTGGGAACTGACTGCAGATATCCAATTTCGGAACAGAAAACCGGCTCGGTTGTCGCTTGATGAATCGTGCGGTATCAAACCGATTTCACGACAGTTTCTTGCCTATATTCCCGAAGACATTCAACTCTTTCAGGCGATGCTCCGCAATAAGACTGAAGATTGGCAAATCCGTCCCGGAAGCCAATTCCTTCCGTTAGCAGGTGATTTCTACTGCTTTCCTGACTATCAACTCGTTCACAAAAGCGGTGTCGAAACCGCCATTGAACTCTTCCATCCCTGGCATCAAGGGCATCTTATCGCAAGACTCAACACACTTACTGACCAGATGGATGTGTCTCTTATTCTGGGTGTCTCAAAGGAGTTGGAGAAAAAACCACTGATTGCGGAGGCACTCGCGGCATCTACGTATTTCTCGGAGTTCGGCTTCACTTTCCGAGATGTTCCGACCATGCGTGCTTTACTTCCAATCCTGGATTCGCTTCTGCAAAACAACAATACGTATTGTTCAAAAATGTGACGTTATGGAGAAAAAACACGGACACCTTGATTCCAATCTCGATTTCTGCTAAAATGTAACGGAGAGATGGAGGATAAAATCATGATTTTTCTATGGAGATTAGACACGCTACGCGCCAGCGGGCTCCTATTAGTCATAGGGTGGATACTTTGCCTAACGGCGTGCGGTCCGAAGCCCATTCCCTATTCGCAAAGCACAGATGTCACTGAACCCAGCGAAGTCGCTGTAGCGCACTACAAGTGGGGGATGGCGTACGCCGAGCAAGGCGATTTCGGACAAGCGATTACAGAGCTCACCTTGGCAATCCAGAACGAACCGGGATGGGTAATGCCGTTTTTCACATTAGGCGTTATCTATGGAAATCAAGGAGAACTCGATAGGGCTATTCAAGTATGGGAACGCGCCACCCAACTGGACGCTGATTTCGCAAAGGCACATTACAATCTTGCTGTCGCCTATTCACATAAGGCAGAAAAAACACTCTCAATTGCCGCATTGCGTGAAGCGATTCGAGTAGACGAGGCAGCACTTGCCGCTGCAAAAACGGAACCCGCATTCGATCTTATCCGTAACACACCCGAATTCCAAGAATTAGAGCACTCGGCTGAGGAAAAGCATCCGCAAGAGTAGTACTACGCCGGAAAAGATATGGCACGTTACACAACCCTTTCATCCTCAGAACTCTCGGACATCGTAGCACAATACCCGATCGGAGTGTTCCTGAAACTTGAGGAGGTACCCGGTGGGTTTGGCAACAGCAACTACAAATTGACAACTACAACCGGTGAGTTCTTACTGAAAATTTGTGATGAGAAAGATCCAGCGGAACTCAAGATGCAAATCTCTCTGTTGCAGCATCTCTCTGAACACGCGTATCCAACAGTCTATCCGATTCTGACGAAAGATCGGAGACCCGTCACACACGAGATGGTTGGCAGTGTGATGCTCTATCCTTTCCTACAAGGGAAGCAGCCACAATCTTCACCCAGGACCCTCGAACAACTTGGTGAAGCACTCGCAAAATTGCACCACATCCCACCAATTGATGGACTTCCTCGCTTTGCTATGGGCATCTCACAAATGCTCCCTTTTTTCAAGGAAGTTCAAGGTACGCAATTTGCCGCACATCCATTTGTTGAATTGCTGAGGTCACAATTGGAATCGATGAAATCAAAACTTGATGCCCCACTTCCAAAAGGACTGCTACACGGGGATCTCTTTTTGGACAACACGCTCTTTGATGGAGATCAGATGGTGGCGATCCTTGACTTTGAAGAAGGGTGTTATGATGTGCTGCTACTTGATGTCGGTATGACAATCATTGGGTGCTGTTACACACCGCAGCACAAACTGAATCTTAAGGCTGCACAACGATTTTTAGGTGCTTACAACGCCGTGCGTTCCCTGACAGAAAAGGAATGGGAACATCTGGATTGCTTCGTTCATTATGCCGCCCTCTCCATAGCATTCTGGCGATTTAGACAATTTAACATCCGCCGACCGGATCCGCACCGCACCGATACGTATCAGGAGCTGCTAACTCGCAGCGAGCAATGGACAACCGCTAACATTACAGCCGTCAGCGATTTTCCGCTGACCACCGACAGCCGATAGCCACTAATAAAACGGAAATATGTCTTTAATACGATTAGAACACGTCACTAAATTGTATGATCCAGACCTAATCCTTGACGATATATCGGTCTCAATTGAGCATGGAGACAGACTTGGGTTAATTGGTCGTAACGGAACTGGAAAAACAACGTTAATTAAAATTATTAACGGTATGCTTTCCAATTTTAAAGGTAAAGTCGTCTCTGCAAGAGGGCTTCGTATCGGCTACCTAAGCCAAGAACCCGACCTTGCCCGCGACTGTACCTTAAGGCAGGAGATGCTCAAAGTTTTTGGGAAACGGCGCACCCTTGAAGATAAGATGCTCCTGCTCGCAGAAGAAATGGAGACGCAGGAGTCTCCAGATCGCCTTGCACGCTATGCCCAAATTCAGGAACAGCATGAGCGACTCGGCGGTTACGATTACGAGCATCAGATTAATCGTATTCTTAGTGGTTTGGGTTTCAACGAACTGGATTTCAATCTTCCAATCGGTGTCCTCAGCGGAGGTCAGAAAAGTCGGGCAACCCTCGCCAAACTCCTCCTTGAACAGCCAGACCTGCTCCTTTTTGATGAACCGACAAATCATCTTGACATCAACGGTATTGAATGGCTCGAAAATTATCTCAATAACGAATACAACGGCGCAGTCCTCGTCGTTTCTCATGACCGCTATTTTTTAGACAAGGTCGTCCGAAAAGTTTGGGAACTCGAAGAACACAGGATAAAAATTTATCGTGGAAACTATTCCAAATATATTGAAACCAAAAGGGTTGAGCAATTAGTCGGGGCACGCGCGTTCAAAAAACAGCAGGCATTTATCGCACACGAAGAAGATTTTATTCGTCGGAACATCGCAGGACAGCGCACACGAGAGGCGCAGGGCAGACGGAAAAAGCTCGAACGGTTAGAGCGAGCCGAAACGCCGAAACGCGAGGCACCCACTTTCAAACTGACTTTCACACCTGAAACACGCGGTGGGAACGACATTCTCCGATGCGAAAACGTCAGTAAAGCCTTTGGCGATAAGGTCATTTTTACGGACTTGAATTTTGAGGTGTACCGACGCGATGTTGTTGGAATTATCGGCGCAAACGGTACCGGGAAGACGACACTATTCCGCATGATTTTGGGCGATGAATCGCCTACACACGGCGAAATGTGGGTTGGACCTACCCTCAAATTTGGACACTATGCCCAAGAATTAGAAGGACTCAACCCGGATAATGAAATCATTGACGAAATCCGGGAGCAGCGTCCGCAGCAGACACAAGAGGAAGTCCGCACCTTCCTCGGTAAATTCTTATTTTCTGGCGATGATGTGTTTAAACGGATTGGAAACCTAAGCGGTGGCGAACAGAGCCGTGTCTTACTCGCGAAGTTATTATTAGTAAACGCGAACGTTTTACTCCTTGACGAACCGACGAACCATCTTGATATTCCAGCGCGTGAGGCACTTGAGGTAGCACTGGCAGAATATCCCGCAACGCTTTTTATTATTTCTCACGATCGATATCTCTTGAGCAACCTTGCAACCAAACTGCTAATTTTTGACGGTAAACCCGGAGGAACCGTAGATCTCTTCAAAGGTAATTATGCTGAATACGCAGCACAGCAGCAACAGACACTTCAAGAAAATCAGCCATTACCCGAAAAAGTCCAAGAATCAGAACCCGTACAACCTGCCCAACCCAAACGTAAGTCGAGGTCCAAGCGTAAGCGGAAGATAAAGGCACAACGTCTGGTGGGAAGCAATTAGAACTGTCCGCTAACAATTAAATCTAAGCCGCTATAGACATTGTCTTGGCAAGCATTGAAACACCTTTCACGTTTTCACGTCCCAAACTTAGTTGACCTCATCATAAATTACCATGAAACATAGTGGAATGGTGACCAGATTTAATAGATTAAAAAATTTAATTTGACATTCCGTTAAAATTAGTGTATAATTATTACATCCTATACGACATAAATAATATCTCATATAGGAGATATTATTTTCATCATAGGTTTTGGACTTATACATTTGATTTTAACAAACAGGCATAGCGATTATGTCCTAAATATGAACTTTCAACAGCGAGTTTGGCTTGCGAGTGCCACCAGAGATGTCTAAAGATCAGGAATTCCATAATGATATTGACCTTATAATGCGCGTGATGCGTCATGCGCAGGCATCTGTCAAATCCAGATTTATTCAGGAAATCGTTCCGAATCGTCTGACGATTGTCCAGTTTAACGCTCTACAACACCTACATTGGTATGGGCATGAGGCTGGCATGTCGGTCAGTGAGTTAGGCGAGCACTTAGGGCTTGCCCATAACACAACATCTGGTTTGGTGAGTCGTCTTGAACGAAACGGTTGGGTAGTCCGTCGTAGGTGCGACCAAGATCGAAGACGTTCTCGGATTAAACTCACACCGCAGTCCGAGGGACTCTTCCGTGAGGCGGTAAACCACGCGGCGAGTTTTTGGCAAAGCACTTTTGGGCAGCTATCCACCCAAGAGCAGGAAAACTTGATCGACGGTCTAAAACGGTTGAAACAGGTAATGGCGAAGCCGGTATGGCCAAGTTATGCACAACTACACCCACGCGACGCAGATCATCTGAAGGAACGGTTTGAAGCCGATTTAGACGAGCTCGCACAAGCAAAACTCAAACTTGTCGGGATGCGGTTGATTCTCGCACAAATCGCAGAGAAACGAGATGAACATGAACTCGCAGCGTACTTGAATCAAGCGGCTTCCGAAGAAATACGCCATACGAATCAATTACTGGTTCTACTCGGCCACGGTGAAAATTTCAAAACACTCCTCTCGACACTCGTCCATGAAGACAGGGTTGTCTATGAGGAACTCTTAGCCATACTTGAAACCGCACCTTATGCCGAAGATGATGAAGAATTAACGCTTTTACAACAGATGGTTCAAGATAACCAAAGATATAGACGTTGG
The DNA here is from genome assembly GCA_963662915.2 of Candidatus Poribacteria bacterium. Classification (GTDB taxonomy): domain Bacteria; phylum Poribacteria; class WGA-4E; order WGA-4E; family WGA-3G; genus WGA-3G. The sequence continues at coordinate 3,669,140 of CAXXEU010000002.1, read as the reverse complement.
TTTCGCAGTGTCCACAAACAAACGAATCAGTGACTTCTATTTTGTCAACAGCCATCAGTGTTTCTGGTTTTTACCAAGTATGAGTCTTGAAAAAACGAAACCTTTCCCCGGCTGATGACCCTTAAGAGGAGAACATGCAGTCCCAAAGCTCTGAAAAAGTTCCACTAGACTGTTACGATGATACTGAACTGATTGAGCAATTTCAAAACGGCGATGCCGCTGCGTTTGATACGCTCTTTACCCGCTACCAAAAACGGACCTACCGGCTCGTACAACGTTTCGTCTCTAACCCCGAAGATGCCTCGGATTTGACGCAAGACGCGTTCATTCGGGCATATCAAGGATTGGGCGATTTCAAGAGCCAGTGTCAGTTTTACAGTTGGCTTTACCGCATTACTGTGAATCTCTGTATTGATTTTCTGAGGAAAAAGTCAAGATCGGAAGTACTCCTGTACGATTCCGATGAGTCTGGCGAATTGCCGATGGCAAATATCGCTGATCCTCGCGCCGAATCACCCGCAAAAGCAGTTGAGAATAAGGAACTGAGAGCACACATCCGCAAAGCTGTCCGTCGGCTACCGCCAAAGCAACGCCAAATTTTCATTTTGCGACACTGGAACGGGTTGTCGCTTAAAGATATAGCGGCTACCGTTGGTAGGTCCGATGGAACAGTTAAGGCGCATCTGCTTCATGCACATCGCAACCTGCGCAAACATCTCCGTCCTTATTTACGAGAGACAGATTTCTAAGGTTGTACGTCGGACATTAAACGTTAAAGACCGGCTCTGCTTGCTAACCGGTCTTTAAGCACCTCGTTCGAGATCGTGTGTCTTTATCATAACTGTCTATGAGCAATCGGGAGAGAATCGGGAAAATGGCTTACGCGTTTTCGGTCTCGGCGGCAAAGAGTGCCTCGATAAAGTCTGCTCCCGCGAAGTCTCGTAAGTCGTCAATTTTCTCACCTATCCCAATGAGTTTAACGGGTGCCCCAATTTCGGCATTCACCCCGATGACTATCCCGCCTTTCGCTGTCCCATCCAGTTTTGTAACCGCTACACCTGTGATTGGTACAGCGTCATTGAAAATCTTCGCTTGTATCAAAGCGTTTTGACCGACTGTTCCATCCACGACAAGTAGCACTTCATGTGGCGCACCAGCATGCGCTTTTGCCATAACGCGACCAATTTTCGATAGCTCATCCATGAGCGGTTTTTTCGTGTGCAGTCTGCCAGCGGTATCTACTATTAACACGTCGGCTTCACGATGTTTCGCTGCGTGAATCGCATCAAACACAACTGAGGCAGGTTCCGCGTTGTCACCGCCACGAATGAGTTCGGCGCCCGCACGCTCACACCAGATTGCCAGTTGATCCTCCGCTGCAGCCCGAAATGTATCTCCGGCAGCAACAACCACACGGCGGCCATCTGTAATAAACCGACTCGCCAGTTTCCCGATCGTTGTCGTCTTTCCAGCACCATTGACACCGAGAACCAAAATCGTATACGGCTTTTCGTTTTTTATTTCCAGCAGGACATCCTCACCAAGCAAGTTCAAGATTTCTGATTTCAGGACGGATTCCAGCTCTGAAGAATCACCTAATCCTTCTGCTTGTACCCGCTCTCTGACCTTGTCCATTAACGTCAAGGTGGTATCAACGCCTACATCTGACTGAATTAAAATCTCCTCAATCTCTTCCATCAAATCTTCGTCAATCTTTCTTCCCACGCGGAGGAGTCCTGACAACTGAGACATAAACTGGTCCCGTGTTTTCGTCAAACCGGATTTAAGCCGATTAAACCAGTTTTCCTGTTGGTCTTCTATATTCGATTCAACTTCGTCTTTATCACGACCTTTAAATAGATTTCTTAGCATTATTTCTCCTTTTTTAATTCGGGTCAGACTTCAGCAGTTAGCCAGAGAGTGCTGTGGATATTGCAGACGGTGGCAACTACGACACGATCTACTGACAGCCGACTGCTGATAGCCAACTCCTATTCTTATGATACAGTAACAGTGGGTCGAAAGGCAAAGAAAAATTCGTATCTTTCCTCTTTAATTCTCGCCTTCCAACTTTCTTCAAAACCGCAATTTTTTCCGGTAGTACACCTAATACCTTATAGAACTTACGCAATTCCCTGGTAGGTGCGGTTTTGCGGCGTACTCGCCTAAATGTGATGTGCATTCCTAACCCCACCGGCCACGTCGGAATAGGCGAATCGGAGCATACCCATGATGTCTAAAACGCGCTGCCCGAAAACCACACTCATCAACATAAATTATCGTTGCCCAGCGGCGTGTTTCTCGGTGAGTGTTTGACGATGGATTCGACGTTGCTCGTCGCAGTGCTGCTTATATCCGAGTGTTTTTTTCGTGTGATGCCGAGCTTCCGCGGCCCATATCCTACTTTTTCAATAAAATCTAAAACGCGTTTGCGTAAATCTGTTGAATATGCCATAATAGACGCATTCTATCAGAAAACAAAAAATGTTTCTTTAATTCTAAAGGTCACTATAAATAGTCCTGATATGGTGTATGAATTTCCTTGCAATGTCTGTCATTTTCTTGTAAACTAAAGGATATTGTAAACACACGTTTGTTTGGGTATTTAGAAATCCTACAAAAATCCATTAGTTTTTATATCCACAAATTAAGGAATTAATCATGAAAACCCAAATACGGCACCAATTGCTACTTAATCTCACAGTGATAGCGACACTGTGTCTATTCTTCACCGCCTGCACCAGTGAAAAGACTTTGGACGAGCTTGTTCAAACACCGCAGGAAGAGATGACTGCGGCGGAGCCTGTTGAATCTGAAGAACTGGCTGTTCCACTTCCAGGACTCCCTGAAGATGTGGCGGGTTATACACAGTGGTTGAAATTAAATGCGGAACCTATACCGCCTGTCCCTGGTGGTGACCCACACAACGGCACCAAAAACGTTTATGTCAACAAAACACGGGAAATCATTGCCCCTGATGGCGAACAGCAATTTCCGTATCCTGATGGCAGTATCGTCGTGAAAGAAGCATACCGTCCTGATAAAGACTATGTCGGACTCATCGCAATTATGCGAAAAAAAATAGGTGTGGATCCCGATCACAATGATTGGGAATTCATCGAATATACCCGAAACGCGCCTGATGCAGATTTCAGCGTCATAGCCAAAGATGGGGTATGTTGGGGCTGCCACGCCCAAGTCAAAGATATCGATTATGTTTTTACAGAACTTGAATAAAGAATAAGGAGGTCCTTTTGAAACCATATTATAGTGAGGTCGTGAGGTATTCCAGCGATATTCCGTTATTAGCAAAGCCTTTGCATACAAAAGCGGACACGGTCAGAAACTTGTTTTTGCTGCTTGTACTCATAGCCGGTGTGACAATATATCTCTTTTTGCCGAATGCAGCCGAGGCGCGTCCCGAATTTGCCACTGAACTTGGCAAAGAGTGTAGTTTCTGCCACATTGATCCGGCTGGCGGTGGTCCCCGAAATCGCATCGGCGAAATCTTTGAAGAAAACTATTTTGAGTTTCCTGAAGATTTTGACATGGAAGCCGTAACCGAAGAGGCAAAGGAGATCGTCAAGCAACTCACGACTTCGCTTGATTTGCAGACTGCATTTATCAAAACAACCCATGTTGATGAAGGAGAGAACGCAATAGCCGGATGTAATTCCTGTCACTCTTCAATTGACAGATTTCTGCTCATGCAAGCAGAAGTCACCTTCAATGCACAAGCCTCTGAGCATATTCGGCTTACCCTTTCCAATAATGCTGGGACAACGATGAATGCTTTTGCAACGATAGATGCCATTCCAAAACATCTGTACGTCAAAGTTGGACAGTTCCGACTTCCGTTTGCTATCAAACAAAAGGACCACAACATCCTCGTTCGACAGGGCTATGGGTTGGGTTCTAACAAACGGGATGTCGGTATTGAACTCGGGGGTAGCGCAGGAAGCCTTTTTTACAATGCAGCCTTCTTTAACGCCAACAACACAGCAGCGAAGGGGGGGCTGGGGACAGTCGGAACCCAACTCGGACCGATTCGAAGCGGGGTTTCCGGTATATTTGAAAAACCAGGCGAAGACTGGGAACGGCTCATCGGGGTGTTTCTCACTACCTCTTTTGCCGGGTTGAGTCTTGAAGGCGAATTCAATTATGGAAACAGTGGAGAGGTCGCCTCTTTCGCACCTGATGCCGTTGATTCAAAAGGATACTATGTCGGGGCAAGGTACCGACTCCTTCCCCAACTCACAATCGCTGGTCGATACGGTCTCTTTGACCCGGATAGAACAATTAAAGGCGATGCAAGCCAGCGGGTGACACTCACTGCCCAATACAACTTTATGGAAAACGGGGCAGTCTCGCTGTTTTACTGGGCGAACCTTGCTAACGCAGACCGCAGCGCAGATGATACCATCGGGGATAAAGGCACATTGAGGCAACTTCAAGGCACCGATCAAATTATTTTGATGTCACACTTCTGGTTTTAAGGGGTATCGGTTATCCGTTTTCAGTTAAGAGGTTTTGATGTAACAATTGACATCTTCTTGGAATATTCCAAATTTGCGGAGTTTGTTACAAATATGCCTCTTAACCGATAACCGGCTGCTGACAACCCACAACCCTTAAAACTGTGTTTATATTTACACATAACGTCACTCAAAGACACCCCCCTATCTATCTTTAGCATATTCTGGCAACATTCAAAAACCTATCTGGACTTGGCTTCCCCCACCTTAAGCACGTAAGAAAAAATAAGACTCGGTTGGCACAAAACTTGCTATCGTTAAGAATTGCTGAATTTAGTATCTTTTGATGCTTGATGTTCGTTAAATTTTGCATAACGTGTAAACTACTTTGTTCTGCAGCATCGGAGACAGGAAACCAACACTCACGGTAGAATTATGCTCGTCGGAACACTTTTACGGATAGTCACTTAGATTGCTTTGAACGAGGGAATCCGATAAGGATAGAACTTTGGGGCGAAGGGGCATTCTCATGGTAACTAAACTTTCCAAAGACTTTTTAATCGGTGTGATTGGGCTAATGGCACTAATCCTTGTTGCCTGTATCTTCTACATTGTACAGGATAACATGACTGCGCGGACACGTTACAGCGTTGAGACCTTCACACCACAAGGAGAAGTACCACAATGGGTCGATTTTTCGATTACATTTTCGGAGGCGATCATCGATAAATCGCGCGTCGGTACCGAAATCCCAGCCGAAGCATTTCGGTTTACACCAGCTGTTCAAGGCACGGCTCGCTGGGTCGCACGCGATAGAATCGGATTTTTCTTAGACGCACCTTTGGCACCTGCCGCACAATATACCGTCCAACTCACATCCGACCTAAACCCATCTGAAACATTTTTACTCACCGGACAAAAAGAATTCAAATTCGCTACTGAATCTTTCACAGTAGAACAGACACGGATGGAATTTACCACCAATGAGGCACGTGAACAGGCAATAGGATCCGGTACCATAGCCTTCAACTATCCTGTAACGACAGCTGATTTAAAAGCACATCTCTCTGTTGAATTGGGTGATGGAACGGAAATCCCATATCAGATTGAAACCAATGCTGCCACCGCACGAACCGTCCAATTTAAAACACAACGCATAAAACGCAGCAGTGCCGACCGAGAAATAAAAGTTAAGATTGAACAGGGATTCAAATGCACAGGCGGACAAATCGGTCTTGAAAAAGCACATGTTACGCCGGTAATACTCCGCGGTATAGGCACACTCGGCGTAACGTATTCAGACGTTTGGGAAAGTGATGGCACACCGTATATTTCAGTCAGCTTCAGCGCACCTGTACTTAGTGATACCGTCGAACCCTATCTGGAACTTACGCCAGCGGTAGCGTATCAAGTCATGGCTGATTATCGGAACATAGAGATCCACGGCAATTTCAAGCGACGCACGACCTATACACTAAAAATTCGGCGCGGCCTGAGGGCACGAAATGATGCCGTTTTGAAACAAGACTATATAACAAGCCTAAGAATCCCGGATATACGACCTCAACTCCGATTCCTGGGAGACGGTTTCTTCCTCGCCCGAAAAGGACAGTTAAATCTCGGGCTCGCAACGATTAACATTGAGCGTGTAAAACTTGATATCGAAAAAGTTTTTGCGAATAACCTTATCTATGTCTCAAGATTAGAGCAATGGAGCCGTTGGAGCCGAAACTTAGGTAAATCTATTCATACGGAAGTACTTGACATCCCCTCTCAATTGAACCAAGAGGTATCCGTGCCGATCTCTTTGGAAGACTATCTTTCAGATGAACATGTCGGTATCTTCAAAGTTGTGGCGCGGAACGCACTCCGGGAATGGGACAGTGCGCATCAATGGGTCCTTGTTACGGATTTGGGGATCAGTGCCAAACGCGCTGGAGATAGCCTCTATGTTTGGGTAAAATCTCTCGCTACTGGGGCAGCGGTCCCAACAGCACGCGTCAAACTCATTAGCGATAATAACCAGACACTCCTGAGTGGTACAACCAACTGGACTGGGTTTGTCGAGTTCACAGATGTTGCTGAGAAGACCGAAGATTTTACACCTTTTATGATTACCGTCGCCAAACGCGACGATCTCGCTTTCGTTCAATTGGATCGACACGAAATCGCAACGGCAGATTTCGAGGTCTCAGGTCCTGCCTATTTGCAAAAAGGCTATGAAGCCTTTCTCTATACAAGTCGCGGTGTCTATCGACCCGGTGAGACTGTCGAACTTGCTGGTATCGTCCGCGCACCGAAACAGGCGACACCAGAATCGCTGCCTGCCCGTATTGAGGTACTCTCTCCAGATGGCAGAATCCTACGAGAATTAAGGCAACAAACGACAAAAACTGGGAGCTGCGAGGCGCGAATTCCGATTCCTGACTACGCACAGACGGGTAATTATATCGCCAAAATGCTAATTGCCGATAACGTCGTTGGAAGAACCCAATTTCAAGTTGAAGAATTCATGCCGGATCGGATGAAAGTCGGCATCACCACAGACAAATCTATCTATAGACTTGCAGATGAAATCGACATTCAAGTGGGTGCCGTTAATCTGTTCGGTCCACCGGCTGTGGGACGAAAGGTTCAGGTCTCCTGCGAATTGAGAGCGATCTCCCTCGCAGACGCTGACGGTGTTTCATCACCAGATTTTGATGTAACACAGTGGCGCACCTTCGTCTTCGGAAGTACTCGATCAAGTTTTGCCAAACAGTTTGAAAGCCAACGCATTGAACTCGGAGAAGCCAAAACTGACCCAGCCGGTAAGGCACACTATCAATTCGCTATTCCGGCAACTGTGAAAGCACCTTCTCTGTTAAATGGAATTCTCACGGCTACTGTCAGTGAAATCGGAGGTAGGGCTGTCACGGCTTCACACCGAGTCGTTATCCATCCGTATTCGCATTATGTCGGACTTCGGCGCACAAATACAGCGGATGCTAAGATCGATCAACCCGTACGCATTGACTATGTAGCCGTTGATAATGCTATGGCGGTCGCTCCTGGACGCGCTTTGCGGTTGAGCCTCCACAAAGTCCACTGGAACACAATACTTCGGCAGAATACGGCTGGACGTTATGAATACGTCTCCGAACCGCAGACAACCGAAGTCGAAACACACGAGTTAACTTCACCAGAGACAGCACGGACCATAACACTGACACCTTCAGACTACGGTGAGTATCGCGTCCGACTTGAAGACCTCAAATCAACGGCGACAGCAGAGATTGGATTCTACGTTAACGGCTGGGGCAACGCCGCAGTCTCTATGGAACATCCAACCCGCTTGGATATGACTCTCAATAAACCTGCTTATCGTTCTGGTGAAACTGCAAAACTGCACGTCAAGGCACCGTTCCCCGGTACGCTTCTGCTGACTATTGAGCGAGAGAAGGTACTGAGTTATCGTACGATTCTGATGAAAGAAAATACTGCTGTTTTGTCGATTCCGGTGCGGTCCAGTTATAGACCAAACGTTTACCTTTCTGCCACACTGATTCGTCCTATTCCTACGGATACCGTCCCATTGGATCACTATCAACCGCTGCCAGCGCGCGCATTTGGTGTAATTCCGTTGAAACTTGATGTGACCCAGAGAAGGCTTTCGATAGACATGTTTCTCTCACAACAGGATGAGGCAGGTGTGTCTTTGGATATCCCGCTTTCCGCCGAAGAGATGCGTATCGCGGACGGGGAAAACACTGAGGTTAGTGTTCGGCCAAACAGCGATGTGGACATCACATTTCAAGTGCAAGGCAGACGCTCATGGCAAAAATACGAAGTCTGTATCGCAGCTGTGGACGAAGGGATCCTTTCGTTAACAGATTTCCAAACACCTAATCCACACGATTACTTCTATCGGCAGCGCGGATTAAAGACGCGTTCCTTTGACCTATATAGCGGTATTTTGCCTGAGATTGCCGGTCTCACTGATAATTCGAGTACAGGTGGTGACGCGGCACCGGACACAGCACGAGGAAAACGGATTAATACCGGCAGTATCATACGGGTGAAACCGGTATCGCTTTGGTCAGGATTCGTGAAAACTGATGGAAGGGGACGAGGCAGTGTGCAATTCAGAATCCCCCAATTCAACGGAAAATTAAGGTTGATGGCGGTCGCCTTCGCCGGAGCGGATTACGGTGCCACAGAAGCATATTTGACCGTCCGTGAACCTATTGTCTTAACGCCCACCTTCCCCAGATTCCTGGCGGGTGGTGATAAACTCCGTGTACCTGTTACCCTTTTTAACGGAACAGATGCGGCTGGGAAATTTACTGTCAAATTGCAAGGTGTGGGTGATTTGCAGTTGCTCTCGGCAAATTCAACGGATGTTTCCGAAATGCCACCGCAAAATCCGCCAGAAACGCCTTCACAACCCCAAGTATACGAACTAAGTGTGGACAAAAATGTTGATGCCGGGGCGGAGGCACAGGTCTTTTTCGATATTCGCGTTCACGATGCGATAGGGGAAGTCAGTTTCAATCTATCTGCACACGGTAATGCCGAAACAACCGAGATGGACCTGAAGCTTCCACTGCGATCTACGGCACCACCTATCACAACAACAGGACACGGAGTGGTGCGTGCTGGCAAACCTGTCGATTTCATTTTCCCCGCGAATTTGATGCCAGATTCGTCTGAATTCAGCCTTACACTATCGCCATTTCCAAATATCGCTTTCGCCGATAGCCTCCGTTACCTTATCCGCTATCCGTATGGATGTTTGGAGCAGACGACGAGTCAGGTTTTTCCACTCCTCTATTTCAGTGATCTGGCGCGAAGTGTTGAACCGATGCTCGCCGGTGATGATTTAGTGGATCACTATATTACGTCAGGTATTACTAAATTAGAAAGCATGCTAACGGCAAGGAATCATTTCGCTTACTGGCCCGGCGGTACTTACGTTAATTCGTGGAGTAGTACCTATGCCGCCCACTTTCTCGTTGAAGCTCGGAAAGCGGGTTATCAGGTCGCAGACCGGGTCTACGATGCGATGCTTGATGGTTTGCGACAACGGGCAAAGTTCTCACCAAACGCAGAAAGTCGAAATGAATCTGAAAAAATAAAGACGGATATCGCATTGGCGACCTATGCTGCTTATGTTTTAGCCGCCGCTGGACAGCCCGATCGCGGAACAATGAATTACCTGAAGAATAGAGGTTTGAGTGGACTCAGTGATTATAGCCACTTTCAACTTGCTGGTGCTTTCGCGCTGAGTGGCGAATTGGAAACCGCGCTGTCAATGTTACCGGTTTCAGTATCACCAAATGTGAAGGATAAAAACAGTGCGCGATGGGAGACGGGCGGTACCTTTGACTCTCCAATTCGAGCGCAAGCTATCATGCTGGATACCCTTGCCGAAGTCAACGAGAATCATCCATCAATCCCGATGCTCGTTAAAAATCTAAGAGACGCTGCGTCCGACGGGAACCGATGGAGAACGACACAGGATAACGCTTTTGCTTTTCTTGCACTCGGTAAGATTATGAAGAAACAGATGGTCAGAAACTACACCGGCACTCTCAAACTCAATGGTGAAGATTTTGCTGACTTCGATGCAACGGAAGTACGCTATACCGATGAGGCATGGGATGGGGGGCGTGTGCAGCTTGCTGTCGAAGGTGAGGGAAGTTGCTATTATTACTGGAGTGCATTTGGCATTCAACGCGATTCCTATGTTGAGGAATACGAGCGTGAAATACAAGCGCGCCGTCGCTACTTTAACAAAGATGGCGAGCAGTTGGCTCGGCAGTTTGTACATGGGGACTTAATCGTCGCAGAGATAACCGTTAAGGCACTTACTGCTAATCTGGAGAACGTCGTCGTTGTGGATATGTTGCCTGCAGGATTTGAAATTGAAAACCCACGGTTGGAGTCTCGGGCTGGTATTCCTTGGTTGAAGGTACAGGACTTCAAGCCGGACTACCTCGACATTCGCGATGATCGGCTCATTTTCTTCGGCACATTTCCACGTCAGCGCGAGCGTAAATTCTATTACGCACTACGTGCCGTCACACAAGGTGAATTTACCTTACCACCCATTACTGCCGAAGCAATGTACGATGCAACGAAATCTACTGTAAGTGGGAGTGCCCGCATTGAAGTGGTTGCAGAGTAATGAGAAAAGACAACCAACAACCAACAACCAATGGCTATCCGCTATTAGCTATCTGCTATCGGTTATCGGTTATTTTACCGCTCTCTGTTGTTGCCCTATTTTTTGTTACAAGTTGGTGTTTTCCGCTGCCTAAAGCACGCCTCCACCGACCGTCATCTCCTATTGTTTTGGATAGAAATGGTGAATGGCTCCGCGCATTTTTAGCTGCTGATGGGATGTGGCGGTTTAGCCATCAGGTATCAGCTGTCAGTTATCAGGCACAGGACGTTGTGGGTATGACGAGCATTCTCAATCGCCACAATACTCTACAGACTGCTGACAGCCGACAGCCAGCTGCTATTTCTCCGTTCTTACATCAGGCGATGCTAACCTCGGAAGATAGATGGTTTTACTACCACTTTGGCATTAACCCGGTATCCATTGCGACCGCTTTTTATGACAACCTCACAGCAGGCAAGGTCGTGCGCGGTGGGTCAACAATTACCATGCAGCTTGCACGACTGATGGCACCTAAGGCTCGGAACGTCCCAAACAAATTGTGGGAGATGTTCCGTGCCCTCCAACTTGAACTCGCCTATTCCAAATCCGAGATTTTAACCTATTACTTCAATATGCTCCCCTACGGTGGAAATATTGTCGGAACGGCGGCAGCCTCGAGGTTTTACTTCAACAAACCGCAGCAGGCGATGAGTCTCGGTGAAGCAGCACTCCTCGCCGCAATTCCCAACTCTCCCGAACGCCTACGTCCAGACAGATTCCCAGAAAAGGCAAGAAAGGCACGAGATAAAGTCCTGAACCGACTCCTTGTGCATCGACAGATTTCCGAACAGCAGTGGCGTGAGGCATTGCAAGAGCCGATTCCTACCAAACGCTATCCGCTCCCGTTCAAAGCACCACACCTCGCACGTATGCTCGTAAAGGGAAAAGGACGACACGTCAGACCAACGACGGGGGACAGGATATACACGACGATTGACGTGAAAGTTCAAGAAACCGCACGCCGTATCCTTCGAGAATACCTTGATGTTTCGTTCGCAGGGGGCATCAGCCATCGCTTACCAAGCACAGGGGCTGTTGTCGTTATGGACACTCGAAGCCGTCAGGTCTTAGCAATGGTAGGTTCCCACGACTTTTTTGATCGCAAGGCATTAGGACAGATAAACGGAACGCTTGCACCCCGTTCTCCCGGCTCTGCCCTGAAACCTTTCGTCTATGCACTCGCAATCGAGCAAGGCTTGATTACGCCTGAGACCCTCTTATTTGATGTTCCTGTCACCTATGCCGGATATGAACCGGTGAACTATGATGGCAAATACAGCGGGTATGTTACCGCACGTCAGGCACTTGCCCGTTCGCTGAACGTCCCCGCTGTTAATCTCAATTCACGTCTGAAAAATGATACACTGCACGCTTTTCTCAAACGGGCGGGGATTTCAACGCTGACACTGGCGAAAAAGTATGGGCTCTCTATGGTTCTCGGCGGATGTGAAGTGAACTTGCTTGAACTCACAACGCTTTACGCAGGGCTGGCAAATATGGGAGAATTCGCACCTTATCAATTACTGATAACCGATAGCCAGTCAAAACGTTTGCTCCGACAGGAAACGAGTTTCATCATAACCGAGATGCTCACAACTTTACAACTTCCGGCGAATACCGTTAAGAATCCTGAGGCTTTTGAAAGCACGATGAATCTACCGAAGATTGCGTGGAAAACCGGGACCTCGTACGGACACCGAGATGCGTGGTGTATCGGATATTCACCGGAATTAACGATTGGTGTTTGGTTGGGAAACTTTGATGGGAAAGGATCGTCAATGATGAGCGGGGCAGACGCAGCAACGCCTATTTTATTCGCACTCTTCAGCGCACTGACAGGGCAGGATACACACCGCTGGTTCACGAAACCAGAACAACTGAAAACACGGGAAGTTTGCACACTCAGTGGCGCGCCTATTTCACCGCACTGCCTGACCCGTAAGAGCGATGTTTATATCTCCGGTGTTTCGCCTGTCGCAACTTGTACGATTCATAAACGCGTCTCTATTGACGCAGCAACAGGTTACAGTCTCTGCTCTCACTGTCGGAACCTTGACAAAACGGAGTCGCAAAATGGATACAAGACTGTTATCTTTGAAGAGTGGCCCGCAGAAGCAGCGACGTGGTTAGCAGAAAATGGATTTGCTTTACCTCTCTTACCGAAGCATAACCCTTTGTGCAACGGCGCAATCGCAGGAACCGCACCGGTTATCTTGTCACCTACAAAAGACACTGTCTATTACATTCGACGGGGTATACCCTTGGAGACTCAAAAAATTCGACTCTCTGCCTCTGCTTCTAACCGGACGCAGGAACTGTTCTGGTTCCTGGACGGTGAGCTAATTTTCAAAGGGAACGCAGGACAACAGTATTGGCTTACACCTCTTAAAGGAAAACATCTACTAACTTGTGTGGATGCGGAAGGCCGCTCAGCAAGCCTCCCGCTTCACATTTCAATGGGCCCGTAGGCGCGTTTCCTACGCAAAACGCTTAGAACCTACCGGAATTTGCCTTAAGTTTACCCCATGTTGTTGTCAATTTACCATCCGCTTGCACGGCGAGGGCTGTCGCCATATTGGCTGCTACATCCTCTGCGGTGAGTGCTACACTCCAAATCTTAAATTCATCGATAACACCGTTGAAGAAGTTAGCGTTCCCTTGACTCGCTGCGATGCACATACCTTCGGTGCCGAAATCCATACGCGCATCACCCCCGGCTTCCGCTTCGGAATCCAGCTCTCCGTTAATATACAGCCACGCAGTCTTTCTGCTCTGTGACCCTACAAAATAGTACCATTCCGGCTCAAAGGCATCATAATTCGTAAGTGCCTCTAATTCTACACCTTGCGTCGCAAAGTAGAACCCGAATAACACACCGCCGCGGTTGAAGGTTATGTGGGGTCTCCCACCTCCTTGAAGCCGATATAGCAGATCAATACGGTTACCTCCCTCAATTTTATTGTCGGGTTTGAACCAAAATTCGATCGTCATTTCCTTGGGTTGATCGATTTTAAGTGGATCGAAGTTGACACTTCCACCGTTGAAATGGAGTGCCTGCCCAACAACACCTTCTACCCATTTCGCGTTTTTTATATCACCGACGAATCCATTGGGTGAGGTATCTTCTGCCTTATTGCCTGCGCCTTCGTCAAAAGGCAAATAGACGAGTAAATCTGTCGCTGGGTCGGCTGCGTGCCCGAACGTGCTACTCACTAAAAACAACGCAGCTGCGAAAAAATATACTAAATATTTCACCTTGTACCCCTTAATACGGAGATTTCAACTTTCCCCAAGTTGTTGTTAATTTATCATCGGTTGGTTCAACCGATAAGACTTCTGGTAGGTAGTAGTTAACGATGAATTCACCCATAATCGCACCCCACGAGACACCCGGATGTGGCACATCGCCAACGTAAACCTGAATGAAAATACCCAGACGACCACCAGTCTCTTCGTTAAATAACACAGCTGGATCAACCCGTAAATCGTCATCCGTATTTTCTGCCAGCGCGATTTCTAACTCCCACGGCGATTTCTCATAATCTTCCACGTGGAACGGATAAGATGTATTATACTTTTTCAAACTCGGCACATGGTCTTTGCCGTCCTGTGTCGGTGTCATTTCCACTGGATTGGCTTGCCAAGCGTCCGGGCCCCTACCCATCCATACGTGCGCCTCTGGGACATCAACGATATGACCTAATGCCACCTGTCCGTTCGTTTCTGCGGGGCCTTCCGATGTGTAGAAGGTATATTCGCCCGTGTTGAAAATCGTGTTACCGGCATCAAGGAACTCTTCGAGAAGCGAACCATCGGGTTTCCCGTTGTTGATCGGATAAATCGTTGAGGGAGTGATGCCTGTCAGAATCAGCGTATTGCCGCCACCCTCCGTGTGTGCTGCAACCCAATCCGCTAATCCCTTAATATCCTTGGGGTCAAAAGCCGTCAGGTTTACCTTATTATCAATAAGCTTAATTAAGGTGTCAATTTCCTCTTGAGCACCTTTTGGATCTTCACGTGCCCACGGATGTGAATCCGTATGAAGCGCGAAATTGTAATTGGCTTCCGATTGACTGGAAACCAGAACGATTAGAAAAAGAATACTCAGTTTCTTCAAGGTTTTTCCTCCTTAAAAAAAAATTAAAACCCGAGCATCAAATCTTCTCTTTTTTACAGTGAGTAAAACATAGAATGCTCGCGGCCAGCTTGAAGTAAGTAGATCGCATTTCCTAAAGTTTAATTATTTTATACATAAATGTGAAAACTTGCAACCTCTAAAATCTATACACACATAAAAATGGGGGTAAGTGACTAAATAGATTGCGGTTGAGACAGTTTCACCTGCTAATCGCAGCGACAGTCAGGCACCCCCATCCGACGATAAATGCCAACCCACCGATCGGGGTAATGGCACCAAGCCACCGAATGCCTGTGAGACTCAGTATGTAGAGACTCCCAGAGAAAATTAGAATACCAGCAAAAAAACACCATCCAGATACAGTCGTGAGAGGACTCTGCCACTCTGATGCCGCCCACGCCGCAGCGAGCAGCCCTAAACTGTGATACATCTGATACCGAACCGCTATCTCGAACGTCTCAAGCGTCTCTGGCGTGAGTATGGATCGGAGTCCGTGCGCGCCAAACGCACCAAAAGCGACACCAAGTAGACTCAGACCTGAACCGAGAGCAAAGAAAAAATTTGACATGATTGCCTCCTTTCAGAAATTGGTGATTCCCATCAATTATAACTTAAATCGCACTAACCGTGTCAGATGTTTTTGGTATTGTTATGACCTTCACAGAAATATTTTCTTGACATTTTTGACACGCTATGCTAAGATGTAATTTTAAACGGCATAGCTCGCTCTATTCCGTAGTGGTTAACAGTAAAAGGAGAAACTTTAGGACGTATGAAACAATACAGGACAGACGAGATCCGAAACATTGCGATTATCGCGCATTCAGGTGCAGGCAAAACCTCGCTCGTTGAAGCGATGCTTTACAACGGTGGGGCTATTGAGCGCATGGGGGCTGTTGATAGTGGGAATTCTGTAGCTGACTATGCCGCTGACGAGATAGAACGCAGAACGACCCTCAACTGTTCAGTCTGTATCGCAGAATGGGAAGGACATAAACTAAATCTGATTGATACCCCCGGCGCTGAAGATTTTTGTGGGGACCTCCATAGTGTGCTCCGAGTTGTAGACGCTGTTATCGTCGTTGTGGATGCAACAACCGGTGTTGAAGGTGGAACGGAGAAGGTATGGGAAATCGCAGACAAATATGAACTGCCACGCCTTGTCTTTATCAATAAAATGGATAAAGAGAACGCCAGCTTTGAAAACGCACTTGCAAGTGTTGAAGATATCTTAGAAACCCGAGCAGTCCCAATTCAACTGCCGATCGGTCAAGAGGATCAGTTTGCCGGTGTTGTCGATGTCATACAGATCGCTGCATATCTCGAACCCGATGGGAACAAACGTGCCGCAAAATCCGAGATTCCAGCAGAATTGGAAGCCGAAGCCGAAGACGCACGGGAAGCACTCGTTGAAGTCGCTGCGGAAAGTGATGATGAACTCATTGAAAAGTTTTTTGAAGGCGAATTGACCGATGAAGAGATTCAGAACGGTGTACAACTTGGTATTCTCCAAAGTCAATTTACGCCCGTGCTTTGTGGTGCTGCACTCAACAACATCGGTGTCCAACAATTGATGGATACCGTCGTGACAAGCTGCCCATCACCTGTTGATGTCGGGCCCGTAGCAAGCGTTGAGGATGAAGAAGAGACGCGCGACCCGTCAACAGATACCCCTATGTCTGCTGTCGTTTTCAAATCTATTGCTGATCCCTTTGCCGGACAACTCAGTTTTTTCCGCGTTTATTCTGGAATCTTGCAAGGGGATACCCAAGTCAGCAATTCGACGCGTGGACAGATTGAGCGGCTCGGAAAGACGGTCTTCATGAATGGGAAAGACCCGATTAGTACACCGCAGGTAGAAGCAGGCGATATTGGGGCAATCACTAAACTTGCCGCGACGCAAACTGGCGATACACTCTGCGATAGAGACGCACAAATCCAACTTGCAGGCGTTGAGTTTCCTCATTCCGTCATCTCTTACGCGATCCGCCCAACACGCGAAGGTGACGATGAGAAACTTATGACCTCCCTCACACGTATGTCCGAGGAAGACCCGGCATTCAGAATTGAACGCAACGATGTTACCAAGCAGCTCCTCGTCTCCGGACTCGGCGACTTGCACATTACCGTCAATCGTGAACGGATGAAGGATAAATTCGGTGTAGAGACGGAGGTTTTCGCACCGAAGGTACCGTATCGGGAAACGATTCGTCGAAACGTCCGAAGCGTCAATGGACGGCACAAACGCCAATCTGGTGGCAGAGGACAGTTCGGCGATGTGTGGATTAATATCGGTCCCTTGCAACGTGGTGATGGCTTCGAATTTGTCAACAACATCGTTGGTGGTTCAATTCCACGCAACTATATACCCGCTGTCGAAAAGGGCATCCGTGAGAGAATGGATAGAGGTTTACTGGCTGGCTACCCCGTCGTTGACATCCAAATCGATTTGTATGATGGCAAATACCATCCTGTCGATTCTTCGGATATGGCGTTCCAGATTGCGGGTTCCATGGCTTTTGCTGCCGCCGCTGAACAAGCCAATCCGGGGTTGCTTGAACCCGTCATGAAAGTTGAAATTACTGTGCCGGAACAGTTCATGGGGAGTATCATTGGTGACTTGAATGGACGACGCGGACAGGTGATGGGGGTCGAACAGACCGGGAAAAAACAGATGATTCAGGCGAACGTCCCGCTCTCGGAGATGCTCCGCTATTCGATTGATCTCAAGTCGATGACAAGTGCCCGCGGCAACTTCACCATGGAGTTTTCGCACTATGAGGTCGCCCCTGACGATGTTGCACAGAAAGTGATTGCTGAGTCAAAAGCGGAAGCAGAAGCGTAAATCAACGTAAAATCCTATTGTAGGCGTGGTTTCCTAACCGCGCCTTTTCCGTAATTATTTCGACCCTCGTATCGTAGCGCAAACTTTTAGTTTGCGTGCCAATAATAATAAATTCCGCGCCTAACTTATAACCCACAACCCAGTACCGAAAAAAAGGGCAGGTATAGAAACCCACCCTTACGAAGACAAAAGCGATAATGCCGTATTAACTGTCCAAATGGAAGACTGCCATCTTCAATTCGGTCATCTCTTCTATAGCGTACTTCGGTCCTTCCTTACCCATACCGCTTTCTTTGACACCACCATAGGGCATCAGATCCGCACGCCACTGTGTACCCCAGTTCACCATCAGATTGCCAGATTCGACCTCGCGGACAAACCGCATCGCCCAATCGATATTCTGTGTGAAAATCGCAGCGCTCAGACCATAGTTTGTATCGTTAGCGAGAGCGATGGCTTCATCAATATCGTTGACCCGTGTCACACCGACAGCCGGTCCAAATACCTCGTCACAAGAGACTTTCATCTCAGGTTTAACATTGGCAAGGATCGCAGGCGTAACGAACTGGTCCTGCTTATCACCACCTGTAAGGAGTTCCGCACCGTCCGAAACGGCTTCCTGAATCCATTCAGCAACGCGCGTAGCATCTCCTTCTCGAATCATCGGACCCATACGTACCCCTTCTTCAAGCGGGTTGCCCGTGCTGATTTTGTTGACCTCTGCCTTGAATGCGTCCAAGAAATCCCCGTATATTTTTTCGTGCGCGATGACGCGTTGCGTTGAGATACAGACCTGTCCGGCATTAGAATAACCGGATGCGGCTGCAGCACGTGCGACCTTCTCTGGGTCGGCATCGGGCATCACGATAAGCGGTGAATTTGAACCAAGTTCCATCGTGACCCGTTTCAATCCTGCGACGCGACAGATATGCTCGCCGACATCACGGCTACCGGTAAAGGTAATCTTTCGGACGCGTCGGTCTGCGCAGAGCGTATCGCCGATTTCGCCACCGGGTCCCGTCACGCACTGAATCGCTTCAGGCGGTGTACCGGCTTCTAAGAAGAGTTCGACGAGTTTGAGTGCTGAAAGGGGCGTGTCCGTTGCGGGTTTGATGATAATAGCGTTTCCACCAGCGATTGCGGGACCGGCTTTGTGGCAGACAAGGTGCAACGGGAAGTTAAACGGGCTGATACCAGCCACCACACCACACGGTATACGTACGGTAAAACCGAGTTTGTCTTTAACACCCGGCGCGCCTTCAAGAGGAATCGTCTCACCGGTAAGTCGTTTTGATTCCTCCGCAGAGAGCGCAATAATTTCGGAAGCGCGAGTCGCTTCAATCGTCGCCTCTGCTAAGATTTTTCCTTCTTCGCGGGTAATAACCTCAGCGAGTTCCCCTGCCTTCTCCAGCATTAAGTCCGCAACTTTGCGCAGGATTTCGTAGCGTTCATAACCGGTCAAGCCTGCCATGATTTTCGCGCCACGTTCTGCCGTCTGAATCGCCGTTTCGACATCGGCTGCGTCCCCTCTCGGGACGGTATCAACAACCGAACCGTCGAAAGGACTTAGTACATCAATTTTGTTGGATTTGTCAATCCATTCTCCACCTACGTGCATTTGCATAATGCGTTTTTCTCCATTTCTGCTACGGCACACAGATGTGCCTGATTTTTATTTTTCGGCTTTCAGCAAAGCCCAAGTTGTCGCCAATTTACCAGCTGCCTCAACAGCGGCATAACCAGCTAATCCATCGTCCATAACGTCGTTGAGTTCATCTTCAGAGAGTGCTTCTGTGAAGAAACCTACTTCGTCAAAGAGTCCAGTTGCAGCGACATTGCCAGGACGCGCGCCTATCCAGATAGGGGATTCGCTTGTGTCCAACGTGCCACCGCTTGGAGCCTCACCATCCAATTTTCCATCAATGAACATCTGGACGTTTTTGCCATCATAGATTTTAGCGATATGATGCCATTCGCCATCGGCTACAATGGTTTTTCCTTCAATACGTCCGACGGCTCCCTTGACATGCCACATAAATACAGGGTAATCGGCATCGTGAATCCAGATATCAAGATGACGGACATCTTCCGGCTCGGGCCAGACATCTCCGTTTCGCCAGACGACATACTGCCACGATGCGGCTTCCAACTTGACCCATGAAACGAAGGTATAAGGATCGGAATTGAAAACGTCGTCGTGATTCACACGGACATAACTGTCACCTTTACCGGGAAATTTCAAAGCACCGCCGAATTTACCGTCCTTCACCCAATCCAGTGTGCCTTTGATTTCACCGTCATGTCCACTGACGATGTCTTTGACTGCCTTTCCACCACCGTCCTCAAAGAGCCAAGCACTCGCCAATCCGAGTTTCGCAGCGTCCGCAGGAGTGCTGAACCCCACTATCAGGATTAGCAAACTTAAAATAACCGTAAATATCTGCGCTCCATAGATCGTAAACATTTTCATACTATTTCACTCTCCTTAAATGCGGCAATTATCAAGCGCGTTCTCATCTAATTCAACCCCTAATCCAGGTCTATCTGGAACCGTTGCGTATCCATCAACAAGCGGAATCGTCGAAGGCGTGACAAGATCAAAGGCACGCAAAGCGTTTAGCGTTATCGCTGGCATGGTTGCGTTTGGCATGACTGCAGCGAGATGCATAACGTAGCAGGTCGTAATACCGAGTCCGACAATCTGTATCCAAACCGGGAGGTGTGCAGCGTCTGAAATGGTTGCTTCCCGTATGGCATTAGCGGCGCGTGAGTCTGGATAAGCAATAATAAATGAATCGTTCATTTTTGCTCGAATGGCTTCAATAGGATCTGGGTTACCGAAGTGAATTGTTATCGGTATGTCAGTGTTTCGCTTGATTTCTTGGTACCCAGCGATGTCTGCCTGCGGGATTGGTGTTTCAAACGACTCTATATTGTAATCTTGAATTTGACGCACGACTTCAAGCGTGTGTGCGGGTGTCTCAAAGGAGTCATTTGCGTCAACGCGGAGTTGATAGTCATCTGGCACAACAGCGGTAATTGCTTCCACCTGCTCAGCCACTTCAAACCACGGACGGGCTTTGATTTTGTGGAGTCGGTAGCCGAGCGCATAAGCGTGTTGTGCTTCTGCTGCCCACTCTTCTGGGGTCATGTCAATCGACCAATAACCGAAGGACGTTTTATCATGAACTTTTTCGCCTAACAGCCGATGCACGGGTACGCCAAGTGCCTTACCCATGATGTCGTAAAATGCTTGCTGTAGTGGTGTCGGTGCCCAACCGTTCATAAACGCAAACGGATCCCTACCAATATATTGCTGAATAACCTCGTCTGATTGAAACGCACCGTCCCCAATCCCGACAAGTCCAACGTCAGTGTGTACTTTATAGATGTGGTCAATCTGATAAAGATTGCGACGCGTCATTAGTTCATTAATGCCTTCATGATACGGCACTTTTACTTTGATAACGTCAATATCGGTAATCTTCATGAGGACTCCCCCATTTTTTATAGGGTTTTCTTTGCGCTCTATAAGAATTACTCATCACGCCGAATCCAACTGACGACATCTTCCGCTTCACCCGTTCCACCTTCAACACCATCGCTTCCGAAGGAGATGAGGTCATATCCGTATCGGTCGTGGCTGCCCGGACGGACATAGATATAAGGATTTCCCCACGGATCTTCTGTAATCGGGATTTGAATGTAGGGTTCCGTCCAATTTATAGGGCTTGGTGCGGCTTCAGGTTTCTCCCAGAGCGCCTTGAGACCTTGTTCGGTTGATGGATAATCACCGTTATCTTTAGCATACCTATCCAGAGCGATACCGAGTATTTCAATTTCCTCGGCGGCTTGTGCCTGTAAAGCACGTCCCGCCTGTCCGAGCAGCCGAGGTGCCAAAAGCACCGCTGCAATAATTCCGAGGATAACAACGACGACCAAAATTTGTATAGATGTTAATCCTGCTTGTTTAGAATCAATCGATTTCACGCATTTCCTCCACAATCTGCGTATGCACGCGTAAAAGATAGCTATCAGTGGTCAAAAGTTTGCAAGGTCTAAAGTTAGAAAGTCCCGAAAGTTGTGTGTGACGACACAGCAACTTTATAAACTTAGGACTTACGCAAAATTTAGGATTATCCCCCCGAAAGCAGGGGGAATCTGTCGGTTTTTAGAGACAACTGCGGAAGTCCTGAAACTTTAGATACACTTTGAACTTTTAAACTTTGCTGCTCTGACTGCTGACTGCTTGTAACGCTGACAACCGTTTTTAAGTTTAACACATCTTTTGAATTGTGTCAATTTTATTTATGGAGTCACCGAGAGTCATTCAGTTTTCTCTTTTGTAGGATAGACTGTTAGTCTGTGCCTCCGTAAATCGTCAACGCCTGATCGCGATGCTTCCATTCAAGCATCCAAAAATCCTTAAAACTATGGTAGGTCTCAGAATTACTTAGATAGGACTTACGCAAGATTTAGGATTACCCCCCTTCGTCCCCCCGCAAGCAGGGGAATCTGTCGGTTTTTAGAGACAACTGCGGAAGTCCTGTTAGCCAAGGAAATGCTCCTTTTTTTCAGAGTTTTTCTGAGTAAATCTTGAAACGCAACAGGTTTTGAAAAGGTCGAAAACCTATACTATGACTGGGTTCTGGGCGGTTTCCGCTAATTGCACTCAAAAGTTTACTCAGAAAATTTCACACTTTTTCGGTTTAAAATTGTCCAAACTATTGTAAGGGATAGGTGTCTCCGTGAAAGTGTTTTTTAGTTATATTTTGTTTAACGAATAGGTATTTTTAACGGTTATTGGTGGTTGGTATCTGTCAGAAAATCTCTTGACACCCCGTATAATACGCCATATAATAATTTACTGCAGTCCGAGTTACTACCGAATAAATTCAGTGTCTTATCTTAAAAACATTTCTTTGTAGCATAAACTGTTAGTTTGTGCATATCATAGGAGGGAAAGTAACATGATACATGATGTCCTAACGCGAATCGTGTACGCCATAGGAATGCTATTCATTACTGGACTATTTGTGACCTCCGCCGAAGCCGTTGAAGAATTGAAGGTTTCTCAACTCAACGGTGGTGTCCAGTATTGGTGGGAAGTCGAGGAATTCGATGAACGGGATGAGGAGGTGTTCTTTCTCAATGATGAAAAAGGGCATCTTGTTGATGATTTAGACGGTGCTTCTGGAGACGCTTACCTCGTGCATAGTGCAGCCAACCCACCAAACAACCTGCCGCCGGCAGCGGATGTCTTTTTTGCAAAGTATACGATTAATGATGTTACGCCAGCGGGGACTTACTTCCTCTGGGCAAGAACCTCTTGGGATCGAAACCCAAGCGGCCGTGCGCACAATTCTTTCTTTGTTCAGGTGAATGAAACGCCTGACCTCGGCAAATTCGACCGACACATCAACACGCTTGGCGATGCGACTTGGCTCGACAAGTGGGATGACAAAAATCCGTGGACATGGATTGGGGATTCCGCACAACCGCAAGCGTTGCAGGGGCAAGCAGGGGGCGGTCTTCAAAACGGTTGGAAAACTCGACTTGATGCTGGTGAAAATACGGTGGTGCTCTATCATCGTGAAGGCGGCATTAATGCCCAAACCATGTGTTCCGATGTGTTGATGGTCTCAACGGTCGATTTTATGCCGACAGACGACGATTTTGCCCAAGCAGTGCCGCTGCCTGTCCAACCTAAGAATAAGTTGGCGACGGTTTGGGCGCGAATGAAAATTGGAAATTGATACTATATACTAAACTTTGGACAATTTTCAGTTCCACGGACCCAACATATCCTTTTAGGACACATAGCACTCCGCTGGAGTGCGGGAGGTGGATATACCTTTTTCTATAGACATAACACTCCGCTGGCGTGCGGTATTTTTCTCAAAGTTCCATGCGTGTGGGAAACTCGGAGAAAATATATGGTCCCTTGAAAACTCAAATCGCACCGGACACGAATTGTCCAAACCTTAGTACTATATAGGACTTACGCAAAACTTAGGCTTACCCCCCTTCGTCCCCCCGCAAGCAGGGGGAATCTGTCGGTTTTTAGAGACAACTGCGTAAGTCCTAACTATACTCAAAACTTCTATAAAGGAAAATCAACGTATGGTTACACCCAAGCGGGTGCTTGTTACAGGCGCGACGGGACAGATTGGTTATATGACATACAAACGGTTGGCGGAACAACCGGAAAAGTATGATGCTTATGCGCTCGACTACAAACCGGAGCCATCTGTTCGCGTTCCGGGGTCGTGGACGCTCGAAATTCCAGATGAGAAATTCAACTTGTGCGATATTTCTGATTTTGATCAGGTGCAACAGGCGGTTAAAGGGATGGACATTGTTGCGCATCTTGCCGCAGATCCGAGCGGCGAGAGTTGGGAGAGTTTGCTAAACAACAACATCATTGGAACTTACAATGTCTTTGAAGCGTGCAAAGTCGCCGGTGTTGGACGTATCGTCGCCGCAAGTAGCATTACGGTTTCCCAAGGGCATCGCGAGCAAGAGCCGTATAAAGCGATGATGGAACGCCGACATGCGGACATACCCGACGATGTGGAGATGATTACGCCGGATATACCCGCGGAACCGAGAGGTTTATACGCCTCAACCAAAGTGTGGACGGAATCTTTGGCGCGAACCTATGCCCATCGGCATGGGATGTCGTGTATCTGTGTCCGCATCGGTCAAGTCGAACGCGATCGCCCGCGTCCGCCACAGGGGGCTGACATCTACGTGAGTCAACGCGATATTGTTCAGATATTCGAGCGGTGCATCAATGTTGATGAGCGTTTACGATTTGAGATTTTCTACGGTATGTCGAACAACGATTTACGTTGGGTGGACATCTCAAATGCGGCGCGAAAGGTCGGGTTTGTACCACAGGATCGAGCAGAGGATAACCACGACTATGACGCGTGCGTAATTGTGTAGCGTAGATTTGTTAGTCTGCGTTTCAAACTTCCATGATTCCCTATGGAGCTTGCTTAACTTTTAACTTGTAACCTATAAACCAGTGGAGGAATTCGGGGATGGCGAAAACAGTTTGCATTGTTGGAACAATGGATACAAAAGGCGTAGAGTTTTCATTCATCAAATCGCAGATAGAATCAACCGGCGTTTCAACGTGTGTCATCAATACAGGTATATTGGAAGAACCCCAATTAACACCCGACATTTCTGCGAATGAAGTCGCACAGGCTGGCGGGGCATCGCTACAAGCATTGCGAGACGAAGGTGACCGGGGTAACAGTGTTGCTGTGATGGCGCAAGGTGCTGCGACACTCATTGCGGAAAAGCACGCTGCAGGCGAAATTGATGGGATCATTTCACTTGGCGGTTCCGCGGGAACGACTATCGGCACGACGGCGATGCAAGCGGTTCCCGTCGGTGTTCCGAAAATTATGGTCTCAACCTTGGCATCGGGTGATACGAGTCCTTATGTGCAGTCAAAAGATATTTGTATGATGTACGCCGTCGTGGATATTGCGGGCATCAACCGTTTGTCACGACAAATTCTCGCCAACGCTGCTGGCGCAATCGTCGGGATGGTGAACGCCGAGGCACCCGCGGCAACAGCAGACAAGCCTCTCATCGCAGCGACGATGTTCGGTGTGACGACCCCGTGCGTTACAAAAGCGCGCGAAGTCCTTGAAGCCGCTGGCTATGAAGTACTCGTCTTTCACGCGACCGGTACAGGTGGGCAGGCGATGGAAGACCTCGTGAAAGGCGGATTCCTTACCGGTGTATTAGATGCGACAACGACAGAGCTCGCTGACGAATTGGTAGGCGGCGTTCTCAGTGCGGGTCCTGACCGGTTAGAAGCCGCAGGTGAAACCGGATTGCCGCAAGTCGTTGCACCCGGGGCATTGGATATGGTGAATTTCGGTCCGCCTGACACAGTGCCAGACGAATTCAGCGAGCGGCTGTTCTATCAGCACAATCCGACGGTAACACTGATGCGGACGACCCCTGAAGAGACGGCTGAACTCGGACGGATTATGGCGCGTAAACTCAGTGAAGCAAAGGGACCTACGACGGTTATAATTCCAACGCGGGGGGTCTCAGCAATTGACCAAACCGGACAGCCTTTTGATTCCCCTGAAGCACGGACTGCGTGGATTGAGAACCTGAAATCACATATCGGTGATAATGTCACAGTTATTGAGATGGACGCTCACATCAACGACGATGCATTCGCAACAAAACTCGCAGAGACGCTATTGGCGAGTATACAATAGTAGGACTTACGCAAGATTTAGGCTTACCCCCCTTAGTCCCCCGCAAGCAGGGGGAATCTGTCGGTTTTTAGAGACAACTGCGTAAGTCCTGAATAGAGAGGCAAAACATGGCGAAGACTTACAGAACAGTCACAGAATCAGATGTTAACCACTTCATTGAGAAGGGACATGTTATCCTGAAAGGCTGCTTCTCACGCGAGTTAGCAGAAGAATGGCAGGCATTCGCTTTTAAGCGGCTCGGTTATGATCCAAACGACTCGACAACTTGGGAGCAACCCCGCGTTCACCTCCCTTCCATGAACCGGGTAGTGATTGAGGATGTTGCACCAAGGGCTTATGATGCCATCTGCGATCTCCTCGGCGGTGAAGACAGGATTGTCAATTTTTGGGGCGACGGAAAGCCGGGGTGGAGTGACGGCTTTATTATCAACTTCGGATTAGGTGCAGACCAGCCTTGGCAACCGCCATCTCCGGATGTCGGCGGTTGGCATAAAGATGGCGATTTCTTCCGACACTTCCTTGATAGTCCAGAACAAGGCTTACTAACAATCGTTGTCTGGTCGGATATTTACCCAAAGAGCGGCGGGACATTCGTAGCATGTGATTCCGTTCAGCATGTTGCACAACGACTCTATGAGCATCCAGAGGGATTACCACCGAGCGGTTTCGGGCAACTCATTGACAAATGCAAAGACTTTGTGGAAATTACGGGAGAAGCCGGGGATGTTGTGTTGTTACATCCGTTCATCTTGCATGCAGCGTCGCAGAACCCTTCCGGACGTGCCCGTTTTATCACAAATCCACCTGTTGCCCTCAAGGAACCGATGAATTTCAATCGTGAGAATCCAGACGATTTCTCACCCGTGGAATTAGGAGTCCTGCGCGGGTTAGGAAAAGACCGCCTTGATTTCAAGCCGACAGCACCGCGGGAACGCCTCGTGCCAGCGCGTGTCAAGCGTCAAAAGAAGATGATCGAAGAACAGAAAAAGCGGCTTGGTATGGCGTAAAAGTTGAGCGAGGTCCCCTGCGCCTCCGAGCGAAAGAAAATGGTGGAAGTGGCCGTGGTAAAGTATGGCTAAAAAATAGCATTCCGCTGTTTCAGTGTACTTTTCACGGGTATCCGCACACTTGACCAAGTGCTACCTACTTAGCATCAGTCGCCACGATTCAGTTCAGGAATCACTGATGGCGATGTGCCTTGCAAGGGGTACGGTGCGTTCTTATGTTCCTGCGGATGACGCGCTTCATGCTCACACAGTGGACAATGCCGCGTAACCGTCCCGCTGTGATTGTTCGCGTTGGTAAATAAAACTAATCCATGTTTTGGGCAGCTCACCCGAATTTTCTTTTGTTTTTTCATGTTTATTCAAACTGTTGTCGGCTCTGATGACACGCCTTGCCTTTTCCTCGGATAATATCAACTTGCTGCCATGTATCAACTGCATGGCTAATAGCATCACTCTCACCCAGACGTTTTTTCAGCTCGGACTTCGTGAACCACTCACAACCGCCATTGGCGAGCGCATCCGTGTCCAGATTTTCATCAGAAAATCCATAGACACGACAGATTCCCTCAGCCTCTTCAAGGTCTTTGATGTAAGACATCCAAGGGGCCTCTAAACCGAGTTGTGTTTGGGTGATCTCTTGCAGTGAACCGATTCTTGCACCGACATCCCAACCCACCAGTTTCTCCTCTTCCCAACCTTCGCCACCCGGCAGTTCCCAACCTTCCGTTTCTACGTTGCGACGCAGTAAGAATTTCGGTTCCTGGTTTGATGCATCCTCAATCAGCAGACGCGTCGTCCTAATCGGTTTGTCAAAACAGACAGGGATAAGCCGTTTGCCGGCATCGCTGAGTGCACCCAAAGCGGCTGGATTGTAGGGATAATATCCCGCTGCAGGCGGGGCATCTACCGCACAATATTTGTTGAAAATCCCGCATCGGTCTTCGGTCGTAGTGCCAGCAGGTGCTTCGTGCCAAACGTGCTCGTTGACGACAAGTAAGTCACCTGCCTTGAGTTCTGGATCGATGAATGGTGGTAGTTGCTCACGATTGGGACGGGTGAGGTCCAAGATATGTGCGTCTGGATCGATGACCTGCGTCAACTTGTGCGATTTCGGCGACACGAGGAACGGACCGTACGATGCATCAAAATCGGTCAGCGGAATGATAGCGAATACCCAGTTCATTGACGAACCGACGGGTCGCCACCGTTTATAGTCGCAATGCGCGCCAGCACCTCTATCACCGCGGGTTCGCAGATACGCAACATAAGCAGTGAGATGTGCAGGCTGACCGAGTGCCAATTCTACAGCATCGATAACGGTCGGGTGTTCGGCAATCTCAGTGAGTCCAGGGCAGCGAGCCTATTGCCGCTAACGGTATATTTTGCGGGTTCAGGGTATTTAAGCGAAGCTGGATATGCATCGCGTTTTACCTCTTTTTGCACGATGCGACGCAGTTCGTCCGCTTCCTTCGTTGACAGGACGTTACGTACAATTAAATAACCGTCTTCATGGAAATCAGCAATCTGCTGTTTGCTAACAGATGCGGTCCCTGTGGTGCTCATGATGTAAATTCCTCCAAGGTAGGGTGTTTGAGAACGGATGCGATTTCTGCCCAAGCCTCTCGGCTATTTTCACACGAAGGGGCTGGTATGAATCCGAAATCGAGATAGCGTTTAACCGCAGGAATGCGTCCTGTTGATGTGTCGAGGAAACAGCGTTTGTGGGACTGTTTCAAGCGTGCCATCGCTACAGACATCATCGGTTTAGAAAGTCCACGTCCCTGATAGTCGGGATGAATTGCAACCCAGTGAACCTGTCCCCATCCGTTGTCCTGCCACCATGCCGTGATTGTTCCAATTTCCTCGCCGGTGTCCGTGGTAAGATAAAAACTCCGATCTTCCATTGCCAAAAGGTCTTGTTTGAATTCACGCGTAAAAAGTCCGTCGTCGATGTTAATGTACGGTTCTGCTGCTTTCTGAATCCGTGTCCAGATATGCCCTTCATTCCGACGATAGTTGCGGATTGCGAATCCCTTTGGAATGGGGAATTGTGGAATATTTTCCATGTCCTCACGGATCATTCTGACGCTATGATTTTTCATTGGTAGTTAGTTATACTAAACCTTGGATAATTTTAAGCGAGATCCACCTTTCGCCCCGAAATCAATGGTATGAAGGTTCTCCTTAATGGCATTCCCCGGGGAAAGTTAATTCTAAAATCTACTATATAATTCTAAACTTTGGACAATTTTCAGTTCCACGGACCCAACATATCCTTTTAGGACACATAGCACTCCGCTGGAGTGCGGGAGGTGGATAGACCTTTTTCTATAGACATAACACTCCGCTGGCGTGCGGTATTTTTCTCAAAGTTCCATGCGTGTGGGAAACTCGGAGAAAATATATGGTCCCTTGAAAACTCAAATCGCACCGGACACGAATTGTCCAAACCTTAGTATATAATTGTACCACACTTTATTTTTAAGGGTCAAACTTATTTTCAATGGAAGAGATACCTTCAATCTTCGGATTTACCCTTTTATGAGCAGAGGTCGCCAGTTGGACCTTTAAATCCTCGATTCAGGCAATCACCCACAACCCACAACCCAGTACGTAAAACCCTCCACAATCCTATAATCCTGCCAATCCTGATTCAGACAGCGAAAAATTAAATGCCCCTGCCCCAACCCCAGCAAATTTGACTCCATTTCCGCGATATGCTATACTTCAACGAATGCACATACCTAATCAGTAGCCGATGAGGAAAATAGATGCTTAGAATCATTGATACACACCAGCACCTCTGGGATACCGAGAACTTGGAATATCCGTGGCTGGAAGGGTTTGATTTATTAGGAAAGCGGTATACAGCACAAGACTATCGCGAGGCGATTGGAGACCTTAACGTCGTTAAATCCGTTCACGTTGAAGGGGATCCGGCTGAGGCAGATGTTGTCAAGGAGGTCGCGTGGTTAACACAAATCTCGGAGACGGACGGTATGATAGGGGCGATAGCGGCGGCAGCACCGCTTGAAAAGCCGGACGCTGCGGCTGTTCTTGAACAACTCACTGAATTCCCGCTTGTGGTCGGTATCCGTCGAATGGCGTGGCATCATCCCGACCCGCAGTTTTATGCCACGCCTGAGTTGATTAAGGGTGTGAAATTACTGGCGAAGTTCAATCTCTCTTTTGAACTCTGTGCGAATGCTATGCAACTTCCGGCTGCGGTGAGTTTAGTTAAGGCGACACCGGATGTCCGACATGCACTCAATCACTGTGGTGGACCGGATATAAAAGCCGGGCGATTTGAGCCGTGGGCAACGCAGATTCGAGAACTGTCCGCTTTTGAGAATGTCTACTGCAAGGTTTCGGGGATTGTAACAACTGCGCGTGAGAAGTGGACGCGCGAGGCACTGAAGCCCTACGTCCAGCATCTCGTGGAGGCGTTCGGGTATGAACGGTTGATGTTTGGCAGTGATTGGCCCGTATGCACTATAGCTGCTACCTATCAGGAGTGGGTGGATGCGCTTTTATGGGCTATGAGTGATGCTTCGGATGCTGAGAAAGACAGGCTTTTCTACGAAAACGCCTCGGAATTTTATTCAATATCCTGAAAATCCTTGAATCCTGCGAATCTTATAACTTATAACCCACAACCGTGAAATTTGACTTTTCAACGTATATATGCTACAATTAACCTTGCCAAGTCGGCGATATTTTTATGATAGTGGTGAATAGATGAGAATCGCCAAAAACCTAACAGACCTCATCGGAAATACGCCAATGATTCGTCTGAATGCCCTGCCCGGTGAGGCGGATGCGACTATTTTCGCGAAGTTAGAGGCTTACAACCCCGGCGGTAGTATAAAGGACCGGATTAGCTATGCGATGATAGCCGATGCTGAGGAACGCGGTATCTTAAGAAAAGGGGATACCATCGTTGAACCTACGGCAGGTAACACGGGTTTAGGACTTTCGATTGTCGGCATCGCGCAAGGCTATCCTGTAATTTTGACGATGCCCGAAAATGTGAGTCAGGAAAAATATGAGCTGCTCTCTGCGTTCGGTGCGAAGATTGTCCTAACACCTGAACACGGTGGCATGGCGAGTGCTATCTGGGAAGCGGAGGAGATTGTCAGACGGCATTCCAGACACTACATGCCGAACCAGTTCACGAATGCTGCGAACCCAGAGATTCACCGTCGGACGACAGCCGTTGAAATTCTGAAATCGGTCGGCACGGACATCGATTTTTTCGTTACAGGTGTCGGAACAGGTGGCACATTGACAGGTGTTGGCGAAGTACTGAAGACAGCGTGTCCGAATGTGAAAGTGGTTGCTGTGGAACCGCAGGTCTCAGCAGTGCTTTCTGGTGGTCCCCCGGGACCGACGCGGATTGATGGCCTCGGTGCTGGGATGGTTCCTGAAGTCCTTAATGTAGATGTCATTGATGAAGTTATCGCTGTGCCTGAAGAGGTTGCTTATCAGATGATGAAGTCTATCTCAACGACCGAAGGTTTATTGGTTGGTATGTCATCTGGTGCGAATGTCTACGCAGCACTGCAGGTGGCTAAGGAACAAGGCCCCGATAAAACGGTTGTAACAATTCTTCCGGATGCCGGTGAACGTTACTTCAGTTTGAGTCGTTATTTTGATGTCGAATCGGACATTATTGAGATGCTCCCATAACCTTTTTTAGTTATTGTAAAATCCGAAAATATATTTGCACATCTTCTGTAGGAGCGATCTCCTGGCTTTGAGCGTCGGGAATCGGAGTTCCCTCTTACACCTGAAAAGTGTAAAGTTAATTCTAAAATCTACTATATTAAATTCTGGTCACCATTCCACTGCGTTAGCAACGCGAGGTAAAAAAGGTGTTACCAATGACCGAGAAGCCAGTTAGCGAGCAATTGAACCCGTCAGTAGACAATGCCCTCTGTCAAGAGATTGTTTTGACGGAGACACCCCAAGAAATTCTTTTCTCTCTCTTTAAGCGGTTCAAAGAGCGCGCTGCAATCGTCACGAGCGGGCAGCTTTCAGGTATGGTGCTGATTCACTTGGCTGTTGAAAACCAGTTGCCGTTTCGGGTTTGCACGCTTGACACGTTACGGCTTTTTCCAGAAACATACACCTTCCTTGAGAAGGTCGAATCGCGCTACGGGGTTCAGATTGAGCAAATTCAGCCAGATGCGCAGGAAGTCCAGCAGATGGTCTCGGAGCACGGTGAGTATCTGTTTTTTGACAGTAAAGCGAAGCAGGAATACTGTTGTAATGTCCGAAAAGTCCGTCCGATGCAACGGCTGCTGGAGTCCTTGGATGTCTGGATAACGGGTTTGCGGCGCGATCAGTCGGAGGCAAGAAAACAACTCCGCAAAGCAGAGATTATAGCATCGACGACACATCCTGTCTTAAAGGTCAATCCGCTCCTTCAGTGGACAGCCGATGAAGTATGGCAGTTTGTCCGAGACAACGATATTCCCGTGAACCCATTGCTTGAAGCCGATGCCGATGGACACACTTATGAATCGCTCGGTTGTATCGTATGCACAACTCCCATAAAACCCGGTGAACCGAAACGGGCTGGACGGTGGCGTTGGCAGAATGCTGCGCCGACAACAGAAGCTGCCAAAGAGTGTGGATTGCATTATTCGATTTAATTTTGACTGACACACGCCACTGGTAGGTGCGGTTTGGCAGCGTACACGCTCGAATGCGATGTGCATTTTAACCGCACCGATGCCATGATAGTAAGTGTTAGACGAATCTTGATATTCGCAACAATACTATAGACTTACGCAAGATTTAGGATTACCCCCCTGAGTCCCCCCGCAAGCAGGGGGAATCTGTCGGTTTTTAGAGACAACTGCGTAAGTCCTGTATAATACAAAAAAGGAGAAAAATTTATTCCATGTCTGTAACAGTTCGTATTCCAACCCCGCTGAGACGCTTAACGCAAAACTTGGCAGAAGTTGAGACAGAAGGTGCCAATATTGAAGGCATTATTGACAACCTTGAGGCGAGTTATCCCGGAATGAAAGAACGCCTCTGTGACGACGGCGGAAATATCCGTCGATTTGTCAATATTTATCTTAACGATGAAGATATCCGTTTTCTTGACGGAAAAGCCACCGCTGTCACAGATGGTGCTGAGATCTCAATTATTCCGGCAATCGCTGGCGGAATTTTTTAACAATTGCTGCTGGGCTGCTGCGTCCGATGTCCTTGCAGATATAAAATCAGTAATAACCCTCTCGTAATATACGACAGGTTTCTTAGCAATTTTTTCGGTCGGGGTGGACAATGGACACCCCGCTCAGACATAATCGTTAAAAAATGTTGACTTTGCAATCAGAAACCCTCACTGAGATTTATGAGCACGCGAAATCGGAGTTTCCCGATGAATGCTGTGGTGCCGTTTTGAGTGATGATGCACAGGAATTTGTCTGGAAATGCCGGAATATACAGAATGAACTGCATCAGAAAGATCCTGACACATATCCGCGTGATGCTCGCACGGCGTACGTTATACACCCTGACGATCTAATCGCTGTTCACAAAGAGACAGAGACGCAAA
The DNA here is from genome assembly GCA_963662915.2 of Candidatus Poribacteria bacterium. Taxonomy (GTDB): domain Bacteria; phylum Poribacteria; class WGA-4E; order WGA-4E; family WGA-3G; genus WGA-3G. The sequence goes on along the minus strand of CAXXEU010000002.1, from coordinate 3,635,635 downwards.
ATCGGCAGATTAAGGTTTTCTACCATTCGCACCCGAACCACGACGCTTATTTTTCCGAGAAGGACAAGGCGGACGCGATGCTATGGGACGAACCCGCTTATCCGGGGGCTACGTATCTGGTTATCTCCGTTTATGACGCTGAGATACGCGCCGTGAAGGCTTTCACGTGGGACGACGCAGCTCAAGCTTTTGTTGACATGCCATTCCACGAACCCTAACGCAGCGCCTCCTGTCGGTGCGGTTTCCTAACCTCGCCAGAAGCACAAACGCACGGTTTGTACGGCACATGTCCACATATTTTCCAACTTGAGTATAAGTCGCGATTTGGAGATCGCTCCTACACTTTACAACCCGAAGTGAGCAGTTCATACCGGATATGCGAGTTCTCAAAACCCCTGCCCTCCGTTCCTACGTTGGACTTATCGCCTTTTCCGCGACTTCCCTTGCGCTCGCCCTCGGCATAACCCTCAAAAAGTTCCTTGTTTTTGAATACCATTCTAATACCGGTGTCGTCGGATGGCTGAGTGTTAACGCGTATCCGAAGCAGCAAGAATACTTCTTCTATCTGTTGGCACTGCTCGGTGTCCCGGTAGTAATTTGGTTGTATTCGTTAGGATGGCGTGTCTATTCACATTGGTGCGCCGAGTTGACCGCACAACCGGTCCAGCGTGTGCTGAAAGCGAATGCGTTGGCATCCATTCCGTTGTGGCTCTGTTGGCTACAGGTGTACCACGTCGGACAGTGGACGCTGACGGGTTTAATCCTACCGATCGGTTTATCCATTTTGCTCAAATTGGGGCTGCTGTCCAAACGGTATTTTCCCACCTTGTGGAATTTAGATGCACCTGTTGGTAATAGCGCAGACGAAGTTAAAGATTTCACTGATGGAGAAGATACGGGAATCCGTCTCGGCAGCTACAGACTCCCAAAGGTTTGGTGGCGCGGATTTACGTACATTGTCCTTCCGGTTTTTATCTACCTTCTGACGTATTCAGGGGACATTCATGGGAAAATCGATCTGTTCCACGAAGGGGAACGACTCGCGCCTCTCAATGAAATGCTACGCGGTGCGATACCCTTTCGGGACATCTATATCCAACATGGGGTCTTCCAAAACGCCTACTTGGCATGGATTGGCAACCGACTCTTTGAACCAACGTTATTCGGTCTACGTTCAATGGAAGGCATATTGGACCCACTCGGTTATGTCGCCCTCTATCTACTCGGTTTGCAGGTATTCCGTGGTGGATTTTTTAGTGCCTTTATCTGTGTCGTAATTGCCTCTGGCACGGGGTTTTGGGTATCTCCACGGCATAGCCTCGGTTTGATTAGTTTCGCCTTCGTTGCGAGTTTTCTTACGCGTGCTAAAAGCACATCAAGGGATAGGACATTTTCGTGGCAGCTCCTTCTCGCCGGACTTTTCGCGAGTTTAGCGTTCTGGTACAGCACTGAAATCGGGCTCTATACACTGGCTGCTGTCGGACTCTTTCTGCTCTTACACACTTTCCTGCAGGGCGAAATATCCATCCAGAAACGCTTTTTGCCTCTAATGTGTTATAGTTGTGGGGTACTGCTGGGTTTTCTGCCGATTAGCATATATTTTCTGCTCCACAGTGCCTTGGATGATGTCCTCTGGAATTCCTATATCCAATGCCGTTATCAACTCGAAACATGGGGACTCGCTTTTCCGTCTCTATCGGAGATGCTTAAGTTGTTATCGACAGATGGCTGGCGTGTTTTTGTGTTTAGTGAGGGGTTTCGATGGTATCTGCCGATTGGTGTCTTTCTGATTATTGCGGCGTATCTGACGTATCGACAACTTTCTGGTACTTCCTCGACGCACACATTGCAACTCTTGCTTCTATTGCTTGGTGGCATTGCCTTTTTCAGGACTGCCCTGGGACGTTCAGATAGTGGGCATCTGATTTATGGTGCGACCTTCTTATGGGTGCTGTGTCTATTTCCATTAGAGAGAGGCATTTTTGGAATATTCCGTGCCTTCATATCGTTCATAACAGGTAGAGTGCGCTGGTACTATGCCTTGAAGGCGACGTGGGTACTAATTCCGACTTTGGTATTTTGTTGGTATGTTGGGGAGGTACATCAGCCTTTGACAGGTTTGAGTGGGAAATGGCAGCGGCTCCGTCAGAACCCCTTTAAACAACGCATCGTCTCAGAAGCATTAGCGCGCGCTGGACAGGTTGACATCCCAGATGATCAAGTTGCGCAAATTCAGAAAGTCGTCGCTTATATCCAAAAAAACACAGCGGAAGCCGAAAAGATTTTCGATTTTACGAGTCAGGGTGCTTACTACTTTTTCGCTGATCGACCGAGTGTCACCCGATTCCATCAGGTTTCGTATGCTTCAACACCTGCGATGCAACAAGAAGTTATTGCAGCCCTTGAGCAGGATCAGACGCGGTTGGTGCTTTTTAAAACGGGCGGGTGGTTTGATGCCGTTGATGGTATTCCTGTTGAGGAACGGCATCCATTAATTGCGGCGTATTTGCAAGCGAACTACGAACCCGCTATAAATATCAATGACACAGAGATTTTATTGCGGAAGTGACTGTATAGTAAAGTCAGGACTTACGCAATTTTGACCGTAATGCATGCTGTGAGATGGAAATTCCTGGACAACCCTAAACGTTTGGAAGACACAACCTAACAGGTTATGCTACAAAAGAGAGCATTGCGTAAGTCCTAAAAGTATAGGATTACCCCCCTGAGTCCCCCCGCAAGCAGGGGGAATCTGTCGCTGTCGGTTTTTAGAGACAACTGCGTAAGTCCTGTCTAAATTATTGTTGCGTAAAAATCCGATAGATGTCCTCAAAAAGTCTAACATCCGTCAATGTATCTTCGGCTGAGGAACGGAACGGTTCTTCGTTACGAACGTTCGCAATAAAGTATTCCGCTTCCCTGTGATATGCCCAGGTCCAACTCGGTGTCGGAATTGGACGAGTGATTTCCTGTGCTTCTCCAGCGCGATAGATTTCAACTTCTGCAGGGGTGTTCTTCAGGAGCAGTGGCGGTGCCCACGTGTGGACCCATCCGTTTTCAAAATAGATTTGGCTATGTTCATCCCAGCGATAATGTGAGACATGCCCAGTTTCTAACGTCACACGAATGCCGTCCATATCGAAGATAACGACACCCAAATATCCGTTCTCGTCTAAATCGACCGCTTTGACAGTAACGTTGTCTCCTGCATCGAGAAACCAACGCATTAGATTAATGTTGTGTGTATACTGTTGGAGGTATCCGATGTATGCGCGTTTGTACCGATCGGGTATCCATTCCGGGGTTTTGACCGGCGCGCTGGGTTTTGTTTCTGAGGTGCTATCCATGGGGGTATCAAGGTTGCAGACCCAATCGCCCCCGAATCCATGATTTCTGGCATACGTCAAGCGCCCCAGTTCTCCTGTTTCTCGGAATTGTTCGACTTTTGCTTTGACGATCTCGTTACCGGTGTCGTATCGTTTCATGTAGCCTACCATCAGTTTTTTACCGGATTGCTGCGATGCCGCCACGATCGTTTCCGCTTGTGCAACAGAGACAGCCATCGGTTTTTCCATGAAGACGTGTTTACCTGCCAAGAGGAGGTCTTTCGCGATTTCACCTTGCAGCGCGAAGTCAGCGGATACTGCGACTGCCTCAATATCGGGATTTTGTGCGAGTTCGTGATGGTCCCGATAAAGTTTAGGAATACCGAAACGTGTTTGCACTTTTTGTCCGAGTTCAGTCCGCACTTCCGCCAAGCCGATGAGTTCACAGTCCGGAATGCTCGAAAAATTTGGGATGTGCACCTTCTGTGCCATGAATCCACATCCGATATAACCGAGTCGAATTTTTTCCATATTTTTATAGTTGTCAATAGCCAACCGCTCATTTTGCTAATTGCTAACCGCTAATTGCCGTGCTTCTATCTGTGCGATTGCTGTTTTAGCACCCTCTCGCACGAGTGGCGAGATGTCGTCTTGGGCGAGTTGTTTGAGTTTACCGAGACTGAGATTCGCTTCTAATTTGCCGAGGGCAACGGCGACGAAGTAACGCACATCAGCATCCGCGTCGTCCAAGGCTTCTAACAGGATCTTTGTATCGGTTGTAGTGGCGAGATGTCGGTCTGCGTCGCCGATATTAATCAGTGCTTGTGCGGCGATCCGCCGTGAGTGGAGGTCACCGTGACGGAGGGAGGCGAGGATGTCGTCATGGTTTCCGTTCGGAATCACTGGAAGGTTGTCCCAGTCGCAATCTAAGCAGAACCATGAATTTCCGTCCAACCGTCGAAGGTTCGGATTTCCACAAGATGGGCATTCCCCAAATTCCTGTTGCTGACTCATGATTTGGTCCATTGTTTTTGGTTAGGGCACATGGCGTGTGCCTATTACTTTTAGGACTTACGCAAGATTTAGGATTACCCCCCTGAGTCCCCCCGCAAGGAGGGGAAATCTGTCGGTTTTTTAGAGACAACTGCGTAAGTCCTGACTTTAATAGATTATGCTTCGGAAATGGGATTTCCTTCCAATTCTGGTAATTCACGCCAGATTTCGGGACCCTCTGGCTTGAAGTTAATGGTCGCGATGAATTGCATACCGTGATAGAAGTTGATTTTGAACTTGCCGCCACCGAAATTTTTCTTTAGATATTCGAGCGGGGTTTCAATCAACGGCCCCATTTCGTCTGCGTGATAGAAGGCGAGTGCTTTAAAACGGACTGTATTGCCCACGGGTTCCTGCACGAGCAGCTGCGCCGACGTGGCAGGGAAAAGCACCTGAAAGGCTTGCCACAAGTCTGAGACAGTCGGGTTCAGTTTCCCAATCCGCTTTTTAAAATCGTTCTCAAGATATTCTGAGAAGGTATTGAAAACCCAGTCCATAACTGATAACCAACAACCACAGAACTTACGCAAACTCAGAGAATTAGGTCTATTATGACGCAATCGGTGCGGTTAGGAATGCACATCGCATTTAGTCGAGTACGCCGCAAAACCGCACCTACCAGGAAAGTGTGTAAGTCCTAAACCATTACAACGGTGCCTTTAAGAAGTCCTTCCAATCGAAATTAGGCAGAGGGAACTCCTCTGTGGCTTTGCATTGTCAAAATGTTGCAGCTTTCTCAAAGAACTCAATATCTACACGCGCAACACCTGTTTCCCGCGCATTTTCAGCGACGCGCTGGACGACCATCTCACGGACAAATGGGATTGGTATCCGTTTCACCCGATGCTCGACTTCCTCTGTACACGGCACTGTAGTGTTATCGAGAAAGGGACCGTCTTGAAGCACAGCTTCATCAGGATGGTCACACGTTTCTGGTACGAGTTGCTGCAAGCGCATTGAGACGTAATTCGTCACCCACGCCTTGAACGCTTCTGATTTTTCGGTATCAACTTCATCGACAACCGGACGCTGCTCCAGTTTTTCGTTGATACTGACGAGCAGGTTTTCGACGCGTGACAAGCGCTCTTCTACATCATTAAGTCTTTCGTGTGCGTTTATTTGTTCGCTCATATTTTTCTCCTTAGCTTAGCGTTTCGGTCTGAAAGAGGGTATCCCGGTTTTATCAAATCGTTTCTTGACAGCCTTCATCAATTCGGGGGTAACCTCGCGATGATCGTGTTCGCGTGCGTATTTCTCCACACTTTTAACGACCATACCCCGTGCGAAGGACGGCACACGCTTCAACCGCTTTTCTGCTGCCGGTGTCCACTGCAAATCATAATCGGTTTCCGTTGCAAAAGCAATCTTTTTTTCTATCTGAACAGGTGGTGTCTTGTGTTGTCCGGGCTGGTACTCACATGACGCATCTTCGGCGAGATAGTTGTCAGTCGTTGCGTAGGCACGCGCCCGACACCCACCACAGACCTCTTTAAATTCGCACACCCCACATTTACCTTCAAGCAGGTCTCGGTTTCGCAACTCCTGAAAGGTCTTTGATTCGTTCCAGAGTTTGCCAAAACTCTCCTCTTTGAGGTTACCGACGCTAACGGGTAAGTAAGGACAAGGGGTCAGTTCACCTTCAGGTGTGATACGACAGTAGTAGATACCACACGGACACGTGCCACTGGGGTAGCCCTGCAGGAAAGCGGAGTCAGATTTTTGTTCATAGATAACGCGCTTGTAATGCGGTGCACACTTTGCCGCAATGAGCATTTTTCCGGCGTAGGCTGCCTGCAATTCAAAAAGCGTCTCCAGCATCTTTTCATACTGTGCAGGCGTTATGTCCATCACCGTCTTACCTCTGCCAGTTCGGACGAGGAAGTAGAGGTTTAGCACCTTTGCCCCGAGTTGATATGCAAACTCCACAATCTTTGGGATTTCGTCGTAGTTCCACTGCGTCACAGAGGTCTGAACGAGGAAATCGAGTTGTGCGCGTTTGAGTGCTTCAACGCCGTTCATTGTCGCTTTCCATGCCCCTTTCATGCCCCGAAACTTGTCGTGGTTTGTGGGTTGGATAGAATCTAAGCTGACACCTGCACCCGTAACACCGTGCCGTTGCATTTTTTCGACCACTGCATCGTTCAGCAAAACACCGTTTGTGCCCATGACAACAAGAAACCCGGTATCAGAGGCATACTTCGATATCTCCAAGATATCCGGGCGTAATAATGGTTCACCACCGGTAAGAATGAGGAGGATATGGGGATTGATTTCGGCGATTTCATCGATAACGCGAAAGCATTGGGATTGGCTGAGTTCGGTATCTCTTGAATACTCGGGTGCGTCTTGAATATCGGAGAGGTTGAGGTTTCCGTTCACGAACTCGTTTGTGTCTACAAATCCTGCCGGAAGGTAGCAGTGTGTACACTTTAGATTACAGAGTCGGGTGATATTCCATGAAACCGCTTGGACTTTTGTGTTTGTCATGTTTCTCATTCGGTTTTAGTTATTCGCTACGCGCCTCAAGGCTGTATAATCTGTTGTCGCTTCAGCGTTTCTATTTCCTCTGTAAGGATTTCAACCTGTTTTTCGAGTGAACGATCTTTTCCAGTTCGCCATGCCATGATGGTGGTAGGTATACCGAGAGCAGCGATAATCAGCGGCAGTGCGATGTAAAGCACCCAGTTGTATGTTGACAACCTTTTGTCGATGTGGCCGGTTTGCAGTATGACATACTCTTTTATGTTTTTCTCGGACTTTGTAATATCTTCTTTGATTTCTTGTCTGAGTGTAGCAATATCTCCTTTGAATTCTTGCCTGAGCGTGGCAATTTCTGTTTTGAATTCTTGTCTGATACGCTTTTCGGAATCATTGACAATCAAGCGGATCTTGTCCAAGTCAGCATCTGTTAGCGCACCAAATGCTGGGAAGGCGATTGCAGAAAAGAGTATTGAAAGAAAGATAAAGGTTTTCATTGCGTCTCCTTTTGGGTGTATCTATTTGGCAGGTATCCAATAGAACAAAGTTACAGCAATAGTGTGAGTGCGAAAACAATCAAACCTGCTACCAGCGTCAAGCCTCTCCAGACGTTGATGTGGCGGCTCTGATTGTGATGTGCGTCACCGTCAGGCGGCGTGACTTCGAGGAGCTTCCGATAGAACGAACTATACAACCCCCAAAAGAGTGCCATAATGCCAAACGCCGCGAGTTTCACGACGAAAATTAGCATATAGGCTTTAAAATCATCGTTGCTGTTCCCTGTAAAGAAACCGTTTTTCCATGCGACGATAAAAAACACCATCGCGCCGGTCGTCAACAAAACATGAATCATCAACCGTATGAGTGTCCGAAAACGATTGTGGATGGTTAACAGATTTTCTGTCGATACGTTTTGCTGTAAAATCGGCATTACGACGAAGGTAGAAAAGAGAACACCGCCGAACCAAAGGATCGCCGCTATCAGATGGACGCTCCGGATGAAAAGTTCTACGCTTTCCCGCATGTTTCTCCAGAATCCGCATTTTTGATAAATGATACCACATTTTGCCTATAAAGTCAAATTTGTCTTTGCGATGGCGTGTGTAAATGTTTTGGCAGTGCTTTGTCAGAATCAGGATTTGCGAGATTTATGGATTTGCAGGATTAAGGATGTCGGTCGTTTTTTCTGAGTTTTCAGAGCAAATCTGAAATCTCATGGATTTCAGAGTCGGTAAGGATCACCTTCTCATTGATATAGTATTCGCTGACATTCATAGGACTTACGCACGTTCGCAAATTACCCCCCTTTATCCCCCGCAAGCGAGGGGGAATCTGTCGGTTTTTAGAGACAATTGCGTAAGTTCTAATTCAGTTGATACTATTTCCAAGTTTATCGGTAACCCTCTATATCATCTTTTTAACTGACTCCAAATTGTTGTAAGTTTGGATTGCGGCGAAACAGATTGAGCATCTCCGGGTCCGCTGTCTCGGATATTTGTGCCCATAATTTCAACATCATCGAATCTGACTTGAGCATTTGAGACACTGAGAGCCGGTTGTCCCTGTTCCAGCGGGTTAGGATCAAAAACGGTAAACTTTTCATCTTCAATCTGAAATTCAATGATTCCATTCTTATGAATAGTAGCCGTCAGTTGATACCATTTATCCGCTTCTACACCAAAGTCAAATTCACCCAAGGTGATAATTCTGGGTGCAAGCCGGTGGTGTCTTTTAATACTGATAAAGTCAAGTCCTGAAATAACACGGAAGTAATAAAATGATGTAGCCTCATCAACAATATTAAAATGCGCAGCGAGTCCAAACGTAGCAAAATCCTTTTTAATTTTCACTAACTTTGCTTGACAGGATATAGTATAGTTCTGCCATGTAGGCTCACCTGTCAGCCACCAAGTAGGAATTGATTCCGCCAATGCTTCCCCGACCGCTTCGCCTTTATCTGTCCACCATTTTGCCGCGCCATTAGCGGGATTATGGATTTTCCATTCAGGTGTGTCGTTGTCTGCAAATCCGTCTCTCCAAGTACCTGCGAAGACGAGTGGATTGAAAACAAATATACAAACCGCAACTCCAAGAATCAGAAAGGTCTTATTCATTATTTTCTCCTTACTCATTAGAGAACTCCTTTTGATTGAGAATTGGAATACCTCATTATACTAAAAGGTTCTTTTTATACAAAGTATAAAAAAATCATTGATTTATTTATTGGACTCACGTTATCTCACGCTTCATGCAATGCTCGAAGTTCCTCAGCATCTTCAGTTTCTATTTGATAGCCCTGTGTTTCTAATGCCTGTTTTACAAAGGCCTCGCCCGATTTTGAATGATATTCTACACTCAGTAAGCGTGGTTTAATGTGAAATGGATAGCCTTTCAAAATTGGTACTTCTGCTCCTTCAACATCTAACCGTAAGATATCAATGTGTTCATGTCCAATTGCAGAAAACAAGGTTTCGAGTGCCACGGTAAATACTCCGAACTCTATCGTGTTGTCAACTACACTGCGATGGAAAGGGCGCGCCTCACTCAAGTTATATCGATTGACAAAAAGTCCTTTAAGAATACCTATTTCCATACCCATAGTGGTGAAATGGGATGTATTCGCGCTAACAGCGGCATTGATGAAAGTTAGACGGTGCAGAAATGGATATAGTTGTTTATCTGCCATTGTTTTTTCAATGAGTGTGCAAAAGTTGCTAGGGTGTGCCTCCACTAGATAACCGTGCCATTTTCCTTCCTCAGCAAGCCACGATTCTGGAAGTGTACGCAGCGGATCTGTCCCGTTTTTGCTGCGCGCGATGTCGCGCCAATCATCTCTGATGAGATACGTCCATTCCGCACAATGTCCTGTTCCAATTTCAACGAAAACACGCATTGGCGGTCCTTTGTTGTTCGTATATCTGACAGTGCCGCAGTGTTTTCTTTTTGAGAGCCACTTGAGAATAATCGTTTTAGTTTCTCTTTTCGCTTTATTATATATGCCTCTGCCTGACGTAAAGCCCAAAAACAACACCTCCCAGGAAAAGTTCAGCACTCAATGTCCATAACCGAGCAAGCAATGCGACGAGTGTCGCTGTTGCAGGTGGCATAATGATTGTGAGTAGTAGATTTAGAATACCTTCGCGAATGCCCAAGCCATTAGGTGTGATAATGCAGAGAAACCCAATACTCCATGCTAGAGCATATGTACTTGTTATCATCAGGAGTTGAGAAGTGAGCACAAGATATAAACTTTTGGTGAATAAAAAAAATGCTAATCCTAAAAGTCCCCAGAGCAAAAGATAGCTTCCAATGAGACAAAGCACCTCTGAAACCGATAACATCCGATAAAAACTTTGCTTTATCAGGTGGAGCAAACGTATTCCGTTATACTGTTCATACAGTAAAAGGAGTCCTGCACCAAGTACTAACATTACGATGATTCCGCTGAGAAAAATGGTTTTAGGAGACATCTGGAAATTCTTAAGTAAATTTTGTAGTATTGAAGAAGTTCGCAAAGCCGGAAGTGCTACGATGCATCCCAAGCAGCACTGAAAAATGAGTTGGAGACTGGTAGAAAGTACAGCATGTTTCTTTTTTATTTGAAACCTTTTTGAAAGGGAAAACATCAACACATACTGACCTATTTTTCCCGGTAGGTACCGCCCGAGTTGTGATAATTGAAAAAAAGTCCAACCTGATAGAACAGATACTCGCTTTCCACTTCCCGCCCGATAGAGAAATAACCAAGGTATACCGAGTCCGCTATAATAGAAGAAAAGAAGTATCAGGGACCCTATGAAACACAAAGGGGACTCTAGTGCTACTGCTTTTACATCGAGTTCTGTAAGTAAGTTGTAAAGTCGCTTGGTTAAGAAAAAGATAGTCGCGAATGCAACTAGCCATCTTCCGGCCCGCATCAATAGGGTGCGTGTCATGGATAAGGAGTCTCTTGGTTTGTATCTGTTTTATCTTCTCTCACGCGTCGTTCAAGTCGGGAAATCAAACCGATAATCAGTTCGCCCAATAGCCCCATGGAGAAGAATTGTGCTCCTAAAATTATCATCAAAATCGACAGCATCAGTAGCGGACGGAAACCGACACCGCCGTCCACGAACCATAAGACAGCAAGATAGAGACCTATGAGTAGACCAATTAAAGCGACGATTCCACCGATCGTGCCGAAAATGTGTAATGGGCGTCTAAGGTATTTCGTCAAAAATAATACTGTGAAAAGATCAAAGAAACCCTTGGGTATTCGCTTGAGCCCATATTTTGACATCCCAAAGCGCCGCGGGTGATGTTTCACTTTCGTTTCTCCGACTTTATAGCCTGCCTGATGCGCTAATATCGGGATATACCGGTGCAGGTCACCATAGAGATAGAGTTCCTTCACAACTTCGGCACGATATGCCTTAAATCCACAATTCATGTCATGAAGTCTAACGCCCGTAAACAGGGCAGTGACGCGGTTAAAAACGAAAGAGAAAACGCGTTTTTCAAATGGATCCTTGCGCGGAAACTTCCAACCCGAAACAACATCGTAGACACCCTTGTGGATTTCATCTAACAACTTCGGAATTTCCGTTGGATCATCTTGTAGATCTGCATCCATTGTAATAACAATTTCTCCCATCGCTGCCGTAAAACCTGCCATGAGTGCCGCAGCTTTGCCCTGATTCCGCCGAAAATGGATGATATGCACCAGAAATCGGTGTATGTCCGTTGATAATGCATCTAAAACCGCTGCAGTATCATCGGTGCTCCCATCGTTGACAAAAATAACTTCCACTATGTAATTATGCATTTTAAGGGCAGCATGAATATTTCCAAGCAAGATTGGAAGTGATTCTGCTTCGTTGTATGCCGGTATCACTATGGAAAGTTGAGGATCATCAGGGACGTATCTTGGCACAGCGTTGATAGACCCCCTGAATCTGTTCAATCACCTTGTCCCAGGTGAGTTCGTTGAGGATTCGTTGTTGTCCCGCAAGTCCAAATTGCTCGCGTTTCAATCTGTCTGTTAGCAATTCGATAAGTGCTGATGCTAATCCCGGAACATCCTTTTCTTCAACCAAAATTCCTGTTTCACCATCTTTGACGATGATAGGAATGCCTGAGATATTGGAAGCGACAACCGGTTTGCCACACGACATTGCTTCCAGAATTACATTAGGGCATCCGTCCACGTTGCCATTAGGATCAAAAACAGCCGGAAGTGTAAAGACATCGCACATACGAAAATAGACAGGGACATCAGTCCGAGTGATAATTCCGGTGAATCTGACCCATTCTGAAACGCCAAGGTCTATTGCAAGAGTCTTCAGTCTTTCAAGATCCGTGCCATCACCGCCGATAATAAGAGTAACATTCGGTATCTTTTCTTTTACCAATGGTAGTGCCCGAACCAACAGATCAAACCCTTTTTTTAAAACGATACGTCCTAATGCGAAAACCACAAGATCGGATTCTGGAATTGAGAGATTTTTTCGGAATTTAATGCGTGCTTGTTTTTCGCATAAATTGGATGGGAACGCCGCTGGATCCACGCCATTGGGGATTAGACATCGATTCAACTTGGAAACACCTAATACTGTGAGTTCAGGTAAAAATGTAGGCGTGACGCTTGTTACCATAGCGGCCCGCTTTAACGTCCATGATGCTATCCACTTGAAAAATGAATTTCGTTTGGCGACAAACATGTCCGAACCGTGCATCGTAATGACTAAGGGTAATTTGTATACTTTAGATAGGACCGCACCAATAAACCCGTTAGGTAAAAGCCAGTGTGCATGAATTACATCAAAGTGGTGTTTACGATGTAAACGGAAGAGGTGGAAAATACCAGACAGAAACATAAAGGGCGCGAGCAGATAAACACGCCTTTTTAATTCGCAATCGTTAACAAGGGTCTGAGAATAACCGAGCATTTGCAAGCACCTGGGGAAGAAGTAACGATAGGGGTGTAGTTTCACGGTGTGGTCTGTCGGCACCCGGGCAAACTTAGGCGTATCCGGTGTTAAGACGGTGACATTCATCCCACTCTTCTGAAGGGTTTCGGCAATTGATTCAATAAAAGGTGCTGTTATGTCATTGGGAAAACGGGGATAGCTGTGAGTAAGTAGGCAGATGTTCATCTAATGCTTCTCCTGTTCGACACGATAAATCCAGACACGGTCTATGCCATTAAGAGCAATAACATGTTCTAATCTCCCGCTTCGTGTTCCTTCTTGGGGGGCCCACCCTATTTGTGAATCCCGAATATAAATAACTTCATATGCGACTGATGGCGGCGGTGATGGATCATCAATATGTTTCGGGGGGAGTTGGTAAACTGAACCTATAAAATAATGTTGAAAAAGCGCAGCGCTTAAAGTGGATACTTGTACTGTCATCAGATGTGCATTAGGCTTTTTGTTAAGGTATTTCGCTGCAAGGTCTAATCCTGATCCATCGCCTACTGTAGTAATCTTTGTAAGATCCGTGATTTTCCAATAGAGACTGTGGTAAGTACCATAATATGGATGTAGGGCAAATACTGGAAGAGCTGTCAATGCAATTATAAACACAACACAGACGGTTTGTCCGATTCGGCGTGCTTGCGAAGTTTTAAACTGGCTACCGACGCGTTTTAGGAAGTAAAAGAGTCCCAATCCGGCTAACAGGTCTATCATTGAGAATGCCGGTAAGAGATAACGACCAAACTTTTTTGCAGTTAGAGACAAGCAAAGGATGAAAAGTAGTATGCCCCAGATTAAAGCAAAGACTATCTGAAGTTGTTTTCCTGAAAGATGTGTTTCTTTTCTCTGCTTCCATACTGAAATCACACCGAATATGAAGAGGGGAATTGTTAACGGTGTACTTTTTATGAGAATAACAAGAGGATAGAATAAAATTCCTGGATCTGCCATAATTTTTCCGAAAATGAAGTGTTCTACTTCATGTGGGGTTGTGACTGCCCAGTTTACCTTGCTCAACACTAACCACACAGTTTTTAATACATGCCCTATGCATATGGTAAGGACAACCATATTGATTCCTAAAATGAGTTTTTTAGGCCTATCGGACCTCTGTGCATACGATAAAGAAACTGTTAAACCTAATAGGCAGATTCCGAGTAGTCCGGATATAGAATTCCAAAAGAGGGGCCATACAATTAAAACAGTAAGAATAGTACAATTGAAAAAGAAAAGTCCATCCCGAAAAACATCGGTCAAAAACGTGCGCCATGCTGTGTCATTAGAACGAAACAACCATAAACAGATAGGAAACCATAACAGTAAGATAAGTGAATAACTTTTTGAAAGGCATGCCAAACCAAATGCAATACCTGATAGAATCGCGAAATGGCGTTTCTGAAAGAAAACACAATAACATAAGAAGAGCAGAATGGTTAATAAAATAAAAATAGCCGCAAGGGCATCAGTGTGAACGAGTCGAGATTGAGCAAGAAGAAAGGGACTTATGGAGATGAAGCTCCATGAACAAGTGGCTTGCCAGAATTCAAAAAGGCGATGGAGTAGGTATGCTGCTGCAGCCAACCCACTCAACACTGCAATACCTATAAACCATCGGGCGTAAGCCAAGTCTGAGAGCGTTTGTGATGTCAGGTACTCCAAAAAGAGAGTTCGGAAGCCTGCTAGCCACATTGTAATTACTCCTGGATGATAGGCAAGAAGTGTTTGTTCAAATTCTCCATCTTGGACAGCTTCTATAAATTGGGCACTACGTTTTAACCAAAGAGATTCATCGCTAGACCAATGTGCTGATAGCGTAAATATTCGAGAAGTACCTAATATAAAAAAGAGACAAAATGCAAAAATCACGTGACGCGTTTTCATGGGACGTTTTGTGGAATAATAACTGTTGTATTGATTTTTTCTTTTTCAAGTTGTAATCTTATCCGTTTTGCCAAAACAGGCGATTTTGTTTTTACATGCTTCATGCCCTCTTTATATCCATGAGTGGCAATCATTTCCCGTGCCCATAACTCAAGTGCTTTCCGTCTCTGTTTTGCAGATTCAATAAGCCGTTTTCGTTTTTCACTGCTACTACAGCAAGAACAACCCTCCTCTTTTTCGCTATGAACATTCTGTGTTGATGTAGAAATATCTGATGTAGTTTCCGTAGTTTGGGAAACGGGATTATCTTTTGCTGAAACTATCGGTGTTAAAAGCGTTGAGGAAGTCTTTGAAGTATTGGTACTCTTTTGTGTCTGGTAAAAACCAAACCCGCTAATTCCAAAAATTCCTAGGCAGATGAGAAAGAGAAGTCTGTTCATTATTTACTCTCCGAAACGTATATCAAAACTAATTTTTATGGGATAACCTTCCGCATTTAGTGCCTTGAGTTCGTATAAGGCTGCGATGCTATGGGAAAGGCTTTCAATCTCCGTTGTATCATCTGGAGGTGTAAGTCTTAACATTGCTTCTCTCATGGAGATTGCATCATCAAACGTCGCTGCTCTGTTGTTGACTCGTCTAACAGTTTCAACAATAATGTCCACTTCGGCATAGTTCCCGTATTGTTCACGAAGTGCATCAGTTAGACTTGCATAGGCATATTCAGGATTGCTTGATAAAAAGGAATTGTAATTCCTAAAGCCCACACTGACCTTTTCCACGTCATAGGGTTCAATAGGTTCGTCTGAAATGTTTTCCATTGGCTCTATCGTGGAAAAAGTTAGTATTTCGGATTCTCCTATGTGGTCTTCGATTTCAGTGTGATTGATTTCTATATCCATTTCTGTCTTGGTGGTTTCGGATTTTGTACTTACCTCTGGCAACAGTTCCGGTTCAACAGTTACAAATGGTATAGAATCCGCAGAGGGCTTTAGCATTTGTGCTTCTTCTTGCGATATAATGTTTGTGGGAGAGTCGAATTTTGGCACCTCTCCGAGGGATGCCTTAAACCGGGTTAGATCCCATTGGATATAGAGATAAATCCCAGCGCAAATTACAATTGTTAGCAAAGCAAAAACACCTATCACTTTGAGGTCATATTGTATTTTCATTGAACCATCCTTTCATGAGATATGCTTAGTCATGCTCCCTTTTTATTGAGAGTTCAAAACCAACTTTATGAGTTTTTGGGTTTATTTCTCGGATTTCAAGTTGCTTGACATGATTTTGGAGCTGCTTGAGATGAAGTTGTTTGCGCTTAATTTTAGCATCATGCTTTTCAGTATCAATATCTGTCAGCATCTGAATTTCTATCTCACAGCAACGGATTAGTTCCAGGATTAATGCTTTTTTTTCACTCGTAAAAGTAAAAACGAGTTCAATCCACTCATTTGCGAACCGGTGGTCCCCATATTGTAATTTGACGAATTTTTCCAGTTCTACCCATGCTGCTTCAGGAGTATCCGGGAGAAGTTTAAGAAAATTATCTAAATGTCTTGTTTTTTTCTTCGCTGTTTCAGCATTCTTCGCTTCATCCTTAAGTTTTTCAGCATATGTTGTAGCTGGTGTTTGTTCTATAGTGTACGTGTTTTTAGAAGTTCGCGAAGATTTATCTTGGACTACATCTCGGCATCCAATAAGGATGAGTTGTAGACAGATAAGACTTGGAAGTAAAAATCGCATTGTTATTCCCATTAGAGGTCGTAGGTAGCTAAATCTATGATATGCATTCACAGGTTTAGCTACCTCCTTTTCGATTCTCAGAAATTTCTAGGCATCTGAGTGTGGTGATTAGTTATGGCATCCACATGTAAATTCATGAGGACCATTATGGTTATGGAACCGCCAGTCATCGTGCCATTCTTCTTCCCACTCGTTGAGTTGTTCATTCCAAACCAGATGATTATGACCACAGTCATGTATTCTACGGGCTTCAGCATCTTGGATTGGTGCTATTGTTAGTAATGAAACGCCCAACATCGCGACAATCATAAATGCCACTATGACACTGGCTAAAGTTTTTCTCACAGCTTAATCCCTCCTTTTGTCACCCCCGAGGGGCCGGAATGATAGATTCTGAATCACACTTCATCACATTTCAATTGTGGTCGTTGGAAAAATAACAAGAATCTTTAATAATAATAAAATCAAAATGATTTTTTTGTTGACTTGTGTGCTTAAAATCTGTATTTTCATCAAAAAGGAACACAACTCATTCGGAAAATACGGTAAACTGTCCAAAATGTCAATACACAAACTTCGTGAAAAACGGGTTCGTCAACGCGAAACAACGCTATAAAGGCAAACAGTACTAATATTGGTGAACATGCAGAACGCAACGAGATCAACCCCAAGCATGTAACCCTTCATTGTTTTCTTATACCGCCCTGCTATCTCAAAACCCTTGACGGTTTCCACGTAACAATTGCCCTCAAATGGATACGCACTTTCGCAGCACACCACGCTCCAGAATCTAGTCCCTCCACATACCGTAGTCATTTTAGAACTTAGTAAGACATAACATTACATTGAAGAGAAGTGAGACAAACTTTGGATTTGGAAAGCACTTGACAGAAACACCAAAGATCTCTATGACATCTTCTGTTTCGATGGTGTATCTATCTCCAGATACTCCCGTATCAACTGCCGAAACTTCCGAAGCCGGGATTTCACCGTTCCTTCCGGAACCTCTAAAAGTTCCGAAATCTCAAAGCCAGTGTACCCTTGGATATGCAACTCTCCCACATCTCTATAAATGGACTTCATCTCCGCAATTACGTCGCGAATTTCTTTCGCAATAACTGCCTGATGCTGTTCATCAGCAATACTAACGCCACCCCCGAAAGCCGAAGAACTGATAAAAGATGCCAGATCCAAGTCTCTGTTTATGTCGCGTTGCTGTTGACGGTGAGAGTCAACACACTTGTTTTTGGCAATTGTTACCATCCATGCTTTCGGATGTTTTACTTGTATGCCTTTCTGAGAATGTTCAAGAATCTTGGTTACTGTTTCTTGAAAGACATCCTCAGCATCAATCGGATCGTGAACGTCCAACGCAATGATATATCTTAACAGCGGTTCATGTTCATCAATGAGTGCCATTAATTTTTCATCACTGCTCTCTTTAACATCGTTTGGCAATTCTGTATCCTTTCTGCGATGCATTTTGGAGCGTCCATTTGTTGTATAAGACGCATAACTGGGTCAGAACGGTCACTTTGAACCCAAAAAACGTCTTTTTTACTTTTGGGTCGATCCTTATGCATCTTTATAAGCGGTTTGTCTATCGTAAATTATCAATCTCAGGAAAACTCCTTCTATAATTAAAGACACGGTTTTTAGATAGAAAAGGTGCATCCCTTTGAAAGAAACGAAAGCATCTGATTCTTTATCTAAAAGTTGCTATTGTTAAAGTCGTAATTTTTAGACAGAAAACGTGCATAATCTGCAGGAAAAGTGAAAATATTGTAAAACCCAAAAATATATTTACACATCTTCTGTAGGAGCGATCTCCCGATCGCGACTCCCTGCTTTGAGAGTCGGGAATCGGAGTTCCCTCCTACACCTGAAAAGTGTAAAGTTAATTCTAAAATCTACTATATTTGATTTTTTATTGAAAGGTTGGCAAAATCGCTTGAAATTATGGAAGGACTGTCAGGGTTTCAAATTAACAAAAATTAAGGCAACGATTGCGAACAGTGCGCCGATGAGGGAAGTCCGACTCAGCCGTTCATGGAGGAACACCATGCCGACGAACATCGTGAATAACACACCGCCAGAACTTGACATCGGAAAGGCAATTAACGCACTCACATGATCAAGCGCAATCAGCAGTGCCCAACTCCCACCGACATTGCAGATACCAACTAAAGTGCCATAGGCGACTTCCCACCAGTTCGGCCACGTCCGCTGATAGAGACATATCCCTAAGTAGATAACTGTGGCGACCCCGAAAAGCAGACTCATATAGAGCGATTTCTCGTCGATAGGGCACATTTCGTTGAAGGCTTTCATCGTGAGTCGTGAGATGCCGGTAATAATCAGAATCGTGAGAACAACGGCAAACCCTAAACCTTGACTCACTTCAGGTCTATCGGGTGTGAATTTGTAGGTCGGCTCTTTTTCGCGTTGGCTGAGGAGTGGAATCGCCACAAAAGTTAAAAGAAGTCCTACGGTTTGCCAGAGGTTGGGAATCTCTTGCCAGAACAGCATTGACACCAAAATCGGTATCACGATTGATAGCCTGACGATTGCAGCGGTGACGACAATCCCGCTGAGCCGGATACCGAGCGTAAATAACTCGAATCCAGCGGCGTAGGTCACACCGTTTGATATACCTAACGCAAAGGTCAGCTTTGAGAATTCAAAGTCTTGTTCCTGTGACAGTACCCAGATGCTAATAAAAAAAGCAGTGAGGTAGTTGATAAAGCCAATCGGATTTAGGCGTTGTTGGTTATCTTTGGCGTGTTTGAGGAAAAGCCCAAAGCCGGAGAGCAGGATGATGTTGAGGGCAAGGAAGAGCATTTTTGATATAGTTGTCGGTTATTAGGTCGCTTCGCTGCCGCCCTGACCGCTGATAGCCGACAGCCATTATTCCATAGGTAACGTAACTTTGGTTTTCTCTTTCGCAGATTGATAGGTTGCCAAGACGACTTCCACGGCGTGTTTTCCACCTCTGCCATCAATTATAGGTGTTTTACCGTCTCGGATGCAGTCAACAAAGTGGGTGAGTTCACCGACAACTCTTTTCGGTCCTTCGCGATTCGGAACGATTTCTTCCCAATCGCCACCGAGTTTTTTGAAATAGGCGAGATCGGCTGCCATATCCAAGCGGAGTGAGCCTTTTGTGCCGTCGATGATGGTTTCATTCGTTCCTCGTGCACCGAGGAAGCCGCCCCACCGCAGAATACCCACCGCCCCTGAATCATAACGGATGAGCGAGAGGGTGTAATCTTCCCAATCGTCGTGGCCTGAGAAGCTGCCCACCTCGGCGGCAACAGTAAGGGCAGTGCCACCGAACCAGTTAATCAGATCGGATTTATGGATGCCGTTTTCCAACAGTCCACCAACGGTGCCGTACCAACTTTCGGGACGGGTGCGCGGTGCGTTATAGGGACCTGTATAATCGGTTTCGATGTAGGTAATGTCTCCGATGTCTCCAGCATCCACCATCTGTCTACCGAGTTCGTGGACGGGATAGAAGCGTAATACCTGTCCGACCATTAGATGTGTGCCTGCCTTATCCGATGCCTCAATCATTGTATCTGCATCGGAGAGTGTCAGGGAGAGCGGTTTTTCGCAGAAGGCGTGCACCCCTGCTTCCGCTGCATCGACGACAACCTGTGTATGTGCAATAGGGGGTGTCGCGACAACAACACCGTCTACAAGGTCAAAGAGTTCCTGATAGTCTTGAAGTGCTTGGATCTGATGCCGCTCGGCAACGGCTTTCGCTGCGTCTAAACGGAGGTCTGCGACACCTACAAATTCACAATTTTCAACGTTCGGGAGTGCGTTGCAATGGGAGTTTCCCATACCCCCTACGCCGACTACACCTATGCGAACCATTTTGAATCTCCTTTTTTATCGCTATTGGCTGTTGGTGATTAGTCGCTGGCTGTTAGTGAGTTACTAACCGCTATCCACTATTTCCGCATTAGCCATCTTATGATTGAGATTGCGACTACTATACCAAAAATGAAGAATATCCATTTGATGTGTGGCGATGCGCTTTCGCCCAAATAGGAGTAAACCAAGGTTGCTGGCAGTTGCCCAATCCCGGTGGCGATCCAAAAGCCGAGGAATCGCATCCGGGTTGTCCCTGCGAAGTAGCTGACCACATCAAAAGAGATGAACGGCATTAATCGGGCTATGAGAATAGCATAAGTCCCATACTTTTCAAAGAAATTGTTTGCCTTGTCAACTGCGGGTTTGCTGATTAACGCTGTAATCCGTTGGATACCGAGGGCGCGAGCGATATAGAAACAGAATGCCGCGCCAACCATCGAACTACTCCAAGACAGAAGTGAGCCCCCCCAAAACCCAAAAAGCGTGCCGTTCGCAAAGGTAATGAGAAACGCTGGCAGCGGTGCGATGACGCTCTGAAAGATCATCAAAATCGCTGATACAATAGGTGCGAGCGCGCCGTACCCTGCAATATACGCACGCGCTGTTTCGATACTCTGAAAAGCAGCGGTGAGTTCAAGGAGGTATTCCCAAACCTGTGTGTAGTAGACTCCGAGAGCAGTAAGTCCAATGAGCAGCACGAGTAGCAATATAATGTGCCGCTTTTTATGGACGATCGCGCGGAATCTGGCTGCTACCTTAGCCATCTTTTGCTTGCTGTATCAAGGCACTATTCATCCGATCACGAAGTTCCTGTATACCTTTATCTGTCCAATGATAGAAGCCTTGCCCAGATTTCACGCCGAGTTGTCCAGTATTCACCATCTCCTGGAGGAGTGGATTGATGTCAGATGAACTGTTAAGGTCTTTATAGAGTTCTTCAAAGGCAGCAAGCACAAGGTCCCAGCCTGCGAGTTCAAAGACCTCAAAAGGACCGGCGACGCTGAGTCGTCGTCCGAAGCTATTTCGTACGACAAGGTCAACGGTTTCTGCACTGGCAATACCTTGCTCGACAATGGCGAACGCTTCCCGAATCAACGCAGCTTGCAGCCGCGGTCCAACGAAACCCGGGACCTCTTTTTCAATGATCGCCGGCGTTTTACCGATGGTTGTCAGGAGTTCAAACGTTACTTTAACGGTTTCATCAGCGGTTTCGGGGCTGCGGATGAGTTCGACCAGGGGAATCAGATAAGGTGGATTAAAATAGTGGGTGTTGAGTATCTTATCCTTACGTCTCGCATTTACCCCGATTTGGCTTGGCATGAGTGCGGTGGTGTTGCTTGCCAAAATTGTGTGTGGCGGACAAATTGCGTCTAATTGCGCAAACACCTGCTGTTTGAGTGTTAAATTCTCGATCACGGCTTCCACGACGAAGTCAGCCTCTGCTGCGACCGCTTCGAGTTCTGTGTCGGTCTGAATTCGCGCTAACGTTGTCGGGATGTTCTCCCGTTCAATAATGGCATTCTCTGCAAGCACGTCGAGATTTTTCGCAATCTGCGTGCGTGCCGTTTGAAGTTGTGCATCGCTGACATCGTGCAAATGTACCGCATAGCCTGCACTTGCAAATTCTTGCGCGATGCCGTGTCCCATGAGTCCTGCACCAATAACTGCTATTTGCATAATGTTCTCAGTTGTTAGCTGATCTCCTTTTACCGGCAATAACGATCGTAAATTCTCCTCGCGGCTCGGTACCGCGGAATTTCGCAAGGGCTTCGCTGACCTTCCCACGGAATATCTCTTCAAACCGTTTCGTCAATTCGCGTGTAACAACGATGTCGCGTTCACCGAGTACTTCAAGGACATCTTCGAGAAAACGGCGGAGTCGATGCGGAGATTCAAAAAGGATTAACGTTCTTTCTTCGTCGGCGAATACACTTAATTGACGCTTCCTTTTCCCAGATTTCGGAGAGAGAAAGCCTTCAAAGGTGAAGTTATGAAGCGGTAGACCCGAAACAGATGCCGCCGCGACGACTGCCGATGCCCCCGGAATGGGAACAATCGGGATTTCTGCATCGATACAACCCCGCAAAAGTGGATACCCTGGATCTGAAATGATAGGGGTGCCGGCATCTGAAACAAGCGCGATCGTCTCGCCTATTTGCAGGCGTTCAATCAGTTTATGAGACTTCGATTGCGCGTTGCCTTCAAAGTAGCTTGTCAGCGGTGTATGAATGTCGTAATGCGTTAGTAGGCGGCGGGTCTGACGGGTGTCTTCGGCAGCGATAAGGTCTACCGCTTTGAGGATACGGAGGGCACGGAGGGTGATGTCTTCTAAGTTCCCGATGGGGGTGCTAACGAGGTAGAGGGTGCCGGGTGATGTATGTTGCATTCATTAGTTTCATATTGTCGAGGGTACGTCTGTGCGTTCAGCAGGCTCGGATGAAAGCGAGAATGATCCCCAGTACAGCGAGGCCAGCTGTCATTGTCCATTGGAGCGTCTTAATCCCCGTTTCAATACGGTCAAGGCGTTGTCCGTGTGCCCGTACTTCGTCGCGAAGTATATTGACATCTGTTTTGTCGGCTTTTTGGTCAAGGATATCCTTAATATCTTTGATATCTGCCTTGACGTCTTGTACATCTGCCTTGACATCCTGTACATCTGTTTTGTCGGCTTTTTGGTCAAGGATATCCTTAATATCCGCCTTGACATCTTTGATATCTGCCTTGACGTCCTGTACATCTGTCTTGTCGGCTTTTTCGTTTATGACGTGATCTACGCGCCCTTCGAGGCGTTCTAATCGGATGCCTACCTCTTTAAGTGTTTGTAATAAGAGTTCGTTAAAGTGGTTTGCCATGCGGTACCCTCCTTCGCCCCCTGGTAGGCGAGGTTTTGCAGCGTACACGCTCGAATGCGATGTGCATTCCTAACCTCGCCGGTGCAGCGTGTGCAATTATAGTGGTGTTTACAATTAATGAGACATTTGGCAGCGGGACAGGAAACCTGTCCCCTACGAGATGCGGCGTGCTTTTGAGATGATTGAAATGTTTTTTTAATTCTGAACTTTACTATAATTCTGAAATCTACTATAATCCTAAACTTTACTATAGGATAGCAGCAGCTGACGATAGATGTCAAGTGATTTAATTTTTTCATTTCTCCTTGCGAGGGTATAGGTTTCATGCTATGGTAAACCTTGGAATTAATTAGACATTCAGCACCGTGCGGTTAGAATGCACTTCGCATTTGATCGAGTACGCTGCAAAATCGCACCTACCGGGACGGGGTAAAATGTTTGTTTATTTTAGAGGTTTACTATAAATTGTTGGCGCTGCGAACGCTCTACGCCATTTTATGCCTGCTCGGGTTACTTCATGTAGGACGGGTTTGTAGTTCTGAATCGATGAAAACGGATAGGCAGATAGAATTTTCGTTTGAATCCGCGCGTCCGCTTTATGTCGGCCCGCGGGCTTTAGCGATGGGCAACGCCTTCACTGCTATCGCCGATGATGCGACTGCAGGTTTTTGGAATCCTGCCGGTCTCATTCAGTGGCAAGGGGTCCAACTCTTTGCTGTCAATAAGTTTCACGACCGCGATGATTATCGGTTTGATCCGAAAGGTATCGGCTATAGTTATCGAGGCTATAGCCTTTTTTGGGGCAACAAAATCGCTATCGGCGTTGACAGCGGCGTGCCTGATTTCAACTATTACGGGGTCGCGCGTCAATTCGGGGCATACACCGCTGCAGGATTAAGCCTCAAATTTAAACGGAGACATCCATCGGATGTCTATCAATTCTTCGGCTACCAGACTGCCTATGATCTTGGCTTACTTTTTAAGCCTCGTCCAAACCTCAAATTCGGATGCCTTGCGCAGAATCTGGAAGGTTACGGTATTCAATGGCTGACCCTCGGTGGTGCTTACCGCTACGCTGCGTTTCAATTTTCGGCAGATGTGGCGGTCTCTACCGAAGGGGAAACGCCAGAGGTGTACATCGGAACCGAGTGGCATCCTTTCTATTTCCTCCCCATCCGACTCGGCATCTCAAATGGAGCATTCACAGCCGGAATGGGGATCGCGTGGAGAGGCGTTCACATCAACTATGCTCGGATTTTTGAGTCGTCTTTTCCATCCGATTTTATTTCTGCCGAACTCCAATTTTAGGCACCCAGGCCCGGTAGGTGCGGTTTGTAACCGCACTGGGCTTGAAAAATAAGATTCAAAAATTTAGAAAATCCGACAATTTATCTAAAACTAAATAGCGAGGGGTTCCCCTATCTGCTTGACATTTTGGGCGGATTGTGTTAGGGTATATAAGGATTGAATGTAGATTTCACGCCTTTTTTCGGCAAACGGAGGGAAGCATGCATACAGCAACGGATTTTGCACGCAAGCAAAAAAAATACATGCCGGTTTTTCCAAAAGCAACTGGCAAACCCACGGTTTACATCGAAGGTTACCCCTATGAGGACGATACGTCAATGCCCGCAATAGGCTCTCACGGTGAACAGCTTAATATCTTTTACGAACAACTCTCTCGCTACTATGCGATTCACCCAGAAATTTATGTGGGTGTTGACAACTTCATCTACTACCGTGACGGAGATATGACAAAGGTCGTTGCCCCGGATGTATATGTGGTTTTAGGAACTAAGAAATATCCGCTGCGCCGAAGTTTTTACACGTGGTCGGAAGGCGCAGTGCCGACGACAGTTTTTGAGTTCCTTTCGAGTACCACAGCGGGTGCGGATCGTGAGGGCAAGGTTGAGATATATCTGCGTGAGATGGGTGTTCAAGAATACTTCATCCATCAACCGGACTTGGGGAGCCCTTCGGAGTTTCGAGGCTGGCGGCGTTCCGTCTCTGGGGATATCGTTGCGCTGGCGCCTGATGCGGAAGGGAAACTGTTCAGCGCGTCCTTAAATCTGTATTTTCGGTGGGAGGCACGTGTGGAGAGTGACGTTCGCTTGTTGCGTCCGTATTTAGAAGATGGTACGCCGATTACGACATCTATGGAGGAACACCAACTTCGAGTGAATGCAGAGGCACTTGCGAAAAGTGCAGAAGTGCGTGCGGAGAGTGCAGAGACACTCGCTGCTTCGGAAGCACAGCAGCGACGGGAATTAGAAGCTGAGTTAGAGCGTCTGCGTCGGCAACTCGCGAGCCGAGGGTAGTGTGTTAATGGCCAATTCCTACTTCAAAATCACCATTTTCCGCAGGGGCGAAATTGCATCCGTTTGCAACTGGTAGAAATAGATACCGCTTGCGACGCGTTCACCGAGGGCGTTTCGTCCATCCCAATACGCCGCACGACTCCGAGATGTGTAGTAACCCGCTGTCTGATGACCGAGGGGCAACGCACGCACCAAGACACCTTGCGCATCGTAGATGTTCACACGCACCGCTGTACTTTTCGCTAAGTGATAGGGTATCCACGTCTCCGGGTTGAACGGATTCGGATAGTTCGCTAACAACACCGTCTCCTCCGGACGTGCCGATGCTGCGGGTGCCATCTGAGCAACCATTTCTATAACACCGTCCTGCGCCGTACCAACAACAAGGTCGCCAGGCCTGATGAGGCCTGTGGCAATGTTCCGAATCCGCTCCCCGTTTAGATTGGCACACTGGAGTCTACCTCGATCGTTCGTCCAATAGAGTTTATGGCCGGCGGTGTCAACGGCAATGCCCCGCGGCGCGGTTCCGAGCGTCGCGAGGGCAGCAGCGTTTTTACCGTTAGTATCGATACGCCGAATTCTGCTGAGCCGTTGACTTACCCGTTCAGCCCAATAGACCTTGCCTGCAGCGACAACAATGCTCAAGGGGGTCCCGGATGCCATCGCGATATTTCGGATATCGGGATTTTTATCAAGGTTAGCAGACCGGATGTGTCCTGTACGCGCCGCCCAATAGACCTGACCGTCCGCAACATCCAAAAAGATGTCCGTAGGTGAATCTAAACCGGTGATGAAGTTCGCTTCAAATTTTGTCCCATCAAGGTTGAGTCGCTGGATCTTCCCCCAGCTGCTCGTCAAGTAAAGTTTATTGCGCGCCGTGTCAATCGTGATGCTGTGCGGAACGCTTTTTAATTTCTTAATCAACTGAATATTTTTACCGTCAAGGTCCGCGCGTTGAATCTGCCCAGTTTTACTGCCTGTCTGCTCCGTCCAATAGAGTTTCCCGGCTTCGACATCCACAGCGAAACCCGTGATATTCTCGACCCCGGATACAATGCTTTCCACTTGCGATCCAACGAGACGATAAAATGCTCCGACCGATGTATCGACCCAATATATCGGCGGGTGCTCTCCTGTAGCCGTTTGTACCTGCACCTGTGATGTGGCATTAAACCTGACCCCTCTAAAAACACCGGCGACTTTCGCGCTGACACTGCTTTGACCGTAGGCATGTCCGAGTGTGAGGTAAGTTCGCGCCTGACCGTTCTCCGCCGTCGTCGCTGTCGCAGCGGAGAGCTGCCCACCCCCTGCAATTACAGTGAAGGTTACTATAGCCCCCGCAACGGGTTGTGCATTCTTATCTTGGACCTCGACCACCAAGGGTTCTGTGAGTCGGCTTCCCGGCATATCCTTTTGGTCATTGCCTGAGACCCGTAGCACTTTATCCGGCGGATTGCCGACCTGTACAGTGAAGGTCACAGGCAAAAGGTTTTCAACATCCGCTTGAATGCTGACGGTGCTGGGAATTTTGGGGGTGACATTTATGCTTGCCAATCCGTCTTTATCCGTCCGAATCCGGTTGGGTGAGAGGGTCGCCTTGCCTGCTGTAACGCGGAATGTGACGTTCACATTTGCCACGCTATTCCCCCTTTTATCTCTGACGTGAACAGCGATCGGTGCTGCGAGCCACCGGTTTGGGACCCCGTGCTGGTCGGCGCCAGCGGCAATCACGAGTTCTTCTGGCACGGGGACAGCAGTAGCCGTGAAGCGTACGGTTGGTACATCCCTGACCTGTACTTCAACGACGTTGCTGCCAGGAGATTCTCCGAAGGTGAGGGTTGTCTGTGCCGTCCCGCGTGCGTCCGTCCTCGCCGTTGTTATCGAGAGATGTCCGTCGCCAGAGATGACGGAGAACACAACAAGTTTTCCGGGGAGCGCGTAATTCTTGACATCGTAGACTCTCACGATGAAGGGTGAAGTGAGACGTGTGCCTGTCTTGCCGTGCTGGTTATCGCCAGCAATTTTCACAATTCTATGTGGGACAGAGACGACTTTCGCGAGCCTGGAAACCGTCGAATACCCTGTCGCACGGGCATAGATCGTCGCACTCCGGATTGGGAGCGTCAAGATACTCGTGACGACACCTGCACTGTCTGTTTGTGCTGAGCGAGGCGAGAACCATCCACTCGGTTCAAGGATTACAAATTGGACAGAAACATCACTCACGGGGTCCCCATTTTCATCTTCTGCTGTAACGGTAATGAGATGTTCGTCACCGGGATGCCCGGTGATGAAGGTTGGAGAGAGCGTCAAGGTTCCCTGTGCAGTGGCGGTGCTGTGCAGGTTGCACACCCAAAAAAGCACGAGCAGTAGGGTGTAAACAGAATTGCGTGTGAAAATTAGGTTTTTCATATTTTTTCTCGATTATAGTAGATTAGGACTTCCGCAAGATTTAGGCTTACCCCCCTGAGTCCCCCCGCAAGCAGGGGGAATCTGTCGGTTTTTAGAGACAACTGCGTAAGTCCTAAGTATTTACGGAATCTACTATAAGTATAGCAAATTTTTTGGTGGGGTCAAGGGGAATTTTTGATGGGTTATGGGTTGTGGGTGATAGACGGACGGATAATCTTTCGGTTGGTGTGCAGCAGGTCAAACCGACGTGTCCCTCTCAGCGTCAGGGACCTGGTGTTTCCGAAGTGCTGCAACCTTATACGCAGCAACGAGTTCGTTTTCAAAGTCAATCCAGACTTGGTGTTTCCGCCAGCGCGAGACGGTCGAATCCGTGACGTTGAAGTGTGCCGCAATTTCAGTATTGCTTTTACCGTTGAAAGACATCTCACACGCTGCAAGAATCGTGCCTTTTGACTTACTACGCATAGTATCCTTCCTTTGTCAGTGGTCAGTGGTCAGTAAAGAACGCGAAACTTCTGAGTCTTAACTGATAACTGAAAACTGATAGTCATCAGTCGTCAGTCGTCAGAAAGAGAAAGAAGCCTCTTAACTCATTACTGACGACTGATAACTGATAACTGACCACTGAACCCTACTTCAAAATCACCATTTTCCGCAGGGGCGAAACCGCGTCCGTTTGCAACTGGTAGAAATAGATACCGCTCGCGACGCGTTCACCGAGGGCGTTCCGTCCATCCCAATACGCCGCACGGCTCCGAGATGTGTAGTAACCCGCTGCCTGATGACCGAGGGTCAACGCACGCACCAAGACGCCTTGCGCATCGTAGATGTTCACACGCACTTCTGTGCTTTCTGCTAAGTGATAGGGGATCCATGTCTCCGGGTTGAACGGATTCGGATAGTTCGCTAATAACACCGTCTCGTCAGGACGTGCCGAGGCTAATAGGTGTTGGAGATACAACAACGCACGCTGCGCCGCAATCGACCGGTCACCCGATGCCAACAATACCTCGACCTGCTCCTGCACCCGATCGAAATCGACATCCAATGCTTTCACATCAATAGCAATCGCAGGTGCAGCGACATCATCGTCGAGGTTACCCAAGACGAGGATCAGGTCGGTTACGTCTACCGTGCCAGACCCGTTTACATCCGTGCGTGGATTCGTTATCGCGTTTCCGCTCTGTCCGACCGCTGCGGCAACTGCGCGTGTATCGGCATTGTTGACCGCACCGTCTCGGTTGATGTCATACCGCGAGAAATTCGTCTGCTGGTTGTTGTTCGTCTGTTGGGTATTCGGGGTGGCTGGGGTCGTCGTAGCCGTCCCATCCGCCGCTGCAACGCTCAACGTAATACCTGTCGGGTTCATCAGACCCGACGCAACGTCTCTCACGAATTTACCGGCGAGGTTGGAACGCTGGATTTTGCCTGTGCCCTTCGTCCAGTAAATCTTGTTGTCCCCCGAATCCACCGCAAGCGATGTCGGCACACCCGATGCGAAGGTCTTGAGTTCCTGCGCGTTCGAGCCGTCGAGGTTCGACCGGTTCAGAGAACCAGACCCACCGGCATCCCGTTCTACCCAGTAAACCTTGCCTTTCGCAATTGAGAGACCTAACGGTTCACCGAGACCTGTGGCGATGTTCTGGATCGTCTGCTGCGCGTCCGTGAGGTCGATCCGACGGATTCTCCCGATAGACTCGGTCCAATAGAGATGCCCATTGGAAACAACGATCGTCGGGTTGCGGAGGTTCTGCAGCACGTTTGTCAGTTGCGTGCTACCTGCCGTCGGCATACTCTGGATACGTCCGCGCGAGTTTGCCCAGTAGAGGGTATCGCCTGTGCTATCCACCGTGATGCCCATCGGCACGGCAGTGATCCGCTTCAACGTCCGGACGTTGCCACCGTTGAGGTTGGCGCGCCGGATTTCGCCTCGGTTTTCACCTGTCTGTACACTGAGATAGAGGACGTTATTCGCTGCATCCACGGCGACGTTCGTGATACCCGTGACGTTCGGTGCAAGGCTTTCGACCGCGTCATCAACGAGTCGGTAGAGTTTCCCGTCGTTTCTGCTGATCCAATACAGCGGTGGCCGTTGTGAAGCGTTGAGATGGACTTGCATCCCCGATGTCGCATTAAAGTTCACAGGCGTGAGCCCCGACACGCGTGCAGCGACTCGGTTGTCCCCCGGTGCATCGCCAAGCGTGAGTCGTGTTTGTGCGCGTCCGCTACTATTGGTCGTCGCGCTTGCGGGTGAAACGCTACCGCCGCCAGCGGTGACAGCAAAGGTTACGGTAACCCCCGAAACTGGTTCATCGTCTTCATCAATGACTTCAACGACGAGCGGATTGGCGAGCCGTGTGCCGGGTCTGCCGCTCTGGTTATTCCCTGAAATGTAGACGATTGCGTCTGGGGGTGAACCCCCACTAATACTAAAGGTTACCGGCGAGATTGTGTCTATGCCGCGGACGCTTGCTTCGACCTCAATGTTTCCAGTGCTTCTGGGGGTAAAATTAACTTGTGCGAACCCTTGGCTGTCCGTGCGCGTCGTTCGAGGCGAGAGCAGTCCATTGCCTTCAGTTATTTCAAACTCGATTGTGATCCCT
Organism: Candidatus Poribacteria bacterium; assembly: GCA_963662915.2. GTDB lineage: Bacteria > Poribacteria > WGA-4E > WGA-4E > WGA-3G > WGA-3G. The sequence continues at coordinate 3,605,130 of CAXXEU010000002.1, read as the reverse complement.
TGAATCGGGTCCCCGTTTTGGTCTAAAAGTTGGACAACCAACGGCGATGGAAGCAGTCTATTCAGTTCGCCTGCCTGATTATCTCCTTCTTCAATCACCAGTCGATTAGCGACGCTCACCTGTTCCGCTGTTGCGGTGAAGGTGACAACACTTGACACACCGCTCACGCTTGCCTCGACGGTGTTCGTACCCGAAGAGCTTCCCAAAGTCAGCGTCGTGCCGGCTTGTCCACTGGCGTCGGTGGTATCAGTTGTCGAGGAGACGCTACCGCCACCGCTGGTTACCCGGAAGGTCACGGTTTGCCCTTGAATCGGGTTATTGCTACTATCCTCCACTCTCACCACAAACGACGAAGACAATTGCGTACCCGGCTCACCTGTCTGTACAGGGCTGTCTCCAGAGACTTTTACAATTTCATCAGGAACAGCCTGAACGTTAACGCTTATTGATCGTGAACTATAGCCAGAGGCACTCACAGAAATGGAAGTCGAGCTGCTCGGTAATGTGATAGAGATAGACTCACCTGTTCTGACAGAGGCAGGGACCGTAACGCCGCTGCTGCTGAGATTCACCAATATGCTCTGTTGACGATTGTTCGCATCGTAGGCGGAGACTGTGAAGCTCCGTTGTTGACCAGGGCTCCCTGTCAGACTACTCGAAGAAAAGGAGAGGTATGGCGATCGGGTTGTGGGTTGGCTGATGCTTCCCGCGCCGTTTATCCTAAATTCCACGCGCTCAATGACAAAGTCATAGTCTACAGTGTCAGATTGTTCATCGGTAACCTCTGCGATGACCGACCGCGCACCTGAGATTTGACCTACATTATACGTAACCGAAGCTGTCCCATCAGAACCGGTCATAACTGTTATTTCTTGACCGCTGCTTGTACTACTTTCAAGTAGACCTGCGGTTGTTTCAAACTCAATCATTACTCCCGCTATTCTATGGCCAGCCGTACTTCGGGCGATAACGACTAATGGGTTCGCAAGCGGGTCACCTTTTGCTGCGCTCTGCCCATCTCCTGAAACTATCTCTAAGCTTGCCTTCCGTGCACCGCTTGCAGCAGTGGTCCTAAATATTGCGGATACATCGTTTACGCCTGCTAAGGACGCAGTGACCCGATGGTCTCCTGAAGTTGCACTGAGTTGATAATAAACTCTCGCTAACCCGGCACTATCTGTTTGGACGAATATCGTATCAGCGGGATCAGGCCTACTTGATGTCGCCGTGAGTGTTGCTCCATTCAGAGAGTCCACATCATCAGGCAACAAGGCATCCGACGCATTAACATAGACCTTTGTGCCGGGGACGGGGATAAAAGTACCCGTACTGGTAGAACCATCATCAAACTGGACAGCTACCCCAGAAATAGGACGGTTGTTTCCATCTGTTACTTTAACTTCAAGATAATGCTCAAGCCGCCCGCCGGTAGCCCCTGCTTGATTATCGCCCTGAGTTATCTCCATGCTGGGGGTTTTTCCTACACCTTTGAAGATATAAATGGCGGATATCGCTGCCGTGGTACCTGCCTGTACAGTAACTTTGCTGGTGCCACGATTTGTATCGAGCCACACAGGGGCAGCCGCGCTTGTAGAGAGAGAACTGGTAGGACTGGTTCTCCTGTTGTTACCTACATCTACATAGACGCGTCCACTGCCCTCAACTGAATAGTAGACAGGCGCGTTGGCCGGCAATTCAAAATGGGTAGAAATCTGTGTCCGTTCACCATCGAATGCGTATGCAACGCCGTTTTGACCGTCAAACGTAGCCGCTGTGGTAACACCAGATAGATTGGACACTACATAGACTGTGAAATCTTGCTGTGGTGCCAAAAGCGCTGGTAAGCGGTCAGTCTCAGGCGTGTTATCTGTTATGGCGATTGTAACCGTATTTGGAGTACCAGTACGAAGTGTTAAAGTGACACTGCCTGTTAGTCTCGTTGCAGGATCCGTATTCGCTCGAGCATCTGTAGCACCATCAACCGTTTCCCTCAGAACGTAGGCAGTGCCAGAGGTAACAGGTGTAATAGAGGTACTTCCGACTTTTACGATACTCGCGTTTGTTGCCGTAATACTAACTTGTTCGTCATTGAATCGGTACCGATTTGCATTAGTTTGCGGAGCATTTGGCATTGCCCTCGCTGCCGTGTACTGATAGGGATCATTTTCATTATTATCCGTCGTAACAGGGTCATCCCGGGTACCCGTACCAGACCGGATGTAAACAGTTTCTCCATCGCTATTAACAACTGATCCCTCGCTGGTAGCACTCCCATCGCTGACGTACAAAGTCCCAACCGTCGCAGTAGCCTGGGGGACCGCATTGCCTTGTGAGTCAGTTGTATACTGAGGCCGTGGACCTACGAAGGTATCGGACAGGGCAACCGCTGCTGTACTAATTCGATATTCCCTACCGTTGGTGGCTTCAAAAACATTATAACCACTACTATCAATGCGGGTCGAACCGTCAGAAGCAGCAACTAAATCTCCATCGGCGTTTCTTCTGGGCGTGGTGTTGGCACCGAGGGTTACGGAGAAAGTTATTGTGAAGTCCTCGTTAATTCCTACCGTTGCAAGATCACCCCTTCTGCTTGTTCCGAAAGTCAGTGCGTCTGCAATACTTTGCACGCCAAACATCAACACGAGTGCCATTAGCACACCGAAACCTATATTTTGTGTCATTCTTAAGTTTTTCATGAAAATATGTTCTCCATTTCTTTGTAGAAGGGGTTCGCACCCCGACTCTGCTGTGATACGCGCAATCCTTACGTTATATGCTATAGGGGAGGGTTCTCACCCCAACTTCTAAAGAAAGTAGTTCCATGTTTTTATGTCAGGACTTACGCAATTTTGACCGTAATGCATGCTGTGAGATGGAAACTCCTGGACAAACATAAACGTTTGGAAGACACAACCTAACAGGTTATGCTACAAAAGAGAGCATTGCGTAAGTCCTATGATTTCACGGGTTGAAAAATATGATGTTAAAAAATAATATTTCGGTGTCTGAATCGCGGATTATCGCGGATGTTTATCGCGGATTATCGCGGATTCTACAGTTCGTAGGTTGGGTTGAACGGAACAGGCTAAAAATGTGATACAATGGTCGATGGCACGTTCGCTACGCTCACTTTTGGTCGATGGTCGATGGCAAGAGCAAGAGATATGAATCAACGGTATGAATGCCTTAGGGCATTCACCGGGTAACGCTTGCGTCTTACCAATAGCCAACAGCCAATAGCCATAAAAAATAAAGGCGGTGTAGGGATACACCGCCTTTACCGGTTAGTAGGTTAGTTCAAATAGATTGTATCCCTGAAATAACCTTGTTTGCCCCGCAGCTTAGTCGACATCTTTCAAGTTGCCCCATGTGGTGGTGACTTTTCCGGCTGCAGAGACATGACCTTTCAGACGCGTCGTGGTTAGCGTTGTGCGATTACCGTTCAACGACACATCTTCGATTTGATAATAGTAAACAACGTTGGGTTTCGCAGTTGTATCCGTCCACGTGTAGACATGCTTTTCGCTTGTCGTGCCGTGTCCGGGAACGATACCTTTGACGTTGACGACCGTGAACTCACCCGTCTTGCTTTTAGCACGCAGGATGTTGAATCCAGCGTTGTTGAGCTCAGACTGTGTGATCCAACGGATAACGACTTCGCCTGTGGCTTTGTCGCGAACCGGACGGAAACTCGAGAGTGAGACCGGCAGCGGTCCACCGAGACGGTAGCCGGGTGTGCTGGCATCATCACGATGTCCGTAGAAACTGATACCTGCACCACCGACATCGGATTGCATCCACGAGGATTCCATCATACCGTCGTTAGCTGCATCCGCAGAGCGATCAATCGCACGTGTGCCGTATTGACGGACGAGAGATTGACGCACATCATCACGGTCGGGGAGAGCCCACGCCACCTTGCGGTCCGCACGGTTCAACTCAACGTTACCTGCTATGTCTACTGGCACACCTGTCTGCGGATTCGCATCTTTGTCCCAAAGTCTCAGGAGGAAACCTGTGCGGCTCAAAAGTCTGCTTCTGCGACCTGCAGGCTCTAACCCTAACTCTGTACGATGCCGCTGATAAAGGTTATAGACACGATTGCGAGCGACGTTATTCTGGGCAGAGCCAGAGACCAGCAGTAGTGTCTGATTCGGCAGAATGATCGCACCATCTTCAAACGTGAAGATAGCATCCACGTAGGAATCAACATCTTCCTTGTTGCGAATTTCCAGCTGCCACCCTTGCAGGTTAGCCGACTCTGTCATGGAGCTATTGTAGAGTTCGATCCACTGGACGAGGTTCCAGCGAGGACCTGCATCATACATCACTTCGCTAATTGAGACCATCCCACTTGTTAAATCCGCAGCTTTGCCCTTGACGGCGTTGTTCGCATAACCGGGTGTACCCGGCGCAACCGCCAAGTCTACGCGCTGATCATAACCGGTACCGCCTTGGTGAGCGAAGGATTTCCAGTCATCTTTGTGGAGCCGGTTGGCTCTGGATTTCTGGGCATCCCGTCCGAAGGAACTGTTCGCGGAAGCAAACGTGTTAGCACCACCGAAGTCGCCACCATCATCCCGGTCACCCGGCACCGTCCAACCTCTGAGCGGGAACACATCTGTTTGATCGACTCTGGTTTTGTCGGTGACGGCGAAGAAACCGTTACCCGCGATATCGACAATCTTTTCATGGTTAAACTTGTCGTTACCGTTCCGGAGAACGAGCAGGAATTTTCCGGTGTCGTTCAAATTCAGATCCGGGTCAACGAAGTAGAGGTGTTGTGCACCTTTTTGGACCTTCTCATTCGCAGGGTCGGAGATATCTATGCCGTCTGCCAAAATGGTATCTTCAGGATCACGATTGTAGATAACCAAGAAGCCACCCGCTGGGATCATTGCATAACCCGCATCCGGGAATTCTACGACCCGTTTATGATTCTTCGCAGCATCTGAATCGTTGTTAATGACCATATCGATCGTCCACTTTTTGATCGCAACATCAGTTGCACCGGTGTTGTGAAGTTCGATCCAGTCAAGGTTGGCATCTGCAATATCGTTACGGACTTCGTTGATAATAACAGAGGTAGCAGGCAACGCAGCAGGTGCTTTCGCGTAATCTATCTCTGTACCTATCGGAGGTCTATGAACGGAACCTGGTGTGCCGGTGAAATATCCAGTGATGTTGATGCGGCCTGAAGAGGCACCCCAAGAACCAAGAGAACTGCCATCATTCCAAGCATTGGCTTTGTATTGGCGCTGCAATGACCCATCGGCGAAATCATGTTTCCGATACATGGAGACGAGACGCGTGGGTTCAAACTCCAGTGCCTTGTCTGCAGTGATTCCTGCACCCGTTCCGTCGGCTTGAGCGTCCACTGGGAGCGAACCGCTGTTCCCGGGAATGCTGTCCGACCAATTAGAACCAAAGCGCGCCGTAGTGCTGATCATATCAACGATGTAATATGTATCTTCATCACCCGTAGTATCAGTAGCTGAATTTGGATCATATACTACTGACGTTCCAACACGATCTATTCTGTTGTTCTCGGTGAAGATGAACAGCATTTTGGCGTTATTTACCGGAGGTTCAGCACCATTGTCTGGGCCCTCCACCGCAACTGTCAAGGGATCATCTACTACTCGCTCTGCATCCGCAAGCGTAAAATTATTGTAGACCTCAATCCATTGTGGCATTGCTCTGGCATCACCCGTAACAGACTGGTTCTCTCCCCACATCACCTCAGTCATGACAAAACGATGCGCGTAACTTTTACCGGCTTTTACACCTGTTGTACTTACCGCAAGTTCGATAGTACCCCCGTCACGCAAGATATCGTACAGATTCGGGAACCTTGAGTCTTCAACCTCAACACCACCAATAGTAGTTGCTGTTGTCCTATCTGCTGTTGCTACTGCCGTTATTATTGGTGTATTCGTAGCACTTCTGGCACCTGCTGCCGCTGGTACGACAAAGGTCCCTGAATCCGTCCCGGCTTCTGCAACGATCCCATTGGCACCTTCGATCGCTGCTACGCTGGGTGTTAGAGGCATTTCAAAGATAGCAAAACCGTTGGCTTTTGGAAAGGTATTCCGCGTGCTGTTCGCCGCAGTAGCAGTAGTATCACCACCGATCTCTTGGCTAACATAGGTCTTCTGTGCGTTTGCTGGAGTCGCAACGAAGATAAGCCCGACAGCTAACATTACAACGAAAACTAAGGAAAATGTCAATTTATTTGACAACATTACTTATTTTCCTCCTAAAATAAAACATAAAACATTTATCGAAGTTTTGGGCATCTCCCAATCGTCCTTCGATCTCTCAAACAAAACATAAGAACAGCATCTCTATAGAGATAAAAACCTATTCTTTTTTGAACCTAACCTTTGTGCTGCATGAGGTGCAGCGATAACGAGTTGTTTTCTACGCCGCCTATTTGTATACAGCGTCCGTCCATTTTCAAACTTTTACCACCAGAGGTCGAGTTTACCCCAGCGTGAGACGCTTATTTTGCTAACAGTGTCTCTACAGGGTTGTTCCTCGATGCCTCTTGCTGTTTGTTCTACGATCATTCGCCTGTGTTGCGGCTGCGTTTTGGGTCTGAGTATCGTATCGCAAGAGACCGCACTGGCGAAAATTATGTCAGAAAATGAGCGTTGCAACTCTTGTTGTTGTTAAGTATATTACATTTAACGCAAAACGTTACGTTCAGTGCTTTGTATAGGATAAGTAAAAATGTTTCGGTAGGAGAATTGAAATCGTTTGGTGAGGATAGCATAGCCTAACAGAAAACCGTGTTATAGAAGTCCTGGGTACGACGCTAAACTGCCCCGTCTATGCTAAGGTAGACGGTAAACTCCACTTAGATTCAAACTAAAACTGGTTGCCTGGATACCATGCGTGTAAGGCGCGAAACTGGGCACCGTAGCAGTGGAGACTAGGGATCTCCGCTGCTACACTACACAACTTGTGAACGGCTGGGGAAGCCTAAAACACAAGTAAAACTGCCCCGTTTATGCTAAGGTAGAAGATATAGGAAAGTCGGGTTGGAAACCCTGTTGACTTAAATTCAAACTAAACAATTATCGGTGTTGGAAACTTTTGAGGCGCGAAATGCACCAAACCAACACTTTCAAAAAAATTGGTGAAAAACCGCAATTTCTCAAAAAAAGACGTAATTTTATGTTTTTTTGGAATTTTTTTCATTTTTTTTGTATTTTAACTTGACATTTTGCGTTTTTTGTTACCTTTACCGCAAGGGTGAGGGTTTCTGGTGTAGTATAAATAGTCCTGATGTCAGTGCTATTTCGTTTTTTCTCCCAATCGTGCGAGTTCTTCCTGGAGCCGTGCGACTTCTGCCTCTGCGTTGCGTCGTGCGTTGGCTTCTTGCTGTGCGCGTGCGTCTGCTGCCAGAGCGCGTGCGTCTGCTGTGCGTCGTGCGTTGGCTTCTTGTTGTGCGCGTGCGTCTGCTGCCAGAGCGCGTGCGTCTGCTGTGCGCCGTGCGTCGGCTTCTTGTTGTGCGCGTGCGTCTGCTGTGCGTCGTGCGACCTCTGCGGCTTCCGCTGCGGTTTGGAGCCACTGCTCCGTCTCTGGGTCGTAAACACCGAAGTGTGTTGCCCGGAGTTGGAAACTTAGCCCCAAGGCATCTGAATACATCTTGCCATCCGGCTCCGGTGCTATCGGAGTATAGCTGCTGTCCTCGGCTAACGTGAAGCCCATGAGTTGCGTCGGTAAGTAGCGTCCTTCGGCATCGTAAAGGAAATAGTTCTGAATCTCCATTTCGGCATACCGCACCATCTTCCGAGTGAGATCATTTTCATACGTATTTTCACTGGAGAACTCCATGACGAATTCTGGGGGTTTGCCTTCTTCCCAGACTTTATAGGTGCGGCGTTGCTGCTGTCCAATCCCGAAAGAGACGAGGACATCCGGAGAGATAGACCGCCGCGGGTTGCCTTGTTGGTCATACATCAGAATATCGCCGGAAACGTAAACGTCATTGCTGAAGTGGTGCCTGAGTGTTTGTAGCAGCCATATCAAGATGTCTCTGTGTAAGTCAGTCGCTGCCATTGGTTTACCGTCCGTATCAGGATAAAAGGTCGTATCGTGTGGCGCGTAAGGAACAGCGTTTCGCTCTGTATGTGTCTGCATCGGTGTTGCTCCTTGTCAGATGTGCAGGTCGTCGGGATTGATTAGAAACTGCGTAAATTCTACAGGACTTACGTAAATTCAAAGAAATTCGCCTATTCCAACGTGGCCGGGTGCGGTTAGGAAACCGCACCTACCGATGGAGTGCGTAAGTCCTATCCTATAAAGATTATACTTTACGACCAAAGGAAAATCAAGTAAGAAATACGAAGGTTTAGCCGCGGATGCCGTTCCCGTGTCGTGTCAAAAGATTAGGGGTTGCCCCGCAATCGTGCGAGTTCTGCCCGGAGTTCTGCGACTTCTGCTTCTGCCGCGTCGGCGCGTGCGTCTGCGTTGCGTCGTGCGTTGGCTTCTTGCTGTGCGCGTGCGTCTGCTGTGCGTCGTGCGTCGGCTTCTTGCTGTGCGCGTGCGTCTGCGTTGCGTCGTGCGACCTCTGCGGCTTCCGCTGCGGTTTGGAGCCACTGCCCCGTCTCTGGGTCATAAACACCGAAGTGTGTTGCCCGGAGTTGGAAACTTAGCCCCAAGGCATCCGAATACATCTTGCCATCCGGCTCCGGTGCTATCGGAGTATAGCTGCTGCCCTCGGCTAACGTGAAGCCCATGAGTTGCGTTGGTAAGTAGCGTCCTTCGGCATCGTAAAGGAAATAGTTCTGAATCTCCATTTCGGCATACCGCAGCAGCTTCCGAGTGAGATCATTTTCATACGTATTTTCACTGGAGAACTCCATGACGAATTCTGGGGGTTTGCCTTCTTCCCAGACTTTATAGGTGCGGCGTTGCTGCTGTCCAATCCCGAAAGAGACGAGGACATCCGGAGAGATAGACCGCCGCGGGTTGCCTTGTTGGTCATACATCAGAATATCGCCGGAAACGTAAACGTCACTGCTGAAATGGTGCCTGAGTGCTTGTAGCAGCCATATCAAGATGTCTCTGTGTAAGTCAGTCGCTGCCATTGGTTTACCGTCCGTATCAGGATAAAAGGTCGTATCGCGTGGCGCGTAAGGAACAGCGTTTCGCTCTGTATGTGTCTGCATCGGTGTTGCTCCTTGTCAGAAGATTAGGGGTTGCCCCGCAATCGTGCGAGTTCTGCCCGAAGTTCTGCGACTTCTGCGTCTGCGTTGCGTCGTGCGTCGGCTTCTTGTTGTGCGCGTGCGTCTGCTGCCAGAGCACGTGCGTCTGCTGTGCGTCGTGCGATCTCTGCGGCTTCCGCTGCGGTTTGGATCCACTGCTCCGTCTCTGGGTCATAAACACCGAAGTGTGTTGCCCGGAGTTGGAAACTTAGCCCCAAGGCATCTGAATACATCTTGCCATCCGGCTCCGGTGCTATCGGAGTATAGCTGCTGCCCTCGGCTAACGTGAAACCCATGAGTTGCGTCGGTAAGTAGCGTCCTTCGGCATCGTAAAGGAAATAGTTCTGAATCTCCATTTCGGCATACCGCAGCATCTTCCGAGTGAGATCATTTTCATACGTGTTTTCGCTGGAGAACTCCATGACGAATTCTGGGGGTTTGCCTTCTTCCCAGACTTTATAGGTGCGGCGTTGCTGCTGTCCAATCCCGAAAGAGACGAGGACATCCGGAGAGATAGACCGCCGCGGGTTGCCTTGTTGGTCATACATCAGAATATCGCCGGAAACGTAAACGTCACTGCTGAAGTGGTGCCTGAGTGTTTGTAGCAGCCATATCAAGATGTCTCTGTGTAAGTCAGTCGCTGCCATTGGTTTACCGTCCGTATCAGGATAAAAGGTCGTATCGTGTGGCGCGTAAGGAACAGCGTTTCGCTCTGTATGTGTCTGCATCGGTGTTGCTCCTTGTCAGAAGATTAGGGGTTGCCCCGCAATCGTGCGAGTTCTGCCCGGAGTTCTGCGAGTTCTGCCTCTGCCGCGTCGGCGCGTGCGTCTGCTGCCAGAGCGCGTGCGTCTGCTGTGCGCCGTGCGTCGGCTTCTTGTTGTGCGCGTGCGTCTGCGTTGCGTCGTGCGACCTCTGCGGCTTCCGCTGCGGTTTGGAGCCACTGCTCCGTCTCTGGGTCGTAAACACCGAAGTGTGTTGCCCGGAGTTGGAAACTTAGCCCCAAGGCATCTGAATACACCTTGCCATCCGCCTCCGGTGCTATCGGAGTATAGCTGCTGCCCTCGGCTAACGTGAAGCCCATGAGCTGCGTCGGTAAGTAGCGTCCTTCGGCATCGTAAAGGAAATAGTTCTGAATCTCCATTTCGGCATACCGCAGCATCTTCCGAGTGAGATCATTTTCATACGTGTTTTCGCTGGAGAACTCCATGACGAATTCTGGGGGTTTGCCTTCTTCCCAGACTTTATAGGTGCGGCGTTGCTGCTGTCCAATCCCGAAAGAGACGAGGACATCCGGAGAGATAGACCGCCGCGGGTTGCCTTGTTGGTCATACATCAGAATATCGCCGGAAACGTAAACGTCACTGCTGAAATGGTGCCTGAGTGTTTGTAGCAGCCATATCAAGATGTCTCTGTGTAAGTCAGTCGCTGCCATTGGTTTACCGTCCGTATCAGGATAAAAGGTCGTATCGTGTGGCGCGTAAGGAACAGCGTTTCGCTCTGTATGTGTCTGCATCGGTGTTGCTCCTTGTCAGAAGATTAGGGGTTGCCCCGCAATCGTGCGAGTTCTGCCCGGAGTTCTGCGAGTTCTGCCTCTGCCGCGTCGGCGCGTGCGTCTGCGTTGCGTCGTGCTTCGATTGCTTGTTGTGCGCGTGCGTCGGCTGCCAGAGCGCGTGCGTCTGCTGTGTGCCGTGCGTTGGCTTCTTGCTGTGCGCGTGCGTCTGCGTTGCGTCGTGCGACCTCTGCGGCTTCCGCTGCGGTTTGGATCCACTGCTCCGTCTCTGGGTCATAAACACCGAAGTGTGTTGCTCGGAGTTGGAAACTTACCCCCAAGGCATCCGAATACACCTTGCCATCCGGCTCCGGTGCTATCGGAGTATAGCTGCTGCCCTCGGCTAACGTGAAGCCCATGAGCTGCGTCGGTAAGTAGCGTCCTTCGGCATCGTAAAGGAAATAGTTCTGAATCTCCATTTCGGCATACCGCACCATCTTCCGAGTGAGATCATTTTCATACGTGTTTTCGCTGGAGAACTCCATGACGAATTCTGGGGGTTTGCCTTCTTCCCAGACTTTATAGGTGCGGCGTTGCTGCTGTCCAATCCCGAAAGAGACGAGGACATCCGGAGAGATAGACCGCCGCGGGTTGCCTTGTTGGTCATACATCAGAATATCACCGGAAACGTAAACGTCACTGCTGAAATGGTGCCTGAGTGCTTGTAGCAGCCATATCAAGATGTCTCTGTGTAAGTCAGTCGCTGCCATTGGTTTACCGTCCGTATCAGGATAAAAGGTCGTATCGCGTGGCGCGTAAGGAACAGCGTTTCGCTCTGTATGTGTCTGCATCGGTGTTGCTCCTTGTCAGAAGATTAGGGGTTGCCCCGCAATCGTGCGAGTTCTGCCCGGAGTTCTGCGAGTTCTGCCTCTGCCGCGTCGGCGCGTGCGTCTGCTGCCAGAGCGCGTGCGTCTGCGTTGCGTCGTGCTTCGATTGCTTGTTGTGCGCGTGCGTCTGCTGCCTCTTCGGGGGCCAGCAGCCGCTGATCCGTCTCTACATCGTAAAGCTGTAGATCATCGGGATGCAGATGAAAGTCTAAGCCGAGTACATCCGAGTGTAAACTACCATCTGGTGCCGCTTGAATCGGTTGATACACCCCGTCTACCAACGTGAACCCCATCAGCGGTTCCGGTAGATACAACCCCTCTATATCACACAAGAAATAGTCAGTAATCCCTAAACTTGCGTAAAGCCGCATTTTCGTGCCCAAGTCGTTCTGGTATGTGTTTTTACTGGATAACTCCATTGCAAAGTCAGGTGTCTTGCCTTCCTGCCAGACGAGGTATGTCCGCCGCGACTTCTGACCTATCCCGAAAGAGACGAAAGCATCGGGAGCTACAGATTTCCGAGGGTCCCCTTCCACATAATATATCAACAGGTCTCCAGAGACGTACACATCTGGACTGTCCCTGAAAAAGGCTTCAAGGATGCGTAGTGTCCGCGTGAGGACCCATCTGTGTTCATCGCTCACTGCCATTGGTTTACCATCCGTATCAGGATAAAGTTGACTGTCATCGGTGGGGGCAGAATCCAGTCGTTCCGCATTATACATCGCCATCGGTGTTGCTCCTTTAATTTTCTGAACCGTTCTGTGGCATGCTGGGGGGCGGCTCTGTGAAAGGTTCCCCGCGCGCCTCCGCGGCTTTTCTGCGTTCGTTCCATTCAGCAATCTGCTGATACGCTTCTGCTTTGCCTTGTTCGAGCCCTTGTTCGAGCCCTTGTTCGAGCCCTTGTTCGAGCCCTTGTTCGAGACCTTTTGCTTTAGCTGCTTCTTCTGCGGCTTGTATGCGCTTTTCTTGTCTTGCGAGATACCAGTCTGATAGTAACATGGTAAAGTCAATGCCTCCTATTATGATACCGACCAGCAGACCGCCAACCGGAATAAATGCAGCGATGTCTTTTACGACGTTTTGGACTGACAGATGTCCATTCCACCCGCTCGTGATTTCATAATTCACTGCGATATAGCTATAGATGATACCGAAGAGCGAAATCAGGAACAACCCAAAACCCGTTTTCCCCGTTTTCCAAAAGTCCCGCACAGTGCTCAACAATCCATACTGTTTTTTCAAGATGCCCTCCGTGAATTTACATATAGCATATCATGTATGCGCGCACGTGTCAAATAAAAATAGCACTTAGGGTCAAAAACTTTACACACCTCAAGTGTCAGGACTATTTCGTTTTAAGGTTTTTATCCAATGTGTCCAAAGCGTCGGGATTTGGAGATCCCGCCTACAACGGATCCGCGCATCGAACATCTAAAATTTCGGAAAACTGAATGGCCCTACCTCAAGTGTGATCTGATTTGACGGGATTTGTCAAACATGGTATCTTATTTGCACCTTAATATATTAGGACTTACGCAAAATTTAGGATTACCCCCCTTCGTCCCCCCGCAAGCAGGGGGAAGCTGTCGGTTTTTAGAGACAACTGTGTAAGTCCTGACCTTAATATATTAGGACTTACGCATTTTCCTTTAAAATCCCCCTGATCCTGATAAGGGGCGGGGAATGCCATTAAGGAACCTTCATACCGTTGATTCTTTAGGGGGGTAAATGATTGAAAGAGCGGCTTTTTTATCAAATCTGTTACTTCTCAACACAATTTGCGTAAGTCTTATATATGTAACGCTAACAATAGGAGACGCATTTCAAAATGGCAATACACCACTTCAAACCGACAGTCTATCACACAGCAATCGGTGCCCACGAACCGGTACTCCATATTGAAAGTGGCGACACCGTTTTCACAACAACCGTGGATAACGCCGGCTACGATGCCACAGATACACAAGTCACCCCAGGCGGCAACCCACAAACAGGTCCCTTCTATGTAGAATCCGCAGAACCCGGTGATACATTGGCTGTCCATTTTGATCGGATCGTCCCGAATCGTTTAATTGGGCGGACGGCTATGGTCGTTGCGCCGAATGTGCTTGATCCGCACTATGTCGCTTCCGAGATGCCCGAAGGTGGCCGCGCAGAGTGGCACGTTGATGTGGAGAAGTGGACGGCGACGCTGATGACACCAGAGACGCAATTGGGTAAACTCACACTCCCGCTTGAACCGATGGTCGGTTGTTTCGGGGTTGCACCCCCGCGCGGTCAAGCGATTTCAACGGCTACGTCCGCTACACACGGCGGTAATATGGACTATCGGGGTTTTCAGGAAGGCGTTACCGTCTACTTCCCGGTTTTTGTCCCCGGCGCGCTCTTTCACCTCGGCGATGGACACGCTGTGCAGGGTGATGGCGAGATTGTCGGCACCGGTGTTGAAATCTCTTTTGATGTGCAATTTACGGTTGAAGTACGCAAAGGAAAAGGCATCAACTGGCCCCGTGGGGAGAACAACGATTATATTCTCGCAGTTGGCAATGCGCGTCCGTTGGATCAAGCAGTGCAACATGCGACGACCGAGCTGCTTCGGTGGTTGGATGAACTCGGTTTGGAGAAACGCGCAGCGCACACCTTATTAGGACAGGCGGTCGCGTATGATATGGGGAACGTGTTTGATCCTGCGTATACGATGGTCTGCAAAATCAAAAAGTCGATATTAAAGGATATTGGGGTTATGTAGTGGTCCGCGGGCCGCGATTAGTTATTCATATCCAACCCCGCCATAGACCTAAGATTCAATAGAGGTGTCATCACACCACCCGCAGCAGGCAGGACAACCCCCGTGTCGTAAAGTTTCATCGCAGAAATCGTCGCGTATGCGACATCTTCTGGGGTGCCAGGCCGCACCATAAAGATATAACCCTTCTCCGCCGCCTCTTCATAATCGGGGATACGGACGCGCGAGAGATCGGTGTTAATCACACCCGCAGCGATGCCGTTCACCTTAATACCGTGTGCTGCCAACCGTCCCGCGTAGGCGCGCATGCTCATCTCTAATCCTGCTTTTGAGATACAGTAAGCCGTTCGGTTGTCGGATGCCATTGTGTCGGAAATAGAGAGGGTGTAGATAATACATCCGCGGATCTCGTTGGCTACCATGTAGTTTGCGACGCGTTGTGTGAGAAAATGAGTCGCTTTGAGGTTGGTGTTGATAATGAAGTCAAATTGTTCAGGTGTCTCCTCAAGAATGTCAGCGATGCGTGTAATACCGGCGTTGTTGATGAGAATGTCCACCTTCCCGAAGGCAGCGTGTGCGGTTTCGAGCAACCGCTCGTGTGTCTCCATGTCACTGATGTCGGCTTGAATGATAACCGCTTTTCTACCGAGTGCTGCTACTTCGTGTTGCACAGATTCGGCGGCATCCCGGTTTTGGTTGTAGTTAATGAGGACATCGGCACCTTGACGTGCGAGTTCAATTGCGATTGCGCGTCCAATACCACGACTGGAACCGGTTACGATTGCGGATTTGTCTGTGAATGAAACATCTGTTGCGAAGAATCCGAGATCTGTGTGTGTTGACATTTATATTTCCTTGTTTAGTTGATAGTCGATGGCAATTAGTCGATAGTCTATGGCAATTGGTCTATGGCAATTAGTCGATGGCAATTAGTCGATGGTCGATGGTAAAGACCAACAGCCATTAGTTTCCATCAGCCATTAGCCAAGGGTTTCCAACAGCCATTCAATCCGAATACGGATCCGCTGCGTCGCGGAGGGCATCCCCTAAGAAGTTAAAGGCGATAACCACGACGAGAACCGGCACAGCTGGAAAGATGAGCCACGGGTAATGGAGCAGAACCGTGACGCGTTGCGCTTCCTCCAGCAAGACACCCCAACTTGTCATTGGTGGTCGGATGCCCAAGCCTAAGAAGCTAAGCGCGGTTTCCCCCAAGATCATGCCCGGAATAGCGAGCGTAGCGATGACGATGATATGACTGTAACATCCCGGCAGCAGGTGTTTCGTGATAATGTGCCATTGTCCTGCGCCAGCAGCACGCGCCGCCATCACGAAGTCGCTCTCCCGATATGCCAAGACCTTTCCCCGCACCTGCCGTGCCAATCCGCCCCATCGGATAATCGATAAGATAATCGTAATCCCGAAATAGATTTGAATACTTGACCAGCCCGGGGGTAGTGCGGCACCAAGTGCCATCCACAGCGGGATGTCTGGAAATGCTGAAAGGATTTCGATAATCCGTTGGATCAGATTGTCTATCCAACCGCCGTAGTAACCGGAAATGGTGCCGAGGATAGAACCGAGAATGATGCTCAAAAAGACACCGACTAACCCGAGTGTCATTGAGACCCGTGCGCCGTACATAATTCGTGAGAGCAGGTCGCGTCCCATCCGGTCAGTGCCTAACAGGAACAGGGGCCCCGCGGAACTGAACAGATGTCGCCTGCCTTCTGCGTCCTTAAAAAAGAATTCGGCGGGATGGCGTTGCATCGTGTCTACAGTGAATTCTAATTCAAGGCTTTCTGGATTGCGAATCGATTTTAGGCCGTGGACATAGAATCCATCTTGGAATGAGAAATGGAGACGTTGCGGCGGGACATGGCGCAACCGCATATTGATTTCGCTGTAGTGATACGGCGCGAAGAAGTCCGCACCGATAGCGAGGAGGTAGAAGATGATTAGGATGACACCCGCGATGAGGCCCATCCGGTTTTTGCGAAACCGTCGCCATATCAACTGACGGTAACTCAGTTGACCCCCATCTGTCCAAGAGTCCCCTGCCTCCTCAATCCCTGTTGCTGTCTCAATTGTAGCTTTCATATATTCATCCAAACTATGTAGCCCGTAATGTAATGGCGGGCGGATATACGGAACAAAACGTGAGATTACCAACCCATCTGAACGAACCGCAAGGAAAAATTAAAAATCATAGGACTTACGCAAGATTTAGGCTTACCCCCCTTCGTCCCCCCGCAAGCAGGGGGAATCTGTCGGTTTTTAGAGACAACTGCGTAAGTCCTGAATCATTCATAACGGATCCTCGGATCTACCCAAGCGAGGGCTATGTCTGCGATCAAGTTACCGATAACCAGAAGAAGGCTCAGCATCATAATGAGCGTCCCCGCGAGATAGATGTCCTCGTTCAGTAGACTTCGTAAAAGAATCGGACCGACCGTCGGCAAACCGAGCACAATAGAGACGATTGCTGAACCGGAGAGGATACCCGGTAGACTCATTCCTAAAATACTGATGAGTGGGTTAATCGCGATCCGCACGGCGTGTTTGCTGACAACGACGATTTCTTTAAGACCTTTTGCCCGTGCAGTTTGGACGAAAGGTTGTCCGAGAACATCGAGGAGGTTGCCACGCATGATGCGCATCAAACTTGCCATTCCGTTAATCCCAACAACAATGACAGGAATCCAGAGGTGATTAAGGAGATCGCTGAATTTGCCCCACGTCCACGGCGCGCCTTCATAGTAAGCCGAAAATAGTCCAAATAGCGGAACACCGAAGATGTCAAACGCGAAGACCATGAGTGAGAGTGCTAAGAGAAACGCCGGTATTGACATGCCGACAAAACTGAGGAAGGTCAGAAAATGGTCTGACCATTGATATTGATGCGTTGCGGAATAGACTCCGAGTGGGATTGCAAGGACATAAGTAAAGATAAGCGATCCGATGGAGATCATCAGTGTGAAGGCGATTCTATCCCATATCAGTTCGTGGACTTCTCGTTTATACTCGAACGACTCACCGAAGTCCCCGAGGACAAAGCCACTTATCCAGATAAGGTAGCGTTTCCAGAGTGGGTCATTCAATCCATAGCGTGCCCGCAATTCCTCGACCTGCGCCAGCGAGCTGCTATCGCCGAATTCCTCTTCTAACCGTTGAATTTCGCGGTCGAGGTAGTCGCCTTGTGGGAGCTGGATAATTATAAAAGAGATGATGGAAATCGCCAAAAGCGTCGGGATTGCGATCAAACATCGGCGAATAATATAGGTAATTATCGGTCTGTCTCCTTGTTAATGGCTTTTGGCTTTTGGTTGTTGGTCTTTAGGTCTTTACCATCGACTAATTGCCATAGACCATCGACTATCAGTTATTCTTTACCTATCCAACATTGTTCGGGATAGCTGGTTGCGGGTGTAACAATTGCCCATGGACCCAGAATACCGTCGTTTGGGACGTTGTGAAAATGGTTCGCTACGACCAAGAGCGATGGTGAACGTGCTGCGGAACCGAGATGAAAGGGACCCTCGTCAATATGAATCCTAACTGCATCTCGGACGTATTGGTGCCGTTGTTTTGCGTCGGGTTCCCGCTTAATTTCATCGTATAAGTCCAGTAGTTTCTTTAGAGGGCCCGTGGGGGGTTCGCCCTTTTCACCGCCCGTTTCGTACCATTTTCCGACTTTAGGATGCCAGTACTTCGGGAGCGTTGGAAACACCCAATCCGGGTAAGTGAAGAGATCCATCTCCGCTTCACCGTGCATACTGATTGTAAATTTGCCAAGTGTGCGACGGAGGCTCAATTCAGCACCCGGTGGTGTATAGAGCAGTGTTTTTAAACCGAGTTGCTCCCATCCCTCCTGAATAATTAACCCGATGTCATTTTGTTGGCTGTTGAGATTAGAACTCGGTACGTCCATGAGCATCTCAATCCGTTCGCCATCTGGACGTAGCCGATAACCGTCCTTATCGCGTGCTGTGAGTCCCATTTCGTCAAGGAGGCGGTTTCCTGCAGTAATGTCAAAGTCAGCATCAGCCCGTTTCCATTCCTCAAAAAGAGTTTGTCCTTCTTCATCGGCGAAGTGCCATCCCTCTTGGCTCACGGTTGCTGCTTGGGGTTCCAGTAAGCCGCGCCATGCTATCTCGTTACACTTCACGCGGTCAATGCCATAAGCGAGTGCCTTTCGGAACCGTTGATCCCGAATGAGTTTTCTTAATTCAGGATCGGGTGCGGTCCAGTTAATCAAAATAGCCGGTTGCGCACCCGCCGTACTTTTCCAACGCCGGACCTTATAGCCGCCCTTTTTCTGTCCTTTTAGATAGAGCGCAAGATCCCGCAGTTCCATCCCGCGATATTGGCAGTCAATCTCTCCAGCAAGGATTTTGAGAACGCGCACTTGGGGTTCAGGCACCAAACTCGTCTTGACCCTATCAATGTACGGAAGTTGCCTGCCGAGTGTATCAACGACGTAGTAGTAAGGGTTGCGTTCCAATTCAACACGGAACCCCCCTTTTTCATACTTTATGACTCGCCAGGGCCACAACGTCGGACGTTCCGGGTTTTGGTGTGGAATGTCTTCCTTCTCGAATTGAATGAAATCCTTATATTTCGGATTCCTGTCGGGGTGAAACTCCTTCATGTGGTGCTCAGGAATGTTATATTGATTGCACCACCAAAATCCGGTTGCCAACCAAAGGGGTACAAGCCAATTGGGTCCCGCGAATTTCATCACGATTGTATAGTCGTCAGGGGTCTCAACTTCCATCGGGATGCCGTTTACTTTGCACCAAACCGGTGGACTGTGTTTATACCGTTCATCAAGGCAGAGATCATACCAGAAAGCAAACGAGGCTGAAGTATAGGGGTGTCCATCTGACCACTTGACGCCTTTGCGGAGATGCAGTGTTAATATACTGCCGTCTTCATTAAACTCCCACGATTCAGCAAGACCGGGTTCCAGGCCAGAAACGTCAAATTTCCAGCGGATGAGCGGCGCATAACCCGCTGTCATCTTCCACGTCCCTAAATCTGGGTGCGTGTGGAATCGGTGCCACGTTCCGCCATACGGACCGGGTTGTTCATACCCGTCGAAATCCGTTTTAGCGACAAGCGGGTTCTCTGGAAGCCGTTCTGAGAGGCGTGGGAGTGTGCCCTCGGCAACCTGTTTTGCCCACATTGGTGCTTCTTTCGCCTCAATCCCACGCGGAAAATCGTTAGTATCTTCTATTTGACTTCCTGAACACCCAACGATGAAAATCAGAAAAATGAGGAATGGTTTAAGGAAATGAGAGTTCCTAACCCGCCTTGCCCCGCTTCTCAGGGGGGAATGGATCTGCCTTATGACATTCAGAGCGGTTTGGAAAGTTTTTGTTGGCTTATGCATCTCAAGCGTCCTCCTCAGGTCTGACGAGGGAATCAGTGAACGTCCTTAAGTCTTGGGCAACGCTGGCAAAGAGGGTGTCAATTGATTTCGCATGCGGTTCTGTGTGTTCATAAATTAGTTCTTCACCATAGATGTTATTGGCGGCGTGTCGAAATTTCAAAAGTGCGTCTAACCTGAGAAACGTCTGCTCGGAAATCACGGAGGTCCGTTCGGGTCGTTGTTCTGTCATCTGTATCAGCAGATTTTTGTGCCACTCATCCCCGGTTGGAACGTGTGTATCTACCTCACGGGCAATCCGCTCAAAAATTCGCTCTATACCCATATAGACATCGGCGAGTTTGCTCGCGATTGACTCTTCTATATAGGGTCTGGCGGCAGTAGGAAATACTTCAATGTCTTCCAGTGCTTTCGAGATTCTATTTACAGTAGTTTCTATTTTTGCGAGTTCGTCGTTGATGCGTTGTGTAAGTCTTTTTCGGTTCATTTCGTAAATTGCTCCGTCGTCAGTAGGGAAAACGTTTTTTTGGAGGTGTTGGTAGAGTTCCTGCCAGAGCACAGGGTGGGTTCCCTTTTCGATAGAGATCGCCTGATTTTTGATCCGTTCCCGAAAGCGTCCTTTCGATCTCTCAAAGTTAATGAGGTCTATTTTAAATCCCGAATCAAGTTTCCAAATTTTTGTCCACGCTTTATCATAGACATCATTGGAGAGTCCAGACACAGCGATATCGATATCTGATCGTTTCGTGAATGCTGTTGGCTCTGTGAGTGAACCGAAAACGACGACCTGTGTCGCGCCAAACTGCTCGTAAAGCAATGTAGCGACTCGGTATGCCGTCTGCCATGCCCGATGGAGCAATCCTTCGTCCATAGTCCGCTTTTTCCAGTGTTGTTCCAGTCGTTTTCTGCATGCCGAGAGTTCATCCGGTAGGATCTTTTGGGGTGCTGCTGTCTTATGCATCTCAGATATCCTCCTCAGGTCTGACGAGGGAATCAGCGAACGTCCTTAGGTCTTGGGAAACGCTGGCAAAGAGAGTGTCAATTGATTTCGTATGTGGTTCTGTTTGTTCATAAACCAATTCTTTACCGTAGATGTTATTGACGGCGTGTCGAAATTTCAAAAGTGCGTCTAACCTGAGAAACGTCTGCTCGGAAATCACAGGTGGGCGTTCGGGTCGTTGTCCTGTCATCTGTATCAGCAGATTTTTGTGCCACTCTTCCCCGGTTGGAACGTGTGTATCCACCTCACGGGAAATCCGCTCAAAAATTCGCTCTATATCCATATAGACATCGGCGAGATCCGTAGCGATCGTATTTTCGATGAATTCCCGTGCCTGAATAGGTAACACTTCAATGTTGTCCAACCCTCTATGAATTCTTGCGAGGGTGCTCTCTATTTTTGCGAGTGCGTCGTTGATACGTTGCGTCAGTCTTTTTCGGTTCATTTCGTAAATTGCTCCGTCGTCGGTCGGTAAAACGTTTCGCTGGAGGTGTTGGTAGAGTGCCTGCCAGAGCACAGGGCGGGTTCCCTTTTCGATAGGGATCGCCTGATTTTTGATCCGTTCCCGAAAGCGTCCTTTCGATCTCTCAAAGTTAATGAGGTCTATTTTAAATCCCGAATCAAGTTTCCAAATTTTTGTCCACGCTTTATCATAGACATCATCGGCAAGTCCAGACACAGCGATATCGATATCCGATCGTTTCGTGAATGCTGTTGGCTCTGTGAGTGAACCGAAAACGACGACCTGTGTCGCGCCAAACTGCTCGTAAAGCAATGTAGCGACTCGGTATGCCGTCTGCCATGCCCGATGGAGGAGACCTTCGTCCATAGTCCGCTTTTTCCAGCGTTGTTCCAGTCGTTTTCTGCATGCCGAGAGTTCATCTGAAGACATTTTTCGTCCTGACATCACTATACTCCCTGTAAATCCAACGTATCACTGTGATGACATGCGACCTGAACACCTTCTGCGACTTGGCGGAGTTCTGGTGTTTCTTGTTTGCATATATCGGTCGCGTAACGGCACCGCGGATGGAAGTAGCAGCCAGCCGGTGGCTGAGACGGATCGGGGACATCACCTTCGAGTCGGATATGTTCACGTTTACGCTGCTCGCTCGGGTCCGGGAGCGGTACCGCAGAAATTAACGCCTCTGTATACGGGTGCTTCGGTGATTGATAAAGGGTTTCGGCATCGCTAATCTCTACGATTTTTCCGAGATACATGACTGCAACACGGTCGCTGATGTGCTCCACAACGCTTAGATCGTGTGCAATGAAGATATAAGAGAGTTGAAACTTTTCTCGGAGTTCTGCCAGTAGGTTCAGGATTTGTGCTTGCACCGAGACATCAAGTGCCGAGACCGGTTCATCTGCGACGATGAGTTCGGGTTGGAGTGCTAAGGCGCGTGCAATACCGATACGCTGGCGTTGTCCGCCGCTGAAGGCGTGTGGGTAGCGGCGTGTATCCTGCGATCTGAGTCCTACAGATTCAAGGAGTTCGACAATTTTATCTTGAAGTGCGCTTCCAGTTTCAGTCTTGTTGACGCGCATCGGTTCTCCGACGATATCTCCGACCGTCATCCGTGGATTCAGCGATGCGTGTGGGTCTTGGAAGATCATCTGGATGCGTTTTCGGAAAGGACGGAGTTCTTGCTGAGACAACTTCGCCAAGTCTACCTGTTCCTCACCAAAAATGAAGCTGCCACTTGTCGGCGGAATTAATCGGAGTAGACAGCGTCCAGCAGTAGTTTTTCCGCACCCACTTTCACCGACGAGACCGAGCGTTTCACCACGTTGTACATCAAAACTGATCCCATCCACCGCTTTGACATAGCCGATAGTGCGTTGGAAGATGCCTTTCTGGATTGGGAAGTATTTGCGGAGGTCGTTTACTTCGAGCAGTTTTGTCATTTTTAGGAGACCTTAACCTTCTGAATCTGTATGAAGCCAACATCGAACGGGGTGTCCGTCATTTTCCGTTTTGCTATTAATGCTAAGGAGTTCGGGCATCTGGTTGCATTCAGGCATCCGTTCTGGGCACCGGGGTCCAAATGAACATCCGGCTGGCAGGGCAAGCGGATGTGGCACTGTCCCGGGTATAGAGGGTAATGTTTTCTGGGGTGTTCTTCCAAGAACGGGTATAGATCTCAGCAAACCTTGTGTATAGGGGTGCAGCGGATTATAGAAGATGTCATCAACGGAGCCTCGTTCAACGACGCGTCCTGAATACATTACAACAACTTCATCAGCGAGATCGGCAATCACCCCGAGGTCATGTGTGATGAGCATAATTGCCATTCCCATCTCTGCTTGAAGTTCCTGCATGAGCCCGAGCACCTGTGCTTGAATCGTAACATCAAGGGCGGTTGTCGGTTCATCTGCGATGAGCAACGTCGGTGAGCAGCAGAGTGCCATCGCAATCATGATACGTTGGCGCATGCCACCGGAAAGTTGATGCGGATATTCATCAACGCGTTGCGCAGGGGCAGGTATACCGACGCGCGCAATCATCTCGATGGCGCGTTCGCGTGCGGTTTTTTTATCGACCTGTTGGTGTAATACAATGGCTTCAGCGATCTGGTCTCCGACGGTATAGACCGGATTCAGGGAGGTCATCGGTTCTTGGAAGATGATTGCGATTTCGTTACCACGGATTTGGCGCATCAATTCACTCTTCGGGGACACTTGTGCGATGTCTAAAGGTTCATCGTCGGTGCTGCGATAAAATAAGATCTCGCCTGCTTCGATACGTCCGGGTGATGGTACGAGTTGAAGCATTGAGAGACCCGTAATACTTTTTCCACAGCCGCTTTCCCCGACAACGCCTACGGTCTGCCCGCGCGCAATGGAGAAACTGACATCGTTCACGGCGTGCACAATGCCGTCGTCTGTGGGAAAGATTGTCTTTAAACCTGAAATTTCAAGAAGCGGCGTTTTGTCCGATGTTTTTCCTGTTGAAGCCATTCTCTTGGGTTACCTTGATGCTGTCCAAGTTTTTGGCTATTGTACACAAAAAACGAATGTGTGTCAATCTTTTTTGTTATTGGCGGAATTATTGAGTTTTTTAGGGGTAGGACGTACGCAAGATTTAGGATTACCCCCCTGAGTCCCCCCGCAAGCAGGGGGAAGCTGTCGGTTTTTAGAAACAACTGCGTAAGTCCTGAGGAGAATTGATCGGATAGCAGAAGAGTGCTTGAGAGGTATTTCTAAGGACTGCTGAAAGAATGGATAAGCGCGCCTACAGGGGATGCGTAAGCGCGCTCACAAATCTACAATTCTGTCTTGATTTGATTCCAAAACACAGTGAGTTTTCCACTGGCGATAGCCTGGGGGTAGTTAGCGACGCGTGGTTCGTCCGTTTGTTTACTGATTGTTCCTGTATTGGTACGCCACGTTTCGGGCACATTTCGCGTCGTTGTGAAGAAATGATTGGATCTATGCTGGACAGCAATTGCTGCCTGTTGCGGTACGCTTGTGTTTTCAGCCTTCGGCTTGGTGTTTTTCAGATCTGCCCATGGGGTCGGTGAGATTCTGATCTGTTGGAGCCGCGTCTTTTCCATTGCTGTCAGCCCGAACTCTGGTTCTTGTGGGTTCGTAAAGAACGCGAGTTTTACGAAAAAACAAGAGGCGATAATATAGAAAAGCAGGGCTGTGGCGTTGACGAACCTCGGTGAAAAATTTAACTTCAACCGGTCAAGACACCACACCAACGGGTTGGCAAAGAGTGAGACTTGCTGCCTTTTATGAAGATATTGTATGTGCTGCTGGATGTTCTCAGCTAATTCTGGTGGCGGCGTCGGTGCGTCTACACTCTCTAATATACTCGCGGTATTCCACAACGCCTCGTATGCCACCTGACACTCTGGACAGGTTCGCAGATGCTCCAAAAGCGCACGCCGAGAGCTACCATCAGAAATCTGTTCTCTCATTTCCGCATTTTCCTGCTGAACCAGGTGCGGTAGATTGCTAAGCGTCTGTTCGCAATTCATGGAGGCATTTCCTTTCTAAAGATAATATTTGCTCAGTTTCCGCTTGAGGTTTTTCAATGCCTGGTTCAGTCGTGATGCAACAGTACCTTCTGAACAATTTAAAACTTCGGCGATTTCCCTATATTTGAGGTGTTGCATATAGTACAATGTGACGACTTCACGTTGCTTCGGTGGCAACCAATTGATGGCACCTTGAACCATCTCGTTTTGTTCGTCTTTAAGTGTTGAACGTTCAGGCGAATCCTCGTCGGAAGCGATACCGTTAATCTCAGCCTCTCTGCTGTAGGCAGTCAGTTTGTGATCATGCGACTGTGACTTACGGATGTGCTGCTGACATGTGTTGATACCGATGCGATACAACCAAGTTCCGAACTGCGATTGGAATCGGAAGGCTTTGATTGATTTATATGCTTCTAAGAACGTTTCTTGAGTCGCGTCGGCGGCATCTTCCCGATTGCCGAGCATCCGGTATGCAAGCCCATAGATTTTTGAATGATGCCGATTAACGAGCTCGTTGAATGCTTCGGCATCACCTTCTACTGTTTTATGTACGTACACATCATCAGGTATCATATCAAACCCACTTTTTGAGATGTTATCTTATTTGTTGCATCCCAATTGATTTTTCTTCATTTTTTTAATTTTTTGTTTGTTGATTATCCGGCGAACGCCAAGCATTGCAGTGTCTTGCAAAACGTTTTAAGGCACCGCTTTTAACAATGATCGCCTCCGGACGCAACACCGTAGCGTAGGATGTGAGCAGCGCGATTGTGTCGAGTAGCGAGTTGTAACCTGACAAGCCAGAAATATCGATGTAAATTTTGCTGAACGGTTCGTCGAGGTCAAGTGCCGCCCTGACATCGAAACCGTCAAGGATTTCAAAGTGGAGTTCAGGGTACATTTCTCTCGCACGTCCAATACATTTGGGGCTGATGTCTGTCCCGATAACTTTCTTGCAATGCGGCGCAATCAGGGTCGTAGTCGTTCCCCACTCGCAACCGATTTCCAACACAACATCCTCAGCGTTTACACAGACCGGAATTGTCTCTCGATACTCTTTGACCCCACGCGTCGCGATGAAGTCGGTATATCCCTCGAATAATTGATTATGGACTGCCATAAGTGTCTTTCTATAGTTCTTCCTGATTTTCTGTTTCTGTAATCTTGCGGCTTTTACGCAGGCTCACACGCCTCACATACCAGAGCGAAGCGTTTGGAACCATTTGTCTCAAACTCTGTTTCGTGATCGTAGCTAACGGGGACATTTGATTCACCGCACCAGTCGCAGCGTCCACGGAAGGTATGTGCTTTCTGTGCCAAGAGTGCCTGCTTCTGTTCCTCGACTTTTCGGGTCGCAGCGATGAGGTCGAGTGCGCGTTGGCGAAGTTTCGGATCGGTTTCTTCCTTAGCGATCTTTTCAAGGAGCGGTTGGAGCCTCGGATCGTCCGGGTTTCCACCGTCGTCGAGTGTATGCCATGCGGCTTTTCGGACGCGTAGGTCTGGATCAACCAAGCCTTTGTAAAGTGCCACCCAAACTTTGTCAATGCTTTTCCGAACATGACAGGGACAGAGGTTATCCATTGCCTCAACACGGTCGTCGGCGTTGGGGGAGTAGGCGAGGGAGAGGTAGTATTCTACGTCATCTCCGCGTAACCGGTCTTCACCGCGCCTGTGTGCTTTTCGTTGGTATTTGTTCATCCCCATTTTTTTTCGCTTTGCCATGTATTGTCTCCTATTTTTTTTACTTGCTCAATCATGAGGCAATTCCTTAGAACTGGGATGACAAATCCTGCCTACATGGACAATTCTCTGTTATCAGTTGAGTAGGACGATCAGGGCTATGATCATACCTTTATCACTCGATAAGCCGTAAGGGTTACAAACCGCTTCCACGAGATATAGTGTAACACAATTTGCACGTCTAAGTCAATGCGTGGATATATTTTCGTCCGTTTTACTTTGCTCCGTTCACAAGTGCTTCGACCTCATCAATCTCTTTTGGAACGCCAGCCGTTAGCACTTCGCAACCTGTTTCGGTGACAAGAATATCGTCCTCTATGCGGACACCGATGCCCAGATACTCTGGTGGGACATTTTTTGTCCCGTCAGCGACGTAAAGACCCGGTTCGATTGTGATTACCATTCCAGGCTGGAAAGTTTTGAAATCGCCTTCTGCGTCGTGCACGCAATTGACATCATGCACATCTAAGCCGAGCATGTGCCCGATCCTATACATATAGAACTGCCGATATTTCTCTTTCTTTATTAATTTCTTTGTTTTCCCCTTAAGAAGACCGAGGCTCAGCATGGCTTCTGTTAACAATTCGATTGATTTCTCGTGCGGTTCGTCAATAGAGACACCCGGGCGGATAGAATCAATAATAGCATAGTGCGCGTCAAGGACGAGTTGATAGATGTCTCTCTGTGCCTCAGTGAAGGTGCCATTTGCGGGGAAAGTGCGGGTCACATCGCCAGAATACCGACCGTATTCCGCACCTGCGTCAATGAGGACGAGTGTGTTGTCTTCAATCCGGCAGTCATTCGTTGTGTAGTGGAGTGTCGTGGCGTTCCCACCACTCGCAACGATAGTCGGAAAGGCTGGACCGTTCGCGCCGTTCATGCGGAACGTGGATTCAACGAGTGCTTCCAAGTCGTATTCATACATACCCGGCTGAACTGCTTTCATTGCGGCGACATGACCGGCGACTGTAATCTCCGTTGCCATCTCGATGCGCTGCAGTTCGGTTTCATTTTTGATTAACCGCAGTTCGCTGAGAATCGGACTCGGATCGACTAATGTATCAAATCCTTTACCGGAGCGAATTCGTGACCTGACAGACCCCGTAAAGAGAGAGAGGATTTCGCTGTCAACGTTCTCGTTGGAACCGAGGGGGTAGTAGAGCCTTTCGGCACCCGCTAAGTATTTTCCAATTTTCTCACCAAATTTCTCTATCGAATAGGCTTTATCTGCACCATAACGTTTACGTGCGTCCTTAACCCCAACGCGTTTACCGTTCCAGATTTCTGCCTGTTTGTCTTTCGGTCGGACGAATAGAATATATTGGTGCTTCGGATGGTCGGGGGCAATCACACAAATCGACTCTGGTTCTTCAAACCCTGTAAGATAATAAAAATTTGGATCCGGACGGTACACGTATTCGGTGTCGTGATTCCATATTGCGGGGGACCTGCTCGCAAAGATTGCGACCCCGCCGCGTCCCATTTTTTCGATAAAGGCTTTGCGATTTTGTTCGTGCAATCTTGTATCTCCTCATAAATTTGTTATTCGCTGTTTGCTAATGGCTAATGGCTTTTGGTCTTTACCATCAACCATAGACCATAGACTAATTGCCATCGACCAATCGCTATAGATACCCAATCGGTGTGCCGATTTTGCCAATGATACCACCGCTCGCTACCATGGGGTAGACCGGTTTCGCCCAAAAAATACCTTCTACGGGTGCTCGGATCGACTCCCGCACATTTCCAAATACATCTCGGATGTCAGCGATTGGCTGATACGCTGTTATCTTGTCATACAATTCCGCTTTATAATAGACGAATCCACCTTCGTTGCTCAGGAGTGGTACGAACTGTTTAACGACAATTTGCCGTTCGGGTACCTTCGGTATTCCATCGATGAAGTGGTAGTACTGCAAGACGTTGAGCACGCCGCGCACGCCTTTTTCGATGCTTGCCGCATCCCAACCGTGAGTTCCCCCTAATTCTGGATCGATTGTTGGAATGCCGCACTCCGGGGCAGCCTGTGCGAGTTGACCTTTCGGTCCCTTCTGATTCAGGATATGCCCGATACCGAAGACACGCGCGAGTTCAAGACATGCACCGTGGAGTGTATGTTTTTCATCCACACGGACGCGCACCTCGTCAATCATTGGGTGTACGCCACCTTGATGTAGATCGAGGCAATAGTCTGCCTGTTGGATGGCGCGCCGAAAGAGATGATAGGCTATCCGTTCACTGGAGGTGCCGTCGCGCCTACCGGGAAAACAACGGTTCATCTTTCGGTTGTCCACAGGATTGAGCGCCTGTTTGGTGTGGAAGGCATGGACGTTAACAAGGGGCACGGCAATAATCTTACCGCGCAACTGATCCGGTGCTATGCTTTGGAGAATTTTGTGGATAACAGCGATGCCGTTGAGTTCGTCTCCGTCGCTAATTGCTTGGATGTAAAGCGTTTTGCCGGGATACCTCCCATTGATTAGGACGACCGGTAGTCGAACCGCCGTTCCATCTGGCATGCTTCCGACTCTCAGATGCCCTTCCATCCGAGTGCCAGGTTCCGCGACCAATTGCCCGACGACCAGTTTGCTGTGGCGAATGTTATTCCTCATAGGATTATTTTATCATAATCCAAGAAATAAGTCAATTTTGTGTGACACTTGACGCAATCATAGAAATTTGATTTTAAGACGGTTTTCTGGTAAACTTATAGGCATCATGAACACTGAAGACCAAAAAAAGATTGCTGCGGAAAAGGCGGCTGAAAGCGTTAAATCTGGCATGGTTGTCGGGTTGGGAACAGGGTCCACTGTCTATTATGCCCTCTTGAAACTTGGCAATAGAGTCCGGAAAGGGCTTGATATTGTGGGTATCCCGACATCCGATGGCACCGAAAGAGTTGCGGGGGAACAACAAATCCCGCTCACGACGCTTGCTGCCCATCCTGTCATTGATCTGACGATTGATGGTGCTGATGAAGTTGATCCACACCTTAACCTCATCAAAGGGGGTGGTGCGGCACTCGTCAGAGAGAAGATTATCGCAAATGCGTCTAAAAAAATATTGATTGTTGTTGATGAGAACAAGGTGTCGCGCGTGCTGGGTACGAACTTTCCACTGCCGGTAGAAATTATACGGTTCGGCTGGGAGGCAACCCAAACAGAGGTTAACCGGATTTGTGGCAGTTCAACACTCCGCCTTGCACTTGCACACGATAGAGACCAACCGCTCATTACTGACAACGGCAACTATATACTTGACTGTCATTTTGATGGCATTCCGGCACCAGAGCAAGTTGAGCTAGCGTTGAATAACATTCCCGGCGTGGTGGAAAACGGGATTTTTGTTAATCGTGCTGACAAAATTATCATCGGTACACCTTCCGGCATTCGGTATATGGAGTGACCGCAATGGGTAGACATCTGCTCTTGTCTCTGCTTTTCGTTTTTATATTTATAACGGTGTCCAATCCTGTGAGTGGTGAAGTGTTTACAGATAGCGGATTGGTGGATATCCCGACGGGGACAGTGCTGGAACACGGCATATTCACGGCGGGTACCTATCTTGCTGCCCGAACAGCTGAGACACAAGTATCGTATGATGTCGCGGTAGGGCATTTGGTGGCGACAAACACCTTCCGTCTTAACTTCGGACTGTTCGATAGGGTTGAAGTAGGGTTAGGGCATGTGTTGAATGGGTATGAGAAGTATGGGGATGAACTTTTTACTACACAGGCCGCGAGCTTAAAGGTGCAACTTTTAAAAGAACAAGACACTGGGGCAGTTCCTAGTATCGCAATCGGTATTGAGTATCTGGGGGAGGGCATTTTCACCATGACTACAGCCTCACCGTCCGTGGGGAGGGCCTTAGCGTCCATTCGGAGTCCGTCGCCGTTTCTATCTGTCAGTAAAACGTTCAATCTACCGCGGATCCACCAATTTTCCGGTCATATCGGTGTCGGCGGACAGCGATTTGCATTTGAAGACAGTCCTGTCGGTTTGTTTGTCGGTTTCAGCAAGGAATTCCAACCGGCTTTTGCGCGGGGTGACATCACGATGAGTTTGGAATTTGATGGAGCCGATGTCAACGCCGGTGTGCGGTATATCACCGCAAGCGGACTTCAGATCGCCCTCGGTGCTGAGACGCTGAACGATCCAAATGAATTACGCTATCTTGCTTCGGTTTCGTGGACGAATGCGCGTCTGCTTGAACAGATTGATGAAACGCGTCGCCTGATACTTGCAGCTGCGGTAAAACGCGCTGCGCAGGAAAAAGCAGATAAATAAAACTACTCCGTTTCTTGTGTTTCAATAGATGTCATCACTTTCTGGAGCGAGGTTAGAAGTTCGGATAAAAAGTCTTGTGGTGGAACGAGTATAATTTCGATTCTCCGATTTTTGGCTTTGGCTTCTGGTGTATCAGCAGTATCTATCGGTTGATAGAAGGCATATCCTGTTGCTGCTAAACGTTGTGCATCAACACCGGCATGCACCTGCAAGTATTTCACAGCAGCGATTGCGCGTTCGGTCGAGAGGTCCCAATTTCGGATCTCAGAACCACCGATAGGCGCGTCATCGGTGTGTCCCTCAATGCGTACCGCATAATTCGCGTAATCTGTATTCAGCAAGACTTCTTCGGTAATTGCATCAAGAAGCGTTTTTCCCGCTGTGCTCAGGATCGCACTGCCCGTTTCAAAGAGTATTTTCCCCTTCACATCGAGTTTCAACTGTCCCGCATCGTCTAATACTGCACCGACGGTATCCTTAAATCTCTCTTGGATGGCGGTGATTGAACGTTGGGATTGCACGCGAATGCGTTGTAGTTCCGATTCAATCTCGTTTAATTTTGCGCGAAGGCTCTCTTTTTCTTTTTCGAGTGCCTGTTTGTCCTGTTGAAGCATATTACGTTCAGCTGCGATCTTCCGAGCGGCTTCACTTGCGTTTTGTAATATCTCCTGCGTTTGGCTGAGTACTAAGCGAGTTTTTTCCAATGTGGTTTGGGTTTGGGTTAGTTCCGTCTCCAGATTGGCTTTTTCTGTTTCAGTTGTTTGCAAAGTCGCTTTGGTGGTAGCCAATTCAGTCTGTGTCTGTTTGAGTTTGTTGGAATTTGTGTATAACAGCACCGCTAAAACAATAACTGCAAGCACAGCAGCGGAGATAGTTACGATTGCGAGGATTCCTTTTTTAGGCATTTAGTTCTCCTTGTAGACTGAGGATAGCCTCGAAGCTATCATTTTTTGATGTCCTATTCCTTTTTTCTATACCGCATGTTGTGCAGCGGTGAATCAGCATATAATTACCCTGTTTTATCATGAATCCGACCGGCTCCATCATACCGCGACAGGATGCAGCGCGGTCTCCCGGATTGACATCGACGTGTCGACTCCAGAGGCATTCTGGGCAGTGATTGGTATAGCCGTCGCCTGTGACGGAAGTGCCACAATACGCGCAGCTGAAATCTTCAATGTAGCGTCGAAATCTTTTGTTCACCGATTGGCACCTACGTTCTTTTCTTGGCTGAGACGGTCTAAAGTGCGTTTTAGACTTGGTGATACTGCGGCAGCGCGTTCTAAATTCCAATGTTCCCGGACAAATTGGCTCAATTGAGGATTATATTCATTTCCTGTTTTTGAACTTTTATCATTTTGCGCTGGTACAAGTGCTTCTTGCAGTCTCGTATTTTTACTCCTTCGAGCGAGCGATACGAGAAATTCTTTCGGATTAGCAATTTCGTCAGTATTCTGTGGGATGCGATTAGTCGGTATTGATAGGAATTCTGAGACAGCCTGTCGATCTGCATGCGCTGCTTGATTGTAACTCTGTGCCTTTCGTTGAAGATAGGAATTTCCTTCATATATGACCCGCTGCACAATTTCAATATCAAGATGCTGAAGGATCTTAGTTGCAACTGCATCGCTGAGCCTATCTTCAACTACAAGAATTATGTTATTTAATTCCATTTTAGTAAGCTCAGTTGTTCAGCAGATTCAGGTCCCGTTCTTGAAAGTACGACTTCACCAACGGTTAGACCTGCTTCAAGAAGCCTTCGCACTGGCTTAACATCCCATGCGGGTATAACTACTGTTGCTGTTTCTGTAGGTGCTAACATTAAAACTTCCGTTCCATCAATACCCGGTTCCGTGAGGAGGGCATCGCTATGGGTACTAACGAAGACCTGCCTTCGCCTGATTCTCTGCATCCGGGAGATCAAAGGGGCAAGTTGCGAAACGATTCCGAGATTCAGCGAAAGTTCAGGTTCTTCCAATAAAAGAACTGAATCGCTTTCAAGAAGGGACCACAGAAGTCCAAGCAGGCGGAGTGTCCCGTCAGAAAATTGATCTTCTTGCTGCCATACTCCTTGGGCCCGCCAGTGGGAATAAAGTGCCCGTAAATGCGGACGGCCTGTGATTTTGTCGCGAAGAAACTCCAATTTTTCAAACTGTGGTACAGCAATCTGGAGTGCAGATTCAATCTTTTTCAGTCGAGAACGCCGCGTCCTTTCGGGGACACTCGCGACCCGTTCAAGAAATCCCTGTCCAAACGGATCTTCTTCAATAACTCTACCTTGGATTGAATTCGCAAAACGGAGAAGTTGTGGGACTAAATGCAGATAGGTAACGTTTCGGATGAATTGCGCAATTTCTCGAAACTCGGCATTCATGTTGACTTGCTCAAGAAAAGTTTGGGTAAGGCGATCCTTGTCTGCGTCATCGTCTTTATCTGGTCTATTAAGGAGTTGTTTACCTTCTTTCCATACCTGTTCATTGGTGAGGAGAGTGCGGCGATAGCCTCGTGTCTCTTGACGGAATCCTATTTCATATTGCCATTTTGTGGGTGCTTCTGGTGTTTCCGAGATGTGAATTTCAATGGTGATTTCAGGGTCTCGCCGTGCCGCTAAGCATCGGATTTTTGAGACTCCACCCCTGTCCCTAACTGCTTTCTGAAATCCGCCACCGTCCGTCTTGACAATATCTCGGAGAAAGCGAAAAATGTCCAGAAGGTTGGATTTGCCCGAAGCATTTGGACCGACGATAAACTGCCGTTCCCTGAGCGGAACATTAATCTGTTGAAAATTCCGCCAGTTTTTTGCGATAAGTCGATTGATAATCATAACGGTTAGTTCCTATATATTTCCACGCATGCGGGCTAAAATAATAACGGATCTAAAGCACGAGTATCAACTCAAGGCGAATTGGTTTTTGACGGAGTTTGGCGTTGGTTCTTGTATCACAATTCTGCCCGCGTCATGAAAGTTGCATAGATAGCGGAAGTCCTAACCAAATCAGGGATATTCACACGCTCGTTTATAGCGTGTCCACCCTCACCGCTCGGTCCATATCCAATTCCCGGTAAACCTGTGTTGACGAAGTAGTGCAAGTCTGTGAATCCTGTAGTGCCCCTAAAGCGTGGTTGATTAAAGCGGATAGTCCGTACTGCGTCAGCAAACGCTTGTGCTATGGGTGAAGCGGGATCAGTTAAGCACGGCTCAATTCGCAAAATGGCACGCGCTTCTGCTTTCAAGTCAGGATAGTACTGGCATGCCCCCGAAATTGCTTCTCGGAGTTCGAGTTCGGCGAATTCAAGTTCCTCGTTCGGTGTGATTCGTCGGTCAATTGAGAAGGTAACACGCGCTGGAACGGTATTAACTTTGTCGCCATCGGTGCCGCGAAATGTACCACCGATGTTCAGGGTGGGATAGCGATCATTGCCGTTAGGGAGTTTAAATGCGCGTTCCGGCGACTTCAAATTCCGTTTAACCCGTTGCAACGCCGTCACAAGTTCAGCGGTTTTCTCAAAAGCGTTTATCCCTTTATCCGGTTGGGCGCCGTGCGCTGCTTTGCCCGCGACATCAATTTCCAACCAGAGTACGCCATTATGTCCGTTGCCGATGTTCATCTCCGAGCCGCCTTCGCAGTTGACAACGTAGTCTGCCTGAACTAAGCCTTCTTCAACAATGTATCCTGCCCCTAACCGTCCGCCGGTCTCTTCATCGCATGTGAAAGAGCATTCGATATTGAAGTTCGGCTCTGTACCGGTTTCTTGGAGTGCCTCAATTGCAAAGAGGAGCGCAGCAATGGCATCTTTCATATCGTCGGCACCGCGTCCATAGAGCCATTCGCCGTCGATCTCGCCACTGAACGGATTATCGAAACGCCAGTCTCCTGCAACTGGCACCACATCGTAGTGTGCGTTAAAATGCACCGTTTTTTCTGCGCCGAGATCCCAACGGGAAATGAGGTTCAGCCGCGGATGTGTTGCTGCGTTTGAGATAACCTGCGCTGCCCGCTCTGTGGGAACCTCGGCAATCTGTGTATCCATCTGTAAGGCTTGACATTTCGCTTCAAGTAGCC
Organism: Candidatus Poribacteria bacterium; assembly: GCA_963662915.2. GTDB lineage: Bacteria > Poribacteria > WGA-4E > WGA-4E > WGA-3G > WGA-3G. Next base: position 3,570,319 of record CAXXEU010000002.1, on the reverse strand, counting down.
CGACAATCTCGGCATAATTTTCACCCGGCGGGTTGACGGTAGGAATCCTGACGAGTTCCTGCAGCAGCCCGCAGAGCAGAGTTTGATTGTCTTTAATATAGGTTTGAACAGACATTTTCGGTCTCCTCAGTCGTTGCTATTTGACAACTGCCTGATCGCCCGATGATAGGTGTGCTACCGTTTCGCCTGTCTCCGTAAATGTACGGGTTACGTTGACGGACGCATAGGTCCATAAGATTTTCATCGGCGCATTGCTGTCATTCCAAAAGCGGTGTGGAATACCCGCCGGAACGAACGTCGTATCAAAGGCTTTCATAGTAAAAATATCACCATCAACTTCACAGGTGGCTTCCCCTTCGAGAATCGTGACCGACTCATCGCAGTTATGGTAGTGCCGCGCAATCGCTGCGCCGGGATCAAACGCTGTTACGCCGTTAGTAAGTGAGGTGGAATCGATCCATTTGCCTGCTAACGGTACCGTTTTCACACCGGTCCCTCGATCAATCGGATCCTGCTTCTCAAAATCGATGATGTGTGCTTTTGTGCTCATTTTGAGTGTCTCGCTTTAGTAATAAGATTTGCCATAATTTAGCATGAAGCGACAAAAATTTCAAGGTATAGGGCTAAGAAACCGATTACCTCATCTCTGTAAGACAATAGACTTTTGCAAACGCCTCAACTGCCTGCTGCCGCTCCATCTCCGTGTGTGTCGCCATTACCGTAACGCGTAAACGGCTTGTTCCGGTCGGCACTGCTGGTGGACGGATGGCTGGTACGAATACACCTTCGGTGAGCAGTGCTTCTGCGATGCGTGTTGCGCGTTGTGGATTTCCTAATACGACTGAGAGGATCTGTGTTTCGCTCGACAATAGTGTGTAGCCTAAATCAATCAGTGCTGTTTTGAGACGTTTCGCGTGTGAGAACAAATTTTGTCGGAGTTCCGGTGAGGATCGGATGACATCGAGCGCAGCATTTGCCGCCGCTAACGTCGCCGCGGGCAATCCGGTTGTGAAGATAAAGCCGCGAGCGCGGTTAATCAGCAACTCAATCAAGGCGCGACTTCCTGCGATGTACCCACCGAGCGCGCCGACCGCCTTGCTGAGTGTTCCCATCTGAATAATCTCTTTTCCTTTCAAACCGAAATGTGAAACCGTGCCGCTTCCGTCTTTCCCTAATACGCCAAACCCGTGTGCGTCATCTACCAGTAGCATCGCGTCGTATTGCGCAGCAAGGTCGCAAATATCGGGTAAAGGCGCGATATCGCCGTCCATACTGAAAACACCATCTGTTACGATGAGTTTCCGCCGAAACATACTCGATTCCGACAACAAGGTTTCAAGATGTTCTACGTCGCAGTGCCGATAAACTTTTTTAGTGGCACGACTGAGACGACAGCCGTCTATGAGGCTGGCGTGATTAAGGACATCGCTTAAGATGAGATCGCCTTCTCCAGCAAGCACAGGAATGATACTTGTATTCGCAGCATAGCCAGAACTGAAAACAAGCGCAGCCTCAGTACCTTTCATCTTCGCAAGATTATTTTCTAAGGTCGTATAGAGTTCGCTATTTCCCGAAATTAAGCGAGAACCGCTTGCCCCCGTGCCAAAGATTTGCGTCGCCGCAACTGCAGCAGCGACAACCTGCGGGTGCATACTTAACCCCAAATAGTTGTTTGAACCCAACAATACAACATCGCGTCCATCAAGATTGATTGTTCCCGTTGGCGCGCTCATGACGGTACGAAGATGGCGGTGTAGACCTGCTTGTTCTATTGTAGTGAGTTCCGCGTCCAACCAGTCGTAACTGCTCATCAGATCACCCTGTGAACTGTCTCAAGAAGATATGGCTCTGTTGAAGGGAACGTTGCCGCATCTCCAAGGTTTCCTCATAGGCGCGATCCTCTACCTCTACACAGACGGCACCGTCATAACCGGTATCACTGAGAACAGAGAAGAAGCTGCCCCAATCCACATCGCCAAGCCCTGGCAGTTTCGGTGTGTGATACGACAACGGCGTTGCGAGGATGCCCACCTCGTCAAGTTTTGCTCTGTCCAATCGGACATCCTTCGCATGCACATGGAAAATCCGATCCGCGAAAGTAACAAGCGGTTTCAGGTAATCCATCTGGAGCCATATAAAATGGGAGGGGTCGAAGTTGAGTCCGAAATTCGAGGATGGAATCTCATCAAACATCCGTTCCCAAATAGCAGGACAGTAAGCGAGGTTTTGTCCGGCGGGCCATTCGTCTTCAGTGAAAAACATCGGACAATTCTCGATACCGATGCGGATACCGTGATCGGCGGCGAATTGGATGAGCGGTTTCCACACCTGCTTAAAACGATCCCAATTCTCGTCTATGGACCGCCTCTGATCCCGACCGATGAAGGTATTTACGATGTCCAGATCCAATTTTTCCGCCGCCAGAATCAGTTTTTTCAGATGTTCGCTATAGACCGCGGCCTCAGCTTCGTCCGGAGTCAAGGGGTTCGGGTAGTAACCTAAGCCGCTGATTGTTATACCCGCGTCCGAAACGCATTGCAGGATTTCATCGGTTTCTGCTTGTGAAAATTCTGTTACATCGACGTGCGTGACACCGGCGTAACGCCGTTCCGCTTCTCCTTTGGGCCAGCACATCAATTCGACGCAATCGAAGCCGGTGTCTGCGGCAAATTGAACGACTTCTGTTAACGTCTGTTCCGGTAAAATTGCGCTTACAAATCCGAGTTGCATTATGTAACCTCTATTTGGTATTTGGTTTTTTAGATATAGGACTTACGCAAGATTTAGGATTACCCCCCTGAGTCCCCCCGCAAGCAGGGGGGGGCTGTCGGTTTTTAGAGACAACTGCGTAAGTCCTGAGATATTTTACTATAGGCGCGGGTATCTTGCAAATGGTAATGTCAGGTCTATTCATGATGGATTTTAGAATTACTTTAACACCGGTAGGACTTACGCAAGATTTAGGATTACCCGCCTGAGTCCCCCCGCAAGCAGGGGGAATCTGTCGGTTTTTAGAGACAACTGCGTAAGTCCTGACCGGTAAAGAGTGCCCACTCCTCGAACTCCCTTATCAGGGGTGTGGTATGAATGTTCTCCGTATGGAATTTCTTGCCTTTATCAGACGGGAATTCAGAGGTTACGCTCCCCATGCTGGAATAGGTTACATTAAAAATCAGAAAATGTGATATAATCCGTTGCATAGGCGTTTCTGAATCTGGATTGTACAATCAGCATGGAAGGAGTGAGAAATGACCCCCGATCAACGTTATCTGTTTGATGTCACAGGCTATTTGCACATCAAAGGTGCTGTCAACGGTGATGCGCTAAAAGCAGCACAGGCGGCTGTGGATCGGTATATCCATACGCCACTTCACGAACGTCCCAAAGGATTTACGACGCGTCCTCGCGATTTGGAACCCGGTAAAGGTGGCAGATATGAACACGGGTTCGCCTTTGACCGATCACTTGAGGCGATGGCAGTGCATCCGGCTATCTGGTCCCTCATCAAGGAATTCACTTTCAATAAACCGCGCTTTGTCACTGGTACGCTTACCCTTGAACAGCACAACCCGGATCGACAGCCGATGGGAACAAATCCGGCTGGCTTACACTGTGCGCGTGAAGGACGACACTGGCTTACCCGTTATGAAGTTAAGGATAACAGCATCTACTGCAACGATTTCGTGGCGTTCTTTTATTTGACGGATGTCCAACCTGGGGATGGTGGACTGATTGTTATTCCGGGTTCACATAAAAGCAAATTTGAGAGACCTGAAGACCTTCTGACACCGGGACCCGACGGTATCGACCCAGAGCCGGATGATGTTTTCACGAATATCACACCCAAGGCGGGTGATTTTGTGGTTATCTCCGAGTTGTTGACACACGGTGTCTTAAAATGGAGACCAAAGGATCGGGATAGACGCTTCTTAATTCTCCGGTATCGTCCCCAATATGATGGGAAGGTGAGTTTGCCAGAGGTGATCATCAATCGTTTAACGCCTGAAGTGCAGGAGCTGGTGCAAACCGCGTCTTATGGACATACGAAGGAAATTGTTAAACAAGATGTTGTAGAGTTGACCCTTTAAACGTACTGCTAACTCTGGGATTCCGAGCTGTTCTCCACTTCGTTTGGGGCAGGTTTTTGGTCGATTAACGCCTCATACTTCACCAGAAATCATCGTGAAGCAGATCGCTTATGGGCGAGTCCGCCGCAAAACGTAGTGGAACGATGCCCAGATTCTAATAGTTTAAAAAGAGGATGATCCAATGGCAACAAATCAGTACCGTGTTTGCATTGTCGGTTGTGGTCGAATGGGTGGCACGATTGATGAAGAGGTCCGCGCAACGCCACACGGCGCGCTGCCGTATTCACATGCAGCAGGCTATACCGCTTTTGAACGAACAGACCTTATTGCTGCTGCGGATGTAGTTGAAGAAAAAGCCCAATACGTCTGCAACAAGTGGGATATTCCGAAGTATTATTTAGACTATCGCGAGATGATAGTTCAAGAGAAACCCGATATTGTGAGTATCGCCACGCGTCCCGGCAACCATGCGGACATCACGCAATTCGCCGCGGAAAATGGCGTGAAAGGCATCTATTGCGACAAACCGCTCTGTGCCTCTATGGAAGAAGCAGACGCTATGTTGGAGGTATGCGAGAAATACAACATCAAGTTCAACCTCGGCACACAACGGCGTTTTACCCCCGGATACATCAAGATGCGTGAGGTTCTCGAAAGTGGGGTGCTTGGGGACAGACGTTCTATTATCTCTTATACCGGTGGTGCTGCGCTCTGGGGTTATACGCACGCCGCGGATCTCCTCCTCTTTTTGGCAAGCGACTCTCCTATAGAATACGTCCAGGGCAACGTCGCCGTTGCTGATGCTGATTTTGAGGATAACCGCACTGAAAACGACCCTGGTATTGTGATGGGGTTCATCCGTTTTGAGAACGGTATGAACGGCATTAGCATTCCCGGCACGGCTTATGAATTTGAGGTGAATTGTAGTGAAGGCACAGTCCGATCGCTTAACAACGGACTCGGCTTTCAACTCCGTAAACGGCAAGGGCAATTTGATGAAATTTTAGATGCGCAATTCCCTGCTTTTGAGCGGAAAAGCGGCACTGTCGGTTGTATTGAGGATATTGTTGACGCAATTGACACCGATACGGAGACACAAGGCAATATTCGTCTCGCACACCGAAGCACTGAGATGGTCTGCGCGATTGTTGATTCGCAACGGCAGCAAGGAAAGCGGGTGCCGATGCCGTTGGAGAACCGTGGACTCTACCTCGGAAAGTGGTAAATGGTTATCAGTTGTCAGTTGTTGGTTAAGAGGTTTATTTCTAACAAATCACCAGTCCATGGCGTACTTCAGCGGTTTGTTAGCAGTTGCAAAGATATCTCTTAACTGATAATTGACAACTACTCATAAGGAACTGGTTTAAAACAGATGTTCAGCAAATTTTATGTTTTTGCAGGTGCTATTTGCATGGCTCACCTGTTGAGTTATGTCACAATTGCACAAGACACACAGCGTCCAGCGAGCACACGCTATGAACAGCGGGCACCGAGCCGAGACGGTATCGGTAAATTTTACATGGGACGCGAGATCTCGCGTGTGATGGGGCATCAAGGGGCTGAATGGTTGGAACGTCCTGAACGTGAACGTGAAGAGATGCCGAACCTACTCGTTGAATTGCTGAAACTAAAGGCGGGGGATGTTGTGGCGGATATCGGGGTTGGAACAGGTTACATCGCTCGGCGTATCTCCTCGAAAGTTGGCGACACGGGCACTGTTTACGGTGTTGATATTCAGCAGGAGATGCTGGACCTACTAGGTAAGAAGATGATGGCGGCAGGCATTACGAACGTCAAAGGCGTATTGGGAACTATCACCGACCCAAAATTGCCACCGGCATCGGTGGATGTGGCGATTATGGTGGATGTATACCACGAGTTTTCACATCCATACGAGATGATGCAGAATATCTGTCGTGCGCTAAAAACCGGTGGAAGGGTTGCCTTCGTCGAATATCGTGCTGAAGATCCGAAGGTTCCAATTAAACGCTTGCACAAGATGCGTGAATTGCAGGTGATTAAAGAAGCGACACCGCATCCGCTTGTTTGGGTGGAAACCCTCACGGATTTGCCGTGGCAGCATGTTATTATTTTTCAGAAGATTGTAGCAGATTAGGATTTTTCCGTATCATTCAAGGACAGCGAGATCCTAACGGGTCTGTCGAAAATGTTTGACAAAAAAGCAATCACACCGTAGAATTATTGCTAAACCTTTTGATTCACTGAAGCGTCACAATATGCTAAATCTGTGATAGCATATTGGCTGTCAGTAAGAGATATGTATGGCAATTACATCCATCGTGCCTGCCACGGGCTTTGCTGATCGCTGAGAGTGCGCGCAGCGAACGCCCTAACATTGATAGCGAAAAAAAGGGAGAGGATTCCTGTGAAAACTGTTAACAATACGATTCCACTAACGGTTGTGTTAGTGTGTTTCTGTCTCGTTGTGTTCGGGCTTTCCCCGGTATCCGCGGAACAGCGCGAATCTACACAAGCAACGGTTGATTACAACCTTGATATCCGACCTATCCTTGCCGATAACTGCTTCGCCTGCCACGGACCCGATGCGAAGACCCGAGCGGCTGACCTCCGGCTTGACACGAAAGAGGGTGCCTTCTCTGAACCGAGTGGGTATCCGGTAATCGTCCCGGGTAAACCGGAAGAGAGCGAACTCCACCTCCGTATCGCCTCCAATGATGACTTTTATCGTATGCCACCCGCAGACTTCAATAAGACGCTAACACCGGCACAAATCGACGCTATCGCCCAATGGATCCGAGAAGGCGCGGAATGGGAAGAACATTGGGCTTTTACGACACCCGTCCATCCAATCCCACCAGATGTCAAAGACCAAGACTGGATCCGAAACCCCATTGATGCTTTCATACTCTCACGTCTCGAAAAAGAAGGACTCAGTCCAGCAACCGAAGCCGACAAACGGACGCTTATCCGACGCTTAAGTTTCGATCTCACTGGTTTACCACCGACACGCGAGGAGATCCGCCAATTTCTCGAAGATGATTCACCGGATGCTTACGAAAAGGTGATTGATGCTTACATGGCGAAACCAGAATACGGCGAACATCTCGCACGGTTCTGGTTGGATGTCGCACGCTACGGCGATACCCATGGACTCCATTTGGATAACTACCGTGAAATGTGGCCCTACCGCGATTGGGTGATTGAGGCGTTCAATAAAAATATGCCGTTCGACCAGTTCACGATTGAGCAATTGGCTGGCGATCTCTTGCCAGAACCGACGCTTGATCAACTTATTGCCACCGGTTTTAACAGATGCCACGTCACGACAAGCGAAGGTGGGTCTATTGATGAAGAGTACTACGTCCAATATGCCATTGACAGAGCGGATACCACCTCTACTGTCTGGATGGGATTGACTGTGGGATGCGCGCAGTGCCACGATCATAAGTACGATCCGATTACACAGAAAGAATTCTATCAACTCTACGCTTATTTCAATAATATTACCGAAAAGGCTATGGACGGTAACCGCAAGGATTCTCCGCCTGTTGTAAAACTACCGACCCCGGAGCAGGAAGCGGAACTCGCTGTGTTTGATGAACAGATTGCCGAGTTGGACGCGCAGGCGAAAGCACCTATCCCAGAAATTGACGCGACGCAAATCGCTTGGGAAAATCGGATGCCCCGCTGGGCAACGTTAAAACCGACATCGCTTTACGCTAAAGGTGGTGCAACACTTGAAGTCTTGGAAGATAACTCTATATTAGCCAGCGGTACCAATCCAGAGCAGGAAATTTACGAGGTCATTGTAGAACTGACACCCGGTAAATGGAGTGCTGTCCGCTTGGAAGGGCTCAAACACGAATCCTTACCCAAAGGTGGGGTCGGTAGAAGTGATAACAGCAACGTCGTCTTAACCGATTTCGCGCTCTTCATCGCTCCGTCTGAAACAGCCGATGACAGTGATAATGACGCTGAAATTCGGACACAGACGGACAGCGAAGCTGCCGTTGATACGCATACCGAGGCGGCGGCAGGAAGTACGCCTAACGCGGATACCGATGTTAAGGTCGAGGCGGAAAGTACACCGACAAGCGAAGCCGATATGGAAAATGAAACTGCCGATGCCGACGATCCCTGGACGCGGATACCGATAGTGCAAGCGTGGGCGGACCACGAACAAGCACTCGGTGAAGACGGACTGGAGGGTATCGTTGCACATGCGATTGACGACAAGCCGGAAACCGGATGGGCACTCGACAGAAGAATCGAAAATCGACAAGCAATCTTTCTCGTCGCTGCACCGTTTGGGATGGAAGGTGGTAAATTGAAAATCCGCCTTAAGCATGAGTACGACTTGCGGCAGAAGCAACTCGGACGCTTTCGACTTGCAATTACAGATGCTCCGACTATCTATCCGATCGGTTCTAAAATGACTTTAGGAGATTGGCACGCAGCGGGTCCCTTTACGGCAGCGCACGGTAACCTCGCCTTCTACCAAGTCTATGAACCTGAAACGAAAAACGTTAACACGAACGATACTTTTGAGGTGAACGGGAAGACCCTCAAATGGGAGAAACAGACGCATTGGGTTGATGGACAGGTACATAACGACATCGTTGGTGAAAATAGTGCTACCTATATCTTCCGAAACATCGCTTCTGTTACGCAACAGAGAGCACAACTTTATATCGGCAGTAATGATGCACTCAAAGTATGGCTGAATGGGACTGAAGTCCTCTCTAAAAACGTCCAACGGGATGCCAGTGCCGACCAAGAACAAATCCAGGTACAGCTCAACCCCGGTAATAATACGCTACTCCTGAAAGTCGTCAACTATTCAGGTCTCTCTGGCTTCTACTTCCGTATGGAAACCGATGCACCGATGGTCCCAGCAGACATTGTTGAAATTGCCGGTATGCCGCGAGGCGAACGTGAGATTGAAAAACAGGCGCAAATTCGGGATTACTATCGCAAGAACAGTACTCCTGATAAGACTGTCAATGAAAACACACTGCGTGCCTTTGCGGATCTGAAAGCACTCTTTACTGACTTAGCGGAGGTCCAGCAAAAGCGAAATACATTGGACGCTTCGTTGACGACAACGCTTGTGATGGAGGAGCGCGAGGCGCCGAGGGGGGCGTATGTCTTAGCGCGTGGTGAGTATCAGCATCGAGAGGAACAGGTCTATCCCCAGACCCCTGCTGTGTTGCCTGTGCTGCCGGAGGATACACTGCCAAATCGTCTCGGTTTCGCGAAGTGGCTGCTTTTGCCGGAGCATCCGCTCACCGCTCGTGTCGCTATTAACAGGTTCTGGCAAAACGTCTTTGGGGTCGGTATTGTGGAAACAGCGGAAGACTTCGGCACACAAGGTATACCGCCGGTACATCCGGAACTCCTTGATTGGCTTGCGACCGAATTTATCGCCTCAGGGTGGGATGTACAAAAAATGCTGAAATTGCTGCTCACCTCAGCGACCTATCGGCAGAGTGCTCAAGTTACGCCCGAAAAATTGGAACGTGACGCGGACAATGCACTTCTCTCCCGCGGTTCAAGATACCGGCTTGATGCCGAAGTAGTGCGTGATAATGCACTCGCTGTCAGTGGCTTGTTGTATACTGAAGTTGGCGGGCCGAGTGTGAAACCACCGCAACCGGGTGGGCTCTGGAAAGCGGTCGGATTCACTGGATCGAATACTGACACGTTTGTTCAGGATACCGGTCCCGATAAGGTATATCGTCGAAGCCTTTATACTTTCTGGAAACGCACTGCACCACCGCCACAGATGAATATTTTGGACGCGCCGTCACGTGAAGCCTGTACAATCCGTCGGGAACGCACGAACACGCCGATGCAGGCGTTAATGCTGATGAACGATCCACAGTTCTTTGAAGCAGCACGTGCTTTCGCAGAACGTGCCATTAAGGAAGGCGGCGAAACGTCCGAAGCGCGCATCGCCTATCTCTTTGAGGCAGCGACTGCACGGCTACCGAAACCGGTTGAAGCGGAACTTTTACGAAAGACGTTCCAAGCACATTATCAAGAGTTGGCAGCTGATCCCGAAGCGGCAAAAGCACTTATTGCTGTCGGTGAATCAGTGCCTGATGAAACCTTAGACGCAGTCGAAGTCGCAGCATGGACAATGATTGCGAACCTGATTCTCAATTTGGATGAAGTCTTAAATAAAGGGTAAAATGGCTGTTAACCGACAACCATTAAGCAAGGAGTTAAGAATGGATCCGATTAAAGAATATCTGAAACTTGAAACCCGTCGCCAATTCTTCACTAAATGTGCGTCGGGCCTCGGTGCTGCGGCACTTGCTACATTGATGCCTAACGGTGTTGTCAACGCTCTTGAATCCCAAGCGAAACCGAGATTCGGAGGGCTACCGGAGTTACCACACTTTGCACCGAAAGCAAAACAGGCTATCTATCTCTTTATGTCTGGCGCGCCTTCCCAACTTGACTTATACGACTACAAACCGAATATGGGAGAATGGTTCGATGTAGACTTACCGGAATCTGTCCGAATGGGACAACGTCTCACGACGATGACCTCTGGACAGGATAAATTTCCGATCGCACCCTCTATATTTGAGTTCAAGAAGTACGACAACGGAGGCGATGGGGCTTGGATGAGCGAATTGCTGCCGCATACTGCCAGTATGGTGAAGGACCTCGCAATTATCAAGACGGTACATACCGAAGCAATTAATCACGACCCGGCAATCACTTTTTTCTGTACCGGCGATGAAAGTCCCGGGAAACCGAGTCTCGGGGCGTGGTTAAGTTATGGATTGGGTAGCGAAAACCAAAACCTACCCGCTTTCATTGTAATGAACGCGACATGGAGCGGTCCGAAGGGAGCGCAGGCACTCTACAATCGTCTCTGGGGCTCTGGGTTCCTCCCATCGGAACACCAAGGGGTGCTCCTCCGCAGCCAAGGTGATCCTGTCCTATTCCTTTCAAATCCGGAAGGGGTCAGTGAGAAGGCAAGGAAACAGATGCTTGATACCCTTGTTGAACTGAACAAGGAACTCTACGAAGAGGTGGGGGATCCTGAAACACATGCCCGCATCTCTCAATATGAGATGGCATTCCGTATGCAAACGAGTGTCCCGGAACTTACGGATCTCTCGAAAGAGCCTGACCATGTTTTAGAGATGTACGGTCCTGAGGTTAAAGTCCCTGGCACATTTGCTAACTGTTGTATTCTTGCACGTCGGATGATGGAGCGCGATGTCCGCCTCGTTCAAGTTTTCCATCGTGGCTGGGATCAACACGGCGATCTTCCGAAGAACATCCGCAATCAGGCGCGCGACATCGACCAACCCTCGACAGCCCTTGTCCAAGACCTCAAACAACGCGGCATGTTGGATGAAACGTTAGTCGTCTGGGGCGGTGAATTCGGACGAACCGTTTATTGCCAAGGTAAACTCAGTCGAGATAACTATGGACGCGATCATCATCCGAAATGCTTTACACGCTGGATGGCTGGCGGCGGCATAAAGGGTGGGGTCGTCCACGGTGAAACAGATGACTTTAGTTACAATATCGTCCGGGATCCTGTCCATGTTCGCGATATAAACGCTACGATTCTCCATCAACTCGGCATCGATCACGAGCGGCTAACCTTTAAGTTCCAAGGGCTTGACCATCGTTTGACAGGGGTCGAAGAGGAAGCACGGATTGTTAATGAGATTTTAGCGTAACCATAGACATGCCTTAACTCCTCTCACACTGTACAAGCTTGATGGGACTGTTGAGAAGTTATTCATACCACAACGATTCTCGGATGCACTACCGCGTATTGCGTTGAGATTCCAAACAGCATAGGCATAATTAAAATGGGTTTTATCAATGGCATCTACAACACGGTGTCTTGAGCGTTCACTTGTCGTTCTTTTTCTAAGACTTTGAGGTAGAAGTAGATGTACGAAAAGCATGGGGAAATAATTAGCGCGCACACCTTCCTTGAGGCGTTACAGGGCGATGCTGGGCGGGTTGTCCTTACAAATTGCGTAATCGAAGGGGTTGTTGACATCTTTTCTGCCGGATTGGAGCGGGACGAACGTGATAGGATTCTTCTCAAAAAGTCGCTCACGTGCATAGGATGTACATTTAGAAACATCGTCAATTTTCGGGCGGTCGTTTTTCAACAAGAGGTTGACTTTCGGCGTACGCTCTTTGAGGGGATTCTTGATTTGGATGAATCCGTCTTATACGGTCCTTGTGCATTCCGTGAGACTACCTTCCAGAGACGCGCTGATTTTCATAGCGCAATGTTCCGTAGAAGTGCCAGTTTTTGGCGGGCGAAGTTTAACGACATTGCTGATTTCCATGGGGTTCAATTCCGGGAGAACGCCGTTTTCCACGAGGCTGACTTCCATAATGAAGTCAATTTTCGTCGCGCCCTGTTTCAAGGCACGCTTGATTGTACAGGCACATTGTTTCCTGAAACCACTACGTTCAATAACGCTGCATTTCTGGGGCCTGCCAACTTTACTGGGGCGCGGTTCATTTCTGTTGCTGCCTTTCGAGATATTCACTATATCCCAGACACGCTTTTCCGAGCATTGACAGCGAAACTTAGTAGGGCACAACATCGACCCACCGAATTCTATTTGGATAGCCTACATGTGGACGGGGTAGCGAACCCTTTTCTCAAACGCTACGTCGCTGACCAGCAGTTCATCCGTGCCTTCAATCAGGCGAACCCTGTGTTAGCAAGGCTATGGCGGTGGAGTTCTGACTATGGACGGAGTTTGGGGCTTTGGGCACTCTGGTCTCTTTTCTTTGCACTTCTGTTTACGTTTGCGTATATGCCGTTTCCGGGATGGCTGCCATCGTGGATTCAAGACTGGGCACCGCGTTTCCATCAAACGACGGGTTTCTATAGTGGGCGGATGTTAACCTTCTCGGATTGCTTTTATTTTAGTGTTGTGACGTTCACAACGCTCGGTTTTGGGGATGTCGTCGCGGATAATGCTCCGGCGCGCTTTCTTGTCGCGTTGGAGGTCATTTTTGGGTATGTGATGTTAGGTGGGTTGATTAGTATTTTCTCAAATAAACTGGCAAGTCGGAGTTGATTCAGGTACTAAACAGCATAAGGAATCGGTCTATGGGTATTAGCATACGACATATTTTTAGGCGTGCCTTACATATCAAAACGTCCGCTAAGAATATCTTGAGCGTTGCGTTAATTAGTTCCGCCTTCATACTTCTAAATACTGCTGCAGCACAGCCATCCTCCGTGTCGCCCCATACAGACTATTTCGATCACATCACGCTCTTTTCTCAGGGGAGAATCACCCGTTTTACGCAGATGCCGATCCGGGTCTACATCTCGCCTGTCCTGAAAGAGAGTCCCTATTTACCCGAAATCCGATACGCCATGCAAGCGTGGCACGCTGCCAGTGACGGTGATGTCCGCTTTGAGGAGACCGACGCGCCGCACGACGCAGATATCCGCGTCAGTTGGGGGTATACCGGATTTCTTGCCGACTTTCAGGATACCCGCCTCGGCAGTGCTCATTTAACGCGCCTCAAAGATAGTGTCCAAATCGGCACTTTTTCTAAGGGATTCGCCGTGGGGCCTATCAGTCCAGCGAAAGACCCGGAAAATGAAACACCATACGAGATTAGTTTTACGGTAGAGATTATCCTCATGTTAGAAGGTGATGGGACAACCGGTGTGTTATCCCAAGAAGAGATGCGAACGGTGTGCCTCCACGAGTTTGGGCATGCAATCGGGTTATGGGGACATAGCCCACATCCCGGAGACATCTGTTATCCAACGGCAACAGCACAACAACCCAACGCCCGCGATATAGCGACGCTACGTAAACTCTATAACACACCGCTTAATACATTACAGCATGATGTCGCTATCGGCGTACTCAAAACTGAGATTGAAGAGAAACCTTACGCCGATCCGCAAACACGACTCCGAAGCCACTATCTGCTCGGTGCCATATACTTCGACAAAGGCGATATACCTGCCGCGATTGCTACCTTCCAGACCTGTAGGGAGATGGATCCCAAATTTCAGCCCGCAGTAGAGAAACTCATCCAGATCTACCACGAAACCGGAGAGACCGATCAAGCGATTGCCCTTGTTGAGAAACGGGTGACGCAAAAACCGTCGCCAGCGGATTACAATACGCTCGGTATCTTCTACTATGACAGAAAGGACGTTGAGAAGGCGATACAGGCGTTTGAAGAGGCACTCCGCATTGCTCCCTATCACAAGGCTGCTCGGCAGAATCTATATCAACTTCTACGGGCAAAAGGGTTCAGAGCATTAGCGACAAAAGATTTCAAGACTGCCACCGCTATTTTTGAAAGGGTGATGCAGATGGAGCCACTCGACGCGCGCACGTATCAACTTATGGGCAACGGCTACGCGCACGCTGGGCAATTTGAGACAGCGATCGCCTACTACCAGAAGGCGATTGATATTAACCCTGTCGATGCACTGACTCGGCAAAATCTTGCACAATGCTATAATAACTACGGCGTGACCTTACGGAATCGTGGGGAATGGAGTTCGGCGATTGATGCGTATCAAAATGCCCTACAGTTGATGCCGACGCTGCATATTGCCCGCACAAACTTGAGCGATGCGTTCACCCGAAAAGCGAATACACATAACGAAGCGGGGGAGTTAGACGAAGCAGTACAGGCGTATCTCGAATTACAAAGGCTCCATCCTAATGATATGCACGTCCGCAATTTGCTTGCGGCGTTATATCTCAAAAAAGGTGACTATGCAGAGGCACTCTCGGCGTTCCAACATGTTTATAACGACAACCCTCATGCCAATCACGCTTTGCATAACCTTATTGCAGCTTATCATCACTACGCGCGAGACCTCAGCGATGTTGGAGATTATACAACAGCGATCGAATTGCTTGAGAAGGCACTCCATCTCGCACCTACTGATCTGAATTTACGTATGAGTTTGGCGAATGCTTATCAGGGCGCGGGAGATTATGAACGGGCTTCCCTTGAACTCTCCCGCGTTTTAACACAAGCACCGGAGAATCGACAGGCAAAAGAGGAACGGATTAACTTGAAAATCCGACACGGGAATACACTGATGCAGCAGCGACAATACGCTGCCGCTCTCGCAGAATTCGAGGCGATTCCTGAATCCGAGCGTGACCTTCAGATTTACAATACTATCGGGTACCTCTGTCTTGTGCAAGGTGAATACCAGAAAGCCTTTACGGCTTTTGAAACCGTGCTCCAGAGAGATCCGATTAACATGCCGGCGTTCAGGAACCTCTTATCCCTGGAATCACAACTCATCCGGCGGCGTTCCGATAAAACAAGAGACAATATTCTCGCCGGAACCCGATGCGCGCTCGCTATTACCTTGATAAAACGAAAACAACCGACTGCTGCTGTCGAGAAGTATCGACTCGCCTTAACTTCTGCCAAGAAATTTGGTGAATCTGAAACGTTAGATTCGCTTCTCATTGAAACCGGTAGGCGACTCGCGGATGAGTTCCAGCAATATGGCGACACCGAAAACCGAGAGATGATGCTCCGGTTCGTCGAAGAACGTATTTCTAACGATTAAATCTGGGCGCCGCTCCACTTCGTTTCACGGTGGTTTCTGGTTAAATCAATACTTTATTCGGGAGTTGACGCTTTTTCTTTTCACTTCATTAGGACTTCCGCAAAATTTAGGATTACCCCCCTGAGTCCCCCCGCAAGCAGGGGGAATCTGTCGGTTTTTAGAGACAACTGCGTAAGTCCTGTTCATCTTTGGTAATCCAGAGAAATAAATAGGCATTTGACCTTCACCTGGTAGGCGAGGTTTTGCAGTGTACTCGCTCAAATGCAAAGTGCATGCTAACCTCGCCGGTGCAGAATGTCCAAGTAATTCTAAAAGCCACTATAAAAAGAAAAAGGTCGGACAATACTGCCCGACCTTGGGGTAACAACGAAAAAAATGCGTAATCTTTGCTGTCAGACGATTATTGCCTGCCGCCAGCACCGCCACCACGACGGCCACCTTCGCCACGCCAGCGGTTCATACGGTCCGCTTGTTCTGTCTGACGCTTCTTCGTTAGTTCGTTGAGCTTGGTCATCTGCTCTGCCGTCAAGACCTCTTTGAGACTTGTTTGGAACTCTTTGCCAATAGTTGCGGCATAGCTTTGCATCTCTGTCATAGCCGATCGCATATCACCGGATGCCTGGAGTTCTTTCGTTTTTGCTGCAAATTTATCGCGGCTCGCCTGATAAATGGGGCGTGCTTTTACGAGCGTTTCATCATCTACTTTTACGCTGAAGGTCAAATCGACCCAAGAGTTATCGACCAAGGAAACGGGATTCATCATATTCGTCATTCCCCTGCCCCCTCGTTCACCACGCGCTTGATTTCCGCCTTGTGCGTTCCGGTCAGGACGTTGTGCCGACGTTACATGTTCAAAAACAAAGATCCCCATGATTGCGATAACTGCGATTGCACTGATTGTGAAAACTTTCCGTTTCATTTTCATTTCTCCTATTAAAATTTTGGTTGTGTGAATCCCTTCAATACTTTTCAAAGGTGCTCACATTTTAGTTTCGCTTTTTTAGTCAGATGCTATTCAAAAAAGGTTCGTTTTTTTTACGACTTCACGGTTTCTCTTGCAATTAACCTTCACATCCGTAATTGGTAGTGTCCTAAACTCAATCGCGGACATGTTGAGATTCGTGCTTTTTGTCGCGTAAACTTATGAGAAACCTTGAAAAAATGCTCGACAAACGTTATAATTATAACAAAAATAAGTTGAATACGATCTGAAGATAGGGGTATTATTATGAAACCGGAGAGGTTAACCATAGAGGAAATGGAACAGAAGTATCCTGATATGTGGTTATTCATTACCCATTGTGAATTCAGTGAAAACACTAAACTTGTAGCAGGTGTAGTTTCTGCCTATAGTAAATCCCGTGATGACATTAATGATACGTCATCCAAATATGAAGGGGGCGCAGCTATACGGTACACCGGGAGTATTCCGGAGGGAAGGGTTTACTTATTATAATGGGGCGTGAAATATTTAGACCTACGGAAGGGATTATTCGAGTGGACCTCACAGTAATAGGTATCAAAAGGGGCTCTTTCCGAACTATAGTTGCAGCGTTAGATACCGGGGCTGCAACTACATCAATCCCCTTGAGCGTCGCTTCGGATTTGGGATATGATTTAGACAATGCTGAAGAGATAGAAATTGTTACTGGCAGTCGCGTTGAAACAGTAAAAATTATTAAGGTTAGAGAAGTCAGAGCAGTGGGTGAATCGATTAGCAATATTGAAGTTCTATGCCACGATTTACCTGAAGGTTCAGCGGTAGAGGGGCTATTAGGGGCGAACTTTTTGTCAGACTTTGATGTTAATATCTCCTATCCACGAGGAATTGTTGAGATCAAACGTCCTGAATATCTTAGGTAGATGAATCTTAAACCAACCCATAAACCCATTAAAAACTACTACGCCGAACTTAGGGAATACGCCAAAGTCGGCGCAGAACACGAAGGCGCAGTCCGAACCGCATTCCAAAACCTCCTCCAACACTACTGCCGACAAGCAAACCTCATCCTCATCTGTGAAAAAACACATACATTCCCTGATAAGGGGGGTTACAGACGCATCCGATTAGACGGCGAAGTCGTTGACGCATTCGACCTACCACACGGACACTGGGAAGCAAAAGATACACACGACGACCTCCCGACAGAAGCCCGAAAAAAATCAGAAGTGGGTTATCCCTTCAAAAATATCATCATTCAATCCCCGACCCGCGCGCTCCTTTACCAAAACAGTCACCTCCGCCTTGATGTAAACCTCACAGATCCCAACAATCTTATCAATTTGCTAAAGACGTTCTTTGCGTATCGGGAAGAGAACATCACCGATTGGTATGCTGCGGTTGAAGAATTTAGAGAGAAGGTCCCCGTGCTTGGACGTGGTGTTGCAAATCTCATTGAGAGCGAAATGCGGGATAATACGCGATTTCGCACCGCCTTTGAGAATTTTCATCAGCAGTGCAAAGCGTCTATTGACTCGAACCTCGCCGAGGCACAAGTTAAGGAGATGCTTATCCAGCATCTCCTCACCGAACGCATTTTCGCCACCATCTTTGATAACCGCGACTTTACCCGCCGCAATATTATCGCCCGCGAAATTGAGAACGTCATTGACGTACTCACCGAACGGACGCTGAACCGTTCCGAGTTCCTACGTCCCCTGGATCCGTTCTATACCGCAATTGAGAAAACTGCTGCCACGATTACCGATTTCTCACAGAAACAGGCGTTTCTAAATACCGTCTACGAGCAGTTCTTTCAAGGCTTCTCTGTTGATGTCGCCGACACACACGGTATCGTCTACACGCCGCAGCCAATCGTTGATTTTATGGTAAAAAGCGTTGCGCATGTTCTCAAGACCGAGTTCGGACGCTCGCTTTCGGATATGGGAGTTCATATCATCGATCCGTTCGTCGGCACTGGCAATTTTATCGTCCGTCTGATGCAGGAGATTCAAGGGAGGCGGCTCCCCCAGAAATACCGCGAGGAACTCCACTGCAACGAAGTGATGCTGCTTCCGTACTACATCGCCAGTCTCAACATTGAGCACGCCTATTTTGAGAGGACAGGTAGCTATGAACCGTTCCCGCATATCTGTTTTGTAGATACATTTGATACGTTCCAACTAATGGACGCGCCCCACCAAACCGGTCAGTTTGACTATTTCACACCAGAGAATACACTCCGCGTTGAGGAGCAGAGAGAAACCCCGATGTTTGTGGTTATAGGGAATCCGCCCTACAACGCCAGACAAGCAAATGAGAACGATAATAACAGAAATCGTCGGCACGCTGGGGTTGATGCCCGTGTCAGGAACACGTTTGCCGCCGCCTCCAACGCACAGTCGAAAAATAAACTTTATGACCCGTATGTCAAAGCGTTCCGATGGGCAATGGATAAGCTCGGCGATGAAGGTATTGTTGCCTTTGTGACAAACAACAGTTTTATTGATGCACAGATGTTTGATGGCATGCGCCAACATCTCGTCGATGAGTTTGACACACTCTATGTTCTGGATTTGGGTGGCAATGTTCGCAAGGGACAGCCTGGGGATTCTAACGTATTCGGGATTCAAGTGGGTGTTAGCATCAATATCCTTGTGAAATCTAAGGTAGGAGGGATTTCTAATTCCGACTTTGCGTTTCAAATCTACTATAACGAGGAAACGGCAGATGTGAATAAAGAACGCACCTTTGCGTTTTTGGAGGAAAAGCGGGACATCGGCAATGTAACGTGGCAAGAATTGATACCTGATAAACGACATACATGGCTCACGGCGGGACTTCATACTGACTTTGACACCTTCATTCCGATAGGTAATAAGACAGCAAAGGCGAGTGACGGTGATGTAGAGGGAACGCTTTTCAAGACCTACAGTCTCGGCGTATCTACAAATCGGGATGCTTGGGTTTATAACTTCAATCGCGCTGCCCTCACTGAAAATGTTCAACGAATGATAGAATGCTACAATGCTCAGACCCTTGAATGGGTGGGGACAAAGAACAAATCAGGAGTGAATCTTGATGATTTCGTAGATTCGGATCCACAGAAAATCAGTTGGAGTGAAGGTTTAAAACGTAAACTGAATAGCGGACAACTCGCGGAATTTGCTGAATCAAAACTCCGCCAATCTCTTTACCGTCCGTTCACAAAAACAAACCTATTTTTTGATCGGATAATAAATGAGAGAACTTATGTGTTTCCTTCTATCTTTCCAACATCTGATACAGAAAAAGAAAATCGGATTCTTTGTGTTAACATGACTCCTGAAAGACCATTTGCTTGTTTAATAAGTGATTGCATTCCTGTGAATGTCATGACTGGTGGGTTTGGCTCGCCGACACAGTGCTTTCCTTTCTACGCCTACGACGAGGATGGCACGAACCGCCGCGAAAACATCACCGATTGGGCATTAACAGAGTTCCGAACGCATTATCAGGACGACACCATCACTAAGTGGGACATCTTCCACTATACCTACGGTCTCTTGCATCATACCGATTATCGTGAGCGGTATCAAGAAAACCTCAAACGCGATTTACCGCACATCCCTTTTGCCGAAGACTTCTGGAGTTTTGCCAACGCCGGCGCGCGATTGGCAGACCTACACGTTAACTATGAATCACAGCCCGAATACGATAAACTTAATCCGATCGAAACCCCTGGGATGCAGGTAGATTTGTCTGTGGAGCGCATGAAGTTCTCTAAAGACAAAACGCAGTTGAAATACAATAATTTCCTCACATTAGAAGACATCCCTGCGGAAGTGTTTGAGTATCGGTTAGGTAACCGTTCCGCTTTGGAATGGGTCGTAGATCAGTATCGCGTCAAGGTCGATAAACGGAGCGGCATCGTCAACGACCCAAATCGTGCCGAGGATCCTGAGTATATCCTCCGTTTGATTGGACAGATTATTACCGTGAGTTTAAAGACAGTGGAGATTGTTAAGGGATTACCTGCATTAAAGTAGTGGGCACACGACGTGTGCCGTAACCTCTATCATAAAAACACAGCATCTGTTGTCAGAATCAGGATTTACAGGATTGCTGAAAATGTTGCGAGGACGCTATATAATGTGATATGATGCTACAGTGTTGATTATCAGTACAAGAGACATCACCAGAACGGAGCGAAGAAATTATGGAAGATAAAAATAAGCAAAGTCAAGAGGTTATGAGAAACAAAAATAAAAAGCGGGATCCAATGCCACCTCCCGATGCAACGCCAGAAGAGATTGGCGAATTTTGGGATACGCATAGTCTTGCCGATTATTGGGACGAAATCCATGAGGTTGAATTCCAAGTCAACCTTAAGGAGAATCTGCTTGCAGAAAAAAGTGAGGAAGGAGATTAGAACGATATGTTTTTGGCAGAACAGGGTTGGCACGAACTAAAAAAACTCATCCAGTCTATAAAGCCTAAGAAATTTGAAGAACTCGTCGCAAAATTACTGGAATTACTACTCGAAACCCCTTTTGTAGTTGCGAGATCTGGCGATCAACCAAGCGGAGATGCAAGAGACTTAGAAGGCAAGATATCGATACAAGCTAAAAGATACACCACGACAAGGCTTGACGAATCATCAATTGTGGGAGAGATTTATAGAGCAAGAGATGCATTACCAAATCTCCAAGTTTACGTTTTAGCCATATCTCGAGACAGAGCTCAAAGTCACGACAGATTTGATCGTGTTGAAGAAGATACTGGCTTGGACATCGTTGTACTTGAACTAACTGACGAACTATCGGATCTCGGCGCATTATGCGTTACCTTCTGGGAGAATATCTGCCATTTCTTCGACTCCAGTCAGGAATTCTCAGTTTGGATTCAAATAGCAACGGATGATTCAAAAACAAAGGGGAAAATAGAGGATGTCCGAAGCAAGTTAGAGGACGGAATTCAAACCCAAAAGCATGTTCAAGAAGATATTGAAGAATACCTACTCGATCGTTTTAGTGGGGACAAAGGTTTTAATCCAATTAATCTGTCTGAAGCAATAGAGCGGAAGTCCTTGGAATCAGAAATCACGGATTGGTGGGAAACGACAGGGAGCCCCGTCTGCTGTCTTGAAGGCGAGGAAGGGCACGGAAAATCGTGGCTTGCCGCCAAGTGTATGAATACAATTCGTGAGAGCGAAAATGTTGTCACTTTTTGGTTAGATAGTAGAGATTGGAAGAGTGCTGAGTCTATATCTCATTTGCTTTATACCTGTTTCAGTTCAATCTACCTGTCTTACGATGAAGGAAAGATTGCCAAACTTCAAAACAAGCCCGCAAAAATCTGGCGTAAAACGCTTATTGTGCTTGATGGGGTCAATGAATGGAATGCAATTGAGACAGCACAGCGAATTCTGACCGAATACTTTAAACCTAAGAGCGTTTGGAAAGATAGGATCC
This sequence comes from Candidatus Poribacteria bacterium, assembly GCA_963662915.2. Classification (GTDB taxonomy): domain Bacteria; phylum Poribacteria; class WGA-4E; order WGA-4E; family WGA-3G; genus WGA-3G. The sequence continues at coordinate 3,548,269 of CAXXEU010000002.1, read as the reverse complement.
GTTTTCTGTTGACCACACGTCCTTTGGATGACTACTCGGATTTTCAGAGTTATTTATGGGATGGGTGCCATAAAATTTCTGTTGACCCTTTTAACGATTTTGAACTGGAGGAGGCACTAATCCGTAACGAACTCCAACTCGATAATTTACCAGATTCGTTGAAGGACATCGCAAGAATTCCTCGCTATTTTCAGAGATGCGTCGAGTTGAGAGATGAACTTGGTTCTTTTGACATTGTCACCAAGGAAATGGTTTTATGGGCGGATCTGCTTTACAAAATCAAATATGCCGGAGATCCACAAATCCGAAAAAAACTTGATTGGCAGCGTATTGAAGAGGCTCAGGATGACCTTGCAAAACTCGCAAAAGAGGCGAAGTGGACTAACATTAATGATGCGCCACAAGCCTCTGTGGAATTACTTACAGATTGTTTTTCTGATTACCACGAAATCCGTCGAGACCTTGAAGAACAACGCATTGCCCTCAAGGCACATAAAAGGGAAGCCGAATTGAGTAAAGATCACATTGTACTCGGTTGGGCACTTTACCTCGCCAACCATTTTGACTGTACAGAATTTACTGGAATTAAAGATTTCGCCGAAGGCTTTCAGAACGTGCTTGAACCGATTCCTTTAGAAGACTTGCGTACCAAAGCACTATTTGTAGCCCTACAAATCACAGCGATATCTCCCGATCCTAATATTCCGCAAAACCAACTTTCACAAAAGCGTGCAGCTTTAATGCTTGCATGGTTCAATAGTCACAATGCCCAAATTACCGATGATCGGCTATCCTTTTGGGCGGCAAAAGACCCGGATGCTTATGCACAAGTCGTTGAATTTGAATTAGAGAATCACAATTCCCCAAATTATGAAGATGCCCTCATTGCCCCGCTGGCGAAAACTTGGTTAAACAAGAAAGGCGATCTTAATCGTTTGGCATCGCGCCTTACCAAATGGCTTCTGCCTACATACACTGATGACACTCCGGAAGACGTTGTTTATACACCTACTGAGGGGCAGCGGTCTCCTCGGGAAAAGGATGATATACAATTCCGATTATTAGACGCGGCAATCTCAATTTTATCCCAAAGACCAGATCCTCAATTCTTAGAACCACTTGCGCGTTGCTATGGACTTCTGTGGAGTAATGCAAGGTCCCATGAGGAAATCAGCAGACTAGCGCGCTTTGATGATTATCTCGGCAAATTGATGCGATGGGGATACACTGAAACAGTCTTAGACAATTTGTGTTCGTTAGCGGAACATGCCCAATCCGATACTCTATTATTAGATGGAATTTATGAGTTGGCGAATTGTCTCCGTGTGGATTTACCTCCAATTTTGGAACGCCCTCTTACAGAAGAAAATAAAAAATGGCGCGCTTCTGTTGAACAACGGAACCGTACACTTAGACCTACTGATCGCATCCGAGATCAAAAACAGTTACTAACAAGTGAGTCACCAGAGGATAATGTGAAGGGCAATTACCATGGACTTGATTATTTAGCAGTTCGCACGGACTTGCCAGATTTGCGTAATGATGACCTTATTGAAGCCAAGAAGGTTTTGCATCACATATCAGTGCACGCTAAATTGGGGCAACACGTGGACAGAACATTTGAGCACTTCTGTATAAAAAACCTACTACCGTGGGTTGCCAGATGTGATCCCGAAAGTTACGCTAAACTCGCCTGCAGTCTCAAGCTCAATGCTCTGCATCAAAAGTGGGCGCAGTTTAAACTGGGGGCAATTCCAGGGATCATTTTTAAGCCCGAAGATCGCGAAAGGATTGCGGAAGCAATTTTGGGAATGAAGCAGCGTCTCATTAAAGATATCCAGATAGACAATTCGTCAGGCGACATTCTTTATTTAACTGGCTTACTGACAGAAGCCCTGCTTTTTTCTGCCTCTGAGGAGCAGTTAACCGATTGGTTTGAATTTCTGGCTTCATACGAGCCACTTAGAATTTCAGTTGACTACAAACCCCTGGCAGATTTGCTTAGGGAGTTGTTGCCTAAATCTATTGTGAAGTTGGCACGACAAAAGTTAGAAAACCTTCGGTCTTCAGTATCTGACGATCAGATTTTGTCTAATGATGAAGGGCAAGAATTCTCAGAGGAAGGGTTCTGGTGTATGCTTTATGCTTATGCCGTCCAAGTTGATGAAAACTCAGTAAAATATGCCTTGGAAGATTTGAAAATGAGAGAACCTGATTCAACCGGAACCTTTCCAATGCTCCGATTAGCCTTATCGGATTCAAAACAATTTTTGGATGAAATGCTGGTAGATGAAAAAATAAAAGAACATCTTTTTTCAAAAAATGGTAGGCGATTCGGAGTCCTTCCTTATGATAAAGGCAAAGATGTCCCCTCTTATGATACCCTTATGTCATTGTTCCCTCCAGAAGCTGTGGGTTCTTTTCTCTGTTCGCCAAAACGCCGTGCCGACTTGTCTCGATGGGGCAAAGAACTTATGGAAAAGATGTGTTTAATTCTTCAAGATAATGAGGCAAACCATAAGTCCATTGAGGAGTTGCGGTTTATAGTCAACGGAGAAGTTCTTCAGACTTGGGCAGAGCAAAACACAAACGACTTTTTACAATTGGCAGATGAATATTTCAATTTAGTTTCCAAATCGGGATGGTATTACCGAGGTTTGTATGACTTCATGGATAATATGCTATGCTTGCTGTTGCGTTTCCAACCTACTACCGCAATGCAATATTACCGCCAATCAAAAGCGAAAGGCAGTAGAACAATTTTTTACACATATAGCGGTGTAGAATCTTTTTTTGCGCAACTTTGGCGGGTTGAGGATTGTAACTTACCTGAGCATCAAGACCTAAGGCGCGCGTTGCTTGAGGAATGCCTAAACGACGAAGAAATCATGTTCATGACCCTTGCCGCTTTAATGGGAAAAGGTGAGGAAGAGTTATGGAATTTGGTAACGAAGGAATATTTAGCGAGTCCCTATGCAAAAGAGCGCAATCTGGGGGTTTCGATTTTACCGTGGTTTGGGAATAAAAAAGCGATTGAAGAACTTGAGCGGCTGAAATCAGAGGACCCAAGCCTTTGGGTGCGTGATCACGCTACCTGGGCTTATGAAGTGGCACAACAGGAACGAAGCTGCCGAGAAGTTTACCGAAAAGCTTTACAAACGCGCGATCTGTTCCGAATCTCTGCAGTTTTTGAACAGATAAAGCCTGCACTCTCACCTATAGCTCAATGGTGGCGTAAAATTGAACACGAGGAGTTCCGTGAGGTGTCAAAAAACATAGATTCCAGGCTTGCTTCGCTCGTTGATCGATTTTGGCACCGATGTGGAAATTCCCGAAAGACAAAGCGTAATATTGAGGTCTTTGGGAGAAAACTCAAGGACTACTGCCGAGGCGAGAAATTTTCAGTAGGCTCAATACCGCGACTCGCCCCTTGGTGGAAACCATCTTCCGATTGACATGGTTTACGGCAGTTTTATCCCGCAAATCCTAAAATCTTGTAAATCCTGATTCAGACAATCAGCAGAAACATTCCCCAATCAACTTCTGAGGCAATCGAAAAAATACCTATATGTTAAATATAATATAACTTAAAACCGATTAAAATTGTTTTCACGGAGAACGCACAAATTTTAAATTATAAACCCAATGAAATCAAGGGTCCCCAAGAACCTCCGTGAAGCCTCCGTGAATCTGTCTGTTAAAACCTGTTAAAATACAATCCTGATTTTGACAATAAACACCGACTGCTGCCCGCTAACCACTAATCGCAATCCTGTCCATCCTGATTCTAACAACCCGCTGCCAAAATATTTACACACCCTGATATGTCTATAGAATTGATTCCCGCTGCCGTATATGCTATAATAAAGAAAGGAGGAGGGCAGCATGGATTGGAAAGAGGCACTGCCGAAAATTATAACGCAACCCGGTTCACGACTCCGGTTTGCAGAGCCATTCGCAAAACATACCTACTTCGGCATTGGTGGTGAAGCGACCGCCTACATTGAAATCAGCACGCTCTCTGAACTCGCAGGGTTGGCGCGTTTCCACAAGCAGTCGGATGTTCCGATTGCCGTTATTGGGCGTGGGTCGAATCTACTCGTAAGCGACACGGGTTTCAAGGGTATCGGTGTCAGGTTGATCGGCGAGTTGGCGCAGTTGGAGGTTGATGGAAACGCCGTTTCGGTCGGTGCGGGACTTTCGCTGCCACGACTCTCAAAAACCATGTCCCGAAGGGGCTTGAGCGGTGTAGAATTTGCCCTCGGTATTCCGGGTTCCGTTGGTGGTGCGCTCATCATGAACGCTGGTGCGTGGGGCAGCAGTTTCGGGGATGTCGTCAGAAATGTTACTGTCATGACCGACACGGGGGATCTTGTCGAGTTAACCCATGCCGAGGCGAACTTTGAATACCGGCACAGCGGTCTGGATGCCTATTTCTGTGTTGCCGGTGCGACGCTTGAACTTAAGCCGGGGAACGTTGACACAATCACCGAACGGATGCAAGCCTTCTACAAGCAGAAAGTCGCAACACAACCCTTTGCTGAGGAGAATGCCGGATGCATGTTCAAAAACCCGCCCGGCGATTCAGCGGGACGGTTGATTGACATCAGTGGATTAAAAGGCTACCGTATTGGTGGGGCAGAGGTGTCCACAGTACACGGGAATTTTATTCTCAATATTGACAATGCGACGGCGGCGGATGTCCTAAATTTGGTCGCATACATCCAACAGCAGGTCCGAGAAAAGACCGGAATCTCTCTCCAAACAGAGGTAAAGCGGTTGGGTTTTGACTAAGACCACTATCTCTCCCATATCTATCCAGTATCCGATAAAATTTAATGAAAATGTCACTTCGTTGGATATCTATTGACGTGAGTTCCATAAATAAAGTCTTAAGAAACCCGTTGGGTGTGTTTTTCAGAATCTGCGAGGTCCTTGTAGCACAGTTCTTTAGATTGTGTGCTATCGTCCGCAAGCTAAAAGCTTGCGCTACAAATACAGAACTCATTATCGTAGTCAAAGAAAGCGGCACCGCCACCCATTGTTTCAACGAGATGCTTTCCGCCCGTTGCCCCGTTAAAATGACGAAATTGGATACCTACTTCCTCGGTTACCCGTGTGAGCTGAATCTCTGCGTATGTAAGGCTTGCCCAGAGTGCGAAAACGACGGAAACGATGCGTTTCATCAGATTTTAATTAAGGTCGGATAACCGTGCCGTCCATCCGACGTACGGGTGCCCAACCGCCGTTAAGTGGATGTTCAGGGAACGGGAATCTGGCGGCGAGTTCCTCGTTGATGTCAATACCGAGTCCCGGTGCCTCACTTGCCCAATAGCAGCCGTCTCGAATTTCGGGGCAGCCGGGAAAGACTTCTTTAGTATTCTCACCGAAGACGTGTTGTTCCTGAATACCGAAGTTGTAACACGCCAGATCCAATGCAACGTTGGCAGCATGCCCGACTGGAGATACATCCCCAGGTCCGTGCCACGCCGTGCGCACACCAAAGAATTCACAGAAGGCGGCGAGTTTACGCGCAGGACTGATACCACCGATTTGTGAGATATGCACTCGGATGAAGTCGATGAGTCTATCTTTGATAATGTTGATGTACTCGTTTGGGTTGTTAAACAGTTCACCCATCGCAATCGGGATACTTGTCTGTTGACGCATGAGTTTGAAGTAGTCTACGTCCTCTGGTGCAAATGGGTCTTCGAGGAAAAAGAGGTTGTAGGGTTCTAACCCTTTGGCGAGGTTGATTGCTTGAATGGGTGGGATGCGTTCGTGGACATCGTGGAGGAGTTCTACCTCTTCACCGAGTTGTGTACGTAGATGGTCGAAGAGTTTGATGATAGTGTTCACATAAGGGGTCGGTTCAAAGGCATCCGAGCTGCGCCTTCCACGCCCTGCGCCATACGTCGAATAGCCCGGTATTGCCACCTGTGCGCGGACATAGCGATAGCCTTGTTCCATATAGCGGCGGATGCTCTCCTCTACCGCCTCGAAAGTGTTGCCACCTGCGTGTGCATAGAGCGTTGCAGCCTCACGACATTTGCCACCCAGAAGTTGATAGACCGGCATATTGGCGCGTTTGCCCATGATGTCCCATAGGGCAATGTCTACACCGCTAAGCGCGTTGTTCAGCACCGGTCCATTTCGCCAATAGGAACTGACAAAACTGGTTTGGAAGATGTCCTCTATGTTCGCAGGGTCTTTGCCGATGAGAAAGGGTTTGAGATATTCATCAACTGCTGTTGCGACAGCGAGCGGACGTTGTGTAAATGTAGCACAACCGATCCCGTATAAACCCGGTTCACTCGTTTCAATTTTGACAACAACGAGACGAATGCCGTTGGGTGCAGTCAGAATGGTTTTAACGTTTGTAATTTTCATTTTTTTAACTTTCCTTGCGGTTAAATAGCGTGCGATTGCTAATAGACGTGCGTTTCTTAAATCTGAAGAATACCCAAGCAAAAACGCCTCCATTTCATTTCGGACTATGTAATATTGCTTCTAACATGTCCAAAGTATATCAAACGGAATGCGCCGTGTCAAAGGAATTTGGTTACTCCTATTTTTTCGTCAAGATAAGATTCTGGTAAGCGTCGACAACAGCGGAGAAATTGGGTGGGACTACAGTCGTTGCGCTGAATTCTGTAACAATCGCCGGACCTGTGATACGATTCCCCGGATGCAACGCCTCGCGGTGGTAGAAATCGGTGGGAAATGCTTCACTCTCGAAGATGACACGGGTTTGGGCAGTGTGGGCTTCAGAGGCATCCGCATTGGCAAGAGGTATCGGTTGAATGGGCGGTTTGTCGGTTTCCCCGATGCCTGTGAGACGGAGGTTCACCACCTCGACTGGGGCATCGGTTCGGGCATAGCCGAATCGTTGGGCGTGTGCAGCGTGGAATTTCCCAACAAGCGTCTTTGTCTCTGCTCCAGAAGCGTTTTCTGCCGTGGCGTAAGGTATATTTAACTCATAAGATTGACCGGCATACCGCATATCGAGTGACCGATTGACTTTGAGTTGATCGGGTGTGAATCCTTCTGTCTTCATCTCTTTTTCGGCGCGGGTGAGGAGCGCGTCAAATCCAGCGTTTAAGGCTTCCACAAAATTTTCACTGTTTTCACTATTTTTTTCGAGTTGCCATAACACTGTTTGTGAGTAGTCTTTAATAACATCCGCAAATAGCATCCCGTAGGCAGAGAGTAGACCGCCGTTTGGTGGAACAAGAATTGTTCCGATGCCGAGGTTCTCAGCCATAAATGCAGCGTGTAACCCCCCAGCACCGCCGAAGGAGACGAGCGTAAAATCGCGCGTATCAAACCCGCGTTCGACAGAAATAACTTTGATGGCGCGTTCCATCGCTGCATTGGCGACCTTGAGGATACCGTCTGCTGCTTGCAGCGGCGAGATACCGAGATCCGACGCGAATTTTTCAATATATGCGTGGGGCTTGTCGGTATCAAGGGACATCGCGCCTCCCAAAAATTGTGTCGCCGCGATCCGTCCTAAAAAGAGATTTGCATCGGTTACTGTGATGTCCTCCCCGTTTTTTCCGTAACAGATTGGACCTGGATCTGCTCCGGCACTCTCTGGTCCGACGCGTAATGCCCCACCTGTATCGACAGTCGCAATCGAGCCACCACCGGCACCGACGGTGTGGATGTCGATAAGCGGCACCTTGATTGGCAATCCGCTGATCGTGCTTTCTGTTGTGAGTGAGATGCCGTTATTACACAGACTCACGTCTGTTGAAGTGCCACCCATATCAAACGTAATAATCTGATCGTAGCCAGCGGTTTTGGCGATTTGATAGGCACCCAGAACACCGCCAGCGGGACCGGAAAGCACAGTACTGATACCTGCCGATGCCCCTCTGTATAGCAAGTTTTCAGGTTGCGAGCTGCCCTGACTTTTAGTTAGCAAGTTTTCAGGTTGCGAGCTGCCCTGACTTTTAGTTAGCAAGTTTTCAGGTTGCGAGCTGCCCTGAAAAATCCTTCCAGAAGTACTACCGCCGTTGGAGAGCATCAGACGGAACGATTTCGGAAACTGTTTTGATTCTATGAGTGTGGAGAGGTGCCGTTCCAATGTGGGACGGATGTAAGCGTTGGCAACGGTGGTACTGAAACGCGCATATTCCCGATATTCGGGTAGGACTTCGTGTGAACAGGAAACCGGTATCTCTGGTTTCCGTGATGAGAGATGTCCTGCAACAATCTGTTCGTTTTGTGGGTTGACGTAGGCGAAAAGGAAACAGATTGCGATGGCATCGAGTTCCAACGCAGCGAGCCGCGTCGCGAGTATCTCTAACTCACTCGGTTCAATCTCAGTTTGGATTTTGCCTGTGTGCAGTGTCCTCTCTGAAATACCGAAACGTCGTTCGGCAGGGACGAGCGGTGCTGGACGCTCCACGAAGAAGTCATACAGGTTTGGGCGCGACTGTCTACCGATCTCTAAAACATCTTCAAAGCCTTTCGTTGTAATGAGGGCAATGCGCGCACCTCGGCGTTCAAGGAGCGCGTTCGTTGCGACCGTTGAGCCGTGAACAATCTCTACCTCTTCAGCATTGATGTCGTGTATATGTAGGATTTCACCTACACCTTGTATCACGGCATGCGCGGGGTTTTGGGGTGTGGATAGAACTTTGTGTGTAAACAGTGTGTCATTGATATGCATCACGATGTCGGTGAAAGTGCCACCCGTATCAACACCGATTTTTTTTAAGAGTTCTCGGTTCTTTTTAACTGGTAAATCTGAGATGCTGCGTCCGTTGTCCTTGCAGTATTTCAATTGTTAAAGGGCCTTTCGTAATCTAAAAATAGGTTCTCTACTTAGATAGGAACCCTCGTGAAACGGAGTGGACCGAGGACCATGAGCAATGGTTAAAAAATTAAACGACTACGTTTTGGGGGGTACCTTCCAAAAAGGCGATGATATTTTCTACCGCGCCTTCATTGAGGAGTTCGACACCTTCAGGGGTCATATCGGCACAATGTGGTGTTAAAATCACCTGTTCGCACGCTAAAAGTGGATGGTCTGCAGGGAGCGGTTCCTGATCATAGACATCGATCGCAGCACCGCCAAGATGTCCGCTATTCAAGGTAGAGATGAGCGCATCTGTATCAACCACACCGCCACGTGCAACGTTGATTAAAAGTGCGCCCGGCTTCATCATAGCGAGTTCGCGTTCACCGATGAGATGCTGACTCTCTTCAGTCAACCTGACGTGCAGACTGACGACATCGGCGGTCTGGAGTAATTCATCCAGAGAGACGAACTGGACCCCTAATTCTGCTGCGCGTGCTGCTGAAGGGTGATACGTCCACGCGATAACCTTCATCCCGATGGCTCGTCCGAGGCGCGCCATCTCAGCACCGATATGTCCCGCACCAATAATTCCCAAGGTTTTCCCTTGAAGGTAGACGTTATCCATGCGGGGCCATCCACCTGCTTTCATGGTGGCTGTCAGAAATGCTGCCCGTTTGGCGAGCCCAAACATAAGCCCAAATCCGTGTTCTGCGACAACCGGAGCAGTTCGTCCGGGTTGATTGCAAACAGTAATTCCGCGTTTCTTTGCCGCATCAAGCCCAATCATATCAGTTCCAATCGAACAGAGCGAAATGAGTTTGAGTTTCGGAAGTTGCTGTAACAGTTCATCGGGCCACTTGACGAGTCCGCGCGAATTGATGAGGATGTCTGCATCTTCGGCGCGACGGTGTTGTTCTGCGTGGGTTTCGGGTCGGTCGGTGTAGAGAACCACATCGCCATAAGGCTTCAAGCGTTCCAGATGCGGTGAGCCTTGGATTTGCGGGGGTGAATCACCGGGGACAACGATTTTGAGTCTGTTCACAATTTGTTCCTTTTACGTTTAAAAGCATTCCCAGTACAGCGCGACAATCTCTTCAGCAGTAGCCTGTCGCGGGTTATTTGCCGGACTTCCACTGGCGATGGCATCAACCGCCATCTGTTCAACGACGGATTCGAATTTTTCTTTTTCGATACCGATTTCGCCGAGTCGCGGCATCTGAAGGTCAGTGACAAGTCGCTCAACAGCAGAGATGGCTGCGTCGGCTTGGTGCATCAGCGATAATCCGTCAATCGGTTCACCCATAGCGCGCGCGATATCGGCGAAGCGAGCGGGCGCGCCGACAACGCTGAACACCATCACGTCCCGTAATAACACTGAATTTGAGAGCCCATGGTGAATGTGGAAATACGCACCGATCGGACGGGACATCCCGTGAACTAACGCCACAGATGAATTGCTGAACGCCATACCAGCGATAGACGCACCAATCATCATATCCGTACGCGCAGAAACGTTTTCTCCATCTGCCCACGCCTGCCGGAGCGAACCTGAAATCATTTCGATTGCTTTCAGGGACAGTACGTCGGTTATGGGTTGCGCGCGTTTGGAGATGTACGCTTCTATTGCATGCGTTAAGGCATCAACACCGACTGCCGCGGTCAGATGGGGTGGGGTTGTTAGGGATAACAACGGATCCACGAGTGCAACGGATGCAAGTAGACACGGACTACTGAGCATCATCTTGACGTTCCGTTCGGTGTCGGTAATGACGGTAACTTTAGAGACTTCGCTGCCTGTCCCGCCTGTTGTCGGTATCGCAATGAGAGGTATTCCCGGGTTTGGGATTTTATCCACACCCATGTAAGCGGCAAAGTCACCGTCGTTTGCCAGTTTCATGGCGATGCCTTTTCCGCAGTCGATGGCACTTCCGCCACCGATGCTCACGATTACATCGCAGGCTTCGTTTCTATATTGCTTTAATCCGTCCTGCACGTTTTGTAAAGTCGGATCGGGTGTGACATCAGAGAAACAGGTGCTGCTTATACCAGCGTTGTGTAAATTTTGGGCGATGTTATCGGCATATCCGATTTTGGCGATGCCGGGATCGGTCATGATGAGCGCGTTCGTTGCACCGAGGCGTTTCGCCTGTTCACCGACGTTCTCAGATGCGCCTGCGCCTGTAATTATTGTGGGGGGGAGTGTTAGTGTTGTAGGCAATTTTCGACCTCTTGTCTGTTTCAATTGGCTGAATGTCCAGTTTTTTAATCCGAAAAAGTTTATGCTACATAGGAGAAATATATAATCAGAAATGGTATTAAGTATCTACGTTCCGGCTTTAGCCGAGGCGTTCGGTCTTAATGCCGGAAATGACGTACGCCTGTTAGCACCATCGCTATGCCGTAAGCATCCGCAGTTTCAATCACAGGGGCATCATTCACCGAACCACCCGGCTGAATCATAGCACGAATTCCAGCCTCACCCGCAATCTCAACGCCATCGGGGAATGGGAAGTAGGCATCCGAGGCTAGCACGGCACCGCTCGCCTTTTCACCAGCCTTTCGGACGGCGATAATCGTGGCGTCTACTCGGCTCATCTGTCCTGCACCAATACCGACGCTTTGCGTCCCTTGGGCAAGCAAGATGCAGTTAGATTTGACGTGTTTACACGCTTTCCACGCGAAAAGCAAGGATTCTATTTCTGCGTCTGTCGGGGCACGCTGTGTGGCGACCTTTAAGGCATCAGCACTCAACTCGTGGACATCCGGGTCTTGAACCAACACGCCGCCGGTAACATTGCGAACTTGCATAGTAGCAGGCACCCGCCGTTGTGCCGTAGCAAGCGGTCCTGTTTCCAGAATCGGACGCCGTTTAACGCGAGACAAGGCACGGAATGCTTTTTCGGTGTAACTCGGTGCGATAATGGCATCGATTTTCACACCCGCATTCGCGGCTTCTCGGATTGTGTTCGCTGTCTGAATCGTCACTTTGCGGTTTAACCCGATAATTGAGCCGAAAGCAGAGGTCCGATCGCATTCCAGAGCCTGTGTGAAGGCATTTTGTAAGTTATCGGCGGTCGCAAGTCCACACGGATTATTGTGTTTAATAATAGCGCACGCCGGTTGTATGAAGTCCTTGACGATTTCCAGTGCGGCTTCCAGATCGAGGATGTTGTTAAAGGAGAGCGGTTGTCCGCTAAGTTGGTTTGCCCATGCTGCACACGCCCCTGGATCGGTTTCGGTTTTGTAGAAAGCGGCGCGTTGGTGTGGATTTTCACCATAGCGGAGTGTCCGTTCTTTCTTAAAACGGAGCGTCAAATCAGGAGTGAATTCATCTGATTCTGAATCTACATTAGTGAGGTAAGTGGAAATTGCAGCATCATATTGGGCGGTATGTGCAAACGCTGCTTTTGCCAATTCAAATCGTCTCTCTTCGGAAAGACAACCGTCGTTAGCATCTAAGTCAGCAATAATTTGTGTGTATTGACTTGATCCTGTGACGACAGCGGTATGTCGATAATTCTTCGCTGCAGCGCGAATCATGGTGGGACCGCCGATATCGATGTTCTCAATCGCTTCGGGAAGTGTTACGTCGGGTTTGGCGATTGTTGTTTCAAACGGATAGAGATTACAAATCACCATGTCAATTGGATTTATGCCGTGTGCTTCCGTTTGTGTACTGTGTTCCGTATTATCCCATTCGGCGAGGAGACCACCGTGAATTTTGGGGTGTAGGGTTTTGACCCGACCGTCCAGCATTTCAGGGAAGCCGGTGTAGTCAGAGACATCAAGGATGTCGATTCCGGCATCTCGGAGGTGCTGCGCTGTGCCACCGGTGGAGAGGATTTCTACGCCACGTTGGACAAGGACGGCTGCTATTTCCAAGATGTCGGTTTTGTCGTAGATGCTAATAAGGGCGCGTTCTATTTTTTTCATTTTTTGCTTTCGGTTTTCTGTTATTGGTTGTCGGATTATCGGTTAAAGAGGTTTGACTTACTCAAGTTCTTCTTAACCGACAACCCTAAGTAACATATCGGGGGAATCCGAACCCATCGTTTGCAACGTGGCTTCGCGCCGGAATTTGCGAGCGGTTCGGTATGATCAGGTCCATCTCTGAGGTGTTCTCGATGACAGTGCCGTCGCCGATGCGTACCTCATCACCAATATAAATTTTTCCGGGATGTGCTGCTGCGCCACGAATGGTTCCGATGACGACTGACGAACCGATACGGCACCGTTGCTCAATTTCGACGAACCCATAGATTTCGGTATTCGTGCCGACAGTGGAGTAATCAGCGATCTGAACGGGACCGAGCAGGCTCGTGTCTGTACCGATCTCAACAAAGTCGCCGATGACAGGGTGGCGTTGTTTAACTTTAACACTCAAGCCGCCGAGGGTACACGGATAGATAACGCATCCGGAACCTATGATACCTGTTTGTCCGGTGGTTACACCGCGATGGGGGTGTTCTAAGAAGTTGGCATCGCCTACCTGTGTCTCAGGGTGCAGATCGGCTTGATAGTAGCGTCCTGCGAGTTCCGAAATAGCACGGGGCAACAGAGGAACGGGAACTCTCTGGATTTCTGAATTTTCCTCAAGTGGTTCGTTTTGTGTCAGGGCATGGGCGACATCGTGGTAGAAAAGTATTCGCCACCCCGGATAAGTACTACCAACCAATTGGAGTTGATAGTCCAAAACGGAGGAGAGGTTCAAAGTGCCGAGGAAATCCTGATACGGTTCAAAAGTCCGTTCCTGAATTGCTTCATCTATTTGGGTGCGAAAATCTAAGGCGGCGATTTTTTCGCGAGAGATGCCAGTGTGGAGAAGATATGCATCCCAGACAGCTGGGTCTTTGAGAGAAGCAAAGCGGTTCCACAGTGCTCGGCTTTTAAAGCGTGGCAGTTCCCAGAGGAGTGAGAAAGCGGTTTCAAGCGCGGCACCGAGGTGTGTTTCGTCTGTGACCGCTAAAAAAGACTGTGCAACCATGGCATATAACTGGTCTGCTACCTCTTCTATCGCGTCTGAAAGGTCTTGGTTCTGGTGGTGGAGATGTGGTGCGTTGTGGGACCCCGGTGCGACGCATTCTAAGAGATTGCCAAGCACGGTTTCGAGGGTATCCCGATTGACGAACCCGCGTCCAGAGCGTTGCGCCAAGCCTTCGCGGCTTGTGCGATCAATACGAAGGACGCTCAGTTCCGCTTTGCTATAGATAGGACGGAGCCGTTCCAATGTTTGGGTCAACAGTGGCTTTTTTCGGTGTTCATACGAGGCATCAAAAAGCGTAGTTTCAGTCATATTTTTAACGATTAAATTTTTAACGATTAAATCTGGGCTGCTGCGTCCGTTGTCCTTGCAGTCTTCCAATTGTTAAAAAACTTTTCGTAACCTAAGAATGGATTTTCATCAATTTTATATCGGCGTTGACAGCGGAAACACTGCTCAGACCTAATCGTTGCAGTCTTCCAATTGTTAAAAAACTTTTCGTAACCTAAGAATGGATTTTCATCAATTTTATATCGGCGTTGACAGCGGAAACGCCGCTCAGACCTAATCGTTAAAAGTTTCTTGAGCGGCACTAACGCCTGCACCGAGTGGGATAGCGTAACCCGTTTCTACCAAACCTCGCTCGAATGCAGAGATGGCGACAATTACATCGTTTTCATTCATCCAACCGAGGTGTGCGATCCGAACGATTTTCCCACTAAGTTGGCTCTGACCGCCAGCGTAGGTGATACCGTATGTGTCGCGCATCAAATTGATGAACGCCTTTCCGTCAATTTCTTCCGGCAATCGGATTGAGGTTAGCGTATTTGCTGGAGATGCTGCAAACAGCGGTAGCCCTAATGCCTTAATAGCGCGCCGCGTCGCAAGTGCCAAGCGGTTGTGACGGGTGATGGTATTGCGGATACCCTCTGCACAGATACGATTCAAGGCACATTGAAGTGCCGTGAGCAGTGTTACTGCAGGTGTATAGGGGACAGAACCTTCCAACCCACTTTCGTGTGCCTTGCGGTAGTCTAAGTAATATTTCGGGAGACCAGAGTGCTCAACAGCGTCCCACGCACGTTGATTGAGTGCAGCGAATGCAAGACCGGGTGGTGTCATCAAGCCTTTCTGTGAGCAGGAGACAACGACATCCACACCCCAGTTGTCCATCTGTAGATCGTCTGCGCCGAGTGCACTAACGGCATCAACGACCAAGAGGGTCGGACGTACGCGCGTCAGTCGTGCCAGTGCTTCAATGTCGTGCAAGGCGCCCGTTGATGTCTCACAGAGCGTTGCAAAAACGGCTTTTACATCGATGTGTTCTGTTAAAAGTGTTTCTACAGTCTGTGGGTCAACAGCATTTCCCCATCTGACATCAATCGGGATAACTTCAACGCCATAAGCGTTGCAGATTTCACCCCACCGTTCCCCAAATTTACCGCTCCGAATCACGATTGCCTTGTCGCCATGAGACAAGAGATTGACAACCGCGCCTTCCATAGCACCTGTGCCAGATGATGTTAAGAATAAGACATCGTTTTCGGTCTGGAAGACGTGTTTGAGTTTTTCGAGTACGTCTTTGATTAAGGCGACGGTTGCACTGCTGCGGTGATAGTCAATCGGTTGTGCCATCGCCAACAGTGCTTCGGGAGGAATCGGCGTGGGGCCCGGTGTAAAAAGTAAATCTTTTTTCATATTTTTAACGATTAAATCTGAGCTGGGGTCCCCATAGCGAATAGCGTGTGGGGCGAAGTCCGTTGTCCTTGCAGTCTTCCAATTGTTAAGCAACCACTTTAAAGCTTAAGCAAGCTTTCTTCAATTTTAGATAGGTATCGACCCTGACATACATGGATAAAAGACAGATTAAGCAGTACTGACGGTTACAACCGCTTTACCTTCAACGTTAACCACGATCCATTCTTGGTCGAGAAGTTCGCAGAGATTTATAACTGCGGCGCGTTGGGATGTGCTGTCCATCGGCACTTCGATGGTGAGGGTGGCGAATTCTTCTTTTTGAATTTCGCCTTCTTTGTCGAATTTCATGGGTGTAATCTGAATCTTTTTCAATTTTGCGTCCATATTTTTCCTTTGTTTTATAGTTGTTGGGTGTTAGTAAATTATACGTTATCTATGAACGACGCGATATCAATACACTCTCCATTGCGACGTGAAGACTCCCAACCTGCTAAAACAGGGGCTAAAGAGAAGAGTCCATCGTGATAATCACTCAGTAGGAGACTTGCGTCTCCAGACTGAACGGCACTGATAAAGGTTTTGTCCTGTTCCAGCCATGGGTCGAATTCACCGGCTTCATAGTGGACTTCACGATTTACGAGAATCCTGTCGTATCCGTGAATTTCGAGACATCCGCCTTCGTAGAAGATGGTAAACCGCGGTTCATCTCTCGGACCGGGACCCGCGGAGACAAAACTCAGTGTCATCGTTGCACCGTTCTCAAGGCAGTAGTTGAAACTGCTGGACAGTGCGTTGGCGTAAACGGGACGGTCACAATAAAACGCTTGGGATTGGACAACGTTCAATCCAGTCATAAAACGGGTGTAGTCCGTTGCGTGAACACCCCAATCCAAAGCGCGTCCGCCGGATTTGTCCATCTCTTCCCACCATGTTTTCGGTCCGCTCTCTGTTGAAGGTGGTAAGCCTCCGAAACTCTGGAATCGAACGTGTACAATCTGCTTGTCAATTAAATATCGGCGGGCTTCTTGAAAGATTGGACGATACCGTTCGCGGAATCCGACGGTGCTGAGAACCCCTGCTTGCTGTATAGCATCGTTAATTCGGTGAGCAACCGCCATCGTGATTGCTTGTGGCTTTTCACTGAAAATATGGATGCCTTTTCCCGCAGCGGTTACTTCAACGTCGGTGCGCACGTACGCCGGTACGATAGAGTATAGCACGTCAATCGCTTCAGTGTCAAGCATTTCGTGGGCATCTTGGTAGACACTGGGAATCTTGAACTGCGTTGCTGTCTCCTGTGCCGTTTGGAGGTTGCTATCGCATGCAGCGACAATATCCACGGCATCTGTTTGTAATAGGTTTGGAATTCGGGTTCGGTTGGCGAAGTTCCCACATCCGTAGAAGGCGACGCGAACGCGCGGTGTTGTTGGCACGGTAAATATTCTCCAAATGCGTAGTCGTAATTTTTAAGCCTCTCGCCATGGTGGAACGGTCCATGTGTTGAACCATTCCCATTTCCAAATAACCTGCTTCATCGGCATCTCCACCTCGTATGCTACACCTGCGGTGAAGGGGAGAAGGTGTGTTCTATCTCCAACGATTTCGCGGATTGCTTCAATGAACGCCATTTCATCGGTAACGTTTGGGGGCCAATGTCCGGCGGGTATCGGATCGGATTTCCGATCAGTTCGGTAATGCGTCGGTATCATAAAACGGGGTCGGGTGAGTTCAAGGAGTTCTATAAGTCGAGGCGCGAGTCCCTCGCCGAGGCCGAGTTTCATGTGAATTAAGAAATCTACCCTGCCTTGAAGCTTCGCCAGTGCGGGGTAGGGTTCGTGCAAGTCGCCGGTGTGTAGGATGGAAACATTCTTTGCTGTGTGTGTTATGAGATAGCCGTTTGTGGGGATGTCTGGAGTTTGGTTTTCGCCACTTTCGATTGTTTCGACCTGAATATTTCCCAGATTGAGCGTATCTGAGCCTCGAAATGCTCGCGATGTTTCCTGATTTTCGTTGAGATGTTTTGGGTAGAGGACCTCGACCTTATCGGCGGGAATATGCTTGGTGATCGGTAGGTCTCGCGCAAATGCAGCATCACCGTATTTTTCAGCGATCGGCTCTGCGGGTGTGATGCAGCCGGCATTGACGAATAGTTTTTTGAACTGCTTACCACGGCACAACTTCCGTAATGTTTCGGGATGACAGTGGTCGAAATGTTCGTGGGAGATAAAGATGTAGTCGTATATGGGTTCAGCGTTTGCTAAGTTTTCGTTGAACAGATATGGATCAAAAGCGATGTTGATGTCTCCAAAGCGAACATCAAACGCCCCGCATCCCCACCATCTCAAAAATATATTGTTCATGGTGAAAAGCCTTTCTGCTTTAAGGGCTCAATACGGTTGACTAACTTTTAATTCTGGAATCATACGGAAGTGTCGTATGTTCCTTGTGTAAAGTGTCAGGTTATTTCAGTAACCACATTTTCCGAACACTTTGAACATCATCTGCCCGGAACTCGTAGAAATAGATACCGCTGGCAACGGTTTCTCCGTCTCTGTTTTTCCCATCCCAATAAACCGTTCTTTCACCGCGAGGTTGGTGTCCGAGATTAAATTTTCGAACTAATTCGCCGTTCTGTGCATAGATGGTAATCTGAACGTCAGCCGACTCGGAAAGGCGATAGGGTATCCATGTTTCTGGGTTAAACGGATTAGGATAGTTCTGAAAAACCTCAGCGGATTTAATTTTTCCCCATGTGGTGGATTGCTTTCCATGCGGTTCAACGGCAACTATCACATTTTCCGCCTCAATAAAGGTATAGACATTGTCCTGAAAATAGAGTTCGTAAGTCTCAACGATTCCAGAGGGCCACGTCAAGGTGACAGAACCGATTTGCGCGTCAGATGGGACCCCGAATTCGAGTTCAGGACTGTCGCTGCCCAGAAAGCCTGTGCCGCAGATGAGTTCTTGCGTCTGAATATGGTTGCCTGTTGCTACTGTCACTCGTGTGCCGACTCCATCGCGATTGCTTTTTGTGCCGCGGAGCCGAATTTTGATATTTTGGTTGCCAGCGTTGACATCGTTCTGGAGGAGTGTGTTGCCCGTGTTGCTGACGATGTAGACATCGACATCGCCATCGTTATCAAAATCACCAGTAGTCGCGCCGCGTCCGACAGCATCGACAGTGACGTTAAGTGGATCGGCTTGGTCAACGAAGTTTCCGTTCTGGTTGTGGTAGAGACGGTTGCGATTGGTTTTCTGGGAATTATCGACATCACCGTTAACAACGTAAAGGTCGCGCCACCCATCGTTGTCGTAGTCAATGAAGCTGGCGTACCACCCTACACCTTCGTTTGCGACACCGACGGCTTCAGCAACATTCGTGAAAGTGCCGTCTCCGTTATTGCGCCAGAGGAGATCCGCATCATAATTTGTAATGAAGAAATCCAAGTCTGTATCGTTATCGTAGTCTCCGACACAGAGTCCCATTGCACCTGTCGGTTTTCCGTTAACTTCTGTCACGATACCGGATTGTTCTGAGACATCTTCAAAAGTGCCATCGCCTCGGTTGCGGTAGAGTTTATCGGGTCCGTGGTCGTTTGCAACAAAAAGGTCTGCCCAAGTGTCGCCATTATAGTCAAAAAAGATTGATCCCCAAGCGATGCCATTATCACCAACACCGGCTATACCGGTGGTTTCTTCAAAGGTGCCATCGCCTCGGTTGCGATAAAGGACGTTAGTTTTTGGAGCGGGATTTGGGTTTAAGAGGGAGGGTGCTCGCCCCCAATTGGCGATGTAGATATCGAGCCAACCGTCGTGGTCATAGTCAGCGATAGCGGGGTTGGTGCCGTGTTTTTCGTCAGCAACGCCAGCTGCTTGTGTCACGTCTGTGAATGTACCGTCGCCGTTGTTCTCAAAGAGATAGTTTGGACCGGCGCAGGTTACATAAAGATCGCTCCAACCGTCGTTGTTATAGTCAAACCAGACGCATCCCCGTCCCCTTGGCGTGTTTGTAACTCCCGCTTGTACTGCGACATCTGTGAAAGTGCCATCGCCGTTATTGTAGTAAAGCGCGTTGGGTAGACCGCCATCGCCGACAACAAAAATATCGAGATGATAGCCGTCGTTATCGTAGTCAGCAGCAGCGGTACCGGGACCCAACCAAGCCCCGGATTCCGCATCAATAGGAATGTCACGTTGATAGACGTTTGCAGTGAGACTGACATCTGTGAAGGTGGACGCTGCTAAGGTAGAGATTCCGAAGAGCATCATGAAAATAATCAGGCGGTACTGCATAGTTGTTGTCCATCTTTAATACTGAGTTTTTACTGCTGCCCAAGTTGTTGTGGCTTTTCCGCCAGGTTCAACAGGGAAAGGGTTCAGGTTGTCTCTGAAATATTCGTATTCAACTTCTAAACTTCCGGCACCTGCGGCAACACCCGCGTAGACACCGAGCCATACGGGGGGTGTGAGTTCAAATTCGGTCACACCAATTTCAATCCAATCCTCATTTTCCTTGGTTTTATACCAAGCACTATATTCATCCCCATCTCTGGCGAGTCGGAGAAAAAGCTCGGTTTCTCCGAATTCAGGCGTAAATCCGGCGTTTCCGGTGAGACCCCCGCCACCTTCGTTCTGTTTCGTCTGATACTGGATCTGCCCTTTTGCTGCGGCATCTCGGGACCAGAATTTGATGGTTACCCAGTTGTCATCCGATGGGCTTTTCACAACGAGTCCATTGACCCCGGAACTGGTATCCCATCTGGCGAAGAAGTGTGTCTCGACATCGAATATATCTGTGTCGGTTTCCTGATACAGGAGATGAGACATATCGTTTGCCCAGAGATTTCGATTGGGTTCGCTGTCGATATAGAGGAAGTCCGCACGGGTTTCGCCCACATCCCATTTCGGAGGTTCGTTTTGCCATTCCCAATTCGGGTTCTGTAATTTGCCCTTCTCAAATGGGTCGCCGAATGAGTCTTGTGCAACTGCGATGCCTCCGAAAAGGAGCATGAGCAGGCAGGTACAGATACCGAATGTGGCGATTGTTTTAAAGCTTGGTGTTAAAGATAGAATTTTCATAAATCTGTTTTTTTTACCTCCTACCTCTAAATTTTAAGGTAGATTGTTGGGGTTGTCAAGATAAATCAGAAAACTGAGTTCGCGTTTATGTGCTGTAGTCAATCTCGTTTAATTCCAACGACGACATTTTCAGACAACACGTCTTCGGGTATAACGACGAAAATCTTTCCAGATTCGGAACCTTCGCTCTGTTTTTCCAGATATTGTCTTATTTCATTTTCATTCAGGAAGACTGCCCCATCAGCCGTGGATTCAGGCAAAGGTGTCCGTTTGGAACCGAACTTTCGGATCCATTTGAAGATAGTACTCGGTGCTACCGAAAACATCCGAGCGATCGTGCTTATAGAGACTCCACGGCAATATAGGAAAACCGCTAAGGCTCTCTGCCACGGAGGTCTGCCACGAGTCGTTAGACGGGTAAATTGAAAGCCACAGACTTTACACTTGTAGCGTTGGTTTCCTCTGGCTTTTCCGTTTTTTACAGCATCTTCCCGTTTGCATCGCGGACAGGGCATCGTGGTGTGCATCTCCTTCAAAGTGTGATAAAAGAAAGTATAGCATAGAAGTTGCTACTATGCAATATGTTCTATGTTAACTTCCATATTTTAGGCTCGTAACATTTAATTCAGGACTTACGCACTTTTGACCGTAATGCATGCTGTGAAATGAAAATTCTTGGACAACCATAAACGTTTGGAAGGCACAACCTAACAGGTTATGCTACAAAAGAGAGCATTGCGTAAGTCCTATAATTTTTAGGTTCCCGTTTGCGTCATACAAAATATTTTGTGTATAGCGTATTTAATCGAGGATTGCCGATTGCTGGCAGCCATTCTGCTGTGTGTGAACTTCAAGTATGTTATTAAGCTTGCAATGATGATGTCCCTGTTTTGATTTTTGTGGGTCTTCAAAAAATTTCTCTTGTTATTTTTTCTTTTATTGTATATTATATCTTTTAGTCGAAATTTATAGATTAGTATTACAAGCAGAAGATGGACTAAAAAACATGTTGTCAGGCTTGATCGGAACTTGAGTAGGAGCACGCTATGCTTTGGAGCGCGTCCAGCGCGTGAAGGAGAACACAATTATGGCAGGGAAACTGAAAGTTGCAGCAGTTGGGTGCGGTGGCATCGGGCATCTACATCAACTCGGTTATCTGCAGCATCCGGGCGCGGAATTGGTGGCAGTTTGTGATACAGATACCACTAAAGCGAAAACGCGCGCCGAAGAACTCGGTGTCGCCAACTGGTATCCCTCCATCAAAGAGATGTTGGCGCATGAGGAATGCGATCTCGTGGATGTTGTAACTGCTGACTATCTGCATTTTGAACCGGTGATGGAATGCCTTGAAGCGGGCAAACATGTTATCTCTGAAAAACCGTTGTCGCTTTACATCAACGAAGCGGAGCAGATGGTCGCCACGGCAGAGGAAAAGGGCGTTCACCTCGCTATTGATTACAACCGGCGTTTTGCACCGGGATATGTACAAGCGCGGAAATGGTTTGACGCTGCGGAGATTGGACAGACTTACTACTTGGACATGAAATTATCTCAGGGGGGACCCGCTTCAACGTGGAAGGGCGAATATTATCTTCTCTATGAACTGCAAACCCATGCGATCGATCTGCTCCGGTGGTTTGGCGGAGAAGTCGTCGCTGTTTGTGCCCAAATGGCAAAGCCGCGCCAGCATGAGGCACGCGAAGGTGAAGACGCATGTTATACGAGCATGGCTATCTCGTTCCGTTATGAGACAGAGGTTGTTGCTACGTTAATGGCGAGTTGGGATAGTGATTTCATTCATCCGATTGAGCACCTCGAAATCTGTGGTTCCGATGGCGAAATTGTTGTTGATAATGTCTTAACCCGCGCAACCTTGATGAAACGCAATAGTCAGGTAGTAGAAGAATATCGTCCTTCCATTTTTAGGGACGAACAACTCGCTTTTAATGGGACATTTGCATTACGAATGGCGGCACTCGTTGACGATTTACTCGCTGACCGCCCACCGGCACCAACGGGTAGAGACGGCTTGCAAGCCCTACGGATCACTGAAGCGATTGTGGAATCATGGAAGGAAAAACGTGAGGTAACGGTTAAGATTGATTAGTCAGGACGGTAAACTATTTTGCCCACAAGCCGTTTCTATATGCCAGGAGGATGAGATTATGAAATACCGTTTGTCTGTTTTAAGAGAAATTCGTCAGTCATTACTCACAGATTTTTCGTATTCAACTGTGCGTGCTTGTGTTGCGTCGCTTATTTTTCTGCTGTTGGCAATCAATTGCGGTCCACCACCTCAAAGTCAGTATTACGTTCCTGAATCGGCGATCGAAGCTGCGGCGCGGAACGTACCGGAGCGAGCAAAGCGGGCCCAAGAAGTCGGTTTACCCAAGAGTGCCATGGTACGTTTGGAGGAGCAACCTTACCTGAGAAATGCTTTCAAAAACGCTTTCAGCGAACCTATGCCTGTGAGTAGAATTGGGCTTGACGATTTTTATGCGAGAACGCGTGGAAAGGTGCAGCACATCGCTATTATCTCTGGCGGGTCGTTTGATATCCTCAAGGCGTTTGTTGCCAAAGGATGGGCGCCCATTGTAATGATTCAATTTCAAGGGCGAACCCCGGAAGTCTTGCCTATGTCTGACTATAACGATCAAATGAGCGAGGTATATCTGCAAAATCCTACCAATTTCGCCAAGCGTCGCCTGAGTTACGAGGCGTTTGAGACGGCTTGGCGCAAGAACTCGCGGAACAAATGCGTCCTAATCACACCGCAGGCACTCAACGAAGTAACTGTTCAGAATGTGCTGGGAAAATACTTACCTGCTGAAGCGTTCCAAGAGATTAGCATCAGAAGACGCTAATATTACACTTCACTGCATTAACCAGAAAAGAGACCGAATTGTGAAAGCACTTCCCTTCACGGCTGTTACAATTAGCGATCGGTTTTGGGCACCTCGACAAAAAACGAATTCCGAAGCGACGATTCCGCACGAATTGGTACAGTGCCGAAAAACCGGTAGAATAGATAATTTTGCAAAAGCTGCGGGTTTGATGTCTGGAGCGTTTGAAGGCATTTTTTTTAACGATTCCGATGTTTATAAATGGGTAGAAGCGGCATCATATACCCTTTCAACGCATCCGAATCCAGTGTGGGAAGTGGCGTTGGATGAAGTTATCGCGAAGATCGCTGCGAGCCAACAACCTGATGGCTATCTGAATACCTATTTCACACTCGTTGAGCCGACAAAGCGATGGCAGAATCTTGGCATCATGCACGAGTTGTATTGTGCCGGTCATCTCTTTGAGGCAGCCGTTGCGCATTATCAAGCCACCGGAAAGCAAACATTATTGGACGTTGCCTGTCGGTTTGCCGATCTGATTGACAGTATCTTTGGACCCGACAAACGGGACGGACTTCCTGGACACGAGGGAATTGAACTCGCGCTTGTGAAACTGGCAAACGTCACAGGTGAGACGCGCTACACTGCACTCGCCGGATATTTTGTCACCCGACGCGGACATGCTCCATCGATTTTTGAAAAGGAATTAGAGAATCCTGACATTCCCGGCGGGCTTGATTCTTATCGGCATCACTACACACGGGACGGAAAATTTGAGGGACACTACGCGCAGGCACATCTCCCTATACAGAAACAGACAGAGTGCGTCGGACACGCTGTCCGAGCGATGTATCTCTATAGTGCCGCCGCGGACATTGCTTATGAGACCGGCGATACCGCAATCATTAATGCTTTGGAAGCACTTTGGCGGAATGTAACAGAGAAACGTCTGTATGTTACGGGTGGCGTGGGCCCCTCTGGGCACAATGAAGGTTTCACAAACGATTATGAATTACCAAATTTCTCCGCTTATGCTGAGACCTGTGCTTCAATCGGACTGATATTTTGGGCGCATCGCATGTTCTTATTGCGCGGCGAGTCGCGTTTTATAGATGTGTTGGAGACGGCTCTTTACAACGGTACGCTCTCTGGAATCTCGCTGGATGGAACCGGCTTCTTTTATCAGAATCCGTTGGCGAGTGATGGCGATCGTTCCCGGCACGAATGGTTCGGTTGTGCATGTTGCCCACCGAATATTGCACGACTCCTTGCATCTGTCGGACAATACATCTACGCTGAATCGGACGAGGGTGTATGGGTGAACCTCTACGTCGGTGGCACTGCCGAGGCGACTGTTGCAGGTGATGTCTCTGTGAAATTGACACAGGAGACCGATTATCCGTGGACAGGCGATGTTACGTTGACTATTGATCCCGAAGTTCCGGTGTCCTTCAGTCTGAATTTACGGGTGCCGGGCTGGTGTGAGCAATTTGAGGCACGCGTCAACGGTAGACTCTACAGACCTGAAGCGAACGCCGAGGGGTACCTCTCAATTACGCGGGAGTGGCATGCTGATGACAGTGTTGAACTGCGATTTGATATGCCTGTCGTGCGTGTTTATGCGCATCCGCTTGTCAGGGAGAACGTTGGACGCTTTGCTTTGCGCCGCGGTCCGATTGTCTATTGCTTCGAGGATGTTGACAATCCAGATGGTGTCTTTCAGACGTTGGCACTTTCCGGTGATGTTGCGTTGGAGACGATTTTTAATGCGGCGTTATTGGGCGGTGTGACGCTGATTCGTGGTATCGGGACGGTGTTAGATGCTTCTGAGTGGGAAAATAGTCTCTATTTGCCCACAAAACCGAAAATGCGACAATTGGAAGTTACAGCGATTCCGTATTATGCATGGTGCAATCGTGGCGCGAGTCAGATGTCGGTGTGGGTTTTGTAGTTTTCTCTTTTTTCTTTTTGGGTGGATGTTAAAGTCCGCCCGTTTTTTTTTAGAATGTAGCGTTTCGTCTACGACAACTGTAGGTGCATTTTGCGTTTTTACCGATGGAATCGGCGTTCTAATTCATCGCGTCCCATTTCAACGATGATCGGTCGTGAATGCGGGCAATTGAACGGGAGTTTCGCTTCGGATAACTCTTTGAGAAGGTTTATCATTTCTTTTGTATCCAGCGTATCTCCTGCCTTGACAGCGGATTTGCAGGCAAGAGTTATCAAGGCGTTGTCAATCGCTTCGGGAATTTGCACTTCGGTATGCGGTTGTGTCGGGAGTTTGGCAAATAAATCCGTGACAGTTTGTGCGGCAACGCGTGTTGGCAGGGGTGCTGGAATCGCACGAATCAAGATAGTGTTCCCACCGAATTCCTCCAAATCAAAGCCGAGTTTCTTAAAAATATCGCCGTGAATTTTGAGGGTGCCGAGCTGCTCTGGAGTGGCTTCAAGCGTGACGGGCAAAAGCAGCCCCTGCACAGGAATGCCGTCGGCTTCCATCTGGTTGACGAAGCGTTCATAAAGGACGCGCTCGGCGGCGACGTGTTGATCGATGAAGAAAATTTTATCGTTTGCCTCAACAACAATGTAGGTTTTAAAGAGATTCGTCTTCAGTTGGACGTTCTCGAAATCGAGTAGACTGAGATCGGCGTTTTCAGGAACCTGCTGCGGGGGTTGCACAACGATTTCAGTCGGTGTCGTTGGGGCTTGTGCTTCCGATCTGTCGGTAGTTTCGGTTTCCGCGCCGTTGTTTTCTGCACGATGTGGCGGAACAAATGGTGTTTGTGTTCGCTGTGTTTGTGTTATAGGTGCAGCGCGTTGAGGGGCGTGCCGTGATGTGGAAACGCGTTGTGATAGGCTGGGATCTCGGCGTTCAGTATCTTCCGCGGACTGCGACGGTTCGACGGAGGTTTCGATTTTAGGAATGTACTTGGCTTTATGGATGGCGTTGCGGAGCATTCGAACGATACCGCTATAAATTGTCCGTTCGTTCCGAAAACGCACCTCTATTTTGGCGGGATGGACGTTGACATCGACGGCTTCAGGATCAAGCGTTAGAAAAAGTAGGGCGACAGGCTGCCGGTCCTTGGCAATCATTGAACTGAGTGACTCTGTAAGTGCTGCAGCTATGATGTGGCTGCGAATCGGTCGCTGGTTGAGAAAAAAGAGTTGATACTCACGGTTCGGTTTCGTAAATTCCGGTTTCCCGAGTAATCCGTACATTTTCAAGTCAGGCAATTCCTCTGTAAATTCGATAAGGTTGTCAGCGAATTCTTTGCCGTAGACGAGGCGTACTCGCTCCACGTGTGAATCACAAGCGCGAACATCAAGGATGGATCTGCTGTTGTGTGTCAGCGAAAAATGGATGTTCGGATGCGCGAGGGCTGTCCATGTTACCTGTCGCGTCACGTGGTTCATCTCGGTGGTATCGGTTTTCAGGAACTTCAGGCGCGCTGGAACGTTGTAAAAGAGATTGTTAACCGACATGTGTGTGCCGGGAGAACATCCACTTTCTTCCACAGATCGGAAGACACCGCCATCAACGTTCACCTTTGTTCCGATAAGTGCGTCAGGCGTACGGGTGAGGAGTTCAAATTGTGAGACCGAGGCAATACTGGCTAAGGCTTCGCCGCGGAAACCAAAGGTTTGAATCTGATCAAGGTCTTCGATACGGTTGACTTTGCTCGTTGCGTGGCGTTCTAAGGCGAGGAGTGCGTCCTCACGTTCCATACCGCTTCCGTTATCGGAGACGTGGATGAGCCGTTTCCCACCAGCACGGACTTCGACGCGAACCGAAGTGCTTTCGGCATCTACGGCGTTTTCGATGAGCTCCTTGACGACTGAAGCGGGACGTTCAACGACTTCGCCTGCGGCGATTTTGTTGGCGACATCTGAAGAAAGTATTTTAATCTTTGGCATTTTTTTAACGATTGCTCCTGAGCTGCTGCGTCCTTCGTTCTTGCAGGTTCCCGTTTAATCTATGTTCACCTACGGTTTTGGCACTGTTTTCAGGAATTTTCATAAAGATTGAATCTTCAGGGATCCTCATAGTACAAGGAACAGTGACACGAGTGCGTCTGTGTGAAACGTGTTTCGTCTGGATACAGGTCTTTACATACGGGCATTACCTCTGGACAACGGGGATGAAAATGGCACCCGGATGGACGGTTGATTGGCGAAGGCACATCGCCGTCTAATCGAATCTTTTCAACGCCGGTTTGTTCATCCATCTTCGGGACAGCGGAGAGAAGCGCGCGCGTATACGGATGCTTTGGTGAATCGAAAATCTCCTCTGTCGTCCCGCGCTCAACGATTTTACCAAGATACATCACCGCAACCTCGTCTGCAAAATACTCAACGACGGACAGATTATGTGTGATGAAGAGATAAGTGAGATTGAAATCTGTTTGTAGTGATTTTAGTAGATTTAGTATTTGTGCTTGCACGGACACATCCAGTGCACTGGTGGCTTCATCACAAACGATGAACTCTGGATCAACGGCGAGGCACCTCGCGATACCGATGCGCTGCCTTTGACCGCCAGAGAATTCGTGCGGATAGCGCGTTACCATATCCGGCGATAAACCGACACGCTGCATCAGTTCTGCGATTCGCTCGTCACGTTCGTCAGTTGAATCACCGATATTGTGTGCCTGCATTCCCTCCTGGATAATAGCCCCGACTGTCATCCGAGGGTTAAGGGATGCATACGGATCTTGAAAGATAATCTGCATTCGTTTCCGATACGGATGTAGCTCCGCGCGCTTCACAGTAGCGATGTTGACACCGTCATAGACGAGATTGCCTTTGACAGGAACGCCTAATCGAAGCACGGCTTTTCCGAGTGATGTTTTGCCGGACCCTGATTCGCCGACCAATGCGAGTGTTTTGCCTCGTGGAATATCGAACGTGACATCGTCAACGGCATAAACGTAACCGACTGTTCGTTTCAAAATCCCTTTCTGAATCGGATAGTGGACACAGAGATTTTTTACCTGAAGTTGCGGGTATGGGGCTGTTGGCGGTATCGGAGTATTTTCTATCCGATGTGTATCTGTCTCAAGTTCCAGTTTTGTAGAACCGGTTCCTGTAGCATGCTTTTGTATAGCAAGTTTTCGGTTTTCAAGCTGCCCCGACTTTTGTATAGCAAGTTTTCGGTTTTCAAGCTGCCCCGACTTTTGTATAGCAAGTTTTCGGTTTGCAAGCTGCACCGACTTTTGTATAGCAAGTTTTCGGTTTGCAAGCTGCCCCGAAAATGGTGGCTCAGGGTTATAAAGATGGCAGGCGACGTTGTGTTCATTGCCGTTGACGGTCTGGAGTCGGGGGACGATAGTTTCGCATCCGTCCATGGTTTTCGGGCACCGCTCAGCGAATCGGCAACCGTCGTTATATTCAGTCGCTTTTGGGACTCTACCTGTAATTGTATGGAGTTGCGTGCCGCGTTTATCACGTGCTGGTGTTGATTCGAGAAGTTTCACGGTATATGGGTGTTGTGGAGTTTTATAAAGTTGTTCCCATGTGCCTGTCTCGGCAATTTTCCCGGCATACATAACGGCGACGCGGTCGGCGATGTTCGCAACAACGCCTAAATCGTGTGTGATTAACAGCACTGCCATCCGGAGTTCTTGCTGGAGGCGTTCGATGAGTTCGAGGATTTGTGCTTGGATGGTGACATCGAGGGCTGTCGTCGGTTCGTCGGCGATGAGCAGCCCTGGGTGGCAGGAGAGTGCCATTGCAATCATGACGCGCTGTTTCATGCCGCCGGACATCTGGTGCGGGTATTCATCGTAACGGGCAGCAGGCTCTGGGATCCCGACGAGATTGAGCATCTCAATCGCTGCGTTCCGTGCAGCCGCTCCATGCAAATTTTGATGCTGTCGTATCGCTTCCGAAATCTGGTTGCCGATTGTGAAAACTGGGTTCAAACTGGTCATCGGTTCTTGGAATATCATGGCGATGTCATTGCCCTGAATCTTCCGCTTCTCGACTTCAGAGAGCCGCGTGATGTCTTGCCCATTGTAATAGATGGCACCGCCTGCGATGAATCCAGCGGGTTTCGCAACGAGTTGGATAATAGAAAGGGCAGTGACGCTTTTACCACACCCCGACTCGCCGACGAGTGCGAAAATCTCGTTCGGCTTGATGTCGAAAGAGATGCCATCAACCGCACGCGCGACCCCTTCCGGGGTGCGAAAATGGGTCTTAAGGTTCTGAACCCTGAGCAATGTGTCGTTCATGCTACTACTTTAGCACGGCGTTTTTTAAAAGTCAACGGGAATTTCTATCTATTGCAGGGCTTGCAGAAACACAGTTAGTGCTTGAAACCGTAAATCATTGACAACTTCTCGAATGTATGTTAGATTTTATGGAATGTAGATGAGTCTCGGATAATTTGGTTAATGGACAAACCTATGAATTGGTGACTTGTCAATCTTATTCAAGAAGGCGGAAAAATTAATGAAAAAAATCAATTTTTCGAGTTTTATCCTGTTGTTTGTTTCCATGCTGTTTCTGACGAGCAGTTTTGCCCAAGATACACCACAATGGCATCTACCTGAAGGGGCCAAAGCACGTATCGGCAAAGGTCGGGCAAATGGTATGGCATTGTCGCCTGATGGCATGCAGCTCGCCGTCGTAACAGGTATCGGGGTTTGGCTCTATGATGCCCAGACTGGCACCGAGATTGCGCTCCTCACTGGACATACAGCACCGGTCTATTCCGTTGCATACGCACCGGATGGTAAGACGTTAGCAAGTGCGAGTGCCACAGAGATTCGGTTATGGCATCCAAGCACCCAAGAACACAAAACAACTTTTGTCGGTCAAGGAACCACATCACTCACATATTCTCCAGATGGCCGAACGCTGGCAGTGGGCCGATATCAGGGCGTTGATTTATTGAACGCTCGGACGGGTAAGCGCGAATTATCCCTCTCTGGGCATGCACAGAATGTTCATTTACTTGTGTTTTCATCCGATGGCAAGAAATTGGTGAGTGCTGCGGACAGCCACGAGGATAACCGGATTCGTGTGTGGAACGCCCGCACGGGTAAGCTCCTAAGGACGCTTACTGGACATACACAGAGCGTTCACTCCCTTACATTCTCACCTGACAATAACACACTCGTAAGTGCGGGGCAAGACGGAACAATTCGCTTATGGAATCCTAACACAGGGAAAAACACAAGGACCATTGAGGGCTGGAGCAACTCCGTTGCATATTTTCCTGATGGCAGAGGGATAGCAGTTTCACAGGGAACAGAATTGTTTTTATTGAACGCGAACACAGGTCAATTCCAACGGATGTTTACTGGATATGCACATGCTGCCCATTCCCTCCTATTTTCATCAGATGGCAGCACCTTGGTGAGTAACGATTTGGAGGGGACTATCGGTCTCTGGAGCATCGAAACTATCTCGCGCAGGTTAACCATTGAGAGTCACTTTAATTTCGGAGGAACCGCACTCTCATCCAACGGCAAAACCGTAGCGGTTGTGAGTGGGAATAGGGTTTTTTTCTGGAACACGCTGAATGGGCAATTCAACAAGGTGCTTGATGCGGCAGGATACGGCACTAGCCTCGCATATTCACCTGATGGTAAAACGCTAGCGATTGCCTCCTCGACTGGCGATCCTGAGATTCATTTGCTTAATCCTCGCACGAATCGGTTCAAGAGGACCCTTCGTTGGGAGGGCATAGATGTCAACTCTATGGTATTTTCACCTGACAGTAAAACCTTAGCGAGTGTGAGTTGGGATGGGACAATTCGTCTATGGAACGCCAATAATGGCAAACTTCAGCGAATGCTTTCTGGACATACTGAATCTATCATTACCATCGCGTTCTCACCAGATGGTAAAACCTTAGCGGGTGGGGGTTGGGATGGGACGATTCGTTTTTGGAACCCTCAGAATGGCAAACTCCAACGGACCCTTGAAGGACATACGGACAGTGTTCAGTCCCTCGCTTTCTCGCCTAATGGCGATATCCTGGTGAGTGGGAACCCGGGTGAGATTCTTTTTTGGAACCCTCAGAATGGTCAACTCAAGCAAACTGTTGAGAATACGCAAGGGCGAACACTGGCGTTTTCCGCAGACGGTCAGACGTTGGCAGCTGGCGGATGGCGCGTAATTCGCTTGCTGAATGCCCGTACCGGTGAAGTCCAGCGGACACTTTTCGCTCCGTCAGAAGATACACTTTGGTTAGGATTCACCCCCGAAGGCGATAGGTTGGTCAGCTGGGGATCGGATGGAACCGTTTTGCTGTGGGATATAAACGAATCGGCCAAACTCATACCCGAGGATATTAATCTTGACGGTGTTGTTAATGTGGACGATCTGATAGAGGTTGTACGCTACTTCGGTCAATCTGTCGCTGATGACGTGCATCCAAATCCAGATGTCACTGGTGATGGTGTAGTTGATCGTCAAGACGTGCTACGAATTATTACCTTGCTTGAGGCCGCAGCAGGGGCTCCACCAGTATCTTCACAGACGTTAGGGATACTCACAGCCGAAAGGCTTCAACACTGGATCAACAACGCTAAACAGCTCGGTAAGACAGATGAAGCCTTCCAGAGGGGTATTAAAGTACTGGAAGAACTCTTGACAACGCTGGCAACGGAAACCAAAGCAGTGCCAGTAGAAACTACATTGTTGCCAAACTACCCTAATCCGTTCAATCCAGAGACGTGGATACCGTATCAGTTAGCAAAGCCAGCCGATGTGAAAATTACCATCTACGACGCGAAAGGCGACGTGGTGCGTAGATTGGTGCTTGGACATCAGTTGGAAGGTTATTACATGGAACAACATCGTGCTGCGTATTGGGATGGCCGTAATACTTTAGGCGAGCGTGTCGCAAGCGGTGTCTATTTCTATCAACTCCATGCAGATACAGCTTCATTGACGCGAAAGATGGTCATTTTGAAGTAATTTGTGTTGTATGCGAAGATGTTAATAGCGTCTGTTTGTAGGTGTGCTTTCCAAGCCCATCTATAAGCAAAAACTCCGAAAAGCGTGGTGTATCACCGCGCTTTTCTTTTTGTAGGCGTGATGAATTTTCCTCCCAAAAAAATAACAGTTGATTTTTTCTTGGATTTGAAGTATAGATAGTGAGATGAAAAGGTAAGCGGTTTCCCACTGTAGGAATTTATCATAAGTGAGAGGAGATACGGTTATGGCAGCACGGCGTTTTTTGACAGCAGAACAGGGCGTTGAGGAACTTCTGAAAGCAACGCCACCGCTTCACTTTGACGGTACGACCAAAGCGGAGTGGCAAGTGTGGCGAAGAAGATTTCGACGTAATCTTGTTAAGGACTTGGGACCTTCACCAGAGGCGGTACCGTTGGAAGTTGAAACTTTGGAACGGACGCAACACGATGGCTACACGCGAGAGAAAATTATCTTCAATCCAGACCGATTCTCTTCGGTTCCGGCGTATGTCTTAATTCCAGACGGGGCGAGCGCAGAGAATCCAGCACCGGCGGTACTGTGTGCTCACGGGCACGGGATTGGTAAAGAGGGTGCGGTCGGTATTGTAGAAGATTATCAGAAACAGTACGCCGTGGAATTGGCAAAGCGTGGCTTTGTGACACTCGCTCCAGATTGGCGGTGCTTTGGTGAACGGAAGGACAGGGATGAATGGGTGCGTCGCCCAAGTCGCGACGGATGCAATGTCGCCTATCTCGCATTCGGGTATTTTGGCTATCAACTCTTGCAACTGAATATCTCAGATGGGCAACGGTGCTTGGACTATCTCCAATCATGCCCTGAAGTTGATGGTCGTCGATTGGGATGTATGGGCTGCTCGTTTGGTGGCACGATGACGACCTACATTTCCGCCTTGGATCAGCGGGTTAAGGCGGCGGTGATTGTCTGTTATCTGAGTACGCTGACGGACGCTTTGAACGATCGCGGCCGTGGGAATACGTGCGGTTCACAGTTTATGTTCGGGCTTCGGAAGGCAGGCGATATTGCTGATGTGGCAGGATTAATAGCGCCGCGGGCGTGTATGGCACAGATCGGTTCCGATGATATGTGTTTCATTGAGTCGGATGCCCTGGCGGCGTTTGGGCAATTAGAGAAAATCTATGCAGCATCAGGACGCCGCGATCGGTTGGTCCTGGATCATTTTCAAGGTGAGCATGAGATTGATTTGGAGGCAGGGATTGCGTTTTTGGAAGAACGCTTGTAGCAATGGTGGGCAGGCATGAACGCCTGCCCAAATACTCGTCTTTTGCGTTTATACGTCAAAAACACGTAGGTAATCGTCTAATGTTTCAACTCGGCGGATACAGGTGAAGTTATCACCGTCAACGAGATATTCTGGAGGACGCATCTTCAGATTGTAGTTAGAACTCATGGCGTGACAATAGGCACCTGCATCACAAACAACAAGTCCGGCACCTTCATGCGGTGTCGGAAGGGCACGGTCTTTGCCTAAAAAATCTGAAGATTCACAGACAGGACCAACGATGTCGTACGTTTCAACCTTGCCATCAACGGGTTCAATAAACTGAATGTGTTGATAGGCGTCGTAGAGACTCGGACGGATAAGTTCGGACATGCTGCCGTCGGTAACAATGAAATGTTTATTACCGTTGGTCTTCACACCGATAACACGATTGACAAAGACAGAGGTATTGCCGATGAGAGAACGGCCCGGCTCAATAATGAGTGTAAGATCCTCAGGCAGCAAGTCTCGGATAGAATTGATGAGGTCGGACGGTGTTGGAATTTCCTCACCCGTGCGTTCGTAGTCAATGCCTAAACCGCCGCCGATATTGAGATAGCGTGGTGAGAAGCCTTCCGCTTGGATCGCACGCATAAACGCAAGCATAATCTCGGTGGCATCTCGGAAAATTCGTATCTCCTTAATTGTCGAACCCAAATGACAGTGAACACCGACCAAATTCAGTAGACTGTCTTTGCGAATTTCATTCAAAAACCAGTCTAGCCGTTCGTTGCGGATACCGAACTTGGAATTTTTCATGCCTGTAGAGACATAAGGATGAACGCCGGGGTCCACATCTGGATTGATACGAATAAGCACATCTGCGGGTTTGTTAATATTTTTTGCTGTTTGCTGAATATGTGCTAAATCGAATTCGCTGTCGATGTTAATGAGCACACCGTGTTCAACAGCGAGGCTGAGTTCCTCAAGCGTTTTCCCATTACCGTTTAAAATTGTCCGTTTCAGATCAAATCCCGCCGCGAGCGATATTTTCAATTCGTTTCCGCTAACAAGGACAGCACCGCTGCCGAGGGCACTGAGTCGTTTGAGAAGGCTGAGATTGTTGTTGGCTTTAATTGCATAGCCTATAATTGCGTCGATTCCATCAAGAGCTTTCTGGTATGCAGCGTAGTTTGCCTCCAATTGTGCAAGGCTGTAAAGATAGAATGGACTGTAGGGCACCTGTTCCTGAATGTCTTTAACTCTCAGTTTTTCGCAGTAGAGGTCCCCGTCTTTATAGTGAAAACTCATCTGTTTCTGAATACGCTCCTATCTGTTTTTTAAAATTACGGTTCAGACTAATATTCGCGTTTGTGCCAGTCGTCTTCAAAGAGGTTAAACGAACCTTCACGATACGGATGCTCAGCGATGAGATCCTCGTTGAGTTCCATACCGAGTCCGGGTCCATTAGGCAGACTAAAATAGCCGTCAATAACTTCTGGGCATCCTGTTGCCGCTTCTTTAACCCACGCCTCGGAGAAATCGTTGAAGTGTTCTTGGATCTTAAAGTTGGTCGTGCAAGCAGCGAAATGCAAAGCAGTTGCAGTAGAGACGGGACCCCCGACATTGTGCGGTGCAACAGTCATGTAACACATATCGCCCATCGCTGCGATCTTCTTGGTCTCCAAAAAACCGCCTGTCTGGGTAATATCGGGCTGCAATATGTCTGCCGCTTGTAGGTTAATCAACTCACGATACTCATATTTATTGTGGAGCCGTTCACCAGTCGCGACGGGTAAATTAATCTTCTCAGCGGCTTTTGCGAGTGCTGCGATATTATCGGGTGGTACTGGTTCCTCAACCCAACTCGGTTGGTATTTTTCCAGTGCTGCGGCAATCTCGATCGCCATATATGGGCTAAATCTACCATGCATCTCAACGAGGATTTCGACATCGGGTCCGACGGCATCACGGACCGCCTCGACAAGTCCAACGGACTTTAGTTTCTCTTCGTAAGAGAGTTCGTAATAACCCGCACCGAATGGGTCAAACTTCAGTGCCTGATACCCCTTTTCGAGTACTCTTTTGGCGGCAGCGTGAAACTCTTCAGGTGAACGTTCAACACGATACCAGCCGTTGGCATACGCTTTAATTTTATCACGACAGGCACCACCGAGCAGCCGATAAACCGGTTGGTTGAGTGCTTTGCCGATAATATCCCAACATGCAATCTCAATAACACTAATGCCGGTTGCGACGATTTCACCGGCGCGACCGTAGTCGTCGCGGAATAGGCGTTGGTAGAGGTCTTCTGTATTGAAGGGATCACTTCCGATGACGTGCCGTTTTTTTGCCCCCTCAATATAGGCGACAAGCGCGTCTGTACGGTTATTCATCCGCACCTCACTGACACCGGTCAAACCTTCGTCTGTTTCAACTTTGACGAATGTTAAATTGCGCCAACTCGTCCCCATGACCAGTGTTTTAACATCTGTAATTTTCATATTTTTAACTATGGTCCTTTGCTCATCTGTCAGAACTATGATTTATGTGATTTATTGATTTATGTGATTATGAGATTTCTGTGATATTGAAAGCAGTAAATCTGGGTAATCATATAAATCCTGGCTCTGACTTTCATTGGATCCTTGGATTGAATTTTTTGTTCGTAAGCCTTTTAAATTCCAAACTGTTAGATCCAAAGTTTATTAACAAACCTACTTCCAGATTATAAGCCTCCAGATAATTGATAGCTTGCGCCAGATGGACATCTTCCAATTGAATGAGAGCTTTCAATTCAACAGAAATACAGTTCTCCACTAAGAAATCAACTCTTCTGATCCCTATCTGCTGTGCTTTGTAGTAAATAGGCATCTCAAATTCGCGTGCAAAAGAAATACCTTGATCAGCCATCTCTATCTCTAAAGCCCTTTGATAGATAACTTCTTGAAACCCATTTTTCAAAGTAGAATGCACGTTCATCGCACATCTGATTATCTTTCCTGTCAATTCTGAATACTTGTATCTCTTATCTACCACGTTAACCCTTCTGTCAGAACCAGGATTCATGAGTTATCTGACTTACATGACACAAATCTCTAAATCATATAAATCATAGTTCTGACTTTTTTAACTGCTCGCTTCGGCTTCAGAAACACTGCGTTGCCCACTTCTTTGTGTGGGTGCTGGTTCGACTGTCGGTCTCTCTTCGCCTGCCTCAAGCATCCGCCGAATGAGTCGCTCCCGCATCACTGCTGTTACAGGTTCATGCGATTGCAGCCCGATGAGATTGCGTAGTTCATAAGGGTCCGCTTCAAGGTCATAGAGGTATTGCTCAGCATACCGGTCCGACCCGGCATCGCTGCCACCATTTTTGTGCGGTGCATCCACACCGTATTTCCAGCGTTGCGTACGGACGGCGCGCCCGACCTGTGCCTCACTGATTTGGACGAATACCTCTTCTGGCCAGTCGTCTGTCTCGCCGCGAACGAGCGGTAGAATGGAACGCCCTTGCATCTCACCCGGCACTGCCAAGCCTGCTGCATCCAGGAGTGTCGGCGGCAGATCTACGAGGCTCACGAGGTCTTGCAGCTGCCCGCCACCGATGAAACCGGGTCCATGAAACGCAGTCGGTACACGGATGGAACTCTCGTGGCATGAGCGTTTATATTCGCCGTTACGTGTCTTGAAATGGCACCCGTGATCGGAGGTAAAGAGGATGATTGTGTTGTCAAGCAGATGGAGGCTCTTGAGGGTATCCAGAAGCCTGCCGAGTGCTTCGTCCAACCTTTTCACCATGCCGTAGTAACCGCCTAAGTGCTGGTGTGTTGAGCCACCGAGTGCCGCAAGGTCAGGTGGTATCCATTTTCCTGTATACCGTTCCCGATACCCGTCCGGCGGTGGATAATCGTCCAGATGGTTTTGGTGGTGCGGTTCGATATATGAGGTAAAGAGATAAAAAGGCTCGTTTTTGTGTCGGTCAACGTAGCGAATCACCGCATCGGTGAGCGCGTCCACGCGATAACCGGGAAGGTCAACGGGTTTATTGTCGTTATCGTAAAGTGTTGTTTGGTACGCATCGGAGGTGAACTCAAGAACGTTGGATGCTAACCAGTAGTCGTATCCACCGCGGTGCGCCTCTGGCACGGGGCCCGGTCCTGTGCCACCGCTATAGAGGTGCCACTTACCGATGTATCCGGTGGCGTAACCTGCCTCACCGAAGTGGTGTGCGAGGGTCTTGAGGTTCGGGGACAGCGGAATACCGTTTCGGAAGCATCCTGTGCGGGTTGCATATAATCCGGTTTGGAGGCATGAGCGGGCGGGACCGCAGACGGGTTGGCATGTAAAGGAGCGGTGGACGTGTGTGCCGCGTTGTGCCATCCGATCGAAATTGGGGGTTAGGTCGAGTGGGTTGCCGTGCAAGCCGGAGGTATCCCATCGTTGCTGGTCGGTGAAAAAGACGATAACATTCGGTTGATTTGCGTCAGTTTGTGGCATGTCTCTGTTTTTCCTCTATAGGTATGGCAGGCCAAAGAAAGTGTTTAATAAGGAATGATGTTTGCAATATTTCTTTCTGTTCAGATTTGGCTGTTCTTATTTTAGGGGATTTTCGGATAGTTGTCAAGTGGAAAATTTGGATAAGGAAAATTGGAATATGATAACAGAATTTCGTTAAAATGGGCGGGACACCCAAAACGAAGTGGATGTTAAAATTTCTGGTGGATATGTTGAAAACAAAAACAACGCATGTTATACTTTAAGATAGTGAAGGAACTTTAGAATGAACACCCATGAATTTTTACGTGGAGGCATTTAATAGTGGCGACACTTTCTCTAAAAGGTTTCGTTAGGGATGTAAGATACGCTCCTTGCTTCAGCCCGGATGCACTCAATTTGTACAATATAGCCCAATTTGATGTAAATCAAGCGCAGTCTTATGGACTCATTGATTTGGGAACATCCGGTAATAACCTTGCTTTTTCAAAATGGATTTCACCGAAACGGACGCGCTCGTATCCTTTCGCACGGATTTATAATACATATCACCTCAATACGAAAAAAGTCACGATTATTCCAGTCATTAAAGATGAGGGGGCAGGTACGCAAAACAATGATAGAATTAATTTCATTACATTTTCATGGATGAACCTTCTAAACATCTACATCATTTTGGCATGGTATGAGGATGCAGAGAGAAAAATGGGAACAACTGACCGAATTACCAATCAGATTCTAAACGTTGAGAGCGTGCGTGAAAAATTGTTTGAGGTAAGTCGGTATCAGATGAGTGCATTACATTGGAACACGACCCACTTTGAGAAAGACTTCGAGTCAATTTATCTGAATGCGGTTGATGGTTATAAGAAAATATCTCAAGAAGAAAACGTTGCTATTCACAGTCCAAAAAACCATATCCAGACGCTTGAAAAATTTAAGATGGATGGTCGTTTCAATTTAACGTCCTTCAAAGCGGTAAGTCTCCCACGCTCATACGAGGCTGCCCATAGAGAATCTGGAACAACACACATCTTAGAATCTCTTGAGGAAAATACGAAAGGTGTTTTCCAAATTTCAAACTATCTCGGCGGACAGTATTATCTAACTGCTGATGAAGTTTATTGGGAAGGTGGTCAGTTAGTTATACAAGAGTCCAAAAACAGCAGCAAAGGAAAACTGCCATCTGAAGATGACATCAAGGACGGTTTGTTCAAGTTGATTCTTTTTTCGAGTATGGAAGAAGTAGCAGTTGACGAAAGAACAGACATCCAATTTATCACACGATTAAAACTAACTGGCGATTTCGTTGGAAGCCTACGCTTACCATGTGCGACAGAGGACATATTTGGTTTCTGTGCAGAAAATCGCTTGACTCAGACACACCAGAAAAGACTCGTTTTACTCAACCAAGAAGCAAGTCAAAATAGCAAACTACAAATATGGATAACAGGTCGTCATGCCTAAGTTAGCAAAAAGCCCGCTCCGATACCCAGGAGGTAAATCAAGGGCATTAAAACAGATTTTGCCGCTTGTTCCGGTGAATATGTCCGAATTTCGCGAGCCTTTTGTTGGCGGCGGTTCTGTCTTTTTTGCAATCCGAAGCCTCTTTCAGAATCGTATCAAATCCTATTGGATCAATGACCTTAACTATGATCTCTACTGTTTCTGGAAACAGGTCCGAGACAACGCG
The DNA here is from genome assembly GCA_963662915.2 of Candidatus Poribacteria bacterium. Classification (GTDB taxonomy): domain Bacteria; phylum Poribacteria; class WGA-4E; order WGA-4E; family WGA-3G; genus WGA-3G. The sequence continues at coordinate 3,508,495 of CAXXEU010000002.1, read as the reverse complement.
CCAAACTTGGTTACAGCACTCACAGAAACACACTCGACTACTACGGATGGCCGCGCCCTATTTGTGGAATTAACGCAAGCAAAAGATAAACTGAAGCAGAACCGAGACCTGCTCTGCGAGTTTCAACGCGCTGTGCGCTTTTTCGTGCTCAATCGCATTACTTTTTCTGGGGTTGTAGATTCTGGTGGATATTCTCAATCCGCTTTCGAGAAGCGTTTCACGGACTCTTCCATTGAACGCGTGCGGAACATCTATCCCTATCTTTCCGGGGTCAAAATCACAAATGGTAATTACACCGATGCCCTTTTCCAAGATGGCGAAGATGTTTTTATTTTTCTCGACCCGCCCTATTGGAAAGCAACTGAGTCGAAACTATACGGCGTGAGAGGCGAACTGCATACCGCGTTTGACCACGCGCAATTCGCAGAGAATATGAGAAAATGTCCACATAGGTGGCTGATTACCTACGATGATTCGACTGTCATTAGAGACCTCTTCGGTTTTGCGGATATTCAGGAGTGGACATTGCAGTACGGTATGAATAACTATCGAAAAGAACGGGCAGCAAAAGGGAAAGAACTATTTATCAAAAATTATTAATTTCTTAATTGGATGAAACCTTCCTATAGCCTTCCGGTAGAGGTTTCCCTGCGACAAATGTAGATTTCAACGGGCGGACGTGCCGACAACTGCCGCGATGTGTGAAACCGGGGCAATCGCATGTTATATCCACCCCAACAACTTCGAGTGTATAGAACTTGCCTTTCTGTGAGGCACTCTCAGCGTGATAAACGTTTCGCTTGGGACCTGCGAGGACTCGCGCGAGGGTTCGGATGGCTTCTTCGGAATACGGACGGAGCTGCGCGCGGGTCGCTTCACGGAGATGTGAAGCGTTCTCTTCAAGGTAGGCATCGCTCGTTTCTTGAAGCACATCAAGCAGGTGCGATTCCTCGACCTTTTCGGCATGCAGGGAAAGCGCGTTCATCATTCGCTTGAGTTCGCTGAGGACATCAGGTTGCAGAGCCCCGTCCTCACCAGATATCAACAGTGTACCCTCAACGAGAGCGTCCATCAACGCAGCTTTCGTTTCCAGTACAGTCTTGACGAATTCGTCTACTGTGCCGCGTGCTATCATATAGGTAACGTTAACGGTCCCCGTTTGTCCGATACGATACGCGCGGTCCTCCGCCTGCCAGTGGTTTGCTGGTACCCAATCTAAGTCGTTGAAAACGATTTGCCGTCCAGCTGTTAGATTGATGCCCACACCCGCAACGTGCATATTGGCAATGAAGAGCCTAACGTTTTCATCGTTTTGAAACCGATCCACACGATTTTGCCGTTCCTCTGCCGGGACCTCACCGGAAACGAAAACAGCTCGGTCGCCGAAATGCTTGTGGAAACGTTCCAATGTATTCAGAAAGGTCGTGAAGAGAATAACCTTTTCGCCTTGTTCCAAGGCGTTTTCAACGAATTTGATGGTATGTCGGCATTTCGCGAAGGCAAGTTTTCGGCGGGCTGTAGTCAGCCTGCCAACCGCTTGTCGCCGTTCCGGGTTTTCTGGGTTATCTTGGATCGTCTCAATAGATTCCGGCGCGTCAAATTGAGTCAAAAATTCTCGGATAGCGGTATTGAAATGTTGAATCGCTACCGGATGCAGTTCAACATCCAACCATGTTCGGACTTTAGACGGAAGGTCTAACACCTCATTTTTTGTTCGTCGCAGCATAACGCCGTGGAGTTGAACGGTTAATTCTTCTATATTGCTTGCGCCATCCGCCACCAACCCATATTCGCCCTGATAGGCATCGCAATAACGTTTCGCGAAACTGAGGAAGCTTTTACCGAGCGGGTGATTCATCAATTGCAGGAGCGGGAAAAGGTCGCGGGGGCGGTTGGTCATCGGCGTGCCGGTTAGTGCGTGGACGATCGGTTCATGTGGAATTGACTTCACCAGTTTGGCTGCGTTCCGACTGCGTTTGCTCTGATGATTTTTTAGGTAGTGTGCTTCGTCGAATACGATGCCTTTCCATTCAAACGCGAGCAATCCTTCGAAATGTTTACCGAGAATTTCGTAATTGATAATGACCCAATCTGGGAAATCGGTTGGCGGGAGAGGACCAGGTCCGACGATGGCAGGTTCGGCTTTCGGGAGAACGAGTTGGATTTCACGTGCCCAGTTCCGTTTGACAGAGGCAGGACAAATCACGAGGTAAGGTCCCTCTGCTTCTGCCTCGACCATTGCGATAACGGATTGTCGGGTTTTACCGAGTCCCATATCATCAGCGAGTAGGGCACGCCGCCGACCGAGTAGGAAAGCGAGCCCCTCTATTTGATGTGGATAGAGACCCGTGGCAATTTCTTCCGCACGTTTCAGCATGTCTTGCTGCATGCCAATTTCCCCTTACCTAATTCTGCTTCTATCAACCAGCCAGAGGTCGCCTTCACTGACGGTAGCGAGTTGCTTCAGCATCACTGCCCCTGGAAAATTAGGTGCCATTCCGGTCCCCATAGCGAAAATACGTCCATTCCCCGTAGCGTGTTGACCGACAACGGCGAGATTTGCGCCTTCAATGGTCGTAGGAATACCGTCGCTAAAGAGAACAACAAGGGTAGGCGCGCTGTTCGCAATCTCTGTTAACGCCGTTAGCATGTCGTGGTCGGTGCCCTCTGTATAGATTTGGGATTGGATGTTAGCGAGATAATTTGACGACGCGGCAACTGCTTGCTCACTTACAGGGATGAAACCTTCTTGGTAGACGACTAATTCCGCGCTAAATGCCACGATATTGAAACTATCGTGTGATTCAAGGAAGGTGAGTGAATCTCGCATGAGGTTTATGACTCGTTTGAGTTTGTGCGGTGGCAGGTTTTGCATACTCGTAGAGAGATCGATGCAGTAGATGATGCGCTGTGGTCCCTCTTGTGCTTCAATGAACCTCACTAATCTGCTTTTGGGACGTTCTTGGGTCTTTGGTCGTTTCCTGGAAGGACGTTCAACAACCCTTTGCACACGGGGGGTGTCGTCGAATTCAACGGTCGTCGTTGTGGGCCCAACGGGTTCGTCTAAATTATCCATGTCGAAGGGTTGAAAAGGTGCTGGCTCCGCAGCGGAAACGACCCCGCGAGTTGTAGCAGGCTGATTACTTGTGAGAATTTTCAGTCGCGGTTGGTTGGTATCACGGGTCCTTTTCTGCGTCATTTGTACGCGTTTCCGCCGTTGCACACGCCTCACTTTCGGCTTTTCTTCTGCGATAAGCAGTGCATTGATACTATCGGTGTTTCGCTGTGGGTTCGTACCGAACCAGTAGAAAAATCCGAGCACCCCGACACCGAAGTGTAATAGAACTGAAATAAGTAAGGCTTTACTGGATTTTGACTTCATTTTTTTAATTTTTTCCTTGCGGTTCGGTCAGGTAAGTTGAATGAACAACGACCCTCTCCGTAGATTCGCCTTTCACTACGTTTCAGGCTACGTTTTTGTTTATTTACGGAATCTAAAATTGCCAGAAATCAGTCGAAATTGAACGCTGATATCCGCGCGTCTTGAAAAAGTCAGCGAATTTTGGGTCGGTTGAAGGAAACTCAACTCTTATCTCATTTGCGAGTTTTTGCAATATCTTATCACCAATCAACTCGGAGGATTCTCCGCGCAAGGCTTTTTCATACCATATATCAAGTTCATCCTCGGTTATCACGCTCTGAATTCGACTGGTCCCACCAAATTGTTTCAGGACAGATACGAGAATATCTTTTTCTGATTCCTTACAGACGATAACTATCCGATCAGCGGAAATAGTGCTACTTATATCCTTCACGGTTGTCGGTGTTAAGGATATGTGTCTTATCTGGATAGCGACCCCGAAATTCGCCCACATATCAAGTCCTCTATCTGCCGCATTGGTAACACCTACCCGATAAACCTTTGCATCTTGATATAGTTCTGGCGCGTCTTTGGACAATCCGAGAACCTTTTCGGTGAAATCAGAGAACTCACTTAGAATTGTATTGTTAATGTTATCAATTCGCACTCCGATTTTAACTTCAAGGGCTTCTAACAGTGTGGAAAACAGGGCATAAACCACAATTTCAAATATCTTGTCAACACTTCGTGAGAGTCCAGGATTCCGCGTAAAACTATCTATGAAGTTCCTGAGTTCAAAAGAGCTGCTCTCCGCTTGTAAAACGGCAGATAAACCTGATGACATTTGGGAAAGTCGATCTCTTAACGCCGTATAAATATAAGCCTCAACCGCTCCGTTGCTGCTCCGATTTATCCTCCCCAATTCCACTAAAACCGTTGGAGGTGTGGCATTCGGGTTAAACAGGTCATCCTGATACCTTGCGCTTGACGTAGATATCCGTCCGATAAACCTGAGAGAAATTGCATCTCGCCATTTTCTTGAAGGCGTTCGGTAAGTTTCCAAGTCGCCAAGGTCGATATCTTTCTCAATTCTATCTCTGTGGAGTATCTCGGCAATTTGTATTGGTTTGTAAAAATGGACTCTGGCTTTTTTGATAACAGTATCAAGATGGTCTTTGGCTGTTTTATTATCCATTAGGCATAAGCGTTGATTCTATTTTCAAAAAGAAGCAATTGTTCTTCAAGTCGTATCATCGGTTTGCGCTGTTGCAATGCCTGCAACATTTTTTTACCAATCGCGTGAACGACCGGAATAGCGACACTATTTCCGGTCTGTTTTCTAATTTGCATCATATTCCCTACAATCTTAAAGCCTTCGGGAAACCCTTGTAGACGCAGCAATTCCCTACCAGAAAGTCGCCGGACACCGTTTACCAAAAGATAGTTGTAGGAGGCATTGGCTCTTAAGGCGCACGAAAAGGGCAACATCGAAATGTTACCTCCTTTGTTTTCGTGCCATATAGATGGGAAAAAGGGGGTGCCTTTACACTTTTCTCGTCGCGATTTTTGGATGCGCTCTGATGCAAACAAACTCGGTTCAATATCTTCGTCGGGATCCAAAATCTCTGAGAGCGGTTTATACGCGCCGATAGGTTTTGGAAATTCAAATGCTATTGGTTCACGAAACCCGACAATAAAAATCCGTTCCCGTTTCTGTGGCAGCCCGAAGTCAAGTGCATTCAATACCTTGTGGTAAGTCGTGTAACCTAATCGTGACAATTGTTCTTGTATAACTGTGAAAGTTTGTCCCTTATTATGCGTGAGCAGCTGCTTAACATTTTCGAGAAGGAACGCACTCGGCTGCTTCTCTTTTAAAATCCGCGCGATGTCGAAAAACAGCGTACCACGTGTATCTTCAAAGCCTTGTTTATCCCCAATAATGCTGAAGGGTTGACACGGAAAGCCTGCCAATAAAACATCGTGGTCTGGAATGTCAGTTTCGTTGATTTCGGTAATGTCGCCAGCGGGTGTTTCACCAAAGTTATGCGCGTAGGTTTGCTGAGCGTGTTTGTCCCATTCAGAACTAAATACACAGATTCCACCTAACTTCTCAAACGGAATGCGAATCCCGCCTATTCCAGCAAAGAGATCGATAAAGTTAAAATTATTCATTATGCATGGAGTGTAACATATCTGATTGGCTGCAGCAAGCTTTATTCTATTTCAACACTGTTATAGATGTCACGCAAACTCAACTCACATTCAATTGAGGGCAGTGGCATCCTATCTTCAAGTTTCTGAAATTCGGTTCGCAGCCAATGGGGGCCTTCACGAAGATAATGCTCGACGTAAACCTGATCCTGAGAAACAAGGATGTATTCGTGCAAGGACGCGAATAGATGACATACGCGCCTCTATGTTACCGCATCGACATCTGTTCCTGTGTTTCTAACGTCCGGCGGAGGACGACACCCCACTGCCCAACAACCCACAACGCTTTACCGTCCTTAGAACGGGTAATAATATAAAGATTGTTGTCAATATCAGTGTGTTCCTGCTCCCACGTTTCACCGCCATCGGTCGAACGGATGATTATGCCCTCTTCGCCGACTGCGTAAATCTCTTTTTCAGAGAGTGCAAGGATACCGTGAAGCGTCTTATTAACGCCAGTTGTTTTAGGCTCCCAATTGAAACCGCCATCAGTCGTCTTGAGGACAATACCCGCCTCACCTGCTGCCCATCCTGTCCGCTTAGCAATGAATGCAACGGCGTTGAGGTCGTAATGACTCTTGGTTTCGTGCATCCGCCAATACTCGCCACCGTTGATCGTGCGCTGCGTTACGCCAGACTGTCCGACCGCCCAACCGAGCGGCGCGAATTTCATATCTACATCCATGAGCGCGTCATTTGCAGTCGTCCGCTGAGGTGTCCACGTGGGACCGCCGTCTTTGTTGTGGATGATTTGTCCGAGTCTACCGACCGCCCAGCCTTCAGAAAACTTGCCAAAATCGACATCGTTCAGTGAAAATGTTCCGGGCAAATCGCCTTCCATGAATGGCGGCTGTTCGGGTGTGTCGCCTGCTGTCCAAGTCGCACCGTCTGTGGTATAGAGGACAGTTCCATCGCGTTGCATCGTCCAACCCCACTTCGGTTCGAGACTGGCGAAGTGTATACCAATAAGGCGTTGACGTGTTCGGCTTGGAAGTGAGTCCCAAGTCTCTCCACCGTCTTGAGTTTCCAGTAAGACACCACTATCTCCAGCTATCCAGCCATTTTTGTCGTCGTAGAAGAGGGCTTCTCGGAAGTCATTGCGTTCCGATTCACCGAGTTGACGTTCCCACGTCTGTCCACCGTCTGTCGTGTGGTAGATACTACCTCCGCTACCGACTGCCCATGCAAGTTCTGCGTCAAGGAAATGCACACTCGCGACGCGACGACCACCCCTTCCCCTTCTGCGTCTTTCGGGTTCCGGTGGTGGCGGCTGTTGCTGTGTGGATTGCGGTGGTGCGGCGCGTTCTGCGTTAGGCGGAAGTTCACCGTTAGGTGCAAGCCGTCCCGGACGTTGCCACTGCGCGCGAAGCCGATTTTGGATTTCCTCCGGTGTCTCGTCGTACGTTAGCGTCGGTCCTTCCTCAACCGCTTCTTCTGCTTCTTCTACTTCCTCGGACTCTAATTCAACGCCTTCGGATAAAAACGGGTTGAATTCTCCCATAGCGACCGTATTATCGCCGCCATCATCTCCCGTGTCAACAGGAACCGCCTTCCAAGTCACCCCCTGATCCTCGGTAACATAAGCACCGCCACCACCGAGTGCCCATGCCTCTGTATTGGAACGGAAGGTGATACGACGCAAACCGCTTGTGCTTCGGGATGTGGTTTGCAATCTCCATGTTTCGCCACCATCTTCAGTCAGTAAAGAGTTCCCGTTGCCGAGAACCACCCAACCGTGGGTCTCGTCGGCAAAGTGAACAGCAACACCGGGTTGGTTCGTCTTCGTCTGAATCTTCCAATAATCACCGCCGTTAACAGTGTGGAGAATAAACCCGCCATCTCGACGTTGAGGCGTGACCGCCCATCCGACCTGACTATTGATGAAATGGATATCGGTGATGTTCGCCATAGTGGTTCCAGTTTTCTGGATTTTCCACGTTTTGCCACCGTCAGTCGTGTGTAAAATTTCCCCAATCCTGGCGCCGAGCCAGCCCTCTTCAGCATTTAGGAAGTGCATCATGCTAACGCGTGGGAGATTTTGTTTGGTCGCTTGGAGAATCGGCTGCCATGTTTCGCCACCATCTTCGGTCTGAAGTAAAAGTCCAGCACCAAGAACACGACCATGTTTTTCATCACTGAATTCAACTTCTTGCAGATTTTCACTGACACCACTATGTTGCGGGAGCCACGTTTTTCCGCCGTCTGTAGTATGGGCAATTGCACCGTCCGAACCGACCGCCCATCCGTTTTGTGTATCTATAAAGTGGACATCCGCAAAGTCAGTTCTCCAAGTTGCTTGTCGGAGAATGTCCCAATGGTAGACAATAGGTTCAACAGCGGCATCTTCTTCAGCGGAGACAATAACCTCCGTCTCTTCAGCGACCGGTGGCAATTTGGCTGGCAATTCTGTTTCCTCTACAGAGTAACGCATCGCGATTCCACCCTTACCGACTGCTACAACGCCATCTGGCGATAAAGCTAACCCGTAAAGGTCGTTATCGGTGCCACTTTCTTGAAGTTCCCAGTTTGCACCACCGTTGATGGTCGTAAGCATTACACCGTTGTCCCCGACGATTAATCCGTGCTGTGCATCGGCGAAATAGAGTTTGTTTAAGTTTTCTTGTGTGCGACTGCGCTGGAAACTCCATTTTTTGCCACCGTTTTTCGTGTGCAGAATCTCCCCGAACTGTCCAATAATCCATCCAGTATTTTCGTCTGTGAAGTAGACAGCATAAAGTTCATTGAAGGTGCCGGTATCCTGCTGTGTCCAGCTCAGACCACCGTCTTCAGTCGCAAGACAAACACCCGGCCATCCAATAGCCCAACCCTTCTTGTCATCAAGGAAAAATACGCCCTTTAGCATGAGGGAGAGAAAGTCACCAACGGCGGTTTGTGGAAGCCACGTTTGTCCACCGTCGATTGTGTGTAAAATACTTCCCATGTCTCCGACAGTCCAACCGATTTGAGGACTAATAAAGTGGACGGACCGAAGCGTAAATGCCGAATTACTACGCTGACGTTCCCAGTTTAGACCGCCATCGCTGGTGTGGACAACAAGTCCGCGTTCACCGACTGCCCAGCCATGTTTGTCGGTCGCGAAATAGATGTTCCAGATACCGTCCCAAATATCTGTTTCAATTTCGTTCCATGTCTGACCACCATCTTCACTCATTGCCATTGTCCCGCGCCTACCGACTGCAATGGCGCGGTTTGCATTCGTGAACTGAACATTTTGCAGATCGTTGGCAGTCGTGCCGCTGGTCATCTGCCAGGTCGCACCGGCATCTGTTGTGTGTAGAATCGTGCCGTACCATCCGACTGCCCAGGCTTCTGTGGGTGTGGTAAACTGGATACCCGTCAAATTGTTTTCAGTACCGCTGTCCATCAGTTGCCAGTTATCACCACCATCTTCCGTACGCGTGATAAACCCAACGTCTGCTACAGCAATACCGTAGTTTGTATCTGTGAAGTGGATACTGTTGATGGTATCTCGGACGTGTCCGTTAATAAGCGGAATGCGACTGTCTTGACGTTCCCAGTTTATACCACCCGTGGTTGTGTGAAAGATGGATCCATCGCTGCCAACAATCCAACCTTCATTATCGCTAACGAAGAAGACCTGTTTGTTGTCATTAATCATCCGATCGCGTTCACCTTCAAAGCGATTGCTCTGTTCGCGCCACGCCTCACCGCCTGTTTTGGTATGAAAAATCCTATCGTGGGTGCCAACGACCCAACCTGTCGAATCGTCAACGAACCAGACACCATTGAGCATAAACTCGCTAACATACTCATAGCGTTTCCACTCTTTTCCGCCGTTCTTGGTATAAAGAACGTCCGAATCTTCGCCAACAATCCAACCTTCTTTTGAATTGGCAAAATAGACATCAAGGAGCATTGCCGAAGTACCGCTCCGTTGTAGGGTCCAATGTTTGCCGCCATCGTCAGTTGTTGCGACTAACCCTTCATCGCCAACAGCCCATCCGTAGTTTGCATTGGTAAAGTAGACCGCCTTAAAATCTAAGGAAGCATCGGGCATGCGATATCCAACGCCAGTTGTGTCAACTTCTTGTTGCTTCCACGTTTTACCACCATCTGGGGTATGAATAATCACCCCCTGTTCCCCGACAATCCATCCGAGTTTGTGGTTGACGAAGTGCACGTCTGTGAAGTGTGTCTCCCAATCCGCTTTCCGGGTCGCTTCCATCTTCACACAACCGTTAAAAAGCATTAAAATACCCAGCAGAAATGCTATGATAGGAAAGTTCAAATTACGTACCAAGCCCATTTTTGCCTCCAAATGTTTGTTCTTTTCTCCCAACCGAGCGGGTGATCAAATCTTTTTACAATGCAAAACGAACCACTTCTTTCCAAAGATACTGTTACTTACAAAATTATGCTTAGATATATTAGACAAACTATTCCGGTTGTGTGTTCGCTCTTAATTAATAACCGCTATTGTCTCCGAAGAAGCCGGAGCGGATAACAGCAATACCTATTGCAATAACAACTGGCAGCGCGATGGCAGCTATCTGGACGAGTGTAGAACGCCGAACACCGAGTTCTTGAATTGCCTCTATCCGCCCAACTTGTGTCAAAAGCGGTGAAATCACCAACAAAATAGCACTCATTGCTGGCACTTCCGCAAAGAAGTAACCGTTCATCCAAATACCAATAAGTAGGAGGGTCAGAATCGGCGAGGCACCGCGTGGAAAAACGAACCGTTTCCTGTCCCGTTGTAGAACGAGCGTAATGATCCAACTCGCTGCGAGGAGTGCTACCAAAATCCCGCCATGTTGTGCCAAGCGTAGGCTCCCTGAAAGTGCGAGAATCAAGGCTGTCCCTCCAGAGAGTCCGAAATAGACAAACGGACCAGACGCACCAGAAGGTAGCGCGCTGAAGCTTTGTTCTATGAAGTGCCAAAAAATAAAGATCGCAACAGTAAGACACACCCACCAGATAATCCCTTCAATGGGTCCCCATGTGTGCTTGAATGTTGAGGTTAGAAGGAGACGCGGTGTCATAATAGAAATTGCTATCTGTGCTATTGGTCCCCACAGCGCTACATGCCAAAACCTCGCGACGATCAACCCAATAATAGCAAGATAACAGAACCAATGTATTCCCTGACGGGGCGGGAATGTTGGCAACCCCTCCAGACCCAGATAGCCAACTATGTAGCCAACACCCAATGCGGCAGCAATAAGCCAAGCCGTAAATCCATTTTCTTCTTTCTCGTATCTAACAGTTGCGTATGCTTTGGGGGAAAGGGATCTGGCGATTACAAGAATACCACCACCGACGAGAGCTGGTAGGAGTAGACCCAGAAAAAGTTGTTTGATTAGTAACATCACGGCTCTCCTTCGGTTTGCTGCATAAGGGCGGCGCGCTTAGAAAGCGCGCCAACGGTAAATCGGGGCGTAGAATGCCTATCCTTGTTTCGCTTCGATGGTAACAATCAGACGAATATCGTCGCTGACAGGTCCCCCAACACCGTAGGTCATCCCGAATTCGCTCCGATTGATTGTAAAGATGCTCTCAAACCCGATCAGAGATTCGCCCTGTCTCCCTTGACCTTTTCCTGTAATTTCAACATCAACCGTGATAGATTTCTTGACACCGAGTAGTTCAAGATCACCTGTTACCTCCAGTACATCTTCTGCCCCTTCCTTCATACTCACTTTTGTGCTGTTGAAGGTGATAACGGGAAACTGCTTCGCGCTGAAAAAGTCGGGACTTCTGAGATGCTGGTCGCGTTTGTCGTTGGCTGTATCAACACTTGCTGTTTTTACTTCAAATTCCACCATGCTTTTGGATATATCGGTTTCGTCCATGGTGATTTTACCAGTGAATTCATTGAATCTGCCGTAGTTATAACTGATTCCGTTATGTTTTGCCCGGAAAAGTATCATTGAGTGTGCAGTGTCTATTTCATAAGTATCTGCTGCATCTGCAAGTTGTAAACTTCCCGCAAAGCCGATGATGAGTAACGCTAAAATGAGACCTCCAATATAGGAAATCTGTCGATTGTGTCCTGAGTCTGTTTTCATTAAAAAAATCTCCTTAGATTTGTTTAAGGGTTAAGTTTGGTAAATATGTATTACCTTAGTGTTAGGCAAAAAAGTATATCGTACTTTGCGATAGATGTCAACGAGAAATATTTGGTGCAAGATTTTTCTTGAATTTTATTGTGAAATTGTAGTATAATTGTTGAAATAATATGTTACTTGTGACATTTCTTGGCACAACTCGCTATAGAACGGTACCTTAACGCGTAACGACTCGGAGGGTTTTCAAGGAATATGAAGAAATTGAAATCAGCGTTTATTATTCATGTAGCGGTCTATCTATTCTGCTTTAGCGTATGGAGCCCTTTGGTAACGGCGGACAATCATGGTAGCGGCTCAGCAGTTAGTTATCACTCACAGATTGTGCCGATTCTCAAGCGGAGTTGCCAAGGGTGTCATCACCCTGGCGATCCAAATGCGGACCTAATTGTAACGACCTACGCTGAATTGAAGCGCGGTGGAATGGCAGGAGAGGCAATCATCCCCGGGAAACCCGATGAGAGTCTCATCATTAAACTTATTTCTGGTGATGAGCCAGCGATGCCACAGAACCAAGAACCGCTTTCCACTGAAGAGGTCGAACTATTTCGGCGTTGGATTCTTGAAGGCGCGCAAGACGATACCCCCACCGAAGTTGATGCCCTCGGAGACGGAAACTATCCCACTTACACAGTACCTCCCGTGGTTTCTGCTATCGCGTATTCACCCGATGGTAGTACCCTCGTCGTATCAGGATTCCGTGAAGTTTTATTGTACGACACAACGGACTTTGAACTCAAAGCCCGCTTGGTCGGTAAAGCGCATCGCATACAATCGCTGACATATACAGCAGATGGAAAAATATTAGGCGTGGCAGGTGGCTCCCCAGCACAGTTTGGCGAAGTGCAGTTATGGGATACCGCAACGCATACCCTCATCAAAGCCATCCGTTCCAGTTATGATACCGTCTACGGACTCTCTTTCTCACCAGATGCCAATCGTATCGCCTTTGGATGTTCAGATCAAACTGTGCGTGTGCTCTCTATTGAGGACGAAAAAGAACTCGTTAAATTCGACAACCACAGCGATTGGGTTTTCGGTACGGTTTTTTCCACTGATGGCTTGCATTTCGTCAGTTGTGGACGTGATACCGCCCTCAAATTAGTCGAGGTTGACACAGGCTCTTTTGTTGATGACATTAATTCCAGTAACAAAGGTTACGGGGAAATTAATACTATCGCACGGCACCCGACCGAGGATCAGGTTTTGAGTGGTGGCGAAGACCGGATACCCCGCCTCTACAGAATTTTTCGTGAAACCCGAAGAGATGTCGGCAATACCGATTTTAACCTCATCCAAGCCTATGAAGCACAGTCGGGATCAATTGAGGATGTCGCATTTTCAGCAGACGGCAGTCAAATTGCTACTGGGTGCGCCAGTGGTGAGGCGCGTATCTATAATGTGGCGGATGGCAAGCGGTTAGCGACAATGCAGGGGGATACGGTTGCTGTTTTTGCTGTCTCTTTCCATCCTGATGGTAAACAACTTGCTACCGGCGGTTTCGACGGAAAAATTCGGATATTTGACACCGCTTCTGGAAAATTGCTAAACGCCTTTATGTCCGTGCCGATTGAGCCAGGGGGCAGCGAAGATGTCGCTCTGATTGTGACCGGTATGACGTGAGGGGCTTGCGTTGCAAAAGTGCAGGATGCACTTTCACATCACCAAAACGTTATCAGTGTTGAAGTTTCTCTCCCGGACCAGGCAATCATTAAAGTCCGTAAAAATACCGTCACTGCCGCTGACCTCGCGAACATTGTTAAAGAGACTGGATTCAGCGCGACGACTAAATAGCATATACAAAGAGGCTCATAGATGGCTGTTAAGGCACCCAATATACTCTGGGTTTGCACAGATCAGCAGCGTTACGACACAATCGGTGCATTAGGCAATCCGTATGTGTCAACACCGCACATTGATAGTTTGGTGGCGGACGGAGTCGCCTTCACACATGCCTATTGCCAAAGTCCTATCTGTACACCGAGTCGCGCCAGTTTTCTCACGGGTATGTACCCGAATGCAACACACGCCAATCGCAACGGAAACGATTTCTATCCAGGTACGTGTCCCCTTGTAACGCGCACTCTTGCAGACATCGGTTACGATTGTGGACTCATTGGCAAGTTACATCTCGCAAGTGCCTATCGCCGCATAGAACCGCGCACGGACGATGGATACCGTTACTGGCAATACAGCCACGCGCCACGTGACGATTGGGAACAGGGACACGACTACGCCGATTGGGTCCGTTCAAAAGGATACATACTCGGCGAGTTAAATCGCAATCCTGAAGGCGTACCCGCAGCGTTACATCAGACGACTTGGTGTGCCGAAAAAACGATTGAATTCATTCGTGAGGAACGCGATTGTCCATGGCTCGCAAGCGTCAACATCTACGACCCGCATCCACCGTTCAATCCACCACAGACGCACCGAGAGCAATTCAATCCTGCGGAGATGCCAGAGCCGCTCTTCCGAGACAGTGATCTTGAGCAACAAACCCGATTGCAAGCGGTCGATTTTCAGTCCAAAGTACGTACGCCAGATGAATTAGATATTCGTAGCCCAATCTTACCACAAACACCGCGTCAGGAAGCGAAGGCAGTCGGCGCAAGGGATGCCAAAGCCCTCAAAGCCGCCTACTATGCTATGGTGCAACTGATTGATGAGCAATTGGGCAGAATTCTTGATACGTTGGAAGAGACCGGGCAACGCGAAAATACTGTTGTCATTTTTACAAGCGACCATGGCGAAACGCTCGGAGACCACGGACTTATACAGAAGGGGTGTCGGTTTTATGAAGGATTGGTCAGGGTACCACTGATTTTCTCATGGCAGGGGCAATTTGTGAATGGCCTCAGGAGCGATGCCCTTGTTGAACTTGTTGATAAAGCACCGACCCTTTTGGAGTTAGCGGGCTTAACGGTGCCTGAAGGGATGCACGGACAATCGCTCCTACCGATACTGCAAGGTGAGGCGGAACCAGACCATCACCGCGATTTTGTCCGATGCGAATACTACGACGCTGTTGATTTGTCTGATCATTCCCGCGCAACTATGTATCGAGATAAGCGTTACAAATTAGTAGTCTACCACGGGCATGCGGAAGGTGAACTTTATGACCTCATTGAGGATCCAGACGAGTTTAACAATCTTTGGCATACACCGGCAAAACAGGACATCAAAATGGAGTTACTAAAACAGAATTTTGATGCGTCTATGTTCGCTATGGACATAGGACCGCGGCGGGTCGGACCAATGTAAACGCAGAAGGATAATTCGCGATATTATGCTCAAACGCAATACTATCCATTGTGGCGACACGTTTAACCTATTGAAAGAGATAGAAGATGCCTCTGTGGATCTGATTGTCTGCGATGGACCGTATGGCGTGACGGAGAATCCGTGGGATGAGATTCGGTCGATTCAGGAGTTTAACCTTACGCTTATCGAGCGTTTCACACCCAAACTCAAAAAAGGGGGCGCGCTTTACTTGTTCGGTAAACCCGATTGCATCGACTTTATAGACTATCGACGGTTTTTAACCCTTCGTTCAAAGATTGTGTGGTATCAGCCGAGTCGGCTTGCACAGGGACGCATCAGTTACACTAATAATTACGACATCATCTGTTATTTTATCAAGGGTAAAAGACCACAATGCTATAACCTTGATGCCATCAGAGTCGCACAACTTGTTGAGTTAGTGCATCGGAATCGGTGTGAAAATGTGCCATCTGTGACCAACGGTAAATTTGGCAAGACGAAGTACAATCCAAAAGGGAAAAATCCTGGCGATGTTTGGGGTGATATAAAACAGTTAACCTATCGGTCAAAAGAATTGGTAAATAGAAAAGCACTCAACACAATCCAGAAACCCGAAAAATTAATTGAGCGGATTGTCTTAGCAAGTTCATCACCCGGCGATCTGGTTTTAGATCCTTTTACAGGTGTAGGCACTTGTCCTGTAGTGTGTAAACGACATCAGCGGGATTTCATCGGATTCGAGGCTGAACGGAGTTTTGTGAAAGCGGCGAATGAACGGCTCGCAAATGAAATAGCGGCTCAGAAAAAACGCCAAAAAAGGACAGAAGCCTGACGAAGTTGCTTCTGACCAAGGAGATAACAATGGAACGGACTTTTAAACGGCTATATCTGGCTTGCAAGTTTCGCAAAATCGTACTTTGTTTGACATTTCTTTTCACTTTTGGTATAAGTATAGGTAATGCTGCGGTAGAAGTCGGATTTATCTATCTCGGTGATGAAGGGCCCTTCACGGCACCGGCGTTAGAATTCGCTGAAAAGACATTCAAAACGGAATTACTTGGTAAAGCAGATTTGAAGAGTAATACACTCAAACAATTTGGGGTTGTTTGGTGGCATGAAGGGGATACCGACCCCGGGGACTTATCTCCTGCAGAGATTGACGCATTTATGGACTACGCCGAAAGCGGCGGAGCTGTCCTCTTGACAGGCTGGGCAATCCGGCACGCAACGAACTTTGGACTTGAAAAAGCGGTCGCACGACAGTTCGGTCCCGTTCCTGAAGACGGTGTTAATGTCGGTATTACTGTGTTGGAGGAGACGATTAAATTAGGATTGACAGAAGGACTCGAAAATATCGACGGAAAGACACCCCAAGTAGACGATAGAATCCAAGTTAATTCCACTGGCTATCCGAAGAGCGGCGACTATTACGACAAGATTTGGACGGAATTTATTACACTTGCTAATGCATGGGGACCACCAGCGAACGATTGGGGTGATCGCATTGCAGCCTTCGGCTATTGGGACGCTGGAGACGGTAAAGTCTTCAACATGAACTGGCGGCTTCCAAACTATCACAAGAATAACGAGGATATTGAGCAGTTGGAGAGACTTACCGAGAACGTTATCAATTGGTTGGCGAGCGAGTCGGAATTTGCAGATGTCGCTGCTACTGGGAAATTGCCAATAGTGTGGGGACAGTTGAAAAATCAGAAATAGCGCGAGATACTTTTCTTATTCGTGATGAAATCTTATTCGTGATGAAAACTGGAAAACGTCACATTCCCACATGTCACTTGGAATTGTTACGTCACTGTGACGTTTTAAACGTCACAATTATTAGGAACATAAATAAATAAAATTAATAAAGGCGAGTTTTAGCCTGTTTGCCTAAATAAGGATATTTATCATTGGAAACTCTAAATACGCATACAGACGCACAATCAGATCTACCTGAAGGGGTCAAAGCACGCCTCGATCAAGGAAATCTAACTGGAGATATAGCATTTTCACCGGATGGCACGCAGCTTGCAGTCGCATGTGACATCGGCATTTGGGTCTACGATGTTGAAAGCGGGCTCGGACTTAACCTCCTCGTTGAACACAAGGAATACGTTAGATGTGTCGCTTTTTCACCGGATGGCAGCGCAATTGCCAGCGGGAGCATTGACAATACAGTAGTACTCTGGGACGCAACGAATGGATCTCCCACAGCCACCCTTGTCGGACATACGGATGCTGTTAGAAGTGTGGCGTATTCTGCAGATGGTGCCACCGTCGCAAGTGGAAGCCCTGACGGTACGGTGCGGTTATGGGATGCCAGTACGGGAGAGGCTAAAGGCACTCTCAAAGGACACGCAGATTCTATCAGATGTGTTGTATATTCGCCTGATGGGAGAATACTCGCAGCAGGAACTGGAGACGATACTGTGATATTGTGGGACGCTGTCACCGCGAAGCACAGGGCGACGCTTGAGGGACATACGCATATCGTTGATTCGGTCGCTTATTCGCCTGATGGAGAAATCCTCGTCAGCGGCAGCATTGATGGCACGGTTCGGCTATGGAACACAGACACAAGAGCGTTAATAACGACACTCACAGGGCATTCGGGTTATGTCTGGAGTGTCGCTTGTTCCCCTGACGGTAAGGCTATCGCAAGCGGTGGAAACGATAACACTATCCGTTTGTGGGATGTCGAGACCGGCGAGTCTAAACGGACACTCACAGGGCATACGGCCAGTGTTAGGAGTGTTAAGTATTCGCCTGCTGGTGGTATCCTCGCCAGCGGGGGCGATGATCACACCGTCCTACTCTGGGATCTTGCATAGACTATTAATACAGCATCAACGCAGATAGTAAGATAAATTGCTGGACACTACCGACGATCAAGGACTTTTATGTATTAGTAAGGTTCTCTAACTTCGCCAACAAATTAGACAGAAACCAGTTTTTCGACAATGGAAAAACACTAAGCGAAAATCCAATCGCTAAAAAAGCAATTTAAGGAGGACGGCGTTGCCTCTGTCGCTACAGTCGGGGACTCACGCCGAATTTTTGATGAAACCCAGGTTTAACTTTGTAACAATGCTCTTTGTTACGTGTTTTGTCTGTTTGGTATTCCAATTAACCGGATGGAATCCAATAGAGGAAGCAACAAGTGCAGAGGCTTCGACAGCGCAAGATTGGCTTGCAGATGTCGCTTTAACGGAGTTGAGGGTTCATCCGGAGTCGTTGACATTAGAGCATGCCCGTGATGGTAGACGCGTGCTCGTGTCAGGTAAGACAAAAGATGGTAAATGGGTAGATGTAACACCGTGGGCTGTGCTGACACCTGACCCTGCCGGTGTGAAGGTGCATGAAGATGGGTATATCTTCCCGATGACAGTTGGTACAACGAAGATTACGATTAGCGTCAAAGGTGTGAACACGGAATTGCCTGTAAAGGTCGAAAGTATGGCGGCACAACCCGTCAGTTTCGTGCGGGATGTCATGCCTATTTTGAGCCATGCCGGGTGTAATAACGGGACATGTCACGGCGCAGCAAAAGGCAAAAACGGGTTCAAACTCTCACTTCGCGGCTACGATCCAGATTTTGATTATGAACTGCTCATTGAAGATATATCTGGCAGACGCTTCAACCGGGCGTTTCCTGAGCAGAGTCTGATGTTGCTAAAACCGACATCCGAAGTCCCTCACAAAGGCGGACAGGTGGTTGTCCCTGGAGATCGAGACTATAGTATCATCCATCAGTGGATCGCGGAAGGTGCTACGCCTGACGTTGAAATGACGCAGCGTGTTGAACGATTAGAGGTCATACCCGATTCGGCGGAACTCGCGATACCGGGGATGAAGCAGCAGCTTATAGTCATCGCTCACTATCCAGATGGAACAACGCGGGATGTTACACGCGAGGCGAAATTCACAAGTAGTGTCGGTGAAGTAGCAAACGTCACCGACAACGGTGTTGTAACAGCAGAACGCCGCGGTGAAACTGCTATCCTGACTCGGTATGAAGGTGCCTACAGCACCAACAATATCATTGTGATGGGGGACAGGAGCGGCTACAAGTGGGTTGAAACTCCAGAATATAACTACATTGATACGCACGTCCACAATAAACTAAAGCGGATGAAGGTTCTATCTTCCGAACTCTGTACGGATGCGGAATTTGTCCGACGTATCTATTTCGATTTAACGGGTATTCCGCCCACCCCAGAACAGGTTCGGAGTTTCCTGACCGACAAAACATCATCGAAAGCTAAACGAGAGCAGCTTATCGATACCCTTGTTGAGACACCGGAGTTTATCGATCACTGGACTCATAAATGGGGCGATCTGCTGCAGTCTAATCGTAAATTCCTCGGTGAGCGTGGTGTTTGGCTCTTCCAGCAGTGGATCCATCAAGCCATCGCTGAGAATCGTCCCTACGATGAGTTTGTACGGGAGCTCATTACCGCAAATGGTAGCACCTACACGAATCCAGCAGCGAACTATTTCCGTGTCTCTCGTGAATATACTGCTGCAGTGGAAAATACAACGCAGCTTTTCTTAGGGGTCCGATTCTCGTGTAACAAATGTCATGACCATCCGTTTGAAAAATGGACGCAAAATCAATACTATGAATTCGGCGCATTCTTCGCGGATGTTAGAGTCAAACCAGGGCAGCTTCCCGGTGATGAAGTCGTCTATGCCAATTACACCACAGAACCTGTGAAGCACCCCCGGACCTTAGCGGTCGTTGAGCCGTCAGTTCCGTTCGGAGAGGTTGCAGCAAAAACTGATGATAAACGTCAGATGCTTGCAGAGTGGCTCACCGCCGAAGACAATCCGATGTTTGCTCGCGCAGGCGTAAATCGCATCTGGAGCTACTTCATGGGACGTGGAATTATTGAACCTGTAGACGATATTCGCACCAGTAATCCACCCACTAACCCTGAATTGCTGGATGCATTGACGAAGGATTTCGTGGATAGCGGGTTTGATATAAAGCACATCATGAAGACAATCGCGCGTTCTCGAACCTATCAACAGAGCATCAAAACGAACAAGTGGAACGAGACTGACAAAATTAACTTTTCGCACGCCGTTGCCAGACGCTTGACAGCAGAGCAACTGCTTGATGCTATTGGGGTCGCAACAGGAAGCCGACCGCGGTTTGAAGAGGTCCCGAAAAACTTCCGAGCCGTGCAGCTACCAGACAGCAAGGTTAAAGATGATGGATTTTTGAAGTTGTTTGGTAGACCTGAACGCGAGACTTCTTGTGAATGTGAACGCACCACCGAGGTCAGTCTCGCACATGCAATGAATCTCATTAATGGACCAACGGTTGCAGAAGCACTCATCGATCCAGAAGGACGTATCGCGCAACTTATCGGAACGAATCAAAACGACCGGGCGCTCGTTGAAGAACTCTATCTCGCAACGCTTTCTCGGTTACCAGAAAAGAACGAATATGCAGTAGCGATTGAACATCTCGCGAACGCTGAATCTAAGGAAGAAGGCGCGCAAGACTTGTTGTGGGCGTTGATTAACAGTCCCGCTTTCTTATTCAATCGCTAAATTTTTAAACGATTAAATCTGGGCACTGCTCCACTACATTCCGCAGTGGTTCCTGGGAGAGTTGGCAACCTCCCGTAACCTAACGCAGGTGCTCTACTTAGACAGAAACCGTTGTGGAATGAAATTATGCCTTAAATGGCATAATTTGTCTTTGCTTTACATTTGGAACAACGCTCATATTCATAAAGTTTAAAAAGATGGAGGAAACAATAGATGTTATCGTTACCACAACTACCCGGACGTTTATGTGACGGGTTTTCACGGCGTGAATTTCTACGTGTCGGTGGTGCGGCGATGCTCGGCATTAGTTTGCCACAGGTATTGTCACTCCAAGCCAACGCGAATACAACAGTAGACCCTGCTAAACCACTCAACGGTTGGGGGAAAGCGAACTCGGTCATCCTGCTCTTTTTGCAAGGCGGTCCCAGCCACCTTGACATCTGGGATCCGAAGCCGGAAGCACCTTCAAACATTCGTGGTGAGTTTAATCCGATTCCGACCAATGTGCCAGGGATTCAGCTGTCTGAGACGATGCCGCGTTTGGCACAACAGATGGATAAGGCGTGCCTTATCCGTTCCGTAAGTTACACACCCGCGGGGCTTTTCAACCACACCGCTGCGATGTACCAGATGGTAACCGGTGAAACGCCGGATAAGGTCGCGCCTTCGGGGCAGCTCGATCCGCCGTCGCCCGCTGACCATCCGAATGCTGCATCACATATCGCAAATTACCGTCCGCCTGATGAACCGATGCTCGCGGCAGTGCAACTTCCGCGCCCGATGCAGGAGAGTAATATTATCGGTAAAGGTGGAAATGCTGGATTCCTCGGTAGAGCGTATGACCCGTATTTCCTCTTCCAAGACCCGAATGAAGAAATTAATCTCGACGATTTGAGTCTACGGCCAGAGGTGCCACCTGTGCGTCTGAAACGCCGGAAAAACCTCCTTGAGACGATTAACGCAGGGATGCCCGAAATCGATAAGGTCGCTGATTCCTATGCCTTGAACGAGTATTATGAGAAGGCGTACAACCTCATCTTGTCGCAACGGGCGCGCAATGCTTTTGATCTGTCTCAGGAACCAGATGAGATGCGAGATAAGTACGGTAGACACACGTTTGGACAGAGCGCACTCCTTGCTCGCCGTTTGGTGGAAGCAGGCACTCGTTTCGTACAGGTGAACTGGCCCTCTGTCGCTAACGGTGATCCGAATACGACGGCATGGGATACACACGCAACAAACTTCGGTCCGCTAAAGAACCTTCACTGCCCGAAATTAGACAGCGCAGTATCTTCGTTGTTGGAGGACCTACATCAGCGCGGTATGTTGGATGACACACTCGTCTTAGCGATTGGTGAGTTCGGACGTTCGCCACGGATGGGGATTAGTACCTCAGGTAACAGCAACGCCCCTGATGGACGCGACCACTGGCCCTATTGCTACACAGGCTTGATCGCTGGAGCAGGGGTCCAAGGTGGACAGGTTTACGGGAAATCTGATGCAACGGGTTCAACACCGCTTGAGAACCCCGTACACCCACGCGATATCCTTGCCACTGTCTACCATACACTCGGTATCGACCCGCACACCATCGTTTACAACCACTTGGAGCAGCCACGTGAGTTGGTGAAAGGCGAACCGATTGCAGGGATTTTCTAAATAGTTGTCGATTGTCAGTTATCGGTTTTCAGTTAAGAAGTTTCCGTGTAAAAATTCACCTTAGTCTTGGAGATATTCCAAGTTAGAGGAGATTGTTACAAAATCGGTTCTTGGCTGACTACTGATAACTGACGACTTTAATTTAAGGTGATTGACAATGTCTAACATGTTATTTCGGCAGAAGAGACGGGTAAAATCGCCGCTTTCTCCTCTCCTAACAAAACAGTCCTTTCTTATTTTATCGGTTTTCCTCCTAACGATTGGCATCGCTGCTGCGCAAGTACAACCAACCTTAACGGCGGTCTTTCCCCAAGGCGGCCAACAGGGGCGGAGTGTAGAAGTCACAATCACAGGCGCAAATCTCGGCAAAGCAACAGCAGTGTGGTTCAGTGGGAGCGGTATCACTGCAGAGATTAAAGAGAAAACAGGACAAGCTGCTGTCTTTTTCAATGGGGGTCCCCATAGCGGCCAGCGTATGGGGCATGGTGTTTCTGGACGTGTTCCTACCGATGCCCAGTTGGTAGTATCGTTGACGATTGCTTCCGATGCCCCTTTGGGTATACAACAGATACGCGTCGTTACCCCTTATGGTGTTTCTAACGCCAGCAGCTTCGTCGTTGGAACCCTACGGGAAACTGTTGAAAAGGAAACGGAGGAATCGGGGCGGGGTTCCTTGGGTGTTTCCCCAGAAACCTCTTCTGTAATGGAGTCTGACTGGATTACGCTGCCGGTTATTGTGAACGGTGAAATCGCGTCAATTGACGATGAAGATAGTTTCACTTTTCAACTCGAGAAGGATGCTCGGCTTATCTGCGAGGTAACAGCGCAACGGATAGGTTCACTCTTGGATTCATACCTCGTACTTCGAGATGCTAATGGAACTAAGGTCGCCGACAGTGGACTTGGCGACGGCTTAGATTCTGTTCTGGATTATACTGTCCTTGAAACAGGGAAGTACACGCTCCACATTCGGGATATTCGTTACAAAGGTGGAGAAAGGTATGGCTACCGACTGAGCATCGGTGAGTTACCATATCTCGAAACAATTTTCCCACTCGGTGGACGCCGCGGTAGTGAGAATACAATCGCTGTCACTGGTGCGAACCTTGAAACGGTCGAATCTATACAGGTTTCAATAGGTGCCGAAACACCCGTAGGCGAACAGTCTTTACGAGTTCAGACCCCTTCTGGATTGGCAACCAACACCCGACCCTTTGCTATCGGAAATTGGACGGAAATGATGGAGGTTGAACCGAATAATTCACTCGGAAATGCGACTGCTGTTACGACACCGATAACGCTAAATGGAAAAATTGACAAATCTGGCGATGTGGATTGGTTTTCATTTGAGATTGAAGAACCCCAACGCCTCGTTTTCGAGGTAGAGGCACTGAAACTTTCATCAAAACTTGATGCACTCCTGACGCTTTATGCCTCCCCCCGTAGCGAACAGCGTGCGGGGCAAGGAAAACCGATGGAAGCCTCGGAAGATATGGCGTGGCGGGACGATAAAGAACAGATCTTAATGGTAAATGATGATGCTACTACTGGTGCCGATGCCCGTATCGACTGGAATTTTGAAAAACCGGGAGAATATTCTATTGCCATTCGGGACCTGAATAATCAAGGTGGTGAAACCTATCCTTATCGGCTACACATCCGTCCACTGGAACCCGACTGTGAACTCAGCGTAATTGTGCTGGACAATCGGAATATTCCTTCTCCTATGGATAACCCGCGTGTTAACAGAGGTAGTAGCGTGACGCTGCAAGTTGATGTTACACGCCTCGACCAATTCACTGGTCCAATTCGTCTGATTTGTCCTGCGCTCCCGAAAACGTTTGATGTGAGTCCTACTATTATTGGAACAGAGCAAAACCGAGCATTATTCACTGTGACAGCTCCGTTGGACGCACCGCTTGGACTGATGCCGCTCTCTATCGTTGGGGTTTATGCTGTTGGCAATCGCCAGATAGAACGTATTGCTACGCCGACTCCAATCCTGCTCACAGTGATGGATACTCCAGAGTTTACACTGACGCTCGCTGAAGTCGGCGTAAGTGCCATCCACAATAAAACGGCTGATCTCCATGTGACAGCGAACCGACGCGCCGACTTCGTCGGTCCCATTACACTATCGGTGTCGGGACTCCCGAATCGAGTGTCTGTGCTGCCTGATCCCGTTTCGAAAAAACCTATTACGCTTGCTGAAGGTGAAACAGAAGCAACACTTACGGTTAAAGCAGGGACTTTCGAGCGGAGAGAAGAATTTTCTGTCTTACCGCTACCCGGCACGAGTTATATTTCGGTTGCTGGAACAGCGACTGTTGATGGCGAGGCGGTGAAACAGTCAACACCTGCTATTCCTTTGACTATTATTGAGGCACCCTTTATTGTAACGGTTGAGCCTTTGCGGTTCAGCATCGTCTTTCCTTCGCCAACAAAAGGTGCTACAGCCGCGGTCCCAGAGGGTGAAACTGTAGCGATTGCGTCGAATCCGACAGCAGATGTTGCGGAAGCCGAGAGCGAAATGCCTCTGACGAAGGAAGCGATGTTGACGCTAACGATAGTTCGACAGGGTGGCTTTACAGACGCAGTCACGCTAACACCCATGGATTTGCCAGAAGGCTTCACGACGGAAGCGGCAGTCATCCCAGCGGACGAAACCGAAGTCGAGGTGCCACTAAAGGTACTCAGTTCTTTGGTGCCGGATACCTACCAGTTCAAGTTCCGGGGTTCTGCAACGATTAACAACAAAGCCTTTGAACAGGACAGTCCGGTTCTGAATGTGAAGATTATCCACTAAGCCTTTCTTGGGCTTCGGTCTTGGTTACGTCATTTCACATAAGATACGGACGGATGTAGACATCCGTCCGTATACTTGTTAAAAACCTTTTTTCACTGTTGTGCCTACCTATTTCGTCCGTCCTGACTTGATTTCGCCCCAAATTGTTCCAAGTTTATCCACCGCTTCAACAGCAAGTGCGGCTTCTAATCCGTTTTCCATGAGTGACAGAATGTCTTCCTCTTCCAATGCGACATCAAAGAGTAACATTTCATCGAATAGCCCTTCCCATTCTCTGCCGCCGCCGTCCCATGAACCGATGCGTCCGGGTCCAAATTCCCCGGGCAAGGGTCCCCATTTATCCTCCACATCCAGTTCGCCATCGAAGTAGACACGAACCGACTCGTCGTTGCTGCTATAAGCAATGGCGAGATGAATCCATTGGTTCAAGATATCCTTGTCTGCTGTGAAATCTGAACCGTCCCAACCCGGATGGCGCACAGGGTTGTTAGAGTGGATTGCCATCTCCATCTTGTTGTCTGGACGAAATTGGTAATGGACGTATCCGGTTGTCCAACCGTCTCGGTTGAAGAAGCATCTCCACTGTCCGACGCGCCCTGTTGCATTAAACCATTTCATAAGCGTGAAGTCATCAAGCGGTCCAATCTCTGGAACCGTCACCCAAGCGTCTTTACCGTTGAGTTCGATAGCATTGCCAAATTTACCCTTCACCCATTTCGCACCACCGACGAGGTCGCCATCATTTCCGTTATCAGATGAATCTTTGGCGACTTTCCCACCCGTTTCATCAAACAACCACGCACCCACAATAGACCCTGGATCGATTTCAGCGTTGCCGAGGTGCGCGACCATGAGAGTTATAGCGATCAAACTGATTGTCCAGCGAGCCATTTTCTTTCTCCTTTGTTCATCAGCATTAATTTCTCAGAACTAAAACCTTATAACAGTAGATTGTATCATGAATCTTTGGGAAATGGAATAGAATTTTAAGGCTTACGCAGCGTCATTCAATTCTCCCAAAATGCCCTAAATGATCAAAAGGTTACTGCTTGCCAAAACTCGGAAATCCGCGTCATCTGTGATAATCCGCGATTCAGACAACTGAAAAACCCAATGACCCTATAAAAAATTAAAAAACGGTTGACAAACTTCTGAAGATATGTTATAATTATTAACGCTCAAAATGCAAAATTACGTGGGATGGATTTTCCGCTTTTTTTAATCGAATCAACCTGGAATCAGTAAGTATGTTTTGCCTGTAATCGGCAAACTTTCAAGTGTGAAAAGATTTTAGTGACATTTGTTCGCAGTTAGGATATAATATAGGTAGTTTACCTTTAATTCGTAGTGTTGACGCTTAGGTATTTGCCTACAAAATCGGGGGTGTAAGTGGTATCTCGACGTAAATTTTTCAAATTTCTCGGTTGGGGGAATTTCGTTGCAGCATTAGGATTGACTTTCGGACCTGGATTGGTTCGATATCTGTATCCACGTGTGCTGTTTGAGCCGTCCTCTATTTTTAAGGCAGGGTTCCCCGCAGAATATCCACCGGGCAGCGTTAGCGAAAAGTTCAAAAAAGAACCGTTCGGTGTTTGGATTGTTCGGAAACAAGATGGCGAATTTTATGCGCTTTTAACGATTTGTACACACCTCGGATGCACGCCGCGATGGCTCGCGTCTGAAGACAAATTCAAGTGTCCATGTCACGGTAGCGGTTTCGACCGAGAAGGTATTAACTATGAAGGACCCGCACCACGGCCCCTTGAACGCGTTAAGATTACGTTGGCAGAAGATGGTCAGATTGAAATTGATAAGTCCGTGAAGTTTTTAGGTGAGAAGGGGCAGTGGACGGACCCAAGCTCCTTTTTGAAGGTCTGAAGAAAGGAGAGCATTCGCGCCTGGCTCCGGTTAGGCAGAAAAAGCGTTTCGGCGCATCTGGACGTCGGGGCTTGCGATAGAAAATATGAACGAAGAACGTAAAGGGCTAAAAGAGAAGATTACCAATTCCGATATTTGGCGCTCTATATTCCGCCACGGATATGAAGATACGGGGCGTCGTTACACCTTACAAATCCTCCAAAACGTCTGGTTGCATCTCCATCCCCCTCGGATTTCTCGGCACGCGCTGAATTTCCGTTTTACATGGTGTATGGGCGGCATAACTTTCCTCATGTTTCTTGTGACAGCCGTCACAGGCGTACTCCTGATGTTCTACTATCGTCCGACAGCTGAATATGCCTTCCGCGATGTCCAATACCTCGAATTTGACATCCCTTTCGGAATGCTTCTCCGCAATATGCACCGTTGGGCAGCACACGGAATGGTTATTTCGGTAATGCTACACATGTTTAGGGTCTTCTTAACAGGTTCCTATAAAAAGCCGCGAGAATTCAATTGGGCAGTCGGGGTCATTTTGCTACTTGTGACGTTTTTCCTCAGCTTCACAGGCTATCTGTTGCCGTGGGATCAGTTGGCGTTTTGGGCGGTGACTGTCGGGACGAACATGGCACGCGCAACACCCGTTTTGGGACACGAAGGTCCGTTTGCACCACAGGACATCACACAATCAAATGATGTCCGATTTGCACTGCTCGCAGGAACTATAGTAGGCCCCTCAACGTTGTTAAGGTTCTATATTTTGCACTGCGTTGCGGTTCCGTTGTTGGCGAGCGTCTTGATGGCTTTGCATTTCTGGCGGGTGCGTAAAGATGGTGGCATTTCTGGGCCGCTGTAGACAGAAATTGGCGAAGCGAATCTTTTGTGTGGGCGGAAGCAATCGCTGTTAGCACGGGCAAGGGATCCAATCTTCAAAGGAGCAGAGTATGGAGCATTTTTTAGCACTCGTGACGAAGCCGGACAATGTCCCGATTCTTGCTATTCTCTTTTTGATACCTTATTTCATGTGGCTTTCATACCGGCAGGCACGGCAGACGGACATAACGGGTGTCCCCTCGGATGCAGAACTTAAAGATAAAGTCTATGTCTGGCCCTATCTGTGCCGGAATGAGTTTATCTGCGCGATTATCGTTATGCTGGTGTTGGGGGTCTGGTCGATTATGATTGACGCACCCCTTGAAGAACCGAGCGATCCGACGAAAACGCCGAACCCTTCTAAAGCGCCTTGGTACTTCCTCGCACTACAGGAGATGCTCGTCTATTTCGACCCGTGGATCGCAGGTGTAGTGCTGCCCGGATTGATTATTGCTGGGTTAATTGCTATTCCCTACATTGATATTAATCCGAAAGGCAAAGGCTATTATACAATCAAGGAACGTCCCTTCGCTCTCGCGGTGTTCAGTTTCGGATTCATCGTCCTATGGATCGTCCTGATGATCGTCGGAACCTTCCTCAGGGGTCCAGGGTGGAATTTCTTCGCACCGTGGGAATATTGGGATCCCCACCTTGTCGTACCCCTGACGAATGTGAATCTGTCCTATCTTTTCGGTATTCGGAGTGAAACAACTGCGAATTTCTTCGGCTTTGTTGTCATTGCTGGCTATTTCTCGGTCGGTCCGATTTTCTATTTATGGAAGCGCGACAGTAGCCGTTTCTTACAAGAGCTCGGACTGGTGCGATATGTCATCGTTTCATTTCTGTTCTTAACCATGATGGCTTTGCCGATAAAGATGATCTTGCGCATATTCTTCAATGTAAAATATATCTGGGTATCCCCGTGGTTCAATATTTAGTTAGCAAATAGCCTTTAGCAATTTGCAGTTAGCACTTAGGTGTTAGACACTAACCGCTAACAGTGAACGAAGTGAACGCCCTAATTGCTAATAAATGGAGGTAGAAAATTTCGTGAGGAGCAAAAAAGAAATTCCTGCTGAGAATAAGTCGTATTCTGCTTTGTTCTTTATTTTGTCCGCACTCTTAGGACTCGTAACGATATGGGGATTCTGGAGCGAGATGATTACCCGCCGTCCGTGGAAGCAGATTCAGCAGCAATTTTATCAATACGAATATGATAAGACAAGGGCAGAATTGGCAAATGCACTGTTGGATTTGCCCGAACTCCCCACACCTCAAGAGCCTGACCCGAGAGAGTTACAAAGATTGACAAAAGAGGTGGAGAACGCACAGGTCGCACTTGACGAGGCACTGCAAGAACGCAAATTCCGACAGAGCGAATCGGATGCAATTAACTATAAGTATCAGCATAGCCTCCACGAATCGAAGGGTAGATACACTGAGACTGTCAAAAAATGGCAAGAAAAATTGGCAGATTATGAATCCCAGATTGAAGGAGAACTGACTGAATCCGTCTTGGCAGCAGAGGCTGCCTTCGCGGAGATAAACAAAACGTTAGCACAGTTCTATCAAAACAATAGCGATCCACAGCGCGCTCTCAGCACTTACCTCATCGCACAAAAATATAACGCTACAGATACAGAAATCACTGAAGGTACCGCCACAGCGCAAGCTGCGCTTGAGTCTCTAAGAGCCGACAAGGCAAAGTATGACGAAGTCGCACGCCTTGAGGAAAAACTACGGTCTGTTGGTGGTATCAAACGCACATTTCTCGGTAGTCTCTTGGAAAATCCGTTCCGTGAAACACGAACTATCGTTCAACACTATCTTGAAGATTTTGATTATACCGCAGACAGATGTGCGACCTGCCACTTCTCTGCTGATAGAAGCGGCTACGAGCAATCGGCACAAGAGATGTTTGAGGTAGAAGGTGATGGCGAAAATCCTCTTGTCCATTATCTCAAGCACGCAAGTGTTAAACTCGGTAGTGAGTCAATCATAATTGATGGATTTGATGCCGAACCCGATGAGTATACATTGGAAGAAAACGGAACCCTCACGTTCAGTGATGCGGATGTTTTCGGCGAAGTAGAGATTTCTTATGAGACGGGGTACCGTTCGGTACTCCAAACGCATCCCCATCGAGATGTGCTTCTCGCGAAACACCCTGTTGATAGATTCGGGTGTACACCGTGCCACGGTGGACAAGGACAGGCACTCACAGCGAAAGCTGCCCACGCCCTGACCCATGCGGAGTATTGGCTTACCCCTGTACTCGGAATGGATGAACATACAGGTAGAACCTCTGAAGAGACAAAAGGGTACATGGAATCTAACTGCCGCCGCTGCCACGATGGCGTAATGATGTTGGATTATGGTGTGGATCCTGAAACAGACCAGCCGCAAGACTATGCTCCGAACCTTACAAAAGGATTGGCACTCTTTGAAGACCTCGGCTGCCACGGCTGTCATGCTGTAGAAGGTTATAGTGCTCTTGAAAATGCCGTTAACGTCGGTCCATCACTCGCGAAAGTTGGTAGTAAAATAAAAGATACTGCTTGGCTTGAAAGTTGGATTAAGAAACCCGAAGCATATCTACCGAACGCGACGATGCCGAACTTCTTCCCTGCCGATGGTATGACACAAGTCGTCTACCTTAAGAATGAGGGAAAACGTACGGGTGTTGTTACCAAAACCGCTAATGGTATCATTATTAAAACCGATGACGGCACGGAATATCCGTATCCGGATAGTTATGTCCTTCGCATTGTTGATGAGGTGAAATCTATTGCAGCTTATCTCGCACAGATGAGCGATGCGGATCTCGATGAATCGAGTACAACCTATTCCGAGTCTCAACGCGCTATTCAAGCAGGTGAGGAGACTGTTAAAACCGCTGGCTGTCTCACATGTCATGCGGTTGATGGCTTAGGCAGCGATTTTGCTCCTGCACTCGATAGTGTCGGCACAAAGGTTACGCCAAACTACCTGCACCAGTGGATTAGTGATCCGAAAGCCTACGATCCAGACACGAGTATGCCGAGTTTGCGGTTAAGTGATACCGAAGTTGATAACGTTGTGGCGTATCTGATGAGTTTACAGCAGGCGACTCCGAATGCAGCTACCGAATCCATCGGCGAAGTTGATGTGGCGGAGGGTGAGGCACTCGTCAGAACTTACGGATGTTTCGGTTGTCATGAAATCCCAAGTTTTGAAAATGAGTCAAAAGTCGGAGCTGACCTCGGAGAATTCGGGGCAAAGATGGTTGATGAACTGGATTTCGGGGACACGGTTGACATTGAACACAGCTGGACGGGATGGACGCTTGGTAAAGTAACCGACCCGCGGCGTTATCAAACCCGACGCATTGTTTCGCGTATGCCTGTTTTTCAGGTGAACGATGAAGATGCAAAAGCACTTGCCGTACTTTTGAAGAGTTTTCAGCCCGAGCAGTATCCGCTCAGTTATATCCATAACCGATCTGAGAACCTCAACCGCATTGATGCCGGTAGGCGACTCGTCAAGAAATATAACTGCACGGGGTGTCATGTGATTGAAGGGGCAGGCGGCGATTATGTTGATGTTATTGTCGCACACGAAGGATTGAATGAAACAAACGCCAAGCAGTTCGCACCGCCACCCTTGAAGGCACAAGGTGCCAGAACCTATCCAGACTGGTTATTTGCGTTCCTTAAAGAGCCATCGGCGATCCGTTATGGGCTCAAAGTCAAGATGCCGACATTCGAGCTTTCCGATGACGAGGCGACAACGCTTGTCAAGTATTTCTCCGCGCTTGATAATGAACCGTTCCCTTATGAGACGCTCGAAGTACCGACACCAACAACTGCTGAATTGCGGGTCGGTAAACAAATTTTTGATGAACTCCAGTGTATTTCCTGTCATCCTTCACAGGGTGAAGTCATTCCTGAAGGGAGCGATAAGGCAGGACGACCAGACCTCGCCTTGGCGAAGGAACGCCTCAAAGCGGATTGGCTTATTGATTGGATGAAGGATCCACAATCGTTCCAACCGGGAACGGCAATGCCGCAGGCATGGCCCCTCGTCGGTGGACAGTATATGCCCCTTGATGGCTATGCTGGCAATGACGCTGAAGAACAGATTCGACTCGTGCGTGAGTACCTCATTAATAGTAGTCAGTAGTCGGCTATCCGTTAAGAGAGCTCCGTGTAAAATTCACCACTTCTTGGCGTATTCCAAGTTTGGGTGGATTGTTACAAAAACACCTCTTAACCGGCAACTGATAACCGAAAACCGATAACCAATATGAGACACCTTGCCGTTGTCATCGTCATGATTGCCGTCTGGCTCAACGGGTTAATTTGGTTGGGCAATCAGATTGATCCGAGCATGCAGTATCAATCGGAGGTTGAATACAAGTACGCCCGATACTGTGCAGGCTGCCACGGAAACGATGGACAAGGCAGCGGACGTATTGGTCGTTTCAAGAAGTTGGATCCGGCAGACCTGAGTGATAACAGTCTCTGGGAAATGCACGACGATGAACAACTGCTGGAGAGTATCAACGCAGGTAAGGACGATATGCCAGCGTTTTACTACTACCTCAGTGATGTGGAACAACGGGAAATTCTCGACTATATTAAAGAGACATTTCGTCCTTAATTAACTCGGAAACGTTTGTTTTCTGACACCCTCATAAGCCGAAATTTGCTATAAAAGAAATTAGGTCTTTTTATTTGCATTCTAAAATTCTGTAATGTTAATATATTGCAGGACAAATTCAAACCATATAAGGAGAAGCCAAATTATGAAAGTTTTAGTGAGCCTGGTTTTGTGTGCAATGCTCGCAAGCACTGCGTTCGCAGGCACCATCACCGGTACCGTCATGTATGATGGCGACGCACCCGCACGTCCCGCTCTAACGGCGACCAAGGACCAGCATTGCATTGACACTGTAACAGGCACAAAGTCCGAAGCACTCGTTGTCTCAAAAGGCAAAGGTATCAAGAACGTCGTTCTTTACGCACGCGTCCGTCGCGCAAAAGTTACCATCCCTGACAAGAATCCTGTGATGGACCAAAAGGGATGCGCTTATTACCCACACGTGTTGGCGGTTGTTGCAGGTTCTACAGTTGACCTTACCTCCAGCGATCCGATCGCACACAACGTCCATTCCCATGCGACAGAGAATGAGGCTATAAACTATCAGATTCCGCAGCCCGGCAAAATCATCCCGCACAAAATCGAGAAAGCTGAGGAGATTAAATTCACTTGCGATATTCATGCTTGGATGACGGGTTACATTGTTGCTGTCCCGAGCAACTTTTTCACGGTCACGGGTTACAAAGACGCTGATGGGGCTTGGATGAGTTCGGATGACTATGAAAAATCCGCAGATACCGGTAATTATTCCATCGCTGATGTTCCAGCCGGTCGGGTCCGTGTTATTGCGTGGCATGAAGAACTCGGTTCAGCAAACAAGACTATTGAAGTGCCAGCGAGTGGCGATATTGCTGTAAACTTTACGAGTGCTGATTTTAAGAAACGCGCAAAATAAATAGCCGTCAGCATTCAGTTTTCGGCTGTCAGTAAGAAACCCTCTTTGCTGACGGAAACCGAAAGCCGATGGTTGATAGCCGAAAGCGATAAAAAATGTCTAAAAAGAGACTCTATCTTATACTTGGCTGTGTTCTGGTTGCTTATGCCTTCTTATTAGCGGTTGCCCCGGTATTTGCTCAAGATGTCACCGAGGAAGAATATCGCCCTTTCCCAAAGATCGGCAGCCGGAATGCAGCATGGATCGCTGCGCAGCTCCACCTCTTATTCGGATCCTTTATTCTCGGTGTCCCGATGTTTGCCGTTATTATTGAATTTATCGGCTGGAAAACAAAGGACATGCGATACGACCGAATGGCACAAGAGTTTATTAAACTCTGTATGGGCGCGTTTTCGACAACCGCCTTACTCGGTGGTGTACTCGTCTTCATCCTCATCTGGTGTTATCCGAAAGTGATGTCGAAACTCAGTGGAATATTTGGACCGACGATGATCTTTTATGTCGTTCTGTTCTTCGGCGAAACTTTTACGCTGTACCTCTATTCCTACGGATGGGATAAGATGCAAGGACGGCATAAAGGATGGCATCTCTTTCTGGGTGTACTTTTGAATGTGTTTGGCACTGCAATTATGTTTGTCTCTAACGCATGGCTGAGTTACCAAACGAGTCCGGCAACCCAATACGGCGTACTCTCTGAAGGACGACGGAAGTCTTGGATAGAAGAGCGGTTGGCGGCAGATCCCTCGCTAACACCTGAAAGTGCTATGGAGGGTGTTACAAGCCATACAACGGTGCCTCTCCATAATGAGACAACAGGGGAGTTCATGGGAACCGTTTGGGATGCTGTCAACAACTTTACGTGGATGCCCATCAACATCCACCGACTTGTAGGTAACATTGCTTTCGGTGGTTCTATTGTCGCTGCCTATGCCGCCTTCCGATTCCTCGTCGCGAAGACCAAAGAGGACAAAGCGCATTACGATTGGATGGGCTATACAGGCAATTTCATCGCGCTTTGTGGACTCATACCGCTCCCTTTCCTCGGGTATTGGCTCGGTCGGGAAATCTACATGTTCAATAACACGATGGGCATTAACATGATGGGAAGCCTATTTTCGTGGCTATTTATCATTCAAGCAGTGATGATTGGTGTGCTTTTCATTGGCGCGAACTACTATCTCTGGTCAGGTATGGGGCGGATTGATGGTGCGGAAATCTATGCGCGCTATCGTCCGTACATGATTACGATTATTGTAATCTGTGTCGCAATCTGGATGACACCGCGCACACTCTCTAAAATCTCAACTGCGAGTGAACTGAGCGCGATGGGCGGGGCAAACCATCCACACCTTGGTCTCTTTGGCTTGATGACCGCCAAAAATACGGCTGTTAATATCATTATTCTCACCACTTTCTTGAGTTTCCTGTTTTATCGCCGTTCCGGGAAGACACCAATAGTGAGTTGGGGGAAAGTTGGCAATATCGCTATCTCGTCTATCTTCTTTTTCGCAACTGTCTCAATTGTCGTTATCGGTATCGTCGGATTTACCGTTCCAACGGATTTGC
Source organism: Candidatus Poribacteria bacterium (assembly GCA_963662915.2). GTDB lineage: Bacteria > Poribacteria > WGA-4E > WGA-4E > WGA-3G > WGA-3G. The sequence continues at coordinate 3,473,672 of CAXXEU010000002.1, read as the reverse complement.
GCGTCAACGTGCTAACACCCTATCAGGTCCTCGTTGCCCTTGCAGTTATGGCGGTTGTCACTGTCGTTGACATCTTCATGTACCGCAAAGCAACGACATCTGGCACCATTCAGTGGGGAGAGATGACAGACCGTTCACAATATGTCTTAATCCTCCTTGCAATTACGTTTACGTCGTTGATGGGATTGATGGGTTATGCGCGGTCAGGACTTCGAGAAGCGTGGCATATTTTTGGTGTCATGCAAGATACATCCGTTGATGCATTTACACCGCTCCTCAGTGAAGCGGTGAACATCGTGGCGATTATCATGGTAGCCTTCTTTGCGCTCGTTGGATTTATCTTCTGGCTCGGTTTGTGGGGTGAAAAGAAAAAGCAAGCGGTGGCAGATACCGCTGAAGCGGCTGTTACTGCTGAAGGTGATGATTAACGTGAAACAATGAAGTGGAACAGTGCCCAGAGGCAATAGTTTAAAAAATGTCAAAAAATACGATCATAAAAATTGCAAGTCTCATTCTAATGGTGGTGAGTTTCATCGCCTATATTGCTGGAGCATCTGCGTTTCCAATTGCCTCCGAGAATCTGCTACCTTGGTCAGCATGGTTTCTCATATCGGTAATCTTAAACATCGTCTTGTGGTCCAATGTCATGAAATTGTTGACGTTCTCACTCGCTGTGATATGGTTTTATGCTTTTGTGGCAGGCCTTGTTCCAGAGAGTTCCACAGCGGTGAGTTTAACTGAATTGGATTGGAGCGATCCAGATGCAGTTGCTGAACAGGGCGCCTTAGTCTTTAACGGCAAAGGGCAATGTAGTGCCTGTCATACCGTTGATCCGTCTGCACCACCAGGACGGTGTCCGGATCTAACGGACATCGGCATTACCGCAGCAAACCGCGTCCCCGGCATGGCAGCAAAAGACTATCTCATCGAATCGCTTTATGAGCCAGAAAAATATCTTGTCACTGGATACGGTAAGATTATGCCACCGGTTTGGAAAGCACCAATCGCGCTCTCTAAATTAGAAATTGAGGCAGTGATTGCTTATCTCCAGAGTCAAGGGGGCGAAATTGATCCGACTCCATTTGATGAGCCTATAGATAGGGCAGACACCGCAGTAGCCTCCGCTGCACTTCCACCATTGCTTACCGGCGACCCCGAACTTGGGAAGAAGGTCTACGTGAATGCGGCGTGTATCTCATGTCATACGGTTCAAGGGATAGAAAGTCCAGCTGCCGGTGAAGCAACGACCGACTTTGAAGTTGTCACTGCACCGGACCTCTCCGAAATTGCTGCCTTTAACGACATGCGGTATCTTGAGGAATCAGTCCTATTGCCGGGCGCACAAATTGTGAGTGGTTACGGTGCGGTCACTGTCCGCGCCAATGGAATAACTTACCAAGGTACGCTTGTTTCGCAAGATACCGAACAGATTGTCGTCCGAACTAAAACTGCGGATGGTGTGGAAGAGGAGCACACGATTTTACTGAGCGATCTTGATGAGGAACCGATTGAAGAACTCAGCAATCTACAAGCAAAAGGGTATTTAACCTTGACGCTAACACCCGCGGATGCTGATGCGCCGGTAACCGGTGAAATTGATTCTGAAACTGAAGAGACGGTGACCCTGAAAATAGATGGCGAAAATAAGACGTTCTCTAAAACGGATGTCAAAAGCATGATGACCGTTGTCACTTTTGATGGCGACGAAATAGTTGGTGAGCACGTTTCAGGCACAATGGACGATGACGAAATCGTCTTAAACGTTGATGGTAGTGAAGTGGTAATTGATACTTTTGATGCTGAGGAGGTTACTTTTACCCGAGCCTCTGGCAAAAAATTACTGATCACTTCACCGATGCCTGAGAACTTCCCGCTCCTGCTATCTGTGTCGGATATGGCAAATTTGCTCTCTTTCTTAAGCACGCTCACTGGTGCCACAGCGGAAGCAGCACCAGCGGAGACAGATGACGCTTCCGCCGAATAACAAACAACGAAGCGTACTGGGATGAACATAGTCCGAATCCAGTCTCGAATTAACCAAAAACCTGCCTGAAACGAAGTGGACGGCAGAGCAGAAACTTAATAGTTGAAAATATGAAAAGATTGTCGCTCTTTACAACATGTCTCATAATTCTGGTCGGTTCTTGGGTCTTTCTGGAATTTGTCGTTGGAGGTCTCATATCAGTACCAATACCCGGTAGCGTGGTTGCGATGTATATGGGGTTGGTTATAATCGCAATCTTGGTGCATATCTCCGTTGAAGACTCGCTCTTTCGGGAATTCTTGCGGCCGATCCATGAAACGCTTGTAGATGACAGACGGCGTCTCCGCCGTAGGGTTATCGCTGTGTTAATCCCTCTGTTCCTACTCGGTTATACCTACTCGATTATTGCCCAACGCGCCAATCCTCCTGGAAGCCCGCGGGACGCGCATCCATCGCCGCCACTTGAATTGACGTACAAAGATGAAGTCATTGGCACGATGCAAGATGTCGTGAACCCCTTCCGGCACTATGAAAAGGATGATCCAGAGGCGTTCAAGGCACATGTCGAGAACGGAAGGCGCGTCTATCATCAGAATTGTTTCTACTGCCACGGAGACGATCTCGATGGACAAGGGCATTTTGCCCCTTATCTCCAACCGCTACCCGCTAATTTCCAGGACCCAGGGATTATTCCAAACTTCCAAGAATCTTTCTTCTTCTGGCGAATTGCCAAAGGCGGACCGGGGTTACCCGCAGCTGGCACGCCTTGGGATTCCGCAATGCCTATTTGGGAAGACCACTTGACGAAAGAGGAAATTTGGGATGTTATCCTCTTTTTATCCGATTACACCGGCTATCAGCCACGAACCTTTGGGGAGGCACACTAAAAAATGATCTTTTGTCTGGCGCAAAGCGTTAAATTACACGGTTGGTTAGACAACAGTCTTTACCTCAGGTTCGCAAACCTCCGCTGTCGGTTTGCTGTGGCTATGTTCTTCCTGATTTTAGGAGTGCTTTCTATCCTTACGGCGGCAGATGCACAAAACGCACCAGAGGCTTCCGAGAAAGGAAAAGAAGTCTATGAGCAAAGCTGCGCACACTGCCACGGTACGGAAGGTAGAGGCGACGGTTCTGCTGCTGAGAATTTGCTACCGAAACCCAGAGATTTCACACGTGGTTTGTATAAGATCCGTTCTACAGAAAGCGGGGAACTTCCGACTGACCAAGACCTCTTCGATATTATTACTGAAGGGATGCCGGGTTCATCGATGCCGGGGTGGGAAACTGCCCTAAGTACTAACGATCGTTGGGAAGTGGTCGCCTATATCAAAACGTTCCACGAAGGGTTTAAAGAACGGGAGGCTCCGCCAAGGCAAATTAGCTTGCAAGGGAAAATACCCTATTCTCAAGAAAGTGTTGAGATTGGAAAAGGACTTTATACGGAACTCGGTTGTGTTGAGTGCCACGGTAACATCGGACGCGGTGATGGTACATCCGCGCCTACATTGACTGATGCTTGGAATTTCCAAACCTGGCCCGCAAATCTTACACATGGCTGGAATTACCGCGGCGGTGCTGATACTGAAGACATCTTCAAGCGGTTCATCGGCGGGATTGCCGGTTCACCGATGCCTGCCTTTGAAGGCGATAGTTTCCTGAACTTCGGACTAACGGCGGGTGAGTCCGACCGCCTCATGGAATTAGAGAACAAAGATGAAATGACTGAGGCGGAGGAAGAGGAATCCGCCCAGCTTTATGAAAAGATGGATGAGGCTGTCAACGTCGCTCTTACTCGAGCCGAAGGCACTGAACTGACCGCAGCGGAACAACAAATGTATGATGACGCAATGAAGGTCGTCTATGAAAAAAGTTGGCATCTGGCGAACTATGTGAAGTCGCTTATGCCTGATGAACGTCCCGAACCTGCGATTGGCAATAACGTACTCCGTTCGCAATATGTTCAAGGCGAATTGCCTACAATCGATGATGCCGTTTGGGAAACGTCCGAAGCCAGATATTTTCCGCTTGTTGGACAAATTATCATTGAACCTCGGCAATTTAACCCGACGATTGATGCCATAAACGTCAAATCGTTTTATAACGATACAGAAGTCGCCTTCCTCTTTATATGGGATGACCGAACATTCACGACTGGCGACGAAATGGACGAAGCAACGGGGAAACCCCTTGAGGACGCGTTGGCGGTCCAGTTTCCTGTTAAGGTGCCACAAGGACCGACCGCGCCGAAACCCTATTTCTTATCGGGCGGTAGGCTGCCGGTCTATCTATGGCACTGGAAAGCCTCTAACCCTGAGCAGGTGAGGGAACTCACGGCTAAGGGGATCAGCAGTGTTGAGGTCCAGGAAGTCCAAGCCGATCTGCAGACGAAAAGCTCTTACACGGAGGGGCAATATAAATTGTGGGTCAAACGGGCTTTGAAGACGGAGGACAAGAAAGACTTGCAACTTGAACCCGGTGTTTTTGTCCCTATCGCTTTCTCTGCTTGGGATGGTTCAAATGGGGACGTTGACACAAAGCGCACTATAACGAGTTGGTATACTTTCACCCTTGAACCCGTACCCTCTTCAAGGCGATTTGTTTATCCGCCTTTGATCGCACTTCTCTCTTTCGGGTTGCTTGTCGGTTTGCGCGCAGCCGTACAGCGGCGAAATTCGTAAGTGAAAATAGATAACAAATAGTCAATCCGCAGTTATCAGTGTTCGGGACGAAAGGTACTTTAACTGGTAACTGACAACTGATAACTTTAAATAAAGGAGAAAAAATGAAAACCTATCTGTTAGCAAGTCTCGCAATCCTTCTGGCATGCTGTTATGTCGGTACTGCTTTTGCAGCTGATAGCGACGCGGACGTGGAAATGTTAGTATTTCCGGATGCCTATACCGCTTCAAGCGTTAGCAATGGCGGTACAATTAGCGGTGTCGTGAAGTTTGAGGGAGACATGCCTGAAATGAAGATGCTCGAAATCACCAAAGACCAAGAGGTCTGTGCTGCTACCGAAAAATACGATGAGGCATTGGTCGTCGGTGAAGGGAACGCTTTAAAAAATACAATTGTTTACTTGATTGATATTTCGCAAGGCAAAGATTTCGACAAAGCTACCAAACTGGAAATGGACCAAAAGGGTTGCCAATTCACGCCGCATGTCCAAATTGTGCCGGTCGGTGTACGGTTAACGATGCTCAACAACGATAGAGTTAATCACAACGTCCATATCTTCAGCAGTGTCAACAAACCGGTTAATAAACAGCAGACGAAAAACCGTCGGAGAATGCCCCTCGCTGCAGTGAAGAAAGCGGAAGGCCCTGTCTCCGTAAAATGCGACATTCACGGTTGGATGTCCGCTTGGATTGCCTACGTACCGCATCCTTATTTCGCTGTGACGAACGAAAAGGGTGAGTTCACACTTGAAGATGTTCCTGCAGGGACCTATAAGCTCGGTTATTGGCATGAGGCTTGTGGCAGTAATAGTGCATCACCTGCTTCCGTTACTGTAGAGGCTGGTGGCACCGTCACACAAGATTTCACGCTCAAATTAAAATAAACTTGCACACATTAGGCTGTTGTGAATTATTCTTAGGCGCGCTTACGAAGCGCGCCAACTTCAGAAGTGGAAAACAGACTTGAGGTCGAAAATCTTTCGCATAGTTATCAGACCCGGCAGGCACTTAATAATGTCAGTTTTAGTGTGTCTTCTGGCGAGATTTTTGGACTCCTCGGACCAAACGGTAGTGGAAAAACAACTCTTTTTAGGATCCTTTCCACACTAATACCGATAACGTCCGGTACTGTTCGTATTCTCGGATATGACTTAACCACCGAGGTGAAGGCAGTTCGGCACCTCTTAGGCGTTGTTTTTCAGCATCCGGGCCTGGATGTTAAACTCACTGTCACTGAGAACTTACGGCATCACGGACATCTCTATGGGCTTTCTGGTAAAACTTTACGCCATCGGATTGCAGAACTCCTTGAGCGGGTCGGTGTCTCAGACAGGGCAACAGACCGCGTCGAAATCCTATCCGGGGGTTTGCAAAGGCGGGTCGAAATCGCGAAAGCCATGCTCCATTCCCCGCGTGTGCTGCTCCTTGATGAACCGACCAGTGGGTTGGATGTAACTGCTCGCAGGCAGCTCAACGACGATCTTCGTGTACTTGCCAATACAGAAAATATCCTCGTGCTGCTCACAACGCACTTGTTAGATGATGCTGAGGCTTGCAACCGAGTTGGCATCTTGGATAACGGCAGCTTGGTTGCTATCGGGACACCTGATGAACTCAAAGCGCAAGTTGGTGGCGACGTTATTCTCATAGAAAGTGAGTCTAACGAGGAACTCTCCACCGAGATTTTCGAGAAATTTGGCGTTTCACCGGTGTCAACTGAGAATCAGTTACGTGTTGAGTGTGAACGAGGACATGAGTTTATTCGAGATCTTGTCGCCGCATTTCCAAACAAGATTCAGACAGTTCGATTCGGACGACCGACACTGGAGGATGTGTTCATAAAATTGACAGGAAACCCATTCTTATAAATGTGCTGGACGAAGGAAAAAGTTTGTGCGGAAAATCCTGCTACCCATTACAACTATATGGTGGCGCGAAATCATCAGGTTTTATCGGCAACGGAGTCGGCTTTTCAGTGCGATCGCGCAACCCTTGGTGTTTTGGATTCTCATCGGGAGCGGATTAAGCGCTTCTTTTCAACCCACACAAGTAGGGAATGGACCAAACTATATTGAATACTTCTATCCGGGTATTGTCGTTTTAGTCTTGCTTTTCACGTCCATTTTTGCTACAATTTCTGTGGTGAATGATCGGCGCGAAGGTTTCTTACAAGCAGTCCTCGTCGCTCCGGTCCCAAGATGGCGAATTGTACTCGCACAAGCGTTAGGAGGGACAACGCTGTCACTCTTACAAGGTATGCTGCTCCTAATCCTTGCACCCCTGACGGGCATCCGGTTCGGTGTAGCATCATTTTTTGCTACGATCGGTGTGATGACACTTTTGGCATTCGGTTTGACAAACTTGGGACTACTCATCGCGTGGCGGATGGACTCGACACAGGGGTTTCATGCAATTATGAATCTCTTGCTCATCCCGATTTGGCTCCTTTCGGGCGCATTTTTTCCCAGTACGGGGGCACCCGGTTGGTTAGCATGGACAATGAAGTTCAATCCACTCACGTATGGACTCGCAGCTTTTCGTCACAGCCTCTACCTTGACACCACCACGAAAGTTTTTGGGGAGGGACCACCCTGGGGACTTTCTATGCTGATCACCGGTCTGTTTTGTGTTTTGACGTATGTGGGGGCAATGTTTACCGCGTCTACACAAACGAATTAAATCGTTATCGGTTTGCAGTTAAGAACGGTTTGTAATAATCTCGTCCAGTTTGGACTACTCCAGAAGTGGTGAATTGTTACATCAAAACCTCTTAACCGACAACTGACAACCAACAACCGACAACCTTTAAAAGGAGGACTGAATGCTTCAATGGCTCCCTGAAAACGTATCAACGTTCGGGCAAGGCGTTGATAACCTCTTTTACGTAATTTATTATATTACGCTTATTGTGCTAATCCTTGTGATGGGAACCCTTATCACGTTCCTGATTAAATATCGCCATCAGGAAGGGAAGAAGGCGACGTACATCGAAGGCAGCACAACGTTGGAAATCGTCTGGACAGCCGCTACGACTGTGATTGTCTTTGTGCTGGCTATGTTCAGTTATCCGCAGTGGAATAAAATTAAATCACCGACCAGCTTCCCTGAGAATCCAGATGTTGTTGTTCAAGTTAGCGGAAAACAGTTCAACTGGGATATGACGTATCCTGGACCCGATAACGAATTCGGCACGGATGATGACCTGATATTGGAAAATGAACTGCATGTCCCTGTCAACGCCGTCGTGCATATCCGGTTAACCGCCACTGATGTCATTCACAGTTTTTTTGTGCCGCAATTAAGGCTCAAACAAGATGCATTGCCCAATAGGTTTATTAATGTCTGGTTTGAAGCGACAAAGGCAGGACGTTATGAGATACCGTGTGCTGAACTCTGTGGATTCGGACACTCTGGAATGCTTGGATACCTCAATGTGCATGCGCAAACGGACTACGATGCTTGGCTGCAAGAAAGATGGCCTCAGTAGGCGCAAGGAGAACAATAAATATGCACGATAATGAACATACTTCACATCATCACGAAGAAAGTTTTATTAGCAAATACATCTTTTCGCTTGACCACAAGATGATCGGCAAACAGTTCCTCGTCTATGGGCTGCTTATGTTCTTCCTCGGGGGCGGACTTGCCCTCCTCTTTAGATGGCAACTCGCCTACCCCGAAAAACCTTTGCCCATCATCGGTGCCTCGCAACAGTACATGGAGGAAGGTGAAGTCGTCACAGGGGCTGACAGGATGTGGGAGCGCATCTATGAATCCGAGAAAGAGGAATGGCTTGAAGTAAATATGCCCAATGGAGTTGTTGAACCGGCATTTTACAACATGCTATTTACGATGCATGCTACTATTATGGTCTTTTTCGTCGTCGTACCTATCTTGGTCGGTGCTTTCGGAAATTTCCTAATCCCCTTGATGATTGGTACACGCGATATGGCGTTTCCGATCCTCAACATGCTCTCGTTTTGGTTTGCAGTTCTCGCAGCTGTCATCATGACAATAGGATTCTTTGTACCCGGTGGACACGCAGCAGCCGGATGGACAGGCTATGCACCACTCTCTTCTGATGCACAGTGGACCGGTGTGGAATGGGGACAAATCCTCTGGGGATTGAGTCTGTTTGTTCAAGGGCTTTCTTCTCTCGTCGGGTCTATTAACTATATCACGACGATTGTCAATATGCGCGCACCCGGAATGACATTCTTCCGGCTGCCCTTGGTTATTTGGTCGCTTTTCATCGTTGCAATACTGTTGCTACTTGCTTTCCCCGTACTGTCGTCCGCAATCGTACTGCTCGTCTTTGATAGGCTTGCTGGAACAACGTTCTTTACGGCTACAGCAGAAGGTGGTGGAGACCCACTCTTGTGGCAGCATCTCTTCTGGTTCTTCGGACACCCTGAGGTCTATATCCTCATCTTACCCGGCATGGGTATCGCTTCCGAACTCATTGCCGTCTTTTCACGGAAACCAATCTTTGGATACCGTTCGATGGTCTACGCCATGATCGCTATCGCCTTTTTGGGCTGGATCGTCTGGGGACACCACATGTTCCAGAGCGGCATGCGACCCGGACTCGGTTCTGTGTTCATGACAACGACGATGCTTATTGCTGTGCCTTCGGCTATCAAGACATTTAACTGGCTTGGCACGATGTTCCGAGGTTCCATCCGATTTACAACGCCGATGCTCCACGGTATCGCTTTTGTCTCGATGTTTGTAATCGGCGGATTAAGCGGTATCTACATGGCAAATACGCCAGTCGATATTTTCATCCATGATACCTACTACATCGTGGCACATATTCACTACGTGGTATTCGGCGGAAGCTTGTTCGCTGTTTTCGGGGGTATCGTTTTTTGGTTTCCGAAAATGTACGGACGCTATATGAACGATACGTTATCCAAAATTCACTTCTGGTTGACTTTCGTCGCGTTTAACTGCACGTTCTTCCCGATGCATATTCTCGGTGTTGGTGGACACATGCGGCGTATCTCTAACCCGATGCAGTATGAGTTCCTCCAAGGCTTTGAAGGTATGAACATCTTTATCACGATGAGTGCGTTCACCCTCGGTTTCGCACAATTGATACTCGTCTTTAACTTCTTCTGGAGCATGTATCGTGGCAAAGTTGCTGAACAGAACCCGTGGCACGTCAATACACTGGAGTGGGAAGCACCTACACCTGTGCCACACGGCAATTTCGGTCAAATTCCAACTGTCTACCGGGGTCCCTATGAATATAGCGTACCGGGTGAAGAAGAGGATTGGATTTCGCAGGCACAACCTGAACACGCACCCGCGACAGGCGGTGACTAAGTGATCGTAGGCGCGGTTTTAACCGCGCCTCTCTAAACACCTGTGGAAATGCAGCATGTACAACGATACTTATAGTCCTTGGCTCCATAGATTGGCACGTCTCACCGCAGGCACGACTTTCTTATTGATTGTCATCGGTGGGATTGTTACCAGCACTGACTCTGGACTGGCTGTACCCGATTGGCCCACAACCTTCGGATATAATATGTTTCTCTACCCGCTTTCTGAGATGGTAGGGGGTATCTTATATGAACATAGCCATCGGCTCATGGGGTCCCTCGTCGGACTTTTAACGGTCGGTCTTTTTGTCTTCATATTGGCGAAAGACCCTCGTAAGTGGCTAAAGTGGCTCGGACTTGTCGCGCTCATTGCTGTCATTGTACAAGGCGTTCTCGGTGGACTTCGGGTTACACAGATTAATCGCAACTTCGCCATTGTACATGCCTGTCTTGCACAAGCGTTTTTCGCGCTTCTCTGCGGGATCGCTTGGTTCACCTCTCGTGATTGGTCAATGGATAGAGAGACAGTCCTAACGCTTGTGGAATCGCAGAAACTTCGACGCTTGAGTCTGATTACAACCGGACTCATCTATGTACAACTCATCTTTGGAGCGATTTTGCGACATACGGGCAGTAGACTTGATGCACATCTCCTCTTTGCCTTCTTGGTTGCTCTGCATATCTTTTTGCTCGCAAGACGTGTCCTTGCAACAGAGAAGACAGCACAAGGCATCTCGCCATCAATGCCGTTCTTATTACTCGGATTGCTTGCTATCCAGTTGATGCTCGGCACAGGGGCATTTTTCGCAAAGTTGACTGCTTTCGGCGAGACGTTCGCAGCTGCACTCACGGTGACAATTACCACCGCACACGTCGCCGTCGGCGCGCTTATGTTAGTTAGTAGTTTTGTCCTTACTTTAAAAATCTACCGGTTCACCGATGCATCAGTTCCTGCTCACGCGCCCGCAGGTAGTGAGTTGGTTACAGAATGGGGTGATAAATAACACGATAAGCCAACAACTGGCCAAATGGAGTTATTTGATGAATACAGATCATAATATTGATTGTGATAAAATAAGGAGTGTTGCGGAGTGTTCATGGTGGAAGTATACCGGTAAAAGGAAGTTAGCTGAACTGTTCAACCTCACAGAAAGGCAGGTCGACGCGCTTCGTAAGACCCCCGAGTATAAAGAGTGCGTGTTCGATCTGATGCTTAAGCAATGGAGCACTTTGGAAGAATTCAACGAGTGGGTTAACAATCACTACAGAATACACGGCGACATGGGAAAGTTCGGTCGCCAGATGGGTCTCAACAATCTCGAGGAGATCCGCGCTATGGTTGAAGGTGTTCGCAAAAAGCACGCCGAGATAGCTGCTGGCAAAGCCAAAGCCCCGGAGCCGATCTTAGACCCCTATAAGCGACCTCAAAACTATAAGCATACACTCTATCGGACACAGGAGAAGAAATGTAACGGGTGTGGAGTCGTCTTTCCGTTTCGGAACATGACAATCGACCATATCATACCACGTTCCAAAGACGGAACGGATAATCTCGATAATCTGCAGTTGTTATGCGCAGCGTGCAACTCGGCGAAAGGTAATCGGACATAAGCGAAATTTCAAGAAGAATGTGATTTTTCAAATCCAAAATTGCTTATTACTAAAAAGATGCGTTCAACAACAGCGACATTACCAGAGAGTAGTGATACAGCGAACCCATCGTCGAAGCAAGCGACTTTTGTGCAACGCGTCGCCGATCTGATTGAACTCAGTAAACCGCGACTGGTCGTAATGATACTTATTACCACCGCTGCCGGCTTCTACCTCGGTGCACAAACTTTCGATTGGCTCCGCTGCTTGCATACGCTTATCGGTGCAGGATTAACAGCAGCCGGTGTATTAGGGCTTAACCAATACCTCGAACGCGATGCGGACGCACTGATGGAACGGACACAGGGAAGACCAATCCCTGATGGTAGGATGGGTCCGTTGACAGCACTGCTTATTGGAGCTGCCTTCACGGGTAGCGGGATGCTTTATCTGACGTTTATTGTCAACGTCCTGAGCGGCTTTGTTATCTCACTGATAGTCGTAAGTTACCTGTTTCTCTATACGCCGCTTAAACGGAAGACCTCGTTGTGTACACTCATTGGTGCAGTGCCGGGCGCGCTTCCGCCTGTCGTCGGTTGGGTCGCAGCGCGCGGTTCGTTGACAGGTGAAGCATGGGTGCTATTTACGATACTCTTTTTGTGGCAGCTGCCCCATTCTTTGGCGATCGCCTATATCTATCGCGAAGATTACGCGCGGGCGGGATTTCGTCTACTGCCGGTAATTCATCCTGATGGCGCGAGTACACGCCGTCAAATCGTGGTTAATTGCGTTGCACTCTTCGGAATAGGCTTGTTACCGACGTGGTACAACATCGCAGGTAGCGTCTATTTCTTTACAGCATTAGCAGCGGGCGGGATATTCCTTGCCTTTGGCATCTACTTAGCGCGTACACGTTCAGTGAAAGCCGCACGTTATGTGTTGTACGCCTCGCTGCTCTATTTGCCGGTGGTATTTATCACGATGGCATTGGACAAAGTTGCTCTTCTTAACTATTAAATTTGACATCAAGAGAGTTGTTCTTGGTGATATTGTCGAAAGGAAGCTGCAAGGACACAACGGAGGCAATGCCCAAAAATAATCATTAGAGAAACTATAGGAGAGGTGCCAAATCCGATGTCCACGCACAACTTAGATGAAAACCGCAAGGACAACGGACGCAGCGACCAAAAGCAATTGTTAAAAAAACGGAATCGCCGCCTCGGTATTATCTTATCGCTGTTGTTTGTTATCCTGTTTATCATCGCAACACGGGTAATGATTACGGGAAGCAAAGTGCCTCCTGCTGTTGAAGGCGCAATCGCGAGCGTTAAAACACCAGTTCTCGGAATCATCGGAGTGTTCCTGGTTCTCGTGGCGGTCATTGAGATTGTCCTACGGATTGTAAAGGGTAGAGTACGTGAAAATGGCACAGAATAACGCTGAAATACACGAACGTCCACCCCTGAGCAACGCACGATTAGCCGTTTTAGTCCTACTCGGTGCGGAGACAATGCTGTTCTCAGGACTCATCGGGGCGTTTCTCGTGTTTCGCGTGGGGAATGTTACCTGGCCCCCGCCGTCGCATATCGGGATTGAACTGCCACGCGTGATAACTGGTATCAATACCGCGCTGCTCCTATTGAGCGGCTACACAATGTTTCAAGCACACCGGGCAATTCGGAAAGACCAAGTGCAGCAGCTTCGGCGTTGGCTCCTAATCACAGGTGTGTTGGGATTACTATTTCTCGGTGTACAGGGCAGTGAATGGGTGCAACTCATTCGGAATGGTCTCACGCTCCAATCGGGTGTATACGGTGGTATTTTTTATGTACTCATCGGATGCCATGCGCTTCATGTGCTAACTGCTGTTATATGGTTATTGGTCGTTTACGGTATGGCGGTAGCCGGTCGTTTCTCTGCCCAACGTTACGTCGGCGTTGATACCTGCACGATCTATTGGATTTTTGTTGTCGCGCTTTGGCCGATTCTTTACGTGTTGGTATATCTTTTATAGAAGTCGTGAAAGGGAGACTGAAAATGAATAGACCATTTTGGGGCTTTAGGGCGCAGCTTGCAAGCCTATATTCAAAAGGGCAAGCCAAAACTTGCTATACAACTGTTGTATGGACTGCCATCTTGGTCCTCTTCATGCTCATCGTCCCGACATATCTTGAGGCATGTCCGGGCTGTAAAAATCTTGACGATCCTATTAATAAAGGTTTTAATTGGAGCATTCTCTTCATGATGGCGATGCCGTTTACGGTTTTCGGGCTCGTCGGTGGCACGATTTTCTTACATTTTAATGGCAATCGGCTTTCGGCGATCAGCAATCAGTGGCGGTTGAAGGTGCGAAACCTACTTGCAGGAAGGGATAAGCGTTGACAGCGGAAACTGACCACTGATGTCCGATGAAAATAGTTAACACTTATGCGTCACAAGAGGCTTTTGTGAAACGAAAACCTCTTAACCGATAACTGAAAGGGTGCGTAGCACCCGTACTGACAACTCATAGCTAATATAAGGAGTTAAATATAGTGGAACAAGCTACCACTTTAGATCATACTGAAGACGTATACGAACCTTCGCTTACGCCGGACAGCCTTGGCAAACTCGGCATGTGGGTTTTCCTCGTTGGGGATACCATGTCGTTTGGTGCTTTGCTGGCGGTTTATGCGGCGCTCCGTGCAGGTGCCGGGGTCGTTGGTTGGGTTCCACCAAGTGAGATCCTCGGCATTAACCTAACAGCGTTTATGACATTCCTGTTGATATGCAGTAGTGTCACAATGGTGAAGGCACTGGAGTCTATTCAGAACGGCAATGTGTCGCGGATGTGTACGTTCCTCGGACTGACAATCGCCGGAGGGGTCATCTTCCTCGGACTACAGGCTTATGAATGGTATCATCTGATTACTCATGGATTGACACTCACCACCATCCCAGATCACGGGTTATCAGGCGCAGCGATTAGCGGCTCAATCCTCTTTGGTCCGACTTTTTACGCCATCACAGGTTTTCACGGATTGCATGTAACCGGTGGGGTCATTTATCTCATTGTTATCTTGATACACGGCTTGCGCGGTAGGTACACTGCTGAGTTTAACCACGAGGTCGAAATCGTTGGACTCTATTGGCACTTCGTTGATCTTATCTGGATTATGGTCTTCACCTTTATCTATCTACTGTAGGAGGATCTGAAAATGGCACAAGACGGACACAAAGAGCATCCAAAATACATGAATATTTTCTGGTGGCTTCTGGCACTCACTGTTATTGAGGTGGCTGTCGCAATCCCGGATTACTCGACTGTCCTCAAGGCTATACTGCTCATCGGGCTTGCATGTTCTAAGGCAATTTTAGTTGCTAACTATTTCATGCATTTGAAATTTGAAAAGCGGACGTTGGTGCTTATTGTGGTAACGCCTTTCCTTATCTGTGTGCTTCTCGTTTTAGCGTTGATGCCTGACCTTACCGCAGGTGACAGGCTCGACGGAATAGAGAGACCGACGGAGGTCGTTGATACGTCAGCCCACTAATTTTTAAACTATTAACTCTGGGCACCGCTCCACTTCGTTTCGCGGTGGGTTCTGGTTAATTCCAACCGTTTCTGGATTATCTGAAAACTGCCCAACCCTAAGTTATGAGAGGTTTCTTATTTGATAGTTAAAAAACTTGACAAAAGCACCTTGGTATGGGTAGCATTAGGTGTAATCATTCTCGGTATTGCGGGTGCCACTTTGTGGTCAGCCTATGATACCAAACCCGAAGCGATGACAGCGAAGGGGACTGTTGTCAATGTTCCTGACTTTAGCCTGACGAATCAGCAGGGAAAGCCGTTAGCGTTATCGGATATGGTGGGCAAAATCTGGGTGACAGACTTTATCTTCACCAACTGTCCAACGATTTGTCCGGCGATGACCTCGGAGATGGCACGCCTCCAATCCGAATTCGTCGCAGACCCGGTCTATTTCGTTTCCTTCTCTGTGGATCCTGAACGTGATACTTCAGAAGTTCTCTCTCGCTATGCGAAAGAATATGGGGCTGATGACAGACGCTGGCACTTTCTTACTGGCGAGAAGGAAGGTATTTACGAATTAGCGAAAGACGGTTTTAGTTTAGCCGCCGGACACAAAGGCAGTGAAATCCTTCACAGCACACGGTTTGTTCTTGTAACATCGGACGGGCAGATCTATGGGCACTATGACAGTCGGAGTAAACCGGCGATGTTACGCCTACGGCGCGACATTAAGACGCTCCTACGGAAATGATGGATTTGAAGCTCCTAATCTCCGTTGCCGTTTTTCTGGTTCATTTCCCATTCGGATTTTTTCGCGTCGGTTTCAAGAAATTCAGCCGTCCGTGGAGTAGATGTCTCTACATTCCGATCGTAATTAACATCGTTGCCCGCCGTTTTGTCCTCGACTGGGAGTGGCAAACAGCGATGGTTTACTTATGGCCCGCAACACTGATGGCTCATATACTTGGTGGTTTTCTGGGGACCCGCTACAAATCGCGTGAACAGAGCGAGGCAGATTGAGTTCCTTTCTTCTGAAAAAATAAAAAATGAGGAAATACATGATCAAAAAAATTTACGTACCCGTTGACAATTCGGACTACTCGGATGCAAGTATCGCTTTAGCGGTAGCGTTCGCTAAGAAGTTCGGATCTCAATTGGTCGGTTCGCACGTCTACGCTGCAAAAATGCACGATGTCCGCTTTAAACAGATGGAATACACCCTTCCAGAGGAGTACCAAGACGAAGTTGAACTCGAAAAACAACGCCGAATTCACGATACACTCATCACCATGGGGCTGCAACTTATCTCTGATTCCTATCTGGAGGTCATGAAGCAGAAGTGTACCGAGTTAGACATTCCGTTTGAAGCAAAGATGCCTGAAGGCAAGCACTACATAAAACTCGTTGAGGACATCAAAGCCAGTGATTACGATCTCGTGATTATGGGCGCACTCGGTATGGGTGCTGTCAAGGATAGCCTTATCGGTGGTGTCTGTGAACGTGTTGTCCGCCGTATTAATACCGACACACTCGTCGTCCGAGACCTCGAAACGCTTGAAGAACATGATGGAAATATCCTCGTCGGGATTGATGGAAGCCCTGAGTCTTTTTCTGGTTTGAAAACCGCTATTCAGCTCGGGCAGAAGCTCAACAAACAGGTCGAAGCCGTTGGGGTCTACGATCCATATCTCCACTATATCGTTTTCAATTCCGTCGTCAATGTGCTGACAGAACGTGCCGCACGGACTTTCAGGTTTAAGGAACAGGAGCAGCTTCACGAAGAGGTTATTGATACCGGACTGGCGAAAATCTATCAATCACACCTCGAAGTTGCCCGCGCCATCGCAAAAGAGGAACACGACTACAACCTAAAAATTACGCTGCTTGATGGGAAAGCCTACGAAAAGATTTTACAATACACCCGAAAAACAAATCCTTGGCTCCTGATTTTAGGCAGAATCGGGGTCCACTGTGAAGAGGATGCGGACATCGGTAGCACCGCTGAGAACCTCTTACGTCTCGCGCCTTGTAATGTGCTTTTAGTCAGTCAACGTTATTTCCCACAGATTGATGTAAAAGCAGAGGAAACACTCGTCTGGACGCAGGAAGCGTTAGATAGAATGGAAAAAGCCCCACCGCTGGTGCGGGGTATAGCGAAGACAGCCGTCCATCGGTTTGCCATTGAACGCGGGCATTCTGTCATTACTGAGAGCGTTATTGACATGGCGATGGAGGCGATTATGCCACAGCGTGCCTCTGAGAGACTGACACGCGTCGCAAAAGAAATCGCCGAACAGAAAGTACTGGAATCCGATGCCGTGCAGACCTACATCTGTGGCGAATGCGGCTACGCTGCCCACAACCAACAACCCGTCCAATGTCCCGTCTGTAGCTCTTCACCCGAACGGTTCCAGATGGTGGATAAAGGTTCCCTCCAGCATGTCGCTGTAGACGAAGGCGGTGCCGCAGAAGAAGAGACCTTTGATGGTGTACGGCTCCAGTGGTCAGAACAGGCGAAAAAAGCACTACGTCGTGTACCACGCGGTTATATGCGCCGGAACGTCAAGGCGAGAATCGAGAAATCCGCACGATCCCAGAAGATTGGGACGATTACCAACGCCTTTGCGACCGAAATCATTAATGACAGTATGGGTGAAGCCGCGGCTGTCCGTGAGGATGCCCCCGAACTCAGAGCCGTGCAAGCACAAACGGCAGACTCTCAGACCACTGCTGAAGTCGGACAAAGTTTTGAAAGTCCAGCGCAATGGACGCAAGAAGCGATTGAACGTTTGAACTTGGTACCTGCTGGGTTCATGCGGAATATCACCCAGACGCGCATTGAGCAGCGAGCCCAAGAAAACAATATCACTGAAGTTACGCTTGATTTCGCCGCTCGCGTCATTGAGGACGGCAGAAGTCTCGCCAATGAAGTCCTTGGGCAGTACTATCAGCAGTCAGATCAGGATTGATATCCTCCCTACGTTAAGCATGGAGGTGTCTTTGTTCCGGGTCTTATAGCAGTGAACCAAAATTGCAAAAATTTATGGGATATGGTAATCTACTCGGTAGTAGATAGTTTTTGTCGGTTGATACATCTTTTTAGGAGATTGACATGGGATCCCAAGATTCTCGTAGTAAGACAGCTGGCTTTACGGCGGATATCTTCAATGAACCCCGTCAGATTACAGTTTCAGACACATATCACACGAATGTGGACGTTGTCCTCTTTGATGGGGATTGTAACGAACTCCTAAAAAGCATTCCGTCAAGTTCCGTGGATCTGGTCATCACATCCCCGCCATACAACATAGGAAAAAAATACGAAAAAAAAACGTCGTTAGCGTCATATCTAAAAGATATGGAGCCTGTAATTGCGGAAATAGAGCGGGTACTTGCCGTTACCGGGAGTCTTTGTTGGCAAGTCGGCAATTACGTCCAAAAAGGTGAAGTTTTTCCGCTTGATATTTACTTTTATGAAATTTTCAAACGCTTTGACTTAAAATTGCGGAATCGAATTATCTGGCGGTTTAATCACGGCTTACACTGCACAAAGCGGTTTTCGGGTCGCTATGAGGTCATCTTATGGTTTACCAAGACTGACGAATACATCTTTAATCTTGATCCAGTGCGAGTTCCCGCGAAATACCCCGGCAAACGACACTTCAAAGGTCCAAAACGCGGTCAGCTTTCGGGAAACCCGCTTGGGAAGAACCCTTCTGATATTTGGGATGTGGTCAAACAGGACTGGGAAGATGAAGTTTGGGATATTCCAAACGTAAAGGCGAACCACCCGGAGAAAACTGAACATCCATGCCAGTTCCCTGTTGAATTAGTCCAACGATGTGTTTTAGCACTTACACAGCCAGAAGGTGTTGTTTTGGATCCATATTGTGGTGTTGGATCGACGGTCATCGGTGCCTTACAACATAACAGAAGGGCAATTGCTGCTGAACAGGATTCGACCTATGTGGCTATTACTCGTGAGAGAATACAAAAGTTTACCGAGGGCACATTGCCGCTCCGTCCCTTAGGAAAGCCCATTCACCAGCCAACAGGAAAAGAACGTGTTGCACAGTTGCCTTTGGATTGGAAATAGATAGCAAGGGCGGAATGATTGTGATTATTGCTGCTGAGTATTCATTCAATGATGGACATTCCATCCAACGGACGCACCCTTACCTGTTACAAGAGGTTGAGGATATTATTGCTTCTGTTGATGCTGCACACCATAAAATTAAAGAAAGTAAGGAGGTTACAATGCCGGGCAAAATGTTGTATAGTCCGGCTAACCTTAATCGTGCTTTTGCCCAGAGCTTTGGATCCAACGGGTGGCAGAAGAAACGCGTAACATGCCACTATTCAACAGACTACTATCGTCCTGGATATTTACCCAAACAGATGCGCTCCGCATACCGAGAAATAGACTTTCTAAAGGAACGTCTTGGGATAGAGGTACAGTTTGGAAAGTATGCATTTATGGTTTATAACGTGTGTGCCAAAATGACTATTTTTCGTAACTTAGGTTACA
The DNA here is from genome assembly GCA_963662915.2 of Candidatus Poribacteria bacterium. Lineage (GTDB taxonomy): Bacteria > Poribacteria > WGA-4E > WGA-4E > WGA-3G > WGA-3G. The sequence continues at coordinate 3,454,048 of CAXXEU010000002.1, read as the reverse complement.
TTGATGCCGGAATTGAGATTGTCCCAGTGAAATCTTTTGCTGATGATATGTCTACCGGAGTTTCGTATTTTGAGCAGTTCGTGTGGAATCTAGAAAAGCGAGGTGTTGCTGATATTGATATCCCGGTTCTCATTCTTGGTATTGATGTGTAGTCGAGATTATTGTTTAAAACGGGAGATAAATAATGAGCGAAATTCCAAGGGTCACATTCCAAATCCTTGGTCCAATTGAAGGTGCTGCCGAAGGTTCACACCGAGGTTTATGGTTCAAAATCCAGTCAAATCCGCCGCCATCAGCAGACCTCGTCGTCGGTTTAAAAGTCCGGTCATCTAACGGAGAAGTTAGACAGTCGGGTACGATAATGATCCGCAAGCACGAAAGCCATTCGGCTGATTTAATCTACAAGACCGTGGAAGGTGAACTCGACGTATGGCTGGAAATTGAACCTTTTGATACGCTCGCGAAACTTGAATTGCCTGTGTTCACAAATGAAGGTTATGTTATAGAGGCAGGCTATGCGTTTTTGGCATACAGCTTAGGAACTTTATCAAAAATAGTCCCATACCAGTGGAACGGACCCGATCGGGGTTTATGGACAGACGAGAGTCGCTGAAACTTTTACGGAGGCATATCATGCAGCACACTTTAAGAAATACACTCACACTTTTACTCACAGTTTTTGTCCTTATAGGGTCCGTGTCTGCCGACAATTGGCATCACTGGCGAGGTCCGACTAACGACGGCATCAGCCAAGCCACTGATGCTCCTATTCACTGGAGTCAAACCGAAAATGTCCAGTGGCGTTTGCCTCTGCCGGGTGAAGCCGGTTCCACGCCGGTCGTTTGGGAAGACAAGATTTTTCTCACCTCAGCAGAAGGCGACGCTCTTGTTTTGATGTGTGTCAGCACCGAAGGTGAAGAACTCTGGAAGCAGACGATAGCACATGGTAATCGAATTGTCCGTGGGGGTGAAGGCAATTCTGCTGCACCCTCTCCGGTGACCGATGGGGAACACGTTTGGGCATTCTTCGGGACTGGGGATCTCGTCTGTTATGATTTTCAAGGAAATCAGGTATGGCACACTAATATTGCGGCGCGTTATGGCAGGTTCAATCTCTATTTTGTCATGGCAAGCACGCCACTCATTGACAAAGACCATCTTTACATGCACCTCATCCACAGCAACGCCTGGCTTGTGCTTGCCCTCAACAAAATGAACGGCGAGGAAATATGGAAACATCAGCGCGACAGCGATGCAACGGAGGAGTGTGAACACGCCTACACCTCCCCGATTCTCTACCGCGATGCAGACCGTGAATACCTCATCGTACACGGTGCAGATTATGTGACCGCACATAGTCTTGAAAACGGCAGCGAAATCTGGCGATGTGGCGACTTAAATCCGAAAGCAAGTTATAATTACTCGCTCCGGTTCGTTGCCTCACCTGTCGCAACGGAAGGGTTAATCGTCGTTCCATCGGCGAAAAATGGGCCCGTTGTCGGTATTGATCCCACCGCACAAGGTGATATTACGAACGGCAAGTGGCAACGCTGGAAACTCGAACAAGGGACACCGGATGTTCCATCTCCTGTTATTCACGACGGTTTGGTCTATCTTTGCCGCGAGAATGGAGACCTGATATGCCTTGATGCCACAACTGGGGAACAACTCTATCGCGAGCGGACGCATCGGCATCGGCACCGCGCCTCACCTGTCTATGCGAACGGACATATCTACCTGACCTCCCGAGACGGTGTTATCAGTGTTGTAAAAGCAGGACCTGAGTTTGAACTCATCGCCAGCAATTCTATCGATGAGGTTATCGCTGCATCTCCGGTTATCACCAACCAAGCACTCTATCTGCGGACGTATCAGGCACTCTATGCCATCGGTGGCGGTGAATGAAGACTTACAAAGAGTTACCAAACGATGCCGGTTCCAACATCATCGGACAAGTGACGGCACAGGCAAACCGGATTCAAGAGCGACTCGCCTCTGTTAAACACACCATCGCGATTATGAGTGGAAAGGGTGGTGTCGGCAAAAGTTCACTCACTGCAAACCTCGCCACCGCACTGACCCTCAAAGGTAACGCTGTCGGTGTCGTTGACGCGGACATCAACGGCCCGACACTCGCTAAGATGATGGGAGTTCGCAACGCAACGCTTGCGTATTCTCAGGGAGGGGTCAAACCTGCTATCACCGCATTCGGCACCAAGCTCATATCCATGGACCTGCTCTTAGCGGAAGATGATGCACCCGTACTCTGGAACGCGCACACACAAAAGGATGCGTTTACATGGCGCAGCACAATGGAGGTTGGCGCGCTTAGGGAGTTCATCGCCGACACCGAATGGGGGACGTTGGACTACCTCCTGCTTGACCTGCCCCCCGGTACGGATCGGCTTCCAAATCTGATCGAACTTATTCCCAATCTTGGGGGTGTTGTTGTTGTAACTATTCCGTCTGAAGTTTCGCAATTGATTGTCAAAAAGTCGGTGACGATGGCGAGAGATATTCTTAAAGTTCCGATTATCGGTGTTGTCGAAAATATGGCTTCCTATGTCTGTCAACATTGTGGGAAAGAGGAACCTCTCTTTTCTGTTGAGGCATCCCTTGATAGCACATTCCAACAAGTCATCCTTGGGAGTGTTCCGTTTGATCCTCGGGTCGCGTATGCCAGTGACAACGGAATTCCTTATCTTAATGAATACCCAGACGCGCCTGCCAGCAAGGCACTCATACAGATAGCTGAAAAGATTCAAGCGTTTTTTGAAGGAGAGAAAAAATGAAATTCCTATGTACAGACTGCGACACGGCAATGAAGTTTAAAGACGTGACTCGCCCCGAACAAGGCTCTGTGACGGCGCTCTTTGAATGTCCTGACTGTTTTACAGAGATCGCTATGTTTCTGAATCCATCAGAAACCCAAATGTTGAAATCCTTGGATCTCAAACTTGGTGGTAATACCGAAGCAGCGCAGCCGATGCAGATGGTGCGTTCGCAGTTGGAAACCGCGAAAACTGAAGCTATGCCGGACATGTTCTCTTCAGGAACAGGTTCTGACGAGACCGTTGAGGGCGGCAAATGCCCGTTTACCTCCGTTATCTCGGATGCCTTTCAAGAGGAATCCAAATCTACTGAACCGACGGGTCCCATCTGGACACCAGAAGCGTTGGAACGCTTAGAGCGGATTCCGAGTTTCGTTCGCCCGATGGCAAAAATGGGGATCGAAAGTTTTGCGAAAGAAAATGGGCATGATGAAATTACAAATGAAGTCATGGATGCCGCCCGCGGTAACTTCCCCGCACAGTTCTAACAGATTAGCGAAAACCCTCCAACTCCTTACGAGTCAAGTCAAGGACAAAACTCTCCCTTGGTTTAATGAAACTTAATATCGGTATCCATCGTTTACTTATAGCGTTTGGGTTTCACTAATATGTCTTTTGTGTAGATACGATTGTCCAACCAAGGAGCAGCATCATGGAAAAAATAGATATGAAAATTAGGAACATATCCGGTCAACAGTGCAGCAAAACTCGAACGCATGCATTGACAACACTTCTCAGTTTAACCAGCAGTCTTCTGATTATACTGATCAGCATAACGAGTTGCTCCGATGTTCCTTATTCAGGTTCGGTGCTAACTGCTGGCCATGTAGACGACTATCTTAACACAATTGAACAAGATACAGTCTGCCTTCAGGATGGGTTTGATACAGTCTGTGTGAAACTGTTGTTGGATAAAACAGACCTCGACGCGACAGATATAGCCTATACCCCGACCGTCCACGTTCATCCAACAAACATCGTCTATGTATTTGAGTATCAAGGGCATCCTATTTTGGAAGTGAAGAGACTCATGGACACTACACAAATTGTCCAAGAATTGGTCGCAGCAGGCAGCGCACAATTGCCCGCAGATGTTGATAACCCGAACAATGGTAATCAAAACTATGCCCCCGAAGGATGGGTTGTCCAGATATACTATCCAAACACATTCCGTGAAGCGAATCGTGGGCGAACCCCTCACACCAGTGGGCTCGATATTAGGGTCGTCGAAGGAACGATCATTCCGATGAATAGGCGAAGTGACCTGGACATAATCGACTTCACGCAAATTGATAGGCATGATGGTAGGCGTGGTGTTGAATTTTTACTTGACACTCGGGCACCGAAGATAGCGATTCAAGTGGTTGGTGTCGTTCCGGGCAATACCGCCACGTTCCACATCAACGCAAATAGTGCGGAATCTGACGATAGCACAAATATCCTCCGGTTACGTCCACTGTAGTAATATCGAATACCTTTTCTAAAAGTTTACATCCCATTAACTGCACTATCTATCCGGGCCCGGTAGATATGGTTTCCTAACTACCCTGGTGTATAACCTAAAACAGGTGGACTCTTCAAAATGGGTACAAGCGGGAGAAGTGTCATGAAAAAAATAACGGAAGCAAGTTTTGAAATCGGGAGAAAAATTGCACCTTTAGCCGTGGAATGTCTTGTGGGACTCCTAATTATCCTTTCCAGTATCACCGGGTGTTCCGACATGCCTTTTATCACTTCCGTCCTGAGCCCTGATGAAGTAGATCGCTATCTGGTCTTAACGGATGGGCATGTCGTCTGCTTTCAGGATGATCTCGACGCAACCTGCCTAAGACTTATACCAGAAACAGGGAAAGGCGGGGCTGCCATTAATACGCCTGCTGTCCACATCTATCCGGAGAGACATGTTTATGTGTTCTATTATGAAGGAAACCCAATTTTGCGCGCAGAGAGAGGTCAGATTACCCAAGGGTCAACAGGTGCCAATGGAGATGGTAGAGAGAATAATAATGGTGATAACGGAGGCGGAGGGAATAATAGCGGAGACGATGGTGGAAATAACAACAACGGCAATGGTGATGGTGATGCGGACAGTGGAAACACTAATAACAATGGCAATGCTGATAATTCAAATGGTGATGCGGACAGTGGAAACACTAATAACAATGGCAATGCTGATAATTCAAATGATGGACACGGATGGATTATCTGGGTATACTACCCAGCGGGAACAAATCCTGAAGCACCACCGACACTTAGCGAGAGCGGCGTAACAGTTACGATTAATGGAGCGCAGTTAACAGATAACGATATAACCGGTTTCGCACAATTCATTGGCACCAGTGGCGAAAAAGGCATTCAATTTTTCTATCCAACTGCGTCCGCGGAACTTTTAGATTTAAAAGTTCGACTGGAAGGGGTCGTCGATGCTGATGAGACAGCAAAATTCAACATAAACTACTTGTGGAAATCGCAACAGTAAGCAAAAACACCGCACAATAATATCAATTTTCTGTCACGCCGCCTTGCTAACTTCTCACAAAATATTGACACATCCATCGGAGCATTCTTGTAACCCCCTTAAGAAAAATAACGTTATTTCTTGAGAAAAAGACTTCGCAAATCTCGTAACCCACTTGGAATAGCACCTAACAAGAAAAGACCACCAAGTCAAAGTCCGAAACACATCTCTGCGTTGATCTTGCTTGGAGGAGGAAAATTATCGTGTTCTTTAATAAATCACTCCGCGCTTTAGTTTTTGCTGTGTTACTCATGGCTGGACTCGCTTTCCTGGCAATACCCACAACAGCGGCTGTGAAACCCGTACTGTCGGTAACAGATGTGGATGAGGACACAACGGGTATACAGGTATATGGCATCAAAGCTGAGTCCGTTCCCTTCGAGTTGACTGTCACGTTCCAGGATCAAGGGACTAATGCTGAGGTAACCGGCTTTGGTGTTGATGATATCGAATTGTTTGCCGCAGATAACAGTGGCAACATTGTGGATGCCGGGGCAAGAGCCGCGTCTGTTTCCGCTAATGCTGATGGTAGTGTCTACACAGTGACAATCATTGCGGAAGAAAATATTGATAGGGTCCGCATAGGCGTGATACGCAATGCTGCTAAGACCCCGGGTAGATTGGTAGGTGAGCTCGTGGAGGGTCTGGAAGCGACTGACCCCGCTGACATAATAGTCGTTAACATAGTGCGGAGTGCCGCACCGCCGCTCACCTTATCAGACGATATGTCTATTAGTGGTCAGGCCCCCTTTACCGTAACCCTAACCTCAACGAAAGCCATTACACTGACGCGGACAGATATTGATGTCAAGGGTGGATATATCCCAACGGATGGGCTCTCATCCGATACCACGAAAAAAGTCTGGACGGTAACAATTGTCCCCGGGCCAAATGTGGAAGCGGTCATAATTGATCCGACACCTACGGGTGCCTATATTTTTCGGAAAGGCACATATACCGTGGGGCCCCAAACAATTCGGCAGGGAAGCGTTAGAGACCTCAACGGGAAAGTAACCATCAGCGAAATTATGTTCGCTACTGATGAAGGGGTGAACGAACTCCAGTGGCTCGAAATTTTTAACAGCTCTGATACCGAAACCGTTGTCCTTGATGCTGATGCAGGTTGGGAGTTGATTATTGAAAACTATAACGATCCAGAGTGGGCCACGATGTCGCGATTCGGAACGATTAATTTTAAGAATAAGGGCAACGTCAAAACCATTCCCCCGAGACAGACAGTGCTAATCGTCTCGGCACGCGGTAGGAACTCTAACACCAGGCATTTCCCATCTACCCGTGTTTTCAGTGTCTATACAGAGTTCGCCACTGAATTTGGCATGAACAGCCGGCGAGACCCTTTTTTGCACCCGACCAAAGGATTCCACATCCAGCTTGTTGACGGGAGAAACGAACTCGCCGATGAAGTCGGGAACCTTGATGGCAGAACTCGGACTTCTGATAAACCCGCATGGCAATTGCCTAATGGTTGGACGAAAGACGGTGACCGCACCTCAATCATCCGAAGGTATTCTGACAAGGGGATAGGACACGATGGCACGCAGCGAAAAGGATGGATCCTGGCAGCAGAGACCGGCTTCTCGTATTTATCGAAAAAGAAAATTGAAACTTGGTATGGCATCAGTTCCGACTACGGTAGCCCCGGTATCCACGCTGGCGGCGCACTTCCTGTCCAACTCTCTCACTTCCGTCCCGAACGCACGGCGGCTGGTACAGTTCTCATCAAGTGGACCACCGAATCCGAGATGGACAACGCCGGATTCAATATCCTACGGAGCCAAACCAAAACCGGTGTATTCAAAATTATCAATACGCAACTGATCCCCGGTGCAGGCACAACAGCAGCGCGGAATATCTATAGATGGACAGATGCGACTGCTAAATCGAATGTTGTCTACTATTACCAGATTGAGGACGTATCTTTCGCTGGAGAACGACAAATGTTAGCCACCAGCCGCCTGAAAGGAACAATCTCCGCCAACGGCAAACTCACTACTCGGTGGGCAGGATTGAAATCTCAAGATTAGTTGGTACGGATAGGTCTCGTGCCTCCTACTCATCCAGTTGATGCACAACAGCGAGAGGTGTCGCCGCGAGCAGACCGGCATCAATCGGAATGATAACCCCAGAAATCCATTTCGACTCGTCACTGGCGAGAAATATAGTTGCCCACGCCACGTCCCATGCGGTTCCCTCTGTTCCAAGCGGTCCGATACGCCGTCGTCGTTCCCGTTCCGCTTCACTCAGATACGGTGCAGGAAACGAAGCATAGAGATGCCCGGGCGCGATGCAATTCACACGAACTTTATCCCGTCCGTGGTGAACAGCCATCACCTTTGTTGCCGAGATCATTCCACCTTTCGCAGCCGCATAAGGTACATTTCGAGATGAACCCGCACGCAACGCATCAATTGACGAGACATTGATAATCGAACCGCCCCCTGCTTCAGCCATCCGAGGGATAGCGTGTTTGCACGCCATAATCATGCTTTTGAGGTTGACATCCATTACTCTGTCCCATTTCTCGGCATCAACCTGTGTGACCATCCCGGAACCCCCGAGTCCGACATTGTTAAACAGAACATTCACTTTACCGAAACGTTCAACGGCAGCTTCCACCATCCCAGCACATGCTTCCTCAGTGGACAAATCCCCAATAAATATTGCGGCTTCGCCACCCTCCGCCTCAATCTCTGCAAGTGTAGCATTAGCATTCTCATGTGAGATGTCCGCTAACAGCACCTTTGCGCCTTCTCTTGCGAAGAGCATTGATGTCGCATAGCCGGTCCCGTCAACTTCACCCTTTTTGCCGGCACCCGTAACAATCGCAACTTTCCCGTTCAATCGATCCATAGTTTCAATCCATTGTAAATGGTAATTGGCTGTTGGCTATTGGCACGGATTGCCGACTGCCGACGGCTGACAGCCATAAGCCACCCCTAATCGCTAATCCCCAGTTTATCGTTAATCTCTTTCTGATAGCCTTCGAGTTCGCAGTTTTCAATCTCTGCGATTGTCACAGGACGACCGAACCACCCCGATTCATACACCGCCATGCAGATGGCTTCAGAACGCATACCTTCGACAGCATCTACTTCAGGTTTATCGCCGCTCCGAATTGCATCAGCAAAGTATTTTAACTCAATTGCGACGGTATCTTCAACGCCACCCGGGAAGTAGTATTCCTGTTCCGCATCGCTGAGGCTATCTGTGAATTCTTTTATTAGGTCGTCGTTGGAAATTGGTTCACCCCCCCGTGGTATCAGCCCTGCGTTCCAATCCAGCGCGCCTTCACTACCGTAAACGGTGTGCTGACGGAAGTGGTGTGCCGGTGCCGAACCAACCCACGTCCACTGTGCAGTCACGCCTTGCTCAAACTTGATAGTTGCAATCATCGCGTCTTCAACATCAACAGCGTAGCCACCCTCTCTTTCTGCAGGATTGTCGTAGCGGTAGGGTTCATAAGCCTTATTGATGGCATAAACCTCTTCGGCTTCCATACCGAGAATATAACGCATGAGATCGGTGAAATGCACACCACCATCTAATGCCCAGCCACCGCCTGCGTCCATCTTGAAGTTGCGCCAGCCCCATTTGCCGAGATTTTCGCCTGCCTCAATCCAGAAAAACATCCGTGGATCACCAATACGTCCTTGGGCAACCGCCCAACTCCGTGTGCGTTGGATACGTGCAAGACGATAGTTTTCGGCGACAGAGATAATCTTGTCGTTTCGATCCGCTGCTTCCATCATCAATTTGCATGCCCGCATTGTGATGCCGAACGGTTTTTCAATGATAACATGCTTCCCCGCATCAAGTGCAGGCACGGCGAGCGTATGATGTGCACTGTGAAGTGCACAGATGTCAACACACTCCAAATCTGGGTGTTTCGCCAGCATCTCATCAAGTTCTGTATAGACTGCCGGTTTCGTACCGCCTTGAAACTCGTGTGACTGATTTGCGCGTTCTTCGGCATGTTCGGATACGATGTCGCACGCTGCTACGATTTCAAAGTCTCGGATACCTTTAGACCAGAGTTCCTCGTAACCTTTCATGTGCGCGCCGGACATCCCGCCACAACCGACTAACCCCATTTTAATCCGTTCTGCCATATTAGCCTCCTTGTGTATCCTACCCATGATTCTGGCACGTCTACTGCGTGCTTACAGTAGGATGGGCAAAATTATATAGCGGACATGATCTCATGTCAATATTTTTGTTTGCGTCCAACTAAATACGTCTATTGACTTTAAAATCTCTTTTCTGATAGAATACGAAAGCAAAGGAGGGAGATGAAATGGCTATCTATATCACTGATACGAAATCTTTCTGGAATGTCTTCTGTCTCTTGATTACGTTCACCGGAGCGATCCTGATAGGGAGTGGACGTGTGGATGCAGCAGTCGATGAAAATACCGTCGCCGTCTGGCTCTTTGAAGAAGGTGCCGGAAAGGTAGTGAAAGACGCTTCTGGCAACGGTCATGATGGTAAATTTGCAGGGAATCCTAAATGGGTCAAAGGGAAATTTGGAACGGGACTGGAGTTCCCTGGCGATGCCGGTGGTTACATCGTCGTGGACTCTACCAAAAAACTGGAGTTAGAAGAACTCAGTATTGAAGCGTGGGTCAAAGTGGAAGAGTCCACAGGTAAATGGCAAGGTATGATTTGCAAGCAGCAGGCGGGCTGTACCAATCGTAACTATGGTATCTGGGTGCATATCGATAAGAGCGTTCTGCACGCACAGATCGGGGCGAACGGGGCATGTGCCTTTAGTATTGATGGCACGACCGACATCGCAGACGACAAGTGGCATCATCTCGCCTTTACCTATGATGGCAAGATGGGACGGGTTTACGTTGATGGTGAATTGGAGACCAAGGCCCCGAATGGGGAAACATTCCAGAGTGGAGACCCGATTACCATCGGTGTACCAAATCTCGATAACGCAAACGGATTCAAGGGTATTATTGAAGAGATACGCATCTCCAATGCCGCACGCACCGAAAAGGAAATCCAAGAGGCGATGGATGTCGGTTTAGCAAAAATTCTCAGCGTTGAACCCGGGGGCAAACTCTCAACACGGTGGGCATACCTCAAGCGTGTGCCATAGTTAAGGAGTGTAGGTTGCGCAAGTTAACGTATACATGTTTACTACTTTTCTGCATTACCACATTGGCGTTCGGACAGGGCCTTCCCGCGGCAATCCCCGAAGAGGTGGGTGTCTCTGCCGAACGCCTTGAACGCATTCGTCCTGTCCTGCAAGGTTACGTCGATAAGGGAAACTTACCGGGGTTCCTAACAGTCGTAGCGAGGCGCGGGAAAATCGTCCATTTTGAAACCATCGGCATGCAAGATGCCGAGAATAGCAAACCCATCGAATCCGATACCATCTTCCGTATCTATTCCATGTCAAAACCGATTACGAGTGTCGCCGTGATGATGCTCTATGAGGACGGACATTTTCAACTCGGTACGCCGGTCTCCAAATTTATTCCTGAATTTGAGAACATGAAGGTCTACAACGCAGACCAGACAGAAATTTTGGATGCGAAGCAGAAGATAACAATCAAGCACCTCCTCACGCATACCGCCGGATTCACCTACGACTGGGGCAATAAACCCGTCAATAAACGCTATCGGGAAGCGAAGATTTTTGAACCCGGCACAACGCTTGCGGATATGGTCAAAAAACTCGGTAATATCCCACTCGTTCACGAACCCGGTCAAAAGTGGACTTACGGTGTCTCTGTCGATGTCCTCGGTTATCTGGTAGAGGTGGTTTCTGGCACGCCGTTTGAGGAATTTCTACAGACGCGCATCTTCGGACCCCTTGGCATGGTGGACACTACATTTTCAGTGCCACCGGAAAAGACGAATAGGTTCGCAGTGCTCTATAGACCTAACAAAGAGAACGGACTTGAGCGTATTAAGAATGTGCGATACACACACGATGGATTCAACTTTTTTCCCTCCGGTGGTGGCGGGCTCGTCTCAACCGCTGCAGACTACATGCGGTTTTCTCAGATGTTACTCAACGGCGGTGAATTAGACGGCGTCCGTATATTGGGCAAAAAAACGGTCGAATTGATGCGGTATCCGCATCACAACGATCGGTTTGGACTCGGTTTTGCTGTCGTTACGGATAGGCAACCGCCGAACATTCTGGAGTCAATCGGGAATTTTAGTTGGGGCGGTGCTGCCGCGACTACTTTCTGGATCGATCCGCAAGAGGAATTGATCGGTTTGCTCATGACGCAGCTTCGCAACAACCGTTACCCGTTCCAGCAGCAATTTAAAGTCCTGACGTATCAGGCACTCACGGAATAGCAACGCTCCGACTTCAGATAGCGAGAGACATCTAATCTCGCCTACCGAGCGGAACATTTACTTATTTTTAGGCTTTACTATAAATGTCCATAAGGAAAAAGGAGAATGAATTGGTAAAATTAGAGTGCGTATGTTTATTACTTTTCTTCATGACGACCCTTGCCTTTGGGCGCGGACTCCCCGCGGCAATACCCGAAGAAGTCGGTGTTTCTGCCAACCGCCTCGAACGCATCCGTCCTGTCCTACAAGATTACGTCGATAAGGGAAACCTACCGGGATTTTTAACAGTCGTGGCACGACGCGGCAAAATCGTTCATTTTGAAACCATTGGTATGCGAGATGTTGAGGGCAACAAACCGGTTGAGTCCGATACCATTTTTCGCATCTACTCTATGTCGAAACCGATCACCAGTGTCGCCGTGATGATGCTTTATGAGGAAGGGCATTTTCAACTCGGCACACCTGTTTCCAAGTTTATTCCTGAATTTGAAAATATGAAGGTTTACAACGAGGATCAGACAGAAATCTTGGATGCGAAGAAAAAGATAACAGTCAAGCATCTCCTCATGCATACCGCAGGATTCACTTACGGTTGGGGCGATAAACCGGTTGATGAACGCTATAAGGAACTGAAAATTTTTGACACTGTCATGGATTTGACACCGAGTGAAAAACTCGCCAACATGGTGGATAAACTCGGCGCTATTCCTCTCGTTCACGAGCCGGATGAGAAGTGGACCTACGGGGTCTCTACTGATGTCCTTGGCTACTTTGTACAGGTCGTATCGGGTATGCCGTTTGAAGAATTCCTCCAAACCCGTCTCTTTGGACCCTTGGGTATGGTAGACACCGGGTTTTCAGTGCCACCGGAGAAAGTAGACAGATTTGCAGCACTCTATAGACCTAACAAAGAGAGTGGGCTCGAACGTGTTGGAGAGGCACCTCTTGCAAACGATGCCTATAACTTTTTTCCATCCGGTGGTGGCGGGCTCGTCTCAACCGTTGCAGATTATATGCGGTTTTCTCAGATGTTACTCAACGGTGGTGAATTAGACGGCGTCCGTATATTGGGTAAAAAGACGGTCGAATTGATGCGGTATCCGCATCATGATGATTGGTTTGGACTCGGTTTTGCTGTTGTCACAGATAAGGAACCGCCGAACATTCTGGAGTCAGTCGGGAATTTCAGCTGGGGCGGTGCCGCCGCTACCACTTTTTGGATTGATCCCCAAGAAGAATTGGTCGGTTTGCTTATGACACAGCTTCTCAATAACCCTTACCCTTTCCAGCAGCAATTCAAAGTCCTAACTTATCAGGCACTTACGGAATAACGGTTGTTAGCGGTCAAAAGTTTTGCAAGTGGTCTAAGGTTGTGAGGTCCGTGAAGTTGCGCCTGACGACACAGCAACTTTCAAACTTTAGATATACTTTGAACTTTTAAACTTTGCTGACGATTGACGGCTGATTGCCGACGGCTATAAAAAGGAGATCTGAATGGCAACATACGAAGGACTGCCGCGAGCAGTCCCTGAAGATATGGGCATGTCAACATCGCGATTAGAACGTATGGCTCCCGTCATGCAAGGTTATGTTGATAGCGGAAAAATCCCTTGCGCATTGACAATGATAGCGCGTGGCGGCAGGCTCGTCCATTTTGAAAAATTTGGCATGCAGGATATCGCCGCTGCCAAACCGATGGAATTTGATACCATCTTTCGCCTCTACTCAATGACGAAACCGATTACGAGTGTCGCTGTCATGATGCTCTACGAGGAGGGACACTTTCAACTCACCACACCTGTTTCCGAATTTGTTCCGTTTTTCAAAGACATGAAGGTTTACACGGAAGATGGTAAGGATATTGTTGACGCGGAACGTGAGGTAACAATAAAACATTTACTTACGCATACTACTGGCCTCATCTATGATAGCAATAAGGATAATCATCCGATCGATCAGGAATATGAAGATGCCGATCTCTATGGCGGCGACCTTACGAACATGATAGAGAAACTCGGAGATATTCCGCTCATTCACCAACCAGGCAGCGCATGGAAGTACGGTATGTCTACCGATGTCCTTGGCTACCTTGTACAGGTCGTATCGGGTATGCCGTTTGAGACGTTTTTGAAAACTCGTATTCTTGATCCGTTGGGTATGCCCGACACCGGTTTCTCCGTTCGGGTTGAAAATGCTAACCGATATTCAAAGGTATATGAATTTGGAGACGACGGCTCTCTTCAGGCAATTGAGAAGGTCCATGCTTCAACCGGACCCCTGAGCTTTTTCCACTCCGGTGGCGGAGGCTTGCAATCGACCGCCGCGGATTACCTCCGCTTTTGCCAAATGGTGCTCAATGATGGTGAACTTGATGGCGTTCGGCTCCTTGGACGAAAAACCGCCGAACTTATCAGGATGAGCCATGTTCCTCCCGATTGGCTTGCACCGGAGAGGACAGGAACTGGTTTCGGACTCGGATTCTCTGTTATCACAGATGTCGCTGACACGAACAGCCTTGGTTCCGTAGGCACTTGCAGTTGGGGTGGCATGGCAAGCACCACATTTTGGATTGATCCTGTAGAGGAACTGATTGGCATCCTGATGACACAATTAGTTGGTGCCGATTCTCCATTTCATGCCCAATTCCGAACTTTAACCTATCAAGCACTCACGGAATAATGGCTGTTAGTTGTTGGCTGGAATGGCTGTTGGCTCTCGGCTTTCAGCAAAGCGGGTGTTTTTAAACCAGAGTCCTCTTTGTCGATTGCTGACGACTGATCGCTGACGGCTATAACGCTGACGACTGACGGCTGATAGCCGACCAGGAGAAAAAGGAGATTTTAATGGCAACATACGAAGGATTACCACGTGCCGTGCCTGAAGATGTAGGCATGTCAACATCGCGATTGGGACGCATCGCACCGGTCATACAACACTATGTTGATGATGGAAAAATCCCCGGTGCACTGACAATGATAGCCCGTGAAGGCAGGCTCGTCCATTTTGAAAAATTTGGTACACAGGATGTCGCTACTGCCAAACCGATAGCATTTGACACCATCTTCCGCATCTACTCGATGACAAAACCGATTACGAGTATCGCCGTGATGATGCTCTATGAGGAAGGGCATTTTCAACTCGGTACACCCGTCTCTGAATTAATTCCGGCTTTCAAAGACATGCAGGTTTACACGGAAGGTGGTGCAGATATTGTTGATGCGGAAACCGAAATGACAATAAAGCATCTGCTCACACACACTTCCGGGCTTATCTATGGTGGGAACGGGGATCACCCGATTAATCAACGGTACAGAGAGGCGGATTACTACCGCGGAGACCTCGCATACATGGCGCAAGAACTCGGAAAGATCCCACTTTTTTGTCACCCGGGTCGCGCGTGGAATTACGGTATGTCTACCGACGTACTCGGCCACCTGGTAGAGGTTGTATCGGGAATGTCGTTTGCGGAATTTTTGAAAACCCGTATTTTCGATCCATTGGGTATGAACGATACCGCTTTTTCAGTGCCGGACGAAGAGGCTGATAGATATATGACCTTATACGAGCCCGCAGAAGATGGTGGTATCCAAGTAATTGAAAACGCCCCGGTCTCAAGCGGTCCCCTAAGCTTTTTCCACTCTGGTGGTGCTGGACTACAATCAACTGCTGCGGACTATCTCCGCTTCTGCCAAATGTTGCTCAACGATGGTGAACTCGACGGCGAACGGCTTCTCGGAAGAAAAACTGTCGAACTCATCAGGGTGAATCACATCTCTGAGGATTGGCAACCCCTTGAGAGAACTGGCTGCGGTTTCGGACTTGGATTTGCTGTCGTTACAGATGTTGCTGACACGCACAGTCTCGGCTCGTTAGGTACTTACAGTTGGGGAGGCCTCGCAAGCACCACATTTTGGATTGATCCTGCCGAAGACTTGATTGGCATTCTGATGACGCAACTCATTGGCGATTCCCCGTTCCATGCCCAATTCCGGGTGCTAACTTATCAGGCAATTGTGGATTGAATCTCTGCAATAATATCTCTGGCCTGTTTTGTAGGGTAGGTTGAACCGGAGTAAACCCAACACTTCCATGAAATTTCGGGAGAAAAAAGATGAATCTCCTCCAACTCGAAAATGTCCATAAGAAATTCGGCGATTTCACAGCCGTGTCAGATGTGTCCTTTGCTATTGAAAAGGGAAGCATATATGGGCTTCTGGGTCCCAACGGTGCAGGAAAGACAACAACGCTTCGGATGATAATGGACATTATCGCCCCAGACACCGGCACCATTACCTTCAGCGGCAATCGCCATATCCGAGATTTTTTGGACCAGATTGGCTATCTGCCAGAAGAACGCGGCTTGTACCGCAAAATGAAGGTACGGGATGTCATCCTTTTTATTGCCGAATTGAAAGGTTTACACAGGCAGCAGGCACTCGGTGAAATTGGACGATGGTTGGAGAAAATGCAACTCTCCGAATGGGAGAACAAGCGCGTTGATGAGCTTTCAAAGGGAATGGCTCAGAAAATTCAGTTCATTACAACTGTCATCCACAAACCCGAGTTGATTATCCTTGATGAACCCTTTTCCGGGTTAGACCCTATTAACATGACGCTCCTCAAGGATTTGATGCTTGAACTCCGTGATGATGGCAGTACAATTATCTTTTCAACCCATGTCATGGAACAAGTAGAGAAACTATGTGAGCGCATCTGCCTCATTCATCAAGGCAAGGTATTGATTGAGGATGAACTTCGCGCTGTGAAACGCACCTTCGGTAAAAATTCCGTTGAGATTGAATACGTGGGCAGTCTTGAACCGATCCGCGATTCCAATTGGATTCAGGGATTCAACGATTTTGGGCAGTACGCTGAAGTCAAATTGCAGTCCCCAGAGGACTATCGCCCACTTCTCCAAGAACTGATCGAAAAAGGGGTTGATGTGACACGGTTTGAATTGGTAGCGCCGACATTACACGAAATTTTCGTCCAGAGCGTCGAGGCACAAGGAGGAACGGTGCAGGATGCCGAATAAAATTGTCACCGTCATCAAACGTGAATACATGACGCGCGTTAAATCTAAAGGATTTATCGCTTCTTTATTTCTTATGCCGTTGTTGATGTCCGGTTTGATGTTATTATCGGGTTTTCTTGCAATCATGGAGGACAAAACCAAAGAGATAAGAAAACTCACAGTTATTGACGAGACGGGTGAAATCTTTGCACAGATGCAAGCAGCCATCACCGGGTATCCTGCCTTTCAACATAAAGGCGAACTCGTCTATGAACTCGTTGAGGAATCTGCTCCTACGGCGGTATCGGAGACCACACTCCGGGAACGCGTTACCTCGAAGGATCTCTACGCTTATCTTGCAATCCCTAAAGATGTTTTTGTAAACGGAGAGGTCCGCTTCTACGCCAGAACAGCAACGAATTTTGAGGTGCAAAGGGCAGTCCGCCGTATTATTTCCGATATCGTTCGCGACAAGCGGTTTGCAGAGAGTGGTTATTCTCAACATGAAGTCAGCCAACTCATGCGTTCCGTCAAGTTCAACGCTTATGCCGTTAAGAGTCGCAAAGGAAATAACGGCAGCGCAGCAGTTGAAAGTCGGATAGAGACAGGCGCGCGACTCGGACTCGGATATATTCTTGTTTTTGTGCTTTATATGTTCGTCATCATCTACGCAAACTCCATCATGCGAAGTGTGCTTGAAGAAAAAACAACCCGAATTGTCGAAGTGATTATTTCATCAATAAAACCATATCAACTGCTACTCGGTAAACTCGTTGGAGTCTGCTCCGTCTGTTTGACGATGTTCGCTATATGGGTGCTGTTCGGGGTCGTGTTGATTATGAATATAAATCCACTCTTGCGCATCTTTGGGGTTGGGAGCCTCCCGGTGCAGCTGCTCCAAATAATAGAGACTGTCAAGGCGAGTAGTGCCGAGGTGCTTACCTATTTCTTCGTCTATTTCATTATCGGTTTCTTCATGTATTCAACACTTTATGCTGTTGTCGGGGCAATTTGTGGCAGTGAGGAAGAGGCACAGCAGACAGGCGCGCCGCTCACGATACTCATCGTTGTCCCATTTATACTGATGTTTCAATTATTTAGAATCCCGGATTCGACACTCAGTATCCTGCTCTCACACATTCCCTTTTTCTCGCCGATACTTATGTTCATGCGTATCAACGTGCTGATGCCACCTTTATGGGAAATCCTACTGAACGTCTTAGTGGTGTGCACGACAGTCGTGCTTGTCACGCTTATCAGCGGGAAAATCTATCGGGTTGGAATTCTGATGTATGGAAAACGACCTACTTTGCGGCAATTATGGCAGTGGGCGCGGTATTAAGAATTTTTGTCTTTAATCTTCCGAGAGAACTGGGAACGCTGAAAGGAGATAAAATTATGAAAATTGCAGTTGTAACCGGAGAACACGGGTTTCAGGAAAAACAGTTTGACGCAGTTTTTGAAAGTATGGAAGGACTTCAGTTCGTCCGAGAAGATCTCGACGATTTTGTAGCGGACACAAACCAGACGGATTATGACACCGTCGTCTTTTATAACTTCCACCGACCCTATCCAACGGATGCACAAGCACAGGCGATCCTCGGTATCACCGAACGCGGGCAAGGCATGGTCATCTTGCATCACGCTATCCTCGCTTTCCCAGAATGGGATGCCTATTCCGAAATGTGTGGCATTCATGATCGAGATTTCGGATGGTATCCGCGGCAAACACTCCACGTACAAATCGCTGATGCAAATCACCCGATTACCGAAGGACTGACTGATTGGGAGATGGGCGACGAAACTTATACCATGACATCCGCTGGCGATGATAGCGCAATCCTACTAACAGTCGATCATCCCAACAGCATGGATGTTCTCGGTTGGGCACGTGAATACGGTAATGCTCGCATCTTCTGTCTACAGAGTGGACACGACGATGTCACCTTTTCTAATCCGAATTTCCGAGAAGTGCTCCGCCGTGGCATTCACTGGTGCGCCAAAACTATTTTGTAGCATACAGGGAATGCCAAAAGCATTCATACCCCGGTAAAGCCTTTATAGGAAACTTTATACCGTTGATTCTGATTTGTTAGACTGTGCCAATTTACGCACGAGAGGTAAGGTAAAACAATGTATTGTATTTTTTTTCTTCCTCGATTTAGACGGACTTGGAGATACACGCTCCGCATAGGAATAACTTGTGTTTTTTGCTTATTTTTAACGATACTCGCAAACGCAGATAAAGAGGGAACGATGGCACATACAACGTATTCAGTAGCGGAGAAAACCGTTGAGGGCTTCCAGGTTTACTACATCCAACAAGATGGAAAAGCCGTTGCTGAGATTCTACCCGCACTCGGAAATAACTGTTATGTTTTTAAAGTGAAAGATGGGGAGACGTGGATTAACCTCATAGACCCACCACTGGATCTCGCTACCTTAAAAGAACGTCCAACGGCTTATGGGAATCCGATACTGTTCCCATTCCCGAACCGGATACGGAACGGCAGATGGCAGTTTGAAGGAGAAACCTATCAATTTGACAAAGCACCCGAATCTCCGACAACGATCCACGGTTTACTCTTGAACCTACCCTATCGGGTGGACATGCACGCCGCTGATGAAAACGGCGCGACGTTGATATGCTCACTCAATTCCCAAGATTTTCCAGATGTCGTCCGCCAGTATCCGTTCCCTTTTAAAATTGAGATCTCCTACACCCTCAAAGACGCGGTGCTAACGATGGGTACTTCTATCAAAAATACGGGGGACCGGAATATGCCGACAGGATTCGGTATCCACCCGTATTTCCCTACGAACTTAACGGGAACAGCCGATACTTCACAAGCACTGATTACTGTTCCCGCCGCTAAGTATTGGGAATTGGATGATGTCCTTGTCCCAACCGGTAAACGGAACGATGTCACGGGGACGCTGGATCTACGCAATGGACAGCCGTTCGGAAAACTAAAACTCGATCATGTCTTTACAGATGTACAACTCGTTGATGGCGTAAGTCGATGCCTTATTGAGAATAGAGACACTGGACACACCATGGTAATGGAATCGGATGCGATCTTTAGAGAGCTCGTGGTCTATACGCCACCGGGTAGAGATGCTATCTGTTTTGAACCTTATACGTGTCCAACGGATGCCATTAATTTAGAAGCGAGGGATATTCCGGCAGGCGTAATCGTGCTTGCACCAGATGAAACCTTCTCTGGAACCGTCCGCTTTCTGTTACAGTAGTAGGCAGCCACCGTTCTGCCGTCCATAAAGTAGTAGGCAGCCACCGTTCTGCCGTCCACTAAATAAGGAAAACGCCCTTTGACTCGTGCTTTGTTACTTTTTCCTATTTTTCTCTTAGCTACGCAGCCGTCTATAGCAATCCGTCAGGGGACAGCCACTGCCGAACTCTTTATCAGACGCTATACGCAGTCCGGTGACGACGCGAGGCTCGCGCGCTGGCACGAAGCCGCCGCAGAATGCCTTAAGCGCATCTCTGTCCCGATGAACGAGATCGCACACGCCTATTATGTCCAATACGGGTACGAGAAATGGATAGCACGGGCAAAAAAGGAGGCGCAGGAGATTCAGGAACAGTATCAGTTTCACCGCACGCGCGCCGAAATTGCGCAGCAGCGGTTTGTAAGAGGGGTTTGTAACCCCGATTCCTCCTCAGTACTGGATGCCGAATCTGAGAATATCAAAAAGTTTATCGAAACATGGCTCCCTCGCTACCCGGATCGGTTTTATGAGTTTGGCATCTATCCGACCTTTTTCAGGAAACAACGGGAGTTGGCGGAACAGGTTGGGAATTACGCCAAAGCCTTGCGTCTTGAAGCCGACGCTGCAGAGATGTGTGCCGCGCAGTATGAACGGATGCCAATCGCTTACGGGCTTAAAAACTACGAAAAACATCGAGACGCATATCGTCAATACGCTTCACATCTCCGAAACCTCGCGCAGCAAGATCCCAAGGCCTTACCACCAGAGATAAACGATGGCAAACGGATAGCGGATTCATTCGCAACGCCGACTGTTCCCTCTGGGCAAAAAGCAGAAGTAATTCTCCAAATCGCGAAGTCAGATGTGCGTGTCAAAGCGGCTTTAGAAGGTCTGCGTGAGGTTCATGCCTACGCATCTTTTCAGGGGTTTGCATGGATAGTGAGTTTCTCCAATCACGCCCAAGGAAATATCGCGATTGCAATCGTTGATAAAAAAAAAGGCAGAGTATTGGGCGTATTTTAACCGAACAGAGGCACCATAGAGCATCTGCTCCTTGTAGGTTCAGTCTTCCATCTCCCAACCCTTAATCACCGACCGCTAATTGCCAAACTGGTAGTGGAACGCTATGTCCGACAACTGAAAGCCGATAACGCATAACCAATTTTTCAGTTGACAATAACTTCCAAATATAAAATAATAGGAAGCAATTAAACTTTTCACACTGATAAATGGCTGAGTACAACAAAACTCATTTTTTTCTAAAAATGTATCTAATTAGCAGTGGAAACGTTTTTATTTCGTGTGACCTGTCTGAGTTTTGTTTTATGGTGTGTGATTAATTTTTTAAAAATGGCAGTGATTATTAGCACTGTATTTATAATCATTTACGAACTACCCTTAATTTTCTAAAGGAGATCTAAAATGAAAATAAGAAGAATTATAGCCCCGATATTTGTATTTGCAATTATTGCTTTAGCTGTCGGATTTTCCAGTTGTGACAGGATGGCGCCGATGTTGCCTGATGGCGAAACGACACTGCCAGCAATGATGGATGCAGAGATTTCTATCGGTGTTGTTGTATCCCTGACAGGGAAAGATACCGAACCGTATGGACTCCCGATGCAACGTGGCTTTGAGTTGGCACGCGAAGAGATTAATATGCTCGGTGGTGGGAACCTCAAGTTTATCACCGTAGACGATCAAAGCAGTGAAGAGGGGGCGATTGCAGCCGTACAGCAATTGGTCGATCAAGATGTAACTGCTATCGTGGGTATTGCTGTCTCGGATTATCTTGAAGACGCATTTCCAATTGCGCAGGAAAATGGCGTGATCGCTTTCAGTTCGGTTTCCTCTGCTGCTGGTTTGAGCAGCATTGGGGATTTCGTCTTCCGCACGGGTCTCGCCACAAATATAATGATTCCCAGTGGTGTGATGGCGACGCACGCGCAACTCGGCTATCAAAAAGTCGCAACGATATATGATGCCGAGGATACCTACGCCACAAGTAGCAACGAAGAAGTGCGGAAAGCGCTTGAGGCAAGTGGTGTAGAGATTCTGACGGAGGAAACCTTCCAAACCGGTGACACCGATTTTTCTGCACAGTTAACGCATATAATGGAGATGGCACCGGATGCACTCTTTATCTCTGCGCTCTCTCAAGAAATGACGCAAGTTATTATTCAAGCGGGATCTATGGGTATCCCCGACGCTGTGCGCCTGATTGTTCCGGATTTGACTACAAAAGAAATCCAAGATGTAGGTGGTGCCGCTGAAGGCGCGATCGCTTTTACGGGTTGGACAGCTCTGTCTAACATCCCTGGCAACCAGGCTTTCATCCAGAATTATCGGGCGAAATACGGTATTGCAGCTGAACCGTGGGCAGCACAGTCGTATGCGACGCTCTATATTCTCGCCAACGCAATCGCAAATGCACAATCGACAGATGCCTCCGTGATTCGTGACGCACTCGCGCAAACGATGGATTTTCCAACGATTTTAGGAAACTTCTCGTTTGACCCCAACGGCGAGGCATTGTATGACCCGATTGTACTTACTGTCAAGGATGGCGAACTGCAAACTTTTGAGGCGGTAGCATCTCAGATGGCACCTACGGAGATTCCTATCGGTGTGATTGTATCTCAGACCGGAAGAGATGCCGAACCGTATGGATTCCCGATGCAACGCGGCTTTGAGTTGGCACGCGAAGAGATTAATATGCTCAGCGATGCGAACCTCACGTTCATTACTGTGGACGATCAAAGCACCGAAGCAGGCGCGATCGCAGCCGTACAGCAGTTGGTCGATCAAGGTGTACCCGCTATCGTGGGTGTTGGTGTTTCGGATTACCTCGAAGATGCTTTTCCGATTGCCCAAGAGAATGGCGTTGTAGCCTTTAGTTCGATCTCTGCTGCCGCTGGCTTGAGCAGCATTGGAGATTTTGTCTTCCGCACGGGTCTCACTACAAATGTCCTAAATCCAAATGGTGTGACCGTGACACACGCGAAACTCGGCTATCAAAAAGTCGCAACGATATATGATGCCGAGGATACTTACTCCGTGAGCAGCAATGCGGAGATGACGAAAGCACTTGAGGCGAGTGGTGTTGAGATTCTGACGGAGGAAACTTTCCAAACCGGTGACACCGATTTTTCTGAGCAGCTCATGAATATAATGAACATGGAGCCAGATGCACTCTTTGTCTCCGCGCTCGCAACAGAAATGAAGCAGATTCTCACGCAAGCGCGCGAAGTCGGTATCCCTGACGCTGTTCGCCTGATTGTTCCCGATTTAAGCTCAAACGAAATCCAAGAAGTTGGGGATGCTGCTGAAGGCGTGATCGCTTTTACGGGTTGGACAGCTCTGTCTAACATCCCTGGCAACCAGGCTTTCATCCAGAATTATCGGGCGAAATACGGTATTGAACCTGATCCGTGGGCAGCGCAGTCGTATGCGACGCTCTATATTCTCGCCAACGCAATCGCAAATGCACAATCGACGGATGCTGCTGCCATCCGGGACGCGCTTGCACAGACGATGGATTTTCCAACGATTTTAGGAAACTTCTCGTTTGACCCCAACGGCGAGGCGATGTATGCCCCGGTGGTTCTTATCGTCAAAGATGGGGAACTTCAGATCTTTGAGTAACCTCACCATTGGATGAATATAAACAGAGCCTGTCATCAGTACCACGCTGGTGACAGGCTTTTCGCTTTAAATGCGAATTCGCTATTGATGAAAAGTTATTCGGACGAGTTTTTCGGCTTGACAATAACACCTAATTGTGGAATAATAGGCAAAAGGTGAGTTCTTCACACCGAGGCAGCCGATCGCTAACACGCCGATAGTCATTATGAAATACTTAAGAATTTTATTCATAAGTCTCCTGTTTGTAGGAGCGAGTTGTGCTCGCGATGTCGAATCCGCTCCAGAGAACTTACCCTTCGCGGACATCGATTCCCAAATAACTCCTGGTGAACTACTAATCCGTTTGACACCGGAAGCAGCGGCGGATCTTGAGCGGTTACATGCCAATGCCCCCATCTCTTTTCTGCACGTGCAACATAAGGTGGAATCGCTGCATCCGTTGTTCCGTTATCTCGCACACCCTTCACGCAATCCAAACCTGAAGCGTATCTATTTGTTGCGTTTTGCCCTTGATGCACCACTTGAAGTGTTAAAAACTGCTTATGAACAGAGTCCTTTCGTCGAGGCTGTCGAGTATAACTACCTTCGTCCGACGCTAGCGGATGCCATTGTTCCAAACGATCCCAAATACCCGGAGCAGTGGAGTCTGCCACTGATGAAATTACCGCAGGCGTGGGCAATTGAAAAAGGAGATCGAGGGATAGTTATTGCTATTATCGACTCCGGCATCGATTACAAACACGATGATTTGGTTCCCAAAGCCTGGATAAACCCCGGCGAGGTACCAGAAAACGGACTCGACGATGACGGCAACGGTTATGTTGACGACATCTACGGTTGGGATTTTACCGATGCTCCCAACTTGCAAGCGGAAGGCGATTATATTGAAGGTGATAACGAGCCGATTGATGAGAGCGGACACGGTACACACGTCGCTGGTATTGCTGGCGCGATGCCTGATAACGGCATCGGCATTGCTGGGGTCGCTTGGGAGTGTCCACTTATGGCGATACGTGCTGGACTTTCACTCGGTGGCAGCTCACGCATGCAGGATGACGATTCCGCCGCTGCGATCATCTATGCCGCCGACAACGGCGCAAGCGTCATCAACATGAGTTGGGGCAGTGAACGTCGCTCTTTCGTTATTCAAGACGCAATCGACTATGCTTATGCGCGCGGCGTGATATTGGTCGCTGCTGCTGGCAACTCTCAAAAACCGGAAGCGATTTTCCCCGCTGCTTATCGCAAGGTTATCGCTGTCGCATCCACTGAGCAAAATCAGCAGCGGTTCTATCAATCCAACTTTGGTGCTTCTATAGACATCGGTGCCCCTGGCAATGTCATTCTCAGTACACAAATTAATAACCAGTATCGGCTTCTTACAGGCACCTCGATGGCTTCCCCGCATGTCGCGGGTGTTGCAGCACTCATGCTCGCCAAACGACCCGGACTGACGCACGAGGAAGTACGCCACATACTTATTAACACCGCCGATCCGGTTCATCGAGAGGAGAGTGATGAATTAGACGAAAGGTTCGTCGGGGCCGGCACTGTCAACGCCGAGCGCGCACTCCTCGCCAGTGGGGCATTGCAGGCGCGCATTCTCTTCCCCGAAACCAATAGCGGCGGCGCAGACGCTATTACCGTCGTCGGCACCGCAGGCGGCTATAAGTTCCACTCGTGGCAGCTCAGTTATGGTCAATCTACCGTACCGACTGCGTTTACGCCTTTTACCGAACCTTCCGTCGCACAGAAAATTAGTGAGACCTTGGCTGTGTGGGACACCACAACCGTTCCTGAAGGTATCTACACCGTCCGCTTGACGACGACAGCCAAAGATGGACAAGAGACACACGATCAGGTGGTACTGAGTGTAGACCGCACGCCGCCCCATATTATCTCACTCACTGCAACGGAAACACTTTACGGTGAACGTGGACTTACGGTCTTCACATGGGCAACGGATGATGTCACTCAGAATACCCTCTATTATCGCCGAAAAGGCAGCCTCGCTCCATTTGCCCCTGTTAAAATGACTAACCTCGGTATAGAACATTTCCTCTCTTTAGGATTCGAGTCTGGGATTTATCAGTTCTTTGTTGAAGCGGAGAATACGACTAACCTCAAGGCACGGGAGGATAACGGTGGGGCTTTTTATTTTATTGATGTGGTTGGGGGATATGTCTCACCGAGTGGATTCACTGAAAGAGCTCTCGACATCCCACCGCTCCATATCGCAAGTGTCACATCCGACTTTGATGCCGACGGTCTACTGGAAATCGTCGGGAGTCCTCTCGACTTAGAAACCGGAACTGACCCCGAACTACAGACGGCTATCATCGCAATTTATGAACGGCTGCCGACGGGGAAATATGAGTTGGCACATACTATTGAAAGTGTAGATGGACTCTCTAATCTGGAAACATTTACCACGTGGACGGTAGATGATACGGACGGTGATACGCTCCTTGAAGTCCTTGCTACCGATGATGAGCGGACCTTCCTCATTGAGAGCACGGTACCACGCGGATATCCAAACCGAATTATATGGGAATCGCCTTTTCTCTCTGGCGGTACGATTGCTGATTTGGATCGTGATGGGAAAAAAGAGATTATCGGCGCAGATAACAACAACGATCGGCTCCTCGTCTTTGAATACGACCCAACCATAAACGCACATGTCGAGAAAGCCGTATTGGTTAACGAGACAGCCGGCTCTAATGTCTTTGCCCAAGACTTTGCTATTGCTGATTTTGATGCCGATGGACGCACGGAATTGGTGGCAGGTGATAGCGAGGGCGAGATATTCCTCTATGAATCCACCACTATCGGCAATACCTTCCGCTTGGAATGGCAAACGCAGCTTCCACTCAAGGACATCACCCAATTCGCTTCTGGCGATCTCACGGGAGACGGCACCCCTGAATTTGTAGTCGGTGGACTCCTCGCCCTACAGGATCTTCCCTCATCGGGACCGCTTATCTGGAAATTCTTTGTTTTTACACACACACCGAATGGCTACGCCGTGCTATCAGATGGGACACGGGATGCCACTGTCGCAATCGCGCCACACCGACTGGATGGGAACAGTCTCGCAATCACAGATCTCGATCAGGACGGCAACAACGAACTCATCGTCGCTACGTATCCGAACCTTTATGCCATGAGATGGGACGGCACAACGTTGCTGCCTTTTTGGCACCGAAAGATGGAAGAGACCCCCGCGCTGCTAACGGCTGAACTTAATCAGAACGGCTTTAGCGAATTTTATGTCAACCTTGCGGATGGAATTTATCGTTTTGAATCTATTTTCGCAACGGATCCAGATTCCGTTGATGCGCTTAAGCCGTGGAACGTTGAAGCCAGACCGCTAACGGAGAAGGCGGTACACGTTACATGGGACGCTCAGCAGGACGATCTAACCGGCGTGGAGGAACTTGCGCAATCCGCTCGTTTTACCGTGTATCGCGCGCAAGGTCCGAAAGAGGAATCACCGTCGAATAGCGAATTTCAGAAAGTCGCCGAAGACCTTACTGTCACACGGTTCATTGATCGGCGCGTAACAAAAGATAATACTTACTGGTACACTGTCACGGTGGAGGTCGATGAAGATACCGAAACGCCGCGCACCGAACCTGTTTCTGCAACACCTCGGGAACCACCGCAATTAATTCGTGCCATCTATCACCGTCCTGAAGGAGACCTACCGATCCGACACGCCGAATCTCAGATTGACACACACGATGAATCCCTGCGGGAAAATGTCTGGGTGGTTGTTACGTTCGACCGGCGGATGGACCTCAATGTTGGGGACGAGAACCGATACGTCTTGCGGGTCGCACAACGCATTGATGGCGTAACCCCTGTGTCTGCTATCCGTGATCGGATGGGTACACGCGCACTGTTAGTGTTTGATACAGACAGCCTCCTCACACACTTCGGACAACCGCTGACTGCGAAAACAGACCCGTATGAGATTACTGTTTCTAACGTAACCGATATTGACGATAACCCTATCCGTGCCGCCACGCAGCCCCTTGAAATCCCGCTCGGGGTTACAGCAGCAACTGTATCTGATCTCAGGCAAGCACGGGTCTATCCGAATCCGGTGCGACCGAACACTGTTGACAAGGGGGCAATTACTTTTGACAGGCTGCCTGTCGGTACACGCATCCAACTCTTTGATGCAAGGGGTGAATTACTTGAGACGTTGAATGTAACCGAGCAGGACCACAACCGTAAAGAGTGGTGGCTCACAAGCAACAACACCGCAGATGTCTCAAGCGGCATCTACATCTACGTCCTGGAATTTGATACGTTAAAAAAGGTAGGGAAAATCGCGGTGATTAGGTAGTTAATAGTTGTTAGTTGATGGTTATTGGTTAAAGAGATTTTGGTTTAACCAAACCGCCTCTTAGTTGATAACCAATAGCTGTCAGAACGTAAGCTGGGTTGAACGAAATATTATAGTAAAACCCACAGTTATATGCCCTTCTTTACCAACAACTATTAACTAACAACCAATAGCCGTTTAGGAGTGAATATGCAGGATTTCAAGAAGTTACAGGTGTGGGGAAAGTCCCATGATTTAACGTTAAAAATATATAAGTTAACATCCAAATTTCCGCGTGAAGAAATATATGGGTTAACAAGCCAAATTCGTCGCGCTTCTGCTTCAATACCGACGAATATTGCTGAAGGTTGTGGACGAGAAAGTTCCGCTGACTTTGCACGTTTTCTTCAGATAGCTATGGGGTCCTCAAATGAAACGGAGTATCTTATTTTTCTTGCCTGCGAACTCAAATATCTCGCTGCGGATCAATATGCTGGACTAACAGATACAATCATCAGTATAAAGAAAATGCTAATCAATTTACAAAAAAGCGTCAGAGCCAGCAATCAGTAATGATGGTAAACGGATAGCAGTTAGGAATTAGTGGTGAGCAACGGGATTCTTGATTAGACCAGATCCCTCTTTACCAACAACCATTAACCAATAACTATTAACTATGGACGATTTCATCCTCATCGCAAATCCAATTTCTGGTAAAGGCAAAGCGAAAAGCGTCGCCGAGCAGGCGCACGCCGCCCTCACTGAATCCGGACGGCAAGGACAATTGGCATTCACTTCAGCATCTGGCGACGCAAAATATTTGGCGCGCGAAGCCGTTACCGATGGGATTCGATTTGTGATTGCTTGCGGTGGTGATGGAACGCTCCACGAGGTTGTGAACGGTATAGCGACCCTTCCAGATGTGATTCTCGGAGTCCTGCCGTGTGGGCGCGGCAACGATTTCGCCGCCGCTATCGGTGTGCCACTGCAGCCAGAGGCAGCAATCCAAACGCTTCTGTCCGGCACCCCTATCCACGTAGATTTAGGAAAATGCTATAAGAGCCGTCAGCAAGGGGATGTAACTTCACCGGAAACCTCTTTAACTGATAACCGACACCTGACACCTGACACCTATTTCACTACCATTGCGACTTGTGGTTACGATGCCGAAGTGAGTCGGCGCGCCGCGACAGGGACACCTCTATTTGCAGGCACAGCCTCCTATGCACTCGCCGCCGTAGAAACCCTTTTTTACTACGACCCACCTGTTGTGCATATCGAAGGCGAATTTGGCACTTATGACGGAGAGATCCTTCTTACTGCTACCGGCATTACAAGTCGTTACGGCGGCGGATTTCAGATTGTGCCAGATGCACGTATCGACGACGGACTTTTTGATGTTTGTATTATCCGTCCTGTCTCTTCACTAACAGTGCTTCGGCTGTTAGTAACGCTTTTCTGGGGCGGGCATGTTTCACATCCAGCCGTCTCCATACATCGCACCCCGACTTTAACGATTGAATCGGAGACACCACTACTGCTCTACGCTGATGGCGAGCCGATGTGCGAAACGCCTGTCATCATTGAAACAATCAAAGATGGTCTCGTCGTAATGTCCCCCCGTTGATCGGTATTCCCCAACCTCACTGGCACCTCTTAAAATTGGTAGGCGAGGTTTCCAACCTCGTCCGTTCTTGTCTTCCATGTACGCTATTTTTCATGCATATCCGTCCATTAACGAATATATCGATAATGCTAAAATCTGCTGTAAACAAGCACTTACCTGTCCTCTGGATACATCCCGTCTATCATATCCGCGTATCGTTCCATAATAACATTCCGCTTCAATTTCAGGGTCGGTGTCATCTCATCGGCATCCTGCGAAAATTCCTTTTCAAGAAGCGTGAACCGTCGCACCTGTTCAAAATCTGCGAAATGCGTCAAGCGACTCCGAATCTCGCGTTGAATGAGTTGTTGGACCTCGCTTGACTGGAGCATCTCTGGAAGTTCCGTCGTCGCAACCTCATTCTCAGATGACCACGCCTTAAGCGCGTCAAAATTCGGGACAATTAGTGCTGCAAGGTTTTTACGTTCATTGCCTATCAGCATAATTTGACTGATAAAAGGACTTTGAACCAGCTCACTCTCTATCGGTTGCGGTGCCACATTCTTACCGTTTGAAAGCACAATGATATTTTTCTTTCTGTCGGTAATCTTGACAAATCCATCCTCGTCGATGATACCAATGTCGCCGGTGTGAAACCATCCGTCTGCGTTAATGACTTCTGCTGTCGCGGCTGCATTGTTAAAATAGCCTTTCATGACGTGCGGACCGCGGGTTAGAATCTCGCCATCTTCAGCGATCTTCACTTCCACACCCGCAACAGGTACGCCGACAGTGCCAAACTTCCATTTCGCAGGATGGTTCATGCTGATAACAGGTGAGGTCTCTGTTAAGCCATAGCCTTCCAAAATCAAAATACCCGCTGCATGGAAAAATTCAGCAATCGCTTGCGGTAACGCTGCACCCCCAGAGACGAAAAACCGCAACCGACCACCTGTCGCTGCCTTCAACTTCGCGAAAACGAGTTTATCCGCGATTCCCTGTTGCAGTCGTAAAACCGCAGACGGATTTTTGCCTTGTTGGATCGCTGCACTTACTGCTGAACCGACAGAGACCCCCCAGTGGAAAATCTTCTGTCTCAGCGGCGAACCTGCCTGCACAGCACTTAGCACCCGGTCGTGCATCGTTTCATACAGACGTGGCACACTCAGCATCACCGTTGGAGACACTTCCTGCATGTTTCGGGCAACTGTAAAGGGGCTCTCTGCATAAGCAATCTTGGCACCAGAGAACAGGGGTACATAGTGTCCGCCGAGTCGTTCAAAGACATGCGATAGCGGAAGGAACGATAACAACACATCCGTTTCACTAACCTCAATCAGCGATTTACACGCCTGTAGGTTTGAAATGAAGTTCGCATGCGTTAGCATAACGCCTTTCGGATTTCCTGTTGTGCCGGATGTATAGATAATTGTCGCGGTTTCATCTTCAATCGCGTTATTCTCTGCAGTAGTGTCTGCCGCTTCGCCGCGATTACAAACCTCTTCAAATGCGGTAACGCCTTCCGGCGTTTCACCTTCGATCGAATCAAAAATGATTATATGTTCAAGGGTTGATACCTCATCTCGGATAGAAAGCACTTTCTTCAATTGCGCCTCCGTAGAGACACAGATAATTTTTGATCCAGAGTCTTTTAATATGTAACTAACCTGTGCTGCAGTCAGTGTTGAGAACATTGGGACAGTTACCGCACCAACTTTGAGACTGCCAAAGTCGGTAATTGCCCATTCAGGACGGTTTTCGGAGAGGAGTGCGACCCGATCATCCTTTTGCACCCCTAAAGTACTTAATCCACTGCCAAAAGCACTCACCGATTCACCGAGTTGGGTATAAGAAATATCCTGATAAGTGCCATCTTTCGGCTTATGTGCCAATGCGGGTTTACTGCCGTGCTGTTGAACCGACTGCTCAAACATAGATATGAGTGTCATACAGCGTTCTCCTACTATTATTTTCCCACTATCCTAACATTATGGCATGATGCAAGTCAAGTTAATCGTTACCTACCTAAGTTACCTAATAGGAACTCCTCCCTTGATTTTCCTGCTCAAATGTGCTAATATATAATTGAAGATGGTGCATAAATATTTCTCGTCGGGGTTGGGTCCCCCAACCCACACAGCGAGGGGATGATTGGCGTTTTGCATTTGATGTGTTTCCATCGCAGTCGGGGTCCCCAACTCACAGGGCGAGGGAACCTCGCCCCTACAATGGTGTGTCGTGACTTGAGGGGCACTGGCAGTAAGTGTTTATGCTCTGAGAATAATGAACTATTCTCATATAACTAATTTAAAAATAACTCTTACTTCAATGATAAATCACTTAATTTGAACCGGAATTACACATAAGGTCTGAGTTTTTATGAATTAGGTGTCTCCATGAGAGATGTATTAGTATTATCTTCAGGAGGTATAGACTCAACTGCCTGTCTGTCTTATTATATCTCGAATGGTTATTCACCATCAGCAATGTGGGTGGATTACGGACAGATTGCCAGGGTTCCTGAGTTAAAAGCGGTCAAAGCTGTAACCGATCATTTTGGCGTGCCACTTAAAATTATAAAATTGCAAGGATTACAATGGTTCTTGGCGAAATCAGGTAATGAATTCCGAGGAAGGAATCTTCTTCTTGCTTCCATTGGTGCTTGTTCTTTTCTTTCCTCTCATGGTCTAATTGCTATGGGGATACATGATGGAACGGATTATCGGGATTCTTCGCCCAAATTCCAAACAGAGATTGACACCCTTGTACGCACAGTGTCGAACGATTGTTTAACAATGGATTTTCCCTTTGGTGAACTGACAAAATTAGATATTGCAGCTTACTGTAAAAAGATGGATGTACCTATCCATTTGACATACAGTTGCTTGCGAGGCGTAGTCCCTGCCTGCAAACATTGCGTTGCTTGTCAAGATCGAAGGGAAGTCATCTCTTATGAAAATATTTCAATTTGATGTAGAACAACGAAGTTTCAATGGTGAAAATCTGCCATTGTTTGTTTATTCATATTCAAGCAGAGGTTTCCCGGATGTGATTGAGCGATTGGAGCATTCACTACCCTATGTTCCGTCATATCTCTTGTCACTCTATGATTATGAATATACTCTTCCATCCGGATTGATTTTAGCAGAAGACTCAAGAATTCGCATTTGGGACAGTGGAGGATACGAAGCAACGACTTGCCCTACATGCAAAAGTTCGGCAAGCTCGGAAAAATGGAGTGAAAGCACTTATATCCGGACAGCAAATCGAGTGCCGTGGAATGGGTTTGATGTATTAGTAAGTTATGATATGCCTCACGAATCTAAGTGTATACAGCAGCAAATTGAAAGGGCTTTACACTTATATGCCAAAGTGATGGGGACTTATGCCAGAGATATGTTGATTCACGTTCCAGAAAATACAGATCCATACGTTCTCGCTGAGACATTAGAGCCTTATACAAATGAGTTTCAGATTCTAGGTTTGACTGAAAAGGAAATCGCCCCGACGTGGGCTCATGGTGTTTATTTTATCAATCGTCTAAGAGCAGCACTATCATCTCTTGAAATGGAACGGTATATCCCTATTCATGTTTTTGGCTGTTTCGATTTAAAAACGGTAATTAGGTTTGCTCTCGCTGGTGCGGATATATTTGATGGTTTAACATGGTTGCGCCATCTGTTTTTAAATAGAGAAACTCTTTACCGGCGAGAAATTGAGTATGTAGTCCCTATTGAACAGTTGTTGACAGCTGATATAGAATTGTCAATGATACTTCATAACATACAAAATATGGAACAGGCACGTAGTGATTTGACTTATGCAATTTATGCAAACGATATGGAAGTGCTTGAGGAAGAAATGTTGGAGATATATGAGGTCCTTAGGTATTTTAATGAACAGGAGGAAAACTAATGACTGGAGGCAGTGAATCTAGATTTCGGCGTGATAATACACGGCAGGACATTATCGAAGTAGTCAAAAATAAAACCGATGAAAAATTCGCGTCAACAGAGGTTGCAGATTTTCTTCAAGAGAAACTACGTGAAATCAATAGCCATGATTATGACGCAATTAACCGACACAAAGAGACAATAGCGGATAAATTAAAAAGTGATTGTGATGTTGAAGACATTCGATTTGGAGGTTCTCACTCAACGCACACCGATGTTAAGGGACTGAGCGACATTGACATGCTAGCTGATTTGGGAGATTTTAAAGGATCCCAATCGTCAGATCAAGCTATTAAAGATTTTACTAATGCAATAAAAGAGCGCTTACCAAACACGAAGGTATCTGCGGGTGTAATGGCCGTTACCGTAGAATTTTCTGATGGATTGCAGGTACAGATTCTACCCGCGTTCCGTCATCAAGACAGTTATCGGATTTCCGATCCCAACGGAAAAGGATGGATTCAAACTTTTCCTAAACCATTTGCACGTGAACTCACATCAGTAAATCAAAAGCAATCTGGAGGAGTTGTGCCTACTATTAAACTGATAAAATCAATTTGTGATGCAAATAATGTCGGAGTCTCTTCTTACCACGTATCGAACATGGCTCTGGATGTCTTCAAGCACTATACTGGCCCCAAGACACACCAGAAAATGCTTCAACATTTCTTTAATAAAGCAAAGTCGTTGTGCTTAAGACCGACTGCCGACCCGAGTGGACAAACCCAATATGTTGATGGAGATTTATCAAGCAGCGAAAGAAAACGTATGGCAAGAGATTTCGCCCAAGTAGAAAATAGAATCAAGAAGGCAATGGAATCACCATCTCTTGCCAAATGGAAAGATTTATTCAAAAAGTGAGGATGTGCTACGTGTCTGATGAAGAAAAAGATTATATGAATCATGAATCTGGTGATCTGAAACAGAGTTTCGCGGGGAAATATATTCAGATTGCAGGAAGTGCCCATGACACCACGGACTTAAAAATCCTCAAGTACTCGCACGAATTAATTCGGTATCTAACTAATGGATTACTGAGGAACTGTGCCAAATTAATTGTGGGAACCGGAGCTGAGGATATGGTAGATGCTGATAAACCCTCATGGAACACGGCATTGTATTACGACTGGAATGTGCTTGAAACTATTAACGATTATATCAAGTCTCAGGACTCAAATAATCTACTCATTGGAGAACCGCTAGCTATAATTGTCTCGTCCGGAAAGGCTGAATCTCAGATTCCAGATAGGCATCGGGATTTGTGGAACCAACTCCTTGAAAAGCAAGCAATACATTTGGAATACCTTCCGCCCGGTTGGAATGCGGGGGCTTATCGGCGCGATCTGGAAGTAGAATACGGTGCTGGACTTATCATTGTAGGAGGTGGGGAAGGGGTTGAGCATTCTAGCCAACTCTACATCAAAAGTGGAAAACCTGTTATTCCAATAGATCTTCCAATTGCCGCCAGATATAAGGATGGAAAGGGTGGTGCTCTAGAAATATCACGTTTTGCCCTCTCAAATCCTAATGAATATCTTGGTCCGGTGGATAATGGAACAACCCAACTAGTAAGCACCTCTACCCACAAAGGTAGTGTTTCTATTGATCAAATTGGACCAAGAATCCTCCAATTGTTAGCTGAGGCAATAACCGTATCCGAAAGGCAAAAGATGGAAAGAGCGAAAAAAGATCACCGAACGGTGTTTGTCGTTCACGGTAGAAACGAAGTGCTTCGACGATCAATGTTTACCTTTCTGCGCTCAATTGGTCTTGAGCCCATTGAATGGAGCGAAGCCGTTAAGTGGACTGGAAGCGGTTCACCCCATGTGGCTGAAATTCTTGATGCAGCTCTCAGTCGCGCTCAGGCCATTATCGTTCTCATGACTCCGGATGACGAAGCAAAGTTACGAGACGAATTCCAATCTGATAACGATCCACTGCATGAAAAGAATTTAACACCGCAGGCGCGAACCAACGTGATTTTTGAAGCGGGCATGGCTTTTGGACGAGATCCTAAGAGAACGATATTAGTTGAGATCGGTCAACTCAGACCTTTTAGCGATATTAGTGGTAGGCATACAATTAGGTTGGACAATTCACCTGAGAAAAGGCAAAACCTTGCAACACGATTACAGACCGCTGGTTGTCAAGTTAATCTTAATGGAACAGACTGGTATAACGCAGGAGAATTTTAAACTCATGATAGTGCCCAAGTGAACTGGAAGATATTCGTTCTGTGCTCTACTCGATAATTGCTATCTAAGTGTAACATCTTAGAGTTAGACAAAACCTGTAAAATTCGAGAAAACCACATCGTCATAGACTGTACTAAAGGAACACTCCATTGCCAAAAAAGAAATCTACATCAGACACAACCCAAACCACACTTCCACTCCCGCCCAAGAACAAAGAACACTTGGATATATCTACTCTTGAAACATGGCTGTGGGATGCTGCTTGTGTCATTCGCGGCGCAACCGATGCCCCAAAATTCAAAGATTTTATCCTACCCCTCATCTTCTATAAACGCCTCTCCGATGTGTTTGATGACGAATTTGCCAAACAGGTTCAAGAATTCGAGGACGAAGCACTTGCCCGCGACATCATCAAAGCCGACCATGAAGACGCGCTAAAGAATGACCGTTCCCCGATCGTCCGTTTCTACATCCCGCAGGAATACCGTTGGGAAGCACTCCGCAATCATCCCGCAGACGGACACTTAGGCGAATTCGTTACAGATGCCACGCGTCGAGTCGCACGTTTCAACCCAAGACTCCAAGGCGTTCTTGATGTAGAAGACTTCAACGAACGGCAAAGCGGACAGCGTATCCTTGACGACGACCGACTCGAGAAACTCATTGAGGTTATAAGCCAGCACCGACTCGGACTGCAAGACACGGAACCGGACATCCTCGGACGCGCCTATGAATATCTACTTCGTAAATTCGCCGAGGGACAAGGGCAGAGCGCAGGCGAATTCTACACACCCAAAGAGGTCGGTTGGCTCATGGCACGTATCCTTAACCCCGAACCCTACACCACCTTCTACGACCCAGCGTGCGGCTCAGGAGGTCTGCTTATCAAACCCCGACTTCTCTTCGAGCAGAACCATCCAGACAAAAAGGGACAAGCACCCCAAATCTACGGTCAAGAACTCACGCCTACAACTTATGCAATGGCGAAGGTGAACGCCTTCCTGCACGATTTCATCGGCGCGGAATTTCGTATCGGCGATACCTTCCGTAACCCACATTTTCTCGCAAATAACGCGATGCTACAACGCTTCGATTATGTGGTCGCCAATCCGATGTGGAATCAGAAAGAATACGATGACCTCTTTTACACAAACGACACCTATAAACGCTTTACGTATGGCGTTGCCCCAAGTTCATCTGCAGATTGGGCATGGGTACAACATATTCTCGCCTCTTTGAAAGAAAACGGTCGCGCCGCAATTGTCTTGGATACGGGTGCAGTCTCGCGCGGTTCGGGGAGTAAGAACGCCAATCGCGAGCGCGATATTCGTAAAAAATTCGTAGAAGCAGACTTTATTGAAGGCGTGATACTCTTGCCCGAAAACCTATTTTACAATACAAGCGCGCCGGGCATTGTTTTACTACTGAACCGAAGCAAACCCACGGAACGCCAAAATCAGATATTACTCATCAATCTCTCCAAACATTTCGTGAAAGGCGATCCGAAAAATATCCTAACCGACGAAGGGAGTAGCGTTGCAACAGAAGTCTATCAAGCGTGGGAATCCCGTGAGAAGTTGAGCAGTGTTATTACACTGGAAGATGCCCAAAAAACCGATTACAATCTAAGTCCGTCCCAATTTGTAGACGTAGGCGACAAGGTTGAACACCGTCCAGTGAATGAGATTTTGGCAGACTTAACAGAGGCGCGCATCGCTCGCGAGAAGGCGGATAAAGCATTGGGTGAGGTGTTGGCACGACTTGGATTGAATGAACAGCATTAGAAACTCAGAATGGTCCGGGCGGTTTCCTAACTTTTGATTTAACAGCATAAATATGCTATAATGTTGGTAAACACCTGATAGGAGATGAAAATCCATGACAATACTTGATTTAGTCTTCACAGCCTATAACATTGTAGGCACTGGATTTTCTATTGCTGGTGGTATTAACCCCGCCATTAAAAAGTATTACAAAACTACTGCAGAGGAACTTTTCAAAAAGTCTTTTGTTAAGGTAGTTAAGCAATACGCGTCTGACTTTGCCGATCTTACCGATCCAAAAACGGTTGATGTGGACCCTAATACGCTTGATAACGCTATTGCTTCACTAAAAGATACCGATGAAGTCCAATTCACACAACTAAATGAAAGTGAAAAAATCGCGAAAATCGCAACGCTTTTCCGTAATTGTATTATCGTCCCCAACCAGCAATTGCCCAAAATGGATTTTGAATATAGAATTCGCCCCATTATTCAAAGGGTCATTATTGATTTTTATACACAACTGCCATTCAAACAGGAAGCATTCAATCAAATTGTACTTGAATTTATTCAAAATAGCACCACTGAGCAAACAAACACACATTCTATGCTATCGGACTTTGTAAGAGAAATTGAACAGGTGCAATTGGAAGTTAGTGAACGTTTAACCCAAGATACCCAAGTCATCAAAGATGACACCGAAGAAATTAAGGATGATAATAAGGCACTTAAGCAAACGACCGGTAGTAATAGTTTAGATACATGGAATTCCCTCATTGGTGATTTTGATTCAGACCTACTCTTGGAAATGGCAAAACAGGCAAATTGGAAGATCTCTGAGCCTTACAACAGTTTTGTGCTTGCCTTAGG
The DNA here is from genome assembly GCA_963662915.2 of Candidatus Poribacteria bacterium. Lineage (GTDB taxonomy): Bacteria > Poribacteria > WGA-4E > WGA-4E > WGA-3G > WGA-3G. Next base: position 3,415,744 of record CAXXEU010000002.1, on the reverse strand, counting down.
CAGAGAACGAATGAATTTAGATTCGGCATTAGACGTGGCAGTTGATTTTCTCTTTACACTTTGGAAGGAATCAATTTTATTCAGACAAAAAGAATTCTTGACGTTGGGTTTATTAACCGGACTTACTTATGAACGGGATGCACACACAGTATTGAACCGACTTGAAAATCTAATTCAAAATAGGCAAACACTTTTTTTTTCCGTTAAAAACAGTATTCTCAGACGAATCAATGCATTCAAACAAATCTACCCCCTTGAAGATAACTTTACGTTTTTGGCGGAAAATGATATTCGTCTTAAAGGAACACGGGTAGGTATTGAAACCATCCTATACGAATATATTCACAATAGCAAAACGCCAGTCGTCATCGTTGATCACTACTATTATTCACTCACAGTGGAACAGGTTTACGCAACGCTCCTATATTATCTTCAAAATCAAGAAAAAGTTGGTGCATATTTGGAGGATTATCTGGAATACTGCCGAAAGGCGCGAGAAGAACAGGCGAAAAATCCGTCACCTGCTGTTGTTCGCTTGCGTAAACTTATAGCAGAACGGGAAGCAAATTCTGATACTTCATATCCGCACATTCCAAAAAACGGATCAGCCAGCACAACACAATCTCCACCCAAAAATGAACAGGAATAAAGATGCGGCGGTATCTGATAGACGAAAATATTTCTCCGAAATACCGTACGCAATTGCTCAACCATGAACCCTCACTAACGGTCTTGGCGGTTGGCGATGAAGGTGCTCCTCCGAAAAGCACACCAGACTCAGAAATATTAGAGTGGTGTGAGCAGCACCAATTTAACTTGATAACAAACAATCGGGAGAGTATGCCACAACATCTCTCTGACCATCTATCGGCAGGACACCATGTGCCCGGCATTTTCACGATTAATCTCGCAGTGCCAATGGGAAAGATTATTGAAGAATTACTTCTCATCGTTGGTGCATCTGACGAAGACGAATATATTGACGAAATTAAATATCTACCATTTTAACAACGGACTCAAGTTAATGACATCACCCGACTCTGCTCAATCTGCTTCATTCGCGAAAAGTTGACACTGTATAGGTTGAACCAGTGAGGAACCAATGAACGAGATAAATTTACCAGAACATTGGAAAGTAGCAAGACTGGAAGATGTCTGCGACGTTATCATGGGGCAGTCCCCTCCCTCAATAACTTATAATAATGAAGGCATAGGAATGCCTTTTCTACAAGGAAAAGCAGAATTCACAGAATTATTCCCGATGCCAACAAAGCATTGTACAAAACAACTTCGGATTTCTCCCGAAGGAAGTGTTCTTATGTCAGTGAGAGCCCCGGTTGGTGATGTCAATATAGCAGATAGGAAATATATCATTGGACGTGGACTTACTTCAATTAGCCTGAAACATGGTAGTAATCGATTCCTATTTTATCTTCTTTTACATCAGAAGAAAGAACTTCAAGCTAAAAGCTCCGGTTCGACTTTCCAATCAATAAATAAAACTACAATAAACAATTTTAGCATCGCCCTTCCGCCACTCCCAGAACAACGTGCCATCGCCCATGTCTTACAGATAATCCAGGAAGCCAAAGCCACTCGGAAACGCGAGATTGAATTAGCGCGCGAACGCAAGGCAGCGTTGATGGATGACCTCTTTTCACACGGCACGAAGGGCGAACTTCGTAAAGAGACGGAAATCGGCGAGATTCCTGAGAGTTGGGAAGTTGCAAGGTTGGGAGACCACTGTTCCAAACCAGACTACGGTTATACTCAAAGTGCCAACGATTCACCGGTTGGACCAAAATTTTTGAGAATCACGGACATTCAAAACGATGTGGTAAATTGGGAAACAGTTCCACATTGTGTTTGTAGTGAAGCAACTAAAGAGAAATATTTGTTAGAAACTGGTGATATAGTAATCGCTCGAATTGGTGCTACGACGGGAAAGGCCTATATTATTGACAATTGCCCGGAAGCAGTTTTTGCGTCATACCTAATTCGAGTGCGAACGAAGGATAATTTACTACCTACTTTTTTGGCTCAATACTTTCGGACAAATAACTATTGGAAACAGATAGATCAAAGCAAAGGGGGTAGACTCAAAGGGGGTGTAAATATTCCCATACTTACCCGTCTGGTGTTGCCGCTTCCTCATATTTCTGAACAACAGCAAATTGCCAATTCTTTACAAACCTATGATACCAAAATCGCTGCCCTTGAAAAAGAAACGCAACACCTTGACGAACTCTTCCATGCTATGCTTGACGAACTCATGACTGGGCAGCGGTCTGCTGTACCGTTGATTGATACTGAAATGGACGTGTGAGACATCGGCATTTTCACTAAACTACAAACTTGATAACTTTTTTACCAATATGTTATACTATACACACCCAATTTCGGTGGTTCATCATCTGACGTAGACCCGCGTATTACCCACTGACCTTGTTGTGGCAGGTTGAAAAAAAGACGAGACAAATTATAACGACTTAAAACATATATCAGAGAAAGTTTCACGCTTTTACGCTGTGGCACATAGGAACGTTGGTAAAACTGGATTATGAAAGTAAGAGAACTCATAAAACTGATTGAAGATGATGGGTGGTACGAAATAAAGACGCGAGGCAGTCATCGGCAATTTAAACATCCAACAAAAAAGGGTAAGGTAACAGTTCCTGGCAAGATGAGCAAAGATGTTCCAAAAGGCACACACAACAGTGTTCTGAAACAAGCAGGACTCAAGTCATGAAGGATAAACGAATGGAATACGTAGTTATATATGAAAAGGGAGATAACAGTTATGGTGCTTATGTGCCAGATCTCCCCGGTTGCATCACCGTAGGTGAGACGTTAGAAGAAACTCAAACGTTAATCCAAGAAGCTATCGAATTTCATATTGAAGGATTACAAGAAGACGGTGAGGATGTCCCACAACCGTCTTTAAACATACCTCTTCAGTATGATATTCCATGCCTTGGCATACACAAAGTCGTCGAAAACTATGTACATAACGACGAGCCTGCTCTCTTTTCATGTAAAGACTCTGCAGGTCATTTTTACCTTGTTACCGTTGGTGAAAACGATCAACATAAAACATGGCTCCGTGTTGGAATTTCTAATGAACGTTTTAGTCTCATCCGGTCTGGTGGCATAGACCTTCGGAATGCATTCACCGACAATGAGAATGGCTATTTACTCCGAATAAAAGTTCCCCACGATAACCCAACACAATCTTCGCCAGAGGTTATCCAATCCAATGAAATCTCTGAAGACATGCTCCCGCTTCCAGGTGAACGTCTCGGACTAAAAACCGAGGCACTACCATTACTCAGCAGTCTTGAAGAACTGGTGCCATCCAACAATTCAGTGAATCCATAGTAGACACGAGATTCACATGGACATCGCCACATCCTAAGCACGGTGGAGCTGCACAACTCTCAAATTCACATTAGTCAGTAATCCTACTGCAACTTAGATACAGTTATGTCAGAACGTTCCGCAGTGCAAGACCCACTCCTCAAATACGCCGCTGAAATCGGTTGGCACTCTATTTCACCATCAGAAGCCCTTCAAATGCGAGGTGGTGATACTACTTCGCTCTACTTCACTGACATCCTACACGCACAACTCATGAAGCTCAACAGAGGCATGTTGAGTGAATCCGAGTGCACAGATGTTATGCGGCAACTGCGTTCCCTCACATCGACACTCGAAGGAAACCGAGAGGCACTGTCATGGATGCGTGGCGAGCAATCGACCTTCGTTCAGAACGAGAACCGCAATCGCAATGTCACCCTGATTGATTTCGAGACCCCCGACAACAACCTATTCCACGTAACCGATGAATGGGAACAACAAGGCGCCGTCCACCGTAACCGCGCCGATGTCGTATTCCTGATTAACGGAATCCCCGTGGCAGTCGTTGAGACGAAAAACACCAACAGACCCGACGGCGTAGCACTCGGTGTCGAGCAGATCCGCCGCTACCACACCGAAACGCCAGAGATGTTCACCACCGCACAAATCTTCGGTGTCACGCAACTACTCGATTTTTTCTACAGTGTGACGTGGAACACCAACCGCAAAAGCCTGTTTAACTGGAAAACCGACGAAGCCCCCAACTACGAGCAGAAAGTCAAGACCTTCTTCGAGCACGACCGCCTCCTGAAAGTCCTACAACAGTTAATCATCTTCCAGAGTAGAGACGATCAACTTACCAAAGTCGTGCTGCGTCAACACCAGACGCGCGCAGTCGAAAAAGTTATCGAACGGGTACACGACCAAAATAAACGGCGTGGACTCGTCTGGCATACACAGGGCAGCGGTAAGACCCTCACCATGATAACCATCGCCTCCCGTCTCCTACGCGGTGGACAGCACACAGAAAAACCGACTGTGTTGATGGTGGTCGATCGCAATGAACTGGAGAGTCAACTCTTTAGAAACATCACCGGCTACGGTATTACAACAGTTGAGGTCGCACAGAGCAAGGATGATCTTGAGAGAATTTTAGCCTCTGACTACCGAGGCTTAATCGTGTCGATGATTCATAAGTTCGACAAGAGACCGGCGAACCTTAACACCCGTGAAAGCGTCATCGTTCTCATTGACGAAGCACACCGCACTACCGGCGGCGATTTCGGGAACTATCTCATGGCTGCCCTACCGAATGCGACCTACATCGGTTTCACCGGCACCCCGATTGACAAGCTCTCCAAAGGCGAAGGAACGTTCAAGGTTTTCGGTGTAGACGACGCACAAGGCTATCTTGACAAATACGCCATCACGGAATCTATTGAAGACGGCACGACTGTCCCTCTGAATTATGCCCTGGCACCATCCGACTTACGCGTTGCGCGCGAGACATTGGAACGCGAGTTTCTAAGCCTTGCAGTCACCGAAGGGATGAGCGACCTTGAGGAACTCAACGCAATTCTTGACCGCGCTGTTCAGCTAAAAGAGATAATGAAGGCACCGCACAGAATAGATGGCATCGCTGCTGCGGTTGCTAAGCATTTCCGTGAGAACATAGAGCCGATGGGGTTCAAGGCGTTTCTGGTTGCTGTAGACCGAGAAGCGTGTGCATTGTACAAACAGGCACTGGATAACTACCTGCCCCCGGAGTATTCGGAAGTCGTATATTCCCCTTACCATCAAGATTCTGAAGATATGAAGGCATACCATCGCACTTCAGACGACGAAAAAGAAATTCGCAAGAAATTCATCAACAAAAACGAACATCCCAAAATCCTCATCGTAACCCAGAAGTTACTGACCGGCTTTGATGCTCCTATCCTCTACTGTATGTATCTTGATAAACCCATGCGGGACCACGTTCTGTTACAGGCAATCGCACGCGTCAACCGACCTTATGAAGACGCTGATGGCTTAGTAAAGTCCGCCGGTTTCGTCTTAGATTTCGTCGGTATTTTCGAGAATCTTGAGAAGGCACTCGCTTTCGATTCCGACGAGGTAACAAGCGTAATTCGCAATCTTGACGTACTTAAAAACGATTTCGCCAAGCGGATTCGTGAGGATGCAGCAGCATATCTACCTTTTACTACCGGTTGGGACGATAAGGCGAAGGAGCGGGCAATTGGGCATTTCGACGACAAAGACAGACGCGAAACCTTCTTCAAGTTCTTCAAAACACTGCAAAACCTCTATGACATCCTTTCACCGGACGCTTTCTTACGTCCGTTCATTACGGATTATCAGGCACTCGCAATCCTCTACGGCTTGATTCGTAACGCCTATGCCGAACGCATTTACGTCGATAAAGAACTAACCGCCAAAACGCGGGAACTCTTACAAACACATACGGAAAGTCACCTGTTTGAATTGCCCGATGCTGTTTATGAATTGCGCACGGACACCTTACAGCAGATGGATCGAAGCGATACATCCGATACGGTCAAGGTACAAAACCTACGGAAGGCCTTGCATCGGACAGTAGAAAGTGAAGGCAGACATAAGCCGTTTCTGATTTCAATTGGCGATCGCGCCGAAGCGGTCACAGAGGCTTACGAAAATCGACAACTCACCACACAAGACGTATTGGCTGAGTTCAGAAGGTTAGCGGAAGAATATTCCGAAGCTGCCAGAGACAGTCAACAGATGGACTTAGATGCAAATACCTTCGCCGTTTACACGGTTCTCAAGAATTCGATAGGCGATATTACACCTGAACAGGCACGCGCCGTTGATCAAGTCTTTACACAATACCCAAACTATCGGTGGGACGCGCATGAAGAGAAGGCGTTGCGGGGCATGCTCTACCGCACACTCATACCCACAGTCGGCACGGAAAACCTAATTGAAACGACAAACACACTGTTGAGGTTGGAACGGGTATGAACACCTATAAAGCGGATTTAAGAGACGTAGTCTGGTACTGGGCAGACCGTATCGGCGTGAAGGTGCGACAGGTTCATCTCCGTCAGATGCGACGGAAGTGGGCATCTATCTCAATGAACGGACGCTTGACCCTCAATACAGATATGCTCAATCTGCCGGAGGCGTTGACAGAATTCGTCATTGTCCACGAATTAGTCCATCTTCTGGTCCCGAATCACGGTAAACTGTTCAAAAGTTTCATGTCGGCGTACCTCCCGGATTGGGAGGAGAGACAAAACCGTTTGAAATCTTTTTAATCGGAACCACTTCATTGTAGGAGGTGCCTCCGAATCGCGACCGTTATCTGTCGTCTAACATCCTGCAAATTCCAAAATTCTGTCCATCCTGATTCAGACAGACATCTACAACCCATAACCCACAGCCAACAACCAAAGTCTAATAAAATTGTTTTTTTCTTGCATTCGTGTTGCAATTTGTGCTAAACTATAGCAAATTATCACAGAGACCGCGGTTTGAGCAGGACCTACGGCAGGCAGAAATGTGGAATCGGTGATGTGGCTTGCCTTGCAGAAAATAAATTATTCGCAAAATTGTGGGAAGTGTGGTAAACTTTACCGTAAAGTCATCCGTTCCTGTCTGAGGAGACGTTCAAAATGTACGATAAGAAGAACCGTAAAATTGCTGACGCAAGCCACGACACGCGCGACATGTTTGCTGAGCATGACGAGGAACTCGAAGAAGAGCTCATTCCTGAAGAAGAGGAGGCGGGTTCCGGTTACACATTGCAACTAATTCACCACATTATTGCTGAGACCCCTGTTGACGACCGTCGCCACCGATGGCTCCTTGAACTTCGGCGTTCTATCCTCAGCGATGAAGGCGAATTTCGCGAAAGAATCCACGCCATTCAGCAGGAAGCACTCCGTATCCATGCCGAGATGGAGGCACAAATCGAAAAACTCACCTCGCCTGCAAATCGTATCGGGACATTGCTCGGATTGCCAAAAGAAGACATCGCACGTGTTATCGTCGCCGGCTCCGAATACTACGCCAATCTCGATACACAATTAGACCCGAAAACCCTCAAAAAAGGGTTTAGCGTTCTACTCAACGAGGCGTATGTCGTCGTCGGGGAACTCGGATACAACGATGCCGGCCCTATCGCAAAAATAGCCGATGTCATGCCAGATGGACGGCTCCGTATCGGTCAAGAACCCAACACACAATCGATTATCCTTGAACGTTCCACCGACCTCGCTGATGCAAAACTGAAGCCTGGCGATGAAGTACGGATTGACTCTAACTCCCGTGTTGCTCTTGAATACCTTGCTGCTCAGGAAACAGATGCTTATGCACTTGAGGCTGTTCCGGATATTCCTTGGTCCAAGGTGGGCGGACTTGACGAGACCATCCAAAGAATTAAGGATACCATTGAACTGCCAATTCTACACCCTGAACTCTTTGAACGATTCCAATATAGCGCACCAAAGGGTTTTCTACTCCACGGACCTCCAGGATGCGGAAAAACACTTATCGGGAAAGCAACTGCCTATAACTTGACACAGCGGCTCCGAAAACAGAGCGGCGAGGATATTGAAGGCTGTTTCCTTCACATCAAAGGTCCTGAAATCCTCAATATGTGGCTCGGTGAATCTGAACGCAAAGTACGAGAGATTTTTCAGATCGCCCGTGAGAAAAAGGATGAGGGCAAATTAGCCTTTGTCTTTATAGATGAGGCAGAATCTGTCTTAGGCACGCGGCGCGCACTAAGGTCACATAGTATCTCTAATACGCTCGTCCCCATGTTCTGTGCAGAGATGGACGGTATCGAGTCTTTGCAGGATGTCGTTATTATCCTCGCGACGAACCGACCAGATCTAATTGATCCCGCCATTCTACGACCCGGACGGATTGATAGAAAAATTAAAGTGACCCGTCCTGGTGCAGAAGCCGCAAAGGACATTTTCCGTATCTATCTCACGCCGGAACTGCCCATTGCGGCAGAAGAACTCCTTGATGCTGCAGACGGTGAGAGTTCATCCGATACAGTACCAGATCTGATTCTGGCTGAGAAGGCTGTCGAAGACCTAATCGGACAGATCGTTGATGAAATGTTCCGTGAGAGCGAGGAAAACCGATTCCTTGAAGTCGCACTTCGAAGCGGTAGGCGCGATATCCTCTATCGCGGGCATCTCTGTAGCGGCGCAATTATTGAGTCGATTGTGCAGCGAGCTAAGGAATCCGCACTCAAACGCGCAATTCAGAACCCTGAGAAAGAGAGCGGTATCTCACGCGCAGACCTCCTGAACGCACTTGCTGCTGAGTATCGTGAAAGCGAAATCTTCCCGCCAACGGAAGCTACAGAAGATTGGCTCAAACTCCTTGACTACGATCCTGCCAATGTCGTCAAGGTTACGCCTATCAAACTTGAGAAACAGGAGCGGCGCAAAACTTCAGGATCCCGCGTGATTTAATAACCTTCAGTCGTTGGCAGTCGAAAACCAAAAGCAGTGAGTGTGTGGCGATTGCGAACGTTTCTAACTGCCACAACGATCTGCTGACTGCTGATAGCCATAAAAAATGGAAAGACTTTTTGGAATTGAAACTGAATACGGTATAACACTTGAAAATGAGTCGAACATTGATGCTGTTAAGCAGTCAATTGAACTGATAAAAAGTTATCGGCAAGAAGATTTTCGACCCGTGTGGGATTACCGTGGAGAAGACCCGTTTCGAGATGAACGCGGTTTTCGGGCAAACTCTCTCTCTAATCATCCTGATGAGAAGGACGAGGCGGCGCGAGACCGCGAACGCAACAAGAAAAATCGACTCTCTTTTGCTGAGATTAAGAGCGATCATATCCTCGTAAACGGCGCGCGCCTTTACAATGATCACGCACATCCAGAGTATTCCACGCCCGAATGCAAGAGCCTGTTTGAACTCGTCGCACACGATAAAGCCGGTGAACGTATCCTACAGCGGTGTGCTGAAACACGCAGTGAACAGCTCGGAAAACGTGTACTGCTCTACAAGAATAATACCGATTTGCACGGGCACAGTTACGGATGCCACGATAATTACCTCATGGCACGGGCAGTCCCGTTTGAGAAACTCAAACAGGGCATCATGCCTTTCTTTATCACGCGTCAAATCTTCGCAGGTGCCGGAAAACTCGGCATCGAAACGGAAGCCGGACTCGCAACAGCAGGACACTATCAACTCTCTCAGCGGGCTGATTTCTTTCACGTCGAGGCAAGCGTTGATACAATGCATAACCGTCCTATCGTTAACACACGGGACGAACCCCATGCTGACCCTGCGAAATACCGGAGACTCCACGGGATTGCTGGCGACGCAAATATGTCTGAATACGCAACCGCTCTCAAAGTCGGCACAACTGCTCTCGTCATTACATTGATTGAACAGGGTAAGATTCCTGAGAGTCTAACACTCGCGAATCCAATTGATACGATCAAAACCGTATCGCACGATCAAACTTATCGCTGGATGGTGATGACGGAGGACGGGAAGACAATGTCCGCTATTGACCATCAGCGCCAGTATCTTGCCCTCGCACAGAAGCATCTTACCGAAAATGTTGGGCTTGAGATTGATTGGATACTCACTGAATGGGAAGAGACTCTCAACGCACTTGAAAATGATCCGATGACACTTGTTGATCGGCTTGATTGGGTGGCGAAGAAATGGTTACTGCAGACCTTCGCCGAGGAAGAAGACATTGCTTGGGATGACGCATGGCTCCAGAGTTTGGATTTAGAATACCACAACATCAATCCGGACGAAGGGCTATATTACGGGGTACCGATGCGGCGTATCGTGACAGACGAACAGATTGAGGCGGCACTTCATAAGCCACCTTCTGGCACACGCGCCTATTTCCGAGGGCGTGCTGTTGATCGGTTCAGCGCATCTATAAAAGCCATTCAGTGGGATAGCATTACCTTCACTGTCAACGGACGCACGCACGAAATCAATCTCAATGCACTCGCTGATGCAGAGATCGCAAGTCAGTATAACAAGACACTTGATGAATCGCCTGATGTTGGAACGCTTATTAAAAAATTGCAGTTATGTTAATGGTTGTCAGCCGTCAGTTATCAGATGTTAGTTAAAGAATTGGACTGTCGCAGTGACGCAATTTGTATACACCACAAGCGGATTCTTAACTGAAAACTGAAAGCGCAGCGTACTGAATAACCGATAACCACTCAAAAGGAGGCATAAAATGGCAACTAAACTTATTGCGCAGCTGGAACGCAAGCAGAGAGACACGAAGCCAATCGGTCCAGGTGATGGTGACGATAATAGCGGCGGACCGAAACGCCAGAAAGTCAGTAAACCTGATACCCAAGAACTCCTCAAACGGATGCGTAGGGTTGACAAAGATCAGTCCCGTCGCTACCGTCAAAGAACCGGTGAATAAAGAAATTGGCAGTCAGCAGCATACCAGTAGTCAGTGAAAGAGATGTTTGGTAACGATTCCTTCTTAACTGGCGACTGGAAACTGTTAACTGGTAACTTCTCCACTGAAAGCCGAAAGTCATTAAGTAAATGTCAATTAAAAACGCAATAAACCATAAAGGAGACTTTCTCAGTCTCTTGCAACATGCAAACTATCCCCTACAGATAGGTTTGCCAGCTGAAACGCAGCATCATGCAGATGTCGAGATCGCACACAGCACTACCGTTGTTGCTGTCCGCTATCGGGATGGGGTCATGATTGCTGGCGACCGGCGTGCCACTGCTGGCACTGCTGTCATCTATGACCGCGCTGAGAAAGTCTTACAGATTGATAGGCATTCTGTGCTTGCCATTTCAGGCTCGCCCGCAATCGCTTATGAGATCGCGAGGATGCTTGAACATTCGTTTCAATACTTTCGGCGCAGCCAACTCCAAGAGTTGAGCCTTGAAGGCAAGCTCCGGATGCTGTCACGACTTATTCGAGACAACTTAGCCATGGCACTTCAAGGCATCGGTGGTGTTATTCCGATCTTTGCCCTCTATGATCTCGATGCGCCTGAGAAGGAGAACGGCGGTAAGATTTTCTTCTATGATGCGCTCGGGGCACACTTTGAAAACGTCAATTTCGCCACCACTGGTTCTGGATCCATCTGGATTCGTGGTGTACTACGCTACCTCTCTCGATTTGGTGAGACTCCCTTGCAGGAGATGGATGAACGGCAAGCAACCATCACAATCTTGCGGCTCTTGGATACCGCAAGTGAGTATGATGCCGCAACCAGTGGTTACAACGCACGGGCACAAATCTTTCCAACCATCAAGACTGTAACCCGCACCGGCGTCGAAACCCTCTCTGATGAAAACTTAACCGAATTTTACGCTGAAGCACAGCCAGAAGCAGAGCGGGCTGAAACATACAACTAAGAATCCTATATTAATCTAAGTTTGTAATACGGAAACCCTTATTGCCCGTTGCAAAATACAAAGACGCAAGGCATTGGTGACTACAAACAGAAATTATATATTCATCTAATAGTTCGATCATAGCGAGGCACATAACTAAGAAATGCGAGATGAACCCTATCGGTGGATAGAAGCAATTCAGGACAGGCGAGATTACATTGAAGACCAACTCCGGGTCGGTAGCCCTGTTGTAGGACTCACCTATAACGAAGGGATGGTGTTACTCACTATCGGCAGAGGACAACGGAAAATCTTTGAAGTGCATGACCGAATTGCACTCTCCGCAATCGGGCATCCGGCTGATATTGAACGGCTGCGCATGCTGGTCACCGATACCGCCAGCGTCCAAGGCTTTCAAAACGCTACCGAAGATGTGAATTTACACCGGTTAACAAACTTTGTTTTGGCGCATACCTTCAAGCAGGCTTTTGAATCCATCGCCGGTGAAGCCTACATCATTAAAATGTTGCTTGCTGAACTCGGGAAGACTTCAAAACAGAACCGGTTTACCGGTATCAACTACGATGGAAACGTCCGAACTGATGCAGATTTCTCTGTTATTGGTGGAACCGAAGGAATCGAAACCGGGATGCAGAACTATCTCGCCGCCGCACCTGTGGACGCAGATAGAGATCTAACCGATGCACTTCGATTGGGCTTAGAAGCATGGGCTATCGGCAAGGAATTAAGTTCGAGAGAGCCAGAGGATGTTGAATCCGAAGATACCGCGATAGATACCCAACAGATGCACGAAATCATTAGCCTCGCAAGAGAAGATGGGGGGATTGAGGCAGGGGTCTTGGAAACGACGCAATCCGGAACCAGTAAATTCCGATTGCTGCGTACACAGGAAATTGAAACCGCGCTTCCATAAGTCTTGAAATCGGAAAAATTAAAAACATTCATAAGGTCCCACTCGGTTGGATTCAACCAGAAACCATCCTGAAACCAAGTGGAACGGTGCCCAGGTTTGATAGTTGAAAAAATGAATAAAAGAATTTTTGGAATCGAAACTGAATTTGGGTGCATGACACGGGCTGAACAGATACGCGGTACCTCTGAAGGGGTTGCTGCACGTGTCCGAGACTACGTCTTTGATGCACTGGAACTTGGCCTCCGGGACATCCACTACCGCGATTGGGGTGAACCTCCCGGTAACGGTGGATTCCTCTTTAACGGCGGTCGCCTCTATATTGATATGGGGCATCTCGAATACGCAACACCTGAGTGTGCAAGCCTCTTTGACCTCGTTGCCTATGATAAAGCCATCGAGCGCGTTATCAATAAAATTCTTGCCGACACAGGCTTGCCTACTGCTTTCTTCAAAAACAATATCGATCATTTTACGGGCGCGACTTTTGGCTGTCATGAAAACTTCCAAATCAGTCGAGAAGTCCCATTTTATCGCGTCGTCATTCCGACGCTGATGCCTTTTTTTGTTACAAGACAGATTTATGCGGGGACTGGCAGAGTCGGTGCCTACGATGAAATGATTGAATTTGCAGACTTTCAGAACGAATTCGGCGATCAGCAGTATTATCAAATCTCACAACGCGCAGACCATATCGTTACTGAAATTTATGAGTGGATCCAATTTAGCCGAGCCATTATCAATACCAGAGATGAACCGCTCAGTGATTACACAAAATATCGGAGGCTTCATCTACTCGTCGGCGATTCTAATATGTCGGAGTACGCAACCGCACTCAAGGTCGGCACTACTGCACTCCTCCTTTCTGCGATTGAAATGTTTTATGAAAGGCACGGCGAGAAGCTACCCCTCCCTGCCTTTGAACTCGCCGATCCAGTGTACGCAATTCGGCATATCTCACGCGATCATACTTTCGCATGGCGCATCGAATTGAAATCTGGAAAAACAATTTCCGCTGTTGATTTACAGCGAGAGTATCTCTATTTTGTGCAATCCTTTGTAACCGAACGGGACGAGGAAATCGAATGGGTGCTCTCTGCATGGGAATCTATCCTTGATGATCTTGAGGGGGATTGGCAAGGTGTTATCCCTCGCGTCGATTGGGCGGCTAAGAAATGGCTCCTGGAAACTTTCATTCAGGAGGAAAAACTGGATTGGGATGACCCGTGGATTAAGAGTCAAGATCTGGAATACCATAACATTGATGTCGAAAATGGACTCTACTACGCACTTCAGGAACATGGACAAGTAGAGCGTGTTATCACTGATCAACACATTGAACACGCTATCGACAACGCTCCGCAAAATACACGCGCAAAAGTCCGGTCGTTCCTGATGCGCACCCTTACCCAAAATCGGATGCCTTGTATCGTTGATTGGCATCAAATCTACGCTGGACATACGGAATATTTTGAGATGAAAGAACCTTTTGACACTAACGTCGCTAAAGCACAGAGATGGATCAAAAGGGTTCAAAGACGACCGACGCGAAATTAAAGCACTGCTATTCAGCGGTCAGAAGTTAGCGCGGGGTTTTGCCCATTTCGGCGGTCAGTAGGAAACCAGAGGTTCTAATTAAGACAGCCATCTCTTTACTGACCACCAACTGCTCAAAAGGTGGTGTAGCAACCTGCTCTGACTACCATAAAGGAGAAAAACCGTGGCAGAAAACAGATGCGTATACACCGATTGCGAAGGATTTTACCGGCGCGACTTTCTGAAAGCAGGAGCACTGGGTCTCTTTGGTTTAAGTCTCACAGACCTGTTCCGCCTCAAAGCACACGCCGCAACACCTCTTCGGGTGAAAGAAACCGCTACATCTGTGATCCTTGTGTGGTTAGGTGGCGGTCCCAGTCATCTTGATATGTGGGACCTCAAACCCGAAGCACCTGAAGAAATTCGTGGGCTTTTTAAGCCAATACCCACAAACGTCAACGGCATACAGATTAGCGAACATCTCCCGAAACTTGCACAACAAACTGATAAACTCTGTATCATCCGATCGATGACCTCTCCTGAAGCTGCCCACGAACGCGGCACGCACTACATGATGACAGGTTATCAACCCTTACCTGGATTTGCTGTGCCAGGATACGGTGCTGTTGTTTCTAAACTCAAGGAACAACGCAGTGCCTTACCGCCATATATTGCTGTGCCAGCTCCTGTTGCTTATGGCGGCGGTGGGTTTTTGGGCGCATCCCTTGCACCTTTCTCGCCCGGTGGAAATCCAGCGAGTAAGAACTTTAAAGTCCGTGATCTACAGCCCCCGAAAGCGGTCTCTTTTGAGCGCGTCGAGAGACGGCGTTCTTTGAGGCAAGCCGTTGATGATGCTTTCAAAAAATATGAGGCAGGCAATCCCGCTGCCGAAGCGGTCGATGAATTCTATACCTCCGCTTATAACCTCATGAGTTCCACTGATGCCCGTGCCGCTTTTGATCTCAGCAACGAAACTGACAAAACGCGCAACGCGTATCAACGCAATACCTTCGGGCAGAGCTGCCTCCTCGCAAGAAGACTCGTTGAGGCTGGCGTTAACTTCGTCACCGTCAGTAACGGTGGGTGGGATAATCACAATAACATCTTCTCATCACTGCCAGGAAAACTCAACGGTTTCGATCAGACGATGGCTACCTTAATCGCCGACCTCAGTGAACGCGGACTCTTGGAAACAACTCTTGTCCTTGCTATGGGTGAATTTGGAAGGACACCCGTCATCAATCGAAACGGTGGACGCGACCATCACTCCCGCGTCTTTTCGATGATGTTAGCTGGCGGTGGGGTTCAAGGCGGACAGGTCGTCGGGGCTTCGGATCCACTCGGCATGGAACCCGCTGAAACACCAATCCGTCCAGAAGACTTGTCGGCGACGCTTTATCAAGCACTCGGTATTGATTACAATCAACACCTTGAGTCACCCGATGGTGTTCGCATCGTCCTCTCACGCGGTGGTAAGCCAATTCGAGGACTCCTCGCGTAATCAGCCATCAGGTCGCTACGCTTTCAGTTATCGGTCTCCAGAGACCGTTGTGGAACGTGAAAACGTTTGATATTCATACACAATCTGATGACTGCTGATTGTTGACCGCTACTCTACGGGAGTTAGTTATGCGTAAAAGGCTTCCGAATGCCTGGATGTTGTTAGTTGCGTCTTACATCATCTTCGTAACGCCTCTCATCTTGGTTTCCGCTGAATCTCCATCCCCGATTTGGTCCATCGAATTTAGTCCGGATGGCAGAACAATCGCTGTCGGGAAGTATCAGTGGATTGAACTCTGGGATCTGGAGACGCAAAGTCTTATTCATACTTATGAACCCCACGCGGGTGAAGTCCGAAGTCTCAAGTTCTCATCAAAGGATGCCTCCAATACCAAAAATCGGCAAGCCACACCCTTAAGGCTCTATGCAAGCAGCGGGCGCGCCGCGCAAAGCGGTGAAATACGTGTTTGGGATGTCGATTCTGAGGAACTAATAAACAGTTTCGAGATTCACGCCGATACTATTGAATCTATTGCACTTAGCCCAAACAGCACAACATTGCTCACTGCAAGTATGGATGAATACAGTGCTGTCATTGATTTAACACTGCTCACGGATACCACGACTCCGATAGACAAGCACGCAAAATGGCTCACTCAGCACGTGGGAAGGGTCCTCTGCACCCTGTATCATCCTGAAGGGGCTTATTTTGTTACCGGTAGTGACGATAAAACCATAAAGGTGTGGCATCCCGACACCTTCAATGTTTTAGTGAACTTCGATGCTAATGACGATGCCGTCTATAGCCTTGCATATTCAGCCAATGAGGGCGTAATAGTCTCTGGCTCCGCTGATAATACCGTCCGGACTTGGCGTGTTGCATCGGGTGAAAATGGCGAAGAAGTTCCAACGGGACAAGATGCACCACTGCAGATGACCGGGGCACTTGTGCGAGAATATAATGGACATCAGGGTGCTGTCTATAGTGTTGATTGTGGAATGGTCTCCAGGCGGGCAAATAATCGGATGGCTGTGATCGCATCGGGGAGCGCAGACACTTCTGTGATTATATGGAATCTCCGTTCCGGCAACCGCTATAGAACATTTGACGAATCGACCGACGCTGTTTATGCCGTACAGTTTAGCCCGGACGGTGAATTCGTTGCCGCAGGTGGACGCGACGGCAAACTACGACTTTGGAATCTCCGAAGACGCACCTTAACCCACGAATTCTAATGTAGGAGGCGGGGAATGCCATACGGGGAAGCCCATACGGGAACCTCATACCGTTGATTTTTTCCAAATCCCGACTCCTGATCGCTAATATCTTTCTTTGAGGACTTTCATCATGCGTATCAATACCATGTCTCCTCTCACGCAACAGGGTCGTCTCATAGACTGCCTCCAAATCTCGCCACAAAAGCGAAATTCATCTTTCTCTTGCCTATTGATTTCCACGCTACTGCTCGTTTCAATTAGTATATCCGCAGTCGCACAAGGCATCCCGCGACTCAATTCGCTATTTCCCGCTGGCGGACAACTCGGAACGACCGTTGAAATCGCCATCCAAGGCTCTGATTTAGAGGGCGCGCATACCCTCATTGTTGAAGGAGATCCCGGAATTACTACGCAACTTCACACTGGCGGTGGCGAAGTTGATGATACCCATAAACCCGTCTTTGAGGCGAATTGTGGGCAGTGTCACGAACTCCGATCTCCGAATAACCGGTCGATGACACCGACGCAGTGGCAAGCGACTGTTCAGCGGATGATTACGGAAAAAGGCGCAGAGATTAGTCCTGAAGCGCAGACCCAAATTGTCGACTACCTCACATCCGCAGCAAGAGCCAATGTTGGGTTAACCGCTGAACTAACCATCGCACCCGACGCACCCATTGGAGTTCGAGAAGTCAGGATCGTCGGGAAGCACGGCACCTCTACTGCCTGGCCCTTTGAAGTGAGCCAGATACCGGATGTCGTTGAGACTGAATCGAATAATACACCAGAAGCCGCTACCACTATAGAACTACCCAGTCTCGTTAACGGGGTTATTAATCCCGGCGGCGACGAAGATTATTACGTCTTTGAGGGAACGCAAGGACAGCGGTGTGTCTTTAGTGTCAAAGCGTATCGTCTCAACAATATCAGCCAACAATTCTTCAATCCGACAATCACTATTTTCGATGCGAAAGGTGTCGAAATAGCACGCAGCAACGGGTTCTACAGCCTCGATCCACTCCTTGATGTGACGCTTCCTGCCGACGGTCCGTATCTCCTCCGCATCCGAGATCTTTTATATCGTGGCAATCCAGATTCTGTCTATCGTCTAACAGGCGGCGTTCTGCCTTACAACACTTATCTTTTCCCAGCAGGCGGCACAGTTCCTGATGCCGAACTGCGACCCCAAGAAAGTCTGGACATGCGCTATGGACCGCCTACGCCTCCCGAACCTAACATTATTCAGTGTGTCATTGGTGGTGAAAATCTCTCTGAAACCGATTGGCAAGTCAAATTGACCGCAGATGAGAAACCTGGACTCAAACAAATTCGTACCCCTTATGGTATTTTCCCATTCATCATCAATACGCACGCTGAAGCTGTTGAAAAACAGATTGAGTCCGAGTCCACGGTTGATGAGCCTGCTGTCCAAGCGGGCACGACACACTCCAATGAATCCGAAATCCTTTTTGAGACCAAATGTAGCGCGTGCCATGAACTCCGTTCTCCGAGCAATCGTGCACGCTCTACCGAAGAATGGGAACGCACGGTTACACGCATGGCGAATAAAGAAAACGCCGATATTACGCCGACAGAACGCGACCGAATCATCGCTTTCATCGCCAAGGAAGCGCAACGGTTAGGTGAACTCATCGCCCGTCAGCTTGAACACGCGCAGCCCATCACAACGCCTGGAGCAGTCAGTGGACGGATCTCAGAGCCAGGTGAGATAGATTACTATCGCTTCACCATCTCGGAAGGCACACGCCTCGGTCCGTGGTGGGTAATTTTTCCGTTTGATAACATCAACGAGACCGGATTTGATACTGTGTATCCACCTGAAACCGAGATTGAACTCGATAAAGAATACATCGGCAAAGATGGACGAAAAATCGGATGGTATAAAACCAATACAAGAGGTGAAAATGTCTTCTCGAATGTCCCTCAGGATGATGTCACTGGCTACGCGCTAACCTATCTCGAATCTGACCGAGACCAGAACTATCTCTTATCCCTCGGTTCTGACGATACCATCAAGATATGGGTGAACGATCGGCTTGTCTTTAGTAAGTATGTCCACCGTCCCCTCCGCCGTGCCGATGATGTTATACAACTGCCGGTTTCCAAAGGGAAAAATAAGATTCTCGTAAAAGTTACCAACGGATACGGACCGTGGGGGTTCTTTGCAGATATAGGTGGGTACGCACTGACTGCGTCCGCTGAACTTCTGAATTCACCGCTCAGTCCGTCCCTTACACTCCTGGATGCCGAGGGGCAAGTCTTAGCAAATAACGCAGGCATCGGCGGCAGACGCAACGCCATCATTGATTACAGTTTCAACGAACCCGGTGGATACGCTGTCCGAGTTGAAGACATCGCTGGCAACGGCGGTGCCGGATATGTCTATCATTTGGATGTTCGTCCAACAACGCCTGATTTCGCTATCTCTGTGACACCCGATAACCCGAATGTCGGACGCGGCGGAACCGTCCTATTGGAAGTTACTCTCCAGCGGCGCGTCGGATTTACGGAGCCAATACGACTCTCTGTTGAAAACTTGCCGCCGGGTATCACTGCAAGTGAGGGGGCTATTCTCTCCAGCACAGGGGTCACGGAAGGATACATAACGCTGACTGCCGCACCCGATGCCGAACTGACACACCGCGTCGTCCAAGTCGTTGGCTCCGTTACAACAACTGCCGGGAACGAATACCAACGTGCCGCAATACCGGTTGAAGTCTATCGCATTCAGAACAACGATCAGACCGTTCAGCGGAAGAACGTCGTCGTCAGCATTACGGAGGCAACACCTATTATTCTCGCCACGACCTTAGGTAAAGATGGAAATTCCGAGGGCTCTACGGGGTTCCCGTTAGAAGTTGTTGTTACACCCGATGAAACGATTGACATCACCGTCAAAGTTACCCGACGGCGCGGAAATCGGCAGAACCTGAACCTCACTGCTGTCGGTCTACCCTTAGGGGTGCGACTCGAACGACGGACAACCGTTCTCCGAAGGAATCAAACTGAGGCGACCTTAACGCTTGTTCCCAATATTATCACGAGTGGGACTGTTGGCAATCAGTTGCGTCGTAATCCTTTCGCCGGCACACAGCAAACACTTCCGTATACCGTCGTCATCATCGCAGCAGTCGGTCAGCGACGCGTCGCCAGTAGTCCCGGTATTAAACTCTGGCTCGGGAACCCCAGCAATACGTCTCAAGAGGCACTACTCGGAGGGAATTAAACAAATCCCTTTAAAAATGGACGGACTGAAACTTCACTTGTTAACACCCGTTGTTCGTTTCAACATACCCCATTGCCTTAGCTGCATGTTTGATTCCGGTGCAACAGAAAACGCCGTCGGTGACCATGCAGGCGAAAAGTCCAAACCTAAATCATCCGTCAATTGATGCCGTTCACCACTGGCTACTTTGATGACGTAAAGGCTGCCACCCTCGATAGATACATAGACAATTGATTGTCCATCGGGTGCCCATGATGGATCTTCACTCGCCAGCGTCCCATCCGTCAATTTTTGAACGTTTTTTCCATCTGTATCTACTGTGAATAACGCTGACGTTGCCACACCCCCAAGCTGCTCACTTGAAAAACAAATCTCTTTCCCATTAGGTGCCCATGCCGGGTATGTAGCCGATACTTGGGTCAATGCCTCCTGTTTTTCACCATCAGCAGTCATCACGTGTACGCCACCGATACCATCAAGGGTCGAACGGAACGCAATCCATTCTCCATCTGGTGACCATGTTGGGTTTGAGTTGTGACCACCTTTACTTGTGAGCTTCTGGACCTTCTTCCCGTTTGTATCCATTGTGTAGATGTCTGTATCTGCGGCGTGGTCGCGCCCTAAGTTAGATGCGAAAGCGATTGTCCCTCCATCTGGAGACCAAGCCGGATCGAGATCGGTTGCCTTCTGATCAGTCAACCGCCGTTGTTCTTTTGTGCTTAGTTCCAATATATAAATCTCTGGATTCCCATCACGTTCTGAGACATAAGCGATAAAGCGTCCATCCGGCGACCATGTTGGTGAATAGTCGTCAGCTGCCTGTTCCGTTAGATTGCTGAGGTTTTCGCCGTTTGTATCTATGATATAGATGTCAAGATTTCCCGCCCGATCAGAAGTAAAGGCGATATTTCCGGCATTCGATATGTTTATAGCGAGCAAACTGAAGAATATTAGTGTTGGATAAAAAAGTTTTTGTTTCATTTAAGTTTCTCCGGCACAAATAGAGTTTGACAGTTCTTGCTTTCTATCGTAACTTATATACTACCGAAAAGTCAACCTATTTAGCAATGGAGAGCATCAAAGTGACTGACAACCCACGTACGAAGTTGGTACGAATCATTATTACACGCTATGTGAAGCACTTCGGATTGTTTTGGCGTATCATGTTTCCTGTCGTCCTCATTGCTATTCCAGCATCTCTGATAATGTACGCATGGTTTACGCGCGCCCATATCCATAATACTGACAAAATTACTGAAAAGAGATTTGACATACAGTGGACAAGTCGCGTTAATAAACACGGGGCATCATCTACATTCTTAGTCCCTAAAACCGAGGTTTCGGTCTTTGACTCAGGACCGTGGCTGCCTAAAATAGATTCCTCTGAAGATGCTTCTGAAAAATCTCAAACCGATGAGTGGGTAAGTTTCAATTTCCCGCCTGGGCAGCGTATATGGTTCCTTCTTCCGTTGCCAATTGTGAGTCTAACCGACAACGAGGGAATTACGACATGGACGTGGCAGTTAAGTTTTGACCGACCCTCTACTTCTCCTCGAAGTCCTATGACGCTCTTACTCCTAACGCTCTGCCCACTATCTCTATGTGTCGCACACATATTGCGCTCTTCAGACCCGTCCAAACCGCAGCAGAATCAACTCAAGGCACGCGAGGCATGGCGGCAGACTGGAGGTAAAGCATTCACGCTCTTAGGGGTATCTCTAACCGTTGTCTTAACCAAGTTGGTAATCGATGTTGCCAGCGATTACATTATGGAAATACCTCGGTACATACCCGGTATATCGCTTAAAGTCTGGGCTTTGTCGTTAGCAATAACTCCATTTTACTGGTTCTCTACTGCCTTGAGACTCTTTTTTTTCGTGGCGATAAGTCTTTACAATCCATGCCTTATCCTTGAGGACAATAGATCCATCGTCGGTGTTCTTCGAAGGAGTTGGAACTTGGTACGCGGGGCAAAATGGCGTTTCATCAGAATTTACCTTTTAACCGGCTGGATAGTCGCGGTCATCAAATCCGTTTTGATGGGTGTTACATTGTTGGGGT
The DNA here is from genome assembly GCA_963662915.2 of Candidatus Poribacteria bacterium. Lineage (GTDB taxonomy): Bacteria > Poribacteria > WGA-4E > WGA-4E > WGA-3G > WGA-3G. The sequence goes on along the minus strand of CAXXEU010000002.1, from coordinate 3,393,509 downwards.
TTTCACTGTTTATTCCTGATCTCGCAATCGTTCAGGACACGCTATTTTCGCTAAAATTCCTGACGTTCTTCATTGGTGCTGATATTCAAGTGCTGCTCCCCGAACTACTATCGCCTTCAGTTAGTACCGTCATCTATGGGATTCATTGTTTAATTATTGTCCTTCTACTCCCGATATGGGCGATTCTTACAACGTATCTTTACTTAGAGCGGATTGATGTGCAGCCAGAAATCGGTATTGATTAAACGCCATAACGCCATAAAAATAAATTTGACTTTCTCAGAATGGTGTGGTATCATTAAACTCTGTGCGATGACATTGGATTTAATTTGGCAGATAATCGCTTTTACGGGTATGTTACCCATCAGCGAAAAATAAATTTGACATCCTTGGCGACTTTATGGTATACTTAACGTCTATCGCGTGGGTGCCAATTCAGAAAGATTCACTTTTTGGAAAATTTCGGAAAAATAAATTTGACATTCACAGATTTTTGTAGTATACTTAATATGCTCGTGTGGATCAACGGCTCAAAAATAGGAGCGTCGGTTTAAAAACCGGAGGTGAGGTGCGAATCCTCACTTGATCGATTTTTTGAAGATAAATTTGACATTGGTGTTCTGATTGTGGTATACTTAAAAGCATGCCACGTGGGGGTGTAGCTCAGTTGGGAGAGCAACTGCTTTGCACGCAGTAGGTCAGCGGTTCAACTCCGCTCATCTCCATCGCCTATACTAACAAATAGGCGTTGTTCTTTGACAATTGCATATCGAGGGTAAATCGGTAAAATAATAATATCACCTTATCAAGCTACTAAGAGCTTACGGTGGATGCCTTGGTGCCAGGAGACGATGAAGGGCGTGACAGGCTGCGATAAGCTTCGGGGAGCCGCTTAATAGGCTTTGATCCGGAGATTCCCGAATCGGGCAACCGAGCAGGTTAATCCCTGCTACTCGTGTTTACACGAGGGATAACCAGGAGAAGTGAAACATCTCAGTACCCTGAGGAAAAGAAAGAAAACCTCGATTCCCCTAGTAGCGGCGAGCGAAAAGGGAACAGCCCAAACCCGGTATATGTTCAAGCCTGAACGCGTTGTATATTGGGTGTTGCGGGGTTCGTTGGGTGTGTGTTCAGACACACCGGAAGTGACCGTGCTGCTAGCTTAATGCCTCTGGAAAGAGCAACCGGAGCGGGTAAAAGTCCCGTGAGCGAAAGCGGTGGCGTACTTCTTAACGGGTACCCCAAGTACTACGGGATAGGCAAACCTGTAGGAATCCAGGAGGACCACCTCCTAAGGCTAAATACTCCCTGGCGACCGATAGTGAACGAAGTACTGTGAAGGAAGTGGTGAAAAGTTCCCCCATTAGGGAAGTGAAAAGTCCTTGAAACCGTATAGCTTACAAGCTGTGGTAGTGCTAAGTCACGTAAGTGACATGCATGACCGCGTGCCTTTTGCATAATGAGCCGGTGACTTACTCTGTGTAGCAAGATTAAACATTTTTGATGTGGAGTCGCAGCGAAAGCGAGTCTGAATAGGGCGCACAGTTGCATGGAGTAGACCCGAAACCAGGTGATCTATCCATAGGCAAGGTGAAGCACACGTAAAAGTGTGTGGAGGCCTGAACCCACCAATGCTGAAAAATTGGGGGATGACCCGTGGATCGGAGTGAAAGGCTAATCAAACCTGGTGATAGCTGGTTCTCCCCGAAATAGCTTTAGGGCTAGCCTTATGTGTTCGACAGTGGCGGTAGAGCTCTAATTGGACTCGCGGCCCCACCAGGTTAGCAACTCCAGTTAAACTGCAAATGCCATTGTCTTAAGCATGGGAGTCAGTCAGTAGGGGATAAGCTCTATTGACGAAAGGGAAACAGCCCAGACCATCAGCTAAGGTCCCTAAATGCGCGCTAAGTGGTAAAGGATGTTTTGTTGCTGAGACAGCCAGGATGTTGGCGTAGAAGTGGCAACCATTTAAAGAGTGTGTAATAACTCACTGGTTGAGCGACTTTGCACCGAAAATTTCCGGGGCTAAGCGTGCTACCGAAGCTATGGATGTCCCGTAAGGGGCGTGGTAGGGGAGCGTTCTATAGTAGGACTGAAGGAGAATCGTGAGATGCTCTGGACGAATTAGAAGTGATTATGCCGGCATGAGTAGCGATAAAACAAGTTAGAAGCTTGTTCGCCGAAAGCCTAAGGATTCCTGAGCAAGGCAAATCCTCTCAGGGTTAGTCGGATCCTAAGCCGAGGCCGAAAGGCGTAGGCGATGGGAAGCAGGCGTAATATTCCTGCACCACCATGACACGTACGAAACTAGGGGCGACGCAGACATTAGGGACTACCAGCCGATGGATGCTGGGTTAAGCCCGTCGGAGTGCACCAGGCAAATCCGGTGCAACACACTCCCCAGGGTGAACAGGATTCCGTAAGGATGCAAACTGTCCCGGCTGTCTGCCAAGAAAAGAACCTCGAGTGGACAACTCGTGGTGACCGTACCGCAAACCGACACAGGTAGGCGAGGAGAGAATCCTAAGGCGCTCGAGAGAACTCTCGCTAAGGAACTCGGCAAAATTACCCCGTAACTTCGGGAGAAGGGGTGCTTTGAGTAGGGTTTCTGAAAAAAGCCGCAGTGAAATGGCCCATGCGACTGTTTACTAAAAACACAGGTCTCTGCTAAATCGTAAGATGATGTATAGGGACTGACGCCTGCCCGGTGCCAAAAAGTTAAGGTGAGGAGTCAAAGGCAACTGGAAGCTCCGAACTGAAGCTCTGGTAAACGGCGGCCGTAACTATAACGGTCCTAAGGTAGCGAAATTCCTTGTCGGGTAAGTTCCGACCTGCACGAATGGCGTAACGACATGGGCACTGTCTCAGCGAGAGACTCGGCGAAATTGTAATACCGGTGAAGATGCCGGTTACCCGTACCAAGACGGAAAGACCCCGTGAACCTTTACTATAGCCTGATATTGGGTTTTAATGCTGCATGTGTAGGATAGGTGGGAGACTGTGAAACTGGGGCGCTAGCTTCAGTGGAGTCGTCCTTGAAATACCACTCTTGTTCCATTGAAATTCTAACTCCGGCGCGTGAATCCGCGTCGAGGACAGTGTCAGGTGGGTAGTTTGACTGGGACGGTCGCCTCCTAAAATGTAACGGAGGCACCCTAAGGTTCCCTCAGCGCGATTGGAAACCGCGCGTAGAGTGCAAAGGCAGAAGGGAGCTTAACTGCGAGACGGACACGTCGAGCAGATGCGAAAGCAGGGCTTAGTGATCTTACGGTGCTGTGTGGAAAGGCCGTGACTCAATGGATAAAAGGTACTCCGGGGATAACAGGCTAGTCGCATCCGAGCGCTCACAGCGACGATGCGGTTCGGCACCTCGATGTCGGCTCGTCACATCCTGGGGCTGCAGCAGGTCCCAAGGGTTCGGCTGTCCGCCGATTAAAGTGGCACGCGAGCTGGGTTTAGAACGTCGTAAGACAGTTCGGTCCCTATCTGGTATGGGCGTAGGATATTTGAGAGACGCTGCCCCTAGTATGAGAAGACCGGGGTGGATGTACCTCTAGTGAGCCAGTTGTCACGCCAGTGGCACCGCTGGGTAGCTATGTGCAGAATGGAGAAACGCTGAAAGCATCTAAGCGTGAAACCATCCTCAAGATAAGATATCCCACAACGTTAAGTTGGTAAGGCTCCTTCGAGATAAGAAGGTTGATAGGCCAGGTGTGTACGCCGTGTGAGCGGCTCAGCTAACTGGTACTAATAAGCCGAGGGCTTGATAACTTCTTTATTCTTCTACCGACCCCCTCACATATATGCAATTGTCAAATATTCTTGTATCGGTTCAGCTACACCATAACGCTGGGTCATACGAAAAATTTTCCGGTGGCTATAGCGAAGGGGAACCACCCGTTCCCATCCCGAACACGGTAGTTAAGCCCTTCAGCGCTGATGATACTTCGGGGGCGACCCCGTGGGAAAGTAGGTCGTCGCCGGGAATCTCCTCTTAGGGCAGGCACCCCACCTGCCCTCTTCTGTTTCCCAATACCATAAATCTTTGATAACGCTTAGACCTACACTTTTACAAACGCTGAGGGCAAATATGAACACAACTCATCGAACACCGACTTACATCTTTTGTTCACTCCTACTGATAGGTCTATTTGGGGGGGCAACACTCGCATACACCGCCAAACCCCCAGAAAATATCCTCAAAAACAGTGATTTCGACCTCAACCTTGAAGGATGGCAACACTGGGCACACGAAACCGCTACTGCGACCTTCCAAACCGAAGGCAGAAAGGCGGAACCCATCGTCGGCAAAAAAGTCGCTTATATCAAAATCAGTAAGGCAGGCGACGCTATATGGCATATCCAATTCTATCAACAACCCTTCACCTTAGAAAAAGGTACGACCTATACCTACAATCTATGGGCGAAGAGCGAAAAACCCAGAACTATACGAATGCGCATTATCCATCAAGGGGACCCGTGGACCGAATACGCCGTCAAACCGATTAATCTCTCTGAAGCGTGGCAGGAGTTCTTTGTGACCTTCAAAATGCCTGTGGACGACGTGAGTTCACGTGCTGATATCATTATGGGGGCAGAGAAGGTTGATGTTTGGATTGACCATGTCCGTGTCTACGAAGGCGAGTTTATCAGCGACATTGACGGTGCGAAACCGCAAGCCGTTGACCCTTCAGATAAGCTAACAATCACATGGGTAGCCCTCAAAAGCCAGTAGGAGGGATTTCCAAATCCCGCCCTCTCTTATACCGTACAACCCACCACCGATAACCCACAACTGCAACACCATTTCCCTTGCATCTGAGCCAGAAGTGATATATAATATACATCAGTGTCGAGTGGAAGTAGCGAGCATTAGACTCTTACCGGAAGAATGCATGGCACATCATGGGTTGTACGCCCAGGAGGTGAACTGATGAAATTCGATCTATTCCTTACACTCGCCTGCGCGGCTATTATAACCTTCGCGGCGGCTTACACACACACAGCACATGCCCAATCCATTGAAGACGGATTGGGAGGGCATTGGACTTTCGATGAGGCCGATACGAACGCTGACGTAGCCAAAGATGCCCTCGGTGAAAACGATGGCGAGATTAAAGGTGCTCCCAAAATCGTAGAAGGTATTGTCGGGGAAGCACTCAGTTTCAACGGCGAAGAAGATTATGTCGTCATGGGTCCCGCCACTACAGGGCAGAATCTTACCTACGCAATGTGGATTAAACCTGTAGCCCTACCCGACGGTCCGAAAGTCATCATCTGGGACGATGACCCACAAGGCGGCGGCGACTCTTGGCTGGAACTCTTGGCTGATGGCACAATACAAACCCAGAGAAACGGTGATGGGTTCGGTGTCTTCAAAACGACAACCGCCGTCGAAGCCGGAGAATGGACACACGTCACCTTCGTCGCTGATGGCGATAGTGATAAGAAGTATCTCTACCTCAACGGTGAACTCGATACCGAGGCGGATGGAAAAATAAACAGTCGAGACACGCGAAGCCACGTCGTCGTCGCAGTCGGACACGACCGCAACGCTTTTATCAAGCCTTTTTATTTTGAAGGCGAAATCGACGATGTTGCTGTCTACCATCGAGTATTGGATAAAGCGGAAGTTAAAGAGAATTACCAAATCGCCTTTGATGTTGAACCCGCAGGAAAACTCGCTATTACATGGGGGGCTATCAAAGCGCGCTGAGGTCTTGGTAAAGGCGATCGGATGTGTGACATATCGTATCCGGTCGCTTCCCTAACGGAGAAAGTTAACACTATGGCGAAGTTATACACTGAAATTCCTGAAAAACTGCAACAGTTCATCGAAAACCAAAAAGTCTTTTTCGTCGCAACTGCAACAGCCGATGGTAGAATCAATCTATCTCCAAAGGGGATGGACTCCTTACGCGCCATTGGTCCGAACCGCGTTATCTGGTTAAACGTAACAGGCAGCGGCAATGAGACCGCTGCACACGTTCAGGAAAACCCCAGAATGACAATTATGTTCACCGCGTTTGAAGATAATCCTTTGATCCTAAGACTCTACGGCACAGCGAAGACTATCCACAAAGATGATGCCGAATGGCAACAACTCTCTCCCCTACTCCCGCCACTGCCCGGTGCACGGCAAATCTTTGACCTCAATGTTGACCTCGTGCAAACTTCTTGCGGTTTTGCTGTGCCGCTTTATGACTATGTCGGTGAAAGAGAGCATCTAAACACGTGGGCAGAAAAGAAAGGCGAAGAAGGCGTAAAAGCCTATTGGAAAGAGACTAACCACGTCAGCCTCGATGGAAAACCTACCCACTTTGCGCACTCGAAATAAAATCGAATACAATAAATACAGATGTGAACCTAAAAAAATGAAATTGTCGGCACTTCTTACGCTTACCATCATCACGTTCTTGATAACGTCCGTATCCCTTGTACGCGCCTTGCCACCCGATCCTGAACTTCAAAATGCAATCCAGACCGCGCGGAAATTCAAGAATCTCAAACCGAGATATACCGCAGATGAAATAACAGAGTGTGCAACCGATAATTTTGTCACACTTGCCAAGAATTGGCACAACTTACCCTCAATATATCGGCAGGAACTCAAACCTATCTTTCTACGTCCCGGACTCCCCGGTAGTTTTTTCGGTGAGGTCCAACTGTCAGAACATTTCAACACGCCGCACTTCAGATTTCACTACACGCGCCATGGACCACATGCACCACCGCTTGAGGATTTCCACCCACGCAATGGTGTCCCTGATTACGTTGATCTCTGTGCGGATGCAATGGAACGCGCCTATCGCGTCCAAATTGACCTCATGGGGTTCAAGGTTCCCTACATCGACTTTTGGGCGGCACAGAATGGTGGCAACCATAAATATGATGTCTATCTTTTCACTTTCCCCGCACTCGGTATCACAACTGCTGATTGGTTTGAGGGACGAGTCCTATCCACGGCATTAACCGTCGCCCCCTATTTCATGATCAACTCCCGTATCTACGATTACGTCGGAAAAATGGAGGGACGCCGCTATCTTGACACAACTTGCACCCACGAATTCCTACACGGTGTCCAATTCGGATACAACGCCTATATGCCCACGTGGTTCATGGAAGCGTCCGCAACTTGGATAGAAGCGATAACCTACGATGGCGGGGAAATTGATGATGGCGATACCCTCCCCGATCCAGATGAACCCAACGAGACCAATGCCTATAACTACTATATCCATCAGCTCCGACGCTGGTTTCTAATACCGGATATCTCACTTGAAAGCCGTATCGGTGACCACGAATACGGATCGGTTATCTGGACGCTCTATATGGCTGAACGGTTCGGCTACGATATCGTCCGTCAGTTTTATGGAAACACCACCGACGGAAGTTATCGAGAAATGGGGAATTTCTACGAGGTCTTTATCGATAACGGCACAACCCTCGCTGAGGCGTTCAAGACCTTCACTGTATGGAATTATTTCACGCATACCCGCGCCAATACAACGACCGAGATAAAGGGCTACAAAAACGCGCATCGTTTCCCGCCGGTCGCTATTCACCCGAACGATGTTCACACCAACTATCCAGTCCGCACCGATTTCGATTCGGAGTCGATGCCTGAGCATTTTTCGGCACGGTATATCGTTTTTCGTCCATCAAGTGTTATGCCCGAATTCGCAATCAAAATTGACGGCGCGGATCTCGCACCGGTAGACCTTCGTCGCCTACCCCCTGAAGATCAGGATGGTATTCAGAGCGAACTGCAACGACACAACAGCACAGGCTTGCGTGGATGGGCTGCCAAATTTATTGTTAAGAAACGCAATGGTACAACTGAAATCAGGGAGGCATTCACCTACCAACGTTCTCAAGAGGCACAGATGACATTCGAGAGTTTCGGCGGCGACATTCAGGAGATTACCCTTGTTTTGATTAATATGCATCCCGATGTCGAACGCGTCATAATTCCGGGTGGAAGTTTCGGTGGCTCTGTCAGTTATATCGCGGGCGCGCCTCCACCGGGAATACTCTCAAACGCTCAGGTCTCTCAAGGCTCTCATGGACCCCGTGTGACGTGGCAAATTGACGATCCAACCGGTATTCGAGAAATCGCAATCGTCCGAAAACGCTATATCTTACAGAGCGAAACAGATATTCCACAACCCTTTCAAAGCCTTGATGAAGTGCTCGGTGCTGCCGATCGCAACAATAACGGCATTCCTGATGACGATATAACTGTTGTCGGACGCGTAGGCATCACACAAACACGATTTGAGGACACAACTGTCTTTGAGGGTATTGATGTCAACAGTGAGTTCTTTGATCCTAACAACCTACATTACTACTACGCCGTTGTGCCTGTTGACGCTATGGGACTTATGGGGACACCGAATATCGTGCCGGACAGCATCACCCCACGTCTGGAGGCAACGAGTGGAGCACCCGCTTTCTTTATCCACACACAGCCGCACGCCACGGGTGAGTGGCATGTTGAAGTGCAAAGCACGCATCCCCTACAGCGCGCGCCGTCCCTAACAGTGGAAAGTCCTGACAGAAATGGATATACCATCTTTTTGACCCAAGCAACCGAAACAAAATGGCTTGGAGTGCTTCGGACCAATGGATTCCCACCGACAGGTATCTATCTCTATAAAATTCGTGGACAGACATCTGCTGGTGTAGCCGGCACTCGAATCTGGCAAGGACAGACCTTCAGTTATATCGCTAGTCACACGAATCAAAATGTCGCTGTCGCACCAAACCCGCTTCACGCCGGACAAGGTCAGCATCTAAGTTTCTATCCAAAGGGCTTAACCGTTGAAATATACGATGCTTCGGGGAATTTAATTAAAGTGCTGAATAACGCTTCACAGTGGGATTGCACAAACGCACGCGGCGAAATGGTCTGCACCGGACTCTACTTCTTCCGAGCGACGGATGAAAACGGCTTCCAAAGCACCGGCAAATTTTGTGTGGTAAAATAGTTATCGGTTGTCGGTTGTCAGTTATCAGTTAAGCCTCTTTCGTAGTGTAAACTTTGATGAGGTCTCAGAATTTAATTCGGTAATTCTAATTCCACCCAGGCCCGGTAGGTGCGGTTTCCTAACCGCACCGGTGCTGAATGTTTAATTAATTTTAAGGTTTACCATAGTTTGCGGGCACACATATTTTCGGACCTTACTATGATAAAAAAAATATATTGTTATTCCATTACTTTCTTACTATTGTTCCTTGCGGGATGTGGAGATGAAGGATTCGTTGACCCGCATGGCGAAACCACACTCCCCGCACCCGATACCGGAGACTTCCGAGCCATCGACTTCCCGACCGCTACAGGCTCCGCATGGACCTATCTTAACGTTGACGATCCTCATCAGGAATTCACACTTCGGGTCGAAGGCACACGCGATATCAGTGGAACAACACATCGGCAGCTGACGGTCAGCGCAATTACAACTGAGATGCCAGACGAATTCACGCTTGACACTGTTGATCACTTGGCAGCGAATGCGTATTATTTTCGATTGGACACTGACTTTTACGACGTATTTCCCTTTCCAGTATTGGCGACCTACTTTTTTAAGACTTCAGAGGCACTGATAGAATCTGCTTTTGATATCTACCTTCCGGTCGAGAATCCGGTCTTTCACGCCAAACATTTTCCGCCGCGTCGACTCTGGGATTTTCCATTGGAAGTCGGAAAGCAATGGACCGTTTTTGAGAAGACCGCCGGAACACCCGTCACTGTCACACGTTACGTCGTGGAGAAAAATGTACCGATTACCGTTCCCGCAGGCAGCTACTCGACGTATGTCGTTCAAGAAGAGGTTACTTACGCAGATAGCGAAGATCCATCAATTTTCTTGATTAGTCCACCCGCAATCTACTGGCTCGCGCCATCAGTTGGGGTCGTCCAATACCGCTACAACCGTTATCGCGCCACCGACGCATTCTCCGCACAAACCTTCGCACTCAAAAATGTGCATATTCCAGAATCAAATACCAATTAGGGTTTCACAACAATCTACCCAAACTTGGGATACGCCAGGAAGCAGTGAATTGTTACAGAATTCCGCTTTAACTGACAACCGATGACTGACCACCCTTTAGCCCATCGCAACATCCCCATCACCATCATCGGTGGCGGTATACACGGCATATCCATCGCGATTCGACTGATCCGCGAAGTACCCACAGCGGCGAGCCATCTCGCCATCGTTGATCGACACCCGCGACCGCTCAGCCAATGGCGGCGTAAAACAGAACGTCAAGGCATGATGTTTCTCCGTTCTCCGGCTGTCCATCATATCACTCCTGATGCACTCGATATCGTTGAATACGCTGAACGTCACAACCGAACATCTGAATTAGCACCACCCTATTCCCAACCTTCGACCCAACTTTTTTGGGACTTCTGTAGCGATATGCTTGCTGCCCCGCCCTTTCATCCCCCCGCAAGCGGGGGGACAGAGGTAGGTTACCGAGCCTATCATCAATTTGAGGTCACAAAATTGCGGTGGGACAAAGGTGCAGGTAAATTTCCGTTCCGTCTCGTCTCGAAGAAAAATGAAGGGTTTCGGAGTCATTGTGTCATCCTTGCCATCGGTGCTGACGATTGTCCGTACGTACCCCCAGAGTTCGTCCAGTGGCAGCGCCAATATCCCGACAGAATATTGCACGCCTCTGAATTTATAGTAAAACCTAAAAGTAAAGAGACACTCTCCCCTCCCTTGGTAGGCGAAGTTTCTAACCTCGCCGGTGTAGAGTGTCTAATTAATTCTAAACATAACTATAATGTGGAGTCTCAGGATAGACAAGACAATGAAGAATCTTTTGTTATCGTCGGGGGTGGATTGACAGCAGGGACGCTCGCAAAAAGTCTCAGTGAGCGCGGACATGACGTTACACTCATTGTTCGGAAGCAGCTAAGGACAGAGCAATTCGATTTTCCACCGGTATGGTTGGGTCCCAAAGCACTTGCTGAGTTCGCAGATGAAACGAATTTTCAGCGGCGTTATGAGATAATTCAGCAGAATAGGGGAGAAGGGAGCATTACACCCGGTATTATGGAAGCCTTAATGAGTGCCACAAACGTTAAGATTTATCCAGAGACCCGTATCCAGAATATCGTCTCAGTGGAGGAAGGCACCTGTAGCAGCGGGGTCACCCCGTCCCTACTCGTTAGCACAAATCGCGGGGAGATTCTAAAGGTCTCACGTGTTATCCTTGCAACAGGGTATCAATTCAATCTTCACCGATATGGATTTTTGAGGGAGTTAATCGCGCAGCACCAAGTCCCACTTGTCTGTGGATTGCCACGCCTTGGTACCAATTTACAACTCTCTCCGGTTGAAAATTTATTCGGCTCTGGCACGATTGCGCAACTTCAAATAGGTCCCGCTTCGGGCAACATCGCCGGTGCGAGTCTTGCTTACGAGCACCTCCGCGAGAAACTGCTTGGAATAGTCATGAGTAGTCAGCGGTCAGCGGGCAGTGTGTGGTAATTGCAACAAATGTTCTCACTGTACAAACAAGTTACTGATTGCTGAAAGCACAGCGGCCTGATGGCTGACAGCTAACAGCCTTACCGCGTCAACGCGTATGCGACAACATTTATTCCCTGTTTAAATGCCCATGTCCGTTGCTCCTCGCCACCCGGAGCGCACTCTCTACCTTCCCACGCACAATTCAGATCGCTTGGGCAGAAGTAGATAATCACGCGATCGTCATCCATAACTGCCTCGTCATAGTCGGATATATCTGGAATGCGTTTATCACCACCGAGGTATTCATCATGCTCATAAAGCGTGTGATAAATCGGATGACTCATATCCAATCGTTCAAGTTTCTTTTCTGGATAAACCTGCCGAACCATCTCATAGATATGTGGACGTAAGCCACCGCGATAGTTGTTAAGGCGGGCATCACAATCTTCGACGTGGAGAAAACCGCCACGTTCAAAGTAATCCCTGAACTTGCGGACTTGTTCTGTGGAAAGGTTAATCCCTCTGTGTCCCGTCATGTATAGGAACGGATAGGCGAATAACCCTTCATCGTCAATATCAACATATTGTGGATTCTCACGCACCTCAACATCAATTGTTGTATTTTCAGCGAGGATCTGCGAGAACTTCAAATCCGATTGCCACCGGTAATAGTTAACGATGTTCGTGTACCAATCGCCACCGGGATACTTAAGTCGCACAAACGTGAATTTTTCACCTGTCGGATTCATTTCAGGATAGTGGTGTTCAATTATCCCATATCGCGTGCCGTAATGGACATCTCGTGCTGCGTCGTAGGGGATATATTCTCGGAAACCCCACTGTGCGTCTGCAGGCAGAATTAACCCACCCGCCGTGAGCGCAGCGGCAGCAAGCCCAACCGAGCCTTTCAAAAAAGAGCGTCGCGACAGTGAAGTTGATTTCGATTCTACGCTGGATATAAACGCATGTTCACCGTTCCGTTTTTTCTTAACTTCGGGATGTCTGTTGTCACGTAACATTGTTTGTTTCTCCTCCTACTCATAATTGTCAGGAACTTGTTGTGGCGATCACAAACGTTCTCGCCTGCCACAAGAGACTCTTTACCGACAACTGATAACTGACAACCGATAACCATATTATATCCTAAAACTGTGAAAAAATCAAGATGGCATCTGAAATTGCGCGTCCCTGCTGCCTCGGTATTGGACGAATTCGACGATTGCCACGAGCCGTTCTTGTGTTTCTCGCTGTGCCTACCGTTTTTGGTGCCGGTTTATCAGACGACTTGGCACTCTCAGTATCTTTCAACTTGACACTCACCACTTTGTCTCGAATGACTAACATGGATGAATTGCCGCCGTCGAGATTAAGCGCGTCCGTCGCACCCCACTCCAGGAAGAGTTCCGCAAGCCTTTGTAACTTAACACCCCGTCGAACACCTGCCTTCGCCCCTGTTATCGTTACAAACAGCAGCGTACCATCCGCTTTTTTACCGATTGCCGTACGTGGATGCCAAAAACTGTGGAACGCCTGATCAAATCCTTCGCGCTCGTACGCCTTTGTAACGGACGCGATCCCGTCTTGGAGTAGCAACGGACCCCCGCCAATAATATGCGTAAAGCTTGCCCACAAATTGCTATCTCCAACGCGTTCTGGGATGATTGTCTCACGAATCTGAACCGTATCACCTTCTGCGATACGTGCCAGTAGATCCCTACCCTTCTTACCACTTGCCGATAGAACATAGCCGTCGGTAGGAATGCGCGAACTCCCCTCACCCTCACGAATATCGGTCACCTTGCCGTTTCTCACAACAACCTCTACGCCATCGGGCATCGTCAGCGTCACGGTGTGAAAGTGCGGACGGTAAATCACCAACTCGTTTCTACCGCGGTTTCGGTTCATACCGTCAATTGGCAATGTCTCGGCACTCGGAGACCAGACCAGTTCCTGCCGTAAGGCAATCCGGTCAATGTACGCTTCGATATTTCCATCAACAGTTCGGAGTCCAATCACCGCTCTCCCCTGCTCCGGTTCACTCACCCATTCACCATCAATCTTCAGCGCACCGACAGGCTCGCCACGAAACGTTCCCGCCATCTCAAAGAAGCCACCATTTATCGCAGCCAACGCCTTGTGCCGCCGCGCAAGCGATACCAACGTTTCTGTGCCGATCCCCGCACTCAACGCCCGATACGGACGAATATCAACAGCATCCGGTGAGACGGAAAGGATATTCGTCAATACGCCATTCTCTAATATCTGTCGGTGGGTGATCCCTTGTGCGACTGATTTTGTGACATCGTTCTGTTCACGATCTACAAAAGAGCGAAAGTAATCGGTTATCCTGCTAAACCGAACCGTTTGCCCGACCCGAATACCCACACAAAAGATTAGCAGAAAACCAATTGCTGTGAACGTACGCGGATAGCGTCTGATAAAACGAAAACACCGTCGTCCTAAATAGGTAATATCAAACATGTTTTAAGGGTTGTTAGTTGTTAGTTTTCAGTTATTAACCAGCAACTATTTCCGAAATCCGTTTTTCCCATTCATCGCACGTCGCGTGGGTACGCCGAACCGAAGCACCGATATAGTTCGTTGGATCCCGGAGTGCCTCACGTTGTGGTTCCGTGAGTTTATCAAGGAACGGACGAAACGTCTCATCTTCCCACAGCAGCGTTGTTAGACGCTTTCCAGTCTGATGCACCTGTCCAATTAACTTCCGGGTATGGTCATACGCATCGGGAAATCCATAATACGCCATCAACAGATAGATAGGCTCCGCAATCGTATCTTCCGCACTCAGTGCGAGATTGCGCAGCATGTTATCCGCCTTTACATCCATCTCGTCCAAGGCGCGCCGAAGCCGGTAGATGGCGTAATCAAACGCCGTAAACAACTCCGTTAAAAAGCGACTTGATGCCGAATTCGTCAAATCGCGTTGATGCTCTAAAATGCTATCCATGAAAACCGTCTGCATCCGTGGCACGAACGCCTTCCACAAACTTTTGATATTTTCATAAGCCTCTGGATTCACTTTATGAGGCATTGTCGATGAACCCACCAGTTGCGGGTTATATTTCCTGCCGACCTCAGCGATTTCAGTACGATAGAGGTGTCGCATATCGTCTGCGAAGTTCGCAAGCACGGTGTACGCCGCCGTGACGTGATATGCCAAATCGGAGATGAATTCGGGTTCCACGCACTGTGTTGACGTGTGTGTATCGGAAGGTTTCAAGCCGAGCAGTCCCAGAAAATCCGCCTCAATCCGTTCCGGGTGTTCATGAATCAGCGTAAGTCCGTTAAACGCACCGACTGCTCCTGAGAATTGTCCACGCAGATTTTGACCTGCCTCATGAATCTTCTCAATTCGCGTGCCGAGGCGACTCACATAAAGTGCCAACGCATAACCGAATGTTGTCGGCTCAGCGTGTTGACCGTGGGTTCTACCGATTTGCACGGTTTCCGCATGTTCGCGCGCCAGTTCAATCAGCTGCTGTTCCAAAGCAATCAGATCGGGGATAATCACATTTTCAGTGAGTGCCTTGAACCGCAAGGAGGTTGCCGTGTCCAAGATGTCCGCGGAGGTTGCAAACAGATGGACGTAAGGACGCGCTTCAGGACTAATCTTCCGTCGAATCACATTAACAAGCGAACGGATATTGTGTCGAATGCGGGACTGTTCTTCGTAGACCTCTTCTGCCGTTACGAGATCCACCGCCGCTTCCACCTCATCAGCGATCGCTGACGAGCAGACACCGTAGTTTGCCAAGGTCCGTACCAGTGCCGCCTCCACCTGTGCCTGATAGGTAACATATCCTGCCTCAGAGACATAAGGCAGCAACCGTTTCATAAAATCCGGATCACCACCATAGTATCGAAAGTCAAGTGGACTGACGGCTTCATAAAGTTCCATAGAAAAATATACTCCGTTTTTTAGGCTTAATTATACACACAATTTAGGAGCGTGTAAAGCGGTTTTAATTTCTCTAATGTTTCATTCTGAGTGTGCCCGAGAATATAGTGTCAACAGCTTTACACATTCCAAACCAACGCGGCAGTCTTGAAAACCCAGTCCCGGTAGGTGCGGTTTGTAACCGCACTGGAACCTTTGAATTTTTAGAGAATTTGTGGTATACTTTGAAACGTGCAAAGGACTACTGGTTGCAATACAAGGAGACAAACCAATGGAAAAACTGAGAACATGGCACGAGTTCCTAATTGAAAAACTCGCCAATCGCGAGAAGGCGATCAGTTACCTCCAAATTTCACTTGAAGAATACCTAATTGATGGGGATACGCCCTTCTTTCTCAAAGGGATCCGGAACGTTATAGAAGCACAAGGCGGGGTCGAGAAAGTTGCCAAGCAAGCTAACCTCGCTCCGAAAACGCTGTCAGAATTTCTATCCAATGGAGACACGTTGCAGCTTGGCACCTTTAGTGCTATTCTCAAGGCGTTAGGGTGGCAACTCTCAATTGGACCCCTATCGGCAGAAAACGATAGCAGCGAATGTGCAAGTAAACAATTAACACCATCTAATGTCCCATTAGAGACAAATACAGAACCGGTCGCTGATTCACATCCAGCCTGATGTGGAAACAATCAAAAACTGCTAACGAATAACCAACAACCCATAACCCTCTATTTCCCCACGTTCGGGTCCAGTTGCGTCGCCTTCCGAAAATCCGCCGCTGCGGCTTTTTCCTCTCCAATCGCTTGCTTCGCAAGCTCGCATCTGTATAGTCAGGTATCGAGGTGTGATAAAGTTGAACAGCTGCCGCCTCATTCCCCTCCGCGGCTTTATCTACCCCCAATTTAAACGATAAGGGAAACAACACAATCGTTGTTCCCCTTATCGTGAAGAATGCTCTGCTTCTCATGACTGATTTTCAGCAAGCAAAATCTTATGCAAAGTCTCCGATAACGCTATCAATGTCTTCGCTCGCTCATCGAAGTCCAGCGTTGGCGATACAGTATATACTCACGCAGAAACTTAAACGCTTCAAAGTAGTTCGCCATTTCAAGCAGTGCCGCTTCCGTATCCAGGCTTGCACATTACCGAATTAAATTCTGAACCAGACCCAAATTGCTTTTCAGATGCCAGTATGTTACAATATTGGTTGTTCATTGGATGTTAGGTATAGGGTTTTCCTTACCACATCCCTATTTTACATAGAACTCATCACATTCTATTTGAAAGGAAAAATATGAATTTTGGTAAACAATTTTGTGCTTTGGTTTTTTTAGCGATATTCTCTCTATCCGTACCAGTCGCCGCCGATGAGGAGACTGAAGCAGTTGTTGTCCTGGAAGAGGTCGTCGTTACCGCTCGCAAGCGTGAACAGCGGCCTTTTGAAGTCCCGCTCTCCGTTTCCACAATCCGAGGTGAAAAATCCGATATTTTACGATCATCAGGCATGGATGTCCGTTTTTTGTCGAATCGCACGCCGAGTTTACAGATGGAATCGTCGTTTGGACGTATTTTCCCACGCTTTTTTATTCGCGGTCTCGGCAATACCGACTTTGACCTCAACGCCTCGCAACCCGTGTCGGTGCTCTACGATGGGGTTGTACTTGAAAACGCCTTGCTAAAAGGCTTTCCTGCTTTCGATTTGGACCGGATTGAAGTGCTGCGCGGACCGCAAGGTACACTGTTCGGACGCAATACACCTGCCGGTATTGTGAAATTTGAATCCGCACGTCCGACACAGACATTAGACGGATACGGACGACTGAGTTACGGGCAGTTCAATAGTAGTAATTTTGAAGGCGCGGTGTCGGGGCCACTCGTTCCGTCTGTGCTTTCCGCAAGGCTTTCGCTCCTTGCACAGTGGCGAGATGACTGGGTTGATAACGAACATACAGGCGAAGATAATGTCCTCGGAGGGCACCGAGATTTGGCTGGACGTTTCCAATTACTCTGGACACCTCTGCCGGAACTCGAAGCGTGGCTCAAGTTGCATGCTCGCGACCTTGATGGCACGGCGCGCCTGTTTCGCGCCAATATCTTATCAAAAGGTGAAACCGGACTGATTCAGGATTTCACCCGCGAGCGCATCGCACACGACGGACGCAATGAACAGACCCTGAGAACACAAGGCTTAACTGCTGAAGTTCGCTACGATATTGGGAACTTCCAACTAATTTCACTCACAGGCTTGGAACGACTCACCAACTTCTCACGCGGGGACATAGACGGCGGTTATGGTGCAGTGTTCAGTCCGCCGAGCGGTCCCGGCGAGATTCCCTTTCCTTCTGAGACAGCATCCGGTATTCCGGCACTGCGTCAGTTTAGCCAAGAAGTCCGTTTAATGAGTCCAGAGGCGCGTCGTCTCGTCTATCAGTTCGGGGTCTACTATTTTCATGAGTTTGTGGAGATGGAGGATTTCAACTATAACACCTTGGCAGGAGGCACCTTAGACGGCTCCGTCCGCCAAGAACAGACGGCTACAGCACAGGCGGCATTCGCAGCGATGACCTTCCAGTGGCTTGAGGATCTCGAACTCGGTGCCGGTTTACGACTCTCTCACGATGCGAAAGACTATACAGCATGGCGAGACAAATCACCGATTGGGGCGGGGCCACTCGGTCCCATCCATCAGAACCCACAAGACACGGTGTGGAGTGGCGATCTGAGTCTCCGCTATCGCATAACCCCTAATGTCCAGACCTATCTGCGCGCCGCACGTGGATTTCGCGCACCCAGCATTCAAGGACGTTTACTGTTTGGTGATACCGTCACAATGGCGGATACGGAGACTATTCTCTCTTTTGAAGGTGGTACGAAGTTCCGCCTCTGGCAACAACGGTTACACCTGAACATGGGCGCGTTCGAATACTTCATGCAAGATCAGCAACTCACCGCAGTCGGCGGAGATGCAAATTTCAATCGGTTAGTGAACGCCGAAGGCACTATTGGGCGTGGTGTTGAAGCAGAATTGGCTTTCGCACCCATCACATCACTGGAAGTTTCAGCGGGATTTAGTTACAACCAGACGCGTATTGACGATCCGAATTTAGCCATACAGGGCTGCGGCGCGCCGTGTACAGTGCTGGATCCGCCTGCCCCTGCTGAGAATACTTTCGCCATCAACGGCAACAGTCTGCCACAAGCACCGGGTTGGATTGCAGATGTAACGCTTCGATACGCCCTCGACCTGCCGGGAGGCACACGTCTTATTGCGTCCACGGACTGGGCGTATCGTAGCCATATCCGATTCTTTCTCTACGAATCTGTGGAATTTGCCGATGATTGGCTCTTGACGGGAGGGGTCCGTCTCGCCTGTCTATTGCCGTACGCTGATATAGAGGTGGCACTTATCGGACGGAATATCCTCAACGATACATCTCCTACCGGCGGTATTGATTTCAACAATCTGACCGGTTATGTCAATGAACCGCGGTTGTGGAGTCTGGAAATGACGCGGCGTTTTTGACGGACACCTGCAGCCACCAGTGAGAGAAAAATATTTGACATTCCGCATAGAATGTTGTATCATACTTAAGAAATATACGTTTACAACAATATCACACATCATTCAAACGAGATATGGACAAAAAATCGCTTACCACATTGACCTCGCAATATAGGAAACCTCTGCGCAACAGTGCCGGACATCAAGATAGCCTGCGTGCTGTCGTGGTGCTGCGCGCCATATCCATTATTATTGCTATCCGTCGTGCTGTGGTGGGCTAATCATAGGCAGATACGCAGTTTTTATTCCAACGCCCATCACTGAAACGGACGATTTCGGTGGGGCGTTTTCTTTTTTAACGTGAATTCGGTCTAAGGTTCTTCTTTGTAGCATACGGGGAATGCCAAAAGGCATTCATACCGTTGATTTGTTAGTCTGCGTCTCCTCCGGGGCGCCTATGTCCACCGCCGTTATTTGTATCGATTTTTGCGGATAACCGAACTCACGTTTTTAACCTATATAGCAGACCAAACTCCTTCCATTACTGGGGAGCAGACGAAACAGACCCAGGAGGCGAATAGTTAAAAATATGTTTGAAGAAGTATCACCACAATTCACATTTGCTGAAAAAGAAAAACAGACCTTAGCGTTCTGGCGTGAAAATGACATTTTTCAGAAAAGCATGGCGCTCCGCAAAGACGCGCCGCCTTTCGTCTTCTTAGAGGGACCGCCGTTTGCAAACGCCCCCCCCGGTGTACATCACGTCCTCGCCCGCGTCATGAAGGATGCTGTTTGCCGCTACAAGACGATGACAGGACATTACGTCCACCGTAAAGCCGGTTGGGACACGCACGGACTCCCCGTTGAATATCAGGTCGAAAAGCAGCTGAATATTAAAAACAAAGCAGAACTCGAGGCTTACGGCGTTCAGAACTTTATCGAAAAGTGTAAGGAGAACGTCTTCCAATACGAGCAGGATTGGCGACTGATGACAGAGCGGATCGGATACTGGCTCAACCTCGATGATGCCTATATCACGTTGTCAAACGACTACATCGAGAGCGTCTGGTGGGTACTCCGACAGGCATGGGATAAAGAACTCCTGTATCAGGGACATAAAGTGCAACCCTACTGCTATCGGTGCGGCACAACCTTAGCGAGCCACGAAGTCGCAGTCGGCTATCAAGAAGTTACTGACCCATCAATCTTTGTTCGATTCCCGTTAAAAAATAGCGAGAACACCTATCTCCTCGTCTGGACGACGACCCCATGGACATTGCCGTCTAACGTTGCTGTCGCTGTCGGTGAGGACTACGATTACGTCGCAGTTGAACACAACGGGCAACACCTCGTTCTCGCAAAAGCGTGTGTACCGAGTCTATTCGGTGATGAACAGCCACAAGTCGTCGAAAACTATAAAGGCAGGGATCTCCGCAATTGGGAATACGAACCGTTGTTTGACAGTGGACAGCACCCAGAAAAATCGCACTACATCGTCACAGCGGATTTCGTGACAACAACAGAGGGTAGCGGCTTGGTTCACATCGCCCCCGCTTTCGGGCAGGACGACTACGAGATCGGACAGAAGCACAACATGCCACTCGTGCAATTGGTCGGTGCCGATGGCAGATTCGTCCCAGAGGTTAAAGAACCGTGGGCAGGCGAATACGTCAAAGACGCAGACCCACAAATCATCGAAAACTTAGATGGACGCGGTTTGTTATTCAAGGCTACCGAATATACCCACCAATATCCGTTCTGCTGGCGGTGTGATAATCCACTCCTCTACTACGCTCGCGAATCGTGGTTTATCCGAACGACTGCAATCCGAGATCAAATGCACCAGCACAATCAAGAAATCAACTGGTATCCAGAACACATCAAGGATGGACGATTCGGTAACTGGTTGGAAAACAACATCGACTGGGGATTGAGCCGTGAGCGTTATTGGGGGACACCCCTACCTGTCTGGACCTGCGATGACTGTGGACATCAGCACTGCGTCGGTAGTATCGCTGAGCTGAAGGAACGCGGCACTGATGTTCCAGACGATATCGAACTCCACCGTCCCTACGTGGACGACGTTGTTCTCGGCTGCGATAAGTGCAGCGGCACGATGCAACGCGTGCAAGATGTGATTGACTGCTGGTTTGACTCCGGGTGCGCACACACGGCGCAATGGCACTATCCGTTTGAGAACAAAGAGATGCTCGAAGAGGCGTATCCCGCCGATTTCATCTCCGAAGCTATTGATCAGACTCGCGGTTGGTTCTATAGTCTTTTGGCGACCGGTACACTCCTCTACGATAAACCGGCTTACAAAAACTGCCTCTGTCTTGAACTCATTATGGGACCCGACGGCCAAAAGATGAGTAAGAGCCGAGGGAACACAGTAGATCCGTGGACGATTCTCAATAAGCAAGGCGCAGATGCCATGCGTTGGTATATGTTCACCGCAACCACTCCGTGGACACCACGCGCTTTCAAACCGGAGGGGATTGATGAAGCGTTGAAGAAGTTCATGGGAACGCTTCACAACGTCTATAGTTTCTTCGTTATGTATGCCAACTTAGAAATTGCTGGCGAGGTTTCCCAACCTCGTTCTCCTTGGCAAGACGCACCGCCGGTTGCAGAACGTGCGACTGTGGACAGATGGATACTATCGCGCCTCCAGACCCTTATTGACGCTGTGCGCGAGAACATGGAGAATTACCATCTCACGAACGCACCGCGCGCCATCGAGGGGTTTGTGGACGACCTCAGCAACTGGTACGTCCGTCGCTCCCGCGACCGTTTCTGGGGTGCGGCAGCCGGACCCGACAAGCAAGCTGCTTACGCAACGCTTTATGAAGTGCTTGTCACCGTTGCGAAACTCGCTGCACCGTTTACGCCGTTTCTGTCGGATGAACTTTATAGAAACTTGGTCTGCCCGCTTGACCCGGACGCACCACCGAGTGTCCATCTCGCTGAGTATCCGGTTGCAGATGCCGCACTGAAAGATAGCCAACTCGAAACCGATATGGCGTTCACACGCGAGGTCATCAGTATGGGGCATGCAGCACGAAATCGGTCTGGTATTAAGACACGTCAACCGCTTCCCGAATTCACCATCGGCGGAATCTCTGATGGAGAAAAAGAGACTATTGACCGTCTGGCGGAACTTGTCCACGATGAACTCAATGTCAAGACTATTGCCTTCACAGCGCATCTGGACGCATTTGCACAGGTGACACTCAAGCCGAACTTCAGGGTGTTGGGACCGAAGTACGGCAAAGGCGTGCAAGCCATCGCGAAGGCACTCGCGACCGCAGATGCGATGCAACTGAAGACGGAACTGGAAGCCACCGGCAGTCTACAAGTTGAAGCAGCCGGAGAAACGTACGCGCTTGAGCAGTCGGACATCGATGTGCAGACACAGAATCGAGAGGGTTTCTTTGTCGAAACGGACGCGAGGAAATTCGTTGCATTGTCAACGGAACTCACACACGCGTTGACGCTTGAAGGTTTGGCACGTGAAATCGTCAACAAAATCCAGAATATGCGGAAAGACGCCGATTTCAACGTCTCGGATCGGATTAAACTGAGCCTTGACACGCCATCATCGCTTGTTACGGAAGCGTTTCAGGTACATCAAGATTACATTCTGCAAGAGACCTTGACAACAACCGTTGTCGAATCTCCGAGTGGAAATGCATTCACGGTTGCACAGAAACTCAACGGCGAACCGGCAACTTTGAGCGTTGAGCAGATCTAAAACATTCATTTTTATTCTTCGGGTTGCGTGCTATACCTCAGAATGCCGTCTACATCTGTAAACCGCAAGTAGAGTCCCCACCCCCAACCGTCTTGACTGACTTTACACAAGACCTCGTTCCATCCGGCGTTGAGCCGACACGGAACGGCATCTTCATCCGGTATCGGCGGACGGTTCGCGTCGATTCGGTAGATCTCAGCACCGTTCAACCACACAGTCGCACCATCATCACTGCCGAGCAATAACACAGAATCCGTCGCTTTCGGCGCGTGGACGTACATCAGTGCGTATCCAACGGCTGACGACTCAAAACCAAGATTTGTGCCTAAATTAAGAAAACCGTCTTCCACCGTCGCTGCTTCCCGCCACTGGATCGTTTTACCATGCATATCTGTGTAAGTTGCCTTCAGATCCAACCGACTTCCCGGAATCAAGGTCTTGTCAATCGTCTCAACATCTGTCTTGGGAAACGGACCCAATACCATATAATGGTTAACAAGCGGTGAAGCGTGCAGCACCTGATAGGAATCGATACCGATTTTGTAGCCTGTCGCCTCATCTGCCTTTCCGACGATGCCAAACTCGATGTGGTTCGTTCCAGCGTTCAGCGGCGTCGACCCAAACGAAACCAATGTACCGGCTGTCAGTTCGGCAGCATAGCAATCGTAAGGTGTCCCGACCACCGTGCCGTTTGCACGTAGTTTAACTTGCCCGTATGCCGGGCCACGCGTTAGCACCACACTAATTCTATAAATATCTGCGTGTAGGACTTCGATTGGAACCGTTAAGGAGGGTGCTGCTTCGGCAATTACCTCTGTTAGTAGAGTATGGCTCCCACCTATGTCTATCCCTGCTGCGCGGTACGTTTCTGTTTCAGCTTCTAAGCTATATTCTCTTCCCGGACGCAAAGCTATTGATTGTATGTCTTTTGGGGGCAGTGGTAACGCTTTCTCATACCAAAATTGTGGCAGCCGATAGAGGTCGCGCCCTTCGTTTGTGAGAACGAGATCGTAACCGTCAAAGCAGACGGCTTCCCCACTAAAATCGTGCGGTAGGTGCCACGGTGTACCCTGAATCATTTCTGCTAAGTCGTTCTCCACACCGTGATATACCCAGAGCGCGTCGTACGTGCAGACAGCAAGCCTTGTCCCGTCTTTCGACAATCCCGCGCCTGTCACCCATTTTGCACCAGCGAATTCACCCACACGCACCAAAACCTGTTGCGTATCGGGTTCCAGTGTCGGAAACCGGTAAAGCACTGCGCGTTCTCGTTCCTTAGAGACGATATAAGGAATGCCTTCTGCAATAAAGAGTCCTTCCGCATCCACATTCTCGTTGGGGTACCGATACGGATAGCTTGCGATGACCTCCACCTCTGTGTCATTGAACGGGTCGGGTTCCGCGACGACGACCACCTTCAAGTCTTGCCGTAATCTACTATTATTACCGATTTCACCGATCCAGAGTCGGTTTTCTGCGTCGATGCCGAGTGCTTCCCAGTCGAAGTTTTTTGAACCCTGTACAGCGATCTCTCGAATTAATTCACCATCTATTTTTGTCGCGTAAAGTGTTGCGGGGTTGCCGGAGTCATTGAGCGTCCAATAGACACCGTCAAACTGCTGGCTTGTAACAATGCCGGA
Source organism: Candidatus Poribacteria bacterium (assembly GCA_963662915.2). Taxonomy (GTDB): domain Bacteria; phylum Poribacteria; class WGA-4E; order WGA-4E; family WGA-3G; genus WGA-3G. The sequence goes on along the minus strand of CAXXEU010000002.1, from coordinate 3,369,204 downwards.
ACTCTCTTGGATATCGGGGTGTGTGTATTTTCCTATAGGTTTCCATGGGGGTGTGTCGGGTGCATCCGAAGGTGCCGCTACAGCGGCGTAGGCGCCGATGCCAAGCGCGAAAACTAATAAAGGCAGTAGTCGTTTCATTAAAGCAAACTCCCTTTCATTTCTATATTTTGTTAATATTTTACTGTTTTTTCGAAGAGAAATCAATGGAGATTTCAGATGGAGTGCCGAGATAACAGGTCAAGGAATCGGTGCTTGTTTTCGTTTTTTTTATAAAAAAAGCCCTATTCGCGTTTTCAGAAGGTTTTTCCGTCAACGAATAGGGTGTTTCGTCTTTTTCTTGCAATGTGCCATAAGCTAAATCAAGTCGGACCTCCATCCCCGTTTTTCACATGCTTCGCTAAGTTTCTCTATCACCTGTTTTCTCAACTGACTCACGCGACCTTTGCTCAATTTCAGTGCCACAGCAATCGCACTCGAAGGGGTGTCCATGCGGAGGTGTTGAAAAACTTCGCGTTCACGCGGGGTCAGACACGTAAGAAGTTCCGGCAACGCCGAAAAGAAATCTTCACGTAACGCTGCATCCGCAACCTCTTCCGTAAAATGTGCTGCTCCCGAGTCAAGATATGTCTCTATCAGAGATACATCCTGAAGGGAGTCGTCGTCCGCCTCAGAGAAAGCATCTCCAAGACCCGAGACAGAACCCATCCGATCCCGATGCATCACTTCCCGTTTTTTCTCATTCATCAAACACAAGCAGACATGCGGACGGATGAACGTCCCAAAACTTGCACGGCTCTTGTGAAACGGATCATAGGTGGGCCCCTTTTCAATAAGTGTTATCGCAGCGAATTGCTCCAAGTCATCACGGAAGTCAGGGTCTTGAGGAGACTGAAAGGCAATACACCGCGCACACCGTTTCATATCTGGACGTAAACGGCACAGCGTGGCACCATCGGCAACGAAGGCCCCTGCGTGCTGATACGGCGGACATTTCGCGTTTGGGAGTTGACATCTGAGTTTCATAATAACCTCTTTCGGTTATAGCGTATGGGTTAAGAAATACCCACTGTAATACAACTTATAAACCATTATAGCACAAATAAAAAAAATAACACTTTTTTATTTCAGTTTTTTATAAAGGTACAAGCACAAGATCGCTAATCCGATGCAAAAACAGAAAACAGGGGCATAGAAAGCAACATGGTAAAGCGTGATGTTCGGAGCAAACCACGCTACCGCCTTATGTCCGTAAGCAAGGACATATCCGTAAAGATTCAAGGTCTGCCCATTATCTCTCCCTAATGGTACCCACCGATGCATATCGCGTTTAGGGGGTTTCCCATGCTCAGAAACAAGAAGTGCTTGACGGAAAAACAGGCTTTTTCAACGGTCGCCTCTTCAAACGGTTACTCCCCAATAACGAACTTGACATCATAGATGACATGCGATCCAGATTCAAATTCTAACGCCTGAAGTTCCCTGAGCGTCTGAAAATGGTTTTCAAACCCCGCGAGTGCCTCAGGCGGACTTACCTTACTTACAAGCCGCATCATTAACGCAGTACTTTGAATCCCCTCATTCAGGTTCAAGGTGCCTTCATTGCTCTTTCTAATCGTGTCAACGAGCCTGCTAACCTCCGGATCATCGTTGAGTTGTTCACGCAAAGCCTCTTCTAAACGTTGGTAAGCGTATTCAGGGGCTATTTCAAGAGAAGCTTTGTAATCCTGAAAACCTGTGTTCACGAATGCCTGATCGTAAGGACCATCGGCAATCGGATCCATAAAATCTCCAGAAGTGACTCCCAACATAGCCGTTTCTTCAAGGAACATATCGAGAAAATCTTCAAACTCAGTTTCCGCGTCTATAGTCCCTTCTTCTGTAAATTCCGCTAACAACGGAGCGGTTGCCGTCGGTCCTAAGTTTTCATTTTCTATGTCTGTGACCGAGGGCAACAGATCAACCGTGCCTGTTGCTGGAGATATCGGAACGGAAACTTGTTCCGAGGGAACTTGTAGATCGGGGCGAGACTGTACAACCGGAGTTTTTCCAAGTGATGCTTCAAACCGGTTGAGGTCCCATTGAGTATAAACCCAGAAACCGAGACAAATCAGCACGGTAACGATCGCTGCTCGGAAGATTGAATTGGAAGCTATAAATTTCATGAGATGTCTCCTTTTAGTCCTTAGCGGTTCGCAACTCGCGAACCGCTAAAGGGAAGCGTTTATCATTCAGATTGCATTTTGAATGACATCTTCTTTGTTTCAAGAACCCCTTGGTGCTCTAACATTTTCGCCATCTGTTTGAGGTTATTTACCAACTTCGTCCCTTCTTGAATCTGTTCGGAAAACCGTTGCGGATCTATGTCAGTGCACATCTCGATTTCTAACTCGTAAAAACGGATAATTTCTGCTGTCAATGCTTCCTCATCGCGAGCAATACGAAAACACAGAGATTTCCATTCTTCGACGAAGGGATGGTTGCTAAAGCGGCGTGCGGCGTATGCGTTTAGTTCAACGCGTGCTGCCTCCGGGTCTATTGGGAGCAGTTTCAGAAATGCTTTGAAATGCTTTCCTGTGACTTCACCTGCCTTTTTTTCAGCAGCTGTCGGTAGCGGTGTTTTTTCGGAGACGGGTCGCCGAGCATCCGCCACACCTATTTCGCTTTGGTGGTTCTCAAGAACACCTGTCCCCTGAGTAGACTTCGGACGCGAGAGCATTTCCCCCAGATCAGTGTAATACACCAGGGCGGCTCGGTTCGCTTCTCTCTGCTTCGCATACTTTTCAGGGTCCATATCCGCCAATATCCTGAGTTCCAACTTATGAAGACGTTTCATATCCGAAACGAGTTCAGAGACACGTTTGACATCTATTTCTGATCCTTTTTCCGTACCTTGTTGACTCATTCGGAAATAGATAGCAACCCATTCTGCAGAAAGGGGATGGTTATTGAAAACTTCTTTCGCGAAGTCCTGAAGCACCGCGCGTGCAGCATCAGTATCAGTATCAAGGTATTCATAGAAGGATTTTAGTTCATCTCCCCAGTGTGATTTTGCATCATGGCTATGTGCTGGTGCTCCGCTCTCATAGGCGGGGACTATGAAGGGACTTAACACTGTCATGCTAAAAAAGAATAGGCACAAAGCAAACGTTTTCATCTTCTATACTCCTTTTGAATTTAGCATCGGCACCATTCCCAGAATAACACCGATTGTCTCTCATTTATTTTTTATAGATGACATTCTTGTCAATTTTCCTACAATTCAGCTCCGTCTGCACAACGAAAAAACTGGTAGGAGTGGAGACTCGTTCTCTCCAACACCCGTTTTTCTCCAAATGTTCTATTTATTATATATACACGAGTGCAAAAAAGTTTAGGGTTACTTTCGTTTTTTTTCAAAAAAAAGCCCTATTCGCGTTTTCAGAAGGTTTTTTCCGTCAGCGAATAGGGCATTTCGTCTCTTGCTGGCAATGTTCCACAGATCCCATCGGTCTGAACAAAAACCTTAAAATTGTGAAGCCCGTTTGCGTTCTCGTGCCTTGCGCAGCTGTTCTTGGATTCGTGCGAGCCGATCCGCGCAACACCCACAGCCTTTCTTCTTAACAGTGGTGGTTTTGATAGGTGTAGACGGAGTTGTTGATGCCTTGACAGATACTCGCTGTGCCTCCTTCTGTGTAGGTCGTATCTCGGTTGCATAACTGATAACACCAATGATCAAAGCAATCAAAGCAAGGGTGACAAGGCTGTAGAGAAGGTTCTTCTTGTTCATTGAGAGTTCTCCTGTCGTTTGGGTAGTAGCCGTTCTATCTGTTTGGCAACTTCTGGATCGGAGTCCTTAAGTCTGCGGAGACCTTCTTGAGGTCCGTACTGATTCAAGGTTTGCAGTGCACGATTGAAACGATCCAGTGAAAACTGTTCGCGCAGGGCTGTCTCAAGCCGTTGCCTTGACGGGAGCTCAGGAGATACAGGCAATGTGGGCACTAACGTCTCCATGCCTGTCTGCTGCGTGTTGATTTCATCCCTGAGTATATCTTCAACAGTTAAGACATCTTCTGAAAGCGCGCGAGTGTTTGCAGACGTTTGAGGCACCCTTGGTGCTAATTCTGTTTCCGATCCGGTATGCTCCGTTCCTATGGAATCGTTGATGCGGGAAATGGAGTCGTTATTTTCGGCGGTTAAATACTTTTCCCGCTCGGCTAAACGCACCTCTTCAACAATCTCAAAAATCCGTCTTTGAGACGAGGGCGGTGCCACACCAAACTTTTTATCAAACCACGCGAGAAACTTACCGTCCTCTAAAATCTGGTGTAAAACATCAGCGTTACGAGACCGAGAGTATTCTGCTTCCTTATGGTGTTCGTGTTCGAGGATTGCGTCTCTCATTATGTCTCGGATAATATGTTCATTCTCATCAGCCGTTCCGGTCGGAAAGTGTTGGCGAAACCACCGATCCGTTGATGCCTGACGCTCTGGCGTATTTACAAAAAAACCGAAACTTTGGCTTTTTTCAAACCACGCATCGGGTGACGGAAAACTATCGAAAAACGCACGGCCTTCTTCGGATTTTAAATACGCCAACCACCGCAGAAGTTTCGGATCTGTGGTATCACCGATATTTTCAGAGAAAATCTGGATCATAGAATCACTCGGTCTCTCATGCGAATGGGTGTGTGGGGTCCCTTCGGTATGTCTCTGTGAGTCGGTCTCAGATGGGATGTCTATTGGCAGTTGAACTTCAGAAGGGTGCGATACCGATGTGCTTTTATACACTTTTATTGCCTCTTGTGATGTCGTCCCTCGCTGGAAAAACCAAAGAACGCCGGCAAAGACGACAATACCGATGATAAAAAAAGAAATATTAGGGTGACAAGGCTGTAGAGAAGATTTTTCTTTTTCATTGAGAGTTCTCCTGTCGTTTGGGAAGTAACCGTTCTACCTGCTTTGCGACCTCTGGGTCTGAGTCCTTAAGCCTACGGAGACCTTCTTCGGGTCCGTATTGATTCAAGGTTTGCAGTGCGCGATTGAACCGTTCGGGTGAAAACTGCTCGCGAAGGGCGGTTTCAAAGCTTTTGTTGGTTGGCAGTTCAGGAAACTCCGGCAATGTAGGCGTTAGCGTCTCAATGCCTGTCTGCTGCGTGTTGGCATCACCGCTGAGCATATCTTCAACAGTCAAGATATCTTCTGAAACATTGCGAGTGTTCACAGGAATTTGCCCCTCTCCGGGGGATCCTTCTATTTCCAATCTTGTGAAATCGTCTATTGGAACAGTGGTATCGTTATTCTGGGAGGTTAAATACTTTTCCCGTTCGGCTAAACGAACCTCTTCAAAGGTAGAATGAAACCATCCTTGAGAGGTGGAGGGGGGCTGGGAACCAAACTTTTTTTCTACCCACGCGAGATACTTCTCGTCCATGAGCAGATCGATCAAAACATCAAAATTACGTCCCAGAGAGGCTTTAGTTTCCTTATGGTGCTTATGTTCAAGGATTACATCTCTTATCATGTCTCGGATAATAGACGTATTCTCATCAACCGTTCCCGTCGGAAAATGTTTACGATACAAGCGCTCCCTCCCCGCCTGAAGCTCTGGTGTCTCTTGAAAAAAACCGAAACTTTTGCTTTTTTCAAACCACTCATCGGACGACGGGAAACTCTCGAAAAATGCGCGCCCTTCTTCGGATTCTACATAGGCCAACCAGCGGAGAACCTTTGGAGATGGATGCTCACCGAGACGTTCTCTGACGAGTTGGACCATAAAATCACTCGGGCTCTCATGATCATGAGTGTGTGGGGTATCTCCGGCATGGCTGTGAGTTGTCCCCTTGGCATGTGTCTGTGAGTCAATGGGCGTGATTTTATACACGGTTCTGTTCTCAGGCGAAGGTATCTGTCGTAGGAAAAACCAAAGAACACCGGTGAAAACGACAACACCGATGAGGAGAAAAAGAAATATTTTAGATGCTTTCATTTGATGGAACCTCTCTCAAAAATGAGTGGTCTCCTTGGAGACCACTCAGTCTGTTGCATAAAGAAACGTCATGCCCTTCTTGAGTCCCTATGAATCCGCATGTTTACATACCCATTCAGCCCACTGTTTCGCATTATAGGCAGACTGGGTTGCCTCCGCACAATCAGATCCGTCGGGACAAACGCTTATTGCATAGTTTAGTTTTTGCACAAAATAGGCTACAGCACCATCGCACATCGATTCTGAGTAATAATTACAATCAGCATCTGCCTTCGGAACAAACGGTGTAACCGTCAGAAATCCTACGGCAAGTATGCAGACAATAGCGATCATTTGACACAAAGACTTTTTCATTTTGTTTCTCCTTTATTTTTTCTGTATGACATTCTTGGCAATTTTCCTACAATTCAGTTCCGTCTGCACAACGGAAAAACTGATAGGATTGGAGACTCGTTCTCTCCGACACCCGTTTTTCTCCGAATGTTCTATTTGTCATATATACACGAGTGCAAAAAAGTTTAGGGTTACTTTCGTTTTTTTCAACAGGACTTACGCAAACTAGGCAAATATCGGACTTATAGGCACAAAAAACGTCCATTTTTCATCTTTAAACCCCCTAAATCCCCCTTATCAAGGGGACTTTAAGAGAAACTGCGTAAGTCCTAACCTAATATATCACAAAGGTAATCAGCAAGTTTCGTGCCAATACTTTTATTTCGATGCAATATTCGTGTTAAGGCCTACTGAAATCGCGCGCATATTTTTCGCTATGATGTGCTTAAAACACAGGTAGATACAGGGCTTATCAAAGGTCAGACGCGCTACCTTTTTCAAAAAAATGTCTGTTGAAAAAAGTTTGTTCTTCTCCTCAAAACTGGATTTAACCCTATTTTGACATACGGCATTTTGACGTATCTAAACTACAGCAAAATGCCATACCCCACAAACATAGTGTATTTTATTAACTACACGCTGTGGACGGATACGTAGCGAGATTAGGAAACCTTGAAGAAATCCACAGAAATGTCCCAGCAAAATCCCTAAATACCATACTTTTTCAACTTCCTTTGCAACGTCCGGATATCGATCTTCGAGGCAGCCGCCGTTTTCGTCCGATTCCCATCAAAATGCCGTAAAGTCGCACGGATCGCTGTCTCTTCTATCAAAGCGAGCGGCGTGCCGATGGGCACACTGATCATCTCTGTTTCTGAAAGCGGAGAAACTTCTCCCGTAGAACGCGTAGCGGACAAGCAGTCGGTTTGAAGGGCTTTCGGTAGGTGCTCTGGCAAAAGGAACTTGCCTTTGATAAGATAAGATGCGCTTTCAATCACGTTTTCTAACTCCCGGACGTTGCCAGGCCACGGATAGCTAAGGACTTTCACCTGTGTTGATGCCATATTCTCAATTTGTCGCAGCACATCAAAAATCTGGGAGCTTTCTCCAATAATGTCCCTGTAATCCCCCCGCAAACTATCTCTCGGCAGTGTAACGTGAGGCACTGCCGTTTTGCTCTGACGGTTCATCTCTGATCCCTCCGCATCCAAGCCAGCCCCTTTAATCAAGGGTTGGCTCATACATGTTTTGTTTAATACGCGCGGCGGAGGGTTTTCGGTAAGCAGTGATGTATCGGCGTTCGCGCATCAGACCGCTGCGTCGTATGCGATTGACGCTTTCAGCAGTAAGAGTATAAAACACTGAGGCACCCCTGTCAACAAAAAAGCAATAGGACTTACGCAATAATGTTTGACATAGACTTCCAAAAACACTAATATGGTGTTTGAGGAGGCACATTCCCGATGGTTACCTTATCTTTGATGATACCGTCATTGATAAACGCTATGCCAAGAAGATCGCACTCGCTAAGCGACACTACTCGGGCAATGCTGGCGGTATCCTCAACGGTATTGCTATTCTTACCTGCCTCTATGTCAATCCGAAGTTAGACCGATATGGGTTGATGGATTAGCGTATCTACGATAAAGATGGCGACGGTAAATCAAAGTTAGCTCATGTCCGAGATGCGTAAGTCCTATTCAATAAAAAAAGCCCTATTCGCGTTTTCAGAAGGTTTTTTTCATAAAAAGTAGACAAACCCTACATTTTGTGGTATCATTAAATATACACATTGTAAAAGACATTTAACACCTCGGTTGTTTGCGAGATTGCCGAGGGGATAAGTTTTCAAAAGGAGTATCGGTTTTGCATAGACAATCTGCAAAGAAGCACGCGCGTGCGGACGAAAAGAAACGCATACGCAATCGACATCGTAAAGCAACACTGCGGACAACGCTCAAACAAGCAGAGACAGCACTTGATGAAGGCAATGTTGAAACAGCACAGGAATTGTGCAGGAACACAGCAAGTCTCCTGGATAGAGCCGCCGGTAAAGGCGTTATCAAAAAAGGGACAGCAAATCGTCAAAAGTCCAGACTCACCCGCAAATTGCACACACTGATGGCAACTGGCAATTAGGACGTTCACTATTCGCTATTCGCTTATAGTTAATAGTTCCTAAGTTGATGGTAAAGTGGGTGTCCTTTAAAGATAACGACTCTTGCTAATAACTAATTGCCAATCGCTAATTGTCAATCACTAATCGCTAATCACTAATCGCTATCCTACTATATGAACGTCCGCAAAGTCGCCTTAGAGTGTCTCCTGACCCTCTCACATACCAGTGCATCCATAGCATCTGTTGTTGATAGTGCGTTCGGACGTTATACAATTGATGGACGTGAACGGCGGCTGGTAAACGGACTTGTCTACGGTGTTATCCGATGGCAGCGGCAATTGGATTGGGTATTAGATCAGTTTATCAATCCCCGATTTCAGTTAGATACGCGACACCGCAATATCCTGCGGCTCGGTGCATTTCAACTGCTACATCTCGACGGGATACCTGCACACGCAGCGATTTATGAAACCGTCCAACTCACCACCTCTCACCCACGCAAATCTGCGCGTGGACGGAAAACCGCTGGATTTATCAACGCTGTCCTCCGCTCCGTCCAACGCAAAGGCAGAACATTAACCTATCCACCGCTCGATGCAAACCCGGTTGAACATATCGCGATTTCGTTGTCCTACCCGACATGGCTGGTAAAGCAATGGCTTCAGACACGCGGCGTTTCATGGACATTAGCATTTTGTCGCGCAAGCAACCAGATTGCGCCGCTCTCGGTCCGCGTAAATTCGCTCCTGACACAACGCGAAGCGGTTCGCCAATCGTTGGAAGCCAGTGGTATTGCCACCCGTGTCTCCAAAATCGCTCCTGAAGGCTTGGTACTCGAAAACCGTGCTATCACTACTTTTGACACTGGGGGGGGCATCCGTTACGGGGAAGGGACAAACAATCACACATTAAAAGATGTCCTGAAGCGAGAGGATATATATATCCAAGATGAAAGCGCGATGTTGGTCCCGTATCTCCTCTCTCCAGAAGACGCTCGATTCATTGTGGACCTCTGTGCCGCACCGGGTGGCAAAACGACACACCTCGCTCATCTCATGGGAAATGCCGGAAAACTTGTCGCCGTGGATGTGTCAGCGGAAAAAATAGAATTGCTGCAAAAGAACTGTCGGCGCGTCGGTGCGAACAATGTTGAGACACGGGTGATGGACGCACTAAAAAAAGATATTGAGTTTATCAAAACTGCGGATGCCGTGCTGATTGATGCACCCTGCTCAGGGTTCGGGACGCTCCGGCGACATCCCGACATCCGGTGGAACAAAAGATTTAAACAGGTTCGCGCCCTGAGTGAGATGCAATATAACTTGCTGAAGAACGCCGCACAACATATCAAACCCGGCGGCATCCTTGTCTACAGCACTTGTAGCATTGAGCCGATGGAAAATGAAGAGGTCATTCAGCGGTTTTTGACAGACTTCCCGATGTATACCGTCGAAAACGCCAGACGCTTTTTGCCAAATATTCCGCCAAGCGCAATAACGCCACAAGGCTTCGTCCAGACATTCCCACATGAACACGGCGTTGATGGCGCGTTCGCAGCACGCCTAAAAAAAGAATGATCGATTTTAAGTTGTACATCATCACAGACAGACACCAGTGTGCACCCACTCCGCTAACTGAGGTAATCTCCGAATTGCTGGACGCAGGGGTTCCCGCCATCCAATTGCGAGAAAAAGATCTAAACAGTGATGAATTGATACACTTGGCGCAACCAATTGCTGAGTTGTGTCGAAACTACAACGCACAACTTTTCGTCAATACCGATACGCGCGTCGCACACAACGTCGGTGCTGCAGGCGTTCATCTTCCGGCAAATGCGGAACCTGTAAGTTCGGTAAAGGCACAGATAGGCGACGGCTTCTCTATCGGGTGCTCGGTGCATTCCTTTGAAGCAGCAGAAAAACGGGCGGCAGAGGGTGCTGACTTTCTGACCTATAGTCCTATCTATCCGACGGCAAGCAAACCCGGTTATGGACCCGCAGTCGGCGTGGAAAATCTCGCAAAGTTAGTAGCGCGTGTTAAATTGCCTGTCTTTGCTCTGGGAGGTATTACACCGGCGCGGGTCGCGGAATGTTTAGCAGCCGGAGCCTTTGGAGTTGCTGGGATGTCAGGCGTTATGGCTCCCAAAAACGCTGGAGAACAGGCGAAACACTATCTCGAGGCTCTGGTTTAACGTGGCAGATTGTTACCAAAACATCTCTTAACCGACAACTGACAACTATTAAAAGAATGAAACAGATTTTAACGATTGCAGGCTCAGATTCAGGTGGGGGTGCCGGTATACAGGCGGACATAAAGGCGATCTCGGCAAACGGTGGCTATGCTATGTCGGCGATCACTTCCGTTACAGCACAGAATACGGTGGCAGTGACCGAGGCGTTTGATCTGCCTATCTCGCTGATTGAAGCACAGTTGGATGCTGTCTTCACAGATTTTGATGTGGCAAGCGTCAAAACGGGAATGCTCTCTTCGGCAGCCATTGTTGAAGCGGTTACCGAGAAATTGAAAACGTATACACCGTCAGCCATTGTCGTGGACCCTGTGATGATCTCCAAAAGCAAATTCCCTCTCTTGAAAGAAGAGGCAATTGATAGCCTCAAAACCGCGTTGATTCCACTTGCGACGGTGATTACACCGAATATTTACGAGGCAGAATTGCTTGCACAGCAGGAAATTCGGAACACGGATGAGGCAAAAAGTGCTGCAAAGGTAATGGCTGAACTCGGTTGTCACGCTGTCCTTGTTAAAGGTGGGCATCTTACGGGTAACAGTGCTGTTGATGTGCTTTATTGTGATGGCGAATGGTCTTTTTTTGAGGCGGAATGGGTCGAAACCGAGAACACGCACGGCACGGGTTGCACCTACTCAGCGGCAATCGCGACGCAACTCGCGCACGGTAAAGATTTAGCGGACGCTATCAGGACAGCGAAGGCATATATTACCGGTGCCATTCAGCAGGCACTCGACATCGGACACGGACACGGACCGACACATCATTTTTTTAAAGCGGTTAGCCAATAGCGGTTAACAGTCAGGAACTGCCTACGGCGGTTACAAACTTGGATCCTGTGCCACAAGACTTTCTTGCTGATAGCCGAAAATGGCTTCGGCTTTTGAAGCGAACGCCCTGATCGCTGATAGCCTACTATAACGACTGTCGTCCATCAAACCCTGCTTCGATTTCATGCCAATAACGGATATTCTTTTCACCCATCCGCCAGCAGAGATAGACCTCTTTGCCGTCGCGGAGATGTGGGAAATCGACTAATCCCGGATCAAGCCCTTTCAAATGACACCCACGTTTTGCAATCCGGTCAAGAATATTCTGGAATTTTTCTGTCGCTTTGAGTAGTGCGGGTGTCCATTTACTACCACCGTTAGAGGAGACTACCTCCAAAAGTGGCGTGATTTTGGCGTGGTAAATTGCGAGTTCGGATCTTATCGCCCTTAGGAGTGAAATTTCGTCAATTAATTCGGGGATACATTCGTTTGCTTCTTCGAGCGTGAAATATCGTTTTTCTTGCATCTCTGCGTCTCCTTGTATATATAATGTCTGTATTGACAACGCCCTAAATTTACACTAAATTAAGAGCAATGTCAAGGAGAAGTTTTTCAAGTATTAATCTTGGACTGCTGCGTCCGTTGTTCTCGCAGTTTTCTAATTGTTAAAGGACTTTTTCAAACCTATAATCAGTTTTTTATCAATTTTAGATCGTTGCGGACGTAGGCAGCAACGCCCAGACATAATCGTTAAAAGATGGAAAACGAAACAAAATCTGTAGACAACCAGAATCAGAGCGTCACCCGTGCTGCCGGAATTGTCAGTATTGCCGTGATGGGGTCGCGGATGTTGGGACTTGCACGTGAAGCCGCGATTGCGTACTATTTCCGGTCGAAGTTCAGCGGAGACGCTTTTTACTTGGCGTTTCGCATACCGAACTTCCTGCGTGACCTGTTTGGCGAAGGTATTTTGAGTAAAGCGTTTATTACGACGTTCCTTGCCACGGAGGTTGAGGATGGAGAGCCGGCAGCGTGGGATCTCGCAAACCGTATCTTTAATTTAACGTTCCTCATTTTAACGGGTATTGCGGTTCTTGGTATCGCTTTCGCGCCTGCTATTGTTGATGTTCTGGCACGTGAAGATTTCGACGAAAGGTTAGATGCCACTGCACATTATGGGTTTGATACCAAGGTTGAATTAACAATCTATCTCACCCAACTCATGTTTCCGTACCTTCTCTTTGTTTCGCTGGCAGCGATTGCGATGGGGTTATTGAACAGCAAAGGAAGATTCGGCATTCCAGCGTGTGCGTCCTCGTTTTTTAACGTGAGTTCGCTCGTCATAGGTGTAGGCGGTTACTATTTGTTTCCAGGGGTTGGGATGCATCCGGTGACGGGAATGGCTATCGGTGTGTTCGTTGGCGGGATCGCCCAATTCGCAATTCAGATGCCGTCTATGTATCGCGTCGGTTTTCGGTACCGTCCGCTGTTGAGTCTACGCGATCCGAGGGTGCTCCAAGTCATTCATCTGGTTGGACCTGCTGTATTAGGTGTTGCAGCGGTGCAGGTGAACCAATTTACGAATACGTTCTTTATTACATCAGGGTCTGCTTGGTTGACATGGATTAGTCGTGCCTACCGCGTTGTGCATCTACCGATTGGACTGTTCGGTGTGGCGATTTCAACAGTAGCACTTCCGCAACTTGCCAAGTTCGCGACGACTGGAGCGACAGAGAATTTTCGTAATGCCCTCTCTTACGCGCTCCGACTGATGCTTATGCTAACAATACCCGCAGCGGTTGGGTTGATGGTGCTGTCGGCACCTATCTGCCGATTCCTGTATGAACGCGGAGAGACTGACGTATTCGATACCGTTGGAACTGCGGGCATTCTGTTCGTTTATGCGTTCGGCTTATGTGGGTTTTCGACCCTTAAGATTGTTACAGACGGTTTTTACGCCTACAAAGATATTCGCGCACCTGTCATTGTGAGTATCTGTACGGTTATACTCAACATCTGTCTCAACTATCTCTTTATCTACCGTGAACTCTTTTTGGACCCTCGGGCTGTGGTCCTTTCAACGGTTTTGACTGCTACACTGAATTGCGCTGTGCTGTTATTACTACTACGACGAAAGATTGGACGATTGGGACTAAAACGGATTGTTCCGCTAACGCTTAAAATATTAATCGCCTCAACGGTAATGGGAGTTGTTTGCTGGCTGACGAATAGCGTTATTGAAGGTGATTGGCTCGGCACGGAGGGCATAGTGGCGCGCTTGATCGGCGTGTTTGTACCGATCAGTTTGAGTCTGGCTGCGCTCGCCGGAATGTATAAACTCCTAAGAGTTGCGGAATTTGACGACCTTTTGAATATCTTTAGCGATTAAGTCTGGTCCCTGCGCCATTACATTTCGCAGTGGTTCCCAGTTAATTACAATCCGCTCCAGGTGCTCAAGGCTCCTGATTTTACCAAACATCATCGTGAAGCAGATCGCTTATGGTCGAGTACGCCGCAAAACGTAGTGGAACGATGCCCAGAAGCACATAATTAAAAAATCGGCGTTGACCAGGGAAACGCCGCTCAGGAGTACATAATTAAAAAATGCTAACAAAACGGATAATTCCATGTTTGGATGTACGTGCAGGAAAGGTCACGAAGGGCATTGCTTTTCAAGGCAATGTTGATGTCGGCGATCCTGTCGAGATGGCGCGGTTCTATTACGAAGGTGGTGCCGATGAACTCGTCTTTTACGACATCACGGCGAGCAACGAGAGGCGCGATATAATGATTGATGTCGTTTCTGCTGTCGCCGCTGAGATTTTTATACCTTTTTCTGTCGGTGGTGGATTGCGGACGCTTGAGGATATGCGCCGCGTCCTGCTCGCGGGTGCAGAGAAGGTGAGTATAGATTCGGGTGCCGTGCGGAATCCCGATATTATCGCGGAAGGGGCGCGGGCCTTCGGAAGCCAGTGTGTCGTGCTGAGCATGCAGGTGAAACGGGTCCCAAAGAGTGAACAGATTCCGAGCGGTTATGAAATTTACATAGACGGTGGCAGGACACCAGTCGGTTGGGATGTGCTGGAGTGGTCGGCGCGCGGTGTTGATTTGGGTGCTGGCGAAATCGTTGTTAATAGCATCGATGCAGATGGTACAAAGGCGGGATATGAACTCGAATTGACGGGTGCTATTGCAGATTTGGTCCCAGTGCCTGTCATCGCCTCTGGCGGCGCGGGAAATCCGCAGCACTTACGGGATGTTTTTGTCAAAAGCAACGCAGATGCCGCAATTGTCGCCTCTATCACACACTACGGCGAATTCACGATTGAAAACATCAAAACGTACCTCACGGATGAAGGTGTGAGCGTGCGGGATACATGGTAAGGGATGGTTATCGGCTCGCGTTGCTACGCAACCCTTTCAGTTATCAGTTTTCAGTTAAAGAGAGGTTTGTGGCGGACAAAGTGTTGGCAACCGCTACACGTCTTTACCGACAACTGACAACTAATAACTAATAACTATCAAAATGGAGGATATATGGAACCTAAATTACCTGATGCAAGAAACGAAAACATTTTAATCCACGTTAACGGTGAACTATTACCTCGCGAAGATGCGAAAGTCTCTGTGTTCGATAGCCTCGTGCAAGGTGGAGACGGTGTATGGGAAGGCTTGCGCGTCTATAACGGAAAAATTTTCGCCTTGGATGCACATCTCGACCGACTCATGGATTCTGCACACGCGATGGCATTCGCAGGCATTCCGACACGCGATGCAGTTAAAAAGGCTATCTTTGAGACGCTCGAAGCCAACGGCATGCGGGACGGTGTGCACATCCGCCTAACGCTCAGTCGCGGAAAAAAAATCACGTCCAGTATGGATGCCCGCGTCAATCAGTACGGTACGACTTTAATTGTCATCGCAGAGTGGAAACCCCCGATCTATGCCAGCAGCGGTGTCCGTTTGATTACCTCAGCCATCCGCCGGAATCCACCACAGTGCGTGGATTCTAAAATCCACCACAACAACCTGATTAACAACATTCTCGCCAAGATTGAGGCGAACGTCGCTGGTGTGGACGATGCGATTATGCTCGACATCCATGGATATGTTTCAGAGACGAATGCAACGAATATCTTTATTATAAAACGTGGGCATGTGCTGACACCACATGCCGATAGCTGCCTCCCCGGAATTACACGGGGCACGGTCATCCAAATCGCTCGCGATGCGGGTATCCCATTGACGGCGCGGAATGTTTCGTTAGTTGAGGTTTATACCGCAGATGAAGTTTTCACAACTGGCACTGTGGGGGAATTAAGTCCGGTCTTAGAGGTTGATGGTAGGAAAATTGGAGGCGAAGGCACCGGTCCTATAACGACTCGATTACAAGAACTCTATGCGGAACGGACTGCCAACGAAGGTGAACCGTTGCCTACACAATTCATATAGATTTTGAATTACCGGGTTTTTGCTTAAGTTCATTCAAAAATTGTGGCTGTGGATCGGAATGTGAGAGAATCTTTCGTCTCAATCTCGGCGATAAAGATCAAAGTCCGTTATTCCTTTGTTTCGCTGTTTTCTCTGTGAAGGCTTTTGATGAGCGAAACATCCGCCTTTAATTCCTCTGCTGATCCAACCTCGATGACTTTCAAGATGCCTCTCGCTTTTAAAACCTCTTCAAACTCAAAACGGTGCATTCCGGCTAGCTCCGAGGCCCTCCCAAGGGTCACTTCTCCCGCTTGATAGCGTTGGATTGAAGCATCAAGGCGGGATTCCTTTTTTTCACCGACCAATTTCTCAAGTGCATCGACGATCAAGGTGTGGGGATCAGGATAAAGCCCAGCACAGATCAGGGCATCGACCTCTTTTTCAAGGGCAGGTGAGTGAATTTCAATTTGCAGCATTGATGGAATCTCCTGAAAAATTTGGTAAGTTTCAAGTCTACTTATTCTAAAGTATACACGAAAAATTTTGAAAAGGCAATTCAAATCTCAAGCCGCACAAAGGCGAGATACGCGCCTGACACAAGCACTGTCAGAAACAACACCAATAGCAGTAAATCCATCGCTGCGGTGTTGAAGTCTCTGCTCAGACTGAGTGTATCTTTAAATTTCGGGATCGCTTCTGGGCTGACAGGCTTTTGCGACATGCCCTCCCGAATTCCGATCACGTGAAGGCTTTGGGGATCCGCCCTATCGGTATCAACAACGAATTCACGGTATTCACGGGCATAACGCTGTACATTCTCAATAAATTGCAGATGCCGTTCAAACCCCGTCCCAGCAAAAGATTCAAAGAGGCGTTGAACAATCGCTGTCGGTGAGATACGAGTGATCGCACGCGCCCGTTTCCCCTGTATAATCTGTTGTTTCAAATATGCCGCATTGAAACGTTCATGCCTTTCCGCTTCTGAAGTGACATACTTAGCACGGACGTGGATCGGCGGAGGCGTTTGTGCGTCCCCATATTTATCTTCGTACGCTTGGCGTTCTTCATCTCTAATTTGGATACCTTCGCCCCAGAATTTCATATACGCTATCGGCACAGAAGTTCGGCTCCCGATGGATGCTAACGTATTCGGCATAAAAATTACAAAACTCACCCAGATTAAAAGTAGAACTACAAGGCTCACCCCACTCTCTTGGGCCACGGTCGAGATGAGCAGCCCCAAGGCGATAAACAGACAGATGTAGAGGATAACAATACCATACAGAATGCCTAAACGTCCCCAGGCTTCGGCATTAAGTTGTACTGCGTCTGAAGTAGAGATGAGAAGTAGGTTCATTAGTACCGCAATCGCAAAGGGGATATTAATACTGATGAATGCTCCCAAAAATTTGCCTATCAACACCGTGTGTCGTGGAATTGGATTTGCCAGTGTCAACCTTAATGTCCCGCGTTCCAGTTCACCAGAGATTGCGTCAAAAGTGAACAGAATGGCCACAAAACTCAGTACGTAGCCGATGATGAACGCCCAATCGAGGGTGGTAAAATCAGGACGGATATTGCGTAGACTCGGTGTTTCTTGTGGGTATCCGATCCGCCAGACGGGTCTCACGTTGGCGATGTAGCGAAAGGAATTATGACCACCGGCATGCTTCGGTAGAAATGCCTCATCGCCTTCTGCACAAAAACGCAGAGGCGAGGGTGCTTTATGGAGGTCTCCAGGTCCTTCCGTCGCGAGACGGTATAAACTGGTACTGCGCGATTCTAACGTCTTTATAGCGTTGGCAGCGGCGTTGTGATATGCCTGTGTCCGCGCCGGATGTTCACGCAGATGCACAATCGCATTGGTTAACATCAATACCAGAAGCAGGACTGTTGCTAATGCGAAACGCAGGCTATTCAGGTTGTCGTAGATTTCACGTTTTGCGATATGCCACATGGGTTTTAGTTGTCAGGACTCGGTACGTTTCGCTTCGCGCCACTTTCAGTACTCAGTTAAATCTTCTGTCGGTTTCGTGCCTTTTACATGTTACAGACACCTCTTAACTGACGACTGATAACTGAAAGGATTCCGCAGTAATCCGTACTGAAGACTCACCTACACCTCACTCTTGATAAAAATTAGAACGATTCCGATGAACAGGGCGAGGTTACATATCAATAATAGAAACAGGTCTGGTAATGCCCGTTTTGCATTCGTTCCGATACGACTTCTCGCGAAAGTAAATTCTGGGAGTGTGCGCCAATCCACGGCACCTTTATCGGCAACGAACCACTCCCGTGATGAAAACGCATCCGTCGCGTAGAAATAGTCAATTAGGATTCTCCGGTAACGTCGCGTCGCCTCAAAAAAATCTCTGAGACCCGATAGGTCGGTTCCTGCCCATGCCTGCGTTGCGGCATCGTAGACACCCACCGGTGAAAGCTTCAACAATGTTCTATCCGTTTCGGCTTGTCGAACAAAAATATCATCAAGTGCCTGCTTCTGGATGAACCACGCCTTTTCTGCGGCATCGGCAGCCAAGGGCTCAACATAAGCATAGTATCTCTTGGCAATCGGAACATACTGTTCAAAGTCCGGAGTGATTTCCGAAATTTCGCTCATATTTTCGAGATAAGGTGAGAGGGTTACAGGATTTATGTGAGCATCCGTGTAAATTCCCAACACTTCATTAAACCGAGACGCATCCCCCGCGACACCCTCCTTTTCGAGGAATTTTTGTCGCTCTCTTTTATATTCGTTTACAATCTGTCGAATTTGATTTTCCGCGGACTTTGTGCGTGCTTGAACATCACCGCCTGGGTTAACCGTTGCCCGAATCAGATTTGGATACACGAGTATCAGAAATCCCCACACGAACATTGCGATCATCAATGCCGTGCTGGTTCTACGAGTCGTCGCGGAGATTAACAGGCCAATGAGATAGAACAGTGACAGATAGGCAAAAGATGTCAGCACAATTCCGGCGATGCGGAGAAAATCAGCAGTCGATAACGGAATCGAACGGGTTAGCAAGAGCAAGGCACAAAGGAGACTTAATATCAACGGGACTAACAGGCATATCATCGCACTGATATATTTCGCAAGCAGGATCTGCCCGCGTCGGACAGGCTGGGCAAGGACGAGACGCAACGTGCCGCGCTCACGCTCCCCCGCAATCGCATCGTAAGCAAATATCAACCCCATTAAACTCAAAATTACCTCAAAGACAAAAACAATATCCATCGCAGAGAAGAAGGCGATAAACGGATTATCGGTACCGTGCATCTGGGCATCCCACAATGTTGGCACAAATCCGTGCCAGATACCGCTAAGGTTGCCCAAACGTTTATCTAATCCGACATTGAAAATGCTCAATGGATTCGGTGGACGGTCAACGAACAGGTACATTGTAGAATAGGTTTTCGCTTTCCGCAACTGCGCATCGTGCATTCTAACGGCACCGTTGTAGCTTTCCAAGCGTTGTTCGTAATCTTGGATAAGCACGGCGGTGTTGGCGACCACGAGCAGCAGCGTGATGAGCAGGACCGCTGCGAAACGGAAGGTCATGAGATTATCAAGGAGTTCTCGGCGGATAAGGATCATCATAATCTAAAATTGGGGAAAGAACTTTTTGGCGTTTAAAAAGGTCTTTTAACGATTGGAAGTCTGCAAGGACAACGGACGCAGCAGCTCCTATTTGATCGTTAGAAAACCTCAGCACGCACAAATGCAAGATATGCAGCGGACAGCAGTACGACAACAAACAGGGCCAACAGCAGTATTTCCATTGCTCTATTATTGAAGTCTTTACTGAGATCGAATGTATCTTCAAATCTTGGAACCGCCGCTGGGCTGATAGGTTTCTGCGACATACCTTCACGAACTCCTATAATATGACGGCTTTCAGGGTCCCCTCTATCCGTGTCAACGATGAACTCTCGGAATTGTCGGGCGTAACGTTGTGTATTCTCGACAAATTGCAAATACCGCTCGAATCCGGTGCCAGCAAACGCTTCAATAAGGTGCTGCAGAAGTGTGGCGGGTGAAATGCGGGTGATGGCACGTGCGCGGTGCATCTGAGCACTCTGGTACCTTAATCGCCCTTCGCGCCAGCGTTCCGATCTTTCAACGTTTTCAGTGTAAAAATCGCTTTTCCCTCTTAACGTCCTATCGTCCAATGCATCCGACCAGATCCATTCCTCGTATTTATCCGATAAATCCTCTTGAACCGGGTTACGCTGCTTCCAAACTTCATCGAAGGATACGGCAGGTGAGAAGCTGCTCGCGATTGAAGCGAGAGTACTGGGCATAAAAACAACAAAGGTAACCCACATCAAGAGAAGAACCATCAGACTCACCGTACTCCGTTGCACACGCGTGGAGACTAACAACCCTAACGCCAGAAAAAGACTCGTGTACAAAAGCGCGAGACAGAAAATGATACCTAAGCGTCCCCATGCTTCAGTCGTCAGGTGGACAGTATTTGCAGTCGAAATCAGCAAAAGGTTCACCAATACAGCAAGTATAAACGGGATGGTAATACTGAGCAGTGCCCCTAAGAACTTGCCGATAAGGACAGTGTGTCGGGGAACGGAATTTGCCAATATCAATCGGAGTGTGCCGCGTTCACGTTCACCGGAAAAGGCATCAAAAGTGAACAAGAGTGCCAGCAAACTTAAGACATAACCGATGATGAATGCCCAATCCACCTGCGAAACGTTCGGCCCAACGCTCTTATTCTGGAGGCTGGCATCTGGATAAGAGAGGCTCCAAGGAACTTCGAGTAGGACGTTGTCCTCTGAATCGGTAGCGAACACATCGGGTTCTTCTACTTCAACCATGTCTGATAAAAGGGGTTCGCCTCCCTCTGCACAGAAGTGAAGGGGTGAGGGCTTTTTGTAGAAGTTTCCGGGTCCGTGGTGTACCAGTGTAAAGAAACTATCGTCGGCGCGATCCGTTAAGCGATTCAGAGATTCGGTGACAGCGTCCTGATACCTTTGCACCCGCTTTGGATGCTCTCGGAGATGCCTAACGGCATTGGTTACCATCAGTGCCAGCAACAATACGGTCGTTAGTGCAAATCGAAGGCTATTGAGATTGTCGTAGATTTCACGTTTTGTGATATGCCACATGGGTTTTAGTTGTCAGGACTCGGTACGTTTCGCTTCGCGCCACTTTCAGTACTCAGTTAAATCTTCTGTCGGTTTCGTGCCTTTTACATGTCACAGACACCTCTTAACTGACGACTGATAACTGAAAGGATTCCGCAGGAATCCGTACTGAAGACTCACCTACACCTCACTCCTGACAAAAATCAGAAATATAATTGTGAATAGGCTGAGGTTAATCATCAGCAGTAAGAATAAATCCGGTAACGCTCTCTTTGCATTTACATCTACACCGCTCCGCTGAAAGGAAAACTGGGGGAGTGCATCCCAGTCGGCGGTGCCGTGGTCGGCAGCAAACCATTGCCGCGATTCAAATATCTTTTCGTCATCAAAATAGTCAAGGACTGTGCTTCGGTAACGTTGAACTGCGCTAAAAAAGTCTTGAATACCCGCTAAGTCAGTGCCTGCCCAAGTCTCCGTCGCTGAATCATATAACCCGACGGGTGAAAACTTTAGTAGCCTTCGACCGAGATGCGCAGGTTGGACATAGATCGCCTCTAATGCAGGTTTCCGGACAAGCCACGTGCGTTGGACGGTATTGAGGGTTTCTTTATTGTAGAAGCGGTAATAATTTCGTAGGAGTGGCACCTGTGGCTCAGATTCTGCTCCAATTTTTCCAGCGTAGAATCCAGTCTGGTAGAAATAGAGCAATATTGAGGGTTTGTCTTCACTTATGCCCCAGGTATATTCACCGCCTTCCACGTAAAATCCCCAACCTTCGCCGTTACGCGAGAGGGGACCCAGGACGGCATCATTGCGGAGAAACTGCTTGTTTTCTCTATCGAATTCTTCCCACATCTGTTTGATTTGATTGTAGGCAGAGGCTTGTGCCTCGGGTTGTGGCGTGATTTCAACAGCGGTCAGAATCAGATTTGGATACACGAGCACCAAGAATCCCCAGACAAACATGGCGAGCATGAGCGCGGTACCAGTCCTGCGCGTCACGGCAGAAATGAGCATGCCGAGCAGATAGAACAGCGACACATAAAGTAGTGATGTCAGGACAATCCCACCGATCCGAAGAAAATCTCCAGCATTTAAGGAAATCGCAATGGATGTCGTCAACAAGATAACGCACAGGAAAAGGCTTATGAGTAACGGCACAAGTAGGCAGAGCATTGCGCTGATGTACTTGGCAAAGAGGATGTCCCCGCGCCGAATTGGGTGCGATAGCACAAGGCGTAGCGTGCCGCGTTCCCGTTCACCAGCAAGCGCATCGTAAGCGAAAATCAGGGCGAGGAGGCTTAGTATCCCCTGAAAAACAAGCGCGATATCAATTGAAGTGAAGAGGTTGAGAAACGGATTATCCGACCTGTGCTTCTCTGCATCCCAAATTGTTGGCACAAAGCCGTGGTGTACGTTAATTTTGTTTCCCACCTGCTTATCTAATCCGAGATTGAAAATGCTCAACGGGTTCGGAGGACGATGGGCAACTAACCCTCCAATGTAATATGAATAAGTTTTTTGTTTACGCAATCTCTGGTGACTTTCCTGAGTAGCCGTGTTGTAAGCGGTAAGCCGCTGTTCATAGTCCTTGAGGAGCACAACGGTATTGGCGACCACGAGCAGCAGCGTGATGAAGACAGCTGCGGCAAAACGGAAGGTCATTAGGTTGTCGAGGAGTTCTCGACGGATAAGTGTTAGTAACATCTATTATACCTCAGCACGCACAAATGCCAGATAAGCACCAGATAAAAGCACAACGAAAAATAGGATCAACAACAACAAATCCACCGCTGCAGCGTTGAAATCCTTGTTCAGACTGCGCGTATCTTCAAATTTCGGAATTGCCCCTGGATTGACGGGTTTCTCGGACATACCCTCGCGAACACCGAAAATGTGGAGGCTCTCTGGGTCCGCCTGATCGATCTCAGCGATGAAGACTCGAAACTGCTGGGCGTGAGATTTAATGTTCCCTAAAAATTGTAAATGCCGTTCAAAACCAGTGCCAGCAAAGGATTCGAGGAGATGTTGGAAAATCGTGACAGGTGAAATGCGGGTTATGGCGCGTGCCCGGTTCATCTGAGAAATCTGCTGATTTAACTTTTCATCGTGCAACCGTTCCTGCTGTTCGGCATCTCTTGTGACGATCTCGCCTCCCAACCGTATTTTCTCTCTTACATCCTCAGGCGTGTCGTCCGAAAGAACATAGTATTTATCCCAAAGTTCATCCAGTTCATCTTCAAGTTGCGAAGAGCGTTTCCGAAATTCATCATAGGACATAGGCGACGATGAGAGACCATTGGCAATAGAGGCGAGTGTGCTCGGCATAAAGACGACAAGGGTCGTCCAAATCAACAGCAGCACTACAAGACTGACAGCACTTCGCTGCGCACGCGATGACACCAATAAACCTAATCCCAGAAAAAGGCACGTGTATAGAAGGGCAATAAAATAGATAATGCCTAAACGTCCCCACGCTTCGATGCCGAGGTGAACGTCATTCGAGGTAGAAATCACTAATAGATTCATCAATACGGCAAGCGTAAAAGGGATAGTGATGCTTATCAATGCCCCTAAAAACTTACCGATAAGGACGGTGTGTCGTGGAATTGAATTCGCCAACATCAACCGCAATGTGCCGTGTTCACGTTCACTGGAGATTGTATCAAAGGTAAACAACAACGCGATAAGACTTAAGACATAGCCGATAATAAAGCCCCAATCTACTTTGGTAACATTTGGACGGATATTATACAGGTTGGGATTGGTCGATGGATATGCCAGTATCCAGAAACTCTCCAGCGTGCCAGCACCCCACCGATGGTAGCTGCCCTGTGCATACCTTGATAAAAACGCCTCGCCGCCCTCTGCACAGAAATGGAGTGGAGACGGTTTTTTATAAAGGTTTCCGGGACCTTGCTCGGCAAGTTTGTATAAACTGTCAGAGGCATAATTCGCTAACCGATTTTGGTATTCGGCTACTCCCTTTTGATATTCTTGTATCTGTTTCGGGTGCTCTCGGAGGTAGACAACGGCGTTCGTTAACATCAAGCCCAGAAGTAATACAGTTGCTAGAGCGAATCGGAGGCTATTGAGATTATCGTAGATTTCACGTTTTGCGATATGCCACATGGGTTTTAGTTGTCAGGACTCGGTACGTTTCGCTTCGCGCCACTTTCAGTACTCAGTTAAATCTTCTGTCGGTTTCGTGCCTTTTACATGTCACAGACACCTCTTAACTGACGACTGATAACTGAAAGGATTCCGCAGTAATCCGTACTGAAGACTCACCTACACCTCACTTCTGATAAAAATTAGAAATATTGCCATGAACAGAATGACGTTGATTATCAGCAATAGACAGACATCTGGTAACGCCCGCTTCATATTTATGCTGCTGTCGCTTCTTTTAAAACTGAATTGCGGCAGTGTACTCCAATCGACTGCGCCTGGGTTGGCGGAGAACCATTGTTGTTCCCCAAAAACCTCTTTGTCATAAAAATAGTTGATGACTATTTGGCGATACTGACGCGCTGCGTCGAAAAAATCGCGGATACCGTTTAAATCGGTGCCTGCCCAGGCTTGCGTCGCTGAATCATAGATACCGATGGGTGAGAGTTTCAGCAAGGTTTTATCAATACCGGCAGGTCGCACGAAGATATCTTCAAGTCTGGGTTTTCGGAGCAGCCATGTTTTCTCTGCAGTACCAATAATGCGAGGTTCAACGAAACGAAAATAATTCTGAGCGTGTGGGATTTGCGATTCAGATCGTTCATTAACTTTGCCAATATTAAGGATATTCTTGAGGTAAACATTTAATTTTGATGTGCGTTGTATAAGGTATTCGCTACTCCGTCCGGATGCGCCGATGCCAAACCATATACTTTCACCTGGTACCGGGTCGTTAACAAGAAAGTTCTTTCGTTCTCTATCAAGTTCTGTCCATACCTGTTCCATCTGATTCATAGCAGAATCAATCTGGGATCGCGGCGGACTCGATGGCGAGGTCACAGCGAGAATCATGTTCGGATATACCAACACCAGAAATCCCCATACGA
Source organism: Candidatus Poribacteria bacterium (assembly GCA_963662915.2). Lineage (GTDB taxonomy): Bacteria > Poribacteria > WGA-4E > WGA-4E > WGA-3G > WGA-3G. Next base: position 3,344,168 of record CAXXEU010000002.1, on the reverse strand, counting down.
ACATAGAGAGCATAAGGGCAGTGCTGGTTCTCCGAGACACTTCAGAAATCAGCATACCGATGAGGTAGAATACCGACAGGTACGCCAACGATGTTAAAACAATCCCACCGATGCGGAGAAAATCATCAGGTGAAAGCGACACGGAACGGCTGCTCGTTAGCAAGATCATCACAAGGAGTAGACTTACCAGTAGTGGCATAAGCAGGCAGATCATTGAACTGATGTATTTCGCAAGCAGGATGTGTCCACGCCTCACCTGTTGTGCGAGAACAAGACGTAATGTTCCGCGTTCACGTTCTCCAGCAAGGGCATCGTAGGCGAATAGCAGTGCTATCAGACTGAGGATAACTTCAAAAATAAAAATAATATCAATTGCGGTGAAGATATTAAGAAACGGGTTATCGGATCCGTGCTTTTGAGCGTCCCAGAGTGTCGGCACAAAGGCGTGATAGACCTGTACTTGGTTTCCCAGTTGTTTATCAAACCCTGTATTGAAAATACTCAGCGGATTCGGTGGACGATCTATGTTCAACTCATAACCCGAATAGGCTTTGTATTCTTCGAGTTTATCCTGATGCGTTTTGAGTGCCGTGTTGTAGTCTGCCAACCGCCGTTCATAGTCCTTGAGAAGTACAACGGTATTCGCAACAACAAGCAATAAGGTAATGAAAACTGCTGCTGCGAATCGAAAGGTCATTAGGTTATCGAGGAGTTCACGGCGGATAAGTGTGAGTAGCATCTATTATACCTCAACGCGCACAAACGCAAGATATGCTCCCGACAAAAGCACCATAACAAACAACACCAATAGCAATAACTCCATTGCTCTGGCATTGAAATCCTTGTTGAAGTCGAGTGTATCTTCGAATTTTGGAACAGCCTCCGGCAGGATCTTTTTCTTTGTCATACCCTCGCGAACACCAAGGATATGTAGACTCTCCGGATCCGATCTATCCGTGTCGGCGACGAATTCACGAAATTGATGGGCATAACGTTGCGTGTTCTCGCCAAATTGCAAATGTCGTTCAAATCCGGTTCCAGCAAACGATTCAAGAAGATGTTGAAGAAGCGCAGCGGGTGAGAAGCGAGTGACAGCGCGAGCATATTGCACCTGTGCAACCTTTTCGGTTAGACGTTCTTGGTTTAAACGTTCTTCCGCTTCTGCGTCTTTAGTGAAGAATTTGCTCTTTGCTGTCAGCGTTTCTTCGTTCACTTCGTTTGACCAGAGCCAACGACCATATTTATCCCAGAGTTCCTCTTGAATTTGGTTACGGCGTTTCCAGAATGGCTCGGATGATAATGATGGTGAGAATTCACTCGCGATTGAAGCGAGGGTACTTGGCATAAAAACAACAAAGGTAACCCAAACCAACAGGAGTATCACCAGACTTACTGCACTCCGTTGCACGCGTGTAGATATTAACAGACCTAATGCCAGAAACAGACATGTGTACAGGAGCGCAATAAAGAAAATGATACCCAAGCGTCCCCATGCTTCCGTATTGAGATGAACAGCACTTGAAGTGGAAATTAGCAGGAGGTTCACCAGCACGGCGAGTGTAAAAGGAATACTTACACTTATCAGTGCCCCTAAGAACTTGCCAATAAGGACAGTGTGTCGTGGCACTGAATTTGCCAACATTAATCGGAGCGTGCCACGCTCGCGTTCGCCAGAGAAGGCATCAAAAGTGAATAAGAGTGCGATCAGACTCAAAACATAACCAATGATAAATGCCCAATCCACCTTGGTAACGTCCGGTCCAACGCGCTTCATATTTATGTTAGCATCCGGATATTTCAATTTCCAGACACCTCTTAGATGCTCAGCGTACCCAAAAGGACTACCACCTTCAATAGTGTCTGGTAAAAGAGGTTCTCCGCCTTCTGCACAAAAATAAAGAGATGACGGCTTTTTGTAAAGTTTTCCGGGTCCCTGTTGCGCGAGCATATATAAACTGTCGGCGGCATGAGACGCTAAACCGTCCAGAGATTTGGTGACGGCTTCGTTATACTTCTGCATTCGCTTTGGATGTTCCCGAAGATGTCTGACGGCGTTGGTGAGCATCAAGCTCAAGAGCAAAACAGTCGTCAGTGCGAATCGAAGGCTATTGAGATTATCGTAGATTTCACGTTTTGTGATATGCCACATGGGTTTTAGTTGTCAGGACTCGGTCCGTTTCGCTTCGCGCCACTTTCAGTACTCAGTTAAATCTTCTGTCGGTTTCGTGCCTTTTACATGTCACAGACACCTCTTAACTGACGACTGATAACTGAAAGGATTCCGTAGTAATCCGTACTGAAGACTCACCTACACCTCACTCTTGACGAAAATCAGAAATATTGTTGAGAAAAGGATGAGGTTAACCATCAATAATAAAAGTAAATCCGGAAGCGCACGTTTTGCGTTTATGCTTATATCACTTCTCTCAAAGGAAAACTGGGGCAGAATATTCCAGTCAACCCCTTCCTTGTCAGCAGTAAACCATTGTCGAGACTCGAACACTTTTTTGTCATGGAAGTAACCAACGATTGCTTGGTGGTAGCGTTGCGCCGCAGTGAAAAAATCTTGAAGTCCATTTAAGTCGGTGCCTATCCACGCTTCGGTTGCCGAATCATACAGACCTACAGGTGAAAACTTCAACAACATCTGTTCCATTTTTGCGGGTTGAACATAGAGAGCCTCCAGGGCAGGCTTCCGGACGATCCACGTGCGATCTGCGGTGTTGGTCATCTGTAGACCGAGGAAACGGTGGTAGTTTTGTGCGTATGGGACCTGTGTTTCTGATTCCTCTGTAAGTTCTTCAAAGTGGAATCCGGAGTAGGAATAATATAGCAATGATGATGAGTCGTCGTTGCCACCCCAAAAACTGTAGCCCTTACCTGCCAAATCGAAATCCCAATCATTCTCTGGTACTGGGTCGTTGGCGAGAAACTGCTTCCGCTCTCTGTCAAATTCCTCCCATATCTGTTTGATTTGGTTGTGAGCAACGGTTTCCGTATTCGCTTGCGGGGCGGTTTCAATCGCGGTGAGAATCATATTTGGATACACCAGGACTAAGAAACCCCAGGCGAACATAGAGAGCATCAGCGCCGTACTTGTTCGGCGCGTCGCCGCTGAAACCAGCATGCCGATGAGATAGAACAACGATAGGTAAACAAACGACGTAAAAATGACCCCACCGATTCGGAAAAAATCATCGAGGCTGAGAAAAACAGCAGAGGTGGTTGTTAACATAATCAGCACGAGGAGGAAACTCATCAGTAAAGGCACAAGTAAGCATGTCATCGCACTCATGTATTTAGCAAATAGGATGTGACCCCGCGAAACGGGATGTGTTAAAACGAGCCGTAATGTCCCGCGTTCACGTTCCCCTGCGAGAGCATCGTAGGCAAAAACAAGTGCCAATAGGCTGAGGACCCCTTGAAAGATAAAGACGATATCAATCGAAAAAAAGATATTGAGGAATGCGTTAGTTGTTCCGTATTTGTTAGCGTCCCACAGTGATGGCACGTAAAAGTGCCGAACAGCAAGTGTGTTCCCTAACCGTTTGTCCAAACCGACATTAAAGATGCTCAACGGGTTTGGGGGACGATCTACGGTTAAATCTACCGCCGAGTATGTTTTTGTTTCCAGCAGGTCCTGTCTATGCTTTTCGACAGCAGTGTTGTAACTTGTTAATCGCCGTTCATAATCCTTTATTAGCACAGCAGTGTTCGCAACGACAAGCAATAAGGTAATGAAAACTGCTGCTGCGAATCGAAAGGTCATTAGGTTATCGAGGAGTTCACGGCGGATGAGTGTGAGTAGCATCGGGTTTCTCTCCACAGGTTTAGCCGTTTCACGTTGGAAACAGGAATTTGTTATTGGCTATTATATCACTATATTGAAACCCAATCTATATTTTTTTCTTCACTTAAAAATTCTCGTAGGTTACTATGGATGCGTCAGGGGGGTGTAGGGGAAGGTGGGCTTACCTGGAATCGAACCAGGGACCTCGCGCTTATCAGGCGCGCGCTCTAACCGTCTGAGCTATAAGCCCATGAGAAGTGCTTTCGTGAGGAGATAGATGTTCAGGAAAGAACACCTGTGTCTTTACTTGCCAAAATGCAATATTAATTATACATCCGGCAAAAGGGTTTGTCAAGTTAATTTTTTAAGAAAACGACTTTTGGGAAAAGTTAATGGGAAGTGGAAAACGAGTTGTGAGCGTTTAGCGAAAAGTCTTTGAAAGTTAAATAGTTTTAGTGCGTGTCTTGTAAAAGGTAAAGAGCGTTTGAACATAAGCACCGTGTGAGGGTTTTTATGTTAGTTGCTCCTTAGAAAGGAGGTGATCCAGCCGCAGGTTCCCCTACGGCTACCTTGTTACGACTTCGCCCCGGTCATCGGTTTCACTTTAGAAAGCTCCCTCCCCGAAGGGTTGGGTCACCTGCTTTGAATGCTACCAACTTCCATGGCGTGACGGGCGGTGTGTACAAGGGCCGGGAACGTATTCACCGCGACCTGCTGATTCGCGATTACTAGCGATTCCAACTTCATGCAGTCGAGTTGCAGACTGCAATCCGAACTGGGGTCGGCTTTTTGGGATTTGCTCCACCTCACGGTTTGGCATCCCTCTGTACCGACCATTGTAGCACGTGTGCAGCCCAGGGCATAAGGGCCATGCGGACTTGACGTCATCCCCACCTTCCTCTGGCTCGTCACCAGCGGTCTCTCTAGAGTGCTCAGCATTACCTGATGGCAACTAAAGACAGGGGTTGCGCTCGTTGCGGGACTTAACCCAACATCTCACGACACGAGCTGACGACAGCCATGCAGCACCTGTCATAGTGTCCCGAAGGAAAACTATATTTCTATAGCGGTCACTGCGATGTCAAGCCCTGGATAAGGTTCTTCGCGTTGCTTCGAATTAAGCGACATGCTCCACCGCTTGTGCGGCCCCCCGTCAATTACCTTGAGTTTTAACCTTGCGGCCGTACTCCCCAGGCGGGGTACTTAATGCGTTAGCTACAGCACAGAGGGAATCAACACCCCCTACACTTAGTACCCATCGTTTACAGTAAGGACTAGCGGGGTATCTAATCCCGGTTGCTCCCCAAACTTTCGCGCATGAGCGTCAGTCTTAGACCAGAAAGCCGCCTTCGCCACGGGTGTTCTATATGATATCTAAGCATTCCACCGCTACACCATACATTCCACTTTCCTCTTCTAGACTCAAGTAAAGCAGTATCAAACGCAATGGCTCGGTTGAGCCGAACCCTTTCACGTCTGACTTGCCCTACCGCCTGCGCGCGCTTTACGCCCAGTGATTCCGGACAACGCTTGCCCCCTACGTATTACCGCAGCTGCTGGCACGTAGTTAGCTGGGGCTTTCTACTACGGTAACGTCAAGAGCACTGCGTTATCAGCAACACTCAATTCATCCCGTAACACAGAGGTTTACGACCCGAAGGCCTTCATCCCCCACGCGGCGTCGCATCGTCAGGGTTTCCCCCATTGCGAAATATTCTCGACTGCAGCCTCCCGTAGGAGTTTGGGCAGTGTCTCAGTCCCAATGTGGCTGACCATCCTCTCAGACCAGCTACCCATCGTCGCCTTGGTGCGCTTTTACCACACCAACAAGCTAATAGGACGCGGGCTTATCTCCGAGCGGCAGCCGAAGCCACCTTTCATACGGCCGACCGAAGTCAACCGAATCGTATTTGGTATTAGCAATCCTTTCGAATTGTTATCCCCATCTCAGAGGCAAATTACCCACGCGTTACTCACCCGTTCGCCACTTTCCACCGGGCCGAAGCCCGGTTTCTCGTTCGGCTTGCATGCCTAATCCACGCCGCCAGCGTTCGTCCTGAGCCGGTATCATACTCTCCACAAAAGTATTGAAGTACATCTTCAATTGAATTGAACCGTACTCACAAGCTATTAATTAATAGGCACGTCACGTTCACTATTTAACTTTCAAAGAACTAATCTACCTTCCTTGTTGAAAGGTAATGTTAATTATACCCCCTAAAGATCGCTTTGTCAAATGAAATTGTAAAAAAAACAGATGATTTTAGAAAAAAAGACCTAAATTCCTGGAATTCAGGTCTTTTTTTTTTTGAAAAAGCCTTTTCAAGGATAATTTCGGCAATCTCGACTGATTTTGGGACAATATCGCGCGTTTGACGCAATAGAGAGGAAGATGTACAGGCACTTCAATCTTCAATCTTCTACAACGGTACGGGTCACTTCTTTTACAACGGTACGGGGATTGGTACGGATCTCTATACGAATTTCACCGCTACCTTCTCCGGCTGCCTCTGCTTGATAGAGCTGCGTCAGGGCATCTATTAACTGCCGACGCGTCTCCCGGTCTTCTTCTGGCAAAACCTGTACCCACGCCTCAAGAAGTCCTGTTATTTCATCAAACTCAACGGGAACACCAGACATCTGCATGAGTTTCTCAAGTATCGCTTCAACTTCTGGGGATTGACCGTACTCTTCAATCAAGTAAGTTTCGGCTTCTTGAAAGTCTTCTGCGTCGGTGCCTTCGTCAAGTAGTGTCCTTACTTCTTCAGGGAACCCGAACGCGGAGAGTAACGAGGTCGGATCAAATTCAGCAGCGGATTCTGCCGTCTCTACCGCCTCTATCGGAATATCTTCGTTTGTCAATTCGGAAACTTCTATAGATTCGGATTCGGACACGCCTGTGTTCTCGTTCACATCCTCGCTCGCAAACTCTACAGGTTTGGGCTCAACACGCCCTATTTCGCTATCTCCTGCTTCTGTAACGGGTTTAACTGTAGTGGCGGCTTGCGGCGGTTCCGGAAGTTCTGACACAAAACGCCTGTTGCTCCATTCAACGTAAAAATAGATTCCGGCGCAGAGGAGCACAACGGCTACAAACGCGATGCCAAGAACACTAAAACTGATCTGTTTGAACATCGTATCTCCTTTCAAACGGGTAAGATAGGGATCATAGATACTACACTTGTGTAAGAAAACACCCCCGTTATGTGAAAATGTTCCCAAAATACTGTAAAGATTTATTAATAGGACGGTTCTGATACGCCACCACCGATGGCAGGGAGGAAATGGATCTCTGCGTCCGCGTCAACGCGTTCGAGGAGGGAGCCTCGCGTGAGGAGACCGTTGACGTAGATGGCAATACCGGGCTTAAGACGCCCTTCTTGACATAAGCGTTCTTTCATACCCGGGTGACGACTTTCTAAATTGTCAATCACTTCACGGATAGTCGTACCGGGGAGAGTAATGTTCGCTTCGCCGCTTGTAAGATTACGCATGAGGGGTGGAATGACTACAGTGGGCATTTACTGTCCTTATGCCAAGAGTGTAAAATCGGTTGGTTAACCCAAAAATAGGAAAGGCGCGCTTACAAAGCGCGCCTACCAGTGTTTGGCTTTAAATTTTGCCCATGGCTTTCAGAAGCCGATCAGGCGACATCGGGAGTTCTGTCATCCGAACGCCGATTGCATCATAGATGGCATTGGCGATGGCAGGAAGTGGAGGCACAATCGGCACTTCACCAACGCCACGTACACCATACGGATGCCCCGGATTCGGGACCTCGACAATAACAGCGTCAATCATCGGTAAATCCAAGCAGGTCGGCATCCGATAGTCAAGGAAACTGGCATTTGTCATCGTGCCTTCTTCATTGTAGATATATTCCTCGTTCAATGCCCAACCAATGCCTTGAACAGCACCGCCTTGGATTTGTCCTTCAACGTAACTCGGATGGATCGCTTTTCCGGCATCTTGTACTGCGGTGTAACGAAGAATTTCGACCTTACCGGTCTCCTCGTCTACGGCGACATCTACCACGTGAGTTGCGTAGGCACCGCCAGCACCGCCAGGATTCACGGTTCCACTACCGACAACGGGGCCTCCGGTTTCACCGAGGCGACCACAGAGGTCGCGGAAACTAATCTGTTCCTCTTTGCCGTTGATAGATGAAAACATGCCATCTGCGAACTGCACGTTGGATTCGTCGACTTCCCAGAGTTTCGCGGCGCGTTCAATCATCTTCCGTTTGACGTCTTGCGCGGCTTCATAAGCGGCGTAGCCGGTTGCGTAGGTTGTGCGGCTCCCACCTGTCACAGCCGTGTAACCGACAGAATTGGTATCAACAACGCTCGGATTAACCGATTCGGCAGGGATACCGAGGACTTCTGCTGCTTGCATAGCGATCGAAGCACGTGTGCCGCCGATATCTGTGGAGCCTTCTATCAGGTTAATTGTACCGTCGGCATTGACATTAATCGTCACGCTGGATTCCAAGCCGATATTGAACCAGTAACCGGAAGCGACGCCGCGCCCGTGGTACTTTTTCCCGTTCGGTGCGGTATAGTGTGGATGCGATTTTGCCGCTTCAACGGTTTCGATAAAACCGATGCGCGGGTGAATGGGACCGTCTGCTCGCCGGTCGCCCTCTTTTGCAGCGTTGCGTAACCGGATTTCAAGTGGATCGATACCCAGTTTTTCCGCGATCTCGTCAAGAACGGACTCCGAACCGAAAGCGGCGTTTGGTGCCCCGGGGGCACGGTAGGGCGCGGTTTTCGGTTTGTTCACAACGACATCGTAACCGTCAATGATAACGTTTTCAATGTTATAGGGTGCAAAGATACACATTGCACCGGGGCCAACGGGGGAACCGGGATAAGCCCCTGCTTCAAAAGCGAGATATGCCTCGGCAGCGGTGATTTTACCGTCTTTCGTAGCACCCATCATGACGCGAACATAGGATGCGGGGGTCGGACCTGTGCCTTCAAACACATCCGTGCGGTTCATGAGGACTTTAACAGGTTTCCCTGTTTTCTTTGCTAGTAATGCCGCCACAGGTTTAATGTAGACGCTAATTTTACCGCCAAAACCGCCGCCAATCTCCATAGGAACAACCTTGATTTTGGAAATCGGATATTGGAGAATTTCAGCGACCTGTTCGCGGACAGTAAACGCACCCTGCGTGCTACACCAGATGGTCAGATGGCCATCTTGATTGAAATGTGCCGTAGCGTTGTGGGGTTCAATATAACCTTGGTGGACGGTACCTGTGACAAATTCGCGTTCAACGATGACCTCCGCCTCAGTGAATCCTTTCTCAGGATCGCCGAGCTTGTGTTGGATATGGCTTGCGACGTTGCTCGGTTCGTCAGCAGTTTCACCCATTGAGGTGGTTTTTAGCGTCTCGTGGAGGAGCGGTGCATCCGCCTCCATGGCTTGACGCACCTCTAAGACGGGTGGCAGTACCTCGTATTCAACATCAATCAGTTTGCAAGCCTCTTCTGCGATGTGCGGATTCGTCGCAGCAACCGCAGCAACCGCGTGTCCTTTGTACAGGACCTTATCACTGGCGAAAATGTTATCGCAGAGATATTTGAGATTGACAGCACCTTCGCCGAGGTCTGCGATTCTGTCCTCAGCATCAGGCAGGTCTGCTGCAGTGGCAACCCCTTTGACACCGGGGAGTGCTTCGGCACGACTGGTGTCGATTGAGAGAATTCGGGCATGTGCGTGTGGACTCCGCAGCACTCTGCCGTGGAGGAGTCCTGTGATCTGAAAATCTGCCCCGTAAAGTGCCCTGCCGGTGACCTTGTCAACACCGTCATGGCGGATCGGTCGGGTTCCGACAACTTTGTATTCTTTGTTTTCAGTCATTTCTATTTCTTCGTCGAAAGACGCTCCTTTCACATAGCTGCGGCTGCGTCAAGCACAGCACGGACGATTTTATCGTAACCGGTACAGCGACACAAGTTTCCAGCCAACCAGTATCGAATTTCATGTTCGGTCGGATTTGGGTTTTGATCGAGGAGTGCCTTGGCACTCATGATAAAGCCCGGTGTACAGATACCACACTGGAGGGCGGCGTTTTCAAGGAAGGCATCTTGAATCGGGTGCAGTTTGTCTGGTTCGGCAAGCCCTTCGATAGTTTCGACAGATTTGCCTTCAGTTTCGACACCGAGTACAAGGCATGAATTGACGAGTCTGCCGTCGAGAATGACGCTACAGGCTCCGCAATTTCCGTTGTTGCATCCCTCTTTAGCACCGGTAAGGTAGAGTTCATCTCTGAGGACTTCCAGCAAACTTTGCCGGGATTCACAGAGAAATTCCACTGTTTCACCGTTGATAGTGGTTTGAACGTGTGATTTTCTCGCCATAGTTATAAATTCCTTCTGCGTTTAGTAAAAGAGGAAAATTGTTATCCTGCCGATAGGGGCAAAAATTAATCAGTTCGTGTCAATTCCCGATCGGACGAAGCGACGAAATTTATGCTGCGTCTCGGATTCTCTGGATTGCGCCGTTAAGTGCGCGCCGCGTGAGGACACCGACGAGGTGTGTTCGCTGTTCTGCCGTGCCACGCATGTCGCTAATCGGGCGTGCGATGGCTTGTGCGGCTTGTGCGGCTTCGTCAATTGCGGCATCAGTGGCTTTGCGACCGGCGAGTAAGGCACTCGCTTCTTCTGCGAAGAGTGGGGTCGGCGCGACAGCAGCGAGTGCGATCCGAGCAGAAACGATTGTCTGTTTTGCGTCATCAAGGGTCACAGAGGCACCAGCACCGACGACAGCGATATCCATCTCATTGCGTGGGATAAACCGGAGATAGAAGGAACTTGAATTGCTTGCAGGTGCTGGTATCTTCAAGGACACGAGCATCTCACCTTTTTCTAACGCAGTCTGTCCGGGTCCGGTACAGAATTGTTCGACGGGTAGTTCGCGTTCACCGTTTGGACCGGCGATTACGCAAGAGGCGTTCAGTACAATCAGAGGCGGTATACAGTCTGCAGCGGGTGAAGCGTTACACAAGTTACCACCAACTGCGGCACGCCCTTGGATTGCAGTGCCACCGATAATTTTGGTTGCATCAACTAAACCTGGATAGGCATCGCAGATCTCATCAACGGCGTAAATTTTATAACATTCAACAGCAGCACCGAGCGTTAAGCCGGTGTTTGCGTTGTAATCTAATACATTGACCTCGGGGATGGATTTGATATCGATCATCCAGTCAACGTCTCGCCGTGCTTCTCTAACTTGAACGATGAGGTCGGTGCCACCGGCTAAAATCCGTGCGGCTTGTCCTTTCTCACCGAGTAGTGTCACGGCTTCTGATACCGTGTTCGCGGCAATATACGCAAAATCTCGCATGACCGGAATCTCCTTTCGTTTTACAATTGGAGGGTATTATTTTAAAACCGTATTATAGCAAAAACCTAATTTTAAATCAAATTTTTGGGTTGCAAGGGGTGTGTAAATATTTTGGCAGCGGGTTGTCAGAATCAGGATGGACAGGATTCAAGGGTTCGCAGGATCATACGAGCATGAATATATATTTAACGTAACGACATATTTTTCAGAAATCCGCCGTAAAAATGTTATACCAGTGTAACATTTGGGGTGCAGCGTGTAACGTTAGAGAACCCATGCACCGTAAGGGTTCGTTGGTGCTAATTCCCGATTTTATTTTTTTGGAAAAAAAGTAATTTGGCGAAAAGTGTAACATTTTGCTGATGACTGATAAATCTTTTCACTAACGTATCCGATCTTTTTAAATCGGTGTGGGCAGATGCCTCCTTTGGAGAAAGTTATAATATATTATACAATTTTTACCACTATATGTAAAGTAAAACTTGCAAAAATAGGAGAAGTTGGAATGTGGATATTTATAGTTGGGTGTATGCTGTTTAATTCAACTTACGCTGCTATGTTCAATCTACCTGTTTTCGCGTCTAATGGTCATTTTTTAATGCCGCATTAAGTTCATCCTTGAATTGGTTTTCATATCTCTCATGATAGAAGGAAGGTACACCGATAACGCGATATTTGTTGTTCTCTGTTAGGATTTTGCTGCGGTATTCGGCACGGATCTTTTCGAGAAATTTCTCTTTCCATCGATCAGTTTCTGCGAGATGCTCACCTTTCGGTTCAACGAAGAGTTGATAGCTCAGCGATTCTCCATTTTTCTCACGCAAGAATAGGATAAAGTCGGGTTGAAAAGGTCTACCATCGGAGAAATTATAGAGGGAGAAATGTCCTTCGTTACGAAGTAGATAGATGTCCTCGTAGGTTTCCTTTGATTCCTGAATCCATCTGTCCAACATTTGCACGAAAGCCTTTTCTTCACTCGTGCCGTAAAGGTTCTCAAAGGCAAACCAGTCGCTGACTTTGACCAGATACGCCAAATCGCTATCATCAGCACGCGGCGTGTCCACATTGAATCTCAGGGTTTTATCGGTGAAAACAGCGCGGACCTGCACCTCATAAAAGGACTTTGTGCCTTCGTATTCGGTAATCTCTTTACGAATTTCAGATTCAATCTGATTTAGCAGTCCTTCACATGCAGCCAGTTTTTCGGGGCGATTCTCTTTCAAGTAGGAGATGTCTCCCTTGAAAGTGATTGCTAAGCCTCCGAGATAGTTTTCGGAAGTTATAAATTCGCGTATAGATGTCAAATGCGGAAAATACTGCCTGAGGGATGCAAACGTGAAAAAGGAGTTTCGCGCGATGGCAGATCTAACGATATTCTGTTCAATATCAACTACCCGGACTTCTCGACTGCTTTGATTTCTCTGTTGCATCGGTGTTTCACCGTTCTCCATGACAGTTGTCACGCCGCCAAAGCTTGTCCGGATTGTATGTTCATAGTTTTTCTGTTTCACACTCAGTTTTGCTAAGTCTGCCAAAGATTCAACATGCTGGTAATCTTTCAGGACCTGTTTGTTAAGCCAGACAACACCGTGCCTGTAGAGATTGGTCTCTTTGAACGAATCTTTCAGTTTAAGTTCACGAGTCTCTGGGTGTGCGTCCATCATACCGTGATCAATCAGCGCGGTGCGGATTTCGGAGATGTAGCGTGAATCGTGGATGCTGTGGTAGTGGAGTTCCTCCAGTACGCGTAACTTATGGTCGAGATCATCATCGAATTTACGGCGGAACCGGTCGGTGTGCTCTGGCAGAACAAAAGGAAAATAGCGTGCCCCACGCCCAATAAGTTGTGCCTCAGATATTGTTGTCTTTCCGATTTTGTTCCTTCCTGAGTCGCGCGCTTCATAGCAACGGACAATATCAAAGAGGTTTCGCACATCCCACCCTTCATTGAGTTTCTGCACGGCAAAAATAGCACGAATCGGATTGTCCTTGTCCTCAAGATTGTTAAGTCGAATCTGATAAGTCTTCTTTTCCTTGTCGTTGTTGACCGAGAGGCAATGGTCCTCATGAAATTCCGATTTCAAGCGTTGGGCCAATTCCTCGGTAGTCATCTTTTCATCAAAGAAATGGAGTGCCTGTTGAACAATCTCAAGATCTGATCCCCGGAATTTGTTAATCTGGTCGCCGGTGAGTTCATCAATCAGTCTGTGAAAGTTTGCCTTATTCTCCTGTGATTGCGCGATTTTTCGTTGTGCCTTAAACAGAATGACTGGTTTTAGATTAATGCCGTTCCTCACCGCAACTTCCTGCTTGTACTGATTGAGAATGAGTGCCAGCAGGATGCGTGAGTCCTGATCTAAATCGGAATGCACAAGTACTATCTCTTTTGAGAACCGCTCCTTCCGAAACTTCGCCAGATCGTATTGATAGATTATCTTGTTCCTATATTTTTTGACTATATCAAGATCCCCATAATCAAGTGTAGCTGTGAACTCCAACAATAAGTTTGCTGCATTGGACCTAAAGATGCGTTCTACGGTGTTCTCCCAACTTTCAAACAATTCTTGCTGAGATTTAGTGCTGACGTTCATATGATGTGCTTCATCTGCCAGCAGGACAATTTCCTGATTTGCGAAATTCTCGTAGGTTAAGGCGTTCTCTTTTTCTATCGTCATATCGATGTGGAGTTGCTGGATTGTCGTGAAGCAGATGTTGATGTCGTTTTCATTGATGCCATCGAAATTGTCCACCTGTGTCACCGTGATTCGTTTCCCTTCAAAATAGATGTTCTCACTGAAAAGGTATTTTGCTGCACGGGGGTTGAGGAAGTTATCCTTTGTTTTTTCGATGATATTGGTGGAATTGACGAAAAAGAGGAAGTTTCGGTAACCTTTCTCATAGAGGTAGAGGATCAAACCTGCCATGATGAGGGTTTTACCACTGCCGGTCGCCATGTTGAACAATAAATGAATGGGTTTTTCCTTACCCGGAAGATTGTTATTGAAGTAGTGAATGAAACTTGCGAATGCGTCTTCTTGATAAGGACGGAGTTCAAATGTGGGATTCAGATTTTGCGTAACGCTATCCGGCATTTCGGGTTTGGGAATCCCGAAGTTAAATGCGATTTCAAGTTGTTCATGGAGGAATTGTTCAAGCATTGGCCATTTTCCTATAAATATGGGAGTGAGTTGTAGCACAAACTTTTAGTTTGTGCATCGTGATAACGTAAACTAAAAGTTTGCGCTACAAAGACTCTTTACCGAGTATTAAATTGTTCCAATCAGGGCATTCACCATCTTCCAGAATCTTTATTATAGATTGCCGACGAAGTTCTGAACTTCTGCAATATCTTTATTTTATAAAAATTTTTTTCGGGTATTTTCCTGCTTTTCTGTCAGAATGTTAGCCTTGAATATCAGAGACCACTGAGGGACTCTGAATTACATCTGCAACTTCTTGAGCGATTTCCGCAATTGTAGAGTTTGATGTATTACGAGCAATTTTGTCTGCCAGAGATGGACTATGAGAAATGATTTCTTCTTTAGTAATCCTATGCCAGAGTGGTAGGATTACCTGCTCGCCAGCCATCTCTCGCGTTACCAGGCCATCCAATTCATATTGAGGCCAATTCTTTAGAAAAAAAGCGTGTGAGAGAACGACTATACCAAATCGACTTTGTGCAAGTCCCGCATCAATTTTACGCCTCAAACTATCACCGATACGTAATTCAAACTCATCATACCATACACGTAGGTTTTGATCTATTAATGCTTGTGCTAACGGACGCACGACATCATCTTTATCTTCTGTTGCATGTGAAATGAATACATCATGGGTGTACTCAGAGCCACTCATTGAAGCTGTGCCATTCATTGGAGTTGTGTCGCGAACCAATGGTGAAAGTGGTGCTAGCGAATGTTCTCGGATAGGAGGTAGCGGATTGGGCAGAATTCGGATGGATGAGCGAACTTGACCGTGAAGCCCTCTTAAATCAACAGTTACATGCCAGCGACCGTTGCGTGGCACTACTAATTGAACAGGAGAACGACGGACGAGACCACCGGAGTATTTATACCGCTTACCCGATTTGTAATTTTGAAAGTTTAAACTATCCAACAATTGCACATTGGCTGCATTACCCCGCAAAGTAACTTCAATAGTCGTACCACGTGACAAATTTCCGAGATCATAATGTCTAAATTTCATTTATTACCATTGCTCCTTATAAGAAATAAATTCAGTAGAAGGAAACTTTAACCTAAATTTCGGTCGAACTTGGATATGAGAAAATTAACGTCTTCAGAAGTTAAATTTGGAAATGCTGTGCTTACTTGTTCTCTGTTCATCTTTGAGAATGAAGGCTGCTGTTCACGTAGTCTGCGAACACAGTATATATCCGCGTCAAGGAGGGGTGCTACTCGCTTTAATACACGTTTGTAACTTGGGAGATTAGGTCTCCAATTAGGCGCGTTCAGTTTAGTTTTTAGATAATAAGCAGCAAAATAACAAGCAACTCCCTCTTCAAGGTTGTTGGCATCATTACCTCCAGTTGGTGCAAGCAAATGGATTGTTTCATGAGCCATTTGATAGCACGCCTGCAACAGGTCTGTAGCAGCGTTCGGGGCGAGTTGGATAATGATGTCTTTACGATATCCAGGATGCCAAATCCGGGGATGATCGGACACGAATTCTACACCGAGGATAGTGTATGATCGGTCCCGCTGTCCAAATAATTCCTCAGCCATGTACAACATTTCACCGAGTCGAGAAATTAATGTCCACGTGTAACCACTACGGTCGGGCAAAGGTTGGGCATATAGTAGGTCACTCTTGATATGAATCTGTTGCATAGTTTGTCTTTTTGGAAATTCTGTATCAATATACAGTAATTTTGCTTGGTGTTTATTGAGTTGAAAATTTTTGTGTAACGAGTTAAGAACAGCGTTTGGAATGTTTAGGCACTATAGAACGCCTTATTCAGGACCTTATCCTCATTACTGACCCCAAAATCTGTGTCCTCTATTTCGGAGAAATTGACGTAGAGTTGATTTTTGTCCAGCAGTTCAGCCAGTAGGTGTTTCTGTTTCTCTACGTCGCCGATGTCGATGAAATCGTTTACGGCTTCTTCAGGCATTTCGGGGTTGACATGCCAGTTCAGGAACGAATTTTCGGCGATGTCCCGCCAGAGTGCAACGAGTTCTTCGGAGGATTGTGCAGATTGGATTTTGTCTATGTAGGCTTGATTATATTGCATCAGTTCGCAATAGATGAAATCTCCTTTATTATCTTGCTCAATAACCTTCTTAACGCGCTCCCGTGTCACATTTTCAACATACTGCATTTGCTCACAAATGATAAATTTTCGACTGCCACCGTCTTTATTTAGTTCCAATACAGCGTGCGCAGTAGTCCCACTTCCGCCAAAGAAATCTAAAACAATTGCTTCTTTGTCATCTTTTATCACTGAACGCAGACAGTCGTAGACATTCCAAAGTGATTTTGGAAAATCGAATTCGCAGTCCGGGACGAGCGACTTAACAAGTTGTGTTCCATAAATATTAGCATCATACCTCTTATTTTCCCAAACGGTTCGATACATTCCAAAATCCTTTCCCAGTTCTATTTCATAACCTGTTTTTGTTTTCCTCGTTCGTAGCAAATGTTTAATTTGATCAACGCTCTGTCTCGCATATCTCCATTTACGCTCAACCCCATTTCTATCAATTGGGTATACATGACTTCTTTTTTCATGATGGATCGTTTGAGCCGTAGGATGCTTGTCATCACCAAGGACATCTCCAAACCCAACAATTTTGTCATCTTCCACAATAACCGGATAAAAACAATTTTTTGCATCTTCGCGTCTCGATTCTCCACCCCAGTTTCTGAAATTATTCCACTCAATTTCTCCAGTAGGAATCTCCCTATCGCCAATTACTCTTTTGCCTCGTGGAATAACAAAAAATGCGTACTCATGAATATATGAAAAATTTGTTCCCTGAACACCGCGTGGATTGTGAACTATAGTAACGCAGTGTTTTTCGCGTTCCGGAAACACTTCATTCAGCAAAACCCCAAGATAATTCTGTTCATTTTCATCAATTGCAACAATCATACTGCCATCGTTTTTCAACAACTCTTTAGCAGCCTCTAACCTATTTTTCATAAAAGTCAACCATGACGAACGCTTGAAATTATTGTTATACATAAAAGTATTCGACGGACTATCTGGATTATACGGTGGATCAATGTAAATCAGTTTGACCTGTCCGTGGAATTGCTGTTTGAGGGTGTGGAGTGCGATGAGATTGTTGCCTTTAACAATGAGGTTCTCTCGAATCGTGCCGTTCTCGTCCCGTTGGATGTCTTTTACCGCTCGTTCACCATCAACGGTATGGCGTTTCCAGTTGGTGAGGACCTTCCGGTCAAACATCCGATCAATTTCGTCTTGCGCGAGAATCTCGTTGAAGAAAATTTCTTTGCGCTTTTCTTCTTCCTTTGTCTGTCCACCCTCTAAGATGCAGTCCTTGTAGGGCCAGACGAGTGAGACTTCGCCGCGTTCGCGTAGGAATTTGCCTTTGATGTTCAAGCCGATCTTGTTGCGGAATTGGGTATAGGAATTAGCGAGGAAGTTTTTGTCGGTGATATAGTTGATGAAGGTGTTGTGGTTGAAGACCCAATGTCCTTCAATCTCATCGAAGAATTTTGCCTTGATTTCATTATCAGTGAGCAGCAATTTGATGAGGTGGTGGTCAACTCGCCACGCGTGGTCTCTGACAGCAGCGGGGATGAGTTCGTCTGCGTCGTCAAGAAAGTTGGGGTTGGTTTTGAGAAGTGCGGTTAGTTTTTCATTGAAGTTTTGTTTTGGCATAGAGGCTGTAACCTTCAATTTATTTAGGATGACGGTAATTTTTATAGGGAATTCCGATTAAAATAACTTACTTTAAGTTTACCATACATCAGACGAAAAGTCAAGGGAAATATACTGGCAAGGTGGCAAGGGCCAAGGTTCGGAATTCCACCTTTCTAATAGGTCCTACCCACTAATTGGTGAGATGACGTATGTTTTTTGGATATGCGTGTGTACCGATTTCTATGAATTTGACGTTACTGATAATGGGCAAAACTTGCGTGCAGCATTTATGAAAGGAAATCCTCAAAGAAGCGTGTATGTGGAACTATCGTGGCGTGGGGGTTCTGTGGATGAAAAATATAAAAAATGGAGTTTATCCGATGCAATTACATTTTCTTAAATCTACCAGACAACTGTCAATCCGAATTGGACGAGTGATAAGCGTAGTAACAATGGTACTTCTCGTTGCTTCCCCGACTGTGTGGGCTTCTGGGATCGGGCAACGAGATATTTTTGTCGGTGCGAGTGCCCGCGCCGTCGGTATGGGGAGTGCTTGGACGGCGGGACCTGCTGCAACGAACGGATTTCTTTGGAATCCTTCTTCACTTGGATTTATGGATGGCATCGAGGTGAATATGGGTGGCATGCCGTTTTCAGGGAGTCCTTCTGGACTGGAGCAGGCGTTCTCGGTTGCCGCAAATCCGCATACTTTCGGTTTGACGAACAGAAATCTCGGCAACCTCTCTTTTGCGACTTGGCTTGATGGTTGGAGAGGTGACACTACGGAGTCTACGCAGATTGTGCTGTTAGGCTATGGACTTGCGTTAGGACAAAGAGCGTCGGCAGGGGCAAACCTACGCTACTATCAAAATAATACACCTATCAGAACAAACTTTCTCTGGAGCGTAGACTTGGGTATGCAATTTGCCTATCCGTTGGAGAAATGGGGCGACTCGGTGACGGTCGGTGTGAATCTATCCGAATTGAGCAACGGAATTAGAGCGGACGGTGTACTGCTGGAGAGTATCCCTTTGGCGGCGCGTTTCGGAACCACATACCAGTTAGGGAGTGAAACGCTGTTTTCTGCGGATTTTGCTGTCCGTGGTGAAAATCGTGGCGGTTGGGGTGAAAGGCTCCGATTACACCTTGGTGCGGAGCGGTGGTTGATTGGTGGACATGTCGGATTACGAGTCGGATACACGGCTGTAACGGCTTCTGAAAGGTTCTGGGGGGGCGAATGGGCGCGAGGATTGAGTTTCCGAAATTCGTCCGGACAACTTGATTATGCTTATGTGAGTGGCAGGGAATTAGAACAATCTGTCCATTGGGTTTCAGCGACTTTACGTTGGGGAGCAGCGGACGCGCTGCCACTATCGGAACTTGTTCTAACTGAAGCCTCCGAAGCCGATGAGAACGTTCCTATTTTAATGCCAGCAACACTTAAAATAGATAAGAACGTGACTGAAGCTGCTATCGGAGAACTACGTGTCTCTGAATGGGCGATTTCACCTAATAACGACGGTTTCGCAGATAGCACTACATTCCACTTTGAGGTCGGTTCAAACGATAAATGGCGGTTAATACTCATTGATGAATATACTGAGCAGGTTTGGGAACGATCAGGAAGTGGATCACCGGTAGAAAGTATCGTCTGGGATGGCATTGCGGATACGGGCAACTTGGTTCCCGATGGGAACTACGAAGTGGAGCTACATGTTTCGGATGCCCAAGGTGCACTGCAGCTCAGAAATAGTGAAAAAATCACGGTTGATCTCATTCCGACGACATTGGAACTCTTTAGGGGAGCCGCTACAACCAATCAGCACGGAATGCGGGCATGGCACTCCGTCGGTATAAAGATTTTGGACATCAATCCCCTTGAGTATTGGAAACTGGAGATTTTCGATGTACACAATATGCTTATCGAAGAAATGGAAGCGGCGGGTATGCCACCAACGGAAGTCGTTTTAAGCAAGGTGCAGGAACAACCCATTGCTCCATATACCTGTAAGTTAAGCGTTGAGGATATAGCAGGCAATCAGAGCACGCAACAGGTCCAACTTGATCTTGGTACCGAGCATCAGAGAGCTCTCGAAACGGAATATCAGTCAACAGATGCGCCGGAATCCAAACTGACCCTCATGGTCGGTTCATTTATGGAACTGCACTATGCTAAAATGTTGGAAGCGCAATTGCGGCAGCAAATTCCAAATCAGAAGGTTACTATATATATTGCTACTGTTGATGGTCAGACGCGACACCGTGTAACAGTCGGAGAGTTCACTCACCGTGAAGAGGCGGCGGATCTCCGGCAATATATTCAAGAGATACTTGATGTTGAACCGATAGTGATAACTGTGCAGTAGACGCATTTTTGTTTTTCTATAGGAATTGTGCAATCTCGTCTGGTGTTGGCAATGCTGGAATTACGCCTACTTTTTGTGTTGCCAACGCGCCTGCAGCATTGGCATAACGCATGATGGTATCAAGGCGAGACGCATCAAGTTCCGCAATGTCTTCGTGTTTCATCAGTTGCATGAGCATGGCGGCAACGAAGGCATCGCCTGCGCCAAGCGTATCCACGACATCGACGGCAAAACCGTTGACGTAACCGTCGGCAGTACCGTTTGTGTAGTAGCATCCACGTTCCCCTAACGTAACAACGAGCAGTGTTACGCCGAGTCCAAGAATGCGTTCAATACCGCGCGTGAGTTCAGCATCCCCTGTAACAAATTCCCATTCTTCTTCTGAGATTTTGACGACATCTGCGTAGGGCATAACTTCCCAAATCCAATGTTTGGCATCATCGGCGTTGTCCCACAACATCAATCGCAAATTCGGATCGTAGGAGAGCATTGCCCCGCTTGCCTTGGCAGTCTGGATTGTCTGGAGTGTCGCTTCACGGCTCGGTGAATGGCTGAGACTCACAGAGCCATAGTGAAAGAGTTCTGCGGATTGGACATAACGGGTGTCGATTTCGTCTGGTGAGAGTTGGATGTCGGCACCCGGGTGTCGGTAGAAGGTGATGTCCTTCATGCCGTCGGAACGTGTGGCAACAAAAGCCAGAGTCGTCCGAGATGTCTCTCCGGCGACAAGATAAGAGATGTCTACACTGTTCTGTTGCAGTGTTTCGCGCAGGAAATCGCCGAACGCATCTGCACCGACTTTCCCGATAAACCCAGCGTCTATACCGAGTTTGGCTAAACCGACAGCGACGTTAGCGGGTGCGCCGCCGGGGGCTTTAACAAATCCGGGTGCTTCGGCGAGTGTTACATCAGGTGTTGTGGACACAAAGTCGATGAGGAGTTCACCGATACATAAGGCTTTAGGCATAAACGGTTGTTCCTTTAAAATGTGGTTCGTAACTCTTGTGCTTGACCCGTTTGGGCAGATGTGTAGCCTGCATGGAAAATTTCTATGACATGCCGGGCATGCGCTGCCGTAACAATTGTCGGTTTATCCTCTCGGATCCAATCTACCAACTGCATAATGTCCTCATAGACGTGTGATTCCTGAATCTCGCGATGCGGTCCTACAACGTGCGGGAGTCCACTATCTGATGCCTCAATTGGTTTCCCGTTCAGCAAATTCCCCTCAATCGAGCCAGCGGTGCCGTGAATGGCTAATCTGCCTCTGACGACAGAACCAGCCGCAGCACCGTAGACGAACCCGAAAAATGCCTTACCGAAGTCAACGAGAATAAAGGTGTTGTCGTCCATGTCGCATGGGAGCATCTCGCCTCGGAATTCACGTTCTTTGATGCGAACACCAGAGAACGCCGTTACGCGTTTTGCGGGTCCGAGGATGCCGGTCATCGTATGCAAGCCGTAAACGGTCATATCGTATAGCGGTCCACCACCGGGTTTGCGGAAATACCAAGCAGGGTTAATGTTAGAGAGCGGATCGTCGCCTTGCCTAACGGATTCATTTTCATGGTATCTGCCGAAAGCGGATCCAGTGGCTGCCCACGTTAGCGTTCCGATAGCACCGTCATTAATAAGCCTGCAAATTTCTTGATGAATCGGACGAAGCATCTCGCCTGGGGATGCTACCAATTTTACACCTTTGCGCGCTGCAGATTCAATGAGATCGTCTGCTTCGTCAACAGTGGTTGTCATTGTTTTGTTGAAGTGGGCATGAACCCCGTGATCAATGGCAAGTTTTCCTTGTTCGTAGTGGAGACCAATGGGTGAGGCGATACTGACGGCATCTACATGTCCGTCTGCCAGAAGTGCCTCATAAGTGTCGTAAGCGTATGGCACATTGAATTTTTCAGACGCTGCATCTGCTCTGCCCGGCACCGGATCACAGACAGCGGTTACTTCCAATCTATCTTGAACGTCGTCTTGTGTGAGGTGTGGCAAGATTCCACGCACGGCGATGCTTCCTACACCGACAACACCAATCCGTACTCTGGCACTAGTGGTTCCCATGAGAATTCCTCCAATTTTTTATTCGTTATCGGTTGCCAGTTGTCGGTTTTCAGTTAAAGAGCCTCTGTAACGCCTCACCACTTCCTTGAGTACGCCAAGTTGGGGAAATTGTTACAAAACAAATTCTTAACCAAAAGCCAATGGCTGAAAGCCGATTGCTGACTACTATTGGCTATTTTATCGCCATGATGTGTCGTGTCGCCATCCGACAGCGGATTTGAGTTTATCGCAATTGATAAAGGATTGATGCGCTTGAAGTGTTCTCACTTTCGGCAAGAATTCCGGCTTAAAGCGTTCAACGAGTTCTTGAGAAGGTTCCAATGCTGAAGTATCATCGGCGTTGAGAAAGTAGACATCATGCGGTGGTAAGGTGTCTGCCTTTTCCATGAGTAGGCGGTGCGCACTCGCGACATCTTCACTCCCGACCCAGCACCAGAGCCACGGTGTCCAACCGGTCATCGGTTTGGCGTTCGCTTTCATCTGATCGCGTCGCTCTTCTGGACTGATACCCGCGGGACGCGTAACATAAGTGCGGATGCCATACGCACGGGTGTAGCTTGCTAAGAGGTCTTCACCACAACGTTTGGAGAAACTATAGGAATCCTCAGGATAACACGGGTGTTTTTCATTGATCGGTAGGTAATCTACCGGGATATGGGTTTTGCTGATTCGGAAACCGTGTCCCAGTGCGCAGTTGCTGCCGCACATCACGACTGTTTGCACATCTGCTTCGATCGCCGCTTGCATGAGGTAGTAGGTCCCGAGCATATTTGTTTTGAAGGTTGCATCGAATGGGATGCCTTTCTCGGCTGCGCCTGCCCGTAAATCTGGGTGATCGACTGGGTTGGGCTGTGCGCCGAGGTGTTGGATTGCGTCTGTACCTTTAACGGCGCGCTGACAGTCTTCAAAATTGTTTAAATCGCCTTGAATAAATGGGAGATGCGCGAATTCATCGGGTGGATTTCTGCGCGACATCAGCACCAGCGAGTGTCCTTCGGTTTCCAATTCTCGAATGACGAACTGACCGAGTCTACCACTGGCACCAGTTATCAATACTTTCATTTTTTACTATTGCCTCTGAGTTTTTTAATTTATTGAATCTGGGCTGCTGCCTCCGTTGTCCTGGCAGTATTCCAATTGTTAAGAACCTTTCATGACCTATAGCAGGTTCATTAATAATTTGGGTGAATCAATACTGAATACGCGTGTGGCATTCAGTGGGTATTAACAAGCAGAGATACCGTCTGGACATAACTGTTAAAAGAGTTGACAGGTATGTAAGGGTCGTCTATGATTATGCACATTATAGCACCGCTTTGAATTTTGTCAAGTGAACCCAACTATGGGAGAAAATTGCAATGTATGATGCTGAAGTACACTTTAAGAACCTATACGACACTGTTCCACGAACGTATGAATTTCAAGAAACCTCACGAGAAGGTTTTTTAGCGTGGCAAGCAGCTTTTCGTCCGAAGCTTCGGGAAATCCTCGGTTTAGATAATATGGAATCGGACCTGGCGGACTATATGCCGAGAGCCGAGCAGCTCGAAGTTTTGGATATGAATGACCATTTCCGAGAAAGTTGGTATCTGTGGGTCGAGCCGACGGTGCCACTTCCGTTCTATCTGCTGCGTCCGAAAGAAGTTGAAGACAAAGTCCCACTAGTACTTGCGCCACACGGGCATAACCATCCGCATATCTACGCCGGTATTGCCGAATCGGAAGCGGAAGAAAAACACATGTTAGAAGGTGAGCGTGACATCGCACGACAGGCAGTCGTTGAGGAGGGTTATATTGCTATTGCGCCCACGACGCGGGCTTTTGGTGAAACACGCACCGAGGCGGATAAACACGCCAATAATACGCATTCATGCCGACACCAGTTGGTTCATAGTATACTTGTCGGACGTACCCCGATCGGTGAACGGGTGTGGGACATGTCGCGCCTCATTGATTGGGCGATTGAACACCTACCCGTAGATGCTGAACGCGTCGCTATTACCGGGAACTCTGGCGGTGGGACGGTATCACTTTTCGCCGCGGCATGTGAGACACGTATCACTGTGGCGATTCCGAGTTGCTATTTCTGCACGTTTGAAGGGAGCATCGGCATGATCCGGCATTGCGAATGTAACTATGTACCGGGTGTCATGCGGTTGGGAGAGATGTACGATGTCGCGGGCTTAATCGCACCGCGCCCGTTCTGTGCGATTGCTGGACGCGATGACGGAATTTTTCCGATAGACCACGTTGAGTTGGCTTATGAACGGTTAAAGGAAATCTATACGGTCGCAGGCGTTGCGGATAGGTGTGAACTTTTTATCGGTGAAGGTGGACATCGTTATTATAAAGCAGGCGCATGGCCCTTTATGCGTCGGTATTTTGGGGAATAGCAATTAATGGTTAGTAGGTAGCGAATCGCTATATCAGCGAGAGCCTTTTTTAACTGCCCATAGGGTTTTGAGCATGATTTTAATATCCAAGCCGAGAGACCAGTTTTCGATATAGTATTGGTCATAAGAGACTCGCTCTTCAAGAGAGGTATTACCCCGCAAGCCGTTGACTTGTGCCCAACCTGTCATACCCGACTTGACGCGCTGCCGGGAAAGATAATGGGGTATCGATTCTCGGAACCCGTCGATAAGACCGGACATCTCCGGTCGCGGTCCAACGAGACTCATATCACCCTTGAGAACGTTGAAAAATTGGGGTAATTCGTCTAAACTCCAGCGTCTGAGGAATTTTCCGAGCGAAGTCTCCCGTGGATCGTCATCTTTTGCCCATACATGCCCTACTTTTTCTTCGGCATCGGCGCGCATGGAACGGAATTTGTAGATGTTGAATCGCTTCCCGGCTCTACCGACACGCTCTTGGCGGAAAATTATTCTGCCGGGCGAGGTGAGGCGGATCGCAATTGTAATGACTAACATGAGTGGACTTACCAGTATCAAGGCGACCAGACTGAAAACGATGTCTATAAGACGCTTGAGAATGCCTTGTATGCCTTGCATAGGGGTTTCTCGGAGTTGGAGGACCGGTATATCATCAAAGAAGGTGATAGCAGTGCCGCTCCTGATGAATTCGGAGAGTTCTGGCAGGACATTGATTTGAACCGGCACGCCTTCGCAGGTGTGGAGAATCTGTAGAATCGTGTCATTTGACACTGGTGATGCGATGAAGAGTGTATCCAGTCGATGCCTTTGCACTAACGCAAGTATATCTCGACTTCCGCCAAGATATTGTGGATGTGAGCCGCCAGGGCGATAGACAACCGCATCTGTCGTTCCACTGATAGTGCCTACTAACGCATAACCACTGTCCGCTTTCGCTTGCAAGACCTTGATAAATTCTTCGACACGAGCATTGTGACAGATGTGAGATGAATTTTGCAAGTTTATATTGCAAACAATCGCAACTCGCTGGACACCGACCCCTTGGGCGTGGATTGCCTGTCGAAAACGGTAAAGGACGAGGCGTCCGAGAAACAGCCAAATGAGACTGAACCCAGAAGCGAGCAGCATGACCCAACGCGAGTAGGCATCGTGGTGGAAAACAAAGAACAATGCAGCTAATGTAGCGATGAGGGCAATGCAGGCAGCTTTACAGAGCGTCCAGAACGCCGAAAGCGTGGCATTGTTTTCTGGACGATAGAGTTTTAGGGCTTTCAGCGTCATTATCCAGACAATTACCATCAGTGGGATGAGTCGGAAATAGTCATCAAGCGGCGGGGTACCACCTTTATGTAAGGCGAGGACTTCAGGGGTCCAACCGGATTCAAACCGGACCCAGTATGCGACAACAATTGCGGTGGCAACAAAACAGAGATCAAATAAAACTGTGAGCGTGATTAGCAGATGGTCAAGCGTTTTGTTGTTCATTGCCTGATTACAGCACTGATATTATACAAAAGATAACTTGTAGGACTGATCTTCCAAAAGTTCAATATGGACAGTTCTCCCCGCAAATTCCCGTAGGACTTACGCAATGCTCTCTTTATGTAGCATAACCTGCTCATAGCGAAAAAAAGAAATCCCTTCTTCCAAGTAGCATGATGACCTGCAGTGTTATCTGATTGAATAGATTTGTATATGAGTTCTTCTAATTCCCAACCTGAACAACGTCCACCATCAAATAAATCGTGATATTTCTCCAAATATTGGCGAAAATTTTGTTGCATTCTAGGCGTTAGTTGATACATCGTTAGTCTCCCGTACCCATACCAGTTGTTCATCATCGTATTCCAACCATTTCATTGCAAAGTCAACATATTCAGGATTTATTTCTATACCAAGGTATCCAACACCTAATGACTGGGCCACAACACACTCTGAACCTGAACCTGAAAATGGGATAAGTACCTTGCCTTCTTCTCCATTGATACGGGATCGGATAAGTCGTCTGGTTAATTCCATAGGCTTTTGGGTTGGATGCTTTAGGACATCGTGTCCGCGGTGCTCAGATAAGTGTTCAGGTGGATAAATTTGAGACTTACAAGTTTTACAAACAAACCATCTTTCAGCACGTCCTGCTCCACCTACCAAAGCAGGAATTTTAATAACATCTCTGGGTAAAGCTCCATTCTCATGTGCTTGGTAAATGGTTGTTTTGCCAGATCTTCCATAACGAGAAGGGGTATTTTTTCGTTCTTTGCCAGCTGCGTTTTTTAAGAAACTCGCGGTATAAGGCTCCCTAATTTGATCTACCTCCAAATTCACGCGAGGCATATTTGGTTTCCAAAGACATAATATCGTTTCGTGTGACCTTTGCCAGAATTTGAGGGAAGGGACAGTTTTATTCGTGTAGTGCCAGACTAACCAGCGTTGCTCGTGGATAGGGAAGCGGGCAGAAATTCTTGCAATAATTTCAGGAAACCCATAAAGATAAAGCAATCCATCATCTACCAGAAGATGAAGACAGTCTTTTATCCATGATTCTGCCCATTCTACGTAGTCATCTATTGGCATGGAGGCGCTGTTATTACCAAAATCTTTACCAATGTTGTATGGCGGATCCGCAATAATCACATGATACTGTTCCGTGCTCTCGATCAACTGTGATAAGACCTTTGTTGTATCTCCAACTATGATTGTATTGGCAAATGCATTTTCCTTCATACCGAGCTCCCTAATCTACCTTTAATGAAAAAACATAGGATCTGTTGATATCAGTATCTTTTATAGCATTTTAGCATATTCAGGTAAATTTCTCAAGCCGAAAACGGATGCAAATTTTACTGATAAATTACACGTGCTGTGCTATCCTATCCGTATATATAGGAGGCAATATGCAATGACAAAACTAAAAGTCGGTATCGTTGGGGCACATCGAGGGAGTTCTTACATCACACCCTTTAAGGCGATAGCGGAAACCGATGTAACGGCGGTTTGTGACATTAATGAGGGAAACCTTAATAACGTTGCGGAACGGTTTGATATTCCTCAGAAGTTTACAGATTATGGAGCAATGTTGGATGCAGTCGATCTTGTTGTCCTCGCCACGCCTGAAAATCTGCACGTGCCGCAGTCCATCGAAGCGTTGGAAGCCGGGAAACATGTCATTAGTGAGGTGACCGCTGCTGTCAATTTAGAGGAGTGCTACGACTTGGTTCGAGCAGTTCGGAAATCGTCTGCACTTCGCAATATGGGCTCGCGAGCTACGCCCAAATACACAATGGCTGAGAATACATGTTATTCTAAGTCCAACGTACTCATACGGAGCATGGTAGAGGCGGGTATGTTTGGGGATGTCTATTTCGGGGAAGGGGAATACGTCCACAACGTTAAGTCGCTCCATCACGATGCGGGTGGCAATCCGACGTGGCGCTACTACTGGCAGGTCGGCATTAATCGGTGCAATTACGCGACCCACAGTCTCGGTCCAGTGCTTCAATGGTTTGATGGACGTGTGGAGAGTGTCTGTTGTCTCGGCAGTGGCGTTAACACAGACCCAGAGCACGCGATGGAGGATACGGTGATGATGCTCTGTAAGACAGATTCTGGCGGGTTAATCAAAATCCGTATTGATATGCTCTCGAACCGTCCTGCGAATTCCTATTTCAGTTTGCAAGGGACAAAAGGGTGCTATGAGAGCTCACGTGGATTGGGCGCTGCACCGAAGATTTGGTTGGATGAGTTCTCGGTAACTGAGCAGTGGCGACCCCTCTTGCAGTTTGAAGATTTGTTGCCTGAGCGGTGGAAGAACCCGCCTGCTGAGTCTGAGAATGCTGGCGATCTTGGGGAGTATTTTAAGGTGCGCGATTTTGTCGATAGTATTCTCACTGATACACCGCCGCCGCTTGATGTTTATACGGCGATGGATTTCACAGTGCCGGGATTGGTTTCTGAGCAGTCGATTGCAAATGGTGGCACACCGATGGAAGTTCCGGATTTTCGGAAGATTGAATAACAGAACAGTCGTCAGCAGTCAGGTCGCTCGTTCCACTCGCTTTCAGCCCTCAGTTAAGAGCCTCTACTGAATCGCTGCCCGTGAAAGGTGGTGCAGCCACCGTGCTGACCGCCGAAAGCGAAGCGTGCTAATTGCTATTCTGCTTTGCTTCTACAGGCGCAAAAACAAGGCCGCAGCTGCTACAGCGGTATCCGCTATCCAGTTCCGCTGCAACGAATGGAAAAAGCATACCACAACAGATCGGACACGGTTCGTCAATCTCCATTTGGGCTTGTTCTATTTCACCGGAGCGATTTTCAAATTCAACAATCATCTGATATCTCCTTAATATCTCGGTAGCGTTGGGTCAATTTCGGCTGCCCACTGGTCAACACCGCCTGCAAGATTTTTGGCATCATGAAATCCGTTTTGGTTCAGGTAGTCGGTGGCGTGGAAACTACGTGTGCCGTGGTGACAGTAGACAACAATCTCTTGTTCTGTGGGGATACTGTCTATCTGATCCGGTAAGGTGTTCAGTGGTATTAACCATGCCCCTTCAATATGCACGATGTCGTATTCACTCGGTTCTCGGACATCAATCAACAACACGGAGGCATCTGTGTCTAATTTTCGTTTCAGTGCTTGTACGGAAATCTCAGGGATATATGTTTGCATGACTCAATTTTCTTCCTCTGGTAATGGTGTACATTCTGGACATGGACATGTCTCGCGTAGCACTTCAAACGGATATATACCGGTAGCGTGTCCATCGTTCCAGTTGAATTGGAGTGCGTAGCGGCCGACCAACTGGATATCAAGCGGTTGGATATCGTCCGAAACCGCAATGAGTGTTATGTCTCCATCGCCTTGCGGCGAAAAGAGGGAGTGGACATCTCTGCCTTTGTGTCGGATGATTGCACATTCAGCACACGGACACATCTGACGGAGATAGGTGTATGGATACCAACTGGTATGCCCATCTTTCCATTCTACCTGAAAGGCGTTCGGGTGTTTCTTAAGAAGTTTCGGTTGTTTTGTAATCCTGCTCATAATACAGGTTACGGCACACGGCGTGTACCTACTACTTTAAAAGATGCCGAGTTCGTCCTTTGCATCTTCGCTCATCATTTCCATGGTCCAACGCGGGTCCCAGACAACATTGATGTTGACTTCTTCAACCCCATCCATTTGTTGTGCGACATGTTGTATGCCGTTGACAATTTGCCCACCCGCAGGGCATCCCGGACTCGTTAAGGTCATTGTAATATCAACAATTGTATCGTTGATGTCAACGCCGTAGATAAGCCCCATATCAACGATGTTAATACCGATTTCTGGGTCAATGATATTTTCTTTGATAGTTTCTAAGACGGATGCTTCTGATACCATTTAAATTTCCTCCTACAAAATATGGCTTGTGAGTCAGAAGTATTTCTGCATTTAATCGAGACTGATGAGGATGTCATCACCCTCAAGTTTGACGGCATAAGATTCGACATCTTCAACTGCGGGCATACAGAGTGCTTTTCCGGTTTTCACGCAGAAGCGAGCACCGTGTCGTGGACATTCTATTTCGTCGCCACTGAACCAACCCTCCGCTAACGGACCGTTGTCGTGTGTGCAAACGTCCTCTATTGCATAAAACTCGCCCTTAACGTTAAAGATTAGCACGGAAACAAAATCCACCTCAACCAATTTTTTGGTGCCGGGTGGCACTTCGCTAACTTTCGCAACTTTATAGAATTCTGGCATGTTTTTTATTATGGTCTCCTGGGCATCGCTCCACTACGTTTCGCGATGGTTTCTAATGAATTTGCTAAATCACTTTTAGCATAGTCCATAGGAAAATGTTTTTATTCTTCTTCGCCGGGCCAACCTTTAATTCCATAGGTGCCGGCTTTGAGGACTTTGAGTGCTAATAATGCACACTTGAGGCGAACCGGTCCCAAAGGGATGCCAATCATGTCCAAAATGTCATCTTTTGAGAGTTGTTTGACTTCATCAAGGGTTTTACCCTCAATTTTCTCTGTCAGCATAGAGGCAGCGGCTAGGCTGATGGTACAGCCGTGTCCGCAAAAACGTACCTCTTTAACCTTATCATCTTCAATAAGCAGATCAATGCGAATCTGATCACCACAAAGCGGATTATCTTCTTGGTGCGAAATATCAGGATTCGGCAACGTCCCGTAGTTGCTTGGATTTTCGTAATGGTCGAGCAGTTCTTCCTGATATATGTTCATACTTTTCTCCGAGTCATAAGTTTCTGTGCTCTGCAAAGTCCTTCATACAAACGCTCCACGTCTTCAATCGTGTTGTAGAGATAAAAACTGGCACGGACGGTGGCGATGACATCTAATCTTTTCATGAGGGGCTGTGCACAGTGATGTCCAGCACGGACAGCAACGTTGTGTGTGTCCAAGATTCCAGCAACATCATGAGGGTGAATGCCGTCCATATTAAAAGAGATGACACCCGTTTTCTGATGCGGTGCTGGTCCGTACAGGGTAATACCTTCGATTTCTTCCAAACGTTGATGCGCGTATTTTAGAAGTTCTTGTTCATGGACATGGATTGCTGCTAAATTCGCTTGTGTAATGTAGTCAACAGTATGTCCAAGCCCGATAGCTTCGGCAATACTTGGGGTTCCCGCCTCAAATTTGGCGGGCAGTTCTGCGTAACTGGAGACCTCCCGTTCAACACTTCGAATCATTGAACCACCACCGAGAAAAGGCGGCATCTCCTCGAGCAATTCCGATTTACCGTATAGGACCCCGATACCGGTCGGTCCACACATCTTATGTCCTGAGAATGCGAGGAAATCACAGTCGAGTTGTTGAACATCAACATGAAAATGTGGGACGGATTGCGCTGCGTCAACAATCACTCTCGCATCAACAGCATGTGCCATATCGATGATAGACTGGATTGGATTGATGGTGCCGAGTACATTAGAGACGTGTCCTATGGCGACAAGTTTCGTTTTCTCGGTCAGTAGGTCGCGGAGTTGTGTGAAGTCGAGTAATCCCTCATCGGTTATGTCAACGAACCGGAGCGTCGCACCAGTGCGCTGTGCCAGTAACTGCCAAGGGACGAGATTGCTATGGTGTTCCATAATGGTGAGAACAATTTCATCACCTTCACGGATATTCGCGCCTCCCCAACTGTAAGCGACAAGATTGATAGATTCCGTTGTGTTCCGCGTGAAAATCACCTGACGTGACCGAGGTGCGTTAATCAGTTGAGCGACCTTCTCTCTTGCGCGCTCATACTGTTCCGTTGCCTCCTCCGAGATCCGATAGATGCCGCGATGGATATTGGAGCGATAGGTATCGTAATAGGCATCCATCGCGTCAACGACAGGACGTGGTGTCTGCGTTGACGCGGCATTATCCAAAAAGGCAAGCGGTGGTATCGTCCCGAAGATCGGAAAATCTTTGCGAATGCCTTCAAGATCAAGGGGCCGGAATTCCAGCGTATGCATTTATGTCTTATCCTATGCTATTGTGTAGCCTCACCGTGGACGCGAAGCAAGTGCCGACGCGTCCACACTCGGAGGTGGACAAAGTTGCACTATCTGCTTGGGAAGCCAATATTGCCAATATTAACAGCAGAGGGTCCATGGTCTTCGCACGCCTGATCCGTCGGTACGTCGGTCTCGGCATCGTTCGATTTGACGATCCCTTCCGAGACCAAGTAGTGTTCCACCTCGTCGCCGCTGACATCAGCAAGTATGATATCGTCAATTTGGACACAAGGTTGGTAAGGTTGCTGCGTCTTCTGGACCATTTCGCGATAGTTATCTGCGTTGTTAATGATATCCCTATCTTCGTAGTCCAAACCGTATTTTGCGAAGATAGCACGAACACCATTGCTCCAGCCACAAACAGGTTTCATATAAGCGATAATTTTCGGTTGACTCATTGTGAGTTGCTCCTTTTTTATAGTTGTCGGTTGTCAGTAAGTATTGTGTGAGCGGTTTGTAACCCTAAAATCCATCTACTGACAGTTAGCCTAACTTGTTTGTAATAGACGTACTGAGTTCCTCTCGAACGGATTCTAACGGGATACGTTCCATGACAGGTTCAAAAAATCCGTCAACAATCAGTTTTTCAGCTTGTGTGTAAGGTAGACCGCGACTCATCAAGTAAAAGACCTGATCGGCATCAATCTTTCCTGCAGTTGCGCCGTGTGTGCAACGCACCTCATGTGCCTCAATTTCCAGACCCGGCAAGGTATCGGCATGTGCCCGTTCGCTTAGCAGCAAATTATCGTTTTTCTGATAGGCATCGGTATGGTTCGCCGCCGGATAGACATAAATGTTCCCACCCCATGCGGTTTGCGCTCTATCTTTCAAGACAGTCCGATAGAGAAGATCACTGATGGTATGTGGAGAAGCGTGTTCTTGTGCCGTACTTACATCGAAGTGTTGACGACTATCCGTGAACGCCAATCCGAGCATTTGTGCGTTGCTCCCAGCACCGTTTAAAACAACTGCCTGATTTATTTTGCTAAGTCTGCTACCGAATGTGGCAGTGACCCAGCAGAGCTGTGCATCTCTAGCGACTATGGCACGGTGTGAAGCGAAGTTCCATACCTGCCGATTCCAACGTTGGACTTGCACATAAGTTACATTGGCATTCTGTCCTGCGAAAATCTCAATTGCACCACTATGTAAACCGCTCGCCTCTGGATTGGTAGATGAATTGTCCTCCAAGATCGCGACTTCACTGCCTTCTTCGGCGACGATGAGTGTATGGGATAGATCGGCACGTTCGGCTTCCGACATTTTGACCTGGACCCGCAGGGGCACTTGGATTTTCACACCCTTAGGGACGTGCAACAGATAACCGCCTTGCCAAAAAGCACCGTGGAGCGCGTCAAATTTGTTATACCGGGCGATATTCCCACTCTTTAGTGTCGTTTCGAGGGTCACTGCCTTGTTCATGAAGTAGGTGCGGAGGAGTTCCGGTCGTTCTTGCAGTGCCGTTGGGAGATGTGCAAAGTAAACTCCCTTTTCTTTTAAGGCTTGTGCATCAGAACTGTATTGGAGTTGCCCATCAACTTGCACTAGCAGCCCTGCTGTCTCCTCGTCGTTGTCGTCTACACTTTCTACAGGTTGCTTACTGTTTGTCGGCGGATTCGGATAATATTTTTCGAGTGAGAAGCCGCGCATCGATCGTCGACTTCGTCGCCAATAATCTTGGGTGCGCATATCAACGGTGCGGCGCCAGACATCATCTTCCGTTGTATGTGGCATCGGCAAGGATTCATAAAGCGCATAAGCCTCCAGCCGTTTTTCACGCATCCAGTTTGGCTCAGTTTCTGTTATTTTTTGAAGAAATTCTTTTGAAAATTCGCCTTTTTGCAATTTTTTTGATCCTTTATGAGTTATCAGTTATCAGTCTTCAGTTAAGAGGTTTTAACAATTCACTGCCTCGTGGCGGTCCCAAAGTTCGGGCGGATTGTTACAAATCGTCTCTTAACCGACGACTGACGACTGATGACTGACGACCATCTTAACCGATTGAACCTTCCATCTGAAGTTGGATGAGACGGTTCATTTCCACAGCATATTCCATCGGAAGCTCCTTGACGAGGGGTTCAATGAATCCGTTCACAATCATCGTAGAGGCTTCCTCTTCCGAAAGCCCGCGGCTCATGAGATAGAAGAGCTGCTCTTCCCCGATTTTGCTGACGCGCGCCTCATGTTCAATGTGGGTATCATTTTCGGCAATCTCAATGACTGGATAGGTATCCGAACGCGAGTCTTTGTCAAGAAGAAGCGCATCACAGACGACGTGTGATCTACATCCCTTCGCGCCTTTCGCGACATCGACCCATCCGCGATAACTGGAGCGTCCACCATCTTTGCTGATACTCTTTGAGATAATCTGTGAAGAGGTATTCGGGGCACAGTGATAGACCTTGGCACCGGCGTCCTGATGCTGTCCTTTGCTGGCAAAAGCGATCGATAGAATATCGCCACGTGCACCGGGTTCCATCATATAGACGCTCGGATACTTCATCGTCAACTTACTACCGAGATTACCGTCCACCCATTCCATTTGCGCGTCCTCATAAGCAACCGCTCGCTTCGTCACGAGATTGTATACATTGCCTGCCCAATTCTGGATAGTCGTGTAACGCACACGCGACCCTTTCATGCAGACAATCTCAACAACCGCACTGTGTAAGGACTCGCTGCTAAATGTAGGTGCCGTGCAGCCTTCAACATAGTGTACCTGAGATCCTTCATCGGCGATGATGAGCGTACGCTCGAATTGCCCCATGTTCTCGCTATTGATACGGAAATAGGCTTGTAAAGGATATTCGACCTTCACACCCGGTGGAACATAAACGAAACTTCCACCACTCCAAACAGCACTGTTGAGTGCAGCGAACTGGTTATCCGCGGACGGGATAATGGTTCCAAAGTATTTCTTCACGAGATCCGGGTATTCTTTGATAGCGGTATCGGTATCAAGGAAGACAACACCAATTTTTTCCAATTCTTCGACGATGTTATGATAAACGACTTCCGAATCGTACTGTGCACCGACCCCCGCGAGGAACTTCCGTTCCGCTTCAGGGATACCGAGTCGATCAAAAGTTTTCTTGATATCTTCCGGCACGTCATCCCAGCTGCGTTCACTCCGATCAGAGGCTTTGACGTAGTAATAGATGTCGTCAAAATCGAGTTGTGTTAGGTCGCCACCCCATTTCGTCATCGGCTTCTGCCTGAAAATCTTGTACGCCTCAAGCCGATACTGTCGCATCCAATCGGGTTCGCCTTTGATGTCACACATTTCGTTGATAACACTTTCGTCCAACCCTTTGCGTGACTTGAATGTCGGTTTAATATCATCGTGGAACCCGTATTGGTAATCTTTACTAATCCCGAGTTCTTCTGTGGTATTCAGTTCAGAATTTGCCATTTCACCTCTCCTCTTACGTTTTTCTAATTGTGGATCCTCGGCACCCTTCCATTTCACAATGGGTCTTGGCACTCCCATTTAGGTTAGGGGATCCGTTCGTCACTCCGATATCCAGAAGCAGTTGGGCTTAACCGAAAACCACCGCGAAACGAAGTGGCGCGGTGCCCAGAGTTAATAGTTTAAAAACTGTGTTTTTCTCGAATTGGATCGTAGCCCTCTGCCTCTAATATCTGTGTGAGTTCCCACCCTCCGGATTCAACAATTCTGCCATCCAATAGTATATGCACAAACTCCGGTCGGATGTAATCCAACAACCGAGGATAGTGCGTAATAATTAGCACACCGAGGTCCGGGCCAATGAGTCTACTGATACTCTCTCCGACGATTCGGACCGCGTCAATGTCGAGTCCAGAATCGGTTTCATCAAGGATCGCAACTTTCGGTTCAAGCATGGCAAGTTGCAGAATTTCGGCACGCTTTTTTTCGCCACCAGAGAACCCATCGTTGAGGTAACGTCTGGCGAAGGAATCATCAACACCGAGTTGTTTCATTTTCTCGCGGAGTTCGCGACGGAATTCGCGCATCGGAATAAGGTTGTCGTTACCGGCACCGTTGCCTCCTTTTCCACGAACCGCACTGACAGCAAGTCGTAGAAAATTCGCCAAGCTTACGCCTGGAATTGTCGTTGGATACTGGAAAGCGAGGAAGAGTCCGAGTTTGGCACGTTCGTCGGGTTCAAGTTCGAGGACATCGACACCATCAAAAAGCACTTCGCCTGAATCAATATCATAAAGGGGATGTCCCATGAGACTGTTAGCGAGGGTGCTTTTTCCACACCCGTTTGGTCCCATAAGCGCATGAATTTCACCCGGTTTTACGGTCAAACTGAGCCCCTTAACAATCGGTTTACCCTGTACACTGATGTGTAAGTCTTTGATGACCAACTCGTTGTTCATGGGTTGATTTGTACTCCTATAAGTTGAAAGGTATGGTTGCAATTGCACCATTTTTGGTCTGTTTATATTACGACCGAATCCTGTTTTTTAGTACTTGCGTCTATTACGACAAAAGATGTTTTAACCCCCGATTCTCGACATGTTTCGCTCCGGTTTGATGAAGTCTGCGGCGTTAATTTTATGTCCCGCCTCTTTTTGTGCGACGGCATCCAGAATTAACTCGGCAATTGTTGCGTCTGAGGCACCTTCGCGTAGCGGTGTAAGCAGGTCGGTTTCCGTTAGCGAGAAAAGACATGTCCGAAATTTTCCATCAGCCGTGAGACGTACTCGGTTACAATTTGCACAGAACGGTTCACTCACAGAAGGAATAATCCCGACCTCGTTGCCGTTATCGGTGAAGCGATAGCGTTGAGCAGTATCGCTTTTCGATTCGCCGTTCAGAGTTACCGGGGCAAGCGGATAGACAGCGTTAATTTTGTCAATAATCTCTTTTCCGGGGATGTACATGTTGCGTCCCCAGACATCATCGGCATCGAGCGGCATAAATTCGATGAATCGGAGTTGATAATTATTTTGACGCGCGAACGTGGCTAAATCAACGATTTCGTCATCGGTAAAGCCTCGCATTGCGACAGCATTGACTTTAATTGGGTCAAAGCCGCATTCGTGTGCGGTTTTCAGACCCTTAAGTACACGTGAAAGCACCTTTCGGCGCGTCATCTGCTCGAATTTCTCTTCGTTGAGTGTGTCTAAACTCACATTAATACGACGAAGTCCAGCGTCATAAAGTGCTTGTGCTTGTGTAATAAGCCCAATGCCGTTTGTTGTTAGGCTGATGTCTTTCAGCCCTTCAAGATGCGTCAGTCTCTTTATGAGCGCAGGCACACCCGGACGGACGAGCGGTTCGCCACCTGTAATACGAACTTTGCTAACACCTAATCCAACGAAAATGCAAGAGAGATGCAAAATCTCGTCATACGTCATCAGTGCCGCGTCTGGCATGAAGGCCATGTCTTCTGGCATACAGTAGATACACCGGAAGTTACAGACATCGGTAACCGAGATTCTGAGATTCGTATGGATCCGCCCAAAGCGGTCGAGCATCTGTTGTTTCATTTCAACTCGGATAAAGAGAATTTAATTTTATTATTGTTAATAGTATATCATATCAGAATTATTTTTGTCAAGTTTTTTATAGTAAAAACTATAAAAAAGATTTTTTTGGTAACACGAGAGGGTTACGGAGATTTTAGTTGACATGTAAGTTACTATGATGTATAATTGTGGAAATCTCTAAAAATAGGGAGAAAACTCATGGCTGACAAAGTGTTTGATGTAGGTGGCGTTGAACTCCATGTGGATCAACGTAGCCTCGGAGCAGATGGAGGCCCCTCCGTGCGTGTTTACGGAGAAGCAGATGGTGAAAATGTTCAACTGCTCCGTTTTGATTGTTTCCGCAAAGACCCACATTACCACTATGATCCGTCTGGCAAGAACGATCAGCGGCATCTCGATAAAGCGAGTGTGCCAGATTCAGTCGCATGGACGATTGAACAATTAGGGCAAAACCTCGTGGAGATGATTCAGACGGCAGGTTATGATGGCGTTGCTGATCGCGTTGATCAAGCGGCGGTTGCGCAAGTCCTGCCTGAAGTGGAATCTTTTATGCGGGATGAAGGCTAATTTTAGTTTTATAAGTGTGCTTTCGCACGCAAAGGAAAATTAACGTGACGAAATCTATTGCTATAAGTGTGTTCCTGCTCGCGCTGCTCATAGGCTTGAGTGCGTCCGCAGAAACACTACAGGAATTAGGAAAATGGAAAAAGGGTGAACTCCTCATCGAGAACTACAGTTTTGAAGATGACCTCGCCGGTTGGGAGTTGGAGGATGGTGCTTGCTGTAATCGCGGTGGACTCTATACAATGGAGATCGACAAGAAAAACCCGCAACATGGACAGAAGTCGCTCAAGATCGTCGGACACGAAGCCACTGGCACAGCTTGGCACGCAAAAGTTAAGCAAAAAAGTGTCTCAATGGAAAAAGGTGAGACGTACTCCGTCGTTTTCTGGGCACGTGCTGAAAAACCGCGTGTCGTGAGAGTGAACTTCCAAACACAACACGACCCTTGGACCAACCACCTCAACGGTCAGCCGAATCCTGACATAATGTTGAGCGGACCCGAATGGGAAGAATATGACTATACCTTCAAGGCGACAGCGGATGTTGTCAGAGACATGTGGGTAAGTTTATCTGTCGCTCAATCCGATACGGATTTCTGGATTGATAACTTCCGTTATTTTGAAGGCGACCCAGAAGACGATCTGAATCGTGATACACCGTTCCCTGTTGATGCGAAAGAGAAATTGGCGACGCGATGGGGTGAGATTAAAGCGGATCGGTTCTAATAGGGTTGTTGTACACAATGAGGCGCAGTCTCTTGGGGAACACCCAAGCAAAAACACCGCGCCTTTTTTCTCGGCGTTTTTCCGTTTTTTATAAGATTACTTTTCTAAACGTTAGCGACACCCGTCGCTGCCTCTTATGTTTTTGACCCTCCCATTCATCCCATTTTCTGGCAGCAATCCCATGCAACCATTCATGCCTTGCTTCACCACTCAAAACGACAAGGCTCCTTGGCGCAAGCCAAACCGAGATCTTTCTTTTTTTCTCGAATTTGTTTGTGAAATCCATAATACAACCGGAGCCCAAACTTAGAGAGACAATTGTCTCCTTAAAACAGGGTTCACAATCAATGTGGCTTGAAATTCCTTGCCCAGGTTGGTATTCATTGACAATCACCTGATCTGTACCTCCTGGCATATATCCCTCTTTCTCCAATCTATAAACCAACACCCCCAACCACTGTGGTAACTCGCCAATATGCATACCAAGGTCTACTCTGCGTGCTCTATAGTCATACTTAAAACCGTAATGCTGAACACGCCGCTTTAGGTCATTAAGCCACTGTTGTTTGTCAATCCGACCTAAAAACCAATAATGGTCGGTTACACTGATATAGTCTTCTATATACTGGAGACCTCGGATCGCTTTAACCGCTTCCTCATTTTTGGGAGATGGCCGTGGTTCAGGAGGTTGCTGGTACGGTGAGCGAAATAAGTCTAATTGACCTGTTCCACCGATGCGAGTCTCTGTATACTGATTCCTATGGATTACATCAATCGCCTCCTGATTCTCCGGAGATGATTGCGATACAGAAGACCGCTGACTCGATGAGGATAATAGTTCTAATTGTTGCATAAGTCAGGCCTCATTAGGTCGAATTTATTGATAGCAAAGTGTCTCGTGGTAGACCTTGGCATCATTGTGCAGTGAACCATTTATTAGTCTGCGATAAGAAAACGTTTCAAGATCTGATTGGATTACTCGACTTCCAAACATCAAGAGGTCGTTTTTGAGTTTCTCCCACTTACCATATAATCTTGATCGGTAGGAACCATACAATGTTTGATGATCGGGGTTTTGGTACACCAAGCACATTTTGTGCTGACCATATACTTTCATAATCTGGGTAAGTACAGTAGATAAGTTATTAATGTCTAATGTCTCACTTGCCAAGAAATAACAAAAGTTAAATATGATTTGTGTCTTATCGTCGTTTTCAACACACTTGTCCAACAATCTGATCAAGTAGTCGTAATTGTCGCCGTGAATTAACTCAAATTTGTCCTTGTGAAAAAAAGGATATCTATTTTGGTTGGGACCATATCTATTGATTACCTTCGCCTTATCAAGCATCGTTCGTGAACTATCAATTCCTATATAAGTAACAGCACTCTGTCTCGTACAAGCTCGAAAGGCAATACCGGAAGTTAGCGGACCACAACCAAAGTCAATAAATACAACCTTATCGCTTAAGGGTGGAAGGTAGTTTGTGAAAACATGATAAGAACTAAAAAGGTGCATAGGCATATAATGTACAGAATAAATAGATACCTTTTGTTTCGGGAGATAATACCTATTAGATAGTTCGTCAAATGATACTTGATCGAAATTGTTTTGCCCGTGCTGCAAAATACGCGCTATATCTTCCCAGTAATATGCTCTTTTGTTTCTAACAGCTATCGCTAGTTCCGGTAAATCGCGCTCAAATGGTTCTACTACCAAATTCTCAAACAAGGCCTGCAAGTCTTCATTGGGTCTATAGTAATTGTTATTATAGCAATTTATGTATGACATATTCTGTAGATCCTAGCACGAACTGACATCATAATATTTCATTCTCAATAGTGGTTACTAAGAATAATTTCCCTGAGGCAAAAAACGCGTAGTGGAACCAGGCTGAAAGATTTTATCTGCATACTGTTTTGCTGTTTTTATCCAACAAACTACAGCATTCTTTCCATTTTTTGTCGTTTCCTCAATCGTCCCTCCGTCAGACATACATCCCGGCAAATCGGGAAATTCGATTAGATAGCCTCCATCCTCTTCTACAGGCAATATGCTAATAAGAAATGGGGAACTCGGTAGGTTGGGAAATTTAATTGAAACGTCACTGTCATTTTCAAAAGGTAAGACCCTGACAAGAAACGGATACTTTAGTTCACTCATATTTGATCTATCCCCACTGCAATTATCTGCTCAATCTCCCGAATATATGTTGGCTTTATCGGGTGATGAAAAATTTTCTAATCACCGCGTGGATTATTTTTTCTAACAATTTATCCTATGCCATATCAATATTAAACTTTGGACAATTTTTACAGGATACACATTTCGCCCCTCTGGGGCTTAGGTCTTAGTGGATATACCGCTTCTATAGACATTCTGCCCCTCTGGGGCTGCCTCTTGGTGCATCGGCGTTTATTTTTATATGAGTTGCGTGGGTGCCAGTTTCCTTGGGAAAAATAAGAGATACTTTGAAAATCAGGAGTCAACCCGACCGAAATCGTCCAAACTATAGTATCAATAGTGTAATGAGTAATATTTTTCTGGTCAAGATATTTTTTAGGGCATTAGAGGCATTTAGCGAATATTGTTTTAACTTAACAATATATTTTCCAGCAATCTGCCTTAAAAATGTTACACTGGTGTAACATTTGGTGTGTAGCGTGTAACATTAGAGAACCCAGTCCCTGTAAGGGGCTGTTGATGTTTACTTCCGATTCTCTCTTGTGGAAAAAAATAATTTAGCGGAAAGTGGAACATTTTGCGGGTGAAGGTTAATGGTGTCCCTGACCTATTGAGTTTTGAGAGGTTCACAGCACATTTCCTCCTTTGAAAACCGAGTTAATACATTATACTATATTTGCTAACTGCTGTCAAGTTAAAATATGTTTGTGATACGGTTAGGAACCATGCCTACTGGGTCTGAAGTGAAAAACAGGAAGTAGATTCATCGCAAAGTATCTCATAGTAAACTTTGGCTTCATTGTGCGGTAAACCATTTATCAGCCTACAATACGAAAACGTTTCAACACCAACTTGCGCTACCTGCCTTCTAAACATCGAAAGATTCGTTTTAAGCTGTTCCCACTTACCATACAATTTTAACTGGCGGGATTTGGGTAACAATCGATGATCAGGATTTTGATAGACTAAACGCATTTCATGCTGATTGTATCGCTGCATCATCTGAATGAGGACATCGGATAAATTATCAACGTCTAATGTTGGACTTGAGAACAAATAGCAGAAATTAAAGATAATCTGTGTTTTATCACCATTTTCAATGTACGTGTCCAATAACCCAATCAAGTCGTCGTAATTGTCGCCATGAACTAACTCAAATTTGTCAAAGAAAGGAACGTTATACCTATTCGGACCATATCTGTTAATTACCGTGGCCTTATCAAGCATAGCGCGTGAACTATCAATGCCTAAATAGGTAATGTCATTCTGTTCTGCAAAAGCGCGAAAAGCAATACCTGAAGTTAACGGACCACAACCAAAATCAATGAATACAACTTTATTCTTTTCGCTTATCGGTGTGAGATAATTCGTAAAGATGTGATAAGAACTAAAGAGGTGTCTTGGCATGTGATGGACGCAATAGATAGCCACCTTGTCCTTTGGAAAATAATATTCGTTTGATGGTTTATCATAGGATGTGTCATCGAAATTGCTCTGTCCTTGTCTGAGAATGCGTGCTATATCTTCCCAGTAGTATATTCTGTTATTTTTAACATCTTCCGCGAATGCGGGTAGATTGCGTTCAAAGGGTTGGACTACCAGTTC
Source organism: Candidatus Poribacteria bacterium (assembly GCA_963662915.2). Lineage (GTDB taxonomy): Bacteria > Poribacteria > WGA-4E > WGA-4E > WGA-3G > WGA-3G. The sequence goes on along the minus strand of CAXXEU010000002.1, from coordinate 3,301,266 downwards.
TTCAAACAGGTTCTTTAGATTTTCACCGGGCGTATAGTGGTTGTCATGAGAACAATGTATATAGGGCAAACCTTGAGGGACCTTCTCTGAAAACGTGTATTATTCTTGTTGTAGGACTCACGTTAAAATAATCACAGATAAGAAAAAAGTCAAGGGAAATTAATCAGAAGGAAGTAGGGGAAGGCAGCTATCGCATCAAATCGACAGGAAATCGACATTTACCCAACTGAGATTTTGATTCCGGTGATTGAAGTTACAGATCGGCGACTAATTCCTCTTGATAGGCAAAGAGTGCGGGGGTGCCACCGGTGTGTAGGAAAATGACCGTATCGTCACGTCCGAGTTTGCCTTGTTGAATATGGTCAATGAGGCCCGCCATGGCTTTAGCGGTGTAAACGGGATCGAGGAAAATCCCCTCTGTTTTGACAACGAGTTTAAGCGCGTCAATACATTCGGGTGTGAGGTAACCGTAAGCCTTTCCAATGTAGTCATCAGTGTTCTGAATATCAGCATCCTCAACCCGCGTGTTGTCAAGTCCGAGGAGGGCTGCTGCATCATTTGCAGCGGTGCGTAAGCGTTCGTGTTTATTTTCCCAGCGGATGGGTGCGATCCCGAAAGGCTTCATTTTCGAGGCAAGCGTTTTAGTGCCGAGGATGAGTCCAGCTTGTGTACCACCTACAGAACAAGTGTAAATCCAATCTGCATCGATTCCTAACTGTTGTTGCTGTTGGGCAATTTCAGCGATGCACCATGTAAAGGCAACAGCGGCAAGTGCTGTTGCGCGCGGACCCGCCACAACATAGGGGTTCAGCCCTTCAGACTCCAGTTTTTTCGCCAATTCTTGTTTCACCACATCTAATTCGGGTCCGAACGGAACATCAACAATTTCAACGTCAACACCCGCTAATTTATCCAACAATAGATTGCCTTGAGGGATACTTTTGTGATCTCGTGCAAGACGCAGATAACACTTAAGTCCAAGTTTACCACAGGCAGCGGCGGCTTGTCTACAGTGATTCGACTGTGAGGCAGCACCGTGGACGATTGTGTCAGCACCTTGTGCGACTGCATCGCCGAGTGTGAATGTGAGCTGCCGCACCTTGTTCCCTCCAAACGCTAATCCGGAGCAATCTTCACGCTTTATGAAGATACGTGGACCGCCGAGTGCATCGGAGAGCCTTGGACATTCCTCAAGGGGTGTTGGGAAATGACCGAGCTTTACTTGTGGTATATGTGTAACTTGCGCAATCAACTGTTCTGCAGTTTGCATAGTCTACTCCGCTTCAATAACGACAGCCATCTGGTTGACGCGTTTGCCGTCTGTCGATTGTAAGCCGGGTGTAATGACCTCGACGATTGTGCCGGGTTCGCATTCACTTGGGCGAGCGTCTTTCACTTTGTGATGGCTCGGTAATACTTTCGTTTTTCCAATTTCAATCGGCATGACTTCAGAATCGACGAGTTCGAGAAACCAATTGAGGCGTTTGGGTAGCGCATTTCCGGTGATAGTTTTCGAGATTTCGGCGAACAGGAAATATCGAATGAATTCAGTAAGGAACTTTCTGAAGGAAAGAATCTCAATTTTGGTAGCGTGATTTTTCTCTTGTTCAATTAACTTATTGGTGAAACGTTGGAGATACGCATCACATTCACCCCGAATTTTCTCAAGGTCTTTTTCGTTTTCGGCAAGGAGGTTCGGGAACAACGTTGGGGACGGTGTACTGATGCCGCGCGTCTGCTTAAGCGTCTGACGTAGAAGTGTATCTACTTCAGCAAGGGTTGCGACAACCCCTTCGGTTTCGGGTGTCGCGCGACCCGTCTCTTTCTGCCATGCGATCACTTCGTTCACCATAAGGTTGAGGAGGAAAATTGCAGTCTCCTCTTCACAGAGCGTCTCTGGTTTCCATGTTGTCAGATTGAGCCCATAGCCTTCATTGTAATCTCTCTCCAACTTAGAGAGTTGATCTTGGAATTCGTTCTGAATGGTTTCACCTTCCGCTTGGTAGTAGGCTTTACCGCGTGTTCCACCTTTCAATGTACGCACGATTTGACCGAAGAAATCGTTTTTCTTCTGTTTAGGATTTCTACGGATATAAGTCCCTGTGTTTTCCTGCGTTGTGCCTATTTGTGCCTGCCGTTGTTTGGCAAGTGCGCTTGGCGGTAGGGTTGGAACCGAAATTTTGAATTCCAGATGATAACCTGCACTCGACATATCGGATTTGACTTTCCGAATTGTTGACGGCTGCACCACAGTCTCTGAAGGAACGGGTTGTTTAACAATTGCCTCTTGCCTTTTCGGACGTACGCGAACGGGCTGTTTCGGGTGTTGTATCTCTGATAAATGTGGTATCGTTTCTACCTGTTTGGCTGCAGCGGCTTCTGGGACATCTGTGTTCACGTTGTTCGGAGGCTCTGGCGGCGGCTGTATACGCGGTAAATTTGGTGTTGTTTCTGACTGATCCGTTTCTGGGACTGCTGATGCCGCAAAGGCATTTGTGTTACCGTTACTGGATATATCCGTAGACTGTTGTATTTCTGGTAAGCCCAGGGTTGTTTCTATCTGTTTAGCTGCGATGGTTTCGGATCCGTTGGCAGCGCGTGTGTCTATCTCGTTGAGTGTATCTACGGGCTTTGTATCAACTACAGTCTCGATATCTTCTGGTAAATCTTCCGCTGATAATTCACTACTCGGTGTTTCGAGTTCTACCAGTATCTTTTCAATGCGTGCGGAAATAGGTTCAGCGTCGTCGACGAAAAATGTCAGACGGTATGCTTCAAGCACCTCTGATGGAAGACGGAGCGAGACGGGTTTGTCTGTTAACTCGAGATGCTTCCAGTTGGCGAGTCCGCTCGTAGGGTGTTTCTGATACATCACGCGTACGTGACTTTCATCCGTAATTAAGTTCCGTAGGCTCATACGGATGCAGTCTATATCGACGCTAAACGATATCTCAACGTCTTGAAAAGAACCTGTTACGCTATTTCTAGCCATCTTAATTTTCTCCTTGCGAATCTCTTTGCGAACAAAAATAACCTAAATTTTGCTGAATAGTGTTGGACTAATCAATTCAACGTTTTTTGCTTATTTACGTTACAAAATTTTCTTCTTTTTTCCCAATCAGATCGCCTTCGGCTTTCAGCAATTAGTCGTTAAGAAAACCTACTTTCAGAAATCGCTGAAAGGGTTGCGTAGTAACCTCGCCATAAGCCATACGCCCTTATGGTTTTAACTTTGATGACTTGATCGCTAATTCACCGCTGGATGAGCATTTTTCGGGTTGCCTGAAAAGTCCCAGCTTCAAGTGAATAAAAGTATACACCGCTGGCGACGGATTCACCGGCAGTGTTCCGACCATCCCAATAGGCGGTGTGTGAACCCGCTTTTTGATGTCCAAGCGTCTGAGAATAGATACGCCTCCCTTGGGTATCATAGATATGGAGAACTACTTTTGCATCTGAAGCGAGTTGATATGGAATCCAAGTTTCTGGATTAAATGGGTTCGGAAAATTTTGGCTTAAACGGTTGGCTGATGTTGGTTTAAGCGGATTTGGTTTCCAGTCAGACACGGTAAGTGCCTCCACGGCAAGCGAATAGCCTTCTGGATGTACACGGAAAGTCCGGAGTTGATACAGATCGGCGATATAGAGCACACCGTCTACTAACTTCAATTCAGACGGAAATTGGAGTTCGAGATTTCTGTAAAGAGGCACCGAAGTCGTCGTCAGTGTGCGTGTGTCAATAACTTGAACGCTGTCACTATCAAGTAGATAAAGCAGGTTGCTGCTGACTTGTGCATCTATCAGAATCGTATCGTCTCTATATGTCCCCTCCAACTTCGGTTTGCTCGGTTCGGTTATGTCAAGCGCAGCGACACCGATTCCGCTATCTAACAAGTAAGCGCGTTTCTCCGTAAGGGTAACGCCTGTCGCATTGCCTTGTGTTGGATAATTCCCAATTGGACGCGGCATCGCTGGGTCTGCGATGTCAAAGATATGCAGTCCGCCTTCGAGGGCAGCAACGTAGGCATGGGTGGGTAAATCTGCATTGATGCCAACGCTGTAAGCACTTCCATGCATGTCGCGTTCGGCTACAACTCTGCTCTGCTGCGGCACTCGACTGTCGATGACAATAAGGGATCCAGCACAAAGATAGACGTAGTTTTCGTGCAAGGTGATGTCCGAAACGGCTATATCTGTCGGCACATGCCCTACGATTGTATTGCCGCTGAGGTCAACAACAAACATACCCGTTTCAGTAGCGACGAAGCCGTACCCGTCTCGGACGCGAATTTTGGTGCAACGTGCTGCTTCAAGTGAATTGCCAGAAGCACCAGGATTCATAGGGAATGATAGGCTTTCTATCACCGTACCGTCGTAGGGGGTCGTGAATTCGAGAGTCTTCAGTCCACCCACACCGTTGGCGACGTAGATCGTTCGGGTGTCTGCACCTGTTTTGATGACATCAAGTCCATGCACCCTACCACCGAAGGCGTATCGGTGTAACCATTTCGGCGATTTCGGTTTGCTTATATCAATAGTTTGGATGCCACCTTTTCCATCAGCGATGTAGGCGAGAGGCTCCCGAAGCACTACATTTTTTGCATTGCCAAAAGTAGGTTGTGAAGAGACGCGTTGTGGTTGCTGTGGATTACGCACGTCAATAATATGTAAACCTGCTTGTTGATCGGTGAGATAGATAGTATTGTTCCAGAATTGAATACCGGTTGCGAGTCCTGGTGTCTCTAAATGAAGGCTTATTTCGGGATTCCGCATATCCGTGACATCAACCACTGTGAGGTTACCAGAAGCCACGTAAGCATAGGTTCCATTTCTTGTATTAGCAATCTCATAAGCCGCAGCGAAAATAGGGACAATGCTGCGCACGATGAAATTGCCAAATGGACTCGGATCGAGAATAAAAAGCCCGTGTCTGTTGTCGCTAAAATAGACGATATCGTCATGGACTGTGACATTGAGAGGCGTGCCAGCGGTGCGAAAGAAACGTCGCGGCGGTGGCGTTCGGGCATTATGAACATCTCGAAGATTGAAAACAAGCACCCCGCGCGCTGTATCCAATACATAAAGATTTTCGTCGGCGACATGAACCTCGCGGGCGTCGGTAAGGCTGCCAACCGTTTTCAGTATACTCGGATTGGTTGGAACAGCGACATCAATAACGTGTACACCTGCCGTGCCATCAGCGATATAAGCGGTTTCACCCGCAATAGCGACGGCTTGTGCCTTGCCCGGTGTGGCGATTTCACCGACACGAGCGGGTTGTGTCGGTTCAGCGAGTGTGAAAATTTCAAGCCCCCAGTGACTCGCAGCGTAAAGGTAGTCTCCATTTATATCGTCTATTTCAACGTCAGTATAGTCGCTGGCAAGATGAATCTGCGTCCTCGGTTCGAGGTATGTTTCCGGCGTGAGATCTGCGAGTCGGTGGCTCAGTTGGGCACGGTTTTTGAGGGCAAAGGTTATGGAATTGGGTATAACGTCTGATACATGTTGACGTAGTGGACCGATTGCCCTTTCAGCATCGCTGACATCGGGTGGAGCTGCAGCGATGTAACGGAATACCTGTGCGGTATCCGTTGTTACCATTAACACAAGTTCGCCACGGCGCTGTAGGCCTTCCTCTCGGAGGTGTCCTTTATTGTTCGTATCGAAGGGGATCGGTGTAATCACTGCCTGTCCATCGGGTGTTAGATAGAGGGTTGTCGCATAGAGGTTCCCTGTATCGACACCAGTCACCGACAGATCTAAAGTTTCTGGCAGATTCTGGAAAACAGTGTAGTTGACGCTCCATTGATCAATTGGGATATTATTTGTTCTGTTTGGATAATTGGAAACGCGCCGTACTGCGGCATTCACTCTCCGGTCGCTAAGATTGGCGTAGCCGAGTTGTCTATTTTGCGCTTGTGTGTTAACCCAATTCGCGAGACCCCAATTCAAGAAGACTTCGGGAAAACGGACATTTTTTTCGTTGTCTGCTAAGGCAGCGTTAATTGCTTGTTCACCGAGTGCGTCTGATGCGGCGATGCTGTCGATGAATCCTTTTCCACCATAGTGTTCGTAGAGATAAAGCATGAGCATAAAAGCAGCACCATAATAGACCTCTCTTGTGTTCGCATAAGCAAGGGAAACGTTGGGATTTATGAGGTAACCGTCAACAAAAATGGTGTGTACCGTTCCATAGACTGCCCACTCCACGAAGGATGCCGTGCCTTCTTCCAACCACCGTTGATCGGTTGTTCCACCGTTTTGAAACCAATTGATGAGATGTGCGAATTCGTGTGCGAGACTGCTGTAAAAGGTGTGTCTTGAACGTTCTTTGAACTGGAAGATGTCCATGTAAAGCATTTCACGACGATTGCTATTCGGTGCTGTAGGTATCTGATCGATGGAGGCAAAATAACCGCCATAGTCCTCTCCAGAGTTGTTCATACCAACATCGTGCATCAGGAGCGTTATTCGGTTGTCTCTGTCAAGTCCGGGTTTCCATTCGCTTCCGATCCACTCTCGAACGCTCGGATAGATGCGTGTGTCAAATTCTCTTGTGATTGCGAGTGCTTCGGCATCAGTGAGCATGTCGCGGAATGAATTATCAATATAGACATAGAGGTGTTCGCTCTTGGCAATACAGGTGGCTGTTACTTCTGACTCTGGGATGTGAATAAAAAAGCGTTCTGTTTGTCCAATCTGAACGGCAGCGGCAGGGGCAGCGGCAATTTCCTCAGACGGGTGTTGTGGCGCGTGTTTTTGATGAAGAAGCGGTGTTCCACACAGCCATGTATCCGCTGACACAAAACTGCTAATGGTGAAAAGAATAAGAAGGATTGATATTAAGAGCCGCATTAGATAGGTAATAATTCCTTGGTCGATGGGTTTGGAAAACGCGCTTGTCCAGTAAGTCTCGATTATCTATTTTACAATAATTATGTTATAAAATCAACTGATATGCAGATGGCAGTCGGCTGTCAGTAGTCAGTGATCAGTGGTTGGGATTTGCGGATTCCGTCCTACAGTGGATTGATATGAGAAAATCCTTTACGGACGACAATTCGGCTGCTATACTTTAATATATCACAAGACACCAAAGAAGGAGCAATTCCAATGTATCGTGTCGGTATCATCGGGTTGGGCAGTATCGCCTCCCGTTACGCAACGCCTGACGACGCTTATCCCTACTGCCACACAGGCGGCATCCGCTTTTGTGAAACGACGGAGTTGGTCGCGGTCGCAGATATGTCTGCCGAACGCCAAGCGGAATTTCAACAGGTTTGGGGACCGGCTTTCCCAGATAATTCTATAAACTATTACGAAACAGATACACAGATGCTTGAGAGCGAGGATTTAGACATCGTGGCTGTCTGTGTCCGTGGACCGCACCATTTCAAGGTGATGCAGAACGTCTTGAAGGCAGACATCAAAGCCATTTTCCTTGAAAAACCTGCTGGATGTTCGCTTGAAGAAGTTGACGCGATGACTACGGGTGCTGACGCAAAGGGGATTCCTATCGTTGTGGACTATACACGACACTGGGGACCACATCTCATCCGTCTCCAATCGCTTATCAAAGATGGTCTGATTGGTGAGGTGCAGACTGTTATCGGGTATTGCGGGGGTGGTATTTTATCTTTTGCCATTCACACAACGGATATGATCTGCCAGTTTGCTGGCTATGATCCGATTTCGGTAACTGGGTTCGTTGAAGGGAGCGGAGATGTACCGACCCCTTACGAACCTGAACCCGCGATTGTCGGTTCCACAATCCGATATGAGAGCGGCGTTATCGGTTTCCATGTCGGGAATCACGGGGCGCGGGGCGGATTCTCCGTCGATGTCCTTGGCAGCGAAGGGAGCGTTCAAACAGGATTCTATAGCAGCACAACCGTCCATAAAGACGGGAAGTTGGTTGATAACGCTACCCTTGATCTTCCTGAAAACGCCAGTCCCTTCAAAGTAGCGTATAAACAGATCACGGATTACTTAGATGGAGGTGTATTGCCTGATTGTGCCCGTGATGACTATACGGCTGTCAATGAAATTGGATTCGCTACAATCGAGAGTGGTATCACTGGACAGACGATAGAACTCCCGTGTCAAAATAGAGAACGACTGATATTTGCGAATGGATAATACGAGGCGTGTATGTCCCCTTTACGTAACCTTGATTCTCTCTCTCGGTTCTTTATGAAACTTTACCGCGGCGAACGCTATGGAGCGTCGCCTAATACACCCTTACGCGTGCCGTTGCGTGAATGTAAAGTCGCTCTGATTACGACCGCCGGTTTTTTTATCGAGGGGCAGAAGCCTTTCGGGAACGGAGATTGCTCCTATCGCGAGATTCCGAATTCAATCCAGACACAAACCCTCATAAATGGACATAAAAGTGCGGCTTACGATGAACGCGGTCTCGAAACTGATCCGAACCTCGCGTTTCCGCTTGATAGATTCCGAGAGTTGGAGACCGAGGGTAAAATCGGATCCCTAAACCGTAGACATTTTAGTTTCATGGGATCCATTATAAAACCGAAACCACTCATTACGCAAACCGCACCTGAGGTTGGACGGATGCTTAAAGCCGATGGTGTAGACGTTGTCTTCTTAACGCCTGTCTGACCGGTGTGCAATCAGTCTGTAGGATTGATACAACGTGCTGTCGAAGCGGCGGGAATTTCTACGGTTTCCATTACCCTTATTGAAAGTATTACGAAAAAGGTGAAACCGCCGCGTGCCTTGGCGGTACCGTACGGTTTTGGACATCCGCTCGGTGAACCGAACAACCCGAAATTGCAGCATGCTATTATTGCTGAAGCACTCGCGCTCTTAGAAAATACGGCGGAACTTCCTATTCTTAAAGTAGTGGATACATTTGATGTTGGGGACGGGAGACCATGAATGGTTTCCCTACTACAAACATGAGCCTTGAAGGAGTAAACACATGGATAAGCTTAGAGTTGGTGTTATCGGATGTGGCGGTATCTTCCGCAACCTCCATTCACCCTATTACCAAGAACCGACACGCCGCTCGGATATTGTCGCAATCGCTGACATCAACGAAGCGTCTGCGAACGAACAGGCAGACCTGTTTGGGGCGGATGCTTACACAGACTACCGTGCCCTCCTCGATAGACAGGATATAGATGCAGTGGATGTCTGTGTCCATCCGCGTCCGCATCTCGAAATTACCCGTGCTGCAGCTGCTGCTGGCAAACACATCTTGATGGAGAAACCGATGTGTTGTAGCGTCGCCGAGGGGGACGAGATGGTCGCCGCTGCTGAAAATGCCGGTGTTCTCCTGATGGTCGCCTATATGATGCGATTTGATCCGGGATACATGAAACTAAAGTCGCTATTGGACGATGGGACGCTGGGCACGTTACAGATGGCATATTCCAATCAGGTCGGTTATTTTTCACCCGAACGGCACCCGTGGCTCTTTGTGAAAGCAGAGTCGGGAGGTATGTTGGTAGAGCAAGCGATTCACCATCTTGATCTCTGGTTGTGGCTCTACGGTCCTGCTTCGACTGTCTATGGATTTACAAGCCATGTCCCGCTCGGTGGCACTTACCCGTCCGCGGATGAAGCCGTGGAGAACAACGCCGTGCTGACGGTGCATTTCAAGAACGGTGGGGTCGGGATGATGATGAAGAGTTGGGCAGCAGAGGTCGGCAGCAGCGGCAACGGCCTCGTCACCCGCAACGGTTCAGCGACTCTGACGCGACACGGACTCTGTTGGAAAACCCACGACATGGCGGAGGCGGCGGAATTTAGGGCGCCAGTTCCAAACGACGATACATACCGCAATATGCCGGAGGAACGGCGGCAGCAACGCTATTGGGGTGTAGCAGCAAAAGGCTCAAGTATTGACCACTGGCTCCAGTGCATCGCTGGCGAAGCGGAACCGACAACCCATGGACGTATGGGTAGAGACGGTATCGAATTGGCAGAGGCGACGTATCGTTCCTCGCAAATCGGTGCACCGATTTCACTGCCGTTGTAGCAGTGTATATTCCTTTTTCCAGCGGCGAAAAATGAAAAGTCTTAAAGAATCTCATTTTAATGCTGCAGTGTGAATGGGCGAGGTTGGAAACCTCGCCTACCGCGGAAGAAAGATTTACATCGAAATTCCCAGTAACCCTCGCGTCAATTGAAAATCCGTATTTCCCTTACCATGTAGCTTCGGCGTATATCGCCGCGAAGCCACCTCTACAATCAACGCTAATAACTCGTCAACATCAACAGTCGCTAAATCTAAATCAGCCCCGTAGTTGGTTTGCGTTGTAACATCCGTAGAGACCTGAATCAGCGGCACCATCACATGCGATTGTAGCGGCGCGCCGACGATGTGTGCGAGCGCAAGATCGACACCCGTCGCGCCGAGTCCTGTTAACGTCTCCGTTGGTTGATCCGTGGGGGTCTCCATGATGTGAAGTCCGGTTTTTTCGACCCGCTGCCCATACGCCAATGTTGTGAATAACTCCCATGTGATAAACGTCGCATTTGTAGGGAGGACAACCGTTCCACCCGCAGCGACCACCCTGTGCGTCAATTGCGTCAGAGACTCCGAGACTTCTTCTGTCGCTTCACCGGTTGATGTTACGGCGATGCGGAGATGTTCTAATCCCGCATCGACAACCGGGACAGACGGTTTGTTGGCGAGTTCCTCCGAGAACCAGTCTTGGACCTTGTCAATAACGGCATCAATGCCACCGTCCAATTGTACACTCGCCCACCCGTAGCGTTCTGGCGATATACCGAGTTGCTGAATCTCGTGTCGGACATGGTCATTGTGGGTTTTCTCACAACCGTGTTCAAGGAGTAGACCGAGGGCAACCGTCGGATGTGTGAGGTGTCCAATCATTGTACGGGTGTAAATCTCCTCAGAACGTCCGCTGGAGACACCGCATCCCTCGGTATGTGGAAGTGCGACAAAACGGGACACGCCTTGCGCCTTGCCGATTTCTTGTTCATTGCAACGGTGTGCAATCATTTGTGCGATCTGTCCGGAGCAGAGACTTGTGGGTAGGATGAGTCCGAGTTGATCCGTGCGGTATCCGGCTTCTGTTTGGAGCGCACGAAATTGGAGTTCGGGTGTGTTCGCATCCACCGCGGCGGTTTCAATCGGAATCGGTGCGCCGGACTTTATTTCCGATGCCGCCAAGAATGGCGTTAAGTCTGTGGGGCCCGTCTGCTTCCAATCCCGCCATAACGAAACCTGAGAATGTCCGGCTTTCTCTCCGACGGACCGTTCACCCGATGCAACATCTACTGTTAAGTCGAGCATTGATTCACCGAGTGTTTCCATTGGTGTGCCATCGAGATACGCACCCGCATTCACGTCCATATCCTTCGTAAGCATCTCATAACGTCCTGTTGTCGTGACAATTTTAATCGTCGGGACAAACGGGAAATTGGTAATTGACCCATTGCCTGTTACGAAAAAGATCATGTTCGACCCAGCTGCTACCTGTCCGGCAATACTCTCCAGATCGTTGCCCGGACTATCCATGAAGTAGTAGCCAGGGTTTTCCATCAACTGACTATAGGCGGTGACGTAATCGAGGCAAACGTCGGGATGCCGTTTCATCGCTGCACCGATGGATTTAATGGCGATGTTATAGAGTCCACGGAAGTTGTTACCGCCGGATGGATTGCCTTCTGCGGAGTGCCCATGCCAAGAGACGCGTTCCTTGAAGCGTTCAATGGTGTCAAGGAAGGTGCGTGCGGTCGTCAGGTCCCGGACGTTTTGAAGCACATACGCCTCCGAACCAATAAGTTCGTCGGTCTCTGCGAGGTTGGCGCATCCACCATAACGGATAACCTCTTTGGCGACGTAAGCGGCAAGTGGGTTGCCCGATATACCAGAGAAAGCATCGGAACCGCCACATTGTAAGGCGATTTTGAGGTTTTCCAAAGACTGTTCGGTGCGTGGGACGCTGTTTACGCGTTCTAACCATCCGTTGATAGTCTTCCCACCATCGGCTAAGTCTGCGTCGAAACTCCCTTGTAGTCGGTAAAAGTGGTGAACAACATCGTCTAAAGCGTATCCTTCACGCAGCATATACGCCTTAAGCATTTCGTTCGTAACCGCTTCAGTGCCGTAGTCAACCAACAGTATCGCACCGATATTCGGGTGGACAGTGAAACCGGCAAGGGTTCGGAGCAACATATCAATGTTATTCGGAGTCTGACCTTCGCCGCCTTCTGTATGTGTTACAGCCACGACCCCGTCTACATTAGGATAGATTTCTGCACTCCCAGTACAGGCTTCAGCGAGCCTTCTCGCAAAACCAGAGGTGCGGGAAGTTGTGCCCATGACGACGACATAGTTTCGCGTGCCGACACCGCGATTACCGGGACGGCGATAACCGAGAAAATTCCGTTCATTCATGTGACGCGGCACCTGTCTCCCCGGACGGAATTCGGTTTCATCTAATTTGTATGGTGCTATTTTGTCACTGAAATTGGGAATCTCTGGTAGGACAAAAGAAAGGTTTCTGATGGACAGAGAGTCAATCATTTTCTGATTGCAAACGTAATCGCCGGGAGCAATGGTACGCGTGGCGTAACCGAAAGGTAGTCCCCACGATAGGAGTGGCGCGGCTTCTGAAATCGGTTGGATAGCGAATCGGTGTCCTTCTAAAATAGTATGCGATAATTCAAACTGCTGCCCATTATGACGGATGCGGGTGCCGCTTTCCAGCGTTTGCGTAGCGATGCCGACATTATCATCTGGCGCAGGCAACCGCGCGAGGGTGGTGAAATTATAGTCCATATAGGGTGTGCTCCTCAATTAACGGCGATAGATACTCACTTCAATTGCGTCCTGTTTCACCCACGGGAGGTCGATGTCAAACCAGTGTGTTTCAGATTCATAGCGTTCGCGGACGTGTCCCAGGTAATCCGCCATTGTATCTGCACCGATACCGACGTTATCTGCTACGACAGTTGCGAGGTTTGTTAGCTGCGCTTCGATTGCTTGAAAACAGGGGAAATAGTTGTCGAAGTTATTGTCAAGGAGCAAAAAATCGACAGGTTTTTGGATGCTTTTGAGTACCTCTTGTGCGTCGCCGATGCGTGAGTCTACGAGGTCTGCCAATCCAGCGCGTTCAAAATTTGCGCGTGCTTGCGCCGCGCGGTTGGCATCTATTTCTACTGTTATTAAGCGTCCGGCACCAAGCGTTTTCAACACGCGTAGCATCCAGAGTCCAGAATAACCGATAGCCGTTCCGCATTCAACGATGAGAGAGGGTTTTGCCGCCTCGACACAAGCAGCGAGAAATTTTGCTTTTTCGGGACCTAACATCGGAATTCCCTCTTCCCGACATTGTGCTTCAACTTCTTGTAAAACCTGATCAAACATATAAGCCTCCATTGGTTGATAGTTGTCAGTCTTCGGTTGTCAGTGATGTGTTGATGATATTACAATCGTTTTCGAGTGCTACAATGATCTCTTGACTGACAACTGAAAGCGCAGCGACCTGATGGCTGACTGCTATAAAATCAATCATACACGAAATCTATTTTGTGGTCAAGCGTGACGTGCGATAATGCAAGTCGCATTCATACCGTCGATTCGCGCAGCGGAACGCCCTAATTGCTAATCACTATTAAAAAGTTGCAACCAAACCCGCCATTTGGTGTATATTATAAACAAGCACCCCCGGAGGATCTTGATGCCTGATTTAGATGATGAATTAATGGAACGCTACCGAGCCGGGGACGAGGAGGCTTTTACGCTTCTCGTACGCCGGCATCAGCAGCCGCTCGTCAATTTCATTGCCCGGTATATCAACGATAGAGATGGTGCCGAAGATTTGGCACAGGAGACGTTCATTCGCATCTTTAAAGCATCGCGGCGCTACAAGCCCGGACAGGCGCATTTTAAGACGTGGATGTATCATATTGCCTCGAATCTCTGCAAAAATGAACTGCGAAATCGCGGAAGACGAAATCGATATAGAGTTGATAGTGTCGTAGACGGTAATGGAGATTCTGAGCAGATTGACCGCATTGAAAACGCACCAGCTGATGTGGCTTTCCAGCCGGAAGTCGCACTTGAACGTAAAGAATTGCACGACGCTATCCAGAGCGCGATCGCCGAGTTACCCGAAGAGTACAGGGCCCCACTTGTCCTCCGTGATTTGCAAGGATTGAGTTACGATGAAATTAGTGAGACACTTGAACTCCGTAGTGGCACAACAAAATCCCGAATCAATCGTGCAAGGCTCATGCTTAAGGACAAATTGAAATCGTTCGTTTAATACTCATGAGGAGGAGTTATGAATTGCTTACAGGCTGAGGAACACTTCTCTGCCTATTTTGAAGATGCCCTTGATTATCAGGCGTTACGCGGCTTTGAGGCACATCTTGCAGAGTGCGAAGCGTGTCAACACGAATATGCCCGATTTCAGGAATCTGTTAAGGTTGTCCAGCAATTGCCGCAGATTGAGCCATCTTTTGACTTTATGCCGACGTTATTGGAACGGCTTGCCGAAGAACGGCGCGAGTTCGGGGGTGTTAAAGAAATTATCGCAACAGGCTGGAATCGGCTGCAAGATGGACCTCGCCGTCCAAAATGGGCATTCAGTGCTGTTATTGCCTTGATCCTTATCGTCGCAGGGGGTGGTTACCTCTATCAAGACGGTTTTTTGTCCGATCGAGATTCTCAGCCTGTTGTCGTAGCAACTCCGACAACCCAACCGTCCCGCGTCGGACTTCCGCCTATTGAGTTACCTGTGAGTGTACAGCGGCGGGTGCGAAATGTTGATCCGTTTTCGCGGGGTGGTGTAATCCCAACGTCGCGACAACCGATGCAGCAGCACTATATCTTAAAGCAGGTGAGCTACATCAGTACCTCCACACGCGGTGGACTTTGACGGAAAGTAGTGGTCGGTGGTCGGGACGTTCGCTACACTCACACTCGGCTGTCAGTGAGTGGGTTTCTTGTTGAATCAGACTTTCTTGACCGACAACTGAAAGGTAATCTGTTGTGCAGATTTTCGTGTTGACCGCTAACAGCGGAAGGATGATAAACGTATGCACGCGAAAGCATTAAAACACTCCATTAGAACAAACGCAGCTATAATTATCCAAAAACCGCTGTGTAATGCAATGGAACAGAGACCAGATTTAATAATTAAAAATTTGATAATCGGGCTGCTCGGTCTACTTTTCTGTGCCATCCCGTTTGGTTTTGCCAACGAAAATACCCTACAGATGTTTGAGAAGGATTTTCAGAAGATAGTTGCCGGTGCTCGCCCAGTTGTCGTCAAGGTGGTAGCGACGCAGGTCAGTTCGGTATCACTCCCGCCGAATCCTAAGCGGTTAAACCTCACCCGCCAAGATATCGGCTCTGGTATCCTCATTGACACCAAGGGCCACGTCGTAACAACGACTTTTGAGATGCAAACCCTGAATAAGATTGAGGTTGTCTTTAATGATGGAGAAGTCTCTGCAGCGGAACTGCTCGGCACGGATACACTTACCGACATCGCAGTGCTTCGCGCTACGGATCTGCCGCTGGCAACTTCATCTAAAATAACAGCAAAATCTATCATGTGGGGAGAGTCCTCAAAAATTGACACCGGTTCGTGGACTGTGACGATAGGGAGTTCTTACGGACATAGCCCGATTGTTTCTTTTGGGATCGTTGGTGGGTGGGACACCTTACCAGACCGGTTGTGTGGGAAATTAATTAAAATCAACGCAGCAGTCACACCCGGCAACAGCGGCGGTGCCGTTGTCAATACATCCGGAGAGATTGTTGGGATGATCCTCGCGGTCTTGACAGAGCCGACGCATACGAACTCACCGACTGACCTGCGCTTCAAGCAGCAGGACGACACGGATATTACACCATTTTTTCTCCAACAGTTACCACTCGGGACTCGGAGTCAAGAGATTACTTTTGCTATGCCGATAGAGGAAGTTCGCGCCGTTGCTAAAGAGATTATACAGCACGGCAAGGTCGCACGCGGCTGGCTCGGTGTCGAGGTTGATCTCGGTGAGTTTGGACTCTATGTTACCCGTGTGATCGAAGGCAGTCCAGCACACAAGAGCGGACTCTTGCCCAAAGATGTCATTCTTGAATTTGACGAAACCTCTGTGCACTCCTATGCTGAATTGTTGAGATGCGTCATAACCAAGCGACCAGATACGAAAGTCGAGCTTAAAATCGATAGGAACGGGACAGCGCAGCATTGTACGGTAACGTTAGGTGAGAAACGCTAACGCCTTATACGCTGAAACTCTGTTATATAAGCCTCCGCAATTTCTTGATTGCCTTTGATAATGAGGAGGTTTTCGCTATTGCGAGTTTCTGCATTTTTTGAGAAATTATAAGACCCTGTAACCACCGTCTCTCCGTCAATCACAATGACCTTGTGATGCATAGCACCCCCATTCTCATCCAGAACGACCGGAATTCCTGCCTTCCTCATGGCGTTATGTTCGGAGTATCGACCATCAACCTGCCATTTCTCAAATATGCCCTGTACATCGATACCCGCTTCAAAGCGGTGGCGCATTGCAGCACCGAGCGCGTCGTGTGTAAAGGAGAACGCCATAAAGTGAATTGACTTTTCCGCTGACTGGATCTCCTTCAACAGCGGCGAGATCGTATCGTTTTTTGGCGAGAAATAGGCGAAAATCTGTGTGCCGTCACTCAGCTTCACCTTCGGGTGTGCCGCAACCTTACCAGAAGAGATCCTAACCTGTACACTCGAAAACAGTTCCCGAAATTCCTGCGTGAAGTTATACGCCAATGCGACTGAATCGAGGAATATGACGTTGTTGTTATTCTTGTAAGCACCGTTATAGGTCGGGTTATAGGAACCCGTCCAGACGTATCGTTCATCAATCACGACAAACTTGTGATGCATATAACTATCAGAATCTCCGTCGGCGGCGACAGGAACACCCTCTCCTTGTAATCGTCGAATTTGTTCCGCAATATTGTCGGTTTCGGTGAAGATTTGCACT
Source organism: Candidatus Poribacteria bacterium (assembly GCA_963662915.2). Classification (GTDB taxonomy): domain Bacteria; phylum Poribacteria; class WGA-4E; order WGA-4E; family WGA-3G; genus WGA-3G. The sequence continues at coordinate 3,284,277 of CAXXEU010000002.1, read as the reverse complement.
TGGAGTCCACGGCGATGTGCTTCGATTAAAGCATCGGCTATCGGTGCGGAATCCAGATCGTAGAGCGCAGCATCAATTCGCTCTGCAGCATCACTGAGCCTCGCAACGAGGCGTTTCTCAAGAGAATAGGGACTTCCAACCGAACTAATTTCGCTGAAGTAGACCTCCCATGGTGTTTCGACCGTCGACCCGCGGGTGCTTCTATAGTATCTGATACCGAAGCCGATCGCAACGGCACAGAGTAAAATGAGAAGGAACGGAACAAATAGGCTGGGTTTGCTGGTTTTGGATGTTGTGTTAGTTTCACTTACACCCGAATCATTATACATGTCTGCATGTCTCCGTAAAGAATCGGTGTTACAACTCCCACCCACATTATACTTAAACGCCCCAACGTTTTCGGGATTCCTCCAAAGATTCGATTTGCACGTTCTCCTGTTTCCATGCGTAATGCCCTTTCGGTTTTTCGCCGATCCAGCGTTCGTCGATCGGTTCCGAAGCGAGTTGATACCGCGTATCTGCGGTTATCCGAATCTTATCGGATGTGTTAACGAGCGAGGCGTGCATCAGGAACATGCTGAAAATGATAACATCGCCTGCTGAAAATGTCGTTGTTGCCCAATGCCCGCCGAATTTCTCGACGATTTCAAGCGGGTTGTCGCTGAAGTGTCCTTCAATGAGATCTCTATCAACGTCTGCTTGCCCATAAGTCGTCCGGACCTTTTCAAATCGATTGGAACCCAGACAGAAAACGATCGGACCCATATCGAGTGATACATCACCGAAGGGTGTCCAACAGGAATAGAGATTTTTTGTGCCTCTGCCCATGAAGACGATGTCGTAATGGATCGGAGACCCCGACCCCGGTCCTGCTATGCGAAGCCATTTGAAGTCAAATGTCCGTGCTTCACCACCGAGGAAGTGCTTGAAGAAGTCCATGATCGGTTTACCTTCGACGACTGCTTTAAATGCTGGTAGCTGCGTAAATGCTTTGTTGCCCATTGAACCCGTAGATGTCGGTTCTGGGTAATCCGAATTGAAGATGCCGTCCATCAAATCGGTATCGGGTGCAAGCATACCTTTTGCTTGTAGTTTCTCCAGAACTTGGCGGCGCGCCGTGAGGACAGATGCTTTGTCGTGTAGTCCACGAATTAAAAGATAACCGTCTGTTGCTATTCTTTCTTTCAAGGCATCGGGATTGTCAAGGATGTCGTTGCTTTCTCGCAGATCGGTGCTGACTTCTACTTCTTGGTGCAAAAAAGGGAGTTTCATTGTTAATTTCTCACTTCTGATGGTGGTGGTTTTTGCAGCCAAGCGAGGTTGAACCTATAGTGTTGACGGCTGCTAATAAGGTGAATGATCCCATTCCGTCCTTGGTGGACAGCGAGGTAACCGCCGGGTTCGGCACTGTTTAACCCCATCGTGAAAGGTCGTCCGTCAAGTGTTTCAATCTCTCGGTCTGCACCGTCATCTGTAATCGGACGGATATATTCCCATGTCTCACCATCGTCATAAGACAACGCGCTAAAAAGTCCGGTAACAAGGCGTTCATTTCCAGATGCATCAACAATCGGCATCGGCATCGGTTCCCTCCGATCGCCTGTGAACGATGCGAAGAAGATGGGACCCTCTTGAAGCCTTAAAAGGACACAGCGCTGCCCACCCGAAAGCACGCGGAATTGACTCGCACTATAGTGCCACGTCTTACCGTCATCTGAAGAGATGCTCTTGGGCATCTGTCCATCAATGGTATCGCCACGACCGTAAGCAAGGAGCCTTCCATCCGTGAGTTCGACAACAGCGGCGTGAATACCAGCGATCCACCCACCGGTTTTTCCGTCGGCGAACTCGGGGATAGGCTGCCCGGCACCCGGATCGTACCACATTTCTCCATCATCGTCGCTGAGCCATATCGCAGTGCCGCCGTTTCCACCACTCACTGCATCGCAGGCGAGAAGTATAGAACCGTTGCGGCGCCGGAAAACAGAGGTAATCGGCATGTGTCGGAGACGATGCTCCGGCGAGATGAAACGCGGTTTCGACCACGTCGCACCGTTATCATCAGAATAGCGCATCACCAACGCTAAAGGCCCCCACGTCGCGGCAGCAGACAATCCGTTAAAATGATAAATCCGTCCGTTTTCGTTTCGCCATAAAGCAGTCGCATGATTGTTCCGATCAGGAGGACCCCAGAACGGTTCGGCAGGATCCCATTCCGTTTCGCCAAATCGCAACCGACTTGCAGCAACCGTCAATTCGCGCCCGCGCTCTGTTACACACGAATACCACGCCGCGAACATATCACCATTCGAGCATTCAACGATTGCTGGAACATGATTGTGTGCTGAGAAGAGCGGACCATTTGAATCTTCCGGAATTTTAACGTAGGGTATCGGTTCAGCGAAATACGGTGCTTCTGGCATAGACGCGCTTGCAGATGCCTGTTTGACATTCCGTCCCCACAATGCGACCTTCGGTGCGGGGGTAGGTGAGGTTTGAGGCATTTCGCCGCAAACAACGCGAAACCCGATGTACCAGTGTTTATCTTCAGGTACTGCTCCCATCCGATTCGCGGACCGTAGATAACAAAGCAATGTTGAGTGACTACCGCCCCGTGTGACGCGATACAGCCCTATTTCTCTACCTACCGGGTTAACTTGCGACTGCGGTTCGTACGGACCGTACCAATCTCGGCACCACTCTTCTACATTTCCGTGCATATCGTAGACACCCCAAGCGTTAGGTGGCGTTTGTCCGACATGTAACGGCATTACCTCTTCTGTACCGCGGCTCCGTCCAGCGTCTGGGTACCAACTCTCTCCAACGTTTTTATGGAAATCGGGGGGTAAGGTGTCGCCTGTATGGAAATGGGTCGTTGTGCCTGATCGACACACGTACTCCCATTCGGCTTCTGTTGGCAGTCGATACGGGAGACCTTCCTTTTCGGAGAGCCATTCACAGAAGCGCGCTGCATCGTGCCAATCGACAAACACGACTGCCTCGTCATCGTCCTGTGAAAAGCCGATGTGGCGCGATGCTTGTGAGCCCATATTCGGAAGTCCACGGAGTTTACTGTGTGATGGCTGGAATTGCTCGTATTGGGCATTGGTAACCTGAAAAGTACCGATGTAAAACGACGTAGTGAGTGTTACCTGATGCACCGGTTTTTCGTCCCAATCACCGTCTCGGAGGTGTATCTTTTCATCGGTCAATTCATCCGATAATGCGGCATCCTCTGAACCCATCGTGAAAGTGCCAGGTTCAATTCTAACCAACTGCATACCGAGTGAATTCGTGTATGTCTTTTCTTGAATCGCTAGCTTTTGCATGGTTTCCCTTTATAGTTTCTTCAGAAGCGGCACCTTAAATTTCTTTCCACTAATATTATCATATCAATTAACGCGCTTCGCGTCAAGTGATTGCTCAGGGTCATTCAGTTTTCCGAAATTTTAGATGTGCGATGCGCGCAGATCCCTTGTAGGCGGGATTTCCAAATCCCGACGCTTCGGACACATTGGATAAAAACCTTAAAACGAAATAGCCCTGGTGATTGCTGAGTAGGATTCAGGGCAGATTTTCTTCTCGGAAAACGCTTGCTTTTTTTTTCTTTCCTTGCTATCTTAAGAATGTGTGAGTTGGTAGAAGCCAAATTCGGTTGACATCCAAGAGAAGGTGGCTTATAATTTTATCTTAGGAGGCAGAAAGTTGAAACAGAGTTTTTTCTTCTTGTTCCTTTTCTTAATATTGATAACTATAACAACGGTCAGTGGGGCACAAGATTTAGTCTTACATCTCTCATTTGATGAGTTAGCTGGCGATGTCGCAAAGGACCTGTCCGAATTTGGTAATGACGCAACCTTTAAAGGCAATCCGAAATTAGTTGATGGCGTTTTCGGAAAAGCATTGGAGTTTGATGGTAAGACCTCTGGACAAATTCCAGACCACGCCAGCCTTGACATTATTGACGGAATTACTATCGAATTCTGGGCAATCGTTAAAGGCGGAGAAGCGATCCAAAGTGGTATTGAAAAAGGAGCTGCTTGGGTTGCGGGTCTGTATAATCTCGCTGCGCTTTATAACGGTGGAACCATTCTTCAATTCTTTGATTTACCCGAACCCTGCAACGATGACAATATTGGTCCGAGTATTCAAGATGGCGAGTGGCATTTTCTCGCAGGCACGTGGGATGGCGACGATATTCTACTCTATATTGATGGTGAACTCGAAGCAGAGATGCCGTGTAAGGGGGAATTGGAGCCGAACAACGATCCGCTTTTTATCGGTGCCCGCGGCGGAAGTGGACGCTTCCTTACTGGCGTACTTGATGAAATCAAGATGTATAATTACGCCTTAACCAAGGATGAATTGCTCAAAGATATGGAGGAGCCTGTCACACTGCATGTTGATGCACAAGACAAGTTAGCGACTGTCTGGGCACGCCTTAAAACTAAATAATTCAGACAGCAGAGGAGAGTTAATGAAATTAGCGCGTAATCTTTTCGCACAATTCGGAGCTACGTTAATATTGAAAAGTCAAATTTCTCTATACAAAAGTTCAGCGTTCCTATTCTTATTACTACTCACTGTTGTTGGCTGCGCGCTTCCTTTCAATCGGAACTTAACGCCTGAAGAGCAGGTCGCGGTCGTTACAACTGACAAAGGTATATTTGTGTTTGAGTTCTATCCTGATGCTGCTCCGGTAGCCGTGGATAATTTCATCAAGCTGGTTAACATGAAGTTCTACGATGGATTAACATTTCATAGGAAAGTCGACGCGCCCGGTCTGAGTATTATTCAGGGTGGGTGTCCAAAAGGCGATGGAACAGGCGGGCCCGGTTGGAATATCGTTGACGAGTACACGAATCCGAACCAGCGTCCACATGTCAGAGGCACAGTGGCGATGGCTCGGGCAAACGCGCCGAACTCAGCCGGGAGCCAATTCTACATTTGCTTCAAACCCCAACCCCACCTTGACGGACAATACACGACCTTTGGTGGTGTCGTTCAAGGGATGGATATCGTCGATCGCTTAGAGATAGGCGATGTCATGACAAGAATTCAATTGGAGGCGAAGTCAAAATATGTTAAGGCAACAACGGAATAAGCAACACCAACCCTTCGCAGCTGCAGCACTCTTGATTTTGGCGAGTTTCTTCGCTACTTTTCTGCTGAGTTGTGCACAGGAAGATAGGCAGGCACCCGTACCGCGCGCACGCCGTGCTGGCACAGGCACAACACAGACCACGGCGAAACCGCAGATTGACCCAGCAATGATGGTAGCTGTCATTGAAACGGCGAAAGGCACTATTGAATTTGAATTTCTTGCAACCGAAGCCCCGGAAACTTCCAAGAATTTCATCAAGAACGCCCAGGTCATGTATTACAAGGGTGAGAAATTTAACCGCGCAGAAGAACTCCTCATCCAAGCAGGATCGAAACTTGCCGCTGGAGATACGCTCCCTATTGAGAACGGTTCGCAAGAAATGTCGCGAGGCGTTGTTGCTATGGCGAAAGAAGAGGGCGCAAGTGTTTCCTATGCATCCGAATTCTTTATCTGCCGAGGGGACGCGATTCTTGATAGTAATTACACCATCTTCGGGAACGTCATCAGCGGCATGGAGGTCGTTGATAGCATCGTTGTTGATGATGCTATTACGAATATTACTATCCGGGACAAAGAATAACAACTTTAACGGTTGTCGGTTATTAGTTAAAGGAAGGTTTGTAACAATCTACACCAATGTGAAGGCTCCTAAGGCATCGTGAATTGTTACATCAAAATCTTTTAACTGACAACTGACAACCCTCAAGATGGAGGTATATATGGCATTAACTGTTATCCGAACGGCACGTCCAAGTCCTGTTTGGCAGGAAAGTTATGTGCGCGTGAAAAAAGGACAGCGGCTCATTATTGATGCAGAAGGTGCATGGTCCCCGGATTTGCAAAACCGGACGGGATGGTGCGGGGCTGATGGAGTCCCGAAGACTCCCGGATCCAGTGACTATCTGTTACCCGGCACGAATATCGGCGCACTTGTCGCTAAGATTGAGAACACGGTTTTTGCTGTCGGTTCGCGCTACGACAATCCTGCTCCCGCTGACGGTGTTATCTTTCTCGCTATGAATGAAAACCCACGCAACAACAATCAAGCAGGCAGCTTACTCGCACAAATCATTATCTTTGATGAGGAATAATGGAATCTTTCGTTCAAACATCTACCCTCTGTATCGCAACGAATCAGGAGCAAAAATAAGAAATGGAAGAGACTACGGCTCAGGCGGAAGCGCAGCAACTTCCACCTGTTGATTTTATTAGTTATCTGGCAAACCTTGTCGAAACAGGACGGCTCTATTTAAATGGTATCCCTAACCCCGAAACGGACGAGGTGGTCGTCAACCTCCCGCTCGTGAAACATATCATTGATACCATTGAGATGCTTGAGGAAAAGACGAAGGGAAATCTTACAGCACCGGAGACCAATTTCTTGGCGAACACCCTCTATGAACTGAGAATGGGCTATGTCCGTGCTCTCAGTAGACATGAGGCGGCTGCTGAACAAGAGGAAATAACGACTGAAGAAACTGCGGAACGGATACCGTCTGATGAGGAGGCGGAAAATGAGAGTGCCTCTTAACAAGAGACGCACTCAGAACTAAACTATCATCGCCTCACGCCCGTAAACATTGCCGATTTTTACGAATTATCTGTCACGAATCGGGTTAACCCTGTTAAACTTTTGGGGGAATCGTTTATGGAATTCTATCACGGCACGACCTTAGGTAGCGCGAGGCGTATCATTGAAAGCGGGTTTCGTCCACGCGGCGGTGCCGTTTGGTTCACAAACCACTGGAACTATGCTAAGAACCGCGCTGATCACAAGGCTCGACGGAAACATGATCGACCCGTCGTCTTTCAAACCGAACTGAAGCCCGAAGAACTTCCTATTCGTCTCGGTCCGGGTAAGGTTCATGTGCATGGCGGCATTGTAGCCATCAACGAATCGCTGTCTGTTCAGCCCGTACAATCTAAATTAGCCTCAGAAGTATTACGCGGATTTCAGACGGCGCGCTTGGGAAAATGCCAATCATATTGCTATTAAGAAAAGAGGAGAATGAGTTACCAACGCAGAATCATAATCGCTTTTGCTATGCTCTGGGGGTTGCTTCTGACGGGAACGCTCGGGTACTTAGTTATTGAAAGAAACAACCCAGAACACGGATGGCAGCTCCTTGATGCCATCTACATGACCGTCATTACACTGACAACCGTTGGCTACCAGGACATGGGAATAAGCGATGCCGGACGCATTTTTACCTTATTTTTGCTCATCGGTGGGTTTGGGGTGTTCACCTATAGCGTCACGATCGCTACTGCATTCCTGATTGAGGGGCAACTTCAAAACTTTTTTCGACAACAAAAAATGGCTCGAATTGTTGATAAACTCTCAAATCATTATATTCTCTGTGGACTTGGCGATACCGGTGTACATGTGCTTGACCGGATGCTAAAGGCAGATGTAGATTTCGTCGGTATTGAAACTGAGGAAGAACGACTTGTCTACCTCTCCGACACACGAGACTTTCCATATCTCCACGGGGACGCAACCGACGATGAGTTACTCATACGGGCAGGGATTGAAAGGGCACAAGGACTCGTCACGTGCCTCAGTCGGGACCAAGATAATCTCTTTGTTGTAATCTCAGCGAGAAAACTGAACCCGCGTCTAAAAATAGCTTCTAAAGCCGTTGAAGATAATTCTCCAGGGAAACTCATCACCGCAGGGGCAGATGAGGTTGTCCTACCAGACCACATTGGCGGACTCCGCCTTGCTGCTGGCATGCTTCAACCGAAGTTCGTAGGCTTCTTAGAAAACATCGCCTACAATCAAGACGGTGCACAGTTTTCTGAATCCATTATTCAAGAAGGTTCCCCTCTGGATGGCCTTTTACTCAAAGATGCCCGCATCCAAGAACAAACTGGATTAGTGGTCGTCGCAATTCACAATAACGATGGTTCATTTCTTTGTAATCCGCCTGAAGATACAAGAATTGGAGCCGGAGATGCCCTCTTGGTCATCGCTAACCACGGACAACTCCAAGCATTGCATAAACAGACTGGAGACTCAAATTAATGTGCTGCAATTCTATTTTTTAACAGACCTTAGCATTTGAAATTTTAACGTAAGTGGAAGGAATACCTATATGCTCGCAACTGTCCAGAGCAGTGCAATGCTCGGAATTGATGCGTATATTGTGAAAGTTGAAGTCGATGTTGCTGGAGGGCTACCCGCTTTCAGTACCGTCGGCTTACCCGATAGTGCTATCAAAGAGAGTAGAGACCGAGTGACCGCAGCCATTAAGAACTCCGGTTTCTATTTCCCACAGACTCGAATCACGGCAAACCTTGCACCTGCGGACATCCGAAAGGCGGGCTCGGCGTTTGATCTTCCTATCGCGATCGGTGTTATGGCGGCTACGAACCAAGTAGTTCCGACAGGGCTTGAAAATGCGATAGTTTTGGGTGAACTCGCGCTTGATGGGAGCGTTCGCGGCATTCAGGGGGCTCTTCCGATAGCTATCGCCGCGAAAGAGAACGGCATCCAGGACCTCATCCTGCCCGCTGAAAACGCCAAAGAGGCTGCAATCGTAGAAGATGTGAAGGTCTACCCGGTTGCGAGTTTAGCAGAAGCCGCTGCGTTCTTTAATGCAGAAAAAGAAATATTGCCAGAGCCGCATACACGCAACACCGACACAGATAACGCATTGTCAGAATCCCTCCTTGACTTACTTGATGTGAAAGGGCAGGAGCATGTCAAGCGCGCGATTGAGGTAGCCGCTGCTGGTGGCCATAACCTTATTATGATTGGGCCTCCGGGTTCTGGTAAGACGATGATTGCGAAGCGAATCCCAACGATCCTGCCCAGACTCTCGATAGAGGAGTCTTTAGAAACGACCAAGATTCAAAGCATTGTCGGTGTCCTTCCCAGCGATACACCCTTAGTCGTGACGCGTCCGTATCGTTCGCCGCATCATACGATTTCAGATGCAGGCTTAATCGGTGGCGGAAATATCCCGCGCCCGGGTGAAGTGAGTCTCGCACACAACGGTGTCCTCTTTTTGGATGAACTCCCGGAATTCAGGCGGAATGTCCTTGAGGTTATGCGGCAACCGCTTGAGGACCGGCAGGTGACGATTTCCCGGGCAGCAGCGTCCCTCACTTACCCCGCAAATTTTATGCTCGTCGCCGCGATGAACCCTTGTCCTTGTGGGTTCTTCAGCGATCCAAACCGGGACTGTAAATGCTCACAGACTCAGATTCAGAACTATGTTTCCCGGATTTCGGGTCCATTGTTGGATCGGATCGACATTCAGGTTGAGGTGCCAGCTGTAAAATATGCAGATCTCGCCGACGAGACGACTGGAGAACCTTCAGCAACCGTTCAGAGAAGGGTTGAAGAGGCACGCCACGTCCAACAGCAGCGTTTCGCTGGTGCGACAATACACGCGAACGCAACTATGCAACCGAGGCAAATTCGCGAATACTGTAAGGTCGAGGCCCCAGCACAAGATCTGCTCCGAGTCGCGATTAATCAATTAGGGTTAAGCGCGCGTGCCTATGACCGAATTTTGAAAGTCTCGCGCACCATTGCTGACCTGGATCGGAACCCGAATATAGAGCCGGTCCATGTCTCTGAAGCCATACAGTATCGGAGTCTTGACCGAAGTTTCTGGAAAAAGTGATACAACGGAGAGAGCGGAAGATGCAACCTAATTTTATTATCTTTTTAACAGACGACCAAGGATACGGTGATCTATCGTGTATGGGAGCAACGGATTTCAAAACGCCGCATCTCGATAGAATGGCAGCAGGCGGAGTTCGGTTCACAGATTGGTACTCGAATTCACCCGTCTGTTCTCCTTCGCGTGCCTCACTACTCACAGGACGTTACCCATGCCATGCAGGGGTCCGTTCTATTTTATCAGGACATCGCACTGCGACTGGATTGCCGCCTTCTGTCCCGACACTCGCAACAGCACTCAAGGCGCGAGGCTACTACACGGCTATGTCTGGCAAATGGCATTTGGGACTCGCAGAGGGATCACGACCAGAGCACCACGGATTCGACGACTGGTTCGGGTTTATGGCTGGCTGTATCGACTTCTTTTCGCACATTTTCTATTGGGGTATGGCACGACCCGACATGGACCAGACACACGATCTTTGGGAAAATGGTGAAGAAATTTATCGGAATGGTGAATATTTTACTGAACTCATCACCGAATACGCGATTCAATATATTCGCAAATCTGTTGAACTCGGGAAGCCTTTTTTCCTTTATGTGCCCTACAATGCACCGCATTATCCGATGCACGCACCGCAGAAATACGTCGATCGCTTCCCGAATCTCCCTTGGGACAGGCAAATTATGGCAGCGATGCTGAGTGCCGTGGATGATAGCGTCGGGGAAATCTTTGCGGAGTTAGAAAGGCTTGGACTTGCAGAAAATACCTTCTCCTATTTCCAGAGCGACAATGGACCCTCGCGGGAAACTCGGAACTGGTTAGACGGCACACAAGATCCCTATTATGGCGGGACTGCCGGTAAGTTGAAAGGACACAAGTTTAGCCTCTACGAAGGGGGTATCCGTTCACCCGGGATTATGAACTGGCCACAGCGAATCCCTGCTGGACAAGTGATTGGTGAAATTGGGGCGGCAATGGATGTCTGCCCAACCTTCCTCGCTGCAGCAGGTGCGGACCCGTCCGAGTACGAACTGGATGGGCAGGATGTCCTGCCTATGGTGGTGGAGGGTGAGTCTACACCGCATCGTGAAATCTATTGGGAGATGGGCAAGCAAACTGCTGTCCGCCGTGATAATTGGAAATTGGTGCTTAACGGCCAATTGGTTGAGGGTGCTCCGCCGGAAGATGATGTACACCTTGCTAATCTTGAAACCGATATGGGAGAAACGAGAAACCTCAAGGACACACACCCAGAAATCACTGCTGAACTCACAGAAGCAGCGCAGGTATGGCGCGAACGGATTGAAACGTATTGGGAAACTGAATGGGACAACCCAAACGGGATGACCGGCTACGTCAAGGAGCGATAAATTGCTGACCGACAATCAGGATGCCTATGGACATCTACTTTCGGATTATCACAACGGTATAGAAAACGTCGAAATTGTAGAAAGAGAAGACGGGTTCATTGATCCGAGCCGATTGGGACCTCGCGACTACTTTGCTAAATACGACAATTGGGCGGAACATCAAAAACTCGCGATAGAACAGGCTGTAGGACCTGTGTTAGATATTGGTTGTGGAGCAGGACGGCATTGCCTATATCTCCAAGAACGAGGACATGATGTTTTAGGGACGGATATCTCACCATTGGCTGTCCAGACTTGTCAACGGCGTGGAGTCAAAAATACGCTTGTTACACCTATCACGCAGTTAAGTTCCAAGATAGGGGTTTTTGACACAATCCTTATGATGGGACATAACTTTGGACTCGTCGGGAGCCACAAAAGAGCGAAGTGGCTATTTGGACGTTTCGCTGCGATGACGAGCGATACCGCAAAAATTATCGCCGAAACACTTGACCCGTACCAGACAGAGACACCTTGTCACTTAGCCTATCATCAATTCAACCGGGATCGCGGACGAATGGCAGGACAACTACGGTTACGGATTCGTTATCGACAATACGCGACACCCTGGTTTGATTACCTGTTTGTTTCAAAGGAGGAGATGGAGGAGATCCTTGACGGTACAGCGTGGCATGCTCAGCATTATATCTATTCAACGCGGACACCGACTTATATTGCAATTCTAACGAAGCGTCCATGCTCCTAAATTAATAAGAATCCCTTTTGCGGGTGTGGTTGACAGCCTCACCTAAAAAACGAGATATGTTATGACACTCTTCAAATTTGCCTTTATTACAGATACACATCTTTACCTAAATGCGCCGCAGAACTACGCAAGCGGATTGCAACAACAAAAGAATAGTCTGCTGCTCTATGAGAAATTGGTTGAACAACTGAATGCCTTTGAGCCTGACTTTGTGATTCATGGTGGAGATATTGTGTGCGGTGGCAACAGCTTTGGTATGTCCGATGAAGAATACGAGGCTGCCCTTGATGCTGCACAGCAACTCGGTCAGCGTATAAACGCACCTTGTTATTATATTCCCGGCAACCACGATCTACATCCTGAAACCGGTGTCAAAGATTCCTATTTGGCGCGATTTGGTATGAACGGTATGGGCTCTACCTGTTTTGTCCATGAAAATATTCGGTTTATTCTCCTTGATTCTCAGGAAGTACCAGAAGATTTAACACATGGATATATTAGCACGAACCAGTTGGCGTGGGCGGAACGTGAGTTAAAGCGGGCAAGGGATTACGATCAAGAGGTTTTCATTTTTTCGCATCAACTCCCATTTCCGAGTGTTGAGTTTCAGGGGATCGGTTCGAGAATCGCCAATTCTGCCGAAGTTCTTGAGGTTATAACTCCTTTTGACAGGCAGATTCTGGCGTTTTTTTGTGGACATCTACACCTCAATAGGGTGTTCAGGGAACAAGGTATGCTGTGTGTTGTCTCCTCAGGTATCATCTGTTATCCGATGATGTGGCGGCAGGTGCTGGTTTATCCTGACCGAATTGATGTGCGAAGCGAGACGGTTGACCTGCCCAAAGTACGTGCCGAATCAGAAGCCGTCCAGCCGGATAACAACCCTTATCTGTTGGGCAGAGAGCGAGATTTAAACTTCAGTATCCAACGGTTTTTTTTTAATGATTGAAGTTCAAAATATCACAAAAAATTACGGTCCCTTCCAAGCACTCAAAGACATCTCCTTTCAGGTAGATAAGGGACAGATTGTCGGTTTTCTCGGTCCGAATGGCGCGGGCAAAACCACGACAATGCGGATCCTGACCTGCTTTATGCCTGCAAGTAGCGGAAGTGTTACCGTTGCCGGATATGACGTTTTCAAAGAATCACGAGAGGTTCGCAAACGCGTCGGTTATCTTCCGGAAAACGTACCACTCTACCCGGAAATGACGGTGACGAAATATCTGAAGTACATGGCAAAGATCCGGGGGGTCCCACGAGGGCATATTAGGCAGCAGCTGGATGACGCGATTGAGGCATGTGGACTCACCGAACGGCGATATCAGATCATCGGGCAGTTGTCTCGCGGTTTCCGGCAACGGGTCGGATTAGCGCAGGCACTTATTCATGAACCTGATGTTTTAATTCTTGACGAACCCACTTCTGGATTGGATCCACGCCAAATTGTCGAAATCCGAGAACTCATCAAGGCACTCGGTAGAGAACGGACAATTCTATTCAGCACGCATATCTTACCTGAAGCCAGTCTCACGTGCGAACGCCTAATTATTATCAGCAGCGGCGAAATTACTGGAGATGTTCAGTTGGAAAACGGACGGGCTGTATCGGGGCAAACAGATGCATCTCTTAGCGATGTGGAAAACTCCCAGGCGGGACAGTTGATCCTCTCTGTTGAGGTGGCGGGGGCATCGGGCGATGATGTCATGGCTGCGCTTACAGGTATCCCAAACGTGATTCAGGTTGAAGAGAGTGCTTCCTCTGCAGACAACACATTGACATTCCATATTCACTATACACAAGCAGCCGACATCCGTGCGCAAGTCGCGGAGACCGTCGTCGGACGCGGCTGGCAGCTCCTCGAAATGCATGCGGTTGAAATGTCACTGGAAAAACTTTTCCTCTCTTTAACGGTATAAAGTCCGTTGTCACTATACTATAGTTTCAAGTGCTGGCGAACAGCTTGACGCACTTCATCACAGATACCCATCGCGTGTGCGGTTTCCGCTGCGGTCGCGAATTTTCCCGAGTCGCGAGGATCCACCGTATGTTCAGACAGTTTTGAAAAGTCAGCCTACCACCTTTGCAAAGTAGGCGTAGTTGGGAGAATTAACGCCAACACTTCTTTTAAATCGTGCGTCCTGGGAAAGGGAATATCCGCCTCTTGCAGCCATGCCTTTAGATACTTTTCAACACATTGTTGTGCCAAGAAGCATATAACATCATTTACAGGATTCTGGCTCTGCTGAGATTGTTGTGCCACAGCACAATTGTGTATTTCCAATCAGTTTTTTGCAAAAAATCTTGATTTCTAAATGGTTATGTCGTATAATCCATACGACATAACCATTTAAACAGGGAGGCATAACCATCTAAGAAAGAATAGCTATGAAACTTGTTACCTTTAAAACCAAATCGGCAGATACTGTCGCGAAAATTGGGGCATGGATTGGGGGCGATCGGATCGTTGATCTCACCGCAATCGCTCCAGATATGACGCAACTCTTTGAACAGAATTGTCTCCCTTATGCCCGAGAACGCGTTGATCAGGTTGAGAGCAGCGCGAACGCTTCGGAGACGATTTATACGGTTGCTGATGTGCAGCTCCTCGCGCCGTTTCCACGCCCGGCAAGCCTGCGGGACTTCGGTGTATTCAAAACCCACATGGATGCCGCCGCACGCATCACTGGCAAGGAGATCTCGCCCGAATGGTTCAAACTGCCGAACTATTATCGTGGAAGCACAAGTCCAGCCTCCATTGTCGGACACGAGGTCGTTGTTACATGGCCCAACTACACCGAGAAACTTGATTTTGAATTGGAGTGGGGGGTTTATATCGGCAAAATTGGGAAAAACATTCCGATAGAGGCGGCACACGAATATATCGCTGGCTATACTATTTACAACGACATCAGTGCACGAGACATTCAGTTCCGCCACATGACAATGGCACTTGGTCCTGCTAAAGGCAAGGATTTTGATAATAGCAACATTATGGGACCCTGCCTGATTACGCCTGATGAAATCGAAGACCCCTATAATCTCCGAATGGTTGCAAGAGTTAACGGTGAAGTCTGGACAGACGGCAACACCTCAGATATGTATTACTCCTTTGAGGAGATGATCTCGTTTGTTTCGCAATCAGAGACGCTCTATCCAGGCGAGTTTTTAGGTTCTGGCACCGTCGGAAAAGGATGTGGTTGGGAACTCGATCGCTGGATTCAACCCGGGGACGTTATTGAACTTGAGATTGAAAATATCGGTATACTCACAAACCGAATCGGTGAACCGGAAGCCAACCCTGCGGAATGGACGGAGAAAGGACTTTAATGGCTATTGGCTAATGGCTAATCGCTGACAAAAAATGCGACTGAAAGATAAAGTAGCCATCATTACAGGCGGGGCATCCGGTATCGGAAAAGCCACTGCGATCCTTTTTGCCCAACACGGCGCGAAAATTGTTGTTGCTGACATAGATGAACACGGTGCCAACCAGACCGTCGCCGCCATTCAAGACGCAGGCAATGCAGCGATCTACGTCGAAACGGATGTCACGATTTCAGCCAACACTGAACGGATGGTAGCGCAGACCGTGAGCACATACGGGAAACTGGATATTCTGCTTAGCAGTGCTGGGATCGCGATGCGACTCCCTGTTGCTGATTTGGCAGAGGCAGACTGGCACCGTTGCTTGGCTGTTAATCTCACCGGGGTTTATCTCTGTGCGAAGGCTGCAATTCCGGCGCTGCGGAAAAATGGCGGCGGTTCTATCATCAACCTATCCTCTATCTACGGGCTCGTCGGCGCAGATGTCCGGGCAGCGTATGTCGCCTCGAAAGGCGGTGTGACAAACCTTACCCGCGGCATGGCGCTCGACTATGCCGAGGAGAACATTCGGGTTAACTGCATCTGTCCCGGCTTCGTTGAGACACCGTTAGTCGCAGGGGTAGTCAAAACGCCAGAGGAATATCGTAAACTTGCGGATAGGCATCCGATGCGCCGCCTTGCACAACCTGAAGAGATTGCCTACGGTGCATTATATCTCGCCTCTGATGAATCGGCGTTCGTTACGGGCATTGCTTTGCCGATTGACGGTGGCTATACCGCCGGATAGGGATAGGTATTCGCACAACTCTCTCCCGATGATATTCCCTTGTAAGGACTTAGAAACACCGTGAGAAAAATTGCTTTATCTGCCTTCCTCATTCTACTAATCAACAGTTCTTATCTGTTCGGCTTTGGCGAACCGACGCTCTTTTACATTTTCAACGTTCTACTCCACGTCGGACTCGGTATCGTTTTGATACTTCCGTTCGGTATCTACACCTATAAGCAGTTCAGCCGAATCTCAACGCTCGGACGCATGGGCATTATCGGGATAGCCATCGGTATCGTCACCGGTGGATATCTAATGATTGTCGGGGCAACAACGCCCTATCGTTGGCTTCTCATCTTGCACATCGTTAGCGTCGGTGTGGGGAGTCTCCTTTTCTCTACACACCTATTGCGGGAGAGTCATCTTCTTACACTATCCTTGAGAAAAGTCGGTGTTGCGATACTTATAGGTGTCGTCCTTTTTCCGATTGGCGCGAGACTCACACAGCACTATCTACCGAATGAAACCTACCTTGTTGAGAACCCTGAACTGCCACCAACGAGTATGTACGAAGAGGGAGGCGGCACGACAGGGCACTTTTTCCCTGCATCTGTTGAAACGGAGACAGACGGACTGATTCCTACAGATTTCTTTCTCACATCAGAGACTTGTGCGGCAAGTGGTTGTCATCCGGACATCTATCGGCAGTGGAACGAATCCGCTCACCATTTCTCTTCCTTCAATAATCAGTGGTACCGGAAGTCAATTATCTATATGCAGGAGGTTAACGGCATTCAACCCTCTAAATGGTGTGGTGGGTGCCACGATCCAGCGATTTTGCTCAACGGTGTGATGGACAGACCGATCCGAGAGAATCTCCATACGCCTGCCGCACAAGCCGGACTCGCCTGCACGGCGTGCCACTCTATTGAGAAGGTCAAAGATACGATGGGCAACAGCGGCTACGTCATTAAATACCCACCACTTCACGAGATCGCTGCCAGCGATAACCCGATTATCCGTAATTTGCACAACTACCTCATCCGACTTGACCCAGAACCTCACAAAAAGAGTTTCCTCAAACCGTTCCATCGGCAAAATACCGCCGAGTTCTGTTCAACCTGTCATAAAGCACATCTTGATGAACCGGTTAACAACTTTCGTTGGTTTCGTGGTTTCAACGATTACGACCAGTGGCAGAAGAGTGGAGTCTCCCACCAAGGGGCATTATCCTTCTATTATCCTGAAGAAGCAAAAAAGTGTGTCGATTGCCACATGCCACTCGTTGACTCCGAGGATGCAGGAAATATCAACGGCAAGGTTCACAACCATCGTTTTCCCGCTGCGAACACGGCACTGCCTTTTGTCAATCAGCATCCAGAGCAACTCAAGGCGGTGACGGAATTTCTACAGAATGATGCCGTTACATTAGATCTCTTTGCGAACGGTACGCCGATTCCGACCGACGGGATTGCGGTTACCCGCGGCGAAAGTCTACGCGTTGATGTTGTAGTGCGGACTCGGAACGTCGGACATCGTTTTCCTGCTGGCACGATTGATGCTTTTGACATCTGGTTAGAAGTGAAAGCCACCGATGAAAACGGAAAAATCGTTTTCTGGAACGGTAGAATCGCCGCGCCTGATGGAAATGGACCCGTTGATCCGGGGGCGCATTTTTATCGGGCGTATATGCTTGATGGACACGGTAACCTCATTAATAAACGAAACGCTTGGGCAACCCGTACTGTCCTCTATTCAAACACAATCCCACCCGGTGCTGCAGACACAGCCCGTTATCGGCTCGAAATCCCGCCGGATGCTGGGAAAATCTTGACGCTTGAAGCGAAACTGAACTACCGCAAATTCAATTGGTGGCACACACAATGGGCTTATGCCGGTGTCCGTGACCCGGAAGACACCGATTTTCAGGTGGGTAAAGGCTATGACAATGGCAAGTGGGTTTGGACGGGAGATACCTCAGATGTTGCTGGAAAAATTAAAGCGATTCCAAATTTACCGATTACCGTGATGGCATCTGCCAAAGCAACCTTAAAAGTAGTAGGCACACGCCGTGTACCGTCAACTGAGGTAGCAGATGCCGCCTCTCCACCAGCGGAACTTGGGAATGCCCGCGAACGCTGGAACGATTACGGTATCGGTCTTCTGCTACAGGGCGATCTAAAAGCGGCACAAACTGCGTTTTCAAAGGTGACGGAGATAGAACCGACATATCTTGATGGGTGGGTGAACATCGCGCGCTGCCGAATTGAGGAAGGGGATATGCAAGGTGCAGAAGCGATGCTTGAAAAAGCGTTTGAAATCCAACGGACACTGCCTCCTGAAAATCCGCACCGTGCCAAGGTGCACTACTTTTATGCCCTCGTTCAGGAGACTTATGGCAATTACGACACAGCGATTGAGCATCTTCAGCGTGCCGCCGCGCAATTCCCACGTGACACCCGTGTCAGAAATAAGCTCGGACGCATGTATTTCCTAAAACGGAACTACGAAACGGCGTTGGCTGAATTCCAGAAAACGCTCACGGTGGACCCAGAGGATTTGGACGCACATTATAACATGATGCGCTGCTACCGCGCCCTTAAGAATCCCTCACTCGCCGCGAAATCGCAGAAACTTTACTTACGTTTTAAGGCAGATGAGTCTGTCGATGCAATCACTGGCATCCCTCGCCGCGCAGACCCGAACGTTAATCTCGAACGTCAACGGATTCACGAACACACGAATAGTTATGAAGCACTATCCAACCCTTGAACATCAGCATGCAGCTGAAGCGATCGTCGACTTCTTCACCACAATCCCAGAAATTGAAACTGTTTGTCTAACCTGTTCATGTGCTCGTGGCAAGGCGAGCCGAGACAGTTGTCTGGATATGCTTCTCCTCGGCAGACCCGAAATCATGTCCATAGCACAGACAGATATTGAAAAGGCGTGGGACGAATTTTACACAACCGCACCCGTTTTTCAGCAACTCGCCGCTGTCGGAAAATATGCGCACGTCGATCTGGAATTCAGCGATGGATATTTTACACCAGCATCTCGCGGTTGGACAGATGGACCTGACGAATTTGAACTGGTAATTGGGAATTATCTTGTCTACAGCGTTCCGCTCCATCAGAAGGGCAATTACTTCAACGAACTCAGAGCAAAATGGCTGCCCTACTACAATGAAACCTTGCGCCGCGAACGGTTATTGATGGTGCGGAAGTATTGTCTCAACAACCTCGACCATATTCCATCCTATCTTGAACGCGAACTCCATTTCCAGTGTTTCAATCGGTTCTACGATGCCTTCCGCGAGTTCCTACAGGCACTCTTTATCGCCCAACGCACCTATCCGATTGCCTACGACAAGTGGATCCAAGAGCAGATTGTAGAAATTCTGGATTTACCCGAACTCTATAATCAGTTGCTACATCTCTTTGAGATACACAACTTTGAAAGTCGTGAGATTTTGGATAAGGCGAACATTTTGCAAGATTTACTTGATAAATACGCGCCTATGTCATTGCTGTAAAGGTGTGTAGAAACTCAGACAATTTAAAAACTGAATGCCCCTGACCTCCTTCCAGATTTCCGAGCAAGATTTGACAATACTTTACATAATGTGCTATCCTATCAGAAAACTATAGGCAATATATCAACCCGATGCTTTGGAAACAATTTTGGCAACACCTAACAAACAAACCCTCCTACGACAATTGCCCGCTATTGAAAACCTCCTAAACACACAGGAGCTGGTCGACTTACAAGACACTTACGCCCGCCCGCTCGTGACAGAGGCACTCCGCACCGTCGTCGCCGACCTACGAAACGATATTCTGAACGGAAACCTCACCCGACTCCCGGAATACACCGAGTACGCCAAACGGACGCTCCAGAAAATCGTGGAAAAGATTGGGACACGCATGCGTCCCGTCGTCAATGCGACAGGTACAATCACACACACCAACTTGGGCAGATCGTTGCTCAGCGCAGCTGCCTGTGAAGCGATTCAGCAAGCGGCGGAAAACTACGTCAACCTCGAATACGACCTCGCTACCGGCAAAAGGGGACATCGAGATCGGATCACCGAACCGCTCCTGCAACAATTGACAGGCTGCGAGGCATCTACAGTCGTCAATAACAACGCCGCCGCGGTGTTGCTCGCGCTCCAGACGATGGCGCGCGGTAAGGAGGTCATTGTTTCACGCGGAGAGTTGATCGAAATCGGTGGCGCATTCCGCGTTCCTGATGTGATGGCAGCAAGCGGCGCAATACTTCGCGAAGTCGGCACGACGAACCGCACGCATCTCCGAGATTACGCCGAGGCTATCAATGAGAACACAGGATTGCTGCTCAAGGTGCATCCGAGCAACTATAAGATTTTCGGTTTCACCGCAACGCCACCAATGGAAAAATTAACGGAACTCGGGGCATCGCGCGGTGTGCCTACAATGGAAGACCTTGGAAGCGGCGCACTCATTGATATGACGGCTTATGGACTTCCCCATGAACCCCTTGTCGGAGAACGCATCGCCAGCGGTGTTGATGTCGTTACCTTTAGCGGTGATAAACTACTCGGCGGTCCGCAGGCAGGACTCATTGTCGGTAAGTCAGAATGGATTGAAAAAATGCGTAAAAACCCGATGATGCGTGCGCTTCGGGTAGATAAACTCATCATCGCTGGTTTGTCGGCTACACTGCAACGCTATCTTATTGGTGTGGAAACCATAACAGAACAGTTCCCGATGCTTAACCGCTATACACGCTCTATAGAGGTGCTTCACGCTATCGCAGCAGAACTTCAGACGCAACTGCGAGAACGTTTTGGGGAAAAGGTTAACATTCAGGTTTCAGAGACCTTTGGGCAGATTGGAAGTGGTGCACTCCCTGTTGAGACCTTACCAAGTGTCGCGCTTGTTCTTGAACCTCTCAATATTTCCGCTGAAGTACTCGCCTCGCATTTTCGAGATGCCACAGTCCCTGTCATCGGCAGAATCAAGGACGATCTCTTTTGGTTGGACCTACGCACGATCTATGAGAGAGAACAGGCTTGGATAGTCGAAACCGCTACAGAGGTCGCAAAAATGCTATGAGGGTGCTATCAAGAACCCGAAAATTGCGTGCTGCAGCAGGTTTATTTCTAATTTGCTGTTTCAGCGTCTGTACCTTCGCGTGCAGGCAGGATTCTCAGTCTACCACTGAACCACCTACAGAAATCATCTCCGAAGTCGATGGTGCCACAATGATGTTGATTCCGGCAGGGACGTTTCAGATGGGTTCCACTATCGGCGATAGCGATGAACAACCCGTGCATACTGTTACCCTCAACGCCTTTTACATGGACATCTATGAGGTAACCAATGCACGCTATCAGAAATTCGTTGAAAGCACAGGCTATCCCCAACCACCGCTGTCCCATAATCCGCGGTTCAATGCCCCTGATACACCCGTTGTCCGAGTGAACTGGCGCGATGCCATCGCCTATGCAGCGTGGGCAAACAAGCGGTTGCCTACTGAAGCGGAATGGGAGTACGCTGCACGTGGCGGTCTGGTTGGCAAAAAATACCCGAATGGTGATATAATAACTTATACAGATGCCAATTTAGCTGGCGTGGATGGAACAGACAAATGGAAGTGGACGGCTCCGGTCGGCAGCTTCCCACCTAACGGCTATAATCTATACGATATGGCGGGTAATGTTTGGGAGTGGTGCTTCGATGAATACAACGGCGAATTCTATACGTTTAGCGCACAAAATAACCCGCGCTTCGGCAGAGAACAGGCACCAGATAACGAGAACTTCCGTATCCTACGAGGCGGGGGATGGGGTGGTGCACCTGAAGACCTTCGTGTCGCAGATCGCTGGTATCATCTCTCGTCTGGCAGTACGATTGGATTTCGATGCGTGAAAGACGTTGCACGGTAAGAAGAAAACTTTGTCTTAAAACTGATGGTGAATTTATGAAACGGATCTCGCGTAAGGATTTTATAGGCATCTCGTTAATTGCTATTACGATGATTGTGCTTGTCAGTTTACTCAGTAGATTTTTTAGTGGTTCTTGGATTCAGACCCTTGGCGGATTTATGCTTATGTATTTTCCTGTTCTATTGGTGTATGTAATGGCACAAAAACGGAAGTGTAAACGAGAAGCTGAACAGAAATCGTCATTTCCAGACCCAGTACAACCGAACGCCGTAGGGAAAGCCCTCGTTGCTCAGCGAAGAAGCGACCTGTTTTTTCGCATGAAAATGTGCGGAATTTGCACGCTATTTGGTATTTTAGCGGGGTTCACTATTAGCGGTTTCTGGTCCACAACGCTGAATATGAATAGATGCACAATTTGCGGGAAGTATAATGCCGAAAAAGCCCATAGGAGGGGAACAAGTGCCAGCTTTTATTATATTTGCCCCGGTGCTAAAGACGAATCAACTTTCAGTCCCTAAACCCTATCAAGACACGCTCGTTCCTCCACTTGACGATAGATAACTCGCCGCGGGAAAATTGCGCGAGAACTGTAAAAATAAAAATGGCAGTTGCAGAAATTTAGGCATTCAAGCTTACTATAATTCAAGAACCCGCTTTAGGTGTAGAGTGGCACTTGACTAAGATAGAAACCACCGCGTAATGTAATGGAGCGGTGACCAGACTCAATAGTTAAAAATATGGCAGTTGCAGTTGAATTAATCCATGTTACGAAAGCGTTCGGTACAACGCTCGCTGTTAATGATGTGAGCCTAAAAATTGAGGAAGGCGAATTTTTCTTTCTCCTCGGTCCATCGGGTTGCGGCAAGTCGACCTTTCTTCGTATCGTCGCTGGTTTTTATCAACCCGATACCGGCGAATTGCGATTTGATGATACCGTTATGAATAACGTCCCGCCCCATCAACGCAATACAGGGATGGTATTTCAGAACTATGCCTTGTGGCCCCACATGTCTGTCGCCGAAAATATTGGATACGGATTAACGCTCCGCAAACTCGAAAAAGTGGAACAGCAGGAAAAGATTGATCGCGCGCTCGATATGGTACAGATGGAGGGCTATCACGACCGCGCCGTCAACACGCTTTCCGGTGGACAGCAACAACGTATCGCACTCGCTCGCGCGCTTGTGATTGAACCGAGTGTTTTACTCCTTGATGAGCCAATTAGCAACCTTGATGCGGCACTTCGACAGCAGATGCGCGACGAAATAAAACAAATTCACGACCGGACCAATATTACGATGTTCTACGTCACGCACGACCAAGTGGACGCTCTCTCTATGGCTGATCGGATGGCGATTATGCAAGATGGCGTAATCATTCAGGTCGGTACACCGCGCGAAGTCTATCAGTTCCCAAAAAACGCCTTTGTCGCAAGTTTCGTCGGAGAAACCAATTTTATTTCCGGTAAAGTCCAGCATATATCGAATGGCACTGCTACAATCGAAACACCTGTCGGAGCCCTCCATTCTGAAACCATCTATCACGAACTCACACAGGGAGCAACTGTGCGGTGTTCAATCCGACCAGAGGCACTCGTTATTGATGGTGTCCAGGATAGTAACAGTCCTGCCGAAAATAGGATAAGCGCGAAGGTCACAGTCGTCAATTATTTGGGGCGGGTAGAGGAATACCAATTGATGGCTGCGGATATCCCGCTTAAAGCCGTCCATTACAACCCCGGCACCGAAGCAAAGCGACCGGGAGATATTATCCAACTTGCAATATCAGCAGAGGCGGTTATCCCACTGCCAGATTAGGAAAATAGCAATCAGCAGTCAGCAAAGAGGTTTTGGTGAACCGAATGCTTCTTTCTGAAAGCCGATAGCCGATGGAAAAAAATGCAATTAACACCGAGTCAACAAGATGCCCTTGACATAGAAAGACACGTCTGCGTAACCGCCGGTGCCGGATCCGGAAAAACCACCGTGCTGGTTCAACGTTACCTCAAGATTTTGCGTAAACGGAACGTCAAAAAATTGCGGGAAGTTGTCGCCATCACCTTCACAGAGAAAGCCGCTGCTGAAATGAAGGAGCGGATTGTCGAAAAACTATCTGTTCAAGAGACAGAGGACGCTATAGAACAGGACCCTTCCCTTCAACATCTTCGGGAAGAGATGGGTTCGGCGCATATTTCAACGATTCACGCTTTTTGCGCAGGTATTCTGAGAGAGTTCCCGTTCCAAGCTGGTGTCCCTGCTAACTTCAGCATCATACAAAATATCGACCAAAAACTTCTGCTACAACAAACTATTAAGACCACCCTCAAAGAGATTGCGACAAACGCTAAAGATGAACATCGCACCGAACTTACACGTTTACTGCAACGCTACGGTGGACAGCAGAAGTTGGTGGATTTCTTCACCGATATGATAAATCAACGCGATGTCGTTGCCCAAATGATGCGGGAAATTTATAGCAATCCAGACGATGCTGAAATTCGCGAAAATTGGGAGCAGCAGGTTCGCGAAGAATTAACATCGGCAATTGATATTACCGATTTTATTCAGTGTTTAAAGGTTGCGCTACATGCTGCCAAAGGGAAGAATGCAGAGATAGTTAGAGGGTTAACCGGACGATTAGAATCACTCCCTGAACAAAATCCGAACCTTCCTGAGGTGTTAAGTCTACTTAAAGAAATTCGAGATTTGATTACAACCAAAAGTGGTACAATCGCGAAAACTGATTTTCTCGGTAGAGGCACCAAAACAACGGATATTGAGACCGAAATTGATCTATTGGTAACCACTGGGAAAAAAATCCAAGCCGTTCCACCTATCAGAACTGCACTGCTTGGGGAAATAGATGAAAACACAAACGCGGAGACGCAAGAGATAACAGATGACGATTTTTTAATCGGTACGACCCGTGACCTCTTCACACTCTACGAACGAATCCTCAGAGAATACCAAAACATCAAATTCTCGCAAGCCAAGCTTGACTTCAGTGATCTCCAAATTAAAACCCGCGACCTCCTGAAAAATAATGAACAGATCCGACAGGAATTGTTATCTCGGCATACGTATTACATAATAGACGAGTACCAGGATACAAACGAATTACAGTACGAGTTGGTAATGCTGCTCACGAACGAACTCAAAAGCGCAAATCTCTTCATCGTTGGTGACCCGAAACAGAGCATTTATGCCTTTCGCGGTGCGGATGTCAGTATCTTTGAGAAAACGAAACAAAAAATCTGTGAAAACGGCGGACTCTCTATCTCCCTTACAGAGAACTTCCGTTCCTTATCTACCATTATTGCCTTCGTCAATTATTTTTTCGCCCGTCTGATGGGTGCCGAGGGTGCAAATAAATTTGAGGTGTCGTATGAATCCCTAACGAAGGCCCGCCCCACGCAGGCAGATGGCGGTATTGAGTTCCTGTTTGGAAACAAGGATGAAGGAACTGCTAACGAATCTGATCTTATCGCACGCCATATCAAAAACATGAAACGCAATAGAGAAGCGGTGTGGGCGCGCAAGAATGCGGAGGAAGGGGAGCACCCCGTAGCGTATGAGGACATAGCTATCCTCATTCAAAGCAGAACGCATCTTCCTAACATTGAACACGCACTTCTTGAAGCAGGTATCCCTTACCTTACCACAGGGGGTATCGGTTTCTATCAACGACAAGAAATCTACGATATCTGGAACTACCTTAACTTTCTGAATGACCCGGAAGAAAATCAGGCATCTCTCGTCGGGATCCTTCGGGGACCTGCTTTCGGCATATCCGATGCTGAACTCTACGAAATTTCACTGCAAGACAAGACGGGTTTCTGGGAAAAAGTGAAAAAATATTCCTCCCCCACCGAACATCTCAGGAACGCCATAGATACCCTAAAAAAGCACATTCAAATCGCGCATCGTATGCCTGTAAACCAACTTATCCTTTCTATCGTTAATGAAACAGGAATGATTGGTACGCTGAAAACAGGGAAACAGGGACAACAACGCTGGGCAAACTACCAAAAACTGTTGGAACTCGCCAGAAACTTTGACAGTGATGAGGACAAACAAACCCTCACAGGCTTCATTGAGTTTCTGAATATCTTGATTGATGAAGAGCCGCGTGAAGGACAAGCACCTATGGAATCCAGAACGGACGCTGTCGAAATTATGACAATCCACGCCGCGAAAGGAAAACAATTTCCAGTCGTCATACTCCCGTGTCTTGATCGTAGAGGGCAAACTGACAGAGAGCCTTTCATTGATGACACACTTGGTATCGGTTTTAGTCCGCTTAACGCAAAAAAAGATTACGAGAAAACTGCACCTGTAATTGTTGAACGCATAAAAAATCGGGCAGATGCGAAACGGACTGCTGAAAAAAAACGGGTATTCTACGTTGGAACAACACGCGCCGAGGATCGACTGATCTTATCAGGATCCCTTCCAGATAACGGGAAACCCCAAGAAATGCTTGGATGGCTCCATAAACACCTTCAGATTGACAATGAAGCGGATCAGTTGCGTCTGCCCGTTGCATTAGAGGTATTTGCTAATAACCACACAACGCGCCGAAACAGCGAACTCCACATCCCGATTTCTCGGACACTTGTGGACCTTGTGCATGGTGATGAGACTGCCGATGAAGCAACACCCGTCGAATTTCCATATCCGCTGCCATCAGCACTACAACCAACTGAAATCGGCGCAACCTTCTCCGTCGCGGAACTCGCAAACTATGCGCGCTGTCCGTTGCGATATCAATTAGAAAATCTACTACAGATTCCACCCATCAATGGAGACACGGATCCAGACGAGGCGGAGAGGGACAGTGCTATCCGTCGGGTACTTGCCCGAATCAGACGACAATCGGATGCGGAAAATCTTGATGCATTGATTCAAGAAATCTCCGAGAATGCCTCTGAGATGACTTGCGAATCCGAAACAGCGTCACGTATACATGCCAATAATTTCCTTAATTCTGAACTCGCAGAGGCTGTTTTTAATGCATCCGAAACCTATACCAATCAGCAAATTCACGCGAATATCAATGAACACATTATTGACGGTAGACTCGACAGACTTTTTAAAGACAAAACAGGGCAATACCAACTCATCATTTATAATACTTCTGAAATATATGATTCAGACACGCACCCGCCAGAGATAGTGCTTTATGCCCTCCTCGGACATCGACGGTATCCGGAACAATCGACGGTAACTATTAATATCTTCTTTACCAAGCAAAATCGGTGTGAACAGATACACTTCGACGAAGCACAATTGCAAGAAGCTCAGCAACAGTGGCAAAAAAAAATCTCAGCATTGCAACAAGGTGATTACCAGAAAAACCTCGATCACTGTTCTGCTTGTCCCTACGCAAATCCTGATGGCCAGTGCATAGTTACCGAAACATAAGGAGAAAGAGATGAAAAAATTAATGCCAGTAATCGCAATCATTACAATTGCCTGTTTTGCAATACAGGCGTGGCAACCCGCCTTTGCAGGCACATGGCGCGACGATTTTGAAGATAAAGATACCCGTGAGTGGAAAATTTTTAATATTGACCGACAGGTCGAAAAATGGTGGATTGATGATGGTGAAGCCGTCGGCGAAATCTTCTTGCCCGGTTTCATGAGTCTCTGGCTCACAGGGGAACTTACATGGAAGAATTACGCCCTCTCGTGTCGCGCAAAATTAGTCGAAGATAAGAACGAACCCCCAAGCATCGGACTTACACTCCACGACAGAGGCGAGGAAGATAGCCGCTACCTCTTTTTTATAGACTATGTTTTCGGGACTGTCCGACTTGTAAAGGCACTTCGAGACAATTGGTTTCCCGTCGTTTATCCATTTGATGCCGAAATGGATAGATGGTATGAACTCACTGCCACCATTCACGAGGATGGCACCATAGAATTTCAAGTCGATGACGAGGTATTTACTGCGCTTGATGATGAGCCGCTGAAAGGCGGACAGGCTGGACTCGTTGTCGCAGATGGTCGCGCACACTTTGATGATTTTGAAGTCACAGGGGCAAACATCAAAAATGGCGGCCCCGGCAAGCCACGACCTGTCGAGTCACGCAGTAAACTTGCAATAACATGGGGTCAACTCAAAAAAGATATTTCTAACTATTGAACATGAAATGCTGTTACCTTAAGGGTGCCCAGATATTTTTAGACTTCACTATAATAGCTTAAAAAATGGAAAAACACACAATAGGCATCGGTATCATCGGTATGGGATGGATGGGTATGACGCATGCCCGTGCATATCGTCAAATCACAGACCGATTTCACGACAGTCCCCTCCAACCTAAACTTGTCATCTGTGCCGATGATGTTCCCGAACGCACAGCCGAAGCAGCAGCACGCTTCGGATTTGAACGCACAACGACCGATTTTCGACACGTCATGGAAGACAACGCCGTGCAGGTGGTCAACATCGCTGCGCCAAACAGTATGCACCTTGAGATTGTCGAGGCAGCGGCAGCCGCTGGGAAGCACATCTTCTGTGAGAAACCCGTCGGACGGAATTCAGGTGAAACCCAGGCTATCTACACTGCCGCACAGCAAGCAGGGGTCCTCACAGGGGTCGGCTATAACTACAGATGGGCACCCGTTGTCCAATACGCACAACAGTTGATTTCGGAAGGGAAACTTGGCAGGCTAACCCACTATCGCGGCAGATTTTTTGCTGGCTACGCCAGTCACCCTCATGCAGTGCTTTCATGGCGTTTTCAGAAAGAAATTGCTGGACTCGGCACCCTTGGCGACCTGCTTTCCCATGTCATTGACATGGCACATTTCATTGTCGACGGCATTGACAGCGTCGTTTCGCAACAAGAGACGTTTATTCCAGAACGTCCCGTCGCAACGGTAGGCACCGGTACACACTTCGCGCTCGGTACAGATGGCAAAATGGGAGCCGTTACGAATGAGGATTACGTCGGCGCGTTAGTCCAATTTGAAAATGGTGTCCGTGGCACCTTGGAAGCCTGCAGAATCATTAATGGGCCGCAGTGTGAAATGGCGTTTGAGGTACACGGGACTGAAGGGGCGTTACGCTGGAACTTCGAGCAGATGAACGAACTGGAAATCTATCTGCCCAACGCCGATGGCTTTCCTAATGGATATACGCGTCTATTGAGCGGTCCCAGCCATCCGTTCCACAGTGCTTTCAACCCCGGTCCGGGTGTCGGATTGGGCTATGACGATCTCAAAACGATTGAAGCATCCCAATTCTTGCAAGCGATCTACGCAGGAAAACAGGGAAATCCGGGGTTTGAGGAAGCTGCCGCGGTTGCCAGCGTGCAAACTGCTATCCAAACTGCATGGAAGGAGAAGCGATGGATTTCTGTTCAAAAATAAAATACATACGGACTTTGCCCTCTTGCAGTTGGATAGGATTCTTGGTTCGTAGTAGCGCAATTTATTGCGCGTTCTTCATTTTATTTTCTGCTACCTGGATAACTCCGCCAACTACCGCTGCGCAAAACTTTCCTCAGTTTACCGACATCACAAGTGAAGCCGGAATCGACTTCGTCCATAATACAGGTGCCTTCGGTGCAAAATATCTCCCTGAAACCATGGGGTCGGGTTGTGCCTTCCTCGACTACGACACCGACGGTTGGCAGGACATCCTCCTCGTCAATGGAAAGGATTGGGAGGGTAAGCCAACCCAGAAACGACAAACAATGGCACTCTACCGAAACAACCGAGACGGCACTTTCATCGATGTCACCGAATCCGCAGGACTTGACACACCTCTTTACGGTATGGGGGTCGCTGTTGCCGATTACGACAACGACGGTGATCCAGATGTCTATATTAGTACCCTTGAAACTGATCGTCTCTTCCAGAACCACGGCAACGGCACTTTTGTTGATGTCACGGAAACCGCGGGTGTCCATAACCCCGGCTTCGGTACGAGTTGTGCTTGGTTCGATTACAATAAAGATGGACACCTCGACCTCTACGTGGCGAACTATGTCGAGTGGACGATGGAGAACGACATATTCTGTACGCTTGACGGCACAAATAAATCTTACTGTACCCCTGAATCCTACACCGGTCAGTCCAGCAAACTCTTCAGGAACCGCGGCGACGGTACATTTCTGGATGTCTCCCGCATCGCACGGATTGAGGACAGCACGAGTAAATCATTGGGAGTTTGCATCTTCGACTACAATGCCGACGGTCTGCTTGACATCTTTGAGGCGAACGATACACAACCGAATAAACTCTATCAGAACAACGGCGACGGTACCTTTATTGAAGCCGGAATGCTCGCTGGGATTGCCTATAACGAGAGCGGGGTTGCAACCGGCGCAATGGGGATTGATGCCGCAGACTATGATCGCACCGGTAGGGAGAGCCTCGTCATCGGTAACTTCTCCAACGAGATGCTCAACCTCTACCACAACGAAGGCGACTTCTTCATAGACGATGCCCCCGCCGCACACATCGGAAACGCGACCTTATTGACACTTACCTTCGCCTGCTTTTTCTTCGACTTTGATCTTGATAGCAACCTTGACATTTTCACCGCCAACGGACACGTTGAGACCGACATCAACGCTATCCAGAGTCAAGTTACTTATGCCCAACTCCCACATCTATTCCACAACGATGGACAAGGCAAATTCACCGATGTGATCCACGAAGTCGGCACAGATTTGGCGACTCCAATGGTTGGCAGAGGCGGAGCCTACGGCGATATCGATAACGATGGCGATTGGGATCTGCTCGTTACGACCTCCAACGGACCCGCATATCTTTTCCGAAACGATGGCGGCAACCGTAGTGCTTGGATAAAAATACAACTCATCGGACAGACAAGCAATCGCGACGGCATCGGCGCGGAGATCCGCGTAACCTCCGCACTCGGAACACAGACCCGAACAGTCAAGAGCGGCTCCAGTTACTGCTCACAGAGCGAACTCACCGCTATCTTTGGCATAGACAGTGATACCGTTGTTGAGACAATCGAGGTCCGTTGGCCCAGCGGCACCGTTAGCACACGCAAGAACGTCGAACCTAACCAACACATCCGTATTGAAGAAGGCGCTCCGTAGGTATGTCGTCAACCACGCTTTCCATAGTAGTTGGATGAGATCCTTGTGCCTCATCCATCACATAAAATTTCGCAAAAATCGGAGATGGACAATGAGAATACACCCGCGTGAATTTCAGAGAGCACGCATTAAATACGGGATAACTTATGGACTTTTCATTTCGCTCCTGCTGACGATCGTGGTACTTTCGGGATGTGAGCGGATTCAAGGAATGGGAACCCTTAGCGAGGTAACAACGAGTGGTGCTTGTATAGATGGCACGCGTGTTCTCAACGTGGGTTTCTATGCCTATTTTGCACCGGTGAGTTACAGTAACAACGGAGATCCAGATGCTGATGGATTCAATACCCATCAAGGCTATGAAGCCGACCTATTGACGGCACTTGAGGCAATGGAAGGTACGGGTTTATCTTTCTCGAGAACCGGTATCTCCAAATGGCCCGGTATCTGGCTGAAGTCCTCCGAGCCGGCGTATGATATGATCGGCGGCGGGATTACAATTCTTGATTCTCGGACGCAGGACGCTGCAGGAACACCGCTTATCGTTTTTACATCGGGACATGTCACGTTTCGCCAATCCCTCCTCGTCCGTGCCGAAGATGCTGAACGGTTCGCGACGCATGCAGCGTTGACCAGCGATGTGCGTGTTGGCGCGCTTTCCGGCACGACGGGAGAAGCGCGTTTGCTGGAACTGACAGGACTTGTTGATACCAACGGGATGCTCGCCGCGGGAACAAGCATTGAAACACCGCAGGGCACCGTTATTGCCGATGGCACAGCAGATTATAAAATTACCGCCGCCGAAACTTCACCGAATTTGGTAGGTAGAAGCCATCTCGTCCCGCCTTCCGAAAATATGCCACAGGTGATCTATCTTGGTGATGAACTCGGCGCATCGGAGTTGCTGGAAGCCCTCGCTGCAGGCAGTATTGACGCAATCGCTAGGGGCGAAATCGGTAATCAGGAGGCTGCGCATGCTTCTGGGGATGCGTTTGTTGTCACCGCCCTTGATGAAAAGGTTGAGTACGGCGGCTTTACGTTCGCACTTGAAGATGTCGAGCTTGCTGCCTGCGTTGATGAGAAAATCAACTACCTGACAGATAACAGACACATCGGTTATGCCGAGTGGTTGCAAGACCCCTCGGTATTTATGAAACGCGCAGGACTGTGGAACACCACGCAGTAAAGGATTTTATGACGAATTGACAATTTCCCTTCTTTGTGGCGTAAAATTGAGGAACTCATAAAGAACGATCGATTGAAAATGTCGCAAATTGTTTTTGATGAAGCAATGAAAGATACGGAAGAAAATTCCACGCATAGCAGGAATAGACCTAAAATTCCTGATGCCTGCTCTCATTTTAACCTTCAATGCATCAAAATAGTAGACTTAATAGAAAAAGAGAACTGGACTTTCTAATCCCCAGCAGAAGTAACGTGATTCTGCCCAAACTCCATTGGCATCAATTGTATACAGAAAGACAACTTACTGCCTTAACTACATTAAACCCTGCGAATCCTGATTTATAGTGAATTCCGAAAATAAATACACACTGCCACCCCCTGGTAGGGTTTTGCTGGAGGTCTTTGCTTGGGTATTTCTGCGGATTTCTTCAAGGTTTTGCGGCGTAAAGACCCGCCGAATGCCACACGCGCATTCGGCGTTGATTCATGCGATGTGCATTCCTAACCTCGCCCCGATGCAAAGTGTATAAGTAATTCTGTAATCTACTATAATATAAACGATGGTAACTGCGACAAACAAGAACTGACTGCTGATGGCTGAAAGTGGAGCGAAGCGGAACGCCCTGACCACTACCCAACAAAAAACTTGACAGCAAATCCCAAATAGATTAACATTACCACATTATAAGTCACGAATTAGCCAGAAACCTACGCGTAATGAAATTAGGTTTCCTTAAATGGCATAATTTGTCTTTACTTTACATTTGGCGCGTAGCCCAGGAGCCCATAGAAAAAAATGAAAACTTATCGCGTTGCCATATTAGGATGTCGGAGTCGAGGCACCTCAGCCGCAAAGGCATATCACGCACACCCCCGCACCGAAATCGTAGCACTCTGCGATCTCGTCCAAAAGCGGTTAGAGACCCTCGGCGACATCGTGAACGTCCCTACCTCAGCACACTTCACCGATTTAGACGAAATGATCCAGCAGACCGCTCCCGATATTGTAGCCATCCCCACAGCAACAGAGGCACACTATCCACTCTGCATGCGTGTTCTTGAGCATGACGTAAACATTGAGGTAGAGAAACCACTCTGTATCGATCTCGTTCAAGCGGATGAGGTACTGGCGAAGGCGAAGGAAAAAAATGCTCGCGTCGCCGTGCATCATCAACGGCGCACGAGTCCATCAATGCAGGCAGTTGCTAAGGTCTTTGAAGAAGGTAAAATCGGCGACCTCCGCTACATCTACGCCAGTGGAAAAGGCTACTATGCGGGTTACGGGTTAATGAACATCGGCACACACGTCGTCAACAACATGCTCCATTTCGGTGGGCGATGCCGGAGCGTTGTGACACAGGCAACGACCGGCGGACGTAATATCGTTCATGATGACGTACTCCCTTCACCCGCTGGGATGGGCACAGTCGCTGGCGAATATACTACGTCAACACTCCAATTCGACGGAAATGTCACCGGCACTCTGATTCAACACAGATTCCCAAAGATCGATACCGATGCCTACGTCATGGAACTCTACGGCACTGAAGGTAGACTTCTCTGGTCGGAAGTGAAAGGTTCGTGGTGGCTACCTACACCCCATTTCGTCCCTGATGGAACGCACGACCAGTGGCAGACACTCGCCTCCATCTATCCAGAGCACTTTGACCCCGATAAAGGTGCAAATGCTGACGATTACTGTTTCGTTGACGAGTATGTGAACGCGCTGGACGAAAACCGAGAACACGCATCTAACGGCGAAGAGGGTCGTCATGTCATTGAGATTCTAATGGCAGTCTTCGAGTCTGCTGTCTATGGCACGCGTGTCAAGTTGCCCCAGAAAAATCGAGAGCATCCGTTGTTACGCTGGCGGGCTGAAGCCGCCCTATCCTCGGAAAGTGGCAAAATAAGGGAGATGCCCCGCGATTACGGCACTTGGCTATCCCTCGAAGATGAGCGTCTGTATCAATAGTTGTCAGTTGTCAATTAATCGCTGTAGGTCCTACCAACGTTGGCAACTGCCACAAAATCTCTGTACTGAGAACTGAAAGGTTTGCGTAGCAAACCGTACTGAGAACTGTTAACTGCTAAAGGAAAAAACTATGCCGAATCCTACAACAAATGCTGACAACCTACTACCCATCCCACTCACGGAGGAACAACGTTTTCTCTTTGATACCCGTGGATGGCTCCTGTTCCCCGGTGTGCTTAGCGATGTAGAGGCTAAAGAGATGCGTGAATTCTGTTATCAACTCAAACAGGACCCCGCGTCAATCCCTGAACACCACCGTTCTCCTATCGGTGGTCCTCTTGAGGGGCTAACCGATCATCCAGTCGTACTCGGATTCATGGACGAGTTTCTGACATCCGGGTATGCCAACGAAAACTGCTACGGATTCCGATTAGAAGGCACATTCCTAACTATTCGTCCGAACGGACATGACAACTTCCGTCCGCACGGAGGACGTGGGCTGCTCAACTTTCCCGGCAACTCGCATACCTATCATCTGCACTACGACAAAGCACACAGTGGGTTGACGCGCGTCGTCTGGGAACTGAATCCAGTCCAGAAAGGCGGCGGTGGAACGATGTTCCTGACCGGTAGCCATAAGGGGGCGTTCCCTGCACCGAAGTCAACAGCAGATCGCAATTCGCCACTCTGGGAAGATTATGAATGTCCGGCAGGTTCTATGCTTATATTCACAGAGGCAATCACACATACCGGCGCAAAATGGGTAGACACCGAAATTGATCGGGTCGCGATTTTCCATTGCTACAATACCGTGGGCAACAAATGGCATAAGTGGGAACCACACCCCAAACACGTCGAAGAGATGCCGTTCAAACGTCAAACGCTCTTCCGTCCAGTCCATTGTCAGGACAATACACCAACATTGGATGCCGTATAGCGTTTTTAGTCATACCTTTCGGTTCGCCCAAGTGGATTTGGGCATTCATGTGCCTCCTTGTATACCTATCTGTACCGTTGTTGCAGGCTGTAATTTGGGTTTAATGTGTCGAAAAGAAAGGAACGTCAAAACTTCCAAACCCCGTATAAATTAACCAGAAACCCGCTCGTAATGTAATGGAGAGCGGCCCAGGAGCAATAAATTAAAATATGAAAATTACCAAAGTCAAATCTTTTGTTTCAGAAAGTGGTCATTTCTTTGTGAAAGTCGAAACCGATGCCGGTATCTACGGGGTCGGTGAGGGCGGTCTACGCCGTCGCGCACTTGCCTTAGCCGAAGTTATTCGTTCATTTGAACCGTTTCTTATCGGCGAAGATCCGTTTCGGATTGAGCATTTGTGGCAAGTCATGTTCCGTGGCGGCTTTTTCCCAGGCGGTGTCGTCCAGTCCGCTGCAGTGAGTGCCGTAGATATAGCACTCTGGGACATCAAAGGAAAAGCACTCAATGTCCCCGTCTATGAGCTTTTAGGCGGACGCACCAGAGATAAAGTCGTCTGCTACCCCCACAACGGTGGCGGATCGATTAACGCACTCGTTGAGAGTTGTAAACAGACGCACGCAGCGGGTTGGAAGTTCGTCCGATGGGGGTTGGCTGACGGTACAGACACCGGGACTTTTGAACCGAAACGCGCTATCCAGAACGGCATTAAGCAAGTACAAGCCGTCCGAAAAGCATTGGGCGACGATGTAGAGATACTCGTTGATGTGCATACCCGACTTGATCCAGCGGATAGCCTCGATTTCTGTAATAAGGTCGCACAGTACAATCCGTTTTTCATTGAAGATCCGCTTCGAGCCGAGAATCCCGCGAGTCTCAAACGGCTGCGGCAGCAAACCTCTGTACCACTTGCCGTTGGTGAACAATTTGACAGCAAATGGACCTTCCGCGAGGTCATCGAGGAAGAACTCATGGATTACTGTCGCGTTGATTTGTGCATTGCTGGGGGCTTGACAGAGGCACGTAAAATCGTAGGATGGTGCGAAACGCATTACATTTATGTCGTACCACATAATCCATTGGGACCCGTATCCGCTGCGGCGTGCTTGCAACTCTGTCTTGCATCACCGCTTGTTGGTGTGCAGGAACTCCCTCGCGCCCCAATGTCTTCACTGACTGATGTGTTTCCAGTACAAGTCCCATTTGAATCAGGCTATCTCCTACCGCCTGAACGTCCGGGACTCGGTATTGAGTTCAACGAGGACGCACTCACCAGCGTCTCAACACAAGACTATGGACCACCTACCGGCTATCAACGCGATGACGGTGCCTATACGAACTGGTAGTATCCACCCAACCGAGGTAGTTGCGGTTTTGCGGCGTACTCGCCTCGCAGAATGCCACACGCGCATTCTGACGTTGATTCATGCGACGTGCATTCCAACCGCACCGGCTCAAAACGGGCACACACCCAAAAATGAAGGAGAAAAATTGAATGACAACCGCTGAAATTAAAGCGATGGCGACTGAATATATAATCAATACTTACGGCGACAGAAATTTAGCGTTCGCTAAAGGCGAAGGTCCCTACTTGTGGGATGCCGACGGCAAAAAATACCTCGATTTCCTCGGCGGTCTTGCTGTTAACGGCTTAGGACATTGCCACCCGAAGGTCGTCGAGGCAATCCGTGAGCAGGCTGGTAAACTCCTGCACACCTCCAATCTCTACTATATACAACCGCAGGCAGAACTCGCAAAACTGCTTATTGACAACTCCGACATGGATCAGTGTTTCTTCTGTAATAGTGGTGCTGAAGCGAATGAAGCTGCTATTAAGTTGGCGCGGAAATACGCTAAAGACAGCGGTAGAACGGATGCTTATGAAATCATCACGATGGACAATTCGTTCCACGGACGAACAATGGCAACGATCACCGCTACCGCGCAGACGAAATATCACGTCGGATTTGAACCGATGCTTGAAGGCTTCACGTATGTACCGTTTGACGATCTGGAAGCCACGGAAGCCGCCATCAATTCCAAAACTTGTGCTATTTTAGTCGAGCCGATTCAGTCCGAAGGCGGCGTTAATATGCCGAGTGCTGGTTACTTGCAAGGGTTACGCGAGTTATGTGACAAATATGAACTGCTGCTAATTTTTGACGAAGTACAAACCGCAATGGGACGTTTGGGCACTTTCTTCGGTTATCAGAGTTATGGTGTTGTCCCGGATGTGATTACGATGGCAAAAGCACTCGGTAGTGGCGTACCCATCGGCGCAATGTTGGCGAAACGACACATAGCAGAAAGTTTCGTCCCCGGCACGCATGCGGCGACGTTTGGTGGAAACCCGCTGGTCAGCGCAGCAGCATCGGCAACCGTCAGAACCATCTTGGAAGAGAATCTCGCCGTGAACGCAGTCAAGATGGGGAATTACCTCGCTGGCGGGCTGATGGAACTTAAAAACAAGTATCCGGTCAAAGAGGTACGTGGCAAAGGTTTACTCCGCGGCTTGGTCATGGATGTTGATGCCAAACCACTCGCAGCCCAGTGTATTGAGAACGGACTGGTCACGATATGCACCAATGATTATGTCCTCCGGTTCTTGCCACCTCTTAACATCAACACCAGCCACGTTGAAGAGGCTGTGGATATTGTTGAAAAATCGATGTCGGAAGTCCTTTAGATGCCATGCGCCAGACCCGCGGTTCAAACTGCTTCATGCGATAACGCTTTCTGTCTGTTTCGTCTTGTGCGATTAATATGTAGGTGCGGTTTGAAACCGCATCTACCATCTAAGCACGCGAAGACGCATTCTTCCGACGTGTATAAATTCTCTGTGTTCTGTCTGTTCCTCACAGTTATTATTGGATGCGTTGGTCGGATTGCCACAGTCCAGCTGTCACCGGCAACTCGCGCCGAATTAGATGCTATTCTCAACACACTGCAAGCGAGATATGATCTTACCGGTGCTTTGAAAATAACGCGGATGATGGTAACTATTGAAGATGGGGATCGGAGCGAGGAACTCCGTGAGTTATTGTGGTATAAAAAATCCGAGAACGGTGGAGAATTGCTCCAAATCCAAGCCTTAGGACCAATGAATGAACCGCGCGGGGTCGCAATTGCCAATCAAGACCAAAATCAATTTCTACTTCTCCTGCTGAACGAACAGAAGGCATACCTCGGTCCATTGTCCGACGGTGTTTTACGAGAGATTTTCGGCGTAGATTTGCGCGTGTCAGATGTGTTGAGTGCCATTTTCGCCAATCCGTTCCTTGACGGACGCACTGACGAATTTATATCGGTCGAAAGTTCGGGGGTGAAATTTGTTATCACACGTCCAGGAAGCCAAAAGGGACATGTAGAGACCATTACGCTCTTTATTCGCGATGGTGAGCCTCGGGTTACAGAATGGCGCATACACGATGAAAACGGGACGCTTCAGCAGCGTGCCGCTTTTGCTGACTATCGTCCAGTGAGTGGCATTCTCCGACCCCACAAGGTCGAGATTGAACGTCCGCCTGACCAGACGCGGGTTGCCGTGAAAATCGCAAATGTTGAACTGAATGCCGAGATTAAGGATAGTAAATTTGATATTGAACCTTTGCTGAGTGAAGACATTGAGGTTATCCCTTTGTCAGAGTTAACAGAGCAATAGACAAGAATCGTGCAAGATATACGGGTTCGCGCCCATGCCAAAATCAATCTCTATCTGGATGTAGTCGGAAGACGCGAAGACGGCTATCACAACCTCGAGACGATCTTTCATTCAATTGGCTTGCATGATGATGTCGTCATTCGCAAACAGGATACGAACGGCATAACAGTTCGTTGTGAACATCCAAATGTACCATCTGATTCCCGCAATCTGGCGTACCGTGCGGCGGAATGCCTCAGTGATGAAGTCGGTGGTATCGGTGGGGTCGCAATTGACATTTACAAGCGGATTCCGGTCACAGCAGGCCTTGCAGGTGGAAGCGCGAACGCTGCCGCTGTTCTTCACGGTGTGAATCAACTCTTTGAACTCGGTTTCACACAGGAACCACTGACGCGTCTTGGTGGACGGTTAGGCGCGGACGTTCCCTTTTGTTTGCACGGGGGCGCAGCATTAGGACTCGGCATCGGCGACCAGCTCACGTCCCTGACCGCGCTTTCTAATGTATCCCTCCTCCTTTTAAACCCAGGCGTTGAAGTTCCGACAGCAGCTGTGTTTAAAAAACTAAATTTTTCCTTGACAAAGCCTGAAAGAGCCAGTATAATTATAAAGACTCACGTGGAGAAGGGTGATGTCGTTGGCATCGGGAAAAACCTTTATAACCGTCTTGAGGTGCCGGTCTTTTCCGAGTATCCGGAAGTTTTTACGCTAAAAAACGAGCTATCTACGCAGGCTGGTTGTTATGGCGCATTGATGTCCGGGAGTGGTGCTACGGTGTTCGCTATAATGCAGGACGCGGATGCCGCACGCCAGAGCGAATTACACTTCAAAAACCGGGTCAGTTTTTGCACATCTACGGTAACCAGCACTGTCGGTGTGTCCGTATATTAGTGACTTAAAGGGCGGTGGCCAAGCGGTAAGGCACAGGTCTTTGGAACCTGCATGCGTAGGTTCGAATCCTACCCGCCCTGTCTCCTTTTTTTGAATTGTCAAGTTTTCAGTCGTCGGTTAAGAGGTGTGTTTGTAACAATTCGCCACTTCTTGGCGTACGCCAAGAAAGCGAGAATTGTTACGTCAAGGCTTCTTAACTGATAACCGACAACCAATAACTGACAACCCTCAAAACCGATTGCTCTAAAATGGACGAAAAAAATGCAACAAGCAAAATTAGAGGTTCAACAGCGCTACACTTTCGGAAAGCAAAGTGCGCGCGCAATCCGGCGTGAAGGCGGCGTACCAGCCGTCTTATATGGACGCTCACAAGACACTTTAGCGATTCAACTCAGCGCACGGACCTTCAGACAATTTCTACGTACACACGGTGAAAATGTTATCATTAATATGGAAATCAGTGGCGCGGACCCCGAAACTGTCATTATCAAAGAAATTCAACGCGACCCGGTAGAGAAACACCAACTCATCCATGCCGATTTTATCAGAATCTCTCTGGATGAACCTGTGACTTCATCTGTACCGGTCGTGGTAGTAGGCATTCCCGTTGGTATTGAGGATGGCGGTGTTCTCGAATTACCGCTCCGCCAAGTGAACCTTCATTGCCTGCCGATGCAAATCCCCACTGAGATTTCCGTTGATGTCAGTGAATTGGAAATAGGGGACGCTATTCATATCGGTGATTTAAGCTTCGCTGATGAAGTTGAGGTCCTCGACGAAGCCGATCGGATCATTGCGACGGTCAGCCAACCACGGATCCAACTCGAATTGGAGGCTGAAGAAGCCGAAGCCGAAGCCGAAGCCGAAGGGGCAGAAGGCGCTGAAGAACAGCCTTTGGAACCAGAGGTTATTTCTCGTAGGCGAGACGATGACCAGGCAGAAGAATAACGGTGTCCATATAAAGAATCTACAAAAAGTGCGCGTGAACAGACGCTTTGTACGCCATACGCTAATTGCTATGCGGTGCTCTGTTTGCGTGCTTTTTTTAATAAGCCTCATCTGGTGTATTGCATCTAACGGTATTGCCCAAGAACCCGATGTCCACTTTATTGATGCTGATGGAAAGACAATTGCGGAGGTGCCGGCGCAAGTCAAAGACGAGACGGTTTACCTCTCTGTTGATGCCGTGAAACAGGTCTTTGATCCGGCTATGACGCAGCAGTATAACCATCCCCGAAAACGACTCACCCTCAGAATGAAAGGTAAGCGGATTCGCTTGCAGATGGACAAGCCGACAATTAGCATTGACCCCGGCGGAGAGGTCATCACGCTCTCAGCACCACCGATAATTATCGGACAACAGCCGATGGTACCTATCGGTTTTTTTACGCAGCTCCTACCAATCTTCAATGATGTCGAAGTCATTTACAATCCAAGCCTGAGAAGGGTCCAAATGAGACCTAAGGGAACTTGGGCTCCT
Organism: Candidatus Poribacteria bacterium; assembly: GCA_963662915.2. GTDB lineage: Bacteria > Poribacteria > WGA-4E > WGA-4E > WGA-3G > WGA-3G. The sequence continues at coordinate 3,243,191 of CAXXEU010000002.1, read as the reverse complement.
ATAGAGGCAGCCGATTCTCAGAATTGGGCAATCATCATTGACCCAGGACACGGCGGTGTGGATGACACTGGATGCCAAGGCAGCACCGGACTCCTCGAAAAAGATGTTGTCCTTGATCTCGCAAAACAGATCCAGCAGCTTAACAAACAACAGGAGATGCAGGTTTACCTCACGCGTCGGACAGATACGAAAAAAACACACTTTGAACGGATTCAAGTTGCTAATCGGAACCAAGGAAGACTCTTTCTCAGCCTACACTGCAACGCATCTTTTTCATCCCACGAAAAGGGTATCAGGATTTATCTAAACAGTCCTAAGGGACAACTCCGATTCCCGAGTACCGTCCGCCAAGCACCTTCAGGACAGAGATTAAAAATCCTCGCACAAGCCAATTTTTTGAAGCAAAGTCGGGACTTCGCGTCTACTCTGCAAACGGAACTCAATTTTCTAACGGAAACTCCCGTCACGATTACTGAACTACCGCTTATTGCCTTATCTGAAATCTATATGCCGGGCGTTGTTTTGGAACTCGGTTATCTCTCTAATGCTGAGGATTTAGAGCAACTCTCCAATTCTGAGTATATCACAAGCGTTGCGCAAGCGATCACCCGTGCTATGCAGCGCTATGTTTCTTCTGTGAATCAGTCCGTTTCGCCGACAGTATCAGAACAATAGGGTGTCAACTAACTCGCAACAAACCAATAATCTATAGAATAGGAACCACAGGAACAAAACAGTGGTATGTAACACCAGTGCTGGTTTTTCGAGACTCTTAATAATCTGGGGAGTAACGCTCGTTTTTGTCGCGGTCTCTCTCGGCTTAACGCTGTTTCTGATTGGTCAGTCGAAACAGACAGTGATTCCGATTGCCCCGCCGCCGTTGCCAGTTGCTGCAAATCCTTCGGATACACCGCCGCTACCTCAACAAGTCAATCTATTTCTTCTCGACCCTACTGCTCTCACACTTGTTCCGGTTAAAATTGAACGGCGGCTTCATACTGAACTTACGCAACGCTTGAGTCAAGTCGTCAAGGCACTTATTCAAGAAACGCCGCCTAACTTTAGAAATCCGATTCCGCGCGGCACACTCCTCAACGAAGTCTACGTTGACAGTCATCAGACTGCCTACTTAGATTTTTCGAGACACCTCACTGACGGCCATATCGGTGGAACCACTGCTGAGGGTTTAACCATCATGGCGATTCTTAATACCGTCTTTGACGCGTTCCCGGATGATATTAAACAGGTTCAGATTCTAATTGACGGGAACGAAGTAAAAACACTTGCCGGACATCTTAACCTCTCACAGCCTCTACATTTTTTTGATTGAGGTTTGTGAAGAATTGGTTGTTGGTTATAAGTTAAAGAGGCATACTCTAAAAATTCACCACGCTTTGGAGTACTCGAAATTGGCGGAGATTCTTACAAATAGGACTTACGCACTTCCCCAGTAGGTGCGGTTTCCGCTTTCTTTGCACCAGTCCTGTAGTCGCAACGACTTCATCTGGGACGATTTCAGATTCAGAATTCCCCTTGACTTCTGACCAAAAACCTGCTATACTTTAACCCGTAAAAAAACTAACCAACAGGAGGACATCTATGAAGCCCTATCTACTCATATTCTTATTTACACTCACGCTTGCGTCCACAATACATGCAGCGTCTCAATATACCATCACAAATAAACACCGCGTGATTGAAGAGACACGCCTAAACCAAGCGAGTGTTCCCGTCGGCACAAAACTATCCGCCGTGAGTTTCACAACACTCGACGGGAAGACCCATAGCTTAGATATACTCACCAAACGAGGACCCGTCGTCGTCACGTTTCTCGCGACCGAATGTCCCGTCGCCCAACGCTACACGACGCGCCTGAAACACCTCCATGCCGAATTCCCGACCCACACCTTCATTGCTATCTATCCCAACGAAAACGATTCCGTGGATGAGGTGAAATCACACGTCGCCAAGGCAGAATACACGTTCCATATTATAAAAGACACGACAGGTAAGCTCGCACGCACCTTCGGTGCAACGATGACACCGCAGACATGCGTTGTCGATACCGCCCGCACGCTACGATACCGCGGCGCGATTGACGATAACCGCTATGAAACCCGCGTCAAACATAACTATCTCCAAGATGCCCTCATCGCCACGCGCGACAACGCACCCGTCCCCATTAAGGAGACGGCGGCATTCGGCTGCACGATCCACTTCCCCGAAACCGCACACCCCGACGAAGTTACCTACAGCGAACACATCGCCCCGATCCTCCAAAAGCAGTGTCAGGCGTGTCACCGTCAAGGCGAAGTCGCACCGTTCACACTTGTTGACTATAGCGACGCGAAAGCGTGGGCAACGGAAATTGCAGAATATACACAGGCGCGGCGCATGCCACCGTGGAAACCCGCGCCCGGCTACGGGCACTTCAAGAACGAACGCCGGCTCACGAATACCGAAATCGAAATGATTGCCTACTGGGTCGAATCGGGTGCACCCGCAGGCGACCTTGATGCTGTGCCACCTGCCCCCAAATTCCACGACGATTGGGCACTCGGTGAACCTGACTGGATCGCTGAGATGCCGGTCGAATATGAGATTGAACCGGAAGGTGAAGACGAATATCGGCAGTTCATCATACCCACCAACTTTGAGACGGATATGTACATTCAAGCGGTTGATGTGCAACCCGGCAACCGGAAGACCGTCCATCACGTTATCCCCTACCTCGACGTGAATGGTGAGGCGCGTAAACTTGACGCACAGGACCCGAAACCCGGCTATGTCACGGAAGGCACGGGACCTGGGTTTGACAGTATTGGCTCTCTTGGAGGTTGGGCACCCGGGATGACACCGATTGTGTTACCGGAAGGTATCGGTTATCTCTTGCCGAAAGGTGCGGACATCGTTATGCAGGTGCATTACTACCGCACGGGACACCTCGAACGCGACCGCACGCGTCTCGGACTTTACTTCTCGAAAACAGAGAACACGACGAAGCTGCGTATCGGGGATGCGACTAACAGTAAATTTGTGGTTCCACCGGGTGCGGAGTGGTACGCCGTCCAAGCACACGAAGACTTCAAGCGGGATGTCTACCTACTGGCGACGATGCCGCACATGCATCTGATTGGGCGCGATATGCGGCTCATTGCGACGACACCGGAGGGTATCCGGCACGACCTTATCTGGATTCAGGATTGGGATTTCAATTGGCAGGACATCTATCACTATCAGGAGCCGTTATTTTTACCGGCTGGCACGCGTGTCGATTTAGTTGCGCATTTCGATAACTCGGCAGCGAATCCCACGAACCCGAACGACCCACCTGTCCCCGTCGGTTGGGGTGAGAAGACGACGGATGAGATGTGTATTGGATTTTTGTATTATGTGGAGGCAAGCAAGTTTTTGCCGGAGTAGGCATGAAATGCTATTGGCGAGGTTTCCCAACCTCGCCTACAATTTTGGTTGACTACTAACCCCTCTCACAGCAACGATGCTACCGTAACCTTCTCCAAACGTTCCCGTTGCGATTCCCGTAGATCACCCAGCACACGCTCACCCGCCTCAGAAGGAATCCCATTCGTGAGATGCACTGCTATCTCCCCTTCTACAGCGTTCACAACCTGCTGCAACGTAATCTCCGCTAACCCACGCGCCGGCATAAATCCGATCGTGTCACCGTCCACCTCGTAGATCAGCCGTGCCGACTTAAACCGATCGAGGCACTGATCTACAGCGTCTTCAGAGATACCCGAAAGTGAGGCGACCTGCTCGGGTGGACACGCACCACGTCCCTTAGAAAAATGCTCCGCGACAATCAAAAACAACGTAATCACATCCGAAGCGTTGAGGTAGTTGCCGGACACGGGGCCGAACCGCTCCCGCGGAAACGTCATCCGCTGGAAATGTTGTGCTGAATTCGAGACCTCCGCACCTAACAGGATTATCACCCACGCCACGTAGGTCCAGATAGCGAAAACGACAAGCATCGCCAGCGCACCGTAAATATCACTGTAGTTCTGCCAGACGACTTCCAAATACCGTCCAAATGCCAATCGCGCAATCTGAAACAGCGTCCCCGCAACGAACGTACCCAGCAGTGCCGCACTCCACTTCACAAACGTGTTCGGCATCGCAATGTACATCAAGAAAAATACGCAGTAGACCAACACCCACGGGAACACATGCGCAAAGACCCAGTTCGTCGCCGTGGAAAAGAACAACCAAATCAGGAGCGGACCGACGGATAACAATGTATAGAAAACCGCATATTTCTGGAACGCTTGCACAATCGGCAATCGACGGCGCGCCCCCCAGATGTCGTTAAAATGCTGCTCTACAGATATGAAGAGCAGCGTCGAGACGATAAGGAAAAGTAAAAACCCACCCACCCCGAGTCCACCCAGATTTCTGTTGGCAAATCCTGAAAGTTCTGATACAATTTCCGCTGCAGCATACCGCGGGAGGAAATTATCCCGAAGCGCGACGATTAACGGCGAATTGTCGTCTTCGACGATTCCAAACGTTTTTAACAGGAACAGCGCAACAGCGGATAACGGCACAAGACACAACAATGTGTTAAACGCCAGCGACGATGCTTGCTGCAGACATTTGTGCCCTATAAATTTGTGCCACACGGTTGTCACCAGATGCAAAGCAGATTTACGGGCACCGGTGACATATCCCACATATTTTTCGGAAAGGTTGTTTGTAACCATATTTATGACAGACTCGAAACCCGACCTGATTTCGCGACTGAAGCGCACGTTCAGGCAGAACCGGCTGTTGTCTCTCCTTGTCGGATGTCCTTACCCCGCCCCACGTTGGAACCGAAGTGTGAAACGCCGCCTCCAGCAACTCCAAGGTGATGCAAGAATTTTGGACCTCGGTGCAGGCAGGCAACGCCGGGCACCGAATGTCATTAACCTCGAAATCGAACCGACCCCGGAAATAGATCTCATCGGCGATGGACATTTTCTTCCGTTCAAAGATAATACCTTTGACGCTGTGATCTCTGAAGCCGTGCTTGAGCACGTCCATTCCCCGAACCGCGTCGTCCAAGAGATACACCGTGTACTGAAACCCGGCGGCTATGTATGTGTTGCCGTCCCGTTTCTACAAGGTTACCACGCCTCACCCCACGATTACCAACGCTGGACAGTCTCTGGAATCGTCCAACTCTGCGCCGCCTTCACGGAGATTGAAAGTGGAGCGTGTGCAGGACCGACCGCGTCCTTACACTGGATTTTCCGGGAATACGTTGGGTTGCTTTTCTCTTGCGGCAGTCTACTCCTCGCGAAAGCCATCTCGCTGCTCGTCGGATGGCTAACATTCCCAGTGTTGATTTTGGATGTTTTGTTGTCTTTACACAAGGATGCCGATATTTTGGCATCCGCCGTCTATTTTGTTGGTAAGAAGCCGTGAAGAACAACTGCCGCCTCATTTTCCATTTTGATAGGTCTCCAGCATCCGCATGAAATTTTCCAGACGTTCTACATCCATAGCTTCGTAAAAGAGTGCTTTGAGTTGTTGTAGATCATCAATGGCTTCGAGTTGATGGCTCAAATCAGGGGTGTTGCTCACATCGAAACGCCGTTGTAGTAGATCCAATATGTTTTCGATGGAATTTTTCTTCGCACCTTGTTCGATCCCTTGTTCGATCCCTTGCTGTTACCTCAGCACAGTGTTCTGTCCACTCAACCCGAGACATACCAACGGGCGGTCTCATCAACGGTGTAAACGGCATGAGTCCGGGGTGCTGCGCTTCCAGGACTGATTGTCCATCAATCTCGCTCAACCGGATGACCTGCTACTCAACGATAAAACGATGTCATTGTTGGTGTGGTAAAGTAGGTTCGTCAGATACAGGTTGTTCTTCATCTATGTTATTTTTCATCTCAATAGGGTTTTTCTCCATACCCGTATTATATATTAATTTATTACGTGCTGTCAAAAGAAAAAAAGCGGGCAGCAGAATAGCCAACCGCTAAAAATAAAATAGGCGAGGTTCGGAATGCACATCGCATTTAAGCGTGTACACTACAAAACCTCGCCAGCGATGAGTAAACGGGAAAAGATCATAGATCCTAGTGTCTATTGAAACGTAATTTCCTGCTTTTTTGCCGTCTCCAAAAGATTTCGGACAATCTCTAACGTCAAGTTAGAAAGTTTCTGAGAAAATTCAGCATCCGTGAGTGTCCGGTATCGCGTCGGTTGTGAGGTCGTGAGCCGTTCGTTCGCAATCGTCAACGCACTGGAAACAAGGGATATTGGCACTTCGAGGGCGGTAGGAGTAGCATCGGTCGCGGCGGTACGAGGTGCCGATAAAGTCACGAGCGATTCTGAAATATCACCCGCCAGAAAACTTTCGCGTCGGGAATCAATATCCGCCAATGTTTGTTGCGCGGCCACTTGATGCGCGAATCTCTTTGATCCCGGTACCGGTTCCGGGGTCTCATAAGTCCTGTCCCCATAAGTTACTGTTACCTGCCAACTCGGTGCATCTGCTGGACCGTGCTGCGTTTCGGTATACGTCGGTTGGCTTAACCCGCGTTCCTGACAGTATTGAATTAAAAGTCCTTTGTAATTTTCTAAAATCTCGCCAGTAGCCAGATCTGCCATACATCGCTCCTGTCTATCCTAAGATCTTGCACTGCTTTGCCGGGGACCGCCCATCATTTTGCGAGGTTTGACCTTCCGCTGTCGTTTCATCTCGATTCTACGACGTTTTTCGCTCGGCTTCTCATAGAAACTCCGCTTTTTAATCTCTGTGACGATACCGGCTTTCCCACACATCTTCTTGAACCTTGCGAGTGCACGATCAAACGATTCGCTCGGATTGACATTTACTTCGACTTGAACCATTTTCTTAGCCTCCATTGGATAGAATTTGGAATTATGAAAACATTTTATAATATTGTATCATATCAGATGCCGAATGTCAAATATTTTAATTGGCTATTAGTCTATGGCTAATGGCTTTTGGTCTTTACCATTGACCCCTTGACAATTTACAAGAAATCCGATATACTCGTCTCACCAAAAAGGAGGCAGCCCTATCTACGAAATCATCATCCTCTGCTTCGGTGCCTGGCTCACCGGGGTCAGCAAGGCTGGGTTCGGTGGCGGGATCGGCATGATTGTCGTCCCGATGTTCACACACTTCCGCAGCGCACGGAACGTCATCGGACTCATGCTCTTGTTGCTCTTCGCCACTGATGTCTTCTCACTCCGCCACTACTGGAACCGTTGGCACCGCCAAAGCGTCACACGTTTGATCCTCGGTGCTCTCCTCGGTATCGCCTTAGCAAGCCTAATACTAAAGGACATTTCCGACTATCACCTCAAGAAGATTATTGGCGGAATCGCCTGTCTCTTCGCGCTCCTGGAATTCTCGCGACCCTACTGGCAGCGGTGGCTCGGAAACGCTGAACAATTCGCCGAAACAGCATGGAGCTTCAAGACATGGCAGGGGCTGCTTGCAGGACTGTTTGCCGGTACGTTCTCGACGCTTGCGCACATGGGTGGACTCGTTGTCGTCATGTATCTTCTCCCGCAGCGTCTCGGAAATACCGCCTTCGTTGCGACTACGACTGCCACCTATTTCCTACTCAACTTCATTAAAATCCCGTTTTATTATCAACTCGATCTTTTCTCGATGGAGATCCTCATCGAAGCCGCCGCGCTTTTACCCTTTATTGCGTTAGGCGTGCTGACGGGCATTGCACTGAACAACCGCGTTCCAGAGCGGCTCTTTTCGAGGATTGTCTTATTCTTCTTGTTCGCGACTGGCGCGCATCTGATTTTGGGGTAATAGTGGTGTGGGGTTATTGGCTAATGGCTGTTGGTTGTTGGCTAATGGAAACCGTTGGTTATTGGTAAGACGCAAGCCTTACCGAATATCTCTTGCTCTTGCCATAGACCATAGACCATAGACCGTTTGCCAAAAAACATTGCTATCACCCAAAATCCTGTGATACACTATAGATATGCCGACTGCTAACATCCAAAGAAAAACGAGGTTAAAAAACAATGACATTGAAATGGGGTGTGCTCGGTGCCGGGAGCGTCGCACAACGCAGAGCGATACCAGCCATCAACAAAGCAAAGAACGCCGAATTCCACGCCTTACTCTCTCGCAATACCGAACGCGCAAAACGATTGGCAGCCGAATATGGCGCAACCAACGCCTATACCACTGTCGATGCCCTCTTAGCAGATGACGCACTTGATGCAATTTACGTTTCAACACCCGTTCACCTACACTGCGAACAGGTCATCGCTGCCGCAGAACGCGGTTTACACGTCCTATGCGATAAACCCATGGCACTCACACCACAAGAGTGCCGTGACATGATTGCCGCCTGCGATGCCAATGGTGCCCACTTACAGGTCTGCTTCCTCTTTCGATTTCACACCTGTTTCCAGCAGATCCGAACATGGGTGAACGCCGGACGGTTCGGGCAGATTGTCCACGGACGCATGCCGTTTTTGAAAGAGTATCAACTTGTACCAGACGAATGGCGCGCCAAGCCTGAAGAAGGCGGGGGCGGATGCTTGATGGACCTCGGACCGCACAGCGTCGATTTGCTCCGCTATCTCATCGGCGAAGTGAACACTGTCAGCGCGTTCTACAACAGTGCTATCAACAATGCCGCCGTCGAAGAGACAGGTGGCATCGTCCTGCACTTCGATAACGGGGCGCAAGCGTTCACAGACCTTAGCTTCTCAGTCCCGCACTGCGACATCGTCTTTGAACTTTACGGAACAGAAGGCACCGTCTGGGTCTACAACGACGACGGTTGGAAGATCCGAACCCATTTTGATGGCGAAGCGGCGTTAATCTCCTCTCAGTATGAAGACCTTTATCAATACCAGTTCGAGCATTTTGCAGAATGCGTGCAGCACGGTGTCTCACCTATCACGACAGGGCTTGATGGATTAAGGGCAAACGAAATCTTAGCCGCCGCTTATCGCTCCGGAAAGACAGGACAGATAGTGTCTTGTTCACCTGCTGAATAGTTCTCAGGGCGTTCCGCTCCGCGAATCAGAATCAACGGTATAAGGTTTCCTATAAAGGCTTTACCGGGGTATGAAGCCCGTATGGGCTTCCCCGTATGGCATTCCCCGCACTTTCAGCAGTCAGCCATCAGCGATGTAAGGACTCGTTCACCCCAACCAACAAGCTGCTGACGGTTTCCGAGAGCGGAACGACCCGCCTTCTCTCCTTCCAATTTTCCAACTTTCTGACCACTGATTGCTGAGAACGCAGCGACCTGACGACTGATTGCCAATTGCGACAAAATGGCACATATTGCACTTTATATGTTTTTTTCAGACAAATTGTCACGCAAGAAATCATGCCAAATTGTCACACATTTGCGGAAATCTACGCCGATATGGCACTTTTACCAATTGGCACGAAAATTGCTACTGTTTTAACGCGAGTTTCGTATTTGTAACGCACATTCATTGAAATACGACTTACGCAATGTTCTCTTTTGTAGCATAACCTGTTAGGTTGTGCAATCCAAAAGTTTATGTTTTCCAGTCGAAGTTGTGTCGTTTCTGTGAAGTATGGCTTCTGTAGCAACAAGGCCCGACTCTTTGGTGTCCGCCAAATTTGGGTAGCGTGTTACAAAACGCCTCTTAACTGATAACTAACAACTGACAACTAATAACTTATTATTTTTTATGCCAAACCTAAGGAGGATTCACCAAGATGGCACTTGTACCCCTTGGCGACAGAATACTCGTCAAACGTTCGGATGACGATGAACAGACAACCAGTGGCGGGATCATCATACCTGATACGGCTAAGGAAAAACCGCAAGAAGGTGAAGTTATTGCTATTGGAAACGGTCGGCTTCTCGACAGTGGCGAACGCCAATCTGTGGATGTAGCCGTCGGAGATCTCGTACTCTTCGCCAAATACGGTGGAACCGAAGTTACATACGACAATAATGAATATCTCATCTTGCGCGAAGATGACATTTTAGCCAAAGTTAACTAATGGAAAGGAGTTAAACACATGGCAGCAAAACAACTGGCGTTTGATGAAGAAGCACGCAGTGCTATTAAAAAGGGTGTTGATCAACTCGCTGACGCTGTTAAGGTTACATTAGGACCCAAAGGACGGAACGTTGTACTCGATAAGAAATTCGGGGCACCGACTATCACGAAAGATGGCGTTACTGTCGCGAAAGAGGTCGAACTCGAAGACGCTTATGAAAATATGGGCGCGCAGATGGTCAAGGAAGTCGCCTCTAAAACCAGTGATGTCGCTGGCGATGGCACCACAACGGCGACTATTCTCGCACAGTCCATCTATCGCGAAGGTTTGAAAAACGTCGCTGCAGGACATAACCCGATGGCACTCAAGCGCGGTATTGAAAAAGCCGTCCACGCCGTCGTGGGAGCTATCCAAGGCCTGAGCAAAGAGGTCTCCGAGAAGACCGAAATTGCACAGGTCGCCGCAATCTCCGCAAATAACGATGGTGCTATCGGCGATCTCATCGCTGACGCTATGGAGAAAGTCGGAAAAGATGGCGTTATTACTGTTGAAGAAGCGAAAAGCCTTGAAACCACACTTGATGTCGTTGAGGGGATGCAATTCGATCGCGGGTATCTTTCACCCTACTTCGTTACTGATGCCGATCGGATGGAAGCCGTTTTAGAAGACGCGGCTATCCTCATCCACGAAAAGAAAATCGGCAGCCTCAAAGACCTCGTGCCGGTCCTCGAACGCACCGCACAACAGGGCAAACCGCTGTTGATTATCGCTGAAGATGTCGAAGGTGAAGCGCTCGCAACTGTCGTCGTCAACAAAATTCGCGGAACACTCCGCTGTGCCGCTGTTAAAGCGCCCGGCTACGGGGATCGCCGTAAGGCTATGCTCGAAGACATCGCTGTGTTGACAAACGGACGCGTCATCTCTGAAGACCTCGGCATCAACCTCGAAAATATCACACTCAATGACCTCGGCAGTGCCAAACGCGTTGTTATCGACAAAGACAACACGACTATCGTCGAAGGCGAAGGCACCACCGAATCCATTCAAGGACGTATCGATCAGATCCGTAGACAGATTGAAGATACGACATCCGACTACGACCGCGAAAAATTGCAGGAACGTCTTGCTAAACTCGCCGGTGGTGTCGCTGTGATTAACGTCGGTGCGGCAACGGAAGTCGAGATGAAAGAGAAGAAAGCCCGTGTTGAAGACGCTATGCACGCCACACGCGCCGCTGTTGAAGAAGGCGTGGTCGTCGGTGGTGGAGTCGCACTCGTCAGAGCACAAGCGGCGCTTGATTCCCTCGAACTCGAAGATGCAACTGAAGATGTTGGTGTCTCTATTATCAGACGCGCACTCGAAGATCCGCTCCGTCAGATCGCGAAGAATGCCGGGCAGGAAGATTCCGTCATTATCGCGAAGGTCAAAGCGGATGGCGGAAACATTGGCTACGATGCCCATCAAGAACGCTTCATTGACATGTTTGAAGCCGGTATCCCTGATCCGACCAAGGTCGTACGGGTAGCCTTGCAGAACGCAGCAAGCATCGCAGCATTGATGATTACTACCGAGACGCTCATCGCGGAACTCCCGGAACAAGAAGCACCGGCACCGCCGATGCCCCCGGGTGGTGATATGTACTAAACCCTTTGAAGGTGCGGTTTTGCGGCGTACACGCCTCGCAGAATGCCACACGCGCATGCTGACATTGATTCATGCGATGTCCGTTCTGAACCGCACCTTTTCTTTTTTCAACAAACCTAATTTACCCAATAACAACGGATTGCTGACTGCTGATAGCCCTTACAATAACCGCTTACATTCCTCAAGCACCCGAACCACTTCGATCGTGTGCATACACGGCGAGGTACCGTCCGCTAACGCCTGACACCCGTATTCGAACCCTAAATTCAGGCACGGGCTACACGGCAACTCTGTACAGACCGCACCCGCATGCTGACTCCAAGGGCCCCACTGCGCAAAATTCGTCGGACCGTGCAACCCGACAACACGGGTACCCGCTGCCGCGGCAAGGTGCATCGGACCGCAGTTCCCGCTGACAACGAGTGTCGCTGCCGCAAAGAGAGCCGCAAGTTGATTAACGTCTGTCTGACCCGCAAGCACTACCGCCCGATGTTTCGTCCGATTTGCAATTTCTTGCGAAACTTCTACCTCCCCGGGTGTCCCCGTCAAAACAATCTGTCCGTCATACCGAGCGACGAGCGCATTTGCCAAAGCGACATAACGTTCCAGGGACCAGCGTCGCCTCGGTTCACCGCGCCTCCCTGCTTCTGGGTGTAGCACAAAAAGGGGTTGTTCCAGTGAGATACCGGCTTCCACCAAGGTTTGATGCACCCACGTCTGTTCCGTTTCGGCGTACCAGACTTCAAGCCCGAATTCAAGCGTCGGACATCCCAATCGTGCTACGAGGTCTAAGAAATTCCGAACCTCATGTCGTCCGGTGGTATGTGGCACCGATGTTGTAAAGAGGAAATGGCGGTATTGTCCCTGCGTCCGAAACCCAATCCGCATCGGTGCCCCGCTTGCATAAGCGAGAAGCGCGCTCAATCGGGGCCAATGCTCCAGATCAATTGCCCAATCGAAGCCTGCCTGTCGGAGCTGCGCGAACAACGCCAGTCCCGGCGTACGAAAACAGATACGTTTATCGATATACGGGCAGTGTGTCAAATAGTTCAGATTCGTTGGTGAGGCTAATACCGTGAATTCGGCGTTAGGAAAGGCGTGTCGGACTGCACGGATGGCGGGGATAGCCAGAATTGTATCGCCCAATGCGGAGAGTTGGATGAACAGAATCTTTTTTGGTGTGTCGGGTATCGGTGCACGTGTACGGAACAGTCGGAGTAGTAGGTTTAGCGGGATACCGAGATAGCGGTCTAAGGACTGTTGAAAACGGTTCGACTGCATGGCATAGGAGGCGAGGTTTGTAACCCCACTTCTCCCCTCCCCTATTCTTACTCACAACCACCAACGGTTTCCAACAGCCATAAGCCATAAGCCATCTATGGTGATGCTGTGTCGTACCCGTACAACTCAATCTCGGCGATGTCCGCGAGTGCCGTCGTCGGTCCCGTTATAAAATAACGGTAGCGCCCGCGTCGGATATTACCATCGGAGGTCTGCACGTTTTCCCGCCGCATCTGGACATTCTCACGTCTACGCGCCGCGTCATCTGTCGTCCGTCGCACTACCACTTTGATACCGGATGTTGTAACGACCTTTTTGAAGCGGATGTCGATAATTGGATCACTGTTGCTGCGTCGATCGTAAATTTTATCCCATTCTCCACGTGAATTAAAAGCGTGCAGTTCAAACTCCTCAAGGTTCGTGGAGTGAATCACAATGCGATAGATCGACTTCTGTTCTGGAAGGTAGACAATCGCCTCCGACGGAATATTGATGTCCGTTCCTGCACTACCAGACCCCTTCTTGCGCTGGGATTGACCGATAGTTTCAGGATTGTCATCAATAAATGCCGGATCGCTCGCCGTTGTCCCCGGCAAGAGGGCGTAGTTCTCGCTCCACTGCTGTCCGAGGGTACACCCCCAACAGAAACACAATATCCCCAAGAGCATGTATTTGCCAACCCTATTTCCATTTAAATCCCAATTCACGGTTGCCTCCGGATTTGACTGTTCATCTCATCAATTTGTTTCAGAATATCCTCTTTTGTGAGTGAACGCACCTTGAATTGTAATTCCCTAAAGAATGGCACCAAATCCTCACCCGCCGCTTTACTGAGGTAATATACGAGGAAACTCGTACGCATTTTGCCCTCAAGTCTCTGGTGGAGGGCATCGGCTTCCATCAACTCAAAGACCTTGATATAAAAGTCGTTGCCGTACCGCTCGCGCAACTCAGAGACGAGCGTGTAAGAATATCTATAGCGCCACTGCGTCAGAGGACCGCCATCGAGATGCCCGCCCCAGTTCTCCAATTGATTCACGCCATCAAGGTCAACCTTTAAATACCCTTTGAGACTATCGAATTTCGGATGTGTCCCACCGTGAGCATACTCCGTCTGAATTAACACGGCAATACCTTCGGAAAACCATACCGGCAGGAAATAGATGTTTGTAAAGGCGTGTGTCAACTCGTGTGCTCGAACCCCGTGTTTCTCATACATCGCCAGCGGAAAATCCATCTTAATCCCGTTGACGGATTTCAGGTACTGGCCATTCTGGAATTCGTAACGGTAGTTCGTCGTCGTTGTTGCGGCAAGCCTGGTACCTTGATAGATATCGTGCAACGTCACATGGATTTTATGCTCTGGTCGAAAACCGAAGAGTCGGTTCATTGCGTCATAGAGGCTCTCCATGTAACCGAGCGCGCTCTCAGCAAACGTCTTTCGCGCCTCAGCGGAGTCGAGTTCTGGATGTCCGTGTAAATCTTTCGCAAAAGTGAGGGTGTAGTGGTCACTTTCACCGTATAGGGCATCGGGTTGTCTAATATCGATCTTTGCATTCGAGGGTCTGAGCATCAACGAACCGGCGTTCCGCTCTTCAAGTATCCGTTTCTCACGGCGTTGTTGTGCTTCCTGTAACGCCGTACAACCGCAAAACGCCATTGCTATCATAAGCAGCACCCCGACCCCGACACGTGTCTGGGACGTGGCACAAATCAACCGGTCGAAAACCGTACTTGTAAGACACAATCTATTTCTATGTTTCACGATTTGCCTCTCAAAGCGGCACGGCTCTCGATTTATCCCCGATGCGCCGCATCGTAATATCTTGGACAAGCGTTGGGTCAGGTAACCCTGTTTCAGCAAGTCTGTGTTCCAAGAACGCCTCCATATCGCCTTTCAGACGCGCAACGACAACGTCCGCTTCCTCAGCGAGGTTGTAGACCTCATCCGGATCTTCTTCGAGGTCATAGAGTTCTAAATCCGGCGTGTTGTAAACAGTCGGTGTCCCACCTGTCTCAACAATTAGTTTCCACTTTTGCGTCTGCCACCCCCGTTTTTTCATCCAACCGCATTCTGTGAGGTAGATCGCCTCGGTTGTTCCAGCGTCGCTCCCATTCTCCATAACGGCCCGAAGGCTGCTGCCCTCTATCTTTTCACGTTCTGCCATCGCTGTCAACCCCGCATAATCGAGGATCGTCGGCGCAATATCAGTGAGACGCACCAGACCGCCAAGCCGTTGACCCTCGGAAATAAGCGCGGGACAGTGGACAATTAAGGGGACGTGACAGTTGGTCTCATATAGCCCGTGATGATCGTACCAGAGTTCGTGTTCGTCAAGTTCCTCGCCATGGTCTGCTGTGATGATGAGCAGCGTCTCTTCAAGTTGTCCACAATCTTGTAGATACTGAAAGAGTTGTGCCAAGCAAGCATCCATATAAGCGATTGAGGCATCGTACTGCGCGTTGACATACCCTCTATCTCGCCAGAGCCGTTTCTTGGCGATGTTTTCGGGGTCTGTCGGGTCCGGCGTGCACATCCACTGCCGGAAATAGTCCGTAAAGGGTTCACACGCATACACAGCGTCCATACTTCGATTGTTCGGATCACATTCGTCACCGCTATAGAACATCCGCTCAAACGGGAGAGGCGGCAAATACGGCGTGTGGGGATCCCAGTAGTGTAGGAAAGCGAACCAAGGTTTATCCTGTGCTTGTGCGAGATCCAACAATTCCATCGCGGTCTCGTTAACTGCCTCCCCCTTGCGAGCATTCCGATAGCGGTTATCCCATTGGGAACCACGGTAATGTGCCTCTGGGAAGCCCCGCTGAAACCAGCGTCGCAAATTATCCGCAGCGACAGTAAAGTAGCCCGCCTCACTCAACAACTCCGGCACAGTCTTTATATCACTTGACAAGTCGAGCGTCCCGCCTTGTGTGATGATCTGGTGGGACAAGACATCTTTGCCTGTAAATATTGTTGTGTGTGCAGGATGCGTCGGAATATGCGGACTGATACACTTCTCAAAAAGCGTCGCTCGTTCCGCAAGCGCATCGAGATGCGGAGTCGTCAAATTCTGATGCCCGTAGCAACTCATGCTCGATGCCCGTAGGGTATCTAATGAAATAAGGATGATATTGCGCAAGAACTCTGTCCCTCCAATCGCTATTGGCTTATGGCTATTGGTCTATGGCTAATAGCAAAGACGCAAGCGTTACCAAATATCTCTTTCTTTTCCTATAGACCATTGACCATCGACTATCAGCCAATCGCTAATCCCCCGCAGCGACCTCCGCCGTCGCGGTTTGTGCCTCACGGATCGCTTCACACAGATAGGTAATCCCTTCGGGAATATCGTCCACATGGCAATAAGCATACGCCAATCGGATCGCTTTCACCGGCGCATTTGCGTAGTGGAAAGCACTTCCGTTGCTGAAACCGACACCCTTCTCCCCAGCGAGTTCGCGGAGTTTATCAAGATCTGTGGTCTCTGGCAAATCTATCCAGAGGAAAAGTCCGCCCCGTGGACGGGTCCATGTGCAGATGTCGCTCACATGCTTATCGAGCGTTTCCACCACAGCCCGACATTTCGCGCCAACCGCAGCATTCGTCTTTACAAGATGTGCTTCGAGGTGCTCCATAAAGAATTCAGCAACAATCGCACTTGCCAGCGCACTCGTCCCGCCGTCCCAGCGGTTCTGATGGATCTGTCCGTAGTACGGTTCACACGCCACGAAATAACCTTGGCGGACACCCGCACCTAAAATCTTCGAGAAAGTGGCGATAAAAATTACACGGTTCGAGGTATCTAACTTAAAAAGCGATGCCGGTGTTGGAGTCGATGTGAAGTCGATATCGCCGTAACAGTCATCTTCAACAATGAGTGTGTCGTATGCCTCCGCCAATGCCAGCATCCGTTTTCGCCGTTCAAGCGAAAGGATCGCACCTGTTGGGTTCTGATGGTTTGAAGTCGTATAGATGAGCGACGGACGGATGTTTTTTCGTTTGAGTGCCTGCAGTTTCGACGCAAGGTCATCCATATCCATACCGTCAGTATAGTCCATCCGGACTCCCTCGATATTTGCTTTGAAATGCCGCATGATACCGAGGGTACCACTGTACGTGTATTCCTCTGTTAGCACGGTATCCCCAGGATTGATGAGCGTTCCAAGCACGAGTTCCAGGGCTTGCATAGAGCCGGAGGTAATTGAGATGTTATCTATCGGCAGTGGGATCCCTTCACGCCGTTCAAACCGCATAGATGCCAGTTCCCGTAGACCGCGGTAGCCGGATTCGCCCGGATAATTAACCAGATCGCCTCCTAACTTACGGAGCGCCTTTTCACTCGCCTCAATTAAACCTTCCGTCGGAAATGTATACGGATCCGGCCGCCCACCTGTAAAAGCAAAATCTTTCATAGTTAAGTATACTCCTTTTTCTCAGCAGATGCCATATAGGGATTAATTATAACAGACTTAGTAAAAAAAAACAACAAAGTAGGCGTGCCATGTCAATGCCCCTATGAAACGATACGCTTCTTTTTCGTTGACATCGATTTTCATATCGTGTTAAACTCACTGCACTTTTATAACAAATGGCAACTCAAAAACTGCTTCGAAACCTCACGTTTGAACCAATGTGCCTAGCTGACCTACAACAGGTCCTCGACATAGAAAATGAATGCTTTGAGAACCCATGGAGCGCGACCTATTTTACACTGTCCCTAAAGCGACCGAAATCTTACGATTTTTTTTACGTTGCGCGGTGCGAAGACACCATCATGGGTTACATTGTGTTCGCCGTTCTCTATGAAGAAGCGCATATCTTGAATATTGCCGTGCCACCTGCCTATCAAGGGCAAGGTATCGGCAAATATCTCCTCGCTTCAGCTTTGGAGATGATAGCGGCACATGACGGATGCGAAGTCTTCTTGGAAGTCGCTGTCAGCAACTTACCCGCACAATACCTCTACCGACAATTCGGGTTCCGCATCTGTGGCATCCGAAAAAACTACTACGGTCGTCATAAAGACGCTTATGTTTTTCGCAAAGGAGCACCAGAAACCGATGCTACTTAACATTTTAAGCCACACTTTTTCAGTTACAGAGACGTTGTCGCTCTCGACCCGCCGACAGGAGGCGCGGACCGCTGGCAGGAACGGTTGGCGTGTCATTGAAGAAGAGGTCCACTGGAACCCCGCTCAGACTGCTATTATCGTCGTTGATATGTGGAACGAGCACTGGTCCTGGGGCGCGACGGAACGCGTGAATGTAATGGCACCTCGGATGGACATCGTGCTTGGACGGGCAAGGCAAAGCGGGGTCCAGATTATCCACGCACCCTCCGACACGATGGATTTCTACGAGGCACACCCGGCGCGCCAATCCGTCTTAGAACTTCCACACGCCGAACCGCCACCTGAACGTGAACTGCCCGATCCCCCCTTACCTGTCGATGCCGCTGATGGTGGGTCAGACACCGGCGAGACCGATACCTACAAAGCGTGGCACCGACAGCACCCTGTCATTGAGATTGTTGACACGGATGCCATCAGCGATAACGGACAGGAGGTCTACAATCTCCTCCATCACAAAGGTATCAAGAATATCATCTTCATGGGAGTGCACACCAATATGTGTGTTCTTGCTCGCTCTTTTGCGATTAAACAGATGGTTCGCTGGGGTTTCAACGCCGTTCTCGCGAGGGATCTCACAGATGCAATGTATAATCCGTTTAAACCGCCTTATGTTAGCCATGAAGAAGGCACACAGCTTATTATTCAATATATAGAGAAATTCTGGTGCCCCACAATCCTCAGCGGCGATTTAACAACCCCAAAAGCCTAATCCGCGATCTCTTGAATGCTCCAGTAAAATAGATAGGTGCGGTTTTGCAGCGTACTTGACTAAATGCGATGTGCATTCTAACCGCACCATTCTTCCCCGCCCAATCTATTTCCTCATCATCTCGCAAATCTCGATGCTGATAGACACCCAGATGATTGGAATACCAACCACCAACAGCCAATTGCTAACGGCTAATTGCCGACCGCTGACCGCTGACTACCAACCGTCACATAGCGATTTTAGTTGCAATTTCACGGGAAATGTGGTATCATACATAAGGAGTTGATGTGGTTAGAACCAATCATTCAAGTTAGAGGAGATGCAAGTGGAAATATCTGTCTTAGTACTTAATGCAAGTTATGAAGCGATCAACGTTTGCAACCTCCGGCGTGCGATGAAAATGGTTTTTAAAGGCACCGCACAGACGGAAGAAGTCTCTGATCTTAAGATTTATTCGCCCAGTGCAGCAATAAGGGTACCACATGTAATTCGCTTGGTGAACTACGTCCATGTCCCACGGAGCGTCGTCAAATTTTCGCGAAAAAATGTCCTCGTTCGAGATCGCTACACGTGTCAATACTGTCATGGTGAATTTCCAACAGCGCAGCTCACGCTCGACCATGTGATACCTATCTCGCGGGGCGGACAAACGACTTGGGAGAATGTCGTAACGGCGTGCAAGAAATGTAATAACAAAAAAGGGAATAAGATGCTCTACGAGACACAGCTCAAACTTGCACGCCAGCCAAAGACACCATCAATATTAACCTATTTACAAATTAACCGTCATTTTCGAGGATGCCATCCGTCGTGGAGAAAATATTTGTATATCAACTGAATCATGCCAGATCCGAGAAAACTCAAAAAACGTTCGGAATTCCAGCATGCCTATCAAGGCGGTAAGAAGTATTGGAATCGCTACTTTGTGATATACGTACGACCGACAGGCTTTGAGCATTCCCGATTGGGAATCACCGTCAGCAAAAAAGTCGGAAAAAGCGTTCAAAGGAATCGGGTTAAAAGATTAATTCGGGAGTCGTTTCGGCACTTACGTCCTCAGATACAGGCAAGTTATGATATTGTAGTTGTCGGTAGAAGCCCAGCGACTCGTCTTAAATGTCAGGAAGCACAAAACGCCCTCTGTCGTTTATTTCAAAGAGCCGCTCTCTTGAATCGGGTGAATGCTACCACAACGCCATGGAGCAACCGAAGGCGCCGATGAGGAACATAGGCATGCAAAACCGCAAACAGCACTCAAAAGTTATGAATCAAACCGGGAAGCAACGGAAAGACCCCAAAACATATATGGCGACTCTACTCGTCCAACCGATCCGTTTTTATCGCTGTTTCATTTCACCGTTGTTACCCCCTTCGTGTCGCTTCTATCCGACATGCTCACAATACGCACAGCAGGCATTAGAACGCTACGGGACGCTCAAAGGAACCTGGCTAACTCTTAAACGACTTTCAAGATGCCACCCGTATCATCCGGGTGGATTCGACCCGCTGAAATAGCGGCGTAGACACGCCGCGTCAGAAACGGTTGGTTTCAGAAGTACACAGATGAGGAGCACCTAATTTCAATGGGAGTACGTTATATTCTCGCACTCGTTCTAATGATTGTTGTCATGATTGCATGGAGCCTGTTTTTCGGTAATCGCTTCGCACCCGAGCCAGATGAATCCGCAACCACTCAGACCCCCACAGCATCTGACACACGCCAAACGCAACCCGATAGCATAACGCCGCCGACACCCGACGGCACCGAAGCATCTGTCGATACGGACCTCTGGACCCCTTTGCAGGAAAGCCCGGATGACGCAAAAGTTAACGTCCACACCGATACCTATAGTATCGTCTTTAACGAAAAACTCGCAATCGCTAAACTTTGGAGACTCAACCAGTTTCCAGACCGAGCCGTTGAAATTGATGAACCTCTGAACTTGATCCCAGAGGACGCACTGAGTTGCCTCACACTTCGTTTCGCAAATGACCAACTCCAACTCGATTTGCTTAATGCTTCGTGGAAGGCAGACAAGTCTGAAATCAATCTCACAGATGGACAGAACACAGAGACACTCACCTTCCGGACAGTCGTCGCAGAAAAACTGCAGGTCGCAAAGCAGTTTACTTTCATCCCCGGCACCTATTTTGTTGATCTGGCAGTGACCTTCCAAAACGTCTCCAATGAACCTTTGCTTATGGGTGGAAATGAACCCGCGAATGGATATGAACTCCAATGGGGACGTGGTATCAACGCCGATCTCCTACGCCACGAAAAGAAAAGTGGCAAACGCGGGCGACGCGGCAAAGAAGGCGCGAAGGTTTACACCGGTGAAGGAAATCCTGTACACAAACTTAAAGACGAGCAGGCTTTAGCACCTGTCCTCTGGGCAGGGATTGATAGTCAGTACTTCAGCGCACTTCTGATCCCGGACCCAGAAATCGTAGCAACATATAAACTAACTGAGACTCCCAAGGCGAATAGCGGAGCCGATGTTAGTGTCGTCGCACCCACAGAAACCGTCGGACTCGTCGTCCCCGGTTTTTATCTCCCTTCTCAACAGAAAGCCAGCCACGAATTCCGACTCTACGTCGGACCCAAAGACGACAAAATTCTCAAAACCATTGAGGCACCCAACGCACCAGAGATACCGCTGCATCTTTCCAAAGTTATTGACTTCGGATTCTTTGCACCGCTTGTTTGGGGAATGCTCTGGCTATTCCAAGGGTTTCACACCATCTTCAGAAACTATGGACTCTCAATTATTCTGTTGACTGCCATGGTAAAGATAGTCACCTATCCCTTTACTCGCAAGGCGCACGCATCGATGAAGAAGATGCAGAAACTGCAGCCGGAACTTTTGGAATTGAAGGAGAAATACAGGGACGATCCGCAAAAACTTAACCGCGCCACGATGCGGCTCTATAAGGAAAATGGAGTCAATCCGCTTGGTGGCTGTATACCCTGGCTCCCACAAATCCCGCTTTTTTTCGCACTCTTCGCACTTCTTGGTGGTGCAGTGGAACTCCGCGGGGCACCTTTCCTGCTCTGGATCCAAGACCTGTCCGCCCCGGATACGTTGTTTGAATTGCCCTTTACAATTCCACTAATTTTCACACAGATAGATGCCATTCGGCTGCTGCCTATTATCAATGGATTAACAACGTGGCTCCAACAGAAATTCGTCGGCAATATGACACCAACAACCGATAATACCCAAATGAAACTGATGCAATTTATGCCAATTATCTTTATCTTCATTTTTTACAATTGGGCATCAGGGTTTGTGTTGTATTGGTTGTGCAATAATGTGTTCACTATAACACAACAGTATCTTCAGAACCGAACCGGGACGGACGAGGATCAATCGGTGTCTACAGATACGAAAAAACGGAACGCTGCCAAACGGAAATAGATTCAATCCGTAGTCAGATGCCACAGCAACGACTTCACTGCCGGAAACGTTTTATACGAGGAGGACTCAACCTGTGCAACATTATATTGAAGCTGAAGGCGATACAATGGAGGAAGCAATTGAACAGGCACTCAATGAGATTGAGGCGACTCGCGAGCAGGTTACAATTGACATCATTACCGAACCCACAAAAGGTATCTTAAATTTTGGCGCGAAACCCGCAAAAGTCCGAGTAACAATTAAGCAAGATGTCTCTTCCGCACCGGATACAATTCTCAGAGAATTGCTCAACCGGATGGGGGTTGATGCCGAAGTTGACTCGGACTTCGTTGATGGCAGCACGCATCTCAATATTCGTACGGATAGCCCGGCTCTCCTCATCGGAAAGCATGGGCAAACCCTTGATGCTATTGAACGACTCCTCAATTGCATTGTTAATAAAGCCTCGCTTGTAAAAAGACGCGTCTTTGTTGACACCGAAGGTTACCGGGAACGCAGAGAAGAACGGCTCATGGAAATAGCACGCCAAATGGCAGAGCAGGCGAAGTATACCAAGCGGGAGGTCGTTCTCGCACCAATGTCGGCGCGCGACCGTCGCATCATCCATGTCGCCCTAAAAGAGGACACCGTTGTGTCCACCTATAGTCAAGGGGATGGCGACATGCGTCGGGTCGTCATCACAACGCAGATAGCAGATAGCGAGCGGTTCGTCTAACCGCCAAAAAAATGAAATTCCACGATACCATCGCAGCCATCGCAACAGCACGCGGCGAAGCAGGTATCGGCATTGTCCGAGTCAGTGGACCGCTTGCACTGCCGATTGCTACCGATTTATTTCGATCTCCGCGGGCACTGTCTCCCACACAATTATTGACACATACGCTTACTTATGGACACGTCGTAGATGCTAATGCATCTGATGCTGTGATTGATGAGGTTTTACTCGGAGTCATGCACGCACCGAAGACGTATACCGGAGAAGACATTGTCGAATTTAATTGCCACGGGGGGATCGTTCCACTCACGGCTGTGTTGGATTTGGTGGTTCAGCACGGCGCACGCCTCGCGGAACCCGGTGAATTCACGAAACGCGCTTTCCTGAACGGTAGACTTGACCTCGCGCAAGCCGAAGCCGTCGCTGAACTCATCGCCTCGAAAACGGACCTGAGCCGAAAAGTCGCAATAGAGGCACTCGCAGGGAGGCTTTCTCAAACTGTCAACCAACTCAATGACCGGATCGCAGACCTACTCGCAGAAATTGAGGCATCTGTCGATTTTCCTGAGGAAGACCTCGATTTCATGAAAGTAGAGGCGCAACTCGAATGTGCTCGCGCCGTTCAGACAGACTTAAACACGCTCCTTGAAACTGCTGATGAAGGGAGACTCATCTCGGAAGGGGTCAATGTCGCTATATTAGGTAAACCGAATGTTGGAAAGTCGAGTTTACTTAATGCACTCGTTGGCACGGCACGCGCCATCGTTACAGATATCCCCGGCACGACGCGCGATACAATTGAGGAAGCCGTTAACATCAGCGGTATCCCATTAAAACTTTTTGACACTGCTGGCATCCGACACACGGAGGATATTGTTGAACAACAAGGCGTTCAACGGAGCAGAGCCGTCTTGGAAAAGGCAGAATTACTAATCCTCATGTTTGATGCATCGCAACCTTTAAACGATGCTGATATCGAACTCTTGCAGACAGCGGAATCGCAGAAGGCAATCCTTATCTTGAACAAGACAGACCTACCGGTTGTGACATCGGCGGCGGCACTGTTGGCACACTGCCGAAAAAAACAGATCGTTGAGACAGTGATCCCGCAAGGTAACGGACTTGATGCACTGAAAACTGCTATCTCTGAAGAACTACTTGGGGGCGAGCTCGTGGTCGGCGAATCGCCGATTGTGACCAATACGCGCCATCAGGACGCACTCAGGCGGGCACATGACGGACTCAATTATGCAATAGAGAGCCTCGCAAATGGTATGCCTCCAGAACTCGTCGCTGTCGATTTGCAAATCAGTCTTGATGCTCTCGGCGACATCGTTGGCAAAACAACAACGGAAGATATTCTTGATAGAATTTTCTCGCAATTCTGCGTCGGAAAATAATATGTGTCGAGAGAAATGAAAAAAATGAACTTTTAAGGTGACACGGTGTGTCTATTCTCTGCTTACCGGTGGAGGACATTGATGCTGAACTCAATATCACAAAGGAGTTACCCATGTTAGGAGCAAAACAACAGTGGTGTCCTCGTTGCCAAAGACATGTGCAGACAGAACAGAAGCAGTCTCATATTGGCAAGCAGAAGAAACTCGTCAAAATTGTTGTTACCTGCGGTAGGTGCCGAATAACGTTGTCAAGTAAAACAACAAGTGCTGCTGCACTTGAACAGAATCAAAACGCTGCAGCTGAAGAATAGTAATGGCATTTTAGATTAGCGTATTTATTTAACACAAAAGGAGAGAAAATTATGTTTAAGCCCGTTTTTCACCGGACCGCCGCATATCTGACAGGACTCATTGTCCTACTACTGATAATTGGCACAGGCCCCGTGCTCGTCGCAAGTGAAGAGATTCAGTGGCGTGAATCAGTAGAAGCCACCCTGAAGGAAGCCGAGGAAGCCGGCAAACCTATCATGATGGACTTCTATACCGATTGGTGAGGGTTCTGTAAGCGGCTGGATGCCGAAACGTTTATAGATGCACGCGTCGTCACCCTCGCGGAAAATTTCGTTTCCGTCAAAGTGAATCCAGAAATTACAGAGCGTCCCATCAATGAAGAGATGCGGAGCCGATACGGGGTCGCTGCTTACCCAGCAGTCCTTTTTGTCAGTCCAGACGGTGGACTCATTAAGTATCATTCAGGGTTCCTTCCCCCTGAGCAATTTGCCCCAGTTATTGAAGATGCCTTGAAAGTAGAGTCTGAGTTTCAAAAGAAACTGGAAGAATTGGAAGCGAAATCCGATGATGGTAAACTCAATGCTGAGGTCGCTCTCATCTATCTCGAACGGAAGCAGTTGGAAAAGGGGGTCTCATTCAGCGAGAAAGCGTTTGAATACGATCCGAAAAACAAATCGAAACTCATTCCGAAATTGCACAACCAGTTGGGACTCACTTACGGAACGCTCCTTGAAATCGCCGATGCTGAAAAGTCAGAGGTATATTTTGAAAAGGCGGTCGCCCACTTCAAAGTACTTATAGACAAGTATCCGAACAGCGAGGTCTATGAACCTGCACAATATTACCTCGGCGTGACTTACGCCATCAAGGAACATTTTGAGGACGCTATTGCCGTGCTTGAGAGCCTCTCACATCACGCGACTGATAAAAATATCAGACAAAGTGCTGAGGCGATGCTCGAACGGGTCAAAGATTTGGCAAACGCCAATAGATAGTTTCTAATAGGCGTGGTCTCAGACCGCGCCTATAACTTCAATAACTCGGATACCTCTGCCGAAGTCAAAAGTCGATACTTCCCTAACGGTAGATACCCTAACTTCAGAGTGCCAATCTGGACCCGTTTCAGACGGATAACCGGATGTCCCACGCCTTTAAACATCATCCGCACCTGTCGTTTTTTCCCTTCATGAATTGTTACCTCATACGCTGTTGAGCGACCATCTTTACTGGTTTTCAGCCGTCTGACCTTCGACGGTGCCGTTTTTCCGCTCGGAATCCTAACCCCTTGACGCAACTGTTGAATCACAGCGTCGCACGGCTCGCCTTTCACCCACGTAATATAGGTTTTCTCTATCTCATGGCTTGGATGTAGCAGTCGGTAGGCGAAGTCTCCATCGTTTGTAAAGAGAAGCAGCCCCTCAGTCTCTAAATCTAAACGTCCAACTGGGTAGATTGTGTCCGGGAGGTCCTGAACAAGGTCCATAACGGTCGGACGCCCGCGTTGGTCGCTGCGCGTTGTGATACAACCCGCCGGTTTGTTCAACATCAAATACAACCGTTCTTTCAACGGTTCAACGCGTTTCCCCTCAAATTCAACGACATCGGTTTCTGTGTCAATTGGGTGTCCGGGAACCAGAATAGGTTCACCGTTAACGCTAACAGCACCTGCAAGAATGCGCTTTTTCACCGCCCGCCGAGAGGCGATGCCAGAGGTTGCAATGTATTTTTCAAGTCGCATCGTGTCAGTCATTCTTCTATGTACCAGCCCCTATCCATGGCGATACGCCGCAATCCACCGTCCGGATTAACAGCAACAGGGTACCCAAACAATTCGAGTTTGTGAGCATCCGTGTGATGATTTCCGTAGGCGTAAGAACGGCTCAAGTCAAACGCGTGTTCAGCGGCGAGTTGTTCGGTGAGTTTCGCTTTGTTTTCTGCATAAGGGTGGAGCCCAATCCGTTGTCCTGTAAGTCTTCCATCAACCATCTCGAGTTGGTGCGCCACCATCAGATCGGTCTCGAAGTACTCATGAAAAGGTTGAACGAGAAAAGACAGGGAACCGGACATTAGGATAACTGTCCGTCCTTCAGCGCGATGGTGATGTATCAGGTCGGAAATGTGAGGCGCGATGCTCGGACGAAGCGTCTCGGTGAAACAGCGTCGCGCAATTTCGTGAAGGCGCGCCTGTTCCAAACCGCGAAGGTAAATCTTGTTAGGCTTTGCTGCCCGAAGTGACTTAACCCGCAGCAGATAGGATACCCACGCCAGTACGTTGGGTATCGGGATTTCGCCGTGGCTCAGCAAATACCGCAGAAAAATCTGCTCTGACGAGAGTCGGATAATTGTGCCGTCTAAGTCGAAGATGGCACACGTCTTAGCTTTTCTCATATTCGCTGCTGCCCCAGTGCTTGCCGATATGCTTTGACAGCAGCTTCCATCCCGATGTAAAGCGCATCTGCCATGAGATGATGACCGATAGAGACTTCCTGAAGCCCCGGTAATTCCTGCATCAACGCCAAATTGTCAAGGTTCAGATCATGACCCGCATTGATCCCAAGCCCCAAATCTATCGCCTTCAGTGCCGTATTCTTTAGCAATCCGAATTCGTGTTCAACTTCTGTTTCGGTTTTTGCCATTGCGTAAGGCGCAGTATAGAGTTCAATTCGATCCGCACTGATGTCACGCGTCATCGCTATCTGATCGAGGTCCGTTCCACTAAACAGGCTGACACGGATACCCGCCTCTTTCAAGGCTGTGATGATTGGTTTCAACGTGTCGCCATCTTTGTGGATGTCCCAGACAGTGTGGCTTGTTATCTCACCCGCCACAACGGGAACGAGCGTGCATTGGGTCGGTTTTGTCCGAAGCACCATATCGATGAGGTCGGGTCTCGGATCGCCTTCAATGTTATATTCGATGGTCGGTGATTTTAAGGTGTTGATTTCTGCTAATCGTTCAGCGATGTCCTGCACATCTGCCGGTGTGATATGGCGTTGGTCTTCGCGTGGATGCACGGTAATACCTTGGGCACCAGCAGCGACGCAAGTATCAACGGCAGTGAGGAGGTCCGGAATATCGCCACCTCGTGAGTTTCGCAATGTTGCGATTTTGTTTACATTAACGCTGAGTGAGATCATTTTTCTTCCTTTTGTGTGTTTTTTATGGAAAAATACCGAGCTGCATATAGGATTTCGCGATTCTGTGGATGGCGTTGATGAACGCCGCTGTGCGGTAATCCACGTCGTTATTTTTACTTTTGTAGTGCATGCGGGTCTCGCGTAGCTCTTGATAGGCGGTTATCATGGTATCCTGAAGGCCAGAGTTTACCAAATCTGCCTCATCAGCACCGTGTATCACCTCGAGTTCATCTTTGGAGAACTTATAGCCAGTCGCTTTCTCGACAGCGCGACGCATCGCGTGTTGAGAACGGTCCTCAAAACGTTTCGCGAGCCTTCCAAACTGCACGTGCGACAAATTCCGAAGCCACTCGAAATAGGAGACGGTGACACCACCAGCGTTTAGGAAAGTATCCGGTATAATCATAATTCCGCGTTCTTGGAGGATTTTATCGGCAGCCGGTGTCGTTGGTCCGTTCGCAGCCTCTGCGACAATAGAGGCTTTGATTCGCGGCGCATTTTCCGCCGTAAGTTGGTTTTCAAGCGCAGCCGGTACGAGGATATCACATTCTAACTCCAAACCCTCATTCGGGTTCTCAATAAACTGGGCACCCGGATATCCGTGGATTGAACCGGTTTCTTCGCGATACATGGCGACTTTTTCGATGTCAAACCCTTGTGGATTATAAATACCACCGTTTCGCTCAATAATCCCCGTAACGCGTGCGTCTGCCTCCATCAGAAACTTGGCAGCGTGGGAACCGACGTTCCCGAAGCCTTGAATGACCACCTTTTTTCCGTGTAAACCCGGAGAAAGCCCAAGTTCCTTCATATCCTCTACAATGCTGCACGCCTCTTGTAAGCCGAAGACAACACCGCGTCCAGTAGCCTCTTTCCGCCCATAAATTCCGTTTTGTTCGATCGGTTTGCCTGTCACACACGCAATGGCATTGAGTTTATCAGGTGCCATTGTGACGTACGTATCAAGAATCCATGCCATCTCGGTCTCACCTGTCCCGAAGTCCGGTGCGGGGACGTCTATCCCGGGTCCGATGTAATTCTTCTGAATCAATTCGTAGGTATAACGCCGGGTGATACGCTCTAATTCACTGCCCGAATATTCGCGGCGATCCAACTGAATGCCGCCTTTTGCACCACCGAACGGGACATCAACGAGCGCACACTTGTAGGTCATCAGTGCCGCAAGTGCAATGATTTCATCTTCGTTGACAAGAGTGCTATAACGGATGCCACCCTTTGTCGGTAGATTATGATGGCTATGTTCCGCCCGCCATCCGTGAATAGTCTGAATAGTCCCGTCATCCCGTTTTATGGGGAATGTGAAGTGGCAGGAACTATTACAGATCTGTATCTGCTCCAAAAGCCCACGTGGATATTCAGTGAATCGGGCAGCTTTATCGAAATCCGTATTTACTTTCTGAAAAAATGAAAAATGTTCTGCCATGGCACTTCGACTTAATGCAGTAGGAACGGGCGAGGCATAAAAACCTCACCCTATAATAATTTAAACTTCAGGGGCGAGACACGAAGCACTTCGCCCTAAGAGAACGATTTTACCGCTGTCGAATGAATTTCTGGAGTCGCGCATCTGCTTGGACTTCGCCAACGTACATATCGCCCTTTGAATCTAACCAGATCCCGTGTGGACATGCAAAAAACTCACCGGGGACAGTACTCTCGCGTTCGCTACCCCATTGTGAGACCACTTCGCCGTCGAGGGTCATAATCGTGATACGCTGCTCTAATTCAGCAATATAGACAAAATCCGATTCGTCGATATAGATAGTATCTGGCTGCCGAAGGTCCCCCCACTCTTCGATGTATTCTCCGTCAAGTGTGAAGAACTGGATCCGGTTGTTCTCACGGTCAGCGACCATAAGTCTATTACGCGGATCGACTCTGACGCAATGCGGAAGATCGAATTCCCCCGGGCCCGTACCCGGCTGACCCCACGACTTAATCAATTCACCATCAGGTGAGTATTTATGAACGCGGGCGTTGCCGTAGCCGTCAGTGATATACATTTCACCATCGGGTCCGAGTGCCAAATCCGTCGGCTTATTGAACGGTTCTCCATCTGCACCGGCTTGGTCTGGGGTGCCGAGCGTCATTAGCAGCTCACCTTCTGGCGTAAACTTCCGCATGACGTGTGTGTCACGCTCCGTACAGTAGATATTATCATCGGCATCGATGAAAATCCCATGTGCATCCTTGAGGATGTCATCACCCCAAGAAGTTAGAAAATTGCCATCCAGGTCGAAAATAACCATCGGGTGTTCGCTCCGGCTGTAAACATAAACGCGATCTTGTGAGTCAACAGCGACAGCCGGAACCCAGCCAAATTCCCAACCCGCTGGGAGTGTCCACCAATTTTCTTCTACCGTATACTGATGTGTGCCTTGTCCAAAAACCATAAGTTTTCCCTCTGCTCTAAAAGGATTGGCATTTATTTTAACAGGGCTGTCAAAATTTCTCAAGGGAAAATTGGATGGCACTATAACAGGCAATAAATTGCGCTACTACAAACATTGTTGCTGGTGGTGGGGCTGTTAAAAACACGTTTCGGGATTACGCTGCCAAAGGGTCTTATTCGACGAGAATCTGATTGAAAAGTGAGCGCGTTGTCTCCGTCCACTTTCCGTAATCCCGTAAAAAAGCCTCCGTGGTAGATGTGTTTTCAGTGTCTGTGTATCCGAGGCGGCGTGCCAATTGTGCCACTTCTGTCCGGTTTCTTGGAAGGGCATCCAATGCCCGATCGTGGACGATCCGCAATGCATTCTCAACGCGCCTCAGAAAGAGGTATGCCTCCGTCAGTCCATCGCGCTGTGCTTCCGTCAGGACCCCGATACTATGCAATCTCTCAATCGCAAAGGGTGTGTTCTGTACGCGAATAGAAGGAGCCTCGCCGCCGTGCCTGAGTTGCAAGGTTTGCACGACGAACTCGATATCCACAAGCCCACCGTATCCAGATTTGACATTCTGGGTTTTTCCGCGCCGTCTACGGCGAGTAGAAGTTGTTCGTGTCGCTTGTGCCTCCTTCCGTTGACGTGTATGCACAATCTGGGAAATCTCCTCAGGCGTTATCGGATCTGCATAGCAAAAGGCGTGGGCGATTTCCAAAAACCGATTGCCCAGATGTTCTGTGTCTCCAGCAACAGCGCGTGCCCGCGTGAGTGCCTGACGTTCCCAAACTTCCGCTGTGTTGTTGTAGTAATTCTGATAGCCTTCCAACGATAAGGCGATCGCACCACCTGTACCGTGGGGTCGGAGTCGGAGGTCGATTTCATAAATACCCATTCCCTGATTTCCAGCAAGTCGTTTGACTAATTCTAAACCGATTGCTGAAAAATAGTCCGCATTTGACCTGCCTTCTGTCGTTTCACCGACGGCGGAATAGACATACATAACATCCAGATCCGAACTGAAGTTCAACTCGCGACCGCCAAACTTGCCCATCGCAATAATTGCGAAAGTGACCGGAGTCCCATCCGGAGCGAGTGGAGTACCGTATGACGCTCGCATCTCTGCTTCAATTTCTGGGTAGATGGCTTGTAAGATCGCTTCCGCTAAATCAGAGAGTTCTTGCGTTGTATCGGGCAATGTAGCGTTGCCGAGGATGTTCCGCAAGGCGATCCGCCAAATCTCATCGTTCTTATACCGCCGCAGCATATTTAACAGCCTGCCCTCTGGTGCTTGTGCCACGATTTTCAACGCCTCTTCCTGTTTCTCAGTAAGGGGCTTGGAGTGTTCTACCAAGGTCGGGATAGTTAGTAAATCAAAGAGTTCAGGACTTGCGATGAGCATATCCGCAAGGTAAAGGCTACTCCCGCAAACGCGAGTCAGCGCTTCAAGCGTTGACGGTTTTTCAGCGAACATTGTATAGTAGCTGCTCCTTGCGCCAACTTTGTCTGTAAATGCTGACAGATAACGGAGCGCCATGTCCGGGTTCGGGGAATCACCTAAAACATTTAGGAGCGTTGGAGCGAGTTTAAAGAAAGTACGTCTGACGTTCGGGGAAAATTGTATGCCGTCGCCACCATTCGCAAGTTGCCTTAGGAAACGCTGGGCCTCCCGCACATTTTCAAACCGAAAAGTGCTTAAGAAAGTCTCAAGTTGTTTGGGATCTTCTTCAGAAAGCAGGACCCCGATGTCGAGGCCCTCTGCCGATTCAATCGAAGTCGCTGTGATTTTCCAAAAAATAGCACGCACGCGTTCCGTATGCACCCGATAATCCGCCCGGAACGTTTCCACGGCATCTGTCTCTACACTGTGTTTGTAACCGACACGACGGGCGAGTTCTCGTTCTTCAGTCTCTCTTTCTGGGATGGAGTAACGCTGCTGATCAGCCTCAATTTGAATACAATTCTCAACGGTACGTAAGAACCTATAAGCAGCAGCGAGCGCGTCCGCATCTTCCGCGTTAAGTAGCCTGTTTTCCTTCAACGCTGTAATCGTTTCCAATGTATTGTGTGAACATAATGCTTTACGCTTGGCACCATGAATCATTTGTAAGCATTGAACGGTGAATTCAATGTCGCGAATCGCACCAGGACCAAGTTTTACATGCTTTTCAAGATTCGTACCTTCATTGACAAGCCGTTCCTCTATTCGTGCTTTCGTGCGTCGGATGTCTGCCTTAATCTCAGTGAGTGTCACACCGTCCAGGTAACGTTGATACACGAACGGATGAATCATACGAATGAACTCTTCA
Source organism: Candidatus Poribacteria bacterium (assembly GCA_963662915.2). GTDB lineage: Bacteria > Poribacteria > WGA-4E > WGA-4E > WGA-3G > WGA-3G. The sequence goes on along the minus strand of CAXXEU010000002.1, from coordinate 3,210,731 downwards.
CCAAATGCCAGGTCCCCAGCGACAGGACGTGCTTTAATGAGCGCCTGACGCTCCCAGAGATCACCCCACCCTTCATAGTAACTTTCGTAACTTTCCATAGAGCGGATAATGACACCCGCACTACTCTCTGGACGCAAACGGATGTCAACTCGAAAGACGTAACCCTCTGATGTTATCTCGCTCATCGCCTTGATCATAAATTCGCAGAGACGGGAAAAGTATTCGCTATTCTCATTCCCCTTATCCGTACGAGCGTCATCTGAATAGACAAAAATCAGATCGATGTCGGAACTAAAGTTCAGCTCATAACCACCTAACTTCCCCATTCCAATGACGGCGAAACGACACGGGGCATTGCCTTCTTCATTGAGCGGTGTACCATACTTGGGTTTCATTACCTGATCCCGCCCGATTTCATAACAGTGTTGCAACGCTGCTTCTGCCAAATTGCTCAACTCCAGCGTTGTTGTTTCGACATCTGCTATTTTGAGTAGATCCCGGAGCCCGATACGAAGTGTTTCTCGCCGTTTATAGCGTCGGAGGATACAGAGTTTCTGATCGACCGAAGCGAACCGCGAAATTGATTGCTTCAGTTCCGTATACATTATCTCGGAAGTCTTCTGCGTCTCCATTACGTCGGCATCAATGATGTCGTAGAAATACTCAGGCTTGCGAATTAGGATTTCAGACAAATAGGTGGACGCGCCGAAACACAAGATGAGTGGACGTATGAGAAACGGGTCATCTCGCAGCAGCTGATAGAGCGATCTGCGATAAAACGCTGCTTGGGCAAAACGCGAGAAATGATTGAGCGCGGCTTCAGGGTTCGGGGAATCAATGGAGGCTGCCAACACGCGGATGACAATGTCTGAAAAGCAAGATTGGAGGTCTGCGTCATCGGTGGTGAGTTCTTGTAGACTTCGCAATATAGATTCGCTATCTATGCCACCGGCGCTATCGGAAGCATTGGATAGAATCCGATGAATCTTTTCTTTTTCATCTTCTGGGAGCGGTAATTCTGTATAATTCATCATTTCCTCCTCTATATGCAACGCTGCGATTAATGCTATTTTAGCACTTTTTTTACTTGGTTGCAAGCCTATTTTCCTAAAATCTTGCTTGCCAATAACACTGCACTGTGCTAATATATCCTCAAAGTTTCAAAGGAGACAGACAACTATGTTTAAACTCGGCGTTATCAACGACGAAGTCTCACAGGATTTCGCCACCGTCGTTAATTTTGTAAAAGAATTCAACCTACACTCCATCGAAATTCGCTCGGTCTGGGACAAACTGCCTAACGAACTTACCGATGCTGACATTGATGACATGAAACGCTTACTCGACGGTACCGACATTGAAATTATTGGTGTCGCATCCCCGTTCTTTAAATGCGATATAGACAACGCTGCAGAACGAAAAGAGCATCTTGATATACTGAAAGGATGTATCCGTACGGCAAAGGCGTTTGATACCAATCTCATCCGCACTTTCGTCTTTTGGGACACCGGCGAAACCGAGGAACGGTGGGACGAAATTATCGCTTCCTACGATGAACCGCGCAGAATGATAGATGGTGAAGGTATCGTCCTCGGGATGGAAAACGAATCTACTACCTCGCTCCGTACCGCTAAACTCACAGCAAAATTTATTGAACAGATTGATTCACTGAATGTGCGCGGCATCTGGGATCCTGCCAACGAGGCACACGCCAAAGGTGGCGAAACCCCCTATCCTGATGCCTACAATCGCATGAAATCGACGATGATTCATGCCCATCTCAAAGACGCTGGTCCAAACCCCGATACTGGTGAAATGGAATCTGTTCCCGTCGGCGACGGTATTATCGACTGGCACGGGCAGCTACAAGCCTTAATTGATGACGGTTACGAAGGGCATCTCTGCCTTGAAACGCATTGGCGACCCTCGTTGAAGATTGACGAGGCGATCCTTAATCGTCCGGCTGGAAAAGCCTTCTCTGAAGCCGGGGAAGAAGCCTCACGCATCTGTATCCAAAATTTATTGGCGATGATTGAGAATTTGAAGCAGTAGGAAATTCCGAGTGATTAACGCGGAATTTGTCTCTGTTTTACATTATCACATGAAAATTAAAGAAGTTCGCACATCTTTATATGATATTCCGCCTGAGGTTGAACGTGTTGATGCCATCCAAACCTTCGTCTCTATGGAGTTCCCTTTCGTTGAGATTGAAGACGCAGATGGCGTTGTCGGGACCGGATTCTCCTACACTATCGGAAAGGGTGGAGAGGCGATCAAACAGATTATGGATGCCTATCTCACACCTATCCTCCTTGAAGAGGACGCTTCCAACATCGACCGGATTTGGAAGCGGATGTGGATGGATACACACTGGGTAGGGAGAGGGGGCATCGTCACTTTAGGTATGGCAGCGGTAGATATTGCCCTTTGGGACCTCATGGCGAAACGCGCCGGGGTGCCACTCTATCAACTCCTTGGCGGTGCAAGAGCCGCTGTTCCTGTTTACAACACAGATGGCGGTTGGTTACATCTCTCCGAGGACGAACTCGTTAGGCAGTCTGTCGAATTCGTCGAGCAGGGCTTCAAAGGAATCAAGATTAAGGTCGGACGCAACAGTCTTCACGAAGACGTGGCACGAATCTTCGCTGTCAGGAAGGCGATTGGACAGGAACCCTACCTCATGATTGATGCGAATATGAAGTGGAACGCTCGTGAGGCGATTCAACTCGCTTGCCGCGTCGAAGAAGCTGGACTTTTCTGGTTTGAAGAACCGATTGAGGCGGACGATGTGGAGAGCCACGTCACGCTCCGAGAGAAAACGACTATCCCTATTGCTATTGGCGAGACGATCTACAATAAATATGTCTTTAAGGAATACGTCGCGCAAGGGGCAGCGGACATTCTCCAACCCGATGCCGTGCGCGTCGGTGGTATCTCTGAATGGATGAAAGTTGCCCATACTGCAGAATGCTTTGGACTCTCCGTATCGCCACATTTCCTGATGGATTTGCACGTACACCTCTCGGCAGCGGTACCACATTCACTTTTTGTGGAGTACATTCCATCGTTTGATCCGGTACTTGAGGATACCTTGACGCTCAAAGATGGGCACTTTTCACCGCCGGATCGCCCAGGGCACGGCATTCTGTTCGACAAGCAGAAACTCGCGGCGTATCGAATATCGTAGATGAATACCATACGGTAGGAGAAAGCCGCGTGTCGGAACCTTCCAAAGACCCTACTACTTTAAGGAGAGCTCGTGAAACTTGAAAACCGTATTGCGATTATCACAGGAGGGGGCCGCGGCATCGGCCGCTCAACCGCTTTAGCATTCGCCAGAGAAGGTGCCGATATCGTCCTCGCTGCACGCACCGATACCGAAATAAACGCTGTCGCCAAAGAGGTGGAGCAGCTCGACAGACGCGCACTTGCCATCAAAACCGATATCCAGTTGAAAGCCGATGTTGAGGCGATGGTTGCCCAAACGCTTGACACCTTCGGGAAGGTAGACATCCTTGTTAATAACGCAGGTGTGGCGATCCACAACCCGATTCCGAAAATTCGCGAAGAGGACTGGGATCTGACAATGGCGGTTAATCTCAAAGGTGTATTTCTCGGTACACAAGCCGTCTTCAGCCACATGTGTGAGCAGAAGTATGGGCATATTGTCAATGTCTCCTCGGTCTCTGGCAAATCCGGACATGTCAACGGTGGCGCGTATTGCGCATCTAAATTTGCTGTTGTCGGTTTCACGGAAACAACGAATAATGAAGGCAAATCCCATGGTGTAAAAGCCTCGGTTGTTTGTCCGGGGCCCGTGGATACCAAGATGCGTCGGGATAACCATCCAGACGATGTAATTGAACATCTCACGCTTCCAGAGGATGTCGCGGCTCTAATCCTCTTTCTCGTAACACAACCACCCCGCGCCCATACGCTTGAGACTGTTATCCGAACGCCGTTGATGTAGGTTTCGAGGTGATGTGTGCAAACAATTAAGGACAGAAATGTTTATTGATTCACACGCCCATATTCAGCTTTCCCAATTTCATCACGATCGCGAAGCAGTAATGGAACGCGCGCATGCCGCGGGTGTTTCTAAGATTCTCGTCATCGGATTTGACGTGGGGACCAGTCTTGGTGCAGTGGAATTGGCAGAGAAGCATACCCAAATCTATGCCACTGTCGGAATGCACCCGCACGACGCAAAAGACTTAACGCCTGATGTCCTTAAAACTTTTCAAGAACTCGCTGCACACCCCAAGGTAATTGCCCTCGGCGAAATGGGGTTAGATTATTACCGTAACCTCTCGCCGCGTCCATTGCAAAAAGCGGCGTTTGAGAAACAGTTGGACCTTGCTGAAGAGACACAGATGCCCATTATTATCCATAACCGCGATGCGTATATGGACATCCTGCCTATCTTAGAAGCACGGCAAAGGAAAATTCGGGGTGTCCTGCACTGTTTTACTGGCGATGTGGAATTAATGCACAGAAGCCTTGCCATCGGTTTTCATATCGGTATCGGTGGAATCGTAACATATCCGAATGCCAAAGATGTCCAAACAGTTGCGAAGGAAGTACCTGAAGACCGATTGCTCATAGAGACCGATTGCCCGTGGTTAGCACCGCAATGGCGTAGCTTGCAAGCCAATATTGAAAGCCGGCGAGGTAAACGGAATGAACCAGCTTATGTCCGTGCTGTAGCGGAAAAAATTGCCGAACTCCGCGGGACTTCCACAGAGACAATCGGCGAAATGACAACACAGAATTTCCAGACTCTATTCTCACAAGCATGAAGCACCTCAATCTCCGAATGTATGCAATGGTGCTTGCCCTCGTCTGTGTCTGGGTGATTTTCACAGTACTGACCGGCGGCACCTTCCTCAGCACTCGGAACCTGTCCAATCTCTCCCGTCAAGCCGCGGTTACAGCCATTCTCGCTGTAGGCATGACCCTCGTTATTGTTTCCGCTCATATCGATCTTTCTGTCGGTTATGGTGCTGGATTGCTCGGTGCTATTGCAGCGATCGTACACGTCCGGTGGGGGCAGCCAATTGTCCTGACTCTCTTCGTCGTTATCTGCATCGGCATTCTGATGGGACTGGTGCAGGGCTATCTCGTGGCGTATCAACGCATCCCTGCGTTCATCGTCACATTGGGTGGATTTTTGGCGTATCGTGGTTTAATGTTAGCCTTTACCAGAGGCGAAACCATCTTACTACCCGACAATTGGCTCAAAGCGATTGGGAATGCCTACCTCTCACCCGCACTCGGTTGGGGGCTCGTGATTTTGGGGCTCTGCATAAGTGGCGGACGCTTTTACCGACAACATACCCGACGGCTCCAATATGGCACTGAAAAATCTTCCCGGTACCTCGTTCTATTAAAGATAACCGGAATGTCGGCACTGATTGCGGCGTTTATTGCCGTGATGAATGCCCATAAAGGGATGCCTTTTCAGGTGTGTATCCTGTTCGGATTGGCATTTGTGTTTCATTTCATTGCGAACCACACCCGTTTTGGACGTTATGTTTATGCAGTCGGTGGGAATGCGGAGGCGGCTTACCTCTCTGGGGTCAACGTACGCAGTATTACCTTGAGGGTATTTGCGACGATGGGGGCATTGATGGCGGTCGCTGGCGTTGTTTTAACAGCACGCGTCGGCAGCGCGAGTCCTGAAGCCGGACGATTGTTGGAATTGGATGCTATTGCTGCCTGTGTCATCGGTGGTGCCAGTTTAATGGGGGGACGTGGGAGCATCTTCGGGGCAATTTTAGGGGCGTTTGTTATGGAAAGTCTCAACAACGGGATGAGTATGGCAAACATGGATGCTTCGTGGCAAGACATCATCAAAGGGGTCGTACTCGTCGCAGCAGTCGGTTTTGACATCGCATCGCGACAGCGATGAAGGTGACACTTACGTTTCGTCTGTAGCACGCAGCAGTGTTGGAAACATGCCTATTTTGCCAAATTCCGTGCCTCTTTAAACTTCTCTTTAGCGAATTGTCCCCATTCCTTGATTTTTTCGTTACGAATACTCGGATCTTTCCAGTCGGTAGCCGCCATCTGCATCGCTTCTGCTTCAGTGACAGGCATCTTCGTGAGAACCGCGATCGCCGCGTCGCGTTTTGCCGGATCTTGGCACTTCTGAATCGCTTTCCACGCATTGACGAGATCTTTATGGGAATCGATGATAAGGACACCAAAGAGATCGTTGACGATATTCCACCGCGTGCCGCCTTTATCCGAGTCGTATTGGAAAGGTGTGCCTTCCATAGCAAACGGATTGGGGACAATACAGCGTTCACCGAGTTTATCGTAGAGACCGGGTAGGACGCTTGCCCGGTTCAAACCGCCTTTCCATTCAGGCCCCTCCGGATCAGTGTCGCGGAGCATCCAGAGTTTCTGGGCATCTTCAGACAAAACGAATTCAAGAAACTTCTGCGCAACTGCCAGATTTGGTGCACCTTTGAGAATCGCGATTGGGTCTGCGGTAACAACCGCTCCATCCGCTGGAACAACGTATTTAATCTTATCTGCTCCAACAACAGCGATTTGACCGTAGGCATAAAAGTCAATCGCGAGTCCATAGATAACTTGTCCTGCGACGACATCTGTCGGAATAGCATTGGCACCCGCGGAGAAGCGGCGAACATTGCTACCGATTTTGGTCAGGAGTGCAAATCCCTCTTCCCAACCCACAGTTTGAAGGATAATCTCGTACACCATGTGTGCGGAACCACTTTCTCTCGGATCGGCAGCACCTATTTTACCGAGGAGCGCGAGATCCCCTAAATCCTCCCATGCTGCAGCTTTAGGAAGTTGAAGTATTTCACGAAGCTCCTCGTTATACATGATGCCGAAACTCGATAAAGCTGCACCATACCACTGGTGTTCAGCATCATAGAGCGGAATCCCTTGAAACGATTGCATCATCTGGATAAGTTGTGTCTCCGGGAGTTTGTAGGCGTGTAGCCAACCCATGCTTGAGAGCCGAAGGTAGTTGTCGGTGCCACCACCAAAGAATATATCAATACCGATACTGTCTGGCACCCGTTTAAACTCCGATTCAATAAATCGATAATTGGAGGAGGTCCCACCCACATCTCGCCAGTCGGTTTTGACTGTCCTACCCGTCTGTTCTTGATACCATTTCTCGAAATTTGTGCCGAATTCTGTCTCAATACCTTCAGGGTGTGGGGAGATAATGACGAGTTGGTCTTGGGCTGATGAGAGAATTGGAAACGCGAGAACACATAAGACTGTCACCCAAAGTAGGGACTTAAAATAGCACATTTTTCGGTATTCCTTTTTGTAAGTATTGGTCAGGACTTACGCGGTTGTCTCTAAAAACCGACAGATTCCCCCTGCTTGCGGGGGGACTAAGGGGGGTAATCCTAAATTTTGCGTAAGTCCTATTGGTATTATCCAATAGGTACTACTGACGCGTCCTGTTTTTACCTGATGCTCATGGGCAGTACCTTTCCGGCTAAAATCGAAGGTATGCGGTCAACGTGAAATCGTTGGTTCCTGATCTAAAATGTGTTTAATTGGATTTACCCACTGCTCTTTTTGCATATCATAAATGCCATAATGGAGGTGTGGACCTGTGCTACGACCAGTATTTCCGACGTAACCGATAAGTTGACCGCGCGTCACTTCTTGTCCAACTTTGAGATTGTCCGCGTAATCTTGCAAGTGCGCGTACAACGTTTCGAGCAGCAGCGATTCATGGTTAATCCTGATTGTTTTTCCAAAATGTTCATCCTGTTTCACTTCCGCAATTGTTCCAACAGCAGTAGCAATGACAGGGACCCCAGGTTCGGCTTTAATGTCCAAGCCTTGGTGAAATTCGCGTTTCTGCGTCAATGGATGCAGACGCCACCCAAATTGAGACGAATACCAATAAGCGTGTTTCTTTCCATTGGCTTGTTGGATATCCACCGGTAAAATAGAAGGATATTCACTAAGTTGTTTTTGATGTTCGATCATATAGTTATAGACGAACAGAACTTCTTGCTTCAGGATACCAGGCGTTAGCGATTCCGGCTTTTCGTGTGGATCATCTGAACTTCTATCAACCGCTAAGACATTTTCCTGCTGAGTATCATAGGCACCCTCAGCCCTTGCAGACACCCCAGACATCCCACTAAACCCTCCGCCTTGACCGAGGATACCTAAAACCTCCTTAATCTGTTCTGTCATTTGGTGGATAGTTTTCATCTCCTCATTAACATCAGTAAGTTCTGATTCTATCTGGAGTTTTTCCTGCGTGAGTTGTTCAATTTTCTTTTCCGTACTCGCTTGTAATTGTTTTTCGGAATTCGTTCGATGCTGCTTTTGGACAAGTCCATAATTGAATCCACCGATCGCCAGTGTGAATAGTAAAAGAGCAAAGCAAGAGAAAAGAAATACATGCCCTCGTGTGATGGTGTGCTGGCGGACCGAATTCTTGCGAGATGACATTAAGATAACAGTATACATCTAACAATCCTCCTCTATGCTCCGGAAAAGCCATCTGAGTACGATGAACGGATGTATGTTTAGAGACTCGGGGCGTTTGGAAACAGGACTTACCCATGAAGTGTGTAAGTCCTAATCGTAACAAAAATACCATATAAGCGTAACCAAATCAAGTAAAAAACGTTATAGGTTGTTTTTTGTCCAAAAATTCTATCAGAAAAACGCGCTATCATCGTGAGTTTGATAAAAAATATCGAGGTCAATGACGAATTGAATCTTAATCAAACGCACGTTTATGCACCAGTTTCCATAATCACGGAACATGAAGCCTTTTGCTCTATTTTACAAACGGGCAACAATTGCTGGCATTTGCCAGACAAGAACGGTGATAATCCCGAGTAGAATGAGATACCACACAATTAATGCTCGGATGCGTGTTCTTTTGAATATGTGATGCCGAGGACGTTTCAGTTTCATGATTGTTCTTTTTACTTCTTTACTGTAAGGGTTAAAAGGGGCTTTCTTTACGATTAGCCATTTTTAGCAGGCCACCCCACAAAATCGTGTATATCACCTTATTGCTGAGTTTGTGTATCAGTTTTTTTCAGAACTCGAATCTCAGAAATTCGGTATTTGAAGACTTTGCTTACGTTAAATTCAAGGTCTTCATATTCAATCTTTTCGCCAGTTTGTGGCAATCGCCCGGTCAACATGAGAATGAAGCCACCGATAGTATCACACCGATCTGTCGGAAGGTCGATATCTAACGCTGTGTTGACCTCAGAAATTAACACGCGCGCATCAATCCGCCACTCACTTTGCCCGAATTGATCCATGCGAGGTATCTCCCGTTTTTGATTCGTCGCTATTTCGCCGATAACCTGTTCCAAAATATCTATTAGTTCTACGATCCCTATACAACTTCCGTGCTCGTTGACAACTATTGCTACAGGAATCTCGGATTGCCGAAGCTCATTTAATAAGTCCAAAGCAGGCTTCAGCGCAGGGATATAGTTCACCTCCCTTACGAAGAATGTTAAATCTTGATCATATTGCTCGCTTGTAGCGACTTCCATGGCATCAACTGTGCCAATTAACTGGTCGACACGTTCATTATAAACAGGTATATAACGATTGTTGGAAACGCGACAGTACTTCAGAATCTCAGCGCATGGCGCGTCGATTGTGAGTGGCACTATCTCTGACAACGGGACCATCATTTCCTGTGCTGTCAATGTGTTCAAATCGAAGATCGCACGTAGAAATTGTCTTTCGTGGTCAGGAAACGTCTCAATGTTTTCCTGAAGTAACTGCACAAGTTGTCCACGAGACAATATCGACTTTCGACTCGGCTTTCCGAATAACCCTTTTTTTTCAGAAGTAACTTCCTGTTTCTCATAAACAGCAAGGACATTAGATTTCGCCGGCACGGCTTCCATACTGCCAGGTTCTCTAACAACAGGCATCTGGCTCTTGTCTTCTTCCGAATGGTCTTTGGTAATTTCGTCCATAATAATAGCGGTGTAGCCCTCCGTAATTTGAAGATTTTCTATGTTTGTGCAACAAGAGTGAGCTCTGTTTTTCCGCCAAGTCCAGCGACAACGGGAAAGGTCTTCTCCGCCGGTTTTCCGCCTTGCGGGACGTACCGGACCTGCGGTGAAAAGTAGGCATACAACGCTGTATTCCGAGGATTTGGGGTGCTGTTTGGACCCGAACCGTGGACCATCAAACTATGGAAAAACAAGGCACTGCCTGCAGAAAGCGGGACATCCATTTGTTGTTTTGCCACCTCTTTCCGATCGGTAAGTTCAGCGTCCTGCTGCCGAGCAATGTGTCCCCAAGATTGCACACCCCATAGATGGCTTCTCGGAATCACCTTGAAACAACCATTTTCCGGCGTAGCATTGTTGAGTGCAATGCTGACAGTGACAAGGTTCGGCGGTTCCATCGGCCAATACGCCGAATCCTGATGCAGCCCATGCGAAGAACCGTGAAACGCAGGTTTGAACATCAGTGTGCTTCTGAAAAGCAGCAGATCCGGTCCGATAAGTTCTTGAACAACGGCTATAAGTTTCGGATGCTGCGCGAGGTCTCGAAACACATCGGAGTACTGTCGAGTGTTTTCTGCTTTCCGCAGCACCGGTAATCTATCTCCCTGCGTTTCATCCTTCGCAAATGGTTCGCGTTGGACGTGCCGACGCGCTATATCCGCCCGTTCCTTTTCTGGGTCGGATTCTTGTCCTGCAGCAAACTGATGCAACCGGTGAATCTCTGATTGGCATGTTTCAATTTCTTCCGCTGACAACAGGTTTTCGACAACAAGGTAGCCTTCTTTTTCAAAAAAGGCTTTTTGTCCATTCTTATGCATTTCTATCCTCCGATCAATTGTTTAATCTCCCAGATGATACTTGAAATCGCAAAGCCGATATAGATGCATGAGGCGATAAGCATCATAAAAGTAGAGAGTCGTTTGGGTTTCGCGAAATCAGGCAGGAACCGGTAGTTCATGTAGAGGGTAAGAGGCACATAAAGTGCCATAGCGAAGCCACCCATGTATGCAGCATTGAAGAGAAACCCTAATTCGCTGACATTCAACTGCTCCATCACAAAGGTTATGACGCATCCCCCGACGATCCAGATGCCTGCGATAAGGAGATACCACCAACTCAAATCTCGTTTTTGAGCACCTTTAAAGTTGGTGTAGATAATATCAGAAATCGAGCGCGATACACCATCAACCAGGGCAAGTTGTGTTCCGAAAAGTGTCGCAACGCCGACCAATAAGAAGATTTTCTGCCCCGTGCCCCCCCAGATTTCACCTAATATCTGTGCTTCGTCGTAAATGAGTTTTCCTTGCTCAGGAACAATCCCTTGTGGATGTAGAACCGCGAGCGCACCAAAAATAAAAAGCATAATCGTGAAGGTGTTGAGTGCCCAGAAGAAGAGGATCTGGTCGCTTTTTACATATTGCCACCATGTCTTAAAGCGCGCTCGATTTACTTCTGTATCTTCAAAAAGAAAACCTGTTGCAGGTACCTTCTCGCTCCTACCTCGAAGCAGGTTCTGTAGCCCCGGTAACTGTGCACCCATGCCTATATTTTTATCCCGTAGGTAGAATGTATAGAAAAGATTCGCAGTCCCACCGGCACCAGCGAAGACTAATGCACTAAATAGTTTTTTCACTGATATACCTGGATCTATATACCCGACATTTGCCAAACCGGCACCGAGTTCCTTCCATGTATCCATTGAACCGACGGCGATAGCCACCAGAATTAACCCAATCGTTACAATGGCAACGAGCACCTCAACTGTCCGTTCGACAGATTGATAAATCATCTTCGGTCCGAAAAGGATGAGCGCAACGCCTGCAAACGTCACCATTGTCCAAAAGGTATCAGGACCCCAACCGCCAGGGCCAAGTATGAGTGCTTTGAGTGCAAGTCCTGATGTCCTTGCCCACCCTGGTGCTATCCAACCCACTACAGTGAGTAGAATAAACAAGGGGCCGAAACCTCGCCAGATTCGACTATAGCCTGTATATACTGTTTCACCTGTTGCTATCGTCCAGCGTCCTACCTCGAAGTTAATCCAGAGTTGGAGGAATACACCGAGTGCCGCTGCCCAGATCATACTGCCCCCATACTCAGCGGCAATGAGGGGCCAAATCACACTTTCACCGGCACCAATCGACAGACCTACCAGGATAGCACCTGGACCCGCAATCTTCCAAAATGGCAGCTGCTTCTCCGGTAACTCAACAATCTTAAAATCATCAAGCGGTTGATAAATTTTAGACATATATCTTCCTCCGGTGCGTAAGGTTTAAGTTTGCGTTAGTGCCTCGCGTAACACTTCAACCGGATGCTTCGGTTGCACACCTGTCGCGTGCTCAAGTTGATGCCTACAGGAGAAACCGGCAGCACTGAGTGTGAAACTGCCTGGTGGTTTCTCACGGACGGCTCCAAAGAGTCGCAATTCGCCAATTTTCATGGAAAGTTCGTAGTGTGCCTTCTCATACCCGAACGCACCAGCCATACCACAGCAACTCGAATCAATCACTGTAACGTCGTGTTCTGCCGGTAAACTTAACATCTTTAGAGTTGGTTGGATACCGACAAGTGCTCGCTCATGGCAATGTCCGTGTAAAAGAACGTCACGCGGCTCATCCGAGAATTCCATCGGTAATTCGCCGTTCTCCGTCAGTTGTGCGAAGAATTCCGCAAACGAACAAGTCGCCTCAGCAACACGTTTTGCATCAGGCGTGCCGATTAACTCAACATAATCATCTGTGAGGGCAGATGTACAACTCGGTTCACATCCGATAATCGGAATCCCGGCATCAGCATAAACGCCGAGAGCATCAATGTTATAACTTGCATTCTCAATTGCTCGGTCGAGCATCCCCTCCGAGATGAGTGGACGACCACAGCACCGCTTCTTAGGCAGGATCACCTCGAATCCACACGCTTCTAAGACCTCTACTGCAGCCTTGCCGATAGAAGGTTCACTGTAGTTCATAAAGGTATCAGGAAAAAGGACAACTTTCTTATCAGATGTGTGTCGCGAACGACGCTTTCGGAACCATTGTTCGTAGGTCGGACGGACGAAGGTAGGCATGTCTCGCCGTCGATCAACGCCGATTATTTTTTCAGCAATCCATTTAGATAGTGTATTGTTAACCGACCAGTTAGAAAGCGGTGAAAACATCGAGCCGAGGGGGGCGAGCGCGCCAATTTCGCCGAACAACCGTCGATGCAACGGTAAGCCGTTTGCTTTGTGATAGTGTGCCAGTACCTCATACTTTATCTTCGCCATGTCCACGTTAGATGGACATTCTGCCTTACATGCTTTACACCCGAGACATAAATCCAGGACTTCTTGTAGCCGTTCATTAGTAAGTTCTGTGTGTGGCAATGCGCCTGAGATAATAGATCTGAGCGCATTCGCGCGACCTCGCGTTGAGTGTTCCTCTTCACGGGTCCCAATAAAGGAGGGGCACATAGTACCCGTGAGGGTTTTTCTGCATGCCCCGACACCGTTGCACATCTCAATCGCGCCACCAAATCCATCTTGACTGGAGAAATCGAAATAGGTGTCGACTTTAACGGTACTGTAATCCGAACCGAAGCGGAGATTTTCTGTCATCGACGGCGCGTCAACGATCTTACCAGGGTTCATGATACCGTCCGGATCAAACGCTTTTTTCACCGCAATGAGTGCTTGATATATCTGTGAACCGAACATACTCTCTATCCACTCACTCCGAACAAGTCCATCGCCGTGTTCTCCACTCATCGCGCCGTCCAATTCCATGAGTAGGTCTCGGACTTCGCGGGCGATGTCGTGCATTTTCTGAATATCTGTTTCGGATTTGAGGTTGACGATAGGTCGATTATGTAACAGCCCGACGCTCGCATGTGCATAGTAGGCGGCGGTCGTATCGTATGCTGTGACGATCTCATCAAATCGACGGACGTATTCTGGCAAATTCTCTATCGGTACTGCAGCATCTTCGACGAAACCGACCGGTTTGGCATCGCCTTTCATGCCCATTAGCAAACCGAGTCCAGCTTTTCGGGTCTCCCAGACGCGTGCTTTTTCTTCAGCTGTGAAACATCGCACAAACGCATAACCAAACCCGGCACTTTTCAACGTCTTTTCAAGTTTATCCAGTTGTGATTCTAATTCTGCTTGTGTTTCACCGTAAAATTCGACAGCAAGAAGCGCGGCGGGTTCACCTTGTATAAAGGTGGTAAGCCGTGAAAATTCTAATGAGCCTCTCGCCATATCAAGGATTGTTTTATCTATAAGTTCTACAGCCGTCGGGTTACATTCCAAGATCGGTTGCATCGCTTCCATAGCGTTGACAAGTGATTCAAAATGGACAACACACAGTACTGTCTGTTTAGGGATCGGGACAAGGTTCACTATTGCTTCAGCAGTCGTCGCGAGCGTTCCTTCAGAACCGACGAGAATTTTCGCCAGACTAAACGGATGATTCTCATCGCATCCGTCACGGCGATAGGGCGTGACCTCTTTTGAACCTGCATCGTTAACAAATTCGTCAAGGTTATAACCGGCAACGCGCCGTAAGATACGCGGATAGCGTTTCCTGATTTCTGCTTCGTTATCTGCACATATTCGGCAGAGTTCGCGATAGATATTTGCCTCTAATGTGGTTCCCTGTTTCTTAGTTTCTAATTCTTCGAGTGATATAGCGGCGGCTGTAATTCGGTCTGCATTGGAGAGGATTAAGTCGAGAGACATGACATGATCGATAGTTTTTCCGTAGATAAGTGAGTGTGAACCTGCGGAATTGTTTCCAATAGTACCGCCGACATTTGCCCGACTGCTGGTTGCCACATCCGGGGCATACATCAGACCGTGCGGTTTCAGTTTGTGGTTCAGTTCATCTAAGACAATACCGGGTTGAACGCGTGCCCAACGTTCGGCGACATTCACCTCAAGCAACTGGTTCATGTATTTGGACATATCCAGCACGATTGCCTCGCCGACGCTCTGACCAGCAAGGCTTGTGCCTCCACCACGCGGAAGGATCGGAACCTTGTGTTCTGACGCGATTTGCACCGTCTTGATAATATCCTGTTTATCTTTCGGAATTACGACACCTATCGGTTGTATCTGGTAAAGGCTTGCGTCTGTGCTGTAGAGTGCCTTAGAATACAAATCAAAGCGAACTTCTCCAGCAAGTGTGGCGGATAGTAGTTGTTCAAGGTTTTCTGGTGTAGAGGTATCCATATTTTTGTCCAAAAACTTTTAAACTCTGCAATAAAAAATCTTAGAAAAATTTGACATCATTGTCCGAACAAGGTATAATTAACTATGAAATGCCCCTGTGGTGGAATTGGTATACACGGCAGGTTGAGGGCCTGTGCCTTAATTGGCATGCTGGTTCGAGTCCAGTCGGGGGCATAACCTTTCTAACTCACCCGTTTCCCGATACGCATCTACGAAATATTACCCAGTAATTCCTTATACACCTGATACGTCCGCTCTGCAATTGTCTCCCATGTAAAATTTTCGATACGAATAAGTCCGCGCTTAACCAGATCCGTGCGAAGATTCGCATCGTGTGCGATTTGACGTATCTTTTCTGCTAAGGCATCTACATCTGCCTCAGGAAAAATGAGCCCAGCATCACCAATCACGTGCGGAATTTCGCCAGAATCTGAACCGATAACTGGAACTTCGCATGCCATACCTTCTATAAGGACTCGCCCGAAAAATTCGACCCATCCTGCAGTTGTCCGAGAGGGTAGGACTAATGTGTCCATACAATTAATATAGGCGGCTACCTCTTCAGGGGGTACTGCATCTATCCAGACAACCTGTTCGGAGATACCGAGACTTCCAGCGATCCTCTGAAATTCAAGTTCGTCCTCGCCTTGTCCGACAATCAGAAGTTTATAGGTGGACGTGGGATCTTGGCTCGTCAGGTAGGCAAGTGCCTCAAGCAGTGTATCTATCCCTTTCATCCGTAGCAGCCTGCCGACATAACCGATAACAAAACAGTTATTGAGCGACAGTGAGTTCCGAAGTTCGCTGACATCCATTTTATAAAAATGGCGCACATCAACGCCATTTGGGAAGGGTGTCTGTTCTCCAGTGTATCCGCGTTCGGTTAGAATCTTACCCGCGTTGGCACTGAGCGGAAAGGCTCTATCGGTTTCTCGAAAGACGCGGTGTTCAATCCATACCGGTAGTAGCCCAAATCGCTGTTTGATCGGTATGCTGAGTGAGGTACGAAAGATAAAACGGCTTTGCGGACAGTACTTCTGTTTCAAGCGAACTGTCTGTAGGGCATTGAGACTCCATGCCTCCTCTTCCAAGTGGATAATGTCGGGTTGGAAATCTCGGAAGTGAGGCTTCACATTATGGCGGTAATAAAAACGGCTACCGTAACCGGAGAAACGGATTGGACACGGAAATTCCCCACACGGCGTGTCCGGTTCCGGTTCAAAGACGATGTCTTGGAAGCTTTCATACCAACGCGTAGGTGTAATAACGCGTAGGGCAACATCCGGACGTTCAGCGATGAGTGCGAATTTTCGCCGATACGGTTTCATAATATAGGAATGAGAGAGAACTAAGACACGCACAACTATTGTTATATCGGCTTTACCAAGGGCATTCTGAGCCTGCGGCTATTCCTCGTCAAGGTTCTATATTTCGTCTTCATCATCCCGTCTGGTGGTAAAATCGATTTCAGCACCTGTATCTGCTTCCATCTTTACCGCTGTTTTCGTTTCCATCGCCGCTTCATTTGATGCGGCAAGTACATTCATTAAGCCCTCAAGACGTTCCCGAACATCGGCGCGTTCTTGAGCAATGGCTAACCGTTCTAAATTAAGCTCCTCTTCAAGATCACTGTTACGCTGTTCAAGCTCTTGAATTTGGGAGTCGCGTTGTACCACATCGCTGTTAAGTCTCGCAATCTCGGCTTCAAGTTCAAGTTTATTTGCTCTTAATTCTTGAACCGTTGAGATTGCAAGTTCAACATGATCTTCTAAAAGTGATACAATACTTTGTTCCAATGATTCAGCCATATTTTGATCTCCTTTATCTGTTTTTTAATTTGCCACGGATTCACAACTTTCCTTTGAAAGTTCGGTTTCTACTTCATCAATAAGTGATAGGTGTTCAGCGTTTGCCCAGTCTGGGCATTCATGGACGTAGTGAAAAAGATATTGCTGTGCGTATCCAACACCAGCTCTGAAATAGTTGTACGCGAATTCGCGTATTTCACGATGTGTAGCACGCCGCCGCAGATAAAGCGTCTCGAAAATCCGTTTTATCCAGACATCAATCGGCAGCGCTGCAAGATGTCCGAGCGAAAATAGACAAATACAATCAGCAACCTTTTCACCAATACCTTTGCGAGCCATTAATTTCGGTTTCGCTTCAAGATATGGTAGTTGCTTCAGTGAGGCGAGTGAAAATTCACCGCTAATGACTGCACGCGCAGTATCCTGAAGGTAACTTGCTCGGTAGCCAGTGCCACATGCAAGGAGTTCTTCTTCAGTTGTTGTTGCAAGGGCGTATGGACTTGGGAAACTGTAGTCTACGTACTCGCCAATCCTTAATTTTTGACCATAACGTTCCGAAAGCCTACGAATGATTCCGCGGATCCGAGAGATATTGTTGTTTTGTGATAAAATAAAGGAGGCTATCGTTTCCCAAAGTTCTTGGTTCAGAATATGCATCCCCCAAAGCGTTTGAATTGCCCGGTGAATATAGGCATCCTTGTCAACTTCCGCAAGGAGTTTCGGGACATCGCGCTCCAAATCAAGATAGTGCCGGAGATGTGGCACGAAAGTTACCTCATCTTCGTTAGCGGAACTTTCAACGTGTAACGTAGTCCCTTGTTGAGAAATTTTGAGTATCCGTCCCTCCACAACCCCATAGTAGGCATCGCCTATCCTGTTCCATCTAAACGATTGTCCAGATTCTAAGGTATATTTCAGACTGAAATCTTTTACATTCTGAATTTGCATTGTGCGTTTTGTCAAATTCTCACGGGGATTTGCAATTGAACCCTTGTTATTTCTAATTTAGTATATAGTATATCTGAAAAATTAGCAAATTTTTATCAAATTCTGGGTGTGTAAGGAACACTGCCAAAAACTTTACACGCCCCCCGATAGATAGTTATTGACTATTTTCGTCTTTATGGGTATAATGCGACGAAATAGTTAGGGGAACAGATTCTATACATTTTGGGGATAGCTGGTAACGCCGTCTCCTAATAACTGAGGAGTATTCATGAAGATTACCATCTTATGCACGCTCGTTTTTATGATTGGCTGTATCGGTATCCTTTCTGTCCCGGCTCATGAGTCAGATTCTCACCGCGTCATAGATCACGAACTTTGGGGAGCGCAACTTGTAACGTTTCAGAAACTTCTCAAGACCGCCCCGGATGATGCCCGCGCCGAACTTCAGAACGTCGGGAAAAAAATCTTTGAAAAACACACGCTCGTTTCTGAATGGGTCCCCCTCTACTTTCGACTCAGCCTTGAAGGCACGGAACATCCCTCGGATATCAAACGCGTCCATGAACTCGAACTCCGTATGCTGACAGCGATAGATGCCGAGAAGTACGCCGATCAGATACAGCACCACCGGGAGGCACTTGAAGACGCTGAGGCACTTGCCGCAGCGATCGGTAAAGATCACCCGATACCGAAGAAAACGGGACAAGAGCCGGTAGCAGCGGAAACACCGAATGCCGACATCGCTCATCAGCATTACAAGAAATTTCACGAACGCCTCCCCCATGATGTCGACGCAGCGCGCAAGGAACTTGATGCGTTTGCTGCTCTCGCGTTTCAAGGACACCCGCGCACGGGAGAATGGAAGGCACTCTTCTTTCAGTACTCTCTTGAGAAAGAATGCACGGTTGCAGAAATGCTTGCGTTTCTGGAATTAAAGAAGCAAATGCTGAAAGACATTGACGCCTCGAGGCATGCCCAGGAAATCAAGGGGTTAGACAGTGCGCTGAAACAACTCACATCTATCAGCAAAATCTTTGAAAAGCAAGGGACGCTGGCGACAGAGAAAGTCAGTTTTGACATGGCACCAAAGGACTAACCCTGTCTGTGTTTCACAAGGAGCAAGCGAAAATGAAAAGTACAAAACTGCCGCCGATTGTCGGACCTCTCCTCGCAACGGTTCTACTGTGCACGGGTTTTTGGCTTTACACGGAGTGGGACCTGAAAAAGTTTGAAGAATCATTTCCGAAAGTCCCGTCCGTGCAATCCGCAAAAAGTGAGACTGCCCCCGCGCAACAGGGGGTACTGCGAGAAGAAAAACTCGAAACGACAGGATCCCCGCAAACGGTGTCCCCGATGCCCGACACCGACTTTGAAACCTCAGGATCCATTGATGCAGAACACGCTTTTGACGATTCTGCTGTGGCGGAAGCCGCCACAGACGCCCTCGCCCTTGAGAGTTTCTTTGACACCTTCCTTGAAGAACCTTCAGCGGATACCATCACGTCAGGAGACTTCACAGATGTCTCCGAGGCAGTCCCCTACGATATGGAACGTGTCAAAGCGGGTTTTGACGATTACAACGCCTCTCTGAAAACCGATCCCGAGTATGCATACCAAAGGCTTGATGATGCGTTTCGTGAACAGTACGGGGATGACCCGGATGTCGACATTCTCGTTGAACACATCCGGGAGAGTAATGAAGGCACCACGGAGATTGCGGAAGCCATTGATTTTGTGGAAGCCGTCATACGTCTCACGTCAAAGGTTAGCCCGCCGGAAGCACTTGAGAGTCTTTATGCCCACCTTGAATTTCTTCGGGAAACCCAACACATGGCACTTGAACAAGGCACGGCTGTTCAGCACCAAAATGCGATACACGTCGGAGAATAGAGAAGGTGAATCAAGAATGAATCTAAGTGTTTGTTTGCAGCCGATATCTTCTGTTCTAGCATTGTGGGGTGCTTTTGGTAACACTGCCCGACACCATAGAATGCAGTGCTGCAGGGTTCGGAGATAGAGATGCATGGTCTTTTGTACTCGGCATCCTCGCCGTTAAAACCTATCTCGTATTCGTTTTTTGGGGATTTTCGCGAAACTGTCGCGAGCGGGATCTCGCTCCTAAAGGGGAGACTTCTCAAGCAAAGATCGAAATTATTAGAGAATTGAATGCTTCTGCAATTTACCCTAATACAATTTGACATTCTTCGGGTTTGTATGTATAATATTAACACCGCTGAGGTATGAGAATGAGCGTCTGAATGAGCGTCTGTTAGACAGAAATTGGATAGGAGATATTTTAGAAGACATGATTATTTTTCTACGCGAGAAATTTATTGCGCAACTCTTTATGTGGATAATCGCCATTGTGTTCTTGGTAGGAACAGTGTTCCTCTATAGTAACACGCGCGGTGGCGGTGAGGGACCGGAAGGAGAAGTCGTTCTCAGGATTGACGGTGCCGAAGTCAAACGCGGTGAGTTTGAAAACGCAGTCGCGAATGCGATAGAGTCTCAAAGGCAACAAAGTCGCGGAGTTAGTCCGCCTGATCGAGAGCAGACACAACAAGCGGTAATTGATCGTTGGATACAGCAGACAATTCTTGGTAGTGTAAATATCGCCGATGCCGACATCCGACGTTACATTCGGAGCGATGCCGAGCGAGTTCAGCAGTACAATCTTTACGAACAATTCGGAGCCGCAGACCTCTATACCGAGAATATCCGACTACAACTCAGTTCCACCGCACTTAGAGACAGCGTCCAAGCTTTAGAACTAATAACCGACACCGAAGCAGAACAGACATATCGGCTTGAGTCCGATAAAGCGAAAGTCAAATTTGTCGAATTTAAGCATAGTGATTACACCGCACTGGTTGAGGTGGATGACGCGGAAGCAGAAGCCTATTATGAGGAGAACATGGATGACTATAAGTCCCAAGAGCAGGTAAACGTCAAGTTTATCAGAGTGGAACCTATCCTTTTTGTTTCGGATTCAGATGTGAAGGATTATTACGAGGCAAATAAGTCCTCGTTTACCACACCAGAAGCCGTCAAAGCGCGTCATATTTTGAAGAAGTTTCCTGACAACGCAACTGATGAACAGAAAGTGGAAACTAAAGCCGCTGCAGAGGAATTGCTGAAAACCATTAACGCCGAACTTGCAGCAGGTGCCGATTTTGCTGAACTCGCAAAAACACATTCGGAGGGTCCCTCCGCAGTACAAGGCGGCGCATTAAGAGGTTCCAATCCAAACCTCCCTGCTGGCGACTATTTTGCCCGTGGCGACATGGTGAAACCCTTTGAAGAGGCCGCGTTTGATACGCTGGAAATTGGTGGAGTTAGTGGGTTAGTTGAGACACAATTCGGGTATCATATAATCAAATTGGAGGAGAAGAAGACACCAGAGACGCAACCTTTTGAGCAGGTCCAATACGAAATCCAACAGAAGTTGGTTCAGGTCAGTGGTGTTGATGAGGCGAGACAGGTCGCTAATGACTTGTTGTACGAAGTCGAAATTCAGGACTATGGCGCTGCACTCGCACACGAGAACTTCAAGAACCTACCGTTTGCTGTTTTAGAAACCGGACTTTTCAGTCGTGATGCTACAACGATTCCGAGAATTGGCGCCAGATGGGGATATGAGGAATTAGTCCAAGAAATCTTTGATATGGAAGTGAATGTAATAAAGGTTCTTGAGGCAAAGAAACGGACAGGTGAAGTAGAAGCCTATTTTGTTGCTACCGTCTTGGAGAAGAAGCCTGCTGCTATCCCACCGTTTGCTGAGGTAAAAATAGAAGTGGTTGAGGCACTAAAAGAGGAAAAAGCAAAAGCAAATGCCTTGACGGATGCACAAAGCCTATTTAATCAGCGCGACAATACCGAATCCCTTGAAGAATTGCTTAAAAAGTATAGTGCCCCCGAAGGTTTGACAGCTGACCGGCTTTCCGTGCAAGAGAGCAATCTATTTTCGTTGAGTGCCAGTAGCAGCTATATTTCTGGTATGGGGAATTCCGCTGAGGCGATGTTTGCTGTATTTCAGATGAAGATAGATGAGATCGGAGGGCCCTTCAACGGCAACTCTTCTGTGTATATTGTTCAACTTGTTGAACGACAGGAACCGGATGTCGAGGCGTTCCAGATGGATCCGGTTGAAAGGACTCGACACCTTCAGACACTTATCCAGGCGAAAAAACGGGAAGCGTATTTAAACTGGTTCGCTGCACGCAAAAAGAGTAGCGAACTCTGGATTCATCCGGATTACCGTTAAATCTTTAATCCGCTGTTAGATACGATGTGATTGGGCGAGGTCCACGTGCCTCGCCTTTTTCGCGTCCACTCACTGGCGCAGAGATTTGGAATTTATTTGAACTCAGGTCATAAGTACGGATAGGTCGCATCGGGGTGATAGTCCGGCAGTAAGGCATCGTGGGTTTGCCCTGTTATGAGGCTTGTGCCATCGGTAAAGCGTTCAGGACGGTGGCGGAGAAACTCAATCGACCCATCCGTTCGCGGAAACACCGTGTGCCATACCCGGATCAACCTCGTTGCGGCGGTGATAGTGTCGCAACCAATCGACGTAGTCGTTGTCACCACCTCGGGTAGCATCAGCCAACTGGAGATGGTCAAAACCGTATCGCTTGCGCGACGGAGTCAAATGCAGTTTGCCAATCATCTCGGTTTGGTAACCGGCTGCAGACAATTCGCCTGCCAAGGTATGGGGCGGGTTCCACTGTGCACCTCTGAATCCGACTGCCCCGTTTGCCGCTGGTGCAGTTCCGGTCATAAGACCGCGCCGTGCGGGGATACAACTTGGGCATTCAGCGTACCCACGACGAAAATGCGTGCCGGTGCGACCGATCCAGTCGAGGTTTGGAGTCTGCAGGCAATCCGGGCCGTCCGGATCCAGTCCCAGACAGTCCCCGCGTTGCTGATCAGTGGTGATTAAAAGGACGTTAGGGCGGGGGTTTGGCATCTCAAACTCCATGTGATGGAACGTCAAACCAGCGGTTCAACGCGCTGACGGATTTGGAAGAATTAATTGAGAAGTTTGTAGAAAAAGTTACGGCGTTTAGGAATGTACCCTAACTCAGTAATGGTCCTTTCGATTTCCTCAATCGGCATGCAGTAGACGGTTCCAGCTTGGCTAACGACGTTTTCTTCTATCATTGTGCCACCCATGTCATTTGCGCCGAACTTCAGAGAAAGCTGCCCGATTTTAGGACCTTGGGTAACCCATGAAGACTGAAAATTATCGAAATTGTCCAAAAATAAGCGGGAGATCGCAAGCGTCTTAAGATACTCGAAACTTCCGGCTGGCGGTATATGCGCCATACGGGTGTTGGCAGGTTGTAGGGACCAGCAAATAAAAGCGGTGAATCCGCCTGTCTCATCTTGCAAGTCGCGCAGACGAACGAGGTGTTCAACACGTTCAGCGTAACTTTCTACGTGCCCATACATCATTGTTGCACTCGACTTAAGTCCTACCAGATGTCCTTGGCGCATTACTTCCAGCCATTCGTCAGCCGTACATTTTTTAGGACTAATTTCATCACGGGCATGTTCGGTGAGGATCTCCGCACCACCGCCGGGGATCGAATCAAGCCCAGCATCTCGTAAGCGGATAAGTGTTTCTCGCAGCGGCATACGGTTTATCTTGGCAAACCAGTCCAACTCGGGTGGTGAAAACCCGTGAATGTGGATGCGGTAGTTCGCCTTAATCCACCGCAGGAGGTCTTCATACCAATCAAGTTTGAGTTTCGGGTGTAAGCCCCCTTGCATAAGAATCATCTCACCGCCGAGATCAATCGTTTCTTGGATTTTTTTTCCAAGTTCGTCACGCGCCATGACATAAGCATCTGGGTCCTTGCGGTGGCGGTAAAACGCACAGAAATCGCAATCAACATAGCACCAATTGGTGTAGTTGATATTCCTGTCGACAATATAGGTAACATAACCTTCCGGATGTTTCTGTTGCCGAATGACATCGGCGGCGTGCCCTAAAGCAAGTAGATCGTGGCTCTTGAAAAGCGTCAAGCAATCGTCGAAATCCAATCGTTCCGCTGCAAACGATTTTTCGAGAATAGGTTGGAGGTTCGTATCCATTTAGAAGTTTCCTTTGATTGACAACATATTGACAACATGTGGATTGACAATTTGATACTTCAATTTTACCACTTTAAAGTTGAATTGTCAACTTTTCTGCCGTTTTAACTTGACTTTTTTGGAAAATCGGGTATAATTAATAAGTGCGCTTAACAATCTGGATCCGTCTGTTATGAGGAGGAGTACCAATGAATGAAGTCGTTTACAACGAGGATTTGGTGAAAACGGTCGAAAATAAATATCTCGCAGTGAATGTTGTCGCGAAACGTGCACGGCAAATAAATGCCGATGGTTTACCGCTCGTCCCTTCGAGTGCAGCGACTAAAAGACAGAAACCTGTCGCTGTTGCTACACAAGAATTGGTTGATGGAAAGTTGAGTTATAAACAGGGCGAACCGCAGGTGCCAGATGCCAGTGCGGCCTCGATTTTTACGGATCCTCAGGACTCAAATGATGAGAGCGATATTTTCAGTGAAGAAGAAATCTTTTCTGAGGAAGCGCAGGATACAGAAGAACCTGAAGAAGGGATCTAACTTGGATGAATCTGGAGGCGTTTTCTGTTGGAAACGCTTCTCGGGAAAAGAGAAAAATCACTTGACAATCTACCGTGAAACAGGTATAATTATAAGGTAATGTCTGTTTGCTGACGTGGCTCAATGGTAGAGCAAGTGATTTGTAATCACTAGGTTGGAGGTTCGATTCCTCTCGTCAGCTTTTATTTTGGGGGTATGCTTGAGCGGTCAAAAAGGGCAGACTGTAAATCTGTTGGCAATGCCTACGGTGGTTCGAATCCATCTGCCCCCATCTGCTTAGGACATCGAAGTAGCAGGGTTATAGAGTTGCTGCGGGAGTAGCTCAGCTGGTAGAGCATTGGCCTTCCAAGCCATGTGTCGCGGGTTCAAATCCCGTCTCCCGCTTGTTGATATTTTTTATCTTGCCGACGTAGCTCAGTCGGTAGAGCGCGTCCTTGGTAAGGACGAGGTCACCGGTTCAATCCCGGTCGTCGGCCCCATTTACTGAAAGTAGAGCGTTTATTATGCCAAGAGACATCGCGCAATTAGCATGTGACGCATGCAATCGACGGAATTATGTCACGACCCGTAACCGTCGGACGAATCAAAATCGATATGAACGGAAGAAATTCTGTCGATTCTGTCGGAAGCATACAGTCCATAAAGAAACACGATAACTTTTTGAGTAGGTATCGCCTTAAGTTGGGAGATTTTCTCTCTTAAGTTTGTATGTTGTTCCCAGGGAACCCTTGCAGGCCAGTAGCTCCAACGGCTAGAGCGTCGGTCTCCAAAACCGAATGTTGGGGGTTCGAATCCCTCCTGGCCTGCCTTTTAACTTATGATAACTCGTTTTAAAAAATACATTCAGGGCATTAGATTGGAGTGGCAGAAGGTCACTAAACCCGACATGAAAGAGGTTCAGGGTAGCACCATTACTGTCATTGTCGCGTCTGCATTGTTAGGATTATTTATCGGCTTAGTGGATGGAAACTCTGCTTTCCCTGAATGGAGTAGCCCATTAAGTTGGATTATTTTGATAGCACTCCCGATCGTCGTTTTCTTTTTTGTGAGAAGTTGGGAAAACCAACCGCAGAGCAGCAGAGAAGCAAAGGCAGCTTCCGATGACTCGCTCTTTGGAAATGAGCGAAACCGGAAGTTAGTTGCGACGGCGATAGCATGTGTCCCTTTGATCTCTGTTGTTGTCAGTCGATACCTCTTGAACACATCTCTTGAGGGTTTCGGTATGGCTTTTCTCAGGACACTCTTTATCCGCTAACGACTTCGGGTTTTTAACCGCACAGTTGACATAATCGTGAATCAAAATATGGATGGATACTGGTACGTTGTTCAGATATATACCGGACATGAAAAGAAGGTTAAACTCAGCCTTGATAATATGATTGCGAGAGAAGAGTTACAGGACGAGATTTTGCAGGTAAATGTCCCTGAAACCGAGGTTGTAGAGATAAAAGACAGCCAGCGCAAAGTCAGCGTTCGCCCTTCTTATCCAGGATATGTCCTCATTAATACTACCCATGAGCTGGGTCCACACGTCGATAGTCACATTGGACAGAGAAGTTGGGTGCTCATACAAGAAACCCCAGGTGTTATGAATTTCTTGGGTCCGCCTGCTCACCCATCGCCCCTCAGTCCTGAAGATGTTGAAGCGATGTTGCAGATGTCGACCGAGGAAGAAGAGGTTCCGCCGACACCCCTGATTGAATACGAAGTCGGTGATAAGGTGAAAGTGATAAATGGTCCCTTCAGTGGATTTCCCGGTGAAATTGAAGATGTTGATATGGTACACCACCGTTTGCGTCTCAGTATTTCGCTTTTCGGACGTTCGACATCTGTTGACTTGGGAATACTTGAAGTTGAGCAATTGAACTAAAACTCAACAGTGTTGTGTTATAAGCGCACTGTAGAATTCACAAAATTCAGAACAGGAAGAACAATGGCAAAAAAAGTGGCAGGTGAAGTTAAACTCCAATTGGTTTCTGGGCAGGCAACACCGCAACCGCCTGTTGGACCCAGTCTCGCGCCTTATATGATTAATCTGCAGGAGTTTATCAAATCCTTTAACGCCCAAACACAGCATCAAACTGGCATGGTGGTCACAACGATCATCACTTGTTATAGTGATAGATCGTTTGCATTCGATGTGAAATCTCCGCCCGCTGCGATCTTATTAAAGTCTGCAGCGAAAATCGCTAAAGGTTCAGGTGAACCGAACCGAAATAAAGTTGCTTCCGTCACAATGGAGCAGATTCGCGAGATTGCACAGACAAAATTGCCTGATTTGAATACCACAGACTTAGAGGCTGCAATGCGGATGGTAGAAGGCACTGCCCGCAGTATGGGGCTTACGGTTGAATAATGTCTTTCGATGTGGATGAATCGCAGTATTATCTACATACGATGCGAAGACATTCGCTTTGAAACACGGCGTATAGAGATGCCTTGGGAGTATCGGAGAACAACATGGCGAAAAAAGGGAAGCGATACGAAAAAATTAAAGAACAGGTGGATAGGCTAAAACTTCACACGGTTGATGAAGCCGTCTCACTCCTTAAAAAGACCGGCACGGCGAAGTTTGATGAAACAGTGGATTTGGCATCACGCCTCGGCGTAGATGCTCGACAAGCCGATCAGAATATCCGCGGCACCGTCGCACTACCATACGGGACTGGGAAGTCTGTCCGCGTTGTCGTTTTTGCCCAAGGTGATCCCGCACGACAAGCCGAAGAAGCTGGCGCAGATTTCGTCGGAACTGATGAACTGGTGGATAAAATCGTTGATGGATGGCTTGAGTTTGATACAGCAATCGCTACACCAGACTTGATGCGGAGTGTTATGCCAAAACTCGGACGTATCCTTGGGCCACGTGGACTAATGCCTAACGCCAAGGCTGGCACTGTCACAATGGATGTTACCGAGGCTATCCAAAGCGTCAAAGCCGGACAAATTGAATATAGAATAGAGCGGGCGTCTGGCATCGTTCATGTTCCAATTGGAAAAGTCTCTTTTGAAGAAGAAAGCATTAAAGGGAATCTTAACGCAGTAATGAATGCACTCGTTGCCGCTCGACCATCAGCTATCAAAGGCAGATATATTCGGAGCGTGGCAATCTCATCGACAATGGGAGCGGGGATCCGAATAGATCCGCAACAATTTGGGTAAGCCCTATTGAGTGCTCAGATTATATGGAATAGGCCTTACAATTGAATAAAGTCGTAGACTGTAGGTGCCATTGGCTTAATTGCCTACCGAGGCTTAGATAGAATAAAAGTAACAGAAGACTTTTCGCATAGAACCTAACGGTTCTTCATTCGTCTTTCTCTTCCTTACTTTTTGATATGAGCCTCCAGCAGCCGATGGGGGCTTTTTGCATGTAATCTTGTGTAGGATTAAATAGTTTGTCGGGGATCGCGGTGCCGCGCCTTGATCACTCTACAACACAAGTAGAAAGGAGCTGATACATGCCGAATCAGGCAAACGTTCAGCAGGTAGAACAAATTCGTGAACTTTTTGAGGGTGCTGATGTTGTGCTTTTGGCAGATTTCCAAGGTCTTACTGTCGCAGAGGTGAACGAACTACGGAATCAACTTCGGGCAGCGGACGTCCGTTATAAAGTCTGTAAGAACACATTGATAAGCGTCGTCGCACAGGAAAGGGGCATTGAAGGGTTGGAGCCTTATCTTAAGGGCAATACCGCTCTCGCTGCCAGTACAGATCCAGCGGCATCGTCAAAAATTTTGTTTCAATTTAGCGAAGATCACGAGGATTTTGAGGTTAAAGGCGGGATTCTTGGAACACAGGTGGTTGACGCTGCAGGCGTTGAAGCCCTCCGAGATATGCCGTCACGAGAGGTTATGATTGCCCGAACGGTCGGGACTATCGCCGCGCCGCTCACCGGACTCGTCAACACTTTACATCAAGGGTCACCAATCACAGGTATGGTGAATGTACTCAGTGGAACAATACGTCAAGTAACCTCCGTACTGACGCAGGTTGCTGATCAAAAGAAAGAGGCGGCAGACGCCTAACATAACGGCACAGTGCGCCTATATTCAATATCGCAGGGAATCGAGTCACTGTGACTTAACCCGGTGTCACTTGATTGAAAACTTTTAATCAAGTCAATTTGGTACTATTTATAGAAAGGATAAAAAAATGGCTGCAGATCTAGAAAAAATGATTGACGAAATCAGTAGTATGACCGTTTTGGAACTTTCCGAACTGGTCAAAGCCTTAGAAGATAAATTTGGTGTCAGTGCATCAGCTGCCCCAGCGATCGCTATGCCTGGAATGATGCCTGCTGCTGCGCCTGGCGCAGAGGAAGCTGCAGAACCGGAAGAGAAAACGGAATTCGACGTTCAACTCAAAGATTTTGGCGGAAAGAAAATTCCTGTTATCAAAGAGGTTCGCGCAATTACAGGGCTCGGCTTGAAGGAAGCAAAAGAAAAAGTCGAATCCGCGCCAGTCGTCATTCAGGAAGCTGTCTCCAAAGAAGATGCCGAGAAAACAAAAGAGCAGCTCGAAGCACTCGGGGCAACAGTCGAGATCCTCTAAATGTAGACACGCCCTTTCACACAACGCGACAGGTAAACCCATTATGGTTCTTAAGCATAGCGATGCACGACTCCATCGCTTTACAGCGGACTATAATGGGTTTTCGTTTTTCGTAAAAAATAATTTCTTCAAATGTAGGCATAATTTCACACGATGCCTACCCAAAATTACCAACCGGCTCGAATGTTCAGTATAATTGATGTTTTTTATCTCGTTTTTAGCCAACTTGCAGTTGGTGGATTTGTTCTGCTTTTCTTAGTTCCCAAAGGATTGGTAGGCGCAAATTTTTATCGCTTGATGGGCGTGATCTATCTACTCGTGAGTGGTTTGTCGCGCTGTGCAAACCTGGTACTTCATCAGCAACCTGTTACATTTCTTAATTTTTTCGGATACTGGCAGAATTTAGAATCCATTTCCGTTATCATCTTCTTCCTCATTGGACTTGTTTGGACATTGACGTGGTGGTTCAAAGCACCACTGCTTACGCGAACCTTTTTCTCGGGCGGTGTAATTTCTGGCGTGGCATGGATCATTTTAAGTGCCCAGCGTTACCTTCAAATTGTTCAAATCCCCGGCGAGATGTTTCTATTACCTATCCAATTCTTGGCTGCTGCTCTACTACTGGGGGCTGTCCACACCGGTATGTGGTTCGGTCACTGGTACCTCGTGGTTCCGGATTTACCGGTCCGGTATCTCAAACGGTTTAATAGTGGACTGCTCTATACACTTTTAGCGATGGGACTATTCCTCTGCCTGAATCTCTTTTTCAGACAACAGTCGGCTGATGTTGTTTCTTTTAACCTCTTTTATCATATCATTTTCGGGATGCGCGTACTTATAGGCATTGCTGGCACACTCTTACTCTATTTCATTACATGGGATTGCTTACGTCCTAAGTCCGTCGCACGCGACGAACTTGGCGCGACACGCGCTGCAACTGGATTCCTGTTCATTGCTATCATCACAGTTTTCATCGGTGAGTTCTGCAGCCGATTGCTGCTTTTGGAGATGCGATTTATGCTCTAATATTTGTATTGTAATTTGGCAAGTAAGTCATTAATCTCTCAATGGATTGGAATGCCTTGCTTTTCAAAATTTCGTGAAGCTTGCATTGTAATTTAAATTCTGGTATGTTAAAATAACATCATGCATTAGAACTTAAGGAGGCATATCACAATGAAATCCCAAATCTTCTATGAACCCGAATCAATGAGCCTTGAAAATAGACCGGAACCGGCACCGAGTGACACCGACGTGTTAGTTGAAGTGCGTTCGGTAGGCATCTGTGGTTCGGATGTCGCATACTATTTCGGTAATAGCTCACTTGAGACCGACGATGGCAAAGGACCCCTCATCCTCGGACATGAATTTACGGGTGAAGTCGTTAAGGTTGGGGGTGAAGCAGAAACAACAGGTGGATTTAAAGTCGGGGACCGGGTTGTCGTTAACCCCGTCCAATCCAATCCCAATTCTTTCTGGAGTCAGAAAGGGTTGTCCAACTTATGTCCAGAGAAACGCGTTCTCGGTGTAGGCGTTGATGGTGGTTTCGCAGAATACGCAGTTTCTGACTATCGCTGGACGGTTAAACTACCCGATAACGTCACCTACGATCAAGGCGCACTCACAGAACCGCTTGCCTGCGGACTCTATGCTGTCAACAACCTCAACGCTGAAGAGGGACAGACCGCCGTCGTCTTCGGACCCGGACCTATCGGTTTGATGATGGTGCAAGTGCTGAAGAGCCGCGGCTTGAAGAACGTTCTACTCGTAGGGACTCGCGACTATCGTTTGGATTGTGGTAAAGAACTCGGCGCAGACCTCGTCGCCAACGTCAGTGATACCAACTCGCCACATTATGTTGAAGATTTAGGAACTGCGATCCAGGAACTCAATGACGGAGAATTAGCAGATCGCGCAATTACAGCAACCAGCTCCCTTGACGCAATTCACTCCGCCTTGGAGGTTACGGGGCGGCACGCAACTGTCGTTATCTTCGGGCTGCCCGGTGATACGGATGTGATGCAAGTCCCAATTCTTGATACCATCCTCATGGATAAAACTATCAGATTCTCTTGGCTTGCACCCGATACTTGGGAAGAAGCCGTGCAGCTAATTTCGAGCGGCGATGTCAATATGGACCAAATTATCAGCCACGAATTCCCACTTGAAGCACTTGTTGAGGGGATAACGAAGGTACGCAACCGTGAAGATAGTTGTACAAAAGGAATAATAAAAGTTTCCGGGTAAGCGATATAGAACATGGGTATCCCATTTTTCATTGTCTTTGTCCTTTCAATCGCTTTTCTGTCACTTGGGATAACTGGATGGGGTGACTTCGTTTCGGTAGAGTGGGATAAGCAGGATTCACTCGAGACAACCAACGACACCCGGGCTGTCACCCCCTATCTTAGGTTTCAATCCAATTATTGGGCAATTGCGCGGTGCTTTACCGGATTTCTGCTGTTTTTGGTAAGCCTTTATTTTATGGGTTTCTTTCTCTATCTCGAAGAACGAGAAAGTGGTAGGATTATGAAGAACGTTAAGAGTTTTGCCAAACTACGGCGATTTCTTGAACGACACCAAAAAGGAGACCTTTCATGAATTCGCTCACGCAATTTCTTGCTGACAAGCCGAAACAATACCGGAGGCTGATAGGTTGCGGATTCGCACTCCTCGCTGTTTGTTATGCTACAACGAGTGATGCCAAAATTGATCCGAAGACAGTCGTTGGTATCTGGCTTTTCGATGAAGGAACTGGGAAAATCGCTAAAGATTTATCTGAAAATGGCAATGATGGTGAACTCAAGGAAGGCACGAAATGGGAAGATGGACAATTTGGGCAAGCCGTTATATTTGATGGAAAAGATGACTACGTCGAAATCCTGCCGTCTCCGTTGTTTAATCCAGAAGTGTTTACAGTTACTTTCTGGATGCATCCGACCTGAAGACGCTCATGGAATACGGTGTCGGTAGAACTTTAGGAGTCGCTCCAGTAGAACCCACTGACAAATTGGCAACGACATGGGGCGATTTGAAAGCGCATTGAAAAGGTAAACCTTCTCAGTATGGAACAACAATTAAAAAACGACTTACTGCTTCGCGCAGCGCGATGCCTACCGGTCGAACGCGTCCCTGTGTGGATGATGCGGCAGGCTGGAAGGTCAGACCCGCTTTATCGACACATTCGGCAAGAGATTAACCTCCCTTTGGAACGGCTTTTCCGAACTTACCCGACACCGATGTCGGAGACGGATATAGCATGGGCAGTTAAAATCTCGCTCCTGCCTAAACGTATCGGTGTCGATGCTATTATCGTCTACAAAGATATTCTCACACCTCTTGCACCTATGGGGGCGCACTTCCGATTTGCCCCAGGACCTATCTTAGACGCGCCCATTCGGACGCAAGCACACGTTGACGCACTTCAGCCAGTCCATGAACCCTCAACGCAATTAGCATTTACTGGACGGGTCATTCACGATCTACGTCAGACCTTGAGGGGAGAACTACCGCTCATCGGTTTTGCCGGGGCACCTTTGACACTCGCATTCTTCCTCATCGCGGGCGAGAGTCCCATCAAACGTGGGGTTGGTGTATCCGAGAAGGCAACACCCGTTTTTCAAATGATGGAAGAGGCACCTGAACTCCTACATTGTCTCCTCGACAAATTGACAGATATGACAATTCATTACTTGAACTACCAAATTAGGCAAGGTGTTCAAGTGGTACAACTCTTCGAATCGATTGCGGATGTCTTGCCTCGTCAGGTGTACGAAAACTTCGCTTTCCCTTATCATCAACGAATTTTTGCTGAGGTGAACTCGGAAATACCCGGAATACTCTTCGCAAAAGAGTGTTCCTATCTCGATTTAATGCACCAGAGTGGCGCGGATGTACTCAGTGTCGGAAAATGTGTTGATCTCAGTAAAGCCAGAGACCTGACAAATCCCCGTGTCGCTTTTCAAGGAAACGTTGACAACGATACGCTTCGAGACGGGACACCCGCCGACATCACAACAGCCGTCAAAGCCTGCTTAGAACAAGGGGCGAAAACCGGGCATATCCTGAATCTGAGCCATGGACTTCATAGGGATACGCCTTTTGAAAACGTTAAACATTTTGTAAATATTGCGAAAACACTACAGGAAAATTGATGAGAAACATTTTGGAAAATCCTTTCGCACCACGGCAATATGGAGAACTCGTTAAAGTAACAGAACGCGTGTATCTGTTTCGTAATATCGTTAACTCTTCTATCATCATTGGCGATAAAGGGATCGCGGTAATTGATACGCAGGTAAATCAAACAATGGGGCAACGGCTCCTTAAAGCGATTCGCACCCTTACAGATAAACCTATTCTCTACGCAATTAACACACACTATCATTGGGATCATACAAATGGAAATACTGTTTTTCACGGGGCAGGCGCAACCGTGGTCGCACGTGAAATGACCAAAGACTTTATGGTGAACAGGTCACCGCGACAGGAGGCGTTCCTCCGTTCTCGCGGTTTTATGCTTGGGGATGCACCATTTCTCCCGCAGGAGACGTTTGAACATGAAACCGAACTCGATTTAGGCAATCAACCCCTCCACCTTGTTCATTTGGGGAAGGCGGAGACGGATGACGCTACTGCCATTCGAGTGCCAGCGGAAGGGTGTATTGTCTCTGGAGATACCGTCATGACTGGAAGTTTTCCTATCTTTGGACAACCCGTTATGAATGAAGGACTCATGGCAAACCACGATTGGATTAACACAATTCGTGAACTCCGTACTTATGCACCGGCGCACGTGCTCCCGGGACACGGACCCTTAGCACACGATGCCGAAATTGATTTGTTGCTGCAGATTGAAACCTATTTCCTAACAGAAGTCCGCAAACGCTTTGAGCAGGGCATGCCTTTGCCGACATTGTTAGCTGACTTGGAAGCCAATTTTCCGAGCTGGATTCGCGATATTGCTGAGGTCTGGGGAACACCGCGTTATGCAATTTTGAGAGTCTACCGCGGGTTAATCGATGACCCAGAACCGGGTTGGCAGCATCTCAAACCCTCGGCGATTCCAGAAGCGAACCCGGAGAAACTGCACCAACGGACACGCGAACTTAAGGACTTGGAAGCCTATTGCGAAACTGCTGAAGAGGTCGCAGAGGGCAACGACTTCGGCTTAGCTATCGATATTTTGAAGACTGCAACTGAAAAACACTCGAATCTACCCGACGCATGGACAGCTTATGCAGATATGCTCACACAGGCATCCCGGACAGTGTCGAGTGTGCTTGAAAAAGGTGATTTCTTCGCTGAGGTAGAAAGGAGTTTGGATATCGCACTTGAACTAAACCCCGACTATGCACCTGCCCATCTCCAACGCGGTTATAACCGTATCCTTGCTGCTTATCGCAACGGTGATGAAACGGAGACTGGGCTTGAATCGATCTATAAAGCCTTGGTCTGTGGACTTCACGGCACACAGCTCGCACAAGCCTATTTTTCTATTGGACTCGCACATCGGACAAATGGAAATGAGGCACGCGCGCGCGAAGCGTTTGCGAGCGCAATTGCCGCTGATGCAACGTTTATGCCAGCACAATTCGCCAATATGGCATAAAAGGAGGCAAAATGAAGTACGATAGTGTTTTGTTAGTCGCATTCGGCGGACCAACACCGGGATGCTGCGAAAAATACGATGACGACGTATGTCCCGGCGAAGCCTATTGTTTTGTTGAAGGTATTGTCGGAACGGCTGAATCGCAAATAGAACGTGTGAAAGACATCTCTGCCCATTATGTAAAATTAGGCGGGTTTTCGCCGTTTAACGAACTGACTTTCGGGCAAGCCACCGCATTAGAAAACGCACTGAAAAAACGGAACTTACCGCTCCCTGTTTATGCTGGATTCAGACATTGGAAACCCTATTTAAAAGAAGTCATCTCGGAGATGGCACAAAAAGGACACCGCAAAATACTCGGTATTATCATGGCACCGCACCAATCCAAAGTCAGTTGGCAATGGTATCAACAAACCGTGAAAAAAGGGATTGATGCAATTGATGGTGAAAAACCAACTGTCGACTATCTCGATCCTTGGTACACACATAACGGCTATGTCGGTGCTATCGCTGAAATTATCAAAACCGTATCTGGCGACAAATTAGAACGTGCCGAACTTGTTTTTACAGCGCACGCAATTCCGCAATCGGCAGCGAATACCTCGCCTTACACCCAACAATTTGAAAAAACTGGCGAAGCGGTTGCCCAAGAAATTGGAAAATCTCGATTCGGTTTGGCGTACCAGAGTGCTGTAGAGAACAGCCCAATACCGTGGACACAGCCAGATATCAACGATTGGATTAAAGCCCAAAAAGCGAAAGGCGTTGATACTATTGTCGCATCTCCAATCGGTTTTCTTTGCGACCATGTTGAAGTTCTCTATGATCTGGACATAGAAGCAACAGATACCGCTGCGTTGTATGGTGTCGATTTTATCCGGGCGGGAACTGTTGGTGACCACCCTAAATTTATTGACATGTTGGCGGACTTCGTCTATGAGAAATCTGTGAGTGGATAGAGGCAGTTTTTGTAACATAACCCAAGTTGCTACTAACAGATTTGGCATACTTCGGAAAGGTTTTTCGTCTTTTTCCACAGTACTGGATTGAGGATGCTTATGTCGGGAAACTCGAATAGGAAACGTGCCATTGTTGTTGGAGGGGGTATTACGGGGTTAGCGGCGTGCTACCGTTTACGACGCGAAGCGGCACAGCGCGGCATTCCGCTTGATGTTACACTCCTTGAAGCGACTGCGCGCGTCGGTGGTGTGATTCGGACCGAACGCCGGGACGGTTTCCTCCTTGAGCATGGACCCGATGCTTTTCTCTCAACAAAACCGGCGGCGAAAGCACTCTGTGAAGAACTCGGAATTACGGATCAATTCATCGGAACGAATCCAAAAGTCCGGCGGAGTTTTGTCGTCCGAAATGGTGAATTGCACCCCGTCCCTGAAGGCTTTTACATGATGGCACCAGGCACTTTCAAGCCGTTTTTAAAAAGCCCACTCTTCAGTTGGCACGGTAAGCTGCGAATGGCGATGGAACTCTTCATTCCACGCCGCGGAAGAGATACAGATGAAGCCGTAGCACACTTCGTCAGACGGCGACTCGGGACCGAGGCTTTCACTCGGATAGCGCAACCTATGATAGGGGGCATCTATACCTCAGATGCCGAAAACCTCAGCCTAAAGGCAACCTTTCCAAGATTCTTGGAGATGGAAAATACACACGGCAGCATTATCAAAGCACTTCGTGCCCAAAAGAAGCAAGCAACCGAAACAAACCAAGGGACAAGTGGGCCTCGCTATAGTCTGTTTCTCTCATTCAAATCCGGCATGCAGACCTTAGTTGACACGCTCACTGGAGCTGTATCTGACTGTATTAAGTTAGAGGCCAGAGTGGAACATATCCAGCATACCCACGATACTGGATGGTGTGTTTCACTGGCTAACGGAGAAATACTCAATGCGGAACTTCTCTGCATTGCCCTACCAGCACTACAAACAGGCGCGCTTGTCGAAAATATGTCAGTACCACTCGCCACACAAGTCAAGGCTATTCCTTATGCCTCTTCTGCGACTGTTAACTTAACGTTCTGTCGCGCTGATGTTACACACCCGCTGGACGGTATGGGATTTGTCGTCCCAGCTACCGAAAATCTTTCTATCATCGGTTGTTCGTTCAGTAGTGTTAAATTTGAAGATCGCGCCCCAACTGAACACGTCCTATTACGTGCCTTCGTCGGCGAACCGAGGTCTAAACAGTCTGAAAGTGAACTCATTGAATTGTGTCAAGCAGATTTGATGCCGATCCTCGGGATCAAAAATGACCCACAGTTTGTTATCGTTAGCAAGCATCCGCAGGCGATGGCGCAGTATCAAGTTGGACACCAAGATGTTGTTAACACTATAGAACGACTTGCCAGCGAATTGCCCGGTTTTGCTGTGGCGGGAAATGGTTATCACGGCGTAGGTATACCAGATTGTATTCGCAGTGGGGAGGCGGCAGCGACCTCGCTCTTGGATAGGCTCTGAGGAAAGACGATGAACTTCACAATAACGCACCGAAGTATGATCGGCGTCGGGTTTGGGCTTTTCGGATGTGTCTGCGCCACTCTAATGAGTATCTTTACGCTGCGGGCTGACAACCGTACAGACGCGGGCGCAGCGGCGTATCAAGGATTTCGAGATGGGAAGTGTAGAAGCTGCCACCCGGCAATCTGGAGAGAGTGGGAAAATTCTATGCACGCCAAGGCGTGGGTCGATGAAATCTATCAAGCAGCAGCGAGCCAAGTTCCGGACAGGGAAACGAAATGTGATCAGTGCCATGCGCCGCAACCGATTCTTGTCACAGAGGTCGGAAAAATGCCGAAACTAAGAAACACTGATCGAGAAGCCGGTGTTTCATGCCTTGTTTGCCATCTCGATGCACAAGGTGCCATGCACGGACCGCCAGCAAGCGCGGAGACCTACTTTCACGCCAATGTAACCAACCCTGTTTATACCAACCCGACAGCACTCTGTGGCACGTGTCACGGTCAACCAAGTGTCCCTGAGCACGACCAGATTTCCAGTTTCCTCAGTAGCGGGTTTGCTGAGAAAAACCAGAGTTGTGCAACATGTCACATGCCGGTTGTGACACGATTACAAAGCACAGCGAGTTATGAGAGTATTAAAGGCAGGAAGCATACTTGGCGTGGCAGCCGGAGTGTCACACAACTCAGACGTGCAGCGAGTCTGCAACTTGAATACACAGCTGGAATCGTAGAGGTTGAACTTCTGAGTAAGACAGGACACGTCTTACCGGGGGGGACTTTACGAACGATCATACTTAAGGTGGCTCTTTTCGCAGCAGACGGCACTGAACGTCAGAAACAACACATCTCAATTACTGCCGAAAAGGGCAACCGCCTTCTTCCAGAAGAGAATAGGACTTATACTTTTAATAATGTATCTGCTGCCACCGGTGATACGATTAAAGCCCGATTAATGTATCAATTGACACCGAAGACACCAGAGGCGACGTGGATATTAATGGCGGAAGCGATTCATGTCGTACCTTGATACAGTGGGAATTTTTGTAGGAGGGATTTCCCAATCCCGACTAAGCGTTCATATTGGGTAAAGAATCAAGACCAAGCAGCCGCTTTAGGGTCGGCGTTGCGCGTGGAATAACGTCGTCCAATACCAATTTTAGATGGGCTTGTTGAGGTTTCAAAATGGAACGACAGAAAAAACCCAGTAACCCAACGCGGGGTGCATTCGTTCTATTTTCCGAAGAACCGTGCCATATCGCGCCATTGACAATCAAGACGGATCCTCTTGGCCCACAGATTTGCAATGCATCGGTGTATTCGACCCCTGTGTCGAGTTGGTTTTTTTCGGATTTAGTCAACTCGGGCTTACGCAATGCTCTCTTTTGTAGCATAACCTGTTAGGTTGTGTCTTCCAAACGTTTATGGTTGTCCAGGAGTTTCCATCTCACAGCATGCATTACGGTCAAAATTGCGTAAGTCCTGTCAACATAAGATTGTCCTTAGATACATTTTTTCTTGACAGTTTAAGCGTTTTATGATAATATGTCAATTAGATTGTAGGTTTCGGAACGTAAAAAGTCGGGAATCTTCAAAGCAAAACCGAAATTTTGATTTGACATATTTGATTTGACATATTTTAAAGGTTGTGGTATCATATATAAGCAGACTGCAATTTAATCGATAGATATACTGAGATGATATACCGATGCGGCGGGAACAAATATTCACCGATTGCATAAAAACATCGCGTAACTGCAGGTCAATTTCGTTCAGGATGTTTGTCCAGACAAAATTTCTCTGTTACGTGCTACGTAACGATTAAATGTTTGCTTAATTTCGCCACTTTTGTTAAAATAAAGAAAAAATTCCCGCAAGGTCAGATATAGAAACTGGGTATCGCTTTCCATTTATGCTTGACCTGTGCCTTATGTTACGCTGATTTTATCCTAAGGCTATATCGGTATCGGGAAGTTTTAAGTTCGTTGGTAGGATGTTATTTGGATGGGCAGACATCTACCCCTGTCGTCTTTGTCGTGTTCGCGTTTGCCCATCTAAAAACTCAGTACTTAGTCTCGCTTGCGCGTAGACTTAATGAGGAGGATGAGTTAATGAAAAAACGAACACTCGTTTGTTTTTTGATTTTTACTTTGTGTGTTTTTTACAGTTCAATTCCGAACACTGTTTTGGGGCAGGAAGCTTCTCTCGCCCAACAAGTGTTTGACAAGCACAGCGAGACGCTTCAGCGTGAAGATATTCTGGCGGTTTTGCCGGATGTTCTTAATGCCCTCAAAGATCCAGCATTTCAACAGAATCCTCAGGTTATAGCTCTTGGAGGGTTGGATGGTGCCTTGGATTTGGTTCTTTTAAATCCGGATCTGCTCCTTGTGGCTTTACCAGATGCCGACCCGCGATTCGTAGAACTTCTTAAAACGGATCAGGATGTCCGAGCAATCTTTGAGGATGCAGATGTACGGGCGTTACTGAAGGATCCAGCAGCGATCGACGCGCTCGCAGGATTATTGAATGTCGCTGCTGAACCGCCAGTTGTGGAGCCACCGGTAGAAGAGGAGCCGCCAGTTGTGGAGCCGCCCGTAGAGGAACCACCGGTAGAAGAGCTGCCGCCCGTAGAGGAGCCACCAGTTGTGGAGCCACCAGTTGTGGAGCCACCGGTAGAAGAGGAGCCGCCAGTCGTGGAGCCGCCGCCAATGGAGGAAGTCCCAACGGTAGATCCTTTTGAGCCGATCATGCCCGCAAATGACTATCTGCACGGCAAATCGAGGCTTGGTGGTCTTTCTCTAAACGCTTCTTCTGGAAGGCTTTTTGTAGAGCAGATTATTCAAGCGTCTGGTCTGCCTCTTGACGCAGACACTTTGGTAGATGCAGTACTTGATGCTGTTCCCCGAGGGTTTCTCCCGAAAAAGCAGATTCGTCAGATTTTAATGGCGAACCGTCTCTCAATTTTTGAACAGGAAGCAAAGCAATTAGATTTCGAGAACTTCGGAAATGCGATTACACCGAATTTCGCGGATTTCGCCTATTTAGAGGCGAGCAGCAAACATCTGACGAGAGACAGTTTACAGGTTTATATGCGTGTTCCAGCGAAGGTTGGAGGCGTTACATTTGGACTCACAGGTGGAGAAACAGTTTCAGGTACGGAAATTACAACAGAGCAATTTCAAGGCGATACCATTTCTTATACCTTCCGCTTGGATGAAACGCTTGCCGCTACAAACTTACCCGCATGGCCCAGCTTAGATGCCCAATTGTTCTCCAGTGTTACACTTCGGTACTCAAACACAGGACCGATGGGTGATTATATTGCCGTTGATATGCAGCCAATGGCTGGCACAGATGGTGTTGTTTGGGAAACAGAGATAGGCATTCCATTTAGAGGGAGTACCTATTACTATTTTGAAGTGGTCCTCACTGAACCTGTGGAATTCACAACGCTGGATCGTGAAGCGATCGCTGCTATGGACCCAACCACTGTGAGTCTGGCAGATGTCCTCCATCCTGACAACATACATACGATTGAGATTCAACAGTGGGCGATGCCGGATCCGAAGAACCTTCAAATCGTGGATCGTGGTATTGTTGCTGAATTATTTACGCCTGACTTAAGTGGTGTAATTACTGATATATTGGCTTCGCCTCGCGTCAGTGGCATACTGCAAAGAGCCTTAGCCGGTCAACAAGTTGGTATAGGCGAAGTGCTGAGTGCTGCGACACCAAGGCAACAAAGCAGAATTGCGAGTATACTTGCACGGAATGCAAACAGAATTACGACTCAATTTGAGAATGTACCTGATCCCATGTTGGCTTCTGTTTTCACAGTGCCCCGTGTTAATATGGAAACGGAATCGCTCTGGGTTGCAGAGATTCCGGACATCGCTGATGGCAGCTACTACTTAGCAGCAACTGTTCACGATGCAAATGGAAACCCACTCGATCTGGTTCAAGAGATGTTGACCGTTGATACGAGTGCCCCAGAAGCCGGTATTCAAATTATGGATGGTGGAAACACAACCGGCTATACGAATGCAGAAGGCATCTATGTTGCGACTGCCCCTCACGCTGGTGCTGCGGCTCTCAATATCATGGGTATGCCGAAAGGTGCGAGTGTAGGCGCAGGTCAAGGATACCTATTTTATCAAGAGATCGCACTGGATGCAGATGGCAATCCGCTAAGCACTTGGATGCCGCTAACGGTTGAATCCACGATGTTGACATCCAGAATTTGGTCGGCTCTCGTCTCAAGGCAAGGAAATGACCTCGCTGGGTTCCTAAAACAGTCCGCACCGCAGCTCGTTGGCGGATTGGATAATGACGCAATACAAGCGCTTTTGAGCACTACGACTCCTCAAAGTGTCTTGGCACTGCTATCACCGGGTCTAATCCAAGATTTCGCAAACCC
Source organism: Candidatus Poribacteria bacterium (assembly GCA_963662915.2). Taxonomy (GTDB): domain Bacteria; phylum Poribacteria; class WGA-4E; order WGA-4E; family WGA-3G; genus WGA-3G. The sequence goes on along the minus strand of CAXXEU010000002.1, from coordinate 3,169,063 downwards.
ATTCCTTAAAAGTTTGCAGCCTTTCATAGGGCGCTTTCAGTTGACTGAATCCCAAGCGCAATTAATAATTGATGCCCTGGGCGGGACACTCGGTATTGTTGATCATCTTGTGCCGGTGACCTTTGATGCTTCCGGGCATCTGACGATGCCGATTCAGGGCGATCACATGCCGCTCCTGCTTGGTGACTACGGCATCCGCGCAATGGGAATTGATACACTTTTCAATATTGGATCCTACACCGAACCGACTCGCCTCAGAATTGTCGCGCCAGAATATGACGTAGCAAGCGTTACAGCTGCTGTGATTGGCGATTGCAACTTGGATGGTGATACGGATGACCTCTTTGAAAGTGGACCTATTGGCGATGTCACGATCTTCAATAATACCACAGAAAATGTTGTATTGACCGTCACGGTTGACCACCGCACTGTACATCCCGCGAGTGTTATGGTACAATACATGGATGCAAGTGGGGCATGGCAAAACATCGGCGAATTGGACCTCGCTGGAACCGAAACAGGTTCAACGCTTGAAGTCGGTTGGAACGTCGCTGATTTTGACGCATTGGTAGGCGCAGGCAATACGGTAATGGTGCGTGCTGTAGCAAGTAATGCACTTCATCTGACCGATCCCAATCCAGGGGTAGGCAGTATCAATTTAGATGCCGGTATTTGTCCGCTTGACCCTGAGGTCGTCGCAATTACAGTGGATCCGCCCACTGCTACGAATCCTGATAGTGGTGCTCCGCAAGGAACGCTAACCCTTAACGCCTATACACCCAGTCGGACTTCTCTACCTATTAGTGGCGTTCGCTTGGCTGCTAAGGGGCCTCAAGATGCCGAGTGGATAATTGAAAGCAGTGAAGCCACTGGTCACATTGCGGGGCAAGAACTTGCTGATTTACTCGGAGACCTCGTCAACACTGTAGGTCCTGATAAACCGATTGTTCATATTGATAGTACCTATCAGAAATGGATAGTTTCTGTGAATACACCCGAAGAACCTTTAGCAGATACTATCACTGCAGAGAGTCCTGCGGCACGAGATCACACTAAGGATGAAAATCAATATGTGGTAACCGGGTATGCAAAGACGACTACAACTGAAGTACCACCTATTCCGGGTGTTGAGGCACGATTCTCGGTCGATAACGTCGACGATGTCGCACCGCTTGGTCCCACAAACATCAGTGTGACAAGTGTTGAGGCAACTGATAGCGTCTTTGAATCCGCCGAAGATGGTAGTTACACCGTTGGTGGACTCGTTGATAAGTATGACGAGGAAGTTCCATCTCCGGTTGCGACGCTTACCATCGAACCGACAGCGGACCGGAATACTTACAAGTCGGTCAGGTTGGTAACGGATGTTGAAGGACTCCTTATTGGTGAAGCAACTGAAACTGCCGAAGGTAGTGGCGTTTTCACGATAACGGTTGATGTCGGTACGCTTGCTGACGGTGAAACATACCTGGAAAACGGAACTTATATGTTCCATGCACTTGCGTATGATGAGGCGGGCAATGAGCAAGCCGATGCGTCTGATACCGATGGGTCGCAAATCTCGGTAACTGTTGAAAATACTTACCGACCGGCACCAGAGGTGTTGGCGATAACCACCGATCCCGCGACAGTAACGAACCCAGATAGTGGGGGACCACAGGGCACACTTACGCTTAACAGTTACGTTATTGGTGAAAGAACCTCTCCACCTATCACTGGAATGCGCTATGAAGTCAAACGTCAAGACGCTGACGATTCTGAATGGCAAGACGTGGGCATGGGCAGTGAGAGTACTGCTGTTGATGCCGAAAAAGCCCAAGAATTGCAGAATAATGCTGACTTCGTCGCCGACCTTGTTCACACCGCAGCTGAAACAGTTGTAGGTGGCGTGTCAAGTTCGTTGATTTATCAACATGCCTCCTATCAAAACTGGTCGATTGACATAGATACGGTGGCATTAGGACTTGAGGACACCATTGATGCAAATAGCCCCGCAGCGCGCGATGTATCCTTGGATACTAATCCCTATGTTGTACGAGCAATCGCGATTTCTGCAGCAAACGAAAGCGAAGCTGTCGCAGCGGATGGTATTAAATCGAAATTTTCACTTGACAACGTCGATGATGTCGCACCACTCGGACCCACAAACATTACCGCAGTCTCTCATGTGAATGAGAACGGTGAAGTTGTTGAGATGGTTGATGGCAACGAAGATGGAAGTTATACTGTCGGCGGTATTGTTGATGAAACAGTCCCATCACCGATGGCTATGCTCACTATTGAACCGACAGCCGCTCCGGAAACCTACGCGGAAGGTTCGGTACAGTTGGTGAGAACTGACCCTGATGGTAGCCAAACCATTACTGATGGTGATCCCGGAGTAGTGGATGCAGCAACCGTTGATGTTGGAATGCTTGAAAATGGAACCTATGTGTTCCATGCACTTATTGTTGACGCATTCGGAAATGTACAAGCCGATGATTCCGAAACCGATGGTTCAAGAATCACAGTACATGTGCTAAACTTCCGACTCTCGGATATTACGGACTTGGCGGTCACGGCGGTTGATGGGGTGGATGTAGCGGAACCTCCCGCGGAACCTATCCCGCTTCGGAATTCACTCACAGTCGCTTTCATGGTTGCCAACGGCTCGTTGGCTGCTGACCAACTCGGTGCCAGTATTAACGGTGCTGCGATAGCCAGTGAAAGTGCCGAAGATCCAGAAATGACCTTCTCACTTTCGGCAATGGAAATCTCAGCACTGCCTGATGGTATGTATACACCAGAGGGTGTGGTCACTCAGTGGAACGGTTCGGTCTCCTTCGCATTGGCGATGGTTAACCTTGATAACACCGGCCCAATGATTAAGATTGAAACACCTTCCGAAGACCATACGGTGGATAGTTTACCAACTGTTCACGCAACCTATGAGGATGGCGCAGGAAGTGGTGTTGATGCTACTGGCACTGCAGTCTTAGCTTGGGCGACAACTGACCTTGCGAATGGACCAACCGTTATGTTAACACGGATATTACCCGAGCAAGGCGACCAAGATGTTACGGTTGACCAGGGCGACATTGAAACCGATGAAACGACATTGATTTACATACGTACTGAGCAACTTTCCGGTGGTGCATACCGCGCAACCGTCCAGGTTGCTGATGTACTCGGTAACATCGGTGAGGCTTCTGCTGAATTCGCTATCGGCGGTACACTACCTACTGTTGCGATTCAGTCGCCAGCTTCAGGGCAGACCTTCGAGCACGGCGAACCGCTTATCAGTGGTGAATTTTCCGGCGCAGGCACGGTTGAGGTAACGACGTTTACCATCAACGATGTTGATGCGACACCAGAGGTAGACGGAAATCGCTTCTCTTATACCCCTGAGACAGCATTAGCGGACGGTAATCACACGGTTGTTGTTGAAGTCACTGACGGTGATGGCAACACAGCGCAGACATCTGTTGCTTTCACGGTAAAAGTACCGAAGGATACAACGCCACCTGTCATCTCTGCAGCGGCTCCCTCTGGAGTTATCAAAGGTGATAGTTGGGTAACTATCTCAGCGGTTGTTACCGATGAGCAATCCAGTGTTGTAAGTGCGAAGTTCGCTATCAATGATAAACCGTTCCGATCCATTCCCCTCGCGCAGATTGCTCAGGGACGTATTGAGACGGCTGATAGTTTCACAGCAGGTACGCACTCTGTAACCGTCGTCGCAATTAGTGAAGGTGGTACAACGCAACATTCGTGGACTTTCACATTGGAAGTCGATAATGTCGCACCGACCATTACAGCAATCACGCCGACGGGAACTATCCGGGGTGGACTCCCCACAATCTCAGCAAGTGCCAACGATGAATCAGGCGTTGACGAAATAAATATCGTCGTGTTTGATAGCGATGGCGAAGAGGTTGAAGGTGATACCGAAGATGATGGGGAAGACGATGTCGAAGGTATCACACGTCTGGATTTCATTCCTGAAGCACCCCTTGATGAGGGAACCTATAGTATTGAGGTCCGAGCGACTGATACAATCGGCAACTCCGCCACGGCGAAAGGTGGCTTCTCGATTGACTTCGATACTGCTGCTCCGGTTATTACGATGTCGTCACCACAAAATGAGGCACGTCTGCTTGAGCGCCGTCCACAGATTTCGATAACCTACGCTGATGCTGAATCTGGTGTGGATGTCGATTCTATCCGTTTCGTTCTGGATGACCAACTGATTAACCTCACACCGAACCAGAAATCGGCATCACAGGTGATATACACACCAGATCTCGATCTCGCTTTCGGACAACATACGGTTAAAATTGAAGTGTCTGACATGGCGCACAAAGAGGGCAACGTTTCTGAAGATAGCAGTGGTGCCCGCGAAGCGAACATGGCAGTCCATGAGTTTACTTTCTTTGTTGAGAGTGAGGAAGGTCCAGTATTGGCATCGCGTCCGATTAATGCACCTAACCCATTCAAGGAGAATACGCGTATCTCCTTTACGCTGACTCGACAATCCACAGTGAGCATTGTAATTTACGACATGACGCTCCGACCTGTCCGAGTCTTGGTGGATAATGAGGTTTGGGAGGCAGGCGAGTACGTCGGTAAAGGCGCAATCGGTTGGGACGGTACCAGTTCATCTGGCGAGGATTTGGCTCGAGGTATCTACTTCTGTCAAATTATAGTGGCGGACGGTTTTGAACCCGAGTACGCTATTCTCAAACTCGCACTGACGCGCTAAGTAAATGGCAGTCTGCATATCGGGAATTGGACATCCGTCCAATTCCCGATGTGGACACTGAAGGAGGATATAATGTTAATGACAGAACAAATCGCTAAATGGGTTTCCAAACGGGGCCCGAAATTGTTATGCGGTTTAATACCCCTTTTCTTTCTTATCCTAGCGGTGTCGCCGGTCAGTTTTGCCGGAGTGGATGCCATGCCTCATCTGCGGCTTGGTGCCGGTGCACGCTCAATTGGCTTAGGTGGTGCTTTCACAGCAATCGCTGATGATGCCACCGCGACTGTTTGGAACCCAGCAGGTCTCGGCTCCGCAGCGGATTTAAGCATCAACTTTTCAACACAACAACTTGATCTCGATAGAAGCCATAACTTCATTGCGTTGACAAAAGCACTCGGTTCGGCGGGCTCGATTGGACTCGCCGTTACGAACGCAGGGGTCAGTGGCATTCAGCAATATGATGCCAATGAACGCTACGGCGGAGAATTCGACTACAGCGCAAACGCCTATTCACTCTCTTACGGTATCGGTCTCGGAAACTTCGGGATCGGTCTAACCGGCCGCATGCTGGCGGATAACTTCGGAGCAGCGGACGTTGAAAGTCAAAGCGGTTTCGGTGGCGTAGATATTGGAATCATGGGACATGCACTGCATATTGATGTCGGTGAAGAAAAAGTGCCTACTTTCCACTATGGGCTTGTTGCGAAATACCTCGGTGCATCCCTCGGTGAAGATACTGTACCGATGGTTATTAACCTCGGCTTAGCCTACAATCTCTATATGGGGAATGTCGTCACATTCGCCGCAGATATTGAGCAAGAACTCGTCAATCTTGACCAAAGTGCCACGAGTTTAAAACTCGGTGCTGAATATACGATTCTCACTTACAAATCTACTGCCTTGTCTATCCGTGGCGGGGTCAGAGCATCGCGTGATGCCCAAAACCTCTTCGGCGGCTTTGGTGTCAACATCGGTGGACTGCAGATTGACTATGCTATCCAAGATGGAATGGCGAGTGAAATCAACGGAGTCGGATCAACTCACTTTGCTTCCCTCTCTTATAGGTATTAAAGGAGGAAATTAATGAAAATGATAAGAGGCACGCTGAAGTTAGCACTGATTCTGTACATCTGCGCAGCACTCAGTGGTGTTTACGTGTTATCTGCCTCGGCGCGGATCACACCGCACGACGGTGATGACGAGACTATGCTCATTACTATTGTAAAAGGAGACACCCTCTGGGATCTCTGCCAACAGCATCTCAAAGACCCACTCCGCTGGCGTGAACTGAGCAAGTACAACGACTTCACCAACCCGCACCTTATCTATCCGGGTGAACACTTGCGAATTCCTGTCGCTATGGCAAAAGATGTCGTTGAGATCGCTGAGGAAGAACTCGCTCGCTACCAGGAAGAACTGGAAAGGTTAAAAGTGGAATTAGCCGAATCCGAAGCGACGCGGGATAAACTGGAAGCAGAAATTGGGGGTCTCAATCAGAGTATGGCGGAACTCAAGGCGCAACTCAAAGTCCTTGAGGATAACTTGAAATCACAAGAGAAGCTGATGGACGCTGTCGGGGAATCCGGTAAAACAATCGCCTCGAAGCTCAAAGAAGCCCTCGCAGCCAACAAAGCTGCTATCCTTGCAGAGATCGCTCACCTTGATGAGCATCTTGAAGCCGCCGCTTCGATGCTTGAAGAGCGTGAAATGAACGCTAAAGCTACACATGAACTCATTGAAGCTATCCAAGCGGACGTAAAGATGCTTTTAACCCAGATTGAAACTAACCAAAAGGCAATCGGTGAAGTCAAGATGATACTTGAAAATGCCAAGGGTACACACGAGGAACTTTCCTCATCCAAACGTGCGCTGGTCTTCCTGACAACAGTCGCAGCGGGTATTGGATTGTTTGTTATCAGTAGCATTGGTGGACGCAGCGGCGAGTAAATCAAACGAACTCATCGCCTTTAGGCAGGGAAGGTGTCTAAACCACCTCCCTGCTTTTTTTATTGGATCTGCTATCGTGTAAAGGTATTGTGTATATGTCAGTAAATACCTCTGAATATCCTCAGCCCCCTTTCACTCAGGCGATTGCACTCTCTGGTGATAGAGTTGGAAGTAAAGGGACTTTCCAATTCACTGGATTCGCTTGGATATCTGAAACGAAACTTGTTTTGGCCCAAGGTGACGCGAAAAGTCTAAAAACACCCCAAGGATGGCGGCAGCTCTTACGCCTTATTAACCTCGCGCGTCGCCTCAAAAAACCTATCATTTTGTGGAACCTGCCTATTGTCCACATTGCTGCAAAGCAGCGTAAGACATCCTTAGCCGATACGCAGGCGATTCAGGACGTTGAGTTAGCGCTCCTGAAGTTACCCTATCCTATTATTACGGTTTTTGATGAAACCTGCCACGGCATTTATCCATCTAAGAAACCAGTTTGGAATGAGGGTGTTGTATTTCTTGGATCTTCCGATATCCAACTTGATGGATCTGAAAAAGTCAAAATAGTACAGCGTCCAACAGAAATCGCATCCGCAATTTTGGAACTGCTCTGCCAAGTGGAGGCTGTTCCAACGATAGAATTAATTGGGAATCGGAGCGCATCTTTGAGGATATTTGCTAAGAACAAAACTGAGTTTTCGGCAAAATTAGCGTCTCAGTGAGGGGGTTTCGCAATGTTTGAAGCAAAATTAAAGCCCCATCTTGAAATTATTCTGTCTGCTGTCGCAAATAAAATGGTCGCCCTCGGCATTACGGCGAATATGGTGACGCTCTTTGGTTTCTTCATCAACCTCATTGCAACCTTCTATGTAGCGACGGGACGACTTGTTATCGGTGGGATTTTGATTTTGTTTGGCGGGAGCTTTGACATGATAGATGGAGCAGTCGCACGAGCTCAGACGAATCTCAGGGCATCAGGCGCGCTCTTTGACTCCGTAATAGATCGATACTCCGAGGGCTTTCTCTTTCTTGGAGTGCTCGTCTATTTTTATACTTTAGAAAGTTTGATTGGGATAATTCTTGCCTTTGGTGCCTGGTTCGGTTCGATTTTAGTAAGCTATGTAAGGGCGAGAGCTGAAGGGCTTCAAGTTACATGTAAGGTCGGGCTCATGCAACGTCCAGAACGCATCGTTTTACTCGGCACTGGTACATTCCTTCAAGGGATACTCTGGTACAGATTTCCCATTATCCAAACCAATGCCCTGATTCTACTCTGTGTACTTGGGGTCCTCACCTTCATGACTCATATTACTGCGCTCCATCGACTCATTTTTTCCTACCAAGAATTGAACCGCTAACTGCCCCTCACACTCAGCCAAACCAAACGGATAGCAAAAGCAATTACGGCGACAATTAGCATCACTTTAATCCATTTGTCCCCTTTTTCGACTGCCCAATGGCTTCCAAGCCAGGCACCACAGGCATTACCCGCTGCCAGTGTTGGTCCTAAATACCAGTTGACTTTGCCTTGTGAAATAAAAATACCAAGCGCAACCACGGTATAGAAGAAGATAACAAAAACTTTAATCGCATTCGTCCGAACTAAATCGATACCCGTGAGAAGACGCAAAGCGGTTATAACGAGCAACCCCACACCGGCTTGGATGAATCCACCATAGATTCCAATAAAGAAGAAGACAATCATTGCGACAATTTTGGAATCCTTGCCCGCACTTTCAATCCTGCCCTTCAACCGTTCCGTTGGGTTAAGTAGTGTTAGAACCAGCATGGTAATCATCACTACGGCAAGAATTAGGTTGAATAATGCATCTCTAATATCGATGGCGATTAGAGCACCTATCGCGGCACCGATGACGGCTGGCACGGCGAGTACGATGCTATACTTAAAATCGGAGACACCTTTACGGCGAAATCCCATAATAGCACTGAAATTTTGGAAGAAAATGGCAACTCTGTTGGTCCCATTTGCTACTGCAGTCGGGAGTCCAAGAAAAATCAGCATAGGTAGGGCTAACAATGAACCGCCAAAGGCAACCGTGTTTAAGAAACCGGCAGCGATACCTGTACCAAAGAGCAGTCCGACGTGAAGAAAATTGAATTCCACTTTAAGTTTTTGTTACCTCCGTTTTTACTCGCTTTCGGCTATCAGGAGTAGCGGCAGTTGCAAACGTTTTATCTGCCACGCGCTGCTCTTGCTGACCGCTGATTGCTGACACCTATTTTGCTGACCGCCGTTTCGCAATTCCAATCAAGATGAGAGCAGTGAGGTTTCCCACAACAATTCCGCTGCCAAGACCTACAATACCCAAGAAACCCAAAATCTGAATCAATCCACTGCCAAATGGGCACTGCCAGTCATTAATAAAAATTGCCCGAGCCGGAATGAGTATACCGATTAGGAAACCGATACCGGCAGCTACAGCGGAAAGTGTCTGATATTTTTTGAAACCAAGCAGTTTCACTTCGAGCATAGGAATTCCTTTATCCACCTATGCAGTACCAAGGTACTGATCCCTTCCTTTCACTAAAGCCTCTATTTTCCGATCGACCACGGAGCGTTGGAGCATCCAAAAACCGCAATCCGGATGCACCCAACCGATCCGTCCGGCACCTAATATCTTTTCGGCTTTTTCGATACTCGTCGCCACATCATCAGCAGTCTCAACCGGATTAACTTTTACATCAATCACGCCGATACCGAGAACAATATCTGACGAAACCGCTTTAAGTGCTTCTAAATCTGCGTCAGGACGGTGCTTCAGTTCTAAAACAAGGTGATCGCAGCGAAGCATGTTTAAAAAATCAATTAAAGCCGCCCAGTTCCCTTTCTGGATGACCTGTCCTCCGTAATTGCCAAAGCAGAAGTGGACTGCCTTCTCTCCACCAAACGCATCGAGTACAATATTAATCGCCTCGGCAGCGCGAGGTCCATCTGCTGGGTTGCCGGGTATGTTCGCTTCGTCAATTTGCAGACAAGCACAATCGAGTTCCCGCACTTGTGCCGCTAATACTTCTGCCAAAGCAGTGAGCAACGCATCAAAGTCTCCATAATGTTTGTCCAATAGTGTTCGAGCGAGCATGTATGGACTTGTCACTGTAAATTTAATGTCCTTACCAGCAACACGCACGGCTCGTTCACAGTCAGAGACAAGGTTTAGTGTGCCTTCCCCTAATGTATTCTCGACAACGCCAGCAGGTTTGGCACGAAACAACATCGTTTGCATCTCTCGGAATTCGTGCCATTCTTGCCGTCCAACTTCTGCTCTTATACCTGAAAGTGGACGGAGAAAATAATCGATCATGCCGTTGGTGTCTGGGTGATTAGGATCAAAGCGGTAGAGTTCACCATCTGTTGGTAATTCGATACCCCGTTGCCGTTGGGTATCAACAACAACTCGCGTCGCATCGAGAAGGCTCTGCTCCGTTGGGGTCGAGAGCAGCCACGTCGGTACAGGATAAGAGCCGACAGTTGTGGTCAAAATTTCTGGTTTCTTAGATATATCTTTCACAGATTTAACTCAATTTTGTACTAATTCAAAGGATTCGAGTTCAAAAACGGTTTCGACTGTCACGTCACCGCGGGTTTGTGCCTGTGTGAATTTGATAATACCAATATCTGGGGCGACCCATTTTTTTACAACAGTAATATCGAGTGGAAAATTCTGATTTTCTATGTCGAATCCCCACCGAAATGATTCTTGAACCTGAAAGACATGGTCAAAAATTCCCGCAGGGACGGTCACTGTCTCTTCTGAAAGCACTTCAAATTCATCAAGCCCTTCGCCGATCGGAAAAAGTTCGGGGACTAATTGTGCCTGAAATTTAGTTTCCCATTTATTACCGGGAATCAGTGGGAATTGATACAGTGGCAGATAGGGTACGAACAGTATTGTATCGCTCGTACCGGATGTTGTGTTCTGCGCATGTTGTAGGATGGCTGAAACTTCGCCTTTTTCGTCAACGCTCGTGCCGAGATAGGAGTAGTTTACTATGTTTTCTAAACCCTCAGCCTTACTGGATTTCTGAAGGACGAAACTTTCAAGGGTTTCTCCACCTGCTCGTTGAATTTGGATGGTATCCACTATTTCAAATGTAATTTCAGCACCATCTGGAGCTCGGTAATGCCAGACGTTCCCGACTGCTAATGGATAATAATCCCCCGGTCGGATCCGCCACACTTGGATGTCAATTGTACTCGTTGTAATTCTGACACCATCGCTGACCGCAACCTCAATCTGGTACTTCCTTTCAGTTTCTGGTGCTTTCCAGACTGCCCCAGAATCGGTTTCTGTTAATTTGCCATCCGTGGCGGACCAAGTGTATGATAAAACATCGTTCTCAAGGTCTGTTGCTTTTAAACGGATGTGGACCGCTGCACCCGGGACAACTATGTCCGATTCGGCTTCAAAGACAAGAATGCTCGGCGCAAGGTTTGTGGCACTCGGATCACCCTCGCCGCAGCCCACGGCAATACCAATAAACAAAACCCAAAGAATTTTCCAAGCGTTAGTTATGTTTTTCGTTTTCATCACATTTTCTCACCACATACGACCTTTTCCACACAATACCCATGGATTTCGGTGGCAGGTGCGTTCGGAAGGACCTTTAATCAAGCAATGCACGGACTTCTTATGCCTCAAGTGTTATACCGCGTAAGACTTCTCGGCATTGGGTTTCGCCATTCCCTGTCACGTTGTAGGCAAAAGTATTCATCAATCGATCATTTTCTGAATTGTTCGGAGCAGACCCGTGAACAATGAGCGCGTTGAAAAATACACCGTCCCCCGGTTCCATTTCTACGGCAACGGCATCTTCACGTTCTTGATAGTGACCAGGTAAAAACACCCCAAATGTTTGTTGTTTCCGCTCATGCTCCTGTAAACCCCACTTATGGCTTCCGGGCACGAACTGAATACACCCATTCTCAAGGTTTGCCTCGCTTATCGCTAATTGACAATTAATCATTACCGGTTTGTTGTTATCATTTTTCCAATACGCGTAATCCTGATGCCACGGGATTGCTGTTCCGTCACCACCGGCTTTTGGAAGCAATTTACTGTGATATAGTGAAATGTTTTCCCCCATCATTGCTTCTAAGATATCCAGCACATCATCAGAACGAAGCAGGCGATTGAGCGTTGGACTCACTAACTCACTGTGCATCAACTGCTTAATACGCGGCGGATGATCCTCTGAGTCGTAGACTTCCCAAGAGATTCCAATACCCGCTGTCGGTTGCTCTGCCATACGGTTATGTATATCTTCAACCTCTTCACAGATCCGCGCTGTATCTTCTAAAGAAACAAGCCCTTTTTTTAGAAGGTAGCCATTTGTTTCATAAAATTCCAGTTCTTTATTCGTAATTCCCATCTGATTTTTTCCTTAGCCTATTTAGCCTAACATCAATTTCGTTTCTGGTCGTGAATTTGATATCCAAGACTAAATGGTGCCGGTTCCTCCTCCTAAGTAATGCTACAATTAAAGTATATATCAAACCTTCGGAAAAATCAAAAGATTTTCGCGGAACTGTGCCGTTAAACGCATCGCCTTAGAAAAAGGTTTACTTTCTTGCTGAACCTTGCTAAAATATAGATAGACTGCGATTTCGCCAACACAACGCTTGCAAAGTATAATACCGGTTTGCAATGTTTGGTCAACCTTGCATAAATGCCACGGAACGGAGTTGAAAATTGATATGGACTACACGCTCGAAAATTGTCAAAAGCTCGTAGACGACTGGATACGCACCTATGGGGTCCGCTATTTTTCTGAGTTAACCAATACCGCTATCCTTATGGAAGAAGTCGGAGAATTAGCACGGATTATGGCACGTCAATACGGCGATCAGAGTTTCAAGGAGAATGAAAGAGACTTGAAGCTCGACGAAGAGATGGCAGATATTCTTTTTGTACTCATTTGCCTTGCGAATCAGACGGGTGTTGAACTTGAGGACGCATTCAAAAAATCTATGGAAAAAAAGACGAATCGAGACAAGGAACGACACACCAAGAACCCGAAACTTCACAGAAAATAGGGGCGACCCGTCCGCACTAAAGGATACTGACAATGACACACCTTAGAAACTATACATTTTTGGTGTTAAGCCTGCTTTTTTTTGCTGGCGGGTGCACGATCTTTCCAAAAAAAACGTCCGCTCCATCTTTGGTTGATCCATTGGTTGAACGGAACCGCCAGTGGCGCGAGCATGTCGAAACCGGCAATTCTGAACTAAAACACGGAAACCTCCGAGCTGCGCTTACTGCTTATAAAGCCGCCGTTACGATCCGATCGGATTCCAATCACGTACACTACAAAATCGCAGAGATATATTTTCAACTTGAGGAATACGAAAACGCAAGGGATGCATTTCTCACATTTCTAACGTTGGAACCGAATAATATCACGGCGTTGAATTATGTCGGATACATTTTTGAAAAACTGAGCGATTATGCTAATGCTGCTGAGTACTACGAGCGGGTTTTGGACGTTTCAGCCGATAATCTGTACGCGTTAAATCATCTCGGTTTGGCTTACAAGCAGTTGCAACGCTACGGTGAAGGTATAAAGGTCCTCCACAAAGCCTTATCGGTTGATCCAAGGTGTGAACGTCCTGAATGCGAAAATTTACACAACTACTTGGGACTTATCTATCTGGAGCAGGGCAAAATCGGGGAAGCGATCGCAGAATTCCGAGAGTCAATCCGGTTGTTTCCAAATGATATCTGGGCGCGGCAACAGCTCGCAGCACTTTATGAAAATCAACAACGTTACTTTGAGGCACAACTGCAATACCAGCAACTTTTAGAGGTGGCACCAGACAACCTGCTTGCTATCACACGCCTTCAAGCACTTTCCCAACGCAATCTCAACCCAGTGCAAGTCGTTGACGTACCGCCTGTCACCCTTCTGGATCCAGACGTTGAGGCCATCATCGCAAACGCACCGGATGCCAGGGATTACCCCAACGCTGATACACTTGTTTTGTTCAATCACTTCAGTCATGATGTTTTACCGACCGGACAGTCCCGCTATACAACGCACCAAGTCGTTAAAATCCTCACCGAAAGAGGTATCCAAAAATATGGGGATATCGCCATCCCTTACCAACCGGCGGCACAAAATATCGGAGTTAATATAGCGAGAACGATTACAGCAGATGGCATGGTGCTTCAACCACCCGATGAAGCGTACAACGATGTAACGCCACCCGGTTTATTGTCTTACAATCTCTATTCAGACGCGATGTGGAAGGTTATCTCTATGGTTGGTCTCGCACCGGGGGTCTGTATTGAGTACAAAGTAACGCTTGAGGATAAAGTTGCTGGCGGGGAAACGTGGATTACGGGAGGCTATAATTTTCAGTCAACAGAGGCAACCCTTGAAACGAAGTACGCACTTCAGATGCCGAAGGCATGGCACCTTCAGTGGGAGATCGCTAACACAACATCGCAAACTAAACCTTTAGTACCACAGATCTCTTATACAGAAAATGATACCGTTATCTACATTTGGAAATATGGCGAAACCTCTGCATTAGAACTTGAGGACGGCATGCCGCATGTTAACGACACCGTGCCACGCCTGCACTATTCTTCAATTGCCGGCTGGCAGGCTGTCTACACGTGGTATAAGGATCTCGCAAAAGAGAGATATATATCGGATGTTCACATTGCGGAAAAAGTCCATCACCTAACCAGAGATCTGGAAACGGATGAAGCAAAGGTCCGCGCTATCTATAATTTCGTCGCCTCGAAAATTCGGTATGTCGGTATTGAACTCGGACAGAGTGCTTACCAACCCTCACATGCCACCGAAGTTTTTCAGATGCAATACGGGGATTGTAAGGACAAAACAACCCTCCTGATCTCAATGTTGGATCTTGCAGGCATTAAAGCCTATCCTTGCCTGATTAGCATGGCACCATACCAACGAGTTGATACGACCTTGCCCTTTCTCAGCCAGTTCAACCACATGATTACTGCAGTCCCTACGGGTGTGGATACCTATATCTGGTTGGATACAACGGCGGCTTGTAGTTACGGAGACCTACCTTATAGCACACAGGGACGCACTGGGTTTCTCATTTCCGATACACATGGTGTGTTTGTGGAGACCCCTGTTTTTCCACCAGAGTCTAATCGACTTGTGAGTACAACAGAATTGACATTAAGCAGTAAGGGGGCGGCGCACGGAACGCTTCACATTCAGACAAGTGGGCAGTACAGTCTAAATACTCGGTGGACCTACCAACAGGTCCATCCCAATGCTCTGAAAACCACATTAGCCACTGAACTCAGTCAACAATTTCCGGGAATCCAGATAGAGCGGTGCGATGTGTCTGACCTGAGCGATCTCAATGTGCCAGTGGAGATTAATCTCGGTTTTCATGTCGAGAATTACGCAGAGTCTTTGGGAACCGGTGTCCTACTCCGTTTACCGATTGATGAATTTGCCGCTTATGCCGAGACCTTTGCGAGGGCAGAACGCGCTTATTCCTTAGACTTTGGCTATCCAATGCAAATTGAGAAAACGATTCGCATCCGAATTCCGGAAGGATGGACGGCTGTTTTGCCGGACGACATCCATCACACTATAGAGATAGCAGAACTGAGTCGGCAGTACAGACAGGTTGAAAATGTCATCACCTATCAACTCGTATTTACCCTTAAAAACCACATACTTCCAGCAGACGGGTATTCAGCAGCGAAATCGCTTTTTGTATTACTCGCAAGGGAAGATGGGAGTCGGTTATGGCTAAGTAGTAGTCAACAGTCAGCAGTCAGAGGCGATCAGAAACAGGTGTTGGAGGATCGGAAGACTGGAACGGTGAGTACCCAATCTCCCGCTGTTCCATCCAAATTCTAAAAGTTTCTGATACAGGACTTACGCAGTTGTCTCTAAAAACCGACAGCTTCCCCCTGCTTGCGGGGGGACGAAGGGGGGTAATCCTAAATTTTGCGTAAGTCCTATGATAGTTCTGTGAGGTTAGTTTTTCACATATTTCCAACCATCAATCAAGACAGGGAGCCCGCGAATTAAGCACATCGCAACGGTTATAGATGATAGAATCAGACCTGTCAATTCCAGACCGACAGTCAATTCTGGGTAGACACCGGAATTTTTGAAGGCTATAAGGCCACCAAGATAGATGAAAGCCAGCGTTTTCGCAATACCATAAATGCTACGGCTCGCGCGTGAACTTGTGAGCGCACGCGTCCATCCTGAGGACATCATTGTGTTCTCACCGAATGCCGTTTTCCCTTGCGCGAAGGCAGCACTCCGTAAGCCATCTGTAAAGAAACCACGAGCAATCACGACAACTGGAATCCAGATAGGAATCAGTCCAACAACAGCGAAGTAAACCCAAAAAATACATTCAACAATACGGTCGCCAATTATGTCGAGTAGTGCCCCAAAGGCTGAAGTTTGGTTGAGTTTTCGCGCAACATAACCATCGACCGCATCAAGGAATAGAATCAATCCGATCAGCGCGACGAGTAAAATGTCTAAATAGATATGTTGTCCGAAGAGTGAGATCACAACAAATACCAAGATTAAACGGAAGAGCGTAATCAAATTCGGAATCATTTTTCTGCTCCTTTGTTGGGTGAGGTCCTTGTGTCTCAGTTCTATTTACGTTTAGTGTGCTTCTGTGTTCAGGACTTCCGCAGTTGTCTCTAAAAACCGACAGATTCCCCCTGCTTGCGGGGGGACTAAGGGGGGTAATCCTAAATTTTGCGTAAGTCCTATGTGTTTTTATTTCTTCTTTAATCGTAACTTAACCATGTTCCTAAAAGCAATGCTAATTTCACGAATGAAAGGAAAATCGACCCTATGAACGAAAATAGCAAACCTAACATTGTCCTTATTCTGAACGATGATATGGGCTTTTCCGACTTGGGCTGCTACGGCGGCGAAGTCCATACACCCAACCTTGACCGACTCGCTATACGTGGATTACGCTTTACACAATTTTACAACACCGCACGGTGCTGTCCATCCCGGGCATCTATGCTAACCGGATTGCATCCGCATCAAACCGGCGTGGGACACATGATGAACGACGACGGACTTGAGGGCTATCGCGGTGATCTGAATGACCGATGTATCACTATCGCCGACGCTGTCCGTTCGGAAGGCTACGGCACATATATGAGCGGGAAATGGCATATCTCTCGGCATACGAGTGGAGACGGTCCTAAACATAGTTGGCCCTGTCAGCGCGGATTTGACGAGTACTATGGGATTATCACCGGGGCTGCCAATTTCTGGAAACCGAATACCCTGACACGCAATAATACCCGTATCGAACACGATGAACTCCCTGAAGATTATTTTCTCACAGATGCCATCAGTGATGAAGCAGTGACGTTTATCCAGAACCACACTCACAAAACACCGGAACGTCCCTTCTTCACCTATGTCGCTTACACAGCACCACACTGGCCCCTGCATGCACACGAAGAAGACATCGCACGTTACAATGGACGCTTCGCTGCAGGATGGGATGAACTGCGAGAAGAACGGCTCTCACGGATGCAGGAAATGAAGATTTTAGATGAGGCGTGGCAGCTTACCGCAAGAGACCCCTCACAGCGACCTTGGAGCGAGGCGGAATATAAAGAGTGGAATCAGCGGCGCATGGAAGTCTACGCAGCACAAATCACCCGTATGGATGCAGGTATAGGGCGAATTATCAATACATTGGAAGAGACAGGGCAACTCGACAACACCCTCATCCTCTTTTTGGCTGATAACGGTGGTTGTGCCGAAGAACTCGGCGGCCCCCCCGCCAGACGCGACAGCGGTTCGCTGATTAGCACCCAGACAACCTCTGACGGGAGACCTGTTCAGCGCGGCAATGATCCAAACATCATGCCAGGTCCGGAAACCACCTATCAGAGTTACGGTGTTCCGTGGGCAAATCTGTCTAATACCCCTTTCCGTGAATACAAGCACTGGGTGCATGAAGGTGGTATCGCAACACCACTGATCGCACATTGGCCGGATGCCATAGAATCCGCTGGAGAGTTACGCCATCAACCCGGACAACTTACAGATATCATGGCGACATGCCTCGAAATTTCAGGGGCTACCTATCCTCAAGAGCACAATGGAAACCCCATTTTGCCGTTGGAGGGAACCAGTTTAGTACCAATTTTCGATGGAAAGGACAACGGTAAAGATGTACTTTATTGGGAACACGAAGGCAATTGTGCCGTTCGTCAAGAGAATTGGAAACTCGTCTGCAAGTTCCCCGGCGATTGGGAACTCTATGACCTCGCTGCCGAACGCACGGAGATTAACAATCTTGCCGCTCAGCATCCACAAAAACTCAAAGAACTCGTAGGGCTTTACCGAGACTGGGCGGACCGTTGTCTTATCTATCCATGGGATAGACTCCAAGAACGCCGTAGGCAGCAGTCTTAAGAGTTGTCAAGGCGTTACGCTGCACTCCATTTTCAGTTCTCAGCCACGAGTTTGTGGTAGTAGAAACATTCATATAGTCCACATATCCTACTGATTACTGAAAGGGGTGCGTAGCAACCGCCCTGACTGCTGACGACCATTTAAACACACGGAAGCATTTTTAGACAGACAGGGGTTGGCACTTCTGTTACGTGTCCTGTCGCGCTTAATTCCCCCGTCTCTTGGTTAATCTCAAACGTTACAACCGTATCCGTCTGTTGATTTGCCGCAAAAAGAAAGGTGCCTTCTGGATTCAATCCGAAATTCCGTGGTGTTTGTCCTTGCGTGGATTCATAACCGATAGGACTCAGCGTTCCAGTTTCTGCATCAATCGCGCAGATAGCAATACTATCATGTCCACGGTTTGACCCATATAGGAATTTCCCAGAAGGGTGGACGTGGACATCTGCACAATGGCTCCTACCATCAAAACCGTCGGGAAGTGTCGAGATCGTCTGGAATGCCGTCAGTGTTCCAGCACTCGCGTCATACCGGAATGCAGTGAACGTTGAATCGAGTTCGTTAATCACATAAGCGTACGCTCCATTCGGATGGAAATCGAAGTGTCGGGGCCCCGCCCCAGGATGCACGCGTGCCCACGGTTGTGTATTAGCCGTGAGTTTGCCGTTTTCTGCGTCCAATTGGTAAATAAAGACTTTATCAGTCCCGAGGTCAGGTGAGAAAGCATAACGATTGCTGGCATCAATCATAATTGAGTGGGCATGCGGTTCCATCTGCCGTTGTGGATTGATACTGGTGCCTTCATGCTGCACGAAATCAGAGGCTTCACTGAGTCGTCCATCCGATTCTATTTGAAAAGCAGCCACGCTTCCGCCGCCGTAATTTGCTACAAGCAGGCACTTGCCCGTCGCATCTACACTCAGATGGCAAGGCGCACCACCCCCTGTTGCGCGTTGGTTAAGGTAACTAATCTCGCCAGTCTCTCGATGGATGTAAAATGCTGTAACAGCACCACTATCCTTACCCTCAAATTCACCGACTTCATTGACAGCAAACAGATACTGTCCACTCGGATGTATCTCCAAAAACGACGGATTTTCAACGCCTGTGAGTTTGCTGCTGTATTCCAAGGCACCCGTCGTACCGTCTAAGCGATAGACGTAAATCCCTTCGCTATCTCCATGTGTGTAAGTGCCAACATAAACGAAATAGTCTTGGGTGTTCTGTTGCGCCATTATTTATATCTCCTTTTCGATAAATTAAAAACCTTATCAGGACTTACGCAGTTGTCTCTAAAAACCGACAGATTCCCCCTGCTTGCGGGGGGACTAAGGGGGTAATCCTAAATTTTGCGTAAGTCCTACCTTATGTAACTTTGAGGTGAATCGTTTTTTCTTCGCTTTCATGATAACCGATGCGGATCGCTTTCGCTCGCACAGTGGTTTCGCCTTCTCCTATGCGCAGCGGTTCAGTATACAATCGCCAATGTGCGTCCTCATCTTGCTCAGTCGTGTAGGCGATTGATGCACCGTGTGTAGAGCAGTGAAGTTGCAAAACGAGCGGAGCCGACCATTCACCAGTATCGTCCGCTACCGTTGTACCGGGTTGTTCGGCATTAATCGGGATGAAAATAGGAGCCGCTGTTTGTGGTTGTGTGCCGTTAGGATACCACTGCGCCACCATCTGTTCTTCGGGTATATCCCCCATATCTCCAAAGTCAGACCGCCACTGCGACAGTGCACCGCGCATCCGTCCCAATACATCATAATGCTCAGAATCCGCTGCCAGATTGTTGAGCTCGTACTGATCATTTTGAACGTCGTAAAGCTCTTCAGCAGGGCGCGGATAACGGAACATAACCGCCTGATCTCCCTCCAGTTCCCCCGCAGCGTGCAACCGCCACATCTCCTGCATGATCGGATGCCGATTACGATACGGAATCCACAGTAAATACGGTTTTTCAGGATAGTAATTTCTTATGTATTTATATTTTTTATCACGGACAGCGCGCACCATATCGTAGGACTCATCATACCGGTCGCGCGTCGCGAAGATGTATTCGCGTTCGACCTTTTCTGTCCCAAGGAAAGGTTGTCCCTGAAGATGTTCAGGGGCTTCTACACCACAGAGCGAGAGCACTGTTGGACCGAGATCTATGAGACTCACGAGCTGTTCACTGACACTCCCAGCGGCAAGCGCATCGTGCCACTGTACAATTAAGGGTATCCGAATACCAGCGTCATAAGGCCACCGTTTCCCACGTGGAAGTCCTTCACCGTGGTCACTCCAGAGAAAGACAATGGTATTCTCTGCAAGTCCGTCTGCTTCCAATTGATCTAAGAGTTCGCCAACGCGGGCATCAGCGGTTGCAAGGTTGTCGTATTGGCGCGCCAATGCTTGCCGCGCTTTCGGTGTATCCGGTAAATACGGCGGTAACACCACATCATTAGGATTCGTGGTCGTTGTTAATGGTCGATCCTCCCGTTCCCACATTCCACTTTCGTGTGTAACAGTCGGATTGAAAACCGAAAAGAAGGGTTGTCCGGGTTCGCGATTTCGCCAGTGTCCGGTGTTATCACACACATCCCACGCCGTGATAGGCGGTGTAAACTGATAGTCAGTCTTGCTATTGTTTGTACAGTAGTAACCGGCACCTCTGAGGTATTCGGTAAAGGTTTTGACGTAAGGCGGTGGGACCGCGGAATATGGGGTCGGCATCTCCGGTGTGTTCTCGTTTGTATGTGCTGTCCGCATGTGGTGTGTACCGATCGAAGTCTGGTACATACCAGTAATGATTGCCGAACGGCTTGGGGCACAGACTCCCGCAGTCGAAAACGCATTCGGGAACCGACACCCACCCGCAGCAAGCCGGTCGATGTTCGGCGTACGCGCAAGTGTGTCCCCGTAACAACCGAAACGCGGGGTTGTGTCCTCTATAGATATCCAGAGGATATTTGGACGATCTGATGTGCTCATTATAACTCCTTTTTTAATTATGATTGTATGCCAAACAACCATTTAAGTCAATGTAACTTTGGACGTTCGGTTTCTCGATAATTTCGTTCTTTTGCGCACGACTTTTCGCATAGGAAAAACACTCCCCATCGCTACTTTTTTCCAGGAAATGGCGAACAACAGATCGTAGATAGGGATTAACAAACCGTGAATTGCTAACTGCCAATTTCTAACAACCAAAAAATATCTATTTGTTAGGAAAATTATAACTAAAAACCCCTTTCACGGAGAACGCGAAAATTCAAGTTCAGAAACCCAATAGAATCAAGGCTCCCCAAAAATCTCCGTGAAGCCTCCGTGAAAACGCCTGTTAAAATACAATCCTGATTTTAATGCCTTTCAACAATTATCCTACAAAAATCCCGTCCTTATAGGACTAAAGACATGACAACACAAAAGCGCGGAAATCCGCGTTATCTGTGTCATCCGAGATTTAGACAACCCCTAACAACTGATACCCAAATTTTCAGAGTAACTTTCACACCAACCCCTGCGAAAACCGCCAAAAACCCAGTCTACACCTATGTTAACAGCCCCTTTGTGTATTTGTCAATTTTTCCATTTTACTCTGAAATACTCTGAAATTAGCATCCTTCATAAAAATCTAATAGGGCATTATTTGGAAAAGCGTTGCAAGTGTGTCAAGGTTGTGGTAAAATAGCCGACGCGCTCTGCAACATAGGTTTGCAAGTTATTTCTTATGACCTTTTATTTAATTTCAAAATCAAGCGATCGAGGCTACGACACATATATTATGAGCACTTCTTATCTACGGTATCTACACGTTGCGCAAGACGTTCTGAAACAGATTGAAGCGACACAAACCGAGGCAATCGCACAAGTATCTGAGATGTGTGCTGAGGCAATAGCAGCAGATGGACTCGTCTACCTATTCGGTTCTGGGCATTCCCGCATGGCTGTTGAAGAAATGTTCCCGCGCTACGGAAGTTTTCCCGGCTTCTTTCCTATCGTTGAATTAGCAGTTACATACCACAATCAAGTGGTCGGTTGTAACGGGCAACGCCAAGCACTCTTTTTAGAAAACGTATCAGGTTATGCAGAAGTGATCTTACGCAACTTCACCTTCGGTCCCAACGACTGTATGATAGTGTTTTCTAATTCTGGAACAAATATCCTTCCTATTGAAATGGCAATGGGTGCTAAAGTGCAAGATCTCCCTGTGATTGCGGTTAGTTCTCTTGCGCACAGTCGGTCGTCTATCTCGAAACACCCGTCTGGCAAACGTTTGTTTGAGGTTGCCGATCTAACGATTGACAATTGTAATCCGCCGGGCGATGCTGTCGTAGAAATTCCGAATTTAGCCTATCCGGTAGGGCCCACCTCCAGTATTGGCACATTGTCCATTGTGAATGCCATTAAATGCCGGGTTGCAGAACTGCTGACGGAGCGTGGAAAACCGCCAGTTGTATTGACGGGCGCGCATTTCCTCGGACCTGAAGAATCAGCAAAGCAGATTGAACGGGCTTATGACGATTACAAGGCTCGTGTCCATGGAAATTAACACCGCACAATTTTTCCGTTGACTTCTCGCGTGCAAACTTGTATACTTTAATCAGGATGGAGGAATGTTGGGTTTACTAAATTGAGTTGGGATCCGCAGGACATTCTGATGCTGAATACTACCGAAAGAATTGCTGTGATGGGTGGAACATTCAATCCAATCCATTACGCGCATCTGCTAAGTGCTGAACAAGTTCGGACAGGGCTGGGCTATGATAAAATCCTGTTTATCCCTTCTGCGAGGCCTCCGCATAAGGTTTCTGACGTTGATATTATCGCACCAGAACACCGGTACCAGATGGTGTTGTTAGCGATCGCAGAGAACCCGCATTTTGAAGCGTCACGCATTGAATTGGATCGGGCAGGTCCGTCATACACAATTGAAACATTAAAAGCCCTTGAGACACGCTACGGGAACACCCGTGAACTCGGGTGGATTATTGGTGCCGATTCGCTTATTGAGTATAAAATTTGGAAAAACTTTGATGAAGTGTTAGCACAATGTGTTATGATCGCAACGACACGTCCAAGTTACGATCTGAATCGGGTGCCGCCTGAAGTACGCAATCGGGTTACAACCTTTCCGGTAACTGGCATTGATATATCTGCCACAGTCATCCGAGAGCGCATTAGGAAGCAGCTTTCAATTCGGTATCTTGTACCAGAAACAGTTCGATCGTACATTTATCGCCATGAGTTGTATCGCTAACTGAACCATCGTTTGTCGGTTGGATAGTAAGGACGTGAAAATATGCAACACACATGCAGTATGTGCGGAACAGTTTACGATTTTGTATGGAAAGAAGGGACATCTCTACCGAAAAATTTCCCGTTCTGTAGTACGCGGTGTAAGGCAGCGGATCTGGCTAAATGGCTGAATGAGGAATACACTATTAGCATGCCGTTGCCGAGCGTGGTATTGTCGGATACTGAGCGGGAACTCCTTATTGAATTGGGGATGGACCCCGACGATGATGGCAGCTAAAACAGTGAAGGTCTATGTAATATGGACTGGCAAGGAACATCTAACAACACGCTAAATCTACAAAATAATCGGACAACTTCTACATTAGAAGTGCTTCGGGCACATCCAAAGTCAGTTGAAATCCAAGAGTACCTCTCAACAAAACTGAGTGTGGAACGTCTGCAGCACGTTCTTTCTGTCCAGGAGATGGCGGTTGACTTAGCACACGCTCACAAAGCAGATGTATGGCACGCCAACCTCGCTGTGCTGTTACACGACAGTGCAAAGTGGATGAGCACCGAGAGATTATATAGGGAAGTAGAGCGTTACGGAATTCGCCTTGATCCAATTGAGAAATCGAATCCCGCGCTATTGCATTCGCTTGTTGGCGCGGAACTGGCGATCGAGAAGTTTAAGGTAACCGAGTGTGAGGTCCTTGAGGCGATTCGCAGCCATACAACCGGCAACCCGTCAATGAGCCTTGTTTCGAAAGTGCTATACGTTGCAGACTTTGGAGAACCGATGCGTACGTACGAGGAGGCGCATATTGTTAGAAAATTGGCGTACACAGATTTAGAACAGGCAGTACATCACGTCGCCCGCGCACAGATTGAACGTCTCCTGCAAAAAGGGGTGACAATTCATCCGAATACGCTTCATACATATAATAAGATGTTTGCTAATGTTAGCAATTGCGGTAAGGAAAATTAAATGGCAGAACACAATACATTAGACGTTGTAAAAGCCGCGGCTTCTGCCGCGATGAGTCGACGTGCACAGGACGGCGTTATCCTTGATCTGCGTAAACTTGATTGCTTCACAGATTTTTTCGCAATCTTCAGCGGTGTTTCGGATATCCAGATTGAAGGTATTTCGCAAGCTGTTCTTGAGGAACTTGAAACTAATTGGGCACAACGGCCTTGGCACCAAGAGGGCGAGCGTAAAGCGGATTGGATTCTATTAGACTATGTCGATTTTGTCGTCCATGTTTTTCTTGCTGAGAGACGCTCCCACTATAACCTTGAGCGATTATGGGCTGAAGCCGGGCGTATTGAATTACCAGAATTGGCAATCCCCGCACACTTGGAATCGCCAGCAGACGATGCGTCGGAGGAGAGTATGGACCCGGATGGCGTATTGGTTTTCGGGGAGCATCAGCAAGGAGCATCTGAGGAATAACTCGCTTCTTAAAGCGATGGGCACTGCCACGATTAACAGATCGTTAGTTAATCAACGCTTACAAGGAGTACTGTAACATTATCCGTGCCACCATAGTCGAGTGCTGTATTCACAAGATTAGCGCACGCTTCTTCAAGATTGCCAGCAGACGTAATAATGTTAGCGATTTCCTGGTCGTCCACGATTAAGTCGTGCAGACCATCTGTACAAGCGACAACAATGTCACCGCGAACGAGCGGATAGGCATCGGCATTGACGGCGACTGTTGACCTGAGTCCGATCGCTTGTGTAATGATGTTTCGCTTGGCGTGGACACGTCCTTCTTCGGGCGTGATTTCGCCTTGTTCGACCATTTTTTGGACGAAAGAATCATCTGTCGTTATCTGTGTGAGATTTCCATCGCGCAAGACGTAGAGTCGACTGTCACCAACGTGGACGTAAGCAAGGTAACTGAAGGTAACAAAACCAGCGATTAAAGTTGTACCCATACCGCGAGCGGTACCACCGTTTTTGGAGGCACTATAGATGCGTTGATTCGCTTCCTTAGCAAGTTCGCTTAAAACGCCAAGACGCTTCATGGGTCCCAAATCGCTATGTGGAGATGCTTGTGCTTGTCCCCATTGCTCGATAACATCAAGAGCGAGTTTACTCGCCAAGTCACCTCGTTCGTGACCGCTCATACCGTCGGCGATAGCAAATAACTGGAGCTGCGTATCGAAATAGTATAGGTCTTCGTTTATATCACGAAGTCTACCTGTGTCCGTTTTTGCTGCAAATTGCATTTTTTCCTATCGTCCGCGTGGAGTGTGATCGCTAATACAAAAGGTTGCCGCGCGTGCTTCATATTAAAGGAAGGGGCTAAATTCACTCTCTAAAACCATTCGTTTTTTTAGGTCGTTAGTAAAAACGATGGAATACAAATATGGTTTCAAAATTTTGGTTGGGTCTAATATTACCTGAGGAAGAACGGGCAAATACATAGATTTCCTGAACTTGCCGCAGAAAAATAAATATGAAAATTGAGAAATTATCTGCCGGTCCAAAACATCATTTTTTCGGCTATTATGGTATTAATCCATGGGATAGTAGTGGAAGATATCATCTCGCATTAGAGACGGACTTTCATACGCACCGCCCGATACCGGAAGATGTTGCTACGGTTGGACTGATTGACCGAGATACTCATGAATTCATCCCTTACGCGAAAACTTCCGCTTTTAACCTTCAGCAGGGGAGCATGATGCATTGGATAAATAGCGGTAAAGTGGATGACGATGATGGGAACGCTGCGGAATTCACATTTAACGATTGGGAGAATGACCAACTGGTATCACGTGCCTTGAACCCAATTACAGGTGTTGTTCGCACAATTCGTGGTGCAATTGCTGCTGTGTCACCTACGGCTCCAATCGCTATCGGGCTTAACTATGGACGAATGGCACACTGTCGGGCTGTGGTCGGTTATGCAAGCCACACCAAATCTGCTGATGTTGAGGCACAGCCAGAAGATGACGGCTTGTATCAGTTTAACCTCCGGGATGGCAGCTCAAAACTCGTCCTTTCTATAGCCGATGTCATCCGAGCAAGTCAGGACAAACATTTGGTCGGAAAACGGACATGGTTCAATCATGTTTTGTTTAATACGGACGGCACGCGGCTGCTGTTTTTCTGCCGAGTCCGTCAGGAAACACGATTTTATTCCTCACTTTGGACAGTGAACCCTGATGGGTCTGATTTAGAAATGCAAATCCCCTTCGGTCATAAAGTTTCGCATTTTGATTGGCGGACCCCAACGCGGATTCTTGTTTCTTCAGATATATCTGGTGAGATGGGGTTCCTTGAATTTACAGATGGGCTGCGGGACTTCACGCCTCTTGGGCGTAATGTCCTACCACGCGATGGACACGCCTCATACTCTCCTGACCGAATGTGGCTGCTCTGTGATAGTTATCCAAGGGGTTCGCAGCGTTTGGCACAATTAATGGTCTACAATATTGCCGAAAATCGGAAGATTGTTTTAGGTGAGTTCCATCATGAAGAACAGTTTGTTGGAGATATCCGGTGTGATCTGCACCCGCGTTGGGCACCTGACGGCACAACTGTTACCTTTGATTCAGTTCACGAAGGCTCACGGCAGATATATCTGGTTGATCTCTCGTCCCTGAAGTGAAGTCGCTTAATCTCGTTAGAGGATTCTGATGTTGCAAGATGATTGTTCTTATGACAAAATTGGACGGCTGCCGAGTATTGTCAAATGCGCGTTTACGGATATTAACGAAAAACGCGATGCTATCGTTTTGACAACGGAACCGGCGTGGTCGGTGGTCGGTGGAATTGCCCTACACCCGAAACAACTTATCTATGTTGATGGGAATACAAGCGCGTATATGACCACGCTTGCTGAAACTTGTGAAGGCGAAGTGGTCTACGGAATTGGTGCGGGGTTGGCAATTGACACTGCTAAATACGTCGCATCGACAAATGGACTCCCTTTAGTCGCGCTTCCTACGATCCTGTCAACGGATGCTTTCCTTACTGATGCAACAGGTGTTAGAGAAAATGGGTGTGTTCGCTATCTCCGTTCAAAATCCCCTGATACTGTTATTGTAGACATGGATCTTTTGTCCAATGCGCCTGCACCGATGCGTGTGAGTGGTGCCGCAGATGTTCTCTCAATCGCAACGGCGATGTGGGATTGGCAAGAGGCCGAGAAAATGGGCGAGAACCCACCCGGTCAGCAAATTACACCACAAGTAATTGACATAGGTGCTACTCTCCTTCAAACACTTCTTGATAACGCACGAGAAATTGGTCGCGGAACCCCGGCAGGTCTAAAACTGCTGCTTGATCTGCTTTGTATGGAGGTCCAACTCTGCTATCTGTGTGGACATAGCCGTGTCGAGGAGGGAAGCGAACACCATTTTGCCTATGCAATTGAGAACCATCTAACTTCTGTTAAACAGACGGACCCGAAAAGTGCACATGGAAATGACGGAACTGTTTTACACGGGGAACTCGTAGGACTCGGCATCTTGCTGATGGCTTCTTTGCAATCTCAACCTTCTTGGATGCAGTACCGTCATGCATTGGAGTGCTTACAGATTAACTACCGACCATCTGCTCTCTCTACTGATGCGATCACTGAGACCCTTATCGGTTTATCCGACTATGTCACTGAACATCAATTACCCTACACCGTTGCAACGACATTGCGAATTACGCCCGATATCGCCGAACGAACTATAAAAACAGTATTGGATTAAAGCTGAGGACTATGGAACAAAAAGACAGCCAAACACGAGCAGATACCCCTATCTCGCTCCTGCACGAACAATCTATCATAATTGATTCGCACAATGATGCTATCGTGGCGCATATCCGCCGCGGTAATATCAGCCTTGCTGACGAACATTGCCAAAATCCTACACAACTCCAGGGGACTATTGCTTATCTACGAGGTCCAGTCCCACCAGAGGAAGAAGCGATTGGTATCCAACTCAACATTCCGAAAATGCGGAAAGGTGGGATTGATGCTGCCTTTTTTGCTGTTGACGTAACGCGCGCATGGAAGAACCATCTCGCTTACGCTATGGATGCTTTCGGGTGGTTCGATGCGGAGATAACAGCCAATGCCGCCGATATCTGCATTGCGCGGCAGGCGGAAGATATTCGCAAAGCAAAAGCGGCGGGTAAACTCGCCGCGATCCTTGCCATTGAAAACAGCGAAGCCGTAGAACGGAGCCTAAATGTCCTCCGTTCCCTTTATCTATTGGGGGTTCGCTCAATCGGGTTAACCCATAATCCCAATACCTGGGCATCAACAGGAAATGATGAGGAAGATTCGGGCGGTGGTTTGACTAAATTCGGGGTTGCATTGGTCAAAGAGATGAACGAATTGGGAATGCTTGTAGATGTTTCCCATATCAGTGAACGTGGGTTTTGGGACGTTCTGGAAATCTCTGAACGGCCTGTCATCGCATCTCATAGCAATTGTCAGACCTTATGCCGCCACTCTCGAAACTTAACCAACGAGCAGTTGAAAGCCTTGGCGGCTAATGGTGGTGTTATTGGTATTACCTTTGTGCCTGGGTTTATTACCTTGGACGGTTGGACAAAAATGCCGCCGTTACCACAACTCCTCAATCATTTCGCCTACGCAATTGACATTGCAGGCATAGACCATGTTGGAATCGGCTCCGATTTTGATGGCGGTGGCGATTTACTCAAAGATGCTGGCGAATTCATCAAAATCGCAGAAGGATTGAGTGAGCGTGGCTATTCCGATACAGATATCCGAAAAGTGCTTGGCGAAAATCATCTGCGCGTTTTTGAGGCAGCGTGCGGATAGAGTGCTCAGCCAGCCCTACTTATAAATTTTTCCTAAGGGCATGAGAGATAGAGTACCAGACCTCGTCTATACCAATGCCCTTCATACAGATATTATCTTTGCACTTATTTGTGAACTGCTTACAAGGACTGCACGGCACGGCATGGCGGATGATTTGGTGGTTCGCTCCAAGCGGTTGAAAACGGATATGGTTGCCGGGACCGAACAGTGATACAGTGCGGGTTCCTACGCCTGCCGCAATATGCATCGGACCTGTATCGTTGGTAAGAAAAAGATCACACTGCTCAATATAAGCGGCTAACTGCCTAATCTGAAGATTCCCCGCAAATGGAATCGCACGCCTCTCCATAAGATTCGCGACAGTCTGCACAAGTTCAGATTCGTGCTGTCCACCAAAAATCAGAACATCCGCATCGAAATGTTCCACCAATCTATCCCCAATAGCAGCAAAACGTTCAGGCATCCACTCTCGGAGTTTCCACCCCGCGCCCGGAAAGAGTCCTACTTTTAATCTTCCATCAAGGATGCCGGCAATCTTGAACCGCTGCACTGCAGCTTTCCGTTCGGATTTAGCGAGAAATAGTTCTAACTTCTGATTTTCTGCTGGAATGTCTGCTGCCTGCAACAGGTCGAAATAATGTTCTGTGGCGTGTTTGTTCCCTTTTTCGGCGACACGAACGGTGCAAAGCCTACCCTTACCGATCCGTTTGGTCGCGCCACTAAGGTACATTAGTATCTCAGTCCGAAACTTCCGCTGGAGATCGATAGCCAGTGTAAATTTACGTTCGCGTAACAGGCGGACAATCCTCCACATTTCACCTGTATCTTTGTTTTTGGCGAGTCTGTCAAAGGTAATTATTTCGTTGAGATGCGGGTTTTCACGAAGGATATCAGCAGATTGTTTCGCTACGAGCATAGCGATGTGAGCGTTAGGAAAGTTGGCACGTACTGCCCGAATAGCCGGTGTTGTGAGTACAATGTCACCAAGGGAACTGAGTCGAATGAGCAATATTTTTGGGTTTTTTAAACTATTAAATCTCGTCACCGTTCCACTACATTTTTTTCAAGGTTATTCAATGCTGTTTCAACCAATGCTTCTATCTCTAAATTTGACTCTGCGTCTTCTAATTCGGCAAGTGAAGCGCGAGTTGCTGGGTGCTTCGGCACGAAGAGGGAACAACAGTCTTGGTGTGGACGTGTGGATACGTCAAAGGTACCAATCCTTTGTGCCTTTTCTATGATTTCAGCCTTATCCTCACCAATGAGTGGGCGAAGAATCGGGATATTGGCGATCGCTTCAATGGTGCGAAGATTCGTTAGCGTCTGCGAAGCAACCTGTGCAAGGCTCTCACCTGTAACAAGTGCCTCGGCGTTTACCAGAGTCGCAACGCGTTCTGCAATACGCGTCATCATCCGCCGGTACAACAACACACGGAGCGATGCCGGTGTCTGTGTGACAATAGCCTGCTGGAGTTCGGCAAATGGGACGAGGTAAACCAGACTCCGATAATTTGAAACTGCCAAAATTTGAACGAGTTCAATCACTTTTTCCAAAGACGCTTTATCCGTATATGGGTAGCTATAAAAGTGAATAAAAACGGCTTTCGCACCGCGCTTTATCATTTGCCACGCAGCAACAGGAGAATCAATCCCACCAGATAACATAACGAGCACCTTACCACTCACACCGACAGGCAATCCACCGATGCCTGGGATCTTTTCTGTGGAGATATAGGCGTTTTTCTGTGTTACTTTAATCCAACAGACGATATCCGGGTTGTGCATGTCCGCTCGCGCCCCGGTTTTTTCAATAAGGTGTCCGCCGACTTCAGCACTGATTTGTGGCGATGTTAAGGGAAAAGTTTTATCTGTTCGCCTTGTTTCAACCTTAAGAGACTCGTAAGTCCTGCCCTGAATTTGCTGTAAGGCAGTCTCTTTAATAGCAGTCATATTTCTTTCTGTAGAACAGGCGAGTTCAAAATAGGCGATTCCCATGACTTGCTGTAGACATTTCTTAATTTTAGGAATATCGGCGTTTTTTTCGAGTCGTACGAGAATTCTATCGTGAAGTCGCTTTACCTCTGCATAGCCGGTTCCGCATAGCGCGATCTTGATATTGCTTACGAGTCGTTTTTCAAAAAATATCCTGTTTTTTCCTTTAAGCCCAACTTCGGCGTAGTGAATACTAAATAATTCTTCCATAATTTGTCCCGCACGAAAAAATTTAAAAGCACCTATTTGCAACAGACAGCATCTGTCAAACTGAAGTGAAGTTTCGCGACATCTCCCAAGGCATCGCTCCCGTGCAATCGGATGAATTCTCTACCGGTATCAACAACTTGATATGAACCTCTTGGTAGGGGCATCTCATACTTTTCAGACAGTACTTCCATCCCCTTCAGAAAAGCGTCACGAGCAATGATAGAGGCTGCGGCAACAGCAATATCATGTTCCGCTTTTGGCACTTGGATTATTTCTATTTCTGGTTTTAGCTGCTGTGTGATAAGGTCGTTTTTAGAAAACCTGTCGACGAGGACGTGTTTTGCTTCTACTCGAGCTGCTAATATATGAATCGCTTCTGCATGAAGTGATGCAAGCAGGTGATTTAGGTTTCGTCCACCCCTACGGAGATTGTCATAAAGAGTGTTGTAGTCAGTCGGCATTTTTTCAACAACAACGATATGCTCCTCATAGTCATTGTGCATCAGTTCAGCGAGGTATTGGACGCGACGGTTTGATAGCTTTTTCCCATCAGTGATACCGAGCGTCGAAAGGATTTCGCGGCACGCTGCATCTACATAAACGGCTGCGACGACAAGCGAACCGAAATAATCACCTTTTCCGGCTTCGTCTGTGCCGATCCATGCGTTCCAGTTGTGTATGGTATCCATCTAATTTATTCGATTCTGTTCGCTGTGTTTTCCTTCATGCTGCGCTTACGTTAGCTGCCGACGCGCAGCGAATTCAGTAACTTGTTTGCCTACGGCTTTAACACGTTCACTTAGTTCAGCATCACGTAAATTGCCGTCCGTATCAAAAGCATCGGACGAATTCGGAATAGATACGTCATTCGGAACTACCCAGGCACGCAGCGCAGTTCCTACCGTTCGTAACATAGAAATAGTATTGACGGCTCCCATTCGTCCGCCGGACACACCGATGAGCCCGATAACTTTATTCTCAAATTCGTCAAACCCCATCAGGTCGAGTGCACTTTTGAGGACACCGCTGAAGCTGCCATGGTATTCAGGTGAACCCAGGAGTATTCCGTCGGCGCGTTGGACCTTTTCCCGTAGTTTGAATACCCCCGGTGGGTAGTCACTCTCGCTCGCAACAGAGCCTTGAAAAACGAGTTCGTATTCGCTAAGATCAAGCAACTCAACTTCGGCACCTGCCTCTTCGGCAGCAGAGAGGGCAATTTGAAGGGCAGCATGCGTCGTACTGCCTTGCCGCAAACTTCCGCAGATGGCAACAACATAGATAGACTGGTTATCAGTACGCTTCATTTTTGGTGTCCCTTTCTGTTAGATTGTGTTCTATCGTAGCATAAAAATAAAGGGATGTCAAAGATTTTGTCGGTTCAAATACCAAGGGTAACCGTGCACCTATCTTAATTATATCATATCTGAAAACCAAATATCATCGGTTTCTATGGAAACTTAAAGGCTAAAGGTAGATTTTTCTTGACATATTTTAGGGTTTCTTGTACGATACACTTGTGAGTTAAAAACGAATCTCTTTTGAACTCAAGTATGGGCATTGAACAACTCCATGTACTCCATGTAACGGACTGACACTGTCCATTAACAACCATATCTCAGACAGACATGAGGAGGATTACTCATGCGTTCAATGGTATATCTATTCGCCGTTGCCCTCCTAATGGTGGGAAACGCACTTTCCACGGATGCCGCACAGGTTCAAGATGATGGTTTAATCCTTTACTTCAGTTTCGATGAAGCCAAAGGTGGAACACTTGTAGATGAAACCGGGGGCGGAAATGATGCTGAAATAGTTGATGGCGCGAAGATTGTCAAGGATGAAGCCGTTCACGGCAACGGCTCAATGTTATTCGCAAAAGGCGCAGACAGTGTGACGGTCGACTCCTTCAAGGAATTAGAAGATTATACAGACAACTCCTATCTCTTCTGGCTCAACTTTACGGATCCAAACTCCGGTGGCTGGGATCAAATCATCGCGAAAAAGGCACCCGGCTCTGATCGTTCACCGGGTATCTGGACCTGTAACCGTGTGCCTTTGCACATCCACTACCGATTCAATCCTGGTAACGCTGGAAGCCATTGTGTCGGTCCTGATGGAGAAGGTGATACATTTGACGAAAATAAGTGGTACCACATTGCTGGGATCAAAGCGGGCACTGATTTCCTATTTTACATTGACGGCGAGGTCGTCGATGAACAGACTGTTCCGAAGGATCACGCCCAAGGGGCAGAGAAACTTTACATAGGTAGAACGGGCTATAACGCTGCGAAATTCTACATTGATGACCTCTATATCTACGATAGAGCACTTGATGCTGATGAGGTTACCGGTGTTATGGATGGGAATCTACTTCCAGTTGAACCTCAGGACAAACTTTCCACCACGTGGGGACAACTCAAAGCACGTCGCGACTAATGACTTATCCTCGAAGTATAGGGACGGACATGGTCCGTCCCACATCCAACTCTTCATCCATCCATGTTTACTTGTCGACATCATCTGTTCCTTCCAGTGAAAATCTTGTTTCTCTTCTTTACCCTGCTCATTTCACCCGTATTGATGCAAGGGTGGTGCGATGCTGAAATGGAACTCAATAGCCGGATTGAACGCGGTGTCCGTTACCTTGACACGGAACAGTACGATCTGGCACTTGCCGAATTTCAAACTATCCGAAAAGAATTCGCCACATCCGAAAGTATTAGCAGTTTCGCCCAATGCTACATCGGTATTGTCTACCAGGATCTCAATAGTCTTAGTGAGGCGGTAACGGCGTATCAGGCTGCATTGGCACTGGATGGACAGCCGGAGGTTCATGGAAACGCTCACCTTCATTTAGGCATTGTCTACAAAGCGCAAGGCGAGTTATCACTGGCTGAAAGCCATCTCAAACGAGCCCTTGGACTATTGACTGAAACTGCCGAAGCATACATTTATCTTGGCGATGTTTATGCGCGCCAACGTAGATTTGATGACGCTGAGAAAGTGTATCATCTGGGCATTCAATTGAATCCAAACCGTACGGAACCCTATTACGGATTGGGGAGAGTGGCGGAAATGAAAAATCGGATCAAACAGGCTATAGAGTATTATGATGCTGCCCTCGCGCGGAATCGCTACCTATCGCAGGCGCACTATCGGAGTGCTCTTGCATACCGAAGGCTTGGAAATAGTGAACACGCTGAGGCTGCGATGACGCAGTTCCGGCACTTAAAAACTTATGAAGATAGGATGCACCAGTACCGAGAAGCCCTCTACAGCAATCCGAATCTACCGATGCTCTACATTAAACTCGGTGAACTCCATGAGGCTTATGACAACTTAACAGAGGCATCTCAAGTCTACGAAACTGCGATACAGGTACACCGCTCTTACTTACCGGCATACCTCAGCCTTGGTGGGTTACTCATTCAGCAGCGGAATCTTGAAAAGGCCAGCGAGGTTTACCAGACAGCCGCGAAGATTGCACCCAATAACCCAGAGGTATGGGTGAAGTTGGGGGTTATCTATATCAACCAACGTCAATTTGAACCAGCAGTTCTGGCATTCAAACAAGCGATTGCAGTAGATAATACCGCAGCGGAAGCATATAACAACTTGGCGCGTCTCTATGCTGGACTCGGTAAAGAGATGCAGCAGGCAATTGATTTAGCCGAGCACGCCGTCACTTTGATGCCGACAGCGAAACATTACGACACACTCGCGTATACCTATTATCGCAATGCTGAATACACTAAGGCTTTAACGGCGATTAATCAGGCTCTTGTGTTAGCACCTAATGCAGATGAATATCACAAAATGCTATTGAAAATTCAGGAAGCGCAAGTCGCAGATAAGCAGAACGAAAAATAAAGTTCACAAACACAGTCGAAAGGAAAACGGATGAAAAAAGGAATATGTATCGGTTCATTGCCGGGTGATTCGACCAAAGCGCGATTCAGACTCGCAAAGGAAGCTGGGTTTGACGGTGTTGAAATCGGAACTCTCGAAAATGATACTGACCGACACGAAACAAAACAAATCGCAACGCAATACCAATTGGAAGTGTTCAGCGTGATGAACAGCAAACACTGGGCGTGTCCACTTTCTGATCCAGATGATGATGTTCGCACCGAATCACGTGCCGGAATACGTAACTCAATAACGACGGCAACGGCTGTTGGCGCAGACACCGTGCTGCTTGTTCCGGCTGTTGTTAATGATGGAACAAGTTATGAAGAAGCGTATGAGCGTTCACAGACGGAAATTCGTAAGTTAATTCCGGAGGCGGCAGAGAGGGGCATCGCGATTGCACTTGAGAACGTTTGGAATAAATTTCTGCTTAGCCCAATAGAATTTTGCCAGTATCTTGATGAATTTGAGAGCGATACAATAACCGCCTATTTTGATGTCGGCAATATCGTCCTATATGGGTATCCGCAACACTGGATCCGTTCTCTCGGAAATCGTATCTCTAAAGTGCATGTCAAAGGTTTCAACGTAGATGAACGCAGGTTCACCTATCTCATTGAGGACTGCACGATCGATTGGAATGCTGTCATGGCATCACTTGAAGAGATCAGTTATGACGACTATATAACGGCGGAATTACCTGTTGATAAGGACAATCCCGAAGGGACGGTACATGGCATCAGCGATGATATGGACAGAATTATTGCTGGGAACGTCTAAAATAGAAACGCCTAACACGTTTAGAAAGCGCATCTACGGAATCAATGGAAATTATTATTCAACCTACCTATGCACAACTTGTAGCGGTTTCAGCGGAGATCATTCGCGATACTCTCGTAAGAAAGCCAAACCTTGTTTTGGGACTCGCCACCGGCAGCACACCGATTGGACTTTATGAAGCCTTGATACGGATGCACGAGACAGACGGGCTTGATTTCTCGGAGGTGATAACTTTTAACTTAGATGAATACGTCGGAATCCCACCCAATCATCCGTGTAGTTACCACACTTTCATGGAGACGCACTTTTTTAGTGCGGTTAATATCCGCCCAGAGAATTGCCATATACCACAAAGTACTACAGTCGCCCATGAGGAGTTCTGCGAAGGATACGAAGCGGCAATTGTAAATGCTGGGGGAATTGACATCCAAGTGCTTGGCATTGGGAAAGATGGACATATCGGTTTTAACGAGCCGAGTTCTTCCCTGGGTTCTCGGACCCGCATCAAGACGCTCACGCAGAGTACCTTGGAGGCGAACGCGCCGCATTTCGGTGGTAGTATTGAGGCAGTGCCAAAAATGGCGATCACAATGGGCGTAGGCACAATTATGGAGGCAAAGCAGTGCCTGCTGTTGGCGAATGGAGAATCGAAATCGGCGGCGATTGCTCATGCAGTGGAAGGACCTATTACAGCGGAAGTACCTGCATCGGTTTTACAGATGCATCCGCGCGTGGTTGTGGGCATCGACGAAGCGGCGGCCTCGCAACTGAAACGCGTAGATTACTACAAACAGGTTTATGCTAATAAACAGAAACTTTTGAGTAGCGGTTAGCAGATAGTGGTCAGCGGTTAGTCCAGAGAACGTTGTGGGTATGACAAACGTCCGCAACCGCTACACGATCTACTGACAACCGAGAGTGAAGGCGTAGCCGCAGCACCCTGACCGCTAATCGCTATATCACGAAACGCCCCAATAGCCAAATTGCTAACCACTATTGCTACGGGTCCTGTTCTTCGCACAAACCATACTCTTTGGCTTTTCGCTGAATCGTGCGGCGGCTCACCTGGAGTATTTCCGCTGCTTTTGCTTTGTTATTGTCTACGGATTCGAGGGTAGCGCGTAGTGCTTCACGGTTAATTTCATCAAGCGACATACCGACCTCAACGTTTAAATGCTGCTTTTCTGCCGCAATTGGTTCCCAGACATCCGGGACTGACAGTAGATTTGAAAACTCTATTCCTGTCTCTTTCAGGATCCGTTCAGGTAAGTCAATCTGTTGGATTATAGATTTGGTTGACATCACAACAAGGCCCTCAATGCAGTTTTTCAACTCACGTACATTTCCGGGCCACTTGTATTTCATCAGTGTTCTAATAGTTTCTGGCGACAGACTTACCGGAGATTTGTTGTTTTGCCGACAAAATTCTTCAAGAAAGTCTTTAACGAGAAGTGGAATATCTTCGATACGTTCTTGAAGCGTAGGGAGGTGGATAGGGACTACGTTGAGTCGATCGTAGAGGTCGGGTAGAAATTCGCGTTTTTTCGATGCATCTTCCAAATCGTGATTTGTGGCACATACAATTCGGACATCAACTTGGATTGTTTTATCGCCGCCGACGCGCTCAAATTCGCGTTCTTCGAGGACCCGCAGAAGACGTGCTTGGTTAGATAGACTCAGCTGCGAAATTTCATCAAGAAACAAGGTGCCGCCGTGTGCAAGTTCAAATCTACCTTTGCGTTGATAATATGCCCCACTGAACGCACCACGTTCATGTCCGAAGAGTTCGGATTCCGCAAGGTTTTCGTTTAGTGTTGCACAATTAAATGCTATTAGGGGACCGTGCCGTAAACTTCGGTGGTGAATCGCTCGAGCGACTAATTCCTTCCCAGTGCCACGTGCCCCGTAAATCATCACAGTCGCTTTCGTCGGTGCGATTTGGGCAATCATTTCTCGGATTCTGGTGATTTCAGGCGACTTGCCCGTCAAACGACGTAAACCTTCATTTTCATCTATTTGTGATTGCAGCTGCCGATTTTCAAATGTGAGGCGTTGATTTTCAAGGGTTCTGTGTAGCAGTGCCGCCAGATGGACTGGGTTAACCGGCTTCGGCAAGAAATAGGTGTCTTTGTAAGCAAGCATCGCTCTGATACCGATGTCGGTTTCTAAGATGTTTGGTTCTGTGATAAAAATTACACCAATATCTGGATGATGCTGTATTGCTGCCTCCAGCAGTGCCAATCCATCAATCCGTCTTGCTTTCAATGGTGCAATAAGGATATCTATCTTCAGGTGCTCAATATGATAAAATGCCTGATACATGTTGCCTGTAACAACGAGATGAAGACCTTTGCCTGCTAACGTTTCACAGACAAGCTCACGTTCCACTTGGTCAGCATTTACAATAAGCACGGTTTTCTGTGTGTCCATAGTCGGAGCACCTTCCACAATATCTCAAATTTCTGATTATGTTTCTTAATCTATAGAGATATAATATCCTATCGCGCCAAAAAAGTGTTGTTTAAAGTTGAGAATTTTGATAAACTATGAACTTATAGGACTTACGCAGTTGTCTCTAAAAACCGACAGATTCCCCTTGCTTGCGGGGGGACTAAGGGGGGTAATCCTAAATTTTGCGTAAGTCCTAACTTAGTCAAAACGTACACTATAAGAAATCTTATTCATATTTTTTCGGAGGAATGAATGGATAGAAACCTCAGTTCGCTGTATAGACTCGGTGGGATCACCGGTATCTTAAGCGGTTTCCTCATGCTTGCGTCAAGTCTTTGGTTTATTTTTAGTTTATCGTCTATTTTCTCGCTCCCGTCAGAAGAACGGTTTGAACTTATAGGAAGAATAGGGGTTTTTCACGGTATAGGTGTTATATCGCTTATTTTGCTTATTCCCACTTTATTAGCCAGTTATGGGTTGCTTTCTTCGGAAGCCGGCACACGAAGCATCTTGGGTGCGACTTTTGCCGTATCGTGGCTTATTATAGAGTTGATAGCCCACTGTTCGCAAACCGCTCCGTTGAACGAACTATCCGAATTAGCGAAGGGATCCGCCACTGCTTCAATTCGAGAATCGCTCTATACGCTCTGGGTAGAATGGGGAGAGGCACTCTTTATGACTGGTGCTTTTTTATGTGTGCTATTAGCAGTTTGTTATGGTTCAGCACTCGGTACTTGGGGGAATCCAATTGGTATGTATCTGTTCTTTATTTCGGTAATCGCTTTTCCAGTGGGTATTATCCTAAACCTTGATGTACAGTTGCATTTACTCACCCGAGGCATTGCCTTTTTGTTTCTTGGTGGCATCCTCATACAGGCACCCGCAGAGGAAAAACAGTTATAGCCGAATGGGACTTAGCATTTTACTATCCTCGACCTTTTGCGCGTAGCATTTAACAGGAGTGTGCATTACGTTTCGTCTTCGTCTTCGTTTAGTAATCTTTCCAATTCTGCTAAGATATCTTCTTCATCGCCTTCTGTCTCGGTGGTTTCTGTGTCAAGTGCTTCCAAATCAGAACGGAATTCTATGAGATTGCTGAGGTAGCGTTCGCGTGTAATATTTTCTGCATCCCCGTGTTCCTCGCGTAAACATTCACCACAAAACTCGCCAATCTGTCGAATACCTGTGTCTATATGCTGTAGTGCTGCCGCTGCGTCGTCCTCTTGCAAACTCAATTCTGCGTTAGCGATGCTGTGCATCATAAGCATGTAACCCTTATACTGGTAGCTCTGCCATGCGACATCTGGTGGGGCACACTGGCGCGCCAAATTCGTTACGGCAATATTGGTAGCAGTATCGCGCTGCACATCTTTCCATCGTTTGATACCTGCAAACAAAAGGTAGCGCGTATAGCGATGGAAAGATTCCTCGAAGAGAGTTTGCCATTCCTCAGGTTCTAATTGGAATCCTTCGCGAGTCCCGTGCTGTTCTTCATACGCCTGTAATTTTGCGAAAAAATAATCGTGATAGGAATCCGTGCCATGTGGGCGCGTCCCATCAGGACGACCGGTCGCGTAAATGCGCGAGATAGTAAAGGCGTTTGGTTGCACAACGACAACCTCTCTACCATCTTCAATTTTCAGGACACTCACGGGACGCTCGACATCAAGATTCAGCATTTCGAGAATCCGATCGAAGGTTTGAACCCATCGGGTGTTTCTTTGTATAGAATCGTTGGTTTCCATTTGTATATCCTTTTTGTACTTTTCAGTTTTCAGTAGCCGGTTGTCGGTAGCGCGTTATGGCGGGTAAGAACGCAGGGAACTGCCACACACTTAACTGAAAACTAATAACTATTAAAGCGTCCGAAAATGATTTTGGAGAGACGTGACTGTAATATCTCCACGTTGCAGCGCATCAATAGCGTTGACAGCTGCGGCTGCACCAGGAATAGTTGAGAAAATCGGAATATCATGGGTTATCGCCATCTCGCGAATTAAAAGTTCATTCGGACGGTGCAAGTCTCCGGTCGGTGTATTGATAATCAGGTCAACGGCATGATTTTTGATATAGTCATGAATAGTCGGTCTGCCCTTTCCGATGCTGAAAACGAGTTCTGACTCCATTCCATTGCGGAGAAGCACTTTCGCGGTTCCGTGTGTGGCGATGAGTTCAAAGCCCATATCTATGAGTTTCTTGGCGATGAAAATAATCGCGCGCTTGTCTTTGTTTTTGACGCTGATAAAAACTTTGCCACCCAACGGTAGCGTATAACCGCAAGCCTTTTGTGCTTTCGCAAACGCGCGAGAGAAATCAGGGTCAATCCCCATTACCTCTCCGGTAGATTTCATTTCGGGTCCAAGTCGAGTATTGGAACCTGGAAAGCGATTAAACGGAAAAACCGGGGCCTTGACACTGAAATACGTAGGTTCGATTTCACGTGTAAATCCAAGTTCAGCGAGTGTTTTGCCTGCCATCACACGTGCTGCAAGTTTTGCTAATGGCACACCGATCGCTTTGCTAACAAACGGGATAGTTCGAGACGCACGTGGATTTACCTCAAGCACGTAGATTTCGTCACTCTTTATCGCATACTGGACATTCATCAGACCGCGCACCCGTAATGCTTTTGCTAAAGCATAAGTGAAAGTTTTTAGGTTTTCGATCTGTTCATCTACGAGTGTATACGGTGGTAGCACGCAGTCGCTGTCTCCCGAATGGATACCCGCCTCCTCAATGTGTTCCATAATACCACCTATCACAGTCTTTTCTCCATCGGATATTGCATCAACGTCTACTTCGATCGCCTCTTCAAGGTATTTGTCGATAAGGACTGGGTGCTCCGGTGAGGCTTGAACGGCAGAATGCATGTATTCATGTAAGAGTTCTTCGTCGTAAACGATTTGCATCGCACGTCCACCTAAAACGTAAGACGGACGAACGATAACAGGATAGCCGAGTGCTGCAGCGATAGGCGCAGCTTCCTCGCTTGATGTTGCCGTACCGTTAGGTGGTTGCATCAATCCAATTTCATCTAATACCGCTTTGAAGAGTCTCCGATCCTCGGAGCGAGCAATATCTTCAGGACTGGTGCCGATTATCGGAACGCCCGCATCCTTGAGCGCGATAGCAAGGTTTAATGGGGTCTGTCCGCCAAACTGAACAATGACACCCAAGGGTTTCTCTTTGTGATAAATATTTAAAACGTCTTCGCGCGTCAACGGTTCAAAATAGAGCCGATCCGAAGTATCGTAGTCCGTACTAACGGTTTCCGGATTGCTGTTCACCATAATGGTTTCATAACCATCGACTTTCAGGGCAAGGGCGGCATGGACACAACAGTAGTCAAATTCGATACCTTGCCCGATACGGTTTGGACCACCGCCGAGGATCATGATT
Organism: Candidatus Poribacteria bacterium; assembly: GCA_963662915.2. Lineage (GTDB taxonomy): Bacteria > Poribacteria > WGA-4E > WGA-4E > WGA-3G > WGA-3G. The sequence continues at coordinate 3,127,159 of CAXXEU010000002.1, read as the reverse complement.
TTCGGTCTATCAGACGGACGCACCTCGTCTTCGCTGGAACAGGTAGAATAATAGTACGGCGTTTCTGCCTCAAACTCAGCCGCACAAGTATCAACGGTTTTGAAAGTCGCTTCAATACCGAGACCTTCTCGACATTCACGAATGGCTCCCTCGGATACGTCATAGATGTCGCTTAATTGTCGATCAGAGAATCCGAATTGTTTTGCTTGCTGCAAGAGTTTCTTTGTGGGTATCTCATCAGGTTCACCGTTTTGTGGGTCGTGATTTAGCACAGTACCTTGCAAATGCTGCCGTATATGTTGCTGTGCGCTCGGTTGCGACAAGGTCTGTTCAAAGTCAACGATTTCCTTCAAATTGTAGAGGAAAAACGGGTCAATGTGCGTGTAGGCATGAATTTCCTCGATACTCATTCCACGAGTAAGTGCAGCTTTAATATAAAAAATGCGCTTGACGTTGGGTATGCTCAGTTTACTCGGAAGTTCGGATAGTGGAAGTTCATCAAGTGGATGGTTGTCCAACCCAGACCATCCGGTTTCTAACGAACGTAATCCTTTCTGTAGTGCCTCTTTAAAGGTCCCACCGATTGCCATCGCCTCACCGACTGATTTCATCTGTGTTGTGAGGGTTTCATCGGTGCCTTGGAATTTTTCAAACGCCCAACGCGGAATTTTAACAACGATGTAATCGATCGTCGGTTCAAAGCATGCGGGCGTTTCGGCTGTAATATCGTTGGGTATTTCGTCTAAGTTATAACCGACAGCCAATTTTGCAGCGATTTTAGCGATCGGAAATCCAGTGGCTTTTGAGGCGAGTGCGGAACTACGGGAGACGCGTGGGTTCATTTCAATAACAACCTGTTTGCCTGTCTTTGGGTCAACAGCAAATTGGATATTCGAGCCACCGGTGTCAACACCAATCTCGCGGATAATTTTAATTGCAGAATCCCGCATTAATTGATATTCTTTGTCTGTTAGGGTCTGAATAGGGGCAACGGTAATGCTATCACCGGTGTGAATTCCCATTGGATCGACGTTTTCAATCGAACATATTATGACGACATTGTCTGCGCCATCTCGCATAACCTCCAACTCGAATTCTTTCCAACCAATAACAGATTCTTCGATAAGCAGTTCGCTGATAGGGCTTAAGGCGATGCCCGCGGCGACCATTTTTTCGTATTCTTCGATATTGTAAGCAATTCCGCCACCTGTGCCGCCGAGTGTAAATGCAGGACGAATGATTGCCGGGAAACCGATAGTTTTAACCAGATCAAGTGCTTCCTGCACGGAATGCGCGATACCACTCTGAGGGACTTCCAATCCGATTTTTATCATTGCCTCTTTGAAGAGGGCGCGGTTTTCTGCTTTTTGGATCGCCGGTAATTTGGCACCGATAAGTTCGACCTCGTACTTATCTAATACGCCACTTTCCGCGAGTTCTACAGACACGTTCAGCGCAGTTTGTCCACCGAGCGTCGGGAGCAACGCCTGTGGACGCTCGGTGGCAATGACGAGTTCTACCGTGTCTGCTGTGATCGGTTCAATGTAGGTCTGGTCGGCAAAATCTGGATCCGTCATGATAGTAGCAGGATTACTATTGACGAGGGTAATTTCATAACCTTCCTCTTTGAGTGCCTTGCATGCCTGTGTTCCTGAATAGTCAAACTCACACGCTTGGCCAATAATAATCGCACCGGATCCGATAATTAAGATCTTTTTTATATCTGTTCGTTTTGGCATTTTTTTAACTATTAAATCTGGGCACCGCTCTTTGTGCAAGCCTCCATAGGTTTGCAGGACAATGTTTCACGGTGGTTTTCGATTAATTCCAATTGCCTCTGGATTGTGAGAGGCTTCAGCGAACCCAACACGGCTGCAGCTTCACTATAATCTGTCCGAAACGAAGTGGAGGGCAGCCCAAGGGTTCATAGTTAAGAATCCATCATTTTTGTAAAGCGCGAAAAGAGATAACTTGCATCGTGCGGGCCGGGGGACGCTTCCGGATGATACTGTACAGAAAAAATGGGATACTCCCGATGTTGTATCCCTTCCAGTGTGTCATCATTTAAGTTAACATGTGTAATGTCAACGCTGTTTGGTAGCGAGTCAATGTCAACGCAGAATCCGTGATTTTGTGAGGTAATTTCGACCCGATCGGTCTCAAGATGTTTGACAGGTTGATTTGCCCCTCGATGTCCAAACTTCAGTTTGAACGTTTTTCCGCCAAGAGCAAGCCCTAAAAGTTGATGCCCCAGACAGATGCCGAAAAGTGGTTTTTTGCCCATCAACCCTTGTATGGTCTCAATCGCATAGCCGACTGGCATTGGATCACCCGGACCGTTTGATAAGAACACACCATCTGGTTCCGCGGCGAGAATCTCTTCAGCGGTTGTCTTTGCTGGTACAACTTGGACTTCGCATCCGTGTTCTGTCAGTTGACGCAAGATGTTATATTTAATACCGAAATCAAGGGCTACAACCCGGTATTTTGGATCGAAATTGTTATTCTCTTGATGCTGCCATGCATACGGATTTGGACATGTCACGCGTTGCACCAAGTCCCAACCGACTAAACCATGCCACGCTTTGGCTTTCGAGACCAGAGATTCAGGGTTCAGATCTTCTGTGGAGAGGCAACCGTTCATGACACCGTGTACCCGAAGACGACGGGTGAGTGCACGGGTATCTATCCCTTGAATACCAATAATACCGTGTTCAGCAAGGTAGGTATCTAAACTCCATTTTGAACGCCAATTGCTGTGGTATGCGCTGTATTCGCGAACGACAAAGCCCTCTACCTGTGGACCGATGGATTCAACGTCCGCTTCGTTGCATCCGTAATTGCCAATCAGCGGGTATGTCATTGTGACGATTTGTCCCTTGTAGGAAGGATCGGTCAGAATTTCCTGATAACCCGTCATACTGGTATTAAAGACAACCTCGCCGGCCGCTTCACCTGTCGCGCCAAACGAATCGCCCTCAAAAACTGTTCCATCTGCTAATGCCAAAATTGCTTTCATTTTTTTTAATTTTCCTTGCGTTTCGTTCAGGCGGGTTTCGTGAGGAACAGCCCGCTGAATGCTACACGCGTATTCAGCGTTGATTCGCAAAAATCCTGCACCGTTTTTGCCAGCTACACGCTTTTTTTATGAACTGGGATGCACTCCTATTCTGATACCCTCCCGGAGTGTAATCGTCTGCCAGCCTTTAAGTTCCCATCCATCGAAAGGTGTATTTTGGCTTTTTGAACGAGATTTTGTTACGTCGACCCTATTAACCGAATCAACATCGATGATGGTGACATCTCCGACTGCTCCAGCGGACAGTGTCCCACGGTCGATGCCGAGGATGTTTGCTGGAATTGAGGTCATTTTCGCAATCGCCTCCATCAATGTAAGATGTCCTGGCTCAATGAGATATGTAAAGACAAGCGGTAGACATGTTTCCGAGCCGATAATTCCGTTAGGCGCGTTGTGCATGCCTTGTGCTTTTTCCGAAGGCGCGTGCGGTGCGTGATCGGTCGCGATTGCGTCAATCGTCCCATCAGACAAACCTTCGAGGACCGCATCAATATCACGCTGTGTACGTAGCGGTGGATGCATCTTGGCATTCGTTCCCTGCTTCTCCACCTCCGTATCGGTGAGGATCCAATGGTGTGGGCACGCCTCGGCGGTCACATGAACGCCTCTGTCTTTGCCTTGGCGGACTAACTCGACAGCACCGACTGTGCTAACGTGAAGCACGTGGAGATGTCCACCTGTCATCTCTGCTAACATGATGTCGCGTGCCACGATGATGTCCTCCGCGGCGTTTGGGCTACCAATAAGACCTAACTTTCGGGAAGTCTCTCCCAAATTCATGACAGCACCCGCGTTGAGATTATGCTCTTCGCAGTGAACCATAATTGGGAAACCGAGTTCTGCACTCAAGGCGAGTGCGTCGCGCATGAGTGCAGCATTCATAACGGTAACGCCATCGTCGCTGAAACCAACTGCACCCGCGGAACGCATCCCGCGCATATCGGTGAGTTCATTACCGGCGAGATCCTTGGTAATACTACCGAAGGGGAATACATTTGTCTGTGCGGTCTTAAGGGCGATGTCATAAATCTCTTCAATCTTTTCGGGTGTGTCTATCACCGGGGACGTATTCGCCATGCAGGCAACCGACGTGAACCCACCTGCTGCCGCCGCAGCCGTACCTGTGGCGATTGTTTCTTTGTGCTCAAATCCGGGTTCCCGAAGATGAACATGCATGTCAATTAAGCCCGGTGCAACAATCAAACCCGTCGCATCGTATACATCGGAGTAGCTATCAGAGATTATGGGTGGGGTTTGTAACCCCGAATGCTTTCCGATTCTACCATCAGCGATAAGAAGGTTACCAACTTCATCAATGTTATTAGCGGGATCAATGATATGCCCATTAGGAATAAAAGCGTTGCTCATTCATCCTCTCTTTCGTAGATAGTTGCTGCGTCTATGCCATGCTCTTCGGTAAGTTGCACCCTCACAAATTCTTTACGGGATGTGGGGACATTTTTGCCGACATAATCGGCAGCAATAGGCAATTCACGATGTCCTCTGTCGATCAGGGTAGCCAGTTGAATTGCTGCAGGTCTGCCGAAGTCCATCAATGCATCCATCGCAGCCCGAACCGTGCGTCCTGTATAGAGCACCTCATCTACCAAGATAACTCGCTTCCCTGTAACATCAAAAGGAAGTTCGGTACTATTGACTTGAATTTGGGTCTCATGAAGATTAATATCATCGCGATAGAGTGTAACATCTATGGCTCCGACATCGACTTCAATGTTTTCGATGCGTTCGAAGTTTTCGGCAATGCGGTGGGCAATAATGTCGCCTCGACTTTTAACGCCAACGAGGACAAGATCTCCGATGTGTTTATGATTCTGCTCTAAAATCTCGTGAGCGATTCTAAGGAGGGCGCGGCGAATTTCTTCAGCGTTCATAACTTGTGCTTTTTCGCGCCCGGTGAAATCTGTTATTGGCATTTTTTGTCCTGTGTCAATTTATGGGGTACTCTTAATAAATAAAAAACCTCTCCCGTCTGATGTGACGAGAAAGGCATCATCCAGTCGATTCCGATTTACAATTTCGATTCACATTACGATCTTGCATCCTTTTTTCAACCTCTCTGGATTGGATTAAAAAGGGTTTCTTAATATCAACGCTTTATTTTCCAATATTATACCATATTTATCTTTTAATTGCAAAATTTTTTGTAGGTGGCACAAAAAGATTGATTATATGTTTCTCAGATTATAACTATCCCAGAAACACTATGCCTTTTGATCTACCATGCTCGCGAGGACACCAAGTATTTTGTCGCAGTATGAGATTTGGTAAACTGTTATATCAATAGACAGACGGTTGCCTTTTAATTTAAGAAATTTCCACTCTGTCCCTGTCGTGGCGGCTCCATAAACACAAGGAATTAAGAAATCGCAGACCCCTGTCAGTCCATTTTCGGCATCAACATTAAAATCAATGCCAGAAAAGAGGCTGATGCGACGCTCAAATTTCTCGCGGAGTTCAATGAGAATATTGGCGACAATCAGTTCGGAACGTGCTTTCTCTGTATTTACGGCGGCGGCTACCGGGACCTTTTTTTCTAACTCCACCATGAGTTCGGCACTTGGCTCTATAGGTTCTGTGTTGGCAAAGATGTCTATAGATTCAGTTACTTCTAATTGAAACGTTGTTAATACTTCTTCTAAGGTCCAATTGCTATACGCCATTGGTTAGAATCTCCTTTGCAAAGTTGGCAGTCCTGCTCTGGCTTCGCGCGAAGACTACGCCTTTTGTTCTACCATGCTCGCAAGGATGCCGAGAATCTTGTCGCACTGTCCAATAGCATAGACTGTACTATCAATGTGTAGGTTATACCATTTCTAAAATTTTATACTGCATTAGCAGCATTTATGAAATGTGAGAATCCAGTGAGTTTAGCGATAGTGCGATCGGAGTAGTTTTGAAGTATCTCCGTGACTTTAGTCTGCATATCTTCCAAGGCTTTATAGGTCTGGGTAAATAACTTCGCTTTGATGTCCTGCCAAAGTCGCTCAATCGGATTCAACTCCGGACTATAAGGGGGCAAGAAAAGTAAGACGATATTCTCAGGAATTTTCAGCGATTTCGCGTGATGAAAACGACCATTATCAAGCACAAGTAGATTTAGACTTTCTCGGAACATTTCGGAAAACTTGTTGATGAAACATTGAAAACAATCTGATGTCAAGTGTGAGAACTCTAAGAAAAATCTCTCACCTGTCACGGGTTCAACCGCACCATAGAGATAAACCGCCTCATATTTGTAATCTATCTCTGCGACAGGTTTGATGCCTCGTTGTGTGATACGTCTCCGGGCAGCAGCTAAAAGCCCATACCGCGTCTCATCTTGACTAAAAACACGCACGCTTTGAGCGTCAGAACGTTTTTCAGCAATCGCATTAGCGACGTGTTGGCTAAACTCACAGCGGAATGTCTCCGACTCTACTGTGTTTTTTTTACATGGCTGGGGCGAGGCACTTTGAGTTTCGCCCCCCATTTATCATGAACCATCGCATAGACGGCTTTATAGTTCATCTTGACACCAAAGGCGTCAGCAATATACGCTTGGATCTGCACATAACTCGCAAAGCCTTGAGGTTTCTGAAGTTCTCTAAGCAAGGCGGTTTGCTGCGCCTCAGTGAGAAGCGGTGTGCGTCCGGGGGCATATCCGCGTTCAAGAAGTTTTTCAAGATCCCCGGTTTCGTAAGCACGCAACCAGTTGCCGACACTCGTGCGATCAACACCAAGGAGAGCAGCGACTTGGACACGGTTCTTCGCCTGTCCACTTTTCAGGAGATAGAGCATGTTGAGACGTCGGATTTCATGCTTCTTGTTTGCGCGTCGTAAGAGGACTTTCAGGTCTTCTACACTTTCGGTAATCTTTGGCACTTTTTTATTCATAACTACTTCACCCTTTGGGAAATGATGTAGCATAGAATAACACATCTATGAGGAATATTCAATTAGATTTGGTATTATTTGCTTCTAACTTAAGGAATTGCCAGACCGTGCCTGTTGTCGAGACTCCGTAAATCGAACGGATATCGTTTCCTCTCTCTGTATTAAAACGTTGTGCAGCGAACATTTCCGCGACGCACTGCCCAAAACCCATCGTCGGTTTATCACCTGAAAAAAGACTGATACGCCGCGCAAAGTGTTCTCGGAGTTCAACAAGAACATTCGTGACGATCATTTCTGACTTTGCTTTCTCCGTGCCTATCGCGAGGGCTAATGGTACATTACGCGACAAAGTCGTTTTTAGATGTTTACTCGGTACCACAGGTTCTACCCCGAAGAAATGTCTGCTGCTTCATCGGTTTCCAGTTGAAACGTTTTCCGAACTGTTTCAAGTGTGAAATTGCTATATGGCATTTGTTAGAGCCTCCTTTGAAATAATAGACGTTGAAAGCGTTTGTTTAACGCTATCTACGGGAGCGTGAATGTGCTACTTGCGATTTAGACAGCAAGTAGTGTATATCCCTCACTGGAATAGCTAATGCATTCATGTGCCTGTCGCTTCGTGTTACAATACCAATCAGAATGCCCTGTTTGTTTAGCACGGGTCCCCCACTATTAGTCTGTCAAGTTTGAACTTAAGAGTAAACTCAGTTCGTAGTAGGGCAATTCATTGCCCGTTATTGACTTTTGGACGTGCGATAAATCGCACTGCTACGAACTTGCCCTCAAACTCAAAGTTGATGTAATACTATTACCACAAAATAGGGAAATGGGATCGTTTTATAGAATTTAGTCTTTCGGTGTCCGTTCAAGGCATAATCTACCATCGTAGGGGTTTTGCTTGGGTGTTTCCTCAAGGTTCCCTGTCCGTGTGGGTTGGGAGACTTGGCGAAATACCCAGGTTTCTCGGAAATGGTGTTCAAGCATCTAAATAAAATCCACCATTAGTTTACGATGTTTGTCTGTTTCTGCCATAGGTTTGCTGTCCGAGGAAAGGTAGATGAGTGTCGGCGCGGAATGAATCTTTCGTTGCATTGGATCATCTCCTGTATTTAGAAAATAGTTATGCATTTGTCTATTTTCCCTGTACGGCACTAATTTCATCTTCCGAGATCTTGTGAACGCTTTTCGGGTTGAAGGTCTGCGTTGTATCAACACGCAAAGCAACCTCAATCCTGCCACCTGTCAGTACAAAGAACTGGATTAGGAAACCGCCGCCCTGCATCGATTCAACCTGATACGCCTCCTTGTCAAGATCATCGAGCCATGTCGGTAGAGACTCTTCAAATTTTGGGTGGACGAGGACGTTCTCTGGCAAGGCGATAATCAAAGTACCAGGAGCGTCGCCTATTGCATCACCGATCACTTTGCGTTTCTCTACCATGAATGACACAACCTGGTTCGCGTATTCAAAATCATCCGCAGTCGTACGTTCCGGTGGTACAAGCCCCCACGTTAGATGATGGATAAATGGATTTCCATATCTTTGACTAAGCATGTGTTGTAGTGCTGGTTTGTCAACAGGGTGCACAACAGCGACGTAGTCAAACCATCCTTCGCTATATGCCGGGCTATCTGGGGATAGTTGTGCGGAGACGTTAATATAATCGCAACCGTCAACAGGCGATGGATAACAGCGTGCGTCCCAGCCATTGACATAACCGAGTCGCTTCAAACCGTCAGCAACGAGGTGTGGTGGGTCGCAGAAGATCGCTGCATGATCCATATTCGGATAAATTTTTACGCCTGCTCCTATGACACGTTCTGCAACCTCAGTCGCCTCCGCGAAACGGAGGTCGGCGTTTTCAATTGTCAAGTAGTCAGTGAAATTTGTTGGTAGCGTAATCAAGTTTTTCATTTTTTTAACTATTAAATCTGGTCACCGTTCCACAATGTAAAGTTAAGACAAATTGTTCGCTAAAAATCAACGGTATGAAGGTCCTCCGTATGGCATTCCCCGACTCACAATTTCGTTTCACGGTGATTTTCGGTTAAATCAATGCCGTATTGGACAGTAGATGTCATGATTCCTCACAGTAGGTACAAGTCTAACAGAAATAGTGCCAGTAGGCAAGGGCTTTTTTAGGGTCATTCAGTTTTCCGAAATTTTAGATGTTCGATGCGCGCGGATCCGTTGTAGGCGGGATTTCCAAATCCCGACGCTTTGGACCAATTGGATAAAAACCTTAAAACTAAATAGCCCTGGGGCTTTTTGATGAAACTTGTGAGTTGAAACGTACTCTCAAAAGTTGTTGAAAAAAGTGCCTATCTCTGCTAATGTTAATGCGGACTTGCTTTAGGGCGCATCTTGTGAGTCTATATTTAGAAGGATGCCCTACACACAAAAACAGAGGAGCAATTTATGAGAAAAAATACCTTTCGAGAACTACTCAATGCTGACAAACCCACCGTTGGCACACATATCCATACGACTTGGCCTTCCATCGTTGAAGCGATTGGTCACACAGGATTGTACGACTATGTCGAATTTGTGGGAGAATACGGTCCATTTGATCTGCATGATTTGGATAACTTGTGTCGGGCAGCTGAACTGCACAGTATCTCCACAATGATTAAGGTTGACCAAGAGCCTCGCGGTTTCATTGCACAGCGCGCAATCGGTTCTGGTTTCCAGAGCGTGCTTTACGCCGACTGTCAGAATGTCGAGGATGTCAAAGAGTGCGTTCGCATTACGCGCGCCGATACACCCGAAGATGGGGGCAGTTACGGGGTAGCGACCCGCCGATTTTCCTATATGGGATATGGCGGAGGTCCAGAATACGTCCAAGCACTCCGTGATGTCGTCAATGTCATTATGATTGAGAAGAAAGGCACCGTTGACAACCTTGAGGAGGTCCTGTCTGTTGAAGGCGTTGATATGATTCAGTGGGGCGGTTCAGATTATTCCATGAGTATCGGAAAAGTCGGTCAGCGCGGTGCTCCTGAAATCCGTGAAGCACACGATAAGGTATTTAAGACGGCAATAAAGATGGGAGTACCGCCACGCGCCGAAATCGGAAGTGCCGACGACGCAAAACGCTATCTCGATATGGGTGTCCGACATTTCTGCATAGGTACGGATATCTCTATTCTCTACAGTTGGTGGCGAGAACATGGTGACGGGCTACGGAAGGTTATTGAGGGACATTAGTGGAATAGCCATCAGCAGTCAGCGGTCAGCAGTCAGTAAAGAGCAATTTGTGGTGGTGACACATTATGCGACCGCCACGAGACTTAACTGACAGCCGATGGCTGATAGCTGATGGCTATTAAAGCATTGCCTGCATCTTTTCCGCGACCCAGTCAACAGCAACATCAATCATCACTTGCCCTTTTTCAACAGTCGCTAACTTGGCTTGGTGGTGGTATTCCCGATCAGATTTCGCTTGTCCTTCATTAGAGATGGTAAGTTTTGCACTGTCATAGTCCACACCATTCCAATCAACGTTTTCGACGAAAGCAGCAAGGGCAAACGCCGTCTCAAATTCCGCCGCGTGTCCAGGGCAGACTCCCGATTCCATCTGTTCCTTAACCAGCTCTTGGGTATATGCTTCCCAATAGGAGTGAAACGCGATATTAATGCCCAATTTTTTCCGATAGTCGTCTAACCGCTCATGTACTGGGCCCGCGTTACCTGCATGCCCGTTGACAATCAGAATATTATCAATGCCGTGCCGACGCATACTATCAGCGACATCGTATAGCACCTCGCCGAAGACTTCCGGACGGAGCGTGAGGGTGCCCTTGTGATCCATCCAGTGTTCAGATACACCGATTGCTAAAGGGGTTGTAACGATAACCTGCGGGAATAACTTTTCAGCCGCCAATTTGGAAACATGCACAGCGCTTTGTGTATCGTGATACATCGCCAGGTGTTCGTTGTGTTGCTCTGTGCTGCCTGTGGGGATAATCGCGCCTTTGAGAGTACCAGCATCAATCGCCTCTCGAACGTAACGCCGTTGATTTTCCCAAAGTAGCACGGATTTGATTTGAGACATTATCGGGCCTCCATTATTTTGGTAGGAGACTGCACCTACCAAGTGTATTTCGGATAGTTACGATACCATCTTCCATTAACTCGCGATTCGGCGGAAGATAGTCTTGTAGGCTTTCCCAGTCGTATTCGTTCTGTTTTTCGTCATTGCTCTGGAAAAGAATCTTAGTGCCGTAGTCTCGGATTTCATTGATCGCCCATTCATAGATATAGAAACCGAAAATATCTGTGTGTAGAGAAACCTCGCTTTGTCTTTCTGTGAGATACCGTTCCAGAACCACCTCAAACCGTTCACCTGTGAAAGAGACTAAATCTTTTTCAGGTGGACCCAAGCAGACCCCATCCCAATCAATCAGGTGGAGTCGGTTTTCAGTATCCAGAATGAGATTACCAGGTGTCGGATCACCGTGTGTGATAACGAATGGCGTTTGTAGTGCTGCTGCCGAACGTCCAAGACTCTCGTATCTCTCAAGGGTCTGTAGAATCTCTGATTTGTGCTGTGTGAGTGCTTCGAGGAGCTGCTTCTGACATTGATTCTGTGTCGGTATCTTTTTCGTAGGTGCCTCAAGGACTGTGTGAAGTTCATGTCTCAAAGGTAAGTTATATTCTGCTATTGTAAGACTATCTTGAAGTATCTTGCTTTCAAGTCGCCATCCTCGAAGTGAAGGTAAGTCATACTCTGCGACTGTAAGACTATCGGAGGCACTTGTATCAAGACATTCATGAATCGTCGCAAGTAACGCTCCTGTTTGTGATAGTTCTGCATCAGTAAAATCTTTTCCGACTTTCCACAGATCCCAACGACTTTTACCTTCAATGAAAGGGAACAATGAAACACGGAAATTTTGCCACGGAACACTCAGGGCACCTTCCTGCGTTTCCAAAGGTGCTACAATACTCGGTATATTGCACCTGTGTCGTAAGACAGACGCTGCCTGCAAGCAGGTATTTGGCACGGAAGTTGAGGCTTTGGCGAAATACTTTTCACCGGTTTCGGATAAAACAATATAGCCGTAACTATCTTCACCTTCTGGGAAAAAGGTTATTGACCGCATGGGTAGATTGTAAGCAGCACTGAGATGTTGCAGTAATTCTGTTTTATCGAAAGCGTTGTCAACTTTCATAGGCGATATGACACCAACGGACGCGCATTAGAGATGGAAAATTTTATCTGAATTTCTCAAAGTAGTTATCAATTTCGGATCTTAACTCAATACCTGCCATTTTAAAGCCTTCCAACAAATCTGCATAACTACCTTCGCCACCTAAAAAATCCCAGAGTTCTTCTGCAATCAAAACTTCATGATTCAGGTCTAACATCCCTTTCAGTGCCCATCGTTCATTGTGAAGCCGTTTTCACTAACGGCTTCAATTCTCCCATACTGGATTAAATAGGTGATATTTGACGGAGTAACGTTTTTATTCAGATGTTCTGAAGCCCATTTGCTTGCTTGTTTAAGGGTCAAGAGCATTTTCTATATCTATCCTCTCAATCTGTTCCAGATATTTCCACTTTCTGGAGAGTTACCTTGCTGGGACTACTTAACTCCAAGGTTTTGGCGATGTTTCCCATGTTAATCGCAATTTTAAACCGTTGCGTTGAGGTTGAGAACCGACCCAAATAGTCCCCTTCAGGCACATCCCCGTAATTTTCAACGTATTGTATTTCAATCTTCTGCCCAGTTGCAAAGATTACTTCGAGTGTATCACCGAGTTTCCAGCCGCGTTCGGTAAACGGTGCAATTACCAGATCGGTCACGGCGTTGCCGTGATCGTCTACTTCTGTGATTGTCCCAGTGAGTGATGTTGATGGAGAAGACTCGGGGGCACTCGTTTTTTGACTGCATCCAATCAGAAATGCTGTTGTCATGAGAGTGCCTATGAGTGCTAACTTCCAATAATGCAAACAGGATTGATAATAGAATTTCATTACGCTACCTCCGTAAATTTTTTTAAAAACTGTCTTAAGTATAGTGGAATGGTAGGCAAATGTCAAGCGGAAGTAACAGGACAATTCGATTTGACATATCAGCAGATTTGTGGTATCTTCTTTTTCCCGTGAATTTCTTCATGGGAAATAGAAATTCAATACGAGGATGGTCGAAAGATTGCTTATTAGCAAAGTGACCTCATTATGAAATTGAGGTGTTGGAGATGAATATGTCGAAAAAAATGAGTCTTTATGATGGATTTTTAAAACCTGTCCATTTCGCCCGGATCCTGATTCCGTTATTTGGAATCCTATTGGGTTTTTCGGGTTGTGAAAAAATACAGATGCCAATGGTATCAGATACCAGTGTCCCAGATGCGGAACCACTTACAGTGATGACCTATAACGTTTATGTCGGGAGCAGTGCAGAACCACTTTTGTCTGTAGAGAATCTATTACAAGTTCCAACAGAAGTTGCTAACATGTACGACAACGTCATGGCATCCGATTTCCCAGGACGCGCCGCAGCAATCGCTAAATCTATCAAATTGTATCAACCGCACCTTATCGGTTTACAAGAAATTGCGCTAATCCGCCAACAAACCCCAGGTGACCGGATCACGGGGGGCACTGTTCCTGCTGAAGAGGTTGTCGTGGATTTCCTTCAAATCCTGATGAACGCGCTTCAAATAGAGGGCTTAAACTATGAAGTTGCTGCCCAGGTCCAAAACATTGATGCCGAAATGCCGATGTTTACTGATGCTGGAATTGTCGATGTCCGCTTAACCGATTATGATGTGATTTTGGCTCGCAGCGATGTCGCAATATCACGTCCCGTGAGTGCAAACTATACAAGTGTCCTGGCGATCGAAATGCTTGCCCTTGAGATTCCGAGAGGATATACTGCCGTAGATGCTACCATTGATGGTATCACATATCGCTTTGTGAATACACACTTAGAGGCGTTTGCACAAGAATACCGGGTGGCACAAATGCAAGAACTTGTGGATCTGTTTAGTGATAAAACTTTACCAATTATCGTGTTAGGAGATTTCAATACAAGAGCACCTAACGGTACGGCTTATCAAATTTTATTATCGGCGGGATATGTTGATATTTGGCAGATGGATTCAGAGGGAACTGGCAATACGTGTTGTCAAGACGATAACCTCCTGAATGAGGTGAGTGATCACTCTGTACGGATTGACCAAATTTTCGTTCGTAATCTGGAACTCCCTGCTTCAGTTATGACACACACCGTAGGAGATAAACCTTCGGAACGGTTAGCCTCTGGATTGTGGCCCTCCGACCATGCAGGAGTCGTTGCCCATCTTGCTTTTGAGTAATGGCAGATGGTGTGCCTATCTAAAAAAGTAAAGCGCGCTGCGGTATAAAATTCGTCGCAGCGCGCTTTTTGTTTGACGGATTATATATCTACTCAGGTCCACTAATCTCAAATGCTGTTTTAGTTGCGTAAGCCTGCGCCTGTCCATTAGTGATTTGAAAGACACCAACACTTTTAACAGGATGGTGGTTCTCATCAAAACCGGAAATGGCTGTAGCCCCCTCGTAATCAGTGATCGCCGCGATTGCGTCCCGAATTGCTATCGGATCTGTCGAACCCGCTGCCTCGATCGCAATTGCCAAGATTTTCATGGCATCGTAGCCCCCTGCAGCAGTCCCGTTGGCAGGATTTTCAAATATAGTTTCATAAGCAGAAATAAATACTGCGTTATCTGGATCGAAGTTGGTACAATAGTAGGTGTTTTCAAGAGGTACGTTGTCTTCCAAGACCTCAAACATCAGTGGATCATCCATGCCGTCGCTGCCAATAAAGATAGATTCAATCCGCATGCTCCGTGCTTGTTTCATTATGAGTGGGTTCTCTGGTGGGAAACTTGCGAGAAAAAGTACATCTGGACCTGCCTCTTTGATTACCGCGAGTTGCGTATCAAACATCGTATCGCCTTGTTCATAGATTTCGCTGGCGACAATGTTTCCACCAAGTTCTTGGAAATTCGCGTCAAACGCTTCGACGAAACCGATGGAATAGACATCCTGATTCTGCCAAATCATTGCGGCGGTCTTTGCGCCGAGTTCATTAACGGCGAATTGTGCCATGAGTTTCGCCTGCAACGCATTAGAACTTGCCACGAGGAAAAGAAAATCACCGGTTTCGGTCACATTTGCCCCGGTTGCTCCCAGTAGGACCGGAATAGTGGCGATGGGTCCAACTTTCACGGCATGACTCGAAAGTAGCGGACCTAAGATCGCCACGACTTTCTCATCTTCAATCAATTCTGTTGCCGATTGAACAACATCTTCAGTGAGTTCTTCTCTATAAACAAATTCGACCTGCATGCCGAGGACACCGCCCGCTTGATTGATTTCGGCTAAGGCAAGTTCAGCACCCTCACCAAAACTGAAGTACAATGGGTGCGGACGAATTACTCCTACTTTCAGGGTCGGCATGGTTTCGGTATCAGGTGGAGCGATCATTTCTTCAGTCATTCCGGTGTCGGGTATCCGCTCGCATCCAGACAACACTGCGATTGAGAGTAAAAGTGATGCACAAAGCATCAACTTAAAAGTTTTTGTGTCCATGAGTATCTCCGTTTAATTATGCAATGTAAAACGATATAATATGAGCAGTGTTTCGGAGAAAATTAATTCCGTGCTTCAGGTGTAACTGTCAACTTCACTCGTTGCCCGTCTCGCAGGACAACAACTTCGACAGATTCATCAATTTTCACCGCATCAAGCGCGTATGTGTAGTCGTAGATGTTGGTAATTTCCTGTCCTCCGAATTCAACGATGATGTCACCACCTTTTAAACCGGCTTTATCGGCGGGACCTCCTGCACGGACCCCGGAGAGTTTGACACCAGTGCCTTCGGTTGTGTAGTCAGGGATCGTACCCAGATACGCGCGCAGCGTGTCACGGTTCCCTTCCTCTGATTGGCTCCGTTCAACTCGGACATACTCCGGTTTTTCAGCGGCAGTGATTAAATCTGAAATGATACCGCCCGCCAATTTGGAGATCCGCTCAAGCCCCTCATAATTGAGTGTTTCTATATCATCCGTTGGGCGGTTATAATCCTCGTGTCCACCGGTGAAGAAACTGAGTACCGGTACCTCTTTCGGATAGAAGGCGGTCACATCTGTCGGTAGATACGGATCGGTTTGTAGCGTCAGGTTAAAGCCGATCGGAATATTACGCTTTTCAATCAGTTTCGTCCACACCGAAGATGAGCCGACTCCTTGCAAGATAAGTTTATTGTCACGAAGTCGTCCGACCATATCGAAGTTGAGATACGCTCCTACTTTCTCTAAAGGTACCATCGGATGGTTAACAAAGTGAGTAGACCCGATAAGTCCAAGTTCCTCTCCTGACCAGAGCGCGAAGATAATACCTTTGTTGAATTTGTCTGGATATTCTCGGTAAGCTGCGCTAAACGTTGCTGCTAATTCTAATACAACAGCCGTGCCAGAAGCATTGTCATCTGCGCCGTTGTGAATTTGTTCTTCCTCGCCTTTCCGCGCAAGTGAACCAATTTCACCATGACCGATATGGTCGTAGTGAGCTCCGACAATAATGTACTCGGTGTTATCTGTTAATTTTCGTGGGGGGAGAAGGGCAACCACATTCTGATCTGTTTTCTTCACTTTCTCAACCGAAACAACAATTTTCACTTTGACATCGGGTAGCGGGAACTGTCCAACGAAATGTGGGTTTTCCACATCAAGCCCCGACTGGATTTCTTTCAGGTCTTTACCGGATGGTGCAAAAAGTGTATTCACGACGGTATTGCTTATTGATGCGGCAACAATACCGGAATCTGCAACGGTGCTATCGAAATCGAGTGGGATCAATTTGCCTGCGTTTGGAGAATTCGGACCGGCGACGACGAGAAACGCTTTTGCGCCGTGCTCTCGCGCCTGCATCGCTTTGTAGCGGAGTCCGGCATACCGATTCAATTGTTGACGGCGTTCCGGTTCAACCGCTTCAGGAACATAGCGAAGAGCAACAACGATTTTGTCTTGTACATCCAGTCTTGCATAAGCATCATATCCTTCGCCAAGTTCACCAGGAACAGATAATCCATATCCAACAAAGACCACCTCACCTTCAATAACACCGTTACGAGAGAAGGAGAGAGGTTGAAAATCTTGCTCCACACTGAATTCCATCACCTGTTCGGAACCGTGCATCTGGCGTGTGATATGAAACCGGTTCTCCTCTGCTATAATCCGTCTACCTGAAGTGAACTCGAACGTTTGAAAATAGTTCTGCTCATCATCAATGGGTTTGAGATTAAGTTTTTCAAAGTGTGTAGCGATATGTTCCGCTGCGCGCTTTGCACCTTCTGAACCCGTCATCCTACCTTCCAGGGCATCATCCGCAAGGAATTCGATGTGTTGTCGGATGTTCGTTTCGGTGGAGGATTTGGAATCAGCAATCCTTCTGATCGGGTGCGCAAGTAAATTTTGGCGTTTTGGTGCCGCGGTAATTGCCTCCAGTGCTGCTTCGTGATTCCATTCTGCGAGATAAAGCTGCGAAATCTCCTGGCTGTTTCGATTAGATGTCCAACACAGGCGATTTCCGTCTGGTGAGAAAACGGGCAGTCCGTCAAATCCGTCGGTTGAGGTGACACGAATCGGTTCGTGCCTACCTCTCGCGTCAACGAGATATAACTCAAAATTGGAAAAACCGAGTTTATTAGAGGCAAAAATAACATAGGCACCACTTGGATGGAAGTAAGGTGCCCACGACATACTGTCGAAATCCGTCAGGCGTTGGATATTTGAACCGTCTACCTGCATGGTGTAGATGTCTGCTTGGCTGCCATCGGGTGTAAAGTGCCGCCAAACGATGTGTTTTCCGTCAGGGGTGAAGAAGGGACCGCCGTCGTATCCGGGCGAGTCTGTTAATCGCACCTGATTTGACCCGTCGGCATTCATAACATAAATTTCGCCAAAGTAAGCAGGATCTACTTCCAGTTGCTTCAACTCTTTAGAAGATAGTTGGCTTTTAGGGTATGCATCCCGCAGTGAACAAAAGACAATGTATTTGCCATCAGGTGAATATGATGCTTCAGCGTCGTAGCCGAGTGCGTTTGTCAGTTGCTTGAGGTTGCTGCCGTCTTGATTTGCCGAGAAAATGTCCATCGTCTCATCGTAATCCCAACTATAGCGACGTTCTTTTCCTGATGCGCGGAATTTTAATTCCTCTTCCTGTTTGGCCTTCGCAAAAACATCGTGATGCGTTGAAGCGTAAAGCACTTCGTCGGTCCGTGGACGAAAGAAAGCACAGGTTGTTTTACCAATACCGGGAGAGATGCGATGTGTCTCACCGGTCAGCAGATCTAAAAGATAGATCTGATAAAACGGGTTATCTGGTTCACGTTCACTTTGGAAAATGAGCGCGTTGCCATCTTCGGAGAAGTAACCCTCTCCAGCACGCTTGCCATCATAGGTGAGTTGTCGGATATTGCTGAGGAATTGTGGTTCCGCAGCAGAATTAGCCTCTGTTCCATTTGAGGTAGCGTGTTCTACTACGACATCGCTCGTTAGCAGAATGACAAAGAGTATCGTGCAGAGCAGGCCCATCGATTTGATGCAACGCATTTCAATCCCTCCGATTTTTGGTATAGTGCTCTAATGGACGTGCGATAAATCGCACTGTTACAGACGGGCTAATGTTATAGGTATTGCGCTGCTTTTTCTTTCAGGAACGCGAGTCCATCTGTTGCGAGGCTTTCAGCATTGGGGGCAATATCTCTCCAGATGCACGTCGCAGCAGCAATTTCTTTGACTGCTGGTGTAAACGATTCAATCACGAGCCATCTGTCATAGTTCACTTTAGCAAGCGCGCCAAATACACCGTCCCAATCTATAGGTCCTGTGCCAGGAGTGCCGCGGTCATTCTCACAGCAGTGAACGTGATGCAAGAAATCGCCGGTTGCAATAATTGCATCTGCCTGATTTTTTTCTTCTATGTTCATGTGGAACGTATCAAGGTGAACCTTGAAATATGGACTATCTACGGCTTTTGCAAGTTTGACCGCATCTTCGGCGATGTTGACGAAATAGGTTTCAAACCGATTGAGCGGTTCGCTGGCAAGCGTAACACCGCGCTGCCCTGCGA
Organism: Candidatus Poribacteria bacterium; assembly: GCA_963662915.2. Taxonomy (GTDB): domain Bacteria; phylum Poribacteria; class WGA-4E; order WGA-4E; family WGA-3G; genus WGA-3G. The sequence goes on along the minus strand of CAXXEU010000002.1, from coordinate 3,108,058 downwards.
ATTCAGCGATCTCTTGTAAACCTTCAACGCACCAATCCCATTCTTGTTGGTTCCTGCCTCTACCAACCAGTTTACCGACTGCACTATACATCGGTCCTACGAACGTATCTCCACCCAACTCGGCAATAATCTCGATGGCGCGCTTGAGGTACACCTTCCCTGTTTCACGAATCGCGGGGTTTTCATCAATCGGATTCCTATCGGGTCCCATGATATTACATCCGATGGGTTCCAAACCCGTTGCCTTGAGTGCTGCTTGTGTGTGTGGAATATCTACCGTGTCGGGATCGAAGATTGGGATTTCAACGCCCTCGAATCCCATCTCCGCGACTTTCGGAATGAGATCTACAGTTCCTCTATCAAACTTATCTGCCCAGAGCAATAAATTTACACCAAACTTTGGCATTGCGTGTTGTCTCCTTAAATTTAACATATACGTAATGTGTATACTATTTTTTCCAGTTTAGCACAAAAGGCAAAGTGTTTTCAACTTTTTTGTCCTATCTATAGATAAACGATTTTTGGTAAATTCATAAGTTTAGCATTCCTATCGTAAATTATCTGGTTTGAAGAGGTATTTCGGTGCGAGTATCGTCAGTGACACACCACGGGCAAACAGAAGTATCGTTAGCGCAGTCCATAAGCCGTGATTACCATAAGGTATCAACAGGTAGATGGCACTTAAATAGATTAGTGTTGACACAATCACAGAATTCCGCAGTGCCTTAGAAGCAGTTGCGCCAAGAAAAATACCGTCCCAAATATAGGCGGTGACATTGACAACCGGTGCGATGATTATCCAGATAAGATAAGGTTTCGCGCCTTCAATAAGAGCTATTTGATTTGTAAATAGGTGGAGCATCCGTTCTCCAAGAACTACGAAAGTTAACATAATCACGCCGCCGAACAAAAACGCCCAAAAGAAAATTTGACGCGTCGTCCGTTTGAGGTTTGGCATATCCTGTGCTCCTTTGTATTTGCCAATCATGCTTTCTGCTGCAAAAGCGAAGCCGTCAATTGCATAGGACATTAGGTTAATATACTGCAGCAGAATAGTATTAATTGCCAAGAAGGTATCACTCAGAGCAGCAGATTTCGCTGTGAAATAAGCGTGGCTGGATACCAAACAGAGCGTCCGGATGAAGATGTCACCGCTAATACTCAGAAATCGTTTAAGTTTAGAAAATGCCAAAGTTTCTCGAATGTTCCAACCCGTCAGGAGGCTTCGATGCCTTCTAAAAAAGAGTAGAATTGCCAAAAGGAGTCCTATATACTGTGCAATAACGGTTGCTAATGCTACGCCTGCCACTTTCATCCCAAACATCTTAACAAATACCAAGTTCAAGATGATATTGACGAGGTTCACCACAATCGTTAATATCATCGGATAATGTGCGTCCTGTAAGCCTAAAAAGACTCCGTGAAATGCGTGTAGACACAACGTTGCAGGTGCAGCGTAGATGCGGATGTGAAAGTAAATACGAGCAAGACGTTCTACTTCGGGACTTGCATCAATGAGCAGGAAACTGAGATCAATAAGATACCATTGGAAGGTAAGGAGTAGTACGCTTGACGTGATGCCAATGCATATCGCTCTGAAAAGTAAGCGTCCGCATTCTGGTATATTATTTTCTCCGAAAGCTTGTGCTGTGAGTCCTGTAGTCGCCATTCGGAGAAAACCGAAGCCCCAATAGATAAAACTGAAAATGATGCCCCCGATGCCGACTGCACCAAGGTAGTATTCAGACGCTAACCGACCCATTAAAGCAGTATCTACTGCCCCTAAAAGAGGGATAGAAAAATTGCTAATGATGTTCGGGATCGAGAGGTTAAGAATCTGTTTGTTGATATTTTCAGAGGTATGCATGGGGATTTCCCTTTTGGGATTGCTTAAAGTTTACTGTCAATTGCCATGAAAATCAAGTCCTATTTTCGTCTGGGCTGTTTAGTTTCCAGTTTGCTGAACTTTGCCTGTTTTTTGAAGAGAACCCAAACTCTTCCTAACTAAAGATCATAGATAAAATGAATAGGACTTACGCGATTCCTTGGTAGGTGCGGTTTTGCGGCGTAAAGCCTCGCAGAATGTCACACGCGCATTCTGCGTTGATTCATGCGATGTGCATACCTAACCGCACCGATTGGGTCATGATAGACCTAATTCTCTGATTTTGCGTAAGCCCTGATGAAAGAAACAGGCATATTTCAGAAGAGGGGGCCTAAGTTCTAAAAGATGGAGAAAATTCGCCTCTGTGCTGTAAAGTTTACCGATGCTTTACAAATTTCTTTGTAATTTTGGTAAAAATTTAGTATACTATAATTAATAATGAAGGACTGGTGTTATGAGTTTACTGCCAAATTAATCGGATTCTTTGTATCTCGACTGCCACGTTGGGTGATGTTGACTATGGGCGGTTGGTTAGGTGCCCTCATATTCTGGCTTGCCCCCCAGCAAAGAAAGTTGGCGTGTGAGCATTTGCGGTGTAGTTTGGATTTTGCAGATGAACACCGGATTCGGTTGATAGCGAAGCAGTGCTTTGAAAATTTAGGCAAGAATGTCTTTGAGTTTATGCAATTTCCACGCATGAGTTCAAGGCAAATTCAGCAATATGTTAGTTTTGAAGGCATCCAGTATGTAAAACAAGCACTTGCACGAGGGAAAGGAGCCATCATTCTAACAGGGCATTTCGGGAATTGGGAGCTGCTTGCTGCAAGCATTTCTGCTACAGTTGCCCCATTGACTCCTATTGTTCGCAAATTACGTTCTCCTCGCTTAAACGCCTTGGTTTCAAGTTACCGATCGCAGGCAGGTTATACGACCATTGATCGGGATACAGGAATTCGCCAGGCACTTCAATGCCTCAAACGTAATGAACTGCTTGGTATTGTCGCTGATGTGGACACAAGTGTAAGTGGGGTTTTCGTTGATTTTTTTGGTAGACCCGCCTATACACCGTATAGTCCTGTCGCTATTGCGCTCAAAACAGGAGCGGCTGTATTACCAACGTTTATTGTTCGCCAACCCGATGGGTCACACCGCGCGATTGTTGAACCGCCATTGGTGTTCCAGCGGACGGATATAAAAGAGAAGGATCTTGTTATCAATACACAGAAATTCACAAAAATTATCGAATCCTACATTCGGCAATATCCAGCACAGTGGATTTGGATGCATCGACGGTGGAAAACCCAACCTTAGTTGCATTATCACATGTTTGTATCTTTGCTTGTTTCTCTGCGTTGCTTGTTGTAAAAGTGCAGAGACTCCAGTCGCGCCAACTGACGACTCCGTAAAGGCAGCCCCGACGCAGAAACTCGAACGGTTTGCTACACAACACACTGAAGCAGGGGTCGTTAAATGGACGCTTATCGGGGATACCTCAACATTTCACGGAAGTTATGTCGAAGTGGAAAATCCGACTGTTGAGATTTTTGAAGATGGTGTTGTTTCTATCACTTTGAATAGCAAAAAGGGTAAGCAGTTTCTGACCGGTAGTGATAAAGATAATCTGCATCTTTCAGGAGATGTTGTTGGTGTCAGTAAAAATGGCACTTTATATAGTGAGATCCTCCATTGGCAGAACCGGGTAGGTAGATTGTATGCCCCAGCCGAAGTGACGATTGTACGCGGGGATTCCACCTGGGTCGGAACGGAAATGTATGCGAATCCGTCGCTTGAAACGGTAGAAATGAAAAACAATCAATTTAAACTTTACCCAAAAGATGAGAAAACTGATGAATATCACAAAACCTCTGTTGTGCCAGAATAGACACCCATTTCGCTTTGACAAATTGTGTGCTCTTTATGTTTATACCAGCTTTCTACTGCTTTTTGTATGTAGTTTCCCCTTAATTCTCGATGCAGAGGACGCGCAAACCGAGACATCCACTGCAACGACCAGCGATGGGGCATCAATTACTGGGAACGACACACAAGAAACAGACGATACTGAAAATACGGATACGATGGGTGCGAATGATGACAGTGTCACCGAGCCAACTACGGAAAAAATTACTGGAACCTCAAAGAGAATGGAGAGATATGAGAAGGAAGGCATAACGATTCTCATTGACGAAGCTAAAACAGTTCGCTATGACGAGCAGGATGTTGAAATTGGGTTTCTCAATGCCGATAAAATCACTCTCAAAACCGATCTTGAAACTGGGGCAACAACGGAAATTATTGCTGTGGGCAATGTAGAAATCCGGGATCAAGATATCTTTGCTACCTGTGATCATGCTATTATGAACAACCTGACGAATACTGTTGTGCTAAAAGATAATGTGGTGGTCTTACAAAACAAGGATCGGCTTGAAACCAAGCTCTTCACTTTTAATAGGACAACCGGAAAGCAGATCGGTGAGGGCGGTGTGAAATTTAAAGTCACTGTTACGCAAGCAACACCTGTAGAAGCAGATGAGAACGCTGAAGGCAGCGCAAGTACAGATGAGGAAGGTGCTTCGACAGATACTCCTGACCAAACTAACACAGATACTGAGACCCCGAATACAGATGGCACCACAGAAGAAGTACCCGGGATAGATACTGAAAACGCTGAAGGTGCGGACTCCGTGGAAGAGACTAATACAGACACTGAGGAACCTGAGGATCCGGACGCGAACGCTGAAACTGAAGAGTCCGAGAGCAATTAAGCCATTGTGTAACCCCCCAGGTGGCTTGCTTCTTGGAAACTTTTTTGTCAACCGCTTTCATAGTAGATGCGTTATGTAGTCTTAAAGTATTGTAATCTTCTTGGTTTTCTGCTGACGTAGTAGAAAAATATAATAAAAAACAAATTGGGGGCTAACTGGTCCCAATTTGTCTTTACCTTACATCAGGTTGACTAAATGCGTCAATTGTGGTGGGATACTATAAACTAAAAATGGTGGCAATAGAACTTCAAGCACACAGACTTGTAAAACGTTATACACGCCGTGGCCCGATCGTCGTCAATGAGGTGAGCCTATCCGTAAAGCAAGGTGAAATAGTAGGGCTCTTAGGTCCCAACGGTGCAGGAAAATCAACGACCTTCTACATGGTTGTGGGGTTGATTCGTCCGAATGCTGGCAGAATCACTTATGCGGATGAGGATATTACCTTCTATCCGATGTACAAACGTGCGCGGCTCGGCATCGGTTATCTTGCGCAAGAAACCTCAATTTTTCGGAAATTGACAGTGCAACAGAATATTGAGGCAATTCTTGAAGCGCAGAGGGTGCCAAAATCTGAGCGTGAACCGCGTATTCGTGAACTGACGGACGAACTCGGTATTTCAAATCTCTTAATGCGCAAGGCGTATACGCTTTCCGGTGGTGAGTGTCGTCGGGCGGAAATAGCACGAGCCCTTGCGGCACAACCTGATTTCATTCTACTTGATGAACCGCTCTCTGGGATAGATCCGATTGCTGTTGCTGATATTAAGCAGCTCATTTCACATCTGCGCGATCGAAATCTTGGAGTGCTGATTACAGACCACAACGCTGTCGAGACGCTCGACATCGTTGACAGAGCATACATTATTGTTGATGGCAAAATCACGCTTGCTGGAACACCCGAAGAACTCATTAATAATGAAACAGCGAGGGATCTTTATTTTGGACACAACTTTTCCTATAGGACACCAGAAACTGTTGTGCCCCCCGGAAATTAGTGTCGCAGCCATTGCATGGGTTAGTCTTTTAAACACGAACATGGCTATGTTTTATTAAGCAGACGAATTGCTGCCAAACGTGGCTTTCGTAAGCCACGTTAGGAAATGTAAATACTGAAAACAGCAGACATATTTAGTAAAGGCAAAAAATGTACAAAGCGCAACTCGCCCAGACTTCCCAGTTGAGACAAAAGATGTCTATTACACCGAGGCTGCAACAGGCGCTTAAAGTACTTAATATGCCCCTGCAGGAACTGATACAATTCATCGCGCAAGAATTAGAACAGAACCCGCTTTTGGAACTCGAAGAAGAGTCAGATATGTCCGTTGAAGAACTGGATCCAGCACTTGAGTGGAATGAAACAGAAAAAAATATCAATCAAGAGGATGCTGAGGTCGATATTGATTGGGAAGCCGTCTTTGAGGACCGAGCCTCACTCAGTGAACGGTCAAATTCCAGATACTCGGACACCGATGAGCTTTCACCAGATGTGACAGAAGAGCGTTTATTGCACGAACACCTTGCAGAGCAACTTCAACTCGCCTACCCTCAGATTATAACCTCCGAAACAGAACGGACTATTGGTGAATGCATCCTTGGAAATTTAAATGATGACGGGCAATTAGAGCTTAAACTCTTTCAAATACCATGCGAATTCATAACAGAACTTGATGATGCAAACCTTTCAGCGGATCTGCATAGCGTTATTCAGAAAAACTTACAAAAGGCAACCAATAATAGTGATGCTCAATTCTCAAAAACTGCTACAATTGCCCTGAAAAAGATCGGACGTTCTTCCACCGAAAATAGTAGTGTGCCTATCAAGCATGCGTGGAAAATCACTGATGGCGACAACCAGAAGACATATACGATTCTATACGAACGCCCGCTGTGCAGCGAGAAACTCGTTTTAAACTTCTATCAATTGACGTTAGACGATATTGCTGAGGAGGTTGGATGTGATAGAGCATTAGTTGAAGTTGTCCTTCGTAAGATACAAGATACCTTTGAACCGCTTGGCATTGCCTATCGAGATGTAAGGGAAGCACTGCTAATCCAGATTCGCAACCTTCAAGGAGATGAACACCCGAAGGCACAAGGCAATGGCGCGTTTCTCCCTTCAGAATATCCAGAAGAGATGCCAGATTTTTCGCGTGAAAACAGACACACCTGCTATCTTGCCCAAGAAATCGTCGAAAAACAATTTGACGCTTTTCTTGATCAGCGATGGGACGATATTGCTGAGGTCCTGAAAGTTGACATTACAGAGATTGATGAGGCCACACGATGGATACGTACCTTATCTCCATACCCAGGTCGCTACTTCACAGATCCAGTGACGCGCACGCTCAAAAAAGGTCCCCTCACGGAAACCGTTACACCTGATGTAGAAATACAATACCTTAATGGCAAATATCAGGCGGTTTCCGTCGATAATTACGTGCCATGCTTACAGATAAATCCTTACTACCTGAATATCCTGCAAAAGCACCAAGATACTTTGGATGCTGAAGCGAAAGAATGGATAGAAAAACGGTATCGTGATGCAGCAAATTTGCTCAGCAGCCTCGCGCAGCGCGGCAGTACAATCGCTCGGGTCACAGAAGCTATTTTTGAGATACAAACCGGATTCCTAACCCAAGGCGTTAAAGGTATCAAACCCCTAACGCTGAGAACGATAGCTGAAAAACTTGATGTCCATGAATCAACAGTGAGTCGCGTAACGAGCAATAAGTATGTGCAAACGCCACACGGTATGTATCCGCTGCGATTTTTCTTCAGCAATGAACTGTCAACGACGCAAGGTGAAGGTGTTTCTGCCAAGCAGGTGAAGAGTCTTATTCAAGAAATGATTCGAGAGGAAGCACCTGCCAAACCTCTCAGTGATCAGGCAATCAGTAATACCTTGAAAGCAAAGGGAATCCGGATCGCGAGGCGAACCATTCAAAAATATCGCGACGAATTGGGTATCCCAACATCGCGTGAAAGATCTTCTATTCGTAGTAATTCTCGGTCTAATTGACAAATAATGGTCAGCGGTCAGGGCACCAAATCAACGGTATGAGGATTCTCCGTATGGCATTCCCCGTTTTCGGAATGCTTTCAGCAGCCAGCATGTGGTAGGCACGATTTGCCTAACCGGCACAAGTTTCTCTTGTTGTCCACTGAAAGTGAGCATAGTGAACGACCTGACAACTGACAACCGATAGAAAATAGGAGGATCAAAATGAAAGTAACTTATTCCGGACACAACTTAAAAATTACCGATGATCTTCATGCGCATATCCTGAAGCGCGCCGACAAAATTGAATCTCGTTTTGGAGGGATGCACGAGTTAAATGTTGTCCTTAAGGCAGAAAAGCATCGGTTTGAGGCTGAGATGATGATAACGGCACCGCGGGTATCGTTTTATGCGAAAAGCCATACCGATGAAGTCGTGTCGGCAATTGACAGCGCAGCGGATAAAATTGTTAGCCAAATTCGTCGCTATAAGGACAGAGTAAAAGACCGAAGAAATATCGCACCACACCGAGAAGTCGTCGCTCGACTCAATCCGAACGGTGAAGAAGAAATGCCCTTGGAAGTTGATGTACCGGAAGAAGTTCCGGCTATTGTAGCAACACAAGAGAAATTTGCTTCTAAACCGCTCACTGTCGCAGAAGCTGCAATAGAACTCCAAGCCTCAAATGCAGCATTTCTCCTATTTCTAAATGCTGAGACACGGCAGGTGAATCTGCTTTATGAAATGGCACAAGGGACATACGGGTGGGTAGAGCCACTCTTCGCTTAATTAATGGTGCTACTCGTAAGCCTATATCGCAAAGAAGGTCTTCAAAAATATGGAAAATCTCCCGAAAACCTACACCCCTCAGGAAATTGAGGGAAAATGGTACCAATTTTGGCAAAAAAACAACTATTTTCATGCTGAGGCGATTTCCGAAAAACCATCCTATGCAATTGTGATTCCACCGCCGAATATCACGGGTAGTCTGCATGTTGGTCATGCCCTTGATAACACGCTCCAAGATTGTCTCATCCGATGGCGGCGTATGCAAGGCTATAACACGCTCTGGATGCCAGGGACAGACCACGCCGGTATTGTCACAGAGCTTATTATGGAGCGGAAGCTCGCTGAAGAAGGCACCAGTCGCACTGCTATCGGTCGCGAAAAATTCATTGAACGGATGTGGCAGTGGAAAGCCGAGTCTGCGGGTTATATCGTCTCCCAACTCCAGCAAATCGGATGCTCTTGTGATTGGGAACGCGAGCGTTTTACACTTGATGAGGGACTCTCTGAGGCTGTTCGCACGGCTTTTGTCAAGTTCTATGAGCAGGGACTCATCTATCGAGATACCTATATGGCAAATTGGTGTCCAGAGTGTAACACGGTCATCAGTAATCTTGAAGTGGAACCCATTGAGATAGATGGAAACTTTTATCACATCCGTTACCCTGTGAAAGATAGTGAGGTTGTGCTTGAGATTGCTACAACGCGACCAGAGACGATGTTAGGTGATACTGCTGTTGCTGTGCATCCAGACGACGAACGCTACCAACATCTCATCGGTAAAAAAGCACACCTTCCGCTGTGTGATAGGGAAATTCCGATAATTGCCGATGCTTATGTCGATAGAGAATTCGGTACAGGTGCGTTGAAAGTGACACCCGCACACGATACTAACGACTATGAAATCGGTTTGCGGCATAATCTCGAACAGTGTATAGTCTTTACCCGAGATGGATATATAAACGAAAACGCCCCTGAAAGATATGTCGGCTTACCAAGATCGGGCTGTCGTCAGCGCGTTGTCGAAGATTTGCAGAACACTGACTCCCTGGTCAAAATTGTGCCGCATCGACACGCCGTTGGGCATCATGATCGGTGCGGCGCAGTTGTTGAGCCGACTATATCTTTGCAGTGGTTTATGGATGTCCGACCGCTTGCGCGGCGCGCAATAGAGGCAACCCAAAAAGGCGAAGTCAAATTTATACCGGCGCGCGAAACGGCGCGTTTCTATCATTGGATGGAGAACATCGAACCTTGGCCCATCGCACGTCAACGGTGGTGGGGACATCGCATTCCGATATGGTACTGTAACGCATGCGACACGATTACCGCTGCGATGGAAACACCCCAACAATGCGAGTGTGGTGCTTCCGATTTCCGGCAAGAAGAAGATGTTTTAGATACTTGGTTCAGTTCTGGACTCTGGCCCTTCTCTACTATGGGATGGCCAGCGGAAACGCCAGAATTGACAACCTTCTACCCTACCTCTGTCCTTGTGAGCGGTTGGGATATCCTTTTTTTCTGGGTGGCGAGGATGATAATGTTAGGATTAGGGTGTATGGACGAAGTCCCGTTCCGAACTGTCTATCTGCACGGTCTCGTTGCTGATGAAAAGGGACAGAAGATGAGCAAATCAAAGGGGAATAGCATTGACCCGCTGGAGACAATTGCTACCTATGGTGCTGATGCTTTCCGTTTTGCTCTCGCAAACGCGAGTACACCACTCCCTTATGTCGCGCTCCCCGAATCGCAGATTGAGGCAGGCAGGCGGTTCGCCAATAAAATCTGGAACGCCGCTCGATTTATTTTCATGAATTTAGAGAAGCATCCTATGCCTGTAGAGATGGATACGGTGGAAATTAACCGAGGAACACTGGAAATCGAGTGGATACAAAGCCGTCTTAACTACACGATTGAAACAACGACTGATGCCCTTGAAAACTTCCGGTTCCATGAAGCAGCACAGACGCTCTATGCCTTCCTCTGGCATGAATTTTGTGATTGGTACCTCGAGTTCACCAAACAGCGGATTGCTCAAGAGACACCAGAAGCACTTTGGGTAGCTGCTAATGTTTTGGAGCAGACGATGCGACTCATCCATCCGATCATGCCGTTTTTGAGTGAGGAAATTTGGCAACAACTCAGGTATGGTGGTAGCAGCAGCGAATCCGCACTGGATAAAAACTCCGTAACGGTTGCGCCCTGGCCAGAACCGATGGGGGAAAATCCAACGGCAGAAGCCACTATGGCAACGCTCATGGAAGTCATTGAGAGCATTCGGAGCATTCGTGGCGAGTTAAACGTCCCACTTGGAGCCTCCGTAGAAATCCACATCCAGTCTCCAGATGCTGAGATTCGGGATCGACTCGAAACATATCTTGCTCAGTACTTACCCGCTTTTACACGAGTAGCAAGTGTCACCATTGCTGAAACATTGCAAAAGCCACCCGCTTCAGCAGAATCCGTCATCGGAAATCTTGCCATCTACATCCCGCTTGCCAATGTAATTGATCTGGATGCTGAACGTGTAAGGCTCAGTAAACGGTATCAGCAGGCAGTTAAGGATGTAACAGCCGCACAGAAGACTTTAGATAATCCGAACTTCGTCCAACGTGCCCCCGAAAGAGTTGTTTCACAAAAAAGGGCACAACTTGAGCGGCTGCTGGTTGAGCAGGAAAAGTTAGCGCGAAGTCTCGAAATTTTGACCCAATCAGCAGAGGGAAATGACGACTGATATGCAATCTGATACATCTACGGATCTTTTATTGAATAATAATTACTGCTTTGTTTGCGGGTTGAAGAATCCGTTCGGACTTCAGGTTAAACCCGAAATTAAAGATGGTGGAGCATTGGTTCACATCGTGTGCACCCCCTCAGAGCATTTGCAAGGATGGGCTGATATTCTACACGGCGGTATCCTCAGCACCCTGTTAGATGAGGCGATTACTTACGTTGGAATTAGCACCTTCGGACAGCACGCGGTAACGGCGCAACTTGAGGTCCGCTTTCGTAATCCGGCACCGACTCGCGTGAAACTGTTTGTTTCTGCAGAGCGTATTAAAGTTTCACGAAGGTTAGTAGAGGCGAAAGCGGAGGTTAGACTCACGGACGGGACGCTTATCGCCACAGGCACGGGTAAGGTCGTGCCTGTGGGTGAAAGTTTCGCACCTAAGGCACCAGCATAGTAAGAGGCGCAAACCGAAAGTGTAAATGAGAATCCTTGAGAGATTCCGTGTTGTGTTGGTATGAACCAGACACCATCGTGAAGCAGCTCGCTTATGGGCGTGTACGCCGCAAAACGGAATGGAACGGTGCCCAGATTCAATAGTTAAAAAAAATGGAAAATTCAACATCTGTAATGGATCCGAAGAGGCATTCAAGTTGGGATACCGATGTTCTTATCATCGGTAGTGGTGCTGCAGGGTTGCGTGCTGCTCTCGCTGCGAGCGAGCGCGCCGATGTGACGTTAATCACCAAAACGACGCTCACCGAAAGCAACACACACTATGCACAAGGCGGCATCGCTGTTGCTATGAACCTTGATGACACGGTTGCTTTGCACATCAAAGATACTTGTGCAGCTGGGGCTGGCTTGTGTGATGTCCAAGCCGTTGAAATGATGGTATCTGAAGGCATTCCAAGAGTCGCGGAGCTTCTTGACTGGGGGGCGAACTTTGATTGGGAAGGGGCTCTGCCGCGTTTTACGCAAGAAGCAGCCCACAGTCGGCGGCGGATCGTCCATAAAGGTGATGCAACCGGACGCGAAACAACGGACGTTCTCATTCAACGTGTGCTGAATACCGAACGTATCAAGGTCCTACAGAGTACTTTTGCTGTTGATTTGTTGACGGACGCAGATAGGAGTGAAAAGACGGTCACATGTTACGGGGCTACCGCTGTTGTCGATGGCGAGTTAGCCCACATCCGAGCAAGAGCCACGATTCTTGCTACGGGTGGTCTTGGACGGATTTATCCCTGTACTTCTAATCCAAAAGTAGCGACCGGAGACGGTTTTGCAGCAGCGTGGCGCGCTGGATGTGGGATGGTTGATATGGAATTCGTGCAGTTCCATCCAACAACACTCTACTTAGATGGTGCTCCCAACTTCTTGATTTCTGAAGCTGTTCGCGGAGAAGGTGGCCAACTTATCAATATACGGGGTGAGCGTTTTATGCGGAAATACCATGAGAAAGAGGAACTTGCCCCCCGCGATGTTGTTAGTCGTTCTATTCAAAACGAGATGGAGTTAACCGGCTTCCCTTGTGTCTACCTCGATATTACCCATAAACCGGCTGAATTTATACTTGAGCGATTTCCAACTATCTCTGATACGACGAAACGCTACGGCTTAGATATTAATGTTGATTTAATACCTGTGCGTCCGGGTGCACATTTTATGATGGGTGGTATCCGCACGAACACCGATACAGAAACCGACCTTAGGGGACTTTATGCATGTGGAGAAGTGGCGTGTACTGGAGTCCACGGTGCGAATCGCTTGGCAAGCAATTCCCTTTTAGAGTGCCTTGTCTTTGGTGCTCGTGCTGGGACAAATGCCGCGATATTTGCCGAATTGCTGTCCACTGATCACCCGCCAGAGATACCTGCCGTTGATAACACGCTGATGTCTGTTGAAACGGATCTTACCTTTGTAGAAGCGGTAAAGGACGCGACACGGGAAACGCTCTGGGAGAACGTGAGCATTGAAAGGAATGGCGAGGGTTTAGGACAAACCCTCGCCGAATTGCAAGATTTGACAATAGGTTTAGAAAGCCTGCAAGCACCGTCAGTAGCAAGCACCGTGGAAACAACCGATTTTGCTGATCGAATTCCGTCGGTTTCACTAGCCCTTCTTCAAACAACAGATGTAGAGATAATTGAAGCGGTTAATATGCTCAATGTTGCTTTAATGATAACCCAATCCGCCATTGCTCGCACCGAAAGCCGAGGTGCCCACTACCGCGCCGACTTTCCAACCCAAAACGATGCCGATTGGTACCGCCGTATCCTCCTTACACGGAACAAAACACCAGAAGTGATTCCACTATAAAGCACCAGATTTTCAGGAAATTTTAACACGACGGAAATCTCGGATTTGACCGGACAAAGCACTAAAAACCTTGTAGTCGCTTTTCTCCTATATCTGTTGCTGAATTCACCGCGGGCGGTTCATCTGTTTTTCGATAGATCCGGACGTAGTTATCGTAGCTGTTGATGACCTTCTTGATGTGAAGCCGTGTCTCTCGAATCGTAATTTTCTCTACGAATTCATCAATATCTTTAATATTTTTTGATGAAACCCATCGCTTCATTCGCCCGGGACCTCCGTTATATGCCCCAATTACCAGCATTGGATCGCTGTCAAATAACGAATTAAGGTAGCTGATATACTTTGTTCCCATCCGAATGTTCACGTCAGGTTCTTTAAGCATTGAGTTTCGGAAACGCCGTATTTTCAGTTGTTGTGCAAGTTCCTTGCCAGTGGCTGGCATAATCTGCATCAATCCGATCGCACCTGCCCAACTGATTGCCTCGGCGTTATATCGGCTCTCTTCTAAAATCATTGCAGCAATTAAGAAGAAGTCTACATCATATAATTTGCTATATTCCTCAATCGCATCAGCGTAATAACGCGGATAAAGTTTCCGTTGAAGTTTCGCTAAATCCGCCCGTGAAGCGTTCGCAAAGGCTGGACTTTCAAGCGATTCTTCAGTTAGTTCCCGAGCTTTATCATACATTGCGAGTCGTTCATAACAGGTAATCAAGTTGTAAAAGGACTGACGCTCCGGGAATGCGTTTATGTTAATGTGCTGGTTTAATTGTGCGATGGCATCTTCGTAAAGTCTAAGTTCCATCAGGAGTGGAATCTGATCTGGACCCGCTTTCAGCACCGGTAATTCTGCATCCTGAACGGCTTTCGGTTCCAACTCGGATCTGGTGGTTCCCAGAATCGCTTTTGCCCTTGCGGTGTAATACCAATAATCTGCTTCTGCGACTTCTGTATATAATTTCCGTGTGAGTGCCGGTTTGTTTTGACGTTCCCGAATCTTTGCCATCCAGAAATGTGCGCCCATCGCGTATCGGTTTCCCGGAAAATTTTCCTTCAAGCCTTTGAAAGCGTTGTAACTTTCTTCATAGCGTCCTTCATCGAAACGCTGCCAACCTGTTCGCCATGCCGCTACATCGGCGTATGGACTCTTGGGAGCCGTTTCGATTAAACGGGCATAAGCATTGAGAGCTGCTTCCGATTTACCCTGTTTTTCACGGATTTGTGCAATATCGTAGAGCGCATCGTCCACCAGTTCGCTCCATGTGTAGTTTTTTACGAAATCTTCGAGTCGGCTAATCGCAGTTTTGAGGTGCCCTTTCCGACGGTAACATTGTGCGATCTGATAGGTTGCACGCGTTAAATATTCACTTTTATCTTTGAACGCAATCACGGCGTTAAACTTTTTAATGGCTGTATTGTACCACTTACGACCCTGATAACTCTTTCCAATGAGGTAAAGTGCATATCCACGCGTACTTAAATCTGCTGTTTCGGGAATCTGTTCTAATTCTGCCACAGCTGACTTCCATGCCCTGTGTGAGAAGAAGACTAAACCAGTATTAATCCGATCGTCGTCGGTAAGTTTTAAAGACCTGTTGTTTCGTGTAAGTTGTTTGAGGCGGTCGAGTGCTTTTTTGGCGACGTTCCCTGAATGTTCTTTCTTGATGATCTCGCGATACGCGTTAAATGCAGCGGTAGTGTCACCGAGTTGTTCATCACAAAGTGTTAGCTCAAAGGCGGCTCTCCTCGCGTATTGCTGATGTTTAACGAGTTCATTTAAGTGTGGTATTGCCGCTTCATACTTTTTCTGATTGAGATAAAGTTTCGATAAAGCCCATTTTGCCTCCAAAAAGTAGAAGCTCTTCGGATAGTCCGTTACAAGCTGGGTGTACCATTTTATCGCTCGCGTCTTATTCTTCATGCTTTCATATAGCCGGGCAAGGCGATAGGCTGCATAATCTGCTAATGGATAGTTAAACGAGACAACTCGGGCATAGTGCCCCACCGCTTTTGGACGATCCCGAAGTTTCTCATAGTTGTAACCGAGTGCGTGATGGATCTCAAGTTTCTCTGACTCGGACAGGTCGGTTTCCAGTAAAGCCTCCAGTTTCAAAACTGCGCTTTTGTGGTGTTTTTTATCCACCAGAGCGAAGGCTTCTTGCCATGCGGTGCTACGCTCTTTATCAGCAAAAACCGGGGTACCCATTACGAGGCAGCTGTAAGCCAAGACTAGCAAGCCCCAAAAGAATTTCTGGAGTATAATGAAATCTAATGGCGGATATGGATGTGCTGTTTGATCGGATTGGATTCGGTTGCTGCTAAAAAATTTTATATGTTTCATTTCGAGTCTTTTTACGCTTCTCCTTATGGAAAATTAGCATGAATTCGATTGCGGTGACAAAAATTCCCCAAATACTATCTAATACTATAACGTTATTTGGTGTCAAAAAGCAACAAAAAAGTAAACGTTAGAGAAATCATTTGCCTAATTTTGGGTCGTTGTGTTACACTTAATTTAGATTTAACTGATTGCACAGTTTAGATGCAGTGTAGGTAAAAAACGCAGGAGGTATCTGATGGAAATTGTATCACTCGGAAAAACGGGTTTAAATGTTTCACGACTCTCAATTGGCACCGGGTCAAATGGCTGGAATGGGCGCTCGAATCAGACGGATTTGGGATTAGAGGGGTTACGCGACTTATTGGTGTTTTCCTACGAAAAAGGCGTTACATTTTGGGATTCTGCCGATCAATACGGAAGCCATCCACATGTCGAGGCAGCACTCAAGGCGTTACCACGGGAAAATGTCACTATCACCACAAAGACGGTGTCCCGCACGCGAGAAACCGTAGAGGCAGATGTAAAGCGTTTCCTGAAAGAGATCGGTTCTGATTATGTTGATATTGTCCTGCTCCACTGCCTCACGCAGGTTGATTGGCCACAACGATACCCGGATGCCATGGAAGCCCTTGTTCGCTGTAAAGAACAAGGGTTGATTCGTGCACACGGCGTATCGTGCCATGATTATGGCGCGTTCCAAACATCCGCAATGACAGACTGGGTGGATGTCGTCTTGGCTCGGATTAATCATGCGGGTGTTAGCATGGACGCATCGCCCGCCGACGTTATCCGCACAATGGAACAGATGGCGTTTGCTGGAAAGGGTATCTACGGCATGAAGGTACTCGGACAAGGAAAATTAGCGAAAGACGCAACAAGCCAGCGCGAAGCGATTGAATTTGTGATGGGTTTGCCTTGTGTACATGCTATGACCATCGGTATGATTTCAAAGGACGAAGTGGAAGCCAATGTCGCTGTTGTTAACGAATTATCTTAAAAAGCAGTTGGCTATCGGTAAAGAGCGATTCCTAACAATTTTTTCAACCGCAGTAAAGCCGTGAATTGTCACAGCTAACCTCTTAACCGGCTGCCGACTGCTGACTGCCGGCAGCCATTTAAAACAGAACTTAGCTTGGTGAGTTGTAAAAAAAATGGAAAAATATGAGATAGTTATCGGATTAGAAATCCACGCAGAGTTATGCACAGAGAGTAAGCTTTTCTGCAATTGCGCCTATACCTTTGGTGCTTCGGCAAACGATTGTACCTGTCCAATCTGTTTAGGAATGCCTGGTGCATTACCCGTTGTTAACAAACGTGCTTTAGAGTTTGCGGTTCGTGCTGGATTGGCGATGGGGTGTGAAATCACGGCTTCCAGTAAATTTGACCGTAAGAACTACTTCTATCCAGATTTACCGAAGAACTACCAAATTTCGCAATACGATATACCACTCTGTCAAAATGGACAGGTGACATTTGAATTTGAAGGTGAGCTTCGGACAGTTGCGCTCCGAAGAATTCATCTTGAAGAAGATGCTGGAAAATCTATTCACGCCGAAGTTACGGGTGACCCGACCCGTAGTTTTATGGATTTCAATCGTGCGGGTGTTCCGTTATTGGAAATTGTGAGCGAACCCGAACTACACTCCGCCGACGAGGCGATCGCTTACTGCTGTGCTGTCAAGGAAATTTTAGAATATATTGGAGTGAGTGATTGTAACATGGAAGAGGGGAGTTTGCGATGTGAACCCAACCTCTCCTTGCGACCTAAGGGTAGTAAAGAATTGGGCACGCGCACGGAAATCAAAAACAAAAACTCGTTCCAAGAGTTGATTGATGCTATGGAATATGAGGTGAAACGTCAGGCGCGAATTTTAGACGCAGGCGGTGAAGTTGTCCAAGAGACACTTTTGTTTGACGCGAGCACCGGTAAAACTATGGCGATGCGTGGTAAGGAGGAGGCGGACGACTATCGTTACTTCCCTGAACCCGATCTCGTTCATGTCCAGGTGGATAATGACTGGATTGTGAAAATTCAGTCAACACTCCCTGAGTTGCCCGCCGCGCGTCGAGAGCGCTTTATTGAGGACTACGGTGTATCTTCTGAGAACACTGAATTCCTGACGAGTAC
Source organism: Candidatus Poribacteria bacterium (assembly GCA_963662915.2). Classification (GTDB taxonomy): domain Bacteria; phylum Poribacteria; class WGA-4E; order WGA-4E; family WGA-3G; genus WGA-3G. The sequence goes on along the minus strand of CAXXEU010000002.1, from coordinate 3,090,102 downwards.
CCGGCAACTTGCAGAGTTTTTCGACGCAGCGGCGCAACTCAGTGGTGAACCGACTACCTGCGCAAACTGGATCATGGGAGACTTGACTCGACTGCTCAACACAGCAGAGATTGAGATCCAAGACGCAAAGGTCACCCCCTCACATCTCAGTGAACTCATCCAGTTGATTGAAAATGCGACCATCAGCGGCAAAATCGCCAAATCTGTTCTTGACGATGCCTTTGAGACAGGGAAGATGCCGAAGGAGATTGTTGCTGAAAAAGGATTGGCACAGATTACGGATACTTCAGAGATAGAAGCCATCGTTTTACAGGTTGTCGAAGACAACCCTGGTCCCGCCCAGGATTACCGTGATGGCACGAAGAAAGCAATTGGATTTCTCGTAGGTCAGGTGATGCGTGCGACTCGCGGAAAAGCCAATCCGCAACTGGTAAATCAGATCTTAGCGCGAGTGCTTTCTGCTGAGTAAGTATGCCGATTTTGGTGTCCGTAGAGTGAGACTTTGCATGTCAGTAGGACAAATCACCCTCACATCCGTAACAAAACAGTTCGGTGACACGGTTGCAGTTGATGACGTATCGCTGCAAGTAGAAGGCGGTGAGTTTTTTTCTCTGCTTGGACCGAGCGGGTGCGGAAAAACAACAACGCTGCGGATCATCGGTGGATTTGTATATCCGACCACTGGGGAGGTCCACATCAACGGTGAGGTCATGGCAGAGACTCCACCTTATCGTCGTCCTGTTAACACTGTTTTCCAGAACTACGCCCTGTTTCCGCATAAGACCGTCGCCCAGAATATTGCATTCGGGCTCCAGATGCAGAAGGTTTCTAAATCAGAAATCGCGAATGCAATTGAACGCTCGTTGGATTTAATCCAGTTACCCGGATACGAGGACCGAAAACCAAATGAGCTCTCCGGTGGCGAGAGACAACGCGTCGCACTCGCACGTGCGTTAATTAACGAACCTACCATTCTTCTGTTAGACGAACCGCTCTCCGCACTCGACTTAAAACTCCGAAAGCAGATGCAGTTGGAGCTAAAAGCGTTACAACGCAAAGTCGGCATTACGTTCGTTTATGTGACACACGACCAAGGCGAAGCATTGGCTTTGTCCGATCGGATTGCGGTGATGAGCGAAGGAAAGGTCCTTCAGGTAGGGATGCCGTCTGAAATCTACGACTCGCCGCAGAGCCGCTTCGTCGCGGACTTCATCGGCACTTCCAACTTTCTTGAAGGGATTCTTATCAGTGAGAATGAAATCGTGCTGACGACAGAGCCCCCATCTAAAATCGTTTGCAAACCGATCAGTGATATTTCATTGAACACGCCTGTCACCGTCGCCGTTCGTCCAGAACGCATCAACTTAACAGCGACCGCAACCTCTGATGCTACGAATCTCTTACGCGGCATGATTCAAGACGAAAGTTACCTTGGTACGACGCTGCAATACACCGTTCAGACAGGCTATCCAACCCCGGTCATTGTTCACCAGCAGAATACAGGCGCGATGGACACAGATCGCTTTCAACGCGGCGATACGGTCTATCTGCAATGGACACCAGAGAACGCTATTATCTTGAAAACTGACGAAGACTAACCGGCAGCCAATGGCAGTTTGACTTTCCCATTGTCACGCTGCTGCGAAGTTAAGAAGCCGATGATAATCTGGACGACCTTATAGCCTTCGCTTCCAGGTGAAACAGGTTCTCCACCCTCTGTGATAAGACCTACCAACTCTCGTGGTCCCGCCGGGATACCGGAAATGTCCCATGTCGGTGCCTCGATTGTCTCAACAACATCGTCTTGATGAAGTGTTGCACCACGGTCACTGATGAGGATGTAGCCATTGGTGCCGACAATCTCCACACGGAACCCGGAAAGAGTTGTTTTTGGCCCGCCTGCATAATAGCCGCGCACCCCGTTCGCGAAATGGATATAACCGTGTGCTGATGGCTCCGTTGCGGGAACGTGTCCGCCATCCCCTTTATACGCGTTGTAATCTTCGTAGCCGTCCTCTAACTCAGCAGAGACCCATTCGGGTTCTGAGTCAGCAAAATAGCAGATAGCATCGACAAGATGCGTCCCATTACGGAAGAGCATTGCCCGTCCACCACTCAACGTGCCAATAACATATTGGACATCCCCAATACGTCCGCCACCGATGATTACTTCTTTGGTATGCCGCCATAGCGGCTGCCAGCGACGGGTGTGATCGATTGACAGGATAGTTCCGTTTCGCTCTGTTGCCTCCATCATTCTGTCGGCATCTGCGATGCTCGTCGCCATTGGTTTTTCACAGAAGATGCCTTTCACGCCAGCGTTTGCAGCGTCAACGACCAGATCGGCGTGCCGATGGTCAGAGGTCGCTACCGTTACGATGTCTAAATTCTCAGCGGCGAGCATCTCTTGATGGTTGGTATACAGAGAAATGTTGTCCCAGGTGTCCTGATATTTTTCTTTAAAAGCCTCCAGTGTGCTTTGAACAAAATCGCAACCAGCGGCTAATTCAACATTTGGCATATCCACTAAACCTGATACATGTGTCGTGCCGATCCCACTACAACCGATGACCCCTACGCGTAATTTTGCCATTTCCATATCCTCCGCTATTCCTTCAGCCTTAAACTTCTATTTCACCACAGCAAGGATTATATACTGCCTCAGATTAGAAGTCAATTTGTTTTGGTGTGTTTTCGTTTGCCAGCTGCGCCAAAAGTTCGGTAAACTATATAGACAAAGGGACGAACTTTTTAGATGGAGAGGTAAAAAATTATGGTTAGAATAGTTGCTGATTCGGGCATCCTTCGTCCCCCCGCAAGCAGGGGGAATCTGTCGGTTTTTAGAGACAACTGCGTAAGTCCTGTCCTAAATTGTTCAGTTTTAGTTTTATAGTAAGACCCACGATTATGGTAGGTCTCAGAATTACTTAGACAAGGAAATGCTCTTTTTTTCAGAGTTTTTCTGAGTAAATCTTGAAACGCAACAGGTTTTGAAAAGGTCGGAAACCTATACGATGACTGGGTTTTGGGCGGTTTCCGCTAATTGCACTCAAAAGTTTACTCAGAAAATTTCACACTTTTGCGGTTTAAAATTGTCCAAACTATTGTAAGGGATAGGATTACCCCCCTGAGTCCCCCGCAAGCAGGGGAATCTGTCGGTTTTTAGAGGCAACTGCGTAAGTCCTGATTTCCTAATATCCATCAGTATACCAAAAGATATGATGTGACTTGATATCTTGGGACAAAGGTTCGGGTTGGTTGTGTAATAGGTCGGGAATTGAATTGAATGAATCAGAAAGCACAGTCGGTTGGTTGATCCGATACATCGCGCTCCCGTGTTCTTCAATCTTTGGTGCATTAAAGCCGTCAGCAATCGGGGCAGGATAGACGACCTCAAGCGATTCCACGTCCATTTGGGCTATGATGTTAGAGAACATGTTTTCAAGAAGTTGCTTACCGCGGTCCATTGCGAAAGCTGCCTCTGAAGCGATGAACTCTTTAACATTCAGTCCATTTTCACGTTGGACGATGGAAATATAACCGTCAATGCTTCCATCACGTTCAGCGACCCAGGCATTCGATGACTCGGTTCGCACCCACTTCGTCCAATATTCCATCTCGTCTCTAACGAAGGTGCCGTTAAATTTTCGTGCATACCCATCGTAGTGTTCAGCAATCTGTGTAACTTCCGCTGCATCGTCAAAATTGGCTGGACGGACTGCCCACGCTGACCGCTTTTCAGCACTGAAAGATTGTCTGGCGTAGTAACGAGGGACCTTTTCCCACCCTTCAATCGCATAGATGTGTTGGCTTCCGTGGAGTGCAGACATAGCAATCTCGCGATCTTCCATGAACCTGATAGCGTCTTTAAGGAGTTGTGTGGCAAGCCCGCGTCGCCGGTATTCCGGACGCGTACTGACTTCTCCAATGCCGCCGACGGTTATCGGTTCCCCGTGCAAAAACATTTTTCGGATAAAGACTCGGACTGTACTGACAATGGCACCCTTATCAACCGCAATACGGATGCCTTCAGCGTCCCGCCACGGGTCGTTGTGCCAGTGATTAGAAAAGTATTCGCGCCCGCCAGTAAAGACGGACGTAACATGGTCGAGCCATGTTTCTAATTCATCAGGATAAAGTGCCCGAAATTCCATATTGACAAAAATCCTCAAAATTTTATGGTTAACTCACCGATAAACTGTCGTGCTTCGTTGCGACTTCCAAAAACTTCATAGAGGTCGCCAGAAACGTCGTAAAATCGCCGGACAAAATTCCGACTCGTTTCAGCCGGATTCAGGTCAGCGTACCGGAGCCATAGGTTTCCGCGTGACCATACATCCCAGTTCAGTTCAATCACCGTAGAACTTGCATCGCCAGTGTCTTCTCTGTGTTGTTTATTGAGTTCTGGGAAGAGTGCGTCTTGCGTCAAGTCAGAGGTGCCGTCAACACGACCGACGGAGAGATTTAATTCCTTGTAGCGATACGGGTTTGGGTTGGTGATGAATTTCAGATTCGCCGCGAATGCGTTCTCTAACGCCTGTGTCTCGAAATCGTAACTGTCCTCTACTTTAGCAGGCGTGACATAGCGTTCATCCTGTTCGCCGTAAGTTAATTCATCAAGGAACGTCAAGTGCCACCGTTCAGAGAGACTGTACGTCCATCCAAACATATTTTTCAGTTCCAATTGACTGAGTTCATCTTGGACATCTGTTGAAAAGTCGATGTCTTCGTAGTCTTCCAAATAGTTGTTATTTAGGATCGCGGCGCGGGTGGTGTAAAACCCGTTCATGTGTGAAGGTTTCACAGTAAAGCCTGTGACCGAATATTGCGCGATCGTAAACTCACTGGCATCTCGTAGATAAAGATACCCGGAACTGTCGAGGTCTAAGAAGGTCTGATCGTGTTTTTCCTCACTGAGTTGGTCTATTTCGTAGATGATGCGTCCCAAATACCGTCCATTGCTGTCGAACTTCTGGATACGTGAGATGACGTTATGGAAGAGTGTAAGACGAATGTCCGTCCGCTTAAGTTCTTCAGCGAGTTCTGCCTTGCCTTCGGCATCGGTTTCGTCAGCATAATAACGATTGTATTCCGCCTCTTCCAGCAGTCGTACGCGTCGGTTCAAGGCAGCCGTATCGGCAGCCGCTGTCGGACGCTGAGCAAAGGGTCCGTATTGGGGACGGGTCGCGCTCGCGATTGTATCAGCGAGTTCGGCTTGCCCTGGCGTAACTTCCGTCAGCTGCGTCAATGTTGGGGAGAGGGCGATAATCTCTGGCAGCCCCCCAATCTTTCTGCGGAATTGACTCACATCTTTAACTAAAACCTCACCCGTGGGGAGCGTAGCGAGTGCTATCGGTTTCGTAAATTCCCCGTTTCCACGCCCTTTTCTACCGAAGCTGCTGACGAATTTACCTGCTGAATTAAATTTCACAATCCTATGGTTACCAGTATCTGCGATGAGGACATTTCCGCGTGCGTCAATCGCGATGTCCGAAGCATCCGTATCGAATTCACCATCACCCGAACCGTACCTACCGAAAGCGAGCAGGTTCTTTCCATCAGCATCGAACTTGTGGATACGTCCGCGTTCAGCGTCCAAAACGTAGAGTTCATTTTCGGAATTGAGGGCGACACGAAGTGCCCTATTATAGCCTTTCGGTTGAATGGCAAAAGCAGTTTTTCCTTCTTCGTCAATGATGAGACTCACCGGTAAAACGACTTTTGGACGGACATCTACGGGATCGACAAAGTGGGTGTTTAACAACTCACCTATTGGGCTGAATTTATAGACACACGGCGCGAATATATAGATTTTTGGATCAGCAGTTTCGGTAATATGATGCACAGTCAGGTCGGCAACGTAGATGTTCCCGATGCTATCCACGGTAAGATGTCCGGGTTTTCGCAGGATATTGTTTGGAGATTCTGGGACTTCCGGGAATTGAAACAGAAATTCTCCTGTCGCCGACAACTTCTGGATAAGCCGATTCTCGGTATCGCTGACATAAATATCCTGTCTGTCAAAGGCGAGATGAATGTCCTTGCTAAATCGCCCTTGTGTTGTCCCTTTGCCTGCGAATTCGCGTTCTAATTGGATAAAATCTACTGAAAAGGCGGAATAGGGTCCGACATGTAACAAACAGAGGATAAAGAGTGGGAGTTGTAGAATGAGGACTGATTTTTTCATAATATGATACTGTAACTTTAATCTCCGAGTTGAAGAATTCGTTTTTATTTAGGACTTACGCAAAAATTAGGATTACCCCCGTTAGTCCGCCCGCGAGCAGGGGGAATCTGTCGGTTTTTAGAGACAACTGCGTAAGTCCTGTTATTATAATACGCCCTGTGCCTTCGAATGTCAAGGCAAAACGTTTTTAGGTGTGTGTAAACATTTTGTCAATTGTTTTCTGGATCGCGGAGTCGCGCGGATTAGATCGCGGAGTCGCGCGGATTAGATCGCGGAGTCGCGCGGATTTTAGAGTGCCTTTGTTGTCAGCATCAGGCTTTGCAGGATTTTGGGATTTGCAGGATTGGATAGCGGTTCGCAATCAGCAATTAGCGGTCTGTTAACAGGTGTTTTCACGGAGGTTTCACGGAGGTTTTTGGGGACCCTTGATTTCATTGGGTTCCTGAACTTGAATTTGTGCGTTCTCCGTGAAAGCGGTTTTCAGTTATATTTTATTTAACGGATAAGTATTTTTGAAGCGATTTGCTGTTAGCGTTTCGCTATCCACAACCTACTGACTGCTATTATCATTTAATCCGGTAAGATACGGTATCCTGTGCTGATTCCTGTAACCATTCCGATGATTGCCCAGAGACCCGCGCACGTCATCTCCCCGAGGACCAAACCGAGGAAAACCGGTCTCGCGCTTCGATACGCCTTCAACCCACCATATTTCACGATGCTAAACTTCAGACCCCACCCCAAAAATATTGAGAACCAAAGTTTAAACGTCGCCCAAGAACTCAGCATCGTGTAACCGAGCGGATGCAGGGGCCACCACACAAAGGTTTGCCGCATCCACATCAAAAAGACCGTGAAACCGCTGCCGACCAATATAAATCCAGTGTTTGTCCAATTTGTGCTTGTCTTCGGACTGGTGAGTAATCCCTCCAGTTGTCGCATGAACCAACTACCGCCCGTGTAAGGCGCGCCGTGGGCGTAACTAATTTTAATTGCCGAGTAATAGGAAACGGCAAGCCCAATAACCATCGCGACTGCCATCGCAAGGAGAAGTTGTCGCCGCTTGACACCGGCATCGTCCGCCGCTTTCAATCCGTTCATGATGTTAGGCATCATAAACTCCCGGAGGTCTAACGTCATGCACACCGGATGCATCATCATAGAGGTCACCGTAGACGGATGGATTTTTGAAGTGCCGAGTGTCGTTAGGAAGAAACTCTGTGGTGAAAACGATGGATTGATGAAAGGGATACCCCCGTTAATCACCTGCCACGTCAGCACGACATACATTGCCAGCAGAAATAGAACGAAACCGAGCGCAAATAAGATGGACATACCCATCAAATGATTGAAGAACACGAGGACAGAGATGCCACCGAGTAAACCGAAAATTGTAACGCCGTGTGGAAGTGCTTCATCGGAAGGACGAAACTGGAGCATGTTTTTAATGTGGTGCCGCATTTTCCAGAGTGCAATAGCGATAAACGCCAGACATGCTCCCGCTTCTTGTGCTGCACTGAATGACTTACCCGTCCACTGAACGCCGGGGCCCGAAGTGAGTTGGAAACCGAGCATCACCCCTAAGAGGCATTGCAATTTGTAAAAGATAAAGAAGAACCAGATACTAAACGACACCTCCAACGTCAGGAGGTAGCTAAACCCGACCATCGACCAAAAAATAACAATCTGAAATGGACGGAGTGCGTTCCAGGGGCGTTCAACGAGATATTGGTTCAGCCAAAAATCACGTGGAATATGCGGACCGGCAGGAAAGAACGTATGTAGACCGTTCATCGTGTGTAGGAAGACTGGGAACGCAAACCCGAACCACATCGCGCTGTTCTTGAAAAGCGGACCGAGACTCCCGCTGCCTTGCGCCGCCATTTCTACTGGCAACTTAACCAGCGGAAACGCACAACGTTCATACTCTACCCACTGCTTGCGGAGTAGCACGGAGAGGCAGATCATCACGAAATAAGCGACCAAGACGTAGGCACTCCACGTCAGGATTGGGGTTATCCACGCGCCCCACGGCACCGATTCACCTGCGAACAGACCTTCAAAGAAGGAGCTCGCCGCCGTCCGATCCTGCACCACCCGCCAATGTGGAATATAGTGGTGGAATAAGGACTCCCAATCGTTTTCTGGGGTGGCAAGATACTGGTAAGCCACCATCGGGCTGAGCGCGTAGCGCATCATCCCCGAAGACGGAATCCCTGCTGGCGCGAGCATGATACACCAGATTGTGACGAGTTCGCCCGATGAGAACGCTGAAGTCGGATGCACCCGTTTCAGGAGAACGTTGATACCTAACACAAAAACCGTCAGGACAAAGAACGGCGCGACAGGAAAGTGGCCACCTGCCAGGAAGATGTTACGGATAACGTAATCGTTATAAGGCGCGAGGAGGCATTCGGTGGTCGCACACGCCAAACCGATCAGCACTGCCCGCCCTGTAAGGCTATCCCGGACTTGTCGTTGAATCAATGTGTTTCCTTTCCTGTTTCTATGCTTCTGATTTTCCAATAGGTAGTATATCATATCCACGTTTTTTAATAGCAGAAATTTATGGACTTTCAAAGATAGGTATGATATAATGCCGATCAAAACAGAAATCCCTGCGAATTTTAAGACGAATCCGGAGAAAAAATGAGACGTTTTGGTACCCAAGGCCGCGTGTATCCTGAGCGACACTATGTTGTCTCGCGGACTGAAGAGATTGCCGATTTTATCGAACGTATTGAAGAAGGCCGTTATATTGTCCTCTTCGCGCCACGCCAGACCGGAAAAACCACATTTTTCCGATTGGCACTTGATGTGCTGATAACTATGTCATCGATCTATTTCCCGATTCAACTGAATTTTGAAGCGTATAAAAATCTTGCACCTGCTGATTTTTATGATACTTTTTATAAGCGAGTTCGTAAGGAAATTGAGCGAGTTTTCCAAAAACGGGGACACGCGCCTTCTGCTGCACTCATGGCGTTCCTTGATAGTATGAAACTCACCAATCATATTTTAATGATGGAGTTCTTTGAAACGTTTGAGGATTTTCTGAAGCAGCAATACAGTGAACAGAAGGTTGTCCTCATCGTAGACGAGTTTGATGGTATTCCGCAGGCGGTTCTCAGTGATTTCCTTCATTCGCTTCGCGACATCTATCTTTCTGATGATAGGCGGTGTCCGCATAGTGTTGGTATCGTAGGTGTCAAGAGCATTACCCAGTTAAACTATGATAGATCCGTTTCACCATTCAATATCCAAGATGAGTTTCACTTGCCTAATTTCACGCGGGAACAGGTGCAAGAACTGATCGGACAGTATACGGATGAAGTTGGACAAGCCTTTGCCCCGGAAGTTATTGACGCACTCCACAGACAGACGGCCGGTCAACCTTTTTTGGTCAACCGATTTGGACAGATTCTCACCGAAGAGATGGACATTCTGAAAAGTGAATCGATTACCCTGGAACACTTTGCGAAAGCACACGCGCGTCTTCTAAAAGAAAATAATGTGAATCTGACCCATCTTCTTACCAATATCCGTAGAGATCCACGCTTTGAAAGCCTCTTGATGAAAATTGTCTCTTATGGCAGAGGTGTCCAATTCACGTTACATAACGAAATTATCGCTGAACTCACGACTTACGGCATTATCACGGAGGGGACTGACAGCGTATGTGAAATCGTTAACCCAATTTATCAACAGTGTATCATACAGGCGTTCCAGCCCCTTATTAACGGACTGGAGGGGTGCTGTCTCTAATCTCGTACAAAAAATCCAGAAAATCCAAAAAAAAAACGTTTGATGTCTTATCCGAATTTGTGCTACAGTTTAATGTGAATTCTATATAGGACTTACGCAAGATTTAGGATTACCCCCGTTAGTCCGCCCGCAAGCAGGGGGAATCTGTCGGTTTTTAGAGACAACTGCGTAAGTCCTGTATCATAATGGAGAAGTAGGTATGGTTGCCCGGGAAGATATTCAAGCCGTAACTGACGACATCGTGCAGGAATTTGCACCGCTACAAGTGATTCTCTTCGGCTCATACGCCTACGGTACGCCTACTAAAGATTCGGATGTCGATCTGCTCGTTGTGATGGATATTCCGAAATCGGAATATCGCAATAAAGCCTTGGAAATCCAGCAACGGATTCCCGAGCACTTCAGCCTGGATCTGTTGGTGCGTTCACCTGAAGAAATTGCCTATCGTGTTGCGTATAACGATTGGTTTCTTCGCGAAATCACTGAAAAAGGCGATTTTCTTTATGGATCCAATGCCTATTACAGAACAAGAAACCGGCAAGATGGACTGAACACCGTCAAAAAGGAACACGGCTGCACGAACCCGTTAACTTTGGAATGGGTAGAAAAAGCTGAAGAAGATTATAATTCCGCGATATGGCTTCAACAAGCATCCGCCCCGCTACATAACTCTATCTGCTTCCATGCCCAACAGTGTATTGAAAAATATCTCAAGGCGTGGCTTCAGGAAGCAAACTTTTTTGTGCCAAGGACCCATGACCTTGTAGAATTGCTGATGTTAATTGTGCCAACAATCCCCGCTTGGTTGCAGTGGCAGTCCGATTTTAAGATAATAACCGAGTATGCGGTGGATGCTCGCTATCCGGGGGATTCAGCGACTGCTGATAATGCACAACATGCCATCTGTGTATGCGATGCCGTGCGTCACACCATTCGGACGTGGCTGGAACTCCCAACGGATCAATTGGACTAAAACCTTAAAACCAACTCCCCAGCCGAGGGTAAGAGGACAATGCGGCAAAACGGACATATTGGACATATTGACAGTAACATCGCAGACACAATTTTCCGTGTGTGTCACATGCCTGATGTGCGCGGCGCTGCTGCGGACATGTTGTGGCTTTGGCTGCCAATAACGCTTGCTGTAGATCCAGTTAGCAAGGCAGCTCTCCCCCCCCCCCCCCCCACTTTATACTCGTTAAGTGTTTCATTTTTCAAGTTAATCGAGACGTTAAACGGAAATTCCTATTCGGGACTTTCTGTTTTCATTTTTAAGTCTATTTTTGTGCCCGCAAGTGCCCTGTCTGAGACAGGCGTGCTGCGGGCTATTTTTTTGGTTTCGGGATTAGAAATCTTTCCTACACTAAGAGGTCGGGATTGAGAATCCCGCCTAAAAATAAAAAGGAGAACACAAGATGGCTGAGATGACTGAACGCGAAATGTTGGAAGCACAAAAACGGGCAAATGCTATTGTGGATAAGGTGCGGGACTTAATCGCCTTTGAAAGTCGAGTCTTGGAAGCGAGGGACGCTGCGGGTGACCCGACTGCTGACCAGAACGGGTTAAAAGCGTTGGAGACCGAATTGGAGGGGCGTGTTGCAGAGTTGAGCGGAATTGCCGACGAACTCAAGTGGGCAACCCCGTGTTTCAGGGCTTACGTTCTGCCACAAATTAGCGAGATTATGGGAAGCCAAAAATCTTTCCATTCAGAAGAAAGGAAGGACCTTGAGAACGTCATTGCTGCACTAACCGACGCAGAAGATGGCGAATTCTCTGAGGAATTAGCCGGGGACATCATCGCCCATCTCCGATCAAATATTGAGAAGAGCTTTGGGGTTTAAGGGACAACAATTGTTGCGGGATTTATTCGGAAAGTCGTGATTAGGAGCGTCGGGATTTGGAAATCCCTCGGACAGCGGAGTTTGTCCAAAATGGCCCTGTTGTGGGTACCTCTTTTGGGGTGCCCACTATCCGTTAACATCATCGTTTTCGAGGTAGGTTTTAAGCGTCCGCCGATCTATTTGTAACTTGTTTGCTGCTTGTGTGTAGTTTCCATATTTCACTAACTGCTGCTGCGCGACCTCTGTGTGAATTTGGTCGAGATTCTTACCTGCGATATGAATCGTATCGTGGAGGCCCCCTAAACATTCCACTAATTTGAAGGAGGCTTCACGAATGATTGTATCCTGTGTCTTCGCTGGCAGTCGCTTCCAAACAGCAATCGGGATACCCCCGAAAATCGAGATGAATTCTACCACAGAGAGTCGCTCCAGAATCTTACGCGCCTCTACTGGTACTGTGCTTTGGGCGTTTTTCGGACGACTTTCTGAGTCCGTTGCCTGCGGTGTGAGTGCAATATCTGCGGGCAAATCACCTACCTTCACCTCTTTCGTTGCTGTTGCGATTATTGATCGATTAATGGCGTTTTTGAGTTCCCGGATGTTCCCGTGCCACGCCGCGCCCTTCAGATAGTGGTGTGCGTCTGATGTGATCCCGGTAACGTGTTTTCCGTGTGTCGCGCTTAATTCCGATTTCCTCCAATGAATCGCTCTGTTCCGGTGGTGACGATACTATCTACTTGAAGGCCGTTCCTGCAGCACAGGGATGACGTAACTCCGAATCTTCATACCTGCTACGGTCTCTGTCTCTACCCGCGACGCTGGCTGCTGGCGGTGATCGAAGACGACATAATAGCCTTCTTGCGCACCTTCTAACTTCAGGTATGCCGCCAGTTGTGCTTTGCCCGATTGATAATATCGGTCGCCTTCCCAGATCTTCGTCTCAACGATGTATTTTCGCTGGTTGTGGAGAATCAGCAGGTCCATTCTGCCGCGTCCCGTTTGGACTTCAAGGAACATATCCGCGCCGACAATACGGACGAAATGGTCGAGATACGCGTAAAGCAGGTATTGCCCGACATATTCTTGCGGGGTATCCGGCACTTGTAAAATACGGAACCCGGCGCGGGCGATGAACGCCTGGAAGTTATCAAGAAGTCGTTCTATTTCAAGTACCCCGGTGGACGTGAGGTAATCCGTAAAATTCTCGCCTGTGTCTTCCGGGAAGTAGGTGTTCTCAAGTCCGTTAATTGTCGGCTTAAATATCTGCAGGATGCGATGCTGGTAGATAGGATTAACAATCTCACAGAGTCCATCGGGATCCTCTGTGATAACGCCAAAAGTAACGAGTTCATTCATGAGATCATCGTCCGGATCGAAGAGTATACCGTTTTCATAAGAGACGATACGCATCAAGAGTTTTTCAAACCGCGGGTCCCTTCGGACATTCGATCGCAAATGATCGATGTTGGTGTTCCGTTCCCGCAGGAGTCGCTGATGTGCCGTTGCAAAGTGATGCATCTCAATCGTTTCGTTTTTGGGAATATCCATCTCATCGGTAAGGATCTGTGCCAATCTGTTAACGAGAAAGGGCTGGCCGGCAGTCTGTTTATGGAGGCTTTCAATGACTTCGGATCTGAACGCTTGCCCGACCTCCTCGGTATACTGTGCAAACAGCACGTGTACCTGTTGGCGGGTAAAGTTGGGTAAACGGAACTCATCTTGGATATTGAACGGCGAAATAGACCGATCGTAATCAAGTTGTGTGATACTCTTGACCCCTACGATTCCCACACTGTGCGGGCATCGGGGTGCATCCGTAAGGTAGATGTGGCGGATCGTATGGAGAAAACCTCTCAAAGCCCCGCGCGGGATGCCATCAAACTCATCGATGAGGATCACAATTTTCTGTTCACCCGTCTCGCGCGCCAGCAGACTTCCCAGATGCCGAAAGAAGTCTAACATCGACACATGATCCGTGAGGGTTGTTGCCTCCAGCAAGTCGACCAATGCCCTTGAAAGCGTCAATCCGCGTCTTCGGAAACTCGTTTCAAGTTCCTCGCGAATCATTTCGTAAAGGTGGGTATAAAAGCCAGCAGCAGCATAATCTGCGTAGACCTCAAAATTGAGTTGGATCGGGAAATAAGTTGGATCTTCGGCAACGAGTCTGTCAAGAGCCAAGCGAAAAAAGGTCGTCTTCCCCGTCTGCCGGGGCGCGAAGAGGACGATGTATTTTCCCGCTCTAATGCGGGTGATAAAATCGGCGACGTGCGCTGTTCGGGGAACGATATAATGCTGCTCCGGACGCACGCGACCTTGGGTCCCAAAACTTCTCATTTTTCTTCCTTGAACGGAGCGTTTACCCACCGAGGCGATACGGTTTTCAGGTGCCTCGCGAAGGCAGGTATCTATGTCTAAATGAAGTATAACATTTTCCATGCGGGATGTCAAACCAATTCAGGGGTGTGTACCATTTCAGTTTTCCGAGTTATCCATGAATAAGGTTAACTGCGGAGTTTAGGCGTGTCAGCGAACTCCCGTAGCGTTTGTGATATTTTTCTGCGTCCTGCGAAGCGAGAACGTCTTTACAAAACGTCCGCTGTGTCAGAAGGGCATCGGTGGTGATGACTTTTCCAGCGATGTCAAAGTGTTTCAGGAGTTGAGAGGCGACGGGGATTTCATTGGTTTTCTCACCGAAAACCTAAAACTGAAATGCTCTGGTATAAGGTTGGAAGATAGCCAACACTGCGTTTCTTGCAGGCTTCCTGTTTTCCAGCCTTTCTCAAAACCTATAACGTGTTTCTTAATATCGCTGAAAACAATTGTTTTTCCCATTTTTTTGAAATTTTGAAAAAATATTTGACAAAAATCGACAGGTATTGTATAATTTGAGTAGTTGAGCATAGAAATGGCTGTCCTAAAACTTCACACAGGTGACAACCATGCAAAACCTACGTATTGATGTCAACACGATCCAATTGATTTCCCTTGCGGCTGGATTGGGCACTTCCCAGTCCTTCGTTGTGTATCGCGCTGTCGTGTCGTCCGTGGAACGTGCTGACGATCAGTTGGCATCTGCCCCCCCCCCCCCACTTTACATAGACTAAGTAGTTATTCATATATTCTATCACAGAGCCGTGTCAGCATTTATGGCTGTCGCGGTTTTTTTCGCGCCTGCGCGTGCATTGCACGTCGCGGGCTGTTTTTGTTTTCGTAGTTTCGCGTAGCAGCTGTCTTGACAAACACACTTCATTGATTGCAGGTATACAGACGAATGGGACATGCTATAGAAGTTTAGTAAGGCAAGGCCTGAAGGAAATGAAAATGCCTTTGTTACAGAGGGAATATGAGGATATTAGAGATTGTATGAGACCTGGGGATGTCATTGCTTTTTCAGGGAAGAAGGCCTTCTCAAAGATCATAAAGAAGGCTACAAAAAGCAATATATCGCATGTAGGAGTTGTTCTTCACACTAAGTTAGAGATGAGTGGTACGTCTCAGGGGCGTCTTTTCAACCAGATCGCTGAGGCAACTGCTTCTGGTGTTAAATTCACTAAACTCAGCGATATAAAACGAAATCATAAAGGTAAATTGTGGTGGTTACCTTTAAACGATATTGCCCGAGCCGCTCTGACAAACAACGAGAAGGATTTTTTTGACTTTCTGATTGATAGTAGAGGGAAACCCTACGATACTCTACCAGTGTTAATCCGCGCGTGGATAGATCATCTCGACCGTTTAGGCATAACTGAAAACAAGGAAGACTTTGGATCCCTTTTTTGCTCAGAACTTGTTGCCGGAGCATTGGAAAAGGCGGATGTAATTAGCAACATCAACGCTTCAGAAGTTACCCCAATCGATGTATGCCGGTTCAGAATCTATGCTGATGATTATGTTCAGTTCAAGGGAAAGAAAAAAAAGATACGTCGTTTTAATTCGATGGACCCTACACAAAATACGGTATAAATCCAATAGGCTTACGCAACTGCTTTGAGGGTTAAGGAGGTTACCCATAGAATGCTAAAATGTTACCGACACTGGAAGCATCTTTACTCAATCTTTTTACTCTGTTGTTTTCTTACAATTACCGGATGTGCTCAGAAGGTAAATCACACGACCTCGGATTGTTCGTCCGACTTACCAGAGTCTCCAGAAAAAATTGCATCAAAGGTCCCGCTTCGCTACCGGATTATTCTGATAGGTGATGCGGGTGCCCCAGAAGATGATGATGAACCGACTCTCAAAACTCTCACGGAGTGGGGGAAAAAGATACCTGAAAAAACCAGTATCGTTTTTTTAGGAGACAATATGTATGAGGAGGGATTGACGAAAAAGAAGCGTCACGAGGCGGATGCGAAACTGGGTCCACAGTTAGCTGCCGTCATAGAGAGTCAAGTGCATGGACTGTTTATCCCCGGCAATCATGATTGGGCAGATAGCGGTAAATCGGGGTATAGTGCTGTTCTGGCACAGGAAAGGTTCATTAATCAACGCCTCGGGGCTGGGGCCAGAAATAGTCTCCCTGTGTTTCTCCCATCATACGGTTCTCCAGGACCAGTCGCCCTGGACCTACCAACCGCCGCTCCCTCCGTTCGACTTGTCATTCTCGACACACAATGGTGGCTCCACAAGTACGACAAGTGGTGGCTCCATAAAGAAACAGAGAAAGATCAGGATGCGATCATAGATGAGCTCAAATCTCTGTTAGTTACTGAATTACCAGTAATCGTCGCTGGACACCATCCCATAAAAACGTATGGATCACACAGGGGGAAGAAGTGGTACAGGTTTTGGAACAGACAGGATACCGATCACACAGTCTACAAAGCCATGATCGATCATCTCAACGATGCCTTTTCGGTACCTGAAAAAACACCCTTGTTAATCTATGCCGCGGGACATGATCATTCTCTGCAAGTTTTGGAGGGAGACACGACCGATTATCTCATTGTAAGTGGTGCTGGGTCGAAAATATCTGGTGTGAAGCGTGGGAAAGAGACGCTATTTGCATGTTCACGTGCAGGCTTCATGGTCATGGATTTTTTCGACGACGATACAGTTCTATTGCGTGTCGTTGTGCCTGGCGACAAAGAAGTCGTGTTTCATCGTTGGTTAAAACCGTAATGTTTTCGTGACTCAACTTAGCGTGCTAACTGGACAACTGCAAGAATTGCTTCTACGCTGTTTCAGGAGGTTTTATCAGAAATGCATAACCCATTTGATTCTTCTCACGACTCGGATCCAACTGAATTAAGGTCAACTGATCCGAATACGTCAACGCCATCGCGAATCGTTTTGGACCTTGCATCTGATATCAATACAATACTCGGACATGAAAATCTTGGATTTCTTTCCAGAAATAGAGGATTTGTTCCGCTAAATGAAACAACACAGCGATTGCCAAGCTACTTTGATGTGTGGGAGAATCTTGTTGCCGAGCTACCCAATCACTATTCATCGCTGCGTTTACGGACCCTCATTGAGCACTTACCTATTTTAGAAGCAGACGCGACGCACTTGGCTGATATTCACCTCATCAGGGCCTGTAGTCTGCTGTCTATATTGTCTCATGCATACTATTATGTCCGATCAGAACCACCAGAGAATGGACTTCCCCCGCAATTGCAAGAACCTTGGGAAAAGGTACAAAGGAGATTGCAGCGCCCTCTCGGTGTCCTGTCCTACATAGATCTCATTGTTTACAATTGGCAATTCAAGGAACCGGAGGAATCCTTTGACCTCAACAATCTCGAACTACTTTTTCCGACGGTGAACAACCCCTCCGAGCAGATTTTTTATCTGACACAATTGGAAATTTTAGCCCATTGCGCGCCGATTGTCCGTAATATTGCCAAAGCACAAGAAGCGATTCAGCGGAACGCCCCCGAAGCCTTGAAAACTGCGTTGAGTGCTATTATCGCTTGTTTGAAAAAGATAGTACATAAGTCACTCTTCAACATCAATCCAAATAGTTACAGTGAAAACTACGTTCACCACATTGTCTGGGCAAAGACAGTCGCCCCGTTTGCTGTGCCTTTTCGGGAGGATGTTCTGGGTCCCAGCGGCACCTCGTCTCCGGTCTTTAACCTCCTTGACACGTTTTTAGAACGCCAAAAACACGAAACTTTCCTCGGTAGCGAGATAAAAGCCTTGCGTAAAACCTATCCGATCTTCTGGCAGAAATTCATTGAGGCTGTATCCGAAGTCTCTTTACGGACATACGTCAGGAAAATGGATGATCCCATCTTGGACAACCTCTATCAAGAGACAATAGATATCTATGCAAGCAATAATGGGTTCTTAGGACGGCACCGCATGAAAGTCTACGGATATTTGGAACTCGCTTTTAAGATGGGTAGAGGCATAACCATAGGCGGATTTGCAGGCAAATTTAAAGATAGAGAACACGACCATGTAGACGCTGAACTTGAGGACGCCCGTTTAGAACGCACCGAGCCTTTCCTCGAAAGCACTCATTTCGCTTACATCAAATCGGTCAGCGAAACCCACACTGCAGGGGCTCCAGATGTCAAACATGTGGTTTTAGATGTAGAAGGAACCGGTGTAAATTACGAACCAGGGGACCGCTGTCTAATTTTGCCTGGAAACACCGATGCACTTATCCGTAAAACACTGCAGGCTTTAAGGGCACGAGATACTGAGGCGGAAATTGTTTTATCTCAAGAGTGGCAAGAAGCCATGATATTGCGTTTGGGTTTTGCAGATGTTTCTCTCCCGTTGGAAGTCTTTTTGCGTTATGCCCAGATACGGCCAGTTCATCCCCGCATCGCACACTCCCTTTATATGGCGAATAAAAGTACATTTTTGGCAGAAGAGCTTCGGCATCAGACGACTACAAATTGGGAACTTTGGGAAGTGTTGAACCGATTGACCCGCGAAGGCTTTGACCCACGGACACTGCTCGACACGGACCCAAATGCGAATGGCTACATCTCCCGGGTCGTTCCGCCTCTCAATTTCAAAGACTATTCTATTTCGTCTGCCATGGATGCTGATGAAACCGATGGTGCTTCAGAACTACATCTGACGGTAGGTATCGTAAAATATGAATCCAACGGCGAAATGAAATACGGCACTGCTTCCAAATTTTTGGCAGATAGTTTAGACAGACAAACACCAATCTCGTTTCGGGTTGAACATCCACCCAGGTTCAGTTTACCAATTGACAAACGGACCCCGATATTGATGATCGCAGGTGGAACAGGAATAAGCCCGTTTCGCGCATTCATTCTGGAACGATTGAAAGACCCAGAATCCGGAGGTATGTCTCTCATGTTTTTTACACGTTCCAGAGAATATTTTCACTATCAGGAAGATCTTCTCCATGCCTGCGTAAATAACCGACTCAAACTGTTCGTCAAATTCTCTCAAGAGGATATTGAAGTTGACATGAAGAGAACCTTGGAAATGGGGAGTCAATTTCTTTATCACGAAGGAACGAGAGGGCACATCCAAGATGTTTTGGCGGAGGCTAACGTCAACAAGGAAATTTGGAAATTTTTACAGAACGAAAATGCAACACCCCACGTGTATATCTGCGGCCGTACTGGATTTGCTAAAGCCGCCTACGAGTCTCTCAAAAACGTTTTTTATCAAAACTTACCGGGATCCCCATCAGAACGCGAAGTCGGAGCAACCCAACATCTGGCGAAGTTGTTTTCTACAGGGACGCTCAAACTGGAAGTTTACACGAACACCGCTGTCAGACCTCGGACTGAGGAAGGCATTAGCGTCTCAGAACTCGCACAAAAAAATGATCCCGCAGCGCAATGCTGGATGGCCATTGATAACCAAGTATACGATTTAACCGATTTTGACCATATCCATCCAGGAGGACAGATGATCTTGCGAGCCTACTACGGATTAGACGCTACGCAGAGTTATGTCAAGGTCCACAACAACAGGCTGGACATTGATGCCTTCAAGGATATGTACCATATTGGTAGATTACACCTGCCGACTTTCAAAGAAAAAGGGGGTGGCAATAAAGAAGACACGCTGGAATTGGGAAAATTATATCAGCGGTGGGTGTCAGCCTTATACTTGTCCGTAGAGATGGAAAACGCGCACCTTCTTGACCAAGAGATGAAGAATCAAAGCCTAATTGCAGACGAATCTCCAGGTTTAAAGACGCCGTATAAAGTGGAGAAAGCCATAGAAACGCACAAGAGATTCCACGACTTTTATTTGACCCCGTTAATAAATGAAGTTATTCCTGAACTATGGGAACTCACGAAAAGAATGCAGGCGAACGAGAAAGTAAACACCGAGATGAACCACAAATTTACGGAGATGCAATCTCAGACATCTCTTCAAGAGAGTGCAAACTTGTCACAAACTCTACAAGACACGCTTGATCTTTTGGTCAGTAAATCAGAGGGTGATATCCAAGATGAATTGTCATGCCTCTTTGAGGTGGTAGACACTTTATTTGTTTTGGACAGAGCATTTCTATCAACAATTAAACAGAAATTAATCGAAGGTGTTCAGATCTTTGAAACTCACGAAGATCGCGTTGATACCCAGTTCCCGACATTCATCCAAATTTTTTACGATTTTAGTGAGGTTGTAGAAAATTTTTGGGAAGGCATAAGAACATCACATCAACAAACGCGTTGGGGACTTGAATCCCTAAACAAAACAGCACCTATACTCTGACAACTGAATCTCAGAAATATATATTGAATATTGCTTAGGTGTTCAAAAAAGGTCCGTCACTTATGAAAACAGTATTGCGCTTGATCTGCATCATCCTTGTTGTGTGCCTCATCTGTTTGCCTCACAGTTCCGCTCAATATGAAGCCCATACACAATTCGGTTTGCCCGAGGGTGCCAAAGCTCGCCTCGGCAAAGGTAATGCAAATGCGCTAACGTTTTCACCGGACGGTGCGCGCCTCGCCGTAGCCGGTTCTATGGGAATTTGGATTTTTGATGGATATACGGGCGAGGAACTCGCCTTGCTCACTGGCCATACCAGTGATGTCTTGAATCTTGCGTATAGTCCAGATGGCGAGATATTGGCGAGTGTGAGTGGAGATAACACGGTTCGCTTGTGGGATGCCGACATAGGAAGCCCCAAAGCGACGCTCACTGGACATACTGATGTGGTTTTGAGTGTTGCGTATAGTCCAGATGGCAAGACGTTGACAAGCATGGGGCGTGCAGAAGCACTGCTGTGGGATGTGGCTACTGAGGAACAGAAAACGGTACTCATTGGATATACTGGTTCGGTTTGGAGTGTTGCGTATAGTCCGGATGGTAAAATGCTCGCGAGTGGGAGCGTGGATGGTACAGTCATCTTGTGGGATGTTGACACAGGGCATCAGAAAGCAACCCTCACTGGACATAAGAATCAGGTTTCGAGTATTGCGTATAGTCCGGATGGTAAGACGCTCGCGAGTGGGGGCATGGATGGCACAGTCATCTTGTGGGATGCTGACACAGGGCATCAGAAAGCAACCCTCACTGGACATAAGAATCAGGTTTCGCGTGTTGCGTATAGTCCGGATGGTAAGACGTTTAAGAGTGGGGGCATGGATGGCACAGTCATCTTATGGGATGTTGATACAGGGCATCAGAAAGTAACCCTCACTGGACATAAGCATCAGGTTTCGAGTATTGCGTATAGTCCGGATAGTAAAACGCTCGCGTTTGGGTTCCCGGGTGGCAAAGTCGACTTGGTTGATGCTGACACAGGGCATTACAAAGCAACCCTCACTGGACATACGCTGAGTCCTACACAGGATGTTGCATATAGTCCGGATGGCAAGATGCTCGCGAGTAGGAGCGAGGATGGCAGAGTCATCTTATGGGATGTTGCCACAGTGCATCAGAAAGCAACCCTTACTGGACATAAGGGTCCGGTTTTGAGTGTTGCGTATAGTCCGGATGGTAAGACGCTCGCGAGTGGGGGCTTCGATAACACAGTCATCTTGTGGGATGCTGACACAGGGCATCAGAAAGCAACCCTCACTGGACATACTGATATGGTTTTGAGTGTTGTGTATAGTCCGGATGGTAAGACGCTCGCGAGTGGGGGCGCTGATAGCAGAGTCATCTTGTGGGATGCTGATACAGGGCATCAGAAAGCAACCTTCACTGGACATACTGATATGGTTGTGAGTGTTGTGTATAGTCCGGATGGTAAGACGCTCGCGAGTGGGAGCGAGGATAGCAGAGTCATCTTGTGGGATGCTGATACAGGGCGTCAGAAAGCAGCCCTCACTGGACATACTAATACGGTTTTGAGTGTTGTGTATAGTCCGGATGGTAAGACGCTCGCGAGTGGGGGCGCTGATAGCAGAGTCATCTTGTGGGATGCTGATACAGGGCGTCAGAAAGCAGCCCTCACTGGACATACGAATTGGGTTTTGAGTGTTGCGTATAGTCCGGATGGTAAGACGCTCGCGAGTGGGAGCGCGGATAACACAGTCATCTTGTGGGATGCTGATACAGGGCGTCAGAAAGCAGCCCTCACTGGACATACTGATATGGTTGTGAGTGTTGTATATAGTCCGGATGGTAAGACGCTCGCGAGTGGGAGCGAGGATAGCAGAGTCATCTTGTGGGATGCTGATACAGGGCGTCAGAAAGTAACCACTGGACATAAGGGTTCGGTTTTGAGTGTTGCGTATAGTCCGGATGGTAAGACGCTCGCGAGTGGGGGCGCGGATAGCAGAGTCATCTTGTGGGATGCTGACACAGAGCATCAGAAAGCAACCCTCACTGGACATACTAATACGGTTTCGCGTGTTGCGTATAGTCCGGATGGTAAGACGCTCGCGAGGGGGGGCGTGGATGGCAGAGTCATCTTGTGGGATGTTGATACAGGGCGTCAGAAAGCAACCCTTACTGGACATAAGGGTTCGGTTGTGAGTGTTGCGTATAGTCCGGATGGTAAGACGCTCGCGGGTGGGAGCGCGGCTGACACAGTCATCTTATGGGATGTTGATACAGGGCATCAGAAAGCAACCCTTACTGGACATAAGGGTTCGGTTTTGAGTGTTGCGTATAGTCCGGATGGTAAGACGCTCGCGGGTGGGAGCGTGGATAGCACAGTCATCTTATGGGATGTTGATACAGGGCATCAGAAAGCAACCCTTACTGGACATAAGGATCAGGTTTTGAGTGTTGCGTATAGTCTGGATGGTAAGACGCTCGCGGGTGGGAGCGTGGATAGCACAGTCATCTTATGGGATGCTGATACAGGGCATCAGAAAGCAACCTTCACTGGACATACTAATACGGTTTCGAGTGTTGCGTATAGTCCGGATGGTAAGACGCTCGCGAGTGGGGGCGTGGATGACACAGTCATCTTGTGGGATGCTGATACAGGGCATCAGATAGCAACCCTCACTGGACATAAGGGTTCGGTTATGAGTGTTGCGTATAGTCCGGATGGTAAGACGCTCGCGAGTGGGAGTGGGGATGACACAGTCATCTTATGGGATGTTGACACAGGGCATCAGATAGCAACCCTCACTGGACATAAGGGTTTGGTTTGGAGTGTTGCGTATAGTCCGGATGGCAAGACGCTCGCGAGTGGGAGCAAGGATAGCACAGTCATCTTGTGGAATGCTGACATAAGCAACCGGAAGCGGAGTTATCTCCCCTATCTTATTTTAATTGGATTTCTCATCACAATCGTTCTATACCTACTGGCTCGACTGCTTGTGAACCGGCGGCGTGTCGCACGGTTGCACGCGGAGATGCAGCAGCGCAAAGAAGCCGAAATGCAACAACTCCGCGCGGAACTTGAGGAAGCCCGAAATATGCAAACAGCGCTGCTGCCGACGGAAGTGCCTGAAGTTGAAGGACTCGATGTTGCCGGCATGTCACTCCCAGCGACACAAGTGGGCGGAGATTTCTACGATTACCTCAATGCCGGGGAGAAACATCTTGTGATCGCCGTGGCGGATGCTGCAGGCAAAGGACTACGCGGCGCACTGAACGCTGTCCTTACCAACGGCATGCTCAACGAAATCGTCCAAATCCAGTACAGCGCGGATGTCATCCTCACTAATCTCAATGCTAGCCTTGTGCCGCGGCTCTACGGACGAACTTTTATTGCCCTTAACCTCGCCATCATTGACACAGAGAACGCACAGATACTCTATGCAAATGCGGGGCAACCCTACCCTATTCTAAAACGCGAAAATACGCTTGTTGAGATTGAGACCACTGAACTACCACTCGGGGGTATGAAAAGAACGGAATACGGTCAGGAGCAGCTTGAACTTGCCCCTGGTGATACCTATATCTTCTATACCGATGGTGTTATTGAGGCACTCAATTCAGAGGAGGAGATGTATGGCACTGAACGCCTGAAGTCCGTGCTTGCCGAAGCACCGCAACACTTGAGTGCAGAAGAGATCATTCAGTCTATCTTGAAGGACATCCAAGCCTTCGTGCAGACAACCGAGCAGTATGATGATATAACCATTGTTGTCGTCAGACACCAACCGACAACGCAATAAGCATTCTATCCGACAGAAGCATCTGCGGAATGGTGTTGGGAAAAAGGAATAATTAAAAAATGTATTATCCTATGTTAGAAGATTTTCGCGAGGCAGCGAAATTAGGAAATACAATACCGGTCTATAGATCGATTATGGCGGATATGGAAACACCGGTATCTGCTTTTTACAAACTGATGCCAGATAATTATGCGTTCTTGCTCGAAAGCGTTGAAGGTGGTGAAAACCTTGCGCGTTACTCTTTTTTGGGGAGTCAACCCTCAGTGCTTTTCCATAGTAAAGGGCACCAAGTTACCATTGAGCACTTGGAAAAAGGAGAAACCGTTGTCCAAAAATATGAAGATCCGTTGCGTGCCCTTGAGGAATTGATGCAGACTTATCAACCCGTTGACGCTGAAGAGTTACCCAAATTCCACGGGGGTGCAGTCGGTTATATGAGTTATGACATGGTGCGCTTCGTCGAGGCGTTGCCAGATGATACCGAAGATGAACTGCAGCTTCCGGATTGCTTTTTCATGATTGCCGAAACGCTCTTGATATTTGATCATGTGAACCACCAAATTAGAGTTGTGGCGAACGCACATATTGATGGAGATGTAGATCGGGCTTATGCGGATGCGCTTGCGAAAATTGACGCATTGGTCGAGAAACTTACGGTTTCCATTTCCGAAGCGCATTTACGTAGGAATAGTAACGAGTATCAGGAACAGTATGACGAAATCATATCTGCCCCACAATCGAATTTCACGAAATCCGATTATGAAGCGGCGGTCAGACGCGCGAAGGAATACATAGCTGCTGGCGACATCATCCAAGTTGTGCCTTCGCAGCGGTTCAGTTGTCCGGTATCCGTAGACGCATTCGAGATATATCGGGCATTGCGAATGATCAATCCGTCCCCATATATGTATTACCTGAAGTTTGAAGGTTTTGACATTGTAGGGGCATCCCCAGAAATGATGGTGCGCGTAGAAGATGGCATCGTCCAAACCATTCCGATTGCGGGAACACGCCCGCGCGGCACAACTGCTGAGGAGGACCGGGAGTTGGAACAGACCCTCCTCTCCGATCCGAAGGAACGAGCAGAGCACATTATGCTCGTTGATTTAGGACGAAATGATCTCGGTCGGGTCTGTGAATATGGCACCGTTGAAGTAACCGACCTGATGATAGTGGAGCGTTTTTCACACGTGATGCACATCGTTTCACACGTCATTGGACGCTTACGCGAAGACCTTACGGCTTTTGATGTTCTACGCTCGTGCCTTCCCGCTGGGACCCTCTCTGGTGCCCCGAAGATACGCGCCATGGAAATCATCGATGAACTTGAACCAACGCGTCGCAGTACATACGGCGGCGCGGTGGGTTACTTCAGCTTCTCCGGCAGTTCGGACACGGCGATCACGATCCGAACCGCAGTTATCAAAGATAACACCGCTTATGTGCAAGCAGGTGGGGGTGTCGTCGCGGATTCAGTCCCTGAAACCGAGTATTACGAAACCGTGAGCAAAGCGCGAGCAATGCTGAGTGCTATTGCATTCGCAAAACAAGGTTTCTTATTGTAACGCCTTCTACAGAGAGAGATCCCCCCTACAGGGTTGAAGAGCGACGCGTTAAATAGTATCATAAGACCTTATGATCGCTCGGATGTTGATGTTTATCTTAAACGTTTTAGAGTCCAATCCCAAAAAGGAGCAGAAAATGGCACGAAAAACGCTCGTAGGCATCCTAACCCTCACACTCTGCGTGGTATTTTTAATGATCCCCGTAACTGCTGAAGTTGTGAGTGATGTTGTAAACATTCCTGATCCGAATCTCCGGGCGGCGGTTCACAAAACGCTTAATCAACCGAGCACTGCCAGCATCACGGTCGAGGATATGCTATATTTGACGGAACTGGAGGCCACAGAGGGAGACATCTTCGATCTTGCAGGATTACACGCTCCAAATCTGGTAAAGTTAAATCTGAGCGGCAACCGGATCTCCGATGTGACACCCCTCGCAAACCTCACAGACCTGACACTGCTGGGGTTAAACCACAATGCGATCGTGGACGTGTCGCCACTCACTACCCTCACGCAGTTGGGGTACCTCGGGCTTGGAAACAATACTATTTTTGATATTTCACCCCTCACTGCGCTCACAGAGTTAGTGGTACTGGAACTTCGGGACAATCCGTTAGACGCTGCTGCTGTCGATGTGCATATTCCCGCGATAGCGGCGAACGGGACAGAAGTTCATCATGGACCCACAGACCTGACATTAGTGAGTTGTCCTTGATGCTCCGCCATGCGATCATGAGCCTGATAAGTGCCATCGGGATGGCAATACAAGCGATGATGAGAAGGAGATAGAGACGATAGCACAGACAACGGCTGAATTTCTCATCGCCTAAGGCATAGAGCAAGGACCCGCAAAACGACGATTGAAAATACGTTGGCAATTCTCACGGCGCGCTTTCCGCAGGCAGATGTCAACGCCCTAAAACCGGCACTTGCAGCGATTACGGATCTGGATCGTCTGAAAGCGTTGAATGTGAACGCTTCGTTGGTTTCCAGTTTGCACGCCTTCCGACACGGGTTAGAGGGATAACGTCTAACGTTGCCTGAATGAAAACTTTGAAACTTTTGGTATTATGAAAATCTTCAGCAACCTTTGTGTATACATAGGTCTGTGTAGTAACCTCTTGCTCTTCATTGCTATGACAGGTTGCGGCACAGGGCGTGTTATAGAGAGATCCTTGGACGATTCTACCCAGGCTCCCATTGCGGGCATAGCTCCGGCGGGTATGGTGCTAATCCCCGCAGGCACGTTTCAGATGGGCAGCTATGATATGAGTTCTGGTAACGATGAGCAGCCGGTTCACACCGTCTACGTTGACGCTTTTTATATGGATGAGACGGAAGTCACGAATGCACAATTCAAGGCGTTCGTGCTTGAAAATCCACAGTGGCAAAAGGATCGTATTCCGAAAATGTCCCACACTGGCAAATACCTCTATGATTGGAACGGAAATGACTACCCGGATGGTGAAGCCGACCACCCCGTGGTTTACGTGAGTTGGTCTGCGGCAATGGCTTATGCGAAGTGGGCAGGGAAACGTTTGCCGACGGAAGCGGAATGGGAATATGCTGCGCGTGGCGGTTTGGTTGGTAAAGTGTATCCACGTGGCAACAAGCTAACGCCGCATGATGCCAATTATGGGGGAAACGTTGGTGGTACCAGGGCAGTCGGGCGTTATCCCGCGAACGGGTATGGTTTATATGATATGGCGGGTAATGTCTGTGAGTGGTGCATGGATGCGTATGATCGCGATTTCTATGCTACATTTCCGCTAAATGGCGTTGCGCGAAATCCGTTGGCGAGTGCGACCCCTCTGCCGCTGTTGATAAGAGAATTCGTTAATATTGAGGTCTACCGCGTGGTGCGCGGCGGTGCTTGGAACGATTCTGAAGGCCACGCGAGGGTCGCCAACCGCCTCGGTTTTAAGGTGGCGGCTACGTTAAACAACCGCGGTTTTCGTTGTGTGAAGGCTGTATCTCCTTGAGTTTTATGGATTTATTCGTTATTTCACCAAAACTGAAAGTGGAGAATCTTATGATTTTGCAACAAGTGAAACAAAGTATATTGACGATGCTCCGTTTTTACAGATATTTTGTTGTGCTGTTTGCTGTTGGGTGCTGGCTTAACTTCGCGTCGGCAGAAAATGAAATCGAGCGCATGCCTGATGCGAATCTAAGGCTGGCAGTCCGAGAAGCTCTCGAACTCGCCCCAGATGCCTCACTCACGCCACAGCAGTTAGCGGGTTTGATGGAATTGTCTGCTCACAGGAAAAAATATGGTCACTTAAAGGGTTAGAGTATGCGACGGGCTTGAAAAAGTTATTTCTCTGGGAGAGTCCCTTGGAGAATATGAGAATAGACCTCACGCCACTGGCAAACTTGACACGGTTAGAGTCGTTATGGCTCTTTAATAGTACGATAGTAGACCTTACGCCACTGGCAAACTTGACAGGATTGAAGAGATTATTTCTCACTTATAACGGGGCAAATGACATCACGCCGCTGTCGAATTTGACAAACTTGGAGGTGTTAACCTTTGAAAGCCATCAAGGGGTTGATACAAAGGGACTGTCACGCTTAACTGGATTGGAAGAGTTATCTCTCTGGGGGAAGGGGATAAGGGACATCACACCGTTGTCAAACTTGACCCAATTGAAGGCGTTATCTCTTTACTATAATGAGATAGTAGACCTGACACCATTAGCAAACTTGATAGAATTGAAACGGTTGTCTTTCTGCAAGAATGGGATAAGGGACATCACACCGTTGTCACGCTTGACAGGATTGAAAGAGTTATCTCTCGACCAGAACGAGGTGATAGACCTGGCACCGTTAGCAAACTTGACAGAATTGGAGCAGTTAGATGTTTCGGGTAATAGGGTAGTAGACCTCACGCCACTGTCAAGTTTAATGAGTTTGACGCGGTTAGAACTCTCGTCTAATGAAATTATAGATATAACGCCGTTGTCAAACTTAACGCAATTGAAAGCGTTATTTCTCGGTCGTAATCGGAGAGTAGACATTACGCCCTTAGTAAACTTGATAGGATTGGAGGTGTTATTTCTCTCCAAGAGTGAGATAACTGACCTCACGCCGTTAGCAAACTTAACGCAATTGAAAGAGTTATTTCTCTGGGATAATAAGATAGTTGACCTTACGCCGCTGGCGAACTTGACACGGTTAGAGAAGTTATCTCTCGATGATAATAAGATAGTAGACCTCATGCCATTGGCAAACTTGAAGGGATTGAAGAAGTTAAAGATCAGGGATAATCCAATTGATGGAACGCTCTTGTACACACTCCGTAACCGTAATCCAAATTTATTGAACCTACTTCCTCCGATTCCGCTGCCTGAGCCGGGTTTAATGCCTGATGGGAATTTAGCGGCCGGGGTACGGAAGGCTCTGGGTTTAACTTCGTGCAGTCCCTTCACACAGGATGGGCTGCGAGGTTTAACAAGTTTGTCTCTTAAGAGCGGGGTGACCGACCTTACAGGTTTGGAGCACGCGACACGATTGAAGGATTTATCTCTCCCGGGTAATGAGATAGTTAATCTCACGCCGTTAGCAAACTTGACAGAATTAAGGACATTAGATCTCAGCTCTAATCAAGTTGTTGATATAACACCATTGGCAAACTTGACCGGATTGCGTCAGTTACTTCTTGAGAATAATGAAATAACGGACATCACGTCGTTAGCAAACTTGAGAGAATTGGGGTACTTGCTTCTCTCTAATAATGAGATAAATGACATGGTGCCGTTGGGAAACTTGAAGAGGTTGTACTGGTTAGAGCTGGGAACTAATCAGATAAGCGATATCAGTGTCCTCCCGCAGTTGACCAACTTACAAACGTTGCATATCCAGCCGAACCCGATTCAAGATGTAACGCCCCTCCGAACTCTCCTTAAAAGCAATCCGACCATGCGGATAGATGTTGGATTCATCGGTAAATCTCTATGTCCGGTCATGTATTGGATAGATAGGGCGAATGGCACACTCTACCGTTGCATAGGGGACACAGTGGTAAACCTCTTCCCAGGCCTCCAGAACGCAACGAGTCTTGTCCTAAGTAGTTATAGCGATGATTATTATTATTGGACAGAGAAAACGGGCGATACCACATGGCAGATCCGACGCGGAATTAAAAACGAAACCAGCGCGCACGTCGTCAGTTTTCGTGAAGAATTCACGGGGATACCTACAGATATGACGATGGTGAAGCAGAATTTCTATGTGTCGGTGGCATCGGGTAAGATTCAGCGTTTCGGGTACGGTTTTGACTTTGAACCGGATTTCATCACGGGTTTGGCTGCCCCCGAGCATCTGGTTGCGGATGTATTAAACGAGAAGTTCTATTGGACGGAGGAAGCCCCAGACGGAACGTGGCATATCCGATGTGCTGCGCTTGATGGGGCAAACGTTCAAGTGGTGAGGACATTAAAGAGTATTCCATTGGGACTTGGAATTGACGTTATGGGGGGGCATCTCTACGTGTCGGTGGCATCGGGTAAGATTCAGCGTCTCCGTGTTGATGGTTCTGACTTTGAACCGAATTTTATTACAGGTTTGGTGTCGCCAGGAAGCGTCAGTGTGGATGTGGGAGGCGGAAAGTTGTATTGGACGGAGAGGGATAGCATCTGGGGAGCGTCCCTCAGTGGTGAAAACGTTGCGTGTGTCGCCACAGGTTTAGGCATGCCTGTCCACTTAGTTTTGGATGTTAGGCTACCTGTTGCTGCTGATGCCCGATAGGTTGATACTTTGTGGAAACTCACTTGTAGAGCCGCTTCACAACAGATAAAATCGTAATTAGGAGGAATCCTATGCAATTACAGAAGACGCAGCTTTATATCGTTTTGATGTTCGCGTTGGTCCCTAATTATGTGTTCGCGTCATTCTCCTCAAGGACAACGTATACCTTACGAGAAAACCAAAAGGACATAAAGTGGCTGTTTGACCGCCGTGTTTTTAAACTTGACGCAGCGGATGCATACTATCTGCACGGCAGCCCCTGGAAGACGACCAATCATTACCGCGGTAGATATAGTGATTGTCGGGCAGATCATTCTGACAATTTCCGCGGTAGATACTTATGGTGTCCGGTAAATCATTTCAAGTATACCCGCAACTACACGCAGTGTTTTGTCTGTGATTATAGCTTCAGGGAACATTTTCATTGGACGCAGAAGAAGTTTTTTGTAGAGGGGATCGGTCAATTTGAGAGCAGCAAAAATTCGGGGAGGCCCTACGTCTCAAAGATCCTCGAAGAAGGTTTAGAACGGATGCACCGATGGAAGACATCCACATCGCGTTTAAACAAGGATTTTTTTGATTCTAAAATTACTGTCCAGTGCCAGTACGGGGGGTGTATAATGGGTTTTCCATTTTAGAAAATCAGAGAAAGCAGTGACGGATTACCACCACACGAAAAATGTTGATACGCAAATAGTATCAAAGGAGAACACTGCTATGAAACGCAAACAATTTTTAGGACTGATACGCATCAGTTTTCTGTCCCTTGTGGTGCTGCATAACGCTTTTGCACAAGACTATACACGGCTCGATTTGCCACAAGATGCAAAACTCCGTATCGGCAACTGAAATAAACCCTTTTCATAAAGGCGGATGACAGATCCCCGCATCCGCCTTTCATTAAACCCCATTGGTATCTTCAACGTTTTAGATGCCAATCCCAAAAAGGAGCAGAAAAATGACACGAAAAACGCTCGTAGGAATCCTAACCCTCACACTCTGCGTGGTGTTTTTAATGATCCTCGCAACTGCTGAAGTTGTCAGTGATGTTGTAAACATTCCTGATCCGAATCTCCGGGCGGCGGTTCACAAAACGCTTAATCAACCGAGTACTGCCAGCATCACGGTCGAGGATATGCTATATTTGACGGAACTGGATGCGATAGAGATAGACATCTCTGATCTCACAGGATTAGAAACCGCTACAAATCTGATAAAGTTAAATCTGGGCGGCAACCGGATCTCCGATGTGATGCCCCTCACAGCCCTCACACACCTGACAGAACTCATTCTTGAAGGCAATGAGATTACAGATATATCCCCGCTTGCAGATATGAAAAATCTCAGACAACTGAATCTCAATGGCAATGCCGTTATCGATATTTTGCCCCTTGCAGACCTCACAGACCTGATAGGATTGGGGCTGCACGCCAATGAGATTACAGATATATCTCCGCTTGCAGGCATGAAAAATCTCAGACAACTGAATCTCAATGGCAACAGTCAGTACCTCGTGGATGTGTCTCCCCTGGCAAACCTGAAAAATCTGTTAGAACTGGATCTCGGAAAAAACGGTATCTCGGAAGTGTCCCCCCTCGCAAACCTCACAGACCTGACACTGCTGGGGTTAAACCACAATGCGATCGTGGACGTATCGCCACTCACTACCCTCACGCAGTTGGGGTACCTCGGGCTTGGAAACAATACTATTTTTGATATTTCACCCCTCACTGCGCTCACAGAGTTAGTGGTACTGGAACTTCGGGACAATCCGTTAGCTGCTGCTGCCGTCGATGTGCATATTCCCGCGATAGCCGCGAACGGGACAGAAGTTCATCATGGACATGGGCATACGCACAGTGGGTCAATGGGCGAAGAAGCACACACCCATGGCTCCGATGCCATCCAGCATGGAAAGGAGAAACTCGATGCGGGTGACCCTGCCGGGGCGATCGCTGCTTTTGATAAAGCACTCCAGATAGACCCTGAAGACCCCGAAGCGTATTACTATCGCGCGTCCGCGAAGTTTGAGTTAGGTAAATCTGAACAGGGACAGGGAAAAGTTGAGCACGCCAAAAGCACCTATCGTTCGGCGATTGAAGACTATACCAAGGTGATTACCTTAAACCCAGAGCATCCCGGTCCCTATATCTTCGGGGGTTCGGTGCATCTGAGGCTTGGTGGTTTGGCAGACAATGAAGGCAATCGGGAGCAAGCGGAACATCACTATCAGGCAGTCTCCAAAATGGGACATCAACTCACGGATTTAGATCCAGGGAATGCTTCAGGCTGGCGGACCCGCGGTGTCGCGAATCACAATCTCGGGATATTGGCGGTTGACAGGGGCGATTGGGAACAGGCACAACGCCACTATGAAAACGGCATTGAAGCCTATAATCAAGCTATTGCTTTCGCTCCAGAGAACCCCGCTACTCATGACGGGCGTGGGGCGGTACATAGCTCATTGGGGCTTTTGGAAATGGTGCAGAATCGTATCAAACAGGCGCAGTTCCACTATGCGTCGGCGATTGCGGATCATAAGCAAGCCGTGCGCCTAACCCCTCCTGAGTATGCCACGTTCTTTTCCCCGAATATCAGTCGGGCGCGGGTCAGGTTGGGGATGTCTGAAGTTGCGCTCGGAAATATCCAAACAGCACAGCACCATTATCAGTCAGCGATTGCGGGGTTTGATGAAGCGATAGGCATCCCCGCAGGGGAGATTCTCCTTGGCATCGCCCCAGGGGGTGTTTTCACTGCTCTCATCTCTAATGATCGTGCTGAAGCAAAGTTCAGGCTCGGTGAATCTGAAACGCTTATGGGAAATGTTCAGCAAGCCGAACATCACTATCGTGAGGCGATTGCCGATTGTGATCAAACACTGGCTTTAGGGTTCTCGGGGATGGCGGGGTTCTACACGCGAGGTCGCGCGAAAGCGGCACTTGCGGATGCCACGGGTGCCATTGCGGACTTCGAGCGTGTGATTGCCATCAAGCCCGACCATGCCCTTGCGTATTATGCCCGAGGGCTCGCGAAACAGGCACGGGAGCAACACGACACAGCAGAAGGCATAGAACTGGATTTAGGGGATTTAGCTGCCCGGATTGAACAAGAAGCGAGTCAGATACTGGAGCAAGACATCACAGTGGAAATTCAACTAGGCGACAATCAGGGACTGGGGCAAGACACCTCAGCGGAAGCCGACTTTCAGAAGGCGAGGGCACTCAACCCGTATGTCGAGAAGTTATACCCGTTCAGTAACGGAGGAGCGGAATGAGATTGAAGACGGATCGGGATGGGCGACTTCAGAGGGCTCGCGTGACGTGGGAATCTTCATTACAAAACATACGGGTCGCCAAACGCCTTTACAATCCACCCTTCAGCCTGGCCGGGGTCGCCGGTTTTTGGTGTGTGAAGTATGTATCGCCTTGAGTCTTTTCGGTTTTATCCCTTGTGGCTGCCCAACAGTTGCAATTTTTCATCAAAGGAGTAGAAAAATGACGCTGAAAACGCTTGTAATCACCGCGCTGTGCGCCCTATTTTTCGTCAGAGCCGCCCCTGCCGAGGTCGTCTCTATTTGGGATGAAGACCTCCGGGCAGCGATTCTCAAGAAACTCAACAAACCCAACCCCAAAGCCGCCATCACGAAATCGGACATGCTGCGCCTGACGGAGTTGCGGCTCGAGGAGGTCGGCTTTTCCACGCTCACAGGACTCGAACACGCCACAAATCTGACAACACTTTATCTGAGCTGGGATGACGCAGTGCATCCCAGGGAGAGAGGCAGCTACGCCTCGGATGTCTCACCGCTCACAAACTTGACACACCTGAAAACACTGGTTCTGAACGTTAGTAACATCAAAGATGTCTCGCCACTCGCCAACTTGACACACCTCATCGAACTGAATCTTGCTGACAATCGCATCGTAGATGTCTCGCCACTCGCCAACTTGACACACCTCATCGAACTGAATCTTGCTGACAATCGCATCGTAGATGTCTCGCCACTCGCCAACTTGACACACCTCATCGAACTGAATCTTGCTGGCAATCGCATCGGAGATGTCTCGCCACTCGCCGGTTTGGCAAACCTGACAAGACTGGGCCTTTCTAACAACCCCATCGTGGATGTCTCGCCACTCGCAAACTTGACACACCTCATCGAACTGAATCTTGCCGGCAATCAAATATCAGATGTATCCTCGCTCACCGGCTTGACACACCTCATCGAACTGAATCTTGCTGGCAATCGCATCGGAGATGTCTCGCCGCTCATAAACTTGAAAAACCTGACACGGCTGGAACTTAACAATAACGACATCGTAGATGTGTCACCCCTCGCAAACTTGACACACCTCATCGAACTGGGTATTTCCGGCAATCAAATATCAGATATATCCTCGCTCACCGGCTTGACGAATTTGGAAAGACTGGACCTGAGTCACAACTTTCCCCTCTCATACTGTGCGTCTCTCACGCACTTGACGAATTTGATAGAACTCGACCTTGGCAGCAACGTCATCTTTGATCTGCCCACCATCGGAGACTTGACAAATCTGGTACGTCTGCGTCTGAACAACAGCCGTATTTCAGATGTATCTTGGCTCGCCAGTTTAACACACCTAACAGTGCTGGACCTTTCCTTTAACCAGATATCAGATCTTTCAGGACTTGCCAAAAATCTGACGAAGTTGGATATTTCCTACAATCCACTTTCGGATCTAACGCCCCTCGCTGAACTCACGCAGCTGAAACGGCTACGGATTGCCGACCCCTCCAACGACCATGCGGTCGTAGACGTATCGCCCCTTGGCACCCTAATACATTTGGAAGAGTTGTCTCTTAACAGAAACGCGGTCGTAGACGTATCGCCCCTTGGCACCCTAATACATTTGGAAGAGTTGTCTCTTAACAGAAACGCGATTGTGGACGTGTCGCCCCTTGGCACCCTAACACACCTGAAGAAGTTGTCTCTTGACGGAAACGCGATCGTAGACGTGTCGCCCCTTGCGAACTTAACACATCTGAAAGAGTTGTCTCTTAAGCTCAACAGCATTTCTGATATTTCACCTCTTACCGTGCTAACACAACTCAGCTGGCTGGTAATTGTAGGCAATTCGCTAAATGATGATACTTTCAACGTAGCCAGCGACATGCGGGCGAATGGGACAAAGGTCATTGTTCACCCCATATTAGAAGATTAAAAGTTTGGACGATCGTTTCCAAACTGTAAGCCAGCTTAAGGATTAACATTCACGTTTTGAATCCGCGATTGATTTTCTAATATTGCTTAAGTTCAATGGGAGAAAGAAACACATAAGGAGCGTTCACATGAAAAAATATTTCGTGATCCTCTTATATAGTGCTAATTGCCTACTGGTTTCCCTTTTTCTCAACAGCTGCCACAAACCAGTGACAAGCCAAAAAGACACAGCCGAAGGTTTACCGATACCTCCCATTGCCACGCCACCCCCCGAAGGCATGGTCCTCATCCCCGCAGGCACGTTTCAGATAGGCAGCACTGATGTTTTCGACTACGATGAGCAGCCTATCCGCACGGTCTACGTTGACACTTTTTACATGGATGAAACCGAAGTCACCAATGCCGAATATAAGGCGTTCCTGCTTGAAAACCCGCGCTGGCAAAAGGGACACATTGAGGCAAGATTCCACAACGGGAATTATCTGGCACACTGGAACGGAAATAACTATCCAATCGGTACAGACGATCATCCGGTGATTTGGGTGAGTTGGTATGCGGCGATGGCATACGCGAAGTGGGCAGGCAAGCGGCTGCCGACGGAGGCGGAATGGGAGCGTGCTGGGCGCGGCGGCTTAGTAGACAAAAAATATCCACAAGGCGATACAATAACAACGCTTGATGCCAACTACTACAATGGCACTTTTAAAGGGACCACCCCTGTGGGGAGTTATCCTGCGAACGCCTACGGCTTATATGATATGGCGGGCAATGTCTCGGAGTGGTGTCTGGATGAATATGATTGGGACTTCTATGATACGTTTCCGCGAAACTGGTTCGCCCGGAATCCGCTATCAGTTGCGAACAGTCTGACGCGGTTAATAAGAAAATTGGTTCATATTGAGGGTTCCCGCGTGTTGCGTGGCGGCTCTTGGGCCGATTTCGCTCGGTACGTGCGGGTCTCCAATCGCGACAACTCTTCTCCAAGGACCACGTTCTGCGACTTCGGTTTTCGGTGTGTGCGGGATGTACCCCCTTAAATCTTCATCTCCAATGGAGGCAAACGGAACGGAAGTTCAGTTTGGGGCCAGATAGTATGTGCCCGTAAAAACCGAATCAGGAGAATCTCATGATTTCACAGCAAATGAAACGAAGAACAATGGCAACCCTACGGTTTTACGGAAATTTTGTTTTCCTGTTTGCCGTCGTAGGCTTACTTCACTTCGCAGCGGCAGAAAATGAAACCGAGTGGATGCCAGACGAGAATCTGAGGCGGACGGTGCGAAGAGCCCTCAAACTCGCCCCAGATGTCCCACTCACGCCGCAGGCGTTAGACGGGTTGACGGAATTATTGTATGCTACCGGGCAAGAGATAAGCTCCCTGAAAGGATTAGAGTATGCAACGAGATTAGAGGTGTTAGATCTCTTTTGGACACCGGTCGCTGATCTCACACCGCTGGCAGGCTTGACGAGATTAAAGAAGTTAGACCTCCATCATAATAAGATAAGTGATCTCA
Organism: Candidatus Poribacteria bacterium; assembly: GCA_963662915.2. GTDB lineage: Bacteria > Poribacteria > WGA-4E > WGA-4E > WGA-3G > WGA-3G. The sequence goes on along the minus strand of CAXXEU010000002.1, from coordinate 3,052,787 downwards.
CACCGCTGGCAGGCTTGACGAGATTGAAGGCGTTAAATCTCGCCAGTAATCAGATAAGCGATCTTACGCCATTGGCAGGCTTGACGAGATTAAGGAAGTTAGACCTCGGCTATAATTATAAGGCTCTCAGTGATCTCACGCCCTTGGCGAATTTGACGGGATTGAAGAAGTTATATCTCTCCAATAATAAGATAGGTGACATCACGCCACTAACAGACTTGACGGGATTGAAGGTGCTACATCTCCACAGGAATGAGATACGGGACATCATACCCCTGGCAGGCTTGACGGGGTTGGAGGCGTTAGAACTCCTGGGTAATGAGATAAATGATCCTACGCCGCTGGCAGCCCTAACGAGATTGGAGAAATTAGACCTCAGAGGTAATCCAATTGAAGATACAGGGGCACTCCGCACGCTATTTAAGAGCAACCCACATTGGAAGATTAGTATCCCTCTGCCTGAGCACGGTTTGATGCCGGATGGTCATTTAGCAGAGGGTGTCCGGAAGGTGCTTGGTCTGGCTCCGGGGAGTCCCTTTACGCCCACTACGTTAGACGCGCTGCGAGGCTTAACAGAGCTGTCTTTTTCTGATGAGCGGATAACCGACCTCACAGGGTTGGAACACGCGACATCATTGAAGAAGTTAGACCTCTCTGGAACTGGTATCAGTGATGTCACGCCGTTAGCAAAACTGACGGGCTTGAAGAAGTTAGACCTCTCCCTAACTGATATAAGTGATTTAACGTCGTTAGCAAAACTGATGGGCTTGAAGAAGGTAGACCTCTTGGGTAATGAGATAAACGATCTCACAGCATTGACAAACTTGAACGGCTTGAAGGAGCTAGACCTCTCTGAAACTGATATAAGTGATTTAACATCGTTAGCAAAACTGATGGGCTTGAAGAAGGTAGACCTTAGCTTTAATGAGATAAGTGACATCACATCCCTAACAGACCTGACAAACTTAAAGGTGTTAAATCTCTGGGGTAATGAGATAAGTGACATCACACCCCTGGCAACCCTAACCGGATTGAAGGTGTTAAATCTCATGGGTAACGAGGTAAGTGACATCACACCTCTAACAGACTTGATGGAATTGGAGGTGTTAAATCTCTTCGGTAATGAGATAAGTGACATCACGCCCCTGGCAGGCTTGACAAACTTGAAGGAGTTGATCCTCATGGATAATGCGATAAGTGACATCACGCCACTAACAGACCTGACAAACTTGAAGGTGTTATATCTCCGCAATAATGCGATAAGTGACATCACGCCGTTGGCAGCCTTAACGGGATTAGAGGTGTTGAATCTCCAGGGCAATAAGTTAAATGACATCACGCCACTGGCAGACTTGACAAACTTGAAGGCGCTACATATCCAACCGAATCCAATTCAGGATGTAACGCCCCTATGGACACTCCGTAAAAACAATCCGAAAATAGTGATAGATGAATAACAATAAACGAACAGATACATTGAAAAAGTGCTTGTTTTCCTTATGTGTGTTCGTGCTGTTTGCACAAAACACTTTCGCTGAAAATATTTCACGACAGCATCTGCCGGAAGGTGTAAAGGCGCGACTCGGTAAGGGTTTGGTATTAGGTATCGTGTATTCCCCGGATGGGACACGCTTGGCGATCGCGAGTGACACTGGCCTCTATCTCTATGAGACAGCTTCCTATCGCGAGATTGCCGTGTTCACGGGGCAGGTCTGGCATGTGGCGTTCAGTCCGGATAGCAGAACAATCGCTGGCAAGGGATTTGCTGACAAGACCGTTCGTTTGTGGGATGCCAAAATAGGAAGCCTCAAATATGTCCTTGGACATTCGTATTCTATCACCAGCGAGGCATTCAGCCCGGATAGCAAAACGCTCGCAACCGGAAGTGATGACGATAGTCTTCGCCTGTGGGATACTCAGACGGGACGGCTCAAGCACACCCTCACTGAGCATACGTCTTGGCTCAACAGTGCCGCATTCAGCCCCGATAGTGGGACACTCGCAACGGGGAGTCGTGATGACACGTTCGTGCATTTGTCGGATACCGAGACGGTGAGTCTCCAATACACCCTCACCGGACATACGGATGCTGTCACCAGCATGGCGTTCAGTCCAGATGGCAACACACTCACAACCGTGAGTGACGACGGCACCGTGTTCCTATGGGATATAACGGTTATAGACGATAGATAGCATCGCGGATACGGAAAGGCGTGTAGCGGTGCCGCTTCATCGCACGCCTTAGGCACACAGGAGAATTTACGATGAAAAGGCGGTTACACCCCTTATCGTTAATACCAATCGCTATATTTTTTATCGCCATAAGCAGTTGCGCCGTTTCCGACCCAAGGCGCATGGACCCGGGTGTTGACTCGAGTTCGAATGTTTCCGACGCGCCACCAGCAGGGATGGCCCTCATCCGCGCAGGTGAATTTCAAATGGGCGACAACGCCGTCTACCACCCCCGAAACGATGAAATACCTGTGCATACCGTCTATGTAGACGCGTTCTATATGGATGAGTATGAAGTGACGCATGCCGAGTATAAACGTTTTATTGATGCTAACCCGACGTGGCGAAAAGACCGCATTGCCCCGAAATTCCACGATGGAGGTTACTTGCGCTCATGGAGCGGAAATCACTATCCTGCGGGGACAGCAAACAGCCCCGTGACCAATGTCAGTTGGTATGCGGCGATGGCATACTCGGCGTGGGCGGGTAAAAGGTTACCCACGGAGGCGGAATGGGAGAAAGCCGCGCGGCGAGACGGCATGCACGAGATGGGAAGCTACCTCTGGGGAGAGTGGTGTCTGGATGCATACAATAGCAATTTCTATGTGCATTCACCTCATAGAAATCCCTTAGCAGGGGGCAGGAGTATCAAGTGGTTATTAGAAAACTATACAGCCGTTAAATCTGATCGTGTGCTGCGTGGCGGTGGTTGGCTTCATGATAGCGGAAACATCCGGATGTCCTATCGCAACCGTACTGTACCCACAAACGCGAACCACGACATCGGTTTTCGGTGTGCAAGGTCTGTAACCGACGCATACCATCAAAATTAGGAGGAATCCCATGCAAGTAAAGAAGATTCAACTTTATATCGTTCTGATGTTCGCGTTGTTCCCTAATTGTGTGTTCGCGTCCTTCTCCCTAAGGAAAACTTATACCTTACGAGAAAACCAAAAGGACATAAAGTGGCTGTTTGACCGCCGTATTTTTGAACTTGACGCAGCGGATGCATACTATCTGCACGGCAGCCCTTGGAAGACGACCAATCATTACCGCGGTAGATATAGTGATTGTCGGGCAGATCATTCTAACAATTTTCGCGGTAGATACTTATGGTGTCCGGTAAATCATTTCAAGTATACCCGCAACTACACGCAGTGTTTTGTCTGTGATTATCGCTTCAGGGAACATTTTCATTGGACGCAGAAGAAATTTTTTGTAGAGGGGATCGGTCAATTTGAGAGCCGCAAAAATTCGGGGAGGCCCTACGTCTCAAAGATCCTCGAAGAAGGTTTAGAACGGATGCACCGATGGAAGACATCCACATCGCGTTTAAACAAGGTTTTTTTGATTCTGAAATTACTGTCCGGTGCCACCACGGGGGGTGTGTAATAAGTTTTCCATAGTCTCGGGTGTGTAGGAACCCCTTAATCCTTGAATCCTGCAAATCCTGATTCAGACAGAAAAGTTCCTCGGCAACCGTAACGACACTTCCGTTCCCTCGCCGAGTGTGCTGTCAATCTCTACACTGCCCTCATGCTCTTCGAGAATGCGTTTGACGTTTGCTAACCCGAGTCCGGTGCCTTTGGTTTTTCGGGTGAAAAACGGTTCAAAAATATGTTCTAAATCTTCCTCCGGTATCCCGACTCCCGTATCTTCAACCTTGATACAGACACCATCATTTTCCGTAAAAGTAGACACCCGCAACACCCCACCTTGTGGCATCGCTTCCATTGCATTCAAGACGACATTCATAAACGCCTGTTTCAATTTATCTGAATCAAACTGAACTTCTGGGGTTACAGGTGATAAGTCTAACACTAACTGAATCTGATGGTGTGCCAAGTTGGCTTCCATCAAAGCTAAGACCTCTTGCAGGACAGGGGCAAGTGGTTGTTGTGTAAGGTGAAGTGCCGTGGGACGTGAAAAGTCCATCAATCCTTTGACGATGGTGTCGATTCGTTCAATTTCCTCAAGGATATAACGGAGCGATTGTTGGTGCTTTTCCACCGACATTTCCGGTTTCTGCATCAACATCTGTGCCAGCATCCGCATAGATGACAACGGATTTCGGATCTCGTGCGCGAAGGAAGCAGACATTTTCCCAGCGGTCGCCAAACGTTCCGCTTGGATCAGTTGATCTCTTGAGTGTTTCAGGTCTCTGGTCATCTGGTTAAACGCAGCGGCGAGGTCACCGATCTCATCGTGTGTTTTAATTTCGCACTGCTCATCTAAATCCCCGGTAGCGACGCGCGCTGTGGAATCGACCAAAACTTTGATGGGGTTCGTCAAATTTTTCCCGATGCGTTGACTGATAAGTGCCACCAGTACCAAAACGAGAACAGCAATACTGAGCATATACCATGTAAAGGTACGTTTTGCCTCAGCGATCGCTTCCATCGGACGCAACAAGCAATAGAAGCGACCAAACGCAAGCGGAAGATAAAAAGTTTTATACGGTTTCCCGGCAAGCGTAAGGTCTTGTGTAACGGATGTTCCGTCTGGGTTCTCAAAACGCTGTTTGACCTCGCGGAGCCGCATTTTATCCGCCAAATTCGCCCAGTTCTGCTCCGCATCAGAGAGCCTGTCGAGTGAGTTGTAGTTTAGCGTGTAATCGGAACCGAAGATCATAATTTCAACGCTGTAGGCGCGCTTGAGTTTTTCTTGATCTTGCTCAAAGTATCCGGTTTCCATGATGGTATCAAGCCATCCTTCCGTTTCACGGATAAACTGTTCACTATACTTCCATGCGAAGATTTCAATGGCTACCCAAGGTAACACAAGGGTAACCACTGCAAAGAGGAGTAAGAACGGGAGAACGATTTTGATTTGAATGCTATAGCGACGCATCAGCATACCTTTTTTTAGTTGCAACCAGAGATGGCTTCTACAAGTCCGAACACCGTTGTCAGTATAACCTAAAGGCGTTGCCATGTCAAGATAGGGTGATTTATGTTCAAGGTTATTCGGTTTTTGCCAAAAATCTGCAAGGACAACGGACGCAGCAGTTTGTAGTCAATCGTTAAAGGATTGAAATTTTAAGCGAACAAAACCATGTTTAATGGGTCTAATATGTGAAAAATCGGAACTTTTTAGTGCTTAGGGTGTGTAAATTTTGGAGCATTGCGTTTTTCAGTGGACCTTATGAACCGAGGGCTTTCAAACTTAACTTTGTTCCCTATGGAGAAAACACAGATGACAGATGTCGTACAATTCGGCACTTCGCACACAGATTTAGAATACACAGCCACAAATCTTGAGCAGATTAGTGAGGAGGAGCTTATTCGTCGGTTCAAGAACGGGGACACAGAGGCTTTTAATCCTCTTGTTCTCAAGTACCAAAAAAAGATATACAATTTCTTGTATCGCCGCGTGCGTGATCGAGAAACGGCAAAAGACTTGTGCCAAGAGGCGTTTTTAAAGGCGTTTAAGGCACTACCTAATTTCAAAGGGAATTCCACATTTTATAGTTGGGTTTACCGGATCGCGATCAATTGTAGCATAGATTTCCAGCGTCAGCGAAACCGCGGTAAAATTCTTACTTTTGAAGAGTTATCATTTGATGCCGATGAGGTGTTGAGGATGATGAGCTCACATCCGTCCCCGGAGACGCTCACTGAATCTGAGGAGCTCGGGCGGATCATTCGCAAGGCGGTCCAGAAATTGCCACCTGGTCAGCGACGTGTCTTTAATCTGCGTCACCGGAGAGAACTCACGATTAAAGAGATCGCAGCACTCTTAAACAGGTCGGAAGGGACAATTAAAGCACACTTGCATCATGCCCATCAACGGCTGCAAGGTATGCTTCTCCCGTATTTGCAAAATCAACCGTTGGAGTGGAATGGAGAAACTTAGCAGGCAAACTGCTAACAGGTAGGCGATGGTTCTTAACCTCGCCAGTTCACTTTAAATGTGTAAGTATACTGATAAGCGGGAATTCAGTAAAAGTTTTCCCGTTTTTGCTTGCAGAATTTGGAATCTCAGGGGATCAATGTGCTCTGGTCTTTCTTTTTGATTTTCCGATGCGCTAAAAAAATAATTACTCTTTGATTTAACTTGACAACTTTCCCGAAATATAGTATAATATATAAAATTCTATGTGAAGAATTAGGATGTCAGGTGGGATGGCTGAGTGGACGAAAGCGGCGGTCTTGAAAACCGTTATGGCGTAAGCCATCGTGGGTTCGAATCCTACTCCCACCGCCATTAGGAGAGGTGCAGGAGTGGTTGAACTGGACTGCCTGCTAAGCAGTTATGGCGTAAGCCATCGTGGGTTCGAATCCCACCCTCTCCGTTTTAATAGTTATTTGTTGTTGGTCGTCAGTTTTTGATAATTTTTGTGGTAGTTACATGTTGTTTTTACGCCACAGACCCTTCTGAACTGACATCCGATAGCTGCAACTCGATAACTATTACAATACGCGCCTGTAGCTCAGCGGATTAGAGCAGCTGACTACGGATCAGCAGGTCGGGGGTTCGAGTCCTCTCAGGCGCTTTTAAAGTTTATGTTGGACGAAAAATGTAAAGCAAAGACAAATTGTTCGCTAATCACTCACAATTTGAATTGTGATCTTTTCTGGATGGGACAGGCAATCGAATTGGCACAGCAGGCGGGAGCAAAAGGTGAAGTTCCTGTTGCTGCAATGCTGATTAGAGACGATACTTTGATTGCCGAAGCGCATAATATGCGTGAGCATCGTGGTAATCCCATTGCTCATGCAGAAATGCTTGCGATACAAGAAGCGGCAGAAAAAATCGGAAACTGGCGGTTTGTTGCCACGACCTTGTATGTGACATTAGAGCCTTGCTCAATGTGTGCTGGGGCGATCGTGTTAGCGCGCATTCCAAGAGTTGTTTATGCTACGGCAGACCCGAAATCCGGGGCTGCTGGAACTCTCTATAACATTCTACAAGATGAACGGCTGAACCATCGCGTTGAATTGGTAAGTGGCATCTTAGCGGAAGAGAGCAGCGTACTTTTGAAATCTTTTTTCCAGCAACGCCGTCGGAAATAGGCATTATAGTAAAGTCGGTAACTGAAGACCAATAGCCAGTAAGGAGAGATGCAGGAGCGGTTGAACTGGACAGTCTCGAAAACTGTTGTGGCGCAAGTCACCGTGGGTTCGAATCCCACTCTCTCCGTTTTTGTGTATTTGTTGGTTAAATGGCAGCCTTCAAGAAGAGTTAGTTTTTGTAAGACGCTGAAGTCTTGCAATTTTGGGGCAGTAGCTCAGTTGGGAGAGTGCATCCCTCGCACGGATGAGGTCACGGGTTCAAATCCCGTCTGCTCCATTATGGAATTTCGATTTACAAACTAAATCGGAATTCCTATTTCATGTCGCTTACGGTGTGTTGGCTAATGGCTGTTGGTAGGGAATGGTTTGTAACATGCAAGATTATTGCAACTGTCACAAGTCCTACTAACTACTGATTGCTAATCGCTGGCTGCCGTTTTACTTGATGAGATATAGGTTTTACGGAGAGATGCAGGAGTTGGTTGAACTGGCATGACTGGAAATCATGTGTGCTGTTTTGCAGTACCGTGGGTTCGAATCCCACTCTCTCCGCCACTTTTTTTAAACGACTTTTTAACGATTGCTTTTGGACTCGGATGGCTTCGGCTTTTGTAGCGATAGCGTGTGATGGTTTAAAAAGGTTGTTAGAATTAACGGAGAACCGCCGTGTAATGAAATGGAGCGGTGTCCAGAGTTAATCGTTAAAAAACGTCTTGGCTATGCTAGGTGGGGAGGTAGCGGTGCCCTGTATCTGCAATCCGCTAAAGCAGAACTGAATTCCCGGTATGCGGCCTGTTTCTGTGAGGACTGTCCCGCACACGTGGTGTTGATGGTTGGGTCTTGAGCAACGAGTGTTTGTCGAACCCCGTCAGGTCCGGAAGGAAGCAGCGGTAGATAAGTTGCTCGTGTGACGCAAGGGTGCCTGACCTGAGCTAACGACGTGGGCAACGCTCGGAGAAGCCTGTCAAATCTGGGTGCATAGCCATCTTTGGAGTGTCTCAACCCAACTCATACCATTTTTGATTAATATAGTTTTCGAGTGCGGCATAAACTGTGAGTTTGTGCCGGATTGTGCTACATATAATAAAACTGGTAATGCATCACCAATTTTTAGAAATGGTATAACAACACACCCGATTCCCCAGTTCAGGTTGTCTAAGGAAGGATTGTGCGATGTCTTACGAGGTACTCGCCCAAAAATGGCGACCCCAAAACTTCAGCGATGTTGTTGGACAAGAGCACGTTACAACAACCCTGAAAAACCAGATTTTGTCCGAGCGTGTCGGGCATGCTTATCTCTTTTGGGGTCCGCGTGGTACTGGGAAAACAACGGTCGCGCGTATCTTTGCCAAAGCCGTCAACTGTCCTAACCGTCTTCAAGAAACGGGATTTGACTCCACCACTACCGCCGAACCCTGCAACCAGTGTGAATTTTGCAATGACATCTCGCAGAGTAGATCCTTCGACGTATTCGAGATGGATGCTGCTTCCAACCGCGGTATTGATACCATTCGAGACCTTCGCGAAAATGTTAAACTTTCCCCTGCGACCTGTACCTATAAAATCTATATCATAGATGAAGCACACATGCTCTCACCAGAGGCATTTAATGCCTTGCTTAAAACGCTTGAAGAACCCCCACCGCATGTCATCTTCATCATGGCAACTACTGAACATGCCAAAATTCCCAAAACAATCAGTTCTCGTTGCCAAGATTTTGATTTCCGACACTTAGAGGACCAGAAAATCATTGAACGTCTGCAATTGATTGCCAATGCGGAAGGGGTTTCGGCAAATTCGGATGTACTCACACTTATCACCCGACAATCTGAAGGCTGTCTACGAGACGCTGAAAACCTACTGGAACGTCTCATGGCTTCGGCTGGAAAAGATTTAACGATTGAGGCTGTTGAGCAAACCATTGGACTCGGATCCAGTTCTCTCCTTCGTGATCTCGCCGTAGCAATTATAGAGAGACACCTTGCGAAAGGATTGAAGACGCTGCATGACTTAACCAAGCAAGGCACTGATTTGTCAAAATGTCTTGATCATCTCATCAGCCATTTTCGGGATCTTCGGCTCTTGGCAATTGATGATAGCCTGAGTGAACTGATTCAAAATCCTCAGTCAGATCTCCCTGAACTCAGGCAGCAAGCTGAACAGATGTCGGTGGGTCGGCTATCGCGAATTATTAGAGTTTTGATGCACACCAGTCGCGATATCAAGCAGTACGGGTACCCGCAACTGCAATTAGAGGCTGCGTTCATTCAACTTAATTCGCTTGAAGAAGGTGTACATCTTGAGAAGGTTGTTGGTAAACTATCAGCGTTAGAGCGAAAATTCGATGAAGCCGGAATTTCAACGATAGCGGAAATGCGACCTCAGCAATCTTTATTTTCTGACGGAAAGCCAACCAATACACAAGCCACATCCACTCAACGCCCGTTCGCTACAGCACAACGGACTCCTACCACACATCCATCCGATTTGGCAAAGGAAGCGACAGGTAGGCATTACGACCAACAAGCCTCAACGTCCTCTTCACCGGCCCCAAACGTATCCCCCCGTTCACTGCCCTCTCATGCTGTCTGTTCACTGGCAGACCTGCCTTCGTTTTGGGAGGAGATAAAATTGGGACTCCCACCAAAGTTCAAACACGGTTTATTAGAAGGTTCTGTCCTATCTGTGAACGCTGCAAACGTGGTTGAAATTGCGTGTTCGCCTGCATCTCTCCCGATAATCATGGAAGGCGACAAAAAAATTATAACTGAAGCGCTCACGGGTGCCGTCGGTGAACCTGTAAAAATTGAGTTGGTTGTTTTAGAGACTGTTCCTGAATCGGCAGACTCTGAAAACATGCCCGAAGATACGAATCGGAAAACGCCACTTATGCGGAGGCTTGCGGCTGAGGACGATCCACAACTCAAAACAGCACTGACTCTCTTTGAGGCGACGGTTCTGGAAACCCAATAACCGCGTCTTTGCGAGTGAGAAAGACGTATTCTTATAAGGAAATCTTTATTGTACTAAGCATTTTTGTAACAAGTCCCTCACTTATACGTATACGATATAAAATTGCTTGGAGGCAGGATAAAAAAATTATGAAGATGAATGACCTGATGAAACAGGCGCAGCAGATGCAGAAACGGATGCTTGAAATCCGCGAGGAACTCGCGACCCGCACCGTCGAAGCAACTGTCGGTGGCGGCATGGTAACTGCTGTCGTCAATGGGCAACAGGAAATTGTTTCACTCCATATTGCACCGGAAGTTGTTGATCCGGACGATACTGAAATGCTTGAAGACTTAGTTGTTGCTGCTATTAATGAAGCGCTGCAACAATCCCAAGAATTGATGTCCTCGGAAATGAGCAAATTGACTGGCGGTCTTAAAATTCCGGGGTTACCCTAACCAGAGTTATTGGGAAACGGTGTCCGTACGTTTCAAAACGGATCCTACTATGCGGATTAGCAAAAATTCATGCAAGAATATCCGAAACCGCTGGCGAAACTTATCTCAGAGCTCCAGAAACTTCCTACGATTGGGCAAAAAACAGCGCAGCGTTTAGCGTTCTTTATGCTGAAACTACCTGATACCGAAACCGCCCAAATTGCAGAGGCTATCGGACAAGTAAAGAAACTGTTATGTTACTGCGACATCTGTGGTGCTATTACCGATACCGATCCGTGCTACATTTGTACAAATCCACGCCGCGATCAACAAGTTATCTGTGTTGTTGAAGAGTCTGATGACTTGTGGGCAATTGAGCGCACTAATGGCTATAAGGGGCTTTATCATGTCTTAGGTGGTGTTTTGTCACCACTGGATGGGACTGGACCCGATGAACTCGGAATAAATAAGCTCTTTCAACGGATTCGGGAACCTACTGCTGAGGCAACGCCTATTCAAGAGGTAATACTCGCTACGAATTGGACCACCGAAGGACAGGCAACGGCGCTCTACCTTACGCAACACTTGGAGTTGTTTAAGGTAGATGTCACTCGTATTGCCTACGGTATTCCTGTGGGGGGTGATTTGGAATACATTGACGAGGTAACCCTCGCGAAGGCACTTGAGGGCAGGCGGAGAGCTTAGATGAGAAAGCAAGCGTTCGTATTCATAGTACTCTACCTCAGTCTGTACTGCGGTGTTTTTCACATCGCAGCAGCACCGAATTCTGAGGAAACCCAGCGATTATTGAAAACCGACAGTCGGCAACCGACAGCTATCTTTGATGCGCAACGGGCTTTCGCCATATTGGAAAAACAGTGTGAGTTTGGACCGCGACCCCCGGGTTCAATAGCACACCGTCAAACTCAGCGTTATTTGTTCACTGAACTTCAAAAATATTCAGATAACGTAGAACTCCAACCGTGTCAGTATGAGGTGGACGGTGTAACACTCCAACTCAACAATATTTTAGCAGAATTTCGACCGAAAGCCGAAGCCATTCCACCCGGTACTGCCGAGGGGCCCAGCAACGATACGCTTCTACTTGCTGCACATTGGGACACACGTCCTTTCGCTGACCGGGATCCAAAGCCAGAAAATCAAAACACACCGATTCTCGGTGCTAACGATGGAGCCTCTGGGGTTGCAGTCCTTCTTGAGATTGCGAGAGTTCTAAGTCTACGTCCACCGCCGCGTCGAGTTATTATCCTCCTTTTCGACGGGGAGGATTATGGCAAATCTATTGACGACATGTTTATTGGTTCTCGCTTCTTCGCACAAAATCTTGGAAAATGGAGACCAGACTACGGTATACTATTAGATATGGTCGGGGACAAGGATTTGAGTTTGCCAATAGAACGCTACTCTTGGGAGGCAAATCGTGAATTCACTCAAGCAATCTGGAATAGGGCAGCAACGCTCGGTTTAGCCCCTTTCCAGCAAAGCGTAGGGGCAGCGATTTTGGACGATCACGTTCCACTAATCAAAGTCGGAATTCCAATGGTGAATATCATTGATTTCACGTATCCATATTGGCATACTGTTGAAGACACCGTGGACAAGTGTAGTCCAAAAAGCCTTGAAGTTGTTGGGAGGCTTGTTATCAGTATCATTTATGATGGACTCTAATTAGTTGTCAGTTATCAGTTGTTGGTTAATGCTTCTGGCGGTTACGTGTTAGATGAATTCCAGAAATCGCTCTTGTCTGACAAGCGATAACTACGAAAAGATATGAATACTTATCAAAAACATTATGATGTTATCGTAGTCGGTGCAGGGCATGCTGGTTGTGAGGCTGCCCTTGCCGCTGCGCGGATGGGTTGTGAAACGCTCATCGTCACTATCAATCTTGATACAATCGCGAAGATGTCCTGTAACCCTGCGATTGGTGGGCTTGCTAAGGGACATCTCGTTAAAGAGATAGACGCGCTCGGCGGCGAGATGGCAAAAAATATTGATAAGACCGGCATTCAATTCCGCCGTCTCAATACCAAAAAGGGACCTGCCGTTAGATCGAGTCGGGCACAAGCCGATAAGAAAGCCTACCAAGATGAAATGAAACGCGTCTTGGAGTCGCAAGAGCGACTTGATGTCAAACAGGTATTGGTTGAAGAACTCCTTGTTGAAAATGGGAAGTGTATCGGAATTTTAAGCCAGACGCGGACGGCTTATTTGGGGGAAACTGTGATTCTCACAACCGGAACTTTCCTGAAAGGCATCATTCATATTGGTGATGTTTCCTATAGTGCGGGTAGAGCGGGTGAATCCTCTGCTGAGAAACTGTCGGAAAGTTTTTTGAACCTCGGTTTTGAAATTGGCAGACTCAAGACGGGGACCCCTCCGCGCGTCAATGCTCATACAATTGACTTCAACGAGATGGAAATCCAACCTGGCGATGAAAATCCGCTTCCTTTTTCCTTCACAACTGAACGGATTACCCAGTTGCAGCTTCCGTGTTATTTGACTTATACAAACGAAAGAACGCACGCTGTTATTCGCGAGAATCTCCATCGATCTGCGATGTACAGTGGTCGCATCGTTGGAATTGGTCCCCGCTATTGTCCGTCAATTGAGGATAAAGTCGTCCGCTTCGCCGAGAAAGCTGGGCACCAAGTTTTCGTTGAACCTGAAGGAAGGGATACGGATGAAATTTACCTGAACGGGATTTCTGCGAGTCTACCAGAAGATGTACAGGTCGAGATGGTGCATAGCATCAAGGGGTTGGAGAACGCCGAAATTATGCGTTTCGGATATGCGGTGGAATACGACTTTGCTCCGGCGACCCAATTGCAACCAACGCTTGAGACAAAAGGCGTACCTGGACTCTATTTCGCGGGGCAGCTCAATGGTACTACCGGTTACGAGGAGGCCGCCGCACAGGGACTTATGGCAGGAATCAACGCAGCACTAAAGGTAAAAGGGAAAGATCCGCTTGTTCTTGACAGGTCGCAAGCGTACATAGCCGTGCTTATTGACGATCTTGTTACCTTGGACATTCGTGAACCTTACCGCATGTTCACGTCGCGTGCTGAGTACAGATTGACCTTGCGGGAGGACAACGCGGATCTTAGGCTCACCGAAATTGGTAAACAAATTGGACTTGTTGATGACAAGAGATACCGTCAGTTAGAAAAGAAAGCCGAAAATATCCAAACAGCATTAAAACGTTTGCGCGAAACTGTTCTCAAACCAGGGGAACCGCCTGTTATTGGAGCGGGAGAGCCTGTGCCTGCTGATAGTTTGGCACGTATAGTCAAAACCGGTGGGTTAAAGCAGCCAACATCCTTGGCAGAACTACTGAAGCGACCTGAACTCCATTATAAGGATATAAGTCAGATTATACCATCGCCTGAAGTTTGGTCGAAAGCCGTGAAGGAGCAGGTGGAGATTCAGATTAAGTACGATGGCTATATTCAGAGACAGCAGCGACAAATTCACCAATTTAAAAAGATGGAGAATTTCCAAATCCCCGATACGTTTGACTATGCTGAGGTTCCTGGATTAAAGGCGGAAGCGCGTGAAAAACTTATGAACATTCGACCTGCTTCTATCGGACAAGCCTCGCGTCTGCCCGGTGTTTCGCCTGCGGATATTTCAATATTGACGGTTATCCTTCACCAACATAATGCAACATAGGGCTTCGCGAATAGCAGATAGCGATTAGCAAGGAAGCAATGCAAACTGCGAGCTGCGAGAAGCGAGCGACTAACACCGAATCGCGAACAGCGATAAAGCAATTGGTAAATTACAAACAACACTTAAAAGAGACGTTTAATCATTACGGATTTCCGCTAACAATGCATCAGTCGGTGCAATTTGCTCGGTATCGCGATGAATTACTTCGGTGGAATGCCCGTATAAATTTGACCGCGATTACGGACGATAACGAAATTATTCATAAACATTTTCTTGACTCTCTGAGTATCTTGGAATATATTACACTGAGGAACGGAGATTCTGTTGTTGATGTGGGAACGGGTGCCGGATTTCCCGGCATTGTTCTAAAAATCTACGTCCCGGGGGTCCGGTTAACACTTGTTGAAGCCTCAAAAAAGAAGGCGAGTTTTCTAAAATTTATCGTTCCCCAATTGCGGTTGCATCAAGCAGAAAACGTCGCTATACTCACCGAGCGTGCCGAGATTTGTGCCAAACAGCCAGCACACATTGGTGCATACGATTGGGTTTTCACCCGTTACGTTGCGGCCCTGGCAGATTCAGCGAACTATTGTTTGCCGTTGCTAAAACAGAATGGGAAATGGATAGCCTATAAGTCTGGTGAGGAGACAATCAAAACTGAAATTGACGAAAGCGTGCCGCGTCTGAATACACTCGGCGGAACAGTTGAAACTGTCCTTACAAACGCAAAGTTCAATCGGAGTTATATTGTAATTCGCCGTATTGAAAGTGTGCCGCGCGCAAATTTTGCGTAATACGGCAAGGGCGATGTTTTCAAAAGTACAATACCTGAAATAAAAAACTAAGGATGATTCTATGAATTTTGACACAACGATTGCAGAAAAAAGTATCTCTATTCTTCGTGTAGAGGGAAAGATTCTTGGAAATGCCGCTGACGTGTTTCGCAGAAAGATGGAACAGCAACTTCAGGCGGCACAAGGTAAATTAGTTGTTGATTTGATGAATGTTCCCTTAATTGACAGCAGCGCGTTGGGTGCAATTGTACTTATGTTGAAACACTGTCAGGAATCGGGTGGTAAATTAGTTTTGCTCAATCCACAGAAAGCCGTTCGGGAAGTTTTAGAAGTGACGCAGCTGGCAACCGTTATTGAAATTTATGATACGGAGGAAAGCGCAAGTGCTGCTTTGATGTAGCAGGTCAGAAAGTGTGCCAACAAGAATTGCTATGGTAACACGGAAGGCAGAGCCTTATGAAGCGTTCTCGATTGAAGATAGGTTTACGCGGTCAACAGATCGTTCTGTTCCTGTTAGTTGCGTTGATGCCGTTATTCGCTGTTTCATTAGTCATAAAGGTTCTTGGCGAGAATGCTCTCAAGGATAGTGTTGGAGAAAACCTCGTACTCCTTGCAGAAGAAAAACTGGCTCGCGCCGATAGAGCCATCTCTCAAAGACTTGCAAATATTCAAGCGGAACTCCCCAATATCCAACCGGCAGTCGCACGATCGAATACTGCCAAGGGACAGCAATCGGTGTTTTTCAGTGTTTGGGCTGGTCTTGAAGATAGTATCCGCTTGCTTGAGATTTATGCTGGCTATAAGACTGAGGTAATCATTACGAATGCTTCGGGATACGTCGTTCGCTCGAACAATCGACAATTGGATTACGACACAACAAAGAAACTACCGTATCGGGTAAAAGATAAGAAGTGGTGGCAAATAGCCTACAACAACGGAATCGGTTACGAATTCGTGGCGGATGTCATTTATGATGACGTGCGTGGGATATATCTTCTTCCGGTCACACTCCCAATACGTACGGCTACTAAAAGTTCTTCTGCGCTACGAGAAGGTAATGCCATAGGCGTGCTCAGAACGGTTTTGTTGTTACCTGAGCTTACCAACTTAGTCGGGTCACAACAGGACCTTGCTGGAACATATACCTTTTTAACAAACAGCTCTGGCAGAATTATTGCAGCTTCACCCCATAGCGGATATCGTATAGGTAATTACATAGACATGAATGATGCTGTAGAGGATGCTATTATTGAGGCAAAAAAAGGGAGCCATGGAAAGTACTACGGTTATGAATCAGATGGCGAAGCGGATACGTTGGGTGAACCGCGCGTCTACGGCTGGGCGCGAACTCGACTCATGGCGAATGCACCGTGGAAGATGCAACAAAACTTCAGCAATTGGATGCTCTTTATTTCACGGCCGACATCTTCTGCTTACACCGGGGTCGTTAAATTAAATAGATATATTTTTTATGTTACCATCATCTCAAGTGGCATCGTTGTAATTATTGCGTGCTGGGCTGCGCAACGCATAGCCAGACCGATATTAGAAGTTGCACAGGCAGCCGATAACATTGGACAGGGCGAATTTGACAGTGAGATTCTCGTTGAGAGTGACGATGAAGTTGGTGTCCTCGCCGAAAAATTCAATGAGATGCGCCGAAATCTTAAAACAGCGGTTGATAAACTGAGGCAGGAAGAAAGAAAACTTACCACTATTGTCGAGAATCTCGGTGAGGGACTTATTGTTGTTGAACCCGGTGGACACGTGCTGTACGTCAATCCTGTCGCTGAACGGCTTTTAAATCTCGGGAGGACTGCGGGTTATCAAAACTTTATCGCTATTGACACGAAGGCTGGCACAATTTCTTGGAAAAAACGATTGGTGGGTGATGTCTCTACGACGGCAGATACAAGAACCGTTGATCTGAAAGTCTTGTCTGCTTCGCAACGGGAAATGCAACAGCACCAAACAATGATTGCTGAAATAGGAGATGGTGGAAATCGTACAAATGGCGAGGCGCGAGTGCTTCGCATTATAGCAAGCCAGTTTCCTGATGAACGGAATAACGTCGCGGGGATGGTTTACGTCTTTGATGACATCACGCATGAACATGAAGTAGAGCAGATGAAGTCGGAGTTTGTTTCCTTGGTGTCACATGAATTACGGACCCCCTTAACTTCTATCGTCGGATTTATTTCACTGATACTTGATGGGAAAACCGGTAGAATTAATCAAAAACAGTATGAAAGCCTGAGTCGCGCCCACCGACAATCTAAACGGCTCGCTGTGCTTATTAATGATTTACTGGATGTCTCCCGAATTGAAGCCGGACGCATTGAGATGAAACGGGAGCAAGTACAGATAGACTGGATAGCGAAAAGAAGGATTGAAGAACTCCGACCTCAAGCAGATGAAAAATCTGTCCGTTTGCTGTTGGATGCCGAATCCGAACTTCCCATTTTAATCGCTGATGCGGATCGGATCGGGCAAGTCTTTATTAATCTCATGGGGAACGCAATTAAATTTACACCCGATGGCGGAAAAGTGACAGTGAGGATATCAAAATCGCTGCGGAATGGAAATCCGGTGGATGGCATTCACGTTGAGGTCGTTGACACAGGGCTCGGGATTCCGGCTGAAGAACGAGAGAAAGTTTTTGATAAATTTCAGCAGCTCAGGAGTACTCGCACCCAGCACCAAGGTGGCACGGGATTGGGGCTCTCAATAGCATCTGGAATAATCGAAGCGCATGGCGGGAAAATATGGGTGGAGGCGGGCGATAACGGGCAAGGCTGCAATTTCCAGTTCTTTGTTCCGCTTGGAGAAGAGGAAAAAGGAAATGGCTGAAACGATTTTGATTGTTGATGATGATCTGGATATTCTTGAACTCCTCAGGATGAATTTAGAGCCAGATGGATACGATGTATGCACCGCGAGTGATGGCAAACAGGCGGTAGAAACTGCGGTTCTCGATCCACCGGACCTTATTCTACTTGATGTTATGATGCCGCATAAAGACGGCTTTCAGGTCATTGAAGAGCTGAAAAATATAGAGGAGACAAAAACCGTTCCCGTCATTCTGCTCACTGCGCGTGGACAGACGGAAGACAAAGTTCTGGGACTGGATGCCGGTGCTGATGATTATATCACCAAACCGTTTGACCTCCGAGAGGTAACTGCGCGGGTTAAGGCAGTGCTTGGAAGAACGCGGCCGATCAAATATATGAACCCGCTCATGAGGGCAATGGGATCTGGATTCAACGAGGCGGGTGTTCAACAACTTGCTGGACATCTACAGGCTGCCGCCGCTATTCAAAAAAAATTATTGCCAGAACAAGCACCCAGTTTTCAAGGCTTTGACATCGGGATACTGCTCCAGAGTTCCATGTCTGTTTCCGGGGATTTCTATGATTTTGTTCCGCTGAGTGAAACGCGAGTCGGAATCGTCCTCGGTGATGTGAAAGGGAACGGAATTCCAGCTGCACTTTTGATGGTGATGATCCGAACGGCACTACGTTTGCTCTGTCGTGCAGAAGAAGATCCTGCTTCGATTCTTAAACGGATTAATGATTTAGTCGTACGCGACACTGAAGCAACTCTCTTCGCAACGATGATCTATGGGGTAATGGACATTGTGACTTCCACTTTCACGTATTCAAATGGTGGACACTGTTATCCATTGCACCGAAAAGGTACGGGTGTGATAGATGTCTTACAGACTGGTAGTATGTTGGTTGGTGCGTTTGAAGAAGCGACCTTTGCCAGCCGCACCTGTCTCTTAGCACCGGGTGATATTGTTGTTTTTTATACAGACGGCATCACTGAGACTAATGCTGGAGACGACTCGGTTCTTGATGAGAGTGGGCGTGTGTTCACAGGTGCAGAGGCAGTCAAAGGACATCAAAATGCTGCGCCGTCGGATATTTTCTATGGGCAGGATAGGTTGGCTGCCTGCATTTCCGAAAACGCACTGTTGTCTGCAGCAGGATTGTGTGAGGCGATTGTTGAGGACTTAGCACACTTTAGTGGCACGACACAAACGCATGATGATAGGGCTTTGCTTGTCATCAAACGCGATACTTAAATTAGAGCGCGCATACTGCGGCGTTGCTCGTATAATATACTTTTGGCATGATGAATATTATTCGGTTTTGTAATCTGATATCTCGGCAAACGCAGCGTCTTTTTTACTTGTAGCCGGGAAAAATTATTAAGTTAATCCCAAAACTTCATCAAGCTAAAATTTAAATGAAAATAACAAAAGACGGGCTTATTCTTAAAAAACCTGTCTTATAGGGCTCTTGGCAAAGGTCCAACCCCGTAAAAAAGGAGCTTCAAACGTGGGCGAGAGATCTGAACAGGTTATTACGCTTTCTCTCCCAAGCTCAATGCAACATGTTTACCTACTCGATGTTGTTGTCAGCGAGATCTTGAAAGAGATGGATTTTGGTGAGGACATCCAAGAGCAGATTAACCTTGCTGTCATTGAAGCGGGTACAAATGCAATCAAACACGGCAATAAAGAGGATCTGGGCAAAAAGGCTACTTTTCAGTTCATCCTCGCTGAGGATAGGCTTACCATTGTCATTGAGGACGAGGGGGAAGGGTTCGCGCGTCAAACGGTCGCAGATCCATTAGACCCAGAGAATTTGCTGAAAAGCAGTGGGAGAGGACTGTTTCTGATGGAAGCCTGTATGGATTCTGTGACTTATGAAGCCAAAGGCACGATTATCAAAATGGTTAAGTATAAGGAGACACCGGATCCATAACTTTATCCAATTTCGCGTACTCGCGAATGTTGCGACGCTGGATGTATAAAAAAGTCTCACGATCGGACGCATTGAATGCATCTAAACCTATTCCGCTATGGGGTTCAATTGGCAAAAATATCGAACCCACTTCACAGCGGGCGGTGGTGAGGGGTGCGCGGAAATTAATCCCTCAGATTTATAGGTATTTTAAGTTTTTTTAAGGAATTTCTATGCAAGTCAACCTTCGAAACAAAGGCAGTATTACAATTCTGGATATTGCTGGGCAAGTTATTGGAACCGACGCCTTAGCTCTGAAGCGAATCATTGATGAGCAGGTTCAAGTTGCTGATAATCATACGGAACATGGAGAGGATCTGAATTTAATTTTGAATTTGGAACGTGTCCAGATGATGGATAGTTCTGGATTAGGTGTGCTCGTCGCTGCCCATACTTCTGTCAGACGAAATAATGGGCAGGTAGTTCTTCTTAATCTCGGTGGGAATGTTAGGAGCCTCATCGTTATGGCAAAATTGATGACAATTTTCGACTGTTATGATTCGGAAGCAGAAGCGATAGCGGGAATTATGAAATCTTAAAGGCATATCCATAAAACATATTTCGGGGTAAACTAAAAAATGGAAGCGCGTATCTCTAACGACACAGAACCGGGCAGCAACTTATGGTATAAATGTACCAGATGTCAAGAGTTCGCTTTCACAGGCGAACTCGAACGGAATCTTTATACCTGTTCATATTGTGGGGGGCTGTTCCCGCTACTTGCTGAAAAGCGGGTTGAGTACCTGCTCGATGATTCGTCAGTAGTGGAAATTGAATCTACCAATGCCTCTGGACTTGCCGTTGAGGGAACGCTCTTAGACAATCCGACCTGTCTTTTCATCGCGGATATTGACGTGATTCCTACAGAAATTGATGTCTCCGTCCTTCTCACTACTGTTGAGAGGAGTTTACAGGAACGGATTCCGCTTATTACAATTATTGCATGTCAACCGGAGGGTTCAGCGGTCGCTTCTACAGGAATCACCTATTTGACAATGCAGATGGAACGCTTGGCAGAGGCATCGCTACCTCATATCACTGTTTTAACTGAAACAGAAGTATATCCGCTTGCTATGTACCTTCCGCTTGGAGAGTTGGTTATTGCCGAGGGGCGTGCACCTCTTCGGGAACGAACATCTCCAAATCTGCAGCCGGCACTGCATGCTCCTGAGGAGCAACTTTTGACGCAGACACCTGCATCGGATATAGGAATGAAACCTGACCTAAGTGTTGATTGTTATGTCCCGCGCCCGGAGCTACCTGATATATTAGGACGATTTCTGAAATTCTTTTCCGATGTAGCGTAAACTGTGAGTTTATGCAGGGGTGGTACAGAAGTTAGCAATTGGTGCTACAATAGGGCTGTCCGAGTAATTGCGGACTTTACTATGAGATCGCGCACTTTAACTTAGACGAAGGTTTCATTTAAACAGAGCGCAATCCATGGAGATGCTATGAGACAAGACTCTTTGATTGATAATCCGAATACTCCAAACAGCCTCAGAAGTAGACATAAGCAGGTTTCTGCTGCTAAACGGAAGTTTGAGGCTATCTTCGGTGATTCTCCAAGGTTTGTTGTTTCTGCTCCGGGTAGAGTGAACCTAATCGGTGAACATACGGATTATAACGATGGTTATGTGTTCCCCGTCGCTATTGATAAGTATATCCATATTGCCGTACGTGAACGGACTGACCGGCGTGCTGTGCTACACGCGTTGGATGTCAATGAATCCTTTGAACTAAACCTTGATGCCCTCCGCCCGATTCCAACGAATGCACCTGCTTGGAGTTACTACTTGATAGGTGTCGCGTCCCTTTTACAAGCATCAGGCAATGAAGTTGCCGGAATTGATGCTGCTATTATGGGCGATGTCCCTATTGGGGCGGGATTGAGTTCTTCGGCTGCCCTATCAGTGTCTGCATCCCTTGCTTTTTTCACCAGTTCTAAACATGGATTTCCTCCAAACGCTGTAGTGTCAGAAGCGCGCAAGAAAGAACTCGCTGCCTTGTGTCAACGTGTAGAACACGAATTTGTCGGAGTCAATTGTGGTATCATGGATCAGACCATTTCGCTCTTAGGTCGGGCGGACCACGGACTGTTTCTTGATTGCCGTTCGCTTGCGTATGAGCATGTGCCGCTTAATTTGGGATCACATTACATCGCTATTTGCGACACTAAGGTAAAGCGGGAACTTGCTGCTTCTGAGTACAACAAACGACGATCAGAATGTGAAAGAGGCGTTGACATCTTGAGCGAGTGGTTACCGGGTGTATCTTCTCTTCGGGACATTTCGCTCACCGACTTCAAGAAACATGAAGGAAAGTTACCCGCGTTAACACAAAAAAGATGTGGATATGTAATTGAGGAAAACACGCGTGTACTTGATGCTGTCTCTACGCTCAAAGCACGGAACCAACAAACAGGTAAAAAGTTAGATGATCCACTTATAGTGTTCGGTAGATTAATGAATGCTTCACACGAAGGGCTACGCGATGCTTACGAAGTCAGTTGCAGAGAATTAAACCTGCTTACTGAGATCGCACGTAGTGTTGATGGCGTAATTGGGACACGAATGACGGGTGCTGGTTTTGGGGGCTGTACGGTTAGCATTCTTCATAAAAACGCTTTGGAGACCTTCCGTACCCGTATAACAACAGAATATCAGAAACAGACCAGCATTGAGCCTGAAATTTACCTCTGTAACATTAGCGACGGTGCACAAATTTTTTTCGATTCGGAGCCATTTTCATAGAAATTGACTAAAAATGAAACATAGCATTGGTGTTGATTTAGGAGGGACCGACATTAAAGCTGGATTGGTCTCATCGAGTGGTGATATTTCTTGTCGTGTGGTCCTGCCAACAGATGTAACAGTAGGTGGCCCTAAGGTAGTAGCCGCTCGAATTGCAGAAGCCGTTCGTCAAGTCCTTGTGAAATCGGAGCGGATGCTGCAACCGTCCGCAGGCACGAGAAAAAGATCTGAAAATCTGGCGGATGTATACGAAATGGCAGTCGGATTAGGGGCACCAGGGCTTATCATTGCTGAAACGGGAGTGATCCACTTTTCTCCTAACTTTCCGGGTTGGAGTGATATTCCGCTCGTTGATTATGTGAACACAGAACTGGCAAAGTTACGCGTCGTCCTGCATAACCCGAAAGCAGGCACAAATAGCAACAAATACAAACCTGTGCTAAAGGGCATGGACAATGACGTAAATGCTATGACTTTGGGAGAACTGCTCCACGGTGCAGGGGTTGGGTATAAAAGTATCGTCGCATTGACACTCGGCACAGGTGTAGGAGGCGGCGTTGTGATTGATGGTCGGGTTTACCACGGAAGCCAGAATACTGCTGGAGAATTGGGGCATACGGTTGTTGAACCCGATGGGCGTTATTGTGGTTGTGGTAATCAGGGCTGTCTGGAGGCTTATGCTGGTGCGAAAAGTATTGTTGAGCGTACCGAAGAGAAGATAGAAACAGGACGCAGTACGCTTTTAACGGATGAGGTCTCGCTGACGCCGCGAAAGATAGCAGCGGCAGCACAAGCGGGTGATCCACTCGCAATTGAGGTCTTTGCCGAAACCGGACGGTATATAGGGATCGCGCTCACATCAATAGCACATATCCTCAACCCACAAATTGCAGTCATCGGTGGTGGTATTGCAGAGGCTGGTGAGCGACAGCTTTTTGAACCTATCCGGACTGAACTTTCTAAACGTGCTATGGACATCCCAGCGCAAATGAAAATTGTAAAAGCCCACCTCGGAAATGATGCTGGCATCGTCGGAGCTGCGATGCTTGCTCTCAATGGAGACAAAAATGAACAATAAGACGAATTGGTTAAAAACTTTGCCCTTCTTGAAAAGCCCGCGATCTGAGAATCATGGACAGATGGAAGATATACATCTGTCTCGCCGGTCTGTTTTGCAAATCTTAGGGGGTATGTGTTTGTCATTCACGCCTCTGGGTTGCTCAAAAGTCCCGGAAGTCCCGGACTTCATCAAGGACACATTTCAACCCGAAATGATTGTCCCTGTGTTTGACCCAGATGCCGTCATCATGCCACAGACAGGCACTATCGTTTATGTCAAAAATGGCGTGACGGCTATGGCACTTCCTCTCAACAACGTGAAGGCAGTTGATGCCTTTGCTATCTTTATCTATAACGGGACGGACTATTGGATTTCCTTGAAAAAAAAGGATTGCCAGATGCTTGATGGCACCGGAAATGTTACCAAACCCATTGACAAATCGCAGGAATCTTTTTACCTGAAAAAGAATTTCCGACCGGAGTTACCCCCAGAATTTGCAGCGGAAATATTCCGATGGGATAAGACCATCAGGATACAAGGTGACCCAGCGATACTTCCGAGAGAAGATATTGAGAGAACGACGGTGATGCCACGACAACATACAAGATTTTTCCTCTACTTCCGCAAACGCAGCATCAGCTATAGTAACTTGCGGATTATTGTTCCGAGAGTCACGAGCGATTTCAATGAACAGCAAACAACGTTCGTTTTCAGATTTAAGGTGCAACGGGGCTAGGCTGGAGCGCATTAAGCAGAAACCTCGACTATCCGTGTTGAAGTCCCTACAACATACTAAAAATCTGAGTTGCCTCCTCCTTGTTCTCTGTTTGAGTTGTACCCTGCCTGAACCTGAGATTGAGCGATCCGAAACGCCATCTATTAGCGGCAGTGCGGAGTCTGCAGTGGCAACTCGGAAGGGATTAATTGAGATTCTTCCTTCAAACCGTGAGCGCGAAGCCCCCCTTATATTGGGTATCAGGTACATTAAAACAATCGGTCGTGTTGGGCAGGGGATTGGTGAATTTCGGACACCATTAGGGCTGGCTATAGATCAGCAACAGCGAATCTATATTGCTGACGCAGGGAACAATCGGGTCCAAGTGATTGACCACACGGGGGCTTTTATCACTGAATTTGGAGGGCGTGGATGGCAGACAGGCGAATTTGATCACCCAACAGACGTAGCATTGAGTTTTCAGCGCAGTTACCGGCTCTATGTCGCGGACACGGGGAATGATCGAGTCCAATACTGCAATTTCATCGATCAAATTTTTTATCCGATCAGTGACACTGTAGACGACATTTTACTTGACCGCCCCGAAGGCATCGGTATTGGACGAAATGGTGAGGTTTATGTCGTTGATACCGGGAATCATCGTTGGATTGAATTTAATGTCGCGGGTGTTCCTGTTGCGGCACACGGTGGCTTTGGGAGCGGCAGTGAACAACTTTGGAACCCGACGGACTTGGGGGTTGATTCACAGGGGAACGTTTATGTTGTTGATACAGGCAATCATCTCATCAAAAAATACGACTTCAGCGGCAACTCTATTGATACGTGGGGCGGTGAAGGAAACGAACTTGGGCAGCTTCGAGATCCCAAATGCATTGCTCTTGACGAATGGAATTATCTCTATGTAACCGATAGTGGAAATCGGCGGGTCCAAGTCTTTACACCGGACGGAAAGAGCATTATAGAGTTTAGTGCCTCTGGACTCTTACAGCCAGTGGGTATTACAGTCTCGAAAGTCGGACGCGTCTTCGTGAGTGATGCCGAGGCGAACGATATAAAGGTATTCCAAGTTTTTCTTAAAAAATAGTTGTTGGCAATTAGCAGTTGGCGATTCGTAATTAGGCGTTGGCAGTTAGCAAATCGCTATCTGCTAACTGCTATCCGCTAACACGCCGACAACCAATAATGCGTATACCACTCTTTTTTCTTACCTTTTGTTTGTGTGTCCTGTCACGTTTGGGAAGCGCAGCACAAGAATCCCCAAGCAACAAAACCAACGTTCTTGAACTCCCTACCTTTTCTGTCCTTCAAAAAACCGAATCCCATGAACTAAAGCCCGGTGCTCTGGAGTTCACGGTAAAGTATCCACCAATCCTCCGTAATAGCGAGCAGATAACGGAAGCGGGTGGAACAGTCCTCGTACGTGGTATAGATTATCAAATTGATCCATATTTGGGAAAGATCACTATAACCGAACCGGGTACTCCTATTGAATCAAATCTGTCCTATAGGTTGAAGGTAACTTATCGAACGTTGCCCTTTGCGATTAAACAGGTTTATAGACGGGATCTTTACGGTGTAGAGAACCCACAAACCGCTACAACCGATTCTCGGCAAGAGTCGTCTGTTACAAGTGAGAATTTTCTCAATCGCCGCGAGGGACTAACTGATGGCAGCCAACCGACAACTGATAACCAGTTAGAGGTATCTGGAAGTCAAACGTTTGGGATTTCGGTCGGTAGCGGACGGGATATAACACCGAATCAAGAACTCCGGGTCAACGTGGAGGGCAAAGCCTCCGAGAATATTGGTGTGTTGGCAATGCTGTCCGACCAAGATTTGCCTATCCAGCCCGAAGGTACAACGGAGAATATCCAAGACATCGATCAGAAGTTGATTCGCATCACGCACCCAAATATGAGTGGCACATTGGGTGATTTTGAAGGGTCCCTCGGTCCATCAGCGTTTATCTTCTTCCCACGTGCGTTAGAGGGTGTGCAAGTTGAAGGCGACTTCAAGTGGGTGGATTTTCACCTGATTCCGAGTGCCATTCCCAAGGGTCAATCTACAAGTTTAGTTCTTCGGGGCGAAGAGGGACGTAGTGAATACCGACTCACTGTTGATGGACAATACGTGATTGTTAAAGCAGGCAGCGAGATCGTTTGGCTGAATGGCGAGAGAATGCGCCGTGGTGAGAATAACGATTACGTCATCCGTGAATACGGGGACCCTATTGTTGAATTTAACAGCAAGCATCTCATAACAACTAACGACGTGATTCGCATCGACTTTGAATACATTCCAGAAGAGCGCGCGTATCAACAAAATCTTTACGGGCTTAGCAGCGTCTTCACACTGCCCGGTGAATGGGTATCCTTCGGTGCCTCCTACGCCGTTGAAACGGATCTGAATCAGCCGGAACAGGCTTTAATCATTTTCGCTGAGGAGGATTTGGAAGCACTTCGCGAGAATATACTTGACCCTGACGGTGATGGCTCACTTCTCATAGCACCTGAAAAACATAGCGTCTGGGGGCTCGAAAGTCGCTTGAACCTTAACGAACAGGCTTATATTGATGGGGAGATTGCTTATAGTGCTGTCGATAAAAACACCTATTCCATCGCTGATCGGAAGCAGGTGAGTCAGGCATGGAAACTCAGTGGCTACGGGGATTGGGATTTTTCATTCTTTCCTGATAAAGAGGTGTCGAGGGAGGGTAATAAGTTTCGTCCTAAACTCACAACAAACCTTGATATCCGAGCAATGGATGCTGACTTTGTCCCTGTTGGTGCATCACGCAGCAATCGCACCCGTTCCCGTTATGAGACCCAATACGCCAAGGAGGGGTTTGACGACGCGTTTCTGCTCAGTATCCCCGGTGCCTCACGAACTGCCCAAGATGAACGCACCATGAACTTTGACCTCCGAGTACTCCCAGTCGATTGGCTTGAGGTTGATGCCGGTGTCGGTAGAAGCGAAGAGAGAACACCAGAGCCTAACGGCAGTCAGCAGTCAGCGGTTAACGGTCAGCAGAATAGCCATCAGCCAGAGTCTTTTGTGGCGGACAAAACAATCCGTGATAACTACAATTGGGGCGTAAATTTTAATAGTCGTCAGTCGCCTGCTGTGCAGGCTTTCAGTCGTCAGTTTTCAGTTAGGCGTGTGGCGGATGACAACGAGCGGAGTGCCACAAGCGAGTTACCGACAACCGACAACCGACAACCGACAACTATCAGAAAATGGCTTCCGAATCTTCGTTGGGATGACTATCGGAGTAGTTCGCGTGTAGAGGATGTCGATTCAACTACAACGCAATTGCAGCAAAAGTCGCGACAGGAGGGGAATCTCTCTTATCCTATCGGACCCTTCAGAATCATGGGGACACTCGGTACGGTGGAATCAACCGAAGATCGCAATGCGCTGCTCAACCAAAAGCGCAGCCGCGCAACCGGACGTCTGAATCTTGCACAAGACTGGGCATCTTTTGATACGAGTCTTTCACTTGAGGAGGCTTTTGCGAAAGAACCCTTGCTCACAGTAGATAGTGAACCGATCGGTTTGTCTGATTGGCAACCGAGTACCACCGCGCGAACGTGGAAAGTTGGTGCCTTTTCACAACAAGAGTCCTTTCTCAAAGGTGGGATGGATCTGACAGCAAACGTTGCCCGCCGCACCTTAAAAGCGCACACCAATCTCGGAGCAGATACGACAACCCAACTCGCTGATATTAGCCTTCAGTTGACACCACTGCGTCGCGCAATTGACATGGAGATCACCTACGAGTTGGATAAAAAACTGACCAGTCAACGCCGCGAAGTCTACACCGACATCCATCCACACACTGGTATTCCGCTCCTACCCGGTGAAGGATATTACGTGAAGTTGGACGACCTACATTATGTAGAGGATTCCGAAGAAGGCACCTATATCAAAATTTACCAAAACGTCGGCGATAAGCCGACAAC
This sequence comes from Candidatus Poribacteria bacterium, assembly GCA_963662915.2. Classification (GTDB taxonomy): domain Bacteria; phylum Poribacteria; class WGA-4E; order WGA-4E; family WGA-3G; genus WGA-3G. The sequence goes on along the minus strand of CAXXEU010000002.1, from coordinate 3,024,339 downwards.
GGCAGTGGACGCGGAGTTTCGATTGCGGTTTCAACCGCGCCAGTTTTTCACACGCCGTGCCCGTGAACAGGAGAGACGGCAACGCGATGCCATGCAGACCCGCGATAGTTTACGTCCGAATAGCCGTCAGCCATCGGTTTCCGTCAGTCGTCAGGAAGAGGAGATTGCAGCGGGCAAAATGTCTGCACCTACCACACAATCTACTGAGAGCCGACCGCCAACCGCTAACCGCCAGTTAGAGTGGTTTCTGAGTGCGCTGAGAGGACAAACACGATTCTGGTTGACCGAGGAACAGGAGGTGGAAGATGCGGTTTCGCTCTATCTGCTGCAAAGCCTACAAGGTTCAGATACGCTTTTCGGACGAGTGAACCAACACCATCGGCTTGAATTTTCGCCGTCACCGGCATTCAGTTTTGAATTCAACCTTCGCACCGGCGAGACGCTGAATCGTCGGATTAACAGCCAAGAACGCCACAGATGGCATCGGACTTATGAGGTCAGTCTTTCTGTGAATCCGACGCAACGGATGGCTGTCAATGCGAACTGGGAGCAACGTCGAGAGACTGAAAAGTACAGTCAATTCGATTTTGAAGTAATCTCGCCCTTACCAATCGGAGATAAAACAGAACCTTCTTCAACTCCGATCTCCGACCTACGCCAATTTGAGCGGGTTACCGAATTGGGACTCCGATATGAACTGAGTCGTACGCTCCGATGGAGCGGCACTGGTGGATATAGACAAACGACTGACGAGGAACAATTTGATGAGGAACCGGAAGCGAGAACACACACTTTTTTCTATGAAAATCGTGTTGTATATAGTCTTATCGGTAAGGGACGTATTGACATCAACTACAAACTCGGCTATGGTGAGAGTAGTGGGGGTATACCCTTTGCACAATATACTTTCTACGAGGGCATCAGCCACGAAATCCGCACAACCGCTGATTACAGATTGCGAAGATTTACGGATCTTCTGTTCCGCCTCAATTATCGCTTACTCTCAACGAAACAGCGCAAGCCCGAACACCGTTTGGAGATGACTGTGAGCGCGGCGCTTTAACATGTGCAAATCCTTCTATTACATCTATCAGAAGGTCGGGTCTACAGAAATCTTCGCAAGAAAAGAATTAATCTTCCCTTCTCGACTAAACGCGCTGCCCGTAGCCCCCAACTTAAAGATCGTGCCTTCCTCAAAACGGTGTGTAATTTTTCCCGATTTACCACGTGGGACCCCGGACGCTGAGGCAAGCACGCTTTTAGGCATGCCATCTGTGGAGAATTCACTGTCATTCGCAAACAGGATAAACCCACCGTAAGCCTCGGCACTCCCTACCCAGATGTCGACGGTCAGCGTGCCACTGTTTTTAAACGCCGTCGTATCAATTTCAAAGACGGCATAATCTTGATAGCCTTCCGTTGGTGTCCGGAAAACGCTCAAGATTTCCTGTGAAGGCTTCTCATTGTTGAGCGTGACATTTTTTGTTTCTGTCTGGAGGAACCTAACGGTATATTCTGTTTGCGTTGCATCGGGTTCAGAGCCTTTGCCTTTACTTGGTGCCGTGGACCTACCCAATTGCGTCCGCACATCCGGTTTTGATGCAAGATTCATCACGATAGATGAATCGATAAGTGCCACTGTCATCTCCGATGGCGCGTCAAAATCATAAGGCTGTTGAAATCGATTCAAGAATTGTCCGGTTACGCCTAACATCATCACAACCAAAATGACAGTTGTGCCAGCAAGTGCCCACGGCACGAGCGGTTTACTACCGGAAGGCACAATAGGTTCAATCTCAGATATCTTTTGCATGATATTTTCGGTAAGGGTTGCCCTAATTTGGAAGTCTTCTAACGCTTCTCGGATCATAGGTTCTGCTCGCTTTAGGCGATGTCGCGCGCGCCGCAGCCGACTCTTAACCGTGCTTGCAGATACCCCTAAAAACCGACTAATTTCTTCACAGGTCATCTCCCCGAAGTAGTGAAGCGTAACGACCGTCCGCTCACTTTCTCGGAGCCGAGCAAGCAGTCTCTGTGCAATATCGCGTCGCGCGTCCGTTGCGGCTTCGGCTTGCTCTTTGGCGACATATTGGGAGTATGTCATTTTTCCGATCTGTTTGCTGTCTGTGTCTTCGAGCGATTGTGTCTGTAGTCGTTTTTTTCTTTGCCACACACAGCACTGACGCGCAGCGATTCTATAAAGCCATCCTGCAAAACGGTGCGGATCCTTCAGTGTCCCGAGTTTTTCATAGACTTTCAGGAACGTATCCTGTGTAATCTCTTCAGCGATATGAAAATCACCGACTTTCCGCCAGGCGAGCGCATGCACTTGCTTTTGGTATTTTCTTACCAAAGCCGCAAAAGCATTTTCATCGCCGATAAGGCTGCTTTGAATGAGTTCAATGTCGTCGTTCTTCATCCGTTACCTCCAGAGAAGGATAACTATATTATACACGATAACAGTATTTTCTATTAGCGCGTTTACAAAACGCGCTAATAGGATAAACTCCTTAATTTCCTTTGAATGGCTCGACAGAGATTTTTGCCAGAAACGCGTTGATGCTCCCTTGTTCGCTGAACCAATTACCGGTAGCCCCCAACTTAAAGACCTGACCTTGATCGAAGTGATATTCAATTACATCTGTCTGTCCAGGTGGAACGTCCCATGCGTTGACAAGCGCGCCGTCCGGCATTCCTTCCGTGGGAAGTACGCTGTCGCCTGGATACAGATCGAATGACCCTGCAGCTTCAGCATCTCCGACTTGTAGATTAATCGTGAGCCAACCCCCGTTTCTAAACGCTGTCGCGTCAATCTCTACAACCGTATAATCTTGATAACCACGTTCTGGAGTCCGAAAGGTACTCAGGATTTCCCGTTTGGGAAGTCCAGGGGTAAGCACGACTTTCAAATTATCAGTCATTGCATGATCTGATTCAAGAACCGTCTCCCCATCAGTTGTTTGAGATACTGAGGTATCTTCGCCGAATCCTGGAAGTTTCCCTGCTAAAGAGTCTTTGAGAAACATCAGATACTCCTGTACAGGTTCCTGTCTATAGCGTTCGTTGACCGGCAGTTTACCCATGACTTCAAATTCTGGCGAGATAACCAGAGAATCCGCTGGAGACCCCTCTTTCCAGCCCTTCATAATTGTTTGTGCCAAAGCGTGGCTTGTATCAAAGGTTGTGCCTTCACGCTCGCGTCTCTTGGCGATCGGTTCCAGTAAACTTGGGACTCGCCCTAATTCGGAATTAGGTACCCATGTGTTGATAAAATTTTCGTTCAGGAATTCGATAACTCGGTCATCGGAGAGGACAACTGCCCTCAGGCTTTTGCCACTTCCTCAGCACGCCTCGTCGGCAAGCGGGCCATCTATCGAAATCGCATGAACGGGTTTCTGTTGTGCCTGCGTCATCTCCAACGCCTCTTCCAACGAAACCCAATTGATTTGTTCGGATTTATAAAAACGCAATATCATCTCGCGTTCCGCTTCTTCTTGGGTAATAGATTCCACGGTTTCAGTGTTCGATAAAACTGCTTGTGTCTCCGTACGGAGTTCTATTTGCGGACAAAAACCGACATCTATAGCCCCAATTTTATTCCATCCAACATCGAAGTTCAACACGCCTTGGGGAACGGACATCTTGAAAGCAGCAACCTTTCCGTTCATTCGATCGATAAGAAGATGTCCTTTGAACTGAGATGGGGTAAACCGACCCTCATTCAGGACAAATTCAGCATGGATGCGGAACACAATTTCAGCGAATTTGTCGTTGTAGGCGCGTAGACATGCCCATAAGCCATGAGAATCTCCCACATTGATCTCCAGATTAAACCTCGGATTCGGGCTAAGTTGCTTCAGCAGTGCCAACGCGCCCTCCTCTTTAACCTGCCAGAGGTCGCCAATTGTCACCGCTGCGTCCGGCAAAAAAGCACGGAAAACCGAAGTAGCGTGCTGCTTCTCAGGTTCTGCTACCGTGAAGTTCGCCAATTCATCCCACTCTACATGAAAATTGTATTGCGTGTATTCAACGGGTGCAATAAAGCCTTTGAGAGATACCTCTGAGGTATCATCAAGCTTGAGTTTAATTTTGTTTTTCGCTGCTGAGTGATTGTCGGCATGCAGTTGTCCATTCATCATCGCCAGAATCAGGAAACCGATCGTTAAAATTTTCATTTTCAAATCTCCTTGTAAAAAGAATAATGAGAGTACACTACGCGAAGATTACTTTGACTAAAGATCGTTGTTCGCGTAAATCCTAAATCAATATATAGTGACGCGGGTAACGGACAAAACGGTTGCCTAATTCTGCAAAAATCAGGATAAAATTGTGGATAAATAGGCGTTCTTGACAAAATAGCATATATGCATAGAATAGTATGTGAAACAGATAAAATAGAGCGTATCTCCTTGCAACTCTCAAAACGGAAAGGAAAGCGTTAATGATCCAGACTGCTTATAGAGAAACCTATCGTCCACAGTTCCATTTCACACCCAAAACCAATTGGACTAACGATCCCAACGGTCTGATTTACTATAAAGGTGAATACCATCTCTTTTTTCAACACAACCCATTCGGTATTGATTGGGGCAATATGACTTGGGGACATGCCATCAGTCGAGACCTCGTCCACTGGAAACAACTGCCACACGCCTTGCATCCGGATGAACTCGGCACAATCTTCTCGGGTTCCGGGGTCGTAGATTGGAACAATACCGGTGGTTTCCAGACCGGGGACGAGTCAGTTCTCGTCAATTTTTATACATCTGCGGGTAGCCATGCCCCCAAAGAGGTGCCGTTTACGCAAAGCATCGCCTATAGCAACGATAGGGGACGGAGTTGGACAAAATACGAAGGCAACCCCGTTATTGTGCATATCGTCGGAAGCAACCGCGACCCGAAAGTGATCTGGCATGCACCGACACAAAAATGGGTGATGGCACTCTACCTCGACCAAAATGACTATGCGCTGTTCGGTTCGACCAACCTTAAGGAGTGGACCCGGCTCTCCGACCTTCAGCTTCCCGATACGGAGTGTCCCGACATCTTTGAACTGCCTGTCGATGGTGATCCTGATAATACCAAGTGGGTGTTCTGGGGCGCAGCGGGGAAGTATTACGTCGGGAGTTTTGACGGGACAACTTTTACACCGGAAGATGATGCACACCGCTCTGATTACGGTGCCAACTTTTACGCGGCGCAAACGTGGAGTGATGTTCCAGAGTCCGATGGCAGATGCATCCAGATCGCTTGGATGAGCGGCAGTAAACCGCCGGATATGCCCTTTAATCAACAGATGAGTTTTCCGTGCGCGTTAACCCTTCGGACGACTTCGGAGGGCATCCGTTTGCATCGGGAACCCGTGGCAGAGATTGAGAATATCCACGATTACACACACGGATGGAGCGATCTGGCGTTGAAACCCGGGGAAAATCTACTTGCTGGATTGACGGGAGAACTCTTTGATATCCGCGCTGAAATAGCACTTAACGACGCTGCAGCTGTTGGATTCAACGTCCGTGGAGAGGATGTCTGCTACGATGTCGCCGAACAACAACTCACATTTCTTGAGAGGAGCGGTCCACTTGCGCCGCAGGATGGAAAAATCAGTCTCCAAATTCTGGTAGATCGTATCTCTATTGAAGCGTTCGGCAATGCTGGTGAACTCTCGATGACCTCCTATTTCCTACCCGATCTGAATAATGCAGACATAGGCATTTATGCGGATGGTGGGACAGCGAGGTTGGTTTCGCTAAAGGTACATGAGTTAAGGTCATCGTGGGTGTAATTGACGGGTAGGCTTTCCTAAGAGTAAAGCGTCGCCGTAAGGTTCCGCCTGCCGCCTTTATTTCGGAATTCGCATAGGTAGATGCCCTGCCACACGCCTAAATTGAGGCGATGGTCGGTAATCGGGACAGAGACGGTAAAACCGACGAGCGACGCTTTGATATGTGCTGGCATATCGTCGTCGCCTTCTATCGTGTGTTGGTAAAACGGCTCGCGCTCCTTGACAAGCCGGTCAAAGCTGTTTGCAAAGTCTTCACGGACATCCGGATCGTCGTTCTCGTTGATGGTTAACCCTGCTGAGGTGTGTTTGATAAAAAGGTGCAGAATGCCTTCTTTTGGCAGTTCACCGAGTGATTTCATAATCTCATCTGTGACAAGATGAAAGCCGCGTGAATATTCGGGTAAGGTTATTTCGATTTGCTGAATCATTTTTCAATGTCTCCAAGTTGACTGAATTAATTCGGTTTATTATATCCTATTTATTCAATTTTTCAAGGGAATTACTTGACAATTGGGTTTTTGAAGGATATAATAACGGACATTAACTGTCATACAAAAGGGGTATAACATGATACAGGTTCATACTGTCCAATTCCAAGAACGGGGGCAAGGCGAAACTTATACAGCATATATTGAGAAGAATGGAGATGGGTGGACTGGGTGGATACAGGAATTGCCTGAGGTGAATTGCAAAAAAAAGACAAAAAAAGAATTATTGAGAGCCTTAAAATGTGATCTTCATGATCTTTTAAAAGTATATGATGCAGAAGCGAAAGTGTGGGATAAGCAGTTTGAGAAAGACGTAAAAGCAGGAAAGCTTGATCGATTCGCGGAGGAGGCACTTGCCGATTTTCGGGCAGGCAAATGCGAAGAGATATAAAGCATGTAAAAACTCAGCATTTTCGGAAGCATTACCAAGATCTTCCTCGCCATGTTCAGTGGCTTGCAGACAAGAGTTTTGAGTTGCTGAAACAAAATCCGGGGCATCCGTCTTTAACCTTAAAGAGGGTTCGTACCTATTGGTCCGCAAGAGTTGGTCCTAAGTATCGAACACTTGCTTATCAAACCTTTCGGTTCTAAAACCCCGAGTCTTTAGACGGGGGATACAGAACCGCCCTTGTGAGTTAGACCAGAACCTGATAGAAAAAATGTTGACATTTTTTGTAGGTTTTGCTATACTATTTAGACCAGTTGGCAGACAGTTCAAGCAGCGTCGCAAGGCTCTGTGTCTGCCACCTACTTGAACAGGGTAAAAGACTGGTAACTGGTAATCTATGAAAACCTACACATACAAGATACAATCTCATAAACGCAACCGTCATTTGCAGTCGGATACGCGTATCATAAGTCAAGTGCATAACCACTTCATTGCGTTGTGTCGCAGGCACTATCGCATGTTCGGACACTGCCAGGGCTACAAACGTGCTACCTACAACCGATTGAGCAAGCATTTGACGCAGTTGAAAAAACTTGCGAAATACGCACATTGGCGTATGCCATGCGCGTGGGCACTGCAGGAATGTTTGAAACGCATAGAACGCGGGTATCTCAACTTCTTTCAAGGCAGCGCGAAACGTCCTCCGAAATTCAAGTCGTGGCGAAACTACCGTTCTATGACTTTCAACGGAAACCAAGTCAAGATTCAAAAGGTTGATAAGGACACGGGGTGTCCGGTTGCGAAAATCCGTCTTGCGGGACGCTGGTATCGGTGCTGGTATTCTCGCGAGATTCAAGGGACCCTCAAACGCGTCACCGTAAAACGGGATGCACTCGGTGATTGGTATATCACTGTCACGACAGATCATGAAGGCCTTGACCCTGAACCTAAGACGGGTGATGCTGCAGGGTTCGACTATGGCAACAAGACCTTTCTGACTTGTTCGGATGGCACGAAATACGCATCGCCTGAGTTCTATAAGCAGTCTGCCAAGCAGGTCAAACAAGCCACTCGGCAGTTGTGTAAAAAGAAACGCGGTAGCAAGAATCGCAAGCGTGCGAGTCAACACTTTGCGAGAACACACCGCAAGATTGCCCGTCAACGCGAAGACCATCATTGGAAACTGGCACTTGAGATCGTCCGTAAGTTTGATATTTCGTTCTTTGAGGACTTGAACCTTCGCGGCATGAAACGCCTTTGGGGACGAAAGGTGTCTGACCTTGCTTTTGGTGATTTCATGCTCAAGATGCACTGGCAAGCGAAAAAGCGTGGCAAGCGCGTTGAGAAGATTGGACGTTGGCAACCCACAACGCCTATTTGTCATCAGTGTGGACAACGGCACGCTTTCATAGATTTGTCTGTTCGCGATTGGTTCTGTCATAGTTGTAAAATCTCTCATGACCGCGACGTGAACGCGGCTATAAACATTCTCAAGGTTGGGGAAACCTCAACCTTTGGCGGAGAGGGTGTTAGACTTGTTATCGCAAGCAACCCTTGTTGATACCACAATCTACCTCGCGCAGGAGGACTTCAAGAATCCCCCTGCTTTAGCGAGGGGAGTATGTCAAGAACAAGAGGGTGTTTTCTTTTGGTTTTGGATCGGCGTACACGACGAATACATGCGGTTGATACAATAGTTGGGAATATTATATATTATAGTTTTCCGAGATAACTTGAAATAAAGGATGTTTTTATGGATGTTATCTGTGCCTCTATCTGTTACCGAGGCTATGCTGAAGATGAGGTTGCCGCAACTTTAGAATACGCGTCACAGGTTGGCTATCGTCTCATGGAAATCCATGGCCCCCTTATCTGGAGCGTGGATGCTGCGCTCGCCTTTGACATAGACGCTATGAAGGCGAAAATCGATGCCGCTGGCATGAAATGTGCTGGACTCTATCCGCCCGGCTGGGGTGGAGAGGACACTGCCGATGTTGACGCACGCGCAGGCGCAATCGCGAGATGCGTTGAGATCGCCGAAGGGCTCGGTGCCACTCATTTGACAACAAGCGGTGCCCAACGCAGAACGGAAACCGGAGCATTGGACAAAGTTATTGCTTGTGTCCGTGAGGTGTTGCAACGCATACCTACGGAGAGTCAAATCAAATTGACACTTGAACCCCATCACGGGAACGTTCTTGAACAAGCCTCGGATTTCCAAGTCATTTTAGACGCGGTTCCGGACGAACGGGTCGGTGTCTGTATAGATACGGGACATTTCCATTCCTCTGGTGTTGATACACTTGCGGCGATTCGTCAATTCGCATCGCGTCTGTATGCAGTGCATCTCAAAGACCATCTCGGCACCGTGTCTGTTGGCATTGGACGCGGCGATCTCAATCTCAAAGAGGTTATTGAGACACTCCAAGCGGTAGACTACCAAGGCGACCTGACCCTGGAATTAGAAGTCGAGGATCCAGAAAATCTCCCGCGCTATACGGAAGAGGCTTATTTCTATCTGAAGGGAATGCTCGGTTTACCGCTATAGTGGCGTGTCTTAACCACGTCCGACATAGAGTTGACCAACGGGCAAGACAGTCGCCTCTAACATATTGATATTTGGCGGGAGGGTTGCCATTAGAACAGCCGCTTGCGCCAAATCGTCAACGTCCATCATCGGTTCACTGGGCGGTTGTGAGCGACCTTGATGGCGTTCTACATAGGTGTTCCCCGGTTGCAAGCAACTTGCCGTAATCCCGTGAGGTCTGCCCTCTAATGCCGTTACCTGCGTCAAGCCCCAAATGCCGAATTTGCTGGCACTATACGGTGCTGTCTGCGGACGTACCCGGTGTGCGGAGATACTCCCAACGTTAATGATACGACCGCCGTCACCTTGTGCTTTCATGATTGCGAACGCCTCGCGTGTACAAATAAACGGTGCACGGAGGTTCACACCGATAACCCAGTCCCAATCCTCTGTTGCGAGTTCACCGATGGGACCCCCATTAAATGCCCCGGCGTTATTGACGAGGATATCCAAGCGTCCGTATTCATCCATCGATTTTTCAAAGAGAGTTTTAATCTGTGTCTCGTCCGTTACATCCGTCGGAACGGTTAACACTTGTGTGCCATTCGCTCGAAATTCGTCAGCGGTTTCCTCAAGGAGTTTCGCGTCCCTTGCAGCGATGGTTAGCGTTGCGCCTTCCGCCGCAAGTCCTCTTGCAATACCTCTTCCGATGCCGCGGTTTCCACCCGTTACAATTGCAAATTTTCCATCTAATTGTCCCATTATTTTCTCCTATTCTTTTTTATTCTGTGATCTTTGAAAATAATTCCATCAATAGAGATTCCGTTCTAACTGCCTGCACTGCCTTATTGGCGAGTCGCATCGCCGAAATGTGTGCATACAAAAACGCCAAATTTTCAGCCGTATCTATGTCGTACCATGGTGGTAAAAGTTCCATTGTCGCCTTCACTGAGCGAATGCGTGCCAGAGTCTGTCGAAAAACGTCCGCTGTACTCCATGCGATGTCCTCAAATACAAACGGCACTGTTGTTTTTATATTCCGCGTAGAAAAACCGATGAGATAGTAACCGCCATCTGTACTGGGTCCAATAGCGATGTCCCGCGAGTCAAGTTGTGTAACTGCTTCTGAGATGTATGAGATGGGTAACGTCGGACTGTCCGAACCAACGAGTAAAATTTTCGTGTATCCGTGTTCAGTTGCCCATTGCGTTGCTGAAGTAAGTCGCTCGCCAAGACCTGTTCCGATCTGTGGCATATAAATGGCATCGTTTCCGACGAGTGCTTGTAAATCGGATTCTGCCTCTGCGGGGGCATAAGCAACGATTAAGTCCACACCGGAAAGTTGGGCAAGCGTTTCACACCAATCTCTGAGGAACGCTGTGTATAATGTTGCCGCTTGTTCGGGTGAAAACGTTGGGACAAGCCGCGTTTTAACCTGATTCGGCACTGGGTTCTTAGCAAAAACAATGACACAGGTTTTCATGATTTTACGTCTGTAGTTTTACAAATACTCTGATGCTATAGATGGAATGCTTGGCGAAGACGCTCCCAAAAACTCCCTGCAGCATGCTTTTGTGGTAGGTTCTCTGGCTCCTCCGATACCTCAATATAAAGATCTACCATGTTTTCAAAGGCTTCACGTAATTCAACATCTGTATCACCGTGAAAGCCTGCTATTGCATCAATGTTGACGATATGACCGACAAAGCATTGGTCTTCATCACTATAGATAATTTCTGCAGTATAACCTTTATACGTCATTGTTTTCATGGTGTTATTCCTACTTGTTCTAAAAACTCTCGCGCTATGCGAACTTGATATCGCTTTGCCTCTTTTTGAGGATGAGGTCGATGAAAAAGAACATCTTCGTTTTTCAGTTTAAAGATCACAGTTGAGCCACTTCTTTCCTTTTTTATAGCACCCAGGGCGATAAAAAGGGCTTCAATCCGCCGCCATTGCAACGTGGCAGGGGTTTGTGTGCTAAAAATAGCCTCCAATGTCCTTTGATGTCTTTTGTTTAAGCGTACGTTCATTACTGTGACGATGGGGTGGTTTGGCTTTTCTTTACCTCTTAACTCTATCATATACAACTTGAGGTGTCAACCTGAAAATTTTGGTTTAATAGCGTTAATTTTCAAACATATTAAACCAAAAGCAAATTCTTGGAAGAGTTGAGTTCGTTTACCGATCCTCAATCCTCTCACGAACCGTCGGTTTTTGTGGCTCTATGGGTTCTGGACGCTGACTCAACCACCACGCAAAGACAACGACCAGACACGCAAGCACAATCCCACTCAATGCCATCGGGATACCTGTCGATTTTCCATCACTTGTATCAATCTGGTATTTCGCAACAACCGCTGAACCTATCGCGACAATAGCCATTACGAGGTTTACAAGCCAAGGGACTTGAAAGAGCATCGCAATCACTGAAACCACTGCAACGGTCAAGCTCAATTGCGCAAGCGGGTGATAGGGCGGTCCATCAGATTCCTCAGCATCGGAGGCACCGCTATGGCGTGAAACTGGAACCGGTGCACCCTCTTGGTAGGTCATCTCGATGAGACGGATGAATTCTGCCAGTAGTTTTTCTTCTTGAATCCACTCAAAGAGATTAGGATATTCGTGGCGGAGCAGGATCACGAATTCTTGACGCTGCGCACTGAAATCTGTAAATTCTTCCCAATCCTTTTCTGCGACAGTGACGTACGGCTCAGGACCGACACGGAGTTCATAACCTCGTTCAGCAACGTAGACGACACTACCGACCCCTTCGCGTTCGGAGATGAGCAACTCTGTCGAATCCTCAAGAGTTGCTTGCTGTGTTTCGTCCTGAACGGCAGCCATATCGCGTTGTTTGAGTGCTTTTGCTGTCTCCTCGGCGCGCATTGTCATTTCATTATCCGTAACGGCTACACCGATGCGACTTACCAACTCCATCGCTTCCACTTCATGTTCGGGTGCCACGAGGAGTACTGTTTGACGTTCCTGTTTTAATTCGATCGGTCTGCACCGGATCTGCTGCGCACTGAGGGTCGCTTGAACCAGTTTCACTTCCCATTCATCGTTGGTGCGGTGAATCTCTATCCATTCGTCAGTTTTACCAGAGCCTTCACCAAACAATTGGGTTACCTGTCTCAGCCGTCCTTGACTCACTTGCGCGCCCTGCGATGGGCTGGTTCCTTTTTTTCTATTTCCATCCATAATGATTCCTCTGGTATATCAAGATGCCGTTAGCAGTTCAGTATAAACTGCCTCCGTCAAAACCGTGTTTTTTCTGCTGCTGAATAATTCCACCGCACGTCTACGAGCGGCTTCTCCCATTGTCCGCAGACGTTCTTCATCAGTTGCGAGGGCTGCCACAGCCTCCGCAATCGCTGATGCATCTTCAGGTGGCACTAAAATCCCTGTTTCAGGTGTGACAAGTTCTTTGCTACCACCGAGGGGTGTAGCGATAACCGGTTTACCTACCGCCATCGCTTCGATAATAGTCCGCGGGCACGCTTCGGGAATAATAGATGGCACTAATACAATATCCAGCAAACTCGTTACAATACGTGGGTCCGATAAAAATCCCGTGAAAATCACTGAATCGTCAACGCCTAAGTCTGCAACCTCCCGTTTGAGTTTCTCCATATAATCAGCGTCCTTTTGGAAGTAGGGACCGCCGACAATCAGCAGTTTGAGGGAGGCTTCTTCCTTGAGTTTTGCCATCGCGCGGACTAAGAAGTGAATGCCTTTTTCGGGTGTGATTCGGGTCACGACCCCCACGAGTATTGACGGGTCCGGTGTATCCCCAAACAGTTCTCTCCGAAGTGTCTCTATCTCTTCTGGTAATGCCTGAAAAGCGTTTAAATCTACTCCATTATAGATTAATGTCTGTTTTGCTGCAGGCGCAAAGTCCCAACGCGTTGCTTCTGAAACCAGAATTACGCGATGCAGAAGTCTTTCGCAAAGTCGGTCTAAGATGCCATACGAAGTTGCGTAACGTTTATGCATCAGGATCGGAATGCGATTTATTCTTGCAACAATCCCTCCGAGGAGTGCCACTGAAAGTGAGTTTGCGTGTATAAGATCTATCGCATGTCGTTTTACCAATCGGTGGAGTTGAAGGACAACCCGAAGTTGCTGAAGGTCTTCCAGTAGGTCACGAAGTGTGAATCGCTTCACTTTATCGGTTTTATTGTGCGCCGCAGGTAAAGATAACGGGATAACGCTCGCCTCTGTCTTTGCGACTTCCGCTGCGAAAGCACTATCTGCAAGGCATCCGACAAAAGGGGTCCAGCGATTCCTATCTAATAGGCTTAGCAGAAGTAGAAGGCTTCGTTGCCCACCACCGATACCTGAACCGCTATCGAGATATAGGATGTTGAATTTGGATGTGTCGGATGTTTTCATCTGCAAAATTTTGTGATATTGAGGCATCTGCTTCGCTGTGGTTATCTGAGATGTTCGTCTCTCCAAGCGTTATGTGAATTTTTATGCTCGTATCAGGCAATGCCTCTGCCATCCGTTCTGCCCACTCAATGATACAAATCCCGTCGCTTTCTACATATTCGCTGAGTCCCAGTTCGGCAATATCCTCGCTATTTTCGAGTCGGTACAAGTCGATGTGATAGATCGGTATCGTTCCATTGTATTCGTTAATCAGGATATACGATGGGCTGCTGACAATCTCGTTGGATGCGATACCTACACCCCGCGCGATGCCTTGCGTCAAGCAGGTTTTACCGGTCCCAAGGTCACCGATGAGTGCTATAACATCCCCGCGTTTAAGCGTTTTGCCGAGTTCTCGCCGAGTGCTTGTGTCTCATCAGGACTCTCTGTTTTAAAAATTTCGTTTCTATTTTCCATCTTTTTAACTATTAACTCTGATCTGCTGCGTCCGTTGTCCTTGCAGTATTGTAATTGTTAAAAGACTTTTCATAACCTTGAAGCAGGTTCTTTAATCAATTTTTTTAACTATTAACTCTGATCTGCTGCGTCCGTTGTCCTTGCAGTGTTATAATTGTTAAAAGACCTTTCATAACTTTGAAACAGGTTCTTTAATCAATTTTAAATCGCTGCTGACGAGGGAGATGTCGTCCAGACATAATCGTTAAAAGGTTTTCTTGGCTCAAATTATCGTTGACGAATTCACCCTTAATTTTCCCTTCGTGTAGCACCAAAACTCGATCGCTCATACCTAAAATCTCTAGTAGTTCAGACGATATGAACACAATCGCAACACCTTCTTGCGCGAGTTTCGCCATGAGTGCGTGGATTTCCGTTTTCGCACCTACATCAATACCGCGTGTCGGTTCATCGAGAAACAACACCTTCGGCTGGGTCATTAGCCATTTGCCGAGAACCACTTTCTGTTGATTTCCGCCACTGAGGTGATTCACAGGAACATGAAGTGAGGTTGTCCGAATCTGAAGAGAATCCACATAATGCCCACTTTTTTCAGATGCCACGTTGTCATCAATTACACCGTGCGCTACAATATCTGACGATGCGTCAAGACTCGCAAGCGTCATATTGCGGACAATATCTACATCCAGAAGTAGTCCGTAACGCTTCCTGTCCTCGCTGACCAGTCCCAACCCGTGTTGTATCGCTTGATATGGGGCGTGGATTTTGACGGGTGTACCGCTTATGAGAATTTTACCCTTCCATTTCCCTGGATAAGCACCGAAAATAGTGTTAATAAGTTCCGTTCTACCCGCGCCCATCAAACCTGCAATACCGAGGATTTCGCCGCGCCGTACCTCAAAACTAATATGTTCCAGCTGCGGCGGTTCTGAAGGATAGGTGCTTAAGTTTTCTACCCGGAGTGCGGCTTCTTGATTCGATGCATCTTCAGAAGTCGCGCGCGCTTGTCGTTTCGGAAAAAGTGCGGTTAATTCCGTACCGACCATCTCTGAAATGAGCACTTCTTCGGTGCATTCGTGAGATTCAACGGTATGCGTCGTTACCGTTTTGCCATCACGTAGTACCGTCACCCGGTCAGCGATTTGAAAAATCTCCTTGAGTTTATGGGTGATGTAAATACACGCCACACCTTTTTCTCGGAGTTGTATCAGGATATGCCGAAGAATCTCCACTTCACTTTCTGTCAAGGCGGCTGTCGGTTCATCAAGCACCAGTAGTGGCAGGGTTTCCGTGTCCGTTGCCCCTGTCCGTAGGAAGCCATCGGGTTGGGAGACCCAACCCCTACTACGTTCTAAGGCTTTTGCTATCTCTACGAGTTGTTGCTGACCGATACCGAGTTCATAAACCGGACGATCCAACGGGAGAGTCAATCCGTATTGTAACAAAAGTTGTTCAGCGTCGTGATAAAGCCGTTGTTTGTCGATGATACCAAATTTTGCCCACGCGGGCAGAATTTGCCTTTGCTTTACATTTCGTTCGGGTTCCTTACCGAGATAGATATTCTCGGCAACCGTCATCTCTGGAATGAGTGCTAATTCCTGATGGATAACGGCGATTCCGGCGTGCTCTGCGTCACGCACGCTGTGAAATTGCTGTTCGACCCCATCGATCCGTAGTTGTCCATCATAAGTTCCAAACGGATAGACCCCCCCAAGAATCTTAATCAGTGTTGATTTACCGGCGCCATTTTCTCCACAGAGTGCATGGATTTCGCCACGATTTATTTCAAGAGAGACAGTATCTAAAGCGCGCACGCCCGGAAAATCTTTGGTAATCATCTGCATGTCGAGGAGTGGGGCTGCCATTGTTCGTCAAGACTCCCGTACGCAATTTTCGGTTATTATAGCAGCGTTAGGAATGAAAAACAAGTTTTTCATTAGAGTCAGGATTGTGTTTTAACAGGGGTTTTCACGGAGCTTTTTGGGGACCCTTGATTTCATTGGGTTCCTGAAATTGAATTTGTGCGTTCTCCGTGAAAGTGGATTTGGGTTATATTTTATTTAACGAATAGATATTTTATAATAGTTGTTGGCTGTTAGTACCGCTGGCGAGGTTTTTCGGCGTACTTGAAGGAACACCGCAGCAAAACCCCCAGATGCGATGTGCATTCCTAATCTTGTCAGCAAGCGTTCAGCATAACTTCTCTAAAAATTAACTTGATTTTTTTCTTAAATATGTTATCATATATATTGTAGTAACAACTTTTTTCCAGAAAATCTGTACCAGAAGAAGGCATCTTTTAGGGCTATTTAGTTTTAGGGTTTTTGTCTAATTTCCCCGAAAGGTTTCGATCAGGCGTTGAGGATTTCTGGATGCACAGACTCACAAATCAGAATCAACGGTATAAAGCCTATAAAGGCTTTACCGGGTATGAATGCCTTAATGGCATTCCCCGTATGCTACAAAAGAGAAAACTGAACGACTTTGGGCATCTTCAGAATTAACAGAAAGTTAACAGCAAAATATGTTATACTATATCGTGTGTCTATTTTAGGAATTGGAGGATATTATGGCTGAAGAAAAAAAGGACGAAATGGTTCCTGTTACTGCTGAATACGAGGTCGTTGACCAAGTAGACGACCAAGCGATCATTGAGTTGATGACCGGACAGACGATTCAGGATTACGTCTATTCTTTTAAACAAGGTGGTCGCACGGTGGAAGGATTAACCTTAGCTGGTATTAACGAAGCTGCCAACCGCCGCGGCGGTATCCAGATTGAAGAGGTCAAATACGAAGAACGTGAGCATTCTTGGCTTGCCACTGCCAAGGCAGTTGACACGATTACCGGTTCGTCTCGGTATGGTGCGTATGAGCAGGCAAAAATGGCAGGGAGTCGTCAGGATCCGTTTGCTTTTACCAAAGCGATCCATAAAGCGCAACGTAACGCCATAAAACAGTTGATACCTGTACCGGTCATCCGTGAGGTGTTAAACTTTTATCTTCATCGGAAGACCCAGAGTGCGAATGCGGCACCACAACCGCAATTACCACAGACGGCTGGTAATATCGCCAATGCCCAAAAAGCAGCCTTCGCTATTGCTAGCAATCTTGCAGCCCCCCTTGAAAAGAAAGGTGTTACGAAGGAAGATCTCTGGAATTACATCAAACGTAAATACAGTGTGGAGTCTCGGAACGATATGACCGAGATGCAATGGACGCAGCTCTCCGCTGAACTGAAAGCCGCGGAAACGTCCCAGAAATTGCTTGATGAATTGTGTGAGCGGATTAAGCAACTGACTGCGGCTTCTCAAGAGAGTGAGGTTCCAAGCCATGAAGCGTCCGCAGCACCAGATGGGACATCGCCAAAAACCAAGGATCCGGAAACCAACAGCACACAGACAGAAACGACACAGGGGCAAAGTCCACCTTTTTAGTCGGGTTGGGGAATCCAGAAAGGATATAGCATGAAACGTCAAGATAAATGGCTTCCGAATCTGCTGGGTGTTATATTCACCGCACTGCTGTTCTTTGCGACGCACACGACAACTCCTGCCCAAACTACCGAGCAGCTCGCGGAGAAGGCACTCGATGCCACGGTCTATTTAGAAATGCAGGATAGCACGGGGGTAACGCTCGGCATCGGCAGCGGTTTTTTCGTCCAACGCGACCTCATCGCAACCAACTACCACGTTATTGAAGGTGCAGCACGCGGCACCGCGAAGGTAGTCGGTAAATATAAGAAATACACCATCCAAGGTGTCACCGCGACAGACAAAGGTAACGACCTTGTGCTCTTAAAAGTTGCGGCTTACGGCATTAAACCCTTACCCCTTGGTGATAGCGATCGCGTAAACATAGGCGCACAGGTCTATGTTGCTGGCAATCCGAAAGGTTTGGAAGGGACCTTCTCGAACGGGATTATCAGCAGCAAACGCGGTGGTTATGCGAACGCACGTTTACAGATGACGGCACCGATTTCACTGGGAAGCAGTGGGGGTCCTGTGCTAAATAGACGGGGTGAAGTGATTGGTGTTTCGTTTATGACGATTGAAGGTGGGCAGAATCTCAACTTCGCCATCCCCTCGAACTATCTCAAGACACTTTTGAGTCTGTCAAAGCGTGTGCGACCTCTGTCGAACGTCAGTCCGACTATATCTGCGGAAACCTACTTCTATCGGGGATATATGAACTATGAGTTAGGCGACTATCAGGGTGCCATTTCGGACTATGACGCTGCTATCCGTCTCAAACCCGATTATGCCACGGCATACGTCAATCGGGGACTTGCGAAAGCCAGGTTGTATCAGTATTTTGCGGCGATTTCGGACTTTGACGTTGCTATCAGGCTCAATCCTGATGATGCCACGGCATACGGCAATCGGGGACTTGCGAAAGCCAAGTTGGGTCAGCATTTTGCGGCGATTTCGGACTTTGACGTTGTTATCAGGCTCAAACCCGATGATGCCACGGCATACTTCAGTCGGGGACTTGCGAAAGGCATACTAAATCGTCCGTGGGAGGCGAAGCAGGATTTCCGAACGGCGTTGCGGCTCGCCGAAAAGGCGGGGGATGCGAGTCTAAAAACCCGAATTGAAGAGGTGCTTCGCATTCTGGAATAATAGAATTATATCTGTTAAGACAGACACAATACTGTGAAATTGTCCAAACTATAGTCTTCAGGACTTACGCAATTTTGACTGCAGACCGTTCTGTTAGATGATCATTTTCGGAAAACACAGGAGTCTCCTGCCACAAACTGGGAAGTTTGTGCTACAAAAGAGCAGCATGCGTAAGTCCTAGTCTTTATATATGTTAGACATCAATGAAATCGTCTCTTTTTTTAGGAACTCGCTGGGCCAGTTCGCAGATAGGAGTGCGAAATGGCTGTTAGCAAGCCCAGATAACCTCCGCGGTCTCCTTGAAATCATCGGAGAAGACTTCGTCGAGTCGCTCGACTTCAGTAGCGTCCAAAACGTCAATACGACCTTTATCGCAGACAACCTTCGCGAACAAGAATCGGATATGATTTTTCTCTTGCCGTTTCGAGATATCGATGAAACAGAGGTGATGATCTACATTCTCATTGAACATCAAGCGTGCAGATACGCCTGACCCTTCTGTATTCGTATCAGTCTTAGAGACATTAGGTGACCATCTCGATGAGCTCAGTAAGTCGGAACGTGCAGCTTGGGCACAAGCAGTCTACTATCTTCACCTATTGGTTTTCCATAGACGTTCAGTTGGAGAACGTACCGATTTGGAACGGATCGTCTCCGAACACCATGAGGCTTTAAATCTTTCTCAACAGGAGGTAACACTCATGCAAAGCATGGCTGAACATTACTTAGAACAAGGGATAGAACAAGGAGCACGACAAATGAGCATTGAAAGCACGCTTGCCACGCTCAATGCCCGTTTTCCTCATGCAGATGTCAACACGCTGAAGCCACTCTTGGAATCTATTGAGGACCTCAAGCGTCTCAAGCACCTGAATCTCACTGCTTCTATCATAGATACTTTCACGGCATTCCGAGAACACTTAGAGGCATTATAGGTCGCTATTAGCAGGTCAGTAAGTATTCTCGGCTCCGCAAAGCATCTTGCAGCGAGTGTGCAGTCGGTGTGTTTTCAAGTAGTAAATCTCCGGTATACTGCCGCGTTTTCAGATGTTCCGCAATTGCACGGAAATCGACGAACCCGTCGCCGACTTCTGAGAGAACACCCGTTTCTGTTTTCTGTTTGAAATGTACTGATGTGAGGTCTGACATCTCGACAGCACTCCAGAATTCCTCTGGAGAGTTCATTGTTGTTCCATCCGCGCGGTAGGTGTTGGTTTCGTCGTACGTCAGTTTCGCGCCACCGGCGACTGCTAATTTCAAGGTTAAGGTGGCGGTTTGTCGCGCGTTCTCTACGGCAAAAATCATCGGATACTCTGGTAGGAGTGCCTTGTAGTGTTTGATGTTGGCGATAGCAGCTGCCTCATCAATATCACCTTCGGTCTCCGGATCGACGAGTCGGAGTCTCGGTCGCGCAGGGCACAGCAGATACGCCAATTTCTTTGCCCTCACGATCTGTTGCGTATCTGCTTCCGTATCTTTTAGGGAGGAGAGCCAAGGGTGCGACATAGCATAGCTCAAAGTGAGTCCAGATGCTTTTTCGGCGAAGGACGTAATCGCTTCAAAAAGCGAAGGGTGCTTTGTTTCGTGAGCCTTTCCAGTCCAAACAGCGTCGGAGATTGCTTTGAATTCGGCATCGGTATAGGCAGGCATTGCGGATTCGAGTTGTTGAATAAGTTCCGCAAATTCGGAGTTCCGAAGGTAATCGCCTTCACGCACCTCCATATCCTTGAACCCATTCGCGCCGAATTCCACCATCAGTTCATCGAAGCGGGCACCGTTATCTATCTCTTCAGACCAGATGTTAGTTACGATTCCAAGTTTTTCAAACATTTTGACATCCTTTTCTTATAGTTGTATGATATACAACACAGATTATCACATGCGCTAAGGAGTTTCAATAGGACGTATGGCACAAACCGAAAAATTTACCGATGAACTCAGACGCGCTGCCGCACCGATTTGGGAAGCCGACCTTAAACACCCTTTCGTTCGCGGTATTGCTGACGGCACGCTACCAAGAGAGAAGTTCAGGTTCTACCTCGTTCAGGATTATCTTTTCCTGTTAGACTATAGCCGCGTGTTCGCGCACGGTGTCATCAAAGCTCACGATGAAGCGACGATGGCAATGTTTGCGCAGCTCCTCAACGAGACCCTGAACACCGAGATGGATTTGCATCGCGGGTATTGCGAGAAATTTGGTATCTCCGCTGCTGAGATGGAAGCCGCACCCATCGCGCCTACAACACACGCCTATACGCGACATATCCTCACTGTCGCAGAAGGCGGGACTTTGGCAGACCTTGTCGCCGGTGTACTACCGTGTCAGTGGGGCTATGCCGAAATTGGAACAACGCTTGCTGGACAAGGTGGATCACCGGAACCGCTCTATCAGGAGTGGATTGATATGTATGCCTCGCCTGAATTTCTCTCGTTAGGTGAATCGCTACGCGGTTTACTCAACGGTCTTACAGCTGAACAGAGTTCTTCAGAAAAAGAGCGAATTAAAAACTGCTTCTTGATGAGTAGTCGTTATGAGTACCTCTTTTGGGAGATGGCTTATACGCAAGAGGAATGGAAAATTTAGCCTTGCACCGGCACGGCGACATGAAATACACTACCTTGTCCTAAAATGCTGTCCAGCCATATCCTGCCGTTATGACGGCGTACAATATGCTTGACGATCGCGAGCCCTAACCCGGTGCCTCCCATCTCTTGGGCGCGCCCTTTATCTACCCGATAGAACCGTTCAAACACGCGAGCCTGCGATTCCATTGGGATGCCGATCCCGGTATCTTGGACATGCACAATAATTTCTTCTGAAGTTATATCAAGTCCTGCAAGGACGTTACTTGTGTCAGTTTCTGCCGAGATCGTAATTGTACCACCATCTGGCGTGTATTTAATCGCGTTGTCAATCAAGTTTACAAAAACCTGCATAAAAAATTGTTGGTCTACGTTGACCTTCGGCAGTTCTTCAGGGATCTCCCATTTTAAAACTAATCCTGATTCCTCTAATAGTGGCTCAAACAGGTCTAAAATTGGTTCATAGAAGGCATTAAGATGACAAGACGAACGTTTCAATTCTATATCGCCCGACTCCAGTCGAGAGAGTTCCAGTAGCTCCGATACTAATTTTGAGAGGCGGGAGGAGTGATTGAGAATTTTTACCAAAAATTGTTCACCCGTCTTTGTCCGAACGATATCTTCACCAAGTAAGGTCTCGGTGTACCCTTGGATTGTTGTGAGGGGTGTGCGAAGTTCATGCGAGACATTCGCCACGAAGTCAGCCCGGATACGTTCCAATTGCCGTTCCTTAGTGACATCGTGGATAACGATAATGTACTCTTGACCAGCGGAAACGGGTACAACAGTGACCTCTGCTTCCGGTTCATGTAGGTTACCGAGTTGGATTTCTGCGAACGCCGCGGTTTCTGTGTGTTCTGCTTTTTTCAGGAGGGCTTGTAGTTCGGGGATACGATTGATTTCAATTAATGCTTTGCCGATATAATCGTCCGGGAGTTCCAACATAGTAACAGCCATTGCGTTCGCATAAGTAATCTCGGACACCCCATTCACGAGTAATACACCTTCACCCATGTTTGTTAAGATGGTTTCGGAACGTCGATGTTCTTCAGAAATTTGGTCTATCTGTTCCTGCACTCTGTCTGCCATCACGTTAAAATTCTGTGTAAGTTGTCCCAATTCATTCCTGGAATCGACAGGAACACGCGAATTTATGTTGCCAGCAGCGAGGGATTGCGTCATTTGCGTTAGTTTCTCAATCGGTTTTATGATGGCACCCGTACTGAAAGCACTGAATACAATTGCAAGGAGCAGTCCCGTCACACTTGCAATAAGTACCGTCCGTCGGAGGTTCCCAATTGCTGTATTGACGGCTTCCATGGGAAGTGCGACGCGACAAATACCAATTAAGGTGCCGTCTTCATTTGATGAATTTTCAGTGCCCGCATTACGATATATTGGCATCGCGAAGTAACGGAATTCTGTCTGTGTTGTGTTGCTGTATCGGTCCCGAATACCTCTTCCATTTTTAAGTGCGTCTTGGATCTCTGGACGTGCGAGATGGTTGTCCATCGCTTGCAGTGCCTGTCCATCTCGTTCCGTATCGCCCCAGACGGTGCCATCTATACCAACGAAAGTCACTCGTGCTTTACCGGTCTTTCCGATTCTATCCACGAGCGGATCTATCGCGTCATAAGTAAAGTTACCGTCAGCAGGAAGTTTTTCGATGAAAAATTCCCGAGTCAATGCTGCTTGAACTTCCAATTCACTCGTAATCCGATCACTCATAGAATCTTTGAGTGTTGTCCCAAGGAAGATATACATAGCGAGCAACACCAAAAGCATAATACCTATGTACCTGAAGGTCAGTTGTGTGCGAATGTTCATCAATCTTAGGGCAGGAGTCCCGATCCTTTTTAATATTTCTGTATCCTCTATCTCCTATCTCGTTTTAGGTCTCTTAGAAGACAGGCAAGCCGATTTTACTAAACAGGACGGACGCAATTTTGACTGTAGCCTTTCTTGTGAGATGGAGATTCCTGAAAAACACAGGCATTCTGGTGGCAACCCAACCTAACAGGTTTGCGGCGTACTTGAAGCAACACCGCAGCAAAAACCCCAGATGCGACGTGCATCATGCTACAAAAGAGCATTCTGCGTAAGTCCTACTAAAATCAAGTTTCGACACAATCATACCACATTTCAACGCATCTTGCAAATCTAACTTATAGAGGAGAACTGAATGCCTCTTGACATGGGGCTATTTAGTTTTAGGGTTTTTGTCTGATTTGTCCAAAGCGTCGGGATTTGGAAGTCCCTCCTACAAGGGATCTGCGTGCATCGCACATCTAAAATTTCGGGAAACTGAATGACCCTAAGAGAGAACTGAATGCCTCTTGACATCCAAACCAACTTCTGCTAAACTAAGGATTGAGTCTGACAAATGATTTATGGGACATTCCTCAGAAATCCATACGAACAAGAAAGACTGTCCTTACTTCCAACAGGAGGCGTTCATGAGCATCCGATTTGAAGGCATTTTTGCACCTACGGTGACACCGCTTGATGAAAAAGAGCGCGTTGATGAACTCGGATTCGTCAATCAACTCAACCGTTTAATTAATAATGGGGTCCACGGTATTTATCTATTGGGAAGTTCTGGTGAATTTACAACCTTGACGAATACAGAGCGCGAGCGCGCGATGGACATTGCTGTCAAGGCAGTCGGGGGCCGTATCCCGATTATCTGTTGTGTGATGGACACAAGCACCCAACGTGTGATCCAAAATATTGAAATCGCGACGCAGTTCGGTGTTGATGCGGTTGCTGCGACTCCGTGTTACTACTATCCGTCCACCGATGACGCGGACCTGATTGCGTTTTACAAAACGATTGCGGCGAGTACGGAACTTCCGCTTTTCATTTATAACATCCCTTCCACAGTCAAAACCGCTATTAAACCGCAGGTCGTTGTTGAACTCGCCGATGCCTGCGATAATATCATCGGTATTAAAGACAGTTCCGGTGATTGGACAAACTGCCTCAATCTTTTGGCTTTACTCGGAGATCGAGCGGATTTCTCTATTATGCTTGGTTCACATACCGCCCTTGGTGGAGCTGTTCTGTTTGGTGCTAATGGGGGTGTCGTCTCAATCGCGAACGTTGCTCCGAAAGAGTCTGTTGCACTCTACAACGCCGCAAAGGCACGCAACATTGATGAAGTCCATCGGTTGCAAAAGTTGTTGCTCCGGCTCAGCAAGATGTATACTTACGGTCAAGGGGTCAGCGGTATGAAAGCCTGTCTGGAAATTTTAGGGGTCTGCAGCGCGCGTACGACGAGTCCATTGCTCTCGATTAGCGACGCTGCAAAAGCCGAACTTCGAGAATTGCTAACGGATTTAGAGATTACTGAATGATTGAAATCCAACCTATTCGCAAACCGCTTGATGTTGCAGTAGAAGTTCCGGGTTCCAAAAGTTATACCAATCGCGCCCTGTTAGTTGCGGCAATGGCAAAAGGTGTTTCAACGTTGACTGGTGCCCTCTTCAGCGATGATACACGCTATATGTCTGCGTCCTTGCGGAAACTCGGTGTCCAAATTGATGCCGATGAGAAGCGGGCAAGGTTTGATGTCCATGGAAATGGCGGCAATATCCCGGTTTCGAGTGCCGATCTCTATATCGGAAACTCAGGCACGACCTCACGCTCTCTGACTGCCTACGTTTCGTTAGGTCATGGAAAATTTGTCATTGATGGCGATGAACCGATGCGGCGGGATCGTCCTATCTCTGACTTATTGGATTCATTAACGCAAGTTGGGGTATCAGCACGCTCGCAATTTGCCAACGGACATCTTCCTGTTATTGTTGAGGCGGATGGACTTGTGGGTGGAAGAACCCGACTTGATGTCAGCAAGAGCAGTCAATTCTTAACGGCGTTGCTCCTTATCGCGCCTTATGCAAAAAAGGGAATGGAGATTGAGGTTGTCGGTAAACGCGAGATGCCCTACATCGACATTACACTATCAGTCATGGAGGCGTTTGGGGTACATGCCGTCAACGAAGACTATCAACATTTTCGGATTGAAGGCGGGCAGCGGTATCAGCCGCGCGTCTATAACATTGAACCCGATGCTTCCAATGCTTCTTACTTCTTTGCCGCCGCTGCACTCACAGGTGGACGTGTCACTGTTCGGCATCTACACTCAGATTCCGCACAAGGCGACCTTCAGTTTGTTCGTGTTTTAGAGCAGATGGGGTGTCAGTTTACCTTTTCCGACACTGGCATCACCGTTACTGGACCGCGTCAGTTGAAAGGGATTGATGTGGACATGCGGACGATTTCCGATACCTCCCTAACCCTCGCGGCGATTGCCCCGTTCGCCGACAGCAAAGTAACTATCCGCAACATTGAACACACGCGCTGGCAAGAGACTGATCGGATTCATGCGATGGTGATGGAACTCCGAAAATTAGGCGTGCCTGTCGTTGAACGCCGAGACGGGCTCGAAATTTCACCCGCCCCTATTACCCCTGCAGCGATTGATACCTACGCAGATCACCGCGTCGCAATGGCATTCGCACTTATCGGTTTAAAGGTTCCCGGCATTCGGATTAATGATCCTGAATGTGTTGCCAAGACGTTCCCTCATTATTTCGAGGTGCTTGAAGAATTATACGCTTGAAATTCGATGTTCTGGCAATCCAGGGTCGGTAGTTGTTTCGCTCAGTTGTAGCACAAACTGTTAGTTTGTAGCCTATTAAATCAAACCCACGTAATGAAATTTAGAAAGGGAAAACGATTTGCGCTTCTTTACTATAGTCATTCTGGCTGGAATATTTTGTCTGTTTTACTCTCAAATAGCACAGTCTGCCGAGATGAAAGTCGTTGATAACAGCGTCTTTGTCAGTACAGATTTCTATGAAGTCCAGTTCACCGACGGTGTTATCACCCACCTTCATAACAAGTTAACTGAAGAAACGTATACCCTCCCGCTCGGTGTTGGCGGCGTTAAAGGTTTTCGTGGGCGTAGTGGATTATTGAGGAGAAACATCGGATCTATCTGGACCGACCAAGCGACGCTAACAGAGGCGCGGAAAGTCGCACCCCTCAGAGCAAGACTTGTGTTTAAACACGGGCAAAACGAGATTCGTCTATTTATAACAGTGAATGAGCGCACCGGCGATCTGTTGATTGAGCAGAGGGGCATTTCTGACACAACAGGCGTTTATGGAATTCAGTGGGGATGTGTAAATCTCAATTCCAGGAATCTGGACCTTATTCTTCCTGCGGATGGTGGACAAATCGTTAACGCGATGTCTCCATTCACTTCCAGAGATTTCCAGTATCCCGGTAGTTGGGAAGTCCAACTCGCGATTCTTCAAGGAAAACAAGGCGGGTTTTTCGTTCGGAGCGCAGATAAAACCTTCCAGTTTAAAGCACTCCACTATGAAAAAGATTTCGAGAGTTTTGCACTCGGTTTTGAGACCCAAAATCAAGCACCCTTCGACGCACTTACCTCTGCAAAATCTGTTGTATGGCGACTCAATACATATAGTGGTGGTTGGCGTGTTCCGGCAAGAGATTACCGAGATTGGATGGAAAGAACATTCAAGCCTTGGCGATTGGATGAGATGCCGGTATGGGTCGGAGAGATCGGTCTGGTCGTTACCTATATCGCTTCTCGTCTGGATGTTGGCATATTGGATAAGTTAGCGGAGCAGGTGGATCCCGCAAAAACCTTGCTGTATTTGAATGAATGGCGAAAGGATCCTTTTGATGTTAATTTTCCAGATTATACGGCAAATCCTGGGTTTGGTCGTTTTGTTGAGGCTGCTCACCAGCACGGATTTCGGGTGATGGCGCATGTGAATCTCATTGGTGTCAATGCCGATCATACCCGCTACGCTGAATTTCAGAAATTCCAATATCGTCATCCGTGGACTGGGAATCTTTTGGGCTGGTTTTGGGATCGAACGGGTGCTGAGAATCGCATTGCCGCCATTAATCCCGCGAGTGCCGAATTTAGAAAATACTTTGTTCAACAACTGAAAGAGGTTTGGCAACAATACAGTGTGGATGCCTTCTTTTTGGATGTGAGTGCTCGTGTCGAAAACGATGCGAATGGTTTGATTGAGGGATTAAATGCGGGGCAAGGGAATGTCTTGTTGCACAGGGAATTGGCAGCAGCGATGCCGGGTGTTGTTTTTGGCGGTGAGAGTCTTCATGAAGTGACATTCTTCCGTGAGAGTTTCGCGCAACGTTGGAAAAATCCGCCACTATGGGACTCCACGCGACGATCAACCCCACATCCTATCAGTTCATTCCTGTTTTCTCCTTATACAGTGCCTTACGGATATTTGTCATTACCGAACCCTGATAGGAGTACACAACTTTATCAAGAGTATCTCGATTCGTATGAGATTTGGGGGGTTATGCCGACACTTCAGCTCTCGTCAGTAGAGGATTTGGGACCTGAACAGGTGAGGACACAGGAGTTACTCTCAATTGCACGAGCTTGGCAGCAACTTGGTTTGAAACCTGACTTTGAATCCGACTGGACATCTGATACTTTATTTCAGTATGTTGGGGAAGATGGCAAAATTGCAGCACTGACAAAAACAGAAACAGGAGCTACGCTTGTTCTACCTGAGGAAAGTCTCGGGTATGAACGCGTTTTGGGTGTGACGCAGGTGCATACGCAGCGGAATATACGACATTGGCGTGCCTACAACGAAACGACACTCCTCGGATTGCATCCTGAGAAATCTTATTTTTTGAGCGATACTCCGCGCGATTTCTCTCAAGTGCATATCAATACCTTGCCTGATGGCGTTTCTGTGACGGAATCGCGTGTGACAGAAAATGCTGCGGTATTCCAACTCGAAAGGATGAACATCTCTCACGAAATTGATTTATTATCGGAAATGCATCTTGTAAAGACAGGCATCGTACACAAGGGTAAGGAATTGCCACGACAAAGAGGGGCGACTTTCCATAAAACAGAGGTCGCTATCGCTGGTGTTCAGAAGCCTGCAATTGATGCACACCCGCCTCATCAATATATCCCGGGTGATCTTATCCGTCGGAATAGTTCTACTTTTGGCGAATGGACACTCTCACTCCCGGATACTTCAACGCCGCTCTATCTTGATTTTAAGATTGGGTTGCGAGAGGGTTCTGAAAAATCTGATGGCGTAACGTTTATTGTCTCTATTGGGGCGACGGAGATTTTCCGTCGACTTCATAAAAGGCAGAAATGGGAACATGTCAGGCTTGATTTGACACCATATCGGAATCAACGTGTGACACTCCGCTTTTCAACGACACCCGGACCCGTTGGCGATCCGGCATGGGACTGGGCAATGTGGGGTGAGCCTAAAATCACTCATGAACCGGTATCTCGATTGACAGAGATAGGGTTCTTTATACCGAATGAGCCGACAAGAAGCTTCCCGGATACATTAGAAAACCGTGGAGACGGACAGTATTGGCTGGAAACACAACTCCCTGCGTTGGTGGTCATTCTTTTCGGGACACCGCAACAGACGGGGACGCTCGATAATCTTCGAGATGCCCATTATATTGCGGGACTCCAACTTGATGGTATCTTTCGGGAGGGAAGCATTTGGAACTCCGGTCAAAGAATGGGGTTGACTTTAGATGGCATGAGTAAGAAAACTATCTCTGCTCATCCGCCTCCTGGTGACCAAACTGTTCTGCAATTCTTATTGGAGTTACCTACTGCCCAAGAGGTGGCATTCTCTTTTGCGGTGGGATTGCCCTATAATGATTGTAGTTTTGATGGGGTGTTCCTTAAAGTGCTTCTCAATGGACAAACCCGATTTGAACGCTTGGCATTCAACGAGCCTGGTTGGATAGATGCGCGTATTCCGCTTACAGAATTTTCAGGCGAAACGGTATTATTGGAATTAGTGTCTGATTCCATTGAAAACGTGGGTTGTGATTCAGTACATTGGGCGGATCTGTTTATTACCGCAAAGGGTGTTGAACCTAACGAGGATATCAATCAAGACGGGACTGTCAACATCCTTGACTTTGTGCTTGTCGGACAAAACCTTGGGCAAAAACCAGGTTTCAATCCAAGGGCAGATGTCAATAAAGATAGACAGGTAAATGTCCTTGATCTTGTGCTTGTCGCCGAACGTCTTGGTGAAAAGGTGGTCTCCGCTGCGCCTACTCAGGTGGATGTCATCAGACTGCCCACGTCTGACACTAAAGAAATTATTGTAATCCAACGTGCACTGCGAGAATTGGGAGCACTGCCAGAGAAATCGCATAATGTTAAAAGAACGATTGAATTTTTACGTCTCTGGTTAGAAAATGCCAATCGAAGCGTCGCAGAGACGAAACTCCTTCCGAGCTATCCCAACCCTTTCAATCCGGAGACATGGATTCCGTACCAGTTAGCAGAAGCAGCGGATATAAGCGTGGAAATCTATGATGTCGGTGGTCGTTTGGTTCGCACGATTCCTATTGGATTTAAACCTGTAGGGTATTATCTAACACGAGAGCGGGCAGCGTATTGGGATGGACGCAATGAGATAGGCGAATCTGTTTCAAGCGGTGTCTATTTTATACGATTTGTAGCGGGAGACTTTACTGCCACACAACGTCTGGTGGTGGTGAAATAGAATCAGAATAATGGGCAGTGCAAATTTTAATTTGCAGACAGGTTTAAAATAGGGTATATAGGACTTACGCAAAATTTAGGATTACCCCCCTTCGTCCCCCCGCAAGCAGGGGGAATCTGTCGGTTTTTAGAGACAACTGCGTAAGTCCTGAGGGTATACTTAAAAATTGCCATGGAACGCAAAATCCTGTCCATGTTTGACATTAGGCAGGGTAAAAAATCTTATGCCAAAGCTTCCTCATCCTGAGAGGACTATCATACACATTGATAAATTGACAAGTTACTATCTAAATCCAGAGCATTCTTCGGGTAAGCACAAGGCAAGAGTCTTTAAGTCATCGCTAAATTTAAGCATAGAAGATGCTGAAACGTTAAGAAGTACCCTATTGGATGTGGTTTATGGAGAGATAGCTGTCCCTACAAAACGCAATGCCTATGGACAAAAATATGTCATTGATTTTGAAATGAACCATTCGGGACGAACGGCAGAAATCAGAAGCGTCTGGATTGTACGGGATGCTGAGAATTTTCCAAGGTTTGTAACGTGCTATGTTCTCCACTAAAGGAAAAACAAATGAAGTTACTTGATACCGTTGCCCTTGTAGAAGACATATCAACACTCAAATTATATCGTGGACAGGTCGGCACCATTGTTGAAGTGTACGAACCCGATGTGTTTGAGGTGGAGTTTAGCGATTTCAACGCTCGGACGTATGCTTTGGAAACATTGCACGCAACGCAGCTTATAGTTTTACGGTATCAGTCCCTTGACGAGCGAAAATCTGCCTAATCAAACCGAAGTCTCGTCCGAAACTCTCCAAAAAGAACAATCCCTCCACCGTAAAATAGCACAGCCAAGGGGATCAGCACCCAAATAGACACAAACCCTTTCAACAGTACCAAACCGATACCCATCATACCGCAAAGAAAAGTCGCTTTCAAAAACGTCGGCAGTATAAGAGGCGTTTCGCTGCATCTGACAATATTTCTTGAGATATAGCCAATCCCAATGACAAGCAGAAACGCTTCGCTTATGACCATCGCTATTGCGGCACCGACATGACTGAAACGCGGGATTAGAAATAAATTCAGGCAGATGTTCAGGAGTGCCGTTGTTCCCATTAGAACTGAAAAAGCGCGACGTTTATCCGTCGCCCGAAGCACCGCCTGCACCGCTGTTGTTACAAAGATTAACCCGCCTGACCAACTCAGCCATTGGAGTGCTGTTGCCACTTTGCTTATTTCGTCCGGTGTATAGATTGGAAACAGCACCACCGTAATTTCTGGAGATAGTATCGAAAGCCCAACCGCGAATGGAAGTCCAGTTATCACCATCCACCGCATCCCAAACGTCCATGTCCCCGGAAACCGCTCTTTCTCGCGTTCCCACGCACGAGATAGCACAGGAAACATAGCCCCCATCATGAACGCACCCGGCAGAATCGTGAAAGCGTTGACAATCGTATATGCCAAGCCGTACCACGTATTCGCATCCACGCCATCCGAACTCAGTTTTGATACCAGAATCGCATCCACTCGGAAATAGAGAAGGTTGAAAAGGTTGCCAATCGCAAACGGCAATGCTTGCTGCATCAGCACCGTCACAATCTCTCGGCTCGGTTGAAAGGCAAGCGGCGTGAAACGAAGTCGCGTGAGTCCAACGCTCAAAATCAGGTTCATACAACCGGCGACTAACATCGCGTGGCAGACAGTCATCAGTCCGTAGTCAAGGAGAATCGCGCCACCACCAATTAAAAGAAACACACCACGCTCGGCTATAACAGTGAACGCTTCATACTTCATCTTCTCATGTGCGCGAAAGACACACCGATATAGCTGCGCCAAGGAATTCGCAATCTCTGCCAGTCCTAAGAAGACGATCATCTCTACGATTATCGGGGTATAGAGGAATGCGCCGCTGACAACCATGATGCTGTAAGCAATGATTGACAGGATGCAGCGAACGATGAGCGCGTTGCCGAGGTAATGCCGCGTCTGTTGCAGGTGCAACGTCATTTCCCGTATGAGCGGATTTTGCATGCCGAGTTCCGTCAGGGTTGCGATCAGGTTCGTGAGTGCAATTGCAACAAAATAGCCGCCGAGTTCACTTTCTGAGAAATAACGAGGCATGAGCCATATCGTTATTATGAGTGAACCGAGGCGACTGATAAGGTGCGCGCTAAAGAGACTCGACGTGTTTTTAAAGATGCGGTTCATCTAAATCGAACTTGCCTTAATATAATCCAGTCCTAACATAATTCGGTGCCAAACTCCAGTAGTTGTCACAATCTCCCTGTTGTAAACGTTGGGCACCCAAATAGGCGACCGTCGCGCCGCGTGGAACGTTAAAAATGGTATCAGCAAAGTGCACGCGCTCACCGAGATTTTCCCGGACGACATCCCGATACGTCTCCAGTCCGTCCCCAACAAAGTGGATAGAGTAGTCCGATGTAGTATCCGCTTTGATACGCTCCAAGAAGTCGTCGATGGGTAGGCAGAGGTCCTCACTGAGGCGTTGCCATTTCGTATTTCCTTCAAAAATAGCACCGTAGATTTCACTACGCCGAGCGTCGAGCAGTGGGCAGATAATGCTATTCGACCCTCGCAAATTATAAGCGATTGCCTCCAAAGTAGAGACACCGACGATGGGTTTGTCAACAGCGAAGCAGATAGATTTGATTGTCGCAACACCGATACGGATGCCTGTGAACGATCCGGGTCCAATACCGACAGCACATCCATCCAAGTCATCCACCGTAATGTTGCCCCATTTCAGGACGCTATCAATCGCAGGCATCAATCTGGAGGAATGTGCTTGGACAATATCGAGCGTATGCTCCGCCACCAAGTTATCGCTATCTATTAAAGCAATGCTCCCGATTGGAGTCGAGGTGTCAACACCTAAAATTTTCATTCAAAGTCAACCAGTAATTGTGAGCCAGAATCGTCATTTTGATCGCTTTCGATTAAAACCACCTCAGGCGTTACAGAGTCTTGGACATCGTCAGAAAGAATGACAGGCAAAATTTTATCCAACGCTTCTTGAAGGTCTCCAATAAAAGGTTTGTAGGGGATAGACAAGGTTTTTAGGACTTCTTCAAAGCGTCTATATCCATTTTCAGCAGTTTTCGGATAATGTTTTTAATGACAATACCAGCGACGGTCATGTATTTTGATTCCTTTCTGCAAGTTCAGATTTTAATTCAGTGAGCGAGAGAACCCGAGGCTTGGCATCAGTAAATAAGGAGGTATCAAGTGCCTGTTTTGCGCGTTCAATATATTCTGCTTCTTTTTCGCAGAGAAAGAAGTACCTTTCATGAGTGAGAGCGACGTATCCGACTGTCCCACTACCGCCAAATGGATCAAAGACGAGATCTCCTTTAAAGGAATAAAATCGCACAATGCGCGCTGCTAATTCAGGTGGGAAAACTGCCGGATGAACTTTGTCTGTTGCCGGATTGATATGCCATAGGTTCGTTTTTTCATACTCTCCCATAACTTTGCTTGCTTCAACCGTTTCGTTGTCATATTGCCGAATATTCCAATCAATCAGTTTGTTTGTCTTCTTACGATATACCATAACGCTTTCGGTGACGGAATTCGCTTTGTAACCCAGGGGTTTGCGATGTTGAAAAAAACCTCCGTTTCGATTTTTCGCGGCATAATCTGGTTTCGTCCAAACGATATCGTCAATAAACTCCCATCCTATGTCAGTGAGGCGCGGGTGCATATCGTAGGGTATTGCATATCGCTTGCTGGAATGCGCCCGACTAATCCGAGGCACAATAACGGGTGATGTATTAAGCACAAAAAAGCGTCCTTCTTTGGTAATACGGTGCGTTTCCTTGAAAACAGCGGTTAGGAAGTCCAGATATGCCTCGTAACTTTGATAAATGGTGTAGTCGCGAGCGTTATAGTAAGGCGGGGACGTAAAGGTGAGATGGATTGATTCATTTGGAATTACCTTTAGTGCCTCTTGCACATCAGTGTGAACAATCACATTTTTAAGGGGATATGGACTGGATAGGTGAGATGGATCTTTTTTCGCGTTTTGTGATCGGTTGCTTTTGTTTTTTACTTCATTGGCAAAATGCTCTCGGATGAGTTCATTTGGGTGTTCGCGTAGAGCATCTAACGCTACTTGGACTTCGGGTTCTTCTTTGAAATACAGTAAACCGCGCAAAGCTTGTAAAATGACTTTCGGGTCCGCGTCAGCAAGATATTCGATTAAAACTGGTATTGCTTTTTCACTCTTCATACGTCCGATTGCAGAAACTGCCTCACGACGAGCAAATGTATTTTTTTCGATAGCAGCAAATTGGGACACTTCCCTTAAGAACCGGGTGTCTTTCAGTTTTCCTACATTTTTTACAGCGCGCGTGCGAATTTTAGGGTTAGCGTGCGTCAATAAAGGGATAAATAGTTCACCATTAAACCCTGCTGGTAATTTCCCGAGATTATCAAGTAGGAACAAAAGGGTTGGTTCATCGCAAGTTGGTGCAAGGGCATTCTTAAAAAGTGATGAATCCGGATTTGATTTTTCTGCGTCGATTTGGGTTTTTGCAAACATGTCTCTTTCCAATTTATATTGTTCAAGTTCTCTTGTGAGTAGGTTATAAGGCCAACACAACTGATTTTAATTCAACCGCGAGAGTAGTTTATGAAGGTGTTGTATGTCCTGCTCACCTGAAAAAGATAGCGATTCAGTTCAGCGATGTGGTTTTCAGGGAGCGTCGTACCCTGAATCTGCTCTCGAACAGTATTCGCCATCTCATCTAACTGGCACAGGTAATCCTCAATTTTAAGCGCGAGGTACTCGGTTTGTGCGATAAGGAGTGCACCCGTTGCGAGTTGAATATCGGCATCCTCGCGTTTGGCAAAAGAGAAGAATGGATCGGTTTGCTGATTTTTCGCCATTTTTTAAAAAAGCAATTTTTTTTTGCATTCCCTAAAGATATATGATATAATTAAGGGCAATAGTTGAGTGGGGGATTAGCTCAGTTGGGAGAGCGCTTGCATGGCATGCAAGAGGTCACCAGTTCAAGTCTGGTATCCTCCACCTTTTTTATTTCCTCTCTTGTTCCAGAGAAGATGTAGAATTTTTATTGGTTTGAGACCTCGACATCTTCCGCGGGATACCGTTGTCCAGCACCCCTAAGACAGTCAAATGGAGTTGTGCACGAGGCGGCAGCCCCTGAATCAGTTCTTCCTCAATCACGTCGATTTTTTCTTGTATTGCCTTACGTTTCAAACGGAATTCGTCCAACCTTTCTTGGATTTCCGGGTCTTCGACGAGCGAATCTCTTACAAGCCGATTTAAAGTTTTCAGATCAGCGATTGCCTGAATCTGCTTTTGGCGTTTTAATTCCCAAAGTGCTTTAATTTCGGTCTGCTGTGCTGCTGTTACACCAAGGTCAGCTAAAGTAACACCCTTTTCGCTTTCATTGCTACTCTTTTGTGCCAACGCGATAACACCGAAAAGTGCAACACCCATCAATATCCCCAGGCCGCCTTTCCACCAGATAGCCTTGTGTTGCTTTCGTGTCTGTTCAACATTTCGCATGTTTTTTCCTCCCCATGCCGATAGCCGATTTCAGCCATTCTCTTATTATACTAAACTTTGGACAATTTTCAGTTCCACGGACCCAACATATCCTTTTAGGACACATAGCACTCCGCTGGCGTGCGGGAGGTGGATAGACCTTTTTCTATAGACATAACACTCCGCTGGCGTGCGGTATTTTTCTCAAAGTTCCATGCGTGTGGGAAACTCGGAGAAAATATATGGTCCCTTGAAAACTCAAATCGCACCGGACACGAATTGTCCAAACCTTAGTTATTATAGTAACACGGAATATAGGGGATGTCAAGGGTAAACCAGGGCTATTTCGTTTTAAGGTTTTTATCCAATGTGTCCAAAGCGTCGGGATTTGGAAATCCCTCCTACAAGGGATGTGCGCGCATCGGACATCTAAAATTTCGGAAAACTGAATGGCCCTGAGAGTAAACGGAGCGAATCAACTCCAGAAATACCCTTGACAAAAAATACGGGGTCTATTACAATTACTATTAGTAACATTATACCTCAAACTGCTTACACGTTATGCAGAGAGGAATTGGAGTGCAAAGGAGGGCTGAATGCTTTACAAGGACTTACAACTCGATCGATTTCAAGAAGAGGCGATTGAGGCAATTGATAGCGATGCTTCAGTCATTGTCACCGCCCCGACAGGTGCTGGCAAAACAGTCATCGCCGAATATGCTGTCGAAAAGTGCATTGCGGAAAACCGCCGCGTTATCTACACCGCCCCAATCAAAGCCCTCAGTAATCAGAAATATCGGGATTTTTACGCTGAATACGGAGACAAAATCGGTATTGTTACCGGCGATGTGGTTTTAAATCCTTACGCGCAAGTTTTATTGATGACCACTGAGATTTTCCGGAATACCATTTTTGATGATATTGAACGCTTAAATGATGTCTCTTACGTCATCTTCGACGAGATTCACTATATTAACGATATTGAGCGCGGTACTGTCTGGGAAGAGAGTCTCATCTTCGCCCCGCAACATATCAAGTTCGTCTGTCTGAGTGCTACAATTCCAAACATTGCTTCTTTCACGGAGTGGATGCAGAGCGTACGGGATATAAATATTGAGATAGTCGAAGAATTGGATCGTCCGGTGCCTTTAGAGCATCACCTCTATTTTCAGGGTTACGGTATCGGGACTCCAAAGCACATTCCGCATATCCGTAGCATCGCCCAACGCAAGACAGGTAAACGAAAGTCCGATTCGGATGATGAGACCGAGCTGGTTCTCCCGACTGACCTTATAGAGACAAAACTTGTCCCATATCTGCGACGTGAAAAGCAACTTCCGTGTCTCTATTTCTGTTTTAGTCGGAAAGGTTGTGAGGAAAATGCCAGTGCCCTTGTCCACGGGACGC
This sequence comes from Candidatus Poribacteria bacterium, assembly GCA_963662915.2. Classification (GTDB taxonomy): domain Bacteria; phylum Poribacteria; class WGA-4E; order WGA-4E; family WGA-3G; genus WGA-3G. The sequence continues at coordinate 2,987,548 of CAXXEU010000002.1, read as the reverse complement.
GACTGCAGCTGCTTGATAAGAGACGACAAATCCAGATTTTGGAGCAATTTGATGCGCTCTGCGTCCAATTTGACATCGTAGAAGAAAAGAAAATTGTTAACTTTCGCAGGTTGATTAGTTGCGGAATCGCTTATCACCATGCGGGTATGTTACCCACCCTCAAAGAGGTTGTCGAGAGGTTGTTTACTTCCGGGTTAATCCAATTGCTCTTCACGACCGAAACCTTCGCTGTCGGCATTAACATGCCAGCCTGTACTGTAGTCTTTGACAGTCTTGAAAAATATGATGGGATCGGGTTTCGATATCTCAAGGCACGTGAATATCACCAAATGGCGGGGCGCGCCGGTAGACGCGGTATTGACACGATTGGGTACGTCTATTCCCAGATTATGCCTGCTTACGCCGATTCGAAAGAGATTCGGGGTGTTGTGGCTAATAAAATAGAGCCTATTGAGAGCCAGTTTAATCTCTCCTATTCGAGTATTCTCAATCTTTATCAGAAGTATGGCGATGACATTTACGATGTTTACACCATGAGTTTGAGCAACCATCAAAACTACGTCCGTGTCGCCAAACTCAACGAACAGATTAAGACGAAAAGCGCGAGGCTCCAAACACTACCTGAACCTGAGTGCATCCATGAAGGAATTGAGGGCAGCACACAGATTGAACAACATTATCGCCAAAATCGAAATCGAGAAAAGGACCTCCAGCGTTTCTACGCAGAGATGACCCAAATCAGGTCCCAAACTCGAGGGAAGAAACGAAAAAAAGAGCGAATTAAGAGGTTAAAAGTTGTTCAACAAAAAATAAAGCGTTTTCAGGCAGGCGGTGAGCAAAGTCTTTGTGATGCATGTCAGTATTTGCGGACATGCACCGGAAGATACAAAGCCATCCGTAGAGAGGAAGACCAGATCCAAAAGCTGAAAAAGAGGACGACGCGTATAGAGAACAGCCCCAGAGCGCAAATTGCGGCGCGTCTTAAAGTGCTTGAAGCACTCGGTTATATTGAGGGACAAACACTTCTCCCACGGGGGAGTACCGCTGCACATATCTATGGATATGAACTCCAATTGACCCAATTGTTGTTTAGCGGTTTTTTTGAGAGACTCACCGAAGATGAGATTAACTGCCTCATGGTCGCAATTATCTCAGAACCCCGTAAGGATGGATATTTTAGACCACTCAAAGACGAACGCTTGCTCGAAATACTCTATACAGTTAGTTCCGAAATTTCATTTATCCAGTATTTAGAGACTGATCATGGGGTGACCGAAATCACATCGTTTTTAGAACTTCGCCTTTGCACTGCGATGCTCGCTTGGAGCCGCGGTTGTGCCTTCGACCAACTCGAAAGATATGCGCGTGTAGATCCCGGCGATTTCGTTCGAACTTTTCGCCTTGTTATTGATCAACTCCGCCAAATTCGTCGCGCCATGAGTGAACACCCCGCTCTCGTTGAGAAGCTCAATCGATGTATCGGGAAAATCAACAGAGATGTCGTTGACGCAGAACGTCAATTGCGAATTGGACAAGAGAATCTTGATGAAGCAGGCACAAAGGACAGTGCTGTCGTTGAAACGCCGCTGTTGACCAGTTCTGATCAGGCAGAGGATTCCGTAATTGAGAGTGAAGCACCACTTCCCTAAAGGATGGCATTTCAGGCTGCCCTGCTCGAAAGAAAGTCGTTGTAATGAGAAATTAATTGTATTACAATAATGTAAGAAACCGACGTGTCTGAACGCCAAGTCTACAAAATGCTTGCTGCCCAGTATGCAGCGGCACTGACTCAGACGCTGCGGCATAGAAAACTATGATAATTCGTACGTAAAATCCTCTTAGTTTATAACTTAAGGAGTAGGTCTATGGCAAATCAAGACTTTGACTTAATTGGCGCTATTAAAGTACGATCGGCTGAAGAAAAAGATGCATCACATTTGCAAGCATATTGTTTTCCTGAGGAAACCATAGAGCAGGTTACCGAGAAATTGAAAGTCGATCTGGAACCCGAAAGTGGAACCTATCGTCTCGTCGCCGAAGCGAGTGGATACCCGATTGGACAAATCACGGTTAAGACAAACGCTGTTGATTCGGAAGCCGCCCAGATCGGGAGTCTTGCAGTCGCAGGCCCCTTTCGACAGTTAGGTGTCGCCGACTACCTTATGGAAGCGGCTGAGGTGACTGCCACCGAGAATGGCGTGAAATCCCTTGAAATAGAATTAGCCCCTTCAGAAACAAGTGTCATTCAAAGGTATAAAGCGTGGGGTTTCTCCGAGAAACCGGTCGTTATCCTCCAAAAAGTGCTTGGTGAATCAGAAACTGCGGAGGAAGAAATAAAGGTGGAAGCGGATAATGATGCCGACGCAAATAGGGAAAAGGTCGAGGTATCTGAAGCAGACGGTGAAGAGCCCAGCCTCCTTGATAGATATTTAGGGGATACACAATGAAAAAGCTCTGGCTTGCCTTTGTACTTGTCCTATTTGTGGTTGGGTGTGGCACCCAGAACGAGAACCTCGCTAAGGGCAAGGAATTAATTAAATCGGATAAACGCCGGAAAGAGGAACGCGCGGTTCGAGAATTTAAACTGGCGCTCCAACAACCGACCGATACTGCCGAAGCACACTATTTGCTCGGGTTTTACAATTCGCAGGAATTTTACGAACCCAACACTGCTGATTGGGAGGGTGCGTCGATCGCGGAGCGAGGCGGACAGATGTTCCTTGCATATAAAGAAGAACCGCGCAAATACCTTGAAAGATTGATTTTTGAGACCCTGCGTGATGACGATTTAGATATTCAGAACGCTGCTCTTGCTGCGCTAAAACGCGTATATGAGCAAGGCGACCGGAAACGGCTCATCAGTCAACTCCAAAAAGCCATTAAATCCGGGGACAATCGCGATAGGCACAGTGCACATTGGGTTTTTGGACATCTCGGTAGAGACGATCCGGCAACGCTTGTACCTGTTTTGGTAAAACTGCTTGACCACCGGCGCGAGGAAACCCGTTTGAATGCGGTCAAGGCACTCGGAGAAATTGGAAGTGAAGAAGCAATTCCTGCACTCGCTGCGATTATCGAATCCGGGTCTGCCAGATGGAAACGCGACCGAGAGAAACCCGAAGTCCGTCAACTCGCTGTAGCGGCACTCGGAAAGATCGGCGGTGCTGCTGTTCCAGAGCTCATCAAAATTGTTGAGAACAAAGGGTCCTCCCTACGCGTTGACGCTATACGCGCGTTAGCAACGCTCGGTGATGAAAAAGTGGTTGAACCGCTCTTAAATGCTTTGAGAGAGCAGAGCAGTCGGGATGTTCCTGTCCGTCTTAATTGAATTGTGAATCGTGATAGGACTTTTCGACGCGCCTGATAAGCTGAGACGTACTATTGGATGGAAAGGATTTAGCATGCTACGAAAAATAACACGCTTGGAAAATCTATGCCGTTTCGCATTTATCCTGCCACTTTTTGCGTTGGTATTCGGATTCGGATGTGACAATCGGCATTACGATGATCGTTTGAAAATGGAAGTTCAACAGTTAGATAGTGATCTTATGAACCGTTGGGCAACAAGTGGTGTCGTCGTTTTGAATACGCAGCCCAATGGTCCCGCGCACGCGGCACAACTTGAAACCGGTGAACTCATTTCTTATATCGTCGTAGAATACCCAATCGGAAGTTCTGGTGACTTTAACAGTGCGATGAAGAAGGCAGTTGATGAGGATAACAACTTCGTTCTTCATTTGAAAGATAAGCCTCCAATTCGTATCGCGCTTCGTAGACGCGGTGATAAGGTAGGCCTCACCGTTGAAGGAAATGGCACTGTCCGTGTTAAGGAAATTCAACCCGGGACACCTGCCGCAAATGCTGATATTCAAGTAGGCGATGTTATAGAAAAAATTGTTGATGAGCGTAATATTTATAGCCTTTCGGATTACAAGGAAACAGTCGGAAAACTCGCCAAACACAACGTTATTTTCCGAACCTCTGAATTAATAGGTGTGAAAATTGCGGCTGTGAGTGCTCTTGGTGATTTGGGAGATGCCCGGGCAATTGAACCGCTCATAGATCTCTTCAAAAATAGCAGAGAATTCTCACTTCGTAAAGCTGCTATCAGTAGTCTCCAACACCTCGTTGAATTAAGCGTGCTAAATGACCTCTTCCAAGAATTTCAGAAGGCAGATGCCAATGAGCTGCCCACCAATAGCCTTCAGACGAACCAACTTGAATCCGCTTCAATTCTTGGACTGCTTACCGTCGATAGAGTTGAAAATACCGTTACCCTTGAAGTCCCCTTCGGAGCACAATTCAGACACAGGTCCGGGTCACTCTATCAGAAAATCAACGAAGGGCAACTCGCTGAGCTTGCCGAACAGTACATTCAGATTCAGGTGGAACCCGAACAGGAGATTCGGCGTGCCTGTCTCGCGATACTCGGAATTCTCAAGCCCATTTCGGCAATTGACGGTCTCATCGCTGTTCTCGAGAACTCAGTAGAAATCCCTGGGATCCGTTTCCAAGCAGGACTTGCCCTGAGTCAGATTGGTGAGCCTGCTGTTGATGCGCTTATTGCTGCTTTTGAAACGGAAGATCCCAGCACGAAAGATATAGTTGCTTCTGCCCTCGGTGGTATCGGAGGCACGAAGGCGCGAGATCGGTTGATTAATGCACTCGAAACCGCTGACGAACCCGCAATCCGGCTGACCCTTGTTGATGCCATCGCTAAGATTGGCGATGCACCTTCGATACGTGCCCTTGAACGGCAACGTGAACGATATCAACAAGACACTGACAGTGGCATCCGCATTTTTTTGGATGAGGTCTTTAGAAACTTAAACGAAAAATCAATGTAGTCCAACGTAGGGCTCGCGCAATTGCGTGTAGGATACCAATGAAAATTGGACTCGTTTCGGACTTACACACAGATGTCACGCCGCGAAACAAGGCACTCGTCCCATATCTCATTGATGCTGTAAAGGCGGCAGAACTTGACGTTTTGGTGATTGCTGGGGATCTTGCACGGCATCTTGTGCAACTTTCTGAAATCCTCAATGCTTTTCAACTTGCAGATTTAGCGTGTGAGAAATTGTTCGTTCCCGGGAATCATGACATCTGGGCAATTGAGACTCCTGACGTTACCAGCGAGCAGAAATGCGATATTATTTCAAAACTCTGTTATGAATGTGGGTTTCATCCACTTATAGATAAACCCTTTATCACGGAACGGGTTGCTTTCTGCGGGACTATCGGTTGGTACGATTACACTTTTGCACCGGATGGCTATGATTTCTCCGAGGCACAATACGCGAAAAAAGAATTGATGGGGGCAGTCTGGAATGACAAGCGATACGCGAAATGGGAGGATACTGATCGCAATGTCACTCGCCGTTTTGAAGTCGCACTTGCGTCACAAATTGCCTGCGTTCGTGATGAGGTCTCCCGCATTATTGTCGTTACACATCATGTGCCGTTCCGTGAGTGCATCCAGTATCGTGGCGAATTGCCTTGGGACTTCTTTCGAGCGTTTATGGGAAGTAAATGCTTTGGGGCATGTTGCTTGCGGGAACCACTTGTTACGCATGCGCTGTTCGGGCATGTCCATCAATCTGTTGATATGCGACTCCACAATGTCCGTGCCATTTGTGCACCTGTCGGTTATCTGTATGAAGCACCTAAGATTGGGTTGAAAGCGTATGCTGCACAATGTTTGGCTTGTTTTAAGGTTTTTTAACGGGTCGCCAAGTGTTAACTCGGCAAGGATTTTTAACAATATGAAAGAAAGGAAATTGCTATGGAGATAACCTTAACCAATAGTAATGATGCCGGTGCCCTCGAATTCCCATGGGGTGCGATTAGATGGCTCTGCAACGATCAAATCGATCCAGCGGCTGAGATGACCTTCGGTGTTGTCTATATTAACGCTGGCGAAGGCAATCCTGTCCACTACCACCCGAACTGTGAGGAGCTCATTTATGTGCTCTCCGGTGAATGTGATCATAGCTTGGGTGATGAGGTCATTCCTCTCAAACCTGGGATGATGTTGCGTATCCCCCGGAATGTGAAACATAATGCTGTCAACACCGGTTGGCAACCCGTGACAATGATTATCTGTTATTCGGATGCTGACAGGCAAACCGTCTTTGAAGAGTGAGATAAATGCAGCGTACAAATTCCGAATTGCGTTGCAATTCACTGAAGACCATCACGAAACAGAGTGGAGTGATGTCCAGGAGCCGATAGTAAAAAAAATGTCCAAAGAATCCCGTTGCACTGTCAAAATCTGCGGTATTACTTCTATCCACGATGCTCGACTTGCTGCTGACGCAGGTGCTAATTATATTGGTGTGTTAGTTGATGTCGCCGTATCGGAACGGACGCGTTCTGCGCCCCAAGCCACCGAAATCGCGAGCGAAAGTCCTGTCCCTACCGTAATTTTATTATACAACCGCACAACATCCGATATTCAAGAGATCGTGTCCCGGGTTCAACCGTTTGCCGTGCAACTCCTTGGACAGGAACCGCCACAACAGGTTGAAGCACTTAAAAATACTGTGTCATGCCAGCTCTGGAAGTCCGTCTATCTGCCTGCGGGAAGCCCCGAAAATGTAGATGTCCCCACTGTCCATTCACAAATGCAAGCCTATTGGGATGCTGGCGCGGATTTCCTGCTCTTTGATAGTGTTGATATGAGTTTGGAGAAACCTCGATACGGTGGCACGGGAAAAACTTGTGATTGGAACGTCGCTGCGGAACTTATTGCAGAAAGTCCACTCCCGGTCTTTTTTGCCGGTGGGATCCGTCCAGAGAATGTGAAAGCCGCGATTGAAACAATCCGTCCACACGGTATTGACCTATGCTCTGGTGTCGAAGCCTCTAAAGGGGTCAAAGACCCACAAAAATTGTTACAACTCATAGAACAGGTTGAGCAAGCCAGTTAATCAGTCCTATTTACAACAGGACTTACGCGAAGTTGACTGCAGCCCGTTCTGTGCCACAAACTCTGAAGTTTGTGCTATAAAAGAGCAGCATGCGTAAGTCCTATACAAAACATAAAGGAGATTTATTTCTTATGAATACTTATTCCCTTTTTAAATGTACAGCTGTTGTCTTTCTTGTCTGTGTGACGTCTATTGGAAGTTTCTCTACCATCTACGCTGATAGTCACGAGATGGATGGCGAAGCGGCGGAAGAAATGTCGATGGAAGAAAAACCGAAAATTACCGGATGGTTTCAGATTGATGTCGATAGTTTAGGCACCTATTTTTTAGTTGGCGCGAGCCATCCGCTCAGCGGTAGTCTTTCATTTGATTCTAATATTTATGTTAATGATCATTTGGGCGAGTTTGATATGGGCATTACATTCCCTGTTATCGCGAATGATAGCATGGCACTGCTGCTCACACCGATGCTCGGCGTTGGATTCAATTATGCCACCCCAGACGGTCCATACGCCTTGTACCCCCAAATCTTTGCGATCCTACCGGCTGGTAAAATCTTCGGTTTCCACTGGACAATCAGTACAATTTCTTCCATATTTGATGACCAAAGCCTCAATGAACTCTACAACCGGACTTACATTACTTATGCTTTGAACGATACTATCGCTATCGGCCCTCAGTTTGAGTCTGTGCTCGGTCTCGGTGATGGGGGTGGGTTGTGGGCTTTAAATTTTGGTGGACGTATAAATATCGGCTATGGTGAGAACAACACACTCGGTCTGTACGTCGGGTATGAAACGAAAAAAGGCGAAGATGAAACCGGACTTACTGGTCGAATGAATTTTACACGTAGATGGTAGATTATATAGGACTTACGCAAAATGCGTAATAACCCCCCTGTATCCCCCCGCAAGTGGGGGAGGGACAAGCAGCGGAAACGTGTCGGTTTTAGAGACAGCTGCGTAAGTCCTACGTAAAATAGAACCGGCATCGGAGCTCCTGCTACAAGTTGTAAATCATTGTCTGAAAAATATTTTTTTCACGCTTTGTTTCGTGAACTTATAGGATAACATAAGGATGGACACAAGCAAACTAAATCCTATTTAGCACAAGGCGTTAAAAAGGAGATTTTTTATGAAAATGCACTTACGTTTTATTTTAACAACTTTGATAATATTACTCATCTGTGGTCCCCCTCTTGTTGCTTCTGCTCAACTCTTTGATGGAGAGCGCGAAGGTTTGCTCTTGGGTGTTGGCGTTGGATTTGCAGCCCTTGCAAGTGGCGGTGATTATGAAGGAGCAGCTTCAGGACTTGTCACATCTGGCAAAATTGGGTATGGTATGTCTGACCAACTGTCTCTTTTTCTCTCATCGGCAGTTCCGCAATTTTCACCTCACCTTGGATTTATGTATTTCACTGACCGAAACTCAGCCTATTACCTACAAGGATTGATCCGGTTCGCGGGTTTTGGAGAGGACCGTCATCTTTCAATATCAGGTGGAGTAGGTTACGAATTGCGCGATCAAATATCTCTTGAGTTAATGCTGGGATACACAAGGTTTTCTGATACCTATGCTTCTGGAATTGACTTCTTCACCGGTGAGGTTTTCAATGAAACATCTGTGACTAATATTATTACGATAGCAGCTATTTTTAACGTCCATTTCTATTAGGTTACTTGAGATAACAATCTACATGCTTTCAAGCACTATGATGAATTTATAAAGAGACATGCCGAAATGCCTACCTTACGCTGTATAATGATAGAAAAACACTGTTTTCTCTTACCCGTAACCCTTGTGTGAGTTTCCTCGGACGATACCCATGAATGTCGAGATGTTGACAGGCTTTCTGAACGCTTATCCCTTCCGATGGGCAAATCGTCGCAAGTGGCGTGTATTTCTATACGCTAACGGCGGGTGAATTCACGGCAACGCGTAAGATGTTGATACGGAAGTAAGAGCTATAGAAACGCAGTTGCACTACATAATTGATAGTAGTGTTTAGAATTAATGAGACATTCTGCACCGGCGAGGTTGGAAACCTCGCCTACCAGGGCGTGGAGAGTGTCTCTTTATTTTTAGGTTTTACTATAGTTGTAGCCTAAGTTGATGGAGAAAAAGTGGGGGCAAGATGAATATCGCTGGTTAAATGACAAAAAATCTTGATTTTTTCTATAAAGGTGCGTATAATACTCGTATGCCGTACGCTTGGAGGCAACCATGCAAGAATCACCTTCACCGCGAGCCGTGTGGAACTCGTGAAGCCGCTCGGCGTGACAATCAGACCCTGCCGTGTGATCTTAAAGCTGTCAGGTTGTGGACGAACGGAGGAAAGAACAATGAGCAATGAAACGATAACAACTAAAGAGATGTTTGAGCTGCTGCGTTCTGATATACAAAATCAGTCTTCAAACCTCAAGGCAGACATCACTGAACTCAAGGAACAGATCGCCGATGTCCGTTCTGATATGAAAAATCAGTCTTCGGAACTCAAGACACAGATCGCCGATGTCCGTTCTGATATGAAAAATCAGTCTTCGGAACTCAAGACACAGATCGCTGATGTCCGATCAGAACTCAAGACGGAAATCACTGATGTCCGATCCGATATTCAATCTTTAGGAGATCGGCTTCGGAACGTTGAAACCGCTGTAGCAGGGACGGCAGCCGTTGCGACGTACAAGAAAACCTTGATTGACTAGTTATTTCGTATTGCAGCCGCAGTCGGGGTCGGCGGCGCAATCAAGGCGTTTTTGTCTTGAAGGTGATCGTGTTCGAGAAGCTAACAGATGCAACGCATCCGTGAGTTTTCGCTTAAGGAAATCCATCCAAGCTACCTTCCGTTCGGGTGGGTCTCTCAGAATGTTCTATTCCAACAGATAGACATGAATCGTCCTGTCTTTTGCACGTGAGAAGGCAGGCAATGTCTTTACAAGATGCCCGCGTTCACGAATCCAACTGCGTACTGCCACATCTGAATCAAAGACGTTAAAGCTCGCCACGTCCACAACAAACCACAACCGATCCCTCCCAGAAGTTTCCCAGTGTCTCTCAAATTCTTCCGCGTCGTTTAGCAACCCACCAATGTAGATAGGTGTTAGTTCTGGAAGGTAATACCGACCCATCTCGGGTTCCGAAAGGACTACTTTATCCTTTGGTCTCTTCTCGACTTGAATCGCCTCAAACGCTTCCCGCCATCTTGGTCGCCCACCGTTTTCCATCTGAAAATAGAGGTAGGTCTGTGAGAGTAGCGTCAGCACCAGAACGCTCGGCACAAGCGTCTCCAGTATTTTTCCATCTGATTGTGATGCTACCATCCGCCAAACCTTTTCGCATGCAACACCTGCGAGAATGAAATAGGCAGGAATCGTCCAGAATAAGTAATAGCCAGCGACGTTCTGAAACTGGGATGCGACGAGAAAAAGGAGCAGCGGTACACCGGCGTAGCACAGTAAGAACCGTATGGACTTGTTAAATCCAGTTGCAACGCAACCGAAAAAGGCAGCAACAGCTATTGGAACACTCACACCGTGGACGAGCGTTAGCACAATATACAATGGACTCCGTTGCCACTCGTTGCGTCCCCACCCAGAAAAAAGGTACCCCCGAACTTGCGGGAGTATCAGTGCGAATACCGGCATCGCGAATGGAACAAAGAAGATGAGCAGGTTTAACCACCGTTTCTTGTTTGCTTTCTCTAATAGACAAATTATTGCATAGACGGCTAAGGCTGGCACAATTACAGCGGAAAGGGTGTGTGAGAGAATTAGACAGAGGCAAGAAATGAGAGCACCTATCGTCAAAAGCGTCGAATCGTGTTCCAGAGACTGATAGAAGCACCACGCTGTTAATATGGCAAAGAGGAGCGTAAAGACAGGATAACGAGCGTTCTGTGTCCAAAACAGATGCCAACTTGAACATGCCACAAAGGTGCTACTAAGAAACCCAATCCGCCCATTGAATAGTGTGCGTCCTAACCCAAAAACCGCAAGGATTGAGACAATTCCGACTATACATGGAATTAAACGGCTGTTCCATTCGCTATCACCAGCAAGGACGATGGATAGTTTTACTGCAAGGTAGGGAATAGGATTTGGAATACCTTGCCAACTTTCCAGTGAGAGGTTCTGTGCATCTCTAACGGTAAAGACTTCATCGATCCAAAAACTCCACTCGCCCAAATTCCAGAAGCGAAGGAGTGCCCCGAATATCACAACACTGCTTAAAAGCGCGATATGCTTTTTTTTTGGGCAATCTTTTGTTGAAAATTTCAGCATTTTTTCCAGAGTTATCAGTTATCAGTTTAAAGAGCTTGCCTTGCAGTGAGAGTTATCCGTTATCAATTAGCGGTTAAATGCTTGTGGTGTTTACGTTACTGACGACTGAAAGTGGATGACACCAATGTTCTGACAACTGATAACTGTTAATTGGCACGCGTTTTGCTTTAAGCGAGAATAGGTGTGCAGAATGTGCCGGTGAAAGCCTATTGTTTATAGGCGAGTATATCACGAATTTATGTCGAAGTCAAGAGACTCCGTTCTCTATAAAACCCAAAATGGCACTATAGCACCGTGATTGTCCGTTAACTAAATCTACACAATACCTCATGCACGCTTTGATGTGCACAAGGAGATTTTGATGAAAACGTATACATTTTGGTTCGCTCAGTTGTTAGCAGTCGTCTGTATTTTTGCTGTCAGTAGTATCCAGACTGCCTATGCAGACGCACATGAAGCCGGTGAAGAGATGGCAGAAGAAGAGTCATCCAGTGCTTCCGGTTGGTTCCGTACCGACACGGACAGTTTAGGAACACAGATCTGGGTTGGTGCCAGTCATTCTCCGAGCTTCCTCGGCGGTCTCTCATTGGATACCGATATTTATGTTGTTGGGACGTTCGGCGAGTTGGATGTCGGACTCGGTATTCCGGTCGTTGATAGCGATTCACTTTCCCTGAGTTTCTTGCCAATGGTAGGTATTGGGTTTGACTATGCTGCACCGAATGGTCCGTCTTCCTTGATTGCCCCGCAGTTATTTACATATCTCACTGCTGGGTCTATCTATTTTGAGTCATGGATACAAGGGTTTTTCAATTCGCCTTTTGATTACGGAGATGATTCGATCTACACCCGGAATTTTGTGCTTCTGTCGCTCAATGATGCACTCTCTGTGGGGCCACAGGTGGAAGTCACCCTCGGTCTAGGCGACGAGGGCGGTGTCAGTAGTCTCGCCCCCGGGCTTCGCGCAAACGTCGCTTATGGTGAAAATAATACCCTCGGTGTCTTCGTCGGATTTGAAACCCAAAAAGGGGATGATGACACAGGAATTACCGGCAGAATGACATTCGTCCGCTCGTGGTAAAGACGTGAACTATCAGTTGTTAGTTATCGGTTATTAGTAAAGAGCGGTGTGTGATGGATCAGCGTTTCTTTATTCGCTGCTGACAACTGACAACTGACTGCTATTCTACAAGGAGATATTTCAAATGAAGAAAAAGGTGATCATAGTAGTTTTTGCTCTTACTTGCCTTTTGAGTTTAAACGTTTTCGCCTTAAATGGATCCGTTGAGGGTGAGGCAGTTTCTGAAGCAAAATATATGGCTGACACGTTGTGGGTACTTGTCGCTGCATTTCTCGTTTTCTTTATGCAGGCAGGATTCGCTATGGTGGAGTCTGGATTCACACGCGCCAAGAATGCCGTTAACATTCTCATGAAAAACCTGATGGACTTCTCAATGGGTTCGATCGCGTACTGGGCGATCGGCTTTGCTATCATGTTTGGTGCTGGTAATGCATTCATGGGAACAAGTGGGTGGTTCGTTCCGGCGGAGTCTGAGGCGTTTGGTTCATTAGAGTGGAGTTCTGTTCCGACGTATGCCGCATGGCTCTTCCAGTTAGTGTTCGCTGCTACCGCTGCAACTATTGTCTCCGGCGCAATGGCAGAACGTACACAGTTCAAAAGTTATCTGATTTACAGTGTCTTCATCACCGGTTTCATCTATCCAGTCGTTGGACACTGGATTTGGGGAGGCGGTTGGTTGGCAAATTTTGGTGCTGGTATGCTTGATTTTGCCGGTTCAACAGTCGTCCATTCAACAGGTGGGTGGCTCGCTCTTACAGGTGCTATCGTTTTAGGTCCCCGTATAGGTAAATATGACAGTGAAGGCAAACCGAGACCGATTGCTGGGCATAACCTCCCCCTTGCCGCCCTTGGTGTTTTTATTTTGTGGCTCGGATGGTTCGGATTTAACCCCGGTAGCCAAATGGGTGCTGATGCTGCCGACATCTCTCTTATTGCTGTAACAACAAATATCGCTGCTGCTGCGGGTGCTATTGCGGCTATGATTACCGCTTGGATATTCCTCGGTAAACCCGATGCAGGCATGTCACTCAACGGTGCCCTCGCTGGTTTGGTGGCAATTACTGCCGGTTGCGCTTTTGTGAGTCCGGTTTCTGCCGCGATTATTGGGTTCCTCGGTGGTATTGTGGTTGTCTTGAGTGTGCTGTTCTTAGAACGCCTGCAAATTGACGATCCAGTCGGTGCTATTTCTGTTCATGGGACGTGTGGTGCGTTAGGCACGATCCTGCTCGGATTCTTCCATAAAGAGCAAGGCATTTTCTTCGGCGGTTCCGCTGGGTTCCTCTGGGCACAGATCGTCGGTGTCGTCGCTGTTCTTGTATGGTGTCTCATTACAGGCTTTATTCTTTTCTCCGCAATCAAAGCAATTACTGGCTTACGGGTCACTGAAGAAGAAGAAATGGAAGGACTTGACTATGGGGAACATGGTGCAAGTGCCTATCCAGACTTCAACGTCTCTTCGATACGTTAAACGTATTTCTCTGATAGCCTTTCGGCTATAAAACAAATAGGGACCGCCCACACGAAGTTTCGCTTATATCCCTGAGTTTGCTTCACACTTTGTGGGCGTTTCCCTTTTTGCTGTCGCTTGATTGTCTTTCACAGTACCGAAATGTTGATGGAACGAAATACGCTTGAAATTACTACTTGATACCTTCGCTGTATTCTGCTAAAATGGCAAATTAATGCCTTTTATCGTAAAATTGGAAAACATGATTTCTGACTTACAACCCGCTTTTCTGCTGGATGTAGTTTCGGACTTCGCCAGCGAAAGTGTGCTTTAACTGAACAGTAGACAAAGCAGTCTGCTTTTACAGAAACAACAGAACAAGCCCTATGTGCTTGTGAACATTATGGAGGATCCAGATGCGACAACGATGTGCATCAACGTCTGCGAAAAAACGATCTGGTTATACACGAATTGGAACGCTAATTGTTATTCTATTGATTTGTGGCCTGCCGGGTTTGGCGATGGCACAAGAGGCTTCACTGGATTCAGGCGACACCGCTTGGATGCTTACCTCAACGGCTCTCGTCCTATTTATGACTATCCCCGGACTCGCTCTCTTCTATGGAGGTCTCGTACGGGTCCAAAATGTACTCTCTGTCCTTATGCAGTGTTTCGCATTGACAGGGTTGATTACTATTATATGGGTTGTCTGTGGTTATAGTCTTGCCTTTAACACGGCTGGTATGGAGGCAGGAAAAATCACGCTTAATTCTTTTGTTGGCGGTCTTGGTACTATGTTCCTGCGAGGCATCGGTGTAGATACACTCTCTGGGACTATTCCTGAAACGGTTTTTATCACCTTCCAACTCACATTCGCGATTATCACACCTGCGCTGATTGCTGGTGCATTCGCTGAGCGGATGAAATTCTCTGCGATGCTCATCTTCTCTATAGTCTGGTCGGTAATCGTATACGCCCCGCTCTGCCACATGGCATGGTCTGGCGATGGATCATTATTTGGTGATATTATCGGTGCCCTCGACTTTGCGGGTGGTACTGTTGTGCATATTAATGCGGGAATCGCAGCGTTAATCGCTGCCATCTTAGTCGGAAAACGTCTCGGATACCAAACAACAGCAATGCCGCCGCACAGCTTAACGCTGACCGTCGTGGGTGCATCTATGCTCTGGGTCGGATGGTTCGGCTTCAATGCGGGTAGTGCTGTTGCCGCTGATGGTGCTGCTGGTATGGCGATGCTCGTTACCCAGATTTCAACCGCAACAGCCGCTATTGCGTGGATGTTCGTTGAATGGGCAAAACACGGCAAACCGAGTGCCTTAGGTATTGTAACAGGTGCTGTTGCTGGCTTGGTTGCTATTACCCCGGCTTCCGGTTCCGTCGGACCTATCGGTGCCCTTGCTATCGGTATCGTCTCAGGTGTGGTTTGTTTCTGGGGTGCTACTAGTCTGAAAGCCCAACTCGGCTATGATGATTCTCTGGATGCGTTCGGTGTTCACGGTATCGGTGGGATTGTGGGTGCTTTATTGACAGGTGTTTTTGCCGCTGAAGGTTTGGGTGGTGTTGGGTTGGATAGAAGTATAGGAATGCAAGTTTGGGCGCAGTTCCTTAGCATCGTTATCACGCTTGTGTGGAGCGGTGTGCTCTCATTTATCATTCTCAAAATCGTTGATGCCACAGTCGGTTTACGTGTTGAAGAGGATGAAGAACGTATGGGACTTGACCTTTCCCAACACAACGAACGTGGCTACAATCTCTCATAGCGGGCAGTTTTGGAATTCGGCACGGTTTGAGATCGTACCTACAAACATAAGGGCGGACCTGAGTGTCCGCCCTGCATTTTTTCTTTAACTAAACTCCCGTTATCCGCCCGACAATCTCCTCATCAGACAATACGTTTTCTGTCACAAGCAAATGCTCACTTGCTCCGATGTTTCCATAAACTTCAGCAGTCCATGCCGTATCAAATACGTCCCTGGTATTATGGATAATGAGGGGTCGTGGTGCAATCAGTGTCCCTGCAGTCCGGAGGTCACCAACTTGGCGGATATTCGGTATTGGCAAAGTTTCCAAGAAAGCAGCATCGCCATCAATATCGTCCCGGAGGTCGAATTTTGCTGCATCAACAACGACATTTTTCACATTCGCGAATCCTGCCGCCAGCAAACTCCAGAATCCGGCTTCACCTATCCCGACTAAATTCACTTCCGAAACATCACCCCTACCTGTAAAACAGTGCAGTGTTGTCACGATGTCTTGAACACGTGATGCGGCAGTCGTTCGGTTGTAAGTTGTAAAGTAGTTCGTCCCTTCTGATCTCTCATAATTCGGATGTTCGCCTGTACCGAAAACATCAATCAGAAGCACCTTCCGGTCAGTACTGAGCAAATTTGTGATGAGGGGCACCGGTTCACCTGTTTCTGCATCAATTAGTTTCTCTTTGCCTTCTGGATGAACGATAACAACGACTGGATCGTGTCCTACTTGTGGTTCCGGACTAAATAGGATAGCAGGAATAGCGTCTCCCATCTCCTTTCTACCGATGACGAGATGCCTTGC
Organism: Candidatus Poribacteria bacterium; assembly: GCA_963662915.2. Lineage (GTDB taxonomy): Bacteria > Poribacteria > WGA-4E > WGA-4E > WGA-3G > WGA-3G. The sequence goes on along the minus strand of CAXXEU010000002.1, from coordinate 2,971,231 downwards.
AGATATCTGAATATGGGCTTGCAAGCTGCGCCCTACATTTCTTTGATAAGTCGTTGGAAATGCCCCTTTCGGTTCAACAAGCGTTATATCCGTACTTTTCGGAATCTGTAATCCAAGTGCATGTTGCAACCCACTCCCCATCTCTTCACGAAATGTCTGGAGTTCTGATTCATTCGTCGGTTTGCGTTTTTCGATTGCTTCACGCGTGCGATTTGCCCAAGTTGGTAGAAACTCTTCCTGTTTCAACGCGTATGTTGGTATCTCACGTTCGGAGAAAACCAAGAGTGCTTCATCCGGTTCAACCTGAAACGGAACCTCTTTGAATGCTGAAGGGTCCTCCGCCGCTAAGAACCATTTAGCAAACCAAGCGTACACCGCTTCCCGGCTTTCTTGATTGTAGTTATGTTCTGCGTCTACCTGAACCTGATGTACTTTATCTTCTGCGTCGAAATGGGCATAGATGCTTCGGATAGCAGGATATTCAACCGTCGGTGTTTTCACTGTCCAGTCCCCTGTTGCCGACACCAATAGGAGCGGTCTTGGTACCATCAGTGCACCGATCTCAATGTTGCTTACGTCTAAGCGCAGGTTCGGCGCGTTTTCACAGAGGCAACCGCCTTGCATCGTCGCTGAGATCATGTTCACAGGGGCAGAGACCTTGATACGTTCGTCGACCGCTGTCAAAATAAAAGTCTGCGTTCCGCCCCCTGACGCGCCTGTACACCCAATGCGTTCGGTATGCACATCTGGTAGGCTCTGTAAAAAGTCAATAGAACGGATACTATTCTGGAGTTGAAGTCCCATTGCACTTAATCCCCAGAGACCTTCTCGGCGACCGCCATAGCGGTGGTCTATCTGTTTACCGCTATCGTTGTAACCGAGCATATCGTAGGCAAAGATAACATATCCCTGTTTTGCAAAATTAATACAGCGTCCAGGAATTGAACCGCGCTCGATACTCTCAAGCCTCCCGCGCGTCCAGTGTCCGTGTGGACTCACAATCCCCGGAAACGGACCTGATTTTCCCAACGGTCGGTAAAGATTTCCGGTTGTAAAGAAGCCGGGAAAAGGTTCAAAATGAACCTTTTCTATGCTGTAGTCTTCTCGTTCGATTCTCCCGAAGATTTCGGCATTTAGGGGTGTCGGTTCGTGCGTTGGGACTAAGCCGTTGGCGACCCGAATCTGCTGACGCAGTGCTGCAGCTTTTTCAAGCCATTCCGCTTTGGTGTACCCTGGAAAGGTATAGGGTGTATTCACGTCGCGTGGCGTGCTCGCACGTGCGTCGCTAACAACCTGTGAGGCATCCGTAAAAACGTGGGCGAGTTCATGATGTTGTTCAGCCATTGCTTACTAATCTCCTATTTGTTATCCGTAGTGAGTACCGTATCAGGTTTAGTCCGCGCTATTGATGCAGCTGAAGTCTCTATACCGGCGTGCGCTACACGAGGTTCCTCATCTTCCAGAGGTTCAATTGAAAGTCGACACCCGAACGCAGTAAGAATTGTTCTGAGTGTGTCAACCCGCGGTGCGTCTTCGCTGGATAGCACTTTCGTAAGGGTTTGCGGGTCCATACTGGTTCTTTTGGCAACTTCGGCGACCCCACCTTGTGCTTCTACAACTACTTGGACTGCACTCACTACAGCGGCAGAATTCCCGAATACTTGATAATCTTCCATGACTGCCTGAAGAAATCCAATAGCAGCTGTTGGGTCAACGGCGAGTTGTTCAATTAGAATATCTCTCCATTTACGGTATTTCCTCATGTTCGTGTCTCCTTGTATTCTTGCCAATAGGTTTTTGCGCGTTGAATGTCCCGCGTTTGCGATGCCTTGTCGCCACCACAAAGCAGAAGCACGATTGTGTTGTCTATCTCACCAAAATAGACACGGTAGCCTGCCCCGACATGGATACGGAGTTCAAAAACGCCACCACCCACAGAGCGGTAATCGCCAAAATTGCCGTATTCAAGAGAGACAAGTCGAGACCGAATTCTGCTTTGTGCTCTTGTATCTCGGACTGCGTTAAACCATTCTGTGAAGGGTTCACGTCCGTTTTGCGTTCGGTAAGTTTCTATTTCTCGTGGGTGTGTGTTGCGCATTGATGGTTTTTAATTTATTTTTCTGTAAATAACAGTTTGAAGTAGATAAATTAAGTATAACATAGCTATTGCTATTTTTAAACTTAATTTGAAATTCTTGATTTTCCGAACACTTCATGATATAATACAGTCAAAAAGGACAGACATAATGAAAATTCTGGTCATCGGTCAAGGCGGACGTGAACATACCCTCGTCTGGAAACTTGCCCAAAGTCCACTTGTTGAAAAAATCTATTGTACCCCAGGAAATGCTGGCATCTCACAAATCGCAGCACTGATCCCTATGCCCGACCAGTTTGCTGACTTGGCAGATTGGGCGGAATCCGAAGACATCGCGCTCACTATTGTTGGACCCGAAGCCCCATTGGCTGAAGGGATTGTTGATACGTTCCGCGAGCGCGGACTCAAGGCTTTTGGTCCTGATAAACGCGCCGCTCGCCTTGAAGCAAGCAAAGATTTTGCAAAGCAGCTGATGGTGAAAAACAACATACCGACAGCAGTGCATCGGACATTTACGGATGCCGAGGAAGCAATGGCGTATATCGAAGGTAACAATGCACCTGTTTTTGTTAAAGCAGATGGACTTGCCGCTGGCAAAGGCGTTATCCCCGGACGTACCTTCAAACAGGCGGCGCGCGCCGTCACAACTATTTTGGTGGATAGGGCATTTGGCGAAGCGGGCGATAGCGTCGTGATTGAGGAAGAATTAATCGGCGAAGAAGCCTCCTTTACTGTTCTCACTGATGGTATACACTGTCTACCTTTTGTATCTTCGCAAGACCATAAAATGTCTCATGACGGGGATACAGGTAAAAATACGGGTGGGATGGGAGCCTACTCTCCCGCACCTGTTATCACACCTGAACTGCACGACGATGTGATGCAGCGCATCGTCTACCCAACTGTCAAGGGTATGGCGGATATTGGCAGACCTTTCAGAGGTGTCCTATACGTCGGATTGATGATTACGGATGCTGGTCCGAAGGTGGTGGAGTTCAATTGTCGTTTCGGTGATCCAGAGGCGCAAGTGCTTTTACCGCGCCTCAAAAGCGATTTGGTGCCTTTATTGATGGCGTGTATTGACGGAACGCTTGCACAGTACACTGACGTGCAATGGCATGATGAGGCAGCAGCTTGTGTCGTCATGGCTTCGGGTGGGTATCCGGATCCATACCAGACAGGCAAGATCATTACTGGATTGGAGGATGCTGCAACGATTGAAGGTGTGAACGTCTTTCACGCAGGTACGAAACAGAATGGTGAAAATATCCTCACGGATGGCGGCAGAGTCTTAGGTGTTACCGCTACCGCTGGCGGGTTACATGATGCCATTCAACAGGCGTATCAAGGCGTTTCTGCTATTCAATTTGCCGACGCACATTTTCGGAACGACATCGGATACCGAGCATTAGAACGCCTTTGAGGTGATGTAAGAAAATTTACCTAACGTGATTGTTGGATTTTTTTTTCGGTTTAATAATCCTTAGGACTTACGCACGTTCGCAAATTACCCCCCTTTATCCCCTCGCAAGCGAGGGGAAATTTATCGGTTTTAGGGACAATTGCGTAAGTCCTAAATCCTGCAAATCTTAAAACCCTGTAAATCCTGATTCTGACGGACGAAATAGCGTCAACTTAGGATAATATATTGGTGTTACAATGGTGCGGATGAATGGTTGCTGAACTAACATATAAAATTGCCAAATGTTGTACCCCACAAGAGGGAGATCCAATTACCGGTTATTTCAAAGAGGACGGCACGATTACTATCCACAACGCCATCTGCAACGCGGTCCAAGGTTTACGAATAGAGCGATTGCTGAGAGTCACATGGGATGAGATTCGGGCAACTGAAACCGCAGCGGATGCTGTGTCACTTGCACCTGAATTCGCCGAACTCGACGAAGTGGACTATTTTATACTCAAGCACCACCAGGAATTCGGGATGGATTACTCTATCGTTGTCGCTGAGGCTTTAAGAATTCCGCTTGAGGAGATGCAACAACGCCACCGAAAATTAAGGGAACTTGGTGGGCTAAAGCGGGTGCAAGGACGTATAATCCAATATCGAAAGAACATCGTTAAAGGCAAATGGATTAAGCATCGGAACCATACCTACTATGAGTTAACACCAGAAGGCGAAACATGGATTGCAGCTTTTGAAGACCAGCAAACTTCGGTATCTACCATGTAGCATAACCTGTTAGTTTGTGGCATTCGGGTATAACCGAATAAAAAACATCAATCCTTGATTGGCGAGGCGTGTCGATGAAAAAATACACTGAGAGGGATTTATCATGTTGAATCAACTGTTGAATTGGCGTATTGATGCCGAACGGCGCAGGAATCGGATACGTTCTGTCGTTTTATTATCTCTTATCGTACACATGATTGTTGTCATTGTCTATCTCTTTCTTCCCACCAGTCAACTTAACGATGGACAGGATGATGCCTTCGCCGTTGATGTGCTTACCGACAAAGAAGCACCCAGGAAACGGAGCCTGAAACCGAAACCACCACTGACAAAAAAACTATATGATCCCAACCAGCAGCTTGCAAGAAATGCAGAGGATAGGAAAATTGAAACGACGCGGAACAAAATAGATGAAGTCATGAAACTCAGTCCAAGCGTCGTCCTTGAGGACGTTGAAGTCAACAAAGCACCCGTGAGTGATCTCATTCCAGATGTTATGACCGATGCCCAATTGCGGGATGCCGAAGCCTCAAATCTCAGTAGGCTCATCTCACAGCCCGGACGCACCGATGGTCGCGGTGTCGTTACCGGCAGAGTTCGGGCGCGCGGAGACGGTGGCATGGGGAGATTTCGCGGCAGTGGTCAGGGGGGTGGAGATGGACTTCTCGGCGGGGGGGGTGCTGATGGTATTGCAGATAGACTCGGTATCATCGATTTCCTCAATGAACTCAACGGACCCAAGGATGTTGTTTATTGTCTTGACATCACTGCAAGTATGCAAGCAGCCGGAATGAAAAAATTGTCACTGGCTATAAACTCACTCAAGGATTCCGTTATGATGTTAGGCAATGAGGATAACTTGAACATTGTAGCATTTTCTGACACAGCGAAAGCTCTGAGTGAGAAGATGCTTTCTGCGAATGCTGTGAACATAGAACGTGTCTTCAAGTATCTTGACAGGTTCACCCCAAAGAGTATTCAGAACAATCTCGACACTAACATCCTCTCTGCTATTGAAACTGCCTTGGCGTTTGAACCCACTGTTGTTGTTTTGATAACAGACGGCTTACCACAAGTAGATGGGGATAGTGTGGTAAACATTGAAACCAGCACACAGAAGATTCTTGATATTGTCCGTGAACAGAATCGCAGTAACGCTACCATCTATGTTGTCGCACTTGAAATTAATCTGAAACACTCGCATGGGGCAGAACTACTTATCTCTCTCGCTGAGGAGCACAACGGAAAGATAAAGCCAATTGATGGTGGACAATTGTTTGAATTTGCAGAAGAGGAAGGGTTGAACGATTAATTATTACATCTTGAAATTGGAGTAAATATGAATCAAAAATCCGCTACGAACACTGTCCAACAATTTCGACTCGATGGCAAGGTGAGCCTTGTCACCGGTGCCAGTCGTGGTATTGGACTCGCAATGGCGGAAGGGCTCGCAGGCGCGGGTTCCGAACTCGTTATTGTCGGCAGAGAGTTGGAAACATTAACCCCGATTGCTGAACAGATTGCTGCGGAGACCGGTAGAACCGTTCTCCCTATTCAGGCAGATGTCGGGAATCTTGCTGAAATTGATGCCCTTGTTGCACAGACCGTTGAAACCTTTGGCAGCATCGATGTGCTCGTCAATAATGCGGGGGTCAATAGACGGAATCCGGCACTGGAATTTACCGAAGCGGACTGGGATTTCGTTACAGATATTAATCTCAAAGGTGCCTTCTTTCTCGCAAAAGCCTGCGGTAAGGTCATGGAAGAACAGAAGGCTGGTAAGGTAATCAACACCTTGTCGCTTACCTCAGCGATTGGGCTGCCCACCAGCGTTGCCTACACAGCCGCGAAGGGCGGGCTGCTCCAACTCACAAAACTGCTTGCTGTCGAATGGGCAGAACACAACATCCAGGTCAACGGCATCGCCCCCGGATTTATCCGAACCGAGATGACTGCACCCGCACGTGAAGATGCACGAAATGAATGGATTCTCAACCGGACACCTGCCTATCGGTGGGGCGAACCTGAAGATTTGGCAGGTTTGACAATCTTCTTCGCATCCAATGCCTCTGATTTTGTCACCGGTCAAATGGTTTTCGTGGATGGCGGTTTCATGGCGGGTAGCGATTGGAGGCGGCGTTCCTGAGATGAAAAAGCAACACATTCTCGGACAAGGCGAAAACGAGACTTCCTTCAAAGAAATTGAACAGATACTACACGAATTTCAAATTGAAGATGCGGTCCTCTTTGACCACGCCCCCGTTTTACGCATCCAGGTCTCCGAGGCACAATTTGCGCATGCACTTCAGTTTCGAGAAACTTTAGTTGCGCGTGTAAAACCGCTTGGATACCGTTTCGTCGCACTCGATTTAGATGAATTGTAATTATAGGGGCGAGGTTTCCTCGCCTACCTTGTACTAAGCACTATTCACTGCCCGCCATTCACAATCCGCTGTCAAAATATTGGCACAGCCTATCGGAGACTTTGGAGCAAAAAAAATTGATTTTCACGCTATGATGTGCTATAATATTATAGTAAAATTTGTAACTATCTATACACCTTCTTATTGTTATCATTAGGGCTTACGCAATTTTGACCGTAGCGTGCTTTCTAAGATGGAGTTCCCTGAAAAAACACAGGCATTCTGGTGGCACAACCTAACAGGTTATGCTACAAAATCATAAAACTGAGAGCCCATAAGGAGTTGCGATGAAAACAGTAGCCGTTTATTTACTTGTGTTTCTGACTTTCGTTACATTTCTATTTTTGCCGAATAGTTTCGCTCAGGAAGGGATGTCTCAGTATGTCGTGCGAACGGTTTACTTTGTTCCAAATGACCTCCTCCCCGATCCGAATATGGAAGACGATCTGCGTACATTGATGAAAGATGTCCAAAAGTTTTACGCCGACCAAATGGAACGACATGGGTTTGGCAGAAAAACCTTCAGACTTGAAACTGATGAGACTGGAAAGGTTGTCGTGCACCGTGTAATTGGACAGTTTGATACCTCACATTATTATTTTGCTGCCCATGCAGCAATTGAATTTGAAATCAATGAACACTTCGGTGATATATCAAAGAACATTTATATGACCTCAGTCGCCACCGAGAATGGTTTGGATTGTTTCGGTATAGGTTCTGGTGTAAATACTAATTGGACGGCTCATGATGGAACGTCATACACACACCATAAAGGTGCCACTCATAACGGCTCTTGTGGTCCAACGCGTGATTTTTTCGGTGTCACCCTTCATGAGTTAGGCCACGCATTTACATTGCCTCATGATTTCCGCACTGGGGGTATAATGTCGTATGGTTATAATGACATCTGGTTGTCGTTGTCTAAATGCGCAGCTGAATGGTTAGATGTACATCGTTACTTCAATGAACAACCTTCTGATATTAAAAATATGCGCACAAGAATAGAATGGTTCCCAATCCTCGCCTATCCACCCAATGCGGTCATTTTACGTTTTGAGTTGAGCGATCCTGATGGGTTACATCAGGCAAGGATAGTTGGGTATAGCAAAAATTACACTAACAGATCGGGTCCGGGCTTAATTGCTTGTAAATCTTTGAATGGTACAAGTGCGACTGTTGAATTTATCACCACCGAATTGGGTCCAGTGGGTACAGGGAAAGCTGATATGTATCTTAATGTTATGGATAAGCATGGAAATTATACAAGCGATCCTATTCCTTTCTCAGAAGATGATATCCAAACTTTCCAAGCAGCGGATAAAAATCAGGTAGATATCAACAGTGATGGTGTTGTTGATGCGAATGACCGAATACCTGCTGATATACTAAAAATTTCCGGAGATAATCAACTGGGTCTACCCAACGATTATTTGCCAGAGCCCTTCGTTGTAAGAGTGGTGGATGCCACTGGTGCCCCAGTTGTGGGTGTGGAAGTCATTTTTCGTGTGACTCCGTATTCACCTGAAAATCAAGACTTGGAGTGGTTGCGTAGCGATTATGGGCTGCTCTCTAATACAGAATCCCGTACGGATGCTGATGGTCGGGCTCAAACTTTTCTTTTTCTCGGATATCAAGTAGAAACTCACGAACCCGTAGTGCATGTAAGTGTTGCTGGCGTTTCCAAACAGATTCGTTTTAATGCTATGGCGCGAGAAAAAGCCCTCATCGATTCGTCAGAATACCCGGATATCTATTGGGTGGACGCGATAGATAACTATCTTTATGGGCCTGAAGGGAGTGAATGGGTACATGCTGTCCAGGTACAAAGCATCGCTTATGATGGATGGAATCGGCAAATGTACTGGATAGAGGGGCTGCTAAGTATGGGCGATTATTGTGCAGCGATCAAGCGTACTACCCTGGATGATCTTTTTTCGCCTCATATAGAAGTTGCGACTTTCATGAACATGCCGGTGAGTCTTGCCATTCACCCGCTGCAGGGCAAACTCTATTGGACAAATAATCGTGGCGAGATTCAAACGTGTGACCTTGACGGTTCCAATATTGAAAATCTGATCACGGGTCTCGATTCCCCGAAACACATCACCATAGATACGACCCGCAGTAAACTCTATTGGACAGATGGACAAGAACGCATCCTATCGGCAGACCTGAATGGAAAAAATATCCAAATCTTTCTGAGAAGTCCACAGACGCTCGGCCACATCACGGTAGGCGGTGATCATCTCTACTGGACTGAGAAAATAAGTGAAACGCAGGGGATAATCAGATGCGCGGATCTTAAACAACACAGGCTGAAAGTATTATATAGGTTAGATAGCGTTCCAGTGGGGATTGCTGTCGACCTTGCAAGCGAGAAGTTGTATTGGACAGATACCCAAGGTCGCATCCGTCGCGGAAACCTTAAGGGTTCACAGATTGAAGATGTTATCATAGGATTATTTGTGCCGGGTTACCTTGTGCTTGACATTCCGCGTGCTATGGAGGAGAGTCTCTCTGCCGCACCAGGGCACCTTGCGTCTTTTCCTCACCCTGAGTTGACGGAGGTTTTGCCGAACTATCCGAATCCGTTCAACCCGGAGACGTGGATTCCGTATCGTTTAGCTGCGCCTTCTGAAGTCAGCATCGCCATCTATGCTGCGGATGGCAAGTTAGTGCGGACGTTGGATTTAGGATATAGGTCAGTGGGTAGTTATGAAGCTCGGAGTCGGGCTGCGTATTGGGATGGTCGAAACGACCAAGGGGAGCCTGTAGCAAGCGGTGTGTATTTCTATACCCTCAAAGCCGAAGCGTTCACGGCGACGCGGAAGATGTTGATCCTGAAATAAGTCTGGTTTGTTTTAGAATCCCCTGTGGCGGAATATTATATTAAAATCCGTTATAAGGCAAAATTTGTGAGTCAGTCCTTGAGAGGTCTTAGGTTTTCTACTTCGGTCATCTCAAAAGAACAATGGGGGGTTGCAGAAAATAAAAAAGGGTAAAATATAAGGAAACCAATGCAGAAAACTGGACAGGACCTCTCACCAACACAGCACCTTGTCACCTCTTACCTCAGCGATGTCAAACGCAGGATTGATGCCTGTATCTTCGATTTCCTCCCGACTGCCCACAAGCACCCGGACGTACATCAGTTGTACCAGATGATGTTAGATTACCCTCGCCGCGCCGCTAAAGGGTTAAGACCCGCCCTCTGTATGCTAATTTGTCAGGCATTCGGTGGCGATCCAGAGCGTGCCGTAAACACTGCCGCCTCACTCGAACTCCTCCAGAATTGGCTCCTCATTCACGATGATATTGAAGACGGTTCCGAACTCCGTAGAGGTGAGCCGTGTCTCCATCAAAAGCACGGAATTCCGATGGCAATCAACGTCGGGGACGCGTTACACTGCAAGATGTGGGAGATGCTACACCGAAACACAGAGATCCTTGGACACGAACTCGCTTTCCGAATTCTATCAGAGTTTATACAACTCAGCAACCAAGTTGTTGAAGGGCAGCATATTGAATTGAGTTGGGTCAATGATAACCGCTGGAATCTTGACGAGGAAGATTACTTGACGATGTGTGTACAGAAAACCGCTTGGTATACCTGTATCACGCCGTGTCGGGTCGGTGCAATTATTGGCGGCGCGAGCGAAACAGAGATAGACGGATTTATTGAACTCGGCAAGGAGATCGGAATAGCCTTTCAGATTCAGGACGATGTCCTTAACCTCATCGGGGATGTTGGTAGATACGGAAAAGAAATCGCGGGCGACATCAGCGAAGGCAAACGGACCCTTGTTCTCATTCATCTCATCAATACCTGCACCTCTGCCGAAGCAGAGCAGGTCATTGATATTATGGCACGCTCGCGGGATGAAAAGACCGAAGCCGAAGTCGAGAGCGTCCTCCGGCTCATGCAAAAATACGAATCTATTACTTACGCCCAACAACGTTCTAAAGCCCTTCTCCAAGAGGCTGCGGGACAGTTTCGGCACAGTTTTGACCATCTCCCTGATGAACGGGCAAAACAATTGTTTTTATCTTTAATTCAGTTTTTCGTTGAACGTGAATACTAAATGGTTGTTAGTTGTCAGTACGGATTACTGCGTAATCCTTTCAGTTGTCGGTTAAGAGGTTTCCTGTAACAATTTAGTAATCCTTGGGAGACTCCAAGAGGAGGTAAATTGTTACGAATTAATCTTTTGACTGATAACTGACAATCGATAACTGATGACTGTTCTAACTGACAACTGATGGCCAATAACAATTAAAAAAGGAAAGATTAATGAACGATATTTCTTCTGGAAAATTGCGTGGTGTCACAAAACTCGCCGATGCAAATGGTCGTTTTAAAATGATGGCGATTGACCAGCGTGGCTCCATGGTCCAAGCACTTGCAGATACACTAAACAAGGACAAAACTGATGTCCAGTATGAAGAGGTCGCCGCAGTCAAAACCTTGATAACACGCGTTCTTGCTCCCAATGCCACCGCAGTTCTCACTGACCCGATTTACGGACATCCGTACTCTATCGCGGAGATTCCCCGTGATGTTGCACTCTTACTCGCGTATGAAGCGTCTGGCTATGTCAGTGACGGGGTTGCTGAGAACGAGCGTCTCTCGAATCCAATTGAAAATTGGACTATCACAAAGGCACAGCGCGCTGGAGCGGATGCCATAAAACTCCTTGCCTACTACCATCCTGATGCCTCACCGGAAGCTCTGAAGCATCAGCAAGCCTTTGTAAGGCATGTCGGAGACGCGTGCGAGAAGCACGATCTGCCGTTCTTGTTGGAATTGGTGAGTTATGCCCTTGAAGGCACGACCAAAAGTGTTGCGTTCGCAAAACAGAAACCGGATCTTGTTATTCGAAGCGTTGAGGAATTCATTGATCCCAGTTACAAAGTCGATATCCTGAAATTAGAGTTCCCCGCCGACCTTAAATACACTGCGGATTACCAAAATTCTGATTTTTATGCTGGGGATTCGGCGTATGAGCTCGCTGAAGTGAAGGAAGTCTGTCAGAAATTAGACGAAACCTCAACGCTGCCTTGGGTCATCTTGAGTGCCGGTGTTGATATTGAGGAATTTATCGAAAACGTACACCTCGCGACCGAGGCGGGTGCAAGCGGTTTCCTCTGCGGTAGAGCCATCTGGAAAGATGCACTCCAATATTATCCGGACACCAATGCAGTCAAGCAATTCCTTGAAAACGAAGCGACGACGAACTTCAAAAATGCAAACGCTGCAGCAGAAAATGCACTACCGTGGTTTGAGCATCACCAGTTCGGAGGCGAGCAAAACGTGCGTGTTGCCAAACAGTCGGGAACGTGGTATCAGGACTATTAAATTTCGTCTGGGTTCAATGGATGAGAAGTGATGGGCAGTTTGAACAGCGGTGCAAACGCGAATTAATCAGGAATCGTTAGGATATTGGTACGCCTATTCTACGCTTGGCGAATCTTTAAAAAAATTTTTTGAGCAATCTGGAGGGTTGTGTCCGCTGAGACCTGCCCTCCTGTTTCTGCTACCAGTATAACAATACTGTCTTGGACGAATAGAAAATTCGCGCCTGCTTGCCAGACGATATCGCCCAAGCCGTGTTTGTTGTTGGGTGGCGGTTGATAGATAGAATCACGTCCACCGAGTTTCGGTACCGTCCGCGCCGATAGACGGAATCTGCCTTCATCAGCTGCTGTACATGCCTTGTCCTTCGACTCAAAAAACCAGTAATGAATCGCTACTGTCGCTGCCGCTGTCTGGTTTAACCACCATCTATCACGCCAACCGAATTGCGCGGAAGGAGCCTTCGGAGCTGTTGGGGAGTAGATCTCTTGCGAGGATACGTGGCGCGCTGCTACATCCGCGAGGTCATCGGTTGTGAGTTGAATCTGTTCGAGCGTGAGTTTCATAAGGGATATAATACCATTTCAATCGCGGAATTTCAAATTAAAAACGGTGCTTAATCCCACTAACCTATGGGTTGGCAAAAAAATAAAGGTTTTTTAAGCACAAATCAACTAATAGGGAAATAGATAAATATTTTAAGAGTCCATTGATAACTATATGCGAATATTATCACGATATATCCTGAAAGAATTTTTTCCGCCTTTCATAATAGCACTCACCTGTTTCACCGTTATGCTTATCTTCAATGATCTTTTTCGGTTGACGAAACTTTTTGTGCAAAAAGGGGTGAGTCCGCTCTATCTCGTTGAATTAATCTTGTATATGATGCCGGTCATGGTTGTGTTAGCACTTCCAATGGCGGTTTTGGTTGCAATCTTACTTGCCCTTGGACGGCTCTCCTCTGATAACGAAGTAACGGCGATGAAAGCGCACGGTGTAGCATTCTACCAACTGATGTTACCCCTTTTGGGAGTCTCACTGCTATTGAGTTTTGTGAACTTAGTGTTAATGGATTATGCCTTACCACAGGCGAATCTCGCCTATGCTTCACTCAGACGCGATATACAAAAACATAATCCGGCTTTTGTCCTCGAGGAAGCCACTGTTATGAAGGAATTGGAAACCGAGGGGAAGCTTTGGATGTATGAGTCTACCAATGCAGAGAGTGGACGCATGCAGAACGTCAAAATCTGGGATAGCATCTGGGGTGGCCGTCCCAGATTTAGCCATGCCCAAGAGGCGACCCTCGCTTTTGAGGGCGGTAGGGCAATGCTTACGCTTTACGATGGCCTTTCTTACGAACCTGCAACAGACAATCCCGATGAGTTCCGTATAACAAAGTTTCAACAACAACAACTCGTACTTCAGATGTCTGAAGACTTGGAACGCCGCGAATTTCAAAATCAGACCCCGCGCTCAATGAGCATTGCCCAACTCAAGGAATTCGTGAGCACGTTACAAGCCTCCGTCCAAACCAGCACAAACCCAGACTACACACACCATAAGATCCGTTTTGCTCAGGTCGAATATCACAAAAAATTCTCCATTCCATTCGCATGCTTCGCACTTGGCTTAATTGGTATTCCGTTAGGGTTAATGGTGAAACGGAGCGGTAAAATGATTGGATTTGGAATCGGATTGGCAGTAATCGTCGTTTATTACTTACTGCTACAAGCCGGACAGACTGCGGGTGTTGACGATGTCTTTCCGCCGATGTTTGCTATGTGGCTACCGAATATTGTAGTGGGGGTCTGCGGAGTCGGACTCAGTCTCTGGGTAATGGGCGAAGGAAAATTACGCGCTTGGCGTGAGCAGGACAGGAAAGTACCACTTATTGTTAATAGGAAAGCGGAATCTTAACTGCAGCATCACGTAGCTTACAAGTGTCTGGACCACGAAGAAGTCCCTATCAGCAGTCAGCAGTCAGCAATCAGACTCTCGTATGACGAGTAAAAACGGTGTGATGCCACAACGTTCTACTGACTGATGCTGAAGGCTGATAACTATATGATGAGAAACGTCGTTTGAATATTTTAGACCGTTACTTGCTTCGGGAATATCTCCGCGCCTTCATTGTTGGGCTGTGTTTCTTTATCGCGTTGGTTGTTATCGTCCGTCTACTGGATTACGATCTCAAGAAGTTTGAGGACGACATCGACTATGTAACCGCGGTCAAGCTCGTGCTTTTTCGGACACCGCGTAGGATTATGGAAATGGTGCCGATCGCTGCGTTCGTCGCCGTCTTTTTTACCCTCGGTGGGATGGTGAGAAGCAACGAATTCACTGCGATGAAGGCTGGGGGTATTAGTGTTTATCGGATTCTCGTCCCTATTCTTGTTGTGACACTCCTTATCTGTGGGCTCTTCGCAATTTTCTATGACCAAATCGCATCACCCGCCTTTCACCAAGCACATCTTTTGGAAAACAAAGTCCGACCTCGACGCGGTAGAAACATCGTCTTTAAAGGCAAGGACAATCGTATCTTTTACTCGCAACGAATCGCCTTAGATGCTCAGAAAATCAGCCACTTGACAATCTATGAATATGATACAGATGAGCAACTTGAGTGCATCACCTTTGCCAAGTCAGCAACATGGACACCTACACAGTGGGAACTCACCGATGGGTATATCCGCCACTTTGAGGAAGGCATTGAAGTAAATTACGAACTTTTCGCTACTTATGCTATTGAACGCTATGAAGATCCGGTTCGTTTTATCGGAAGCGAAAAGGATCACAGGGCGATGACAATCAAGGAGCTCCGCGAGCAGATCGCATACAAACAAGACGCGGGTCAGATTTATCGAAAGGAACGCGTAAAGTTATATCACAAGACGGCATACCCCTTCGCTGCTGTCGTCGTCATTATGCTTGGGGCACCAATTGCCATCCGATTTGGAAGGGCAGGTTTTTTTGCTGGTTTAGTGATTGCCTTCTTTATCTCTTTCATCTACTGGGCACTCTCCTTCGCAACGCTTGAGGGATTGAGTGAAAGCGGTAAACTCCATCCGTTCCTCGCCTGTTGGGGCGCGAATATCCTCTACGCAGCTGTCGGCAGTATCCTCATCTGGCGGACCCCGAAATAGAATTAACCCACTTACTGGCACGATCCAAAACATGACCTCCGAAAAGATTGGCAACTTCTTCTTCAAAATCCGTAGTTTCACGCCGATTCCCTTCATCTTTGCCCTACTCTATTTTTCGGAACCCGTATGGTATATGGTAGCAATAGGTGTGCCGTTTATTGCCGTAGGCGAATTTCTTCGAATATGGGCAGTCGGCTATGCCGGAGCATCCACCCGTGCGAGAACACTGGGTGCTGCCCGTGATCTCGTCACAACCGGTCCCTATAGTTACGTCCGAAACCCTCTCTATCTCGGTAATTTTCTACTCAGCTTTGGTGTCTGTCTTGTCGCAAATGTCTATTGGCTCGTTGCTGTCTTGATTGTCGGTTATTTTTCCCAATATCTTCCAATTATTGCACTGGAGGAGACATATCTCTTAGAGTCCTGCGGGCACGTCTATCAGGCATATCAGGAGCGGGTACCCCGTTTCCTTCCACGTTTCCATCCCTATCCCGAATCATCTCCCCACGATTTTTCTTGGACCCGCGCCATTCGGAGTGAGAAGCGGACCTTAACAGCAATCGTCTGTGTCGTCGGATTGATTTTCGCGAGGCAACTTGTAGGTGTGTTCTAATAACCGGAGCCAAATACAAAGTCCAAGACATTCCCAATCGGTGGGGCAACCACCCATGGAAAGATGATCCGGCACCGTGCAGTGTTATAGTAGATTTTAGAATTAATTTTACACTTTGCATCGGGTATAGCAGCGCATTTTCACGTCTTGAGTGGTGTAATTACCTTCATCCTTCAAGGCGTTATCTGTTCCAGTCCCGCCCGCTCCCGAAAACAATTAAACGTTTTTAGAATTCCCTGCTCCATTGTATACGCAGGTGTAAAACCCATCTCCTCAGCAATTGGTGTCGCATCATAGTTCCATGAGATACCAAATACGCCCGGCTCCAGTGTGATTTCTGCGTCTGGGACCAACGTCTTCAGATATGCGACACCCTCTTTGACCGGGCGAATGCCACCCTTCACATTGAACACACGCGTCTGCGTCGTCGGGCAGGTACACGCAAGCACAATCGAACGAGAAACGTCTTCTACATACTGCCAGTCCACCGCATCATCGCCGAAAGGACAGGCGTGCGGTTCACCCAACGCCACTGCCTCAATCATCTGCGTCGTAAAGGAACTCATACCGCGCGTCCGACCGACCCCATAGACAGCAGTAAACCGGAGTCCAATGGAGTCAACCCCATAAGCATCGAAATAGTGTGTAGCGTACTTCTCGTTCAGGGATTTACACGCCCCGTAGATAAACTTGGGATAGTGCGGTGCATCGTTGAGAATTTGTTGGTGGTTGTAATCCTCTGGTGCACCGAAGACGGCAACACTGCTTGCCCAGACAACCCGTTTGAGATTGAAAATACGTGCCGCTTCCAAAATGTTGATTGTCCCTTCGCAAACGACTTTCAGTGCTTGGGGTGGATTCGCGTTGCACGCTGGCACCTGCCACGACGCGAGATGGATAATTCGATCGATCTCATGTTCTTGGAGAGTGCGTAAAATGTGTGGCAGGTCGGTAATATCGCCCTGCACGAAGGTGAACCCTTCAAGTTGTTCTTCAGTAAGTACCATCTTTGGAATGGTTAAGTCGTAAGCAAAGTCGTAAACAACTACCTTTTCACCAGTAGCGAGTAGGTCGCGTATCACGTAAGTACCGATGCATCCCATACCACCGGTGAGCAGATATGCCATAGTTTTTCTCCTATTTAGGACTTACGCAAAATTTAGGATTCCCCCCCTTAGTTCCCCCGCAAGCAGGGGGAATCTGTCGGTTTTTAGAGACAACTGCGCAAGTCCTGCTATTCAAAAGGCGTAATCACACAATCACGTCGTTATACTAAAACCATCAGGCTTACGCAATTTTGACCGTAATGCATGCTGTGAGATGGAAATTCCTGGACAACCATAAACGTTTGGAAGTCACAACCTAACAGGTGATGCTACAAAAGAGAGCATTGCGTAAGTCCTAAATTACTTTAGAGCGGCGTTTCGACATCTACAAGGATATCTTCACCGTCCACTTTAACAGCGTATGTTGGTAACTTTTCTTCGCCTGGCCACACACACGCCCCGGTCGTCACATCGAACTCCCACATGTGGAGCGGGCACGTAACACAGCTATCATCTAAGAAGCCGTAACTTAAAACTCCGCCGAGGTGTGGGCAAATGTTGTTCATGGCGTAATACTCGCCTTTTACATTGTAAATACCGATGAAAACACCATCGACTTTTACGCCAATACATTTACCAGGCTGAATCTGGTCGGTTGTTGCGGCTTTTACAAATTGTGCCATAATTTCTTCGTCTTTTCGCCTCCGTTGCGAATACGAAATTAGAGTCATATCGGAAAATACTGTAAAATTTTCCGATTGATACCATTTATTTCCCCATCATTTTGCCTTCACCTCGCGGATCTGTTCCACCGTCGTGTCGATTTCCGTCTTCCCAGAGACGAATACCGTGACCAGGCCCCCCGATACCCGCACTTGGCGTGATTTCGTGTCCGAGTTTCTGCAACGCTGTAAGCGTCTCTTCACCCGCACGCGGTTCGACTTGAATCGGTTCGGCACCATCCGTGTGAAGCCGTGGTGCATCCAACGCCGCCTGTATCGGCACCTGAAGGTCCATGAGGCTAACACTAATGTTCAGTTGGTTATTAGGGATAGTCCTACCACCCGGTATACCGTACGTAGCGAAAGGCATCCCTTCTCGTGTGGCAAGAAACGGTGCCATGTTATGAAGCGGACGTTTGCCGGGTCCGATGGAGTTAGCGATGCCAGGTCTTGGATCGAACCGTCCAACACCGTGACCAAAGAGCAATCCTGTTCCCGGCACTGTCACCATTGAGCCGAAACCGCCGCCGTGTGTTTGCGTCAGGGATACCATATTCCCTTCTGCATCTGCAGTAGAGATATGGCTTGTGCAGTTCATTGGTTCGTAGTAAACAACTTCTCCCGGTTGTGGCGATTTAAGACCGGCTTGCAGTTTTTCCTTGAGTGTAGTGATGAGGCTATCGGAGAGTTCCGTTTCAATGTCTATATCAACAAACTCCGGATCGCCGAATCGACGGAGCCTTTCGGGCCAGCACACTTTCATCGCTTCAGCGAAAAGGTGGAACCTTTCGGCAACTGACATCACTACCATATCAAATTCTTCTACCAACCGCAGCATTTGTAAAGTCGTTAGTCCGCCTGCCCCCAACGGTGCCGTGTAAACCGAGTAGCCTCGATACTGAATTTCGTAGGGTTGCGTGATAAACGGACGGTAGTTCTTCAGATCATCTATAGTGAGACAGCCTCCTAATTCTTGAATATGGTTTGCGATGGTTGCGGCAATTGTTCCTTCATAGAACGCTTCACGTCCACCTTCCGCGACGGTTTCCAAGGTTCGGGCGAGTTCCGGATTCGTGAGTCTCTCACCTTTCTTCGGTGCCCTACCATCTTTCAGGAAAACGCGCGCCGTTTCCGGAAAGTCCTTTTTCCATCGTTCCGCGTTGCCTGCTATGCCGCCCCGATTCGCACTGTTCGGCGCGTAACCATAGCGTGCCGAATTGATAGCCGGACGAACCACATCGGCAAGCGGCAGGCTTCCGAACTCCTCCAATGCTAAGCACAAGCCAGCCACAACTCCTGGTACCCCAATGGATTGTGGTCCGTGGACATTTACACGTCCCGGCACACGATAACCGGCAACCGCATCGGGCGCATCTTCAATTGTAAACATATTTTCAGAGGCAGCAGCGGGGGCAGCGGTGTTGTAGTCTATCGCAATGACATCTTGCGTCTTCTTGCGATAGATAAGCACACACCCTCCGTATCCAGCAATGCCGTTGTGTGAGGGTTCAACGACCCCTTCTGCGAAGGCAGCGGCAACCGCGGCATCAACAGCATTCCCACCTGCAAGCAGCATCTCGAACCCCGACTCTGCAGTACGAGGATGCGGTCCAACAACTGTGCCGTAATCTCTTTTGCGTAGATTCACAGGTATCTCCTTTCACTCAAGGCTAATAGGTGAGATTTTAAAACTTTTTTACAGAATTGTCAAGTATTTATACTGGCGTGCCTCTCGGTCAGGTGTGTAACTTAATTTGACACCTCGCCTTAAATCGTGTATAATACAGACTAATACACGCCCCCAGAACAAATGCCTTTATGTAGTGACGATAAAAGGCAGCAATAGGAATATATAATGTTCTCTCGCAGACAATCGCGCATCGCGGCAATGCAGATGCTATATCAAATTCAACTCACCAAGACACCGATGAAAAACGTTATAGACGGGTTTTGGCAGAACCAAGAAACATCAGTGGAACCTTGTTGCTTCGCAAGGCAACTCGTTGAAGGCACCACTGCACATCTCGAAGCTATTGATACACTACTTCAAGATACCTCTAAAAACTGGAAACTCCATCGGATGCCTATCGTAGACCTCTCAATCCTGCGATGTGCGACTTATGAGATGCTCTATCTCACTGATGTTGATCCAGCGATTGCAATCAATGAGGCTATTGAAATCGCAAAGTCTTATAGCACGCCAGATTCACCTAAATTCATCAACGGTATCTTGGACAATATCCAAAAAAAACACTTCGACGCACTGAAGCAATAAAATATCTACGCCATGAGAAAGGGCACTTACTCGTCGAAAAAATAGCAAATGTCTAAACTAAAAAACTTGATACTCTGTTTTCTGATCCTATTTCCTATGTCCTTAAATGCCGCGCAAGAATTCAAATTCGTTAGTGAATTTGGTGGAAAAGGAGAAGGAGAGGCACAATTCGCAGAAACCTTGTTTGTCGCGTTCGGGTCTGACGGTGCCATTTATATTACAGATACGGATAACTTCAGAATCCAAAAATTTGATGAGACCGGAAGTTTTGTATTCTATATCCAGATGGCGGAGGAGAGCGACTTTCGATTCATTAACCCTACGGATATTGCTGTAGACTCGAATAATGCCATCTATGTAATGGATTGGATGTTTACGGAGATTTCAGACACAACGCCACAAGCACCACCAGAGCCCAAAATCTTCAACTATGCGCCATGCATCCATAAATTCGACGCACAAGGCACCTTTATTGCAACCTATCCGATTCAGGATTTCAGCAAACGCATGGTGCCGCTTGAGTCAGCGAGTCCCGGTCTCGATGCCGACGGCAATTATATCCTCATTATTCCACAGGGCGACACAAAACGCAATTTTTTGCTAACCATAGACGGACACGGCAATCTCTACGTCTGTGATGCGGGTGGTAAAAACAAACGTATCTTCAAACTGGATGCCAATGGCGTGCCTGTTGCTCACTATCCGCTCAGGCAATCTGGAACAGGCGATGTTATCTATCCAGTTGATATGACTGTCGATAAAACTGGAAACACCTATATTGTTGATGAACAAGGGCATCGCGTGCTGAAATATAGTACTGATGGGGAATTCTTAAACGCTTTCGGTGAGTATGGAGACGCAGCGGGTCAATTTATTGAACCTTTCCAGATAGCAGCCTTAGAAGATGGAACACTGCTTATTGCCGACACTGCGAAATATCTCAAGGATTTCGTCTCCACGCTTCCAACGCGACTTGACGATCCAACGCGACGTCTGACCGATGCCACCCGACTCTTTCGCTACCGACTACGACGAATCCAACGATTTACCATAGATGGGGTCTATACCCAAAAACTGCTGGTTCCGTTCCAGCGAGAGATGGAAACCGACATCGCATTGGAACTCAGGGGCATTGATGGCACTGGGAACGTTTACTACCTCAATCCAGCCGAATTGCGGTTTAGGAAGTATGCACCAACGCGATCTCTAATCTCGCCGATGTTCCAAACGGAACTCAAGCTCCGTTATACACGCGATCTATACGACGTTGAAATTGACAATCAAGATGACTTGGACGCAGATCTCCATACCAAATCCGATTTTGATGAACAGATTATTCAGGATACCGCAGACGCAAATCTAATGTTATCTTACGATATCAACGAAGCCTACCGAGTCGCGCTCTCCAACCGGTTCACTTTTATCCGATCCACCGATACGAGTTACTATCGTGCACGGGATTTCGAGGATTTCCGTGGACGTTTCAACCAAGATGATAGAACGACGGAAACTTCTTGGGACGATCGAGTTCAACTTGATTTCACGTGGATACGCGACCATAGTTTCTACAATTACCGAGAAGCGCGGGCATTCGTTTACTTCAGCGTTGTCCGCGTCGGTTTTATCAACGATGCCCTGGACCGATTCAATTTCCGATACTTCGACTTCAACGCCAATCTTTCTGACTGGGGTGCGGGTTTATATTACGACTTGAGTCGAACATTCCGTCTGAATTTTGAAATCACACACTTTTTCGGTGAGAATAGGTATACGTATGTGGATGAAACGAATGTCCTCTATGCCACCGGTTTTCAAGAAGCCGATCTCATACGCGCTGTTTTTTTGATAAATGGGGTCTTTTAAAAAAGTTGCAATATATCCTAAAATTAGGTATTATTGAGTTCAAAATCCTTTTGAGATATGTTCAAAACTACCTTAGCAGCCGAAAGGTTTTGTAGAACACTCTGGAAGGAGATTTTCAGCGATGCAAACATATCCATTATCACAGCTCACCGAAGAAACGCTTAAAGCACTCGTCACCTTACACGAAGAGGAAAGTGATCCAGAGACGTGGGAGGAAATGCAGATTGCTTTGACTTCCGAGGAGCGGACGCTGCTTGATTATCTCAAGGCGACCCTGTACCGACACAATCTGATGGCAATGAACGAAGCCACCCTTTGGTCTCGGGCAATTTATCCACTTTTACGACTTGCAGAACAGGGGCGTGTTCAAGCATGGGCTGGGGTCCCCCTTAAAGCGACCTATCCTAAGTTTGCGCTCGAAGGCGAAGCCGATGGCGCGCTGGCGCCCACTATTGGTGGGAGAATGCGTCCGCCCTATCTCATTGTGCATGAAGCTAAGAGGGGCTTGACAGCTGTTGATCCCCAATATCAACTCTACGGTGAGATGCTTGCGGCCGCATGGCTCAATTGGCAAAATACCGCTACACCTGAACAAGAAATTTTTGGATGCTATACCGTTGTTGATAACTGGGCGTTCGTCCGCGGTGTGGTCAACGCTATTGAGAGCGAAAGACCGATACTTCATATTGAATTCGCTCCAGTTTACGACG
Source organism: Candidatus Poribacteria bacterium (assembly GCA_963662915.2). Taxonomy (GTDB): domain Bacteria; phylum Poribacteria; class WGA-4E; order WGA-4E; family WGA-3G; genus WGA-3G. The sequence continues at coordinate 2,948,785 of CAXXEU010000002.1, read as the reverse complement.
GTGTTTTAGAAGCAGAACGCATCGTACAGATCCTGAAATCTATTGTCGCTAAGTATGTAAACGCTCACATTTCATAGGAGGCTTTACCATGGGAACTTTTGGAACAGGCGATTATCAATATGAAGTTGTAGAAGGCTGGGGTATGATTCCGCAACTTGGACTCGTTTCCGGTGTGGCGTGCGACTCGAATGATCGCGTCTACGTCTACAATCGGAGTCCGCAACCCGCTATGCTCGTTTTCGAGGCTGACGGTACATTCGTTACCGAATGGGGCAAGGATATCTTTCAGAAACCTCACGGTATTTGGATGAGTCCCGATGACGAGATTTATACCACAGACACCATTGATCACACTGTGCGGAAATTTTCGCTTGATGGAGAACTCTTGGAGACGTTCGGCACTGTCAATCAACCCGGCGCACCAGGAGGCCCCTTTAATGAACCGACGCGCGCTGTACTCTCGACGTCCGGTGAGATGTACGTCTCTGACGGCTACGGACAATCGCGGGTACACCGAATGACTGCAGATGGCGAAGTCATTGTTTCGTGGGGGGCACCTGGCACGGGATCTGGCGAATTTAATCTCCCGCACGATGTCACCGTAGATCACAACGATCGCGTCTATATTCTCGACCGCGGGAACCTCCGCTGCCAGATTTTTAACAACGCAGGTGAATACTTGACCGAGTGGACAGACCTTCGCTCACCGAACGATCTTTTTATTGATAGTGATAACATTATCCACATCGCCGAGGGTGGACAACGCATCAGCATTATGACGCTTGATGGCGAAGTCATCGGACGTTGGGGAGAGAAAGGAAGTAATCCTGGTCAATTCAGTGATTCTCCACACGGCATCTGGATCGATTCAAAAGGCGACATCTACGTCAGTGAAGTCGTCGCTGATAGACGCTTCCAGAAATTCGCGAGGATATAGTCAGTTTTGAAGAAACGTTACCTTTTTATACTTAGTATTGTTTTTATTGGTGTTGTTGCGTGTACATTGGGATTGGCGGATGAGGGACACGAGCATTCAGGCGATAAGATAAAGGAGTTGATAAACCGACCTCTTACCCTACAACTCGCGATTGCTGCCCTTGTCATTTCATTCGTGCTTGGCGGTTTGCACGCATTGACACCCGGACATGGAAAAGCCATAGTCGCTGCGTACCTCGTTGGGTCTAAAGGCAGAGTCATTGATGCGGTGTTCCTTGGGCTTGTCGTTACCTTTACACACACCTTCAGCGTCATCGCGCTGGGTGTCGTCATGCTGGTAGCGCAGGAATTTGCACCCGAGGATATCGTCCCGTGGTTGAGTCTGTTTTCTGGAATCTTGATTATTGGTATTGGTGCATGGCTGCTCGCAAAAAACATGAAACAGTATTATACCGGCAGCGCACACAACCACGGGCCCGGAGATGATCACGGACACGATCACGGGCACTCACACGATCATAATCATGACCATGACCACGGGCATTCTCATGGTCACGATCACGACCATGGACATTCACACAGTCATGGGGGGCGGACGCATAGCCATGTCCCGCCGGAACGCACCGGTTTTTGGGGGCTGCTATCGCTTGGTATCTCCGGTGGTATCGTCCCGTGTGTTGATGCGCTCATCGGGCTTCTTTTTGCGATTAGCCTTAACAAGCTTGTATGGGGTCTAATTATCCTATCGGCTTTCTCATTGGGACTTGCTGCCGTATTGGTTGCTATCGGTATTCTGATGGTAATGGCAAAACCGTTGATTGAGCGTTTCACAGGTGAAGGGGTCTGGCTACAACGTCTACCGATTTTCAGTGCCGCTGTCGTTATCTTGCTTGGGGCAATCTTGGTATTCAAGGCAATCAACACTGTCGGCGTTCATATTTGAAAAAGGGAGGTGACCTATGCCAAACACTGTCGGAATTTTAAGCCCTGGTGATATGGGACACACCGTTGGAGATGTTCTCCGCCAAAACGGTCTGCGCGTCATCACTTGTTTACAGGGAAGAAGTCAGCGCACGCGGGAGCTTGCAGAAAAAGCAGGTATTCAAGATGTCCCGACGTATCCGGAATTCGTAACCGAGGCAGACCTTATCCTCTCAATCATGGTGCCAGCACAGGCGATGTTTGCTGCCGCCGCAGTCGCAGATGCTCTCCAACAGGTGGATACGACGCTCACCTACGCCGACTGCAACGCTATCGCCCCACAGACGGTGCGCACATTGGGAGATGTCATTACCGCAGCCGGAGGCACTTTCGTCGATGCCTCCATCATCGGTCCACCTCCGCGTAATCCCGGAGCAACCCGATTTTACGCATCGGGACCTGACCTCGGCACATTCTCCGAACTCAGTAATCACGGCTTGGATGTCCGTCCACTCAGCGATGAGATTGGACACGCTTCCGCAATTAAGATGTGCTACGCCTCGCTGACAAAAGGACTCACTGCACTCTGCACGGAACTACTCACAGCGGCACAGGTTTTGGGTGTTTCAGAAGCACTTACCGCTGAGTTTCAGTTGAGTCAATCGGCACTCTTTGAACGGATGGAGAAAGGGTTACCGGGGATGCCTCCCAAAGCGAGACGTTGGATTGGAGAGATGGAAGAGATTTCGGCGACCTTTGCGCATATCGGGTTGACACCGAACATCTTGACGGGCGCGGCGGATATGTATCGTTTTGTGGGTGACACGCACCTTGCTGATCTACCACCCGAGGCTCGCGACCAGTTCCCGACTTTGGGGGGGTTGATTGAAATCTTGGCGAAAGACCTAAAATCGGGGTAATCTATTTTAACGCCAGTTTGATTAAACATTTCAGATGTCTTGAAAGTGCTGTTTTCGCGTCCCAAAGCCATCAGCAAGTGATAATCTTTATCAAACTCACGTTATTTTAGAATTAACATCCGCCGTGTTGCTCTGAAATTGTCCGCAGTGAGCGTATAGAAATAGATACCACTCGCAACAGATTCTCCTAACGCATTCTTACCGTCCCAATACGCCGCGCGGCTACGTGATTCATAGATGCCCGCCCCTTGGGTGCCTAACGCAAGGTTCTGGACTAACTGCCCATCTCCTGCATAGATAGAGATTTTGACATGCGCAGGTTTTGCCAACTGATACGGCATCCATGTTTCTGGGTTGAACGGATTCGGGTAGTTCGGCAATAAAGCCGTCTGTTTGGGTATTAGTGTTGCAAGAAGTTGTTGTAGCATGAGAAGACCGCGTTGAAAAGCCGGGTCTGTTAGGGACAATTGCCGGGCTGCCTGCAGCCATTGTTCTATATCTGCAGCAGTGAACGTTTGGGGCCCCTGAGCATTCAGAGCAGGCGCGGAAGTACCTGCGTCTAAGGCACTGGCAACGAGGACGAGGTCTTGTATATTGACGATTCCATCATTGTTGACATCTGCAGTCTTGTTTCCCGATTGCCCAAGATCCGATCCTGATCGTCCAAGATTTGATGCGACCCATACAAGGTCTTGGATGTTAACAACATCGTCCCCAGTGACATCCTCTTTGGGTCTTGTAGGTTCAGTGGTATCTGCTATAGGGGAGGGATTGAGTTCCCATACGAGTACGGTGCCGTCTTTACTCGCGCTTGCCAGGGTGTTTCCATCCGGACTAAACGCTACGCCGTCCACGTCATCTGCATGCCCTGTGAGCGTGCGGAGATGGTTCCCTGTGTTCGTATCCCACAAGCGGACGGTGCGGTCCCAACTCCCGGTTGCGAGGGTGCCATCGGGACTAAACGATATGCTGACGATCGAATCCGTATGTCCTGTAAGTGTGTGGAGATGGTCCCCTGTGTTTGCATCCCAGAGCCGCACGGTGTCGTCATAACTCCCGCTGGCGATAATAGTACCATTTGGACTAAACAGGACGCTGGCGGCACCAGCGGTATGCCCAGTGAGTGTTCGGAGCTCGCTACCGGTGTTTGCATCCCAGAGCCGCACGGTGTCGTCATAACCTCCACTGACAATAGTCGTTCCATCGGGACTAAACGCTGCACTTCTGACCCAATGCGTATGTCCTGTGAGTGTGCGGAGGTGTGAACCCGTGTTCACATCCCAGAGACGAACGGTGCGGTCACCGCTCGCGGTTGCGAGGATTGTCCCATCTGGACTAAACGCTACATCTCTGATCCAATCCCTATGTTCGGTGAGTGTGTGGAGCAGGCTCCCCGTGTTCGCATCCCAGAGACGGGCAGTGTCGTCATAACTCCCGCTGGCGAGGATCATTCCATCCGGACTAAACGATAGGCTGTTGACCGTGGTCGTATGCTCAGTGAGTGTGTGGAGAAGGTGTCCCGTGTTTGCATCCCAAAGACGGACAGCACCGTCCTCACTCCCGGTTGCGAGGGTCGTGCCATCCTGACTAAATGCTACGCCGATGGCTCCAGTCGTATATCCTGTGAGCGTGCGGAGATGGTTCCCCGTGCTCACATCCCAGAGACGGACAGTGCTATCCCAACTCCCGCTTGCGAGGGTCGTGCCATCTGGACTAAATGATACAGTGATGACTCGAGCCGTATGTTCGGTGAGTGTGCGGAGATCGCTCCCCGTGTTCACATCCCAGAGACGGACAGTGTTATCATCGTTCCCGCTTGCGAGGGTCGTGCCATCTGGACTAAATGATACGCTGGTGACCGCGCGTCTATTCCCTGTGAGCGTGCGAAAATTTCTACCTGTGTTCACATCCCAGAGACGGACAGTGCCGTCCCAACCCCCACTTGCGATGGTGGTGCCATCCGGACTAAACGCTATACTGTTGATCAAACCTGTATGCCCGATGAGCGTGCGGAGATCGCCACCTGTGTTTGCATCCCAGAGACGGACAGTGCTGTCATAACTCCCGCTTGCGATGGTGGCCCCATCTGGACTAAACGTTACGCTGGCGACCGGAGCCCTATGCCCTGTAAGTGTGCGGAGATAGTCCCCCGTGTTCGTATCCCAAAGACTGACAGTATTGTCCGTACTCCCGCTTGCGATAATCGTGCTATCCGGACTAAACGCTACGCTGAGGACCCCAGACCTAATAAAGTTTCTGCCCGGTGTCGTATGCCCTGTGAGTGTGTGGAGATGGCTCCCTGTGTTCGCATCCCAAAGCCGGATGGTGCTGTCCGCACTCCCGGTTGCGAGGGTATTGCCATCTGGACTAAACGCTACGCTATTAACCTCAGCCGTATGTCCTCTGATCAGTTCAAGTGCTTCGTCTGTCTGTGCGTCGTAAATCCAGATACCTATAGCACTTACGACTGCCAGACGTGTGCCATCTGGGGAATACTTTATTTCATTTATCTTACCTTTGCCGAGACGTGCTTTCGCACCTTCGGGTAATTCCAACATTGTGTAGTCTTGTGCAAAGGTGTTTGCCGCGATCGTAAATATCGCTAAAAGTATAACTAAAATTGGAAGGCGTGTGATCTTCATGTGTAATTTCTCCCTATAGGTTTACCATTCCAGTCAGCCGGACGGCTTCTGTTCTTGTAGATGTCGATCTCTTGATGCCCTAACTTTAATGTCTGTGCTAACCTTAATATCCGCACCAGTTTCTAATTGTAGACTTTAGTATAAACGGGATTGCTGGTTTGTAGGATTACATCATTTTTTTTAATGGGATTTCTGTCTGTTGTCGTTCTATAAGTTAGAGAGACAATTTTAAGGAAAAAAAGGGTGCATAATCTGCAAAAAGCTGAATTTTTATTTGAAAAATCGTGGGATTTCTTGAAATTGTTGGGAGAAATGCGGTAGGTTTTTCGAGAGGGATTCAGGGCAAGGTCGGTAATTGGTTTTATTGTTCCGACGCTTGTTCTTCAGGTTCAGGACGTTTGAGAATCCATTCTTGGAAAGCGTTCATATCCGTAAAAAACGAATACCGATAAGGATCAGAAAAACCGGCTTTTTCATCTGATGTAGGACTTACGCAATTTTGACCGTAGCGTGCTTTCTAAGATGGAGTTCCCTGAAAAAATACAGGCATTCTGGTGGCACAACCTAACAGGTTATGCTACAAAAAAGCAAACTGCGTAAGTCCTGGGGTTTTTTTTCTGTTCAATCGTAATTAATCGCCTCTCAAAGAGAAGACAAGCATCATAGCAGCCCCACCAATAACGCTTATCACCGGATAATACAACCAACTGAGTCTCTTGTATTTCTTCTCAAGGGCTTCTCTGTCCTTCCGTATTTTCGCAATTGCTCGATTTCCTTTTTCAAGAGACGCTGGGTCATCGTTGAGCAACATCCAACGTTCAACGAACCGCTCATCCTCAGTGAGTTTGCGGATCTCTGCGTGCCATTCATCTAAAGGTGTGAGCCAACGTCCAAAGGAGGTAATACTGATTGCTGCGAGTGTTGCAATTCCAATATCTCCGTAAACTTCGCTCTCGGTCCGGGACTTATTTTTCGTTTCGCTGGATTTGGCGACAGGAACATTTGCGAAGAGCATCGCGAATATAACTGTCCCAATTAAGGCGTGGCGCGATAGAAACGCTAAGGTCATGATAGTTCTCCTATGGTTTTGATTGATGTTCATACCACTCTTATTGCATCTGTGTTCAAGTATCGTAAAGGATAACACTTTGCTGAGAAAACGTCAAGGGTCATGCTCAGGGCTATTTATAGTGGTGTTTACAATTAATGAGACATTTGGCAGCGGGACAGGAAACCTGTCCCCTACGAGATGCGGCGTGCCTTTGAGATGATTGAAATGTCTTTTTAATTCTGAACTTTACTATAGTTTTAAGGTTTTTATCCAATGTGTCGAAAGCGTCGGGATTTGGAAATCCCTCCTACAAGGGATCTGCGCGCATCGCACATCTAAAATTTCAGAAAACTGAATGACCTTAGGTCATGCCTTCTTTGTTGGGATTTTTGATAGATTCCTTCAAAAAAGGCATGTATTTTTCTGAATCTCTACCACGCCTTGTCGAGAGAAACATAGAACAGCCCACGATGTTTAGTCGCGATATAAAGCCGATCGCTATTGATTACAAGCGAAGTGACGCGATCTGGCACTTCTGGCGAAATCTGTTCCCATTCGCTACGACTGTTCAATTGATAGACCCCACCGTCGCCAGCACCATAAACCGTCATACCAGCTACAGCCATTTGATCGATGACTATCTGTCCATCTGCTTTATCGGTAACGACACCCCAATGTTCACCATCTGCTGAGGTCAAAACCCCTGTGTCGGTTGCAACGTAGATGGTCGATCCTGCAAAGATTACTTCATTGAAATGCTCAAAACGCAGTGGTAGGTTTGAGGTCAGGTCTTTCCATGTTTCACCGCGATCAACCGATTGAAAAAGAGCGCCATCCCGTTTTCCGACGTAGACAACCTCTTCAGAAACGGCGAGCTTGAAACCTATGTCATTACTGTCGTCAATGGATTTTCCTGTGTCTATCAGTCCGGTGTTAAACCATTCCGACTCGCCGCGTTTCCATCGGAGCAGGTTCCGGTTACGTTCTACATAGAATATCTCGCCGCTAACGGCGAACGCACCCGGAAAATTTTCAAGGTGACGACTTACGTTCTCGATTACTCGTTCCAGTATATCTGTTGTAGCGGGGTCTTCCTCAAAAACAGGTACCCCTTGGATAGGAACTAATACATTACCATTCCCAGAGAGGCGGAAGGCACGAAATGCATTCTCTGCGGTTGAAGCCGGTTCGGGGCTGATGCCGTAAAGTGCCCCGCCAGCAATTGTTAATTTGGGAAAAACCAGCATGGTGTTGATAGGATTGGATTTTTCTGTCGGTTTAAGGGTCAACTCGTCAGAATTCATAGGAAGTTTTTCCCACGTTTCGCCACTATCGGTGGATTTTGTAACACCTGTGGCGGTACTCGTGTAGAGTTCATTTTTGAATCCCACTAAATTGAATATCTGAGTGTTCACAATTCCATTCATAAATGGATGCCATGATTCGCCGCCATCGGTTGAGCGTGTCAGTCCCAAAACACCGGCTTTGACGATGGTATTTTCGTTCACTGCTATAGCAGGGAACATGCTCAGCGTCATTCTGTTTGTCAAGGCGTTCATGTCTAATGTTTTAGGGTCTATGCTAAATTCTGTCCATGTTTTTCCACCATCTGTTGAACGGAAATTTAGCATCATTCCCAGTGCCAGAACTGTGTTTCCAGATGCCATGACTTTAACACCGGGGGAAACTTTCATAAAGAAGGAATTACTCGTCGGTGTTATATCAGTCCATGTATCGCCCAAATCGGTTGATTGGAAAAGTTCCCATGAACTTGAGTTATCCTTACGCATAAGTTGTTCTGTGTACTTTTTTACCTTTTCAGGTTCATCTAATTGGGAAGAACTGGGACCTGTTCCGACGTAAACACTGTTCTTAGCGACGGCTAAGGAGTGAATGGCTTTCGTCGTATTCACAGACAATTTTTCCCATCTGCCTGACCGGATACGATAGAGTCCTTGTGTTGCCCCAACAAATACTGTGTTTTCAATAGTCGCAACGGTGAGAACTTCCATACCAGATACTTCATCGTTCAGCAAGTTCCACTGCTTACCATTGTCCGTAGATTGAAAAACACCTTTGTTTTCAAAAACGAGGTAAAGTGCCGCATCTGTTATTGCCAAACCGATAGCGTCTCCCTCTGGACGCGTCCCCAATGATTTCCACGTTTCGCCGCTATCTGTTGAAGCGAGGATTTTATTAGGAGACACGAGATAGAGGGTGCCGTTTCGTGCTGCCATGGTTATTGATTTAGAGGCATTAAGATTTGCTGTATTGACAGTTGAGATGGTTGTATTGACGAGTGTCCATGCAGGCGCGCCTGGTGTTAATCTGTAGAGACCGACAGACGAAGCCGCATAAGCATCCCCGGTAGAACTGGCTAACAATCCCAATACTGAACCGCCTGCTTCTGGACCGCTTGCCTGGACCCACTGTTGATCCGTTAACGGGCGCGTCTCCTTTTCTACTTGTGCTGCAGCGAGCATAATAGGTTCCGAAACTTGCGGACCAGTGCCACTACTTCTACCCGTTGTGTCAAAGCGTCCGACTTGGTTCCGTGTATCCGGCGTTGCTTGTGTATCAAGCACAATCGGGGCATCGATAATTTCAACAGTGGTTTCGGATTGTGCGTTTAGGTTATAAGGTTTCTGAAAACGGGCGAGGTATTGAGAACCCACGCCCATGATGAGAAAAATAAAAATCGCTGTCGCAGCAGACACTGCCACCGGGATGACCGGTTTGCTACTGATCGGACTCACCGGTTTTATATCAGCAATTTGTCTTAGAATGTTTTCGGTGAAAGTTGTGGGCAAGTGTACGCTGCCAAGGGTTTCGCGAATCATATCTTCTTGCTCCTTTAATAAACGATTTCGCGCACGCTGCAGCCGACTCCGTACCGTGTTTGGGGATACGCCTAAAAACTCGCCGATCGCTTTAGAGGTCATTTCGCCAAGATAGTGAAGCGTTACAACCGTCCGTTCACTTTCCGGTAGTTTTTCTAAAAGGGCGTTAACACGTTCACGCCGGTTTTCAACAGCGGCTTTTTCGCGCGCTTCATCTTCGTAGTGGCGGTAGGACATTTCTTCAATTTCCTCCCCGCTTGTGGTTTCTAACGAGTCCATCGGAGATTTCTGTTTTCGATGCCACGCTATGCAAAGCCGATTCGTGATTACGTAGAGCCATCCAGCAAACTGACTCGGATTCTTCAGCGTTCTGAGTTTTTCATACGCCTTGAGGAAGGTATCCTGTGCAAGTTCCTCAGCGATATGAAAATCACCAACCTTCCGCCACGCGAGGGCGTGAACGCGTTTCTGGTACTTTTTTACCAGCGTCGTAAAGGCGCTGTCGTCCCCTGCTAAACAGCGATGAACCAGCTGCGTATCTTCGTGTTTCATCTCATTTCTCCTGTTTAAGATACCGATGCGCGTTTTTTCACACGCGACTGTCGGATGACTGTTACTATTAATGACGCGATTTAAGAAGCCAAGTGTTGCATAACGACGAAAAAATTGCAAGAAATGCGTTTTTGTGAAGCAATCGCGAACCGCTAAGTGCCAAAAAGTACAGAGTTATTTAGTTTTAAGGTTTTTATCCAATGTGTCGAAAGCGTCGGGATTTGGAAATCCCGCCTACAAGGGATCTGCGCGCATCGCACATCTAAAATTTCGGAAAACTGAATGACCCTACCAAAAAGTATCTTTCTCTTGACACAACTGCAATAAATCCATATACTAAGATAATGCAGATTTGAATGAGGATCTATAAGTCAGGAATCAACGCTGAATGCTGACAGTTGACAGCCAACAACCATTATGAAACTTTTGTCTGTAAACGTCTCAAAACCCAAACCTATCCAGTACGGCGGCAAGACGATCCGAACCGGAATTTTCAAAGAACCCGTCTCTGGTACCGTTATGCTCAGAGAAAAGAACATTGACGGCGATGGGCAAGGTGATCTACGCGTCCACGGCGGCACCTATAAAGCCATCTACGGATACCCTTTTGAACATTATACCCACTGGCAGCAGGAATTGCAAAGAGATGACCTAACTTACGGACAGTTTGGGGAAAATCTCACCCTTGAAGGTCTGCTGGAAACGGAAGTTCGTATTGGCGATGTTTTTCAGATAGGTTTAACAGTGAAATTACAGATTACCCAACCGCGCGTGCCGTGTTTCAAACTTGCTTACAAAATGGGGCTGCCAGAATTTCCGAAGCAGTTTTTAGAGAGTCGGCGCGTCGGCTTCTATTTTCGAGTGCTTGAAGAGGGTGAGATCACCGCTGGCGATGCGATTGCGCGCATTGAAACCGCCTCACCGTCCATGAGCGTCACGGAAATCGTTAACCTGCGCTATTTTGACACCGACAACCACGCAAAAATTGCACAAGCCAGAAAACTCCGCGCCCTCTCACCGAGTTGGAAGCGGGATTTCACGAAGATTCTAAACAGATGAATATTTTTAAAGCGACAACCAAACGCGAAACCAGCGAAGCCGCAGCGCACCTCGCAAGTAAAAAACTTCGCGAGGCATTAATCGCAAACGGACATGCCAACTTCATCGTTGCCACCGGTGCGTCCCAATTTGATTTCCTTGCCGCGCTTACCTCAGATGAAGCGATTGATTGGGACAACACGACGATGTTCCATCTTGATGAATACATCGGCATTCCAGAGACACACCCCGCCAGTTTTCGCAAGTATCTCCGAGAACGCCTCGTAGACATCGTGCGTCCGGGAACCGTATATTTTCTGGATGGAGAGACAGATGAACCGCAAGCCGCGTGTGATCGACTCAATCAGATTATCTTGCAACACCCAATCGATGTGGCGTTTGTTGGTATCGGTGAGAATGGACACCTCGCCTTCAACGATCCACCCGCGGATTTTGAGACAGAGGATCCTTATATTCTCGTTGAATTAGATGAGGCGTGTCGGCTCCAGCAGGTAGGGGAGGGGTGGTTCGAAGGACTTACGGAGGTGCCGACCCAGGCGATTTCCATGTCTATCCGTCAGATTATGAAAGCACAGGCCATTATCTGCACAGTGCCGGATGAACGGAAAGCAGAAGCCGTGCGAAATTGCTTACACGGTGAGATAACACCGATGCACCCCGCTTCAATTTTACAAACACACCCGGACTGTTCAGTGTTTCTCGACGCTGGATCGGCATCTTTGTTGTAGGGCGAGGTTGGAAACCTCGCCGCTGTTATCTACTGCCACTTTTTGATTTGGCCCCAAGTCACTGCGAGTTTGTCTTCCGGCGCGACATCAAACGGAATCTGACCGAGGGCATAAAGAATTGAACGGTGGATCAGTTCCCAACCATCGTCTGTCACCATTTGCCAACCGGTGGAATGGGGAAAGATGTTGACGTGTATCGCTTTCGTAGTGCCTTTCATTGTTTTCGCACCTTTTTCATAGACGGAGATGGCGACAAGGTCGTCATTATCGGCACGCACGGCTAATATATCCACATCACCTTCAAATCCGCTACACGTCATGAGGGCTACCGAGGGTTTGCTGACTGTGACTTTATCCTTGAAGCCTTCGGTAATCGGATGGTCGCTGTTGACGATGGTCAGGTCATCACCAGGATCGGAGTTGAACGTCCCGTCTGGTGCGAACCCCATATCGTCGTAAGTCCATGTCTCCGCATTAACGACGGGAATGGCTGAGTCTTTGTAACCGTCCAGAATGTTGGCACTCACCGTTGATTCCGAAATGAAGACAAAATCGATACCCGCGAGATTCCCGGGGTGCTTCGCCAAGTGCTCGCGAAGTTCGATTTCATAACCCCAGTCCTCAAGGTACTGTACGAGCAAAACGTCCTTCGGATCGGGTTCACCAGAGCCAACGAGTAACAATTTTTCACCTGCAGCGTTCACTGTCCCTGCAGCAAAGAGTAGCACAAGAATCGGTAACAAAAAATAACGGTACATGAGAAAAATTTTCTCCTTTTCGATTTTGTTAAGGCTCACCTTAGAAATCAAGATTTGATTAATCTCAAATCAAACTTAGGGATACTCTATAGGCAGACGCGAGAAATGTCAAGCCTTTTTAATTCTAATCGGAATCATTTTAGGAGATCCGCAATGTCTATACAACGCAATTCAGAAGGACTTCAGCAAGGTGCACTTACACCTCAGCAAAAGCAACAATTCCACGACGACGGGTTCCTGTTCGTCCGAAACGTGCTTCCAAGCCGAGCACTTCAGCCTCTGATTGATGAATTAGCGCAATTCGTTGATGATGGCACGCGGGCAGCAGTCAAAGACGGAGTCCTTGATCCGTCGGACACTTATGATGATGCGCCATTTGAAACGCGACTCGCGCTTGTATCAAATGCTTGTTCTGAACCCAACTGGATTTGGCGTAACTATTTCCGAGATCAAAAAATCCGAACGGCTGGCATGTTCACACTCAGAACAGCCCCCGCGCTCCTTGATGTCATCGAGTCGCTCATTGGTGGTGAAATCTTAGCACACCCGCAGTTCAATTTCCGTGCTAAATTGCCGAACCAAGACATTACAGTCATCCCGTGGCATCAAGATTTGGCGTATCTCATACCCGAAGAGGCAGGTGATACACTGGTTGTGAACGTTTGGCTCCCACTCGTTCGAGCAAGTGAAGAAAATGGATGCATGCAGGTCATCCGCGGCTCACACCGCTTCAACCTGATCAATCACACCTATCAAGATCCAACACCCGGTCATACTGGAGGCAGGGGGATTAGCGATGTGGAATTACCGCCTGGCGACATCGTTACGGCGGAACTGGATGCCGGTGATATTTTGCTAACCAGTGAGCGGGTTGTCCACCGTGGTCTCCCCAATCGCGCCAATACTGTGCGTTGGAGTGTTGATACACGTTATAGCCAAATCGGTCTGCCGACCGGTCGAGCGAGCGTTCCCGGTTTCGTCGCCCGAAGTCGTGAAAATCCTGAGAACGTTGCCAAATCTCATGACGACTGGAATGGACTTTTTGCGATTGGCAATTAGCACTTAGGGCGTTCGCTGCGAAACCCGAAGCCATTGTTAGCAGTCAGGGGTCGGGACGGTTTCTTTTTCTAAATTGTGATTTATGAGATTATCAGATTTTTCTGATAAGACATTTGGCAATCACGGACCATCTTAAAATCATAAGGATCCGCTAACTACTAATTACTGACTGCTAAGCGTCTCCGAACTTCTTCCGAAACAGTGCCACAGTGTCGTGGTCAGGGTGATTCGGGAGTTCAGCAAGTGATTCCCAGTCTTCAGCAACCTCTGTTAATTTTACAGGCTTGCCATCGTTTTCCAGAACCGATTTCCAACCCGCGAGAAAAACGTTCGTTTTGTGTAAAATTTCCGCGAAGGTTTGGGGCATCTCATTGTGCAGTGCCATATTCTGGAACGCCCAAATTGTCGGTAGCCAGATTTCCGTCTTGTCGAACGGATAACCCGTGCCGGTGTAGATTTTGAAATTCTCACCACCGTAGGCTTCCTGTGTGTGAATCTGCACCGTTCCCCACGAACCACTGACTTGATGGAGTGAGCCGTAGAACTGCCGTCCACAGTTGTCAACGTGTTCAAGCGTTATAACACCGGGTGGACTGTGCCAACTGCCCGCTTGATATGCTACGGATACAACACGATTTCCTGCTTCCGCTATGGCTTTGCAGACCATATAGACCCCGTGAATCCCATGTGTCGGATAGTCGTCAAACGAATTGGTCGCCGTATAACAGACGATTTGTTTGTCAGTCGCCCAGGCTTTGGCACGCGAGATGGCATCATTGTGTTCGTGGCTTGATGGCGCAAGGATAGTCGCACCGTGCTTTTGCGCAAGTTCAATCATCTGTCGTGATTTGGCAAGAGAGTTGGCAAACGGTCGGTTAATGAGGTTCGGCAAACCCGCTTCGAGATACGGTTCATGGAGAATATGGTTCCAGGGGTGATTGTAGTAGCCACCAGAGATTATGCCGTCTACCTTCCCCAGCATATCGTCAAAGTTTTTAACGACCTCACAGCCGTAAGGCGCAGCGACCTCTCGTGCTTTCTCGTATTCAATATCCCAGCAGTGTGTGATGCGCATGCCTGTGAACGGTGTATCTTTTTCTCCCGAACGCGGATTAATATGCGGTGCCCACAATGGCATGTGCGAATACGATGCAACGTTCAGAAATCCGACCCGGAAAGTTTCAGAGTTAGATGCTTGCATGGTTGCCTCCATTTCAAATCAATAAAAAATAAATTACCAAATCTTCCCGAACTTTAGGTATAATAATATAAAAGCCAATTTGAAATGTCAAGGATTTTGGAAACTGTTCAGTTGAGTGAAAGGAAAAAGGGTGGAACAACCTATCTACGGATTAGCTGTTCGCGGGGTAAGAAAACATTTTTACCGGAACAAGCGAACAAATGATAAACAGCGTATTCATCAGAAAATTCGCCAAATACTCAAACCAGAGAAAGAGATTGTTCGGGCAGTTAATGACATCTCTTTAGAGGTAAACATTGGGGAGATCTACGGGATTCTTGGTGCAAACGGCTCTGGGAAATCAACCTTAATTCGCCTCATTTCAACGCTACTTACTCCTGATGCTGGAAGTATTCAGGTCTTTGGCGATGATGTTGTAACAGATAGTTTGAAGGTCCGGCGCGTCATGAACCGTGTCTCCGTCGAAGCCTCGTTCTTCAAACGTCTCTCTTCAGCAGAAAACCTAATTTACGCCGCACGTCTCTACGGTATTCCTGCTGCCGCAGCCGAGCGCAAGGCAAAACAAATTTTGGAGAGACTCGGTTTCGATGCCGATCGGATGAACGAGGAAATGGAGCATCTATCGCGCGGGATGCAACAGAAAGTCGCTGTTGCTCGCGCGCTACTCACCGCTCCCATGCTGCTTCTACTTGATGAACCCACGACGGGACTTGATCCCAAATCCAAGCGCGATGTCCAAGCCTTTATTGAGGAGATCCGTCAAGAACGGAATGCCGTTATCCTCCTAACGACACATGATATGGTGGAGGCTGAGAGATTATGTGATAAGATCGCAATTATCGACGAGGGAAAGTTTATCGCAGAGGGTACCGTTGCGGAACTCATCGCCAACACACCGTCACAGAACGGAACACCGGCAACACTGGAAGATGTCTTTATCGCATTGACCGGCAAAGCCATTACGGAGGAAGCGTAGAGTCGTGTTTAATCTTGTCCGTGAGACGGTTGTCTCTTACGCTTTCATTGAACGCAATTTTAATCTCGTAAAACGGTATCTGAGTTGGGAAATTCTCTTTTTCAGTTACTCTATCGTCAACGCTTTAACAATCGGCTTGATTATGGTCGGACGCGGCAGCAGTCAAGATGTGCTTTATCTCGTCCTCGGTGCATTAATCTGGGGCTTTCTTTCTATCATGATGCGGGAGGTGAGCGATGCGATTACTTGGGAGCGCTGGGAAGGTACAATCGAATATACCTTTATGGCACCGATTTACCGCATTACACACTTGGTGGGTTCGTGTCTCTTTGCGATTCTATACGGGTTGCTGCGCACCGGTTTAGTACTGGCGATAATGCCATTCTTTTTTGGTGAACATATCGATTTGGGAAACGCGAATTGGTTGACTATGTCTGTTACTGTTCTTATCTCCAGTCTCTCTTTCATCGGTATCGGTCTAATGGCGGCAATTTTTCCTTTGCTTTCACCAGAGAAGGGACAAGCTGCAACTGGCATTATCCAATCCGTATTACTTTTGGTTTCCGGTATCTACTATGAAATTGAGGTATTACCAGAATGGCTGCAACCGATTTCCAAAGTATCGCCTGCTACCTATACACTTAGGTCGATTCGGGCATCAGTCCTTGATAATGCATCGATTGAGAGCCAGATGGGTAATTTATTACTACTGTTCGTCATTGGGGTACTGCTTATTCCGTTCGGATTTTGGGTTTTCCATCTCGGCGAAAAGTATGCCAAGCGCGTCGGTAGGCTTAAAAGGAGTGGGTAGACGCTTAATTTTGAAGCCCGTCAATATCTTTTAGCCTTATCTACTACGGAGGAGTTAATGTCAGGATATTATAGATTTCCAACAATTTGTCAAGATACCATTGTTTTTGTATGTGAAGATGATTTATGGACAGTTTCAATCAACGGCGGTGTTGCCCGTCGTCTTACATCGAATCTCAGTGCGGCGAGTTCCCCGTGCTTATCACCAGATGGCGAACTGCTTGCTTTTTCCGGACGTGAAGAAGGTCCGTCAGAGATCTATGTTATGCCTGCCCTTGGCGGCGAAGCGAAGCGACTCACCTACCAAGGTAGCAGCGCGACTGTTGTTAACTGGAGTGCCGATGGCGCACATATCCTCTATTCAAGTAATGCCGGTTTAGCGTTTGATCCATGGATATGGAAAATTTCCGCAGAAGGCGGCGAACCCCAACGTCTCTCGTCCGGGCCCGCCAATCACATTGACTTCAGCGACGCAGGCGGCGTGGTCATCGGTCGGTTGACACGGGAACCCGCACGCTGGAAACGTTATAGAGGCGGCACAGCTGGGCAACTCTGGGTAGACATCGAAGGAGATGGGCAGTTCCAATCGCTTTCACCTGTTGACAGTAATTTCACGACACCTATGTGGATTGGCGAGCGTATCTATTTTATTTCTGACCACGAAGGGGTTGGGAACATCTACTCCTGCCTCCCTACTGGTGAGGACGTTCAACGCCACACGCATCAGGATACCTACTACGCTCGTTCGGCGCAAACAGATGGTACCCACATTGTTTACCATGCTGGCGCAGACCTATTTGTTTATAACATCGAAAGTGATGCCGATGCCCGTGTTGATGTGGACTTCCGCAGCCCACGCATTCAGAGACAACGAAAGTTCGTTAGTGCATCAAGATATTTACGAGAGTACGCCCTAACT
This sequence comes from Candidatus Poribacteria bacterium, assembly GCA_963662915.2. GTDB lineage: Bacteria > Poribacteria > WGA-4E > WGA-4E > WGA-3G > WGA-3G. Next base: position 2,931,413 of record CAXXEU010000002.1, on the reverse strand, counting down.
CCAGACGGACACGCATTGGCTTTGACAGTTCGGGGTAAACCTTTCACAATGGCGAATTGGGAAGGCGCGGTCCTCCAGCACGGCGAAAGGAGTGGCGCACGTTACCGCTTTACAAAGTGGCTCAACGACGGGAAGCGTCTTGTTACCCTTTCCGATGTTGGTGGAGAAGAGGCACTTGAAATCCATACTCGCGATGGCAGCGCAGACATTGTTCGACTTGCCACACTTGATTTCGGACATATACGCTCTCTTGAAGTTTCTCCACAAACGAAAGACAGCGAAAACGACTGTTTATTGCTAATTAACAACCGTTTTGAGCTTCTGCACATTGATCTCGAAACGCGGGAGATGCGGGTGCTTGATAAAAGCCACTATCAGAACATTCAAGGTGCAGTGTGGTCCCCTGACCGTGAATGGTGTGCCTATAGTTTCCCATCGACAGAAACCACGCGTTCAATCAAGCTTTGCAAAATCGAAACAGGTGAGACGTGGCTTGTCACCCAACCCGAATTCAGCGATTTCTCACCGGCATGGGATCCCGATGGAAAATACCTCTATTTTCTCTCTTATCGCGAGTTCAATCCAGTCTACGATGCGCTCCACTTTGATCTCGGTTTCCCTTCAGCGATGCGTCCGTTGCTGATAACCTTGCAGAAGACCTTAGGAAATCCGTTCGTGCCAGAACCGCGTCCGTTTGAAGAGGAGAAGGAAGATAAGGACAAAGAAGACGAAAAAGAACAAGGTGAAGCGTCCGATGAGAAGGACGAAAAGTCTGAGAAAGAGAGTCCACCCATCACGATAGATCTGGAAGGGATTTCGCGACGCGTTGTCGCCTTTCCCTATCCGAGAGGACATTATGGACAGATTGCTGGTGTTGAGGGCAAAGCAATCTTTACGTCTTATCCTTCACGGGAGATGTCGGGTCCTTTCGATGATGGCGACAATAGGGCAAGAGGCACGCTCCACGCTTACGATTTCAAAGAACAGAAAAAGGAGACGCTCGTTTCGGGTATTGACGATTTCCAACTCTCTCGCGATGGGAAAACACTTGTCTATTCCAGTGGGAGTCGATTACGCGTCATCAAGGCTGGTAAGAAAGCAGAAAGCGACTCGAAATCTGGGAGTAGGAGCAGTCCAAATCGCCGAAACGGGTGGATTAATCTCAGTCGTGTCAAAGCCTCCGTCATCCCGACAGCCGAGTGGCATCAGATGTATCGAGAGGCGTGGCGGCTTCAACGAGATTACTTCTGGATCGAGGATATGTCAGGCGTAGATTGGGAACATGTCTATCAACGCTACCTTCCACTGCTCGACCGGATTGCCACGCGCGGCGAATTTTCTGATCTTATGTGGGAGATGCAAGGTGAACTCGGCACTTCACACGCCTATGAATTCGGCGGCGATTATCGCAGTTCACCGGATTACGCACAGGGATTCCTCGGTGCTGACTTCGCTTATGACGTTGAGAACGGCGGATACCGGATTACACACATTCCGCAGGGCGATGCCTGGGAAGCGACAAAAGATTCACCACTGAATGCCCCGGGGATTAACGTCGGCAAAGGGGATATTCTACTCGCTATCGGTGGACAAAGCGTCAGCGAAACTGTCTCACCCGGTGAACTCCTTGTAAACCTCGCAAACCAGGAGGTACAAGCGACTTTCCAAAACGCTGAGGACGGCGAAAAACGCGCTGTCACACTCAAAGTTCTACGGAGCGAAAGAGAGTTACGGTATCGCGAGTGGGTCTCCCAAAATCGGCAGTATGTCCACGAAAAAACAGATGGAAAAGTTGGATATGTCCATATTCCAGACATGTCGCGACGCGGTTATGCAGAGTTTCACCGCGGTTATCTCGCCGAGGTGAGTTATCCGGGTTTACTCGTTGATGTGCGTTATAATGGCGGCGGACATGTTTCGCAGCTGCTTTTAGAGAAGTTATCTCGTCGGCGGATTGGGTATGACGTTCCGCGTTGGGGAACCCCGCATCCATATCCAGATGCTTCAGTTCTCGGTCCGATGGTAGCTGTCACCAACGAAAACGCAGGTTCCGACGGCGACATCTTCTCCCACTGTTTTAAGTTGATGGAGTTAGGACTACTGATTGGGAAACGGACGTGGGGTGGTGTTATCGGTATCTCACCGCATCAGATGTTTGTGGATCGAGGTGGAACAACGCAACCCGAGTATTCTTTCTGGTTCATTGATGTCGGTTGGAGTGTTGAGAACTACGGCACCGATCCCGATATTGAGGTAGACTATCGTCCGCAGGACTACGCCACCGAAGCTGATCCGCAGCTTGATAGGGCAATAGCGGAGCTCCTCCGGCAGATGGAGGAAAACCCACCGGAAGTCCCCGATTTCGGTGACCGTCCCCGTTTAACGTTGCCAACGCTACCGAAAGCGTGATAAGATGTGTAAATGACAATTTTCTGTAGGTGCGTTTTCCAAATACTGTCCTTTTCACTTCACGTGGTTAGAAAGCGCGCTTATACAGGCGATTGGGAGGTAAGTCGGAATGAATGTACGGGATATGACAGACGCTGAGGTTTATGAGTTTGGACTTGAAATTCTTTTAGATAAGCTCGGACCCGCAGGACAGCTGCGGTTTCTTGAGCAATGCAGGCCATGCACCGGCGATTATACCGCTGAACGTCATAAAGCGGTAGATAATACTCTGGATATCAAGACTATCGTCAAGCGAATTCAAAAGAAGCAGGTGCAGAAGCAAGCAACACCGAAAAGTGAACCTCCCAAAAATATAAGCGGTATGTCAGATATTGAGGTTTATGAACTTGGACTCAAAGCAATTTCGAGGAAACTTGGGCCTGTTGGAGTTGTCCGATTTGTCCATTTATTTGATGCAGACAAGGATACTTACGCCGCGGGACCATACAAACGGCTTGATGCATGTGAATAAAATATAGAAACACGACTCAGAAATATTCGCCTTGCGGTGAAGGGGAAGTCAGAAAGTAAACTGGGTAGGCAGCGTACATGCAACAGGTCCAAAACTTAAAGGTCTATCTTGATACATGTTGTGTGAATCGCCTTTTTGATGTTCAAACGCAAGGCCGAGTACGGCGCGAAACTCAAGCTGTAACACAGGTTCTCAATTGTTTTTTAACGAGGCAATGGCATTGGATTAGCAGCGATATTTTGGAGGAGGAAGTCGATGCAAACCGTGACCTGGAGCGACGTGCCCGAGTGAGAGCGGTTATGGAACATATACATCAAACTTTTTTCGTTAGTTTAAAAGAGGAAGTAAGGGGCGAAGCACTTGAAATTTTGGGGTTTAAGCGTTATGATGCTTTGCACATTGCGTGTGCTGAAAGCGGCGAGGCAGATATTCTTCTCACGACGGATGACCGGATGTTGCGACTCGCGAAACGTCATCAGGCAAGACTCCGAGTCCGCGTCGAAAATCCACATATATGGTTGCAGGAGATAAATTGACAGATGTTTTAGATATTTATCTTTACTGAAAGTGGAATAGGATACGGATGGTAATTCTTGGCAGGACTCGAATACTACACGCGCATTTGAGGCCTTTATGTACTGTATTTGGCAAAGATCCTAAGCGAGAAACATGTAAATGGGGTAATAGATATGGCAAAGACAGAAGTTAATATCCATTTTGCATTCTCACTCTCAATTGACGAGAGTTTTTTACAACACAAAGCTGATGCAGAGCATAAGGCAAAAGAGGCATTTGTGCTTGAACTCCTACGGCACGGGGATATCAGTGCTGGTAGCGCTGCGAAACTTCTTAACATTTCCCGCTGGGATCTCTCGGACTTGATGTTTGCAGCTGGCATCTCTCCATTTGCTGAGCTGAGTGCGAAAGAATTAGCCACTGAAGTTGAGACTGCCTTGAAGGTTTTAAACAATCAAGACGATGAAGATTGTCACAAATAGTACACCGTTAATTGAACTCTCTAAGATTGAGCAGTTGGACCTTCTCCGAAAGGTGTACAGTACAATCTTTATTCCAGAGGAGGTTTACATTGAAGTGGTCGTTGATGGAACTGGAAAACCAGGAGCTGTTGAAGTAAAATCGGCAGAGTGGATATATCGTCAGTCGGTGAGAGATGAGAGCCGGCTCAGACTCCTTCAGAATCAACGTTCACTTCATTTAGGAGAGTGTGCGACTATTGTGCTTGCTCAGGAAATAGATGCTGATCAGGTGATTCTTGATGATAATGCTGCACGCTTGGAGGCAATAGAACAAGGGTTGCCTGTTGTGGGTACAGTCGGCGTTTTACTTGTTGCCAAAACCCAACGTATAATTCCGGCTGTTAGACCTATACTTGATGACTTACGCGCTCATGGGACACGAATTAGCCGAGACCTCTATTATCGAGCACTCGCAAGAGTCGGTGAATAAGAACAAAACCCGAGATCAATAAAGAGGCAGGAAGTCGTTCGCTGAATGAAACTCTCACCCCCGCATATTCACCAAATAAATCCCAGCTGCGACCAAAGCAGCACCCCCCAGTAAACTGATCGTCAACTCATCCCCTAAAGTCAGGTAGCTAAATAGCACCCCCGACAAAGGCGTTGCAAAGAACAGCACAACGAGTTTACTCGCGCTATATCTCTCAAGTATAGATGTCCACGCCAAAAAGCAGACACCCGCGATAACGCCTCCTTGATAAAGGAGTGCAGCAGCACTTGAAAGCGTGAGCTGCATCGGTTCGCCGCGTTCTAGTAGGAAACTTATTATACCATAACACGGGAGACTCAAACTTAAATACCACACGAGAAGTCGATACGGGTGAATCGATTGGATGAGTAGTTTTGTCACCACAACGCGTAGCCCTAAGAAACATCCACTGATGAGTACAAGGATATCACCGAGAATACTCGTTTCACCGCCACCCAGGTTCGGGGCGACTGTTATGAAAACACCACTGAAGGCAACGATGATTCCCAAGGTCTTTGTAATAGAAAGGCGTTCTGTTGGAATCCAGAGATGTGCAAATATCGCTGTAAAAAAGGGGTAGACGTTGATGAAGATAGTTGAGCGCGATGCCGTTGTGAAGAGCGTCCCTGTGTTCAATGTGATAATTTGAAGGATAAAAATAGTCGTGAGTAGGAGTAGACGCGGCAGTTCACCGGGACGTAAACCAAGCGAGACCCGTCTGAAGAGTGACCACCCCCCAATAATAACCAGTCCAATCACAAATCGGAAAAACGCCAGTGCCATGGGTGGGAAGTCTTGCAGCCCAACTTTGATTGACGGTGAATTTCCCCCCCAAAGGAATGCGAGGAGCAAAGCGAGGGCAATAATCTTCCCCCGCGGCTCCTCGCTAATCACTGCTGGTTTTGGCGATGTTCCGATGGTCTCTTTTTTATCCAAAAGAAGTTGATGTCCTCGGTAGAGGGTTCCGTTTCCTATGGTAGGAGGGGTTTGTAGCCCCGATTTCATTAGTAGAAGGGGTTTGCAACCCCGAGGGCGTTAATCGTAGGCACCCGGACGGTGGTTCCCCATTAGGCGTTGTTGACGTTCCTTTGCCAGGTTCAAAATGTTGTCATTGAACTGGAACCGGTTCAGATAGGGCGGGAATTTCTGGGTTATCATCCGATTCGCGTAATGCACTTGTAAGAGATACCGGGTCTGATCGCTCCGATTCGCTGTCCCTCGATGCCAGACTTCGCTTCGGAAAAGCACGACATCACCACCATTACAAAGAATACTTTTCTCTTGATTTCCTTTCCATTCCGTTTCGCCATCCGGTCGCCGTCCAGAAAGATGGCTACCCGGTACAAACTTTGTTGGACCCAAGTCTTCGTACAGGTCATCCAGATAGTAGTGTGCAGTCGTGATGAAAATCGGAACCTTGACGCGCGGATCCGCTAAAATGTCCGCCGGCAGTGGAATCGGCAGCCAATCTGTGTGTAGACCTTGATCAGGACGCCCCGGACCTGTTACCCATGCTGTCATACCGATGACGTGGCAGTCTTCGCCGTGCAGTGTCTCTGCTAATTCAATAACTGGAGACATGTCGAGATATTGAAGAAAAACAGGATCGCGGTTGAAGGCATTATTAATGTGTTTATTAAGGAAACCGTTTCCATTTTCTGAGGTGCCGTGTCTGTCGAAACTTTCGGGAATCGCAGTTAACCTGTCCATCGCAGCACGGAGTTCCGCCAATTGTGCGCCTTCGATAACCTTCGGTAGATAGGCATATCCGTCCTCCTCCATCGCCCTGACTTGGCTCTCGAGGTCAGGATAGGCTACAAGCGGTAAAGCTTGACTCATTGTCTGTTTCTCCTTTTTTAAAGCGAGTTTAGAAAGTCCAATCTTCCACTCCTGTATTTTACAACTTTCAGATGTCTATGTCAACTTTTTTCCGAACAATTCGTTGACAAAGTACATCCAAATTAATGTTAAAAGTAAAAAGTATTATCAAAAAAGGAGAAAGAAAATGAAAAATGAACACGTAACGCCCGAAACTTCTGAATCTATGACTAAAGATACAGCTATCCGAGTGCTTGGAACAGTGTTGGAATCTTTACCCGGCAATCTTTTTCACGTGAAGTTAGAGGATAACGATTATAAGGTTGTTGCCTACCTTGCTGGTAAACTGATGCAGCACAAAATCTGGGTACTCCCTGGCGACCAAGTTACCGTTGAACTTTCTCCGTACGATCTCACGCGTGGACGCATCGTTTGGCGGAATCCGGGTGTTTAGCATCTTCCGCTATGGATACCCTTTCATGGAGAACACTGAGTTCCATGCAATTGTGTCCGTGCAAAAATAAAAAGGAGTAACAGCCTGTTTTTCTTGCTGCGCACATAGGCAACGCACCTCCGACAGGCGAATCTAATTATGGAAGGCATTGTAATAAAAGCGCGCGGTGGTGCTTATGAGGTGCAGGTCGGCAATCAATGCTATACCTGCGTCTTGCGTCACCAACTCATTGAGGATGAAAAACGGAGACTTGATGAGACAAAAGAGATGCCCTACGTCGATTTGGTCGCTGTCGGGGATCGAGTCCGTATCTCGGCAACAGCATCTACACAAGAGATCGGATATATTGAGGAATGCTTTCCACGCGACACGCAATTCGGACGTACCCGTATGGACGGTTGGCGACAGATCATCGTCGCCAACCTCGATATGTTACTTATCATCTTCGCCGCACGCCATCCGACCCTCAAACTTCGTATGCTTGATAGATTCCTTGTTACCGCAGAGGCATCTGATGTTGAACCCGTCATCTGTATTAACAAAATCGATTTGGCGAAATTCGAGAATGTACAACGCGAACTCAATTTATATGAAGAATTAGGCTATAAAGTGGTTTATACAAGTACCGTGACCGGTATAGGTATTGACAAATTACGCGAAGTGATGCAGAATAGGATTTCAGCGATTGTGGGTTCATCAGGCGTTGGGAAGTCTTCGTTGCTCAATGCATTGCAGCCCGGACTACAACTCCGAATCGGCGAAGTGGATGACCGCATACACAAAGGACGACATACCACAACTGAAGTCCTGCTATTACCGCTCGAATTTGGTGGATTCGTCGCCGATACGCCCGGTGTCCGGACCCTCGGTTTGCTTGAAATTGATGACGAACAGGGACTCGATATCTATTTCCCAGAGATGCGGGCTTATATACCCGAGTGCAAATTTGCCGCTTGTACACATCAGCACGAACCTGCTTGTGCCGTTAAGCAAGCAGTCGAAACCGGTGCTATCAATCCTATCCGATATGAAAGTTATCTCCGGATCTCCGGATTTAAGGAAGGGAGATATGAACGAAACTCAGGTAAGAAACGAACTGACCGAAACACGCGACGACGCAAACGCTGATCCACAAAAGTGGGCGGCCGCTATTCAAAACCTGCTTCGTATTATCGAGAGAAGCGAACAGAAACTCGGATACTTTGAAAACCGGGTGAAGCAGGCAAAATTCATGGATCGTCCAAATCAGCGTAAGGTTCGCGCTGCGGGTGCTCAAGTCGGGGCGCACGCAGCACAATTAGAAGGGTTGCGTAGTGAACTGTATCAACTCGAACGGCTCTATAGCGGCGGTATCCATTTTCGACCGACCACTGAGAATGAAGTCCGCCAAATTTGGGGGTGGATAAACCGACCGACCATCAGGCAACATCTCTACACCACGCGCGTATCCTTTGAAACCTTCCTTGAGGATTGGTACCATTGGATGGCAGAAGAAGGAACACACGCCCTCGCTATCGAACTCCGTGCGACGCGACTCCTCGTCGGATTTATCCTTCTCCAGCACGATGCTGATACCGTTACCATCAAATTCGTCGTCATTCGACCCGATTATCGTGCCCGTGGATATGGCACGGATACACTCGTTGAAGCCGCTCATTACGCTTTTGAGCAACTTGGTGCTGAACATATCAGGCTACAGGTATCCGTTGACAATGGACCCGCGCTCATCTGTTTTGAGAATGCGGGGTTCCGATACCTCGGTTATTCCGAAACCTCAGCACAGACTTATACCATGGGTATTGAACGTAGCGAATGGGAAGGCAGCGAATCAATAGACGTTGAGCCTACAACCTCACGGCTCAGCGCGCCGCTCGGAACGTTTTTTGACGACGATAGGTAGACAATGTTTCCAATCTCACGAATTCTCTCCCCTTCGGTAGGCGCGGTTTCCTAACCGCGCCGATTTTCCTCAATAGATAGCCCTAATTTTTTTTCTAAAAATACCCAAAAGTGCATCCAAAAATGTGTATAAACGAATCATTGTCGTTTTTTAAATGGCGATGGTATCCTATTGCCGCTGTATCGCGGAAAAAGGAGGTATTTGTTATGTTAGCAAACCAGAGGAGGTGTGACACTTAGTGTTACGCCCTTGTGGTGTGACACTTAGTGTTGCACTCTTTGGAAAGGGACGAGGGGTTTCAACCCCTCTGTCCCTTATTTTTCATAGATGCCATTTTTTGTCCTGAAAACAGCACGAACTAAATTTTTATGGCATATTTTTGTATCTTTTGATATACTATCCCGTACGGTTAGTAAAGAATAATCTTTGCTAACATGTTGTTAATTTTTTTTCGATCGTTTTAAACTACAAACAGAGACAAAAAGGAGGAGGTACCTATTATGCTACGTTTGAACCACGCTACGCATCATCTGAAAACATGCAGTCCGCGGCGCTGGTGCCTCTGCCCATTATCGACGATTTGATTGAAATGGCATAGGCGCAGTCGCCTCATACGTGAGGAGTCGCTCTATCTATGCCCGAGTTTAATCCAGACTTTTGGGAAATTCCGGTTCCACCGGAGTATTTTGATCAGTTTACGACAGAGGACTATCTCTGGTATCGAGCACCTGATGACGAATATACCGTAACCCGTCATCTCAAGCGGCAAGCGGTCTTAGAACAGATCCGTCAGATTATCGCGAACGACCTAACCCACCGTCAAGCCGAGTGCGTCCAACTCTACTTCTACCAAGGCAAGACCCAAGAAGAGATTGGCTATATCCTTGGCATCTCCCGGCGTGTCGTCAGTCAACACCTCTTCGGTGTCACACGAAACGGGAAACAGATAGGCGGCGCGATTAACAAGATCCGCAAGATGTGCCGAAAACAGGGAATAGAATTTCCTTAGTTCTAAAGAACTAATCTATCCATTAACACTACAAGTGCAATTCAACGCGAGAGGAACCTTCAAGGGTCGCCTCTCGCTTGGAAGCACTTTAAATCCTCCCACCAAATCAAATCATCCGTTTTGCTAACTGCTGACCGCCAACTGTTAACAACTAAAACACATCTTGCGAAAAAAAGGCATCCGTGATATTCTAACCGATATCATATTTGGGATTTCTGCCGAAAAGGGGAGCACTATGGCGGTTCAAATTGCAATTATCGGTTGTGGCGGGATGGCAAACGGTCATCTCAACGCCTATCTCACAATTCATCAAACTGTTCCTGGAAAAGTTGAGCTCGTCGCTATGTGCGATGAGGTTGCGGAACGGGCAGACCAATTCGCCGAGAGGGTCAAAGAGGTAACGGGTAAGAAACCCGCGGTATTTCAAGACACCGACGAAATGCTCGCAAAAGCGGATTTGGACGGAGCGGACATCTGCACTTCGCATGCGCATCATCACATTAACGCAATAAAGTGTCTCAACAGCGGTGTTAACGTCATGGTAGAAAAACCGATGGGCGTTACCGTCAAAGCGAGCCACGCAATCATTGAAGCAGCGAAAGCCAACGGCAAAATCGCAGCGACGGCTGAAAATATCCGTCGGATGCCGAGTCGGCGGACAGCAGAATGGCTGATGAACAAAAAACAGATGCTCGGCGACTTACGAATGTTCTCCGCCCAGCACGCCAGTTATCGTGAACCAAACCCAGAAAGCGATTGGCACTGGCGGCTTGACCTCACACTCGGTGGCGGTGGTATGGTCATGGACTCCGGCGCGCACTATTGTGATACCATACGCTACCTCTTCGGTGATCCAGATACTGTTTATGGACGTGTTTGTCAGTTTGAAGACCTGAGAGTTACCAAAGCCGGAGAAATCGTCAAGAACGAACAAGAGGACACATGGGTGGCGACTATCAACTTCAAAAGAGGCGTAATCGGACTTTGGACGTGTACATGGGCAGCGGTCGGACACGGTTTTCATCACGTTGTCTATTATGGGAGTGAAGGCTGTCTACTCGATGATGGCGACATCTTCCACGGTCCATTTGATGGCGCAGAAGTCATTCTCAAAGAGGGTACACGTTATAGCATGGAAAGCCTTATTGCTGACTATATGGCAAGTCTTTCAGATGAGGAGAAAGAACGACTCTTTCCCCATAATCTCACCGACGGTGTTGTACTTGAATGCTACGATTTTGTGGATGCGATAGAGAACAATCGTCCGCCGGAACTCGATGCCGAGGTAGGACTCCGCGCAAAATCGATCTGTGAAGCGATTTACGAATCTAATGCGTGCGGACAGGCTGTTGACTATGAAGAGGTGGTGGCAGGGAATATTGAAGTTTACCAGAAACCGATCAACGAACGATGGAATCTCTAATTGTCTAAACAGGAAAACCAGCCGGAGATTGGGAACCCGGTCGGATATTTTGAACTCATCCGTCGCAATCGCAACTTCCGGCACCTTTGGGCAGGGCAGGTCGTCAGTCTTCTCGGTGACTGGTTTAACCTTATCGCGTCTGCAATATTAATCGCTGACTTAACGGGGTCAGGACTCGCGTTGGGGTTTCTGTTCACAATCCGGATGGTAGCTCCCTTTGTCATTGCCCCGATTGCCGGGATATGTGCAGACCGCTACAACCGAAAACATCTCTTAATCATTACGGACGTTGTACGTGGTATCATCGTTTTCGGATTTCTTTTTGTCCAGAACGAGAGTCACGTCTGGCTTCTCTATAGCCTCACGACCCTTCTGTTTGCAGTAAGCGGCTTCTTCAGTCCTGCCCGGAGTGCAATCTTGCCGGACATCACTTCTGCCCAAGAGCTCGGAACCGCTAACACCCTTGGTGCTGCGACGTGGTCAGTAATGCTTGCTGTCGGCGCAATGATTGGGGGTTTAACAACCGGACTTTTTGGCAGCGAGACCGCTTTTATTGTTGACGGATTTACCTTTTTCGTTTCAGCCGTTTTTCTACTTCCAATCAAACTACCTGGTCCACCCTCTGCCGTGCCGGGAACCCCGACCCGGGCAAAGTTAAGTGCCTTAGGTTACATGTTCCAGCATCCCGACATTCTTTTTATCGCGATGCATAAAGCAGCCATAGCACTCCTACTCTCTTCAGGATTTCAGATTGTGCAAATAGAAATTGCCAATAGCCACTTTGTCATCGGAGTCGGCGGTGCAATCAGTTTAGGTTTCATATATGGTGTAAACGGGGTTGGTAGCGGTATCGGGCCCATTCTCGCGCGCTATTGGACCGGCGATCAAGATAGGCTCCTTCGGATAACCATTAGCATCGGTTACCTGATTGGCGCGTTTGGCGTTCTTATTACTGCTCCGCTTTATAATTTCACAACTGTGCTTATCGGCGGGTTTGTCCGAAGCATCGGGGGCGGGATTGTATGGGTCTTTTCAACGCAGCTCCTGCTCCAGCGTGCGCCGAATGAAATTCGAGGACGCATTTTCGGCACAGAATTTGCTCTTTTTACACTCATGGGAAGTGTTGCCACAGCAGTGGTCGGTGCGTTGTTGGATCAGTTGCATATCCACACGATTCTGTGGGGCATGGTAGCATTGCCGCTTATTCCGACAGTCCTATGGTCGTTGTGGCAGGTGCGTTCCAATCGGATGCCCGATGCAAAACGATGATGCTAAACTCATCTAACACGTCTTGGGAGGCGATGATACTGCGTTCTCCACTGTCGTGCGAAATACCAAAAACGAGTTCATGCACTTGCGTGGCGTAAAATTAGCGATTTCCACTCGCCTATTCCTTCCACCGCTGGATAAGTTTCGTATCTATACCGAACTGATCTAAGATTTTTGTCACGACAAAGTTAAACATATCGTCTACGGTTTTCGGGAAGTGGTACAATCCGGGCATCGCCGGTAAAATACATACCCCCATGCGTGACAATTTCAGCATATTCTCTAAATGAATAGAACTCAACGGCGTTTCACGCGGCACGAGGACGAGTTTACGATTTTCCTTGATACAGACATCAGCGGCACGTTGTATGAGGTTCCGAGATATACCCGAAGCGATAGCGGCAATACTTCCCATACTACATGGCACGACAATCATTCCTTCCGTACGGAAAGAACCACTTGCGATTGACGCACCAATGTCTGATTCGTGATGGTAGATAACTCTCGGCGAAGGGACACCAATGAGCGATTCCACCTCGAAATTATCAGGGTCTATCTTAATCTGGAGCTCTTCCCATAAAGCGCGCACACCCGACGCAGAAATCGTTAGATGTACCTCTATATCCTCATGCTGCGTCAGTACTTCGAGCAATCGGATACCATAGATACCCGCACTTGCCCCCGTTATTCCAACAATCAATCGTTTCAATTTTAATTCACTCCTCAGCGAAAATCGCACGCAGTGTTAAGCAGTCTCTGTGTGTACCGGATGTGACTATTGTAACTGTTTTTTTATAAAAAATCAAAGGTAAACCGTCTTTAGACGCGCCACCAGGGCTATTTCGTTTTAAGGTTTTTATCCAATGTGTCCAAAGCGTCGGGGTTTGGAAATCCCGGCTACAACGGATCTGCGCGCATCGAACATCTAAAATTTCGGAAAACTGAATGGCCCTGACGCGCCACTAATCCGACTTGACAGAAAAGTTCATAAGCGGTAAATTAAACGTAGAAACCGACTTACCGAGGAAAACTATGAACATCGCTGACTTAGACACACCGACACTCGTTGCAGATCTGGATGTGCTTGAACGAAATATCGAAGGTATGGCGAGACACTGCTACCAACTCGGCATTCCGCTTCGCGTGCACACCAAAACGCACAAAGTGCCGGAGATCGCCAAATTGCAGGTCGCCGCCGGTTCCCAAGGCATTACCTGTCAGAAGTTAGGCGAAGCAGAGGTGATGGTAGATGCTGGAATTGACAACATCCTTATCCCGTATAACATCGTCGGCACACCCAAATTGAAACGGTTAACCGCGCTCGTGAAACGCGCGCAAGTTACCGTCGCGCTTGATTCAGAAGAGACTGCAACCGGTATTTCTCAGCAAGCAATTGCTGAGGGTTGTGTCGTGCCTGTTATCGTGGAGTTGGATACGGGGAGTGGTCGCTGTGGTGTTCAATCTCCCAAGGCAGCACAACACCTCGCACAACAGATCATGAAAATGGGCGGTATTGATTTCCAAGGCGTGATGACGTATCCGAGCAACCTCCGAGCGAAACCGTTTATTGCTGAGACACTTGACTGCCTTGAACAAGATGGAATTCCTGTGAATATTGTCAGTGGCGGTGGAACAGGTTCAGAGGCGGCATCAAAGGAACTCGGTTGTACGGAGACCCGTAGCGGCTCTTATGTCTACGAAGGCATGACTCGGATCGGAAATTCTGAAATGCTAACGCCCGAAAGGTGTGTGTTGCGTGTCATCACAACCGTTGTCAGCACGCCGACACTTGACCGGATTATCATTGATGGTGGGATGAAGACTTTCGCCAGTTATCCACCAACACCCTACGGACATATCGTTGAACATCCCGACGCGAAGATTTACGGAATGTCGGTTGAACATGGACACGTTGATGTTAGTGAGTGTTCACATCGATTTAAAGTTGGCGAGCAGCTTTCCGTTATCCCGCTTCACCAAGGGATGACGAGTAACCTTCACAATGAACTTGTAGGTATCCGAGACGGTGAAATTGAGGCAATATGGCAGATCGCAGGCAGGGGCAAAGTATTTTAATTTGGCGCAAAGCGTGTAAGGATAGTTTTTTTGTCCAATAACGGTTTTCTCTTAAGCACCGCAGGCTTCCGTTGTCGCCTGCTTACATCACTTGAACACGTCAAGAGAGGAACATCATGATTCTACCGACACCCGAGCAGAAAGAACAGTGGGAAGAAGAAGGGTATCTCGTCTTTGAAGACGCGATTCAAGGCGAAGATCTCAAAAGGCTTCAAACCGCCTTCGATTATTGGGCAGCGGAATGTAAGGACGAATGGTTAGATAGGGTTGAGGCTGGTGAAGCTGCTGCAACCTTTTATGACATCCCAAATCCGTTTGAGAAAGATCCGGTTTTCATTGATATTGTCGATTATCCGAGTTACTACGGCGCGTTGATGGAGTTCACAGACCACGATCTGATTATATTGGCTCCACAAGTTCGGACGGTAGCCCCTTGGCCCGTGAGTTACACCGGATGGCACCCGGATGTCGCACAAAGCAACCCGCTTCACATTAAGGTGCAAATCTATGTGAACGATGTCGCTCCTGGATGTGGGGAATTCGCTTTCGTACCCCGTAGCCACAAGCCAGATGCAGGTCCGTATTCACGCCCACTCCGCCAAGAGAGTATGCCGGGGCATAAAACCTTTCCCGGTAAAGCAGGAACCGCGATTGTGTTCAATTCCTATGGATGGCATGTCTCAATGGATAACGCTTCGGATGTCCCTCGGAAATCAATCATACTGATTTATGAGAAGCGAACACCCGGACGCGTTGCACCTGACCGATTTACATCCATCGCATCGTATTGCCAAACCCCGGAACGTCGCAAATTGTTTAGTCTTGAGGACTAAACGGAGGAGGACTCTTATATGCCACGGATTGATGCCCACCTCCATGTGTTCACAAAAGCCTCATCCGAATTTCCGCGTGAAACAAGCGATGTCTGGCCAGCGGATCGCGAAGAACCCGTCGAGAAGTTGTTGAGTGAGATGAAGCAAAACCAGATTGATCAGGCAGTTCTCGTCCAGATGGCTGGCACAAGTCTGGAACAGCACCGTTATCTCTTGCGATGTCTCAAAGATTACCCGAATCGCTTCCGTGGCATTGGACTTATTCCCCAAGGACATCCGAATCCTGCCGCGCATATAGCGCAATTGACAGATGATACCGGCATTATCGGATTTCGGCTCTCGACATTTGGCGGGCCGCGTGATATTTTCGCAAAAATGGATGTCCGCGAATTTGAGACCTACCCCATCTGGGAATACGCTGCTAAACACGATTGTGTGCTTTGGCTCTATCCGCAGGCGATTGAAGCGCACCTCCTTCCGTATCTAATACAGGCGTTTCCACAGGTGCGGATTGTGCTAAACCACCTCGGCATGACGCCAGGCAGAGGTAAATTTAGTTGGGATGAACTTGGACGACCACAGATTCAAGTATCAAGTTACAACCTTGCTATGCACACCACATATCGCTTGGCGCGGTTTGAAAATGTTAACGTGCATCTCTCTGGTCAGTATGCATTCAGTAAGGAAGCGTTCCCGTATCAAGACTTGGCAGGCTGGCATCGGAATCTCCTGAACGATTTTGGACCCAAGCGGTTAATGTGGGCAACCGATTTTCCATGGATCTTGGAGGATCCGGGTTATGACAAACTTACAACTGTTATTGAGAAACTCCTGCCGAATGTAAGGGAATCAGAGTTAGCGGACATTATGGGTGGAAATGCAAAGCGAATCCTACGTTTCCCTAATCTCTAATTACTTTACTTCGTCCATCAGTTTTTTGTAGGCGGGGTTTTCAACCCCGATGCTTTACGATAGGGAATATTAGTTTAATGCATATACTCTGTGCGAATGTAGGGAGTACCTCGTTCAAATACCAAATTATTGATATGGAGACGATGGCGTCCCTGGTCAAGGGAGGCGTAGAACGGATTGGGAATTCTCCATCAGCCTTTACACACGCTGTTCCTGGCAAACCGATCGTTGAAGGCGAGATGGATGCACCGACGCATACCGCCGCAATTGCCCACGCAATCCGTCTGATTACCGACCCTAAAGTCGGATGCCTTGCAAATCTGGCGCAACTTGATGGTGTTGGATTCAAAACGATTCTCGCCAAAGGCTATTGGCGTTCAGCAAGGATTACTGAAGATGTAATAGCCGCGCTTGAGGCATCAACCCCGCTTGCGCCGATGCACAATCCTGCGTATATCGCCTCTATCTGTGCTTTTCAAGAACTCCTCCCTGCAACTCCACTCGTCGCCGTTTTCGAGACGTGGTTTCATCAGACCATCCCGGATTATGCCGCCGAATTCGGAGTTCCACGCTTTTGGGTAGAGAAACACGACATCCGTCGGTATGGCTACCACGGTGCCTCGCATCGCTATATCTCGGAACGTGTGCCGCAACTGCTGAGACGCGAATCAGGAGAAGGACTCCGCATTATCTCCTGCCATCTCGGGGGGAGTTCGTCTCTCTGTGCTATCAAAGACGGGAAGTCTATTGATACGTCAATGGGAACCTCGACGCAGTACGGGATGATTCAATCTACTCGGTGCGGCGAACTGGATGCCTTTGCTGTGTTGTATCTGATGGATAAAGAGGGATTTTCCACCGATGAAATTCGCTGTCAGTTGATTGAAGATTCTGGTGTGAAAGGGATTTCCGGCACAAGTGGAGATATGCGTGATGTAGAAGAAGCAATAGAAGCCGGGGATGACAAGGCGCGTCTTGCCTTAGATACTTACTGTTACGGTGTGAAGAAGTATATCGGGGCGTATATCGCTGCACTCGGTGGTGTTGATGTTATCGCTTTTGCGGGAGGTATTGGGGAGAAGAGTCCGATAACACGTGCTAAAGTTTGTGAAGGGTTAGAGTGGTGTGGTATTCACTTAGACCCTATAAAAAACGAGCAGCTCAGTGGGGAATCTGACCTCTCTGCCGACAACAGTCGCGCCAAAATTCTGGTCGTTTCCACGAATGAGGAACTCATCGTATCGCGTGAGACGGTGCGTGTGCTTAGAAAAAAGGAGAATGAAAATTAGAATGCGACAAGTTACACTCTATCACGAGCCGGGTCGCTATGCCGGTTGGCCCGCGAATTACGGTATGTGGGCATGGGGCAACGAAATTGTTGTCGGTTTTACGGTTGGGTATCACAAATCCGATGGAGGTTTCCATCGCCGGGACCGAGATAAACCGTTCGTTGGGATGCAGGCACGGAGTTTGGATGGCGGCGAGACCTGGAGCGTCTCGGAAACACCGTGTCGCCTACCTGCAAGGGGCACGCTTTCGGCGGATGAGCACGTCGAAGAACAGCATAGACTGAAAACAGAGGCTGCGTTCGATACCCCGCAACGCGTCGATTTTACGCATCCAGATTTTGCGATGATGTGCAGCAGAACCGGACTGAGAGCCGGGGCGTACTCGTGGTTTTACACTTCCACAGACCGATGCAAAAGTTGGAATGGTCCGTACCGACTTCCGATGTTTGGCTATACCGGCATCGCTGCACGAACGGATTATCTCGTTTCAGGTCCAGACGAATGCGTCGTGTTCCTCACTGCCTCAAAATCGGACGGTGAAGAGGGACTCATATTTTGTGCCAAGACAACCGATGGTGGCGAGTCTTTCTCGTTGTTATCTCAGATTGGACCGGAACCTGAAGGGTTCGCAATCATGCCAGCGAGTGTTAGGTTGTCCGATTCAAAGCTTCTCGTGGCGGTTCGTTGCCGCGATGGTACCGGTTATACGCGTCCCGATTGGCAGGAACGCAGAAACTGGATTGATCTCTACGCCTCAGAGGACAACGGGAAAACATGGTATCATAAGAATCAACCTGTAGATAATACGGGACGGGGTGGGAATCCCCCGACGCTAACCCGTCTTCATGATGGAAGGTTGTGTCTTATCTATGGCTATCGGGACGCACCGTATCGGATTTGCGGCAAGTTGAGTAGTGATGATGGTGAGACGTGGGGTGAAGAGATTGTTCTGCGCGACAATGGTGGGGACCACGATGTCGGCTATCCGCGCACAATCCAACGTCCCGACGGAACTGTGATAACTACTTACTATTTTGATGAGGAACCCGATGGTGAGCGATTCATTGAAGCGACGCTTTGGAACCCGTAATCATTTAGTCTCTGAACGTAGGTTAAAACAGACAAGACTGTCTCTGCCGCGGATGTAGAGGTAACCGTCAGCCAGCACAGGTGCTGCCCAAGCGGGGTGTTTAACCAAGTGCTTACCATTTTTACTTAAAGACACGGCTTCCGAGATTACCTCCAATTTGTCTGGGGAACATTTGAGCAACATCAGCCGTCCGTATTCGCCGAGATAGATCAGGTAGTCATTCACCCATAGCAGCGAAGCACGCTCATCAACGCGTTGTGACCACTGGACTTTACCTGTCTTGAGTTCAACACAACGCAGCTCCGCACCGTTTGAGTGTTGTCCGCTACAGGCGTAGAGATAGCCCTCATGATGGATTGCCGTGTTCCAGTGCAGCTCCATCGCTTTCTTCCGTTGTCTCGTTTGATCTTTCCAAACAACTTGGTAACCCCCAGGGCGTACTTGGACGACGGAACTGCCGATACCATACGACTCGCTAATAAAGACGAGATCATCGGCAACAACCGGAGATGAGGCGTTGACGGATTCGATTTTCGGGTGTCGCCACGGATAGTGGAAATCAATTTTACCCGTTGTTGGTTCAAAACCGACAAGTCCGCCACGCAAAAATGCAAAGCCCCATCGTCTGCCGTTAATCGTGGCAAAGATAGGGCTTGCATAGCTCGCCAGTTCATCGGCAACTTGGTAAACGACCTCCCCCGTGTACTTGTTGAAAGCGACGATGCCACTTCCATTTGGTTTCGGTCTACCGTTTGCTCCCCAAATATCCTTTGGACTGCCCGGTGGCGAACCTCCAATCTGAACAATCAGCAACTCGCCTTCAACGGCAGGAGCAGAGGCGACACCGAAGAAGTTTTGCACGACGTGGAACTCCGCAGTTGTGTCAATTTTCCACAAATCTTTTCCGTCTGACACACGGATGCAGTGGAGCATTCCCTCTGCTCCGAAGATATAGACGCGATCTTCATCAATAACCGGACAACACCGAGGTCCATTATTATACCCGTACATATCCTCGTAGTTCGTCGGATACTCAAAACGCCAGAGTTCTGTGCCAGTCGTGCTTTCCAAACAGGTGAGTCGCGCCATCTCGCCGTGCCGTGCAAAGATAAACAATTTTCCGTCTGCGACGGTGGGTGCCGCGTAACTCGTCCCAATCTTCTGGTGCCAGACAATGGGCGGCCCCGTTTTCCCCCACGGTGCAATATCTATCTTCTCTTGCGACTTGCTGTTTCGCGCTGGACCGAGGAAGTCGTGCCAGTCCAAGTTGCCCGTATCAGTTACTGCTATCAATGTAACACTTAGCGTGAGGAAGATGATCGGTGCCAACGTCTTCACGCAGCAACCTCTTCATTTGCCCGCTTGACAAGTGCGTTCATATAGGCGATCGTGTACGCCGTTCCGATACGGTGGCTGTCTCCCATTTGTGGGATATGGTCTGGAATCAATACGCCGTTGAAATTGACTTCACGGAGTACTTTCGCCACTTCGTACATATCCTGATACCCGTTATCGACGAAGGTTTCGACAAAATGCGGAAGCGGTTGATCGACATTGCGGAAATGGACTTTGAAGATTTTGCCTTGTTCGCCGAAGTAGCGGATTGATTCAATAACGTCTTTGCCCATGAGTTCGCCACCTTCTAACCAGCAGCCGACACAGAAACACATACCGACATTCGGACTATCAGCGATTTCGAGTGCCCGTTTATACCCCTCAAAACTGCTGAAAATACACCTTGGAATTCCGGCAAGGTGTACCGCAGGTGGATCGTCGGGGTGGATACCAATCATCACCCCCGCTTCTTCAGCCACTGGCGCAGCTTGCTTGATGAAATAGGTATAGTTATCCCAGATTTCCGCTTCACTGTATTCACGATCGTGTGAAAGCGGCATCCCGTATTTTTTACCGCCCCAGTGTCCGACATCGGCAGCCTCAAGGTTGAATGCCCTTGCACTTGCCCCGCCGCGGGTGGTTTCGCGTTCAGTGCTCCAGATACCATTTCCCATGTGTGCATAAGTTGTATACGGAATCCCTGCTCTCCCCAGATCGCGAATATACTGTTTGTACTGTTCAACCTTTGCGTCTCGGTTTTCCAAGTTAAGCACTATCCCGTCTTGATTGTGGACATCGCTATTGCCGAATCCGTAAATTTTGAGTCCAGCATTCTCGAAAATCTCACGACGGCTCATGAAGTAGTCGTAGTTTGCATTCTCGCCGTTCGTCCAGAGGACAACATATTCAACATCCATCTGCTTCGCAAGCTGCAGATCAGCCTCACTCGGTTCTGGCGACATCTGTGCTGTAACTTTCATACCGGGGGCAATGTTGTTTAACGGATTCTGAGTTGCCATTTTCTACCTCCATTGGTTTTTTAGAATTATGTTTGGGTGTTGCATCCATTTGCTTTGCAGTAAGAACAACGATCTAAAATTGTTAAGAAAAGGGTTTAGGTTTAAAATCATTTCTAAACGATTAGAAATCTGCAAGGACAATGGACGCAGCAGCTCAGATTTAATAGTTAAAACTATTCCTCATCGCCTGCGTCTGCTTTGAGTCGATAGAGTTCAGCCGTTAATTCGGTGACAATATTTGCATAAGCGGGGTCGTCATAGACGCTGCACATCTCGTTCGGGTCCTTCTCCAGATCAAAAAGTTCCCATTCCGGCTCTTTCGGTTCATCAATAGATCCAGTTGTGCCGAGTGCCTCGCCGTAATAGTAGATGAGTTTATAGCGGTGCGTCCGTATCCCGTAGTGCGCTGGCACGTAGTGATGTGAGAGGTGCATCCAGTAACGGTAATACATTGAAGTCCGCCAATCGTCCGGTGTTTCGCCATTAAAGATAGGACGTAAACTCGTCCCTTGCATATCATCAGGGATTGAGACCTCTGCATAGTCGAGCCAAGTCTCTGCGAAATCTATATTCAGTGACATTGCGTTGGCGGAAGTACCGGCTTCGATCTCACGCGGATAGCGGACAAGGAAAGGCATCCGTAAAGATTCTTCATACATGAACCGCTTGTCGTACCAACCATGGTCGCCTAAGAAGAAACCTTGATCGGAGGTATAAATGATCATAGTGTCATCGGCAATACCCTCAGCGTCCAGATAATCAAGCATCCGTCCGACATTGTCATCAATTGAAGCAACACATCGGAGGTATTCTTTGATATAACGCTGATATTGCCAGTTCGCCAATTCTTCTTCCGACAACCCGTCAGGCGGTGGACCAAGCGTATCAATCTTGAGGTCGCTTTCGGTCATGTGTCCGAAGACGCGCATCTTCGCCTCTTTCGCAGCGTTTGAACGATTCGCGTAATCGTCGAAAAAGTTATCCGGCATCGGAACGTCCTCGTCCTCGAACATGTGGGCGTGTTTCTCGTCCGAGTCCCACGGTCGGTGAGGTGCTTTGTGATGACACATCAGGAAAAACGGTTGCTCCTTATCCCGATTCTGCAGCCAATCTAACGAAAAATCGGTGATGATGTCAGTGGCATAACCTTCATGGGTTGTTCTGCCTTCTGGTGTGAGCATCACAGGATCGTGGTAGAGCCCTTGTCCGGGTAGGACGTTCCAGTAGTCAAAACCGGTTGGATCTGCGTTTCCACCGTGTCCGAGATGCCATTTGCCTACCATTGCCGTCTGATAGCCGTCCGCTTGAAGCATCTTCGCGACGTTCGGTTTCCTGCCATCAAGTGGATCTGACAACGTTTTGACCCCGTTGAGGTGGCTATGTTTCCCTGTCAAAATATTCGCACGACTCGGTGTGCATATCGAGTTGACACAGAAACAGTTTTGGAGAATCATACCGCCATCAGCGATACGATCGAGGTGCGGTGTTTCGTTAATCCGACTGCCGTAGCTGCTGATAGCATGCGAGGCGTGGTCGTCGGACATGATGAATAGAATGTTAGGTCTGCTCAACTTTTCCTCCTTTGGATTTAGAAATAAATGCGGATTGACTATTTTGCCTTAATTTCTTCCCAAGCGCGGTTATAGTATCTCGTAAAGTCCCCCGGATCCTTCAGCCATTCAAGAGATTCCATAACCTCTTTCGACGGATAGATGAATTTATGTTCCTTTAGGTACTCTGGCAAGTGTTCTTTCGCCGTAGGTACACAGGTCCCGTATTTCGTAAAAACCGTGATCTTAGCATTGACCTCAGGACGTAGGAGATAGTTGATAAACTGTTCGGCGAGTTTCTTATGCGGTGCGGATTTCGGAATGCAGACTGTGTCAATAAATTGGCTTGAGCCTTCTTTAGGGATGACGTATCGAATCGTAGGGCGGGTTTCAGTCGCTCGAAACGCATCTCCACTCCAGCAGTGCGCCATTACAACATCTCCAGCGATAAGCAATTCTTCCGCTTCACTTTTATACTGTTTGACGAGCGATTTCTGTGTTATAAGTTTTTCTTTCGCTGCTGTGATCTCGTTCGGATTGGTCGTGTTAAAACTGTATCCAAGCAGTTTAAGTGCCGCACCAATCGTCTCACGCTGGTCATCGAGCATACTGAATTGGTTTCTATATTGCGCATCCCAAAGTACCGCCCAACTGTCAGGAGCCGGTGAAACGACAGCCGAATCATAAGCGATACCCGCGGTGCCAAATGTATAAGGAACGGAATATCGGTTTTCAGCATCAAAGTATTTACCGAGGAACAGTGGACTGATGTTCTGAAAGTTCGGAATGTTTTCGCGGTTCAATTCCGCTAACAAATTCTGATTGATTAGAATGGATACCATATAGTCAGAAGGCATGATAATGTCGTAACCTGTTGCCCCTGCTAACAATTTCGCGAGGAGATCTTCGTTGCTGGCATAAGTATCAACGAGGACAGTAACGTCATATTCCTTTTCAAAACCCTCGCGAATGTCGTCGCTGACGTAGCCTGCCCATGTAAAGACATTGAGTTGTTTCTTCTGTCCATCGCTATCACCGATGAAGAGCATAAGGAATATAAATGCTAAGAGAATATATTTGTTACGCATATTTTCTCCGTTAGTAATTGCGCGTCAATTGACCGCTGGTCGCTATGTTTGAATGAAATATTCCGATCAACTTCTTGACAAGGTCTGTTATCTATGCTAATTTACGTACATATAGACACTTATTCATCGGATGCTTTCGTTGGTAGTCCTTCGGCTTTCCAACCGCGGAAACCGCCTGTTAGCACGGATACGTTTTCATAGCCGATGTTTTTTAGGGTATGTGCCGAAAGGGTCGCCCGGGTGCCGCCCCCGCAGTACGTGACAATATGTGTATCTGCATCAGACACAATTTCGTCGATATCGAGTTCAAGGTATCCGCGTGGGAGCGAAACCGCATTCGGCAAGTGTTCTTCATCGTAGTCAGATTCATCACGGACATCTATAATAACAACAGATTGTTCCGCTTCCGTGAGTTCGTCTGCGGAGATGTGTCCAACGTTTGCTTTCGCTTCTGCAACCAGTTCTTCAAGGGTTTTCAGTGGCATAGTTTTCCTCCAAATGGGTTGAAACCTGCTGGTTTTTTAACTATTGGTTATCTGGGCGAATTTTGAACGATGTTCAAAATTCGGTTTTTGTTACACCTGTACCTGTGGGTTACATAAGGTTGTTAGAACTATAGCATAAGGCAGGTCGATCTGTCAACATTTTTTGGGTTTTATGGCAACAGTCGAGATCAGGAGATTGCTCTTGTATGGAGAGGAGAGAAATGGAATTACTTAAAAAATCGGTGCAATCCGTACTTGAAAAAGAACGGATTGGGAGTCCAGTGTTCTTACGATGCGTCCTTCACATCGCTAACGCAGGTGAGAATTTGCTATCACCCGTGGCAGAGGTTGCGGCGCTTGCAAATGAATGGATACCCTCACAGCCGACGCATGTCTATGCCCAAGGGGACGCAGAGACAACACAGGTTACAATAATGGTTCACTACGTAGGCGGACAGATGGCACTGTTAAGTGTCAATCGGGCTGATGTGGAAACAGCAATCGACATTATGTTGGTCGGTAATAAAGGTGTCATCTACCACGAGACGCCGATAGGCAGACATTACTCGAATGCGATTCCACCGGAATTGGACGGTTCAGGTGAACTGGCAGGGGCTATCGCACAATCGCTTGAAAGTGGGCAACCTATACCCTTGGAGGGCTAACATGCAGCAGAACGGAAAATACGGTGTCCTTTTACTGGGTGGACATCGCACGCATCAGGAAAATTACGCCTTGAATTTCGCGCAAGATGAACGCTGTCAGTTGGTCGCTTTTGCAGATGAATTGGATGGACCATCAGAACGAATTACGTTGGGGCGTTCCCTTGCAGATGCGTTAAATCTACCCTTCATCGCTGACCTTGATGAGGCGTTGGCACGTGAGGATGTAGATATTGTCAGTCTCTGCACGGACGTAGAGCGTCGTGGGCGCATTGGAGCGAAATGTGCCGAAGCAGGAAAGCATGTCTATCTTGATAAGCCGATGGCACTCAACTCGGAAGATGCCAACAAAATTGTCGCCGCCGTTGAGAAAAACGGCGTGAAGTCTCAGATGTTTAGCAATATTTATAGTGTCTGGGCGCGGACCGTCCAACAGGCATTGACAAGTGGACGCATTGGGGAACTTCAGGCAATTCATTGCGATGTCTTGTTTTCTAAAGGACATCCAGGCACAGCACCTGTCGGAGAAAAGCGAATCCAAAAACCTACATTAGAACGTTACAGTTTCGTTGAAGCCAAACCTGAGATGTTTGATGTGGGTGTCTACGCTGTATCTATGGTGAATTGGTTGACGCAAAAACGAGTGCAGCGTGTCTTTGGTGGAACGGCGAACTATTTCTTTGAAGAACATCGCAACTGCGGACTTGAGGACTTTGGTGCTTTAGTTCTAACTTTAGAGGGTGGAATCACCGCAACGCTTGTTGGTGGACGCTACGGTTGGCAGAGTCACGCGCAAGGCGGCGTTCGGAAAGTCCATCTCATCGGGACCGAAGGCTCTTTGACATTTGATGCTTCGGCAAATCGCTTGGAAGTTTTTGCAGCTGAACCGGCTTTTGAACCACCAGAGCCTCACCCACTTGATCCGATGGGAATGTGGAGCAGCACACAAGCAGGAATCGGAATGCCTCCGAAGCAGCAATGGATAGATGTGGGCAGCGGAGACGACGGACAACGCGAATTCGGCGCGTTTGTGGATTGTGTTGAGAACGGTGTGGAAAGCGAGATGAACGCCGAATTTGCGGCGCATTCTGTGGAAATCATCTGTGCTGGGTATCGTTCCGCCGCGAGCGGAGAGGTCATTAGCCTCTAACACCTATCACTTCGAGTTGCCCAATCTGTTTCACCCAAGATTCTCGGATTTCTGGAGAGTATTCGCACGGGAGCAGGGATTTTCGGGTGCAATTGACAAGTGCCTGTAAGGTTTGATAACGTCGGATTGGACCGATGTCGGGGAGAATCCGATCTTCGACGACAGCGATGATCTCATCGAGCGTCAATTCGGCTATTTCGTCTGATGTCGTTGACAAATGTTCCTTGTGAAGACTGGTGGCTTCCAAGTCGGAGCGTAGCGACGCAAAACTCGCAGCAGAATAATCTTCGGTGAGTTCGAGAAGCCGTTCGACTGCTTCTTCAGAGAGTGAAACAGTGGAGGCTTTGGCGATAGTCCAGCGGAGGAACGCCTCACGATCTTCTCCACTCGGATCGAGTACCGGAATCACCATATCCCCCACCCTACCTTCTCGTCGTAGATCGGGTGAGAGGTTATAGATACGCGCTGTCATCAGAAGCCACGTAATGTTGCCACGGAGTTGTGGATCCGACATCATCGCTTGTATCTTTCCCGTCAAACGCCGTTCTGTGCTATGTGCATCCGTTCCGACTCCACCGAATTGGGTATCTGCTTCGTCAACAAAGATAAGTACCTTTACAAGTGCCATCAACAGTCGCCTGAGTCGTTCAAAGATGACATCTGTTTGCCCGAACCACATACTCCGAATGTTCTTGAGCACGATCACCGGAATGTCGAGTTCACCGGCGAGTCCCTCGAAAATAAAGGTTTTCCCACTGCCGATGGGACCGCAAACACTCATGCCGGCAATAGCATCAGGACCCGTTGAAGTGATACGTGGAATCAATTGGGTCTTGAGAAAATCTACTAAATTTTGATTGCCTACGATATCCTTGAAGCTATGTGTCGGTTTCTTAAACTCTACGACATCCTCGCCTAACTGCCCTTGGATAAATTCGGACACTTTGTTAATCACGTCTTCCGGTTGTAGTTTGTCGCCAGAGTAGCGTGCAGAGAGGAGGAGTTGGCGCAATGCTTGTATGGATAAACCCGCTGTGAGCACCGCGAGTTGGGATTGTGTGCCCCAAAGGTTTAAGGGTTTTTCCATCAGTTTCGGCGTGTTGTTAAACCATGAAATAAAGTGTTGGCGTTCTGCCATCCCCGGCGATGGGATTTCAACGGTAACCACCTGAGGCAGTCTGATAATCCGGGAATTCACGAGGCTTGCGGACTCTGTGATAAAGATGACGGTATCGTTACCGTTCATGAAATTCGAGTCCGAAATCCAGTCTTGAATGATGCTAATCCGGTGCCTATCCTGTAGTGCCAAACTCCGAATTTCGCCTTCCGGGAGCAGCATATCTGCCGCCTCAATGAAGATTATCAGTTTTTCTGATAGTAGTTTTTCACCGTGTGCGTTCGTGCTTCGGGAGATCAGACAAAACTGACGTAAGAGTTCAAGTGCCAAGGTCGGGCTGCCGATCGCATCGTTCATGTACTGCGCAAAAGGGGTATCAGCGGTTTCGGCAGCAGTATCTAACAATCCAATGGCGGGTCGCGTGCTTACGTTTGTATCAGATGCTGACTGTGTTGTTCCTCGCCACAGATTGAATGCCTGCTTAACTTTTTCCTCGTCAGCCACCTGTGCAAACCGTATGGGACCGTTGAGTTCGTAAACTACCAGGATAAACCCCGGGATGTCCCAGCTGCGTGTTAAGAAGGGGACGAGTGGAATGTAATCCGTATTCTCTTCCTCGCGTATGAAGAAGAGATCGTGGATATTTCCAGACAAGACGAGACTCCGAGACGTTCCTGAATTGATGAGCATTCCGGCTTCTGTGCGGAATGGGTAGGTTGGGCTTTTAACGGCTATAAATTACCGCCCCCTTCTGTTTCTATCTGACGAACCTGCAAGAACCGAGTTATATCGGTAGTTCGGAATCCGAGTCCGATTTTGCCTTATCGGGTTCAGCCTTTGTCTGTGTATCTGTTTGCTGTGCGCCAAAAATTAGAGCATCAAATTCATTAGACGCGCTGGAGGATCGCGCAGCAGTGAGAAATTCTTCCTCTTCGTTTTTTGAATCCGTTCCAGCCAATTCTTGTGCAACTGTTGAGCGGGCTTTCGCTTTCTCACGTATTTCACGCATGCGCGTCAATTCGGCGGAAGTACCGTCCATGCTGATACCAGAGAGCATATCGGCGATTTCTTCTTGTTCCCGCGCCGTAATCAGATCCGCGACTGCCTCGGATTGTTCGGATTTGATTTTATCTAAATCACGATGGAGACTGGTAATCTGAAGTTTGTGAGATTGGATATCCGCTTGTGCACCTTCAATCTCATTTTCCAGTTCCGTAATGCGACCGTTCTTTTCCGTGAGGTTGGAATTAAAGTCTTGGTAAGCGGTGACACATCGGGTGTATTCAGCGTGCTGTTTGATTTCTTCCTGTGCGAGCCCTTCACTTTGCAACGCTGCGGCGGTCTGCTGTGCCTTAGCGATCGCGCCTGTCTTTAGTTCTTCCAACCGATCGACTTCATCAGTCAAACTCTGTACTGTGGATTTCTTCTGTTCAACGATAGCAATAAGTTGCCCGATCGCTTGCTTATAACGTTGGATATTCCCTTTTTTATCCTTGATGATGTCTTCATAAGCCCCTCTAACGGCTTCGGGGTTTTCCATCA
The DNA here is from genome assembly GCA_963662915.2 of Candidatus Poribacteria bacterium. Taxonomy (GTDB): domain Bacteria; phylum Poribacteria; class WGA-4E; order WGA-4E; family WGA-3G; genus WGA-3G. The sequence goes on along the minus strand of CAXXEU010000002.1, from coordinate 2,902,966 downwards.
TTCTATCCGCGGATTCATGGGCGCGGCCTGTCAGTGTGTACCAGATAGCCTTGAAAAATCGTGAGAATCCATTTGCCATTGTTATTTCTCCTGTTGAGGGTGCACATTAGAGGCACAACCTTCATATATTGGTTTGGGAGGTATGTCGATGTCGTTTGGCATGGTGTTTCCACCGCGCTTATACATCCTTGATACGATATTATAGCATATTTTACCTTAAAGCTGCAAAGAAATTTCATATAGACTCACGGTCATTTATGGTAAATCTGTGTCGACCTTGAATTCTGCTTGACAGGGAGTAGGCATCCGAGTAAAATAAATCCTAAACACTACTTTCAATTTTTAAAGATGGGCATAACGCCTATGATATATAGGTCCCTCTCATACTGGCTCTGGTTGATTGCGTTCGGTGTGTTGGCACTCGTACTTGCCAATCTGCCGCTGTTTAATATCCTCGCTTTTGAGTTTTGCGCCGTGATAGCACTCAGTATTTCTTTTGCTGGTGCGCATATAGCACTAACGGTACTGCAGCAAATGAAGCGGAGTCCAGAGGCACTTATCGGTTCATCCAGACAAATCGTCTTCCGGTGTTTCTGGAATGCCTTGATATTTAACATCAGTTTGCTCCTGCTACCGCTCGGTATAATTTTGCTGAACGCTTTTCGGGTCAAAAATTGCGATTTTGGTGAAGGATTTCTGTTTTTTGCTATTTTGCCCTTAATCAGTTGTCAGTATGCGACTGCGGCGGGTGTGTTTTTTGGATTTTGGATTCAGAAACGATGGATGGCATATTTGGTATATCTCGGTTATCTCCTGCTTTCTTGCGTCCCAGTGGTTATCAATTTGATATTTCATCCACCCGTATTTGCGTATCATTCGCCTTTCGGGTATTTTCCAGGACCAATTTACGATTTCGTTATTCGGATAACTGGGACACTCCTGATTGCCCGCACCGAAACACTACTTTGGACATTCCTATTTTTGGGACTTACCGTCAGTACTTGTGAGGTGAGTAGATCAACGGGATTGATGCCAAAACTTAGGTGGCGTAAGTTTGTTGTACCGGTTACAAAGCGCGTCCCACTATATGTGTTGATCGTCGGCTTGTTAGGTTTCCAATTTTACGCAGGTGCCCTGGGTATTCGTCCAACCCGGGAAGATGTCGCTCGAAAACTTGGTGGCTTCCGAGAAACAACGCATTTTGAAATTTTCTATGCCCGCGAACTTGAACCTCAGATTGAACGGATTGCTGAGGATTGCGAATTTCAGTATGCCCAACTCTCTGCTTATCTCATGCCTGAAGGCGCAACACTCTCTCGAAAGGTTCGAGCATACATCTATGCTTCTCCAGAACAGAAGAAGGGGTTGATTGGTGCACGTCATACATCCGTCGAGGACCCATTTGGATACGGATTTCACATCCATACCCAAGGTTTTCCGCATCCAGTACTTAAACATGAATTAGCACATGTTTTTACTATACCTTGGTCACCTCTGAAGGTGAGTCTAAAAATAGGTCTGCATGAAGGAATCGCAGTTGCTGCGGATTGGGAGGAAGGGAGACTTACAGGACATCAGTGGGCAAAAGCGATGCGACAGATGGAGATCGCACCCCCCATTTCAGGCATCATGGGATTCGGATTTTGGGGACATGCCGGTTCGAGAAGTTATCTATTGGCTGGTTCCTTTGTTCGGTTTCTTGTTGATACCTACGGTATAGAAAAATTTAAGGGCGTTTTTCCGACTGGGAATTTTATGAGGCATTACGGGAAAGACTTGTATTCACTGGAAATGGAGTGGCTCGAATTTTTGGACAATGTTCCTTTGAGTGACAATGACATAGCCTATACAACGTACCGTTTACAGCAGCGGAGTGTTTTTGAGCGGGTGTGTGCTCATGAAATGGCTGCCTTGCGAGATACCGCATGGCAGGCGTACTATCGAAAAGATTTTGGCACCGCTGTCCAAACTTTTGAAACGATGCTGTCTGCTGAACCGAACAACTTAAGCACACTGTATGGATTAATGTACAGTGCCTATCAAGCACAAGATTATGATAAGGCACTATCGTTAGCAACTCGCATCGTGGGTGCGGAAGACACGCGATTGCGTCCAGAAGCAGCGCTCTTGATCGGGGACATCCACTGGCTCAAGGATGATCACGAGCAGGCGTTAGAGACATATACCTCGTTTGAAACAGAACACCGGACTGTTGCGTTGAGACGAATCAAGCGAATTGCAGCACTCTCGTATCCAGATACGATGCTAACGGACTGGGATTCTGGGTTAACTGGAATGTCCCAAGAAAATCTGTCCTTACGAGATCTATTTCGTGCTGTGCTAATAGAACCGAAAGCTGATGCCGAAAAGATGGCATACCTGTCAAGGTGTATACAAACAACACCGAATATGTGGTTAGCGTATCTCTTAGCGGGTGAATTACTGCATAGAGAAGAAGCGTGGCAAAGCAGCAACCGGTATTTCCAGCGCGCAGCGGCTCTGTTAGAAAAATCAGAGACTGGAAATGAGGATTCATCAAAAACACCAGCACGCTTGCGTCTGATATCCGAACAGTACCAGAGTCTTGCGTTAGAGGTCCAGAGAACAATCGGCATCAACGCATATCATCAGAAAGATTATGAGACAGCGGTAAAAGTGTTTGCTACAATCGCAAAAAACGAAGCATTGTCTCTCGGAACCATACTAAAAGCAGATAGGTGGCAGCAAAGGTGTCACTGGGCGCGAGTACATCGGAAAGATGTCATAGGTCCGTAGGTGCGACCTCACCCCTGAGCCTTTTGGACACGTTTTCGTCTCAACTAAAATTGCTATATCTTCGTCTAATTGAGGTTGATCTGGGAACAGATTTACTATTTTTATCCTTAAAGTCAAAGGAGCTGCTATGAAACTTTTTGTGCCGGGAAGAATTTGCCTGTTCGGGGAACATAGTGATTGGGCAGGCGGGCACCGGCGAAATAACGCAGCGCTCGAAAAGGGCTATACGTTAATAACCAGCACGAACCAAGGTGTATACGCCGAGGTTAAACCGCATCCGACCTGTCTAATTTTGAGGACGACACTCAGTGATGGTACCCGCCATGGTCCCTATAGCCTGCCCATGGAGGGGAGCGCGCTCCTCGCTGAAGCTGAAAAGGGTGGATTTTTTAGTTATGCTGCCGGGGTCGCATATCAAATTTTAACCAACTACCGAATCCAAGGATTGGAAATCGATAATTATCTCACCGATTTGCCCGTGAAAAAAGGGTTGTCTTCAAGTGCTGCTATTAGCGTTTTGGTCGCGCGTGCCTTTAATCGGACGTACGATCTCAAGATGACAACACGCGGTGAGATGGAATATGCCTATCGAGGTGAGACGACCACACCTTCACGTTGTGGACGGATGGACCAGGGGTGTGCGTACCAGCAGCCTATCCTTATGACCTTTGACGGAGACCATATTGATGTCCGTGAGTTTAATGTTTTGCAGGACATGTACCTTGTAATTGTCGATCTCGGTGCTGGTAAGGATACCCGTCTCATACTAAACCAATTAAATCACTGCTATCCATTTGCAGAAAGCGAATTAGATAGAAATGTGCAACACTACCTTGGTCCTCTCAGCGCGAAAATTACACAAGAGGCATATCAGGCACTGCGCGACGGAGATGCGGAAGCAGTTGGCAAACTCATGACCCGCGCACAGATGGAATTTGACGAACACCTTATTCCGGCATGTCCATCACAATTGACGGCACCTGTCCTTCATAAGGTTCTCAACTATGCGCCAATTCAACCCTATATCTGGGGCGGCAAAGGAGTCGGTTCGCAAGGCGACGGATCCGCACAATTTATTGCCAAAGACGAAGAGAGCCAACAGAGGGTGATTGAGATTATTGAGCAGGCTTTGGATATGTCCTGTCTGAAACTCGTTATTGAGGCGGGAAGACACGTCCGAAAAGCAGTTATTCCTGCTGCAGGCTTTGGAACTCGGTTGTTCCCTGCTTCAAAGGCGATGAAGAAAGAATTGTTTCCAGTCATTGACAGTTCTGGGCAGGCAAAGCCAGCGATTATGGCAATCGTTGAAGAGGCGGTGAAGGCGGGAATTGAGGAGGTTTGTCTTATCGTTCAGCAAGGGGATATCAAGCTCTTTGAGTCGTTTTTCAAAACGCCACCGCCGATCGAACACTTTAATAAACTCAGCAAAGAGAACCAAGTGTATTGTAACTATTTGTTGGAATTAGGGAGCCGAGTGACGTTCGTTACACAAGACGTTCAGGAAGGTTTTGGGCATGCCGTCTACTGTGCACGCGAATGGGTCGGCAACGAACCTTTTCTGCTCATGCTCGGTGACCATCTCTATGGGTCAGATGAAGAAAGATGCTGCGCCCAACAGGTAGTTGAGGCTTATGAGCGCGTAGGGCACAGCGTTGTTGGACTCAAAGTTACACCGATCGAACACTTGTCAAACTTCGGGTGTGTTACTGGAGCCTGGGAGGAAGAAGGCTCACTCCTTTCGGTGACGGCGTTTTACGAAAAACCGGATGCTGAGTATGCGATGGAACATTTGCACATAGATGGAATGGATATAGACCAGTTCTTGACGGTGTTTGGTATCTATGTAATTCAGCCCCAGATTTTTGAATTTCTCGAACGGAACATCACCCATAATCTCCGCGAACGGGGCGAATTCCAACTCACTTCCTGTTTGGACGAATTGCGAAAGACAGATGGATTTTCAGGATATGTCGTTAAAGGTCGCCGGTTTGACATCGGGCTTCCTGAGGAATATCGGCAGACGGTTCTTGAGTTCAGGGATGCGTAGTTTAAAAGTTGTCAGTTATCAGTACAGTTTGCTACGCAACTTTTCAGTTTTCAGTTAGGGTTTTTAGGTATATACGTGCTATTTGAATTCTACAAGCACTCGCTAACAACTGATAATGATCACAGTGGAATATCACGGGATTCTGATGACGACGATTGTCATATCATCATACTGCTCCGCTTCACCCACAAAAGTGCGGACATCAGCGACAAGGTGTTCAACAACTTCTCTGGCACTACATCCCTCAGGAATTCGTGCAACCGATTCCTTTAAACGATCAGTTCCATACATCTCTTCCGCTTGGTTAAGTGCCTCAATCAGACCATCGGTATGAAAGATGAGAATATCGCCTTCCGTTAAGGCGAAGGTCGCCGATTCATATTCCACCGTTCTCATACTTCCGAGAGGAAGATCACTGTTTTCAATTTCAATGATGTCGTTCCCGCGCTTGAGGACAGGATACGGTTGCCCACCGTTAGCATAGTCGATTTGTCTTGTAGTTTCATCGAGAATCGCGAGATTGAGTGCGATGAAGCTTGGGCCATACATACGAGGTGCTAATCCTGAATTAAGGTCGCTGAGAATGACATCCGCCTTGAACTTGAAACGTGAGACTTCGTATAACATCCCATTTGTCAGCACTGCGTTCATTGCGCCTCGCAGTCCTTTCCCTGCAGCATCCGCTACAGCTATTGCAGTCTGACCGTTTGCTACAGTGAGATAGTCATAGAAGTCTCCACCGACCTGCGTGGCGGGTACCGACATTCCGGCGACATCAAACCCTTTGGTGTCAGGTGCTTCTGTAGGTAGGAGTCCCATTTGGATATTTTGTGCTTCACTCAATTCAGCGCGAATACGGCGCATTTCCGTTTCTTCTCGTTGACGTACTTCATTTCGTAGTTGTGCAGTGTGCCGTCGATTGACAATTAAGCGACCTAATAAGGAGAAAACGATGGTCAGGAAAATGAGCGTTGGTAAGTAGGTACGCCATCGCGTCCAAAGCGGAGGTTGGATATTAAAATCCACAACTGCGGGTCGATGGGTGTAGTGCCAGTTTTCACGGAAAGCCTTAACAAGGAAACTGTAGTTCCCAGCTTTCAGGCCGGTGTAGCGGATGCGCAGCATACCGTTTCGATTTTGAAGTGCCACTTTAACGTCCCTGCTGTTCATGAGTTGTGTGTCTGTTGACTCGGATGTAGAGAGGTTAATCCACTTGTCAGATGAAACGGCTGGATTGGTTGTTAAAAGAGCAAACCTCTCTGCTGAAACGTTGGTCCACTTCGGATTATCTAATCCGAGTAATCTAAATTGATATGACAGCCCTTCTCGGAGTGGACTAATGCCCTGTACATCAAAGATAACGTTTCGGGTTCTACGGGCAGGTAGCGAGAGGTTAGATGAAAGTTGCGTGTAGGTTTTGTCAGCCGATAAAGCGGTTAGCCGACAGAAAGGGATGCCCCCGCGCGTAGGTGTATATTGTGTAGCACCGCCTTCAGTTGCGAACCAGATTTCTTGATCCGTGAACTCATAAAGTTTCCAGATGTTATTATGTGCCAGCCGATCTTTTGTCGTGAGCGTGTAGAAGGTTTCGCCATCATATCGCACAGTGCCGCCCCCCCTTGTGGCGAACCAGATATTACCGCTGCTGTCCTCCATCACATCACGCACATTGTCTACAAGGAATCCATCTTTTGTTGTGTATGTTGTAAGTACGTTCCCATCGTAGCGGACCGCCCCACGAGATGTTGCTAACCAGAGAGTTCTGTCCTTGGAAATCAATGAGGCGTTTACGGGTGCGAGTTCGATGTTCTGAGTTGTGATTAACTGCGTCCCTAAATAGGTTCTGAGAGCGTTGGAAAAGAGAAAAGTTATTTCGTTATTTTGTTGTGTCGGGTCTTTCCAGACCGCAAGTGGTGCTGAGCTGGACTCTCCGTCAAGAAAGAGCGGGGCACCGAGTTCAGTCTCACTCCAGAGTATCAATTTTCCTGTTACGGTGTTGAAGAACCATTTTCCACCGAGCGCAGATTTTAACAGAGTTGTCGCTTTAAGTGGCAGGATTTCTGGCTCGATACCGTCGGTTGTAGACGTTAAGCGGTCAATATTTTTCGGATAGCGTAAAACCCTTCCATTCTCAAAATGCACCCATAGTCTATTATTTGCGTCTCTATAGAGGTCAGTAATAGCGGCTTCCCCGTGATCTATCTCCGAAGTCGTGCCGAACCCAATTCTCTGAAACCTACCATTTGTGAATCGTAATAAGCCAGACGTATCCGCTTTGAAAAGGTTCCCACCGAAAGTTATCCATTGGGGTTCACCTTCACTCACAAGAACTTCAGGATCACCGGTTGCGCCTTCTCCGCCAGGGCCGATTCTGGTCTGAATGGATATAGAAACTTGGTCAAATTTTCCATTGGCGTACCGAAAAAACGTATATCGTCTTGATCTCCCACGCGACCTTGGATCTACGAAGTTGACAAACCAGATGTGCCCGCTAACTTCAAACATTTTTACGATTTCAGTTCGAGCTCCAAATCCAGTTTGCAGTCTATCTGTGGAATTGGCTTTGGCAGCAGATGACGTATTTTGTGTTGGCCCCAATCGCAATGAATTTATGGTGATGTTTTCCGTGTCGGCGTTCGGATTGTAGCGTGCAACGCCCCCGGGAATACTGAACCAGAGGTAACCGCGGCTATCTTCATATATCATCCGGACTCGATTAGTGCCGATGCCGGCGCGTGTGCTAATGACAGGTCTCGGGTCAAACGCTGTTACACCGTTATCGTGTCCAAACCATAATTTACCGTCAATGGCTTCAAAAATTGTATGGATTTTATCATTTTCCAGACTGTTACTGGTGGTATAGGAAATTGGTTTAAGATCTTTGTCGTATTTCTGGGGTCCCTGTTCACTTGCGAACCATAGGTGGCCCATAGCATCTTCAACTTCAAGGGATCCGGAGAGGTTCGCGCGCGTATGCAAGCGTGTCCCTTCCCACCATCTTGTGGTATATTCGTCGTTAAACCAAATCCGTCCTCTCTTATCACTCCGGATTTTTGTGAACCTTCGGGCTGCGACTGTTTCCGAAGTGCCGCCTATATTGGAACCTCTGTATGCCCAAGATAGTGGGAGAATCTGCTCAAAGTTGTTTCCATCAAACCGTAGAAGAAGGTTATAGCCGCCAAACCAAGGATTTCCGTCTACATCTTCGGCTATCGCTTCGATTGCTGCGACGGCGCGAAGATTTGACATATCGTAACGTACGAACCCGGTATCCACTGACATACGCGGTGTTTCGGTATCTGTTTTACCACTCGTGTCGTCATTTAGAGGTTCACGTGCCCAACGACTCTCTCGAAAACTTAGAATCACACCGGTTTGTTCCTTTTCCCCTTCACTTCCACCCAACCAGAGTGTCCCATCTTGACTTTCAAAGATCACGTTGATTGTCAAATCTGTTGAACGCAGCAAATCTTCGCCCACAATTTCGTTTGGCTGTGCCTGAGGTGGGCGTTCAGCATCTGTGACGTATTTTGTTAATCTCTGATTTTCACCAACCCACACGTCACCGAGTTGATCGACGATCAATGAATTCCCCTTGCCAATCAGACTGATTGAAGTGCCGTCAAATCGACTCACACGTCCTTCCCTTTCTGATGGCATCCGCGTGAGAAACCAGATATGTCCCCACTTGTCCTCAACGATTTGTCGCGTCCGTCCAAGCAATGCCCCCGATTTTACTTTTGCCGAAGGTGCTTCATCCAAGGTGTTCAGGGAGCCAGCGTAGGATTCAAACGTATTACCGTCAAATCGACTGACCCCATTCTGGTCAGAACCGAACCAGAGAATTCCGCGACTGTCCTGAAAAATAACGGGGACGACAGGACCCACCAACCCATCAGCAACAGTATAGGTTTGCATCTGGTCGGCGTGGGTATTGGCATAGGTAAAAACAGCAAGGACTGTACTAAGGATGAAGATGATACTTTTTGCCGGAGTCAGCAAGTTTCTGGAGTTTGCTGAATGACAGTGAGAGTATATCATGAGTTTGTTGTCAACGCACTTTTAACAAGTCCAAGTCTTTAGACTTGGGTAGTCGACAGAACGGGTCTAATGATTAGTGCGCGAAATCTCGGATTCGTGAAATTGCTTCTTCGATGACTGCGTCTGGATACGTAAGTGAGAGTCGGCAATAGCCTTCGCTCCACTGCCCATATCCAAGACCGGGTGTCACCACAACTCCGACTTCTTCAAGGAGTGCTGTGGCAAAGTCACGGCTTGACCCGTTGAAACGTGGTGGTACGGGTGCCCAAATATACATCGTCGCTTTCGGTTTCTCGATGTCCCATCCGCTTTCTGTAAGCGCGTCCACCACCATGTCGCGACGCCTCTGATAAATAGTATTTATCGCTGGCGTAACTTCGTCTGCTATTGAGAGTGCTTTCGCACCGGCAAATTGAAGGGCGCGGAGTGAACCGTTATCTATGTTATCTTTAACGGTTTTGACAGCACTGACAGCAATTGGATTACCGACGACGAATCCCAATCGCCACCCTGTCATATTAAACGCTTTGCTCAAGGAAAAGAATTCAACGGCTACTTCAGCGGCACCGTCTACCTGCAAGATGCTTGGTGACCGGTAACCGTCGTAGGTGTTTTCGCTATAGGCGTTGTCGTGTGCGATGAGAATGTTATATTGCCGTCCGAATTCGACGGCGCGCTCGAAGAAATCGAGATCGGCGGTTGCTGTCGTTGGGTTGTTTGGATAATTAATCCAGAGGACTTTGGCGAGGCGTTTTATTTCATCAGGAATAGCGTCAAAGTCGACATAGAAATCGTTTTCTTGCAGAAGGGGTGCGTAGTAAGTCGTCGCACTCGCGAAGACGTGTCCGATGTTATAGGTAGGATAGCCGGGACTCGCAGCGATGCCAATGTCACCTGGGTTCAGTATCCCTAATGCCAGTTTAACAATAGCATCTTTGCTTCCGAGCGTTATTGCAACCTGATCCTCGGATAACGGGACACCGTAGCGGTGTTGGTAAAAATCGCGAACCGCCTCTGGAAAATCGGCGACAGGATTGTCGCATCCATAACGGTGGCGGTCGGGGTCTTTCGGGTTTTGGATTGTGTGTACGAGACTTTCGACGACTGGATCGGGAGTCGGGATATCCGGGTCACCGATTCCGAGGCTAATGACATCAACGCCTCGTGCTTGTGCTGCCTGCATTTTTTGGCGTATATCTACAAAAAGATAGGGTGGAAGTTTCTGTAACCTTTCTGCGATTGTAATCAAAATTGTTCTCCTAATTCCGTATTTCCGTAAGCGCACGCGATTTGGAATCGCGTGTGCAGATCTAAAGATTATTAATTTTAATAGCACCGTTGCGGTGTCAAGAGATATGGGAGCGGTAAGGATTGCTAAAAAATAGATACTAACAAAGCTACAATACCAAAAGTTTCTCAGAGATATAACCTTTATTTAAGTTGAAGGATTGCCTGTTGGGTTTCACTGAGGTTTTCCATAACGTTTGGACTAAAGTGCAAGCCTTGACCACCCCAGTCTGGCATATAACCGATACTATAACAATAATAGAGCGTCCGTCTCGGTTTGCCGGAGATATTGACGACAGACCCGTGGGTGAGTGCTTCTGTAAAAATAATAGCATCGCCTGCCTCTGCGGGAATCGGCGTCAAGACAGGGTTTTCATCTGGATGATTGCCCCACGGCTTACGGAAATTGCTTTTATGTGCCCCCGGTATAACAGCGAAACATCCGTCCTCCACATTACAATCCAGCATTGGGAAGACGGCTTTTGTTAGCGTGGACACCATTTCTCCATTGCGGCAATGGTATTGGCATTTTGGAATAATCGGTGTACCGTGCATGTGCAGTCCAGTATAACCGCCACCCCATCGGTAGATTGTATAAGTGTGATTGAGTCGGTAGGGGCCACCCGTTACGCCTTGGACGACATCAAGTACCTCTGGAATGTCGATGAGGGCGTTGAAGGTGTTGTCCGCTTCCAGAATATTGGAGATATAGAGTTCCTGCTCCGTTTGCTGCGTTCCGAGACACAGCGGCGGCGGATACTCCTCAGCTGGCATCTGTTCGTATTGGTCTAAGACATTGTTGCAGGAATCGATGACTGTTTGTGGAACAACACCCTTTAAAACAATGAAACCCTGCAGGTCAAATAAATATTTTTGTTCATCTGTCATGTTGTTCTTCCTTATATTGGCTGATGGCGAATGGCAATTGGCGATTGGCTGTTAGCAATTAGTAATTCGTATTTAGTGATTGGCGAGTGGCAATTAGCGATTGAGGATTCTGAGGCGCGTTGGAACTCTCTTCCCAACAACCAAAAGTGGAGCGCATCGGAACGCACCAATCGCTAACTACCATTTTACGGAACGGTTTGGTATCTAAGAATTGTTCCGTTTTGGCCAACTACCCATCCACTGTTTGAATTACTTACATAAATAGCCTTTAAATCTGTTCGTGTATCCGTACGTTGAGGTCTCCAATTCTGTCCGCCGTTCTTTGTGTGTAGGACGAGCCCCTCTTTTCCGACGATCCACCCTTCAGTTTCGGAAGCAAAGAATACATCGTCAAGAAAATTCGCGGTATGACTTTCTTGGCGTAGCCATGTTTTTCCACCGTTATCTGTGTGAAGGATCAATCCATCCATACCCAAGCTGCGCAGATCCAGTCCGACCACCCATCCCTTGTCAGCTGTGATGAAAGTAACGGCATCTAAGAAAAAGAATGAGTGACTTCTGCTGATAGAGGCGGGCTGCCAGTGGATACCGCCATCGATTGTAGAAAGAATTGTACCGTTCATCCCAACTGTCCAGCCGCGTTGTTTTGAGGTAAAATGAACGTCAAAAAGATTCCAAGTCGTTCCACTTTCTTGGCGTAGCCAATTCTGTCCGCCGTCATCTGTATGGATAATTTCACCACCGCTCCCAACACACCATCCTGTTTCTTCGTCTACAAAGAAGACGGCGAGTAATTCTTGCCCCGTTCCACTCTCTTGGCGTTGCCAGACGCTTCCACCATTCGTGGTGTGCAAGACCACACCGGCTTCCGCAACCGCCCACCCTTTTTCCGGAGACACAAAATGCGTTGCCCCGAAACATTCAGTTGTACGGCTGTCTTGGGTGTCCCAGATGGTTCCGCCATCTTTGGTTCGTAGAATCGCGCCCCGATCCCCTACAACATACCCTTCTTTTGAAGAAACGGCACAAACATCCACGAGGAGATGGCTCGGACTTGATTGCGATTCCCAAGTTATGCCGCCGTTCCGGGTGTGTAAAATCGTGCCGTTTTCGCCGACTGCCCAACCGAGTCGTTTAGAAACAAAGTCAACACCCAAAAGGACGGCATCGGCACTGTTGTGGAAACGCGGTCCGCCCCGCTGGTGTTTCCATTTCCCTCTTCCGCCAGACGCGGTGTGGAGAATAACACCTAAGTCGCCGACAATCCAGCCGTTTTGGGAGTCGGTAAAGTCGATGTCGTAGAGTGTAAAGGTGTGCAACGGTTCATTACCGAGATACTCCGGCTGCCCATAACTACTTTTATGCCGCTGGTTGCTACCGTCTGTGATAAATTCCCATGTCTCACCGCTGTTAGTTGTTACAAAGACGCTCCGCCGATCACCGACAACCCAGCCTGTTTGTGCGTCGATAAAGTGGAGGTCGAAGAGAGCCTGCTCTGCTGTAAACTGCACTTTCCATGACTGACCGCTATCTGTTGTTTGATAGATGTAACCCTGATGTGTGTTGCCCGGGGTTTGTGGGTTTCCAACACTTAATCCTGATGTTGGCGTATTGTAGGTGATAATCCATCCGAGATGTGCGTCTATGAAGTGGACACCTTTCAAGGATTTTCTACCAAATACGTCTGCGTCAGCCTGTGTAAACGTTTTTCCACCATCGGTTGTTTTGAGCAATGTCCCCCAATCCCCAACAACCCACCCTGTAACTTCATGTATAAGAATGTCGTGCAGGTTATTTTCCGTGCCTGTTTCAATGTAGGACCATGTTTTTCCACCATCGGTCGTATGGATGAGTGTTCCGTTTTCTCCGATGCACCATCCTTCTAATGTAGATCGAAAATAGATTTTACGCAACGGTTTACCGAAAACGCCGCTGCTTTGCTTATGCCATGTTTGTCCACCGTTGTTTGTGTGGATAATGAGGCTTTCAGCGTCTTCCACAAAGTCTTGCCCTGGGATAATATCTACCGCGTTGCCGACTGCCCAGCCATGTGTTTCAGAGATGAAGTGAACGTCGTATAGGTGCGAGTTCCAATCCCCTTCCATAACGGTTTTCCACTCGTACCGAATCTGCCCTTTGGGCGTGCTGTTTTCACAACCTGCACTGAGTAGAATGCTAATGAATAGGGCAGCGAGCGCGAAATATTTTTGCAATCGGTGTCTCCCTATCCAATTAACGGTGATTTTGGAAAAGGACTTCGCTGACATCGTGCAATCCTTTGGGCGCATTGACGACCCATCTGGCGGCGCGAATCGCACCTTTGGCGTATGCTTCCCGACTGTGGGAACGATGGATGATGCTTAATTGTTCACTCTCGGTTACGAACAACACAGTATGGTCTCCGGCAATATCACCACCCCGGACGGCGTGGGTACCAATCTCCTGTTGTGTCCGTGCCCCGGCGATACCGTGGCGACCGTAGATCCCTGTCTCTGCTAAATCACGTCCTAATGCTATAGCGGCAGTCTCCGCTAAACGAAGCGCGGTACCACTGGGTGCATCTGTTTTGCGATTGTGATGTGTCTCGATCGTCTCAATATTGTAATCATCTCCGAGGGCTTTTGCAATTAATTCGAGTGCTTGGATCATCACATTGACACCGAGGCTCATATTGGGTGCCATGACGCAGCGAGTCTGTGAGGCAAGGGTTTTAACGATAGCCAATTCATGCGTGCTGAAACCCGTTGTCCCAACAACCACTGCTTTATCAGCATCAACGGTTTGTTGGAGGTATTGCACCGTTGCTTCTGGTTTCGAGAATTCGATGATGACATCCGCGCTTTCAAGTACATCCTCGAGTTCACCTGTGACAGGTACCCCAATCTCGCCAATACCTGCGACAACGCCAACATCACTCCCAATTTGTGGGTGTCCGGGATACTGAATCGCCCCCACAAGTTCCATATCCACTTGTTCGGCAACGCTTTGTGTAATACACCGACCCATGCGACCACAGACACCAGTGATAACGACGCGAATCATGTTTTTACCTTTTGTGGTAAAGTCTCAAAATATGTGGATACTTGTAGCACAAACTGTCAGTTTGTGTAAAGTGTAGACGCAAACTAACAGTTTGCGGTACAAAAAAGGTGTTTGAGTGATTCTGAAATCTCCTATAATTCTTGTCGCTGCTCGATACTGAGGACTGATAACTGAAACCTGATAGCCATTAAAAAAGGACTTCGCTGACATCGTGCAATCCTTTGGGCGCATTGACGACCCATCTGGCGGCGCGAATCGCACCTTTGGCAAACGCTTCTGGACTGTGTGCACGATGGACGACACTTAATTGTTCACCCTCGGTTGCGAATAATACAGTATGGTCCCCAGCAATATCACCACCCCGGATGGCGTGGATACCAATTTCCTGTTGTGTGCGCGCACCGACGATACCGTGGCGACCGTAGATGCCTACCTCTGCTAAATCACGCCCTAATGCTGCAGCGACGGTCTCTGCTAAACGGAGGGCAGTACCACTTGGTGCATCTGCTTTGTGATTGTGATGTGCCTCTATGACCTCAATATTGTAATCGTCTCCGAGGGCTTTTGCAATTAATTCGAGTGCTTGGATCATCACATTGACACCGAGGCTCATGTTTGGTGCCATGACGCAGCGAATCTGTGAGGCAAGTTCGTTGATAGTTGCAAGTTCATCAGGCGTATAACCGGTTGTGGCTACTACCATGGCTTTATCTGCATTAACAACTTGCCGGAGGTGCTCCACGGTCGCTTCTGGACTTGAGAATTCGATGGCGACATCCGCATTTTCAAGTACATCCTCAAGTTCGTTTGTAATAGTTACACCAATCTCACCAATGCCTGCGACAACACCAGCGTCACTCCCGATTTGTGGGTGTTCAGGGTATTCGATTGCTCCAACAAGTTTCATATCTTCTTGTTGAGCAACACTTTGGATAATGAGCCGACCCATGCGGCCGCATGCTCCATTAATAATTACACGAATCATATTTTAAACTATTGCTCCTGGTCACTGCTCCACTACGTTGTGCAGTGGCTTCCGATTAAGTTGATGTTTTTGTCGCGCTTGAAGCACAAGAGTTAGGTCGACTTGAATCAGTGGTATGAACGTCTTTATGAACGCCTTATGGTGATCGGCAGTTGGTTTTATCAACTACCGACTGCCGAGAGTAAAGGGTAGCGAGCCCCCTGACCACTAACTGCTATTTTAATGTCAACATGTATGCCAAAAGGTCATGCATCTGTTTCACTGAAAGGATATCTGCAAAGTTTTCGGGCATAACACCCGCTTGTGGTGTGGTACTGGATATTAAATCCTTCTTGAAGTAAGTTGTCCACAACATCCCCGATTCGTCAAGTATTTGCACGACATCAGGGATTTTATTGCCTCGATGGTCGTAGAGATACTGCTTTCTGCCTGTAATTTCCGCGCCGTCTTTGGTAATAACAGTCAACATTTCGTATTCAGATGCTATGTAGGCACGTGGATCGAGTATAGACTCCACAATGAATTGTAAGGAGCGGGTGCAAGCAACATACGTCAAATCGGGACCTATTTCGTGCCCCGTACCAGTGGCACCCTTGCCGTGAACTGCATGGCATTTACCGCAAGCGTATCCGTCAGAGTAGAAGATAGCCTCTCCTGCTTTGACATCGCCTTCCATGTAGGGTGTCCATTCTTCGTTCTGTTTTATCTCTTCCAAGGCGACCCCGGCCGCTTTTGCCTGCTCTATGCGAAGATAACCGACAATCATGTTGATTGCTTCATCGGAGAGTTTACCCCCGAATTTTTGCATTTCAGTTCCCGGTAGTCCGTTGAATACGGTTTGAAAGATACCGCTATCGGTCCATCCATAGAGCCACTCGGCTTTGAAGAGATCGGGTGCTTGTCCACCGCGAGTGCGTCCAGCGTGGCAGTTCCAACACATTAAGCGGAAATAAAACGCCCCGTCTATAACATCTTCATCATAATTGACTTCACTTGGTGCTGCTGGCGCGATATCCACTTCCATTTCTTGCGCGTCTACAAGTGATAGGGAAAACAGACTCATACCCAAAAGAAAGAGAAGAAGAATACTACACGCTGTGTATATGGCGGAAGTTGTGCGCTCAGACATTTTGCCAGCGCGTTTGCAAAGTGCGCCTATGAAGCTACAAGTAGCGTGTATCATTACTTTTTCTCCTCCTGAAACGGCGCGAAGTAAGGTAAATGGTACTTCTCAGTCAGTGCTTTAAGCTTTTCTTCACTCCATTTCTGTTCGATAATTGTGTTAACAATATCTTGAAGTGCTTGTGTGTCTCGCTCTGGCGTATTTTTGCTGAAAGCGATAGCGACATTCCAGCGGAGGCGAGGCTCAGGAAGGTACCCTTGAACGATTTCTAATTCTGGGTAGCCAGTTTCTGTCTGTGCTGCACGCTGAATTCGAGAGCCTTTTTCAATCAACCAACCGGAGTTTGCCCACATACATCCGTAGGCAATTTCTCCTTTTTGTAGTGCCTCCAGAACAGCAATTTGTGAACGGTAAATTCGACGGGTATATCCCATCTGTCGAAGGACATCACTTGCGATTGATCCGGCTTCTGTTCCAATCGTTTCCAGTTTGATGTCCTCCAGCGTTTTCGGAGATTTTTGCAAATCTTTCCGTTTTATCAACACATAGCCGGTGCCGTAATAAGGTTTAGAAAAGTCAACGTTTTCACCTAACTGGACAGCTTCGCTCATGGCGCGCTCTTCAATAGGGATTCCGATCACACAATCACAGTGCCCTTTTAACATATCGGCGAGTAAGCTATCTCGGAGCGTGTTAAGCC
This sequence comes from Candidatus Poribacteria bacterium, assembly GCA_963662915.2. GTDB lineage: Bacteria > Poribacteria > WGA-4E > WGA-4E > WGA-3G > WGA-3G. The sequence continues at coordinate 2,886,078 of CAXXEU010000002.1, read as the reverse complement.
AGTGGAGTTCGAGTTTAACGTCTAATGCCTCTGCCAGTAGATGTGCGATCTCAACATTTAATCCTGGAAGTTCCGGGTCAGCATTGGAATAGGGTAGATTCCTAACATCCATGCAAACTGTTAGCGTCCCTTTTTCTCGAATTTCTTCCAAAGCGTCGCCGGCATTTGCGTTGTGTAACATCAAAACAGGCAGTGTCCAAAGCAGAATTCGCGAAAGGATACGGAATTTCACAGTGCAAACCTCCTTTTTTTGGCTGTTAGTGGTCGGCTATCAGCGTTCAGTCCAGAGATCGTTGTGACAAGCAAAACGTTTGTAAACACCACACGCCGACTGACGACTGACTGCTGATGCCTGACTGCTATTTATCAAAGAGCGCGAATACAAAGAGCGTTCCGCCTTGTCGAGCGTTAACTTCAGCGTATTTCACAGCCCCTGATGCTATAGCGACGTATTGGACTCCATCAAGTTGATAGGTAATCGGTGGCGCGAGAACCCCTGATCCAGTTTGGAAGTCCCAAAGCACTTCGCCGGTTTCTGCCGCCAGTGCCATAAATTTTCCCTCTAAATCACCTGCGAAAACGAGACCGCCAGCGGTTGTGAGGCATCCGCCCCATTGTGGGAAGTTCGTTTTGTGCTGCCATTTGATGTCCCCCGTAGAAACATCAATCGCGCTAATATGCCCCCACATCTCCATGTCCCCGTCTGCGTCCCTTTCTGCGGTCATGCCGCTTCCAAGATAGGGCAAACCTTTCACGTAGAAGACGCGACCCTGGTGGTAGGAACCACACAGTTCCAAAGAGGGTACATACAGGTAGTTTGTGAGTGGATTATAGGCTGAAGGGGGCCAATTCTTCCCACCTTCAACACCCGGGCAAACGCGAATCGTACCCTCTTCCGTGGTAAACACACCGGGTTTGACAGTCGGACGCCCGTTTTCATCGAGTCCGGCAGACCAATTCATTTCGCAATACGGACTGGCATATAAGAATTTTCCGTTGGTTCTATCAAGCACGTAGAAATAGCCGTTACGGTTTGCTTGCATCAGTGCTTTCGTCGGTTTTCCATCAATTTCCATATCAATGAGAACCGGTTCACTCACGCCATCCCAGTCCCAAACGTCGTGCGGTGTGGCTTGAAAGTGCCATTTGAGTTTACCGGTATCGGCATCGAGTGCGACGATGCAGTCAGTATAAAGATTGTCGCCTCTTCGGACAGCACCGTTCCAGTCTGGTGCTGGATTCCCTGTTCCCCAATAGACGAGGTTTAATTCTGGATCGTAGGAACCGGTGACCCAAGCGGATCCACCGCCTGTCATCCATGAATCACCTGCCCATGTATCGCCGCCGGGTTCGTCTTTTGAAGGTACCGTGTAAAACCGCCATGCTTGCTCGCCCGTTTCAGCGTAGTATGCATCAATGAAACCGCGGATGCCGTATTCCGCACCAGATATGCCGACGATTACTTTATCTTTGACAACTAACGGTGCAACGGTCAAAGATTCAGCATTGGTTGGATCTCCGACGACCCGATCCCAGAGCACCGTTCCAGTCTTCACGTCAAGTGCAAGGAGATGTGCATCAAGTGTCGTCCAAAAGACTTTATCCCCTAAGATAGCAGCACCTCGATTAACCATGCCGCAGCAGATGGCGAGGCCGTCTTGCAGCGGATAATTATATCTCCACAATTCCTTACCCGTTCTGGCATCCACGGCGTAGATGCTACTATATGGGGTAGTGATAATCATTATCCCGTCTATAACAAGCGGAGTGCATTCAAACTTATCGTATCGTGTTCCAATTTGAAACGCCCATTTTGGGACGAGTTTTTTGACGTTTTCGGCGTTAACTTGTGTGAGTTCGCTGTATCTCCAACTTCTGTAGTCGCGTCCATACATCAACCAGCTTTCCTGATCGCCTTGTGATGACAGTAACATCTCATTGGTAACTGGTCGGATATTATTGACATCGGTACCGGCTGTAACAATGCCCGGTGTCGCAACGAGTGATAGGACTGCTACAAAGATTATAAGGCTTACGCGTTTTGTGTATAGCCAATCGTTCGCTGCTATGAAAAAGATCTGCGCGTTCATATTTCCGACTCCTTGTTCTAACAATGATACAGTCCCAGTTTTTCTTTCTTTTTAGAAATTGTGTCGTAAAGAAACGTGAGGCATTTCGCACTCTTTCAGGCGTAGCTACCTCAAGCGTTAATTTACCAAAAATCAGGTTTTATGTAAACCGAAAAAATCTATCTGTCAGGGCTATTTAGTTTTAGGGTTTTTATTCAATGTGTCCAAAGCGTTGGGATTTGGAAATCCCGCCTACAAGGGATCTGCGCGCATCGTACATCTAAAACTTCGGAAAACTGAATGGCTTTGTTAGGTTTTTAATTGTAGTATGTTGGATTTCAGTGAATATGTTTTTTTATGTGAAATTGGCTTGGGATCCGAATTGTTCTTTAACAGGCGTTTTCACGGAGGCTTCACGGAGCTTTTTTTTGGCACCTTGATTTCATTGGGTTCCTGAACTTGGGATTGTACGTTCTCCGTGAAAGCGGTTTTTGGTTATATTTTATTTAACGAATCGGTATTTTAGAATAGCCATCAGCGGTCAGTAATCAGTAGGCATCGCGAGCAGGAGTTTCTCATACAGAAAGCGGCATCAGTGTACGGAATTCGGTGGCGTTGTTGGTAGGTCGGGATTCTGTTACTTTTACGCTAACTGTGCTTGTTCTCCGGCATGGTAGGAACTTCGCACAAGGGGTCCAGATTCTACGTGCCGAAAGCCCATCTCTACACCGGCTTCTTTGAGTTCGTCAAATTCTTCGGGGGTATAATAACGCTGAATTGGTAAGTGGCGTGCGGAGGGTGAAAGGTATTGCCCGATAGTAAGTATATCGCATCCGGTATCGCGGATGTCCTGCATTGCCTCTAAAAGTTCTGTGACTGTCTCACCTAAGCCTACCATGAGTCCTGATTTTGTGAGCATTTGTGTATCGAGCTGCTTCACTATTTGGAGGAGCATTAGGGTCTGTTGGTAGTCGGCGTAGGGACGGACTCGTCGGTAGAGTCGGGGCACAGTTTCAGTGTTGTGGTTGAGGACCTCAGGACGCGCGCGGACAATAACATCAAGGGCTTTCCAGTTCCCTTCAAGATCAGGGATGAGGACTTCGACTGTACATTCGGGTTGATTTTTCCGGGCTTCAGTGATGCATTGAGCAAAGACCCTGGCACCACCATCGGGGAGGTCGTCACGGTTGACAGAGGTAATAACGACGTGCTTGAGTTTTAAATGCGCGACAGCCTCACCGATTCGTCTGGGTTCATCGGTGTCAACAGTGCCGCCGGGCGCGCCTTTCTTGACGGCACAGAACATACAACGCCGGGTGCAGACATCTCCTAATATCATGAAGGTTGCGGTACGGCTATTCCAACATTCGCCGATATTTGGACATCGCGCTTCTTCGCAGACGGTATGGAGTTCCAAGTCGCGCATTAATTTTTTAAGTTCAGCGTAGTTGCCACCATCTGGAATCCGCGCCTTAATCCATGGTGGATGGCGGCGTTGCTCGCGATTGGTATTGATAATGGGGAGGGTTTTTACCATAGCTAAACTCCTTTCTGAAGTCTGCTAAATCTGTTAGTAGTAACTTGGGTTATTAAAATGGCGGGAGAGGGTGGGAGTCGAACCCACCTATCCACTTGCATGGACAAGCCGGTTTTGAAGACCGGTAGGGCCACCGGACCCTATCCTCCCCCATCTGGACCTCGCGAGTTATGTTTGTGACTGCCGAGGATGCAATCTTCGGACGTTCCCATCTCGGATTGTGAAGTTTTGACTGTCGCAGTACTCTAAAAACGGCACGGCATATTTTCGGGATGTTTCTGCGATTTCACGAAATTCTGCAACAGTTATTATATCATTTTCGCGGAGATAAGTAATCAATAATTCCTGTACCTCTTTGAGCGCGACACTATGGATAAAAAAATCATCGGCGATTTTAACGAATCGTCCCAAGCGGTGAAGCGCGTAAAAGGTTGACTCAATGACTTTCGGTGTATATTCGGGCAATTGCATGCTAAGTTCATTGAGTGTGGGTGTATGGATACCTGCTTCTAAAAATAATTTCTCTAACGTTTCTTTGGCGGTTTCTTCCTCTTCGGAGAACTGAATTTCATGGGAAGCGAGACGTAGCAGGTTTCCGTCTTTAACGAGTTGCCGCTCCACAATGAGTTGATTCTCCAGTTTTTCAAAGCCGATTTCATCCAACTCAACCTTACTACGAAGTTGTGTGGCATTTTGCCCCGGGAGAAGTGGCTGCGTGGCATGGAAATCTTCTAATGCGTTTAATATTTTTTCTTTCGTTTTCGCGGTACGTGAGGCATCGGAGACCAAAGGATTCCTGCCAGATTTGCCCCAACGCACAATTTTTTCATCGGCTTCTAAGTTATCTAAAATGGCTTTCACATTCTGCTGTGAATGCGGTAGATAGTAGTGGAGGAAGGGCTCTGGCACGCAAAACGCCTTGCTATTTTCCAGGACGGTGTTAACTATCTGGGCATTATCAGCCTCTTCCCATTGTGCTAAAGTGGCTGTGGTTTCCGGTGTAAAGCGTTTGTGCTTAGGGGCAAAAGGATTAATAACCTCACCACCGCCGACGGTATGCTGCGCTGAGAAGTCTCGCAAAATGATTCGATCACCCCTAAACGTTAAGATGGGTTGTTCTAAACGGAGTTGGGCTTGAACGGTATCTCCGGGTAAAATTGCTTCATCCACCAACAGAATCAATCGACAAAATATCTCGCGGGTTCCGATATACGCACGGAGATGGCTCCAATGTTCCAATATCCTTGGAAAAGCGGATAGAACTCGCAATGACACATCGATGTTGTTGGTTACCTGAGAAAACTCGGTTGGGCAGAGAACATCGCCGCGTTGAATGTTTTGGACGGAAGTACCTGACAGATTGAGTGCGGTTCTTTGACCTGCTTGGGCAATTGATGCGGGTTCGTTGTGTACTTGTATACCACGTACTCGCACGGGATCTCCTTGCGGTAGAATTACCATTCGCTGATCGCGGTTGATGGAGCCTCCGATAAGCGTACCAGTGACAACGATACCAAACCCTTGAACCGTAAAAACTCGGTCAACATATAATCGTGGAATCCCATCATTTTCCTCGACTTTTGTTGCGAGTGTTATCTGTTTGACGATCGTCTGCTTTAGGGTATCAATACCAGCACCGGTTATTGAGGAGACGCTAACGGTAGGGATGCCTTCGAGGGTTGTCCCAACAAGCATTTCCTGTGTCATTTCCGTGGCTTCCGCCAATTCGTCCGCCGTTGCCAAATCCGATTTCGTCATGACGAGAATGCCATTTGAAATACCTAACAGGTCCAGGATTGCTAAGTGTTCGAGCGTCTGTTCTTGGACTCCTTCCTTCGCATCTACTACAAAGAGGACGATATCCATGCCGTAAGCACCGGAGAGCATGCTTCGGATAAATTTCTCGTGCCCGGGAACATCAACGATACCAGCACGTGAGTTATCAGGCAAATCAAAGTAAGCAAAACCTAATTCAATGGATAGACCGCGTTCACGTTCCTCTTTGAGTCGGTCTGTCTCCATGCCGGTGAGTGTACCAATCAGGGCAGTTTTCCCGTGATCCACGTGTCCGGCTGTTCCAATGATAAGATTTTTTAAATTATTGAATCTGGTCATCGTTCCACTTCGTTTCACGATGGGTTTTGGTTAACGCGACCCGCCTCGGAATGACTAAAGTTTGGACAATTTTAAGATGGACAAAGGTGTCTGTGCCTCCGTTGTTTGGCTACGGATGGGCTGCTATGAGTTTACCGATTCGGTTGAACCTGACATTCTCTACCAGTTTCCACACTTCCCAGAGTTTCGCCGGACGCGCGTCAAAAGACCAGTACACCATAAACGCTTGTCCCTTAATGTCGCTTACATCTACCGGTCCCCAAGAGCGACTATCGCTACTTTGGTCCCGATTATCGCCCATTGCGAAGACCATCCCTTTCGGCACAGTGAACGGTTTGCCTTCTGGAAACTTGCGATTAAATTGGCTTGACGTTAGCGTGTAATCCGAAAATGTTTCGTTATCAGGCAGGTATTCGGGTTGCCGAAACGGTGGAAAGTTACCTTTCCTAAAATGGCTAAACGACATGTGTTTGGTATAGTGGCTATCGTCAACAGCTTCGCCGTTCACATAAAGCGTATTCCCACGGGTTTCAACGGTATCCCCTTCAACGGCTACGATGCGTTTGATAAAATTTCGTTCTCGATCGTGCGGTGGGATAAAAACGAAAACGTCGCCGCGTGTAGGTCTATGGAAGTCAAAAACCTTGATATCTGTGCCCGGAATTTTAACCCCATAAATAAACTTGCAGACGAGAATCCGATCTCCGATGAGGAGTGTATCTTCCATTGAACCTGAAGGGATTTTAAAGGCTTCGACAACAAAAGGACGTATGAATCCAAAAACAAGAATAAGCGCGACGACGATAACTTGCGTATATTCCCATACGACGGTCTGTCGAAATTTTTGCCATTTAGATACTTGAATATTGTTATCATTCATGATAGTTTGAAGCCTCTATACCTAAGAAGTGCTCTCCTTTTCTCAGTTTATAGTGGTGTTTACAATTAATGAGACATTTGGCAGCGGGACAGGAAACCTGTCCCCTACGAGATGCGGCGTGCCTTTGAGATGATTGAAATGTTTTTTTAATTCTGAACTTTATAGTTTACTTTGAATGAACCGGGCTCCGAGCGGATGCGTTTACCGACTCGGTTGAACCTGATATTATCAACCATTTTCCATATTTCCCAAAACTTTACAGGACGATCCGCGACCGACCACCAGATCATAAAAGCCTGTCCCTTAATATCGTCTACTGCAACAGGTCCCCAAAAGCGGCTATCGCTACTGTGGTCTCGGTTATCGCCCATCGCAAAGACCATCCCTTTCGGAACAGTGAAGGGTTTGCTGTCTGGAAACTTACGTCTAAACTGATTTTCTGCCAAAGTATAGTTGTCATAACTTTCGCCGGTTGGGATATATTCAGGATTCCGAAAGGGTGGGAAATCCCTTCTAAACTGGCTGAATGGCATGTATTTCGTATAACCGCTATCGTCAACTGCTTCGCCGTTCACATAGAGCATATCACCACGGGTTTCAACGGTATCCCCTTCAACGGCTACAATGCGCTTGATAAAATTTCGCTCGTCGTGTGGTGGAATAAAAACGAAAACATCACCGCGTGCGGGTGGATGAAAATCGAAAACTTTTATATCTGTGCCGGGAATTTTAACACCATAGATAAACTTGCAAACCCAAATCTGATCGCCGACGAGAAGTGTATCCTCCATTGAACCCGATGGAATTACAAAACCTTCAACAATAAAGGGACGTATCAGACCAAAGACGAGAATCAGTGAAACAATAGCCGGCTTTAGAAACCCTCGATCGGTGCCCTTTTCGGATTTTTGCTGTTCGGGTGCCCGAATATATTTTTTTCTTTTTTTATTCATTATCAAATTTTCCTTTTTCCAGTGTTCAGTCCATTTTGGTTCTTGCGTCGTATTATTCTTCAGTTACCAACATTGCAGTAAAGGCTTCTTGTGGGACATCAACATTGCCAATTTGTTTAAGCCGTTTTTTGCCTTCTTTTTGTCTTTCCAGCAATTTCCGTTTTCGTGTAACATCGCCCCCGTAGCATTTCGCTGTGACGTTTTTGCGGAGTGCTCGAACTGTTTCGCGAGCGACAACCTTGTTCCCAATTGCCGCTTGAACCGGGACTTCAAACATCTGTCTCGGAATTAATTCCTTTAGTTTGCTGACTAATAGTTTCCCCCGTGCCTCGGCGGTGTCTCGTGGTAAGATAGTGGAGAGTGCGTCTACAGGTTTACCGTTGAGTAAGATATCCAACTTCACGAGTTTTTCGGTTTTGTATTCTCCAACATCGTATTCTAACGATCCATATCCACGTGTCAGTGATTTAAGTTTCGGATAGAAATCCATCAGCATTTCGCTGAGTGGGAGTTCATAAAGTAATTGGACACGCTTTGCGTCCAATTGGTTCATCCGCTTATATATACCCCGTCGCTTCTGACAAAGTTCCATTGCATTTCCGATGTACTCGCGCGGCACAATGAGGTCGATGTTGACATAAGGTTCTTCAATCCGGTCAATATCGTTTGGTTCTGGGAGATGTGCGGGGTTGTCGACCGAAACGTGCCCACCAATTTTCAGATGGACTCTGTACATGACGCTCGGGGCAGTTCGAACAAGTGCGAGGCTGAATTCTCGTTCAAGGCGTTCATGGATGATCTCCATGTGGAGTAACCCGAGAAAACCGCACCGGAACCCAAAGCCGAGTGCGACAGAGGTTTCAGGCTCGAAATTGAAAGAGGAATCGTTGAGCCGCAGTTTATCGAGTGCGTCGCGTAACGCGTGAAATTGGTTTGTATCTGCGGGATACAGTCCGCTGAAGACGAGCGGTTTCATTTCGCGATAACCGGGAAGAGGCTCTGTTGTCGGTTTCGTGTGGTGCGTGATTGTATCCCCGATTTTCGCCTTATCGATTTCGCGAATACCGGCAATGAGGTATCCGACGGCTCCCGTGTCGAGTTCGGCAGTCGGTTGCATCTGCGGTGTAAAAATGCCGACTTCTTCGACCTCGTAGGAGCGTTTCGTCTCCATGAGTTGAATTTTCTGTCCGGGTTTGACGCTACCGCCGAAGATTCGCGTGTACATGATGACACCGCGGTAGTTGTCGTAGACAGAATCGAGCACGAGTGCTTTCAATGGTGCCTCGGTTTCGCCGGTAGGAGCAGGGATTCTATCGATAATTGCTTCGAGTATGCCGGGAATACCAATTCCCATCTTGGCACTCACGAGGAGGGCATCATCTGCTGGAATACCGATGACTTCTTCTATCTGCCGTTTGGCTTCATCGGGTTGTGCCATTGGCAAATCAATTTTATTGATAACAGGAATAATCTCAAGATCGTTATCAATTGCGAGGTAAGCGTTTGCGAGGGTTTGTGCTTCGACCCCTTGTGCCGCATCGACAATTAAGATTGCACCTTCGCACGCGGCGAGGCTGCGTGAGACCTCATAGGTAAAATCGACATGACCCGGGGTATCAATCAAGTTGAGTTCGTAGCGGTTTCCATCGGGGGCGGGATAGTGGAGTTTGACAGCAGTCGCTTTAATTGTGATACCGCGTTCACGTTCCAGATCCATCAAATCAAGCACTTGTTCGCGCATTTCACGGTCAGCGAGTGTGTTGGTATGCTCAAGAAGCCTGTCGCTGAGCGTGCTCTTCCCGTGGTCGATGTGACCTAAGATGCAGAAATTCCGTATGTTTTCAAGATTCATTGGCATAGTATAGATAGTGTATCACACCTTTGGTCGGATTGTCCATAGAATTCCACCATAGGGGTGTGTAAATATTTTGTCGATTGTCTGAATCAGGATTTGCAGGACTTCAGGATTTTTTTCGTCTGAATCGCTGATTACACGGATTATGCGCGCGGATAACGCGGATTTTAAGACTGGGTCCTATCAAATCAAGGTTTATATATCGGAGCTGAAACGGTTTCTACAAACGTGTAGGAATCGTTAATGTCAAAAATTTTACACATACTCACCACAGATTCAGAGCTATTCAGTTTTAAGAAATTATTGTGTTTCACGTCTTTTTTTTAGGATCCGGCACGGTTAGGAAACCGTGCCTACCGGGCCTGGGGTTTCAAAAAGGGATCGAAAAACCGACAATTGAATGGCTCTGACCACAGATTAGGGGCATTTATAGTAAAACCCATAATTAATGAAACACTGCAAATAGGCGAGGTTGGGAAACCTCGCCAGCGGTAGCGGTGTTTTGCTTTCTAATGAAATGTCCACTTATTTTTTGACTTTACTATAAAACCAGATATCCGAAATCAGATATCGATTTAAAATTAAGACAATCTTTCCACGCTTAAATTGTATCCATAACAGCAAGAAGAAAGAGATTTTTTTTACGTCAGATTTAAGATTCTGAAAAATTTGGAGGATAAAATGCGTATAGTTGAGGGGATATCCGTCGGAATTTCTGCGATTCGTAGCAACAAAATGCGTTATTTACCGACGGGTTGGCGACCGAGAGACAGCGCAAGATCTCTGTCAAGAAGTGTTCTTAAAGGCGTGGCGAGCACTACCAAACTTCAAAAACCAGTGTGTATTCTATACATGGATTTACAAAATTGCTGTCAATTGCACTATTGATTACATCCGGAAACGAAAAAGGCAATTCGTTTATGTGTGTGAGGAATTGCCAGAAAATCCAGACGATGTGCTTCCAATACTCCAGACGCAATTATCGCCGTGCCAGATCCTTGAGATGGAGGAACTTGGATACACTATCCGCAAAACTGTGCATAAACTACCACCTCAACAACAGCGTGTGTTTCGTTTGTATTATTTTGATGGGATACCGATAAAAGAGATTGCCATTCGCATCAACAAGACAGAGAGTACAATCAAAGCGCCCCTGCACCAGGCACGTCGAAATCTCCGAAATATGCTGCTTCCCTACCTACAAAACGAACCACTGGCATAGTAGAGGTTAGTAGCCTATGCTGATAAGTTAGCAGAAAATTATGAACGCTAGAAATCCTCAAAGACAACAAGCATGTATGAGCATTGCCTCATTCTTGGCATCCGCAAAGATTAAAAACGACATCTGTACCTACGGGTTCTCACCACACCTATGGATATTTCTATAGTGGCTTGACTTTGATGTCTCGACACCAGATTTTTCCGCCGTGATCCTGGATACCAATATGTCCACTTCGGGGGAAGTCTTTGAGCGCAATCCCGAACTTATTCCTGCTGCCATCCGGGTTTTGATGGGGTGTATCCCAATCATCTAAATCTGCCCGAACGATCTCTTCGCCGTTGAGTGTTACAGCGATAATACTTCCATCGCACGTAATGCTCATCTCATTCCATTCACCCGCGGGTTTACAGGTGTTTCGAGTCGGTCCGAGGGCATCATAGAGTGCACCGCAATCGTGGGTGTCAGTAGGTTCTTTACCGTGTGTGTCTAAAATCTGGATTTCAAGTCCGCTCTGAACGGCGTCCTCAAGGTCAGCCCATCGGACGAAGATGCCGCTATTGACTTTCGGCTCGGTTTTGTATTCAAGAGACAATGTGAAGTTATTGTAATGCTGTTCGGTGTAAAGGTATTTTCCGCCCTGCACGGTGCAGAGGATACTACCGTCATCAATCACCCATCCTTCAGCGTTGCCAGTGGCTCCCCAACCGGTGAGCGTTTCGCCATCGAAAAGGGATATCCAACCATCAGATTTTTCTTTTTCTGTTAACATTTGTTCTCCTTAAAAATTATAATCGCCTAGGTAGTGTTTACATTGTGTAAGTTATTGACATTTTATGTATGTCTTGGTAACCTGTCTTGCATGAAAACTCAACACATAGATGCAACTCAAGACTTTCCTGTGATGATTAGTGATGGCGCTTGGCAGAGCATCCACCCGTTTCTGAAAACGTTGCCAAACGTCTATGTCGGCAACCCTGAAGACTGTAGACGTTTTCTTTCGGCACTCACTTGGATAACAAAAGAAGGCGCGACTTGGCGTGCGCTGCCGAAAGTTTACGGATATTGGAATACCATCTATAGACGTTTCGGCAGATGGTGCGATGCCGGGGTCTTTGAAAAACTCCATGAACATTTCCATGAGGCGGGTGAACTCTCCGCTCTCCTCATTGATTCAACGATCGTGCGCGCACATGCTTCTGCAGCCGGTGCCCCGAAAAAAAAACGGAGGTCAAGCAACTGAGGCACTCGGTCGGAGTCGCGGTGGCTTTACCACGAAACTTCATGCGGCGGTGAGTGGAGACTTTCTCCCGTTGCGTTTCACCTTGACAGCGGGGCAACGCCATGACATCACGCAAGCACACGCGTTGATTGCCGGAACCCCTGCGTGTGAGTACGTTATCGCCGATGCTGCCTACGACTCGGATGCGTTGCGTGCCGAGATTATCGCAGCAGGTGCCGAGGCGGTCATTCGTCCGCGCAAGAGTCGTGTTGAAGACCATCCTTATGACCAAGAGGTCTATAAACTTCGCAATGTGATAGAACGTTTTTTTCATCGATTGAAACAGTATCGCCGAGTCGCAACGCGCTACGATAAATACGCCGTCCGATACCTCGGATTCGTTTATCTCGCCGCTATACTTATCACTGCTAAAAAAATGTAAACACTACCTAGACACATTTCTCAAACGTATGTTGCGTGAGGTGTCTAACGCAAACTTTCTAAAAACAGTTTTCCAACATCAAGGTTGTATTTAAAATCTGCTGCCGACCAAGAACTGTTATATCCAATGATCGGCACATAACTTTCGTGGCGCGAACCGTGTGAGCGCACAGCGGTCGGCTCTACGGGTGCTTCTAATTCACCGAAAACGGTTGTTTTGTCCGCTAACACAAAAATATCGCCAATCCGTTCAGGGTGGAGTCGAAACGTGCGTGCAGCATCTTCCGCACAATACGCCTCTTCCACACCGGGTGTATTCAGAAGCGTCTGAATCGCTTTGGGGGTATCGGCGCGGTTTTCGAGAAATACGTAAGCTGCCCCCCCCAAGTTGCCATGGTGTGCAACGTAGCGGTCCTTAATAATCGGGATCGAACTTGCCGGGATACAGTGATCTGTCAGCACACGTCCTGGATCAAGGGCAGTGCTTTTTTTTACCATTCCGTGATCTGCCGTAATATAAATTTCGCGTTCCGGTTCGTCGTCAATGATTTCCCCGATAATCCTGTCCAATTCTGAGAGGTGCTGTTTGGACAAATCAGCATCGGGTGCATATTTATGTTGAACCCAGTCGGTTGTTGAACAATAGACAAGTTCCGGATCGTGTGTACGGAGTACCTCTCGTGCAGCGCGAAGCAACCACCAGTTAATCTCAACAGAGTAGATCGGTTCGATAGGTCCAACAGTTTGGATATATTCAGGGGGCGGGTCTTCAGCGGCAACGGCGATGTCGGCACCGGTTTCTAACATCCGTAGTAGCTTTTTCTTTGTTACAAACAGGGCAGTTGTATCAGCGAATTGAGAAGCTTTTGCCGTCTCAAAAAGCGTTGGTGCGAGCAGGAACCGGTTATCCTCAATAAATTCCCCAACGCCAGTTGTTCTATCTACATGGTAATTCGTTGTGATGCCATGTGTTTCCGGGAATGTCCCGGTTGCAATACTCACATTGTTGACATTTGTCACGGACGGGATAACGGCATTGACGTGTGCATAGAAACCGGCTTCCGCCAATTTCTGCATATTCGGGATGTCGCTTGCAGCGAGGTAGTCGTGGCTGCCTGCATCGATACAGAGAATCAGAACCTTACGTCTTTTCACGCCTTGTGTGTTGCTCCATTATTGGTATTGTGGTCCTTTAAGCCTGCCTATCTGTGAAGAAAATTGTAGCAGCAGTCCACTCAAATTGCAAGATTTTTTCTTACGTTTTGGAATTCAGGATTTACGCGAATAGTGTCGAGCAGCAACAGATTTTGCGTAAGTTTTGGAATTTTAGATTGTTATCCCAATAGATATCTGCTATAATTACCATAAACTCGGCAATATAGCGAGGTCTAAGCATCAGTTTATGGGGATAGCTATGTCGGATCGAAATCGCTTCCTAAAACCGCTTTTCGTTTGCAGTGTGACGGCAAGTTTTTTGCTCTGGGCAATCTATCGGTTATTGGTGCTGGCAAAACTCGCTTTACCGGTGGATTGTTTCTTCATGGCGCAAGCGTGTGTTGTGCTTTTGGTTGCCCCTTACCTTGCTGCCAACAGTTTTTTAGGTGCCGTTTTTGGATCGCCATCTGCGGGTTCTACTGCATTACTGCTCAGACTCAGCCCTATCTCTTCTGGAGGGCAGCTACTGCGGATGCTTCTTGTAAGTCAGGTGCCTCTGTTGTGCTGGGTATTTTTATCGACTGCTATCGCTTTCTTTGTTACGAGTACCCCTTTCGTGAAGATATTACAGATGTTCACTATATTGATGGTTTATAGTCTGTCGGCAGGGGCAGTTGGAATGTGGGGTGCACAGGTTTTCAAGGACGTGATTTTTGGGACAGAATGTGCTTGTCTTCTATGGTGTGTATTGGTAGGTGGTGTATTTTTGCTGGCACCGGTGGATCGTTACGTCAGCAATATCCAACCTGTGATTTCACCGGTGCTTCATATCAATCCCCTTATTGCTGTTTGCTATATTTTTGAGATTGATCCTTTTAGGTCACCGTTCATTTATAAGCTGACACCCGTCGGATCGTATCATGTCCCGTATACGCCTTGGTATCTTGTTGGTTTTTGGCAATTTGTGATAGGTGTTTGCTGTTTTGTCGGAGCATGGCGAATATCCATTCCGTATAGGCGTGTATCGTAAATGTGCTTCCGACAGAGAGAATTTCATGGCTATAGCAGAAAAACCGATTATTAGTGTTTCAGGGGTCAGAGGTGAGGTAGGTGTCTCGCTTGATGTCAGAGTCATTACACGTTTCGCGATGGCTTTTGGAACCTTTGTTGGGGGTAGGACGGTGGTTGTCGGACGAGATTCCCGCACCTCCAGTCCGACGCTCCGACACGCAGTTCTTGCTGGTCTTTTTGCGACCGGCTGTCACGTCATAGATGTCGGTATCTGTCCAACGCCGACAATCCTCTTAATCGCAAATGTCCTGCAGGCACAGGGAAGTATTACCATCACAGCTAGTCACAACCCGGTCGCTTGGAACGGAATAGAATTTGCTGCTGCATCAGGGCATCTCTTGACACAAGCGGAACGTGATCAATTGATGCGGATTTATGAAACAGAGGATTTTGCGCTCGCGCCTTGGAACGAGCAGGGAACAATTGAGACCTACGGTGAAGCAGTCGCATATCATCTGGATCGGATTCTGCAATCTCGCTGGCTTGCCCCCGATTTGATTCGGAAAGCCGATCTGAAAGTCGTACTTGATTGCGGTAACGGTGCCGGAAGCGTCATAAGTCCGTCGCTTTTACGGAAACTGGGTTGTCGGGTTGTTGCGCTTAATTGTGTTGCAGATGGACACTTTCGTCGTCCTGCTGAACCGACACCTGATGCCTTGGATGAACTTTGTGAAACAGTTCGTGCTTCTAAGGCAGCTATCGGCTTTGCCCATGATGGTGATGCTGACCGTCTTGTTGTCGTAACGGAACGCGGGGTTGCCTTGAGCGGTGAGTGGACACTTGCTTTCGTCGCTGATTTTGTCCTCAGTAAAATGAAAGGCGACATAGTGGCTACAGTATCTACGAGTCGAATGTTAGACGATATTGCCGCAAAGCATGGTGTCACGCTCCATCGGACAAAAGTTGGCGTGGGTTGGGTCGTTGAGAAGATGCACGAGGTTAACGCATCTATTGGTGGTGAAGGCACCGGTGGCATTATTTATCCTGATATTCACTGGACGACAGATGGCATCACCTCTATTGCTGCAATTGTTCAGTACCTCGCTGAATCTGGTAGCACCGTCACGCAGCTCGTCAAAAACATGCCGCAATATGAAATGTGTCGAAAGAAATTGGAGATTCCATCACAAGAACTTGCATCACGCCTTGTTGATCTTACCTTGGAAGTCTATAAAGAGGCAACCGCTACACAAAAAGCACCACTTCTCGAATTAACAGACGGGGTCAAGCGTGTCTGGGAGGATAGATGGGTGAACATCCGCAAGTCTGGCACGGAACCTGTGATTCGGGTTTTCGCGGAGGCACCGACTTTGGCGGCGGCGGAGCGATTGTGTGACGAAACGCTTGAAACCTTAACTGTGTTAATGAAACAGGTTTCGTGTTAGCTGCGTTATTTATTATATTGAGTTTCTTGTATTGGGGACGGGCGTGAAAAGAATAGGACGGACGCAATTTTGACCGTAGGGCATTCTGTGAGATAGAGATTCCTGGATGAACAGAGACGTTTGGATGGCAACCCAACCTAACAGGTTTGTGGCGTACTTGAAGAAACACCCGAGCAAAACCCCCAGATGCGACGTGCATCATGCTACAAAAGAGAGTTCTGCGTAAGTCCTAAAGAAATTGTGAGTGATCAGCGAACAATTGGTCTTAGTTTTACATTGTGGAACGATGAGCAGATTTGATAGTTTAAAAATTTTGGAGAGATTATGGCTTTGAAACTTGCCTGCATCGGAGGCGGGAGTGGTTTATCTGCCTTACTGAGTGGAATTAAGCACCATGCCGATCTCGAGAAGGGTAAAGATAGTATTATTGATTTGGATAGTTTGGCGGCAATAGTTACCGTCTCTGATGATGGTGGAAGTTCGGGACGACTTGTTGAAGAGTTTGATATGCTACCGCCGGGCGATATTCGTAGACTACTCTTTACCTTATCTGATGCTGATGAACTTGCAGGACTTTTTGAATATCGCTTTTCAAGCAATGGCGAGCTCGGTGGACATACCGTCGGGAATCTCTTGCTAACGGCGTTAACGGAGAAATTTGAAGGTAATTTTCCGAAGGCGATTCAAGCTGCATCAAGACTGCTCTCCGTTCGCGGACAGATTATCCCTGTTACATTGGATTATACCGTTTTGTGTGCAGAGCTCGCGGATGGAGAAATTGTCCGCGGCGAATCCACGATACCCATCAGAGAAAATCGTGAGCCGATCAAGCGCGTTTTTTTTGAACAGCGCGAGAATGGAAAGATGCATCATTCTCCCGATGAAATCTATGAGTGTCAGGCGCATGAAGGTGCTATAGAGGCGCTGATTAACGCTGACGTGATTATTATCGGTCCCGGCAGCCTTTACACCAGCATTATGCCAAATCTGGTTATTAAAGGGGTCGTCGAAACAATTCAACGCTCAGACGCTATTAAAATCTACGTCTGTAATGTCATGACGCAGCCGGGTGAAACCGACGGTTACGCCGTTACGGATCATGTCAATGCTATTTGGGACCACGCCAGGATCCCCTTAGATTATGTTGTGGCGAACAACCAACCTGCCCCAACGGAGATCATGCAAGAGTATGTCCGAAAAGAATTGGTATCGCAGTTGACTCGGATTCGATCGCTTGCTGAGGAAGGACTTTCGATGCTCTATGAAGATACCGAACATCTTATGGAGGTGCTGAATTTAGCGAAGGATATTTCATCGCTATCAGTTGAAACAGTGCAGGTTGCGGATGCTTCAAAAGTCCAGGTTTCTTACAATTCTGAGCAGGAAAGGCTTGAAGAGGAAGGCATCTGCGTAATTGAAGCGGACCTCATTCGTGACATGGTTGTCACTGAATTTGGGACATGGCTCGGTGGTGTTCAAATGAACGTTATCCGCCACGATCCCGAAAAGTTGGTCCGCTCTCTGGTTAAAATCTTTAGGAATCATCCAAAACTTCAAGAAGCGGTCTGAGAAAATTCGTAACCTTCAGTTTAGCGTTGTTGACGCTTAGAAACGGTGGTGTCTTCAACAGCAATCTGTGAGGCGAATGTATCACAAATCTGGGACAAATTGTCGATGAAAAGTTCCCAGCGTAATTCGTCTTGATGTGCTTTTGTTGCTGCGAGACATAGAGCCGTTTCGTATAAAGATAGACGATTTTTCTTGCGTAGATTAGTGGATTTCATGATTTTACCTTTTTCTAAAAATGATAAACTACCTAAAAACTATGGTAAAATATACAATTACCTTTACACGCTGCACCAGCGAGGTTTGAAACCTCGTCTACCAAGGCTGTTGCGTTTTTTGGTTTGTGTCTGGCTAAAATGTCAACATATTTCTATAATCTACCATAAAATATGAATCCGAACGAACGTAACGTTTAAACGAATGTTCTCGGGAAAGGTTACATTTTTTTAACAGCAAATGCCCTTAGTTGTACATCCAGTGCTATTCAATTTTAGGCTTGTCCGATTTCCCTGAAAGGTCGGGATTGGGCATTGACGACACACGCAGGCACAGACTGAGCGTCTATGCTACAAAAGAGAAAACTAAGTGCCCCTATGGAACATCTGAAAATCTTGACTTTAAGGTGTTTTGAGAGTATAATTGTTTAAGAAGATGTTCCAACCGCTATAGACGTACCGCTTCTCAAGAGCAGTAATCTCTGTAATACGCCCAACACAGGATATGTTAAAATATGAAGCATTCAGACCCCCATTTAAAAGAAGACGTTAACAAACCTTCCGACTTTATTCGCCAAGAGGTTGATAAGGACCTTGAGACAGATAGATATGATGGCCGGGTCCATACCCGATTCCCTCCAGAACCGAGTGGCTACCTCCATATTGGACATGCCAAGGCTATCTGTATCAGTTTCGGCATTGCTGCAGATTACGGTGGACTTTACAATTTACGGTTTGATGACAGCAACCCAATCACTGAAGAGAGTGCGTATGTAGACGCTATTAAACGGGATATCCGTTGGCTCGGATTTGATTGGAAAGAGCGAGAATATCACGCTTCAGATTATTTTGAAACGCTCTATGGCTATGCTGTCAAACTTATAGAAAAAGGGAAGGCTTACGTCTGCGATTTGACACCTGATGAGACGCGCGCCTATCGTGGTACGTTAGTCAAACCCGGCAAAGATAGTCCTTACCGAAACCGATCGGTTGAGGAAAATTTGGGCTTGTTCCGTAAGATGCGAGAGGGTGAGTTTCCTGATGGTTTTTGCACGCTTCGCGCAAAGATTGATATGGCGAGTCCTAACCTGAATATGCGCGACCCGGTGATGTATCGTATCCTTCGGTCGCATCACCATCGCCACGGTGACAAGTGGTGTATCTATCCGACCTACGATTTTACGCATGGGCAGTCTGATTCGATTGAAGGTATAACGCATTCGCTCTGTGACGTTCAGTTTGAAGACCATCGTCCGCTCTACGATTGGTTTTTAGAAGCCTTAGAGATTTATCAGCCACGTCAGATTGAATTCGCGCGGCTAAACTTGACGTATACCGTATTAGGCAAGCGTAACCTTAGAGTTCTCGTCGAGGAGGGACACGTCAACGGTTGGGATGATCCGAGGTTGCCTACGCTTTCAGGGTTGCGTCGTCGCGGGTATACCCCTGAATCCATCCGAGATTTTTGCAGTCGCATCGGTGTTTCCAAAGCTGATAATCTCATTGAGATGTCGCAGCTTGAGTATTCTGTTCGGAACGACCTAAACCAGCGTGCGCCACGCGTCATGGCTGTTCTCAATCCTGTTAAGGTGGTTATCGACAACTATCCAGAAGG
The DNA here is from genome assembly GCA_963662915.2 of Candidatus Poribacteria bacterium. Lineage (GTDB taxonomy): Bacteria > Poribacteria > WGA-4E > WGA-4E > WGA-3G > WGA-3G. Next base: position 2,866,780 of record CAXXEU010000002.1, on the reverse strand, counting down.
ACAGGTCGAAATGCTTGACGCTGAAAATAATCCCGAAGACGAGGGCGCAGGAACGCGGGAAGTCCCGTTTTCACGCGAGATTTATATTGAGCGTGAAGATTTTATGGAGGATCCACCTCGGAAATTCTTTAGGTTAGCCCCGGGACGAGAGGTCCGTCTTAAACATGCCTATTATATCCAGTGCGAACGGGTTGTCAAAGATGAAAACACGGGTGAAATCGTTGAGATTCACTGTACTTATGATCCAGAGACGCGTGGTGGCTGGTCCGGGGATGGACGCAGGGTTCGAGGGACATTGCATTGGGTTTCTGCAGAACACGCCGTTGATGCTGAAGTCCGGGTCTACGATTCACTCTTTACAGAGCGGGAACCCGAAAACGCTGCAAGAGATTCTGACTGGATGCAATTCGTCAATCCGAATTCCTTGGAGGTTTTGCACAACTGCAAAGTTGAGCCAAGTCTCGTTAATACACCCCCCGAAAGCCGGTATCAGTTTCTACGCATAGGTTATTTTTGCGTGGATCCAGATACAACGTCAGGAAAATTGGTATTCAATCGCACAGTACCGCTCAGGGATAGCTGGGCGAAGATTCAGAGAGGGCAGCAATGAACGACACATCAAGCGGGACAACGGTTTCCGCTGTGAATGATCAGATTCGGGTTCGGATGGCACCGTCCCCTACAGGCTACTTACATATCGGCGGTGCCCGAACGGCTCTATTTAACTGGTTGTTTGCTAAACATCATGGCGGCACGTTTATCCTCCGTATTGACGATACGGACACGGCGCGTTCCACTGATGAATCCATGCACGAGATTTATGAGGCGTTAAAGTGGTTGGGTATCACTTGGGACGAGCATTACGTTCAATCGGAGCGGAGCGGTGTTTATGAGGGTTATGTTCAACGCTTGCTTGAGAGTGGTAATGCTTACCATTGTTACTGCACGCCGGAAGAGCTGGAAGCGGTCCGTGCACAGGCGCGTGCCGATAAGCAGGCGCGTTCCTATGACGGCAGATGCCAAGATCTGACATCGGAAGCCGTCCAACGTTTTGTCGCTGAAGGCAGGAAACCGACTGTCCGCATAAAGATGCCTGACAGACCTATTCGTGTTGACGATATTGTCCTTGGTTCACGGAATATCGATCCCGCTACCTTAGAAGATGAGGTAATTGTCCGTTCAACCGGGATGCCGAACTACAATCTCACCTCAATTATCGACGATGTCGAGATGCAGATAACGCATGTCATTCGCGGGACAGAGCATCTCAATAATACACCTAAGCAAATTGCAATTGCGAATGCACTTGATTTAAAGGTGCCGCAGTTTGCGCACATTCCATTGGTGCTGGATAGTGGCGGTAGGAAGATGAGCAAACGGCATCACGGCGACTTTGTTGCTGTTAACCGTTACCGTGAACAGGGGTATCTGCCTGAAGCGATGCTGAATTTCGTCGTCCGACTCGGTTGGTCGTATGACGATAAGCAGGAAATTTTTTCGGTTCAAGAGCTCATAGAGAAATTTGATCTTGCACGGATTGGCAAGAGTGGCAGTGTCTTTGATATTAAGAAGTTGGAATGGCTCAATTCCCACTATATTAATCAACTTGATATTCCAGCACGGACAGACGCGGTGATCCGATTCTGGCAAGCAGAAGGTTTACTCAAGTCAACGGAGGATCGCAGCTGGCTGGAAAGTATTGTGGCAGCGGTGGGTGAACGTCTCACGACCCTACAGGACATCATTCCACAGACCCGCTATTTCTTTTCTGATGAATTTGAATACGACCCGAAAGCCGTCAAGAAGTGGTGGGGTGGTTCCGTGGAGAAGAAAGAGAAAACGCGCGAGATACTGATGAATGTCTCACAAATTTTGGAAGAAATTCCGGCTTATGACATAGCAACAGTTGAAGCGGCGATTTGGAAATACACGGATGAGAACAACGTCAAACGCGTCGCGGCGATGCAAGCGTTGCGAATCGCATTGACGGGCACATCGTTCGGACCGAGTCTCTTTGATATTGTTGTGCTGCTCGGCAGAGATGAAGTTTTAAAACGGATCCCAAAGGCGATAGACAACCTCTAAAAATCTCCGATGGAAATTATTAGGCAAGATCGCCTTATTGAATTTGCCCAAAGACATCCTAACACGCGTCCGTCACTTAATCGTTGGTATAATTTGATCCGAGAAAGAAATTTTGGCTCATTTGCGGAGTTGCGTTCTGTATTTCCTCATGTTTCTCTGGTGGGCAACTTGACGGTTTTCAACATCGCGGGGAACAATGTGCGCCTTGTTGCTTATATTTTTTATAACGAACAAAAACTTTACATTCAGCATGTTATGACACATGCCGAATATGATAAAGGAAAGTGGAAGGAGTAACTTATGGTTCCCGAAACGGAAACCACGCGAGATGTATCTCCAATTAAGGCACCTATCGCCTTTAACCCGCGTGGTACAAGTGAATTACGACCCTTTATTGGAGGATTGTGCGATTTAATTGACTTTGTGGGCCAAAACGAAACGCATATACCTGTTTCACTGACAGAGATCGAATATCGAGAACTTGCAGCACGGTTAGACGATTTGCTGAATCTTGTTAATGGGGAAGAAGAGCATCCTTTAGCCCCCTTGCTGCATTTCGTTGGCACGCTCATTATTATCTATGAAGATGAACACCTTCCAAAATTAACAGATATATAGTCAATTTAGAAGGGCTCCGCAAGCCTTACACAAAGAGCGTTGTGTTTCACATCGTATCCTTGTGCTGGGGCGTATGTGGATACCGTGTTGGTTATCTGGAATTTGAAAAAAAGGAGGTCAATCATGGCAGCAAAACTCGCTATATCTGGTGGCAAAAGAACTGTCCCTGATGGATTAATTCAACCGTGGCCACAGGTTACCCAATCCGACAGAGACGCGATTGCTGAAGTTATTGCCTCTGAGAAGATTATCGAACAGCAACGCGTTCAATCCGAAGGTCTCGCCAACGAATGGGCGGCGTACATGGGGGTCGAGTATTGCATCCCCGTCAACAGCGGCACCGCTGCGTTACATCTGTGTGTGGCAGGTGTCGGTATTGCGCCAGGTGACGAGGTCATCATTCCCGCCTTCACTTTCTGGGCAACGGCGGCAGCCGTCCTTCATCACAATGCTATCCCCGTTTTTGTTGATATTGACCCGGTCACCTATTGTATTGACCCGAACGCGATTGAAGCGAAGATCACCGAGAGAACCCGCGCGATTGTGCCGGTTCACATTCACGGCATGCCTGCCGATATGGACCCAATTCTGGAAATCGCAAAACAACACAACCTAAAAGTCATTGAAGATGTTGCCCAGGCACATGGGGCACGCTATAAAGGCAAGCTTTGTGGTGCGTTTGGGGATGCCGCGGGTTATAGCACACAAGCCTCGAAGACGTTGAGTAGCGGTTGTCAAGGTGGTCTGTTCACGACGAACGATGAGCAGACGCATGAGCGCGCGGCGTTGTTGCAGTATTTCGGGGAAATCGTTGTGCCGGGTCGGGAGAGAGAAGAGCAGGAATACAATGCCTACGGACTTGGGTGGATGTATCGCGGCGATATGTTCAGTCAGGCGTTCATCCGTAGCCAACTGAAACGATTGGATGCCAATAACGCGCTGCGCGTCGAAAATTGCGAGTATCTCACGATGCATCTCAGCGGAATTGACGGCATCGAGACCCCTGTTACCCCAGAGGGGTGTGAACCGGTGTATTATAACTACGTTATCGGTTTTGATCCAGCGGCGTTGGGCTTGGACATCTCCGCGCGCGTGATGCGTGAGAAGGTGCAAGCGGCACTACGCGCTGAAGGGGTTCCAACGGGACAATGGCAACGCCTCCCCGTGCCATCCCAAGAGATTTTCCAGAACCAGATCGGTTATGGGACTGGTTGTCCGTGGCGGTGCAATAATTCGACGGTTGAGTATAAAACGGAGGATTATCCGAAAGCCGTTGAATTCATCGATTCTCATTGTTACATCTTCGATGTCAATCCTCCCAACGATTTTGAGCTAATGTCCTATTACGTTGAGGCGATTCACAAGGTGATGGATCAACTTGAGGCTGTGCTTGAAGTATCGGAAGCTGCCTAAATTGTCTCAATTGTTTCTTGAAACCGACAACATTTCATGATATACTATGAAGAAATGAAACCGAGAGTCTATCTTGAGACGACGGTCATTAGTTATTTGGTAGGGAGACCCAGCAGCGATGCAACATTGGCATCTTGGCAGCGGATAACGCGGCAGTTCTGGGAGGATTATGCAGATAAATTTACATTTGTTATTCCACCTGTAGTTCTCACCGAAGCAAGCCAGGGTAACCCAGAAGCAGCACAGCGGAGGCTTGAGGTTTTATCACGTTTAACGGTATTGGAAGTTTTACCAGAAGCTGATATGCTGACACAGAAATTGCTATATGCCGGTGCAGTACCACAGAATTCTGATCCGGATGCACAACATATCGCTATTGCTACTGTCCACGGTGTGGAATATCTGACATCGTGGAATCATAAGCATATTGTGAATTTCAATAAATGTGAGTATATCCATCAAGTTTGTCGAGAGGCAAGCTTTGAACCGGTGACCATTTGTACGCCAGCAGAATTAATTAGGGGGTTTCAGATGAAAGAATATCCTGAAAACTACACAGAGCCCGTGATTGACTATACAGATCCAATGCTTGAAGAATGCTATCGAATGAAAGAGGAGTTCGCCGCTCAATTTAATTCTGTTGAAGAACTCTCGGCACATTTGCGGAAGGTTCAAGAAGAATGCCGACGGAAAGGCATGAAAGTTGTTTCGTATTATGTACCACCTGAAAAGTGCAGACAAGAAAGAGAAGTTGATGAGACATCAGACGATACACCTCCGCAATAAACCATTACCCAAACCCCTACCATAGCATCCCCAATGGAATCGAAATCTTTACGCGATCAAGAACCCTACCCGTGCAGACGAATAAAAATGTACATAGAAGTCTTGGAGATAGAACGTACATGCCAACACTCAATTGGATTGGTAAAGAAGCTGTCATCAACCACCACGATGAGGTGCCGATACACACGCTCACGCACGACCTTGATCGCTCCTTAGGAACCGAGAACGAGCCACTGGGCACGGGTAACTTACTCATTGAAGGCGATAATCTCCTTGCGCTCAAGGCACTCCTGCCTTACAGATATGATTCTTTTTGACAAATTTTGACACGTACGTTATATTATCTAACGTGACTGATCAGGTTTACTTCAGGAGGAAGATGATATGCGCGAAGAAAGTTTAGAAATCGCGCCAATTGTTAGCGAGCCAACTCGAACACAGAGCGAGAGTGTTGAGACGATTGTTAACAATTTTAATAGAGGTAGCATTATCATCCCGGATTACCAGCGAGATGCTGAGCAGTGGGATGATCGCAAAGAATCACTTTTCATCGAATCGTTGTTGAACAACCTAACAACGCCTGCCCTCTTTTTCTTAGACAATCCGGATACGAACACTTCTGAAGTGATTGATGGCCAACAACGTTTGAATACAATCCTGAAATATTCAAAAGATCAATTTAGTTTAAGCGCAGACGATGATATTAACTATCTTTCGCCACAGAGCGTCCACTACAGCGGAAAGAAATTTTCGGAAATTCCCCAAAGATACCAAAATGTCTTTTGGCGGTATCCACTTACGATTATCTACCTTCCACCGCGACTGGATATCGGCACGAAACTTGAGATATTTCGGCGCATCAATGAAGGCGGAACCCCTTTAACCGCACAAGATATTCGACTCTCATATTATAGCGGATCGAAGCGTGTCTATTTTGTGCGTGTCGCTGGCGTTTATGCCGAGACACCTTCGGCAGCGCGAATGATAAGTGCCGCCCGCGAAAAAGGGGTAGACAATCCATGGGAGCAATATCCTGAAACGTGGCAACTTTGGAAAGACTGGTGGGAAGGGAAAGATCGCGCGAAGGGGCAAACCCCCTCAGCTATGATCCTTTGGTACCTTGTGTTTATGTATAGAACGGAATTGGATAGTCTCCTTTCGTCTCCGAATTCAATGAAGCATCTGCCACTTGTATTTCACGGATCCACAGAGGAGGCACTTGACATTTTTTGTGCGCAACTGCAATTCACGGATGCACAAGGTGGAACCCCTGTCTTTCCAGCGTACGGAAATGGGCTTGAAGAAGAATTCCAAAATTTCGTTAGTTGGATAGATGCGATCCTTCGACGCGGACTCCCTGGCGTTAGTGTTGATAAGTACAAGCAAATGGCTTTATTGATTGGCGCTGCAGTTGAATTGCAGATTGGTTCAGATAAACTGAGTTTTGATGCATGGGATGCGATTGCGGGGTTTATACAGGCACCCCGTAAAGCAGGCGAAAAATGGCTTAAGGCGGAGGGTGGATACCCAGAATCAAGAGGACGTTGGAAGGGGGATCGAGGACAGAAAGCACAATGTGATATGGCGAGATGCCTTTTAGAAAGAATTGTGGACGAATATCCTTGACTTCACTACCCCCCAATCTCCCTCCATGTGATCCACGCGACCGATTTTTTCCAACTGCATGGAAACAATCGTATTTCCTTCGGAACTATGACCAAAGCCGTGGGGGATATGCTTGTCCCGACTGCAAAAAGGTTTTCTGTGGGCCCGCAGGCTTTCAGCAGCTTGAGGCCGATCATATAATCCCGTATGCGCGGGGCGGTTCCACTGTATGGGGAAACCTAACCCTGCGCTGCAAGCCGTGCAACGTAAGGAAACGGGATAAGGTTGACCTCTTACCAGATCGTCGCAACTGTCATTCCTGACCATATAGTGTCGAGGCGAGTTTTAGAAAAAAGTAGGTATTTCATACAGCCATAGCATCCCCGAATGGAATCGAAATCTTTACGCGATCAAGAACCCTACCCGTGCAGACGAATAAAAATGTACATAGAAGTCTTGGAGATAGAACGTACATGCCAACACTCAATTGGATTGGTAAAGAAGCTGTCATCAACCACCACGATGAGGTGCCGATACACACGCTCACGCACGACCTTGATCGCTCCTTAGGAACCGAGAACGAGCCACTGGGCACGGGTAACTTACTCATTGAAGGCGATAATCTCCTTGCGCTTAAGGCACTCCTTCCTTATTATGCTGGTAGAGTCAAATGCATTTTCATTGATCCTCCCTATAACACCGGCAACGAGAATTGGATCTATAACGACAATGTTAACAGCCCAATTATCCAGAGATGGCTCGGTAAAACTGTTGGGGACCTCGCTAAAGATCTCTCCCGACACGACAAGTGGCTTTGCATGATGTACCCCCGTCTCTGCCTCCTCCATCAACTTCTTCGAGAGGATGGTGTTATCTTCATCTCGATTGATGATAACGAGGTGCATCATTTACACGCGCTGATGAACGAGATTTTTTATGAACCAAATTTTATTGCTTGCTTGCCAACTGTCATGAATCTTAAAGGCAACAACGATGAATTTGGGTTTGCCGGAACCCATGAATATACCCTCTGTTGGGCAAAAAATAAAGAACTTGCCCAAATTGGTGAATTTGAATTAGACGAAGAGGAAGTACTGGATTCATGGTTAGAAGACGATTATGGATATTATAAAAAGGGAGCCGGACTCAAATCCACTGGACAAAATGCGCCAAGGTTTAAAAGGCCCAATTTATACTATCCAATATTTGTCGGTCCCCAAAATGAGCTGACTGTCATAGAAAACTTTGAAACCAGCAACTATGAAAAGATTCTACCGATTACAGATGGTGAGGAAATGAGTTGGCGATGGGGGAAACAAAAGGTCGCTGCAGAACCTCACAACCTTATGGTAGAAAGGACAAACTCTGGTATCAACATATTCAAGAAACAGAGACCAACCCTCGGCGATTTACCAACGAAAAAACCGAAGTCTCTGCTTTACAAACCTGAGTATAGCAGCGGTAATGGAACGATTGTATTAAGACAGATATTTGGCAGCAAAGTATTTGACAATCCCAAACCCATTCGACTTCTGCAGGACTTAATTGGTCTCTGTACAAAACAAGATGATATTATCTTAGACTCCTTTGCTGGTAGTGGTACAACAGGTCACGCCGTTTTGGAACAAAACCGTGAGGATGGCGGCAATCGGCAGTTCATTTTGGTTGAAGTAGAACCCAAGATAGCCCGTGAAATTACAGCAGTTCGTCTTCAACGCGTCAGTGAAGGTTATACCTTTGAGCGGAAAGGGAGATTACAGCATGTATACGGTATCGGTGGGAACTTCTCCTATTATCATGTCGGCGAAACCTTTTCGGAGAAACAGGAAATTGCCTTTAGTGAGATGGCACAGTTACTCTTTTTCAAAGAAACGGGAACTCCGATGACGGTAGACACCGTGTTGTCCCTTGTGGAGGGGGATAGTCCCTCGTATGGTTCGTGTAATGCTGACGAAAGATACAAACGCGCCTTTTTAGGAAGCGCGGATGGTGTCGGGGTTTATTTACTCAATAAAGATGATGTTCTGACAGAGGAACTTATAAACCGCTTGCCGCGACATGATGGCAGTAAGATTATCCATTGCGGTGGTACTCAACTCACTGAAGCTACGTTGAAGCAGCTTGGCATCACCTTCCGCCAAATGCCGTATAATCTTGTGTAGGTGTGCAATTGTCTGAATCGCGGATTACACGGAATTATACAGATTTCACGGATTTTTAGATGTTTGTCATCCGAACCGACTTGAGATCTGGAGGTTTTCAGGGAACTGAATGCCCCAGATTCTTTTTGACAAAATTTGATTAGATATCGTATACTATTCTAAGATGTGTCCTCTGATTAGGGTGGAGTCTTTATAGCATAAATTTAATTTGTGTTTTACACAAGGAACAGTGAGACACAAAGGTTTCCGATTAGGAGAAGTCTGATGCTTCACGCACTGGAATTAGAAAATTTCAAAGCGTTTGGGGAGCGTGCGCGTATTCCGTTTGCACCGATAACGCTCATTTTTGGCGAAAACAGTGCAGGGAAGAGTACCATCCTGCAATCGCTCTATCTACTCAAGCAGACGCTGGAAAAACGGGATACTGGGGATTTACTGCTCGCCCGAACCCCAAATCACATTGTCGATCTCGGTAGTTTCCAAGAAATGCTTTTCGATCACGATCTGGAACGGACGCTTTCGATTCGTGTTGAAACTTCAGTAGATAGGAGGCATCTGTCTCGACTGTTATTCAACGGAGACAAAATAGCGATTGAATTTAGTTTTAAACGTCTCCCCTCTGACCAAGAAGTCCTTTTAGAGCGAATTGAGATTTACGATGGGAAATCTGCTAAGTGTCTCGCTAAATTTGAGCCATTGGATCGAGATGAAATATCAAGGGAATTTCGAAGGCGGTCGGGCTTTTTTCGTGATTCGCGAGGGCTTCCAATTTCAGTTTCAGAATTAAGAGCGGTAAAGTGTGTCTGGTTAACAGAGGACCCAAAGCATTGGAAACGGGAGTTTGAGTGGTGTTTGGGGAATAGAGAGGAAATTCTTGAGCAGCTCAAGGACGGGTTAAATGATCTGAAACATTCTAAGGGTGAGGAACTTCAGGAAGACAATGAAAGTCTTTCGGAAGAGATTAATTCCTTAGAAGACAGTATTAAATTTTTCAATGAGAAGAATTTTAATCTGGAAACCTACATTTCCAGGCGGCACAGCGAACAAATAGATATGGTTGTTGGGATACAAGGTTTCTTGCCAGTTGGGATTGTGTCTCGCAAAAAAAATCCGATAATATATTTACACTTTCCCGTATCTCGGAGATATGATAAGATACTATTTGATGTTGCTCAACTTGCTATAGTGGCGGGTCGGGCATTGGAACAAACATTGGACTCTCTTTTCCCGATAAGCCCTTTTCGGATCCCTCCAGAAAGATTATATACTTTTAGGGGGACTACCCCTCAAAATGTCGGATATCAGGGAGATTTGCTCCCAGATCTGCTTTTCCGTAGTCCTAAATTAGTGCAGGACACGAACGGTTGGTTAAATCAACTCAATATGGACTATAAACTTGAAGTGGAAAGGGTCGGAACCGGTTCAGGAGATCTTTTTGAGGTAAGGCTTATGGATGACCGCCGAAAAGAGGGTGTCAATGTTGCACTGCCAGATGTTGGTTTTGGTATTAGCCAACTCTTGCCATTTGTTGTCCAAAGTTTGGTTCCGGGGGAACAAGTTATCTCAATTGAACAGCCCGAGGTACACGTTCATCCGAGGTTACAAGCGGATCTTGGCGATCTTTTGGCGGAAGCCGCTAAAAAACACCAGAAACAATTCATCGTTGAGACGCATAGTGAGCATCTGATCTTACGCCTGCAACGCTTAATCCGTAAACAGCATCTCAAACCTGAAGATGTCTCGGTTATCTATGTGAGTCGTGGACCTGAAGGTGCAAAAGCGGAACGTTTGCGTCTTGATGAAGAAGGTGATTTTATTGATGATTGGCCCGGTGGTTTTTTCTTAGAACGCCTTCGGGAATTGAGGTAACAGAGGGAGATGCGTAATGCGAATTAGTGCAGTCCTTGATTCTTCTGCATTCAATGGTACTTATTTTAATCCAACTTATGGGATTCATGCGGGAGATCTATTGAGCGATATCTGGACAAACGGTTTACTAATCGTTGATTCAGGAAACGAATTGCAAAATGCCATCTTTGAACAGGTTGAACTTCTTCCAAGCAAGTACCAACAGCGGATGCAAATTTTGGTTGGAGAGTTGTTTAAAGACAAAAGAAATCGAGTCGTCGAATGCAGTGTTTTTCGAAATTCTACATCGTCTGGGAATCTTTTAGATTTAGCGTTTCAATTGAAAACGGTCAGCAAGGCTGATGTCTTAATTGTAGGGAGCGAAAGCCTAAATATACTAAAGTCTGATCAAAGATACGATGAGGATATTCTTCTATTGTCCGGAGATCACGATAGCGATTTTGAAAAATTCTATCAAAGACATTCTGATAGATTGGAATCAATAGATCCACTCTCTCAATTAGAGACGGAGAGTACTATCATCCATTCAGAACAATTTGACAACTGGCTTGTATCTATTGTTAACGAGAAGTTATTTGTATCACGTAAACGACTTGTTGCCCTCCTCGCAGAGGGTGCTCCGCACGAGGAACTTGAAAAAGAATTCCGTGAGTTCTTCGAGGGCTACTGCGGACTTGCTTTTGAATTGGAGGAGTGTGAGGAATCTGTTCTTGAAATTATAAACGGAAGCGAGGCTTATGTGCATTTAAAGCACCGTGTCTCAGCAGTTGAGGTACAGCGGAAGATCTCGCCTCTCGGACGTGAAGCGCGGCGGATGGGGCTATCCCTACACGATGATCCTCTACCAGAGATAAAGGTAACGGAGTTACCGCCTAATGAATTCCGAGTTTTGATGCACACACTTCGGAATTGGCGACTTTTTGTATCGCAAGGACGTCTTGTTCAGTTGATGAAAATGGAGTGGACTATTGAGATGAAGGAGCGTCTCCGTGCTGAGTTTTGCGAATTTTTTGTTTGCTACTTGGAATCGGAGCTGTTCCTTGAGAATTACGATTACGACCCAGACGAAGGATTGGAACTACGTCCAGAATTCATTGAGGAATTAGAGCGCGAAGAGGAATATATCAAGTCCGGTGGCAAAATGTGGACACTTGAGGAGGTCGCCGAAGAGTTAGGACTCTAGCTGAAATGTGTGAGTTGACACTGACCTCAAAGGCTAAACGAAGCTTGCAACGTTTGGATAGAAATTTCCAAAAACAAGTTCGTAAAAAACTTAAATGGCTATGTGAAAATTGTCACAAACCTATTCATAAGCCTCTAAAATATAACTACAAAGGGTGTTTCAAGTTGCGGTGTAGAGGTTGTCGAGTTATTTATACTTACAATAAGCGAACTGCGACAATTGAAGTGTCCCGAATTGAAGGTCGTTCATCTGTTTATGAATAAGTCTTGATATTTTCCTAATACCGTAAACAAAAAAGATGCACCTACCCCTCAAGGAATACCAAGAACGCACCCTCGAAACACTGACGGAATACTATCAAAACTGCCTGCGTCTACAGAACGCCAACACTGCATTCTATGACCTAACCCAACGACCGTACGCTCCTGTCAATGGCTTGCCCGGTATGCCTTATGTCTGCCTTCGTCTTCCTACAGGCGGTGGCAAAACCTTTGTGGCGTGCCATGCTGTGAGTATTACTGCCTCTGAACTCTTGAAGACAGAGAGCCCAATTGTGCTTTGGTTAACCCCATCAAATGCCATCCGCGATCAGACGCTCAACGCCCTTAAAAATCGATTGCATCCGTATAGAGACGCACTTGAATCCGCAAGACGCAACGTTGAAGTCCTTACCATCAACGAGGCACTCTATCTGTCTCCGCATATTCTCAATACGAAAACTACAATTATTGTCTCCACGATGCAAGCCTTTCGCGTTGAGGATACCGATGGGCGCAAGGTTTATGAACCTTCCGGCGCGTTGATGGGACATTTCACACACCTCTCGGATGAGACCCTCTCCGAGGTTGAACGCGACGAAAGCGGTAAACCTGTCTATTCGCTTGCGAACCTTTTATGCGTTAAGCGTCCACTTGTTATCGTTGACGAGGCGCATAATGCCCGAACCGAGCTCTCTTTTGAAACGCTTGCTCGGTTCAATCCATCCGCAATCATTGAATTCACCGCTACGCCAGATACCACCAATAATCCTTCCAACGTTCTCTATACCGTCTCTGCCGCTGAACTCCAAGCGGAAGATATGATTAAAATGCCGATTCAGTTGGAAGTTGAACCGGATTGGAAACGCCTGCTTACTTCCGCTATTGCACAGCGCAATACCCTTGAAATGGAGGCAAAGAAAGAGCAGGAAGAGACTGGAGAATACATCCGTCCTATTATGCTCATTCAGGCGCAGCCAAGACGTAAAAATCAAGAAACTCTGACTGTTGATGTTGTTGAGCAGTGCTTACTTGAGGAACACAACATCCCTGAAAACCAGATAGCGCGTGCCACAGGCGAGGATAGAGGACTTGATAATGTTGACCTCAACGATCCCGAATGTCCAATTCGTTATGTTATCACTGTACAGGCGTTGCGGGAAGGATGGGATTGTCCATTCGCTTACGTCCTCTGTTCCGTTGCTGAAATGCGATCTTCTACTGCTGTTGAACAGATATTGGGTCGGGTGATGCGGCTTCCTAAGGCACAACGGAAAAAACAGGGATCGCTCAATAGTGCTTACGCTTTCGTTGCCTCTCAGAATTTCCATGATACTGCATCCGCGTTAGCCGATGGGCTTGTTCAAAATGGATTTGAGAAGCAGGAAGCCGCTGAGCTGATCCGCCCTACAGATGAGAATCAACCGGATCTACCGCTTTTTGGAGATCGAACTCCACCAAGGATCGAACCTGCTCCTGCCCAGCGCGGTGAGATTTTTAACGTACCAAAGTTGATGGTCCAAGGTACTCAAAGGCATCTTGATTTTGAGGCTTCTCGATTTTCAGAAACTCCATGGCAATTATCCGAATGTAGTGCTGAACTTTCTGAAGAAGAGTTTCCATCAGCGTTTGAAACCGGGGCCCGTGGCGAAATCGGGCTTTCGCGCGAAGGGCGAGTTGTGACGGAATTCTTAGGAACGCTCCATGAACAGATGACGCTACTTGCACCCGATAAGGGTTGGGATGCTAAACGACTTGCTGACTGGCTTGATAGAAGCATTAAACATTGGGACATCTTACGTAGCGAATCGCTTCCTTTTCTGCAGCGGTTAGTCGATCACCTTATTGAGGTACGTGATATTCCAATAGAGGTTCTCATCCGTAACAAGTATGCCCTCAAAGATGCGGCTGCTGCGAAAATTGATAGCCACCGTCAGAATGCACACCGCGGTACATATCAGAATCTCCTCCTGCCCGAATGCGAAACGCCGATTGTTGTCTCACCGGCCCACTGCTTTTCATTTGATCCACACCGTTACCCTTGTAATAAACGTTATACGGGTGCCTATCAATTCCAGAAACACTATTATCCACACGTCGGTGACCTGAAGGCTGCTGGTGAAGAATTCCAATGCGCGGAGTTCATTGACACGCTGCCAGAAGTTAAATTCTGGGTGCGAAATCTTGAACGCCAACCGATGTTTTCTTTCTGGCTTCAGACTTCAACAGACAAATTTTATCCAGATTTTGTTTGTCTACTCACCGATGGACGCTATTTGGTTGTTGAGTCCAAGGGTGTGCATCTCTGGTCTGCTGATGATGCAAAAGAGAAGCGTGAAATCGGTGAACTGTGGGAGCAGCGGAGTGGTGGGAAGTGTCTGTTTATTATGCCGGAAGGAACTGACTTTAATGCCATCCGGGCGAAACTTTCCTAAAACCCATTTTATAGTCCGCAGGGGCTGGGTGACCTAGCCGCTACGAGCGTGTTGGATGGATCCCATGGTAGCGTGCTCATATATTTTCGGATTTTACTGTAATAACCCAAGTTGCCACCTATTTATACACATAGCACTCCTCTGGAGTGCGAGGGGGGTTAAACACGCCATTTCTATAGACATATCACCCCGCTGGGGTAAAAAAGTTAAGTGGAAACTTGCTTGAAATGTTCAAAAATTTGTGAGTAACAAGTTGGGTTATAATACATAGGATGGACGCAATTTTGACCGTAGGGTGCTTTGTTAGATGGAGTTCCCTGAAGAACACAGACGTTCTTATGGCACAACCTAACAGGTTATGCTACAAAAAAGCATTCTGCGTAAGTCCTAAATACAAAAAAGGACGGAACACATCAGTATCCCGTCCTTTTGTTTGTTAATGCTTACTCATCAGAATCATCAGGATAATCAATCGACCATTTACCTCGACCCTCGCCAGAAGGTTCTTCTTTCCAAAGGTCAAGGAACTGCTCAGGCGCGTTGTGCTCCGTGAGATGCGACATAAAGCGTTCATGCAGCTCGTTGACGATTTCCATGTTATCCGCGGCGATGTTGTTCTCCGCTAACGGATCCGCTGGTAAATCAAAGAGTTCCGGTCTACCGTATTCACCGACAGGTGCGTATCCCCAACGTTCCGTGACGAGGAAGGGTGTCGTCGCTTGACGTGGTACACTCTCGTCTCGGGCAGCGATATGACATCCTGTTACCGCGTACTCCCTATGTTGTCCACTACCTTTAAGGAGTGCATCTGCGAAGGAGCGTCCTTCAAACGGTTTCGGTGGATCCAAGCTCACGCCCGCCAATTCGCAGAGCGTCGGCATAATATCCATCGGTTGTGCAATCAGATCGAGCCGTTGTCCGCACGGTACATCTCCGCCAGCAATCAAGAACATCTCGTGGTTAATTTCAGGATACGTGGGCCAGTAGCGTGAATCTTCAGGATCGATGTTGGATTTCCCCGTCCTGCCGTGTTCACCGATAGACATGCCGTGATCCGACAGGACAACGACCAGTGTATCATCCCATAACTCTAGATCTTCCACCTTCTGCAGAACCCGTCCGATGTGCCTGTCGATGAGTTCCGCTTCACCGGCGTAGTGTGCCCAGAGGTTGTGCATCTCGGCATCGGTGAAGAGCGAGGATAGACCGTAGTTCGGGTGTAGCATTGGAGGTCCCGTATAGTCTGGATCGTAGCGTTTAACGAGGTATTCAGGGGGATCCCACGGTTCGTGTGGATCGAAGAAGTCTACCCAGAGGAAGAAGGGACCTGAACGATGATTCTCCTCCAACCACCGAATTGTGGTTTCAGAAGTCCTACCGGAGAATGTCTCAGATTCGTATTGATAGTACCGGTTTGTCCAGCGGTGTGTGTTCGGCAGCGTGTGTCCTCGAAATGATGGATGGGGTCGCGTCTTTTCATTCGGCATAACGATTTTTATTTCATCGTTATGGTGGAGTAGGGGTTTGTCCCCTTCTTGTCCACGATGCTGGAAAGCGGCATCGAAACAGTGCTGGAAACGGACGTTAAACAGATGTGGCGTGTCACATATCAGCTGCGTGGCGTATCCGTGTTCACTCAGAAGTTGCGAGGTGATGCTCCGTCCACTCAGATCGATTGGCTGCCACGGGTAGTGGGGCCACCCGACCGTTGCAGTCATAATATCTGTACGGTGTGGCACTGTCGGGAAACTACTCATATAGAATTTGTCGATAGCAGTTGCGCGCTCTGCTTCAAATTTATCGAGCATAGGGGTGCGAATCGGACGGCGCGCCCGTTCACCTAAATTGTCATACCGAAAAGTATCGGTAATCAATAAAACGATGTTTTTCATATTTTTACTTATTAACCTCGCTGTGATTGCCCCATTGGGGGATCATCGGTTTCTGTTTAGGTTCTGAACACAGGATGCCCAACCTGACAGGCTATGGTACAAAAAGCGATCATAGGTAACTTTTTGCCTAAAGTTGCGCCTTAAACTTCTTGGCGCGTTGTTTTTAACAAGAATAGTGTCACTAATAGCAAGGGCACAATGATAACAGCAGAAATAATGAGAGATACCTGAGCACCGATGAGACACGGAAAAAAGAAAATTGAGCCTATCATTGATCCCTTCAACGCAAAATAACCGTTTTCCTCATTCGGCTCCAGGTAGAGCGAAATCCGAGTTCCAACTGTAGCGATGATCCCCAAGATTACCCAAACAATATAAGGTTTCTGAATATCGGGTTCCAACCAGTAGGGCAAGGCAGCAATAGTAAACGCCAAAACCGTAGCGACAGCCGAGAGTAGGAGTGCTGGACGAATGCCAATCTGGAGCGGCGTTGTTAGGATGCCGAGTTCTTTGTCACGAGAAATATCTTTGAAGGTTGTCGTGATATGTGTCCCTAAGTCGTAAAGCGTTGTAGCAGCAAAGACGTACCACACCAGCCGTGGCACAGTCCCACTCACTGCTAATGCCCCGAAAATGCTCAGTAGCCCGATACCCAAAGGTAATGTGAGACTGCCTAAGATGCCTTTCCCTTTGAAAATGGCGTTGTAGAGGTGCGAAATGGCAACCAAACCCATTACCAGCAAGCCTGCTTTGATATTCATCCAGAAACCGCCAATGACGCATAGTCCGTAGATAACACTCGCCGGTATGATTGCTTGTTGCGGTGTCAGTCGCTGTGACGGAAGTGGACGCTCTGGATTTGTGTGCTTATCGGTTTCATGGTGAAAGTAGTCATTCTTTATCATTCCAGCGAAGTAGCCACAGAGTGCAATCAAAAGTACCGCCGCAACGCGCCAGGTCCAGCGTCCTTCACTTGCAATGAGTGCCCCTGGAAGTGTGGCGGCAATCGGAATCGCAAAAAGCGGATAGCGGATGAGTTCCAAGTAGGCTTTGAGGCGAGTCATCATGTAGGTTTCCTACTAAAAATTTTCTCGTGGCACACCGGCTTCTGTTACCGGAGAGTTTCTGGGATCAAATGTCTCGTCTACGCCGTAAAACTGATCGCTCTGTGTTCCGATACCGAGTTCTGTTATGTTGGGTCCGACCTGTTTATTCCCCTGAATAAAGTTATCTCGGAGCCTACCACCGTCGTAGACTGCCCAACCGACATTCATCGTGATATTATTGGAGACTATCTCTGGTGAGGCGGTAGAATAACAGACAATAGCATTCTCGTAATTCGCGCGGAGGCTGTTATATTGGATACGGGGTCGGGAGTCGTCCTCGCATATAATTCCGTAATTGTTGGCAGTGAATTCGTTGTATTCTACATCTGGTGAGGAGCTTCCTCGGAATTGTGTTCCTGTGCCGTTTCTGTTAAATTCGTTGCTTGTAATAGTGGGTCTGGTGTTTTCAGCGAGTACCCCTATTTTGTTTTCACTGATGAGGCACCTCTCAATTTGCAATGCATCTGTTAGGCATGTAATCCCGGCAGTTGCATGTTGAATGCGGCAGTATGTGAGACGACTGTTCGGACTTTCGGCTTCAATTTGGATGCCTGCCCAGTCCCCTGCTTTCGGCGGATCAGCAGCGATGGATTGCCGCTGCCTTCCTCTGCCACCGAAACCGCCTCTCTGTCTTTGATCTTCTATTCCCATTGTAGCAGTGGAGGTTATCTGTGTTTCCGTTTCTTCTTGAGGTTCTCGCTGTTTTCCTAAAGATCCAAAAACGACCATGCGTTCTGGTGATCCCTCGGCGTAGAGTTCGCCATGCACAATCAGCTGGCTGGGTGTATCCGTAGGCTCGAACCCGACGATAGTGCCAGCACGGATAGTCAATGTGATGCCTTCTGGCACAACAACGGTGTTGGTAATATAGATGCGTCCATCCCATATTTCGTTTTCTGTCAACTCACCGGATTTCTCTATGATTTCTGAACCGGCACTGCCTACGTCGAAATTAAACGTCTCACCTTGGCAGCCACAATAGAAGCCGATTAGGATACAGATAAGGGGAATAAGGCGTTTGCAGGGTGTGATTTGCGGATTCAGGTTGTAAATTACAAGTTTCCAATAGGGTTGTGTGATGGTTTTCGTTTTCATGGTATATTTTTATATCATGCCTACCGATTTCTGTCAAGTCAGAAAAAAAGTTTGACATCGACGGTTAAATTTGCTATAATTCTATAGTTAAGCAGTGAAGTTGTGCGTTGCTTTGGAATCAAGGATTCCGCACAGTGGGTGAACGCGCTTTGATATCGTTCCAAAAAACATATCGAGAATCACACGTTTGAACATAGGCATTCGTAGAAAAAAAGGACGCATCGACAATGTTTGAGAGTTTAGGGAATAGGTTACAAGGCACCCTCAAGAAAATCAGAGGACAAGGAAAACTCACAGAGCGTAATATCTCCGATACTTTACGCGAGGTACGCCGTGCCTTCCTTGAAGCAGATGTTAACTATAAGGTCACGCGTGAATTTATAGAACAGATTAAGGTACGGACTCTCGGTCAGGAGGTGCTCGGTAGCCTTACGCCTGAGCTTCAGATTGCCCGCATTATTGGTGAAGAACTTACCGAATTGATGGGTAACAAGGCGGAAAAGATTAACATTGCGCCGAGTGGTCCTACAGTCGTAATGCTTGTTGGGTTACAAGGTGCCGGTAAAACAACGGTAGCAGCGAAATTAGCCCTTAAATTTCGTAAAGACGGACGTAAACCGCTGCTCGTTGCCGCTGATGTCTATCGTCCTGCTGCTATTAAGCAGCTGCAAGTCCTTGGTGAACAGACAGAAACACCGGTATTTTCGATGGGAACAGAGACCTCGCCGGTTGAGATCGCTGAGGCTTCGGTTGAGGAGGCTTTAGCACGCGGACACAACTGTGTTATTATCGACACTGCTGGACGTTTGCATGTTAATGATGAATTGATGGGTGAACTCCGGCAGATTAAGGAAGGTGTGAAACCTTCTGAAGTTCTACTTATCGTTGACGCGATGACGGGGCAAGATGCTGTAAATGTTGCCGAGAACTTCAACAATGATTTGGACATTGATGGCGTTATCCTGACTAAAATGGATGGTGATGCCCGTGGTGGTGCCGCCCTCTCAATCCGTCATATTACACACAAACCGATTAAGTTCATTGGGGTTGGTGAAAAAATTGAGGCATCCTCATTAGAAGAATTCCATCCGGAGCGAATGGCTTCACGTATCCTCGGACAGGGGGATTTCCAAACTTTGCTTGAAAAAGCAGAGGGGGTTTTCAGCGAAGATCAAGCCAAAGAACTTGAGCGTAAGCTCACTGCTAACAAAGGATTAGACTTTACCGATTTTCTGACGCAACTTGAGCAGCTTAAAAATATGGGACCCTTGGATCAGTTACTGGATCTCATGCCCTTTAAGAACCAGTTGCCGGTTCAGGATCTCACACCCGATGAGAGCCATCTGCGGACGACGAAAGCGATTATTCAGTCAATGACGGATGAGGAACGCAGGCATCCTCGGTTGTTGGACAGAAGTCGGAAACTTCGGATTTCCAAAGGGAGTGGAACAACAGTAAATCAGGTAAACATGCTGATTTCGCAGTTACAGATGATGAATCGTATGCTGAACCAGCAAGCGGCGATGGGAATGCCGCAAATGGGAACCGGTTTAAATGCAAAGATGGGGCGGAAAATGGGAGTACTTCCCGGTCAGAAACGTAAAGCGAGAAAGCCCCGAAAACGGAGGCGCCGTAGATAACGATGGGTGCGATCTTAGGCCTTTCTATGGACACGGTGTGAATACCATCAGGAGGTATTTTTTTGGCAGTTAGAATTAGATTACAACGACACGGTAGGAAGAGACGTCCTTTTTATCGACTCGTCGCAGCGGATGCGCGTGCACAAAGGGATGGCGTATTTTTGGAACGCCTTGGCTATTACAATCCCTTAACGGATCCCGCGGATATTTTCATCGATGAAGAGAAGGCTTTGAAATGGTTGAGGCGTGGTGCACAACCCACTGACACGGCGAAACGTTTGCTTTCTAAACGCGGAATTTTAATGAAATTTGAATATGAAAAATTAGGGAAACCGATGCCAGACGCTGCTGTTGAGGAAGAGGTTGACCAGACAGAGGGCGTACAACCCGCTGACGCACAGATGGCTGAAACTGAAACCGGTAGTTTGCTCACTGAAGCAACACCCGATGCGGCTGCACCTGAATCCGAGGAGGAGGAGTAGCGTCTTTTTCAATAGATTCCGGAGAGACAGACAACAGGCACATCTACTAAAATGCGAAAGTGAACTATGTTCAAAGATTTGATTGAATACATCGTAAAATCTCTCGTTGATTATCCCGAACAGGTGGTGGTCCAGGAAGTAACTGGTGAAAAGGTGGTTATTGTGGAGTTGACTGTCATGGAGGCAGATTTAGGGAAAATCATTGGTAGATATGGACGTACTCTCAAAGCGATAAGAAGTGTTCTCTATACCGCAGGGTTGCAAGCAAATAAAAGGGTTATTCTTGAGTTGATTGAACACCCAAGCTCAGAGGAGCAGTAGGAATCTCGTTTGTTAGACGAGGTAGACGCGTCAACAAAGGGTGGAGGGTGTTGCTTGCAAACCTATATTAAAAATGAAGATTGATGTTCTCGCCTTGTTTCCAGAGATACTCGCGCCAGCGTTAAAAACGGGTATCCTTAGACGCGTTCAGGACGCGGATAAACTCACCGTCAACCTCCATAATCTTCGCGATTGGGCGACCGACAAGCATAAATCGGTTGATGATTATCCGTATGGCGGCGGTGCCGGGATGATTCTTAAGCCGGAGCCTATCTTCGCTGCGATTGCAGCGTTGAACACGGTGAGAGCTGCCCACGTAGTTTACCTAACACCACAAGGTGTGCCGTTGACGCAGGAACTCGCGGAATGGCTTTCCTTGGAATCGCATCTCATTCTTTTGTGCGGACGTTACAAAGGTATTGATGAGCGGGTGCGACATCAAGTGGTTACGACTGAACTTTCTATCGGGGACTATGTTCTCAGTGGTGGCGAAATTGCTGCGCTGGTTTTGATTGATGCCATTGGTCGTGTCCTTCCGGGTGCACTTGGCGATTATGAATCCGCGCACGCTGATTCGTTCAGCCATGATTTGCTTGACCATCCGCACTATACGCGACCTGCAGTATTCGCGGGCATGAATGTTCCTGGGGTCCTTTTGAGTGGGGACCATGAAGATATTGAAAAATGGCGGTATGCAGAGACACTCAAACGCACTGCAAAGCAACGTCCGGATCTGCTCCAGAAACTGGAATTGAGCGAAGAGGACATCGCTATTCTCAAAATGGCAGGTTTGATGGACTAAACTGAAATGGCAGCTGCTTAATGTTTAGAGTGGCTATTGCCAACCTATGTTAGAATGTGGCGAACTTGAAACTATACTAAGGAGGAATTATAAATGAATTTGATTGAATCAGTTGAAAGCCAATATATGAAAAGTGATATCCCTGAGTTTGGTCCTGGGGATGTTATTAAAGTGAACACGCGTATTCGCGAGGGGCAGAAGGAACGCATTCAGACCTACGAAGGCACTGTTATTCGTCGGGCACACGGTGGATTACGATCGACTTTCACGGTGCGCCGCGTCGCTTTCGGTGCCGGAAGTGAAAGGACATTCCCGCTCCATTCACCCAATATAGAGAGTATTCAGGTCGTTCGATATGGAGCTGTTCGCCGTGCGAAATTGTATTACTTGCGCGATCGCACTGGCAGAGCCGCACGTGTCAAAGAACGTAGACGATAGCCTGATAGAAATGAAAGTTTTTGAACTCGCTTGTCAGAAAAGCGGGTATAAACAGATCGCTGGCATTGACGAGGCAGGCCGAGGTGCATTGGCAGGTCCTGTCGTTGCTGCTGCTGTTATCCTACCGATTGACTGTTCACTTGACGGTCTGAACGATTCAAAGCAGTTGTCGCCAAAGCAACGGGGTCGGCTCTGCGAGGAAATCCACCATGTCGCTGTAGGAGTCGGGGTTGGTACTATAGATAATCAGGTTATTGACCGTCTAAATATCCTGAATGCTACCCTATTGGCGATGCGTGAAGCCGTTGAGATGCTTACGCCGCAGCCCGATTATCTACTTGTTGACGGTCTATATCTTCCGCAAGTAGAGATTCCAGGTAAGGCGATTCCAAAGGGCGATAGCCGAAGTTCTTCTATCGCTGCAGCTTCCATTATCGCCAAAACCACGCGCGATAAACTCATGATTGAGTTGGATCGCACCTACCCGAACTACGGGTTCCTAAAACACAAAGGATACCCGACCTCACAACACCGACACGCAATTGCAGAGTTTGGAGCGTCCGATATTCATCGACACACCTTTAAACTCCTCCCCGATGATCAGATCGAACTATGTTTCTAATAGCATTTCTATTCATGTTGCATTATAGATTTTATGCAATGGAACATAGGACAGCACAGACTAACAGTCTATGCTACACAAGCCAGATATATTCGTATTTACAAATGGTATAAGATGCCTACGCGCTGGTAACGGAGAGCGTACATGGATCGTTCACGCTTGAGTATTGGAAAAATTGGTGAATCGCTGGCAGTTGCGCATTTTGAAGCACGAGGGTGTAGCATCCTTGCGCAAAACTACCGGGCAGGCCGCGGAGAAATCGATCTAATCGTCAAGGACGGGCAATTTATCGTCTTTGTGGAAGTAAAAACGCGGAGGAGTCTCAAATTTGGGTTACCCCAAGAGGCTGTAACAAGGCAAAAACAGAGGCAAATTTCTAAGATAGCCCTGGTATATCTGCAGTCAAAAAACCTGTGGGATGCTCCGTGTCGTTTTGATGTGATTGGCATCCACCTATCGTCGCAATCCGAGTTGCTGCGGCTTGAGCACATCGAAAGTGCATTTGAGTTCCAGCGGTAGGGCAAGGCACGAAAGCCTCGCTCTATTTTCCGCTGTGTTCGATTATTTGCGCGACGGTTCGGGTTCGTATGCGGGGTAGATTTCTATATCCGCGCGGCTAATCATCGTGCCGACGTAGAAGGTTAGCCAATCTCCGCAGAGCTCAATAGACATGAATTCATCGTCGCCGGCGATGTATTCGTGGAGTTCAACCTCAAATTTCCCTTCCCCTTCAGCATCAGTAACCGTAAGAGTTGCCGGAACAACGTCTTGACGCCTGTATTCAATGGCGATATCCTCGTGTTCGTTATCGGGGTCCGGGAAGTAAAGGGTCATCATATCTGGCAAAGGATCGCCGATTTCGCATTCATCATCGACGATCCATCGAGAGATCTCGTAATCTTCCTTGGTTCCTGCGATATGGTCGATACCAATGACGACTTCTTTTTTTGCATCACGGATATGGTACATATAACGGCGAAGTGCCTCGCCTTCATACTTCTTTCGGGTGACAAGTTTGAAGGCGTGCGAAGTATCTCCGGTCTCCTCATAAGTGATGATGTCCCGGAGTTCAATCATACTATCAATTGGAATATCAACCAGTTCATGCCGTTCTGGCTTTTTTGCGTCAGCGTTTTTTCGCCTGCCGAACAGTGATTTTCCGTCTTTTTTCCCAAATAATGCCATCCTACCACCTAAAAATAACCTTTGTTATACATCACCAACATGATTACGCCAACAACAAGCATGCTTCCGAAGATAAGGAAGAACCATGTTGTCCCTGAAGCCTTCTCTTCAATAACAACAGTGCGTGTGGCTGGCGGTGCGCGTGTTGAGGTAGATGTGGAAGAGGATGCTATCACCGTCGGTGTCTCTTCAGCAGCTGCGAGGAGTTCCTCTTTTAGGGCAGCCTCATCTGGAAGTTCGTCAACAGTGACAAATTCTGCGTTTCCCCCATAAAATTTATCTGGATTTTCTTCTACATAACTTGCAGTGTAATTTTCATCTGCGTTCGTATCGGGGTCTACATAGTTCGGATTGGGTTCAACACCCTGACTTTCGTAGTAGTCCCGATAGTATTCATATTCTCTCTGTTTTTCGGCGCTCCAATGCGATCGGTCATAACCTCGATGGTGATAGTGCCACAAGTAACTATGGCGAATTGCGTGGTTATAATGGTCATGGAAATAGATGCCGAATAGGAGGTTATTAAACGCCATGGAGGCAGTCAGACTGTACATTGAATATCCCATCATGGGATAGTAACCACCGAAGTTATTGACGGTAATAGTTTGGCGCTGCTGCCGGCGGGCGCGAGCCGTTTGTCGGTTGGCTGTGCGGTTTTGGCGTTTCAGGCTGCGATTTTGCGCTTTCAGCTGCCGTACCTGCTTCCGATTTTGCGCTTTCACTTGCCGTTGTTGACTGCGTGTTGCACTCCGCGTCGCTGTTGTGTTTCGAGTTGACGTGCGACTCGGCGTAATCTTGGCGCGATTGGTAGCAGTTTGCCGCTGACGTGCCACAGTGCTTGCCCGCGTACTCGTGCTTCTTGATGTGCTGCGTGTTGTACGAGATGTTGAGGTTCGTGGACTTGTGGAACTTCTACTTGTAGAAGACCGGTTATAAGATCTGGTAGAAGAGCGGCTTGGTGTGTAACTCCGCCGACTGGTGCTTCGGCTGAAACTCCGGCTGCGACTAAAACTCCGACCTCCGCCAAAGCCACGGCGGCTCTCTACAATATCTGGTGCAAAGCTAAACAGAAAGACAACCAGAACGGCGAGGACTGAGAGTTTCTTGAATTTATGTTGCACTCTGACTTTCCTCCTTGAATTTTTTCGCGAAAAAACTTGACAAAAGATGTTGAATTTGTTAGAATACTTTATAAAGCGGTATACGAGTTGGATTGATTTCGTTTACGAAAACCTTTTCGCTTTTAAATTTATGTGCCTGTAGCTCAGTTGGATAGAGCGTTAGCCTCCGGAGCTAAAGGTCGGGCGTTCGAGTCGCCCCAGGCACGTTTGAGACTTCGGATATCCCTATTCTGTTAGAATACCACAGAGTCGGGAAAGAAGTCAAGGAAAATTACATAGGGCTTACGCACTAAAAGTTTGGTAGGTGCAGTTCTTAGTTGTACCGATCTTATGGGATAAGCATCTTTGCTGGCCGAAGATATGTGTCTCAGTTCAATTTTGCGTAAGTCTTGTTTTTTTACTGAACGTACCAAAAAAGGAAAAATATGGCACTTGACGTACGCGACGAACAACTTTTAGGATTGGTTGATCCCGAAGCGATTGTCGAGCAACTGGCAACGGGTTGCCAATTTACTGAGGGACCTCTCTGGCACGCGACAGCGCGGTTTCTGCTTTTTAGTGATATTCCGGCAAACAAGATGCGACGGTGGGACGCGGACTCCGGAATGACTGTTTTCCGCGAGCCATCCGGCAAGTCGAACGGTCTGACTTATGATAAAGGCGGACACCTCATCGCTTGTGAACACGCGAACCGAAGGGTTTCGCGGACAACGGCGGATGGACAGGTCATCACAATCGCTTCCCATTATGAGGGGAAACGTTTGAATAGTCCTAATGATGTTGTCGTGAAGTCGGATGGAAGCATCTATTTCACGGATCCGCCTTACGGGTTGAGCGCATCGTACGGTGTCGAATCAGAGAAAGAACTCGATTTTCAAGGGGTCTATCGTCTATCACCCAACGGAGGCACATTGACGCTTCTCGTTGATGATTTTGATAGACCGAATGGTCTCTGTTTTTCGCCTGATGAATCCATCCTTTATATCAACGACACCGAACGCATGCATATCCGCGCATTTGATGTGCAATCTGATGGTACAATTGCGAACGGTCGGGTCTTTGGTGAAGAAGAGGGAGACAACGGCAAACCTGACGGAATGAAGGTTGATATACATGGGAATGTCTACCTAACCGGTCCCAATGGGATTTGGGTTTTCGCACCCGATGGAACGCATCTCGGAATCATTCTTGTCCCAGAACGCGCAGCCAACTTGGCTTGGGGTGGTGATGACTGGACAAGCCTTTTCATCACTGCGAGTACCTCGGTTTATCGCGTGGAATGCAAGGTGGCAGGAGTCGCAGTACCATAATGCCGATGAAGATTAATATTAAACGCATAGACCAAACCTTACCCTTGCCAAAATATGAGACGGCAGGCTCCGTTGGATTTGACTTAATCTGCCGAGAGTCAGCAGAGATTCCCCCACAATCCATCGTTCTCATTCCAGCGAATGTCATTGTTGAAACGCCTCCGGGTTACATGCTAATGGTTTGCTTACGGAGCAGCACACCGCGCAAATTCGGATTAATGATGCCACAAGGTGTAGGTATCGTTGATAACGATTACTGCGGTGAAGAGGATGAACTGAAAATTCAGGTCTACAATTTCACAGATACTCTGGTGAATATTGAAAGAGGCAGTCGGATCGCACAAGCAATTTTTGTGCGTGTAGGGACAGCGGAATGGAATGAAGTTGAACAGATGCAATCGCCCTCTCGCGGGGGCTTTGGCAGCACAGGTCAATAGATATGGAACAGTATATAAACGGACTTCGGCAGATATTAGATACTGGTGTTGACCGACCGGGTAGAAACGGTGTAACCCGAGCATTATTTGGCATGCAGATGCGATACAATCTCGAAGATGGGTTCCCGGCTGTAACAACGAAAAAGTTGGCGTTCAGTGCCGTGAAAGCGGAACTCTTAGGTTTTCTACGCGCGTATTCTCATGTTGATCAATTTCAGAAACTCGGTGTGCACGTCTGGAACGCCAATGCTGATGCTTGGGGACGCAACGGTTCTCTCGGTCGTATATACGGGGTTCAATGGCGAGAATGGCAAACGGAAAATGGTGCAATTGACCAATTAGCTAGCGTCATTGAACAGCTCCAGACGGCCCCGTACAGCCGTAAACATGTCGTTACGGCGTGGAATCCTGGGGAATTACATGAGATGGCGTTAGAACCGTGCCACGTGTTCTTCCAATTCTTTGTGGCAGACGGCAAGTTATCCGTGCAGATGTATCAACGGAGTTGCGATATGTTCCTCGGAGTTCCGTTTAATATTGCCTCGTATGCTCTTTTGCTGCACATGGTGGCACAGGTGACTGGGTTAATGCCCGGCGAATTCGTTCACACCTTAGGGGACGCGCACATCTACCATGAACACTTTGAAGCGGTCAAGACGCAATTGAAACGGGAACCTTATCCGCTCCCGAGGCTTGTGTTAGACCCGCAAGTCTCATCAATTGATGCCTTCAAGATGCAACACGTTCAGTTAGAGAATTATCAACACCACGATGCTATTCGTGCCAAGATGCTTGTTTAAAATCTGCGAGGCTGCTGTATCAACCCAGAAGGATATTAAGAGGCTATTGTAGGGATCTAATACTGGCGGGAGGCGAACATGAAGCTGCAAATAACTTTGATAATCGGCATTGCCCTGCTACTTGCAGGTTGTGGGCGGTCTAACGAAAACGAATACGCAATTTCACGCTTAGCGGATATGATAACGGTTTATTGGGTCCTACCGTCGCGTGCAGAAATCGCCAATTTTGAGCTCACGGACAACGTTTTGGAATTAGAAATTGATATGGGGGATCTAGCCGAAAAGAATGGATTCCGTATTCTGAAAAAGAAGGAACTCCGTATGCCAATTGGCGCGTGGCAGGAGTCGTCATCTTTCGCAATTGCAGAAAGCCGTGAATTGCTTGAACTCAAAGGAATGAGCAGACTGGATGAACTCGCAATCTTTCATATTGCAGTCCATCCTATAATGGAATCTACTTCAAAGACGCGCTTTAAGACGCATATCATGTGGAAATGGATCGACGGAGAATGGAGAGAAGCCCCACAGATCGTCCCGTTTAAATGCGTCTATATGTCCTCTCGCCCAGACAGATATCTACGTCGTATTGGTGATAGTGGCGCGGGCAATTTTAGACAAGCAGAAATCTTCCGGTCAGGAAACCGAATCACGGCATATTGGCACAGTCCCCGGAAACCTTTGACAACATGGTTTAACCAAAAGCAAATGGAACCGGGCTATATGGGAGGCGGAATAAGCGAAAAAGGAATTGGATTGCCCGACGATTGGATCAAACAAGTGCCTATTACCGAGATAGAACCCCATGAGTCCATAACGTGCTTAGGAGTCGTAAAAACCCCCGAGATCTTCATTGCATATTTCAGCGTCTCTTCCAATTCTGCTGACGATTGATTTCACCACGAAATACTTGAGGTGAGCATGGCTCAAGAACCACGAATTAACATTGACAGTTCAGAGCAGAACGGAAACCATCTGGAATTAGGAGAATTAACGCCGCCAGAGGAAGCTGCATTCCTGATCCGTTTCGCTTTTGAGGAATTTGAAGAGATTATAATGAACTATCCGCATCATGCTGCTTACTGCTTCGCGGCAATCACCCAACTCGCCGGTACAAATAAGGATATCTCCGACTTCACGCGTCGGCTTGGCATGTCGCTCTGGATGGAGGTCCTCACCTTTCAGATTGAGGAACCTTTAAGCCTCGAAGAACTTGCTGAACATCTTGAACTCGATGTGAAAACTGTTCTAAACGGCGTTGATACACTCGTGGAGATAAGAGAATTTGATATTGAATGGAAACGCAAACGGAAGATAAAACTCGTGCCTCGTATGTCGAAAGAGACAGTCGCCCAGTTTGCTGAACATGTCATGAGTGGGATAGAAGCCGGGCAACGGGAAATGGGAATGGAATCCTAAATGTTAATTTCGATGATTGCAGCGATAGACAAAAATCGCCTGATCGGCAATGGTCCCGATATCCCATGGCTGATGCCCGCTGACCGACGGCATTTTCGCGATATGACGGTCGGAAAGCCTGTTGTTATGGGACGTAAAACTTTTGAAACGCTCAAGAGACCTTTGGGCAAACGACACAACATCATCCTCACGCGGAACATGGCTTATAAAGCACCTAAAGGCTGTAGCGTTGCACATTCGGTAGTGGATGTTCTTGAGCTTTGTAAGGAAGCCGAAGAACTCATGATCTGTGGCGGAGCACCTATCTATGAAGCCTTTTTGCCGCACGCGAACCGACTCTACCTTACACAGATTCATGCTACATTTGAAGGGGATGTCTATTTCCCGGAGTTTGATGTTACTGCGTGGGAAGAAGTGAAACGCGTTGATGGCGGCCCTGATGCGCGAAATCCTTATCCTTACAGTTTTTTGTTTTTACAACGAAAACAAGGATAGTATTGTCCAAACGCTTTGTTGATCGAGGCGTAAATTTGTGCTGAGTTTGTGTATGCTTTCTGGCGCGGTGCATTTTGTGGGTATCAGAACAACTATAACAGAATTCAAGGCACTTTAGGATATATGGAAACACTAACGATTGTAAATGGCGACATCTATACCCCAGCGCATTATGGGCAAGGAAGTATTGTCATTCAAGGTGACACAATTTCAACCGTAAGGAGGGATGCGCTTCAGCCAGCAGGTGAGACTATTGACGCTTCTGGTTGTCTTGTCATTCCTGGATTAATTGATGGATTAGTGCACGGCGGTGGTGGCTGTGATAGTATGACCGGGGTAGTTGAAGATGTTGCCAGCATCACTCGCGCGCATGCCCGTAATGGTGTTACCTCGTTGGTGTTAGGCATATCTTCGGGGAGCATGTCGCAGATTAACGATGCCTTGACTGCTATTGCGCATGTCGCCGATGAGCCAGTAGTGGACGGTTCACAGATTTTAGGTTCGTATGTAGAGGGAAAGTTTGGGAGTCTCGCCAAAAATGGGGCACAGAATGCAAAGTACATTACGCCACCGAATTTTGAAGAATTCCACGCGATGTGGGCAGCTTCTGATGGCACCTTGAAAGTGATTTCCGTTGCACCTGAAAACGATGAAAATCTACAATTTATCAAACATCTCGCAGCCTATGGGGCAGATGCCTATAATAATATCATCATTGCTATGGGGCACACAAATGCGACTTATGAACAGGCGATGGCAGCGATTGATGCCGGTGTGACGCGCGCCACACATACCTACAACGGTATGAGTGGTATGCACCACCGGGCACTCGGTGCGATTGAAGCGGTCCTCTCTCATCCAGATATTCATGCTGAGCTCATTGTTGACGAACACCATGTCCATCCTTTTTGGGGCAGTCATTTGATTCGGCAGAAAGGGATTCAGGCTGTCGGGTTAATTACAGATTGTACCGAGCTTGCGGGTGTGGCTTCTGAAGACTGGCAGACATCGGCAACATATATTCCTGAGATTAATGCGTATCGTCTCAGCGATGACACGATTTCTGAAAAGGATACTGCCTTTGAAGCCGGTAGCACTGAGAAATACGTTCGTAACGACGCAATGTGGCTTGATGTCGGGAAATCGACCGAACGTCTTGCGGGGGCGACAATTACGCTTATGGATGGGGTTCGCAACGTCATCAATTGGGGGTATTCTCTCGAAGAAGCATTAACGATGGCAACATTGACACCAGCACAGAATTTAGGGGTCGCAAAGCGGGTCGGTTCAATTGCGACTGGGCAAGCGGCGGATGTTGTTATTGTTGATGGAGATTTGAGCGTTCAAGACGTTGTTCTACGTGGGAAATTGCTAAAAACCAAGTAATTTACAGAATTTCCTGTGCTTTTTGCTTTTTTTGAAAAAAAATTTGACAAATCGTTATTCGCATTGTATAATATTTATCTTGGGAACCCTAATTCACTCTTTTATAGAAACGGGGGCAATTATTCGGAAACATTCTAACGTCGTGTCTGACATTCCACGTTAATTTGTTCTACTGAAATTGTGATGCCCCGCGTGGGGCTTTTTTAATTTAGAAGCCCGTAGATATGGCGTAGCGGAGGTGCAAAATGCCAACAATTAATCAGTTAATCAAAAAGCCGCGCAAGCGGTACCGGAAGAAAACGAAGTCGCCAGTGCTACAGCAGTGTCCACAGCGTCGCGGTATCTGTTTACAGGTCAAAACCGTAACACCCAACAAACCGAATTCGGCTTTGCGTAAAGTTGCTCGTGTGCGCTTTACTTCTGGCTATGAGGCCACTTGTTATATTCCGGGGATTGATCACAATTTGCAGGAACACTCAGTCGTTTTAGTCCGCGGTGGACGCGTCAAAGATCTTTCTAATGTACGCTATCACATCGTTCGTGGTAAGTTGGATACCGCAGGTGTTGACAACCGCCGCCAAGGGCGTTCAAAGTACGGTGCGCGCAAACCGGGTTAAACAACGGAGGAATATCTGATGCCGAGACGTGGAAACATTACCAAACGCGATGTTAACCCTGACGCTACCTACAATAGTAAACTGGTCTCAAAGTTTATTAATAGTCTCATGTTGGATGGAAAGAAAAGCACAGCTCAGTCCATCTTATATGAGAGTTTTCAGATCATCGAGTCACGGACAAATGAAGACGGTTTTACCGTTTTCAAACAAGCCATTAATAATGTCAAACCCGTATTAGAGATTCGCCCGAGGCGAGTCGGTAGTCAAACCTATCAAGTCCCAGTTGATGTAAAGGCGGAACGCAAACAACGATTGGCTTTCAGTTGGATCATCCAGTCGGCTCGTTCTCGTGGCGAGAGACGGATGGCAGAACGCCTTGCGGGTGAAATCATGGAGGCTTCGCGGAACGAAGGCGGAGCGATCCGGAGAAAAATGGATCAGCATCGGATGGCAGATGCTAACCGGGCTTTTGCACATTATCGATGGTAAAAACGTAAGCGTGGTCTTTGGGACCGCAACTTACTAAGCTTAAAAAATAAAAGGAGTCACGCAGCCGTGGCGGAGAAAAAACAAAGTACCTCACATCGCTTAGAATTGCCCCATATGCGAAATATCGGTATCATGGCACATATTGATGCTGGTAAAACTACTGTGACAGAGCGGATTTTGTATTATACCGGAAGGGTTTATCGTATTGGTGATGTGGACGATGGCACCACCACTATGGATTGGATGGTGCAAGAGCAGGAGCGCGGGATCACCATCACTGCTGCCGCAACAACCTGCCAATGGAAAAAACACCATATTAATATTATTGATACGCCGGGGCATATTGATTTTACTGTCGAAGTTGAGCGTTCTCTCCGCGTCCTTGATGGCGCGGTTGCTGTTTTCTGTGCAGTTGGCGGCGTTGAACCACAATCTGAAACTGTCTGGAGACAGGCGGATAAATACGATATACCGAGAATCGCCTTCGTGAATAAAATGGATCGAACTGGGGCGGATTTCTTTCGTACTGTCGAAATGATGGAAGAACGCTTGGGTGCGAACGCAATTCCTGTGCAACTACCGATTGGATCGGCTGAACAGTTCACGGGGATCGTTGACCTTATCTCAATGAAAGGGCAGATTTGGAACGTTTCTGCTGCGTCTGGGCGCGATGGTTCCCTCATCCAAGAAACTGATATTCCCGAAGAGATGGAAGAGATAGCCCTGGAATATCGGGAACGTCTATTGGAGGCTCTCGCCGATTCTGATGAAGAGTTCCTTCTTAAATACTTGAATGGTGGTGAAATCTCACCAGAGGAAATTAAGGCAGGACTCCGTAATGGGGTCGTCACAGGCAAAATTGTCCCTGTCCTTTGCGGAACGGCTTTGAAGAACAAAGGCATCCAACCGCTTTTAGACGCTACCGTTTCTTACCTTCCTGCCCCGACGGATGTGCTGCCTGTGATGGGCTTTCATCCGAAGACTGAGGAGGAGGAAACGCGAGAAGCCAATGAGAACGCGCCTTTCTGTGCCTTGGTGTTCAAAATTACAACGGATCCCCACGTTGGTAAACTTACTTATCTCCGTGTATATTCGGGTGTTCTGCACAAAGGCGATACCGTCTACAACAGTAAAACGGGTAAACATGAGCGGATTGGTCGATTGATGCAGATGCATGCGAACAAACGTGAAGAACATGATGCGGTTTACGCTGGTGACATTGCAGCGGCAATCGGATTAAAAGACCTGTCAACTGGCGATACGCTCTGTGATCCGAAAGCGCATATTAGATTGGAAACTATGGTTTTCCCGCTTCCGGTAATGGCTATTGCTGTTGAGCCGCGCACACAATCCGATATTGATAAATTGAATCTTGCTCTCTCGAAACTTGCCGAAGAGGATCCAACTTTTAAGGTTCATCAAGATCCAGAAACGGGGCAGACCTTGCTTTCTGGGATGGGTGAACTTCACCTTGAAATCATTGTTGATAGACTTGTTCGTGAGTTTAATGTCTCGGCGAATGTCGGTAACCCAGAAGTCGCTTATCGGGAAACAATTCTTGACTCGGTTACCTCTGTCGGACGTTTTGTGCGTCAATCTGGTGGTAGAGGACAATTCGGGCATGTCGTCATTGAAGTAGAACCTCTTGAAAATGGCACCGGTTTTGAGTTCATAGATGGAACGAAGGGCGGCGTTATTCCGCAAGAGTACATTCCAGCGGTACAAAAAGGAATTGAGAATGCCATGAATACCGGTGTTCTGGCGGGTTATCCGGTGGTTGATGTATCGGTGAAGCTCGTTGATGGGTCGCATCACGCTGTTGATTCCTCGGAAATGGCGTTCTCTATAGCTGGGTCTATGGCATTCAAAGATGCAATTAAACGTGCTACGCCGACCCTTCTCGAACCCATTATGGACGTTGAGGTGATCGTCCCTGACGAATATCTTGGCAAAGTGATAGGCGATCTAAACTCTCGGCGCGCACAAATACGTGAAACGGAAGCGCAAGGAAAATCTCGTATTCAGGTCATTCGATCTGATGTGCCGCTCTCAGAAATGTTTGGATACGTCAAGGCACTTAGGTCGCTTACCCAAGGTAGAGCGAACTACACTATGGAATTTTCACACTATAACGAAGTCCCTACCAGTGTGATGGAGGACTTAATTTCAGCAGCGAAACGTTAAGTATTTATGATGTGCCCGAACTGTAGGAGTATTTTTTTCTTCCTATAAGCGGGCACAGTGTTTGAGTAAATGAAACGGTTTGCCATACGCTGGTGCGTTTGGTTACCTTATAGAAATAGAAATGGGATGCGCAGTTTTAAGGCGACATCGTACGTCTCTAATGGCTGTACTTGAAATTGCGTCTACAATACCCGAAACAACACAATTTTATTGGAGCTCGGACAAAAATGGCTAAGGAAACGTTTGAAAGGACTAAGCCACACGTCAATATTGGAACAATTGGCCACGTTGACCATGGTAAAACCACCCTTACAGCGGCTATTACCATGGTACTCTCAAACCTTGCGAATGAAGATTACGTCATGGAATATGACGAAATCGACAAGGCACCGGAAGAAAAAGAGCGTGGTATTACGATTAATACAGCCCATGTGGAGTATGAAACTGAGAACCGGCACTATGCCCACGTTGATTGCCCAGGACACGCCGACTATATCAAAAATATGATTACTGGCGCGGCACAGATGGACGGGGCTATCCTCGTTGTGTCTGCTGCTGACGGTCCTATGCCACAAACCCGTGAGCACGTACTACTTGCTCGACAGGTGAACGTGCCGTCCCTCGTTGTTTACCTTAACAAGGCTGATATGGTGGATGACGAAGAGCTTCTCGAACTCGTTGAACTCGAAGTCCGTGAGTTGTTAAGCGATTATGAATTCCCTGGTGATGATATTCCTGTCGTTATAGGGTCTGCCCTTCAAGCTTATGAAGAGATGGAAGGTGGCGGGGACCCGAACAACGAAGCCTGTGCATCGATCCTTGAGCTCATGCAGGAAGTTGACGCTTACATTCCTGAGCCTGTACGCGACATTGAAAAGCCGTTCTTAATGCCCATTGAAGATATTTTCACTATTAGTGGACGGGGTACGGTTGTTACAGGGCGGGTTGAGCGTGGTATCATTAAAACAGGGGATACTATTGAAATCGTTGGGTTGCGCGAAACACAAAGCACTGTGATCACAGGTGTTGAAATGTTCCGTAAACTCCTTGACGAGGGACGTGCTGGCGACAATATTGGTGCCTTGGTACGTGGTATCAACCGCGATGATGTCGAGCGTGGGCAAGTCTTAGCAATTCCAGGAACTGTCAATCCCCACACTAAATTTGAAGCCGAGGCTTACATCCTTACGAAAGAAGAAGGCGGGCGCCACAATCCATTCTTTAGTGGATACCGCCCACAGTTTTACTTCCGGACGACAGACGTAACTGGGGAGATGAACTTGCCTGACGGCATTGAAATGATTATGCCTGGTGATAATGCGCAAATTACCGTTGAACTGTCTAAACCGATCGCGATGGAGGAACAGCTCCGATTCGCAATTCGAGAAGGTGGACAAACTATCGGTGCCGGTGTTGTCTCCAAGATTATTGAGTAATAGAGCGGGCGGAACGATGGTTCCGCCCTTTTAAAGACATCAGCAAAATAGACATCAGCTGGCGGCTGTCAGTAGAATGAGACAATGGAAATTCATAGATTTTTAGTATTTCAATGTGCTCTTAACTGATTGCTGAAGGTTTGCCGAGCAAACCGACCTGATTGCTGACTGCTATTCTGCCTGATGAAGGCAATACGAAAAGATGGACAATCAAAAGATTCGGATCCGACTCAGGGCATTTGACTATAGGTTGTTGGACTTGTGGTCAAAGCAGATAGCAGATACTGCAAAACGCACAGGGGCAGCTGTTTCTGGACCCATTCCGTTGCCGACCAAAAAGCATCTCTATACCGTTCAGCGCTCAACCTTTAAGGACAAGAAGTCGCGTGAACAGTTTGAGATGCGGATTCACAAACGGCTCCTGGATATTTCAGAGACAACACCTAAAACCGTTGATGATTTGATGCGGTTGGACCTGCCTGCAGGTGTTGATGTCAAAATTACGCTTCTCTAACTATTAACTCTGGTCACCGTCCACTACGTTGCACGGTGGTGTTCGTTGAATTTCGACGCGACTGAGGATATGTATGATGCTTAAGTGTTTGTATCCGCTACCTATCAGCATCCAGAGGCAGCTAACTTAACCAAAACCATCGTGAAACGTAGTGGAACGATGTTCAGACTCAATTGTTAGAAAAATGATTAATGGAATTATAGGCCGCAAAGTCGGTATGACGCAAGTCTTT
This sequence comes from Candidatus Poribacteria bacterium, assembly GCA_963662915.2. Lineage (GTDB taxonomy): Bacteria > Poribacteria > WGA-4E > WGA-4E > WGA-3G > WGA-3G. The sequence continues at coordinate 2,830,347 of CAXXEU010000002.1, read as the reverse complement.
GAGGAATCAGGAAAAGCAATACCTGTCACTGTTATTCAAGCAGGTCCCTGTCCGATTGTCCAACTTAAAACGGAAGAAAAAGATGGCTATCAGGCAGTTCAGTTGGGTTTCGGTGAGCAGAAAGAGAGTCGTACGAATAGTCCCAAGCGTGGACACTTCGCGAAAGCCGGGGTAGATCCGGCGTTTGTGCTTCGTGAATTTCGGGTTCAGAGCCTTGAGGATGTGTCCGTAGGAAATGTTGTTGATGCCAGCCTCTTTTCAGCCGGTGAGTTCGTTGACGTAACAGGGACCTCAAAAGGCCGTGGTTTCACGGGTGTGGTAAAACGGTGGGGATTCGCTGGTGGTAAGAAGAGTCATGGTGGCGAACAAGACCTCCGCCGCCCCGGTTCTATAGGTGCCAGTGCAACACCGTCTCGCGTTTTTAAAGGGAAGCGTATGGCTGGTCGCCATGGGGCTAAACGGCATACTATCCAAAATCTACCTGTGATTCAAGCCGATGCCGAACGCAACCTATTGGTCGTAAAAGGAGCTGTGCCAGGTCCACCTAATGGACTCCTCCTGATTAAAAAGGCAGCTAAAGCACGTAATGCATAGTCGGCAATGACTGTTTAATGATTGCCGAGAGGAAGTAAACACATAAAGATGCCAACTTTAGACGTACACAACAGTTCTGGCGATGTCCTTCGAGAAAAGGAATTGGCTGATGCGTTCACTAACACTGAGGTGAACGGTCCCGTCATTCACCAATGTGTTGTTGCCTACCTCGCTAATCAACGGCAAGGCACTGCATCAACGAAGACTCGAAGTGATGTGAAGGGGAGTGGAAGGAAACTCTATCGCCAAAAGGGAACCGGTAGAGCCAGGGTCGGACATGCGAAAGCCCCACATCGAGTCCATGGTGGTGTTGCATTTGGACCGAAGCCTCGCAGTTACCGACAGTATACGCCGAAGCGCGTCCGACGGCTTGGACTTCACAGTGCAATCGCGGACAGGTTCCAGAATCAGCAGTGTGTTCTTGTTGAAGACTTCACGCTTGAGCGTCCACGGACTAAAGACATGGTTAAGATGTTGCAAGCCGTGAACGCGCAAGGTAAGGTGTTGCTCATACTTGGTGAACCTAATCAGAATATCCATCTGTCTGTGAGGAACATCCCTAAAGTGAATGTCTGTACATGGGATACGCTCAATGTTTACCAAGTTATGTGGCATGACACATTGATAATCACCGAGAATGCTGTTGAAAAATTGGAATCCAAATTCGTTGATTCCAGTTCTGAGGCAGAAGGATAAGACTGATGAAGGATGTATATCAGGTTATATTACAACCTCTGATTACAGAGAAGAGCACAATTCTTCGCGACTCTAACAAATATGTTTTCGTTGTGGATCGAAATGCGACGAAACCTCAGATTCGTCGAGCTGCAGAAGAGTTGTTTGATATTCATGGCGATATTCTCAAAGTCCGGACAATGCGCGTTCGTGGTAAACCGAAAGGTAAAATGTTACGGTACCAGCGTGGCCGTAGGCCACATTGGAAAAAAGCCATTATTACCCTCAGAGAAGGCGCGACTATCCAGGCTTTTGAGGCTATATAGGATACGCAAATAAGGAACTCACAGTGCCTAAAACATATAAACCTGTAACCCCGAGCCGCCGGTTTATGACCGGTTATACCTTTGAAGAGATTACTCGGAGCAAGCCGGAAAAATCTCTTGTCAAAGGCAGCAAAAAGATGGCTGGGCGGAACGCCAACGGTCGCCTCACAGTCAGGCGTCGCGGAGGCGGGCACAAACGCCGCTATCGGGTTATTGATTTCAAACGGGACAAATTTGGTGTACCCGCCAAGGTTGCCGCGATTGAATATGATCCGAACCGCTCTGCACATATAGCTCTCCTCCATTATCGTGATGGAGAGAAACGATATATTCTCGCGCCGGTCGGTGTACAGGTCGGCGATATGCTCAGTTCAGGCGCGGATGCAGAGATCCGGGTGGGAAACGCCTTGCCTCTTGAAAGGATTCCGCTCGGTTCTTCAATCCATAATATAGAGATGCGCCCCGGTAAAGGTGGACAATTGGTCCGAAGTGCTGGTGCTGCTGCTTCTTTGGTTGACCGGGAAGGAAAGTATGCACGTGTTCAGTTACCTTCTGGCGAAATTCGCCTGGTTCCAGTGAATGCTATGGCGACGCTCGGACAGGTTGGGAACGTTAGCCAAGTTGTTATTGGTAAGGCTGGACGTTCGAGGTGGCTTGGGAAGCGTCCCAAGGTTAGAGGCGTGGCGATGAACCCTATTGACCATCCGCATGGCGGTGGTGAAGGAAAAAGTTCGGGTGGTAGACATCCTGTTACCCCCTGGGGTTTTCCTACCAAGGGGTATAAGACCCGGAACCCGAAGAAGAAATCAGGACGCTACATTTTCGGGAAACGAAAATAGTCCTTTTCGTTAAGGATTTCATGCCCTATGGGTATAGAGTCTACAAGATAGAGGAGAAACATAATGGCGCGTTCTGTTAAAAAGGGACCTTACATAGATCCGAAACTTGTGAAAAAAATACACGCTATGGAGCGTTCTGGTAGCAAACGGGTCATTCGTACATGGTCTCGTCGGTCAATGATAACCCCTGAGTTGGTAGGACATACTTTGGCGATTTACAATGGAAAGAAATTTTTTCCGGTGTATATTACAGAGAATATGGTCGGGCATAAACTCGGTGAATTCTCGCCGACCCGGACATTCCGTTCTCACTCAGGTGGTGGTGGTAGATAAATCGTTTGAGTTCGATAATAGCCTTCATCGTGGATAGCAAAGTCTCGCGTACCGTTGGTTCATTTGGAAACATGGTTGTAGATTCTGTTGAGGAAGCGATGAAATTAGAAAATTGCTTTTATTAGGAGACACTGATGGAAGCCAGATCCAGGATTCGGAATGCGTCGGTTGCACCGCGAAAAGCCCGTTTGGTCGCCGATCTCGTCCGTAATCAGTATGTTGAGGATGCATTAAGTCAATTGCGCTTTACGCATAAAGCCGCATCCCCTATAATTTACAAGCTGATTCAATCAGCGGCTGCCAACGCGCAGTATCGGGATCCGAGTATTGACGTTGCGGAATTATACGTCAAAGAGATTCGGGTTGACGAGGGGGTTACGCGGAAGTGGATTCGGCCCCGGGCGAGAGGTATGGCAAATAGGATTCTAAAGCGCAGCAGCCATATTACTGTCGTCGTTGATGAGGAGAGTACTGAGAATGGTGAGTAATGGCGTGTACCTTTACACAGCATCACCCGAAACGACTCAGCCTCCGCGTCACGGATGGGAAAGATCTGACAGGAGGTTTGTGTGGGACAGAAAACTCACCCGCGTGGATTACGCTTAGGAATCATTGAGACGTGGGATTCAAAGTGGTACAGCGAACGGGATTACGCGAAGTGGCTCCATGAAGATTTTCAGATTCAGAAGTTTGTCAAAGAGCAGCTTGCGCGTGCCGGAATTTCGCGTGTTGAAGTCGAACGTGTAGCAGACCGTTGTAGTATTAATATCCATACGGCGCGCCCGGGCATTGTCATCGGCCGTCGTGGAGCAGAAGCTGAGAAGTTACAAGCGTTACTCGAAAAGCATGTTGGATGTCCGGTCCGGATTGATGTTTCGGAGATTAAGGCTCCCGAATTAGATGCGCAACTTGTATCCGAAGCTGTTGCGACGCAAATAGAACGTCGGGCAAGTTTTAAACAAGTGATGCGACGGAGTATCACAAGTTCAATTCAGGCGGGGGCGTTGGGCGTTAAAATCATGGTGAGTGGCAGACTTGATGGCAAGGAGATCGCCCGCTCCGAGTCGAGCCTTGAGGGACGGGTGCCACTTCATACGCTTAGAGCTGATGTTGACTATGGATTTACCGAGGCAAATACAACATACGGTAAAATAGGTGTCAAAACATGGATTTTCAAGGGCGAAATTATTGGGGTCCCTGAAAAATTAAGAGGCGGATCGCCTACGCGTCGTCAACCTGGACATCGTGCAGATACCGGTTCTCAGCGCGCAAATCGTCGTCAAGGAGACAGACGCTCCGGCCAATCCAGAGATCAGGGCAGAGGCAGAGGACGGCGCCGACAGCGTCGGGGTCGTGGCAATCCTGCAAGCAATTCATAACTCCACTGACACATTTTAAGGAGGCATTTAAGGTGTTAATGCCTAAACGCGTGATGCACCGAAATGTGCATCGCGGAAAACGCCGTGGAAAACCGATCCGGGGTTCAAAAATTAACTTCGGTGAATACGGATTACAAGCAATGGAAGCTGGGTGGATTACAAGCAACCAGATCGAGTCTGCTCGTATTGCTATTACACGTTATGTACGCCGTGGTGGTAAACTTTGGATCAAAATTTTTCCGCATAAGCCAGTGAGTAAAAAACCAGCTGAAACGCGCATGGGGAGTGGTAAAAAAGGTCCCCCTGAATTTTGGGTCGCTGTTGTCAAACCTGGCAGAGTCCTTTATGAGTTAAGCGGCGTTTCGCTTGAAGATGCAAAAGGGGCGTTTGAGCGAGCCGCCCACAAATTACCAGTTAAGACTAAATTTGTTGCACGGAATGAGTAATTTCGTCTGCGACTCCCGTTGGAGAAAGTACCCGTGGTGCGCACTGCAGGGTGGCTTTGACAACACGTAAGGAGAATCGGAAAAATGAAAGCGGATGAACTACGCGGTAAGACGACTGAAGAATTGGAAGGTGAGCTACAGTCCTTAAAAGAGACTTTGTTTAACCAGAAATTCCGAAGTATCTTAGGACAACAAGAGGACACAACACGTATCGGCAAAATTCGCAAGGAGATTGCTCGTGTGAAAACTGTCCTACGAGGACGTTCACAATAGGTGGAAGTTACACGATAACGGACAATTTGACGCAATTGGGAAATAGAAACAGTATTCCAAAAGATCCGATGTGTCAAAGAAATGCCGGTTTATCAATTTTCTACTGTTTTATAATTCAGGAACGTACTTGCATAACGGTCTTGGCAGGTTTGGAGGATAAAGTTGAACGAGGAAAGGCGAAGACATCGCAAATTCCGGACGGGGCTTGTTACCAGTAACAGTATGGACAAAACTGTTTCGGTCTCACTCGTGCGGCGCTATCAACATCCGTTGTACAAAAAGGTCGTCCGGAAAACGAGGAAAATTCTGGCTCACGATGAACAGAATAGTTGTAATGTTGGTGACGTGGTCCAGGTTGTCGAGACCCGGCCGCTAAGCCGACATAAACGATGGCGGGTCCAAGCGATAGTGAGCTCGGTGCAGCCCGCGGCGGATTAAGTACCGCTACAACCGGTGTCCGTCGTTTCTGCCGCGTACATCAAGCAGATACTGCGCGAGTAACGACTTCGGACTTGACAAGGAAGGGTTTCATCCCGACTCTGGCGTTTCCAAAACACGCATTTTTGAAAGCACTGGGGGAGGATATAAAGATGGTTCAATCATACACTCGATTAACCTGTGCCGACAATACTGGCGCGAGGAAATTAATGTGCATTAGTGTGTTAGGCGGAACCCGTCGTCGTTATGCCCGCGTAGGTGATGTAATTGTTGCAAGCATCAAGGAGGCAGTGCCGAATACATCTGTAAAAGCTGGCGAAGTGGTTCGCGCAGTTGTTGTCCGTACTGCCAAAGAATATCGACGTACAGACGGTTCCTATATCAAATTCGATCAGAACGCAGCGGTTCTCATTGACCCGCAGAACCAACCACGCGGCACGCGTATCTTCGGACCCGTCGCACGCGAGTTAAGAGAAAAGGCGTTCACCCGAATCGTCTCGCTTGCACCTGAGGTTATTTAGGAGGACAATTGTGGCACGTCGAAAACTGCATATCAAGAGAGATGATATGGTCGTAGTTCTGAGTGGGCAGGATCGCGGAAAACAAGGTGTGGTTTTGGAGGTGTTTCCGCAGAGACAACGGGCAATTGTTGAAGGTATTCATATTGTTACACGGCACCTCCGACCAAATCAAATGGGGCAAGGTGGTGTGGTCGAACGCGAAGGTACTATTCACGTTTCCAACCTCAAAAAGGTTGATGCCTAAGGCACAGACCTTCCACGCATGCTGAACAAGACACGCTGCCAATGTGTCGTGCACGGAACATATAATTTCTATAGGATATAAGGCTCATGAGCCCATTCAAAGAATTTTATCAAACGGAAGTCATGCCCGCATTGCTCAAGCATTTTAGCTACGGAAATGTGATGCAGATTCCGAAATTGGACAAAATCACACTCAATATTGGGGTCGGTGAGGCGATTCAGAACCCGAATGCATTAGAAGATGCGGTTGAAGAATTGTCCCTCATTGCTGGACAGCGCGCAATTATCACGCATGCTAAGAAGTCTGTTTCTGCTTTTAAGGTCAGAGAGGGCATGGCAATTGGGTGTAAAGTCACCCTGAGACGTGAGCGTATGTATGAATTTTACAATCGACTTGTTAACGTTGTCCTCCCCCAGATTCGAGACTTTCGTGGTGTATCCCCCGATGCTTTTGACGGCCGGGGTAATTACTCCATTGGACTAACTGAGCAGTTAATCTTCCCGGAAATTGATTACGATCGAGTGAACGATATCCGGGGCATGAATATAACTGTTGTTACGACTGCACCAACCGACGAAGAAGGACGCGAGTTGTTAAGATTGTTGGGAATGCCATTCCGAGAGTAGATAGGTTCTCATCTCATACTAGAGTGAGAACTTGCTGCGAACTCTCATGGGTTTCCTGCTATCTGTAGTCAAGTTCCGGAATCCGTACGTGTTGCGAATGGACACCACGGATAAATACGAAAAGGAGCATCAAGGTTGGCAAGTAAATCATGGATTGCTAAGCAGGCAAGGACCCCGCGGTTCCGGACCCGAAAATACAGCCGTTGTAAAAGTTGTGGTAGGTCGCGTGGGTATCTTCGCAAATTTGAATTGTGTCGTATCTGTTTTCGCCTCTTCGCCCGCGCCGGTAAAATTCCGGGTGTCCGAAAGGCAAGTTGGTAGAAAATAGTCATTATCAGAAGCAAATAAGGAGAATCTTTCATGTCGATGACCGATCCGATTGCAGATATGCTGACTCGTATCCGCAATGCCAATATGGCAGGACATGAACGCGTTGAAATCCCCTCTTCAAAAGTCAAACTTGAGATTGCACGCATCTTGTCAGAAGAAGGTTTCATACGGAACTATCGCTTGATTGAAGATGGCAAACAGGGGATTCTAAGAATCTATTTAAAGTACGGAAACACGAAAAGAGAGAAGGTCATCACGAATCTCAGACGCATCAGCAAACCAGGCAGACGCGTTTATGTCAAATCCGACAGTCTGCCCCGTGTTTATGGTGGGCTCGGTGTCGCTATTTTGTCGACATCTAGTGGGTTAAAGACTACGCCTGAGTGCCGAAAGGAAAAAATCGGCGGCGAAGTCCTCTGCTACGTCTGGTAAGATTTTTCGATGCATCTTAGTGAACTGGGAGAGATAGCATGTCACGTATTGGACTTAAACCGATTCCATTGCCCGACAAGGTACAGGTTGCTTTGGGCGAAAGCAGTGTCCAAGTGGAAGGACCTAAAGGCAGCCTCAATTGGCAACTTCCTGAAGGAATCGATCTGGCTCTTGATGAAAACGTCTTAACCGTCCAAAGGAAAAGTGAACTTAAACAGTACAAAGCCTTGCATGGATTGGCGCGAAGTCTTATCGCTAACATGGTTACCGGTGTTTCAGAAGGATTTGAGAAAAAACTCCGTGTTGTGGGAACAGGATACCGTGCTGAAGTCAATCGTGAGAACAGTTTAGTTCTTGACGTTGGGTATTCGCACTCTGTTACCTTTGCTCCACCTGACGGAATAACATTAAGTGTTGAACCCTCTGAGAATATTGATGGGCAAGCGCATACCCCGATCGTTGTTGCTGGCATTGACAAGCAACTGGTTGGGCAGGTTGCGGCTTCGATTCGTCAAATAAGGAAGCCTGATACCTATAAGCCTTGTAAGGGTATCCGTTATGATGGTGAGCGCGTGCGAGATAAAGAAGGAAAAGCTGCTGTCTAATACTATTGGACCTTGCGCGCTGTTAGGCGAGATCTTCAAATCTTATGAAATATGCGCGCCTCTTGTGAGAAGGAGACCTCTTGACACTTATAAAAAAGAAACGGATGAGCCATTTACGGCGCAGGAGACGTGTCCGCCAAAAAATTAGCGGCACCGGCAATAGACCGAGACTCTCTGTTTTCAGAAGTTTAAAACATATCTATGCGCAACTCATTAATGATGAGCTTGGTGTAACGCTTGTTGAAGCCTCTACTTTGTCTCCTGAGTTGAAGGATGCAGACCCCAACGGTGGTAATATCGAAGCTGCACAGCGAGTTGGTGCACTTATCGCGCAAAAAGCCAAGCAGCAGGAGATTGAGGTTGCTATCTTTGACCGGGGCGGGCATCTCTATCACGGACGCATAAAAGCTCTCGCGGAAGCCGCGAGGGAAGAGGGACTGAAGTTCTAACTGCCCCGTAACCCCGATTCTGATATCCATGGATCGCTGGTTTTATCTAGGCATCCACACGGTAAACAGAACCGACACCCGATAGGAGTCTTTTTTGCTGAAAGAGAAAATCAATCCCGACGAATTTGAATGTGAAGAACACATGATTGCGATCAACCGTGTTATGCGAGTTGGTAAAGGGCGGCGCACGCCAAGTTTCAACTCCCTGACGGTTGTGGGAAATCGTGACGGTATCGTTGGTATCGGCTTTGGGAGTGCGAGTGAAGTGCCGGGCGCGCTTCGCAAAAGTTTCGCTGATGCTCGAAAAAATCTTATTCGGGTCCCGATTGTAAACGGAACTCTCCCTCATGAGATTGTCAGCGAATTCAAATCCGCTAAAGTTTTACTAAAACCGGCGAGTCCTGGAACCGGTATTATCGCGGGCCCCGCGACGCGTGCTATTTTAGAATATGCAGGTGTCCGGGACGCGTTGACGAAGTGCCTCTCTTCTCGGAATATGAAAAATATCGCTGAAGCCACTATGTTAGGGTTGAAGCAGCTCAAGGATATTAATGAAGTGGCGCGGTTACGAGATCTGTCGGTCGAAGAATTATTGAAGAAACGTTAATTGGTCGTTAGTGATTAGGGGTTTGCTAATTGCTATCTGTTAATTACTATTTTCCAATTACGAATTGCTATTTATAACGAACGGAGTAAATCCTGATGAAACTCAACGAATTGAAACCTGCTCCTGGTGCCACCCGCTCCAGAAAACGGGTGGGTCGAGGTAACGCTTCGGGACATGGTGGTACCTGCGGACGCGGTCACAAAGGGCAAAAGTCCCGATCCGGTAGTTCAATTCCAGCATGGTTTGAAGGCGGGCAGATGCCGCTTGTGCGACGGCTTCCCAAGCGCGGTCCCCGACGAATCGGACATAAACGTTTTGAATATGATGTTATTAACGTTCAAACACTGAACCTTTTTGAAGATGATGCCGTTGTAAGCCCACAAGCCCTTCGTGAAGCGGGTCTCATTAAAGGGAAAAATGCTCTGATAAAAATACTCGGTGACGGTGAGCTCGAAAAACAGTTGAAAGTCCAAGCCCATCGCTTCTCAAAAACCGCAATTGAGAAAATTGAATCTAAGGGTGGTACAGCCGAGGTGCTCGGGAAGCATGCAAACACCAGTGACGCTGCTTAACAGTTTGCATGTGAGGAGGAATAAAAATAAGTGATTAAGGCATTTCAAAACGCTTTTAAAATTCCCGAATTGCGGAAACGCATTATTTCTACAGCGTTACTCTTAGTTGTTTACCGCCTTGGTGCCCACGTTACGCTTCCAGGGATTGACGACCAAGCCCTTGAAGCATTCTTTCAACAACTCATGGAACGTGGTGGTAATGTCATTGGGTTCATCGACCTATTTTCCGGTGGTGCATTTAGTCAAATGACCATTTTCGCTCTCGGCATACAACCGTATATTAGTGCCTCGATCATTATGCAGCTTCTTGCTGTTATCGTGCCGTCTTTGGAAAAACTTTCCAGAGAACCTGATGGCAGAAAGAAGATTACCCAATATACCCGATACGGCACGGTTATCCTAAGTATCATTCAGGGCATAACAATTAGCATTGTCCTGCGCAACCCGGAAAACATAACTGGACAAACAGGCGAGATTGTCAGAGACCCGGACCTCTGGTGGCATTTCCTCGTTGTTTTGACGCTTACAGCCGGAACAGCTTTCGTCATGTGGCTCGGTGAGCAAATTACCGAACGTGGTATTGGGCAAGGCATTTCCCTAATTATTACTGTCGGAATTATTGCTGGATTACCAGGGGGTGTGACGACTGTTTTCAACAACCTCGTGACGAGACCAGAGTTTGGAATTCTGCAACTCGCGCTTTTAGTTGTTCTCGTTGTTGTAGCCGTTATGGGAACCGTATTCATCACGCTCTCTGTGCGCAGAATTCCGGTCCAATACGGGAGACAAATTCGCGGACGTAGAGTCATTGGTGGACAATCAACCCATCTACCGCTCCGTGTTAACGCTGCAGGCATGATTCCGATTATCTTTGCTGTCACGCTAATTCAGTTTCCACCAACTGTTCTTGACTTTCTCCCGCGCGACTGGGCATGGGTAACCTCTGCTAAAGCACTCATTGATCCGGGTACCCCGTTGTACCTCACCGTTTACGCCTTGTTGATTATCGGTTTTACCTATTTCTATACGGCTGTTCAAATTAACCCTGTTCAAATGGCAGAGGACTTACAGAAATATGGTGGGTTTATTCCGGGTATTCGTGCCGGGAAGCAGACCGCGGATTACATTAACACGACTCTCACGAGAATTACGCTTCCAGGTGCTGTTTTTCTCGCCGCTATTGCAGTGATTCCGATTATTATTACAAGCCAGCTCGGTGTCGGCAACATGGTTGAAGGTGCCTCTATCTTAATTGTCGTAGGCGTTGTTTTGGATACAATGTCACAAATTGAATCTTACTTAACGGTGCGCCATTATGAAGGATTCCTAAAAGATCGAAAACTTAGGGGCAGACGACGCTAAGCCCTTTCAATGGAAGAGATAATTATGAAAGTCCGACCTTCTGTTAAGAAGATGTGTAACCAGTGTAAAATTATCAAGCGCAAAGGGATTATCCACGTCATTTGTCCTTCAAACCCGAAGCACAAGCAACGGCAGGGATAATCCGTTTTTAGCAATCAGGTCGCTGCGCTTTTAGGGTGCATTCCTTCGTAATATTTTTGGCAGTCAGACGAGGGAAGGTTAGGAAGTGCCTAAAGTGTACTCAGGTTGTTGGTCTGTCAAAGATGACTTTATGGACTTGCAATCTTTGACTTTGGCTGCTGATAGTCCTAAACAAAGGAGAGAATCATGGCAAGGATCGCGGGGGTTGATTTGCCCCGAAGCAAACGAGTGGATATCGCACTGACAGCAATTTACGGTATCGGTCGTTACACGGCATCCCAAATCGTCAACGACCTCGACATTGATCCGGGAAAGAAAGTTGATAACCTCGCTGAAAACGAAGTTGGCCAGCTTCGAGACAAAATTCTCGATTATAAAATTGAGGGGGACTTGCGTCGCGAGATTGACCAGAATGTTAAACGTCTGATGGATATCAACAGTTATCGTGGATTGCGGCACCGGCGGCAGTTACCTGTCCGAGGTCAGCGTACAAATACCAATGCCCGGACTCGTAAAGGCAAAGCACGAACGATTTCTGTGGGTAGAAAAGCCAAGGAAGCGGGACGTAAGAGTGGATAATCCACGTAGGGTCGTCAGTTTTTGGTTATCCGTAAGTGGGTGGCCTTAATCTCGGCTGCGGACACGAGAATCTTTTAACTGAAAGCTGACGATTGAAAACGAATAAAAAGGAGAACAGTTTTGCGTGGAAGAAGAAGAGAACGCAAGAATGTGCCAGAAGGAATAGCACATATACAGGCTACCTTCAATAACACAATTATTACGATTACAGATTTAAACGGAAATACCGTTGCTTGGGCGAATGCTGGTATGACTTTCACGGGTTCACGAAAGTCTACCCCTTTTGCGGCACAGCAAACTGCAGAGGCATGTGCCCGTAGAGCAATGGATCACGGTATGAAACGCGTAGAGGTCAGAGTCAAAGGTCCCGGGTCCGGTCGAGAATCCTCCATACGAGCACTCGCTGCTGCTGGACTTGAAATTACATTAATGAAGGACGTGACTCCTATCCCACATAACGGATGTCGTCCCCCCAAGCGACGACGGGTTTGAGGAATACGAATGAGTAGATATTTAGATTCAGTCTGTAAATTATGCCGACGGGAAGGCGAAAAACTTTTTCTGAAGGGACGGCGATGCAACGGTCCCAAATGTTCTTTTGAACGCCGCAGCTATCCACCGGGACAGCACGGACAGACTCCGCCACGACGCGGTCGGGAAAATAACTTCCGCAGGCAGTTACGCGCGAAACAAAAAGTAAAACGTACCTATGGTGTTTTTGAGAAGCAGTTTCGGAATTATTATCTCAAAGCTGCGCGTCAGAGCGGTATTGCTGGTGAGAATTTAATTGGTTTCCTTGAACGCCGTCTTGATAACGTTGTTTTCCGCCTCGGGTTCGCGACATCTCGAAATCAGGCGCGTCAACTCGTCAAGCATAACCACTTTACTGTCAATGGTAAGCGCGTTAACATTCCTTCCTATATAGTGGAAGTCGGTGATGTCATCACACCACGCGAGCGGAGTCGAAACCTCGCCGTTATTCAGGAAGCTTTAGAGTACACACAGCATCGCGGTGCCCCTGAATGGCTTGATGTTGACATCGAGAAGTCGGAAGGACGCGTTCAGGGAGCACCGGTGGTAGAACAAATCTCCGTAGACCTTGAAACACAACTCATCATTGAACTTTACTCCAGATAGGCGTGTCCGCTATATTGTGTGTGTTATTATTAAATACTGAGTGTTGCAAAGATGGGCACTCTTACAGCGCATCTGCATGCGTCCGATAAGATACTCGCCAGACCTTACAGCACACAAAGGATGCGGGGCATGTCCGATTATACGCTACCGGTGCAAGTCGTGAGCTAGATACACCGACAGCATTCAGTGCTCAGTTTGCACGCGTTCTAACATAAGTTTTAATTCTACGGGAGGAAATCGATGATAAGGTCCGAGCTCGTGATACCCGATCGGCTGAAAACTGATATTAAGTCTTTACAGCCGGATTACGCAAAATATACCGCTGAACCCTTTGAGCGCGGATTTGGGACGACTCTCGGCAATTCTCTACGCCGAGTCCTCCTTTCCTCAATCAAAGGTGCAGCGATTACGGCTGTTCAAATCGAACAAGTTAAGCACGAATACGCCACAATTCCCGGGGTGCTCGAAGATGTAGTACAAATCATTCTTAATCTCAAAGAGGTACGCCTCAGGATCACTAACGACATCCCGATGACACTCGCCCTGCACGCGGAAGGCTCAGGTGAAGTTACTGCCGCTGATATTCGTCCTAATTCGGACGTTCAGATTATCAATCCCGACCAGCATATTGCTACGCTTGATGAATGCGAGGGGTTGGATATGCACATTCATGTACAAACAGGGCGCGGATACTCTCTCGCGGAAGAGCATAGACGCTCAGATAACCCGATCGGGTTGATCCCTGTGGACGCAAAATTCTCGCCTGTTGAGAAAGTTAATTTCTGGGTAGAGGAAACTCGCGTCCGAGATACAACGAATTTTGACAAACTCAACCTTGAGATCTGGACTGATGCCACTATTACAGCGAAGGAGGCTGTCACTCGAGCTGCAGAAATTTTACTACAACAACTGGAACTCTTTACGGAATTCGATGAGAATTACGTCGAGCCTGAACTTGAGATTGATGAGGCAAAACTGAGACGCAACCGATACTTAGCCAAACCCGTCGCGGAACTCGAACTTTCAGTTCGTGCCAGTAATTGTCTCGAAAATGCAAATATTAAAACCATCCGAGAACTCGTTACAAAAGAGGAAAAGGATATGTTGGAATACAAAAATTTCGGACGTACTTCGCTCAACGAAATTAAAGAACAACTTGCCAACATGGGGCTTTCCCTCGGAATGAAGCTCGACGATATGGACGATGCGGATGTCGACGAAGAACATACGGCGCAAGCATCCTTGCAACCGCCCCTTTAATTCTTCAGGACACCGCTCATAGGAGGAACACAATGCGTCATAGGAAAAGTGGCAAGAAACTCGGACGAACGAGCAGCCATCGGAAGGCACTCTTTCGTAATCAAGCCACTGCACTCTTTGAGCATGAACAAATTCGGACAACACTTCCGAAGTGCAAAGAACTTCGCCGCGTTGCTGAAAAATTAATTACGCTTGCGAAGCGCGGGGATCTACCGGCGCGCCGGCAAGCCGCAAAAATGATCCATGGAACCCGCCTGCATTATAAACCGGGGCGCGGGGAAGAAGCCAGCACGATTGACAAACACGCCGTTCTGCGAAAACTCTTTGATGATATCGGACCCCGTTATCAAGATCGAAACGGTGGGTACACCCGTATTATCCGTGGCGAACTCCGAAAAGGGGATGGTGCACAGATGGGATACATTCAACTGGTTTAAAGGTTGTTAGTTATTGGTTGTGAGTCGTCGGTTAAGAGGTGCTTTGTAACACTCTACCCTTACTTAAAGTTTTCCAAGGATGGGTGATTGTTACCAGAGCCTCTTAACTGAAAACTGGTAACTGACGACCGATAACCAACCTAAAACCGATACGCAGCGGATGCGAATACACGGTGTGTTAAGCGTTCCGTTGTCAGTTCATTTCGGCTCTGCTCCCAAGTCCCAAGCATATAAGCAACATCAAATTTCAGGGAATCTTCAAAGATTTGACCCACGCCTGCTGTTAAGAAGTCGCGTGCATCCGCAACCTCGGCATCGGTGAACGGAATTGTATCTCGGAAATAACCAAGCCGGATACGTGTGCCGATACTCGGTATCCTATATTCCACTCCGAGTCGAGCCTGAAGCGTGGTTGCATAGAACGCCTCAAAATTGTCTTGTGAGATGTCTGCTGCGGGTGCAGGGTCGTATCGCGTCTGCGTCCAATCTGTAAGTTGAACGTCCCCAGCCAAAATCAGCTGCTTGTTGAACAATTTTACAGCGACTCCTGTGCCCACTTCAAACGGACGCTCAATGTCAAACGCTTGGGTGCCGCTTATTGAATCCCGCGTCTCCTCGCCGTCATCATAAACCGCGACAGTTGATTGATACCAGAGTTCATCGACTCCTAAGTCTACGGGTGATACTACGTTTACACCGAGGCTAATCTCATCTGTTAGGTGTGCAAGAATGCCTATTCTACCGCCTACCCCTGAATATTCTCGATCAATTTCATCGTCATATCTAAAACGTGCCAATTCACTGTCTATATCCACGATGTCGGTAGCAGTTGTATCCAATTCATTAAGACTATTCCCGTGCCAGAAATCCAAGGAACCTCCAATCAGAATGCGTTTTGAGACGTATACACTTGTGCCAAAACTCCAAATCCCGATACCACCGGTGTTCACATCAGTTTCATTGACGGCAAGCCCGCTGAATTCGGTGCCTGAACTGGGATCAATCCCTTGTATCGCTGTCTGATAGTCGAAGTTTTGGGGACGGTTGTAACCGAAGGCGATCGCCCAACCTCCCTGTTTCGCCAGAAACGGATAAACAAACCCGATAGAATTCAGGCGCATCTGTGAACGGCTTGTCCCTGTCGCTACATCGCCAGAAAAATACGTGTCAGCATTTGTGCTGTTGTGCGAAAGGCTACTAAACATCTCGAACTTTTGGATCTGCGCCATTCCTGCCGGATTCCAGTAGAGTGCCGTAAAATCATCAGCAAGTCCGAGTGAGGCACCGCCCATACCCATTGTCCGAGCACCGACACCGAACGTATTTCCGATCGCCATCTCTTCCACTTGGGCTGTGCTGACGGCCGTAAAGAGAACCGTAGCAGACAGACAAATAACTGTTAAATACACCGCTCGTTTCATCGTTTCAGTTCCTCCGTTTTATTTGTAGGGCGGGTTTGTAACCCCGAATTACCTCACCCCTATTTACTCATTCTTATTCCTGATGCGTCGCTGTGGTCGTTCCGATTGCGTCCGTGGCGAGGTCACACTGCGTGAGTTCCGTGAACGTCGATTTTCACTTCGCCAATTGCTTCTGTTGGGATAGGTGCGCCGCGAGAGTGGAACATACCGACTGCCGCCGTAATACCGCCTATAGACATTCGTGTAGGGATAATAGCCTTGATAGTATCCGTAATACGGATAGTAGCTACGATAATATCCGTAGTATGGACGGTAGTAGCGAGAAAACCAAGGATGGGGGTAGTAGAATGCGGGTGGATACGCGTAATATGAATAGGGCGCGTAGGGTTTCCAATAGGTATCGTGTCGGTAAGGCGAGACATATCTGTTGCGATAGGTAGGCTTCCGTCGTCCGTAATAGCCTTCCGACTCTTCATCATCGTCATCGTGCTTCTCTGATTCAGATTCTTCCGCTTCCGATTTGGCGTGGTGTTCCATTTCCTCTTCTTCCAAGACTTTATGGTATCTCCGCTCAAAGTCCGCAGACGCATAGTAACCGAGCTGCGTATAACATCCAGCGAATGTCACCATCGCCAGAAGCAATAAGAGTGCCAAAGTTAATTGCAACTTCATATCTCTTTCTCCTTTGGAGGTATCCGTAAGTTTGAACCATTATAGCATATCAACGAGAGTACCTCAAGGAAAGTTTACAATATAGGAAAGTTTACAATATAGTTAGGGTCATTCATTTTTTTTCTTGACAGATGGAAATAGACATGATTTACTGTTGCACAAAGGAGTGAGTCAAATCATAAAAATTGTTGTGATTTGTATAATGCTGTTCTGTAACAACAGTATTAACCTGAAGATATTGCCTTAAAAACTTGTGATAGATATTACACAGGAGATGTTACATGACTTTTCGCGCTTTCGCATACCTCGGACTCTCTCTGATTGCTATCTTCTCCGGTTTAGGATGCGGTGATCGCGACGAACCAGAGGTTTCCGTAGACCCAGACATCGTGAACCTCTATTTTGACAGTGCCCCAGGCGCACCATCTCTCAATGGAAATGTTAGCATCGGAACGATAAACGACACCAATAACGTCTATGATGGTGATACCATAAAAGACGTTAGGTTTCTCCTCTGTGAACCTTGCGCTCTACGTAACCCCGTCCTCCCAATTAGTCAAGAGGGGAACAAAATCTATTTTTGGTCTGACATCCGTATCAGGGGTATAGATACTCCAGAACTTGCGCCAAATCAAAGCGGGAGAACCCCTGAATCTATCAATAGGGAGAAAGCCCTGGCGATTCAGGCAAGAGACTACCTTCGGCATCAGCTAGCTACCGCTACCGGCATTACTATGATCAACCAAGAAGAAGATAAATACTACGGGCGTATCGTCGCGGACATCATTATTCACCGAGATGGAAAGGAAATAAACGTTGGTGATAGAATGATAGCTTGTGGATATGCCGTCAAATACGACGGTGGCACAAAGACGATGGACTGGGGCCAGGCGGGGATCACTCCGATTTGCAACGTTCCAACGCATATAACTAATGAATTAGGCAATGACAATGATTTGAATGACACCCAAGATAACGCTCGGATCGTGTACAAGACGAAAACAGGGGCAAAATATCACCATAAAGGGTGTCCACACCTACGCCAGTCCCAAATACCTATCACCATAGCTGCCGCAGCAGCAGAGGATTTAGAACCCTGTAATCTATTTCAGTAACCCTTAAATCGAGACTGGTAAACGTTAAAAAAGAAGGGCTCAAGTGTGTAAGTAATTACGGACCTTACTATAATCCTGATTCAGACATTTTTCCATCCTTCCGCACTAATTTTCTTTTGTCTTCCTTTTGAATCCATGCTATACTAATGCCATGCGAGTCTTTATCCAAATCGGTCACGGAGTTATCGGTGCCGCCGTTATCTCATTCCTCTGTATCTGGCAAGCAGGCAGCTTTGGCGAAGCGAGGCACATCCTCAGTATCATTGGTGCCATTGCTATTGTCGCCGCCAGTCTCTATATCCTCCGAAGTCGCTGGATTCGATGGGGGAGCCGACAGACGTGGTTGAAATACCATCAACGGGTTGCCTCCTTAGGCTTATGTCTTGTGCTGCTACATTCTGCGTTCCAACCGCTTGCGTGGCACTCATGGCTTACCTTCGTACTCGCCTTGTTGAATTTAGGTACGGGTGTTGCTGTGAGTCTAACGGTGCGCAAGACCCGGCAGATTCTGCTCCGATGCCATCTCATCCTTGCCCCCGTCCTGCTTGTCGGTATCGTATTCCACGGTCAGCAAAAACTCGAACACGATGAATTCTTTCCACTCACCGATGTCCACGATGTGCCTTGCGCGAGATGTCATGTATCTGAACCGCTGCTGTTCCACCTCGATTTGGCACTTCACCCAGAATTGGATACCGAATTGGATACCTCAGAAACCGTGCCGGATGATTTACACTGGTGGCTCTTACAAAATGAAGCCCGCGTGCCACAAACTGCCCCCGTTGCTGTCAAAGAAACAGGGAACGCGTGGACAGTTACAGACCTCGAAAAGAACCGTACCTATCATGCGCGAAAAGTTGAAGATAAAATTGCCATCTACGCCGGTAATTTCTATCAAAGTTATACCTGTCTCAAATGCCACGTGCATAACACAGCAGAAATTCAGTTAGCGCATGAGCTTCACGGTGTCACCGAATCTCATAGGTGCTTCGTCTGTCACCAGACCGAAATTGATGGCACGCTCTATGGACGCCAACGCTTTGATTGGGAATACGCGCCGCACCGGTAGGTCTAAAATAAAAAGCGGCTTGAACACGATTAAACACCGCGTTCAAGCCCAAAGATTCGTTCTGAAAGCTATTTGTCTGTAGCACAAGCTGTAATGTTACCGCCGTGCTTTAAGTCCACCCCATGTTGTAGCAAGTTTACCTTCTGGTTCTACCGATAGAAACTCGCCGTCCATGACCTCTTTGATTTCATCTTCGGACAAGGCACGCCCAAATATGTAAAATTCGTCCATCAGTCCATCGTACCAACGATCGTTCTTATGATGTCCGATTTCAGCCTGAAGGCCCCAGTTATCTGAGAGTTTGCCGTCCCCCTTCGACTCGTGTGTCACCTTTCCATCAATATAGGTTTTCACATCACCGCTTTTGCTGTCATAAGTGCCGGTGAAATGCACCCATTTCCCACCTTTGATGATGGGCCCGGGATTGATATTGAAAACCTCTTTTTCGGCGCCATCGCGATGAAACCATCTGAACCCACCCGGTCGAATTTCAACATGATAGAGACCATTACCGTGGTCAGTCCCGATTGAGTCGAAGAGGCTCTGTGGATTCGGTGAGTCGTTATGATTGACCCAGACAGCAATTGTGATGCCATCAAGGGGGACATTCTCAAACTCGGGTCCGTTCAGATCAATCCACGTTTGGTCTTCTAAGACGATGGCTTTGTCAATAACACCATCGTCCCTTCTTGCTTTTCCTTCGATTATTCCATCGTTGCCGTAGATAGAGCCATCCACGACGGTATCGCCATTTCCATCGAAACCGTAATAGACCGACAGTGTTGGATCACTGAGATCTGCCTCGGTTGAAACCGCGCCGGTGATTAGTAATGTGAAAACTGCCAAGCACACTTGCAACAGGCGTGGCAAAGTTTTTAACAGTCGGTCGCGGGTATGTGTTAGATCTTTAAGCATTTTATTCTCCTCAAGTCAATTTTAAAATTGTGTAATCATTCACGTAAGTACATGATTATATGTTTAACTCTGTTATTATACCATTAAATTCTTTAGAATCAAATAGAATTTGCAAAAAGAACGTTCAAAAGCAGAAAACTAAATACTTATAGACAAACCGCTTCAACACGTGTTAATATATAGCGAATACATTTAATCCATGAAGCCAAAGGAGTGACAAACTGTGAAACGTTCGCTAACTGCCTATTGTTTATGCCTAACGCTACTCATGTCGATAGGTTTGATGATTCCAGCGGATTCAGCACAAGTGACCGTCGGATTACTTGCTGGCAACAACAAACTCGGTGAGGTTGAGGAAGCTGCTTACGCGTGGGCAGCGGACAACTTTGAAGCCACTATGCTCCTCGTGGACAAAAGCGGTAAGTTCAAGGACACCAGCGGTGCCGCTTTACAACCAGAGGCATTCGCTGTTTTGTGGCTTTTCTATACAGAGACGAACACATTACCAGAATCCCTTCTTGCCGATGCAACCCAAAAAGCTATTCTTGATTACGTAGAGGCGGGTGGTGGTCTCTATCTTTCAGCGTTAGCACTTCGTTATGTCGTTGAACTCGATGTTGAAAAAGGTGGGGATCCACGGATCTTTCAACCACTCGGTAAGGATCCACCAGAGATCGGTGTTGTGCCAACCGCTGACGGCAAAAACCATCCCGTCTTTGAAGGTTTTGATACCAGTAAACCGGTTTACCTGACGAGCATGGCGCAGGACGGGTTTACCTCAGATTTCTTTAACTTCGGTTCAGATCCTGAAGGCACGATTCTCGGAACAAAAACACGCGGTGGCGGTGCTGGCGGTGGTGAGCTGCCCTTCGTCGAATACGAGGTCGGCAACGGGATACTTATTACCCTCGGACACCACAACGGTGTGTATACCGATACAAAGTCTGAGGAATCGGATAACCTGCGACAACTGACGACAAACGTGCTGAATTATCTGGGGGAAAATTCCGCTTTCTTCGCTGTTGACCCGAATGGTAAATTGGCGACAACCTGGGGCAATCTAAAGGCAGCCGCAAGATAAACCGTCTTTCAGTTGATAGATAATCCATCCTATTAGATCGGCGTGGTTCCTCAACCGCGCCTATCTTTCCTGCCCAATTATCTCTCCCATCTCCCGCATCTTGACAATTTCCGAAATTTCCCTATATAATGAGAGTGGAGACCAAAAATGCCAACTAACTTTCGTGGATCAAGTTCTGCACCAAATGTCAGCCTCCGCGCTGTGCTGCTTGCACTCCTCATTACTATTCCGAACTCTTACTGGCTCATGATTAACTGGGGTCCCAGTGGTTATGGCACCGGTCAGAGTTTCCCCACCGTCACAACCGTCTATTTCAATGTCATCTTCGTCGTGTTGATTCTGATGGCGGTAAACCCGTTACTCCGAGCGATCCGAAAGGGTTCGAGTTTCACGGACGCGGAATTGATGGTTATCTATCTACTTGTTTCCATTGCTTCCTCCATTGCTGGGCACGATACGCTTCAAATCTTATGGCCCCTGCTCGCCTATCCCATCTGGTTTGCGAGTCCAGAGAACGAATGGGGTGAGTTGTTTCATCAACACATGCCGGATTGGCTCACTATCAAAGAGCGTGACGTGTTGGCAGCATTTTATCAAGGGGATTCATCGCTTCACACCGCGGAACACCTACAACTCTGGATGACCCCTGTGCTTTGGTGGTCTGCTCTTATTATCGTGCTAACCTGTATGATGCTCTGTATCACTATCCTCATCCGGCATCAGTGGGTGAATCACGAAAAATTGAGTTATCCGACCATTCAGATTCCGCTACACCTAACAGAAAATGGTGGAAGCACGCTTCTGAGAAACCGATTGTTTTTGCTGGCTGCTATACTTGCCGGTGGAATGAATCTCCTTAACGGGCTCCACTTCCTATTTCCAGTCGTGCCGGGATTAGGTGGAAAGTTGTATAACTTCGGGCAGTACTTTCAGACAAAGCCGCTGAACGCCATTGGGAGACTGCCCGTTGCTGTATATCCGTTTGCGATCGGAATGAGTTTTTTCATACCTTTGGAGCTCTCATTCTCTATTTGGTTTTTCTATCTTTTCCACAAAATGACACGCGTATGGGGAACGATGGCGGGCATTGGGCATCTGCCCGGTTTCCCGTTTCTTGATGCGCAATCGTTTGGGGCATGGTTTTGTTTAGGCGTTTCTGCTGTATGGCTCACCCGAAAATTCATCGCACGACAGGTAAAAAACGCCTTCTTGGGAGGCAATGGACGGGAAGACACAACAGGTACACCGGCCACACATACGCGATACGCAATAATTGGCTTGATAGTGTGTAGCGTTTTTGTGCTTTACTTTTTCAAAAGCACAGGGGCACCTATTTTCAGCATTTTTGGCTATTTCATACTCTTCTTTGCATTAGCGATTGCGATTACGCGCATCCGTGCGGAGGTCGGACCGCCTGCGCACGATGTGCCGTGGCGACCTGATAAGGTGCTTGTCTCTTTCTTCGGTACGCGTCGCATCGGTGCAGAAGGGTTGACGACGTTCAGCATGTTTCACGGTTTTAACCGTTCTTATCGTTCCCATCCAATGCCGATTATGTTGGAAGGGTTCAAGGTGGCACAGTTGCGGGGGTTGTCGCATAACCGATTTATTGTTGCTGTCATCTTGGTAATCGTCGTTGCGACGATTTCATCGGCGTGGGCATACTACGCCCAAGGCTACCATTACGGTGCCGCAGCCTACGGGGAGCAGGCACAGTGCCGCTGGACTTATGAGCAATTGAAGCAGTGGCTCATTAACCCGCAGTCCATAGATGTCGGTGCTGTCTCCGCTTCTGGCGGTGCGATTGCTTTGACGACACTTCTCATGCTGCTACGTCGTCGTTTTATTTGGTGGCCCTTCCATCCCGCAGGCTATGCGCTGTCGCTGAGTTTTTGGAACACGAGTTGGTATTGGTTTTCAATTTTTTTATCTTGGGGAATAAAGGCGATTCTCTTTCAGGCGGGAGGTTTGCGGACGTATCGTCGTGCGATGCCGTTTTTTATCGGATTGGTTATTGGTGAGTTCGTCGTCGGTGCGATTTGGACATTAATCGGAATCGCTTTGGAACGTCCTATGTATCGGTTTATGTTCTAAAAGGAGGTATTCATGAAACTGAGTTGTCTACCTGTTTCTTTGTATGACGACATCTTTTCGGGGAAAAGCAGCGTTGCGGATTGGATTCAGTTCGGCGCGAAATTAGGGTTAGATGCGGTTGATTTTAGCATCAAATTCTTCCCGAAACGCGATGCGGCGACGTTGAATCACACGATTGCTGCTCTTGAGAGGTTTAACGTCCAAGCGTGTATGCTCGCGTGCTATTCCGATTTCACGCATCCCGATCCGACCCAACGCCAGCAAGAGTTAGTCAATCTTAAGGCTGACATTGGATTAGCCAAGACGTTAGGTGCGAAATTTGTTCGTGTAACCGCGGGGCAAAACCATCCGGGTGTCGAACGCACAACTGGAGTCGAATGGGTAATAGACGGATTTCGCCGTGCACTTGATGAAGCCGAGAGCAGTGGTATCACCCTTGCTTATGAGAATCATACCAAAGGCGCGCCTTGGGATTATTGGGATTTCTCACAACCGACAGATATTTTTTTCGAAATCCTGAATGCCCTTTCAGATACGTCGCTTGGTGTCTGTTTCGACACAGCGAATCCGCTCGTCCTCAATGAAGATGTTCTGGCACTTTTGGACAAGGTCATTGAACGCGTTGTTGTGCTTCATATTTTTGATATGCGCGAAGTCGGGCAGTTCGAGGCAGTGCGAGTTGGTACCGGTGCTGCACCGATTCCAGAGGTCTTCTCTCGTATGAGACGAGTAGGGTATGACGGCTGGCTTAGCATTGAGGAAGCCAGCCGTTTAGGAGAAGAAGGCTTTACAGAATCCATTGCGTTTGTTCGGCAGGCATGGCAGCAGGCACTATCCGCGTGAGGGTTCACTCATCCGTTCCTGGGCTTGGCGTGAGAGTTCAGCGAGGTGTCCATCGTTTGCCCTGACCTGTTCGAGGTGTATCCACCGTTCGGGAGTTGCCGTACGTATCATCTTCTCGCCATACTTCCGATCAATCCAGAACCGTGCAGATCCACCGATATAGGCTTGCAATGCGTCTAATTTGTCATCAGGATACCGTTGACAAAGATTCATAGTGAACATGCGTCTGCGTGCGCCACCACCGAAAGCGGCGTGTTTTGTGTTATGATTGAACAACACCAAATCGCCCGGCGTTGTCTCAAAAACGACTGCTGGAACATCTCGTCCGTGTATTTCCCAGAGGTCTTGGCTCTTTCCGACCTGCTTTGAGAGTCCATCTGCGTAGTTATCGCCGAATAGGTGACTGCCGGGAATGACGCGAAGTGCTCCAGTATCGCGCGTCAGTGGATCGAGATAGAATGCGATCTTTATGTGCATTGGGTCTTCTAACTTATGTCCACCGTCCGAGTGCCATCCCGTATCGCCGACATAAAAATTACCGTCGCTGCCCATATAGTTGAAATCGTCCCCGAGGAGTGTCTTTGCAATGGCAAGGATTCTCGGATCGTCGAGCAGTGTGCACAATTCTTCGTGTTGATCAATGAAGGGAACGATACAGGAGCGAGCAGTTTCTTCATGCGGTTTACCGTCATGACCGCCGCCTCTTTCCTGCCAAACGGTTTCAAAAGCGTCCTGAATCGCTGTGATTCGGTCTGCCATCAGTTGTGGAAAACTGAGGTAACCGAACGTCTTGAAAAAATTGATTTCCGAATCGGTTATAGTGAAATCGTGCTGATTCATCTCTAATCCTCCCAAGTGGTGCGGTAGGGAATAGGAAAGCGACGCGTGGCATCTTGTTTCCTGAGTTGCAGAAAAACTTGATATTGATAGGGTATCATATCACATCTGTACTTAATTTTCCAATCGCGTCTTCTGTCCCAAAAAAATTTGCCAAATTCGTCAAATTAATGCTACTATTATCTAAGACTTTCACGGATACAAAGGTTGTAAATGACTATCAATTCTAAATCTTTTCCTGCCTGTTTTGCTCTTTTTAAGGTAACGTTCCGCCAGATGTTCTGGAGTCGTCGAACGGTGTTAATTCTGCTCGGGTGCGTGCTACCGATTGTCATTGCCCTCGTATTTCGATTTATTGTAGGAAGCGGTGGAATGGTGAATCGGTTCACTCCACAGATAACCCTTATTTTCTACGGACTCTTGGTGGATCTGTGTGCGATCTTTTATGGGACTGCTATCATCTCTGATGAGATTGACGGTAAGGGGTTGACGTATCTCCAAATGCGGCCCGTCCGTAAATCGGCGATTCTCCTTAGCAAGTTCGCAGCCTACCTCCTCGGCACCGTTGCCCTCGTTGCTGTATCACACCTAATCCTGACAGGCGTTATGGTAACACACCCAAGACTCAATGAGAGTGTGTTCTTTCAGTTTGGGATGAGCCTGCGCTACATAGCATCGCTGACCTTGGCGTTATTAGTTTACGGGTCACTCGCAGCGGTATTAGCAGCAAAATTTAAGAATCCGGTTCTCTGGGGGTTAATATTCGTGATGGGGTGGGAAAGGATTACATTAAGCCCAATGATGACGACGGGAATCAAGCGGCTGTCTATATCACACTACCTTTTTTCTCTATTTCCGTCTTACAAACTGCCACGAACGCAATTGAATGGATTCTTAGGGAGTTCACCGCCGCCAGTATGGGTAGCACTTTTGGTTATTTGTTTGTTGACGATCGTGTTCCTGTACTTCGCGATTAGAATCTTCAGGGAGCGCGAATACTTGATGTAACTGGAACTTCGGCGAGACATTGCGAGGCATAGAAGAAATTGACAAACCAGACACGAGATTACCACGTCCAAGAAGATCAGCACGGCACACGTTTGGACAGGTTTCTAATCAGTACAACCGAAGGGGTATCTCGGACTTACCTCCAGAAACTGATTCGCGAGGGTGAAGTCACCGTCAACGGCAAAATCGCCAAACAACCGAGTTACCAGCTTCAACACGACGATCGGGTCTGTTTGACGCTTCCCGCGCCGCGCCCTTTGGACACCGTGCGACCTGAGAAGATCGCTCTTGATATCCTTCACGAGGATAGCCACTTAATTGTTTTGAGCAAACCTGCAGGGATGCTCGTTCATCCAGCAAATGCGGTGAATGTCGGCACACTCGTCAACGCGCTGCTTGCTCACTGCACGGACCTGTCCGGTATTGGTGGTGTGGAGAGACCGGGGATTGTTCATAGACTCGACAAGGATACCTCGGGGGTTTTGGTTGTTGCGAAAACGGATGTTGTGCATCGCGGACTCGCCGTTCAATTTGAGAAGCATAGCGTTACCCGTCAGTACGTCGCTGTCGTCTGTGGGATGCCTACCAAAACCATTGGCACAATAGATGCCCAAATTGCTCGGAGTCGACGAGACCGACGACGGATGACAACGGTTGAAACAGGTGGACGGCATGCCGTCACACACTACGAAGTTTTAGAAGCGTATCCGAAGTTCGCGTTTGTTCAACTGACATTAGAAACCGGACGGCTCCATCAGATTCGCGTCCATCTACAACATATCGGTCATCCGGTAGCAGGGGACGCGATTTATGGTGGCGAACAGCGTGCCTTAAACGATGCCGACACCGTTGAACTGAGGCAGGCACTTGTCCGTCTTAAACGGCAAGCACTACATGCCCGATTTCTCGGATTTGTGCATCCTGCTACAGGCGAAGACTTAACCTTTTCAGCACCGATGCCGAAAGATATGGCGTGGGTGTTAGACGCATTGCAGATTTTTTAGCAATTTTTAGGCTTCCGCAATTTGCGTTTGTCCACAGTATAACTTTGACTTTAAAAAACCTTGTTGGATTAACCGATAACCTACAAGGACAACGGACGCAGCAGTCCAGGAGCGATCGTTAAAAAAGTGGAATATGTCAATTTTGGAAAAGCAGGCGTTAAAGTGAGTCCACTTGCATTGGGTTTGGGACTCAGAGGACAAAGCGAGGCCGATGCGGCGCAGCGACTGATTGAACACGCTATTGATTCGGGTATCAATCTCATCGATTGTGCCAACATCTATGGACTTATGGATGATCGCGCCAACATTGGTCGCTCTGAGGAGGTCCTGGGTAAAGCGATTCGGGGAAAACGCGATGATGTAGTAATTACGTCAAAGGTTTTCAGTCAGATGGGACCTGGTGCAAACGATGCTGGATTGTCGCGTTACCATATCATGCGAGAGGTTGAACGTTCCTTGAAACGACTCAACACCGACCATATTGATGTCTACCTCATTCATGCTTATGATGAGACGACACCACAGGAAGAGACGATTCGCGCATTGGACGATTTGGTACGTTCAGGTAAAACCCGTTACATCGGTTGCTGTAATCATCAGGCGTGGCAGGCGTGTAAGGCACTCTGGATCGCCGATAGCATCAACGCAACGCCTTATATGTGCCTCCAGAATATGTATAACCTGCTGAATCGGGATTTGGAAACAGAGATGTTCGGTCTGGTGCGCGAGGAAGGGTTAGGGGTTATGTGTTATAGCCCGTTAGCGGTGGGTCTGTTGAGCGGGGTGTATTCTCCAGATGAACCGCCACCGGCTGGCACGTTATGGGCAAAACGCCAAAATGAGTTTTCGCAGCGGATGAGCGGGGCAACTGGACAGGTGATTTCAACGCTCAAGCGATTGGCATCCGAATTGGACAAAACGCCAGCACAACTCGCTGTGGCGTGGGTGCTTTCCCATCCAGAAGTTACCATCGCCATCAGTGGAAGCGACACAATCGAACAACTTGAGGATACGCTTGGCGGTGTCGGTTGGGAACTTGATTCGGCGGTTCGGGAAGAATTGGATGAGGTTTCCCGATCATTTGTCCGTCTCATTGCACCACCAGCTTAACTCTAATAGGACTTACGCAAAATTTAGGATTACCCCCCTGAGTCCCCCCGCAAGCAGGGGGAAGCTGTCGGTTTTTAGAGACAACTGCGTAAGACCTGTCTAAACTACGGCAGGGCTATTTCGTTTTAGGGTTTTTATCGAATGTGTCGAAAGCGTCGGGATTTGGAAATCCCGCCTACAACGGATACGCGCGCATCGGACATCTAAAATTTCGGAAAACTGAATGAGCCTAAAACTACGAAAAACAAAAAAGGCGAATCATTGGATCCGCCTTTGTATTTTGCTGGTGAGGTTTTGCAGCTAACCCAATTAGGCTAACTTCTGGTAGCGTTCCCATTTGTCCCCTGCAGCGGCGGCTTGACGTTCCAGTTCAGTTCGCCACCCGACGACTTTCCCGGTTTTGATTTGCTGAATATCAAAACCGGCGTAGCGGTCCTCCAGGGTATCGCCGAGTTTGTATCGTGCAGCCCAGCGGTTCCATGCCGTCTTCATCCAGTCGTGCGGGAGTGCATCTCGAACAGCCGGATCGAGCATCCATGCGAATCGTGCGTCGGAGACCGTTGGTTCTTCATCGGAGGGGCCGCCCCATTTCGACCACCCGATTGCCAAGGTATTGCGCTCACGTTCAGGCACGCAATGTCCGGTATGGATCGTCACGCCGTTGCGGATGAGGGCTTCTCCGGGTTTGAGACGGATTGCGACTTGTCCGGGCAATGGGTCCTTACCGTTCCAACTCGGTGTATAGGGTACGCCTTGGTCTTTCATGGATTTCGGGAGTAGCACATCGTGTTCAAGTGGTGTCCGCCATCGACGGTGACTCGTTGGAATGAGTTCATGGCATTCGTCGTCTGTGAGTGCGAGGAACATACTCACGCCGTTACGCTGCGTAATGGACTTCTCGTTATTTTCTTGAATCTCTTTCCAACGGGCGCGCTCGGCTGCCTCGGAATAGGCTTCGGGACCTTCTCCACGGTCGGCTTCTTGTGAGTGGTAACTTTTCCCGGTCCCCCACCATGTGGTGTCTCGGTGCCATCCAAGTCTGTTCTCCTTTTTGCGCGGATTGCACCAGAGGAGGATATTCGTCATCACGAGTTCTTCAGGCTTCGCACCACACCACGACTCAACGAAGCCAGTGAAATCCGGGGATCCGTAAAATTCAGCGAACACAGATTCTTCAAATGCCGGATGGATTAAGCCCCGGATTGCCCACGGTTCATTCTCGCCTGCGCGGTGGACGTACCCCTTTGAGCAGTCGATGACATCGTAGACATTCTCTGGCGCGCAGGCTTGTGTAACCCGACGACCCGCTTCTCGTAGGATTGGAATCCAGGGGTTATCGACAAAATCATTGATAATAACGAAACCGTGTTCTCTCAAATGCGCCAACCTTTCAGGCGTTGGTCCAGGTCCTGAGAGTTCAGGTTTAAAATCAGCAAAAGCCGGGGCGCGATAAACCTCCGTTGATGCTTGATTGTTATCCATTGTCTGTCTCCTTTGCGTTTTCTGGAATTTATGTCGAAGCTTGAGGTTGTACTCTCACATACTTTCGCAAATTTGTCAAGAATTGCAATTCCGAATCTAGGGCTATTTCGTTTTAGGGTTTTTATCGAATGTGTCGAAAGCGTCGGGATTTGGAAATCCCGCCTACAAGGGATCTGCGCGCATTGAAAATTTAAAACTTCGGAAAACTGAATGATCCTGTTCCGAATCCATCAAATAACTGCCAATCGCTGACGGCTGATAACCGACTGCCTCTAATGCATATCAATCGAAAGAACGTAACTCAAGATTGTTACCAATATCCATGTCGCAACCAGCACCACCCCAAAGGGACGTTTCAACTGGTCGCCTGATACAAAAATACCGCACCGGAAGACGATGAGGATGAACAGCATCGCTGGAAACAGGAATTGGAAGAACTGTATTTCTGCTTTTAACCCCTCCGATGTCGCTGCTGCTGAAACTCCTGCCACGAAAAGGACATTGAGAATATCCGCGCCGATGATGTTTCCGACCGCTAATTCGCCGTGTCCGCGCCTGACGGCTGTTATTGCCGTTACAAGTTCTGGGAGTGATGTGCCAAATGCCACGAGTGTCGCTGAGATGATATGCTGCGGGACTCCAATCCGCTCTGCCATAATGCTTACACTCGGAATTAGTATTTGTGCCGAGATCACAATAATGGCAATTGAGAAGATGAGTTTAATAAGTGTTCCGAAGCCTCCAGTCTCCTCCGTCTCTGGGGCTTCATCATTGTCAGCGTTCGCGCCTGTTGCGCTTGCCCATCGGATGGACTGATAGATGTATAACCCCAGAAGGACAACAAAGACAACACCGACGAGTTGAGGCAACGTGCCACCTTCCATGAAAACTTTCGCTGGGGATGTCCACGGAAAACAACTGACGACTAGAAGAATACCTGCACCTACCTGCACGTTTGAGAGTCGTGAAGCCAACTCACGGTTAAGCGGTAGCGGCGCGATTAAGGATGCCAATCCCAAAATAAGTCCCGTGTCACAAATAATTGAACCGACTGCGTTGCCGAGTGCGAGTCCGGGTTTCCCTTGTATTGCCGATAGCACGGAGACCGCGGCTTCTGGCGTTGTTGTGCCGATGCTCACAATCGTTGCACCGATGACCGCTTTCCCCAAACCCCATCGGGTTGAGAGAATTACGGCTTCATCCACAAGCCAATCTGCGCCTTTGCCGAGTGTGTAAAGCGTCACGGCGATTATGAAAAAAAGAACCAGACTGTGTAACCCACTAATAAGCTCTGTAATCCACTGATCCATTAACTTCCCCTTTCACGGAGATATAGAATATTTGTTTCCTGAGAATAGAGTAGCATATACCCTTGTAACAATCAAGTAGATTTCAAAACATCTGCCCGCTAATCAATAATAAAATGTATAGGTCGGTCTGTCGAGGATGATGCTTAAGATATTCCAGAAGCTGCCCATCACGAAATCCCCTAACGCCAGTCCGAGAAAGAGCGGGACTGTCTTTCGATAGAGACCGAGCCCACCGTATTTGAGGACGCTCCATTTGGCGAGTGCGCTGATAATAAAAGCTGCCCAAAAGAGATGGAGATGGAAGGAGACTCCATAACCGAGCGGATGAATCGGCCACCAGAACAGCCGACTCCGTACTGCTGAAAGTAGGAGTGTTACAGAGAAGCCGATCGTTATCGCGGCGATATGACCGCTATTTGGGTCTTGCGGTGAAGCGAGCCACCCCTCAAGAAAGCGATACGCACGTCCACCGAAACTATTAATCTGTCCGCCCACCTTACCGGTGTTAACACCGAGTTGAAAGAACGTATCGGTTAACATGAAGATGCATAACGGCATTGCGATGACTGTCAGGACAAGCATGAGACGGGAGAGACCTTTTACGTCGAGGTTGCCGCGTTCGGCGAGTTTGAATGCCTCAAGTTGATGTGGCATTGGATGGCTCCGGTTGTCTCGGTTAAACCAGAAAAAGAGCGCGAACCATGTCAAGTTTTGTGCCTTGATGCGCCGCGTGCCGAGTATGCTGACGAGGCTATGATGCGGACCAATAAAGGTCGTTGAGTGAATTGGGAATCCGATTTGTGCCCGGATACGCGTGAGTGGGATCGCAATCGTCGCGAAGTGTGCTACGAAGAATAGGATCGCAATCCACATCGCCATTCCACCGCGCATCGCGAATCCGATGATGAATATCCCACCGAGAACGAGACCCAGAAATGCGGTTCTATATCGCATCGGTTCTGCGGCATCGGCTGTTTCCCTTTGTACAAATGCTGTGCGAAATGCTCGCCAGATATGCCGACGTGTCCCCCAAAGTGCAACCGCACAGATACCAATATATGCCCCGATGTTCTGTTCGTACGGGTAAGGAAAACCGGGGACGTTCTCCAGTCCTGTTAGGATCGCGATGAAATATTGCACTTTATAGAGGAAGAAAAAGAGGAGGCAAGATGTAAGGAGCTCAAGCGGCATGAGGAATCCGAGTCCGACTGCGAATGGATAGATAATGATTGCATTTCCGCCCCGGAGGAGAGCCGTCCACGGTTTTTCGGTGAATAGCGGAGTAAGAGGTATGTGCTTATTTGGGAACGCCGGAATTGATGGGAAAAAGATGTTGAGTCCGTTGAAGAGACTGATGATTGCTGCAATGCTAAAGCCCCACCACATTGCCCGACTCCGAAGGAATCGGTTTGTGTTGTAGGCGAGTTGGTAGGGGAGTTCAACGATGGGGTACACGAGCCGTTCCTGCTCTGTCCACTGTTTTCGGATAATGACGTTGATACACTGCATCACGAAGATGAGCGCGAAAGTGAAGGTGCACCACCAAAACGTCGGGATCCCCCATTTCAGTAAATAATAGGTTTCAAAGAACGGTTCATCGCCGAGATAGAAGGCGCGAAGCACGCTTGGATCGTTGATTGTTAGCCAATCTGGTAGGTAGTTCCAAAACAGTTCGCGCCACTCGTTTTCGGGTGTGCCGAAATAGAAGGCGTGGACAATGATTGAGACGAGTGGGAGGAACATATCGTAGGACATAAACAGAAGCGTGATGGACATCAGCACATAGAGGCTAATCAGTTCGCCACCTGTTAGGGCGTGCTTGGTTGCATATTTTTTTAAAGCGAGGTTGATTGTCGCGATGACCAAGAGTGTGAACACAACACTGTAGAAGGGTGCCATGAGCGTCGGGAAGGTGTACCGAAGTGCCTCACATTCGATATGCCATTTGTAGATGAAGGGTAAGAGTAGAAGCGATATAAGGATGGTACGAATGGTGATTTTTTCACGGTATGGTGTATCTGTAGATGGGCGTGATGATGAAGACATAATAAGGGTCTACTGGATGACTGGAGGATTCACGCAAGCGGATTGGCGTGTGCGTCAGGAAAAATGAACCATCTGTTCATATTTTACGTTGATTTAGATAAAAGTTCAAGAAAATCCGTGAGATGGGTATTGAATATGCAAATTACACGCGTTGAAGCGTTCGCACTTCGGTTTCAAACCGAGAGATCATCAGCACAGCAGGCCCCGCCGTATTCCGTTGCTCCTGAAGGTTGGCGTTCCATCTATTCTCGCCATCATGAAACGACGGTTGTCCGAATTACTACGTCAGACGGAATCATCGGCTATGGTGAAGCACAAAGTCCAGTCTCCCCGCGCACCTCGAAAACGATTGTTGAAGAGTTATGTCGTCCGACACTGATGGGAAAAGATCCGTTTGATGTGGAATACCTCTGGCAGCGTATGTTTACCTCTATGCGGGAACGTGGACACTATACGGGCTTCTTTATTGATGCGCTCGCTGGATGCGATATTGCGCTGTGGGACATCATCGGACAAGCAACTGGCAAACCGGTTCACAAAGTACTCGGTGGTCGGTATCGAGACAAGATTCCGTTGTACGCTGGGGTAGGAGGTACAACGCCAGAGAGAGCGGTTGAGCAAGCGGTGCAGCATATTTCACAAGGCTATGGTGGGTTGAAGATTCACTCAACGCACGGGCGCGCCGAGATTTTGGAGATTGTCGCAGCTGTTCGCGAAGCGGTGGGTCCACAGATTAAATTGATGGTTGATCTCCATACCCAGTACAGCGTTCCGGAGGCGACTATGCTCGGCCGCGGGCTTGAGGAATTGGACGTGATGTGGTTAGAATCGCCGACAGCACCCGAAGACATCCCTGGGCAGGCAGCGTTGGCAGCGGCGTTGGATATGTCAGTTGCTATCGGGGAGTGGACGCGTACCCGTTATGAATTACGGGAGGTGTTTGAACGGCGCGCCTGTGACATCACGATGCCTGATATTGGTCGGACTGGACTCACAGAGGGTAAACGGATTGCAAGCCTTGCTGATACCTATAATATTCCGGTGACACCACACATCGGTGGCGGTGGGATTTTATCTATCGCCGCGACGGTGCAATTTTCCGCAACGATACCCAACTTCCTAATTATGGAGCATTCTCCTGAAGCATATCAGATGAAAGGGCAGATCACCACACGAAAGCCGACAGTCGAGAACGGGGCTTTCGTGCTTGATGATGTGCCCGGAATTGGTGTTGATATTGATACCGATGCATTAACAGTATTGGCGATAGAAGATTAATATCCCTTTTCCTTATCCACGACGTTAATTAAGGGTTCGCCATTCACATAGCGATGCATGTTGTCAATAAACGTCTCCATTGCGCGTTTGGCGATGTTCTGCGATGCACCGGCGGTGTGAGAGGTTAAGATCACATTCGGAAGCGTCCAGAGCGGATTGTCGGGTGGGCATGGTTCCGTATAGGTGACATCCAACCCTGCTCCCGCCAATTTTTCACTTTTCAGTGCAGCAATCAACGCATCTTCATCGACGACCTTGCCGCGACTGACATTGATGAAAAAGCAACCCTCTGGCAACGCGTCGAATTCGGCATGTGACAGCAATTTGTGGGTTTGCGGTGTGATTGGGCAGCAGACCATCAGCACTTCGGAGCGAGACAGAAATTCGTGTAGTTGGTCAAGTTGTCCTAATTCATCAACGGTGTCTGGTTTTTCCATTGGTTCCGGGTCTATTGCAATGACTTCAAACTCGAACGCCTTTGCGCGTTGGGCGACTGCTCGACCGATGCCGCCGAGTCCGAGGATTCCCATTGTCATTCCAGACACTTCGACGCAGGGGAGCCACTTCCATGCTTTATCTTGCATCAATTCGAGCTGTGTGTTGACCCCGCGTGTCAGGGAAAGTAGGAGTGCAAAGGCGTGTTCGGCAAGCTGCGGACCGTATAGCCGCTTGCTGTTTATGAGTGTGATGGGACTTTCTTTGAAGGCGGGGTACATCGACCTTTCCACCCCCACGAATGGCTGCATCACCCACTGCAGGGATTTCGCGTGTGGCAATGCTTCCTCGGACACCACACCGTAGAGGATTTCGGCATCTGAGAGATGATCTTTGAGCTGCTCGCCTTCTGGTAGAAAGTGGATGTCCATTTCCGGTGGCGCAGCCTGTAGCATATCTGTGACTTCTTGGCTGATTCCACTGGCAATCAAGACTTTGTGTTTAGCCATTGATGGTCTCCTTGGTTGTAGCGTTTTCTGTGGTGGTCATTCACATACGCTGAAGTTTAACAGAGATTGCGATGGTTGTCAATAGGAAGTTTCTCCTTAAAATAGATAGGCGCGGTTTGGCAACCGCGCCTATCGTCCCTAATATGCATTCATATAATTGCTGACGGCTATTTGAGAATCTGATTTCTCAGACTTCGCTTTATCCATTCCGTTTTCGGGGGGTGTTGATGGCACCCCATAGAAGCCTTGCAATGCTGTGGTGCTGAGGACTTTTCGATGACCGACTCCCATAGCGAATGTTATGGTGCCTGCGCCCCATCGCACTGTAGAGGGTTGTCCTTTTCACCCGTATCCGTCTTAAGGCTCCCGGACCCGTCAATTTTGACATTTCCGTACCCTCCGGATAAATCTTATCCCATTTTGCAAATCGTAACGTAAAAAAACGTCATTGGGTTACAAAATTGTGCGTAGCCCAAAGTAATAAACATTATATGACATAAATAGGCGAAGCGGTGTTATTAAAGGTTTATATTTAATTGCGAAAAGGCATTATTCGTAGGAATTTGGTAGTGTAGGAAACCGTTAGCCTGCGCGCTGCTGACTTAAAAAAAGAGGGACTGGTCTAAACCAGCCCCCTTTGATATTTCACTGAACTTTGAACCCTATGCTGCCAATGCCGAAACCGCGGCATCCTCGCTGTCGAAGTGTTCAAAAAGACTCACAATCCGACTCACAGCCACCAAGTCTTTGATATGTTTCCCAACGTTGATGACCCCAATACGACCTTTCTTCCGTGAAGCCGTAGCCCGTGCCTCCATCAGGGCAAAGAGTCCTGAGCCGTCAATCTTATTGACTTTCCCGAAGTTGATGAGGATACGGGGTGCGTCGGAAGTCTCTATCTGTGGTGAGATCGCGTCCCGTAAGTCTGTTACTGAGGATCCTACTATCTTTCCATTGGGTTCCAAAATTGCGATGCCGTTTTCCTGACGAATGTGGGTTCTCATGGTCTTTTCTCCATTTCCATTTCCTAAATCGTATGACTTTTAATTTTTTTCACTTTTTTAGCGTTTAATTGATGCTTTCATTACTTTAGTCAGATTCTGGGAAAAAAGGTTCGTTTTTTATTATATTTTAACAGGGGTTTTCACGGAGAGAGGCATATTGAATTTCAGGAATCCACGGCCCGCCTGCCACGAAAAAATCTCCGTGAAGCGTCCGTGAATTGCGAAAGAATTCGGGGTTGGAGACTCCTCCTACAAGAGAACAGCACATTTATAATAAGGCTTCAAGATATGTGGACACTTAAGTGGCACGCAAACTGAAAGTTTGCGCTACAAAAGAGGTGCCCAAGTAATTCTAAAATCTACTCTAAATAGCCCTAATCCCTTTGGTAAAAGTCATGCTTTTTGAGAAAATATGTGCTATACTTAATTTACAAATCCTTAAGACAAATAAGGAGTTAACATGCCAACTGAAATACAGGCTGCTCAGGATACATGGCCACAACTGGCTTCTATTATATTTGTTCCGCGGACAGAGAGTGACTATCATCGACTTTCGGCTTTGAGGGATGATTTAGAAACACTTGTCGATAAGCGTGAAAATCACCCTTTGGCTTCATTGATGGAGGTTATAGAGGCTCTTATTGAGAAATATGAGACGGACCAGGAAGCGGCGGAACGTGAAGTTTGGCACGGTTTCTCTATGCAGATGCTTGCGCGAGCCTACGAAGAAGACGAACCTGAATACACAACAGATATGCTTAAGTGGGTAAATCCTGACTATGAGGGAAAGTGATGTGATCCTTGCCCCTTTGTTCCAAGCCGATGAGGAACTCAAGTATAGACCTGCGATTATTCTACGAGTAATGCCACTGCCTTACCGAGATCTTCTTGTTTGTGGAGTAAGCACGAGGTTAAATCATTATATTGAAGGGCTTGATGATATTATCTCACCGGCTGATGCTGATTTCGTATCAAGTGGTTTACACTCGGAATCTCTGATTCGGTTGAGTTTCCTCGGTGTGATCCCGCGTCAATTGGTGCGTGGTATGCTTGGTAGTATTTCAGGGGAGCGGCACAAACGTTTATTGCGGAGGTTAGTTGATTATCTGACAGATGGTAGCACGGTTTAACATTTACCAAAAGTGTGATGAGATGTGGGTGTGTAAAGTTTTTAACACTAAATCCTCAGGAATATAAATTACCAATTATCCAGTGCGGGCGGGACGTAAGCGAACAGGTATTGGAGTGCGGCAATCAGGTTGGCGGGTTCAGTGATATCGAGATCGAGTGCTTCCGCGCCGTTCTGGTAGAGGATGGCGCGCTGGGGTGTTTGAAAGAGGATATTGTCAAACGGGTACCCTGCTTCCCGTTTCTCTTGGACTGCTTTGAGGAGGTCGTCATCTATATCTTTTGCTTCCCAATAGGCGAGCGGGAGTTGGTATTCGTTGAGGATTGCACCGTCAATGACGATACGGTTCCCTTTGCCGCGCGCATTGGATACTGCGGGATGAACGTGCCGTTTATCTGTTTTGTGCAGGTATCGAGTAGGAAGGCGAAGGGGTTGCTGACTGCGCCTTCGTGCCTGATAGTGTGGTGTTCATATTGTTGAAGCGTGGTGTAGTAGTCTCGGACTGCTTTGTGATTCGGTTTGAGGTTGAGTTGTGGCATGGGGGTATGATAGCAGGTTTAGGGGGATAAGTCAAGAAATCTGATTCAGACAATTAATTAGCGAACGTGGTACAAACCTGTTATACTTATAGCATGCGTAATACGATACTCGAACCTCGCACAAAAATCCTGATGATGCTCATTGCAGGGTGTCTCGTCATCCTGCTGGATAGTCCGACAGCACTCCTCGTCTGTTTTCTGGGTAGCCTTACGCTGATTGCTGTGTCCGTGCCGACGTGGCGGCAGATTGGACTGCTCTGTACCTTCCTCTTTTTTACGACATGGGGCTTAATTTACAGTCAGGCGATCTTCTATAACGAGTTTCCGCGCACCGTGCTATTCACGCTCGTGCCGGCTGATTTACCGCTCATCGGGAAGATGACCGGCGGCATCCGCGTCTATCGGGAAGGCTTGTTTCACGGTATTGTTCAATCTCTACGTTTCAACACGACGCTGGTCATTGGGTGTTTTATCGTCTGGACGACGCAACCTCGCGACCTTCTCTTGGCATTGACGCAGTTACGTGTGCCATCGACACTCGCTTTCATGGTGACAACGGCACTGCATTTCATTCCGGTTATTGCGGATGAAGCAGCGACAGTTTTCCGCTCGCAACGGTTGAGAGGGTTCCGCTACCTTCGGCTCAATCTGTTCGCTACTTGTCGCGGTGTTCTTAATAGTTTTCGTCCAATCTTGGCGGGGAATATCCGGCATGCGACGCACCTCAGCGAATCTGTTGAAAGTCGAGGGTTTTCAGCAGAGACGATGGCAGAACGTACTTCACTGCGAACGCTGAAGATGGGGGTATGGGATTACGGTCTGTTGGTGGTTCTGTTTGTCTGTTTGATTGGCATCGTTGGGTTGAAGCTGCTCTATTTTTTCTATGCGAATGGGATTTATTACGGGTCATGGTTGCGGGGTGTTTATACGTTTACGCGTGAGGTGTTGTGAATAGTTGTTGGTAGTCAGTTGTCGGCATTCAGCGGTCAGTGATCAGTTTTGGGTTTTAGATTCGGATGTTTTTTTTTGAGAGGATCGACGAGGTTAGAATGCACGTCGCATGAATCAACGGTATGAAGCCCGTGTGGGCTTCACCGGAGCGAGTCCGCCGCAAACCTCGCCTACCGTAGTTGGTGAGAAATGGATTAGCGTCCGACTTCCCAGGCGAGATGTTGCAACTCCGGTCCAATCAGTTTTTCCCATGCCAATTGTACTGCAGCGGTTGACCCCGGTGTAGAGATAACGACTTTTCCGCGATAAACGCCAGCCGTTGCTCTTGACAGCATCGCCGCTGCACCGACCTGATCATAACTGAACATCCGAAAAAGTTCCCCAAATCCGGGGAGTGTCTTTTCCAATTTGCGATTGAGAATATCGAATGTTGTATCGCGTGGCGCGATACCCGTGCCGCCGTTGAAGAGGATAACTTGCGCCTCACTTTCCGCCATTTTATCCAATACTGATGCCACTTGGTCGGGTTCGTCTTTTATAATTTGATATGCAGTGACGCTGTTTCCCTCTGCGGTGAGTTGTTGGCGTAGGAATGCTGCGTTTTTGTCTGTTTCCGGGGTACGCGTGTCGCTGACGGTGACAATCGCGACAGCGACGGGTCCCTCTTCGGTTGCCATTTCTCTATGTTGTTGTGTGCTCGTGGAGGTTGTTGACATAGTGTCTCCTTTTTGTTTATTGGTTTGGGAACGCTTGGTTTAGGTGTTTCGGCATTGTAAAGAAGCGTCCGCCCGTTTTTTCAACGAGGGTCTTCTGGAAATCTGTGGGGCCCGGATGTCCGATAATATAAGCACGGATGCCTAACGACAGGCATAGATTAAGCGCGTCTTCAGGTGGATACTTTCCGGTTGTCGGTTCGTCTGTCAAAATAAGCAGAAATCTGCTGGCATACGGACTGAATTTTACTTTTGGAACACCCTCCACGATTGCGTCAATGAGATGTTCATCGCCACCGAACGGGTCTTCCATGTAACTTTCCAACATCGCCTCATTGAGGGGCATCTGTGTGACAACCGCACCGTTGATGACTTTAATAGCGTCTTTCGCTTCTGCAAATCGAATAAGTCCAATGCGGTAGTTAATCGGTAGAATGTCTAATCTGCCGAGCAGGGTGCTTAAACCGAGCATAATTGCTTGAGACTTCCCACCCATACTCCGGCTATAATCGAGCATAACGACGATATCGACAGCCGGTTCGTATCCCTTTACCGCCTTGTCAGGCGACGCGCTGAGTGCTGCGCCGTCGTAGATGTTCAATCGGTTATCTTCACTGCGGACAGTGAACATCCGCCGCTGATTCCGGTCATTCATGAGCCATCTGTTCCCTCGTTTTTGCGTCATAGCCGTGAGGCTTGTAGAGGCGTTCCAGCTTTCGGGGTAGATACCGGAATAGACGTTCAATTTATTCCCCTCTTTCCGAATCGTATAGATCCGCCCGTTTGTGTAGTCGGTAATGACCCATAGATCGCCCTTCTGTTTTTCCCAGACGGTTGCACTCCCGAACAGGTTGTCAATCCCGGCTAAGCGGGTTCCGTTTTTTCGGAATTCGCGCTGTAGTTTCTTCATCGGTACATCACCGTCTTCGAGAAAGACTTCAAATTGAGATTCCATGCTGAATAGCAGTTTACCGCTGTTACGGCGCAGGTCAGTAGCGATGTCTCGAAACACCTTCATGAACCCTTCGTTGGCGACCCGGGTACTCGGAAGCGTGCTTGCGTTATTGACATCTCCCGGAATCCGCTGCCACAATCCGCCTGTCATCTCCGCTAACTTTTGCTGGAAGGGTTCGGGATGTCCAAGCACGTTGACGCGGATATCCTCAAGTTGATACAATTCGATAACCTTCTGCCGCATCGTTGTATAGGCTTCTGCTTTTTTGAGATGCGTTGATGCGGGTTCATCTGTCACGAGGACGATATATTTATCCGCATCGGCGTGGAAGTCGATGTAATGGGGTGTGTCTGTGAGGGCATCGAGCGCGTGTTCATTGCCACTGAGCGAGGCTTTTTGCATCCGTCTGCGGAGCATGCTGACCTCGGGTAACAGGGACCGGATTTCGAGTCTTTGACCTTCGCGTCGGACACTGAATTCGGACATACCGAGGTGATACTCCAAGTTGACGAGATCGAATTCATCGGTCATAGCGTAGAGGTTTGCGGCGACTTCTTGGATGTTGTCGCGCATGCTTGCACTCGTGTCGATCACAAACACGACGTTCACTTTGTCCAATTCTCGAGTTCCGATGATATGGTCGGCAATGTTTTCGAGTGCTTTGGCGAAAGGGTTCGCGCCATCACCATCACCACTGCCTGCCCCGGTATCATCGCCGTCTCCGTCCCCGATAGTCCCGATTTCGGAAACACCCGTAGATTCGAGCCTGTGAAATCCGCCACCGCCGTTTCCTTTGACGCGTTGGCGTACGCTGTCCACCCCCGCTCCTGGTGTCGTTTGAAAAGGACTGTCTACCGATTCAGCAATCGGTGTTGCGCGGCTGTTGTACCGTTCGGCATCCGTCGTTACGTCAGGAAGTATTTCCGTATCCGACACAGATTTCGTCGCGCTGTTGAGCAGTGCCTCCTCTGAGTGCTGAATTGTTTCATCCATTAAGTTAGCAGAGGCGAGCAGATCTAAGTGGCGTTGGTTTGCGTCAGTAGCGTCATCGGTACGTTCTGGAATGAGGATTGCCTTAGGGGTCGGTGGTTTGAGGGTGCGCCGCTGTTCTCGAAAGGCTTTCGGATTGATGAGTTCCACCGCCAGTGCGTCTTCATTACCGATTTGCCGGTCGGCGTAGAAAGAGAACATAAAGATAATAGCAAAGCTCAGATGGACAATACCGGCAAAGAGCAATGCCCGCACTGCACGCTGGCGTTTACGGGAACGGTTCATGATGTTTCTCCGTTTGTTTAACCTTCAATCCGATTGGCACCATTGAATATTAGCATCAAGAGGGTTATTTTTTCTTTACTTGTCCCCATGTCGTAGTTAGCAGGTCGGGTTCGGGCGAGACTGGTAATGCGTACGCTGGATCAAACCAATCTCCACCGGCGTTTGCTTGAAAAAGAGATAAGCCAACTGCATGTGTCAATTGCGTCCGGTCACCACTATTGATGTCAAGTTTGAAGATTTGGAACCGATCATTAATTTCTTGTGTATAAAGGACCTCCCCACCATTTGGAGATAATACCGGACATTGGGCATAGGGACCATCTTCCTCAATAAGCTGCTGGAGGTCGGTGCCGTCCGGGTTCACAATGTAGATCGTCTCTGTGGTTTGCCATTTGTCCCATACCTCCCTGTCCGCGTCAATGGGCGGTAAAGGGTTGTTATTCCAAGAAAAGGCGAGTTTGTTCCCTGCCGCCGACCAAGATGGCATGTTTTGCCAAGCGATCGCTTTCCTGGGTAGAAGGCGTTTTTGCTGTCCTGTGCGGATATGGATCAGCGTAATTCGACGGCTGTTTGCGAGGTAAGTGGTATAAGCGATTTCTGTCCCATCGGGTGCCCATGCCGGAGAGAACCCCTCGACGAGGCGTTCCTCTTCTTGTTTTCCTAAAGTCGCGATGTAGATATGAGATGTCCCAGCATCCCAATTTGTGTGTGTGTAACTAATCTGTTTACCGTCGGGTGCCCACGTCGGATCGCTTCTGAATTTTTTTTCCTTGAAAACGCGTCGGACGTTGGATCCATCTGGATCCATCAAGTACAAATCCCAGTTACCCCAAGTCTTATATTCTCGGTTGGAGGTAAAAAGGATCTGCTCACCAGTAGGAGACCAAACGGCTCGTTGATCGTCGGCAGGATGTTGTGTGAGATTAACTTGTTCAGAGCCGTCAGGGTTCATGATGTAGACATCGCGATTTCCATCGCGTGCGGAGGCGAACAGAATTTTTGGAGTCGTCGGTGCTTTTGCGAAAAGTAGGCAAACACTGGCATTCAACGCCCATAGGATAGATACGACAAAGGTTAACAATCGTCTCATTTTCATAAAGCGTAACCTAAAAAATCAAAGATCCGTTTTCATAATAATGTGGAGAAAGGGCATTGGTATTTTTCAAGATTCAAGATTCAAGATTCAAATTATTATAGCATAGGAAACGGAGTAGGGCAAATTAAAGTTGACACGTTTTCCACTTAATGCTACACTTGTAGGAAATTTTTATCGGATGCACTTTTTTCTTGCAATTCAACCTCAAAAAGTGTTATAATTTGTTATCGTGATTCTACTATTTTCTCAGGGTGACGTATACTATCCTGCGGAAAATGAAAAAAGAATCACACTGCTGACAGAAACCGACATCGATTTACCGATGGAACGTCGGCATTAAAAAATCGTGATTTGCATGCAGTACTGCGATCACCAAATGTAAAATCTGATGAGGTGCTGAGATTTTGGGAAGCGCGCTTCTTACTCAAAACTCTGAACCTTGTGAATATTGAAGAAGGAGATTTCATAGCTATGAAAAAAATCACAATCTTTATCGCACTTGCTTGTGTTGTCATGATTACGCCGATGGCACTTGCACAAAATTGGCAACCAGCAGGTGATAACTGGATTGCAAAATGGTGGGGAATGGATCTGGTAACGGATACCGGTGGCTTCGCTACTTCTGCTGGTATTGATTATCTCGCTGAAGGCAGCGGCGGTCTTATCTCAAACGCCTCCGTTTCTACACGCGATGGTGCTGGGAAAACAGCGAACGCTATTGTCAATCTGCCGGATAACGGCGGCTCACTCGCTTGGTCGATCGTCGATATTAATGTTGATGATGGCAATAATATGTCAACAAGCCACGGCATCCCCGATTCAAATGACCTTACATGGCACGGGATTATCGTCGTCATCTCACCGGATGAGCGGACAACTGTGATGCATCCCGCACACGACGACCATGCACAGATCTGGCTCAATGGCGACGCGGTCTACGACAATTCGGCGTGGACAGGCGGCGTTCAGACAGTCACAACGCCAACCGAAATTCAACTCAAGAAGGGCGAGAATTTCTTGCACTTCAAATGTGGTGAATCCGGTGGATCGGATTACGTCAACCTCCGTTTTGAGCCCACGGACACCGATTTGCTCATCGCACCGACGATGAACAACCTTTTCTTGGATGTCCTGACTCCGGTCGAACCGCAAGGGAAACTTGCAACCCAGTGGGCGGACCTCAAGCGGAACTAAGTTTATTTATGAACAGAAAACCCGTATCCTCGCTTGGCTTGGATGCGGGTTTTTTGTTGTGTGTCAGTTGTCAGTTGTCGGTTGTCAGTATTTCGTAGGTTGGGTTGAAACTGGAG
This sequence comes from Candidatus Poribacteria bacterium, assembly GCA_963662915.2. Taxonomy (GTDB): domain Bacteria; phylum Poribacteria; class WGA-4E; order WGA-4E; family WGA-3G; genus WGA-3G. Next base: position 2,786,541 of record CAXXEU010000002.1, on the reverse strand, counting down.
TTAGTGATTGGATCCTATTCTGACTCCGTGATCGTCAAATACTGGTTAATAGACACGCTTTCCACCTCCTGCGTCGTACCGCTCTGCCAGACGATGGTAATCTTCTCGACGTGCTGGTTTTCACCTAAGCCGAACAGGAGTCGCATATCGCTTCCTGATGCGTAACTGGAACCGCTTTTTACCTCCCGAACCTGTGTCAGACCACCCGCTACGAGTCTGACCTTCGCGCCGATACCGTCGCGATTGCTACGAGTGCCGACCAGTTTAAGACCTACCCAGTTTTTCAGATTTCCGATGTCGTTCCGAAGCAAAACGGCACGCTGATTGGAATTCATAATGACAATATCGGTATCGCCATCGTTGTCGTAGTCAGCCATAGCGGCGGCTCTGCCGACGAGTGGTTCTGCAAAGTAGGAACCAGCTGTTTCTGAAACATCCGTGTAGCTGTTGTCTCCGTTATTCCGAAAGAGTTGATCGCGTTGGGCGTAGGTCTCGTGATCGGTTAGGATTCCGATAACATCTTGCGGGTGTCCGTTAGCACAGAACAGATCGAGATGACCGTTGTTATCGTAATCCAAGAAGAGCGGACTAAAACCGACAAAGGGGAGTGTTGGCTGCTCTAATCCACTATCGGCGGTTGCATCAAGAAAAAAGAGACCTTCCTCGTTCTTATAGAGGGTTGCCTTCTCCGAATTCGCGACGATAATATCCAACCATCCATCTCCGTTATAGTCTCCAGCATCCACACCCATAGAGCCTTCAGCGACTCCTTTTTCGTCATAACCGACCCCGATGAATAGGCTTTCGTCGGTGAAGGTGCCGTCCCCGTTGTTGTGATACATGAAATTGCGGTTGGTATCGTTAGCGACGTAGATGTCAGGCAATCCGTCGTTATCGTAGTCGCAAGCGATCGCTGCCATGCCTCTGCCTTCGCTGGGGTTTGTGAGATCCGCTGTTTCCGCAATATTGGTAAATGTGCCGTCCCCGTTGTTGCGATAAAGCACATCAGGTGTTCCCTCGTAGCTGCGCGGATGTCCATAGCCGATGATACCTTTATAGGTTGTTACCGGCATTGACAATGCATACACGAGGTAGTTGACGACGAAGATGTCCAGATCGCCGTCCACATCGAAATCGAGGTAGACAGCTGCGATGCCCCAGCGGTCGTTATCAATCCCGGCGGTTTCGGTGATGTCGGTAAATGTGCCATCCCCGTTATTTCGGTAAAGCACATCGTTTCCGAAGTTTGCGACGTAGAGGTCGGCATCACCGTCGTTATCGATATCACCAGCCGCGGCTGCCATCCCGTAGCCGGTGTCGCCTGTGCCTGACCTTTCAGTAACGTCGGTAAATGTGCCGTTTCCTGCGTTGCGATAGAGGACGTTTCCCGGATTTGGTTGTTGTGGGGTGTGCGTCTCTTGTGGGATCGTGCCGCTGTTGACGAAATAGAGGTCAGTGTTGCCATCGTTATCGTAGTCGAAAAAGACGACCCCTGATCCCATTGTCTCAATGATATGTTTATGCTCGGTTTTACCGTTGTCGTGTTTGAATTGGATACCGGCGGCTTCAGTGATGTCCGTAAAGGTAGGACTTTCTGCAGCGGTGTTCCCTATCGTGAGCAGGAGGAATATTTGGATGAATGATCTGAGTCGCCATTTGTTCATAATGCGCGTAAATCAACGTCCCCGGGGAGGTTAGGAATGCACGTCGCATAAATCAGAATCAACGGTATGAATGCCTGATGGCATTCCCCGGAGCGAGTACGCCACAAAACCTCGCCTACCAGGGAGGAAGAGTATCTATTGTTTTTAGGAGCCATCACAAAAGTTTGCGACACAAGTAAGACCCACGTCAACCTATTTCTCGGATTTTTCAGCGTTTTTTGCGAGTCGAAAACCGACAAAGGAGGTCTTCAGGTTTGGGTAGAGATAAAATCGGAATGTAGTGCTGCACCGAGTGAGCGCATCGATCCATGAACCGCCTCGGAGCACACGCCAGCTGCCGACATCTGGTCCCGTTGGATTTTTTTTCGGACGTTTTGCGGCGGCTTGTGAACTGTATGCGTAATAGACATCGCTGTACCAATCGGCTGTCCATTCCCAGACGTTACCTGCCATATCCAATGCGCCGTAATAACTTTTGCCTTTCGGAAAACTCCCGACAGGTGCGATCCGGTTCACGTAGCTGTCCTTTGCCCCAGCAGTGTTTGCGTGCGCTTCCATTGCACTCCCCCAGGGCCATATCCTGTTGGTATACCCGCGCGCCGCCTTTTCCCATTCCGCTTCTGTCGGCAGGCGCATCCCTTTCCACGCTGCATAAGCGTCGGCATCGTGCCACGATACACCGACGACGGGGTGATTCGGAAACCGTTCGGCGCGTGTAAGCCAATCACCGATATGTGGGAGATGCGGGAAACTTTCTGGGGTGTGTTCGGGTGTTTGGTCTGGCGCGTTGTCCTCTGATTGAGATTTCCAGAACTCGTAGTATTCGGCGTTCGTCACTTCGTATTTACCGATATAGTAGGCATCGAGGTAGACTTTGTGCATCGGTCTTTCATCTACGGCGCGTTGCTCACTGCCCATCGTAAACGTACCAGCGGGGACCAATATGAGTTCCGGCTCCGCTGCGAATACACCCAAACAGACATCGAGACTGAATATCAAGGTGCATACGATACCGAAATAACTATTTTTGTTTCGACCTGAGATATTCATAAATGCGGTGATGCTCCTCTGCGAGTCTTTGGTTACCCATGCCTTGATAGAGTCTTGAGAGGTTAAGATGGTAGAAGGGCTCTTCACCATCAAGTTCGACGGCTTTTTGGAACGCAACAACAGCATTTCGGCTATTGCCTTGCATTGCATAAAGGCTGCCGAGTGTGTTGTAGAGGATGGCTTCATTCGGCATGAGTTGGATCGCCTTGTTAGCGGCTTCCACTGCGGGTCTGGGGTAGTTGAGGTTCATAAACGCTCGGCTTAGTCCGTGATAAAAGTTGGCATTGTTCGGATCGAGTTCGATGCACTTCTGGAAGACCTGAACGGCTCGTCCGTAGTTCTTTTGTTGCATGAGCAGACTGGCTAAACCTGTCCACGCTTCGAGATTGTTCGGTTCATTACGGGTGAGGCGTGTGAGACGTTCATATTCGGCGTATTCTTTCTGGTATTGCTGGAAGATTTGCATTTCTGCTCGGCTTTTCTCGCGATCGCCTAAGCGGAGGTACGCCGTCCCGAGTCCGAAGTGTGGATCGGCATAACGGGCGGCTCCGAATTCTATTGCCAGTTCAAAGTTCTCTATTGCCTTCGCGTATTCTTTTATGTTCAAGTATGCCGTGCCGAGTTCGTAGTAGATTCCTGCAGCGTTCAGTTTCAGCGCGAGTGCCTGTTTCAAGATTGGGATGGCTTCTGTGTAGCGGCGTAGTCGGACGAGTGATTTACCGAGGACTTCGTGTGCGCGGGCATGTTGCGGGTCAAATTCGACGACCCGTTGTAGCGGCACAACTGCCTCTGCCCACTGGTCGAGTTTGAAGTAGGCGACACCGAGCGAATAAAGTGCCTCGGTGTTATCTGGCATCAATGTGAGGGAACGTTTGTAACTTTCAATGGCTTTGTTCAGAAGTTCTTCTTGGGCATACGCCATACCGAGATAGTGCAAAATTTCGGCGTGTTCAGGTTCAATAGCGAGTGCGGCTTCAAACTCGTTGATGGCTTCCTTGTTGTTGCCTTGAAATGTGAGTGCAAAGCCTTGTTCTACGTGTTGTACGTATCTGCTGTGATCATTGGGTTCTGTGTCAGCAATGCTGAATAGTGGTGCACAGAGTGAAAGGATGATGGCAATTGTTAACCTATTTCGCATGAGGCTTGTCCTGATTTTCGGGTTTTGATGTTGTGCTATGTCCGGCAGTTCTTGAGGGCACATTTACATTTTAACCCGTAGTGGCGAAAAAAGTCAAGGGTTTTGGGTTATTGACACCAACCACCATTTTTGATACAATCTGACTATGCCACGGAAAAATAAGACTCTCAACATCGGTGATACCGCGCCGCTGTTCATGCTCCTTTCGCATCAGCGAATGGAAGTCTCCCTCGAAACATACCGCGACGCGCAAAATGTCGTTCTCACCTTTTTTCGAGGGACATGGTGACCGAACAGCCGCCGCCAGTTGGCGACAGTGCAGGAACATATTGAGGCTTATGCAGAATGGGAAGCAACGCCGCTCGCGATTGCGGGACAGTGGCCCCGTGAACTCCGCGGCTATGCGGATAAAAATGGTATTGCGTTTCCGCTATTGGTTGACAAAACACGGAAGGTCATTAAGAATTATGGGGTCTATCATTGGCTGAGTCTGGAGGCTTATAATATCGCGCGTCCGGCAACGTTTGTCATTGACAAAGTTGGGATTATTCAATATATGTACATCGGTTCGCACCAGTTCGATCTCGTCCCGCAAGAAGAAATTCTTCAGTGTCTAAAAGAGATAACGATCAGCCGTGAGCACTCTTAAGAGTCAGACTTGACCTGTTACAAGCACACCTCTTAACTGACAACTAACAACCGATAACTGACAACTCTATAAAATTGATTTTGATTTCTGAACAAAATATGATATACTATTAACCGGACTACTGCAAAAGAATACCCTGACGGTAACCTTTTTATCGGAGTGCCTCCCTTGCGTAGAAATGAGAATGATTATGTATCATTAGTGAGAATCCCGCGAAAATGGTTCCATTTGTTTGTATGGACTTTTTCAAGTCTGGTAATTCTCAATGTGTTAGTAGAGTTTTTGTTAGGTTGGGTTTGGGAGGCTTTGGGTGAAACGAGACTAACCCGCATGGCGGTTCTAATGACACTTATAGTCGGTTGGTTTTTCATACTATCCCATATATTGGAGGGCATCATGTTAGGATATGCTAAACTCTTTAGAGACAGGATCCGTGCCGAAGGCATAGAAATTGGTAAAGCCCAAGGTATTGAGCAAGGTAGAGCTGAAGGTATCAATCAAGCGTACCAGGAGATCGCCGATTGGAATAAGCGTCGGATTGAAGCAGAAGCCAAAGGCATCCCGTTCAACGAGCCGCCTCCTATGGGGAACGGCACTGACACCGATCTATCTTGACAATAGAACTCGGTACTAATCAGCGTCCGATCCTGCACGCCGCTGGCGTGCTATGTCTATAGAAGATTTTCATGGACGAGACACATAGAACCTATATGAAACGCGCGCTGGATTTAGCGCGTCGAGGCACGGGACGCACGCGTCCGAATCCGCTCGTGGGTGCGGTTGTTGTCCAAGCTGGTCAGATCGTCGGTGAAGGATACCACCAGAAAGCGGGAACGCCACATGCTGAGATCCACGCCTTGAACGCCGCGGGTGAGAATGCTAAAGGCGCGACGCTTTATGTGAACCTTGAACCGTGTTGTCATTGGGGACGGACACCGCCTTGCACGGCGGCGCTCCTTCAGGCAGAAATTGCCGAAGTCTATGTTGCTGAAGTCGATCCGAATCCAAATGTTGCAGGCAAGGGTATCCGCCAGTTGCAAAATGCCGGAGTTCGTGTTCATGTCGGTCTGTGTGCTGAAGCGGCTGCCGAGTTGAATGAGGTCCATAGGAAATACATTCAGACCGGTAAGCCGTTTGTTATTCTGAAAACCGCTATGAGTCTTGATGGAAAAATCGCTACTGCATCGGGTGAATCGCAATGGATAACTGCTGAGGCATCACGGCAACGCGGACATGAGGTTCGAGACACAGTGGATGCTATTCTCGTCGGTAGCGGCACAGTTGTTCGCGATAATCCTGCACTCACGACGCGGCTTCGAGCTAAAGCGGGACAGGACGCAACTCGCATTGTGTTGGATTCACACGGAAGGACATCTACGGACGCACGCATCTTCAATCCTGAAAGCAGTGCGGAGGTTATTGTTGCAGTGACACCGAACGCACCAGCGAAAAACGTTAATGCCCTTGAAAAGGGAGGCGCGGAAGTGATAATCGTCCCAGAGGCAGATGGTAAGGTCTGTTTGAAGCGTTTGATGGAAATATTAGGTGAACGTGAGATAACAAGCGTCCTGATAGAAGGCGGTGGCGAAGTCAACGCTTCCGCGATAGCCGCAGGCGTTGTTGATAAGGTTATGTGCTTTATCGCACCGAAGTTGATTGGCGGACAAGATGCCCCTGGACCTATCGGTGGTGAAGGTATCTCCAGTTTGAGTGATGCGCCCCACTTACAACGGGTCAGTATCACACCTATTTCCGATTCTGCTGATTTTCTCATCGAAGGGTATCTGTAGCATGTTTACTGGGATTGTTGAGGAACTTGGAACGGTTAGAAATATCCAGCGTTCATCCGAAGGGGCTACGCTTGAAATCCAGGGGAGTGAGGTCCTCACGGATGCGAAAGTTGGCGACAGTATTGCTGTTGATGGGGCTTGTTTGACGATCGTTTCACTGACCCCAATGGCGTTCGCCGCGGATATATCTGCTGAAACCTTACGCCGCACGACGTTGGGTGAGCGACGGGTCGGTGAACAGGTTAACTTGGAGCGTTCGCTCCGGTTAAACGACAGGTTGGGTGGACATCTGGTACTCGGACATGTAGATGAAGTGGCGACAATCTGCGCGTGGAAAAATGAAGGCGATGCTTCTCTGATGCGGGTGACGATCAGCGATAATACCAGACGCTACATTACTTACAAAGGTTCTGTCACGGTTGATGGGATTAGTTTAACGGTATCGGATGTTTCTGGAGATTCCTTTGAAGTCGCCTTGATTCCGCATACAAAGGCGGTCACGACTTTGGGTATGAAACGGATTGGTACCAGTGTTAACCTTGAAGTTGACCTTATTGCGCGTTATATTGAAACGCTTTTAAAAAATAGTGGCGAGGAGACGGGGTGGACTGAGCAAACCGGTTCCGAGACACTCAATTTGAGTTTTTTAGCCAAACACGGCTACATTGATTAAGGGTTGTTAGTACGCCTGCTGCGCAGGCTTTCGGTTATTGGTTATCAGTTAAGCGATGGCATGGAAACTTTATTTTTCGTATTGCAATGCATTCTTAATTGCCAACTGAAAGGTTTGCAAAGCAAACCGAACCGACAACCAACAATCGTAAAATGGTAGGCAAGAATGCCCAACACATTTAATACTATTCCTGAAGCACTCTCTGCAATCCAAAATGGGGAATTGATTGTCGTCGTTGATGAACCCGATCGTGAGAACGAAGGCGATCTGATTATGGCGGCTGAAAAGGTGACGGCAGAGACTATCAATTTCATGGCGAAATATGGTCGTGGTTTGATATGTCTACCGACCTGTTCAGAGAGACTCACCGAACTTGAACTTGCCCCCATGGTTGCATCGAATACGGCACAGATGCAAACCGCCTTCACTGTTACTATTGATGCGAAAGAGGTCACGACGGGTATCTCGGCACAGGAGCGCGCCTATACAATTCGCAAATTTATTGATCCAAACGCAACATCTTCGGACTTTGTGCGACCCGGACATATCTTCCCGTTAGAGGCGAAACCCGGTGGTGTGCTTAGGCGCGCCGGTCATACGGAAGCCACTGTTGATTTGGCGCGTATGGCGGGACTCTATCCAGCGGGTGTCCTCTGTGAGATACTCAACGAAGACGGAACTATGGCGCGCGTTCCGGAATTGATGGAATTCGCTGTACAACACCAACTAAAAATTATCACAGTTTCCGATCTGATTGCGTACCGCCGTCAGACAGAGACTTTGATTAGGCGTGTTGCGACGGCAGATATTCCGACCGCACACGGCGAGTTCAAACTTTACGCCTATGAAAGCACAAATACCGACGGAGAGAATGTTGAAGCCGATAAAACCCATATCGCACTCACAAAGGGCGATGTTGCTGAGGAAACCCCTATCTTGGTCCGTGTTCATTCCCAATGTCTAACTGGTGATGTCTTTGGATCCCTCAGATGTGATTGTGGCGAGCAGCTTGAGAGTGCCTTGCAGATGATTGAGAAGGAGGGCAAAGGGGTTCTCGTCTATATGCGCCAGGAAGGTAGAGGCATGGGGCTGAAAGGGAAACTCCGGGCATATCAGCTACAGGACAGCGACGGGTTGGATACCGTTGAAGCGAATGAACACCTCGGTTTTCCTGCGGACCTCCGCGATTACGGCATTGGTGCACAGATACTTGCCGACTTGGGCGTTCGGAAAATGCGGTTAATGACGAACAATCCGCAGAAGGTAAGAGGCTTAGACGGACACGGACTCGAAATTGTCGAGCGCGTCCCTTTACAAACCGAACCGAATCCGTTTAACCGCCGATATTTACAGACGAAACGTTCTAAACTTGGACACCTCCTCCTTGATGAGGAATAAATGATAAGAGGAATAGCTGTCAGCACGGTTTGCGCCGCAAACCTTTCAGCGGTCAGCAGTCAGTCACGGGATTTTAAGAGTAAAACCTCAAGTAGGGAGTTCCTGACGGTGTGCGCAGCGAGTGCCTGATAACTGAGCGCACAATGCCTGATAGCGAGAAAAAATATGGCAAATGTTTATGAAGGATATCTTCTTGGTGAAGGTCTCACATTCGGGATTGTTGTGAGTCGATTTAATAGTTTTGTGACCGAAAAACTCCTTGGCGGTGCGCTGGATGCCCTCAAGCGACATGGTGTTGACTTAGAGCATGTTGATGTTTTTTGGACATCGGGGGCTTTTGAGATTCCCGCGGTCGCCAAACGCCTTGCGCGGAGTGAAAAGTATGATGCCGTTCTCTGTTTAGGGGCTGTCATCCGAGGCGCGACACCGCATTTTGACTACGTTGCCGCTGAGAGCGCGAAGGGGATTGCCCAAGCATCGGTCACTACTGACACGCCTGTTATCTATGGCGTTATTACCACGGATACAATTGAACAGGCACTTGAACGCTCTGGGATAAAGGCGGGAAACAAAGGTTTTGAAGCCGCTGTCACTGGGATTGAGACAGCGAATCTTTATAAAACGATTGACGAAACCCTAAAGAATAAATAACGAAAATAATGATTGCAATTATAGACTACGATGCCGGTAACCTGACAAGTGTTGCGCGTGCATTGACACATCTCGGTTATGAAAATCAGATTACATCTGATGCTGAAACGATAGCCGCTGCTGAACGTGTTATTTTCCCGGGGGTCGGCGCGGCAAAAGCCACGATGGAAACTTTGCAGAAGCGAGTGCTCGATGAGGCTTTGATTGGCTTTTATCGTACTGGTAAACCGATGCTCGGTATTTGCATCGGTATCCAGATTCTCTTTGAGCACAGCGAAGAAGAGGATGCCGAGTGCCTCGGTCTCCTACCGGGATATGTAAAGAAATATCCGGCGACGCGAGCAGCTGTGGGGACAGAAATGCTGAAGGTTCCACAGATCGGATGGAACAAAGTCTACCAAACGGTATCACACCCAGTCTTTAAAGACGTTCCGAATCCTGCGCACTTCTATTTTGTCAATTCCTATTATCCGGTCCCGGAGAAACAAGGTATTGTTATTGGAAAAACGAAGTATGGGCTTGAGTTCTGTAGCGCGATTGCGCACGATAATCTCATCGCAACCCAGTTCCACCTCGAAAAGAGCGGACGCGTTGGGTTAAAGATGCTCAACAATTTCTTAGCTTTGTAATCGTGCGTTTTTTATAATTGCGTCTTCTAAGCCGTTAAAAAACCTTTCAGAATCTAAAACAGGACTTTAATCAATTTTAGATCGGTGTTGACAACGGAAACACCGCACAGACATAATTGTTAAAAGGATGCTAACGTTTTTTCTTGCGCTTTTTGTACTCCTCATCAATGTCGGTACACATCTATTTCAGATGCAGGGATATTATATTGCAGCGAGTCACTGCTACTATGGTGTGATGATTCTTGCTGTGATATATGCCCGACCTCGTGAACAAAACGTCCTATTCGGGATTACGGCGGTAGCCAATTGGATTTACGTTTTCCACTATCCGGCTCACACAGAGAGCACGATTGTAGCACTCCTTTATCCGTTTCTTGTATTTGGTATTATCCGTATTATTCGTCAATTCCAGACCCAACGACGTAGTGGTGCTGCGGAAATAGAGGAGATAAACAGTGTCAATGCGAATTTAGAGAAACAGGTGCGGGACATCTCTACGCTGTTTGAGGTGAGCCAAGCGGCGAACGCGAATCTTGAATTAAAAGGTCTTTTTCAGCGCATCATTGAGATCCTCTCTAAACGGCTCGGTATATACCGCGGTGCTTTGCATCTCTATGAGGACGGGAAGGTCGTTACTTCGGTGGAAGCTGTTTTAGGACTCACCCCCGCTGAGATGAAACGCGGCACTGACAATCAGATAGAAGACATTCAGCGGCAGGTCCTCGAATCCGGTAAAGCGATCGGTGTTCCGCAAACTCGGAGTCCGCGGAGTTACGTTAAACTCTTTGAACCGGAGAGCGTTGAGTCGAAAGATATAATTGCTTTCTGGTGTATCCCGATTATTATAGAAGAACAGGTCATCGGCACATTAACGATTGACAAGGCATCGGACGAATTTTCAGCAGCGGACGATAGACGGCTATTGACGATTATCGCTTCGACTATTGCACAGCGGGTCAAGATTCAACAAACAATTGACGCGCTCGTCGAGTCAGAACGGATGGCAACGCTTGGCAGATTGGTCCGAACCATCGCACACGAGGTGCGGAATCCGTTAGGGAGTATCCGACTTGGGACCCAACTGCTTCAACATAAGGATACAGTGGAATCAAATTCTCGAGTCGAGGCTTATTCCGATCAGATACGTCTCTCTGAAAATGAAATTAAGGAATACACTGAAATCATTATCAAAGAGGTGGACAGGCTCAACCGGTTCATTGAGCAGTTACTCGCCTTCAGTAAACCGGCGATGCCAGCCGCAAAACAGACGGACATTCATCAATTGCTTGAGAATAGTCTTGCAATCTGCCGTCCGGAATTAGAACATCATGCGATTGCAATAGTTACGCAATATGACAGCAATTGCTCGCGGGTCAATGTAAATGAAGATGGGATTACACAAGTTCTCCTTAACTTGTTTTACAATGCTATTGAGGCAATGGGTACAGAAGGGACATTGACAATTCAGACAGAACACTTGCGGGAAACAGGAGTTGTCCAAGTGCGGATTCAGGATGACGGTCCCGGGATCCCGTCCGAAGATGTTCCAATGCTCTTTGATCCGTTTTATACGACTAAGCAGAAAGGGACGGGTCTTGGGCTTTATATTAGTCAAAAGATTCTCGCTGAACACCGGGGCGGCATTGAAGTTGCGGCGAACCTCGAAGTCGGTACAGCGTTCATTATGTCGCTGCCAGTGAATAGCGAATAGTGCTTAGGTGTTGGTTAAGAGATCGTCTTTTGAAGGGGGTACCTCTTAATTAAGAACCATTAACACAGTTTGCAAAATTAGCAATTAACGAAGGACGAACCGCGAATCGAATATAGGACTTACGCAAAATTTAGGATTACCCCCCTTAGTCCCCCCGCAAGCAGGGGGAAACTGTCGGTTTTTAGAGACAACTGCGTAAGTCCTGGAATAGTGAAAAATATGTCAAATGTAGTGCTTATTGCTGACGATGATGATAGTCTACGCCACATCCTAGCTGCTACCCTCGAAAAAGCAGGATATGAGACCCTCAGAGCGCGAAATGGGGGTGAAACTTTGGCGTGTGTCAAGCGCGCCGATATTGATGTCATTCTGCTTGATATTTGGTTAGGCGATGTCAATGGACTTGAGTTAATCGAGGAAATCCAGCAGTATAATAGCCCCGCCTCAATCATTGTAATTACCGCACATGGAACGACGCAGACGGCTATTGACGCGGCGAAACAACGGGCGTATGGGTATCTGACGAAGCCGATTGATCAGAAGCAGCTCCTGGATCTTGTGTCGCGCGCTGCTGCCGCTACGAACCAGACGAAGGATGTCAAAACGTCGGTGTTGCCTGATGTCGATAGGCAGGGCAGAATGGTCGGGCAGAGTCCGGCGATGCAGGAGGTATACCTTAAGATTGGGCGCGCTGCAGTTAGCGACGAAACCGTTCTTGTTTTAGGTGAAAGCGGTACAGGTAAGGAGCTCGTTGCCCAATTGATCCACCAAAACAGTCATCGGGCACACAATCCTTTCGTCGTTGTAGATTGTGGTGCTATGCCGTCGAGTCTCATAGAGAGCGCGCTCTTTGGACACGTCAAAGGGGCGTATACCGATGCACACACTGCAAGGACGGGAAAGTTTCAGCAGGCAGATGGCGGGACAATCTTTCTCGATGAAATCGGGGAATTGCCGGTTGAGGTCCAAATGAAGCTGCTCCGTGTGCTACAGGAGCGCGAAGTGGAACCGATGGGCGGGACGGAAACGCATGCCGTTGATGTCCGTATTATCGCCGCTACGAACCGCCGCCCTGAAGCTGCGATTGCCGAGAAGACGTTCAGAGAAGACCTTTACTATCGTCTCAACGTTATCCCGATTTCTTTGCCACCGCTCCGAGAACGGAAAGAGGACATCCCGGAGTTGATAGATTTGTTTACGCACCGGTTCGTCGAGGAATACCGACTCCCGGAAATCCGTATCTCCACTGAAGTTGTGAAACTCCTCACGGCTTATAAGTGGCCCGGCAACGTTCGCGAATTGGAGAATGCTATTAAGCGTGCCTTGGTGATGTGTGCAGGACAAATGCTACTCCCTGAGCATTTCGACGCGATTTTGAATGATCCGAGTTCGCTGGATTCGGAGCAACAAGGAAATCTTGATGTACAGATTTATGGGTTGCTTCATGCCTATATGGAACAATACATGGAATCCGAAACGCCGCCGGGTGAACTTTACGCTGAAATCCGCGGTGTCTTTGAGAAGCCGCTCTTTAAAATTGTGCTGGAACACACCAACGGAAACCGAAGCAAGGCGGCGGACATCCTCGGTATTAACCGAAATACGCTTCATACAAAGTTGGTTGAGTATAATCTGGTTTGATGGCTGTTGGCAATTAGCTATTGGCTATTGGAAGCCATTTGCTAATAGCCATAGACCATAAGCCATAAACTACCTGAAACGGCATCGGTCTGACTGCTGACAACCATAAGTAAATTGAAGGACAACAAGGAAAAATAAAACTAATGGATTTAGGAAAAGTTATTGGCACTGTGGTTGCGACCCGAAAAGATCCGAGTTTGGAAGGCACGCGTCTCTTACTTGTGCAGCCTTTAGACGAGAAATATGAGCCTATTTCTGAGCCGCTTGTGGCAGTCGATACCTTGCACGACGCAGGCGTGGATGAAATCGTCTATATCGTTACCGGTGGCGATGCCGTAAGTGTTGTACCCGGAAAACGGATGCCGGTTGATGTTGCCATTGTTGGAATTGTTGATTCGCTATCGCTACTGGAGGACACCGATACAGGTTCGGAAATGGAAAACTAAAAAATGTACCTTGCTAAAGTAATCGGAAAAGTCGTTTCTGTCGTTAAACATCCTGCATACCAAAACCGGACGCTGTTGCTTATCCAACCGCTGAGTCTGAAATCTCAACTTGTTCGCACGCCGACGATTGCTGTGGATTATGTTGGGGCAGGTGAAGGGGACACGGTAATTGTAGGCGCAGGTCCCGGTGTTGCACAAGAAGTCTTCGGTGTTGTAGACGCACCGATCCGCGAGCTCGTTATGGGCATTGTAGACCATTTCGATATAACTTTTCAGGAGGAGGAAGGATGATACGTACTATTGCACTTTTCGGGACGTTTTTATTTTTCTGTTTACACCTCAATGCTTGTAGAATGGCACAGGTGTTATCGACGCAATACAGCCAGAATATTGCACAAGCCACCTACGGCACGGAGTCAAATCACCCGGGTATGAACGATGGGAATCTCCAGACGCTGGCTACGCTTCCGGCGGAAAATGAGCGGAACTTTGTTATCCGGTTTGCTGAGATCCATCCTGTGCGGAAAATCGTTATTCACAACGGGAACCTTTTCCGGTTTGAGATGCAATATTTGGACGATGAAACTGGAGAGTGGGAGACTTTTGATACGATTATTCAGCGGCGTAATATTGGCGATGAACGCGCACAAGCCGAATTCGTTTTTGATAGATTGAACTTTCAGACGCGTATGATTCGGATTGTTGTTACCCGAACTGTTGATGATGTAATCGTGAATAAGATGATCGCGGAACCTGATGATAAAATTGTTGACCAGCGGAAAACGCTTGCCGGTTTCTACTACCCACATTACCGGGTTATGCAGCCCGCGATTGCTCAGATTCGGGAAATTGAAATTTACCATCTCGCGAGGAACAACTAACTTTTTGGAGTGAGTTCTTTGATGCAAGTTCGTCGAATAAAAAATTGTGCAATCGTCTGCTTCGTATTCGTAATAATTTTTTGTTTTCTCGAAGTATCCCCTTTTTTGTTTTCCACTTTCATTCATTCTTATGGTAGGGCGGATGCAGCGCCGGTTTCGTCAAGCAATCGGCGCGCCAGAACTACCGTGCGTGAAGGCGTAGGTGCGCAACGAGAGATTGAATTGGTGCGTACGACCTCGCAAGGCGTAACGATCCAACTCCGCATCCCAGAGTCCGATTTTGAAATAGGGACAGAAGTCAATAGCAGCGATCAGTTTCAAGAGCCTCGTGTTGAAACACAGACGGTTTCTTTTCCTGGATGCCGTTTTGCTGTCCAGTCTTTGGGTGTGCTACAACTCCCCGTGCAGTCCACCCTCATCAGTGTCCCCACGGATACTGATTTTCAAGTGCGGATTGTTGAACAGGATTTTAGTACACGTAAGATGGCCGTCAGCCGTCAGTTTCCGTCAACCGATAGCCATAAAACCGACCGCTTTTTTCCTGCCAATCTCGTAGAGACCAGAGCAGTGGGCTGGATCCGAGAGAACCGTGTCCTTCCGATTCAACTCAATCCGGTCCAATACAATCCTGTTCGTCGGGAGCTGCGACTCTATCACAGGCTTATCGTTGAAGTTCGTTTTATCCGGTCAGGTGAAGCGTTGTTAGCACGGCGTGGCCCCCTGATGTCTGAGTCTTCTACTTACGATGCGATTTTTGAAGGTCTGTTAGTGAATCCGCAAGATGCTCGTCAGTGGCGTGGGGCGACTATCCGATCTCCACAAGCACCGAGTCTTACCGCTATCGCACCTCGCCATAAACTCAGTGTTACTCAGGATGGGATGTATAGCGTTACCGGACGAGATTTGGAGACGGTCGGCGTTGATATAGACGCGATTACACCGAGGACATTGACAGTGATAAACAGAGGGAAACAGGTTCCAATTTTTGTTCGAGGTGAGGGCGACGGGAGGCTTGATCCGACAGATGAGATTATTTTCTACGGCGAGCAGCTGCATGGAGAGACGAGTTATATCAACCCGTTTTCTGATGAGAATGTGTATTGGCTCTCGTGGAACGCTGGGCCTGGGAGCCGAATGGGCACGCGGACATCTCTTGATGAGAGAATGGATGTGCAAATCCACACGCACTTTCTCACGCGTGCGCACTTTGAAAAGGATAACCACTTTCGGCGGTTTCCGAATGCGAATTTGACGGAGGAGCAGAGGTATCAAGAATTCAGCCAAGGACTACAAGAGCGTTGGTTTACTTTAAAAGAACTCCCACCGCTGCCAAATGACAGTTGGTTCTGGGCACAATTGACCGCGCCAGAGTCGCAGCCGTTCGGTATTACGCTCACGGGTGTTGCGGACACTGCTGTGCCCGCAACGATACGGGTCGGATTTTACGGGAGATCTAACACGGAACACCAAGTCGATATATGGCTAAATGACGAAGTTAGCCTCGGCGAGGTGCATTGGAATGGCGAAGCCGAATATGGGCTGCAGAATCAACGACCTCAATCGTTTCTCAAGAATGGGCGGAATGTCATTCGTATCACTAATCCGGAAAGTAACGATCAACTTCTTGATGTCATTTTGCTCAACTGGATTCAGATTGACTATCGCCGAACTTTTGAAGCCAAAGGGAATGTGCTACCCTTTGCGATTACGCCATTTCTCGACGAAACAGGTGGTGTCAATCCGAACTTTGAGGTCATTTTAGAGAATTTTTCTACGCCTGACATAGAAATTTATGGTATTGACGGGACCCGTTATGTCGGTTTAGCGCCTATTCTTGACGATTCCGAGTCTGGAACTTATCGACTCCCGTTCCGTTCAGCGCAAATTCGACCGAAGGATGTAGATGATACCTCTATCCAGTATATTGCGCTCACGCGGGACCGGTTCCAAAAACCGAAAATTTCCGTGGATACGCCTTCCGATTTGCGTAGTACTCACAACGCAGCGGATTACATTCTCATTACACACGAGAGTTTCATTGAAGATGTACAACCGCTTGCCGATTTTCGCAGTCAGCAAGGTATGCGAACTGTAGTGGTTGATGTCCAAAATATCTACGACGAATTTAACCACGGCATCTTCAACCCGAATGCTATCCGTGAGTTTTTGAGTTACGCCTACCACAATTGGCAGCCACCTGCCCCGACTTACGTTTTTCTCGTTGGTGATACACATATCGACCTTAAGAACCAACCCAATTTCGTTCCGACAATGCAGGTACAAGTCCCAGGATACGGTACTTCGGCAAGCGACCACCAATTCGTTACTTTTCGTGGCACAGACAGTTTTCCAGATATGCTGATTGGGCGGATGCCAGCGAACAATCGTGTGGATGTCCGTATTTTTGTTGAACGGACAATCAACTATGAAACGACTTCGCAGGTCGGTCCGTGGCACAAGAAACTTCTCATGCTTGCGGGTTCGGATCTTAGGTTTCACTCCCAGACGGACCGCCTTATCTCTCGTAATCAGCTCAGCGGTAGGTATGAAACTGAACGTATTTACGCTCCATACACAGAAGAAGCGAGTTTTGATGAGCGGATCCGTTCGCCTATCGCGCGTCGCGTTATTGACAGTTTCAACGACGGGGCGAGTCTCGTTAACTATATTGGACACGGTGGCGGTGGTATCTGGTCATCCAGTCGAATGCTTGACTTTGAAGATCCTGAGCAGAATTTGACCAATATTTCACAACTCCCATTGGTTATTAGTATGACCTGTTACACGGGTTCCTTCGACAGCAGCAAAAATAGTCTCGTTGAGGAACTTCTCCGATCTGAAAATGGCGGTGCGATTGCGGTCATTGGCGCGACGAGCATCGGACTTTTAGACGGTGATTATCTCCTTAACTTGGAGATCTTCAATGTTATTTTCAAACAACGGACACAGGATCTGGGGACGGTACTCGCTGAAGCCAAAACACAGTTTCTTATCAACGCACCGGGTTATCTTGATCTGGCTGAAGTCTTCACGCTTTTCGGGGACCCAGCGACTCGGCTGAAACTGCCGAACAAGCAGATGCAAGTTGAAGTAGAAATCGGGACATCGCCGAGTCGAGAGACTTTACTGACTGTCTCTGGAACGTTACCTGATCGCACTTTTAGCGGAGATGCCGAGATTGCCGTTGTTTCTGCGATAGAGGAAGCGGTTGACATCCCGTCGGAACGGGAAAACGTCGCTGTTACCAACGGACGGTTCACCGCACAGATACATGTGCCAGCGAGTGCTGAATTTGATGTCGGCGACGTACAAGTTTACGCATGGAATGCCGATGAGGATTTAATCGGTCATGCGTCATATAATGTTTTATCTCGATACGTTGATAATGTCCGTATCGCTCCTTATCCGGTTGAACCGCATCAGCCTGTCCACCTTTACGTAGAGGCGTTGGATGAGAACGGTATTGAAGACCTGACGCTTTTTTGGAGTTGGGATGCTATTGAGTTTTTTACGATTCCTGTGAGTCGTCAGACTGGGACAACCTATAGAAGCGAACACCCGATTCCGGGATACCCTGAAGGGGACCTCATTGATTATTACTTAGCGGTGAAGGTAGCAGGTGGACGCACATTACAAACGGAGGTCGTCACTTATGAGTTCGGACAGGTCAGATCTGAAGTCGATCTTCTCCTTTTGGACCAGACGATTGTTTGGACGACAACACCACCGTTTACCGTCTCGGCACAAGTCCGCAATCAAGGCAGCGCGCCTGCCCAAAATGTCCCTGTCCGCTTTTATCTGCAAACCTTGAATCCTGAAGCTGCTTCTGTTGTTCCGAATACCACCTCCGTCCCGACGATTGAGGATTTACAGAACGCGACACTACTTGGGGATGTTCAGGTCATTTCCGAAATTTTACCGGGTGGTCAAGGTGTTGCAAGCGTGCCGTGGGAACCGACACCGGGTGAATATCTTATCACGGTTTATGTAGATCCACCCTCTGAGGGACTACCGCGTGGGAGTATTCTTGAACAGCGGGAACAGAATAACAGCGCAGCGAAACGGTTTACCGGTAACCGGTTCGTTCTTACGCCTGATACTCTTGATCAACCGATCCAGAGTTCCGATGGCACTTTCCAAGTTACTGTGCCATCTGGGAACCTCCAAACCACTACGATACTGACCTATTCGGAAGAAGCCTTGACGATTACAAACCAACCCGATATCGCTGCGGTTTCGGAATCTGTGCCACAGGTTGCCTATCACCTCGATGTGGGTGAACAGACGGAGTTGGTAGCAACTGTTACGTTCCGAAAAGGGACAAGTGACGATGCATACATTTATAGACGTGACGACGATAACGGCAATTGGGTTCGGGTGGGTGAGGAGACTGCTGATGAGGAGAAGGTCTCTGCGGAGGTCAACCTGCCGGGAACATTTGCCTTGTTATCTCACAGCGATTCAACTCCGCCTTCGGTTGAATTAACTTTTGAACATCAGGGGTTCATTGATGGCGATTATGTCTCGGATACGCCTGTTATCTCTGCGCGGATTGAGGATGCCAACGGTGTTGACTCGCGTCCGGCGCACATCGTCCTCACGAAAAACGGGCAGCGCGTGCCGGAAGACGAATATGTAATTGCTGCGTCACCGACGAATAACAATCTGTTATTGGTGACCTATGCTCCTGTTTTGGAACCTGGGGAATACCGCATCCGGCTGCAGGCACAGGATGCAAACGGGAATACGTCGGACACGGCGCGCACGGGAACGGTCGCTGGTGAATTTGAGATTGCGAATATTGCTAACTTTCCTAACCCGTTCACACCCGGAAGCGGCACGCATTTCGCTTACTACCTCACGGAAAGTGCTGACGAGGTTAGCCTGAATATCTACACGATAACGGGTCGCCGTATCGCAGCGATTGACACGCTTGATGCGTCTGTCTCTTACAACGAATACCACTACGAAGGCTACGATGCGGATGGCGAACCGCTTGCGAACGGTGTCTATCTCTACAAATTCACGGCACGTAAAGGGGATATCCGCAAACAGAAGGTCGGAAAAATAGCAGTGCGGAAGTAGGTGTAGGCACAATTCCTAATTAGGTCTCTGCTGGGATGGTCTATCAACTTACGGGTCTCCTTGTTTCTGATGTCCATCACGTAGATGTCGGGACTACCAGCGTGATTGGAGTGATAGGCAAAAAAGCGTCCATCCGGGGACCAAGTGTGAGAGGATTTATTTATGTTGTTGGTTTCGAGTTTTTGAAGGTTTTGTTCTGTGCTATCTATGAGGTAAAGGTTAGATTTACCTTCGTGCTTGGAAGTAAAAGACAGGGTTCCGGCTGCAGCGGTTTGTGAATATATGACAAGGAGCATTCCGTCTCAAGAGACGCTCCGGCGTTGAGATGCGCTCTGCCGAGGGTGTAGTGACCATCTCTGATGTCCTGTTTCACACATATACTTCTTCGGAGGCACAACTTGAAGGCACCGCAATCCAACATACCGTGATCTGAGCCTAACGCAAGGCACCGGAGACAGAAACATCTGTCGCTGAGGTCTATTTTATTCAGCTTGAGAAGTGCGAGTTGTCAAATCCGTTTAAGGGAGACATTGTATCAGAGCTTTCTTCCTCAAGACATCTGCCAACCGCTTTTCGTAAAAAGATAGTTCAGACATAGGGTCTTCGGTTTCGTGTAGCTGTCTGAAGAAGTTTTGATCAATCCATGTCCAGACGAGTTCCATCTTGATTTTCACGCCTGCCGAGGCATCGCGTGGTTTCTGGTGTGGAAGAAGCCCCGGCGAAAATGCATACTCTGAATCGAAATGCTTTAAAAGAGAAGTATAGTCGTTGCAATATATCAAGGTCTCGTAATCCGCCCAAACCATCCCACCAGAGATCGAATCATTTGGCTGTCCTAACGTTTGCGTAATATGCGCTAACATCTGTTTGGCATTTTTCATTGAGATAGGACGACTTTGTGTGAGATAGCCTGCGGCGCGGAGCCTGTTCTTTTCAAAGCTGTAAACGAGATCTACAGGTACATCTGCTATGCGTTCCTTGTAAATAAGTGTGTTCTCTTTTCTAAGCACTAAACGCGTGCCGAGTTTCTGTTCACTGATCTGTACCATTGCCTGTGAGTAGCCCCATCTGACTTTCCGAAAATGGAAATCGCTATCCTTGTCAATGAACATGTCCGATAGTTTCTCGAAAAGTGATCTTGGCTCAGCGTTTTCAGATTCCAGCTGCATGCCTTCTTCCCATACCTGTATCTCAAGTTTGTTCCCAGAAGGCAATTCCACGCTTTCTTTCTCTGGGACGCCAATGTTAGACGATGACGGTTGCTTTGTTGAACACCCCAACAATATCAAAAACATAAGTAAACAAACGCCGAGTTTCATGATGACCCTCCAAAATATAAAGTCGTTTCATTTCAAGTTTTTTACTTTCTTATCAGCATCTTTCGCGTGGCGGTGTATTCACCAGCCGTGAGTGTATAGAAATAGATGCCACTTGCAACGGGTTCACCGACTTCGTTTCTGCCATCCCAGTAGACCGCGCGCGAACGACCCTGATACACCCCCGCGGCTTGATGTCCGAGGGCTAATCGTCGAATCCCGATCCCACGCATATTAGAAATGACAATCTCTACATCTGCCGACTTCGCCAACTGATAAGGGATCCACGTCTCGGGGTTGAATGGATTTGGATAATTGGCGAGGAGTGCGTTTTTGTCAGGTAAGGTAACCTGAACAGTGGGTGCTGCAGGGGCATCGCTGACTTCAAAGCGCGTGATTTCAGTAAAATCATGGTAAATGGCATTCTCTGCTTTGTCGGTAACACCTATTCCGATAACACCCCAAACACCGGGAAAACTACCTTCCGGCAAATGGATAGAACTCGTATACTTTCGATAAACATTTGGAGCCTCTTGAAAATAGATTTCACCTATCCCATTGGAGTAAACGTATGGTCCCGCAATATAATATCTTCGTTCACCGCCCAACGGGTCTCTGATAGCGATATGTCCGCTTTCAAACCCACTTATATCGTCTTTGACATAATAGGCAACTGTGACGAACGTCTCACCATTCGGATTTGCTGGATTTACGGGTTGGGCATCAACAGAGATCCTGTTAACATCAAGGGCAGGCGGCGTTGTATCCGGGGTCTTGGTTTCTATTGTTACTTTTTGTACCTGTTCATCGATATTAGGTAACCAAGCAAACTCGCTATTTATAGCATCCTGAAAGTAGAGTCTTTTTAATTCATACACCCTGCCGGGATAATAATGTGGGATGAAAAAAGTTGATTTTAATGTCCAAATATCTCCCTCGTGCCTGACTATATTAGCACGCACTAAATCTCCACTTCTCCCTGATCTGCCGTATGACTGTAAGTAGTAGCGGAACCCTGAGTTAAAGTCCTGTTCTTCTGGTTCTATATAAGTATATCCGCTGAGGGTCCTATCCTCTTTGACTTGCCATGTTGCGGTTACGACGTAGAAATGCTCGTTTTCTTCCGTGTATGCGTCTGATACTGATAACTTTGCGGAATTCGGCACATATTCGGGAGGGTATAAGTCTTCGTATATGTTATTGATATAGATTTGCAAGCCGAACCCACCTGAATTATATCTTGTGAGTCTATTGACATCGTATGTTGCCGCCTGTGTTATTGTGTAATGCCCTGTAGGATAATGCGGAGGCACACCCACATTTCCGCGCAATATATTGCTCTGTTTTGCATCGACAGGGCGTAATTCAACCCTAAAATAGCCGCTACGATTTCGATCCCGATCTAACAATCGAAAGACCACAACACCCCCTGTTGAGTAATCCAATTCGTTCTCTGTATGGGTTTCTATTTCAACAGTAACCTTTTTATACCGTTCTGGTTCACCTTCCACTGTAACATCAACCCGTATGATTTGACCGGGGTAGACATAATCGGGATATAAGTTATAGACGACAAAGGTGAGGTCTTCGCGTATCGTAGAAATATAACGTGTGCCGTGCATAATCCTGTTCTGTATGAACGCATACTTGGCGGGTGATCTTGACCTGAGTTTATCCGGGGTGACGATATAGTAAGCGATACTTTCTGCCATATCTTCATTTGGGCTTTTTCCATGTGCGTCGTCGGATACAAACTCGGTCTGATTGGTTGTCATCCACCTTCCACCTTTATAATACCACTCACCGAGTTCTACCCAGTCTGCTTTGAGTTGCTCATCAAAGAGATAATCCCACAAGAAGTGTGCTTTTTCATGGAGAATGATCCGTTGTGTTTCGTGTGTGATTCCATCAATAAAAGCTTCATCGGTAAACTCAATATAGCCTGCCCCTGTATTTGCTTGTGCGGCGTATCCAACAAATGGATCGGGTGCCCGTCTGATAAGATATTTCAATCCTGGCGTTACATGCATGCCGGATGGATATTCTTGAAACATTATCATGATACCCAGGATTTCTTCATAGGTAAATTTGCTAAACTTATAGGAGGGTTCACCTGTTAATACTTCATAGTCGGGGACATGCACCGTAACGCCATAGTATCTCTGCAGCATGCTGTCTATCGCACGGTGCTGGATGCCTTCTCCGGGTATGTATGTCGCAAATCTGAGGACGGCTCGCCAAAGTCGCTTGGAAAAATATCGACCTTGAACGCCATTTATTTTTCCGACAAACGGATGTGCATAAGTGAAAGCCTCTGATGCGATTGTTATCGTCCGAAGACGACCTCCTTCTACTTCCACATCGGGACCCAGATCAATGTCTTGTACCACATGAGCATCACTCAATATCCAATAACTCGGGTTCTGTAACCAAGGTGGATCCCAAGCACCATACCCGTACGTCATCTCTTGTAATGCCAGCAGAAGTAGATATGCTTTATCATCATCCCATTCAGGCGATAAATAAACTCGGTAGTCCCGTGATAATGTGTAACTTGCACTGCTTGATAAGAATGCGTTGATACCCGTATTTCCGATTTCCACCTCTATCGGTTTGGGGACAAAGGCTGTCTCTTGCCCTGAAGGTTCTTCACCGATTTTCCAGTGATATGTAGTCGTTTCCGATTCTGCAATCGCCTTCCCTGAAAATAGGCTCATTAAGAAAAGCGCGATGATATAAATGACGAACATTTGTTGTCTTCCCAGAGTTTCACGCATGGAACTGTTTCTCCGTAATTATCAAGTTGGTTATTATAAACGATATGACAACAAACTTACTTGCGTATCAATAGCTTCCGCGTTGCTATAAACTCGCCTGCGGTGAGCGTATAGAAATACAGACCACTTGCGACAGGTTCACCCATCATATTTCGACCGTCCCAATACGCCGCACGGCTACGGCTCTGATACAGACCCGCGGGGTGATGTCCGAGTGATAGCGTCCGAACTAAAGCACCTTCCACACTATAGATCGTCAGTGTGACATCTGCGGAGGTCGCGAGCTGATAAGGTATCCAAGTTTCGGGATTGAAGGGGTTCGGATAGTTTGCCAAGAGCGCGGTTGCTTTCGGCACCGTCTCTGTGTCTCTCAGTGGCGTTAGGAGATTTTCAAGCACAGCGATTCCTTTTTGAAAATGTGCATCTGTCGGGTTGAGTTGCTTGGCTAGGTCAATCCATCGTTGGAGACTTTGGGTTGTGGATACAGCCGCAGGTGCGGCGGCGACCTCAAGTGCGGCTAAAACTGCGATAATGTCCTCACGGTTCACTTCACCGTCGCCGTTGACATCCCCTGTAAGGGGTGTATCAACCCTACCAAAGTTCTCTGCGACGATCATAAGATCTAACATATCCACGACACCATCACTGTTGACATCTGTCGCAGGCATAAACGCTGCGTAAAGGGTATAGTCGCCAGTTTTTTGTTCATCACTTTCGACTTTGATGTAATATGTCCCCGGTTCCACAACCTGTTCTATTCTGAAATTTAATGCTGCAGCCCCGTTTCCATCGGCATTGGTTGCGAATGTGATGCCATCACTATTTTGCAATGTGCCTATCGTCTCAAGGGTGCCTGTCGTTGTCGTCCAAAGTGTGAGTCGTCCCCGCACCTCTATTGGGACACTGAAGTAATCCACATCATTACCCGGGTCTATCTTTGCTGTGAGGGATCCACCCAACAGCAGCGTGGTCGCTTCAACCCGTATATTGCTATGGTCAACGGATGTGATATTCCACAACAACACCGTGCCATCATCACTCCCACTTGCGACTGTTTTGCCACCCGGACTAAACGCTACACTATTGACAGCAGCGGTATGTCCCTCAAGTCTGCCCATTCCCGTCAGCGTCGCAACATCCCATAGACGCACCGTGCCGTCATTACTCCCACTGACGATTGTTTTGCCATCCGGATTGAACGACACACTATTGACCCACCCGGTATGTCCCTCAAGTCTACCTATTTCTGTCAGCGTCGCAACATCCCATAGACGCACCGTGCCGTCATTACTCCCACTGATGATTGTTTTGCCATCCGGATTGAACGCGACACCCTTGACCCACCCGGTATGTCCGCGAAGTCTACCTATTTCTGTCAGCGTCGCAACATCCCATAGATGCACCGTGGCATCAACACTCCCCGCAGTTGCGAGGGTGCGTCCATCTGGACTGAAAGAGACACTTTTGACTCCCCAGGTATGCCCCTCAAGTATGCCGATTACTGTATCGGTATCCACATCCCACAAATACACAGTTCCCCTTCCGTATTCGCTTCCCCAATAATCATGATTTGCAGTTGCAAGCGTGTGTCCATCCGGACTGAAAACAGCAATCTTGGCCCAACTGGACTTTATCTCAAGCCTGCGTATTTCTGTGTACGCAGCAGCATCCCGTAAACATATCACACTCTGCTCACACCTACTTAAGATTGTTTTTCCATCCGGGCTGAACGATACATTTTTGTTACCAAACGATCTTTGCCCCACACGATTTAGTGTGTCTATTTCCGTCTGCGTCGCAACATCCCATATACGAAGGAAGTAAGACCCCTGGAATTCTTTTGGGTCGTCACTTGCTGCGATTGTTTTTCCATCCGGGCTGAATGATACGCTTTCTACCGTCCCGGGATGCCCGTCAAGTATGGTGTGTATATTTTCTGCTTGCGCAGCAACAACCCACAAGACTTCCCATGTCGTATGTTCAGTATGTTCAAAGACGCGAGCTTCAAAGAAGCTATATCTTCTTGTTCTTGTCTGTGTATCCACATCCCATAAATCCACCATGTAGCGCGACCACGTATACATCCCTGCGATTGTCTGACCGTCCGGGCTGAACGATACCCTTAAGAACGGACTTGACCCCTCAAGTTTGCCGATTTCTGCCCGTGTATCCACATCCCAGAAACGCACGGTGTTGTCATTACTTCCACTTGCGATTGTTTTGCCATCCGAACTAAAAACAACACTATTGACGCCCCAGGTATGCCCCTGAAGTCTGCCTATTTCTGTCAGCGTCGCAACATCCCATATACGCACGGTGCCGTCATCACTCCCACTTGCGATTGTTTTGCCACCCGGACTGAAAGAAACACTATTGACATATCCGGTATGCCCTTCAAGTCTGCCGATTTCTGTTCGCTTGGACACATCCCATAAAAGCACGGTGTCGTTCTGCTCCCCACTTGTGAGGATGCGCCCATCCGGACTGAAAGAGACACTCTCTACCGTCCCGGTATGTCCTTGAAGTGCGTGTATTCGCGTCTGTGTCGCAATATCCCATAAACGCAGGGTTTGATCATCATCCCGACTGGCGAGGGTGCGTCCATCCGGACTGAAAAATATAGTATTTGGTCCCCCGGTATGTCCCTCAAGAGTTCCGATTTCTGTCAGCGTCGCAACATCCCATATACGTAGGGTGTTGTCCTGACCGCCACTGACGAGGGTGCATCCATCCGGACTGAAAGATACTCTCTCTACCGACCCGGTATCCCCGGTGAGCAGGGCAAATGCTTCGCGTGTCCGTACATCATAAATCCATATACCGATCTGACTCGCCACAGCAAGCAACGCCCCATCTGATGAGCACGTTATATCATTCATCCGGCCTTTACCGAGCCTCGCTTTGGCACCTTCGGGTAGCCCCCACTGCGTGTAGGGTTCATTTTCAGCAGTCGTGCTGGATATTTCAGCAGTCGTGCTGGATACATATAGAAACATTGAAACAATCAAGAACATCAGACTCAAAAATACGGTGGAGGTCATCAGAAACTCCTATTTATCTCATTATTTTCTGAATCCCAAACTTTGATAAATAAGGGACTCACACCAATATCAAAAACATTAGTAAACAAACGCCGAGTTTCATGATGACCTCGAAAAAAATAAGAGGGTTTTTCCTAAAATGATGATACGACCATGGGCCCTCTAACCGTTAGGGTATCATCCTCAATTGTTTGATAAAAGTCTAACATAAGTCGGAAAACCTGTGAACAAAAACCAATCTGATTTTTCTTCACAGACCCAAACAGATAAGGTAGCCTTAGCGAAAATCCATCATCACTTCACAAGGAGACTCTTATGAACTGTCGAAAATGTCAATCTACAGAACTGATGATTGGAAACCGTATAAAAGTCTCATTCCCGCGCGAACACCAAAACATCGTAATCCTGTCCATCATACACAAACTGATTTTTGAACCGACCTTCGCAGGTAAATCCTGAAGTCTCTAAAACCGCTGCCTTCTGCTCAGCACTACTGTCAACATAACACTGCACCTTCACATCGGGAAATGCCACCGCTGAAAGTAATGCCGGAACAGCGTCCGCAAAATTGGGGTGAAAGAAGAGGTCCAACACCGCAGTCGCTGGCTTCCAGCGTTCGTCTCGGTTTACAGTCGCCCACCCAACGATTGCACCCGCCGAGGTAACCAGCAATTTGGCAGCGTCGTAGGCATCTTCCGTTTCCAAAGTGTGTTTGAAACCGAGGAAACCGCCTTCAAGGTTCGTGGGACCGTAGACATCCCATGCCAGACTCCGTAGCGCATCCGATCCGACAATCCCTGAGAGTGCCGTGACTTTGGGCCAATCGTGCCATTCAACGGATTTTGGCTCCGCAGGCGCGGGCGCGAAATAGCGTTCCTCAAAGTCCGAATTAACATGGTACTTCATAAATCCGGATTCTGGAAACACGCTCTCAAATCCGAAACTGTGATAGATGTGGAACGGCGGAGAATTGTAACCTGTGCCGAGATAGAGGGCACGACCGGTGCGCTGCCGAAAATCCTCCATCTGGTATCCCATTACCCCTTTACATGCCCCTTTTCTGCGTTGGTCAGGTTGCGTAAAGACGTGTCCTAAAATGCCGATACCTTCATGTTCAACTGTCATAATGTTGGTAATCACGCGTTCGTTGAGTTTACCGACATAAAAACGGGTTTCCAAGGCATCGAGGACTTCCGTAACACATCGTTCGATGTGCCACTTGTAGCTGCCCGGTTTATGCCCAAGAAATTGTTTCACCTCGTCAGCGTGAGGCGCGTCAGGTGCGGTAATTACACCGACTTCCATCCGTTCTTTTGTCTTAAGATTCACTTCTCCTAATTTATTGTACATACCCACCTCTGTTGAGTTTATGCTTGGAAAATAAAATTGCAAACGCCTTGAAAATATGATATACTTAAAAAGGCTTGATGTCAAGTTTGGAATGCTTGTATTACGGTAGTTAATCGCTCGGGTTTAGCAGGGACGTGCTATATTGGTATGCCCAAAGGTTTGGATGGAGGGACCATGGGAACAGAACAGACACTGGTTCTGATTAAGCCGGATGGTGTCCGACGTGGACTTATCGGCGAAGTTATTGCTCGCTATGAACGCAAAGGACTGAAAATTGTCGGAATGAAACTACAACAACTCCCGCGCGACACGGTAGAGGCACTCTACGCTATCCATCAGGGACGATCTTTTTACGATGTACTTATGAAATTCATGACTTCGGCACCCATCGTTGCCTTAGTTATTGAGGGACGCAACGCGATAGAATTAGTGCGTATGCTTAACGGGGACACCGACCCGACGAAATCACAACCGGGGACGATTCGCGGCGATTTATCAATGAACGTAACACATAACATTGTGCACGCCTCCGACTCCGTAGAGAGTGCTAAGCGTGAACTCGACATCGTGTTCGGGTCCGAGGAACGCTATAAATATAACCGAGTGGACGAAGTAATCTTGCATCCCATACACGAGTAACCATTAACCAACAACTATTTTAAGCCTGGTTTGGACAAGTTGCATTGTGTAAACACACAAGATTTGTCTTAATCAGGTTTTTTATTGCAATTTTGTGCAATATAATTTACTATAAAATTATATTTTAAAGACGAAACCTAATTGTAGCGGTGCGCTGCCGAAGTGTGCTTGCGATAAACATTGGAGGAAAAAGTTGTGAAAAAAGTTTTATTAACCCTGGGCGTGCTGTGTTTCAGCCTTGTCGCTGTTCACATCAGCACCGCCGAGATTGATTTCGATACTGCGGTCGGTATCTGGTTGTTTGACGAAGGCAAAGGCGGTGTCGCGGGGGACATCTCTGTGGCAGGAAACGAGGGTGAACTCGTCAAATCCCCTAAGTGGGTAGAAGGCAAATTCGGTGAGGCACTTGAATTCGATGGAAAAGCCAGTTGTGTTTCAACCGGTCAGAAACTCCTTGACAACCTCGAAGAATTCACCATTCTCACATGGGTAAAAACGAATGACGCGCCGCCGAACCGGACTGGACTCGTCGGGCAGAACGATGCTCCTGAATTTGGCTTTATTAATGCCAATTCTGTTAATCTCTGGACCCCTACTGCTGGTGGGACAGAGAACCCTTGGAAACACAAACACGGTGATGGTGAATGGCATCACGTTGGATGTGTTGCTACGACGGATTACGTCCATACCTATATTGATGGTGAATACGTTGAGCAAAAAGGGGGCTGGGCAAATCACGGTGCATCTGCCTTTAATGTCAATATCGGTGGGTGTGGTGTCTGGGATCCCGCCGGAAACTTCTTTTCAGGTGCGATGGACGAAGTCGCTATCTTCCACTCCCCCTTGGAACAGGAAGATATTCAAGAACTGATGGACGTAGGGTTTCAGCAGTATTTGGCAGTTGATCCTGAAGGTAAACTCGAAACAACTTGGGGTCGTATTAAGGCAACTAACCATTTTAGGTAATAACTATTTCTATTTTCAACACACGTGGGCGCGCTTTCCAAGCGCGCCCACAGTAAAGATGGGAAGGAAAAGGCTGTGAAAAAAGTTTTATTAACCCTCGGCATTATGTGTTTTAGCCTCGTTGCTGTTCACATCAGCACCGCCGAGATTGATTTTGAATCTGCGGTTGGTATCTGGCTCTTTGATGAAGGTAAAGGGGGGGTCGCTGAAGACTTATCTGGTGAAGGAAACGACGGCGAAGTCGTTAAAGCACCGTGGGTAGATGGTAAATTCGGCAAAGCACTCGATTTTGATGGGAAAGCCGGATGTGTCAAGACTGGACAGAAACTTCTTGAGGCTCTCGAAGAGTTCACTATTCTTGCTTGGATACAGAGCACGGACGATCCGCCTGCCCGGACTGGACTCGTTGGGCAGAACAATGCACCTGAATTCGGTTTTGTTACAACGAATGAACTGAGCCTCTGGACCCCTTCGGCGGGTCTGACGAATAATCCTTGGAAACACAAACATGGTGATGGGAATTGGCATCATGTCGGATGTGTTGCTTCTCAGGACTACGTCCATACTTATATCGATGGTGAATACGCCGAGCAGAAGGGAAAATGGGCGAATCATGGCGCAGCGCCTTTCGACGTTAACATCGGTGGGTGCGGCATTTGGGATGCAGGCGGAAACTTTTTCCCGGGGCTGATGGACGAAGTCATGATTTTCCACTCAGCTTTGGAACAAGAAGATATCCAAGAATTAATGGACAAAGGATATCAAAATTACTTGGCGGTTGATCCTGAAGGTAAACTCGAAACAACTTGGGGCCGTATTAAGGCGACTCATCATATCAAGTAAGAGGCGCAACTAACAGTTTACGGGCATTCGGGCGTAAAGCCCACTGCTTTAGGTTTGGGATATAGGTTTCCCGCTAATGTCGTAATCCTTGTGAAATAATTTTGACGTTTAGGCGGAAACATGGTATAATTAGCGTATCAAGTTGGCAGACATGACAAGCGTAGTCGCAAGGAAACTACGTGTCTGCCTACCCACTGTGTAGGGGTTAGAGACTTGCTACTTGATAGTCCATGAAAACCTATAAATATAAGATATACAACCAATCTAATACAATCCGCATTGGCAATCTGCTTGACGATATGTGGCAAGTGCATGAATACTTCCATAAGTGGCAAGACCAAAGATACAAAGATGGTTTTCCGTATGCCAACTTTGCTGCAATGTGTCAACACGCAAAAGATTTGAAACGCAGCACGCACCCACATTGGAAGTCGTTGCCAAGTCAAGCGATTCAAGCAGAGCTGGAACGCATTGATAATGCGTATCAAAGGTTCTTTAATAAACTGGGGGGTAAACCCCATATCAAAGCGCGCCATAAGTTTAAATCTATCACTCTTAAACAGAGCGGATACAAACTGACGAACAACCGTATCACACTCACATTTCGTAAGTGGGATAAAGGTAAATGGCGGTTTGATAAAGTGGCTTATGCATTTCACAAGCACCGCCAGTGGCATGGAACTATCAATCGTATCACAATCAAACGTGATAGTTGCGGAGACTATTGGCTTTGCCTAACAACGACCTATACAGATTTTAGACCGCTGCCAGCAACAGGTAAAAGCGTTGGGGCAGACTTCGGCATGAAAGACGCATACTTGACACTCAACACGGGTGAGAAAATCCAACATCCACAACCCCTGAAATCTAACTTGAACAAACTTCGGTCTCTGAATAAAGCACTTTCTCGCAAGCAGAAAGGTTCTAAGGCTTGGTGGGGGTGTGTGAGACAGCTCGCCCGTCTGTACCGGAAAATCAGCAACCAACGCCAAGACTTTCATTGGCAACTTGCGACGAAACTCTGCAAGAAGTTTGATACGATCGTGCTTGAGACCTTGAACCTTGAGGGTATGAAACGGCTTTGGGGACGCAAAGTCTGCGACCTTGGTTTCTACCAATTTGTTGAGATTTTGAGATACAAGTGTCAAAAGCATCAGCGTCTTTTCAAACAAATCGGACAGTGGACTGCCAGCACAAAACCGTGTTCGGATTGTGGGTATCATAACGAAACCCTTTTGCTTTCTGATAGGCAGTGGATATGCCCCGAATGTGGTTCAGCCCACGACCGAGACATCAATGCTGCGCGAAACATATTACGGGCAGGGATAGCCGTCCCTTGACGATATGCCTGTAGGAATCTACAGGGAAACGCCCACGGGTGGAGCGAAAATAAGACGTTCAAACATCTCGTGAGAACGCAGTCGCTATGAAGCCGAAGCCCACGCCTTGAGGCGTTGGGTGCTATCACGCTACAGAAGTTACGGCACACGGCGTGTGCCTACTACCTTATAAACTCATAGACATGCTTGGTGATGTCTAAGTGTGTCTACGAGTTGCTTTCATGTTCAGACACCCACTTTTTGTACATACTCAAGCCTCTACTTCGATTCATACAGCTGCTTAAGCATGTCTAACGCAACCTTATTGTTCGGTTCTAATTCTAAAACCTTTTCAAAGGTGTCAATCGCCTCTGAAATATGTCCTATTTTCTGGTAAGTGACCCCTAATGCACCATACGCGCGAACGTGCGTTGCATCAATTTCGATAACCTTTTTAAAATGGGTGATGGCTTCGGGGTAGTGATTCTTCATTACGAAGATTAGACCCAATCTGTAAATGGCTTGGACATCCCTTGCTTCGTGGGCTATAACTTGTCTGTAGTGCGGTTCGGCTTCCGCATAACGGCGTTTTTTCCAGTAGACACCGGCAAGGCTGCGGTGCAGGGACGGTTTTGCTGGCTGCAGTTCAAGGGCTCTTTGATACTGGAAGATCGCTTCTTCGAGATAATTTTTGTTCTCATTCACCATTGCCAGATTCGCACGGACATTCGAGAAAAAGGTGGCGTAATCCGAAGAATTCGATCCGCTTGGCATCTTCGTATTTTCTTTTTTTCTAATCAGTAACGGTTCAAACTGAAGTGCCTTTTGACAGCGAATAATAGCCGCGTCCATCTTCCCAATTTCATAGTAGATTTGCCCCATGTAATTGTAAACCTGTGCTTTCAGATAGGCTATCTCGTTTGTGCTTCTCTCTTTCTGTACCGCCTTATCGTTGTGGAGTAGCGACAGCGTCTGTTCTAACACAGCAAGAGCATCAGCGTGGCGCTCCGTATGCAGGAGCGAAATGCCGTAGTCGAACCATACCTTCATATCTTTTTGTGTGTCTGAGATAAGCGGCGCAAATTCGGTGACAGCACGGGCATAATTCCCTCTTGCCATATAGTGTCTCCCGCGTTCGGCATACAGAGGCGCGGTAACACCGGCTTGTAAGACTTCCCACCACAGTGGGTCTGCTAATTCACTGTATTCACTCGGATGGCGTGCTGCTTGTGCGTGCTGTTGTGCGGCTTGTGTATCTCCAGAGGCAATCGCGATTTGTGCCATCAAGGCGTGTGCTTCGCTCTGTCCGGGATTCAGACGAAGGGCGCGGGTCAAATGTGCCCGAGCGGCTTCTATCTGTTGTCTTGACAGCGCAATTTCACCGAGCCAGAGTTCGGAGAATGGGTTGTCCGGTTGAAGTTGCTTTGCCCGTTCCAGATGATGACATGCCTCATCAAGCCGTCCTAAAATGCGGAGTGCCGACGCGAGATAGAGATGTGCAGGCACGTATTTGGAATCCAAGGCGAGCGCGCGGATGAGATGTTCGACAGATTCTTTGGGGTAGTGCTGCTTGTTGAGTCTGCCGAGTAAGTAATGCCACCGCAATTCGTTCGGTGCAAGTTGGCTCGCTTGACGATAACACGGTATCGCTGGAATTTCCCAACCGTGGCTCAAGTAGACATCCCCCAAGTATCCCCATACATTCGCATCGTCTGGAGCGTTTCGGACGGCGGCTTGTGCGGCTTCGATTGCATCTAAAAGGAGTTTTTCTTCAACGAAATTGAGGTCAGCAGGCTGCGGCACGTCAATGTCCGCCGATGTGAAAGTGCTAATTAGAATAAGAGACAAATGGAGAATCAATTTTTTCAAAAGGACACTCCCTCTCCTTGATACACCGTTACGCGGCGGTTAGCAGCGGAACCCTGAAATTTTTCTCGATTCCCATCGGTCCAATGCACTTCGATCGCCTCAACTGCATCAATTTTCCCCAATCCGAAATGCACACTCGGTTCGCTGCTACTGAGGTAACTCGTTCCGGGTAGGACGTGAGCCGTTAATACGCGCGGTCCTGCCCGTAGTGTCACTTGCGCACCGAGCGCATCGCGGTGCTGCGTGATTGCTTGAACAAAAAGATAGTTGTTGCGCAGCGGTGCGGCATCATTTCGGAAGAGGCGGACCCGATTGTCAAGGTTGCTGACTACCATATCAATATCACCGTCTCGATCGATATCCCCAAAAGCCATCCCGCGACTCACCTCAACCTGTCCTGTAAAATCAGGTGCAAGCGAACTCACGTCTTTGAATTTAACACTGTTCCCTGTGTTCTCAATTCCTGTCCGAGAATTTTGAAAGAGTAAATTTGGCTCAGCGTAAAAGTTCCAGAATTTTCCGGCGTTTGCGCCGTCTAAGATAGCCCCACGTTTCACGCGTCCGTTGACGAGGGCAATATCGAGGTCGGTATCGTTGTCGAAATCGAAGAATCCACATCCAAAGCCAGTAAAAAGCAGATCGTGTCCAGCGAATCCTGCGACTTCGGTCATGTCAACAAACGTAGCGTACGGAGAGGTGATGTAAAGCGTGTTCGTTTCACCGGACAAATGTGTTGCGAACAGGTCTGCCCGCATATCATCGTTGACATCTCCGACTGCAATCCCCATGCTGCCTTCAGGTTGTCCGTAAGTGTTGAAGGCAAGCCCGCGGACTATCGCTTCCTCACTGAAGGTGCCGTCCTTCTGGTTTACCCAGAGTTGGTTTGCTTCGCCGTCATTTGCGACGTAAAAATCTACCCACCCATCACCTGTCAGATCGAGGCAAACAACGCCGAGACCTCTTCTCGGCATCGCAGCAATACCCGCCTGTTGCGTCACATCAGTGAATGTTCCGTCACGGTTGTTTCGGAATAGACGGTCTGGCGCGGCATCGAATACTTGTGGGTTACAGTAGTCTGGCGCGCTATGCTTTCCACGACACACCGCTTCTGGATCAAATTGAACGTAGTTGGCAACGTAGAGATCAAGGTATCCGTCCCTATCGTAATCGCCGAAGGTCGCCGATGTCCCCCATGCCTCGTTTGAGATACCTATGTCTGTGAGGTTGAAAGTGCCATCCCCATTGTTTTGGTAAAACGCATCGGGTCCATAGTTCGTTATGTGGACATCGGCATCGCCGTCATTATCCACATCACCTATTGCGACCCCTTGTCCGTAACCTTCATCTCCGATGCCAGCGATTTCTGTAACGTCAACAAAAGTTCCGTCAGATTGTTGCTGGAAGAGTCGGTTAGGCGCGGGTAAATCAGTTTTTCCGGGGGGCGGAAATCGGATGTGCAGAACATCCAAGTCGGCATCGTTATCGTAATCAAACAGAGCAACGCCGCTCCCGATGATCTCGTGTAAGGCGTGCGTGCCTGCTTGCCAAGCCGTATCTGTCTGCGAAAAGCCGAGTGCCGAAGTCACTTCTGTAAAGAGGACAGCATCAGTTTCCGCTTCGGTTGTCCATAGGATACTGGTAAGAAGGATAAGAATCGTTGTGTATCGTTTAACAAACATATTATGTATTAGGTTTATAGGGTTTGGTGTGTAAAGAAGCCTCTACGTGCTTTACCCTCAAGAAAATTCGTATATTCCTATCGTATTCTATCAGAATTTTGTTCTTCTTACTATTTATTTTTTTGGGAATTATTGCACTTTATGCTATACTAACAAAATAGTGATTCTAAAAAAAACTTGCATTTTAATGCAAAATGTGTCAAAATATGTTTATCTGCTATTTCTGGTAGCGCTGCGGAAAGCATCAGAGAGTCAACATGTCCTGATGACTTCAGAAACAGCGGAATAGGCTCAAAAGACAAACCCGCCTCATGGCGCGGTAAATCTCTAAAGAAAGCGAGAGGATTCAAATGAAATTTAATGCTTTAACAGTTATTCTGTTTAGTCTCGGACTGATGGCTATTGGTTTCGTTGCTGTCAACAGCAGTAGTGCCGAAATTGATCCCAGTAGTGTTGTAGGTATTTGGTTATTTGATGACGGTACAGGAAGCGTAGCGATGGACTCATCGGGCAATAACAATCATGGGACGATCGTCAACGCTCCAATTTGGGTGGACGGACGGTTCGGTGGTGCTTTAGCCTTTGATGGCACAGGTAATTGTGTCAGCACCGGTCAGCAACTGCTTAACGGTCGGCGTGACTTCAGTGTTGTTGCTTGGGTGAAACCCGGAAATATTACCTCCAATCGCGTTGGATTGATAGGGCAGAACGATTCCCCCGAATTCGGTTTTATTAATCCTACTACGGTTGCGTTGTGGACACCAACTGCTGGCAGCAATAACAATCCATACCCGCATCCATCCGGTGAGTGGCACCACGTTGCCGC
This sequence comes from Candidatus Poribacteria bacterium, assembly GCA_963662915.2. Classification (GTDB taxonomy): domain Bacteria; phylum Poribacteria; class WGA-4E; order WGA-4E; family WGA-3G; genus WGA-3G. Next base: position 2,750,510 of record CAXXEU010000002.1, on the reverse strand, counting down.
TATCGCTACCCGAGAATTCACCAAGGTTTACGTTGATGGAGAGGCGACGACGGTAGAAGGTAGTTGGCCCAACCACGGTCGGTCGGATTTCAACGTCAATATCGGTGGATGTGGCATTTGGGATGGTGATGGTAACTGGTTCACTGGCGCGATGGACGAAGTCGGTCTTTTCCATGCACCCTTGTCGGATGACGATGTTGTTGACATTATGAATAACGGTTTACAGGTCTATGGTGTGGCAGTGGAACCCGCAGGGAAGATCGCTGTCACTTGGGGCATGCTTAAGCGGCAAGATTAATTTAATATAATATAGACGAAAATGCTGAGGGTGCGGTAGTTTCTATCGCATCTGCAGCTAGCGTCTCTATTTTTTACAGTGCTGCTTTTAAAGAAAAAAGCCCCGGTTTGGGACGTGTTTAAATAAAACATGTCCCGAAACTGGGGCAAAAATTTGCAAGACGCGTTGCAGCCACGATCGTTTGCTGAACGATATAGCTTCAAAGCGATTCTACAAACTCTGTTAAGGTGCTCACACAGAGGCACCGTCAGGGCGATTACATCCCTGCATCGCCATACTGACGACGCTCACTGCGTTGTTCACGAGGACGTGCTGGGTTGACCTTCAACGGACGTCCCATCATTTCTTGACCGTCCAACGCTTCTATTGCTCGCTCGCCATCCTCTTGGTTTTCCATTTCAACGAAGCCAAATCCTTTGGAGCGACCATCGTACCGGTCACGGATAATTGTAGCAGTTGCAACCGGACCGTACTCACTAAAGAGTGCTTCAAGGTCCTCTTCCGTGGCCGCATAAGGCACGTTGCCAACGTAGATATTCATCTCGTTTCTCCTTTTAGAAGTTATATGTATCCCGACCGGGTATTCTGAATACGAATGGTACATCCACGCGTACCGATATTTCCCAAAACACCAAGAAAGGGATAAGAATACGGGAAAATGAGAAAACTGAGCACTGTCAGCATTTTCAAAGGCAGAAATTTGGCAGCAAGCATAGGAAAGATTGGCAAAAAGTACTTCTTATCAATCTCTTGTTGGATCCTCGTCACATTGCATAATGAGCATGCTCTGATTCCAAACCGTAAAACTGTCAAAACACTACTCGTAACTTTGCCAGCGGACGCTATCACATTTCCCTTAAATTTACGTTAATCTAAATTATACCATAATTTATATCGTTTGTCAACTTTAATAATTTTTTTTGCTTACACATTTCTTTTTACAGCCCATCTGATACGTCGGATTTCGCGCGTTAAATACAACAAGGTGTGCCAATTTTCAGTTCAATTTGTGTGGATTCTGCAATCTGATCGTCGAAAATGTCACTTCGCGACCATCCAATTATCACCGATACCCGCCTCTGTCCGCAGTGGTACCCGCAGAGACATGGCATTCTCCATCTCCTCACAAACAATCTCAGCATACGCTTCGGCGTGTGCTACTGGCATCTCAAGCACTAATTCATCGTGAATCTGTAGGAGCATTTTCATGCGGAGCTTATCTTTGTCAATACGTTGCTGCACGCGAACCATTGCCGCCTTCATCAGGTCTGCAGCGGAGCCTTGCACCACTGTATTGATTGCCAGCCGTTCGCCGAGACTGCGCTGCCGTTGGTTGGAGGCGTAGATTTCTGGGATTGCCCGTCGCCGTCCGGTAAGCGTGCTAACGTATCCTTGATCCGATGCCTCCCGAACACACTCCTGTAGAAAACGGTCTATCCCCGGAAAACGGATCTTATAATCCGCAATGAGGGCTGCCGCTTCCTGGACACGCATCCCTTTAATTCGACGCGAGAGACCAGTAGGTGATACACCATAGATGATACCGAAATTGATAGTTTTTGCTTTATCACGTAGCTCCCGTGTAACGGCGTCAGTTGGCACCTCAAACACCTGTGCAGCGACTGATGTGTGGATGTCCAAATCCTTAGTGAACGTTTCGATTAAATGCTCATCTTCGCTGAAGTGTGCAAGGATACGCAGTTCAATCTGTGAATAATCCGCACAGATTAACTTGTGTCCCTCTGGTGCTATGAAGGCACGCCGCAACTGTCTTCCGATTTCTGTGCGGACTGGAATGTTCTGTAAATTCGGTCGGTCGGACTTCAAACGTCCTGTTGCTGTCGTTAGTTGATAGAGATGTGTGTGGATACGTTCAGTTTTTGGGTCTACTGCTGCCTGCAGCTGCGCCAAGTAGGTGCTCTGCAACTTTCGGAATTGACGGTATTCGATGATGAGACGCGGTACACTCGTCTTCGGATTATTGATATTCTCTCTCAAAGAGAGTGCTTCCAAGACCGTCACATCCGTAGAAATTTTGCCACCGCGGGTCCGTTTCACCGGTTTGAAACCGAGTTCCTCAAATAGGACTTGTGCTAATTGCCTTGGTGAATCGATATTACACGGGTACCCAACTATTTCGTGAATTTCTTCTTGCCGGGCGTTAACGAGTTGGCTAATTATACTACTTTGACGTTTGAGTTCCTCTTTATCGCAGACGATGCCGTTATATTCCATCTCAGCGAGAATAGGCGCGAGCGGTGATTCTATGTCACGGACTAACGCCTTAATGCCCATCTCTTCCAATTTCGGGGTCAGGAAGTGATGAAGCCGTAACGCAATATCAGCGTCCTCTGCGGCATAAATTGTCGCTTGTTCCAACGGGATCTGATCAATCGTTTTCTGTTTTTCTGATTCTGCCTCAAATAGTTCCCCTAAATCCTTCATTTCATCCCTGTTGTTATCGCTCGGCACTGCGGTTAACTCCTGAAAAGAGATCATTTTATGATTCAAATGAAGGAGTGCCAACGTATCAAGATTATGAGAAGGTGTCCGAGCGTCAACCAATTGACTTGCCAATAAGGTATCGAAGACCGCACCTTGGAGTTTAATCCCGTTTCGGATGAGGATACCGGTATCGAATTTCAGGTTATGCCCACATTTGGGTAGATCCGGGTTTTCCAAAATCGGTTTGAGTGCGGAGATCACCGTGTCGGCATCGAGATGCCTCTCAGATTGCGGTGAGCGGATCGGGACATAAACGCCCTGCTTCCGTGCCCACGAAAAACTGATACCGCAGAGCGTTGATTCACGTTCTAAACCGTCTGTTTCGGTGTCAAAGCTGAAAATCTCTTGTGCCGAGAGCGTCTCGACGAGTTCTTCCAATTCGGCGTGTGTAACGATTGCCGAATAGGCTCCTGTTTCCGCGGTATCGTAGTCGCCTTTATCCAAGATAGAATCCGTTTTTCGCGCCAACGCTGCAACACGTTCCTTGCGCGTTGTCGGTTGACCGATTGTTGATGTATCAGACGCTCCACCTTCGGCAAGTTCCGTTACGACCTGTTGATAGCGTTTAAGTTCCAGTTCCTCAAACAGGGGTAGGATTTTCTTGAGGTCAAGCGGTTTAACACGAGCCTGCTCCATTGAGAAGTCTAAATCCGCGTCTTTTCTCAAGGTCACGAGTTGTTGCGCCAGGGCGATTTGCGAGCGTGCTTTCTCCAGATTCTCGCGACGTTTTCCCTTAATTGCCTCGATATGTTCAAAAATACCGTCAACAGAATCGTACTGTTGAATCAATTGCGCCGCTGTTTTCAGACCGATTTTATCAACACCCGGTACGTTATCTGAATTGTCTCCCATCAAAGCAAGCACATCAACCACCTGAGAGGGTTTTATCCCTTTTGTTTCCCACAAGGATTGAACGTCGATGATGGTATCTTTGTGGAGGTCTAACATGGTTACTCGATCACAGAGAAGTTGCTCAAGGTCTTTGTCTCTCGAAACGATGGTAACATCTACATTGTCTGCTGCCGCGGTGTTGAGTACTGTCTCTGTAACGGACGCTATAATGTCGTCTGCTTCCAACTCGGGTTTGCCAAGCGTTAGGATACCGAATGCATCAAGCAGTTGCAAAATGCGATGAATCTGGGTCACGAGATCATCAGGTGGGGCGGATCGGTTTGCCTTATATGCTGAGTAAAGATCATTGCGAAACGTTTTACCGGGTGTGTCAATCGCAGCGACGAGATATTTCGGCTTAAGTTGCGAAAGGATTCTAATAAGTGTTCCCGCGAATCCAAACACAGCATGGGTGGCTTCGCCAGTGACGCTGCTCGTTAATCCGCTGCGGATAGCGTAATACGCTCGGAATATCTCGGCGTGTGTATCAATGATGTAGAAAGTATCTCTCTGGTCATCTTGCATTTAGCCGTCTGCCTCCTCATCTGGGAAATGCCATCGGCGCAAGGAGTCTGATGCCGACAAACCAGCCTCCTGTCCGAGTGCGAACGCCGTTGCAATGAGGTTCCGCTCGCCAGAGATGATGTCGCCTGCGGCGAAGAGACCGGGGATCGGCATGTCTTCGCTATCCAGCATCTGCATATCCTCGTTCGCAATAATCAAACCTTCCTCATCTTTCTGATAATCCCAACCTTCAAGGAATTTCGTGTTTGGAATTAATCCTTCGTCAACGAGAAATCCGTGGAAGAACAACTCGCTACCATCAATCATCTCAAATCCCAAAAGGTCTGTTTTTTCGCCAATGTGCCGTTTGATTTTTGTTTCAATGATGTTAATTTTACGTTCTCGAATCTGTTTCAACACAGGCGGGGACATCCCGTGCGGTCTGCCGTTCGTTAGGATTGTGATTTTATCTGTGAAGTCCTGTGCGCCGATTGCTGCCTCGTAGATGTAGTCGCCGACACCGAGGAGTGCGAGATGTTCGTTCACGTGCAAATGCCCATCACAACGGATGCAGACGTGCCACCCTTTGCGATTGCCGGCATAGCGAAAGACGGTAGTGTACTGTTTATACAATCGTTCCTCACCGGGTTCAAACTCGATATCGGGCCACTTGTCATCAAACCCGGCAGCAACAACAACCGTCCGGGATTTAAAATGCGCCATTTCTACGTCCCTGCCGCGTCTGAGTGTTTTTGTGGAGGCTTCGAGTTCAAATAGTTCACCGTTCCGTTTGAGTTTCCTTACCAATCCATCGCGGATATCGATACCGGTTTTACGTTTTTCGCCACCAATCATGAAGTCCATGACCGGTCGGCTCTCCATCCACCGCATGAGTTCTTTTGCAAAGTTGGGTCCGATGATACCGGGGAATACCGGAGCATCTTCAATCTCGACCGACTTTGACCAATAAGCACGTCCCCGGCTGAAACTCACCTTTCCAGAGTGGAGCATCAAGACGTGGCGCATTTGGTGGCTTGCTGACACCGCTGCTTGTGTACCTGCCGGTCCCGCGCCAATTACCGCAACATCGTAAATCGTTTCTGCCATTGTTTTTTTCCTCATTTCTCAAAGCCCATATTTCTTCCACTTTTCATTCACCAACGCGATGACCTCATCAGACATCCGAATCTCCTCGGGCCACTCGCGTTGATAGCCTTCTTCGGGCCATTTTGTTGTTGCATCGATGCCCATCTTTGACCCTGCCCCCATGAGTGGCGAAGCATGATCCAGCACATCGACAGGTCCTTCAATAATTGTTACATCGCGTTTTGGATCGACATTGCTTCCGACGTAGAAAAGCACCTCTTCCACATTCTGAACGTCAACGTTTTTATCGACAACAATGATAATCTTACTGAACATCAGCTGCCCGAGTCCCCAGAAACTGTGCATCATTTTTTTTGCTTGATATGGGTATCGTTTATCAATCGAAATGAGTGCGAAGTTGTGGAAAACACCAAATAGTGGCAAATTCATATCTACCAGTTCCGGGAGCTGCGTCTTAATAAGTGGCATAAAGATGCGTTCAGTTGCTTTTCCCATATAGCAATCTTCCATCGGCGGTTTGCCAACAATTATGGTCTGATAGATCGGATTCTTGCGGTGCGTAATCGCTGTGATATGAAGAAGCGGATATTCATCTGCCAACGAATAAAAGCCTGTATGATCACCAAAAGGTCCCTCTATACAGGTCTCACCCGGCTCAATATACCCTTCAATCACAATATCCGCATCGGCAGGCACCAGCATGTCAATCGTTTTGGCAGGCACCATCTCAACGTTTGATTTTCGGAGGAAACCCGCGAACAATAACTCATCAATCCCTGAGGGCAGCGGTGCCGTACCGATGTAAGACATCACTGGATCCCCACCCAGTGCGATCGCAACAGGCATCTGTTGTCCTGCTTGTTGATATTCCCGATAATGCGCAGCCCCGTCGTGGTGAATCTGCCAATGCATCGCCAACGTGTATGGGGTTAATTTTTGTAAACGGTACGTACCGACGTTTCGTTGGCCGGTTTTTAGGCTATGCGTGAAAACTTGTGGCAGCGTGATGTACCTATCGGCATCAAGGGGCCAGCATTTAATGAGAGGCAGGACATCCAAGGATGCTTCTTCATCCGTCAAGACAACCTGTTGACAGGCACCCCGTTTGACGGTTTTCGGTGGAAAGTTTGCCAATTGGGACAGGAGGCGGAGAATTTTCATCTTATCCAGAAGCGAATCTGGGGCTTCCAGCTTAATCATCGCCTCAATTTCGGATGCAATCTGTGTCAGATTATCAACACCGAGTGCCATCGCCATTCGTTGATATGATCCGTAAGTATTAATCAGCAGCGGCATGCGACTGCCTTCGACATTCTCAAATAGGAGCGCAGGACCCCCCGCTTTACTCACGCGGTCGGTAATCTCACTGATTTCTAAGTCCGGTGATACAGTCGTTTTAATGCGTTTGAGTTCGCCTGCCCTATTCAAGGCTTTTACAAACTCTTCGAGGCTTGCGTATGCCATACGAATCCTTTCTATTTTAATTCCAGATGGTATTATTCAGTCTGCAATTTGCCAGCAATTTGCTTTAACCCTTCTTGATAATTCGGATTTTTCGGATCAAGTTCCAATGCGTTTCGGATTGCCCGCTCTGCTTGTAAATAATTTCCACGTCGAAACGCAATGAGTGCAAACGTATTGTAATAAGTTGCAACGTTCGGATCCAAGCGGATGGCTTCTTGGACATAACGATGCGCCGCTTCTAAATCTGCTTCCGCTTGGCGTGCGTAACACATACCGAGGTTATGATATATCTCCGCGTTGTCAGGAGATAATACCGCGCTCGCCTGATATGTATCCACTGCCGCCGCGTAACGTCTCTGTTTGAGCAGAATTTTTCCAATCTTCAGATGTGCATCTAAAAAATCGGGTTCCAGTGCCACTGCGTGCCGGTAGTGTTCCAACGCGAGTTCTGGCTTATGCTGCATAAAATATGCCAAGCCGAGTCCTGCGTGTGCCTTGGCGAAATCGGATTGAAGTTCCAACGCTTTCTGCTGTGCTACAACTGCTTCTGGGTATCTTTCAAGCATTGTGTAGGCGATACCGATGCCGTTATACGCCAGCACAAGTTCAGCATCCATTCCGAGTGCTTTCTGATATTCCCAGAGTGCCTTCTCATAGTATCCATTTTTGAGGTAAAGCCTGCCGATATTAGCAAGGATTTGCGCCCGCGATGCAGTGTCTTCTGCCCGTTGCAATGCCCCCCGCAGTTCGGCCAGTGGTGTTAGTGTCGCTTTCTGTTTCTCAAAAAGTGTCATCTGCTCGCGTGCTGCCTCGGTATCTCCAGTGCGAAGGTAGGCTTGCGCGAGATTGTAGAGTGCTTCAACTAATGTTGCATCGTACTCGTATGCAGTCCTATAGGACGTAATTGCCTGAGACCACTGCTCCTCTTGGGCATAAAGGAGTCCGAGTTGATAGTGTGCAGCTGCGAACTCCGGTGCGATGGCAATTGCTTGTCGTTGATGCCGTATCGCTGCTGTGCTTTTCCCACGTTTACTATAGATATTCCCGAGTTGATGATGAATCATCTCATCGGTTGGGTCGAGTTTAAAAGCAATTTTATAGGCATCAAGGGCTTCAGTGTAACGGTGCATGTTGGCGTAAGCACTCGCTAAAGCTGCGTGGTTGTATGCCCAATTGGGTCTATACGTAATCGCTTGCTGGTATGCAGCGACAGCGTCTTCAAACCGCTCAAGCCCGACATAAGCCAATCCCAAACCGTAGTAAGCCTCGGCTAAGATATTCGAGTTAGGGGCTGCTTCGACAGCGGCTATTAATTGTTGATACGCCTCAACCGCTTCCGTATAAGCCTCTATTTGGAGGTAAACCTTTGCGAGTTGAAGCCGAGTCTCAATCTGAGTGCTATCGGCAGCAAGTTGTGCCTTATAGGTGCGGATCTGTTCCGCGATGTTTGCAGCACCAATTTCTTGGCAGGACCCGTTCGGGATATGCCATAAGGTAAGGTGGCACCCTACGAGTGCTACCACTACAACTGTGTAATAGGAGAGTCTCCGTACCACTTGCTACCGTCCCTATAGTGGAATGGCAGTACCTACCTAAAAGGCTTGTTTAAGGCGACCCCACGTCGTTGCGAGTTTCTGATTTGGGTCAACGGCAAGGGTGTCTATGACATTATCACCCGTAATCATAACATCATCAAAGCTTGCACCGGTTTCCCATCCCCACACACCGATCATGCCGGTTTTATAATCGCCATCTGTCTGCTCGCCCTGAAGTTCACCGTTAACATGAAGTGCGAAGGTATCGCCTTCAACGATAACCTTAACGTCATACCATTCTTCGTTCTCTATCTTCAGTTTTCCAGCGGCCCCGATATTACTGTTAAGCGCGACACGTGTATCCCATGCCCCTTTGCTGTGTTTCCAAAGTTCGGATTTGTTATTCGGAATGTTCAGGTAGTAGATGTAATACTCCATCTCACTTTGTGCCCGAAAGACCACGCCTGCCCAGTTCCCTTCGTCCAACCGAACCTTCGCTTCGACGGTGTAGTCGTCCTAATCCTCTTCACCAACGAGGGAATGCTCGGCTTTCCCGCCTTTATCGAGTTGGTAGATACCGGCTTTGATTGCCCAGTTGCCGTTCGCGACTTCCCAATCATCATGCTTTTCCTCAAAGTCCCACAGTTGGGTCCCTGCGAAGGTTGGTAGTGAAAGCATCATACCCAAAAGCACAATGAAACTCAAAGCCGTTGGCTTTAGTGATTTTATAGTCATTTCCATAATTCTTCTCCATCTTTTGTCAAGATAGTTTAGACCTTTAATGATATACCTCACGATTACAACAATAGCAAAGATGCTATGAATAGGATAACGTTAAAGAGGAAAAAAAGCAACGTTTTTCCCTTAAAGTAGCGGGATCCTTCAGTTTTCTTGTAGGACAGATTTCCGAATCCCGGTATTTCCGTGTAGGTACGATCTCTTGGTCCTAATCATTGCTAACCGCCAATAACCAAATACAGGGCTGTTTCGTTTTCGGTTTCGCTATTAGTTTTCATTCACATAAGTTTAGGTTTTCGCGAAAAGGTCGCTCCTACAGCGGAAAAATGTTCACGCATATAAAGTGAATATGGAAAACTGAATGGCCCTGATAGAATAATCAGTTGCTTTTGAACCCACAATCGGGTATGATAGGTAGTGTTGGAATATCTCAGTGCCTCGTCTGTCTACAGCGTTGAATAGATAATTCCAAAAAACATCCATAGAAACTACAGTCGAAAGGAAAATATTGTGTACATAAGGATTTTAATCACACTTCTGATTCTATGTTTTATTCTGATAGGGACAGTCCCTGCAGCATTAAAAGTAGGACTCATCTATGATGTAACAGGGCGCGGAGATCTCTCATTTTGTGATGCCGCCTACGCCGGTGCGAAAAAAGCTGAGGACGAATGGGGTTTCAAACTCACAGAGGTTACCCCAAGCCAGAGTACGGATACCGAATTGACGCTCCGCAGACTCGCAAAACTCAAGTATGACCTCATCATCGGGGTTGGTTTTCTTTTTCAGGAGCCAATGGAACGCGTAGCAGGTGAATTTCCGGATGTCAAGTTCGCACTGATCGATGCAATCATAGAGCAACCCAATGTCGCTTCGCTCACCTACCGAGCACACGAAGGAACGTTCTTGGCAGGTGTCATCGCCGCATTGAAAACAGAGACAAAACAGATTGGCTTTGTCGGTGGAATGAAGGTGCCGCTGGTTGAGGCTTTTGAAATCGGCTACCGTGCGGGTATTAAGGCGGCGAACCCGGCTATTGAATTCGTGGCAGACTATGTCGGTGTTACACCACAGGCGTTCAACGATCCGACGAGGGGCAAAGAACTCGCGTTGGCGCAATATAACCGCGGTGTGGATATTATTCTTGCCGCTGCGGGTGCGAGTGGGCTTGGGGTACTTGAAGCCGCAAAGACTTTAAAAAAATCGATTATCTGGGTCGATTCTAATGGGAACAATCTCGCCCCGGGCTTGGTTCTCACAAGCGTTATTAAAGGTGTAGAAATATCTGTCTATGAAACCATAAAGAGCGTGCAGGAAGGTAACTTTTCTGGCGGTCTAAAAGATTACGGACTGAAAGAGGGTGGCGTTGAATACATCGTTGATGATGTTAACCGTGAACTGCTTCCTGACGAAATTTTGGAACAGGTCGAAGCATTTAAGGCGAAGATTGTCGCCGGTGAGATCGTCGTGCCACACGAACGGCAGTAGAAATGGAAAACGCACCAATTATTGAGATGCGAGGCATCCATAAGCAGTTTGGAAAGGTACAGGCAAATGCCGATGTGAACTTTACGCTCCAACGCGGTGAAATTCATGCCATCGTTGGTGAGAATGGTGCGGGTAAATCCACACTCATGAAGATTCTCTACGGCTTGTATCGTCCTGATGCGGCGGAGATTTTCGTTGATGGACATTCTGTGGCGATTTCCTCTCCGCGGCGTGCCATGCGCCTCGGCTTGGGAATGGTGCAACAACATTTCACTCTTATCCCGGTTTTTACTGCACTTCAAAACATCGTCCTTGCCAAAGAGCCTCGTAAATTCGGTGTGTTACTTGATTACCAACAAGCGGAAGAACGAATAGCAACGCTTGCGGGGCAGCTCGGTTTTGATGTGCCACTGAACACACCTGTTGAATCTTTGCCTATTGGGACGCAGCAACACACCGAAATCCTGAAAGTCCTCTACCACGGCGCGGACATCCTCATCATGGATGAACCGACAGCTGTACTTGCACCGCAAGAGGTCGAGGGGCTTTTTAACTGCATGCGCAACCTCAAAAATGAGGGAAAAAGTCTTGTTATTATCACACACAAACTCGATGAAGTGATGGCAATTGCCGACAGGGTCACGGTCATGCGACGCGGGCAGTCTGTCGCCACGTCTCCTATCGCTGATACCAATCCAGAAGCCTTAGCAGAAATGATGCTCGGTGAACCTGCTATTCCGACTTCTGTGACACGCCAGCAGATCGAAAATTCGACACCGATGCTCCGTTTGGAAAAGGTTACACTCACCGTAGATTCGGGTACCAGAACGGGGTTCGCGCGATTCATTAACAAACGTTCTCGGAAAGCAGGTTCGCCAGTTTCGCGTGAACCCGGTAAACCGCATCTTGACGAGATTGACCTTCAAGTCTTCCCGGGTGAAATTGTTGGAATAGCGGGGGTCGAAGGCAATGGGCAGACAGAATTGGTTGAAATCCTCACCGGTTTAAGACGCATTCATAGCGGGCGCGTCACCTTAAACGGTGAACGGATTGCTCACATACCCGCCGATAGACACCGACACGGTATTAGTCTAAATGACCGAATTGATGATAACTTCATCATCGGACACCATGAAAATAGACGTTACTGCAACCGGGGAATACTTCGACGAAAGTCGATTCAACGCGCTGCGCTGAATGCCTTGGATAAATATCATATTCGGGTCGGCGATATAGTTGATCCAATAAAAACCCTCTCTGGTGGGAATCAACAGAAAATCGTTGTCGCACGAGAGTTGGAGGGGAGACCTGAATTTATTGTCGCCGCGCATCCCACGCGTGGGTTAGATATTCACGCGGCAAGGTTTGTCCACTCACGATTGATTTATGCACGCAACCGTGCGAGAGCCGTTCTGCTTGTCTCTTCTGAACTTGATGAACTCCTCCATCTTAGCGACAGAATCGCAGTAATGTACGACGGCAAAATTGTCGGGATTGTGAAGCCGAGTGAGACGAGCAAACAAGAGTTAGGTGCCTTGATGCTCGGTTTGAATTAGTTGAGAACTGTCCATTGAATTGAGATTGACAAATCTTCAAAAGTATAGTTTACTATAGCAACGGAGCCGTATATTATCAAACAGACTTTGTTTTTGTTTATCACATTTTTTCTCATTACATCGCCTGTCTTTGGCGAACTAACGCCTTAGATGTCATAACAAATTGAAGGATCTCAATGATAATCGATTCACATACACACGCCTGGCCCCGATGGCCCTATCAACCTCCAGTTCCAGATGATGAAAGCCGTGGTAAAGTCGAACAACTCCTCCACGAAATGGATCTCCACGATGTCGATAAAGCGGTGCTGATCTGTGCCCGCATCGACAGGAATCCAGAAAACAATGATTACGTCGCAGATTGTGTCAAACGTTACCCGGACCGGTTAATCCAATTCGCTGATGTAGACTGCTCATGGACAGAGACGTACCATACAGATGGCGCATCTGAACGACTCAAGACGGCAGCGGAAACTTATGCGCTCAAAGGTTACACCCACTACCTCAGAGGCGACGACAATGGAGATTGGTTCTTTTCTGAGGAAGGACACCGTTTTTTTCAAACAACCGCCGAACTCGGATTAATCGCCAGCATCGCCATGGGAAGCCATCAGCACGAAGCCCTCCGAAAACTCGCAGCACAGTTTCCTGACATCCCTTTTTTGTGTCATCACATGGGCGGTGCACGGGCAGGTGAAGTGCATCCGTATCCACAACTCAAGCAGGTGCTCGCCTCAGCGGATGTGCCGAATATCCACATCAAGATGTCAGGGTTCGCTTATGTATCGCAAGTCCCATGGGACTATCCGCAGTCGGATACACACTGGATTGTCCGTGCCCTCTATGAGCATTTTGGGCCTGGTAGGCTTTGTTGGGGTTCCGACTATCCCGTTGTTCGTAACTTTATGACGTATCAGCACGCACTTGAAGCATTTCGGACACACTGCACATTTATCCCAGAACCAGACAAAGCAGAAATTTTGGGCGGAACACTCCAGAGGCTGCTGTGAACGCTGGAAAGTAGTTATAATGCCTTTTCGTAAGCACAAGCAGGAGAAAACAAAATGAGCCGTTTAATTAGAGCATTGATGTGTATCATCTGCGCCGGTATTTCTGTGAGTCTTGCCTTTCCACAAGACGCTCTTGCAAATCAAGGAGGTATCGTTCGCGGGCGGATTACGGATACAACAGAGATGCAGCACCGGATTGAAGGTGTTAGAGTCGTAATACTTGCCGTAGATAGCACGGAATATACAACGACAACGGACGCTAACGGTGACTATGAACACACCGACATTCCAGCAGGAAGATACCTGGTTAGCATCTATAAAGAGGGGTATAGCGATCGATTAGGTAAACCTGTTACAGTTGTTAATGGTGGCGATCATTTCGTTCTACTCAAAATGACGAAAAAAGACAATATCGCCGATTTTTTCAGGAAATTTGGAGTTGTTTTTTGGCTCTTGTTCTTTTGTGGTATCACGGCATTAGTAACCTTCTTGTTCACAAAAAGATGGATGGCGGAAAAAGTCACAAACAATAGGCGGCGATGATTAGGGAGGGCATCTGTATCTTGAAAATCCTAAAATCCTGATTCAGACAATTGACATAATGTTTTACACGCTAATTTCAGAAAAAACTTGATTTTTTAATTAATTTGAGATATAATAAAGCTAAGATTGAATAGGTATAGTCTTACCATTACGTCTATTGAAGGTGAATCTGAAAACAAAAGGGAGAGATCAAGATGAAAAGCATCTCTGTTTTAACAGTACTTGCACTGATCTTGGCAGTGACTTTAATAGGGGGTTTCGCCTTTGCGACTGAAACCTCAACTGTGCAAGGCGAGTACATTGAGGCGAGATCCGCGAGCGTCTATGTCGGGGCGTGCCACTACGGTGCCGAATTTGTGGAAGGTGGCAAAGAGGCAACGCTCGTCTGGAACATCCAGCAGGGAAGTTGGAACGACGTTTCGCTTGATGGCTTAACCGTCGTCGCTGTCGTCAGTGCGAAGAGTAATCTGGCAATTGATACCGAAACCCGTAAGAGCGTGTTGTACATGGATCCAAGCACGACAGCAGCAGAACGCACCGCGCTCCGTGATCTGCTAACCACAAAGCAGTCTGACGTTTTGGGCGAAGTTGTTACGACGCAAACCGCTGCCATCGAATTCACGAAAGAAGGCACGAAGTACGATGTAAGGGTCGGTGAAGTCCTCACGCTATCTGCTAACCGCTATCCCTGTGTGAATTGCACACAACCACACCAAATCTGGTATGAACCGCTGACGGCAATTCAGAACGCTATTGTCGGCAAATCTGAAGTCTATTACTATAACGACAGTCACCTCCCGGTGACGTGGCAGCAAGGCGGAACGGCGAACAATGTCTTTGTTGGCAGTTTTTCGATGTAATTTCGCAATGTTTGTGGCTGCCTGCTGGCAGCTACAGACACTATTTACTCGCCTCAGCATCGTGGTTTTATAAATTTTCCCTTCGATTTAATTTTTCTCTAATTATTGGCACGCTGCCTCGGAATGAAGCGATACCCTATAAAATTTGTTAACAGGCGGTGAACATGACCACATATACAACCTCCGAAGAACGGAAATTTAGAATGATGCCTGAGGAACGATCCGCTTGGGAGGAGAACGGATACTTCGTCCGTCACGGCGTTTTTACCAAAGCAGAGAACAACGCTTTAAGTCAAGTCGCTGATGCTATTGCGCTCGGAAAAATCCCCTTTCCAGACCATCGTATCTTCCAAAACGCATTGGTGAGAGACGGTAAAGTTGAAGCATCGGGTGTTCATGCGATGCACAGTATCCATCAAATGAATCTGTATTCGCCGGAATTCCTTGAACGCACCCGCGATCCGCGCCTCACTGACCCCGTTGTTGACATCCTCGGTCCCGATCTCCTCGGGCTCAACAGCCTTTATATCTGGAAACCGCCAAGGATTGGTCTCGGTTTTCCGTGGCATCAAGATAGATGGTATACTCGACCTCAGTTTAAAACCGAAACGACCGTTGGCACGTGGACAGCTATTGATCCCGCAAATGTCGAGAATGGGTGTCTCTATGTTATCCCGGGTAGCCACAAAATCGGCATTCTTGATCATGTTGCGCTTGAAGGCTCACAACAACAGGAGTTTAAACAGGCAGTCGGTGCGCGGGACGAAGATGGGGTTGCCGTTGAAATTCCGCCTGGAAGTGTCATTTTCTTCGACAACCGAATCCTCCATAAGAGTACGGATAATGACACTGAAGGCTTTCGTCGCTCTAACATCGCACATTACATGAGTGCCAAAGCGGAACGCGTTCCACATAGGAATTATATGCGTCCAGTCATGTGGGTTAGAGGTAAAATATACCCGACGCTGTCCGATGGTGTCCACCGCGATGTTTTACCCAGTACGGAATCCGAAATGTAGCCTAAACTGTTAGTTTGGGTCTACGGGTATAATTAGTAATTTTAATCTCTAAAGCGCATGCACGTTAGAATAGGAACATTCATGAACACAAATGCAACACTCGAAGAACGGAAATTCAAACTGACCCCTGAAGAACGAACCGCTTGGGACGAAAACGGATACTTCGTCCGTTACAACGTTTTTACCAAATCAGAAAACGACTTTTTAGCGCAAATCGCTGATGACATCGCTATCGGAAAACGCTCTTTCCCAGACTATCATATTTTTCAAAACGCTTTAGTCAGAGAGGGTAAAGTCGAAGCACAAGGCACCTACGCGATGCACAATATCCAATATGTGAGTTGTAATTGTCCAGAATTCCTTGCGCGTACCCGCGATCCCCGTCTCACCGATCCCGCTGTTGACCTCCTCGGTCCAGACCTCCTCGGTCTCAACAATCTCTATATTTGGAAGCCTCCAAAAATCGGTTTAGGGTTCCCGTGGCATCAAGATAAATGGTATTTTAATCATCAGTATAAAACCGGAACGACCGTTGCAACATGGACGGCAATTGATGACGCAGATAAAGAGAACGGGTGTCTATACGTCATTCCGGGGAGCCACAAATATGGCGTTCGTGAACATAAGGACCTTGAAGGTTCGCAACAGGGAGAGTTTAAACAGGCAGAAGGGGCTCGCGATGAAGATGGTATCGCCGTTGAGGTCCCCGCTGGGGCGGTCATCTGGTTTAATAGCCAAGTCCTTCATAAAAGCACGGATAACCACAGCAAACGTTTCCGACGTGCGAACATCGCACATTATATCAGTGCCAAAGCAGAATGGACACGTCCCCAAGCTATCAATAAAAAACGACCGCCGATGTGGATTCGTGGTAAAACCTACCCTGGTATGGGAGATGAAGTTCAATGGGACGTTATACCAATTTTAGAATAGTTGGTCGTAATCATACCCTATAAAATTTGTGAATCGGTGGTGAACATGAACACATCTATAACATCCGAGGCGCGAAAATTTAAGCTAACTGCTGACGAACTTGAACAGTGGAACGAAAATGGATATTTCGTCCGTTACGACGTTTTCACTGCAGAAGAAAACGACCTTTTAAGTCAAGTTGCTGATGACATCGCTACAGGAAAACGACCTTTCCGCGCCCAAAATATCCATCGAAACGCTATGGTCAGAGATGGAAAAACGGAAGCATCCGGTCCCAACGCGATGCACGCTATTCATCATATAAATCATTATTCGCCGGAATTCCTTGAACGCACCCGCGATCCGCGCCTCACCGACCCAGTCGTTGACTTAATAGGTCCAAATATCTTGGGTCTCAACAATCTGTATATCTGGAAACCGCCGAAAATCGGTTTAGGGTTCCCGTGGCATCAAGATAAATGGTATTTTAACCACCAGTATATAACCACAAAAACCGTCGGCACGTGGACGGCTATTGATGTTGCAGATATAGGGAATGGGTGCCTCTACGTTATTCCCGGTAGCCATAAAAAAGGAGTCCGTGAGCACATCACGCTTGAAGGATCCCAACAGAATGAGTTTAAACAGGCAGTCGGTGCGCGGGACGAAGACGGGGTCGCTGTTGAAGTGCCACCGGGAACTGTAATATTTTTCAATAATGAACTCCTTCATAAGAGTACGGATAACCACAGTGAACGCTTTCGCAGATGTAATGTGGCGCATTATATCAGTGCGGATTCAGAACGTGTTCCGCAGAAGCATGTAAAGCAGATACGTCCAGTCATGTGGGTTCGGGGGGATATACACTCAGAAAAGATGGAACCCGTCTGTCGGGACGCGCTACCTATTCCAGAAGAACAGGAAAATTAATGGACACACCTATATCACCACTCGAACGGAAATATGCCTTGACATCTGAAGAAGAAGCAGCGTGGCAGGAAGATGGCTACTTCGTCCGTTACGACGTTTTCACCGAGGCTGAAAACGATGTGCTGCGTCGAATTGCTGACGATATTGTTGATGGAAAACGACCTTTTCCGGCGGATAATATTAATCAAAACGCATTAGTTAAAGACGGGAAGGCTGAAGCGTCGGGTATCCAAGCAATGCACAAAATCCATCATGTAAGTTGTTATATTCCTGAATTCCTCGCACGTGTACGTGACCCCCGTCTAACGGGTCCGATCGTTGACCTATTGGGTCCGAACCTACTGGGTCTTAACAATCTGTATATCTGGAAAGCACCAAAGATTGGCTTGGGTTTCCCGTGGCATCAAGACAAATGGTATTTCAACCATCAGTATAAAACTGAAAGGACCGTCGGGACATGGACGGCGATTGATGCTGCCGATGTCGAGAATGGGTGTCTATACGTCATTCCGGGGAGCCACAAATATGGCATTCTTGCGCATGAGGATCTTGAAGGTCCACAACAGAGTGAGTTTAAGATAGCACGCGAAGCCAGAGACGAAGACGGTGTCGCTGTTGAAGTGCCACCGGGAGCCGTCGTTTGGTTCAACAACCAACTCCTGCATAAAAGCACTGACAACCACAGCCTGCGCTTTCGGCGTTGTAACGTTGCACATTATATCAGTGCGAATGCAGAACGTATGCCGAATAAGAACGTGAAGAATATGCGTCCTGTCATGTGGGTTCGAGGAGATACATACTCAGAAAAGATGGAACCCGTCTATCAGGACGTTTTACCGATCCCAGAATCCGATTAAAGTCTCTCAATACTCCTTCCAATCAACGAACAGGCCTGACCGAGTTTATGCTCAGGCAGCCCCTTGAGCGTTTGTGGAGGCGTGTTAAAATTATAGGACTTACGCGCGTATCTGTCTTTTAGTGCGTAAGTCCTATAATTTGCCTTCGTGGTACTAATCATCATCGCGTTCGTTAAGCAATTCGCCGCGCGCAAGACGCTCAGCGTTCTCGGTAGACCATAAAATGTTCTTCATTAGTTTCTGTGCCGTGATGTAACGGGTCGCTGCCAACATGTGCATCCGCCGTTCTTCACTGTCTTCCGATAAATCGTAATGCCGAAACGCAACTTCCAGCACTTGGAACATGTGGAGTTCCGCATCCTCCCGCAGTAGGATATGTGCGAGTGTTCGCTTCAACGCATTGATGTCATGTTCCTCTTCCAAGTATTGATTCACAAGGATTTCTGCCTCGTACACCTTTTGGAAGTCAGCAAACTCTTGGAGTCTTGCTAACATTTTGTCAACAGAGGCGTAAGTTTCATCCAATCGTTGACCGGGTGCTGGAATCCGAGCAGCAGGCATGTTCAACCAACGTAGGTATGCCAAGAAGACCACACCGTGAAAGATGCCGCGCATCAAATTCGCGCTCGGGGCATACTCAAAAGCCTTGTAAAGCGCGTGGGCATACGAGTAGATATTCGCGACATCGTGCCAATCTCCTTCGTTCTTCAGATGGAAACGCGCGGTACGAATCGCAGAAGCGTAGGTCATTGCACGGCAAATGTCTCTCGGATCCACACCAGCGCGTAGTTTCTCCTCGACTATAGTGACGGTCGGTTCAAACTCGTCGCCGAGTAACGTTTGTGTAAACGCAGAGATATCCAGTTCCGATGCGTTGGCTTGATTCTCTTTCCAGATACTATCAAGTCGCTCAAAGACCGGTTCTAACACGGGCACTGCATCCGCCCATCGCGAAGTCTCTTCATGCCGTGTTCGGCTGACGAGATCAACAACGATCGGACGTAAAATCTCGTGGGCACCCTCCCATTCGATGTAATCTAATGCCTCGAACATCTTGTTTGCAAAATCGAGGGCGTGTCCATCACCAGTGAAATAGTAATCGGTTGCTGCTGTGAAGACGAAGTCCGCAATCACCGATTTTTCGTAGTCGCGGTCATTAAGTGTTAGTAAGATGCGTTCCGCTGCGCCCGCGTGCCGTTTATCAATAAAATAGCGGAACCATCTCATAAGCGTTTCGAGATCGTGGGTCTCACTTACTCTCGGAAACGGTGCTCGATACGGACGTGAACTTCCAGTCGTTCGGCGGCTAATCTGGCTCAACCCGTGTACAAGAAATAGGTTATGGTCTTTCGGGTCAACATCGTCCCATAAGTTTGCTGCGAGGGTGAGGATAGCAACACCTGATGACCACCCTTCACTACTTTTATGTGCTCCGTAGTGAAGTCCTTGTTGAATGATCTCATTTGGAGTCGCTTTCGCGTCTCGAAGTGCTGTGACAGCCTTGGCGATAAAGAAAGTACTGCGATCTTTGAGTCCGCGCTCAAGTGCCCGCTTGCCGCGATCGATGACCCGTCGTTTTGCGGCTTCCCGCTCACCTTTGGCTAAGCCGACGTACAAGTAGCCGTCCTCTCTGCGTTCGACAGGAAATGCTTTCAGATCATCGCCAAATGCCAAAAAGCACCCACCTGATTTGAGGTCGAATTCCCAGTGATGCCAGTGGCAGATAAGGACACCGTCTCGGATACTGCCTTTCGACATAGGATATCCCATGTGTGGGCAACGGTTGTCAACAGCGTAAAATTTGTCCTGAAACTTGAAAACCGCGAGGTGTGTACCGTTAACGTGGAACGGCTTGCCTTCGAGTTCCTCAAAATCATCAGCGAGACACAATTGGTGGTAAACGAGTTCGGTTTCTTCCACTGCTTCTATCGGTAACTCTTCGATATGGATAGAGCCAGTGGGGGTTTCTTGGGGTGTAAGTGTTGAAGTCTGCACAATCGACCTCCTCAGGCTTAGCGTTCAAGTATTGTACACTTTATACCACGTTTTCATGTAAATGTCAAATCTATTTTTTCGGATAACGCTGTGGTCTAATGCACTATCGTTAACGCAAGTTGCCATCTTTGTAGCATAATCTGTTAGATTGTGCCTACGCGTACGCAAACTGAAAATTTACGCTTTTGTCGCAAAATTATTGCTTCAGATAAGATGGAAATTTGGAAATTTCTTGGTTATGCCATATATTTGTGATATACTACGGTATACTGTTCTATTTCATATTTAAAGGAGATTTAAAAATAGATGCATCTCATGTATAGACAGGTTGTCCAATCTTGGAAGTCCACAAATACTGTTACGATTACTGCAGTGCTTATTTTCTCGTTAGTTATTATTGCTACAAGCACTGCACAGACACCTACAGCAGCAGAGCACTTGCAAAGCCCCGAACGGATGCCGATTGTTGAACGTCCCTTTACAACCGACCCGGATAAGTTCACCTTCGCGATTATCGGTGATAAAACGGGCGGTGGTTACGACAAGTGGCATGTATTTGACCGGGCAATTGACGAGATTAATGTCCTGAAACCCGATTTCGCTATTATGGTGGGCGATCTAATCCAAGGGTATACGGACGATGTTACGCAGCTTGAAGCAGAGTGGAAAGAATTTTGGCAGCACCAATCCGATTTGATAATCCCGTTTCTGCCGCTTCCGGGCAACCACGATATTACAAATCGAGTCATGTATGACTATTGGCAAAAACACCTCGGACGCACCTATTCCGCGTTTACCTATAAGGGTTGTCTATTTCTCCTACTCAACACGGAGGAGAGACAGGGGCTACCAGAAGGTAGTGAAGGCTGGACAGGCACGTGGTTCGGCGATGCACAGATCGCGTATGTAATCGATGAATTGGAGAAACACAAAAATGTGCGCCATACGTTCGTTATGTTGCACAAACCCGCTTGGCTCCACGAGGACTCAGGTTGGTCTCAGGTTGAAGATGCTCTTGCTGACCGAGCGTACACTGTGTTTGCTGGACACTACCATAACTTGACGTTGCACACGCGCAATGACCGACGCTATTTTGTACTCGGCGCAACTGGTGGTGGATTCACAACACGAGAAGCACGGGTTGCAGGTGCTTTTGACCACTACAGTATTGTGACAGTGGATGGAAACGAAGTTAACGTCGCTATTGTTGAACCCGGAAACATCTATCCTGCTAATCTCTCGACTGCTGAATTGAAAAAGAAGATCAGGGATATAATCGTACTGCAGCCACACCTTGAAATTGAGTCGGAGTTCCCAATATCTGAGGGGAGGCTTGACATTGCGTTGAAAAATAGTTTAGAAGAACAGGTTGAGATTGATCTCATTTTCCATGCAAGTGAAAACTGGCAGACGGCACCAAATAAACTCACATTTATGCTCAAGCCGGGGGAGGATGTCATTGGAAGTGTTGTGCTCTCCGCACCATCAGATGCCCTGCTTCCGTTACCGACCTACGAGTATTCTATTCTGTATGGTGGTGAACAGTTATACCGCCGTACTGAAATGGTTTATCCGATCAATCCATCGGAGATGCATCTGATTACCGACTGGGTACTCCTCGGTCCTTTTAATCTTGATGTAACCGAGGAGATCGCTGGGTCGGATATCGTTCCATCAAACTTTGTTACTGATCCGCTTCCCACCTATGACAAATCTCTTGATAAAACCTATCAAGGAAAGCACGGAGACATTCGGTGGCAAGATCATCATGTTGAATCAGGACGTGTCAACTTAGATGAGGTGCTCAATAAACCGGAGTGGTCGTCTGCTTACGGTGTAACCTACATCAACAGTCCTGACGCACGACAGGTTTTTGCACAGATTCGATGGTGGAGCGATCTCGGAAGGCTTTTTGTCAACGGTATTGAGGTAGATTTGGCATCGGCATCGGGAGACCATCTGTTTTATGGTAGAGCCTATGTTGAACTACCGCTCAAAGCGGGATGGAATACCGTAACTGTCCATTCAGGAGACTACACAGGTGGGTGGAGTTACCAGATGGCTGTCGATACTACCACAAACGCACTCGAATTTAGTAGCAACCCAGATTAAAACACTTTCGACCTGATAGGGGCAGTTTTGCGGCGTACACGCCTTGCAGAATGCTACACGCGCATTCTGACATTGATTCATGCAATGTGTATTTCCAACCGTACCAAACCCTTAGGACTTGACTAAACGTTTTCCGTACGCTATACTGGCACGCAAGATGGTCTTCTTCAAGGAAAAGGATTATGTCGATTCACCTCAATCCGCAGCTGCATCAAGACTGGCAAATGAACGGCTACCTGAAAATTCCAAGTTTTTTCTCAGAGGAAGAGGTAGGGGCTTTGCAAGCTTGGGTCTCTGAAATATCGTGCTGGCAACCGACACAGGACAAGTGGATGCATCATCATGAATCCACACCGGACGGCCCCCGGCTCTCCCGCTCGGAAAATTTCGTGCCGTATCACACCGGTATGAAAGCGACCGTAACGGGTGGGAAAGTGTTAGGTGTTGTCTCCGAACTTATGGGTGAACCGGCGGTCCTCTACAAAGAGAAGATTAACTACAAATATCCCGGTGGAGGCGGCTATGCTGCCCATCAGGATGCTCCTGCTTACGAGTTCATTGACTATCATATTACCTGCTTGATTTCAGTGGATCCAGCGACCTTGGAGAGTGGATGCCTCTATTTTGCACCGGGCAGACACCAAGAAGGCTTCATCGCACTCGACGCGAAGGGCTGTGTCGCGCCTGAAACCGCTTCTGCAATGGAGTGGACCGCTGTGCCAACGGATCCTGGGGACATTCTTCTTTTCGGTTCTTACATTCCACACAAGAGTCCAACGAATCGATCAAACCGACCAAGACGGATTATCTATCTTACCTACAACGCCAATTCTCAAGGCGATTGGCGTGAACGGTATTACGCCGACAAACGACAGATTTTCTCTGAATATGCAAAAGAGGGTTCAAATCGAGACAAACAAATCAGCAAAATAGCACATTTCCAAGGAAAAGTAGTAAATCATGACTTTTGATGGTAAATTTCAGATTTCAAGCGACATTGAAAAATATGTTGATCGCCGGCTCGCGCAAGGAATGAGAAGCGGAACAGCGGAACAAAAGATTGACACGTTGTTCAGCTACATGGAGGATCGTGGACAATCTTTCTACGATGAAGTCGTGACACAGTTAGCGCACGCACTCCAATGCGCTGCTCTTGCACAGCAGAGCAATGCCAGTCCCACATTAATTACGGGTGCCTTACTCCACGACATCGGGCATATTATCTTAGATGAGCATAGTGCCCGCGAGGCTTTCTTGAATACAGACCTGAATCATGAGGAGGTTGGCGCGCAATACCTCGGCCCCTTTTTCCCGGAAGCCGTCACGACACCTATCCGACTGCATGTGCCAGCAAAAAGGTATTTGTGTACAACTGATCCTTCCTATTGGGACGGTCTATCGGATGCTTCAAAAAGGAGTCTCAAACTTCAGGGCGGTAACATGTCAGACGAGGAACGGGAGGCATTTGAGCAGATTCCGTATTTCGAGGATGGACTCGTTTTACGGCGATGGGACGATCTGGCAAAGGTGAAGGGATTGCAAATCGCAGGTTTAGATACCTATCGGGACATCGTGCAACAGTGCCTAATGTAAAATTCAGGGTAAGCGTATCATAACCGGCGCGGTAGGTGCGGGGTTTCCTAACCGCACGAAATAGCATCTTCTTGTAGAAGCACGCTGTGTTCGCGACTTGGTCCCCATCAACTTTGACTTGACGAAGCAATAGATTACATTGTAGGAGCGAGTGTTTTTGCTTGGGTGTTTTTCACGCTCGCGACTTGTAAAAACTACAGAGGTAAGAAAAATGAGTTACGACACAATCGAATCCAAATTCATCGCAACACCAGAAAAAGGCGAGGTTTCTTCAATCCTGATGCGTCCAGACGATACGAAGTGGCTGCTTGTCCTCGGACACGGGGCAGGCACAAACATGCGCCATTCGACCCTCCAGACTATCTCCGAACGGTTAGCAGATATAGGCATCGCAACGTTCCGTTACCAGTTCCCCTATATGGAACGTGGTGGCGGTGGTAGGGAATCAGAGGCGGTCGCACTCCAAACCGTTCGCTCTGCTGCCGCTGCTGCTTATGAGGCGGCAAGCGATGTATCCATTCTCGTCGGCGGACATTCCTATAGCGGACGCATGTCCTCGATGTCCGCAGCGAAGGAACCCATTGAGCATGTCAAAGGTCTTGTATTTTTTGCGTTCCCGCTGCACCCATCTGGCAGAGAAGGCACAGAACGTGCAGAGCATCTCACCGATGTTACTGTGCCGATGCTTTTCCTCTCTGGTACCCGCGATAAACTGGCAGTCCTTGATCTATTAGAGCCAGTCTGCGAAAAGTTAGGCGACAAGGCAACTTTACACTTACTGGATACTGCAGATCATGGGTTTAAAGTGCTCAAACGCCGTAAAACGGAAGAAGACGTATTCGTAGAAATGGCGCGGGTTCTCAGTGAATGGGTTGAAACACTCAGTTGACAAACTCTCATACCAAATCACACACGGGTAGGTACGGTTTCCCAACCGCACCGGATTTCGTTTCTAAACATTCCGCTTCGTTTTTGGTTCTGTGAGGTGTACCAGAGAGGTTAGGCCCCCACTGAAAACGAAACCCAACTTCCCGCTTCTGAATTTTACTTAAAATTTCTGGAAAATTAATGTTATACTTATGCTGAAATCTCAATAGAGCAAAGGAATCAGATACTGTATGAAACCTACACACTCCATCAAACTCCAAGCAACGCAGATGCAGAAAACACCAACAAGAACAAATCCCGCTGCACAACGCCTAATCAGGTTGATGGAAAAACCACCACATCTCACTGATGAGGACATTGAGGCACTGCGTCAATCAATCGAAGAAGGGAAAATACCTATCAAGTTCGATGATTTTCCCTTTGAACTGGAGGAACGTGAAAAATAGTCAGTAAACCTGCATAGCATAGATAAGATGGATTGCATACATTGATTTAGATTCGGCTGTTTGTTATATGCCCTGTCCCTTGATGACATACCATTGGTTAAATCAGAAAAATTGAGGAGGAATCGGGAAAATGAAAACCAACACAACTTATAAGATTAGACCCGCAGGACGACACCTTCTTACGATTGGTCGTGATCTTATTCAGGACAATTATGCAGCTGTTTTTGAGTTGGTAAAAAACGCTTATGATGCTGATTCTCCCGATGTGCATATAGAATTCAAAGTATCTTCTGACACCAGTGGATATTCTATTGTCATCTCTGATCATGGGCATGGAATGTCCAGAGACGATGTCATTAATAAGTGGATGGTGCCGTCAACCGATAATAAACGTGAAAGACGAAAAAGTCCTTCCGGCAGGGTGCTGCAGGGCAGTAAAGGTGTAGGACGCTATGCAGCGTCTATTCTGGGAAAAGATCTCCTTCTCGAAACAGTTAACCCGAAAGGTGAGAAAACAACCGCCTATCTTGAATGGATCAACTTTGAGACTGCGTCGTACTTGGATGATGTAGAAATACTATTGGAAACAGCAACGGTCTCTGAAACTCCGGGCACACGACTGACTATCAACGGCGGGAGCGAAATGCTCGCCGAATGGGACCAGAAACAGTTTGACAAACTGCGATTTGAGTTGAAGAAACTCACCTCACCTATAATTAATGCGCTCAGTAGTGAAGATATAAATGATGCCTTCCGTATCAGTTTGACAGTTAACGGATTTCCACAAGTGACCGATATCAACGAAATTATTGAACCCTATCCACTTTTTGATCTCTTTGACTACAAAATATCTGGTAAAATCAGCAGAGACGGTACAGGGACGTTGACCTATTCGTCCCAGAAGGCCCGTAACACGGTAGAGGAGAAGATAGCATTCAACTTTGGAAGCCCCACTGGCTGCGGTGAACTTGATATTGATATCCGTGTTTATGATCGGGAGGCAGATGCCATTGATGCTCTCATTAACCGGGGTTTTACAGATGAATCCGGCAAATATGTTCAGAAACTTGAGGCGAGACAGATTTTGAATGCCAGCAACGGTATTGGCGTTTATCGAAACGGATTCAGGATCCGACCACTCGGAGATCCTGATTTTGACTGGCTCAAACTCAACGCGCGAAGAGTGCAGAACCCCACACGCTGTATCGGTAGCAATCAAGCAATAGGGTATGTGCAAATTCAATCCGAGGATCAATCGTTCTTGATTGAAAAAAGTGCCAGAGATGGACTTAAGGAAAACACAGCTTTTAATCAACTGAAAAAAATTACAACGCAGATTATAACGGAACTTGAGTGGCGACGTTTTAATTACAGAAAGAGTGCAGGTTTAAGCCGCCCCGGTTTCAAAGTGGAAAGTAACCTCCAGAACTTTTTTTCTTACGATGAACTCAAAGAGAACATAGAAACGGAACTTACCAAGGCTGCTGTTGACAGAATAACAATTGACGAAATCATTAAACGCATCAATGAGGATGCCGAAGAAAAAAACAAAATTGCTGATGAAATCCGCCAAACTATTGCTATCTATCAGAGCCAAATCACCTTGGGAAAAATTATTAATGTCCTACTTCATGAAGGCAGACGACCTCTCAGTTATTTCCGCAACCGAATACCATATCTTAAACGTAGGTACAACTCATTTCAGAAAAACGGAGATTCGGCAAACCTCGAAAAAGTTATGGAAATTTTAGATGGAATCGCCGAGAATTCCCAATTTTTAGTGAATCTATTTAAAAGACTTGATCCGTTAGCCGGAGGAAGACGAGCTGCCCAAAAACCGCTGGAATTGAAAAAAACAATAGAGAATGCGTTTTCTGTCTTTGAAAACGAAATGAAATCTCATAATATTTCAGTCGAAATCAGTGGGCCTGATGATTTCAAACTCTCCGCTTGGTCCCAGGACATCTATACCATTTTCACAAATCTCGTCCACAATAGTCTTTACTGGATCAGTCAGAAAAAGTCTGAAACACGAGAAATCACGGTTGAATTTCTGATGGACGAGAATTCCTTGATTCACATTGACTATCACGATACCGGACCAGGAATTGAACCTGGCCTCATTAATAGCGGAGTAATCTTTGAACCCCATTTTTCTACCAAACCAGACGGAACAGGGTTAGGGCTGGCAATAGCTGCGGAAGCCGCGAACCGAAGCGGGTTTGAATTGAAAGTTATTCAATCTAAAGAAGGGGCTCATTTCAGGCTTAAACTCAAAACGAAAGGTGAAAAGTGAAGAAATTACGGTTACTTATAGTTGAAGATGTGGATCAGGAACTTGAAAGTTTCAGAGATGAACTTGACGACTACACGCGTGAAAAGAAACGAGATATTGAACTGGTTGAATGCAAAACATTGGAAACGGCATTAGATAAATTGGATAATTCCTTTGATGGGGCTATTATTGACTTGAAACTCGCGAACTATCGATCTAATGAAGGAAGTCAGGTCGTCGAAAAAATTAAAGAGTCATTTTTTCGGATTCCAATCGCTATATTTACTGGAAACCCAGGAGAGTGGGACCACGATCTGGATGAAAAAATTATGCTCATTGAGGTTTTTACAAAGGGGGAAACTGAACACTATGAACTCTTAGACAGGTTTTGGGATATTTACAACACAGGCCTCACTCGTATCATGGGAGGTAGGGGATTAATTGAACAGCGGCTCAGTGAAGTTTTCCTCAAAAATCTTCAGCCACAGATACCAACATGGGTATCTTATGGAGTAGAAAATTCAGAACGAACCCAAAATGCTCTCCTCCGATACACTCTAAACCATTTACTTCAACTTCTTGAGGAAGAGGAGCAACCTTGCTTTCCAGAAGAAGTCTACCTATATCCACCAATATCGGGCAAAATTACAACAGGGAGTATAGTAACGGCAGATAATCAATGGTTCGTCGTTCTGAGTCCTGCTTGTGATCTCGTTCCGAGAGGAAAAAATAGTGTACTTAATACAGATTATATCCTTTTGGTTGAGATCGAAAGTGTCAAAAAGGTCTTAGGAGGTAGCAAAAGTAAAAGTAAAGTCACGGAACTCTGTAGAAATAGGCGCAACTATTACCATTGGCTACCGGAAACCGATTTTTTTGACGGTGGGATCCTCAATTTTAGAAAATTGACATCTCCTAATAAAGAAGATTTTGACGAAAAATTTGGAGAACCCACAATTCAGATTTCCCCGTTTTTCGTAAAGGATATCGTATCACGTTTTTCTTCATACTATGCCCGACAAGGTCAACCAGATATCGACAGTAAAGACTTTATTGATCGCTACACTACCTGATATCCCGTATACTATCTTAAAGGAACTCCAATGCCCACACTTGAATTCAAAGGCAAACAACACATCTACGCCCACCACCTCACCGTCCCCTACCGCCCCCTCGAACCTGACAAAGATCGTTCCTGTAACCCATCCGATACCGATGATAGTCTCATCATCCACGGCGACAACCTGCATGCCCTCAAGGCGTTACTCCCGCGTTATGCCAACCGTATCAAGTGCATCTACATCGATCCACCCTATAACACCGGCAACGAAGGATGGGTCTACAACGATAACGTAAACAGTCCACTCATGCAGAATTGGCTTACAGAAAATGCCCCGTCAGAATTAATTGGGTACTTTGAGGCGACGAAGCACGGGGACCTCGCCAAACAGGACTTGCCGACATCCACAAAGGGCCACTCTGTCCGTTGTCTACTTATTTTTTTCTTCTTCACTATAGTTATTTTTAAATTGACTTTTAGTTAATAATTTTCCTGTTCAACAATTCCTACTGCATGAGGGTCTTAACTATCTTTTAAACAATCATACCTACTCTGAAATTCGCACAATTTTTCAGAGTAGCGTTTTGTTGAGAAATGTCCAAAACGCACGGTTCACCTGGTATCTCTCGTGTTTTTCTCATATCCATTTTTCCGATTTTACTCTGAAATACTCTGAAATTCGCGCAGTTTTTCAGGGTTCTGCAAACCTCACTCGCGAATACGTTTCATCTGCCACCCCGAATCAGAGAAGCATGAAGTTTCTTGAAATTACATAGCAATAGTGGTATACTGTCGGCAAGACAACCGGAGAAAAGACATGTTTGACAGTCTAACCAAACTCATAGAAAAAATATCTCTGGGTGAAAATGCAACGAAGGAACCATAGAAATCCATGCGAACACCTCCCTTCAAAATCACCGCTATTGAAAGCCAACTTTACGAGTGGGACAAACCACCCATCTGGAACGGCATGCACGTCTACGATAAGGGCAGACTCCATCTCGTCAAAGTGACAGCGAAAAGCCGAACAGAAGAGATTTTCGGATACGGTTTCAATGGTGGAACCGCCGCAACCCGTCCCCTCTCTATATTCCCAAAATTTGTAGACCTGTTCCGCCCCGCCTTGATAGAACACGATGTAACCGATACTGCCTCTGTTTCACGGTTAGCCGAGAACTACAAAATCTACGGTCCCGGTGGCTATCACACACAAGTTATAGCAGCAATAAATCAAGCCTGCTGGGATGTCCGCGGGAAGATTGAGGAAAAGTCGGTTCACGCCTTACTGGGGGGTACGCAGCAACGCATCCGTACCTATATCGCTGGCGGCTACTACGGCAGAGGAAAAGGATTTGATGAACTCCGCGAAGAGATGCTCCGCAACAGAGACGAGTTCAACGCTACCGCAGTCAAAATGAAAATCGGCGACCCAGATGCCGGACTTGAAACAGACCTCAAACGCATCGGGGCGGTTCGTGAAGCAGTCGGTTCCGATATTATCGTAATGGTAGATGCTAATTGTGCTTTGTCGATTGAGAAGGCGCAGGCGTATCTCCCGACCCTTCAGGCGAACGACATCTTTTGGTTTGAAGAACCCATTTCCAGCCACGATTATAGGGGACATAAAGTGCTGCGCGCAGTAGCACACGATTATGGTATCCGAATCGCTACGGGCGAAAATGGATACGGCTTACACTATTTCCAAACGCTTATCGACTATGAAGGCGCGGATGTTTTCAATCTGGATGTCGCTATCCTTCCGGGTTATGATCCAGCGATGAAGGTCGTCGAAGAAGCATCGGCATCCGAAAAGTTAATCGCGCCACACGGCGCACAAGAATTGCAAATCCACATCGCTGCGAGCCGAGACAACGGCCTGATGTTAGAGTATTATCCGCCTGCTGTTGATCCGTTGCGGGGTGAAATGTTTCTACCCGTGATGGTTTTAGAGGATGACGGCTATGTTCCCGTCCCGTCTCGACCAGGTATCGGTTTTACCCCAAATTGGGAATTGTTGAAGCACCATCGGTTAGCATAAAATATTATTGAGTGACCTGCATTTGAAAATGGAGACCAGTAGATGGGCGGTCAAAACTATCATGACAATCACTACCATTGTCTCGGTTATGGTGGGAAGGAAGTGTCACTTGAGGTGTCCGTGGCTCCGCAGAAAGCGGACCCCAAAGAAAAATAATTGACTTAATTTATAAATTTTGCTAAAATTCTCCCATTACAATTTTCGAACAATGGGAGGTTAAAAGACCGTGAGACCCGTTTATTTTGTCTTGTTTATTAGTGTATTTGCTGTAACTTCTACCTTTGCAGGAATCCCTGACGATGCCGATCTGCTTCTATGGATTGGTGAAGGCAGTGGAAATAAAGCCGTTGATGGAACAGGAAATGGAAATGACGGCACCTTTCATGGTAATGCCAAGTGGGTTCCTGACGGCAAATTTGCCACTGGGATTTCCCTCAAAGGCGCGGAAACCTACATGGAAGTCCCCGACCTGATCGCTGAGGAAGGAACCCTACTCTTCTGGTTCAAACCCGATTGGGATGGCTCCGATGGCGATGATTACCGGATTTTTGATGCCAGTTTCGGACCTATTTACTTTTTCGTGTCCAAAGGGGCTAACCACGTTGACATCAACCCCGAAGATTTCGGTTTCTATTTTGAGGCGGCTGACGATGCTGATTGGCAGGATGTTGAATTCGATCCAGCAGGTGTCATCAAAAAAGATGAGTGGTTTCATGTCGCAGCCACTTGGGACTTTGGTGGCGGAAACCCTTTCCTATACATTGACGGTGCCGAGGCAGCCACCAGTGGTAAGAAGATTACCGGTGGGTTCCCGCAACTCCACGAAAAACCGAGATTCGGATGGGAAACTATTCCGTATATTCCGTTCCTGAATGGCGCAGAAGGCATCATTGATGAAATCTCTTTTTGGCAACGTGCCCTTGATGAAGGTGAAATTCAGGAGATGATGGATATCAGTTTGGATGTTGAAGCGGCAGGAAAACTGGCTGTTACATGGGGCGATTTAAAGGTTACTCGCTAACAGCATAGTTGGAGAACTGTCTTGATAAAACCTTATTTGCGAAGTCTGGCGATGCATTTCGCCAGACTTTTTTATTTTTCAATTGAACTTTCAAGCCGCTAAAAAAGCGGCTCTGTTGTTCTCCCCAAAGCCCGAGGCAACCAAAGGCTCAAATCTGGGATATAAGTCACCAATACTAACGCTATCAATAACAGGACAATAAACAAGAGAACTGAACGGTAGAGCACAACAACTGACCGATCAAACTTCATGCTGGAAATAAATAAGTTCATTCCAACCGGTGGAGTCAGATAGCCGATTTCGAGGTTCGTTAAGACAATAATACCGAGGTGTGCTTTGTCGATCCCAAATTGTTCAGCGATCGGAAGGAGTAGCGGGACAACGATGATAACCGCTGAAAAAATGTCCATCAGACATCCGACGATGAGGAGAAAAATATTGAGTCCGATGAGCGTGACAACCTTATTTTCGGTTGTTGCTTGGATCCAATCGAGAACAGTTGTTGGCACATCAAGTGTGATGAGGTAGTTTGTCAAACCTAAAGCGATACCGAGGATGATGAGGATTGCCCCGACAAGCAGCGTACTTTCCTTGACAATGCGCGGTAAGACCTTCACCGAAATAGAGCGGTGGATACCAAATTCCACGATACACGCATAGATAGCCGTCAGCGCAGCCGCTTCGTCTAATGTAACGAAGCCAGAGATGATACCCCCTAACACAACAAACGGAAGCAGCAGTTCCCATTTCACGTCCCAGAGCGTTCGGATGAAAACGCGAACATCGAACGGTGTCGTCTCAATCCGTTTGGCGAGACTCCATCCGCAGCAATAGAAACTCAAAATACCGAGGATAAGCAGCCCCGGAATAATACCCGCAAGGAACATCCTTTCAATGGGGACCTGAGCGATAATCGCATAGAGAATAAGCGGAACACACGGCGGAAACAGGAGCCCGATACTTCCAGAAGCCGTTACCAAACCGAGCGAAAATCTGTCGCTATACGTCTGGCGCAGGATTGGATATAATAGTCCACCAAGGGCGATAATCGTTACGCCGGACGCGCCTGTAAAAGTTGTGAAAAAAGCGCAGGTGCCGAGGACAACCACGGCGATTCCACCTGGTAACCATCCAACACTTGCACGCGCAAACGCAATCAACCGGCGCGGGGCGTGCCCTTCAGCGATTACATAGCCTGCAAAGGTGAAGAGCGGGATAATGAGGATCGTCGAATTTCTTGTGAGTCGGTTGAAATCGATTAAGATCGTTGAAATCGGTTCGCCTGCTGTGAGGTATCCGATAATTGATGCGCCACCTAATAGGACGAAGAGCGCACCACCAAAGAGCGCGAAGCCTACCAATCCGATACCAATGATGAGTCCCATTACTCCGGTACTCCTTTGCGAACGTCCAGAACCTCTCCGCTGTTTGTTAAACGGATGCCAATCTGAAGGGCGAAGTGAAGTCCAATGAGGACGAATCCGACCGGAATAATGCTCTTTGCCCACCACAGTGGGATGTTCCCTATTAGCACAGCCTCGCTTGATTGTTCATCTATAATGAAATCGAAGCCGTAATATGCTAAGATTCCGACAACAATCAGAGCGAGGCAATCAACAATCAGGTTACTCCATTGCGTGATTTTTTCGGGAAGAATTCGGCTAAGTACATCAATGCTAATGTGTCGTCTCTCACACGTGGCAAGCGCAGCACCGAGGAAACACAGCCAGAGCGTCAAATGCTGGAGCATTGTATCGCTCCACGCCAGACTCATTTGAAACCCATAACGCAAGACAATTTTGAGTATCGCAAGTCCCAACATCATTGCGATAATTACACACAGCCCGCCGGTTTCAATCTTACCCAGACGGGTATTGATGCGTTGTAGAAACGAAACCACTTTGTGTGAGACTTGTGGATGTTCGGAACTTGCTTTAGAAAGATTACGCATTTGCTATTTTCCTTGCGCTAACACTTGGATCCCTGCCGATGGCAGGACAGCAACCTTAGCGTTTGATGGCAGTTTCTCGGCAAATAGCGTGATGAGTTGTTCGAGATCACGGAAGAGGCGCGCACCTGGGTGCTTCTTGTAAAAATCGTCCACTAAAAAGTGTTCCGACCAGACGTGTAATTGGTCTTGATTCCCAAGTTGCGGTGCCGGAAGTTCAGACGCTGTCCGCTCCGCTTTCTGTTGTACGAAACGGGCATAATCAATTTGATCAAACAGCCCATGGTAACAGATACCGTCACTTGCTGGATTCAGTGCCATCCTATACGCCTTCTCAAAGTGGCGCGTTGCCCAGAGTGCTTTGCCCGTCTGGATCGGGTCACTGTCAAGCGGATAGCAATTTAGTACAACGAGGTCTGTCTCTGCGCGGCTCGCTTCTGGTATCTCCGTGCCGTAAGTTTCCAATGCGAAGTGCGCCCCTTTCCGATGTGCCTGCACAAAATCACCTACGAACAGTCCACAGATTTCACGGCGACTGTTGAGCACGGTGTTGGCAATCACATCAAGACCGAGGACACCTGCCACAGCTTCGGAAAAATCACGATGATCCGGTTCATCGCCGCTTCTTTCAATAACAGCATGTCCACGACTCGGCGAGAAAGAGTGGAAATAGAACATCGTCGCGAAGCCTGCGATACCTGGAACAATCAATTTCGCACCGCCACCGAAGCCGACGGAACCGTGTGGATAGATGCCACCGAGACAGATTTTGAAATCTGCGTCTGCGACGACTCGGTTGAGATAGATAGGCATGCCGTTATCAAGGCTTCCTAATGCGCGGAGATCGCCGCTCATAAAATCGTGGCTGGTGGCTTCGTATTCGGCGGCAACGTCCGCGCCAATCTTTTTCGCAACCTCTTCATCACTGAGAGGACGGTGAGAACCGCCACCAACAACAAATCGAATCTCGGATTTCGGGACACCCGCTGCCGCTAATTCGCGCAAGAGAAAAGGAACAACTCTCGCAGCAGGCGTTGGACGACTTAAGTCATCTACAATAATAGCAGCACTTTTCTTCCCTTTTGCGAGTTCCGAGATGCGGAGTGTGCCGATCGGTTCAGCGAGTGCACGTTCAATTTGCGCATCCGAAAGCGCAGGAGCGTCCTTGGGACCTAATATTTCGACATCCCAGCCCGAAGGAAAATTCAGCGTCAATTCTTCATCCCCGTACCATGCACGGGAGTGGACTGTAGCAGTGTTCTTCATTATTACCCTCCATTTTGCGTTCGCCGATTACACGGATAGGAAGTGGTATGTTTCGTTACACTCAAGCAACATCGGTGCTTGTCATCGGAGATGTTGGTGTTATTAATCTCTATGCCGAATAGATTGCAAACTGAGGTTTCTTACTCTGGAAGGGTCGGTACAGGCACTTGAATTCCTGCCACAGGTAAGACGACGACTTTTGCATCTGATGGTAGTTTCTCTGCGAACAATTGGATCAACTGTTCTAAGTCACGGAACAGAAGTGAGGCGGGATACTCTTTGTAGAAGTCATCTGCCAAAAAGTGTTCAGACCAGACGTGCAGTTGCCCACGTCTCCCGATTCCGTGTTCAGGCGGTTCAGGCGGAATCTGTTCGGCACGCTGCTGAAGAAAGCGTGGGTAATCCAGTCTATCGAACAGTCCGTGATAGCAGCTACCG
Source organism: Candidatus Poribacteria bacterium (assembly GCA_963662915.2). Taxonomy (GTDB): domain Bacteria; phylum Poribacteria; class WGA-4E; order WGA-4E; family WGA-3G; genus WGA-3G. Next base: position 2,715,213 of record CAXXEU010000002.1, on the reverse strand, counting down.
TCGCTTGCCGGATAGAGCGCGATTGTATAAGCACTTTCAAAATAACTTAGAGCCGCCAACGCCTTATCGAGTTGGATCGCATCGGAATCAAGTGGATAGCAGTTGATTATCACCAGATCCGTCTCATTTCGAGTGGTTTCTGGGACCTCGGTTCTGTAGGTATCCAATGCGAAATGTGCGCCTTTACGGTGTGCCTGCACAAAGTCGCCCACAAACAACCCACAGATTTCACGGCGGCTATTAAGCACAACATTGGCGATAGCATCAAGACCGAGAACCGCTGCTGCTATCTCAGCAGAGCCGCGACGATCAGGTTCATCGCTTTCACCCTCAATATTGGCATACCCGCGACCGGGTGGAAAAGTATGAAAATAATACATCGTCGCGAAACCGGCGATACCCGGAACAATTAGCTTCGCGCCGCCACTGAAGCCGACGGAACTATGCGGATAAATACCACCGAGACAGATTTTGAAATCCGAATCTGCGACGACACGGTTCAAATAGAGAGGCATGCCGTTATCAAGGTTACCCAGTGCGCGCAGATCACCGCTCATAAAATCATGGTTTGTTGTCTCGTATTCGGCAGCCACATCTGCCCCGATCTTTTTCGCAATTTCTGCGTCAGTCAGTGGACGGTGGGAACCGGGACCAACAACGAATCGGATATCGGATTTCGGGACACCGGCTGTAGCTAACTCGCGTAGGAGAAAAGGTACGACCCGCGCAGCCGGGGTTGGACGACTCAGATCATCCACAACAATAGCAGCACTCTTTTTTCGTTTCGCTAATTCCGAAATGCGAGGGGTGCCGATTGGCTCAGCAAATGCTTGTTCAATTTGGGCATCCGAAAGCATAGGCGCGTCTTTCGGTCCCAATACTGCTACTTCCCAGCCGGATGGAAAATTCAGCGGCAACGCTTCATCCCCGTACCAAGCACCGGAACGAACTATGGTAGTATTATTCATGAATGCTCTCCGCTTTAAAATAGTATGATTCTAATAGTATAATATGATAAATTCTCGCTTTGTCAAGAAGCCGCGCATTCTTTGGCTTGTTCTTGGTGGCGAAGCACCGCTGCAATAAATTCTCGGAAAAGCGGGTGCGGGGCAAGCGGTTTTGATTGAAATTCGGGATGAAATTGTGAACCGACCATCCACGGATGATCGGTTACTTCAGCGATTTCAACGAGGCTTTCGTCCGGTGACAGTCCACTAAAACAGAGTCCCGCCGTTTCCAATTGCGAGCGGTATGCGTTATTTAATTCATAGCGATGCCGATGTCGTTCTACAATGATAGGTTGTTGATAGGCGGTGTAACTTTTGGTATTTTCTTTAAGGACACACGGATAGATGCCGAGCCGCATTGTCGCGCCGAGATCAGCAACGGCGCGTTGCTCAAGCATCAAATCTATGACGGGGTGTGGTGTTTTTGAGTCTACCTCTGTGCTGTTGGCTTCTTTTAGGTTGGCAGCGTGCCGTGCAAACTCAATCACGAGGCACTGCATACCGAGGCATAATCCGAAATATGGAATCCGATTTTCACGAGCATATCGCGCTGCGACCAACATACCGTCAATCCCACGGTACCCGAATCCGCCGGGCACCAAAATCCCATCAACATCTTTAAAAACGCTGTCGAGATCGGGGTGTTCTGTAAGTGCCTCAGCCTCTATCCATTCAATATCAACGGCGGCTTCGTTAGCAATCCCACCGTGCTTGAGGGCTTCCTGTACGCTGATATAAGCGTCGCTGCCGGTTGTATATTTTCCGACGACGGCAATTCGGGTTTCGTGTTTCGGGTTTTTCAGTTTTTCAACCATTGCAGCCCATTCAGCGTCCATCGGCGGTCGTGTTTCGAGTCCAAGTCGCTTTAGAACGAGATGTCCCATACCTTGCTGTTCAAAATTAAGTGGAATTTCATCAACGCATTTCGTGTCGAGTCCTTCAAAAATGTATTCTTCACTGATCCCGCAGAGGAGGGCGATTTTCTGGCGAAAAGCCTCATCCAGAGGTTGGCTGGTTCGGCAGAGCAACAGATCGGGTTGAACGCCCAATTCTTGGAGTTTACGAATACTGTGTTGGGTCGGTTTGCTCTTGCTTTCGCCGTTAGGTAGGGTGTAGATGAGGGACACATGGAGGAACATCGTATTCTGACGGTCCACCTCGACCGCCATCTGCCGAATCGCTTCAACAAAGGGTGGCATTTCAAAGTCCCCAATCGTTCCGCCTATCTCGGTAATCACTATCTCGGCTTCGTTATCTTTACCAATCTGGTAGATACGGCGTTTGATTTCATCGGTAATATGCGGAATAAGCTGCACTGTCTGACCGAGGTAGTCACCGTGTCGTTCTTTCGCGATTACTTCACTGTAGACGGATCCAGTAGTGAAGTTAGAGTATTGGTTGAGGTCAATACCGAGAAATCGTTCATAGTTCCCGATGTCGAGATCGGTCTCTGCACCATCATGCGTGACAAAGACTTCGCCGTGTTGAAACGGGTTCATCACACCGGCATCGACATTCAGATATGGATCAATCTTGACGACAATTACCTTGAAGCCGCGATTAATGAGCAGCCTCCCCAAGGACGCAGTAGTGATGCCTTTGCCGATACCTGAGATAACCCCGCCGGTCACGAAAATATATTTTGTCATTTTTCTGAAATGGCACTGGAGGAGAAGATCCGCAGACTGTTTCGGAATGAAGTTCGCAGATTTTCGTGTAGTGATGTCACGTTGGACTCCTCTACTTGCCTTGTAGTGCTCTCCTTATGTTGTTTCTAAAATTCGTTTTACCCGCTCTAAGTCAGCGGGAACATCAACCCCAATAAGTAGCGTATCGGTTTCAACGACGTGGATAGGGACACCGTGTTCTAAGAAACGGAGTTGTTCTAAACCTTCTGCGAGTTCGTAAGGTGTGGAGTTCCATTTTGTGAAAGCGAGGAGTTGTTCCCGGCGATAAGCGTACAAGCCTACATGTCGGTACACAGGAAATGTCTGAAGCGCATCCTCACCGATTCTTCCCGGGATAGACCCGCGCGAGAAATATAACGCATCCTCTTGAAGGTTTGTAACAACTTTAACAACATTAACATCTCGGTAATCTGTTGCAGTCTCAACCCGTTGTTTTAATGTACAGACTTGTACCTCTGGTCTGTCAATGAAAGGTTGTAGCATTAAGTCTATCTGTGCAGGTTCAAGCAGCGGCTCATCACCTTGAATGTTGGCGACAATATCACATTTTAATCCTGCTGCGACAACTGCGACTCGCTCAGTACCCGTCGCACACGGCCCCGTCATTTGGACGTTTCCACCGAATCGAGTTACCGCATCGTAAATCCGCTGGTCATCTGTAGCGACGATAACTTCGTTTAGCATTTTTGCGCGGCAGGCGCTTTCGTAGACGTGTTGCACCATCGGTTTCCCAAGCAGATTTACTAACGGCTTTCCCTCAAAACGGCTTGAGGCATAGCGAGCTGGGATGATTCCTACACTTTGCAACCTTATGTTTCCTTTTGACATCCTAAATTCTTTATAGTTTCTCTCTATCTCCTAAATCAGTTTAACGCAAAGCAGGATTAAAAATCAAGAATTTTTTCGATTTCGGTTTGCAAACCCGATTAGGAAAGTGATAAACTTTAACACAAGCAACGGGTTTGTGCAAGAAAGTAACAGATAACTCATGTAAAGGAGATTTTCAATATGAAACAGAACTTTCGATTTCTAACAGTAGCTAACACACTGCAACCGCAGCTGGTATGCTTATTTCTAATATGTGCCTTCAGTTTGCCCGTGGTAGGATTCCTTGGATTTGAAATTCAGAACGCATCTGCCCAGGTCCTTGATCCGGATTTAGTCCTGTATTTCGATTATGAGGATTTTGATGGCGATACTGTCGTTGGCAAGGCGGGTCGTGGTTATGACGGCGCGATTCAGGGGAAGGTCACACAGTCTGACGATGGGAAGTTTGGGAAAGCTGCCCATTTTGCAGCTGGGAGTTTTCTGGATCTTGATGGCCCCAATATCAAACCTGAAGATATCCCGACCGAAGGCATGAGTATTGTGGCGTGGATTAACGTTGAGGCTATCTCGGACATGGCAATTTTCAACGCACGTGCTGGGGATAATACATGGCTTGTCCATCCGGAGGCACGGGGTGACGGAAACTACCGCTGGCTCAATCGGAGTCCTGGAGGCGCAACGATCTTTGATATCCGCGCTGGGAAAAATGAAGCCAATGAGTGGATACATTATGCAGGTACGTTCAGTCGCGCCGAAGGATTAGCTGTACTTTACATCAACGGAAACAATGTTGGTGAAGAGAAAGCACGCGTCGGGACCCCGATCGCGCCTGATTGGGATTCTGGGGCGCGGGTCGGCTTTAATATTGACAACCAGCGAGCTTTCACTGGACTCATGGATGACCTTAACATATGGAAACGGGGTCTGACCGAAGAAGAAGTCAACATTATCATGAACGATAGCGTTGACGCATTTCTCGCCGTGGAGGCACAAGGCAAACTGACAACGACTTGGGGTAGGCTCAAAGCGGCACAGTAACACCGAATCCGAAGTTTAGTAGGCACGGTTCCTAACCGTCTACGGTGGGATTTAGAATTACCTTTACACACCGTGGTGGCGAGGTTGGCAAACCTCGTCTACCACTCGTAAGATAGGTGCGGTTTCCCAACCGCACGGATATGACTATTCCGGACCGTCAGGCACCGTGATAGTCTATAAAATGGAATCCGTATTCAGTACTTCGGCGAGGTAATCTTTCTGGGAAAGTAAATCTTTGTTGACGCGAATACTCGCTTCGTGGAAACGGTAATCATCTTTACCACGTCTGTAGTAACAGTGCAAGTGTCCTGCTTCGATTGCTTTTTTCAGGTCTGCTGGTGAGATATCGAGCATGGCTGCTGCTTCTTCCAGATCATACTCGACCACAGTGTGACGTATTTGCATCTTTTTAGCTCCCGTTTGTATATTCTTAAGTACATCATAGATGTAACCAACTGTCAAATATTTTTAGCGGAAACCGGCTACGTCCGGTGTCAGCGTGCGGGTTTTTGGGGAGAATCCAGTAATGAATACAACAGACGCGTTTTGGAGGTTTTCACAATTGCCCACACAATATTGGCGTGCGAAATGTTTTAAAGCGTCTGTTATATGTGTGTCTATTTTCTGCTTTTTTACAGCAGGATTAGAAGTGAACGCCGAAAACCTCTTATCGCGCTGGGATCAAAACCTCTTTGATCGTATTTATAATGCACCGCCACACCAAGAGCCGATGTGGACAATCATGGGAGGTATCTCGGATCTTGGAGACTATCGCGGTGTGATGGGTGCCTCAATTCTCCTTATGGCGTACGGAAATGAATCACATCGGGAAACTGGTAAGCTTTTGGCATCAGCATATATGGGAGCAGGAATCATAACGTTTGGCGGAAAAAAATTGATAGGTAGGAAGCGGCCGCTTGATGAAACTTTGGGAAATCCCGCGATGCCGTCAGGACACGCTTCTATTGCCTTTAGTGTTGCAACTATTTTGGGGTATCAGTATCCGAAATGGCGAATGCCGCTCTACCTGGGGGCGGGACTCGTTAGTTTCTCGCGTGTCTATTTAGGACGGCATTATACATCAGATGTCGTCGTTGGGGCAGCAATCGGCACTGCGATGGGCATGGTTGTATGGCATAAACGCGTCACGCTGCTAAAATGGGAGTTTTAGTTTCCAAAACTGGTCGATTCTCGTCATTAAATCGTGTTGATACTAAAGTCCTTGACAATAAAATTCACCCTGTGTAAAATATAGTTACGATAGGAGGGTAGGACGCATGACTTCTAAGAGAGATCGCATCTATTTCCGACATCAGATTATGAGTGGCATCGGTTTGCTTCTTCTAACCGGCGTATTCTTAGTTGGGTGTGCTGCCACACCAAGCCCTTCCGTTGAAGTCTATATGGAACCCGTTGAAGGGCGTTTTGATGCCAAAATTGATATAGAAACGGCGGCGGCAACTGTCGAAAAAGAGGGTGTTGCTGTTACAATTGAGCCGATTGATGAGGTCGAATTGTTTGCACTCACCGAAGATCCGAAATTGAACCCGTATCTTGTCGTCGAGCGGAATGGTGCTGTTGAACCTATCTATACAGTATTCGGCATTACAGTCCATAACCGGGACCACCGCCGCGTCCTTGTTAATGACATGGCAATCCTAATTGATGGAAAAGATACGCAATATGCTAATCTCTCCAGCGATTACTTTGACTCACTGTACGACGACGTGGATCTATCGCACGGGAATCCGTATATGCCGCTTACTTATCCGTCCTATTACGGGCATTACCAATCTTATGTAGATGCTGAGGCGTTAGAGTGGGAACGTGTTGTGATAGAAGACAGTATCTTTGAAAGCGGTAAATTGTTCGCCGGTGCCAGACGAAGTGGACTTTTAATTTTTGACCGACTTCCGAGTGACACAGCAAACGTTAGGATTGTTGTTCCTGAAGTTCGGATAATTCATTCAGACGGTAAAGCAGATAGATTGCAATTTAAATTTGATTTTAGGCAGGTCTTGCAACAAAATAGCGAATAACCTCACAGGCTTAATTCGTCCTAATAACACGCAGGATTGCTGAACAACGAAGGGAGTATACCTAAAATGCGAAATTGGCTTGTTGGATTACTGATAGTAGGATTCGTATCTATTTTGGGATGTCAAGCCCAAGACAGAAGTACGAGCCAAACACAGAGAGCACCGCGGGAATTAAAAGTCGCTGTTGCTGCGCCATTTACGGGCAATGCTGCTGCTTTTGGGGAGATGATCCGCCGTGGTGCTGAACTCCAAGCAAAAGAGATTAATGATGCTGGCGGTGTCAATGGTATGAAACTAATGCTGGTTTTTGAAGATGATGCTGGCAAAGATGCTGAGGCAAGCCTTGTTGCAGAACGCATCGCCAATAATCTACAAATCCTTGCAGTCGTTGGGCACTTCAACAGTTCTTGCTCGTTGGCTGGAAAACCGATTTATCAACGGGCGGGTATCGTTGAATTATCCCCCGGGTCCACAAATGTGAACGTTTGTGAGGGGAGCGACTGGACATTCCGCAACTTGTATCGTGACGATTTTCAAGGGAAATTCATCGCGCAATATATCGACAAGATTTTAACCGACCTTCAATCTGTCGCTGTTTTTTTTGATAACGACGATTATGGACGTGGGTTAAGGAATGCGTTTGTGGAGGAAGCTGAAAAGATAGGACTTAATCTTGTCGCTTCGGAAGCATACGATCGCGATAATACTGATTTTAAAGCCCAACTTACCAGTATTAAAGCCAAAAATCCAGACGCTATCTTCATTTCTGGGCTCTATAGTGAAGCCGGTTTGATTGCCAAACAGGCGCGTGAGACTGGAATCACAGCGCAATTTTTCGGAGCGGATGGCGTAGATTCTCCAGACTTCCTTACAATCGCAGGGAGTGCCGCGGAGGGAACTTATCTGACAACGCCTTTTACCTTTGGTGCCGCTGGCGAAGATGCACTACAGATGGCAGCTAATTTTGAGGAGATGCACGGAGTTGCACCGGATACATGGGCTGCGCTGACTTACGATGCTGTTGGAATGATCGCGGATGCCCTTGAAAAAACCTATAATCCGGAGGCATCCGTCGCTGATAACCGGAAATCTATTCGAGACCATTTGGCATCTTTGGATACGCCTGAGGAAGGCTACAAAGGTGTTACGGGTTTAACCTATTTTGATACAAATGGGGATACGGTTAATAAACCGGCTTACGTGAAAATTGTGAAGGATGGACAGTTTGTTGCCGCTGGTCAACAGCTACTTGAATTAGATTGATATTAAAACAGGTTCTCTTTACGGCGATGTAGAAATGCAGATCAGCAGGATCCTTTTTTAATCTTAATACCGTGAGAAGATTATGTCACAATTTTTAGAGCAAATTATTAACGGATTAGTACTCGGTGGTATCTACGCACTCATCGCGGTCGGTTATACCATGGTTTACGGTATTATCCAACTGATTAACTTCGCACATGGCGAAATTTTCATGTTTGGTGCCTATATCGCACTCATGCTTATAACAGTCTTTGGTATACCGTTTTGGATTGCGCTACCGCTGAGTATGATTCTATGCGGAATGTTAGGAATGCTAATTGATCTGGTAGCATACCGACCGCTTCGGAATGCCCCGCGTTTATCGGCGTTGATTACAGCAATAGGTATGTCGTTGGCGTTACAAAACCTTGCCCGGATGATTTGGTCAGCCCGTCCCCGTCAATTTTCCCCTGAAGTTCTCCCGACTATTTTCCTCAGTCAGAATGCGGTTACACTTCCCGGTGGTGCGTCTTTACCTTACCGGGATGTGTTTATTATGGTATTGGCACTTGTCTTGATGGTTGCGTTAAACCGATTGATTTATCTGACCAAAATAGGCAAAGCTATGCGGGCTTGTGCCCAAAATCCGGTTGCAGCGAATCTGATGGGAATCAGGACAAACCGAGTGATTGCTATAACGTTTATTATCGGTTCTGCCTTGGGTGCGGTCGCGGGGATAATGGTCGGTTTGCGAGAGGTGGTTACGCCAACAATGGGCTACTATAAAGGTGTCGCTGCTTTTGCCGCTGCCGTGCTCGGTGGTATAGGCAACATTACGGGAGCAATGCTCGGCGGCATCATAATCGGATTAGCCGAAGTCTTTGGGGCTGGATATATCTCCTCAGGATACCGCTTAGCAATTGCCTATATTATCATGATCGGAGTGATTGTTATTCGTCCATCCGGACTCTTTGGCAAATCAACAGGACACCGCGCTTAGCATGAAAAATCAATTGACACCGAAAAATATCACCTTTGGCTTATTTATCTGTTTTCTGCCGTTATTAATGTACGGCATTGATGCCATAGCCCTCTTCTTGTCGCATCGGAATATTTATCTGGGGTTCCCGAGTGGAGATTATATGCTTCGGATTATTGTCCGTGCGTATCTCTATATGCTCTTGGCTATCGGACTGAATATTGTCTGCGGGTTCACAGGACTCCTTGATCTCGGTTATGTCGGTTTTTACTTGATTGGTGGTTATACGGCTGGGTTATTGATGGCGCGCCTCGGCGTGAATTACTGGATCGCATTGCCTCTCGCTGTGCTTAATGGCGCGTTGTGGGGACTGTTGCGTGGCGCACCCACTTTGCGACTCACGGGTGATTATTTCGCAATTGTCACCTTTGGGTTCGCTGAGTTGCTCTTCCGTATCGTGAAAAACGAGCAGTGGTTGATTGGGGGCCCGAATGGATTGGTTCGCGATATCCCTCCGCCTTCTATTTTAGGAGTTGTGTTCAATCAGAATTGGCACAATTACTACCATATTCTAATCTTGCTAATCTTGGTGGTCTTTATTGCCTATCGACTGCAACATTCTCGGGTTGGGAGAGCATGGGTTGCGATCCGAGAAGATGAACAGGCAGCGGAAAGTATGGGGATTAATGTCAGTCGCTATAAGGCATTGGCATTTGCAGTGAGTGCAGCTATCGGCGGGTTAGGTGGCGGCTTCGTGGCGCAATTTCAGGTTAACATTAGCGCGCCTTTCTTTGAATTCTGGGAATCTATTCTCATTCTCTGTATGGTCGTCCTTGGTGGTATGGGAAGTATAAGGGGCGCGATGATAGGTGCAGCAATTCTCGGATCGTTGGGGGAAGTGCTAAGACCTGGCTTCATTATCCCTTACCAATTTGGCGGCTCACGCTACCTTATTTTTGGGCTTATTCTCATCCTTTTAATGCGTTTCCGTCCAGGTGGATTAACACTCAGAAAAGCGTCGTAGGGGTAAGGCTGCCCCGTATATGGACAAATTTTCAAGGACGTGACTTGCGAGACCCTACTGCAAAGTGCAGAACCTCGCAGATAAGCAAAATTAACGCCCCTGCTACAAAGAATTGGAACCGTTCTTGATACTTACCGTTTTCGCGGACGCTGAATTTCTGTCTTTCGAGGCGTGCTAAGTCCGACCGTAGTTGGGTAATTCCTGCGGCTGCATGGTAGTAATTGCCGTCTCCTGCTTCGGCAATTTCTTGCAGAGCGGTTTCATCTAAAGTTGTTAGCACAAGCTGCCCGTTGACATCGCGTTTGTAGGGTGTCGTTTCCGTACGTGTACCCTGCGGCAGTGGAATCGGGACAGATTGAACAGGATTACCGATCCCGATGCAATAGACATGCACACCAACCCGACGCGCCTCTTTTGCCGCTGAGGTAGCTGCTTCCCCGTGGTCCTCCCCGTCCGTAAACAGAATCAGAACTTTCTGTCCGCTGAAATCAGTATCTATTGCTGTTGGATCGTCATGGTCTGAAATCAGGCGTTTGGTCGCTATTTCAATAGCATTACTGATACGCGTGCCGCTATGCGTAAGCGTCTCAGGCGTGATCGCCGTTAAGAATTCTCTGAGCGTAGCGGTATCTTTCGTCAATGGGCATACCACGAAACTCGCTTCGGCGAAGTAGAGTAGACCGAATCGGTCCCCTTCAAGTTCCTCCAAGAGAGAGAAGATAACCTCTTTAGCGTATGTGAGGCGTCGAACAGATTTTTCATCTGCTGCCAGCATACTCGTTGAAATATCGAGTCCGAGCATGATGTCCAATCTCTCGGCAACAGGTTCAGGTTTCGCGCCCCATTGTGGGCGCGCGATGGCGAGTGTCACAAGCAGATAACTCAGCAGCAGCAACCCCGCTTGAATCTTATGTCGTTGTAGATGCTTGGGATTTACAGCGTTGTGGAATTGCAGGAGTGCCTTCTGTTTCTGGCGCAATCCGAAGAGCGAGAGTAGGATTAAAAGCGGGACTGCCCATAGAAAATGAAGGAATTCTGGGTGACCAAAACGGAGCCAGGGCATTTTTTTATTTTCCTATATAGGACTTACGCAACGTTGATAGAAATAGTAGGGTTGTGAAGTTGTTTTCGCATGTAGTTATGGAGGAGTCCCTCTTTTAGAGAAGGAAGAAAACCCTTTTACCCAACGCAATAAAACAATTTGGAGTGTCTCACACCATCCCGCTGGCTTGCGTTTGTGTTATAACTTTGAATGCCAGTTCATCAAGGTTTTCATATACCGAACTCACAGTTCTATCATGGAGAAGATAGAATAGAATTGCGAGCGCGTTCAAAAATCTCGATGGCATACTCCAGATCCGCTTTGGATGCAATATTGAAAGAGATACCGAAATTCTTGACTGTCACGTTAGGCAAGTTCGCTCTACACTCAACAATGTGGAGCGGTGTGAAATCACCGTGGACATCAACGCGGAAGTGGGTGGCTCTTTTTGAGGGATACGTGTCAAGCCACCAGCGTCCGCCAATCGTCATTCGGAGTTTGGCGATACGGGGTCGAAGCGTTGCCCCGCATGTATCAACATACGCCAAAAATTCATGAACAATTTGTAGGAGTGCCTCGTTCCCCGCTAACGTCTTGATGAACACCGTGAGGGTCATGAACTGTTGTGCCGTGGTGCGATACGTCCGTTCTTCTTCCTTGACGAGTGTTCCGCCTAACACAGTTTCGGTAGCGACTAAGATTTCGTCTGGGGCATGGTAAGAAAAATAGGAGATATAGGTAAGATCCAACCCAAGCGTGCGTAGGTATTCGGCGACTTCTAAGACGCGTGTGTCAACCCCCTCCGAGACGAGGACTAATCGCTGTTGTTGATTGAATGCCGAGGGTCGAATATCGCCCGGTTCGTATTCAAAGAATTCACTATGGAATGCGGTGAGTGAAGAAAACTCTTTGCCTTGTTGTTGATGCCATCGGTAAGCGAGCTGCTCTAATTCTATGTAGGAAAGTTGGGAGACCCCAGCGGCGTATTCCAGAATCTGGGTGATTGCTGTTCGAGACGGTTTCCCGCGTTTGAGTTCAATAATTACGCAATTCCCCTGGCGATCGAGTGCCAATAAGTCGATCTTCTGTTTTGAGGTGCTCAGCGGTGGTTGTCTGCTGATGACGCAAAGCGGTTCACCAAGGACCAGTGTTGCGTCTTTTTCGAGCAGGTCCTCAAAATCACGTTCTGCCCCGAAACGTAAGGGTTCCAGCTTTCCAAATTTCCGGTCTTCCCAACGATAAACTTCCATTTTTCTAACTATTAGTTTTCTATCATCGTTCCACAATGTAAAGCAAAGACAAATTGTTCGCTAATCGCTCACAATTTCGTTTCACGATGGTTTTCGGTTAATTTTCATAGGACTTACGCAAAATTTAGGATTACCCCCCTGAGTCCCCCCGCAAGCAGGGGGAAGCTGTCGGTTTTTAGAGACAACTGCGTAAGTCCTGTTTCATAAAAATAAAGAGATATGGTCATTCTACAGATTAGCATTTAACCAGCGGATACGTTCGCGGTATGTTTCCGCCTCCGCCGTGATTCTGGCTTGATGCCAGTTATTTTTTTTACCTAAGAATTGCGCGATTTGCGGGGCGATCTCAAGCCCTTGACCCGGTGCCCAACCGATACGTGTGCGTCGCCAGAGAAGATCGTCCAGTGTTATCGCCATCTCACCCCAGCAGGCGTAGAGAAGCTCTGCCTTTATGAACGGAAGAGACGGTGTTATGGGTTCGGCAAGCGTTGCATCTTCACTGATGAAGTCTTGAATAGCACGATACCCTTCGCCATATCGTTTAACGAGTCGTTCCGTGTCAAGCGTTGTCTGTGCCCGGTGATTCCGATCTGCGCTTGACACTTCACCTGTCGCATTGGGCAATGGGTGAGTGTCAGTTCTACAGTTACGAGGGACATTCAAAGCGGCAGCAAGACGGTTTACTGTCTCTTCCGCCATCTGTCGATGTGTTGTGAGTTTTCCACCATATAGGTACGTCACCCCACTTGGACTTTCTGTGATGAGGTGTTCTCTTGAGACAAAGGCAGCCTTTGCGAAGCCTCGCCGATGTTGATCGGGTGCCATGAGTGGGCGTGTGCCTGCGTAGACAGCGATGATGTCATCACTGTTGAGTGTTTTTTCAGGAAAAATTCGCTGCGTCTCTGAAAGTAGATATGCCACTTCGTCGTCGGACGGACGGACGGATGATAGTTCTTCTTCTGGCGTTGTTTCAGTGGTACCAATGATGGAGGTATTATGAGGACCAGGGAGAATAAAAATAGAGCGGGGTTTGCCGCCATGTTGTTTCTCCCACTGTGTCGGGGCGACTAAGCCATACACCTCTGAATCCTGTTCTCTTCCATATCTCGGTAAAAGGATATGGATGCCTTTCGCATTTTTCGTTATGAGGCGCGGGTGACCATCGTAACTCGGATCTTTACGCCACAAATGGTCGCTCCAAGGACCTATCGCTGATACAATCTTTCGGGCAGCGATTTCAAAACGTTCTCCAGAGATAACGTCTTCAGCGGTTATTCTGTGCATACGGTTTCCGTTATCAAGGGTATCGGACTGATTGACGAAATCAAGAAATCGGACGTAGTTTGTGATAATAGCGTCATGTCGATGTGCATCCTTGAGTGTGACAAGGGTTAATCTTGCATCGTCAACAGTACTATCCCAGATGACAACACAACCTTTTAAGGTGTTCGTGGCAATGGGTCCGAGTAGATGTCGAATTTCTTGAGGTGCACGGATCGTAGTGGATCTTTCTGCTTTATCTATTTGGGAGAGCCGATTATAGTAGTGGGCGGCGAGCTGCATGCCGAGCAATGGGTATGGATCGTCTTTGTAGCAGAGAAGTGCTAAAGGGAGCGGTTTGACCAGATTGGGGGCGATGCGGCGAAGAATTTCGCGTTCTTTACGCGCCTGCTTGACCAAACCGATGTCGTGTTTAAGAAGGTAGCGAAACCCGCCGTGGACAAGCTGCGAGGTGGTACTACTCGTTCCACTCGCAAAATCGCCTTGTTCAATTAACCCGGCTTTGATGTCGCCGTTGAGCGCGAGGTCGCGAATAACACCCGCGCCGACAATACCACCACCAATGACCAAGACATCCAGCGGTTCAGTTTGAAGGGTTTTAATATTCTTGGATCGAGTTCGGGATGAAAATTCTATTGGCATTTTGTATCTTTAGTTTCGGCCATGTATCATTTATTTATCAAGTGGCTATGTAAGGAGACCTTGCGAATAGCACTCAGAATCCCTGATGCAGCTCCTGCTACCGGCTTCGTCAACAACGGTAAAAAGATGAGTTGGGAACATGCGCCTTCAGTGACAGGGAAATCGCCTATCCTATAGGTTTTGAAGACTCCATCCCTATTACTACCCGTACCGGACGGACTGGGGGTGTTCGGGTACAGATCGAGTTTCTGTGTGAAGAGGGGTAAGGTATGCAGAAGTGGGTATGGATTGCTGTTTGTCGGAAGCGTGTCTGAGAACAGTGGCACCCCCTCGCCAACAAGGAGTGGATAAGGGTTATTATTTGCCAAGACCCCTTCTTTACGCAGTGCCTCTGCGAACACCGGTGCCGGAAGTCCGTGCATCTCTGCTTCATGGTATCGGATAGGGAATCCGTAGAATCCTGCGGATTCAGTGCCTTCATAAGTTTCAATAGCTGAAACACCCGGAATCTCCTGTAATCCGTCCGAGATTTCTTGGATATAGACGCGGCGATTCGCGTTAAGTTCATCAAGCTTTTTCAGTTGGACAGAAGCAATACCGATGGCGAGGGGGTGGGCACGAAATTTAACACCAAGCCCCATTGACGGTAAATGCGGGTAGCGCAACTCGTTGTCTTTCGCGACACTTATGGCACTAACGGACCGATTAACCTGACCGAGTAGACATGCGCGTTCAAAAACGGCTACGTCGTTAGTCGCAAGCATTCCGCCTTCACCGGCGCTGATTGGCTTGTTCCCTTGTAAACTCCAAGCACCCGCCTGACCAATGCTTCCGCACGGTGTGCCTTTGTAAGAAGCCCCGTGGGCGTGGGAGCAGTCCTCAATGATGGCTATCCCTGTCTCCACGCTGAGTGCCATCAGCGCATCCATATCACACACATTGCCCCATAGGTGTACTGCCACGATTGCTTTTGTGTGTGGCGTAATCCGCTTCCGAACATCCGCAACATCAATGAGCAGTGTTTTCGGATCCACTTCGCAAAAAACCGGTGTTGCCATCAAAGCCAGTGCAGGTGTAATTGAACCTATCCACGTGTACGTCGGGCAAATAACTTCATCACCAGGACCGACTCCGACCCCAAACATTGCGCTCTGCAGTGCTGCGGTCCCGTTCGTAAGGCTCAAAGCGAATCGAGTCTCGTGGCGTTTGCGCCAGATTTGCTCAAATTTATGAACGGTCGGAGATGCGCCAGAGAGTTCGTTCCGTAAAGTCATTTCATAAACAATCTGTGCTTCTTCTTCTGTGATTTGTTTCCATTCGTCTAACTTTGGATACGGCGCGTCAGGAGATGCCTCAAAGACGGGTGTTCCACCTAAAATGGCGGGAAGATCCTTTGGATGCGTTTTAAGAAGAGACGAGTTCGCCCTGTTTATCTCCATAAAGTTTCCTCGGTATTTCTTTCTCAAATTGTTTTTAATCTGGCACCCGTGTTATACTAAAAGTTGTGTTATAGATAGATTCAACATTAGGCATAATAACATGTCTTAAGCACTTTTGTCAAATTTTAGCAGAGAGATTGAAAAATCTTGAATATCCAAAAAGCACTCGCTTCCTTGTTACAGGACAGAACATCTCAAGTCAAGAATCTGTTTGTTAATTACTTCGGACCGCCTCTCCTCGCCCTCTCTGGATTTTTTCTTTTGTGTGGTATTATCCTCCAGATGCGCGGGCAGAGTCCACTTGAGTTCTACAGCATTATCTTTGTGAGTGCATTTTCAAGCCTTGACGATTTCGGTTATGTGTTATTTAATGCAACGCCATTGATTTTTACAGGGCTTGCTGTGGCTATTGCTTATAAAAGTGGGCTGTTTAATATCGGTTGCGAAGGGCAGCTCTACGTTGGGGCGTTTGCCGCTGCGTGGATAGGCATCCACCTAAACCTTCCCGGCTTTTTGTTAATTCCGCTATGTATGGGCAGTGCAGTGCTTGCTGGTGCTGTGTGGAGTGCAATCCCCGGTTTCTTAAAAGCGAGGTACGGTGCACATGAAGTTATCAACACAATCATGATGAATTTCGTCGCGTTTGCCCTCATGAATTATCTCGTTACGTCTGTGTATCAAGAACCCGATCAGATGATACCCCAAACATCTCAAATTTATGAAGCGGCGCGACTGCCGCGATTGGCATCTCTGTTCCCAATTCTGCCCCCCAGCAATCCGCTGAATTTGAGTTTTTTATTTGCCTGTGGGTGTGCGATTTGCTGTTATATCTTCTTAACCTACACCCGTTGGGGATATGAACTCCGGTTGTTAGGAAATGCCCCGGATGTTGCCGCTTATGGTGGGATTAACCCGCAGGCTGTGATTGTTTGGGTAATGGCGTTAAGTGGAGCCGTCGCTGGATTAGCAGGAGTCACTGAGGTATTAGGATACCGGTATCGATTTTTGGATAATTTCTCATCGGGTTGGGGCTTCACTGGTATTGCTGTGGCACTCTTGGGTAGAAATAATCCTTTCGGTATTTTGATGGCTGCTGTCTTATTTGGATTATTGAATAAAGTCGCCTTAGATATCGAAATTTTGTTGGAGATTCGGCGCGGTCTGTTCCTTGCCGGACAAGGTGTATTGATTATCTGGTTAGTTTGCACAGAGGGATTTTCACGGAGAAAGAATTGATTTTTGAATTAATCCCCACCACTTTGCGGATGGCAACACCGTTAGGGTTTGCCGCACTCGGCGGAATTTACTCGGAACGTTCCGGGGTGATTAACCTTGCCCTTGAAGGGATGATGCTCATCGGGGCATTTGGTTATGTTATCGGAACGCAGATTTCTGGTTCAACATGGATCGGGTTACTCGTCGGGATGAGTTTCGGATTCCTGTTTGCTTTGTTACATGCTGTTGCGACTATTACTTTCCGGGCGGAACAGATTGTCACTGGAATCGCGATTAACATTTTGGCGTTAGGGATCACAGAGTTCCTCGTTCCCACACCTGAACAGGTTGGGGGTCTTCCGCAGTGGCAGTTACCATTTATCGGTTCTTATAGTTTTCTCATCTATCTATTACCTGTATTAATGGTAGTGAATCATATCCTTTTGTTTAAAACGCCGTGGGGTTTGCGGTTGCGTGCCGCTGGTGAATCCACCGAAGCACTTGCAGCGATGAGTCTGCGCCGCGCGAAATGGCAATACTTAGGCGTTCTGTTAAGCGGGGTCTTTGCTGCTGTTGGTGGGTGTTTTTTGGCATCTGAGGTCCACTATTTTACAAAGGGGATGACGGCAGGGCGCGGGTATCTTGCACTCGCGGCGGTAATCTTCGGAAATTGGCGACCTGTGAGTGGTATCTCAGCGTGCTGTCTCTTTGGGTTCGCTACGGCTTTGGAACTCGCAAACCGATGGGACATTCCGGTGCAGCTGCTAAATAGTTTGCCTTATATCTTAACGATGGTTGTCCTTGCTGGATTTGTCGGGAGATCGCGTCCACCGGCGAGTTTGGGAAAAATGGAGTCGTAACCTTAAAAGATGTCTCTTTTGTAGCAGAGGCTGTTAGCCTGTGTGTGGCATTCGTTGCATCATAAACTTTTAGTTTGTACCTTATGCGTATGACCGTTCAAGCGGCTTCAACTCCTAAGAGGTTTCGCTCTCTTCATCGCCGAGTTGATAGTAGTTGGAATGGCGACTGTAGTACCCATAGGATTTAGCCTGTTTCGGATCAATCATATTGCAAAGGACACCAATCCCTTTCGTCGGAAAGGCTTCTGTCAGATCGCGTATACCCGTAAGTATGTCAGCGCGTCGGGTTTTCGTGATGTCAAAGACATAGACAATAACATCGACGATATTTGCCAGGATCATCGGATCCGCCACGGCGCGGATTGGCGGTGAGTCGATGACTATCACATTATATTCCGATTTTGCGAGTTCCAGCCAGTGGGTCATCATTTCCGAGTTGAGAAGTTCAATCGGGTTGGGTGGGACTGTTCCGCTGGGGACTAAGTGCAAATTAGGAATCCCTGTTTGTTTGACGGTTGTATGCAATATGTCTTCTGCGTTTTCGGCGTTTAAGTGAATGAGTGCCTCGCTCAATCCGGGCTTACGACTATCAACGCTCAGTGCAGTGGATTCGGAATGTGCAGTATTTTCGGGGTCCTCAGATTGAAGCAGTTCCTCTGTTGGAAAGGTATTGTGCTGTGACGGTCTCCGCATATCGGCATCTATTAACAGCACCTTATTTCCTCTTTGTGCCAATGCAACAGCAAGGTTAGAGGAAGTGGTGCTTTTGCCTTCTCCACGCGTCGCGCTCGTGACAAGGACCGTTTGCACAGGAGCACCAGGGTTCAAAAATGGCAATTTCGCTTGTAGGACGCGAAACGCCTCTGCTGACCTTGATTTGGGTGCATCGTGAACGATAAGTGGAAGTCGGTAGGCTCGGCGTTTTTTTATTGATGGGAGAATACCGAGAAAACTCGGTGATTCAGGCATCGCATCCAATTGCCGCACTGCTTCCTCTAATCGTAGGTATGTATCTTTGAAGTAATTTTTCGCGACAGCGAATGTCACGCCCAGCAGCATTCCGACGAAAGTTCCCAGAGCGAGGTTAAGTTTTAGTCGCGGTTTTAAGGGTTCTTCCGGTGCCCGCGCTTCGTCCAATACTTTGATACTTTCTGTCCGCGCTTGGGAAAAAATCTCGGACTCCGTCATTCTCGTTTCTAAAGTTACAACTTGCGCGTTATAGATTTCAATATCTCGCTTCAGTTGATAGAACTTCAGTTGGTCCGGCGACCATTCTTGGAGTTCGGTGAAATGCGCTGCAATTTGGGCAGAGATTTCCTCTTTCTGTTCCTTGAGGGTGATAAAAGCCGCTTGTGCCTCATTTACCTTTTCTGAGAGGACTTGGTAAAGTGGGTTATAGGAAGATGTTGTGCTGGTTATATTTTTTTCTTCTTTCGCGAGCCGTGCCTTTGTTTCTCTAATTTGTTCATCTACGGCGGTGACTTCCGGATGCGTCTCATCGTATTTGCCGAGAAGGGCAGCACGGTCAATTTCATACTGGTTCAGACTATCTCGCAATTTAGCGTGGGAAGGGTTTTGCGCGACTGTCTCCGAAATTACATCTTCTGATAGTTGCGCTAATTCTTCTTGGTAAGAAGCAAGTTTCAATTCTGCACCTGCTAACAGGTTAATCAATTCATTTTCTCTGACTTGGAGTGCTAGAATGATTTGTGCTTGTGTCCCGCCTTCGGCGTTTAAAGTAATCTCGGGGTGTTCCTGCTGAAATGCAAATAGTTCTTCTACGGCGTTTGTGAGGTTTTCCTTCGTCTGGTTTAGTAATGTTTGCGGGAACGGTTTTTGCCACCAGTCCATCTGTTCAGCGGTTTCTGCTTCGACGACCCCCTGAAATACAGCTGCAATCCTATTGACTAAGTTTTGTGCTCGTTCCGGTGTCTGTTGTTTGACGGTAACAGTAATCACATTTCTATCAAGGACTTCTTCGACCTTTAACTGCTCATCAATAAGGGTCTTGATGAAGAAATCTTCCCATTCAGCAATCGTAAGTTCCGCTTGTTCCGTAGCATTTGGATCGAGTTCAATATTTAGCAAGTTGGCAAACCACATGAGCGATCGCGCCCGATGGATGGGTAAGGGTTCAAGTAGGCCTTCCTCTCTCAGCTGCCGAACTGCCGGAGCAACTACAAGGTCCCGCGACTGTAATTGGGCGGCGTAGGCACCTAACGAGGTCCCCTTCAATAGCCCAGATAGTGGTAACTGTGAGAGTAGTGTCGAGGTTGGTTGGCTGTCTACCATACGAATCACTGTTTCGGATTGATAAACGGGTGGTGTGAAATCGGTTACGAGGAACGCGCCAAAAACGGAAAGCACAAAAATGAGGAGGACACTCCACTTGTTCCGAAACAAGATCCAAAAGTAATCTGATAATCGGATTTCTCTAATTTCTTCAAGGTATCTGTCGGTTGTTTCTCGCATCTCTAACCTTAACCTCTAATTTATCTTCCTAAAATGTTGAAAAGCAGATTCACAAATGATATAGCAGATGTAATGATTCGCCAATCTAAACGTATCCGCTCACGGACTCGGAGTTGATCTTTCGGGTTTAGATAAATCTCCGACTGCACGAGGTCGAAGTTTATCTCTTCTTCTGTCCCATCTGCCCGAGTTAAAAGGCATTTTTTCGGATTTGCTCTGGTTTCGTCAAACCCCCCCGCCATGACGATAGCCTCTCTTAAAGGCACGGGTTCAGTGATGACGTATTGTCCGGGTTTCTTCACTGCACCTGTAACGCTTATTTTTGCATCGGCGAGTGGGATGTACAACGTATCACCCGGTGCCAGCGTGGCATTGGCATTTTCTGCGGACAGGTCTGCTAAGATGCGTTCTGAACTGGTGATAATTTCTGCATTGCGCAGGTCTGCAAAATCGGATTTCGAGCCACCAGCAAGCCTTAACACTTGCGTCGCTGGCACTTCCGGTACTGTTATAGGATAGACACCTGGGGAGGTAACGGCACCTATGACGCGCACAGACCGCTGTTGGTAGATGGAAGGAACAAAGATAGTATCGTGATCTTCTAAAGGAATATCGGGCCCGCCGTCGTCAATCAGTTGGAGATAATCAACTTTTTGGTGAAGTTTCCCATCGCGCCAGATATAAATGTTCCTGAGATCAGCGGTTTCATAGATAACGTCTGCGGATGCCAACGCTTGAAGAAGATAAACTTGTCCGACTTCAAAGACATGCAGATTTCCGCGTCCACGCATCGTAACGGCACCGAAGACGAGAATCGTACGCTTCGGTTCCATGAGTGTCACGAACACACGCGCCGTCGGGAGTTGTTCTGAAAAAGCAGACTGCATCTGTGCTTGAAGTTCGGAAACGGTGAGACCGGTCGCCTTGATGATGCCAATAAGCGGATAGGAAAAATAACCGTCTTGTTGAATTGGCACTGGAATCCTATCCATACTATATTCCGGATAGCCATCAACGGTAACGACAAAACTGTCCCCAATTTGCAATTTATATGTGGACAATTGGTCTGAAGGATTTTGATTTTTTGGTGTGATCTCTGTGTTGATAGTAGGGTTTTCGGGGGGAGAGTCTTCCGCAAAAAGCGACATAGGAAAACCGATTTGTATAATTAATAGAAACAGAACGAAATGGCTAATAGTCCGTTTTAGAGGCCTACTTATGACACGCAAAATATATCGGTGTAAAGGAAGGGTATTCATAAAAAATTACTGTTGACCTTTTCCAAAAGGATTTCGTTTTTTTCGTTGTTTTTTTTTGCAAGCAAACATCCTAATATTTTAGCAGCTACGTATCGGAAATGCAAAGGAAAATCACGCACGCTGTTTGTGAGTTAACTCTCGTTTTTAGTTACAAGCCGCATCGCTTTTCTTCAAAAAATGTGATGGAAGGCCGTCAGTTATTGATTGTTAGTTACGGAGACATGGCTCAGATATCGAAAAAAACTGCGGCGAATTTCAGAGTATTTCAGAGTAAAGTGTGAAAAATGGCAGGTGTCAAAAAGGTTGTGACCATAGAGAACGATTGGGTTTTGAAGGGTTTTGATAGAAGGTTTTGAAATGCTTACTCTGAAATTTCAGAATCTACTGGGCTCGGATGGACGGTGTGGTTAATGCGATATAAACTTTTAGAAATGGTATTTTAACAGGTGTTTTCACGGAGGCTTCACGGAGTTTTTTGGGGACCCTTGATTTCATTGGGTTCCTGAATTCAAATTCATACGTTCTCCGTGAAAGCGGTTTTTGGTTATATTTTGTTTAACGAATAGGTATTTTCTAATAATGTAAACTTATCAGGACTTACGCAAACTCAGAGAGTTAGGTCTATTATGACGCAATCGGTGCGGTTAGGAATGCACATCGCATTTAGGCGAGTACGCCGCAAAACCGCACCTACCAGGAAAGTGCGTAAGTCCCACTTATAACAAGAGACATTCCATCGGTGCATTCGGTGAAAATTTGAGTGAGATTTCTTTCTTTCCAATGTTTTCTTAATAGGACTTACGCAAAATTTAGGATTACCCCTGAGTCCCCCCGCAAGCAGGGGGAATCTGTCGGTTTTTAGAGACAACTGCGTAAGTCCTGCTTAACATAGGGACGGTATCTATGTAACCGTTCCTTTTTTGCGGTTTTAAGTCAGATCTAGCACACTCCGTGCGACTTCGCCTTTTGCTAATGCCTCGAAAGCGTCGTTTATCCCTTCCAACGGATAGGTCCGCGTGACGAGTTCGTCCAGTTTGAGTTGTCCGGCTTTGTAGAGTGAAACCAGACGCGGGAAATCCACATGCGGACGCGCAGTCCCATACATGGAACCGATGACCATTTTCTCTGGCATCAGCATCCGGGCATCGAATTCAACAGCGGTGTTCTCCGGTGCGTGTCCGACGAAGACCGTTACGCCTCTGCTTCGTGTGCAAAGAATCGCTTGCCGGAATGTTTCACCAATCAACCCGATCGCCTCAAATGCGTAGTGGACACCGCGTCCGTCGGTAATTTCTCTGATCTGTTCCACGGGGTCGCCTTCAGAGGCGTTAACGGTATGCGTGGCACCGAACTGTCTGCCGAGTTCGAGTTTGTTGTCTAACACATCAACAGCGATAATCGGTTCGCCGCCAGAGAGTGCTGCGCCCTGTATGCAGTTGAGACCAACCCCACCGCATCCAAAGACGGCTACCGAGCTGCCGGGTGCAACTTGTGCGGTATTGATGGCCGCACCGACACCTGTCATCACGCCACATCCAATTAGCGCAGCTTGTGCGAATGGCATATCTTTATCAATAGGAATCACAGCGTCTTGAGGGACGAGCGTTTCGGTGCCGAAGGTTCCGAGTCCTGACATCTGGTCTATTTCGCGTCCACTCGTTTTTATGGCGGGCTTGCCTGAACCGTCGGCAGGGAGCGCGCATAGGTTGGGGTACCCTTTCTGACACATTTCACAAAATCCACAGTTCCGTTTCCATGAGAGGATTACATGGTCGCCGACCTGCACTTGGGTTACGTCGCTGCCAATTTCTTCTACGATGCCAGCTCCTTCGTGTCCCAGGATGATGGGTAACTTGACGAAAGGCCACTCACCCTTAACGACGTGCCAATCGGAGTGACAAACACCACTGGCGACCAATCGCACTCGGGCCTGATTTGCACTTGGACTTGGTAAGTCGAATTCTTCGATTTTTAGATGTGTGTCAGTTTCATATAATACTGCGGCTTTCATGAGTCTCCTCCGAAATTCCGTGTGGCGGATTTATGCTACTTTGACTGAAAATAGAGATCTTCTTGAAGGAAAGGGATTAAGGCAAATGTTATGGCTTGCGTATAATTTTGCAATCTGTCTACTGCTCCATTTGTCAAGAATCCGCTGGCACTCTGTTTCTCTTTTGTGTTGGACTCTTGAGCGAGTTCGTCAATGATGTATGCCAATTCAGTCCCTGTTAGAAGTTTCTCGACTATCCAGTTGGGTAATTCATACATCCCAGTTGTGCTGAAACTTTCTCGATGCTGTTGATCCAATATATAGATGACTGTGAATTGAAACCATCTATTGTGCAGTTGAAGGTGTCCTCCCTCAATACCGACAAAGAAATTAGCCTTGAGTTCCTGTTCATCGTTGATGCGTTTCACATGTTCGGCTCGGTTCTTGGCACCAGTGAATGTATCTTCGTTAAAGGGTGAAGCGGGAACACCTGAATCAGCAGGTAATCCGTGAATCTCTAACGGTTTGAAAAATCTTGAAAAACTTTGCCGTGTGCTTTCAATTTTTACGCTATTTTCTGAACCGATTAAAACTTTAGTGGGTGTCATGGTTGTCATTATATCACTTTTGGAAAAAGATTCGAGGGTTTTCGGTAAATTGATGAGATAGAGGGTCCCTCATCCCGCTCTTGTCTCCTCTCTGTTCAAGTCTCATCTCAAGTATCACACTTTTGTAAAAAAACGTCAAGCAAAATTGCTTGACCCACACAGATAGATACGCTATCCTTAAGGGTGAATCCATATACGCCCACAAGGAGAGAAACTCAGATGAACTGCCCAAGATGTCAGCACTCAGACTTCGTGAAAAATGGACGCATCAATGCAAAACAACGCTACAAGTGCAAAGACTGCGACTATCAATGGACGGAAAACCACACCTACCGAGGGAGACCGGTTGCGGAGAAAGCCCTCGCCGTCTTTCTCTATTGCCACGGGCTTTCCATGAATGCGATCGCAAAAATGCTTCACGCTTCCCCGTCTACCCTTCTTTCATGGATACGCACCTTCGGCGGTGAACACGCCAAACCGCCGGAACCCCAGGAGACCGGTGCCGTCGTGCTTGAACTTGACGAGATGTGGCATTATCTAAAAAAAAAACAACAAACTCTGGATATGGAAAGCTTTGTGTCGTGATACCGGAGCACTCATCGCATGGGAGTGTGGTGATCGGGATAAAGCGACCCTCGAGAGACTCATTGGACGCTTAGAAAAATGGAATGTGAAGGTCTATTACGCCGACGCTTGGCAGGTGTATGCCTCGGTGCTCCCCCGAGAAAAGTGGGTTCAGACGAAAGCGGAGACACACGGTATTGAACGCAACAATTGCCGGATGCGGCATGGGTTTGGACGCTTTAAGCGCAAGTCTATTATTGTTTCAAAGTGCCTGGAGATGGTGAACTTGACGGTCGCCTTGTTTGCGAGATTTCGCGTCAACGGAGATGTCGCTGAGATCCTAAAAATCGGACACACCCAACCCAATATCATTATTTAGGCGAAAACCCTCAAAGATTCAAGGCTGATTTTGGCGGAGTTCGCAAGCTAAACTCGCTATGGAAAATAGGATTGACTTCTGACACTCAGAAAGGATATAATAGATTGAAACAGATTGCTATGGAGAGCCTGAAAGCTGCCCTTAAAAGGCATAAAAGAGGAGAGTAGGTGTGAATGTAAAGCTAAGACAAATTGGTCTATTCCCAGATCGCTTTCGCTTTCGGTTGAAATTGCGGAGCGTTGTGCTTGTTGGGATATGTGTTCTCTTTATATTTTCATGTGGGAGTGGTGTGATCCAGAATTTTGAAGGGATTGAACTTCAATCGAATCCGCGGGTAGACAGAATTGATTTGAGAATTTATCTGGTGGACAAAAATGGCACACCGCTGATATGGAACCAGAGCATTTTGAGCCCAAGTGTGGGGACGAGTACGATCTCTGAAGCGGATTTTACCACCAATGCCCAAGTCTATTCCATCCGTAATGGCGAAAAGCATCGAAAGGTCTACGATGGTCGGCTGATTGACGTCCGTTGGTCCCAGGAACTCCATAGGTTGGATCGGCTCTTGACAGCAGAGATCCCGCGCGCCTTCATTGAGGAGGATCCAGAACGCGATACCCATTTAGGGGTCATCGTTGTTGAAATCCAGACTGAGAAACAGGGTCCGTTCACGGATACCTTAGAGAGGACGGCTATCTATAAGTATTAGGGAGTGGTTGTCGATTAACTGATAACTGAAAACTACCAAAAAATATGCCTATTCACACACAGAACTACCGACATTGGGAAGGCACGCTGAAGACCCATAGTTATACACGGTGGTGGATTATTGCAAAAGCGGAACTGAAGCTGCTTGCACAACGCAAAATTGTCCGGTTAATTGTTGCTATCCCGCCCTTAATGTACATCTTTGCCCACGCAGTACTTATCTATATCGGTCAAATACCGGGTGTGGATTTCATTAAGATTGATGGCAATTTTTTTCAGCAATTTCTGTTCCGGATTGAACCATTGCCTGCGACGTTTTTCGTGGCATTGGTTGCTATTTTTGGGGGTTCGGGGTTAATCGCTACGGATCTGAAGAACAACGCGCTGTCACTTTATCTATCTAAACCGCTTTCGTGGAAGGATTACTTAATTGGTAAATTTGCTGCTATTGGTATTTTACTCGGTTGTTTAACGTTAATTCCTGGACTGTTGCTATTTCTTGTACAATCGCTATTAGGTGGGACCTCTTTTCTTAAAGAGAACTATTGGATTCCTTTTTCAATCATTGGTTATTCAGTCATTATTATCCTGTCTACGAGTCTGTTGATACTGCTGTTCTCATCGCTGACCACAAATTCTCGTTATGCCATAATCGGTTTCTCAGCCGTATGGTTTGGCTCGCCTGTCCTCTATGAAGTACTCAGAATGATTACACACACCAGCAAAGTGGCTCTGGTCTCAATTTGGGGAAACTACGACATTCTCGGTACGGCAATATTTGGAGGTTCACCCAATTATAGTGTACATTGGGTTTGGTCTCTCCTTATCCAGACTGCGGTGATAGTTTCCTGCCTTCTTGTGCTACGTCGTCGGATTCGTGCCGTTGAAGTCGTCAAATAGCGGTTATTGCGGTCTGAATGTCATTCCTGCCCGTTAGCGTAACCTCGCTCCATTTGCATCCCACATCTCAACTTCTGAATAAACCTGTGGTGGTTTTATGGGCGTTAATGTCGGTGTCCAGTCTTCACGAAATTGCTGTACCAGCCGTACGGCGTTTTGATAGGCAAGCCGTTCTTTTGTTTCATCATCAAGGGCTGCGGACTGAATTTGCGCTTGTACCAACCGGAAATCGTAATAGGGTAGATCACTGCCAAACATGATTCTGTCGTTGCCGAGGTTATTGATGAGATGCACCAAGTCCCAGCTGGCATCCGCGCCTTCCGGCTTCTGTGCCACGTCGAACCAGATGTTCTCAGACTTTCCGCACTGATCAATTGCATCAAGGTGTCCGGCTTTGTTCATTGAAACGTGTCCAATAATGAATGTTACCGATGGGAATCGCTTTGCGTAAGCGGCAATGTTTTGGGTGGAGCCTGCTTGATGGAGCAGGCAGAGTCCGTTATGCATTGCGACGACTTCAAGGAATCCGTGCAGCTCCGCGCCGAGTGAGTGTCCGGATAATCCGGGATGGCACATGAAGCCGACTAAACCGTCGTCCTGCATCGCTCGTTCTAATTCGTCAACCCCGGTTTGTTCGTGTCGGACTTCGGCGATTCCGAGTCCAATAGGGAAGCGTTCGGGATATAATTTACATGCGTTGGCGATTGTTTCGTGTTGTGTGCGTGTGTCCAATACGCCGTGTGCTTGTGGGCTTCCTGCTGTTGGACACGGAATCGCCCCGATAACGCCTGCGGATGCCATCCGTGCTAAACATTTTCCGGTGCTTTGTCCAATTACAGGGGCACGCGATACTGTCATACCGATATGGCAATGTACGTCAAAATAGAGCTGCATAAATTATCCTCTCTTGAGGTGTTAGAATTCCGGGACAGGGGTGTAGGTATTAAACCCGTCTGTTTTGTCTTCGCCTTGCAGCAGGTAGATATAGTGTTTCCGCCGCCACTCTGCGCCGGGGTAACGGACATCCGCTGGCATGTAGCGCATGGTGTAACCACATCGGCGTTTTTGTGAGGCGTTGGGACTGGAATTGTGAATTGTCCATGCGTCGTGAAAATGGCACTCGCCGACTTCCAACTCCAGATTAACCACTTTCGACGTGTCTAAATCGGCTTCCACGACTTCGGTACCGAAAAGATTATTTGTGCGATCGACCTCTTCATAGCGGCGGTCCTGTAATCTGTGGCTGCCGGCTATGACGCGCATGCATCCGTTCTCAACCTTTGATTCATCAACGGCCAACCACATCGTGATGACGTGCATCGGTTCAAGGGATTTACCCCAATAAACGCCGTCCTGATGCCATGGGACCGCCATGCCGTCGTGTTCGCGTTTGCTGATAAAGTGGCTTGCCCAGAGGACGATATCTGGTCCGATAAACCGTTCGATGACCTTTAGCACCCGCGGATGTGTTAGGTATTTAAACAGAAATGGGTGCTCAAAATGCGGCACGTCCATTTGTTCGGGTCGTCTCCCTTCCGGTAAATTCTCGATCATCTCGTCCACATAATCTCGGAGTGTATCGAGTTCTCCTTTTGTGAAGATACGTCCATAAGTGATATAGCCGTTTTCTTTATAAAATTTGACCTGTTCGTCAGAGACAGTCGTTTCCAGTTGCCAATCCATGTGTCACCTATTTTCTATTTTAACCCATCGCTGAAGCGCAAACTCCGTTAGCAATGGTATAGTTTGTAATGCAACCCCAAGATAGAAGTTTACCTTGTCTTTATTTTTCCCAGCGAATACCTAATGTTTCATAGATATGTTTCATTTTTACAGACCTCCACAGTGACTTAGATTTTGACATAAATTTGCATTGCGTGTCAAGCAATTTTTTAGTAGGAACTTGACAAGTTGTGAAGCTTGTGATAAATTATCCGTTATGAAAATTGTAGTTGCACCTGATTCATTTAAAGGGAGTGTCAGTGCTCTTGAAGCTGCGCGTGCGATTGAACAAGGGATCCGTCGTGTGTTTCCAGAGGCTATTATTGAAAAAGTGCCGATGGCGGATGGTGGCGAAGGAACTGTACAATCCCTCGTTGATGCGACGGGTGGTCATATTCAAATGTGTCGTGTGCTTGCGCCACTCGGAAACGAGGTTGATGCGAAATTTGGTATCCTTGCGGATGGGGAGACGGCTGTTATTGAGATGGCATCTGCCTCCGGTCTCACGCTTGTTGCGCCAGATCAGCGGAGCCCACTTCTTACCACTACTTATGGTACTGGGCAGCTAATTCATGCTGCTTTGGAAGCAGGATGCAGGCGTTTAATTATCGGTATTGGCGGCAGCGCGACGAACGATGGTGGGGTCGGAATGGCTGAGGCGCTTGGTGTCCGCTCGCTGGATGCAGATGGAAAACAGATTCCACGCGGCGGTGGGCACCTCGGACAATTGCGGTCAATAGATGTAACGGGTTTACATCCGGCTATTAGTGAAACCGAGACGGTCGTTGCTTGTGATGTTAACAACCCATTGACGGGTCCAGAGGGTGCTTCACACGTCTATGGACCACAGAAAGGTGCGACTCCTGAAATGATTGAAACCTTAGATGAATGTCTCGGACATTTTGACGAGGTTTTAACTGAGACACTTGGGATGTCCTTTAATGACATTCCCGGTGCGGGTGCTGCTGGTGGGTTGGGTGCGGGACTTATGGCGTTTCTCAATGCAGAATTGAAACTCGGCGTTGATATTATGATTGATGCCGTTAAGCTCGAAGAACGCGTCAAAGGTGCTTCCCTCGTTTTTACGGGTGAGGGGCAATTGGATTTTCAGACGGCGTTTGGCAAAACGCCTGTTGGTGTCGCAAAGGTAGCGAAAGCGCACAATATCCCTGTGATTGCGATTGCCGGTGGCATCGCTGAGGGGGCTGAAGCCGTTTATGAAGCCGGTATTGATGCGATGTTGGGTATCGTCCAGGGACCGATGTCGCTTGAGGTTGCCGTTGCGGATGCGACGCGGCTAATTGCTGAGACGGCAGAGCAGGCAGCACGATTAATTGCTATCGGTCGTGGTAAATAGGAAAGGATAGAAGGTTGGAAGAAAAGAAGGAGACTCTTCTAATCTTCCAATTGGTTACGGCACAACGGCGTGTGTCTACTCCTCTAATAGGACGGGTATATTCTTCATGAAATCATCTGTTTCGGTTTGCCACATTTTCATATCTGCAGCGAGTGAACGGATACGGTCGGCATGTTCAGGAGTTTTAACATCATTGGCGGCAAGGTTTGTCGTTTCCCACGGGTCTTGCTGTAGGTCGAAAAGTTGGATGCAGTCCGTGCCCTCACCAGTCTCTTTGGAGACATAGTAACGGATGAGTTTCCAGCGTCCGTCACTGATAGTGCGGTGGATGTCTTTATACGCTGCGAAGACTGTCTCCCGTACCTGCTTGATACACCCCTCCATCAGCGGAACTAAACTCTTGCCTTCGGTCGTATTTGGGCATTCGACATTAGTAAGGTCGCAAACAGTAGGGAATACGTCGTACAGATAGGTTAAGGCATCCACTGTTACGCCTTCGGGGACTCCGGGTCCGGCGAATATTGATGGAACGCGGATGCTGTGGTTATAGAGATTCTGTTTGCCTAACAGTCCGTGTTGCCCGACAGCGAGTCCATGGTCTGCGGTGTAGATGATAATCGTGTTTTCGAGGTGTCCAGCCGCCTCTAATGTTTGAAGGACACGTCCCATTTCGGCATCCATGTGTGTAATCATCCCGTAATAGTCGGCGATGTGTTGTTGTACGATTTCGGGGGTGCGCGGGAAGGGTGCTAACACTTCGTCTCGGATACGCATTTCCCCGTTATCGAACGGATGTTCTGGAACGAAGTTTTCTGGGACAGGTATATCCTCTGGTGGATACATCGTCGCGTATTCTCCGGGTGCTGTTCTCGGATCGTGTGGTGAAGTGAAGGAGAGGTAAAGGAAAAATGGGTCCGTTTGGTCGTAGTTTTCTATGAATTGCACAGCAGAATCTGTAAACAACTCTGTAGAAAACTTTTCTCCGATGTATCTGGCATCGTTGGGATATTTACCTGTTGGATCGAAATCGAAGACGGGTACTTTATATTGATCGCTCATGCCACCGAAGAATATTTTCGCGCCTTCATCGAAGCTATTTGTGAATGTTTTTCGATCGTTGTGCCATTTGCCGCTAAAAAATGTGTGGTACCGTGCCTCTCGCATCACTTGTGGCCAAACAGCCAAGTCGGGGTTAATCTGGTTTCCGCCGCTGCGGAACAGATTCGCGCTGGTAAGAACAGCGGCACGGCTCGGCACGCAAACGGCACCGGCGAGGGATCCCATGATGTGTGTTTGACGGAAGGTTGTCCCGCGGTCCATCAGTGAATCGAGAGTCGGTGTTTTCACAGTTGGATCACCCATACCGCCGATGGCATCCCACCGGTGGTCGTCGGCAATCATAAAGAGAACATTCGGTTGTGTAGACATATTTTTAATTTTCCTTGCGGTTCGGTTAGGTAGGTTTCGCTTATGAAGTGCTTTTCCGTAGACCCGCCTGCGCCGTTGTTGCAGGCTACCGTTTTGGGATGATGTTTAGAAAGAAAAAGGAGACATCAACATTCCCAAACCCAGTCGAAACGCCTCGAAAACTTATCCGAGAATAAAATTGAGGCACTCCAGAAGGATACAGTTAGAAAAATGAAGATTGCTAAGATTGAACAGTTCTTCCCACGCCGGCGGACGCGTCTTGTCAAGGTTACGACAGACACCGGTATCGTCGGATGGGGTGAAACCACACTTGAAGGTAAACCGAGAAGTACGTGCGCGGCGGTTGAGGAACTTGCTGATTATTTTATCGGCAAAGATCCGTTGCGTATTGAACATCATTGGCAGCATGTCTATCGTTCGGCGTTCTTCCGAGGGGGTAATATCCTGATGTCTGCTTTGTCCGGTATTGATCAGGCGTTGTGGGACATTGCTGGTAAATACCACGATATCCCTGCCTATCAGTTATTGGGTGGTGCTGTGCGTGACCGTATTCGTGTTTATGCACATTGGGGTATCGGCAGCTTAACAGACGAAGGGAAAGCCGCTGCGAAAGCGCGTCTTGAATTTTTACAACAAAAAGGTGGCTATACTGCGTTTAAGACCGGCCCTGGTGGCAAGTGGCGTGGACATGAACCTCCTGGGGTTATTGATGAATTTGTAGAACGTGCGTATCTCATGCGCGAGTGGGTGGGACCCGATGTTGAACTTGCGTTTGATTTTCACGGTAAGATGACCCCCGCGCTCGCTATTGAAATCTGTCATGAACTGAAAGGTATGCGTCCGATGTTTGTTGAGGAACCGATTCCGCAAGAGAATGTGGATGCCCTCAAGTTGGTTTCTGACCATGTGCCGTTTCCGATTGCGACGGGTGAACGGCTGCTGACGCGTTGGGAATTTCGCGAGATTTTCGAGAAACAAGCGGTCGCGTACTTACAACCGGATACCTCGCACACTGGTGGTATTACTGAATTAAAGAAGATTGCCAATATGGCGGAGGTCTACTATATGCACATCGCACCGCATTGTGCTATTGGACCGGTTGCTTTTTCTGCCTCCTTGCATGTTGATGCTGTTGTGCCGAATTTCCTGATTCAAGAGCAGATTGATGCTGGCTTGGGTGATGGTTTGTTGGCTGAAGAGTGGCAGGTCAAAGATGGCCACATCGAATTGCCGACCAAACCGGGGCTTGGGTTTGAGATTAACACAGAGGAAGCCGAACAGACGATTGATGATTATAGCGAGGAACTTGGCGGCGAATACTATTATGACACTGATGGCAGCGTTGCGGATTGGTAGATCAGTTATTAGTTCTCAGATGTTGAAGGGCGTTTATGTCCCACAGCAGTACTGTACCGTCCGTGCTTCCACTGGCAAGCACGGCACCATCCGCACTCCACGATAGATCCCTTATCGTATCCGCGTGGCCTGTGAAGGTCGCTTTATGTGCATCCATTAATTTCAGTTTGACGAAGGCTTCGGATATAACGGAGATAGGTAAAGTCCCATTTTCTATGAAAGATGTTTTCGGTACAGCCATAAGCGTTGGGACATCCCATAAGATCACCTTTCCGTACCTATCTCCGCTGGCAAGTATTGTCCCATCTGGGTTCAACGATACACAATTACTTGAAATACCTGTAAATATTGGCTTGGGTTTAGGACGTGTGAGGTCCCATAGACGCGTCTCGTTGTTCCAGCTTGTACTGGCAAGGTGTGTGCCGTCTGCATTCAACGATATACTGCTGATGTGGTCACCCCGTTGTAATTTTGTGAAAATTGCTTTTTCTGTTCCGTTTTCGACATTCCATAAACGCAAGGCATAGTTCCCCTCACTGGCACTTGCGAGACGTGTGCCATCCGCATTTAACGCGACACTATGGACTTCTTCTCTATGTACGATAAGAGTGGCTTTAAGTGTAGGCGTGGTATGTGTGAAATCCCATAAACGCACCGTGCCGTGCTCATTTCCACTGGCCAGGTGTGTACCATCTGTACTCCATGAGACACTGCTGATTTTCCGCCCTGACGGGCTACTGTCCGATATTTGTTCTGTGAGCAATCCTATTTCCTTTGTATTTTTGACATCCCATAAACGCAGTCCATCTGCCTCACCTGTAGCGAGCAAGGTGCTCTCTGGATTTAACGACACACTCTGAATGGTATGCGCCCACGAGGGGGTCGATGTAGTTCTCAAAGTTGCTATTTGTGTCCCTGTTGTGACATCCCATAAATGTACCATATTGGGCCAAATTGCACTTGCAAGGCGTGTGCCATCCGCACTTAATGATACACTCGTAATACTGCCTGTATAGTCTTGATGACCTGTATATCCTATGAGAGTCGTTTTAAGCGTAGTGTTTTGGACATCCCAGAGACGTACATCCGAGCTGCCAGCAGCAAGTATTTTTCCATCTGGACTCCACGAGAGGCTCTCGATATTTTCTGTATGTGCTCTAAAGGTAGTTTGGAGGATAGGCGTAGCATTTGTGGTATCCCACAACCACAGGATGCCATCTCGTTCACTGGCAAGTATTTTTCCATCTGGACTCCACGATATACTTCCGACTGGTGATCCCGAGTAACCTCCGTCTGGTGTTTCGACTCGACTGAGTGCTGCGATTTGTGTAGTATTCTCGACATCCCATAAAAATAAGGCGTAGTAGCCGTCCTTAGTGGTGCCGGCGGCAGCGAGGCGTGTGCCGTCCCGGTTTAGCGAGACACATTTCTTGCCGGAACCGAATCCTGGGAGGGTTGCTTTCAGTGTGGCGGTTTTGACATCCCATATCTGTATTGTGTCCTCGTGCCAGCTGCCACTGGCGAGTAGTCTTGCATCCCCGCTCAAAGATATGCTCCCGATCTTCTCTCTATATTTTGGTTCTTTAAGGGTTGCTTTCAGTGTAGCAGTTTTGACATCCCATAGGCGAATCCCGTGAAAGTCCGAACTTACGAGAAGCGTGCCGTTCGTGCTGAGTGCTACAAGTTCAGGTATCATGTGTTCGCCGTGATGTTCAGTAAGGTTGGTTTTGAGCGTAGCCGTTACGACATCCCACAACCGGAGACCGTCGGCACTTGCACTGGCGAGTCGCGCGCTATCTCCACTCCACGAGATACTGGTGACACTGTCTCTCTGTCCTGTGAGGAATGCGCGTTCTTGGTATGTTTGCGTGTCATATAGCCATATTCCTGCGCTGCTGGCTACGGCGAACAAATTGCCATCAGGTGCATACGCGATTTCCGTTATCGATCCCTTACCGAGCCGGGCTTTGGCATCTGGCGGTAGGCTGAATTGGGTATGCGCGAGATATTGTGCAAAGGAGGTGCTAATAAGTGCACATGAAGTTAGCAGTAATGTAAATATAAAAAGAAATAACTTTTTTTCTTTCATGCTATTTATCGTTGGTCCACACTTTCAGAGGAGTTCTATTATGATACCGACAGCAGCACCGCGAATTGGTAGGTTTTACGATAAAGTGCGAATCTTCTATGCCACCGGTTTCCGGTTTGCGACATAAGGTGGCTCTAACATTCGTTTCTGGTCTTCGTCTGCCATGAGATTGCGGAGTTCATCGTCGTATCTGCCTTGCCCCCATGATGAATGCCCTGGTGAGTATTTGAACAGAATTGAACGGCGTTGGTGTGAGGCGGTCCAAGGGAGGGTGCCGTGCGTGAGTGCCTCCGTGAAGATGACGACATCTCCTGCCTTCTGATGCACCGGTGCCATACAGATTTGATTCTCCTCGACGGGTCGGAAACAGTCGGGACACCGGTAATTGCTCTTATGGCTACCCGGAATACAGCAGAAACCTCCGTGTCCTGGCATCATATCGGTCAATGCCCATGAGACGACGGTTAAGCCGTTATACATCCGATCGTTTCGGAAGACGTAGTACTGCGCTGGATCATAAGGGGTGCCACCACCGTGAAGTCTTCCACCTGGATTTCCCTCTATCATCAGGATGCCGTAGACGTGATCGAGTCGGAATTTTGGACCGACGATCTCTGCTAAGAAGGGCATGATGCGCGGATGATTGAGGAGTTTTCGGAACGCGTCGTTCTCCCAACTTAAAAATCCACCGAATCTCTGTGAATGGACATTATCGTTGACGGGTTCGGGGTAATCTTGTGCGTCAATGAGGGCATTCAGTTCAGCGAGTGCTTCATCCCCTAAAACGCCTTCAATATTCACATATCCCCATAGATCAAACAGGTATTTTTCTTCAGGACTCATTGAGACACCTCCGTTAAAGGTAGCAGGCACACGCCGTGTGCCGTAGTGCCTATCTTACTGGTGTGCCGAGCGCGAAGTCGGTTCAAGCCGTGTGACGACGATTTTTTCCCTATCAATCAGCTGACCGACACGGGGCGAGATTTCATTTAGCCACCGGTCATCTTCATAGACCGCTGCGTAGAGTTGTTCGCGCTGTGCTTCACTCTCAAAGCGACGAATCCAGACGTAAAGATCGTCCTCTTCTTCACCGATAAAACTCCCGATGACAACCATCCCTTTAGAAATTTGGAAGGGGATGACAGTCTCTTCCATGTATTTGACCCAATTCTCGCGTTGACCGGGTTGCGTTCTATATTGCCGTAGTTCAAAAAAAGCCATAAAAATCTCCTTTTAATAGCGGTCAGTAATCAGAGCGTTCCGCTAACGCTCCACTGTTAGATGTCAGTATTACTGAAAGGATTGCGTAGCAATCCGTGCTGACCGCTGATAGCCATTTTACGTTATGTTCGGTTATAGCCGTAGCCTTTACCGGTAATTTCAAAGAGTGCAGCAGCAGCTTGGAAGTGAATCTCTGCGTCTTGGTCTTCGAGTACCAATTCTAATATTGCGACTGCATTCGCGTTTTTAGCATCGCCAAGAGCCTTGATGGTGTCAAGACGGAGGCCTCTTGTAATTTGGGCTTCATGCAGTGCGCTGAGTTTTGTGACTAATGCATCTACTGCTTTGTCGGTTCCGATATTACCCAACGCCCTTGATGCGTCGCGGCGAATTTCGACGTGGTTATCGTCGTTGTTCAGGACTTGGATAAGGATGTCGGTTGTAGTTTCATCAGCGATTTCACCGAGTCCTTGTGTAGCAGCGCGCCGGACATCCTTGTTGACTTCGGTTTCACCTGTCATTATCTGGATGAGGTCTGGCATGAGTTTCCGGATCCCAGCTTGACCGATGGTGAGTGCTGTGGCTTTTCGGATGTCTACATCTGGGTCGGCTAAGCGTTCTTTAAACTCGGCAATATCGGTAACCGTACCAGATTTACCCAAGGCAACCATTGCGGCGTTCCTAATCTGATGATTTTCCCATTCATCCGCTGTGCGCGCTGCCATTTTAGAGGCGATGAATGCTGGTAAGTCGAGTTTTTTGGCAGCGTTGACGAAGGCTTCCCAACTCCAGTTGCGTTTTAGGTCGTCAGCGCCGATGGCTTTTCGATTTGCTGCATCCTCAAGGGCAACGATGTATTCCGTGTTGTCAATGAGGCGTTTACCGAGGGCTTCAGCGGCGCGGGGTCCACCGATTGTGCCAAGGGCTATTGCAGCTTTCGTCCGTGCAGAAGCATTCGCTAATGCATTTGTACTGGTGTCCAATGTTATCCGTTTATCCTCAAGGATAGCGATGAGTTTTGGGATAGCTGCTTCGCTTTCGAGTTTACCGAGAGCAATAATAGCGTTTTTCGAGATATCTCCTATGCGGATGTCTAAGGTGCGAATCAGAACAGGTTCGGCTGTTTTATTTTCGATATTGCCGAGTGCAGTTGCAGCGGCGGCGCGGACATCATCTGGTTCTAAGGGATTCTCAAGAATTTCGCTCAGTTTCGCGACGGCTTTTGCATCTT
Source organism: Candidatus Poribacteria bacterium (assembly GCA_963662915.2). GTDB lineage: Bacteria > Poribacteria > WGA-4E > WGA-4E > WGA-3G > WGA-3G. The sequence continues at coordinate 2,678,355 of CAXXEU010000002.1, read as the reverse complement.
TGAGGTTTCCTAAGCCTGTGACGGCTTTCAATCGAACCTCGGCGTTTTCATCGGTGAGTGCGTTTAGGAGTGCAGTTGCGGCGCGTTCATCTTTGAGTCCAGCGAGGGCATTTGCGGCACCAGCGCGTATGGATTTCATCTCATCGGTGTTTTCGAGAACAGCGATTAATGAATCGACAACGCTCCGTTCTTTGAAACCCCCGAGCGATTCTGTCGCCCGTTTACGGACAACGAAGCTTGGATGATTCAGTTCTGCGACCATTGCCTCAAGAGCCGGTTTTTTACTCAGTGTGCCGATAACATGTACAAGTGCCCATCGCGTCCACTCATCATCGGCAGATCTTAATGCCTCGACTGCGAATTCGGAGGTCGCCAGATTTCCATCTTTGATTAGTGCCCCGATGACTTCGTCTTGTACAGATTGGACTTCATATCCATCATCGAAATTTCCTAACCCCTTCTTGACGACATCAACGAGTCCTTTATCCCCGGCTTGGATTTCTCGGAGAGCCTTCGCTGCTTGAAAGCGCGTCGTTTCATATTTATCATTTTTCAGGGCATCTACAAGCGGATCGACGACTTTTTGTCCTTTGATTTTCCCCAAGGCGATAGCGGCTTCTTGTCGGACGACTCCCTGTTTGTCCTTTTTCAGCGCATCTATAAGCGGTGTGATTGTTGGATCGCCTTTGACTTCACCGAGTGCCCATGCTGCGCTCTGTCGCACCGTGGCGCGTCCATCGTCCTCAAGTGCGAGGGCTAACGGTTCTATAACGGTTTCGCCTTTGATGATTCCAAGTGCGCGTGCGACTTCACTGCGGACGAGACTGGGAATCGGTTTAAGTTCTCCCCATGTGCGATAGTTTGTTTGTGGGTAGTCAGCTGTCCACTGAATCTGGAAAGAATCAACGTGTGTTTGAAGTGCGTCAAGCGTTTTATACTCACGTTTCATGTGCCTCTGGAAATCTGAAATTTCATCAAATTGTGTAGAGAGTATCCATATTAAGACAGGCACGGTTTCGGGTGCTTTTATACGACTTAAAACTTTAACGGCGTTGGCACGAAGGACAGGACTGGTTTCGTCGCTGAACGTGAGGAGTAGCATGGGTTGGACTGCTTTTTCCGGTTTGAGTCGCCAGAGTGCGTTAAGTGCTGCGGAACGCAGGGTTTCGCGCATTTGCTTATCCAGGGCGATGATAATCAATTTTTGAACGGCATCTTCTGTGGTGACGTTAATTTTTCCAAGCGCCATCGCTGCGTTAGTAGCGGTGGTATCGTCATAGGAGAGTGCGTTAGTGAGTGCCGTGACTGCGCTATTGTTTTCGCCGCGTGCATACATATTGCCGAGTGCTATCGCTGCGAACGCTTTCACTTCTTTATGTGGGTCTGTATTGAGTGCTTCAATCAGTGGGACGATTGCGCGCCGATCCCCGATTTGTCCGAGTGCGTCTGCGACCTGTACTCGAATTTCATCAGCGGCGTTTTTGAGAGCCTCAATCAGAAGTGGCACAGCGACATTGCGCATCTGAACAAGTGCTGCCAAGGCATCAGTCTGTAATTCTTCATTTGCTAATTCATCTATGAGTGCTGGAACACCGTCTTCTGTTTGGAGGAGTCCGAGTGCTTGAATTGCGGCAGCTTGCGTGCCGATTCGGTATTTTTTCATCCATAAATCGTCAATGTAAGCACTTGCGATGTATTGGTATTCTGTAGTGAAGCCGGTGTCTTCGTCAGGGATAAGGTTGCGTGCTTTTGTATTGAGTACTTCAATCAATGGTGCGATAGCGGGTTCACCTATGCGGTTGAGGGCATCTATGGCTGTATTTTTGACATAAGTATTTGGATCGGCGAGGAGTCTGATAAGGTCGGGAACAGCGGTTTGGGTTTGGATGGTGCCGATGAGTTTTGCGGCGTGCATCCGAACTTGGGCGCTGTTATTTTTCAGTGCGAGTTGTAGTCCAGTCACAATGGCTGCACCGTCAGAGAGGACTCCTCTTAATTGTTCGAGAGCGAGGATGGCTCTGTACGCGACCTCTGGTGACCCATCAGTTTTCGCGAGGGCATCTTCAAAGATCGGTATGAATTCGGGTTTCCGCATGTTACCGAGATAACGAACAGCTTGTTTTTGTATAGCAGTATCGGAGTGGTGTGTGGCTTGCTGGAGTAATTCTGTGGCGCGTTCTCCATCTCCAAGTTTCATCATCAGTTGCCTGGCGGCTGCCCGTGCGTTAGGTTGGTAACACTTTTCCGTGGCTAAAAGTGCTGTGACAACGCCGGCATCTGCGGGTATGACGAGTTCGGATAGCAGGTCTGCTCGTTTTTCGGCTGCCTCCGCGAGTGAGAGGGCAAAGAGCCCGGAGATAGAGTTCTGTGAGCGTGTGAGTCTTTCTTGTCGATCGAGTTCGTCAGAGTCAGGGTCTTCCTGTAATGAGATGGTGCGGATGTCAGCGGTCAATGTTTCCAGATACGCGTTTGCTTCTGCGATGGCTTGCTGCCAACTGTTTGCGTCGGTGCGTGTCCGATTTTGCAAGAAGGTGCGTAGGTGTTTTGCTTCTTGATTTCCGGCATCTGTCTTTTCAACTGCGGCTTGTGCGGCAGTGTAATCCCCGCGAACAATAGCGGCTCGCGCTTCGATAATGTCCCTGTTCTCCTTTTCACCGCATCCGATGAGAAAGGTGGTAACGGCGATGCATAAGAGAATGAGGCTTGTCTGCCACGGTAGATGTTCAAAGCGTCGTTTCATGTTTTTCCTCTCGTTTCATGGTTAGGCGACTGCCCCCTATTTTTTATTTCCCTGCGATTACGAGTTTTGTCAGGTCTGCGATAGCATAAACGTTTCGTCCGATTTGGTTCAACAATGCCAATCGGTTTGTACGCAGTGCTGGTTCTTTCGCCATGACCAGCACTTCATCAAAGAATGTATCTATTGCTGGTTGTAAAACGGCGAGTTGTGTTAAGAGTTTGGCGTAGTCGCGTTCCTTGATACTTTGCTTAAAGTTGGGTTCTACCTCAGTGATGCGGTCGAACAATCGCTTCTCAGCAGTGTCTTGCAGCAGCGTCGTATTCACAGTTTCTGCGGCATCTTCCGGTAAAATCCTCAACACTCGATTGAGTGCATTATATACTTCCTCAAAATTTGGTGTCAAGCGAAATTCGGCAAGTGCGCTGGCGCGGTTGAGAATATTGACGATATCAACATCACCAACCGCCAAGATGGCATCGGCAAGATCAGGAGCGTATTGATGTGTGAGTAACAAAATAACGCGGAGGCGTTCTTTAATGAAGTTAAGGGTACTTGTCTGTGTATCATCGGCTAATTCGACTTTATAGAGATCGATTGCCTTTTGGACAACAGTATTTAAAGAAAGGGTGAGGTTCCTGTCTTGGAGGATCCGAATTGTGCCGAGGGCGTGTCTTCTTAGCGAGTACGGGTCTTGTGAACCTGTGGGTCGTTCTTCTATCCCGAAATATCCGACGATAGTGTCAATTTTGTCGGCGATGGCGACGATTGCACCAGCTTCAGTTTCGGGGAGTGGCGTATCTGCCCCAAGTGGTTGATAATGTTCGGCGATGGCGGTAGCAATGGGTGCTGCTTCACCGGCGTTTTGGGCGTAATATTTACCTGTAATCCCTTGCAGTGATGGGAATTCGATGACCATTTGGGTTGTCAAATCTGCCTTAGAGAGCCAAGCTGCGCGTTCTGCGTGCTGGACAGTCGTTTCTGTAAGTTCCAGTTGTGCCCCCGGTGTTTCTACAGCAAGTTTTTGGCTTGCGAGCTGCGCCAAAAAGGCGGCGAGTGCTTTGAGCCGTTCTGCTTTCTCCAAGAGCGAACCGAGTTTGGCGTGGAAAACAACTGCGCCTAAACGCTCGACCTTATCGGCAAGGCTGGTTTTCTGATCCTCTTTGTAGAAGAACTCGGCATCGTTGAGTCTTGCGTGAAGCACGCGTTCGTTGCCGTGTCGAACACCGTCTATATTGCCGTCTGTTCCGTTGGAGATGGTGATGAATTTTGCAGCGAGTGCGGTGTTGCTTTTCCACATTGGAAAATAGCGTTGATGCTTTTTCATGGCGGTGATTAGCACTTCAGGTGGTATTTCCAGATGTGACTCACTAAAGTTGCCGACGATGGGGTGTGGGTTCTCTACGAGATAGTTTACTGTGTCGAGTAGTTCGTCGTCGAGTTCTGGAAGGTAACTTTCTGCTTTTAAGATGCTTGTTACCTCTTTTTTGATGGTTTCGCGTCGTTCATTAGGACAGACAATCACACCGGCAGCACGGAGTTCTTCAGTGTAATTGTCTAAATTCGCTGATGCCAAAGTTATCGGTTCGGGATGCAAGGATCTATGTCCATAGGTGGTGCGTCCTGCGTCCAGACCGCCGTAGGCACAATTGACAACTTCGTCTCCGAGTAGTGCGATGAGCCATCGGATAGGACGGGCGAAGCGTGCGAACCCTCGTTGTCCTTCGGACGCTGTTTCCCATCGCATGGTTTTCGGGAAACGGAGGGCTTCAATCCATTGGGGTAGGAGCCTTTGCAGCACGTCTTGTGTGGGTTCACCTGTTTCAAGTTTAGCGGCGGCGACGTATTCTCCACGTTCGGTCTCAATGGTGCGGAGTGCAGAGAGTTCAACACCTTGCGTCTTTGCGAAGCCGATAGCGGCTTTTGTCGGTTCACCGTTTTCGTCGTAGGCGATACGCTTTGGTGGTCCCACGACCTCTGTTTCTTGGCTTTCTTGAAGCGTCTTTATGTCCTTGATACTGAGCGTAATGCGCCGCGGTGTACCAAGTGTTTCAATTTCGCCGAACGGGATTCTATGATTCGTAAGGGATTCGGTTGCGATTTCGCGAAGTTGCTCAAGAGCAGGTGGGACATAACCTGCGGGTATCTCTTCGGTCCCGATTTCAAAGAGGAGATCGGCGTGTTGCCTGTCGGTTATCAGTTGTCGGTTGTCAGTTAACGCTTGTGGCGGTTGCGTGTCGCGTGAATTCCGCAAATCCTCCTTTAACTGATGGTCGTTAACCGAGTCCCTATAACCATCTTCGTCCCATTTTCCGAGAAGAGGATGTTGCATCTCTTCACGCTGCGTGCAGTATGCGCGTGCTATTCGTTGTGCGAGTCGCCGCACGCGTTCAATGTAACTGACCCGCTCTGTGACGCTGATAACACCGCGTGCATCGAGCATGTTGAAGGTATGAGAGCATTTCAAGACATGATCGGTCGCTGGTAGCACTAACCCGGCATCCAAGCAGGCGTGCGTCTCTTTTTCGTAGGTGGTGAACAGGTCAAAGAGCATTTCTACGTTTGCGTGCTCGAAGTTATAAGTTGAGTATTCGACTTCGCTTTGCCGATGGACATCGCCGTAATTGACGTGTTCGTTCCAGCGGATGTCGAAGAAGTTATCAACATCTTGCAAGTAGAGTGCGATCCGTTCAAGTCCATAGGTAATCTCGGCGCATATTGGGTCGAGATCGATGCTTCCCATCTGTTGGAAGTAGGTGAATTGTGTGACTTCTGCGCCGTTCCACCAGACTTCCCAACCGAGTCCGGAAGCACCGAGGGTGGGGGATTCCCAGTCGTCTTCGACGAATCGGATATCGTTTTTGCGCGGGGAGATACCGAGGCTATACAGGCTCTCAAGGTAGAGGGGTAGCACGTTTTCGGGTGCGGGTTTGAGGATTACCTGATATTGATAGTATGCGCCAACGCGAAAAGGATTTTCGGCGTATCTGCCATCGGTTGGACGACGGACGGGTTCTACATAAGCTGTCTGCCACGGCTCTGGTCCGAGACACCGCAAAAAGGTGGCGGGGTTAAATGTGCCTGCGCCGACTTCTATATCACAGGGTTGTTGGATGATGCAGCCTTGGTCTGCCCAAAATTTCTCTAACGCTAAAATTATTTCTTGAAGAGTCATATCTGTTTTGCTTAGCACGCTCCATTTGGTAGTGATTGATGCACATTTATTGTAGCATATATCGGTTTCTTTAAGCAAAGGATTTTCGAGAAATGTCTGAATCGCGGATTTTCACGGATTATGTGGATTATGCGGATTTTAAGACATTCTACTGTCAAATTATTGGTTCTGTATCGGGTGATTAGGTACCGGTGGCAAAGTTTCAGAGTATTCAGAGTAAAATGGAAAATCTGTAAACTTGGGAAAGCGGTATAAACATAGGTAGTGTGTGGGTTTTTAGGGTTTTGGGATGGAGGTGGATTCAGAGTAACTCTGAAATTTTTGGTTTTTTTTCAGCGTCAAGATTTGCAGGATCGGTGTCACGCCGGTTTGTGCTGTTGGATAAATCGGTTCTCCGTGAAAATACGGATGTGAATATGGTTTTAACTTAACGGTATATTTTTGAGAAATTCGCCTTAAAAATGTTACACTGGTGTAACATTTTGTGTATGAAGTGTAACGTTAGCGAATCCAGTCGCCGTAAGGGTTTGTTGATGTTTAATTTCCGATTGTCTGTTGTGAAAAAAATAATTTGAAGGGTAACATGCACCGGAAAGAAAATCAAGGGAAAATGGGAGTTTCGAGACGTAAATTTTCATTGCATTTTCAAGGGAAAATGGGATATAATGGTTAATCAACGGATTTATTTGTCAGAGGGATTGCGAGACGACTATAGAGAGAGCATCAATGCGTAGCGACGCACGCCAGAGAGAGATACAATACTATCGGACTCTAACTGGTAGACAACCTTTCACTGAGTGGTTTGAATCCATTCGAGATAAAAGGACGCGAATCAGGATCGGTAAACGGCTTAAGCGTGTGGAAGATGGCAATTTTGGTGATTACCAATCTGTGGGTGGAGGTGTTTTTGAATTGCGCCTGCACTTTGGAACAGGATATCGCATCTATTTTGCTCAAATTGAAGATACACTCCTCCTTCTACTTTGTGGCGGAGATAAGAGGTCACAACAAGCGGATGTTGAACTTGCAAAGACCTATTGGCGGGAATATAAGGAGATACACCGATGAGAAAAATGGGAGACTGGAATGCGTATTTTATTGGATACCTCGCCGCTGACCACGAGGCAGCGATTGACTATCTCCAATTGACATTAGAGGAATATCAAGTTGACGGGGACCTACCTTTCTTTTTAAAAGAGTTGCGGACCTTTGTAGAGTCGCAAGGTGGGGTTTCTGAAGTTTGCCAACGCATTAATATTGATACCGCAGTGCTTTTAAATGCTTTTTCTCGCGAAGATACTCCACGCTTATTAGAGGCTTTTGGCACTTTATTGAAAACACTTAAGTGTCATCTCGTGATTGAAAACTTAACAAGTTACAAACGCCAATTCCGTGCCATGCTTGATACGGTGAGATTTGATGAGGTTGAGCCATTGGCGGTTACACATACCAGTTTCGAAATCGCTAACTATTTGCCGTAAGCATGGAAGGTTGTTCGTAGTGCATTGAAACGTCTAAATAGCAGATTTATACAAATGACAAGGTTCGTTTATCGTTGCGAATACAGGTTTCCTATGCTTTCAGAGGTTAGGTATTATGGCTATTACAGCAAGTAATCTGTATTGTGGAGGAAAGTCGTGGACAGACCTTTAAAAGGATTCATTACCTATTCACACGAAGATACAATACAAAGAGACGAATTATGGAAACGTCTTGCTGTGATGGAGCAGAATAACGAGTTAGTGACATGGAGCGATGGGCAGTTGACACCCGGAGACGGTGCTCTTCAGGATGAGATTCTCAAAAAGGTTGCTGATTCAGATATATTGATTTACCTTGTTTCTGCTGCAAGCCTTGCCTCAAAAAATTGCAATAAGGAATTAGCGGAAGCCTTGAATCAAAATATACGCGTTATCCCAATTATACTTGAACATTGCGATTGGTTCAACCATCGACTCAACGGTTTTGAAGCTCTACCTCACAAAGGCAAACCAATTAGTGAATGGGAAGATAAAAGTAAAAGTTGGCAAAATGTAGTAGATGGTATCCGAGAAGCAGGGAAAAAAATAAGATCACAGGTAGATACGCTTTCCATAACCTCTGGTAGGATACTACATGCTGAATTGGAATTTCAGCGCGGAAACGTCCAGTTACTACTCGGGCAAGTAGATGCAGCGATAGAATGTTACGGTCGTTCTCTTGACCTCCATCGGGACAACGCGAACACCTATAACAATAGAGGGGTTGCTTACGCTATAAAAGGTAATTTCGACAATGCCATAAAAGACTACAATGTTGTTACAAACCTACAACCCTATGATCCCAATATTTATTACAATAGAGGCAATGCTTATAGCGAAAAAAATGATTTTGACAAGGCTATAAGGGACTACAATACTGTTATAGAACTACAACCGAATAATGTTGATGCCTATAACAACAGAGGTATTGCTTACGCCAAAAAAGATGATTTGGATAGTGCCATAAAGGACTTTGATACTGCTATAGAAAGACAACCTAAGAATGCTGGTCCCTATAACAATAGAGGTCTCGCTTACACTAAAAAAGGTGATTTTGACAAAGCTATAAAGGACTACAATGCTGCTATAGAACTACAACCGAATAATACTTTCCTCTATTGCAATAGAGGGCTCGCTTACTATAGCAAAGGTAATTTAGATACCGCTATTGAAGACTACAATATCGCTGTCAAATTGCTACCCAATAATGCGAATGCCTCCTATGCTCGGGGTATTGCTTATATCAATATAGGCGACTTAGATCGTGGCGTTGAAGACATCAGCAAAGCAATACAACTCAAACCAGATTGGGCCGAGGCGTATGTCAAACGAGGCATTGCTTACGGTAGGAAAGGGGATTCTCATAGAGCCGTTTCGGATTTCACTAAAGCAATAGAACTAAATCCACTCCTTGCTAATGCATACTTCAACCGTAGTAGTGATTGCATAGCAAAAGGTGATTTGGATAGTGCTATTAAAGACCTAAGCAAGGCAATTCAACTCAAACCAGATTGGGCCGAGGCTTATATCAAACGAGGCATTATCTACAGCAACAAAGATAATTTTGACGCGGCAATTCAAGATTTTAGCAGAGCGGTAGAATTAAATCCGAATGATGCAGACACTTATGAGAAGTTGAATTTTGTGAAACACATCAAAGGTACAGTGGATAGTGCTATTGAAGCAATGAACGAAGCAATAGAATTGAACCCTGATGATGCCAATGCTTATTACAATCGTGGAGAGTTTTGGTTAAACATACAAGCATGGGAAAAAGCCAAAGCAGATCTGACTGTTGCTAAGAATATGGGCATGGATATCATTGCTCTTTTTCAAAATCGTTATGAAAGCGTCACAGATTTTGAAAAAGAAACGGGCACTCAATTACCGAAAGACATTGTAATAATATTGACTTGAAAATAAAATAGGTAACTCTAAATATCAATGTCCGATGAAACAGACTCCAACCAATCAATAGCCGCCTGTTCGTTCTGTTCTATTGCGATTTCGACTGCGCGCTTGGCATGTTCCAAGAGGTCTTTTGCTTGCTTGCGTAGGTTGAAGGATTCAATAACTTTCTGTTCAATTTCAGCCTGTTTCTCTTGGGGGAGAATAGGAATAAGTGTTTCTACTACTTGGTCTGGTCGCCAATGGAGAATTACGGAGCCGCCTACATCTCGATTGACTTGTTCTTGTGTCAGAATAGAATTAAGCACCAATGTCAAGTATTCATTTCCAATCTTATCCGTTTTGCTTTTCAGTCGGAGTATACCACCAGCAGAGATCATTTTTTCTGGGACATCGCGCAAATGGTAAGCTATGCCGGGGGTGGCGTCTTTACTGAGAAGGATCTCACCTTGTTTCGGTTGGTGTGCTGCGAGTTCTGTGTACAATTCTTCTGAAATGTATTTCTCTTGTGTGATTTCAAATGGGCTGAGATTACTCACCCGAACAAAAGGAATACCAGTCTCAAGGTATTCTTTACTACCCACCTCAACACACTTTTTCATGGTGGCCAGATTGCCCAACGTATCCCAACCGCCTGCGTAATTTTTGATCGCATTGACAATTTCGTCATACTTCGGCTGGAAATAATCTGCGTCGATGCGTTCGGCGCGCTTGGTGTCTGAAAATTTTTTGACGAAGGTTAGCTGCTGTTTGGGTTGCCAATTTGCGAGACCGAGTTCGGTGAGGAGGAGGGTATGGGCTTGGTTATAGCGTTTCTTTGAATCTTTTCTTAATTTTTCTGAGCGACGACAGCACGATGCTACTACGTCTTGGAACCTTTATTTAAATCAGGAATTAAAAAAGTTTTGATAGCCGAATAATCCAATGCTGGCCTGGTAACTCCCACAACATGTCTTGTTGATTGTGAATAACCGTATTTACAATTTAGGAAAGTGGACAAGAAATAGGGAATAATATTTTTAACTGTCATTTTTACGGAATGCTGATTAATATTTGCGCCTACAAACTCATCTGTTACAATTGCTGATTTTCCATAAGAAACACCTGTGATAGTCAGTAAAACATCGTCTTTTTTTAATTGGCTTCTTAGTATTTCTCGATTTTGTGAAGGAGACAAATATTTTATATCCGAGTCTGAGATGTAATTTGGCATTATATTTTGCACTCTCAGAAAAGGTATACCTTCCTCTGGGTACACTGCTCCAAGTGGTGTTGCGCCACCAGATATATGTATAATGAATTCAGAGAGTGGTTGAGACTTGTTCCCAAATTTTCTAAGACTTTCCAGATGATAGGGGCGGTAATGCTCCGCATCCAGTCTCATATCTTTGTGCAATTTGACTTCGTTGAAATTAACGATTGAATGCGGCATTAAATATCCTCCATTACCATTGAAAGTGTCAAATAGAGTTGACGGACAACTCTTTTGTTTGCAGTATCCTCAATATTTGTGTCCAAATCTACGTGAACCAGAGTACAGCGAATTTGGTAAACTATTTCCATATAAGCTGCAAATAAACGCTCAGGATCGTTTTCAACAGATAAGTCATCATTTAATTCTATTTTATTCATCTCGTCAGGTGCCGGGTTATTGTTAGATGCTGAGTCACCGTCTATTTCTTCTAACACCAATATAGATTCAAACTCTGGATCTCCATTGTTCCAGTCAATGATGCAACGTTCAAAATCAATTGTTCTATTTGGCCATCTATCCTTATCATAAAGGATACGAGCACCTACCAAAGCATCGTGTAATTCCCCAAGTTCGGCTCTAAAACGTTCTCCGTTGGCATTTTGCGCAATAATCAATCTGCCAAACGCACCGAATAGCGAGCCCCACTGCGTTTTAGCATATCCAATCTATTGCGATCAGAAGTTTTTGTTTTATCAGGAGTTTCCATTTCAAAATGATTTTTCATCCAAACATTCAAAGCAAACCACAAAAATACGAAAAGAGGAATGTAATCAATTTCTGACTTCTTTTTCCAAAAAGAGAAATTTTCAACGGAGAAATTTTCGGATACAGACATTCTAACTCCAAAAACTTAATTTTATATTCCGTGCCCACTCAATAAAGTCTTCGGCAATACCATCGGGCAATTCCCCCTCGTGATTGTGTAGGTCATGTTCAATAATCAGATGGCCATTCTCGTCTAACTTGTATTGCCCATTGCTATTTTTAAGAAAAACGTAAGTGCCAGAATTATCTTTACCGCCTTTTTCGGAGACAGCGAAAAATATTGGGTAGTCATCAACATTCTCTCTTGAACAAATTGGGCCTTGGTCTGGATCATCGTTCCATTTCTGCAGGAAGAGAACGCTCGTTTTGGTACCGGTGTGGGGTTTGAAGGTATTGGTATGCAATCCGACTACTGCCAAGATACGGGCATGTTCCGCGATAAAATCGCGAATATATTTATCAGACGTGTTGTTGAATCTGCCTTGTGGGAGGACAATCGCCATACGTCCGCCGGGTTTGAGGAAGTCTAAATTACGCTCGATAAATAGAATATCGCGTCCGACTTTGCTTTGTGCTTGACCGTTCCCTTTAAAACCAAGTTTGTATTGATGAAGGATACGGTTTTCCTTGATGTCTCCAGCGAATGGCGGATTTGCCATTAGGACATCAAAGTTAAACGTCTTATTATTCCCTAGTTCAGTTCTCAATGCCTTGAGTCGATCAAATCCTCTACCATAGATCATGTTCCATATTCTATCTCTTTCGACTCTGTCACTCCAGCGTTCATAGTCAAGCGTGTTGAGATGCAAGACGTTGGTTTCACCGTCTCCTGCTATTAGGTTAAGCGTTCTTGCAATCCTGACTGTCTTTTCGTCAAAGTCAATGCCAAACACTTTAAGAACATCTTCTTTGTCCTCTGGTGGAATTTCTGCATTGGTAAATTTACGCTCAATAAGTTTAAAAACGGTATGTACCGGAAATCCACAACTCCCAGCGGCGGTGTCAATCATATACTCACCGCGTTTGGGATTGAGCATCTTCACGCACATGTCAATCACGTGCCGCGGTGTGAAATATTGCCCTTTTTCGCCTTTGGCAGATTTACTGACGAGATACTCAAACGCCTCATCGACGACCTGTAGATTGGAATTGAACAGTTTTATATCTTGCAAGCTGGACACACAGACCGCTAGGTGACTGTCGGAAAGTTTGAATGTTGAACCTTCAGAGAAAACCCCTGACCACTGATTTTTAGCATCATCAAATAACCTTTGAATTTTGGTTTTCAGTTCGGTATCAGTTTGTCCAGTGTTTCTAAATTCCATAAGACGAAAATCATCGTCCGGGATGGCTTCAACGGCTTTCTTGAGAATCTCATAATCTGGATTTTCAACCTCGTAGGTGCTGTCTGTTTCTTGTATAGCGGTGTTGATGCGTTGCCGTAAGAGACGGTTGATAAACATCTTATCGTCTTGGCTCTTGAATTCGTCATAGAGTTTGGTAAAGATGAGTTTGAAAACCTCCTCAAAAACATCGACACCGGCATTGGCGAGGACCTCATCCTCTAATTCCAAGATGATGTCCTTTAGCAATTTTCGTTCCGTCGCGAGTTTATCCTTAAGGATGAGGTTTTTGAGTGTAAAACGCTCGTTGAGGATTTCGGCGAGGGTTTGGTTGGCGTTGGGAGTATCCGTGATTTCTTCAAAGTAATTCGGATCTTTTCGGTGGTAGTGTGAGATCTGCTGTCCATTTGTCCATACGGCGATGGGTGCCCCCGTAGCGTTGCAATAGGAACGGAGTTGGTCTTTACCGTCTTGGAGTTTCGGCTTCTTTACCTCAACGATGATATAGGGGGTATCCTCTCTGTCCTTGTCAAGGATGACAATATCGGCGCGTTTTCTTTCTCTACCGAAATTGACGAGGTGTTCAAATCTCACGCGTTCTTTGGGATAACGATACTGGTTTAGGAGTCGCGAAGCGTAGAGTTGGCGGATGAGTTCCTCGGGTTTTAGTTGGATGTCCTTGTTGCGAATTTTGCATTTAATGTGTGGTGATTCTTTGCCTCTCACTGTTTTGACGAAAATTTTTTCTCGCAAAGTTTGAACTTCATCGTCCGTGAAGTGGTTAAGGTGGTAATTGCTGTCTTTGAGGATGGTTTGGATGATGTCGGATTGTGTCATGGGTTTCTCCACTTTGTGTTTTTGGATTGGATTTTGCCATGAAGTAGAGAAGTTGTCAAGGAAAATGTTTAAGAAAATAAAGTTGACTTCTACTTGCTTATATGTTATGGTATAATTACTCTTTAGTTATGGAATTTCGACATCTCGCGAGAGATGGCCCTCTCGCTTATAGGAGGTAATATTATGCCTGCTAAAAGACACCATTTTTTACCACAATTCTACTTACGCGGTTTCTTAAAACACAATAGAAGTCAATTGAATGTGATTAAATTAGATAATGGTGATTTTTTCAAAACTGATACTAAAAACATAGGATGTGAAACAGATTGGAATAGGGTCTGTGATGACAGATCCACTGCAGAGGAGTACTTTGCAGAAATAGACGGTGCTACCTCACAAATTCTAAAGAAAATAGTCCAACGTGAAACGCTTCCAACAGAAGAAGATGATAGAGTTTTGCTTCTCTATTTTGTTGCAAGATTATCTGTCCATAATCCTATTATTAGAAATGTATTACGAAAGTTTCAAACAGATATTTTCAACCATTTAGGAAGATGGTGGACCTCCAGTCCTGGAGTCTACTATGAAAAGGTGGAAAGCCAAGACACTGACAAGTTAATACCTTATGAACACATGAAACGCTTTGTAGAGGAAGGGGCGTATGAGATAAATTTCGACCATGGTTATTTTCTCAAACATGAAGCAAAATTCATACAGGAAACTTTAATCCCTATGTTATACAACCTCAACTGGTCGTTGGTAATAGCAAAGGATCCAACAGAAAGTTTAGTATGTTCGGACCGTCCTGTTTTTATGAATCCGACTTTTTCTCAGCTTCCTGGTGAAACTGAATTTATTCCTGATTTTTCACTTACCCTACCATTAAATAAACAGATGTGTTTGTATGGTGATCGTCTCGGTATTTTACCTGAAATCTACAATGTATACAAAGAGAAAAGAGCAGATGCTTCAATGTTAAGTGTTCCTTTTCTTAACAGCAGAACGACATATGGGGCACAGCGTCATATATATGCAGGAGACTTAAATTGGGAAATTGGCACTGCTACTGGTGGAAAAAGGGATGCTAATTCTCTAATCGGTAAAAAAATTAGAGGTGTGATAGATGCTTGGTATAATGCATATCATTCTGACCATAATTTCCTGAAAGATTTAACACTTGATACAATTCGCTCTTAGGTTTCCTATAAAAGTGTGTACGGCACGCGGAGCGTGCCTGCTTTTCAATACAATTAAGCGGGTAGAACTTTGGTGAGTGAGAGCATTTTTGCATGGGCAGATTCTAAAATCGAATCCCGAATGAAGGTACTGGCATTTAGAATTTCAATACCGATGAGTTCACCGTCTGCGTTTAATTCGGCAGTGATATTAGGGCTGAACTCAAGGCTGTTGCTTTCTGATTCTTCGGAAATCGCCAGATGTAGTATATCCTCTTTCTCAAAGTAGACCATCTTTGTTTTATTCAAGGGTATACCTTCCTGTCCTAATTCGGGATCGAATCTGTTGACGGGTTGTGACGTGAACCGTTAGTGTAGGAGAAAAAAACTGTGCTGTCAAATTAATTTCACGACTCCGTGGATGACTGTTCTTATTACGGCAAATTCAATGACGAGATTTAAGCAATAGCTCTTCAAGATTCCTAATTTGAAAATGCCCTGCAGATGTGTTATACTTAAAAATATGCAGATCATTGCCCGAGAGGTCAGGAACTATATCACACCAGAAGGACGTAACCCGTTCCGTCAGTGGTTAACACAACTCCGAGACAAAAGAACCCGCGCAAACATTCAAAGACGAATTGCACGTCTACAAGAGGGAAACTTCGGTGATTGTAAAAGGTTGCGGAGTGATTTATATGAACTGAGAATAGACTTCGGACCAGGATATCGGATCTATTTTGGCACTCTTACTTCTCATATTGTTATTTTGCTTTGTGGTGGGCAAAAAGGGACGCAACGATCGGATATTGCCAGAGCTGAAAATTATTGGAGCGAAATAAGGAGCAGGGACAATGAACACGGAAACAATACTTAAGCAGACTACCAGTTTTAGAGACGACCTTTTAAAAGACCTCACAGATACAGAGTTCGCGATGTATTATCTGGAGGCAGCCTTAGCGGACTATAAGGAAGATGGTAACACAGAGTCGCTTTGGATGGCACTTCGTGATGTTGTAGAAGCACAGGGTGGAATTGGAAAACTTGCCCAACAGACGAAGGCGGATCCTCAGCATCTCAACGATATATTCACCTCTAAACAGAAGCCACGCTTGGATAATTTACAAAGTATTCT
The DNA here is from genome assembly GCA_963662915.2 of Candidatus Poribacteria bacterium. GTDB lineage: Bacteria > Poribacteria > WGA-4E > WGA-4E > WGA-3G > WGA-3G. The sequence continues at coordinate 2,662,505 of CAXXEU010000002.1, read as the reverse complement.
CTCTGGACTGGGATTTCAGATTCGATTGAAATTCGCTAAAAACTAATGGCAATCCCTAACTATCATCCCCTGTTTATTTTTGGCATCCCAAAACTGTGCGACAAACACACCGCGCCCGAATAATAGGTACTTTTTAAGTTAGTGCCGAAACAGACTCCAACCAATCAATAACCGTCTGTTCGTCCTGCTTAATTAAGATTTCGACTGCACATTTAGCGCATTTCAGAAGGTGCTTGGCACGCTTGCGTTGAAAAGGTCGAGGTGGTAATTGCTGTCTTTAGGGATGGTTTGGATGATGTCTGGTTAATTCATCGTAAATACTTCTGAAGTTAGACATCTCCGTATTTCTCATAAAAGTTTACCCCAATGCGTTGAATTTGCTCAATCATAGCAGGGTTGTCAATCTGATGAAAAATGGATAAGTCAATTGTATAGGGTAGGAGAAGATCGTCGAGTTCCGTATCAATTCGGGAGAGTATGCTGTGCGTTAAGGCATCACCGTAAAGCGTAAGGTCGATATCAGAACCGTTTCGGTAAGTACTTGTGGCGCGCGAACCGTACAAAATTGCTTTTTCAACTTGGGGATAATGGCTTAAAACGCCCTGGATCTTTTGAAGGGTGCGATTTGATAAACCGTATTTCATAGCGATTGTTCCTGTTTCAGATGTTCTATTTTCGCCAGCAATGTTTCAAATTCAGAAAAATATGTATTGATAGTTCATTATTATACCCAATTTTAGAAGGGTTTGTCAAACCTGTTGAGTAATGACCAGTCTGGTTCGTCTTCTGGGTCGCCGAGGGGGCCGTGGGCGTTGCGGACGATGCGGCGTTGTGCGTCGTACCAGTCTATATAACTTGTGGCGGGTTGGAGTGTGTCGTTGCGAGCGTCCATCAGATTTGTGAGAGTTGTTTCCATCTCGTCTGCTAATGGTTTCGCTTCAGGTGCGTCAATCAGATTGTTCATCTGTAGCGGATCCGCCTCCACATCGTATAACATCCGTTTGCCGTCGAGCCAGCGCGCGTAGCTGTGTGTTTTTGTGCGGACACCGCGCCACTCGTTACCATCAACGAGATAGTCGTAGGTTGAGCCGAAGTTCATTGTTAAGACAGCGTCTTGCTCAAAGGTGTCGGTTTCACCGCGCCAAGATGCGGACAAATCATAGCCTTCAACGGTTCGAGGGGGTTGGATACCACATACCCCGCAGAGCGATGGAAAGAGATCGACAGGGGATGTGAGCGTGTCACAAATGCGGTTGCCTTCAAAAACGCCGGGAAGTCGCATCATCAGTGGCACTTTGATGGATTCTTCGTAAGGTTCCCGCTTCGCCCAGAAATTGATGCCTTGTGCGCCGCCTTGCGTGCCGTGGTCGGATCCGAAGATGAGGAGCGTGTTTTCAACGCGTCCGGTTCTTTCGAGATATGCCATCAATTCCCCGAGCATATCGTCTACTGTCAGCGTCATGGCGAGGTAGTGTCGGTAGATTTCTAATGATTGTTCTTTAACCGAGTCTGGGACGTTCTCTGGTAATTGGAGTTCTGCTGGTAGTCTGTCGTAGTATTCCTGTGGTGCGAACTCGTAGGGTGTGGTGTGTGCTTGATGTGGAGAAATAAATAGACAAAACGGGTTATCGTTGTCCACGTTATCCATAAACTGGCAGGCGTATCGGTTGAGTGCGTCGGTTTCGTAGCCGTCCCATTTTTCGTTTCGCCAGTCTTTGTCGAGGTTTACAGTGCCGTTGAAATAATCGGTATGGAAGTTGTAACCGCGCCAGTGTTGGAAACCGAGGCGATCGCGTCCTTCGGGGACGTAGTCGCGTCCGCCGATTTCTGGAAACGAGCCGGTGTGGAGATGCCATTTACCGACCCACGCTGTTCGGTAGCCATTTCTGCTGAAAACGTCCCCGAGTCCGATTTCGTCGTGTCGGGTTCTGACGAAATTTATGAGATGCCCCGTCGTCTGTGGGTGTCGCCCGGTGAGTAGCATGGAGCGGTAGGGTGTGCAGACGGGTGCGGTGGCGATTGCGTTTGAAAAAACCGTGCCTTCTTGTGCGAGTCGGTCGATATGCGGTGTTTCAATCTGTGTGTCGCCGTATACCGGCAATGAACAGGCACGGATTTGATCTGAAAGCAGATAAACGATATTTGGTTTGTCTGTCATATTTGAGGTCATTAGAATTGTAGTCCCATACTCACCCGATGTGTCTGTTGTAGGCGGCCAAAGTCGGCGTAAGCGTAATCGAGGGAAAGGACTCTTTTGCCGAGGGTCAGGTGAATGCCTAAGCCGAGTGTAAGTCCTTCTTCATCGTCGGTACGGTCTTCTCCGAGTCGGAATTTGTAACCGCCGCGAATTGCTGCCATTTTCCTGTACCAATACTCCATGCCGATGTTCAACCGTTCACTGTTATCGTTGGGATGGTTTCCATCGAGGGCAAGTGTAAGGAGATTGTCTCCGGTGTCAATAATATCATAGGCGATACCGAGTCTGAAGTTGGAGGGCAGTGGAAACTCGATAGTCTCTAACGCTGCTTTCCGCGCTGGGTTTGTTGTGTCCGGGAACGGACGGTAATCAGCAATCCGTGGGTCTCCTGCGACTTCGGCGCCGCTCTCTAGATCGGGACCGCTGAAGCGCATCTCCGGTCCGAAGTTAGAGAAACACATCCCGATACGTAAACTTCGCCAACCGGTATGGTATAGTGTGCCGACATCAATGGCGACCCCTCTGGCACTTTCGCGGTGGATCTGTTGGTGGATGTATTTGGCGTTGATACCGACAGAGAGTTTGGCTCCGGATTCCGTTTTGTAGAGTTGTCGGGCATACGCCAGTGAAACAGCGGTATCGTAAGCAGAATACCAGAGACCGGTACCGTCAGGTTTTGCCAACGTAGTGATTTCCGTTTCAGGAACATTGAGAAATGTAACGCTTGCCCCCAAGGTGCCGATATTTTTTATCGGTGTGGCGAAGGCTAAATAGTTGTAGCGGAGGTCAGCGAGCCAGATCGTATGCGTGTCTGAGAAGCTGATTTTTTCGAGTTGGCTGATTCCGGCTGGGTTCCAGTAGATGCTGGTTACGTCGTCAGCAAGTCCTCCGAATGCGCCGCCGAGACTGTCTACCCGTGCGCCGGGACCGATTTTTAGAAACTGTGCCCCGGCTGTGCCGACATTGGTTGTGGCATAGCTGGGAAGGGTCGATAGTAAAAGAAGCATGAATAAAAGCGTATAAGTTATGTATCGCATTAAGTTCTCCTGTTTTATAGTTGTCAGTTATCAGTTGTCGGCAGTCAGTTAAGAGCCGTTCGTAACTATAAATTGATTGAACACTCCGTACCCCGCGAGGTTAAAAATATTGAAGAAATTGAGGAACACCCAAGCAACCCCAACCGAGGGAGGGGTGAGTACCTCTTATACATTCACGCTGGCACAAATAACTGATAACTATCGGATGATAGCAAATCTACCGATTTTGTTTCCGATGACTGTGTCACTTTCGTCTCGGGCTTCGACATGATAAATATAAACCCCGCTTGCGAGTGCCTGATTGTAGCGATTAAGGAGTTCAAAAGAAGCTGTTCCGCCTTTATCGCCTTGCGCCAAGCGTTCATCTGGATTGAATGGGGCGATGCTTTCATGTTCAATCTCTCGGACCAATTCGCCCACCAATGTGTAGATCCGGATCGTGCAACGTGGTGGTAGGTGTGTGAAGAAGATTTTGTCCGTTCCTTCCGAGCGTACTGCCCTATTCGTGACGAAATAGGGATTTGGTACCACGCGAATTTTACCGAGATCCGCCTCAATGTCTTCAGGAGACAGTGTTTCGCCTTTTGTGTTTAGAAAAAATTGGTCGCCATCTTGGGGTGCGCTGACCCCGCCCATTTCAACAGTGAATACATCTCCCGCAGAGATTTCACCGTTGGGGTCTCTAATATAGACGTACCCGCCCCGGATAAAAATTCGGAAGAATCCAGGGGTCTCCGCTGGGTTATATGCATCGAGCCAGCCCGCGCCTGTCAGAATAGCGTATCCATCGGCGCGCTGGTCGTTGAATTGAATCTCTTCACCGGTGTTCTCGTCGACGACCTTGACGTGTGTGTCGTCAACAAACGCGATGGAATACGTATGTGGGCGGTAATAGGTTGTCCAGAAAATGTTGGGCCAGGTGTTTTCACCAAAACCTGGAGATTGAATGTCCACTGCCCAATCAGTTACTGAGCCTGCTGTCAGTTTAACGTCGTTAATCGGGTTTTCGGTTGGGGTTCCGTAGGAGACATCAACCCCTGTTATCTTCAGAACGATCCCGTCAAACATCGGCGAAAGGACTTCAACGGCTTCTTGCTGTTCCGGGTCATACCAATCAAAAAATTGTTTTTCAACGACAGTCTGGTCTGTTGTCATATTGACAATCTCGTAAGTCGGTGGTTGATAACCGGGACCAGTGATGTATGCTGCGGGGCCTGTCTGTTTTGCACCGTTCCAAACAATCTTGTATTGGTGTCCAGTCACTTTGTTCGGTGCGAGTACCATCGGTTCGACGGTCACGCTGCCTTGTCCTTGTTGTTCAATTTCAGCAGTCGGTTCTCGGTATCCTGCGGGCTGTGCGCGCGGAACGACGTGGACCATTGTCTCAATTTGGCTGCTTTCCATTGCGATTAGTCCGGTTTTCGGATTGCCAGTGTCAAACGAGGTCACCGCGTAAGTGTATTCGAGTCCGTTGGTTAGCCCTGCGTCGGTGTAAAAGTTTTTGATACCTCCGTCTTCACCGAGTGCCTGCGATGGCGTAGAGACGACTTGGAAGATGTCGCCAGCGACAGGTGGTCCTGAGGGCCCGTCGGTAATTGTCACATAAAGTCCACCAAAATACATCAGTGCCCCAGACTGATAGGTTCCATCCGGATACGGTTCAAACGTATTTGGATCTTTGATGATGGCATACCCGCCGCCATTTCCTGGGAACGCCGGATTATACGCCATAACTTCCCAGAGCGTCGTATTGACGATTTCAAAACTCGTGCTGGTGTTGAATTTAATGATGTAGACAGCACTTTTGAAGAAATCGGCAAAGAACGGTTCATCGCCCATATTTTCGATGGTAGCATCCGATTGCTTACCGACATGCGAGACTGTGAAAAAATTACCAGTCGCACTTGGTTTGTCGAATTCCATTAGCATTGTCCAATCTTCGACGGGGTTCCCCGTGGCTTCATCGTAAGAAACATCACGCCTGTAGACTCGGTACCCTTCAAAGATTTTCTCTGGGTCGGTTGGGTCAATATATTCTTCAATCCTTTTGCTGGCCTCTTGGTCAACCCAACGTCCTTCGCTTTCCCAGACGAGGGTTACTTGTCCGTCAGCGGGATAAGCACTGACGAGTGGTGAAGGCGGTGGTGCTGGCGCGATGTAGTTGTCGTCGTATAATTTCTGTGCCCAGTCAGAAGAGGCTTGTAGACCTGCGAGTCCTTCACCAATTGCTACGGCAATGATGATGTTGAAGGAGGCACCGGGTGCGAACGATTCGACGGGTCCATAGGATTGGATAAAGCGTTGGTCGTCGTAGTTTGCCGGGAGTGGTTCAACACCGGGGGTGCTGATTAAGGCGTACATCTCAGCATCGGTCGATGGGTCTGTGGAGATGGTGATCCGTTTGTGGGCGGTAAACGGGATTTTTGCCGCTGGGTCCTCTGCGTTATCTCCGAGGTATGCGTCCAGCACACGCAAGCCGATGTAGCCGGGTGCGGAGGCATTGGAGAATCCATAAGAGAGATAACGATTGGGATGATCCACTGGATTAAGAGCGTCAGGGGTTTGATCAAGAGCGACGAAGTCGTCAGCCGAGTAACTTGCTGTCCCTGTTTCGTTGCTGGAGATGTCAACGTCATAGCGGAACGCCATAAATAGGTCTTCAAGGGTGTCGCTCCCGACGTTTGTGACCTTATACTCAAGAACGAAGAAATCGTAGAGGGGTGCGTAACTCCATTGGAATCCGTTGACTTCGAGTTCTAAACCGAGGATTAGGTCTTTATTCGCTTCAGGGTTTGTGTCAGAGCATTTGAAATAGATCGCTTGATTCGTCGGTGTGCCTTTACTCGTTACACCCGGTTTATTTGAGATAACTTCGGGAACGTCGTTGGTGGGCCAAATTTCGCTCTGTCTGCCGTCTGATTCAGAAACACCGATTTCGCCGCCTTTTTTCGCACCGATCCAGATATCGCCTTCAAAGATATAGGAATCGTTTGTTCCGGCGGGCCACCAGCCTGAGGGGTTGGCGGTCGGGTTACTCGGATATCCGACGACTGCGGTGTTAAAGATAGCAGACGATAAATTGCCTACATCGAGTGCTTTCCAATCCACTTGTGCACTTACGGGTAATGCGACGAGTGCTAAAATTGTGGATAAGAGTAGTTTGTATCGTAATAGTTTCATAATTTACATTTCACCTCGTATATTTATTGATTTGGAATAATAAATCGCTTTTGTTGAACAAAGCAGTAAAAAAATGATTTCCATAATAACCACTGAAAATTCATAGAATAGTCTGTAGTGGGTAGGGCTGAACCAAAACATCCGCTGGAATGCCAAGTTCTTTGTGTAATCTCCGAATCATGTCCAAAGATAAGCTGCGTTGACGATTCAAGACTTCTGACACACACGGATGGGAACCGAGATAAGGTTCAAGATCGCGTTCCGATAACCCTTGATTCTCCATGTAGTGAAGGATTGCCTCAATCGGATCTGGCGGTGGAATTGGATAATGTTTCTCTTCATAAGCTTCTACCAGTGTAACAAGGATATCCAGTTTATCTCCGTCAGGTGAACCGTAACTTGCCCCCCAAAGTCGTTCTATTTCTTTGAGTGCAGCTTCATAGTCTGCTTCAGTTTTGATCGGTTTAATCTCCATAATTATCACCTTAGATTGTGGCAACGTTGATTTTATTATAGGCTTGATGTGTTCCAACAAATCGGATATAAACAACGCTATGTTGATAATCAATTGCTACTACTAAACGGTAAGAATTTCCCTTAATGTTGAATACTGCCCTATTATTTTCAATAATACTTGCATTTCGATAAATCGCTTTAACATCAGATGGTGTTTTCCAATCGGCACGTTTCACATTGGCATACCACGCTCGAAGTGGCTGTTCAGTATCAGGGTGTTTCGCCCAAAATTCTCTCAATGCTCTACGCGATATAATCCTCATAATGTGTATTATACCATAACCCTGATTGGTCTTTATTCAATCATTGGGTTTCCGTAATTTCAAAAACCTTATACTGTTGCATTTTTCCGTTTCCAATGTCCACTTCACCTTCAATGAACAGCGGATACTCATACATTATATCTTTAATGGAGAAGAGATACGGGATCGCGCCTGCTTCACGCGCTTTTTTGGCTTGACTCTTGAAATCGCGAGGGCCTTCTTTTCTATGTTTGTTGTAAATCTGATATGTTGATCTGTCGGCGTAGTACATCAAATCGAAATGCGCCCCGACGCGTTCATCGTCAAGAAAAAAACAGGCATTCTCTGGCATCTCTCGTTGAAGGCGTTGACCGCTCGTTTCATATAACGGGGTCTTATAATTCCGTTCCGTGACCTTATATGCGGCATGTACGTAATGTCCTGCATAGAACAGCGCGAGCATCAGAGCCACCGTGCGAAGCCCAAACCATATCCATCTTTGTAAGTTGTGCTCTCGAATTAGCATATACACACCCGCAAAAAGGGTTACCAACACACCGAAAGTGCTAAGCTGCTCGACAATCCAGAAGTTCGTCTCAATGAAAGGCGCGATTTTTTCGAGTCCATCGAATTGGTCTCGCCCGTTGACCAAAGTTCGTCCGCCGGAGATAATCGTAATTGCCAGCATACCTGCTGCCCAGATAGCGGTATAAATCCAATCCTTTCGTTGCCATGCTCGGCTAATGACGGCTGCCAGACAAATCAACAGTGGTGGCACAGCAATCATGGTTGCTGACGGTGTTTTCGTCTCTGCGAGTGTGTGCGGGACGATGACCCCGATGCCCCACGCTAACACAAAGAGTTCGGCTAAGTTCCAGCGTCTGAACATAACCACTAATAGACATAGAACCGCAGCGACGAGCGCGGCGTAAAACAGTGGATAGAACAGCGGCATATAGTCAAACAGGGGTCGATCCCAACTTGCGCCCCAACTTTCGACATCGGTATTGAGATGGTCAATCACCCGTTTGTGTTCCCAGAGGAATTCTTTGCGATAGTAGATTAAGCAATAGATAGCCCACGGTGCGACTGTCGCGATTGCTGCTAAGAGTTGTATACCAATATCGCTGAGACGAATCTTTAACGCTATCGTCTCGTTTTGTGTTTGATTGTCCGATAAGCGTTTCTTATGATAAATCTGTTTCCCTTGTCCGACACACCAGACGACGAGTGCTATTCCGAAAGTGATGAGTGCCAGATAACTTTTAGATAGATAGGCGATTCCCATCGCAACGCCTGATAAGATATAATTCCGCCGTTTCCCTGTCCGAACCGCACGGAGTAAGAACCAACAGGAGACCTGTACCCAGAGTAGCAGCGCAATATCGATATGATCCGAATAGCGATAGCCGTGAACAGATTCGAACAAGAATGGGTTAAACGCTTGCAAAGATGCGGCGATAAGTCCTGTTCGTTTGTCAAAAAGGTCGGCGGCAATTCGAAATGTCAACCACGTTGTCACAACAAGACTAATTGCTGAGGGCAATCGCAGCGCGAACGTGTTGATGCCGAAAATGAGATGCGACAGCCAGATTGTCCACATCGCCACTGGCGGTTTATGGAGCCAGATATGGTTCTCGCCCCACCCTTTATAGTCATAAGGGAGCCACGGTTGGTCGTAGAGCGTGAATTTGAGCGGATGTTTTGTCAAATTTCGCGCGACGACGGCGTGGAATCCTTCATCCCAATAGGTAATCCCGCTGTGTCCGAGGTTTTGTAGGACTAAAGCACCGGAGGTGATTAGGATACAGGACAGGATCCCCACTACTAAAACTGAAGTTTTGAAATTCATACATTTACAATCGCTGTTCTGTTTGAAGTCCTCGTGTTCTGTACACGACTAACTGTGGTTCGATTTCCACGCGGATAGCATCAAAGCCTGCTACTTTAACATTCTCCAGTGCCGAACCGATAGCTTCCTCCAATGATGATGCTTCACGATGAAAGTGAATCTGCGGCACACCACCAATCGTGGCAATCGTTCCATCATCAAAGATGCTGTAGAGACGATCTGCTTCTTCTTCATTCGGGTCGGCTGTTAAAATGAGTGTAAATTCGTGCACTTTCATAATCAGTTCCTCGCTTATTAGTTATTTTAGAGGATCTTCCTCACTACGAATGAAAGCAGCGGTCAACATGACGATGGATGTCACGCGCATGTCCTTCAGGGTTTCGAGGCGTTGACATGACTCGAATGCGGCATCCCTCGCGGGTACGCTGTGGACACCATAATATGCCCCAGATATGTGCTCGCGGACCTGCTTTCGTAATGCGCCAACCTTTATTTTTAGCGTAACGAATTGCATCGCGAATATGTTTATTTGAATGGCTATACTGCATTGCTATGCTTCAAGATTGAACAAGCACAATGGTCTGACAACTTATAGCGGAAACCTTCACTATTCCAATTAACGAGTGTGATTTTGCATAGGTCGCTACTCTCTTCTAAGATTGAGAATATCGAGAAAAAGGATACACTGTGTTTAGCAAGATTACTTGTTGCTTTGTTAGAATCCCATTCAACAATAAACGGCATATATCATGTTAAAAATACTATAAGTTAGATTCGTTGAGTTTATTGTAGATGTCAGTGCCCATCTCGACTAATTTTCCGCGGATTTCGTCCCACTCGTCTTGATCGTTTTTGCCTTTTTCAAGAACAGGAAATTGGACTTTTGTTTCCTTGGACGAATCTTTATTCTCATAAGAATAATCGGATTTTGGAAATAACGTCATGATTTTGTCTCTGCGTTCCGAGGGGTTTGCCCCCTGGAAGTACAATTGGACATAGCATCGTTGGTTGGTAAGATGGAGCCACACTCCAATGTTACGGATAGTCTTGGTTATCCACCCTTCGTTACTGATAGACACAGGTTTGCCTTTAAACAGTTCCCCGAATTTGCCTTCGCGGATTGGCTGCCAGAATTCGCTATACCCAGTTTCGGCTTTCTTCTCGGTTTGGATATCTATTGCAGGTCCAACGACGTGATGGAAAAACAGTTCGTTATGTGAATTGGCTTGGGCTTGAATAAGATACCAGTCAATGTTACTGTCTTCATCTCGCAGCCTGCACGTGACAATCATCAGTTCCTCAAAACTTTCTGCTACCAAGACCGCGACTGTGGCCTCTTTCAAACGTGCGTATGCTTCAAGTCTGCCCCAATGATCCCAATCAGCTTTACCGAATTGGTTTTCGACTACAAGCGTCCCATCTTCTCCAACAGCGACAATGTCCGCACTGCGTGTACCAACGTTAGACTCTGTTTCAGGGTCCTCAAACTTGCCGACCTTAAGTGCTTCAAGTGTATCGGCAAGGTCTGCTGAGAAATCTTTTTCTCGGTTGTAGATGGATGAAAGTGGTATCGTTTTTTGGAGTTTCATTTAGAGTTTCCTTTCCTATCTATTATCAATTTAATAGGAAGTGCGGTTAGAAACCGCACCTACCGGTAAGATGCGTAAGTCCTATTCAACTAAAAATCCAAGCTCACACCCATCATAATCAAGCGCGGGGAACTCCATGACAGTGGGTGTGAATGCTTCTGACTGTCAAGCGGGATGCCGTAACGGTCATACGTCACCGCATCGAGGAGATCATCCAAATTTTTCGTGTTGAAGATGTTACGGATGTCCGCAAAGAAAGTGTACGTCAACCCACCAATCCGACTCCGCTTGCTAAAAAGTGCATCAACGTTATAGGTTGCCGGGTAACGCTTTGAATTAATGTCTGGTTTGACGGGGGCTCTCGGATTTGGGGTATAGGGCAAACCGCTGGCGTAGCGACCGACAAGGTTGACAGCGGAATCAAAAGGCAGTTGGACATCCAGCAGGGCAGAAAGGATATGCCGCTGATCCCACGCTAACGGATGACTTTCCGTTACATCGGGCTGTTGCCGGTAGTAGGTGAGATAACCCAAATTTCGACTGGAGCCTTTCCCTTTTGCGACAGAATAGGTGTAACTCAGCAATCCTGAAATCCGATTCTGTGCTGTGCGCCACTTGCGAATCGTGAGTTCAAATCCTTGAACCCGACCGTAGATACCGTGGAGCCTATCGTTGAATTCGCCGTTAAGGAAGTAGCTATAGTCGTTGGTAATGTCAACGTGTACGCTATTGACGAGTCTGTCAATGTCCTTAGTGAATCCGGTGATGTCTATCGTTAAGTCGTCAGTGAATTGTCGGATGATCCCGACTTCATAGGCGATAGTCTTCTCTGGGTTTAGGTCGGGATTTCCCCTTCTTCGGATTGCGCCTCGCATGTCAAAACTGAGGTTTTCGTAGAGATCGTCCCCTCGTGGAATTTGATAGTAATGTCCATACGTGAAGTGTAACTTTGACCGTTCTGTAACCGGAAAGGAGATGCCGAGACGTGGCGCGATCATGTGTTTTGGAGAAGCCTCAACGGGATCTTTGATAATGGGTAGCCCAACTTTATAGGTACTTTTGTCCAGTTTGATTGTGCCGTCGTCATTCAGTTCGAGTGGGTCCAAGGGGTCCGCCGGTGAGATGCCATCTGGATTATACAAGTCATATCGCAATCCGGCGTTGACAATCATACCTTCATACTCCATCTTATCTTGAACATACATACTCAGGGCTTGTGGCTGGACATCATAAAACTCCATGTAGAGGTTGGAGCTTCCGTAATTTGTCGCGCCAAGATTATAGAGTTCATATCCCAAGAATTCGACACCTGTCTGAATTAGGTGATTTGCCGTAAGTTGGCTGGCAAAATCGGCTCTCGCTATTGAGGTCGTCGCGTTACTGGCACCCCAAGAATTGTTATCTCCTGCGACGAAATAGGTTGTGTCGTTGTACGCCTGTTGGGGCGGATTTCTGATTCTGCCTTCTTCTTGGTTCTGCTCAAAGGATTTTTCAGGATCCCATGCGTTTTCGTCAAATGTCTTGTCTAACGGGTCCCACACTTTTCCGGGTTGATTCGCCTCGGAAGAGCGATGGAATTGCCCAAGTGTCAGTGTATAAAAAGTGCCAGAGTTGATATTGTGCGAAAGGCGGACAGATATATTCCGTGCATCCGATTTTGACTCGGGAACAGCATTGGGCCAGAAACGTAGTGAACCCCCATAGGACTGGCTTTCCCCACGATTGAAGAGTCCACCTGCGGTAAGTTTAATACTCGGTGTTACTTCAAATTTCAGTTTACCTTGGAAGATATATCCTGTTCCGGTGCTATTCGGGAGGAAGCTATTATTCCGGCTTATCTGGCTGGAGGCGGCGAAAGTCAGTCGGTTCCCCCATATCGGTCCGCTGAGTGCGAATTCCCCGATATGGCTCGGAGAGAGCTCGTAGTTTTTCGTATCGTTGAACAATCCGCTGTACTGTTCCAAATCGACAACGTAGCCGTCTAAGAGGGTGACCTGTTTCTTTTCGTAGTCGATAACAGTGCCATCAGCGTCCTTGTAGGGTTGGGGTGTCATAATCGGTTCACCCGTATCGGGATTAATTTGGGGTTCACCTGTTTCGGGATCTATCACAGGTTGCAGCGGGTTTTCAGTCCTATCGGCATACACACCCGGGAAGATTTCTGTAAAGACGATCTGGTCGTCCCCTTCGCGTTCTGCTAAGTCTGCGACTGTGAGGTCCTGTCCGCGATACGGCGTTTGATAATTGTAGGGTTGACCGATGAAGATACCTCTGAAGGGTGAAAGTGCTACTGGGCGGAATGCGTTGTCGGGATCGAGCCAGGGACCGTATAATGGGTCGCCGTGATGTGTTCCCCATTGTCCAACTCGATAGCGGACTCTACCTGAGAATTGGCTTGTTCCGACTTTCGTGATGAGGTTAACGATACCCGATTGTGCGTCGCCGTGTTCGGCATTGAATCCGCCCGTGATGAATTCTATCTGTTCAAGGGAATTCGTCCCGATACTCAAGCCCAAACTTCTCCCGATTGGGTCGTTAATCGGTATACCATCAATGAGATACCTGACTTCCGTTGATCTGCCTCCACGAACATGAGTTGACCCCGTTGAGTTTAGCACTGCCACCCCAGGTAGGGTCTGTAAGATGCCGTTGACCGTGTCGCGAGGCATCGCTTCAATATCTTCTGATTCAATGATTCTTGTTGTCTGTGTAACGTCTTTTTTGATTAGCGGTTTGACGGCAGTTACCGTTATTCCTTCAAGTGTAACGGCTTCAGCGGTCTTCAAAGCGAAGTTTAGGGTTGTGGTGAGTCCTGCGAGTACTTTCGCGCCCTCGACGGTCTCTGGGCCGTAGCCTGTTAGTTCCGATTTTATGTTATAATCGCCGGGTGGGATGTTGGTCATCACGTAGTAGCCAGCGTCGTTTGTTGTTGCGGTGCTGCTGGTTCCGACGATTGTTACAGTAACGTTCGCGAGCGGTGCGTTCGTCGCTTCAGCAGTGATGACCCCTGCGATCTTTCCGGTAATTGCGGCGCGAACATCAGGGGTAACTTCCGTTATGACATAGATAGCAGCGATTAAAAGCGATATTATTTTGATGAACTGGACAGTTCTCCAGAATTTACCGCTGAAAGTCTGCGACGGGTTATATTTTTTCAATTTTATAACTCCTTATGAATAGTGATAGGTTCTGAATGTTTTGACGAATGTTGTTTGGATGTCTACAAAACATTCTCAATAAATTTAAGGCTTTTCAAGTTCCGTTCGGTATGGTATTCAATGAAATTTCCAAGTACACGTTTCAGTTCTTGATGGTTTCGGGCGGAGGCGCGGATTCGATTGAATCGGTCCCACTCGGATTTCCGAAGTGTCTTTAGGAGTTCGCAACTACCGGGAGCGATTGTAAAGGCAGCACCGTCTCGATTTTTGCAATTGCTACAAAGCACACCCCCATAACGAATGCTGAACGCGATACCGAACTTACTTGTTGCTTCGCTTTTTCCATCAACGGATATGCCTTTTACATCTGAACCGCAATGAACACACCGTGCGAGTTCAGGTCCGTAGCCTGTGCAGTCGAGAAATTTGATTTCGAATCCTCGCGCGAGGAGGGGCACGTCATGCGCATGAACCATGAATTGATAGGTAGTTCGGAGGAGATCGAAGATTTCAGGATTCGCCATACCTTCTGAAGCACTGCTGTCTACGAGTTCGGCGAAATAGCATCCGTAGGTGATGCGCGTGAAGTCAGATCGGATAGCGTCGAATCCGTTGAGGAGACTGAAGTCGGTGATATTCTGCAATTCTCGGTTTTCGCGATGTTGAAAGAGGAGTGTTCCGTAGTTGAGGAGTTCTAAGCTGCCACCGAGACGGCTTTTTGGACTTTTGACACCGTAGGCGACCGCTTTGACCCTCCCGAAGTCGGGCGTGTAGAAGGTGATAATTTTGTGGAATTCCTGAAGGGGTAAGGTGCGAATGACAATCGCTTGTGTCTTTTGGGCTGCCATGGTAATGTAGAGCAAAGACAAATTTTACCCGACCGGTCAATCAATATCAGAATGCAGATGTAGCGTTCCAAATCAACGGTATGAATGCCTGATGGCATTCCCTGGGGCAGGTAAAATTTGGTATAAATGCGTTGTCTATGAGGAGGTAGAATCGGGGCGAGAGGATTTGAACCTCCGACCTCCTACTCCCGAAGCAGGCGCGCTAGCCGGGCTGCGCTACGCCCCGTTCTTGTGTTTAATTATACCTCTTCCATTGCGGGTTGTCAAGTTAATTTTGATTTTACGGTATAGTTCCAAGTGCGATTTATGACGAAGGTCAACAATATGTGCTTTCAGCGGTCTTGCTTTTTAGGTACCATCACTGTTATGGGCGTTTGGTACTTGAATATGAATTCGTTGGATACGTCGTTCATCAGCCTCGAGTATGGTAAAGTGGATACCCCGGTATGTAAATTGCGTTTCCTGTTCTGGAACGCGTCCGAGGTAATCTACAATGAACCCGCCGATTGTATCAATATTTTCCGCTTCAAGTTCTGTGCCGAGTCTTTCGTTTAATTCGATAAGATTCAGCCGTGCATTGACCGAATAGGTATTGGTATCCACTTGGACGTAGGTATCTTCGTCGTCGATTTCGTCTTCGTCGTGGATTTCGCCGACGATTTCTTCGATGATATTTTCTAACGTCACAATTCCAGCGGTACCGCCGTATTCGTCGACAACGATTGCCATGTGTTGTTTGTGTGCGCGGAGTTCTCGGAAGAGTTCAGAAATATTTTTGCTTTCCGGTGTGAAGAAAGGTGCTCGATCGACGATAAGTTCTCTTAAATTGATGGGTTTACCTTTCTCCCAGCAATCGAGCATATCTTTAACGTGCAAAATTCCGATAATTCGGTCAATGGTTTCTTCGTAAATGGGGATGCGTGTATGTCGGCACATGATGGTTGTTTGTAGTACCTCGTCGCCGGGTGTAGTGGCTTCAAGGCAGATCATGTCGGTTCGGGCGACCATAATCTCTCGTGCGACTTTATCTGGCAGGTCTAAAATTCGGGCAATCATTTCCCGATCAGCAGGTTCTAAGATTTCTTGGCTGTCGGCAACATTGTCAAGCGTTTCTAAGACCTCTGGGGATACGAGGCTGTCTTGTGCCGAGGTGACCTTTCCTCCGAAAACGCGAACGAGAAGTTTTGCGACGAAATTCAGGGGAATTAGAACCAGAAATCCACCCCAATAGACGGTGCGGAGGACGGTAAGTGCTTGAATTGCTGCGTCTCCAGTGCTGCCTTGTACATAGTTTTTAGGGAACAGTTCAGTAAAGATGACCAAACAGACGACGGCAAGCGCTGCGTTCGCCACTGGGTAGTTCCAGAACGTCAGAAACACCATAACGCTAGCCACTATCAGAATCATTTTTGCGGTGATAATAGTGAGCGAGTAGCGCCGCGGGTTATGCAGTAGCGAGGTGAGGACTTCGTAACGTTTTCCGCCTTCCTCAGCAAATTTAAGGATATCGTCCCGGGTTAACCGAGCGAGCAGCACCTCGGCGGCTGAAAATAGCGCGTTGAGAATTAAAAGTATGCTTAAGCTAACGAGTTTGATGACTATGTGTAGGTCGTCCAAACGTAAGATCACACTCCCTGTAGACATACCAATTTTGCAGATCTCAAGAGTCTATGGACAATAGTGCTTGAGTTCCCTGCAGTCGAGAGAAGATAGCTTTCTGTTTCTTAAACATAGCTGCGGCATCTTTTGACGTTTGATGGTCGTATCCGAGCAGATGTAGGATACCGTGTACTGCGAGCAGTGCTGCTTCGGTTTCGAGGTTCCCGCAAGTTTGACTGAATGCGTCCTTTGTTGTGGCTTGTCGCGCTGCGGTTTCGAGGGATATAACGAGGTCTCCGAGCAAATTTGGATTCACATTACTGTCTTCACCCTCACGCATTGCGAACGCGAGTACGTCTGTTGGTGCGTCAATACCGCGGTAGTCTCGGTTGAGTTGCCTTATATCGGCATCGTCGGTCAAGAGTACACTGACTTCGCAGTCTTCTGCGTCGTGCGCTTGTAGTGTTGCGTCCACTGCGCTGTGAATGATTTCCACGTTGAAGGTGGTATTACGGCTCGTGTTTGTAATGCCAATCAAAGCGGCTATCCTTCTGTGCCGGGCACACCTGATGGATTTGCGCCGTTCCGTCTTATATTCTGTGGTGGTGCCTGCTCATAAGCCTCGACGATGCGTTGGACCAATTCATGCCGTACGACATCAACTTTAGAAAAGTAGATGAACTCGATGCCTTTGATATCGGAGAGGACTGCTTGTGCGTCTGCGAGTCCTGAGACCTTATGTGTTGGCAGGTCTGTCTGTGTAATGTCGCCGGTGACCACGGCTTTTGAATCAAAACCGAGGCGTGTCAGAAACATCTTCATCTGCTCAATAGTTGCGTTTTGTGCTTCATCTAAAACAACAAAGGAGTTGTTGAGGGTCCTGCCTCGCATAAAAGCGATAGGTGCGACCTCAATAACATTTCGCTCGATATAGCTATCAAGTGTCTCTGGTGGCATCATATCGTAGAGTGCATCGTATAAGGGACGCAGGTATGGATGTACCTTTTCGGCGATATCGCCGGGTAAAAATCCGAGTTTCTCACCGGCTTCAACGGCGGGTCGCGTTAAGATAATGCGGCTCACCTGTCCGGTTTTGAGTGCGGAGACAGCCATTGCCATAGCGAGATAGGTTTTACCTGTTCCGGCGGGTCCGATACCGAAAACAAGGTCGTTGTGTTTAATTGCCTCGACGTACCTTCTCTGACCGGCAGTTTTGGGACGAATGACCCCGCGCTTTGAGAATACCGGAATAGACTCGGTGCCGGTTTCACCTAAATTGTCTGTTTCACCAGCACCCGAGGCACGGATAACGTAATTGACATCGGTTGCCTGAATGCGTTCTCCTTTCCGGATGCGGTGAAGTAGGGACTCGAGAACCGTCGTCACGCGGTTGACCTCTGTGACGTTTTCACCAATGACAGCGATGCTGTCACTTTTCAAAACAACGCGGACATCAAAATCGTCTTCGATGATTTTTAAGAAGGCATCACTTTGTCCGAAGAGGGCTTGCACTTCAGCGTTGCTCTGTATGGGAACACCCTTCAATGCTTGTTTTTGCAATCGGATTCTAATCCTCCGTTTGATATGGGAAACCTATAGGTTTCAGCCTAACTGTATACTATGTTTAACTTACCACAAGTCCGCAGAAAAGTCAAATTTTAGGCGTTACGCCAATTCCGAAGCCGTTAGATTATCTCTATTGTAGAACGTTTTGGAACAAAAGTCAAGTGATTTTTATTCTCGTCTGTAGAATTTCACTTCTTGGATCGCAGCACCTTTGAGGTCAATTTGCATAACTCCCTTTTGTTTCTGCCTGTCCCACTGTTGTTGCAGCCTCTCAATTGCTTCTGGACTTGCCTCCCCTGATTTGAGCCTATCCGTCATTTCTTTGATATTAGCCTCGCTGTATATTCCAACGTTTTCCGGGTCTTCCAATGCATAAGCTGTCAACCTCAGATAGAGTATTTCCCGCCCGATTTGGAATCGAATGGGTTGCTTGCCTTTGATTTTTTTACCGCGCTTGTCTTTGACGGGTTCAAACGAGAGTGGTCGGTTTGGCATTCTTTCTTCAGCAGTAGCATCCAAAGCGAAACGCGGGATAGTTGATGCAGGATAGACATCAACATAGGCGATATAGGTTGGTGCTTCGAGTTTAATCAACGTTTCCGTTTTGAGGCTGCCTATCACTTGCCGCTGATATTGCCCTCTGCGTCCGAGTCCTTTTTGGATAGTACCTTCTGTTTTGAAGACACCTATCGTTTCCAAATTGCCATCGACCATTTCGGGATTTTGCGAACAGGTAAGGCGCGAAGCCGATATTTCTACTGGCGGTGTCTCTTGTAAGATAGCACATCCCATAACGCTGGATACCAGAAGCAATAGAGTATTAAACATCGATTTATTCATGTTCTTCCCTTTTTTTGGTTATGGAGTCTCACGGACATAAAATTTGACTTCTCGAATTGATGCGCCTATGAGCGGTATTTCAACACTTGCGTTTGCGCCGCGGACAGAGTTTTGTCTATCTTCAATTCCGTCTGCGCTCATTCGTAGGTAAAGTACTTCTCGTTCAATGCGGAAACGCACAGGACTGAGACCTTCTATATCCTGATGCTGCTTGTCAGACACGCGTTCAAATGCAACATCGAAGCGTGGTGGATGGTCAGTCGTTGTCATCATGGCGAAGTTCTGAATCCGCCGCGATGCTGGATATACCTCTACGTAGGCGATATAGGTCGGTGCATTGAGTCTAATAATCGCTTCTGTACGCCGCTGCCCTTCAACCACCGTTATATAACGCCGTTGTGCGTAAGCGAGTCGTCGACCCTCTCCTTCATGAAGTTGATACGCCTTTCGGACGAACCCGTTCACTGCGAATGTGCTTTCTGTCTCCAGGTTACCATCTACGAATTCTGGATTCGTTTCACAGGTAAGGTCTGACGCTGCCATCTCGTTGATGGGCTGGTTCAGTGCAGCACACCCGGTAATGCCGATAAGCAAAACAAACAAACCGTAGATTCGCATTTTTAGCCTCCTGTTGGTTATTGGCAGTCGGTTGTCAGTTGCTGGTTTATTAAAAATAGTTGATGACTTACAAGGTGTTGTAGCGTAGACTGTCAGTCTGCGTTACAATATGCACAACCTAACAGGTTATGCTACAAAGAGGCAACTTAGGTTATGTTAGAGACTGGGGTCTCGATGTTGAAACGTTCAGCGGCTTCAACGAGACGGTTCCAGGTCGGTTCCTCGATGGGTATGCCTTCGCGCAAACGTTTCTCACGACTCCGTTCTTCAAATTCTCCAGGAACATAGATTTCGTCAATACCCGGCAGCCGAGCAGACGATTTCACCCACTCTACGAGATAGGCAATTTCTTGTTCATAATCTGCAAGGTCGATAAAGTCCTCAATTTTGATTGCGAACATGACGATACCACTTGCGCCGCGGGTTGGGTTTTCGCGACTACATCCTGCCCAAGAGAGTCCACCTGCAATGGCATCTATCATCACGCCGAGTCCAAACCCTTTATGCCCGAACTGAAAACCGCCGAGCGGCATAACGGCTGTGTCTTGTGGACGTTCGCGAAACGCATTTGGGTCCGTAAGCGGTTTGCCTTCAGCATCTATCATCCATCCTTCTGGTATGGATTCACCGCGCGCGGTCTGAACGAGCAGTTTCCCGCCTGCGACGACGCTGAGCGTCATATCGAGGAGAAGGGGTTCGCCACCTTGACGTGGGACGGAGATCGCAATCGGATTGGGTGGTAGTCTCCGAGAGGTGCCGCCGTGTGGATGCATGAACCGTCCACCGCCGTTGAGTAAGACGATCCCAATCATTCCGGCACGCGCTGCAATCGGCGGGTATTCGCCCATCCGTCCTGCGTGTCCACATTGGTGTAGACCGACTGCGCCGATGGTGCAGGTTTGTGCCTTTTCAACAGCCATTTCCATGGCTTTGCGTGCGGCGACCATACCGAGTGCGCGATTAGCGTTGATGACGGTTGCTGCGCCGCTTTCTCTGACGATTTCCATTTTATCTGCGGCGGGACCGCCTGCCATGCCGCCGATGTAGTTAGGCGCGTTGATGACACCGTGTGAGTCGTGTCCGGCGAGGTTAGAATCGACGACGTGATCGCTGACGATACGCGCGTCTTCTTCTGTACCACCGGCACCGCGATAGATATCGTATACAAACTTTCTCAACACATCGTGAGGGACAACTGGCATAAATGTTCTCCTTGAAATTTAAAGCAATCAGCAATCGGCTGTCAGCAGTCAGTATTCCGTTGTCAAAAATTTCTTTTTTAATATAGGGTAGACTGTTCAACAACGTCTGCTGTAGGTTTCCAATCCAAAAATCTACATAATTCAGAGTTCTACATCCTTGTTACGCCTGACGAAATCCGGCATCCGTGCGGTGCCAATTCTGCCCGTGGTCGGGATCGCGGAAGGTTATGCTTCTGCCCAAGAGTTGTTTTAGAGTGTCGCTTTCAGCTGCCAATTCGGCATCTGTCAATTGGCGAGGCATGTCTTCTTGCGGATAGATGACCGATCTGTTATACATACCGAGGAGTCCGACGCGCGGGGTGTCCGTGAGATTTGGCCGGGACTGATGCCAGATCGCGCCGTTTGTGAAGAGGATAGAGCCTTTCGGCGCGGCAGCGATGTTCATCTCAAGTCCTTCAGCCTCACCTAATTCTGGTCGGCGAAGGGTTTTGTGTGAACCTGGAATACACGCCGTTGCGCCGTTTTCTACCGTGAAATCGTCTAACATCCAGACGGTTTGACCTGTCAGTGAGCCTGATGGAAAGGGGGCTTGCATCGCCCAATACGGGTAGTCGATATGCCAACCGCCTGCGGGTGCGCCGGGTCCAACGATATTCGCTGTAAATGTAGAGGCGATAACGTCTTCACCGAGCATCCGTTTCCATACTGCTACGACGGTCGGGTGCTGGATAAGCCGACGGAAGATAGGTGCTTTCCCGACGATTGCCCAGACACGTCGGATGTTGCCGTCTCCGTAACTGTGGTCGTGTCCGTTTGCGATATCTTCTTCGGCTAATTTGCAGACTGCCTCACGCGCTGCGTCTGCCTCTTCAGCGGTAATCACATTTTCGATGATGTGGAAGCCAACATCGCGCAGGTCGTGTTCGACGCGATCAAGCATTTCTGAATCTAACGCTGATTTGATTTTTAGCATATCTTTACCTCTGCCCTATTGGATACGGGGTAGATTGCGGACGGTTTCAATAATCTGATCTTCCAGATCGTCGGCATCGCTATCCGGAACGCGATTGTGTTTGTCCATCCACGCGATATTTTCTGCTACACTCTCTGTAACCGGAATTTGTGGTGTAAATTCAGGTAATATTCCTGCAAGTTTCTCGTGGCTGAAGATTTGGGTATGCCCGAAGTTGCCGCGTAACCCGCTGAACCGTTCGGGTGCCATTGCGATGAGGGTCTCTTGTGAAACATGGACGATTTCTATGTCAACGCCGAGTGCGTCCGCGGCTGCAGTGTGCCATTCGTCCCAAGTTCGCGCTTGTGGATGGACGATGTTGTATATTTCGCCGAAAGCCTCGGATTTCCCCAATATATCTGTAAACGCAATTCCTGCGTCGCGAGATGACAGGAACTGAAAATAGTTGAGTCCGTCGCCTGCGGAGAGGATCGGTTTTCCTTTGCGTAATCTATCAATCCAGCTTCCGTCTCCGCCGACTTGCCGATGGAGGGGTATACCGGGTCCGTGTGTATAGGACGGTTTGAAGATAGTTACGGGGAATCCGTCGCGTGCGTGTGCCTCTAACAAGAGGTTATCTGCAGCGATTTTTCCGAGTCCGTAGCCGGATGTGCCTTGCAAGGGTGCTGTCTCTGGGAGATTGATACCGCTGAATGGCGGTCCATAGGTCATTACTGTTGAGCACTGGACGAAGTGTCCGACGCGTCCTTGGCATGCGCGGCGTGCGGAGGCGGCATCGTCTGTGTTGAAGCTAATCATGTCGATGACAGCGTCCCAGTTTTCGGCACTGACTTTCGCCTCGAAATCTTCGCGATCTTTCCGGTCGCCGTGGATGACGCGGACATCTGGCGGTGGTGGATCGACGTGTTGTCCGCGGTTGAACAGAACGATTTCGTGGTTTCGGCTTTGTAATGCGGCGACGATGCCACGACTGATGTTGCCGGTGCCGCCGATGACTAAGACTTTCATTTGTTGGATTGCTCCTCTATTAGTGCGATTTCTGCTTTTGTTAATTTGTACAGCGTGTATACCAATTGGTCTATTTCCGCTTCAATGTCCGCGACCTCAAAACTGTCAGAGTCATTCAGTATCCGCTGGACGAACTCCGAGAGTTCTGCTTTTTGGGCTTCCGTGCGTGGGGCTATTGGAGCCTTATTCATGTTTCTGTTGGCGAGCTGCACACGCTTGTATTTTTCGTTCCAAAACGCCTCACGGGTGTACCAAGCAAAGAGTTTGCTGTTTAGAATTGCAAGCAGAGAGAGGTCTGTTGTTGTGAAAAATGCAGCGGATGTCAGGAGTTTCTCGGAGTCGTCATAGGCTGCCCGCATAGAAGGTGTTATAGGTGGATAAAAGATTTTCGGACGTTTTAGGTCAGGATAAAAGCTATACTTTGGCAATTCCCAATAGCAAGTTGCTGATTCCGTCTTAAAACACTCTCTATTTTTTAATTCATCTTTATGAATTTTCATGTGATCACTAATTGCTCGATAGGTTTCTTCAAAAATTTGCTCCGCTGTCGATTCATCTTTTCCGGTCCAGGGCCACCGTTTGTTTCTACTACTCGGAATGCAGATGAGATATCCTAATTCTCCTTCCCATTTTCTCGGTTTAAGGAGAGGTTTTATCAACTCGATGCTCTGAGGATCTTCATTGACAAATTGATCACGGGTAAACTCATCTATGAGGAACGCTTTGTGTCCTGGCGTAATACCGATATGGATGTTACCGTATCGACTCAACGGTCTTCCGGTTTTTCTCATCTTGGCAAGCAAAGTCTCATGTGAGGTCGGCTCGGATCTGTGACCTTGCTGAGTACCATTGTAGCCTTCAGAAGTTGATGTTTCTTTGGTTTCCTTCTGTTGATCAGCAGGGGGATCATCTTCCTCTGCATAGGGAACGTCTTCGCCTTCACTTTTGGAAAAGAGAGCAGAGAGGTCGTGTGCAGCACCGGTGTTGATACGCGTATTTCCCTGTGTCCAAGTAAAGATATTCAATACCTCAGCATACCAATCTTCTGTATCTGAATCGCCGAAGTAGGCAAACGCAAAAGGTTTGAAATGTTCATCCGCACATATAAAGAAGATTTTATCCGGATTGATGTCTTTCTGGGATAAACCTTTCGCGACGTTACGTAGAATCTCTGAAAAGTCTGACTCACGTCTAAATCGAATGAGGAATGGTCTCCGCTCTCCTAAAGTATCCTGAGAAAATCCACTGAAGTCTTGACAATCTATGATATGTTCAAAGATAGACCGGTCAAGCCCAAGAAATGGAAGTGGCAAGGGAAGAGCAATCTGTGCAAGCGTTGCTTTTTCTGGAATGGGTAGGTCCAATTTCTCTTCCAAAAAGTGCAGTAGTGTTTCTTCGTCGCCGATGTGTTGAATATCGTTTTGCGTTATTAACATTGTTAGTTTCCTTTGTTGACATGTCATATTATCTGGCTTGACTAAAATTTCATTGTCCTGTTCATTGTCCTGGAAGTATTCACGTTCCCATCCATTTATTACGGGTTGAAACGCCCGCATGATATGATACTGATAAAGTTGAATAGGGAAGTAAGTGATGCCTTCGGCTGCGAGGACATCCAGTGCCCATCGGAAGAAAGTTGTTTTGCCTGTCTGTCGCGGGGCAAAGATAACGATGTAGCGGCCCTGTTTGACACGTGCGCCGAAATCTGTGAGTTCTGCTGTTCGCTTGACGACATAATTTCGCGAAGCGTCCACGGGGCCTCGAGTCTCAAAAGTTTTCATGTTTTTTTTACATCGATGCGTGCCTGTAATGAGAAAATATTTCAAGTTTCGGTAGATAGAGCATTACTCGGAATTACTGCTGTCCTGCACGACGGTTTTTTTGCGTTTTCGCCGCGAAAAGGAGATACCCCCGAAACCGCTGATAACAGCGATATAAAACCCGAAGTCGTACCACCATCCAGTGTTTTTGGGTTCATAGACACGGATATGTGGATCAAAAATTCCCCATATCAATGAGAGTGGTGCGATCCATCCGTGCCAGATGCCCCAGAAAAATCCAGCGGGGTTCCCATCATCGTGTTTCCCATCGCCGGGGATGCATCCGGCGGTAGTGATGAGTGCTATCAGTAGGAGTATGCAGATCGATTTTTTACTCACGTTTCTCCTTTTATATTTTTGATATTATTGTCTGTTAACCATAGAGACCTTAAAATTTTTTTCTATTTCCCTTGACTCTTTATGAGTTTTGCAACATTCTTGAAAACCTCATTGATAGGGCATGCAAAACTGTACGGAGGCTCTTTTTGTACGTATCGGTGCAAGGTAGATAGTTTTTGAGCGTTGTAGTAGGAACCATCACATATCGCGAAAAGGGCTATCTTTTTATTTTTACAGCCTTTGAACGCTTGTAACAGTCTAACAAGTTCATTAAATTGGTTGTCTTGATGTCCTCCAGATTCGCGCGTGAACTTATGCGCCGCAAAGCAAATAATGTCGGTATCTCCTGCTACCCACGTAAAGTCTAGGGACTTAGTCCCAGCTGGTTTTTTTTCAGTGATTATTTTTTTCGTTGGATCTATATATTTTGCGTTTTTGCCACCTGATGGTAAGGTTGAGAAGGATCGAATTAAGTCAGGAAACATGTTTTCTAAATATTCTGCTGCCGTTTGTTCATGAATTTTCATTTTTCCTGGATCTTTTGCAAAACAACAGGCAAACATCGGATCATCTTCTATTTTTTTACTAACTGTTTCTTTATCATATCCGAAACGGTTAACAAATGTACGAATCTTTTTCAGAAGGCCAGGATCTTGAGCTTCTAATAAATCCTTAACTTCATCCTTGTTTTTCTTTCGCAATTCCTGTTCTGCTGTGTCATAGTCTGGTGGTTGAATGTTCATTTTTTACTCCATGTTCATTTCAAGCTGTAGATGTTGACTTTTCACATCAATAATTGATCGCGCTAATGCCCAATCTAACCGCCGTCGGTACTGTCCATCGCGGCGTAAGCCTTTGAAGGCTGTCAGAAAAACATCGTGGGTTTTCTCACGGATTGTTGTCAAGCGAGTGTTGAGCATATCGATATCCACATCCCACGGCACGCCGATCTTTGTGATGGAACGACAATGGACACGGATAGGATAGTCTTTCAGTTCCGCTGGCGGACAGAAACGGATAGAAGCGGAAACGGTGTTGTCTATAGCGATGAGTCCGAGATTTCCGTTCGGGTCGTTGAACGCAATGTCACGATTAGCGGAAGGTTGCGGCAGGTGTTTGCGTAGTTCACACATGGTACCGAGAAATTGATTGTTACGCCATATCCTAATGTCCGACGTTACGTCGGGTGCAAACAGCGCGAGACCGACAGGGTGCTCCGTGTCCTCGAACATAGCTGAACCCCCCTTGCCCCCCTTATCAGGGGGGGAATCGGAACGGGATATTGAACCTCCTTTGTCCCCCTTATCAGGGGGGTAATGTGTTTGTGGGACTAAGGAGATGAAGTCGCGTAGCCGTTGTAGGAAGAGACCGCTTCGAATGAATGCTTCGGGGATAATTGCTGCGACCCACCCACAATGGATCAAACACTGCTCAAGTGCGTATTTGTAAAGATCGTCATAGCGAATCGCTTCTGGGAACGGTAACCCACGGCGCGTGGCGGAGTTGCGCGCTAACCACGGTGGGTTGGTAATGCAAACGTTGAAGCCTCTTGGAAAGTCGGCGAGTGTGTCGCGTTGCACAACTCCTTTTGCTCCCGGTTCGATGTCAAAAAATGCCCAATCTCGGCACTGTAGGTGTGCTGCGTCAATTAGCTGCGGAATGTCTTTAGCACCCGCAAACGGCTCTAAGGCTGTCTGTTGTTCTAAGTTAAGTTCTTTTGCCCACGCTTGGAACGGTTTTAGTTGAAAGGGGTTCCCGCGGGTATAGTAGCGTCCACTGGCTCGTTTTTCGTCCATTTTCTTAGTGTTTTTCTGATTGGCAGATCTCTAAATCTTTTGGGATGATAAACATAGCACTCCGAAATCAACGGTATTCATGCCGTATAGCATTCTCCGGGAGTGCCAGGATTTGCACAGACCGTTTTCTATAGACATGACACTCCGCTGGAATGTGGATGTTTTTTGAACTCGCGTTAGTATAAACGGATACACCGTAACAGTCAAGTAAATTTTTGGCGTTGACACTGAGGTCTGAATCTGGTATCATACCCACAATACAAACTTTTAACCTACTTGGAGAAAAGAGGGCGCGCCAATGCCAATTACGGATGCAATGCCGGAACTGAATCGAACACTACAGTTCTTTCCGGTTGAAAACAAAAATCCAGCGACCTTAACACCTGCCCAGATTGAACACTTCAATGCAAGCGGATTTATCTCACCGTTAGATGTCTTTTCTGAAGCCGAGATCGCCGAACACCGCGCCTATTTCAATCAACTCATGGAAAAGGCACTCGCAGCAGGGATGAATAGTTACTCTATTAACGGATGGCATACCAGTTGTCCAGGTATCCACGATCTGGTTACGGATGATAGGATTTTGGATTATGTGCAGGACCTGCTCGGTGAGACACTCATCTGTTGGGGGACACACTACTTCTGCAAGCTGCCTGGGGATGTTAAGCAGGTGAGTTGGCATCAAGATGCTTCTTATTGGCCCCTGTCTCCAAGCAAGACTGTCACCGTGTGGCTCGCTATTGACGATGCTTCCGTTGAGAACGGCGCGATGACCGTTATTCCGAAGTCGCATGTGCATGGGCAAATCGCGTTTGAACTTAGTGCCGCTGAGGAAAAGAATGTTCTCGGTCAGACGGTGCATGGTGCTGCGCAGTACGGCTGCGCGCCTTTCCCGTTTGAGATGAAAGCCGGACAGATGTCGTTGCATTCGGACTTGCTGTTGCACGGTTCTGAACCGAACACATCAGACCGGCGGCGTTGTGGATTGACGATGCGGTTCGTACCGCCTGAGGTCCACGCTGCAAACGATTGGAACCGACGCGCGATTGTCGCCAGAGGCAGCGATCCGAGTGGGCATTGGGTGCATAACCCGCGTCCAACTGAGGATAGCATTCCAGAGCGATAGAAAGATTTTTTGAGGGTCAATTTAAAATAATGTTTCCACGACGACTTATTTTTGCTGCGATTTCAATTAGTGCGGCTGCAAGTTTTGTTCTCTTCGGTTATGAGTTTATCCGCTCCGTGTCTTCTTCGCTGTTTATTGAGGCGTACGGCGCAGAGAATTTGCCGCGTGGTATGATAGCAGTTCCACCGAGTATGATCGTAATGCTATACTGTTACGGTCGCCTGCTTTCGTGGCAGGGCGCGACGCGGGCGTTGGCAATAACCTCCCTTTTTTCTGGTATTCTGATCCTCGGATGCTATACTGCGCTTGTCCGTGGTATGCATTTCGCTGCAGTGATCATCTATGTGTTTCGTGAAGCGTATATCGTAATAGTCATTGAGCAATTCTGGTCGTTTGTGAACAGTGTCCTGACGACTGAACAGGCGAAGCGAATTAACGGTCCCTTTTGCGCTGTTGCGTCTATCGGTGCGTTTCTCGGTGGAAGAACTGTGAGTATGTTGGCGACCGAGTTAGGCTCTGAGGCGTTATTGTTGTTCACAGCGGCATCCCTTGTACCGACGGCGGTGTTCGGTGTCTTTGCTTATAGGTTTGGGGGTGAGCCTAAACCGAGCGAAGAAGAGGCGGGGGGTAGGCTTGGGCACGTCGGCGTAAAGACGCTTTTTCAGTCCAGGTATTTGATTTTTATCGGCGCGTTGATTCTAAGCACGCAGGTGGTTTCTACTGTGCTGGATCTCCGTTTCAACGGGTTGGCGGAATTGGAGTTGCCGGATAAAGATATGCGAACGGCGTTTTTCGGTGGGGTCTATGGGAATCTCGGATTGGCGGCGGGCATTTTGCAATTGGTGGTTGTCCCGCTTGCACTCAGGTTTGTCGCGCTGCGTTATATTCACCTGGGTATTCCGATAGTTCATTTTGTCAGTGGTCTTGTGCTAACGATGTCTCCGTCGCTTCGGACTGGCACCGCGGCGTATACCATTTTTAAAGCCTTGGATTATTCGCTTTTTCGGGCAGGGAAAGAGTTGTTCTATATACCGTTGTCTTATGATTCCCGGTATCGTGTGAAACAGATTATTGATTCGTTTGGGTATCGCTTCTCGAAAGGTGGGAGTGCTGCGGTTATTGAATTGGTGCGGTTAGGTGTGAAGACGATTCCGGGCATGGCGTTCTCAATTACGGCGATGGTCGCGGCGATGGTATGGGCACCG
Source organism: Candidatus Poribacteria bacterium (assembly GCA_963662915.2). Lineage (GTDB taxonomy): Bacteria > Poribacteria > WGA-4E > WGA-4E > WGA-3G > WGA-3G. The sequence continues at coordinate 2,633,794 of CAXXEU010000002.1, read as the reverse complement.
ATTGCTTTCAGTTTGACGCGGATGTATCAGCGGTTAGTGGAAACAGGGACGGAGTAAATTTTGTCTCTCTTAGGATTTACGCACGTTCGCAAATTACCCCTTAGTCCCCCGCAAGCAGGGGAAATCTGTCGGTTTTTAGAGACAACTGCGTAAGTCCTGATAAGTTTTATATTTTTATTACGCGGAGGGCCCAGATGAATACAGTCCCCCAAAACATATTAGAAGCATTCAACCAACTTCCTGAGATTGAAAAACATGCCCTTGCTTCTGAAATCATAAAGCAGATGGTTCTGCTGGATATCCCACCTTTAACAGATGAGGCACTCGCGGAAGTTGCTGACGCGCTGTTCCTTGAACATGACAAAACGGAGGCAGAGGATGCCGAAGCGAAAGCGGGGAGAGGTTTGGCTGGTTGATCTCGGAATGGTAGCAAAAGTTAGACCTTGCCTTGTTATTAGCACACGCGCCTTCGTCCAGGATCGCGCGCTCGTTACCGTTGTGACCCATACAACGAGCACACGCGGCTCAAGGTTTGAAATCTCGATAAAAACAAAATTTCTGGATATAGGTGCTTTTGACACACAAAGCCTGATCACTGTCTCAGAGGCGAAGTTCTTAAGAAAATTAGGAGACCTTCTGCCTGACCAGTTATCCGCTGTTGAAAACGCAGTGCGCCAATGGTTGGAACTCTAACTTTAAAATTGTAGCTACACTTGTAATGTCAAATGAATTGATCGATTCCAAAAAGCCCTAATTTTTTTACACTGGACAGACCATTCGGCGACTATATCAGGGTATATTTAGATTTCGTATCGGACGAGTTTTCGAGCTGCATCCACAATCTGATCAGCATTGGGGATAACAAAGCTTTCCATCACCGGTGCGAAGGGGACAGGCACTGGCATCGCTGCGACCCGCTCAATCGGTGCGTCGAGATAATCAAAGGCTTCTCGGACGACGAGCGCGGCGATCTCTGCGCCGAAACCGGCTCTACCGACTGCCTCGTGTGCGATGAGCAACCGATTCGTCTTTCGGACAGAATCGAGGATACTGTCTTTGTCAAGCGGCATGAGCGTTCTCGGATCAATAACTTCGGCAGAGATGCCTTCAGCAGCGAGTGTGTCTGCGGCGATGAGTGCGTTCAACACCATCCGTGATGTCGCGAGAATCGTTACATCTTCACCTTCGCGTTTCACATCGGCGACACCCAACGGAATTGTGTATTCTTCCTCGGGAATCTCACCCTCTTCTGTGTAGAGGAGTTTGTGCTCGATAAACATGATTGGGTTGTTGTCTCGAATGGCTGTTTTCAGGAGACCTTTAGCATCGTAGGGTGTGGAGGGCATCACGACGAGCAGTCCTGGGATATGCACGAACCATGCCTCAAGACTCTGTGCGTGTTGGGCTGCAGAAGATCGACCCGCACCGCCCTGTGTCCGGATGACGAGTGGCACATCTAACTGCCCGCCGACCATGTAACGGATTTTCGCGACTTGGTTCACGATTTGGTCCATACCGACCGCTGTGAAGTCGATATACATCAACTCAGCAACCGGACGCATGCCTGTAACCGCTGCACCGAGGGCAGTACCGATGATAGCGGCTTCCGATATGGGTGTGTTTCGGATACGGTCTTTCCCGAATTCTTCGTGAAGTCCGTCTGTTACCTTATAGGCACCCCCATATTCGGCGATATCCTCACCCATCAGAAAGACAGCATCATCGCGTTCCATCTCTTCTGCCAACGCTTCCTTAAGGGCATCGCGATACGTAATCATTTTCATTTTTCTAATTTACCTTGCGGTTCGGTGAGGTGAATTGAATAACCAACGAACCTCTCCGTAGATCTAAGGGAAACGCCCAAGCAAAAACCCCTCTATTTCATTACGAGCTGAGGTTTAGGTTTAAGGTTTCCAAAATAAAAGAAATTTCAAAATTCTCAAGTCCAGTTGAGATGTAGCCATAACGACCATAAATTAAAAGCCTTTACAACGCTTTTTCTGCTTTCAGCCATTCGAGTGTCTGCGCGAATGCTGTGACCGTTTTTGTAACGTCTGCTTCTGTATGTGCAGCGGTTGTCATGCCGCCATTGCTGGCGAGGTCAATGCCGTTTAGCAACATGCCACACCGGAGGCGCGTTAACATATCGACATCGCTGCTCCCTTTCAATTTCCGATAGTCCCATGCGTACGGATCGAAGTCGGCGGTACGCATATCCTTTTCACCGTGTCCAACAAGCAGCTTAAGCCCTGAAAATTCGCCGTAAACGACCCAATCGAGTGCATAGTCGTCAATAATGTTGTTTAGTTCGGTGCGGAGTCGTGCGGCAGTGTCGTTTGCCTGCTTGTTCGGTTCACCGGTTTTGATTAAATTGAGCATAGCGATACCGGCAGAGGCGGAGAGGGGATTGGCGTTAAAGGTGCCTGGATGCGGCATTTTCAAACCGTCGGCTTCTGATTTCATGGAAATCAAGTCGAGGATTTCCTTTTTCCCCGCAAGTGCGCCGCCGGGGAGACCGCCTGCTAAAATTTTTGCCAATGTTGTCATATCCGGTGTAACGTTATAGTGCGCTTGTGCACCACCCGGCGCAACTCGAAAACCTGTGATAACTTCATCGAAAATCAGGACGACACCGTATGCTTCTGTTAACTCTCGGAGCTGCTTTAAAAATGTGTCGTTGGTCGGCACAATACCGAAGGACGCACCTGTCGGTTCAAGGATAATACACGCAATATCTTTATCTGTTTTCAATTGCGTTTCGACGGCATCGATGTCGTTCGGTGGGCATAAAAGGGTTGTGTTACGCACCTCTTCAGGGATGCCGGGGACACTCATATCGAAAGGGGGGTATGCGCCTAAGATGACACTGTCGTGCCACCCGTGAAAATGTCCTTTGAATTTCAACACCTTGTTCTTACCCGTATAGGTCCGCGCGAGGCGGATTGCCATCAATGTTGCCTCTGTGCCAGAGCTGACGAAGCGGACGCGTTCTGCTGACGGAATCAACTGCGTCACGAGTGATCCCCACTCCAATTCCAACGGGTGGCAAGCACCGTAGTGGGTGCCTCGATGCATCTGCGTCGTCACTGCATCTACGATTTCCGGTGGATTATGCCCGAGGAGTAGTGCGCCGTGTCCTGCCCAGTAGTCGATGAATTCTTTGTCGTCAAGTCCCCATTTTTTTGAGCCTTGTGCATGGGTGATATAGATCGGAAAAGGGGACATATATCGCCCATCGTGTGTTACGCCGTCGGGGAACAGTTGATTTGCGGCATCTGACATTTCTCTGTCTTTTGCAAAGGTTTTGTGGTAACGCTCTAAAATGGTATGCATCTTTTTCCCCTTCGAGTGCCGAAAAAACGGAATAAGGTCTTAAGTTACGGATAATTATATCATATTTTCGTTTTGTTTGCGAAATGATTTTTAAGTTATCGGTTGTCGGCGATCAGTAATCAGCAAGCGTGACTGACGAAGTTTGCCCTTGTCAGGGAATAGAAAGCGGGAGTCGGGATTCGGAGACCGTTCCTACGGGAAGGCTGGCAGGATGGCAGCGGGTCGTGGAAATTTGACAAAAAATCGGGGTCCCTATACAATAGGTGAAAAAATAAGTATAGGAGACGAAATGAAACTTGCAATATGCAATGAGATGTTTGAAGATTGGAAAATAGAGGATGTTTTCACTTATACCGCCGGATTGGGTTACGAGGCTGTTGAGATTGCCCCGTTCACACTGGCGGATTCGGTGTTAGACATCAGTGAATCTGAACGGTCGCGGATTCGGAAAGCCGCGGATGACGCAAAAATAGAGATTGCTGGGCTGCATTGGCTGCTTGTTTCACCACCCGGTCTGTATATTAACCATCCAGATGCCGAAATCCGTAAGACGACGCGCGATTATTTTCTTGCGCTTATTAACTTGTGTGCCGATTTAGGCGGTGAGGTGATGGTCATCGGTTCACCCCAGCAACGGAGTGTCATGGATCCGCTCTCTTTTGAGGAGGCGTGGGGCTATGCGCGCGATACGTTCGTAGAAGGCGCGGCACTCGCTGGAGAGAGAGATGTGATGTTGTGTATGGAGCCGTTGTCGAGCGACCAGACGAATTTTATCACGAATCCGGACAAAGCGGTTGAGATGGTAAATGCTGTGAATCATCCTAATTTTCAGATGATCTTGGATGTTTGTAGTACCGCGAAAGAAGGGTTGGATATGCCGACGCAGCTTCGCAACTGCGCCCCACACGTCGCACATTTTCACTCTAATGACGATAACGGTTATTTACCGGGTTCTGGCACTGTGGACTATCCACCTATTATTGAAGCCTTGAAAGAGATTAATTATAGCGGTTATGTCTCGACGGAAGTTTTCGACTTCAAACCGGATCCGCAGACGATTGCGAAACAGAGTATCGAATTTCTCAAGTCGCTGTTGTAGGAGGGAACATGGACGCCGTTATTCACGAATGTTATGATGCCTATAGCACACTCAAAGCCGAGATGAGCCGTTGGCTGAGACAGAGTATGCTGCTTGATCCGCTGGGTCCTAACGATGGTGGTGAGGACGAGGCGAACTATGCGCTTGCGTGGTTTCCACATTATCTAATCACCGGTGATGCCACTGTACTTCGGCATTTCGATATGCTAAAGGCGGCGCTACAAGGTTGGGTGAAACGCGATTGTGTCCACGGTTACGAACCGAGAGCCGAAGCACATCACGGACCGGAACCGTTTCTGCTTTTTCTGCCGCGTTACATTGGGATAAAACCCGAAGATACCGAAGCTGTTCACCTCTTGACGGATGCTGCTGAACATATTGGAAATTGGGTGCCAGAAATCCCGCCGTGGTATGATTATACGCGAGATACCTTTATCGGCTACAACATCGGCACTCAATTCGTAACGAACGCAGAAAAACATACTTATGAACTGGCAGAGCATTTTCGGTTTATCCACATCGCTATTGCAGCATATCGTGTAACGGGTGAGGAACGTTACCTGACATGGGCGTTGCGGTATGGTAGGAAACGTGCGGCGCAGCTGGTCTCTGCTCCGGACCCGATGCCTCTGCTCTGGACGCACGATGGCGAAGGTCTCGACGAAGCGGCAGTTGATGCCAAGAATTTACACGGTCTTGTCGCAAGTACACATCATATTCCCGATGATCCACTTGCCGGTGTTGAAGTTTTGCTCGCCTCCGGTGCTATTTACGCGTTGGGTGATCTCTACCTGCTGTCGGGTGAAGAAGTCTTCAAAACAGCAGCGAAGCGGATCGTCGAACCGTTGGTGGGGTCGTTGTGTGATCCGTATAATGATCCTGCAGCGGCTGCGTTGAGTTACTATCGTTGGACGTTCGAGGATACCGGATTTGACGATGGAATTCGCACTGGGTTAGCAGACTTACCAGATGCATCCCCCGAACTGCTGGCGTTGATTTTCCCACAAGAGATACGCCGTCGGGAACCCGGTGTTGGCAAACGCGCGGATATGGCATATTGGGGTGAATGGTCGGATGATGGTTCTGTAAAGCCGATTCAGGAACCGTCAACGGCTACCTTGACACTGGCATATCAGGTGACAGGCGAGGCTACCTACGCGATGCGTGCGATGCGAAGTGCTGCGACGCGTTTGGGTATTGCGAGACGTGTGTTGCGTGGGGGACGAGAGCATGCGGATATGGGTGGCGCGGTTTGCTCAGTTGCAGCTGGACATGGACGGAATTGGGGACAAGGCGCGGTTACTGGCTGCTACGGTCCCCTGCTTTTGGGGACGCGTGAGGTTCAGAGCGAAGTTGTACAACTTCTGGAGGTCCGACAGGGCGACAAACGGAGTCATCCATCGTCCCTTCTCTCTCTGGTGCGTCCGCTACTCGGTGCAGAAAAGAGTGCAGAGGTAACTTTCTACAACGGTGGGGATTCACCACTCACGGTTTCGTGGCGATTGCGAAGCGATGAAGCGGCTACGTGGCGTACAACAGCACTCGGTGGCGGCGAAATGCAACGGTATGCCCTTTAATCCGATAGTTTTCTGTGTGCTACCTTTAATTTTTAAGGTTCCGTGCGACGAGCATCAAATCCAAAATGTTGACAGTGCCGTCTCCGTTTACATCAGCCGCAGCGTCCGTGTTTCCGAAGCGGGAACCCACGAAGGTGAGGTCTAAGATATTCACAATGCCGTCAGCGTTCACGTCGTAGAGTAGCGTGGCTGGGAGTAAATTGGATTTGGCCAGTTCAAAGACGATGTCCTGACTGGTTTTAAATTTAACGGGTCCAATATTCGGTGCGAGCCATTGATAGGAGGTGGAACGACTTACCCCTAACGCAGCAGTGGTTCTCGTGTGCATTTGAATTTTTACGCAGTTTTTGAACGTTCTTGCCGATGTTTCTACATCTTCAATGGCAACGACTTCGTTTACACTGGAAAGTGTGATATTACCTACGAGAAGGACTTCTGTTTCACCGCGAAGTTCCCATGTTTTTTTGAGTTCAAGTTCTGCTGGAAAAAAGGTGGCTGGCGGTGAGAATTCCATACTCGCCTCGCCGAAGACATCACCAAATTTCGTAACGATTCTATGGATTTTGATTCCTTCTTCATCTACCTGTGTGAGAAATGTACTCGTATTCGCTGCGGTTGTACCTAAGACTGCAGTTGTGATTCTAAAAATTTGTCCTTGTTTTCCGTTGAAACGTTCGTCGGTTTTTTCGATTGCATAGGTAATCCGTTCAGTGCCATCCGCGCTCTCGAGAATCCAGACGTTTCCGATGTCAGCGGGATAATAGTTTTGTGCATTTGTTGTGTTGATGAAAGCACAGAGCAGAATGGTGAGTAGAATTATGTTTCTAATCATTGTGTTCCTTTTCGCTGAGCGGAAACGTTTTTATAGTATTTTCGGTATTGTAAAAAAACGCCTTGATGAAGACACCAAGGCGTTTGCGGGAATTATGTTTGCTGTGTTCCTACTTCAGGATAACCATCCGTCGGGTTGCAGCAAAGTCTGATGTCTGTAATGTATAGAAGTAGATACCACTCGCGACACGTTCACCTGCAGCATTCTTGCCATCCCAATACGCAGCACTCGAGGGTGTCATGTACGAACCTACCGGCTGCCATCCCAAATCCAGCGTCCGAACCAGACGACCCGATACATCATATATCGCAATCGACACTTCCGTCGATTCATTCAACTGATACGGGATCCACGTTTCTGGGTTGAACGGATTCGGGAAGTTCTGTGCAAGAACTGTTTCTTGTGGACGCACATCACCAACTGTCAAATCAACACCTAAAAAAGCGTTACGGATGTCAGTTGTGGTCACCGTGCGTTGGAAGGGACCTGAGACGACACGACCGCGATTATCATAAAGTGCGATTTCGAGTCTATCGCCTGCTTCCACGACGCTTTTGCGGTTGAGATCTGCCCAGACAGCAGAGGAACGTCTCACATCCGTCGCAATGTTCTGCGTAGCGATACTGCCGGTGCGGAGATTCTCAGCAACGAGTGTGTAGGTTCCCGTGCCAGTTTCCATACCTTGAATTTCGCTTGTGACGATGAATGCCCATGCGGTTTTGAAGGTCGAGAGAGCGGGTGCAGCAGGAACTTCTTCGACGGCAGCTTCTTCGGGTGCCGTCTCTTCAGCTGGCGTTTCCTCTGCCATTTCCTCTACCATCATCTCTTCGGCAGCCATCTCTTCTGTCATATCTTCGGCTATAGGTTCTTCAGCTGGCATCTCTTCAACAACGGGTTCAGGTGCAGGCTCCGGTTCAGGTTGATTGTCCCATGCGGAACCCGTGAACTTTACTACCCCGCCAGTTGGTGTGTTAACGATATAGCCATTACCACCGTCAATACTAAAACCGTCATCTCCGTCAGCAATGGTGTAGCCGAGGAAATGTTGGTGAACGGCATCGAGTTGGATGATGGTTGTTGCCCCAAGCATTTCTGCCAGTGACTTCGCAGTATGCGGTTTTGCGGGCATCAACGGAACGGAAATCATATTCAAGCCTGCGTTGAGAGTTAGATCGAAAGCGTAAGGGTCGGATACCACAGGCTCTTCGGTTACCATTTCCTCTGTGGGAGTTTCAGCGGGTACCTCTTCAGTAGAGGGTGTCTCCTCAGTAGGTGGCATTTCCTCAGTAGGTGGTTCCTCTTCGACTGTGGATACCTCTTCTACAGCAGGGACTTCTTCAGCGTCGGGTATTTCCTCAGCTGCGGTTTCTTCAGCGGCCATTGGTTCGACCAAATCGTAACTCGCCAGTTCAAAGGTAATCTCTTGTAGCACATCCTGAAATTTGATGGGACCGACATCCGGTGCTAACCATTGAATGAACTCATAACGGATAATTGTAAGGGCGGTAACAACTTTCTGGTTGATCTGCAGCTTGGCACAGTTTTCAAATGTTCCAGCTGGTGTCTCAACGTCCTCAATGGCAATAACTTCTATAGTACTGGTGCTGGTTGTGGCACCTACGAGCTGGAGTTCTGTGTTTGTCACAATTTCCCACTGATGCCCGACAGGCAATAAAGCCGGAAAAAAAGTGGCGGGTGGATCGAAACTTGCATTTGCGATGCCGAATGCGCCCTCGTCCGTGCGGCTTTGATGGAGGAGCAGGTCCCCATTTACAACACTCACGAAGTAGTTGTCGACAACGACTGTTTCTGTGCCGAGTGCTTGGGTAGATATTTTCAAAAGAAACAGCCCTTCGCCTTCAATGCCTTCGGCTTCCAGAAGTTCATAGGTGCGTTGCTCCGCGCCATCGCTACTCAGGAGCGTCCATGTATTGCCAATCTGAGATGGATAATAATTTTGTGCTGTCGCTGTAAGTGCGAAACCACATATAAGACTTAACACCAAGCACGGGATCAACCCAGACACACATCTAATAAATTTCATAATTTATTTCCTTTTTTAAGTGCAAAATTAAGTAATGCTTACAATCTACAATAAGATAACATCGCCGTTGCGGGATTTTCACGACCATGGGCACGTACAAATGATTTGTAGCCGTGTGAGTCTGCCGTGTTTGAAGGTTTACGCCATCCCACAGGCGGGGTGTCATCCTTTTCCGAAACGTATTGATATCCAAACCACATTCCCATTGCCACAACCAAAATAGCAATGGCAATTACAACTAATGCGATTTTCCAACTTACCATGTTAAGTTTTCCAGATAATAACTAAATGTTACTACATTTATCAAAGGTTTTCAACAGAAAATGACAGATTAGTTTACTTTAAAGTGTTAATTGCTAAGATTTTGTGCGATGAGTACCAAATCTAAAATATTAACGATGCCGTCGCCGGTGACATCAGCGTCAGAATCGGTTTCACCGAAACGAGAAGCCGCGAGCGTGAGATCCAAAATGTTCACAATACCATCTCCCGTTATGTCGTAAGGCAGCGGTTCGGGCGTGACTTCTTCTTGTGTGATGATCTCTTCCTCAGGTGTGGGTTCGGGTGCAACTTCTTCCTCAGTCATATCAGGCTCTTCTTGCATCATAGTTACTTCCTCGGGAGACGGTTCGGTCATAGTTTCTTCCTCGGTCATATCAAGTTCCTCGGCTTGAGGTGCATCAGGCATGATTGGTAAGGTAAAGTCTGTCAAACTAAAAATTATGCCGTCGCTATTTTCGTATTGGATGGGACCTACATTTGGGGCGAACCATTGGTAGGTGGTTGAGTCGAGACTAAAGAATCCACCGGCAGTAAGTTCCACATTTAACCGAACCTTGGCACAGTTCTGAAAGGTCCCAACTGGTGTAACGATATCCTCGATTCCGACGACTTCAAAATTAGTGATGCTTTTCCCGGATAGGGTGAGTCCGATCTCTAATTCTGCTTCTGCATCCGCTACTATTTCCCATTTATCTCCCAGTACTAACTGTAGCGGGAAAAAAGTGGCAGGTGTTGGAAAATCCGCAGTCAAGACAGCGATAGTATCTTCTAAGACAATTCTATGAAGTTTAATGGCATCGCTATCGAGGGTCAAAAAGTACTGATCGGTTTGAGTTTCACCGGTACTGACTTCCGCAGTACTAATTTTCAGAAGGATATATTCTTCACCATTAATAATTTCGGGTCCCTCAAGAGAATAGGTAGTCTGTTCTATGCCATCGCTACTCTCTAAAATCCACATATTGCCAATGTCTGCGGGATAATAGTTTTGTGCTGTCGCTGTGAATGCAAAAGCGCAAACGAAACTCAAGATTAGAACTGATTGGATCCAACGTAAAAACACGGTTTTTTTCATGTCTCGATTCTCCTTATACCGAACGTTTGGGGAAATAGTGATGATGACAAACGCTGTTTTTCGGGTTAGTCTATCGACTTGACTTTTTCCAAGCTTCATGTGATAATACGGATATGCTACATAATTTATTACATTTTTTCAAGAAAAAAGTGTGTCACAGAGGTCTATGTCTGACTTCGCTTTGCTAAAATAGAAAGTAGTTTAGGACTTACGCAAAATTTAGGATTACCCCCCTTAGTCCCCCCGCGAGCAGGGGGAATCTGTCGGTTTTTAGGGACAACTGCGTAAGTCCTGGTAGTTAAAGGAGAAATGTAGATGCGTTTAGAAGGGCAGGTTGCAATCGTTACAGGTGGTGGCGGTGGCATTGGAAAAGCGACATGCCTTGCGTTTGCCAGAGAAGGTGCGGATATTGTGATTCCTGAAGTCAATATGGCAAATGCGGAGGCGGCGGCTGCTGAGATTGCAGCACTGGGTAGGAAGTGCCGAGTGATTCAAACCGATGTTGCGGATGGTGGTTCGGTGCGTGAAATGGTTCAAGAGACACTTGATGCGTTCGGACGAATTGACATTTTAGTCAACAATGCCGGTATTTTTAGTTATACGCGTATAGAAGCATGCACGGAAGCCGAATGGGATCGGATGATGGCGGTAAATCTCAAAGGTCCGTTTCTCTGTTCACAGGCAGTGATGGCGCCGATGAAGGCACAACGGTCTGGACGCATTATCAATCTCGGTTCGTTGGCAGGGCAGGTTGGTGGCTTGGTCGCGTCGGCACCTTATTCTGCTTCCAAGGCGGGTGTGATGTGTCTAACGAAGTCGCTGGCACGTGTGCTTGGAGAATACGGGATTACCGTGAACTCTATTGCACCGGGTGTTGCGGCAACCGAGATGGCGAAGAACCATCCTGATATGACGGATCAGATACCATTGGGACGGGTTGCTGATGCTTCGGAGATTGCGACTGCTATCCTCTTCCTCGCTTCGGAAGAGGGACGTTATGTGACGGGTGCGACGCTTGATGTAAATGGTGGCATACGGATGGCATAGTAGCGATTAGCAATCAGGGTGGTGTGCTTTCAGCAATTCGTAGCAAGCGGGACTCTAATACGTTAGGACTTACGCAAAATTTAGGATTACCCCCCTGAGTCCCCCCGCGAGCAGGGGGAATCTGTCGGTTTTTAGAGACAACTGCGTAAGTCCTGTACGTTCAAAGTTTCCATGCTATCTTTTCTGACTGCTGAAAGGTTTGCGGCGCAAACCGATCTGACCGCTGACTGCTAATAAAAAAGGAGTAAATATATGGAATATAGGACACTTGGTCGTGCCGGGGTGAAAGTTTCGCCGCTCTGTCTTGGGACAATGATGTTTGGTGGACCGACGAATGAAAGGGATTCAATACGGATTATCCGCAAAGCATTGGACGAAGGGATTAATTTTTTAGATACCGCCAATGTCTACAATGCGGGTGAGTCCGAACGCATTATCGGGAAAGCGATTCGTTCGGACCGGGAGAAGTGGGTTATAGCGACGAAAGTACACGGTTCGATGGGAGAAGATGTGAATGCCGCCGGTTCGCACCGCTTTAATATTATGTCGGCGGTGGAAGCGAGTCTCGAACGTCTTGGAACCGATCACATTGATGTTTATTATTTGCACCGCTGGGATGCCTCAACACGAATTCTGGAAACCCTGCGAGCGTTAGATGATTGCGTCAGACAGGGTAAGGTGCGTTACATCGCCTGTTCCAATTTTCCGGCATGGCGCATCTGCGAAGCACTGTGGGCAAGCGAGAAGTACGGATTAGAGGAGTTCGTGTGTGTTCAACCGCTTTATAATATTGTGAATCGGGATGTCGAGGTCGAACTGCTCCCATTTTGTCAGAAGTATGATGTTGGGGTTGTACCGTATAGTCCGTTGGCGCGAGGCGTATTGTCGGGTAAGTACTTGACTGGTAAAAAACCGCCGAAGGGTTCCAGAGCGGCACGACAGGATAGACGGATTTTGCAGACCGAACTTCGTGAGGAGAGTTATGAAGTGGCGCAGCAACTGAAACCCTTGGCAGATGCACACGGCAAGACTTTGACGCAATTCTCGTTGGCATGGGTGTTGGCAAATCCAGCGATTACCTCTATTATCGTTGGACCGCGCACTATGGAACAACTTGAGGATAATTTAGGGTGTTTAGATTGCACACTAACGGTAGACGATGAAGCCACTATCAACGAGTTAGTGCCGCTTGGTGAACACACGGGTAAAGGTTATAACGACCCGGCATATCCTGTGTTGGGTAGATTTATGGAAGATTAGAGAGCCGTACGAGCCATACGGTGTGGGGTGTCTATACTTTGGGTTGGTTGGAAAAATTGTTGTGGTATGGACTGTTAGTTTGCGTGGAAGATGGCACACACTAACAGTTTATGCTGCATAAGGCGGCTATTCTTTGAAAAGCCGGAGTGTCCTCATTCGCTAAGAAGAAATTGCGTCTTTTGCTATCAGAGATATGTGTGCACCGCTTGAGGGCATATTTCCCGATTTCATAAAGGCTATAGCCTAAATCCGTGATGTACTTCTCAATTTCACTGAAGTCATCACGATTGGTTTCACCTACATCTTTGAGTTCTGCCATTAAGAGGGGCGCGTGGGTTTTTAAGCAGTGTTCCCCACCGCGTAGGACTTCTAATTGGTACCCTTCTACATCAATCTTGATAAAATCCGGAGTCGGTAGTTCGCCGATAAGGTTGTCAATCGTGTCAAGTGTGACAAGTTCCGCTACCGTTCGTCCATTGGGGTACTTTAAAGAAGCAGTGCCTTCGGCAAGTGCTGCTTTGGAATAGTAAAGATATCGTCGTTCTATATTATCCGCAAGTCCTTTATTAACAATAGTGACATTTGTGAACTCGTTGAGAGAAACATTCTCGTGGAGATAAGTGCAGGTACGTTCGGCGGGTTCAAACGCAACGACTGCTCCAGTGTCTTTAACTTGTGAGGCGAGGAGACCCGTGTAGAATCCGATATTTGCACCGATGTCCCAACAGATGTCTCCCGGTTTGATGATTTTCAGGAGTTTGGTGACGACGTACCGTTCATCGTGTGTGCCGTAAAAATAGAGATATTGGTGTTCAGGGTTCGCTAAGTTGGCTTTTAACCGAAAAGGATATTTGGTTTCAAAGGTGACAATCGGATTTTTAGGGATAATCCAATCCCTCGTCAGGTTTAAGAGTAGGCTTTTCCCTTCAGTGACTGGAAACCGTCGAAGGTAGCTACGGACGAGTTGATTAGAAATCCGCTTCGTAAACGTACGCGTTTCTTCTGTTTTGCCTTGCGGATTTATCCCCACGTTTCGAGTCCTAACAGTTCTTTCCGAGTTCGGTTAAATGGGCAGTTTCACTGGATTGATGTTCCTTTTCTGGACGTTCACCGCTAAAGCCTGCCATACGTTCTTTCCATTTTCTTCCCAAAAAGCACGATCTTCGGAACTCACAACTGCCATTTTTCCGCCGGTTGTGTTATCCCAACCGACGTAAATACGCCGATAAAAAAATGACTATTAACCCTAAAATCACGGTAAGGTTGAGCCACGGTGCGGGTCTCTTTTGATATACTTCAAATACGGGATATGGAAAAGTTAGGAAAATTGCTAACGTGAATATTAGAAAAACGATGAAGAATTTAATACCTAAAACGAAGATGTAAAGCGAGTAGTCTGAGGCAATAGGCGCGACAGCAGCACCGGCGCGTGCAGTCCGAAAAAAGGTTATAAAGTTATACAGTCCTGATATGAGGACTGTTAGCAGTGCCGTCCAGACGATACCGCTGAAACGTCGCAGTGCTGATGAGATTAACGCTGCGGAGTCAGAGGAACGGTTGGCAATTGGTAGAAGAACGGCGCGCAAGAAAAAGAATCCGCCTATCATAAAGACGACGGAACCGACATGTATCCATTGCATTAACGCTTTCAGAAACATTTTTTTATAGTTATCAGTTAAATCAACGGTCCCGTTGATTTAACTGATAATCGGTAACCATTTAGACCAGCGGTTTTCCACCGACAGGTTTGAAACAGTTACGTGATTGTTTGCAAGCGTCGGGCGACACAAATTGATCGTCGGGTCCGACGACTTGCATTGTGCAGTTGCACCAATAGTGTGAACCTGGGTTGTTTTCAACGAGGTTCTGCAAGTTGCCGCCCGGAATATAAATCGCCTTTGTCCGGAGATATTGGCATATTGGGCGATTAAAGATTGGGAGTGCTTTTCCTTGTAACATATTCGTGCTCCTTTAGCTTGCAGCCATCATCGCGGCGCGGCTGATGAGGTTCTGTGTTAAGGTTACCTTATAGGCGTTGTCGTTCAAGGGTTGTGCGTCTTCGACAGCATCAGCTCCTGCCTTTTGGCTAACCGGTTCATTAATCATCATGCCTGTAAGTGCGGCTTCAGCTTCCTTAGATCGCCACGGTGCGGGTGCGACGCCACCGAGTACGATGCTGGCGGTTTTACAGGTTTTCCCGTCCATCTCGAAAACGCCTGCCACGCTTGCTAATGCGAAGTCGGGAGCACCTTTTTCGCGGGCTTTCAAGTAGCAGCTTTTCGTATTCGGTTTTGCGGCTGGCACCGTAACTTCAACAACGATTTCGTTGGGTTCAAGTACATTTTCACGGAATGGATTGGTTGCTGGCAAGGTGAAGAATTCCTCAAGTGCCATGGTTTTCTCACCTTCAGGTCCAACGATTTTGACGGATGCCCCTAAAGCGATCAATGCTGGTGCGAGGTCTGACGGGTGCACGATATAGACCGGGTCGCCGCCAAGGATGGCATGGTATTTGCTCAAGCCATCGACTGCGTAACAGGTGTCGCCACCCTTTTTGAGACAGTTGATGGTTTCATCGCGGTAATACCAGCATCGTGGACGTTGGCAGAGGTTTCCACCGAGTGTGCCGACGTTGCGTATCTGAGGTGTAGCGACAGAGACGGCTGCCTGTGCGAGCACAGTGTAGTGATGTTGGATCGTCGGATGCCGTGCGATATCATCGACAGTGGTTAATGCTCCGATTTTCAGACCGGATGCGTCAGCCGTGATAGCATCCATTCCGGGCAATGTTTTGAGGTTAATGAGTGTCTTGGGGGTCTCAACATATTCTTTGAGTTCTGCGAGGAGGTCTGTGCCACCGGCGATAAGCATGACTTCTCCCCACGCGCTTTCACTCAGAAGTGAAGTGACCTGCTCGAGACTGGTGGCGTTAATGTAACTAAATTTTTCCATTGCTTAGCTCCTTATGCCTTCTTCTCTGCAAGCGCAGTGAGGACCTTATCGGGCGTTAGCGGCAATTCACGAATTCGCACACCAATTGCGTTGTAAACGGCGTTGGCGATGGCGCCGGGTGTTGGAATACATGGCGGTTCACCGATCCCTGTAACTTTGCGATGTGTGTCGAAAACGATGGATTTAATCTCAGGAATCTCGAGGGTTCCGGGGATTTTATAATCCTCAAGGTTTGCGTTGAGCATTCGTCCGGTGTATGGGTCCATAAATCGTTCTTCGAGCAGTGCTTGTCCTAATCCCATGATGACCCCACCATTGATTTGGCTTTCCGTGGTCAGACGGTTAATCGCCAATCCACAGTCTTGTACGGCGACAATCTTGATAACCTTGACGGCGCCGGTTTCGGTATCAACTTCAACTTCAGCGAACTGGGTACCCGCTGTGCCGTTTTGGCGGAGATCTTCATCCCAATGCCCACCTTCGCTGATGGTTTCCATCCCGAGTTGTCCAGTTGCTTGTTCCCATGTGATCGTCTTCGTTCTATCAGAGACGACGTAAATCGTTCCGGTCCCGACGCGAAGATCGTCGATAGGTGCTTCAAGCATAGGGGCAATGCGCTCGAACAATTTCCGTTTTGCTGCTTCAGCTGCAGTTTTAATAACCGGTGCGACCGATGGCGTTGTTTGACTACCGCCACTACCACCAGAGGGTAGCCCGGGTCCGCTATCACCCACCTTCACCATGATGTCGGTTGGCGCGAGTCCAAGTTCTTCGGCGACAATAATTGCGATGACTGTACGAACACCGGTACCGATGTCTTGCGTTCCAGTGACCGCTTCGACGGTGCCATCGGAGTTGATGGTAACACGCGCTTCTGTGCCGCGTCCGCCACCGCCCCCCCACAGGCCGCTGCCGACCCCCATACCGCGTTTTTTCACACTTGTGCCGGATCCGGGTACGCTGTTGCGGCGATGCCAACCAATTTCTTGGGCACCGAGCGTGTATTGCGCTTGACGTACTTCGTTTGCATCGTTGATGCGTCTGAACTCTAACGGATTCATCCCAAGTTTTTCGGCAAGTTCATCCATCAGGGAATCCATTGCGAATGCGGCTTGTGGATGTCCTGGTGCACGCATCGCGCGTTGGTTTCCGGTGTTGACAGCGACATTCACTCTTTCAGTACGTAGGTTTGGTACATGATAGACGTAGGGTGCTTGAAAACCGGCCCCACTACTGATACCGCCTGTGCCGTGCCCTTTCATATCGTAAGCGATGAGGCGACCGTCGCGCGTTGCACCTGCTCGGACATTTTGCGTCATTGAAGGGCGATTGCCGGCGACAAGATGTTCCGATTTACGAGTTAGCATTAACTTTACGGCTTTACCGGTGATGCGTGACAATTCAGCAGCGGTGCGTCCTTCTATACCAGGACCGAATTTGCTACCGAATCCACCACCCATGTGTTCCGTGATGACTCTGACTTGGTTTGCTGGTAATTCAAAGTGTTGGGCAAAGTCGTTGCGAACGCCGAAGACCCCTTGTGTCGATGCCCAAACTGTTAGGTTTTGCTCATCTTCCCATTCAACGACGTGTCCGTGTGTTTCCAAGCAGACGTGTGTCTGAACAGGGGTGTGGTAGGAAGCCTCCACTTCAACAGCCGCTTCGGCGAATCCTGCTTCGAGGTTTCCATCTTCTCTGATGTTCGGTTCACTTTGGTTGCCCGCCCAATCTTCTCGGATTTGTGGTGCCCCATCTGCCATTGCGTCTGCTTCCGTGACGACGTGTGGTAATTCTTCCATGTCGACGTGAATGAGGCGAATTGCGTCTTTGGCGATGTCGTCCGTTTCCGCTGCGACAGCGGCAATTTCTTGCCCTTGGTAGCGGAGTTTATGTCCGATTTCGATGAGCGGTATAACTGCTTTGACACCCGGTAATGCTTCTGCTTCGCTGGTATCGATGCCCATGACGGTTGCGTGTGCGACTTCAGAACGCAAGATGCGTCCGTAAAGCATGCCCGGTCGATTGATGTCAAAGGTATACTTTGCTTTTCCAGTGACTTTGTCCTTGCCGGACAAACGGTTTATCCGTTTGCCGATAAGACGCGATTCACTTGCTTCTCCCCATGATGCCATGCTTTTTCCTCCTATGGGTGACTGCTTGAATGAAACAGCAGCCCCTTGGGTCCTGCAAGTCGAGACTTGCTTTCAAATAGAACAATAGGACTCACATCTTCCGTGATGCGGTTTTGACAGCATCAAAGATAAACGGATAAGTTCCGCATCGGCAGGTGTTGCCAGACAAACCGGTTTTGATTTCTTCAAGGGTCGGTTGTTTGTTCTCGTTCAACAGTGCTGCAGATGAGACGACGAAACCGGGTGTGCAAAATCCGCACATCAGCGCGTCGTGTTTGATGAATGCTTCCTGGACTGGGTGTAAGTCGTCTCCGTTCGCTAATCCTTCGACGGTTGTTATCTTCTTGCCTTGGGCATCGATTGCGAGCATCATGCAAGCGTAGACTGACTTGCCGTCTACCATAACAGTGCATCCACCACATTCCCCTCGATCGCAAATGAGTTTAGCACCCGTCAAGTCAACATTGTTTCCGCTTGTATCCATTCCGTCCCGTAAAACAGTTAAGAGCGTTGTCCGCGCTTCAACGTCAACTTCATACATTTTCTCGTTGATATTGAGTTGAATGGTCGCGGTAGAGATAGCGTCGCCCGCTTGGGCTTCGGCGGCGTTTTCGCCACCAATGAGGACGCTGGGTACGACGGTCGCGGCAACGGTACCGGTGCCTACACCCTTCAAGAAGCTCCGGCGCGAGATGCCTGTACCCTGTTTTTTTTCTTTATCCGACATGCGTTGCCTCCTTAAAATAGTGCGAATGTAAAACAAAGGCAAATTGTGCTTTCATATTACAATTTGGATTAAAAATTATATTTCCCGCATTCCTTAGTCAATTTGTTGTCTATCGGTTTCCTCAGTATATCAAAAATAACTTTTTTTATCAATAAAAAAACGAGCGTAGCGCGATTCGGTTTCGGTCTTTTGTTCCCGATTGTGAGGTTAGAGATTGGATGTCTTGGGGTGGTAGTCCGTCATGTCAGACTTAGTATGGTTGCAACCCTGACCCTCAATTTTTGTGAAAATTGCTCTTCATGCCTATAAAAAATTGATTGGCAATTTTTCTCGGAATGGGGTATCATATTAACGTCTTAACGCACTCATAAGAGCGATTGCTCGGACAGGAATATTATAATAAGGCAGTTCTGCTTACTAAACTTTAGACAAAAAGGAGTTATCATGGCTGAAAACACGTTTGAGGTTACTGACGATACGTTTGAAGGAATGGTGATTAAATCAGATATACCGGTTGTTGTTGACTTTTGGGCAGAGTGGTGTGGTCCCTGCAAAATGATTGCGCCAGTTTTGGAGGAACTCGCCGCTGAAAATGCGGATACCTTCAAGGTTGCAAAGCTCAATGTTGATGACAATCGCCAGACAGCGATGCGCTTCAGCGTGCGGAGTATACCAACCTTGCTTGTGTTTAAAGATGGCAAGGAGCAACCGGCGGGGCAGATTGTCGGTGCGATGCCTAAAGGCGCGCTGAAAAAGAAAATCTTAGACACACTATAATTACTTGCACGCTACACACCTCTGGGAAATGGAAGATTGGAAGATTGGGAGAATGAGATGTTCGTTTTCATTAATCTTCCAATCTTTTTGTCTTTTTAGTGTTTGCTATGTTTTGGCAATTCATTTATAATACCTTTGTTGTTCCTGCAATGTTCGTCGGTTTTCACGGTGCAGGGTGTTGCAATCCTAAAATTCAGGAAGGAATCAAAGGGCGGAAGAACGTATTTGCGGAACTAACGGACCGGCTCCAAACTGCCCGACCTTTGGAAAAAACAGTGTGGTTTCACTTCACCTCTGTCGGTGAATTTGAGCAAGCCAAACCGCTCATAGAAGCGATTTATGCAGAGACCCGGATTATTCTGACTTTTTTCTCGCCATCGGTTGCCCCGAATGCCCAATCCTATTCCTATGCTGATGCTGCCGTTTATCTTCCGCTTGACACACCTCAAAACGCTGAGCGTTTGATACACCTGATTGAACCTGCGCTAATCGTTTTTTCAAAATTCGATATTTGGCCCAATCTCGTTTGGCAAGCCTCTAAACGCGATATTCCGATTATTGTGGTTGCAGGAACGTTGCACGCCGAATCAAAAAGGCTCTCCCGTTTTGCGAAGCCGTTTTTTCGGAGTGTACATCGGCATATCGGGGTGCATTGTGCGATTTCAGAGGCGGACGCGTCACGTTTTCAGGAGCTCTGTTCACCAGCACATGAGATTGTCGTCACTGGCGATACTCGCTACGAGCAAGTTTATCGGCGGGCAATTGCGGTTGAATCTTACACTGAATTTTTCCCCGGGCAAGAGACCTTAGAACGTCCTATTCTCATTGCCGGTAGCACATACACAGAAGATGAGAAAGTCTTACTGCCTGCTTACCAGCTGCTGCGCGAAAGTATCCCTGAAGATTTTCCTCACTTGATTTTGGTGCCACACGAACCGACTCTTGAACGGATAAAGGAGATTCGTGGGCATCTGGATCGGGCGGGATTGGTGTATCGCTGCTTTTCTCAACTCACACGTGAAATAGATTTATCGGCGATGGATGTCCTTATTGTTGATAGAGTAGGACTTCTGGCGAAGTTATATGGGTTGGCGGATATAGCGTTTGTCGGTGGGAGTTTCCGCGGGAGCGTTCATAACGTGATGGAACCTGCTGCGATGGCGACACCTGTTATTTTCGGTCCGACGGTTCAGAACGCGCATGAGGCATCTTTACTTGTAGATCGGGGTGGTGCGCAGCGGGTTCGGACTCCGCAACAGTTGGCAGATGTGATCGTGGCATGGTTGAAGGACGATGCGGCGCGGAAGAAAGCGGGCAGCATGGGGAAGCAGTTGATTGAGGAGAATTTGGGTGCGGTGGCGCGGACTTTGGTGCATTTGCGGGGGTATGTGTAGCGGTACAGAAGGAGCAAGGTGGATAGGTGAAAACAGAATGCTGTGCGAAAGTTCTTCAATTATTCAGTAACTTGTAGCTGCGCGACAGTTGACTCAAGTGCTGCCTCCTCTTCAAGCAAACTATCAATGAACGCTTGATGTTTTTCCATTGTTGGTTTCAATGCTACCGCTTCCTCTGCATCCAATTCTGCAAAGATAGCATCTAATTCCGTGCGTTCCTTTTGTGTCAAGGTTCCTTCTACTTCACGGATCTTTAGTGCGTTTAATCGATTTTGTCGGTTTGCAGCATCCATATCTTTCTCCGTTTTTGCGCCCCAAGTAATCGTGAAATGTCAAAGTGCATTTCTCGAGGTCACTATTGATTTCAAATAGGGTTCTTTTTCTCTTCTAAGAAGTCTATCACATATTTTTTTATAAATCAATGTTTTTCGGCGGGAAAAAGGGAACTGTTAATTCGTATGTAAAAGTCGTCGAGCGTCTCTGCAAGGATCGCGGCGCGATGCAATTGTGCGAGCCGATTTAAGTCCTCAATTGTCTCAAGCGTGGGCTTGAAGACAGTCGCTGCATACGGCTTTAATCGAAGTGTAAGTGCCTCAAGGATGTCTTTCAAGGCACGTTCTCTGGCACCTTGTTCGATGCCTTGTTGTAGTGCTTCTGCTGCGAAGTGTTCAAAAATAGAAGGGCGTTCCATGGTTTCCTCCGAGATAATATTTAAAATCGTGGCTGTGTCCGATAGCGAATTGTTAGAACTGGACGCAAGTTTTCATCGGCTGCCTCTTTTGAGGAAAAAACAATAGGCACATTACCCTTTTGCAAGGCGAAGAGATACCCATAGTTGTAATCAGGATTTGCTACCCAAAAACTGACTGCTTCGGTGAGAAGTTCGCTTTTGAATGTATAGTGTTTCCCTGCACCTTGAATTTCGCACGTGCCATCAATCCGATGCGCGACATCCTCAGAACCGTTATAATCGCTTTCGTTATCACCATCTATTCCGGCTAACATCGCTTGCGCCGGGGCTTTATTCCACGGAAGGTTGCGGTGCAACGCGCTGTTATAGGTAAGCTCATTATCTTCTGCGCGTTCGGAAATGCCTCTGCCCTCTCGCCATGGGAGTAGAACGCGACGGAAAAGTACGGTCTGTGCAGCGTCTGTCTTACACTGTTGGACGTGTAGACTTATCGTTGCTTCTAAGACTTGTGTCGGTTCACGGATACCCATATCTTCAAAGGCATCGAACAAATCAAAAGCAGCGAAAAAGACGCTACCTGTTGGATTGCATAAGAGGGTCGGTTCCGCACCAGCATTGTTATTTTGAGTCTTTCGATCTTTATTGACAAGCAGTGTTGTGTCCTGCAAACCGCCAGAGAATGTAACAGTGTTGCCTGTGCCGAAGGTTATTTCGTTGACGGTGCGGAGCGTTATTGGTGTTTCAGTTTGTGAATTGTGATGCGTGAGTTGATAGGTTTTCCCTACTTCCAACGGTGTCTTAAGCAACAGCAGGACTCGGTTCATTCGTTCGTCGAGTATTCCGTATTCGAGTTGGATATCTGGTGCGATTTGATAATTATGGGGATTTTCTGCCGCTTCTGGTAACAATTCTGCGTCGAAGTGCAACTGAATTGCCGTTTGTGAGAGTGGGAGTGCCGCCAGCAGTTTAGGGGTATCTGCTGAATGAGCGGCTAAGATGTGGCAAAATAGCAGTGATAGCAATATTAGAAACTGGAATGCTACGGGAAAATAGGTTTTCAAGATAAGCCTCCGCGATTGTTTATCCTCCTAAGGGACATCTTCTGTGATAAAGACAGCGTTCAAAACATCACGTTCTTGCTGTCCGGAGGGTTTGTTGATAACGGCATCTTTGACGACAAAAGTGCTGGAGGAGCCGCCATCGAGATTGATTGCCTCCGTTGCGCCGAGTTCAATGAGGATACTGGCGAGTTCGTAGAGCGTTAGACCGGTGCTATACTTCGGTTGTCTGCCGTCTGCAACGACCAAAAAGAGTGTATCTGCATTATAACCGAGTGCGGTTCGCGGTTCGTGGCTGAGATTTAGCACGGGTGTGCGTTTGCCGGGTGTATGCCGTTTTTCGGCGTTGTGCATCTCTACGATTGTCTCATTTATCTCACCATTTTTGAGGAGTCGGAGTCGTCCACCTATGGCGTGCTGGACTTGATTCCATTCCGGTGGCGAGAGAGAGAGCGTGAGTGTACCGTCTGCACCGGTGTTGAACTGGGAAATGCTTTCCTCTCTTAGCCTTGCATTAATCCAGAGGACTGCGCCGTCTCTCGGAATTAGGCTGTTCCCGTCGCGTGAAACGGCTTTTACGCGGTAGGTGTGTTCGTAGTTCGGAGTTAGAGGAAGTGGGAGTCCACTGAGTATTACTTCATTGCCACGGCGACGGTTGGTGCGCGTCGATTCGCCGAGACGCGGTGTATAAAGCGTTACCTGACACCCATCAAGCCTACGCTGATTGATACAACCGAGTTGCAGCGTATGCGTACCTATTTGAAGGCTGGCGTTCATTTGAACGGGAGAGCTTAAGAACTCCCCGGATTCGGTCACACCAAAGCACGCTTCAGTGTCAGTCGGTTGTGTAACCAACTCGCCATCTTGGATGTGAAGGTTCTCCAAGACCCCACCGTAGCCGCGCATATCCCCGAGTACCCCGAAACCGCCGTTAACTGCGATGAGGACGCGTCGATCTCCATGTTGCGTGCGTCGGTTCGCCATGGCGCGCACAGACTCTTTACCTAAAACTCGCGCGTTTGCGAGGGCTACCTCAAAGTGTAGTGTCGGCTCGTGTCGAGACATCTCAGCGACGTAAAGGGCACATGTTTCGACATCCCAATCGTAACGGTAGATTTGGATACCGGGTGCTATGTTTGGAAATAATACCTCTTTTTTACTATCAGCGTAGGTGAGGGTAGTTGTTATCAAGAATAGACAGATGATGGTGGAAAATCTATGCATTGCTTCGGAAAATCTCAACAGCAAAGTAGTTAATGGGTTGTTCAATCGGTGGGTGGAGTTTTTTAACGATGAGATGAATTTCTTCGACTGCGAATTGGGTTAAGATTGTCGTTGCGATTTTTTCAGCGAGTGCTTCAATAAGTTGGAAGGACTGTTGTGTACCGATCTCTATGATACGCGTAACGACTTCGGCATAGTCAATCGTATCCGTGAGTGTATCCGTGGCACCGGCGGTTGTGAGGCTACAACCCAAGGTCGCGTCAATTGCGTAATGGCCACCAACCTGACGCTCCGCTTCGGGAACGCCGTGGTGACCATGAAATCGAATCCCTTTAAGGATAATCTTGTCCATGCCTATTCTTCAGCAATTTCTCCGAAGGTATGGGCGGGGTCAGTCATATCTTTGACCTGTTTTCCGAACCTTCCATCTGTGTAATCAATCGCGCGAATTTTCCAGTCATTACCGTCCTTCTTCAGTGCGGAAATCAGATCTCCGCCCTGATTACCCCAACTATACGCGCCTCGTAAAACGGCTTCTTTGCCTCGGCTATCAATAGCGATATAGGTGATGTCAACTTCCATGTTCCCACCGCGCAGTCGGAAAATTCCCGCCCATGCTTTCGATACTGCCTTTGCGCCTTCGTTTTTTTCAAAGGTGCCAGCCCAGAATGTCCAAGCGGTAAAAATGTCTTTGCTCTCGCCTGTGAGCCAAACTTCTGTCAGGGTATCTTCGTCTTGGTCGCCATGAGCGGCAGCATATACTGCGTAGAGGTCTCGAATGGCTTGTTCCTCAGCAGCAAAGTCAATATCTCTTCCTGCAGTTGTCGTTTCTTCCGCTGGTTGAGGTGATGTCGTGATTGGTGTTTGCGTTTCAGTTGTTTCAGGTTCGGGGTCGTCTCCGCCGCAGGCGATCATACCGGTGACAAGCAGCATGATGACGAAATAACAGATCGCTTTCGGTTTCATAGTTTACCTCCTGCGTTAAGTCCAAAATAGTGAACCACATTCACACAGTTTCTTTATTGTATCAGAATTTTCAATAAAAATCAACATAAATTTGAATTTGGCTGTCCGCGGTCGGCTATCAGCAGTCAGAAAAGCGCAGCGTTGGCTGGTTATACCTAATAGCAGAATAGAGTGCCTCTGTTGGCGCTGCACTAAAGAGTTGTTTTATATGGAGGTTTGTGTTATACTTCTTGGCATAATGTACGAACTGCTATCCGCTAAATCTCTCTTAAAAAGGAAGACTTTATGAACGTTACAGTTAAATACTTTGCCGTGTGCCACGAGATGTTAGATAGATTTGAAGAAGAGATGGAGCTGCCAGAAGGTGCCACCGTCAAAACTATTTTGAAGCGGCTTGAGGAAGAGTGGCCCGAAATCGCCGAGTTTTATGAAGTGATGCAGATGTCTGTCAATTGGGAATATGCGACTGAGAATACTGAGCTCACAGAAGGGGATGAGGTCGCCTTGATTCCGCCTGTGACGGGGGGCTGTGATGTTTAGGATAACGACTGAAGTCATTACAGGTGCAGAAGTGCGCGAGGCGGTGGAAGGCCCCGATGCGGGTGCAGTGGTGCTATTTTTCGGTACGGTTCGCAATAATACGGATGGCAGGGCAGTGAAACAGCTTGAATATGAGGCATATCCCCCGATGGCAGAGAAGAAGATGGCGGAGATTGCACAAGAGATTTCAGAGAAATGGGGGATTGATCGCGTCGCCATGATTCACCGCGTTGGGAAGTTGGATATTGGTGAGGTGAGTGTAGCGGTAGCCGTCGCTTCACCGCATCGCAAAGATGGATTTGAAGCCTGCAAATACGCCATGGATCGCCTCAAACAGATTGTCCCTATCTGGAAGCGAGAAGTGTGGGCAGACAGTGAAGCAGAATGGGTAAAACCGGATGCTGTCTTTTTCGATGCACCTAATGTGCGCAAGACCCCTCAATAGATTAACCTGTATAACAAGGAAGCCGTCCACCAGTTAGATCGAGAACCCAACCCCGACAGCATCAGGCGATACCCAGTGCTTTCGTTTAGCGACCTTCTCCGTGCGTGCTACCCCAACGGATATCCAGCTAACAACAAGCGAAAGTATCTCCAGCGCGCCAAGAAACACTACTGGCGAGCAACAGAGGGTTGTCATCGGTTCGGTCGTCAGTGGCTACGAAGTGCTTGAGATACAAGCCAAGCAGATACGCATCGGAAAAGCCGGTGAAGCGTCGATCTGGAAGTTTCTGAGACTCGCATTTCTCAACTCACGATGAGGTCTTTTGATGAACTGGAAAAGACTCAAAAACAGCATGTTTCCCTCGCTGGTCATCGTCGCACTATGTGTCGAGTTATTTCCGTATGTCGTCCATTTTGTTGGATTTTCGGATGTCATCGAAGCCGTAAAAGCAGAGGAAATGGATTTGATACCACTGTGGATGCTTTTCGAGGTGCTTTTTTTTCCCTTTTTCACAACCGTTTTCTATCAACTCATGAGAAAGTCGTAAGGAGCATACAAATGTTAAAGCAGATTTGGATCCCTATTGTTCTCGTCTTGATTGGTGTCGCAATTGGCGGGACGTTTTGGGGACAATACATCGCCAGCCAAGAACCTATCAAAGTTTACAAAACCACGCAACCCGCAGAACAACCGGCGAGTCGAACCACCGAAGTTTCCCCGACGGACGGACACGTCCACGCCGATGGCACATGGCATGCGGGTGCGCATGACTCCCCACCTGTGGAAACCTTCGCACCTCTGGTAGAAGATGATGTTTCGATGACTGATGCTTTTGAGGAATATCAAGAACTCAGCAAAGGCGAAGAAGCTTCCCTCTATAACCTTGCGCTTTCAAACTACGTCAAGAAGCATTATGAGAAGTATCCTGACTGCCAAGATCACGAGGCGGTGTTGGCGGATGCTGCACGTGATGCAGCGTCGTATATGGAATACAAAAAGTGGCAGGCTGCCGATGCTTCACTTAATGCTGAATGGTATCAACTAAACGCCGAATCCGATGAACTTCAGAGGCAACTTGACGCTGCAGATAAGAAATACGCTGGCATGGATACGAGTCTCCTTAGCAAAGAGGAGCGCATTCGTATTATAAGAGAACATATTGATAAATACCGTATTCTGCGTCAAAAGAAGGATGCCTACTGGCAAAGACAAGAAGCACTGAATCAGGAGAGACCAGAATCTCCGACACCACTCCATACACACTAAAGGGAGGCAATGATGAAAAACATTCGCATTTTGAGTATATTTGTTCTTGTGTTACTTCTTTCTTTGCCTCTTGATGTCTTGGCGTGCGATAAAACAGCTCTTGATGCAGCGAAAACCGCTCACGATACCGCAAAGAAAGAATTAGATGACCTCAAAGATATAAATTTTCTTAATACGTTGCAAAATTTGTTGAAAAGTCTTGGCTATGATAAGGATCTAACAGATGGCGATCTTGGTCAAGATGTTTGGGATCTACTACCTGAAGGTGCGTCAGCACTCGATAGGCGTGAAAACATTCGTACTGCGGAACAGAAATTAGCATCCGCGGAGTCCGCGCTAACGGAAGCCCAAGCCTCTTATGATCTGTGTGTGGTAGGCGAGGAGCTAAAGAAGTATTTAGCCGAGTGTGGTCATGCGACGTTGCATGAGAAGCAGTCGATGGGTGCTTGTGGTCACGAGGACTATTTCTGTCAGGCGATGAATCATGGGGGTATGCAGTGTCCACGCAATCCGTTAGGTGAGCGTTGTATCACGCAGGACGGTTTCTACGACCTGTGTCGTCCTGAGCATGATCATAAGCCACAGCGACGCGTCGTTGTGGACATTTGAAGTCAGCGGGTGGGGATCATTCGTTTGTGTCGTCGTGTTCGGAGACGAATTCGGCAGGTGCGTCGTGTGAGCGGACGTCAGGGTATTGGTCGTGTAAGGGGCATACGCACAAGTTTTCGGCATCAAGTTCAGACGACTCGGATTCAGACGACTCCGACGACTCCGACGACTCGGATTCAGATGATTCCGATGATGCCGTAGGGAAGTGTGGTGCGTCTGGCTGGACGGGTTGCGAGGGTGCTGCAGGGGACCATGCTGCGACGTGTGATGCGGGTCATTCGTATTATACGTGTAATGAGACGGCTTCTGCGCGTCATGCGAAACATTAGCGAGACACAAGCTGCGTGTTCGTGTGTTCTGCCTGTATGACCCTGATGAGTTGCCCATCGAATGGCTTGCGCTGGGTTTGAATCGTAGTGAAGTTCGGAGCCTGTAGATGTTACACTCATTGCGGAAGGGTATTTCTATGCAGGTTGTATGCAATATCTTAAAACGACTCTCAATGAAAGCAGACTCTATACGAACTATATCGATATCTCGGGGTATATTCCCTATAATGATACGGCGTGCGGGTTCCCAAAAGGCACTTTATATCAAGCCTACGTATGGAAGAATATTAAGTGCCGTTTCTTTATCTGCTTTTGATGTGTTTATCTGACACAAAACCGTTCCACGAACTGGTTAAAAATCGAAACACCTTGTGGGAACTGATCCAGTGCCATCCACTCGTCAACGGTGTGCGCTTGTCGGATGCTACCGGGTCCGATGATGACAGTCTCCATGTGCTGCGCGAAGACGGTGGCATCGGTGCTGTAGGCAACGGTTTGAGGGGTGTCTTCTCCCGTGATTTCGAGTGCGGCTTGGATAATCTCTGCGTCTGGTGGTGTGCGGACCGGCGGTGCATTGATGTACAGATCGAATATTAATCCGTGCCTTTCAGCCGATTCACGTGCGCGGTCTATCCATACCTGTGCATCATCGCCGGGCATTGGACGGTAGTTAATGCTACAAACGCTCATTGGGGAAGTGATATTCGCTGCACATTCGCCATCGCTGATAGTGATATTCCAGTCCGTGAAAGGTGGCGTGAATTCGTCGTTGAAATACTGCGTATCAGATGTCAATTCCTGATAAATATCGCGCATCTCTGCAAGAAAAGGAATTAACTTCAGATTTGCGTTATCGCCTTCACCTGTGCTGCTATGTGCTGCGCGTCCGTGTGCTGTAACAGTAAAACGGACGGCACCTTTGTGCGCGTATACAGCGTGCAGTTCAGTTGGTTCGCCGACAACACCGTATTGCGGAAATCCGTGTTTTTTGAACATCTGCGACTTCTCTGCGACGGCACTTGCCCCGAAGTAGCCGACCTCTTCATCAGCCGTGATGACGACGTAGAGCGGAGTCTTTAGGTCGGAGTTGGCATGACGCGATGCGACCTCAATCATGCAGGCGACGCTACCTTTCATATCGCAGCTGCCTCTGCCGTACATCTTTTTGTCAGCAATCCGTGCCTCAAAGGGATCCATCGCCCAACCGATAGCAGGGACGGTATCTATGTGTCCGAGCAGTGCGAGTCCGCGTTCGCCGTTCTCCGGTCCTTTGCGTCCAATCAGATTCACTTTTAGCACACCCGCTGGGTCTTTGTATTCAACGCGTTCCACTTCGCAGTCGATGGATTCTAAGGTTTCAGTCAGAAAGTCCATGACTTCAACGTTGCTGAGAGGGCTTACTGTATTGTATCCAATGAGAGTTTTGGTGAGTTCTTTTGCATTCATAGTTAGAGATTTTACAAAAAATGGAGAAGTTTGTCAAGATTTTTTAACTATTAAATATGGTCGTTGTGTCAGTATAAAAAAATTCGTAGGCGATAACAGCGACAGTCGTAATCGCTGCGGTCTCTGTTCGCAAGATATTTGTGCCGAGCGTCACGGGGATACAACCGCTTTCAATCGCTGCGGCGATCTCTTGATCAGAAAATCCGCCTTCAGGTCCGACAAAAAGTGCGATGGCGTTCGTATTGGGTGTTTCTTGCAAGACCGTCTTAATGTGTTGTCCCTGTGTGTGAGGACTGAGAAGAAGGCTGAGCGAAAACTTTTCGAGTTGCGCGAGGGAACCTTCAAGCTGCTGCGCTTCACTTAACTCAGGTAACCAGGCGCGTTTACACTGTTTTGTGGCAGAGATCACAACGCGGTGCCAACGTTCATATCGGTTTTGGCTTGGTTTTTGTAAGGCGCGTTCTGAGTGGAGGGGTACAATTTGTGTAACACCGAGTTCTGTTGTTTTTTGGAGAATCATCTCCATTTTGTCATTTTTAGGGAGTCCTTGAAACAGGGTAAGTGTCGGTGAAGGGATCGCGTGAAATTCGTGTGTCTGGATCCGTGCAATGCTTGAAGATCGGTTTGTAGCTGTATCAAGAATCTCAGCGGTGTAGACGTTCCCTTGTCCGTCAATAATTCGGATAGTCTCTCCCGACGTTATGCGAAGAACATTGCGGAGGTGGTGCTGCTCTGAACCGGTAATTGTAGCAGTGTCAGCGTCAATCTGAGGCGGTGGGACATAAAAGGTGTGCATTTCTGCGTGCCTCTTTGTACTATAACATCCTTGCACAACCCCTTATGTTGTGGCGGTACGAAGTTTTTCAATGACTGCCCCTGGTTGTTCGCTGCCGAAGATGGCAGTGCCAGCCACGAGAATCGTCGCGCCCTTACGAATTGCGAGAGGTGCAGTTTCAGTAGTTACACCGCCATCAACAGAAATTTCAAGCGGTTGTTCCAGTTTCAGTGCCATTTGCTGCAGGGCTGCTATTTTTTCGAGGGCGTTATACTGAAAGGTTTGACCCCCGAATCCAGGTTCGACACTCATCGGTAGGACGAAGTCAATGTTTGAGAGATAAGGCGTGACTGCGGAGATCGGTGTTTTTGGTGAAAGTGCCAGACCACTTTTGAGTCCATGTGCTTTAATTGTAGAAATTACCGCCTCTGGTTTATCTGCGCTTTCAATGTGAAAGGTGATTATGTCAGCACCAGCTGCAGCGAGTGCGTCGATATAACGGAGTGGGTGCGTCACCATGATGTGGACATCGAAGGGTATCTGTGTTATTTGACGCACGGCAGCGATGAAGGGCGGACTGATACCAAAATTCGGAACGAATTCGCCATCCATCACATCGAAATGGAGCATATCGGCACCGGCGACGACTATCCGTTTAACCTCTTCACCGAGGCGACTGAAGTCGGCAGCGAGTAGTGAGGGCGCAATCTTAGGCGTAAAAATTTCTGTTCTCCTCGGCTTTTCTTAATTGTAAATTACTTCAGGTAATTTTTCATCGTTTTCGTAGATAAGTACCCGTGTTTTTCCGAAGACCCGTACTGCTTTTCGTTCTAAATCAATCACGGTACCAGGGGCATAACGTTGATTTATTTCAGTGCGTTCACCATAATCGTCAATTATAACAATCTTGATATGGCGCGACAAATTTCCTTCTTCGCTGACAGTGTGCTTGAAGGGTAGGGGTCTACCGATATTTTCATTTGTTCCTACCCCGCTGATTTCTAAAAGGACCAGGTCTCCTGTTTGAACCATGGTGCCAGCACCTGGCTTGTGGGTAATAATGGTGCCTTGCGGAATTGTAGGATGCGAGCTGTGTTGCGTTTCAATTTTTAGTCCGGCTCCTTCAAGCGTGGACACGACATCGTTAGCGAGTTGGCTTTGAAAGTTCGGAAGTTGTATGGATTGTGGTGTGGGACCGCGGCTCACTAAGAGGTTGATTGGACTTCCACGTCGTTGACCACCACCTTCCGGCGGTGTCTGTGCAATGACTGTGCCTTGCACGTAATTTTCGGAATGGACGGAAGCAACTTGATTTGGACGGAATCCAGAGGCTGTAAGTACAGCAAAGGCGGCATCCTGTAATTTGCCAATGACAGACGGGACAGGCGTTAGTTCCACGCCAATACTTACTGTGATATGGACAGGCTGGTAGTACTTGATTCTAAAATTAGCTTGCGGATTTTGTGCGATGATTTCGCCCTTAGGTGCATCGCTACTCGCTTCTTGGATGGTTTTGGCGGGTTGCAGACCGGCATCATCAAGGATACGGATGGCTTCATAGTAGGTTTTGCCGGTGATATTCGGGACAAGTGCCTCTTCAGTCCGAATCCATTTCGGGATAACAATAAAGACAATCAATAAACCTACTATACCGAGCAAAGTTAAAAGATAGAGGAAGACTTTGAATGTAGCGAAAAGGGTATTATTAAGACTATTCATTGTTGTCTTTATTTGAGAAATCGCTCGCCTGTTTGAAGTTGGTATCCGTTGATAAAATCGCGTGCTTCCATTGCTTTTTTCGTCGCGGGTTGAATTTGCAAAAGTTGGAGTATTCCTTCTGCTGTCGCGACAAATAGTTTTTGTCTCTCCACTATTTCGAGGGTTCCGGGCGGTGCAGCAGGTGCTTGTGTTTCCGGTTGGCAGCCGATAATCTTAAGCCGAAGATTCTCGCGAAAAAAAGTATATGCGCCTGGCCAGATGGTTGTCCCTCTCACGAGGTTGTGGATTGCGATCGCCGATTGATTCCAGTCGATGTATCCAGTTTCCTTTGTCAGCCGCGGTGCGTGTGTTGCCTGCGCGTCGTTCTGGGGGGTCGCTGGTGGTGGTGCGATCTCTGACATGTTCGATAACACCTGAACAAGTTGGTTTGCACCGATTGTGGCTAACTGTTCAGTCAAGGTTAAAGCCGTATCCGTGTGTTTGATCGGGATTCGTTCGGCGCAGATAATATCGCCAGTATCTTCGCCTGCGTCCAATAACATGAGCGTCACGCCGGTTTCGGTTTCTCCATTGATTAATGCCCACTGGATGGGCGCGGCCCCACGATACTTCGGGAGGAGAGAAGGATGTAGATTGATAGTTCCACATGGCGGAATGTCCAAGACTGCCTGCGGCAAAAGTTGCCCGAAAGCCGCAACAACAATTACATCCGGTGTGAGGTCTTGAAGCATGTGGACGAAGTTCGGTTTTCTCGCCCGTTCAGGTTGATAAATGGAGAGTTTGTGTTCTGTTGCGACAACTTTGACGGGTGATGGGTTGCGTCGTTTCCCGCGCCCGCTTGGTCGGTCGGGTTGCGTGACAACCCCGATGAGTTCAAAGTTGCCTGAAATGAGTGCTCTGAGTGCCGGAACAGCAAATTCGCTGGTTCCCATAAAGAGAATGCGCATTTTATGGTTGTAAAGTCTTTTGACAGATTCACCGAATAGGACTTACGCAAAATTTAGGATTACCCCCCTTAGTCCCCCCGCAAGCAGGGGGAAGCTGTCGGTTTTTAGAGACAACTGCGTAAGTCCTGCCGAATTTAAAAACGAATTTGAAGGAGCGGTATAGCGAGACCGGCTGCCGGTTCGCTTGCCCATCTGTTTAGCTCTTTGTTCATTGATTCTTGTAAAGACCTATTTCTGTATTTTGCTGTATATGGCGTAGTGTTTGACAGGCGAGCGATTGGCCCTTCCGTCGGCTCTTCCTCTTCGGGGGGTTCAGGAGGCGTTCGCTCAGGGATACGCGGTGCAGAACGGTCTACTTTGCGGGTATGCAACCAATCCCATAATCCAATGAATAGGGACAAAGAGACGGCGCCAACCCCGATGATGCGATAGTCCGCAGGGGATAACTCAGGTGCGAATTGATTTTGGGTGTACATTTTTATGCCACGAACGGCGACGTAACTGTGAACAGCAGCGAACGGGAGCGAACTTAACGTGATAATCTCAAAGCGGCGTAACGCACTTTCACTATAGTCCTTTGGGTCCCCTTCTTGAGTCTGTTGACCTGGAGGGGGTTGAAATTGTGCCGTTGCGTCGGCTGCGAAAAAAAGGACGGCTATGCTAAGCGTGAGTAGTTGGGTGGTAAATTTATACATACATGAGGTCCCTGAACTAAAAGTGATATTCGATTTCTTAATAGGCGCGCGCCCGTTTCTGCGTTTCCAGAGCGTCAGTTTTGATAGTTCTCATTACGGTTGCGGAAGAGATAAACAATAAGCATGCCTGCTCCGATGCAGACTGAAACGTCAGCGATGTTGAAGGTTGGCCAAAACAATCCCTTGCTTGCTATGCCGAATTGGAGGAAGTCAACGACTTCGCCCAAACGGATCCGATCAATGAAGTTTCCAATAGCCCCTCCAAGCAGAAAGCCGAGCGAGATTTGCATCCAGCGGCTCTCCTTGAACCGTAGGTAGTATGCGAAGATAAAGGCTAAGGCGGCGAGCGTAATTAAGATAAGTAAGATTCTATGTCCAGCAAGTACACCGAAAGCCGCTCCAGTATTTCTATCGTGCCGAAGGTTAAAGAAGCCGGGGATGATTGGAATTACCTCTGTAATTTGAGTGATGTGCATTTGCACAAGCCATTTACTGATCCAATCAAGTATGAGCATCGGCACTGCTATGCTGATCATGGGAATAGCCGTTTGCCAGTTGGATTGTTTAGTTTTCTGCATTGTGGGCATTTCTAAGTACCTCCCATTTCACTTTTGCATCATTTTTTTTCGTCTGGGAAGTCCGCAGACTTTGCCGAATCGCAGGCGACACTGAATGCCAGTTTTTTTGAAAAATGCTGTGGTTATCGGTTTCGTTGTATCCAGAAATCAGTCGATAGAAATGTTCTGCCAAAAAAGGTGTCAATGGTGCGAAATGTTGAAGCAACGCGATGCTGATTTGCGCGAGTGTCTCTTGGGCTATGGGCAGCGTCGTGGCATCGCCGGTTTCGATGGTTTGCACATAGAATCCGAGATCTTTCGCACAAAAATCGGTTAACATTTTCCACGTTTCATGAAAATGTCCATTTTCGTAGACCTGTCTTACGTCTTGCAGAAGTTCTGCGGTAAGGGTTACTACGAGCGAGTCAATAGTTAGATTTTTATCAGCAATTGGCTTGTCAGTGCTCTCATTGAGTTCTGTAGGTGCGCTGGGAAGGCGAGTATGACTTGCGTCATCTTCTCGTTTACTAATATTGGTCGTATCCGAATCGTCTGTGTGTGCTTCCGTGCGCTTGGCTTGCTTGGTGGTTTTGTTGCTGTTTCGGTTTTTGGCGTTATGTCCTTCATTGGAGAGTGATCCGTGGAGTAGGTCCTTGATGTGTTCGAGCAAGGTCTGTAGTTGTTGATATTCCGTTAAGCGGTTTTCAGCGGTTTTCTCAAGTCGTTGCTGTGTCATTTGTTGTGTACTTAAATTGGGTGTTATAGCGACGAGGCGTGAGACATCCGCTGGGTATTTGTTTAGAAAAGTATCGTCGATTTCAATTTCGCTGCCAATTTTGGGCATGACACTAAGTTTTAGTTGCTTAAAAGGTTGACTTTCTTTAATTGGGCGGCTTCTGGTAAGTGCAGCAGAAATGACGCTGATATCGGCTAACCATTTTATCCACTTAGCATCACTGGGACTCGGTTGTGGGACGAACATAACACTGGTGGAACCCCCGAGTGCTTTCTTGAAATCAGAGTTGTCAATAATTTGAAGTAGATTTGCGAAATGTCCGTCAAGGAGTGTGGCTTCTTTGCGGAAGTCGCTTGAATCACAGTTCGAGCAGTGCGTATCGGTAGGTAGGAGTTCCTCGACACTTAATCGGAACCAAGATTCAAAGCCGCGCTGAATGGAATTTCGGATGGCACTTAGTGTATTTTTGTCCGTGAGAGGTTCGTCACACTGGTCACAGAGCAGGATTGGTAAGGGCATTCCCCATTGACGTTGTGCGGAGACCTGCAAATCTTCAAAATTCAAAACAGCGTTTCGGACATCAGTAATGTTTTTGTGTTCGTTATTCGCGTAATTGTCCCAATGATCTTGTGCGTTAAGTAGCTGAAAAGTGGCGTGATTGTTAGAGACAGAAAACACCCATTTTGAGCATGGGCGGAAGACAGCTAGTTCCTGACAGCGCGGGCAGTGTGGGTCATGCTGTTCTTCGTTATATGTTTTCAGCAGGTATCCAAATTTTTCCAATTGCGGGATAATGAATCTTTCTGCGTCAAATAAGTACAATCCACACAGTTGCCCGGCTTCTTCTGTGAGTCTTCCAGTTTCATCGAAAATAGGTGTGGAGACTATATCTAATTCTTGTGCGAGGTCATAGCTGAGTTGATCGTGTGCAGGGTTTAGCGGCAAAGCACCAGATTTTAAAAGTGGTGTTGCTTGTGAGTTAGCTAGTTTTTCGAGAAGCGGTTGTGGAACGAGTGTAATATTTAACTCTTTTGATGGAAAGAGCGGGTGTGCCAAGGTATACTGTGTGAGTTCAGTGGGTTTGATTTCTTTAACACGTTTGGGTCGCGATTGTCCTTTCGGGAGTCGCCGACAAAAATTTTTCAACTGCGGTTCGGCAAAGAGCAGAAATTCATCTGCGAATTGCGTAAGGCAATAGGTGGTGTTCTCATTAATTCCGAGTTCAGTGGTGCCTGCTATTTCTCGGAGGTATGGCAGTTGTACTGCGAAAAAGACGTTAGTGCCAAATGCCTCCAATCCGACATTGAATGGAAACTTTACATATCCGTTCAATGCTTTTGTTGGCATCTGTATGAGATTTGCTTCGTTAAGGGGGATTGTGCATTTGGGGCACCAAGGGCTGAGTTGGGGTAAATCATGGAGGTAGTCAGAATCTCGTAATCGGCTAATAAGGGCAATGAGCCTTGCCTCTTGTCTTGATTCAAGGGTCTTTTGCGAGGTATCCCAATCAGCAAAGATACCGAGTTGATGAAATTTCTGTTTCTGGATTTCTAATTCCTGTTTGTGGCGCGCGCGGCACCGTTTTCGGAGGACGGAGAGTTTGATCGGAGATTTCGATTTTGCTGCTGCGATGACCTGTTCTTCAATCCAGAGTGGATAGGTTTCCCATGCGGGGACATAGGTGACCTGATGCCCTTGCATGAGTTCAGCCTTGAGAAAGATGTCCTGACAAATCTTCCGACAAAGCGTTTCAAGTGTTAGCAGGTGAACCGGTGTAGGCATCTCGCGAAGGACATAAGTTTGGGTTTCAGAAGTGTGATGCGTTTGCTGTTTCTTTAGGTTTGCTGTATTCGTTTTTTTGTTCACTACGGCGTGGATATTGGTATTTGCCCAAGTGTCCAAAATCACTTTTTCTCGTGTTCGGTGAGTTAGCAAATCATTTCCTGATACCTTGCTTGCTTTGCCCTGTTTACGAGTCGCGCTTTTTGGGGAGGAGTTTCCTTTTTTCATATTTTTCGTATGATTGGCTCTGAAGCACTTACGGTTTTAGCCAATGAACTTCTGGTGAAGTTCTGTTTATTATGCAAGTTGCATTTCAGTTTTTAACGATTTCAGAGGATCTGACTCAAGATCATTAGCAGAAAGATTAAGATAAAAGGCGAAATATCGATACCAAGATTTCGAGTCATTGGTCCGAGTGCTCTGCGGATCGGGGTCAAAGCTGGGTCTACGATACGGCTTGTCCACCAATAGATTTGCCTGACAGTTGAATTTTGTGTGCCATAAACAAACCAAGAAAGAATGGCATTTGCTATAATGATGAACATGTAAATTTCAATTAGTTGACCGAGAACCCAAGCCAGTAGGTCCATAGTTTTGTCCTGTGTCTCCGAATCTTATGTGCTGCCCAGTTCTTTCGCACGTTCAGTTGCGGCGAGAATCGCTTCGGTGAGCGTTGCCCTCAAGCCTCCTTTTTCCAGAGCGTGGAGTCCAGCGGCCGTTGTGCCGCCGGGAGTGGTAACTCGATTCTTGAGAGTAGCGGGGTGTTCCTGCGTTTCGGTTAACATTGTTGCTGCCCCTAAGACAGTGTGCGTTGCGAGTTTTTGGGCATCCGTTCGAGGTAAGCCGACATGCACCCCCGCGTCAGCTAATGCTTCTATAAAAAGTGCGACATAGGCAGGTCCACTGCCGCTCACACCCGTGACAGCATCAAGGTGGCGTTCCTCCATCACTAAGGAGGTGCCGCAGGCGTTGAAAATCTTTTGTGCTATTCTGAGATGCCTTTCGTTTGCTGTGCTGCCTGTCGTTAGCACCGATATTGCTGCGCCTACCGAAGCTGCGATATTTGGCATTACCCGAATAATAGCCGGTGGCGTGTCAAAATAGGATTCGAGGGTAGTTGTTGTCACACCTGCAGCGATGCTAATAAGCGATTGCGATGTTGATAAGTTGCGCGCAACTTGTGGCAGAATGTATGGAATAGCTGCGGGTGGCACTGCACAGAGGATCACGTCCGTTTTTTTTATAAGGGTATCGATATCGGCTGTGCTGTTGGTGCCTTTTTCATCGCAAAGCTGCTCGACGAGCATAGTATCCAGATCAGTAACCCATATATGTTGGGCAGGAAATACTGTCCCCGCAATACTTCGGACGATAATACCGCCCATTTTTCCAATGCCTATGACCCCTAATCGAAGATTTTTAATTATTCCTTGCGGTTCGTTTAGGTAGGTTTCGCTCATAACGTGCCTTTCCGTAGACCTGAAGAGATACCCTACGGAATGCCACACGCGCCTTCCGTGTTGGTTCGCAAAAACCCCTCTATTTCGTTTCGGGCTACGGTTTCGTTGTTTTTTATTTATCAAGCAGCGGTTTGAAAACCGCACCAATAAGGTGTTAGAACTATCAGAACCCTCTTTAGCTGATGGTTATTCCGCTGGAACCTCGAAGATCGCTCTACCAATTCTAACGAGATTCGCGCCCTCTTCAATAGCAACCTCAAAGTCGTTCGTCATTCCCATTGAGAGGTATCGCATGGTAACCCCGGGAAATTTTTGTGCTTCTATTTTTTCAGCAAGTGATCGGAGTAAAGCGAATGCTGGACGGTTTACCTCGGATGAAGGACTTAGTTGCCCCATTGTCATCAATCCAGCAATATGTACTGCCGGATATGCGTGTGCGTCTTCAATGAATCCGAGTAAATTGTCTACTTCTAAACCATATTTACTTGCTTCACCCGTTGTGTTTATCTGGATTAAAACATCTGTCTGTTGTGTGCGTTCTTCGGATCGGCGTGCTATCTCTGCCAGGAGCCGTAAGCTATCGACTGAATGGATCAGCGAGAACATACTGAGTGCTGTTTTGACTTTATTTCTTTGTAAATGTCCGACAAGATGCCACCGGCATGTTTTGTGAGTAGGTACAGTGTTAACAAATGAGTTTACCGGTGTATACTTCTGTTGGGCTTCCTGTATTCGATTTTCACCGATGTCTGTAGCACCTGCAGCAAGAACTGTCTGTATCTCTGGAACTGAGCGTCCTTTTGTAACGACAACAAGTTCTATTGAATCTGGTGTCCGGTGACTTCGAGCTGCAGCGTCGGCGATACGTTGGTTGATGCTGGAAAGGTTATCGACAATCGGATTCAATTGGCATACCTCTCATGTGATGCTATAGGTCCCTATCTAATTCCAACATTGGTTCGATTACAATGAAGAGGATGTTTCAGGCATTGGATTGTCTGTCAATTGTGTATCGTAATTATCTTCTGGTTGTTTGTCTGCTTTTATCGGTTTATTTGTGAAAAAGAGTATACCTATAACTGCTATTAAGACGGCTATGCTAACAATACCCACCCCGACGGCTATGCTATATGTCGCCTCCGTATAAACCTGTGTGACCTGGACCGCACTCACATTTTTAGACAAAACCTCTTGATACTTGAGAGGATGGTAACCACCTTGTATAATGAAAACAGAGCCGATGATACCTATTACAATTGATAACGCCGTGAAGAAGACGCGCATTTTCAACTTCCTCCGGGATGTACTAAGGTGCTATTTTAAAAGCGATCTTAAGAGGTTAGTATAGTATACGTAACGTGTTGGGTCTTGAGGAGAATAACGTTCTAAATTGTCGTGAAGTTACGTCTACAAGCAGTACTTGGAATGCTTTACCTCCATTCCGTCGACTTTATTATAATAATACTATATTTTTCCACGGAATGCAAATTTTTCGTTGGGGCTGCGGCTCGGATGTCTTGGGAGGTTTTAGTTTTTTGCCGTAAGTTGAATAAATGAGAGCATCCTGCCTGTTTGTCCGGCTTCGGCTCGATGTGAGTAGAAAAGGTCTGTGCGACAGGCGGTGCAAAATGGAGATACTGAAATTGAGGCGGCGGATAAACCTATTTCGGTTAATTGGATGGTGTTTGCGATTTGCAGACTCAGGTGAGTTCCGTTGCGTATCGTGTTGCCAAAGCGTTCCGTAAATTGATTGAGCAATGCTGGACTGACGGTGTAGCAACATTTTTGAATGGAAGGTCCTAAGTGAGCTTCGCAGTTTGTCGCAAGCGTTCCGAAACGGGTTTGCATGTGCTTTAGTGTGTTGACTGCAATTTGTGCGAAGGTTCCGCGCCATCCAGCATGGGCAATGGCGATTGCGGGTGTTGCGACATCTAAAATAAAAATAGGGACACAATCCGCTGTGAATATACCTAACGCAACGCCACTTTGAGCAGAGATAAGCGCGTCTGCTTCTGGGTGCTGTTTGAGGGCAGTAGGTGCTGTGTGATCGACATCAATAACGCAGGTGCTGTGGATTTGCCGACAATAGTGTAGATCTGTCAGTCGACTTTGCTGAAAGAAAATTTCCCTGTTGGTCGCGACGGCGTTGGCATCATCGCCGACATGTTCAGCAAGGTTCATGGAGGCGTACGGGGCACGGCTAACGCCCCCGTGGCGGCGGGTAATACCAGCAGTGACGATGCCGGTTGCCTCAAGTTCCTCAATTGTGTGATAGGTCTTCATTTATAATCTTCTCGTGGTGGACTGAAGATATCAAGTGCGACTGCTGGTTCATCGAAAGCCTTTGCGCTGTGTTTCACATTGGAAGGGATAAGGTAGGCATCGCCTTTTTTGAGTATCTGGGAGTTTCCGTCAATAGTTAATTCAAACGTTCCTGCGAGGACCATTCCCATCTGTTCGTGTGGATGGCTGTGTTCTGCGACGCTACTATGCGGTTTCAAGTCGACAAAGGACATCATTATTTTTTCGCCGTGAAGTGTCCGAATGCTGGCACCATCAAAAACTTGTTTTTCCGGTTGTTCATCAATTACAAAAAAGGGCATTTTTTAGGCGTGCCTCCTATTAGAGATGTCTGTCTTTTTTATGGAAACCGGATGTCGGGTGTAGCAGGTTCAACGTAGAGTAACCTTTTACAACTTGAGCAGTAAACAGGTTTCTGATACTTTTGTGCCTCTTTGAGGGTTTGCGGTTGGATAGCAATACGGCAGCTGCTGCAGATGCCGTTTTTGCCTAAGGCAACGAACCCAGTTTTCGTGCGTGCGCTTTTAGATTGACTTCCGAACCGTGACTTCATCCACCGATGATATTCGTCTCTGAGTGCCTTGTCAACTTTTGGAAGAAATACCTTCCGCTGTTTTAGTTTTTCATCTTTTTCTGACTCTAAGGTGCTTAGCCCTTTTTGAAGTTGTTTGACCTCGGTAGCAGTTTTCTCCTTTTCTCGGTTTGCCTCAACTTCGAGTGCTGCCAATTCTTCCTTCAGCCGGTCGCTTTCCTCCATCAGGTATAGGATAGCCTCTTCTGCTTCCTCGTCTTGGTTATCTAGATATTCAATTTGTCGTTCTAAAGCACTGTAAGCCTCATTGGAATTGACTGTTCGCTGTTCAGTCTGATACTTTTCACGTTGTACGGCATTCGTTTCAAGTTCAGCGTTTTTGGAGCGCTGTGCTTTTTCGGTTTCAGCAAGTTCAGCCGATTTTGCTTCAATGTCTTCTGTATATTTTACGACCCCTACCTCTAACTGCGCGATCTGTTGTGGGATGTCTTGCAGTTTTTGGTGGATTGACAACAATTCTAAGTCTTGTGCTTGCAATTGGTAAAGCAAGGCGAGTTGTTGTCTCAAAGCCTCGTTAGCCATTATATTTCTGCCTCCTTTTCGACGAGATAGGCGAAGAAGATGCCGAGTTGATACAAAACAAAAAGCGGTATTGCCATGAGTAGCATTGACCCGGGGTCTGCGGGGGTCAACAGAGCCGACATGACACAAATGCCCAACAGCGCATAGCTCTGCTTTTCGCGGAAGCCCCGAGCGTCAATCACGCCGATGTAGGAGAGAAATGCCATTACTATGGGTAACTCGAAAGCGATACCAAATCCTAAAATCAGACGTGTTACGAAGTTAATATATTTTTCCAGATCCCAGATATTGGGTAATTCTGGAAGGAGTTGTGCGGAGAATTGTAGGACTACAGGTGTAACAATAAAGTAGGCAAAAGTAGCACCGAGAATGAAAAATACGACGATAATTAAAAAGAGCGGAATAGCGAAACGCTGTTCTTCTCGATTCAATGCTGGGAAGACAAATGCCCAGATATGGTAGATCATTATTGGCAGCGCAAGCAAAATACCCGTGGTGATTCCCAGTTTCAGGTATGCCATGATACCTTCCAAGGGGCCGACTTTCATGAGTGTGGCATTGACGCTGGAATTCCCCGATCGCAAGGTCAGTGCGAAAAACCCGAGTGTTGAGCCTTCAGACCCGACTGTGGTGTCAATAGCGTTTGCGATCAAGGTGTTCATAGAAGTTTCTAAAGGAAACTTGATTACGCGCTCAATCGGTTTACTGAAGGATAGGCTCAACACCGTAAAGACAGCTATCGCGATAACAGAAATGATAATTCGCCTTCGAAGTTCCTCAAGATGCTCCCAGAAGGTCATTGCGACATCGTTAGATTCCATAGTGCGTATGGCTCGCGAAATTAGCGATTAGGACGATTTTGGAGGTTTGATATTTGGGTCTATGTCCTTATCGATTTCATTTGCTGCTTTTGTTAGTTCATCTTGGAGCTCGGTTCCAGCGCTTTTAAATTCTCGAATCGCTTTACCGAGTGAGCGTCCCATTTCCGGTAGTTTCTTAGGTCCAAAAATGATCAGGGCTACCACAAGGATGACAAAGATCTCCATTCCGCCTATTCCCATGTTTTTCACGCCTCCTTTGATGAGAGATAGCAGTCTGTATACTCTTTATAAAGTATATCATAAAGCCGACGTATTGGCAATTAATTTTTTTGGAG
This sequence comes from Candidatus Poribacteria bacterium, assembly GCA_963662915.2. Classification (GTDB taxonomy): domain Bacteria; phylum Poribacteria; class WGA-4E; order WGA-4E; family WGA-3G; genus WGA-3G. Next base: position 2,591,447 of record CAXXEU010000002.1, on the reverse strand, counting down.
ATATCCAGATATCCGCATTTAGTTAGTGGTTGTCTGAATCAGGATTTGCAGGATTAGGGGATTTTCGGGATTGGAGAAGCTCTTTCCTTCCGCCCTTCCACTTTTGAACATCGTTTAGGACTTACGCACGCCACTGGTAGGTGTGGTTTCTAATCGCACGGATGCCATGGGAGTAAAGGCTTTACTGTTCCAAAATGGGTATCTCAGTTCAGTTTTGCGTAAGTCCTGCTCGTTAAAAGAAATCGCTTTATCTAAAGCGATTTCCGAAAGTAAGCATGCTAAGAGTTCATTCAGATTCTTCATCAGCATAGGCACGGCAGATTGAGTCCGCAAGACGGCTCCCGGCACCAACTAACCGTGCTAAAACCCCAATCTGCTCCCGACAAGCGATATTATCAGTTGGCTCAGGATAATTGACTAAGTGATCAATTTCGCCCCAAACCTCCTCAAAAAGGGTTCTGACTTGAATTTCACAGGAAACGGGCGAATCTTCTCTGGGCTTAATTACGTAGTGAACACTGGTATAAAGACTCTCCTTCACCTCAACGTTCAAGCCTTGATTTTCAAAAAAACCGCGTGATTCTGGGTCCCAAGTGTAGGCTTTGGGGTCTTCATATAGTATCCAGTCTTGGCTATCCAATTTTTGTTTTATTGCACGGTGAATCTGTGTGAATTGCGCTTGATACAGATGAAGTACTCGAACACCAGCAATGTCAGTTACCCTATCGAAGATGTTCTCTGGCGTGATTGGATCCTCAGTTGAGGACTTACGTTGGACTTTTTCACGAAGGTGTAGTAAATCCTTCATCCGACTTTTGACAGAATGAACAATTTGTGGCGATTGCGTTAGGTCTGGATGTGTCTCAAAGAAGCGAACTGTGTAATCACGAAAGAGATCTATATTGTGGAGTTCACTTTGAACTCGCACTATGATGGCTTCCATACTTGCGTCATCAACCATTAGCACCCCCCAGTTGGTGAAAGCGCGTCAAGAGGTCTTTGGCAAAAATATGGAATTCCATTTGAGTGTTTTCATATAATTGTCTGCGCGCCAAAGTAGTGCTCCTGTCTTCTTTCTCCAGGTTTGCACAACTTGGGACTTTCCACATCGGTGTTCTGTATTTTTGTGCCATATTCGGAAGCGTTGAATAGGAGTGCATAATCGCTGTTCCACCGACGGGATCTTCTAATTGTGCTTCAGTTAGATGTTTCCTATGGTCAACATCAATATGTTTTTCAATCGTAGCGGGAATCTGTTTGGCATAGTTATGGTGTGCTTTAGATAAATCCCATTCGCTTGCTCCGGTGTATTTTCTGGCATTGAAAATTGTGAATCCCAAAAAACTGACGAAATTCTTAGGGAAATGGCTTAACTTTGCATCGGAGAGTAGAGTATTAATCGTATCAAAATCACGTTTCCAACCTTTAAGGGATTTGCCAATGTTCTGTATGCCATAAAGCGAAAACATATCTGGCATACAAGGGATAAGAAACCCGTCTACAGTGGATATGATGACTTTATTGAGTATTCCAAGACTTGGTGAAGTATCAATCACAACGTAGTCGTAGGCGTACTGTTTTGCATACGCTTCGCAAAGACTTCGGATTTGTGTCACTGTACGAATGGCAAGTGGGTCTCCACCATAAACATCCGTCCATCGGCTCGCAATTTTGTCTTCGTAAGTATGTATTGAGAGTCTACCCGGGATCAATCCTAAGTTCTTGTATAGTTTAATAGGTTTAGCCAACGATTTGGGTGAATCTGTTCCATCTTCTGTTGGTTTTAAAAGAAAATGGATAGAACGAATATCGCGTGCGATCCCCTCAAATTCGGCAGATTGTTGGTCACGAGCGTCAACAAAGTCATCTATAAACGCATCCTCGATCTGCCAGATGTTGTGTAACTTTTCCGGATCCAAGCCAAATAATGTCAGATTTGACTGCGGGTCTAAATCGACAAGAAGCGTTTTATAACCCAACTCTGCAAGCGCGCACCCGAGGTGGTAGGTCAATGTCGTTTTACCGACCCCACCCTTATTGTTGAATACAGCGATCGATTTCATCTTTGTTGCCTCCGTGATGATTTATAGTAGTAATAAGATAACATGGGCAGGCAAGAAATTCAAGTAAAAGCTTACTGAGCGTCAGAGACATTCAATTGTTAAATTGTCTGAATCAGGATTTTCGGGATTCAAGGATTTTCCATGATGTTATGTCGGTGACGGAGTTCTGCTTCGGAACTTTCGCTGCTGAGTGGTTCAATAACGATTTCCGCTTTAAATTCGGGGGTGAATCTTTTGCGTTTTCGTCTGGTTGCTATTCGGATACTCCTTTCTATGAGGTTGGTATTGTAGCGCGATCTTGGTTTAGAGAGTGGACCGAATTTCCGATGGCAGTACATCCTGGTTGTTTTTTGACATTGGTTCAGGTTTGCTAAGCACAGGAGGCATCTCGGTTTCAAGATCAAGGCGTTCGCCCGGAGTTGGAAGCATATCCTCGGGGACTTGATTTGATTTAAGGTGTTCAATCTGGGGCAAGGTGGGGTTGTTATAAGAAAACTTCACTTGAAGTAAATGTCCATTTTCAGAATCAGCGAACGCATCGTGGAGGTCAATAGTGCCGGAGCGGATGAGGTTGAGGCGTTCAGCAGAGACTCTGACATAAAGCCAAGTTTCATGTTGTTCATCTTCGTCCGCAGCAACGACAAGGTGAAGATGACCTGCAGCATTTTTACATGCAAAAAGGATAGGCTGGTCGTAGTAATCGTAGATTTCTATGATTTCAAGTCTTCCTAATTCTGAAATATTGAGTGTATCGGTTTCCATCTTTCGCGTCCTTCTTGAATTATTGTTCTTTTGATTCACCTATTACGTTAAAAACGGCCCAAGGCTCTGCCCTAATAGGCACCCACCAAGTATGATGGGATTCTTCCTTTGACGGTGTATTTTGAATCATGCCAAACTTTGCATCAAGTTCACCTTCAGCTATTTTATGTTTACCGAATTTCCGCTTATATCTATCTTTGAGTCGCTTGATGTCCTGTAGATCTGTATAGACAGAGATCCCACAACCCTTACAAACCGTAGTGGTTGGTTTATTCTGAAACCAACGAGAATTTTCTTCAAAGAATGTTCTGAAGTCCTCCACTTGTGCTGGATCGTTTCGGACAAGACGGTAAATTTTACCGGAAGCGGGTTTGGCTTCCGTAGGAGGACAGTTTTCTGGATAAAAGTGTGGCCATTCCAATTCGCGGGATCCCTTTCATTTGTTATGCTTTGTTTTTTATCACTTATGCAAATTGTACTATATTTTTGATAGCAAAGCAAGTAGATTTCGGAACGGAGATTCTCATTAACCAGCAGTATATCGGATAGAAGATACACAGGCTAACGGTTTCCTATGCTACAAAAGAGCAGCATGCGTAAGTCCTACAGCCTATGCTACAGAGTCGTTCTTTTACTAACCGCGCATCAAAACTTTACACATCCCCTGAAGTATCAGTTTGTAAAGAATCGCACATTGTTTCCTGTACCCATTCTTCAAGATTTGGCTGTTGATGTTGTGAAAGGTAATCTTCAGGTTTCATTACTTTGATACCGAACTCTTCAAACTCTTTTTGAAAATGTAAGATTCCACGATCCCATGTGAGGAAGTAGTTTCTGCCATACCTATAATGTGTATGGATATGGTCCCAATCGCGCCAATCTGGTTGCCTCTTTTTGCTCATGTGATCGAATTTATCAGAGGTTTCAATCGATCCGATAAAATCCACTTTTGTATGGAAAATCAAGAGAATTTTTTCTTTTTAAGGTGTGTAAATATTGGGGCAGCGGTTTCAAGAATTGGGAATAGAAAAGTGGCGGGGTTGGAACCCCGCCTGCAGTGATTATACGGAAAACGGTTGAATTCTTTCATCTAACATGCTACGATGTCACCTACGTGGGAAGAACGTATCAATTCCGGCTTCAATGTCTTCGATCGGGTGTCCATACTGTTGTTGATAGTTTTCGTGGATGCCTTGTTCCGTTGCTGTTAGGGTCGTTAGGGGAAATGTGAGCGTTTCCCGGCTGCGGTTACCTGATTCACTCATTGCGATATTCATTTCTTGGTCTTGCCTGGCGCGCGCTGCACCGTATTCAGGTTCCGTATCGTTTTGGATAGCTGTAGCAATGCTAAGCAGTTCGTCTGCGACCGCAATCTGACCTTCGGAGAGTGGATAGTGCTTCAACGGGTTTTCCCACGTGACGGTTTGGTCGGGGAGCTGCAATTCAATCTTCTCAGTCACGTTAACGCCATCCACATCAATGGTAGTCCGTTCGGGTCGGTAGGGAACTCCTTTTGCTCCGGATTGTAGTTCGTCTGCGGGCGTAACGTAGATGTCTTCGCCGACGATGGTGCCTTTGCTTCCATCAATCTGCGAGATACCTGTCTGTCCGCGTCCCAAGGAACGGGCGTGAATGACATTGGAATACACCATGAGTGCGGTTGCATTGTTATCAAACTCGATGAATCCGAGGCTCCACCTTTCTCGGGTGTGATCCCGTTTCATTCTGTCAATGATCGGAATTATAGGGGTTGTCTGTGTGATACCGAGTGCGGATTTTGGTTTGCCACCCGCCCGGAGACGGAGCATGCTCATTCCATGATAACCGCCCTCATAGAAGATACGATAAATTCGGGCAATTTCTCCGATAATATCTGCCGCAATCACCTTTGATAGGAACCGTTCGCGTGGTGCTCGGTAGTAGTTTTCGGCTATCTCAAGTTTGACATTATTCGCTTTGGCGTGTTCAATCATCAGGTCGGTTGTCGGGAGTGTGACGGCTATGGGTGTTTCGCAGAGAATATGCACCCCCGCGTCTGCCATGAAACAACAGATTGCATGATGGGCGACCCCCGGAACGGTAATGTCAACGACATCAAGTTCTTCGTATTCAACGAGATCGCGAACGTTGGTATAGGGTGTTGCGTCATATTCTTTAGCGTAGCGTGTTGCAGCTTCTTCGTCTATGTCGCAAATCGCAACGAGGTTGTAGACCTCTTTGAGTTTGGCAATAACAGGCAGATGCGCACCTGCGCCGCGCCGTCCTGCACCGACTAAAGCGATATTAAGTTTGGACATAAAAACCTCCTTTATCTACTGGTACTGAAAATAGCAGTTTAAGAAAATTGTGTCAATGAAAATACGTTGATTATCGGTTATCAGTTGTCGGTAAAAAGGGTTAATTCGCACATCCCTTCTACAACAGCAAAGAGGGATTGAAATGGGAGGCCGTATAAAAGATTATGTTGGCTATTATCCTCAAGGATCTCTACTGCTATGTCAGTTCCCGCAAATATCGACGTATCCAGTTTATCGTTTTATGTACACTCTCGCTCGTACTTTTTATAGCGACGGTTGAATTTTATGCACATCGCCGGGAGGCGGGGACAATTGATGTCGGAAAACAGACGTATATGGTCTTCGTTATAGCCCTTTTCATTGTCCAATTTTTGGTGCCCAGACATGCGGTTGAGGCGTTAGAAATGGAGCGTGGATATCTAAGAGATGACGGACAGAACGCTGCCCTACTTGCGTTGACTTCGTTGTCAGATTGGGAGGTTTTAGCAGGTAAACTGATAGCGGTTCTGGTTTGGGCAATGTGGGGTATTTTGCTAACGTTTCCGTTGTTTGCCCTCTCAAGTTACATAGGTGGTTTATCCCTGTCGCAGTGGCTGAAATGTGGTATGGTTTTATTGGTGAGTAGCATATTTTTTGCACTTATCGGTATTGGTGCGGCGTTATGGCTTGCTGCAACTCGCGCAAAAACGATAAGTTACGGATTTGTTCTACTTATAACCTTCTTGCCGTTTGTTCCTTCTTCACTATTTGAAGAGGTGCCAGTATTGACAGCGATTAGTCCTTTGTGTGCATTCTTGTCAATTTTCAGGACGGATCCGATGGACTTGTGGGTATGGAATATTGGGCTATTTGGTGTGTTATCCGTTCTGATATTTCCTGTTTTGGTTAAACGGATGCGTTTCTGATGTGGGATCGGCGAGGTTAGAGAACCGCGCCTACTCTGTGGATTCTGGAAAGTCGTTCTATGGCAAACTCGTTAGAATATTCATCAAGCCTTCAAGAAACGCCTCAAGTTGAGCACCCTGGTGTCACTTTTCGGGCGATTCTGCTTGGTCTTATCCTCATTCCGCCAAATACTTATTTTATTATGGCGAACCATCTCCGGTTCTGGAGTACTTTACCGACGACGATGTCTTTGATTTACAATGTCGTGGTAACGTTGGTGGTGTTGACTTGTCTGAATTTCTTGCTCAAATTACTGCTTCCGCGTTTCGCCTTCCATCAAGGTGAATTACTGACAATCTATGTCATCCTCTCTATCTCGTCGGCGATCGCTGGACACGACATGATGCAAACCGTTGTGCCGGTTATTCCCAACGGTTTCTGGTTCGCGACACCTGAAAACGAATGGCAACAAATTTTCTGGCGGCATCTACCGAGTTGGATGACTCTCAACGATCTGTCGGTGTTGCAAGATTTCTATGATGGCGATACGAGTTTTTATAGGCGGAGGTACCTGTTGGCGTGGTGGGAACCGATTTTATGGTGGACGATCTTTTTGTCGGTGCTAATTTGGGTGATGATTTGCATCGATCTGATTCTCCGCAAGCAGTGGATTGATCGAGAGCGGCTCACCTATCCCATTGTTCGCCTACCGATAGAGTTAACCTACACTGACGGACGGCTTTTTAAAAACAAAATGCTATGGGCAGGTTTCGCGATTGCCGGAGGCATTGACCTGATTAACGGCATTCACGCCTTCTTTCCGACCTTCCCAGAGATACCGGTGCGGAAGGCAGATCTGGGTATCTACTTCACTGAGAAACCGTGGAGTGCGGTAGGGTGGACCCCTGTCTATATTCTCTCATTTGGTGTGGGTCTCGCCTTTTTGATGCCTTTGGAAATGTCGTTTTCACTCTGGTTTTTCTACCTTTTCTGGAAAGGCGAGCGTGTATTGGGTAGTGCAATGGGATTGCAGGTATTACCCGAATTCCCTTACGATGGTCCGCAAGGCGTAGGCGCGTATTTGGCGATTGCCTGTTTTGGACTTTATGGCGGACGTAGGCATTTTTATGCGGTGTTTAGAAACCTAATTGGAAAGAAAGGAGAGGATCTGCCATCAGAGATGCAAGATTCTACAAATTATCGATGGCCCGTGATAGGACTGATAGGAGGCGTACTTTTTCTTTTTATTTTCTCTCACCGTGGTGGCATGGCGGTTTGGATGATAGCGTTATACTTTGCTATCTATTATCTCCTTGCTTTGGGGATTACACGCGTGCGTGCCGAGGTAGGTCCACCAACACATGAGATGTTTGTAGCGAACCCACGGCAATTTATTATTGACTCACTCGGTTCGCGTATGATTCCACCGTCAAGCCTAACGATGATGTCGCTCTATTTCGCGTTCAATCGCGGTTATCGCGCACATCCGATGCCGCATACATTGGAGGCTTTTAAGTTGGTAGAAGTCTCAAATATGCGAGCAGGCCGCATGGTTGTGGCACTCATGTGTGGTGTTTTTTTTGGCATCCTTGCCTCGTTCTGGGCATATCTGGTCGTTTCCTATGATATAGGCGCGAATCCGGGTTTGGGAAGCGGTGGTTATAATCTACTCCGATCGTGGATCTATTATCCGACAGAAACGAACGTTCCGGCAGTGGCGTTCATGGGTGTTGGGTTCCTGTTTACGGGATTTTTATGGTGGTTGCGTACCCGTTTTCCGATGTTTCCGTTTCATCCTACCGGTTATGCGGTGGCGAGTAGTATGTGGACATTCGGCTGGCTTTGGTTTTCTGTCTTGATTAGTTGGGCGATCAAGAACCTTGTTTTACGATTTGGCGGTATCCGCCTTTATCATAAGGTCCTACCCCTCTTTTTAGGCTTAATACTCGGGCAATTCATTGTCGGTGGTACGTGGGTCCTCATCCGACTCATTTGGCGAATCTCTGTCTATTCGTTTTATCGATAGATTGTCGCTATTCGGAGATCGTTCCTACAAGTATCCAGCAAATTGATCCCGTATGTGTACTTTATCTCCATCATCACCGAAACCGAGACTAAACCACCCATCGTAGCCGAGCCTTTTCAATTGGGTGAATAGGTCCACGAAATCAATTGTCCCTTCGCCGGGAACGAGGTGGATTTCATACGCTCCGGTATTATCGTTGAGGCGGACCTGCCCTATGTTTTCTACGCCAAACGTATCCAAAAACCCTTGCCACCCTTCAGGGACAAGATGTCCATGTGCGACATTAAATGCCCACTTGAGGTAGGGGGAATCCATCGCGTCGAAAAACCAGCATGTTTCCTCGACATTGTGTGGTATATAGTGGATTTCGGCATGCTCCGGCTCTCGGTTGTGGTTTTCAAAGAAGATGACAATTTCCGTCTGTTCTGCGCGTGCGACCAAACGCTGGATACGTTCAATGGCAGCGTCTCGGCGTTGGGCAACATCACCGAAATGATACCCGCCGTGTCCGATGAGCCAACCGCATCCGAGTTGTTGCGCGAGTTCTAAATTCGCGAAAAGATAATCATCAACGGCTTCAGACATAATTGGGGTGTATTCAGCGTTGTTAATTGCTGAAGATGGATGGATACCCATAGCGATGTCGTGTTTTTCACACAACTCTCGCACTGTGCGGACGCGTGCAGTGTCAAACGAAGCGATGTTATTGGGCGGAACATCGGTTTGGAAGTCGATATATCCGAACCTATTTTCAGCAGCCCATCGGATTGATTCTTCAATCGGTTTATTCTTTGGTGCGTCAAATCCAAATCGCTCTTTTATATTATTCTGCAAATTCTCTGCCCTCCCGCTGGTCAGTTTCCCATTTTCGATGTGTTGCGAAGAGTTTCAATTGAAAGTTCATAAAAACCGATCGGCCAAAGGCGATGGCGGTTTTGTGTTAGGAACCCATCGCCGTGTCCATAGACAATATTGTTCATTAAGAGCCTCCGTTTTAGGTAAAATTCTGGATCTCTTCAGGTTAGCAGGTGGTTTTCCCACCATGCGACATGATCCGCATCGCTTATATCGTGGGAGAGTCCTCGTTTTTCCATGTCCTCTTTAAATCTTTCCGCCATATTTTCGTCCCAGTAAGTTGTAACCTCTGAAGATTCAGGTGTTTCCCCCATGTCTCCTGTTTCTGTCATCCATGCATCGAGTTGCGCTGCAAGTTCGCTTCGCACGGTGTCATAATCCGGATCGGCAGCGAGGTTGTTGATTTCATAGGGATCGGTCTCAAGGTCATATAACTCTTCAGTCGGACGTGTCTGTTGCATGAAATGTTGTTGTGCCGAGGTCAATTCGCCACGTGCTGAGAGCAGCGGCATCAGACTCCAAAGCGGATACTGTTGCTTCTTGTAGCCGTTGAATTGCATGTATGGACGTTCTGGATGATAGTTGCGAATCAGTTTATAACGATGTGTTCGGATGCACCGAATTCTGTCATCTGTTCCATCGCATCGGTCGCGTGCTGCGAAAATTGTGTCGCGTGAAGTTGCGTCTGGACCGATCAAGACCTGCCCTTGCATGAAATCGGGGGTCTCAATGCCAGTGAGGGAAAGCGTTGTGGGTGCGAAGTCAACACCGCTAATAAGTTTATCACTGACGACACCGGGTTCGACGTGTCCGTGCCATCGGACAATGAGTGGAATGTGGATGCCGCCGTCGTAGAGAAACTGCTTGCAACGGATGTGTGCGCGCCCGTGGTCGCTCATGAAAAAGATGATGGTGTTCTCCGAGAGACCCTCGTCATCTAAGCGTTTGAGAATTTGTCCGACTTTCTTATCTAAAATCTGGATACTTTCGAGGTAGAGTGCCCAGTCTTTTCGGGTGAGTGGATGGTCAGGATAGTAAGGCGGTAGTTCGACATCCTCTGGCGCGATTGGTCGTTCTGGATCTGGCTTGAAGACGCGGTGCGTGTCTGGAATGTTGATTTGTGCATAGAAGGGTTGTCCTTCAGGGCACTCGCTCCAATCGATACCGTCAAAGGGCTGTTCGCGCTGAAAATTAAAATCGGTTTTTCCAGGGCGATTGTAGGGCGGTCCTGGGCTATTGCAGGTAAAATAACCTGCCTCCCGAAAACAGTCAGTGATGAGTTTCATGTCCGCTCGCAGCGGCTTATCCCGATTACTTCGGTGGTTGTGTGCATCAAAGGATGTTTGATATGCTCCAGTAATTAGGGCAGAACGGCTCGGTGAGCAAACGGGGCATGTAACGAAGGCATTGGTATAGCGGGTGCCTTCCGATGCGAGTCGGTCGATGTTTGGTGTTTTCACGGCAGGCGTGCCGTAGCAGGTGAGGTCTGGTGAGAGATCTTCGCCATAAATCCAGAGAACGTTTGGTTGTTTGGTAGGCATGACTGCCTCCTCTCAGCAATTGGGAATGGAACTATTCTGATCCGTTGACATTATCGACGACATAGCGACTTCGGAATAAGGTTCGCCGCAAGGGCGGCATTTTTTTAAGAAGTTTTGGATGTGGCTGGTAAACTTTCGCGAAACCGCTATCCACTGGACTATAGAGGTTGAAAATCGCGATCCTGTCGTTTTTTGTATTTATCCATGTTGTTGCACTGTGTGTGAGTGCTTCTGTGAAAAAGAGCAGTGAACCTGCTGGACATCCGTAAGTGCTCCAAATATCGGAGTCAGGATTTTGAATATCAGGCGGTGCTGTGTAAACTGACTTGTGGCTACCGGTTACCAGGAGCGTTCCACCTTGTCCTTTTTTCACTTCGTTGAGTTCCCAGACAACGCGGGTGTGTGGACTGTAACCTTTTCCCGGAAAGGCGTTGTAGTAGTGGACATCACCAGGGAAACGGAGGAGTCCGTTGCCGTTGTGAGGCGCAAATCTGCCCATGCCAGGGGTCCGGTAAAAAAGGCTTGCGCTTTCAACGGTGAAGCCGTAGCATTCCGGGCTTGTCACAGCTGGATGTGCTGTGAATTCGTTGAGAAGCGAGACGACGAGTGGATGATCAATCAGTTTCTGAAGCGGACCTCCGAGGGGACTCCGTTCATGTTCTGGAATGGATTCCGGGTCGTGATGCAACTGGTGTCCGAAATCTTGCATTTCTTTGAGTTCCGATCCGGTAAAGACTTCGGGAATAAGAAACCAACCGTGGGTATCAAAAGCATAGCGTTGTTCGGTGGTTAGTTCAGGAACGGCTAACCCATCAGCGTTTTGGGTGGGCGGTTCGCAAGTATCTGGTGGGAGTAAGGCACCGAGCCAAGGTTGCGAATCTCTGTTCGTCTGTTTTTCCATCTGACGTTCCTCCTAATGCTATTTAGATTTCCGCTGGATATGCGGATGTGCGACGGTTAAAATCGCCGTTGATAACATTTCCACCTGCATAAGTTTCTCGGAAAAGGGTCTGTCGTTTCGGTGGCATTGTTTCGAGAAGTTGCGGATCGGGTAACCAGTTCGACCAGCGACTGGCAACAGTGTTATATAGATTTGAGATACAGATCCGATCAGCAACATTTGGTTCCACTTGTGTTTGTGTCAGAGATTCTGTGAAGAAGATGACCGAACCTGCTGGACACGCATAAGTTTCCCAAAGCGATGAATTTGGATTCTGCACCGCCTCTGGTATGGGATACGCGGCTTTATGGCTGCCAGCGATGAAGCGGCTGCTGTTAGTTTGGGCAGTGACTTCGGTTAATTCCCACACAACACGTGTAAGTCCGCTCCAACCTCGCCCCGGTACACATCGATAGAGGTGCGAATCACCGGGTAAACGGAATAAGCCGTTTCCGTTCTGAAGAACGGATTTCGCTTCAGGAGGCGGCGTTGTATCTCCGAAGCTTGCGGTTGTTTCCTCCAGTCGAAAGCCGTAGCAATCTTCGCTCGCAGCGGGTGGGTATGCCAAGAATTCGTTAAGGAATCCGACAACGACTGGATGATCGGCGAGTTTCTGGAGAGGTCCACCGAGGGAGCAGCGTTCTGGTTCAGAGATGCGTTCTGGTGATTTGTGAAGGTGTTGGCAGAATTCGTGCATCTCCGAGATGTCAGCATCTGATAAAACGCTTGGAATCAAGAGCCAACCGTTCCGATCGAAGTCGTATTTCTGTTTCTGTGTTGGGACGCTGATGGGTGCCCCATCAGCGTTGGTGAGCGTCAATTCTTCAGGTTCAACCTCAACTGCACTCCCCAAGTTTTTGTTAACGATAAAAGGTTTCTGTGTTGTGAGTTCTTTGTAAGCCATCAGGAGATTCCTTTGTGTGTAGATTGGGAAACTGCTACTTGAGTTACTGCTGACTATGGACTTTTAACACGCGGAGCATGTGTCGAGCGTAACTCACTGTTGAGATAAAAACAAAGACCAGCGCGAGACAGAGAGTGTAAAACTCAATATTCTCCGGTAAGATTGATGTGATTGGACGGAGTAGGTAAAGCATGATAGCAATTGACAAGAAGAAACTGGTGCATTTACCCCATAAGTTGGAACGGGTAATCATTTTTGCCTTATATACTAAAATGCCATTTCCTATTAGAATTGAGACATCACGGATAACAATCACAAAAAATGCCTCGATCGGAAATGTGGATTTTAATATAGCGAGTGCGAACACCGCAGTGGTGAGTGTGAGTTTATCTGCGACAGGGTCTAATATATAACCGAGTTCAGTGTGCTGCTGTAGTCGCCGGGCAAAGAAGCCGTCTAATAGGTCTGTAATGATGGCTATACCACCAGAAATAATCGCGTATATCCATTGCTCACGGTAGATAAAATAAAAAATAAAAGGGGCCGTAAAGAACCGGGATATCGACAGGAGATTGCTGACGTAGAGGAAATCCCGAGGCGCAATTTGGATTGATTGGGTTTTGGTGAATTGCTGAATAGGAACCTTTAGTGCCATTATGCTATCGTGTTGCAGATGGGATTATATGCTGTGGAAATGATTATGTAAATATAAGACCCTGCTGACTGCGCTTGCCCCTGTCAGGGCAGTGTCAATTATTTTTCGCTGCCAATTGAAAGGCGATCCGTCGGTTTTGGTTTGTCAGAATTTCGATTTCGCGTGTGAGGAGTTTTTCCAGTGGAATGACCTCCAGTAAATTCTGTTTTTCTTCCAATGAAATGCGCAGACGTATGCCGACCTGATAGGCAAGTTCCCTTGGGTCCTCTGGTTGTTCTTCCGGTGGTTGCCATCCGAAAATTAATCGGCTGGATAGTGCTTCGTACGCTTTGTAGAGGTCTCCGATTTCTGTGGTGAGTGATTTTGATACGGCTTCGGTTTCGGTGTCTGGATCGTCTAACATCCGTATACGACCCGTGAGATAAGAAAGATGTTCTTGAACCTCTAAGATTTGGAACCGATATTCACCAGCACTGATAATATTCATGCGATCGTCGTCCAAATGTTCAACGTGTAAGATACGGGCAGCTGTGCCGACTTCATACGGGGTGGCGGCTTCGCCGACCTCCTCACCTTCTTTGATGAGTACAACGCCGAATTCAGACTCATGTTCCAGGCAGAATTTGATCATGGTGCGATAACGCGGCTCAAAAATATGAAGTGGTAAAAGCCCACCTGGAAATAAGACAACTTGTAGTGGAAAAAGCGGAATCTGGCGTTCGTTAGACGTATGTGAATCGGTCCGCATCTGAAAACTCCTCTTCGCAGGGCGTTTGATATAGCAAAATGGACTTGATTGAACTGTTGGACGTAGTTTTAGTACACGTCCGTCTTCAAAGTGTATCTGATAGATACCTGTTTCTGGTCACGAGTCTGTATATATTTTTGCACAAAATATATGATTCGTCAAGATTTTTTTATTAAGTAGCCAGAGTCTTGACATTCGGGCGGGTTTTCGCTATAATACATTTAACCGAAACGGATACTCGCAAATGCCTTGTATAAACTATAGTGATCATACATAACTTCATAACGATTGGAGAATACCGTGAATTCAGAAAATTTGAGAAACGCTTTGATAAAGTCTAAAGACATCACCATTAATCTATTAGGCGGTGTGCTATTCCAGACGCGGGTAGAACCGATTCGCGATGCGGACCGGATTAAAGGATTAAAAGCCCGTTGGGTAAATGAGCAAGGGGATAACACAGTGGCGCTTCGTACGCCTTCGGGAAGTGCTGATATCAAAATAGATAGTAATACGGCACCGGCTGTTGAGTATGTAGAAGACGGTGACAGACGGACAATCGCCATTAGACATATCGAAGGGCTCTCGTGTGAGTTAGATGAAGAAACCTTGGACAAGATTGCCACACCCAGGGGTGCAGGAATTGCGATGGGGATTGGTGCGGGTGTTGGGTTGTTGGGCTGGTTTCTCATTTCTGTGATGCGCTTTCTGACAGTCGCACGGAGTAGGCAAGACGAAGATGCAATTCCACAGATTGTTTCCGAAGAAGATAACGGTCAATCGGTGGATCTTTCGAGTGAGTGAGTATGAAAATTACGGCAGTTGATCCGTTTTATCTGCGGATGCCTGACATCACAACCGCTGCTGACGGCACGCAGGATACACTCTTGGTGCGGGTCCGTACGGATACAGGGCTTGAAGGGTGGGGAGAGTGTGATGCCTCGCCGTTAGTAAGCCTCGCTGTCTATTGCTGTCCGATGTCCCACGGAAATATCATCAATATCCGCACTTCCTTAATCGGTGAGACGCTTGATGATCCTGACGATATAATTCGGTTGAGCGGGAAGACGCTACGCAACGGACTGGACATTCAGCAGATTGAGCACGCCTATAGTGGTGCTGAGATTGCTTTATGGGATCTTGTCGGACAGAAGTTGGAGCAGCCTGTTTACTGTCTGCTTGCGGAGATGTCGGGGACCTCTGATATAGCACATCCGAAATTGCCGTATGCTTCTGTCCTTTTCGGGGACACACCGGAAGAAACCCATCATATCGCGGCAGAATTGCGCCAACAGGGATATCGTGCTGCGAAGTTTGGTTGGGGACCGATGGGCAAATTCGGCGAAGCAAACGATATTGCACTCGTGCGTGCAGCGCGCGAAGGCATGGGAGCAGAAGCACAGATTATGATTGATGCGGGTGTTGTTTGGGGCACTGATCATGAGACGGCTTACCAGCGTGCTGAAGTGTTTGCACAATTTTCACCGACGTGGTTGGAGGAACCGCTTGCTCCTGATGCAGTTGATGCCTACGGCGCGCTGACAGGAAAAAATCCGAGCGTTCCGATCGCAGCGGGTGAAGGATCAAATACCTACCGAATGGCAGCGGACATAATTACTCAGGGTGGTATCCAGTTCGTGCAGATTGATGCTGGACGCATCGGCGGGATTATGCCTTCTTTTCAGGTGCGTCAACTCTCGGAACAGCACGGTATTCAGTACGTCAATCACACGTTCAAAAGCCATCTAAGTCTGGCTGCTGCGCTTCATGTCTTTGCAACGAACCTCGACTTCAATCTATTAGAGTATCCGGCGGCGGGATCAGAATTGTCGCAGCGGTTGATAGTGGACCCGTTCCCTGTTGCGTCAGATGGGTTGGTTAGGATGAAGGAACTTCCGGGACTCGGTGTACGTGTAGATATAGAGGCGATCCGTCCGTATTTGGCTCCTGTGCGGATTGAAGTTGGAACGGATGCAGTTTTTGAACAAGCGAGTTTTTAGAGGAAAAGATTACTTGCGTATCAGCATTTAGCGTTAAAATTCGCCAGAGACAGAAATGCGCTGTGAGCCACCGAGCGTGTGGGTGTTAAAAGCGTAGTTGATAAAAAACGACATCTCATTTATCCGTAAACGGAGCCCTGCCCCTGCAGAAAGCCCGTGTCCGTTCCAACCGCCGCGGAGTGCGACGATATTAAAGAGCCAATATTCCGCGCCGATACGTGGGACAAGTCCGCCGCCGCCCCCCCCTACCTCCAAATCAGCTTGGTCGGTTTCAATATCTGCGCCGATTGCGCCTTTACCCAAGGGTGGCACAGTAAATTGGTAAGCCGCGCCGAGTCGGAATCGGCGTGTGCGGGTGAATGTCGGCTTATCGGCGGTGTCCCAACGGATTTGCGTGCCTGTTGCATCTAATAACATTGCCCCGACCCGTAAACCCTTGTAGGGTTCTGCAATCAGACCGATGTCAATGCCGAAACCGTTTCCACTATTTTCAAAGATGGATTGATTCAGAAGTTTGAGATTACCACCGACAGCTACCATAGGATGGACTTGACGTGCATAAGAGATAAGCAGTGCGTTATCGGTGTTACTGAAATACTCCGCAATTGCTGGCTTGTCTATATACGGTTCACCTTCTTCTTTGATACCATTCCCGTTTTTGTCCTGAAAGTCGCCGAGCAAACCGTTGTTGTTGATGTCAATAAAAGTGGTCCGTGGTATATCGTCAATCCCGAGTCGAATCCAGCTCAGACCGACGCTGCCAATCTCCTCGATTTGATAGACGTAATTAAGAAAGTTGTAGGTGACCAGACCTTTGTTCAGCCAACTACCGTCTCCCGTGCTGAAAGTGTCAGAATACATAGCGGAGAAACTATGTTTTTTGACTTTGGTAAGTCCGGCGGGGTTCCAGTAAGTAGCCGTTGCATCGTCGGCGATAGCAACAAACGCGCTTCCCATTCCGAGCGCGCGGGCACCAACACCGTGACTGAGGAACTCAGCGGCATGCGCGCCTTCATCCGCTGCAAAAGTGGTTGTGACTGGCATGAGACATAGGATGAAAATAAAAAAGGAAAAGAGTCGGATTTTGCACATAAGTTGTGAGTAGATTAAAAAACCTCTTTACTAACTGCTACGCAAGTCGCGTATGGACTTGCGGGACAATGCTGCCCGCCATTTTGCTAACCCGGCGCGAAGTCGTAGATCGGTTCACGAATAATAACGCTCAGAACACTCCAGAAGGCACCGACGCAATATTCACCGAGGATAACACCGAAGAAGAAAAAGACCATCGTTCGGTAGGTCGCAGGTCCACCGAATCGGAGTGCCATCCATTTGAGAAAACTACTGATAACGAGGCAACTCCAAAAATAGCCGACACCACCTGTCATAGAGATCGGGTAGCCTGCTGGATGGAGGGGCCACCAGATGAACCGCATCCGCATGATCATTAGGAAGAAAGTGAAACCCATCCCCCCTGCCATGAAACTTATTGCGGGGATGTCTGGGTCGCGCGGGAAGGCGAACAGACCGGCGAGCCAACCGAATTGTCCGATATGTCCGACCGATGGTCCGATGCCACCGCCTGCACCTGTGATTGCGCCGCCGAGGCGATAGAGTTCACTCAGTGTTGCCCAGAAGGAGGCGAGAGATCCGAGAACAACAGCAATGACCATCGCCAGCACCAGACGTTTTGTGTTCATGTTTGCACGTTCTGCCATCTTGAAGGCTTCGAGTTGATGCGGCATAATGTGTTCGCGATAGCCACGTCCACTGAAAAACCAAAAATACGGAAAAACTGTTAAATTGTTCGGTCCGATGCGGCGCGTCCCCAAAATATTAATCAAAAACTGTTGCCCGTTACACATCCCCGCCATCTCATGTGCTGGTGGCCCCAGCTCCGCACGGACGCGTGTAATAGCAATTGAGATGGCAGAGAAAAAGGCAAAGAACGGGAGGATGATTGGCAGTGTCATGCCTGCCTTCAGGCAGAACCAGATAATATAGAGACTGGCGAGGACAATGAGCAGAAGTGCTGTTCGGTAGCGAATCGGTTCTTCTGAGTCGTCGATGCTCCCCGGCATACCCAAGATTGTGCGTACGACGTTTGCGATGTGTCTACGTGTTACAAGGATCGCGATGACGAAGATTGCCATCCAACCGCCAATTGACTGTTCACTACCATAAGGGAAAGGTGCTGGGATTGCGAGCGCGCTACCGACAACTCGCTGCATTTTCTCAAATAAATAAAAGAACCACATGGAGAAGGAGAGATCAAGCGGTAAAAGGAACCCTAATCCGATTACAAATGGGTAGAGCGGCACGGGGATGTTGCCGACGGCATTCCAGGGTTTTTCTGTGAAAAATGTACCCCAATTCCGAGCGTTGTGCCGGACACTAAAATCTGGGAGTATCGGGAAGAAGTGTGCCAACCCGTGCCAAATATTTATCACTGCAGCAATGATGAACCCATACCATAGAATACGGCTTCGGAAGAGTTGTGCGGCACCGCCTCTTTCTGTAATCGCCATCGGGAGTTGGATAATCGGATACGCTAATTTCTCATGTTCTGTCCACTGTTTCCGAATCAGCACATTTACGCAAATCATAATGGTGCCGAGGGCAATAATAAGCGAGGTCCACCACAAGGATGGCATGATCCAAGCACCACCGATTTTGGCGTTATAAAAGGGCGTATTGCCTTCGTAGAAACCGCGGATGAGTTCCTTGTCTGAGACAACGAGATGCTGTGGAATGTAACTATGGAACATGTCTGCCCAATCGTTCTCAATTGTTGCGAACCAGAACGCGTGTGGGAGGGCTGGGATTGTTAAGGCTAACGTATCGTGACCCGCCAAACCGGATGCGATGGAGAGCATGGCGTAGATGGTAATCATCTCGCCCTGTGTCAGTGCTGATCGTGGCGCAACACGTTTTAGGATGAGGTTAATCAGGATTAGGAAGAAGATGTTAAGAACAACATTCCAAAATAGGGAGATGGTGGTTGGATGTCCGGAATGCCAGACACATTCAACTTCAATAACCCAAAAGACGTTTGGTGGGATTAAAAAGATGGCGATGAGTATAGCACGCCATGTGACACCGGATGCCCGGTGTCGGTCTTGTTGATCTAATTTTTCCATTTTTTTATTATTGCTTCTGGGCTGCTGTGTCCGTTATCCTTGCAGTATTTCAATCGTGAAAAAGCCATTCATATCCCAGAGCAGATTTTTCACCAATTTTAGACCGATGCCGCTAACGGAGGCATCGTCCAAGAGTAATAGTTAAAAGTGTGTGGGAGGTTCAAGTTCTTTCAATTCCCAGAGAATGTGTCCAAATTCGAACGCCCCTGCTGCATCACCTCTAATAAGTTCCGCGTCGATTCCCCAAGCAAGTTTGTAAGCCGCGAGAATTTGCGTCAATGAACTTTCCACGTTACCGTGGCAGAGCAAAGCAACGGTGCCGCCGCCGCCGCCGCCAGTAATTTTAGCACCATAGATGCCACCTTGTTTTCCTATTTTTCGGGCGATGTTTACAAGTCCATCGACTTCGGGTGAACCGAGTCTAGCCAAGTCGCGATAACTGGCGTTGGATTCGTACATAAGGGCTCCTGCTTCTCCGAGGTAGTTTGGCGTGTGCATAGGATCGCTATCTGCTTTTTTTATAGCCGTTATGAATTGCTTAACACGTGCGTTTTCATAGATGGCGTGTTCCACTGGATCCTTCACGACATACAATTTTTCGGGTTCGATTTGCGTGGCAGTATCCACGGTTTCACCGTACTTTTCGAGAAACTCTTCACCGTGTATCTCTTCCGGCAACAAGTGTTCGCATTCCTTATGGAATTCGTCTACAGAGAGGTTGCACAGGTAGTTATCTGATAATCTCTCTGATATTTTTCCAGCCTGTTCACTGTCGCTAAAACTCGGAGCGTCCGGTGTATCGGTGTCCGATGCGAAAGCCGCTTTGAGGATAGTTAATCCCATAAAAGTTCCGATGCGCGTATCAATATAGGCAGTGCTCGTTGTGCTTCTGCGTACTTTCGTGTAGAGACCCACAAAACTCACGTTTGATGGACATGAGACGAATTCCAGAATCTCATCGGGTTGACAAAGGATTGAGAGAATTTTTGTTGACCGACCTGCAACGGCAGTCACCTGATCCATAATACCGCACGGGGCACCGACAATCTGATTTTCAACAGTTTGTGCAAGCCTCGCTATTTCCATCATACCTAATTCTAAATTGTAGAGTTGGTTCAGTGCCATCAAGGTGGCTACTTCAATGGCTGCAGAGGAAGCGATACCACCGCCCATTGGAATGCTGCTGTTGATAACAATTGTGGCACCGTGTGGAAACTGATTAATCTTTCCTTCCTTAAGGAGTACGTGAAACGCACCGAGTATGTATCCTGCCCACGCAGTCTTGGGTGTTTTATTAAAAAGTTCCTGTACCTCTGGATATGTCTTAAGAGTGCTATTGGCATAGAAATTGTCGAGTGAGATATGAAAATTAGGGGTCAATTGACTCTCGGTGCTGAGTGTAACGGTGCATAAGTTTCTATCTTCTCTGGCTTGGCATGCGGCGATTGCGGTGCGATTGAGTGTCATCTCAAAGACATTGGCACCACAGTAGTCAGCGATGCCACCCATAATGTCGAGCCTGGCTGGTGCGTAAGTCACAATCACTTGTCCGCTTTTGTGTAAGCCGAAGGAAAAGAAAAGTTCAGGAGAGTCGTCCTGTAAAAGGTATTCCAACTCAGAGACCTGAAAGGGTTTCACTTTAGGGCCGTGGAGTTGTTCAACTTTCATCTCTCTCTCCAGTTAGGATTTCTTTGTAATCGTGTTGCTGGCGATGCCTTTCTCAAGTACGAGACCAAAACCCAGTCGAACGGCTTTAATTTTTTTCCTGTTATTCCTTTAAATATGTTCCGAGTGTCTTCGGAAGCACAAAAACTTACTATCCTATATTATGCCAATTGCGTTAATTTATCAAGTCTTTTTCTTTTAAGTTCCTCCAGTTTTCCTGTAAGCGCGAGTTCACACTCGCGCCTAAATGAACATTTAAGGATTGACAACCCTAACCTCTTCGCCGTCTTTCAGAGAATGCTGCCCCGCGGTAACAACGGCTGCTCCGTCCATGAGTCCAGTAAGAACTTCGACCTTACTGCCTTGCAAAAGCCCTATTTCTACTGCGCGGCGTCGACTTACATTGTCCTCAATGACGAAGACGTTCTGTGTTTTTGTATTGACATTTTCAATGAGTGAAGTGCGCGGAATCAAGAGGGCATCTGTGTGCACTTTAATCGGTACGGTGACTTTGGCAAACATTCCGGGTTTGAGTATGCCTTCGGGGTTATCGATGTGCACCTCAACAGTTGCTGTTCGCCGAGCGGCTTGTAGTGTCGGACTGATGAAAGTAATACTGCCTGACAGCGGTGTATCTATGCCATCAATTTCTATTCTTGCTTCTTGGTTGGGAGTCAATTCGCTCAATTGTGTTTCAATGACATCAACACTGGCAATCACAGTATCGACATTGACGATCTCAAAGAGCGGTGCTGCTGGAAGTGCCATTCCACCTAAATCTAAGTAGCGTTTGGCGATTATCCCTGAAATAGGGGCATAAATTGTGGCATCTTTCAAGCGTTTCTGAGCAAGTTTTAGCGCAACCTGTGCTTGGGTGCGTGCCGTTTTTGCCGATGTAATTTCTGCTTCCCAACTTTTCGCGTCCGATAAGGCTTCGGCAGCAACGAGTCCAGCATACGCTGTTTCAACTTGCGAGCGTGCGAGTTCAATGTCTTTTTCCCACGTTTTTGTTTCGGCTTGTTTCTGTGCTAACCTGAGAGAGGCTTCTGCTTGTTGGACCTGCGCCTCCATGGCTTGGATGTCTTCAACGCGCGCACCGTTATCAATGAGTTGGAGCTGCTCTGTGGCAATCTTATGCTGCGCCATAGCGATGTCTAACTGCGTCTTTGTGCCTTCAAGAGATTGCTGGCTAATGGCACCGTTTTCGAAGAGTTGGGTCATCCGCTCGTGATTGCTTTTGGCGTTGGCGAGGTTTGCATCCGCTTGATTAAGCCCGGCTTCCGCTTGCCTCCGGTCTTCATCGCGGGCACCACTTTTAATTTTTCGCAGATTGGCGACGAGCGATTCTAAAGCTGCTTGCGCTTGCTCTATTTGTGTAACTGCCCGGATTTCAGAGAGGTCTCTTACCTGTTGAAGTGCTATCTCTGCGCCGTGGAGTTGTGCCTTGGCTTGTGCAATTTGTGTATTGACGCGTACTTCCGCAAGCTGCTTTGCTTGTGAATAGGCGGCTTCTGCAGATTCAAATATCGCTTCTGCTTGTTGCACTGAGAGTTGTAGTTCCTCATATTCAACAGTGGCAAGAGGGACATCTTTTTCAACACGATTCCCTTCGTCTACGTTTAAGGTAATAATCTGTCCAGCAATTTTCGGATAGACGCTGACTTGCGATTTTGCTTGAATCGTCCCAGACAGTTGGTGTTCTAAACGAATCTCACCGCGTTTTGCTTTTGTGATTTCTACTGGTTTAAGCACAACAGTTTCAGCCTCTTGAGGCACCGGTCTTTGACGTTGCATGAACCTTGGCACGGCTAAAATCACTGCAATCACTAATAATATGCCGATACCAATCAGTACTTTCTTCAATTTTTTCTCCTTTTAACCGATTTTGTTAGGGAAGTGTATCTACTTTATATTGTTCAGGGTTTTCCTTAGCATTCGTTTTCTATTGTAGCGTTTGTCCTACAGATTTTTCCAGTCTCGCCAAGCCGACGACGTAATCGTGATGTGCCTGAAGGCGATTGACTTCTGCTTGTGCCAGTGCAAGTTGTGTGTCCGTCAGCGCGACGGTGGTGATGATGCCATTTTGGAATTGCAGGTTAGCAATGCGGACGCTCTCCCGTGCTTGGACAACAGTTTCGCGTTGAACTTCAATAAGGGTTTGTGCACCAAGGAGATTGAGATAAGCAGCGCGCACCTCGAATTCGACCCCTGCTTTGAGTTGGTCGCCTCCTAGCTGGACCTGCTTTAAAACAGATTCGGTCTGCTGCACGGCAGCACTCGTTGCGAACCCGTCGAAGATCGGGATATTAATTTGAAAACCGACGCTCCAGATCCGGTTCATTTCAGTAAGTCTTTCATTCTGTGAGATTTGGTAGTTTGAGAACAGACCGAGATCGGGAAGTCGCCGGGTTTTAGCAATGTCGATCTGTTTGTGAGCGGCTTGCTCACTCAATTGTACGCTATTGACCTCGGGCCGGTTTTCCAGTGCTTGTTGGATTAATTCATCAAGATTTAATGTTAGTGTTTGGTGATTTTCTGGTATTTCGAGTGTGCCGTTGACGGTTACATCCGCAGCAAGTGGTATATTAAGCACTGTTTTATAGGCGTTTTTGGCGTTCCTGACCCCATTTTCGGCGCGAATGAGTGTTGATTTGGCGTTTGCGAGTTGAACCTTTGCGCGAAGCACATCAAAATTGGTTGAGGCACCGGCTTCAAGCGATGTTTCCGCGATGGCAAGCTGCTCTTCAACGAGGGAAACGCTTTGTTGTGCGACCCGGACGAACTCCCGCGCCACCAAAGCCCCGTAAAAAGCTTCAGATACGTCTAAGCGCAGTTGGTTATAGGCGGCATCAACATCACGCTGCGTCGTCTCATAGTTGAGTTTCGCGGCTTGATAGCCATAATAATAACGTCCCCAAGCAAAAAGTGGTTGTGTTAAATTAAAAGTGCCTTGGACGTTGTGGTGTGCCCCAAATTCCAGTTCAATCAGATCGGATTCGTTGTCTGCACTGGGGGGTTGCATCTCATTCATATCGCCACCAGGCATCGGAAATCCAAATCCACCGTCGGCTTGAATTACTGATTTTTGAATATCTTTAAAGTAGGTATAATTACCGTTTGCTGTGATTCGTGGTAACAATCCTCCGAGCGCCGCGCGAACTTGTGCCTCGGCAGCTTCAAGGTTTTGCTCGGCGGTTTGAACGGTCAGATTGCTCTCTTTAGCGATTTCAATACTCTCTTCTAATGTCAAAACTCTGGGTTCTTGTGCTATAGCAGAGAAGTTGAATAGAAGTATTAGCAAGGCTCCGCCAGCACAAACAGACTGGCAGAACCGAAGGGGATGCATTGCGTTTGTGTCCTCCAAGGTTAGGTAAAGGCGGGTCTTTACGAAGGTTCGCCTCTACGAATAAAATTCTGAGGGTAGGTGAGCAATTGATATTACCCACCTATAGTGAAGTAAGCCAAGTTTAATAGCGAATGATAGTAGTAGAATCGCCAATCGCCCAGATTTGGCCGCTTGGTGTCTGAACGAGGTCCCAGAGATCGCTCTGCGTGGGTGATTCCTGCATCAACCAGGTGACACCTCCGTCGGTTGTATGGAGGACTGTGCCGCCTGATCCGGCTGCCCAACCTTCGTTGGCGTTGAGGAACAGAATAGCGTTGAGGTTCGCTTGCGTGGGGACCGTCTGGTCAATCCACGTTGCGCCCCCGTCCATAGTTGCCATGATAGCGCCCTGTTCACCGGCGATCCACGCGGTTTGTTCGTTAATGGCATAGACATCATTCAATTTCGGGCCTTGCAACATGGTCATCCAAGTTTGTCCGGCATCAGTGGTATGCGCGATGGTTCCGGCATCACCGACGAGCCAACCGACTTTGTCATTGACGAAGTGGACCCCGTAAAGGTTATTAAATCCTGCGCCTGTCATCATTGGGTCCATGTCTTGTCCGATCCAAGTTTGTCCGGCATCGGTGGTATGCATAAGTCTTCCAGTTTCTCCGACAGCCCATGCGTGTGTTGGTGTGCCAAAGCTGAGTCCGTAAGATCCCATTGCGCTTCGCCAACTCATCATACCTTCAAACACAATTCGCTTAGCAGTCCCGTGTCCCTCATCGCCCGGATCGCTGACACCGTGCCATGTTTTTCCGCCGTCAAGTGTTTCCGCCAATGCGGCGTTGCTTCCGACGATATAACCTCTGTTTGCATCCACAAACCCGATCCCGAAGAGTTCAAAGACGTTTCCACTAAATTGTGGATTCCACGTTTCGCCGCCATCGTTAGTGTGAAGAACACTCCCTGACAAGCCGACAGCCCAGCCGAGTTTGTCGTCATGGAAATAGACACTCCGTAGATGACTTGAACTGGAGATGACATCCCAAGAATCTCCGCCATCGGTTGTGTGCAGGATCGTTGCGTCGTTTCCGACCATCCATGCTTCCGTTGGACTGAGCATGTGGACACCTTGTAAGCGAGATGCGACGGGTCGCGGTTCGATGGGTGCCCAAGTTGTGCCGCCATCGGTTGTACGCAGGATTACACCGAATTCAGCGGCAGCAATGCCGACCTTTTCATCAGCGAAGTGGACATCCCAAACTGGCTCAGGCATACCGTTAGAATTCGGGACTTTGCTCTCCTGAACGACCCAATTGGAACCGTCAGCTGTTGCGACAACGGCACCACCGGCACCGACAGCCCAACCGACTTTATCATTGAGCATGGAAATTGCATCGAGTGTATTGACTGTCGCGCTGGTCTGGAATTCCCAGGTTGCGCCACCGTCTTTGGTATGGAGCAGCGTGCCACCGCCGCCGGCTGCCCAACCGACTGTAGGGCTCACAAAGTCAATCCCCTCAATGGTATTGTTGGTGTCGATATCCTGCTTTGCCCATGTTGTGCCGCCGTTTTTCGTGCCGATGATAAGGCCGCCATCGCCACTTGCCCATCCGTGTTTATCATCTGCGAAAGATGCCCCTAATAGTGCCGTGCGGGTACCAGTGTTCTGCTTCATCCACGTCGTACCACCATCTGTGGTTTTTAGGACTGTGCCATCGTCTCCGACCACCCACCCGGTTTGTGGGTTAATAAATCGGACTTTCTTTAGCACAATGTCAAATGGCAGTGGTTGGCTCGGCTGTCTGCTCCATGTCGCGCCGCCGTCATTCGTATGTAAGATTGTTGATTTACTGCCTACGATCCAGGCGTGTTGTGCGTCTACAAAAAAGATATCTGAGAAGTGAGCCTGCCACTCGGCTTCGCTCACTTTCACCCATGATTTTTGTGCGAGTGCGAACTGCACACTGCACAATAAGAGCAGGGCTACTAAAAAAAATAATATTTGCTTTCTCGGTTTCATCAAATTTCACAGCGTCAAAACCCACGCCTTCAGTTGTGGAATGAACGCCGACCTCCTTACTTCTTAGAGACGGGCTTGCAAGCAACGCCCTTCGTGTTAGATAGTCCTTTATGCTGCTCAAGAACGGTGAACTGGAGTTTATATGCTTTATTCTGTCCTTAAATATACTACCACTGCTTAGCGGTTCATGTCAACTGAAAACTAAACGCTCCTACGTTCCTATAAAATTGGATTGACGATTGCCTTAAACGTGTGGCATAATAGTAGCATTGGATGAAATTGAAAAAAGTCTCGCGAACCTGTCAAATTCGGTTTGTGGAGGCAGAAACATCTGAATAGATTAGGAGACTTCTATGAAATTTATGACGCAATTAACCCATACAGGGTTTATAGGACTCGGCTTAATGTTGAGCATTTGTCTGCTTGTCAGTCCGGCTCTTGCACAAGTTGAGATGGATACCTTAGTCGGACTGTGGCTGTTCGATGAAGGAAGTGGTGACACTGCTGTGGATTCTTCGAGCAGTGAACTTGATGCGGCGTTAATGGGTAATCCGACGTGGGTGAGTGGGGTATTTGGTTCTGGATTGGAACTTGATGGCTTAGATGACTACGTTGAAGTTCCGTCGCACGTAAATCCGACTGATGCCATCACTATCTCACTCTGGGTTAAGAGTATGACAGCTGACTGGAATCAACACGGGTGGATGGTTGAAAAACGCAATGCCTATATTATCCATCCGAATCAAGGAACAAAAAATGTTTCGTGGCCGATTTGTAACGGTGGCTGTTGGAACAAGCCCGGCGGTTGGCGCGATGGTGAAGTCGGACCCGCTGATATTACCGATTGGCACCTCTATACCACTACTTTCGACAGCGCAAGCGGTGAGTGGAACATCTATATTGATGGCGTGGCAGAGAGCACAATGAGTATTGATACGAACCCAATTGATGCTGATGATGGTCCGGTCTTTATCGGTCGGGATACCTGTTGTGACGACAGATTTGGCGAAGCAGTTATCGACGAAGTGGCGATCTTCAACGTTGCTTTGACTGCGAGTGAGATCCAGATGATGATGGATGAAGGACTTTCTGCTTTGCTTCTGACACCCGTCGAACCCGAAGGCAAACTCTCTACGACTTGGGGGAATGTTAAACAACAGTATTAATTAATTCTTATTAAGTAGGTGAGTAATGTTGGCTATCTGCTCGCCTACTTTATTTTTAAACGAAGGGTAAAATTATATGTTACTGAGAATATCGTTTCTAATTTTCTTTACTGTTTCTTTTTTTGTAGCAGTTCCATTGACTTATGCACAGGACCTCTTGGACGGTGTAGTGAGTTATTGGTCGTTTGATGCAGATACAATCGCGGGTGGGACTGTTGAGGACTTGTTAGGGGACAATGATGGCGAGCTTGACGGGAATCCAAAGGCGGTTGCCGGTAAGATCGGGGATGCCCTTGAATTTAACGGCGAGAATTTTATTCACATTCCGGGAACTGGATCCTTAGAGTTTGCGGGTGAGGACGAGATGAGTGTTGTGGCTTGGGTGAATCCGGACAGTGATAGTCCTGTGAAAGGGGTCGTTGCTGGATGTTGTGGAACTATCGTTGCACAACGTGATGTAAACGGATGGGCATTGCGGTTTGACGGTAGAAACGCTGGGCAAGAGATGGAATTTATTGTCCAACCCGGTTGGCAGGGCGATGGCGGCTTTGGCGCGCCTAAATTCGCGAAAGGGTCCTGGCACCATCTGGTCGGAGTCGTCGCAGATGACGAGATGTTTCTCTATGTTGACGGTGTGTTGGAGAAAGATATGACTTATAACGGGCCGATGGCTACAGGTGGTTCGGAAACCGAGATCGGTCATGCAGGTGATGGCGGTTTTGTCGGTATCATTGACGAGGTACTTATTTACAACAGAGCCCTCTCAGCAGATGAAGTTGAACAAATTTTTGAGACGAAGGATCTGTTATCTGTACAACCACAAGGCAAACTCACAACCCGTTGGGGACAAATCAAATCAGCGTTTTAAGGTAATCGCTATCGTTTGAAAAAGGAGAATGTATTTATGGAGCCCGTAAAAGTGGGTGTAATTGGGTGTGGTGTCATCGGAAGCCGACATCTCGGTATTGCTTCGGAGGCATCGCACATTGAGTTGGTCGCTGCGTCGGATCTAATTGAGGCGAACAGAAGAGTCGCTACTGAACGTTTCAATCCGCCCAAGATGTATGACAACGGCGATGATTTGCTTAATGACGATGAGGTTGAAGCTGTTGTCCTCGCGTTTCCGACGCAATATCGGACTGAGGTAGCCTTGCGGGCATTTGAAAGAGGCAAGCACGTGCTGATTGAGAAACCGATCGCGATGAATGCTGCGGAGGTTGAGCGGCTCATCGCTGCGCGTGGCGACTTGGTCTCAGGATGTTGCTCTTCGCGTAGTCGCTTCAATCCAGCGGCTCGACTCGCAACGCAGGTTATCACAACAGGTGGTTTAGGCGCGCTTCGGACTGTCCACTGTCGCGCCATTATGGGATGTCGGGAGAAACCAGACACACCGCGACCTGCCTGGCGACTCACTAAGGCTCTGAATGGTGGTGGTATCTTAGTTAACTGGGGGTGTTACGACCTCGACTATCTGCTCGGTCTTACAGGGTGGCAACTCAAACCACAAAGTGTATTCGCACAGACATGGCGTGTACCACAAGTGTTTGAATCCCATATCGCGCCCGGTTCGGACGCCGAAACGCACTATACTGCCCTTATTCGGTGTGAAGACGACATTGTGCTGAGTGTAGAGCGCGGCGAGTTCATGACGATGCACGCACACGCAGATTGGGAAATTATCGGTGCAGAAGGTTCTCTTAAGTTGACTATGCGTGATGAAGAACCAGAAAGTGTTATTTATAATCGGACGACAACAGAGGACGGGGTAGTGTCTACAACCCTTGCTGAAGCCGGTGATGCCCCGGAATCACCACACAGCACGCCGTTGTCTGATTTCGCTGCTGCTATCCGGGAAAACCGACAACCTTTGACAAATTTGGAAAATTCGCTTGTTGTTCAGCAGATAACCGATGCTATTTACGCCTCCGCGGAAACAGGAGAGGTTATAAAGATAGGCGGATAAAAGTGAATCTATGCGAAAAATTTCTCGGCAACTTGGGTTATAAAGTTCTTACCCATAACTCGGTAGCCTTCCGCATCCGGATGTAGATCATCTGGGAGTAAATGGACGGAGTCCGCTCCGAATACACTTAACCCGTCAACGTAATAGACCTGTTTATCTCCGTGTGCTTGGAGGGCTTCGGCGGCGGCTTGCACCTCTTCCCGCATCCCTTTTAGATGGAATCCTACGGCGTTCGGAGTCTCCTCCCGCGGTGGTGAGCAGATGGGAGACATCAGGACGAGGGGTTTATCTGGGTGCTTCTCGCGGATAATCTGGACTGCGCCGATAATCGCAGGACGGAACGCCCGTGATCCCAAACTGGACGCACCTTGAATGTTGATACCCAGACACATTGAGATATAATCCGCGGGTAAGTCGCGAATCATTCGCGCCACCATCGCATCGAGATGGCACTGCCCGCCGTAACCGAGACAGGTTAAATTTAACCCGCTTTCACGTGCAACAATCGCGGGCCACGTTTGCGTCGGTGATGCCGCTGTGCGGCACTGCGTGATAGAACTCCCGTAGGTAATCCACCGAGGTCGTGTGTCAGTAAACGCCTCCAAAGTCGTTCCGTCATCTATTTCCAAGCTGCGAAGTTGAAACTGTCCGAATTGCGGTAGCCATAATTCAATCAGTTTTTCCGTATCAGACAAGTTATCAAAGGTAAACCTTTCTTTTTGCGTCAGGTCAAGGGACGCTACGACTTCACCGTCACAACAGAGGTCGAGTATACCACTTTCGTTTTGAGGCACGATATTACCCGAAACCCGCGTGGTATTGCTCTGGAAGCTGATACGAACGCCTGCTGGCATTGCCGATCGTTCAAGTAGTGGTTCTGGAAATAGGACATGCATTGGGTGCGGTGTCCGCCACGGCATCACCCAGTTTTCGGTTTTCTGTAGGGAGACGCTTCCCTGCCAAGTCAATTGTGGTGCGTCCGGTTTCAGTTGCATCGTGTTCTCCTATACTTATGGGTGCTTACATTGCGTCAACGACAGCGCGGAGTTGCCGTATACCCTTCAACATATCTTCGGGTTGTCCCCAGTGTTCGATGCTTGCCGAACCAGTGAACCCGTCAGTGGCTAATGTCTCCAGAATCTGCTCATAGTGCAATCGAGTATCGCCGATCGGATTAAGATTTTTCTCACTGTTCGGTTTTACATGTACATGCCGCACCAAACCCTTAATATACGCGTATCCGTCCGGCAAAGGATTTTCTCCGCAGTGTAACCCGTTATTGACATCCCAACAAGAGGTAAGTGCTGGGCTATTGTCGAGCGCATTGATAACGGCACGCGTCTCTTCACAGGTTCCGGCGAGACACGCGCTTTCATTTTCAAAGCAGAGCGTAACATCCGCACTCTCTGCGATCGGAACGACAAGCGCGAGTTTCTCGACGATGCGTTCCATGTAGTCGTTAATATCTGGGCGGGGTGCGCCTTTGATGCGGCGATTTGGATTCCAGAATGTGAACCCGCGAATGACTTGGGTATCAAAGGCGTGTGCTAATGTCACCATCCGATCGAAGTGCTTTCGGTGTTGATCGTACTCTTCGGGATCATCAATGGCGCATTTTCCGAAGGGCGACCCCACACTGGCAACGCGAACATTGTAGGCGTTGAGTACATCTTGGACGCGCTGGACCTCGTCATCATCAATTTCGGTTACGTGTTTGCCCCAAACGCCGCCGCGTATTTCGACGGTGTTGGCACCGGCTTCAACGCCGAGTTTAATGGCTTCTTCAAAATCGGTTTTAGAAACTTCGTCAGCAAAAAAGCAGACATCAATCATGTCAAAGAGTCTCCTTCTGTGATTTATAGTTCTTTTAATTCTGCGAGAATATGTTCGGGACCCGTACGCGTTCCGATGTCATCCAAGAATTTCGATACGACCCGACCGTCCTGATTAATAATATAGGTTGCTGCACGCGCAATATCCGTATCGCTTGGATCAATGACATTATAGGCAGTGATTGTTACCTTATCTCTATCCACGAGTAACGGATACGTAATTCCAAGTGTTTTCTGTGTTGAGTCGGCAAGCGTCAGTGGATCTGCGCTGATAGCGATCAGTTCAGCACCTTCGGCTTGGATGTCTTCGTAGCCTTCTTGCAACTCACCGAGCTGCGCGCGACAATTGCCTCATGTGCCGGTGCGGTAGAAAACAATGACGAGATTTTGACCTTGGTACTGTGAAAAGTTATGGGTGTTTCCTTCGCTATCTGGCAGCGAAAAATCCGGCGCGAGTGCACCGATATCCAATCCTTCACCTGAAGGGAGTTGTTCAGCACCATCCTCTGGTACGGTTATAATTTCTGTTGTCCGTTCGGCGTTATCGCAAGCAATGCATAAGGAAATGACTGCCACTATGACTAAAAAGCCAACTGAACTGCCGTTACTCAGGAACAATATATATCGTTTCGGATTTATGAGATAATTCCTCATCGTTTTGGGTTTCATGTTTCGCGTCTCCCTTCATCGTTTTGTGAATGCATCCAGTGGCGAACATCGGCGCGCATCTTTTCAAGTGTTGGACGGGTATCGGCATTAAAGGCTAAGTTACGGTTGAAATGGTTCGCTGTTTTTGATCCACTTCGGAATGGGTTCCGGTGGAAATTGTGTGCATACTTCACCGTTTTTCAGTGCCCATTTGGCGTTAGGAAAGTGGCGTTTGTTTTTCTTCGTGATCTCTGGATTTGTCAGGACACCAGCAATCGCAATACGGCTCTTCTCACTCGGATTTGGTGGACTATAATGCCACATATTACTGTGCCAAATGACGGCATCTCCAGTATCCAACTCAATATGATGTACACCGTGCTTTTCGATCATCTTCTGTACTTTCCCGCGTGGGAGTTCTCCGTGGATACTATCGGTATATAAGACGTGTTCAACAATCTCAGTTTTGTGGCTACCCGGAATGAACTGCATGCATCCATTTTCCCGAGTTGCGGGTTCAAGCGGTATCCAGATATTGAAAGACTCGGTATCGCCATCGCGCCAGAGTCCGTTGTCTTGGTGCCAGGGTGTTGCCGCACCTGTGTGTGCCGGTTTCAAAAAGCAGCTATTGAACTTCACAACGATGTCATTGCCGAGAAAATAGCGCGCGATGTTGAGTACTGTAGGACCGGTATGGATATTATGCCAGATCAGTGGTGATTCGACACAGAAGTTGGCGAGTTTCCGAAAGCGCGCGATACGGCCTTGCGGTGAGTCTTCCATTGGGTCCATAGGATCGTAATCAGCGAACTCGCCAGCGTTGGGAAGCATAAGAACGTTACGAATGACACCACGGAGTTGTGTTGCTAAGTCTTTCGAGATAACATTGCCCTGGATAAAATAGCCTTCGTTCTCATATTGTGCTTTTTGTGCGGGTGTTGGTTTCCAATCTTGCATAAAGGGGTTTTCCTTCGTCTGGGCGTACAGGTCTCTGGAGACTTATGGCTTTGTTTTTAGCGGAACAGTTCCTATGCATAAGCCACTAATGATAGCGATCCAAAATATCTGTTTCATTATGCTTCTCCTCCCTTGGTGACATACGAGTTTAGCATAAAATAGAAAATGTGTCAAATAGCCCTGATATGTTTGACATTTTGGCTTGATTTTCCTGTTGAGATCTGTTATTATTTTCATTTCATTAGGACTTACCCCCTGGTAGGTGCCGTTTCATGAAGTTTAATTATTTAAATCGGTAATTCCAATTCCACCCAGGCCAGGTAGGTGCGGTTTCTAACCGCACCGGACTTCGCCAATAAATTACCGAATTAATTTTTTAATCCTCATCTAACCGCATTGGTCCTATGGTGTTAAGCGTCTGTACGGGACGAAGATAGGTGTCTTAGTCCAACTTCGCGTAAGTCCTGTCCATTAAGTGTGGTTAGGAAAGGTCTCCATTCACGACGTAAATTATCAGAAAACAAAGGAAACGCATGGCGAATTATCAAGAATTGGCAAATCTGGTGTGGAATGTAGCCGATGATGTACTCAGAGGATTGTTCAAACCCCACGAATACGGCGACATCACCCTCCCGTTTCTCGTGCTGCGCCGATTGGACTGCATCTTAGACGCAGACGGACGCAAAGAAACAGCCATCAGGACCTACACTCAGTTTAAGGACCAAGTACAGGAAGAAGCCCTACCGCCGATTATCCTGAGAGCAATAAACACCAGTTTCTACAATATCTCCCAATATGACCTATCCCGACTGAAAGCCGACCCGAACAACATCCACCTCAACTTTGAGAATTACCTCAATGGCTTCAGTCAGGACGTGCGCGACATCATCGAAAACTTCAATCTCGGTGGGTTTATCGAGCGACTGCACGGCAGCAACCGGCTGTTCACCTTCTGTGATAAGTTTACCGAGGTCGATCTACACCCAAACCAAGTGGATAACCACACCATGGGACAGGTCTTTGAGGAACTCCTCCGACGGTTCTCGGAGATGTCCAACGAAACGAGCGGGGAACACTACACGCCCCGGGATGTGGTACGGTTATTGGTCTCGTTGCTGTTTTCGGAACACCGTGAAGATTTGGGCGGACAGGGGGTTATCCGCAGTATCTTCGATCCGTGCTGCGGGACAGGTGGCATGTTGACGATTGGGAAGGAGTACTTCCGCGAACAGATCAATCCAGATGCCGATATTCGGTTGTTGGGTCAGGAGTTGAACGCCCAGACCTACGCAATTTGCAAGTCGGACATGCTCATCACCGGAGAGGACCCGAATAACATTCGACACGGATCCAGTCTTTCAGATGACCAATTTCAAGGGGAACGCTTCGATTATATGATTACAAATCCACCCTTTGGCGTGAGTTGGAAGTCGGATGCAGATGCGGTGAAAGCGGAAGCACAGACCGCCACCGGCAGATTCTCCGCGGGTACCCCTCGGGCCTCCGATGGCGCACTGCTGTTTCTGCAACACATGCTCTCGAAAATGGAGAATAACAGGAGTCGCGTCGGCATCGTCTTTAACGGGTCGCCGCTCTTTACGGGGGATGCCGGTAGCGGCGAGAGTGATATCCGACGTTGGATTATCGAAAACGACTATCTGGAGTGTATTGTCGCACTGCCTGAGAAACTCTTTTTCAACACCGGTATTTCCACGTATATCTGGATACTAACGAACCGAAAATCGGCGGCGCGACGGGGTAAGATTCAACTCATCAATGCCGTTGATTTCTTTGATAAGATGAAAAGGAATCTCGGAGACAAGAATAGTTTCATTGCCGATAGCCATATCCGTCGCATAATAGAATTGTACACCAATTTTGAAGAGACGAAACACTCCAAAATCTATCCAAACGAGTTTTTTGGTTATACGAAGGTGACGGTTGAGAGACCGTTGATTGAAACGCGTGAGATTTTGGGCGAGGAAAAGGAAGTCGTTGTCACGGACAAAAAGGGCAATCCGAAACCCGATACCAAGTTGCGAGACCATGAACGCGTTCCTCTCACAGAGGATATTGAGAATTACTACCAACGAGAAGTAAAACCGCACCTACC
The DNA here is from genome assembly GCA_963662915.2 of Candidatus Poribacteria bacterium. Lineage (GTDB taxonomy): Bacteria > Poribacteria > WGA-4E > WGA-4E > WGA-3G > WGA-3G. The sequence goes on along the minus strand of CAXXEU010000002.1, from coordinate 2,556,933 downwards.
GGATAGTTGGATAGACAGGAAGAAAGATAAGGTGGGTTACGAAATCAACTTCAATCGGTATTTCTACCAGTACACGCCGCTGCGCTCACTGAAGGAAATCACGGATGAATTGCTGGCACTGGAGCGGAAAAGTGAAGGTTTACTGAATGAGGTGTTGGAATTATGAGAGATTCAGACATCATTTATAATTTACTTGGGAAAAAGTAGAAAATGTGGTATAATGCCTCAAGATTTTAATCTTAATCAGCCTTTTCAGGGGCGAGGAGACTGTAAAATGTGTGCTGAACATTTAACTATAGCAGAAATGGAACGGAAATATCCAAATGAGTGGTTGTTTATTATAGAACCTGAAATCAGTGAGAATACTGAACTCCTGGGCGGTATAGTTTCTGTTCATAGCAGAGTCCGTGATGACATCTATGATGCATTAGACGGATTTATAGGAGGAGCAGCTATACACTATACTGGCAAAATGCCTGAGGGTAAATTGTTCTTACTTTAATGGGATCTATTCGTTTCAATATTTCTAAAGATAATTTAATTATCTTAAATTTGACTGTATATAGTAAAACACTTGAATCTTCTTTAACAATGAATGCAGTGTTGGACACTGGCGCAGTGCGTAGCATCATACCTCCAAAAATTGCTTCAAATTTAGGCTATGATATTTCGGAACCTAAAGAGATGGTGGAGTTTTCTGGGGTTTATGGTTCAGGGTGGAGTAAGGTTATAAGTGTTTCAAAAGTTGAAGCAATTGGTGAATCGGTAAATGATATGGATATTGTACTTCATCAATTAGCTCCTGATATAACTGCAGATGCCATATTAGGTTTGGATTTTCTGTGCAATTTTGATACCACTATTAGTTATTCAAAAGGAATAATAGAAACTGAACCTATCCGCCACAATCCCAAAACGCCCGAAAATCATTTTATTTTAGGCGTTTCGTGATTTAACAGATAAATTCACATGTCTGTTATTTCTCACATAGCAGCCAATTAGGAGCACGGAATTTGCTTTTCCGTGCTTTTTTCGGTATGGAACGATTTAGAACGTGGCATGAAATTTTAATGGAACGTCTTTCTGAGCCAGAAGATGTTATCGGCTACCTTGAGGTTTCTCTTGAAGAATATTTAGACGATGGCGACAAGGCATTTTTTCTAAAGGGAATCAAAAATGTCATAGAAGCACAAGGTGGGATTCTTAGCGTTTCAGAACACGCTGGCATTGATCCGAGGTTTCTTTTAGACGCTGTAAACAATGGATCCATGCCCCCTTTTCATATCCTTCGTTCAATTTTCACATCTTTTGGAGGGAAGTCTCTCGTTAATCTGCCGCCGACGAAACAATCGCGACTTAAGAGACTCATGATGGAAGTTTAGGTCTTAGCGTTCAGCGATCAGTCGAAACGCAAATCTTACATAGTAGCGTTATCACGTCTGGATACATTGGCACCAGCACATGCGGCGCAACATCGTATTACCTTATTGTTTCTGTGCCATCTGATATTGTTTTGGCACCCGGAAGCAGAATGAGAAGCCGTAGTGAGACTCGTTCAAGCGCATACGGATGATGTGGAGGTAAATAATATGATAAAATCAGCAGCAGAAACGCTTATTGAAAAAGCCTTTGAGCAAGGCTTTGCAATAGGATTTGAGGAAGGCAGGATAATAGGAAAAACAAAAGTTATTCAGCAAGAGATTGCAAAAAATATTGCAAAAATTGTTGAACAAGGCATTACAATAGGTATTGAGCGAGACATTGCCAAAGACATTGAAAAAGTTATTGAGCAAGCTAAAGCAGAAGTTATTCAGAAGGGCATTGCCAAAGACATTGAAAAAGTTATTGAGCAAGCCAAAGCAGTAGGTATTGAACGAGACATTGCAAAAGATACTGATAAAACTATTGAACAGGGCATCGTAATGGGCATTGAACAGGGCATTGCAAAAGTTATTGCGCAAGCCAAAGCCGAGATATATCGTGCTTGGCACGCAGATTGGGAAAAACGAAGACAGGCAGTAGCAGAAAAAGGGCTCCCCTTTAACGACCCGCCGCTACCAAATCCTGATAATAACAACTCTCAAGAATAGGTTGTACTGCCATCGGAAATTCGGGCCACCCTCTAAACCAAGATTGTGATATAATACCAATCTAAGTGAAAGGAGTATCCGAGGATCCTACAAGTGTATCACCAGAAACGCCCACATTCGGCGTTAGGATATTTGATGCCTATGGAGTTTCAACGAAAAACCTTATCCTAACTTTGCGAAATTGTGGCCCAAATAAGCGTATGCACTACACAACGCGATTCAGACGTTATCCTGAATATAAAGAGAGTGGCGTGGAGTGGATTGGAGAAGTACCCAGGAATTGGGAAGTGAAGCGATTAAAATATGTTGCAGACTTAAACATGGGGCAATCACCACCTTCTGAAGAATACAACGGCGATCAAGTTGGAACGCCCTTCCTTCAGGGAAATGCCGAGTTTGGTTCGCATCATCCTACACCGAAAATCTATTGCCCAACAGCAAAGAAACACGCGAACCTCGGTGATATTTTGCTATCAGTCCGCGCACCTGTGGGAGCAATCAACGTCGCAGATCAAGCATATGGGATTGGTCGGGGTCTATGTGCAATACGCTCCCGAACGAATCAACTTGAACGCCACTACGCTAAGTATTTGCTTGAGGTAGTCCGTACCAAACTACACGTTGTTGCAACCGGAAGTACTTATGACGCTGTCACAGTAGATGATGTTTCCAACGTCACTTGTGTTGTGCCTCCATTCTCTGAACAAACCCAAATCGCCAACTTCCTCGACCGCAAAACCGAACAGATTGACGAACTCATCCGCATCAAAGAACGACGGATAGAACTGCTGCAGGAACAACGCACCGCACTGATAAATCAGGCGGTGACAAAGGGACTTGACCCGAATGTGGAGATGAAACCGTCGGGCGTGGAGTGGATTGGGCAGATACCAGCACATTGGAAAGTCCTGAGAACGAAACATGTTGGGTCAAGCAACCCATCTAAGAACAATACTAAGACGGCTTGTCTTAAGGATGAGCTCGTAGTCTTTCTTCCAATGGAACGTGTTCATACTGATGGAACAATTGACCAAGAATTAAGGCGACCATATTCTCAACTGAAAAATGGCTACACTTACTTTGAGGAAGGTGACATTCTTATAGCAAAGGTAACCCCGTGTTTTGAAAATGGGAAGATTATCCACATAAAGAATTTGGCAACTTCAATTGGGTTTGGCTCAACTGAGTTTATTGTCATTCGTCCTGATCTGCAAAAGGTTTTTCCACCTTTTTTGCACTATATTTTCTACAACGCTCCACTTCGTAGCATTGGTAAACACTTCATGACGAGTGCAATAGGTCTTAAACGAGTGCCAACTGAATTTGTTGAAAGTTTTCGGATTCCTATACCAACTTATCAAGAACAAACTCAAATCGCCGACTTCCTCAACCACAAAACCGAACAGATTGACGAACTAATAACCGCAGCGCAGCGAAAGATCGAACTCCTCAAAGAATACCGTCAATCCCTCATCTCGGAAGCGGTGACCGGCAAGATAGATGTCCGAAACGAAGTTTAGACCCTATTTTTGAGGGTTTTCGTCTAAATAATGATACTTGGTTCGGTCTGCGCGATTTTTAGTATCTCAAAGACATCTCCATTGACGCGAAATCTCGCAAATAAGGCGATCGTTATGTTCACCATTTCCAGGCTTTTCGAGACGATAATTGACTTACGTTTGAAACGCCCAAACCAATGTCGCATCCGGCAATTATTACGCTCAATACCGTGTGTCTCCGCCTTCGTCTGAACCAACTTATCCTTGGGAAGCACCGACGCATAAGCCTCATACTTATCTGTATAATAGACCTTGACCTCCCATTTTTCTAACTTTCCGATGAGTTCTTTGAGAGTTGCTTTATCCCGATCACCACACTCCCAAGCGATGAGTTCTCCGGTATCACGACACAAAGCTTTCCATATCCAGCGTTTGTTTTTTTTTTTTCAAATAGTGCCACATCTCATCAAGTTCAAGCACAATCGCCCCAGTATCTTGGGGTTGCGGCGGTTTTGCGTGTTCACCGCCGAAGGTGCGTATCCACTCAAGGATCGTCGAGGGAGAGGCGTGAAGCATTTTTGCGATAGCATTCATGGAAAGCCCGTGGCAATAGAGAAAGACGGCGAGTGCTTTCTCAGCAAGCGGTCTCCCTCGGTAGGTATGATTTTCTGTCCATTGATAGCTGCAGTCTTTGCACTTATAGCGTTGTTTTTCGTGGATGCGTCCGTTTTTCACAAAGTGTGGGTGTTGACATCTTGGGCAACTCATAGTAATTTCCTTGTGGAGTGGTATTGATTTTTCCCAAGGATACCGCGGTTGTCTTTGTTCGTCAATCAAAAAATCAGATTGATTTTTTGATTGACAATTTTACCGACTTCTGCTATCATTTCCGATACTTGAACACAGATGAGACAAGAGTGTTATGAGGGACCTCTATCTTATCATCAATTTACCGAAAACCCTCCTATTTTTTTCTCATTCGGCGTGCGATACAGGGTCATTCAATTGTCCGTTTTTGGCGTTGTATTTTCACATTCGTTAATACTTAATACATTTTATGTTATAGCCTAAGAAAATCCAATTAAAATATTTCGCAGCATTTCGCAGTGAACCCTAAAAACTAAATAGCCCCGGCGTGCGATACATATCGCGTTGATTTTTCGGTATTTCTATGTTATACTTTGCAAAACGTTTTTTCAACACTTGGAAACTATAGGCATCTATGCACAAAACGCAAGAGACTCAGATAGAACATTTCCCTGACCGGAGCCTCAGACGCTTGCTTCAAGACAGCGAATATGTGCGCGGGTTAGTCCAAATTATCGCACCCGATATCGAGACATTTCTCGACTTCAGTCAGATCACATACCAAAAAAGGAGTTTCATCTCTAAAGCACTGCGAGAACGCGAGTCAGATGTGCTACTGAGTGTCCCGTTTCAAGAAGACACAGATGCCACAGATACCGATGCCTTGCTCATCTATATCCTCATTGAACATCAATCCACAGTAGATAAAACGATGGGGTTTCGGTTATTGTCCTACATGGTGCAAATTTGGGAGTCGCAACGGCGGGCATGGGAAACGGAGAAGCGCCCTGAAAATGAAAGACGTTTACAACCGATTCTGCCAATCCTATTTTATACAGGTGATCGTCCGTGGACCGTGCCGGTGTCGCTAACAGCGGTCATGGATGTTCCTGAAATCTTGAAGCGTTTCGTTCCGAGTTTCGACACGCTGTTTTTAGGGGTCAAGGAAACGGAAGCAGAGGCGTTGACGCAATCCGGACATCCGTTGGGTTGGTTGCTACGTGTGCTTCAAAAGGAGCATTCGGACGAGACAGAGATAAGCGAAGCCTTAGCAGATGCTATGTCGCATATAGCGTCAGTAGATAAAGATTTCGCCCCGCAAATTGCAGAGGCACTCCGTTATTTTGTGCAGTTGATATTCCACCGGCGTTCTGTTGACGAACGCGATGCGTTGGTAGACATTATCAGACAACATATTCAAGACGATAAGGAGTTAGAGACGATGGCACAGACAACGGCTGAATTTCTCATAGAACAAGGCAAAGCGGAAGGCAAAGCGGAAGGCAAAGCGGAAGGCAAAGCGGAAGGAAAAGCAGAAGGCAAACAGGACGCAGTCCTCAAACTCCTGCAGCTCCAATTCCAGAACGTGCCTGAAACGCTTTCACGTGAAATCCGCAATATCCACAACCTAACACACCTTGACATGCTCTTAGAACAAGCCATGACCGCGCAAAACTTAGCGGAAATAGATACGCATTTCTCCTTAGAGTCTCCCGGAAACGATTGATAGGGTGATGGACTCGGCGTTCCGTGATACCGATGATGCAGCGACAACCCTTATCTACTTAACGAGACAGGACTTACGCAGTTGTGTCTAAAAACCGACAGCTTCCCCCTGCTTGCGGGGGGACTACGGGGGGTAATCCTAAATTTTGCGTAAGTCCTACGAGATTTAGACCATGCCGACGTATACAGAACAAAGATTTGAAGATCACATTGAACAACACCTGAATCGGTCTGGCTATCGGTCATTACAATCCTCGCGCTATGATAAATCCCGCTGCCTAATCCCCAATGAGACGCTGCAATTTATTCAGATGACGCAACTCGAAACCTATCAGAAACTGGAACGTCAGTACAGGGAAGACACACCGCAGAAACTCATGCTTCGTATCAGTAATCAGGTTAAAAGTCGAGGCGTGCTGGATGTGCTGCGGAAAGGCGTTAAGGATCGCGGTTGTGATTTTAAGCTGACCTACTTCCAACCCGCAAGCGGCATGAACCCTACTCACCAGCGGCTTTACGCCCAGAACCGATTCTCCCTCATCCGACAACTGCATTACTCACAACGGAACGAGAAATCGATCGATATGGTGTTGTTCCTCAATGGGTTGCCACTGGTGACAGTGGAACTGAAGAACAGCCTCACCGGTCAGATTGTTGCGGATGCAGAGAAACAGTACCGGACGGCTCGGGATTCAAGGGAACCGTTGTTTAAATTCAAGCGGTGTCTGGTACACTTTGCCGTCGGTAACGAGAAGGTCTCAATGACGACCCACTTACAGGGCGATAAGACGCGGTTTTTTCCGTTCAACAAGGGCATCGAAAACCCTGTCAACCCAAACGGTCACAAGACTACCTATCTTTGGGAGGACATCCTACAACCCAACAACCTGATGGCGTTAATCAACAACTTTATCCATGAACAGGAGACCACAGAGAAGGTTTACGACGACAAAATCCGCGCCGTGAAAGATGTAAAGTCCCGCGTACTCGTTTTCCCGCGATACCATCAACTCGATGTGATTCGTCAATTGCAAGAGGCGATCATGGCAGAAGGCGTTGGGCATAACTATCTCATCCAACACACCACAGGAAGCGGTAAATCAAACTCCATTGCGTGGTTGGCACATCTGCTGACGCATCTGTACAGTTCCTCGGACACTACAAATCGGATTTTCGACTCCATCATCGTCGTGACAGATCGGGTCATACTTGACAAGCAACTTCAGGACACGATCAAGCAGTCGGAGCAGGTCGCAGGTGTAGTGCATCCTGTCGTTAAGAACTCGGCACAACTCAGAGGTTACCTCGAATCCGGCAAAAGCATAATTATCTCAACGATTCAGAAGTTCAGTGTGATTGCTGAGGAGATTGGCAAACTTAAAAGCAAAACCTTCGCCGTGATTATCGACGAAGCGCATTCCTCACAGAGCGGTGAATCAGCAAAAGACCTCAGAGTTTCGCTCTCAAAAGGGATTGAGGAAAACATAGAAGATGATGACCCCGACGAGGTAGAATCAGATATAGATGCTCAGATTATTGAACAGATGGCGCAGCGCAGGATGCAGGAGCATATCTCCTATTTCGGTTTCAGCGGCACCCCGAAAAACAAGACCTTAGAACTCTTCGGACGCAAGAACGCAGAAGGAAACTTTGTCCCGTTCCATGTCTATTCGATGCGCCAGAGTATCAGCGAAGGTTTCACATTGGACGTGCTACAAAACTACACTACCTTTAAGCGATATTTTGAACTCGTCAAAAGCGTGCCGGAGGATAAACAGTACGAAAAGACGCAGACGCTCCGGGCACTGACCAATTACGTTGACCTGCAACCCCACAGTATTGAGACCAAGACCCGGATTATCTTGGAACACTTCACCGCACGCACCGAAAAAGCAATCGGCGGAAAGGGACGGGCGATGTTGGTTACGTCGTCCCGACTGCACTGTGTCAAATACAAGCAGGAATTCGATAAACAGATGCAGGAGATGGGGCTTCCCTACGGCTGTCTCGTGGCGTTCAGCGGCACGGTACACGACACCGATAACGGACAGGACTACACAGAAGACGGAATGAACGGCTTACCGCCGCGCACCTCCATTGCGGACAGTTTCAAGAGTCCTGAGTACCGGATTCTGATTGTCGCCAACAAGTTCCAGACGGGTTTCGATGAACCGATGCTACAGACGATGTACGTCGATAAGCGATTAGACGGGCTGCAATGCGTTCAGACCTTGAGTCGCCTAAACCGCGTCGCCGCTGGCAAGACGGATACACTGGTGCTTGATTTTGTGAACGAACCCGAGCAGATACAAGAAGCGTTTCAGCAATACTATCAGACCACGACGCTCGCCGAGGAGACCGACCCGAATCGGTTGTATGACTTACAGAGCCAATTGGACGGTTTTGGTCTCTATGATGAGAAGATCATCGATCAATTCTGTCGAACCTTTTACGAATCTGATCGACCAGATGAGTCTCTACAGGGTATCCTTGATAGCGTCATCGAGAAGTGGTTGGAACTTGAAGAAATGAATGAGCCGGAAGTGTTTCGTTCCACCTTACAAAGTTATATTCGCCTCTACGGATACATCTCACAGTTGATTACCTTCACCGATGTGGCATTGGAGAAGTTGTATATCTTCGGTCGTAGTTTAAACAAGAAACTCCCGAAACGAGAGCATCCCGACCTGAACGACGTTCTCGCATCTGTGGATTTGGATTCGTTTCGAGTGCAGAGAACATACGACAGTCTACAACTCCCCCTTGAAGCGCAAGATAGCGAGATTCCAGGGATTGGCAGCGATGTAGCTACTGTCAGGGATCCTGAGCAGGATTTCCTCTCCAGTATCATTCAGGCATTGAACGATGCTTATCAGACAGACTTCACAGTGGAAGATAAGGTTGATATCGCGACCATCCACCAAAAAGTGATCGAAAACGAAGAACTTCGGCAGGTGATTGAAGGAGATAATTCGGAGAGCAATAAACGGTATAAGTTCGATGAGGTGATTGATGATATTTTATTGGATTTCGTCAATAGCAAGTTGGCACTTTATACGAAATTATCGAAACCCGAGATTAATGACTACCTCAAGCAACATCTCTACCGAGCCTATCTTGAGCAACCGTCTTCTCACCCTTGACTCATGAAATTGTGGATTTTACATTAGTATCGAAACTTTCTTATATTACCATACAAATTGAAAAATGCTGACGCAAAAAATGATAGCCGATGTGCCATCGGATCCAGGAGTTTATTTTTTTCGCGGAGTTACAGGAACGATCCTCTATATTGGCAAAGCGAAGTGTTTGCGGAAACGGGTCCGTTCTTATCTCCATAAGGTGAAAAAACGTCCAAGCAAAATCAAACGGCTTATCCGATGGACAACAGATGTTCGGTATCAGGTTTGTCGTTCGGAGCAGGAAGCACTCTTCTTAGAATCGCGGTTAATTCAAGAGCATCAGCCGTCCTATAATACTGCTATGAAGTATGGACGACAATCTTGGTATATTCGGATAGATATTGGCGAGGCGTTTCCGCGCTTGGATCGCGTGTCAGAAACTCAACCCGATGGTGCGAGGTATTTCGGTCCCCTGTCGAGTCGGCGATGGACAGATGAAGCGATTGATGTTTTACAGCGGATTTTTCCGATGCGCACATGTGAAGGTGAAATTACACCAACCCCCGGGTTCCGTGCCTGTTTTGCGTATGATCTGAAACGTTGTACCGCACCATGTGCCGCACTGATTACGAGCAAACTCTATAAGGAAACGATAACGGATATTGTTAATCTGTTGGATGGCGAGTATGAAAAGGTCCAGGAGAGTCTAATCACAAAACGGGATAGCGCGTCGGAAGCACTGCGATTTGAGCGGGCTGCCGCGTTTCATAGGCAGCTTCAACGAATTCAGAAAGTTTTTACCTTCCTTGATGTCCATCGGAGGTACTCCTATGACGGCACGAGCGATTGAGACAGAAGTCCTTGGTGGGTCCAATGAGACAGCACGTTGTTGCTATGGTCGGTTCCGCTATCCGCGGTATCGGTTATAAAAATTTCCAACTATATGTGCTGTCGGAACAGACAGGCTATGGTCGTCGCTGAATTTTTGTGTGTTTGGTAGACGATTTTTGAATTTGAAAAAAAATATTGCAAGAGAAATCGATATCTGGTAAAATAATATAGACATATAATTATTCAAGGAGGTTAACCCATGCGTATCGCGAAATTATCGCTGATTTGTCTTGTCGCCTTTGCATTCATGGTAGGCTGTGGCATGATGGGGAAAAAGGCAGAGATGTCCGAATCCGCCATGGAGGGTGCTGCCATGGAATCCGAAATGAAGGGTGACATGATGGAATCAGAAGCCATGGAATCCGACATGGAAATGAAGGGTGACATGATGGAATCAGAAGCCATGGAATCCGACATGGAAATGAAGGGTGACATGATGGAGGCCGCCGTTGAAGAGGTAACACTGAATGTCACAGGTATGACCTGAGGCGCGTGTACCAGTAAAGTGCAGGCTGCACTTAGCGGGCTCACAGGCGTTTCTGAAGTGGTGAGTGTTTCTTCTGACACGAATACGGCTGTGGTAAAGGTCGAAAAGGGTAAAGTAACGACTACCGCGCTTACCGAGGCAGTTCAAGGCGCAGGTTTTAGTGCCGAAGTTGCCCAATAAGGTTTATAGGAGGGTGGGGTTTCCCACCCTTTCTTTTTATGAAAATAAGGTGCTAATACAAGATGCCGCGGTCCGAAGATCGCCACTACAAATGAGAGGTCCAAACTTATGCGTCACTTGAACATGAGAATCGTATTTGTCTGCCTCGCAGCACTTCTACTTATTGTTGCGTGTGCGGACACGTCAAAGAAACCAGCAGAAACATCAACTCAAACGACCGAAACGCCAGAGCAAGCGGCAGAAGCAAGCGTTGAAGAAGTCACATTGGCTGTAACTGGCATGACCTGAGGTGCGTGTACCAGTAAAGTGCAGGATGCACTTACAAATGTGACAGGGGTCTCTGAAGTCGTCAGCGTTTCTATGCAAGAAAATAAGGCTGTCGTGAAAATTGAGAAGGGTAAGGTTACAACAGACGCTTTGGTTAAGGCTGTTGAAGCAGATCCGCGCTTTAAAGCAACAGTCGCTAACTAGCTCTTGATGAGCAGGACAAGATTTGCTCGACCTTTATTTTATTTTAAGAACCAAATCTGTATGTTAGTGCGAGGTCTCTGTGCCTCGCACTTTCTATTTTGTCCAGAAGTTGTCCGATCTCTAAGTTACTATCCCTTGGCGTAAAGCGGGTCATCAAGCAGAGATTGCACTTCGTAGATCGACCCTTTTAGTTCGGCGTACGGTTCCGGCATACGTACTGGTGCGGGTACCATGCGGGGTTCATTCGTCGGTTCGCCACGGAGAATGAAGCTATTGAAAGTCTCCCAATCCGGAATACCTTTCAGGGGCCATGCGTCTACAGCACAATACTGGGCAAGTTTTAAGCGGCGCGGTTTGTCTGAGGTATTCGGGGCAGAGCCGTGTAAAGCCCGAACATGATGAATTGTGATTCCCCCTGCCTTCAACTCAACAGGCACAGCACCTTCTGGTGTGAAATCTGAGTCAGTTACTGCTCCAATAAATGCCCCGTCTTGGTGATGATCCAAAGTCGGTCCCTTGTGGGAGCCGGGCAGTATCATCAATGCCCCGTTTTCCACAGTCATATCATCAATAACGACGCCGACTGCGAGCAGGTCGTCATTGGTATGCGGGTAGAATGCCCAATCCTGATGCCATTCAACTGGACTCCCGAACTCCGGATATTTCATATTCAGTTTATGGCCATTATATCTAACGCCATGTCCAATAAGTTGTTCCACAATGTCCAGAATCCTCGGGTGTCGTAACGTCTGATCGTAAACGATGTGGTGTAGTCCCGGATTTTTGATACGTCGTACACGTGGATGAGCAGCGGTATGTCCTGGTTCTAAATCAAAAATATCAGTATGTTCGGTGACCTCTCTCGATTTTTCGACGAATTCATTAGTCACTCGCTGAAGATCGGCGACCTCTTCTGCCGTTAGCACTGCCTCGACACCGAGATAGCCGTTTTCGTCATAAAAGTCAAGTTGTTCCTGTGTAAGCACGGGTTGCCTCCTATGTATGGTGTTACCATTTTATCAAACGTTATCTTACCATCAAAGATACTGTCAATATCGCGATAGTTGTATTTGTAGCAAGGTTCTGCTACATAGAGCAGTGTGTAACCTGAATGCTGGTTGTGTTACAAACCTTATTTGCGGCTCGTTGGTTGACACGTAATGCACCCCGATCCATCGCAATCGTAGCAATCGTCATCGAAACATTCCCATATTGCTGTCGCAGCAGCGATTCCACTTGCTCCCAATCCAGTGATAGGAACCCATATAGGCATTTTTACGAGGGCAGTGCAGCCGGTGAAGCCTGCCGCAATCATACACGCTATGTAGACAACTGGCACTTTCCAACGATCCCCGACTCCCTTACTGACGGGGTGTGGTGTGAACGCAGGATGCAGACATAAGAGAATGGTAAAAAGTTGTAACAACGCTGATATACCATTGATGACATTTACTCGTCGTCTCGTTTCTCTATGAAAGATCATGGGCGTTTCCTTCTGAGCAAAAGCGGATTGCGAATGTGTGTGTATTCTAAACTATAGGCAGTATACCCCGATGTGCCAACCTCTGTCAACACTTAAACCACTTTAGCACGTATCGAGCGATTGCCTATAGATGTCCTGTACCTTTTGGACGTGTGTTTCAATGCCGAAAGTTTCCTCGGCATGTCTTCTCGCCTGTTGTCCCATAGATGTACTTTGCGTCGGGTTTTTGGCAAATTCGATAATCTTATTTGCGATTTCCTCCGTAGATTCGGGGGGTATAATATAGCCTGTTACACCGTCGACAACCATCTCAGGTGCACTCCCAATTGGGGTCCCAATGACAGGCTTGCCAGCTGCCATTGCCTCCGCGATGACGCTTCCCGCTGAAAGCGTTACGAGCAGGTCGAGCTCCTGCATTGCCGTGGGCATATCCGTGCGGTGCCCAGTGAAATGGACAGTCCCGTGTAATTGATATTTAGTTACCAGTTGGTGGACTTCCCGATTATAGGCGCGGTGTGCGGGTGTGTCGAGTGCTCCGCCGACGATGTGAAACCGGACTTTGTCGGTTTGTACAGCGACCTTCGCCGCTATTTTAACGAACGATTTCTGGCGTTTGAAGGGTTCAATTCTACCTACGATACCGACGACATATTCCTCCGAATTTGCTTTTACAGCAGTCGGTTGAAAAGTCGATAAATCAACACAATTCAGTATGATATCAATCTTTTCAGGGTCAATCCCTGCTTGAACCAGCGGGGTTGTGCTTTCTTGTGAAATAGCAATGATTCTGTCCATCCGGTCGAACTTGTATTTTCGCACTTGAGAGGGACTAAGCAGCGTCCGGACATGTGAAATAACAGGGATTTTCGACTGCTTTCTAAGGCACCAGAGGTAGGGGTTGAACCACGAATCGGAGGTGTGGATGAGTTTGGCGTTGTGTGTCTCGACGAGTGCGGCTAATTTTTTCGCCGCACTGTACCGCGCTATCAACGATTTCGCTTTTCGCCACGGGGGGAGAGCGAGGATCACTGTCGGAATATCGGCAGCCTTCAGGTATTCTGCGAAAACGCCATCGTCAGGGCAGACAACAAGCGGTTGATAGACCTCTTGATTGATATTTGTGACGAGATATGCAAGTTGTTGTTCACCGCCGCCGATGCTTGAACCGCAATGGCTGAGGTAGAGTATCGGAATCATCTGTTCTTGTCGATAGAAACGATTTTCCCACAAACTACACTGGAAAGTTGAGGTGCTGATCTAAAAAAACTTGGCTGACCGATCGGTGCTGGTGAACTCTCAAGATGGCTTCGGAGAGTAGGGGTGCGATAGAAAGCACTTTTACTTTTCCCTCCAGCTGCTTTTCAGCAGGGACAGGAATCGTATTGGTGGTGACCACCTCTCGAATGGCTGGATGGTTAAGTCGTTCCAACGCTGGACCAACTAATATCGGATGAGCGATACTCACATAAGCAGGTTCTGCGCCAGCCTCCGCCAACGCTATGGCTTGTTGACGAATAGTGCCGCCTGTTTGTATTTCATCGTCGGTGATAATTGGCGTTTTACCTTTGACATCTCCAACAAGTTCGACGAATTTAATGCTCTGTCCATCAATGCCAGTGCGCCGCTTGTGCATAATCGCTAACGGAAGTCCGAGAATATCAGCATATTTTTCTGCTAATTTGGCGCGGCCTGCATCGGGGGCAACGATTACGCCATTTTCGACCTGCTTCTCGCGAAAATAATTCGTCAAGGTAGTTAGGGCGGTCAAGTGATCCATCGGAATATCAAAGAAACCTTGGATCTGTGGCACGTGTAAATCGATAGCCATGACGCGACTTGCGCCAGCCGTGGTCAAAAGGTTCGCGACAAGCTTCGCGCTGATGGGTTCACGACCTGTTGTTTTATGATCTTGCCGGGAATATCCAAAATACGGAATAATAGCAGTGATCTGCCGGGCTGACGCACGTTTCATTGCGTCAATTGTGATCAGCAGTTCCATGAGGTTTTCATTGGCGGGTTGACTTGTTGGCTGGACGATGTAGATATCCGTGCCTCGGATACTTTCCTCAATCTGAATCCGAGTTTCATCGTTAGGAAATGGACCGATTGTAATTTTACCGAGTTCAACGCCTAAAATCGCAGCGATTTCTTTCGCCAACGCCGGATTCGCGCTCCCGGCGAATAGCCTGAAATCCCTTCTAACTTGCTGATCAATCGGGGTGGACATGCCAAAGCCTCCTTATACCAAGTTAATCTTATTTGTCACAAACTCCCTACTTTGCTGAAGCGGGAAACTATAAATCTTTTACATTTTGTCGGACTGTATGCTTTCACTAACTAAGGACCGACCATACAAAAGCTAAAGCAAAAACGAGTGCGATACCAATTACGGAATGGCGTACTTGGATGCTTCGGCTTTTTGCCTTGTAACTGTCTGTATACAAAGCTGCATATTCGGGTGATCTACCAAGGAGCCGTGAGGCGGGTGGTGTTGGTTCATAGATGGAAGCGATAAGAATGCCGAGGATATTTCCAAAGATACCGATGAAAACCCACCGCGTCTTTCTTGCATCGGATTCCGCATCTTGTTCAGCTGTCAAATGTGCTTCTGTTGTAGTCGGATGTTGTTGATAGTTATCCATCTTTAAAGGACCTTACTTTACATGTTATAATCGTGCGCGAATCCTATTAAGAAACTAATGATTTGCCGGTCATCTCAGCGGGTTGTGCTAAACCGAGCAGATGAAGTGTCGTTGGTGCAATATCAGCAAGTCGTCCACCCGTGCGGAGTTGTTGACCCGTGTGTTCGTTATCAACAACGATGAGATCCACGTCGTAAGTCGTATGTGCGGTGTGGATACCCCCGGTTTCGGGATCAATCATCTGCTCACAGTTTCCATGGTCAGCGGTAACAATGAGTGCCCCATCCTTCCTAAGCACAGCGTCAACAATTTTCCCGACACCGGTATCAACTGCCTCGACTGCTTTAATAGCGGCTGAAAGCGAACCGGTGTGTCCTACCATATCGCCGTTGGCGTAGTTAAGGACAATCAAGTCATATTTGTCGGAATTGATTCGACGTAACATTTCTGCTGTTACACCGGGTGCGGACATCTCTGGCTTTTGATCGTAGGTTGTTACTTCACGTGGAGAGGCGATGATTTGTCGATCTTCGCCTTCATAAGGTGCGTCGCGGTAATCGTTAAAAAAGAAGGTTACGTGTGGAAATTTTTCGGTCTCTGCACACCGAAATTGCATTAAACCTGCTTGGCTGACATAAGCCCCAAGCGTATTCTGCATTTTTGGCGGTTTTTTGAGAGCCGCTTCAACGGGCATTCCTTGCTCATACTCGGTCATTGTAACAAACTTAACGTCAAGTTTGCGATTCCGTTTAAAACCCATTTCTCGCACGACTCCATCTTTACCTGCTGCCTGAAACGGGAATTCATTGAGACAAAAGGCTTTGGTAAGTTCTCGGGGACGATCCCCTCGGAAGTTATAAAAAACGATGGCATCTCCATCAGTGATACGAGGAAGCGGTTCGCCATCACTTCCGACAACGATGGATGGACGTACAAACTCATCACCTTTGCGGTTGGTATCGTCCGGATTTTCGTAATAATCGCGATAGGCATCTGTGGCGGTAGCAACGCGGTTGTCGCTTCCTTCGGTTAAAAGACGGTACGCCACTTCAACGCGTTCCCATCGGTCATCCCGATCCATCGCGTAATAGCGTCCGATAACAGAGGCAATCTGTCCGATGCCAATTTCTTTCAACTTCGCTTCAATCTGTTCGCAGAATTGGATACCGAGGTCGGGTTGGCAGTCACGTCCATCACTAAAATTGTGAATTAGGACTTGGTCAGGTTTAAGTCCGTTCGTTTTGGCAAGTGTAAGGAGTCCGTAGAGATGCTCAAGTGAGCTGTGGACACCGGCATCGCTTGCGAGTCCCATAAAATGGAGATGTGTTCCGTGTTTCTTGACATGAGCAATTGCATCTAAAAGCACTTCATTCTGTGCGAACTCGCCGGATCGGATCATAGTGCTGATGCGGCGGAGTTCTTGATTCACGATGCGTCCTGCCCCGATGTTTTGGTGTCCAACTTCACTGTTGCCGATGACACCTGCCGGTAAACCGACATCTTCGCCGGAGGTATGGATTTGGACGTATGGATAGTTCTGTCGAAGCCAATCATCTACGGGAGTCTTTGCAAGATGAACAGCGTTTACCCGATTCCATTCAGGGTACGGGTTGTGGCCCCAGCCGTCTCGAACGATGAGAACGACGGGGCGTTTTTGTTGGGTTGCCATGCAAGTTCCTTATTAAAGGTCTTTTATTTTTCCCCATGTTGTGGTGAGTTTGCCACGTGCTTCTACATCCTGTGGTGTTTCCATGATTGTTTGGATGTCGGCTTCACTCAAGGTCTTCTCATAGAGCCGAACTTCATCAATTTTACCGGGGAAGTGGTCAGTGGCGTTACCGAGATCGTCGCCACCAATCCAGAGTTCTAAGTTGGATGGGGCAATTGGCACACCGTTGGGAACTTCGCCTTCAAGTTCGCCATTTATGTAAACCTTCATCGTCTTTCCATCGAAAGTTCCTGCGAAATGATACCACTCACCGACTTTCCAATCAGTCGTTGTGGATTGGGCAAAAGTATTGTTCGGTTTGACAAGAAAGTCGATGCTATCTGCGTTACCGAAATCGAAGATGACGAAGATGGAGTTATTTTTACTCATTAAGCGGCGACCGGTGAGTGCATCGCTTGGACAGAACCACGCCATGAGGGTAATATCTTCCTCGATTGCGAAGGCAGGATCGTCTGCGACAATGACATGGTCGTCTACACCGTCAAATTCGAGTCCAGCCTCGAACTTTCCTTCAACCCACTTTGGATCATCGTTGAACTCTCCATCGTGTCCGTTGCCGGTGACATCTATGGCTTCTTTACCCTTGCCTTCATCAAAGGGCCAGTAGGCAACGAGTCCATCTTCTGCAACATTCGCGATACTGAGGTTGGCGATACTGAGGAGCAAGCAGAGCGGCAAAACAAAGATAACTTTGGACATTGCAATTTCTCCTATGGAAGCGCAAGATTTTAAATTTTTGTCTTGGGCGTTTGTCAGTATTATAACATATTTGTGAAGATAAAGTGTAGGAAAAATATTGTCTGAATCAGGATTGACAGGATTTTAAGATGGACAGGATAAACGGAGGTGTTAATTGTCTGAATCGCGGATTATCACAGAGGACGCGGATTTCGCCGATAAAAAAGTTCTCTCTTAAAATTCACATCAGACGCACAATCAGCTTAACTTGTGATTTCGGCGAGAAAATACGCTTCGCATCTAACATTTTGCCCTTATGGCACTAAGTACTTTCAGGACAGATCGCATCTATCGCTTTTCCAAGTTGTTCTACTGAGGGAAGCACCACCGTCGGTCGTTTCCGAATAATCTCTCTGAACAGATGCTCAAACTCAACGCGAAGGAAAATAGATTTATTTTTCTGGTTGAACATGCGATGTAGCCACTCTGGATTCACCTGCTCATTAACTTTTATGAGTATGGACTCAAATAGGATTTACGCTTAGATCACGAGTCCGCTCTCCATCTATTATTGGGATACGGGATTCGGATTTACGAGCTAAATCAGGAAAGTTATCAACGTTGATACTCCTCATAAACCGCTCTTAAGAAGTCAATTCCTGCCTTTCCGAACCGATTGCAAATTTCATCTGCAATATTCCTATGCCCTTCTTTGTACAGAATCAAGATGGTTTCTTCAATCTCGTCTGTTTCCACTTGTAAATCCCACATGATACGTTCTGAAATTGCCAGATAAATTTCTCCAACAGTTAGTGGAGTTTTCGGGGCATGCTTCCGTAAGGCTTTGGTAAAGCGTGACAAAGTCAAACCATACCCTGGAACCTTGTCAAGGGAACTTAAGGATACTTTTACCCATTCCAGTACTTCCTCATCTATTTCATCAATAAGTTCTATCCACTGGGATAAGGGACTTAGAACCTTTTGATATTGTGCTTCGTCTCTATGCTTGGAGAGGACCTCGAACAAAGCACGCCACGCAGGTATAACCTTTGTTTTCACTTTGTCGGATAGGTTGTCAGCGCGTCGGGAGAAAAAGTAGACCATACCCGCAAGAAGATTTGGATTGCCACTGTGTATCAATTGATAGATAAGACTGGCTTTATCGTCTAAGCTTTCACTGTCTTCTATCCATCCCGTACAGATGTGATTAACCAACTCATTCAGTACTTCCGCATCAGCAAAGTGGGTGCTCAATGCCTTCTGATAGTGTCCGTGTGCTTTGAGCAGTAAGTAAAACTCCTCGCGGACTGGGTGTAACAGGTACCCGGAAAAAGCGGCTTGCCAATGGTCCTCATTACGCTGTGGGAAGATATGATTTATGTTGAGGTGAACCCACTCTTTATCAAGATACGACAGATAGAGTAGATAAAAGCCAAGCGTATAAGAGAATTCAAGCGAGGCTTCAATGCTTCGATCTAATCTTTTGGTGAAATCTGCTCTGATGGTATAGGGCCATCGGCAATCTGTGTACTCAGACTCGTTGGTACGAGCGAACCGCAAGGCATAGTTTACTATTGCCGAAAACACTCTACCTCTGTCTGAATTCAGAACATCGGTGGGAAGGTTATCAAGGGTTGAAACGCTTTGTTGTGCCTTATCTACGAGGATCAAGAGAATCTCTTCAGCAAGAGGCAAGAATTGTGCGTCAAACGCGTGTGTATCGTCCCTTGTGCCTTCTGCTATCAAATCTGCTGCACCAGAAAGAACCCAATTCCTATAATTAAAACCATCCTCGTATTGCTCATTCCAAAAGTATTCTGATACGAGAATAGAACGTATAAATCCAAGTAGTGCAGCCCAATCAAATGTTTTCTTATCCTTCCACGCATTCAGGAAACCCCGCAGTAGAGAAGATTGGTATAGATTCCGAACGCTTTGGAAAGGCAGTAGATTATCCGTAAAGCGTTGTGGTTCTGCTTCTACATACTCTGCAAGTGTATCTGCAAGGCCGCGTCCTGCCAGAATAGGCATACCTATAATTACTGTCTCTTGGTAATTGTGTAAATAATCAGCAATTTCAGTATTTGACATCTTGGAAAGTTCACTGACTGTCAATGGCCTTACTGGACCAATTGCACCGGATTTAGGCATAATCCCAGAGTTTTCAATATTTTCGGCGTGAAGACGGTCATATTTTTCGTAGGCTGCGATAACCTTCTTATTTCCAGTTTTTAAAAGCGTAGCGAGCCATTTTCGCCTACTATACGCTACTGATTTTGCGCGGCTTTCATCATTTTCGATGGATGTTAGTATTGGGTCGATTCTATCCATTGTAGTATCTGCTCCATTTCGTCTTCATTAAATGTATGACTGTTGGCTTGAATTAATTGGGATATTTCGGTTTCTAATCCAATCTCATCAAGGGGATTGCCCTCCCACCCCCAAAATAGATGTTTCAAGTCGCCGTAATGGTGCGTGATAGCCTTAAGTGCGATCTGTTTAATAATGACGTGCCGTTCTTGTAGCAAGTTTTGAATTATTTCCGTAATACTCACAGGTTCAGCAGATTGAAAGACACTGCTGGTAAAACTTACGATAAGTTCAGTGTAATCTGCACGAGAGAGGTGCGAAAGATCGCTCTCAACGGGGTGTATAAAGTGAAACACAGAAGAATCTTCGGAGGCAAGTGCTCGGATCTGTGCGAGTGAAATCTGTGCTGCCTCAACACCACATAAATTCGCAATAACTCGCCCATGCCTCTTGATTGCATCCTCAAGCCAATGTTCGTCCATTATGGGTTGGATTCGTTCATCAACAAATTCAATCTCAAGCATTATAGAGAGAAGGGCAAGAGTTAGTTCCTGCTTACCACCATCAAGAAGTTTAGGCAGAATTGTTTGACCTATTTCCTGATCCATCAGTCCGTATTTCTGGCTGGATTTCAATGCAGCTGCTATAAAAGTGATATGCTGAGGTTCTATCCGGTCTATAGGAAGTGTGCCGATAATCTTGACAGTATCTAAGTCTGTCCGGCCATTATCAATCCGCTTTCTGCTTTCGTCTGTAATGGCATTGATAATATCCACAAGGGTATTAACAGGACACTCTGGATGCGTAGAAATCTTCACCACATACTCCAGAGCATGCCAACGGGGACTATAGTAATATCCGGGCTGATCCGGAGATTCTTGAGGCATTGGATTCTGATCAGGATCGAACCATCCATCCTCTTTTAAGGGCTCCAACCATGTTGGCGATTCAAGTTTTCTGAAGAAATATGCGCGTCTTTCCTCAGATCCTAATAGGTTGGGGAGAGTACTTCTTATTTCTCGTGTCGGCTCCTCATAGGCACGAATCCGATCCAGTCGGTTGAGGAGGTTAAGAAAACTGCCTACTAAATTCGACAATATACCCTCAAATTCATACCAGAGAACTTCAAATTCTTCTCTAGCTCGAGGAACCCTCCAAGCCCCGTGGCGATGGGCAAACCTATAAAATTGGGTAGAAACATTTATCCATCTGATAGCAAAATTTACACGGACATCATTGGAAGAAAGGAAGACATAGACATTATCAATACCGAGTGCTGCTAAAATTGAAGCAATATGGCCTTTACGGTTCCTTAATTCGTTATAATTTCCTAACTTAACTAAGACTGCTTCTGTGAGTTGGCTTTGTATATGTCCCTTGACTTCGTCACTGGATAAAATATCTCTTAAACCTCCATCAATTTCCCGAGCAATATGGGCTAAAAGACTTGCCGAGGTTTCTAAGTCTTCGCGTTGTAGGATTCGGATGCCATCCAGATAATAGGCTGCTATTTCAGGTCCAATAGATTTTAGGTTTTGGTAAATTTCACGTTGCCGAGCGTTTAATTCCGGTCCACGACCCGCCATCTCACTCGGTAGCTGCGATGAGTCCCGGTCATCGTCAAACCCATCGTTCATTCTTCTTTCACATCCTTCGCTCTAAATTCAATAATCACATATTAACACATTTCAAGACGAATGTCAAAATATTTTAGAGACAAACCTCACCCTGCTAGAGTTTGAGGAGATGGAATGCCATGCTGCTATAAACATGTCGCCCCGCTGGGGCTAAGGCTGCAGGAGTATAGGGGCAATTCATTTCACGGGGACGGGCGATGAATCGCCCTACTACGAACTTGGAGTATCTTGATCAGGTTTTGGAGTGCATGAAAAGGCAAGATATTAAACAGCACGCTCAATCGACCAATGCCGATCCGTGCTTTGGACGACAACCGCTCCCGGCATGTCCATTTGCGTGAGCATCTCATTAACTTCGGCAATAGTGAACGCAGCAAGGAAGGAATCGTAGTACAATTTCTGTTGATAAGAGGTATCGTCCGCGGCATACAGATCCACAAAGGCTTGGGCATCTGCCGGGGTCTCAGGACGGATGAGGTCTCGGATAAGAACAGTACTTTTCGGACGAGCAACTCTGCCCATCTCCTGGAGTGCCTTCATCGCATCGTGGATGTGGTGCACAATGCTATTGGAGATGAGTCCATCGAAGGTGTTATCAGCGTAGGGTAGGGTTTTGGCATCGACGTGTTCGAGGGTTATCCGATTGGTAAGACCGGCATCTGCAACGTGGCGTTTCGCTATTTTCAGCATCTCCTCAGATAGGTCGATGGCGGTGATGTGGATATTGGGACAGCATTGCGCGAGTAGGATAGGAATCTGCGCCGGACCGGTGCCGACATCGAGGAAATGTCCAGTGTCTGCACCGAGTCCAACAACGCGATCTACGAAGTCACGGTCAACCTCGCCGTGCTCCATCGCATCGTAGGCTTCGGCGGCTTCTTGGGTATCCATCACTTCCTGTTCCGTAATCCTGTTCATTCAGTTGTGCCTTTCCGATAATATTTCTTGAATTTTGGTGAATTCTGTAATTATTCAGACATCATCAAACAGTTCCAATACCGCTTATCGTCTTTGAAACTTGCACAAACTAACAGTTTATGCTACAAACCTGATTCGGACGATAATTTGGCAACAGTCAGTGCATTCTGACGGATCTGATCGGGTTGAAACTGTGTATACATCCCGATCGCCATCGCGTCCGTCGGTTTAATATTCTCAAGCGCGAGTTGAAAGGCTTCATGCGGCTCGTTTCTGCCTGCGGCTAATACCTTGATGGCAATAATCGGTACCGGTATCGCTTGTATAGCCGAAAATGCGGTATAGCGATCCTCTGGCAGATAGCGTTCTCTGTGTTTTGTATGATTATACAACGCGCAGACATAAAAGTCAACAGCGTATCCTTCAGCGTAGCAATGCTTGAGAACGTGCGGGTCGTGTGTGCCGAGTCCGACTGCACAACCGAGGTCACGGATGTGTTTGAGGCTTTCGTGCAATGAATCGAGTCGTCCTTCTGCGTACAATTTATCGGTCGTACCGCCGTGATGATAGATCGCAATCGGTTTATAGCGGGCAATAATTTGTAGGTATTCGTTGAGATCAGCGTATTCTGTATCTTTGGGTGTCTGCGCAATCCACTGTATTGTGCCGCCGGTATTCCAATATTCGTTGAGGACGCGCATGATGTGTCTATCGGCACGAGCGAGAACGGTATTAATGCCGTTTTGCTCTGCCTGCTGGAGGTCTGCCATAATTTGGTGCGTCGTATAGTAATCTATCATCGCTTTCGATGCCGCTGCGGATTGGTGTGAAATGCCACTATACGGATTGCCGCCGATAATGAGCCGTGTGACGCGATGGGATGCGATAGAAATTGTTGGAAGTTTCATTGGCTTACTTTGTAGCATTAAAGTCCGTTGAAGAAAACGTGGAGGCTTGATCCGTTTTTGTGAGTGTTTTGTAAATTACACCGTTTGGATGCGTATAAAAGGTAAGTTCGTAGATGTTATCTGCAGGCAAAGGAGTCTCCGTTGCTCTATTCAAAGCCTTGGAGGGGCGCCGGGAAAGGAGGCTGTTATCTTGTGGGGCAAAAACCGCCTGCGCGGGTACTTGCCAGATATAGATGCGCGATCCTGCATCGTCGTTACTGATACCATGCGGTGCGCCCCACTTCTGAATGGCTTTTGAAATGGGGCTTCCCATCAACGCTCCCATGCTTTGCTGTATCTTTTCTTCTGGTGATGGTTGAAGACTTTCGGGTGGGTTCATCAAAAATGATGGGGTCGTACATCCAGCAGCCAAGAGGCTTGCGATAAACGAAAAATATAGAGCAAATGCGAATCTGTTCATTTTAAAACTCCTGATGATTTATGATGCTCCGATTACCTTGATTCTCCGTCACTGATACACCTGAATTTCCCGAATCGCAATATCTTCAAAAGACACTTTAGTTTTATGCGTCAATGGTTCTCGTATGGTGCGTGCTGAATCACGATTGACATAGATAACAACTCTTAGTGCCCGCACGGGTCTGTCGATGTCAATGCGTATCACCGCCCCGCTTTCGGATCTCGCAATTTTGTGGCTCCTCACTGGCTCAAAGCGATGTGATTTTTCATGCACTATCTCTGCAGTCGATGTGTCTACCGAGAGACGATAAATGTTTGAAACTGGGTGCACCTCAATGTAAGCAACAGGCGTAAGCGTGTCAAGTTGAATCAATGCTTCAGTCTTATGTTTACCTTCCACCCAGTCGCCATATCGGAGACTGTACCGATAAGCAGTGTTATCCTTTTCAACAAAGCCTTTTACCTTTAGGAAGCTGGTTGTGGCAAGATCACCATCAACGAGTGATGGATACGTCTTGCAGGATAGGTATGTAGTTTCTATTCGTCTTGGAAGTGGCGCGCAACCTACCATGAGCAGACATACTCCGATTGCTACATATACGCGCAAAGAATAGTCTCTACTTGACATGGGTTTTCGCCTCCGTTTTATTAATAAACAGTCCTAAATCCTCTACTTCCACTTGAATTCGCTTGCGGGATCATAATTCTTTTTTATATCGGTTTTGGAAATCACACCGTCTGGACGCGTATACAATGTGAGTTGGTAGGTATGACCGGTTGATATGTAGGTGCCACCTACTGGCCCCATGCCACCGGGGCGACTTCGGGGATGGATCTGATGGTCTTGTCGAAGTTGGAATCCCCGCGCCCTACTTTCTTGCCTAGCTAAGAAACCGTGTACAGGTATTTCCCAGATATAAGTTTGCCAACCTGTTCCGTCATCGCTAACTTCAGTCGGTGATCCCCATTTCTGGATCGCCTTTGAAATGTGTGTCCCCTTCCATACGCCTATGGTTTGCTGCATCTTCTCATCCTGTGTCGGTTCTGATTTGTGCATTAGATGTGCCGGTGCTGTACAGCCCGCGAGCAAAAGGCTTACTACAAACATAAGTGGTGTGAGTCTAAGCATTTTTACCCTCCTCGTGTAGACCAGAAACAATTGGTGCGTCAGAAATTAAAACGCACTACACTGGAGAATTAATAAGCAATTTACATGCCAACCTGAAACATGAGACAGTGTATAGGGATATTGCGGATTTAGCGGGTTTGACGGGAGTATTCGCTGCACAAAATAGGGCAAAGGGAAGTCTAACTGCACGGATTTGTGCAGATATGAAAAATAGGAGGGTTACCGGAGGGCAAGTGTGTTGTCCAGAAAAGAGAACTACGATTCTTGTGTGAGGGTAACAGTCACTGAGAGGGCAAGTATGCAAAAGACAAGCCCAGATAGCATAAAAAGTTTGTGTTTTTTCGACTTTTTGCACATAATTACCTCCTGAAATAGTAGTCAGCAGTCAGGGCAGATTTTTCCAAAAAATCCTTTCAGCATGCTTTGCAGTGAGAATCGTAAGAGGTTAATACCAAACAAAACCCTCTTAACTGATTACCAATCGCGGATTGCTGACAATCATTAACAAACAGACACAGGCTCTGTGTCTACAAAGACGAAAGGTCTTATGGCTCTCACTTCAATTGCTTTAATTCTGCTGTCAGCCTTTTGCCACGCCTTATGGAATTTCTACGGCAAATCCAGCAGAGATACACGAATCCTCTTTTTTTGGTGTGGATTTTATACTTTGGTCATAGCGTTTATTGCGTTTGGTATCAAGCACCCGGTAATTCCGAAACCCGTATGGGTCTATATTATTGGCTCGGCACTGGTTCATCTGTTATACCGTCTGTTTTTGACGCACGCCTATACAGTCGGCGAGATTTCGTTTGTTTATCCAATTGCCCGTGCTGCTCCGGCCTTCTTACCACTCTTTGCCTTTCTTTTCCTAAAGGAACGAATTTCGGTACAAGGCTTGATAGGTATTTTATGTGTAATGGTCTCCATGCTACTTTATCAACAACGCGCAGATCGCATCCAGTTCAAAGCGTTCTTTCGCTTCCTTCGCGAACCCGATGCCCTCTGGGCTTATGCCACCTTGGTGAGCGTTATTGGGTACTCATTGATAGACAAGCAAGGAATGTCTGAATTTCATCACTATTCGACGGATGCTCCGTTGTGGCGAGCCGTAACCTACTATTTAATGGAGGGCAGTATCTCGCAAATCTTCTACGGGTTAACCTGTCTTGCCCGCTTTCCACACCAACAGATTGTCCAGATTGGACGAACGGAGTGGAAGCGGGCCCTTGCTGTTGTTGGACTTTCGTTGACCTCCTATTCGCTTATCCTCTACGTTTTGATGACAGAGAAAGTCAGTTACGTGACAGCGGTTCGGCAGTGTTCTGTCATTTTCGTTGTTTTGCTCGGTGGGTACGCCTTGAAAGAGACGTATACAAAACGCCGCTTGATCGCTGCAGCAATGATGGTACTCGGCATTTTTTTGATAACAAAGCAATAGTCTAAAGAAAGGCGGATGAGGGTGCTTTCCACTCATGCTTCCCATCGAATCTGCAACATGAACGATTTTGCGTAGATCCTAACGGACAAAGGATTATTCAAAGGACACACCCAATTTGACGCTCCGTTCAGGATGCTTGTCCATCTCTATGTAGGCTTCGACTGCATCTTCAAACGGCACAACTGGATCGACGATGTCTTCGCACTCGAATCTGCCTTCTTCGAGCCATTTCCAGCAGGTATCAATAATACGTTTAAAGTTCCAACGCGGATGATCACGGTTCGGGTCGCTATTGGCACGTGCAAAGATTATGTTGGGGATATTGACGTGCGCGACGGCACCGAGATCAAGTCCGCCTGTACAGGCTTTCGCGCGTCCTGCGTAGACGATTGTGCCTTCAAAAGTGACGCTGCGAAGGGCATCATCAAGTGCTTCGTAAACGGCACTCGTTTCTACAGCCACATCAACACCAAGCCCACCTGTTGCTTCTTTAAGCACTTCGCCGGTATTGCAATCAGTTGGGTCAATGACAAGTTCCGCGCCAGTCTTTTCAGCGACTTTCCGTCGTCTTTCAATCGGATCTACGGCAGCGACAAAGTCCGCTCCCGCGATTCGTGCCATTTGTACCGTCATCAACCCGATAGCACCAAGTCCGAAGACAGCGACCCGCTCACCAACGCGGACTTTCCCATCCCGAATCGCTGACATCGCGAAGTGTGCTGGATCGTAACAGACAGCTTCCTTCCATGTCATCTGATCATGCATCTTGAGAACCCGTTTTGCGTCCCATGTGTGCGTCTCCTTGAGATGCCCATGGCTGGTGACGCGTTCGCCGATCTCGAAACCTTCGACATCCTTCCCGATTTCAATGATTTTCCCGACGCACATGTTCCCAAGTCTCAGTGGAAAATTTGCGTTGTTATATCCGCAGTAGGCTGTCAGTTCGGTGCCGCGTTTGGGCGCACCGAATTCAACTTGGACGCGGACACTGTCTGCTGGAACAGGTCCATCCTCATACTTTCTTAAAACGGGCTGCCGAGGGGCGATAGCTACTAATTCTCTTCGCATATCTGTCTCCTTCAAGCTTGGGGTTGTTCTTAGAGGAAACGGGTAGGTACAAGAACCTACCCGAACAGGACTTTATGTATAGCATCTAATGCGGAATGCCCAATTGGTGCATCCGACGGTGAATTGCCTCACGTGCTTCTTGAAACGGACGCGAGAGAAATTCCAAATGATCGTCCTCACCGTGGTGGTGCGTCACAGTCCCGTGTTCGTGATGGCGCGCTGTATGCTGGATATAGGACAATCCGCCTTCAATCAAAGTTAACATGTAGTTTGCCGTTTCCGGGTCAAACATCCACCACTCGTCACCGACAGCAATGTAGACAGGTGAAGTATGGGCAATGATACCGCGTCCCCATCCGTCATGGTGCGGAACGGCTTGTGCATAGTTAGGTCCACCACATCGTGCAGCGACCCACGAGTGTTTGTCTACTTTCAGGTTGGCTTTCAGGTGTAAATGCGCTTTACCGTCTTTGTCCTCAGTGGAAGCAACGACTTGTCCTGCCTGTATAATCTGCAGTGTATGGATCGGGAAGATGGAATCCGCAGAGGCTTCTACCTCAACAGTGCCACCGTTGCCAGGAAGGTTAATCGTGCTACCGATCGGTTGTCCATCAACGGTGAGACGGATCATGGGGCCGCCACTCAGGAAAGTGTTTCCGGCACTCATGTATTTGCACCAGTTATCGTAATTGAATTCCTCATCGTCAGGAATGTGGACATAGGTGCGATAAACGCCTACCGGCACATCGCTACTCATTTTATCCGTACCACCAACAAGTGGAAGTTTGTAGCCACAGTTGAGATAACGATAGTACTCGATGTGTCCATACATGGCGTTGGTGAGATATTCGACTGCATCCACACGTCCCGTGGCAATGAGTGTTGCCGGTTC
This sequence comes from Candidatus Poribacteria bacterium, assembly GCA_963662915.2. Taxonomy (GTDB): domain Bacteria; phylum Poribacteria; class WGA-4E; order WGA-4E; family WGA-3G; genus WGA-3G. Next base: position 2,528,589 of record CAXXEU010000002.1, on the reverse strand, counting down.
GCAATTCGGATTCGGGATGTGGGGTAAGACGACAGTTCCGCCTTGCGCATGACAGGCATCCGCCCAATGCGAAAGCGTGACTTCCATGTTTCCACCAAGTTCGGCTTCTCCGGGGCCGTCGGAGCACCACGGTGCGACCTGCTCTTTTAGACCGAGAAGTGTCAAATGACCGAGGACATGCTGACGGTTTTCCTGTGTCGCGTAGACAATGCTCCGTCCATCAGCGGATGTTGTGGGTCTGCCAATGAATTCCTCTGTATTCGTAAAGAGGTGTCCCCATTGTGAGAGGAGGAGATTCACGACCCCAAGGTCTTCGCCTTGTGCTTCGGTATGCGCGCCTTGCGTGGAGAGGAAATGAACGTGTGTATCGCCACTGAAGTAGCGTTCGGCGTTCATATTGCACCACCGTTTTATCTTCAGCGTCAATTCACGTTGTCCGGGTTTTATGTTAACAGTCGTCCGCAGCGGCGTGTATTCAAAGCCGCGAGCGACATCAACGATAACGTCTCCACGAGGGAGCCACCCCTGACACGTGCCATCAATATAGGCGTAACTAATCTGTCCAAGTCGCACATCGCCGCCGACATCTATGTGCCAGGTGCCGTTGTTTGAGTTGACGTGGGCATGGTGGCCATGTGGGGCGTAAGGCACGCCGTGTGGGGAACGGAAATGGACACGGCACGGTACAGGTCTGTTTGTATCTTCGTCAATTACAGTGGTGTGTACCCAATTTCTGCCGGAATCGATAACCTCTACTTTGACGCGTTCGTTGGGTTGGACCGTCCCTTTTTCTTGGACTTCACCCCAGTTAACGCGCCCAAGTGTTTCGCCTTGGTTCTTGACTTCGACGGTGGCGGAAGGTGTGGCAGATACTTCAACATACGCTGGGCTGCTCTTGTTGTTTTGCGATTCACCCCAACCTTTGAAATCATCATTGATAAAGGCATCTGGAGCGTTCTCGGGCAAAGGATACGGGTAGGTCGCAACGCCGCGATCAATATTGACTTCCATATCAAAGGGTTTGTTGGCATCATCGGCTTGCGGCAGCGTGATTTTGACTTCGCGCCGCGGACGCCGCGGTATCGGATCTTCGTCGAGATAGCCGAGCGTGATTGCTGCAACAATAAATTTCCGTTTTTTTGGTTGGATTTCGATTGATGCGACTTCAGCACCGTCCCTCGGATTTTTCCACACCCACAAATAGTAGTCGCGCGGCGTTCCTTGGCTCACCTCCGTTTGTCGGTTCCCCGCTGAACCCCACGCGCCCTCATGACGTGGTGCTAAACTCTCCTGTCGGTCAGGTATAGCGAGGAAGGTCTGTTGTCCCCATCCCTGCGGTACACTTCCGATCTCAAAACGTTCACGAATCGGGACGTTCACGGTTTCACCGTCAGTGTAATGGAAGACGTAATTGGCGATTAATTTGCCAATTGGCTCGCCTTCAGGTATACGTGATTCGAGCAGGCGATGCACAAAGATAATCCGTTTTGGGCTTGCATTGACTGGAACTTCGATGGGGTCGGTGCCAACGTCTTCGCCGAAGCCCAAGAAACAGGTTTCACCTTCAGCAATGTCGAAAGGAAGTCCGTGAAACGTCTGTGTCCCGATATTTGGCGTTGTGTTTTTACCGATAATGTCTGTCCCCACATTACACAAAGCAGAGAGTGAGATCGGTTGATAGTCTTTCATGTTTTCTAATTTCCTTTTATAGTAGATTTCAGAATTACTTGAACACTTTGCATCGGCGAGGTTAGGAATGCACATCGCATGAATCAACGCCGAATGCGCGTGTGGCATTCGGCGGGTCTTTACGCCGCAAAACCTCGCCTACCGGGGAACCAAAGTGTAAACTTATCTTCGGATTTTACTATAAAGCCCCAGTGGGACGAGATGTCTATAGAGGAAAATCAACTGATTGTCCCTGTTCGGAGGAGATGTAGAATGCCTGCATCAACTCTGTAAGATTGCGTCCATCTTGGATGGTAATCGTCATCGGTTCATTACGAAGAATAGCGTTAATCCACTGTTGTATCGGTTCGGGTGGAGCTGCTGGTGCGTTGGCAATGTATTCCGCTTTTTCTTCGTCAGAGAGTTTACGGGTTTCAAAGTGTATCTCGCCGTGTCCAGCAGCAAACGAGCCTTCTGTGCCATAAATTTCAAGCATGTTCGGACCGGAGCGATGTGTCCACGCAACATCAATCACGCCGAGTGCCTTGTTCGCAAATTCGACAACCGAAACGCTGTTGTCATCAATCGGGAAATTACCTGTAAAGTTGTTAATCTTAGCAATAGCACTCTTAGGTTCACCCATCAACCATCGGATAACATCAACCCGGTGACACCCTAAATCAAAAAGGGCACCGCCCCCAGCGCGTTCGGGATCCGCAAACCAAGCACTTGTACCGCTGAACCAGCTATCCAGCGCGGCGGAATGTGCAATTCGTCCTCTGCCGAACGTTATATCGCCGAGGAGTCCGTCGTCGATTGCTTTTTTCGCAAACAGGATTTCAGAGTTAGCACGGGAAGGTAGTGAAATCATGAACTTCACACCCGCTTTCTCTACGGCTTCGATAATAGGATCGCATTCTGCGACGGTAATCGCGAGGGCTTTCTCAGTAAAGATATGTTTCCCCGCTTCAGCGGCAGCAATCATCACACGTGGATGGTCAGAGGTGATCGCGTCAACAGCGACTGCGTCTACATCGTCGCGACTCAGGATTTCGTCAAGGTCTGTGTAGAACGGAACATTGTATTGTTCAGCAGCCTCTTTCCCGCCGTATTCTTCTTCGTCCCAGACAGCAACGAGTTCGGTTTCAGGGTTTTCATTAATTTTTCGGGCATAACCACCGGCGTGGACGTGTGCCATACTCAGTTTTGCGACTCTAATCATTTAAGTCTCCTTATACTTTATTTTATTCTACCGACAGAAGAACGGGTTGCGAGATGGTTCCAACCGCGGAGTACCAATTGAACGTTGGTATGACGGTTTTCGGATTCGATTTCATCGTCCCCAGCATGCATCTGAACAAGTACGCTCTTTCGGGTCTGATTTGAATAGTTTGGCATTGAACCGTGCAGTGTGAAGTAGCTAAAAAAAAGCACATCACCCGGTTCCGCTTCTAAAACGGTCGCGTTCTCAATCGGATATTGCTCCGTAACCTCAGCGTTAGCACCACTTCCCATCATGCCATCTGTTCGTCCGAGCTGTTTGTGTGATCCGGGATAGACACGAACACACCCCATCTCATCGGTAGCCTCGGAGACATAGATGATTGCCGCTATCATGCTGTCTTTGACGGTGGGGAAGTACTGCCAATCTTGGTGCATTGGGAACGGTGCGCCTTTCTCCGGCGGCTTACAGAAAAGTTTGGAATGGTGGAGCATAATATCGGGTCCGAGGATGGCTTCGGTAATATCAAGGAATTTCTCTTGCATGAACGCTTGCATCCAGGCCCCGGAGAAGCTCTGAATATTGTGAGTGTGAATAATAATGGATTCACCACCATCAAGGGCATCCATCAGTCTGCCGCCCCAACGTGCGTTGACGTTCTCATCGCTTTTAAGAAGTTGATCCACTACTCGATCGAAGTCATTTTCCATTGCCGTGATCTCTTCAGGCGAATAGACTCCCTTGGCAAAGTAGTATCCGTTTTCGTGAAAGAATTTTCCTATATCTGACATTACGTTTTTGTAACCTCCAGACTTTTGTAGCGCAAGTTTTAGCTTGCCGGCTGTGCTAAAAGTTCATTGAACCAATTTGGCGAGAGGGTTTCTATGGTATCGGCTTCAGTGTGCTCCTTGCACAACTCGCGAAATGTCTTAAACACAACAAAGCGTCCGCTGTCGAGAATTCCGATGAGTGTGTTGTCTTGTGAGTCTGTCCCACACAATTGAGCGATATCTTCAAGGCGGTTGGTAGCAATTACGACGGTTTTTCCCATTGAACGAAGTTCACTGAGCAGTTCAATCATCTCGACTTGCCCACCCGGATCAAGCGGTGTGAGCGGTTCATCAAGCAGCCACAACTCAGGCTCGTGCATGAAAGTTTTGGCGAACAAGAGGCGCTGCCGTTCCCCAGTTGATAGGGTGCCAATCTTAGCATCGCGCAGGTGTTGAATGTCCATTAACTCCAGCACAGTCTCAATTGTGGCGGCGCGTTCGTGTTTGTTTAATTTATATGCAGCGGCGAAAAAATTAAGGTATCCTACGACAGACAACTCAGGGTATCCTTCAAATGAGACAGGAATATATCCAATAGATGGGCGTACCTCCTTCAGGTTCGCAAATGCATCAATGCCATCAATAAGGACGTTCCCTGATGTCGGTTCAGTTAAAGTTGCGAGGATATTCAGCAAAAGGGTCTTTCCTGCACCGTTTCTACCGATCAGAATAAGACATTCCCCTGCTGCCACTTGAAACGTGAGTTCTGTAAGAAACGGCTTGTTGTCAAAAGATTTGCACAAGTTTTGGACATCAAACACTTTTAATTTACCTTGCGGTTCGATTAGACTCCTTTTGTCTAAACGCTGCTTGCCGTATATCTATGAAGAAACACCCAAGCAAATAAACCCGGCGCGATGCTTGGGACTACAAGTTCTGGGCAAAATCGTAACAGAAAACAACGTTTAACTCAAATCTACTTTAACAGGTCTACCGAGTTCGGCAGATTGCCATGCAGCTTCAGTGAGTTGGATAACACGCAAGCCATTCTCAACACCGATTGGGTTATCTGTGCGTTCGCCGCGGATGAGTTCAATAAAGGCAACATCCTTGTTGCCTGATGCGGGCATGTCGGATGCATCAACAGGTTCCGGTCTACCTTCCCGTCCTTGGCGATAGAGTGTACCATCACGGAGATAAAGTGAACCTTCATCCAACCAAATAGAAAATGCTTCTTGCACCCCACCGTAGGCGTGTCCAACGATGCTGATATTGCACAAGGCACCCATGTCGAATTTAATCGACATTGCGGTGAGGACATCTACTTCGATGTCTAAGTTGTCTATCATTGCGAAGACAGTGTCAGGACTCGCTTCCAACACCCAGAGAAGAATGTCAATCAGATGGCTCCCCGAATCATTCAGCTGACCGCCACCGCCGAGGAACGGGTCTTGCCGCCATTTTCCCTGCTGGTTCCGATACCAATTTTGTGATTGCTGCGCAGCAACGAAGTTAACCCGACCAAGTTCACCGCTTTGAACGACGTTGCGGCAGTATTGATAGGTAGGACTCAGGTGCCGTTGATAGCCTATCATCAGGTGCAAACCGGTCTCTTCCACTTTTGTGATTACCTGTTTGGCGTGATCTACCGTGCAGACCATCGGTTTTTCGGTATGCACATGGCATCCGGCATCAAGCGCGTCCATGATATGTTGGAAATGGAGACCGTGCGGTGAGCTAATCACAACAGCATCGGGTTTCACAGCAGCTAACATCTCAACGTGGTCAGTATAGGTAGGGATAGATGTATCTAAACCGACATTTTCCTTAAAGGCATCAAGTGAACTTGCACTCGGATCCGCGAGTGCAACAATCTCCACATTTTCAACACCTGATACACTCCGTCCGTGTCCGCGTGCGTTGCCCCCACATCCGATGAAAGCAAAGTTTAATTTTTGTTTTGACATAAGTGCTCCTGCTTCAGATTTGTTGTTCTAACCACGTGATGAATATGTCTAATTCCGCGGAGACTTTGGGGAATACTGTCTTAACCCGCTCGGCGTTTTGTAGTACTTGTTCATAATCCAATTCATCTGCGTAGATGTAGATAAAAACATGGCGAAATCCGAGAAGATTTTGTAGTTCTACAGCGGTTTCTTGAGAAAGCACAGACGGGCGTGTAGGTCTTGATGCCGTCATTTGTTGGAGAAGTTCCTTATGCCACTCTTCACCTTTGGGGACCACACGGTCGACTTCCCGGCCAATGCGTTGGAAGATGCCTTCCAAACCCTTATAGAAATCGAAGAGGTGGCGAGCGACAAAAGCTTCTAAGCTCTTCCGGTATTCGACGGGTGCCTCTTCGATTCTATATAAATCTTCTCTGATTTGATCAACACACCGCTTTACATTTGTGCGTTCCTCCGAAATACGTTGGATCAATTTTTTCCATTTCATCTTATGAGTTTCATTGCCTCTCAAAGCATTGCTGCGCGTTCCGTCTTTGTGAATGAGGACAGCTTGGTCCTGAATTCGCTTGCGAAACGCACCCTTACAATTTTCAAAGCGGACTAAATCAATTTTGAACTCTTGATTGAAACTTATTGTTTCCGCAACTGCCCTAAAGTAGTTGTTGGATGGAAGACCCCAAACAGCAATATCAATATCCGAATGTTTTGAAAACCAGGCCCGTTCGGCGAGCGATCCAAAGACTGCCACCTGTGTTGCCTCGAAATTTTCATAGAGCAATACGGCTACCTGGCATGCGATTTGCCATGCGCGGTACAATAACGCCTCATCCACCGGATCCCGATTTTGGAGGTGCTGATTAAGACGCAAGCGGTATTGCTTCAATTCTTCAGGTGATAGTTCTTTCGCGCTGCGGTGCATGTCGAATTCTCCTTAAAAAGTAGAATACCACGAAATGAGTTTTGCGTGCAAGGAAAGAAATTGTGTGAAATATAATTCTTGCCGAAATATTTTTTAGGAGATTCGGACAATTAATCCAGTCGCTTCTTGAAGGGTGTTGTTTTCATCCTCTATCCCTACAGTGTTCAGTAAATGAACAGCACTGAACAAATTATGACAAAAACATCTTGAAATTTGCCTGTTTTGTCCGGGAATATGAATGGCACGCAATTTGCTGTTAAGGTGAACAAGAGTTGCAGATGGTAAAATGCCTGCGCGACATCTACGAAAATAAATTTGAAGGAGAATGTTGCAATGAAAAAATTGTTTTATCTTTTTTTCTCGATAGGTTTAAGCCTATTGATAAGTTGGATTCCACGTGCAGGCGCGGAAAGTCAGAGTGATGAGGAAATTGCTACAATGGAAGAGATAACGGTTACAGCCACTCGGGCTGAGAAAGATCCGTTCAATACACCTAATTCTGTCAGCGTCCTCAATTTAACGCAATTGGAACGCGCCAACGCAGCGCATGCCTCCAACTTACTTCGTGATTCTGTGGGTGTCATTGCTCAGGAGACGACGGTCGGACAAGGATCGCCGATACTTCGAGGCTTAACGGGGTACCAAACCACAATACAGGTCGACTGGGTCCGCCTCAATAATTCGACGTTTCGTTCGGGACCAAATCAATACACAGCTACCGTCGCGCCGGAGATGTTAGCGCGCGCAGAGGTTTTATTGGGTTCAAGTTCTATGCTGTATGGCAGTGGGGCATTGGGGGGTGTTGTGAGTTTCTTTACCAAGGAAGTTCCGATTGATCCGGCGCAAAAAACTTTGGCTATACAACCGCGATTACTTGCGCGCTACTCGACTGCTACACAGGAACGGCTCGGTAGATTAGAGGTGACAGGGAACCAAGGGCGATTTGGGTTTATCGCCGGTGGTGGCGTACGGTTCTACGGGGATATGAACCCTGGCAGTGGCTACGACCTCCATTACAAAAATCGGAAGTATGAAATAGTAGATGAAATGCCGAAGGGTGTGAAACTCTATGTGTATGATCAAATCGGTGAATTGTCAAAAGATGAGATTCCTGATAGATGGCTCATTGACAAAGAGGGACCGCTGGGGTGGCGTGCTTATGATGCCGACGCGAAGATTGCTTATCAACTCAATGACACAAGCACTGTCAACGTTGCTTACCAGATGTGGCGGCAGCCGCAAACACCGCGGTATGATAAAATCGCACCTCAGGAGTTTGATGAATTCTTTTTTGAACCGCAAAATCGTGACCTCGTTTATGCCAACTATATAGTAAATCCAGTCGGTGCCGGTATTGACAAATTCCGTGTAACAGCCTCATATCACCGCCAAAAAGAGGGGCGAAACGAGGTCGTCCTCGACGCAACGTCTCGACGGCAGCGATATGATACGGTTAACACCATCGGCTTAAGCGCACAAGCGATTAGCACCATCCTTCCGCGTCAACGCTTGGTCGGTGGTGGTGAATTTTACTTGGACATGTTGCAGAGTCAGACCATCAAAACCGACCTGAAGACTGAAACAAAAGATATTAACGATGACGTTGGACGTTTCATTAACGGCTCTCAATTCTGGGATGCCAGTCTCTATCTTCAAGATGAAATTATGTTGCATGACCGAGTAGAATTCACGCTTGGCGGTCGCGCAACGTTTTATCAAACCAATGCAGACCTGTCTGTCCGAGATCCTGCTTTTGATGTCTTCAATAAATTCGACAGCAGTTTGACGGGAAGTGCCGGTGTGGTGGTCGGTTTGACAGAGTACCTGAACTTTGTCAGCAGTTTTGGAACAGCCTTCCGCGTCCCCTCTCTGAATGACACAACGGCGGTAGAGGTTACCAATGAGGGTGTCACGGCACCGAGTCCCGATCTTAGGCCTGAAACTTCGTGGACAGCTGAAGTTGGATTCAAGGCACAACATTCCTACTTCCGTGGTGCCCTAACATTGTTCTACAGTCGGGTTAGTGGTTTAGTTGCGCGCAAACCTGTTCAAGAGGCATACCAAGAGAAAGGTGAACCAATACCGCAACTCCATCAAGACCTAATCGAACAGTACAAAGATATTGACGTACTCGTCTTTGATAATGTCGATGAAGCACAGTTTCAGGGCGTTGAATTAGCCGGAATCGTCCCGATTGAGTCTACTTGGTCAGTTTTTGGAAATGTGGCGTTGATACGTGGGGAGGTACTCACGATTAATGGCGTAGCACCGGATCCGAGTAAACCTTGGGAAGCGCGCACGCGTAGAGAGCCACCGTTGAACGGCATCATTGGGGTCCAATGGGAACCCGCAAATACCCCGTATTGGGCGATGTTTTTTGTGCGCGGGGCAACTGAACAGAGACGGTTGAACAGAAGCGACATCCGGGACCCACGGATCCAAGGCGTAACGCGCGACCCAGCGGAGGTTCAGTTTGACGCTAACGGTTATGCCATAGATGCTGGGACACCGGGATGGTGGACACTCAACATCCGCGGTGGTATTAGACTTTTTGATTACACACGTTTGACGTTATCCCTTGAGAACTTTCTCGATCAACGATATCGTCAGCACGGTTCGGGTATAAATGCACCAGGTTTCAATGTAGGTTTGAGTCTGGACAATCGGTTTTAACAGTTGTTGGTTAAGAGATTTTCAACAATTTAAGGGTCCTTGGAGTCCTCCAAGTTGGGGCTATTAAGGTAACCTCTTAACTGAAAACTAACGGTTGATGACTGACCACCATTTACAACACCTCAAATTTTTTCTTGATAAATTCGACCACGATTTCTGGCACCATCTCCCGTAACTTCTCCTTATTTATCTTCCGCTGTGCCATCTGCACAACTTCCATCACAAGCGTTGAACTAATATGAGCGTATTGGGTATTCGCCATCATAAAGAGTGTATCAATATCCGGTGCAATCTGCTGATTCATCCGTGCCATCTTGAATTCCCACTCAAAGTCAGATATTTCGCGTAGTCCCCGGACAATTGCACACGCACCGCGTGTCTGCGCGTAATGAACCGTTAATCCGGTGTAACTGTCAATGCTAACGGCACAGCGGAGTGTGTCTGCTACCTGAGCCGTGGGTTGCGGATACGGACCAATGACGACTTCAAGCATCTCAATGCGTTCCTCAAGCGTGAAACGCGCCGGTTTGGCGGGGTTCACTCCGATAGCGACAACGAGTTCGTCAAAGACCTCAAGGTTACAAATCCGATCAATGAGATCGGCGTGCCCGTTGGTGATAGGGTCGAAACTGGCTGGAAAGATAGCGATTTTTTTCGGCATGTGGAATTCCTTTCTGGAAGCGTTAAGGCTTTTCTGTGGCATCTGCTGAATCCTCACTCAGATCGAACTTTCTCCAACTTATGTTTCCATGTCCATCAATCACTTGGATTCTGGCTACCTTGGCGACTTTTGGGAAATTCATTGATGTCCGTTTTTCACCGTTGACTTCTCGGAAGTGGTGCAATATGAATTTTCCCTCTTTTTTTGTTCGCTCCCATCTACTCAAGTTCCGCTTCTCATTTCTACTCACCTTGTAGCCAGGGGGCGGGGATTTACCAATCGGTGGCACAAGGAGTTGAACTTGATGGATACCATCGGCATCATGAATCTCAAAATATGGGTGTGAAGGTTGCAAAGGCTCCTTGATTTCAATTATAGCTCGCGCGTTGTAAAGAGGTTGGTGAAATTCGAAGAAGCGGCTCTGCTGTAACCAGTGGGCTGCACACTGTGATAATCGGTTTGGGGTTTTACCGTAGGACATGATATAACTTCCGTCCCGGAAATCGTGTTTTAAGCCAAAGGCGTGTCCGAGTTCATGGGCAGCAGTTTCCCAATCAAAACAGTTTTTAAAGGTCGGGATACACACGAGGCCTGCCTGTGCCTGCCATAACTCACCTCCGCTCCAAATCGGATTTATTGAGGCGATTCCACAGACGTTTTCATCAATCTGTTTACTCCCAAGCTCTACGACGATAAAGTGGATGTTTTTTGAAATATCGAGATGTTTACCAATTTCCTTTCCAACTTTTGTGAGCGTATCCTCAAAATAATATGCCGCTGTGAACTTGCCCGGCACGAGATACACCCGTGCTTTCCCTTTTGGGTCAGTTTCAAAAGTGAAGGTTTTTCTCCCAAATCCATGGCTCCCCATCTGTTCGGCGTAAAAGTTTTGGACCTTTTTCATTATTTTGTCGATTTTTGTCTGTATACCAAGTTGGGGACGAGAACTTTTGGGAAGGAAGTAAACCGTCCGAACGATGTCTTGCCGCTCAAATTGTCGTACAATCGTGGCGGAAGTGACATCCCAGAGCCGGAGCGTCCCATCTGTACCACCGGTAGCAATCGTATTTCCGTCTGGCGAGAAAGCGACGGCCCTTGCGCGCTTTCTAAAAGAGAGAAGGTGTGCGCCACTTTCTATAGCCCAGAGGTCTATTGTATCCCATCCCAAACTTGCAAACATTTTTCCGTGCGGTGAGAAGGCGAGGTCCAACACAGTTCCTGTTGAAACTCTGTGAGTGATTTGCCAATTCTGTGTCTCCCACAATTTCACATCGCCATCAGTGCCTGCACTTGCTAAGGTGAGGTTGTTTTGGTCGTAAAAGAACTTAAGGTCCCGAATACGAGTGTCCCCGCCTTTCAAGCGGGACATAGGCACCTGTTCGTTTTGAACGTCCCAGACCTTTATATCACCTTGCGCGTCTCCAGAGACAAGCCATTTGCCATCGGGTGAAAAGGCGATTGTTTGCACAAAAGCGTCGTGTTTGCGGTGTTTAAAAAGGGGTATCTTCTCGAAATTACCGCTGCCATCGATGTTCCATAAGTTCAAATCCCAAGCCGCTGCTGCTATCCGCTGTCCTTTGGGTGAAAAAGCAATGGCATTCGTATCAGAATCAAAGCTTTTGATAAAGCGTTTCTCGGAAACACTCCACACTGTTATCCTGTTGTTCCCGCCGGTGACAAGACGTTCACCATCGGGTGAGAAAGCGATAGAAGCAATGCCATCTGTGTAAGGCTCAAGGTGGAGTATCTCTGGGGTGTCAGGCGAATTCTGATTCCAGAGTTTTATTGTGTCGTCTCCAGCACTCGCGAAGAGAGAAGCATCAATGGGTGAAAATGCTATAGAACGAATATTGTCCCCGTGCTCAAACTTTGCAATAGGTTTGCGCTTTTCTGGAGGCTTAGACAGGTCTTTCTGTAGTATTTGCTTTGAGAACGTGACAATAGCAGACTCAGTAGTACGGACAACTGAACCAATCTGGTTATCTAATAGAATCAAAATAGCAAGCGCAATTCCATGAACCCAAACGGAATCCGGAATCCAACCTGCCGACCATACTCTTTTTGCTAACCATGACATACCGCTCCACAGCAACATGAGGAGACCAAGGTACTTAAGAGAACTTTGACCTGGATCATGCAAACACAGCCCGATGACGAGTAACAGCAAACCCAAATTTCTCGCCTCTCGTTGTCGTTGGCTATTGGCAGACAATATTCGGAATTGAAACTTCATAAAAATCCTTAGCAGATGCTTCTAATGCTTCCATCATTATATCACAAAATTCCATGTTATGTAAATCCATTTGCTGACTCCAAAATGATTTTCAAAAAAAATTACCTACATTTCTGCACGTATGATATAATAACAATATCACATATACAAGGAGGCTAACTAATGGCAAAAATTAATACACTCGTTTTCGCAGGCGGTGCGATTCACGATTGGAAAGGGTGCAGTGACGAAATCGTGAACGTACTTTCACAGAGAGATGAATTTGAGATTACCAGAGTCGAGGAAGACTTAGATGCTCTCGTCTCACCGAATTTAGATCCGTATGATCTTGTTGTTTTTTATTACACCGTCGGTGAGATTTCGGATGCTCAGAAGAATGGTCTGCTCAACCATATCGCTTCAGGCAAGGGTTACGTTGGTGTGCACTCAGCAGCGGATTCATTCCGCGGGTGTCCAGAGTATCGTTCGATGGTAGGTGGCTATTTTGTCACACACCCGCGTTACCGCGACTATCAAGTCAGCATCGTCGATGGCGAGCACGAAATCACGGAAGGGCTTGATGAGTTTGTCGTGACGGATGAACAATACATCCTTGATTACGACCCACGGAATCATGTACTTGCATCCGCGTTGTGGAAAGGTGCCGCAGCACCCGTGGCGTGGACGAAAAACTGGGGCGAAGGTAAAGTTTTCTACCTTGCACTCGGTCATGATGCGTCGGCATGTCAGCATGAGATGTTTGGAACGCTCCTACAGCGCGGTGCCCTCTGGGCAGGCAGGAGCAACGGTCAATAAGTGTTATAACCTTTTGTTATAGCACGTACATCCTCTCGTTGAAGCGCGAGGTCTTTGTAATGGCAGGTTTTCAAGCAGGCCCCTTTCAACCTCGCGCTTATTACCACGCGCAATTCTATAACAGTGGTCTTCTGAGAGTAGTCCAAGGACATGAGACAGCGAATTACAGATATTCAGGCAGTTCCTGAATTGCCCTCACATCGTCAACTCTTTTTTGATGGTACACCGTTTGTTGTCCTTCATGCGGCTTTAGTTGAAAATTTTGGGTTACGCGTCGGTTTGGAGATTGAAGCCGAAGTCATCGAGAAATTGATCGCCGCTGATGAGGTAATGCGCGCCAAAAACTATGCCCTAAGATTGCTCCGTGAAGCGCCGAATAATGACAGCGATGACGAGACAGAGGATTCTCGTCTTGCGGTAAGGTCAAAAACCTATACCAAAAGTGAGATGGCACGTCGGCTCACACGAGAAGGCTTTTCGGAAGATGCCATTGAGACAGCGGTTGAGGAGTTGATTGATTCGGGGCATATTCGCGACCGGAAATATGCAGAGAATTGGATAGTCCGTAGGCAAAAGTCAAATCCGCGAGGCAAGACCTTACTCAAGCGTGAACTTCTTGACAAAGGCGTTGACCGTGAAACTGCGGAGCAGGTTGTCGCACAGGTAGAGACTGAAGACGAAGCGACCCTCGCACTTCAGATTGCTCAGAGAAGGATGAAGCAGTATCAACGGTTACCCGTTCATGTTGCGAAACGCCGATTGCACGGATTTTTGGCGCGCCGTGGGTTCGGATCGGAAGTTGTGAGGCAAGTACTTGAGCAGATTTTTTAGTCCCTCAGTGTGATGTATGAAAGGGGTCTGCCGAGAATTTTGTCTTGACTTCCGTATAAAGAGTAGACTATAATTTGGAGCAGGAGAGGTAGCGGAGAATTTAAACATGACATCAGACGAAATTAGAACCAGTTTTCTTGAATACTTCCGTAAACAGGGACACACAATTGTTCCGAGTGCGTCCTTGATACCCGCCGGTGACCCGACACTTTTGTTTACCAACGCTGGTATGAACCAGTTCAAAGATGTGTTTCTCGGTATCGGACAGCGGGAATATACACGCGCCGTTGATACCCAAAAGTGTCTGCGCGTCAGTGGCAAGCACAATGACCTTGAAGAGGTCGGTTATTCGACGAGCCATCATACCTTCTTTGAGATGCTCGGAAACTGGTCATTTGGTGATTACTACAAACAGGAAGCCATCGCTTTTGCGTGGGAATTGGTAACCGAACTCTGGCAGATTCCCAAGGAACGCCTCTGGGCAACGATCTACCTTGATGACGACGAAGCAGAAAAGTTTTGGCTCCAAGAGACCGACTTACCTCTCTCGCGTATTCGCCGTTGTGATAAGGATAACTTTTGGGAGATGGGAGAGACGGGTCCTTGTGGTCCTTGCAGCGAACTTTTTGTTGATATGGGGATCGAAGCCTTCCCTGAAACCGCGAATGATCCTGAGGCGGGTCCAAACACCAGCGACCGGTTCTTGGAATTTTGGAATCTTGTATTCATTCAATACAATCGGAACGAAAACGGTACGCTTGAGCCGCTTCCGGCGACGCATGTGGATACGGGTATGGGTTTTGAACGGATTACTTCCATATTGCAAGGTGTTGATTCAAACTACAAAACAGATATATTCACCCCACTCTTAGCCGCAATTGCCGATATGACAGACACCGCTTATTTTGATGATGAACGCGGATTGTCACATCGGGTTATTGCTGACCATATCAGGTGTTTGACGTTCGCAATCGGTGATGGTGTCATGCCGTCTAACGAGGGGCGCGGGTACGTCATCCGCCGAATTTTACGCCGTGCTGTCCTTTACGGCAAAAAATTAAATATGAACAAAGCCTTCATTTACCGGCTCGTTGATAACGTTATCGAATTGCTCGGTAAAGTCTTTCCTGATGTTCAGCCTCGTCATGAATTTATCACCCGCACGATTCAAGGTGAAGAACATCGCTTCCATCAAACAATTGAACGCGGTTTGGAACTCCTTGATGGTTCATTCGATACGCTGACAGGGGCGGATGAAACACAACTTGATGGAAAGCGTGCTTTTGAATTGTATGATACCTTTGGTTTCCCTCTGGATTTGACCCAGATGCTTGCACGCGAACGTGGATTCACCGTTGACGAAATAGGGTTCGAGCAGCGCATGGAAGTGCAGCGGTCGCGCGGACGCGCGGCATGGGCAGCGAAAGGCGGTATGAAAGATGAAGAAATTTCTGTTTACGCCGAAGTCCTTAAAGAACATGGCGAGACTGAGTTTGTCGGTTATACACAAGACGCTGCCGAGGCAGAAATTGTCGCCTTAATTGCTGATGCTGAGTCAGTGGCAAGCGCACAACAAGGGGACGAGGTATTCGTACTGCTGAATCGTACACCTTTTTATGGCGAGTCTGGTGGACAGGTTGGCGATGTCGGCACGATTGAAAGCCAAGGTGCAAAGTTACGCGTCCAAGATACACTCAGACCTTCTGCCGATTTGGTTGTTCATAAATGTAAAGTACTGGAAGGTGAAATTACGCCATACACGCCTGTACATGCGCAAATTGATACTGAACACCGGAGTGCTGTTGCTGTAAGTCACACAGCGACGCATCTGCTGCACAGTAGTTTGCGGCGTGTGCTCGGAACGCATGTCGGACAAGCAGGTTCGCTTGTTGAAGCCGGTAGACTCCGGTTTGACTTTTCACACTATGAGTCTGTATCCTTGGAGCAACTCCGCGATATTGAAGGGTTCGTCAATGAGAAAATTCGTGGAAATGATCCACTTTCTATAAGCGAAATGCCTTTGGCTGCAGCGAAAGGGGCTTTAGCCTTTTTTGGCGACAAATACGGCGATATCGTACGTGTCGTGCAAGCCGGTGAATATAGTGTTGAATTATGCGGCGGCACGCATGTTGGTGCGACTGGTGAACTTGGATTCGTGAAGTTGATGGGTGAGAGTAGTATCGCTGCAGGGGTTAGACGCGTTGAAGCACTCACTGGCACTGTAGCGGTAACGACTGTCCAAGAGGATACGGCTTTGCTTTCCAATGTGGCACATCTACTGAAAACTCCCAAAACTGATCTGTCTGCGCGGATTGAACGGTTGCTACAGGAGCAACGGGAATTGGAACAGCAGCTTCAACAATTGAAAGGTCAGCAGGCACTTGCTAATATCAGTGCGTTGGTTGAAGGTGCAACGCTCGTTGAGGATGTACGAGTTGTCGCTTCGGTCGTGGCAGATGCCGATAGAAACGGATTGCGGCGGCTTGTTGATGAGCTCAAAAACCGCTTAGAATCTGGGGTTGTCGCGCTCGCTTCCGTTAACGGAGACGCTGTAGCCTTTGTGGTTGGTATAACCTCCGACCTTGTGAAAAATCGGGGTTTGCATGCCGGTAAAATCATCTCTGAGCTAGCCCAATTAGCAGATGGTCGTGGTGGGGGCCGTCCTGAGCTTGCGCAAGGTGGCGGCAAGAACCCAAGTAAGGTAAACGCTGCCATTGATGCAGTGACTGAAATCATCAAAAAACAAATTCAGGTTTAAGCCCGTAAACATTGCATCTTTTGTACAGGTATCTGAAGAAGGGTGTGGTGTGATACGCACGAAGGAGAAAATATGGATTGGGGTGTTATTGCTTCAATTTTTTGGAAATTTAGCCTTGGTATTTTGCTGCTCGCTCTTACGGCTCTTGCGGGCTACTTGTGTGCCGCAGTTGGGAGTCTCCGCAATTCACTGAATAGCATCCGAAACACCTTAAATTCTACAGAAAGCATTGTCAATCAGGAACTCGGCGAATTGATAGCCGACGTGGACAAGACTGTGCAAACGGTGAACGAGGAGTTACCGGCGTTGCTGCAAAACCTGAGCGGTTTGACGGCTTCATTGCAAGGGATTAGCGAGTCTGAAATTCAGCCGACTGTGCATAATATCCAAGAAATGAGCGGTGCCTTGAATCAAAGTATTCAAGAGCTTGAGGAATTAGTTAAAAAAGTCAGTGGTTTTTCTGGGCAGACAATTGAACAAGCGACTTTCTTCCGTAATCAGTTAGCTGTATCGCTGGCTGATATTATAAGTTTGTGGCAAGGTATCAAGGCAGGATGGGATAGTTTTGCTTCCGCTCAAACCTCCGAATCAGAAGCGGAGGAACCCTTGGTGTCTGAGGCATCGGATGGTTAGTTGCGTAAAGTAGGATTTGCAAATTCTTTACATTAAACCATCACAGTGCTTGCATCGCGGTCGGAGCGTTATCAATTAGCGATCTCTTAACAAGTTCAAGTCTTTAGACTTGGGTACATTGCCAGAAAAAATTGCCCCAAAAGAAAAAAGCGCGTCAGAATTGAAACCTTTTGCGCTGATTTTCGTAAACTTTAACGCCGAGTTTTGGGTTATAAACTGCACCGAAACGGAATTAATTATTTCGTAGAAAGGAAAAGAAAATGAGTAATAATGGACAGAACAATGGATTAGGCATGATTTTCGCTTTTTTCACAGGTTTTATGGCAGGCGCGGTTGTTAGCTTGCTCTATGCACCAACTTCCGGTAAAGAGACCCGCCAGAAAATTCGCGATAAATCTATTGACGCGAAAAACCGGACAGTTGAGCTTGCACAGCAGACTTCTGAGAGCGCGCAGCGGAATGCTCAAAACCTCATGGAACAGGGCAAAGAGAGCGTCCAAGGTATCGTAGATAGCGGTAAAGAGCGGATCCAGGAAGCCGGTGAACAGGTCAAAGGTGCTGTGGAAGCGGGTCGTAAAGTCTCCGCCGATGTTCGTACGAAAATCGCTAACTCCATTCCAGGGGTCGATAGTGCAGACGAGAGCAATGAAGAGGCTACCGAGGAAGCCTAAAGGTTTTCTACACCATAGAGTGAGCGGGCATTAAGCCCGCTCCTCTGGTTACAGGGGCAGTTGTCTCGACTGGACGAACTGCCGGAATTGTTATCTATTGCTAAATGATGGAAATTGAAAAGTTAAAAGCCCTGCTTGAACAAGTTAAGGACGGGAAAGTTGCTGTAGATGATGCCCTGCGGTCTCTCCGCACGCTTCCGTTTGAAGATTTAGGATTTTCAAAAATTGATCACCATCGCCAACTTCGCACGGGATTTCCAGAAGTTATTTTTTGCGAAGGGAAGACGGTGGCACACGTGAAACAGATCAGCGAACGTATTCTCGCGGTAGGGCACCCGCTCTTGGCAACTCGTGCTACCCCAGAGATGTATGAAGCCGTGAAGGAAATAGCGTCTGCCGCGCGCTATAACACTCTCGGGCGGACAATTGCTGTCTCACACTCCGATGCCGCGGGTGCTTCAGGTATCCTCGTTGTTTCTGCCGGTACGTCCGATTTACCTGTTGCGGAGGAAGCCGCTGAAACGGCACAGATGATGGGAAACCAGCCGGAGCGGATTTACGATGTCGGTGTTGCGGGGTTACACCGCTTAATAAGCAATCACGAGAAACTCTTGACAGCGCGCGTTATTATCGTTGTGGCGGGTATGGAAGGGGCACTGCCAAGCGTAGTCGGTGGATTGGTGGATTGTCCTGTCATTGCAGTGCCAACGAGTATCGGCTATGGTGCAAGTTTCGGGGGACTTGCTGCGCTGTTGGGTATGCTGAATAGCTGCGCGTCTGGTGTTACCGTTGTGAACATCGATAACGGCTTTGGTGCGGGTTATAGTGCTTCACTCATCAACCGACTCACAGCCTAACGCGTGAGTTTTCCACATCAAAAACTATCCATCTTCCTCATCTGTGATGCTCAGCACAGCAGTCGCACTTACGCTTTTCGAGTTCCCTTGCGAACTAAAACCTGTTTTTGAAAAGTAGTGGTCGGCTTTTATTCGGATGACGTGCGTATTGATGCTGAGAGTGACAATATCGTTTCCAATTTTGCATCGAATTTGATATGGAACTGATTCGGAATTGACCTGTCCATGGGAGCGCGGTCGCCACGTTACGCCAGAGGCTTCGGCATAAGTAGTGAGTGCGGTTGTGGCGGCTTCTGTGATATTATTGTTAGTGTTGAGAACATGCTGAGCAGCTTTTGCAGCGTTATTTGCAGCGTCCGTCAAACGTTCTTGAACAGTTTTTGCTTCTATTTGGTCTGTTTGGTCATGAGCGGTACTTTTTCGCATCGCGACATAAATAACCGTGCCCACAACACCAACGAAGACTATCGTACTGAGGATAACAGTTCCTCTGAGTTGACGACGGCGCGTCATATTTTCAAAATCTTCACGATGGTGTGGATAAAAAGCGTCGTGCGCAGCAATCGGTGTGTGCCAACATAGCACGCCGATGGATAGCAATAGTAGCGGAAAGAAAAGAAATCGAAACATCGGTTTGTACCTACCTTTACATTTATTATAGCAGTAAGCCTTTGAAACGTCAATTTCATAGAATCTGGCGCATAAATGAAAAAGTTGACTTGAAATTGTAAATTTGATATAATACACAAATAGATACAAATTAAGGAGGCAGAGACTTGCAGCAGAGAACACCAATTGAAGAACAGATTGATCTTCCGTTTATGGAATCGCTGCGGATTAGTTTTCAAAGTTTGAAAATCCGTTTTGGGCGTTCGATTATTACAACCGCGGGTATTACACTGGGCATTGCATTCTTAGTCTCAGTTTGGACGAATAATGAAATCGGTCTCGCCTTGCAGGAGAGCGGGCGGCAATCAACAATTAACACTTTTGAAGAAACAACAGAAAAAGGCATTTCCACGAAAGATATTTGGCTGATTGTTATGTCCTTGATTGTCTGTGTAGTTGGGATTGCAAATTCCATGTTAATGGCGGTCACGGAACGCTTCCGTGAGATTGGTACAATGAAATGTCTCGGCGCGTTAGATGGGTTCGTGGTGCGACTATTTCTACTTGAATCAGGGTTCCAAGGGTTTTCCGGTGCCCTTATCGGTGCACTCATCGGAACGTTGGGAGCGGTGCTTTTGGGACTTAAAGACTATGGGTTAGACCTGTTTTTCTATTTCCCATTATTACCAGCACAACCTGAAGATGGCCCCATGCAGCTTGGTGTGCTTGTTGTCATCTTGATCGGATGTTGTTTGGGTATGATTTTGGCTGTAATTGGTTCATCGTTCCCAGCATGGCGTGCGGCAAAACTTCCACCCGCTGAAGCAATGCGGACTGAGGTATAAAGGTTATTCGCCACGTCTCTTGTACACTGCTTAAGGAAACTGAGGATTAAATCTACAATTCCGCTGGAGATGGGATCGGAGGCGAAAAAGGAAAGGACTATGGCTGATATCGTTGTGAAAACTGAAGATGTCGTCAAGGAATATCGGATGGGCTCAAACGTCCTTCGTGCCCTGGATGGTATCAATATTGAGATTGAACGCGGAGAGTACATTTCATTGATGGGCCCTTCCGGTTCCGGGAAATCGACGCTCTTTAACATGATTGGTGCGCTTGATACGCCTACAGAAGGAGAGGTTTACATTGACGGGCAAAATATGTCGAAACTTTCGCAAAGACAGATTGCGGCGTTTCGTTGCCATCGGGTGGGTTATATCTTTCAGAGTTATAACCTGTTGCATGTACGGAGCGCACATGGAAATGTAACATTACCGATGATTTTTGCCGGTATTCCTGAGAAACAGCGAAATGAAAAAGCCGAAAAACTACTTGACATGGTAGGTTTGGGAGATCGGATGTTTCACCTCCCTGATGAACTGTCTGGCGGCCAACGTCAGCGTGTTGCTATCGCCAGAGCCCTCGCCAATGATCCGAGCATCGTCCTCGCCGATGAACCGACAGCGAATCTTGATACCGTTATAGGTCGCGAAATTATTGACTTGATTAAACAGTTAAATGAGGAGCAGGGGGTTACTATAATTTCTGCTACACACGACTTGAAAATGCTTGATGTCTCTGATAGGATTGTAGACATTCGCGATGGACTCGTTGAACGCGTTAGGAGTCGAGACGAGATTGAAATCGAAGTCGGTGAAGTCGGTGGTCACTAACGAACACCACGAATATCTAAGGCGAGATCTCGGAAAGCAAGACGGGTCGGTTTTCGCGAAGCGACTTAAGTGCAGCCAATCCCATTACAACGGGTGCGCGTCCATCTTTACCTGTAACTGGTGGTAGCGTATCTTCTTGAATGCACTTGAAAAATGCTTGTAATTCGGAAAGATATGCCGTCTTATAACGTTCCACAAAAAAGTGAGGGGGTAAAGCAGCGCGGGTTCCTTTACTCCCGCTGACAGATACGGTGTCTGTCAACGGATTTGCTGCTGTAACCATCCCCTTTGCGCCAAAAACTTCAACTCGCTGGTCGTAGCCGTAGACAGCCTCCCGACTGTTGTCAATTGTTACGATAACCCCATTTCGGAAGCGTCCCGTAATAACGGCGGTATCAATATCCCCTGCTTCACTGATTTCTGGGTCTACGCGCACATCTCCTGTTGCGTAGATTTCTATAATTTCATCTCCGATGAGATAGCGCGCCATATCGAAATCGTGGATCATCATGTCAAGAAAAATGCCACCGGAGACCTTGATATATTCAATCGGTGGTGGTGCTGGATCGCGGCTCGTAATTCGCAGGATGTGTGGTTCGCCGATCTCTCCAGAGGCAACGGCTTCTCGGATTCGCATGAAACTCACATCAAACCTACGCTGAAAACCTACCTGAAACTTAACCCTCGCTTTTTCCACAATCGCCAGCGTTTCGTCAATCTGTTTCAAATCTAACGCAATTGGTTTCTCACAAAAGATATGTTTTCCTGCTTTCGCCGCCGCTTGGCTAATTTCCACATGTGTATTGGTAGCAGATGTGATAAGCACCGCGCCAATCTCTGGATCGGCTAAGAGTTCAGTGTAATCATCTGTGGTCTTTGCCACATTAAACTGCGCCGCGAGGCTATCCATACTCGGACGGTCGAGACTGCAAAGTGCCACAAGATCGGCTGCTGGTATACCTTGGGCGAGGTGTTCGATGTGTAATTTACCGATACGTCCTGTTCCGATAACGCCAACACGAATCTTAGAGGTGTTGTTCATTTAGGAATTACTCCTGAGTTGCTTCTGTGATGTTAATTTCGATGTGTCTTTTTCGGGGTTTTATGAAGGTGGGTGCTCTCGGAGACGACGGCGCAAAGCGGCAGGAATGAAGTCAGAAGGCATTGTTTCCCTCTTTTAGACTTAATTCAGCAATAATCTCACCTAACGTTTTTCCTCTGCTCTGAGCTAAGGCGATAAGTACTTTGATGCGTTCCAGATTTCGGGCTTCGAGTTGACTCAATAACGCCTGATACTCTATCAGTTCAGCTTCACTTAAGGTCTTATCTTCACACTTGCGCCACAACTGTTGATACCGCTGCTGTTCTTTTTTTGGCAATTGCGAATTTTCTTGGATAATCGCTAATAGAGAGATTTCCTTATCAGTACTGTGTTTTTGCATCCCTTCATGGCTGGGATTTTGTAATTTGGTTTGAGCCATAGGATTCTCTCCTTGAGTATAGGTACAAGCAGGTGCTGAGGGAAAATGTTTGTTTAATGTGGGTCTTGGTGACAGGTCTCGTACTTGCGTGTACAACAGTGGTCAACTTTAGTATAGCATACCAAACAGACTAATGTCAAATTATTAACATTTACAGAACTACTTAAAAGTTGTCACAAAATATCAACCGTGCTATAATGTCGCCAAATTATAGCACAATTGCCAAAGGAATACAACTATGGCTGAAACCTCAATTGAACTACTCAAATCATTGACCCAAGCAGATGGAATTCCCGGTTACGAAACGGAAGTACGCGAGATTTTTCGTGATGCCGTTTCAGGTATTGGTCCAATTGAAACCGACAAATTAGGAAGTATCTTCTGCACACGCGCTGGAAGTGCTGAGCACCCCCGAATTTTACTGGATTCACATTTAGATGAGATCGGATTTGTTGTGCAGAACGTCACAGATGACGGGTTCGTCAAGTTTCTACCACTTGGCGGATGGTGGGCACATACACTTTTAGCGCAACGGGTCACTATCACAACGAAGTTGGGTAAAGTGCCCGGAGTGGTCGGCTCAACGCCGCCGCATTTGCTCTCAGGATCGCGCGATAAAGTCTTAGATATGAAAGACCTTTTTATTGACATCGGTGCGGAGAACGCGGAACAGGCAGCCGATGAATTTGGCGTGCTACCGGGGTGCCCGATCGCACCTTACGGACCTTTTATGCCCTTGAAAAATAGTAAATTGTTTTCCGCGAAAGCGTTTGATAATCGCGTCGGTGTTGCAATCGTTATTGAGGCACTTTTGAGACTTGACGAACATCCGAACACTATTATTGGAGCAGGAAGTGTCCAAGAAGAAGTCGGATTGAGAGGCGCAAGGACGGTCGCGGCAAGTGTGGAACCCGATCTTGCAATCGTTCTTGAAGGTCCGCCTGCTGATGATACACCAGGATTAAGCGTCGGTGCCTCACAAGGAAAACTTGGCGGTGGTGTGCAAATTCGGATCATTGATTCTTCAATGATTGTTAATCCGAAGTTGGCAGATTTTGTGATTGAAACAGCGAAACGACACGAAATACCCTATCAACTTGGGGTGCGTCAGTCTGGCGGGACAGATGGTGGCGCGATCCATCAATCCGGCAGAGGCGTACCCTCCGTCGTGCTCGGTGTGCCATCGCGTTATATCCATAGCCATGTCTCGATCATTAACAGTGATGACTATACCGCAGCCTTGGAATTGACGATGCAGCTTGTACGTGAAATTGATGTATCTGTTGCGGAAGGATTTCTGTTCGGTTAGGCGTATTTTTGTAAAGTGTTCTTTGCTTGGAGGATAAACCCAGTGACAACCTTACCAAAAATCTCGTTTTGTGATCATCAAATCAGTAAATTAGTGATAGGCGATAACCCGATTTACGGTTATTCTCACTTCAATCAGCTCCTTTCACAGCATCAAAAGGCGTACCACACGCCAGAACGGGTTGTCGCAACGCTCAAACGGGCAGAGGCAGCGGGGATTAACGGTTGGCAGAATAGTTTGACGGAGCGTTCGCTCTCCGATCTGCAGCGTTACCGAGATGAGGGCGGCACAATCAACTGGTTCTGTCTCAGTCCGGGCGGGCTTTGGTATGATGAACCGGATGCTGTCTTTGAAGCAGCGAAGCACGATCCATTTGGCATGGCACCGCACGGTGGTGGTGTTGGACAAAGGTGTTTACGCGAGAACCGACTGGATCACTTGCAGGACATCCTCAAACGGATTCGTGATACCGGAGTGTTGGTGGGTTTATCCGTGCATGACCCGAAACTCCTGCATATCGCTGAAGATGAAGCGTGGGATATAGACTACTACATGACTGGGCTTTATAATCTCCACGGGGGTGCTGAGAAATTCAGGGAGAAATTCGGTTACGCTGCCTTGGGTGAGATTTACGCACGCGAGGACCGCGACGAAATGTGTAAGGCGATACAGCGGACAGATAAGCCATGTCTTGTCTTTAAGGTCTTGGCGGCAGGTAGGACAATCGGAAGTCCCCAGCAGATTCGGGAAGAAATTAAGTTCGCGTTGGAACACATCAAGCCAATTGATCCACTATTGCTCGGTATGTATCAGCAGTTCGGGGACCAGATTGGTCAGAATGCCCAATTGATTGCGGAACTTTGTGAAGAGTTAGGATAGCTTGTGTCGTACACCTCTCAAGTGAGGTATTATTGCCTTATTTGCACATCATGGAGGTTAGAAATGGAAAAGCGCATAGCTGGAAAATCTGGAATCGAGATTTCAGTGATGGGGATCGGTTGCTGGTCGTACGGTGGTGGCGATTATTGGGGTCCACAAGCGCAATCAGATGTCACCGAGGTTGTGAATGCCGCGTTGGATGCTGGCATCAATTTCTTTGATACGGCAGAGGGATATAACTCTGGACGAAGTGAGGAGGCACTCGCTGTTGCTCTGAAGGGCAGACGACACGAGGCAATCATCGGTACGAAAATAAGCAGACCAGACCCCGAAACCATGCAAGCGCATTGTGAGGGTAGCCTCCGGCGGTTGCAAACGGATTATGTTGACATCTATATGATTCACTGGCCCCACGATGAGTTTGCTATCGAAAAAAGTATGGCTGAATTGATGCGTTTGCAGGAAGATGGACTTATCCGCGCCATCGGTGTAAGTAACTTTGGCGTAGATCAACTCACAGCCGCTCTTAACACAGGCGCAACTATTGCCGTCAATCAGGTCTGTTATAACCTCTTGTCACGAGCAATAGAGCCGAAGGTGCTGCCACTCTGTAAAGAGCAAAATGTCGGTATTTTGGGATATATGCCACTGCTACAAGGCATTTTGACGGGGCAGTATAAAAGCGCAGATGAGATACCCCCGGTGCATGCGCGGTTTCGCCATTTTCGCGATGACCGCCCCGAGGCTTCGCACGGTGAAGAAGGTGCCGAAGAAGAGTTGTTTGAGACCTTGGAAGGCATTCGAGAAATAGCGGAAGCCGAAGGAATTCCGATGAGTCGGCTTGCTATTGCGTGGGCGATGGCGAGACCGGGTATCACATGTATGCTCGTCGGCACCCGGAACGTCAGTGAATTGGAACAGAACTTACATGTTGCTGCGTATGCTCCGTCTGCTGATGTAATTGAAAGTCTTGACAAACTTACCGCGCCGCTGCTGGAAAAACTCGGGGAGGATCCAGACTATTTTGCGGGTGGACGTATCCGTTAGTTGCACCTTGGGGTAGACTTCTCTTTGCCCCTATCGTTAGTTAGACAGGAGTGAATCTATGAAATTCAATAAGGACTTAGGGATCCCTCTGGCAACAACATCCGCTGATATTACCCAGACGAATGCTGACGGCAAACCTGTCGTTCCGCTAACCCAAGAGCAGAAATATCTCTTTGATAAAAACGGTTGGCTCTTATTTCCGGGTGTCCTAACAGATTCGGAAATTAAGGAGATGCGCGATTTCTGTTACCGGCTAAAGCATTCACCGGAAACAATTCCACAGCACCACCGTTCCACTTACGGCGGTCCTTTGGAGCAATTAACAGATCATCCCGTTGTGGTGGCATTTGGGAACGAATTCCTCGCGTCATCCTATCTTGCTTCAGATGTATGTTATGGTTTCCGCATGGAGATGAGTTTTTTGGCGTTGCGTTCTACGAAGGATGAAGCACCTTTCACGTTCCACGCACACAATGGTAACGGTATGTTGCGGATGCCCGGAGATTGCCACCAGTACGCATGTCTCCCCGGTCAGGCTTATAGCGGCTTGACGCGCGTCGTCTGGGAACTGAATCCTGTGGAAAAAGGCGACGGAGGCACAATGTTCATTACAGGCAGCCATAAAGCCGCATATACTGCCCCAGACGGGGCGCACACACAAGACTGGGAGTTCTGGGACACCTATTCGTGTCCGGCTGGGTCGGTCATTATTTTTACAGAGGCGGTTACGCATAGTGGGCAACCGTGGCAAAATCCTGATACCGATCGCGTGGCGGTTTTCAACGCTTACAATTCCGTAGATAAACGGTGGAGTTTGTCAAAACCGCCGCAGGCGTTGCTTGAAAAGATGCCGCCTAAGCGTCAGACGCTCTTTCGGGATGCTTACGTGAAAGGCAACATAACCGGCACGGACTTTAATATGGCATTATGAATAGCTGTCAGCCAACCCACCTAACCGAACCGCAAGGAAAATTAGAAGAATGACACCGAAACAACGTTACCTGTTTGATGTAACCGGATACCTTCACTTAGAAAACGTCATCACCGGTGATGCGTTAGCAGAAGCTGCTGAGGCAGTTGATAGATATATCACATGCCCACCTGACGCGTTGCCACCCGGCTTTGAAATCCAAGGGCTACATCAGCACGGATTCGCTTTTGATAAATCACTTGAATGTTTAACCTCACACGCCGCGCTCTGGCCGATTATCAAAGAATTGACCGACAATCAGCCGCGATTTGGCAGGGGTTCCCTGAAGCACGATAAGCACGATTTATGGGAGGCTGGCGAACGCGCGAAAGTGAATCCCGGCGGACTCCACTGTGCACGTGATGACTACGGGTGGTATAGCACCCGTTACGAGGCTGGCAATGGACGCATTTACTGCGATAACTTCGTCTGCTTTCCCTATTTCACGGATGTTTATCCCGGGGACGGTGGACTCATCGTGATTCCGGGTTCACATAAAAGCGAGTTCGATCGTCCGAAAGAACTCCTGACGCTTGACGAAGCTGATGGTATTGATCCGCTTGACGATCCTGTTTTCGTTAATATCACCCCGAAGGCAGGGGACATTGTGATTATCTCGGAATTGCTAACGCACGGTGTCCTGCGTTGGAAGCCGAAGGATCGAGATCGCCGCTTTCTCGTTTTGCGGTATTTCCCGCAATTCTCAGGGGCGCATAGTTTCCCGGAGCCTATTCTGGATCGGTTGTCGCCGGAGACATTGGAGTTGGTAGCCTCCGCGCCGTATGGGCATATCAAGGAGATTGTGAAGCAGGATGCAGTTACACTGACGGTTTAAAGGCGGTCAAACGAACCATTTTGATATTTTCCCAAAAACATGTTACTTTAACCCAAGTTGCTACTCACAGGAAAAACGGACGATGCAGAAAGAACAAATTGTCTCCCAAGATCCACACGTAATGCACGGCACCTTGGTTTTTGCTGGTACTCGCGTGCCGGTTGAAAGCTTGATTCAACACCTTGTTGCAGGGGACTCGCTTGATATATTCCTTGATGATTTCCCGACAGTCTCACGTGAGCAGGCAGTGGCTTATTTGCAGATGACTCTGGAGTTCGCTGATGCCCGTGTTGCTTGATGAGAATCTACTACACATTACTGGAAAAGGAAATATAAAAGTGCAAGCCATCATTCTCTGCGGCGGTCTCGCGACGCGACTCGGTGAGACCGTAAAAACGCTCCCGAAAATCTTATTAGAAATCGCTGGAAAAACCGTCTTAGAGTGGCAAATCCGGTTGTTGAAGGATGTCGGTGTTACCGAGGTCATCCTCGCGTCTGGACATCTGCACGCTGTGCTTTATGAACGCGTCGGTGAAACGTATGCCGGGATGCGTATCCACTATGCCAAAGAGGAGAAACGGCTCGGCACTGGCGGGGCAATTCAGAACGCCATGACGCAGATTGGAACATCTCCGTTTTTTGTGCTGAACGGCGATATCCTGCTTGTGAACTTTTCACTCCGAGAGATGTTGACTCGGTTCCATGAAGGGATGACAGGGGTGCTGCTGAGTGTGCATGTCTCCGATATACGTCCTTACGGCGAAATCGTAGCCGACAGTGATGGGAAAATCACAGCCTTCCGCGAGAAACAACCGACCTGTCGCGCCGGATATGTCAACGGTGCGATATATCTCTTTGATCGGAGTATCGCTAAGGCGTTTCCGAAGGGACAAGAGGTCTTTTCTCTGGAGCGAGATGTCTTTCCGTTTGTTTCTAATCTTTATGCATTACAAACGGACGCAGACTGGATTGATATCGGTGTGCCGGAACGTTTAGCGTATGCGCGTGAACATTTTTGATTGCTTTAAGATTAGATTTCCGTCATATCTCCCGTACGCAGCACAACGTAACTCCGATAGCGTTCAGCGTGTATTTCACCGGCTTCAACTGCGTCTTGGACAGCACAATCCGGTTCTGCAACATGCGCGCAATCGTTGTATTTGCAATTACCGAGATAGGGATCCATTTCCGGGAAATAGTATTCTAAATTTTCGGTATCAACACCCCATAATCCAACCTCTCGGATACCGGGAGTGTCCGCGACTTCGCCACCGAAGTCTAAGGCGAAAAGTTCCACGAGTGTTGTTGTATGCCGACCCTTCTGTGTTTTAATGCCGACTTCACCGGTTCGTAGTTCTAAATTCGGTTGTAGGGCGTTCAGCAGGCTGGACTTCCCGACACCAGAAGCCCCGAGAATCACACTAAACTTATCCTTTAGCACCTGCCGAAGTGCTTCAAGGCTCTCTGGGATGTTGATGCTGGTATAGAGAACCCGATACCCCAACTTTTCATAATTGGTAAAAGCATCGGAGAATTCTTCTCGTTGCGTTGTACCCACTAAATCCATTTTATTCAGGCATATAACCGCTTCCATATCACCCGCCTCAGCCAAGATCAGAAATCTGTCGAGTGTCCTGAAATTAAGCGGTGGCATTAGCGTTGAGACGACGGCTACGATTTGATGGGCATTTGCGACGATGACTTGTTCGATGTCCCCGTGTTTGCCTGCGTACTGGCGCGAGAATTTCGTCTCGCGAGGCAGAATATCCTCTACCACGCCCTCCTCTTCGTCAAGTTGCGTGAAGATAACCCAGTCACCGACAGCAACAGGGTCGGCGTATAATCTACGTCCAGTTTCAGAACGATGTCTCCGTTTGAGAGTGCCACGGAGTGTGCATCGCAGGATAAGATTACCATATTGGACATCATAAAACCCTGTGCGTGCACGGATAACTCTGCCTTGTTCACGTGTAAGGATAAATTCCACCCCCTAAAAGCGTGAAAGCGGCTAACGTTACATTAAGAATCTTTTAGACATAAGCCTTCATGGTTTTCAAAGCTACCTCAATGTCTTCGTCAAAATTGTCAAATTTGCACTCACACGAAACGCGACCGTCATAGCCAGCTTCTTGTAGTGCTGTAAAAAAATCAGTAAAGTCAAAATCATCGTTTCCCGGATAAGAGCGTTTAACGGGTTCTGCAATGTGGACATGTGCGAGCCACTCGGCGGCATCCACGATGTTTTGCATCGGTTCTTTTTCCTGCCAGATATGGTAAAGATCCGCTAGTGCTTTGATACCTTTACGGTTCACGCGCTTTGCCATAGCGAGTCCATCAGCAACTGTTTTGAGGATATTGCCCTCTCGCCGACAAATCGGTTCGATGACAATCGTTATATTATGTGCTTCGGCGTGGTCTGCCGCCATGTCTAAGAATTCTGCAATCTGCGACAATGCCCGTTCGCGTGAATAGCTTTCTTCTATGTTCCGGGAACCGCTGCTGCCGTAAACGATAATCTCACCACCGATCTCACTACCTCTGCGGCAGGCGGTTTCCACATAGCGGGACAGACGTGGAAAGTCCACCGTATCGCCTACCACGCGCAGATCTCCTGGAATAAATCCCGCGTATGATTCTGGCTTCAAAGGTGTGGTTGCTGCCTGCTCACGAATTTTTTGAAATTCAACTTCGTCTGATTCAGGCATTAACGCCGTTTGAACCCCTAATTCGATATAGTCATATCCAACTTCTGCGAGTCGGTTGACATTTTCTAAACTCGTACAAATTCCAAATCGCATACGTTCATTCCTTATAGCAGTCAGTTATCGGCTTTCGGGTGTCAGTAGAGTATATGGCAATTGCCAACGTTGGTAGTGCCTATAACGCTCTTTTGACTTGCCTCGCAGTGAGAGTTGAAAGCGAAGCGACCTGACAGTTGATAGCCATTTTATTTTCCAAATCGTCGCTTGCGTTGACTATAAGCACGTAAGGCACGAAGAAAATCAATCTTCCGAAATGAGGGCCAGTACGTGTCGCAGAAATAAAATTCTGAATAAACGCTTTGCCAAAGTAGAAATCCCGATAGCCGTACCTCTCCACTGGTTCGGATGATTAACTCTGGGTCTGGGAGGTCTGAGGTGTATAAGTAGGGCGTTACCTTGTCCACAGTGAGCTCGTCTGCGATTTGTCGAACTGTCTTTCCACTTTCACTTTCTGCTTTCAGATGCCCTCGGAGAGCCTCTATAATCTCTTCGCGTCCACCATAAGCGACAGCGACATTTAGAATGAACTTGTCATAATGTCGGGTCGCTTCCTCTGCGTTGCGAATCGCTTCTTGAAGACTCGGTGGGAGTAGTTCTATTTGCCCCATGGCACGGACTTTAATCTGATTCGCGTGAAGTCCCTCAATTGTAACCAGTTCGCGCATTTTTCCTTCAATCAGTCCGAGAATACCTTCCACTTCATGCGCCGCGCGTTTAAAGTTATCGAGTGAGAATATCCAAATCGAAAAAATCTCAACTCCCAGTTCGTCACACCAATGAAGTACCTCTTCTAATTTATCCGCGCCTTCATAGTGTCCTTTGATGATGTTATCGAGTCCACTCGCTTTAGCGTAACGGCGATTTCCATCAAGGATTACACCGATGTGGCGTGGAATCTTCCACTTATTCGCTTCTGATTCCAGACGCTTCTGATAAGCGTTGTAGAAAAATCTTTCAATTCGGTTTTTGATGGCGTGGAATGGATTCATGTTCGGATCCTGATTTGTTATAGCAAGTTATGACTTGATGCTGTGCACACCTATTGCAAATTCTATTATAGCACGCACAGTTAGTTAAAAAAAGTCTATTTTTCGACTCTTTTTTCTCTAAGTTGCGACTTTTGGGAGTTTGACAATTCCGTTCTGGTTAATGGCTTTAAAAAGTTGACACGTTCTGGGGTGTGTGATAAATTTATGTAAAATATATGTCGGAACCTGTTGTAGAATGTAACTTTAGAAGCATGCCTGCTGGTCCACCTGCTGAATAAAGCGAAATCGCCTTGCGTTTATTGGAGCCGTATTTTATATGGAAGTTGAAACTTCCCGTTCGTTAGTAGCATCTCAAGTTCCTGCCCACGGTGTCACACTCAAATCTATACTTATTGCTGTTATCCTAATACCGATTAACTGCTATTGGGTTATTGAAATGGAAGTTATCCGGTATTCAGGACATCCGGTGACAATTTCCCTTTTTTTCAATGTAATCTTTAGTCTATTCGTAATAATCGGTGTGAACCAATTGTTCCGGCGTTTTCTGCCGAGTTTGATGTTAGCACAGAGCGAATTGGTAGTTGTTTACCTGATGCTTTCTATCGCTTCGGGTATCGCTGGTCACGATATGCTTGAAATTTTGGTTCCGATGTTAGGGCATGCGTTCCGCTTTGCAACACCAGAGAATGAATGGCAGCAGTTATTTGTTCCGTTTCTTCCGCAGTGGCTCACTGTGAGTGATACAACGCTTTTATACGGCTACTATGAAGGCGAGTTACCGCTTTATACGGTGAGAACATTACTCGGATGGGCAACGCCAGTACTCTGGTGGACTGCCTTTATTACTGTGTTGATTTTTGGCATGCTTTGCATCAATGTAATTATCCGGAAACAGTGGATCGAACACGAAAAACTCAGTTATCCGATAATTCAACTGCCGCTCCAGTTGACGGAAACACCAAAAAACAGCCTCTTTCAAAATAGATTGATGTGGCTCGGTTTTGGGCTTGCGGGTGCACTCGCCCTCTGGAATGGTGTTAACTTTCTGTATCCAATTTTACCTGAACTCCGAACGCGTGTGCGGAGTTTTCAAATCTTTACAGAAAGTCCGTGGAACGCTATGGGAAGCATCCCTATTTCACTTTATCCGTTTGCCATCGGACTGGGTTTCTTTATTCCGTTGGATCTTTCGTTTTCATGTTGGTTTTTCTTTTGGTATTGGCGATTTATGCGCGTTCTCGGTGCTGCACTTGGACTTCGTAGTTTGCCGCGCTTTCCGTACATGAATGAACAGGCATCAGGCGGTTATCTTGCACTGTGTGCTTTAGCACTTTGGGCAAGTCGGCGCCATCTTTTACACGTCGCACGAACTGTTCTCGGACTGAATACCCAACAAGGAAATACAGGGGCTACCGCCTCTGAGCGAGATACATCTGAACCGATGTCCTACCGAGCCGCGACCCTGGGCCTCATCGCGGTAATGGTTTTCCTTGTGGTTTTCTGTTACTATGGCGGTGCTGAGTTGTGGGTGATGTTCTCATTTTTTGTAATCTATTATATGATTTCTATCGCGATAACTCGGATGCGCGCCGAGTTAGGCACGCCTGTACATGATTTACACTATTCGGGACCAGACGAAATATTGACTCGGACTGTCGGGACGCGCCGATTGGGAAGAGGCAACCTCATTATGTTCTCCATGTTTTGGTTCATCAATCGTGCGTATCGGAGCCATCCAATGCCGCACCAGTTAGAGGGTTTCAAAATCATGGAGCGTACGAACATGACAATGCGCCGAATTATCTTTGCCTTAACGCTTGCAACTGTTTTAGGTTCATTGGCAGGATTTTGGGCGTTGATTGACCGCGGCTATCGACTCGGTATGGAGGTGCGCGCCTATTGGCCCTCTCTGAGTGCTTTCGGTATAGAACCATATCGCCGTCTTTCAGGATGGATGCAGGCACCAGAAGAAACACTTATACCTGAAAGTGGGTTTATGGGGCTTGGCTTTTTATTGACGACAGTGCTAATGTTTTTTAGGATGCGGTTTGTCTGGTGGCCGTTCCATCCGGCGGGATTTGCTATCTCTACAAGTTGGGGAATGAATGTCACATGGAGTTGCCTTTTCGTGAGTTGGCTGGTCAAATGGCTTATTCTTCAATACGGTGGTGTGGTGAGACATCGAAAAATAGCCCCGTTCTTTTTGGGGTTAATCTTGGGAGAGTTTACAGTAGGGAGTCTCTGGACGATCCTCGGGATCATTGCGGGGATTCCAACCTATGGATTTTGGGTCTGATAGACCCATTTTTCCGGTCGGTTTTCAGTCTCACACGAATCGTATCAGTCCTTAATAGTCGTCATCCGGATTGGCATTGATTGCTAAGTTTAGCGGTAAAAAGAACAGAGTTAGACTGAACAAAAGTGCCCATTGCCATTCCCATTTGAGATGTGCCATCCCCAAAAACTCTCGGATAGGTTCGACGTAGACAGCGATCAGGTGAAGCCCTATAACGATGAGGATCGTAATGAGGAGCCGCGTGTTCGCAAACATCCGTTGAAAGAGTGATTCCCATGGGTATCGCAACGTTTGCCAGCAGGTCGTCAATTGCGTAAAAATCAGTGTGGTGCATGCCACTGTTCGGGCTACTGAAATAGCTGAGGCGTTTGGATCTGTTGAATTTGAAGTTGAGAATACATCTCTCAGTAAGGTCGAGACACCAAGTGGATCGGATAAAGCCGAGGACTGCCAGAGGAGAAAAAAGAACGGGATAATTGTCATTAGACTGATGGTTACAGAACGGCAGATGATATCCATCGGCGTTGTTTTAGAGAGGAAGCGTGAGCCAGAAAAAAGTGTCGGACGGTGATGTTTTTCATCGGCAAATATCTTTTCAGTCCCGACCGCTAATGAAGGTAGCAAGGTTAGGAGGAGTTGCACCCAAACTACCTGCGTTAGTGTCAACGGCATCGGCAGTTTATAGAGGTAGTGTAGCACCGTTCCAAAAGTAAGCGTCAGCAGTAATGAGAGTGTACAAGAGAAACTCCACCTTAAAAAACCTGCGATATTGTGATATGCTTCGCGTGCGTAGAGCAATCCATCTCTGACTGCTTGGAAGCCCTTTTTGTCAATCAATCCGTCGGCAAAGGCTTGGACAACATGCGGTGCTTTACTACCATCTGCAAGGGTGATATTAGCGACGTTCATCGCTCGCAAGTCGTTTCTGTTTTCACCCAGAAACCCGACGGAATGTCCTTGACGTTTCAAACTGAGGACAATATTCCGGCGTTGTTCCCAATTGGGTTGGGAGTAAGCGATCCATTTTGAGATCTGGTCATCGAATTGTTCACGAGGGACTGCCTCCAGCTCTTCGCTGGATACGACAGACTTTCGGTTGTGGATTAGCCCGAGGTCCTTCGCAAAGTCGATAGTCTGCTGCTTTTTATTCTCAGCCATGAGAATTACCTTGAGTCCGGTATCAAGGCTGGACTTCAGGACTTCCTTTGTTTTTTCGCCGCTGCTGATAGAAAGCGCGATAAACCCTAAAAAGATCGCATTATCTTCGACCTCTTGTGGTTTCAAAATGACATCGGAAGAGTGGAAGGCAATACCATAAACCTCGGCTCTGGTGGTAAGTAGGTAGTCAATAACTTCGCAGTATCTTTCGTAGCGATTGTCTTGCATCGGCACAATTTCGCCCTCAATGAGTGCGGAAGCACAGGTGTCAAGCACGGTTTGTCCGTCGCCAAAGATGACATTGAGATAGCTTTCTGGACCTGACTCAAACACTTGCGTTTGATACCCGTAGTTATGGGTAGCAGGATATGAATCCACCAATGGCAATTTAGTGCTCAGGACATTGGGTTGATAGCCGAGTTGCTCCATTGATTTCTGAATAGCTGCTTGTGGTGAAAGGGCACCAATAGGTTGTTCGGTTGTCCAATTTTCTTCCATATTGGACATTTCGGCATTATCCGACTGCTGTCCGTTAGAAGTGCTAAGACCGGCTGTGAACACCAGGTGAGAAGCACCTTGTGGGATTTTTCCGCCAGTCGGCATTGACGCAATTGTCTCTTGTCGTTCTTGGGGCGTAAGGTTTTGCAAGGAGTCTAACCACGTTTGCCACGTATTGCCATCAATCAGTTGTTCATCCACAAAAAGGTTGGCGATCGTCAGGGCGCGGGTTGTAGAGAGACCGTTTTCATTGGCACAAAAGGCAGTGATCCGGTTCAATTTTTCAAGGGTACGTGAATTTCGTAAGATAACCCCTTTTTCCAGTAACTTTTGGGTATGCTGAGAAAAAGAGAGTCGAAGCAAGGAAATAACGTCGTGTGGAGCGGACGCAAGAACAAAGAGGATACCGAGATATATCAGGGCGTACCAATCAGTTGATTGATTCTGGTATTCAAACCACCATGCGAGCCCCACAGCTACACCGGCAATTATCACCCCAGTTACTTTCATAACAGTATGCAGACGCTGGGTCTCGTTCTCGGCTAACGTATTCGGGGTGACTGGAGCATGTACATCGCGACGTTGTTTCCTGATTTCTAAATCCTTACCGGTCTGGACTACAATCGCAAAGCCGTGTCCTGCTGTAACATACGTCCCGGCAAATGCCATGTTTTTTTGTCTTTGTGGCGGTACATTCGTCTCTGAAATATCTATGCTTGTCTTTGCAACAGGTTCTTCAGTTCCAAAGAGTGCTGATTCGTCAATCATCAGACCTTCGGATTCAATAATTCTGGCGTCAGCCGGCACATAGTCCCCGGAAGAAAAGGAAAGTAAATCGCCCGGCACGATGTTTTCCGGTAGACAGTGATCGATTTTTCCTTGTCGGATAACTTTGATACTATAGAGCATCAGTCGGTGTATCTTGTTATCACGGCTCCGGCTGTGGTGATCCGTCAGGTATGCCCATCCGATATGCATAGCCAGAACGGCACCAATGAGTCCTATTGTGTGGAGACTGATACCGCTTGCCCCGTTAGCAAAGCAGAAGATTAAGGTGAGTGTTGCCAACGTCAGAACAAGAATGCGCCATGTGAAAAGTGGTCCTAAAAACGCCTTAAGGGAAAAAGCTGTTTCCGCTGGATCCAGTTCGTTCTTGCCGTACTGCGCTTTCGCTGTCTGAAAGGCGTCCGCACTCAACCCCTGGTCCATGTTGGCGTTGAATTTATTCAATATGGATGCAATGTTTTCCGTGTGAAAATTCGACATCGTGTTTTTATGGGTGTCAGGCGTTTAGAAACTCGGAAAACTCCCATCGCCTACAGAATTGTAAAGTTACCGATTCTCAATTTTTGGTATTTTTAGACTGAAAATGTCTGTTTGAGAGAGACACTATGTTAATCTATGTACTCCGGCGAGGCACCCTAGTATGTACATGGGCTCCGTCGGCATCTGCCTTCAAAATCTTAGTATCACAAACTATTTGATGCTTGCTGAAGGCGATCTGCATCTGTTTTGCAACCTGTTCGGCGTGTTCCAGACAATAGGCTGCTACAGTCGGTCCCGCGCCACTCAGGGCAACACTGAGTGCCCCGTTGGTAATCGCAGCGTCAGCGACATCGCTAAATCCAGGAATTAGTGAAGTGCGATACGGTTGATGCAGCTTATCCTTCATAGCTACGCTCAGCATTTCAAATTGACCGGTTGCAATACTGGCAATGAGTAATGTACTACGGCTCGTATTATAGATTGCGTCCGCGAAATCCACGGATTTTGGTAGAACTTCTCGTGCTTGTTTAGTTGAAAGCGGAAAATTCGGGATTACAAGCACAATAGAGAGTTCCGGTGGACATGTCAGCCGAATGGTATGCACCTGTCCATTTTCTTGCGCTGCAACAACAATACCCCCATACAATGAGGCTGCTACATTATCTGGATGCCCTTCTATTTCCGTTGCGAAGTTGAGAAGTTCGGCATCAGAAAAAGGCATTCCACATAGGATATTCGCAGTTAACAATCCACCAAGAATGGCTGTACCACTACCACCTAACCCACGGATTGCGGGTATTCCGTTGTCAATGTGTAATTTAAAGCCGTTGGGACGTTTTGTTCCGCTTCGTTTAAAGATTAATTCTACTGCTTGAAATGCCACATGTTCTGGCGTGCTCGGTATTTTATCGGCATCTACGCCGCTTACAACAACTTCGGTATCGGTTTCAGACGGTTCCAGTGTGACAGTGCTGTAGAGTTGTAAGGCAAGCCCTAAGACATCAAAGCCGGGACCCAAGTTCGTCGTACTTGCTGGGATACGAACGGTGACTTTTTCGTTTAACGCACTATTGAAAATTTGAGGCATACAACAAATTCCTATTATTAATGGCTATCGGCTGTCAGGTCGCTACGCTTTCGGCTTTCAGCAAAAAGATATTTGTGGTATCAACAGATATTGCAACCGCCACAAGCATCTACTGACTGCTGACTGCTGCTGACTGACAACTATTCTACAATTTCATGATTGCAGTTTCCATTCTATTTAATGCCTCTTGGATGTTTTCCAATGAATTGGCATACGAAAGCCGGAGGTAACCGTCGCCGTATTTGCCGAAGGCGGTGCCGGGCAATAGCGCGATATCAGCCTCATTCATCAGATAATCAGCAAGTGCTTCACACGAAAGCGGGAGTTGAGTGACGTTAGGAAACACATAAAAGGCGCCGAGCGGTTTGATGCAGCTCACACCTTCAATGGTATTCAGTCCTTCCACAATTGCATCACGGCGTTTCTGAAACTCGTTTACCATCTCAGTAACAGAGGTTTGCTGTCCTGTCAGTGCTTCTATTCCAGCGATTTGTGTGAAAGTTGCGGTACAAGAATTGGAGTTGATTGTGAGTTGCGTAATCTTATCTGCGATTTCTTGGGGTGCGATACCGTATCCGAGTCGCCATCCTGTCATTGCGTAGGTTTTAGAATGTCCCTCAATAAGGATTGTGCGTTCTTTCATACCGGGGAGGTTGATGACGCTATGATGTTTGCCTTCGTAGAGGATGCGGGAGTACACTTCATCAGTAAGTACATAAAAGTTGTGTTTCTGTGCCAATTCAGCGATTGCTGTGAGGTCCTCTGGCGTTAATATCCCGCCTGTCGGGTTTTGAGGTGAGTTGAGAATGAGGAGTTTCGTTCGGTCAGAGATTGCATCGACGAGATCTTCGAGGCGGAATCGGAAATCAACCTCCTCGCGAAGGTGGAGCGGAACGGCTTTTCCGCCGATGAAGTCGATAACTGATTCATAGACCGGAAATCCGGGTTCGGGATAAATCACTTCATCGCCGTCATCGATTAGAGCCAAAATGGTAAAGAAAATAATTGGCTTGGCACCGGGTGTCACGGTGACCTCATCTGGGTGGACGCTGATCCCACGCGTCTCTGTTATGTGTTGCGCGACAACCTCACGAAATTCCGGTACTCCGGCTGATGGACAGTAACCCGTATGTCCGTCTTTCATTGCTTTATACGCTGCCTCAATGATATTAATCGGCGTCGGGAAATCCGGTTGTCCTATCTCTAAATGGATGATGTTTCTGCCTTGTGCCTCTAATTGTTTGGCTTTGGCAAGCACTTCAAATGCGGATTCTGTTCCCAATCGCTCCATTCGCGCCGCGAACGTGGATATTTCCAAAATTATACCTCCAATTCCACAAAAAACAGTTTGTTCACTGTTGTATAGCTTGGATTCCTAATCTTTACCAGACTTACATAAGGTTAAGCATAGGGTGTAGTGGATTGAAAATTGATGCTACTCCCTATGCTGCATTTTAGTCAGCCTGCATGATGGCACCCGTGGAACTTGCTAACCAGACATTTTTTCCATCAAGCACAAAAACTTTAACTAATTTTTCCTTAGAGTCTTCAAGCTCCCAGGTGTTACCACCATCGGTTGTCTGTAGAATGGCACCGACCCCAAAGTCCCCACCGATAGCCCAGCCGTTATTCTCGTCCGCAAACCCAACACTTCGTAGTGTTTCTTGTGTGTTACTGGTTTGCTCTACCCAGGACTCGCCACCGTTATTGGTATGGAGGATTACACCATTTTCACCGACTGCCCAACCCATTGAAGCGTTAAGGAAGAAGATGTCTTCGAGAATGTCTTCTTTACCAGTTTCTTGTGTAACCCAACTCTGTCCACCGTCCATGGTTTTTTGAATTAAGGCACTCTGTCCTTGTGTGCTGGGGCTAACGCGGACACCTGCAAGCCAGCCGGTCTCTTCATCAAGGAACTGGACAGCGTTGTACATATTCGCATCGTCGTCACCGATGGCACCGAGTTGTCCACCTTGAAGCACCTTCCAAGAGCGTCCACCGTTTTTCGTAGAGAGGATTGTATCACTCTCACCTACGGCGAGTCCGACCTCTTCATTAACGAAGTAAATTCCCTTAAGTCCGTTACCGACTTTACTCGTTTGTAATTCCCAGTCTTGACCGTTAGTCGTTGATACAATTGTGCCGTTTGCACCGACTGCCCAACCGTGCTTATCGTCTAAAAAGTAAACTTCAGCTAAATCGGCAGGGATTTTAACTTCCGATTTGTGCCATGAAGCACCACCGTCTATCGTGTAACCAATAAAGCCCGGATTTTCAAAGTCCTCAAACGAAGCGGCACCCACTACCCAACCGGTACTTTTGCTCGTAAAAGTGATGGACATGTAATCCCGAACGTTTGGATCGCGCTCTTGTAGGACTGTCCATCCTTCTGCGGTCGGTAAAGCAACAAAAACAGAACAGGCGATTGCCACAGTTGTGAGAATTGCTAAATGCCATGTAAGTTTTAAACTTTTCTGCCTGAGACGAAGTCCGTATGACTTCAATTTATTCATTTTTGTCGTTTCTCCTTTATTCTAATTTTCTATAATAAGTTTCAGTTCGTGAGGCACACTGAGAATGTTGTTGTGTTAACAATGTGCCTTGCGTGTGAGGGATGTGAGTCAGATGTGACTTTAATTCCTCAAGCGATTGGCAGCTGAACGCCAATCAGAAAAGCATATTACGTCGACAAAAGTCGTTTTTATAATATAACTCTGAACAAAAAATTAAGTCAAGACATTTTTTCCTGTCGTGCACGTTTTGCCGCTGCTTATGTATTCCTCTGAACGGCTCCGCAATATCCGCAAGCGCGCCTTAGCATTATTGCGTCTCCAAATAGCAATCTATCTATTTGGCAACAATCAAAGTGCCAGTCTTAAAACTGTCTCCTACCTGAAGTTGGTAGACATAAATGCCACTTTCTACAATCTCACCCGCTTCATTATACCCATCCCAAGTCAACTCTGTTTCTCCGGACAGTGCGGTTAAGGTTTTAACGAGCATCCCGTCAATGTCATAGATAAGGACTGAGAATTCACCGGAAGCGTCTTCAAGTGTCCGTGCAGGGAACACGACCTGATTGAAATCTTCACTTGGCGAGAGGGGTGTAAATGGATTCGGATACGGTTCATTAAATATGCGTAGTTTTTTCTGTATGGGTGCGGAGGCATTATCTGCCTCGTCGATTGCAATGACAGCATAGGTAAAACTGCCAATGGACAGAGGACGGCTATCAATAAATTTATATTCCGTTTTTAACTCGCTTATTTCTCCGTTAGGGAGCGGCGTGAGTCCATCAGTTTCCGCGGATCCGAATAGGACTTGGTAGGTCATTACATCGCGACTGATACTCGGTTTCCAGAGCACTTCGACCCCATCGCTTGAAGTAATGACACTCAGCATCATTGGAGACTCTGGTGCAGCTGTATCCGGGGATACTTCGACTGCTTGAATCGCGGTGCGTTCCGATTGTAGAAAGAGTGTTTTATAGGCGGTTATCTGATACGTGTGACTCCCGGGCGGCACATTGATCTCTCGGAACGTTGTTGATGAGCGGTTTTCAACATTGATTGGAGTTTCCTTATTCCTATAGATGAGATAACCGCTGACATCAAGGTCTTCTGATTTCTGCCAGCGGAGGGTCACATCATTTTCACCGGTGCCGTCAGCTTCAGCAGTGAAATCTATAACCGGATCAGGTGGTATGTTCGGGATTACTTCTAAAGTAAAATCATCGTTGTTGAGTTTGCCATCTGCCTGTCCGGATCGGATGAATTCGCCGATGGGACCGTCTTGGAGGTTGCGGAGCCGTGTTCTGAAAACCGTCTCCAGTATGACTGTATTTGGCGTTCGGGCTTCAAAGGTTATCTCATATATCGAATTTTGGAAGTCAACGACAGCATCTGCTAACTCGACGCGCAGGATGGTTCCACCGGAGACGACTGCTCGCGCGACAATCGAATTTCCGTCGCGTTTGACACCTTTGAAAAGGGAGGATTGCGTCAGAAATCCCGGTGGCATTATGACTTCAATCGTCTTAATTTCTTCACCGGGCTCTGCTAATGACCTATCAACAACGAGCGTTACAATGAGTGGCACCGTTGAACTGGCAGGGACAACACCTTTCGTTTCGCCTTGGACGTTTATCTCGCCTACGGAAGTAACCGCACCATAACTGATTATCGGGATGAATATGCCGACAGTAAGTATTAAAATAATTGCTGTATTTTTCATTGGGGGACTCTTTTCTAAAGTATCAGATTGAGCGAGAATCGCTGTGTTGTGTTATTCTGAAAATCTCCACTCAATAGTTGGATTCCGTAGTCGAGTTGAAGATTCGTGTTACTGATTGGAATTTTGGCACTGCCGCCGAAGTTGAGGGTTGTTGCCGTGCTTGCTCCGTTTTTTGCACCGTATCCGCCGCGGATAGCGATAGCTTTGTTCAGCCAAATTTCTATGCCAGTGCGGATATAAGTTTCACCGTTGCGAGATGCAATCTCCACCGTACCTAAACTGCCTTTTAGCAAGTTACGGACGGCTGCACCTTGTGCGCTCATCTCTGCTATAGAGGCAAGTTTATATACCAAACCGGCACGGATATTCAGCGGCACTGCGTCTGTGTGTGTATCGGAGATACTCATGTTTGCCGGGAGTAAGTTCTCTACAGATACCCCGAGACTCAGACTCTGGAAGGGTTTGGCAATCACACCGAGATCAAATGAAAGGGCTGAGCTCGAGGTCTGGGCAAAGTACGGGTTCTCGGCGACGAATTCGTTTGCTGCATCAAAGGCGGTACCGAAAAGTTTAAAGTTTGCTCCGATTGCCAATTGTTTGAAGAGGGCGTTCCCGTAGGATATCCGCATCACCTGTTCCTGATAGATTTCGGAATCTTCTGCGAGGATACCGAGGCTCGCGCCAAGCGAACCGATTCTCCCGAATGGAATAATCCCGCTGACACTATTATAGGTGATGAGTCCATTGAAGCGTTGTGCCCTCGTGGCACCAATCTGGATTGCATCGATATAGCCTAATCCTGCGGCGTTGTAACTTGCGGCGTTGCTATCATCGGCGAGTGCAACGAATGCGCCCCCTAAACCCAGTGGTCTTGCCCCAACGCCTATATCGTTAAATGTTGCAGATACAGCAGTTGGAAAAAGCAGGATTATCAGTAGAATTATATGAAGTGTATGTTTCAAATCTATTGTTTCCTTTTAGCAGTATTTATTTCCGAATTTATGGGGCCCAGACTCGGTAGGTTTGCTTTGTGCGTTGCTGGCATTTCTGTGAATCTTCAATTAAAAACTTAATTCGATGATCCTGTCATAGGCACGAAACTGACCCCGGTAACCTCTGTAGTTTCCAGCAAGGGTTCGGAACCCTCTTCAGTTGTGGGTTCCTTCTGAATTAAAAGGAGGTTTTGTTCGCTATCACCGACTGGAATAACTATTCTTCCGCCTGCACCGAGTTGCTGAACCAGCTGCTCTGGGACGATCTTAGGTGCGGCTGCC
This sequence comes from Candidatus Poribacteria bacterium, assembly GCA_963662915.2. Classification (GTDB taxonomy): domain Bacteria; phylum Poribacteria; class WGA-4E; order WGA-4E; family WGA-3G; genus WGA-3G. The sequence goes on along the minus strand of CAXXEU010000002.1, from coordinate 2,485,565 downwards.
ACGAGCACGGCATCATAGGGGGCATATTCTTGCCAACCGTGATAACCATTGCCTTCTTTGAAATATATGTTCCGATAGTTGAGACGCTCTAATCGAGCTTTCGCGCTTTTGGCAAGTATCGGCAGAATCTCAACGGAATAAACTGCCGCTGCTAATTCTGCTAATATAGCTGTTTGATAGCCACATCCGGTTCCGATCTCAAGTACTTTTGAAGTTGGTGTAAGTTTTAGTAGATTCGTCATTAATGCGACGATATAGGGTTGCGAAACTGTCTGTTGACAATTGATGGGCAGCGGACCGTCCCAATACGCCATATTGAGATATTCCGGTTTTACAAACAGGTGTCGCTCTACCTTTTGCATGACAGCAAGTATTCGCGGGTTGCGGATGCCACGTGCTTCGATTTGATCTCTAACCATCTTCTTGCGTTGTGTTGCATAGTTTTTGGCAAATAGCATTTTGGTCTTAGCTCCGGGACATTATTTCTGATTGTTTTGTCATCATTCACCCGTGGCTATCTGATAAGGCATAAGCAGAAAAAGCCTGTGTTTCCTAATGGTATTTATGAGTTTCAGCATATCGTTAAAGCCTCCGTACGGTGTGATAAGTGGTAGTTTGGCAAATGTGTTCTCTCCATCGCTATCTTCAGATGCAACCCGATGGAGTGTGGCAGATAGCAACCGAAAATTGTGGAAAAATTGAGATATCCGTCTCTGTTTCGGAAAACGGATTACTTCGACAACTTTTTCTTGCAATTCAGCGTGTTCTTGTGCGATAACGAGTGCAAGATTTAAACCGCCGAGTTCATCTACCAATCCATTCTCTTTTCCTTGTTTGCCTGACCAGATGCGTCCGCGCCCAAGGTTGTCCACGTCTGTCGTAGATAACTTACTTCGTCCGCGCGCTACCTTTGTAACAAAGTCGTCGTAAATTTCCTTAACTTGTTTTTGGATAATTTCCTGTTCTGAGGCGGGGTAGTCACCATAGTCTGTATAAAAATCGGCATGCTTGCCCCGTTTAAGAATTTCCTTTTGAACACCTAATTTTTCGTAAAGTCCTTTTAAGCTATACTTGCCACTTATAACACCGATGGAACCCGTAATTGTTCCGGGTTCAGCGACGATAACATCTGCTGGTGCTGCAATGTAGTAGCCTCCTGATGCCGCTACATTGCCCATTGACACCACCAACGGTTTGACTTCCCGAAGTTGTACCAATGCACGCCATATAATATCAGCGGCGGTAACGAGTCCGCCTCCGCTATCAATCCGCAGGACAACCGCCTTTATGGAGTCGTCATCTTTGGCGTTCTTAATCGCGCGCACGATGGTCTCAGCACCCATTACTTGTGTGCCGGTGAGTGGATCGATGAAGCTATCACCTGTTATCATTAATCCTTTCGCTTCAATAATTGCGATTTTCGGCTGTGGAACCCGCCAATTCTGCGTATACGGTCTGCTTTTTACGTATTCATCAGCGGTTACCAAATCTGTATGTTTATCGGTGAGTTCGGATACAACGTCTATCAGTTCATCTTCATAGACGAGCCGATCAACGAGTTCAGAAGCGAAGGCTTGCCGGGCTGTGTACGGTCCTCCGTCAATACGTTTTTTTACATCTTCAGGTGTCCATCCGCGTCCATTTGCGATAACTTCTACGAGTTGTTCGTAGAGGTCGTCTAAGATGATATTCTGGATTTCGCGATGTGCTTCGGACATTTCTTTCCTTGTAAGTGCTTCGGATCCGGACTTATATTTCCCGATCTGCTCGATATTGGCTGTGATGCCGAGCAGGTCTAAGGTGCCTTTGTAGAAGGCGCGTTCTGTGCGGAGCCCAATCAACCGTACTTCTGCGGATGGATGGATTAGAATGCCGTCGCAGGTGGAGGCGACAATGTAGTCGCCGGTGGAGCAGTTAGTAAGGTAGCAGAGGACGACGCGTCCGGATTCCCTGAAATCCAAGATAGCATCTGCCATCTCCTGAAGCTGTGCCATACCGTAGCTGTTTCCGTTGATACGGACGAGAATGCCAGCGATGTCTTCATCCGATTTCGCGAGGGACAAGACTTCTTTGAGGGAGTGCATCTGCAGATCGAGGAACATGCGGCGGCGCGGCAATTGCTTCGTTATAGGAATGTTGGAAAAATGGAAATAACCGACTCCGGTTTGTGCTTCTCGGTTTTTGTCGAAGGTGTTGCCAGTTCCAATTCCCCAATTCCCGATATTGATGCCAAAGCGAACGTCAAAACTTAGGTCACTCTTTAATGTGCCGCGGAGCATCAATTCGCGAATTGGGCGGACCTCCAAAGCATAGCGGAGGTCAACACCTTCTATGCCTTGTGTTTTCTGCATATCGAGTGAGAGGGTAGTTCGCCAGGTCCCTGGACGAATTGCGAATCCAAAATCGTAGGTACGTCCAAGTTTCTCACCGAGTAATTTGGGTTGGTTGAGATCTCGCGCCATCGCACCGATTGAGAAATAGCGTCGTCTATACATTAAACCGAGAGAAACGGAATGGAACGTGTCATAATTTTTGTCGTCCGAGTTTATCCAACTGTAATTTGTTCCGGCGTAGAGTGAATGACCGAGATGCTGACCGCTGGAGAGTGTATACCGTGTAAAGGTAGTGTCGGCGTTAGCGGTAGCAAACTCGACCCCAAAACCGCCATTGGGTACAGCGAGGAAAAAAGCGTCATCCCCTGCCCAATTACTTTGGTATGTTCGGAGATAATACAGATTTAAGCCGCGCCCTGTACCAAGTCCAGAGGGATTGAAAAATGTGGCTAAGGCATCGTCACTGACGGCGATGGAGCTCGGGGGCAAGTGTGTTCTCACCTTTGGTGAGGCAGCAGCAGAAAACGCGCTCATCCCGTAAATTAATGCTGCCGAGACGATGGTTTTACCAATATGCTGTAAGCAATGGTTAAATAGTAGAGGCGGAACCATAAGATGAGTTTTACAATGTGAATTTGTGGACTGCAACTTGCAATGTAGTTCGGACGATGGACAGTTAATATACATTTAAAATACTACAAAACAGCGAAGATTGCAACAAAAATACTATTGTGGCCTAATGAATTGTCAAAATATTTAGGTTATTCAGTGAAATATGGACATAAAATACTTTGTTTCCTCAGGGATTGATACACAATGGGTCAGTGATAGTGAAATTTACTGTGGCTTAGGAACGCCGAGCGTATTGAGGGAACAATTCATCATGGATATCAGCGCATTGTTGCAAATGGATTCGGCGTGTTGCGTCTGTGGTGTCAATCATCGTTGGGAAGAACATACCGGCACCAGTATCAATTTGATACCCGCCTGCTGAATGGACGCTCAAATACTGACGCAGCGTCTCTAAATCCGGTTGGGTCGTACAATGTCGTGTGCAGTTCATTGTGAACATCCGCCGCTGGGTACCGCCGCCAAACGCTGCGTGATAAGTGTCGTGATTGAAAATTACCACATCACCGGGTGTGTTTTCCAGTGCGACGCTTGTTGGAAAATCGCGAGGTGGAATACCGTACAATGCTTCTGATTGATTCGGATCAATCTTTCCTGCCCTAACGAAGTGTGCGGGGTTTTGGCTGCCCGGAATAACGCGTAGACATCCGGTGTTTTTGGTTAAGGGGTCGAGATAAAATGCTACCTTGCAAGCGAAGAGTTGTCCCCAGTTTCCATCTGGATGCCAACCGGTATCTCCAGTGTAATAGTTCCCGTCGCCCCCAGCGTAGTTGAAGTCCGCACCGATCACACCACCGATAAGTCCCTTGATACGTTCATCATCGAGTAAAGTGCAAAGTCGAGGACGATGCTCAATCGGGCCTCCAAACATTGTGCGGTGTGTTCCGTCATGGTCTTTGCCGTTCCCAAATTCCTGAATCGTCATCTCGAATTCTTCGGTAATCCATTCTATCTCACTTGGAGAAAACAGGTTCGGTATTGCGAGATAACCGAAGGTGTTGAAAAAGTTTACCTGATGTTCTGTCAGTTTCATGGTTGTTTCCTATTAGAGATTTGTTGGATTTATATTAGCGTGGTCAACATAATTTGTCAAGGCAATCGCTAAATGCCGTGAAAGGTTGGTAAAACGGTTTCGTCTGTGCTACAATTTTTAATAATTAACCTATTTGCAAACTTAAAAAACACTAATTTTCTCATAGGAATAGGACTTACGCAGAATGCTCTTTTGTAGCATAATCTGTTAGGCTGTGCCACCAGAATGCCTGTGTTTTTTCAGGGATCCCCAACTCACAGAGCGGGATACGGTCAAAATTGCGTAAGTCCTATCTATCAAATGCGATAAAGGTCTCAAGTATTTTATGAAAAATTATTTGACATTTTTTGAGATGTATGCTATAATTATGCCTATAGGAAGGTGGTGCCCCCAAAGGTGCCGCTGTGCATTTCATATTTACGTAGGGAAATAGCAGATGAAGGACCGATTTATGAACCCGATGAAACCATACATAGAGATATTAGGTGCCCCGTTGCTGGGTCCTTGCTCCTCGGTAGGCAGTCGCTTCTCTGAGCTGCGAGCGTGTGTTTCTTCGGTTAACAGTGCTGCCCTCCCACTTTATATAAGTTAAGTGTTTCACTTCAGAAGATAAAGGACAGTCGCTCCCCTGACTGTCGAAACCCTTTCTACCCATATATTGCCTTCGTCAGACACAAGGCAGACATCATGGGCTTTTCGCATTGCATCACACTACCCACTGACATACCAGGACCCCTCGCGATGCAAATTCACCCTCTTGGCGATACCCACGAGATGTGCTATCCTTATGCACGTCTCGTGTCGTCGTCATTACATTTTCTATAAGGAATCATGACTCATGCGAGACACTTTCAAACGATGGATACTGACCATCACCCTCTTTTTAGGCATAGCAACCCTCGGATACGGACACCTGAAAACAAACGTTCCGGCTTCCCCGTGTCGCCAAACCTCTGTGATGTATTCCCCTGAATCACAACCCCTGTGTCAACCGAGCCTCTGTCTGGAGACTGATGGCAAATAACGGAGAAGGAGTCCATTTATGTTTTTCAAGAATGAGACGTTTCTTGTGTGTCTGGTCTGTCTGCTCTGTTGTGTTTTGGGTCTCTATTGTTTACAAGCAGCGACCCAAAAGCCAACACAAGCAATAAAGCGTTTTGCCGTGCCGCCCAGCACGACAGACCCCGGACTTCTCGAAAGCCGTATCTTTGTTGAGAACGATACCTTTTCAGCAACGCTTGACAGCGACTTCTACCAAACGATCCTTAAGAATAACTTGTTTGCGCCGCTTGGCACAGTCTTGAACCCGGAGCCTGCTCCTGGAGAGCACCTTATCTTGATAGGCACGCGTGTCTATCCGTCGGATCCAGTCGCTGCGTCGGCGTGGTTGAAAAACACCGTGACCGGAGAATATCGCGAGTTGTTTCTTGGCGACTCGATAGCGAGTTTGATGTTGACAGCGGTCAAGTCAAAACAGGTGACACTCGAAGGCACAGATGAACCGGTCGTCTTGAAACTCAGAACCGATATTTTTCTGAACGCAAAAAGGAGATAACCGCATGTTGAGAAAGAAAGTTTGGATACCGATTTTGACTTTATTAGTTATTCTGATAGGGGCCGGTGTGTGGCGAGGGCAGCAAGTTTCCGACCAGGTCCCTCTCAAGGTCTATGAACCCGTAGAAGTTGAAAAGACCGAAGCCGCTCCAAAAGTTTCGGACCCCCCGGAAGGTGGACATTTTCACGAAGATGGCACTTTCCATGCTGATCCGCATGAGACCCTGGCTCCCGCCGAGGCGGCTGCCCCTGGGGGCGTTGAGGCTCCCGCGGGTGCAGAAACCGCAGCCTCGACTCCTTTGGATTTCTCCGAAAAACAGACGCACCCCTCCGGGGCGGCACTGTCCGAAGCCGCTCCGGAGCAGGACACCCCTGGTGACCTACCCGCCTTGCCACCTCTCCCCCCGGATCCCGAATCTCCCGAAGAACTCCTTGCACGGAACGCATGGCATGATGCAATTGTGGCAGAACATAAGCAAGTTCTTGCTATGCCAGACCGGACAGAGGCTGAACGAGAAGCATATTTAGCGGCGAAAAAGGCACTCGCGGCGAAAAGTGCCGCTTTCAGAGCTCACATGGACGAGATAAATAGACAGTACGAGGATCGTCGTGCTATTTTCGCTGAGCGTCGTCGAATTCGTCAGCTCCACCGCGCCCAGCAGCAACAGCCGCGCGCCTCCGAAGCCGAAACACAAGGAGGCACACGATGAAAAGGAACGATTTGGGCATTGGTCGCTTGTTCTGTATTTTGTGTCTACTTCTCACAGTCTCCTTTCTGTTCGCTGCGGCAGCAGCAGGCAACGACGATGGTGAAGACCCGATAAAGAAGTACAAGGAACTTTCCACAGACAAACTGCATCAGACGTATATGACATCAGAAGATAGTCTGGGAAACGCTGTTGGGAACCACAATGATGCCGTTGACAAGGTCGAAGACATTCGCGAAAATATTGATGAGAATAACGCGGGTGTAAAGCAGACGACGGTGGACACCCTGATCAACCTGATTCGTATTGGTGGTGCTACGATTGCCGGGGCTCTGAGTGGTGGCTCGACAACAGCGGTAATGGTTGCAACCGGGACAGTTACTGTTGGGAGTCAGACGATTATCTCGGCAGAAAAAGTAGAACGTTGGAAAAAGGGCGAGGATCTTGAGGAACTCCTCGATATTGCGTCAAAGGTTGCCGAGGGGCATTCAGAAGTTTACTCAGAGGCGAAACATGAGTGGGATGATTACGCACTGCCTACGATGCTCGCTTCAATGAAGATGGCACGCCGAAAGACCCCAACGATCCTCACGGCACGCGGACGGATCCGCCCAAGGTAAAAAGGGATCTCTCAGAGGTTGACTATCCGTGTGCAAATGCGTGCGGTTCGCGTTTTAGGAGTTACACCAATGCGCAGGATCTGCATAAGAAGCAATGTGCATCGGCGAGTGATCCGGTTCCCGGGTGTAGCAAGTCTTATTATGATTGTCCGAGTAAACCCGATGGGGGGCATGATGTGTTGACGTGTGCGAACTTTTCGGCATCTGGGGGCACGTATACAAGTTCAGATTCCGTTGTGTGTGGTGTTTCTTTTCGTGAGTGTTCGCCGAGTGGGTGTTCAGCGACAGTCACGTATCCGCAACCGTCTGGGACACATTCGGCTGCGTCTCCGGAAAAAAAGCGGTTCAGGGATAAAAAGGAAAAGGAGGGTGCTGAAAATATCTGTCCAGAGTGTAAAAAGCCTCACAGCACGAGCGGTTCAGGTTCGGGTTCATAGAACTGGTTGTTTTCATGATTTTCAAAAGTAAGGAGTTTACGAGATGAAACGCGTTTTTTTTCTATTTCTATTTCTATTTGTATGTGTTATTTTGCTTTTCAGTGTTCTGCCGGGTGTTTTCGGTGCGGAGTCCTCGCCCCCGGACCCCAACATCGGTCAACCGCATTACGTGAAGTGCGCTACGTGTAAAACGCATTTCTGGTCGTGCACAGAGTCAGTGAAACATGGGGTCGGTGTCTGCGATACGGCGACATCCACAGAGACGTTGCCGTGTGGACATAAGAAGGATGCCCCGGGGCATCACAACGGTCCGTTTGATTTTTGGTGGTGTGGGCATTCGGTGTATTCCTGCCAGATACCCGATCATGCGTCGCGTGTGTGTCCTGTGAACGCGAAAGGCGAAACGTGTACGGTCACTGGTGGAAAGTATTATTTCTGTGAGTTTCCGGATCATGAGCATGTGTATCCGAGCACGGTGAAAGTTGTCTGTCGTGCGGATGCGTGGACGGGTTGCGGGGGGACGGTATCGCATGCCGAGACGTGTGCGGCGGGGCACACGTATTATACATGTAATGAGACAGCGAAAGCGGTGCATGAAGCACATACCGCCTCAGATGCCCCGCCGAAACAGAACCCGCCGCCACCACCGCAGCATCCAAAGAACAACGACGGGGATTCAGGTTCTCAGAACAACAACGATGGGAATTCCGATTCGACTTCCAACAAGCAAGTTGTCTGTCGTGCGGATGCGTGGACGGGTTGCGGGGGGACGGTATCGCATGCCGAGACGTGTGCGGCGGGGCATTCGTATTATACATGTAATGAGACAGCGAAAGCGGTGCATGAAGCACATACCGCCTCGGATGCCCCGCCGAAACAGAACACACAGAATCCGAAGAACAACAACAAGGATTCGGGTTCTAATAACAACAACAATGGGAATTCCGATTCGGATTCTAACACCAACAATGGTGGTGATTCCTCGGAAGGCGTTCGTAAGTGTGGCCATCCGAAGTCTGCGGGTGGCGATCATTCGTTTGTCTCGTCATGTTCCGAGACGAATTCGGATGGCGAGACGTGTGAGCGGACCTCGCGGTATTGGACGTGTAAAGGACATACGCACAAGTTCCCTGAGAAGGCTCCGACGTGTCCAGCGCATTCGTGGACGGATTGCGGCGGGGCTGCTGGGGATCACGATGCGACGTGTAATGCGGGTCACTCGTACTATACGTGTAATGAGACATCGAAAGTCCGGCATGAAGCACATACCGCGCCGCCTCCGCCGCCTCCGCCGCCACCACCACCACCACCGCCACAAGAGGATTCAGGTTCCGACTCGGAAGACGACGATTCTGATGATGACGACGACTCGGAAGACGATTCCGATGAGGAGGAACCCGTCGCGAAGTGTGGTGCACACGGCTGGACGGGTTGTGGTGGGGCTGCTGGGGATCATGATGGGACGTGTGCGGCGGGGCATTCGTATTATACGTGTAATACGACGGCAGCCGAACGGCACGCAAAACATTAGTGACATCCATAGGACTTACGTAATAATGTTTGACATATCCGGTGAAGAGTCGTAATATTGTATTTCAGGAGGTAAAGAAAAATGAGCAAACCGACGCGTGTCGATTCCTGTCAGTATCTTCTGAGTACCCCGTCAATTATACATTGACGCATTTTGCGGATCATTCTGAAGCCTTCAGTCATGATTAGATAAACCGGTATCTCGCCGGGGATCGTCTCACGCCGCGACAGGTCTGGGAACACGTTGAACCTGACTTGGTTCAAACCCTCGATGGCTATCTTATTTTTGATGATACGACGTTAGAGAAGCCGCACGCCAAGCAGATTGGCTTAGCGAAACCGCAATATTCTGGCAACGCCGGGAAAGTCGTTAACGGCATCGGTGTCGTGACGTGTGTCTATGTGCATCCGACGTTAGACCGGTCTTGGTTAATAGATTATCGTATTTACGATAAAGCCTGCGACGGTAAAACGAAGTTGGATCACGTCCGGGACATGCTCGAGGTCTGCGTTGAGGTTCGCAAAGTCGCTTTTTCGACAGTATTGATGGATGCTTGGTATGCCAGCAAACGTCTCTTGCTCTTTATTGAAAGTCTCGCAAAGACGTATTATTGCCCGATGAAGTCGAATCGCCTTGTAGATGACTCGCAAGGCGAACGTCCCTATAGACGTATAGATGCTTTAGACTGGGCGGACACCGAAGATACATCTGGCAAAGTTGTAAAACGCAATAAGTTCCCGAAACATCAGAAGGTGAGAGTTTTCCGGGTGGCGTCTGCGCGACGCACGGATTATGTCGTAACCAATGCCTTGAGTCACTCCGATGTTGCTGCGACACAACAGGTGTGTCGCAACCGCTGGAAGATTGAACAATTTCACCGTGAGGCAAAGCAGTTGACGGGTTTGGAGAAATGCCAATGTCGTCTCTCGCGTATCGTCCGCAATCACATCAGTTCCGCGTTTCTTGTTTGGGTGTACCTGATGCGGAAAGCCTCGGAGACCGGTCAGACGCTTTATCAAGTCAAACATGGGTGACTCTCCGAGTATCTCGCTGAACAACTCAAATCTCCAGCACTCAAAATTAGGGCTGCGTAAGTCCTAAGGAATTTAATTATGAAAAACTACATTTTTACCCTTTCACTGCTTCTTTTTTTTACCTGCTGCGCGGTTGCTGCGGATTATGCCGATGACGCAATCCGAACTTTATTACCTTTCGATGCCATTCCTGCTATTACAGATCCGCAATTTGTGTCTGCCAACGAGGCAAAACTTGATCCCGATGCGCCTGTTATCGGTGTAACTTTCAATGACGAAAGTCGTGCTTATTCGCTTTATTTGCTGAATGGACACGAGATCGTCAACGATGTTGTTGGTGGACAGAAAATTGCCACGACATGGTGACCGCTCTGCAAAACGGCTATCGTGTATAGCCGGGAACTTGACGGTGAGACGTATACCTTCGGTGTCAGTGGCAAATTATGGCGAGATGCGTTGTTAATGTACGACCATCAGACCCGTACCCTCTGGTCGCATATAACTGGGGAAGCGATAAAGGGACCCTTAGAGGGCAAGCAGTTAAAACCGCTGGTTTCCACACCACAGATTGCATGGAAAACATGGCAGCTGAATTATCCGAGAACGCTCGTTTTGTCTGTGCCTACCAGAAGCGGGATGCGTGAAAGCCTAAATCGAGATGCTTACGCAGACTATCACGCCAGCCAGCGGGCAGGGGTAAGTGGAATGGAATACACTGATGATAGGTTGCCGAATAAATCCCTCGTGATTGGGGTTCAAGTGCCAGCGAAAGATCGTACAACGCAGTTCCGCGCTTATCCCTTAACACACTTTACCAAGACGGCTATCATTAACGATATACTTGGCGAAGTGCCGCTGCTGATTTTTCATGACAAGGCATCATTTGCGACAGCCGTTTTTACACGTACCATAGCAACAGATGTGCGAACCTTTAAGGTACAAGACAAGCATTTTGTAGCGGACAACACCGGCACGCGTTGGAATCTCATTACGGGTGAAGCGATCTCCGAAAAAGAAAAAGGGACACGTCTGGAACGGCTGCCCGCTGCTAATATCTATTGGTTCGCGTGGGCACGCTATTATCCCGAGACCACTATCTATCGTTAGTCTGACTTGCGAAGTGGATAAAAATCAGTCGTTTAATTTAACAATCTCGCCTGTCATGTTGCGATGCATTGTTGGACGAATAACTAATTCTGGAATGTTGCTCCGCTGTGGCAATGTCGCAATCAGCAGAATCGCTGCTGAGGTTTCGTCAACGTCTACCATTGTCGCGCGAGCATCAACGTCCGGCGGGATTGGACGTTTGTCCAGAATCGGTGTTGCTACCTCGCCAGGGACCACCACGCTGGCACGGATGCCTGTGTTGCGTAGATCGGAATTGAGAAATTCTGTGAAATTAATAACACCGGCTTTCGCTGCCCCATAAGCGAAACCGCTGAACGGACCTGGCGTAACCGCTGCCAGCGACGAGATATTGATAATCGTTCCTGATTTCGCTTTCAACATCGCTGGTACAACTGCTTTCGTGCAGAAAAACGTACCAATCAGATTTGAGTCAATAACGGAGCGCATCTCTTCGGGAGGTGTGTTCAGAATACGTCGGTGATGTGAGCTGTGTCCTGCATTGTTCACAAGCACATCAACCCGTCCGAATTTGTCAAGCACATCCGCAACCGTCTGTTCAACAGCGTTATAATCAGCCACATTGAGAGCGTAGCTTGCTGCTGTTCCTCCGGCTGCCGCAACCTCAGCCTTGACGGATTCTAATTTCGATTCCGTTCTACCGATGATGACAACCGTTGCTCCTTCTTCTGCCATCGTGAGGGCAGCACCGCGGCCAATACCGCTTCCACCACCTGTAATGATACATACATGGTCCTTTAAACGCATTCTTTTCCTCCGTTAGGTGAAACAGGTTTCACTGCTGCTTTTGTCATTATTGCTTGTATACTATAGGAAAAAGTGTTAAAATGCAACCAACTTTTTCGATTATCGGCTGCGGGTAGTCGGCGGTCGGATTAAACTTAGAAACAACAGAGCGTAAGGCGTATGGATCCTATCAAATTAGAACTCTATAAAAACATGCTAACCTCGGTTGCGGAGGAGATGGGTGTAACACTCCGACGCACAGCATTTTCGCCTAACATCAAAGAACGTCTTGATTTTTCATGTGCTGTGTTTGACGACACTGGAAAGATGGTGGCGCAAGCTGCACACATTCCGGTGCATCTTGGTTCTATGCCGCTGTCAGTCCTCGCTGCGATTGCACACGCTGAGATGGTACCCGGTGACATGATAGCACTCAATGACCCATATCGTGGCGGGACGCATTTACCGGACATTACATTGGTTGCGCCGGTTTTTTCAGATGAAAAAGAAGCACAAGGGAAGAACCGACCGGTGTTTTTTGTCGCGAACCGGGCACATCATGCAGACGTTGGCGGCATGAGTCCTGGCTCAATGCCGATTGCAACGAGTGTCATTCAAGAGGGTATCCGTATTCCGCCAGTCAAACTCGTCCGCGGTGGTGAGTTGGACACAGATCTCTGGGAACTCATCCTTGCTAACGTACGAACGCCGGCAGAGCGTCGTGGCGATATAGAGGCGCAATTCGCTGCCAATCGCGTCGGCGACCGTCGTTTACAAGAGATGGTCGCTAAATACGGGACAGCAGAGATTGCTGTCTATATGAAAGAATTACGTGCCTACGCAAGTCGCATGGTGCGTGCACGCCTACGGGAAATTCCGGATGGACGCTACGTATACGCCGATGTACTTGATAACGATGGAATCACTGATGACCCGATTGAAATCCGTGTCGCGATTGAAATTAAAGGTGGGACAGCGGTTGTTGACTTTACGGGTACCGCTCCGCAAGCACGCGGCTCTGTCAATGCAATTTATGCTATCACCCTTTCAGCAGTTTTTTACGTCTTCCGCTGCCTTGCAGGAGCGGATGTGCCTGCTAATGCGGGGTGTTTAGAGCCAATTGAGGTCATTGCCCCAGAAGGAAGTGTTGTGAACGCGACGTTTCCAGCGGCGGTTGCTGGCGGCAACGTCGAAACATCGCAGCGGATTGTTGATGTCCTTCTCGGTGCCTTGGCACAAGCCTGCCCGGATCAGATTCCTGCCGCGAGTGCTGGGACTATGAACAACCTCACAATAGGGGGGTATGACGCTTCACGTGGAAAGGAATTTACTTACTACGAGACGATTGCGGGTGGGATGGGCGCCCGTCCGAACCGAGACGGGATTGATGCGGTTCATACGCACATGACGAATACGATGAATACGCCTATAGAAGCGATTGAGACGAACTATCCGATGCGGGTGGTGGAATACGGTGTCCGACGAGGCACAGGGGGGACGGGTAAATTCCGCGGGGGTGCTGGTGTTGCTCGAGCAGTGCAGATGCTAACAGATGCTGAGGTTACGATCCTTTCGGAGCGGCGGACGCGAGGTCCGTACGGTTTGCAAGGTGGAGAGCAGGGGCAACCGGGACGTAACCTGCTCATCTCCAATGGAGAAGAATACTCGTTAGCGGGTAAGACCTCTGTTTCTACAAGCGAAGGCGACATTATTCGGATAGAGACACCGGGTGGCGGTGGATACGGGGGTAAGGGAACAGCGAACTCCTGCAAAAATGAAGGCTTGAGTTGAGAATAAGCCGGATTCTGTATGTGATGATCATTCATCTGGGATGGATGTTACCATCCACCTCAAGCGGTTACCTGGGGAAAGGCGGGCACGCCTTATATTCCGCCATTTACCTTGCTCCAGATGGGGTTTACCGAGCTCCATAAGTCACCTTATGGACTGGTGCGCTTTTACCGCACCGTTTCACCTGTACAACGCCTAACTTTAAAAATACGGGTTGTAGTCTACTTTCTGTTGCACTTTCCATAGCGTCGCCGCTCCTGGGGGTTACCCAGCATCCTGCCCTGCGGAGTCCGGACTTTCCTCATCCCGATTGTAACTACATTCGAGACGCGATCATCTACTCAACTCAAGCCCTTCTATTATACCATATCTGGCAACTTAAAGGCAAAGAAAACGGCTGTCAGTACTCGGCGTGTTCGTTACGTTGACTTTCAGCGGTAAGGAGTTGATTATCGTTGGTGTCTTTTGCTGCACCTACCAACGAAAAAGGCGCGGTTAAATACCGCGCCTTAGTGTGTTGAAGAAAGAGATTAGGAGCAACCACTCGTTGCACCACAATTGGCACAGCGATAGCAGACACCGCTTCTCACCATAAGTGCACCACATTCAAGGCACGGAGGAGCATCTGCGTGTTGGAGAACAATCTGTTTCTCACGGGCTATCAAAGAATCCGTTTCCCCATTGCTTCCATGTCCAAACGGATGGAGTTCCTCAGGTGGCACCATCTGCTCCTCAAACTCCACTATAGCATCAGCCTCTTGCGACTCTCCAGAGAGAAATTCTGTGCCAAGCCAACGGAAAATATAGTCCATAATCGACTTCGCCATCGGGATGTCAGGATTGTTAGTGAAACCGGACGGTTCAAACCGAGTATGGCTGAATTTATTAACGAGGAATTCCAAGGGCACGCCGTACTGTAAAGCGAAAGAAGTAAGCAGCGCTACAGAGTCCATCAGACCTGAGATGACGGAACCCTCCTTATTCATGCGGAGGAAAACTTCACCGGGGCTTCCATCCTCATAAAGCCCGACATGAATGTAGCCTTCGTGCCCGCCAATGCTAAACTTGTGTGCAACAGCAGGTCGCTTGTCTGGCAAACGTCGCCTGGTAGGATGGGCAGCGGGTTGTTCGGCATCTGAGAGAGTCACATCCCTTCCCTCACTTTCCGAATCCTGTTGGTTTCGGGTGGAGAGGGGTTGGCTGCCTTTGCTACCGTCGCGATATACAGCGAGACATTTCACACCACTCCGCCACGCTTCCACATATAGTGTTTTGATGTCATCTACTGTTGCATCATGTGGAACATTAACGGTCTTAGAAATAGCACCGGAGATAAAGGGTTGGACAGCCACCATCATTTTCAAGGGTCCCATGTGGTTTATATAACGGGTTCCATGCTTACCACACTGGACAGCACAATCGAAAACAGGATAGTGTGTTGGCGAGAGGTGAGGTGCGCCCTCAACCGTCCCAGTGCCGCAGATGACTTCTTCAGCGGTAGTAATTTCATCTTCGGTAAATCCGAGTGTAGAGAGAAGGTTGAAATTCGGATCTGCAGCGTTTTCCTCGGTTATGTCTAACCGTTCAAGACACTCTTCACCGAGGAAACCGGGAGCAAAGGCGAGATTTAAGTCAAATGCGCTTGGTAATGTCTCTGCGACGCGAGTGATATCCTCTTGCGTGAAGCCCTTCTGTTTCAGCGTTTTTGGATTGATATGAGGTGCTCCGTCAAAGGTCCCCGTTCCGACGAGATAGGTAATGATCGTTTCGGTCTGCTGGAGTGTATAGCCGAGGTTATATAAGGCATCGCGGACGCTCTGGTTAACAATTTTCATATATCCGCCGCCTGCAAGTTTCTTGAATTTGACGAGGGCGAATTCCGGTTCAATCCCGGTTGTGTCGCAATCCATCAGGAAGGAGATGGTGCCTGTAGGAGCGATGACACTAATCTGGGAGTTCCGATAGCCCCATTGTTCACCCTTTTCAAGACAGACATCCCAATCTGCTTGTGCTGCCTCCGAAAGATCTGATGGACATGCGGCGGCATCAATGTTGTAAGCAGCATCGCGGTGGAGCTGCATAACGCCTAACATCGAATCCCGATTATCGGGATAGCCATCAAAAGGTCCTATGCTTTTAGCGATCTCTGCGCTTGTCCGATAGCCGTGTCCACTTAAGATAGCCGTAATCGCGCCAGCATAAGCGCACGCTTGTGCGCTATTGTAAGGGATGCCCAAACGCATGAGGAGCGCGCCTAAGTTGGCATAGCCGAGTCCGAGGGGGCGGTATTCATGAGAACGTTGTGCGATCCTTTCGGTTGGATATGAAGAAAGACTGACGATAATCTCCATCGCTGTGGCAAACACGCGGACAGTCGCGCGGAAACCGTCAATGTCAAAACTGCCATCCTCGTTCAAAAACTTGACGAGATTGATACTTGCGAGATTGCAGGCGGAATCGTCCAAGAAGAGGTATTCGCTGCAGGGGTTGCTTGCGTTAATCCTATCCGTGTTTTTACAAGTATGCCACTTCTGAATCGTGCTATCAAATTGAACCCCGGGATCCGCACACGCCCACGCCGCGTAAGCAATCTTTTCCATGAGGGTTCTGGCATCATACTCGTCGGCGACTTCACACGTTGTGCGATAGGTCGTTCTCCAAGAATCACCTTGTAAGTAGGCGTTCATGAATTCATCGGTAATCCGTAGCGAGTTGTTGCTGTTTTGTCCGCTGACAGTGCTGTATGCTTCACCGTTGAAATCAGCGGGGTAGCCTGCAGCAATGAGTGCCTTCGCTTTATCTTCTTCTTTAAGTTTCCAGTCAATGTAGTCAACGACTTCGGGGTGATCCATATCAAGAATAACCATTTTTGCGGCGCGTCTTGTGGTGCCCCCGGATTTGATACTCCCTGCCCACCTGTCAAATCCTTCAAGGAAAGAGAGGACTCCCGAACTTTCACCACCTCCGGAGAGGAGTTCACCTTTGGCGCGGACCTTGCTGAAGTTAGAGCCTGTGCCGCTGCCATACTTAAAGAGTCGGACCTCTGCCCTTTGCAATTCGAGCATGGAGTCGAGGGAGTCCTCAACGCTCTGAATGAAGCAGGCAGAATTCTGTGGGTGTTCATACGCGTTGGTCGTGACCTGAACTTTCTTTTTTTCTCGGTCCCAATAGTAATTTCCGCCGCCGCCTTCAATATTATATTCGTGCCATAAACCGCAATTAAACCAGACAGGTGAATTAAAAGCCCCGCGTTGTGTAACGAGGATGTGTGTCAGTTCCAGCTCAAACGTCTGTGCATCCTCAGGTGTAGCAAAATAGCCCCCAAATTCTTCACCTGCGCGGCGGAGGGTGCGTGCGACACGGGTAACGAGTTGACAGACGCTATCCTCGGCTTCCGTACCGGGTACTCCAGCTTTTCGGAAGTATTTTGACGCTGCGATGTCTGTCGCGAGTTGGGTCCAGTTTGCTGGTACTTCAACCTGTTCCTGTTTAAAGATAACATCGCCCTTTTCATTGTAAATGACCGCGTCGCGGCGTTCCCATTCTAATAGTTCGTACGGATGAACGCCCGGGGTCGTGAAATAGGGTGTGAAAGTGAGTCCCGTCCGATCGATCTGGTCAGAATGCTTTGGAGAAGTTGCCTCTTCTTCAACTCCTTTGGAATTATCGACTGCCATATTTACCTCTCTTTGGTCATCAATGTGTTCGGAAACACACCAACAAACCCCTTTATGATAGTGTGTTTGGAAACACACCTATAAGATTTCTCTTCTAAGTTATAAATTAATTTTCTTTAATAATAATGCGATGATAACGTTTTTTGCCAGCACGGAGCAGCAATGCATCTGCCTCAAGTAGATTCGCATCGACCACCGTATCTATAGTACGATATTGTTCTTCGTTGATGTAGGCACCGCCTTGCTGAACAAGTCGCCGCGCTTCGCTGCGGGAATTCGCTAACCCAACTTCATGGAACAATTCCATGATCGGAATACCCCTTTCAAGTCGATTAGAATCAATCGCCGAAGTCGGCATTGCGACATCATCAAGATTACCACCGCCAAATGCAGCACGCGATGCGGCTTGTGCTTTGTCCGCCTCTGCCTTTCCGTGGGCAAGTTGTGTAGTTTCGTAAGCGAGGACCTGCTTTGCTTCGCGGATCGCCTCATCTTTTAAACTTCCGAGTCGTCGGACCTCGTTGATCGGAAGGAAGGTGAAATATGCAAGGAATCGAGAGACATCGCGGTCGTCTGTGTTAATCCAGTATTGATAAAATTCGTAGGGTGATGTCCGTTCAGCATCGAGCCAGACTGCACCACCTGCGGTTTTTCCCATTTTCGCGCCGTTTGCCGTAGTGAGCAGTGGAAAAGTAACTGCGTGTACGCGCTCACCTTCAATTCGGCGGATAAGATCCACGCCAGCAAGGATATTACCCCACTGGTCGTCTCCACCGAGTTGGAGACGGCATCCATACTCTCGAAAAAGACACAAATAGTCGTACGCTTGGAGAAGTTGATAGTTAAATTCAAGGAATGAGAGTCCGAGTTCGCGCTCAAGCCGTTGCCGATACCCTTCCGTTCGAATCATCTCATTGACCCGGAAATGTTTACCGATGTCCCGTAAAAATTCAATATAATTTATAGAAAGCAACCAATCAGCGTTGTTGAGAAACCGCCCTACTTTCGAGACATTCTGTGAATCATTAGCGTCGGCTATTGCATTATCCAGATTTAGGTAACGCTGGAGCTGCGCGAGGATGCTTTTGCTATTCGCTGCAATATTTTTCTGTGACAACATCGGACGCATCTCGGTTTTGTCGGTTGGATCACCAATCATGGTTGTACCGCCGCCGATGATTGCGATCGGTTTATGCCCAGCGCGTTGCAGATGTGCCATCGCCATTATGGGAACAAGACTCCCGACATGCAGGCTGGATGCTGTTGGGTCAAAACCGACATAGTAGGTGACCTGTCCTTCGGATAGAAGGTGTGCGACCTGTTCTGCATTCGTAGTCTGTTTGACAAAACCCCGCTCATTTAGGGTTTCAAAAACGTCGTGCATTTTTTATCCTGTTTCAGTTTTAATGAATATATTTATTTTTTAAAGAATCCGGTAGGTGCTGTTCATACCGCGATATTGGAAACCTACAAACTCCACCCTACAACATGCCATTTGTAGACCCAACACACACGGGACACAATCGGGGATTTGACAGCAAATTCATGCTTACAACTTAAGGCAGAAATTAGAGAAAGAACTTCTTCGGGAAATATCCTTAGTCCAAATAGTATATAAGATTTTTGTATCTTTGACAAATAATTTTTCGGATTTTTGAGATTAACTGGCGGCGAGTTCGACACGTCTGTAAATATCTTGTAAACGGAGTTCGCAGCTTATAGAGAAAAGCGAGAGGACATCCTCAAGTTCCCGAAACTCGGTTTGCATCCACCCGGACGCTTGACGACAATAATGTTCAACGTGGATCTTACCCTGAGAAATGAGAATATACTCTTTTAAGGAGGCAATTTGCTGATAATGCTCAAATTTCTCACCTTTATCGTAAGCTTCAGTTGAGGGTGACAGTACCTCCACTACGACAGTTGGATTCAGGAGGATATCAAAAGTATCATCTTCAGCGCGCGGTTCCCCGCAAACAACGACAACATCAGGGTAGAAGTAGGATCCCGTTTGGGGTACCTTCACCCGCATATCACTGGCAGCGACCCGACACTCCCCGTCCATCAATTGATTGTAGAGCTGCCCTGTTGTATTCGCTGTAATGAAATTATGGGCGAAACTTGCGCCGGACATTGCGACTATCTGTCCGTTGAGGTATTCATGTTTAGTAGTCGCCTTGCGTTCAAAAGCGAGGTATTCTTCAGGTGTCAGATAGGTTTGTACTGCAAGAGATGACATGAAGTACCTCCATAGATTCTATTTCAGATGAGTGGCGATTTCAAGATTGAAATCGCCACGACAAGTTCAACAAAAAACACGTTTATGCCTCATCATCCTCTGCATAAGAGTGTCCACTGAAAATTGCGCGTACCTGCTTTGCTGTCTTCGGACCTGAGAGGAGCTTCCCAATTCGATCGCCTTCTTCTGCAAGCAACGCCTTGACGTTGGTCAGTACGGCTTCGAGTTTGTCACCCGGAAACTTGCACGCACCGTTTTCATCCATGTGTATAATTTCGCCGGGTGCAACATCCATACCGGCTATTGAGACGGGGACGTTGACAGCCTGAACCGCCATCGCGCCGTGCCCGGGTGTGATACCGCTTAACAGATACTGAAATTCCATAGGTCGGATCTCGTCGATGTCGCGAGACGGACCGTTTGAGATTGCGCCGAGACAACCGATCGCTTTCATCGCTGCAGTCATGTTGCCACCTGCCAAACCGACCTTGTTCTCGAATTCAGGAGGAAACTTCTGCTCAAATGCCAGAATTGTCGGCTGCTTGGAAGCACCTAACGCATCAATGACATCCATAAAGGAGAGCCCCGGATAGTTCGGATCAGGCACACCGTAGACACATGTCACTGCATAGCCTGCGATAGCACCGAGTTCAGGGTACATACAACGGATCGTTGTATCTGTATACCAATTTTCCGTCCACGGATTGTAAAGTCCAAGACAAAGAGGACTTCCCGGATACGTAGCGACCACATTTGTGATTGAGGGTGTATCATATTTGCGAAGTTCTGCCAACATTTCCAGTTCTGTTAATGCCATAGTGATTTTTCCTTTCTGGCTATCAGCGTCATAGCCGTCAGCTGTCGGCGGTCAGCCATCAGTCAAGAAGTTCTTGGTATTTACCAACGGTTTCCGATAGCCGATAGCCAGTTAGACAGGCATTGTTCTGCCTGCGTGTGCCCGTCCAATGCGCGCAGCTTCTTCACCGCCGCCTGTAATTCGTACACCCGCATCAATACTTTCTTTAATTGTATCAGGTGACGTGCTCTCCAAAAACTGAATACCCGCGGCTTTGCATGCGGCAAAGACGCGATTTCGAGCATCTTCTAATTCCTGTGGCCGTGGGTTCGGTGGATTCATGTAGCCAAACGACATGCTCATATCTCCAGGCCCCCACTCTGCGAAGGCGATCCCGGGGACCTGTGCAGTAATTTCAACGTTCGCTAATGCGCGCTTATTTTCAAATTTAAGTCCGAGCAAAAGTTCACCCTTCGGATTCAGGGGCCATGGATCGGCGACCTCAAGATACTCGTTAGCGGAAACACCCCAGATAGGTGCAGCGGATCCTTGCCCTGCGGAGCCGCGGCGTCCGACCTCCAATTGTGTTCCAACGCCTATTGTTTGGAACGGGTACCGACATGCTTCAACAAATGCTTTGACCGCCTCTGGCGATTCAGCGTGGCAAAGCAGAAGTCCGTGCACACCGCGAGCGAGGAGCTGCCGCATCTGCCAACCGTTGGCACGAATTACATCGGCACTGATACCATCTACAGGCAACTCAACAATGACGGCTGGTGTTGTATGTCCACTATTCGTTGGTCCCCCGTCAACGAGTCCACGCATGAAATTATCCAATCCGGCGAGATCAAAACTCCCATGCTCCATGCCGACGTTGATATAATCTGCCCAAGTTTTCGCCATTGCGCGACCAGCATCATAGTTGAGATTCGCGCCTGTGTGGCTGCCGGTGTAGAAGACTGGCACGTCATTTTCGAGTAACTCGATTGCTTTATTAATGCGTTTCGGCATTCCGTTCTCCTTACTTTAAGGTGCGATGGATAAAAAGAGTCGATCACTTCTGAACCAATGTCTCATAATTTAAATTGTACAGAAAACTTGATAATCTGTCAACGGATTTTTTCAAAAAAGTGGAATACTATAGAAACGGAGATTCTGAAAATTCTTGACAAACCTATATGCCTTGTATAAACTGAAAGGCGGGATTCGGTATTAAAAATTTTTTGTAAGGAGTTATCAATATCGTGAGAGCACTTGTTGTCAAATTATTACCAGATAATCGACGTGAGAAGATAGTTGCTACTGATTGGAAAGAACCTGCCCCGCCTGTTGGAAACGAAGTCCTGTGCCAAGCTGTCTTTACAGGTCTTACCAACGGAACGGAACGGAATCAACTTATCGGAGGTAACTATTCAACCTCGGATACACGGCTGCCGACCACCGATGGATACCAAAACGTCGGCAGCGTTATTGAAACGGGACCGGACGTAACACAACTTGAGATTGGTGACCTCATCTATGCGAGCGTTAACCATATCGAGCGGTTCACGATTCCAGAAGATGGGCTCCTGCTGAAGTTGCCAGACGATGTTGATCCGGGAGCGGCTGCCCTTTTCGGTATTTCTGGCGTGGCGATGCATTGCTGCCGCCGAATCGATCCGCGTATTGGCGAAAAAGTGCTTATTATTGGACAAGGCTGCATCGGTATGTTCGCTGCTCAAATTGCCAATGCCATGGGTGCCCGCGTCACGGTTTGCGACATCGAAGAATCGCGCTTAGATCAGATGCGTCAACTCGGTGTAGCAGAACAGGTAATCAATACAAGTGGGGACGGTTGGGAAACACATATCCAAAATGGAACCTTTGACGCTATTATGGATTTTGCTGGCGTTCCAGACATGGTTACACCAATGATTCACGCCTGTAAGATTCGGGGTCGCCTGCTTTTAGTCGCCGGACGGTTTGATGTCAATTACACCTTTAACGTTGGGCAACATAAGGAGATCAGCATTCTTCAGTGCAGTCACTTCACGTGTGATGATTTGGAAAATGTTTGTCGATTGCTTCGCCAGGGTTCTGTTAAGATTGCTCCGCTGATTCGGCACCGTGTGAGCGTTGATGAAGCACCACAGATATATCGGTGGCTCCGTGATGAGCCGATGCGCTTGTTGGGAACGGTATTTCAGTGGGAATAAATCAGAATTCACCGAGGTAGGGAAGGGATCTTCATCAATAGATTTCCGTCCCTACAGCTCCTTACCCACGCCTTCAAGAGATTTCGCCGTTTTTGAGGTGAAAATTCAAATTTTTCCCATTCCCCCAAAATTATGCAACCTTCCCGCCCCAAAACCACATCTTAACAAAATAATTAGACCAAACTTATATTTTTATAAATACGAGCTCGGTTGACAAAGGTTACACCTCCCGTCACACCTGTATCTGTGAGGTAGTTTTCAGAAAAGTGCAACTTTTTTTCAACTCGTTTGTAGTAACGTTAACCTCACTTTTCAATAGCAAGTTTTGGCTTGCAAGCTACGCCAAAAGGTGCGGAGTTGCAATATGACAGAAGATAAATTCCTTGAACTTGTCCATAAACACAAGACTCAGATTTATCAACATGCCCTTTATCTACTCAAGAACCGAGAAGATGCTGAGGATATAACACAAGAGACGTTCATAAAAGCGTGGGAGCACCGGCGCAAATTACGTCCGAAGACTGTGCGTTCATGGTTGCTAAAATGCGCACAGAATCTCTGTTTCAATCTGCTAAAGCGGCAGAAAATTCAGGAACCGCTGGCAGAAGGAGATGAAACGGAACTGGAAACGCTACTACACAGGCACACACACCAGTCAAACCCATCTCCCGATGAAATTGTCATCAAACGGGAACTTAAAGCGTCCGTACATTGTGCGATCAAAAAACTGCCGCCAGAAATGCGTTCAGTGATAATTATGCGGGAATTGGAAGGCATGAGTTTCAAAGAGATTGCAAAGGTATTAGCGCAGCCCGAAGGTACTGTGAAATCAACCGCATTTCGTGCCCGTAAGAAGTTGCGGGAACTGTTGCGTTCCTACTGGAGAAACAACGAATGAATCAATTTCCACACCCTCAAGATTCAGCTTGTTTGGAAGTTCAGGACACCTTAGAGGCATATCTCGCTGATGAACTGGATGCAGAGACACTCGCGAGAATAGCGGCGCACGTTACGTCCTGTTCAAAGTGTCAAGATGAAGTTCACTTCGCTCAAACAATCAGCGAAGCATTACATGAACTTCCGAGATTGGAGCCACCGTCAGAAGTCTTTGATGGGGTTGCGGCTTACGTCCGTGCCCATCCGGATAAGGGTGAAAAATGGTGGCATCGGTTATTTCAATTATCTACATTCTGGGATAATTTGACGTTCTCACTTGTTCGTGCAGGTGCGTTGGTATGTCTGTTTGGAATTGTTGCATTTGGTATTTACCAGTATCAACAGCATCAAAAAATCATGCAAGCGTCTCGGGACCTGAATTATGTACTGAGCAAGTTAAATTACGCTGTGGAAAGAACAGGTATTGTCGTTAAAGACAAACTTCCGAATGTCCAGATTGATGAGACTTCGCAGCGTCCCTTTGTTCAGATTGAAGAAGCCTCACGTCGGGCATTGAAACAGAAACAAAATATTTCATCAGCAATCCATAGGAGTTTGGATAACCTTAACCGGTTACCCGAAAATGTAATAGATACGGAACAGAATCAAGACTCACAGCAAGAAGGAGAAACACAATGACACTGCAAAATCACTGCGTCCTGCTGTTTATCTTATCGTTTTTAGTTTTATCGCTAATACCGATGCAGTCGGCAGTTGCACAACAGGAAAAACCTGACGAAACCGAGAGAAAAGGACTGATCATCTTTGATTTTCCAACGCCTCTTGAAGCAAAAGTTGAGGTTAACCTCACAGCAAAACTCATCAACTTGGTTACCAAATCGGTGAGCAATACACCAGAAGTTGCCGAACTCATTCAGATGCTGGATGGCATTTATGTCCGCACTTATGATAGGCTCACGATCGACGAGCAGGAATTGGTTGACTACTTTCAACGGCGGCTTAAGGAAGATAATTGGGAGGTTCTGGTCAAAATCAAAGAAGAGAGTGAAGTCGTAGAAATCAGCCTACTCTTTGACGAAGATACGGTCTACGGGATTTTTGCGATTGTAATTCCTGAAACGTCTGGAGAAGCCACTTTCGTCAATATCGTCGGGGAGATCGCGCCAGAGAGGATTGAGGACCTGCTCAGCAATCTGAGCAATTTCGGTGCGATGGACATCAATGTAGGTGATGCCCTAAAAGCACAAGTGAAACCGGTTCGAGAGACAGTTCAGCGAGAGCTGCTGGCTGTAAAAATTCAGAACCCACCAACGATTGATGGCATTCTTGATGATGCGTGTTGGAAAATCGCGCCCGAAGCGGACAATTTTACCGAGGCCAGCAGCGGAAATCCGGTCGAGGATGCTTCGATAGCTAAGATCCTTTATACCAACGAAGCCATTTATGTGGGCTGGTATCTCTACGATAGCGATCCGAATAAAATTGTCGCGCGCCAAACCTTAGACCGTGTCCGGTTCGAAAGGACAACAGAGGATTGGGTCTCCTTCAGTATAGATCCGTTCCACACACATCGCTTTTCCAACCGCACTTTCTTTCAGGCAAACCCGCTTGGAAAAAAATACGTCCGCTCCCCTAAGCGCGAGGCAAAGAGTATGAAATGGATGGATCAGTGGAACGTCGCTGCCAATATTAATGCGACTGGCTGGATTGTGGAGATGGAGATTCCGTGGGAAATGTTGGATTACCCAGATACAACCGAACCGATTCGGATGGGGATTAACTTTGACCGTGGTCAGGTACGGACGGATGTCCGTTCTTGGTGGTCAAACGTAGGCGTTGAAGAACTTTATGAAAAGGATGGACACTGGCTCCATGTGCTACCGCCTCCAAAATCCCCCCGCACACAAGGTTCGTTAGATACCTTAGAACCTATTGAACCCAGTGAACCCACAGAACTCGCTGAACCCAGTGAACCGATTGAACCCACAGAACCTGTTTTAGGAAAAACCAGCAATATCTCTCTGACTCCGACGCCAGTTCGTCCGAAAGTAGTGAATTCATCAAGCGGGGACATCTTCCGTCCAGTGAATACCAGCACGCTCAATCCTGTGGATGGACTACGACTCGGCGGCGGTTTTGCAATCGGAAAACAGTGGCATTCCGATCCACTCTTTTTTTCGGGGTCGGGTTCAACAATCCACCGAAATGAGAATGGAACGACTGTTTCATTCGATATTGATGGAAACGATTCCTGGACGCGCGCCCGCCCGTCAGTGGGTCCCTTCCTGTTTGGAACAATGAGTTATGGCTTCTCAAGTCAGCGTCTGAATTACCGAGCCGGTGGTGGCGTGGCATTAGGAGATACCTCGCATCTGACGTATAGTGCACAAATCCACCGATTAACATCTGTCAGGGATAGGGACATCTTGCTCAGCGATAGCGAGCAGTTTTTACGAGGATTGTGGGGTACGGATTTCCAAGATTACTATCTCAGAGAGGGTGGGGTGATGGCACTTCAATGGCAATCTCCAAACATCAAGCACTCGCTGGGAGCGTTCGTACTCTGGGAAGAACACGAAAGTCTACAAAGGACGATGAATTTCCATCTCAGAAACTGGTCAGCACATCCCGACTTAGCGGGACAGAGCAATTCCACAATACATGATGGAAGGATGCGGAGTATCTCCTTAAAATATGATTTTGATACCCGAGGAGATACTGATTTAAAATATGATCCCGACAATCCGTACAGTGGAGATATAGGCGAATGGTACAACACGTTTCTTGTAGAACATGCCAGTCCAGCAATCGGTTCCGATTTCGATTTTACGCGCTTCCAGGTACACTTTCGCCACTACTATCCCATCGGAGATGATCGAATTGATGCGCGCTTGAAAGTCGGTACCGCAATGGGGCAGCTACCCTATCAACGTCAGTTTGTTATGGGTGGTATCGGAACGCTACGCGGATACTCGCTTTATGAATTCGCGGGCAACCATGGATTCCTTTTTAATTTAGAGTATGCTCACAGTATAGAAGATAATTCTTTTATCATCCCGTTCGTAGATATAGGACAAGTGTGGTATCGCTTGGAAGACGTAAAAGATATGCAACCGAAGGTTAATTTGGGTATAGGCTTCCAAGGCGGACCGTTCAGATTGAACCTTGCGAAATCGATTGAAGAGAAACGTGGCTATCAAGTCGACTTCAAATGGTCTCGTATGTTTTAACACGAGAAAAACGGGCGGTGCCGCTGCGCTTGCCTGTTTCGGACACGCCCCAAAGTCGTTAAAAATTTGGTAATTCTTTTTTTTTAAACCGTCTCCCAAAAAATCTCCCTCTTTAATTCAGAATCCAATTGGGAACTGTTTATGCAACACAGTCTATTAACGCATATCAATCTGACAGATGAAGAACTCATTCGGCTTACACAAGCCGGTGATGAGGTAGCGTTCACAGAATTGATGTCGCGTTATAATCCTCGCATACAGAAAATAGTTATTGCGAATTCGAGACAACGCCGTGACGCTGAAGAAATTCTTATGGACATCTGGAGAACCGTCTGGGAAAATATCGGCGGATTGCGGGGCATCGAAAGTTTTAGTGGATGGTTACAGCGTATTGCTTATAACGCCTGCAAAAGGTACTACACTTCTGTGCATCATTCAAGGAGTGAAATTCCGCACACTGACTTAACCGATTACATCGATCGGGACGCAGTCGTGCGTTTCCGAGAAACAGAGTTCCTCGAAGATGTTAGAGAAGTCGTGCGTCACCTTCCAGATAAAGTCCGCAGTGTAGCAGTCCTATATTACTTAGACTCGTGGAGTATCAAAGAGATCCACGCTGAACTCGGATTGGCAATAGGAACAATTAAGACCAAATTAAGACAGACCCGTGAACTCCTGCGCAAGGAGTTCGGTGTCGAACCTGAAAGAGGGAGAACTATGTCATCTAAACGTGAAGAATCCAAGCGTCTCCGACCCAAAATCAAGGTCGTGGGTGTCGGTGGTGCAGGCGGAAACGCTGTCAAATGGATGATTGAAGCCGGTTTGACAGATATTGACTTTTATGCCGTGAACACAGTCAAGGCAGCACTTAATAAACAGACCGACGCAACCCCTGTGCGGATTGGTGTGAATAGTACGCCAGGATATTGTGGCGCGGATCCAGAGATGGGCAGAAAGGCTGCTGAGGAAGATCGCGAGAAACTGCATTCCATCGTTGCGGACGCGGATCTTGTTTTTATTATAGCCGGTATGGGTGGCGGCACAGGAGCAGGTGCTGCGCCCCTGATTGCCTCGCTCGCTCGAAAGCAAGGGGCTTTAGCAGTAGGCGTTGTGACGCTTCCATTCAATTTTGAAGATCAATGGCGTGCCGAACAAGCAGAACGCGGACTTCAGGACCTTCGAGAAAATGCTGACACCGTTCATGTTGTGCCAAATCAACGATTGCTTGCTTCGATAAAAGACAAGCAAAAACTGAAAATACGCGAGGCGTTTCGTTTGAGTGATGAAGCACTCCTTTGCGGTGTTGAAAGTATTTCGGAATTTTATGCCAGCACGGCGCGGAATTAACACTGACATCGGTGCAGATACAGAGAGCGAAACCCAACAAGCCAAAAACTATCGGAAGTTGGGTTTCGCTCTCAATTTTATAAAACGCGAGTTCAACTTAAAGGATTAGTAGCCTTAGAGGAAACGCATGAAAATAAATTTGCTAATAATTATCGTCTTGATATTCACGGCAGGTTCTCAATCAAGGGACGCTTCAAGCGACATGACTGTAAAAAAAGAACTCACTGGTCTAAAAACAGAGCAGCCACCCGACATTGACGGTGTTCTCAACGATGCCTGCTGGCAAGAGGCTCCACAAGCTATCGGCTTCACTGATGAACGCACCGAAGAACCCGCAAAGAACCAATCGGTGGGTCGGATTGTTTATACAGACACAGCCATCTATGTCGGGCTTCATCTCTATGACGATATGCCCGATAAAATTGTGGCGCGCCAAACGAAAGACCAGACGCGCATCCGCGGGGAAGACTGGGTCTCCTTCAGTCTTGACCCATTTCATACCCATCAGTTTTCCGACAGAAATTTCTTTATTGTAAATCCGATCGGCACAAAATACGCGCATCTTGCCACTGGACGTGCGGAGAAAAGCGAATGGATCGGGTTGTGGAAAACGTCCGCACAAATTGTAGAAAACGGATGGATTGTAGAGATGGAAATCCCGTGGCAGATGCTGGATTATCCTGACACAACCCAACCCGTTCGGATGGGTATCAATGTTGACAGGTTCCAACAGCGTACCGGCGAACGTTCATGGTGGTGCAACTTAGGCGTCAACGAATTCCGAGAAAACGATGGACACTGGATTGATGTGCTACCGCCGCCTCGGAAACGGGAACTCAAGTTATTGCCTTATCTGATTGGTGGTATGAGCGAAACCAAGACTGACGAGAGAGAATACACTGCCCGCGCGGGAGCCGACCTTCGTTATGAGGTTACACCACAACTACGACTCATCGGTACAGCAAACCCTGATTTTGACAACATAGAACAAGCCGTGGAGGGTATTGATTTTTCATACGGTGAACGCTTCGTAGCGGATCGAAGGCCTTTCTTTTCGGAAGGCGGCAATGTCTACCGTCTCGGCAGTTTTTTCCATTCGCGGCGAATAATGGATATGGACGGTGGGCTTAAAGTCTTTGGAAAGATTGGCAAAAAAACTTCGGTTGGCACCCTTGGCACGTATCACCGAAACAATCAAAACGTTATCCTGCAAACTTCACAATCGCTAACAACAACATCGAATATCAGATCGGCGTTCCTTTCAAATCATCACCGTGACACCGCAGCGAACAATGTAGGTTACTTGTCAGGTGATGTGAGGCTTGGCAAGTTTTCAGCAGGGTCTGGCTTCGCCCAAAGCTGGGCAGACGAATCGACCGGAAGGAACGGGTATACCAATGTAATTTACCAAGGGCAACTCGTTCAGCCATATTTATCCGTATTTTTTGTGGACTCAGATTTCATCAATAGGCTCGGATACCATCCATTTACGGGTTATCGCGGTGTAAGTTTAGGGAGTTATTTCCGTAACGAGTGGCGTGAAGGATTCTTCCGTAGAGTATCCGCTTCTATCCAAAGCGAGATTTCTAATACTTCCGAAGGCGAGGTATTCCGGCGTGATCTGTCCGTATCTTCACTTATCCTAATGCATAGTGACTATGCACTTGCCGCTGGCTGGAGAGGCGGACAATTTGAAGAATTCAACGATAGTGTTTTTAGCATTGGATTACGTGCGCGTGCTTCTGACAGGTTCAACAACGTTGGTATTACCTACAATTGGGGTGAACAGGCAGGCGAGACAATTCACCGTATCGGCGGAAATCTAAATCTCAGTGCTTATGACTTTACTATCGGTTTGTCCTCACAAATTCAGTGGCATTTCGAGACGCGCTATCAACAGATTCTAACGCTCACTTATGATTTCAGTCCTGCCCTCAGCCTTGGGAGTCGGTTAATATGGCAAGGGGAAGGTGTTAATATCTATTTCGCGCTGCGTCGTTCGGGCTATGCTGGCACCGACTTTTTCATCATCCTCGGCGACCCAAACGCCCAAGAATTTAAACAGCGTTTCGTTGCCAAGGTGCTCCGCGCATTTTAGAACCATGCGAAATATTTTACTTGACTGTTTTCGCCAAACCTGCTATCATCTTGGCAATTAATTAACTTAGGTTGAAGGCTGCGAAATAAGTCAGTGTTATATATATAAAGGAGGAGTAGAGGAATGAAAGTCAGATTGTTATGGGTTGGCATAGTTGTGCTATTTATTGTAGGGACGCTAACCATTTCAAGCTATGCAGCGTTAGACCCTGACACTATCGTTGGTATATGGAAATTTGATGAAGGTAAAGGAGATACGACGAAAGATAGTTCAGAAAACGGAAATGATGGAACGCTTAAGAATAAACCCAAATGGGTAGATGGCAAATTTGGTAAGGCACTTGAGTTTGATGGCTCATCTTTCGTGGATATGGGAAACGACGCATCGCTCCAGTTCGATGGAAATGTAACAATTGTTTTCTGGGTTAAACCTGAGAGCGTCAGTGCCGGTCGTCAAAACTTAGTTTGCAAATCTTACGGTGGCGAAGGTTGCTTGACATTGGAACCAGACGGTCGTCTAAGTTTTTATTGGGGGGATTGCGGCGCAAATTGTCAACCGTATGTAGAGGTTGCAAGACCGGTTGCTGGCACTTTCGTAGATGACGAATGGATCCACGTCGCCGAGACAAGAAACGTTGATGATCGTGAATACAAGATGTACAAAGACGGTGAAGTTACAGCCGAAGATAAATGGGTGAAATGTGGGGCACACCCGTGTGGAGATTCCAGTCCCAGCAACCTTAATTTGCTCATCGGTTTCGGTTATGCCGGCCACTTCACTGGCATCATTGATGATGTCGCTATTTTTAATGTCGTCCTCAGTGAGGATGAAATTACGCAGATCATGGAAGATGGATTGGAAGACGCTTTTGATGTCTCTCCTGCCGACAAACTCGCCACTACATGGGCAAACATCAAGCGATAGCGTATCTACGTATAAACGAATTTTCAAAGGCAAGGGCACATCGTTCTTGCCTTTTTATTGCGTAAAAATAGGTTGGGTTCCACTCGTTTTTTGGAGCGGAAATTCCGTTCAGCAAGAGCATCACACTATCCGCCCCGACTGAAAATCATTGGGCAGTCTTAATTCAGCGAAAATAATCGTTTCTACCCTTTTCACCCCAGAATTCACACAATTAATACCGCTGACTCCTAAATTCAAGAAATATCTATTTTTTTTTGCATTCCCAGAATCTGCGTGTTATAATATATACCGTTGCTTAGCGAGGAAATCTGTTCTAACCGTATTTTCATTTTATGAGGGCAACCGTCATGTTTAAACGTCGGCTAAATCAGTTAAAAAATGAAAATATTGGGATGTTTGACCTCGCCTCCATCGGTATGACGCTTGCACTCGCTATTTGCATTGGCTATTTTGGGGGTAAGTGGATCGGTGGCAAATTAGGCAATGCAGCAGTTGGATCATACATCGGTTTCGGAATAGGGGTTGCCGCTGGATTCATGGAAATGTTTCGTTCAGTTGCGCGCTGGAACCGGCGACTTTACGGTCAAGAAAAGCAGCGTCGCTCCACGTCAGAACAAACACAAAATACTGAAAAACAATAACACCCAAAAACATCCGAGAGCGGTAAATTTCGGCGACTGTGATGTGCCGTTATTTTGACAAAGGAGTCATTTAGATGGGTCCCATTTTGGAAGTTGGTGACCGATTTATCCGCCAGGTCTATATCTTGACAATCTGTCTCACCATAGTTGTTGCAGCAGCGTTGTTAGGATTCAAACGCCCCGCACTCCCCAGTTTTCTTATCGGCAGCATTATCAGCCTTAGCCTCTTCTGGTCAATTGAATTTGTAGTCCGACGCCTTATCCAACCTGGAAGAACAAATCGCACAAAGTATTTACTTGGTTTCATTGCGATCGGTAAATATACAGTGTTGGGTGGAATACTCTATCTCCTATTTAAAACGGAGTGGATGAACATTTACGCGCTTGCAGGCGGTATCGCTTTGGTACAAGGGGCTATTATCATCAAGGCAATCGGTTTGATGATGTCCATTCTTTCCAATAAGGGTTCCAAACCGTCGTAAGGCAGCGTTTACAAATCAACTTTGAACTGAAAAGTGCCAAAACCGCTATATCTAAGAGATACTAACAACAAAACATGAAAAAACTATCGTTTATCTGGTTGGTTGCGGGACTGAGTTTAGCGACAGTCGTTGAGAGTTTCGCAGCTGACAACGGCCACCGCAGTTTGCTCTATCCGATTTCACGGATTTTACCGGATGAAATGATTCCAGAACCGACTCGGTGGCATCAACCCGATTTAATTCCCAACACATACTTTGCTGTCCTTGTCTTAGTCGTATTTTTTATTGTCGCCACTCGGAAGTTGAAACGGATACCTGAAGGGAAAGGTCAAACGCTGTTAGAGGTGTTTGTCGGCGGTATCATGGATTTCTTCGGTGGTATTTTAGGCGATCACGGCAAAAAATACGTTCCATTCGTTGGCTCCTTCTTCATCTTCATTCTCTTCCTGAACTATCTCGGCGTTATTCCGGGGCTTCAACCACCAACAGCAGATCTGAATACAACGCTTGCGCTCGGTATAACGGCTGTGTTAGGCGTTCAAATTATCGCTATTAAAGAGAACGGGATAGGCGGTTATCTGAAACATTTAGCGGGTAACCCGCCGTGGTTAGGGGTTTTGATGTTTCCACTTGAAGTTGTTGCGCAGTTATCGCGTGCGGGTTCACTTGCCGTCCGGCTTTTCGGAAACATTTTTGGCGAAAAAGCGGTTGTTATTGAACTGACAAAACTCGGACTGATTGTGCTGATTGCAGATGCTATACCGATTATTCCGGTCCAAGTGCCGATGCTGTTCTTCGGGCTGTTTGCTGGCTTCCTGCAAGCATTCGTTTTTACTATCTTAACATCCATCTACATCGTGCTGTTCATAGAACACGGCGACGAAGCGCATGAAGCGCATCACTAATTCTGTGGGACAAGTGTAGGCTGTCCCGTATCCGTCCAAGGAGGACATTTCATGATTTATTTAGCAGTGTTAGCGTTCGGTGTAACCTTAGGCTTGCCGATCGCCGTCATTTTCGCTTCAAGAGCACAAGGGAGTGCGACCAGCACGGCTCTTGAGGGTATTGCCCGTCAACCCGAATCCGCACCGCAGATTCAAACTGCGATGATTATCGGTTTGGCACTCATCGAATCGCTCGTTATCTACGCGCTTTTAATGTTCTTTATCTTGCAGGCAAAACTTCCAGAAGGTACTGCTCTGCAACAGATGATAGAGGCAGACGCGAACCGAGTCGCGGAAGATGTCAGAAGCGAAAATTAAATAATACATCGGTTATCAGTTATCAGTTGTTCGTTTTCAGTTACTCGCTTGTGGTAGGTAAAACGTTTTCATATCTACACGCCTTAACTGAAAACTGAAAGTCGGGGAATGCCTTATGGCATTCATACCGTTGATTTTGATTTGCGAACTGATGACTGATAACTATTCAAAACAGAGTACAGTAAACCTATGCAAAATACCAAACAAGGAACTGCAAACCGTGTCCTATATGCATGCTCGGCTATTCTGATGGGCATTTGTGTCAACAGTGCGTTCGCTGCTGATGTGCCTACTGATGGTGGGTTGTTGAGTCTGCTCGGGATTGACCCGAAGACGATTATCATCCAAGTCATCGGTTTTTTGATTGTGCTGGCGGTACTGTGGAAATTCGTATTCGGCAAGGTCGGTGGACTCTTAGACGAACGCAGAACCGGAATCGTCACGCAGTTGGAACAATTGCGGACGGATCGCGAAGCGTTGGATAGGCTCACTGCAGAGACACGCCAACGTTTAGCTGAAATTGAGACGGAAGCGCAAGCCAAAATCCAAGCTGCAATTGAACAAGGAAACACTGAGCGTCAGGATATCCTTACACAAGCACGCCAAGAAGCAGAAGAGGAAATCGCACGCGCCAGAGCAGAGATTCAGCGTGAAAAAGATGACGCTATCTCGGAACTACGAGGTGTCGTTGCTGAACTTGCGATTGATGCTGCCAGCAAAATCATAAGCGCGGAACTCAGCGCGGAACGGCATCAGCATATCATTGACGCATCTATTAGTAGGTTACCAACGGATCCCCGCGCGTAGGAATTTCTTTAACGCACGTTATTTTTATTTAGGTAAAAACCAACTATGAGAGACATTCGGGTGGCAAAACCTTATGCCCGCGCGTTATACGATGCAGCATTAGAACAGAACGTTTTGGCAGATATTGTGGCAGATATAGATCATCTGCGAGAGTTGATTGAAGGCTCCGAGGAGTTCGTTCAATTAATTTCAAGCCCTATTCTGTCTCCGGAATTCAAAAGCGAGACGTTTGATCAGATTTTTACTGACGCGACACATCCACTGACAATCAACTTTCTCAAGCTACTTGCCCTGAAGCAACGCGAACGCTATCTCTCGGCGATGATGGATGTCTTTTCAGCAATCGTTGACGAAGCGGCTGGTAGACTGGTGGCAAAAGTGACGACAGCCGTAGCACTAACACCCGAACAAGAGGCACAACTCATACAGCATTTAGGGGCATATTCGGGAAAACAGGTGCGCTTGAAAAGTACAGTAGACGCAGAAATTCAGGGTGGATTTATTGTGCAATTAAACGACACTGTTTTTGATGCCAGTGTTGCAACTCAACTTCAACGCCTGAGACACCAACTTGCAGAAGGACAATAGTTATTGGGTGTCAGTTATCAGTTAAGAGGCGGGTTTGTAACAATTTATATCTATGTGGGTGTACGCCAAGAGCGAATAGATTATTACGAGAAATCTCTTAACGGAAAACCGATAACCGAAGACTGATAACTACTCCTCACAAAGGACTGAAAATATGGCAAGAGAAGTCCGACCAGACGAAATATCAAATATCCTAAAACAGCAATTGCAACAGTTTGAACAGGACGTGGATGTCTATGACTCCGGCACCGTGCTGGAGGTCGGCGATGGTATCGCGCGGGTGCATGGGCTTGCCAACGCTATGGCAAGTGAAATGATTGAATTCCCGAACGACATTTACGGCATCGCTTTTAACCTCGAAGAAGATAACGTCGGTTGTGTTCTGTTCGGTGAAGACCAACTTATTCACGAAGGCGATACTGCCAAACGGACAGGACGGCTCCCGGAAGTCCCTGTCGGAGAAGCACTTCTCGGACGGATGGTCGATGCGCTCGGTCAACCGATTGACGGTTTGGGTCCTATCGAAACCGAACATCGATTGCCGGTTGAGCAGAAGGGACTCGGTATCGTTCAACGGCAACCGGTGAGTGAACCGCTCTATACCGGTTTAAAAGCCATCGACAGTTTGACACCGATTGGACGTGGACAGCGTGAACTTATCATCGGTGACCGGCGAACGGGTAAGACGGCTATTGCGCTTGACACCATTCTGAGCCAAAGGGATACGGATGTCTACTGTATCTATGTCGCCATTGGGCAAAAAGGCTCGACCTTAGCACAAGTCGCGAGTACACTCCGTGAGCACAACGCGATGGAATATACGACCATCGTCTCTGCACCCGCGAGTGAACCGTCTCCACTCCAATATATTGCACCCTACACGGGTACTGCAATGGGTGAATACTTCAGGGATAACGGCAAACATGCGCTCATCATATACGATGACCTGACGAAACACGCGTGGGCCTACCGGCAGATGTCGCTACTTTCACGGAGACCGCCGGGTAGAGAAGCCTATCCGGGTGATGTATTTTATTTACACTCACGCTTGTTAGAACGTTCCGCAAAGCTAAGCGACGAATTAGGCGGTGGTTCCCTCACGGCACTCCCCATCATCGAAATCTTTGAGGGTGATTTGACAACCTATATTCCTACAAACGTGATCTCTATCACTGATGGACAGATATATCTTACAACAGATCTGTTTAATCAAGGTGTAAGACCCGCAATTGACGTTGGCACATCCGTTTCACGTGTCGGTGGAGATGCGCAAGTCAGAGCCATGAAATCAGATGAAGTTGCGGGGACGCTTAAACTGGATTTAGCGAGTTTCCGAGAAGTCGCAGCCTTTGCGCAATTCGGATCGGATTTGGATGCGTCAACGCAATCCTTGCTTTTACGGGGCACACGCCTCGTTGAATTGCTGAAGCAGCCGGAATATCAACCGATGCCTGTGGAGCGTGAAGTCGCGGCTATTTTCTGTGGGACTAATGGCTACTTGGACGATGTGCCTGAAGAGGAAGTCGCGCGGTTTGAATCGGACTTCTTGCAATATCTTGATAGAAACCACGCAGACCTGCTCACAGCAATTGCGGAAATAGGTGACTTGGGCGATGAACTGCTTGAAACCTTACACAATGCGGTGAAAGCATTTAAAGAGAACTGGGCTACTTCATAACGGACAACGTAATTTCCTATCGGAGTTAGTACGGAAAAATGGCAACCTTACGAGAAATCCGACGGCGCATCGCCAGTGTACAAAATATTCAACAGGTCACGGATGCGATGCGTGTCGTTGCTGCGGCGCGGCTGCGGCGTGCGCAAGAAAATATTAGCGCGACGCGTCCTTACGCAGATAAACTTGATGCTATTTTGGGACACCTGATTTCACGGGTAGATGCCGAGACTGAAGCGTTGACGCATCCGCTGCTTGAAGAGCGGGAGGCGAAGCATGTTTGTATCATTTCCGTCTCTGGTGACCGCGGGTTGTGTGGTAGTTTCAACAGCAACGTCATCCGGACTACGACACAGCGGGCACAGCATTACCAAGACGGTGGCGCAGATGTGACGCTTATTTGTATTGGGAGACGGACACAGGAGCATTTTGCCCGACGCGGTTACGACATTACTGATGCCTATACCAACATCTTCCGCCAACTTGAATTTCAGACGGCTGTTGATGTTGTTCACGAGTTTGAACATCTTTATGTTGAGAAAAAAATTGACAAGGTGGAAGTTATCTACAACAACTTTAAATCCGCTATCCTTCAGACGGTGCTTGTTGAACAACTTCTTCCGTTGGTTCCTGAGTTTCCAGAAGGCGATACGCTTTTTTTAGATTATATTTATGAACCGGGACAAATGGAACTCTTTGAGCTGTTACTCAGCAGACATTTGAACATGCAAATGTGGAAGGTGCTTTTGGACTCCAATGCAGCGGAGCAGGCGGCACGGATGGCAGCAATGGAAAACGCTACGCAAAAGGCAAAAGAACTGATTGATGAGTTAATTCTTCAACGCAACAGGGCACGTCAGACACAGATTACAACAGAGATTTCTGAGATTGTCAGCGGTGCAGCTGCACTGGAAGGTTAGCAGCGCGTAACTTTGGTGCAAAAACGAGGGGGTTCCAGATGTCAATTGATGTCAGTGAACAGATCGAAGAGGCGATGGAACGCGGTGAATTCAAGGATTTGCCGGGTAAAGGTCAACCGCTGAAGTTGGACACGAATCCTTTCTTGACCCCGCAAGTTCGGATGGGGAATCGACTCTTAAAAGAGAACGGTTTCGCGCCGCGATGGATTGAATTAGAGAAAGAGATTAAACAAGAAAAGGCACAACTTGAAAGGCTCCTTACAAATCTGAAGGCGCGTCGAGAACGGTTAGTTGCTCTTATACAGCAGCATCCGCATCGGTCTGAAGCGGTCAGCCGGAGTTTTGAATACGAGCGTGCTCGCGGTATTGCGCGATACAGTGAGAAACTCGAAAATCTGAATCAGAAAATCCGGCGCGTGAATCTGCTGATGCCGACTCGAAATCGCCAATATGGGTTGATAAATAAAGAGGCGGCACTTGACCGTTTCGAGGAAACCTGTCCGGGTCTTTTAGCGAAAAGTTAAAACAGATGTACAAGGCTAACCCAAACACACATCAAGACTGCAGATCCTTGCTTCAAAAAGCGGTGCGTCGTGGCAACCATACCCTCGTCGCTAAAGTTGTAGATCATCTTTATGAAATTAATGACATAAAATGGTTGAAACAGCGAGTCGGGGTGATTATCGTGGAAGAATGTTGGCCCCTCGTTGGAGAATGGGAACTTCCCAAAAAGATAGAGGAACAGCACGTAGCAATACGAGATGTGCTTAGTCAAGCCGCCATATCTGCAAAATTTAAGGATGCTGCTGGACTCGGGTCTCTGGCGTATGCCCTGTCAGAAGGAGACGATTCAGTACTAACCTGTTCCGATGGAGATGCTGATATTAAACGTATTTGTGTTGCTATTCAGGACGGAAAAAGATATTGGGAATGGGCTGTTTCCGAATGTTCGTCTGATTCGACGAATCGTCTGGTGAAACAAGCCTCAATTGCTTATCGAAAAGGTGGATGGCCATGGGACAGGGCTTTTATACAAGCAGCAGCGTATCTGGCCGTTACAGATGGTCTACCTAATTTACACTTCGGACCTAAAACCGAATCAAAATTTCCATTTTGGGTTGCTTTGGATAAACACACTCCTCAGGGAAAGACTGCTCTCAGTAAAACCGCGAAAGAGACAGGCTTTCCATGGAGGCAATTGAATTGGGTTAGCTTCTATTGCGAAAGTGGTCTGGTTTATAATCTCAAACCTTCCAAATGGTGGGATAGAGAGGTAAAATGGCGACTTGGCAAAGTAGGACTTTCACTTGATGAAGCAAAGTCAATGTGGACAGAAGTCCGACCACTCTTTATTGAATTGTTACAAGATGAGTCTACACGACTTGAACATCATCTCAATTTGAACAATAGTCAAACAGAAAACATTCCTATTGGTGAACAACTTAGTTTGTTCCCACAATCCGCAGGAATAGAATCATGATAAGCGGCAATGAAATTCAAGCTTTGGTTACTCTCTTTGAGGAACGTCATGTCTCGCTATACCATGCTTGTCAACTGACTGATTTCGAGTCGTACCTTGCTCTCGGAGGCATACCGTCACGTGCTTTACTTGAAAACAAGCAAGTGGAATTTACGCCATTTCAGACCGATGGCACAGACCGTGAAAACAGTGTGTGGGATAAAGTTTTTATCAATTTAACAGACTTTGGTAGTTTTTTTGCGCGAGGTGCCAGGAACATCCCAAACCCTTACGGGCCGATACTCTTCAAAATGCATCCTTCTGCGCTCTTGGAAGCATCTGACATTGCCGTGTGTCTTTGGTCCGCGGGCGCGAAGGGCTTTAATCGCGAACGAGAAGCACTCAAGACACTTGAGGAAATTAACCGTCTATTTGTCTACCCGAGAGATTACGGTGCTCCTGAAAGTATCTATATTAAGTATAGAAATCAACTAGCACAAGAGTTCGGGAAACAAAAAGCACAAGATCCAGAAATTAGTTGTACAGTGCCAAACGGAGTCCTGTCAACCCAACATGTAAGTTTTGTAGGCATCGATCCATATTTCATAAACAATCAGAAGTTAATGGATCGGGTCAAGGCAATCACGAGAAGATATCCACCTCAGTTTTCTGTTTATGAACGGAGTCATTTTCCAGAAGGCGCAAGACGCAATTTTTATAATGAAATTGCTGATCGAATTGGCGAGGAAATTCCAAAGTTAAATTCGCTTGCTAACGACAATACATGTTCCCAACCTCTGCGGGTCTGGGCAGGGCAAATTTCCCAATTAGAATGGCAATTTCACAGATATGCTACGTATTTACGCAATGGAACACTTAGACCGATGAGAACAGGTTCTGTTCTTGAGGGACCTGAGACGAATCGATCTTCGTTCCCGAATTAACTAAAAAGGAACATCTCATGAACGAAGGAAAAATCTTAGAAGTTGTCGGTGCCCGAGTTGACTTGGATTTTTCGGGCGGCGAACTGCCGGATATCCTGAACGCTGTTAAAGTTCAACGTTACGACGGAAGTGAGTTGGTACTTGAGGTACAACAGCACTTAGGGGAACATCGCGTCCGCGCTGTCGCAATGGATACAACCGATGGCTTAGTCCGTGGCACACCTGCAATTGATACTGGCGGTCCCATTACTGTTCCCGTCGGTGATGCGGTTCTCGGTAGAGTTTTCGACGTGACGGGTCAACCGATCGATGAAAAGGGGCCAACGAATGAATCTGAAAGATACTCGATTCACAGACTGCCACCGCCACAAGCAGAACTCAGTACAGTTACCGAAATGTTGGAAACCGGCATCAAAGTTATTGATTTGATTCAACCGGTCGTTCGGGGTGGTAAGGTCGGATTCTTCGGTGGTGCCGGTGTCGGTAAGACGGTACTCGTCGCTGAACTGATTTATAACATCGCGACACAACACGGTGGTTATTCTGTTTTCTGTGGTGTCGGTGAACGGACGCGTGAAGGGAACCAGTTCTGGATTGAACTTGATGAGTACGACGTTATTGATAAAACGGCGATGGTCTTCGGACAGATGAATGAGCCACCCGGTGCGCGTCTCCGCGTCGGGCTTGCTGGCTTATCTATGGCAGAATACTTCCGTGACCAGCAGGGACAAGATGTCCTGATCTTTATTGACAACGTCTTCCGTTTTACACTTGCAGGTGGTGAGGTATCAGCACTTCTTGGACGGATGCCGTCTGCTGTCGGATACCAACCGACACTCGCAACCGAAATGGGTGAACTCCAAGAGCGCATCACCTCAACCCAACACGGTTCAATTACCTCATTCCAAGCGGTTTATGTGCCGGCAGATGACTATACAGATCCTGCTGTCGTCTCTGTATTCGCACACCTTGACGCTGTGACACGGCTGGAACGGAACATCGTCCAAAAGGGAAGATTCCCTGCCGTTGATCCGCTAACATCAAGTTCGCGTATCTTATCAGCAGACATTATCGGCGATGAACATTATCAAACTGCCTTTAATGTCAAGCAGGTCCTACAGGAATACCAGAGTCTTCAGGATATTATCGCTATTCTCGGTGTAGATGAGTTGTCGGATGAACAGAAGTTGGTCGTTAGTAGAGCACGAAAGATAGAGATGTTCCTGACCCAACCGATGTTCGTTGCAGAGCGTTTTACGGGAACACCCGGTAAATATGTCAAGATTGAGGATACCGTTCAAGGCTGCCAAGCCATTCTAAAGGGTGATTGCGACGAATTGCCTGAGCAGGCATTACGTTATATCGGGACG
The DNA here is from genome assembly GCA_963662915.2 of Candidatus Poribacteria bacterium. Classification (GTDB taxonomy): domain Bacteria; phylum Poribacteria; class WGA-4E; order WGA-4E; family WGA-3G; genus WGA-3G. The sequence goes on along the minus strand of CAXXEU010000002.1, from coordinate 2,444,472 downwards.
ATCGACGAGGCATTTGAACAAGCGAAAAGCGAAGAATTAGAGGCAGCAGCAGATTAAATAGTAGTCGGTTATCAGTTGTCAGTTATCAGTTAAAAGAAGAACTTTCTAACTGGTAACCGATAACTCTGTCTCTGACACCTAAAATAGAGTAGATATGTTAAGCAGAAATTTTCACGTTGAAATACGGACACCAGCGCAATTGATTTATGAAGGGGATGTAACGAGCATCCGTGCGCCCGGAGTCGAAGGTAACTTCGAGATTCTGGCGGGACACCTTCCCTTTCTGACCGCATTAGACATCGGTGAGATCAGGATTCGTGAATCGGAAACGCCGCAGTTAATGGCAATAAGCGGCGGTGTCTTTGAGGTCCTGCGTACAGGCGTTACGGCATTGGTAGAGACAGCAGAGTGGGCATCGGAGATTGATGTGGAACGCGCTGAAAATGCTCGTGATAGCGCGCAAGCGGAACTTGCGGCAAATGCGCCGGATCTAAACCGTCCACAAGTAGAGGCGGCACTTGAGCGTGCGAAAAACCGCATTAAGGTTGCGAATAATTTGTAGATGTTGACTTACTGTATCTCATCGTCTCAATTCCTATGCGGGTAGGCGAGGTTTTGACACATCGCCAGCGGCGTGCGGTCCATCCTGACTGATAAGAAAACTGCATAGGTACTGAACAAGAGGGCGAAAGGATGAGAAATTTTGGAACCCGAGGCCCTGTCAATGCACAAGAGAACTACATTGTCAGCCGCACCGAAGAGACTGCAGATTTCAGCAACCGCGTCAAAGACGGACGATATATCGTTCTTTTTGGACCGCGCCAGTCGGGAAAAACGACCTTTTTTCAACGTGCCCTGGACACACTCGCAACCGCTACTACAGAAATTGTAGGAGCCGTTGTAGAACCCACCTACTTCCCAATCCGACTGAATTTTGAAGAGTATGAAGACTTCGCTCCTTCTGCTTTTTACGCCTCGTTTTATAGAGAAATTCGCAAAGAAATTGAAGGTGTCTTCCGAAAACGCGGAAGTACACTGACTGAGACGTTAAACCAATTTTTAGAGAACGCAAGGATAACCGACCACGTTGAAATGCGGGAGTTCTTTGAACACCTCGATAGTTTTCTTGACAATCAGAAGGTTGTCCTTGTCATAGATGAGTTTGATGGCATCCCCCGAGCTGCAGTAAAGGGTTTTCTGCATTCACTCCGCCACATCTACCTGCCGCGTAAGCCCCGCTGTCCCCACAGTATCGGTATCATCGGGGTTAAAAGCATCACACAACTGAGTTACGACCGGTCCATTTCGCCCTTCAATATCCAAGATGAGTTCCACCTGTCCAATTTCACGCTGGCCCATGTGCAAGAACTCCTCGCGCAGTACACTGATGAAATTGGGCAAGCCTTCGCGCCAGAGGTTATTGAAAGCCTCCATAAACAGACAGCGGGCCAACCGTTCCTTGTTAATCGGTTTGCACAGATACTCACAGCGGAATTAGACATTCCCAAAACCGAACCGGTAACGATAGCGCATTTTGCAGCGGCACACGACCGACTCCTTCGCGAACGAAACACCAACATCGATCATTTGACAACTAACATCCGCAAAAAACCGCCACTTTGAAAGAATACTTATGGAGATTATGACGTATGAAGAAGGCATACGCTTTAATCTACACGATGAACTCATCAGCGAACTCGCAACTTATGGCGTTATCGGAGAAGGATCCGACGGAAGATGCGAGATTCTCAACCCGATTTATCTTCATCATATCATGCAGGCATTTACGCCCGCGGTGAATGGCTTGGAACGAGACTACTTTGCAGAAGAAAACATCAACGGATTTCTCAATTATCTCACCTCTACAGGACAGATTGAGATGGAACCGCTCTTAGATAACTTCCGGGATTTTATTGCCCGCGCTGGCTTTAGGATCCTGCAAGTTCCTGAAACCCCGCAAGAATATGTCGGAAGGCACCTGCTCCTAACGTATTTGGATTCGTTCGTCAAGACAGTGGGCGGCATCATGTCATTTGAAGTTCCAACCGGACGCGGGAAAATGGATCTCCTGATCACCCATAATCAGCGAAAATACATCGTTGAAACCAAGATTTGGCGAGGCGACACCCGGTATCAGGCAGGGAAAAAACAACTCGCAGCGTATCTCAAACTGGAGAACGTGCAGGAGGGGTACTATGTCGTCTTTGATCACCGGAGGGAACCGGAACCCCGCGTAGAAACCGACTACTTTGATAGACTAACAATTCGGAGTTATGTCATCCCTGTCATTCAAGAAGCCTCTTCACACACGCTGATGTGATAGACCCCCGACTAAAGGCGGGCTTCTGCTTCTTAAGATGTTATCCTGTCCCATGGGACAGCAAAAAGTTGTCTCAGTCTGTGAGGTAGATGCTCATCAAGCAACACGCGCATTAGCAAACTCCAGAGTCATCTGTAAGTAAGCCACAGCTTGCTCACGTGAGACTGTCGGAAAATCGTCAAGAAATACGTCAAGCGAGTCGCCTGCAACAAGGTGCTGAATCAGGCTTTCAACTGGCACGCGAGTGCCAGCAAAAACTAAGGTGCCGTGCATCACGTGTGGATCTTGGGAGACAATCTGTTCTTTCTTCATAACGCATTTCTTCGAAAGGTGCGATAAACCGCACTACTACAAACTACCCTAAAATTCGCTAAACTTTACTATAGTAAAATTCAAAAGTGTAAAAAACGCTTATTCCGAACGATGTCCTGCATAGCCACGCGGGTTTTCAAAGGCATCTACCCACAGATCACACCACGCTTGGTGTTCAGAAAGGACAGCTTCCGGATTCTCTCGACTTCGGACGATAAAGTCGGGATGCGCTGTGCGTCCGGTATGGTGTCCTGTGGGTTGATAACGCAAATCTAATGACCAACGACACCGGTCGGATGTGTTCGGTTGCGAACGATGCGGTGTGAACCGGCTCAACAAGATGAGGTCGCCGCGGTAACACTCCAGCATAAGCGGTTCGACCTCTGGCATCAAGTCTGGAACAATCATAGTCCCGCCCTCTTTCTGATGGCGAAGGTAGCCTTTCTCCTCAGTAACTCCCGGCAACGCCTGAAGACATCCCATCTCTACAGTACTATCGCCTAAGGGAAGCCAACACGTAACGATATTCGATCCTTCGGCTTCCGGCATCATAACCCCAGCATCTTGATGCCACGGCACACCACCTGCCCAACTCGCATTCCCATCTATGACCGGCGGTTTCGCCCGCAGATGCTGAATTGGATTACAGGTAATCTCATGTCCAACAATCCCTTCAATAACATCTAAAAGGTTGTCGTTTCTCAAGAATTCAAAGATTGCTTTACCGCGGTATTGCATGATATCCAAGCCACGTGCCATCTCACCGGATTGTGCGAGTAACTTTCCAAATCGGCGGTCAAAGGGTTCATCCTCATAGAGGTTTTCGATCTCGCCTTCCGCTTTCAAGGCAAGGGCGCGTTCGGAAATCCAGTCCGAAATTTCGTCAATCACGGGTTGTAGGTCTTCATCAGTCAAGGCATTTTTGACGATGAGGACACCTTGTGCCCAAAAAGTTTCGCACTGCTCTGATGTGAGTTTCATAGGAAAAATATCTCCATTTTTATGAGGTTTTCAAGTTAAATTTGTCTTTGTCTTACATTATCTGCTACAAAAAGTTGTTCGTATATGATAGCATACATAATCAAGAAAAATCAACAAGGAGCATAACGATATGAAAGGCAAACGGATTGTGATGCCAGCGAAACGATCGGCGACGCTGGAGGATTTTGAACTCGACGAGGTGCTTGCACCGAACCAAATTTTGTTGAAAACACACTATAGCTTGATTAGTCCAGGTACAGAAGGCGCAGGATACACTGGACTCCAAGAAGGAACGCGTTTCCCACACGGTTCTGGTTACACGGCAATCGGTGAAGTCCTTAAAGTCGGTGAAAATGTGACAAAATGTGTTGAAGGGGATCTCGCCTTCTGTTATGGGCCTCACGCCTCTATCGCCAAAACGGAGGCGGTGCTTTTAGCATTTAAACCGCCTTTGGATATCGACGAGAAATTAGTTCCATTTGTCCGAATGGCAACGGTGGCGATGACCTCTCTACGGGTATCATCTGCTGAATTTGGAGATACTACCGCAATTATCGGCTTGGGATTGGTAGGTAACTCGGCATCTCAACTTTTCAATTTGGCGGGTATGAAGGTTATCAGCATTGAACGCGTGCCGCGCCGCCTCGAAATCGCTCGGCAGTGCGGTATCCAACATCTCATTAACCCTGACGAAGAAGATACCTTGGAACGCGTTATTGAACTGACAAATGGCGAAAAAGCGGCTGTCACGGTTGAAGCGATCGGAAACCCACGGCTCGTCGAAACGGCTTATCAGTTGACTGGTAGAAAAGGTGAAGTTATACTGCTCGGTTCTCCGCGGGGTGCGTACGTCACAAATGCTACGGCAATCCTAAACTATAGCCATAGTATCGGTTTAGGCGCGATTACGCTTAAAAGCGCGCACGAATGGGTCTATCCGACGATGCACACAGGCGAATCGAAGCACTCGCTCGAACGCAACTCGCGCTTGGTGTATTCACTGATATGTGAAGGTAAGTTTAAAGTAGAGGAATTGCTAACACACGTCATTGACCCGGAAGCAGCGCAATCTGCTTATGATGGATTGACAGACCGGAAGGATGAATACTTAGGGGTGGTCATGGATTGGACATAGGTCAGAAGGCGCGAAGAAGGACGAGGCACAGAGACCTCGCCCAACACAGTTTGTCGGCAAGAGCGTAGCGTATTTTAATGACGGTTATTCGAGCCATCGATTCTGAAATTCTGCGACCATCGCTTCAGGGGCACCGTGCTGTGCTAAGAACTCTAAAAACGCTTGGTAGAGACGACGCGCTTCTGCTGTATCCGATTCAAACCGATTCTGCTCCTGTTCTGGATCAGAGGGCAAATGGAACAAAGACTTCGGTCCGCCCTGATTTTCTAAAAGCAGAGACCACGTACCATCGGTAATGCTGCCGTGCGGACTCCCGCCATCAGGACTCCATCCCCCGACCCAAGCCCCATGTGTAACGGCATACTCACGTCCAGTGTCGTTATCTCCCATGATAGCAGGGAGGAGACTGTTGCCTTCCACTTGCGCGCCGCCTTCTGCACCGAATACATCAACGACAGTGGCGGGAATATCGGCAATACTGGTGAGTGCGTTCGTATGACGCGGTGCTGCATCCGGGTGATAAACCAGCAGTGGAATATGGATGACCTCTTCATACATGCTAAGATTCTTTGCGAGCAGCCCGTGTTCACCCAATAGGAACCCGTGATCCGCCATGAAAATTATCATTGTATTTTCCATCAAGCCCATGTAGTCAATCTTTCGCAAAAGCTGCCCGATCCAATTATCGACGAGAGACGCTTCAGCGCGATAGAGTGCGCTAAGGCGTTCGGTCTCGCGGGCATTCATCGGATTCGGACCGTAAGGCGGATAGATCGGTTCGGGTCCATCGTAGTCGCTTGGGTCGAAACGCTTTAAATACCATTCGGGGGCATCCCACGGTTCGTGCGGATCGAAAGTGTCTACCATGAGGTAGAAGTTTTCGTGTTGGTGGTTTCGCTCTAACCAATCGCAAGCCGTCTGCATCGTCTGTGCAACGAAAGTGTCCGCTTCTGTCTGCCGAAAGGAGATATTTTTGAGGTGGTTGCCGAGACCGCCAGGTAACCTGTTCGGGTGTGTTCGAGTATAGGTCCGATACTGCAGTGCCTCCTTCGATTCATAATCGTAGGGCTGCGTCTCTAAATGGTCGCCTTCTTGTCCGCGAATCCATTTCCATCCTGTGAAGCCACGATTGTAAAAGAAGCCGTTGTTGATATGGTGCGGCGTATCGGCGATCATCATACTCACAATACCGGCATCCGTTAAGTCATCGGCGATGACGGGGACATCTCGTTTGAGCGGTTCCCATCCTCTCCGACAGATGCTGACTTGCCCTGTCACGAGTTCGCCTCGGATCGGTACAGTCGGGAAACCACAGACGTACGCTTTATCAAAAACGACACATTTCTCAGCGAAGGCATTTAGTGATGGTGTGTATCCTTTGCCTCCAAAAATCGCAAGATTATCGCGTCGAAACGTATCTGAAATAATGTGGATAACGTTCATATTAATCTCTCCGTTGATGATTGGTTGTGAGTTGTTAGCAATTAGTGGTTTGCGAATAGCGGATTGCTAAAAGCGCAGTGTGCTAACAGTAAACAGCGAACTATTAAAAGTGGCGTGCAGCGAAACGCCCTAATCGCTAATTGCTAATTATACCTTGTTTTCGGTTTCTAATGTTGAAAATTTAGGGTGTTGTTTGCGCGTTCACATCAGGTGTCTTTTCGCGATCCGCCATTTGCACAACAGCCGGTAATAGTCCGTAAATACCCCAAAAAGGTACGCCAATCGCATCACCGTTCAGGAGATTGTTCACGGTAAAATGCACCATCAACGACAATTCGGCAGCCATCAGTCCAATGATGATAGCGCGATAAAAGTTGTCGTCCAATGTTTTGAGTGCACGAAAGCCGTAGCGTAAGAATGCAAGATTGAGCCATATCCACACACCTAACCCTACAACCCCTAATTCTGCCATAACTTGAAGGTATTCACTGTGTGCGCCGAGTTGGTACTGTGCTGTGTAAGTTCCAACGAGTGCGACATCTTCCTCGTAAAGCATTGCAAACGCCCCATAACCTTTCCCCAAAATCGGATTTTCAAGGAACATCGCTACTGCTTGTCCCCATCGTAAAAGCCGTGCCCGGTTTGAAGCATAAGAGATGTCCACTGCCGATGTAATTCTTTCAATAATGATGTTATAGACACCGGGTAAATTTAGACACACTAATAAGATAAAACATGCGGTACCGATAAACAGCAGCTTTTTATGCGTAACGCCTCTTCCGAGTTGCATGAGCATAAATCCAACTGCAACGACCACAGACAACCAGACACCACGTGAAAAACATAAAAGAAGTCCGACGCTAAAACAGACGAACCACGCTGACCACAGGACCTTATCATAGGGCCCGTCATCAAATAGAAGGCGGCTGAGACAGATGAGAAAAAAGAGGGCAGTGAAGGAGCCGTAAACGGAGTAGTTCGTAAATGGTGCACTCCGATATGCGCTCGTCCACTGCCAAGCATCAATATGGTAGATGAGGACAATAACTGTCCAAATAACAGCAACTGCTGCAGAAGGAAAGCTCGCAATAAAAAGCCGTTTCAGTGCAGTCCTATTTTGGATAACAGTATACACTATCACACTAAATAGCATGTAAATGACCGCACGAAACGCGCCTTTGAGGGTAACAAAAAGGTCTGGTGTGTTAATTGCGGAGAGGAATGTAATGAGGATATAGCAGCAGAGCGGTCGGAGAAAGGGGAACCTGTTTTCGGACCGCGGTTTCTGAAGGGCGAGGTTAACTATTTTTTGAACGCCATAAACGGCAACGAGCATGCCTAATAGCGGTTCTGTCGGTGTTTGAATCTCAAAACTACCTGGAACAATATAGCGAAACGAAAAGGGTAGCGCGATTAGCAGCAAGTAGACGGCAATCTCCATGCCGAGGAAAACAAAGAGAGCCGTTAGCGCCAATAAGCTCAGGAGCGGGAGCGGGGTCTCTGAGTAGCCGCCAATAATACCGCCGAATACGAGACAGACAACAAGTGGGATAATTCGTTTGCCGGACTTCAAAGGTATCCACTGAACGCTGACGACTAAAACCGCATTTCAACGCCCAGACCGATTGCGGTGCCGTCTAAAATTAGATTGAGCGGCGTAGTCCCGCTCGTCTCTATTGTTTTCAGTATCCGCTTCAATTCAAAGTTGAGTGAAAAGTTCTGGCCCCATTGAAACAGTTCCGCTCCGATGAGAACATATCCGGTTGGACCCGAAGAGCTGTCATCAAAACTAATGCCCAGTTGTTCAAGCAGCTCCAGTGCATCCCCACTAAAGCTTGTTCCCAAGAAACCGACCCCTCCACCGACATAGATCGGAACAAACTCAGACAAAAGTACCGGACGATAGATGAGTTGATACGAAGCCGGAATGAGAGTGGCGGAAAGTCCCACTGAGGTAGGTGGCGGAATATCAAGCTGCATCTGCCAATAACCGAACTCAAAACGTGAGTTTAACTCCGGTGTATGTTCAAATACGACTGAAAACATAGGGAGCAGTGCGCTGGGGACCCGTTCGACACCGACGCTCTGGAGAAGATCCGTGAGTTCACCCAATTTCGGTTTGTAAGAGAATAGTGAGAGTTGAAACGCTGGCGATTGAAGGTATTCGTTTAAAAACGCTCGGACGGGTGATGGTCTTAGCGGAGGGACATCGGTGGTATCCGCAAATGTTGGCAAGTTCATTAAAAGAAAAATCAAAAGACATGCAGATACCAGACGCATAAATGATCAGAGCCTTTATCGAAAATAGTAGGGTATAGCACCCTTAAACGAAAACGATAGGCGGGCACACAGCCCGCCCGACGTTGACACGAAGAAAGTTAGTGAACATCATTACGGTTCAGCGTAATGATAGCAATTGCAACCGGACCAACAGTTTACATTGGGTGGTTATGTGCATGCGCTGGCACCATAATCACCTCAACTCTACGGTTCATAGCTCTGCCTGCGGAAGTATTCTGAGGTGCGATAGGATCGGTGTGTGCTTTCCCAATCGCCTCAATTCTGCTGGAATCAATCCCTTTAGATTCAAGGTATTTCGCAGCCGAGTTCGCCCGTGCTTGCGAGAGATCCCAATTGCTTCTATAGCTGCCGCGTAAGACGGGGGTGCCATCGGCATGCCCGACGACCATGACCTTTGCATCCGCATCGGCTTTAAGTTGCGCGACGATCCCATCAAGCATCTCCATGCCGTTGCTCGATACGCGGGTCTGTCCACTCCTAAACTGGATAGTAGCCACGAGGGTCGGCTTTGCGGCGACCTCCATCTCCACCATAGCGAGTTCTTCTTTCAAAGACATCACTTCGGATTCAAGTTTTTGAATCGCGTCATTTTGGGATGCGTCAGCTTTATCGTGTGCATCGAGTCGCTGTTGGAGTTTCGCGTCTTCGCCTTGTGCGAACTCCATCGCTTTTTGACCTTGCATATCAATAGTTTTTGTCAGGTCGGCGCGGAGCTGTGCGTCCTGTTCCATGGCGCTTTGCTTTGCAGCAGCGATAGTATCAGCATCACCTTGCTGAGATGCGGCAATTGCCTCATTCTTTGCGGCAGAGATCGCTTCTTCAGCATCTTTCGCATGCTGATCGACTTTTCCCGCTAACATGGTGACTTTGTTTGTAATGTCAGCATCAGCTTGTTCCATCTGTGAGACATGTTCGTTCTTCCACATTTCAAACTCTTCTTGGTCCAGCTTCCCGCAGCCACTAACAATAAGTGCAACTCCCAAAAGAGCGATAATCGTGAAAGCGGTTTTACTTATCATGGATTCCTCCTAAGTTTTTTACAACAATTTAGAGCATTGTTCGCCAGCTGAAATTTAAGAAGCAGGCGCTCAAATTAAGCCCAAAAATCGATTTTCTATCTATATAATATCTTGGAATTCTGCTCAAATTCCGTCGGAGTGTGCGTATATGTACAGGACGATTCCCCTTCCTACACAAACAAAAGTTTTCAATGCCCGAAACTGCATCACGAACTCGAAATGTGAAAAACCCGCAAGCAATTCTCCCCGACAGGTACTTCATAATACAAATTATACCACCTTTCCTAAAAAAAAGTCAAAAGTTTTTTGACGCTTAACACAAAGCCAAAGGTTAAAGCTAAAAAGAGACTTGATTTTTGATGGCGGATGGAGTAAAATTCTGTTATCGTATCGGTGGGTTACAAACCGCATTCACCAGTCTTTTCGTGTGTAAATCTCACCAGAGTGTGGGAAGGTCGTTGACAGAATGGGACAGCTAAGCATCATCTTAATCACCGGACTCCTCTTCCTGTTTCACTTTGAACCACCAGAAACACGCATGAACATCAGTGATATGCAGGTGGTGCTTTGGACGATTGTGTTGACGGGCTACCCGGTTCTCGTTGCGTATTTCGTGACGACGTATGTTGCGCGAAGTTTTCCAGCCCACAAAGAGGAGAATCTACCCAAACTCTATCGTCTGCGCCGCTACATGATTGTTTTTGAAATCCTCAGTTTGGCAGGTTACCTGGGCAATCTATATCTGTTGAATTTGCCGGTATTGATCGATAAGTATTTCGCTTTTTTTCCGATGGAAAATTTGCGCCAGATACTTGCGTTGTTACCACTTCTGATAGGACTCATCTGTATTCGGCTGGTGTTTTACCAAGTAAATCGACTCCAACAGGGACACTACCGGGAAGTCCTGAGTCTTCAATTCAAGTTTTTGATTTTCCCGCTGCTGCCAATGTTCATCTACCTCATAACAATAGATGCACTTTATTGGCTCCCCTACTCGGCGAAGGTGTTCATTGTTGAGCATCCGTACATTCTAATTGGGCTAATCCTACCCGTGATTGTCTCTGCATATATCCTTGCCCCGTTACTGATGCGGTTTCTGTGGAAAACAGAACCGTTAGCACCAAATTCAGGACTAAAGAGACAATTGGCACAGTTGACGCAGCAGAGCGGTGTGAAACATCAGGATATTAGGGTCTGGCAGACGGGTTCGCTGTTGATAGCAAATGCGGCTGTTGCCGGGGCACTCCCGCGGAATCGGCACATTTTTTTAACAGATGCGCTTCTGGCGTACTTTACAGATAACGAAATTGAGACCGTTGTTGCACACGAGTTGGGTCATATCCGTTACAAACACATTCAAACTTATATGCTTTTTTCACTCTTCTATCTATTGAGTTACCCGTTTTTTTATACGTTTATTGAAGAACCATTGGTGATACATTTTGGCGAATCACAAATTTTGCCAGCAGTATGCTCGTTGGCTTTTTTAATCATCTATTTCGTGTTGATATTCCGCTATCTATCGAGACGTTGTGAACACCAGGCGGACCTATATGCCGTCAGACTCACAGGAAAACCGGAAGCCTTCAAAACGGCATTGATGAAACTGGCGGTCCTCAATTCGGTGCCAAAATCAATTCGGCGGTTATTTGAAATTTTTAACACACATCCATCTATTGATCGGCGAATTGATTTTGTCAATCAGTGGATAGCGCAAAATTCGGGGATTCACCGTTACAAAAACTACCTAATTGAAGTCAAAATTCTGATTGTTTTGCTCCCGATATTTTGTGTTCTTGCTGTTCTCTTGCTTCGCTAAGACCGGATATGAATCCAGAGCATCTGTCTGTCCCGAACAAACACTTTAATCGGAGGCTTCATTGGAGGCTTGTTGCGGTGCTTCCTCTTCAATTACAAACTGTAGCTTTTCGACCATCCGGGACAATGGTAATTCATATTTTTCTTGTAGGCTTTCTTGTAGGCGACGTTTTTCATCAGCGATATGGAACGCAACGAGCAGGGGAACTCTTTGCTCGTCAAAACCCTTTCTGAGATAAGATTCAACCAAACTCTTGACACGTTCAACGAGTTTGTTGATATTGTCGGCGGTTAAGTCTTCAGTTGGTTTGACGGTATAGGGCGTTCCGAGTATGACGAATCGAATCGGCTTAAAGTCGTGTTCTTGCTCTTGCATTATGTTTTTCTTGACCCCTTTCGTATTTCTTAGTGAACCCTATGAGATTCTAACATTGTGCTACAACACCTATATAGAAAGTGCGTGTTGCATTGTCTGGGTACAGGGCGTAACACCCGTCCATTTTTCAAAAGCGATAGCCCCTTGATGGATTAACATCCCGATGCCTCCCAGTGTTTGGCAGCCGCGTTCGGCGGCTGCCGCCATGAGTGGTGTCACTGGCGGTGTATAGACAATGTCATAAACGATAGCATTCGGTTGAAGCCAGTCAGTAGAAATCAGTGGTGGTTGTGTGAGATCCATACTCGCCGTTGCGGTATTGACCAGAAGCGCACTCTGGCGGACAGCAGCAGGTACCCGTGCATCTGTAAGGCCTAACCCGTGCATCGGAACACCTGTTTTTTCATGCATCTCTGCTGCCAATGCGATAGCTTTCTCGGTTGTGCGATTGGCAACTGTTATAGATGCGACCCCAGCGAGGGCGAATGCAACGACAACGGCTCTTGCTGCGCCACCTGCACCTAAAACGACAACATCCGCACCGACGGGTACAGACATATCTCCGTTTTCTTCCAAAGCTCTTAAGACCCCTGGTGCGTCAGTATTGTCGCCGTGGATTCCATCCGCAAGGAAAGTGAGTGTATTGACAGCCCCGATAAGTTCGGCTTCCCTTGAAATCGACGTGAGGTGTGGGAGAATAGCCTGTTTATGCGGGAGTGTCACATTAATACCAACGACGTTAAGTGCCTTGAAACCTGCAAGCGCTTGTGCCAAATCATCAGGTCGGACATGAAAGGGAACGTATACGTAATCAAGACCCGCTTTGGCAAAGGCGGCATTGTGCATTTGCGGTGAACGGCTGTGTTCAATCGGATCACCGATAACGCCAACAACGCGAGTGTGTCCTGTTACTGTCAGCATGGATCGTGTCTGCATTGTAGTTCGCTTCTCCGAAAACTATTCCTGTGCAAGTAAGTCCTCAACCGTCTGCTGTGCCACTTCCATTGTTGGGTAACGGATATCCCGATAACCGCGGACCTCCTCAGCACATTCCAACGCTTGGAGATGCTTTTCATAAGTCTCTTCATCAGTGGGAGCAAAGGTGTCAATTACGCGAGTGATATACCATTCCCGGAACGCTTTTTCCTTCGCGTGCCACTGTGGCAGCCATCGCCTGAGAAATTTCATGCGTTTCATCAGGTTCAATTGCCAATTGCGTGTATCAATGTCCCCTTCGAGGTCAAATCCCATCACAGTGAAATGCGGACGGTTGAGATGCACATACCGAATGCTATCACCGTTTGCCGTATCAACCTTATACAATTCCTTGTCGCGCTGTAATTTCTCTGCGCTTGTCAAGAGATGTGCGACGTACATTTCGTCCTTAATCAGCATCACTTTGTGCAAATATCTGATTGTGGTTTTTGTGGCGCGATAGCCATAATCAGCCGTATCATTTGCGTAAACTTGTTTAATCTTCTCAACATATCTGCGTGCGTAGTCGACATCCTCAAACTGAACGAGATCGTGGATATAGAGTGCCAGCATTCGGTGAAGGTTGTCCGAACCGAGATTCAACGTCTTCACTGTATTCTCGACGAGCGTCGTGTATTCCTGCGCCAAACGCTTTCCGCGCCATTTCCGCGCCAAAATCTGCCGTTTTGATTCAAGCATCGCATTATAAGTTATTAACGTCTTTAATGACGGGGTGTTAACAGAAGATTCAGGCGCTTCGAGTGCCAAGCGACGTCCGACGGTGAAGGCTCTCATGTTGGTATCCAAGTCAGCGTGTGGAACCATCTGTTTGAGTGCCAGTTGCAAAGGTTTCAACTCAACGGGTATCAACTGGCGTTGGAAGGCGGTACCAAGGAGCATCATGTTTGCATATAATTTATTTCCGAACAATTGTTCAGAGACCGCAAAGAGATCAATGCCGAAATAAGCATCGGTATTGGTATGTGCCTGAATGTCATCTGCAAGTGTTTCGGGATCAAAATCGTCCTTGCCGATGAGTGTGGATATAGTTTCAGTTTTTGCGGTATTCACGACGGCAGCGGTGCGCGATGGAGATGCGATACGGAAAAGGGAATTGGCTGTAATGCCGCGCACGGCTTCCAAAATGTCAAGTCCTAACAAAAGATCTGCCTTACCGTACGGAATCACCGGTGAGGCGTGAACGTCGGGTCGTGTATATGCGATGTGGGTATAGACCCCTCCGTTGCGAATTGCTAAGCCTTTCCTGTCGCAGAAGGTCACGTCGTAGCCTTGGAGGTAGCCTGCGACGACGAGGACTTTGGAAATCGTACCGACCCCCATACCACCGACCCCCACGGCATAGATATTCCAGTTCCGATCAAAGTTCAAGGGCGGCGGCGGCAGGGGTACCGGGGCATCACTCAGGAGGTGTTGATACCCAGATTCTGTATCTCTCTCTTGAGACGGACGTTTCCGCGTAACGATAACTTCTTCAAAGGCTGGGCAGGCGTATTTAATTCGCGCACATGCCCCATCGGAGACGCAATTTGAGCGATCAATAGCGATTTTCTCACCATAATCGGTATCAATAATTTTTAGACCCGGGCACCCGGTAGTAGTTGTGCATTCTCGGCAAAATTCGCAGACTTCGGGTGTAATATTGATATGTTTTTCGTATTTCAGGAAACCGTCACTGGCTATGGTTTTTCGTTGTTCCCGGCGCACACGGCGGTGATAGGTGATTGCGCACTCCTTATCAGCAATGACGATTTTGACTCCGGATTTGAGAATGGTTTTTTCAATATATTTTTTGTAGTTGACCCGATCTGCGGGATTGGTGCGTACAATTTCTATGCCAGAGCTGCCAACGAGTCCTCGTGCGACTTGCTCTATGTCTTGTGCGAAAGTAGGATTACCGAGAAGGTCACGTTCATCAGCAGGGGTCGGTTGATGCCCCGTCATCCCTGTTGTCTGATTGTCTAAAATGATGTAGGCGATGTCTTGGTTATTTTTGATTGAATCGGAAATCGCTGACATACCGCCATGAAAAAAGGTGGAGTCCCCCATGAAAACGATCTGCTTGTTTTGAATGAACGGATCGATACCTGCGCCTGCACCACCCCCTAACGCCATAGCAGAGAGATTGTGCATCAACCTCGGAAAGGGTTCATACTTGAGCATGGAATAACAACCGATATCGCCGTGAAAAACGAGATCGACTGGTTCCGAATTGTGATGCTTTTTCATGTAATCGGGATCCATAAATTGCTCTGTGATTTCAAGGAAGACGCTCGAAGAGTCGCGGTGTGGACACCCTGGACAGAAGGTAGGTGTCCGTTGGGGGATATCAATCTGTTGTTCGGATACATTTTTTTGTAGTGCCTCTTCACGCGCGAAGTGCTCAGTGTCAATAGTTGTGTCTGCTGTGCCGAAACGGGCTCTCAGGAGTGGGATAAGTTTCTGGATGAGAATAGAGGCATCTAAGCCGGAGGCTACTGGGATGCCAGCCAAACCGTTAGGGAATTGTTTGCCCCAAACGTTTACATACCGCTTGACCTCCCCATTTTGATACATCTGCGTCAGGAGTGCTTTGATTTCGTTTTCTAAGAGCGGGCGTTTCTCCTCCACCACATAAATTTCGTCAACCTGTTCGGCAAACTCTCGAAGGATATCCGAATCAATCGGGTGCGTCATACCGAGTTTGAGGATCGGGATATCGCCATAGAGGTTCAGTTCTTGGAGTGCGTGGAGGAGGAAGCTATACGCCAAACCTGCACTGACAAATCCGAGAGGGGGTCTCTTTGCAGTTGAAGGCTTCCGCAGAAACTGGATTTCGTTGAGTTCTAAAGCGCGTGCTGTCTCAAGCGCGGCAGGCAGCCGTTCTCGTAACGTTTCAACCTCAACCTGAGCGGTATGTGGCGGTAAGATGATCCGCTTATCACCATCAATGAGTTGGGTATCAAGATTAATTCGCTTTAAATCGTTAATAGCGGGGTAAATGTTAGGACGCAGTTCAACGTTGCCGCCGCCATTTGCTTGATTCTCGGTTGTTAGATAGCAAACGTAGAGATTTGCGGCGGCGGAAATTTGGAAGGCGCAATCAATCCAGTCCTTAAGCTCCTGAAATGTACCGGGTTCAAGGAGCGGTGTGTAGACGTGCCTCACCAAAAACCGGGAATCCGCCGGGACCTGCGTGCTATGCGACCAGGTATCGTCTCCTACAACAACGACAGCCCCACCGGTTGTGCCAGCAAGATTGCTAATTGCGAGCGCATCGGAAGCAACATGTAAACCGACGCTTTTCATGAACGTGATTGCGCGCAGGTCTACCATTTGCGATCCGTTTAGTCGAGCGATACTCAATGCTTCGTTGTTCGCTATCTGAGCGACGATGCCGTTGGTTTTCAACAACTCGGCGTTCCGCTCGATAACGTCAAACACTTCAGCAAGCGGAGAACCCGGATAGCCTGTCAGGAGGCTGACTCCACTTTCCAAAGCACCTTTGACTAACAATTCGCAACCCGTATAAACATGTGTCCCGTCGGCTTGTGTAAATCTGTCATCCATTTTTTTTGGCTGTCGGCTGTCGGCTGTCGGTTTCCGTCAGTGTAGAGGTTTTCTGGTGAAGGAGTCCCCTCGTGCTGACCGCTGCTTGCTGGCCGCTGACGGCTATTCCCCCTATTTTTCAAACAATAACTCACGTGCATGTGCAAGCCCAATCTCAGTCTCTTCACCTCCGTGCATTCGTGCGATTTCGTTAATCTGCTCCGCTGGTGTCAGCGATTTCGCTGTAATGAGCGTGCGTTCTTCGCCAACGACCTTCTTTTCTACACGGAAATGCCTGTCTGCGAAACGAGCAATCTGAGGAAGATGGGTAATACAGATGACTTGTGCGAATTCAGAAAGTTCTTTCAACTTCCTACCGACGACGTTTGCTACCTTACCGCCAATCCCGCTATCAATTTCATCGAAAAGAAGTGTCGGAATTTCATCTACTTGCACCAATACCGTTTTCAAAGCGAGCATAATACGCGAGATTTCGCCGCCTGATGCAATTTTGGCAATCGGGCGCGCCTCAGAACCGACATTCGGTGCGATTAAGAACTCAACATTATCCATTCCGTGAGAACGGAAGGCATACCGCTCACCGTCTATCTCAAACGGGCCGCGTTCGTCCGCTATATGCTGGACAGATGCTTGAAATTCTGCTTTGTCCATGCCGAGTGTGCGCAATTCCTTCTCAATCTGCTTTGAAAGCTGCTTGGCAACGTACTGACGTTTGACAGAGAGCGAACGACAGAGATGTTGTGCCTCTTGGATCGTTTTGTCAATTTCTACTTGAAGTGATGCTTGCTTTTCCGAACCGAGTTCTAATGTCTGCAATTTTTGCTCTGCTTCAGCGTGGTAGGCTAATATCTCAGCGATAGTATTGCCGTAACGCCGCTTGAGTTTTGCAATGACTGCTAAACGGTCAGTAACCTCGTCCAAGCGCATGGGATTGTATTCTACCGTGTCCCTATAGTGACGGACGTGTAAAGCGACATCTTCGAGTTCGTAGAGCGATGTTTCCAAGCGTTCTTGTACTTCCGAGAGACTCTTATCTAATTCGGATAATTTCGTAAGCGTCTTTGCGGCATCTTTGAGTGCTTCGAGCACCGATGCGTTGCTGCTGTTAGAAGTATTGCCATCAAGTAGTGCATATAAGCGGCTGGCAGAGTTTGCTAACTCTTCGGCATTGTTGAGTATACGGGCTTCAACCGCCAAGGCTTCGTCTTCACCGTCCTCAAGATTCGCTTCGACGAGTTCCTTAATTTCAAATTCGAGGAGGTCTTTTTCCCGTTCTGATGCTCTCAAGGTTTGTGTCAGATCAGTTGCTTCTTGTTGTAAGGCTTGCAAGTGTGCGTGAATCTTGTTGATATGCTGTCTTGCCTCACTGCAACCCCCAAAATCATCTAAAAGCCTGAGATGGGTTTGTGTTCTAAATAAGGATTGATGTTCATGTTGACCGTGGATATCAACGAGCAGAGTCCCAATCGCTTGGAGTTGGCTTAGATTTACCAGCCGCCCATTGACATGACAACGGCTTCTACCGGCGGCACTAATCCTTCTGGAGAGAATCACGGCATCTGATGGGTCCAAAACATCGCTAAAAGGGAAATCCGTGTGCCACATCGGATGCTGCTCGTGAGGTGCGACCCCAGCCTCTACCTTTGCGAAGTCAGAGCCTTCACGTACAATATCGGCGGAGACTCTTTCACCTAAGACGAGCCCAATTGATCTAAGGATAACCGATTTGCCAGCCCCCGTCTCACCTGTGAAAATGTTGAGCCCAGGTGCAAGTTCCAAGTCGAGTTCGTCTATGAGTGCGATGTTACGAATAGAGAGTGTTTCTATCATTTCGACGATATACAGTTATGGGTTGATTGAACCGAGATAACTGTTCCTCTACGAATGTCTGACACTTTCATCTAACATTTCTGATACTTTCACCTAACATTAGTTTTTCACGCAAGGCTTTGTAATAACTATGATGCTGTGAGCGGATGAGTTGAATTGTGCGTTTTGCTTTTTCTACTTTTATGACTGCTCCTGCAGTGAGGCTGTGCGTTTCACGCTGTCCATCCACAAAAACATCAACGCTCTGATATGCAGCGCGCATTTTGACGGTTATTTCTGCGCCACCATGAGCAATGAAGGGCCGGACTGTCAAACTATGCGGTGCGATAGGCGTCAATAGGATTGCTTCCAATTGTGGTTCGACAATAGTGCCTGCACAAGAGAGCGAATATCCGGTTGATCCGCTTGGTGTTGCGATAATTAAGCCGTCGGCGTTATACGGTATAAAAAGCTCACCATCGACATACGCGTCCAATTCGATGAGATGTGTGTAATGCCGAATAACAACATCGTTGAGTGCAAAAGCCCGAAACGGCTTTTTTGACGTTCCTTGCGGTTCGGTCAGCTGGGTTGGGTAGGAGCGATCCGCCCCGTCTCTCCAGTCCGGCCCGTTCGTTGGGCTTACAACCTCTGGGCCTTGTGAATCTGTACGCGTTTGCGTCTGTGAGTTCACAACAACTTCTAACATCATCCGGTGTTCTACCCGATAATCCCCTGTCAAAAGACTCTCCAAAGTTGGATAGAGCTCGTCAAGTGAGGCGTCCGTCAGAAATCCGAGCGTTCCGATGTTGATTGCAAGGATCGGGACATTCTCAATCTTCGGCATGTGTGCTGCGCTTAGGAGTGTACCATCACCCCCAAGGACGAGAATCACATCCGCTTGCTCTACCACGTCCATTTTGGATATCCGTGTTTGTGGTGTTCTCCGCAAGGCGGCTGCTTGTGCGTCTGGCAGGAGCGGTACGATGCCGCGCTTCTCGAGCCACGTGCATACACCTTCAACGACCGCAGCCGCGTTCGCTTTGGTTGTATTAACAAAAAAACCGATGCTTTGTATTTTTTTCATTTTTTTAACGGGTCGCCAAGCGTGAATACAAGCGTTTTGTGCAATTATATTTCGTGTTCAAGTTCCACCTGCCGCCGTTGTTGGCAGGCTACCAGCATTGGTTTTCCGTTTTTATTTTTTTATTTTTCACGCTTGTAAACCCGAAACGGCAGCGTCCTCTGGACCTAATTCTTCAAACGGGCAAAGAGGAAAATCACACCACAGCCGATGAGAAAAGCCCCTGTAGTAATAAGCAGATTCATATCCAATTGCGGTAGGATATGGGTCGTGTCTATCCGTTCTCCTCCAATTCTTGCAAACTCGCGAAAGGGCCACAATCCATAAAGCGACCCCACCATCAATCCGATAAGAAAGGCGATTGTCAGGTTGCGATACCGTTCCAACAGATAGTTAAGTAATCGAGTAAAGGCGAAAAGCCCAAACAGACAACCAATTGCCGTAAACCCAATTATTAACAAACTCTCTAACATCGACGGGTCGAAAACACCGTTGAGCAATTTTGGAATGCCTTCCATTGCGGTGTTTATTGCGGTTAGGAGCTGAAAGTAGACACCAAGGGCAAGCATCAAAAAGGAACCACTGATACCGGGCAGAATCATCGCTGAAATAGCCAATGCCCCGCTTCCAAAAAAGACCCCAAAGTCCCAGTAGGTTGGAAAAGCGGTTCTCTGTCCGGCAGTATCTATTGTGATCTCGCTTCCAGATTCATACGCGACCTGGTCTAACTGCTTTCCACTCGTGCTAACAGACAAACTTAGGACGAGTGCAACGGCAATCAGCAAGACAAGTAATTCTCTCACACCACACCGTTTGAGCATTCGTGCTGGGACCAGAATAGATGTTAGAATGAGTCCACAAAAAAAGCCGTAAGTTGGATCATGGTGGTCGTTCAGCAAATAGACAATCAGTTTCGATGTGAGCAGGATTGACGCTATTGCGCCAGTTCCTAACAGTGCAAGAAAGCCGAAGTCAATGCGACGCAGTTCTGTCTTTGCTGCTATGAAGGCTTCCTTTTTGAATCGGACCGCTCCGAGCAAGGTTTTTACTGTTGAAAACCCGATGTTTCGCAATGCCCCAATGAGCCGTTCATAGATACCTAAAACGAGTGCAAGCGTTCCGCCACTCATACCGGGAATGATATTGGCGATGCCGATCAGAAACCCGTTAATAAAAAACCGGAGTGAATTCATATTTTAGTAGCCATCAGCCATCAGCGGTCAGTAGGTTTCTTGTGGTATCCAGAGCCTCTGTAAATTTCAGAAAAAAGTGGCCGAAGGTCGATCACCGAAAGCCCTTTTCTTGACTTTTGGAATATTATACTATAAAAATGATTTTCTGTCAAACGATTATCTGTCGAAGCCGGGCTGTTTCGTTTTAAGGTTTTTATCCAATGTGTCCAAAGCGTCGGGATTTGGAAATCCCGCCTACAACGGATTCGCGCGCATCGAACATCTAAAATTTCGGAAAACTGAATGGCCCTACTGTCGAAGGAGAACGCATCGAGATCAGGATTGTATTTTAACAGGCGTTTTCACGGAGTCTTCACGGAGTTTTTTGGGGACCCTTGATTTCATTGAGTTTCTGAACTGGCATTTGTGCGTTCTCCGTGAAATCGGTTTTTGGTTATATTTTATTTAACGAATAGGAAACTACAAAACAAAGTTGGATATTGGAGGGGAGGCGTAGCGTTTTCTGCACGGTTATTTTTTCACAGTTGGTTTTTTGTATGGTATAATAGTTAGTTTGTATGGTATAATAGTTAGATGGATAACTAAGGAACCTATTGTTGTTAAGGGGCGGGAACCTTCTGTAAATACCTGATGAATATCGCTGGACGAAATGTCATAATCGAATTTGCCCAGAAACATCCGAATGCCAGATCCGCGCTCCACCGTTGGTATAACCTGATGCGTCAGGAAACTTTTAATTCATTTGCTGATTTGCGTAAGATTTTTCCGCACGCAGATCAGGTAAAAGTCCGTAAACGTAGGTTCAATTCGCCCCTTCAAGATAAAATATGGACAGTGTTCAACATAGGTGGTAACAATTTCCGCCTTATTGCCTCTATACAATATAATACAAAGGATCAGAAAGTCACGGTTAATAAGATTTTAACACATGCAGCGTACGATAAAGGGAGATGGAAGGAGTAAACGATGTTGACAGGGACCCAACCTTTCCCTCAAGTGGCGTTACCGCCTACGTCTTTGGAAGTCCTAAGTATACCCCGATTGCTGGACAACTCTGAACCGTTACAGACGCTCACCCCAAAACCTACGGTACTTCCGTCCTATCCGGAAAACGATTATCATTGGCTGGTGGGTGTGTTAGATGAACTGATTGAGTTTATGCGTCGTGACGAAAATCGGGGTGGACCCGCATTGATTGAAAACGATTATGATTGGGCACATGCATTACTTGTAGAATTAGTCGATGCAGTAGGCGAAAGTGAGACGCATCCTTTGCGCCCCTTAATGGAATTTGTTTGTCAGCTCATTGATAACTATGAGGATAAATACGTCCCGGAACTAACAGAATTGTTTCCAGAGTTGGCAGAAGAAGAAACTGCACAAGTTCCCGCAAATGAAAACAGGCAACCTGTCTCAAATCTTCCTAAACAGAGCGAAAATGTCCTTGCTGTACATGCCTTCTTTTCAATGGGTTACCTCCTTTATCAAGGGAACCGGAGAGAAAAAGCACTTTCTGCTTACAACATGACGATTACGTTGAAGCCTGATTCTTGGGAGGCCTTTTATAATCGGGGGATTGTGCGGCACAATCTTGGACAATACGCGGAGGCAATGACCGACTTTAACCAAGTAATAGAATTGAATTACAATTTCGCTAGTGCCTATCACAATCGAGGAATTCTGAAATCTGAATTGAAAGACTATGAAAGCGCAATTGCTGATTTTGATAAAGCAGTTGAGTTAAAACCAGATTGCGTCGAAGTATATAATATTCTCGGTATTTTACGGAGTGAATTAGGTCAATACGACAAGGCCCTTGCCGATTATGCAGAAGCAATTCGCATAAAACCAGATGATGCAGAAGCTTATGCTTATAGGGGTGTCCTGAAAGCCCACTTAGGCAGAATAGATGAAGCAAGATCAGATTTTCAAAAAGCATTGGGATTAGCAAAACGTCACGGCAATAATGACCTCAAAGTCTTTGCAGAGGAATCGCTTCAAGAACTTAACAATTAGGAACTAACGCCACTCACCATCTTGGCAAATCGCCAACCGCCAACCACTATCTGCCAACCGCTGATTGCCATTAAATGAATTCCCATTTTTTCACAGCTGTGATATACTGAAAGAAAACTCTCACTATACAAAGGTAAACTTTTGATGAATTTTCCGATGCTGTCAGAGTCAAAACGTCTGGAGATGCTCCAACCGCCGACCAGAAAAGTACGGATGGTGCTTGACACTGACACCTACAACGAAATTGACGATCAGTTTGCAGTCGTCCACGCGCTGCTCTCACCGGAACACCTCGACGTTGCAGCACTCTACGCCGTCCCGTTCCACAACAACCGCTCTGATAACGCTGAAGATGGTATGGAGAAAAGTTATGATGAGATTCTTCGGCTTCTGGATTTCCTGGATGTGCCTACCGATGGATTCGTCTATCGTGGTTCGAGAGCGTTTCTCTCCGACAAAGAGACCCCTGTGCCGAGCGAAGCGGCGGATGATATGATTGAACGGGCAATGGCGAGTACAGACGAACCGCTTTACGTTGTCGCTGTAGGTGCGATAACAAACGTCGCCTCTGCTATCTTAATAGAACCCGAAATTATCAAACGCATTGTCGTCATCTGGCTTGGCGGGAATCCGTTGTACTGGCCCCACACCCGCGAGTTCAACCTCACACAAGACCTTAAAAGCGCGCAAGTCGTTTTGGATTGCGGGGTACCGTTCGTTTGGCTGCCCGCACGCGGCGTTGTCTCACATCTGCACACAACCGTTGCAGAGATGGAACGGTACGTGCAGGGCAGAGGCAAGGTCGGGGATTATCTCGTCGAGATCTTTAAAGACTATTCAAGCGATCACTTTGGATGGTCAAAGGTCATCTGGGATATATCCGCAACGGCATATCTTGTCAATCCATCGTGGGTTCCAACAGAGATTGTCCATAGTCCGATTTTGACGGAAGCGGTGACATGGAGTTTTGATAACACCCGACACCTGATGCGCGTCGCATCGAGTGTCAATCGGGATGCGATTTTCCGGGATCTGTTTGAGAAATTGCAGCAGCACACCGGTTAGTGGATTAGGAGCGCCGAGGTGCTACGGATGCGGGACATTCCATTCGTCACCGTAAATCATTTCAAGTTGATCGTGCGGTTTGAAGTAATCGGTTGGATGATGGTTCTCTCCCATGTCGCCAAACAATCGACGGCGGCGGGGTGTCATTCGTGCAAGCACCTTTGCAGGAAGTTTATCGTAATCGTAAGGGCGGGACCACATCTGTCCATAGCGGAATGTAACGCTCTTACGGATACGGTCGGTCTGATTGGGTCCGACACCGTGCCACATAGCCCAAGGAAAAATGACAGCATCCCCGGCTTCTGCAAGGACTTGAATCGCCCCTTCAGGATATTCGCCTTTCTCAAATCTATGGGCAGGGAACGGGAGCTTATGGCTACCGGGTACACACATAAAGTTTCCTTGGTCAGGTTCAGTCAAATCCGTTAAGAAAAACTGGATTTTAAATTGCAGTGGCAAACTGTCTGCATGCGGGTGAATCCGTTGCAGCGAGGGGCCAGCATCCGTGTGAAACCCCATTAAGGCATCTACGTCTGGATGTCGGACGTAGATCTGCGTTCCCATAATCTGGAGATACGGACCCATCAACGAGAGGATGGTGCCGAAGGTGCGTGGATGGTCAGTGAGCGGGTCAAGCGCATCCGTCCGCTCAATCGCACGGATAATCGTATAAGCCCCCTTTCCGAACCGTGTCCCTTGTAGGCTTGGTGTCTCCTGGACATAGGTTTCAATCACAGAATCTACAGCTCCTAAAAGGGTTTGAATCTCTTCAGCGGAAAGGACGTTTTTAATAATTAGAAACCCCTCTTTTTGCCACGCTTTCTGTTGGACATCTGTCAAATATGGAGATAGCATAGTGTTGCTCCTTTTTATGGCGTAGAAAGAATTAGGACTTACGCAATGCTCTCTTTTGTAGCATGATGCACGTCGCATCTGGGCAAGTATGCCGCAAACCTGTTAGGTTGTGCCTTCCAAACGTTTAGGGTTGTCCAAGAATTTTCATCTCACAGCATGCATTACGGTCAAAAGTGCGTAAGTCCTGAAGAATTACATGTCAAACATTGCGAGTCCGTCAACTTAAGAAGATTATAGGCGATGAGCGATGGTGTGTCAACTGCATTTCACCAAGACAACGCAACATTTTGGCGGAATTTGTGTCTGATTCTCTAATGCAAAATCGGACTTTGAAATTGGCACATGCCGGCATTTTTCATTGACACCTGGCACTATATATGTTTTACTATCTCCAAAAGGAGACATACGATGAAAACCATTCTCGCCCTCTCAATACTCTTTTGTGCGATCGCTTTGCCGTTGTATTCTGACACTCCCGAGAATACTATCCAAACCGATATTGCGGTGATAAAGACGGATATCCAGAATTTAGACGAAAAAATTGACGATAAATTTAATAATTTGGAAAAACGCTTTGAGAGCATCGAAAAGAATTTCGACAGACAAAACGCCCTCATCATTGCCTGTATCGCCGTCCCTATGGCACTCATTACGCTCATGATCGCATGGCGGAGCGTGAAGGATAATTCACTACAGAAGCAAATCGACGCGCTCTCACAAGCAATTGAATCACAGAAACAACAGTTAACTGAGAAACCCCAATCCTAACCCTATAAAAGGCACAAGCGTACGCAACAACGTCAAGGGTGGTGAGATGAACTGTGCCGTGCCTGTCAACAGAAATAACAGCATCTGGCAGAAAAACGCATGAACAATTTCGCAGCAATTCTTAACACCATCCGTCGCCCTTTCCAACAAGAACGCCGAAAAGGGTGTCGCGACGATGTCGTTGTCAACGGGTTAGGGAACTACGTCCAATTATGGGTAAAAAATGGAGACGCCCTTGGCTTAGAGGGAACTGAAAGTGCGGTGCTGCACGACTTAGCGGATCTCTTTCAAAATTACACAGATGCCTCGCCGACTGACCGACAACGCACGCTTGCGGAAGCCACAAACCGTATTGATACAGCACTCGGACACAAGCAACACATCCATTCGGGGTTAGAAACGCCTCCGAGAAGAGGAAAAAACACACAAACCGAGGTGCTGCCGCTCTTTGAAAAGAAAGTGAACCGCTCGGACAGCGCGCCGCGAAAGCCGGAACCAACACCGGAACAGACAACGCAGCGGACACGTAAAGAGACGTTACCACTCTTCCGAAATGCAGAGGTGCCGCCCACACAACCCCAAAACACCTCTATCGAAAAACCCAAGGAAGCCGTCCCAATCTCAGATATCCCCGTTTCAACAGACCTGAATTCGCTTGATTTCTTATCCGAATCGCTCCAATATCTTAAAGGGATTGGTCCGCGGCGCGCGGCACTGCTTCTGGCAGAACTCAATCTCCAAACGGTTGGCGAACTGCTGGCATACTATCCGCGCGATTATATCGACCGCTCCAAGACAGTAGAGATTTATAGGGTCGGAAGAACTGAAGATGACGAACCGGAGACGATTCAAGGTAAGGTTGTTAACCACACCTCGTCTCCGACAGCGAAAGGCAAACGCATCGGTAAAATCTCAATTTACGACGGCACTGGCATAGCCGTCCTTGTTAATTTCGGTCGGCGTATCGGTATTATGAAGTCTCTACTGCCGATGGATACTGAAGTCGTCATCAGTGGTAAGTTCTCGCGCCGTTACAACGAAATCCAAGCGACGGATTATGAGTTCGAATTATTTGAGGAAGACAACCTGATTCACACGAAACGGATTGTGCCGAAGTATCCGCTCACAGCGAAGCTGACGGTGAAGATGCTGCGCACTTGGATGCGGACAGCGCTTGATGAATACGGGCAACAGATTCCTGAGATCCTACCGCTCGAACTCCGCAAACGACAAGGTTTAATTGACCGACAACTCGCTATCAACGAGATCCATTTTCCGACATCAGAGGCGCATCAAGAGGCTTCACAAAAACGACTCGCTTTTGAGGAATTTTTCCTCTTGAGTGTCGGAATGGAGATGAAAAAAGAGCGGAAAACCTTGGAGGCAGGCATTGCATTTCGGACTGGAATGCATTCAGGAGACACTTCGCCCGCTCTATTCTCGGATTTTATGGCTTCCCTCCCTTATGCGTTGACGGGTGCACAAAAACGGGTTTTCAGGGAAATTCAGAACGATATGCAGCAAAAACGTGTGATGAATCGACTCATCCAAGGGGATGTCGGTTCAGGGAAGACTGTTGTTGCAGCGATGGCACTGCTTTGTGCTATCGAAAATGGATATCAAGGCGCACTGATGGTACCGACTGAAATCCTTGCCGAACAGCACTATTACAACCTCTCTGATATGTTCAAGGATATGCATCGCGATGTGTCTACAGGAAGCGCGCAACAGAATAAGCGAGAAATAAACGTTGTGCTCCTGAAAAGCGACCTCCCTAAAGCAGCGCGTGAAGAGGCACTGGCGGCGATCGCTAATGGCACTGCGGACCTCATCGTCGGGACACAGGCTTTGATACAGGAAGCCGTCGATTTCCACAAACTTGGACTTGTTATTATCGACGAACAGCACCGATTCGGCGTGATGCAGCGCGCAACGCTCCGCAACAAAGCACAATCTCCAACCGACGCGCAAAAGCCTCTCGATACTGCCGCACCGTCGCCAGATGTCCTCGTTATGACAGCAACCCCAATTCCGAGAACATTGGCTTTGACGCTTTACGGGGATCTAAACGTATCTGTCATCGATGAGATGCCACCCGGTCGGCAGGTGATTAGGACCCGGTGGATAAAGGAGAATGACCGGGAAAAACTATACATCACACTTCGGAAAGAGATCCAACGCGGGCGTCAAGCATACATTGTCTATCCACTTGTGGAAGCGTCGGAAAAACTGGAAGAACTGAAAGCCGCGACAGAAATGGCAGCGCACCTTCAGGACGACATATTTCCAGATTTGCGTGTCGGTTTATTGCATGGACAGATGAAATCCATTGAGAAACAGGAAGTGATGGGAAGATTCAAGGACAGACACATCGATATTCTGGTTGCAACAACAGTGATTGAAGTCGGCATTGATGTGCCAAATGCGACGTTGATGGTGATTGAGAATGCGGAGCGGTTTGGACTCTCACAGTTGCATCAATTGCGCGGACGCGTGGGGCGTGGCAAACATCAATCGGCGTGTTATCTGGTCGCTTCGCCGAGAGGTGATGACTCGTATCAACGGATTCAAGCGATGATTCGGACGAACAACGGTTTTCAGATTGCGGAGGCGGACCTGAACATCCGCGGCCCGGGTGAGTTCTTCGGCACCCGTCAGTCGGGTATTCCGAATTTCAAGATTGCGAATATTATTCAAGATGCCTCGCTTTTGGAAGCCGCGAAAAAAGAGGCGGAGTCATTAATCAAAGCGGACCCACGGCTGGCGGCACATCAGCATCAACTGCTGAAGCGGATGCTACAAGAACATTGGAGAGACAATTTGGAGATCGCATCGGTCGGTTAGTCATCTAACAAACGCGACGCGCTACAGAGATGCAATTAACAGGCGGTATAACTGCGGGACGGTCACTGAGAAATCGCCAGAGATGTGGTAACCCTCACCCCCATCTTTGACGGTACGGATGAGAATGGTTTTTTTGGGACGGTGGTAGTAGTGGGCATCGGTGGGGGACCCTTCGTTTTGGAAATCGGGGAAGTCGATGAGATCGAAGTTGGCAGTCGTGAAATGCCGAATCTCTTTACCGCGTTGCGCGGCGATGTTCCGTGCCATAGAGAGGCTTTTGAGGTAGACTTCGGGGCCCATCACGGCAGAACCTAAATTGAGAAAAACACCGCCTTCCAATTGAGACACACTTTGCGCCAAACGGAGAAAATCCTCACCTGTTGTCCATCCCATTGCGGCATAATCGGCGGCAGGATGTTGGTCGATAATGTCAAATCCGATGCCTTTATGAACAGTAAACGGCACGCCGAGTCGATAGGCAGCGGCGAACATACTCACATCGCGATGCGGAAAAGCGATCGCCATCTCGCCTTCTTGCATTAACCGACCGATTGCTTCCCCAAACCCGATTTTATCTTGGTACCCACGAACAATCGCTTCGTTCAGGTAGCGTCCGGTTTCTTCCCAATTGCCGAATTTACCGTCCCAGATATAGGCCTCTACATCCTCAAGCGTAGCACCGATATGCGCGAGTTCAAAATCGTGGATAGCACACGCGCCGTTGGTGGCAAGATGTGTCAGGATACCGCGTTCCATTAAGTCAATGATGAATCGGGAGTTGCCGCGTCGCATGACATGTGCGCCCATCATCCAGATGACTGGCTTCCCTTGCCGATGCGCCTCAGCAATTCGAGCCGCAACGATGCGGAGCTGGGGGTGATCGGAGGGTGGAACCTCAGCATCCAGCGCGTAGACATCTGCGACTGTCATCTTGTGTTGGCGTTCAGAAAGCGGTAGAATTGTGAGTTGAGCCCGATTCAGTGTGTTCATTATACTCGACAACGCACTAAGCAAACTTGGCAGAGACGATTTTTGAGATACCGGCTTGCTCCATCGTCACGCCATACATTGCGTCCGCAATCTCCATCGTGCGGCGGTTGTGGGTGATAATCACAAACTGTGTATTTTCAGTATAGGCTCGGATGAGATTGGCAAAGCGGAGCACATTTGCTTCGTCAAGTGCTGCGTCAACTTCGTCAAGTACACAAAAAGGACTCGGCTTGATTTTGAAGACGGCAAAGAGGAGCCCAATTGCGACGAGTGAACGTTCTCCACCGGAAAGCTGCGTGATGCTCTGCGGACGTTTGCCCGGGGGGCGGGCGATAATATCAATGCCCGAATCAAGAACATTGGACGGGTCGGTTAGCAACAACTCCGTTTCGCCACCGCCGAAGAGTTGTGTAAACACCTCTTGGAAGTTTGTCTGTACCTGCTCAAAGGTCTTAAGGAATACCTCTCTTGAGGTCTGGTTAATCTTCTGAATTGCCTGATAGGTGGTTTGAATGGACTGCTGGAGATCCTCGCGTTGGGCGTTCAGAAAATCGTGGCGTTTCTTGTGTTCCTCATAAGCCTCAATCGCCTTGAGGTTCACCGCGCCCATTGCTGTGAGTTCCGCTTTCAACTTTTCAATATTATCCAGCAAATCAATTTCGTCCATCCCCTGTTCATCATTCGTGAGGGGCGGTAGCGCATCAATGGAGACCTGATACTTATCGTGGATGCGGATTGAGACAGACTTTATACGCATCTCAAGTTGTGTCGTTGTGACTTCAAGTTTATGGCGTGCGCGGTTTTGTTGCTCAAACTTTCTGCGGGTCGCCCGCATCTCTTTTTGCAGGACGGTTACCTCTCGGAGAAGGGTTTCGCGTTCTTCCGTAAGTTTGTCAACGTGCGCTTCAGCTTCAGCCCGATCTCCCTCTAAACGGAGGAACTCGCGTTGTGCTGTGGCGACCTGTTCGCCGAGATCAATTCGGGTTTGCTCATCGGCATCGATAACCGCTTGTTGTTCCGCCATCTCCTTTGTTGTCCGCTGTTGCGTCTCGTCAAGCGACTGAATTTCAGATGCTAAGCCTCGCAATCGCTGACGTTGTCCCGCCAAGAAAACTTCCATCGCCTGACAGGTATCAGCGACTTCCGCGCGTTTTCGGTCTTCACTCTCAATCTGCTCCGACATGCGCTCAATCCAGCGTTGCGTTCGTTTCGTCTTTTGGGTGAGTGCTGCGATTTCAGTCTCAAGCGTTCCTTGTTCTTCGCGTGAAACCGCCATCGCTTGGCTCAATTCTCTGTTTTCAGCCTCGACTACTGAGAGTTGTTGCTTCAGCCGGGTAACCTGTAGGTTCGCTTGCTCCATGTCCTTGGTTAATGCTGCTTTTTCAACGCGTTTATCTTGCCATTGAGCAGTGAGTGTCTGCCGCGTTTTTTGCAAGTTCGCTATTTTTGCTGCATAAGCCTTACGCGTCTGATCTTTCCTATTGTTCGTCTGGGTCAATTGCCCAATCTTGTCTTCCAGTTCCTCAAGTTCACGTGCGCGACTCAGCAAGCCCCCTTTTTGCTGATTTGTCTGACCACCCGTGATGGCACCTGAGGTATTAATGAGTTCACCATCTAACGTGACGAGACGTGCAGTTGGACGAAATTGACGGGTGAGTGCGATCGCGGCATCTAAATTTTCGATAACGAGGGTATTTCCCAACAGATGCTGCATAGCAACTTCATATTTATAATCGTAATCAATTAATTCTTCAGCAATACCGATAACGCCGAAGTGATTGAGCAGTTTATTATCCTGAAATCTGCGTCTGCGTAAAATATCGAGTGGCAGGAATGTCACCCTGCCGGCTCGATGTTTCTTAAGGAAACCGACCCCTTTTTGGGCAGCTTCCGCGGTTTCAGTGACAACATTTTGGACAGCACTTCCCAGAGCAACCTCTATGGCGACCTCATACTCGGTATCCATCGTGAGTAGTTCGGCAACAACGCCACAGACACCCCGAAATTGATCTGGATAGTGGTGCTTCGCTTGCATTATCGCCCGAACGCCGACGTAATAGCCTTCATAAGCGGATTGCAATTCTTGGAGCGATTTCAATCGAGAGACGCTGCTCCCGAGTGTATGCTGTAGTCCCCGGATTTCAGCCTCAATTTTACGGAGTGCGTCCTGATTTTCACCAAGTTCTATCTCGACCTGATCCCGCGCCGTTTCAACCTGAACGAGTTCCGCTTTTAATTGTGTTTCAGCCCGCTGAACTTCAGCATGCGTGTCGATAGCAGTTTTGAGTTCAGTCGTCAACACGTCGGTGTTTTCTTTCAGGCGGCTGAGGTTGCTTTCGCGGCTTGTTAATTCATGCTCAATTGTCAAGCGTTTGCGTTCACACGCCGCTAATTCAGTTGTGGCTTCGCTTAAAACAGTTTGTGCTTCCCGGACAGACGCCTTAGAAGCATTGATACGTTCAGCGAGTTCAGTCAGCAGCTGCTGACGTGCTGCTAATCGACTTTCCTCTATCTTGAAGGAGGCTTCGAGTTTCTGATGTTCTTGGGTTCGTTGTTTTTGCTGATTGAGAATACCCGTGTGTTGTGCTTTCAAAGTCTCAAGAGCCTGGAGTGCTCGCTGGCGTTGCTGTTGGATATTGAGCTGCCGCTCTTTGTGAAGGACAATCTGACGCTCAATCTGTTCGATTTGCGTTTCAATCTCGCGCAGCTCGGTTTGTCCTGTCCGTATTGCTATATCTAATTCGGACTGTCGAGTTGTAGCGTTCTCAATACGTTCCTCAGCGGCTTTTAACTGTTCAGAAGCCTCCGTAGTAGCACTTAGAATCTCATCTAAGTCGGTTTGCGCTTGGAGATAATCCGTGCGGAGTTTATCGTATTCCCTATGCGCGAGGTCTAATTCAAACTGCTTCAACTGTGCTTGTTGTGTGTTATAATGCCGTGCCTGATCTGCCTGTTCCTTGAGCGATTCAGTCTCGCGTTGCAATTCCTGAATGACATCGTTGATACGGACGAGATTTTGTTCGGTCTGCTCGAGCTTTCGGAGTGCGGTCTTCTTTCGGTGTTTGTATTTGGTAATGCCAGCGACTTCATCGAATAGAAATCGGCGATCTTCGGGTCGGACGTTCAGAATCAAGTCAATCTTGCTCTGCTCCATGACGGAATACGCATCGACACCAATGCCTGTATCCATGAAGAGTTCACTGATATCGCGGAGGCGACAGGGGGTTTGATTGATAAGGTAGCGGCTTTCACCATCGCGGGTGAGATGTCGAGAGACTTCAATTTCTGGAGATGCGAAGGCAAGCTTCGCAGGAGCATCTTGCGTCGAGGCATCAGGGTTTCCTTGACCATTTGAAAAGCGTAATGCGACCTCTGTCTTCTGTGCCGGTGCGAAATTGGCACCGCCGTTGAAAAGTAGGTCCCGCATAGAAGCGCACCGAAGGGAGCGAGCACTCTGTTCACCAAGTACCCACCGAATCGCATCGGAGACGTTGCTTTTTCCACAACCGTTGGGGCCGACAATGGTCGTGATGCCGGGTTCGAGTACTAATTCAACTGCTTCGGCGAAACTTTTAAAACCGCGAATTTTGATGCTATTTAAGTGCAAAGGTTCAACCTCCCACTATTAGTTTAATCAATTATCTCAGTGATAAGTAGTTTTTAAGGCACAATTTTTAGGCGTGATGTCCGTTCTGTAAGGTAGAAGCGTGCCTACACCGCTCACTGCAACGCGAACATCGTATAAAACGTAATACGTAATGAAAAAGTTTCATAATTTTGCCCTGAAACCGGTAATCCCAACAGCGTCTCCACAAACGCACAGCGTAAATTAAGCATTTAAAGTCCGCGCCAGTGTTAGCACATCAACCTCAACAGGATCGGCATCCCATAACGTATTGACCGCTTCACGAATGGTAGCACCGGTCGTGAAAACATCGTCAACAATTAGGATACGTTTGTTCCGAAGCACTTCTGGGTTCGGGATTTCAAAAGCACCAATGATATTGTGTTGGCGAGCCTCCAGACCCAAACGGCTTTGTGCCACCGTATGTCGATGTCGAACCAGCGCATCCGTGAGAATCGGCACCCCTTCTGTTTGTGCAATGCCCTTAGCGAGCAGTGTTGCCTGATTGAAGCCGCGCTCCTGCAACCGTTTTTTATGAATGGGCACAGGGAGAATAAAATCATAGTCTGCGATACCACAGTCAGCAGGGAGATGTGCGTTTATCAGTCGAATTAGGTGGGGCGCGAGTACCTGTTTCTTTTCAAATTTAAAAAGATGTATTGCGTGTTGGAGCGTTGTCTGATAGAATGCGATAGCCCTTAATTTCCCATAGCGTGGTGGGTCGGTGGCACATGCATCACAGAGTCCTCTCACATTTGGCGTGCCGCATATATCGCACCACGGTGGCTCAAGGAATTGAACATCGTGCCAGCAGTCAGCACAGATATAAGGGAGGGATGCAACTTCAAGAAACACTTCGCAGACGCGGCATTTTGCAGGATAGAGGCAGGCGATTGCGGTTCCATAGATGTTCTGCAGTAAAGGCGGGACCTGTAATTTGATTGACTTTGATCGCATGAGATCACTCGTATCGGAAAGTGTAACATTTTTTCTGGGTGTTGGCTCTTGGCTAATGGCTCTTGGCAGTCAGCAAGCAACTTATGATATATTATACTATTTTTACTAACTGCTGTCAAGTTAAAATGTGTAGGCTATTTAGTTTTCGGTTCCGATATTATTTTTCGTTATTCTGGAGGAAACCATGCAGCAATCTAATATTATCGAATACTGGACGGAGAAAGCGGCAGCAGAAGCACACCAACAAGGACTTGAACGGGGCATGAAAGAACGTGCTCTTGAAGACATCCTTGAAGCCTTGGAGATTCGATTACAGCCTGATGTGGTAAGTGCTTTCAAGCCGGTATTGGAAACAATTGATGACCCGCAACGCCTTAAACGGTTGCATCGCGCAGCGATCTTAGCTGAGAGTCCAGAAGATTTCCGACAGGTTTTAGAATCAAATGGAGAATGAACGCACCTTGATCGGGAACCTGATAGCCCTGACCTATGCCCAACCTTGACTCTCGCCTCCGACGCGAGCAGCACTAATTTTCTCAGAATAACCGCTTTTCCGGTAGGCTGCCAATGGGTGTGGCTCACGTCCCATCTCTAACCGCACTTGCTCCAGCAGTGGATTCACATCCATCTCGTAGGCACGTTGGAGGATGGACTCCGCTTCAACAAGATCTGCAGCATCCTGCGCCGCTGCGAGAGCGTCTCGGTCAACAAGAAGTGCCTTTGCGTACGCCTTCTGCAGATTACACACGGATTGGATGCTCGCTTCGACCTTCGGTTTCAGGTTGTGGCTCTGATCAATCATATAGGCGATGTCGGTTTCTGTGTCAGGATCGAGCTCCGCGGCGACGAGTTCGGTATAAATCAGGAAGAGTTCCTGTGGATTGATAGAGCCGACCGTCAGATCATCATCTGCGTACTTCCGGCAGTTGAAGTGGAATCCACCGAGTTTTCCCTCGTCAATCAGATACGCAACAATAAACTCAATATTTGTGCCTTGTGGATGATGTCCTAAGTCGATGAGGACTTGCGCTTTCTCACCGAGTTTGGTTGCCATGAGATAGGCAGTTCCCCAATCAGGGAGATCGGTGTGATAGAATGCGGGTTCAAAGAATTTATATTCGATGAGCATCCTGGTGTCTTCTGGCAGTGCGTCGTAGACTTCACCTAAAGCGTCCTGCATCCAGCCTTTACGTTTCCTGAAGTTTGACTGACCGGGGAAGTTGGTACCATCTGCGAACCACAAACTCAGTAAATCAGAGCCCGTTTTCTCCATGATGTCAACGCACTCAAGGATATGCGCAATTGCGAGTCGGCGGACAGCGGCATCCGGGTTGCAGACACTTCCGAGTTTATATGCCTGATCTTGGAAGACATTCGGGTTAATCGCACCGATACCGATACCGACTTCGGCGGCATACTGTTTCAATCCGCCCCAATCGTCGGTTTTATCCCACGGAATATGGAGGGCAACAGTAGGGGCAATACCGGTGAACCGGTGGACAGTGGCGGCATCTTCCAGACGTTCCGCTGCGTTCCGCGCTGCGCCGGGTTGTTCAAAAACACCGAATCGGGTGCCGGAATTACCGTACCCCCATGAGGGTGTCTCAATGTGTTGCTGTTTGAGGTGGGCTTTGACTGCCTCGACCTGTATTCCCTGTTTCTCTAAAGTTTCGGCTAACAAATCATAAGCGGGGTTGCGCATTCTGTTTGACTCCTTTGGCTATAGACCATCAACCATCGACTATTCGCCATCCTCCGGCTCCGATTGATGTGATTCTATAAACGCCTTGATACCAGCATCACCATTTTTTTCCACAAGTGCCATCAGCTCGGACAAGAGTTCTTGCGTGGCTTCTTGCCGACCCTCTTGCCGACCCTCTTGCCGACCCTCTTGCCGACCCTCTTGCCGACCTTCCTCAAGGATTCTCTGCTTGATGAGGTTAGAATGATAAAACAACATTTTGATAATCTCCCATAGGTGCGCAGCTATAAAAAACAAGCCCACGACTAAAGCCATCAGATTGACACTTCGCGTCAGAAACGTCTCTCCTAACTCAGCATAATGCCAATCCGAAAAAAATTCTACTAAACCGTTGACGATAACACTAAACGCAAAACACGTCGCAAAGGTGAAATACCAACTTTTCGGAATGCGACCTAAACTTTCATATTCGTTTTTTTTGATGTCCATGTCCAAAAAGTATACAACGATAGACCCGTTCTTGTCAACGCTTTTGCTGGTATAGTTGGTCTATGGCTGTTGGCTAATGGCTGTTGGCAGTATTCAGTTTTCAGTATTCAGTATTCAGTATTCAGTTAATACCATACCAGAAACCTCTTTCCTTCACTGACGACTGACGACTGATAACTGACGACTATTGACCATCAACTATTGACTATCCCCTATTTCTTGAAATATCTCTGCAAGTTTTTCCTGTGTAGCGTTCGGGTCTTCGATGATGATACGTGCGCCACCGATAACATCTATGAACCCTAATTCGCGCGGATACCGAGGGACAATGTGCAAATGTAGATGTGGAATACTCGCACCGGAGGCATCCCCCATATTGTAACCGACGTTGTAGCCGCGCGGTTGATAGGCACACGTTAACGCCTCAAAAGAGAGGCATTGGAGTTTGTGAAGTTCTTGGACCTCTTCCTGACTTAATTCTCGAACATCAAGAATATGCCGATTCGGAAAGATTAAGAGGTGTCCTGGACTATAAGGATAGAGATTGAGCGAAATTGTAAAGTGCGCGGTTCGATGTACCTCAAGCCGTTCGACTTTTTCATCTTTTTCGACAATTGCACACAGAATACACGGTACATCCGGGCGGTTTCTTCCTTTGGCATAAGGCATTTTATTCGGAACGAAGAGGTTGTGTCGCATAAAAGGGTTTCCTGAACAGGCAGCAAGATGGTTGAGGGTCGTTGGCAATTCGTCAAATGTGTATTCCAAAAAATTGTCCAAAGTTCAGTAATATATATGATATACGATTTTGGGAAAGTAGGCAAGGGAAATAGTTGTCAGACGGAGGGCAAATGGCCAAACAAGTTAAATATATTAAATAATTTGAAATTTATGATATTTTTTGCCTTTTTTTAATATATCTTGACTTTTTTCATTATATAGTATATAATTTTACCTTAGCAGGATTTACGCAGTTGTGTCTACAAACCGACAGCTTCCGCCTGCTTGCGGGGAGACGAAGGGGGGGTAATCCTCAATTTTGCGTAAGTCCTATTTAGTATAATTTTACGGAATTAGTCGTTTTGGACTTAGAATTTTTCATTTTTTCAGATTTCACCGCTCATACTTTCGGTGAGCAACTTCGCGAAGATATTTTCATGGCGGTAGTTGTATTTATAGCATGCCTCTGCGAGATACAGGGGCGTGTATGCTGTTGAATAGTGGTGATGCGATCCATACCAGGCACGCTTAACGAAAGACCAAAACCCTTCCATTGTGTTGGTATGTATCCCATCAGGTTCCCATTTCTGACTCCGGTTCATCGTTGCGTGTTTCATCTGTTTACCGATAGAGTTATAGCCTTTATACTGGTCGGTATAGAGTTCGGAGGCATCTGTTTTCACAAACTTTTTGATAAACTCAGCGATTGTGCTACCTTTAGCATTCTCAACGCGTTCTGCGACGACGTTCCCACCTCTTGCGACGGCACCCAGCACAACATCTTTCGCTGTGCCGCGTCCGCGTTTACGGGGTTCGCCATCCTCTTTATCGTAGTCTTGCTTGCGTTTGCTACCGATATAGGTTTCGTCGGCTTCAACGATTCCCTGTAGTAAGACGTTATCCTTCCCCATTTCAGCACGGATAGCCATCATGATACGCCAACACGTTTTCTGCTTCAGCCCTAAATCTCGTGCGAGTTGACAACTTGAGAGACTCTTCTTCGCATTTGCCATCAGTGAGATCGCGAGAAACCACTTCTGAAGCGGTATTTTCGTCCCATGAAAGATTGTCCCGTGTGTTGCCTTGAAGGTGGATCGGCAATCATGGCAATTGTAGCGTCCGATACGCCCTATAGCATGTTCGGTGCGTCGCCTGACGTGTGTAGACTCACACTGTGGACATTCTGCGGATCCCTGCCATCTCAGACGTTCCAGATACGCTATACAATCTTCTTGCGTCGGGAACGTCTCCATAATCTTGATCACATCCATCAGAAAATGCGCCTCTCTTATTTTAGGAGTTGCTTTTTCTGATGAGTTCTGATACAATAATCAGATAAGTGTGGACTCCGAAAAAGCAACTCGCTTCTTTGGGTTCGATAGGGGGCTGCAACCCCCTATTTTCTTATCTATATTGTATCGCATAACCCTTTTATTTACAAGGGTTTAACGCACTTTCCTAACAACTTTTGCCAAGTCCAAAACGACTAATTCCGTTTCAATATATCGCATCTGAAACGATATATGTACACTGTTGCGTGAGTTATTTTTTTATAGGAATGAAGTACGTAAGTCCTATATATAAACTAAGGTTTGGACAATTCGTGTCCGGTGCGATTTGAGTTTTCAAGGGACCATATATTTTCTCCGAGTTTCCCACACGCATGGAACTTTGAGAAAAATACCGCACTCCAGCGGAGTGTTATGTCTATAGAAAAAGGTCTATCCACCTCCCGCACTCCAGCGGAGTGCTATGTGTCCTAAAAGGATATGTTGGGTCCGTGGAACTGAAAATTGTCCAAAGTTTAGTCCAAAGTTTAGTATATATAAAGGTAAAATATGGAGGGATCATTATGAACCAAGATTATCAGTATGCTGGAAAGTCTCTGACCGAGAAGATCGCCCGCGAACTCATTGTTGAGCTATTTTCAGGAAAAACAGAGATTAAAAAGAAAAAGATAAGGCAAACTGTTGATGAGACGCACACCTCTCGGGGTGGCTTCTTATCGACGAATGAGATGCATCCTGTTTCGGCTGCCCTCAGTAACCTCAAGAAGCAAGGATTTGCGGAAAATCCAGCGTTCGGTCTATCTTTTCTGTACCGGGTGGGTTTTTCTCAGATTCAGACGCGATTCAGACGCTCGGTAGCGGCGAAAATGCCGTTTATCTTTACTACTATCCAGCGTATCGGTGTTTGGCGGAATATGAAGGCAAGCCCTACTGGGCATGCAGGATTGACAAAGTTGTCTCGGATATACCGATAGCGATGCCGGAGTCTCCAGAGGTCCGTTTGGTCTTGCGAACTGATGATTCGGAGAGTCTGGAGCAGATGCTCCACACGGTACTGCGGTTCCGTGGGCGGTGTATCTCGGATGTTCCGGGCGGGGTATGGTTTCTGACATCTCCGAGCGAAGTGGAAGGGATTTACAAAAACGTTGTTGAATCTGCATGACATGGCGTTTATTAACCAGGACTTTCGCAGTTGTGTCTACAAACCGACAGGTTCCCCCTGCTTGCGGGGGGACGAAGGGGGTAATCCTCAATTTTGCGTAAGTCCTATTAACGTGAGTTTGCTAAAAAAATCGTGCCGAATGCGTTTGTCGCATTCGGCGTTGATTTCCTGGGAACGGCACCTGAATCAAACTCACGTTCCCGCATTAATATATACATTGAGACCGAGGGATTCACCAGTCAATATCGTCAAGGCTCTCGGCATCGAGCACTTGATCAAATAGATCATCGAGTGCCGAGATGTAGGACAATGTCGTGATATGGGTGGCAAGAGATTCGGGGATATCCCCAAATTGGTGACGGAGCAGTTTGAGAATAGTCTCCTGCTTCTCACGGGTTTGCCCTTGTTCAAGACCGCGTTGTATCACGTGTTCGTAAAAAGGAGATTCTTGCATGATTGCCTCCAATTAAGACAGGACTTGCGCAGTTGTGTCTACAAACCGACAGGTTCCCCCTGCTTGCGGGGGGACTCAGGGGGGTAATCCTCAATTTTGCGTAAGTCCTATAAGAATACGGACGCAACAAAACTGTCAAAATCATAGCCTAAGTCCTGTAGTTTGGGTTGAACGGATGCACCAAAACCGTGAAAATCATAAAAAAATACAGCGCTCTCCACATACACGCCAACCAGCAGAGACCAAGGGATTTACCAGTCGATATCGTCAAGGCTCTCAGCATCGAGCACTTGATCAAAGAGATCATCGAGCGCTGAGATGTAGGACAATGTCGTGATATGGGTGGCAAGAGAGTCGGGGATATCCCCAAATTGGTGACGGAGCAGTTTGAGAATAGTCTCCTGCTTCTCACGGGTTTGCCCTTGTTCAAGACCGCGTTGTATCACGTGTTCGTAAAAAGGAGATTCTTGCATGATTGCCTCCAATCGAGAATACCGTAGGTTGCTCCGTGCTGAGGCTTTCCCCCACTTCCACGGCATCGGTTTTCAGTGCTAATGCTGCGAAAGGATACGGGAAGCGATCTATCAGATGTTTGAAAACTTCATCATAGTACGGCATGTGCCTATTATACCTTTGTTTTTTACAGAATGTCAACCTTTTTCTTTTAGCACATCTAAACCAGGACTTGCGCAGTTGTGTCTACAAACCGACAGGTTCCCCCTGCTTGCGGGGGGACTCAGGGGGGTAATCCTCAATTTTGCGTCCGTCCTATAAGAATACTAAAGTTTGGACAATATTATGATTTTCAGGCGGCCGTGTCGAAAGGCAGCGTGGTATCTTGTTGAACGCAGGTGTTAATATTCTGCGAGTTCGTATTTTCAGGGGAACTCGTAGAAAATCGGGGGTCTGTGATTTGTGCTTTCAGATAAGCGACGCGAAGCCCTTGTGTGAGTTTCTTGGGGTGATACCAATGAATGCCGAGGTATTCACAAACAGTCTTGACGTTTATGGGGGTTTCCGTTGGGTGTGGCAGTGAGAAGATGAGTTTCGTGAGACTCGCTGCGACGAAACTCAGTTGCACGCATCGATTGATGCTTTTCCGAGATTTCACGCGATACGCGCTGAATCCAAACTCTTGTTTGAGGTCTCGGAAGGCGGTTTGAATCTGCCATCTTTGCTGATAGTATTCAACGATCTGTGGTATTTCGAGGGTCAGGTCTGTTGTAAAGACGAGGAAATACCGATACGGCTTTGACGGTTTCGGACGGGTGCGTCTCACAACGAGTCGGACATCGACGGGACACATCTTCGTCCGCACGAGGTGTGAAGCGATCTGAACGTCTTTGTTTCCGATGCTCATCGTTCGATACCGGAGCCGCCGGATGTTCAAGCGGTCTCCATATTTCTTGGGGCGTCCGGGTTTGGGGTGTTTTGGAGGTTTGGGTATCCGATAGAACACCGCATTGGACTTGGCGCGACATAAGAGGTGATGTCCGATGCCCAGGAGCATTTCAAAGACCTTTCGCCGTGCGAAGCCACGATCAAAGAGAATCAATCCGCAAGGGATCTTTGAACAGATACGTTTCAGGACGGCATCCTTTTTATCGCGAACCGTCTGCGGGACGATGAGTTTCACCCACACCGGAAACAGCATCCACTGCGGTGGCGTCGCACACAGTAAACCGAGTGCCCCAAACTCATGTCCGTAATGGAACTTTGATTGATTCACGCGATGTTTTTGATAACTGAAGTTGCGAAAAAATGCAAGCCCCATTGGGAGGTGCCCGTCTTGAGTGCCTGGGTCTCATCATAGACATAGACCCACGTCTCAAAGAGACCTTGTATATATCCGATGAGGTGTGCGGCAATGGCATCGGGATCCCATTTCCCGCGGGAGAGAAACTTCGGAAAAGACCAATATCGCGTCTGTGAGGCACTCGATTGATAAAGCCGCGTCAACGTGCCTGGACCTGTGTCGGTAATAAACCCATAGAGGCACGCTTGGAAAAGCGCAAAGTTTTGGGAGTTGAACATAAAACGAAAATCCGATACAATACTTTCTAAGTGGAGAAGCAGGGGCATTTTTTCTTTCCTTTCGAAACAATTTGGTGTTTATGAAAGGATACCTGCTTTTCTGCTTTCAAACACCTTAATTCTTAAAATTGTCCAAACTTTGGACAATTTTCAGTTCCACGGACCCAACATATCCTTTTAGGACACATAGCACTCCGCTGGCGTGCCGGAGGTGGATAGACCTTTTTCTATAGACATAACACTCCGCTGGCGTGCGGTATTTTTCTCAAAGTTCCATGCGTGTGGGAAACTCGGAGAAAATATATGGTCCCTTGAAAACTCAAATCGCACCGGACACGAATTGTCCAAACCTTAGTATAAGAATACGGACGCAACAAAACTGTCAAAATCATAGCCTAAGTCTTGTAGGTTGGGTTGAACGGATGCACCAAAACCGTGAAAATCATAAAAAAACGCAATAAGTAGTTTTGGGATGGGTT
This sequence comes from Candidatus Poribacteria bacterium, assembly GCA_963662915.2. GTDB lineage: Bacteria > Poribacteria > WGA-4E > WGA-4E > WGA-3G > WGA-3G. The sequence continues at coordinate 2,402,690 of CAXXEU010000002.1, read as the reverse complement.
AAATTTGGGTTGTCAAGTAAAAATAGCATAAAAAGTGGACAAAAATCATCTTTACGGGTATAATTGTGAGATACTATAGCCTTAGGTTGGCTTAATAACCTGCAAAGGAGATAACACTGTGAATAGGAGACCCACTACCATGAGATGTAGACTTACTCTCATTCTGGAAGAACAACTAGAAGGTGGATTCACAATAACTTGTAAAGAATTACCTGAATTGATTACAGAATGTGATTCTTTAGATGAAATTAAAGAGATTGTTGCTGATGCATTTTGTGCCGTTGTTGAACTTTACGATCATCAAGAACGGTCTCTCCCCACAGAAATTCAGATTTTAGAAGACAATATGCAAGATGCTACAGTTAGGCATCTATTAGAAACGGTGGTGCCTATCCATGAAGTATCGAAAAATAGCAAAAAAGCTGCGTCAACTTGGCTATGAAGAAATACATAGGAAAAGATCGGGCTCTCATCGTATCTGGAAACATCCCGAAACTCAACTGGCAGCATCTATTCCAGATTGCGGTAGTAAAGATTTGAAAATAGGAACGCTCCGAAGTATTCTCAGACAATTAGAGATTGACTATCAAACATTTCTTGATATTTAGGACATCAAGGCAGTAGACACTCCCCTACTGCCTTTTGTTCTTTTTATAGATAATCTTTCACACTGCCATATACTGAAACCTGCCGATCTTCAACATAAGCTGATTCAAGATTTCTTGTTAGCAAAGTTAGAATAGATGCAGAATTGAAACGCCACTTAGCTTGTTTATAATGAACTTTCGAGTCCGTTCGGATTTCAATCTCCCCAACATTTCTATCATCATAGCGAAAAATCACCTTTTGAGCATCCATTTGCCCACGCCCACGCGCTCTTGAGTTCTCAATCTGTAACTTGGTTGATAAGAGACTCACGACATCTTGAGCAGAAAACAAATGAAAATGCTTTTTGTCTATGGGAACATCTTGGTTAGACAGATCTTTAGGCAAAATGGAAAGAAAACCGACTTCATCTCCATTGAAAATTGCTTTTGATAACGCCTTGTGCTAAATAGAATTTAGGTTGAATGTATCCACCCTTATGTTATCCTATAAGTTCATCAAACACAAGGAGACATAAGGATGGACTTACAGTCTACTTTAGAAGAACATGTTTTGCAACTGAAAAATGTGCCCCGCACGCTCTTAGCCGTTGCGGGTGTGGTTCAGAAGATCATGAAAACACTTTATGCTGCCCACTTTCAAAATGCTGAAGATCGCAGACCCGGTCGGAACCCGGCGTGTCCCGACAGCGATATTCTCACGATTGCGTGGAAACCTTTGGAATACATTGGTGCCGACAGCGAACATTCAGGGTATAAACGGTTGAAAGCAGAACTCACACCCGTTTTCCCGTCTTTACCCGAACGCTCGCGCTTCAATAGACGCAGACGCAATCTTTCAACGGCGAGTGAAGTGCTGCGTCGGGCCCTGGTGCGCTACCTTCCGAAGTCCGATGTGTTTAGCGTCGATTCTTTGCCGATGCCGATCTGTGACTTCAAACGTGCCGAAGCCTCCCGGTCTGACCTGAAGTGGGAAGACGGTTCGGGAACGCTTGCGACTTATGGACGCTGTGCGACGAAAAGCCTCGGAACGTTCTTCGGATTTCGGGGGCATCTGATCACCACGGCTGCCGGGATACCTATTGATTTTGCGATCGCCTCAGCACATATAGACGACCGAGAGGTCCTACGCGTGATGTCTGAAAACCGCCGGTATCCGATGATCCTTGGAGACAAAGGCTACGTTTCGGAGGACCTTCACACAGAACTACTGGCAACCGAAAACACGTGTGTGTTCGCGACACGCCGAAACAATCAGAAGCAGCAATACCCCAAGGACTTTCGCAAACTTCACGTGCGGATGCGCAGACGCATTGAGACGACGTTGAACCAACTCACTGAACAGTTTTCTATCGCACGGGTGCGGGCACGGACACATTGGGGACTTCAAACCCGAATGAGCAATAAGTTCGGAGCTTGTCTCCTCGGGGCTTTCTTGAATCAGTGTCTCGGACGCCCTTTGATGAAACTCAAAGACCTTGTCCTCGCATAACCAAAAATCTATGAAATCCTAATTAGCACAAGGCGTTTTTGATAGCAATTGTGTAAAAATCTCCGGTTTATGCATTTCCTCTTTCAACTGTCGCATTGGAGCTTGGAGGCGTTTTTTGAAATAGATTTTGTCTTTCAAATAATCACTTCGCTCTACGGGGAACGCATCTATACAATCAATTAGTAAATTAGCAACATTTCCAATACTCCTAAATTCCGTATTATTGACAAAACGATCTCTACCATAAAGAAAAATTTGCCACCATTCAGCACCTTTGACAGAATAGGTATTATACTCTTGATCAATTACCTCTGTCTTATCTGTCCGACCACCGACAACATCCCCATCAATAAGATATGCAAAGTGTTGCTCATTCAGATGCCCAGTTCTCTTTTTGTAAGATGCTGCCTTTGATGTCATAGCCCTTTTTAACATAATTTCTCCTTCACAATTAAGAGTTCATGTGATTGCTTAACATGATTAGTTCCATTTTCAATTCGATTCTTTCCAATACGGGTTTCACCTTGTCCTAAAGTGTACTGCCAGCGAACCTCTACAATCTGAAAATCAGCATACCATTCTCGGATAATCGGACAATCATTATAAGAAAGCACAAAACCACTTTTATGATTATGAAGCAAATCACGTAGTTTTTCGTGTTTAAATCCCTTAATGGTGTACAGGAAAATTGCGTTGGGGGTAGATACCTCTAAACATCTTGCCTTCATCAAGATAGTAAGGAGGATCACAATAGAGAAAGTCTCTGTCATGACAGGGCATTGTTTCTTCAAAACTTCCTGATTTAACAGAGAGTAAAGGACATTGGAAGTCTTTCACTTTCTGAACAGCACGCGTATACCTTTTAGGCTCCTCATAAATCTTCGACATCCAGCCAAGAAACCCTGGTCCATAAGAAAGATTATGATTGAACCAGTAATGTGCTGCGAGTTCTAAGATGTCTTGAATCAAAGACTCTTGATTCCAATGCGATTTCAAGCGTTCTTTGACTTGAGCATATTGCTCTTTTGATGGTTCCCACTGCTGTAGATGTTCAGCAAGGTCAACTCCTGAATTCAATTGAACTTGCCAATAGTTTACAAGTATGTCAAATACATCATAACCCGTTACTTGTATTCCAAGTTCTTTTGCACACGCGATTTCAACAGAACCACCCCCAAAGAAAGGCGACATCAACGTACTCACACTTTCAGGGATATGTTCAATAATATGCCCCACACCGAGACTTTTCCCCCCAGCATAACGTAAAGGGAGCCCATTGTAACGACAATACTTATACTTTCCTTTACTTAGCAAATTATTGAGAAATAATCTTTTAAACGAAACCCCTTCAAGATCTAATATTTCATTCATGTAATAACCTCTTTACTGGGTATTTCCATACTCCCATTGAGAAACTTCCAAAAGATAGTCTCTCGGTGTCGGTTGTTGTAGACGTAACACCGTTCCGCCACATAAAGCGGTGTGTATCCAACGCTATAGTGGTGGTGTTGTCCGTACCATGCCCGCTTGAGCAGTGACCAGAAACCTTCAATTGTGTTTGTGTGCGTATCACCATCTGCATACTGTTCTTGATGATTTATGACGTGATGCTTGAGTTGCCCGCTGAGTGCCTTGTAAGCGTGATATTCATCCGTCATGAGTTCGGATTCCTTGACATTCACAACTCGCTGGATAAACTCAAGGATAGCGCGTCCGGTTAATCCTTTCGCAACTTCGGCAACGACTTGTCCGCCTCGCTGAACAGCACCAATGACAGCCGTTTTACTCGTGCCACGTCCGCGCTTGGCAGGCTCACGGTCTTCTTTCTTGTTCTCTTTACGAGGTTTACCACCAATATAGGTTTCATCTGCCTCTATGATGCCTTGTAGCACGATAGGGTTCGTTTTATTTGCCATTTCAGCACGGATACGAGCAAGTATAAACCAAGCCGTCTTTTGATTCAAGTCTAAATCGCGTGAAAGTTGGTGACTGGAGAGAGATTTCTTCGCATTAAGAACCAGAGCGACTGCAACGAACCACTTCTGTAGTGGTATTTTCGTTCCATGAAACATCGTTCCACACGTAACTTTGAAAGAAGCACTACAATCATCACAGTTCCAGCGTCCTACACGCCCTACAGTATGCGTTTTCTTACGCTTGATACGCCTTACTACTACAATGCGGACAGAGAGGCTTTCCAGCCCATCTGATGCGTTCCAGATGCTCTATACAAGACTCTTGATCGGGAAAGCGTTCCATGACTTCTATAAGGTTCATGGATAAAGTCTCCTTTTTATTTCAAAAGGAGTTGCTTTATTTCTGCCATTTTGGGTATAATAGCAACAGTTTCTTCCGAAGCAACTCCGCTTTGGATTTAAGGGAGGGTGCAACCTCCCTTTTTACTGCACTAATTATACCATTTTTAGCATATTAAAACAAGCCGAAAACCCTTTATTTATCAAGGTTTACGACACTTTTTTACCAATCCCAAAACTACTTATTGCGTAAAAAAATACAACGCTCTCCACATACACGCCAACCAGCAGAGACCAAGGGATTTACCAGTCAATATCGTCAAGGCTCTCAGCATCGAGCACTTGATCAAAGAGATCATCGAGTGCCGAGATATAGGACAATGTCGTGATATGGGTGGCAAGAGATTCGGGGATATCCCCAAATTGGCGACGGAGCAGTTTGAGAATAACCTCCTGCTTCGCACGGGTTTGCCCGCGTTGTATCACGTGTTCGTAAAAAGGAGATTCTTGCATGATTGCCTCCAATCGAGAATACCGTAGGTTGCTCCGTGCTGAGGCTTTCCCCCACTTCCACGGCATCGGTTTTCAATGCTAATGCTGCGAAAGGATACGGGAAGCGGTCTATCAGATGTTTGAAAACTTCATCATAGTACGGCATGTGCCTATTATACCCTTGTTTTTTACAGAATGTCAACCTTTTTCTTTAGGACTTACGCCCTTTCCTGGTAGGTGCGGTTTTGCGGCGTACTCGCCTAAATGCGATGTGCATTCCTAACCGCACCGATTGCGTCATAATAGACCTAATTCTCTGAGTTTGCGTCCGTCCTGTTCTTTTAGCACATCTAAACAAAAAACGTGACTTTTTTCTGGTTTTGGTGTATATTATTATCGCAACTGCACAAAATCTGCGCGAAATGGTTAAAAAATAATCTTAACCATACCTGAGGATGACTGAATGCCCACCCAGCACCCACTTCTGTTATACAGGGAAAGTACTTATGCGAAAAATTACTGACACCGAAATCCAATTTTTTAACGAAAACGGCTATCTTATTTTGAAACATATCATCCAACCCGATGAACTCGCCGTTATACAACGCGAAAGCCAACGACTGATTGATGAGATTTTGGCGGGTGGACCGGCAGATGAATGGTGCAACCGCGGCCCAGAGGGGATTCCTTATTACCTCACCTATTTGCACTCGCACCCAAACGAATTCTCGCTGCGGTTGTTAGCACATCCGTTCATCGGAGACCTGCTCCATCGGATAGTTGGACCCGATTTTATACCGTGTTATGAATCTTTGGTCTTCAAACTCCCGAAACATGGCTCCTCCGTGCGGTGGCACAGGGACGGCAATGCCATCCGTGAAAATCATCCGATTTTCAACATCGATATCTACATAGACCCCTCCACCGTTGATAACGGATGCGTCTGGGTCATCCCGCAGAGTCATCTTTGGGGTATTGAAGAGGCGCAAGAGATTATTGATAAGGGTGCGGCCAATTTTGAACGTGAGGACGCAGTGCCAGCAGAGGTTGAACCGGGTGACATCCTGCTCCACCATACGAAGGTCTTGCACGGCAGTAAAATCAACACAAGCGAAACACTTCGCAGGGTTATTTACTTCGATCAGCGTACCCCACGGTGGAATGAACAATATAAATGGTGGCAACCGGAGTTCCTGACGCAGCGCTGTAAACTCTATCAACGCGCCCTTCACGAACGCAGCACGAACCCGTACCCTTCGGATACCGAACAGTTTGCTTATGAGGTGCCATCAGACATGCCGACGTGGAACGCAGCAGAGAATTTCGATCTGCGGATTCAGCACCGCGCGTATCCGTATCAAGGCTAAGAGGAGACTTTAGCAATGAACGTTCTACTTATAGGCGGGGCTGGACATGTTGGAACGATGACGCTCCCTTACATGAAAAGCCATCACAACTTTCGAGTGCTTGATCTCAACCCGCCTAAAGACGACACCGTAGAATATATCCAAGGCTCTGTTACAGATCCCGACATCGTTCAAGAAGCGTTGAAAGGGATGGATACCTGCGTCTATATGGTGATGCTGCAACCGACGAGCGACCGGTCCTCCGTTGCGGATTTCAGCGACATTGTCGCAAACTACGAAGTAAACGCGAAGGGACTGCATATCGTTCTACATGCAGCGAAGGAAGCCGGGATTCGACATGCTGTTTACACAAGCACCTTCACTGTGCATGAACGGACACGCAACAATTTTCCCTATGAAGAGGTTGTACCGCGTGATAATCCAGGGGTCTATGGACTGACAAAAGGCTTTGGTGAACAGATCTGTGAATATTTTTCCCGTGAACACGGTATGTCGCTGATTGCGTTGCGAATTACGGGGCCCGCTACGCGCGCGCAATGGCTTGAACGTTATGTCCAACCGAAAGATGCGTCAGTACATATCTGGTGGACAGATGAGGAAGATTTGGCACGTGCCTATCTTGCTGCTATTTCGGTTGAACATGAAGGCTTTGATGCGTTTTTCATCGCTGGCGACCATGAACAGAGGGAGATTAACCTCTCAAAGGCAAAACGTCTATTGGGTTGGCAACCGTTGACGCATACGCGTGTGTAATATAGCAACACTCACTGGACACGCTGCCAGAGTTTGGAGTGTGGCGTTCAGTCCGGATGGACGCATACTCGTCAGCGGAAGTGGTGAAGGTACAGTCCTGCTGTGGGAGCTGCGTTAATACTAACTGAACGACTCTGTAATTTGACAAAAACCGCATTGCATGATACAATATAATACAACCAAACTAAAAGTCTACATCGAAACGACAGTGGTGAGTTACTTAGTTGCAAGACCGAGCCGCGATGTAACGTTAGCCGCCCGGCAACAAGCAACTCAGCAACTGTGGATAGAATATGCCGACAATTTTGAGTTTGTCATTTCAAACATAGTTGTCAGTGAAATCAGGGAAGGTGATCCAATAGCAGCCCAACGAAGGCGTGAGGTGTTGGCGGATTTAACCGTTTGAGGAAATTCAAGTGAAAGAAAAAATTGACACCCGCACGGATCCTGTCTTAGAAGAATGCTATCGGATGAAAGAAGCATTTGCTGCTAAATTCAACTCTATGCAGGAACTTTACGACTACTTAGTGGCAGAAACAGAAAAAAATAAAACACTCGGTTGGAAATACCTTCCGCCACCGAAGCCGCAAAACGAAGACAATAACGAGGTCTGAAGTACGCAAGCAATACCGCACATCTCTCATCTTCTTCGTCTCAGTTTCTTCCAAGAATCAGGTCTCTACGGTTCGTAAAACCCTGCTAAAACATTACAAAATAACTCAACTTGTTAGATATAAAAAATCCGCCGATTTGCTTCTAAATTTTCATTTAAGTTAAGGAAAAATCGTCTATGACACACCCAGAACTCACGTTGACGGACCGGCGCGCTTTTCAAACCGAGCGCCGAGATACATGGTGGTTGCAACCGTTAGCGGTATTTGTTGGACTCGGATTATTCATCGTCTATGCGACTTTTCGAGTTTTTGAAGGGAGCCACTTTTTTTACGGTCCCTACCTATCGCCTTTCTACTCACCCCTACTTTTCGGCACAGAAACAGTTGCCCATAGCGCTGAGCACAGTTGGTTGGGTATGATGCCAGACTGGATGCCGGGTCTTATTACACCGGCTATCCTCATTTTGTGGGCACCGCTTGGGTTTCGTTTTACCTGCTACTACTACCGGGGCGCGTATTATAAGGCGTTTTGGGCAGACCCGCCCTCTTGCACGGTGTCAGAACCGCGTAAAGGCTATCGCGGTGAGCATTCATTTCCATTGATTGTACAGAACATCCACCGATACTTCCTTTATATCGCAATCATCTTTGTGGGTATCCTTGCTTACGATGTATGGAAAGCCCTCTGGTTTGACGACGGGAACGGCGGAAAAACTTTCGGTATCGGCGTAGGCACCATCGTCTTGGCAGTCAATGTCGTCCTTTTAGGCGGGTACACCTTCGGATGCCACTCCTTGCGCCACTTGGTCGGTGGGGCCATCGATCTGCTCTCGAAAGCCCCAATCCGTCGGCAGGCATACAATTGTGTGAGTTGCTTAAACCGCCGACACATGCTCTGGGCATGGATGAGCCTCTGTTGGGTCGGTTTTTCCGATGTATACGTCCGCTTTATAGCACCGGCGATAGGTCAAGACTGGATTACATTTTAATAATAGAGAGGAACTTTTAGCGTGGCATCTTATGAAACTCACGAATATGACATCCTAATAATCGGAGCCGGTGGCGCTGGACTTCGCGCTGCTATTGAGGCCGCTACGGGTGATCTCAAAGTTGGACTTGTATGCAAATCTTTACTCGGTAAGGCGCACACTGTTATGGCTGAAGGAGGGGTCGCGGCTGCGCTGGCGAACGTCGATGAAAGAGATAGCTGGCGGGTTCACTTCGCTGACACTATGCGCGGCGGACAGTACCTCTCCAATGCACGAATGGCGGAACTCCATGCACAGGAATCTCCCGATCGCGTGCGAGAACTTGAAGCCTGGGGGGCACTTTTTGACCGGACGCAAGAGGGCAGTATTCTCCAACGGAACTTCGGTGGACACCAATACCCCCGCCTCGCACACGTTGGCGACCGGACGGGACTGGAAATGATTCGTGCCTTACAGGATCACGGTATCCACCAAGGCATTGAAGTACACATGGAGAACACGGTCATTTCGCTCCTGAAAACGGGGGATAGGGTAGCGGGGGCTTTTGGCTACGAACGTGAAAAGGGACGCTTCAAGGTCTTTTCTGCGAAAGCCGTTGTTTTGGCAACCGGCGGGGTTGGAAAGGCATACAAAATCACGAGTAATAGCTGGGAATATACCGGAGATGGTCACGCGCTGGCATACCACGCTGGCGCAGAACTCATAGATATGGAGTTCATCCAATTTCACCCGACGGGTATGGTGTGGCCCCCCAGCGTTCGAGGGATCTTGGTTACAGAAGGCGTACGCGGTGAAGGCGGTATTCTGACAAACAGCGAAGGCAAACGCTTTATGTTCGACGACATCCCGGAACTTTACGTAAATCAGACGGCAGACACTCCTGAAGAAGGCTGGCTGTATACGCAAGGCGACCGTGAGGCGCGTCGACCACCGGAACTTCTCACACGCGACCACGTTGCTCGCTGTATCGTTCGAGAAGTGCAAGACGGACGGGGCAGCCCACACGGGGGTGTATTCTTGGATATAGCCTGGATCAAGGAAAAAATCCCGAACGCCGCTGAGCATATCCGTAGGAAGCTGCCGAGTATGTATCATCAGTTTAAAGAACTCGCCGATATCGACATCACAGCAGAACCGATGGAGGTGGGGCCGACGACGCACTATATCATGGGGGGTATCCGTGTCGATGCAGATTCGCAGATGACCGCCGTCCCTGGGCTTTTCGCTGCAGGCGAATGTGCAGCGGGTTTACACGGGGCGAATAGGCTCGGTGGCAACTCACTTTCTGACCTGCTGGTTTTTGGGAAGCGTGCTGGCGAATATGCAGCGCAATTCGCAATGGAGCATGAGACTGTCCCCCTTGATGAGACGGAAATTGATGCAATCGCTGCGCATACGCTAAAGCCGTTTGAAAACCCAGCAGAGAATGGGAACGGAGAGAAAATGGGACCTTATGACATTCAAGCGCAGCTCCAAGAAAAGATGCAGAACCTCGTAGGCATCGCTCGAACTCAAGAGAGTCTCAGCCAAGCGCTGGAAGAGGTTCAGACCTTACGCGAGAAAGCGGAACGCGTTCACGCCGTTGGCAATCGTGAATACAACGCTGGATGGCATACGGCACTTGATCTTGATTGCCTCTTGACGGTCTCCGAAGCGATCGCACTGGCGGCGTTAGAGCGGAAGGCAAGCATCGGTGCACATTCACGGGACGATTACCCTGAGAAAGAGGAACCCGGTACTGGCAAATACAATACTGTCATCAAGAAGACGGACGACGGTACGATGGAGGTCCGGCGACATTCGGTCGATGAACTTCGCGCCGATCTGCAGGAAATTATAGACGAGATAGGATAGATAGTTTTCGGTTATCAGTTATCAGCTATTGGTTAAAGAGGTTTCTGATGACAATAACCTAAACGGGAAAGGGAGGAAAGGAGTTGATGATTGTCAGAGGACGCTCGCGTCATAACAGACGTAACCGATAACCGACAACCGACAACCGACAACTATTATGGCAAAAGCAACTTTTAGAATCTGGCGCGGTAACGCAGAGGGCGCGCAATTTGTCGATTACGATACTGAGGTCTCCGAAGGTATGGTAGTCTTAGACGCTGTCCATCGCATCCAAGCCGAGCAGGCGAATGATTTGGCAGTCCGATGGAATTGTAAGGCAGGCAAATGCGGTTCCTGCTCCGCTGAAATCAATGGACAACCGAAATTGATGTGTATGACGCGCCTGAACGACGTACCCCTTGATGAACCTGTTACAGTCGAACCGATGCGGGCATTCCCGCTCATCAAAGACCTTGTCGCAGATGTGTCTTGGAATTTCAGAGTCAAAAAACGGATGAAACCGTTCACGCCTCGACCCCCTGATGCCGAAGACGGTACATGGCGAATGGAACAAGAGGACATCGACCACGTCCAAGAATTTAGGAAGTGCATCGAATGTTTCCTTTGTCAAGATGTTTGCCACGTGCTTCGAGAACACGACCTTCATGAAGAATTTATCGGACCCCGATACCTCGTCTACGCGGCTTCCTTGGAGATGCACCCGATTGACACCGAAAATCGACTCGAAGAATTGAAGGATTCAGACGGCATCGGGTATTGTAATATCACAAAATGCTGCACGAAGGTCTGCCCAGAGCATATCACGATTACGGATAACGCGATTATCCCGCTTAAAGAGCGGGTGGTTGACGAATTCTACGATCCGATAAAGAAGATTTTCCGTGTTTTCAGTCGTTAATATGGCGCAAACTGGAAGTTTACGCTACAAGCAAAAATAAAAAAGGAGAAAAACCGTGAAATTCTTGGCACAACTCGCAAACTTCCAAAAATTTTCTGTTATTAAAAGTATGAAGTCTTATCTACTTATTGCTGTTGTTTTACTAATCGGGGCACAAATCGGATGCGTGACGGGCAATGCCTTACGTACTGCAGAAAAACTCGCTGCTGAGAAAGACTATCGCGGTGCCCTTGAAGCCTATCAAAATGTTGTGGATACTAAACCTGGCACATCCCAAGCCTTTCAAGCACAACTCGCTATAGGTGAACTGTTACTTGAACAGATGAACCAGCCCGCAGAAGGTATCAAAGCCTACGAAGGCGTTATTGCAGCAGCACCAGAAAGTGATGAAGCCGCCGAAGCACACTATAATCTCGGTATGCACTATTATCGAGAAAAAGACTACAAAACGGCTCAGGCGCAATTTGATACAATTGTTAATAAATTTCCCCAACTCGAATTGAGCCACAATGCGCAACTGATGTTAGCAAAAAGCTACGAGGATTCGCAGAATTTTGAGCAGGCAGTAGAGATTTACGATAACTTCGCGAATCGTAATCCGAGAAGCGAACGGGCAGCGATAGCCATTGCGCGTAAAGGACAAATCCAGAAAGAAAATCTTAAAAACGAGGAAGAAGCGAAACGCACGTATCAATCACTCGTTAAAAGATATGGAAAGGTTGAAGGCACCGAAGAAGAAATTGAGAAAGCAAAACAAGAATTGACGGCGCTCAACGCCAGCATCCCTGAACCAGACGATCCGCTCGCAACACAAGCCGGCAGAGCCTTGGCACGGCAAGAAGCGACGCGCGAACGGGACCGACCGCGCGGGGGTGTTGAGAGAAGTCGTGCGATGGGGAACGTTGATACGATAGTCGCTGACTCTGGATTTGGGGTCGGTGCGTCAGAAGTTATGCGCAATTTCGGCGGTCAGGGTGGGATATCCGGCGACGAACAAGGTAGTTACTATGACGCAGAACTGATGATCGCGAGTTTCTTCTACGGGGACGAGAATTACCGGGACGCAGGGGCATTGTACTTTGATGCGATTGCCCGGGCGGAAGCTGCAAAAGCGAAAATTGACCCGTATGCTTATCTGCGACTCTCAATTTGCTATCGCAAAGTCGGGATGCACCAGCGTGCGAAAGAGGTGCTGAAACAAGCAGCAAAGCGAGATAGTGGGGTCATTGAAGCGGTCATTAATACTGGACGGACTCACTATACTTCCGAATCCTACGAGCAAGCCTTGGAAACCTATAATTCTGTCATCGGGTTGGCGCGCGGGAAGGATTCCGAAATTTATTGGTTAATCTCGCTCGTCCACCAAAAATTAGGTGAACCTGAAAAGGAACGTGAGGTGCTTGAACGCGCAGTTGCTGCAAATACACAGAATATTGATGCAATGCAAAGTCTCGCAGAAGTACTGCACTATCGGTTGAAGGATCGAAAAACCGCCGCTATCTTTCAAGATCTCGTTGATCAGAAAGGCGATTCCTACATCGGTTCAAAAACGCTTGGCGATCTCACTTATAGGTACGGGAACTATGTCCAAGCGCGCGCGAAGTATCGGGCTGCCGCGCGTACAGCAAAACGACTGCTCGGTAAATCAGAAAATGATGCCGAAAAACGAGAACTTCAGAACCAGATAGTCTATGCAACAATTCTCGCTGCAAAGGCAACACATCATCTAAACCGAGTCGCAGATGCACAAACAATGATTGATGCGTTGGCAGCAGAATATCCCGATCACGCGCTGATACCTTACGGGAAAGGCGAATTGGCACTTCTCAGCAGTGATACAGAAACGGCTGTCGCCGAATTTAAAGCCGCAATTGAGAAAAATCCGGTTTCTGACATCGCACTGATAGCCCTGGGAGAATACTATGTTTCACAAGGCTATAATGACGATGCGATCGCCCTGTGGGAGGGCTATCTGGCAACTAACCAGTATAACCAGAAGGTCCGACGGCATCTTAAAAAGTTGAAAGGTGACGATGCCGAATAGGTTAAGTGCGCGGTTGAAAACCGCGCCGCACCATAATAATGCCGAAAATTGCGGGTTCTTTGAAAAAAAATTTGACCTTTTTAACGCAATTCGGTATAATTAATAATTAACGTTCTTAACTTCCTAAAGTGCGAAGCACGTTTGAAAAATTCAATTCACAGATTTTACCTCACAAAACAGCGCAAGCTGCTGAGAAAAGCGTGCTTTGAGGAAAAACGAGGCACTGGCTGTTGTACATTGTGTGCAATGCCGACTTCGGTCTGTTTTCCGAATATGCAAAAACCAGAAGTGGCATCTTTAGATAGAAACCACCGACTCGCACGCGTTGCGAATCAGCCATACAAACGACATCTCCGCGGGCAACACTGCACCTACTCCATCGATACCCTGTATATTCTGTGAATTTTGCTGCGTATAGCAACGGCAATTTCTCATGTATTAAGGTTAAGGTATCATGTCAGCTTACCTGCTTTGTAGGAAAACCCGGTCTTCGTGCATTAATCCTATACGGCTTTACTAAGAGTGAGCGTAAGGAAACCCGGTAGATGCGGTTTTCAATCGTGTACCGAAAGCGATAGAAATCGATTTCAGTCAACTGTTCTATAGAATTATTCTATAGGATCGCCCTAATTCCATTTTTAACCTCTTCTTCATATCCCACATTAACGATAGTTTTCAAATTGCAACCATATTTTGCAAATACTATGGATATACGGGGTAGAAAGGAGACACGGGGTTTTCAGGTGAATACCCCGGTGGTCTGATTATTTTGGAAACGGGCACAATGAGGAGTATCAGAAATTATGGAGAGCTTGGACATTCGCAAGCTCCAAGAAATGGAGTTCTCGGAACTCAAAGACTTCGCACTGACACTCGGGATGAGCGAATACACCGGGTCTCGGAAAGAGGAATTGATTAACGAAATCATAGAGGCTAAATCTGACGGAGATACCCAATTTTATGGCGGTGGCGTTCTGGAAATCTTAGATGACCGGGATCAACACTACGGTTTTCTCCGCTCCCCGCGCTCTAATTATCTACAGAGCAATGAGGATATCTACGTATCGTCGTCGCAAATCCGGAGATTTGATTTGCAGACGGGGCACGTCGTTGAAGGTGTGATTCGTCCACCGAAGAAAACGGAAAATAAAGCGGAACGGTACTTCGCAATGTTACAGATCGAGAAGGTCAACGGCGAAAAACCCGAAGCCGTCAAGCAAAAAATCCTTTTCGATAACCTCACGCCTATTTATCCGCATGACCAATTAACACTGGAACACAACGCATCGGAATTCGCGACCCGTATGGTGGATTTGATGGCACCGGTGGGTAAGGGACAGCGTGGATTGATTGTCGCCCCGCCTTACAGCGGCAAAACTACCCTGCTGAAGAATATCGCTGCTGGTATTGAATCGAACCATCCTGAAGTCTCCCTCATCTTTCTGCTGATTGACGAACGTCCGGAAGAAGTCACGGATGTCGCACGGTCTGTCAAAGGCGAAGTTATCAGCTCGACCTTCGATGAGTATCCGGAACGACACATCCAAGTCGCCGAAATGGCGGTTGAGAAAGCAAAACGATGGGCTGAGTACGGAAAAGATGTCGTCATCCTCTTAGACAGTCTGACGCGCCTTGCGCGTGCTTACAATTTGACAGCACCCCACAGCGGCAAAACCTTGACGGGGGGCTTAGATGCGATGGCGCTTGTGAAACCGCGTCAATTTTGCGGCGCAGCACGGAAGTTTGAAGAGGGCGGGAGCCTCACAATTATAGCCTCAGTTCTCATCGGAACGGAGAGTCGCGGAGATGAGGCTATCTATGAGGAGTTCAAGGGAACAGCGAACATGGAAATCCACTTGGAACGCTCCTTGCTGGATCGGCGGATTTTCCCGTCGATTAACATCGAACGGTCAAAAACGCGCCGTGAAGAACTCTTGTTGGCACCGGATGTCCTTAATAAAGTCTGGGTGCTACGGAGATTCACGAGCCAGATGGACAGCGCGGAATCCCTTGAAATGCTCGTTGAACAACTTGGTAAAACGGGTACAAACGAAGCGTTTCTCGAACGCATGGTCGATAATGCAGGTTATAGCAACCCGACTGCGAGAAACAACGCTCGTCTCAAACGGTAAGTGTGCTGACGCACTTAACGCAGCACGCCTTGAAAAGCACACTGACCAGAATGTTGAGAAGGTTCTAACTGAATAGCAATCAACGATTCGGATATTTCAAAATTAAGGAAGGACATCATGAAACCTGAAATTCACCCTGAGATGGTAGAATGTGTTATTACATGCGTCTGCGGCGCAACCCATAAAACACTCGCGATTCAATCGACAATGCGAGTGGATATCTGTGGGAAATGTCACCCATTCTACACGGGGCAGCAAGCGCGTTTTATTGACACCGCCGGACGCGTTGAAAGTTTCCGGCGCCGCTACGGGCTGACCGAAGAGAGTGAGTAGGAAATAGCAAAGGTCCCCGTGTCCTCACACTAATAGGCACGGGGTGGTTTTTAGAAAATAGCGGCACTAGCTTTCACTTTCAACAGCTAACAACAATCTTCAGTTCATGAGTGGTTTGATAAAATGCTTGAAAAACTTAAGGATATCGAAACTAAATACGCCGAAGTTGAAAGAGCACTCGGAGACCCCGCGCAAATTTCCAATCAACAGCGGTTAATGGAATTATCCAAAACGCACGCCGAACTCTCGCCTATCGTGTCCGCCTATCAGAAGTACCAGCAGTTAGCATTCGCACTCGAAGAAACGCAGCTTATGCTGGCATCGGAGACGGATGCAGAAATGGTTGGGTTAGCAGAGGAAGAATTGGAAATCCTCACTGCGCAAAAGGAAGCATTGGTAGAGGAACTGAAGCTGCTTCTAATTCCGAAAGACCCGAACGATGAAAAGAACGTTATCATCGAGATTCGAGCAGGCACTGGTGGAGAAGAGGCAAGCCTTTTTGCGGCTGAGTTATTTCGGATGTACACCCGATACGCAGAGCGGCAAAATTGGAAACTTGAGATTCTTAATTCAAATGCCACAGGGTTAAAAGGATTTAAAGAGATCGTCTTCTCGATCGACGGCGCACAGACATACAGCCAATTGAAATACGAAGGCGGCATCCACCGTGTACAACGGATTCCGGCAACGGAAGCGAGCGGTCGTATCCATACCTCTGCTGTGACTGTCGCCGTACTGCCCGAAGCAGAAGCGATCGACTTGGAGATTGAGGAAGCCACCGAATTGCGTATTGATACCTATCGTTCTTCAGGGCCCGGGGGTCAAAGCGTTAATACTACTGACTCGGCTATTCGGATTACACACATCCCAACGGGGTTGGTTGTGACGTGCCAAGATGAAAAATCTCAGCACAAGAACCGCTCGAAAGCGATGAAGATTCTCCGTGCCCGCCTCCAAGAGCAAAAGCAGGCTGAACTTAACAGTGAACGGTCGGAGACGCGGCGATCAATGGTCGGGAGTGGGGATAGGAGCGAAAAGATTCGAACTTACAACTTCCCACAATCTCGCGTCACTGACCACCGGATCCAGTTCAGCACCTATCAATTAGATTCCGTCTTAGATGGAGACATACAGGAATTTATCAATCGGTTGACGACGGCTGACCAAGCAGAGAAGTTGAAAGAAGCTTGATCCACGCCGATCGGGGAATCTTAAATCATGTCTAATAAGATATGGCGTGTGGTGGAGTTACTCGACTGGACATCTGGCTATTTTGAGCAGCGCAGTATCCCAACGCCAAGGTTAGATGCCGAAGTTCTGCTCGGACACCTGTTAAATAAAAGTCGCTTGCAACTCTACCTCGACTTTGACATGCCTGTTTTCCAAGAACACCTCACGCCATTTCGCGAAATGATCCAAAAACGAATCGAGCGTACACCCGTCAGCTACTTAACGAATCAAAAAGAGTTCCTATCTTTAGAGTTCTACGTCGATGAACGGGTCCTGATTCCGAGACCAGAAACAGAACAACTCGTCGAAACGATCCTCGCAACAAAAACGGATACGCCCCAGCGGGTGCTTGAACTCGGCACAGGGAGCGGCGTTATTGCTACGAGCCTCGCAGTACACCAGTCAGAATGGGATATTGTTGCGACCGATATATCTGAACCCGCCCTTACTGTCGCACAGCAGAACGCCGAAACACACGCATGCACAGCACAGATTACGTTTATGTCCGGGGATCTGTTTGACCCCATAAAGATGATACGGAATTCTGAAGAACGACAATTCGATTGGATAGTTTGCAATCCCCCGTATATCAAGAACGTGGAACGGGAAAGCTTGAGTCCTGATGTTCTCGACTATGAACCTGAGATTGCCCTCTTTGCAGGCGATGACGGTCTTGCTATGATTCGACGATTAGTTGCGGAAGCACCAGCGTATCTGGCGCCGAACGGAAAACTCCTCTTCGAGATCGGGGACACGCAAGCCACCTCTGTTCGCCCCCTCATCAATGCGGAACCCGACTATTGCACATACGAATTTCTCAAGGACTATGCGGAAAAAGATCGCCTCGTCCTCGCCAGTGTGTCACCGAATCATACCTCTGTGTAGACCGGCATCTGCTGTGAGTTAAAACGTGGAGACTTGAAGAATGAGCCAACCGGCTGGTTACGATGATTTACAAACCCATATCCGCCAACTGGAGACCCCTTCAATCGAGACATGGGAAAATCAGTATAACGACCGAGATTACACCATTGAGATTACCAACTTAGAGTTCACTGCGGTATGCCCTAAAACGGGGTTGCCGGATTTCGCAACGCTTTGCATTACTTACGTGCCAGATCAGGCGTGTGTGGAACTGAAATCGTTGAAGGCGTACTTCCTCTTCTATCGGGAGATCGGAATTTTTCACGAACATCTGGTGAATAAAGTGCTTGAGGATTTCGTAGAAGCGTGTCGCCCACGGAAGGCGGAAGTTGTTGGTGATTTCAACATCCGTGGCGGGATCAAAACGGTTGTGCGTGCAAGTTATCAGGGATAGTCGATTTACGACGGCGGAGTTAGCAAGGAGAAAGCGTCGAGATATTCTTCACGACCATGTCGCTGGAACGCTGTTCAAGGTTTGCGCTCTTATTGCTTTAATCAAATTGCTACAGTCTGCGGCGCCTGTTCCAAATCCAGATTGTGCGACTTCGCCCATTCCGCGCCAGCCCAATGAACGCCGTTCGGGTCAATCCTGCCTTGTGTATCTGTGGATGCCCCAAGAAACTGTCTGCCGAGGTCGTCCAAGTTTTCCACCAGTTCTGCCTCTGGTTGCCGTGTATCATTGTAATATCGGAGGTAATAATCCGGTTTAATCCAGCGGTAGTGGTATCCGTAAATGACGACCTTAGCGATGTTTTTCCTGAAATTCAGCCCTGCGGCGTGGTAGATGCGGCTTTCAAAGAGAAACGCATCGCCTGCCCGAAGCAGGGGTTCATCATACACCGGCGGATCAACCTCGCCTTCAGGAATACCTAACGGTCCCTCCAACTTATGGCTTTTTCGGATAAACCACGTCGCCCCTGAGTTTGATACACTAAAATCTGTTAAACAGTAGCCTACTTTCAATCCAACGCGCGGACACCCTTGATGCCCAACATCCAAATGTACACCCACATCCCGATGCCAGTTGCGGTTGTCGGGTTTCTCAGGGGCTTGTGGATGTTTATAGATAAGTGCCGTGTTGGTAATATGGATATTTGTACCGAGCAGTTGAAGGATCAACGGCACCGCTTTTGATCGCGTTGCAAGCGCAGCGAATACAGGTTCTTGAACTAAACCGTCTCGCCGATGTGCGTAATAGCCGTGATACTCAAACGACGCCATGAGCCGATTACCGGCTTCTGTCAAGTGCTCAATCATGTCGTTATCAATTGCGGAACGCACGATGAGGTAACCGTTTTCCTCAAATTCTTGACGTTGTGCCGCTGTCAACTGAACAAATTCCATCAGTCTTCTCCTTTACCTCTCGAAACTTAGTGGGTTGATAGACGCGTGGGGATATGCTATCATAGATATAAAATGAAGTCTATTAATTACTAAGGTTTGGACAATTCGTGTCCGGTGCGATTTGAGTTTTCAAGGGACCATATATTTTCTCCGAGTTTCCCACACGCATGGAACTTTGAGAAAAATACCGCACGCCAGCGGAGTGTTATGTCTATAGAAAAAGGTCTATCCACCTCCCGCACTCCAGCGGAGTGCTATGTGTCCTAAAAGGATATGTTGGGTCCGTGGAACTGAAAATTGTCCAAAGTTTAGTATTAATTAGTTATCGGTTTGTCAGTCGTCAGTTTTCAGTATTATGAATAAATTTCAATCTTGGATTCCCAGTGCCATCAACATGGCTCGCTTTTCGCAGCGTAAAAAAAAGACAGCGGAGAAAGAGGTCGCAGATGTATGCGTTATCGGCTCTGGGGCTGGTGGTGCGGTCGTTGCGAAGGAACTCGCTGAAGCCGGACTCTCAGTAATTATCTTAGAGGCAGGAGAAGCGCACGCACCAACTACATTTGGCACTTATGAACCGGAGACGCTCCGTCGTCTTTTCTGGGATAGCGGTCTACGGTCTACACGCGACGGGGCAATCGTTATCTCGCAAGGCAGAGGTGTTGGCGGTTCAACAGTACACAATCTCTGCTATGCGGTCCGTCCACCCCAGGTACTATTGGATAGATGGGGCGTTCCAGAGATATGGTCTCACTTTGATCAGGTGGAAGAGACCCTTGGTGTTACGCAAATGCAAGAAACAGATGTCAATCGATTAAACGCCGTTATTCGCCGTGGGTGCGAGCGGATGGGGTGGCGCGGTGGGCTGCAAAGGCATAATCGCGGGGCTTGCGCTGTGTGTGGTGCAAGGTGCCTCTTTGGATGCCCTGATTCCAAATCTACTCAGACTGAACAGCCAAGATCAGGCAAGCAGAGCATGGCGGTTACATATATTCCTTTGGCACTTGCAGCAGGGGCACGGCTCTATAGCAATTGTGTAGCAGAGAAAATTCATGTAAGGTGGAAGAAAGCAGTCGGTGTTTCGGCGCAGCTGCCATCGGGGACATTGCACGTTCAAAGTAAGGCAGTGGTGTTAGCGGCAGGTGCTATTAATTCACCACAACTCTGGTTAAAAAGCGGACTACCGAATGCGAACCGACAGGTCGGAAAAAATCTTCATCTGCACCCTGCTGTCTTCGTGGGTGGGCTCTTCAATGAAATGATTGATGGACAACTCGGTATCCCGCAAAGTTACTATATCGACGAGTTTCTTGACCTGAAACGTTCTCCAGACAGTGGTTACTTGCTTATGCCCGCTTTCGGTTCACAGATGATAGTTGCAGCAAGTCTGCCTGGGTTCGGTAGAAGCCATCAAGAACTGATGCAACGGTACCAACACATCGCTGCGCTTCTCGTCCTCCTCCACGATAGAACAACCGGACGGGTATCAATAGATTACAAGGGGACACCAAATATCTCATATCGTCTGCGGCGTTCAGATAAACAGGTATTCGTGGAAGGGGCAATTAATGCCGCCAGTCTACTCTTCGCTGCCGGTGCGACAGAGATTGTGATGCCCTACACAGAACGCCTCCCTATCAAAACTGAGAAGGATCTTGAAATTATCCGCCAACGCGGCATCACACCCAATGATATTATGATGGCTTCGAGTCATCCACAAGGTACACTTCGGATGGGTGAGGACCGGCACAAAACCGTTGTTAAACTTTCAGGCGAATCTCATGCAGTGCAAGGCTTATTTGTTGCTGATGCCAGTCTCTTTCCGACCTCCATTGGCGTACCGCCGACGCTAACTATCGCTGCACTTGCGAAACACGTAGCAAGTCGAATAATCGAAAGTGGTATTGCAGAACGCGGTTAAGAGACCTCGCCAACGAAGGTAGGCGTTTTGTATCTACTTATTTTGGTGCTTTACTCAAAAAATGATTGAATCAATCTCACACCTTTCGCTCGGGAATTTTCCAACACCCGTGCAGCGGCTTGTAAACCTTGAGCGCGCCCTTGGACTTGAATCGCTCTGGATAAAACGGGACGACCTGAGTGGTCCGCTCGGCGGCGGCAATAAGGTACGCAAACTGGAGTATATGTTTGCAGCAGCGCAAGCACACTTGAACCGAGATGAAAGGAAAACGCTTTTTACAATCGGTCCGACAGGCTCGAATCACGTCCGGGCGACGGTCGTTTACGGCAAAGCATCCGGTTTCCACGTGGAATGTCTGCTCTTTAAACAGCCACCTACCGAGTACGCTGCGGCGAACTATCAGACAATCTGTGAGCAAGCGGATCGGGTTCACGAGGTGCGGGGCATGAGCACTATGTTTGCCCGTTACGGGTATGAACGGATGAAAACAGTGCTTGGGATTGGTGAGGAACGGTATTTCATCGCAGCGGGCGGCTCTTCTCCGCTCGGTTCTGTCGGCTATGTGAAAGCGGTGTCAGAACTGAAATCGCAGATTGCGGAAGGTATCTTGCCGGAACCGCGGTTTATCTTCGTGCCGGTCGGAACTTGTGGCACTATTGCGGGCTTAATAGTCGGTGTGAGACTTGCTGGACTGCGAACCCAAATTGTCGGTATTCGCGTTGCTGACGCGGTTGTGGCGAATGCATGGGCGGTTTCTCGTATGGTGAAGCGTATCTTACGCCTCATCGGGGCGGTGGACGTTGATTACATCAATCCACGTCGTATTGAACTCTGGCACGACGATTTTGGAAAGGGATACGCTATCCCAACGGAAGCCGGTAGGCGTGCTGTCACACTGATGGCTGAACAAGAGGACATTACGCTTGAAAATACCTATACTGGGAAAACGTTAGCGGGACTTGTCCACTACATAAAAGCACAGGAATGCGAAGGTGAACATATATTATTCTGGCATACGTATGGCGGCAGATAAGAACCAACGGTACAAACCTAAAAGGAAAACATAATGGGAACACAGAACGGAAAGCCGAGTTTCGTTCAGGCTGGAATGCCTATAATTGACTGCGACCTCCACAATCGACTCCCGTCACTCGAAATGCTCTACCCGTACCTACCGGATTATTGGTGCGACTATTGCGAAGAATCCGGCTTTCCTGGACCGGATGCCGACGACTACCCGGAAGGTGTCCCGACCTCCACACATCCAGAGATCATACATCCAACGAGAGATCGTCCGGTGTCAGATTTGGCACTTTTACGTAAGCATGCACTTGATTTTTGGGAGGTCGAATACGGCATACTTACTTGTGGGTTCCGGGTGCAAAGTGTACACAATGAAGATTTGGCAGCTGCACTCGCTTCGGCAGTCAATGACTGGCAGATTGAGCATTGGCTTGATCCGGAGCCACGCCTACGCGGGTCCATGATTATTCCAAGCCAGAATCCTGAACTCGCTGTCCGAGAAATTGAACGTTTAGGCGGACATCCGGGGTTTGTACAGATCATGCTGCCCGCCCGATCACAAGCACCTTATGGCAATAGACGCTATCATCCGATCTACGCTGCAGCCTTGCGCCATGGCCTCGTCATTGGTATTCATTACGGTGGCGCGCCGGGATTGCCGCCGACATCTGTCGGATGGACCTCAACGTATTTAGAGGAATACGTCGGTATGGCGCAGGTGTTTCAGGCACAGGTGTTGAGTCTCGTAGCCGAAGGGGTTTTCGATAAATTTCCTGACTTACGTGTTGCACTCATAGAAACGGGGGTTACATGGATGCCCTCGCTGATGTGGCGATTCGATAAAGAATGGCGGGGGTTGCGCAGCCTCACGCCCTGGGTGAAGCGACCGCCATCGGCATATATCCGGGAACATATTCGCATGACGCTCCAACCGATTGATGCGCCACCAACAGCGGCGGAATTACTTCAGATTGTCGGGCAGCTGGACTCAGAAGAGATGTTGATGTTCTCAAGCGACTATCCACACTGGCATTTCGACTCGCCTGAGGAGGCGTTCCCTACGCAGCTACCACACTCGCTGGCACGCAAGATTTTGTCTGAAAACGCGCGAGAATTCTACGGTCTATAAACAGAAGGTTCCTAATTTCCGTAAGCCTTCTGCACCGGACCCGACGATCAAGAGACCGGCAAGACGTTTATCGTTTTGTAGGGCAGCCAAGAGGCGATTAAGGATTGCCTCGCGTGTGGCAGGTGAATAATGCGCATCTGTTTGGTGCGGATGTTTTGTCATGGTATGCCTCGCAATTTCTGAGGTTTTTTAAAATTATACAATAATGTCGCAATAGTTATCAAGAATGCTCGTTCACTCAGGATCATTTAGTTTACAGTCTTGACCAAAGTGGGTATTTGACTTGACCTCTCGTAAACAATGTATTATACTTAACCGTGAATTCGAATATAAAATTTCAAGGGCATCTATCTAAACCCGCACAACCGGATACTCGCGATTTCCTACGCTCTATTTAACCCAATCTACACGTTTTTTCGATTCAGGAGACCCCAAAATGAATCAGAAGTTTGAAAACAGTCAAAAACTGGAAAAATGGCTCAGATGGATGGAGACAATTCACAATGAGATTCTGGCACTTGTTCAAGACGCAAACATGTTTTGGGAAATTCAAGACATTATCCGTCGGAATCCACGTATCCAAAAGCCTAATGCTTTCTATAACTATCTTGTGAGGACTTACCTTTCTCACGCATTAGCAGGGCTCCATCGGCAAACCAAATTGCAAAAGGATAGCATATCTTTTGTGAGATTGCTTGGCGAAATCGCTGAAAATCCTGAAGAATTATCCCGCAGCTACTTCAATTCCCGCCATCCTGATTCTGACGGACCCGACTTGGGCCAAGTAGTGGGTGGATCCGATCCTGAAAAATTAGGGGTTGACTCTTCTCAACTGAAGGCAATCATAAAAATGGATGACTTCGCACCATACGCAGACGCGACTGGGGCGTACGTTTGCCCACAAATGGTAAAAGATGATCTGGCGCGAGTGGAATCCGCAGTAAAAACGCAAGAAGAGTTTATTGATAAGCGGATTGCACATTGGGACAAACGTAAGCCAAAGGTTATCCCGACCTTCGAGGAATTAGATGACTGCATTAAATTGTTAGATCAGATGTATGTGAAATACCATTTTCTGTTTCATGCTGAATCAATAGACACATTGATGCCGACCTATCAATACGAGTGGAAGCGTATTTTTTCTGAGCCTTGGTTAAAAGTTGGCTTTGGAAGTGCCAAAGGACTTATTCATATCAGTGAAGATTTTGACGCTGAACTTCCAGATTTCAAAGAATATACCTAATGAAATATCTGATCGACACACATACGCTGCTTTGGTTTCTTAACGGTGATCAAAAACTTAGTGACAAATCACGACATTTAATTGAGAGTCCACATAACACGAAGTTCCTGAGCATTGTTAGCCTTTGGGAAATAGCCATTAAAGTGAGCTTGGGGAAACTCGTTTTAGATAAACCGTTTGAAAGGTTATTTCCAGAGCAACTGTATTTCAATCGTATTGAAACATTAGATATCAGAGTTAATGACCTGATAGCACTGAACACTTTACCTTTTCATCATCGAGATCCGTTTGACCGATTGATAATCGCTCAAGCACTTGTTGAAAACATACCAATAATTAGCACTGATACGGCCTTTGATGCTTACGGAATAAGCAGAGAATGGTGAAGATGTGAATCCCAGAAGGAAGCGATTATGACAACTTACGAAACACTCAAAGCAAAAGTCGATCAACTGTTCGCTGAATGGAACCGTCCGGATTCCCCGGGTGCCGCCGTGGCGGTTACCAAAAACGGTAAAGTCATCTACAAACACGGATACGGTATGGCGAATCTGGAATATAACATCCCAATCACGACGACAACTATTTTCGACATTGCCTCAGTATCTAAACAATTTGCGGCGTTCGCCATCGTCACTTTATCTCATCAAGGGAAGCTTTCGATAGATGACGATATAATGGATCCTGAACCTTGAGACTGCACGTATCGGTGGACAAACAGTGATTGCGCAGATGCATCAGCGTGGTGTGCTTAATAACGGCGAGCAGATTAACTACGCCTTCGGGTTGAACATCAGTGAGTACAGAGGATTGAAAACGGTCGGACACAGTGGATCGTGGCGTGGGTTTCGGAGCCATTTGATGCGCTTTCCTAATCAGAAATTTGGGGTCGTCACCTTATGCAATCTGGACACCTTTAATCCACTCGGTTTGGCAGAAAAGGTCGCCGATATTTATCTTGCTGATGTCCTTGCGCCTGTAGAAACATCTGAGTCTGATAAAACAGCAGAACCTACCAAAGAGACCAAGCATGAACTGTTGGCACCAGAGAAGTTGGTAGAATTTGAGGGTGATTATTATACTGAAGAACTCGATACGACCTATACGATTCGTGTCCGTGGGAATCAACTTGTGGCACAACACAGACGGCATGATGATATATTGCTAACCTACGCTGATGATCATTTCGTCGGGGATGTGTGGTTTTTTCCAGAGGTGCACTTTACACGAGATGACACTGGACGGGTTATAGGGTTTAGGTTGACGGGAGGTTAAACAATACGAGGAATTTAATTCATGAAAGCAGAATATGACTTTTCAAAAGCAGAACGCGGTAAGTTTTATCAGCCAAAAGCCGTTTTTAATCTTCCTATCTATTTAGAGAAAGACGTTGATGAGTTCATGCGCAAACTCGCTGATGAAAAGGGTAAAGACGTTGAAGAATTGGTCAATGAATGGCTGCGCGGCAACATGCAATTGATTCAAAGCATTCAGTGATCTGCCTCACTACCACACTGAAAGGAATAACTTGTTAAGCCATGACACTTAAAAAACACATTGACGACATACGTGATAAATTGGTAGAAATGAAAATCCGAACGGAGGCAGCAGTTTCTCAAGGTATTGTGCTGAAACTGCTGAATGTCTTGGGTTGGCCGATATTCAATACTCAGATTGTGCATCCTGAATATTCAGTTGCGAAAGGAAACATAGACTTTGCACTATGTGATTCCCAATTAACACCATTGGTCTTTATCGAAGTAAAGAAAGTCGGAAAAATTGAAGGGGAAGAACAGCAGCTCTTTAAATACATCCGGGACTACGGAGTTGTACCAATTGGTGTTCTCACCAATGGTCGGGAATGGCAATTTTTTCACTTAAAACGTAAGGTTTGTGAGTTGGATCTCACCATAGAAGATAGTACGAAAGATGCCGAGAGATTTAACAGATACCTGAACTACGAGTCAATCCGTACTGGAAAAGCTGTTGAAGCAATCAAGAAGGACTATGAGCAGGTTGGTCAGCAAAAACAAGTGGCAACACAGTTACCAAAGATGTGGAGTAAATCAAAGGTTACTCAGACAGTCGCCTACAGGCAGTGGTGTAACGAGACGCACGAGCCATGGGAGAAGGTAAGAGGAATGATTCCGTCCCAGTTCTCCTTGGAGAGCATCTTGGAGAGCGATGCTTATGCCTACCACGTCAAACAACTGATGCAGACCTATTATGATACACCTGAGAAGTTCCATAATTGGGTTAAGAGCTTTAAGGGGGATATGTCAAAAACGTTCGGTCTTCGTATGAGACTAACGCCTGAGAGAGCCCAAAAAATAGTGGATGAAGTAAAAAAAGCATATAACAGCACTGCCCAGAGGAGCAATAAGAATGAGTAAAACAGATATACCCAAACAGAAACAGAAACCGCCTGTCATCGATTGTGATGTGCATAACACTCTTGCCTCTGAAACTGTGTTGTATCCCTATCTCTCTGAACGGTGGCGGAAGCATCACAGGATGGTCGGGACAACCGACCGTGTTGGCGCATATATCCCTCGCGCCCATCCATTCGGCGCAAGATACGACGCGTGGACACCCTCTGGACACCGTCCGGGATCTGATCTCGACTTTCTACGCGAGCAGCTTCTGGACGCATTCAATATGGAATACGGCATCCTCAACTGCTTGACGCCGGTCTGCGAGATGCCCAACCTCGCTTTTGCAGCAGCGTGGGCACGTGCTGTGAACGACTGGCAAATTGAAGAGTGGCTCGAAAAAGAACCGAGACTCCGCGCCTCAATGATTGTCGCGTGCGACGATGCAGAATTTACGACGACTGAGATTGAGCGACTGGCACACCATCCGGGATTTGTGCAGATATTGCTGCTTGCCCGAACGATGGAACCGCTCGGACGACGTAGGTACTGGAAGATGTACGAGTCGGCAGTACAGCACGACCTTCCTATCGGTATTCACTTTACAGGTGTCGGTGTGGGACCGATTACTGCTGTCGGTAGACCCTCACACTACATCGAAGACCATGCAGGAATGACACAGGCGTTTCAGACACAGGTAACAAGTCTCGTCTGCGAAGGAGTCTTTGAACAATTCCCGACGTTGAAGGTTGCTTTAATTGAAGGCGGTTTCGCTTGGCTGCCACCGCTAATGTGGCGACTTGATCGAGCGTGGAAAAAACTACGCGACGAAGTGCCTGAACTAAAACGGTTGCCTTCCGAGTATATTCGCGAGCATTTCTGGGTCACCACGCAGCCAATTGAAGAACCTCCGAAACAAGAATACTTCGACCAACTCCTCGCGCAGCTTGATTTAGATGATAAGTTGATGTTTGCAACCGACTATCCACACTGGGACTTTGACTCACCCGAACAAGCACTCCCGAAAAGTCTCGCGCCGTCTCTCAAACGGAAAATCATGGCGGAAAATGCGCGCGCCCTTTATCGATTTTAAGAGGTGAATGGTAACCAGATTATTACAGCCTCTGGCACCCCTATATAAGAGATGAACCCATGGCATCCCAATCCTCAAAAATTGAGTGGACGGAATCTACATGGAATCCGGTACGTGGCTGCACTCGTGTGTCAGACGGCTGTCGGTTTTGCTATGCTGAACGGATAGCGGCACGATTTTCGGGTAAAGGTATGGCTTATGAAGGCTTGGCAGAGCATACCATATACTATAATCTTAGACTCTCGGCAAATCGTCAGAAAGTAATGCCTCAGAAACAGACTTTTTCGCTGATTCGCGCGCTGGACGTTCAACGTGAAAATAACGAAACCAATCCTTGAAATCTTCAGCGGGGAAATTGCCTTCGTAATCTTCCTTGAACCGATCATGGAACTCTTCCATATAGACCCGCAGATAAGCACTGGCACGCTCAAGTGCTTTCCAATCAAAAATATTTGAAGGCATTTCAACTACCCCACCCTCAAGCATATTCCGCCGCATTTCCAAGTAGTAGGCATAGCGCGCCCCCATTATAAAATCAACCAGTCTGTCAATAATCTTTGCAGGAATCTCGGTGAGGTGTCCTTTCAAAAATTTACGCTGAACTCCCATCTCCCTTTCCAGATCTCGGTTGAGCATGAATCCGATCACAACATCAAAAATTTTGTCTACCGTTTTCATTCGTTTTCATTTGTCCTTTACTGTATAAAAAATTATGAACGCAGCACCCCGTTAGGGACCCAATTCGCGCGATTTTCATTTTTGTGGATACCAATTCTAACATTAATGCGCGAATACGTCAACCAGAAAATTAGATTTAAAAAATGCCGACAGATACTCTATTTTGATAACGCTTTATAAATACACACGCACTGAATTTCGATTGCACTCCAATCTGAATTCTGCTATAGTTATACTATGCTTATATTTTATCTGGCAATTGCGGTGGCGACAGTCCCACTCGGTGCTGGTATTGCTTTGGTATCCCAGGGGCAACAAAAACACTTTGGAAGTATTTTTGGGGTTATTGCTGGTGCAGTGCTTGGTGTTGTTTTGGTCATGATGATGCACCTCTACACTGAAGTCGGATACGTTACGATCCTCGTGATGTGGAGCGGGTTCTTCCTAATTTCAGCGATTGAACGCCTCACAACACACCGACGTGATGAAGACGAGCGGCGTACCAATAGTAGGTGGGGTCTCAACCTAACACTGCTTGGTTTATCGCTCCACTCGCTTGCAGACGGTTTCAATTTGGTTATCGCAGCGAGAGAAGAAGCACTCGGTGGTGCACTCGCATTCGGTATATTAATCCATCGCTTGCCAGTCGGGACGCTTATCACCGTCGCGCTGCTCCGAAACCAGAGATTTGCCAAGGTATTTCTACAATTGAGTCCCTTGATATTTGGACCGATTATCGGTGCCTTGCTCGGCGAACAATTGCTCCAAGGTCCTTTCGAAGCACTGATCCACTATCTGACAGCATTCGCCGCAGGGACACTCTTGCACGTTGTCATGGACGGGTTTCGCGGGAAGTATACCGCCGAAAGGACTGACTTGAGTCGTGTCGCGAAAGTTCTATTTGTCACCGGCTTCGTCCTGACCTTTTGCGCGATCTATTTCTTGCAGGGATTTGAGAGTGGACATGTTCACTAAAAGGTGCTAAAAGGATAAAATGCCTGATGTCTGAAAACAAAAAAGCGTATAAAAGCGGCGTTTCTGTCCTCATCTTGGCACTCTGTCTGGTAATATTCGCTACGCCGGTGAGAAGTAACGCAATTCCGATTGCAGTATCTGGGAAACCGAGAGCGACGCTTCAGATCGGGGCGAACGCTTCGGCACAAGAGGTCTTCGCCGCTGAGGAGATCCAAACCTTTATCCAGCAATTCACGGATGCTAAACTCGAAATCCTCACGAATCGACAACAGACAGAAACCGCTGCGGTGATTGTGTTAGGCACCCCAAAATCGAACCCAACAATTGCACAATTACAGGCAGACACAGGATTCTCACTCGCGGCAGCACTTGGAGACGAAGGTTATCATATCAAAACAATAGAGGTCGGAACTGAAGTCGTTATCGTTGTCGCTGCACATACAGCGAGAGGTGTTATCTACGGCGCGTATGGCTTTATCGAAAACTGTATTACGGCGTTGACGGGTTTGACCCCGGTGCAACCAGAGATGGCAGTCGCTAAGGCGCGCGCACTGCTCGTGCCGTTTATGGATGAAACATCGGTACCCTTTTACCCCGTGCGCGCTGTGTTAGAGATAGAGGATCCAGACTGGCTCGCGCGTCACCGCGTCAACATGAGTGGTGGCGAAGGTGTATGGACTGGCACGGGTGTGGAAGACGGGTTCGGAACGGCGTTCAAGTATGTGGACACGCCTGCATTTGAGGCGTTGCAGGATGAACCGATAGCACAGCGACGAGAACGTATTGCGATCCTACAAGATCGGTTCAATGCCCTGAAGCGGCGCGGAATTGATGCCTATCTCTTTATGTACGTAACGGGTGAACCGACAGAGGCATTGATTCGACAACGTCCCGATGTTCTGGGACCTGCGGTAGCCTATGGTGCATCTCGAAATGAAGTGTCTTATCGTCCGTTTTGCTGGTCGAAACCTGAATTTCATACGCTTACAAGGGAACTCGTTCAGGCGATTGTGCGTACCTATCCTACACTTGGCGGCTTTCATCTCCGTTCTTGGGGACACGAGACCCGCGCGTGTGACTGTCCCGATTGCGGCGACAGAACAGAACAGGGACAGGCAAAACTCTGGCAAGTCTATTTCACAATCATCAACGCCGCGAGACAGATACGTCCAGACTTCAAATTTTACATCTCTGGTTACGATAGTAGCTGGCTCAAGGACGCAGCGGGTGTTTACGCACGGCAGCTGCCGAGAGGGACAATTTTCTCGCGGAAATGGGGAGCGGACGGTGAACCGGTTGCTGATGCAGGGGTGCCTATTCCGCAAATCAGGGCACTCGGTGAAATGGGGCATCGCTTCATAATCCTCTCACACGAAGTGGAAGAAGTGATGCCGCTTTGGATGCTGGAGAGCGATCTGTTTGTACAAGGTGCTCGACAACTTGCCAATAATCCCGAAGTTATCGGTTTAAGTGGATTCACTGTCCAAGGGGCAACACAAGGCTTGGGATACCTCGACCGGCTTGTCAGTGCCCGTCTCAATTGGGATATCGAACTCGACCATTTTCAACTCCTTCAAAACGAGTTGGTAGCCCGATATGGTAGTGAAGCGGGACCAAATATTTTGAACGCCTTGCGGGTAAACGGATGGAACATGGCGGGTTATTTTTCCGATTACGCCGGATCCTTGACCATAGGCGGTGCCTACGGGAGCGGTTCGGCTGGACTTGCAACACGATTTTGGAACCTGATTGGACCGCGGGCGGTTGAGGATACATTGGCTATTCCTGAACTGGAGATCGCAAAAGTTGCAGTGAACCGATTTACGGCACTTTTGGCACCCCAACAGCAAGCCGCAAACGAGATAAGGGCAGCAAGTGAGATCGCAGCGCCGTTTGACTCGGAAGCCGCCGAGGACCTGCGTGACACCCTTCATTTGATGGAATTGTGGGTGCTACTTTTTGAAAGTCGTGCTAAATTAGTAGAGGCGATCGCACTCGGTTACGAACCCGGAACGGAAGAGACGGTTCGAGCAAAACTCACGAGTGCAATAGAATTTTCAAAGTCCATACAACCACATATAAAAGGGATTGAAGAGTTCGTTCCGCTTTTTGGCTATTCGCATCGCACGATTGAAGCCGAGCTGCTAAGTGCCTTAAACGCAGAAGTCGCTTGGTTGACAAGTTTTGATTATCAGACGCTTCAGAAACACGACGCGGACTTCTCACCAGAGGAAACCCCTTTCCGAATCTGGGACGTTCACAACTATCCGAACCCATTGAAGCGAGAAACAACGTTTACATATCAGTTATCACTGGATGCAGACGAGGCTTCTATCACAATCTACACCATATCCGGACGGGTGGTAAATGTCCTGAAAGCAGCAGCCATCAACGAGGGGTATAATGAAGTTATGTGGGATGGACGAGATGCTGATGGCGTGCTGCTTGCCAACGGAGTCTATTTTTACAAAATACGGGCTGTCGCTGGAGAACAGACGGCGCAAACACTTGGGCGTTTAGCCGTGTTAAGATAGTCGGTACAGGATTAAATGCACACAATTTACTTACTGAATAGGGAGATTAAATAATGGGACATCAAGTCACACTCAATATCCCCGATGTTGTGTATCAACGCGCTCACCAAATTGCAAAAACGCGAGGGGTAGAATTAGAGAATGTTCTCGTTGAGGTACTAAATACACATTGGTTTTCCGCAAGTAAAACAGAAAAACTGGCATCCATCAAATCAAGTATAGAATCAACAGATTGGTGGGACACCGAAGGTGATAAGGAATGGGATGAATGGAAACCTTGAAATCCGCGGATATGATTATTGCCGATTTTCCAGGAATTACAGGGATCAAAAGAAGACCCGCGGTGGTTATCTCAACTATGGATTACCATACCACCGTTAGAGACGTGATTCTTGGGGCCGTAACAACTAATCTAATGATCGCAACCACGGCAACAGACCATTTGATTGTTGACTGGAGAGAAGCCGGTCTACGGCGCCCAAGTGCATTTAGGACGTTCCTTGTGACACTTCCACAGAGCGAAGTTCTGACAGTTATTGGGCATTTATCGGCCTCTGACTGGCAAATGGTAAAGGAATGTATCCATAAAGCAATTGCTGTATAGATGCTTAGGGATTTGGTATTGTCTGTTCAACAAATGCAAAGGAGGTTAACGATGCTTCGTGTATGTATTCTATGCCTGACGTGTTTACTTTCAATAATGGGTTGTCAATCACAGACTTTGCAGGAACACCTTTTAGAACCGCCCCAACCTCTGACTAACTTCGCACTGAGTCGGAACGGGGCAACTGCGGAAGCCTCACAATCCGTCCCAGATCACCGTCCAGAAGAGGTCATTGATGGCGATACCACTTCTGAGACGTGGGACGAAGGGAGTGGCTGGGGTAGCAGTTTAGAACATCTACGTACTTCGGATCTGAACAAACGGCCTTACATCTCCGTGACGCTTGCTAAACCCGTTGATATTCGCAAAATTGTCATGTGGACGATCGACTCTGAGCAATATCCGGCACCGCAATTCGGGTTGAAGGACTATCGGATCGAGTATTGGCACGGCACGGGGTGGGGACTTATTCCCTCAGGTGATACGAAAGATAAGCAATATACAGCACGAGATAACGCCAAAGGTAAACGGGTTCATGAGGTGCGTCAACGTCTCATTGCCAGCGAAATACGGCTGGTGCCAGTCTCTTCAAATGATACGGTGCGCAACTACCAACACATGGCGGGTAGCCGACCGGTGTATGAGGTGGAGGGTATCGCGCGCGTGATGGAATTAGAGGTCTGGGGCTATGAGGCACCAGAAGTACATACGCTCAAGCAGATCGCACAAGGTATACCCGCAGAAGCAATAGCGCGTCCTGTCTTAACAGAGGCTCAAGCAAGTAAAGAGCAAGGCAAACCGACGATTAAGGAGATTATCCGGCACGTTTTAAATCAATACGAAATGGGATATGACCTGGCGGATCTGGCACAGGTTATGTCTTGTTTCTCAGAGGCGTACTTATCCAACGGACGCACATATCAAGATGTTAAGACAAAGGCATCGCAATTTTTTGAGACTTATCACCAAATTGACATGACACTAACTAACATTGGCATCCATCCGAATATTGCTGATGATACAGCGATTGTAACGGGTGGGTACACTTTACAATACAGCCCGAAAGCAAATGGAAAGGTTGAACAGACCTCGGGCAAACTGACGTTGGTTTTTGCCAATGAAGCTGAGACGTGGCGGATTATTCGAGCAGAATAATAAGCACCGCAGTTCACTTCAAGATTACCATGCGACGGGTACGTTGATAATCACCAGCAGTGAACGTATAGAAATAGACACCACTTGCGACAATTTTCCCAGTCTCATCTTTACCATTCCAGTACGCTGCTTTTTCGCGGCTTCGGTAGCTGCCGGGTTGCTGGGTCCCGAAGTCTAAGTGGCGTACCAGTCTGCCCTGGACATCGTAGATTTTCACCGTGACCCCTGCCTGCTCCGCCAAGTTATAGGGGAACCAAGTTTCGGGATTAAACGGATTCGGATAGTTCTGAAAAATCGTCGTCTGCTTAATATGCCCGAAGGTCGTAAGCGTCTTCGATGTCGGGTCAACAGAAAAAGG
This sequence comes from Candidatus Poribacteria bacterium, assembly GCA_963662915.2. Lineage (GTDB taxonomy): Bacteria > Poribacteria > WGA-4E > WGA-4E > WGA-3G > WGA-3G. Next base: position 2,368,282 of record CAXXEU010000002.1, on the reverse strand, counting down.
GACATCTGCAGAACGGAAGCCGAGATCAATCGGGTTATAGATAAAAGCGGATCCGGAGTTTCCGCCTGCACTATCGTTACCTTTAGCACCGATGATAGCGAATGCGCCTCCGATTGCAACCGATGCCCCAAACAGGTCCGATTGGTTTGTACCTGCCGCAACGATTCGCCGTTTTTCCACCCAAGACAATCCGTCGCGTAGAAAAGAGTAAGCAGAGCCTTTGTCAGCTTGCAATGTTGGATCTTCGTCGGGATCAACGACTGGGTGATCGTCCTTCCATGCACCGATGATTGCCGTATCTTGGTGTATTGCGACCGCTGCACCGAATTCGTCGCCCCCTGCCCCGTTGGTTGCAGTAAGTTTTGCCTGTTGCACCCAAGCCTCTTGTGTCTCTACAAAAACATAAGCCGCTCCCATGTTTCCCAGATTCCGACTCTCCTTAGGTGACCCAATAAGTGCGGTTCTTTCAGTAAGTGCCACAGCGTACCCGAACTCGTCACCAACACCGATGTCATTTGGTAACAGTTGGAGTTCTTCCGTCCAGTTGTTGCCACTACGTCTAAAGAGATAGGCAGCCCCTGAATCGGGACCGGCTGCATCGCTGAGATGTGCTCCTACAAGAGCATTATCACCATAAACAGCGACAGCAGATCCAAATTCATCTCCCGGTACAGCACCTTGATGCGTCAGTTTCGCTTGTTGTGTCCAAGACGTTCCGCTTCGAACGAAGATATAGGCGGCACCGGAATCTGTCCCTACTTCATCTTTGCCGTATGCACCGATTATAGCCGTATTCTCATGCACAGCAACGGTTGACCCGAATCTATCGAACATTCCGAGATCCGTTCCGATTAATTTCGCCTGCTGTACCCATTCCTCGACTGCCCGGACGAAAACGTATGCTGCACCAGCCTCCGGTCCGGCATCATCAACGCCGGGCGCACCAATAACTATTGTTTCACCACTTATTGCAGCAGCGTTTCCGAAGAGATCTCCAGCGTTCGCGTCTTCAGCCGTCAGTTTCGCTTCTTGTAGCCAAAGTTGACCGCTCCGTTCAAAAACATAGGCGGCACCAGCATTTGGTGCAAGGTCGTCGTTTTGTTGGGCACCGGAGACAGCAATATTGGCACTGATAGCGACAGCGGTTCCAAACTCATCATCAGAAGCCGTTTCGCCGTCACTCAACTTAGCAGTCTCCGCCCAGGCTGCTTCTTCATTTTGCTGGAAGATGTAAGCAGCACCCGAACTGGGGCCGCCCGCGCTATGCCTCGGTGCCCCGGCGATAATTTCGTTCCCGCTCATAGCGACAGCAAATCCGAGCCCATCCCCGCCCTGTCTATCGCTGGCGACTAATTTTGTATGTTGGTTCCAAAACGGCGGTTCATTTCGTGTAAAGATATACGCAGCACCAACCTCCTCCTCACCGACGATAGCACCAGTGGCTCCAATGACCGCGGTTTCACCACTGATAACCACAGAAACACCGAAAGCGGTCGCACCATCGTGGTCAATAGGTATCATACGGATCCGGATGCGATTTCTTTTCTGCTCCCATCGGGTGCCTTCCCGTTCATAAATGTAAGCCGCGCCGGTCCCTCTGTTGCGAGGCGAGGTCACGATGGCAAAATCCCCATCTACAGCGACTGCATATCCGAAGTTATCTTCTGCCTTCGTATTGTTCCCTATAAGTTTTGCTTGTTGCGTCCATCCAAATTGGTCGCGTACAAAGACATACGCGGCACCGGCATCATTACCGGCTTCATCATCACGAGTTGCACCGACGATAGCGGTATTCCCATCAAGTCCCACAGAGAAGCCGAAGTATGAGAAGTTCGCACCATCAGGCGCAAGGAGTTTGGTTGTCTGATTCCAGTTTTCTCCGGTCCGTTCAAAAATATAGACAGCGCCACCATCTGCAAACGGTTCATTTCCTCGGTGCGCCCCAACAAGGGCAGTGTTCCCATCAATTGCCACAGAGATACCAAAATAGTCGCCGGGCATCGCGTCAGATGCAACGAGTTTCGTCTGCTCCACCCATTCCGTACCCCGCCGTGTAAAGATATAGGCAGCACCGGAGTTCCTTCCGGCATCATCTTTCCGCGGAACACCTGCAATGACGTAATTGCCACTCACTGCAAGAGTCGCACCGAGTTGATCGCCACTTGTTGCGTCGTTGGTAGTCAGTTTTTGATGTTGCACCCACCCTGTTTCCGTACGAAGAAAGACTTGGAGCGAACCTGTATCTGTACCGATATCAGTATCATCTCTTGGAACACCTATCAAGGCATAATTGCCACTGATACCGACACTCGCGCCGAGATTATCATGGAGGACAGCGGCGGTAGTGTTGAGTTGTACCCGGTCAGCACTACTTTGAAACACCAATCCGACTCCAAAGAATAAGATTAATAAGACCACCTGTAATTTTCTCAATTCTTTTTCTCCCACTATTTGACGTTAACTCACCATAACGCCTGAAAATCTAATGGTTAGTTTTTTTCAGATTTTCCCTTGTCTCACTCCTGACTTCACTCGGGCACACTGAGTCTACAGATTGTTTTTACGGCATCATCACCGTACCAGAGCGCTTCTCCATCCCAAGTAAGCCCATGCGGTTCGCCAGCACATGTGATGGTACTGAGCACCTCACCAGATTCAGGATGGATTCGATAAATGATATGGTCATTTGTATCAGCGTTCCAAAGTGCTTCACCATCCCACGCGAGTCCGTGTGCGCGCCCGCCCGGTGTCGGGAATTCGGCAAGTATCTCGCCGGTTTCAGGACACTGCTTCACGAACCGACTGGTGTTCATGTCAACACTCCAAAGGTGTTCGCCATCCCACGCCAATCCGTGGGGTCCTTCGCCCGGTGATGAAAATTGTGTGACGATTTCAAGTGTTGGGACGGCGAGTTTGTAAAAAGTCTGCTGCCAGATGCTATTATACCAGAGATATTCACCATCCGACTCCAAACCAGATGAACCCGGGAACGCTGGTGAAAGGGTTAATTCAACTTCCCCCGTCTGAGGGTGGATTTTGTGGATAGGACCGGGACCTTCAACACTCCAGAGCGATGCGCCTTGCCATGCGAGTCCATTTGTTCCAGCACCGGGAGCCGGTATTTGATGTTCAGATGTTATTTCAGGCATTTTTCTCGGTTCCTCCGAATGATCGTTTTGTTTCTAAAAGTGCGTCCTGAATTTCAGTAATAACCTCTGGTTCAGTCTCAACGTTTAATCGCGTCTGTAATATTTGTCTGGCAGTACCGCTCCCTATTCTCCCCAATGCCCACGCGGCATGGCTGCGGATTAGCGGTTCATCGTCGGCTAATGCGCCTTTAAGTGCCGGAACCGCACGCCGTTCTCCCCAGTTACCGATGGCAATCAGGACGTTTCGCAAGAACCCGCGACGTTTGGCGCGTTTGACCGGGCTGCCCTTAAAGCGGGTGCTAAACTCTTGCTGGGTCATGCCGATAAGCGATAACAGCTTTGGAGCGAGATTTCCGTCGCGTGGATGGAACGCTGGCTCGGTTGTCGGGACGGCTTTGCTGTTCCACGGACAGACCTCTTGGCAAATGTCGCACCCAAAAATTAGGTTCCCCATTTTAGGGCGAAGCGACTTCGGAATGCTCTCCTTGAGTTCAATCGTGAGATAAGAGATACAGAGCCGAGAGTCAAGCAGGTTCGGCGCAATAATCGCGTCTGTTGGACACGCCTCAATACAACGTGTACAAGTACCGCAACTCCCACGAAGCGTCAGGACTTCTGGTTCTAAAACGACACTCACAAGGATCTCAGAGAGAAAATACCACGAACCGGAACGCCAATGAATTAAATTGGTATTCTTACCGATCCAGCCGATACCTGCCTTTTGCGCATATTCCCGTTCAATAACTGGAGCGGTGTCAACACAGACCCGGGTTTTCAATGCATCTTCAGCAGTCTGCTTAATAAATTCAACAAGTTCTAAAAGCCGTTTACGGATAAGCTCGTGATAGTCATCACCCCAAGCATAACGAGAAATCTGTCCACGTCCGGGATCCTCGGCGAGTGCCTTTGCGGGATCCAACGTATAATAGTTCATTGCAAGGCTAATCACAGATTTCGCCTCTGTAAGAAGTTGGCGGACATCTGCTTTAAGTGGAAGATGCTTCTCAAGATAGTGCATCTTCCCGGCATATCCATTTTCTACCCATTGTCGGTACCGCGCGATGGTTTCGCTGTGTGCTGCGGGTATAATTCCGACGAGTTCAAATCCGAGTTCGTGGGCGCGCCCTTGAATTTGCTGCGTTAGTGTTGACATTAACGAGTTCCGCGCGGATAAGATCCGAGAACATTGACTTTACGACACAATTCTTCAAGTTTCTCAAGTGCTTTGAGGACAGGTTCATCGGCGATGTGCCCTTCCATCTCAGCAAAGAAAATATACTCCCAAGGTTTAGCTCGCGATGGCAGAGATTCCAGATAACTCAGGTTCAATTGTGCTTTCTCTAAAATACCGAGGGCTTGGTAGAGTGCCCCGATCTTGTCCGGAATTGCAAAAAAAAGCGAAGTTCTATCGTACCCACTTGGTTGTGGCAGATGTTTCCCGATGATGAAGAAGCGGGTCGTGTTATTAGGTTCATCCATAATGGAGTCTGCAACGATTGGAACCTGATAAATTTCGCTTGCGAGTTCACTCGCGATGGCAGCTGCGGACGGTTCTTGTGCAGCGCGACGCGCTGCCTCGGAGGTACTAACAACCTCGACCTGTTCAGCATCACTAAGATACCGGCGTAGCCATGTTTTACACTGCGCGAATGGTTGAGGATGTGAGTAGACACACTGAATTTCTGTGAGGGGTGCTTCCGACAAAAGATGCTGTTTTATGGGTTGGAAGGTCTCCGCACAAATCCATAACGTCGTGTGCTGGAAACGTTCCAAAACATCGCGCACGGTACCTTGTACCGAATTTTCAATAGCCACTACGCCATAGTCTGCTCTACCGGCTTCGACCTCTGTGAAAATGTCAGTCTGTGGGCGGACAGGGATCAACTCAGTTGATGCCCCGAAATGAGATAGTGCCGCCACGTGTCCGAAACTGCCAACAGGACCGAGAAAAGCGACTCGCTCCAATTCCTGCAAAGAACGAGAAGCAGACAAAATTTCGGTCCAGATCGCCTCAAGCGCGGCTTCAGGGAATTTACCCTGATTCTGTGCTTTCAAACGTTCGATAATCACCTTCTGCCGATTCGGAACGTAGACCTGCGAAACGCCTGTCTCTGCCTTTGTCGCACCGACCAACTTGGAAATCTTAGCGCGTTTCTGTAGCAGTGCTAAAATTTGGTCGTCAATCTCGTTAATTTGGTTTCGGTACTTCGTTAATTCCAAAGAAGTAGGTCTCCGCGTTGTTGGTTATCAGCAATCAGCAATCAGCAAGACCGGTTTGTGGTAGAAAAGAAAATAAGAAACAACTATCACACGCGCTTTCCCGCAAGCGTGTGTAGCAGGAAAAAACGACTGGCATCCATCTCCACAACGATCTACTGACGGCTGACGGCTGGCAACTGACTACTATTTTGCTAACGATCCAATTTTTTTATAGCGGCGATCATCTCATCGTCTGAGGGGTTGTTTTGCACCATCTCGACGAACGCCTCAGCACTGATCTTGTGTTCCTCCAGGAACATCTTATCTTGCGGTCACGGATAAATATACTCACCGATGATGCCCTGCAGTTTCGCATTGGCTTTATCGGCAATTCTGGCTAACCATGGAATATCCCCAATAATCATATCCCGATGGCGTGGTTTCCAGTCAATAGCCATGAGTTTCACCTCCTTTAATGGCTGATAGTAATTGGCAATTGGTTGATAGCAATTGGAGGGTTAGTAACTAACGAGCAATTACCGACGGTTAATAGCCAACCCCAACTGCCAGTAGTCTTATTCTGTACGACCCTCAAGTTGACGCAAAGTGTCCTCTAAAAGTTGAAGGGCGCGACCATATTCTGCCCAGTCCCCAGCGCGTTGTGCGTCCTGTGCTTGATTGAAATGTTGGTTCGCTTGCCCAACGAGTCTTTGTAATGCCGTCTGAGTCCCGTCGGTGTCTGCTGCCGCTTCAGTTGGCTCCGCCGTATGCGTCGCTTGAACCGACCGCTCTCCTCCAAACATCTTGACGAGTGCCTCATCGAGACTCTCTCCCCAGACGACTTCATTACCATATCCGATAACGACTCTCCGCAATTCGGGGATAGCGGTTTTTTCATCTTCAGATTGTATGTAGATAGGTTCGACATAAAGGAGTGAGTTGTTCATTGGAAGAATCAGCAGGTTACCGCGTAAGACCCGGGAGCCTTGTGTATTCCAGAGACTAATCTGTTGGGAAATCTCGGGTTCTTGGCTAATAAAGTTCTCCACTTGCATAGGACCTGCAACCTGTTTTCCTTTCGGGAATCGGTAAACGAGGAGCTGCCCATATTGAGGCAGATCGCAGCGTGCAGCGAGCCATGCAGTCAAATTCGGTTTGTTGAGGGGGGTATAGGGCAACATCAACATGAATTCCGCTTTCTCTTGCCCGGGTAGCCTGATAACCACATAGTAAGGTTCAACAGGTTGACCATTTACGCCAGAATTTTGGGGAACCTGTTGGGGTAGGAACGGATTCCTTTGCTGCGGCTGCGCAGCTTGCCGGGTCTGGGCATCTGTATTGTCATAGAGTTCTCTACCAATTTCCCACTTATCTTCACCGGCGTAAAAGGTTACCGGATCCTTCATGTGATAGTCCTGATAGACGCGCGCTTGAATGAGGAACATGGAGGTCGGGTAACGGACATGTGTTTTGAGTTCATCCGGCATCTCTTCAAAGGATTTGAAAAGATCAGGGAAGATTTTGCGATAACACTCCGCAATAGGATCCTGCTCGCGTTCCATAATGTAAAACTCGACAGAGCCATCGTAAGCGTCTACAACGACTTTAACAGAATTTCGGATATAGTTGCCCCACGGTTCAGCGTTTCGCTGTGTACTGGCGATCTGTCGTCTTCTTTCGCTAACGAATTCCTCCATAGAAACAGAGTACGGATACCGATGGGTGATGGTATAGGCATCCATTACCCAGACAAGCCTCTCTTTGTGGATAACGATGTAAGGATCACCGTCATACCGCAAGAAGGGGGCAATTTTCTGCACGCGGTCTCTGATATTTCGATCATAGAGGATTTTGCTTGTCGACGAGATTTCACCGGGTAAGACGAAGTTAATTTCGTTATCGAATTTGAGCATATAAACCAGTTTTCGCCAGAAGGAGTTTAGCTGCACCCCACCTTGACCTTGATACGCATATTCGGCATACTGCTGTCCCTCTTGCGGGTAATCGAACTCAAGCCCTTGGGGGCGATTCGGGTGTACGATAACGTAACGATCCGTGCGTTCACCGTAGTAGATACGCGGGCCTGGGGTTTCGCTAAACCTGTGTTGCCACTGTTCGCTATAGTCAATAGGCGGCAATCCTTGAATGTACATGTAAGGTTTCCCGTCAACAATTTCGTTGACAGGACTCACGACTGCACCATACCCGTGTGTATAGGTATAGGTCTGCTTATACCAATCATTTCTGATTTCAACGGGAAGTTCGTTAATATTGAGTTCCCGACCAGCGAGCATTACCTGTCGGATTTCACCATCAACGGTATAGCGATCGATATCAACATCGTTGAAGTCGTATTGGGATCTTAATTCTTGGAGTTGGCGGAAAGTTCTCCGTAGCGGACGCCAATCCCAGAGACGGATGCTATTAAAGACGGGGGCGTTTTCCTGACTCCTTATATCATCATAGTTAAGTTGCTCGATTAACGGATATTCCTGCTCTGTCACGGTATTCTCAGCTAAGCCGTAGGCCTGGAGCGTTGCCTTGATATTATAGTTGATATAATCCGCCTCTAATACCTGTTTTCTGGGTTCCACTTGCCATCTTTGTATAGCGACGGGGTAGACTTGTCCGAGGAAACCGGCGATTAGAAATACAGCGAATCCACCGAAAGCAAGCGTGTTGCTTTTCAGGAAGATGCTAATAATGAAAATCAAGGCGCAGATGACTGTGATACCGAGCATAATCCACAATACCGGGAGACGCGCCTGTATGGCAGCGTATCCGCCACCCCCACGTACCACGTCGTTTGAGGTATACAGCAGGTCATACATGGCGAATTGGTAGTTCCATGCTCGAAAAAGGAGCGTTAGCCCGCCAAGCGTGAACAGATGCGCCTTCACATTGAAAGGTGGACGGAACCGAAATTGGCTGGTATCACCGGTGATTAACCCGTGGAAAAAGTAAATGACGATTGCGAATATTGTCACCAGCAAGAAAATCCCGAAAAGCGTTCCACAGATATAACGCCAGAAGGGCATTTTGAAAACGTAGAAGGTGACATCGTTCTTGAAAATCGGGTCGCGTGCAGGTGAAGTGAAAAATGCCTTTTGTCCGGGTTCTATCTGAACAGACGTATTCAATCGAATGGCGCTGCTCAACACCGCTTCAACGCGCGCTTCCTGAGTTGTGCCATCGGTCTGAACAGTTATCGAATCCCCAACCTTTACATTTTTCGCTTGAAGTTCGGATGGTGCAACCGGAATTTCGTTAGAATCAAGGCGCTGCTCTACAATAATAGATGTAGCAGTCGGAAAAACGAGTTCATCGGCATTTGCATAACGTAGATAGATTTCCCAGCGGTCACTGGCTGTGTAGCCCATCAAGATACTAAAGAGTACTGCGAGAAGCGTTAGCCCCCCATAAATCAACCTTCGCGTGGCACCCGGATCGTCAGTGGCACCTTCTGCGAAGTCTGTCCCTCCCATAAAAGCCGGGCTGAGATGGGCGGGTGTGAATCGGTAGATGATGAACAGATTTGTCAAGAGAATTACCAAATAACAGAGTCCAACAGCTGCGCCAATGCCGATTTTTGTTGTGAGAATTTTAACATAAACGCCCCAATGATCCACTACCTTAAACCATAGGAAATCAGGGTAAAGATTAACCCAAATGGCAACCAGCCCTCCGATGATTGCGAGGACGGTGATAGTGGGAATCATGCGTTTGGCTCGTGAATCCATGTTTCTCCTTTGTAAGAGTTGTCAGTCGTCAGTTAAAGTAAAGTCTTGTGGCATTAAAGATGTTCTCCGCTCTCACAACGAGTTACTAACGACCGATAACTGAAAGTGAGCGTAGCGAACGTCCTGACGACCATTAAAATGCTTGTCCGAGTCCAAGGTGGTACTTAATACCGGGTTCCAATTGCGTGAGATCGGTCAATCGTGCAACGGCGAAGTCTACCGAAAACACACCGAGTTGTAGCCGCAGCCCCATCCCGATTGAGGCTCTGACATCTTCAAGACGGAGTCGGTTGTTCTCCCAGACAAAAACGGTGAACGGATCCTCCGGGCCGTACTGCCAATCCGACCAAGCACCTCCCATATCTGCGAAAAGGATGCCGCGGATCCCACCGAGCGTCCACGGGACGGGCCACCCGAAGTGAAGGACATCTATGAAGGGGATACGGACTTCCAGATTCAGCAGTCCGATGCGTGTGCCGACTAACGCCTCATAATCATAACCGCGTATTGTATCAATGCCGCCGAGATAGAAGTAGGATTGGTCAGCACCGAAGTTACTGCCGAGCAATAATCTCGCTGCAATGGTAGAACGTCTCCCGAGACCGAGGTAGCGACGGGCATCAAAAATAACATTGGTCAGCGCGAGTTCACTTCCGAGTGCGGGGAAAGATTGTTCAAGTTCGATGCGATAGCGTGAACCGGTGTAAGGTTCCCACTCACGCCACATTGTGGTATCCCCAACAAACGCCATAGAGCCAACGGTGAGTAAGCCCCTATCGTCCTGGAAGGGGTCCAAAGGATCCCTTGTTTGGAAGTTAAAGGAAAATGGCTTTGAATACATTGAAAATGCCAAATCGAGGCGGTGGTATCTGTCAAATGGATAGTTGAGATACGCACCGAGCCCTGTAATCCGCTGTAAAATGCCGCGTCTGCTCTGAATCCCGCCTAAAATATGGTATTCATGATAATTGTAAACCATCGCGCCAATATCAGTTCGGTGTGTCAGAAATCCGTACTGTGCGATGAAATCCGGAGCGAGATAACTGGATTGGTTCATCACACTGACGCCGATGCGATGGTTACCAAGCATATCACTGCCGATGATTTGTACCGTGCTTCTCAGGATACCGTCGGCACCAAAACTGAAATTTGGAAAGATTGCGTCTAAAGCGAAAGAGGAACTTGTGCTGTATTTCCGCTTAGCAATCCTATAATTCTCTGGCACTTCATCTGTCAAAATCGCAGTGGGTTCTCCAACATCTGCGACTTCAGTTTTCTCTTCAATCGTTTTGGAAGTATCCATGAGACAGACATCATATTTTCCATTTTGGTAGGCACTAAAGAGAAGGTGGTCTCTGTCAGGCGACAAACTTGGATTAAAACAGCCCGTCATGATGTTGGTAAGGCGTGTGAGTTCAATCTTTAATGGATTGTTGGCAATTAGGACGTTCGCTTCAATCACTTTTGGCGGTTCGCCATCTACTGATTGTAAATTGCTAACTGCTATTTCTGGATCACTGACTGCGGATTGCGGATTGCTAAAAACCAATTCATAGACATCGTAAATTCCTTGGGCATCCGAACAAAACAGAATTGATTCACCACCGGGTGTCCACGTTGGGCTGATAGCGTTATAGGTATTATCGGTCAGGACGCGTTCCGTTTCGCTATTGAGATCTATAAGGACGAGCCTATTTTTACCACCGCGCTCAGAGGCATAGAGGATTTTACCAGCTGTTGGATGCCATGAGGGGTGTGTGTCGTTGAAGGGATCAAAAGTTAGCCGCCGGATTTCACCGGTCAACAGTTCAATAATATAGAGGTCTGTCTGTCCGTCTTTCAGTGCGGCAAAGATAATCCGCTCACCGCTACCATCATAGTCTGGAGATGTAGCGTTGTCAAAATCGAGTTCAAAGTATTGCGTTAACTCCCCCGTCAAAATATTGACTTCGAGGAGATAGTTCGCATCGTGATATTTAGCGACGAAAGCAATTCTGTCGCCATCGGGTGCCCATGTAAGACTTCTGCCAAACCCGCCAAAATCCGTGCGGATCTCCTCGTACTTCTCACGGAAAAACTGCTTGGTGATCCGCTTGATGCGTTCACCGGTCTTTGCGGACATGAGGACAATCTCAAGGAATCCTTCATTTCCTGTGACATAAGCGATAATATCACCACTCGGCGACCAGATGGGTTTAATGTTATGCGAGTATTTCGATTTCTCGGTAAGATTCTTTGAAACGAGATCTGGTAATTCTCTGTCCTCAATGAGGGGCCAGTAGCGTTTTCGGACTGTCTGTCGCCATGCTTTATCAAATTCCTCAAGTTCTACGCCGAGTACTTCTATGAAAACTTGATTGATGTCCTTCGTTCTGCTCTGCCGCAATCCTTGTAAAATTTCCGCGATTTTTTCGCGTCCATAGGTCTCAGTGAGATAGGCGACTGCCAACTGTCCCAACTTATAGCCAACGAAGGGTGAACTGAGCCGGTTGAAATTGCGGAGTTGCGGTAGCGGGACGATATTGTTATTCATACTTGCATCACGAATCACCATTTCGCCGATTGCATCGTTATCTTCAGCAAAGTAGTCCGCCATCCCTTCTATGAACCAGATAGGTGCGGAATAGAGAAATTCGCCGCTATAGATGCGAGCATGCGGTTTTTGATAGATGATGTCATACTGAAAAATATGAATGAGTTCGTGGAAGATCACTTCTCGAAACGCCTCAAGTGAACCGGTGAATGGTATAACAATGCGATGTTTAAAGAGTTCCGCGAATCCGCCGATGCCTTCGTGGAGTTCTTGGAGGATTATGTTGGTTTCCTGAAAGTCTTTATGGGATTTGTAAAGGATAAGCGGTGTTCTGCCTTGCAGCTCATGTTCAAAGTCTGCGCTGTGTTGTTCATAAGCCTCCTCTGCAATGGCAGCCATGACGGGTACCAGTTTCGCTTCGCTTGGGTAGTAGTGTATGTCAAAATGCTCTGTTCTATGGATATGCCACTCAAAGCGCTGTGCCGTAATTTTATTTTTCCCGAAGCTTTGTGCCGACACTACACAAGGAACAGCGAATAGCAGAATGGCTATCAGCACGTTCGCTATGATCACTGTCAGCGATCGGCTATCAGCACGGAAGTCTCTTTGCTGACGACGCAAAGGTTGCGCAGCAACCGCCCTGATGGCTGACTGCCATTTCCTCGGCCACTGATTGCCAATTTGATTTTTTTTCTTATCACTCATCTTTTTTTCCTGTTTATTTTACCAAATATCTGTCTTCGCTTTCATAGTGTGGGGAAATTTGGCGTGTAAATTCTGATACGGCACGTTTGCCGAGTTCTCTGATAGTATTTGCCTGCGGACCGACCTGAGAAAAAATGAAAGAACCGATAGTATGTGCTTCAGCAGTGCTACGCCGGTATGACTCATCCCAAATAATCTGCTCGGTCTCGACATCAATAATCATAACCCGTAGCGAGAGCAGATAGGTTTTCTGCATGTAGTCCTGATAATCCATCACATAACGTTGACGTTGTATGGAGTACCGCTCACCATAATAGCGTCTTGGGCGGCTGTCTGAATAAAATCGAAAACTCCCGACGATAACGCCTTTTACCTCAAAATACTCACCGAGTTGGCTGAGATGTTTTGTATCAGAGAGCCACTCCTCTCCGATGGTTTCACCGGTAAGGAGTCTGGTGGTTTCCTGGGTGTTGATGATATTGAAACTTTTTTGGCGTGCTAAACCTCTACGGAGGATTGCGGCGATATCCTCACCGACCTCTGGTGGCAGCTCTTCGTTGCGTTCAGCCTGTTTTTCACTGACGAACGGCAAAACGGCGAAATTGGAATACCGGCTAATATCGATTTCAGATTGGACCTTCACCGGAATAGAGACTCGTGTGACATTACTACCACACCCGAAGAATATTAGGATTGCCAAGAGGATTACCGTCTTTTTTATTATCTGCATATCTCTGTCTCATCACTCCATAAGTGGCGGTTCCTCTTCTGCCAATTGCGGTTCATTTTCATCATCAGCCCCACTTCGCCGGATATGTATACGGCATCGTCGATAGTTGAGTCGATAGTATTTATTGTCAGGTTCTAATTCCGTTGCGCGCTGGTATGCCGAGACAGCCTCATCAATGTCTCCGAGTGCTTCATAAGCGACACCGAGGTTATTATATGCTTTAGAGTTCTCTGGGTCAACATCAATAACCTGTTTCCATCGGAAGACTGCCTCGTTCCAGAGTTGCGCTTGTGCTGCTGTTATCGCGAATTGATTGTAGGCTTCAATCTGGTCAATATCGCGCGATATAACACACCCAGACAGAATCAGACAGGCAAGAACAGCGATAGACGCGAGCTGATTGGACCTTAACACGTGTCCCACCTCAAGGTTTATAATATTAGCTGCTAAACTATGCCATATATATTACATTGCATCCACCTTTTGCGTCAAGGGAAAATTGGGATTGTTGGGATGTTGTTTTTGGTTGTGGGTTGTCAGCATCAAGATTGGCAGAATTCAAGGATTGGCAGGATTTGTTAGCGGTTAGCAATCAGCAATTAGCGGTTTTGTCTTAGAGAGTGGTCTAAATTTCCGATGGCAGTACAATTTCTATATTCGTTTATACAATCCAAGATTGTTGTAATGAATTTTCATTAATAAATTTAATTTCGCATCCGTGTGCCCTGACAGCATCTAATATGTTTTCTTCTGTTAAATACTTCAAGATATATTACCAAGAACCTCCCATGCTCTAGTATAGTTCCGAACAATTTCTTGGGAGACTGTTGTGCTGTTAATTCCCAATTTGTTTGCTATTACTAAATCATTTTGAGCTTTCTTTATTTCACCAAGATACAACCAAGCTTTGCTACGCATGTAATAAGCATCAGCATGATCACTTTTGATTTCTATTGTTTTAGAATAATTCACAATCGCATATTCATATTCGTTTCTAATGCGGTAGATAAGGCCCAAATAGTAATGTGCGTTCGCGTGTCTTGGGTCCATATCTATTGCCTTACTTAGATTTTCAATGGCTAAATCTTCATAGTTTTCCTTAAAAAAGTAGGCAAGTCCACAATAATAATACACATTTGCCTCTTTGTAATTCAGTTCTATTGCTTTAGTTAGATATTGAATAGCTTCATCGTTAAAACCACCTTTTAAGAAGTATGCCACTCCAAGAGGATAATATGCATTTGCATGTTCTGTATCTAGTTCTACTGCCTTACTAAGAGTGTCAATTGCTAAGTCTAATGTTTCATCACTAGTGTCCTTGAATAAATAGGCAACGCCACGAAACCAATGCGCGTTGGCATATTTTGGATTTAATTCCACTGCTTTGTTAAAGTCTACAATGGCTGCGCTATAATCATTCTTACCGAAATAATTAATTCCACGGTTGTAATAGGTGTAATAATTTGGAGAGAGTTTTATGGATGTGCTAAGATCTTCAATAGCTTTATCAAGATTGTTTTTTTGACTATAAGAAAGACCTCGGAAACAAAACGCATTTGCATATTGAGAGTTTAATTTTATAGCCTCCGTGCAATTTTCAATTGCTTTGTCAAATTCGTCTTGATAGTAGTAACCCAGTCCCAACCCAAAATAGGCAGAACTATCACTTGTCCCTAATTTAACAGCCATTGCGCAATTTTCAATTAATTTTTCAGCATTGTTTTTTCTAGCATAGGCAAATCCAAGATAACAATAAGCACTAGCGTTATTAGGATCTATCTCTGTTGCCTTAGTATAATCATCAATAGCATTATCAAAATTTCTCATGTATTCATGAGCTTGTCCACGAATAAAGTAAAGGGCAGATGAATTTATATTTTTATTTATTGCTGTAGTTAAAGGTATAATAGCGTCTTCAGTGAGTTCAGCAATCGCTTTGTTATATTCCTTGTTCGATACATATTTGTTTATTTCGTCAAGATACTCGTCCAATAAAACTTCTTTAGTAAGATTATCATTGTCGATTTGTGTCGCTATATTCATATCCTTGTCAGGATAAATGATATCACGATCAATATCGGTGAAAAAAATATCTTGTCCTGTCTGTAGCATCTATATGCTCCTTTTTTATTATACTAACCCAAGTTGCTACCTATGTAAAAAGTTTGAAGTGCCACCGTTTATTCAGACCACAATTTCGCAAATTCAAGACAAGTTCTTTCGTTGAAATTCCATAGGTGTCAAATGGTTTCCTAACGCTGAGCGCGGACGTTTCGGAGGCCCCTTTCATGAGGTTATGGTCTGCTGGCGTTTTAGGCTCTCGTTTTCAGCAATGAATGCCTGTATTTGTTTGTCGTTTGCCCGGTCCCTCAAAGCACGCCACGCGAAAAGTAGCGTTATGATGAGTAAAGGGATGCCTATAAAGACGTTAATTTGGCTCCGGATGGCACCTATTTCGCGAGTGTTTGTCTTGATTTGACTGTCTACATTAGCGATTTTCAAGTTGATATATTCTTTCATGCGGGCTTCGGATGCTGTGATTTCTGCTTTTATTTCTGTCTGGACTTCTTCGCGGATAATCAAGCGTATCTGATTGAGGTCCGCGTCAGCCAACTCACCAAGAGCTGGCAAAGCGTTTGCACATAATAGTATCAAGAGAGCAAGTATCGTTTTCATGAGGTTTCCAGTTACAGTTTGTTTATCCCCCTATCACGGTGGGAGGGTGGCAGACATGTCTTGGGGCAAACTTTCCAGTGCTGCCCTAAACTGGTTAGCGTAGTGTATCATATAGGGCGATGAATTGCAAGCTGATTTTCTACCACCTCTAAACATAACTATTTTAGGTATAGCATATATAAAATCGGAGAGTCAAGGGAAATATTATATAATACATTTGGAGGGCTTTTTCAAGAGAAACGGTGAAGCTTGTTCGATTGAAGATACTTTTGAGTTTCCCATCAAATCCAACGGGGTTCTGCCGTTGACGACATACCGAATAAACATAATATGGACTTGCAATCCGTGTGGTAATTTGGTAAACTTAGAGTCTCACAGATTGCGAAAAAATTGAGACACAAAAAGGGGAATACTGAATGTCTAATACAACGCCAGTCCGCACAGTAATTGTTGGGTGTGGTATGATCGCTGCAGGAGGCTACCAGCCGCGCTGTCAGGCATACCCGCATCGCATTGAACTGGTCGGCTACTACGACCAAGACGAAGAACGTGCCTCGGCATTGGCAGAAAAAAACGGGGGGCGCGTCTACAAGTCGCTTGACGAGGTGCTAAACGATCCAAATGTAGAGGCGATTGTGAATCTGACAATCCACATCTCCCACTATTCCGTTTCGTTGGCGGCACTGAAAGCAGGCAAACACGTCTACTCCGAGAAACCGATCGCTATCCGAACCGACGAGGCGAACGAACTTGTTGAGACGGCAGAAGCAATGGGTCTAAAATTGGCGTGTGCGCCATCGGCGATTCTCGGCTACGTTCAGCAGAACGTCTGGCAACGGATACGGGAAGGCGAAATCGGCGATGTCATCTCCGCAATTGGGAATTTCGGCGGTCCGTTGGAACATTGGCATCCGAACGCCGATGCGTTCCTGATGCATGCCGGTCCCTTCCGGGATGTCGCGCCTTATCCACTCACTGCGATGACAACGATGATCGCACCCGTCAAGACGGTGCACGGTTTCGCAAGGGTCGCTGTTCCGAAACGAACGCTAACCCAAGGGCCGCGGAAGGGAACAGAGTTTGAGGTGAATGAGAAAGATCACGGATTTGGTGTACTGGAATTCGAGAACAATGCACACGGACTCATCTATCACAGTTTCACCGTTGCTTCTGGTATCCCGCCTTACGAGATCCACGGCACTGCGGGTGGGTACGCTCTACAAGCACACGACGACGGACGCGGTATCCAAAAATTCACGCCGCAGGACGGGTGGCAAAACGAACCTTCGCCGCCGAAATCCTTTACCGGATTGGATTGGGGAAAAGGTGTTGCCGATTTCGCAGATGCGATTAGATCTGATCGGAACCCGCGTTGTAACGGTGCGCAAGCACGGCACGTGTTAGAAGTGTGCGAACGGATACTCGAATCGTCCGATGCGGGTAGACCTATTGATGTTGTGAGCCGTTTCCCGGCACCACCGCCTATTGGGGATGTGGCACCGTGGGAAACGGATTAGGAGAATAGACTATTTGCCAAGAGCAAGCATGTTGACGAAAAGCCGGTATGCGCCCGCGACACCTGCGGGAAGTTGTCTATAAAACGCGTAGGCGGCGTAGGTATAAGTGCCTTCTCCGTATTTCGCATAGAGGAATCCGCCGTGTTGCGGTGCCTGCTCGCGGTCGTGGCACGTGAGGAGTGCTTGATAGTTCGCGTCCCACTCGGTCAAAAACTTTGAACCGCGCTCCTCAACCCATCTGTCGAAATCGGCTTCGGTAATCCGATTCGGATGTTGGAAAATCGGATGCTCCGGCATCAAAATAGTCACCTGTGCATCCTCTTCGGAGACTTCCTCTGGTCGTCTGCCCATTGTATACGGATAGGGACCAAACGGAGCTGCATCAAACTCTGGTGTCTGATATTGGACAATGAGATTGCCGCCTTTATGGACGTAATCGAGGAGTCGACCGTTATAGGAAACGAGATCCCGTCGTACAGCGTACGCCCGAATGCCAATCAAAATGGTATCGTATCGACTCAGGTCACCCGTGCGGAGCTCTTCGCGATCAAGCATCTGAACGTCGGTACCAATCTGTTGCAGTGCCTCAGGCACCCTATCACCGACCCCCATAATGTAACCGACTTCCATATCCCTTGGAAGTTCAATTGAAATGCCGTGCAGCGTCATCGTAGCATGCCGATATAGGTGGCGGGGTTCGAGATCCGTATGGTCAATCGCCTGATAACCGGTGGTATATTCCTTGCCATCATAAGTAGCAACGGCTTGAATTGCGTAATCTTTGCCTGCCTTTACAGCGACAGCAGACACATCGAAAGTAAAAGTCTTGCTGGCGCCTTCGTGTGTGAAATCAAAAGACGCGCTTTCAGGCGATGAATGCCACCCCTCCGGTAATGTGAGCGAAAGCGTGCCTTCCGCTTCACCTTTCACGTTATTCAGCACCTCGACTGTGGCGGTAAATTCGGTTTCCCCACCTGCCGTCGCAGATTGGGATATCGGAATAACACCGATACGCGGCGACATAGATAGACTGATAGCAGGAGCCACCGATAGTAACCGCCGTCTTTCACCCCAAGGTCGATTGATTGAAACGGTTTGTGCCGGTCGCACCAGTGTAAAATCTACGCCATCCAGGCGGTACGTTACAACACCGTGTACCTCAGGCGGTGCGAAGGGTAAGAATCGGAATTCTGGATGCTTCAGTGTATAGACAGCATCGTGATATTCAGATGCCCGCGTCCAGTACGGTTGCGTGTAGGACGCATCTTGTGGTACTTCCACCTCAAACGTGATTGAGACAGGTTCGTTTGTCTGTATAGACATACTCTCTTTCCCGTCGGCATCTGTTGGTATTTGACGCACATTCCAGCCTTCTGGCGTGCGAAGCGATACATCAACGAGTTCAGTAGCGACGGGTGCCGGATTCACCATCCGCATTCCGATTGAAAATTTTTGTCCCGGAATAGCGACGGCGAAGGTCTCAGGGGAACGGAAAAACCCTTCTTGTGCACCCGCGGGTTGGACGAGGACCTCCAGCGAACATCCGAGGGCAGCGTTCGCGGCATCCATTAATTCCTGTGCTTTATTCCGCAGCAGGAAAAGGAGATGTGCGATCGTAGCGTCATCGAGGTCTATGCCTTGAACGTTTTCTATGCCGTCCTGGAACTCTTCGATTAAGCTGTAGGTCGCTTTTAACCCAGCAGCAAGGTGAGGAACAATCGTCCAAGGGTGCCGGGCATCATAGGCATTCAGCGCAGCATCAACGCTCTCCTGAAGTTGTGTAAAGGTTGCATTCAGGTCAGGTGCGTTGGCGAGTCCTGCCATGCCCATAATTGTGGTATCAAGCCCATCAAAAAGGCGCTGTTCGGGCTCGGATCGCTTGGGAAGTGCTGTATCCACCAACCGCAATTCGGTAACCGCCGAACCTTTAGACGCACGTGTCTGTCCAGCGCCCTGTGAACGCTGGTAACTGAGTCCTTGACGTGCGATTTGTGCATAAGAAAGCCCTAACAATGCATTGTATTCACCGGTATCAATTTTGAGTAGTGGTGTATCGCCAGTTTCAGTATCACTGCGTCGCCATCTGGAACGCGAGATATAGAGTTTTTTGGGTTGCCACGGTTGCAGTCCGTCTGCGAGATGTTCTGGGAATTGACTTGCGTCGCCAGCAGCACGGAATGCTTCTAACGTCACGACACCAGACGCTTGATGGTGTCCGTGCCCGTCTTGACGATTTCCTTGAAACCGGGAAATGATGACATCGGGTCGGTAACGTCGAATGATGCGGACCATATCCTCAAGGAGCATCTGATAGTCCCATTTTTCCAACGTTTCGTCGAGTCGTTTGGAATATCCGAAATCAACAGCACTGGAAAAAAAGAGGTCTATACCATAATAGCGGACAGCAGCGAGGTGCTCTTCGGTGCGGACAATACCGAGTGCATCGAACAATTCGGGTCCGATGAGGTTTGCGCCCCCTTCCCCGCGCGTCGTTGAGTATAATCCGGTTCTGACACCCTGCCCCCGGCTGAGCCATGTTAACAGCGCACCGTTCTCATCATCTGGATGCGCGACGGTGTGTAGGACAGTAGCA
Organism: Candidatus Poribacteria bacterium; assembly: GCA_963662915.2. Classification (GTDB taxonomy): domain Bacteria; phylum Poribacteria; class WGA-4E; order WGA-4E; family WGA-3G; genus WGA-3G. The sequence continues at coordinate 2,348,440 of CAXXEU010000002.1, read as the reverse complement.
GTTGTCTGTATGCGTTGTAAGGCGCGCCAAACCTCGGAAGCGTTCGTCACTCCCGCCATTTCTCCGGTCTCTGCCATTGTTGTGTTACTCCCTATTATTCCGAGCAGGGCGAAGCTTGCAAGCCAAAACTTGCTGTTAAAAATTCTGAGCATTACATCCTCCAAGAGACAGTGTTCCTAAGTGGAACCTTTAACACGAACAAAATGTTTAAGCCGAACTGACGTTTTTATTCCCACCCATTTGTGAAAAGAGTTTAAGCAACTACTGAGGAAGTGCCTTGCGGAGCATCGCGACACTTTGTGGGACACCGATGTGTGCATCCGCTTTGCCTTCAAATTCAATGGACACGTACCCCTGAAATCCGACATCCTTTAGAATATTGCCGATTTTAGCATAATCCAGATCCAATGTATACCATTCGCCACCGCCGTAATAGGTCTTGGCATGGACAAGCACTGCCTCATCTGCAATCTGTGTCAGCTTTTCATAAGGATTCGAGAGAAAATTACCACAATCCATTGTCACTTTCAACCATTCTGAATCAATAGCGGAGACAATGCGATTCACACCCTCCGGTGTGCACGTCAATCCCCAGTGGTTTTCGAGTCCAAGAACAACACCGTATTTTTCAGCGTCTGGAAGACACTTTTCAATAGCAGCGATGACCCACTCAAATGCCTCATCTTCTGTGTGTCCGGGGAGTGTCGGTTCCTGTCCTTCGGCTTCCATCAATCCAGTGAAAGAGGGAATAGTTCCCCATCGCCCTGAGTTGAGACGAATTGAGGGGATGCCGAGTTCGTGCGCCAATCGGATGCAGTGAACGGTATGATTGATATTTTTTTGTCGCGTCGCTTCGTCCGGCGAAACGAAGCCTTGATGGATTGAAAGTGCGTAGAGATCGAGTCCGTGAATGAAGGCGTGTCGTTTTAGTCTTTGGAGATAGGGGTTTGCTTCGGATGCCATCTGTTGATGTAATATTTCGACACCGTCGAGCTCCAGCCGTGCGGCTTCTTCGATGACGTGCTCAATCGGTACGCGTTCTGGTTTGAAATGCCAATAAGAATAAGTAGATACACCAAGTTTCATTTGTCACCTCAAGTGGAGTTTATTGGCGGTATGATAACACAACTCGGTGGATAAAATCCAGTTTTTTCTCAGTGTTTTGTAAACGGGCGTGGGACAAATAAAAATAGGGCTGTTCAGTCGCCCTTGGAGGGAACCGAACAGCCCTATAATAAGTATGATGTAATCTCTATTCAAAACCACTGACTTTCGCAGCTTCAGGTGCGCTTGTCGGGAGTTCCTTCTTGGCTAACGTGTCTTCAGGCACATAACCGGAATAGTCGGAAATCGAGCCGTGCGTCAAGGCATACACCACAACGTTTGTCATGAAACGATAGACGCCGGGTGAATAGTGGACACTACGGGTCGGGAGACTGACAGACTCCATTGCGCACATGTAATCACGGCGGACCATGATAACAGATAACCTTTCACCGACAGAGATACCTTCGAGGAAGTTCCGTTTCGGCGGACGTGTGCCCCACCAGAAAATGTCGTATCCGACAGGGGGACCACCCATTTCGTAGAAGTTATCATAAATCGCGTGATCGTTAGCAATCCGCTCAATCTGATATTCAGGCATGACGTAGCGCATCTGTGCGAGGAAGAGACGAATCATCGCCTGGGCAGGCGCGTTCACACCACAGTCGTCAAAGACGAGGAATCCACCTCTTTCGACGAGGTAGCGACGCATACCAGCGGCTTCAGTCTCGGTGAGACGGCTATCCATTTTACCGCCACCATACTGCCGTCCGAGCAAGTTACGGGAACGGGTGAGCGACGGATCGTGTCCTGTCATAAAGACGAACGGTGTTTTGAAGAGGTTAGCATCCGTAAACTTCAGCGCGCCACCTTCAACGTTCATGTCGGTTTTAATCTTCGTACGCTCGTTGAGCCACTTCGTCAATGCGTTGAGAGAAGAAGCATCAGCCCACCAGTCAGAGAGGGAGTGACGGATCCGTGTGAAACGGAATACGCCGCGGATGTCCTTACCTTTACCGATAACACGACCACCGGGTTCGCCTCTGGGCAGGGGTGGTACTTCAACGTTACCGAGGGTAATGTTTTCAACGACATCGCCGAGTGCGTCGCGTGCGGCACCGACGTTCTCAACCATTGCAAGCCCGGGTGGACGTTCAAAAGCGACTTTGACCTGGACTGCGCCGCCTGCAACACCACGACCGATATTAGCGGGTCCAGCGGAAGGGGCAGTTGCGACAGGGGCTGAGAATGCTAAGGCACCGGGCGCATCCGAAACCGGGAGGTCGGCGTGTGTTACGACCGTCGGCACGGGCGCGTTAGGCGTAACGACTCGCGGAACGTTCGGATTAATCGGTGCTTCTACTTTAACATTCTGGTTAGAAAATTCGAGAACCGTCTGGGGTTGGAAGTTCGACTTGGCGACAAACGCAGTTGTTACACGAGGTTGTACTTGCACCTGTTCAACAACGACGGTGTTCTGTGTCGGGACAGTCGGCTTAATAACCGGCTTGACGACGGGTTTCCGTACCTTAGGCTTCGGCGGCTCCTTGGGTTGGAGCACTTCGGCACCGACGAGATCTTTGAACTGTTCAGTCTGCGTGACAAGATAAATGCCAGCAATGAACGCAATGATCACGTGGAGCACCAAAGAAGTCATAAAGGCACCTGAGGTTCGTTTTGCACTCATTCGTTATTACCTCCAAGGGGTATTTCTGTATCCTACTAAAAAACAAAAGTTGTTGATGCAACGGTATATGCAATTTCCGTGCCAATCCGAAAAGGGCTGAATTTGCGATTAATTCCTGCATCATGCGGGTTAGGCTGCACAAAAACGGGCAATCCCTTTTCCAGGCTGCACAAAAACGGGCAGTTTTTAATAACCGTGTACACCAAAATTGTGCTTATGGGACTTTGTCGGCATCTGTCGTAAAGAAGCGGCCTGCTTCCTTAAGACGCGGTTTGCCTTTGTGGAAGCCGAAGATACCAAGATTGTTTTCCGTGCTGCTATCCAACTCGTGAATCTTCCACCCATCCTTCGCTTCTTTCACTAAATAGAGATGCGTTTCACCGGGGAACGCGCCTTTGTAACAATTGTAGCCTATCGCACTGGCTTCAATTTTGCTGCCTTTATAGCGAATCCAAAAATCTGACAACTGGTCATTCGGTCCCCACTTGGCACCTTTTGTGCCGATGCCGATCCATAAACCTTCAATAGCGATTTCAACATTCCGCCAACCGAAGGCGATTGGCACAGGTTCATTTCCGGCAAAGATCGTCCCGAAGGCGGCCTTGTTGTCACTCGTCCGAAAGGTCTCTGCAATGTCTTTCATATCATTATCGTTGAAGCCTTTGTAGAAGGCACTATACACCTCTTGAATCGCTGCTTTTTCTGCAGCAAAGTCGATAGGCGGTTTCGCAGCAACTGTGGGTTCATCAGTAGTAGACGTTGTCGAAGAACTTTCCGTCGGTTTTTCAGCAGCGCCTTCATCTTCAGAGTCGCTACCACAACCCACAATGCCGACACTCATGATGCCTACTGCGAATAGGGCAATCACGAGCCACATTAATCTCAATTGCATTTTCTTAATTCCTCCGTTAGGTTCATCATATCGCTTGCAAATAAATGTCGCAAGCCACTCACATCCAAAAAGTACATTTTAATACTGTTTAAAACATTATAACCATTTTTCAGAAACGTGTCAAGTTAATTTGTCTATATTGACAAATATTTCATACCTAATGTTGCATCTCAGAATTTTCCGATGGTAAATACGCTGCGTCTTCAAGCACTTGAATCACATTGGTAACTTGGATTTTGGACATGCACCCGTCTTTCCCAAATCGACAGGTCATCCCCAAACACGGCGGACAGTCAAGTTTGCGTCGGATCGTTTGACACGCTACGCCGATTGGCGCAAAACGGGTCGGGTCCCCAGGTCCATAGAGTCCGATTGTCGGCGTACCAACGGCTGCGGCGAGATGCATCGGACCGCTATCGTTTCCGATAAACATATTACAACTACGCAAGATTGATGCCAATTGCGTCAAAGTTGTCTCGCCAGCGATATTAATCGACGTTTCTTGCATATACTTTTGGATTTCGGTGACTATTGGGACTTCATCCTTCACGCCGACAAATAGCACTTGCGTCTCTTTTCGTGCAATTAGCCAATCTGCTAATTCGGCGTACCGTTCAGGAAGCCACCGCTTTAGTGGAATCGGGGACCCCGGATGGATTGCAACCAATGGATACTGTTTGTCAATCTTATAGGTCGCCAAGAAATCAGATGCCCATTTTTCATCTTCTGTTGTTACTAAGAAAGTCGCAGTTTGAAGCGGTGTTGGAATACCAGCGTATCTTAAAACATCAAGATTGCGCGTCGTTTCATGCGTTCCACTGAACCGAGCAAGTCCCAACTTGTTTTTAATTTGTAAGGCGGCACGGCTGAGACGATGGAGTGCGAGTCGTAAGAACGCGAACCCAAGCGTCCGCCAATCACCCCGGAGTTCTACTACCAGATCGTACTGTTGACGACGTAACTGCTGATACAGTTTGAACGCTTCTTTTAGTGATGTCGGTTTCCCGGTCCGGCAAAAAGCGGGTGAATTGTATTCAAAGATATTACAGACATCAGGATGCCGCTCCAACACAACGCGGCTCCATGCACCGGTAAGGACATGCAATTCAGCGTTCGGATACGCTTGACGTAGATTGGAAAACACGGGTGTTGCTAATATGACATCTCCGAGATGATCAAGCTTGACGACGAGAATGCGTTCAGGTTTGAAATCCGGCGGTAAAGGTTTCCGATAAAAAAACCATTGTACGGCAGCGGAAAAGATTAAAGTGAGGAGTTCGGTTGCGTTTTGAAACATTTTTTCAGTTTAATCAAATCGCGGAGATTTGTCAAGCAGGATAAAGGCGACAAAACTAAGCCTCTATGTAAAATAGGGTTCCTCTTGACTGTTTTGTCAAAATCTGTTATTCTTTACTCCAAATCCTAATATTCTTAGAAGGAAACTAACATGGCTATAAGCAAACGAAACTTTTTATTTTTGACCATCGGCTTGCTGTTTTGTATACTCGGATGTGCGCGCGACCGCGCGACCGTCCTCATTCCCGATCCTGTTTCACCGCCTACTGAAGTCCACGAGACAGTTGATGCTGAGATGTCTTTTGAACAGAACCTTTTGCCCATCCTCACAGCAAAATGTGCCCTTGCTGGGTGCCACGTCGCGGATGGACCCCACGGTTTGGATTTCAGGACATACGCATCTTTTACAGCGGGCGGAGAGCACGGGCCTGCATTCATCGCAGGGAATGCTGAAGAGAGTGAGATTGTTGAACAAATCGTTTCAGGCAACATGCCCCCTGGGGGTCCCCCCTTGTCCGCTGCCGAAATTCAACTCTTTGTTGATTGGATTAATCAACAAGAGTCTCATGGCGATATTGTCGGGCATGATGACGCTCATGATGATGACATGGACGATGCTCATGATGCTCATGACGACGATGATGAACATGATGACATGGACGATGATAATGGGCACGACGATGATGATAACGGTCATGCTGACGATGCCGACAACCATGATGATGCCTGATAGCAACGATTCCAATATCTTTGCTATTCCCAGAGTGCTGTAGAGACTGGTCTGAAACCAGTCTCTATGCTTTAAGTTCAGCAGGCATATTATATCACTTTCCTGTGAGATTGACGACTTTTTCCTTCCGCCTTCACAAATTCTATTACTTTGTCCATTTTTTGAACAGATCTGTTCATTATTTCCCAGAAAAATCCGAATTAACCCACAAAATAAGGCATATTCTGCTGTTTTTAGCATTGGCATAAGACTTGCTATCTTGCTATCTAAAGTTAAGATTACACAGTATTCAAAACTAAAGCGTATTAAATGTGAGATAACTCTAAAAATTCCCAGTAGATTATCAGACAACACGAGGAGGGGAATCACTATGTTTCTAAATAGACAATGGCTTTTCTTACTGACCACTGGGTTGCTATTTTACTTATCTGGATGCGATTCTGACCAAGACACCTTCTTGCATCCTATGCACACCGGATCCGAAGTATCCGAAAGCGAAAATAGGCAATCTACAATTATAGCAACTGCTGAAGCTGAGGCTGCATTTGATCAGACCCTTTTACCGATCCTTATTGGGAGATGTGCCTTCGCAGGATGCCACGTTGCTGGAGGTCCTGAGGACTTAGATTTTAGTACATATCAGACTTTCATCAGCGGCGGGGAAGATGGACACGTATTTGTTCCAGGTAATGCAAAAGAAAGCGATATTATTGAAGAAATTGTTTCAGGCAGAATGCCCCCCGGGGGCCCTCCATTACCCGAGGCGGAAACCCAAGCCTTTATCGATTGGATCAATCAACAAAGCCCTCAGACAGGTGCCATCCGACCTGCTGATCGTGATGACGACGATGAACACGATGACGACGATGAACACGATGACGACGATGAACACGACGATGACGATGAACACGACGATGACGATGAACACGACGATGACGATGAACACGACGACTAACATCTATGGTAGTAGATTTAGAAATTATACACTCTGCACCGGTGCGGTTTCTAATCGCATCTACCGGATCTGGGGCGAAAGTGTGCATTTATTTTTAGGATCTCACGATATTCTAATGTTACTGGTCGGAGTCTCGTAAGAAGCAATAAATTCTTCGAGCCTTACGCAAATTAGGGAATTTTTCACTTTACCCCCCTAAATCCCCCTGCAAGCAGGAGAAACATGTCGGTTTTAGGGGCAGCTGCGTAAGCCCTACTTAATATAACAGACTTATCGAACGATGAAGGAGAATGACGCATGAAGACGAACACACGCATATACTTCTTATTCACTCTTGGCTTACTATTTTTTTCACTCAGTTGTGGACCTGATGGGAGTGACATCCTACGTCCCTCTGACATATTCGATGTCACACGGGCATTGCTTGGGGAAACGAATGATAGTCCAGATAGCACTAAACCTGACAGTAATATACCCGTTACAGCGGATACGCCTGATGCAATCGAAATAACCCACTACAGCGATTGGAAACTCACAACACAAACAGCCTCGGAGGTGCATGCGGGGATAACGATATTCACAAAAGTAGTATTTCTTAAAGACGCACCTTATGTTGTTGCTGATGACTCCTCTGCGCGCCCGGACATAAGATATGTATTATCGAGAGCTGACGGGAGCAAAGTAGAGAGGCGTTATAATATTGTCCCGCGCGGTGCTGCTAGCGACTTTTTAAGTGCCGACTGCCGGCCTTTAGAAGAAGGCACAAAAGTATTTGTATGCAAGTACACGCTTCCGGTTTCTGATTTCACGGAATTTTCTGTAAATGTCCTCGGTATTGTACTTGATGGCACTTCGTTGAAGATCGACTCAGAACGGGCCCGTGGACAAGAAGCACTTCAGCAACCACCAGGGCAACAACCCACTACGCCTCAGGTTGTGTCCTTTGAACGGGATCTGCTACCTATTCTCAGGGGACGGTGCGCTTTCGCGGGGTGCCATGTGGCCGGCGGCCCTTATAACCTCGATTTTAGCACATACCAGAGCTTCATAAGGGGTGGAGACGATGGTCGGGTATTTAGCCCAGGAAACGCTCGATCCAGTGATATTATTGAGGAAATCGTTTCGGGTAGAATGCCGCCTGGGGGTCCCCGATTAAGCGATGCCCAAATTCAACTCTTCATTGATTGGATTAACCAGCAGGATTCCTCAATTTTTATACAAGTCGGTGGTGGCACACCGCAAGTCACTTCGCCACTAAGACATGATGACGACGATCATGATGATGACGACGATCATGACGATGACGACGATCATGATGATGATGATGACGATGATGATGATGACGATGATGATGATGATGACGATGACGATGATGACGATGACTAATAGCGAATCCGAGATCGTCGCTATTTCTAAGCACTATGGAGGCTGGCGTGAAACCAGCCTCTCTGCCTACCGCTTCCGCCCTTTCCCTAACAAGCAATCCCAAACGTATTTGCATTCAGCAGATAGAAGCTGCTATACTATTTTCAAGTGTTTCAACCCTTCGTAGACCAATTCAGGCTTATGCAATTTACCAAACATTTTTCAGAAATCAATGATGGGGATCTTTCGCGTGTCGGTGGAAAAGGACTGAATCTCGGAAAATTGACACGGACTGGATTCCGAGTGCCGCAAGGTTTTTGTGTCACGACAGAGGCGTACCTCTTTTCCGTTCAAGACTTGTCAGAACAGAACGCGAAAAGCATTAAAGGCCTCACATTGGCTCCAGAACTCGTTGCCGAAATCCGCACAGCCCACGAAAAGTTACAGACGGATACGGTCGCCGTACGTTCCAGTGCGACTGCTGAGGATTTGGCAGAAGCGAGTTTTGCGGGACAGCAGGATACCTTTTTGAACGTAAGACCTGAAGAACTGTTAGATGCTCTCAAGGGGTGCTGGGCATCGCTCTGGTCGGACCGGGCTATCGCTTATAGAGAAACACAAAACATTGCCGACGACGGATTAGCAATGGCGGTTGTGATTCAGGAGATGTGTGAGGCAGATGTTTCTGGTGTGCTTTTCACGGTGAGTCCGTTCCGTCAAGATGCTTCTGTTATTGAATCGAATTGGGGATTGGGGGAATCGGTTGTATCCGGTACTATTACGCCTGATAGTTTTCAAGTATCGCGAGAAACAGGCGAAGTTCTGGAAAAAACTATCGCGACAAAACAGGAGATGGTAACTGAGGGGGGTATGAGTGATGTCCCAGATGCAAAACAGAATGTGCCGAGTCTGACGGACGCGCAACTCAAAGCACTCACGCAGCTGGGTCTACAGGTCGAAAATCACTACGGACACCCGATGGATATTGAATGGGCGGTCGCGAATAGAGAGTTCGTGCTGCTGCAGGCACGCCATATTACCACATCCGTCCGTGTTACGGACGAGGTGATCTCGCCCCTCCGAAAATTTCCGATGGTTTCAGGAACCGAATCTGTTGAACAACTCCGTCAAACGGAAATTCAAAGGTTGGGGGGGTGTACTGATCCACACGGCACTGTCTGGTGTCATCATAATCTCGCTGAGGTCTTGCCTGCTCCGCTACCGATGACATGGGCGATTGTTAGAAAATTTATGTCGGGTACAGGTGGATTAGGCAAGGCGTACCGGGGGCTCGGATTTTATCCGGGTAAACGGGTGGATAACGAAGGGGTTCTCGACTTAATCTGTGGACGCATTTACGTTAATTTGAATCGAGAGGCAGAGCTCCACTTTGAGGGTTTCCCGTTTGCACACGATTTTAACGCCTTGAAGCAGCACCCACAGCGAGCGATGTATGCGCAAGCGGCTCCTGATATTACCCGAAGCAGTGCGTCGTTTTGGTTGAAACTACCACGCCATGTCGTCCGTATGAGTAAAGCCGAGATGCGGTTGAGGCAGTTCCGATCCGATTTTGACCAAATATTGACAGGTGAAATATTTCCAGCGTTTCAGTCTGAGGTTGCAGCGGAACGCAATATTTCATATTCTGACTTATCGGACGCAGCATTAGTCGATAAATTTCAGCTATGGTGCGCTAAAACACTGGACGATTTCGCACCGAAAGCACTCACTGCCACCCTCCTTGCTGGATTCTCACTGCAGCGGTTAGAAGCAACACTCCAGAAATGTACGGATGAGACAACAGCAAAATCTATCATGAGTAGACTTATCGGCGGACGCTCTGGGAATCTCACCGTTGAAACCAATCAGAAACTACAGCAGGTGGCAACGGGAGACCTGACACTTACCGATTTTCTGAAAGATTATGGACATCGTGGTGTTGATGAGTTTGAACTTGCAGAACCCCGTTGGCGTGAGGATACGACCTATCTCGAACAGATTCTCTCTTCACTGACCGCTGAAGTGGCACAATACGACCCGACCACTGACCGCTGCACTGCTGAAGTGGCACTTGCCGAGTTGGTGAAGGGTAAAAGCGGTTTGCGAAAACAGATTGAGAGTGAACTGGACTTCACAAGACGTTATATGCCTTTCAGAGAAACGGCGAAATTTTACCTTATGCTCGGTTATGAACAGATTCGACGTGCCTTGCTTGAACTGGATTCTCGTTATGGACTTGACGATGGTATTTTCTACTTGATACCAGATGAATTACAATACCTGATTGATGGCAAGGAAACCTTCGACGCTGTTATCGCCAGACGCAAGATGGAACGTGAGCTTATGCTACAAATTGAGGTGCCAGATGTCATTTTCAGCGACGCATTGGAGCAGATTGGGGCACCGATGGTAACTGACGCAGCGGAGACTTACAGAGGCGTAGGCATTTCCGCAGGGATAGCGTCGGGCACAGCACGTGTGCTTCTGAAGCCCTCGGATGCACGTTCATCTGACCGAGATTATATCCTTGTCTGCCCGTCAACGGATCCGGCATGGACACCCCTTTTCCTACATGCAGCGGGGCTGGTAATGGAGCGCGGGGGACTCTTGTCGCACGGAGCGGTTGTTGCGAGAGAGTATGGTGTTCCTGCTGTGGCAAATATCCCAAATGCAACTCGGTATATCGCTGATGGACAAAAGGTCCAAATTGATGGAAATACGGGAACAGTCTCAATCTTAAGTGAAATACCGTAGCGGAGCCTCCAATATGCTACTTGATACCTATTCATATACACGTCAGCAAAAACGTAGGAAAACGCAGAGAGCCTTCCTGCTTTCGCTCGTCCTGCACGCTATCGCAATAATAATTGTGGGGCTCGGCTATATTCGGTGGTATCGTCCGCAGCTCCGTTCGGAACCCCTTGTTTCGGAAGCGATTTCGGTAACGAACCTCCAACGTTTCCACATAAACAGTCTGCGCAAGCGCACCATGCCGACCCGACGTTCAACACCTGCTAAGACCTCCCCCACTCTCAACCCGAGCGTCGCAAAATTGGCGCGCGCAATTCCGGCATCCAGTGTGTCAACGCCAGTGCTAAAAACGGCAGCGCGTTTACCGATGGCTGAAACAACGCTACACGAACGGACAACACAAACACCAGCGTGGAAAACGATTGCGACAGCGCACGCGCAAGCACCTACAATTGCACCCAAACCCAAAACCGTGCAGGGCGAAAGTAGCAGTCAAGCGACGGAAGATAGGAGCAGGCCAGCACAACCTGTTGACAGGGATGGACGGATGGGAGAAGCACTCGAAGGTATTGCAGAGAGCGTGGCTGATGCGAAAAACGAGGATGCGGTTGATATTGTTTTTCTGCTTGACATCAGTGGGAGTATGATAGATAATATCCGGGCAGTCGGCAGACAACTCAGTCGGATGGTAGAGGTATTTGAAGAGAATGGCGTTGACTTCACACTCGGCATCGTTATCTTCAGGTATCTTGAAGATGACACGATTATCCATCCACAAACACGGGATAGTGAAAGATATAAAAGGTTGCTGACTTCACACGTTGTCGCCGCTGCGGGCGATGAACGGGCACACAACGCCATTATAAAAACGATGCGTCGCGTCAATTTCCGAGATGGCGCGAATCGGCGGTTTGTTCTCGTTACCGATGAGGCGAGCAAAGGTTCTTATACGCTACTGGAAGTCTTGAAGCAGTGTTTTCAGAATAATATCATTGTCGATGTCATCGGGATTAATCATACCACCCATAGGGCACTCACAACGAAAACTGGGGGACTCTGGTTTCCCATTCCAAAACAGGAATAACGAAAACTTAGCCCGAAACGTAGGGGAGGGCGGATCTACGGAAAGGCATTTCAAATCTCCAAACCGCCTCAACGAACCGCAAGGAAATTAAAAGAATGAAATGGTCATTAAATACCTATCAAACCTGCCAAGAGTGGGAATTAGAACGAATACTTAACACCGCCGAGGCGACCGGCTATCACGGTGTCGAATTGTTAATGGACTATCAACAAAAACACGGCTTTGAGTGGGATACACCCAGAGAAACGTGGGACGGGTTAAAGGCGCAGGTGGACGCGAGTGGCGTTGTTATCTCCTCACTCACAAGCTGCCAAAATTTCCACTCTGAAAACGCCGCTGACCGCGAGGAGACTGTACGGCGAGTTACACGTGTGATTGACATGGCAGAATTTATGGAATGTGAGCACGTGCGGGTCCTCGGCGACCGGTATACCGAAGAGAACCGTGATGCGATTGTCGGTTACGTCACCGACGGATTGAAAGCGCTCGGTACTTATGCTGGCGAGAAAGACATTACCGTTTCCATCGAGATGCACGGCTCTTTCACAGACGCAGACTCGGCGATGGAGGTAATTGAAGAGGTGAATCTTCCGAACGTCGGTTTTGTTTTCAATTCACAGTTCGTCGGTTGCGATGCGGGAAGCATTGAACCGCTCTTTTCACGTGTGGCTTCACATATTACAGCAGTGCATACACACCGAGTCGAAGAACCAGAGACATTCGACCTCTACCGTCAGATGTTCCAATGGCTGAAACGTATCGATTTTTCAGGCTACATCTCCAACGAATGTGCTTATACGGGCCCCGATCCTGAGAAGGTACTTGCGCTCTACGTTGGACTTTTCAAAGCGTTTGTTTCTTAGGAGACTAAAAAATGAACATTCAAGAGTTGTATGATTTGATGTCAAAGCGTTTAGATGAGATGAGTGCGCGTACCGATACCCGTTTAGATGAGATGAGTGCGCGTACCGATGCCCGTTTTTCAGAGGTTATCACGCGCTTGGCGGGTGTTGACGAGCGGCTCCGTGGTGTCGAAACGAAGGTCGCTGAATTACAGGGTCGTAAAATGGGCATAAGCACTGTAAGGGATTGGATTGTCGGCCTCAGTGCTGTCTGCGCGTTAATAATTTCGCTTATCGCGCTTTTGAAATGAGGCATAATGTCGAGGGCAAACATGTCACAATCCGCACATCTTTATAAACGGGTCGCAATTCCAGAAGCGTTCCTAAACGAGACAGACGGGAATGCATGGGGTGGTGACATCCGCATCGGCGACCTAACAGGTGATGGCACCGTCGATTTACTGGTGTACAAGTCGCTTGGTGGCATTCACCCGTGCTTTCTCGGCGCGTTTACACTCGAAGGCGAACTGCTCTGGTCGCTTGGTGACAAGCACCTCGAAATCAGAGACGCAGATGCGAAAGACACACTGCTAATGACGCTTTCCCCTGACCGACCGGGTCCTGTTGCTATTCACGACATCGATGCCGATGGACGCGCAGAGGTTATCTGTTTCTGGGTAGACACAGATGCTTCTGAGGTGAGTAAGTGGGATTTGTCGGCAATTCGCCTGATGATTTTAGACGGTGCCACGGGTGCTGTTAAACACACGCTTGCGCCAGAGGCGTTGCGTCAGTGTAATGCTTACGCTGCAGGTGAACTCCATATCCCTAACTATGTCCATCAGCGCTTGATGATTGCCAATTTCAGTGGCAACGCGCAACCGCAGGATTTCGTCGTGAAGGTCGGCGTGAACGTGTTAGCGTTTAACCATAAACTGGAATTGCTCTGGCAATACACCGACGAGTGGTTCCGTTACCCAAATCATTCCGCATATATTCCGGCTGTCGGCGATTTTAATGGAGATGGTCTTGATGAAGTCAACGGCGGTAATTTTGGGATCGCTGCCGATGGCACGATGCTCTGGAACCGCTACTTCGGCGCGAACACGGACTCGGTCTTGGTTTCGGAATGGGATGGCACTAAACGTGCTATTCTATCCGGTGGTGGACAGGTCGTCGATGCTGAAGGGAGTCCGCTTCTCTCGCTCGGTTTTGATATTATCCCACACGGGCAAGAGATCCGATGTGGAAGACTGTTGTCAGATATGTCTACGAACGCATTGGTTATCCGGTATAACGGACATCACCCGGATCTGATGGTTGTAGACAACGACGGGCAGATTAGAAGTCGATTTTGCGTTGATGAAACGCCAAACAACACCGGCTTAGAGGTTATCCGCTGGCACAATGGTGAAACCGACGAATTGATTTATAGTCCCGCTGCGCTCTACGATAGTACTGGCAACAAGGTGGCAACGTTCCCTGAACTTCCACCGCCTACTGGCGGTAAAATGGGGTGGTACCACTGTTTTCCTGCGGATGTTTGTGGGGATGGACGCGATGAGGTTATCCTCTACGATCCTTACAGCGATGCTGTTTATATCTATACGCCTACGCCTTTTCAACCTGATCTGTTTGGTGGGTATCAGCATACCGAGCGACAATACAATGCACGCTTGATGGATTAAAAAAAATGACAACCTCTTCTGTTAATAAGTTTTTGCTCATTTCCATTGATTGCTGGCGGTTTGACGCACTCAGTCGGACCAATCCGCTTTTCAATACCCCGAAATTCGATCTGCTAACGCAGGATTTTTCGCTTGCTGAAAAGTTTTTCGTGTCGGCACCGGCAACCCGTCCGTCTCATACCTCCTATTTTACCGGACTCTACGCGTTTGAACACGGTGTCTACGGACAGACCTATCTCAAGATGTTCGAGAATATTCCAAACCTATTTCAGATATTCGACGATGCTGGCTACCACATCACGGGACGTTCCGAACGTCCAGAGGTGTTCCGATTTCTCGACTTTGAGCCGTTTATTACAGCAATTGACCCGAATGCGGAAGCGCAACATCTCGGTTCACTTGAGGATGTCATACAAGATCTCAAGCAGCCCTCAGACGTACCACAGTTCTGTTTCCTGCACTTTTGGTATACGCACGGTGGCTACGGCATGAGCGGGATTCCGGGGGCACCGAGTCTCAAATGGCTCGTCGATAACGGTAGGATAGACGAAGCATTGCGTATCTACTACGCCGCTGCGACGCATATATTGGAATTTCAGTTGGTTGAAATTCTCAAGCAGCTTCAACTCTCGGAGTGGGCAGTCTTCATTTTCGGGGATCACGGTGAGGGTATCTGTGAAGAGATTACCGATCACGGCGGCACGCTCAATCAGAACGTCCTACACGTGCCATTGTTAGCGCATATCCCCCGTGTGACGAATCTACAATTCCCTGACACACCGATTTCAGCAATTGATCTGTTTCCAACAATTACCAATCTTGCGGGTATTGATGTGGACTATCAAGGATATGGACAGGATCTGCTATCTCCATCGGAAATTGACAGGAACCGATTGCTCCTGTCGGAGTTGGATAGTCTCTACGGCATCGGGTTTCTCAGTAAAAACAACTTGGAGATGCCACACCATCGCGTAACTTCTCGGACGACGGTTGATAACACAGAGATTAGCAGGTATTCGGAAGGTGTGCGGCTCTGGTCCCTAACGGACGGTGAGCACCTCTATCGTGAAGATGAGGAGACGGGTGAATTTGTGTATCGGCATGTCCTAAGTGGCGAAGACCTTACCTGTGAAGACCCCGATCGCTTCCGGGACGCTTACGACCGCATCCTGATGAATTCTAACTATCAGCACTTGCAAGCCCAAGAATCCACGGCTGAGGAAACAGAGATTTTGGAAGGCAGGTTGCGGGATTTAGGGTATGTTGAGTAAATTGGCTTTCAGCCATTGGGTTTTGTGATGAAACTTCTTACGTCAATCGCGTGCTTTGCTGCCATTATCTTCGGGGGGTGTGCGGGATTTGGTTTAAAATCCTTCACTGCCACCCCTGTCGCCTTTGCCGATATTGTCAATGATGTTGAAATAAACGGTATCAACTCAAGGTACAAAGGACAGAAGGTTACAATTACTGCTGCGGGTAGAATTTATCCGAGTGTTGATGGGGTGACGCCAACGTTAGAACTGTTTACGCACCACAATAACGTTTATTTTTTCATCACGGACTCGGACGCTAAGTTTGTGCTCAATCACTATTATCTGAACTACATGGAAAGTGGTCTGGCACACATTCGGGGCCATACAACTTACACGTTCACACTTCTTATAAAAGATATTTCCGAAGACACAACCACACACGGGGAGCGTTTTTTCATTATTTGGGCGGATGTCCCTGAACATACCACGAAAGCCAATGTTGAAGTCATTGACACGACCCTTGAGGAGCTTGTAACCAGCGATCAAAGGTATGTTGGGAAAACAGTACGCCTTCAAGCGACTGTCTTACTTGATAGACTCAATGAGATGCTGGGGATTCAAGCAGATGTGGACCCGGAATTGGCGAAGACTTATTCGGGGACAATGATGCTTACGACAAATAATAGAAATGTGACCTTTTGGATTGTGGATGATATTGCAGGCGGCGGCTTCTTTCCTTCAAACCTTGAAAAGTATAAGAATCACGAGACGTATACGTTCACACTCTACGTTGAAAGAGTCGTGACAGAAGGAGCACTGGTCGAGATTACTACTGGCATTGCTGACGACTAAGGCAATCACAATCAGGCATTTCTGTTTGAGTTCCTTTCTTTCTGTATCTGGTGACGTGAATAGATCCCTATATCTCATCTTTCCTCGCCCGACTCTACAGTTCATGGATTGTTGCCTCAAGCGTCGCGAGGTCTACAACGGCAACCGTTGCCTTCCCTGTCGTCCATCCCCCCGTTTCGCCGGGATTAAGGAGTAGAGACTTGTCCTTTTGGATATCTATCTGGTGGGTGTGTCCGTAGATGACAATATCGTAATCCCCACTTTTAGCAATCGGGATAGCGAGTTCAGGATAGTGCATGACGGCAATCTTTTTGTCACCGAGGGAGACATCGGCAAGATTCGGGTGTACCTCGCCGCCGATGGTTTCAAACCGTTTTGCAACCATGACGCGTTCGCCGTCATTGTTTCCAAAAACACCCACGACGCGGCAGTTTAAATCTGCTAATGGATCAATCGCAAACGGCGCGATGAAATCGCCTGCATGTACGACGAGGTCTACGCCAATTTCATTGAAAAGTGCGACAGCGCGTTTGACGTTTGGGATATTGTCGTGGCTGTCGGACATAACACCAAGTTTCATATTTTTAATTTTCCTTGCGGTTAAATAGCGGTCAGTAGTCAGTCGGATTTTTTACGAAGTAAAAAATCCTTTCAGCCTTCAGTAAAGAAGTTTCTGTTTAACAGGACTTACGCAGTTATTTCTAAAAACCGACAGATTCCCCCTGCTTGCGGGGACTAAGGGGGTAATCCTAAATTTTGCGTAAGTTCTATTTAAAAAAGGTTCACTCTTAAAAATCTGTAGAATGCGTATTCCTGTTTAAGCGACTATAGAGATAGGCACCCTATGAATAACATTTCCGAGGTAGCCTTTCGGATTCCACGGTTGCGTGAAAGGTTGTGCGGTGCCTGTATCGTCATACGCCCGTGCCCAGATTTCATAGTAGCCTCTGTTGGCAAGGGTGAGTTCGGTCTCCCAATGGTACCACGCGTATCTGTTTGATGGCTGAACCAATTCGGTTTCTTGCCATTGGATACCGAAGTCTATGGAAATAAGCACTTTCTCGATCTGATTCTCTCCCGCCCACGCGTGTCCACGGACCTTTATAGGCAGACCTTCGCTGAGTTCAAGATACGGTTCAGGAAGTGTAATGAGCGACTTAACCCGCCATGCGGTCGCAATCTGCATATCCTCGACCGGCGGTGTATCTCCGGGTGCTATCGGGTAAGCCGGAACGCGGTAGACATATCCACTCATTTTTTCGGAGTCGTGAACTCTATCCCGCACCCAGATACGGTTGAGCCATTTTTGCATTGCGCTCCCGATCCATCCGGGAACGATTAACCTCGCTGGGAACCCGTGCGCTGCGGGCAACACCTCTCCATTCATTTTAAGTGCGATGAGGGTGTGTTCGTCCATCGCTTTCTCAATCGGAATTCCACGCGAAAAGGGTTCGCTGCCGTCATTGGGTACATCTTCGCCGTAGTTTCCAGTATAGACAGCAGTCGGCTTCAAACCCGCGGCTTGCAAAACATCGCGCAAGCGTACGCCTGTCCATTCACTACAAGCGACAGCACCCCGTTGCCACGGGGTTCCGCTGACTTCTGGGGAGAACAGATTTCTCCCGTTTCCCGCGCATTCTAATACCACTTCCATGGTGACTTGTGGAAAATCTAACAAATCGTCCATAGACAGTGCAAGTTCTTTATGGACTTCACCGTCTATGATCAGTCTCCAGCCACGGAGGTCTTTTTTTACCGCTCGTTCTGGCACCCCGCTGTTATTACGGACGAAATGCCGTTCAGTGGGGGTAACATCATCGTTGAGAAGGTGTGGGACAAACTCGCCGTTAAAAGGATTCTCTGAATGGACGAGCATGTCCGATTTCGGGAGTCCTGCTTCTTTGGCATCTAACAGGACAACGGGTACGAGTCCTCTATCCAACAGCCCTTGGTCAACAGCTTCGCAGCCTGCACCAAACATTCCCAAACTCGCGAGTAATGCGCCTTTGCCGATTTTGGTAAGGAAGTCCCGTCTTGAATTCGGTGCGGTTTTAAGTTTGTCTATAAAACTAAGTTCATGACCTATTTTTTTCATGTTCATGCTGGTGGATCCAAAAGTCTTGATGGGTTAACAGGGAATTGGAATCCGTACCTCTCAACTATCAATTTAAGCGTACCTGCAATCCATTCGTCAGCGTGTGGGGATACAATTACCTCGCTATTTTTACCAATAAGCGTTTTAACATCTATTTTAAGGGGTCTGCCAAATTTATAAAGGGCATCGCCTGAAATTGATGCAATATCAATGATTGCACGTACTTCCTGTTCGTACTCAAAAGGTTTTCTCTTATAGAAGTAAGGGTAATACAGGAGATTTCCTATATCTTCAGGCATCTTAATTTCATTGTGATTGTTAATGTACTCTATTTTACCGATAAATACATCAGGTTCATCAGGTTCATCAGGCAAGCTATTCTTCAAGTTCCGCATAGTTGTTTTGATTGCTATACCGCTGTTACGTAGGTGGTATTTATCCCACATCCCCATTGATTCTTCTTCTCCGTGATGCCAACAGTTACACATGATGTATTGACGAAAATTTGAATCAACACGGTTGACTAAAGGGTTGTCCTCGGATGTGTGAGGCAGCGTCGTTGTTTCGGGGATGTACCCTTCAAATTTGTCGTCATATTTATCGGCTCTTGTAAAAAATAAGGACCCTGTTGCTAAAATGTTGGCAAATTTCTCGAAACTCATATATCGCCATACAGCATCTTCATCTGTAGGTTGTCCGATGCCTTTCAGTTCTTGATACATAAAATTTTTCTTTTAAAGTGAATATCTTAGTCTACTGTCCATAAAAATTTCTGAATGTATCACGAATTTTCATGGCTATAGATTCAATAGTTCCGATATCAAAGGTCATCATATCAGTCTGTTCCGACTCAGTCCTGACGCTTTTTGACATTATCGCATATATGAACTTATGAGATCTGAACCAGTTATCTATCTCCATGTCAGGAATTTTGCCTTCAACGCCTACTACCCTCATTCTAACCATGTATTCATCAAGTTTTTTGGGTAGAGCATCCATGAGTGTAAACTGATAGCGTATGTATTTGATTTCGACTAATGACCAATCTATATCAAAACCTTTTGATTCTTCTTTCAAAACTTCTTCAAATTTCTCCTCAAACTTAACTTCCATGATTACCTCTCCGTATAAAAGAGTAAGTTCTAATCTGGACGCATCATCAGATTTTCCTTAAAAAATACTAATTTTTTATTGTTCCTACCTAGCTTTCCCAGTTCCAGTTCTTTTAGTCGTCCGTGAAGGTAGAAGGATGGCAGACATACCGGGCAGTATGCTTTACAGTGCCACCCAAACTGGTTCAGATAGTCTATCATATAAGTGGGAGAAAGGCAAGGTTGAAAAAGGAGAGGTCCTCATCGATTAAGTTTTCCCCATTCCTTTTCAAGATCGCATCGAGATTTCTTTCCGCCGTGGATACTCGGTTCGGCACACAACAGTTCGCGAAGACGATGGATGGCATTATGGGCATCTTCGGTTGTGATGTCCAAAACTTCACTCAACAAAAGACGATCAAGTTCGTGACGCACCGGATCGCGATCTACCTCATTGAAGGGTAACATGCGCTTATGTTTCAAGCTGTGGAAAATACGCTCGGCATTCGCCAATGCTTCATCTGACAGACAACGAACATCCAATGTGGGCATTTCAAGTAAGGCAGTCCTTGAACCTCTACCTCTACCCGGTTGCTGTTTTCCGCTATGTGCCCAGTGAAGTAGAAGTCCTAACGTTGAATTGCCCCAAAGCGTCCATACATAATCGTAAACCTGCTTTTTTAGCACAACGTTAGGTAATGAACTTATTCCAATAGTAGGTTTTTCTGTGAAGAGGACTCCAAGTGAATTGGCATTGAACCTCATATCCACATTAAAATGCACGCGTCCATTACGTGAAAGTATCATCTGTGCTTTTTCGTGGCGGTTAGGGCGGGTGATGAGATGGCAATCGGGTTGAACCACCATTGCCCGTTGTGCGGGGGCATTCACATGCCACAAGCCTGGATAGAGATCAGTGTCTGTGCAACCTATTTCCACGTCAAACGCGCCTCGCTCCCCTTTTTCATGAATATCCCGATGGCTTGCTCCAACTGCCGCAATATCACTAACGAGACAAACTGGAATTTCTAATGGAGATACTTGTGTTGGCAACCACATCTCACCCTTTGCTAAACGATACGCGGATTGGATCAACGCCATCTCCTTGATACGGACAGCCTCCCACGCGCTGTCTATCCAGAGTGGGCAGTTGAGTACGTGTCCAAGGATATCATCGCCGATTTTGAGCGGATTACCTCCGCTTGGTTCATCCTCTAATCGCCGGATGTTATCAAGTCTCTGGGTGCTATTGACGATTTCAAGTGCTTCCAGTACACTTCGGGGACGGTCGTTTAGAGATATAAACGTGCCTCTGCCCGTTTTACGGTTTTCACCTTTAGTTGCTACGACCATGCACTCTGCCATACTTGTGTCTGCAGAGAAGGCGCAGCTTTCTCCTTTGGCATCCGCGATGGTAATCACAACCACGTCGTGATATTCAGTTGCCCACATATTTCTGACTTTCCGCCAGTCCGAGGTTGTGAGACAGGTAGCCGGTAAGATAAACCCCATTCTGCTTTTTCCATTCGCTTTCACCATTTTGTCTGCAAGGTCAACAAAATCCGAAGCGAGACCAGCATTGCCATCGCCGACTCGCCACTCTTTTTGTGTGCGTGCTTTCCGCATCGCTTGTTCTTCTGCTTTGTCCCTGCTGCTTCCTTTAAATACGGCTTTAGGCGTACCACTGCTTGCATCGGAGTCAGGTCGGGTAAACGGCGGATTTAGGACGACAATATCAAACTCGTTATGACGAAATTCATGCTCTGTAATTACGGTTGTATCGTCTGCTCCACCGACCTGTTGAACTTCAACGCCC
Source organism: Candidatus Poribacteria bacterium (assembly GCA_963662915.2). GTDB lineage: Bacteria > Poribacteria > WGA-4E > WGA-4E > WGA-3G > WGA-3G. Next base: position 2,326,999 of record CAXXEU010000002.1, on the reverse strand, counting down.
ATCATTGGCAGTGGAAGCGTCTTTTCAGGAATATCAACCAGATCCAGTGCACCGAGCGCATAACTCCCATCCTTCTGTCTGCCGTAAGGCATTGTATGAATTCGAGTTGTTCCGATTTTCAGGTCGGGATAGGTGCTTGTTAGGAGAGAAGCGGTGAGGTGGCTGGCATTTGGCATAACGTCACATCCGACAAGGTTTTTCTCTATCAACTCTGTATGGATAAGGCTACCTTTACCGCCAGCGTGTTCGTGCAATTCAAGGATCCGTTGGTATGCGCCGTTGAGAAGCGAACCTGTCCCACACGCAAAATCTGCCACCTTCAACCCGCTTACATTTTCCTGTGTTTTGGGGAGGACTAACGCTGATAGTAAGGCGACGGATTCAAGACGCGTATAGTTTGCTTTAACATATTTTCGGTCTACGATAAGACGTTGGAAAACGGTTCCGGCGAGTTCATGGACCTGCGTAAGCCGCTGGTCAACGAGTTCCTTCGCGGTATCACAAAGGGTTGCCAGAATCCTATCAACAAGTTCATCATCGGTTGCGATTGCCTCTATGATCCGTTTGGCAACATGGAAAATCGGGCGGTAATTTACCTTGAGAATGATGTTCCAACCGGCTACGACCTGTTCGTAGCGGAGGCGTTTTGCGTTATCAGACAGCATCCGTTTAAGGGACATGACCCTTTGCATTTCAGGCTTACCGGCGAGAACACTCTGGAACACAAAAGCATTGGTGACGATGAGCATCGCCATCCGCGAGGTCTGTTCGCCAGCCTTTTGGAAGAGAATCTCTTCGATTTCTGCCCCGATACTGGGACGTTCTTGAATTGCTGCTTCAAGCTGCTGGGCGGCGGTCTCTATTCGTTTTTCCAATAAATCGGCGGCGGCATCTATTTTAGAAATGGGAGCTGTCCTGACGCGAATAGCGGTTGCGATGTCAGCGACGCTACCTTTTAACCAACCACTCTGCGGGAAAGATTCGGGTTCTGTCTCGTTATCAGTCTCTGATTCGGTGATGAATAGAACGGGATTAGGGTCTGTCTCGCTTTCTGGCTCGGGTTTGTTGAGAAGTATGTAGGGGATGTCCTCCGCGCGCCGCATTTCTGACTCGATTTTATCTTGTGGCATCGTTCTAAATCTGGCAGGCATACGGACGCGTAGAACATTCGCAATTATATTATTGTAGGTGAGACCTCCAAAAACGCTCGGATCAAGGAGCATTCCAAAGTGTGCTTCTGCCTGTGTTTCGCCTGAAAAATTTGGCGTGTTGCCATCAATTTTCACTTCAATGACGACAGGGTTTCGGCCCGCTTCAGTGACAATCACATCGGGCTTTTGTGTAGCATTGAGAAACGGTCTCGTAATTTGTTCGTTAACGCTCCACGCATCCCGCATGTTGCGTAGAACGTTTACGAACACGCTGGTGATGGTGTTTTCGCTGTTTGCCATAACTTCTCGGTTTACCTTTTTCAGGAGTAGGTGCGGTAAATAAAATCCGCGTCATCCGCGATAAATCCGTGAAAATCCGCGATTTGCGGTGTACTCGACCCCGGTGAAGCCCACACGGGCTTCATACCGTTGATTTGGAATGCCATACGGGGAAGCCCACACGGGAACCTCATACCCGGGGAATGCCATCAGGCATTCATACCGTTGATTCATGCGATCTGCATTCAGACAGTAAACGCATAGGCACAACCTAACAGGTTATGCTACAAAACCTACTCAAATAGTACTGCGTCGGGTTGACCGCGATAGAGGACGACACTATACTGCAATTTCAAGGTTTCATCAGAGGCAAGGTGGAGCGGTTCGTAGTAAACGAGCGAGGGATGGATTAAACAGTAGTTCTCGCGGTTGCGTACCCACCACGTCGTCGGATAGCGAGGGTTATCGGGACTATCGACGATCGCAACACCGTAAGTTTGATTGTCAGTTGGGTGTTGTGAGGTGAAACTGCACCAACGGCTCTGTTTGCCGAAGATGTCCATCGGTTCGGTGCGACCATCGGCATCCAGCAATGTACCGGGTGTGATGATATTGTCGAATCGGATTGCCATACCGCTGTAGAATCTGCCGTCTGCCCCGGGTTCACCGCGTCGTAAGTCTAAAACGACTTCACGGTCATTCGGATGGAACGCTAAAGATACAGAGATCCGCATGGCATCCTCTATCGGTGGATGGACAGTTATCTGCCGCTGTTCTGTTAGGTGCGTTGTGCCTTGCCAATCTATCCATGCGTTCTCTGCTGTTAGACTTGCACTGTCGGCATCTGCGCTTTGTGCGACAATCCGCTGATGGACGATTTTGCCGAAGCCTGTCGGATCGCTGCCGGGTCCCGGTTGTTCCCAAAAATTGACTTCGTTGACCTTTTTCCATGCCACCCATAACCCTTGATGGTGCACATGATCGCCGGGTTCGTTCATCGTAAGCGATGGCGCCCTGGGTAAATTCAAAGGGTGGCAGAATGGACGGTTCCCATCTTCTGGGAAATGGTAACCGAGGACGTGTTGTCCGTTCCAAGCGACGGTTAGACTGTGTTCTGTTTGTGAAAGTGAAAACATATTTTTACCGGTGTTTATGGCACAGCGGGGTGTGCCTACTACTCTACTGAGTTAAGGTATGGATTGACAACTTCACGCTCCAAAGACAAGCCTTCCCATTCATCGTCGCCGGGTCCGTCGTAGATAAGGGTATGCGGTCCGGCAAAACCGGCTTCTTGCGTGAGTTCGAGGCATTGCACGTAATCTTCTTTGTCCATCTCGCGCGGTGCTGCGAAATGTGCTTTGGTGTGACACGATTCTGCCGATGATGCGATTGCAGCGAGGTCTTCATACTTTGTATCCCCACGCCAATTGCCAAAATCAAGGCACAGTCCTACTTTGCCTTCTAATCTCGATAAAATGGTGTTAACGTTTTCAGGTGTTGAGAAGATGGAGAACCAGTTTTCGCTCATCAATCGGATACCTGCGGTATCCGCACGTTCGGCGAGTTGGGAGAGAACGTTACGGCTCTGTGACACGGTTTCTGCAGAAGGATCTGCTTTACCACCGATGACGCGTGCACATCTCGCACCGAGTTCACCAGCAATGTCAATCCATTTTTCAATCCATGCTATATCGCGTGCTGCCTCAGACGGATGGGTAATGTCGCCATCGTCAATCAGTACCGAGAAGAGTTCTACCTCGGCATCTACGAGTGCGGCGCGGAGCTCGAAGAGATAAGACTGCTCAACAGATGGCAGGTGAAAATGGCAAATTTCTAAGGTATGGATACCGAATTCGGCAATCCGTGCGGGGAGTTCAAGCAGCGAAATTGGGCCCTTATTATGGGTTTCGATGGGTATCTGCATACCGTGTGCGGGTCCGGTAAACCCGGGTTTCCCGAGTTGACGATGTAAACTCCACGTCGAGACTGAGAGTCGAGGTGTTGACATGATTTAAATCCTCCAAAGTAGTAGGTACACTCCGTTGTGCCGTTACTTATTTTTCTTATCAAACCTGATGTTCACCTAACAACAATTTGAAATACGCATCTAATTCAGACGCTACTTGTTGCTTCCCTATCGGTTTTATCTGAAAATGCTTTTTCAGGAAAGGGTGATGTCTAACAGTATCACTGATAAAATAAGGCTTATATTGTCTGAACAGGTTATCATCTATAAGCACATCACAATTACCGAAATAGAAAGGAAGTCTATACAGGTTCCTTTTGAACACATCTACATAGGCATAATAATCTAATTTCTGTTTGTCGATTACAATTGTATTTGTACTATAACTTTCAACAAAAGTGCGATTTCTTTTTAGCGCATTGATGTCTCGCATCGTCCAAAAAAATAGAGAATCATCATTTTCAGACAGATAGATATCTCCTTCAAGCGGTTGACGCTTTTTCTTTGGATATTTATCGACGTAGCCAGCAATATAATCAAAATCATTGAGACCAAAGTCACTTTTCCCTGTTACACGGAAACGAAAAGAACGGATAAAACTGTACGTCATCCCTTGCGCGTCTCTCTGATAAAGTGCAAGGACAATCGGGAAAGGCGTGTGTTTTGCTGACTCAGGAAATTCGCCGCTGCTGATGAGTAGACCGTCTATCAATCTGTAATTTTTGGTAAATTCCTTTAGCAGTCTAAAGTTGGTAGGCTTAATTAAATAAGACAGCGGATGCAAAACACAAATAAGGTCTGCTTCGAGTTTATTGTAGGAACGGAGAAACGATATGCCTAAGTCCCGGCTCGTTATATCTTCATCAATATCAAAATCAACACTTTTGATACTGTGCCGAATAAGGGACGTTCTGTCATTATAGGGTGGGTTCCCAACGACTACCAAGTGGGATTGCTGAGGAATACCGAATTTTGTCCTTGATACGTCGCATAAAGCGTTGGTTTGAAAGAACCGAACAACTGTATCACTGTTCTCTCTTGCGACTTCAATTGCGGTTTCGTCTATATCAGAACCGATTGTGAGAGCCTGTCCACAATTTCTCAGAAAATCCCCGTATCCACACGCCGTATCAATGATAGTCGTTTGTGAATGCACATAAGGCGCGATTACCTCCCAAGCGACATTCACAATTTCAGCGGGAGTATAGTAACTCCCCAAATTCACTCTGCTATCATATCCCAGGTGTGCTTGACTCATTTTTCAATTCATCAATCTTTTTCTCTCAAGGTTAGGAAATGAGGAACGCTGAAAGCCCACAGAAAGTTGATGTCGATTCAATTTTTACTAGGTAGTGTTTACATTGTGTAAGTTATTGACATTTTATGTATGTCTTGGTAACCTGTCTTGCATGAAAACTCAACACATAGATGCAACTCAAGACTTTCCTGTGATGATTAGTGATGGCGCTTGGCAGAGCATCCACCCGTTTCTGAAAACGTTGCCAAACGTCTATGTCGGCAACCCTGAAGACTGTAGACGTTTTCTTTCGGCACTCACTTGGATAACAAAAGAAGGCGCGACTTGGCGTGCGCTGCCGAAAGTTTACGGATATTGGAATACCATCTATAGACGTTTCGGCAGATGGTGCGATGCCGGGGTCTTTGAAAAACTCCATGAACATTTCCATGAGGCGGGTGAACTCTCCGCTCTCCTCATTGATTCAACGATCGTGCGCGCACATGCTTCTGCAGCCGGTGCCCCGAAAAAAAAACGGAGGTCAAGCAACTGAGGCACTCGGTCGGAGTCGCGGTGGCTTTACCACGAAACTTCATGCGGCGGTGAGTGGAGACTTTCTCCCGTTGCGTTTCACCTTGACAGCGGGGCAACGCCATGACATCACGCAAGCACACGCGTTGATTGCCGGAACCCCTGCGTGTGAGTACGTTATCGCCGATGCTGCCTACGACTCGGATGCGTTGCGTGCCGAGATTATCGCAGCAGGTGCCGAGGCGGTCATTCGTCCGCGCAAGAGTCGTGTTGAAGACCATCCTTATGACCAAGAGGTCTATAAACTTCGCAATGTGATAGAACGTTTTTTTCATCGATTGAAACAGTATCGCCGAGTCGCAACGCGCTACGATAAATACGCCGTCCGATACCTCGGATTCGTTTATCTCGCCGCTATACTTATCACTGCTAAAAAAATGTAAACACTACCTAGCATGTTTTATAGCAGTCCCTACGACAATACCAAGGCAAACGAGAAACACTATAAATACACCAAGAACGGCCCATTCTCTCCAATCCATCATAAATCCTCCAATTGATTTATCTTGCGGTATGCAATACTATTGATCCAAACAATTACGATTGCAACCAAAACTGTCCCAAGCAAGCCAGCCAAAAAAATAAATGGATTAACCCTTCCGTAATTTTGAATCAGCCAGGCAATCAAGGAAATGGCCGTGGCAATCAAAATCGCAAATATAATCTTTAACCATCCAATTTCTTCCTTGACCTTATCAATATGTGCCATTACACTTATCCTTATAGCGAATCACGATTATAAGTTTCGATCAATCCACGTGACGACTTTTTCGACCATAACAGCGGTGCCGTCGCCAGAAAAGACGTGATCTACGCCGGGGAGTTCAAGGAGATCCGTCCGTTCGTTTGCGTACTGAAGGATATCGTGACTATCTTCAATCGGAACAATATCGTCTTCTGTACCGTGAACGAGTAGCCATGGCACATCAAATTCACTTGCGCGTTTCGCGACGCTATCAATCGTTGCCATATCATCCACATAGGCTTGTGAGAGCGGACAGTCGGGTTCGTCCCACATAAAACCTGCGTCGGGTGTTGCATCGCTAAATTCGCGTTCCGCAAAGGCTTTCGTGTGTACCATCCCAGCGAGTGAGACAAGCACCTGGATGCGTTCATCGGTAGCAGTCCGCAGGACCCCGACGGCACCCCCCATGCTATGTCCGACGTAGCAGACGTTATATCCCTTGAGCGTATCAATAACGCTACCGAGGTCTGCCACCTCTTTTGTGATAGTGGAATCCGTAAACGCGCCTTCCGATTCACCGTTGCCAGAGAAAGAAAAGCGGAGGGCAGAGATACCCGCAGCGGCGAGACCTTCTGCCAGTGCAATAAGGGCAGGTCGATCTTTATTGCCGGTAACGCCATGCCCAATCACCACAATTCTATCGCTTCCGCCTTTATGAAAAGTATAATCAAGGCGTTCGCCGTGTTCGTTTCTAATTTCGTCAAGCATCTTTTTTTAGTTTCCAAAAGTAAAATTTTATTTTTTGTTGTGAATCCGGTAAAACAGTTATTGTAGGGTCCGGGTCAAAATTGACGAAGTAATCTGTCATATTCGGCATGAGGACCAATCCAGAACCAATAGATTACATCATCTTCCCGCAAGCCTAAAGTCCGCCACTCAATTCCGACTCGGGCTGCCTAGATTGGTTCCCTGGTATGTACCCTCTTGAATCGCAAGCTCGGATGGTTAGGGTTCTGCCGCCACAAACGATAGTTCTTGCGAGCTTTTGCCTTGACATCTTGAGGCAACTGCCGAAAGCAAGCAAGAAAATCCTCCGTTAGATATGAGTTCACAACTCATCAATTCCCATCTTTTTGATACGTCCTGCCTTAATGTCAACACGGACTTTATGCGCGAGGTGGGCGAGTTTATCTTGTGATTCAGCAAAAGCCTCTTGCCATTGCCGCTCGTCTTCCAGTTCTTCAAGAATCACAGCAGCAACGGCATCCTGTTCTTCAGGAGGCAGTTTAGAAATTTCGCTGATCACTTTTTCAAGAAGGGGGGTCATCAATACTTTTGAGCGTGTAACCTTTGACTTTAGTCAAGCGGAAAACGCCTTTCTCCTTTTTTTGAACTTACCAATACTTTTGGATATGCGAGGCAAGGATGCCTCGCATATACCGCAATTAGACAAACTAGGCATTATGTCCATTGCTCTTCAACGCCTCAACCACCCGCTCAGGTTTGATAGGCAATTCGGTAATCCGGACACCGACCGCATTTTTGACAGCATTTGCCATCGTTGCCAATGTCGGCGTGATTGGCGGTTCACCAACCCCTTTAGCACCATAAGGACCGTTAGGCGCAGGCACTTCAACGATAACAGATTCCACTGTCGGGAGGTCTGCCGAGGTCGGGACGCGGTAATCGACGAAACCCGGATTAATATTTCCGTCATCGCCATACTGCATCTCTTCCATCATTGCCCATGCGTACCCTTGGACAGTTCCACCCTCAATCTGTCCCTCAACAGCCATCGGATTGATAGCAAAACCCACATCCTGCGAAGCCACAAGCTTGAGAACTCTGGTTCTACCGGTATCGGGATCTACCTCAACTTTGGCAATCTGCGCAGCGAGTGCCGGTGTGCTGGGTTGACGTGCGAAGGAACCTTTTCCAACAATGGGCCCGCCCGTTGTGGAGAGGCTATATGCAGCGAGTTCACCCAAAGAGATAGACTTCGGCGGATCAGCACTCACAACATGAACAGCACCGTCTTTAAGCTCCAGGTTGTCAACATTCATGTTAAGCCGTTCCGATGCAAGTTCGAGAACACGCTGGTGTGCATCTTCCGCCGCTAATTTAGCAGTGTTACCCATCGTGAAGGTGACAACACTTCCACCTGAACCCGTTGAATAGGGGGCGGAATCCGTATCACCGCGCCGAATTGTGACGCTTTCATAAGGCACAGTTAGGATTTCAGCGATAATCTGTGAAATCGCCGTATCTGTTCCTGTGATGTCCATAGAACCGTGGAAGATACGGGCACTTCCGTCTTCATGAACAGAAACATAAACGCCACCGGGTCCACATCCGTTCGTCCAATCACCAACGGCAACGCCCCAACCTTGATTCTGACCAGCATCCCGATCCCACCATCCGGCGGCATCAGCAACGGCTTGTAAAGTCTCTTTGTAACCGACTTTGGGTTCACTTGCACCTGCTGGAATGGGATCACCTTCTTCACGCATATTCATCAAACGGAATTCAACGGGATCCATACCAATGCGTTCAGCGATTTCGTCGAGTTGGGATTCACCAGCAAAAATGGCTTGCGGCGCGCCGGGTGCCCTGTAGGCAGCCGTTCCCGATTTGTTAGTGTGAACACCGTAAGCATCTACCTTGAGATTGGGAATTTTGTAGACTCCACGGACGCGAATTGTACTACCGATAGATGCGCCAGAGACAGAACCTGAATCCCAAAAGGCGAGTGCCTGCCGTGCAACGATATGCCCGTCTTTCGTTGCACCTGTTTTCAATTTAATAACACAACCGGGGGCAGGTCTGCCATCAGTGAATTCCTCTTCACGCGTCATCTGCACACGAACCGGACGACCGGTTTTTTGTGAAAGTAGCACAGCTGGCACGTGTGTAATGATAACCCCGAAACGTCCACCAAAACCGCCGCCCATTGTTGTCCCGATGACGTTAATCTGTGTCAACGGAATGCCCAACGTTCCAGCAATACCAGAACGAATCGCGAAGGGACCCTGGGTCGATGCCCAAACGGTGATTTTACCAGACGAATCAGCACTTGCAACAGAGACGTGCGGTTCCATGTAGGTTTGATGAACACGCGGAATTACGTACGTATCTTCAACAACGACATCGGATTCAGCGAACCCTTTTTCAATATCGCCAGCCTCGGAATGGCTCTCGGCAGAAATGTTGTAGTAAACCTCATCTGGATGATTCTCTAACGCCGCCTCAAGTTTACTGATTTCGTCGCTATGGTCGTTCTCTTTATCACGCGAAAGTCTCCGGATTTGTGTGGCGATCTCGCGTCGGTTCGGTCCATCCTTTGTATCATCGCCGTGTAAACGAGGTGCCGACGGTTTAATCGCTTCCATAACGTCCTGAACGACCGGTAGCACTTCGTACTGAATCTTAATGAGTTCAGCGGCTTCCTCAGCAACATCAGGATCCGTTGCAGCGACAGCAGCAAGAGGTTCACCGAGATACAACACTTTATCAGTCGCAAAGACTCTACGACCACTGGGTACATCGGCTTGCGTGATAATTGCCTTTACCCCAGGGAGTTTCTCTGCTTCGCTGGTGTCAATGCCGCGTATGTTAGCGTGTGCGTGTTTGCTACGGACGATTTTCCCGTAGAGCATCCCCGGTGGATGCACATCTGCACCGTATTGGGCAGCACCCGTCACTTTTTCGACGGCATCAACGCGTGCCACTGTTTGTCCAACAACAGTATGTTCTGACATCTAATGCTCCTTTCATACGTAATTTTTAAGCAGTTGCGCGGACCTCTTCTGCGGCTTTCAAAACTGCCTCAAGAATTTTTGTGTATCCCGTGCACCGACAGATATTCCCGCCAAGGGTGTGCCTGAATTCCGCTTCGCTGCGGTCTGGATTCTCATCAATGAGTGCTTTGGATGCCATAATAAAACCGGGCGTGCAGAAACCACACTGATAGCCACCCGTGTTAATAAACGCCTTTTGAACCGGATGGAGTTCACCATCACTGGCTAATCCCTCGATGGTGGTAATTTCCTTTCCAGAAGCGGTGACGGCGAGTACCATACAAGATGTAACGGCTTTGCCATCAACAATAACAGTGCAAGCACCGCAGTCCCCTGTACTGCACCCCTCTTTCGTGCCAGTCAAACCAATCGTATCGCGAAGTACCGCCAACAAGGTCTTACGTGGCTCAACGAGTAAATCGTGTTCATCGCCGTTAACCTTCAGGTTGACATGGTGTTTTGCCATATCTTTTCTCCTTATTTTTAACTATTAAATAATGACCTTTGTCCCAAAATCAATGCTAAAATTTATGATCTATCAACAGCTATTTGTACGGTCCGCCGTGTGAGGACATTAACCATCTCTCTGCGATGTTCTGCAGAGCATCGTAAATCAGATATTGGGCTGGCTGCGGCTGCGGCGGCTTCACCGGCTTGTGCCAGAAGTTCTGGTGTAAGTTCATTCCCTGTGAGTAGATTCTCTGCCGCAGTCGCGCGAATCGGGGTTGGGGCAACTGCTGCGAGCCCAATCCTGGCACTTGTAATTACACCATTATCAAGATTGACAGAAGCAGCAACACCAATAAACGCCAAATCCATCACTTCCCGAATTTTGTGTTTGATATAGTGGGAACCCGATGTCCGATTCGGTAGCCGGAAACGCGTAATGATCTCGCCGGGTGCCAAGACAGTCTGTCCAGGTCCTGTGAAGAGTTCGTCGATTGGCACGGTACGCTCGCCATTTTCACTTGCGATGTCAACCTGTGCATCGGCAACAAGGAGACCTGCGACTGTATCGGCTGCAGGGGAGGCGTGTGCGATATTCCCACCGATAGTGGCAAGGTTTCGGATTTGGATAGAGCCGATTTCTGAGGCACCTTCTGCCAGCGCAGTGTGGTGCTGCTGAACATCCGACGATAATTCAACTTCTCGGACCTTCGCCATCGCGCCAACACTAATGCTGCCGTCGGCTTCGGCGGTAATACCCGCCAATCCGGAAATTTTTTGCAGGCTAATCACAGATTGCGGGGCTTCGGTGAGTGCCTTCATCCCGATAATGATATCTGTACCACCTGCAAGGAGTTGTGCGTGTTCCTGTGCAAACAGACGCGATGCTTCCGCGAGGGTGGTCGGTTCATGAAACTCAAAATTTTTCAAATTCAATCCTCCATTTCATGTCTGTTCAGGGTAATACATTCACTTGTATTTTATTTTAATCGTGAAACCTGACGACATATAAAGAATACCTGATTACAGAGAATCTGTCAACTTAAATTCACGAAACACAGGGTTATGGAATCGGCCAACCCGGTGTCGGTTCAGTACGAAGTGCTTCAATCTCGTAAAGCTCATCTACAGTGATTTCGCGACCGAGTTTCGCTGATAAAAGCGAGCCACTCATAATCTCTGTAACCTTCAAACCAACGTCCCCATTGCTAATAGGTTGGGCATCGCTGCTACAGGCATCAAGGAAATCGCGGAACTTATCGGGGAAAGACCTGTCTGGCGGTTCCAACGGCGTTTCAACAAGATTCCCTTGGTAACGGCGGCGGTTGCCCTGATCATCAGTATCCCATTTCCCCTTCTCAAGAAAGAGTTTATTGCCACTAAAGGAACCCTTAGAACCGAAGATGAAAATGCCTTGCGGGTGTTCTGCCAGATTGCCCGCCCAGCCGTGTTCATAAGTAAAGGACATACCATTCGTAAACCGGACGAAGACAGAGGCGTGTTCCTCGACATCGTTAATCTCTTCACCTGTATATTCAGGGAGCATCCCTCGATAAGCAATACCGCTAATAGTGGCAGGCTGTGGTGAACCGAGTAGATAAATGGAACGATTGATATCATAAACACCTGTGTCGTATATCGTGCCGCCACCACTGAAAGCAGAATTAAGGAACCATCTGCCGAAACCGAACATATCTATATTAGGCCTACCGCGAACCCGGAAACTCGTAAGCCTGCCGTAGTAGACATCACCAATTTTTCCAGAGGTGACGGCATCGCGAATGGCGTAACTTGTGGGGTCGAGACATGTCCCGCCGCTCTGGTATGCGAGTTTAACGCCAGCAGCATCACAAGCATCGCGCATATTCCGTGCCTCTGTTGCCGTGCGCGCCATCGGCTTTTCACAGAAAACGTGCAGACCTGCTTTCGCAGCCGTGGCTGTTGCAGACTCGTGGACAAACGGTGGTAATGCCAGACTAACGGCATCTAAATCACATTCCTTTATCATCTCGTTGTAGTCGTTAAAGACTTTGACACCGCTATCGGCATATTCTGTTAAGCGCGCAGCATCAGCCTGCAACTGCTCGCGCGCTGCCGCGGTTTCTGCTTTCTCTGCCTCGGCGGTTGCGGATTCTGCGCGTGATGTTGCAACAGACAGGAAGTCCGCCGCTCTCCGTTTCACATTCTCTTCCACTGTGTCGCAGACAGCAACGATTTCGGCGTGCTGCGGATGCGCGAGGTATCCGTTGATATGTGATCCGGCTATCATACCGCAGCCAATAAGTCCAATTCTAATCCGTTTTGACATTATGATGCTCCTTCTCAGGGTAAACTGCTTAGCGGTTTGGGCAATCGGGGTTACAGCCCTGCCTACGGGAAATTCGACTTCACTCCTACAATAAACCTGACGGCGTATGTCCAGCACCCACTTTGACGTGCGTATCTGCTAACTGAGTGTGCACGTGTGCAAGGCACTCTTGAAGGTTCTGGAAAGGTGAACTCGGATATGACTCTATGCTGAAATTAAGGTCATTCTCGCCGAAGGTTACCATATCTACGCCGGGTTTTGCGAATTTGTTGACGTTAATCACGGCATCAACAGACTCGATTTGCAAAATAAGAATGCCGGTGTTGTTCCACCACTCGGCGTATTCAAGGCGATCCATGCCTTGCTTTATGCCGTAAGCACTGCTGGGCCCCCAACTCCGTTTCCCCATCTGAGGATAGTAGAAGAAATCAATTGCTTCGTCCACCGTTTCCACATTCTCGACTTGGGGAACGACAATCGCGAGAGGCCCGAGATCTAAGAGATTACCTATGAGATAGGTGTGACGGGTATGCTTGATACGAAGTTGGACACCAACATCAAATTCGCTCGCCATGGCACAATATTCGACGAGTTGGTCTTCATTTGCGGGGCCATGTTGATGGTCAACACTGACTAAATCGTAGTTGCCTTGACCGAGAACCGCTTCCATTTCATCTCGGGTGCAACCGAAGGGGACACCAGAGGCGATGTTAATCACTTCTTTGCTATGAATACGTTGCTTTAAAGACACTGCGGATAACCTCCTTGAGGTTCAATCAGGTTATAATAGTATTATAGGCGTTTTCAGATTTTTGTCAAGCATTTTAGGACGGTTTTTGCGGGTGGAATTGAGAGAGATCCCTACTACAACAACTCAATCAAAATACGCATCTTCTTCAAACCCTGTCCACGATTCAAATACGGAAAACGGACGCGAAAAATTGTCATTGTCAATATTCAATTTGACAGGACTTACGCAGTTGTGTCTAAAAACCGACAGCTTCCCCCTGCTTGCGGGAGGACTCAGGGGGGTAATCCTAAATTTTGCGTAAGTCCTAAAAAGAAACAGAACAATGTGTCGGAAAAATTGGATTGTGCTTGATCTATAACGCCGCCCCTGCTAAAATAGGCAGATAATTCATGATTGGAGAAGATGTTATGCAGGAAATTGTAGTAAATTCAGCGAAGTTGCGGGATTTCGCTCGAACGCTCTGCGAAAAGTCAGGACTCCGTCCGGAAGATGCCGCAACGATTGCAAGACACCAGGTCCTCACGGATTTGCGTGGCGTGCATTCACACGGAACACGTGCCTTGCCGGGCTATCTCAACCTCGTTTTGGAGGGCAAGATGAACGCGAAGCCTGAACTCCGTATTGCAACGGAGGGACCGAGTGTCGCCATTGTTGATGGTGATAACGGGATCGGACATCTTGCAAGCACGTTGGCAATGGAGACAGCGATAGCAAAAGCCGAGACAACAGGAATTGCAGCGGCTGGCGTCCGCAACGCCGGACATTTCGGTGCAGCGGCGTGCTATTCGATTATGGCAGCATCAAAACAGATGATCGGGTTTTCGACAACGAACACAGGTGGCGCTTCCATTGTAGCACCGGGTGGCGCGGAGGCAGTCGTCGCAAACAACGCGATGAGTTACGCCTTGCCTGTTGGTGACGGACATCCAATCGTCTTGGACATGGCATGTGGTGTTTCCGCATGGGGAAAAATCGGTACGCTAAGGATGTATGGCAAACCGATTCCAGAAGGCTGGCTCATAGATGAGACGGGGCAACCCACGAGCGATCCAGAGAAGGGGCGGTTCCTCGCACCCGCAGCGGGCCCGAGAGGTTACGGATTAGCACTTATTATGGGTATTCTCGCGGGCCCGCTATGCGGCGGTTTGATGGCGTGTAATAAATCGGGCGATCCGTCTGAACATTTCTTTTTCGCACTGAACGTTGCAAGTTTCACGGATTACGACGGGTATGCCGAGGAAATCCAGAGCGGTATCGGTAAAATTCACACCTCAAAAACGGCAGAAGGCGTGGAACAAGCCTATCTTCCCGGTGAAATCGAGTGGAACAACTACGATAACTATCTTGAGAACGGCATTCCAATCCATGTAGACCATCTACGGGGGCTCGCAAACCTCGCAGAAAAGTTAGATGTCCGCATCTGTTGGGAATGGTAGGCAATAGGCAATCACCCGTCAACACCTCAATTCGCAATCAAAACCTGAAGAGAGAGGAGGTAATAATATGGCAGAAACCAAAGAAACTGTAGATGGTGGCACGCTTCCCGATTGGGAGGTTGATGATTTACCTGCGCCACCGCCGTATCAATTTGGAAAAGCGTTTCGCAATATCTTAGGTCCCGGTATTATTGCGTTAGGCGGCTCAATTGGAAGTGGTGAGTGGCTGCTGGGTCCTGCGATTACCGCACAATACGGGGGTAGATTGCTCTGGATTGCGACAATCGCTATCCTGCTTCAGGTCATCCTGAACACGGAAGCGATTCGCTATACGCTTTACACAGGCGAACCGATGATGAGCGGTTACATGCGGTGTAAGCCCGGCGCACCTTTCTGGATGACTTTCTATTCAGGTATCAACTTTTTTGGGATCTGGCCCGGCTGGGCAATGACAGCGGCGACGGCACTCGCTGCCGCATGGCTCGGTTATATGCCACAAGACGCAGATGGCGGAACTGTCCGTGTATTCGCATATCTCATATTTTTTAGTTGTTTAGGGATTGTGCTATTCGGCGGAAAGATTTACAACTCGCTTGAAAAGGTGCAACTTTTCATGGTGATTTGGATCATCAGCTACCTCGTCATCATAGACCTATTTATGGTGTCACCGAAAGTTTGGTGGAGTGTTATTAAAGGGTTCTTCAGTTTCGGAGCACTCCCGACTGCAGGAGAAGATGGGCAAGTCAATTGGCTATTGGTTGGCGCGTTCGCTGCGTACGCCGGCAGCGGGGGCTTAGGCAACGTCGGAATAACCCATTACGTCCGCGATAAAGGGTGGGGCATGAGCAGTCTCGTCGGCGCAATTCCGTCCATGATTGGCGGACAACACGTAACACTCTCACACTGGGGAAAAGTGTTTCGCATTACGCCAGAGAATCTCCAACGGTTCAAAGAGTGGTGGAAATATGTCCGGTTTGAACAGTATTATATTTGGATGATTGGGTGTTTCGTCGGTATTGCGTTACCGGCAATGTTAACCTTGCAGTACGTGCCTCAGGGACAAGAGATGGAACAGTGGTCGGCAGCGGCAATGCAAGCGCAGGGACTTGAGGAAAAAGGCGGCAGAAGTCTCTGGTATCTTACACTGCTCTGCGGTTTCTGGGTGCTGTTTTCGACACAACTCGGTGGTGTAGATGGCGTGCCACGCGGTTTTACCGATATTATTTGGACCGGCGTGAGGCGGGCAAGAAACTTGGGTGAAAACAGCGCGAAATGGATTTATTATCCAATTCTGGCGGTCTATATTCTTTGGGGTATCATCGCGATGTACCTCGCCAAACCCTTCTTTATGATCTTGGTATCGGCAACAGTTGGTGGCTATCTCCTTGTGTTTTCGGCACTGCATACCCTCTACGTGAATCGCAAGTTCTTACCGCCAGAGATACAAGCACCGTTGTGGAAACAAATCGGTCTGGTGTTATGTGCAGGTTACTATTCGATTTTTGGAACTATTACCGTCTATCAGAAGGTACTTGTGCCTTATGTCTTCCCGATTTTTGGGTAGAATGTCACGCAGGTAGAGTCCGTTGTTACGGAAGACTGGCGAGGTTAAAAACCTCGCCTCCCTATTTTAGCCCAAGGTCCTACCTATTCACATTTTTACGTGAAGCCTCACGGTAAACCGCAACAATTGCTGCGACAAGGCTCTCTATTGAGGCTTCCTCTGCGACTACGTCAACCTGCACGCCGTGCTTCACTGCCGTCTTTTGCGTTGTCGGACCAATCACGGCGACCTTGACATCAGCAAATAGGCCTTCAAGTTCATGTTCGGGAAACATCTCTAAGAAGTTCGTAACCGTTGAAGAACTGGTGAATGTGACGAAATCAATCCTGCCGTTCAAGAGGTCATCTTCAATTTGATCTCGCCCTTTATTACCACCGCTTGCCACTTTGAGGGTATCGTAGAGGGGTACATCATCAACGACTGCGCCTTTCTCACGCAAACCTTTAGGCAGGTCGGCAGTAGCGATTTTCGCACGCGGGAGTAGGATTTTTTTATTTTCTACATCCTCCATTTCAGCAGCAATAGCACTGCCGCCGGAGTGCGATGGAATAAAATCGGGCTGGATACCGATGCGGTTCAGTGCCTCGACTGTTTTTGGACCAACTGCACAGATTTTGCTTCTGCCGAACGCACGCGCATCCTTCCCACTTTCGCATAAGCGTCCATAGAAAATTTCTACGGCATTGACACTCGTAAAGATAACCCAATCGTATTTATCAGGAGACGGTAGGTCCACATACGCAATAGGGTGAATCTCTATAGTAGGGAATTGGATAACTTCAGCACCGTTTGCTTCCAAAAGGTTAGCGAATTCACTCGCTTGGGCACGGGCGCGTGTAACGAGTATCCGTTTTCCGAATAGCGGTTTGGTGTCAAACCATCGGAGTCGCTCACGGAGCCGATTGACTTCACCGATGACAATCGCTGCCGGACTTTTTAGTTGAGCTGCCTCGACTTTTTGAACAATATTGTCCAAGGTGCCTTGGACAACCTGCTGTTGTGGTGTTGTTCCGACACGGACTAAACTCACAGGCGTTTCTGGATCTCTGCCGTGTGTTATAAGCCGTTCGGCAATTTGTCGAAGGTGTGCAACCCCCATGTAGACGACAAGCGTATCTACCGCTGTGGCGAGACGCTCCCAATTGATGTTTGAATCCGGACGCAGTGCAGCGGAATGTCCTGTAACGAACGCTACCGACGAAGCATAATCGCGATGCGTGACTGGAATACCGGCATAAGCGGACGCAGCAATTGCAGAAGTGATACCGGGAACGACCTCAAACGGAATACCTACCTCGGTGAGAGCGACTGCCTCTTCGCCACCCCTGCCAAAGATATAAGGGTCCCCACCTTTAAGGCGAACAACGACTTTACCGGCTTTGGCATGTTCAACGAGCATCTGATTGAGTTCGGTTTGGCGCGTTGCTCGGATTCTTGGGTCGGGCGCACGGATCTTCTCGGTGTGCGCGGGGCAATGTTCCAAGAGGGCATCGTTCAGTAATAAATCGTAGATGACAACATCTGCGCGTTGTAGGCACTCCACACCTTTGAGGGTGATAAGTTTTTGATCGCCGGGACCGGCACCTACGATGTAAACAATGCCTCTGTCTAATTTATCTGGAGATGCATTCATCAGCAATTTCCTATAACCGCAACAATTCACTCGCCCCACCACTTTGCAGCTTTTCGGCTACGATTCTGCCCAGGTGGTTTGCTGCGTCGGGGGTTCCAGTCGCAATCTCTACAATACGATGAATCCCTTCCGGGTGACACACAGCGGCAATAAGCGAAAGTTCACCATCAACATGCCAAGCATGTGCACCAACTGGGATTTGACATCCACTCCCGAGACTTTTCAATATCGTTCTTTCGGCAGTAACCTCAGCGACTGTCTGCGGATCGTTAAGAGGGGCAAGCAAAGCCTCGACTGTCCTATCCCCTTCTCGTGCTTCAATTGCAAGGGCACCCTGTCCGGCAGCAGGAACCATCCGTTCTATATCAAAATATTGCGTGATAATTTCGGGGTCAAGGAGGCGTTTGATACCGGCGGCAGCAAGGATAATTCCGTCAAGGTCAGTTTCACGGAGTTTACGTAACCGTGTGTCAATATTCCCCCGGACATCAACGACCCGCAGATTTGGACGTATACCAAGGAGTTGCGCTTTCCGACGAGGACTTGTAGTCCCAACCTTGGCCCCACCCAGTAAATCTTCTAAGGGGAACCCAGTGGCGGTGATAAGCACATCCCGTGGATCCTCGCGCTTCGGAATAGCAACGATGCCCAGTCCTGGTGGCAATTCTGTCGGCATATCCTTCAGACTGTGGACTGCAATGTCGATATCCCGCGTTAAAAGCGCTGCTTCGATCTCTTTGGTAAAGATGCCCTTACCGAGTCCAGCAGGTGAAGCGTCTTGATAGGTGTCCCCAGTGGTTTTGATGATCGCTATATGGACCTCAAGCCTCGGAAAATGGAACTCCAATTGATTCTTAACAAATTGCGCCTGCCAGCGCGCGAGTTGGCTACCACGGGTGCCGATTGTGAGCGAGTTTTGCATTTTTTTTAAATTATTAAATCTGGTCACCGCTCCCCTACGTTCACGGTAATTTTCGGCGAATTCCAACCGCGCCTGGGTCGTGAAAAATGGATTAATAATGTGGAAACTATTGGTTGATTGCTGACCGCTTATGGTTTTTCTGGGTCTTCCTCGTCAACATCCAGAGCGAACAATTCCTGCAATGCTTGGACATATTGGGCATGGTCGGCATCACCATTGTTGACAGCGCATCGGAGATTTCGCATGGGATGATGGAGCAGTTTTTTTATAATTGCCTGCGTCATGGAGGCAATAGCGGTTTCTTGCTGATCGGAGAGTGTTGTTTTGTAGAAGCACGCTTGCAATTCGGTGTCAGCCACCTGTTGAAACTGCTGATGGATTGCCTTAATTGTAGGGTTCACCTGGAAAACTTGTAATTGGTTGTAGAATCGTTTCGCCTCTTCAGAGACGATCTGCTCCGCGCGAACCGCTTCCTGCTGCCTGTCTTTGAGGTTAGAAGCCACGACGGCTTCAAGATCATCAATATTATAGAGGAACGCGTGATCAACCTTACTCACGTCCGGGTCAATGTCACGTGGCACCGCGATGTCAATGAGAAACATATATCGGTGCTTGCGTTTGCGCATGATGTCAGCAAGAGGCTGTTGATTGATGAGATAATGCGGTGCATCAGTGGAACTGATGACAATATCTGCATCTATGAGGAAATCGAGATTGTTATTATAAGGGAGGGGTATCCCGTTAAACTTCTCGGCGACTTTGACGGCACGCTCGTAAGTGCGATTTGCGACAATTACCTTGGAAACCCCATTGGCGACAAGATGCTTTGCAGTCAGTTCGCTCATCTCACCGGCTCCAATAATCGCGACAGTCTTGCCTTCAAGTGTATTGAAAATCTTTTTCGCGAGTTCAACGGCGGCGTAACTGATGGAAACGGCACCGGTAGTGATTGTCGTCTCAGAGCGGACGCGTTTACCAACGCTAAAGGCTTTGGTGAAAAGCCGATTGAGAACAGTTCCTACCGCACCAGACGAACGCGAACAGTCGTAAGCGGTTTTGACTTGACCCAATATTTGGGATTCACCGACCACCATAGAATCAAGACTTGATGTTACTCTGAAGAGATGCTGGATCGTCTCAAGATTATGGTGGAGGTAACACCATTTCTTAAGCGATTCTGCGCTCAGCTGATGGTATCGCGCAAGGAATTCAACGAGCATTCTCGCGGCTGCATCGGCATTGCGCACTGACTGCGCGATTGCATAAAGCTCTACCCGGTTACAGGTAGAGAGAATCACTGCCTCTTGAACCTGATTAGATTTAGACAAGCGTTGGAGGAATTCAATAAGTTGTTCTTCGGAAAACGCCAACTTCTCCCTAAACTCAATGGGGGCAACATGATGGCTGGTTCCGACGGAGACAAGCTGGTTCATTGCTTCTCAACAGATTTAAAAAGATGTATACGCGTATATTGGATAAATTATATCACATATTACGGGTCGTGTCAAATTTAGAATTCAGTCTGTTTATGGACATCTCCATATCAGCGATATGTATGCATGCTGTCTAAAAAGAGGTCTACGCCAACATAAGTGCAGAGAACGGCAACAAAACCGAGGATTGCGGCATACGCCGCTCTGCGTCCGTGCCACCCCCAAAATTGACGGATACCGATTTGCGCGACATAGATAAACCATGTCACCAGTGTAGAGATTACCTTCGCATCAATCCATCTCCAAGGCACATCTCGGATATATTGGGTCCAGAGGCTTCCAACAATCACCCCCATGGTCAGCAGAATGACCCCCAGAATTGTGCAGCGATATCCGAGTTCATCGGAAATACCGAGAGAGGGGAGGAGGTTGTCAAGGAGAGCATCTGCTTTTTTGCGAATTTTTCGTTCTGCTATCAGATACATCAACCCAAATCCAAAAGCAGCGATGAATGCAGCATAAGCAAGAAAAATAAGTGAAGTATGCGCCAGAAGCCAGTAGTTTTGTAACGGTTCGGGAAGCGCAGCGGTGTGCGTTGCGAAACTGTATGAAATAAGTATCGCAATAAACGCAACAGGCATGACGAAGCTGCCGAGCGTGCGGAGATGTGTTAAGCGCACAATGAGCAGATAAATTAGCGTGATTGCCCACGCGAAAAACGCAATGGAGTCGGTCCAGTGGGTCATCGGAAAATGCCCCTGCCGGAGCCACCAAAGTGCAATAAACAGCGTAAGAAAAGCGAAGCCGATGATGGTACACCAAAAAGCAATTTGCTCGATGACTGGGCGAATTCCGGAGGCTTCAGTCCGATTGCCAATAGCCAGCGAAAGCGTATGAAAAATGCTCGCTGCTAAGTATATTAAAAGGGTAATGAGAAACAGAAAATTTATCATTGATCCGTGCACCTTGAGGCATCGATAGATGTGTACTCACAACAGATGGATATATCACTCGCTCTTATTTTCGCGGTTAGCGACGTGCGCCTGAAGGCGTTTTAATTCAACTAAGTGAGAGGCAAAGGCATCGGCACGTTCCAACCTACCGTTCCGAACCCAGTTGAAAAGGCATTCGGCAGAGCATTCAGGATTTGTAAACCTAAGGCAACATGTTGTAGGAGGGGTTTGTAACCCCGATACCGCATCTTCAACGGTATTGATGAGCACTTCAAAAAAGTCGGCACGCTTTTTAGGTGTTGGAAAAGACTTGAGAATTTCAGAACGGCGGGCACCGAGAAATTCGATAAAGGCACCATATCCGTTATTCTCAAACTGGTTCGCGAGCTTTTTACGGAGTTGTTCTGCGCTTTCAGTACCAGCACTGCTTCTGGCAGCAACACTAATTATTAAGTTATCATCTGTTACAAATTGCGGTGTGAAATGGGTTCCCGCACGCGGTTCATCAAGATATTCCAGAATGAATCTATCTCCACTTTCACACGGCATGTCCACCGTAGATGTTTTCTCTGCAATAACGAGGAACGCATCTTCATAGTGATAAGGTTTCACGGTGTCGGGTGCCATCCATAATACAGAAGCACCACACCGGCGTAACAGCGAAACGCGACGTTCAATTTCCTGCGTTTTTTGTGCACATAAAACGACGCATTTCCGATCTTTCAACAGGAGGTAAACCGGATAGGGCAGTCCTTGATTCTTAATTGGGACAGGTTTTCCAGCCTCATAGCCGAGCGTGTATAACGAATCAGCGTTTAGGAGTGTCTCAAAATATTCACGGATACGACGACTCGTTGCAGGGCTTTTCCCGCTTGTTGAGATGCTAAGCATGAGTTCGCCGTTGGTTACGACGGAAGCAGCGGCGAAGGTGCATTGCGGGATAACGTCAACGACATTGACTAAACGAATTTTGTTCTTCTCGTATGCTTCTACAAAGACAGCACTGTTAATATCCGTAAAATCAGTAGCAGTGCAGACAAGAAAGTAGCCGTTGGTATCATCTGCTTTCAGTTGACGTTTGTGCCAACGGATTGTACCGATATTTGCAAGGAAAGTTAGCAAAGCCGTCGCCTCTGGACTAATTACAGTGACATTACCACCGCTGAGGAGCATCGCGACGACTTTTCGCTCCGCAACTGAGCCGCCACCGACAACAAGGCATTTCCGATCCTGAAGGTTTATGTATGCTGGATAAAACATTTTATGAGTTGTCGGTCATTAATTTTCAGTTATCGGTCAAAGAGGGTTCTAATTAACCATGCCCGTCTTAATCGACGACTATTTCTTATGTATCACGTGAGACGACGTAATCTGCAAGTTGTTGTAGCGCAAGACAAGCATCGGTTTGCGGTAAGATTGCTAACGCCGCTTTGGCGCGATCGGCGTAATCTTGTGCGACTTTCAGGCAGTAGGTTTCCACACCATACCGCTCGAACAGGGATTCAACAAAAGCGATTGCTGCTGTTTCATCTGTATTGGGATTCAGGACTTTTTCAAGCATCTGTTTTTCATCATTATTACAAACAGTTCGAGCATAAATGATTGGAAAAGTGAGTTTCCCTTCACGGAGGTCCCCAAACGCGTTTTTCCCCAATTTATCTGGATCCTCCGTGAAATCAAGCACGTCATCGACAATTTGGAAGGCTGTCCCAATTTGTTGCCCGTAGAGGGTAAGTGCTTCAATCTGCTTCGGGTCGGTTGTACCGAGATGCGCACCGAGGGTGCAGGAGGCAGTAATCAGTTTACCCGTTTTGAAACTAATAATTTTGAGGTATTCGGCTTCGGAGATGTCAAAATCGCCACTTTTGTATGCGTGGATGACTTCACCTTCACACATCGCTTGTGTGGTATCAGCGAGAATCGCCATAGCAGGATCATCGGAGCGGCGAGAGACGAGCATAGAGAGAACGCGAGCGTGTAAGTAGTCTCCGACGAGAACAGCGACTTTATTACCCCACTTTGCATGTAAAGTTTCGCGACCACGACGGATAACCGCTTCATCAAGCACATCGTCGTGAACAAGGGATGCGACATGGATGAGTTCAACAACAGCACCGAGGGTGTGCGCGTCGCTGCCTTGATACCCGCAGACTTTGGCAGAAAGAACAACAAGAATCGGACGGAGACGTTTGCCACCGCCTTCTACGACGTGTTGGACTGCCATGTCAACGAAACTATATTCACTGGCGGTTTCTTCTGTAAGTCTCGCCTCAACAGCACGCAAGTCATCAGCAATCAATTGAACGGTTTGATCAAAGTTGGACATAATGTAGAGGCAGCCCTTTCGCTATTTTCCTTAGAGGTCAGCCAATACCTGCGTTGCAGCTTGAACGGTTGTGTTGATATCGTTTTCAGAGTGGACCAAGGAGACAAAACCTGCCTCAAATTGGGAGGGCGCAACATAGACACCACGCTCTATAAGTCCCCAGAAGTATTCTTGAAAGCGAGCAGTATCTGCTGTGCGTGCGCCATCGGCATCCGTGACGGTTTCTGATGTGAAGTAAAGCATCAACATCGAACCGACGCGGCTATGCCATGCGTCAACACCATGGGTTTGCGTCGCCTCAGCGAGTCCATCTGCGAGAGCAGCGGCACTATCCTCAAGTTTTTCATAAACCCCCGGTTCAGCGAGTTTTTTTAGCGTTGTTATCCCCGCAGTAACGGCTAACGGATTGCCCGATAGGGTACCCGCTTGATAGACATCGCCTTCCGGGGCAACACACCGCATGATGTCCCGCTTCCCGCCGTAAGCCCCAACAGGCAAACCGCCACCAATAATCTTTCCTAAACAGGTCATATCTGGCGTGACGTTATAGTGAGATTGGGCACCGCCATAAGCGACTCGAAATCCTGTGATGACCTCATCAAAAATGAGGACAATACCGTGTGACTCCGTAATCTCACGGAGTTCATTGAGGTAACCGTCTCTGGGAGGGATGATGCCCATATTCCCCATAATCGGTTCCAGAATGAGACAGGCGATTTCGTCAGGATTCGCTTCTATTGCTTGGCGGACGGCATCGGGGTTGTTAAATGGCACAGTGAGAGTATTGCGTGCGAAATCTTCGGGGACACCGCCGCTATCAGAAAGCCCGAAAGTAGCAACTCCTGAACCTGCTTTTGCCAAAAGGTAGTCCACATGACCGTGATAGCATCCGTCAATTTTAATAATCTTATCGCGTCCTGTATACCCGCGTGCGACACGAATTGCGGTCATTGTGGCTTCAGTGCCAGAGTTGACGAGCCGGACTTGCTCGATCGAAGGCACTGCCTCAACAATAATTTCAGCGAGTTCTGTCTCCAATGTTGTTGGCGCACCAAAACTGGTGCCGTTCGCTGCTGCCGAACTGATAGCCTCTATAACACTCGGATGCGCGTGTCCCAAAACCAAGGGACCCCAGGAAGCAACATAGTCGATATATTCGTTTCCATCGATGTCGTAGATTTTTGAACCTGCTCCACGGGCGATGAAACGCGGGTGGCTACCCACCTTACTGAAATTACGGACGGGACTGTTAACGCCACCCGGGATGAATTGTTGTGATTTTTGCCATGCGGCTAAGGATTTACTGTCCTCCAAATCGTTTCCTCCAATTTTTTACAGCCATTCCACAACGGATTTGGCAAAGTAGGTTAAAATTATGTCAGCACCGGCGCGTTTGATACTGATTAGTAACTCCATGGCAACCCGCGCCTCATCAATCCAGCCGTTTTGTGCTGCCGCTTTAACCATAGCATACTCACCGCTAACATTGTAAGCAGCAACAGGGACCTGAAATTCTGTTTTGACCCGATGAATAACATCCAGATAGGAGAGGGCAGGCTTTACCATGAGAATGTCCGCACCTTCTTCGATATCAAGTGATACTTCTCGTAATGCCTCGTCAGCATTTGCCGGGTCCATTTGATAGGCACGCCGGTCCCCAAACTGCGGCGCGGATTCCGCTGCTTCGCGAAACGGACCGTAAAAGGCAGATGCGTATTTAGCAGCGTACGCCATAATCGGAATGCTTTCATACCCATTTTCATCTAACGCTGTGCGAATTGCGCCAACGCGTCCGTCCATCATATCTGACGGGGCAATGACATCGGCACCCGCACGCGCATGAGAAAGACTCTCCTTAACAAGGAGTTCAAGGGTCGGATCGTTTTGAACTTCGCCCGCCTCAATGACCCCACAGTGCCCGTGGTCAGTGTATTCACAGAGGCATACATCCGTCATCACAAGCAGGTCGGGCACAGCATCTTTAACGGCACGAACCGCTTGTTGAATGATGCCATCGTCGGCATAAGCCTCCAAACCGAAAGGGTCCTTTGATGCGGGGATTCCGAACAAAATTGTTCCGGGAATTCCGAGCGCAGCGAGTTCTTTCGCGGCTTTGATGAGATTGTCAATTGAGTACTGGTAGCATCCAGGCATTGCGGAAATTTCAGTCGCAGTTCCACGTCCATGAACGACGAACATCGGGTAGATGAGGTCGTTGACAGAGAGGGCCGTCTCGCGAACCAGTCGTCGTAGATTTTCACGCGCGCGAAGTCGCCTTGGGCGATAGATAGGGAAGGTACTCATTCGCTGTCTGAACCTGAAGCTTTAATTTCGTATTGGATTAATTCAAAAGTTTTGTCTTCTGGGGGTTCTAATCCGAGTGTCTCGGATGTTTCGTCGTGCTCATGCGCCTGCGTCAGTTTGACGATACCGACATTTGGAGCCAACCAGAGCGTCGTGAGGGATGCGCCTTTCTGTTCTTGCACACCCGGTTGCTCTGGAACTTCCATAGACAAAGCCGTCTCAGTGGATGCGTCCGTTCGGTATTCAATTACCAAGCAGTCTTCAAAAGTGCCAGCATCCGTTTCCACCGTCTCTGTCCCTGTGACGTTCCCCATTTCTACGTAAGTCGTGTAGGTCGTGGCAGTTTGCGTCGAACCCCCCGGTATCTCCATCGGCATCCCCTTGATATCAATCGTCAAGGTTAGCACAACATTTACTTCAATCGCTGTCCACTCTTCATCAAAAGTGGCAGGTGTCGGTAAGAGATAGAAATAGTCTTGGGATTTCACATCAACTTCGTAACTTATATCAAATGAAATGTTTAGTCCCTCAGGTATCTGTTCTTGCATGGCCTGCTGCATGACGACAATCGCATCGTCCATCTGTTGTATTGTAGATGCCTTGACTGCGTTTTCGACTTCAGAGCCAACGAAAAGTGCCACCCAATCGTCTCCAACTTGATAGTAATACGGGTGAATATAATGCTCAAAGTCTGCCCAATTCTCCAAACTCGGATTATAAGTAAAAGCACGATAGGTGTCACCCTCAATATTCTCTGGTTCTATTGCGTACCGCGTTAATTCGTCGCCATTCTGATCTTCGTAGACCCAGTAATTTCCGAGTGCATCCGGAAAGTAGTAGTTCGCCCATTCGTTTCCCATCAAGGTTGTGCTGCAACCAAAGATGAGTAAGAGAGCGAGAATAGACCGGATTTTTTTCACAATGATATTCCTCCAATTTTCTTACTTTTCCAATTATCCACCTAAATAGTATACAGAATTTTACTGGAAACAACAAGAAAAACGTGACGCGTTGCGCAGTGGTGGAAACCGGATTCAACGTTTCTCGTATTCAAACGGGAAAGAGACGGGGGCACCGTTATTCGCCCATGAACGTGCCATAGCGACATCAATCTCGCGGTCTTTACGACCATTGTATGCACCATATTCAGGTTCTGTATCGTTCCGAACCGCATTCACAAGGCTCATCAACTCTGACGCGACAGTGATTTCACCATCGCTGAGCGGATAATTCTGCAAAGGGTTTTCCCAGACGACTTCAGGATCCGTATCGGCAACGAGGGCAGCCAGGGTCTCATAGCCGCCGACGTTATTGGTTCTACGTGAAATGTTAATCGGACGCTGTGCGTCGGCAGTCTCGTTCAAGATAACAGCATCATTTCGGAAACACATCCCGCGCTCAGCGTAGAACTTTGAGCCGTTAAAACCGC
This sequence comes from Candidatus Poribacteria bacterium, assembly GCA_963662915.2. GTDB lineage: Bacteria > Poribacteria > WGA-4E > WGA-4E > WGA-3G > WGA-3G. Next base: position 2,299,787 of record CAXXEU010000002.1, on the reverse strand, counting down.
GGAGCGGAGACCCGTAAGACAAGCCGCTGAAATTGAAGATACCGACAGCTCCGTCCGCAAACTCAATCACGGCGTGCTGCCAATCCTCACTATTTCGTTCGGGTTGCCCCTGCCGCCAGACGTGGTTCTGGACGTTATACCCCTTGCGGAAACCGTAAACTTGTACCGGCTCATTTTCAAAACCGACGTAGCTGCGGATAAGTCCGATACCGTGGTATCCGTGGCCTCGGAAGTCATTGTATGCGACATTGACTTTGCCGAAAACCCCCGCGAGAATCATTTCTCGTTTTATCCGTTCGGTAGGGACGCGATAATAGTTTTCGTTGACCTCCAACTTCGTCCCGTTGGCTTGGGCAGATGCAATCATCTTGTCTGCCCATCCGAGGTCTGTATCAATCGGTGTTTCAGTGCAATAACTGACCCCATGTTCGGAGCAGAGGAGTCCAGGGACGTGATTGTTACTCGGTGTAATAACGATTGCGCAGATATCTGGCTTTACACGCGCTAACATCTGCGCAGTGTCTGTGTAAGCAGGAACGTTGTATTTATCGCTTTGCTCGGTAACGCTTTCTTCTTGTTGATCGCAAACGGCGACGAGTTCAAGATCGTCCGTCAATTTCGAGATAATCGGTAAATAGGTGCCGCGCCCGCGTCTCCCGGTACCGATATGTGCGATTTTCAGTTTATCCACGGTTCCCTCCTTCCAATTGTAGGACGGATCGGAATGCCTTTCATTATTCTACCCAAAAAACGTGGCTTCGCTCGAAAAGATCGTCAAGATAGATTTCAACGAACCACTCGCCTGTATCATCTGGTAAGTCTATGTAAAACCATGTAATTTTATCGCCAGTCGTTGAAGTAAGGGTTTTCTCTTCACTCCAGAACGGCGGATCGTCCAAGTCATCCTCTGGTGAGAACCATGAAACCTCAACCGTGTGTTGTTCTGTGATGTTCCCCCATAGAATCCATAGAAATACTTGGTCGTTGACCTCGGCAGAAAAGGACGTAGTGATGCCATCGGGTCTATCATCAAAGACGCTAATGGCTAAAACGGAATCAACGATAGTCGGTTCACCGCGTCCTACATCCGTAAAACCACTGCCACCAGAAGGAGTCTCGCTACAACCGCCCAACGCAATCATCAACGGCAACAGGGCTATCCATAATGTGGCATACGGGTTTGTGAGCGAAGTCCTAATGAAAGCGGGGGTTTGATGCATGAGTTCTCCTCCTATTGTGACCAGGACTTACGCAGTTGTCTCTAAAAACCGACAGATTCCCCCTGCTTGCGGGGGGACTAAGGGGGGTAATCCTAAATTTTGCGTAAGTCCTATACCTACTAAGGTTTGGACAATTCGTGTCCGGTGCGATTTGAGTTTTCAAGGGACCATATATTTTCTCCGAGTTTCCCACACGCATGGAACTTTGAGAAAAATACCGCACTCCAGCGGAGTGTTATGTCTATAGAAAAAGGTCTATCCACCTCCCGCACTCCAGCGGAGTGCTATGTGTCCTAAAAGGATATGTTGGGTCCGTGGAACTGAAAATTGTCCAAAGTTTAGTAGTGACGTAAGAAATACCCGAATTAATTTGGCAATAAATCCTAACCGTTATTGTATCAAGGGTCAGATTTTTTGTCAAAGTAAATCCTTCGGAAATCGCTTCTGTGTAAGTTTTTCCGTTGACACACACCCGCTGCAATGATAGACTAAACCAACAATTGAGGAGATTTTTATGAGATTTGATACAATTATTTCTGGTGGAAATATTGTCGATGGAACAGGGAAACGAGAACCGTTTGTAGCAGATATTGGTATCCAAGGCGATCACATTGCCGCTATCGGCGACCTTAAACAGGTAGAGGCAGCGGATAAGATTTTCGCGGAGGGACAAGTGGTTTGCCCGGGTTTTATTGATGTACACGTTCATTCTGAGATTGCGCTACTCGGTGGACGCGACCAATTCGCAGCTGTCAGTCAAGGCGTAACGACGCACTTAGCTGCGCCAGACGGTTTTGGATGGGCACCCCTCTCACCAAAACAGGCACAGGAAATGTGGCACTACACGCAATTCGCTTACGGAGATGCTGAGGTCCCGCTTAACTGGCAAACGCCAGACGCATATTTGAGTCTGTTTAAGGGGAGAATTCCCGCGAACCTCTATCCACAGGTGCCACACTGTGCCGTCCGTCTCAATGCAATGGGGTGGAATCCACGTCCAGCAACTCCTGACGAATTGAAAGTGATGGAACACACCACACGTGAATGGTTAGAAGCGGGGGCGTGTTGTCTCTGCTTAGGTCTCGACTACCAACCCTCAGCGAATGCAGATTTACATGAGTTGGTTTACCTTTCAAAGATCGCTGCGAGTTACGATGCAATCTACGCTGCACACATTCGTTATCGTATCCTCGGCAGAAAGCAAGCGTGGGAAGAAACGATCGAAATTGCCCAACGCGCTGAGATTCCTGTCCATATCTCACATGAACGCGTTGACGCTGAAGCCGCTGAAATCCTCGAACGCGTAGAGAAAGAACAGATAGACTTGACGTTTGAATCCTATCTCTATCCTGCGGGCATGACGCATCTGGCGATGATGCTTCCAATGGAATTTCAGACCGGCGCGCCTGCTGACATGTTGGCACATCTGGAAGACCGCGAAGTTCAGGAGAAATCGCTCGCACACCTCCGCCACGAATTGCGTGAAGGCAATCAGATCGTCGGATACAACCGCTCGGGTAGGTTTATCGGGATGACACTCGCTGAAGCCGCCAAAAGCGAGGGTAAATCCAATGAGCACTTCGCCTTTGATCTCATCTGTGAGGAAGCCGCCATTGAAACTTTTGTGATGCCGTGGGCAACACCGCCCGAAGAAAACGAACGCATTTTGAATTGCACCGCGAACCACCCCCGCATGATGATTGCGAGCGATGGGGTCTACAATATTCCACATCCACATCCTCGGAGTTATGGGTGTTTCGTGCAGTATCTGGGCAAGTTTGTGCGCGAACGCCAACTGCTTTCGCTCCAAGAAGCCATCTATAAAATGAGCGGGTTTCCAGCGGAACGATTCCGACTCTCTGACCGTGGGAGAATTAACCGTGGACTCGCCGCGGACATCGTTGTTTTTAACCCGGAGACCGTTGCAGATCGCTCCACATGGTTCGATCCCGTCCAATCTCCTGTCGGTGTAAACTGGGTCCTCGTTAACGGCGTTTTCGTTGTTGAAAATGGAAATGTGACAGGGCAGCTGCCCGGCAAAGTACTGCGTCAACAACGATAGATAGAACAGCGTGGAGGGAAAACTTGTGGATATGTATGACTTGACGATCATCGGTGGCGGAAGCGCGGGGCTCGTGCTCGCCGTGGCTGGGGCACAGTTAGGGAAAAAAACGGCACTTGTCGAAATACACCAAATCGGGGGGGACTGCCTCTGGACGGGATGCGTACCGTCGAAAGCACTCCTGAAAGCGGCGAAGGTGGCGAATTACATACACAACGCAGAGAAGTACGGCATTGCTGCCACAAACGGTACACCTGATTGGCAGCGAGTGATCGGATACGTGCAAAGCACCCAGCATAAGATAGAAGAGGAACACGATAACCCTGAACGGTTCCGCGAGATCGGAGTTGATGTTATCTTCGGAGATGGACATTTTGAATCAACGAACACCTTTGTTGTGGAAGACACCGAGAGTGGCGAGACACACACCCTCAAAAGTAAAAAATTTGTGATTAGCACGGGTTCTCGCCCGCTTGCACCCTCTATATCCGGATTGGAATCCTGCGGTTATCTTGATAGCGAGACGGTTTGGGAATTAGAAGCGTTGCCAAAACGTCTATTGGTTGTTGGTGCGGGCCCAATCGGTGTTGAACTCGGACAGGCATTCCATCGTCTCGGGGCTGATGTAACGATAGCACAACGCAGCGGACGCATCTTGACAAAAGAGGATACTGATGTCTCTGAACAGATGCTCCATTACCTTCGCGCAGACGGTCTCACTATCCGACTTAACACGAACATAACAGAGGTTACAAAAAACGGAGACACCACGAAGGTGGTCCTCAGTAGTAGTGAAGAAGGTCTCGTGGAACAGACGTTCGATAAAATTCTAATCGCTGCGGGTCGTGCACCGAATATTGAGGGTTTAGAACTCGACAAAATCGGAGTACGAGTCGGTAGACGTGGAATTGAAGTGAACAGTAAACTTCAGACACCCGTCAAAAATATCTATGCAGCTGGTGATGTGATTGGACACTATCTGTTCACGCATGTCGCAGCGTTTCAAGCGCAGCTGCTCATCCGCAATATCTTTTTCCCGTTCTCCAAATCGATTAACTACGCTGTTGTGCCGTGGACGACCTTTTGCGATCCGGAAGTCGCCCGATGCGGATTGACGGAGGCGGAGGCGCGCGAGAAACATGGAGAAATCGACGTGTTTACGCTGGACCAAGGGGATGTTGACAGAGCCATTGCAGAAGGTGAGACACAAGGCTTCACGAAAATTATTGCGAGTCGGTGGAGTGGAAAAATATTAGGAGCTCATATTGTCGGTGCAAATGCCGGAGAGGTTATCCACGAGTATATCCTTGCGATGCAAGAGGGGATTCCGTTGCGGAAATTGAGCGGGATGATTCACGTCTATCCGACATTTTCGAGCAGTACCTGGCGCGTCGCAGGGAAATGGTTCTCGGAGGGAACGTTGATTCAGACCTTACGGAAATTGATTCGATGAGGTCGCCAACGTAAAAAAAAGGTGCCGGAAACCATAGTTCTAATCGGTTGAAAGAGGTTCAGGGATCTAACCTAACACGTATGCAACAGAAACTTGCAAACGACACCTTTTAGGAAATATAGCTCCGGCTTACCCAAGGAGGCTTACATAAGAACTACGCAATTTCCGTGCCAACTCAAAAATGACTATTTCAGGCGATTTAAGGGATAAGAGTGCCTATTTTTTGAACAGACTTTGATAAAATTGATAAAAAAATAGACATTGGCATACAGCAGTCAGTAGGATCACAATTCCGCAGGGTCGGTACGATTTATAACGAACAGCGTGTATCTACTACTTTTCAACCTTTCACAACACCAATAGGGCGGAGACGCGCCACGCGGCGGGAGAGTCCTGCTTTGTCAACGACGTGAACAACCTCATCGACATCCTTGTAGGCTTCGGGAACCTCTTCCTGAAGCGTGCGTCTGCCTTCCGCACGGACATAGATACCTTGTGCCTCTAAATCTTTCTGGATAGAACGTCCTTTGGTCAAGGCAATCGCTTTCCGACGCGAGATCACTCTACCAGCACCGTGGCAGGTTGTACCCCATGTCTCTGCCATCGCCCCCGGATTGCCGACAAGCACGTAAGAGGCTGTACCCATGTCGCCGGGAATTAAGACGGGTTGTCCTATTTTCTGGTATTTGTCAGGGATCTCTGGATGTCCCGCTGGAAAAGCACGGGTCGCGCCTTTCCGATGGATAAATAACTCACGTTCCTTCCCATCAACAGTGTGTTTTTCAAACTTTCCGATGTTATGCGCAACATCGTAGACGAGTTCCAAACCGAGTTCATCTTCAGTCGTCTCAAAAAATTGCATGAAGGTCTGTCGGACGAGGTGCATAATACACTGCCGATTGTTCCACGCATAATTTGCACTACACGCCATAGCAGTGATGTAATCTTGCCCTTCGGGTGAGTTAATCGGTGCTGAGGCGAGCTGCCGATCGGGAAGGTTGATGCCGTATCTTTCAGCAACTTTAACCCAACTCTTGACATGTTCATCGCAAATCTGATAGCCGAAACCCCGTGAACCGGTGTGAATCATGACACAAATATTGCCTTCGCTTAACCCCATCGCGTCTGCGGCTTCTCGGTAAAAGACCCGGTCAACGGCTTGCACTTCAAGGAAATGGTTCCCGGAACCGAGTGTGCCGAGTTGATTTTTACCGCGTTCTAAGGCGCGTTGGCTCGCAGCATCGGCATTGGCGCGCTGGAGAAATCCGGTCGCCTCGGTAAAATCGAGATCCCCCGGATGTCCATACTCCCGCTCAATCGACCAGAGTGCCCCTTTCTCCAACATCTGTCGCTCTTCTTGGACGGTGAGACGAATTTTGCCGCTTGAACCGACACCGCACGGAACGTTCTCGAATAACTTGGCGACGAGTGCCTTCCGCTTCCCTTCAAGCTGCGAGACATCGAGGTTCGTCCGAATGAGTCGGACCCCGCAATTGATGTCGTACCCGATGCCACCCGGAGAGACAACACCATCTGCTTGCGGATCCGTCGCAGCGACACCACCAATAACGAAACCGTACCCCCAATGCAAATCGGGCATTGCGAGAGAGTACTTGACGATGCCGGGGAGATGTGCAACATTTGCGACCTGTTGCAATGCTTCGTCACTTTTGGCTTGATTAAGAAGCTTTTCGTTGGCATAGACGATGCCATCAACGCGCATGCCTTTCATGTAGCTTTTCGGGATCCGCCAGCGGTATTCGTCGATTTTTTGGAGCGTTATGTTTCCTGCCATAATCGTAATTTCCGATCTCTCTTTATTTTTACCGTTCACTTACGCTTTTTGCTTCACCATACTGGCAAGGATACCAAGGATTTTGTCACACTGCGCGATTTGATAGGCAGCCATGTCAATGTAGAGTTTCTTTCCTTCTAATTTGAGAAAAAGCCAATCTATGCCCGATGTGATAGCACCATAAACACAATGGATATCATTCTCTTCTTCCGCGTTAAAACGTTGTGCCGCTACCATTTCCGCAACGCACTGACCGAGTCCAGATAGCAAGTCATCTTTCTTCGCCTCAACAAGGATAATGATAGGTGCCTTTAAAGAAAATTGGCGTGGCGAAAGACTTATCACAAAATCGCACACACCGGTCAGATCGGCATCGGCATCAACATTGAACTCAATCCCTGAAAAAAAACTGATACCGTGCTCTAATTGTTCGCGGAGTTCAACGAGGACATTCGCGACAATTAACTCTGATTTGACTTTTTCTGTGCCAATAGCATAGGCTAAAGGTATGTTTCGCGCTAACACTGCGGTGAGCAGTTCACTCGGTTTCACTGGTTCACTGGCATCGAAGATACCGGCGGCATCAACTTCTTCTAAGTCAAACGCCTTCATCACTGTGTCTAACGTAAAATTGCTATACGCCATGGGAATAATCCTTTATTTCACAATAACCATCTTTTTGACATCTGATAAATTTTCTGTCTGCAGATGATAGAAATAAACCCCGGAAGCCACAAGTTCACCAAGCATATTACGCCCATCCCAATAGGCAGCACGATTCCGAGATTCATAGAAACCAGCATTTTGCAAACCCAGATTCAGGGACTTTATCAATGTGCCTTTAGTGTCTAAAATACTGATCATGACATGTGAATTTTCGGAGAGCCGGTAGGGTATCCATGTTTCAGGGTTGAACGGATTCGGGTAGTTCGCGAGGAGTTGTGTGCTGTTTGGGAGTACAGTGAGCATTTCAGGCGCAGCCCGATCATCACCGACTTCAAAACGGACGATTTCTGTGAAGTCGTGACTGGCAGTGTTACCCGCCTTATCTTCAACCTGCATTTCAGCGAGTCCCCAGATACCCGGAATACTCCCCACAGGTAATGTTATTTTCTGGGTATATTGCCTATATACAGTAGGGTCACCCTCAAAAAACATGCGTCCTCTACCAGAAATATAGTGATAGTAATGATGCGTTACACCATTCGGATCGCGAAGTCGCATGCTTCCTATCTCATAACCACTAATATTATCTTTGATAAAGAAAATTATAGTGACAATCGTTTCGCCGTTTGGAGCTTCAGGGATGGTCGGTTTCGCATCAACACTTATCCTGTTAACATCAAGTACTGGAGGGTTGAAGTCAGGGTTTTTGGTTTTAATTGTAATCGTCGCAGGTCTTTCGTCAAGGTGAATATATTCGTCGTGCAGGTTTGAATCGGGTTCGTCCGTAAAATAAACATGGATACCATTATCTGCAACATCTGTTATCCAAATGCCATTTAGTTTATACTCACCCCCGGGCATGTAGTGTGGCATTTTAAAATCAACTTTCAGTTCTGCGACTTCGCCATCCCAACTGACCACATCCGCATACCAAAACCGTGAATATGTTCCAATGAAAGTATCGTTTAAAGTTGCAGCGAGATAACCTTCTATACCGAGGTCATCCTTTGCAAGCCAAGTAGCCGTGATTATTTGGTAAGGTTCACCTTCTTCCGTAACAGCCTGAGAGAGTGAGAGTTTCGCAGAATTTGAAACGTATTCCGGTGGCTTCAAATCCTCCAATGGATTATCCAAGTAAAGCTGCCAACCGAAATCGTTTTCTGACTGATGCCTTTCGTTTCCGTTATCGTCTTCAAAAGATATCTGGCGAGGGGTATAGTAACCCTGTTTCCGATGTCTTGAAAGGGTCGTTTCGCCCTTAAAAATATAACTCTTATGGACATAGTTACCGTATTCATCTATAGCGGACAGACGAACATCAAAGAAGTGATCGCCATTAAAACTTCTGACGTAGAGACTCTTAGCTGTGTCTAAATTGTTTTCAGTATGCGTCTGAATTTCAATTGTAACCAACTTGTCATCTTCCGGTGCACCTTCTACACTGATATCTATGCGGACAATTTTGCCCGGATAGACGTAATCTGGATAGAGATTGTAGACTTCAAACGTCAAGTCTTCTCTAATTTTTGAGATATAGCGAGTGCCGTGCATAACCCGGTTTTGGATAAATTTATATTTCGCAGGCGATCGAGAACGTAGTTTATTGGGGTTGACGATATAATAACTGATGCTTTCCGCCATGTCCTCGTTAGGGTTTTCACTGTGTGCATAAGCGGATACGAACTCCGTCTGTTTTGTTGTAAACCATCGCCTATTCTTACGAAACCAGCCGCCTACTTTTTTCCAATCCCGTTTGAGTTGTTCATCAAACAGATGTTCCCAGAGAAAGTGTGCTTTTTCGTGCAGTATCAGTCGTTGCGTGTGTTTTGTAATTCCGCCTTTAAACGCACTTTCCATGAATTCAATGTAACCTTCACTTGGCCATGCGACGGCCGCTGCTTGAGGATACAACGGATGCGGACTACCATCTAGTCGTCTAATAATATATCTCAAACCAGGTGTGGACAGCATGCCTGTTGGATACTCTTCAAACATAGACATAAGGGCAATGATTTCTTCAGGTTTAAATTGCTCAAAGCGTCCTGCATGTTCGCCAGTCGTATTTTTAGTCAATTCGACATAATCGGGCACTTCTAAACTTATGCCGTATCTTTTACGCATTATCGTGTTTATTATATGTCTGTTGCTACCGTTATCTGTAGCAAATCTGGTAACGGCGCGGTGCAGTCTTTTAGAAAAGAACCTACCGCGGACACCGTCTACTTTTGCCATGAGTTGACCGGCGTAACTGAACGCTTCCGAGGCGATCGTCACAAATTGAATCCCTTTGATCTGATGACCAAAGGTGATATCGTTATGGATATGAGAATCGTCCAGTACCCAATAACTGGGCTTATTCTTAAAGTACCAATGTGCACCCGGCAGATTGTTGATTGTGTCTAAAAGCAGGTATGCTTTCTCGGAATCCCACTGCGGCGATAAGTAGACCTTGTAGATTGTCGCTAACTTAACAGCCGCACCACTTTCGTGGGAGGCATTTATGTTTAAACCTTCTACCCTTACCTTTATAGGTTTAGGTATGTGGACGCTCTCTTGCCCAGCTGGGGTTTCGTCTATCTCCCAGTGGTATGTGAATATTTCAGCGTAAATGGACGTAAAACAACACATCGAAATAGATATAACAAGGCAGAAAACGGTAAATTTCATTATGTGTCCTTAAAATGATCTGAAAGACGTTGCCGACCCAAACCCACAAAATCCGCGTCCTCCGCGAATACAATCCGCGATAATCCGCGATTCAGAATAATGTAGGCACTTCCAATTTTACAGTGCTTGCAACGCCGGCAACGCTACCCACTTCCGAGTCTGCCACGACTCCATGCCCTTTTCCGCCAATTGCACACCCTTCGCACCCGCAAGGAGCGTCCACGGGAAGGGCTCATCGGCAACGACGTGCCGGAGGAATAACTCCCATTGCGCTCTGAATGCATTCTCATAATCTTCCTGCTCTGGAACTTTGAGCCATCCATCAAAGAATTTGATCGGTTGTTCAATATCGGGATTCCAAACCGGACGCGGCGTGCCAGAGAGCGGTTGAATCCAACAATCCCTCAAACCTACAACAGCAGACCCATTCAAACCATCCACGTGTATCGTCAACAGGTCATCTCGACGGACCCTGACTGCCCAAGATGAGTTGAAATGTGCAATAATCCCGTTCTCCAATTCAAAAGTTGCATAAGCAGCATCTTCAGCCGTAGACGCGTAAGGTTTACCCGCTTCGTCCCAACGTTGCGGAAGATGCGTCGCAGCGATACAGGAAACGCCTTTGACCGCACCGAAAAGGTTGTCAATGACGTATCGCCAATGGCTAAACATATCGAGAATAATACCACCACCGTCCTCGGTTCGATAATTCCACGACGGACGTTGCGTCGGAATGGCATCCCCTCGGAAAACCCAATAACCGAATTCACCGCGGACAGCGATAATGTTTCCGAAAAAGTCGGCATCGATCAAACGTTTCAACTTCTGAATACCGGGTAACCAAAGTTTATCCTGAACCACTCCGTTTTTGAGTCCCGCTTTCGCAGCCTGTTCATAGAGGCTATAAGCGTCTTCGGTGGTAGTCGCAGTCGGTTTTTCACAATAGATGTGCTTACCCGCGGATATTGCGGCTTGGACTGCATCGACGCGCCGTGAGGTGACCTGCGCGTCAAAGTAGACAGAATAAGCGTCATCAGCGAGGGCAGCTGCGAGATCGGTGCTCCATTTCTCAACGCCTGTTGTTTCGGATAACTTCTCAAGTTTCACAGGGTTCCTACCGACGAGAAATGGGTCGGGCATAATAACCTCGCCGTCGCCGATTGGGATACCACCATCTTCTGCAATTGCTAAGATGGAGCGGATAAGGTGTTGGTTTGTTCCCATTCTACCGGTGACACCGTTCATGATGATGCCAACGCGGTGCGTTTTTGGGGTATGATGCGCCATGTATAGTCCTTTGGTTGTCTGCGGTCAGTGAGCGGCTATCGGTTAAGAAATTTCATCTAACAACAGGACTTACGCAGTTGTCTCTAAAAACCAACAGATTCCCCCTGCTTGCGGGGGGACTAAGGGGGGTAATCCTAAATTTTGCGTAAGTCCTAATGTAACAATTTACTATCTCTTGGAACGTTCCAAGCAGGCGAAGATTGTTACAAATTGCTATTAACTGAAAACTGACAGCCGACGGCTGAGAGCCATTCTTAAGGTTTGTCAGTGCATTGCGGAGCAGCACCTTCTGGGAGCGCGGGTGCGTCCACACCGGCTTTCGGGAGGGTGCCTGCAAGTTCTTGCTTCCAATGTGCCACATCACCCGCGGGACCGTAGCAGTAGACCATGTGCATGGGTGCGTCGCCAGTGTTCGTCAACTGATGGAAAACCCACGAAGGGATAAAAACGGTCTGACCTGCGGAGAGCGTTTGACGTTCCTCACCCAGACACATTTCACCCTCACCTTCAACGATGAAGTAGATTTCTTCCTGTTCGTGGTTGTGCCACGGCACTTGTCCACCGTTCGGTTCTAAAACGACGAACCCCATACAGAACTCGCCTATCTGGATCGGGGATGCACCACCGACAAGATTTTTGGTGCGTCTACGGGCGGGATAGGTGCGCCCTTCAATTTCATTTATATCTGCGATTAGCATATATATTGTCCTTGTAACTAACTGTACAACAACGGGGAAAAAGCGCCTATGGCTTTTCTAAAGACCCTACTACTTTGCATTATTCAAAAAGTTCTGCCACCTGACAAGAAAAGCCCTTAACAACATCCTCACCCGTGAGAATGTCATTACGCGTGAGCAATGTGATGTCTGTCTCCGAACGATAGACTGTCACCGTCTTGGATACCGGTTTAATGACCCAAACGAGCTGTGTTCCTGCCTCAAGGTAAGCGAACGCCTTTTCTTCAACCTGATGTAATGCGTCTGTTCGAGAAACGACTTCAACGGCGAGATCCGGAGGAACTGGAGATGCTTTACTGCGATCCTCGGGTATATGTTCGTTTGAAAGAAACGCAATATCTGGTATCAGGACGCGTTCGCCAACTTTAAAGCCTGTGTCCGGTATGTAGACACGCCCTAATTGATTTTCACGAATGTATGAATTTAACGGTGAAATTAGATTCATACTAATATCACCATGTTCCATTGAGGTAGGGGGCACTGGTATCAATTCTCCTTTGACATATTCATATCCATCTAAATCGCTTTCCAGAAATTCCGCCAACGTCATCTTAGCGACTTCAGGAGGAAGGTTTTCTTGGGGAGATGAGCGGATTTCTTGTGCTTCCATTTTCTTGTCCTCCGCAGGAGAATCGAAGATAGGAAGACTGGAAACGTAGAAAATTTCCAACCTTCCCACCTTATATTTTTTGTCCTATGTTGCCTCAATGACAGCCTGTGCTGCGGCGAGGCGGGCAATCGGTACACGGAACGGGGAACACGATACGTAATCGAAGTCTAAGCCGTAGCAGAACTTCACGGAAGTCGGCTCTCCGCCGTGTTCGCCACAAATACCGACTTTCAGATCGGGACGCGTCGTCCGTCCTTTTTCAGAACCGATTTGCAAGAGACTGCCGACACCCTCTTGGTCAAGAACCTGGAAAGGGTCGTATTCCAAGACACCGTTTCTGACGTAGTCATCAAGGAATTTCACAGCGTCATCTCGACTCATCCCAAAGGTCGTTTGGGTGAGATCGTTAGTGCCATAAGAGAAGAATTCGGCCTCGGCAGCGATTTTGTCAGCGGTGAGTGCTGCGCGTGGCAGTTCAATCATCGTACCGATGAGGTATTCGACACGAGTTCCACGCTCTGCAAAAACGGCTTCGGCGGTCTCAACAACAACTTTGCGTTGCAAGGATAATTCGTTGATATGCCCAACGAGGGGAATCATAATCTCTGGCAAGATTGTAATCTCACGTTTTGAGACATCAACGGCGGCTTCAAAGATAGCACGCGCTTGCATCTCGGTTATCTCTGGATAGACGATACCAAGTCTGCATCCACGGTGTCCAAGCATCGGGTTGAACTCATGTAGTTCTTCAACGCGTTCACGCAATTTTTGCGGTTCAACGCCAATTCGCTCAGCAAGTTCGAGGATCTCATTCTCACTTTTCGGCAAGAACTCATGGAGCGGTGGATCAAGCGTACGGATCGTGACCGGATAGCCTGCCATCGCCTCGAAGATGCCGATGAAGTCAGAGCGCTGATGCGGTAGCAGTTTCGCCAATGCTTCTTGGCGTTCTTCCGTATCATCCGCGAGGATCATTTCACGGATAGCATCAATCCCCGCACCGAAGAACATGTGCTCTGTCCGGCAAAGCCCGATACCTTCTGCACCAAATTGTCTGGCGTTTTTTGCATCTTCAGGGGTATCTGCGTTTGTACGGACCCCTAAGGTTCGGACTTCATCTGCCCATTCCATGAGCGTTCCGAACTGCCCACTTAATTCGGGTTGAATGAGTGCGACCTGTCCATTGAGGACATCACCTGTCGATCCGTTGAGCGTGATGTAATCACCCTCGGCATAGCGTTTTCCTTCTGCGTAAAATTCCAACGCCTCTTCATTAATAAACAGAGCAGAACATCCAGCGACGCAGCATTTTCCCATACCACGTGCGACGACAGCGGCGTGGCTTGTCATACCGCCGCGGGCAGTGAGTATCCCCTCAGCGGCATCCATACCACCAATATCCTCTGGCGACGTTTCAGTCCGGACAAGAATGACCTTCTCGCCAGCAGCTGCCATTTCTTCAGCATGCAGTGCCGTAAAGACGACTTTGCCAACAGCTGCCCCCGGAGAGGCGGGCAACCCCTGAGCGATAATTTCAACATTGGCATCTGGGTCAACACTCGGATGCAACAACTGATCTAAATCGTTGGCGGGGACACGTGTTAGAGCGGTCTGTTTCTCAATTAAACCTTCTTCAACCATCTCAACGGCGATGCGGACTGCAGCCTGACCTGTGCGTTTTCCGTTACGGGTCTGGAGCATGTAGAGCTTACCATCTTGGATTGTGAACTCCACGTCTTGCATATCACGATAGTGCTTCTCAAGCCTCAGACCAATATTGACTAATTCATCATGTATATCAGGTAGAATGTTTCTCAACTCAGCGATGGGTAGCGGCGTACGGATACCAGCGACGACATCCTCGCCTTGTGCGTTCATGAGAAATTCGCCGTAAAATTGGTTGGCACCGGTCGACGGGTTACGTGTGAAGGCGACCCCGGTTCCAGAACCGCCACCCATATTCCCAAATACCATCGCTTGAACGTTGACAGCGGTTCGCCCGAGTTCTTCAGAAATATCGTTAAGACGGCGATAGGTAATCGCGCGCGGATTTCCAGAAGACTCAAAAACCGCATCCCGCGCCATGTCCAATTGGTGTCGCGGCTCATCAGGAAAATTGCTTCCTGTGTGTTGCTTGACGATCGCCTTGAATTCCGAGACGAGCTCTGATAAGTCGGCGGCTTCTAATTCGGTATCTAATGTGACACCTTTCGCGTTTTTCTTCTCTTCGAGTAAATGTTCAAATTCGCCGTGGTCAACGCCGAGCACAACGTTTCCGAACATCTGGACGAAGCGTCGGTAGGCGTCATAAGCGAAACGTTCGTTGCCGGACCTGGCGGTGAGTCCCTTAACGGCATCATCATTCAATCCGAGGTTGAGAATCGTGTCCATCATACCCGGCATTGAAACCGCGGCACCGGAACGAACAGAGAGGAGGAGTGGGTTTTCGGTATCACCGAATTTTGCGCCCAGTGCATTTTCTAATTTCACCAGATTCTCGTCAATCTGTTTATCGAGTCCGGTAGGATATCGTTTGTCATTTTCGTAGTATAATTTGCAAACTTCCGTGGAGATAGTGAAGCCAGGTGGAACAGGTATGCCGAGATTGCTCATCTCCGCGAGATTTGCCCCTTTTCCACCCAGTAGCATCCGCATTGTGGCATTGCCTTCACTTTCATCGCCTCCAAAGAAGTAAACATACTTTGGTTGTGGCATCAAAAGCCTCCTATTATTATATAGTAGGACTTACGCACTTTCCTGGTAGGTGCGGTTTCCTATATTTAAATTGAGTAAATCGTACGACTTGCTTCGTCAAATTCAGGTTTAAAAGGATCTGTTGAAAGGTAAAGGATCTGGTAGGGTTCATAGAGTTGAATATAACTCCAATTGACCCCACACAGAACCTTCCCCTCGTTTACTTTCTTGATAAATTTACCCCGAAACTTGGCTCGCGTGCGTTCAGGCGGAAAATGTTCGGCGTGTTGAATTTGCTCATCTTCGACAATCCGTTCAATCTCACCACGGTTTTCGAGTGTATAATAGAGACTTTCATTCTGCCGTACATTATGATATTTTAAATCCAAGTGTTTCACTTGCGGGGCATCCCAGTCAAAGTTACGCCTTGTGAGATAAGCCTGCAGCCATTTCCACTTAATAACCCAATCCAATTCGCGATCTAACTGCATCGGATCACTTTCTAAACAGGTGAGGACGTATTCCCATCGTGCCATAACTTGCGCTGTTGTCGAATCGGATTCGGCTTGCTCAAGGTACCGTTTTGCACACTCCAAGTATTGCCATTGCAGTTCAACGGCGGAAAGCCGTTTCCCATTTTGAAGCTCAATGAGGCGTTTACACGTAATATCGTCAGAAATATCACGTATCGCTTTGACGGGATCTCGGAGTGCGAAGCGTTGCTCAATAAAATTGTCTTCAATCATACGCAGGATAATGCCCGTCGTTCCGACCTTCAAAAACGTCGAAAATTCGGACATATTGGAATCCCCGACAATGACATGCAAGCGTCTGTACTTCTCACGATCGGCGTGAGGTTCATCACGGGTATTGATAATCCCCCGTGCTGTTGTTGTTCCAATGGAGATTTCTTCTCGAATGTGCTCCGCGCGTTGTGAGATTGCGTAATAACCGCGGTGTTTAGGTTTAATTTTTCCTGCACCAGCAAAGACCTGCCGTGTCACAAAAAATGGGATCAACTGCGCCGCTAATTGCCGGAAGTCAACATGACGTTCCATCAAATAGTTTTCGTGGCACCCATAAGTATTGCCGGGTGTATCCAAGTTGTTTTTAAAAATAGAGATTTTTCCGTGGAACCCATCGTTGTGCATGCGTTTCTCGGCTGTACCCGCAAGACGGGTAATGATGCGCTCACCGGCTTTATCGTGCGCAACGAGTTCAGTGACATCGTCGCACTCTGGGGTCGCATATTCTGGATGGCATCCTATATCTTGATAAAATCTCGCCCCATTTTCAAGGAAAACATCCGGATACATTCTACCGGCAACGATTTCTCGGAAGAGGTACATCACGACGTTCTGGACAGTGAGTGTTTTTCTACGGGGGACATTAGGGGTCCAGATAATTCCGAATTCAGTTTCTAATCCGTAAATTCTACGGTTCATCAGTCACCTCTTCATCAGTATCTCTTCCGCTATAAGTTTACCTATATTCATAAATAGGTTGTGTGATGCCGAACGGTAAAAAATCACGACAAAAGGTCAGTAACCTCTTCAGTAGAGAGGCGGCGAAACCGCCGACGTTCAGCACTTTGCTCAAGACACGCCACTTCGATTGTGTCCGGTGTGATTTCATAAGCATCTTCAGTATCCGTATTGGCTTCAATATTCTGAAAGGTCTCCGTTACGAGACGGAGGGCTGCTGACATCTCCAAACCCTCCGTATAGTGCTGCGCAAGCATTTCCGTCATTGCTGTAGCACGTCCACCGATAACAGCATACTTTTCCTCCTCCGAATAGATACCGTCAAAGGCAATATGGTAAATCTGGTTCCGTTGTTGGAGCCCAGGGACCGTTTCGGCACCTGGCATTCCAATTTCACACACAAGGAGTTCAATTTCGAGCGGTTTGGTATCCCATGCTTGGGCAATTCCGCCCATGTGTTGCGAGTAAAGGTTCGTCAACCACTTTGCGGTAACATCTTCTCGGTAGTAGCGAAAACCTTTAATTTCTGATTCTCGGATACCAGCGACCCGTAACGCCTCATATTCAGCAATCCTGCCAGCGGCCGCGAGGGCAATCCGGTCATAGATCTCAGAAATCTTATAGATAGTTTTGCGCGGGTTCTCAGCGACCATCAGGAGTCCTTCTCGGTATTCCAAGACAACAACTTCTTTCGCTTGTGCGATGCCGCGACGGACAAAATCCTCTTTATCTTGACGAATTTGTTCGGGTGAAACATAATACGGTGTGGACATGTCTGTATTTTTTGTATTCCAAGTTTTTTAACGATTGATTCTGAACTGCTGCGTCCGTTGTCCTTGCAGGTTTCAGGTTAAGTTAGCGTTGCTGGCGGTATTAAGGTAGGTTAAATTCAGATTTTTAGACCTACAAGCGCGATATTAACTCCCGATATAGTGATTCAACGGTTGCCTCTGGAACGTCGGAGACCCCCTCTTGAGTAATCGTATAAAGTGTTGGGAAGATTTTACGGATGAGGTCAGGACCACCGGTTGCTATGTCCGCGTCAGCAGCATCCCAAAGTGCCTCTGCGACGATTGCCAGTGCATTCTGACGGGTGATACCTGGACTATACCGTTTTTTAAGAGTTGCGCGCGCATCTTTACCACCGGAGCCGATGGCGTAGTAGTCGTCTTCCTCATAACGACCGCCGATCGCATCATATTTGAAAATTCTACCACGTCGCTGCTTTAAATCATAACCCGCAAAGAGAGGTAAGACGATTAATCCCTGCATAGCAAGTTCGAGATTAGAACGGACTAAATGGGAAAGAAAGTTTGCCTGCCCTTCCAAGCTGAGAGCTATTCCCTCAGTTTTTTCATAAAATTCAACTTCAACTTGAAAGAGTTTTGCCATCTCGATGCAAGGACCCGCAGCACCAGCGACAGCTATAGCGGAGTACCGATCAACAGGATAAACTTTCTGAATCCGTCGTTCACTAACCTGATAGCCTTCTGTTGCCTGCCGGTCTCCAGCCATGACGACACCCGCATCGTAGACTGCAGCAAGGACAGTTGTCCCTTCAGCATATTGGAACGATGCTCCCGTTACCGCGGGATTCGAGGTCATATTAGATGAATTAAGCGCCGCTAACAATTCGGGATGGCGACGCTTGAGAATCTGAAAAAAATTCGAGATGCCGTAATCAGTGAGGTCAAGCACGCCTACTGCCCCCCGCGCTGAATATAGTTTTCGACGAATTCCTGTGAGTCTTCTTCTAAGATTTCATCAATCTCATCAAGGAGTGCGTCTAAATCTTCGACAAATTCCTCGTCGATTTCCCCGGGTTCAACATTAGGTTGGATCTCTTGCGTCTCATCAACTTGGTGCTCGAGGTGTTCCTGTTGCTTTTCAGTAGACATTATTTTCTCCTTTTGTAGTTGTCAGTTGTCAGTCATGGGTTGTCAGTTAAGAACCCGCTGTAGCAGCCCACCACTTCCCGGCGTATGCCAAGCAGGGGAGATTGTTACGAGCACCTCTTAACTGAAAACTGAAAACTGAAGACCGACAACTATTTTGAAGCATCGCCTCGGATTTCCTTAACGAGCTCCTCTGCTGTACAGTTATTCAATAGCCCGCCAACGATCTGTTGTGTCCCAAAGTGCGGACGATCCATCATAATTTTGTCAAGTCCACCCGATTTACTTACAAAAATCATAGAGTTCCAACTCGCGCTGTAGATGTGTTTCGGAAACTTCCGTAAACAGGTACCGCGAAAATATGCCCGTGTATCTATAGGTGGATAGTGCATGGCATGGACAATTTCTTCATGGTTCAGTAAACGTTTAACGTGCCCATTCTTCAGCAGTCTGATATAAAGCCCTTTGTTTGGACGAATGTCATGATACTGTAAGTCAAGCATCTGGACATGAGCATCGTCCCAGGGGTATCCGTGTCGCCTGCGGTAGGCATCCAGCAACTTCTTTTTAATAATCCAATCAAGATGTTGACCCAATCGCCTCGGATCGATTTCCAAGTTATCGAGTACATATTTCCATTTTTCAAGGACATCCGCAACTACGGGTGTCCGTTCCTCAGAAGTTAGATGCTCTTGTGCGAGTTCAAGGTACGCGCGTTGAATCTCTATGGGTGTCAAAAGCCTTCCATCTTCGAGTTCTATTTGATTCTTGCAGGAAAGATCACGCGAGATATGTTTTATAGCTGCAACAGGTTCTTTCAAACGAAATTGATCTTCAACAACGCCTTTCTCAATAAGTTGGAGTGTGATAGCGGTAATACCGGCTTTGAGATAGATGCTGAATTCAGACATGTTAGAGTCACCGACGATAATGTGTAAACGGCGATAAAGTTTATCATCAGCATGGGGTTCGTCGCGTGTGTTAATCAGCGGGCGATTCACCATCGTACTCAATCCAACCTCTTGCTCAAAAAAATCGGCACGTTGGGAGATTTGGTAATCTGCGGGGTCAGTTGTGTTTTCTGCCCCGACTTTCCCGCTACCGGTAATTATAATGCGAGTGACAAGAAATGGAATAAGCCCATCAACAATAGTTTCAAAGGGTACTTTTCGGGACATGAGATAGTTTTCATGTGCGCCGTAACTATGCCCTTTGTAATCCGTATTGTTTTTATAGATGATAACCTCTTGATTGTCAAGCAGGAGACGTTCAGCGGCGAGTCTACTGACCTCCAATATTAATTCGCCTGCCTTCTCGTATAGGAGTAGGTCGCGTGGATTGGTGCATTCCGGTGTACAATACTCAGGATGTGCGTGATCTACATAATAACGTCCGCCGTTTACCAAAATGTCGTTGACAGCACCACTCGTATCTGCCTCAGTGATTGGCGTTTCGACTTCCGCCTGAAAACCGCGGGCATCCATCAACGGACTTTCTTGTTCATAATCCCAGGTGACAGCAGGCCTCGCGCTCGATAGATCATCTCCGCAGCTTTTATAAGCGTTAACGACCAAAGTCGAAGCAGCAACAGGATCTTGTTCGCGTGCATTTTTGACTGAGATACCGTACTCAGTCTCTGTGCCCATTATTATAGGTATTTCCATTTTTTTATTTGCTGTTTGCTAATCGCAATTCGCTGTTAGGGTGTGGCAGGTGCGTATCACTTGCTACCACAAACCGTTCTGGAAACCATCTGCTAACCGCTAATCGCTATCAGCTGACAGCCACTAAAGAAAAGTACCGCCGCGGGTTACACGGACATTCTGGTTCTTTTCTTGTGCGGGTTCATTAATTAATGCACGAATGTTGACGATCTTTTCACCTTTACGTCCGGAAATTTTTGCCCAATCATCAGGATTAGTGGTGTTGGGTAGGTCTTCGTTTTCGTGATACTCTTCACGAATAGCTGCCCTGAGGTCATCAAGACACATCCCTTTCTTCGCCCCATCAGAACCGATAAACCGTTTGATAGCCGTCTTTTTGGCGCGTGAAACGATGTTCTCAATCATGGCACCACTGACGAAATCCTTGAAAAAGAGGGTTTCGCGTTCCCCACGTGCGTACGTTACTTCGATGAACCGGTTCTCATCAGTCATTGCGTACATATCGTTCGCGGCTTCATTGATAAAATGCTTTGAAATAGCCTCCGTATCTCCATTAAACTGTTGACGCGTCTCCTCAGTAAACGGGAGCTCGGGGGTCAAGTATATAGCGAAAATATCTTTGGCACCTTCCAAATTGGGTCGATCAATTTTAATTTTAATATCCAGCCGACCGGGGCGTAAAACTGCGGGATCAAGTAAGTCCTGACGGTTGCTCGCGCCAATAACAATCACATCCCTTAGGTTCTCAACACCATCAATTTCAGCGAGAAATTGCGGCACAAGCGTTGACTCCATATCCGATGAGATGCCCATACCCCTCGATCGGAAGAGTGAGTCCATTTCATCAAAGAAAATAATAACCGGAAACCCCTCCTTCGACTTATCACGCGCCTTTTGGAAAATTTCTCGGATTTTACGCTCAGTTTCACCGACGTACTTATTCAGGAGTTCGGGACCCTTAATATTAATGAAATAGCCACGGACTTCCGCCCTGCCGGTCTGTCTTCGGACGCGTTCGGCAATACCACTCGCAACCGCACGCGCTATCAAGGTTTTACCACACCCCGGCGGCCCGTAGAGAAGCACACCCTTGGGCGGCGAAAGGTTAAATTCTTCGTACTCCTTCGGATAAAGGTACGGCATCTCTATAGCATCGCGAATCGCCTCTATCTGTGTATCAAGTCCACCGATGTCCGCGTAACCGATATCTGGAACCTCTTCAAGGAGGAGATCCTCAACTTCACGTTTCGGAAGTTTTTCCATGAGCATGCTTGTTGTATGGTTGAGGAGGACATTATCTCCCGTTTTCAAGGATTCATCTTTAAGAGACGCAGCGACTCTAACAACACGCTCTTCATCGGTACGAAGGCTGACAATAGCGAGCTCATCCTCGATGCGTTCTTTAATCTTGACAACATCGCCGTGTCTTTCCGCGTTTTTGATACCGACGACATTCATCCCGCTATTGACGATGACTGCTTGCCCAACAGAGAGGTCTTCTGCCTTAAGTCCTGGGTCAAGATTAACGCGCCATTTTCTGCCACTGACATCAATATCGATGCTCCCATCTTCGTTTGCGCCGAGGAAAACTCCATAATTATTAGGGGGCGCACTGAGTTGTTCGACTTTCTCCTTAAGGATCTGAAGTTTTTCTTTTGCTTCTTGAAGAGTACCCGTCAACTTCTTGTTTCGACGGTGTGCTGTCATCAACTCACGTTGCATCTCATAAAGTCGACTTTCAAGGTCTTTGATATAGATCGCACGCTGCTGTTGCCGCATGCCTTCGAGTTCACCTTGAAGCATATCAATCGTCCCTTGAAGTGTACGGATCTGCTGTTGATACCAGACGACATCAAATGTTTCTTGCTCCTCAAAGGGATCTTTGGAATTTCCTCTTTTGATAGCCATACGTGAAGTTCTCACTTTCCAAAACGATTTTTCGACCTCACCGATAACAATGAGGGTCGGGTTTATGAATGACCAGCCTTAATGAGGCTGCAGGTTTCAACCCAACATCTTTATTTATTAGAGTATAGCACATCGAAAAAAAGTGTGTCAAGAAAAAGTTACAACTTTCGTTCGTCAACGCCGTCAGGAGATTCCACAACGACGTAAATCAGAGAGTTCAGCAAACAAAAATGGGCACCGGGAGATTAGCGATGTCAGGACATCAAACCTCCCCGGGTGTGCTAAGAGTCGCTATCATCAGTGTCTGCGTCTTTAGGAATTGCGCCTGCAGTTGGTGTTGGTGCCAGACTCAGTGTTTCGCGTATTTTTGCTTCAATTTCCGCCGCAATATCGGGATTATCTTCGAGGTACTTCTTAGCATTGGATCTACCTTGACCGATTCGGTCGGTGTTGTAGGCAAACCAGGAGCCGCTCTTCTGAATAAATTCCATATCAACAGCAATATCTAAAAGATTTCCCTCTTTAGAGATTCCCTTTCCGAAGGTAACGTCATATTCCGCTTCCCTGAAAGGGGGTGCAACTTTATTTTTTACAACTTTGACTCGGACACCACTTCCAAGGATTTCAGTGCCATCCTTGATTTGATTACCGCGGCGGAGTTCTAACCGGATGGAGGCATGGAACTTCAGAGCGAGCCCACCGGGGGTGGTATCTGGATTGCCGAACATGATGCCAATCTTTTGTCGAATCTGGTTGGTAAAGATAACACATGTGCGAGATTTATTGGTGACACCAGACAATTTACGGAGTGCCTTAGACATCAAACGAGGCAGCAATCCGACATGCGCATCACCCATCTCGCCCTCAATTTCTGCTTGAGGGGTCAAGGCTGCCACAGAGTCAATGACAACGATATCAATAGCACCACTGCGGATAAGCGTTTCGACGATCTCTAACGCCTGTTCACCCGCATCGGGTTGTGCAATCAACAGGTTTTCCATGTTGACCCCAATATTTCGGGCATAAGTTGTGTCAAGCGCGTGCTCAACATCAATGAAGACAGCAGTGCCACCTAATTTTTGTGCCTCAGCCACAATATGAAGGGCCAAGGTGGTCTTTCCAGTGCCTTCATGCCCGAAAATTTCAATGATTCTGCCGCGCGGGACTCCACCGACACCGAGCGCAAGGTCAAGAGCAAGGGCACCCGTTGGAATCGCTTCAACAGGCACAATTTGATCGTCAGAAAAGCGCATGATGGCACCTTTGCCAAATTCACGTTCTACTTGTGAGATCGCTTGGTCAATAGCTTTCTGTTTTTGTTCATCTTGCATGTTTTAAGGTTTCTCCTTCATGGCATTTACTGCCAAAAACGGTTGCTTTTATATTCTTGGATTACGTAGGAAAAGGACATGAGGTCAAACGCGTATAAATCGCTCCATTCCGGTGAAGTTCGCTCCGCATAAGTGTGATTGCCTTCACATTTACGACTCTCCCATTGATGCTATCATATTGACGTAGCATATTTTTCAACGGTTCCAAATTCATAGGCGTTCTGAGGCGTGCAAGGGTCAGATGTGGATGAAAGCGATTATCTATTGAAAAACCGAGATGCTTTAGTTCAAAATTCACGGTCTTCGCAAGACGTGACACAATTGATGCCCCGCGTTTTAAGCCTATCCAAAGCACACGCGGGCGATAAAGATTCGGAAATGCCCCAATCCCACCAAACGCAATCGGAAAGCCGGGCTGCGTGTTCGCTACGTTCTGAATTACTTTACTCACACCAGCAAGGGTTTCAGAATGAACATCCCCCAAGAACTTTAAGGTGAGGTGGAAGTTTCCAGATTTTGTCCATGAAGCCTTACGAATTTCAGGCTGGAAGCGTGTTTGGACGGTTTTCAGCAACTCTTGTATCGGTTGCGGTATCTCAATTGCCACAAAACAGCGAATCGTCTCTGGGTTAGGTGTTTCCATTACGCACCTGTTCTGGGATCGTCACTTGTTAAATGAATCAGAGCAAATAAAAATTTACGGTTGTTGATGAGAAATTCCAGACCAGATACGACTGTGAGAATCAACGGGAGAAACATTATGAAATAGATAGGTCCGTGGTTTCGCACAATAAATGCAGCACTTGACGCATCCTGAAATGTGAGTAACCCCAAGCCGATTCCGATGACAATGAGTTGGGCGGTCATCTTATATTTGCCCCATTGACTTGATGAAACAACCTGTCCATACTTCGCTATAAAAACAACTCGTAAAATTGTGACCAGGACTTCGCGTCCCATGATAACAATAACCATCCACATAGGGATAAGTCCACCCTCAAGGTGTTTAAAGATCGCAAGACAAATTAAAGCAGTTCCAATTAACAATTTGTCTGCAAGGGGATCCATAAATTTCCCAAAACTCGTTTCACCCTGTTTTCGTGCGATTCTACCATCAAGATTGTCCGTGAGTGCTGCGATAAGAAAGATAATGAGGGCAAGGATCATCTTATCTGACTGAAAACAGAATATGAAGGGAGGTATCAGAAACAACCGTAAAAGCGTCAGGAGGTTTGCTAACCGCAAGACGGTACTGAAATTCATAATAGATAGCGAGATGTTAGAATGAATCTCGTTGTTGGAAACATTCTAATTCTCGGAAAGATCGATGACCTCAGCATCTGCAGGCACCACAAACTTGAAAAGATCAGGTGCAAGTTTTTTATCTCTTTCAATCTGCGTGAGCGCAACAATAACGCTCTGACGGGTTCCGTCCTCAAATTCGGTTTTGTAGCCAAATTGTACGGGCAACCACTCACCAGATTTTACCCAGATTTGAAGTGTCTCTTTGGCGTTTGTACTTACCATGTGGCGTTTAGGCTGCAACTCAATTTGATGAACCCCTTTAGGATTCGCAAATTCGTCAGGGATAAGTGCCATATTATAGTTTTTCTGCACGTCTTCAAGTGACGCACCGATGCCCGGAAGGAGTTCTCGACGTTCCGGGTTGTTCCATTTCATCTTATTGACTTGATTGAGTATCGGTGTATACGTCCAGCCGTATTCACCGTCCAAGACGGTGAGTTGAACGACTTTTGAAGTATCTTTCCGGTCAACATATTCCTTGCGGAGTAGGTTGGGTTTACGAAATATAAACCGCCCACGGGCAACGCTCTTTTTATCAGCAAACAGCGTGGTCTCCTCAAAGTTCGCACTGAAATTCTCAGATTTCTCATAAGCCGTTTTGAAATTATGAAAGATTTCATCAACACTTTGTGGATATGCATGGCTAACAAAGAATGCTGAAAGAATTACAACTGCTAATAACGGATTTGTGAAACCTGAAAAGGTCGCTAAAACCGCGCGCCGATAGGGCCATCGGATCATCACTCTCTCCTATCTCACTAAACTTGACATTCTGGAAACTAATTTCATTCAATAGTATAACACAATTTATGTTTACATGTCAATTGCTAAATTAATCGGGGGCGACCTGTAATTTTATTTTTATCACGCGTTTCATCGTGTATTGGAACACTACAACCGATGGGATATAAGACCCAAAATTGCTTGATAAGTTCGTTTAATTGGCTAACCGCGTCCAATCTGTCAAGATAACTTCAATATCGTCAGGTTCGTCTAAAGCACAGACGACGAGACGTTCCAACACTTCGGCAATGGATGCCTCTCGGAATATTGCCTGAAACCAGTTAGCGAAAGACTTGATTGCATCTGGCGATTCCGCAGCCACCCTGAAGACGACCCTACAAAAGTCGAGACCTTCGTCTACCCATTTTTCGGTAACCTGGACCCCGTCTGGGAAACCGCGAAAAGTTGGCAAGAAATCTGCGATTAAGATCACTAATTCCGCATTGAGATAGGATATCTCTGGAAGAATATCGAAATGGATAGCATATTTATGTGAGTGTGGTGAATCCTGAAGTTTCTGGTTTCGGTTTTGCATCTGACTCCATAGACTTTGAGTAGACAAAGCGATCTTTCGCATGGTATACTATACTGCACGACGCATTGGTGAACGCCTGCGGCTTACGGAATGTGGACGTGCATATTATTATAAATAGGACTTCCGCAGTTGTCTCTAAAAACCGACAGCTTCCCCCTGCTTGCGGGGGGACTAAGGGGGGTAATCCTCAATTTTGCGTCCGTCCTGATAAAAAAGAGGACATAATATATCTATGGCAGATTCTCAACAGATAATATACCTGAGAAATCAACTGAAGAAGCGGATTCTAATTCTTGACGGGGCAATGGGATCACTGCTGCAGACCTATCGACTCACGGAAGAAGATTTTCGTGGCAACCAGTTTGTCGATCACCCCTGTGAACTCAAAGGTTACAACGATCTGCTTTCCATAACGCAACCCCACATCGTGCGAGAGATACACGCGAATTACTGCAGTGCCGGTGCAGACATCATCGAAACAAATACCTTCACAAGCACATCCGTATCAATGGCAGATTACCAACTTCAGGATATCGCGTATCAGGTGAACTATGACGCCGCACGCATCGCCCGCGAAGTAGCAGATAAATGGACATCGCCTGACAAACCTCGCTTCGTCGCTGGCAGCATGGGACCCACCAATCGGAGCTGCTCAATTTCCCCGGATGTGAACGACCCAGGCTATCGGAATATTACCTTCTCACAACTCTTTTCTGCCTACACAACCCAAGCAGAAGGTTTAGTCGATGGCGGTGCTGATTTCCTCCTCGTCGAGACCGTTATGGATACGCTTAACTGTAAAGCCGCGCTCTTCGCAATACAAACCCTTGCTGAAACACGAAATATAGACATTCCCCTTATCGTCTCCTCGGACAGAAGCGGTGGCGGCGGCAGAAACCTTTCTGGACAAACCGTTGAAGCCTTTTGGAACTCCGTTCGGCATGTGAATTTGCTCGCTGTTGGGTTGAACTGCGGTTTCGGGTCTCAACAGATTCGTCCCTACCTCGCCGAGATGGCGAAAATGGCGGATATACCCATTATCTGTTATCCGAATGCTGGGCTTCCCAATGAACTCGGTCAGTATACACAGACCCCGGAGGAGATGGGAGATTGGATGCGCGAGTTCGCAGAAAATGGGTTTGTTAATATCGTCGGCGGTTGTTGTGGAAGCCAACCTGACCACATCGAAACAATCGCGAAAGTCGCTGCCGAATACCCACCGCGAATCCCTAAATTACAAGAGCCTGCCTGCCGGCTCAGCGGCTTAGAAGGGTTCAATATCACCCCTGATTCTCTCTTTGTTAACGTTGGAGAACGGACAAACGTAACAGGATCCCGACGATTTGCAACCCTCATTAAAAACGAGGATTATGAGACTGCCTTAGAAGTTGCCCGCGACCAAGTGGAAAACGGTGCACAACTCATCGACATTAATATGGATGCAGGCATGTTAGACGCCAGAACTGCGATGGTTAAGTTCCTCAATCTCATTGCGGCAGAACCCGATATTAGTCGGGTGCCTATTATGCTGGATTCGAGCCGATGGGAGGCTATAGAGGCGGGTTTGGAATGCATTCAAGGAAAGGGAGTCGTCAACTCAATTAGTTTGAAAGAGGGTGAAGAAGATTTCTTAGCAAAGGCGCGACAGATCCGGCGACACGGTGCCGCCGTTATCGTCATGGCGTTTGACGAAGACGGACAAGCCGACACCTACGAACGGAAGGTCGCAATTTGTCGTAGGGCTTACCGACTTTTGACGGAAGCGGTTGGGTTTCCACCTGAGGATATCATCTTCGATCCGAATGTCTTTGCTGTTGCGACTGGTATTGAAGAACACAATAAATATGCGAAAGCGTTCATTGAAGCCTGCAAAGAAATCAAAGCCACGTGTCCACACGCATTGGTGAGTGGCGGTGTAAGCAATATCTCATTTGCCTTTCGAGGCAATGACACTGTCAGGGAGGCGATGCACGCAGCGTTCCTCTACCACGCTATTAATGCGGGTATGGATATGGGGATTGTCAATGCTGGACAACTCGCCGTCTATGACGAGCTGCCAAAGCCACTTTTGGAAGCGGTAGAGGATGTTCTGTTTAATCGGCGAGAGGACGCAACGGATCGGCTCGTCAACCTCGCCAACACGCTACAAGGGAAAGGAAAAAAGAGGCGTGTGAGTCGAAAATGGCGAAAATTGCCAGTTGAAGAGCGACTCCGGCACGCACTCGTCGAGGGTATCCTTGAGGACATTGAAGCCGATACAGAGGAGGCGCGGCAAAATTACGAACGTCCCATACAGGTTATCGAAGGACCGTTGATGGACGGTATGAACCGCGTTGGGGAACTTTTCGGGGACGGTAAGATGTTCCTACCCCAAGTCGTCAAAAGTGCGCGGGTTATGAAAAAGGCGGTTGCACACCTCGTGCCCTATATTGAAAAAGAACAGGCGGAAGGCGGTATGAAAGCAAGGGGTAAAATTGTGATGGCGACAGTGAAAGGCGATGTACATGACATTGGGAAAAATATCGTCGGGGTCGTACTTGGGTGCAATAACTACGAGGTTATTGACCTCGGCGTGATGGTACCAGCGGAAGAAATTTTGGAAACGGCACGCAAAAAAAACGCAGACATTATTGGATTGAGTGGACTGATTACGCCCTCGTTAGATGAAATGGTAACTGTTGCTGAAGAGATGGAACGTGACGGCTTTCAGCTCCCGCTCCTCATCGGCGGCGCAACCACATCAAAAATACATACCGCCGTTCAGATTGAACCTGCCTATAGTGGCTTAACGGTTCACGTCAAAGATGCTTCCAGAAGCGTTGGGGTTGTCAGCGATTTGATGAGTGATGAAAGACAGCAGACATTCACCGAGCAGACGCGTAAAGAATACGCCGATGTCCGCGAACGTCGAGCCAAAAATCGGAAACAGGTGAACCTGCTACCTTTTGCTGTTGCACAAGAACGTCGATCTACACTGGACTGGCGAAATTATCAACCCGCTACACCGAACTTGATAGGTACGCAGGTCTTTGATGACTATCCGTTAGCAGAACTCGTTGCCTATATTGACTGGAGTCCATTTTTTACAACTTGGGGACTCCGTGGTAAGTACCCAAATATATTGGAGAACCCAGAAGTCGGTGAGGAAGCGCGTAAACTTCTTACAGATGCCGAAACGCTCCTTCATACTATCGTCGAAGAGAAAAAATTTCAGGCGCGTGCCGTTGTCGGATTCTTCCCTGCTAACGGTGTTGGGGAAGACACAGAGATTTACACTGACACCGCGCGGACGGAGGTGCTTGCCACCTTGTACCACCTACGTCAACAGACGGAACAGCCGTTCATGAGACCGAACCTTAGTCTTGGTGACTTTATTGCCCCGAAGACAACAGGGGTTCAGGACTACATCGGAGCATTTGCCGTAACAACGGGGATCGGGGTCGCCGAACTTTGTGCTGAGTTTGAGCAGAATCAGGACGATTATAACAGTATTATGGCGAAGGCGTTGGCGGATCGACTCGCAGAGGCGTTCGCGGAACGGATGCATCAACACGTCCGTACAACGCTTTGGGGGTACGGGGTTGATGAGGCATTGGATAATGCGGCGTTAATTGCCGAAAAATATCGTGGGATTCGTCCTGCACCGGGCTATCCTGCCTGTCCCGACCACAATCAAAAACGGGTATTGTTTGAGCTGCTGAATGTCACAGAAAATACGGGTATTTCTCTTACCGAAAATTTGGCGATGTTCCCTGCAGCATCTGTAAGTGGATGGTATTATTCGCATCCAGAGTCGCGATACTTCAGTATTGCTCGGATTGGAGAGGATCAAGTTGCGGATTACGCTGGACGTACTGGAATGGAACCGGAAACGGCAAAACGTTGGCTGAAGCCGTTGCTGACATAAAATCATCCTTATAGAACGCCTTGTGCTAATTAGATTTTATAGTTTCGTATCTATGCGAGAACGAGGTCTTTGAGTTTCATCAAAGGTCTTCGGAGACACTTATTTAGCACAAGGCGTATTCATACCGAAATTATGCCTCTTGAGAATTCAATCCGCGAGGAGTGCTTCAATCATCCAAATCAAGGGCTGACCATTCATGAGATGCGAACTATTGAAACTATACTGCCAATTTCCAACTTTATCAATCAAGACAAAAAAGGGGATTGCTTCTATTTCGTAAGCTTCCCTTACCTGCTGGCGTGGATCCAGTAGAACAGGCCAGGGCAGTTGATGTTGATTCAAAAACTTCCGAACTTTTTGAGGGGCTTCCCCGTCATTGATGCCCCAGACAATGACCTCTGTGTTTTTACGAAAGTGTTTATAGACGGTTTTGACCTCCGGGATCGCGCTGTTGCAGGGACCACACCACGATGCACCCACATCAAGTAAAAAAACCTTACCAGACATCGCCGAGAGCGTATATGCCTCGCCTTCCAAAGTTTCTAAACGAAAATCAGGGGCTTTCTTATGAAGTTTGTTCGTGATCAGTTTCTGCCGGATTTTTTCACAATCGGCTTTTTCTCGAATCCGGTATTCTGCTTCGGTGTCTCTGAGGAATGTCTCAAATGTATCGGTGGGGTTTTTCTCTATTTGATGGTAAACGCGCGCCAGTCCTGCTTGAGATTGGGACTGCGGAATCCCCGTAAAGTGAGCGTCAGCATAGTAGCGTCTCGCTGTTTCCCATTCTTCGAGTCCTTCTGCTGACCGACCCAACATATAGAAGTAATTTATACTACTCTCTTTAAACCTTGCCCAGAGAGACTCCAAAAAATCGGGGGGGGTTGCGACAAGTCCATCATGAGCTTCTCTCCAGCGTTCTTGCCGAAGATGGATTTCAGCGCGCAAGCGAGAGAAATCCTTTTTCACCTCTTCTACAGAGCCTTTGTTATTTTCCACGAGCCACTTCCGTTCCTCTTCCTCCTCTAATCTGACTTCAGCACGTTCTAAAACTTCCAACGCTTTGTCCAATCGGTTGTTTAACTTCAGCCGCCGGTTAACTGCTTCAATATAAGCCCAACCGAGGAACTGTTGTGTCTCCCAGCACATGAAAAGATGTGCCTCCAAAAGTCCATCAATCAGTTCATCAAGGTAATTATCGTTTGCCAGAGCACTATCCTGATCGGCTAACTTCAGCATTCTTTCATATGCCGACATATACCAGGATGATGGACCATCGGAGATCGTGCACTCGTCAATGACGCGCTGATAATAGTGCCACTGTTGAGATACGTCTTCGCTCCGTTCAGCTAATCCTAACAATGCTGTCAGATAAAGTTCGCTTTTTGGGATTTGCAACATCTTATCAAACAAGCTGTCTGGGACATTTTTGGCACGCCCCGGAAACTCCATATATCCCCAGTATACCGTTTTTAATAACTCCGACGTTTGGGGATGTGTTTGCAGCAGTGTTTCGATTTCAGTGTGAATCCTTTTTTTGGCATCCTCCTCCGAAAACATTTCGGCTATCAATCTCCATCGAGAACTATAAAATTTCAAGTCCGCGGGATTAGATTTTAGTGCACGGTCGATAAGCTCTAACGCCTTCTCAAAATCACCCGACTTCTGGTGATTTTCAATCTGTATTGCCAAATCCTGTTGATGATTACTATTTAACATTTGTTTCCGTCCTCAAATCAATGGAGAGAGTTATGACTGGTAAAAAGGTGACAGGAGGTGACACCAGTTTATTTGATACACCTCCATATCACCCTGCACATAGATGAGTGATGTCACACGTACCAGTGCCTCGTCAACTTTGATTTTATAGTCATAGTATCCAGTGGAGGGGAGAAATTTACATAAAACTCCTCCTGAGCTAAACTCACAAAGTCAAAACTGGTAAAGCCTAGTAGTGCCTGTTAGCACTTACCATTGACAACCTTACAATCCGCATTTTCATTAACAATATCACACTTACCGGCGTTGCAGTCTCTCTTGTAAACAGTGCCCCTATATACCGGAACCGGACGTTGATCGGAAGCATCTATAGAGAGTTGACTCTCCTGATTCGATGCATTGATTAACACAGCAACATACACCCAAGACCAAAAGAATTGCCAAGTACAATTTCCGTTTAGACATTTTCTTACCTTTTCCTTTTTACATGAGCATTTCTATAGAAATCTATAGAAAACTCGGTTTGTGAGCCCCTTTCGGAGCATCGTGAAAACTACAGAGTTAGGATTTTCTTAATCACTAACGTGCTTAACTTCCGAGTGTCCTCACAAGGTCTGGGTTCGTCTCACTCGCGTATGAACCCATCGCAGCAGCACGAACGTGGCTCTTGTCGAGCTTGTTTGTTTTTACACAATGCTACTGGATACGGTAGTGGGGACTTGTCCCCCCGAAACGCCTATGTTTACCGATTTGAAGAGATTTGTGCATTAGAAAGTCTGAACTTTGACCCCTATCTACCCCAGAGTCCTGTTCCTTACAGATGAAATTCCCCGCATTTTTATGCCTACGAAATGCTACCAGGTGAACGAATATATTAATGTTTTACCTTTGGATAGTATGTTTTCATATCAAACTCGAAATATGAAGAGGAGTAATGATCAGATCAATCTGATCCGTGTGATCTAAAATCTCGACAATCATTGCCACATCTAACTTTCCAACCAAAACAACTAAGTCACACGCCTTTCGTAGTTCTGGTAGGTATTTATCAATAATTGCGATTGAATCCGTAATAGAAAGTCGTGCCGTTTTAGCCTGATACATTGCTGCTATTCGACTCGTGTATATTTCCTGAGAAAGTCCAAGAAATCCTATGGTGTGGTTGTCCGTCTTCCTTAAGATGTATGGCTTAAAAATGGAATGATCGCTTTCAGATATGTTTGCACATATAAACGGAAGGGATAACTTTTCTGAGTGTTTTTTGAGAGCGGAATATCCATAAATGAGTTCTAATTCGCCTACAGCAGCAAATTCATAGCCCATCATTTCAAAACTATCCAAAAAAGCACTCAATTCAAGTTCGTCAATATATTCTTCGGGAACTCTGTTAGGAAAAGCATTACCAGCACTAAACAGCACGAGGTCTGTTTTTTTTGACGTTCTTGCCTAACGACTGTAGCCATTCTCGCAACACCACCGGATTGACTAGCGAGGCAACCACATGTTTCAAGGTATACTTGTGTGTTTGACGAGATGAGAAAGGTTACAGTAACGACTTGTGCTAATTAATGTTGTAAGCATAGATATATCCTTATGCGAGCACGAGGTCTTTGAGTTTCATCAAAGGTCGTGCCAAACACTGATTCAAGAAAGCCCCGAGCAGACAAGCTCCGAACTTATTGCTCATACGCGTCAGTAACCCCCAATGCTTCAAGCACGCACACGAGACACATGAAACGGGTCTGTCAACTGACCGATGGTCGTCTCAATGCGGCGACGTATCCGCACCTGAAGTTTACGAAACTCATCGGGATATTGTTGCTTCTGATTGCGTTTGAGCGTCGGTAATAAGACGCTCCCTTCGGTCTCCATGAGTTCTGTCTGAAGGTCTTCAGAAATATAACCTTTATCGCCAAGAAGAATCGGATACTCGCCCTGCTCCGCAAGATGCCGAAGCACCTCTCGGTCATCTGTATGCGCAGCGGTTATACAGAAGTCAACAGGAACACCGATACCTGTTGTTATCAGTGTGCCGCGAAAACCGAAAAACGTGCCAAGACCTTTCGTTGCACAGTGTCCATAAGTCGCATAAGTTCCCGTGCCATCTGCCCACTTGAAATCAGACTTTGAAGTATTCGCACGCTTGAAATCGCAGACAGGGACCGGAAAAGAATCCACGATAAAGACTTCTGTCTTCGGTAAGTAGGGCGTCAAAGCACGACGGATACCTTCACGCGCTACACAAAGATTTCTCTGTCGGCGATTGAAACGCGAACGCTCCGGTAAGTTCGGAAAGACGGTTTTCAGTGCCGCCTTGATGCGTTGATACCCTTTGTTTTCGCTGTTTTCACCGATGTATTCAAGCCACCCTGCGAGTGTGAGAATATCTGCATCTGGGCAGTCGGGGTTGCGTCCTGGACGGCGTGCTTCGGCATTCGGGAAGTAAGTATCATAAAGTGTTTTCATGATCTGCTGGAAGCCCCGCGCACCCCTACGGAGCGTGCGGGCACATTTTTCAGTTGCAAAACAGAGTGTTCTAAAGTAGACTGTAAGTCCATCCTTATGGCTCCTTGTGTTTCATGAACTTATAGGATAACATAAGGATGGACACATTCAACCTAAATGCTATTTAGCACAAGGCGTTAGTCTAACGTTAAAGTTACGCTTCATATTGGAATAAACGCATATCTTTAGCAATCAATCGTTAGATGTGTACAAACCAACACAGTTACCACTTGGATCAAGAAACATAGCAAAAGATCCCATGTTCCCTGGAATAACCTGAGGCGGCACACAGGTTTTGCCGCCGAGACTTTCTGCCTTTTCAAGCGATGCCTGAAGGTCGTCAACCTGCACATAAACCGTGACATAGTTAGATGGCATATCATCGGTTGTCGGCAGTACGTGTCCAGATACCTTATTCTCCGACGCTGGATCCAACTCATAAACACCATTAACATTACCGTCAGAACTCCAATCAAAAAGTGAACAATAGAATTCACTTAACGACTCACCATTCTTACCCGCTATTTCAAAATGTACGACTGGATTTCCCATTGGAATTTTACCTTTCTTTATATAGAATTATTTTATATCAAGTAATTATACATTATCTATTTTCAAAATGCAAATTATTTTTTTCCATTCAGGCCTGAATATAAATGGTGATACCGTTATCGGAACACATATCATCGGTTGACGAAAATATGTGTCCGTCCACGCCGTTCTCCGCTTCTGGATCCACGCTATAAACGCCGTGGGTGTTATAACTCAGGACTTCCGCAGTTGTCTCTAAAAACCGATAGCTTCCCCCTGCTTGCGGGGGGACTCAGGGGGGTAATCCTAAATTTTGCGTA
The DNA here is from genome assembly GCA_963662915.2 of Candidatus Poribacteria bacterium. Taxonomy (GTDB): domain Bacteria; phylum Poribacteria; class WGA-4E; order WGA-4E; family WGA-3G; genus WGA-3G. Next base: position 2,264,712 of record CAXXEU010000002.1, on the reverse strand, counting down.
AGTCCTATTAATCTTTCCACACTTGTCGCATTTAGGTTGCTATTCAGAAAAATTTTTGTTATAATTGAACTCCAAGATTTAGGAGGCGAATACTATGAATTTGACACTTGAACAGGACTTCCGCAGTTGTCTCTAAAAACCGACAGATTCCCCCTGCTTGCGGGGGGACTCAGGGGGGTAATCCTAAATTTTGCGTAAGTCCTATTGAATTAACAACTGAACAGGTTATTGATTTTCTCCGACAAATGCCGCCGGAGGAAAAATTAACGGTACTCAAGGTGCTCGCAAAAGAAGCACGCGCCGGTCGCACAGAACGGATGCAATATGCTGAATCGAAGGTTCGACAAAGGAGTCACAACTGACCCAGACGACGACATGATAGTAGAATGTGCCGTTGTCGGTGGAGCTACCCATATTGTTACTGGTGACCAGAAACATCTGTTACCACTTGGAAATTATCAGGGAATCCTTATTGTAAAGCCGGCGGACTTTCTTACTGAGTTGGAATAAAAATCAAAAATGTATCAAACAACGAAATGCGATATATGTGAAAAAGAAGGTGCACGCCAGCGTCACATCTCCCGGAGTTATGGCAAAGGGGACACACTCCTCGTCATCGAAAACGTGCCGACTATCCATTGTCCGAATTGCGGTGAGGGTTATCTAACTGCACAGACATTAAAAGAAATCGAACGTATTAAGCAGGATCGGCAAACCGTTGCCCCAAAACGTCCGGTATCAGTTGCCGTTTTCGAGTAACTCGGCAAAAGGAAAACATGCAAACGTCTCATAAATATTTAGATCCCGTCGCGCTCTCCCGGATTGGGGGCATGGAACTTGTCGCGAGGCTCGTCGTTGAAGGGTTCGTCACAGGTTTGCACAAAAGCCCATATCAGGGGTTCAGTGTCGAATTCGCCGAACACCGGCAATATATGCCGGGTGACGAAATTCGCTATATCGATTGGAAGGTCTACGGGAAATCCGATCGGTATTACGTCAAAAAATTTGAAGAGGAGACGAACCTGCGCGCATACATCCTTCTTGATAAGAGTGCATCGATGGACTACAAGCACGCCGAAGAGGGATTGACGAAGTTTGAATACGGTTGTTACCTCGCGGCAACGCTTACCTACCTTATGCTGAAACAGCGGGATTCTGTCGGATTGGCACTTTTTGACACGGATATTACGCAATACATTCCACCAAGGGGTGCAGCGACGCATCTACGAGCAATCATGTCTGCCTTGGAAAACGCTACGCCGGGCAAGGAGACACAACTCAGCAGCCTCTTCCACGAACTCGCCAAACGGATTGTGAGACGCGGTTTGGTGATCGTTATCTCGGATCTACTTGACGAACCTTCACAAGTCATCTCTGCGTTGAAACATCTCCGGCATCAGAAGCATGAAGTCATCGTCTTTCACCTACTCGATCCTGCCGAACGGACCTTCCCTTATACTGGCTCTGTCGTCTTTCGAGACATGGAAACAGGAGAGACACTCTCCACACAAGCCGACACGTTGAAAGCGGATTATCTTAAGAAACTGAACGAGTTTGTTCAGAGTTATCGCCGTGGGTGTGGAGCAAGCCAGATTGACTATGTTCAGATGGATACATCAACACCGTTTGACTATGCATTGTCTGCGTATCTATCCCGTCGAAAGTAAGCGGTATCCCGGCAGCACTTCAGCACTGGCAAATCAGTATACCCTCTACACGGATGCCGACAGACATTTGATAACAACAAGTGTTAAATCATCATACTGCTCTGCTTCCTCAACAAAACTATTAACGTCTTCAACGATGTGTTGAATCACTTCCTCAGCGGTGTATTCGTTTGACATTTCGGAAGCGACTGCTATTAAACGTTCAGTCCCGTACATTTCTTCGTCAGCGTTGAGTGCCTCAATGAGACCATCAGAGTGGAAGATAAGTACGTCGCCCTCATCTAAATCGAGAGTAATAGATTCATATTCAACCCTCCGCATACTACCGAGAGGTAAGTCACTGTTCTCAATTTCAATAATTTCAGTGCCTTTTTTGAGAAGAGGATAAGGTTGTCCACCGTTGGCGTAATCAACACGTTTTTTGGATTCATCAAGAATTGCCAAGTTAAGTGCAATAAAATTAGGACCATACATTCGCGGTGCTAATCCTGCATTAAGATCCGTGAGGATGACATCTGCATCGGATCTGAACCTCGCAACTTCATGAAGCATTCCATTCGTGAGCACAGCATTCATCGCCCCGCGTAATCCTTTGCCTGCAGCATCCGCTACCGCGACAGCCGTCTGCCCATTCGCAACGGTCACGTAATCGTAAAAATCTCCACCTACCTGTGTTGCTGGCACCGACATCCCCGCAATATCAAATTCGTTTGTATCTGGGGATTCTACGGGTAATAGCCGCGTTTGAATGTTTTGCGCTTCGTCCAATTCAGCCCGGATTCGCTGTATTTCTGCCTCCTCTTTCTCCAACATCTCATGACGAAGTTGCGCCGTATGCCTGCGGTTGATGATCAAACGGCCAATGAGCGCAAAAACAAGTGTTACGAACATGAGGGTCGGAAGGTATGTTCGCCACTGCGTCCAGAAAGGCGCGGGGATGTTAAAGTCTACAACGGCAGGGGGCTGCGTATAGGGCCAGTCTTCTCGAAAAGCTTTAACGATGAAACTATAGGTACCCGCTTTGAGACCTATATATCGTATGGATAGAACGCCGTTTTGGTTTTGAAATTCCTGTTGAACGCCATTAATGTCGGTTGCCTGTTGAGTCGCCACTGTGGATGCAGGGAACCATTTGTCAGATGGCGCGCCGGAACCAGTGGGCAAAAGTGAGAACTCTTCCGCCGAAATCTGTGTCCATCCCGGACTATCTAACCCAATTATTTTAAATTCATAAGAGAGTCGTTCTCGAAGCGGACTGATACCTCGCACATAAAAGGTGATATGCTTGTTTCCACGGGTCGGTAGGGTAATATTAGATGAGAGATCCGTGTAGGTTTGATCAGCCTTTAGAGCCGTCAACCGATAAAAAGGGAGTCCACCGCGTTTGGGTGTATATTGTGTAATGCCCCCGTCAGTTGCAAACCAAATATCTTTGTTAAAAGATTCATAAATTTTCGAGATGTTGTTATGCGCCAGACCGTCTTTTGTGGTGAGCGAATCGAAGGTTTCACCATCGTAACGGGTAGTGCCGCCGCCCTTCGTAGCGAACCATATATTTCCGCTACTATCTTCAATTACATCCCGTACATTGTCGACAAGAAATCCCTCTTTTCTCGAAGTGCCAGATGTGTTTTTTGTTCTATACTTTGTAAGCTCCTTCCCATCGTAACGAACAGCACCCCGAGATGTTGCGAGCCAGAGAACTCTTTCTTGAGAAAATAAGGAGGCACTTACCGGCGCGAGTTCAATTTCCTTAGATGTAACCAACCTCTGGTCATAGTATCTCTTGAGGACATCGGAAAAGAGGAAAGTGGCTTCTGCATTTCTTTCCTCTGGATGCCGCCATACTGCAAGCGGTGTGGTAGTCGTATTCCCTTGGAGTACAATAGGTTTGTTCGGGTCAGAGGCATTCCAGCGTATCAACTTCCCTGTTACAGCGTTGTAAAACCATTTGCTCCCTGATGGCACTTCTAACATCTTTGTTACTTTAATCAGATGTGGAAGGGTCTCTGGTTCAATATCCATGGAAGTTGCGGGGCCCATCGTTTTTGGATACGATTGTACCTTACCACTCTCAAAAAGCACCCATAACTTGTTGGTATCTGTATGAAAGCCATTTATAGGGGATGGGGCATGATCAATCTCCAAGTCTGTTTGAAACGGGATTCTCTGGAATCGGTCTGTAAACCATAACAACCCTGTCGCATCTGCTTTGAAGATATGTCCACCAAAAGCTATCCATGGATGCGCTTCGCCAGTAACAAACAGACTCGGATTTCTTTCGGCGCGTATCTTGTGGTATCTTGTTTTGGGTTTGATATAGATAGAAACCTGATCGAACTGCTCATCTCCATAGCGGAAGAATGTGCATTGCGTAGTATCCCCGTTGAATATTGGCTTGCTGACGAACCAGATATACCCTTCAACTTCAAATATTTTTATAATGTCCGTCCACAATTTCCTTCTAATGCCACTCCCAATGCCAGTGCCATGATTCTGAATTGCGGGCTGCGGGTTAAATGCCGTCGTGCCACTATCATGTCCGAACCACAAATCGCCGTTAATCGCTTCAAAAACTGTCCGAATTCGGTCGATACCGAGCCCACCATCGGCGGCACTATAAGGAATTAACGCAAGCGTGTTCGGATCGTATTGGTGTGCCTCACCAGTCTCATTCGTAAACCATAAATTTCCCCATGCGTCCTCAAATTCAAAAACATCTCGGACATTTCCGAAGGTCTGGAGTTGTGAACCGTTCCACCATCTCGTGATGTTGCCATCGTTAAACCAGAGGCGTCCTTTGGTGTCCAGCCGGATTGATGCTTGCTTGGAAGATGTAGATCGCCGAGGTCGGTTTTGTTCCAGACGCGAAGGGAGAATCTGTTCAAAAGTTTCGCCATCAAACTTCAGAAGCAGGTTATAGCCACCAAACCAAAGATTCCCAGAGGCATCTTCTGCTACTGCCTCAATGGCATTACTTACATTAAGGTTTGACGTATCGTAACGCGCGAATCCAATCCTTGTTTGGATTCGTGGTGCTCCGGCACCTGTTCTACCGGCTGCATCATCCGTGCTGCCAACCCGACGACTTTCACGAAAACTTAGAATTACACCGGTTGGTTCCTGTTCGCCTTCACTGCCGCCGAGCCAAAGCGTCCCGTCTCGACTTTCAAAAATAACGTTGATCGTCAAATCCGTTGAACGCAGCAAATCTTCACCGACAATCTCGTTGGGTTGTGCCTGCGGCGGTCGTTGCGTATCCGGGGTAACATACTTCGTTAACCGCTGATTTTCGCCAACCCAAACATCCCCCTGCCGATCAACAATCACGGAATTTCCATTACCAATCAGGTTGATTGAGGTGCCATCAAATCGACTTACCCATCCTTCATTTTCCGAGGGCATCCGTGTAAGAAACCAGATGTGTCCCCACTTGTCCTCAACGATTTGTTGCGTCTCTCCAAGGAGGGCGCCAACTTGAATACCAGGGGCTGGTGCCTCCTCAGAAGTGCCTAATGAAGCCGTATAAGGCACAAAATTTTTGCCATCAAATCGACTCACGCCACCGCTCTCGGAACCGAACCAAAGGATACCCCGGCTGTCCTGAAAGATAACGGGAACGACGGGACCTACAAGACCATCAGCAACTGTATAGGTCTCTATCTGCTCGAAAGCTACAGAAAATTCGATAAAAATGATGACACTGCATAGAATTAAAATCAGTGCGAATTTTATCGAGATATTCACGACAAACCACCTCGAATTAAAAAAATAGCCCCTGAATTACTTAACCCGGATAAGTAAGGAAAATTCGGAAATAGCCATTATTACAACGTCAGTTGAAAATAAAAGTTCCGCAAGGGCAACCCAAACAGAGACCTGCATCTTTTGTAGCATACGCCAAATACTACACGCGCACTTAACGTTGGTTCTTTAGGACTTACGCAATGCTCTCTTTTGTAGCATGATGCACGTCGCATCTGAGCGAGTACGCCTCAAACCTGTTAGGTTGTGTCTTCCAAACGTTTAGGGTTGTCCAGGAATTTCCATCTCACAGCATGCATTACGGTCAAAATTGCGTAAGTCCTGTTTTTGTTAGTTTGTGCAGAATCCCAACGCAAATTGACACCTGACCCTACAATAATTGGTTTACTCAACTCACGCTATTGTACCTAAAAGATAACAGATTTGAGAAGTAAAGTCAAGGAAAATCAAACAAATTGACCGCTCATACGAATTATGATACAATGAAAAATGGCGATGGCATAGACGAAACATGGAGACAATTAAGCCTGAGAAAGGAGCAAACGATGAAGACATATCGGATCGGAATTTTGGGATGTAGAGGACGCGGGACAGCAGCAGCACGGGCATATCATGCCCATCCTCGCACGGAGATTGTCGGACTCTGTGACTTGATTGAAGAACGCCTCAGCACTTTGGGGGATGAAGTCAACGTCACAGCACGGTTTACCGATTTAGACGAAATGGTCCGACAAACACAACCTGACATTGTCGCGATTCCTACTGGTACAGAGTTTCACTACGATCTATGTATGCGCGTACTGGAACACGGGGTCAACATTGAAGTTGAAAAGCCGATGTGTATAGATCTCGTACAAGCGGATGCCATCCTCGCTAAAGCGGAAGCAAAAGGCGTGCAGATAGCAGTACACCACCAAGGGAGAGTCGGTGCTTCTATGCAGGCACTCTCTCGCGCTTTTAATGCCGGAAAAATCGGCGAACTGCGCTATATGTACGGCAGCGGGAAAGGCTACTATGGCGGTTACGGCTTAATGAACATTGGCACGCACATGCTCAACAACATGTTGCACTTCGGGAGACGCTGCGGAAGTGTTGTTGCACACCTGACGACCGGAGGCAAACCGATCACATCTACAGATGTTGTGCCATCGCCGAGCGGTATGGGGACTATCGCAGGTGAATATATCACCGCAACACTACAATATGAAGGACATGTCACCGGCACGCTACTCCAACACCGGTTCGACAAGATGGATACCGACGCGTATTCAATGGAATTGTACGGTACGGACGGACGACTCTTCTGGAAAAGCGGTGGTGCATGGTGGCTACCGACCCCCCACTACGTTCCCGACAGCATACACGACCAGTGGGAAACGTTAGAACTTATCTATCCTGAACACTACGATCCGAAAAGCAGCGCATCAGAAGCGGATTACTGGTTCGTAGAGGAATACGTCAACGCCTTAGATGAAGGCAGAGCACATACATGCAGCGGAACAGAGGGACGACACATTATTGAAATGATGATGGGGATCTTTGAATCGGCGGCTTATGGGACACGCGTCTATCTTCCGCAACCCGATCGCCAACACCCGTTGTTAAGGTGGCGCGAGGCATCAGGATTAGCACCGCCTGCAGAGATGCCACGCGCTTATGGGGACTGGCTAACACTGGAATCCGAACGGATTAATTAATCCCTAACGGTAGGTGCGGTTTTGCGGCGTACGCGCCTCGCAGCATGCCACACGCGCATTCTGACGTTGATTCATGCAATGTGTATGCCGAACCGCACCGAATTCAAATAGCGAAATATACCTACATTATCTGCGCGATAATTGCGTTCGTCTGCAACCCCGCCTCACCGGAACATCGAATCAGTTCACCTGTTATGAGGTGATTGATAAAATCTTCGACAAGCCCCGTATGTGTATGCGGGAGCGGGGTCTGATTCATCTCGACCAATCCTTCTGACTTCGTTTCAAGCGTCAGGTTCCCCGAATTCAGCGGCGAACACCGCAAACAGCCTTCCGTACCGTAGACCTCTACATCGTCAATCGAAACACCGACATTCCAGTTGATATTCGCAACCGCATGCGCGCCACTCTCGAAACGGAGTGTAAACACAGTCGAATCATCTACCTCAATATCCAGATGCACCGCCTCGGCATACCCACGGACAGATTCGACCGCCCCCATCAAATACTGGAGTAGCGAGATACGGTGGCTGCCGAGATCCATCAAAACACCGCCACCGCTGATTTTCGGATCCACCCGCCAACTGCTCAGATCGTGCCGATTCGGATTATAGAAACCCGTATGATTGACCCGCGCAAGCACCACCTCACCAATAGCACCCGCATCCATGAGTGCCTTCATCTTCACGATATTCGGATAGAAATTCCGGTAATAAGCGAGCATTAAGGTAACACCGGCGTCGCCGCAGGCATCCACCATGCGTTGACATTCTTTAACCGTCAGTGCCATCGGTTTCTCACAGAGGATATGCTTGCCTGCTTCTGCTGCACGAAGTGTATGTTCGCAGTGTAGATACGGCGGCGTTGCGATGTAAATTGCGTTGAGTTCGTCATCTGCCAAAAGTTCATCTATATCAGTATAGACGCGTTTTGCGCCGTGTCTCTCGGCAAACGATTCTGCTTTGGCGCGGTCCCGCCGCATCACAGCGACGAGTTCTGAATCAGCAACGGCGTAGAGAGGAGGTCCCCCCTTATATTCAGCGACATCCCCACAACCGAGTATTCCCCATCTGAGTGTTGCCATGAAATCTGTTCCTTTCTCAATTCAGGTGTGGTAGTGGCTGTCAGTATATCGCAAAGTATTGGATGTGTCAACTCTACTTAGACAGGACTTACGCAGTTGTGTCTAAAAACCGACAGATTCCCCCTGCTTGCGGGGGGATAAAGGGGGGTAATTTGCGAACGTGCGTAAGTCCTATCTATAAAACCTTCTCTGTTGAATGTCAGTAAAAAATCTGGTAGGATATTGGGAAAGAAAAAACAGGAGAATGGAAAATGACAAACAATACAACACTTGAAAGAATCTATCCCTTTTTCATCGTCAAAAATCTCGCCGATTCAATCGAATTCTACACTCAAAAACTCGGTTTTGAGACGGATACCCTTGTCCCTGAAGACAATCCGTTTTTCGGGATAGTGTCTCGTGATAACGTGCGGATTCTTCTCAAACATATCACTGAATCTATTCATCCAATCCCAAACCACACCCAGCACGAATGGGCGAGATGGGACGCTTTTATTTTGGTTTCGGATCCTGACGCGTTGTTTGCGGAGTATCAGTCGCGTGGGTTAGCGTTTCACGAACCGCTTGCGGATACCAGCGACGGTTTACGCGCCTTTGAACTCAAGGATCATGATGGGTATGTTTTGTGTTTCGGGAAGCCGCTTTGAGGAGAGAATTGTCTGAATCAGGATTTACAGGATTTTAGGATTGACGGGATAAAAACGGTATGCTGTGCTGGAATACCCGTTCATGGATACTTTCTTCAGTCCCGTAGGGGCAGCATGTTTATAGAAACGTGAATCCCTTGCTGCTTTTAGCCCCGTAGGGGCGGCATGTGTATAGAGATCTCTGTTAATTATCTGAATCGCGGCTTACATGGTTTACATAGATTTACACGGATGAAAGGATCGTGTCGAATTGAAATACCCGCCTAAAATGCTTCTTCTCGAATGGGCGCAAGCAGTTTCATAAAGTTGGACCACACCTGTTCATCGGCCTCTTGAGAGGGCATCTCCCAAATATCTCCTAACGCTTCTAAGATAACCTTGATGTTTGAAGGACGCACAGGCTGATTTCTTAATTGAATATGAGGTCCGTCAGATTCAGTCAAGATTCGATTTAACGGGATTCGCGCAACAAGGGCATCGCAATTTCTGAAACCTGCCAATCATTAATCTCATCTATCACCGCGCCGTGAACACACCGAGTTATCAACGGATAGGCATAATCACTTGAAAGCCATGCGTAAAGATAGCCTGCAATTCCATCGCTTGGAGGCACCACTCGGATAATATGTTGATTCGCTTTAAGTTATAGTAAAAATTATACAACAATTCGCAAGAGATTTCAAAAAAATAAGATTCCCTCGCCCATCTTGTACCTTCTTAATCCTGCTAATCCTATAATCCTGATTCTGACAGACCCAAACCAACCGCCATTCGCTATCTGCTAAACGCTATCATAAATATCTATTCGTTAAATAAAATATAACCAAAAATCACTTTCACGGAGAACGCACAATTCCACGTTCACAAACCCAATAGAATCAAGGGTCCCCAGAAATCTCCGTGAAGCCTCCGTGAAAACACCTGTTAAATACAATTCCGAGATTCAGATAGAGAAAATCCTGTCAATCCGCAAATCCTGATTCAGACAACAACACCCTTCGACCACTCTGAAATTTCAGAGTAAGTATTTCAGAGACACCCTGTCAAAACCGCTCAAAACCCAGTCCCCACCTATATTTATAGCCTTTTTAGAAAACCACCATCTTTCAGAGTTTACTCAGAAATACTCAGAAATTCGCCACATTTTCTCTTCTTTATATCCAAGTCGTATTTTCGTGATAGTGACTTTACGGTAGGATATCAGACAATCTGCTGATTTTGTATGTTTTTCGCTGAGGATGATTAATGCTTTTCCATCAATCACCTTCAACCTGGTCAATGCTCCTAAGCAACAGTCTCCCTAAATCAGTTATGTTCCGCCTACTCAAAAACCCTTTTCTCAAAATCAGACTGCTCAATTTGTCGAAACCGGTTATGGCGCAAATTCTCATAGAAAACCCATGAATCTCTATTGGTACCAGAGGCAAATATACCGAATGGTGTATCGGTTGCACAGAGAAAGCTCTTTAGGGGTTCATGACCATAATCACCATGGTCCGAATATCTTCGTAATTTGCACTCCACGATAGTGACAAAACTTTCTTCTGCATCACAAAGCACAATGTCAGCTCTGCTATGGATTTTTCCCATCTGAATCCCACACTCTCTGAGAATAGAAAATTTAGCAAATCTGGGTTCGGAGAAATATGCAAGCGCAGCCTCTACCACATCAAATTCTTGCAGTCGCTTTTCAATAGCAACACCAAAGTCCTTTTCTGCCTGTTTTTCTGCGAGTTCTAATGCCCACTGGAGATCCCCCTTTGCACCCACAAAGTCATTGAGGCAAGATTTTGCTTCACCGCGACCCGCATAAATACTGGGATAATCTGGGTCTATGCGGATTGCCAAGTTGTAGGCAGAAATCGCTTCGCCTGCCCTATTGCCTTTCCAAAGCAAGCAACCTATTGAAAGGAAAACGATGACAAAATCTGTCTCGATTTGCCCTGATATCGTAGAAATGATGCGCTTACTTTCACCAATTGTTTTATCAGATGTCTTTTTTCCCAGTTCCGGGAAGAGATCTGTTAACTTTGGAAAGTGTTGATCCTCGTATGTCTTAATAAGCATACCGACCAGTGCCATAGCTGTAGACAAAGGATGATCCTCATCCTCACCAACACCATAGATTAAATCGTCCAAGACCGCTGAAAGTCGTTGGTATTCGGTTTCTGTTATTATGAGGCAACTGAGGTCTTCATTCCGATTCACAATATCCTCTAATAGATGTAGTAAACTTATAAGCCACTGTGCAGCACTTTCTGGGTAAGGTATAGCATCAGTAAATTCCTTAGTGAAAGGTTGCGATACAGGTAACGTCCACTTTGGGAAACTGTATGCGCCTAAAACTGGTGGTCCAAAAGGCGTGAACGTTGATAATATATTTTGCGGAGTTTGCATCCTTTGTTACCTCTTTCTGTTCCATGCCTCATATTCGGCGTGCGTTAGCACCTCATGAATAACAACTTGCTGAAACTTATATCCCATAATTGCAACAAGTCGCGCTTTATTGCCGCCAATGTTAAAAACTGTAAATGTTGTTTCTCGATCGCTGTAAAGAACCTGTTGTCTTAGTTGCCTGTGCGTTTCTTTTTTCACTAAGTCCGCGTGTGGAAATGTTTCTCGCAATTCATTTATTGAACTGAAATTCCTTTGTTGCATTAATTCAAGCCAACGGAGAAGGCCCGATCTGGAGTTTGAATGTCTTTGGGCAAATTCAGTAAGTTTTTGTTCAGAAATAATTTGCATCGACAAGTTGTCTCAAAAAGCGAAAATTACGAGCAGAACTGCTTCTATAGTAAAGTTCAAAATTAGAAAGACATTTCAATAGAAACGAAAACCCTTCACCCCCGCTGGCGAGGTTAGGAAACCTCACCTGTGTACAATGTATCGTTAATTGCTAGCTTTACTATAAATGAAAATTATACACTGATTTACAAAAGATTTCAAGGAAAGAGAATTCAACAATAGGGCTATTTATAGTAGATTTCGGATTATTTATACACTTTGCATCGGCAAGGTTAGGAAGCCTCCGTGAAAACACCTGTTAAATACAATTCCGAGATTCAGATAGAGAAAATCCTGTCAATCCGCAAATCCTGATTCAGACAACAACACCCTTCGACCACTCTGAAATTTCAGAGTAAGTATTTCAGAGACACCCTGTCAAAACTGCTCAAAACCCAGTCCCCACCTATATTTATAGCCTTTTTAGAAAACCACCATCTTTCAGAGTTTACTCAGAAATACTCAGAAATTCGCCACATTTTCTCTTCTTCAGGACTTACGCAGTTGTGTCTAAAAACCGACAGATTCCCCCTGCTTGCGGGGGGACTCAGGGGGGTAATCCTAAATTTTGCGTAAGTCCTCTTCTTTATATCCAAGTCGTATTTTCGTGATAGTGACTTTACGAGTTGCTGATTGCCGATTGCTGATGGCTTATAAACATCTCCGCTTGAAAACATACCCAAAACACTGTATAATAGGCACAAATTTGTGTTGAGGTGCTACGAATTGGCGGAACGGAACCGGGTCAAACCACATATCCTACTAATAGGATTGGCTCTTGTCGCTTTTAATAGCTACTGGTGCCTGATGGGAACAGAGATGTGGCACTCCACACAACTGACGATCGCCTCGCTGTTCTTTAATGCAGTCTTTACCCTCCTCGTTTTCGTCCTTGTTAACCTACTGTTACAAAGGTTCGTACCCCGTTTGGCGATGTCCCAAGCCGACTTACAAACCATCTATGTCATGGTGGTGATGGTATCCACCATCAGCGGACATACCATGATGGGGTACCTCATCCCCGTTCTCACACATACATTTCGGTTCGCAACTCCTGAAAATGAGTGGCTATCGCTCTTCGGAAACAGTATCCCCAATTGGATTGTCGTCAAAAGCCCTCGTATCTTAGATGGGTTCTACAGCGGCGATTCTACCCTCTATAATTCTGCTACACTAAACGCATGGCTATCGCCGGTACTGGCGTGGTCGAGTTTCGTCATTGCGCTCTGGCTGACGTTATTGGCGGTAACAATCTTTCTCCGTAAGCAGTGGACCGAAAATGAACGTCTGAACTATCCGATCGTCCAACTCCCATTAGCATTAACGAGCAACCCGAAACGTTTTTTTACTTCTCGATGGATGTGGCTCGGATTCGCAATTGCCGGGAGCGCAGAACTGCTAAATGGACTGAGTTTCCTGTATCCAGAAATCCCTTCCCTACCTATTAGAAACAGAGTACTTGGACAATTCAGCTCAAAGCCGTGGAGTGCGATGGGACCTATCCGCATATCTCTTTATCCATTCAGCATCGGTTTGATGTTCTTCACACCCCTGGATCTCTCGTTTTCATGCTGGTTTTTCTGGGTACTGACCCGCCTTCAGATGATAGTGACAGATATGCTCGGCGCACGCGATATCTATAGGTTTGAACAGCAGACGGGGGCTTGGCTCGCCTTCGGATGCATCCCGTTGTGGATGGGTCGACGGCACTATGGACGTATTATCCGTAAAGTTTTCGGCATCGCACAACGCCGTGGCGAACCACCCCCTGACGATTCCAGTGAACCGATGCGTTACCGCACTGCTGCAGGACTGTTCACCGTGGGATTACTGTTCCTTTTCTTCTTCTGTTTTCAGATGGGGATGACCTTCTGGGCGATCGGACTCTTCTTCCTCTTCTACTTTCCCATGATTCTCGGTATCACCCGTATTCGCGCCGAGATCGGTCCACCACTTCATCAACTCATCCTTGTCGATCCAGGCAGGACGATGGTCTTGGCGTTAGGCACACGCCGCTTAGGCACAGGCAATCTGATGGGACTCACGTTCCTCTATCCGTTTGTCCGTTGTTTCCGCGCACACCCAACACCGAGTGAGTTAGAGGCGTTCCGTCTGGCAGAGCGGAGCCGCATCGGGTATCGGCAACTGCTTATTGGAATGATCTTAGCGATTGTGTTCGGTATCCTGATAACCTTTTGGGCATACCTACACGTCCTTTATGATATGGGCGCGGGCAGCAAAGCGCGCGGTTGGATTGTTTATATGGGGTGGGAGACGTTCAACCGCTTACAGACGTGGCTTGTCAGTCCACAGGAGACGGGTGTCCCAGAACTCAGTGTTATCGGTAGCAGTTTCCTGTTCACGATATTTCTGATGATTATGAAGATTCGGTTTCTCTGGTGGCCCCTGCATCCTGCCGGTTATGTGTTAATCAGTGGCTCCGGAATGGGGAGATTATGGTTCACAATCTTCTTGGGTTGGTTGGCAAAAGCAATTGTGCTAAAGATTGGCGGTGTGAAACTCTATCGACAAGCGATACCCTTCTTTTTGGGGCTAATCTTAGGGGATTACACGCTTGGATGTGTCTGGAGTCTCATCGGATTGGTACTGGAGATACCGACCTATATTGTGTGGCATTGAGGTATTCAGTACCCCTTGCAAACTTATGCAAAACGCAGTATAATAGACGGAAACTTCAGTTGAGGTGCTACGCAATTGACCGACGTTCCGAAAACACATCCGCGATACCTCTCATTGACATTACGAGATACCATCGTTGCCGGTGTCCAACAAGGGATAACCTCTATCCACGGACTCATCGCGCACGGGCGCGGGGAGGCTTTTGACTACCTCATTGGTGAAACGACACAGCCGTTCGCAATTGAGGCGATTCGCGCTGCAGCAGCAATGCTCCGTTTGGCAAGACATCCCGTCATCTCCGTCAACGGAAATGTCGCAGCATTAGCACCTGAAGCACTCATCGAACTCGGACACATCCTGAACGCACCGTTAGAGGTAAACATCTTTCATACAGAAACCGGACGGGAACAGAGAATCCGAGAGCATCTTCTAAAGCACGGTGCCCCCGACATACTGATGCCGACAACCGAGGCACAACTCTCCTATATCGATTCCAATCGTAAGTTCGTGCATCCAGACGGAATCTTTAAAGCCGATGTCGTCTTCGTTCCACTTGAAGACGGCGACCGATGCGAAGCACTCCGAAAAATGGGCAAGGAGGTCGTGACAGTCGATCTGAACCCGATGTCACGGACAGCACAACAGGCGAGTATCACGATTGTAGATAACGTTGTGCGGGCACTGCCTTTGTTGTGTGAAGCGATTCGGGAATTCAGTGATTCTACAGCAGAAGACACTGTGGCGGGATACAGTAACGAAGCGGTATTAAAGCAGGCATTACAGCACATCAGTAGGTGCGGAAATGGCTAATAGGGATAGCAAACAAAACCTCGTCAAACCACACATTCTGCTGATTGGATTGGTGCTTGTCGCGTTCAATAGTTACTGGTGTCTGATGGGGACGGAGGTGTGGCACTCTACGCAGCTGACGATCGCTTCTCTGTTTTTCAACGCCGTTTTCACGCTCCTGATCTTCGTTCTTATCAATCTACTGTTCCAACGATTTGTGCCGCGTCTGGCGATGTCGCAAGCCGACCTGCAGACCATCTACGTCATGGTCGTGATGCTAACGACAATCAGTGGACACACGATGATGGGCTACCTGATCCCCGTCCTCGCACACGCCTTTCAGTTCGCAACGCCAGAAAACGAGTGGATTCCGCTTTTTGGACACCATATCCCGACATGGATCGCCGTTAAAAGTCCGCGCGTTTTGGATGGATTCTATAATGGTGATTCTACATTCTACACCGCTCCGCATTTAGACGCATGGATACCGCCTGCACTGGCGTGGTCGAGTTTCGTCATTGCGCTCTGGCTGACGCTGCTGGCAGTAACTGTCTTTCTCCGTAAGCAATGGACCGAAAACGAACGCCTGAACTACCCAATCGTCCAGCTCCCTTTGGCGTTGACGAGCAACCCGAAACGTTTTTTTACCTCGCCGTGGATGTGGCTCGGTTTTGCTCTGGCAGGAAGCGCGGAATTGTTGAATGGTTTGAATTACTTGTTTCCCGATATACCTGCCCTCCCCATCAAAGGCAAAACAATCGGCCAATTCAGTTCAAAGCCGTGGAGTGCGATGGGACCCATTCGTATCTCCTTTTATCCGTTTAGTATTGGACTGATGTTTTTTACCCCCTTGGATCTCTCATTTTCATGTTGGTTTTTCTGGCTCTTCAGTCGTATCCAACTGATTGTAACAGAGGCATTCGGCGCGCGGAATATCTATCATCTCGAACAGCAGACAGGAGCATGGATAGCATTTGGGTGCATCCCATTGTGGATCGGACGGCGGCACTACGGACGTATCCTTCGGAAGGTTTTCGGCATTGCCCAACGCAGTGGTGAAGCCCCGCCTGATGACTCCGGTGAACCGATGCGCTATCGGACTGCGGCCGGACTGTTCACTGTCGGGATGCTGTTTCTTTTCTTCTTCTGTCACCAGATGGGAATGACTTTTTGGGCAATAGGACTATTCTTTCTCTGCTATTTTCCACTCGTTATTGGTATTACGCGTATCCGTGCAGAAATTGGACCGCCGTTGCATCAACTCATCTTCGTCGATCCCGGACGGACGATGGTTTTGGCATTAGGCACGCGTCGCCTCGGTGCCGCCAATCTAACAGGACTTACGTTTCTCTACCCGTTTGTTCGCTGTTTTCGCGCACATCCGACACCGAGTGAGTTGGAGGCGTTTCGTCTGGCAGAACGGAGTCGTATCGGGTATCGGCAATTACTCATCGGCATGATCTTGGCAATTGTGTTCGGGATACTGATAACGTTTTGGGCGTATCTACACGTCCTCTACGATATGGGAGCAGGGAGCAAAGCACGCGGATGGATTGTTTATATGGGATGGGAGACGTTCAATCGTTTGCAAACATGGCTCGTCAGTCCGCGGGAAACAAGCGTCCCGGAACTGAGTGTTATCGGCAGCAGTTTCCTGTTCACCATATTCCTGATGATTATGAAGATTCGGTTTCTCTGGTGGCCCCTGCATCCGGGTGGTTACGTACTGGTGAGCGGAACAGGGATGAGCGGTTTGTGGTTTCCGATCTTCCTGAGTTGGTTGGCAAAAGCGATTGTGTTGAAGATTGGAGGTGTAAAACTCTATCGGCAGGCGGTACCCTTCTTTTTAGGACTCATCTTGGGAGATTACACGCTCGGATGTGTCTGGAGCTTGATCGGGTTGGTACTGGAAATACCGACGTATATTGTGTGGCATTGACGCGAAAACTACTTGATACCTATACCCATCTGTGTTAAAATTTAGAATGGTCCTATCAAAAACCGAAGGGGCACGTCAAAAATGGCTCACATTTGGAGAAAAAAATATAAAAACGACAGTAGAATCTTGGATAAATTCTACACGAAACAGGAAGTGGTCAAAAGGTGTTTAGAGGCAGTCAATAAATTACCTTACACGTATGATTGCGTGATAGAACCGTCTGCTGGAAATGGTGCTTTCTATAAAAATATAAAACATGACACTAAAATAGGAATTGATATTGATCCACAACACGAGGAGATTATCAAAAGTGACTGGTTCAATTATAATATTAGTGAAGTGTACGAACGCGTATTGGTTATAGGGAATCCGCCCTTTGGTCAATATCAAAAACTATCTTCAAAATTTATATCTCATGCGCTCTCATTTAGGAACGTCCAAACAATTGCTTTTATTTTACCAGATGTTTATAAGAAACATACACGGCAAAAAATATTGCCTTATGGTTGGAGAATAGTTTCCATCACTGAATTAGGAAGAGATTGCTTTACATTAGAAGGAAAAGAATATCATGTACCTGCAAGTTTCTTCATTTTTGATAAATCAGAAGGAAAAGATTTAAGAGTTAATCCTAATGCCTATACAGAAACCAATGATTTTAAATTTTCAAATAAAGATGATTTTGATATATTTGTATTTGGTGCTTCCCCAAGAAAAATTACAAAAACTCCAACCCCAAACAATAGAGGCTATTTCCTTAAGTCAAAGATTCCAGTAGAAGATTTAATATCTAAAATCAAAGCAGTTGATTGGAATGGATATTCCTGTGCAAACGGTGGTGTATATTGGCTAACAAAATTTGAATTTTTGGAACAATATATAAAACGTCATGAACCAAATAGAGCTGAAGAAATTCAAGGGAACTTGCTCGATCTCCTTTAGATTGAACATGCGAAGTGCTATGAACCAGAAAAAATTAAATGAAACGCTAAACTTCATATTAGACAATATAGATGAAAGTAGAAGAGTCCTGAATAGTGTAGTAAGTATCAGGAAGAAATTAATTGATTTAACCATTGAAGAACAAGTTATTTCTGAACACGACTTTTATAAAATAAGTAGCGTTCTGTCCACACAATCAAGGAGTCCTTTGTGGGAAAACTATTTCATCAAAAAGCATAATTGTGAAAAAGTGAATAGAAATGAAGATAGAGGAGATTTTAAAAAGAACGGTATATTCTATGAGTATAAAAGTTCTGGTTACAATCAAGATGATTCCCTTCATCTTCTTCAAATTAGACCGTGGCAGGATTGCGATTACATTATTCAGTCAATCTCGGATGATGGGGCAACCACATTCGTTTTAACACATGCAGAAATGATGTTAGAAATGGATAAACTTAAAGCCTCCCCCGCACATGGAACTCGAAAAGCTTTAGAAGATAATAAAACTATAGAGTATATGATGACTGTGAAACGGGGTTCCGCGGATTGGGATAGATGGATTAACAACTACCGCAAAAAAGATGATATTTTTCAATCCTAAAAAAGATCAAAGTATTACAAACATTTTGACCGTGTTTTTCCATTCTCACTGCGAAGCAATATCCCCTCGATGGGACTGTGAAAGGGTACTTGTATCTACAAATTTGCTTTCTCTTGTCCTTTGTATTGCAACTGGTATAACCGATGATAGATGCCTGTCTGCTGTAATAACTCCTGGTGTGTGCCCGTCTCTCGAATCTCGCCGCGATGCATCACAATAATCTTATCCGCATTCTGGATTGTTGAGAGTCGGTGCGCGATAACAACAGAAGTTCGGTTCGCCATCAAACGTTTGAGGGCATCCTCTATCAGGATTTCGGTTTCTGTATCAACGCTGGAAGTCGCTTCGTCAAGAATCAGGATACTCGGGTCCGAAGCCAAAGCGCGGGCAAAGGCGACCAACTGTTTTTGTCCAACGGATAACCCACCGCCATCCTCTTTAATCTCTGTGCCGTAGACCTGAGGCATCTTCTGAATGAACCGGTCTAAATGTACATCTTGCGCCGCACGCTTCGCCTGCGCTGATGAGATTGACGGATCGCCTAAACTGATATTCCGTTCAATCGAGTCAGAAAAGAGGAAGATATTCTGTTGTACAATACTGATGGCTTCCCGCAGTTCCGCCACGTTCATCTCTCGGATGTCCACGCCATCAATAAGGATCTGCCCCTTGTTAATATCATAAAACCTACAGAGCAGGTTGATGATAGAAGTCTTCCCAGCACCCGTATGCCCAACAAGCGCGACCTTTTCACCCGGCTTCACTTTGAACGAGACATCCCGCAGGACATAGTCATCATCATTATAGGCGAACCAGACGTTTCGGAACTCAATCTCACCTTTCAGAGTCTTGGCACCATTTTTAGGGACGGAAGAAGCGATAGTCGGTTGCGTATCCAGCAGTTGGAAGATGCGTTCGGAAGATGCCATGGCGTTTTGAAAAATGGTATATTTTTCGCTCAGTTCTCGGATGGGCCAGAAAAAGCGTTCAGCGTAACGGATAAATGCTAACAGCACACCGAAACTCAGGGCGTTTTGCACAACTTGCCCACCCCCGTACCAGATAATCACCGCTATTGCAAGCGAAGCCGTCACTTCAATGAGTGGGTGAAAAATTGAAAAATAGAAGATACTTCGCAGGTTGGCAGCGAGGTATCTCCGGTTACGCTCGTTAAAACGGAGATGGCTCCGTCGTTCTTGTGCGAAAAGCTTCATCGTCGTCATGCCGACGATGTTCTCTTGCAAAAAGGCATTGATCCGTGCAAGCTGCTTACGTTGTTCTCGAAACGCACGGCGTGAATAAATCTGGTAAACAAGCGTTGCCCCGAAGATAATCGGTATAACCGTGAACGTCACGAGGGCAAGTTTCCAATTATAAAGGAGCATTACTGCCATGATCCCGAGAATCTGAAGCAGATTCGCGAAAACAGTAATCACACCAGAGGCAAAGAGCTCGTTGAGGACCTGAACATCTCCCATCACGCGGGTCATCAACCTACCGACCGGATTTTTATCAAAAAATTGGACATCCAAGCGTTGCAAATGTGAAAAGAGGGTTTGCCGCAGATCGTGCATCACGTGCTGTCCGATCATTTGCATGCGGTATTCCTCAAAGTAACTAAATGCAAACTCGCCAATCAACGCCACTACGTAAAACATCGCGATCGTACTTAATCCGTTTAATATACCCGGGGTAATATGTTCGTCAATACCCCGCTGCAATAGATAGGGCCCCGCTAAACGCGCAAGTGTATTCCCGACCATGAGAAATCCGATGATGAGCAACTGGAGTTTATAGGGTTTCAGGTACGCCAAAAGACGTTTCATCAGTACCCGATCATAGACTTTCCCGAGGTCCTGCTCTTCATCGCTATATTCGTATAGGTCGCCGCCCATGCCAAACATAGGTGAACTTCTCCTTATATTAGTTATCTGTTTAGAAAGGTTTTTAACTTGTCTCGCGACGCTTTACCGAACCGCAAGGTAAAATTAAAATTCCTCAAGTTCGTCTTGCAAGAGTTGCGTTTCGTAGATGCCGGCGTAAATCCCGTTGTGTACAAGCAGTTGTTCGTGTGTACCTGCTTCAACGATACTTCCATCATTGAGGACAATAATGTGGTCGGCATTTTTAACAGTAGAGATACGGTGCGAAATCAGGATAGTCGTGCGGTTCTTCATAATGTCGTCAAGTCGACTGAGAATAGTATCTTCCGTCTGGGTATCCACATTCGCGAATGCATCGTCAAGGATCAGGATTTTGGGTCTGATGATAATTGCGCGTGCGAGTGCACTCCGTTGGCGTTGTCCACCTGAGATTGTTATCCCACGTTCACCGAGAAAGGTCTCCAAGCCGTTAGGGAACTCTTCGATTTGATCGAGGAGATCGGCGGTATGTGCTGCGTCTTTTATCTGTACCTCGTCTGCTGTTTCGATACCGTAGGCGATATTGTTTCGCAAATAGTCAGAGAAAAGGAAGGGTTCTTGCTCAACAAACCCAATATTGGAACGGAGAACTTTTAGGGGTATATCCTGAATGTCCACACCATCGATAAAGATGGTGCCACGCTCAGCCTGACGAATGCGCGGGATTAGGTTGACGAGCGTAGATTTTCCAGACCCCGTCCCACCGACAATGGCAAGCGTCATGCCACGCTCAATTTTAAGGTTAATGTCTTTGAGGATAGGGGTGCCATCTGGATAATCAAAATTGAGATTTCTAAACTCAATCTCGCCTTCAATGTCTTTAATGCCCCATGCCACATTTGTACCATCAAAGATTTCTGGTTTTTCATCAAAGATTGCTTGAATCCGTTCCATAGATGCAGCCCCGCGTTCAAAGGTGTTGACGATGAAACCGAGGGTAATCATCGGACGGACGAGCATCATCAGATAGGCACTAAAGGCAACAAATTCACCGAGGGTGATTTTTTCTTCAATTACATGAATTCCACCCATCCAAAGAAGGACGATACCGCTAATACCAGGTAGAAATCGGAAAAGTGGAAAAAAGAAGGTCATTAACCGGATTTGGCGGTGGTTACGGTCAACAAACTCTTGGTTCAATTCTTGGAAATGCCCAACTTCACTTTCCTCAAGTGTATAGGCTTTGACAACACGGACACCCGACAGATTCTCCTGGACCTTGGTATTCAGTGTTGAGAACGCCTCTTGGATACGCTCGTAGTGGATATGTAACCGCTTTCCAAGGGAACGAATTAAAACGGCAAGGATTGGATACGGGAGCAAGGCAACAGCGGTCAGGGTGGGGTCAATCCGCAGCATGATGATAAGGGCTAACCCGAAAAACACTATCGCATCGGCGGTGTACATTACAGCACTGCTCAGCACCATTCTGATGGCGTTTAGATCACTGGTCGCACGCGTCATCAGATCACCTGTGCGGACCCTATCGTAATATGCAGCGGAAAGTTTTTGGAGATGCAGAAAAAAGTCGGCACGGAGATGGAACTCCATCTGCCTCGCGACCCCCTGGATGATGCGCCGTTGGGCGAAACGGAGAATACCCGCAAAGAGCGCAACCCCAAAAACGAGCAGGGCAAAAAAGAGAATCCGTCCTGAAGATACCGTAAAATCTGGCTCCTGGAAGGCGCGTTCTAACTCATCGAAAACCATCTGGAGGATCTTTGGACTGATCAGGAGAAGCACATTCGTCACAATAACAAGAAAGAAACTGATTGCAATGGCGTACCGATACCGAATGACGTACTTCTTGAGGCCGAGTAGACTGTGAATGGTAGGACTCCTTTCTGGCGAGTGTGTTCTGCCGCTGTGGCGTGTCTTTTTTATTTTGACGTAAATTCCGAATATGTGTTTAATTGAGTTTTAAGAGTTGTTGGTTGAGAGATTTTGACGGAACAATTCACCACCTCCTATAATACTCCAAGTTGGAGTTGATTGTTACCATCCATGCTCTTAACCGACGGCCGATAGCCAGTGGCTGACAGCCATTAAAAAATATATTGACAGTATTCTCTTCTGCAGTTTATGATATACAGAATAGACGCTATCATAGGAGGAACACAAATTTGGCAGCAGGTATTGGACTCATCGGATTAGCAGTGATGGGCGAAAATCTCGCACTCAACATGGAGAGCAAAGGCTTTGAAGTGGCAGTTTTTAACCGGACTGTTTCACGTGTTGATGCTTTCATAGCAGGGGCTGCGAAGCACAAAAATATCACAGGGACACACTCGGTGCCAGAACTCATTGAAAAACTGGAAAGCCCTCGAAAAATCATCTTGATGGTGAAAGCAGGAGAACCCGTTGACGCGTTCATCGCACAATTAACCCCCCATCTCTCAAAAGGCGACCTCATTATTGACGGTGGCAACTCAAACTTCAACGACACCGTCCGTCGGCACACCGAGTTAGCCGAGCAAAATATTCTCTTTATCGGCACGGGTATTTCCGGTGGCGAAGAAGGCGCGCTCAAGGGACCCGCAATGATGCCCGGGGGTTCAGCGGCGGCTTACGCACTCGTAGCACCGATCTTTACGAAGATCGCGGCACAGGTAGACGGCACACCCTGTTGTTCTTACATCGGACCGGACGGCGCGGGACACTATGTCAAAATGGTGCATAACGGTATCGAATACGGCGACATGCAACTCATCTGTGAAGCCTACTCGCTGATGAAAGGTGTCCTCGGAATGAATGCCAAAGAGATGCACGAAGTCTTCAGTGAATGGAACCGCGGCGAATTGAACTCTTATCTCATTGAGATTACGGCTGATATTTTCACACAACTTGATAGCAGCGGTACGCCTTTTGTTGATGTTGTACTGGATCAAGCCGGACAAAAAGGGACTGGCAAATGGACAAGCATTTCGGCGTTGGATCTCGGTATATCCGCACCAACGATCGCTGAGGCGGTCTTTGCGAGATGTATCTCGGCGATAAAAAGCGAACGCGTTGCAGCGGAACAGGTTATCCAAGGACCTTCCGGGACATACGAAGGCGACCGAGAGGAAACACTAAAGGCGATTCACGATGCCCTTTACGCCGCAAAAATCTGCTCCTATGCGCAAGGTTTCGCCTTGATGCGGGAAGCGAGTACAGAGTTCGGATGGGATTTGGATCTCGGCAAGATTAGTCTCGGTTGGCGGGGTGGGTGTATCATACGAGCAAAATTCCTACACCGGATTGCGGAGGCGTTTGAGCGGAATCCTGAACTACCGAACCTACTGCTCGACTCGTATTTCCGAGGCGTAATTGAAGCGGCACAACCCAACTGGCGGCGTGTTATCAGCACAGCCACGCAACTCGGTGTCCCGATTCCGGCGTTCAGCTCGGCTTTAGCCTATTTTGATAGTTACCGGAGCGGTAGACTCTCTGCGAATCTAATCCAAGCGATGCGCGACTACTTCGGCGCGCACACCTACCACAAATTAGACGCAGATGGCAACACGATCCTCGGAAAAGACGGGGAACCAACGGTGTTCCATACGGAATGGATGCTGGCGGGTCGCCCGGAAGTTATTGTTGAATAGTTGTTAGTTGTCAGTTCGGTTTTTTACGAAAAACCTTTCAGTTATCAGTTAAAGCGTCGCTTATGGCAGTCCGTTTTATCGTACCGATCACGAATCTTAACTGGCAACTGCTGATAACCGATAATTCCTAAAAGGAGTGTTTATGGATCACGGACCACAACAAGCATTATACGATTTTCAACCGCAACACGAGTTTTTTGTCGGCATCGACTCGGACGGCTGTGTCTTCAACAGCATGGAGGTCAAGCACAACGACTGCTTCAGCGTGAACCTCGTCAAGCATTTCGGCTTGGCATCCATTTCACGGCAAGTCCATCAAGCATGGGATTTTGTGAATCTCTACTCAACAACGCGCGGCACAAACCGATTCAAGGCGATTTTGCTGGTGTGCGATTTCTTACGCGAGATGCCCCTCGTGCAGAATATGGGTGTTGCGGTGCCAGATCTCCCTTACTTAAGGGAATGGTCTGAAACCGAAACGAAACTTGGAAATCCAGCCCTACACGCAGCAATTGATAATGCAACCGGCGATCGGCATGATGAACTGAATCAAGTTATGGAATGGAGCCTCGGTGTGAACGAAAGCGTTGCAGAGATTGTCTATAATCTGCCACCGTTTCCTGGGGTGCGCGAGACCCTACAACGCCTTCAGGATAAAGCGGATGTCATTGTTGTATCTGCCACACCCGATGAGGCACTCCAACGGGAATGGGCGGAACACGAGATTGACTCCTATGTCGCCGTGATTGCTGGGCAGGAGATGGGTACGAAAACGGAACATCTCACGATAACGACGAAAGACAGATATGCGGAAAACCGTGTTTTGATGCTCGGGGACTCCCCCGGCGACCTGAAGGCAGCGCGAGATGTGGGTGCCCTATTTTTTCCTGTCAATCCGGGTGCTGAGGACGCATCGTGGCAACGCTTCCTTGACGAGGCGATGGAAAAGTTTTTCGACGGACAATATGCCGGTGCTTATGAGATTGCTCTGATTGACACATTCCAAGAATTGTTGCCGGAAACACCACCGTGGCAGGACAAAGAATAAATGTAGCACAAACTGTTAGTTTGGGTCGTATGCTTGCGCAAACTGAAAGTTTACGCTACGAGAGATTAGGAAAGGAAACCTATGAAAATTCTACTTCAAAGAGGTCTTGAAGGTGCGCTTCTTGAGAGATTGGAAGGCATCATTGGAGACGCGCACACCTACATTGTCCCGAGTTCAACGGAGGAACTTATCGCTGAGGGCAAAGACGTTGATATTTTTTACGGCTATTGTAGCGAAGACATTTTCCCGCATCTGCCGAATATCAAATGGATTCAATCCTCCAGTGCTGGTATGGATCGGCACATGTATCCTGCACTCCGCGAGAGCGACGTTATTTTAACAAACGCTGCCGGATTGTACGCGACACACGTCGCCGACCAAGCCTTCGCACTCCTTCTCGGTTTGGCGCGCGGTATCCACGAATCCGTGCGGAATCAGGACAAGCACCAATGGGGTGGGGCAAGGACAATGCCCATGATCGAGATTGATGGGTTCAAGATTGGCATCGTCGGGATGGGTGGCATCGGGACGGAGATGGCGAAACGCGCAAAAGGGTTTGATATGTACGTTATGGCTGTGGATGCCTACCGTACGGATAAACCCGATACCGTCGATGAACTGCTGCCAATGGATCAACTCTCAAACATGATGAGTCAAGTAGACGTTGTTATGATTGCGTGTCCATTGACCGAGGAGACACGGGGTCTCATCAATAAGGACAATCTTTCCGTGATGCAACCGACAGCCTTCTTTATTAACGTTGCCCGCGGTCCGATTGTCAACGAACCGGATCTGATCGAGATTTTGCGAGCGGGGACAATCGCTGCAGCGGGTTTAGATGTCACCGAAGTCGAACCGCTTTCAGCAGAGAGTCCGTTGTGGGATTTTGGCAACGTCATCATTTCGCCGCATTCTGCAGGTGGTTCACAGCATCGCATGCGCCGTATCACCGAGTTCTTCTTGGATAACTTGGAGCGGTATCTGACGGGTGAAGCGTTGCGGAACGTTGTGAATAAGCAGCTTGGATTTTAGGAGTTGTTCAATTCGTGCTTTTAAAGACTGTGAGGTAGTGAACCTTCCATTCACTACCTTAATTATGCAACAACGAACACCATGAGAAGATTCGGTACGCAGGGGCCCGTGAACCCTGAACAGCACTACATTGTCCCCCGCACGGAAGAACTCACCGAGTTCATCAAGCGCGTCAAGGAGGGACGCTATATCGTCATCTTCGCACCACGCCAGACAGGGAAGACGACTTTCTTTCAGCGTGCCGTTGCAGCACTCACCGCTGAAAACCTAACCTATTTTCCTATTCAACTGAATTTTGAAATATATGTAGATTGTGCCCGTTCCGAATTTTACGAGTCTCTCACCAAACAGATTTGCAAGGAAATTGAACGCGTTTTCCAAGAACGCGGAGCGGTGCTCGAGGAAGCACTAAAGCATTTTCTCGACAATGCCCAGATAACCAACCATTTGTCAATGATGGAATTCTTTGAACAGGTTCAGCATTTCCTAAAGGATGGGGAAAACTGGCAGAAAGTTATCCTCATTATTGACGAGTTTGATGGCATCCCTACATCTGCCCTGAAAGGTTTTCTGCACGCGTTCCGACATACTTACGTCACTCAGGCCACGCTTCAATGTCCGCACAGCCTTGGCATCGTGGGTGTCAAAAGTATTGCACAACTTGACTATGATCGCTCTGTTTCTCCGTTCAATATCCACGACGATTTTGCGCTACCCAATTTTACACTCACACAAGTGCAAAAGCTGTTTGGGCAATATACTGCTGAGGTCGGACAAGCTTTTGAATCGGAAGTCATTGAAGCTATCCACAAACAGACAGGAGGACAACCCTTCCTTGTCAACCGGTTCGCACAGATACTTACCGAGGAACTGGACATCCCGAAAACCGAAACGATTACCTTGGTACACTTTTCAGCAGCACACATACAACTTGTGGACGAAAACAATACCAACCTGACACATTTGACCACTAACATCCGCCGAAACCCCCACTTTGAAAGTCTTCTGATGCGAATCCTGTTGTATGATGAAGGTGTACCTTTCAATCTACGCAATGAACTTATTAATCAACTCGCAACTTACGGCGTACTCGCGAGAGGCACTGACAGGATGTGTAAAATTGCCAATCCAATTTATTTGTATTGCACGCTACAAGCATTCAAACCGATAGTCAACGGGTTGGAGCGCGACTACTTCCCTGAAGATACCGATGGATTTCAATATCTTACGGCCACGGGGGAGATTCAGATGGAACGGCTCTTGGATAACTTCCGGGACTTCATCGCCCGCGCAGGCTTTAGGATCCTACAAGTCCCCGAAACACCCCAAGAGTTCATCGGGCAGCATCTCCTCTTTGCCTATCTTGACCAGTTCGTTGTTAGTGTGAACGGGGCAATGCATACAGAAGTTCCAACAGGACGTGGTAGAATGGACCTGCTCATTCTTCACAACGAAAAAAAGTATATCGTTGAAACAAAGATTTGGAGAAGTGAAAGAGGTTATGCTAAAGGAAAGCAACAACTCGCGGCGTATCTGTCAACAGAGGGTGTCAGGGAGGGCTACTACGTGGTGTTCGACCATCGCGAGGTGCCAAAACCGCGGACTGAGACAGAGACGATAGATGGATTGACGATACGGAGCTACGTTATTCCTGTGGTGCAAGAACGCCCTTCAACGGAAAATTTTGGTTAGAGACTCCTTAAACAATGGTTCAGACCTACGAATTATCAGTCTCAATCCGAACAGCACAGAACTTCAACTCTGGCTGTTTAGATACCGGATCAAAAGCCGGATTTGTTACGTAGTTCGCATTGGTCTCGGCATGGAAAAGATCCCCCCAATGGAAAGGCGTAAAGAGTAGTCCACGTCGAATTGCTTCTGTGACCCGTGCCTTCGCATAGCACCTTCCCCGTCTTCCGACGAGATAGATCCACTCACCGTCTTGAACATTATTCTCTACCGCATCGTTAGGATGGATTTCGACAAAGGGTTCAGGGTCTTTACGCACCAATTGCGGCACTTTGCCTGTTCGGGTGCGCGTATGCCATTGGCTTTCAACACGTCCTGTTGTCAATCCGAGCGGGAACTCCTCAGTTACTTTCTCATCGGGTGGCTGATAGACAGGCGTTTTGAATTGTGCTTTTCCAGACTCAGTGAAAAACTTAGTGCGGACGTATCGACGAGCGGTACCCGGATGCCGTGGATGTGGGCAGGGCCAGCGTAAGGACGTTTTTGCGAGGCGTTCATTCGTCATTCCGAACTGATCGCATGGGGTGCCTGCCGTCAACAACCGATATTCATCCCAAACCTCTTCAGCGTTGTAGAAGTCGAAATTCCGTTTGAATCCCATTGCCCTTGCGACCTGTGCGAATATCCACCAATCCGGCTGCGCTTCACCGGGAGGTGTGAGAAACTTATCGCTTCGGACGACGAGCCGTTCGCTGTTCGTCATTGTGCCTTGCTTTTCACCCCACTGTGCCGCAGGGAGCAGCACATCGGCGTATGCTGCTGTTTCTGTTGGGTAGTAGCAGTCTTGGACGATGACCAGATCGGCGCATCGGAGCCCTGCCTGCGATACCTTTGTATCCGGCATGCTGACGGCGGGGTTTGTGCAAGCGATCCAGAGTGCGCGAACTTTTCCCTCAGCTGCTGCTTCAAACATTGGAACCGCTGTTAACCCCGGATTCGGATCAATGCTTCCCGGGGGTACACGCCACGCGCCTTCCAAATAGGCGCGGTGCATGTCATTGGTAACGACACGGTAACCGGGCAATTGGTGTGACAAATAACCGACCTCTCGTCCGCCCATTGCATTCGGTTGGCCAGTCAACGAAAATGGACCGGCACCTCTGAGTCCGACTTCACCTAACTGAAGGTGCAAGTTGATGAGAGCGACGTTCTTGTCAACACCGCTTGTGCTTTGATTGGTGCCTTGACAGTAAAAACTGAGTAGGCGACTCGGCTTAGAAAGATACTCGACGATCTCATCAATACGTGCTGGGTGAATATCGCAGGCGGTGAGAAGCGCGTCTTCGTCAAGACTCTTTAAGTGGTTTTCGTAGGCAGTGTAGTTTTCCGTCCGTCTACGGATAAAGCGTGCATTGACCCGTCCTATTGCGAGGAGACGTTTGGCGATGAGTTGGAGAAAAGCAACATCGCTTCCGGGAGCAAGAGGGACATGGATATCTGAAAAGTCTGCTGTCTTGGTGCGGCGCGGATCTACGGTGATAATTCGCGTATTCGGCTCCAGTGCCCGCCGTTTCCGAATCATCTGGAAAAGCACAGGATGATTCACCGCCATATTCGCACCGATAATCAGAAAAACATCCGCATGCTGAATATCATCATAGCAGGTAGGCGGTCCATCGGAACCGAACGCTTGCATATAACCAACCACTGCCGAAGACATACAAAGCCGACTATTGGTATCCACATTGTTCGTTCGGAGGAATCCTTTGAACAACTTGTTGAAAACATAGGAGGCTTCTGTGTCTAATTGACCAGAGCCGTAAAGCGCGATGGAATCCTTTCCATGCTCCAACTGAACTTCGTGAAGCCGGTTTGCCGTGAAAGTGATCGCTTCGTCCCATGAAACTTCACGCGGAGGTTCGCCGCGTCGGTCTCGAATCATAGGATACGCGAGCCTTCCATCATGGTTCTGAAATACCTGTTTGAGATGTGCACCTTTTGGACAAAGCATACCGTAGTTTGGGGCGACATCGTCGTCCGCTGAAATTCTTGTAATTTTGTTATCAGAGACGGTTGCGCGGATGACGCAACCGACACCACAATAAGGACATACCGCTTTTCCTGTTGAATTCTCCACTGGGTTCTCCATTGTCAAAGCTCTCACGTTATTTAGCCTTGGTGTGGTTAGATGAAGATTAAAGAATTAACCAGGTAATCTTCTAACCAGACCCGGTGCGGTTGGGGAACCGCACCTACCGGATCGGGGATGGGCTTTAGAATTAGGACAAAGCACCTTGGGCTTTCAGACGCTGTCTTTCTGCGAGTGCAGCATCAAATGCCCGCTTCTCTGCGGCTTGGACTGCGGGTGAAAATCTTACCAATACCGTAGCAAACGAGGCGATTGTAACCATTACACCGAGATACAACAATCCTTGCTGCATCGTGACACTCTCAGCACGGAAGAGAAAACCTGCAGCAACGGCACCGGCATTTCCACCCGCGCCAACAATACCCGCAACAGCCCCTAACGCTTTTCTATTGATGAAAGGAACAATTCCATAGGTCGCGCCTTCGGACATTTGTACAAAGAGACTGAAGACTATCATCGCTCCAACTGCAAGTATAAGCACCGACATTTGTGAAAAAACTATCAGCATGATCCCTTCACCTAACAGGACAAAGAATAAGAACATGACACGCCCACGGAGTCCCATCCTTTTCGCGAAGAAATCCGAGAAAACACCGCCAACCGTCCGTGCGAAGATATTCATCAAACCGAACAGTCCAGCGATGAGTCCAGCGGTTTTGACATCTAACTGGAACTGGTCGTGATAGTAGAGTGCGGCGATATTGTTAATAGTGAGTTCCACGCCAAAACAGACAGCATAAATAACAAAAAGTGCCCAGACGCGATAGTCTTTAATCGCCGACATGAAAGACTCCCTGCCTTTGCCTTTCTCGGATTCAAGCACACCCCGTTCACGGAGTTCTTTATAATTGCCATCCGGCGCATCTTTGGTAAAGAAGTAATAGACGAACCCAGTGATAAATAGCGCGACACCGGGAATAATCATCGCCAACCGCCATCCGAGGAATTTGTCCACACCGAAACTGAGCATAGCCGTAACGATGAGAGGCATGACTATCTGTGTAACACCACCACCGAGATTCCCCCATCCGGCTGTTGTCGCGTTTGCTGTGCCGACACAATTCGGCGCGAACATTACCGAGGTGTGATACTGCGTGATGACGAAAGAAGCACCGATTGCACCGATTGCCAGTCGAAAGAGCAGAAACGTCTCGTAATTCTGGGCAAGCCCGATCCCCATCACAGGGAGTGAACCGAGAATCAGTAGCCATGTGTAGGCTTTTCGGGGTCCCACTTTGTCGCAAAGCGGTCCAATCAAAACCCGTACCAACACCGTAATAGCAACGGAGGCGATAATCGTATTACCAACCTCTGCTTTTGTTAGCATTAGGTCTTCACGGACAATCGCCATCAATGGCGCAATGCCGAACCATCCAAAAAAGGCTAAGAAGAACGCGAACCATGTGGTGTGGAAGGTCCGCATCTGGATCGTTTTTAAGCTAAAAATGTTTATTTGTGTCGCTTTATTTTTTATATCCATTTTTTAATTTTTCCTTGAAAGATAAGGAACGAGACCTTCAAGGACTCGCGGTAGATCGTCGCAAGGCACATTTTCCAATAACTTCGGGGCAACTTTAGGGTTAACACTGGCATCACCCTTGAGAAATACATCCACGGCATCGGTAACAACGCCATCAATTTTAACCTTCTTACCGAGGAGTCCAATATCTGCCGCAGCGTGATTACCACATCCGTTCGGACAGCCCGACCAGTGGATCGTAAGTGGTTTGGTATTGCCGAGTTTCACCTCCAAATGTCGGACCGCTTCCATGGCGCGCTCTTTGGTTTCAATAAGCGAAAAGTGGCAGTAATCGATGCCCGTGCAACTGACCATACCACGCATAACCTCTGAAGGATCGTAGCGGAGTTCCTGTAGGAGCGGTTCTGCGGTTAATTCGCCGACTTTCTCGTCAGGAACATTGGTGATAATCAGATTCTGTCCCTGTGTGAGGCGGATATCACCGTTCCCATATTCATCTGCGAGGCGGGCTACTTCAAAAAGTTGTGTTGTTGTGATGCGTCCGACCGGCACAACGAGTCCAACGTAGTTGAGATGTGGCTCTTTCTGAGAGAAGATACCGGTATGGTCGGTTTTCTTCTTGCCGCGTGCATCTTTACCAGCAGTCTGAAGCGGTTGCCTTCTGTGCTGTCGTTTTTCTACTTCTGCTCGGAATTTTTCTATACCCCAATCCTGAATCAGAAAAGCGAGGCGTGATTTATTCCGAGCAGTCCTGGGTCCATGGTCTCGAAAAATCAGTGTAATGTCAGCACATAAGACTGCGGCTTCCTCAGAACGGACAAATACATCAAGTGGCTTCGCAAGCGTGTAACCACCGGACCCCATTTTTCCGCCGACTGCGACGTTAAATCCGTTTATCTCTCGACCCTCAATTTCCTTTACTGCTGGTGTAAGGGCAATGTCCTGCGAAGCCGTATGCGTGCAGTTATCCAAACATCCTGTGATTCCGACATTAAACTTGCGCGGAATATTGGTAAATTCCTTATTACCGACGAAGATTTCGGTGAATGCTTTGGCGACATGCGAAGCATCAAACAGTTCATTGGGGGTCAAGCCGGCAACGGGACATCCGATGACTCCGCGGATGTTGTCAAAGCCGGTTTGGAGTGAGCCTAAGCCAACTACCTCAAGCCGATTCCAAATGTGCTGAACGTTCTCAATCGCGAAACCGCGGAGCTGAATCTGCTGGCGCGTCGTGAGATCTACAAATCCAGGCCCGTACGTCTCGCTGATTTCCGCAATCGCGCGGAACTGTTCGGCATTAGAAAAACCGCTGGACATGCGGAGACGCATCATAAATGCCCCAGGTGTCTGTTTTCGGTGAAAGACACCTACCCATTTGAGGCGGTCGCGTTCGTTCGTTGGAATCGACTCCCAACCGTCCCGAATGTAGTTCGGAATGTCATTGATAACTTCAAGTCCATTCTTCTCTTGCTTCAGTGCTTCGGCAGCATTTATCTTGGACTTCCGTTTTTTCGCAGCCGTGGGTGCCTTCAAACTCGGAGCTGAACGCACCTTTCGGTTTGCGGGGGTAACCCTCTTTTTCGATTGGTTCACTTTATAAATCCTCCTTCAGAAACTGGCAATTGAAAAACAAAAAAGGCATCTACCGGTGAGCATATAGTTTCGGTTACAAGTTGCACCGAAAGCTCAACCAAATAGACACCTATGTCTTGTCCCAAACCACCTTTGGTTAGGGCTGTTATTATTTATTAGATAGGACTTACGCACTGTAGCCTAAACTGTTAGTTTGTGCAATCTGAAGCGTTGACAGATGCCACGGATATCCACAACTTCTAATAGCGGAATAGACGGAATGACCGCATTCTGCGTAAGTCCTATTAGATATACTGACTGTCCAATAGGACAAAATGCGTTAGTCTGTATTAGACAAAATTGGCAATTCTAATGTGCTATCTCAATCCTGACAGATGTGCACTTTTTTCTACAATTTGTTGGTTAATACCTCCGCTACGGACAGCACATCCCGCGAAATTTCCGCGAGTCGTTTTCTGCGATTCATCGCCATCTTTCTCAAAATCTGATACGCCTGTGCTTCGTTGCAACCACGTTGTTGAGCAACAAGTTCCTTTGCGCGTTCAATGATTTTACGTTCGGCGAGATTTGTTTTGGTTTTCTCAAGTTCTTCCTGCAATGCCCGGAATTCATAGAATCGGGCGACAGCTGCTTCGATAATCGTTTTAACTCTGGCTCCGGTGAGTTGCCCAACGGCATAAGCGGAAACACCCGCACGCGTCGCTGCCTGTATCGTTTCTGATCGCTCATCACGTGAGAACATAACCGTCGGACATGGATAACTTGCGTAAAGAGACTCAACCCAACCGAGTATTGTTTGTCCTGGAAAGTCAACGCCAATCAATATGATGTCGGGTTTTAAGTGGGAGACCTGACTTATTAAGTCTCTCTGCAAACGCAGCGGCGCAGCAACTATGTACTGCCCTGCTTTTAGGATCTGGACTAATGCGTTTGTCCGTTCCTGATTGTTATCAATGATTAAAATTTTTGGTATTGAGGTGACTGTTTCCATCCTTTACCCTTCTCAGGCCCATTTCACGTAAATGTACTGAAACAACAACGGATGTTAACCTTACACATAACCATAGCAAAAACCTTGCCAAAAGTATGAATTACCGGCTTCCCCTGTCCCTATACGGCTTTTGTCAAACGATAACCTCGTAAGATATGCAGCGTATGCCAATTTTTGCCTATTTTTTTAGCAGAAAGCACGCATTTTTTCCTATTTTTTCGGCAATATGGAAGAGTGAATGATTGGAAGAGGCGTTACACCGACAACGCTTTTTACGCGTTCGCGCGTCGGACGGTATAGATAGAAACTGGGGCAGTTTTTCTGTCTAATGTAACAGGAATCGTAGATTTTTGATAGGTAAAGCCGTTGTCCGTGATGTGTTTGAAGAATCCGACAGCGTTGTTTCGATTCGGTTCGGAAAAAAGGGCGATGCCATTGAAAGAGAGATAATTCTGAAGTAAAGCCAGAATCGGTGTCCAGTGGTGTTCTTCATAAATGACATCGGCGGCGAGAATATATGGAAATTTGCGGTTGAAACAGGGCGTGTTCCAATCCATTTGGACAAAATCTGCATTTTCTTGAACACCATTCTGTTCGGCATTGTGTTCTGCGAAATGGAGTGCTTCCCATTCTGCGTCCGTGAAAACCACTCGCGCGCCCATCCGGCAAGCGACAATCCCTGTCAATCCAAACCCGCAGCCAATCTCCAAGATATGTGCGTTTTTTAGGCGTGCTCCTATTTTCTCTACGTGGCGAGCGAGACCGATCGAGGATTCCCAGAGGTAGGTCCAGTACGGGAGATAGAGTTTGCCGCCCTTGTCCTCTCGACTGAGTTGTTCAAGAAACCAATCGGGTTCCTCTATAAGTGTGAGTTGGACCCTGCCGGTTTTCAATTTAATAATGGTACTTGTTAGCGGATAGTCTTGGAGTCGAGTTTTCATTGCCAGCCTACCCGGGAGGGGTGTTTATTTATCTTTAGAATCGCCCATAAAAAGTTTGGCGATTTCATCTGTCTCAAAAACAGGTAGCGGTTGCTGTGTACCGGTGGCATCTTCCAACCACAATCCGTCCTCAGATGGCAAAAATGTTCCGATGATGTCGGCACTGATACTTTCCTTGTCAAGGGCTTGGCAAATTGCTTCGCCTTTTTCAGGTTCCGATGCGATTAACATCGAGCCAGATGAAATGATACCGAGCGGATTGAGTTTAAACATATCACATAAAGCCCTTGTTATGTTGCTATACAATACGGGTGAGCCGAGAAGTTTATCGGAATAGACAACCACTCCTAACCCGGCTGCGGTTGCCAACTCATACGCCGCGGTTGCGACCCCGCCCTCTGTGACATCGTGCATAGCATGTACACCACCTGTGGCGATTGCGGTTTGTGCGTCCTTTAGCACAGAGATTCCCGGATGTGTGAGATATTGATTCGCCTGTTCCAAGAATAGATCGTCGTATTTTTCACGCAATTGAACTTCACACTCGCGAGCGATGATTGCGGTCGCTTCGATACCGATTCCCTTTGTGAGGATTAATGTGTCCCCTACGCGGGTGTCCGCTGAAGTGAACAAGGCATTTTTATCCGTAATCCCCATCATTTGCCCTATGACAACGGGTTGTGTTACGGCTGGCGTAACTTCGGTATGTCCACCACAGAGTGCGATGTCAAATTCTGTGCATGCTTGTGTGAGTTGCGTCATGATGTCACGAACCATCGCAGGGGTTGTTGCGTCTTCGGGCAATAACAGGGTTACCAACAACCACTTCGGCACAGCCCCCATCGCTGCAATGTCATTGCTATTGACGCATACGACATACCAGCCAATATCTTCAGTCGCAAAGGTAATCGGATCACTGGTAGCGACGAGATAGTTATCTCCTAACGCAATGACTGCGGCATCCTCACCGATTCGGGGACCGACAACTAAACTCGTGCTTCCATCGTGCGTAGGTAGAAGTTCTTTTAAAAAGTCGTGTTTGAGTTTCCCAACAGGTAGGTTCATGTTTTTTTATTTTTTTGTCCAACAGAGGTTTTGGAAAAGTTCTATCAGATAAAGATTTTGTAGGTTCGGAGGCCGGATGCCGGTCCAATGATTGCCCAGATGCTGCCGATGACGTAGTCGCCTAATATTAGCCCTAAAAAAAGTGGCGCGACCTGACGATGGAGTCGCAAGCCACCGTGCCGTAGAATCATTAACTTCAGAAACCACGCCACGAAAAAAGCGAACCAGAAGTAATCCATCGCAAAACTGATAGCAAGCGCGTAACCCGCTGGATGGAAGGGCCACCACAAGAAATGCATCCGCATATACATCATCACAAACGTCAAGAGCGCGCCAATACCCATAAAACCGATACCAATCATGTTCGGTTCCGTTGGGTTATGCAGCCACCGCTGCAGCCGACTGAACGATTCTCTGCCGACCCAGTCTTTGAATCCACCCGCTTTCGCATCAGCACCGTTCCGGAAGGTGATGTCCAGATTCGCCCAAAAGGTCACCAAAATCCCGACAATAATTGCTATCAGCATCGCCACCCACAAACGTCTGTTGCCCATTCCGGTTGATTCCCCGAGTTTGAACGCCTCAATCTGATTCGGCATCGGGTGATTACGGTAACCACGATTGAACCAATAGAAAAGCGACATAATGGTGAGACTGCTCGTGTCAAACTGGCGCGTTCCACCGACCGTCGCGAGCATGTCGTGTGGATTGACGTAGTAAATTTCATGAGGCGTGCCGAGTTCCGCCCGGACACGGGTAATCGCAAACGATAAAAGAAAATAGACCCCAAAGAAAAGACCGGCGACCCACAGAGTCATTCCTGCCATAGAAGAGAAGATCCCGAGTGCGACGAGTGAGCCGAGAATGCCTAAAAAGGCGGCACGATATGGCATCGGTTCGTTGGAATCATCGAGACGCGATTCAAATCCAAACACTTTCTTCAACACTTCAGTCAGATGCCGTCGCGTGACCCAAATAGCAAGCAGGAAAAGGGCGATCCAAGCACCGTACGCCTGTTCATTGAGGGCAGGAAAATAACGCGTGCCAAGTGCTGCACCGATGACGAATTCCGCTAAACGGACAACAAAGAAAAACCAGCACGAAAATGAGAGGTCCAATGGCAGGAAAAATGCTAAACCGACTGCGAAAGGATAAACGGAAATTCGGGTGCCACGAATAACGTTCCATGGGCGGTCAGTGAAGATATTTTGGAAAACTGCCGTCCGCTTGATATAAGGAATTTCTGGAAATTGCGGAAAAAGATAGTTGACTCCGTTAATGACCCCGATGGCGAATGCGATGCTGAAGCCTACCCACATCATCCGATTTTTGAGGAGGCTGATACCGCCATCTTCGGAGAGCCGTAGCGGTAGTTGTATAATTGGATACGCGAGTTTTTCTTGCTCTGCCCATCGCTTTCGGACGATTGTGTTGATGCAAAGCATCATGAACATCATGATGAGGAAAAAGAGTCCCCAGAACGCCAACGGTTTTAGCCAAATCGAGAAGTTATGCTTCGTGTAGAAAGTGGCTTCACCCTCGTAAAACCCTTGGAGGCTTTGGGTGTCTGAGATAGTAAGCCAAGCGGGGAGATACCGGAAAAAGAGCGTCTGCCATTCATTTTCGTCCGTTGCGAATTGGAACGCATGCCCAATACTCCCGAACATATTCTGCATCGTGTCGTGTCCAGCAAACGTACACGAAATCGCCACCATGATGTAGACGGTGAGCAACTCTCCCTGTTTCAGCATCTGCCGCGGCGCGAAACGTTTCAAGAGTGTATTGGCGACAACACAGACGAACATAATGAAAACCGGTTGGATAAAAAGCGGGAGGCATGAACCGTCAAGTGAGTAATACTTCACCTCAACAAGCGTCATCCAATAGACATTAACGGGGATGAATAAAATCCCCAAAAGAAGTGATCTTGTTGTAACGCGTGCTGATGTTTTTAAACTATCGGATCTGGGCATCGTTCCACTATGTAAAGCTAAGACAAATTGTTCGCTGAAAATCAACGGTATAAATGCCGTATGGCATTCCCCGACTCACGATTTCGTTCCACGATGGTTTCTGGTATATCCTTCACCAATTTGTTGAGGTTAGAAAACATTCGTTAGTTATCCTAATTTAGGAATCGCGGGTGAGAAGAAATGCTAACGGTAGGTTCTAACGATTTCTGAGATGACGTTGGCTCTGTTTTTCCAATTCATGCGAGCAGGTGGAATGAGATAGATGCCGTCAATCTTACATTCATTTTGATTACGGATGTCCCGAATTAGTTCCAAACACAACCGGATACCGAGTTCATGTGCGGCAGTATCTTCGAGGTCTCGAAATTTGTCAACGATAAACTGAGGGATGTAGAGTCCTAAATTGTCGCGTAGGTAGGAGGCACTACGGAAACTGGTGAGCGGTAGGATACCGTAAAGCATTTTTATTTTTAGATGTTCCGTCGCTTGCTGGGTCCGAACGATATCCTCATAAGTCCAGACCGGCTGTGTATAAGCGAACTTTGCACCCTGCTTCACCTTATTTGTGAGATGTTTGACGTGCGGTTGAAGGTTCTCAGCAACCGTGAAGCCTCCACCGTAATAAAATCCACAAGGATCGCCGATCGATGAACCGTCAGTGAGTTCACCTTGATTCAGACGCTCGATGAGTTTCATCAACTGAACTGCGCCACGGACATCTGGGACGAGGCTGGCGGTTTCATACGGACCGGCTTTCGGATGGTCGCCGGACAGCGCAACAATACCGCGGATGCCCAGTGCTTCCGCCTCCAGGAGATGTGATTGCATACTAATGAGATTCCGTGAACGGGTCGTCCAATGGATGAGTGTCGGGATCTGTGTTGCTTGCTGCAGCCGGTATGCCGTGCCGACAGCACCGATATTGACAGCTGCCCCGGAATTGTCGGTCACATCAAATAGATCGACTCCAATTGCAGCAAGATTTTTTGCTTCCCTCAACATCGCTCGCAATTGTGGAAATGTGTTGGCGCGCATCTCTACACTTATAATTTGCTGGCGCGTCTCAAACACTTGCTGTACAGGGTTATTGACCGGAGTCTTGGATGTCGATTTAATCTTTGGAAGGACGAAAATACGTTGTTCGCGTTGGACAGGTTGGTGTCCTATGATCGCCTGCCGGATTTTCGCTGTATACGCCGGGGTCGTGCCGCAGCATCCGCCAATCATGTTCGCGCCAAGTTCGACCAATTTTCCGACGTAGTCCCCGAAAACTTCAGCCTCGACCGTATAAGAGAGGGCGATATCGCCTTGTTCTACTCTCGGATTGCCGGCATTGGGCTGTACAACGATAGGAACTTTGATGACAGGTGCAAGGAGTTCCATTGCCTCAACGAGATCGTGTGGACCGCGGCAATTGATACCGACTGCATGCGCGCCGAGTTGTTCAAGTTCTTGCGCAAAGACTCGGACATCTAATCCTGCTCCTACCGTGCCGCCAGAAATCCCACTGATTTCAACAACAACAGGGACATCGTAAGTCAAGGCATGCTTAGTGGCAATTTCTGCTTGTTTCGGCGAGACGAAAGTCTCAAGAACGAGGAGGTCCACCCCTGCATCAACAAGTGCATCCATTTGCTCTTTGAAGAGGCGTCGGATTGCCTTCGTTGAGGGCAGTGTGGTATCTAAGGTTTGAAAAGGAACTTGTCCTATGGAACCAGCTACGTAGCATGTCTCCGGCACGGCATCGCGTGCCAGTAGCACTCCAGTTTTGTTAATTTCTTCGATCTGATCCGCCAAGCCGTGAACAGCCAATGCTTCGCTGTTTGCCTGATAGGTATTGGTTTGGATAACATCGGCACCGGCATCAGCATAGGCGCGATGAATCATTGAGACTTTCTCGGCATGTTCTGTAGAGATATTGCAAGCATCAACACACTGCAAATGCAAGGGAATCCGTTTTCGGAGTTCGGTTCCGATAGCCCCATCACATACCAGAATCCGATGTGTTAGGGCTTCTATGAAGTTATCTTTTTTTGAAGGAGTAGCCATGTAAGAGAAAAGCGATTTTTAACTATCAGAATCTGGGCACCGTTCCACTACGTTTCACGGTGGCATCTGATGCAGTCTACGCAATGTGAGGTGAAGACGTGAATTGCCTCAAAACCTGCCTGAAACGAAGTGGAGGGCAGCCCAGGATCCCATAGTTAGAAAACCGATATTCATGAGACAAGCTCTATTCGATTATATCTCCAGCACTTTCAGTCGGAATATAATAATAGCCAAAGATGATACACATCTCATCTTCAGACGTAAGCCCGAATATGAGCGGTTCACTTGTGTCGTAGTTGTTGTGGGTACATTGGAACTTAATTCCATCGTCTGGACCTAAGCGGAGGATTGGTTCGAACCGGGTAATGGGCGCATTGTCATAAGCAATACTCCGATGTAGCAAATCTCCTGACGATCTCTGAAAAATCTCAAACAACTCACCGTGCCTATGCATGTGGGATGTCAGTAGGAAAACACTCAATTCCGTTTCTGGGTCGTGTCCTCGGCGTTCGAGTTCATCTTCAATATACCACGTCATCTTGGAAACGCGCGTGGTTCCAGGAGGCACGTTAATCGATCTGTTGGAAACGAAGATTTCAACGGCTTCGTACTGGACTTCTTCTTCTGGAATAGTGTAGATATTGACGTAGGTTTCGCCAATTAACGTCTCGTCACCAAGCAGATTAATGTAGTGGGAATTGAGGTCGTAAATCGTGTCTCCGGGCATTCGCAAACCTACACCTTCTGGGAACTCAAAGAGCGTATCATCCGTCTGGGTTCCAACGACGAAAAGCCTATCCACACCGAAATTACCGAGTACCTGTGGATCCTCTGGATCAAGTTCACGGAATACATCACTCGGATCGGCCGCGATTCCAGGTGTGATCCCTCTATTTGGGACACCGTTTGCTAAGCCTTCTTCGGTGAACCGATATAAGATGAAGTGATGGCTACCAGCCGGGTAGAAGATTTCGACTCTATTGATAAAGATGTCTTCCTCTACAAGATTTCCATTTTCGTCAGTGATCTGGGTAGCGTAGTAGATTTCGCGTTCCGTGCCGGGTTCAATTTTGAACGGTGGCAATCGGAGTTGGTAGCCTTCACCGGGAGCGGGTGGGGCAGGTGGTTCAAAAACTTCATCAGGATCACGTAAAACACTGAGGTCTCCGATACCTGCTATTTTGCCGGTCTGTGGGGCGCCCGCCTCGATCCATGTACGAATTGCCTCTATTTTTCCAGTGTGGAGTACGCCGCCACCAAACGGCATCCGCGCGCCTTGTTCAGGCGTTGTGGTTCCTATGAGTTTCGTCAAAAGGAAGCTGTTCTCTGGATTGCCTGGATCTACCAGTTTCATGCCAGCGGCAGCCGCAGCAGGGTTCTGTGGCGCACTGCCAACTAAATCTTCGTAAGAGAGACCGTATGTGAGATTCAAACTACCCGCGTTAGCAGGTGCAGCATGACAAACGCTGTTTGCACAACTCTTATCAAAGATATATTCCTGAATATCGTGATATGCCGAACTTTCCTCGGGGGCGGTCTCCCCAAAACTGTTACTCACCCGAACAAGGTCAAGCACATTAACGATCCCGTCGCGATTGACATCAGGGTCCTGCGTTGCATTGCGATCCCTGAGCTGTCCAAAGGAAGCGGCAACAAGTACTAAGTCTTGGATATTTACCACACCGTCTTTATTGACATCCTCTAAAAGCGTAGGAAGATCATTGTGACCGAACACAGAAAAGGATATGCCACCGATTAGTAAGAAAACAAGCGCGGAATAAATCCCCTTTTTTTTCATGGTAGACATTTAACCTCCAATTGGCTCTAACGCCATTCACTTGGTGTTGAACCTTGAAAACATGTTGAGTTTAATTACCGTTTGCTGCATTTTGAATTGGAAAATAATAGTAGCCTATAATGATACACATCTCGTCTTCCGAGGTAAACCCGAATTCAAGCGGTACATCCCGATCATAGTTGTTGTGGGTACATTGAAAACTCAGGGCATCATTGGCATCCAGCACCAGCGGCGGATTATAAAAAGTGAGTGGAGCCCCATCGTAGGTGACGCTGCGGTGCAGCAAGTCGCTTGTTGACTTCTGAGTTATTTCAAATAATTCGCCATGTCTATGCATGTGAGATGTGAGCATCATTACGTTCAATGCTGTACCTGGATCTATACCTAGACGTTCGAGTTCATCTTCAATGTACCAGTCCATTCTGGTAACACGCGTGAGGCCGGGCGGTACGTTAATTGAGCGATTGGAGACGAAGATCTCAACCGCTTCATACTTAACTTCTTCAGGCGGAAGCGTGTAAAGGTTTATATAAACCTCGCCTACCAACGTTTCGGTTCCTAACAAATTGATGTAGTGAGAGTTCAGATCGTAGAGGGTGTCACCTGGGAGACGGAGTGCGACACCTTCTGGAAAGGCAAACGAGAAATCGTCACTTTGCGTTCCGGCGACGAAGAATCGATGGGTCCCAAGGTTTCCAAGGGCTTGTGGGTCCGCAGGATCTAATTCACGGAAAGAATGTGACGGGTCAACCCCGATGCCCGGTACGATGCCGGTATCAAGAATCCCATCTGATATCGCGGCATCAGTCAAACGATATAAGATGAAGTGATGGCTACCCGCGGGATAGAAAATTTCATATCTATTGATGAAAATGTCTTCCGCTACAGGATTTCCATTTTCATCCGTGATTTGGGTGGTGTAGAAGACTTCGCGTTCCGTGCCGGGTTCAATTTTGAAGGAGGGCAAATGGAGTTGATAGCCTTCACCGGGGGGCGGTGGCGCGGGTGGTTCAAAGACTTCATCTGGATCGCGTAAAACCGCGAGGTCTCCAATGCCAATAATTCTGCCAGTCTGCGGGGCACCCGCCTCGATCCATGTGCGAATTGCTTCTATTTTTCCAGTGTGGAGTACGCCGCCGCCAAACGGCATCCGCGCACCTTGTTCAGGTGCTGTGGGACCTATGAGTTTCGTCAAAAGGAAACTGTTCTCCGGGTTGCCCGGGTCTACCAGTTTCATGCCAGCAGCCGCAGCAGCCGGATTCTGTGGTGCACTGCCGACCAAATCTTCGTAAGAGAGACCGTAGGTGAGATTCAGATTACCTGCATTTGCAGGTGCAGCATGACAAACGCTGTTCGCACAACTCTTATCAAAGATATATTCCTGAATATCGTGATATGCCGAACTTTCCTCGGGGGCGGTCTCCCCAAAACTGTTACTCACCCGAACAAGATCCAACACATTAACGATCCCGTCGCGATTGACATCAGGGTCCTGCGCTGCATTACGGTCTCGGGGTTGCCCAAAGGAAATAGCAACAAGCGTCAAATCTTGAATGTTGACCACACCGTCTTTATTGACATCCTCTAAAAGCGTAGGGAGATCGCTGTGCCCAAGTGCAGAAGAGGACACACCGCCTACAAGTAAGAGGATAAGGGGCAAATAAGCCATTTTTTTAAACATGATTAACAATTTACCTCCAGATATTAGGTGTTAATTGAATTGATTTTATGTTCTGTTTTTGAAAAGTTCTGTTTTTGAAATAAATCGGTATTTTAAGAGGGTCCATGCGGCAAAGAATCCATCTGACCAGAATCTTAGTTTTTTGCCTTCTTTTTTCGTGCGCGGGAAATAGGAAACAGGGACCTCGTGGATACAATAGCCTGCGCGTAAAATTTTCGCTGTAACCTCGGGGCAAAACTCAAACCCTTCACATGTTAAATTCAAGCGTGTTATCAAGTCCGCGGAAAAGGCTTTATAACCGGTAGATTCATCTGTAATGTGACATCCGTAGAGAAGATTTGTATACGTTGCGAGTACTCGGTTAGCGATAAAGTTATGAATACTGGCGTTCCCGCGTCCGTTGAGGAACCTTGAACCGTAAACGACTTGAATGTCCTCCTGCTCGAGCGGTTTCAAGAGTTCAGAGAGATCCATCGGCGATAACTCCATGTCGGCATCCTGAATAACCACGGCTTCACCTTGGACATGGGGAAGCCCGTTACGGATAGCACATCCTTTACCACCGTTCTCTTCGCAATGGACAACGGTTAGTTGATAGACCTCACGGAGCCGCTCAAGTGCGTCGTATGTTCCATCAGTGGAACCATCGTTAACGACGATAATCTGTTTTTCTATAGGTAGCGCGCGTAGTGCCTCCAAGACCTGTTCAATTGTTCGCTCTTCGTTATACGCAGGAATGAGTACAGATACTAACATCGTTCATCATGCCTCCGTACAAGCATGTTAGAGCAATGACTTCACCATGCCGCCGTCTACCTGAATCGTTGTCCCGGTTATGTAACTTGCACGTTCAGATGCAAGAAAAACAACTAACGCTGCGAATTCCGCGGGATCTCCAATTCTGCCA
Source organism: Candidatus Poribacteria bacterium (assembly GCA_963662915.2). GTDB lineage: Bacteria > Poribacteria > WGA-4E > WGA-4E > WGA-3G > WGA-3G. Next base: position 2,220,246 of record CAXXEU010000002.1, on the reverse strand, counting down.
AGTGGGATGTCTGCGGTCATCCTTTCGAGTGCTTCATCGAATGAGATTCCGGCTTCCGCTGCGCGTACTGTCGCCAGCTGCTGGATGCGATCGGTGAAGATAATACCTGGGCAGACATTGTTGACGAGGATTTTATCTGATGCTAATTCGGTTGCCAGAGTTTTCGCAAAGCCTATCACACCTGTACGCGCCATGTTTGACAACATGAGGTTATCAACAGGCTGCTTAACGGAAACAGAGGTAAGATTGATAATTCGTCCGCCCCCGCGCGCCTGCATGGTCGGGACGACAGCACGACAGAGGTTGATCGTGCTCATTAGGTTTAGATTAACAGCATCTTGGTAGTCCTGTGCTTCAAGGTCGTCAAACCGTCCTGCTCTGGGACCGCCTGCGTTATTGACCAAAATATCAATACCACCGAAGTGTTGAATCGTTGTACTAATGAGGTTTTCAACCTGCTCTGGTTGGCTGACATCGGTCGTGACCGCCAATACTTCAGAACCTGTCTGGCTGCGGATGTCGTCCGCCGTTGCCGCTAGTTCGTCTTTACTTCTTGCGCAGATGGTGACTTTTGCCCCTTCCTGCGCCAACCCGAGAGCGATTGCGCGTCCAAGTCCTTTGCTTGACGCACCTACGACTGCTATTTTATCTGTAAGTCCGAGATTCATTATGTTATCAATACGGGCTTGTAAGTTGCACCCTACAACACCCTATATCCTTTCAAAAGGGAGTTAATGTTTATTAACATCACATCTTAAGTGTAACACCTTTACGTGGATAATGTCAAGGTTAATCTCGGTCCGTTTAGGAACACTGGATCTCTATCATTGGGCTTCAGGCATAGGAACACCCCACTCTTCGGCGTACTCATGAAGTTGCTGGTAGATGGTATCGGGCACATCAATGCCGTTTGTGCGGCGGCGTGTGCGGGTATTGACTTCAAAATCACCGGGGACCAACACTTCATCGAAACCTGGGGCGGGTGGAACCGATTTGATGCTGTCTAAAAAGGCACGGACTCCCTTTTGGTATTCCTCAAGCGGTATGAAGGCATTAACATCAATCACCTGCATATAGAGACCGCCCATCTGTCCAGTCTCAACGTTAAATGTTCCTGCCAACCCACCGAGCAGACACACAAAGAGAGAGAGCGCATAGCCTTTGTGTCTGCCGAAAGCGAGGAGGTGTCCACCATCGCGGTATTCAGCGGTTTTGACCGTGGGGTTTCCGTGTTTGTCAACGACACACCCCTCTGGTAGATCCCGATTTTCGCTGTCAGCGACGTAGGTTTTGCCGTTTGCAATCATACTGGTTGCGAAGTCAATGAGAAAGGGTCTATCATCGCCTGTTGGCACGCCGATAGCAATCGGATTTGTGCCGAGTGCACCGACCGCGCCGCCGAAGGGGAGAATCCGTCCGCCGCCTTTTGATCCGCCACCGACTGAGATCATTCCGATGCAACCCGATTCAGCGGCTTCTTGTGCGTATTCACCGACTCTGCCGATATGGTTGGTATACGTGAGTGTCGCGAAGCAGGTTCGCGCATTTTTCGCCTTTTCGATAGCGCGACGGATCGCATAACGCGCTGCATAATGTCCAAAACCGCGGCTGCTATCAATATGAAGCGTGTTGTCGGTTTCGCGGATGACTTCTGGTTCAGCAGCTGGACGGATACCTCCGGTTTCAATCGCATCAAGGTAGGACGGGATACGCAGCACACCGTGTGAATCGTGCCCAGCAAGATTGGCTTTTATCAAAATCTCGGCGACATCATCAGCGATACGCCGTGGGGTGTCTGCCGCGACAAACAGATTTCTTGTGAACGCTTGGAGCTGCGAGGCGTCAAATATATGCCTTTTCATTTTTTAAATTTTCCTTGCGGTTCGGTGAGGCTGAGTTTCTAACCTGTTCAGCAAATTTACGAGGACAGACGATAAAGTGCCTTGTCCTTTTCTTGAACAGTGTCTTCACCGATAGAAATGCCGAATTTGTCTGCACATTCCTGGAGTTGATTGTAAATAGTATCGGGTATTTCAATACCATCCACTAACCTTTGAGTTCGGGATCGGTATTCAAAATCACCAGGAACTAATACCTCGTCAAAACCGGGGGCGGGTGGTGTAGATTTAATGCCGTCCAAAAAGGCGCGTACACCTTTCTGGTATTCATTGACCGGTGTGAAGGCATTGACATCAACCGCTTGCATAAAGATACCGTTCATTGAGCCCTGCTCTATGTCAAATGTTCCCGCTAATCCGCCGAGGAGACATGTAAACATAGCGAGTGCATAACCTTTATGTTTTCCGAATGCGAGGAGCGAACCGCCATCGTAGAAATCAGCGGGTTTGACGCTCGGATTCCCGTCTTTATCAAGGATACACCCTTCAGGTAAGTCGATGCCTTTACTCCGCGCGACCTGAATTTTTCCTTCAGCGACCATACTCGTGGCGTAATCAACGATAAACGGACTGTTATCTCCAGTCGGTACCCCGATAGCAATTGGGTTGGTTCCGAAAGCCCCTTCTGCCCCGCCAAAAGGCACGGTCGGTCCTCTGCCTCTACCGCCGCCACCGACAGTTATAAGTGAGATACATCCGGCTCTCGCTGCTTCTTCGGCATATTCACCGAGACGACCGATGTGCCCTGTGTTGCGGATACTGACGGAGCAGGAGGCAGCGGTTTTTGCTTTCTCAACGGCTTTTTTAATAGACCAGCGTGAGGTGTAGTGTCCGAAGCTGCCTTGACCGTCAACGCTTAGCGTATTCGCGGTCTCAGTGAGGAGTTCAGGTTCGGCTGTCGGCTTTAGGGATCCGCCATCAATGCCTCGCAAATAGGCAGGAATGCGTAGTACGCCGTGCGAATCGTGTCCAGCGAGGTTGGCGTTGATGAGGATTTCAGAGACATCTCCGGCGATGTGTCGTGAGACACCCGCAGCGACAAATATGTTACGTGAAATTGCGTGAAGATGTGGGGCATGAAGCAGATGTGTCTTTTCCATATATTTGGGTCCTTTGATAACATAAAGTGGGTTAAGAGTATGGGAGACTCTCAAAAACTATGCCCATATTTTATGGTATCTGCTTTTTTTGTCAATAGAAAAAGAGAGTGGTAGCAGGTGTTTTGTTTTCGGTGTCAGGCGATTATCAGCAGTAGTGGGAGATCGCTCCTACAAGAAGAAAGTCTACCCTCTATAAAGCGTGCGCATCTGTTGGATGACTTTCGGTAATTTGGCAATAACGGCATCAATTTCGGCTTCGGTTGTGTTTCTGCCGAGCGAGAAGCGGACGGTGCCTTGTGCCAATCTTGGTGGTAAACCGAGCGCGGCAAGGACATGCGAGGGTTCCATAGAACCAGAGGTACACGCCGAACCGGTCGAAACGCAGATACCTTCCATATCTAAACGTAAGATGAGACTTTCACCTTCAACAGATTCAAACGAAACGTTAAGCGTGCCGGGGGCACAGTGGTCGGGATGTCCATTATAATGCAACCGATCGATGTGAGTATCTAAGCCTTCGCGGAGTCGATGCGTCAAACGACTCAGATGTTCGGCATGAGAAGTCTGTTCTTGTTTGGCAAGGTCGGCGGCAGTTCCAAGACCGACGATAGCGGGGACGTTTTCGGAGCCGGCGCGCCGGTTGCGTTCATGCGAACCGCCGTGGACAAGGTTGGCAAGTCGGGTGCCGCGGCGGATATAGAGGACACCGATACCCTTCGGGGCGTAAATCTTGTGTCCAGAGAACGCTAGAAGGTTCGCGCCGAGTTCCTGAACGTTAATCTCTAATTTGCCGACTGATTGTACGGCATCGGTGTGAAGAGGAATATCGTGTTCCTGCGAAATCTTGCATATCTCTTCAAGCGGTTGGATGGTGCCGTTCTCGTTGTTGACGTGCATGATGGAGATGAGGACTGTGGTATCTTGGATCGCTTCACGCAGCTGCTCAACGTCAATTCGCCCGTATCTATCCACAGGAAGGTAGGTTACCTCGAAATCGCGTTGCTCCAGATACTGACAGGTGTGCAAAACAGCGTGGTGTTCTACAGACGAGGTTATGATATGATTCCCAACGCCGCGACTCTTTTGCAGCTCGGTTAAGCCTTTGATAGCGTGGTTATCTGACTCGGTGCCACTACCCGTGAAGATGATTTCGCTTGGACTCTTGGCACCTATGAGTTCGGCGACCTGTTCGCGTGCGGTGTCAATAGCAGTGCGTGCTTCGCGCCCATAGGCGTGAATGCTGGAGCCGTTGCCGAATGCCTCGGTCAGGTACGGCATCATTGCGTCCCGAACTTCGGGACGGAGCGGCGTTGTGGCGTTATAATCTAAATAGATGCGTTGCATGTTTTTTGTCCACGTAGCGATCTGGCGCAGATCATTCGTAAGTTCGGTAGTTCAGAAAGGTTATCCGATTCGGATTAATCTTAACATCTGGCACGGATTCTCGTCGGCTGACCCGTCTATGGGTGTTTAAAAACGAGAGGTCGAGTGTATGCGTGCCTGCGGGGAGCGGCATCCGTACGATAAAAATCTGGTTCGGCAGTGTTTGCCAAGAACGCGTATCCGCCTGTTCCGTTAGGACACCAGCAAGGTTCACAAGCAGCCCTAATGCTTTATTTTCTTTGTTTGCTTTTCGGTAGCCTAAATATTTAAGGACCGCCCGGCCTAAGGTTCGTAAGAGAATACCAGGACGCTGTGCATTGAAAGTTTCTATAGCAGTGTTTTCTATGTCTTCGACAAGCATGCCGCTGTCTTGATCTCCTCCGACTGCCACTTCGATTCCTGCGAAATACGGACGATTGGAGCCAATTGTGGGTATCGCAACCCGCAGAAGATACTCTAATTCGATATCCTTGTAGACCCTCCCCTCGCGTCCTATAAGCGTCGGAACAAACTTTTCATCTTCCACATCGTCTTTTTTGAGGATCGGAAACATTAAAGCCTCTTCATGTTTGGGTGGGACGTAGCCAGTCTCGTAAAAAAGAATAAGTTCTCCCGTATTCTCAGGGCGCGGTGGAGGATCACCGTATTGATTTCGGTAACGTCCAAACTCATCGGTAAATCCGAGTTTGCGAGTCAATCGTACCAGTGAATAGCCGATGTCGGTTGGCATCTCTACACCGGTTTTCTCCGCTGCGTTTTGATAGTACGCTGCGGCTTGCCTGTAGGAGATGTAGGCATCATTCCATTCGCCTGCGGCTTCAAAAAGCATACCGGAGAGGTAAGCGAGAAACCCGGTTCCGAGAAAATCGTAGTCCTCGCTTTCACCCTTGAAGTAGTTGATGAGAGCCGTGGCGCGGCGGCATTCTACCAACGCACCGTCCAATTGACCTTGGTAGACATAGTTGAGTGCCCGATAGTAGTGGCTCAAAAGTCGTTCATATCGCGTCCCAGCATACGGACGCAATTTATCGGAGGTAACCAGCGAACCTATCTCTTTTGACACACTTTTGGTATAGCGGTCCTCAGCAATATTTCCGGCTATATCAAACGCTGCGCTGCTCTCGGCAAAATGGTTAGCGTAATGGGCAACCAATCCTAGTTCAAACTGGTAAGGGATATCCGGATTTTTCGGCGCGTGTTTCTGAAGATAGGTGTAGGCATCGTTTGGCTTGCCCGTTTCCAACGCTATTCCGACCTCTTGAAACTTATAGCCGCCACACCCTACTACCAGACAGATAATAAACAGAAAGAGAAGAGTTTTAATCATATATTTTTCTGGTTTTCAAATGAGTCCCAGTGGTCGCGCGTAGGGACCCGCTCAAGCAGGAACTCATACAAGCGGGTCCCACCTAAACCGATACGTTACGCAGATGCTACATTTTAAACTTATCCCGCCCGACGAATTTTTTAATTTTTTTGTTACCGATCCAAATCTTTTCATTGGTTTCAATGTTCGTCAACGTGAGATCTGTCTGATAAAAGATGACTTGATCTCCGCCTTCGCGGTCTTCAATGGTGTTAATTTCGCCAGTCATCATATAATCTGCGCCGAGTTCGCGTCCCATCCGTTTAACGGTTTCGAGTGCAGCGAATTCCCCTTGGTCGGCACGTTCTTCGCGAATTTCACCCCGTTCACTCGAACTTGATACAGTCCGGACTTTCCCGGAGTTGATAAATGCCCGCTCAATATCAGTAATAAAGGTAGCGACAGGGATATGCTCCATGCTCTTATTGCGGATGCCGCCAACAATCACAATAGGCTTACCACCCGTACTGATACCGTGGTCATTAATCCAAGGATGGCTCAAGCAATCCCCAATAATCTCATCGGCGACCATACGCGAATCTGTGTCGTTCCAACGCCCAGAGAGATCGATCGTTGTGTCAGCATTGACGCGAGTCACCTGTTTAGAGGCACCGCAACCACTGAAAACTATTATTCCAATCAATAGGGCAGAGATTGTCAATCCATACGCAGCAGGTTGAGTTGACAGAAACTTATACATTCGGAATACTCCTTTTTTAATAATCGTCGGTTGTCAGTTGTCGGTTATCAGTTGGTTATCGGTTAAAGAGGAACCCTTGTAACCGATAACTGAAAGCCTGCGGAGTAGGCGGACCGACAACTATTTAGAAATCTAAGTCGGTTTCTTGTGCAATTTTGTCAACGAAGGTATCAAGTGCCATTGCGCCGATGTCGCCTTCGTCTCGGCTGCGCACACTCACGGTGCGGTTTTCTTCTTCACGTCCACCGATAATTAGCATATAGGGAACACGTTGCAAACGGGCGAGGCGGATTTTCGCGCCAATTTTGTCGTCGCTGTTATCCAAAGTAACACGACACCCCTTTTGCAATAGCAGCTGCTCAACCTCTGCGGCGTAATCAACGAAGCGTTGACTGATTGTCATGACAACGCATTGGACGGGAGAGAGCCATGTTGGAAACGCACCGGCATAATGCTCAATCAGCATCGCGATGAAGCGTTCAAAACTCCCGCAAAGGGCACGATGGATAACGACAGGTCGCTTTTCGGAGCCATCGGGTGTGACATAGATGAGTTCAAACCGTTCGGGGAGCTGAAAATCGAGTTGGACGGTAGCACACTGTACATCTCGGTTGAGTGAATCGCGGACCTGAAAATCGAGTTTAGGACCGTAGAACGCCGCTTCACCGGGATCGATACTATACTCAATCTGATTGTTTTTCAACACACTCTCAAGCATCGTTTCCGCACGATTCCAGACCTGAACATCACCCATGAACTTGTCAGGATTGCGTGTACTCAAATCGCACCGGAACGGCAAATCAAATGTGCTATAGATGCGGTCAAAGAGCCCAAGAATTCGTTCGTATTCATCGGCAATCTGGTCTTCTGTCACAAAGTTATGAGCATCGTCTTGGCACATTTGACGGACGCGCGACAAGCCGGTCAGTGTACCGGTGGCTTCGTTGCGATGTAACACGCCTTGGTCGTGCAGGCGGTAGGGTAAGTCTCTGTAGCTGTGACGCGTGCTTTTATAGATGAGCATGTGCGCCGGGCAGTTCATCGGTTTAAGCGCGCTCATTGATTCACTGTCTTCGCTTTCAATGACGAACATATTCTCTTTGAAGTGTTCCCAATGTCCAGAGGTTTTCCAGAGACTGCTATCGTAGACGAGCGGTGTCCGTACCTCTTGATACCCCTCACTGAGATAGAGTTTCCGGACCTTTTCAGACAAGTGATTATAGATAAACGCACCTTTCGGAAGCCAAAAAGGACTGCCGGGAGATTCGGGATGCATCTGAAAAAGTTCTAATTCGCGTCCCAATCTGCGATGGTCGCGTTTGGCGGCTTCTTCGCGTTGTGTTAAGTATGCCTGAAGGTCGGCTTTGGTCTCCCATGCGGTGCCGTAAATTCGTTGTAACTGCTCGCGACTGCCATCACCGCGCCAGTAGGCTCCAGACACGCGGAGCAGTTTGAAATACCGGCATTCACCTGTTTTTTCGACGTGGGGGCCTTTACAGAGGTCAGTGAAATCACCGTTGTGATAGATGGAAACACCTTCGTCAGCAACGCCTTCATCGCTGGCGTTGACTTCTCGGTCAGAGATTCCGTCGATTAATTCGAGTTTGAATTTTTGGTCCCGTTCCCCGAACCATTCGCGAGCGTCGGCGTAGGTCCAGGTCTCTTGTTGGAAAGGCACATTGGTTTTAATCATTGCCTTCATGTGCTTTTCGATTTCTGGGAAATCGTCGGGTGTAATGGGACGTGGTACCTCCATATCGTAATAGAACTCGTTTTCAATCGAGGGTCCGATTGCGAGTTTAACGGTACGTTCGCCATCAGGAAATAGTTGTTGGACGGCATACGCCATGATGTGCGCGGTTGAATGGCGTAGGCGTTGTAGGTAGTCTTCAGGTTGATTGGATTCACGCATTGGGATTTACTCTCGTGTGGATTACAAAATTGTTCTTAGTAGACTTAACGTCTTTTTTCGTACATTGTTTACGCATAATTATTGTACACCATCTGAGGGCGAGATGCCAATTATTTTCACAAACAGTTGTCGGTTGTCAGAATCAGGATTCTCAGGATTTTAAGATTTGCAGGATTATAGCGTCAGAGGCTGGAAATCGTTCGGAGTCGCGACCAGAAGATCGCTCCTGCAGAGGGAGGAGCGGAATAAAAAAGGATGGGCGGTACAGGACTTGAACCTGTGACCTCTTGCATGTCAAGCAAACGCTCTAGCCACCTGAGCTAACCGCCCATGAGGAGAAAAAAGAATGGAGGTGGCGGTCGGAATCGAACCGACGAATAAGAGTTTTGCAGACTCTGGCCTTACCACTTGGCTACGCCACCGTAAGATGGAGCGGGAGACGAGATTTGAACTCGCGACCTCCACCTTGGCAAGGTGGAGCTCTACCACTGAGCTACTCCCGCATCGTTTTGCGAACCCGCGTGGAAAATATTCTGCGGATTTCAAAAACTTATATAGTTTACCATACTCGCGATTGAATGTCAAGTTAATTTTTCATTAAAATAGCAGAAATTTGAATTTTCGTCAAAAATTTTTGATGTGCCCTAACTTAGGTCCGATAGTCTGCATTAATGCGGATATAATCGTAGGAATAATCACAGGTCCACATCGTTATCTCAGTGTCACCAGCCCGGAGATCAATAGTAATACGCACGGGGTCTTGTGTGAACAGCGCGGTGGCTTTATCCTCGTCGTATCCGGCATCCATTCCGTCTTTGACGAGTTGATAATCAGCAACCCAGACATCTACCCGATACGGATCGAATTCCGCGCCAGATTTACCGATTGCCATCATAATCCGTCCCCAATTGGCATCGTTGGCAAAAACAGCGGTCTTGACGAGTGGCGACTCAGCGACAGCGCGCGCTGCCTTTTCCGCATCTTCACGGTTTTTGGCGTGTGTAACGACCACCTCAACGAGTTTTGTCGCGCCTTCACCGTCGCGAGCGAGCATCTTTACTAATTCGGTGCAGACGTGCTGTAGGCCGTCACAGAACGCCTCGTAATTTTCGCCATTTGCTTCAACGATATTGGTGTTGTTAGCACATCCGGTTGCGAGAATAATCACGGTGTCATTTGTGCTGCGATCGGTGTCTATTGTTAGGAGGTTGTAAGTATCGTCTACAACACGATTTAAGGCGGTTTGGAGCGTTTTAGCGTTGATTCGCGCATCTGTTGTCAGATAGGAGAGCATAGTTGCCATGTTTGGGGCAATCATCCCGGAACCCTTGGCAATCCCGCTAATCCTCACGGGTGTGCCGTCAATCTCCACCTCTACGGCGACAGATTTCGGATGCGTATCGGTTGTCATAATACCTTCAGCGGCATCGTCTCCGCCTTCGGTGCTGAGTGCACTCGCAGCGGTTTGGATTCCACTTTCGATCTTGTCCATGGGTAGTTGCTGTCCGATAACACCGGTTGAAGAGACGAGGATAAGCCCGGCGTCTATCCCGAGCTGCTCGGCTGTTAGAGATGCCATCCGTCGTGCGTTCGCCATACCGACTTCGCCGGTGCAAGCGTTGGCGTTCCCGCTATTGATGATAACTGCTTGTGCCTGTCCATCGCTGAGATGTTCGCGGCATAGGAGGACGGGTGCGGCAGCGACGCTGTTTTTTGTGAAGACTCCGGCAGCGGCTGCGGGGGTATCTGTAACGATGAGTGTCATATCTTTTGTATCTGCGGCTTTAATACCTGCGTGTACTCCTGCTGCCCGGACACCTTGGACAGCTGTGAGTCCACCTTCTATCTGTTTCATGCTCTATATAAATGCTCCTTGGAGAAAATGTAGGGTAAATTGTAATACATTTGGAGGCGGATTGTCAAGTGGATAAGTTTTTAGTAGTTAGTCGCTTCTCAGGACGTAGGGGATCCCTCTTACAGAAGAGTAGAATGCTTCTGGAATTTCGCTTGACTTTCGATTGGGTGTCCATATAATAGGTATAACCTTAATTCATAAACTTCGGACTTTGGAGATGAACTATGGCAAAAATACGGATGGCACAGTACGGAACGAAACACGGACACGCAGGCGGGAAACTACAGGCGATGTTAGTCAACCCTGACGTTGAGGTTGCAGGTGTGTTTGAACCGGATGCGGAACAACGCGCAAAACTGGAAAATGATGGCGGCAGATTCGCAGATGTCCATTGGTATGCGGACGCAGCGGAGATGCTGAACGATGCGAGCATTGTTGCAATCGCTTCGGAGGGTAATAACGCAGAAAGTTTGGATCAGACCGAGGCAATTGTGAACGCTGGCAAACACGTCTGGTACGACAAACCTGCGGGTGAGAACTGGGAGCAGTGGCAACGGGTTATCAATACCGCCCAAGAAAAGTCTTTGCTTGTGCAGATGGGCTATATGTTGCGGTATCACTCCGCCTTTAAACAGGTTGCTGACTGGGTGAAATCCGGCTTTTTAGGCGATGTTTTTTCTGTTCGCGCCCACATGTCAACGAATATTTCCCATGAAGCACGGACGCGCATCAGTCAACACATCGGTGGCATCTTTTTTGATTTAGGTGGACATGTACTCGATCAGGTTCTCTGGCTTCTCGGACGACCGGAAAAGGTGACCTCTTTCCTCAGAAACGATGGCGGTTCGCTGGAGCCTTTCAAAGATAATACATTGACGGTGTATGAATTTGAAAAGGCGATGGCGTTTATATCCATCTCAGCTTTGGAACCGCGTCCGGTTGCGCGTCGATTTGAAGTATATGGCAGCAGTGGAAGTGCTATCATCGTCGAACCCTTTGAGCCGGGGTTGAAGATCCGCCTCTGTCTGGAGGCGGCAAAAGATGGCTATGCAGCGGGTGAACAAATTGTGGAGATAGATGGTGAAAGTCGTCAACGGACATACGAACTGGAACTTGAGGCATTCTTGGCGACTATCGCAGGAACACAGGCTCCGGATCGTCCTGTGTCGCATGAATTGTTGGTACAGGAAACGCTTTTGCGGGCAACAGGGGTTATAACGGATTAAATTGCGAAGAAGCGAGTAGGGCAAGGCGCGCAGAAAGCGCGCCTTGCCCTTTGGATGGAAGTGTGGATAGCAGTTAATCTTCGAGTCCGGCAGCCCATCTGATACACCCAACAATATGTTCGTGGAACCATTTTTGGTCCCAGAGTTCATCAGGGTGACCGAGTGCTGTGTACATCACGCGACCTTTACCGTATGTATGACACCATCCGAGTGCGTAATCGTGGTCTTCACGGTTTCCACGGGAGAGATCAATGGAGTCATTGTCCAAGCGCATGAGTACGCGAGTTTTGTTGCGATCCCAGTTTTTGAAGGTGTAAATTTCATCGACGACTTTGAAACTGCTGCCGAGCATGCGGGTTGCGGGGTGGTCGGAATCCTCGACGATTACATTCACTTCTTCGTGCCAGGGATGTCCGGCGAAATAGCCGCCGAGCATCTCGCCGTATTCGAGCCAATCGTAGCAGGTATCTGTTGCGTTATGGATACCAAAGAAGGCTTTTCCGTTGCGTACGAAACTCAAGAGAGCCTCTTTCTGTGCATCGTCAAAAGAGAGATTACCAGTGGTTGCGAATGCAACGAGATCCTGTTTTTCAAGATTTTCAGCGTTTATCAGTTCGCAGCGGTGTGTTGTGACGACGTTCCAACCGTTTTCTGCGCCAAGCTGCTTCAGTGTAACTTCAGCATTGGGTAGATAAGAGTGCTCAAAACCGGCAGAATGGCGCAACATGAGAATGTTCATAAAAAACTCCTTTCAATGACTGTTAGCGATTGGCAATTAGCGATTGGCAGTCAGTAATTGCCGATTTATGTTATTATACAAAATTAAAAGAAAAAGTGTTAAACTATTTTGTAGCACATTATAATGCTGGATAAAACTGAATCAATCAGGAGAACGTACATGAGATTTTTAAAAAAAGGCGAGAGAAAAAAAAAGGAACCCGCATCAACTCCGACGGCAAAGGAACATCCAGAGTTAAAGGTCATCAGTGGTTCGCAAATCTCTGGGGGGCAAGGACAACAGCCGAGTCCACAACAGCCGAGTCCGCAACAGCAGACTCCGCAACAGCAAGCACCGCAACAGAATATCACTTTACCAAATATAAAGCATAAAATTGCCGTTGCGAGTGGAAAGGGCGGTGTTGGGAAATCGACTGTCGCTACGAATATGGCAATTTCGCTTGCAAACGCTGGTGCGAAAATCGGCTTGATGGATGCGGATGCCTACGGTCCGAGTATCCCAACGATGATGGGGATCCAAGAACGTCCGCGGACAAGTCCAGAACGTAAACTGATCCCGTTGGTCCGGCATAACATTAAACTGATGTCCATCGGGTTTATGGTACCAGAAGAACAGGCGATGATCTGGCGGGGTCCGATGCTACATAGTGCAATCCGCCAATTTCTGAGCGATGTCGAGTGGGGTGAACTCGATTATCTGATTATTGATCTCCCTCCTGGGACAGGAGATGTCGCTCTCACCTTAACACAAGCGATTCCGTTGACTGGGGCAGTTATTGTTACAACACCGCAAGACGTTGCCTTGGCGGATGTCCGGCGCGGTGTCGCTATGTTTGAACGTCTCGGTGTGCCAATTCTGGGGATTATAGAAAACATGAGTTACTTCCTCTGCCCGCACTGCGATGAAAAAACAGAGATTTTTAGTGCCAACGGTGGTAAAAATACAAGTGAACGGTTTGGTGTTACGTTCTTGGGACAGATTCCGCTTGATGCTGAAGTTTGCACTGCAGGGGACATCGGGGTTCCGATTGTCGCAGGGAATCCGGAGTCCGCTCAATCGAAAGCATTCGACGAGGTGGCGAACGAATTAGTAACGGTTCTGGACGAGAGCGGCGCGGAAGATGAATTGACGATTCTTTAATGCCGGTTAGCGGTCAGCGGTCAGCAGTCAGTAATCAGTGGTCATGAGATAAAAAAGTTAAACGGGTTGACAAAATTGTGCGTTTCTTGTTAGAGTGTGCTTAGATTTCTCACCCAAAACCGTTAACGCTTTCTCTTTTGAGTTACAGAGAATCCTTTACACAAGGAGGCTATCTCATGGCGAATACAAGTTGGGGAAACGTCTATAAAAAACTCGGGGCGCGTCCTTTGATTAACGCGACAGGAAACCAGACAGTGCGCGGCGGGTCTACCCCTTCAGCAGCAGTCCGCAAGGCGATGCTTGAAGCCGATGCCAGCTACGTTGAAATGGAAGAATTGTTGGAAAGATCTGGACAATTCATAGCCGAACGGCTCGGCGTTGAAGATGCCTACGTCACCGCGGGGTGCTATACTGCCCTTGTTTTGGCATCAGCAACAGTGATGACTGGGAACGATCCTGACAAAATGGCGCAACTGCCAGACACCACCGGGCTTAAGAATGAAATCGTTTTTCAAAAGATGCAACATTACACCTACGACCGGGCGTTTACGATTCCTGGGAGTAAGCTCATTTACGTAGGCGATGACAACGGTTGCACGACTGAGGCGTTAGAGGCTGCCATCGGCGAAAATACAGCGGCGATTGCATATCTCATTCAAGCGGAACATGAAAATGGGGTGTCATTAGCAGAAGCGACTGAGATTGCCCGCTCGCATAATCTCCCGATGATTGCCGATGCGGCTGCCCAAATCTATCCGCTTGATTATTTCCGACGTAACGCGCAATCTGCTGATCTCGTCTGTTTTGGTGGTAAGTATTTCAATGCGCCACACTCGACGGGCTTTGTCTGTGGAAAAAAGGATAGGATCGAAGTCGTACGGCGGCACGGATTTATCGGACCGCGCCCGGTCGGCCGCGGCATGAAAGTTGATCGGCAGGAGATCATCGGGTTAGTAACTGCTATTGATATCTGGCTGTCAACTGACCACGACAAACGCTTAAAGGAACAGGACGCGAGATATGCGGCATTGGAACATGAACTTCAGAATGTTGATGGGGTGTCATGCGAAGTGCATTACGGAGAGAGAAACCATACATTGTCGAATCTTCATGTGAAGATTGATGCTGCTATTACTGGGAAGGACGCTGCGCAAATTACACAGGAACTTGACGCTGGCACACCGAGGATTAAAGTGAACGCACAGGGCAAAACGGCTCTGGTAATTAACGCCTATACCCTCAATGCTGGTGAAGAGTATATCATCGCAAACGCCTTACGACATGTATTGGCGTGATTTTTGGCTATCAACATAGGGCAATTAGCCGTTAGCCGTTTGCTAATTGCTAATTGCCAACTCCTACCAGAAAACGAAATCTGCCCACGGTCTTATCTTAAGCACCCCTAACATACAGAACACAGTCGCGCCGCCGAGTGCTCCCTTTGCGGCGGCAATCAATCGTAGGTTGCGTGACTTTGCCTTGTAAGCATCTGTGTAAATGGTGACGTATTCTGCTGATTTACCGAGAAGTCGCTCGGCGGATGGTACAGGTTGGTAGACATACGCGCCGCCGATAGCAACGGCACCGAGTGCAAGATTACCGACCACTCCCAAAACCCCACCGGCGGCAAGCCATACCGCCGTATTGACATCATCCTCAGCATCGTATTCAGCGGCAGCCTTTGCGTCGATGACTGTGGTGCGCTGCTGGGCAATAGCCTGCAAAGGGAAATTGAAGATCAGCATCGACATCAAAACGACCAAAGCACGAAATAGCGGACTCCTTTTCATATCAGTCCCTTTCCAAATAAGTCTCAAATATTTTCATGGCAATTACAGCAAGATATAATTATTGGTACGGTACGAGCAAGCGAGGTTAGGAAACCTCGCCAGCGGCGTTGGATAAACCGCAAATGTTTTTACGCCGAGGGAATCTCAATGGCGCGGCGTTCTGTCGTTGCTTTACGTGCTGCTTCGATAATAGCGAGATTGTGATACGCCTTCTTTGGATCTACCGGTAGTGGTCCATCCGTTGCAAGCGCGTTAAAGGTCTCCGTGAAATAGCGGACATGTCCACTTGCATCCTTCTGATCGATTTCACTAAATTCAGGGAGTTCTAACTCTTTCCATCCATCTGCCCTCGTAAAACGACGGAGTGCGTCCTCCACATTTACGCGATGCCGGACGCGTAGGGAACCGTTTTCAGCGTGCATTTCGCACCATCCGAAATCCGTGGCAGGCACACACCATGCTCCTGATACAGTGGTGATTGCTCCATTTTCATGTTCACAGAGCAACATAGCGATGTCGTCAACATCAATATTAAAGCGGAGGGTTTGGACGCGCGCCTCAACGTATCGGACGGGTGATTGCATCAACGCGCAAACGGAATAGAGTTCATGGTAACTGGTATCAATGATACACCCACCGCCTCTCGCTTTACTGGCGCGCCACGCAAACGCGGGTGTCGGGTGATCCGCCGAGAAATCTGTCGGTTTCAGTCCCATCCCGACGCTTCGTCCGAAATGGGATTCACCGAGCGCGTCGAGTTCCGTCATCGCTGCTCTCATACCGGCGTTGAAGAGGTAGTTATGCACGACTGTGTAAGGCACGCTGTTGCGATGCACGGCTGATAGAATGTCGTCTGCTTCTTCCAGGGTCGTTGCCATCGGTTTTTCGGAGATGATAGCCACGCCCGCGTTTGCAGCTTCAATGACCTGCTCGGCGTGAAATGAGTGGGGGGTGGCAATCGTCACGGCATCGACTGCTGTGTGTGCAAGCATCTCGCGATAGTCGGTATATCGGCTTTCCGCAGGTACGCTGAGCTGTTCACCTACTTTTTGCAGATTTTCTGGGACGATGTCTGCGAGTGCGGTTACCTGAACGGTGTCTGTGAGTGCGCGGTAGGCACGGGCATGTGTATTTTGGACAATCCCGCCACAGCCAATGAGTCCTAAACGAATCGGTTTTTCCATGGTGTGTCTCCTTTGTGTAGAGTTTAGCATATTCTGAGATTATGTCAAATTGTTTGCGTTGACTGGGTGTGTAAAGTTTTTGGCAGCGTTCCCCTCGGGGAGATTTTTGCCCCAAAGATACTTCCTCAACACATATAGCACTCCGCTGGAGTGCGGGATATCGTTGGAATGGACGCACTATAGACATATCACGCCGCTGGGGTGAAGAAAGTCAGGATTATAGGTTTCCGTCCTATAAAAAGGACGCTTTGCTCCAGCGGAGCAACATGTCTATAGAAAAAATGGCTTCCGTTCTGGCACTCCAGCGGAGTGCTATGTCCGAGGCACAAGAGAACCCTATACCCAATTGAGTGTCAAAATATTTACACACCCACAAGAACTATGTGGATATTAGAATTAATGAGACACTTGGCACCGGCACGGTTAGGAAACCGTGCCTACCGCGGGAAGGTAGAAGTGTCTATTTATTTCTAAACTTTACTATAAACGACACTGAAGCTTCATACATCATAGCGCGTGAAAACTAAGAACGCTCCCATAAAAAAGACGAGGGTAAATAAAAATAGAAGTAGGATATCTAAACTCGCTTCGGTAAACGCCGTAGGAAAATCGGAAGGGGTGTCGTTAAATTTTGGAATCTTATCTAAACTTATTTGAATCTCCGACAACTTCTGCCTTTCCGCATCTTCAAGAAAAACATTCGGATTGAAGGGATATTCTTCATAGGTAAACTGTAGGAGATTGCGCCGATATTCTATGGCTTTCTTGAAAAACCGCTCGTAATGTTTGATGCCAGTCCCGACGAGTGCTTCACAACCGATTTGATAGATCGCCGTTGGGGATATACGAGATATATTCTGTGCCAACTTGACTTGATGGAGCTGTTGGTTGCGGTATTCATTGTAAATTGCTTGTTTGGCATCGCCTATTCTGGCAGAACGGGTCAAGGGTTCGCCCGGCGACCAGCGTGCGCTAAATCTACCCTCTCCATATTGCTTACGGATATCGTGCATTGTATCATCTGCCTGTTTGGCTATCGTTTTCTCATCAGGGAGTTCGGTTAATCGACTTGCGAGTAATCCGCCCGTCCTTGGGATAAACACGGCGAAACAGACCCACACCAAAAGGAGTAGGACGAGGCTGACCGATGAGGTTCTCGTTAGGCAGGAGATGAATAACCCAAGTGTCGCGAAAACAGAAATATAAAGGATCGAAAACAGGACAACTCCGCCAATCTGTAGCCAATGGGTCGATTCAAAAGGCACAATGCCAAAAAGGGAAATGATGAGGGTGTTCATGCAAATCCCGATTAGCAAAGGGATCGAGAGGCTGATGATTGTGCCGATGTACTTTCCGAAAAGCAAGGTTGCACGCGGGAGCGAATTAGACAAACACAAGCGGAGCGTCCCTGTTTCTGTCTCGCCTGAGATGCTGTCATAGGTCATCGCGAACGCTGCAAAACTCAGAATAATGCCGATGGTAAACACCCAATCCAATGCGTCAAATCTCTGGAGTGTGTAGTTTCTCCGAAGTATCGTTTGGGGACCAACGAGTTCAAAGGCATCCACTGCAAAGGCATTTGGCAGGTCTTTTTCGTGTCCTTCAGCGATAAATCCCAGTGGCCTTGGTGAACGATATAGCAGCTGGGTTGGTCGGAAACTGACGACCCGGTGTAAACCTCTCTCCGATTTATTCTTCAGAAGATCTAAGTTTTCGCTGACATTTTCACGGTAATCTGTGACCTGTTGGCGGTAATCGTGGACGTACAGCACACCTCCGGTCAACATTAAGACGATCACGAGCAATAGCGTCAGGGCGAAACGGAGACTCCGTAGGTGATCTAAAAGTTCTCTCCAGATAATTTCACGTAGCATCTTTCTATCTCACCTCGCTTTTCAAGAACAACGCTACAGTAACCAGAAACAGCAGCATGTTGAGAAAAATCAGGTAAACCAAATCCGGGAAGGCACCACCGAGAACTGCGTTTTCCCACGCGGTTCCACTGGTAAAGACAGGCATGCCACTTAAGTCAAGTCGTTCCACATCATTCCAACTTTTCGGTGTGAGGTTTGCGAGAAACGCTTTTTTGTCTGATGCTACGAATCCAGCTTGTGAGGGCATGTCGTTGATATTGACTGACGTGAACCAATTGATACTTGAGAAAGCCCCTTGTTCGTGCATGTATGCTATGAGTGCTTTTCGATACTCCTGTGCTTGCTGGATGAATCGCTCATGTCTTCTCAAATTCGTACCAGACAGAGCCGTAGAGAGGTTGTAATAAACCCATGCAGGCGAAAGTCTGGAGAGGTTTTCAGTCAAACGGGTCTGTCTTTTCAGAGAACGGTAGTATCCCTGATGGAGGTTTCCTATCTGCTCTGCGTATTCAATGCGGTGTGGAATGTAAAATCTGGCACCGTCGAGATACCAGAGCATCGCTTCTCTGGAGGCTGTTAGCACTTGGAAAGCAAATGGTCGATTGCCACTGATGACACTGTATCCTCCTGCGAAGTAGGAACTGTTTTGATGCTTTGCGCCGTAGTCTCTGATTTTCTCGTTAAACGCTGTCCTGATTGCCGTGCTTTCTATATTCACCACGGATTTGGAAGGTATCGGTCGAACTTGCTTTGCGATATAGACGGCACCGTTTGGGATGATAAACACAAGCACAATCCATAGGAAGAGCAACCAGACGAGTGCCCTTGCTGACCGATACGTGATGGCTGAAATCAGCATTGAAAGGAGGAAAAAGAGGGAGAGATATAACGCCAGAGCCGCGAAGAGTCCGGCGAATCGGTTCCATTCAGCGATCTGAAATTCTATCACCGGGTTCGCGCTTATCAATATCGCCGCGGCTATCCAACCGATTGCGAGTGGCACGAGGAGACTCGCAATCCCACCGAGGTATTTTCCAATCAGGATATGGTACTTCGATACCGGGTTTGATGCGACAAGTGCGAGTGTTCCGCTTTCACGTTCACCGCAGATGACATCGTAAGCGATCGCAATTACAAACAGGCTGAACGCAATCTGCACCATAAGCACGGCATCGACGGCAGCAAAAACGTTGAGAAGTGGATTGCCACCGCCGAGTACTTTGGCTTCAGTGGGGACATCTTCGTAGGAAACTGTCACCGTGCTCCCGAGCTGCCGCTCCATGCCTAAGCAGATAACACTTAAGGGTTCGGGAGGTTTTGCCACTTCTACCTTCAGCTGCGAATAGACCTTTACTTCTTCAAGGGCATCTCGGTGTTTGATTTCTGCTGCATTGTGGACGCTGAACCGCTGCTTGTAATCTTCCATCAGCACGGACGTACTGGCGACGAAAAGCGCGAAGCAGACGATTAACCCTATGAGTAGACGGAGGGAGAAAATGTTCTGTATGAACTCTCTTGTGGCGATTATCCAGATCGGATACATCTCTAACAGTCTCCATTCTATACACCTATCGCCCCTCTGGGGCTTATTGAACCTGTTTTATACACCTAACGTATCATTCAGAATTATAGCAAATCCACCTCGAAAAATCAAGGTCGGTAGGAACGGCGGGTGTGTAAATATTTTGTCGAAAGCGAAGACGGATTTTTGACGTGGTTTTTTGTCAGAATCAGGATTTACAGGATTAGGAGATGACACGCACAAACTAACAGGTATTCCAACACAAAACGACTGCCTAATCGATATTCAACCCAGCAATTTTTGTCACACCTGTTTCTGTAAAATGTGCTATAATGTGGTTGTGAGGCAATGTACTGGAGTCTTGAAAATAAAAAACAAGGAGGGAAATTAATATGAGTGAAGAAGCAAAGAAAGAATTTGAAGAAAGCACGGCTGAAGAGGAAAACCCACCTACGCCTGAAGATAACCTTTCGGTTACACACCACAGTGTCACAATCAATGGCGAAGAGATTCGCTATACTGCGACGACAGGGACACTTGTGTTGAAAGAGGAAGTGGATACAGAAGGCGAGAAGGCAAAAGCGTCGGTGTTTTTTATTGCGTATACCCGCGATGATGTAGAAAATCTGTCTGAACGTCCGATAACTTTCTCCTTTAATGGGGGTCCCGGATCCTCGTCGGTATGGTTGCATTTGGGTGTATTGGGACCGCGGTGTGTAAAACCTGATGACGTTGGCGAATTGCCGCAGCCCCCGTATCAGCTTAAGAATAACGAATGCTCGATTTTGGACAAAACAGATCTGGTCTTCATTGATCCGGTGAGTACCGGCTTTAGTAGAGCGGTACCAGGGGAAGAGGCGAAACAGTTCCATGGATTCAAGAAGGATATTGAGTCTGTTGGCGACTTTATTTTGCTCTATCTGGGACGCTATAAAAGATGGGGTTCACCGAAGTTCCTGATTGGTGAGAGTTACGGAACGACGCGTGCCGGTGGGCTTTCGGGTTACCTTCAAGAACGACACGGCACTTACCTCAACGGTATTATGCTGGTTTCAGTCGTTCTGAATTTCCAGACGATTCGGTTCGCGCCGGGGAACGATCTACCATATATCCTCTATCTGCCTACTTATGCGGCGACGGCACATTATCACCATAAATTGAGAGAAGACCCATACCTTAGCGAAATCATAGCGGAAGCAACAGAATTCGCTATGGGCACATACGCAACCGCCTTGATGCGAGGGAACGCGCTCGCTCCAGGTGAACGCGCATACATCGTTCAACAACTCGCTAAATATACCGGACTGACCCCCGAATACATTGATCAGTCAGACTTGCGAATCAACATTATGCGCTTCTGTAAGGAGCTCCTCCGAGATGACGGTCGGACGGTCGGACGGTTCGATAGTCGCTACAAAGGTATCGATCGAGATTCCGTAGGCGAGCACTTCGAATACGATCCGAGTTCCGCAGCCGTTCAAGGCGCATACACCGCAATGCTCAACTATTACGTCCGTGAAGAGCTGGAATTCGCGTCTGACCTGCCGTATGAAATCCTAAGCAGGCGTGTGCACCCGTGGGACTATAGCGATCATCAGAACGCATACGTTAACGTGGCGGATACGCTTCGGAAGGCGATGACGACCAATCCTGCGCTAAAGGTGTTCGTCGCGAACGGTTATTACGATCTGGCAACGCCGTTTTTGGCATCGGAGTATACTTTCAGCCACCTTGGACTCGATAAATCTTTACAGGACAACATCTCAATGGCTTACTATGAAGCAGGGCACATGATGTACATTGACCAAGGGGAACTACAGAAGATGAAGAGAGATCTGGATGCATATCTGGATAGTGTACTTTCAGCGGAGTAAGTTATGAGTTATCAGAGAGAATTTGAGAAGCGGTTAGATGTTGCAGTCGTTGGTGTGGGTTCACATGGGTATCGGAATGTTTTACCGACAATGACGTTTCTTCCGGTACGGCTGAAAGCGTTGTGTGATCTTGATATCGAGCGTGCGCGTATGACTGCTAAGCAGTACGGTGTTGATGCGTTTTATCCAAACATGGCAGAGATGTTTGAGAACGAAGAATTGGACGCTATTTTTCTGTGTGCACCGCCGCGCTTGCATCCCGAATTGGCGTGTGAGGCACTGGATGCAGGGATGCATGTCTGGATGGAAAAGCCCCCTGGGATGTTTGCGGATGAGGTTTCGGAGATGATCGCTCACCGAAAGGATCGCGTCGTCGTGGTTGGATTCAAAAAGGCGTTCATGCCCGCGACGCAGAAGATTCTCGAAATCTTTGCAACAGAGGCATACGGTTCCTTACGTAGCATTTTAGGGGTCTATCCGATGACGATTCCGAGCGATGGCAAACGGGTGCTACGCGAGAAAGAACATACGAATTGGCTTCAAAATGGGGTACATCCGTTGTCCCTGTTTGTCGCAGTCGGTGGGAAGGTTTCGACGGTGACGGCTCACAGAGGCAAACGCGGTGGTGGCGCGTGCATATTGGAATACGAAAGCGGTGTGATTGGCAACTTCCATTTGGCTGATGGTGCAAGACATGGGCAGCCTTCGGAACTCTATCAGTTCTTTGGCGATGGATGCCACGCTGAAATCCAAAACGGCGTACGCGTCGTACTCCAGCGCGGTGTGTCTTTCAATTACAGTGGTAGTACAAGTTATGTGCCCGAAGGCTTTGACAGTGGCGCGATTGTCTGGGAACCACAAAACAGTCTTGGTACGCTCGAAAACAAAGCATTTTTCACACAAGGGTTCTATCAGGAGATGCGGTATTTTTGCGATTGCGTGCTGGAAGGCAAACCGGCAGAACAAGGATCGCTTGAGTTTGCGCTGGAAGTGATGAAGGTTTATGAGGCGGGACTGCGTTCTGAAGGTGAGACTGTTGCTGTTTCATAAAAATAACCACAGCGGGAAGCAAAGATGCTGACGAAATTGATTTGCCGCAATTTCAAAAACTTTGGTGAGGTTGAAGTCGAGTTGGGGAATCCCGTCGTCTTCATTGGTCCAAATAATTCAGGTAAAACAACAGCATTACAAGCACTCGCTTTGTGGGAGATAGGTCTCAAACGTTGGAACGAAAACCGCAAGGGAAGAACAAATCCTGAAAAGCGTCCGGGGGTTGTTATCAATCGGCGTGACCTCATTTCTGTCCCAGTACCAAGTGCCCGACTACTCTGGCGAAATTTGCGAGTCCGCGATCCACAAAACGTCCGGATAGAGATTATCGTTGAAGGTGTTACAGACGGAAAAGCCTGGACGTGTGGTTTGGAGTTCGACTATGCGAATCAGGAGTCCTTTTACTGCCGACCCTTAAGGACATCAGAAGCAGCGGGAAAAGTTTCCGAACGAATGCCTATTCCCGAAGAGATAGGAAATCTTTCGGTTGCCTTCCTACCTCCAATGTCTGGACTTACGTCCAATGAAACGCGGCTTGACCCTGGGGCAATCAATGTCCGTATCGGTGAAGGACGGACAGCAGAAGTTCTACGTAATCTTTGTTATCAAGTTTCAGAAGTTAATCCCAAAGAGTGGCAGAGACTTTGTGAGCAAATCCATTCGTTATTCCATGTGTATCTTGATGAACCCAATTATATTCAAGAGCGCGGGGAAATTGCGATGGATTATCGTGATAGTTCTGGTATCTCCTTAGACCTTTCTTCATCGGGGCGAGGTTTACAACAAACGCTACTGTTACTTGCATATATTGCTGCACATCCAGGTTCGGTCCTACTACTTGATGAGCCAGATGCACATCTTGAAATACTACGGCAACGCCAAATTTACCAGGTACTTACAGAATTAGCGCGAGAAAATGATAGTCAGATCATTGCTGCGAGTCACTCTGAGGTAATTCTGAATGAGGCAGCTGGTCGTGATGTCGTTATTGTCTTTCTCGGTTCACCACACCGAATTGATGGCCGTGGCAGTCAACTTCTCAAATCGCTTCGGACGATTGGCTTTGAAGAATATTATCAGGCAGAACAACAAGGATGGGTTCTTTATCTCGAAGGTTCGACAGATCTCGCAATCTTGCGTGCATTTGCAGAAAAACTCTTGCACGAAGTGATGCCTGCACTGGAACGCCCTTATGTTCATTATGTTGGTAATCAGCCAGGGAAATCCCGTGACCATTTTTATGGTTTGCGCGAGGCAAAACCTGATCTCAGGGGTTTTTGTCTTTTCGACCGAATCCCTGACGAACTTCAGACGCGTCCCGAATTGATAGAATACGCATGGCAAAGGCGCGAGATTGAGAATTACATTGTATCCGATAAACAGGTGCTAATTGACTGGTTACATGCAAAGGCAGAGGAACGAACTGAGGGTCCATTGTTCTCAGCACTTTGGGTATCTACGCTGGAGAAAAGGATTACAGAGATTGAAAAAGCCCGAGAAACCTTAGGTGAAGAATCACCTTGGTCACCAGATATCAAGTAACCGATAAGTTCCTTGACCGGCTCTTTGACATTTTCTTTCACGAATTGGAACTCCCAAATCTCATGCAAAAAACAAATTACCACACTTTAGTTCAATATCTTCCAACAGAGCGTATTGATCCGGAAGTTGTCCAAGTACTTGATAGTATTTTAGAAGTTGCCAAAAAAGCGAAACCGTTGGGCAGCAGGTAACTTAATAAAATGGAGAGAAAACGTGGAATATAGAAGGTTAGGAAAGAGCGGACTTAAAGTCTCCGAAATCTGTTTAGGCACGATGACCTTCGGGCACGGTGCTGACGAGGCAGAATCAAACCGTATGGTCGATCTTGCCCTGGATGCGGGGGTAAATTTCTTTGATACCGCTAACTCCTATGGTGATGGCGAGTCTGAATTACTGCTCGGCAAAGCACTTAAAGGCAGACGGCGCGATGCAGTTGTCGCAACAAAGTTTTTCAATCCGATGGGTCCCGGTCCTAATAACTCCGGTATGTCTCGCGTTCATATCATGCAGGCGATTGACGACAGTCTGAAACGTCTACAAATGGACTATGTGGACATCTACTATATTCACCACGTTGACACGCAAACGCCATTAGAAGAGATGCTTCAGGCACTGGATGATTTGGTGCGACAAGGAAAAGTCCGCTATACGGCGTGTAGCAACTATCAGGCGTGGCGACTCTCCGAAGCGTTATGGCTTAGCGATATGCACGGTTGGACCCGGTTTTCCTGCTTCCAACCACAATATAGTCTTGTTGTGCGGGATATAGAGCAAGAACTCGTTTCGCTCTGCGAACTTAAGGGGTTAGGCGTAGTGGTATGGAGTCCGTTAGCCGGCGGGTTCCTGTCTGGTAAATACAAGCCAGGGGAACGGACACAAGGCGGCACGCGATCCGAAGAGGGATGGGCATACCCGGAACGTTATTTTGCAAGCAACGCCGATGAAACGCTGCAAACACTGTTTGACGTTTCTGATGAACTTGGACACAGTCCTGCACAAGTTGCACTTCGTTGGGTTCTTGAACAGCGCGCAATGACTTCAGTGATTGTCGGTGCGAGGCATGTGGGGCATTTGCGTGATAATCTCGGTGCAGCCGGATGGCGGCTTGAAAGCGAAGCACTTCAAAAACTCAACGAAGTCTCACATTTGCCAGATCGGTACCCTGAAGCGATGGAAAAGAATATGCACGAACGACGGGATAGTGCGGTTGATATGCCAACTTTGTAGAATTGCCCCTAAAAAAGCGAACGTTTCTCTTTTAGATTTGACTAAATTAGCGAAATGGTACATATTTCAGCCACATACGCTTCGGAGCGAAAAGATAATTTAGCGTCTTACTATCAAAAGGGAGTATCTATAATGGGAAAATGGAAACTTATTGCGATTGTTGGTGCAGCTGTGCTGGTCGTAGCAGTCGCGGTTGTCGTGGGACGCATGGTGTTTGCAACCAGAGACGAAGCAGCCAACCCTGATGCATCAGCAGTCAAAACAGCAATGGTTGAACGGGGGAATATTGCGG
Source organism: Candidatus Poribacteria bacterium (assembly GCA_963662915.2). Classification (GTDB taxonomy): domain Bacteria; phylum Poribacteria; class WGA-4E; order WGA-4E; family WGA-3G; genus WGA-3G. The sequence goes on along the minus strand of CAXXEU010000002.1, from coordinate 2,194,572 downwards.
TCACAATTGAAGCAACAGGTACTATCAAGCCATTGAATATTGTTAAAGTCAGTTCCAAAGCGAGTGGAAAGATTCTAAAGCTCAATGTTGATGCTGGTGATTACGTGGAAAAGGATGAGATCATTGCGGTCATTGAAACGACCTACGTTCAGATTAGTCTGGAGCAGGCTCAAGCGGATCTGAGATCAGCGCAAGCGCGCTTACGGCAGGCAGAGATTGACCTCCAGCTCCAGAAAGAACAGTCGGCAATCCAGATTCGTCAGGCGCAAGAATCCTTGGCTGAAACCCAACAACGCCTTGTTCAACTACAGGCAGAAATACGCCTTGAGAAGACAGCAAATGCTCGTGGTGTCATGGATGCGGAAAACAGCCTTAATATCGCCAAAATTCGGTATAAATTGCTGACCTCCGATGAGGTGCGCGATGAAAATAAGCAACGCGCACAATCCTCCTTAGAACAGGAAAAGGCGAATTTAGACTTGGTAACTGCGGAGCATGAAAGGAATAAGACGCTTTACGAGAAAGAACTCATCTCCCAGGCTGCATTAGAATCTTCACAAGCTCAACTAAAATCGGCAGAAGCGCGGCATCGCTCTGCTGAAGAAAACCTAAAATTGGTAGAGAAGCCCGCGACTGAGGCTGAACTTGAATTGGGGCAAGCCGATATTAGAAAAGCGGAATTCAATCTTGAAATCGCTAAAGAACGCGTTGAAGCGGAAGCCACGCGGGATATGGATATTGAACTTCAGAAGCAACGGATTTTTCAATCTGAAGAGGCTTTAAAACTTGCAGAAGCGAATCGAAAACAGATTGAACGTAAGGAACGCGACCTTGAAACTGCCCGTTCATCTGTCACACGGAGTGAAACGCAGCTGGAACTTCGTCAAATTGAGTATGACGATACTGTCATCAAAGCACCTATTTCTGGAACGATTCTTGAGAAATTGGTTGAAGAGGGACAGGTAATTACTTCACGTCTCTCGTCGCTCGCTTCAGAAGAAGGGCAAACGCTTGTCACGATGGCAGACCTTGACACCGTCTATGTTGTAACAGAGGTTGATGAAACCGACATCGGTAAGGTAAAGATAGGACAGCCTGTGACAATCACAGTCGAAGCCTATCCCGACACGCCGTTTCAGGGGGCAGTCTTGAAGATTGCGCCGCAAGGACAAGCGATTCAGAACGTGACGACGTTTGAAGTGACCTCCGAGTTGAAAAACGTGGAAGCGACAAGCACACGGCAAGGCGTGGGAAGAGGCACTGGCAGATGGCAGGGGCAAGGTGCCGGTGCCCGTCCAGACTTCGCAAATATGACTGAAGCGGAGCGGGAACGTTTCCGAGCGATGCGCCAACAACGTCAGGCGGAAGGTGGTACGGGTGAAAGGTCAGGACCTAATTCACAAGAAACCCCGACACAACCCGAACCAGCGGCAGAGACTGAACCCGTTGCTAAAGCGGAAGAAGCGGCTGATGAAGACGATTGGGGTGGACTTTTTGGAGGCTTTTTTGCGGAATCCCCTCCTGTAGAGGCACCGACACAACCGGAACCTGAAGCAGAAACCGAGGACAGTAAGATACCGTTCCTCAAGCCGGGCATGAACGCCACAGTTCATATCTCAGCCGTGAATAAAATAGGCATTCTCACGCTACCCACTGAAGCGGTGCTTGATATGCGGGGCAGAAAAATGGTTAGAATTATTGGAGCAGACGGGCAACCCGGTCGGCCGCAGCTGGTCGTGACGGGTGTGAACAGTTTTGACAAGATTGAAATTGTCTCTGGACTTGCCGAAGGAGATACCGTTGTAAGCGGAGGTGCTGGACCTGGCGGTGGTGGTGGTGAAGACTGGCGGCGACGCATGATGCAGAATCCTGCTTCTACTATGCGCCGAATGACAGGTGGCGGAGGCCGTGGTGGACGATAGGTTTATCAATCGGATTGCTGGTGTAGTTAATGAAGTAAAAATACATGCGGCAAGATCCAGTGTGGTTACAAATCGCACCTACCGCGGCCACAGGTATAGGAGAGAATACTATGAGTATCTTGGAGAGTCTTACAAACGCATTAAGTGCTTTATTGGCAAATAAACTCCGATCTATGCTGACAATGCTCGGCGTGATTATCGGTGTAGGTGCGATTATAACGACGACCTCAATTGGAGAAGGCGCGAAAGCCGACATCACAGAACGGATTCAGACACTGGGTGCGAACATCCTTGCTGTCCGACCTGGGCAGAGCATGTTTCGTGGACGTGGTTCTGCGGATTCGCGAAAAAGTCTCACCGTCAAAGACATGGAGGCATTAGAGGAACGCGGACAGACTTTTGACTACGTCACGCCTGAGGTTAGCAGCCGGGCACAGGTAAAGTACCTGAGTAGAAATACAAATACGACCATCGTCGGCACCTCGCCAGCGTACCTCGTCACGGCAAACTTTACTGTTGAAAACGGACGCTTTTTTACAGATGGTGAGATCCGATACCGTGAACGTGTCTGTGTACTTGGCAAAACTGTTGTTGATAACCTCTTTGAAACTGTGAACCCCGTTGGTAAAGCTGTGAAAATTAAGAATGTCAGTTTCCACGTTGTGGGAGTCATGAAGGAAAAAGGCGCGAGCGGTTGGCGAAACCCGGACGACCAAGTTTTTATACCATACACAACCGCTATGAAACGGGTTTTCGGAGAGGAGTACCTATCGAGTATTAGCATACAAGCAAACAGCGATAAACTTATCGAAGCAGCAGAAACTGAGGTAACCGAGCTCCTCCGAAAGCAGCATGAAATTCCAATAAACAAAGAACTTGACTTTCATATACGGAACCAAGCGGAATACATGGAGACGCTTGAAGAATCAAGTCAGAGTTTTACGAATATGATTTTAGGGATCGCTATCGTGTCCCTCGTTGTCGGCGGTATCGGGATTATGAACATTATGCTCGTCTCTGTGACGGAACGGACGAAAGAGATTGGGCTTCGGAAAGCCGTCGGTGCGCAGCGTTCAGACATCCTTGTTCAGTTTCTTGTTGAATCTACGACGCTTGCACTTGTCGGCGGTCTCGTTGGGATCGGTGTTGGGATAGCCGGTGCAGAAATAGTGCCGTCGCTGTGGGGATGGAAGACGGTTATTTCGGTGATGTACGCGGTCGCATCTTTTGTTGTCAGCGCGTTGGTAGGTGTCTTTTTCGGGGCATATCCGGCATGGAAGGCATCCAAACTCCATCCGATTGATGCACTTAGACATGAATAAATTCCAGGACTAAGCGTACAATAGTGATTTCATCGGGTTTGAATTTTACGGTAGGTTTGTAGTAGGGCATTTATCGCGCTTCTGAAACGGAGAATAAATGGTTCCCCTACTACGAACTGGATTTATTTTTTTTCGGACTTTAGTATAAAAATTAGAGATGTCGCGGACTCTTGAAACAGGAATGACGGTTTACTCGTAACGAATGGAGAGGAATAATGTCTAAATACAAATCCAAATATCAAGAATTTATCTGAATGTCAGGCGATGCATTTAAATTGAAGTGCGGTTTTCAACCGCCTCTCTCCTTGACCAAAAAGGATTATTATGGACCAAATAGCAGTTATCGCAGGTGTAGGACCCGGTTTAGGTGCTGCCCTCGCCCGTAAGTTTGTAAAAGAAGAATGCGACGTAGCCCTCCTGTCACGCTCATCCCCGTACATTAAAAATCTTTCCACGCGGTTGGCAGAATCTGGTCGGAAAGCCATACCGATCCCAACAGATATTACCGATGCTGATCAGGTCGCAGAAAGCTTTGCGCGCATTCGCGAGGAACTCGGTGATCCTGATATTCTCGTGAATCACGCTGGAAACGCCGCATGGGGCAGCTTTGCTGATCTCACACCGGAAGCGTTTGAAGGTGCGTGGCGCGTTTGTACACTCGGTGGTTTCCTCTGTTCAAAACAGGTCGTACCAGGGATGCTGCAGAAAGGTGGCGGGAATATTCTATTCACGGGTGCAACGTCTGCTGTTCGCGGTAGGGCAGGCGCATTGGCATTTAGTAGCGCGAAATACGCGACACGCGGTTTAGCATCGGCACTTGCCCGTGAAGTCGGTCCGCAGGGCATTCATGTTGCACATGTTATTATTGATGGCGTTATTGATACACCGGGAGTGCGGCAACGCTATAAACTCAGAGAAAATGAGCCGCTGCTTGAACCAGATGCGATTGCGGATACCTATTGGGCTTTGATACAGCAGGAGCGGAGTTCATGGACCTTTGAGGTGGATGTCCGCCCGTATAACGAAGAATTTTTCACGTAGAAGGAAGATTGGTGCGGTTGCAAACCGCACCTACCCTGATTGGGAACAGAGGGTTCCCTAAAACGTACTTTCCTTTGAGGTTAAGGGACACCAACGTGTCGTCTCAAGATAACGTAGCAGTGCCTCTTTTGCTGCAGGTGTTCCGATACGATAAAGCGCATGTACGGCATCCCCACACACGTAGCGGTTTGCATCAAATAACACACCTTGCAACCCTTCAACCGCGCCAGGTGCGTCTTTACCGATCCTCGCCAAAGCGAAAACTGAATTCCGACGAACGCCTGGGTTTTCATCTGCTAATGCTTTCACAATCGCTGGAACGGCGAGGGAACTCGCCTGACTCGTTGTGCCCAATGCCTCGATTGTCCGCGCGCGAACATTACCTGAAGGGTCTTTAAGTGTTTCGATGAGTGCTGGCACCACTGGTGCTGCTGTGTTCCCCAAATCACCGAGTGCCTCCGCTGCGTTACTGCGGACGTATTCACAGGAGTCTTTCAATGCGTCGCGTAGGGGTTCAACGGCTGCAGTTCCGACTGCGTTGAGGGCATAACAGGCGTTTCGGCGCGTCATCTCGGATTCATCTTGTAAACATTGCACCAATGCAGGCACTGCCTTCTCGCCAAATCGGGGTAATTCATAAGATGCTTGTAATCCTACTGATTCCGATGTACTATTGAGCGCACTGATTAAACCGGAAAGTGATTCACCGTTCGACGTTCCGTGTGTGTCAACATCTTCAACCCCTCGATGCCAATTCCAGAGGTGTCGAAACATTTCTTGATGTTCGGCAGGGCCCACGGGGACACCGTTTGCCCAGTCAGTTTCCTTATTTTCCCAAGTCGGTTTCTGAGGTTCTGACATTCGGGTATAGAGAAACTTCATCATGTAGCGTCTCTTCTCGCTGCCGTTAGGCATGGCGCGATGCCAAAGGTCATAGTTTGCGAAGGCGACCATTCCAGCTTTGCCAACGATAGGTTGTTCAGGTGAGATTTCTGAGCCTTCACGAGTGCTATAGTAGTGGCTTATTGGAACGACCCCCGTAGGACCAAGTTCGAGGGGTGTATCTTGTGGATAATAAAAGACCAGCAACCGGCGCGTATGATGGGACCAGCGTTTTCCGCCGTCTTGGTGCATACCCTGTCCCTTACTACCCGGTGGATTGTAGTGTGGATGCCGGTGGGGTTGCATGTAGTAATCTGATCCAAGCAGGCTTGTCAGCGCGCCTTTAACGTTCGGGTCGTCAAGCACTTTCTGAATTTCGGGTATCCGTGGCACGAGATTATTACCGGGATTGCCTTCTTTATCAAAGACGGTCATCGTCTTTTCATAGATGGCATCGTGAAACTGTGCAGGCAGGTCGGTTGCAACGGTGAGGTAACCGTTCACGATGAAATGCCGCATCTGCATATCTGTCAAGAGGTGTGTTGCCATTTTTTGTTTCTCCTCTTTTTTGAAACTTGCCAAAGGGCTGTCTACAAGCGTCCGATGCATCTAATTATTCCACAAAATTGTGCAATTTTCAAGAAATTTTCCTGTCAAATCCGAAATTGTGATAAAATAGTAAGAAATTGGGGTCAATTCGTACCGCTATAGCACAAATTTGGAGGTTTCAGGATGGGACGAAGTTTTGAAAAATCATTGGCATGGCAGAACCGCGCGAAAGCTGCATTGGTTGGCGGCGGACAACCGCACAAACAGAGTGAACCCCCGAGGCCTGTCATGATTTCAGGTGCGAAAGGCGCGCATTTTTGGGATGCCGATGGCAACGACTATATCGATTATCTGATGGGATATGGACCGATGATCCTTGGACACGCCTATCCTACGGTGATTGAGACAGTCACAAAATATCTCGTTGAACGCGGGAACGTTTACAATTTCGGGCATACGCTTGAGGTGGAACTTGCCGAAAAGTTGGTTGAGATTATTCCATCGGCTGACAAGGTTGGCTACTTTGTTGGCGGTTCAGATGCAACAACGGGCGCGATTAAGTTCGCACGGGCGTATACGGGTAGAGAGAAGATAATTCGCTCCGGTTATCACGGATGGCACGATTGGTGTAGCCACGCCCGCGGACACCTGTCGAGTGCTGCTGCTGCCACACTCAGTGTTGATTTCAATGATCTTGAAGGGCTTGCTGACCTTTTTAAAGCACATCCTGACGAGATTGCGTGTCTGATTATGGAACCCTCTGGTCACGACCTTCCGAAAGATAACTTCCTTGAAGAAGCAAAAAAAATCGTGAACACCAACGGCGCGTTGATGATTTTTGATGAAGTCAAAACAGGGTTCCGCTACGCTTTGGGCGGTGCCCAAGAATACTTCGACGTCACGCCCGACATGTCTGTTTTCGGCAAAGCACTCGCTAACGGTTTCGCGACGGCTGTCGTCGTGGGTAAAAAGGAAATCATGGACGAGGTTGGCGATGTTTGGGTAGCGGCTACCTTCCACGGAGAGGTTTCCCTCGTTGCTGCTGCAATCGCTACGATAGAAGAACTTGAGGCGAAGGACGGTGTGGCATTCATGTGGAAACAGGGACAGAAACTCCTTGATGGCTATAGGGAGATGGTAGCACGACTCGGTATTGAGAATGCTCGGATTGGTGGTATTGGTCCGATGCCTTACTTCGGATTGGACACCGATAGCGCGGATGAACGGCAACAACGTTTTCATAAAACCTTCTATGAAGCGACCTTAGATGGTGGTCTCTACCTACCAGAGGGGCATATCTGGTTCATGTCAATGTCGCACACTGATGAAGACGTTGCGAAAACGCTTACGGTTTCTGAAGATGCCCTCAAACGCGCCAAAGCTGCGTAGGAAGGACAAGATCACTGAATAATTGCAGAACTCACGGATTTAACCTGCTTACAATTCCCAAGAAGCACTGCAATTTCACCAAAAACCTGCCCGAAACGGAGTGGAGGGCAGCCCAGGAGCGAATAGTAAAAAAAATGGCAAAAGTTATACATCATAGTCAACCCTTCATTGTTGATAAGAACCTCGGATCTGCACTCGACTTGGAGAATGCGCAAACACAACTCACCGCAACTACCTCCGATGGCAGTCCAGTTGTCAAACCGACGCAGGAACAGAAATATCTCTTTGATATGCGCGGTTGGCTTTTGGTTCCTGGTGTGCTGTCGGGTGATGAACTTGCGGAGATGCAGGCATTCGGTCATCGACTTCGGCACGATCCAGAGTCAATCCCTGAACATGAACGTTCTCCGCTGGGTGGTCCCTTGCAGCGTTTATCGGATCATCCCAACGTTGTCGGTTTTCTTAACGAGTTCCTGGCACATCCTGCGCTATCAAGTCAGGAATGCTATGGGTTCCGGATGGAGTCGTGTAATCTGTTCTATCGGACTGTTGGTGATGGAAATTTCGGACCCCACAACGGAAATGGAATGCTCCGTTTTCCTGGGGATTCCCACCTCTATCGGTGCATCCCAGGCAAGGCACACAGTGGGTTAACTCGTGTCGTTTGGGAGCTTAATCCCGTCAAATACAGACAGGGCGGGACGCTATTTATTACTGCAAGCCATAAGGCTGTCTACACAGCACCGGATACGATTCAGAGCCCGGATTCTCCGATTTGGGATACGTACGAGTGTCCTGCGGGTTCACTGCTGTTTTTCACAGAGGCACTGACGCATAGCACGCATCAATGGACGAATGCAGATAACAATCGGTTGGCTATTTTCAGTTGCTACAACACAGTGAACAGTAAATGGCACGAATGGGATCCACATCCGAAACTGTTAGCGGAAATGCCTGCGAAACGGCAGACGCTTTTCCGTCCAGTCCGGGCAGCGAATAATTTGATTGGAGAGGCTTATCGGCATTGATAGCGATTGGCAATTAGGTATTAGGGATTGGTAAAGAGATGTGTGTGGTAGGTCCGCAATACACAATTGCCACACACCAACGGTTTTCATCAGCTAATTCGATGACCTCTACGAAGCCTCTTGTTTTGTTTTTCGATACCTGTAATACGTCCAAGTGCCAGATGCGATTAGAATTACGACGACAACAGCGAGACCGATATTGAAAAGATAACGAGAGCGATTGAGTTGCCAGAGGCGTTGGCTCGCCAGTTTTGCAGCGGGTGTCCCCTTTCGTGCCTTCGCTTTTAACTCTTGCCAATACCTTTTTGCGAGGTTTGGCTGTCCGTGTTGTTCGGCGAGTTTCGCCGTAACAATCAGAGTGTTAACATCGTGAACGTCTTGTTTGTCGAGTGCATCGGCGAAAGAACTGAGCAGTAGAACCGTTAACTCTGGGGACATCTGTGGGAAATCTGTGGTACCTTCAATCCCGTTCTGGAAAGCGATAATCGCGCCTTGATGGTCGTTCTGATCAAATGCGATTTGTGCGATTTCAAACCATGTTCGTTTAGCAAGTTGAATAGAGTGTTCTATATCGGTATAGCCATCAAACGTAAAAGTAACGGCTTCATAATTCAGGTTGCCTTGTTTCGCATGAATTGTATAAGTTTCACCGAGTGTGAGTGAACCCGAATCCTTCCAGTCATCAAATCGATAGGTGTTCCCTGCTTCGAGAGTTTGCTGGTGCGTTGTTCCACCAATCCAAACGATTGTTCCAGTGACCGATTGCCCCCCCACACCTACGACAGTCCCGTGTATAGCAATAGGTTGCAGTACCCAACCTATACGAAGCGACTCACCGAGTACTAACTGCAATTCGGCAGTTTTTGGGAGGGGGATGTGGTAACCAGGTTTCTTAACTGATACTGTGGAAGTGCCTTGCTGGAGGTTCTCTGTAACGAGTGCCGGTGTAGTTCCAACTTCTACATCGTTAATAGAAATTTGCGCACCATCAGGAAAGGTCTCAATTTTAATCGCAGGACTGAGTTTGAGGAGTGCTGCCTCAACATCACCCGTTGGTGCAAGCACGCCGTTAGGGAGTTCCTCATCTGTCCGGAACAATTCAAATGCTTCAATGATACTGATTTGCCTGTTCTCATCCGTATCGGTTGTGTCTGCAGCGAGTGCGCCGTTGAGAACTCGTAGGGCTCTCATAGCATCCGTTTGCGATGCCAATTGAATCACGTTCAGGGCAGCACTTCCGAGGATCTCCCGATTCGCATAGTAAGTGTTTAAGTCTGTATCATCGGAGTACCCATCAAGTATCACAATTGTGCGTCCTTCAAAAGATTCTCTAAACCATTGATTTAGGGTCGTATCTTGAATCGTTTGGGTATCACCGGGGATTAGGAGCTGCAAGGCGTTCGGACGTCTGAGTTTAGCAACCATTCCGTGATAGAAAAAGATAAGGGTTGCATCTACCTGTACTTGCTGTCCGACTTCTTGAAGGGATGCGTAAATTTCTTGAGTAGTAACAACATCGCCTTCAAGACGATGTATCTGCTCACTCGGCACCTTTCCGCGCGTTGTTAGAAGTTCAGTAAGCGAATTCAGTTCTTCATGTGCGCGCGCATCTTCGGTTGCATCGACAATCAGCCAGTGCACGCCAGAATCGACCGAGAACACCTGCGCTGGTATCGTCGTAACGAGTGTGACCGAGATAGACACAAGGATGAAGATAGTGTTGAATTTTGGCATAGGTTCTGTCCATGAGTTGCGTTTGAAGTTCGTTTAAGAGAATAGTTTAACAAAAATCGTGAACGATTTCAAGAAAAAAGAACCACATTGGATGTTAAAATGTCTAAACTTTTAGCGGAAAACTGCGTCAAAAGATTATAGATTGAAGTCTTTTAGTGCAGCTTGCAAGTTTCCAAAATTTGCTGTTTTTAAAGTTAAGCGTCTGCATTGGGATTAAGGGACGCGGTTAGAAATTGTGCTTACAAATTAGGGCGGACATCGAGCGAAATTGAAACGGCTCGCGTCAACGTTATAATATATACGATGAGACAGTTTTGGTGTAATCTGCGGGTTCCCAAAACTTAAAAATAGAAAGTGTTGAATCGACACAAGCATCAGTATGGACAAGGAGATTTTAATGATTCACGGGAAATTTAAGTTTACTGTTTTGTCAAAACTCGCGGGGCTGCAAAACTTACTGCTAACAATTATTTTCATTGCTCAATTCATAGTGGTTCTTTGTGTAGGTGCGCAAGCACCGGGGAGCGAAATTGATTTATCACAACCCATGACCCTTGAGGAGTGTATTCAAATAGGTTTGGAAAGAGCGACAAGTATGCGGAATGCGCGCTTGAGCCTTGCGATACAGGAACTTCGGGTGAAAACCGCACGCGCCGACTATTTTCCACAAATCTTTGCTACCGGGAGTTACGACTTTTCTGACCGGATTGATTTCGGGTTTGAACCTGAAAATTATAATTTGGGGCTACGCGGACAATATACTATCTGGGACAACGGTCAGCGCGAAGGTGGTTTCGCTCAAGCCAGAGAGAATTTGAATGCCACAACGAGCCGTAATGAAAGCATTAAACAAGGCTTAATTCTTGATATTACACAAGCCTTCTACGATGTCTTGCAATCACAGGAGCTCGTTAGCGTAAGTGAGCAGATCCTTGCGAGGTCTCAAGAAAATACACGACGCACGCGGGATTTCGTAGCGGCGGGTTCACTTATCCCGGCAGACGTTGCCACTGCTGAAGTTCGCGAAGCAAATGATCAATTAAGTTTGCTGAACAACCAGAATTCGCTTCAAATCGCGCAGGCTACATTGCCGCGGATTCTGGGGTTAGACCCAGGGGTGCTTCTTGCCGTTGCGGTTGACGAGGCGTATCAATTGTATCGGGATCGTGGCACAATAGAAAGGTTTGGGGTCTCGGTCGAAGAAGCGATACAAACAGCGCTTGACAATCGTCCGGAGTTTCAAGAACTTCAGGCACAATTAAAGGTGCAAGAGTGGAGCCTAACCCTTGCAAAATTACAACGCTGGCCGCGATTGAATGCGGATGCAAGTTACGATGTGAATCTCGACGATTACCTGCGTGAGCGCGAGAATTTTTCCGACTTTCGGAGTTGGAGCATCGGTGCCTCCCTAAACTTTACCCTTTTTGATGGTGGTATTTTAAGCAACCGTATCAAAGAATTAACTATGCAGTTAGAGCAGACCCGTGAAAACGCGAGCGATCTTGAGCGAAGTGTGGCTCTTGCTGTCAGACAAGCGTACCTAAACCTCAAACGGAGTGAGACTTCGCTTGATATCTCCAAAGCGCAGGTGAACAATGCACAACTGAGTTTGGATGTGATTCAAGGGCGTTTCGATGTGGACAAAGCGATTCTGCTTGAATTGCTGGATGCCCAAACAAACTACGCCCAGGCATTGACGAATCAGGTGAATGTTTTCTACGATTACAAGATTGCACAAACCCGTCTGCGAGACGCAATGGGAGTCTTACAATAGTCATGAAGAATCGGAAAAAGTGGATCATTATCGGGGCGGTTGCTGTTGTCGTTATCGCTGTTGGCACAGTCGGCGCGACCCGAACGAATTTCTTCGGTTTCGGTCAAAAGAACAAGGACGAAGAAGTTAAACAAGAGGTTGTGCGGCGTGGAGAATTCCTTGTGAGAGTCCGTGAATCCGGGAATCTACGCTCTTTCCTTGAGGTGGATGTCCGTTCAAATGTTGAGGGTGAAATCATTGAAATCCTCGTTGACGAGGGGCAAAATGTTGAAATCGAAGATCCTCTCCTCCGAATTGATGATGAACAAATTTTAGAACAAAAGAAGCAAGCGGAGGCGAATCTCGAAGCGCGTGATGCTGAACTCAAACGCGCGGAACTCCAGATCCAGATCACTGAAAAACAGCAGGATAGTAATCTTGCCCAAGCACGAAATTCGGTCCTTAAGGCACAAGCGACTTTAGATTCATTTGTCGCGACAACACAGCAACGGATAACGGAAGCCCAAACGCTCGTCGCAACGACCCAAAATTCTTTGAACCAGGATGTTATCGGACTCAAACAAGCAGAGATTGCCTTAGGGCAGGCGAGACTGACGCTTGACCGCGCGCAGACGACAGTTGAATCAGCAAAAATCACCTACGAGACAACGGAGTCAGAACACGAACGCAACAAGGAATTGTTCGACAAACAGCTCATTTCAAAACAGGCGTTAGAAGACTCACAGAAACAATTAATCATTGCCAAATCGAATTATGACACTTCCCTAAAAGAGGTCGAATCCCAACGAGAAACCATAAAATCCCAAGAAGAAAACATCAAAGCAATGGGGCAAGCGATCGAGAGCCGTGGGTCAACACTTTCCTTGAATAAAAAGAATATTGTGACCCTGAAAGAATCGTTAGAGGCACAGCGTAAGCAGTATGAAGCAGAATTTGAGGATGCCGAGACTCGACTTGAACAGATACAAGAAACAATAGAGGAACAAAAAGCGTTGGCAAAACACGCGAAGGTTGGTGCGGAGGCAAGTCGGCTTGAAGCAGCGAGTCGCCTTAAGTCGCAAGAGGAGCGGTACAATTGGACAACTGTTACTGCGCCTATCTCTGGTACGATTACACGCCTTATCGTAGAAGAGGGTGAAATTATTACCTCTGGACGTTCAGCCTTCTCACGCGGGGAGCCAATCATGCGGATCGCCGATCTCAACCGGATGATCGTCAGAACACAAATCAACCAAGTAGAGATCGGGAAAATAGAAATAGATCAACGTGCCGAAATCAGTGTTGACAGTTACCCGAATCGTGTTTTTCCGGGTAGAGTCAGCGAGATTTCGCCGAGTGCGACACCGCGAGGTCCGCAGAACCAGAGTTCCGTGATTACGTTTGAGGTGGATGTAGAGGTTATTGGTTCACCACCGGAACTACTGCCCGGGATGTCTGCTGATGTTGACATCATTGTGTTTGAAGAATCGGATATCCTGCAACTCCCGATTCCGTCGGTGCTGAGTCCTGAAATTTTCACTGTGAGAGCGAAAGTCAATTCGGCAGATTTAGGACAATTTCAGGCAGGGCAGGAACTCAAAATTCGGAATCTAATCGGAAGAGAGTTCACAGGTCGTGTTGGTCAAATTTCACCGGAACAGGATCGCGGTAATCTTGAAATCTTGCTTGAAGGTGAGCAGAAAGGTTTGCGGAAGGGTCCAATAGAGATTAGTATTGTTGCTGCCACGGGCAATGTGCTATCGGATATAGAAGCCGAAGTGAGCAGCGAACGACAATACTTCGTCATGTTGGATACTGGTGAACCGAATAAAAACAAAAAAGAACAAAAAGGGGTTAAAACCCACATTACAATTGGGCAGCGGAATAACACGCACTTTCAAATCACCGGCGGTTTGAAGGAAGGCGATCGCGTTTTTGTGCCCTCTATGCAGGAACTAACGAAGAACGAAAAAACTTCAGATGATGAAGAGGATAATTAAAGTTTGCTCGATCGTTAGTATAGATGAGCTGTATTTCCTTTATATCTTTAGCTTCATCTCAGCAATGTTAAGGAGGAGACGTTGTGTTAATAGATGTAAAAGATCTGACGAAAATTTACCAAATGGGTGACGTTCAGGTGCACGCGTTGCGAGGCGTGACCTTCACGGTAACATCTGGCGAATTTATTGCAATCATGGGTCCATCGGGTTCCGGGAAATCGACGATGATGGATATTTTGGGATGTCTTGCGACCCCAACATCAGGTGAATACTTCCTCGAAGGTGAAGAGGTTGGCAAACTTACGGATAATCGTCTGGCAGACATCCGGAATAAGAAGATCGGCTTCGTGTTTCAGTCGTTTAACCTGCTACCGCGGACGAGTGCCCTCAATAACGTTGAGTTACCACTGATCTACTCCGGTTTAGGCAGAAAGGAGCGGAAACGCCGGGCATTTGAAGCCTTAGAGGCGGTCGGTTTAGCGGACCGCGTGGACCATAAGTCTACGGAGTTGTCAGGTGGACAGATTCAGCGCGTTGCGATCGCACGTGCCTTAGTTAATAGACCGTCAATGATCTTTGCTGATGAACCGACAGGTAATTTAGATACCCGCTCTGGCGACGAAATCATGGCAATTTTTGACCGACTCAACCATGAAGGCAATACTATCATCATGGTAACACATGAACCTGAAGTCGCGGAGCATGCCAAACGTGTGTTGCATATCCGAGACGGTTTAATCGAGCGGGATGTCACGCAAAATGGACATAATGGCGCGGGTGCTGAATAGATGAACCTCATTGGGCGTGTTCTTCAAGCGCGCCCAAATTTGTGTAGACAATACTCACCGGTCGCACTTATAAGCCAACCCAATCCAACTATGCACCATGTTAGAATTACCACTCCGTCTCGGTTACATTTTTCTCTGCTTGATTTGAACGGTGCGCTAGGACGTATTGATGGAGGCTTCGGTTTAGCAATTACCGATCCGAATTTTCAAATCGTTGCTGAACGGTCAAATGGCATTGATGTAGCAGCCTCTGTATACCGCGGTCGCGCATATTCGGTTCTCGAACGACTCCAAAAAATCCATCCATTCCCCGGTATTAAATTAACACTTGAAACCGAAATCCCGATGCATTGTGGCTTCGGGTCTGGCACGCAACTTGCGCTCGGTGTTGCACAAGCCGTCAACATCCTGTACGCGCTCGGTTTGGATGTGCAAGAACTGGCAAGAATTGTCGGACGCGGTGGTACTTCCGGGATCGGGATTGCGGCATTTGACACAGGCGGTTTTATTGTAGATGGTGGACATCGTTTTCCTGACCAGAAGGCTTCATTTTTGCCTTCTTCTGCTTTGGGTGATATTCCACCGCCTCCTATTCTGTTGCGTTATCCATTTCCAGAATTGCCATTGCTGATTGTAATGCCGAACTGTTCGAGGATTTACGGCGAGGCGGAAATAGAATTGTTCCAAACCTTGTGCCCCCAACCTGAGTGGATTGCTCAGAGACTGTCCCATATACTCCTACTCCAGATACTTCCGGCTCTCGTCGAAGGGGATATGTCTAACCTTGGTAATGCTTTAAATCGTATCCAGAAATTTGGGTGGAAGCGGGTGGAAATTGACGCGCAAGGCGATGAGTTACAACTAACACTCAATTTTCTAAGCACCATGGGTGCTTTCGGTGCTGGCGTTAGCAGTTGGGGTCCGGCGATTTGTGTGTTAGGTGAAGAGATTGAGGAACTGAAGCGGGAGACGGAGGCGTTCCTGAAAACGCTTCCGAATGGGGGTTCATGTTTTATTACGCGAGCGAATAATTCAGGTGCCCACGTTATATTAGATTAAAAACAGAAACGGGCAGATGTAGAAACCTGCCCATCTGCTTTAGCCTTTGCTTGGGGAATAATAGGGGTTATTCCCAGCATCGTGGTCTGTAGTATCAACCACATGCTTAATTTCAGGGAAAACTTCCTGAATCATGGCTTCGATGCCGTGTTTGAGGGTGACATTTGCCATCCCACACCCTTGACAACCGCCCCCCATGTGAATATAGATAGAGTCTTCCTCGACATTCAGGAGTTCTATCTGTCCGCCGTGTGCAGCGACGGCAGGATTGATACGTTCGTCAATAAGCTTTTGAACCTCCTGTGCTTTGGGATTGTCCCATGTTGGTGTATTGGGATTCTCAATGTTAAAGCCACTGGAATTAAGATCCTCCACGTAATCGATAACAGCACCTTTAAGGTCGGGTGCGCTTTCTGCATCGACGAGGACTTTAAAATTCTCACATTCGACGATAATATCACCGTCTTGAACTTCGGTAGCTAAACCGAGGCTGTACTGGAAAGCGGTAGCAGTTCTACCTTGGATACCAATGCGCAGCCCTTCGACTTCAACTTCCTCAGTTTCTATAACTGCGTGAATTTTCTCTTCTGCGGCTTCCGTAACTTCAAGCAAAGGAGTTTCGGTTCCCGTGAGCTTTTTCAAGAAATTCTTCATAATTGCCGTCCGTGATTGATATTTATGCGGCTCTGGGGGATTCAGATTGAAATTCACTCATTTCTTTATAGAGATTATTCAATCGTTTGAGTGCGTCTATTTCAAGCTGCCGGACTCGTTCCCGAGTAACCTTCAAAGCAACGCCAATTTCTCGGAGTGTTTTCCGTTCCCCGTCTTCAAGCCCAAATCGCATTTTAAGGACTGTCTGCTCGCGTTCGGGTAACTTGTCAAGAAATTGAGCGATCAGATCCGCGTTAATTAATTCAGCAATGGGCCCGTCTTCTCCACTGGTAGTGGGGTCTTCGACTAAGTCCCCTAATGTTGAAGCGGAACGTTCATCACTAAGTGGCAAATCCATAGAAATCGCGTCAGCATTAAAAGTGAGAATCTCTTCAACCTGATTGACAGTGAGATCCAAAGCGTCTGCTATCTCGTCGCGTCTGGGTTCACGTTGCAACTCTTGACACAACGTTGCATAAATAGAATCGAATTTATTCATCTTCGCGACGATATAGGACGGTAATCGAATCGAGCGAGAGAAATTGTCAAGCGTACGCATGATTGCCTGCTTAATCCACCAGATAGCATAAGTACTGAATTTAAACCCTTTCCGATAATCAAATTTGCTTGCCGCCTTAATGAGTCCGATATTTCCTTCCTGAATCAAATCTTCAAGTGGGACATTGTGCCCCTGATATTTAACGGCAATAGAAATAACGAGTCGTAGGTTAGCTTGGACTAATTCATCTCTTGCACTATGTGCTTCGATTTCAGCGACTTCAATGCGTTCCATCAGATCTCTTTTCTGATCGTCAGGCAACGTATCAGCTTCCACCAGAATGTTTAGTAGTTCATCCACTAAGGCATTGCGTGCGGTATTACCGCCAGGTTTGATCTGTTTCGCCAATTCTTCTTTTCTCTCAAGAGATAATAGGTTGTTTTCCAATAGCACTTTTAACAATTCATCGACTGCTTCTCGCGGTTTGTCCTCGCTGGCTCCAATCTGTTCCACCAGTTCCACTTTTACTTTCGGAGATAATAGTTCTACTTTTACTAATACTTCCAGTAGTTCTCCCAGTGGTTGTGCCTCTGCGGCTTCAATCCGTTTTGCCAATTCAACTTCTTCTTCTCGTGACAAGAGGCGATGACCTGCTACGCTTCGGAGCCAACTTGTTAGTGCTGTCCGATCGCTCCCGTTAGAGTTTTCAGAATACTCTGTTTCGTCCATCGGAAATGTCGAATCCATGTAAGATTCTACATTCCCCATATTAGATGTTTCACCGAAATACTCGGCTTCCATTGTTCTCCTCTCCTTATTTATAAATTTTTGATAAACAAAGATTAATGATACATTCTTTTTAAACGTTTTGTCAAGTAAAATGTTTAAAAAAAAAGAAAAACTTATAAAAAAACCGTTATGATTCTATATTTTGCTAAAATTTATCTGTTATTTGCGCTTTTACGTGGCATGTCCGACCAGTAGTACTGCTGCTGGAAACGAAGTAGCAGCGGCTTTTTCAAATGCTCTCTTGATACACAGAATATCGTCATCTGTCTCTAACATTTCATAAGGCAGATCCCACGCTTTCAGTGTCGGTTCAAGAAAGGTTGCTACGGAATCGATCCAATTCCCACTTGTGTCGCGGTTGTGGTACCCACGATAGCCAATAAATACGACTATTGGTACTTGCATGTTAATAACAGTGCCGCGTATAGCATCGCCGGATTCGAGAAACCCTGTGTTCTGAATGATAATAACGGGATTCTTACCGCCAACGTACAACCCGGATGCAATAGCAAACGCTTCACCCTCACGGGTTACCGTGATGACTTCAATTCCCGGGTCTGCCCGCAAAATTTCATAAATCCGCGCGCTACCATTATCAGGAACACCTACGGCATGCGTGACATTCTGTTTTTTCAACGCGTCTACAATATTTTGTGCTGAGGTCAATTTCTGTTCCTCATTCGTTATAAATACAATACTCAAATCTATTGCCTACCTTCAACCAAAGCATCAACGACCGTCGGGTCAGCGAGGGTTGAGGTATCTCCGAGTTCAGAGATGTTGCCTTCGGCTATCTTTCGGAGAATACGGCGCATAATTTTTCCGGATCTCGTCTTTGGTAACGCAGGCGTGAACTGGATCTTGTCAGGCGTGGCGATAGGACCGATATGTTGCCGCACTGCCTGTTTGATACCCGTTTCTACCGTATCAGATGGAGATTCACCTGTCATCAGCGTGACATAGGCATAGATGCCTTGCCCCTTGATGTCGTGAGGGTACCCGACAACGGCTGCTTCTGCGACCGCCGCATGCTGCCCGATTGCCCCTTCAACTTCGGCGGTTCCCAATCGATGCCCAGAGACATTCAGGACATCATCAACGCGACCTGTAATCCAGTAGTATCCATCTTCATCGCGTAGTACACCGTCACCTGTCATATAGTAGCCGGGAAATCGGCGAAAATAGGTATCCAAAAACCGTTCATGGTCGCCGTAGACGGTCCGCATGATACCGGGCCAGGCGGTTTTGATACAGAGATACCCAGTCGCTGGGTTGCCTTCGACTTCGTTTCCTTCTTCATCAAGTATGACAGGTTCAATCGCAAAGAACGGGAAGGTTGCTGAACCGGGTTTCAATGGTGTCGCTGCGGGCAGCGGTGTCATGAGGATTCCGCCGGTCTCCGTCTGCCACCACGTATCAATAATCGGGCAACGTCCATCGCCAACGGTATTGTAGTACCATAACCACTCAGGCTCTTTGATGGGTTCGCCGACCGTGCCGAGCAACCTAAGTGTCGATCTATCATATTTTTCGACCCATGTGTTGCCTTCCTTCATCAATGCGCGGAGCGCGGTTGGCGCGGTGTAGAAGATGTTGATACTGTGCTTTTCGACGACTTGCCAAAATCTTCCGAAGTCGGGATAGTTCGGTACGCCTTCAAACATAATCGTAATCGCCCGATTTGCGAGTGGACCGTAGATAATGTAAGAATGCCCAGTAATCCATCCGATGTCAGCGGTACACCAGAAGACATCGCCTTCGTGGTAGTCAAAAACCTGTTGATGCGTATAAGAAGTGTAGGTAAGGTAGCCGCCTGTCGTATGCAAAACGCCTTTGGGTTTTCCTGTCGAACCAGAGGTATAGAGGATAAAAAGTGGGTCTTCCGCATCCATAACTTCGGGTTCACACTCGGTGTCGGCATCCGTCATTGCTTCATGCCACCAAATATCGCGCGCGGTATCAAAATCGACTTGGTCTCCGGTGCGTTTGACGACGACGACTTTCTCAATAGATGGACATTCGGCGACTGCGGCATCGGCGTTAGCCTTCATTGGTATATCGCTACGGGGGCCGCGCATGGCGGTATCCTGCGTGATGAGCATTTTGCACGCCGAGTCGTTAATCCGGTCCCGGAGGGATTCGGCTGAAAATGCGCCAAAGACGATAGAGTGAACGGCACCAATCCTTGCACATGCCAGCATCGCGACGGCTAACTCTGGAACCATCTGTAGATAGATACAGACGCGATCGCCTTTTTCAATGCCTACTGTTTTGAGGACGTTGGCAAATTTTTTGACCTCGATCAGCAGTTCATCAAAGGTGAAGGTTTTATCTTCAGATGGGTCGTTTCCTTCCCAGATAATAGCGGTTGCATCGCCATGTCCAGCCGCTACATGCCGATCAAGGCAGTTATAGCAGGCGTTGAGTGTCCCACCTTCAAACCATTTAATTTCTCCATTGACGAAATCATAATCGCGCACGGTGTGCCATTTCTGATACCACGTCAAGCGTTCAGCAACCGTTTCCCAAAATCCTTCAGGGTCTCGGATAGATTCGGCATATTGTGCGTGATACGCCTCTAAACTGTTGACGTGCGCGTCATCTATAGGATAGGTTGTCTCTATTGGTGGAAAAACGTTGTTAGCCATTTTATATTTTTCTCTCCTCTCCAAATCAATCTGCGGTTCTCAAAATGTCTCTACAAGTTGTATAGAATATATTTTATAGGAAAACGGTGATTATGTCAACTGCAATTATCTGAGCAATCCCGAAATTGCAAACATCCCTTGCGTTTTTGATAGAAAATGAAGTATAATTACCAATCAACGAACTGTTTATTTTTTATTGCATAGCGGGTATGGAACGAGGGAATTTTATGAAAGATCAAAATAATCAAGGTATATCTAATCAGGAAGAAATTATTCGTCTTAGAACACAAATGGATGTCGTCGATCAAGAACTTGGTCGTGTAAAATTGAGTCTTAGTGATCGAGTTAATGAAGTCAAGAACGATCTCAAGGAGGAGATCAGAGAAGTTAAAAGTGATTTTAAAGGAGATATCGCGGACCTCAAGACAGATCTCCATAATAGAATAAGTCGATTGGAAGGACGTTTACAGTGGAGTATAGGTGTAGCGGTTGCTGTGATTGCTATCATTGTTCCATTACTTGTTAAGTTTTTATCCACTTAGTAGCGAGGGAGAATAAAAATGTCAGAGAAAGCACAAGGGTTGCATGTATACACACCCACCCGTTTGGAATGGCTTTCAGTCATGCTAAATACGCTTTTCCAGTACGATAACCTTTCATCAGATGGATTCGCGTTATATTATATAGGGTTAAATGATGGAGAAACTATTCGAATCGTAGTTAGGTATAATACTAATGTGAATGAAAGTCTCATGGCGCAGAAGATTCGGGTCGCGAAAGAAGCTGTTTCAAGGTATGCTAAAGTTTATGAATGGGAGTCATGGATTAAGACTGAAGTAGATATTGAGGAACTAAAATAGAAAGCAAGGATTTATAGTAAAACGAAAATAAGTTGATACTCCACATTTGATCATATTTACCCGCCTAAATCCTCCTTATCAAGAGGACTTTAAGAAGAAGTGCCTAAGTCCTCAACTGCTGCCAAAATATCCATCAGATGACGACCTTGTGTTGTTTTCTGCATACTTCACCTCAAAGTGTGGTTGTTTTAAGATGAAGTATAGCAAAAGTTGCGTGAGAAGTCACGCAACTTTTGTCCGTT
Organism: Candidatus Poribacteria bacterium; assembly: GCA_963662915.2. Classification (GTDB taxonomy): domain Bacteria; phylum Poribacteria; class WGA-4E; order WGA-4E; family WGA-3G; genus WGA-3G. The sequence continues at coordinate 2,173,413 of CAXXEU010000002.1, read as the reverse complement.
CGCAAATATTAACGATTGTGAGAAATATAACCGAAAAACTTAAAACTGAATGGCCCTGGTTTATAAGCCATCAGCAATCGGCAGTCGGCAATTCGTAAAGTCACTATCACGAAAATACGACTTGGATATAAAGAAGAGAAAATGTGGCGAATTTCTGAGTATTTCTGAGTAAACTCTGAAAGATGGTGGTTTTCTAAAAAGGCTATAAATATAGGTGGGGACTGGGTTTTGAGCGGTTTTGACAGGATGTCTCTGAAATACTTACTCTGAAATTTCAGAGTGGTCGAAGGATGTTGTTGTCTGAATCAGGATTTGTGGATTGACAGGATTTTCTCTATCTGAATCTCGGAATTGTATTTAACAGGTGTTTTCACGGAGGCTTCACGGAGATTTCTGGGGACCCTTGATTCTATTGGGTTCGTGAACGTGGAATTGTGCGTTCTCCGTGAAAGTGGTTTTTGGTTATATTTTATTTCACAAATAGGTATTCGATAGCAATTCGCGCCCGAACAAGTTCGGGCATCCAGATATAAATTACTAAGAAACTATAATGATTCTGCGAAATTCCGAAATTGTAGATATACCTTGCGTTTTTGATGGAAAATGAAGTATGATTATTAAAATATAAGGAGACACATCAATGAGAGAAATGGGGAACTGGCGCGAATATCAAATTAGAAGACTTGCTAATGATCAGGAGGCAGCGATTGACTATCTCCAGTTGACATTGGAGGAATACCTTGCTGATGACGATCTGCCTTTTTTCCTGAAGGAGCTTCGGGTTTTTGTAGCATCACAAGGTGGGGTTTCCGAAATTTCCCAACGAATTGGTGTTGATACTGAAACACTTTTAAAGATGTTCTCTAATGAGGATGCTGCACAATTATTAGATACGTTCAGTTCTCTATTGAATACGCTTAAGAGTCGTCCGGTGATTGAAGATACACACGCTAAGCCTCTGTCACCTATGAAACAGATTCCAACCAGTCGATAGCGGTTTGTTCAATGGCGATTTCGACTGCTCGTTTGGCACATTCCAGTAGGTCTTTGGCTTGCTTGCGTAAGTTTATGAGAGTGTGAAAATTTGCCAAGAAATAGGGTGTATAAACTTTTAACACACAATTATGAGAAGTGCTGCTTTGTAGCATAAACTGTTAGTTTCCTTGTTTTTGTCCAAGCACATCGGGATCCAGTTGATAAATGAAAAGCTATCAATCCCAGTCCTTATCTGCTTTCAAGAGGGGTCAAAAGGTCTCAAATCATAACATACTACCTTTCAGACCCTTATCATAACTGGGCATTCACTTTTTTAAAGCATCTTTCGTGCTGGAAAAAGTAATAAAAACGAGGGTTTTGGTCTCCTTTTAGTCTCAAAGGTGTGTAAAGGTGTGTAGAAGTTCTTTGAGACCTTTTAAGGTGTTGTTTTCTCAATGGGTGTGGGGGTTTGTGTCTCATCAGAGACGATATGGTTTCCCGCACTTATTGGACAAAAATAAGGTAGTTTGTGCCTTGTCTTTTCACAAACCTAAAAAGTCTCCGCTGAAAATCCGCTGCCAAAATATTTACACACTCCAAAAAACGTTGAGGATCCCTAAAAATTGTTGTATAATTGTGATATGGGTTCAAATGGTCTTGCAAAGCTTGTCGCATAGCACATCTACCCTCCATCATAATTCTGGTAATCGAAATATAGATGATTGTGAAGAAAGAAGCACAAAATGGTGACTATTGCCCAGTAGATGCAAAATGAACAACCAAACAATCTCGTCGATACACTGCTGCACTTTACCCAACGACAAGGAGAATATGAATATGCCGAGATTTTCAGAGGAAACATTAAATAATTGGAGAAAACCGCCCAGCCCCACAGAAGAAACCAAACTCTCAAATATAGAAAGAATGGTTAAGGGTTGCATCAACGACGATTCTATACTAAACAGCATGAATATTAAAATCTTTGGGCAGGGATCGTATGTGAACGATACAAATGTTAGACTCAACAGTGATATTGATCTTAACGTTCAATATGTAGACGCTTTTTACTTTGATCTGCCTTCTAGCACGTCTCGGAGCGATTTCGGGTTAAATAACCCTGTTTCATATTCCGCACCCGATTTCAAAAATCATGTGCATAGTGCACTTTTCAATAAATTCGGGGACGACGTAAAAAGGAAAAATAAATGTATCGCTATTGATGGGAACACCAATCGCGTAGGAGCAGATGTAGTACCAACATGGCAATACAGAAGGTACTCAATAGATGGAAGTTATGTTGAAGGTGTCAAATTTCGTGCAGATAACGAACAATGGATTATCAACTTTCCTATCCAACATATAGAAAATGGTAAGCTAAAAAATAGTCGGACACAACGACGGTTCAAACGGTTGACCAGGATTTACAAACGCCTTCGGGCTCAAATGGTAAAAGATGGGCAGAACGTTAATGGAAATATCACGTCTTTTCTGCTGGAGTGCTTACTGTGGAACGTTCCCGATCAGATATTTAACGATTATGAAACTTGGACAGATAAATTGAAACAGTCAATAGGATTCTTATGGAACAACACTAAGGAAGGTAAGGATTGCAATAATTGGTGTGAAGTCTCTGGGTTACTCTATCTTTTTAGTGCTGATCGCAAATGGACCCCGGAAAATGTCAATACCTATTTGCTGCAATTGTGGTGTTATTTGGAGTACAAGTGATGAAAAATATAAAAATTCAGGCAGCATTATGGGTATTACTTGTTTTTTCATTTTCAGTGTTCTATGCAATGTATCGTATCCAAGGTTCACCAGACCTCCACTTTGAAACGATTTTGCGAATATTGTCAATAGTGGTTACAATAGACCTTGTATTTTATTTACTTTTTGTTAGCTTTCTATGGAAATTCCGAATTTTCAAGAATTGGTTAGTCCGATTTCCTAACTTGGATGGCACTTGGAAAGGAGAAATCCGTACAACTTGGACAGACCCTGAAACGGGGGAAAGACCAGGACCTATATCGGCAATCTTGACTATCAAACAATCTTTTCTTAACATAAGTTGCATAATGAGGACAGCCGAGATGAGCAGTAGAAGCCTCACTAGTGAGTTTGTGCTTGATAAGGAAAATCAAATAGAAAAACTGGTTTATACCTACGACAGCGATCCAATTCAAACAGTTAAAGAAAGAAATCCCCAGCACTGTGGAACCATGAGTTTTAATATTGTTAAGGGACAGGGAAAGAATAAGTTGGAGGGGGGATATTGGACTGATAGAAAAACGACAGGAACAATAAAAATGGACTTTTGGACAAAAAAAAAGATTAATTCTTACCCAACAGAAATGGGCATGCATCCTGTCAGCGAAATTAGAGAGAACAAAAGATAAAATGTTGAGTCTCACAAGCATTTGGGAACTTGCGAATAGTTCTGTTAATAGAAAACTCACCGACCTGCCCGTGATTTTTCATGGATTTTCGTTCAGTTAACATTCGTACTAATTGAAATAGGTAGGTAAGCAATGCTTGAGAAGATTGGGATCGCGATTTTAATAAAGGCGGTTTTAGGCTCTTTAAAAAAAGCCTGGGAGAGCATTAACAACAGACAGCAAAATTCAGAAAACGCCTCTCACGATTACAATAGCCCCTACAAGAAACGTCACGGTCAACTCCAAGTCTTTTGCGTTGGAATGGAAGCACAGAGATCGGTTGACGACATTTATGTAGTCGTTCAGTTTCTGACTAAAAGGAAAGCAACAAAGCATAAATCTACCGAAGACGTTGGAAAGGTATTTCTACAGAAAGGTAGAGGGTATTTCACTTCAACTTCAGATGAACGCCAAGACGGGATGAGGGTTGCCACTAACGAACAGTATCTGATGGTGCTCGGAGTTCCCGGTGTTGGAAAATCGACCTTTCTCCGCAAGATTGGACTTGAGGCACTGAAAGGAGAGGATGGAAACTTTGAACACCAATGTATTCCCGTTTTTCTTGAACTGAGGAGGTTCACCAAGGATCCGATTGATATTGAGGCATGGATTATCAACGAGTTTAAGGTATGTGGCCATCCATATCCTGAGCAGTGGGCAAACGCTAAGTTGGAAGCGGGTGAACTGCTGATACTTTTTGATGGTCTTGACGAGGTGCCAAAACCAAACGTTAGCAACGTCATCAATAAAATTAGGGATTTCGTCCATCAATATAGTCAAAACCGCTTTATCGCTTCCTGCCGAGTAGGAGCGTACAAAGGAGAGTTTTCAGATTTCACTGAAGTGGAGATGGCAGACTTTGATGATTCACAGATTCAGGATTACATCAATAAACAGTTTGCATCACCGTCCGATCGAAAGATGAAAACTGCTCAACGGTGTTGGCAAGCATTGAATGATCCAAAGCATCAAGCAATAAAAGAATTAGCACAGAATCCTTTATCACTCGCGCTGTTGTGCCAGGTTTATGAAGACTCACAAGATTTTCCATCAAGTGAAACGATTTTGTATGGAAAAATTCTTAACATTTTTCTCAAAAAGTGGACAGCAGAGAAACATGTTCATAGAGACCCTCCAATGAGTCCGTATTTGGCTATCCCGACTGTAAAGGAGTTACTTTCTGAAATTGCAGCAGAGAATTTTAAGGCGAACTGTCTTGTTTTCACTGAAGACGAGCTCACCAATCAGATTCGAGAATTCTACCAACGGAAGACTGATATATCCTCAGGATTTGATGCATCGAAGATCCTAGATGCACTTCTCGTAGATCCAGGGCTTTTCGTTGAAAGGGCCAATGGTATCTACACTTTCTTTCACCTAACGTTTCAGGAGTATTTAACAGCGAATCACATCGTAGGAGACCCGCCTTCAATTCAGGATCCGGTGAATCAAAATTTATATGATTGGCAGTGGGAAAAAGTCTTATTACTAACCGATTCAATTCAGGATATGGTGGATCAGAATTTATATGATTGGCAGTGGCGAAAAGTCCTCTTACTAACTGCTGGACTGATGAGGAAAGCAGACGGTTTGCTTCTGGCAATGGAAGCGGAAGCCGTTGAGTACATCGATGCCCCTGAACTTGAAGTACTGCTTCGATGGGCAGAAAAGATTACAGATGGCACAAATGATCAATACAACAGAATTGCTAAACAACTATTTGTCATCCGCCAATTCTTTCCCCTATGGATGCTTAACCAAATTCATGAAGAGGTCGATAATATTATCTATGATGCCCCAGACTATGATGCCCCAGACTATGACGATTCAGAAATTGATGGGAGTAACTACCAAGACTTTGAATTCTACCATTATCTTGACCTGGGCAAAGACTTATACCGAGGACTCGAACAAGACCTCTATCAAGGTCTCGACCTAAACTTTTTATCCACACAAAATTATCGTGGACTCAACCAATACCGAAACCTCTACCTTGACCTCTGCTGGAAGTCCGATATTGACCGAGATCCCTACACAAACCTCCACCAAGATATTTACCGGTATATGGGTTCTAATTCCTATCCTCTTAGATTTTCTAAATTCGGAGATCAGTTTAGCAAAGAATTGGACGATAGAATAGCGGTTGTTGAGCGTATGGAACAGATGAAAATTTTCAATGGTGTGGATTTACAACGTATTGTTCAGCGGTTTAAGGCACAACAGGAATTCATCAAAGCGGCAGATGAAGGAGGATCTGTTAAACCACCAAGGGAATCTATTCACGACACATGGCTTTCAGTTTTGGGTATCACCAACGACATGCTCCGGATTCCACACGAGGAGTTAAGTTGCTATGTCTCGTATGTCGAGGCAGTGGAACTTATCCTCGCGTGCAAAGCAGCTGGACGTGTTTCACCTGAAGTATGGCAGGAAATTGAGGACGGGCTGCTAAGGGACGAAAGAACACAAGAAGTTCTCACATTCCAAAGATTAAGAGATGTGCTATGAAACAGATGCCAACCAGTCAATAGCAGTTTGTTCGTCCTGTTCAATAGCGATTTCGACTGCGCACTTTGCACATTCCAGAAGGTCTTTAGCGTGCTTACGTAGCTTAAAGGATTCGATGACCTTCTGTTGGATTTCAGATTGCTTCTCTTGGTGCAGAACGGGGATAACTGTCCGGGCTACTTGGTCCGGTCGCCAATGAAGAATGACTGACCCGCCTACATCCCGATTAATTTGCTCTTGTGTCAGGATGGAATTAAGCACCAGAGTTAAGTGTTCGTTCCCGATTTTATCCGTTTTGCTTTTCAACCGGAGTATACCGCCAGCAGGGATCATTTTTTCGGGGACTTCGCGCAAATAGTAAGCTATGCCGGGGGTTGCGTCCTTACTGAGAAGGATCTCTCCTTGTCTTGGTTGGTGTTCCGTGATTTCTGTGTACAATTCTTCTGAGATGTATTTCTCTTGTGTGATTTCAAACGGACTCAGATTACTCACCCGAACAAAAGGAATACCAGCGTCAAGGTACTTTCCACTCCCTACTTCAACACATTTTTTAAATGTGGCCAGATTCTCAAGGGTATTCCAACCGCCCGGATAACTTTTAATGGCACTGATAATGTCGTCATATTTTGGCTGGAAGTAATCGGCATCAATGCGTTCTGCGCGCTGCATATTCGCATAATCCGTGGCGAAGGTTAATTTGTGCTTCGGTTGCCGGTCGGCGAGTCCGAGTTCATTCAAAAGAAGGATTTGGGTTTCGGCATATCGCGTCTTTGATAGTTCTGTTAGGTCTTTTGATCGGAGATAGGTTTTTTCTATCTCCGTTTGAAGGTGTTCCCAATTCGGGACAGGAATTTGATATAAAAAAGGCGGAGCAATATGCGGTTGTGCACTACCATATTTGCCTCTCTCTACTAATGCTTCACCATACTTAGTATTAAGAAAAATAGTCAGAAAGAAAGGGTTTAAGTTTCCGTTCCGGATAATAAGGGTGTCGGACATTGATATAGCAGGGCTATTTTCAAGATAGATCGCACACTGACCCACATTTGCTCCGGATCGCATTATCAGAATATCTCTGTAATGTATTGTGTTTTCCTTCAAACGTTCCGCGTCTTCTTCCGATATATAAACCGGATTTGCTGTCAGATCAATAGAGAGCGGACGCACATTTTGCCCTCTTAATAACAGAACGCCATTGTCCACATAATTTCGCTTTATCTCTTTAGGGTGTCTGATGTTGATCTGAAAATCAATGAGTTTGCGCGAACCAATTTTTTCAAGTCGGCGTTGAACCTGTAGATAATCAGGTCGAAAAAATTCCGCATCAAATCGCAGAGAATGGGAGGCATCCACTATAGATTGGTAATCAACGATAGAATACTGCATTATTGCGTTTTGCCCACTCATTTTTCAACGATTTTCTTACCTCCAAAAACTTAAATCTTCACGCTTTGCCCATTCAATAAAGGCTTCGGCAATACCGTCGGGAAGCTCCTCGTTGTGGTTGTGGAGGTCGTGATCGACGATCAGGTGCCCGTTTTTGTCCAACTTGTGCTGTCCATCACTATTTTGAAGGAAAACATAATCGCCAGAATTATCTTTCCCACCCTTCTCGCTCACGGCTAAAAAGACGGAGTAGTTATCGGCTTTTCGACAGAGGGGACCCGCGCTTGGATCATCATTCCACTTTTGCACAAACAGAACACTCGTTTTGGTGCCAGTATGCGGTTTGAAGGTGTTACCGTGCAAACTAACGATAGCCAAGATACGGGCGCGTTCTGCGATAAATTCACGGACGGACTTGTCAGATGTGTTGTTAAATCTACCTTGCGGTAGCACAATCGCCATGCGTCCGCCGGGTTTGAGGAAATCAAGATTGCGTTCAATAAACAGAATATCGCGCCCGACTTTGGTATGTGCTTTGCCGTTCTGCTTAAAGGTGAGGTTATATTGATGGAGGATACGGCTCTCCTTGATGTCACCGGCAAAAGGTGGATTCGCCATCAGAATATCAAAACCAAACAATTTGTTCTCGTCTTGTTCCATCCTTAACGCTTTGAGGCGATCAAAACCGTCGCCATACGTGCGGACCCACCTGCTATTTCTCTCTGTGCTGTCGTCCCACCGCTCATAGTCCAGTGTATTGAGGTGCAAGACGTTCGTTTCGCCATCTCCTGCGATCAGATTGAGGGTTCTCGCCACCCGGACGGTTTTCTCATCGAAATCGATCCCAAACACCTTGAGGACGTTGTCTTTGTCTGCTGCTGGGATTTCTGCATTGGTGAAGAGTGTCCCTGTCAGTTTGAAAACGGTATGCACCGGAAACCCACAACTCCCAGCGGCGGTGTCAATCATATATTCCCCTGGCTGTGGATTGAGCATTTTGACACACATATCTATGACGTGGCGTGGGGTGAAGTATTGCCCCTTTTCGCCTTTCGCGGATTTGCTCACCAGATATTCAAACGCTTCATCGACAACCTGCAAATTGGAGTTGAACAATTTTATATCCTGCAAACTGGACACGCAGACGGATAGGTGGCTGTCAGAAAGTTCAAACGTCGAATGTTCGGGGAAAACGCCTCTCCATTGACCTCTCGCGTCATCAAAAAGTCGCTGAATTTTGGTTTTGAGTTGGGATTCGGTTTGTCCTGTGTTTCTGAATTCCATCGCGCGAAAATCGTCATCTGGAATTTCTTCAACCGCTTTCTTGAGCATTTCATAATCTGGATTCTCAACGTCGTAAGATTGATCTGTTTCCTGAACAACCGTGTTGATTCTGGATCGCAGGAGACGATTGATAAACATCTTGTCGTCTTGACTCTTGGATTCGTCATAGAGTTTGGTAAAGATGAGTTTAAAAACCTCCTCAAAAACATCTACGCCTGCATTGGCGAGGACCTCATCCTCTAATTCCAAAATGACATCCTTCAAGGATTTGTGCTCCGTTGCGAGTTTGTCCTTAAGAATGAGATCCTTGAGGGTAAAACGTTCGTTGAGGATATCTGCCAATGTCTGATTGGCGTTAGGAATATCGGTAATGTCTTCAAAGTAGTTGGGATCTCTGCGGTGGTAGTGCGAAATCTGTTGTCCGTTTGTCCATACAGCGATAGGCGCGCCAGTGGCGTTGCAGTAGGATCGGAGTTGTGCCTTACCATCTTGGAGTTTCGGCTTTTTGACTTCAACGATAATATAAGGGGTATCGGCTCTATCTTTGTCAAGGATAACGATGTCAGCGCGTTTCTTTTCTCTACCGAAGTTGACAAGATGCTCAAACCGCACGCGTTCTCGGGGATAATGATACCGGTTCAGGAGGCGTTCCACATACAATTGACGGATGAGTTCTTCGGGTTTTAGTTGGATTGCCTTCCCTCGAATAGGGCAGTAGGTGATGGGTGTTTTTTTGCCCTCTATCCTTTGACGTAAACGCTGAATTTCAGGTGTGTTGAATAGATCAAGGTGGTAATTGCTGTCTTTGAGTATTGTTTGGATGATGTCGGGTTGGGTCATAGATCGTTCCGTTTTGATTTCTTTATTTTTTCAAGACTAAAATCCAATCCGTGTGGATTCGCTCTTTTCTGGGCATCTTAACATAGTGTTTGATAATCTCCGAACCGAAGTAGGTTTCAACCTCAAACCCAATAGCCTCAGCGATTGGCATGAGATACTTTAATAATGCTTTCACCAAAGTCGTTTATAATTTCAGTAATATTGTCCATGTTTTTTATGGGGAATCCTTCAGTTCTTGCCAACAAATACACAATTGGTTAAGCCTGAATGATCGGTTTTCGCTCAAGCTCTTCAATTCTCTGACGGAGTGCTTGAATTTCATCTCGCTGCCGTTCGCGTTGTTTGTTGTATTGATAGACGAGGAAACTCAACGGTACAGCGACAAAACCGATAATGGCGACGATTAAGGCACTAATCAGATGGCCTTGGAAGTTTATGCGGTCTCGTAAATCCGTGATACGTTTCCCTTGCGCTTCGCTTTCAGTAGCGATACGATTTTCCAGTCGCGTTTCAACTTCATCAATACGCTTCCGCAGTCTTACCTCAGTCTCGTTGACTATTTGGCGAATTTTCTCTAAATCCTCAACGCTTAACTCAGCAAACACAGGTGTGCTGGCACATAAAACTACGGCACTGATAAGAAACAGTCCTAACATTTTCATAAAAGATCCTCCCGGCGTTAGTATTTTTTATCAACACACCGTTGGTGCATTATAACATAACTGCCGAGCGACTGCAATCAAATTTTCAGACAAAGAAACGTGAAAACGCAACAGCTACGACATCCATTGTCATCGCAACAAGCCAGTGAATTGCCGCGCCGTAAATAAATGTGCGCGTCTCTAAAGCGAGGACACCGAGCAGGACACCTGCGATGATTGAGCCGAGTGCTTCTGGCAACGGCTTTGAATAGTGCATTACAGCAAACGGGATCGTCTGGATCAAAATACTGTAGTTCCCAAATTTCCGCTCTAATCCGAAGAGCATAAACCCACGGAAGAAGAATTCCCAGGAGAACATGTAAACGCCATAAGCGAGTTGGTAGGGTAAAAACGTCTGCCAACTGTTTGCAATTACTTTACAAAGCGGGTACTTTGCGAGGAAAGGTGGATACACGATAACTGCAAGGATAACTACTGGAATCATGAGAATCCATGCTGCTCCTGTTATACTCCATCCGAGTTTCCGATTTCCGAGTTGGAATCCGTAGTCTGTCAGTCGCCCGGCTGTCCCGAATCTGGCGACGAGAACGGGGATGAGGAATAACGTAACCGCTGTGGTCAAGAACCAATAATAGTACGGATAACTTTCTGCCAGCGGTCCGCTCCCAAGGTATTCTGCGAAATGGCGTCTGAAAAAACTTCGACGGGTATAATACCTATGCAGCGTTAAGAGTAGCGCAGAAGCGAGCAGAATGACCGTTGTTTGGCGGTCCCAACCGCGTAGATATTTCTCTTTTAAAGTGTGAATTTGGGAAATCATCTTGACATCTCATAAGTTTTAGGGTATTATACCGTTACCTATGAAAATTAGCAATAGACGGGTTTAAGGACACCAGCACTCTGAGATTCGACTGTGCGAAATATAAGGGTAGAATGTTTGCACTTGAGCAGATTGAACGGATCTTAATCATTAGACTCGCTCCGTTGGGTGAGACGGTTTTGACGACCCCGGTCATCCGCGCTTTACGTCAGCACTTCCGAGATGCTTATATCGCTTATATGGTGGCACCGACGCGAGAGGATTTGGTATCAGCGAATCCACACTTGAATGAGATACTGACTTACCAAAGATCAGTACCCAAACTTATCTATCAAATCGTTCGTCGTAGATTTCAAATGGCAATCGTGCTACAACCCACCTTTCGTTTGGTGCTTCATACCTTCTTCGCTCGAATTCCGTTCCGTGTCGGTTTTGAAACAAACGCTGGTGGACAGAAATTGTTAAGTCTGGCAGTGCCGAACAACACGACACAGCATGAAACACAACGCTATCTTGATGTCGTCCGGGCATTGGGTATTGAAGTAACAGATGATGAACCGGAAGTCTTTGTTGATAGTGGTGGCGCGGCGTGGGCAAACAATTTTCTTGAAAGCCAGAAACTTAATGATAGCCATCCTATCATTGGTCTGAATCCAGGGGCGGCTACTGCCTATCGCCGTTGGGAAGCATCCAACTTTGCAGTCCTCGGTGATCGGCTTCACGACACATACGGCGCACATATTGTCATTACAACGGGACCACGGGAAGGTGAACTGGCTGCTCAGGTCGCGAAGCAGATGTCGCACGCGCCTATTATCGTTAGCCAAGCGACTCCAATGGAGTTAGCAGCACTTCTGCAACAGTGTGACTTATACATCAGCAACGATACAGGACCGATGCACCTCAGCACTGCTGTGAAAACGCCGACCGTTGCTTTGTTCGGTGCGTCAAACCTCATACACTGGGCACCGCCGTGGGATAAACACGCAGTGGTCGCACGTACGACGTGTCCGTTTATGAAAACACTATCGTCCAAAGAGTGGGACACGCATACCGATCGCGCACGTGAGAATTTGGAGGCGATTACGCCAGATAAGGTTATGGCAACGGTGGAGAAACTCCAATGGTAAAGTCCAAGGACAATCAGACCCAAAGCGAGGATGTCCAACGTATTAGAAATTATTTGATTGACATGCGCGCGAGGATATATCGACACGCACTCTTGCGAATGACTACAATAACGGTCTTCTGGGGTCTCATTTTGCTTGCCGTTCTGTTTTTTGTAAATCGGCTGATTCCGCTACCGATGCAAATGTCAAATATCAGTTGGTTAGTCCTGTTAGTAAGTGTGATTGTTGGGGTTTGCCTCAGTATTAAACATTGGAAGGACTTGTCATTTGTTGCCCAAATTGTTGACGAAAAAATGGAACTCAGGGAACGGCTCGGGACAGCGTTTGGATTGATACAGCGTGTCCCGGACGGTGCGTTCGCGCAACTTCAGATTCGAGATGCCGCTGAGATCATGACAACCTTGGATATACGAGATGTCTGTCCGTATCGTGTGCCAAAACTATTGCGATTGTTTCCAATCCCCCTTTTATTGATAGGACTCTCTTTCACGGTTCCGCTTTTTTACGAAGTACCGCAGCCACTCAGTGAATCCCAACAGCAAGCATTAAATCAGGTTATCCAAAACCTTGAAGAGAAACAGGTCAGAGACCCAGAACTCCAGAAGCAAGTTCGTGACACAGTGGACAAGTTGAAAGCGGCAACTGATCTTGACACTGCACAGGCGTATCTCAGGAATCTAAATGCAGAAGTCCGTAAACAAAAATTAATGCAAGACGTTATTACTGAAGCGACAGAAACAAGCCAACATTTTCGAGGCATGGATGCGGCGCAATTTGCCTCAGAACTGAAAAATTTCACAGAACAGACTGAGATACCACCAGAACTCCAAGCCGAGCTGCAAAGTCTCTTTGAACAACTCGCGGAAAACCTTCCAGAAGGTGGACTCCGTGATTCATTGAGTCAGGCTCAAGGCAAGGCGATTACGCCGGAGACATTGCAGGATATTATTGATGCGCTTCAGGAGACAGAAACATTGATGAACCTTGCGCAGTTGGAAGCAGAATTGATGACCAACCGGAAGGAATTGGCACTTGCGGATATTGAAACGAAAGCAGCCGACGGTGGAATTGCCAATGCGGACGGTACACCTGGGCAAAATGCTGGCACGCGTGAGGTACAAGGCACGCGTGAAGTCCTCTCAGATGCTGAAGCGCAGTCCATATCAGTGACAGCTAATGACAAAACAGAGAATAACACAACTGATGAAGAAAATCTTACAATGCCCTTGCTTGGAGGTGCGGCACCGACTTTACAAATTGATGGAGAACGCCTGACCCTTACAGCCGATTCGTCTGGTGATTCAGAAAGTTTCTCTAACGTTTTCACAGGAGAGATCCGGGGCAATGCGCCGCCGTATCTGCCCTTCAGTGATGTCGTTCTCAACGCGACGCGAACGTATGCCGAAGCCATTAACAACAATCGTATTCCTGTGAAATACCAGACACAAATCAAAGACTATTTGGAGGCAATTTCCGAAAAAAATGAAAAAAAGCCTAATTAAAATTCTGATCGCTGTCGGCATTATCGTAGCAGTTTATTTCGTCTTGAGGCACTATGGCATAACAAAACATATTCGATTGGAAAACGTACCGAAAATCAAAACATGGGTAGAAAGTTTTGGTGTAATCGCACCGCTGATTTATATTGGCCTTTATCTTATATCTACTGTTTTCTTTCTTCCCGGTTTTCCGGTAACCGTGTTAGCCGGTTTTGTCTTCGGACCGTTATGGGGTGTTTTTTATGCTTCCATTGCTTCTATCCTCTCTGTTGCTTGTGCTTTTCTGACGGCGCGTTACGTTGCGCGCGATCTCGTTGAGGGATGGGTCAGGGAGAATGCACAATTCCGCAAAATAGACGAACAGGTTGAAGAGCAGGGATGGCGGATTTTGATGGTTACGCGCTTGGTCCCGATTTTTCCGTTTAACCTACAAAATTACGCCTATGGATTAACTGGAATCCGGTTTTCAACATTCGTATTTACTTCTGCTGTCTTTATGTTACCGGGGACAATAGCGTTAGTGATGCTCGGTGGTGCGTTCGTTAGTGGTGAGGGCAACATTTTGAAGACGATGCTCTACCTCGGAATTGCTGGTGTGCTTATGTTCGCGCTATCATTAGTGCCGAACCTTTTCCGAAAGTATCAAAACAAAGAAATTAAATAAGCAATCTACTCGGATTGGTGCACTAACGCTGCTACGGCAGCAAACGCTTCTTCACGCGTTCGGATTTCGCCGTTAAATTGCCGTTCTTCGATCTGTTCCAACAAATTTCCTATCTGTTTTCCCTCTTTTAAATTGAACATTTGGATCAGATCGTCTCCGGTGATGAGTCTGCCTTGCTTTTGGATTGGTAGGATATGTTCGTAGTAAGTATCAGCAATCTGCTTCAGAACTACTGAATCCGGTGGACGTGAGGGGGCGGCATAGAGCAGCACACCCCACCAATGAGACGCGGAAGTCCTGAGGAAATAGATTATCTGTTCATGGGTCAATTGGATGTCCACATCTTTAAGAAACTGTGCATACTTAGCGGTAATACCCTTTATGAACTGCGTCGCTTTGCGGCTCAAACGCAGATGTTTTCCAATATCGCCGAGATTGTCGCCTAAAAGCAGAACGAGTTTGATTAAAGAGCGTCGGCTAACACCATCCCCCAATTCTTCTTGGAGATAACTATCGATTTCCTCAGAATAAGCGTGGAGTGGAATCGGAATAGGAATCTCTTCAAATTTTTCGAGTAGCCGCCACGGAATAGACTCTTGACTGATATTGGGCAAAACCTGTGTTAACAATCCACTGGCACTCATCTGCCGTAAATACGGATGTGCCTCCTCAACATCAAGAATCTTCATCAATTCATCACGATGTCGTTCCACTGCAACGTTTGGCAATAACTCCCGATGCTTCCGTACGAATGCGATTGCATCTTCGGCAATTTCAAACGCCAACTGCGCAGCGAATCTGTAAATCCGTAGTAAGCGTATTGGATCTGCTAAGACCACGCATTCACTCGGAAATTGAAGCAGACCGGCTTTTAAGTCGTTCATACCGCCACATGGATCAATTACGCGA
The DNA here is from genome assembly GCA_963662915.2 of Candidatus Poribacteria bacterium. Classification (GTDB taxonomy): domain Bacteria; phylum Poribacteria; class WGA-4E; order WGA-4E; family WGA-3G; genus WGA-3G. Next base: position 2,158,301 of record CAXXEU010000002.1, on the reverse strand, counting down.
TGTAAATCCAACTTGTGGATGCTGTCTGTAGCGGACACCATATCCTCAAATACAACTGCCATTGCATTAATCGTTAAATCTCGCAAACGTAGATCGTCGGTCAGAGACTCGGCTCGGAATTGTGCGAAATCCATGGTTAATTGCGAATTGCCCTTCTTAACAATCACGCGTGCGGTAGGGAGGTCTTCTTCAAGTATGATGCATGTTGCTCTGATGTTAGCAGCAAATGCCTTAGCGAAGTGGATTGCATCCGAAGCCAGCGCGAAATCAAAATCCGTGATTTGACGCGCAAGCAGTAGATCTCGGACGCTGCCGCCGACGAGATAGAGACGGGCTCCACGCGCTTTTGCAAAAGTATTGAGTGCCTGCATGGTATTGTCGCGAAACAGTTCTTGGAGGGGCAAAGTGTTAACTTTCACTGGCGTGCCTTTTGTCTCTGTGCTTTACGAGAACGAAATAGGATGCCATCAAGATAGAGGTGGCTTGCATAACCGATAAAACTTGCTACGTAAAAAGGTAAACCGGTGAGGAGAATCGCCGGAAATTCTTCCCATTCGACTAACGCATCGAAGCTCTCTAAGAGGGTATCACCAGCCTGCCACTCAGGATATGTAACATAGACAGGCAGCAGCAGGAATACGCTGGGCAGTAAAAGCATGGTGACTTTGGCATGTGTCCATCCGCGGTGTTTGCTCATAATTGGAAGCATCGCGAAGAGACCCAGCAGTGCAGATTCCAGATACCTCTGCAAAAAAGCGATAAGCGCGATGTTCAGCACAAATAAGAGCGTGTAAAATATTTTCTGACTCTTGCTCTTAATATCGACATCTGGCCACAATCCGAATAGTACGGCAATTATGAAACAACCTATAACCTTTATTGGGTTCACGGAGATCGTTGGATTCCATGCCAATGGGATTGCATAAAGTATTGAGAGCGTAATAGTTGCGATAAGGGAGGCGATGAAGAAAGTACTATAAGCGACCAACCCGCCGATCCAGTGTTCACGAAACATGCTCATGACAAATATTATAGCACGTTTTGAAGAAGAATAACACTGAAAAAATTGAGTTTCGATAACTTCAATCGGAGGGTTCAGTCTTCGCGTGCCAGAATTTTAATTTGACTTTATAAAACATATTATGATACAATTATGTCGTAATCATTAGAGGTTATCGAATTTTTTCAAAGGCATTAGTTTGGTCTGGAGATTAAAACCACGGACAAATTTACTTGCTAAAAAAGAGGAAGATGGCTATTATGTAACAATAGAGGCAGGTCCGTGAGAATTAACACACTGCTGCTTAAACATCGGTAGAAGTTGTAACACGCAGTAGCTCGGTATTACAGATGAGATTTTTATAGTGCAGTTTTACGCCCATCATCTGCGTGCGACGAAATCTAAACGAACCGCGAAGGACCTCTATTATTGGGACATATCGCGTTTTTTTTTATCTTTACTATGACAACAAGCGAGAAGAACTCAATTTTTGAACTGTTAGTTCCGATACTTGACATTGATGGCATTGAACTTGTAGACGTTGAAACGCAGTTAAAGAGCCTACGCCTCCTCATTCACAAACCTGGAGGACTTTCAGTATCAGACTGCCAAACGGTCAATAGTGTTGTACGACCGATTTTAGAAGTGCATGAACACTTGGCGAGTTATACGCAGTTAGAAGTCGCCTCACCGGGCTTAGACAGACCCTTGCGAACCGCTGCGGACTTTCAGCGGAATTGTGGTCGTGCAGTGCGGATAGAAGTCGTTTCGGAAGACGATAGAAAACGTCAGGTGCAAGGTGCCGTAACGGAGGTATCTGAAGAGAAGGTGGTCTTAGCGGAAACGAATGGAAATCGCGTTGCCATTAATATCTCAGAAATCCATAATGCGTATATACACCTGAAATGGTAGTCGACACAAATAACCGGCGCGGAGTTCACAAGCGTATATCCAGCGGACCTGTAAATAGAAATTCGGAAAGGAGTACGCGGGGTGCCCGGAAAAGTCCCCGCGGATATTATTTATGTTAGAAAGCCTCCAAAACGCCATTCGTCAAAATACAGCACAAACAGAGCTTCCGGAGCACGTTTTCGTTGAAGCCATAGAAGCCGCTTTACGTGCTGCTGCGCGTCGAGTTTACGGTCAAGATGCCGATATATCTGTGGAAATTGATCTCGAAAAAGGAGACATACGGTGCTATGTCCCGAAGAAAATTGTTAATATTATGCGAGATTTCCCGACAGAAATCCCGATTGAGGAGGCCAGGAGACACCAAGCGGACGCTGAACTTGGGGGGATACTAAATGTGGAGATCAACCCCAGTGAGTTTGGACGTATCCCGGCACAATTGGCGAAACAGATTCTCTTCCAAAAAATCAAACAGGCAGAGCGGGAAAAAATCTATCAAGAATTCGCTGGTCGTGAAGGCGAAATCATCACTGGATATGTTCAACGTTTTGAACGTGGTGGTGTTATTTTAGACCTTGAACAGACGGAGGCTTTTTTGCCGCCTCGCGAGATGCCCCGTTCAGCAACCTACGAACGTGGTAAACGTTTACAGTGCCTAATTCTCGCAGTGAAAAACGAGGTGCGTGGTGCCCCGGTTATCGTATCACGTACGCACCGTGATCTCCTCTCGATGCTTTTTGAACAGGAGGTCCCGGAAATCTATGAGGGGCAGGTGCGTATCATGGCAGTTGCACGAGACCCGGGGAATAGAGCGAAAGTCGCTGTCATGGCGACTGAAGAGGGCATAGATGCTGTCGGGACATGCGTTGGGGTCAAAGGAATCCGTGTCCAAACGATCGTCAGTGAACTTGACGACGAAAAAATTGACTTGTTAGAATGGAGCGAGGATACCAGTGTCTTCATTGCGAATGCCTTACGTCCTGCCGCTGTCCGTCGCGTGGAACTTGATGAACGAAATAAAAGTGCCCGTGTAATTGTTCAAGATAACCAACTCTCATTAGCGATTGGTCAACGCGGGCAGAATGCACGGCTCGCGGCAAAATTGACCGGATGGAAGGTTGACATAAAAGGTGAATCCGAAGCGACTGTTTCGATTGACGAACTCTTTAAATCGTCTCTCGACGACGAAGATTCAGGTGTAACAGAACTTGAAGAAACACCAGTGGATGCCGAAATGAACACCGACCAAACAGAAATAGAAGGTGAAGGTACCGCTGAACAATCAATGGACTCGGAAGTGAATGTTGAAATAGATACAAACGCTGAGAGTTCCGAAACTGTGACAGCAGACACACAAGATGACGAGGCATCTGTGATAAACTCCGAAGAAGGGGTTGCGACGAATAAATCCAGTGCGGGTGTCGAGGATAATGACTTTGACACAGAACCTGAATAACATTCCGAATGTCTGTTTTTGGGATTTACTCAAGAGTTTTCCGCACGCCAGCGGCGTGTATGTCTATAGAAGGTGACGTTTTTGAGGGATGTTATTCGCACTTGTATTGGGTGCCGTGGTAAATTTCTACAGCAGACGCTAATCCGATTTGTATGTCGAGCTGGCGAAACGCTGCAGGTAGATGGACCAAAGAAGGCAGGAGGTCGTGGGGTTTATGTTTGTTGGTCTCAATCCTGCGTTCAAAAAGCGTTCAGGTCTCCAAAGCGGATTAACTTTTTATTGCGCGCGGAACTTAAAAGTGGGGTTATCGCGCGGTTTGAACAAGTTCTTCTTGAATATACAAGAAAATCCACGAGTTCAATAGGAAAAGAGGAGGAACTATCATGAATAAAGCCACACGGCAGCGGCGGAAATCTACAAAAGGGGATAGTGAAGCGAAGCGAAACCCAGGTGTGTCCGTTTCTAAATTGGCAAAGGAATATGAACTCACAAGCAAGGAACTCATCGCTATATTAAGAAACCACGGCGTTCAGGTTAAAAATGAAAAGAGTGCTCTTGATCCGGACACTGTTGAACTCGTCCAATCTGAATTAAAAGTAGATCCCAATGCGGAAAATACATCTGTGGTGTCTATCGAAGACAGTGCCGATGCGATCTCTAACCGGGCAGATGGCTTGCAAGTCACGGAGGGGACGACGGTAGCGGATCTCGCGGCATTGTTGGGATTGCAACCTTCAGTACTGATTATGCGGCTGATGAAGTTACGGGTGATGGCAAGTATTAATCAACGTCTTGATTATGATACGCTTGTGATGCTTGGTGAACACTTAGATTTTGAGGTAATCAAAGAACGGACACTCGAAGAAGACTTATTAACAGATTCACCAGACCCGCCGGACTCTTTACAACCTCGGGCTCCAGTCGTCACAATTATGGGGCACGTTGATCACGGTAAAACTTCTCTCTTAGACTCTATTCGTGAATCAAACGTCAGCGAATCTGAGGCAGGGAATATTACCCAACATATTGGTGCTTACCATGTGACCTTGAAAACGGGGATCATCGTTTTCTTGGATACGCCCGGACACGCTGCCTTTACAGCGATGCGGGCACGCGGCGCACAGGTAACCGATATTGTTGTTCTGATTGTTGCAGCAGATGATGGCGTTATGCCGCAGACGGTTGAGGCGATTAGCCATGCAAAAGCTGCCAAAGTTCCAATCGTAGTCGCGATTAATAAGATAGATGTTCCTGGGGCGCGCCCGGACTATATCCGACAACAATTGGCAGAGCACGATCTTGTTCCAGAAGAATGGGGTGGGCAGACGATTTGTGTTGAGACCTCTGCAACAGAAGGAACTGGGATTGATACTTTGCTGGAAATGCTGCTCTTGGAAGCCGCGCTTCTTGAACTGAAAGCGAATCCAAGTAAATCGGCTCGCGGTGTTGTTATTGAAGCGCAGGTGGATAAAGAACGGGGGGTTGCTGCGACGGTACTTGTCCAATCCGGAACCCTGCGTGTCGGAGATTCCTTTGTTTCAGGGCGATACTCTGGCAAAGTCCGGGCAATGATAGATGACCACGGTAAACGGATGAAAGAGATAGGTCCGTCCTGCCCGGTTGAGGTGCTCGGTTTTACTGGTGTTCCAGAGGCAGGGGACAGGTTTTATGCGGTTGACTCTGATCGGAATGCCCGCGCTATTAGTGAGGCACGGCAGGACCAATATCGGACTGAAAAACTCGGGGCGAACAGTCATGTGAGTTTGGAAAACCTGTTTCAACAGATCCGGGAAGGCGAGATTAAGGAACTGAATGTTGTTCTTAAAGGGGACGTGCAAGGCTCGGTGCAGGCGGTTGCCTCATCCCTACTCGATTTGAGTACGGAAGAAGTTAAAATCAACATCATTCACCAAGCCGTTGGGGGTATCACTGAAACCGACATTTTGCTTGCCTCGGCATCTGATGCTATCGTCGTTGGTTTTAATGTCCATCCGACAACAGAAGCCGTTCAAGCCAAGGAAGCTGAGGGGATTGATGTCCGTACGTATAACGTCATCTATAACCTCATTTCCTACATCCGTTCAGCTATGGAAGGCTTGTTAGATCCGGAAGTCCGTGAGGTTGTTATCGGACGGGCAGAGGTTCGCGAATTATTTAGAGTGCCGCGGCTGGGTTTAGTTGCGGGGAGTTATGTTAATTGGGGGCGGATTTCCTACAACCAACCGCTTCGTGTGCTTCGCGATAACCGATTAGTTCACGAAGGGAAAGTGAATTCGCTTCGCCGCTTCAAGGATAATGTGAACGAAGTGCAAGCGAACTATGAATGTGGTATAGGTATCGAGACTTTCGGCGACTTGAAGGTTGGTGACGTTCTTGAATGCTACGTCCACGAACAGGTGGCGCGCTCGCTCGTTTAAGTTAAGGGCTATCGTTTGTTTTCGCAAAGCGTGTGGTTGGAAAACCGTGTTTGTAACTGACAGGCAGCTTTCATGCACATTGGTGTTTGTAAAATTTGGCTCCGAATCCCTCAGAGCCACTCGCTAAAGGCGAAACGCCGAGTTATCAAAAGCCTTATTGCGAGGCTGAAGAACCGGTTCAATATTGCTGTGGCTGAAGTGGAAGCACTCAGTGTGCATGAAGCGGCGGTGTTAGCTGCTGTATCTGTTTCTAACGATGCCGCACACCTGAATAGACTCATCTCGCACGTTATTACCTTTATTGAGGCGAATGTAGACGCTGAGTTAGTGGATTACAAAACAGAATTTTTCTTTTAATGTGGATTGCAGATGAAAACCTGCTGGTAAAGATAGGAAAATCATGGTAAATAATAGAAGGCAAGATCGGGTTAGTGCCCTAATTCAACGAGAGTTGAGCGAGATTATCCAACGTTCTGTTAAGGATCCACGCGTCGCGCTTTGTACGATCACACAGGCAGAGCTTTCACCGGATCTGAAGTACGCAGATGTGAAAGTCAGCGTCATCGGCGATAAAACCCAAAAGGATAATACGCTCGCCGGTCTAAAAAGTGCGGCAGGCTTCCTTAGGCGGGAGATCGGGAATCGTCTGACGCTCCGTTACTCACCAGAGCTTCGATTCGCTATAGATGAATCTGCCGACTATCTTTTCAAAATAGATGGGCTCCTTAAATCTGTTGAATCTGAAGACGAAACACCTGAGAATGACCCTGCGGACCTTTCATGAGCACCCAATATATGACGGATATGCATAACTACGGTACACTCTTGGCCTTACTGGATCGGCATCATCACTTCGCGCTCTCTACGCACATTAATCCGGATGGCGATGCGATTGGTTCCGAACTCAGTCTTTACCTATTTCTAACGGGCTTAGGAAAATCGGTTAGAATGTTCAATACTGACGCAGTGCCGGTTAACTATAGATTTCTACCATCCTGGAATAGCATTGAAGACGTACATTCAGTCGGAACGTATCGTCCAGAGGTTCTGATTGTATTAGATGCAAGCACATTGGAACGGATCGGTAAGAACCTATCGAAAATTCTGCTACCACTCCATACGCTTGTTAACATTGATCACCATACGACAGCAGAAGCATTCGGAGACATCAATCTCATCGAACCTTCTGCTTCCTCTACATCAGAAATCGTATACACACTCATCAAACACCACCAAACGCCACTAAGTAAAGCATGTGCGCTCTGTCTGTACACGGGCTTAATGTTTGACACTGGTTGCTTTCGCTATAGTAACGCGACGGCGGAAACCCACCGTATTGCGGCAGAATTAATTGAGGTAGGGGAATTCGCGCCCGATGAAGTCTATCGCTATGTCTATGAACACATCCCGGTCAGTAAGATTCGTCTATTGAGTGAAATTCTCCGTACTTTGGAAGTAACAGACAATGGCAAGATCGCTTCGGTGTATGCTACACAGGCGATGTTCGGTAAGACAAGGACAACCCCTGAAGCGGTAGAGGGTGTTGTGAATCAGATTCAAGCGATTGCTGGTGTTGAGGTGGCACTGTGTGTATGTGAGCTGCCAGATGGAAGTACGAAGGTCAGTTTACGGAGCCAAGGTCAGGTCGACGTTAGTGAGTTGGCTTCGGAGTTTGAAGGTGGTGGGCACTCACGCGCCGCGGGTTGTCGGATCGTGAAGCCGTATTTATCAGCAATTACAGCCCTTGTTCATTGTGCACAAAGGTACATTGACCAGACCCCACGAGATGTGGTGATTCGCTGAAGGATTGAAAACGTGGAAAATGCTGGCAATAAGAGCGATCCCGCAATCGCGACAACAACTTATAGTTTAGAGGATATCGCTGGATTCGAGAGAGACACAGTGGTTACCTTCGGCGTGTTTGATGGGATCCACATAGGTCATCAATCGGTTATCAAGACCCTTCTGCAGCGCGCTGCGCAAGACAGGTTGATGAGTGTGCTTGTCGGATTCTATCCTCATCCGCTTGCGTTTTTATCTCCAGAACGATGTCCTCCCATCCTGACGCCACTCTCCAAGCGTATTGAAATTCTTCAGCAATTCAGCATTGATAAGATTGCTATTCTCAACTTTGATGCGCAGATTGCGGCAATGTCTCCAGAATCTTTTGTAGAAAAGGTTCTTTTGGAAAAATGTCGAGCGAAACACGTTGTCGTTGGATACGCCTGTCAATTTGGGAAAAACCGTGCCGGGAATGCACAACGATTGGCAGAAATCAGTGAGGATTACCCATTTGATGTCTCGATTGTTCCGCCAACAGAGATAAACGGTGCGCCTGTCCATAGTACCCGCATCCGTCAAGCCCTTGCGAGAGGGGATCTCCGGTGGAGTTCGCAACTATTGGGACGACCGTATTCACTGATTGGCGAGGTTATCCGCGGCGATGGCAGGGGTCGGCAGCTTGGTTTCCCGACAGCAAATATAGACACGCGTAATCAAATCTGTCCACCTAACGGTGTATACGCAATTCGCGCGAAATTAGAGGGCAGATGGTTGGACGGTGTATTGAACATTGGCACCCGTCCGACGTTTAATGAATTGAACTTTCAAGTAGAAAGTTACTTTTTCGATTTTAATGAAACTATCTATGGGAAATCTGTGGAAATCTTTTTCGTGGAAAAAATTAGGAGCGAACGGAAGTTCCCGAATCTTCAATCCCTTGTGCAACAGATACAACGCGATATTATGGCTGCTGCGGAGATCCTCGCTGAATCTGCGCTGCAGTAGGTGGGATCAAAACTATTTGGACACAAGAGTTTAATTTGAATTTCAGGTTGATATGTAGTATTATATATGTATCAAATATAGATAAGAAGTGGAATAATCGTCGTAAACAACTTAGTTCTCGTATCATATAGCGTCTCAAACTCAAAGCATTATTGTCTCATAGAGCGCGCTTTATAAGATGATTTTTGATGAGACAGAATTAACAAGTTTCTAAAACTTGTTGTTTAAATCATTTGTTCAAACTCAAAGGAGGCGAACGCAATTGGCAATTAGTGCAGCAGAGAAGAAGGAATTGATGCAACAGCATCAGCTACACCAACAGGATACCGGCTCTCCGGAGGCGCAAGTGGCAATTTTAACTGCTCGTATTCGACAGTTGACTGAACATTTTCAGACGCACCGGAAGGATTATCATTCCCGCCATGGGCTTTTCCGCCTTGTTGGTAAGCAGCGCCGTTTGTTACGGTATCTATATAAAAAAGATGTTACGCGCTATTACCGTTTAATTGAAGAACTTGGAATTCGTGACACTATCGGATCGAGGAGAAGTTAGGTTTTGCATTGGTGCCAAGCGGTTACGAAGGGCATTTTATATTCCGGCAGCTGGGAGGCTAAACTGCCCAGAGTCGCGTATTATAACGCTTAAAGACTATAGCCAAATTTGTTAACTGGGCGTTGTTATTTTTAAGCAGATTTTTCTATACCGCCTTTTTACTGTCCATATTTGGTGACACGAGAAAAAAAATGGAAATACAGGAGTAGTATATAGAATGAAAGTTGAAATGCAACTTGGGAGCGAGAAGTTATCAATTGAAACCGGAAAAGTTGCGAAACAGGCAGACGGAGCAGTTTGGGTACAATACGGTGGAACGGTTGTCTTAGTCACAGTAGTAGCCGATGACAGGGAACATGACTTGGATTTTTTCCCGTTAACAGTAGATTACCGTGAGAGAGGTTATGCGACAGGACGCATCCCAACGGTCTACGGTAGACGCGAGCCACGTCCTGGAACGTCAGAACAACTGACTGCCCGCTTAATTGACCACTGCATTCGCCCCCTCTTTCCGAAGGATTTCAAGGCAGAAGTACAAATTTTATGTAACGTGTTTTCATCGGACGGCATTCATCCTGCGGATGTTCCTGCACTTATCGGGACATCTGCTGCGTTGTCGATTTCCGATATCCCCTTTAACGGTCCGGTTGCCGCGGTCACAGTGGGGAAAATTGAAAACGAGTTGATAATCAATCCGAGTTATGAAGAATTACAGGCTTCTGAGATGGAATTGTTCGTAAGCGGCAAAGCAGACGCTGTGATGTCTGTCGAAGGCGGTGGACATGAAATTCCGGAAGACGAAGTTATTGATACAATTGTTGCTGCGCACGCTGAAATAAAAGAAGTTATCAAACTGCAAGAGGGATTGGCAGCGGTATGCAGTAATGCAAAACGCGATTACGCATCGAAAGGCGTCGAATCAACCCTCAGTTCTCGTGTCCGAGATCTTGCTACATCGCGGATTCGAGAATCTATCGGGATGGCAGATAAAAAACTGCGTGAAGATTATCTGGAACAGGTCCAAGAAGAAGTCCTATCGGAAATCCTTAAAGATACACCTGAGGAAACGGATCCGAATGCGGCAAAGGACACGATCTCTATCTTAAGCGAAATTGAAAAAGAGGAGATGCGCGAAGCCATTCTGACCGAGGGCAAACGTGTGGATGGACGCGGTGTAACAGATATTCGTTCTATCTCCGGAGAAGTTGCTCTGCTTCCCCACGCTCACGGATCAGCACTCTTTACCAGGGGACAGACGCAGGCACTCTGTGTGACGACCCTTGGTACATCAGGCGATGAGGATGTCCAACGCGGACTTGATGGCGAAGCAAGACACTCTTTCTACCTACACTACAACTTCCCACCCTTCAGTACCGGTGAAGTCAAACGGATGATGGGTCCGGGGCGTCGGGAAATTGGTCACGGTGCCTTGGCACAGAAGGCACTCGAACCTGTTATCCCAGAAAAAGAGAGCTTCCACTATACAATCCGAGTGGTATCAGAAATCTTGGAATCTAATGCCTCATCTTCAATGGCAAGCGTCTGTGGGGCGACATTGGCACTCTTGGATGCCGGTGTTCCGCTTAAAAGACCCGTCGCTGGAATTGGCGTTGGTCTGATCAAAGAAGAAGAACAGGAAGCGATACTTACGGACATGCTCGGTACCGAAGATTTCCTTGGTGATATGGACTTTAAAGTCGCTGGGACCAGTGAAGGCGTTACGGCTGTCCAGATGGATATCAAGATTGCCGGTGTTAGTCCAGAGTTAATGCGTCGCGCAATCCATCAAGCCAAAGAGGCGCGCTTTGCGGTCCTTGAGCAGATGAATGCTGTTATCGGGGAACCCCGTGCGGAACTCTCTCCTTATGCCCCGCGGATCCACTCGCTCCAAATTCCGCAGCAAAAGATTAAAGACCTCATCGGGCCACGGGGTAAAACCGTACAAGGTCTCCAAGAAGAGACCAATACAACCATCAACATTGAAGATGATGGAACTGTTGAGATCGCGGCTACAAGTGCTGAGGATGTCAAACGCGCTGAAGAAAGAGTTCTTGCGATTACGGCGATGCCTGAGATTGGGAAAGAGTACACCGGAAAGGTCGTCCGAACTGCGCCGTTTGGTGCGTTTGTGGAGATCTTGCCCGGCAAGGATGGACTTGTCCATATTTCACAAATGGGAGATGGTTATGTCCGCCGTGCTGAAGATGTAATGCAGGTCGGTGATGAAGTCACTGTCCGTATTCTCACTATTGACGAACAGGATCGTGTGGATCTGACCCTCGTCGCGGCAGGTGGCGTTCCAGTTGAAGAACTGAATATCGAATCAAGTGATGATCGCGAGTTCTCATCTGACCGAGAGGGGTCAAGGGACTACCGTGATACCGGGCGTTCTGGTTATCGCGATAATCGCGACTCACGGGATAGGCGTGGCAATGATAATCGCGAACGCCGCAACAATCGTTATGACCAACGCGACAATAGCCGAGACTTCCGAAATCGTCGCTCGCCGCGTATCCCAAAAGGACGCTCTCGATAGTAGAGACAACCATCTGAATGACATCGCAACCCTAATATTGGTAGGCGAGGTTTCTAACCTCGCCTTTTTCCTTTAAGCTGCGCAAACCCACCGCAATTTGCCTACTGATCGTCGATTACTGATCGCTAACCATTCCATAAATCCTGCCGCAGACAAAGGCATCGTTAATCTATACCGACGCCGCAAGGTATTAAATATTTTGCATATCATTTATTTTTTTGCTATAATTTGAAGACAGGGATTTAATTTTGTTTTTTCGTAATCATACAATAATCTTAAAGTAACACATATCAGCGCAACAAGAGGTGACACAAATGAGAACAAGACGCAATACCACTAAACGCACCCTCGACAAAGTAGATCTGCTTGATCAGAGGTGGGTAACCTACTTTTTAGCGATTGTTCTCATTCTGCTCGTCCTTGTCTTTGTTGTTTTACTATCGCCTACCTATAAACGATATATTGTTGATACTGCCAAATCTGTGTTTTACGGTGGAGAACAGAAAGCACCACGTCCAAGGGCTGCACCGGCGAACTTCCAAAACCCGGCGTTGCTAAACGGTTTAATATTCTGAACCTAAGGGACGCACATGGAACGACGGTATAGCACGAAAATTGTCCTTACAATACGAGTTGGATTACACTTTTTGGTAAAATTTGGGAGAAAAAGATGTATAGGACCTTGTTCATGTTAGCACTACTGACAGCACTACCCCTATTGATTTCTGGGTGTGGTTACTATTCTAAATCGGAGTACCTTGAGCATATTTCGACTATCCGCATCTCACCGATTGAAATTTTGGATGCTGATTTTGCGTATGACACCACCTCTCAGCGACCGTATGATGAAGTGATTCACGAACAGTTAACACAACGCTTCAATCGAAAATGGCGAGATGGGAACGATTCCGAATTTACGATGCGGATACAGGACTACAATTTAGTAGAGTACGGCTTCGGTCCGCAAGGCGAGGTTGAAATGCTACGCATGACTTTACAGGTTGAATACGAATTTCTGGATCGGGTTCGCAATACTATGATTGCTGAAAGAGACAACTATATCCAAGTTCACGATTTCTATGTCGTCCCAAATCGAGCTGAGCCGATGGAAACCCCGGCACAAGCCAGGGGTCTTATTGTTGAAGAATTGATAGAAGACCTATATAACAACCTTGCTGAACAGTGGTAACAAGACACTGCACGGGAGCCCTGCGCGAATGATATGTGAAGCGACACGCATCTTTTATAGATGCCCTCATTTTTCACTGAGTATGCTGCTCTTTTTCAGCGCAATGCTGATTTCGTGCGGTGAGGAAGAAGGGAACTGGACATCTGTCCAGCAGGAAGCCGAATATGTCTACGGTGTGTGGCATAGTACTACAACGAAGAAGGCACAACAGACAATACTTGAGGTTGGAGAAAACATCAAGAACGCGTCAGGACTGGTAGAGCAGTCCCTGATGATGGGAAACAGCATTCAAACAACTGTTCCACCCGAGCATCTTTTACCGAGTGATGGAGAATTATCGGGTTGGTTACAGTCGCGTGCCCCGTCAACTTATGTGGGCAAATCACTTTATCGTGACAGACCCTCATCCCCGGACCTCTACTACGCCTACGGTTTTGAACAGCAGGCGGAAGTGGAGTACGAAACGCCTCTATTTGGTTCAAAACCGTTAATTCTACTTGAGGTTTTCGATATGGGATCGCCAGAAAACGCCTTTGGGATTTATAATTTCCATACCTATCCAAAAATGAAATTTGAATGGGTTGGGAGTAAGGCGATGCTTTCTGGCAACTACCTCCGGTTTTCAAAAGGAAAGTATTTCATTCAGATTGAGGGTTACGAGATAGCAACTGGCATCCGTGAGGGCATGGTCACACTCGCTAAAATTATTGCCGCACAGATTAAAGACTCTCCACCAGAGCCGCCAATCCTTGCATTGTTACCGAGTCTCAATAAGATGAACGGAAGTATCAAGTTATTCCGTTCAAATTGGGTATTGCGTCAACTTTACAGTACATTACCTGTCAATACACCACAATTAACTGATGCAGCCCTCGGGGTATCTGCACGTTATCTGGATAATACCAAATCAACGAACTGGACGGATGCTCAAATTGCTTTCATCATCCGTTTCGCCGACACTTCTACTGCGGAATCTGCGTACACGCTTTACCGCGATGTTGTAACAAAAGGGGCAACGCCTTTTGAAGTCGGAGCGAATGGAGCCCTTCTTATTAACGAAGGTGCTGTTCCGTAACAGGAAAAAAGGAGTTTTTTATGCGAGGTGATTTTGAAGCGTATCTCAACGATTCATTTCGTGACGAAAATGGCAAACTTAATTTAGCATCCTTGTTGGCTTTAGAGGACGAAGCCGATATGGATGTTGCTGTTATTATGCCAAACACCCAACCGCTTCCGCAAAACGACGAACTTGCTGAAGCAATTCGCGGCAATTCACGTGCACTCGGCTGCGCACTCGTGCATCCAACGGAACCCGATCCTGTTGAACAGGTTAAGTTAGCCGCTGAGGAATGGGGCATGCGTGGGATTAAATTGATGCCAGCTGTCCATAATTACAATGTAGATGACGCAATCGTTCGTCCTGTCGTCGAAGCTGCCCGGGACCATGGACTTATCGTCTCAATCCACTCTGGACCTAACAATTGTCATCCAAATCGGATTGGCACGGTCGCTGGTTGGGTGCCAGAAACACCGGTTATTATGGATCACATGGGTTTCCCAGACGATTTAGACGATGGGATCGCTGTGGCAAAAGCTAACAAGAACATTTCGCTTGGAACAACTATCCTACGTTTTCATCGACGGTGGGGAACGGATCCAGATGCAGTCGTTCCGATGGAAGTAAAAAAAGCGGTTGATGAACTTGGACCTGAGCAGATCGTTTTCGGCTCTAATTTGCCGGAATACCGTCCTATTCAGGTTATCAATGCCCTCAAGCGATTAGAACTCGATGACGACGCAGAAGCACTAATCTTCGGTGAGAATCTGGCACGTATCTATGGACTTTAAAGTTGTCAGTTGTCGGTAAAAAGATTTCATGTGGCAGTCAACACAGATGTTAACACGACCAGCCTTTAACCGATAATCATTAAAAATATGAAACAAACATCCCTTTACCAAGTTCACAGAGTACTCAATGCGAAATTCACCGAATTCGGCGGTTGGGAGATGCCGCTCCAATATAGCAGCATTGTTAAGGAGCATCTGGCTGTTCGAACTACTGTCGGTTTGTTTGATTTGTCGCACATGGGAGAACTTGAGGTTTGTGGTCATGGGGCGAACGCTTTGGTACAAAAACTCAGCACCAATGATGCGGGTCGCTTAACCGATGGACGTGTGTTATATACCTTATTCTGCAATGAAGCAGGTGGGATTGTTGACGACCTTCTTATTTACCGATACGCAGATAACCATTATATGCTGGTCGTCAATGCAGCGAACATCGAAAAAGATCGAAAGTGGGTAGAAAACCACAACGACACCGGAGCAGAAATCAGAGACGTGAGCGAAAACACTGCCCTCATTGCACTACAGGGGCCAAAGTCGATTGGCATCCTAAAGCCGTTGGTTCCCGAACAAGCGATTTCTGAAATTCGGTATTTTCGGTTTACATGCAATGAGGTAGCAGGCATCCCAACTACGATTTCGCGGACGGGTTATACTGGCGAAGCCGGTTTTGAGTTATACGTTTCGGCTGATAATGCGGAACGTTTATGGAATGCCCTTTATCCTGAGGTGATCGCCGCTGATGGACAACCGGTAGGACTGGGGGCTCGTGATACGCTACGGCTTGAAGCCGGTCTTCGCCTCTACGGCATGGACATGGACGATAACACGAACCCGTTTGAAGTTGGACTCAGTAAGTTTGTCAAATTCAAGAACCGACAATTCGTGGGCAAGAATGCACTGATTATCGAGAAAAAAAAGGGAATTGCGAGACAGATGGTAGGCTTTCAGATGCTTGATCGTGCTGTGGCGCGTTCGGGCTATGCTGTCTATCAAAGTGGTGAACACATCGGGAATGTGACAAGTGGTGCCCCATCGCCGAGTCGCAAATGTAGTATCGGTTTCGCTTCTATCGTGTCAGAAGCGATGTCTAATCATAACATTGATATAGAAATTCGTGGTAAGTTGCATCCCGCGAAGATTGTAAAAGTACCTTTTATTTCAACGGGGACTTAATTCTTTTATTTTTTCATAAATATAACGCTGAGAACAAATATGATTCCAGAAAATTTAAAATATATGGAAAGCCATGAATGGGCAAGACAAGAGGACGATATTGCTACTATTGGTATCAGTGACTATGCACAATCTGAAATCCAAGATATCGTCTATGTTGAACTGCCGGAGGTCGGCACAGAAGTCACACAAAAAACGGAATTTGGGGTCATAGAGTCGGTTAAAGCGGCGTTCGATCTCTACGCACCTGTTAGTGGCGAAGTTATCGCTGTCAATGACTCACTCCTTGACGCACCGGAACAGGTTAATGATTCGCCCTACGATGATGGGTGGATGCTGAAAATCAGAATGACGGACTCGACAGAACTTGACGCGCTCCTTGATACCGATAGCTACCAAGCACATATTGAGGCGGAGCATGCCTGAAAAAGATAACAACAGCAACCTTTTCGCAAATCGGCACATCGGTCCCCGCTCAGAAGATATTGAACTGATGTTGACGACACTCGGTTATTCTTCAATGGCAGATTTTATCGAAGACGTTGTACCCGCGGACATCAGGTCATCGTCAGCCTTGAGTTTAGATGGAGATGTAGGTGGTTCAAAGTCAGAATCGGAGGCACTTTCGGCATTAAAAGAACTTGCGTCTAAAAATCAGGTTTTCCGTTCTTTTATCGGGATGGGATACTACAACTGCTTTGTCCCGCCAGTGATTCAACGAAACATTCTGGAGAACCCAGGCTGGTATACGCAATATACACCCTATCAAGCCGAGATATCACAGGGACGTTTGGAGGCACTGCTCAACTTCCAAACGATGGTTATTGATTTAACAGGTTTGCCTGTTGCGAATGCCTCACTTCTTGATGAGGCAACAGCTGCTGCAGAAGCAATGGGAATGTGTGTTGCAAATGTGCCGCAGAAGATCAGCCGAACTTTTTTTGTGTCAGAAACCTGTCATCCACAAACGATCGCTGTTCTACAAACACGCGCGGAACCTCTCGGCATTGAATTACAAATCAGTGACCATCGTTATGTCAATTTTGACTCCCCGATCTTAGGTGCTATCGTGCAATATCCTGCCACAGATGGTGCGATTTACGATTATCGTCCATTTGCTGAACAGGTGCATGCCGCTGGTGGGTTATTCATTGCGGCAACAGATTTGTTGGCACTGACGCTTTTACGTCCACCCAGCGAGTTTGGTGCAGACATCGCTATCGGTAGTGCGCAACGTTTGGGTGTGCCACTCGGCTATGGCGGTCCGCACGCCGCCTTTCTTGCCACTCATGATGAACTGAAGCGACAGATCCCCGGACGGATCGCGGGTGTCTCTCAAGATGCGATGGGCAAACCGGCTACCCGCTTAGCACTTCAAACACGGGAACAGCACATCCGACGTGAAAAAGCAACGAGTAACATCTGCACGGCGCAAGTCCTACTTGCCGTTATGGCGGGGATGTACGCTGTCTATCATGGACCCGAAGGACTTAAGCAGATCGCTACACGTGTGAACGCTCACACCTGTACGCTACGGGCTGGACTTGAAGAACTCGGCTATACCACTGGAGACTCGGCGTGTTTTGACACCGTTGCTGTTACCGTCCCGGCGGAGAAAATAGACGATCTCTTAACTTCTGCCCGTGCCAAACAAATAAACCTCCGAGCAATTGATGCGACCCATATCGGCATCTCCTTAGATGAAGCAACGACACCAACAGATGTTGAAGAACTCCAACAGATTTTCGCGGAAAACAACGAAAATGGAGGGGCATCAGTTGCAACACAACGGAATGTACCCGCTACTTTCCTTATCCCCGCAGAAATTCAACGTAAAACCCCGTATCTGACACATCCGGTTTTCAATAGTTATCATTCTGAGACCGAGATGCTCCGCTATATCCATAGACTCCAAACTAAAGACCTCTCCCTTGTGAACGCGATGATTCCTTTGGGTTCCTGTACGATGAAACTTAACGCTACAGCGGAGATGATTCCGGTAACATGGTGTGAGTTCGGCGAACTTCATCCGTTTGCCCCGCGCGAACAAGCCAGAGGTTACGAGCATCTCTTTTCGCAATTGGAAACGTGGTTAGCCGAGATAACGGGTTATAGCGGTATCTCATTGCAACCGAATGCGGGGTCACAGGGCGAATATGCCGGACTATTAGTGATTCGCAAGTACCACCACAGCCGGGATGAAGCACATCGTAACGTCTGCTTAATTCCGACCTCTGCCCACGGCACGAATCCAGCAAGCGCAGTAATGGCAGGAATGCAAGTCGTCGTCGTAGCATGCGACTCGGAGGGGAATATCGACCTTGAGGATCTCCGGGCGAAAGCAGATATGCATCGTGAGAACCTCGCCGCCGCTATGATTACGTATCCATCAACACACGGGGTTTTTGAAGAGAAGATTCGCGAGATCTGTGATATTGTTCATCAGTCCGGTGGACAGGTCTACATGGACGGCGCAAATCTGAATGCCCTTGTCGGCATTGGACAACCTGCTGATATCGGCGCGGATGTTTGTCATCTGAACCTCCACAAAACCTTCTGTATACCGCACGGTGGTGGTGGACCCGGAATGGGACCGATTGGTGTCAAAGCACATCTCACAGACTTTTTACCGACACATCCACTTGTTTGTGTTGGTGGTCCAGCGGGAATAGGGGCTGTATCGGCAGCACCGTGGGGAAGTCCTGGGATTCTGCCTATTTCTTGGGCATACATCGCTATGATGGGCGCGGACGGCCTTACATCGGCGACAGAAGTTGCGATCCTTAACGCCAATTACATAGCAAAACGGCTTGCAGGACACTATCCTGTGCTTTATACCGGGAAGTGTGGCTTAGTTGCACACGAATGTATCATTGACCTGCGTGCGTTCAAAAAAAGTGCTGACATAGATGTAACCGATGTCGCAAAGCGTCTGATGGATTACGGGTTCCACGCGCCAACTGTTTCTTGGCCCGTGCTCGGCACGATGATGATTGAACCAACAGAAAGTGAATCGAGAGCAGAATTGGATCGTTTCTGCGATGCGCTCATTTCAATACGCGAAGAGATAGCAGAGGTCGAAACCGGGGCAGCCGATCGAACAGATAATGTGCTGAAAAATGCACCACATACGGCAGAAATGGTTGTCCAGTCTGAGTGGGGACACCCGTATACGCGTGAGAAAGCAGCGTTTCCGAAGGCGTGGGTGCGTGATGTTAAATTTTGGCCGCCCGTGGCACGAATTAACGAAGTTTATGGGGACAGGAACCTTATGTGTACCTGTCCACCGCTTGACGAATACTATAGTAAAACTGAAGAATAAAGAACACTCTCCTCCCCATTCGCTATCGGATGGCTTCGGCTTTCTGCATTTACATTTGGAACGGTGCCCAGATTTAATAGTTTAAAAATATGAAAGCAATAATTATAGGTGCAGGAGAGGTCGGATTTCATATCGCCAAACTCCTCACGGCCCAGGCTAACGATGTTGTGCTTATTGACGAATCCCAAGCTGCCTGCGACCGAGTGAATGAGCAGTTGGACCTGCAGACACTCCGCGGATCGGGAGCATCACCGCGTCTTCTTAAAACCGCTGGTATCGACGAGGCGACGCTGCTTATCGCCGTTACGAACAGCGATGAAATTAATATGCTCGCCTGTCAGATAGCTGATAGATATAAGGTTAGCACAAAAATAGCGCGCGTTTCAAATCCTGACTATTTTTCTACAGAAAGTGATTTGACCCCGAAGGACTTCGGCATCGATCTTCTCGTAAATCCAGAGCGGCTCTGTGTCGATGAATTTGTCAGACTTCTACAGGTTCCTGAAGCACGAGAGATTGTCGATTTTGAAGACGGCAGAGTTCAACTTGTCTCTTTTCGGATTAAACAGTCCAACCCGTTGATTAGCAAATCGCTCGCCGAATTAGACACGAAGGGTCTCCTCAATGATATCCGATTCGCTGCTATCAGCCGCCGAGGGCATTCTCCAGATAATGGACATCCGATAAATAACGGTAACCGACACATTATCATTCCGAGAGGGGTTGACGCTCTGCAACAGGGGGACGAAGTATTTGTCATTGGCAGTGCGATAGCAGTTGAACAATTGCTGCGTATCAGCGGCATCACATTTAACCAGCAACTTGCTCGCGTTATCATTGTAGGTGCGAGTCCTATCGGTATCGAACTTGCACGTGCTCTTGAAGAAAGAAACACCAACGTTAAACTGATCGAAGAGGATCAAACGAAAGCGGAGTTAGCATCTCAAACACTCAGACACACAACCGTTTTGCAAGGCAATTACCTCCAATTCAGGCTCCTTGAAGAGGCAGGTGTAGAAGAAGTTAACGGGTTTATCTCGGTTACAGGTGATGACGAAGGTGATATTATGGCATGTATGACAGCGAAAGAGAACGGCGCGCAGCGAGCGCTTGCCCTCGTCCAGCAGCCGCGGTACCTCCCGTTGTTAGCACGCATTCCGAGACTTGATGGCGCAGTCAGCCGTCACCTGACCGTCGTCAGTAATATTCTGCGGCTTATCCGCCGTGGGCATATCATCTCAGTCGCGTCACTTCACGGAATCGATGCTGAAGTCATTGAGATCGTTGCCGGGGTTAACTCGAAAATTGCCCATAAAGAGCTTGTCTCTCTTAAAACAAAATTTCCAGAAAATGCCTTTATCGGCGCGATCATCCGACGGGATAGACTCATTATTCCGACGGGACAATCCGTTATCCAACCCACAGATCGCGTTATCGTCTTCAGCTTACCCGGGGCAATTCCGGTTGTCGAAGATTTGTTCGCAGAACGTAGAGATTAAATGGCTGACTGATGACCATTAAATATGAGCCTTAAATTAATCTTTTACACGCTCGGTAATTTGCTTATCTGTCTCGCGGGGACTATGTTATGTCCGATGGCGGTGAGTATCTACTACCATACGAGAGCAGATGAAGCGATGCAGACCGATTTAGAGGCGTTTGTCATTTCGTTGATAATCACCTTGATTGTCGGTCTGATCCTGCGTTTCAGTTTTCGCGCGCGTCAGGAGGAACTCGGCATACGCGAAGGGTTCGCTGTCGTGGCTTTGGGCTGGGTAATAGTTGCGCTTTTTGGTTCGCTGCCTTACTTGCTGGCAGGTGTATTTCATATCGCTGGACGCTCACCGTGGATCGCGTTTTCATTCTGCTATTTTGAATCGATGGCGGGATTTTCAACAACCGGCGCGACTGTCTTGACGGAAATTGAACACCTCACCCACGCGATGCTTTTCTGGCGGAGCTTCACACACTGGCTCGGCGGAATGGGGATCGTTGTCCTTGCTGTTGCTATTCTTCCGCTGCTTGGTATTGGCGGTATGCAGCTTTTTCGCGCTGAAGCACCAGGACCGGAAACCGATCGGCTTACACCCCGCATCGCGCAGACGGCTAAGCTGCTCTGGGGGGTTTATCTGCTGCTCTCTTTCCTCGAAACTGCGCTCCTGATGTTCGGCGGTATGTCGCTATTTGACGCGCTCTGCCATACCTTTGGGACGATGGCAACGGGTGGATTCTCAACAAAAAACGCCAGTATCGGCCACTACAATAGCGTCTATATTGACATGACTGTTAGTTTCTTTATGTTCGTCGCTGGCACCAATTTCGCGCTGCACTATCGAGCACTCCGGGGTGATTTCAAAGCCTATTTTCGAGATACAGAATTTAAATTCTACTGCATCGTCATCGCAGTGAGCATTACATTAATCTCGTGGAATACCATTAGGTTTCAGGTAAATGGGGACATACCTTATGATTCGATGTGGACCTCACTCCGCTATGCAACGTTTCAGGTCATGTCAATCATCACAACGACGGGGTACGGCACGGCTGATTTTGAACAGTGGCCCGCGCTCTCTCAGTTCATCTTAGTAACACTCATGTTTTATGGTGGTTGTGCAGGCTCGACAGGCGGTGGCATGAAACAGGTGCGATTTCTACTGCTTATCAAACAGAGCGGTGCTGAAATCAAACGCCTTATCTTTCCGCATGCTGTGCTGCCGATTCGCGTTAATGACCGAGTCGTCCCACCTGAAGTGATGACAAATGTGCTGGGTTTCTTTTTCTTCTTCATCGGAATTTTTGCGATTGTAACCTGCATTATGACGACTTTAGGGCTTGACCTTGTTAGTGCTGCGGGAGCGACAATTGCTACAATGGGTAATATCGGTCCGGGGCTGGGTAGCGTAGGTCCTACAGATAACTATGCACACATTCACACAACCGGAAAATATGTGTTGTCCTTCTGTATGTTACTCGGACGCTTGGAACTTTATACCGTACTTATCCTCTTCTCACCGAATTTCTGGAAAAGGTAGACAGGACAGCATAACTATGAACACCGATAAACTTCGCAGAGAATACAATCCACACGACGGAAACTTACTTGAGCAGAACGCTTCACCGGATCCGTTTGAACAGTTTGAAAAATGGTTTGCTGATGCGGTTGCGGCAAAACTCGACTTGCCAGATGCAATGACATTAGCGACCGCAACACTACAAGGCATTCCTTCTGCGCGAATGGTCGTACTCAGAGGTTTTGACGCGAGAGGCTTCGGCTTCTATACCGACTATGAAAGCCAGAAAGGGAGGGAGTTTGCTGAGAATCCGCACGCTGCACTGGTATTTTATTGGCGCGAACTTGACCGACAGGTCCGAAGTACTGGCATTGTTGAAAAGATGTCCGCTGAGGAATCAGATGCTTATTTCGCAAGCCGTCCGGTGAGCAGTCAACTTGCGGTGTGGACAGAACGTCAAAGCCTTGTTATTAGGGGTCGAGAACACCTCACAAAAGGTTACCAACGCGCAGAAGAGATGTATTCACCAGATGCAATTCCGCGTCCGCCGCATTGGGGTGGATACCGACTTGTGCCAAACCTGTTTGAATTCTGGCAGGGCTGCCCGAGTCGCCTCCATGACCGTCTCTGTTATACCTTACAACCCGATGGGACATGGGAGATGATACGCCTATCGCCGTGAATTCGAATGTATTAATGTCAACTTCTTTGTCTTGCGTATTTGCGGAGTTTGGTCATAGCGGTTTTCTCGATTTTAGAAACCCACTCATGAGATTTTCCAAGTCGCCGACCTACCTCACGAAGACTCAGCGAAGAGCCATTAAATCCGTATCGCAAGGAAATCACTTCCTGTTCAACAGAGGAAAGCTTTGACAGGAGTTGAGACACCGTCAACTTGTCTTCTATCTCAACAAATCCTGGATCTATGCTGCCAATTGTATCGCTTAGCGTCTCCGCATCCGGCGAGTCAGCAAATGGGGCGTCCAGACTCTCAAAGGTCTGTTCTGCACATTCACGAAAACATCTAACTTGGTCAACCGAGCATTGCATCTTTTCCGCAATTTCTGCGTCTGTCGCACTTTCACCGAGTTTCTGGGAGACGCGGCGAAATTTATTCACTGAGCGGCGTAGGGGGTCCGGGAGATGAAAAAACGTTTGCGTCTTATTCAGGTAGCAGATGATCTCGCCGAAGATAAAATGCCGGGCGAATGTAGCGAGTCTACCACGGGAAGGGGAATACCGATTTACTGCTTTGATAAGTCCCAACACACCCTGATTGAAGAGATCTTTGACATCAACGCCATAACCAGAAAGACTGAATGCCAGCGATCTCACAAGCCGCAGATGTGATAGTACGAGCCGTTCACGTGCTTCATCTGTGCCGCGAAGCGCACATACTTGTTCTTCCTCAAGGCTCAACATTAGGGTGGAGGAAATCAGACGTTCAAGTTTTGGATAAAGTTGGCGTGAGTAAGAGAAGTCGTGTTTGGCATTCATGACTTGTTCCTTTCTGGAGGTAAAGGAACAAGTTTGTTAAGAACTTATCCTTTACCTCTTAATACATACATAAACTTCTTTCTGCATGTTTGATGATTGCCTATAATTTATTTGGCACCAACGGATGAGCCGGGGCCAGTTTAAAGTATTTAGGACTTGCGCAAAATTTAGGATTACCCCCCTTAGTCCCCCCGCAAGCAGGGGGAATCTGTCGGTTTTTAGAGACAACTGCGTAAGTCCTAGTATTGAGAAAAGTATACTACAATTGTGCAAAAATTGTCAAATTTTATTTTTCCACTTTTTTCTCAGGAAAAAAACGACCCTATTCTCTTCAGCATCTGATCCAGTTCTACTCCCCGAACAACTGAATAAACCATTCCCTTTGCAAGTAGTGTCACCAAGGCCCCAATAACAATCATGAAAGCAAAGGGTATCTTTTCCTGAATAGATAATTTGTTTTCAAACGCCTTCAGACTGCCTTTCGCAGCAAGGTGTTGTAGATGCGCGATTTGATCGGGGGTTAGCCCCTCAGATGAAACATCCGCAATGATATTCATCCGCGCAGGGTTTGCAAATCCCGCGGCAGCTTTCACGTATTTATCTCCAAGGATGCCCTCTTGTTCTATTTTGATGATACGTTCCGCAGGGATCATGTTCGGGCGAAGGTTTTCTACCGCGACTTCCTTCGTAAAAAGATGGCGGATAAAAGAGCCAAACAGGATTAGAAACCAGGGGACGAGAAAGATAAAAACGACAAAAGTTCCGAGTTGCATCAGCGAAGGAATGGCCAAAAAAAATGCTAATAGGAGAAACGGAAGATGAAATACGATTTTATACCTCTGAGGGACAAATTTCTCAACTATTTTATTGAAGACGAAAATAATCACCATGAATAGTGTTATTCGAATAGCCAAGTCCAGCTCCACACCCATGCGTGAAGGAATGTAAAATGCTAACCCTCCTACTCCAATATACGAAAGCATGCGCAGCATCCGCTGAGGAAATACTTTCAGCTGCGCAATGAAGCTCTTAGCAATTAGTGTCCGTTGCTGTTGAAAAGTTGTTTTAAGGAGGGAAATTAATACGACATAGACTAAGAACAGGAGAAAAATATTCACCATTAAAATTAGCGGATAAAATTGTGTCTCTGAAGTGTTGCTGAACGCACTCGGCGGCAGCAATAAACTGATGCCCCAAAAGAGTTTGGCATCCCCGGCTGCCCATATTCCCGTGTAAAACATTACAAAGGAGATACCTAATCCCCCAAAAAGGGTAACACAACTGTGTATCCAAGTGATGTTTCCCTCACTTATGAATAGGGCTTGACTGATAATGCCAAAGCCGATCAAGAACGCAGTGTAAATATTAGCGATTTTTCCGTAGCGGAAATCGGTATAACTGGTATAAAGCCCGCAACTTAGAACCGCCAAGAAAACCATTCTTTCATGCGTCAATAATTCAAAAACACTAAAATTCATTGGATGTGTTCCAACCTAAATCAGGAGGCTACCTATTTTCCCAACGAAACGCTGTTTCTCGCTTACCACCGAGGCCCTCTAACACTTTGCTGAGTCGCTCCGTTTTTTCCATAAGGAGGGAAGTATTTTCGATGCTTTCAAGGTTGAGCCGCAAAAGTGGTTCGGTGTTCGACGCTCGGAGATTGAACCGCCAACTGCCGGGCACCAAACGATGGCAACCAGTGCCGCTCTTGGGATTCACAGGAAATCGGACCGATATGCCGTCAATAGGGGCTTCAATCTGGAAAGGGTTTCCCAACCGGTGCAATGTGTGTCTGACCGTATTCATTGCATCATGCATCAAACTATGATTTTCAAATGCGAAGTTAATTTCACCAGATACCGGATATTTCGCTCGGAGAGGATTAACAAGTTCTGCAAGTGAACTTCTGTTTATACAAAGGTTTTCAAGCACAAGCAAAAAGGGCATCATGCCGCTATCAGCATAGAAATTGTCGCGGAAATAGTAATGCCCACTCGTTTCTCCTGCAAAAAGGGCATCTGTTTCCCGCATACAGGTTTTGATAAAAGAATGTCCACACCGATTCAGAAGTGGTGTGCCGTTAGCGTTTTTCACGGCGGCTTCTATCGCCCATATCGCCCTCGGGTCAAAGATAACTGCCCCACTTTCTTCTTTTTGAAGGAGTAGCTCGGCAAGTATCGCGGTGATGTAGCAGCCTTCAACGAACATGCCGGTTTCATCAAAGAAAAAACACCTATCTGCGTCCGCATCCCACGCCACTGCCAAGTCTGATCCTGTCTGTGTGACTGCCTTTGTGGTAAGCTCTCGATTCTCTGGGCGCAACGGGTCTGGGCGCCCCCCGGGATGCCAGTAAACGTTCCATCGGGTTTGTTGAATAACCGCGCGCAGATCTGAATCGGTGTTTCTGCTAACAGATATTCGGCAATCTGACCTGCAAGTCCACTATTCGCGTTGATGACAATCCGTTTGCTGGACAACTGCTGCCAGTTTACAAAAGAACGCAGGTGTGTGAGATATACCTTCAGAAACGGGGCAGGTTGAAGGCTCCTGCGACAGTGTCCCTTTAGTTTCTTGAATAAAACACCGTTTTGAATGGTATCTCGGAGATCAAAGAGTCCGTTGTCTGATGAAAGTGGCACCGCATCCCGAAGAACCAGTTTCATGCCGTTATACGCTGCTGGATTATGAGATGCTGATATGATGATGCCCCCATCTGTCTGGTAGTGCTTTACCGCAAAATAGAGCATATCGGTCGAAATTTGACCAAGGTTGAGGACATCAACACGTGCGTCTTGGAGGCCATCGGCGACCTGCTGCCATAGCTGCGGCGAACTTTCGCGGACATCGTGTCCCAATGCGACGGTTTTTGGTTGAAAACGAGCGGCAAACGCACGCGCAATGCGGTAAAAGTCTTTCGGTTGAAAGTCCACACCAAAAATGCCTCGAATATCATACGCTCGGAAGATATCAGGATTCATTGACTGGCTCCGTTTCGGAAGTGTTGTCGAGCATACGCCAGTCGTTTGGGCACCCCAATATCAATCCAACTCGCTTCGGTTTTTAAAGTGTAAAAATTGGAAACAGACGGAAAAACGTCCCGCTCAATTGAGAAGACCTCTTGGTGTTTAGGGAATGCATCCATAATCTTTCGATTGAAGAGATACACGCCACCATTGATGTATCCACTCCGGTATATGGACTGTTTCTCGCGAAAGGCTGTGATTTTCCCATCGTTGTCCGATAAAATTTCACCATACTGACGAATATCGTCAACGCGCACACTCAGCAGCAAGCCTATCATTTCTTTATGAAATCTCTCTAACATTGCTCGAAGTGAGAAGTCGTTTAGGAGGACATCACCATTCAGGACAAAGAAAGGAGATGTATTAATATATTGCATAGCGTTCTGAATCGCGCCACCGGTACCAAGCCTTTTCTCCTCTTTGGCGTAGCGAATGTGGACACCATCGCATTCGTCACCGATGCGGGCATAAAGCACATCGTGCAAGTGTCCTGATGCCAGGATGACTTCTTGGACATTCACATCTTTTAGCATCTGAATCTGCCACGCCAACACCGTTTTTCCGGCGATGTCAAGCAGTATCTTGGGGACAGTTTTGGCGGTTTCACCGAGTCGCGTCGCGAGACCACCACAGAGAATGATCGCTTGCACCCTCTTTCTCCTTTATAACTTAATGCTTAAGGCGAACGTATCTACAAAAATTTCTGTCTGACGTTGAAATTCTTTGGTTTCAAAGTCGATAACCTTGAGTCCAACTTTTTTGTACAATGCCAAAACTTCCTCAGGACTCTCAAAATCGTAGAGGTGCATCAGAATAGGTAATTTCACCGGAAGTGCCGTAATCGCGTAGCCTGCTGGCTTTAAGACGCGTACTGCTTCTGCCAAACCTATTTCTGGATCAGGGATATGCTCAAGTACCTCAACTGCGACAACCAAATCAAAAGTATCGTCAGGATAAGGCAAAGTGCGAACGTCCCCTACTGACAGTTTACATCTTTTAAAGACCCCTTTTTTCCTTAATAATCTCGTCGCGTGGTCAAGGCAATGTTGACTAATATCAACACCACAGCCTGTCCAGAGTTCCTTCTGTTGTAAGATAAGGGCACTCAGAACACCAGGTCCGAAACCGAGATCACAGAAGTGCCCTGTATCTGCCAACTGCCCCAAGTGTTTGCGGATGAACGTTTTTCGTTCCAAGGCAGGTGGCAGAAAGATATAATTCAGGTGTTCGCTGATAGGATAATACTTCGTCTCATACAGTTTGATTTTGACATCCTCAAAATCCCTATCTTCCGTCAACTGATTTGGCATTTCAAGTGAAAAAAGTTGTTGCATATTGACATCTGCACAGTAGAGAATATCATTGACGATTTCGTCTGTGTTTTCCCAACTTGCCTGTGATTGTTGAGCTAGCGTTTCTGTCTGATTCAAAATAGAGGACAACAAATATTGAATCGAGTGGCGAAAGTTTGTCCGATGGTATTCAACAGCGTGTGGGTATAAATCTTCCTGAGTTTTCAGAAGTTTTTCAAATGCTATTTCAAATTCGTGGTATTGCATGATCGCGTTCTCTCTTGTATTGTCTCAGGTTCACTTGATTCTTTAGAAGCAATTGCTAATTTTATCGGGCTGATTGTCAAATGTCCGAGCGGAAGAATTTCAGAAATGCCACCGTCGTCAGCACAACTGCGAAAAAGCAGAGCAGCAGTACATCCATCGCCGACTGACGAAGTGTCTCGCCTAAAGTTGCTTCCTTCAAAGGGGACGGCTGCGTGATTATGACCACATCGTCAGGGGTCATAGTTCTCATGGAGACGTGATCTACGATTTTACTGAACAGATCCGCATAAAGCGCGTCATAATAACGCTTGCCTGTTTGAAGGTAATCGCTTCTTTTCTGTTTTCCTGTCTCGGTCAAACTCGTGGCAAGATAAATGAGGGAGGCTGTCGGTGTCATCCGAGAAAGTGCCTCGCCGACTTGTTCTTGTCGCGTTTTTTCACGTTGGTAGTTCCGATCTATCTCGGCAGCGTGAGCCTCAATTTTCTGTCGGTATTCCGCTTCAATCGGTTTTACACGTTTATCAACTTCCTTGCCAATCTCCATGCTGAGGGTCAAAGCTTCTGTGTCCTCGGGAGAAGTGAAATCTTGCTGACGCGATGCCCAGAGATCTTTGTGTATTTCAGCTTTTTTCGCTTCCAGTTCCGCATTGAAATTGTCACGGGAGGCTGTCTTTTCCAGATAGACGCTTTGTGAAGTCGGGGTCGGGGCAATAAATTTCGCTGCGAGAAAACCAACGCGTGGCGCAACCAGGACAGCAAATACCCATACGGTAAAAGCGACGATGAGAGCGGTTTTGGAGTTGTCTAAGTAGGCAGAAATTACCACGCCTATCGCAAAAAAGACGGCAATGTAAAGCATCGATCCCAGTATAAGGCTGAGCACGCGTGGAAAAATGCCAGGCTCCCCCAAGGGAAATCCCTGCGAGACCAGCAAGAGCAAACCGACGAGAAACGACACCAAAAACGGCACAACGAACACAAGGTAGCCGCCAATCAATTTACTCCATAGGAAAAAATCGCGCGGCAGCGCATTTGATAAGGTAATTCGGAGCGTTCCTGCTTCTCTTTCCCCAGCAACCGCATCAAACGTAAACAGCAGTGCCAGCAGACTGAAAACGGTGCCTACGACGAATAGAAAATCAAGGTGTCCCAGAAGATAAGAGAGCGGTTCGGAAACCAGGGCTGGAGGCCCTTGGGTAATTCCGTTGCGTGTCATCCCAAGATAACTGGGCAGTATGTCTCCTAATCCGTTGGCAAAAACGCTCATTGGTGTCGGTTTGAGAAAGAGTTTGGAGACCTCCAACTCAGGTTCCAGGGGCATCTTGGGGTTGACTGTGGTTTCTTCAATGTTTGCGAGTTTGACAGCTTCTTGATAGTCGATGAGGTGTTGGCGGTAATTCCCATAATTGATAGATAGTGTGAGTGGGATGAGCAAAAGACACATCAAGAGGAGTGCCACAAATCGAACACTCAGGATGTGATGCAGTATCTCTTTTTGAATCGATGTTAGCAACATTTCGCGTGCTCCTATGGAAGTTTGCTTTAGAATTTTGATTTGTATGTTGCTGCTTGGTCGGACAGTTCTACAGTTTTGTAAGGACGTTCTTTAATCCATGGCACAGGCGACTAAGTTTTTGTGAAATCGACTTCAGCGAAATCAGCTGCATCAATAATTTTAATGAACATCTGATCGGTTCCGGCGAATAAAGGCCCCTCGTTGAGTTGATAACCAAGCCGGATCCAATGATTGTTCAAGTAAGCTTCAACTTGACTATGCCCGACAATCGCAACTTCATGGGGCACCGATGGCTTCTCGTAAGCGTAACTCCCTGTAACCGCTTCGTTGTTCAGGTTTCTCATCAGACGTTTCCACTCCCCAATGCCTTTGTAATAGTAGAGCATAGGGACTCCCATTGTTACACGAGCAGGAATACCGGAGGCTCTCAACATAGAAGCGAAAAGGCGGGCTCGAGAAATACAGGCCCCGTATTGCTTTCGCTTAAACATTGAGTCACCAAAGTAATTTACAGCTAATGCTTCTGAGATCTCCTCGTCGGTCACTTCATGGTCAAGACTCTCAAAAAATACTGAATCCACAACCATTTTCCCCTGCTTCATACGTGTGTAAATAAAAGGTGCGTAAAGGGGCACGGTTAATTTCATTTGTGAGATCTTATGTTGTAATCTCGCGAGGACATCCAGCGTATGGGTTGCCCCGGAAAGAATTTGCTGGATTTCTGTCTGCATTTCTGGAGAATAATTCAGGTCGGCGGTAGGTTGAGTATACTTATTGAACGCTTCTGGCGTATGTTGACAAGGGTATGCAGTTGGAAGCAGCACCGGAGAGGCATAGGGATAAATAATAACCTCTACTTTACTATAAGTACTATTTCCAACTGCGCGCTCTACAAGTCGTGCATCCTGGAAAAGGTCATTCATCGACTCAAGGTTCCAAGGTTGTTTCAGCTCAAGCACTGCCCTGATGCTATAGGTGTATTCTCTTCTCTCATCCCAATTGACATCAGGCGTACCGTCCCTATCACTATCAGCTAAAGTTGGATCCGTTCTATATTTGCAGTATTCTTCATAGTCCGTCAGGCCATCTGTATCTGTATCAGAACTTGTAAACAGTGTGCCAATTTCGGCTTCAAGTCTATCGTCCAATCCATCTTTATCTGTGTCCCGAAGCGATCCCAAATTAAATTCCCCAATGTGCTTTTGCATTGTGTCCGACGGAGCAGTCATAAACGTCAAGGTATATTCCTCAAGCGGTTTTCCCCACCGGCCCTTCATTAGCTTATCGCCTTCGGATGTCCTATTTAAACCGCTGTTTAGGACGATGCTATAAAACGCCCCCGGTTTAAATGGCTCTGTGAGAGGGAACGCTAAAGTTGTACGTTGTTTATCAATCCATTTGGATTGTCCTCTTAATCGCATCCCTCGAAAAGTAACATTTTTTTCTTTGGCCATCGGTTGGCTAAATACGAACCGAATCTCTTGGGCATCAATTGGAACATTCATCGCCGACATAGCGGGCACCGTCTCGATAACCTTAGGAGCCGGTAGAAGACGTTTCACCAGAGATGGTAATAGTGCTACGCAAAAAATTAGAGTAAAAGCGATGAGCAATAGACGTTCAATTTTTAGTTTAGGCATTTTTTATTCTTTCCGTGTTTGTCTGAATCAGCCTTTAAGGCAGCAGTGTAGAAAGTATCCTATCTGCTTTTCCTGCATCTTGGAGTAGATACTGCAAAACCATTCGGACCTCCTCAGGCGTATGGTTAGACAAAAGTGTTTGCGCCAAGCCTTCCTCAACGCGCTGCTTAAAAAAACCATCCGGCTGCGTCGCACCTGTCCTCACGGTATTTTGTCCTTTGTCATAGTAGGGCGCGAAAGCCACATCGGGATATTTGGGTATTGCGTCTTCTGCTTTTTTCGTGTTGAGTTCAGTAAACAATGCCACGAAACGTTGTGCGGTTTTATCCCAAGAGTAGTTCTCAGCGACTTGCCTCGCTTTGGTTGACAGCGTTTCTCGCAGCTCTGGGTTGCCAAGGAGTTTGTTTATCTGTTCCGAGATAATAGCAGTTGGGATTACAAATTTCCCTGTAGTCTCATCTCGCGTGAGCGGCACTGAGAGGGTGGCTGCTGTTAATTCTTTGGTGAGTGCTGTTGAGATGAGAGCAAGTCCTGGCACTCCACACGCGAGTGCTTCAAGCACCATAGAGAAGGATGTACCGATAACCGTTGGGAAAACGATAAATTCGCAAGCACTATAAACCCACGGAAGCGCGACGGTATCCTCGGGTTGCTTAATGTCAATATAAAAGACATTACGGGGTCGTTGATAATGCTCTTGACCAAGAATTGAATCAAAAACAATGAAAACAACATCCTTGTGTAGATTCGCTAATCCGGTTATCATTCCGAGGCTATTCTGGGGTTCAAAGCCGTTAAGAATTCCAACAAACGGGGAGTCCAGGATACTATTTTCTTCTACTATTGAAGCGACAGCTTCTCTTGCCTCTTGGCGATTTTGCGGAGAATATACACTTGTATCAACACCATTGGAAATGGTGTGTCCGCCTTCTATACGAGATAAATTGGACCGCAAACTGTTAGTTCGTCTATCTTTGATCAAAGACAACTCATCTGCTATCCACGGGGTGTCTGGACAAACGCCATCGAAGGTGCGGCAAAGTGCCTGATGACTCAGTAATTTGTTAATTGTGGATTCCCGCAAATTTCTGTCGCTGTAGATACGCGAAACAATAGGTACCGTATTATGTCGAAAATAGTTCAATTCTTCGTAAGGATGGGGTGACAGCGCGAGAATTCCATGACAGTCATCAACAATGAAGCGATTCAATGCGTGAGTCAGTGAAGCAGTGGATTCAAACAGATCGGATACGAATTGAATACCGAGGGCTGTTAGTTGATCTCGTTGTTCCTTAGCAAGGTCGTCATTGTCTATTTCTACAAACACCTCAGCATATCTTGCAAGGGCTGCCAATAAGTTATAAATACCAACATTTGTAGTAGGGCTCAAAATCTCTTTATACCTCATAAAGCCGTGCGGGATAAAAATCCGCAACTTCTCTTTAGTTGTTAAGACTGAATTCTGCTCAGGTTCAAACAGAAGTGTCTCTACATCATCACCCAATGCTTTCAAACTTTCAAGAATTTGCCCTTCTGAATACTTGGGTCCAAGTTTTTCAATGACCCCGGTGTTATCGTACGTGTCGCATAAGGCCAAGATGTCGGCGGTGACGGAATCTATTTGAAGCACATCTCCTGTCTGGAGATTCGCAACGTACCAGACATTGTCCTTTTCAAAGGTGTAGATTTTTTGAAGTGTTCTCGGTAATCTAATCATAACTTCACTTCCATCCTTTCAATTTCCCAGACTCTCAGATAATTAAAATTGCTTAAATCGCATCAATCTTTCTCAACATTTTACTGGCAATTTATGCCAACGTATTTAGGAAGTTTTGGACTCTCTCAATAACCTTAGCCGCCTCAGAAGTGTCATTGAATATGTGGGTCAAGACCGCTTCAACTTGCCTCGGTGTATGCCGTTTCAATAATGTCAGAGCTAGCCCTTCTTCAATCGTTTGGATATAACCTCTTTTTAGTTGTAACGGCGCCTCCAGAAACGCTGTCAAATTGAGGAGCAGTGCTCGATTTTCCACTTGATTCTGAAACGCATCAAAATGCGGAACGAAAGCGACCGAAAGATCAGGTAGGGTTCTTTGGTTCTCTTTGATTTGATTCAATTCCTTAAAGAGTTGAATGAGTCTCTTCGCGTTGTTATCCCATGTGAAAGTTACTGCACGGTCGCGTGCTTTCTGTCCCAGTTCGTGACGGACACCCTTCTCAAGGAGTGCAGTAATCCCTTTTGAGAGTTCAGCAGGTGAAACATAAGCCGCAAGTCCTGCCATGTCTTCTGAAAACTCGTCCGCGGATACAATAACGCCAGCATCGCCAACGACATCTGGTAGCCCATCAAACCGTGGTACAACAGGTGGTACACCACACGCCATCGCCTCCAAGAGTGTTAGTCCGAAAGTCTCTTCCGCTGCCATCGAGGGGAAACAATAGATATCAAAAGCGTTGTAAAGTGTCGGCAGTTGTTTACGCGGTAGGAAACCGACATAGATTAAATTATCCGGCAATTGCTGAAATGAGGGTCTTAGTAAAAAACGTCCACCAACCAAAAACAGAAGTTCTGGATGCATTTCAGCAAGCTGGATGAAAATGTGTGCACCTTTCTCTGGCTGAAAACGCGAGAGGAATCCGACGGTTAATTTTTCTTCAATTCGCTTGTCTTGTACAATCTCAGTTATAGCTGCTTTTGCCTCGGATTTGTTCATTGGCTTAAAAATCTCGGCATCTACGCCGTTTGGATTTGTGTGAAATTGGCGCGTATCGCTCACAAATTTTGAATAGAATTTGGCGACAGAGTCTGAAGGCGACGTGAGGGCATCGAAAGGACGCATTAAGGCATGGTGTAAAAGTGTGGTATTAATCGCTTGCCCGGCGTGGCCTCTGGGAGCATGATTCTGGACGACTATCGGTAGATTGACGTTGCAGAAGAAAGGTAGGAGTTCAGAAGTACGATGGTTTTGATATGCCAAGATACCATTCACTTCCAACCGGCTCAATTTTTGGTTAAACCTTCGCGGAGATTCCAATAATTCGTTTCCGGAAAGCCCTACTGTATGAATACCTGGCGCGATTTCTCCCTCTGTTTCTCCGGACAGATAGATATTAGCAAACTTTGAGAGACTCCGAGCAGTATGATATAGAGCAATATTCGTCCCTGTTGAAATGGATTCCGGGTCTGCAAACCATGCCTCCTTACCTTGTGGCACGTAAATTCTCAACCGATTTTCATCTTGGACAAGAGGGCTTGTCTGTGAGGGCGGGCAAAAAATTAACCTATTGTCTTGAAAATCCGCAAGCAGTTTTAAGGTTTCAAGTACCAACTCCTTTGAATAGGTTTGATTCAGATGTGCAATTAATTCCTCAGTTTCCAATACTGAGGACAATTCCACGACCTCCCAGGCAATCTGATTGACTTCAACCAGCCGAAACCGGTCCAAATCAGCAATGAACAACCGATCGTTGTACTTGAACTTATAGATGTGTTTTGGCTGGACATTTCAACATGAACCTTACCTCATTACATTTTCTAAAACCGTTTCAATTGTCCCCAGATTGTCGCGGGCTTTCCTGCGGACGTTACAGATAAGGTTCCCTTGTCTGGAACATCTTTACCAGTGATAATGATATTATCAAATATCGCCGTGTAATTTGAGAGACCGAGACCAGCACCGCCCGTTGGAAAGCGATCAATTTTATCTGCCCTTCCCTTAATATGAGTTTTTGGATCTTCACCTATTTTCCAGATAAAGTCATCTCCAGTTTGCCCAAACCGTTTCTCATTTATCCAGAGAGTGAAGGTGTCACCCTGAACGCCCAACTTCAATGTAGACCAATTGTTTATCCTTAAAAGCGGGTGAGATGCCACGTACAAGAGTTCCGAACGTTTTTCATGAAGATTGCTAGTAAGACAAATCACGTTTGGTATAAGGAGGGGCAAATCGCCAATTTCACAATGGACCAATAGGGTTCCATTGACTCGTGAGGCAATCGTAATATATCCAGGTCCATGTTTTTCAAGAGGCTTAACATCAAATTCAATACTGTAATCTCTCCATGTTTCATCACCCGTTGTGAGGAAACGTGGGAGTATTTCAAAATTGACTGCATGAAGTTCGCTATCAATAATCTCCCAAGAACCAGGTGCGGCATCATGTCCATTAATCTCCTGCCAATCCTCCAAATGCTTAGCATCAAAGGTTTCTACGAACTTACCTGCCGAGGCAGAGAAAATAAAGAGGAAAACTATTCCGCCAGTTAGTACGGCTTTCATCAGGATACTCCTCATGGCCCTATTTATCGACAGTGGGTCAGTTTTATTTCTTTAAAATTGCTTCAATTTTCCCCAGGTTGTTGCAAGTTTTGCTCTCGGCGTTACCGATAATCCACCTCGGTTTGGGATACCCTCACCAGTGATGATGATATTATCAAAGAGTGCTGTATAACCTGACAACCCGAAGCCAGCACCGCCTGTCGTAAAATCTGTCTCGAATTCCTCAAGGAGTGCTGGAACTTCATTGACATCCGGAATTTCCATCGGTTCCAGAGGCAGCTTTCCATTAATCCAGAAGGTAAGATTATTTTCCTGAATGCGCAGCTTCAATGTAGACCACTTCTTCACTTTCAAAAGAGATCCACGTTGGGTATCAATGAGGAGAAATTTGCCCCCGTGCAAATTACCGCTAAAACAGGAGACTCTGGCTTCAGGTCCGGGTAGCAACGCGTCGCCAATCATGCACCATAACACCGAGGCCCCCTTAATCCGAGCGGCAATCGCAATACTTCCTGGTCCGTGTTTTTTCACAGGTTTGACATCAAATTCAACAACATAATCGCGCCACGTGTCATCACCTATTGTAAGTAAACGGAATGACTCCCTATCATTTATCGCGTGAAGTTCGTTGTTAATAGTTTTCCAAGAGTCCAGCGCAGCACCACGCTGAACAATTTCCCGCCAATTTTCCAAATCCTCATTATCAAAGGTTTCCACAAAGGTGGCTGCTCCGACAGAAAAGATGCAAAGAAAGATACCCGCTCCAATGATTACCGATTTCATCAGGATACTCCTTTCGATACCATTGACCCAGTGGCATTAATTCGGTTTTTAAAACCGCTTCAACTTTCCCCATGTAGTTGCAAGTTTCTTCTTAGGTGCAACTGCAAATCCGCCATTGTCTAAGACAGTGTTGCCAGTGACGCGCATATTATCAAAAAATGCTGTATAACCCGCTAATCCTAAGCCGACACCTCCTGCCAGAAAAGACGGCCATCCGTCCTCAAATTCTAACACCATAGGTCCCAGAATGTTCTTACCGTTAATCGAAAAAGTCAGCATATCACCTTCAACCTTCAACTTCAACGTTGACCATCTGTTTTCTCTCAAAAGTGGATTGGGGGTAGTTGCGAACATTTTTGTCTGATCCTTGATATGATGAAAATTACCGACAAGGCATGTTGCCCTTGATCCACCTTCAGGGCCTATCTGGGGGCCGTCGCCAATCCTACACCAAACTGCCCAGCTATCCACAACCCGGGCGGCTATAGTAATACTCCCATGTCCGTGTTTTTCTACTGGCTTGACATCAAATTCAACAACATAATCGTGCCACCGCTCATCGCCCATTGTGAGTAAACGAGGTATCCCTAAAGGCACAGATGTCCGAAGTTCACCATTAGTGATTTCCCACGAAACATCTCCAATATCAAGTTTATGCCAGATGAGTTCCTGCCATCCATCCAAATTCCCGTCATCAAAGGTTTCTATAAACGTTCCTGCAAAGGTAGAGGAAATTAACAGAAATAGGATAACTCCGATATTTGCTGATTTCATGATTTCTTTCTTCCAACTTATGAGTAAAGAATATTAATTTTTTTCATTTTAGACACACTAATAATTGAGCCACTTTGCCCCGATTGATCCTTCAATTTTCTTTTTTAGTTGGGGATAAGCCGAGACAAAGTGATTCAACGGCATTCACGTTGTGGTACACGTGAGTGTAACTTGCCTTGGTGTTATTCACTGAGAACTCACCTTGGTAGCAGATAGAGTTATCATCTGAACCATTATGGGGAATGACCTTGGACAACTACGAATCCTTGTTCAAAAATGCCAAAAACGTTCTTAACCTTTAATATGTGGTAAAATCTCCAAACTGTCAACTTTTTCAACGCGAGACTTACAAAGTGACAAAACTGAGATTCTCTACCACTTACTCTTAATATATGTGTTAGAATCTTCAAACTGTCAACTTTTTTATTTTTGCTTGTTTTCAGATTGCTTGTTTTCCAGAAACACGTCCTTCCCGAATGGTAGTGTTTTAAGGCTGGTATTCTCAAAAGATTTTCGCTCATGTCAAAAGTTGATGCAAAGTTTTTTTGGATGGTTTAGACGGTAGTGTTTCGAGGTGTTCATAAAAAATACCTCGCTGGCTACATTGCTATCTGTGAGTTTGCTATTAATCTGAAAACTATTACGACCCTGTTTATTTCAAAACTCGTTCAAACATAGAAATGCATTCAGTCTTGACATGAGCGTCGACTTTTATTTTTTTGAAAAAAACTTGACAATGTTTTCAAAATATGAGAGAATATTAAACGTGTTAGGAAAATTTGTTTACGAGTCTGAATCAAGTTTTCGCTTCGGCGAAGTTTTTAAGATGTGATGTGTGAGGACAAAATAGATTTGAAACAATGCTAATAGATTATCTTCCGATCTTATTCTTAGGGCTATTCGCTGTTATCTTTGCGGCGGTCAATCTTGCCCTGACGCATATTCTTGGTCCCAAACGCCCGACCCCCGCTAAACTCTCCGTGTACGAATCCGGTGTCCGCCCAGTTGGCGATGCGAGGCAGCGGTTCACGATTCGGTTCGATCTCATTGCGATGCTCTTCATCATTTTTGATATTGAAGTGGTGTTTCTCTATCCTTGGGCATTGGTCTTCAAGAAATTCTCTGAAACAAGTGGTTTGTTTATTTTAATTGAAATGCTGGTGTTTATCGGTATTCTTCTTCTTGGCTATATTTACGCTTGGAAGAAAGGAGGCTTAACATGGGATTAGACTTTGGACCAGATACCGGACAGGACGGTAACATCATCACTACGACAATTGATAAGGTCGTCAATTGGGGACGAAAAAACTCCCTGTGGCCGATGCCATTTGGTACGGCTTGCTGTGCAATTGAGATGATGGCAACTTTGGCTTCCAAATACGACCTTTCTCGATTTGGTTCTGAGGCAATCCGTTTTTCCCCGCGCCAATCTGATCTCCTTATCGTCTCCGGCAGAATTTCCATCAAAATGATGCCGGTCTTGAAACGTATTTACGACCAGATGCCCGATCCGAAATGGGTAATCTCAATGGGAGCATGTGCTTCCTGCGGCGGTGTGTTTGACACCTATACCCTTATCCAAGGCGTTGACCAGTTTATCCCTGTGGATGTCTATATCCCGGGATGCCCACCACGACCTGAAGATCTCATTGATGCGGTGCTACAGGTGCAGCAAAAAATTGATAGTGGTGCCTTCCCTAAAGGTGTTTCTCCTTATTAAATCCGAGCTGCCCTTCCGTTGTCAGGGCAGTATTCTAATCGTTAACAAACCTTTCTTAACCTAAAGCAGGTTTCTTAACAATTTTAGATCGGGGTAGACAACGGATACCCCGCTCAGATATAATCGTTAAAAAATTATGAATGAAGAGAAAGAAGTCGAAGAACAGTCGAAACCTCTTGTCCTTGAAAAATTAGAGGCAGCTCATGCAGACGCGCTTTTAGCAGCGGATGAAGTCCGCGGAACCGCTGTCGTTGTTGTGCGTAAAGAACGTACCTACGCCGTTCTGGAATATCTGAAAACAGATCCCCAACTTGCCTATACCTACCTTGTCGATGTCACAGCAGTGGATAATTCGCTGATGGAATCGGCGTTAATGCAGTTTGACTATGCAAGGTTCATGGTTGTTTATCAGCTCTATTCCTATCAAGGACAGTGTCGCGTTCGTGTCAAAGTCCCTGTGCATGAAAATGACTTGAGCGTCTCATCTGTTACGGGTTTGTGGCGAGGGGCAAACTGGTTGGAACGCGAGACTTATGATATGTTTGGTATCCATTTTGAGGGGCATCCCGATCTCCGTCGAATTTTAATGCCGGACGACTTCGAGGGACACCCACTCCGTAAGGACTACCCCCTTCGAGGCCGCGGCGAACGCGAACGGTTTAATTTTGACAAGCAGAATGTGTAAGACAAAATGGTTGTTAGTGGTCAGTGGTCAGTTATTGGTTAAGGAGCCACTTGGTAACAATTTACCGCGCGCTGGAACACGCTAAGAGGCGGGTAAGTTGTTACAAACCCACCTCTTAACTGAAAACTGATAACCGAAAACCGATAACTATAAAAAAGGAGCATTTTATGCATAGTGGGCTGGAACGCGCGACAGGCGAGAAGATGGTCCTCAACTTCGGTCCGCAACATCCTGCAACGCACGGTACCCTTCGCATCGTGTTAGAACTCGATGGCGAATCCATTTTGAAGGCAACGCCGCATGCTGGCTACCTCCATACAGGATTTGAGAAACTCGGCGAACATCTGGATTACAACCAATACATCGTTGTAACAGACAGGATGAACTATCTGTCGCCGCTGTCGAACAATTTCGGGTATGTGCTTGCAGTCGAGCAATTGCTTGATATTGAGGTGCCGAAAAGGTGCCAGTACATCCGTATTTTGATGGCTGAACTCTCAAGAATGGCAGATCACCTGCTCTGGCTGGGGACCGCAGCACTGGATTTAGGGGCATTTTCAGTATTCCTCTATAGTTTCCGTGAACGCGAAAAATTATACAGCATCTTTGAGAAAACAACAGGGGCGCGGTTAACAACGAGTTACACACGTGTAGGCGGTGTGCTTCGAGATCTCTATCAGGGATGCGAAGAAGATGTCCGGCAATTCATCACTGACTTCCCGAAGGCATTGAAGGAGACACACACGTTACTCACCCGAAATCGTATTTGGATGGATCGCACGAAAGGCGTTGGTCCTATTTCAGGTGATGTCGCTATTGACTACGGTTTGACGGGTCCTTGTCTCCGAGCAACCGGCGTTGCGCATGACCTGCGTAAGACTGAACCCTACTCGAGTTACGATGAAGTGACATTTGATGTGCCCGTTGGAACCAATGGCGATGCTTATGACCGCTACCTCGTTCGGATGGAAGAGATGATCCAAAGTTGCGGCATTATTGCGCAAGTGCTTGATAATATGCCTGATGGACCGGTTAACTCCGAAAATAACAAGATTATGCTCCCTAACAAAGATGACGCTTACGGGCATATTGAGGGCTTAATCCACCATTTCAAAGTTATTATGGATGGACACGGCGTGGAAGTTCCAAAAGGCGATCACTACTGTGCAACTGAATCCCCGAACGGAGAACTCGGA
This sequence comes from Candidatus Poribacteria bacterium, assembly GCA_963662915.2. Lineage (GTDB taxonomy): Bacteria > Poribacteria > WGA-4E > WGA-4E > WGA-3G > WGA-3G. The sequence goes on along the minus strand of CAXXEU010000002.1, from coordinate 2,117,428 downwards.
TTTTACATCGTCAGTGACGGGAGTGGAACGGGTTACCGCATCCGCATCCGTCCGCCGAGTTTCCTGAATTTCCAAGCGTTACCCCACATGTTGGAGGGCGGCATGGTCTCTGATACTGTGGCTGTGTTGGGAAGTCTGAACGTTATTGCGGGAGAGTTAGATCGCTAACTTCGTCAGAATGTATTATCTGATTTAGGAGGCTTAAATGGAACTCGGTAGTATTATGCTTTTTGTCAAAGACATGAAATCTGTAATCGCATTTTACAGAGATGTCATTGGGTTGACTCCTGAAGAAGATCAACCGTTCCCTGAACACCGCTTTTTCCGCTTTAACACTGGTGCCTGCAAGTTGTGCCTCCATAGTGCAAGCAAACCGAACGAGGGACGGCAAAAATTGGTCTTTCACGTTGAAAGCGTGAGTGCTGTTCATCAACACATAAAATCGAAAGGGAAACGATTACGGAAACTTGAGAATGAGGATGGGCGTGCTATTTTCGATATCCGTGACCCAGAAGGCAACCGTATTCAGTTTCACGGGGACTATTAATTATCTAAATCTGTTCGGAATTGCCCGTTTGTTGATGAATCTCAGGAGGACTACTTGTATCCCGAATCTTATTTCATTTTTGTTGAACTGCCTCCCGAAGTACAAGAGGCGTTCGTAACGAAGGAAAACGTAGATGTCAGATGAACTTATTCAAATCGAAACACCTTTCGCGTTTAACGAAGAAAATCAGCGTGCGTTCGACGCGTTGGTAGGACGGTATCCAATTAAGGAGGCAGCAATGCTGCCAACGCTCCACCTTGCACAAAGGCAGGCAGGCTACATCACGCCTGCTGTCATGAAGTATGTTGCCGAACAACTTGAAGTCTCTTTGATGAAGGTCAAGGATGTTGTCACTTTCTATCCAATGTTCTTTGAAGAACCGGTAGGCGAGTACGTGATTCGAGTGTGTCATACGCTACCTTGTGCCTTGCGGGACTGCAAAGTTGTTTTGGAGCATCTCAAGGAGAAATTGGGGACGGATGTCGCTTCCGAAACCAATCTTGCGAAAGGCACAACCGCTGACGGCAAGTTTACTCTCATGAAGGTGGAATGTCTCGCTTCGTGCGATGTTGCTCCTGTTATCATGGTAAACGACGATTTATATAAGAATTTGACCCCCGAAAAGGTTGATGAACTTTTAGCGAAGCTTGCAAGCTAAAACTTGCTATACTAAAAGTATACAATCTGTAGAGGAGATAGCATGATCGAGGAAAAACGAATTCTCTACGAACATCTGGATGTGCCTGACATTAACACCTTCGATGTCTTCCGCCAATACGATGGCTACGCACGTTTTGAAAAGGCTATTGCAGAATATCAACCAGAAGATATTGCTAAGATGGTGATGGATTCGGGGTTGAAAGGCAGAGGCGGTGCTGGATTTTCGACAGGTTTGAAATGGAGCTTCGTCCCCAGAGACATAAAGCCGTGTTACCTGTGTTGCAACGCCGATGAAAGCGAGCCAGGAACGTTCAGTAACCGTTACGTCTTGGAAAAAAATCCACATCTGTTGATTGAAGGCATCCTGATTTGCTGCTACGCCATGGGTATCGAGACGACTTACGTCTATATTCGCGGGGAGTTCACTCTCGGGAAGAAGATGTTGGATGCCGCTATCAAGGAGGCTTACGAAAAAGGTTACCTCGGAAAAGATGTTCGCGGCACAGGACTCAATATTGATATCTATACACACCCTGGTGCTGGTGCTTACATCTGCGGTGAAGAGACAGGTTTAATTGAATCGCTTGAGGGCAAACGCGGACAGCCTCGGAACAAACCGCCATTTCCCGCCGTTGAAGGTGTGTTCGGGAAACCAACAGTCGTACAAAATGTCGAGACGTTGTGTAACCTACCTTTTATTATTGGCGAGGGTGTTGAATGGTACACGCAGATGGGACCGACGTATGCCGATACGCGGTCGGATCCGCCTACTCCGGATCCGAACACCGGTACGAAACTCTACTGCATCAGTGGTGATGTCAACGAACCGGGGGTCTATGAGCTTGAACTCGGCTTGACATCCACTGAACTCATTGAGGTCGCAGGCGGTTTGCGCGGTGAAGAGGTGAAAGCAGTGATTCCTGGGGGCAGTTCTGCCCCGATTTTGACCCACTATGAGTTGGACACCCGGCTTGATTTCACCTCACTGACGCTTGCGAAATCTATGCTCGGTTCCGGCGGTATCATCGTGATGAACGAGACCCGGAATATTGTTGATTGCCTGCTGAATATCATGAAGTTCTATGCACATGAGTCGTGTGGGCAGTGTACGCCGTGTCGCTGGGGCACGCCATGGGTACGCGATATTGTTCAGCGTATTGCTGACGGGAATGGACGGAAAAGCACTATCACACGTCCGAGATTCGGGATCGCTGAAAATGGGAGATGGGGCGATACCGGCGAAACCGAAGAAATCTATGAAGACTTAGATCTGCTGGAGAGCGTTGCTAACAACATCGCGAATGTAGATACGATGACATGGAACACAATTTGCGTTTTTGGGATTGCTGTTTCGTGGCCCGCTGTGAGTTATATGCGCAAGTTCCGTCCTGAGTTTGAAGCCGCTATCCGAGAAGGTAAACTGGTTACTTTACCTGTTGCCGAAGCTACAGTGCCTCCGGAGGAAAATTACGCGTATCAGCAGCGATTTGTTCCGAAAGAGTTCGCTGACCTGTAGGAAGGAAAAATTAAAAAATGGCATTTATTAAATTAAATGACCTCGAGGTAGAGGTTGAAGATGGAACGAATATAGTTGAGGCGGCGAGGCAACACGGCATTGAGGTGCCTCACTACTGCTATCATCCAGGCTTGAGCCGCCCTGCGAATTGTCGGATGTGTCTCGTTGAACCCTATGTTTTCTTTCCTCCTGCTGGCGCAATTGTTCCAGACCGACAATTGGCAACGGGTTGCACGACTACCGTCAGAACAGCACCTCCAGACAGAAAACTTGATGGAAAATACGACTTTATTGTTCAAACAGATAGCCCACGTGTCAAAAAAGCGCGTGAGGATATTCTGGAATTCCTGCTTGTCCATCATCCGCTTGACTGCCCGGTTTGTGATCAAGCCGGTGAGTGTGACTTGCAAGACTTCTCGCACCGACATGGACACGATAAGAGCCGGTACCTTGAGGTCAAAAATGTGCCGCCGAAGAAGGATTTGGGACCCGACGTACTGCTCTATTCAACGCGTTGTATTGTCTGTACTCGGTGTATCCGATTTTGTGAAGAGGTGTCTGGAACAGGGGAGTTAGGCTTAATTCAGCGCGGTTCCCACGATGAAATTGATATTCCGCGCAGCCATGATGGCATCCCGTTACAGTTGCTGGACAATAAGCTCGCAGGAAATGTCGTTGATATCTGTCCTGTTGGGGCATTGATTAGCAAAGACTTCTTGTTCAAGTCGCGTCCTTGGTTCTTGGAGAAAGCGAGTAGCGTCTGTTCGGGATGTAGTGTCGGCTGCAATATCACTGTAGAATACAAAGCTGATGGCGTTTATCGACTGAAGCCGCGTTTCCATGGAGATATTAACCAGTATTGGATGTGTGACGACGGTCGCCTCGGTTACCACTATGTGAACAGCGATGATCGGCTCCAACTCCCACTGAAACGGGTTGATGACGAGTTAACGCCAACACATTGGGGAGATGCTCTGTCGGTAATTACAGAGAAGTTGTCGGAAGTAGAGACTGAGGATGTTGTTGTTATCGGTTCCGCACAAGGCACGAATGAAGACAACTACGTTTTACAGCAGTTCGCACACGATGTGTTGAAAACGACTCAGTTAGGACTCTTTGGGCAGCTGCCGGGCGAAGCGCATAAATTCCCACAATTTACTATTGAAGCAGATAAGAATCCGAACACGGCGGGCGCGCGAACGATACTCGGTGCTGCGAACGGCAATAACGTTTTAGAAGGTGATGCACTTTGGGAAAAGGTCTCAGGTGCGAAAGTTGTTTATCTCGTCAATGGTGCACCGGAACGTCCGCTTGAGGACGCTGAGAAAGCAGCGTTAGAGCGTGTTGACTTCCTCATCGTGCAAGACGTTTTACCATCAGAAGTTACGCAATTAGCAGATGTAGTACTACCCGGAACTACTTTTGCTGAGAAAGATGGCACCTTCACGAATTCAACTGGCTGGGTCCAACGCATTCGCAAAGTGATTGATCCACCGGGCGAAGCGCGCGCAGATTGGGAAATCACGCAGCAGCTTGCCAAACAGTTAGGCGGTGAGATGAACTACCACTTCGCGGGTGAGATTGCTCTTGCTATCGCAGAAAATGTGCCGGGCTATGGTGACGCGACGCACCAAAAAATTGGAGATTCGGGAATCAAGTTAACCTAAGCCTATAGCCTCAATGAGGTTGATGAATTTTAGCGAAATTCGCAAGTTAAAACTTGCTATACTGTGAGGTAGTTGGACTTAATCGAATATTAGGTAAAAATAACGTTCAAACCCCAGAGGCGGTTGAACTTAACTGGAAACCACCGTGACGCGAAGTGGAGCGGTGACCACATTTTATAGTTAAAAATATGGAAAATTCACAACTTCTCGTTTTAATCCTCAGCTCAATCGTCAAGGTTCTCTTCATCGCACACCTGCTAATTATTGGCGTAATGGCAATGATCTGGTCAGAACGTCGGGTGAGTGGATGGATGCAGGATCGGCTCGGACCGAATCGGGTCGGCTTCCAAGGAATTCTACAACCAATCGCCGATGGAATTAAGTTCCTCTTTAAGGAAGACCTTATCCCGGATCATGTGGATAAACCGCTGTATGTACTTGCACCGGCAATGGTCTTGATACCGGCGATGGTTACAATTGCAGTTGTGCCGTTTGGAAGTTCTATCACGGTCCTTGGACATGAAATACCACTTCAGATTGCGGATATCAACATCGGTGTGCTGTATATCTTAGCTATAACCTCCCTTGGTGTCTACGGTGTTGTCTTGGGTGCTTGGGCATCTAATAACAAGTATTCGCTTTTAGGCGGTCTACGTTCGTCAGCACAAATGATTAGCTATGAATTGACACTCGGATTGGCAATTATTGGGGTGCTGATGCTGACGAGTTCGCTCCACCTTCGAGCAATTGCGGAAGCACAAGGCGCGTATCCGTGGCATTGGAATTTCCTGATTCATTTTCCCGCCTTTTTAGCGTTTGTCACGGCAATGTTCGCAGAAACAAACCGCTTACCTTTTGACCTCGCGGAAGCTGAGCAAGAACTTGTCGCAGGTTATCACACCGAATACAGTAGCATGAAGTTTGCGATGTTTTTTATGGCAGAATATATGCACATGATTGTAGGTTCTGCTGTGACGGTAACGCTTTTCCTTGGTGGATGGCACTTTTTTGGCTTAGAAAATATAGGTGGACCCGTGTGGAGTGGCATTATCTCATTCGGCATCTTTTTTGTCAAAACAGCCATTTTCCTATTCGTGTTCATTTGGGTACGCTGGACGCTTCCGCGGTTCCGGTATGATCAACTCATGAACTTCGGTTGGAAATTCCTATTACCCATCACATTGACTTCAATTGCTGTAACAGGGACCCTGTGGATAACAACAGGTTCCCGCTTGGTAGTAGGTATCGGTAATGCAGTTGCTGGGTTTATCGTTGCCTCGATCGTAGCAGGGCTGCTTGCGATGGATGCCCCTAAGCCAGCAATGCAAGATAGTGACAATCAACTTACACCGACTGCTCTCGACGCAATAGAATAGGAGGCGTACGACTCATGAATGCAGAACAGATTCTATTTATTCTCTTTGGAGCGGTCTCGTTGGTTGGCGCGGTTGCGGTCATCTCATTTCGACATCCGATTTATAGTGCGCTTTCGCTTGTCGTGACTTTTTTTGCACAAGCAGGACTATTTCTCTTGTTAGGTGCGCACTTCGTTGCTGCGGTACAAGTGATCGTTTACGCCGGTGCTATTATGGTGTTGTTCCTCTTTGTGATTATGCTTTTGAATCTCGGAACGCTCTCGGTGAAAGGAGCCATTGGTGGAAAACTAAAGGGCTTTGCGATAATTTTAGGCATCCTCTTGGCAATCGAAGGTATCTATATTGCTACGAACGTCCTCAATGATACCGCTATTGCCTCTGCACAACCGGCAACGGCATCCCCAGAGACAACAACGTACCATATTGGTGAACTCTTGTTCAGCAAGTACCTCTTACCATTCGAGGTTACCTCGCTGATTTTGTTGGCGGCATTGATTGGGGTTATCGTTCTGGTGAAACGTTCTCCTAACGATTAAATCTCGCCCCGCACGCTGTTCGCTACGGGGCCCCTGCTGCGTCCGTTGTCCTTGCAGTATTGTAATCGTTACAAAAACCTTTATAACCTAAAGCAAGTTTCTTAACAATTTTAACGCGTTGCCGACAACGGAGGCAACGCCCAGATATAGTTATTAAAAATATGGAATTACAGTATTACCTCATTTTAAGCGCGCTCCTGTTTACAACAGGTGTCATTGGTGTTCTTGTCCGTAGGAACGCGATCATCATCTTCATGTGTATTGAACTGATGTTGAATGCGGCGAATCTCGCCTTTGTAGCAATCAGTCGTAGTCTCGGTGAGGCAACTGGACAAGTCTTTGTTTTCTTCGTGATGGCTGTCGCTGCCGCAGAGGTTGCGATTGGGCTTGCGATTATTGTAAGCGTCTTCAAGCATCGTGAAACGATTAATGTGGACGAGGTTAATTCGTTGAAAGGGTAAAGATGGCGGGCAGTTGTCAGCAGTCGGTTGTCAGTAGATCGTTATGGCAGTTATGAACGTTTTCTCCTACTTATGGAATCTCTTGACCGAAAGCCGAAAACTGATAGCTGATAGCCATAAAAAAGGATAAAAAATGTCACGTGAATTAATTGTTGTTCTGTTAGTTGCCCCGCTTGTTGGGTTCCTAATTAACGGGTTGCTTGGAAAATGGCTCAAAGGGAATGAGAAATTGAGTGGGTGGATCGGTTCGGTCGCGGTACTGATCTCCTTAATCTGCTCAATCGTCGCCTTTGCCAGTCTTCATGGTGGTGGCACTCCCTTTGACGAAACACTTTATGAATGGATTACTGGAGAGTCGTTTGCATTCAATGTCGGATTCCGAGTGGACGCACTCACAACGGTAATGTTGTTGGTCATCACAGGTGTAGGATTCCTCATCCACGTGTACTCGATCGGCTACATGCATGGTGATGAAGGGTATACCCGCTATTTCGCTTACCTGAATCTGTTTGTGTTCGCGATGCTAATCCTGGTTCTCGGCAACAACTACCTCATGATGTTTGTCGGGTGGGAAGGCGTGGGGCTGTGTTCTTACCTATTGATTGGGTTCTGGTACGACAAGAAGTCAGCGACGGATGCTGGAAAAAAAGCATTTATTGTGAACAGAATTGGTGATTTTGGATTCCTGTTAGGGATATTTACCCTATTTGCAGCGTTTGGAACGCTCGATTTTGTGTCGATGTTCGATGCTGCCGAGGCAGATAATTTTCAGAAAGTTTTTGGAAGTAGCACCCTTGTGATTGCGACACTGCTACTCTTTGTTGGCGCGATAGGTAAATCGGCACAAATTCCGCTCTATGTGTGGCTACCAGACGCGATGGAGGGTCCGACTCCTGTGAGTGCGTTGATCCACGCCGCCACGATGGTAACGGCAGGCGTGTATATGATCGCACGTTCTGCTGTGCTTTATAACATAGCGCATACAGGTGAAGTCGTAGCGTGGATTGGTGTCTTGACTGCTTTCTTTGCGGCGACGATTGCCTTGGCACAGAACGACATCAAACGTATTCTTGCCTATTCCACGGTAAGTCAATTAGGATATATGTTCCTTGGGGTCGGTGTTGGTGCTTATGCCTCTGGTGTTTTCCATTTGGTGACACACGCCTTCTTTAAGGGACTGATGTTCCTCACTGCTGGCAGTGTGATGCATGCAATGGCGAATGAATTAGACATGCGGAAGATGGGTGGTTTGAAGACCAAAATGCCAATAACGCATTGGACATTTTTAGTGGGTGCGCTTGCCATTGCCGGATTTCCGTTTCTGAGCGGTTTTTGGAGCAAAGACGAAATTCTACACAGCGCGTGGGGGAGCTCCCCGCTGCTTTACATTATAGGGTTGGTCACGGCATTCCTGACAGCGTTTTATATGTTCCGCTTGATTTTTGTGACGTTCTATGGCGAGTCTCGGGTTGAACCCGACGTTGCTTCGCATCTCCACGAATCGCCACCGGTGATGTGGGTGCCTCTGGCAATCTTAGCAATTCCATCGGCTTTAATCGGTTTACTCTTAGGTTGGGGTGGACATGACAGTTGGTTCCACCATTTCACAAAAAACGTTTTTCCAGAAGCACATCATGATGCATCGGGTAATGTAGTTTTATTCATGGTAATCTCATCAGTCGTTGGTTTAGCGGGTATTGCGTTTGCATGGATGCGTTACGGCAAACGTGTGCCATCTGAGGAACCGACTCATGCACTCCACAAACTGATTGCTAACAAATACTATATTGACGAGATTTACAACGTTCTCATTGTACAGCCCATCAAAAACGGTTCTCACTACCTATTGTGGCGGATTGTGGACAATGGCATTATTGATGGAGTTGTCAACGGCGTAGCTTCGATGGTTCAGATTATTGGCGGCACATTACGACGGCTTCAGACTGGGATCGTCCAAGCCTACATTGTCTCAATGGTCTTGGGAATCGTGCTATTCCTTGCTTACTATCTGTTTTTCGCTTAATGGATTGTTTCGTAACATAGCGCAGCTATGATGGTGTACGCCACTAAAAGTCAACCTAAGTTGCCACCTTGTAAAGAAAATGGAGACACGGTGAAAAAAACACTGAAAAATATTTGGTTTTGGCTGCCCGGTCTCTATCGGGTTCTAATCTGTTTGTCTCCTATCTGTGGAATTCTGATATGGGTGTATCTGCTAGACCGTGACAAACTGAGTTTGATTCAAAGTGTTTTGCTTGGATTAGGTTATACTATTTTTTTCGCTTATGGTGCTGTGTGTTTGGCGTTGATACAGGGTTTAGTGTCCTTGATACTTAAGACTCTTCTGAGAATTATCAGGTCAGTTCTTTCTTTTAAATAAAGCGTAACCGCTCCGCGAACTAAAGCGAAAAGAAGAGGCGCGTAAGCGTTCTTGGTATAATTCTTCGAGCTGGAATGTATTCAATTTGTTTGAGTAGTGATTTGTTCCTTCAGGAGCGGAAATCGCGACCGATAGATCGTGCTAATCGCTGAAAAATCGTATTGTCCTAAAGGAGGTTTCCTTGTTACTTTCAATGGTCATTTTTTTACCACTGCTCGGTGTGATAGCGATTGCGTTGCTGAGAGGATTGGGGGCAACTGCTATCAAGGGTATCGCGCTTGTTATTGGGCTCCTGACGTTTGTTCTCTCGTTAGGGCTTTATACAGGGTTTGACGCAACGACTGGAACATTTCAAAATGTCACTCAACAAGCGTGGATTCCGGGTTTAGGTATAAGTTACCACATCGGTATTGACGGTATCTCGTTGTGGTTAGTTTTACTGACGACCTTTCTAACACCGGTATGTATTCTCGCCGCGTGGAATTCGGTCGAGAAAGGGTTGAGCGGCTTTATGATGTCGCTACTTGCTCTCGAAACGGGGATGTTGGGTGTTTTCTGCGCATTGGATCTGTTCCTCTTTTTCGTGTTCTGGGAATCCATGCTGATTCCGATGTACTTCCTTATCGGTATTTGGGGCGGCGAACGGCGGATTTACGCTACGGTGAAGTTCGTTCTCTATACGATGGCGGGTAGTGCGTTGATGCTGGTCGGTATTTTAGTGCTCTATTTCCAAAACAACAATAGTTTTGATTTGACCACTTTAAGTGGTCCGTTCAGTCATTCAGATCTGTTATTCCTTGGGTTCTTTATTGCGTTCGCGATTAAGGTGCCACTCTTCCCATTCCACACATGGCTGCCAGATGCACACGTTGAAGCACCTACAGTGGGCAGTGTTATCCTTGCTGGCGTTCTGCTAAAGATGGGAACTTACGGTATCATCCGATTTTGTCTACCACTCTTTCCAGATGCAGCGGCTAAATTCACACCACTGATTGTTACACTTGCGGTCATTGGTATCATCTATGGGGCATTGGTCGCTATGGTGCAACCAGATCTCAAGAAACTTGTCGCCTATTCAAGTGTCAGTCACCTTGGATTTGTTGTACTGGGCCTTTTTTCAAGAAATCCCTTAGGTATCGAAGGGAGCGTGTTGCAAATGATTAATCATGGCTTAAGTACAGGAGCGTTGTTCCTCTTGGTCGGGATGATCTATGAACGGCGACATAGCAGGATGATCGTTGATTTCGGTGGCTTGTCAAAACAGATGCCGATCTTTGCCACAATTTTTATGATTGTGACGTTGTCGTCAATTGGGCTACCGGGTTTGAACGGGTTCGTTGGTGAATACATGATACTGTCTGGCAGTTTTGTTGAAGGGGCTTTCTCTAAGATATACGTAGTTTTCGCAACCGCGGGTGTAATCCTTGCAGCTGTGTATATGCTGTGGATGTTCCAACGGGTGATGTTCGGAACATTGGATAAAACAAACGCAGAATTACCTGACCTGAATGCTCGCGAAATTGTTGTGATGCTACCAATCTTGCTGTTTATCGTTTGGATTGGTGTTTACCCAAAGCCTTTCCTGAGCAAGATGGAAAAATCGGTAGAAATTGTTGTGACACGGGTGCAGACGCAATCTGCTATCGGACACTTGGAAAAACAGGTTCCATCAAACAGTCAACTTGCATTACATGGAACGCAGCGTGCACAGCATGAAAAGATTGAAAAGGAGGCAGAAACGAAGTAAGTGAAATTTAAACTCACATCTTGTCTTATTCTTTGTATAATTGTCGGATTTGCGCTATCGGTTTCAATAGAGGCATTCGGGGCAGATGACGCACACGGTGACGGCGCACATCATGGAGGGGTAGATGGCTCGAAATTGCCGCTCTGGAGTATTATTCCATTTGTTGGTATCTTGCTCTCAATTGCGATCCTCCCACTCGTGTTAGATTCACACTTTCTTGTTCATCACGGTGGAAAGATGTCATTGATATGGGCATCCGTCTTCGCGATTCCGTATCTGATTGCTTTCCGTGGAGATGCTTTTTACGACATCTTGCATATCTATCTATTAGACTATATCCCATTTATCCTGCTTTTATGGGGCTTGTTCACAGTCGCGGGTGGGATTCTTGTGCGTGGCACATTGCGTGGCACACCGGTACTCAATACGTTCTTACTGTTAATCGGGACAGTGATTGCATCATGGGTCGGAACTACGGGGGCATCAATGCTTCTGATCCGTCCTTTAATCCGAGCAAATGCATACCGAAAAAATAAAGTTCATCTAATTGTCTTTTTCATTTTTCTGGTAAGTAATATCGGCGGTTCTTTAACACCTATAGGAGACCCACCTCTATTCCTCGGATTTCTCCGCGGCGTGCCATTCTTCTGGACGACCACAGCATTATTGCCGCACATGTTACTTATAAGCGTGATATTGATTATTCTGTTCTTTATAATTGACACTTTGATGTTTAAACGAGAGGGAGGCGTGGTACCAGACGATGGCACCAACGAACCTGTTCGTGTAGAGGGTCTTTTCAATCTCGTATTCCTGTTTGGTATTATTGCTGCCGTTCTCATGAGTGGTACTTTCAAGTGGGGAGACGTTAACATTCTTGGTGTTCATGTGTATTGGCAAAATATTGCTCGTGAAGTATTGATTATTGTTATGGGGGTACTGTCCCTCAAATATACGCCCTTTAGCGGCGAGTTGCGTCAATCTAACGAATTTTCATGGGAGCCGATTGAAGAAGTCGCAAAAGTTTTCGCTGGAATATTTATGACAATCATTCCAGCATTGGCAATTCTGAAAGCAGGAGAGAACGGGGCTCTGGCAGGTTTAATTGGGGCTATGAAACAACCTGTTCACTATTTCTGGATTACGGGTATTTTGTCGAGCTTCTTGGACAACGCGCCAACATATTTGACGTTCTTCAACACAGCACTCGGGAAATTACACCTTACCGAGGCGGTTGTGCCACAAATTCTGTCAGGTCAATTAACGGATCCACAACACCTTGAGTTTACCAGATTGCTCATTGCTATCTCCGTCGGAGCAGTTTTCATGGGGGCAAATACCTATATCGGTAATGCCCCGAATTTCATGGTGAAAGCAATCGCTGAACAGAGTGGGATTCGGATGCCCAGTTTCTTCGGATACATGCTCTGGTCTGTGGCAATCTTATTCCCTCTCTTTGTGGTTGTGACGTTTGTGTTCCTGTAATGGTTATCAGTTATCAGTTATCAGTTTTTAGTGAAGATCCGGTTTTGTAGCAATTTATCTATACTCGAAATATTACAGCAAGAGGTGAATTATTACAGACCACCTCTTAACCGACGACTGACGACTGACGACTGAGAACTATAAAAAAAGGAGTTTTTGAATGCCGATAGAGATTAACTGGCAATTGCTGATGCCAGAACTTGTTATCGCTTTGACGTTGCTCATTGTCCTCGTCTTTGACCTTTTTGATTCTATTTCAAAAACGGTTCTCGGCTGGATGACAATCGTTGGTGCTGGAATTGCCCTATGGGTTTCCATTCAGATGCATCAAGCGGGCACAGTTGGCACTCAATTCAGCGAAATGTTCAAGGTAGATAATTTCTCGCTTTTTTTTAATATTATCTTTCTTGTCTCAACAATTTTAGTTGCCCTGATCTCGATAAGTTACTTAGGCGGTAGAGACAGAAATCAGGGTCCGTACTACCTACTGATTCTGCTTGCGACGCTCGGTATGATGTTGATGGCTGCCGGCAACGAGTTAATTATCGTTTTCTTGGGCTTGGAACTGATGTCGCTATCGCTGTATATCTTGGCAGGGTATTTCCGGGAGAGTCCTGCTTCAAGCGAGGCGGGCATGAAATATCTGTTGCTCGGTGCGTTTGCGAGCGCGTTTTTCCTTTATGGCATTGCGTTGATTTACGGTGGTGCTGGAACAACGAGCATTCCTGCAATTGCTGAGGCAATCTCGGCTCCGAATAAATCACCACTCCTGTTAGCAGGTATGTTCCTGCTTATTGTCGGGTTCGGATTTAAGGTGGCGATCGTCCCATTTCACCAATGGGCACCTGATGTTTATGAAGGCGCCCCGACAACAATAGCGGCGTTCATCTCAGCTGGACCGAAGGCAGCGGGGTTCGCGGCGTTCCTCAGGATTTTCATGGAGGCGCTACCAAATCTGCAAGGCGAATGGAGTGGCGTTATCATTCTGTTGGCGATGTTGACAATGACAGTTGGAAATGTCATTGCGATTGCACAAACGAACATCAAACGGATGCTGGCATATTCGAGCATTGCGCATGCTGGTTACATTCTGATAGGTTTAGCAGCCGCAAATAGTGAGGGTATCTCCAGCGCGATGCTGTACCTCCTTGTTTACTGCGTGATGAACATCGGAGCGTTTGGTGCGGTTATCTTAGCAAAAACTGCTGATGGTGAGAGCCTCATGATTTCCGATTATGCCGGACTTGGGATGCGAAAGCCGTTACTCGCTATGTTTATGACGGTAATGCTTTTGTCGCTCGCCGGTTTTCCACCGACTGCTGGTTTTGTCGGGAAGTTCTATATCTTCAAATCAGCGGTTCAAGCGGGGCACATCTGGCTCGTTGTTATTGGTGCTGTCAACACTGCGATATCGGCGTTCTACTACCTGCGCGTCGTCGTAACAATGTATATGCGCGAACCGGAAGAGGAGTTGGAGTTCAGTCCATATTCCTCAACCCTTGTCATCGGATTAATCATCGCAGCGATTGGCGTGTTGCTTATCGGTATTTTACCATCGTTGATGCTTGGTCCAGCACAGAATTCTGTATTTTAAACGATTGCGCCTGAGCTGCTGCGTCCGCTGTCCTGGCAGATATTTTTTGAAGGGAAGCAATATAGTGCTGTTAGTGTTGGATTTACGGTGTTCTAACAACAAATTATGGGGTAAAAAATGTCAGACGTTAGATTAGGCTTTATCGGCACCGGTGGTAACATGAATCGCCACCTACGTGAATTAACAGAGATTGGCGGCTCACAATTTGTCGCCTTTTGTGATATTGTGCTCGAAAAAGCAGAACAGGCTGTGACGCAGTATGGTGGTAAAGCATACGCCGACTATAATCAGATGTTAGCACGCGAGGAATTGGATGCCGTTTACATCTCAATTCCGCCGTTTGCTCACGGTGCACCGGAACGCGCCGTTGTCAATGCTGGGTTGCCGATGTTTGTGGAAAAACCGGTACACATGAATGCCGACGAAGCAAAGGAAATCGCGGCGGAGATAGAAGAAAAAGGTATCATCACAGCTGCCGGATATCAGGAACGGTACCTTGATATTATTGACAAAGCACAAGAACTCCTCGCGTCTCGGCGCGTCGGATTCTTTATGGGATACTGGATGGGCGGAATGCCGGGGGGATGGTGGCGTGAAAAGGCGAAATCCGGCGGACAACTCATGGAGCAAACAACACACGAATTTGATATGGCGCGTTACCTCTTCGGCGAAGTCAAAACCGTCTATGCTGTTGCACGCTACGATCTGATTCCGGACACCGATTACGATATTGAAGAAGCCTCTGCGGTCTCTTTGCAATTTGAGAGTGGTGTTTTCGGGATAATGTTCTCTGCCTGTTTCACCACGAACGGAATGCGCCGTTCTGGATTAGACATTTTCTGTGAAGACGGTTCGCTTGAATACCATCTCCGTCGTGCGCTTGTGCTCTCCACTGCCGATGAGAAAACTACATGGAATCCAGAAAACAATTGCACGATTGACATGGATAGCACCTTTATTGAGGCGGTTCGCACAGGAGACGGCAGCGCAATCCGTTCACCGTACGCCGATGCCGCCAAAACCGCGATTTTATCCATCGCCGCCAACGAATCTCTTGAAACAGGTGGACCTGTCCACTTAGGATAGCGGGGGAATGGTTGTCAGTTTTTGGTCCGTGCGCTACGCCCATTTTCGTTTCTTGATACGTGGGTTTGTGGCGGTTACAAACGTTTGCAATTTCCATAGGAATCTCTTAACTGAAAACTGATAACTGAAAGCCTGCGTAGCAGGCGTGCTGATAGCCATAAAAAAAATGGAACATCAGATTAACCTCCCTATCACCGGAATGCACTGTGAAAACTGCGCAAGTACCATCACGCGCCATCTCAAAAAGATGGACGGTATCCTTGTTGCAGAAGTCAGTCTTGCTACCGAATACGCCGCTATCACTTTCGATGGATCAACTCTCAACGAAGACACTATCGTTGATAAAATCCGAGATCTCGGTTTTGACGTTGTTGATGAAGACGACGAAGAAGAAGCCCGGGCTGAGGAATTCCAACGGCAAAAACGACAGTTCACTGTCGGGATAATCTTCACGCTCCCACTTTTTCTACTCAGCATGGGCAGAGATATGAATCTGTTAGGGGCGTGGGCATCAGCAAACTGGGTTAACTGGCTAATGTTCGGTCTGGCATTACCGGTGCAGGGTTATGTTGCCTGGGACTACTACATCGGCGGTATTAAAGCCTTGCGCAATCGATCCGCCAATATGGATGTGCTCGTCGCTATGGGTTCATCCGTGGCGTTTTTTTATAGCCTCGCTGTAACGATTGCATTAGGGACAGACGCTGGGGCGCGCTTTGGTACCCATGTCTATTTCGAGACAGCAGCAGTTATCATTACGTTGATCAAGTTAGGAAAACTGCTTGAAGCACGTGCCAAAGGGAAGATAAACGCAGCCCTCAAAAAACTCCCTCAACTTTTCCCGACAATAGCGTGCCGCTTACAAAACGGCGAAGAACAACACATCCCTATTGAACAAGTCGGCGTGGGAGATGTCCTACTTGTCCGTCCCGGCGAAAGTATTCCTGTTGATGGCGTGGTGCGCAGTGGCAAAAGTGCCATTGACGAAAGCGTCTTTACCGGAGAAAGTCTACCCGTAGATAAGATCCCGGGCGATCCTGTGACTGCGGCGACGATGAACCAGAGTGGCATGCTCACCATAGAAACCACACATATCGGCACCGAAACAGCCCTTTCCCGACTTGTCCAATTGGTCCAAACAACGCAACAGAGCAAACCTCCCATCCAACGCGCCGCCGATGCGGTCACAAATGTGTTTGTACCTGTCGTCAGCGCGATTGCTATTGTGACGTTTCTCGTGTGGTGGTTCCTTGTTGGAGCGGGGTTTACCCCGGCAATGCTCCGTTTAGTTGCGATCCTCGTCACAGCCTGTCCGTGTGCATTGGGACTTGCCACCCCGACCGCTGTTATGATGGGAACCGGTATCGGCGCGCAGCGCGGTATCCTCTTCCGAAACGGTGAAGCACTTGAACGCGCAGGAGACTTAACCACAATCGTTCTCGATAAAACAGGGACACTGACAGAGGGGAAACTCACGCTTACCGATATTTTCACAGAGAAGGACGAATCGGAACTCTTACGACTCTCTGCTGCCGCGGAGCGCGGCAGTGAACACCCCATTGGCAAAGCAGTTGTTCAAGCAGCTGAAGGACGGGGGCTTGACATCGCAACACTCAGTGCCTTTGAAGCGGTCACTGGGCACGGTATAACCGCACAGGTCGGTAAAAACAGTGTCGTGATTGGCAACCTATCCTTAATTCAACAACACAACATTCCTACCAGAACCTTTGAAACAGAGGCAGAACGACTCCAAATCGAGGCGAAAACCGTTTTATGGGTTGCGGTTGATGGACACATCGCGGGACTTCTCGCCGTCGCGGATACGTTGAGACCGGAAGCACAAGCAACTATCACCGACCTCCAAAGACTCGGCTGTGAAGTGGTCATGATGACAGGTGATAACCGCAATACTGCCGATGCGATCGCGGCCGCAGCAGGGATAACTGAGATCATGGCGGAACTCCGACCCGAAGACAAAGCCGACGCTATCAAAACCTTACAAGCGAAAAATGGAAACCGCGTCGCGATGGTAGGGGATGGTATTAACGATACCCCGGCATTGGCACAAGCCGATATTGGTATCTCACTTGGCACAGGCACTGATATTGCAAGGGAGACAGCGCATGTGACGCTCATGCACAGCGATTTGCAGGCACTTCCCGAGGCAATTCGGTTAAGCCGTGGGACGATGCGCACGATTAAACAGAACCTGTTCTGGGCGTTTTTCTACAATATTTTGTTAATTCCCATTGCAGCAGGCGCGCTTTATCCGTTCTCTTTCGTGCCGGATATGCTTCGGGAACTACACCCAATGCTTGCAGCGTTCGCGATGGCGTTTAGTAGTGTCTCGGTTGTGCTGAATAGTTTGCGGCTTCAATCGAGGAAAAAATCTCATTTTTAGTCAAAGCGCGTTAAGGATGCTCTAAAAACCTATTGATACCGAGCAATTGTTGTGATACCATTTCAGAAACCGGAGGTAGCACGCTGCCAGAAAAAATAAAAGCTGCACCGACAGTCGTCTACCCCGAATCGGATGGTAAACCTATGGCAGAAACCGAGTACCATCGCGATATCGTGATAGATTTCATTCAGAAGGAACAAGTTAAGCAGGAAACGGGGACACGACAACGCGCTGAAGCCGAACTTGCTGAGGCTTTGGCAGAACTGAAACGTCTGCAAGGAAAGACAGATGCCTAACGCTTCAAGCATCGGAAATATAACGTTCTACTGCCTCCAATACTTGTTCCGTTCTAATACCCGCAATTACTTCACAGCTCCCAGCACCGCATCCGCCTGGATCCCGCCCCGGATGACAAGGGTTGCATCCCAAATCTATCCCACTCTGGACAATGGTATGCTGATCGCCGTAGGGACCACTCCGAACGTGATTGGTTGAACCGAAAAGTGCCACTGCCGGTGTGTCTACTGCTGCTGCGATATGCATCGGTCCCGTATCGTTGCCAATATACACATCGCAGGTCGAGATTAACGCCGCAAGCCGCCGCAGATTTTCTGTCGTGACGAGAAGTGGCGGATTATCCATCATCTTCGCAACCTGCATTTGGAGTTCCCGTTCGTCGGGGCCGGCGAAGAGTAAAATTGCTGCATCCAATTCCTTTGCTAAAGCACTTGCGACATGCGCATAATTCTTTGCGTCCCACAACTTGTATTTCCAATTCCCACCCGGATGAATGCCAATCAATAATCGGTCTGATGTCCAACCGGTTTCGGTAAGAAAACGGTGCGCAGCGGTCTGTTCCTCCGCTGTTAACTGCAAATGCGGACGCGCGCCTGTTGTGTCAACCCCATACTCCCGAAGCACTTCAAGGTATCGGGTCACAGCGTGCCGATTGCTGTCTCCACGACGCATGCCCCAATGCTTTGCGCCGATACACCGCGCCGTGAGGGTGTCTCGCAGATTGATAACAATGTCGTACTTGTGAAATCGCAAGGTTTTTATGAGACGTAATCGCCCCTGCCATCCAGCATGTTTACTGTGATTGTCATATACAACAATTGCGTCTATATTCGGTTCAGTGACAAAAAGGCCAAATGCCCGCGTTCCAATAAGGAAAGTAATTTGAGAATCGCGGAAGTGTGTTCGTAGCGGTTCGATAACAGCAGTGGACAAGACTGCATCACCGATAAAACTGAAGCTAAAGACGAGAATTCGTTTCATTTATAGTAAAATCTATAATTAAGTGTGCACTTGAGGACCGTTGCGGTTACAAACCGCACCTACTGGGATAGATTTCCAGCAATCAGTGGTTTCGGACGAAAACATCCATGTATTTCGGGCTTTACTATAATCCTATGAATCTTGATTCAGACGAATGAACAGATTCTATCATCTCAACAGCCGTTGTCAAGCCATTTTTTTCTGCTTCTATTTGTTTTCCCAAAACTTTCGCTCGCGCTTTCATTGCAGGTGTGTCCAATACTTTACGAATCCGTTTCGCCAGACGTTCAGCGGTAAGGTTCCGACGGTGCAGATGCTTTGGGGCAACTCCTAAGTCTGAGAGGCGTTTTCCCCAATAGGGCTGATCTGCATTATGCGCGACAACAACAGAAGGAACTTTCGCGCGACACACTGAAGCGGTCGTCCCGGCACCACCATGATGTACAACGCAGTGACCTTGTGGGAACAACCATTGATGCGGCACATATTCTGTGCAGAAGATATTCGGCAGGGATTCTTGTGTACCGAGTTGTCCCCAGCCGGCTTGGATAATCGCACGTTGATCCGTGCGTCTGACAGCATCAATCAAGATTTCTGTTGTTTCACGTCCATTGGATCCCCCCATGGAGCCGAATGTGATGATGACAGGGGGTGGGCCTTCTTCCAAAAAAGCGACGAGTTCAGGGGGTGGAACATAATCTGGAGACGCGAGATGCCATACACCCGTGAATTTGTGATTCGATGGAAAATCGGCGGGTGGACAGAGCGTTGGAGACGCGGCAATGAGATTGAGATAAGGTGAATACATGCCCTCTAACATCACAGAGGTCCGCGGTTTCCCACCAACAGAAACGATAAATTGATTAAAAAGCGGATCTATACTCGACCCAAGACGGAGTTGTGCTATTTTCCAGACGATTGCATTGAATGCGTGTCCCCAATTCGGAAATGGATAAGGGGCAAAATCGATGGATTTTATAATAGCAGGACAATATGTTACAGTAAACCACGGTGTACCATTGCGGATAGCAGCCTCTTGCGCAGGCACATCCACTGAGTGGCAAATTACCAAATCCGCACCTTGCATCGCAGCCAAGCAGTCCTGATACCACTTTTCACCACGGCGGACAATGCCTTCCTCCACAATAAGGCGCATCATCGCAAGTGGGTCGCGTTTCGGAATAACGGCATCTATTGCAGCGTGAAAGTCTTCCAAGTCAAATTCGACTCCGATTTCATAGAATGCCGCACCGATCTCAAGTATCTTCTCTCTATAAAGTGCAAGGGCACAGACACGGACCTCATGTCCTCTTTCAAGTAAACGTTCCGCCAGTGCCAGAACCGGATAAACATCTCCTGTTGTGCCCCAACCTACTATGACAATCTTCATTTTCGCCTCGCTTCTATGGTTGCCGTTGTCGCATTCCAAACGGGTTCAACGGGTAGTTTTTTCGTGCATTCCCATCCGATCTTGCATTTATGCGCGCTACAGGGCCAGCACAGCATATCTCGACGCACGATGGAAGCGTTTTCGCTCATCGGATGCCATGCGACATGATCTGTCGGACCGAAGACCGCCACCATAGGGATATCTAACGCTGCGGCGAGATGCATCGGACCTGAATCGTTACAGACCACCAAGTTACAACAAGACAATAGTGCTCCGAGTTCACGAATTGTTTCTGGTGCATGGACGATAGCATCGGATTGCATTGCCTGTTGAATATTGTGTGCTAACGCTTTCTCTTCGGGACCACGCAAGAGCAGGATTGTGGCGTTATACTGCTGCACGAGTCTATCTGCAAGTTCAGCGTACTGTCTTTCGGGCCAACGCTTATCGTACGAACTGCCACCGGGATGGATACCGATAAGAAATGTATCAGCATCAATTCCACACGCTGTCAGCTGCGCTTTTGCGGTATCAATTTCGTTAGGCGATAGACGAAATTTTAGTTTTCGCGTGCCTTCACCTTCACAGACCAATCGCACGAGTTCCAAATTCCTATCGACTTCGTGGGTTTCCCCTTTCGGATATTTGCCGTGCCATACGTGCGTGAGGGTAGACCTGAATCGCTTCTGATAACGCCCTAAGCGGGAGGGCGCGCCAGAAAGGAGAGCAACGAGATGGGGCCACATTCCGGTTTGCATTGCAACGACAAGTTGAAACCCTTCGCGGCGTAACTCACGATAGAATCGGAGTCGTGACTTGAGTCCACGGTGTTCACCGTCGCGTGCGAAGGTCAGGACTCTATCAACATCTGGGTTTCCAATCAGCACAGGTGCGTTGAGTGGACGCGCTAATACTGTAATCTCCGCAGATGGGTAATTTTCTCGTAGCAACGCGATCGCTGGTGTCGAATTTAGCAGGTCGCCGATGCCATCAACGCGGATGACGAGTATTTTATTGATGTTAGGTAAGATGTTATTGCTTTTCAACGCACGAGATGGCATGATTTTTCCTTAAGATACTGTTGGATCGGTGTATAGTTTCACACAGTGTAAGGGTTTTTAAGTCAATATCCCCAATCTTCATGTGCCAAAGGAGCACGGTTGAGGGTGTCTCTATATGTTCGCCATTGTGGTAGAAAACGATCCATCAATTCACGAAACCGATCGTTATGATGACGTTCCAGCAGATGTGTCATTTCATGAACAAATACATACACCAGACACGACTTCGGTTTCTTCGCCAGTTCAAGATTAAGCCAGATGCGTTTCGCTTCAATGTTGCAGGATCCCCAAAGCGTTTTCATTTTTTTGATGCGTACTTCGTTTACAGTCAGCTCCATCTTTTGTTCCCATTTGGCAATAAGTAGTGGTAATTGGGCACGGAGATGTTCACGATACCATTCATAAAGTACTGCCTCACGTTTGTCCCGATCTGTCCCTGGACGCACCGTGAGTCCGATTTTGGTATTGTTGAGCAGATGAACTTTTGCTGGGCAATTCTGTTCAGTTACTTTCAGTCTGTAACGTTTACCTGCAAAATAATGGCTTTCACCGGACACATACTCGCGTTGTGATTGACGTTCTTGTTTCATAAACGCTGTCTGTTTCCGGCGAATCCATCCCAAACGTGATATGATTGCCATCCGGACGGCATCGTCGTCAAGTCGCAGCGGTGCAGACACACGCACTTGTCCGTTCGGTGGATGGACACCAATATAGAAATGCTTAATATCTTTACGGACTATCTCTATAGAGAGACCCCGTATTTCAATATGATAATTCTTAGTTTTAGTATTCATCTTGGCTTTTTGCTATATTGAAGATTTTATCAACGTCAACGGTATCGTCATCAAAATCATCTAAGATAACTATTTCGATGGCATTACGTATTTCACGTTCTTTGAATGTATTGCCTCTCCATTCATCACTTCTTGCATCAATAATAGCCTCGTCTATTGCTATTGCCATCGCAGTTCTACGATCAACAGGCATATCATCTGGTAAATTATCAAAAAAAGCCTGCCTTGGTTTTGTATCAATGTTTGGTGGGTAGTTCGAGTCCGCAGTAGAATCGGTAACTCGCTTGCTCAACCTCGTAACCCCGGATAGATATTGCCGATAATTAATTGCATCCTGTCTCCGCTGACGAATGAGTTCATCAAGCAGTCGTGACATATCTTCATAATATCTGGGATTGATCTCTGATTTGTCAACAATGACGCGCCGAATGTTGTTTTCTATTGTTGCCGCGATCGCCTCTTCGCTTTTGCGGATACCTTCAGGCAATTTCTCAATCGCCGCATCGGCACCCTTATTCACAATCAGTTGAACAAGCGGTATATTGTCAAATGTTGAGATCGTCTCACTCTCTTCGGCGTGGATATAAGTATCCAACAGATGGCGCATATCAGGCTCATACATCTTTAGGTCAATATAATCCCCACTTGCCAGTTTTACTTGTTGACGTACATATTCGTAGTCTCCCACTTCTTTTTTGATTTTCTCTGCTTCCGCGGCACTATATCCTGCTGCCTCCATCTCATTCGCAAGGTTAGCGTATGCACGTACTAAGGCTGCAGTCAACTGATAGAGTTTTATGCGTTTCTGCTCTTTCGCTTTGATCTGCTCAGAATTTTCACTTTCGTCGCTACAGAAGTAACGAATATAATCTTGGATATATTTCGGTGGGTCCACTGGTTCGCATAACGCTTTGATCGCTTCGCGTGCGTCTTCCAATCGTTCTCTACCTTTTTCAAGCCTATCCTTCAATAATCCTTCCACATCTTCGGTATCATAGTTTTCAAACGCCTCACCCGTGTAATCTGTCATTGCCTGCCTCAGAGATCCGAACAGGTCTTTGTAGTCCACGATGTAGCCGAATTCTTTGTCATCACTATCAATCCGATTAACCCGACAAATTGCTTGAAACAACCCATGATCCTGCATGCTTTTGTCTATGTAGAGATAGGTGGCAGGTGGTGCATCAAAACCTGTGAGC
The DNA here is from genome assembly GCA_963662915.2 of Candidatus Poribacteria bacterium. Taxonomy (GTDB): domain Bacteria; phylum Poribacteria; class WGA-4E; order WGA-4E; family WGA-3G; genus WGA-3G. The sequence goes on along the minus strand of CAXXEU010000002.1, from coordinate 2,094,247 downwards.
AACTTGTCCACAACAATGAGGAGCTTCATTTGTGCCGGCTCTTCAATAAAACGTTTCTTTACCTCTTGCTCAAACTGGTCAACCTTATGCATCGCTGTATCTGGGGACTCGTCAAATGTGCTGCGAGCATTTCTCGGTAGGTGTTGTATTTCTGCTGGTTTTCAGTAAGTCCTTCCCCTGTTTCTTCTAATCTGATGGATTCTGTGGTCGGCCTATAGGATGTCACAACGGCGCATTTCCCTCGTAAAGGTGTATCTTGAAAAAGATTGTAGAGCCTACAAGCAGAAAGAATACTGTTTGCCACAAGCATTGCGTTCCCTTTCCCACTTTTCAACCGATCGCGCGTGCCCATATCCAAAACAATATCTGCGACGATTTTCCGTAAGCGATTCATTGAACTTTCCACATTTAGCATCGTTCCCCAACGTTCCTTGAGCTGCGCTTTCGCGACATCGTTTAACCCGCGGGTTTTGCTATCAAAAAATTGGTCAATACGGTCTTGTGAAGTAAGATTCTGGTCAATATCGCGCGCCTCATAACGTAGGTCAAGCACGACTTCATCATGGACTGCCTCATCATATTTATAGGTGTCAATAAATTTTCCGAATGTCTCAATGCTCCGCTGTTTGTCAATCTTTAGCAAGGGTGTGCCTGTGAAGCCAATTAGCATGGCGTTAGGAAGGAGTTCCTTCATCGCCTTGTGGAGTTTGCCGGACTGTGTGCGGTGGCATTCGTCTACAAATACGAAGAATTCGTCCTTTATACGTAAACCATCGGAGAGATTCCGCTTTAGATCAATTACATAGATTTCAACATCTGTGTCTTCTATCTCTCCCGACTTACCGAACTTGTGAATAAGAGAACAGGCTAACCGATTTGTGGCATCGCTAAGTACTTGCTTCAGATCATCACCGCTCTTTGTTCGCTTAATATTCTCTTTGACACCCTGAAAAACACCTTCAATTTGTTCATCCAATTCTATACGGTCAGTGATGATGAGTATCCGTGCGTTAGAATTGTTTGCCAAAATCCATTTTGCTAACCAGACCATGACCAAACTTTTCCCGCTGCCTTGTGTGTGCCAGATAATCCCGCCTTCTCTACTCTTGACACGTTCCTGGGCTGCCTTCACACCGAAGTATTGATTATGCCGGCATATCTTCTTTACTCCAGCATCAAATACAATGAAGTCGTGCAGGACTTCAAGCATCCGTTCTTTGTTGCAAAATTGTCTGATTTCTCTGAGTAACGGATTGGTCTCGGTATCTGGCTGTGCCTGCTGCTCTTTCCATCGCAGCCAGTATTTTTCAGGTGTTTTGATAACGCCGTAACGCAATCCTTCAGTTTCATTCCCTGCCATCACCAACTGCACTGTGCTAAAAAACCACTCAATGAACATCTCTGTTTGGTTTGCAAGGTTTTGGCGGATACCTTCAGAAATAGAGACTATAGAACGTTTCAACTCTAACACACCGATAGCGATGCCGTTGATATATAGCACGAGATCGGGGCGTTTGTTGTGTTTTCCTCTGAGTGCTACTTCCTCTGCAATGCCGAAGTCGTTGTTTTCTGGGTTATTCCAATCTATTAGCCAGACGGTTTTATGTTGTTCACTGACATCTGGTTGCACCTTCACGCCGTAGCGGAGGCGTTCATAGACTTCAAAGTTCGCATCATAAAGCGTTCTACTTCCACCAATTTTCGCTGCTTGTTGTAGTTGATACACCGCTTTGGTGATAATATTGGGATCGTGGTTCTGTTTCCGCAGCCAGTCAGCAAGGTCTTCAGGGATGATATTGCTGTTTTCGTCAACGCTATCTGCCCAGTTGCCGAGGTAGATGTAGTTCAGGGTATCTTGGAAGAATTCTATGACGCGTTCTTGCGTATCTTTTTCTGTTTCACGAATGATGTGCATGTTGGTGTATCCATTATCTGTAGGAGGGAACTCTGATTCTCGATTATAAGGGTCATAGTCGCGATTTGGGCTGCATCTTATACTGCATCTTATACTGCATCGCCTGATTTCAGATTTGCGAGTTCGTTCCTTCCTTTGTCTGTCAAACGGTACTGCTGTAGCCTGCTATTGGGTTTGTCAGGTATTGTGTATTCGATGAACTGATCTGTCCTGAGTTTCCGTACAACCGCATTGAGTTGTGCGGATATTGCTTTCTGTCCTAAACTTTTGGACAATTCAGATTTTTGCATTGGTCCGGTAGCGAGTAGTTTTATCACTTTGGATTGCATACCTTCAGGTTGTGACTCTGGCAGTGACTCTGGCAGTGACTCTGGCAGTCCTGAAGGTTTGGCACGCCAAATTGTCGTTTTGAATCCACCGCTGTCGGTAAATTCTGGTTCAGGCAAGCCGGCATCACGGCAACGGTGAATCATGTCTAATGTCCCTGTTCCCATCTCTTCAATGTATCGGTTGAGGTACAGTGAACGCGCCAGTAATCGGTTATTAGGAATTGATGGGTGCGTGTCTCGGAGTTGCTCCAGAGTCAGAGGTGGTGGCAATCTACCCGGATTCAATACCTCAAGCCGATCTGAGAATAGCATCACTTGGACGCTGGCATTACTGGTATAGTCCCGATGTGCTACTGCGTTGACGATGGCTTCCGTTACAACTTCCTTTGACTACTCTCGCCACTGTCTTAAAATTCCCTGCAGCTCATCCGCAAGGGGCCGAATGTCACTTTCTCTTTGCCCTGCCTCTAAGCGTGCAACGACCCGACATATCTCCGATGCCTTTCTGCGTAAGTTTTCGGAGAGACTCTGAAATTTGTTTTTCGCAATCTCTGAAGGCGAATCGGATGCTGAACTGTATATCGCATCCAATTGGTTCATTAAATTAGACAGACCTGCCCGTGTGTTTCCGAGGCGTCCGATTTCTGCATCAGGAATGTATTTTAACCGATCCCATACCCAACTTTCGGGGGCTTCATTACCGGGGAGAAATAGTATGGACACAGTACTTTTTGCAGCGTTTTGTATTTTAAGCCCGATATCGCCATCTCTCTGATCACCATCAAGAACAAAAACAGTATTTTGAATCTGACCGAATTTTCTTAACGTCTCAGCATGTATTGGAAATTGGCTTGCCCCTGTATCTCGTCCAATGCGGATTGCTTCCCTATTCATTCCCTCTTTTGGGAGTAAAAAGTCAAATATACCTTCCAAGATACCTTCAGCAATGTCGTCTTCACAGAGCAGTTTGATCATCTCAGCAGAGCGTCCATAGAGCGCGTTCTGAATTAAGTCGCGGTATGCGGGGCGCACCACCACCTCACCAGATGTGTCGGCCCGGTCGAGAAAAATCCGACCGTTGGATGGAACTGCGTTAAGGACGACTGGACTGTGGGAGGTGACAATAATCTGGAGATCGTTGCGGAGTGCTAATTGTTGTAAATGCAACATGAGCAGCTGCTGCACCCAAGGATGTAGCCCTGCTTCTACTTCGTCAATTAAAACGAGTGCTCCCTCCAGTTGTGTGATTTCTTGTGACAACTGAAGGATTACGCGTTCCCCAGCAGCCATGTGTAATTCAGAGTAAGCTGCACCACCTTCTTGTGCGGCAAAAAGAAGATTTTTGTTACCGCTGGATAAATTAACAACCTCCGAGTATCTGAAGGGGAGCATCTGGTGTGCAAACGCAATCTGTGATGCCGTTAGCGGTGTCTCTTCTGGTTCTGATTTTAGGCGCGACATGCCGAGAACACCGCGTACCTCAGATGGGTTACTCAGGTTGCTGAGCGTTCTGAGATAGACTTGTCGTTCTGGTTGACTGGCGTTTTGACGACCAAAGAAACTCTGATACCACCTTTTATAATATCGCCATCGCATGGAACGCATGCCGTCTGGTGTCTGATAATTGAATTCCAGTGTTATTCTCTTTGGTATATCTTGACGGTCACCGAGTTTAGGACTATAATATGGAAAAAGTGTAGACGGAACGAAATCCTTCGTGCCTGCTCCGGGTACCTTATAGGCACATGCAGCAGCGAACAGCACTGTTGATTTTCCAGTGGCGTTCCCGCCTGCAATGACACTCACGGGATAATCAAACAGCACCCGCAAGTTGTCAAGTCCACGAATCCTGTCTAAATAGATCTCCGACAGGAAGTGGGGTAGATGCGGTTTTTTGCCCTGCAAGTTTCTCCAGAGTTCTTCTAAGCGTCTTTCAAGCATGAATTACAGCCTCCAGTTTCTTAACTAGGACTTACGCAATTTTGACTGCAGCCCGTTCTATTAGATGAGAATTTTCGGAAAACACAGCGTTCTGGTGACACAAACTATGAAGTTTGTGCTACAAAAGAGCAGTATGTGTAAGTCCTATTTCTGATAAATATCATTCCGTCTGATGCTTCCCAAATCACTTTCTAACTTTTCTTTTTCCTCTTGGTAACAGGATTTAAGACGTGTCTGTAGACAAAACAGGGCGATTCAATTTTAAGAAATTATTGAATTGGAGGTCTTTTTTTTAGGATCCGGTGCGAAATGCTGCGAAATGCTGCGAATTTTTCTGGAGTTTTTTAAAAAACATAACATATATAAAGTGTTTTCATTTCAAGTTTCTCCAAATAAGGTTCCCGGATAGATTGATGTTACTACGGCGCAACCACTCTTTGGAGGTTCGCCCCCAGATAATCTACAATTTCTTGTCGGTTTACTTCGAGATTGGAGAATTGCACAGGGCATACGTCGTCAAAACGGGAGACCACTTGACGATTCGCAACTTCTCTATCTTGGAAGATCCCCAAAGGACGAAATGGAATGTTCCATTGTATCACTTTTTGTAGCTTGATTGTGGCATCTCGGATTCTATCATTATTGGCAAGCGCATAGACAAAGAGCGGTTCAGGCATTCCATTGATACGACAATCTACTGTGTATCTTTTGGCTTCATCATGCTCTGGATCGTACCAACCGAAGGTCCTATCCGTTTCTGGAACAACTTCATGGAACAGTGCTTCAAAATCTGCCATAATGGTATTCCCCCGTTCCTTGCTCCATCGGAGCAATATGTCTATAGAAAAATGTGCCAAAGACCGCTGCACTCCAGCGGAGTGCTATGTACGCAGAAATCTGTGTGCTATAGGTTATTCTCCAGAAGCGGTATCTGCAACTGGATCAAAAACATACTTCAAATCATACGCAATCCCATAATGCTTCAAAAACGCAAGATATTCATCTCTAAGTGTCTTGCTTGAATGATGGCTCTCTTGATTTTCAATATATGCAGCCACCTTAGGAATCTGAGAATGTGAATAACTGAACGCCCCGTAGCCTGTTTGCCACGAAAATTGTCCCACCGTCCAACGCTTCTGATTGATAAAACGCGTCGAATTCACCTTGATGTCTTTCACTAAACCAGACAACGTGACATCCGGGGTCATTCCGATCAAGATATGGATATGGTCCGGCATTGAATTGATTTGAATCAATTTTTGTTTTTTGTTGGTGATGATGCCGGTGATGTATTTATGGAGTTCTGGCTTGTGGTGTTTGGGGATCAATGCGTGTCTACCTTTCACGGAAAACACAATATGGACATAGAGTTGGGTATAAGTGTCTGCCATAGGTTTTTATGGGTCTCCAAGATTTGTTATATCTATCGGGGTAAGTCCATCGTATTATATCTGCATCGCTGATTGTGTGTCAAACCAAAATTGCATAGGGGGGTGTAAATATTTTGGCAGCGTTCCCTTATAGAGGCGGTTTTACCCCGATTGATACCTCGCCAACCCACATAGCACTCCGCTGGAGTGCAGCTACGGACGATATTGGTTTCTATAGATATATCACGCCTCCGGCGTGAAGAAGTCTTTATCTCTAAAGATACCTCTTTGCTCCAGCGGAGCAATATATCTATAGAAAAAGATTCGCTCCTGCTCTTGCACTCCAGCGGAGTGCTATGTAAACAAACCTGTCCTATCAAAAAATTAAGGAAACCGTGACAAAAACTTTACACACCCTTGCATAGTACATAGTGCTATAGACATGTCGCTCCTCTGGAGCAATGAGAGCGATTTTTCAGTTGCCTGTTTTCAAAGGTGTGTGGGTCTATTCGTTGCCACCTCGTCCTGCCGATGTGGTGTGTTCATTTTTGGGTTCAATTGACATGGCACTCCGCTGGAGTGCAGTCGATTGCACATGAATATGCTATTCTCACTGCGAAGCAATATTGCTCCGCTGGAGCAAAGAAACCGATCTTTGAGTCCTACTCTTGTGAGGTTAAATTGACATAGCACTCCGCTGGAGTGCAGCCGATTGGCGACCCCAATTCTACAGACATGTTGCTCCGCTGGAGCAAAGAAACCGATTTTCAGCCACCACTTTCAACACTTTGTCCGTATAAATTATACATCCGTTTAAATGCAACTCCTCACGCCGGAGGCGTGATATTGCTTCGCAGTGAGAATAGAAAACGCGTATACAACCACACGTACTCCAATGGAGTGCTATGTCTATAGAATTTGTAGTCTTGATTTTTTATATGGCGGAACGATAGACTCTAGCTGGATCTATATTGTGGTTCTTTATTAGTTTTGTAAATGGTTCGTGAAAATATCTATTTGCGTTTGGAGATATTACAATCATTTTTAGTAAGGTTTGTAGGTTAATTTGGATTGGTATCCCCCGTTTAGGTATTTTCGCCATTTTTTCGGTCTTATTTATAAACTGGAATTGACGACGATATTCTTCGTCGAACAATCGATCACTATAAAATGGTATATCGGATGTGTAGATACGATCCAGGTAATTTTCACAAATGGATTCAAATGAAATGATTGCTCTAACTTCATTTTCGTCTTCGTATATACCTCGTTTGTGCAAAATAGGGGCGTAGAATAATTCGAGGATGTTTTCAGGATTTGTTAAGTCTTTGGATAAAAAATTTTCATAACCTTCAATGTGTTCTTTATTATAATCTTTATATTTTACCTTACCTATATGAATCTGATAATCCGGATCTTCAATGCTATTGATGAGATCACCTATAGTGGATTGAATAGCTACAGATGTAGGACTTCTTTTGTCTCCATATTCAGACCACATAGAATGACTTTCACTTTCTTTTAGAAACCAGCTGCTACAAAATATTAGATGGTTTGAAAAATTTTCTAGTAATGTTTGAAATGAATGTAGCCTCTTTAAAATTCTATCTTTATCCAGTTTCATTACGGGTAATTCTAATACTTCTTTTTCTTTGAAGAATTCTTCGTCTTGCTTTACCGGTGTGTTTTCTGCGTTTAATAAATCTGTTTTGTAGACTTCTTGAAGTGCCACCGTTTATTCAGACCACAATTTCGCAAAGTTAATCCAAGTTTTGTTGCTCGAATTCCATAGGTGTCAAATAGTCTAACGCCGAATGGGGGCGTTTTTGGTGATACACTTGTTCGATAAAATGTCCAATACGATTTCTCGCTTCATGGATGTCCTCATAGTCGTTGAGGTGAACTTCTTCTTCCTTGAGCGTGCGGATGAGTCTTTCGGCATACCCGTTCTCCCAAGGGCATCCACGACGGGCGACGGAGATCTCAATCCCATGATGCCTGAGCATCGAAACATAAGCATCTGAAAGATATTGAACGCCTTGATCCGAATGATGGATCTCTGGAACACTTTGACGTAAGGCTGCCTCTAAAGGTTTCAAGGTCAGCGGTTGCGTCAAGTGTTGACTGACCTGCCACCCTCTGATCATACGCGTGAAGACATCCATAAGCAAACACACATAGACGAAGCATCTTTTCAGGCGGACGTAGGTAATATCGCCCACCCAGACCTGATCGCATCGGGAGACTTCAAGGTCTTTGAGGCGATTGCCCCACGGACGTACACTGTCAACAGAGGTCGTGGTTTGACAGACACGTTTGACGGACACCGAGAGGTTTGCAGCTTTCATCAAGCGGGCAACACGCTTACACCCAATGGTGTATCCCATACGCACCAGCAGTTTTGTGATACGCCTATATCCGTAGGTCGGATACCGCAGTGCCAACGTCTCTATTTCCGCCCGGAGGACGCCCTCAGACGGATCCTGCTTGGGTTGATAGTAGAGGGTGCTTCGGGTGAAACCCAGCACCTCACATATCTGTCGAACCGAATAATCGGTCCGGAGTGCCTCAACTATTTCTCGCTGCTCCGTCAGTTTTGGTCTAACCAAGTCGCTGCTTTTTTTTGAATATCTAATGCCACAGTCAACCGCCCGACGAGCTGTTCAAGGTGGGCGATCCGCTCAGCTGCCTCGCTGGACTGTTTCTCTGTGGACACAAACAGAGAGCCTACGTTTTCAACGACTTGCTGCTTCCACTTAGAGAGTTGATCTTCACTCAGGTTGTGTCGACGACACACTTCTGCTTGCGAACTTTCACCGCTAAGTGCCTCAAGAACAACTTGGCCTTTAAACGCAGGGGTGAAGGTTCTTCGTTTTCGTTTCGCCATCGGGGCCTCCTTTCAAGTCGTGGATATTATACCACAATCTTGGTTTAGACAGTGGCCCGAATTTAGGGGGACAGTACATCTTTCAAGGTGTTATCCGATAGTATTCCTTCATATCTATCATTGAATGAATATACGTTCGGAAAATACAGTGATTCTTCACTGAGCATTGCCATAAATTTATCTATAGGCATGTATCTCCATATTTTCTTGCACTTTGGAGGAGTTTTGAAGTAAGGGCTCTTTTGATAGGGCATTTTTATCTACTCCTTTTTTGCCAACCGCACGCGCCCCGTGAGCAGTTGCTGCATCATCCCCTGCTTGATGGCGCGGGTTTTGTCGCGACGCTGCCCTAATGCGGCAATCTCGGCATCCATATCGGAGAGGACAGAGGCGATGGCGTGTTGTTCATCGTAATCAGGAGCGTATAGTTCAAGATTTTGGTACTCGGATATGTAGTACCGTTTGTGGTTACCTAATGGAAAATCAATCAACTGCATCCGATCAAATACATACTGGAGACTAACACGTTCATGTTTCGGATACAAAAGTTTGATTGCCGAAGACTTAACCTTGAAAGGAAATGTCGCATATTTACTGTCTGTGGTAAAATCATCAAAAACGATAACAGGAAAATTATGACAGATTCCAGAAGTTTCGTCCGTATAGCCGAGAATAAAAGCCTTATTCGCTGTTAAAACGGGGACATCGCCGTGTTCCGTGTATTCATCGGATTGAACGATATAAGGATCTGAGGGTTTTCGGTAAATTGATGATAAGATAGAGGTCCCTCATAACACTCTTGTCTCATCTGTGTTCAAGTATCGGAAATGATAGCAGAAGTCGGTAAAATTGTCAATCAAAAAATCAATCTGATTTTTTGATTGACGAACAAAGACAACCGCGGTATCCTTGGGAAAAATCAATACCACTCCACAAGGAAATTACTATGAGTTGCCCAAGATGTCAACACCCACACTTTGTGAAAAACGGACGCATCCACGAAAAACAACGCTATAAGTGCAAAGACTGCGGCTATCAATGGACAGAAAATCATACCTACCGAGGGAGACCGCTCGCTGAGAAAGCACTCGCCGTCTTTCTCTATTGCCACGGGCTTTCCATGAATGCTATCGCAAAAATGCTTCACGCCTCTCCCTCGACGATCCTTGAGTGGATACGCACCTTCGGCGGTGAACACGCAAAACCGCCGCAACCCCAAGATACTGGGGCGATTGTGCTTGAACTTGATGAGATGTGGCACTATTTGAAAAAAAAAAAACAAACGCTGGATATGGAAAGCTTTGTGTCGTGATACCGGAGAACTCATCGCTTGGGAGTGTGGTGATCGGGATAAAGCAACTCTCAAAGAACTCATCGGAAAGTTAGAAAAATGGGAGGTCAAGGTCTATTATACAGATAAGTATGAGGCTTATGCGTCGGTGCTTCCCAAGGATAAGTTGGTTCAGACGAAGGCGGAGACACACGGTATTGAGCGTAATAATTGCCGGATGCGACATTGGTTTGGGCGTTTCAAACGTAAGTCAATTATCGTCTCGAAAAGCCTGGAAATGGTGAACATAACGATCGCCTTATTTGCGAGATTTCGCGTCAATGGAGATGTCTTTGAGATACTAAAAATCGCGCAGACCGAACCAAGTATCATTATTTAGACGAAAACCCTCAAGGATCTGGTCGTCTGTAGGCAAGTAAATCGCTAATTTTTGTTTTCTCCCACCACCCACTAAACCCGGGCAGGCGCGTCTTGCCGGTGAGCAGTTGCTGCATGGTGGCTTGCTTGATGGCTTGCTTTTTGGCGATAAGCGCGTCCAAGGCGTTGATTAACCCATCGACATCTGACAGGGCTTCGGCGATGGCGCGTTGTTCTGACAGGGGTGGAATGACAATAACAAGCGAGCGAATAATCTCACTACTGAGATTCGGCTGCCCCCCTTGTGTATACGTTGCAACAATTTGATTTCTACGATTCTCCAGATGATGAAATAGGTATTCGCTGTCGCATTTGTTTGTTTTGATCGACAGTACCGCTTGGTTGATCGCTGCCTCAATCTCAGTTACCGCTACCACACCAGCAGTGGCTCCGTAGAGAGCGACTACTAGATCACCACTCTTGACCATCTTGGCAGCAGAAGAATCGAATCCTGCTTGAGTAAGATAGTTGGGAACTTCTGTTATTCGTCGTGCGTTTAAGTCTCCAGAGGTTATCCATGGGATGTGGCCACCGTAAAAATCATGCCGAGCAGTAGACGGAGTGCCTCCGCTGTATACAGAACAGAAAGCATCTAATTTTTGGATTTCCCAGTCCTCCGGAATCACACCTACCTCAGTCCATTTATATCCCTGGCGTACAGGAACCGAGTTGTTGGTGATATGCGGTTCATGAGATTGAGTTGTAAGATCCTTCATTTCCACTCTAACCCTATCTTTTTCAGATGCCCGTCCACTTTCGCGTTGAATGCTTCTACCTCGCGCGCCAGGTCCAGCAACGGTTGTGCGTAGCGTTCCTCTAATTCCTTGACGCGTTCGGTGAGGCTCTGTGTCAACCGACGCACTTCGCTTGTGATGTCGGATTGGATTGTGGCGAACCATTTATCGTCAATCACGAGTTGCTTGATTTCTGTTTCGGTGAGCGTTGCATAGCGTGCTAACACTTGTTCATCCAGTGTGAGTTGTGCTTCCTTCACCTTTTTGTCTGCTTTTGCTTTTGCATTAATGAGCGATAGGCAGTGTTCAAGTGCATGGCGTTCGTCGTCCTGTGCATCGTTGTGCGTCATCAGATTGGGTGCGAGTTCTTTGCGTCTTGCGTTTACAGTGGTCTTTGTGACGTTTCCACTGTCGTTGACAGCATCGACGAGCAACCCCTCGTCATCGGTATGTTCTTCAATGTATTCGTCTAATGCTTGCGCGGCGGTTTCTTGCGCGGTTTGGAGCGTGTCAATTTCTGCCTGTTCATCGGCAAAATAGCGTGCAACAATTAGAGATGGCGGTAATAGGTCCATCTTATATTTCTTTTTTTTGATGGTAAGGTCGGGGGTTTCCTTGAGGTCTTTGTCTTGGATAAGGTCGCGCGGTTGCGATGCTTCCACCCATCCATCTGTGGTGATGAGATACACATCGTCCTGCATTGTTTCAGCCCAATAATCCATCAGTTTCTGGTAAACATCATACCGATCCAGCAACGGCAGCCCCGTGAACCGTTCCAGCAGAGCCTCCGATAACTTCTGAATGATCTCTCTCGGAGACGCGTTCACCTCAAGACCGAGCAGAAGCGGTTCATGTGCTTCACGCCACATCTCAAAGACAGCGGTTACCTGCTGCTGGTAGTCTGCGAACTCGTTATGTGAGAGGATGGTTGTTTTTACGTGTTGCGTTTCCAGCTGTGGGTCGCTATAACCGGGTCTGCCGTTTGCTTTGAACAACTTTTGACGTAATGTCGGAAACACTTCCCAATAGTCGTCAAGCGCGTCAATATTAGTGTTTGGGATACCACCGTTGAGGTGTGCGTCGAGATCGTGGAGGTCTTCGGGTTCACTGTTGTCAATATAGCGTGGGATATTGAGGTTATAGTCGTTGGCAGCGTTAGTAATTTCAGATTTCGGCACTATTCGGGAATATCCGTCGATTTCAGTCTGTTTGTTGAAAACGGACACGATTTTATGGATGTCCTGTGCGCGGAGGCGGTTCTTGTTGCCATCTTTGAGAAAACCTTTGCTGGCATCTATCATAAAGATGCCAGTCCGATGTGCGGCACCTTCCTTGTCTATCACGATGATACATGCGGGGATGCCGGTGCCGTAGAAAAGATTGGCAGGTAAGCCGATGATACCCTTGATAAATCCGTGTTCAATGAGTTTTTTACGGATGTCTCTCTCTTGGTTGCCACGGAACAGCACACCGTGTGGCAAGATGATTGCTCCCTTACCTGTGCTTTTGAGCGATGTGAGGAAGTGAAGGAGGTAAGCGTAATCGCCTTTTGTTGTTGGAGGGATGCCGTATTCAAAACGTACATATTCGTCCTGTTTAGGATTGAACCCAGTCGTCCACTCTTTGTCAGAAAAAGGTGGATTTGCTACAGCAAAGTCAAAAAGTTTGAGACCGGTGGCTGAATCTTTATGATCAGGCGCAGAGAGTGTATTCCCGTGACTTATCTCTGCTCTCGCATTCCCGTGAAGTATCATATTCATCCGGGCGAGTCCGTAGGTTGCATTGTCCTTCTCCTGTCCATAGATACTAATTCCATGCGGTGCTTCATCGGCTGCCTTCAGCAGTAGCGAACCGGAACCGCAGGTTGGGTCATATATCGTATTTATCCTTTGGGTATCAGGACCAATGCCGATAACCTTCGCCATAATGCGAGAAACTTCGGCAGGCGTGTAGAACTGCCCCTTGCTTTTGCCAGACTCTGTAGCGAAATGCCGCATTAGGTATTCATAAGCATCTCCGAGTAGGTCATCACCTTCAGCGCGGTTGGAACTAAGGTCGAGGTCGTTGAATATTTCCACCAACCCAGTGAGGCGATCCACCATCTCTTTGCCTTTGCCAAGTTTACTGTCGTCATTGAAATCAGCTTGATTAAAGTCGCTTATTTGTTCATTTGCCTCAGCGAATTTTTCGATAATCTTATTGATCTTATCACCGATCTCTTTGTGTCCTTTCAATTTCACCATATCGGCGAAACTTCCACCTTCTGGTACTCTTATTACCTCGCGAGGATTTCTTTCTGCCTTATCGGAGACATATTTCATGAACAGCAGCGTCAGAATGTAGTCTTTGTATTGGGAGGCATCCATACCGCCGCGCAGTTTGTTACAGCTTTGCCATAGTTTTGCGTAGAGTTGGGATTTTTTGATTGCCATACCTGAATCCTTTCCTTGTGATGTTAGGGGAATTATAGCATAAACCGAGGGGACACGTCAATGGGTTAGGGGTATTCAGTTTTCCGAAATTTTAGATGTTCGATGCGCGCAGATCCGTTGTAGGCGGGATTTCCAAATCCCGACGCTTTGGACACATTGGATAAAAACCTTAAAACTAAATAGCCCTATGTATCCTTTGCCCAACGCTAACCGATATGATATACTGTAACCATGAATCACGAAGCGTCACGCATAACCGAGGATACCCAGAAACCGTCAACATTCCGGTTTGTTGTCGGCACCCTTGTTCTGGGTTCGATCCTCATCATCCTCACCTGTTACTGGATTATCTCTGCAGAAAATCGCGTTGTTTGGGAGCTCACCGATTTTTCTATCTTTCCCACAGTTCTCTTTACATTCTTTCTCTTAGCACTTATAAACCCACTTCTGAAAAAGGTTTTCAAAGGTTTTGCACCGACATCACGCGAACTCGCGCTAAGCTACATAATGGTGTCGGTCGCGACCGCACTGGCGGGGCACGATATTATTCGACAACTGGTTCCGATGATTGCCAATGCTGGGTGGTTTGCAACTCCTGAAAATGAATGGATGGAGCTTTTCTTTCGATTCATGCCGACATGGCTAACCATTACGGATCGAGGGATTTTACAAGGCTATTTTGAGGGCGATGATACGTTTTGGCAGGAACATTACTTGCAAGCGTGGATGTGGCCGATTGTGGCGTGGAGCGGTTTGGTGATTGTCCTTCTCTTTATGATGCTTTGTGTTAATATTATCATCAGAAGGCAGTGGATTGATCACGAGAAGTTGAGCTATCCATTGACGACGCTTCCCATTGAACTGCTTGGTAATACGTCTGGGCTCTTTCGCAATAAGTTGATTTGGCTCGGTTTCGGCATCGCGTTTGGGTTGGAAATTCTGGCAGGATTGAACTACCTCTTTCCAGCAATACCTGCGTTGAAAATCAAGTATCAACTCTACTTTTCTGAACGTCCGTGGAACGCGGTGGGACGTCTGCCGATCTACGTCTATCCATTCGCCATAGGGTTTGGATATCTTATGCCGCTGGAGTTGGCGTTATCGTTTTGGTTTTTCTACCTATTTTGGGGTGCACAGCGTGTCTTTTTTAGTGCGACAGGATGGACAACCGCTATCGGCTTACAAGGTGTGCAGCGCGGCGGGGCATGGCTCGGTATCGGCGTTCTCGCCCTCATCACAAGTCGACGACAAATTTTTGAAGTTCTTAGGAGCGTGTTTTCTTTTAGATCCAAAGACGGTTTATATCGGCTCGCTGTCTTTGGATTATTGATTGGCATGGGAGTTGTGTTGGCGTTCTGGTATTTCGCAGGGTTATCGCCGTGGGTTGCGCTTGGTTATTTCAGCATCTATTTGGTGTTATGTCTCGGGATGACGCGCATGCGTGCTGAACTGGGACCGCCAACACATGAACTACACAATATGCATCCGGACAGGATTATGTTACTGTTCATGGGGAGCCGACCCTTGGGGGCTCAAAACCTAACGAACACAACGTTGTTGTCGTGGTTAGCATACGGCTACCGATGCCATCCAATGCCGCATCAATTGGAGGCGTTCAAGATTAGCAGGCGTTTCCGCTTGTCTGAGAATAGATTGGTCATTGCTTTGATTGTGGCATCAATTGTCGGAACAATCATTTCGGTTGTTGGACATGTGGCACTCTATTACGAGTACCGGTTTGCGCAGTGGGGAGTTGGTGAATTTAACCGCTTACAAAGCTGGATTATTGCCCCGCGTGCACCGAATATACCGGCTATCCAACATATTGCATTTGGTTTTTTCTTCACCAGTGTACTGACGCTTCTGAAACGTCAGTTTTTGTGGTGGCCGTTTTATCCGGTTGGCTACGCTGTTGGAAATGGCTGGGCTATCGGTTGGATGTGGTTCTCAATCTTTTTAGGTTGGCTCTTTAAGCAGTTACTTTTCACTGGAGGTGGGGTCCGAGCCTATCGCAAGGCGTTACCACTATTCTTGGGCTTTGTATTCGGTCAGTTTCTGGCAGGAAGCCTCTGGAGTTTATTAGGTATAGTGCTGAATGTAAATATGTACACTCTCTTCCCTTGAGCTGAAGCGAAACCTGCAAATCACAAAAAACGAATTAGAAGTCTTCCAACGCCGCCGCTTCGGATTCAAAAACCCCGATGCTCTGTGTGAGCCCGATGGTATTGAAAATATTGCGAACTTGTGTAGATGGATGTGCGACGCGTAAAGCCTGTCCTTTTTCCCGCATTTTCCAAAGCAATCTGATAATCTCACCGAACCCACTACTTGTAATGAAGCTGCGTCGTTCAAAATTGAGCAAGACCTTTTCGGCGTTCTGGACCTCAACATCAGCGTAAGCCTTACTGAGTATGGGTTCAGAAGCATCGGTGAGATAGCCTGTAATGTCAAATATTGCGATTTTTCCGTCGTGTCGAATAGAGATTTGGGAATTT
The DNA here is from genome assembly GCA_963662915.2 of Candidatus Poribacteria bacterium. GTDB lineage: Bacteria > Poribacteria > WGA-4E > WGA-4E > WGA-3G > WGA-3G. The sequence continues at coordinate 2,078,436 of CAXXEU010000002.1, read as the reverse complement.
GCTCTCACACTTTCCTCCTAAAAAATAAAGACTAAATTCGTTATACGCCGTACAATCCACTCTCATCTGCTAAAGTTCGCTGTAACGGTGTATGCTCGGGTTGTACATGGACTGTCGTACCATCGTCGAGGCGAAGCCATGTCTCAAATTGTCGCGAGCCTTCTTGTAATAGAATCACGCGCGCCCCGCGTGGAAATCCATCTCTACCATAAGTATTATAACCCGTGGCACGACCGTAACAGAGACGTATCCCATGCAAATCACCCCAAAAGTCGTTGATATGATCATGTCCGACGAAGGTCCCTATCACATCCCCGGCTTCATGCATCGCAGCAAAAAAACCGCTATTCACCCGAGGCGCGCAAACATCCTCATACTTCACGCCATGGCAGGTATGGGAATCCCATACCTCGTTATATTCCGGAATTGGGATATGAAAGAAGGCAAGTGCAGGAAGTGGATAGTCCGCTTCAGCGGTGATCTTTGCGGATTCTTGCAGATACCAAGCGATTTGTTCTCGTTTGAGCCAGTCGTAGCCGCCAATATCTGTTTGGGCGTAACTCCCCGTATCAATAAAATATAAGATGGCAGTTGTCACACTTCCCTCAGAACTTTGGATGGGTAAAATGTAATTCCCGACCCCAGGCACCTCTGCGGGTCCGGGTTGTGCAAGTGATAGTGTGCTTTCCTGCATTATCGCCATAAGTTCATGGCGATCTGCGTTGCCTTCGTCATCGTGGTTGCCCAAAACCGCTGCCCATGGAACACCTCCCTCTTCAACAATCTTGATAACCTGTCGGAGGGAGTCAGCAGCGTCATTGCATCCACCACCTGCTAAAATATCGCCTGTTAGCACAATTAAATCCGGGGATTCGGCTTTCATTATCTGCTTCATCAACGCAGCCGACTGCTTATCCGGTGCTTCACCGTTGTGCCAATGGATATCGGTAAATTGGACTATTTTGAAATGGTAGTCGCTGCGAAATTTCAATATGTTTTCCACTATCTACAATTCTCCTTGATGCTTAATTGTAACATAATTCACAAAAATTGCAAGCAAATTCTTTTTTCCTAAGACTCCATCGTGTGGCATTGTGAAGGAGAGAAACTTCAACTGACCAAGCGTAATAGAGGGTCACTCCAGACATCAAGATTCGCTACAGCAAGGTAACTCCCATTTTTATAGAGGCATCTCTGATGAAAAAGATAGTAAAAAAGCGAATTTTATAAACGGTTCTTGCTTAGAATAACCTTGCTATGCCCCATTTTTCATGGTAACATATATGTTATGCGAAATGACCGTTTGTCAAACAGTTATGACATTCATACGACTCTTCTGTCAAATGCGGAGGTAGCAGAAGCGCATTATCTATTGCGTTGTGAGTGTGCTGAGATTGCACAATATGCGCGTCCCGGGCAATTCATCCACGTTATGATCCCACAAGGTCCTGGTCTTTTACTCCGCCGTCCGTTCACGATTTATACGGTTGAAGGACATGAGATAACGATGCTTTATCAGATCATCGGAGACGGGACAAAGCATCTGTCAGAGATGGCGAAAGGTGCACGATTGCAAGTATTAGGACCGCTCGGCAATACGTTCAATTTCACACCAAAACCAGAACCCGCAATTCTTGTTGGTGGTGGTGCCGGTATTGCCTCTCTCATGCTACTTGCTGTGGCGTTGCGTAAGAACGGTATAGAGACGATCGGATTAGTAGGCGCACAGTATCAGGCACGACTCTTGAGTGTCGCGGATTTAGAATCCATTGGTATTACAGTACACATCGCGACGGACGACGGAAGCGTAGGGCGTCACGGTTATGTCACTGACATCCTCACAGACCTGCTGAAGCAGACGGGTTGGGACTGTCCAACGGTTTACGCATGCGGACCGCACGAAATGTTAGCGACTGTTACAAAGATAGCGACGGATTTTGAAGTGCCTGCCCAAGTCGCTATGGAAAATCGGATGGGATGTGCAATGGGGGTCTGTCTCGGTTGTGTTTGTCCAGTCCGAACAGGTATGGATAGTTTTGAATACCAACGCGTTTGTACCGAAGGTCCGGTCTTTAACGCGACCGACATTGTCTGGGATATTTTTAACTATTAACGCTGGGCGCCACTCCATTTCATTACGCGTCGGTTTCTGGTTAATGCCAGTCGCCTTTAAATAATAAAAGGTTTGTCAACAGAATTAAAAGCCCGCGAGGCCAGCGAACACAGCAAGCCAGCAGTAATCGTAAACAAATTAATTTTAGATCGTTGCGGATGTAGGATGCAACGTCTGGATATAGTCGTTAAAAATATGGAAACAACATTTTATCAAACATTAACAGCCACAAGTCTTCAGGGCGAGTGCCTCTCTGATGCGTGCTGTGAAAAGATTTTAACGGCATCGGAGGTGGAATTACTTCCGCTTTTGGATGCTGCGTATCAGGTACGCAAAACCTATTTCCAAAATACAGTCCAATTACATATCCTCAACAATGCCCAGAACGGTCTTTGTCCTGAAGACTGCCACTACTGCGCGCAGGCGAATTCCGCGACAGCAGATATTGAAGCGTACTCTTTAAAACCCGATGCCGAGATTTTAGCAGAAGCCGAACGTGCTTACAAATCGGGTGCCTACCGTTACTGTATTGTGATGAGCGGGCGCGGTCCTTCACGCAAACGGGTTGCACACCTCGCTGAACTGATTAGCACCGTGAAAACGCGGTATTCCATCGAAGTCTGTCTCTCCGCCGGACTGATTGATGTAGAGGCTGCTCGGACACTGAAAGCTGCCGGATTGGATAGATTGAACCATAACTTGAATACTTCTGAAATCCATTACCCGAGGATATGTAGCACGCATAGTTATCAGGATAGAATGGAAACATTACAAGCCGCACAGTCGGTTGGACTCGCCTGCTGTTCAGGCGTTATCGTTGGAATGGGTGAAGAGACAGGCGACCTGATTCAGGTAGCGAAAGCACTGCGGGAACTTGAAGTGGCTTCGCTTCCGGTTAATTTTTTTCTTCCAATAGATGGGACGCAGTTAACTGAGTCGGTTACCGCACAGCGGCGTCTGCCTACTACTTTAACCCCAGATTATTGTCTTCGGGTGCTCTGTCTGTATCGATTCTTAAATCCGAGAGCGGAAATACGGGTAGCAGCAGGTAGGGAACACCATCTACGGAGCATGGAAGTGATGGCACTCTATCCGGCTAATTCGATGTTTATAGAGGGATACCTGAATGCAACAGGGACAGGAGCATCACGCACGCTCCAGATGATTGAGGATGCCGGATTTACGGTGAAAACAAACGTCGGAGACGAAGAACAACTTAAACAAAAAGAGACGAAGAAAAGAGATGTCCTGCTCAAGGAATTGGAAGTCCTTCGACCGCGAATGGAATCGAATGCTTAATTCCGAGTCGGTATTGGTTAGTTACAGCATTGGAGAAAGTCGGACCGGTAGGATAAACCTTATCCAATTTGCGTCAAGCCACCCATATAGGGTTGCAGGACTCCGGGGATACGAACCGTGCCGTCAGAGTTCTGATACGTCTCAAGGAGCGCGATGACGACGCGCGGTAATGCCGTGCCAGATGCATTGAGCGTGTGAATGAACGCCGGTCTCGCGCCGGGTTCTGGACGGAATCGGATATTCGCACGACGCGCTTGGAACGCTTCAAAATTACTACAAGAAGAAACCTCCAAAAACCGCTTTCTTGCCGGTGCCCAAACCTCAATATCGTAGCATTTCGCAGCGGAGAAGCCCAGCTCTACTGTACAATGTTGCACGACGCGGTATGGTAAACCGAGTGCTTGCAAAACGCTCTCAGCATTCGCCAGTAGTGCCTCATGCTCGGCGTAGGAAGTCTCAGGTGTGGTGAACTTCACCATCTCTACTTTATCAAATTGATGGACGCGTTGTAACCCACGTGTATCCTTACCGTAAGCACCCGCCTCGCGTCGGAAACACGGCGTGTAAGCCGTATAGTAGATAGGTAATTCGTCTGCAGAAAGTATCTCACCGGCGAAAAGATTTGTCACAGGCACTTCAGCAGTCGGAATCAGGAACAGATCGCTATCAGGGTTTTCCTCATCCCTATCACACCGATACATATCTGCCTCAAATTTGGGAAGTTGCCCGGTGCCAGTCATTGTCGGTCGATTGGCGAGAAACGGCGGAGAGACTTCAGTATAGCCGTGTTCGGTGGTGTGCAAGTCAAGCATGAATTGAATCAGGGCACGTTCCAACCGGGCACCTAAACCTTTGAAGAGGACAAAGTTGCTTCCCGCTACCTTGGCACCGCGCTGAAAATCGACAATATCCAACTGTTCAGCGATTTCCCAGTGAGGTTTGAGCTCAAAATCGTAATTGGGCAATTCCCCCCACGTTTTGATTTCGATATTATCCGCTTCACTGATACCGACAGGTGTACTCGCCTCCGGCATATTCGGAATTGTCAATAGTATTGCATCTACTTCGGCTTTTGTATTGTTGGCTTCGGCGGTGAGTTCCTTAATTTTTTGTGAGAGTTCACGCATCTCCGCGATTGTCTCTGCCGCATCCAGTTTTTGCTTTTTTAACTGGCCAATTTCTTGGGAGACCTTGTTTTGGTGTGCCTTGAGGGATTGTGTATACGTCAAGTTCTCACGCCAGCGAGTATCTAATGCTACCAGCCGATCCAAATCAGCCTCAGTATGTCGATCTGTTAGCATCTGACGGACGGCTTCAATATTTTCGCGAATAAGTTTAAGGTCGAGCACAGCAGTTCTGCTCCTCTATTGTAAGATTCTATCTGCAAAGTCACATTCAAAATTAAGATTCTTAGATTGGGATCATATAGCAGTCGTCGTATAACGAAAAAGCCACAGCATTGTGAGACACAACGTGTGGCTAATTCCGCTTATAATAAACGGGCCCGACGGGACTTGAACCCGCGACCTCCTGCGTGACAGGCAGGCGCGCTAAACCAAACTGCGCCACGAGCCCACGGTACTTTAATTTCAACCTTGTGATCGAGAGACTTCTCATCTCGGGGTAGTCACGACAAGTAGGCGGGACAGGACTTGAACCTGTGACCTACAGCTTGTAAGGCTGTCGCTCTAGCCACCTGAGCTACCCGCCCATTTCAATCTCGCGGTCGAGAATCTTTTCAAGATTACTTCATCTCAAGGACGTTATTAAGTATACCACATCGTTTGACGTTTGTCAAGAAAAAATTGGATTTTTAAAAAAAATGAAAAAGGTTAACCTTTTTAAGTCTTGCCTGCGAACTCGCCTTAACTGCACAACAAATTCAGTAGTGAGAACAATTATTCGCGTGGCTGGTCGTTTCCACGATACGGTTGCGTGCCGCGGACAAGCACTCTCCTGGGGTTGTCTTCCAACATGAGTTCATCGGCACTATGGTAACCGAGCGTCATACTCATCCGCGTGCCATCGGTATGATTCACCCCAGCGGAATGAATTATCATGCTATCAATAGCGAGCAAACCGCCTGCTGGCATTGGCAACGGAATGGTTTGTGATGCAGCAATCTCCTGAATTGCGGCATTCTTAAGGGTTGCGAATGCAGGGAGATGGTGAGACCCAGGCACAACGCGCGTACACCCATTCTCCAAATTTGTGTCTTCCAGATAGACCAGAACGGTTGCGATTGTGCGCGACCAATGGCGAACATCACGATGCAACGCAAGTGAATGACTTGAACCTGCGTCCCTGAGATAGACGTGATTGTGGCGGTTCAACACATATTCTATATCTGAACCCAACAGCGATTCCAATGGATTGAGGATTTCATCACACGTGATTGTCTCTCGAAAAATACCACCGCGTTCCCAAATTGCGGAAATTCGGATGATTCTACCGTCCTGTCTTGCCACAGGTTCCACAACATCCGCCATGTCCTTTAATGCCGCTGCTTTTAGTGCCTCTACCCGATCCATAGGCAGCTGCGTCGGAAATTTGATGAAGCCGTTGTGACGAAATAGTTGAATTTCTTGCGGAGTGAGTTTCATCGGTTCCCTTCCTTTGTATTTGGAACAAATATAGGAAATCAATTTAGCACGGATTCTAACGGAGGTCAACAGAGAATCATCGTATTAGGTTCTACAAAGCAGAGACAAATCGTATCGTGATGGTACAATTTGGTAACGAAAGGCGAAAATATTCCGTTTTATTCTACGGTAATATATAAAAAATAAAAAACGTGATGAGAGAGGTGAAAAATATGAAATTGTCTTGTTCCTGCCTGTTGACTGTGTGTCTCGTTGTACTGTCGAGTTGTATGAGTATGTCGGGTTACAAAGAGGCTTCACTACGTCATTACGCGTATGCGAGTGGGAAAAAAGAGGCGACGGTTGCGGAATGGCACGCCTTGGTTGCCGAATTCCAAGAGGTTATTGATACAGATACCCAGGGACCGTTCGCGGATGATGCGCAATATGCGATTGCTTCCAGCTGGATGTGGAGCATTAAGCACGGCGACACTGAAGCACCGCACCGGGCGATTGACGCACTTCACGAGTTGGTTCATACTTATCCCGACTCGCCGTATGTCCCATACGCCCACTATTGGTTGGGACGGTGCTACGATGCTATTAACCAAGATTATCAGGCTATCACACAGTACCAGATTGTGGAAAATCGCTATACTGACTCTGGATTGTTGGCGTACGCGCAATTAGAATTGGCACGCTTATACACGAGGCAAGGTTACCGCACACGCGCTGAGATGTTCTACAGCAATCTCATCAATTCCTCGGTAAATAAGGAAATTGTTGCTGCTGCCTCCGTGGAACTGCAGGCACTCAAACCGAAACCAAAACAGGTAGTATCGCCACCAAAAAATAGCGCACAAACGCCGCCGGATAAACCGAAGCAGCCGCGTGTGAAATCGGAACCGAAACTAAAACCGAAGTTTTCGGCATCGACATCATCTAAAAAATCAACATCGGCTCAAGAAGGGTTAAAACCGGAATCACTGACGCGTGAGTTTGGATTGATGGCAAAAACGATTGTCATTGATCCGGGGCACGGCGGCAAAGACCCGGGAGCATTGGGAGACAGCGCGATCCAAGAGAAAGGGATTGTTCTCAGTATATCAGAGAAACTCAAGGAAGTTTTAACTGCCAAGGGTTATACTGTATTGATGACACGGGATGCTAACCGTTTTATTCCACTCAAGGAACGTACGCAATTCGCAACACGACACAAGGCAGATCTCTTTCTGAGCATCCATGCCAATGCCAGTGAAAGTCCGCAAGCGAAGGGGATCGAAACCTATTATCTGGATGTCAGCAGTACGGATAAAGCCTCAGAGCGGATTGCAGCGCGGGAAAATGCAAACTCTGGCTACAGCATCCAAGAACTTGAATCTCTACTGAAGGAAATTATCCAAGAGAGCAAGAGTGAGGACAGCAGACGTTTGGCAGAACATGTACAGCGAAGATTGGTGCAAACTACCGGTGCAGTAGATCGTGGTGTCAAGCATGCCCGTTTTGTCGTTTTGATTGGAACGAAGGTGCCTGCTATCCTAATTGAGACAGGTTTTGTTTCAAATTCAAGAGAACGCCAAAAACTCACAACAACGGTGTATCAATCTAAAATAGCCGCTGCTATTGCCGAAGGCGTTGACGAATTTTTGGGAAAGACAGGTGGAACTCCTTTTGTCCGAGCACAAAATCCAAAATTTACACCTAAAAGCATAGTGAGAAACAGATGAGGTTTCCGACTCGGTTTGTCAGTAAAAATTTATTATACACAGCAAATGGTACTTCGCAAACCCGTGTTTTGGTAAACCGTAGCAGTCAAGGTGTTATCCTGCGAATCCTTTTCGTATGCACGATGCTCTGGATTGCCAACGGGTATAATTTCGTATCCGCACAGCAGGCGAAGATTGCAATCGTTTTGCCATCAGTTACGCCCCAAACATCAGAAGGTGATGTCGAATACGTCCGTTCTGTTAGCAAGCGATTTGACCGAATGCTCAACAGTATTGGGCTCACTACGGACACGCTCGAAGAGGCATCGCTTTCTGAGGTAGTGCTGCAATCTCGGCGATTAATTATTCTTCCCTTAAATTCCAGAGTAACCGCAAAAACAACGAGACTCTTGGAAGGCTTTGTTGAAAACGGAGGTAGGCTTTTTGTAACCTATAACCTTCCGGATACAGTGGCACCTCTCTTGGGTTTACAGCAAACGGATTGGCTAAAAGACGAGCCACCTGGACGCTTCTCCACTATTCAACTGAGCGCACCTGAAATACTTGATATACCACCCTCTGTCAGACAAGCCTCGTGGAACATCACAGTAGCGGAGCCAATAACGCCTCAGACAAAAATCATCGGCTACTGGCACGATGCCGCGGGGGAATCGACCGGCTTACCGGCGCTTTTCATCAATGAGTCTGGTGTTTTTTTCAGTCACATTTTTCTCTCAGATGACATTCAAACTAAAACACGCTTACTTGCGGCACTTTTAGGACATCTCGTGCCGGAACTTCAACAAACACTTGCCGAACAGGTAATAGGAACGATGACTGCTATAGGACATACGAAGACTCTTGAGAAACTGGAGCAATTTGTTCAGCAAAGTGGCGTGCAGGGAGCGATACAGGCTTTAAAAACGGGAAAAGATTTAATGAAACAGGCGCGTGCTGCATACCAAGCCAAGAATTACAATGCAGCGATAACTACAGCCCGCGCAAGTCGTGAGACATTTTCAAAAGCCTATTTTTTATCACAAACCAGTGTCGAAACGGAGGCACGCGCCGTATGGAACCACTCTGGACTTGGCGCGTATCCGGGAGATTGGAGCCGGTCTGCCAAAGAATTAGCGACGGCGGGAATTAACATGATTTTCCCAAACATAGCATGGGCGGGTGTAGCGCATTACCCGAGTCAGGTCTTACCTCAGAGCAAAACCTTCACGCGATACGGGGACCAACTCGCGCAGTGTGTGGCGGCAGCACGGGAACACGGCTTGGAGGTCCATGCATGGAAAATCACATGGAATTTGGAAGGCGCACCGAACGGATTTGTTGAAAAACTGCGGGAGGCGGGTCGTACCCAAGTCTCTGCAACCGGCAAAGCACTGAATTGGCTCTGTCCATCGCATCCGGAGAATGTCCAATTGGAATTGGAAAGTATACTGGAAATTATAACGAATTACGATGTAGATGGTATCCATCTGGATTATATCCGTTATCCGGGAAGCCATGCCTGCTACTGCGAAGAATGCCGTAAGAGATTCGTGTTTGCAACACGACAGGAGATCGAGAAATGGCCCGCCGAAGTCTTACCACAGACAGGGAAACACGCTGAGCGTTACATAAAGTGGCGGGCGCAACAGATAACGCGTCTGCTCCGTTTATTGCGCAAACGCGCACGTGAAGTGGACCCTGACATCAAAATTTCCGCAGCGGTCTTCGGTAGTTACCCAGCGTGTGTTACCTCCATTGGACAGGATTGGATTGCATGGGCAAAGGCTGGCTATATCGACTTTGTGTGTCCGATGAACTATACAGAAAACGCCGACTATTTCACGGCGTTATTAGTCAATCAACTTGCTTTGCTACCTAAAGGGTTCGCTATCTATCCCGGTATAGGTGCAACGGCTTCTAATTCGCTCCTGAAACCAGACGCTGTCGTTGAGCAGATCTACCTGTCCCGTTACTTGGGCGGCTCAGGATGGGCAATTTTCGACTATTCCGTTGATATTTCTGAGACTGTGTTACCCGCACTGACGATCGGAATCGCGAAACGCAAGGCAGAACCGCCCCATGTTTCTTCTCGTCTGAATCAGGATTGACAGGGTTGTAGGATTTTCAGGATTTCGGAACTACAAGACGGACGAGGGGACCTCGCCCTACGTTATATTTCATTTTCGTGCCATCGAGAATTCAGGATCAAAAGCTTTACACACTCCGCCAGATTCTGCTTGAATATCCCCAAGAAATCGTGTAAACTAAATAGGGAAGAAGGTATACAATCAAGTAATCAAAGCGGTCCCGAACAGGGAAAAGGAGATTTTTTGATTCATGGCGCAAAAACCGAATATTCTATTTTTGATGAGTGATGAACATAGTCCGCACGCTATAGGGTGTAAGGGTAATACGATTGTCCAAACGCCGAATCTTGATAGACTTGCGGCATCCGGGACCTATTTTGAGAGTGCTTACTGCCAAGTCCCGCTCTGTACACCCTCTCGGATGTGCATGCTCACTGGGAAGTACGCGCACCGCTGTTCAGCATGGAATAACGGGTCGATTCTTTTTCCTGAACACCTTACAATGCCTGCACATTTCGCGCAACATGGTTACTCGACCGCGCTTGTCGGTAAGATGCACTTCGGTGGGAAAGAACAGCTTAACGGTTTCCAGTCTCGACCTTATGGTGATCTGCGCGGATATGCTGGACATCAGACAGACCCACTGACATCGTCTGGGACACGACAACGGACACGATTGGCGGGCATCACAGAAATTCCGACCAGCCTTCTGCAAGAACGGGTTATTAACACAGAAACGCTTGAATATTTGAGGTCGCAACCCTCGGAACAACCGTGGTTCTTACTTGCGAGTTATAGCCGTCCGCACTTTCCACTAACAGCCCCGAAACGTCTTCTGGATAAGTATTGGCCCGACAATGTAGATATACCGAACGTTCCGCCCGGACATTTAGAGCAGACACATCGCTATGCGAAGGGTTTACGAGATAACTTCAAGACAGCGGAAATTCCACCGGAAGAAGCCCGGAAAGCGCGAGCGGCTTACTACGCCTGTTGTGAATTCTTAGATGAGTCCGTCGGCGATCTACTTGCGCTTTTGGAACGTGATGGCTTACTGGATAACACAATTATCGTCTATACAACCGACCATGGTGAGATGGCAGGGGAACACGGACAGTGGTGGAAGTCAAGCTACTATGAGGCAGCAGCACGGGTGCCGTTAATTATGTCGGATAGAAGTTTAGAGCAATCGCATGGGGCGAGGGTGACAGCACCTGTCGAATTAAACGACCTTTTCCCGACCTTATGTGCCAGGGCTGGGATCCCAATCCCTGAAGGCTTAGACGGCGACGATCTAACGCATCTTATGTCCGGGAATGCTGAAGGTTGGCGAAACACTGCTATTACGGAATACTGGTCAAACCAGACCACGGGTCCGATGCGTATGCTCCGAACGCCTCGCTATAAGTATGTTGCCTTTCCTGAAGATGAATCTATCCTCTTCGATTTAGAGACAGATCCTGATGAATTTGAGAACCTCACAGGTCAGGCGGCATATCGGGAGTTAGAAGCATCCCTGCACGAGCAGCTCATGAGCGGCTTCTCATGGGAGTCTGTTGCCACTCAGAAAGCATCAGACTTGGTGCGAAGCCGGGATTTCAAGGAACCATGGGGTAGAGGAACACCGAACCAGTACACATTACCGGATGGGCGCGTCGTGGATGCGGAGATATGTCTCTATAGTCCTTCGGTAAGGGACGAAGGCTGACGCGCGTAGGAGCAAGGCTTTGGAGCAACAATCATCGGAACGGAGGGTAGAGGGTGGGCGAGGAAACCTCGCCGCTACGAATTTTGACAGCATATCTCGCCAAAAAATTCGATTTCCTGCTATTCTCGTAGGGCTGCTGTTAGTCGCAGCGATGTGTGCAGTCACGCCCTACAATAATTACTACCTACAAAACTCCAAAATTGCGGGGAATCATCTTCCTGTCGGTTCAATCTTTGGGATCCTCCTTCTGGTATTCCTTGTTAACGTGCCGTTGCGTAAGTTTATGCGGCGCGGACGTTTTGCTTTCTCTGCGCTTGAATTAACTGTTATCTGGATCATGCTGATTGTTGCGGTGGGTATCCCGTCAATGGGGTTGTTGCAGTTCCTGCTTCCCTCGCTTGTCGCGGTGCGGTACTTCGCGACGACCGAAAATGATTGGTCAGAAACCCTCCACCCGCATGTCCCCGAGTGGCTTGTTGTCACGGAACCGCAGGCTGTAACAGACTTCTATGAAGGCATCGGTCGTGCGGAAAGTGTGCCGTGGATGGTCTGGCTGGAGCCGTTGCTTATCTGGGGCCTTTTCGTTCTTGTCTTCTATTTTACAACGCTCTGCCTTTCGACAATCCTCCGAAAACAGTGGGTAGAACGTGAAAGATTTTCGTTTCCCTTAATTCAGATTCCGATACAACTCGCTGCGGAACCTGAGCGTGGGAGTCTTCTTAACTCTTTTTTCAAAAGCAGACTACTTTGGGCGGGGATGGCACTTCCAGTCGTGTTGCACCTCATCAACGGATTACACGCCCACTTTCCGAAAGTGCCAGAGATTCCGCTCATCTATAACATTTACACCGTCTTCACCGAAAAACCGTGGCATACGCTTGGGTGGTGGCCCGCGATGCGGCTTGTCATCTATTTCTCAGTTATCGGGATCGCTTCCTTACTCACGCTTGAGGTCTCGTTTAGTCTCTGGTTTTTCTATCTCTTTTTCAAACTCCAATATATTATCATGAATGCGATCGGTCTGAGCATCGGTCCATGGATTAGCTGCAGCCGTCAAGTGATGGGCGGGTATCTCGTTTTTGTGCCTGCGGTTTTCTGGATGGGACGTGAACACATTGGGACAGTTTTCAGAAAGACGTTTGGCATGGAACGGGCAGTGCCGGGCGGACGACAAATAGACGATTCAAACGAACCTGTCTCGTATCGGGTCGCGCTGCTTGGAACACTCTTAGGATTTGTTACCCTTGTTATCTTTTTAGTCATTGCTGGGGTAACAACATGGGTCGCCGTGGTCACACTGCTCTCTATTTTTATGACATCTATTGTGCTAACGTGGATGGTTGTCAATGGTGGATTGTTGCTCGTGCAGGCACCGTTTTTCCCCTCAGAATACATTGATATTACCTTGGGTTCCAACGCATTAGGGCATAAGAGTCTCGCAATTTTGAGCTTCCAACGGACCTTCTTGCGGGATTGGGGGGAATTTATGATGCCGAATTTCCTCCACAGTTTCAAGGCGGCGGATGAGGTGCGAATGGCGCGGCGGCGGCTTATCCCTATCTTAGGCATCGCAATTGTCGTTGCAGCTCTGGTCTCTGTTTATGCGTCGCTAACGCTGATTTACGATAAAGGCGCGCTGTTCTTACAAGATTGGACGTATGTGGTAGCACCCCGCAACTATTTTCAACGCATGAGCAGTCTTATCCAATTTCCGATTGAGACGAAGTGGGACGAAGTGTACAGCATGATTGCGGGGGCAGGGTTCACAGGCTTCATGCTTTGGATGCGACAGAACTTCGTCTGGTGGTCATTACATCCGATTGGCTACTTGTTGGGAGCGACCTATCCGCCGTTTCACCTCTGGTCCTCTATCCTGATTGGGTGGTTCATCAAGTACATGGCACTTAAGTTTGGTGGTGCTTCGACATATCGGAAGATTCGTCCTATAGCGTTTGGCTTGATTTTCGGGGAATATGTGATGGTCGGGTTATGGATGATCGTCGGCTTTTTCACGGGGATCGGTTATTTTGCACTACCTTCATGATCTGTTGTTGGAATGAAACTTCATACAGTTTGCGCTACAAAAGAGGAACATTATGCAGTCTACGGAATACCATCTTGCATTTGAGTGGAAAGCGCGTGCCAAAACTCGACATACTGTTGCTGGAGTTCGTACCTGGCACGTCAATCTGAATCCCCGCGCCATGCCAAGTTTGGGATTTGCGAAAGGCGGTGAGTGGCAGAAACCGACTGCCCAAACAGGACACGTTGATTGGAGAGGTCCATTCGCAGCACAAGCCGGGGCATTAATTGTTGAGATAACGACTGATAAGGGCTTAAAGGGATATGGACTCGGTGGTGGTGGGCTTGCTGGTGCACTGATTATTGAGAGACATCTCCAGCATTTTGTTCACGGACGCGATCCGCTTGATGTCGAAGAGATTTGGGATCATCTCTATCACATCACCTCAATTTATGGGAGACGTGGCGTGGTTATCTATGCCTTGAGCGGTATAGAACTCGCACTCGTTGATCTGTGTGGGAAGATTGTGGACGCGCCTGTCTATAGCCTCATCACAGATTCACCTCGCCTTAAGGTTCCGGCTTATGCAACGGGTGGAGATGTGGGCTACTACGCGGAAAACGGGTTCTCTGCTTGTAAACTACCCGTACGGAACGGTCTCGCGGAAGGTGAAGATGGGTTTGTAGAAAACGTGGAGATGATACACGCTGCACGGGATGCCGTCGGCGCGGATACGGAGTTGATGACAGATATTTATCTGCGTTGGGATGTGGATTATACGCTCCGTTTCGCTGAAGCGACATCTGATGTGAATCTTAAATGGATTGAGGAAGCGATTCCGCTGGATGACTACGCCGGTATGGCGCAATTAGTTCGTGATATTCAGCCGACATGGATTGTTTCTGGTGAACATGAGTTCACGCGATATGGGTTTCGTGAATTATTGCGTTGGAAAGCGGCGGATATGATTCAGCCGGACATCAGTTGGGCGGGTGGTTTTACGGAATGCTTACGTATTGCTCGTGAAGCCGCTGCGCAGGAGACTGCGACGTGGCTCCACCAAGCGGGGACACCTTGGGGCTTGCATCTTACTGCGTGCCTTCCAATGCCGTGTATGGCGGAGACTTTTGGGCCTTCTCGCGACGGTGTTGAAAATGAGTTGTATCGCCTTTTGCGTCCTGCTCCCGAAGATGGACTTTTCAGTCTAAACGATGCGCCAGGTTTCGGTGTGGATTTGGATGAAGCGTTGTTAGAGGCGTATACAGTGGATAGACTGTAAGAACAGTATTACATTATCGAATTCAGATACTGAAGATTCCGCTCAGCACTCTCATAAGGGCTGCCCATGCCGGGCAAAACATCCTGCTCGACAACGATCCACCCGTCGTAGTTCCGCTTTCGTAATTCCCCAATAAATGTTGGGAAATCAACATCGCCTTTGCCTAACTCACAAAAAACGCCCTTGCCTACCGATTCAAAGTAGTCCCACCCCGCCTCGCGAGAACGGTTAGCAATATCGGGGTGGCAATCCTTGAAATGGACGTGCCAGATGCGATCCCTGTACCGCGTAAATGCCTCAAGTGGCTCACCACCGCCGAATCGGTAATGCCCAGTATCAAAGCACAATCCGAGAAGGTCCGGGTCGGTGCGTTCTATCAGTATGTCAATCTCTTCTGGTGTTTCTATATATCCTGCACAATGCGGATGCAGAACGGTTCGGAGTCCCGTCTCATCTTTCACCGCCTGAGCGATACGATGCACACCGTCCACAAAAGTATCCCACTGTTCTGACGTTAAACCGTGTTCGGGACGGATGCGACCGGCATAGTGGATGCGCTCTTCTATAATGCCATTTTCATCTGAAAGCACGATGAAGGGTGTTTCACCGGCGGCATCTGCCATCAATCGAGCGTGGTCGAGTGCTTTGGCTTCGCCTGCTGCGTGTGTCTCTGGATCGGCGAGTGCGATGCCTACGAATCCGCCTAACATTTTTAATTGGCGTGTGGCGAGTTCGGCACGGAGTTGCGCGCCATCGGTTGGCATGAATCCCCAATCGCCTAATTCGGTGCCGGTGTAGCCGATGGTACTCATCTCGTCTAACACTTGGACGTAATCGGGTGCTTTACCGTCTAATTCAAACTCAAGTACGCCCCACGAGCATGGGGCATTTGCGATGTTTATCAAATTATGGGTCCTTTTTTAGAAGTCTCGTGTATTTGCTTGTGACCTGCTATTCTGTCTCCTTCAATTTTCGCGCTTCCTCCAAAATTGTCTCAATATCCGGCATTGGTTGTTCATGCCGATCAGCAGTGTAAAGCATCCATCCGCCCAAATCCTAACAAATCGAGATTTTGACCCCTTGTTTCTACATCTGCCCCAAAGGATTTAAATATCCTGGAGTGTGCCTTTTTCTTCGAGAGCCTCAGCAATTAGGAAATCCAATTTTCCTGCGTCGGAATCTGCTTTGATTTCCCGATCCCATTTTTCCCAATCCAATTCACTGAACCACTGTCGTAATCGGCGGTAATCGGCTTCGGGAAGGGCAAGAATCGCTTGCTGAATTTTCGCAATGCGTGACATTTGATACTTTTTCCTTATAAACGTTTCTTGTTTGTTTGGTAGCAACTGCGATAATTATAGCATAATATCTATCCAAATATCAAACGCTTTTGAGAACTATGGGAGAGCCATTCAATTGTCAGTTTCTGAATCACGGATGACGCGGATTATGTCGCGGATGACGCGGATTTTAAGACATTTGTTATCCGAAACTGATTCGGGATCTGGTGGTTTTTCTGGAGAATTGAATGCCTCTGTTTTGATGTGTAGATAGAAAAATACGAACCTTTTTTAATCACATCCGACTAAAGAAGCAAAAGCAAATGCAAACGCCTTTGATAAAGTTAATGGGCATTCACAAAATTAAAACGCTAATAGGAGATAGAAAAATGAAACGGAAGGGAAGATCGGCGAGGTTAGCATGCAGATCGCACTTAAGTGTGTACGCTGCAAAACCTCGCCTACTATTTTTAAAAGGCTATGCCCAGCGTTCAACGACGACTTTCTTTTGCGTGAAGAAGTCTACAGCGTCCCAACTCTGACCGTGTAGGTCGCCGAAGAAGCTGTCTTTCCAACCACTGAAAGGGAAGAATGCCATCGGGGCAGCGACACCGATATTAATACCGATGTTCCCGATTTCGGCTTCATAACGGAACTTGCGAGCAGATGATCCACTACTCGTAAAGAGACACGCCATGTTCCCGTAACGTCCACCATTGACGAGGGCGATTGCATCGTCAATCGTCTCGACATGGATGAGTCCGAGAACGGGTCCGAATATTTCGGTGCCAGCAATTTCGCCGCTCGGATTGAGGTTACTGAGAACAGTTGGACGGATAAAGTTTCCGTTTTCACCGCCAGGGATACTCGGATACCTGCCGTCAACCAGAACCCGCGCGCCTTCATCAGCACCCGCTTGAATCAACCCCTCAATTCGGGTTTGGCTTTCGGTTGTGATGACGGGTCCCATCTCGACTCCCCCTTCCAATCCGTTTCCGACGACGCGATCGGTGGCAGTGTCCGCAATGGCTTCCGTGAACCAGCCTTGTGCGTCACCGACAGTAAGCGCGAGAGATGCTGCCAGACAGCGTTGCCCAGCACACCCGAACGCACTCTCAGTCGCGGCGTTAACAGTGAACTGCGGATCGGCATCGGGCAGAATGATGAGCGGATTTTTCGCACCGCCTTGGCACTGGACGCGTTTCCCGTTTGCCGCGGCTTTCGCATAGATGGCTTTCGCAGTCGCAGTTGCACCGACGAAACTAATCGCACGGACTTCGGAATGCGTTAAGATGGCATCTACAGTGTCCCTCCCGCCATTAACCAAATTAACAACGCCTTTCGGCAATCCGGTCTGTTCCAAGAGCTGGAACACCTTTTGCATGGTGACGGGCACTTTCTCGGAGGGTTTGACGATATAAGTGTTCCCACAAGCGATGGCATAAGGTAGAAACCAGAAGGTAATCATCCCCGGAAAGTTGAAAGGTGCGATCGCAGCACAGACCCCGACAGGTTGACGGATCATGAATTCATCAATGCCGGTTGCAATGTCCTCAAGATTCGTGCCTTGCATGAGCGTGGGAATGCCGCATGCGACCTCGACGTTCTCAATGGCGCGTCGCATCTCACCTTTTGCCTCATCCAGCGTTTTACCACACTCCAACGTAATGGTTCTTGCGATGTCGTCTAAGTTGTCCTCTAAGAGATTTTTCAACTTGAAGAGATATTGAATACGTTCGACCGGGGGTGTCCGCCGCCATTCGTGGAGTGCAGTGGCAGCAGCAGTGGCGGCTTGATGGACTTCTTCGGCTTGTGAAAGCGGGACTTGGGTGAGGACTTCACCGGTCGCTGGATTCGTAACGTCCAATAGTTCATCCGTCGTGGACTTCTGCCATGTGTTATCAATGTAGTTCAGCAGTGGCGTTTGTACGCTCGGTAAGATTTGCGAGCCACTTTTTGGAAGATTTGCATCAGGCATAGGGATTTCCTCCTTTAGAGTTCACGAACTAACAGTTTGTGCTACATTAGTTCCGCTCTGAGAAGAGTTCAAGGACCTTCAATTGTTCCATAGCAGCGACGATTTGCGGATCATGTTCGAGTTCGTCCTGAGAGGACTCAGTAATCTGGGCAAGCGCGTATTTAATACCAACATCGCTCAGCACAATCTGATCCTCAACGAGTGCATCCGACAGAAGTTGGTAACTCCGTCTGAGTTTTGCTGCTTGTCTGTCATCACGGGATGCATGAAAGGCAACGTTGAGTTGACTCAGGACATCATCGCCATTCTCTTCTACAAAGGTTTTGAGTTTTTCGTGATTGCGGAGCTTCACGTGCATCTGCTGCTCGGAACGACTAAAGAATGGGGACTCAACATCGGGCATGATGCCGATTTTGTCAATATCAACCCCATTGGGTGTATAGTAGCGTGCGACGGTTAATTTCACCGCAGATTTTGTGCCTCTCAAAGGAAACACACGCTGGACAGATGCCTTCCCGAACGTCTTATCACCCATGACGAGTCCGCGCCCGTGGTCTTTGATGGCACCAGCGACGATTTCTGAAGCACTCGCACTCCCACCGTTGACGAGGACGATTAGTGGAAAATCTTCCCTTTTCTCGCCTTTTGCCACAAAATCTTCGCGCGTTTCAAGTCCTTTACTGTAGACAACGAGTTGACCGGGTTTGAGGAAATCACTTGCGATATCAACGGCTGAAGAGAGCAAGCCGCCGGGGTTCAGGCGGAGATCGAGGATAACACCGCGGAGATCCTGTTCGTTGAAATCAACGAATGCTTTATCTACATCATAGGCGGTGGTCTGAAGGAATTGATTGATTTTGATGTAGCCGACTTTATCCCCAATAATGTCTGTTTCCACACTTGGAATCCGTATCACTTCACGTGTAATGGTAACCTCAATGGGTCGTCCCTCGTTTTCGCGGACAATTGTGATAGAAACCGGGGTCCCCGGTTCACCGCGTAATTGCTCAACAGCCTCCGTCAGGGACATGGCTGCCGTGGATTCACCTTCAATATGGCTGATGATATCGCCGTTCTGCACGCCAGCCAATGCGGCAGGACGATCCTTAAAAGGGGTAATCACAGTGAGCATATCTTCACGAATACCGATGCTCATTCCGAGTCCACCGTAATTGCCGCGGTTCTCCGTCTGAAATTTGGTATAGTCTGGAATGAATTGGCTGTAAGGGTCTAATTTGCGGAGCATGCCGTGGATGGCACCTTCCATAAGCTCTTTGGTGTCGGGTGTGTCGAGACTTGACTGTTTGACATACGCCAATATCTGCGAGAAGAGGGCGAGGTTTTCGACGAGTTCCTCATCTTCATCCGAACTCCAACCGAATGGCAGTAGGGCACAGATAAGGCATATAGATAGCAAGATGCGAAAACAGTTTTTCCCTGCAGCCTGTAAGCTCCCAAAACGTGTTATTAAATGTTCCATGTTTTATTTCCTCCGGCGATGCATTGTGAATGTATTTATAGTAAAGTCGAAAAATATGTGAACACTATTCCCGTTTAACCCAACTTATGGGCTATTGGTAAAAATAGTTTCTTAGCCTTTTGATACTGGGAATGCGAAAAGCGATAAAGGCAGCAACGGCACCGTAAAGCAGATCGATGCGACTCATGCGTGATTGCATCAGCTCCCAGACGGATTGCCCCTTAAATAGGGTTGTTGCGATAGGCATTGCTTGTTCTAATGATATGTTATTCTCTTGCTGGAGCTGCGCTGCGATTTGTGCGACTGCGTTCCATTGGACATCGAGATACTTTCCGATAAAGATACCGAGTATCGCGAACAGCGCGGCAGCGGCACTGACGACACGCCACATCGTTCTGTCATTGAGCGAGAGACTTCGGCTACTGCTGAGGAGTATACCGAGTCCAGTGAGCACACCGATACCGATAGCGACGAAGCCAGCGGTGCGTCCAGTCCACTGGATATATCTTGCCCAGAGCACGCCACCTATTGCTGCGCCGAGAAGTCCACCAAACGGGGCAATTATAGCATTCATGATGAAGTAACTCCAGTCACGTTAATCTGCGGTTTCTGTAAGTGGTGCTCAGTATTTTGCTCGAAAGTATAGGCAACGCGTAAGACTTTCTCTTCTGCGAAAGGCGCACCGAGCAGTTGTAACCCAACAGGCAACCCATTTTGCACCAAGCCACACGGAACAGAGATACCGGGCAGCCCGGCATGGCTTGCAGGGGTCGTCATCACATCGCAAAGATACATTTGCAACGGATCTGCGGTCCGTTCGCCTATTTTGAAGGCAGGGGTCGGCGAGGTAGGCGTTGCGATAACGTCAACCTGCTCAAATGCGGCATCAAAGTCGGATTTGATGAGCGTCCGTGCCTTCTGTGCCTTTTTATAATAGGCATCTTGGTAGCCTGCACTGAGGGCAAAAGTGCCGAGCATAATCCGCCGTTTCACTTCCTCACCGAATCCTTTACTGCGCGTCTTTTTATACATGTTAATCAGGTCTTCAGGGTTTTCCTGCCGGTATCCGTACCGCACACCGTCGTACCGGGCAAGATTCGCACTGGCTTCGGCGGGTGCAATAATGTAGTATGTCGCGATAGCATATTCGGTGTGAGGCAAAGAGATTTCTTCAACCGTTGCACCGAGTTGTTCAAGAGCAGTGATAGCGGTGTGTATGCGATCTGCAACTTCTGTATCTAACGCCGGCGTGAAATACTCTTTGGGTATACCGATTTTCATGCCTTCCACATCGTTGATAAGACTCTGCGTGAAATCAGGTACAGGTATATCAACGGAGGTTGCATCCATGGCATCGCTGCCACAGATGGCATTGAGTAGAAAAGCACAATCGGTAACGTCCTTTGTAAACGGACCAATCTGATCGAGTGAGGAGGCGAATGCGACCAAACCGTATCGGGAGACCCGTCCATACGTTGGTTTCATACCGACGACCCCACAGAGCGCAGCAGGTTGGCGAATTGAACCACCGGTGTCTGAACCGAGGGCGCAGATAGCCGTATCTGCTGCTACCACTGCTGCGGACCCACCGCTGGAACCCCCAGGGATAGTGTCAAGGTCCCACGGGTTGTGCGTAGTCTGATATGCCGAGTTCTCGGTAGATGATCCCATCGCGAACTCGTCCATGTTCGTTTTACCCAACATAACGACCCCCTGTTCATGGAGTTTGCTCATGACAGTGGCATCGTAAGGTGGAACGAAGGTCTCAAGGATTTTAGAGGCGCACGTCGTGCGCACACCTTTGGTACATATCACATCTTTAATAGCAATCGGGATGCCAGCCAAAGGCGGCATATCGTTCCCTTTTTGAAACCCCGTATCGGCAGCGTGTGCCTGTTCCAAGGCGATGTCCTTCGTAAGCGTTAGGTAGCCTTTGACGTGCGGCTCAACAGCATCAATACGGGTATAGAGAGATTCCGCCAGTTCGACAGCGGTAATTTCTTGAGCCTTGAGTTTCTCATGTAGTACGTGTGCGGTTAACTCGTAAAGCATTTTTAATTATTTAATCTGGGAAGGCGCAAACTAACAGTTTGCGCTACATAAGAGAGATATACAATATTAATGGTATTGTAACTTATAACCAACCACCAACAGCCAATAACCATTTAGTGGCTGCGATTGACCACTCTGGGGACGCCGAAATATCCTTCTTCAGGTTCAGGGGCATTCGCAAGGACTTCCGCGCGTGGATACGACGGCTTGACGACATCCGGCTTAGCGACATGAGCGGCTTCAGTTTGTGAACCCCCCAGAATAACGACTTGGTGTGGATGGATGTGTGATGTCGGTGGGACATCATCTGTATCAAGTTCATTCAATTTCCCGATATAGTCAAGGATTCGGGCGAGCTGCTCGGTGAAATGCTGCGTTTCTTGGTCATTAAATTCGAGGCGTGCGAGATTTGCGACATGGCGCACGCCTTCGGTGGTAATGGTTGCCATTTTTTTCTTTCGTCTCCTCATTAATCAGATACAGTTTGCAGAGGTGCAGCGGAAGCTGCGAGTTGCTTCGTGCCGGCACGATTAAATCGAACGGTAACATAAACATCGTGTCCCGTCTCATTAACTTTCGTTATTTTACCCCTTCCGAATTTTGGGTGGAGAACAATTTGATTGACGTAGTAATCTGAGGAATCTTCATCAGTAACGATCTCGTATAAACCCGTTGTTTCACGGAATGGAGAGCGGTAGCGATCAACATGTTTAATAAGGTGATCCGGGATTTCGGAGATAAAGCGAGACTGGGTGCGGTATTCTATATCTCGATACGTTCTGCGCGAAGTGGCATGTAAGAGATATAGCTGCTCCATTGCGCGTGTAATACCCACATAACAGAGACGACGTTCTTCTTCTAACTCCGCTTGGGTACCGAGCGAGCGTTGATGCGGTAGATAGCCTTCTTCCATGCCGACGATGAAAACGAAGGGAAACTCTAAACCTTTCGCGCTGTGCAAAGTCATCAAGGTCACCATATCGGTAGAGTCCGTTTCCATAGTATCTATATCCGCAATGAGTGCGACGTTTTCCAAATAGTCTGAAAGAGACGGCTCAGCGTGGTTTTGTTCATATTCGATGACGGCGTTGATGAGTTCCTCAATATTTTCGACGCGATTTTGCGCCTCAATCGAATCTTGCTGCTGTAAGTTTTTGAGATAGCCGGTCTCTTTCAAAACATAGTCGAGAGCATCTGCGGGCAGGACAGTTGCGTCGCAGTCATCAAAGATTTCGGCGAAACGACGGACTTTCGCCTGAAGGCCGCGGTTAATTGTGGAAATCTCATCAACCCGATGGACAGCGTCGAAGAGGGTTATACCTTCCTTGACCGCAAAATCGACGAGCCTTTGAAGGGTTGTACTCCCGATGCCACGACTCGGTACATTTATGATCCGGCGCAGACTCATAGAATCGCTTGGATTACACATTATACGGAGATAGGCAAGGAGGTCCTTGATTTCCATCCGGTCATAGAAACCGACACCGCCGACAATCTGATACGGGATGTTCGCGACTCGGAGTGCTTCCTCAAAAATTCGGGATTGTGCGTTGGTTCGGTAAAAGATGGCGAAGTCTTTGTAATCCACACCTTCGGCGTGCCAATCTTCGATTTGGGTGCCTACGTAGCCTGCCTCATCGTTTTCGTCCACTGCTTCATAACAGGTAACAAGCTCACCGATGTCATTTTCAGTCCAGAGTTTTTTCGCCTTTCGTTCCGTGTTGTTATGGACGACTTCCCAGGCGGCATCTAAGATATTTTGTGTAGAACGATAGTTTTGTTCCAAGCGGAGGACACGCGTATTTGGATAATCCTTCTCAAAATCGAGGATATTTCTGATATCGGCACCGCGGAAGGCGTAGATCGATTGGTCGTCATCCCCGACGACACATACATTCTGTTTTGTGCCGGTGAGTAGATGCACGAGTTCATACTGACATCGATTGGTATCTTGATATTCATCAACGAGGATATATTCAAACTTGTTCTGATAGTACTGGCAGACTTCTGAGTTTTCACGCAGGAGTTGGGCAGTAAAGAGCAGTAGGTCATCGAAATCAAGGGCGTTGTTGAGACGGAGCGCGTCTTGGTAAAGTGCGTAGATGTCGGCGACGACTCTCTCAAAATAACCGTCCGCCATTTTCTGGAAGTCCGTCGGTGAGATAGACTCGTTTTTGGCACGACTGATATTGCTAAGGATCGCGCGCGGATGGAACTGCTTGTCGCTATAGTTGAGTTGCCGGAGGATATCTTTGACGAGCGTGGCTTGTTCCCCTGTATCGAAGATAGTAAAGTTACGGGTGTAAGCGTGATCTGTGGACCGGCGAGCGTTTTTAGTGTCTGCGCCTGTACCTAATCTCTCAATATCTCGGCGAAGGATACGAGCGCATGTTGCGTGGAAAGTTGATACCCAGAGGTCTTGGCTAACGCTTCCTTCTACGAGCCCATCCAAGCGTTCTTTCATCTCATTTGCTGCTTTGTTCGTAAAAGTCACGGCGAGGATACGGAAAGGGGAGATATTGTGGTGTTTAATTAGATAGGCAATTCGGTGTGTGATGACGCGCGTTTTGCCACTGCCCGCACCGGATAAGATAAGGAGCGGTCCGTTGGCGTGTTGGACTGCCTCGCGCTGGACATCATTTAGAGATTTTAACAGGGTATCATTCATGCTATAAAGTATACACAATTTGGGATTAATTTTGCAAGCGGAATATTTTAATGGCGGTCGGCAATTGGCGGTTGGCTGTCAGCAGTTAGCCGTCAGTGGTGAGGTTGAGAACCTCGCCTACCTATTATCTGTCTGTTCTGGAACAGTGTGAACTGTGGATTCTAATTTCTGGGTCACAAGCGTGTCAAGACTCACTCCTGCTCTTGTGGCTTCGTCTGTTAGGACATGATAAAGTTGTGGATCAATCGTAACTTTAAACGGTCCTGCATCTTTTCGTTGAATAGGTGGTTGCGGAAGGGGTTCATGATGCTTTTGATAACTTTCTTTAACGCCTTTCCAAGCAATCGCAAGTTCCCTCAATGCTCCTTCTGGCGTATCCGAAAATGCCGACACATTGGGCATCTCAACAAAATGAGCTAAGTAATCACCGTCTTCATCAAGAAATATATTTACATTGAATCCGTCAAATACATCCTTATTCATTTTGTACCTCTTGATCGTATTGTGCAAGAAATTCTCTCACCTGATATCCCTTTGCTTGCCCTCTTTTAGACTGAATTGGCAACCGATAACGATGCAGTGAATACCAGATACGATGGCTACCAGTCTGATGATCAAAGGTCCATCCACATCGGGAAAGCAAGCCTCAAATTCACGAAACCGCAAACTGTTCGGGTTATTTCTTGCTTTTGACAGCAATCTATCTCTACGCCGCATAGAGAATTACCAATTTAAAAAACGGGCGTTTGGAACTCATATCAGATAAGATATTCCCTTAAGAATTGCCCTGTGAAAGAGGTTTTGGCTTTGGCGATTTCTTCGGGTGTGCCTTGCGCTAAGACCTCTCCGCCTTTGTGCCCACCCTCTGGACCGAGATCAATCACATAATCGGCGGTTTTGATGACATCCAGATGATGCTCAATCACAACAACAGTATGTCCAGTATCGACAAGGCGGTTGAGGCTGTCTAAGAGTTTCTGAACATCCGCCATGTGAAGTCCGGTGGTGGGTTCGTCTAAGATATAGAGGTTATGCTTCCCTCGCTTGATTTTACCCAACTCACTCGCCAATTTTATCCGTTGTGCTTCGCCACCCGAAAGAATAGTGGCGGGATGCCCAATCTGGAGATACCCCATACCGAGTTGATTGAGGACGTTCAACTTGTGATGGATTAATCGCTGATCGGCAAAGAATTCAACGCCTTCTTCAATTGACATCGTAAGGATTTCGGAGATATTTCTGCCGTTGTAGGTAACGTCAAGCGTATCCTCATTGTAGCGCGCACCTTTACAGGTTGGACAGATGACTTCGACATCCGGCATAAAATGGAGTTGAGTGGTAATAGTCCCCTCACCGTGACATTCTTCACACCGTCCACCTTTGACGTTGAAACTAAATCGGGAGGCGGTGTAGCCTCTCGCTTCAGAAAGCGGCGTACTCGCAAAGAGCTTGCGGATGTTATCGTAAAATCCGATATAGGTTGCCGGGTTGGAACGTGGGGAACGACCTATCGGAGATTGGTCTATGCTGATGACATCACTTATATGTTCGTGTCCCTCCAATTCATCGTGGGCACCATAGAGGGTTCGGCTGTCGTGATAGAGCGCATAAAGTTTCTTATACAGAATCTCATTGACGAGCGTGCTTTTGCCGGAACCAGAGGCTCCCGTAATGCAAATAAATACACCAAGCGGTATATCAACATCAATATTTCTGAGATTGTTCTCCGTCGCCCCGGTGATGCTTAGGAATTTGCCGTTCAAGCCACGACGCTGTTCTGGCAGTAAAATCTCTCGTTTCCCGCTCATATAAAGCCCCGTCCAAGACTCGCTACAATCAAGGATTGTCCCAAGGTCGCCTTGGACGACGATGTGTCCACCGTGGACACCGGGGCCCGGTCCGAGTTCGATGATGTGATCGGCGGCGCGGATTGTGCTTTCATCGTGTTCAACAACGATAACAGTGTTACCGATGTCCCGCAATTTTCGCAGCGTTTCTATCATCTTAACATTGTCCTTCGGATGCAAGCCGATACTGGGTTCATCAAGGACGTAGAGCATGCCCATTAATCCGGAACCAATCTGGGTAGAGAGGCGGATACGCTGCGATTCGCCGCCGGAGAGGGTTGCAGAACGCCGATTGAGATTCAGATAGTCGAGCCCAATGCCGAGGAGTAGGGTAATCCGAGTAACGAGTTCCTTGGCGACGCGTTCCCCCGCCTCGCGCTGTTTTTCAGGCATCTCTGTGATACTCAACAAGAAGTCTCGTAATTCTTCAAAGTGCAACTCACCGACATCATGGATTGTTTGGTTCTCGATTGTAACAAGAAGTCGCTGCCGTTTGAGTTTCGCGCCGTCACAATCCGGACAGGTGCGCTCTACCATAACTTTTCGGAGATACTCCTCCATGCCAGAGTGTGCTTCCCCGCGTTTTCGGTAGTTTCGATAGTGCCTGTCGATACGGGTGGCGATTCCGTCAAAACGGATGTTCCGACCGAGGTGGCGTTTTTCGACGGGGCGCGCACCTTCGGGTTGTAAGATAGGAAATTCTTTGCCGTGTGTGCCGTAATAGAGAATATCAACAATCTCTTCGGGTAGGTCTGCGAAAGGCGTGTTCAGATCAAAGTCGTAGTGTGCGGCGAGACTGAACATTGTCCTGCCATCCCATCGATCGGGATCGTAGTTAAAGGCTTGATGGACGAACGCACCCTCGGCAATACTCCGGCTCCTGTCAGGGACCAATAAGTTCGGATGTACCTGTAAATAAGTACCGAGTCCAGAACAGGTTACACATGCGCCGGTCGGTTCGTTAAAGGTGAAGTGGTGCGGTCCGAGTTCAGCCATGAGTACGCCGTGTTTCAGACATCCGAAATCTTCTAAGAGTGCTATGGCATCCGCTTCGGCATCCTCAGGAAACTTGACATCAAACCGCATGAAACCTTCGCCGACAAGCATTGCGTGTTCGAGTGAGGCGAGGACTTGCTTATCAATATCTTTATTGATAAAAAATTTGTCAACAATAACTTGTATGTCGTATTCGAGATCTGGGTCGAGCTCGATTTCTTCGCTGATGTCATGTTCAATGCCGTCAATTCTGACGTGTCTGCATCCTTTCGTACGGATGTCGTCAAAGAGATAGTCATAATCCTCGCCGTAGATTTTAAAGACGGGTGCGTGGATCTCGACTTCGGAACCCTCTGGCAATGTGAGTAGCCGTTCCAAAATTTGATGGTGTGAACGGATCGGAATCTCGGCTTCACAATAAGGACAGTGGGCGACACCGATGGTCGCGAAGAGCATACGGAGGTAGTCCTGCAAATCGGTCATTGTGCCGACGGTGGAGCGCGGGTTCATAGTGATCGTTTTTTGCTCGATAGAGACAACAGGGGACAACCCATCAATGAAATCGACATCGGGTTTTTTCAACTGGGTGATAAAACGTTTGGCATAGGTGGACATCGATTCAAGGAATCTGCGTTGTCCTTCGGCATAGACGGTATCAAATGCTAACGAAGATTTACCGGAACCGCTGATCCCTGTGACGACGACGAGCTGGTTCCGCGGAATTTCGACTTCAATATTTTGTAGATTGTTTTCGCGCGCGCCTTTAACGGCGACAGTTTGTCTCATGTCTCCTCTCCAATGGGGTTCTGAGTTGTGGGTTACGAGTATTCGTCAGAATCAGAATTTACAGGATACGTATTGGATTTCCGTTTAATTTATAACGCTATTAACATTCAACTTATTTTTAGTATAGTATAATTATATCATACTTTCGGATAGGTGTCAAGTTTTTTATAGGAACGGATTATTTGCATCGAAGTAATAAGACGGTTCCTCTACGGAGACTTGGCTATCCATTGTTAAACGAACAGGTGCGGAGAACTGTTCAATAACTTCCTTTTGCACAAGCCATTCACATGCCAATTCAAGTGCCAGCTCGCGTTTGCCGAAATGGGCATAGAGATCGGTTATCGTCCGCTCGTCGCCTGATGCCTCTAAGAAGTCAAGCAACGGTCTGAACAACAACTGTAAATCGTCCGCCAGGTACTGATCGACGCGTTCGAGTGCCTCGTGGAGCATGGCTTCATCTTTGGGTTTGTCTATAAGGTCAATGAAAACGGCGTTGAAAAAGGAGGGGTTGTACTTGAGTGCTTGATAGATAACCTTGCGCCTGGGGGTTTCGCCGCGTTTGAGGACTTCAATACGTGCCAGTTCCCGGATAGCATATTTTAGGTAAAGAAAGGTGTAATCGATGTCGTGCTTGAGGTGTAACCACTTCTCGGCTTTGGCGAGGATAGCAGTCACACCAGCGGCGGCGTTGAAAAGTTGAGACTGCTTATCTCTGTCACCGACCTGCAGACATGCGGGATCACCGACAGGAAAATTCGCATCGCCATCGACAGCAAAAAGGCTGTCCTTGGAAAAGAGGACACGGCTCTCGGCGAGGATTGAATGAAGTCGGCTGCCTTGCAGCGTTCTGTCCAACAATTTTTTATAGTCGCTGCGGGTATAGAGTTCAACCCGGAAAGGGATTCCATCTTCAATGAGCTGAAATTCTTTTTGCCTGAACTTTGTACCGTCTCGGAGAATCAATGTTATGTGGACAGCAGTCTTTTCCCAGACGTTGTCTTCGGCAAGGTTGTTTGTGAGAACAGCCGCGAGGATGTAGCGGTCCTGTTCGAGTGTGTCTGTCAAATTATCGAGTGCGTTGTGAATCTGCGTGTGGATGTCGTCCTTGAGAGGTGCCTGAGAAGCATCGCGAGTAGAACTCGCTCCTACAGTGCCGTCGTAATAATACGCCGGTTCCTCGACGGAAACCTGACTTTTTACCGTGAGATTTAAGGGTGCTGCGACCTGCCTAATAACTCCTTTCCATGTGAGCCACTGGCATGCCAAATCGAGGGGGGTTTCATCAAATTCAGGGAAGCCTTCATCGTCTTTAGGTGCCCCACGTCCTAAGTCAGTGTTCAATTCAGTGCCTGCGCGCGGTGTCTTCTGTTCTTCGAGATAAGCGAGAATCGGTTGGAAGATAAACGATTTCCGTTCGTCAAGGTATCCGTTGATTGCATCAAGTGTGTTCTGAATAACAGATTCGTTCTTTTCGCAGTTGATGAGGTCGGTATAAACCTTGTTGAAGAAGTCAGGATTGTATTCGAGCGCGGGTTGGATAACCTCGCGTGCCGGGATTTGATTATTTAAAAGAACTTCTATGCGTGCCAATCCTTGTACCGCGTCGAGGATAGATAGGAAAGCGGTGAGGTAATCCTTATTGACGTAAAATTGTTTTTCGGCGTATAGAAGGCTTGGCAAGGTGCTGGCGACGACGCTGAGGACTTGGAGATGCTTATCCCGCTCGCCGATACTGTTGCGGTCAGCGTTTTTATGATACCACTCCTCAATGGAGGCATCGCGAGAAAAGAGGAGGGTACTGTGCGAAAAATAGGAGTGCATGAAAGACCCTTGTTGCGCACTCTCTATGTTTTGTTTAAAAGCGTTCCGCGGCGTTATACTGGCGTGGATGTTTACACCGTTTTCGACGAG
The DNA here is from genome assembly GCA_963662915.2 of Candidatus Poribacteria bacterium. Lineage (GTDB taxonomy): Bacteria > Poribacteria > WGA-4E > WGA-4E > WGA-3G > WGA-3G. Next base: position 2,048,638 of record CAXXEU010000002.1, on the reverse strand, counting down.
CGAGAAGAAGGATTGCGTCGGACGAATTGCGTCTCTGCCGATGAGTTCCACGTCAAGGTCTGACTTTTCCCATACCTGCGCGTAGGAAAAACTACCGGCGACAATCGCAGCGAGGATATACGGATCCTTCTGGACCTTTTCGACGAGCGTGTTCGCAGCCTCGCGGTACTGTCCCTCAATGGCATCTTGGGATCGCATGGGATTCTCCTAAAATGGCGAATAGCAGTTAGCAATTAGTGGTTAGCGAATCGCAATTAGCAATACAAGATGGACGAGGGGATCTCGTCCCTACGATCAAATAAACCTAAAACTCAAAAATGGATAAAGTCATACGAACTGCAAGGTGATGGTATCACTATTAATTATACTACAAGTCCGTTAAGAAAGCAAACAAATTTTTGTTGGCAATCGCTATCCTATGGTCATTTGATGCTATTAGGACTTACGCAATGCGCTCTGTTGTAGCATGATGCACGTCGCATGAATCAACACCTATTTGGTGTCAAAAACTTTACATACCTCATTCCTCCTGTTTTTTTTGAGATAATTTCGGATGTGTGCTAATATGTATAGCGTGCATGGATCGGGATTTGGAACTCACGTCTATGGAAGATAAATGGAGGAATGTGCAATGGGATGGGTAAAATATTGGGGGATCGCGATAGTGGTAATGCTCATAGGCATACCTACTGCTTTCGCACTCCACGAAGAAGATAAGGGACCTGAAAAATTTGGACGTTACGAATTCAAGGTGCAGGACATCAAAGAAGCAACGGATACTTGTGAGGCGGGTGGTAAACCGGGACCGGAGTTCGTGCCGACGGTTCGAGATGATGAACCGAACTTGGCACTCCTGAAAGATGCGACAGCGGAAGCCTCCTCACAAATAGCAGGATGGTGTCCACAGCGGCATTGCACTGAATACCTCAACGACGGTTTCTATAACAATTGCCGGAGTTGGATCATCGGCCCAATCCCCGGTTGGGCACAGGTTGACATCGGTGATGTCGCGAATGTGAATCGTATCTATTTCGGTAGCGACCATTCACAAGGGTTTGTTGATCGAACAACGGTTGATTTTGATATCCTTGTGGCGACGACGAAAGCGGATCCAAACTCTGATGCGAACACATGGACAAAGGTCTATACGCACAAAGGGGATCCGATTAGCAAAACCACTGAGTTCACCTTCAACGACGTTGAGGCACGATGGGTGCGTCTTCATATCCGGGCAAACGGCGGCGCGCGTGTGGATGAGTTGGAAATTTATGGCGGTAGAGATCCAATGGCGGTTGAACCACACGAGAAACTTCCGATAACATGGGGACATCTCAAAACACAATGAATCATCAAAAACCGTTAGCCATAGGCATTATTGGTGCCGGTAATATGGGACGACATCACCACCATGCCGTAACCAACTACGGTGCCAAAGTTGTTGCTGTTCATGATATGCGGCTTGAGGCAGCGCGTGAACTCGCTACATGTGAGGATGCGCAACTTGCGACTACGGCGTTGAACGATTTTTTTCAGGTAGATATGGATGGAGTGGTGATTACTACGCCACCGCCTATTCGTCTTGAACCTATCGAGATGGCATGTGAACGCGGTATTCCCGTGATGGTCGAGAAACCACCCGCCTTGAATATGGTTGAAGGTCGAAAGTGTCTCGCCTGCATTGAGAAAGCAGATGTCATCGATGCCGTTGGATTTCAACTCCGTTACCACCCACTCTATGAACGGTTGAAGACGTTGATCGCGCCAGAGACAGTGCATCTGGTGCGAACGGTTTGCACGGTTGATTATTACTTGAGTTTTCGGATGTCGCCGTGGTTTTTGCAGTATGAGATAAGCGGGGGACCTTTACCTGAACAAGCAGTGCATGTATTAGACTGTGCGCGGTTCGTTATGGGGAACCCGAAACCGGTGCAGGCGCACGCCCTTGCAATAAAGAACATGGCGTTGGAACGCACAGAATTCGACGCGGAAAACGCTATCCAGATGACGTATCAATTGGATAACGGGGTTTTCGGGACGCATACAAATCACTGTGGCACCGAAAAATTTAGTTTTGAGGTCGAAGTCATTGGACCGCATTTACGCTTACACGCGAATATGGTAGAAAACGCGATTCGTGGTTATTTGAATGGCGAGGTTGTTGATGAATCGGTGGCTTCTCAAAACAGTCTCGGTTTAGACAAAACGGGGGCATGGTTAAGGGCTATCGAAACAGGGGACAGGTCGCTCATCCGTTCTCCGTTTTCTGACGGACTTCAGACGCTCGCGCTCATTGACGCGGCTGTCCAGAGTCGTGGAACGGATAGATTTATCCACATCGAAGAACTGAATTAGACAAGCATGAAGCTTGGAACGAAGTGGAAAGCGGATGGACGGAAAAATACATGAAATCCGGAATCCGCTTTACCGAACCACAAGGAAAATTAAAAAATGATAGATTGGATATATTTTCGGAATGGCTGAAACTCATGCAAAAAAGTGCAAGAGTTACTTGACACAAGGAACTTACAAGCGGAGAACCGTACGGATGCCAGAAAAGAGAAGATGGCGGCAGCGGCGGTATGGGAATTAATGGGTGATGCCGAGCGTATTGTTGTCGCAAAAGGGAAACGCATTGAAACGTTTGTACCAACCGAAGACTCTCAAGAATCAATCCTAAAAGTGGTGCTTGGACGCAGCGGTAGTCTGCGCGCGCCTACGGTAAGGAGCGGAGATGTCTTTCTCGTCGGCTATAACGCCGCGCTCTACGAGACGGAAGCACCTTTTGTTTAACGATTCGCGGCTAACGATTCGCAAACCGCGGAAGGGCGGATACCGATGTCTATTGAAAAGATTCTAATTACCGGGGCAAGTGGATACCTGGCACAATTTATCATTGATCGATTGCGCGATACATACCAACTCACGCTAACGGACATCATTGAACCAGAGCATTCATTTCCAGACACAACATTTATCAAGGCGGATGTAACAAATCCTGCTGAAATCGAAGCGGCATGTGTCGGACAGGACGCTGTTGTGCATCTGGTCGCCTTGGTACGCGGACGGTCTGGCAAACCTGCCTCGCTATTTGCGGATGTTATGGTGAAAGGGACGTGGAATGTGGCGGAAGCGTGTGTACAGCAAGGTGTGAAAAAACTGGTGAACATTTCGAGTATTTCGGCGTGTCATCCTGCTCCGGGGGCAAAATTGCCATACACGGTCGGCGACGACTTCGTGTTTGGTCCGGGGGATCTCTACTATTCGTTGGCGAAGTATCTCGGTGAGCAAATTGGCGCAGCGTATCATCAGGCACACGGATTGGATGTGATCCATGTCCGTCCGGGTGTTATTGCAGGGGACGGACAGAATCCGGGTCCGACGACTCCTGATGTTGTGACGGCCCCTTGGTTCGTTTATGTTGATCCGAGGGATGTCGCGCAGTGCGTCGCATGTGCGATGGGGACGGAGACGGTAAAGTACGGTGCTTATAACGCTGTTGCAGGACGTGAAGACTCACGTTTTGCTTGGAAACCTGCAAAGGTGGAATTCGGGTACTCACCGGAACATAATTGGCCAGAGATTCCTGGAGGTGAAGGAGGATTTTAAGGGACGCAAACTAACAGTTTGCGGTACAAAAGATACCACTTTTATGCTGAGTGAGTCAAACTCCCTGTTATTTTATTTTTCGTCCTTTATAATTCCATGTCCCTCTTTGACGCGAAGTATCTGGTCTGATTTTAGATTAGAGAATTGGTCGCTACGTCCGCTTTGCCAGTGAATTCCTAAGGTATCAACTGCCGCGTTCTCTCCAAGTCCAAAGTGAACGCGAAGATCGCTTTGCGACAGGTAACTCGCGCCACTACGAACCTCCCTGAAAAGAGATAAATTCCCCGCTTTTACAAACACCTTTGTACCGATACCTGATACATTGCTCTGTGTCCCGATAAGTTGGACTATGAGCCAGTGCTTGTTGTTCCCGCCCTCGTTTCGGAGAAGCGTTGCCTGTTGATTGGAGTTGTTGAGGAAAACATCAATATCACCGTCATTGTCGTAGTCGCCGAACGCTGCACCCCGGCTAACCTTTTTGGGAAGTTGTGTCAGTCCGACTGCGGCGGAAGTATCGGTAAAGCGATATGTACCGTCTTGTTGGCGCGTATTTCGGAAAAGTAGGTCCGCCTGCGGATAAGTGCTGTCCGAGAAAAGCGAGATGTTCTCCTGAAGGTGTCCGTTTGCAACAAAAAGGTCAAGAAGTCCGTTGTTGTCGTAATCGAAAAATTCGACAGCCCACTTAAAATAAGGGAGTGTCCCCGCTCCGATCCCTGAGATAAAAGAGACATCTGTAAAAAAGGCGGTACTCTCATTTCGATAGAGGACAACTGGCAAGTTAGAAGCGTTGCTAACGACAAGATCGAGATAGCCGTCATTATCGTAATCGCCAAATGCGCTCCCCATACCGCTTCCTGGGAACCCGTTTCCATCGTAGCCTGTCCCTGCCAAGTCAGCGGTTTCGGTGAATGTCCCATTGCCGTTGTTGTGGTAAAAGATGTCAGCTTCCATATCGTTGGCGATGTGCAGATCCGGGGAACCCTCATTGTCATAGTCTCCGACTGCGACTGCGAGGCCGAGGGCGCGGTGCGAAATGCCGGCATTTTCGGTGACATCCGTGAAAGTGCTGTCTCCGTTATTGCGATAGAGGATATCAGGTTCACTTACAAAATGGCTGCCAGCAATCTGATCTGTTGGGCTACAATAGGTTCTAATCCCACGGGTTTCCCACCATCGGTTCTCGGCAATAGAAAACTTCATATAGTTGACGACGTATAGGTCGAGATCCCCATCCAAATCGTAATCAAGAAAAGCACAGCTTGTTCCCCAACGGTCATCGCCAACACCTGCTTTCTGTGTTACATCTGTGAACGTCCCATCGCCGTTGTTATGATAGAGTCGGTTCTGTCCGAAATTCGTTACATAGAGTTCCGGATAGCCGTCGTTGTTGACATCAGCAGCAGCACATCCGACCCCGTAACTGGTGTCCGCAACGCCTGCTGTGTGGGTAACGTCGGTAAAGGTACCGTTGCCGATGTTCCGATAAAGCTTGTTTTGAGGAAAGTCTGCTGTTTGATTGGCTGTTCCGTCAAGTGGTGGGATATGTGTAGCGTTGACTATATAAAGATCGAGGTGTCCATCAATATCGAAATCGAAAAAGAGTGCCCCGGAACCAAGGGTTTCAATGAGATACTTCTCACCGGTTCTGCCATCAACGTGCTGAAAATCGATCCCTGCAGCAGTTGTTACATCAAGGAATTGTACCTCGGCAGAAATGTGAGAGGTAAAGATGAGAGAGAGGATAACACAACAAGCGTATCTCATTTTTCTTGAGAATGGGTTTTTTGCTTCTCACGAGCATGGCGCGCTTCATCTGCCAATCCAAGGAGCGTACAAATCTGGAAGAGCGTATCCCAATAATTTGCCTCAGTCGGGGCAAGTTGGACAGCCATTCGGGCATGAAGCAGTGCTTTATCAAGATCGAATTCTGATTCGATATAGCAGACAGCAATATTATTATGCGCGATGGCGAGTGTGGTATCAACAGCGAGTGCTGCTTGATATGCCGTTATAGCGGGCTTAATTTTTCCCCATTTATGGTAAGCGTGTCCCAAGTTGTAATGTGCAGTGGCTAAGACTGGATCAAGAGAGATAGCGCGTTTATAGTTCGCAATTGCGTCTGAAAAGCGATGACGGGCAAGGTAAACGATACCGAGGTTGTTATAGCCTCTTGGGTTATCAGGGTGTTTTTTCACCCACATCTCGGCTTCCTGAAGGAGTGGATCTGTCTGACGGAGGACTTTGAAGAACGCCATCGCTGAGGCTGCTTGCTCTTTCTCTCCTTGCTTGATATAGGCTTGCGCGAGTTGATAGTGTGCTTCGGTGTTATCAATCTGAATTACGATCGTTTTCTTAATAGCAGTGATCGCCTCATCTAAGTGTCCCTGTTTAAGGTAGGCTTTACCTAACCCTAACATTGCCCCAGGACTCTTTGGGTCAAGGTGGACGGCTTTTTTATACGTGTGTACAGCCCCTTCAAAATCGCCCTGTTTCAAGTAGACTTCCCCGAGCCCAACATAGGCAATCTCCCATCCTGAATTGGTGGCAATCGAACGCTTAAATGCTTCAACGGCACGCGGGAGAACCCCTTTCTTGAGATAAACCAACCCGATATTATAGTGCGGTTCAGCGGTCAGAGGCGACAATGCCAACGCTTTCTGATAAGCGTCAAGTGCGGCATCGTATTGCTTTAGTTCAGAATACGCAACGCCGAGTTTGTTATAGATGATAGGGGAATTCGGATCAAGTACGATGGCTTTTTTGTACTCGGCGATGGCGTGTTCAAATTCGCCAATGGCGTGATAAGCAGAGGCGTTCTCATAATGCTTCTCAGGTGGTGAAGGGTCGGCTGAAGCGGCAATTCCAAAAGCACTAAAGAGGATAAATATGGCGACATATTTTAGCATAGGCTTTCGTTTTTTAAGGGAGACCGGCGAGGTTACGAAGGCAGATCGCATTTGCGCGAGTACGCCGCAAAACCTCGCTTACCTATTTATTTCGGAGGGAACACTGGCGCGGTTACAAACCGCACCTACGATGAAGGTCGCTAACAACTGACAGTCCACTGCTAATCCCGATCTGCTTTAATACTGCCCCACGTTGTGGCGAGTTTTTCTGCGGGTTCAACAGGCAGGAAATCGCCATTCATAATTTCGCTGATTTCCGCTTCGGTGATGATCCGATTGAAGAGAAATACCTCATCAATGACCCCAGTGAAAAATTCTTGACCCGGGTGACGGGCACCGACCATAACAGAACCGTCAATCTCATCAACAGGCGGCGGTTTCGCCCCACCACCGGCTTCCTTTCCGTCGTTGTAGATGACGACCTTTGATGTGGTATCGTGTGTGACGGCTATATGTACCCAGGCTTCAGGTTGAATGTCGTCGGTGACGGCTTTCTGTGCCCATGCGCCACCTGATGTTGACCAGAAAAAGGTTTTGCTGCTGGCATTCTGAAAAATTGTTGCCCATTTCAGGGTGCCGGCAGTCACCATGTAATTCCAATCTCGAATTTGGGCATCTGCACGTTTCACCCAAAAAGCGACAGAAAACTGCTCTGTTAACTGGAGAGTGTCGTTGATAGGTACCATGACATGTTGTCCCTTAGTTCCATCAAACTCTAAAGCTTTGCCGAACTGCCCATCTACCCATGAAGGCCCCTCGATAAGTTCACCATCATGACCGTGCACAGAACCGTCTGCGGCGTTTCCGCCCTTTCCTTCATCAAAAGAGAGGTACAAAACGAGAGATTTATCATCTAACCCTGCATACAAAGGCATCGTGAAAGTTAACACTACGAATATTGTAACAAACACACCCATAAATTGTCTGAATTTGCCCACAGTGAATTCCTCCTAAGAAAAACAATAAGATTTGCCAGATGGCAAATTGGATTTTAGCGAGGTTAATCGGCAGTAGCATGAGAAATTAGCAAGCACCGCACTTTTTACAAACGGCTGTGTCACATGCGCTGGTCATAAAACCTTTTTCGTGTTTGTTGAATTCAAGTTGTAAAAATTGGGGTTTGACGTTGAGGTCGAGATGATCCCACGGGTTAACTTCGTGTAACGGACGCTCCCGTGTAGCGTAAAAATGAGGTAACAACCCATATTTACGAAAAGCTTGGTTCCATGATACACCGCGGGCAAGTTCCAATATGACCTTCCCAAGCCGACGATCGCCACGTGCGAAGACGGCTTCTTGGTGTGCGAGTCTGGCACTCGCAGAGCCAACCTTTATGCTACCGAGTCGATTAATTTCGCGTTTCAAAAAGTCAAGCTTTCGGGAAATGGTCTTGGGAGGCTCCATTGCTACCCATTGGAAAGGTGTATGTGGTTTAGGAACCATCGGCGAAATGGTAAAACTGATACGCGCCATCCTACCGGTCCGTTTCGCGTGTGGCAGCAATATAGTTCGCATTTCCTTTGCCATATCAACAATAGCCTCAACGTCTGCTGGCGTTTCGTGGGGAACACCGATAAGAAAATATAGGCGGAGGTTGAGAATATCGCGTTTCAATGCTTCCTCAAAGACGTGATAAAGGCGTTCGCGTGGAATCGCTTTATTAACGACCTTTTGGAGTTCTTCAGTTGCGACTTCTGGTGCAATCGTGATTGTTCCTTGTTCGCTGTCTGCGAGTGCGTCAAGCAAAGGTGCACGCACGGTTTCAGCGCGAAGTGAAGCGCAGGAGATACGGAACCCGCGTGCTACGAGACCTGAAGCGATCTCATCAATTTGGGGATGGTCAGAAATGGAGGCACCGACGAGCCCAATTCTGTCAGTAATACCGCGTGCCCGTTCTGCAAGGGCGAGAGTATTCTCTACGGAGCGGTGCCGTGGCCATCGACGTGCGTAGTCGGCGACGCAGAAGCGGCATTGTCTTCCACAGCCTCGCACGATTTCAATAAGATGGGCATTTGAGAATTCAGTATTTGGCGTATGGATATGTGTACACGTCTCAACATCATCGAGTTTAGGAACAGCAACTGCGCGAATCTGCGGAGACACGCCGGGTTTTGGGGAGACAGTATCAATAGTGTCATCATCTTGATAAGTCACATCATAAAAACTGGGAATATAGAGGCCGGGGACAGTTGCAAGTGTTTCCAGTAACTCGCTTTTGGAAGCTCGACGCTGCTTCCATTCGTTAAAGTGTGCCATCAGTTGATGGATGACAAGCTCCGCCTCCCCGACAACGCAGACATCAACAAAATCAGCGATCGGTTCAGGATTGTAGGAGATATTGATACCACCGGCGATGACGAGTGGATCCCATTTTGTGCGCGCTGCGGCAAGTGGTGGAATATTTGAGAGTTCCAACGTCCGAGGGATGTTCACGTAGTCCGATTCAAAGGAGACGGAAAATCCGATAATATCAAATTTGTTGAGTGCTGTCTGCGTCTCGAATGAGAAAAGTGGACTTTTCTGAGTAACAAGTTGGTGAAGATACTTAGATTCAGGCACAAAGACCCGCTCACAGGCGGTATCCATTCGATTGTTGAGGATTGCATAGATAACCTGAACACCGAGGCTGGACATCCCGAGTTCATAGGTGCTCGGATAGACGAGTGCGAATTTGTTTGGTTTCCTGAAATTATTATATCCGCCGTGTTCTTCGCTGCGGAGATGTTGGTAATGTTGACGTAGGTTCACAGTCATCCTCGAGCATAGTAAGGCGCACATGAAAAATGCGCCGAAAAAGAAAAAGTAATACAGTTTTAGGCTATGAAGTAGCCTCGATCCCGTTATCGAGGCTACTTAGGGCTTACGCGTCGGGTTTACAAACCCACGGAATTAAAAAGCGGCATTGATAGGAAGAAAATATAGAGGTAATTTCTATTTCTTGTTCTGACCTCTTTTTTGAACACGGAGGAATGCTGGGATTTCCCAATCTGTACCACCGCGTTGCCGTGTACTTTCTTTTCCACGTGCCGGTCTAGTTTGCCGCGTTTGCGGTGCCTGTTCCTCTTGCTCCGTAGGGGGTTCTACGTTTGCTCTGCGTTCACGCACTGGTGCAACAGGTCTACTGGATGGCGTTCTACCAACACCAGGTCCGGACCTGCCGGAGCCTGATGCACGTTGCTTGTGTGCGGGCAACGGCTGTCTTTGATACGTTTTTATATCATCATACCGGGAGCCGTATTCTCTGTCTTGTGCGCCGAGGATATCCTCCACATCAGCATCAAAACCTGTTGCAATGACGGTTACAAGGACTTCATCTCCAAGTTCCAATTCATCTTTGTAAACGAGTCCGAAGATAATTTGTGCATCCGTGGCGGTATTTTGGATCACCTGCATCGCCTCATCAAGTTCATGCATCATAAAATCTGGGGGCGCGGTAATGTTGACGATCATCCCGATAGCGCCAGCGATATTCGTTTGTTCAAGAAGTGGGGAACTGATGGCTTGTTCTGCGGCGATCTGTGCGCGATTGTCCCCTGTTGCGCGTCCCATACCCATGAGTGCGCTACCTGCATCACGCATGATGGACTCGACATCAGCGAAATCAACGTTAATTTCGCCAGCTTCGGTAATGATATCGGAGATGCTCTGAACGCCGTGGAGAAGGATTTGGTCTCCGATACGGAATGCGTCTCGAATTGGGAGTTTCCTGTCCATTGTGTCAATGAGGCGTTGATTGGGTACGACAATTACAGAGTCGGCTGCAGTACGGAGTTCATCGAGTCCTTCTTCGGCTTGGGCAGCGCGACGCTGTCCTTCAAAGTTAAAGGGTCTGGTTACAACGCCGATAGTAAGCGCGCCGCGTTCTCGGGCAAGGGAAGCGATGAGAGGTGCTGCGCCAGTCCCAGTACCACCCCCCATACCAGCAGTGATAAAGACCATGTTGGCATTTTCGACAATAGTTTGCAGATGTTCTCTATCTTCTTCGGCAGCTTTTCTACCGATATCAGGGTTAGCCCCGGACCCCAAGCCATCAGTAGTGTTAACACCAATCTGGATTTGGGTGGATCCCCGGCAGGTCAGGAGTGCCTGCTGATCTGTGTTAACAGCGTAAAACTCTATGCCGGTAAGTCCTGCTTCAATCATCCGTTTGACAGCGTTGCCACCCGCTCCACCGACACCAATGACTTTGATTTTGGCGCGTAAGTTTTCAAATTCTTCTTGTTCAAATTCTATCATATTGGATTTCAGTTACTATCAGTAAGCCACAGCAACCTAATTCCTCCTATCGTTGTAGCCTCAATTTCCAGGCTGAGGTTCCGTAAGAACTTTCATTGGATCCGCTTTTTCATGTTAAATTATACGCTAATAGACGAGTTAAGTCAAGTATTCCTATAGGGCTATTTAGTTTTAAGGTCTTTGGATAATATTAACCCCAGGACATGAAGCAGTGGACTTAATATCCGAACCACTCTCTGATGCGTTGCAGGAATGCTCCAAAGGTATTACCGCGCTGGCTCATGTGGTGTTCATGTTCTTGTTGTCTGAGGCTCTCACCGTAAAGAGCGAGCCCGATGCCGGCAGCGTACATCGGATGGTTGACGCGATCGGTTAATCCTTGTATTCCCTTGGGATATCCGATTTGAACACGAAGTTGTAGCATGGCTTCAGAAAGTTCTTGCAGCCCATCGATGAGGGCAGTTCCACCAGTGAACACGAGCCCTCCCGGCAGCGGCGTATCCCCCAATTCATAAGCAATGACCTCAAGGATTTCCGCCATGCGGTATTCGATGATTTGAGCAAGGTCATATCGATCAATGAAACGCGGTTTTGCGTCCGTAGCGACTGGAATCGGGTGTACATCGTCCATTGTAACCAATTCCGTCCATGCGCATCCTCGATGAATTTTCAGTTCTTCAGCTTCTGGGAGGGTGACCTTTAGGTATTGAGCGATGTCATTAGTGATGTGCTGCCCCCCGACAGGAATTACGGCTGTATGTTGAATGGCATCCTCTTTATAGACGATGATTTCAGTTGTCCCATCACCGATATCAACGAGCGCGATCCCGACTTCCCGTTCATCTCTTGAGAGGACGGTTTGAGATGCTGCGAGCGGTGCTGCGACGAGCGTTTCGACGATTGGCACGCCAGATTTTTCAATACTGTTGAGCAAATTCTGAATAGCCGTTGTACCACCAGTAATAATGTAAGCGTAGGCTTCAAGACGTGCACCTGACATCCCCACAGGTTCCCTGATACGACTCTGGGCATCAACGACAAAACTCTGTTGGATAACGTGTAGATTTTCACGGTCAGAAGGAATGGAGATCGCCTTCGCCGCCACCATCGCTCGCTCAACATCTTCATCTGAGATTTCAGTATTCGCGACAGAAACGACCCCGTGCGAGGTTTGGCCGATAATATGTTCCCCGGAGATTCCGACACAGACGGAATCGATTTTGACACCTGCCATCAATTCTGCGCTGGAGATAGCTGCACGGATGGCTTCGGCGGTCTGATTGATGTCAACAACAACACCGCCTCTAAGCCCTTTGGAAGGCGCGTGACCAACGCCGACGATTCCTATCTTTTCATGACTGCCGTGTAGAGTGTTCCCAACTATTACTGAAATTTTGCTCGATCCGATATCAAGTCCTGCAATAACATTCTGTTTAGGCATGTAGGTTTCACCCCCTTCTTCTGTATTTGAAAGACGATTGAGAGATGGAGTTTTACACTCCGCACGATCCAGTATTTACGAAATAGACTTTATTGTGCCTGCGTATAACCGCCTAAGTAGATTGAATCTTCAAACCTTGCGTCCAGGTACGGTTGTGACACCTCTGGATGTGCTTTGAGAAGTTCGAGTATACGCTCTTTGTGTTGTTTTAAAAGCAGCGTAACATGATGAATCCCGACTTCAACCGCATCTGCTGCGATCCAGACTGGCAGCGGTAGTGTTTTAATGTGCATCTTAATTTGCTGTGCGCGACTTGCGTCAATAGTTTCTATCTGTCTTGCGAGTTCGGGTTGCCGCAGCATAGCACTTTTTAAAACTTTTGCAGCCACAGGGATTCCGGAAGTTTGGAAGGCAGCCCCAACCTTTGGGAGCTTATCACCTGCTGCAACCAGCATAACCATTCCTTGGAAGCGTTTATCCATCCGCACTCCGATTTCTCCGACATCTATACGCTCCAAAACATGTGCGTCACTATCGAGCAGGAAAAACGAATACGCTTGATCAGCGTTTGAACCGAGAGCGGGAGGCGTTTTAAAACCTTCATAAAACCTGAGTAACGCAAAAGGTTCACGCTCGGTAATTTCAATAGTGAATAAACGTTTCATTACATGTTTGGAAATATGCACCTCTTTAATATAACTTAGATTTTCTTTGAGATAATTCTCCGTTTGTCCTGTAGAATCTATGACAATGTTGTCCAACTGTTCAGCCAATATATCATAGATTTGTACTTCTGTATAGTGTACATTTCCAGATAATTCAAGAGAGACATATTCAGACCCGAAAAAACTAAGTATTATCTTCCCTATAAAAGCTAAAGTCAGTACAATGGCGACGATAAAAAGCCCTCGCCGGTACATGTATACCTTGGCGTGAGGGTGCTCACCCAGTCGCCTCGCGGGCATTGAAGACTCGCGTACATAAGTGCCATGTTTTTTGCGTTGTGATCGGTCAAACATTCGTGCGTCACTGACTCTAATGGTGCGTTCTCAGCTCAATGTCAATAGAAGATCCATGTAAATAACGTCTTATTTTTCTGGCGCGTGGTTAAAGCGAAAGTTGTAAGTAAAAACGAGACGATGCCAAAAGAAGATACAAAACGAGAAGAAAATGATTAATGTTTTGCCTGAAGTTTTGTTAAAAATTCTCGTCCGACTTTGCTGATGTCTCCAGCTCCGAGGGTAATAACAATATCGTCTGGCCGGGTTATCTCCATGAGAACATTGGTAATTTCATCTGTATCTGGTACATATAGGACTTGCCGATGGCCATGCGCCTGTATTGCTTGGGCTAATTTTTCAGCGGTAACATTTTCAATAGGCGTTTCGCCAGCCCCGTAGATTGAAGTAACAATGAGTACATCTGCCTGATAAAAGGATCGGGAAAATTCATCTGCCAGATCCCTGACACGCTGGTAACGATGCGGTTGAAAAACTGCGACGATACGCCGTTTGTAACCGTCTCGGGCACCGCTTAGTGCTGCTTTTAATTTTGCTGGATTGTGTGCGTAATCATCAACAACGATGATATTATTGACCTTGCCGAGTACTTCAAAACGTCGGTGTACACCAGCAAACGACTCAAGTTTCTCTCGAATCTGGTCAAACGGAATATCCAATTCAAGTCCGACTCCTATGGCTGCTAAGGAGTTGGAGATATTATGGTGCCCGGGCATTTTAAGGTGAACTTCACCATAGAGATGTCCATTTTTCCAGACTCGATAGCGGGATGTAGGCCCTTCGACGACGATTCCTTCAGCGATCAAGTCTGCCCCAGTTTCAAGCCCGTAGGTAAGATAGCGTTTCTCAATTCTCGGAATAAATTTCTGAATATTCTCTGCATCCAAGCAGAGAATAGATGTACCATAAAAAGGCACCTTATTGATGAATTTAAGAAAGGTTTCCCTAATTTCGGCAACGCTACTATAATAATCCAGGTGGTCAGCATCAACAGATGTGACAACAGCCACAGTCGGATAGAACATCTCGATAGAACCATAAGCCTCGTCGGCTTCGATAACCATAACATCGCCTTCACCACTCCGGGCATGGCTGCCGTTCACGAGTTTTCCGCCCACAACGACTGTCGGATCAAGACTACTAAGGACTGTAGCGGTCATTGCAGTTGTAGTTGTTTTTCCATGTGTTCCACTGACTGCCACGCTATAGTACATCCGAGTAATTTCGTTGAGCATCTCAGCACCCCTAACGATAGGGATTTTTTGCGTCTGTGCGGCGAGAAGTTCCGAATTTTCAGGCGGAATAGCCGGAGAAACAACGACAACATCAGCACCTTGCATCTGCGCTGCGGCATGTCCATAGAAGACGGTCGCTCCAATACCTCGTAGGTGCTCCGTTGTATCAGATTTTCTGATATCTGAACCTGTCACCTTAAATCCGAGGTCCAGTAAAATTTCAGCAATACCGCTTAAGCCAGCACCGCCGATACCGATGATATGAATATGTCTTGTTTTTCCAAACATACAGTTATTTTGCTTTTGGTTATAAGTTAAGAAGGTTTTGATAGCAGTTTACCGAGCATTGGCGGATACCAAAGCGGCGTCGATTATTACATCAAAATCTCTTACTGAAAACTAATAACTTATACCCCTTTTCTACAGATATATCTTGCTTTTTCTTTTTTTAGCGCGCGCTAAGAACTCTTCTCTTAATTTTTTAACCTATTACGAGGGAAAAAATCAACCTTAATTACAAAAAACAACTAAGTGAACGAAAGAATAGACCTGGCAATGTGATCACTGGCGTGTGGTTTACCAAGTTCTTGACTTGCAGCTACCATTTTTTTATGTGTATTCTCATCAAGTACGATGTTCACAAGATTTTGGACAAGAGATTCTACCGTAAACATACCTTGTTCAAGGACAACAGCACCACCTTTTGCTGCGACAGCATGTGCGTTCAATACTTGGTCATTTCCTGTTTGCGAGGGTAAAGGAATGAAAATTGCAGGAATACCACAAGCAGTGACTTCAGCGACAGTCATTCCACCAGCCCGGCATACCATGACATCTGTGATGCTATAGATTTCCTCAATGGTATCAAAAAAGGGTTGGACACAACATCGAAATTCTGGGTGTGCGCCAAGTTTGTCGTGATACACAGATTGGACCGGTGCCGCCTCAGCTGCACCTGTCTGATGCACTATTTGGAGCCGATCAGCAAATTCCAGTAAATGCGGCAGGGCAGCAATGATTGTATCATTGATAGCGTGTGCACCCTGACTTCCACCCATTACAAAAATTGTTTGCCGGTCTTGGGACAACCCGAATTTCCGATAAGTCGCCTCACACTTCTGGAATGTGGCGATCGCAGGACGAATCGGGTTCCCTGTAACCTCGACCTTCTCAGTGTGTCGGAACGAGTTACTATTGCGAACAGTCTCCATAGCGAGATAAGCCATTTTTGCCCAGCGCGCCAAGACCCCATTTGTTAAACCGACTGAAGCGTTCTGTTCTTGGATCGCTACCGGAATTCCGCACAGGAGACCAGCTAAAAGCACTGGACCTGAGACGTATCCGCCTGTTCCGATAACGATGTCTGGCTTCAGTTCTTTCATATAGCGCAACGACTGGATGAGACCGCGAACGGCTTTCCAGAGAACTGGCACCCATTGTAAGGTCAAACGTCGCGGAAAACCAGCGACAGAAATAGGCATAAAACGGAAGCCGTGCTGTGGAATTAACTTTGACTCCAAGCGATCTTTACCGCCGATGAACACAATATCTACCGTAACATCTAAGCGTTGTAGGGCTTGGGCAATTCCAATAGCAGGATAGATATGACCACCTGTTCCACCGCCAGCAATGGCTACTCTTTTGTGTGTTGCCCATTCCTCAACAGTCGTTTGATAAAGACTATTCGCGTCTGATAAATTTGTATCGTAAGATTTAGAATCCGTCATAGTTGAGTTGCCAAAATCTGTCCAATCGTGTAACACAAAAATGCCTACAAAGCCACAGGACGACGTTAATCCTTAGTCGGACTGATGGTTCGCGAGATATTCAAAAGTATACCGACACCTACCAAACTGAGGACAATTGAGGACCCGCCATAGCTAATAAAAGGTAAGGTAATGCCTTTTGTTGGTAACAGTCCTGTGACAACACCGATGTTGATGAATGTTTGTAAACCGATTAGGACTGTGAGACCGGTAGCGAGCAGAGATGCAAAGAGGTCGTTTGTACGTCTGGCAATATGCAGCCCGCGCCATATAAATAACATAAAAAGGATTGTTACTGTCACAGCACCAATGAATCCGAATTCTTCGCCCAAAACTGCAAAAATAAAATCTGTATGCGGATAAGGGAGTCGCGATATTTTCTGCAGGCTACTGTCAATCCCCGCGCCGAGGAATCCACCACCTTCAAGCGCATCCAGGGATCGGGTTAACTGATAGTTTGCTGCGTCCGGTGACTTCAACATAGCAAAATAGTCCAAGAACCGCTTGAGCCGATAAGGATCCCGAATGATGAGGAGGCTGAGGAGTCCACCGCCTACGCCGACGAGTGCCAGTGTATGTAGAATTCGGATGCCTCCTATAAATAGCACGATACAAACCGTTAGTGCTAATAAGAACGCGGAACCAAAATCGGGTTGACTTGCGACCAATCCGAAGGCAGCTCCAACAATCAACATATTCGGTAGCACGCCGTTCAGAAAACTTTTGACGCGCTCAGGATCTCTGCTTATGAAATGTGCTACATGGATTACGAGTGCTATTTTTGCAAATTCAACGGGTTGAAAATTGATAGGTAAATTTCCTATACGAATCCAACGGTTAAACCTTCCACCTTCTGCACCTTGTACACTCGCACCTAAACTTGGCACGAAGACCAGAAGTAAGCCTACAAAGGAGAGAATTAAAAAAAGATTCGCATACTTCGCATAAAATCTATAAGGTAAATAGGAAGTTACAAACATCCCCGTTAAGCCAATTACACAAGCAATAATGTGTATCTGCAAATACCGGTAACTGTAGCCGTCATAGTGCCTTGAAGAGAGAAGATGGCTCGAACTGTAGACCATCAAGATACCTATAGCAATCAGGCAAAGAGTCAGTGCGATGATGCCTCGGTCCATTCGCCCAGGTCTTGGGACAACAGTTTCCTCCGACACCCGTCTCTGGTTTTCTTCGACAACACTATAGGCGCGTGTATTCCTCCAGTAATGGCGTCCGGGCTTTACATTAACCGAGGAGTTTTGCTTGTTACGGTTTTGTCTTAGGAAATTGCGTGCCATTGTAGCGTTTTTTATCCTCTACTTAAGGAATTGAAGGGCTTGCACTGCCGCCTTAAAGGCTGTTCCGCGTGCTTTATAGTCAGTGTACATATCAAAACTGGCATTTGCTGGTGATAAGAGAACAACATCACCAGCAGTGGCGTGTTTATAAGCAATCTGGACCGCTTCTACCATTGTCTTTGCCTTCAGAATGTTTGTTGTATCGGCGAGAGTCTTTTCAATCTGTTGTGTGTACTTTCCAAGCATAACAGCAGCTTTAACACGTTTCCGAACGATTTCGGATAGGGGTGTATAGTCGTTTCCCTTATCGTAGCCGCCCATTATCAGGATAACCCGATGTCCTTGTATTGATTCAAGAGCTGCTTTAACGGATGCTACGTTTGTCGCTTTTGAATCGTTTACGAACTCAATATCGTTTAGGATTCCTACCGGTTCAAAAGCATGTGCTAAAGCAGGGTGTGATCTATCGAAATTCTGGAGTGCGGCTTGAATTTGCGTTCCTGTAATGCCGAAAATCCGTGCTACCGTAGCTGCCGCGAGGATGTTTTGTAGGTTGTGAGCACCCGGAAGCGAAATATCCACTATATCACAAATTTTCTCTCTTCCTTCATCGCACTGTGCGAAAAGTCCTGAACCGTCCTTAAACACGCCCGAAAACGAGGCGTTTTCACTCACGGCTCTATCTGTAAAATAGACCACTCTTGCCGATGTAGATGCGGCAAAGTCCTTGACAGAGGTATCTGAACCGTTGAGGACCATCCAGTCGTCTGATGTCTGGTTAGCGGAAATCTTTTGCTTTGCTTCGCGGTAGGCAGACATTGTTTTATGTCTGTCCAAGTGATCGCGTGAAAAATTGAGTACAACGCTCACCACTGGATGGAAAGTGACAGTACTTTCCAACTGAAAACTGCTCGCCTCAACGATGACAATGTCTCGATCTGTAAGGTTCTGAACCTCTGCTGCAAGCGGGACCCCAATGTTTCCTGCAACCCTGACATTGGTGAACCGTTCACTCTCTTTTAACATCGCTGCCGTGAGCAGGGTCGTGGTGGATTTGCCCTTGGTTCCGGTAATAGCGATAATTGGTGCTGGACAGATGCTTGCGGCAATTTCTAATTCGGCGAATATCGGGATCTGCTGTGCACGTGCCTCACACAGAATTGGAATATCCAGCGGTACACCTGGGGAAATGACAATGAAATCGGCAGCTGCGATGCATTCTATAGGATGCCCTCCAAGATATTTTTGGATATCACCCGGTTCAGAAAACGCGCTGAGCTCAGCAATTTCTGTTGACAATGCTTCAGAGGTGCGCGTATCTGTAAGTGTGACAGTCGCGCCTTCTGTATGTAGCAGCTTCGCAGCGGCAACACCGCTTCGATTTAAACCAAAAACCGTAACATGTTTTCCTTGTACCCTCATTTTTTCTTCCAAGACCCAGCGAATGTATTTCCTTCAACAAAAAGCGTAATGTATTATGATGCTCCGTGTATATAATACCAAATCTAATTGAATATTCCTCATAGATGTGTTATTCTATGCTACATCATTTCCCAAAGGGTGAAGTAGTTATGAATAAAAAAGTGCCAAAGATTACCGAAAGTGTAGAAGACCTGAAAGTCCTCTTACGACGCGCAAACAAGAAGCATGAAATCCGACGTCTCAACATGCTCTATCTCCTGAAAAGTGGACAGGCGAAGAACCGTGTCCAAGTCGCTGCTCTCCTTGGTGTTGATCGCACGAGTGTCGGCAACTGGTTGCGTGCTTACGAAACCGGGGATCTTGAAAAACTTCTTGAACGCGGATATGCCCCCGGACGCACACCGCTTCTCACTGAGGCGCAGCAAACCGCCTTGCTTAGAGAACTTCAGAAACCTCAAGGCTTTGCGAGTTATGTGCAGATCCAAGCGTATATTGCTGACGCCTTTGGTGTCAAGATGAACTATAAAGCCGTCTATGCGATGGTTCATGATAAATGGGGGGCGAAACTCAAAGTGCCTCGCCCCAGCCATGTAAAAAAAACACAGTAGAGTCGGAGACATTCCGCTGTGAGTTTAGCCAACACGTCGCTAATGCGATTGCTGAAAAACGTTCTGACGCTCAAAGCGTGCGTGTTTTTAGTCAAGATGAGACGCGGTATGGGCTTTTAGCTGCTGCCCGGAGACGTATCACACAACGAGGCATCAAACCTGTCGCAGAGATAGATTACAAATATGAGGCGGTTTATCTCTATGGTGCGGTTGAACCCGTGACAGGTGAGAGATTTTTCTTAGAGTTCTCACACTTGACATCAGATTGTTTTCAATGTTTCATCAACAAGTTTTCCGAAATGTTCCGAGAAAGTCTAAATCTACTTGTGCTTGATAATGGTCGTTTTCATCACGCGAAATCGCTGAAAATTCCTGAGAATATCGTCTTACTTTTCTTGCCCCCTTATAGTCCGGAGTTGAATCCGATTGAGCGACTTTGGCAGGACATCAAAGCGAAGTTATTTACCCAGACCTATAAAGCCTTGGAAGATATGCAGACTAAAGTCACGGAGATACTTCAAAACTACTCCGATCGCACTATCGCTAAACTCACTGGATTCTCACATTTCATAAATGCTGCTAATGCAGTATAAAATTTTAGAAATGGTATAAAATAGTTTATTTATCTCAGTTTCAAGGTACTCAGAGCTATCAAGACCAAGATAAACCCGACAATCCAGAATCGGATAACGACTTTAGATTCTTTCCATCCGGAGAGTAGGAAGTGGTAGTGAATCGGTGACATTTTAAACACACGTTTGCCAAATGTACGGAACGACCAGACCTGAATAATAACTGATAGCACCTCTGCAACGAAAATAGCACCAACTATCAGGAGTAGAAATTCTTGTTTTATGAGTACAGCAACAGTTCCAAGAGTTGCGCCGAGTGCAAGTGATCCGGTATCTCCCATAAAGACTTGTGCCGGGTGGCCGTTATACCATAAAAATCCTAAACCTGCTCCGACTAACGCCGTACAGAAAATTGCGGTAACCTCTCCGCTGACGGGCAGATGGAAGATGTTCAGATACGCCGCAATTTCGCTGTGGCTGGTCATATATCCTACTATGCCGAGTGTACCAGCGACAAAGAGTGTGCACCCGATCGCCAATCCATCCATCCCATCTGTCAGATTGACAGCATTGGATGACCCGACTATTACCAGTGTGGCGAAAGGAATAAAGAATATACCTAAATCGGGCTGTACCTCTTTAAAAAATGGTAGGCTCAGCGAAGAACGTGTCACAACATCTCCACCGTAGGCGGTCCCCCATTGGTAAAGATAGACTGCGATTGCCAAGGCACCCACGGTCTGAAGCCCAAGTTTATGCCATCCGCGAAGTCCTAAGGACTGCTGTTTCACAAGTTTGCTATAATCATCAAGAAATCCGAGTCCACCAAACCAAAGTGTTGTCAAAATCATCAAGTAGATATAAGGCTGGTCTAACCGCGACCAGAAAACCACCGATATCAGCACAGAGACGATGATGAGCACGCCTCCCATAGTTGGCACACCGGCTTTGTTTTGATTTTCAGTGCTTTTTTGGGCGTTTGCTACCTCCTCCTGAATATGTTCTCCGATACGTAGCTGCTTCAACCTCTGTATCATAAAAGGGCCCAAGACGAGAGCAATGATAAGGGAAGTTGCCGTTGCATAAATTGCTCGAAAACTAATATAACGAAAAATGTTGAACGGTGAAAAAATTTCAACGAGGTTTTCGTATAGGAGATGATAAAACATATTTTCCTACAAAAAAGCGAAGCGGTGGCGATTTTACAGCAACACATTACGTCGTTCCGCCGAGTTTCTCTCCGTTCTTCAATTTAGCGAGACTTGCACCTGCTTGACTGAGGAGGTTCGTCGTATAAGTATAGGTCAGCGCGTTCTTCTGGGCATGTGCCTTAAATGCCAAATCAATAAGTTCCGATACCAGTTTCGGAAATTCAATATCTTGATGGATCCACAGATAGTAACTATATGAGCCAGGAATCGTGTTGATTTCATTGACGTAGACGTTATGTTCAGCATCCACGAGAAAATCGATACGTGCTACACCTGCGCAATCCAAGACCCGAAAAGTGCGGGCAGCAAGACCCTGTATATGTGACGTTAGTTCTGCGGAAATGGGTGCAGGAATTTTGCGATCAGCTCCTGCCATTCCTGAATTTTCGTCCTCTTGGTGAATATATTTGTCATCAAAGCTAAGAAACTTGGTTTGTGTGACAGGTTGCTCGCAAACAGATGCCGTCGGTTCGTCAAGCCCCATGACAGCACAATTGATCTCAAGAGGGCTTTCAACGGCTTTTTCGACGAGGATCCTACGAGAGTACTCTCCCGCCACTTCAGCAGCCGCACAGAGCTCGGTTTGGTTGTTGACATGACTGACACCGATACTTGAACCACTCATTGCAGGCTTGACAAAAAGCGGATAGGATAGTGCTGCCTCCACCTCTTTGAGAATTTCATCGCGTTGCGTAGTCCAATCGTGACGCGTCCAATACAAATATGGAAGCACTGGCAGCGCGTTTTCACCCAGAATCGCCTTCATCATAATCTTATCCATACCGACGGCAGAACCGACAACGCCCGCGCCAACATAGGGTAGGTTCATAAGCTCAAGTAACCCTTGGAGCGTTCCATCCTCACCATGCATGCCGTGTATCGCTGGAAAGACGACATCTATAGGAACGGGGGTTCTTTTCTGAACATTCTTACCGAGCCAGTGTTGGCTCGTAATAACAAATTTTGGTTCAGGCTGGAATTCGACAGCAATTTTGTCAAAATCAGGGGGATGTGGTAACGTTCCGTCAGTAAAAGTGGATAAATCACCCAATCCGTCGCCGGTTAACCACGCGCCATTCTTTGTGACATAAATTGGGATGACGTGATGATTTTCTTCTAAAGCGAGGTAAACCTGATGTGCGGTTACGATTGAGACCTCGTGTTCAGGTGTACATCCACCGAATATAAGTGCTACATTGTTTTTTGACATCTTTTTAAATATTAAATCTGGGCACCGATCGACTATGTTTCACAAATCAACGGTATGAAGGTTCTCCGTATGGCATTCCCCGGGTTTCCGGTTAATTTCAACCGATTCTGGAGTATAAAAGAATTTTTACTAATTTTAGAGAATCAACGCTGAAGGTTGTGGCATTCAGCGGCGGTTGAAACACCAAATATTAGGGGGCAGCTCTTTCCTCATTATAATTGTCCGGGAGGTCGTTTTCAAACAAGACAACATCTCCGGGTTGTACCCGTGTTGATAAATGTTTTTTTACCTCTTCTAAGTTGAGTGCAACAATGATCTGTTGGCTCGGATACGCGGTGGCTTTCAAGCCATCTAAAATTGGAATAGTTCGCATCGGTCCGACTAAAATGACGAGATCGCAGACATCGGCGGCGTGTTCTCCAAGTTTCTTATTTTCGTCGTACTCTTTCTCACCGAGTTCTACCATACCGGGTGTCACTAAGACCTTTTTTCCGTCTCCCATTTCAGAGAGCACTTCAAGTGCCGCTTTCGCGCCGACAGGGTTGGAGTTGAAACTATCGTCAATAATGGTTACGCCACCAGCACCAGATGCCAACTGTAAACGATGTGGTACAGACTCAACCTTCGCAATTGCTGTCCGAATTTCTTCAAGCGTCATCCCACACTCTATTGCAACTGCCATTGCCGCAAGGATATTGGATACATTATGCCTACCTAAAAGTTGTGTGCGAATCTCTACTTCGGCAGTCTCTTGGATATTGATAGGGGCATACACTGTGAAAATGAGTCCATCGTTGGTGTGTCGAATGTTCGTAGCACTTAGCTGCGGATGCTTAGACATCGCAACTCTGGCAGATGGCGCTGTGGTATACCGGAACACTGGATTGCCACCTTGCTCCCGCTTATCAGCAAGCTCAGCACAGGTTTCGTTATCGCAATTGAAAACTGCGAGTCCGCCGGATGGTAGCGATTCAATCAGTTCATATTTTGTTTTGGCTATATTTTCTACGCTTTTGAACCGTTCTAAGTGTTGGGGACCGACAGCTGTGAGAATGCCAATTTGAGGTGAGGCTAAATTGCATAATTCTCGGATGTCGCCACGTTTATAGGCACCCATTTCGACGATAAATACCTCGTGCTTAGCGGCAAGTTGCCCTCGGATGACTTTGCAGATACCCATCGGTGTGTTGTAACTATCCGGTGTCATCAAAGTGTTAAACTTTTCGGACAGAATGCCATGCAAAATATACTTCGTACTCGTCTTGCCATAGCTTCCAGTGATTCCGATGACTTTCGGATTAAACGCCTTAATCCGTTTTCTTGCCGACAAGAGATATGCCGCATTTATTGTCCGTTCCACAGGATAGATAAGCAGGTTAGCGAATATTAAATTGACTACGCTCACTTCACTAAACAGGAAGGCTGCGACGCGCCAAGGAGTCTCTTGCATTGTGAGGACAATCCCGACTGCTAAACTAATAAGCAGGGCGATTGATAGTCCGAACACCCGTTTTGCGCGTGCTGTGTAGACGAGAGGCTTTTTCGCCTCAACCTTTTTTCGGCGCGTGAGCATATAAATTTGGAACCCACTCCACACGATACACACGCTTGGAAAAAACCAAGTACTGTGATATTGCGGATATAGCGCAGATATAACGGCGGTGAGAATCAGTAAGCCACTGACGATGAGAATTTCTCTAATCTCAAAACAGTTTCTCAGATGCCGCGCCATCCACTTCAGATATCGACCTGTCTTATAACCGTCGAGTTGAAGTATGTGAAGTCCACGTGCTGTTCTGACGATTGCTCTCGCTACACAAGTTAACGTTGCGAAGTAGAAAAGCGTCGTGTTTATTGTTTCCAAAGTCATTTTCCTTTTCCCTTATCGGTTTTGTATTGGTAATGGATTTTATTTATATAGAACTTACGCATTTCCTCTTAAAGTCCCCTGATAAGGGGGATTTACGGGGTTAAATGATTGAAAATGGAGACTTTTTCGTGAAATCTGTTGCTGCTCGATACTATTTGCGTAAGTCCTGTTATATATTCCGGATTTGCAGGAAACTGGCGACAATTCGGCAAAATTGCGGAAATTTGTCGAGATACGAAAAGTGTCCTGCCTCTTTTAGGACAACCAATCCAGCATCAGGTATCTCTTTCTCCATAATCCGTCCGAAAGACACAGGTGTATCCTTATCGTTCTCACCCCAGATTAACAGCGTGGATGCGACTATTCGGGATAGAAGCGGACGTAGGTCTTGATTGACAACTTTCACGAGCGTAGCACGCATATCGCCAGCCTCTCGGTAGTCCTTGGATCCCGTACGCTGAGACACAGCATTTGCGAGGTGATTCCCAAACTTTCCAGACCGACGCAACACTTTGCCGATTTTTGCTATACCTACGCGAAAATAGTATTTCGCCGTTCGGGGTGGCTTAATCCCCGCGCTATCAACAAGAATGAGTTTATCCACTGTTTCAGGATACTCGGCTGAGAGGATGATGGAAATTCTACCGCCGAAAGAGTGTCCGATGAGGTGCGTTTTTGGAATACCCATTTTCTCCAAAAAGGCTGCGACGAATTGTGCGTAGTCGGACGTATTCCATGCTGTTGGAGGTATCTGACTCTTGCCGAAGCCAGGCAAATCAAGTGCGTAGACCTTATGGGATTGGGCAAGCCATTCAAAAACCGGTTGGAAACTCGCGGCTTCCCCACCCCAACCGTGCAACAGGAGAATGGCGTTACCGGTCCCTGCGACCTGATATGAGATTTTTAAATTATTAAGTATGAGCTGCTGCGTCCGTTGTCCTTGCAGATTCTGAATCATTGAGAAACCTTTCATAGCCCCAAGCAGGTTTTCTAATAAATTTTAGATTAATACCGACAACGAAGGCATTACTCAGAGACCATCCTTAAAAAATCCGCAGCCACAACCCTGTCATCAAAAGGGAATCTTTTGCCGTGAATTTCCTGATAATCTTCGTGTCCTTTACCCGCAATCACGATGACATCACCCGATTTTGCAGTCTCGATAGCGTGCTGAATCGCTTCGCGCCTCTCCGAAATACACACATATTTTGCGTCATGTGGCAAATTTGACACAATTTGTGCAATGATTTCATCGGGATCTTCAGTGCGTGGATTGTCGGAAGTAATCACGCTATAATCTGCGATTTGAGCTGAAATATTCCCCATTTTTGGGCGTTTCCCGTTATCACGATCACCCCCACATCCGAAGACAGAAATCAATTTGCCTTCTGTGATACGCTTCGCAGCAGTTAGGATATTTTCTAAACCGTCAGGGGTATGGGCATAATCAATGATAACAGCAAAGTCTTGTCCGCGGTCTACGAGTTCAAATCGTCCGGGTACAACAGTCGCAGCGAGTCCATCCTGAATAGCGGTAGCAGAACAATTGTAGCGGATTCCGACAGCAATAGCAGCGAGAGCATTGTAAAGATTATATTCTCCGGTCAATCGTAGTTTCGCTGGAATCCGTCCATCGGTCGAAGAGACTGCTGTGAATGCAAGTTGGCTACGAGACAACTCAACGTCTTCAGCGTGTAAATCGGCGTTGTAGTTCCGCCCATACATCAATACCTTGGAATTTGAACAAACTTGGGCGATTTGCGGTGTTACAGGCAGATCGTTGTTTAAGATCGCTACCCCTTCTTCGGCGAGTTGTTTGAAAAGCATTAATTTCGCTTTGAGGTAATTCTCCATTGTCTGATGATAATCAAGATGGTCCTGTGTAAAATTGGTAAAGACTGCGGTATCAAAGTTAAGCCCTGTGAGTCGCTGTAGTGCCAATCCTTGTGAGGAGGTTTCCATCGTAACGTATTCGACCCCTTCTTCGGCGAACTGCTTGAAGAGGGCATGGAGGGCGAAGGCATCTGGGGTTGTGAGAGAAGCCGGTAGTTCCTTCTCAGTGCCGTGGGTGTTGGTGTATCGGTGTCCAACAGTTCCGATGAGTGCTACTTTCCGCCCGCTTGCTTTGAGTATCGCGTATATGAGATGTGCCGTTGATGTCTTCCCGTTTGTGCCAGTAATGCCGATGAGTTTGAGGTGTTTCGCGGGATTGCCGTACCAATTGGCAGCCAGCAACGATATTGCGCGCCGTCCGTTAGGTACTTGGACGTATGTAAATTGCTTCGGTGGTGCCATTAACTCGGTGAACGGTTTTTCACCGATCACAACAACTGCTCCCCTTTGAATCGCATCTGGAATGAAGGTGTGACTGTCAACACTGATACCTTGATAACAGACAAAAGCGTTACCCAGTTTGACTTCCCGATTATCACTGACGATACCGGTAATATCAATATCAAGCGGTCCGGTAGTAACAACAATGTTCAATCCATGGAGCAGCGTGCGAAACTTCACAGCCCGCCTCCTTCCACAGTGAGGTGCTGTTTTGGTGTTTTTTCTGTTATAACGGGCGCGTATTGGGGAGCTTTTTGAATCTCAGGACTGAAAAATTCAGTTTGCTTTAAGTATTGTATTGTTTGCGTGGCAACCTTTTGAAAGAGCGGAGCTGCGATCTGCCCGCTGAAGCGTGCACCTTTAGGTTCATCAAGCATGACGATGATCGAAATCGCCGGATTCTCTGCGGGTAGGAAACCCATAAAGGACATAATTTCTTTACCGAGGTATCCTTTGCCATTCGGTTCAGCTTTTTGTGCGGTTCCAGTCTTGCCAGCCACCCGATATCCATCAATGCGTGCCCGTCGTCCGCTCCCGCTTTCAACGACTCCGACGAGTATGTTCGCCATTCGTCTTGCTACTTCCGGACGCAGGACTTGGCGCATTTCAATCGGATACATCTTTTTAATCATTTTCCCGCTATTGTCTCGAATCTCTCGTGTAATGTATGGACGGAGAAGTTTGCCATCATTTGCAATAACGTTCAATGCGCTCACCATCTGAAGCGGTGTCACCATAATCCCTTGTCCGAAAGGCACGGAACCGAGCGAATGGGTATCCCAACGCTTAACTGCAAAAAGGCTTCCGCTGTGTTCATAGGGCAGGTCAATACCTGTTGTTTTCCCAAACCCGTAACTCTCAATGTAGGTAGAAAGGTTTTCATGCCCCAACTGTTTCACGATTTTAATCATCCCGATATTGCTGGATTTGTGTAGCACTTCCTCTACGGTCAACCATCCTTTTCCTGAGACATCTCGGATAATTCTACCGTTCGAGAGTCGATACCGTCCATTCTCGCAAAACACTGTCGATTTAGATGTCATGATCCGTTCGTTGAGGACAGCCGAAGATGGGACAATTTTAAAAATCGATCCGGGTTCATACGCGAACCAGACACCGATGTTCCGTTTAGCCTCTTCATTGGCGTGTGCGTAGGTATTCAAATCATAAGATGGGTAGTTTGCGAGTGCCAATATTTCTGCTGTCTTTGATGCTAAGACGATAACAGTCCCACGTGGTGCGTTCCACTTCTGACAAGCTGCAGCTAACTCCTTTTCAGCGACATATTGAACATATTCGTCAAGTGTTAGTACAACACTATATCCGTAATCACTGGTGGAATTGCCATCAGTTAGTAAGTTTATCGGTTCATTGTGAGCCAAGGCTGCACGATGCGCGGCTTGCCGTGCCTGCGCGTTTAGCAGATAATTGTTGTACTGGTATTCAATGCCTTCACCCATATTCTGATCGTTAATGTGACCAATGACCTGAGAAGCGAGTGGGCCTTTCGGATAAGCGCGCTTCTGTTCGACTTCATATTTTATACCGCGCATATCTTTCTCAATTGCGCGAATCTCATCAAGTCGTTCGTAATCAAGATCCTTCTTTAACCAAACAAACCGTTTATCCTTGCGACGGAGTTGGGAAAGCAGTTCTGACTCCGGGACTCCTAAAACGGGTGCCAATCTTTGTGCAGCTATGAGTGGGTCAGTCTTCATATATTTTGGATCAGCATAGACAGACAAACTATGGCGACTGAGCGCCAAAACGTTGCCGTGTCTATCAAGAATCTTTCCACGCTTTATCTCTGCTGTACGGGAAGAAAGCCAGTCGTGTTCATCCGCTTCCTGATGTAAGGCACCGCCGGAGACCTGAATCGTGAATAGTTTGCCAACTAACAACAGAAACCCGATCTGTATGAAAATAAATATAAAAACAAGACGACGTATAGATAAATGCGAGTTATTTTTTTTCTTTATCATGTATTAAATCAAGATAGTTTCGAGCCCTTTCAAGAAAGGAAGAAATCGAAATCACTTGTCCCAAATGATCTGTGAGGTTTCGGTCGGTTCAACCATTCCGAGTTCAGTAGCGATCTTCCTGATTCTCTGAACAGAGGTTAACATGGATTCTTCCAATTCAAGTTGATAAATTTCATCCTGAATTCGATGTTTCTGTCTTTCGTAGACGGGTTGACGTTGTAAAGCGACTTTCTTCGCGTAAGATGAGAACCAGATACTACCGGCGAAAGTACAGAAGGACAATACCAGGAGCGTATAGACTAACGGAAATCCTTTTTTGGGTTTAGTTTCTTCAGGTTTCGTAATGCGCGCTGAATGTTGATCTGATATCTGCATTTATTTTGCTTCTGAGTCCAAATTATGGACGAGAACGCTGGTTCCGTACCTTACCCCACGTTGCAATTTTCACACCTGCCCTGTATGCGGTAACATATACGGTCACACGGTGACAACTACCTATCTATTTAACGTTGAATTCTATATTTAAGGTACATTTTTTTCAATTATGCCGATTTTGTTCACAATTTTAGTCTATAATTTACGGGCGGCACGTAATTTAGCACTTCTCGCCCGCGGATTATGCTGTACTGCAACGGGGACTGGCGTGACAGGACGCTTGGTCAGAATGTGCAGAGACGGTTCATGGTCACAAATACAAATTGGGATTTTGGGTGGACATATACAGGCTGTCGCGCAGGTCCGAAATCGTTGTTTGACTATTCTATCTTCAAGCGAATGGAAGGTAATAACACAGAGATGGCCGCCGGGTTTCAAAAGCGAGATAGCGGCATCTAAACCGACTTCAAGATTTTCCAACTCCTTATTAACATGAATCCGCAGTGCCTGAAATACACGGGTGGCAGGATGGATCTTAGATGTCTTCTGAGGAACAGCGTTCTTGATAATTTCTGCGAGGTGTGTTGTTGTGGTTATCGGTGTCTGCTGCCTCGCCTTAACAATGCGGTTAGCAATCCGTCTCGTGAACCTTTCTTCACCATATCGCTTGAAAATATCAACCAAGATGTCCATAGGGCTGTTATTGACTACCGACATCGCTGTAGCAGGAACTTCTTGATTGTCATCCAACTTGTGTTGGGTTCCCATACGCATATCCAGTGGACCTGTGTGGTTAAAACTAAATCCGCGGTGTGGTGTATCAAGTTGTAGCGATGATACGCCTAAGTCAAGCAGGATACCATCTACAGCACAAATTGCGTGTTCCTTAAGCAAAACAGGCATTTCTGCGAAATTGCCCTTTATAAGATGGCACCGGTCACCGAAGGCGTGTAACCGCTCCTTTGCAATAGCAAGGGCTTCAGGATCTAAATCAATGCCGATAACGCGCCCCTTTGGTGCAGAGGCGTTCAGAATAGCGGAACTGTGTCCACCTAAACCGATAGTACCATCCACATAAATACCGGGCGATTTCGGTTTGAGAAATTCAAGTACTTTATCGCATAAAACAGGTATGTGCTGTTTATCCATAGTCCCTTCTCAATATGATGGTTATCTTACCAGATTGTAGCAAGAAACATGCCAACTTATTTCCTCACCCTGTTGTGGGGTTAGGTATCTATCCGATTTTGATAGATAGCCGACACAAGTTCCATTGTTTTGACTCCATCAGCGAAACAGGTGTCCGGCTGCCGGTCCTGTACAATAGAATCCACAAAGTGCCGACTCTCCCCATAAAAGCCATAAACTCTATGCGTTGCATCAGAACTTGCTGCTTCCTCAGGTGTAATTTCGGTTATGCCTTCGGGGGTGTGGAGGACTGCGCGCCCACCGGCATCGGGATTGATATAGGCGGAAATTTCGCGTGCGTGCATCTCAAATATATGAATCCGTGCTCCGACTGCCCAATTGGTGCAAAGATAACCAGAAGCACCGCTTGTGAATTTAACGATTGCGTTGAAACTGTTTTCGCGCTCGGAATAGAAACTGTTGATGTCGCTTGCGACAGCTTTCACTTCGCCGCCACCGATCCATCGAAGGGCATCAACGGCATGAATTGCATCGCAGGTCAAAACGTCTATCACTCCATCGTAATAGCGCGCGCCTGGTGTGTTTTTATGGAAAGTCGACATGCCTTGGATAATTGGACCGCGTTCTTCAACTATCGTTTTGACCTGTTGCAAAAGGGGAATAAAACGCCGATTGAAACCTACCATCGTCTTGCATCCGTTTTTCTCGGCGGCACGCGCCATCTCCCGCGTCTGATGCAGTGTAACACCGGGCGGTTTTTCTATAAAGACATGGTGTTGTTGGGAAAGACAATGAATCACAAGCGGAAACAAGTGCTGAGGCGGCATGAGAATATAGACTGCATCGGGACTCGTCTTTTCAAGCATCTGCTTATAGTCTGTAAATGTCTGCTCAATCTCAAAGCGTTCTGCTGTTGCCTGAAGTTTTGATGGGACTAAATCACACAATCCTACGAGATTTACATCCTTGCATTCGCTAAGAGAGGGGTAGTGAACGCCATTTGCCATACCACCTGCCCCAATCAACGCGATGTTAACTTTTTTCATCTGACCCTCCTAAATCGAAGAATATGACGAGAAAATCCGCCCGCCATTTGCTTGATATATTAGCAGAACTTCCCGACCCACGCAAGGGAAAAGGAGAACCGACCAGTATTATTTGGTTTTCAGTGTATAGGCATCTATACGTCCGAACTTGTTGGGGTATCCAGCGTCAGGAATCCTCCGCATAGGTAAACTTATTTTTTAAATCTGAATAGCCATATCGCTGAAAGAATAATCCTTGACGCGATGTGCCATCTCACGCTAAAATTAGCAGCGGAGGATAAACATCTATGTTGCCAAAGGGTATATCGTTCGTCGCCTGCCTTCTAATCGTTATAGTGAGTGCTGCATGTGATGCCGTCTCACAAACCCCCGAAGACCTTTACGCTCGTGGTATGCAAGCCGTACGTCAAGGCGAATATCCACAGGCACTCCAATATCTTAACCGTGCTGTCGATTTACATCCTGAATTCGCCAAAGCACACAGTGCCTTAGGCACGATTTACCTCCAACTCGGCAATTTTCCCGCATCTGAGAAGGCACTTACACGCGCCTTGAAAATAACCCCTAATCTCATGCAGGCTGCGTCTAATCTCGCCTTGCTTTACGCCAAGACCGAACGCCTTGAAGACGCTATCCAGATTTATCAAGGTCTTATCCAAAGACACCCCGAATCATTACCGGTGCGGCTCGGTATCGCATCTGCCTATCAGCTGGCGGACCGATTCGAGGCGGCAATCGAAGCCTATCAGGAAAGCCTCAGACGCTCCCCTAACCATGCTGTTGTGATGACTAATCTCGCCTCCTGCTACGAAGCCGTCAAACAGGAAGCAAAAGCGGTCCAGTATTACAAAGCTGCCTTAGCGCAAGAACCGAACCTCCCCATGGCGAACGGCAACTTGGGTGCTATCTATCAGAAACAAGGCGAATTGGATAAGGCACTCCCGCTTTTAGAAAAGGCTGTCCGTCAGGATCCACAGTTTAACGCTGCGCGTTATTGTCTCGGTTTGGTTCTCACAAAGAAGCGTGAATTTCAACGCGCCACTATGGAGTATCAGCGAGTTATCGCACAACAGAACGATCATGTTGGCGCATATTATAACCTCGCCCAAGCCCTTTTTCGACTCAAACAGCCCAAAGAGGGAAAGCAGGCGATGGAAACCTATCGCCGCCTCAACGCAATCGCGCAAGAAATTGAGGACCGTGAACGTGCGATCCTCATTGAACCTAACA
Organism: Candidatus Poribacteria bacterium; assembly: GCA_963662915.2. Classification (GTDB taxonomy): domain Bacteria; phylum Poribacteria; class WGA-4E; order WGA-4E; family WGA-3G; genus WGA-3G. Next base: position 2,016,122 of record CAXXEU010000002.1, on the reverse strand, counting down.
ACCCACTGAAACACTATCGACTTGGACTTGTTTATGCAAAATATGGGAAGATTGACGAAGCAATCTCAGCGTTTCAGGCAGCCTTGGACGTAGACACCAATGCCCACTATGCACTGAACGCTTTAGCGAGGCTCTACATGCTGCGGGGTATCCAATTACAAGATGCCATCGCACATGCTGAAAAAGCGTTTTACCTCGCACAATCACCGCAATATATGCAGACGCTCGCTCTGGCTTATTTTCAAGTAGGCAAACGTGAAAGTGCCCTAAAAGCAATTCAGACTGCAATCGAAATGGATCCGAAAAACGAAAGTTTTCGACAGACCTTAGCGAAGATGAAGGAGGCAAATGAAAAGACGAAATAAGGGTATAAATATCTATCTCTTTATCCTTGTCGCTGTTTTTGCAGTAAATGCCGCGACTTCACTTGTAGCGTCAGATGTTAATATTCAGTTCGTTGATGTAACACAGGAGGCAGGTATCCATTGGACGCACACGGACGGACGGAGCGGCGGTAAGTATTTTATGGAGACGCTCGGTTCGGGTGTCGCTTTTTTCGACTACGATGCCGATGGCGATGCTGATTTGTATTTCGCTAACGGCGCACCACTCCCTGGATATGTTCCTGAAGAAATTCCAACCAATCGCCTCTATCGCAACAACGCGGATGGCACGTTTACGGATGTCACCAAAATAGCGGGAGTCGGAGATACCGGTTATGGACACGGATGTGCCGTCGGCGATTACAATAACGACGGTCGCTTGGATCTTTATGTCACGAACTATGGCACCAATCGCCTCTATCGCAATAACGGGGATGGCACGTTTACGGATGTCGCCGAAGCCGCAGGCGTTACCGAGCCGCGTTGGAGCACGAGTTGTGCGTTCGCTGACTATGACCGGGACGGCAACCTGGATCTCTACGTCGTCAACTACATCGTTTTTGACATCGCTGAGAATCCGTGGTGTGGACTTAAGGAGAAGAATATCCGTGCCTATTGTGAACCCGATAATTTTCCTGCCCAATCGGATACGCTCTTTCGCAATAACGGTGATGGGACATTTACCGACGTTACCAAATCTGCCGGAATTTATAATGCGACCGGCAAGGGGTTAGGCGTTGTCTGGGGCGACTATGATAACGACGGGACACCTGATATCTACGTCGCTAATGACTCTACAGAGAACCTCTTTTACCGTAATAACGGGGATGGCACTTTTGAGGAGATTGGTTTCATGGTCGGCGTTGCACTCAGTGAGGACGGCGCCCCTGAAAACGGTATGGGAACGGCATTTGGCGACTGGAATAACGATGGATGGTTTGATCTCACGGTTACCAATTATGCCCAACAGACGAACACCCTTTATCGTAATGATGCGGACGGTTTTTTCACGGACGCGACGACCACTACAAAAACAGCACGGGTTACCTATCCATACCTCGGTTGGGCAACCGCCTTTATTGATTACGATAACGACGGGTATCAAGACCTTTTCGTTGCCAACGGACATCTCCATGATAACCTCGCTGAACTTGGACAGGAGGGTACCTACGGGCAGCGCAATCTCCTTTTCAAAAATAACGAGGATGGCACTTTTACCGAAGTCTCCGAAGCCCTCGGTGCCGGTATGCAGCTGGAAGACGTAAGCCGTGGGGCTACCTTTGCGGACTACGATTTGGATGGCGACCTTGATATCCTCGTAACGAATTCCAACGCGCCGCCTCGCCTGCTCCGCAACGACGGTGGCAACGAAAAAAACTGGCTGCAAATTCGTTTGATCGCAACAAACGGTTCTATAGATGCAATCGGTACGCGTGTTGAGGTAACAACCGGTGAACTTACACAGACCCGTGAGGTGAGAAGTGGGGACGGCTATCTCTCACAACGGGACCTCACCCTCCATTTCGGAATCGCGGCTTATGAACGCGTGGACAGTGTTAGGGTCCGTTGGCAAAGCGGGGTGGAACAGTTAATCAGAGGTATTGCTGCGAATCAGCTGCTGACACTTGAGGAAAACGGAAATGAATAACGTAGTGGATGTCGTTGAACGCCATTATTGGAAAGCGGTGGCTTTTCTGATAATACTGATTTTGGCTGGCACCGGCTTTTGGGGGGTGCGGCGATTCGCACCGACAGTGTTTCTTGAAGAACCTGATCTGATTGCTGTGCCGAACACTGAACGTCCACAGGATAGGATAACAAAGTCTCTTGTATCGGACAAACCCGCGCTTCTCAATATCAATACTGCCTCTGCGGAAGAACTCCAAACCCTTCCTAACATTGGTGAGCGGATGGCGGAAAGAATTATTGACTATCGCACAGAACACGGCGATTTTGCTAGTGTCGATGCCCTCCAAGATGTCAAAGGTATCGGACCGAAGACTATAGAGAAACTCAGACCCTTCGTTGATGCCAAATAGTTATCCCCTTCTCTGTGAAAATGTAGTGTACGGGGACATCCCACGTTTGCGGGGACGTATCTTCGACAATCTGCATCTGATACGCTAACCCTACCCTAACAGCGTCTGGGCACTTCGCGAGGAACCTATCGTAGAAACCCTTACCGTATCCGAGACGATAGCCGTTAGTATCGAAAGCGATACCGGGGACAATGATGAGCTGCAGCTGCGAGATTGGAACAATTGGGCAGGTCGCATTCGGCTCTAACAGACCGTAACGGTGTTGGACAAGTTCTGTTTTGGGATTCCGAAGCCGGCGGGGGATAAGTTCTAACTGGTGTGTATCTACTACAGGCGCACAAACTATCTTTTCTTGCTGAAGCAAAATATCCAACAAACCGAACGTTTCCACTTCACTTTTCATACTCAGATAGAGCATCACAGTATCGAAACCTTTGTTCTGTATCCAACTGACAAGGGAGTTGATGATCCTTCGGCTGAATGTCGTTCGGACTTCTTGCGCGAGTCTGTCACGACGCTGGAGGGTTTCGGCGCGGACATGTTCCCGTTCCATTTCTGATTCCATTTATTACTTCTGATACCGCACTTTTCCGCAAACTTCTATGGTATCAACAATCGCCATGATAACGGCATCCACCGGTTTGTTGCTGGTCACAGTGGTCTGCCGCGCCGAGCTACCGGTCGCAATAAGCACAATCTCACCAATACCCGCACCGACCGCATCCACGGCGACCGTATATTTTCGGTCGACTTCGCCATTTAAATCTACATCTTGGACAACCATCAATTTGCTACCGACTAATTTATCATCTTTCTGCGTTGCGACGACTGTCCCTGTAACTTTTCCAAGGATCATTTAAAAACCTTTCACATTAGGTGTGTTTCTTTATTTTTTTACCGCTTTTTCCAACATCACCGCATTTAAGATAGTTCACTTAAGCCTGTCTGTGATAATTATACACGAAATTCGCTGAAATTTCAAACGATAATCTGAGGACTATCCCATAAACGTTGTTTTTTATACCTGTTCCGTGTGTTTCAAAAAAGTGCATCCAAAAATATGTATAAGCAGATAATGGACTACCAGACGGCTAACAGTCGAAAACTGAGTCCGATTGAAAACGGTGGAATGATATGTTAAACTATTCATTATTGTCGTCTTTGCGAGTTTCTTTCCGAATGCAATACTTACCCAAATTGGAGGACCAACTTGAGCCGAAATCACGCGGATATCATCGTTATCGGCGGAGGTATTATCGGGTGTGCTATCGCTTATAACCTCGCCAAACGAAATATCCAACCACTTCTCATCGACAAAGCTGCTACCGTCGGCACAGAAGCCTCATGGGCAGGCGCAGGGATTCTCACCTCACACGCTTCGACACATGAGCCTTATCCAGAACTGTGTCGCGCCAGTCTTGCGCTCTATCCGTCATTAGCAGAAGAACTCCGCGCGGAGACACAGATAGATATTGAATTCATTCGATCTGGGACGCTTTCGGTGTTCTTCAACCCGGATGATGCCGCAGGTCTCATCGGTCTCGCGGACCGCCGTGTAAAGAATGGCTTTTCAGCTGAGGTCCTGACACCTGAGCAAGCGTTGGAATTAGAACCCGCACTTTCGCGATCCATTGTAGGTGCGGTGCTGTTTCCTGAAGATGCACAGGTACGCAACCCGAAGATGGTAACAGCGCTCGCAAAGGGGGCAGCGAAATTCGGTGCGAAATTCCAATTGGGAAACCCTGTCACCGGCTTTGTCCGAGAAGACGAACGTGTTGTTGGAGTCGTCGTGAACGGTGAAATCTTATACGCTGACGCGTTTGTGATTGCCAACGGATGCTGGGCGGGTGAACTTACTGCTCAGCTTGGTGTTCCAATGCAAATTGGGCCAGCGAAGGGGCAAATAGTCCTCGTTGAAGCGATGCCACCCCTTTTCCAGCATACTGTTGATGGACTTGGCATCTACATCGTTCCGAGAGCAGATGGCAAGATACTACTCGGCGCAACGGTCGAATTTGTCGGTTACGATAAAAGCACGACGGTCGATGGTACCAAACAGATGATTGATGCCGGGGTCGCCATCGCGCCTCAACTGGCGCACGCTACTTTTGGGCAAACGTGGGCAGGTTTGCGTCCCTATGTCAGAAAGGGACCACTTCTCGGTTATCTGCCCGGATATAACAACGTCGTCTTGGCATCCGGGCATTTCAAAAACGGGATTCTTCTCGCACCCATCACTGGGCAGCTTATAGCGGAGCTCCTCACGATTGGAGAACCTTCGTTGTCACTGGAACCGTTTCATCCAGTTGGGGTGTGAGGAATACCTCTACATATACCTCCGAACGTCGCAGCGGCAGTCTCAATATTTTTTTAATTTAAAAATGAATTTTTTCAAAACTTGTGGATTAAACTTTTAATAGTTTTTTATGGGTCAAAAAACAGGGCGGCTAAATGCCAGCCCTATCTGATGATTTAACCTGAAAAGGAGAGGTTGTATAATGCGTCAATACGTTTTATGTTTAGCAGAGGCAATGCCTCACGATTGGAGAATTGGTAGGAGTGTATGGAATAGCGGAACCGGAGGGAAAGTGCGAGATTGTAATTTCGGAGAACATACCTCCTTGAAAACGCGGGCATTTAACACTGCCAGTACGTTTCGTTGTTGGATTAAGACTCGATTCTGGAGAAGGCACAGACCGAGGAGTGAACAAGCAGGCATCCTCCACTATGGAAGAAAGGGAGGGTTGCGCACCTTCGCTTGATACGCTCCTCTTTGAGGAGACAAGCATGTTACAGACTGATGAGCAGTTGATGCTCTCTGTGAAAGACGGAAACAGAGACGCATTCCGAATTCTAACTGAACGTCATTACGCAAACACTTTAAACTTTATCTATCGGTTTGTCAAAAACCGACCGCTTGCAGAAGATCTTTGTCAAGAGACGTTCCTACGGTTATGGCGCTGCGTCCCAACGTACCGCCCAATCGCAAAATTCAGAACTTTCCTTTATCACATTGCCAAAAACCTCTGTTTGAAGCAGTTGGCAAAAGAGAAAAGGACACCTCAAATAGAATCATTGGATATACACTATGGAGATGATGATGAAAACTTCCACCCAATCGTTGTTGCTACCGCAGACACACACTGTTCACCAGAGGCACTGCTCATTGCCAAAGAGACTTATGAGGCGATTCAGGCTGCAATCAATAAACTGTCGAAAGAACACCAAGTCGTGTTTCGGCTAACGGAACTTCAAGGATTATCTTATCAAGAAGTTGCTGAGATCATCCAATGTCCAATTGGCACCGTTGCCTCCCGCAAAAATGCTGCAATTCGGCAACTTCAGAAATTTTTGGCACCTTATAGGGCAGCCTATGACGCATAATCTTTAGGCTTGAAAAATATAACCTTTTGGCACTCTGGCTTACAATTTCACGCCAGAGTGCTTTTTTAATAGGAGTCGCTACCGAAGAAATGAAGCCACACATTACTATTATTACGCTTGGTGTTGCGGACCTACAACGCGCCATCGATTTTTATCAGAACGGATTGGGTTTACCTCGAAAGGATGAGTCGGAGAGTATTGCATTCTTTGATATGACGGGAACAATACTTGCCCTCTATCCGAGAGACGCACTCGCTGAAGATATTGCAATCTCGCCCGAAGGCACCGGCTTTCAAGGATTTACACTTGCACATAACGTCGCCTCCCCCGAAGAGGTAGATTTAACTTTAGCAGAGGCGGTCGCTGCAGGGGCTGAACTTGTTAAACCCGGACAGGACGCATTCTGGGGTGGCTATTCAGGTTACTTCAAGGACCCTGACGGTTTCTATTGGGAAGTCGCACACAACCCATTTTTGTAAAATAATTCGGTGGACAATTGCAGTGAATTTGTGTATGATGTGAGATAGATTAAATAAGGAAAGCCAACCCTTTTCTCTCAAACTTTCAGGCCACACACACATAGGGACACAGCACAATGCAAAGCACCCGATCTGAAGTTAAGGCTCTTACCTTTGATGTCTTCGGCACAGTTGTGGATTGGTATAGTTCAATTGTTGCTGAGGGTGAAAAATTTGGAGATACCCACGGCATTAATATTGATTGGGGACAATTCACTCTGAAATGGCGTGCCGGATACGGACCCGCAATGAATAAGGTGCGACAGGGTGAATTACCGTGGCAGAACATTGACGCACTACATCGACTGGTTTTGGATGGTCTCTTTCATGAGTTTAATATTACTGGCTTGACTGAAGCCGATAAAGACCATCTGAATCGAGTTTGGCATCGACTCAAGCCATGGCCTGATGCGGTCAGCGGCTTGGCGCGGCTTCGTAAACGATATATTGTAGCAACCCTCTCTAATGGTAACGTCGCACTGCTGACGAACATGGCGAAATTGGGTGGGCTGCCGTGGGATTGTATTCTTTCTGCTGAATTAACAGGTCATTACAAACCGGATCGCGAAGTGTACGAGACCGCTGCTGCTTTACTCGGTTTGTCTCCGAATGAAGTCATGATGGTCGCCGCGCACCCAGGGGACCTCCGCGCTTCGCAGGCTGTCGGTTTTCAAACGGCACTCGTGCCGCGTCCTTTAGAATATGGACCCGGTAGGGTTCAGGAAGTCACTGCGCATCCATCTGACCTTGTTGCCAGCGATTTTAACGAATTGGCAGATTTATTAGGAATAGCATAGTCTGTAAGGAGGAACCAAAAATGGATTTACAAGAGGTTTCCGAAGTCGCGCAAGAAATGCACCTACCCGAACACACCACGATGACAGTGGAGGAATTTCTTGCACGCGATATAGAAGGATATGAATACGTTAAAGGAGAATTAGTGCCGATGTCGTCCCCATCATTAGGACACGCTAAGGTTAGTGCCAGAATCACACGTTATTTGCTAACATATGTCAGTGAAAATCAATTAGGTGACGTGTATGTAGAAGCAGGATTTAAGGTAGGGGAACGCGGGATGAAGCCGGATGTCGCGTTTATTTCAACCTCGCGCCTGCCTGAAGACGAAAGCAAGGGTTCTCCAATTCCGCCTGATTTTGCTGTTGAAGTCGTCTCGCCCACAGATGTTCAGTGGCGCGTCACTGAAAAGGTGCAAGCCTATCTGGATGCCGGAACCCAAATGGTATGGGTTGTTGAATCTGTTATGAAAACAGTAACAGTATATCGTTCGCAAACAGACATTAAGGTGTTTACGGGGACCGACGCACTTACCGGTGAGGATGTTGTGCCGGGGTTCTCTTGTCGAGTTGCCCAACTTTTTGAATAGGACACAGTAGGAAGTCGCGAGTTGGTGCTCGCTCCTACAGAAGAATTGGAGAATATGCACATTATGGATAAAATCCGAATCGCTTTTATTGGTTGTGGCGGGATGTCGTCGCAATTGCAACAGTGTATACCGATGGTGCCAGCGTTTGAGTTTGTCGCTACTTGTGATCTTGTTGAAGAAAAGGCGAAATCAAATGCCCGTAGATTCGGTGCCCTTCGACACTATACGGATTACAACGAGATGTTTGAAAATGAAGACCTCTACGCCGTTGCTGTTGTCGGTAGACCAGAGGATAAACTGCATCGGGACATCGGTATTGCGTGTCTCCAACGCGGGTATCATATCTACACCGAGAAGCCTCCGGCGACCACTGCTGAAGGCGCGAAAATGCTCGTTGACGCGTCAAATGAAACCGGTAAGACAGGTATGGTCGGCACAATGTGGCGGCATGCACCGGCACATCAGATCGCTAAAAAGTTGATGGATGAGGCGGAGTTCGGTGCAGCGTGCCAGTATCATACGCGCTACCTCGCGCCAGGTCCACGTCTCCAAGAGGCGGGGTCGCCCTTCGCCTGGTCCTTTATGCTCGATCAGGTAATCCATCCGACCGATTGCATGCGTTTCTTTATGGGACAGGTCAGCGAGGTTTACGCGATGGGGACTGTTAATGCCGCATCCAGCACGGTGTCACTTTCTGTAAACCTTCGCTACGAGAACGGCGGTATCGGCACGATGACGCTCGGCACCGGTCCTGTTTTGGAGGCGATGGTTTTCGTCAAAGGCACCGGCAATCAGGCAATTCAGGTTTTAGAGACGCGCAAATTACGTCGGTATCGTATGCCAACATGGCTCGGTGAGGGTGGTGGCTATGCGGATACACCGACTGAAGAATGGGATCTCAACACCGCCTACCACGGTATTGGCAGACCCGGCTATCTCGAAGAGATGCAGCATTGGGCAAAATCGTTGCAAGAAGGAACACAACCGCACGCCAGCCTTGAGGATTCCTATCAGAACATGCGTGTTTTGGAGGCGATTAGTCGTAGTATTGAAACCGGAGAGGTTGTTCAAATTCCTGTTTAACTTGTGGGATGCGCGCAGGTACTTGGTGACTTCAAAGTTTTAATCCTATAGTAGATTTTAGAATTAACTTTACACTTTCAGGTGTAGGCGGGAACTCCGATTCCCGACCCTCAAAGCCGGGAGTCGCGATCGGGAGATCGCTCCTACAGAAGATGTGTAAATATATTTTCGGGTTTTACGATATATTGAGTTTCGCAATAAGTAGTTTTGGGATTAACCCTAACAACCGATAAGGAGGTTATTATGTTAGTGAAAAAAAGTGATATTACAAAGATTGATATGATTGATAATGAACATAACGATTTTTGCGTCCGGTTTCATCTCGGGAAAGATGGACGTGATGGACAAATCATCCTGAAATGTTTCACGAATGCAGGCTTCCCGATCAATGACATGCCTGAAGCAATAGAAAAGCAACTCCAACTAACTCAACAGTATCTTGATTTATATCCAGACGAGGCATATATTGAATTGAACGCGACTCTCTTATACGATATGGACGTATACCACTAATTTTAGACGAAAGCACTTTTGAATAGTTAAGTTTAATTCCTTTTGGGGGTGTTAATGAACATAACTTTTGATACAAACGTCTGGGAACCGATGGTCAACGAAGAAAAACCTCACCTTGTAGAAATCAAAAACAAGATTCGAGATGGCAAAATTCAGGCATACCTCTGCGAAATAACTTTAGATTTAGAAGCGATTCAGAAAAAAAAGAGAGCTGAGTTCTTTGGAAACTATGAGCCCCGTATAACAGTGGAGGACTTACCTCCTGAGAATGGGAAGTTGGTTATGCGATTTTCTATCGCACCAAACACAGATCTGCACCCCGGTATCCCTGAAAAGCAGTGGGATAAGTTATTGGAGGCGCGCGATCTTAGATTCAGGGTACTCAGAATGACTAATGCCGGAACAGTTCGCACGAAAAAAATCCCTGATGACATGTATGTACAACATGACGATTTCTTGAGGTATGCTGAATTGCTTGGAAATTGCAGTGATTTTATAGTGGGACTGGGGTGCGGACGGGCAGTGTATGATCAATTTATGGCACAAGTTAATGATGGTCAGATGATACCGGACGAACAGTGGCGAAAATTCTCGAAAGCAATTGCTGAGTGGGTCGACGGTGAAGCACTTTCGGCACACTACGCAGCAGGTAATGACTTCTTTTGCACAGACGACAAAGCTCGGAAGGCAGGGACTGGGTCCATATTTCACGATCAAAACAGGACTCAACTGGAAAATAAGTTTGGCATCAAAATAATTTCAAGTTGTGAACTTGCTCACCTCTGTTAATCTGATGATATGGAAACGGTGGGAGTTAGGTTTCCCACCGTTTTGCTCTCTGTTATGTGCGTTGATAGGATTATTTTGCGATCGGCGGTTTGTTATACGCTTGGAACAGCAGATTGAGTGCCTTGATAAGTAACTCCTGTATGCTGAGTCCGGTTTCGATCTTCAGGATACTCAGCTGGTTGTAAACCTCCTTACCAAAAAACACCGAAGCCATTTTCTTCCCCTCACGGGTCTTGGCGCGCGGTGTTTTGGGGGTAAGTTCAACGACATCGGGTTCGGAGTCCGTTGGTTCGATGGTCTCTCCGCCAGAGTCCAAAAACTTTTGTAAATTCTCTTTTCCTGCCATCCTACACCTCCATAATATCCATAATCTGATTGTAAAGCACGTTGACTTCACGCGCCGCTTTGCCAGTTGGTTCGTATTCAAGCACGGATTGCCCAGTGAGGATTGAGTCCTCGAAAGCCACCCGATCGCCCAGGTAGCACGGTAGGGTTTCAACCCCATAGGGTGAGACAGCTTTCTTTGCGTTATAGTATCGGCTGCCTTGCGATCGCACCGCATTGAACAGAATCCGCATGGGAATCTCTGCCTGCCAACCGACATTGATCGTGGATCGGATTGCGTCCAGGTCGAAGCTGGCTGGACGGCACGGAATGAGCGCGAGATCCGCGGTGCGTGCTACGTGCTGAAGATCAGGGTCTTTACTCGGAGGCGTGTCGATGATTGCGAGTGTCATTCCATCGGCTTCCGCGGCGTGTAGGACTTCAGGCAGCCGAATCGTGTGTGCGGATACGACAACAGGTGCATCATCTTCTCGGTTATCGCTCCATCGGGTTGCCGAAGCCTGAGGGTCAAGGTCAATGACAACTACGTTATGCCCTGCGAGTGCTGCTGCGACAGATAGGTTGATGGTGCCGGTGGTTTTCCCGCCCCCCCTTTTGGGACATCACTATGATTTTCTTCATGTCTGCGTGTCTCCTTGTCTACATGTCTGCACGACTGCTTGTAGGTAAGTCTGCATGTAGACGCGTCTGCGTGTCTCCTTGTCTACAAAAAGACAAAACGATAGGTTGTCAAAAGGGTTTCATTTCCGCTGAATGAAACTGAGCTATCTGGGTTTGCGTTTTTCACAGACGACGACTTGCTTATTTTTCGCCAATCTGCTATACTCTTTAAACCAGTTTGGGTGGCACTGCTACGAACAGCACACGCTGTTTCTGCCACCCTCCCACCGTAGCAGGGGGAGAAATCAGACTGGAACTGGAACACCTCATGAAAACCATTCTCGTCCTCTCGATACTCTTCTGTGCGATCACCATGCCAGCAATTGGGGCACTCAGCGATGCTGACCTTGACAAAATCCGCTTGCTTGTCAATGAGGAACTCAAGCCTGTAAAAACAGATATAGAAACATTAAAAACTGAAGTCGCCTATGTGCGAGGCAAACTTGATATTCTGGATAAATACGTTATCGCTTTGATAGCATTGATCGTTATTGCTGTGGGTGCACCACAAATCGTCATGGCATGGCGTAGTAGAAGAGACCGCACTCTCGAAAAGCAGATTGAAACACTCACACAGGAAATCGAAACGATCAAGCAACAGCAGATTGTCCGACCATGAGCCACTCTTTGAAGTTCGTGATGGACGCTGTGTTTGGGAAAGTCAACTTTCGGAATGAGATTATTTGGTGTCGGTAAAAATAGTATCTACACAGCACCTTACAATAGGGAATTATAGGGAGACATATTATGGCGGGGAATAAGTCTCTGCACGCTGCGAATAGAGCAAAGCAGGATGAATTTTACACACAACTCTCGGACATTGAGAAAGAGCTAAAGCATTATAGGAAGCATTTTCGCGGCAAGACTGTTTACTGCAATTGCGACGATCCCACTATCAGCAATTTCTTTCGCTACTTTAAGTTGAAATTCGAGCAACTTGGACTCAAAAAATTGATCACAACCTGCTACAAAAATCGGCAGACAGAGATGTTCAGTAAACACGACATGGAAGCTGCTGCCGGACTTGAGTATGTCGGCAATGGAACAGAACCCACCGTATTTCAACTTAAGGAAGACGGCGATTTCAGGAGCGGGGAATGTATTGAGTTGCTTAAACAGGCAGACATTGTGGTTACAAATCCGCCGTTTTCATTGTTCAGGGAGTATATAGCACAACTGGTCGAATACGACAAAAAATTTGTCGTCATCGGGAGCATGAACGCGATAACATACAAAGAGGTATTTCCCCTAATCAAGAGTGACAGGTTGTGGCTTGGTCATGGTCCGGCTGGCAAAGATATGCTTTTTGATGTGCCGGAAGACTATGCAAGAGAATTGGTTAGAAACAAGAAGGAGGGCAGTGCCTACCGACTGGTGGATGGTGTCATCAAGGGCAGATTGGGAAACGCTGTTTGGTTTACCAACCTCGACCACAAGAAGCGGCACGAAAACCTAATCCTTTACAAGAAATACTCCCCTGATGAATACCCTAAATACGATAACTATGATGCCATCAATGTGAACAAAACGGATCATATCCCAGTAGATTATGCTGGAAAAATGGGCGTGCCGATTACCTTTTTGGACAAGCACAATCCCGAACAGTTTGAAATTATCGGTATGGACCGACCTCTCATCACCCAGCTAACAGGCAAGCAGAGTCGATTTAAAATCAAAGGCAAAGAGATTTATGCTCGCATCGTTATCCGCAACAGGAGGATACAGCAATGAAAATCGAGTTGTTAGACCTCACGGTGCGAGAGCTTGTCGAGGATTACAGCGACGATGGCGAAGGCGGCGTGACCGGGTATGGCGGCAAATTGGATATACGACCACCATTTCAGCGGGAGTTTGTCTACAACGACAAGAAACGCAATGCCGTCATTGATTCCATCTTGAAGATTTTTCCACTGAACGTGATGTACTGGTCGGATCGGGAAAACGGAGAATACGAAATCATTGACGGACAGCAGCGCACAATTTCCATTGCGCAGTATGTGGATGGGGATTTTTCGTTCAATAATCAATACTTCCACAATCTCCCATCAGACAAACAAAAATTGATATTGGATTACAAGTTGATGGTCTACGTGTGTACCGGTACCGACAGCGAAAAGCTGGAGTGGTTCAAGACTATAAACATTGCGGGAGAGGAGTTGACCAATCAAGAGTTGCGTAACGCCGTTTACGCCGGAACCTGGTTGTCAGACGCGAAGCGATATTTTAGTCGGACCGGTTGCGTTGCCTACCAAATCGGCAATGCCTATGTCAAGGGCTCGCCAATCCGACAACATTACCTGGAGACAGTGATTAAGTGGGTCAGCAAAGACTCGATTGAAGATTACATGGGGACGCATCAGCACGACGAAAACGCGTTGCCCCTATGGGAGTATTTTCAATCGGTGATCGATTGGGTTGAATCCACTTTCACAACTAAAAGACCCAAAATGATGAAGGGCGTAGATTGGGGTTCGCTGTACAACGCATTTGGAATTACCGACCTTGACGCTGATGAGATTGAGCAGGAAACCGCCCGCCTTATACTTGACGATGATGTACAACGGAAACCGGGGATATACCCGTACATTCTGACTCGCGAGGAGAAGCACCTGAACATACGCGCCTTTTCAGACAGCATGAAGCAAAAGGTCTACGAAAAACAGTCAGGCGTTTGTGTTAGGTGTAAAGACAAATTCAAACTCGAAGAGATGGAAGCAGACCATATCATACCCTGGTCCGAGGGCGGCAAGACCAACGAGGATAACTGCCAGATGCTTTGTAAAAAGTGTAACAGAGAGAAGTCCGCACAATAAAAAAGGATCCATAATTATGAGTATACCGACAAAAATATTTCTTTCTTATTCACATCAAAACAGACGTGACAAAGATATTCTAATAGAAAAACTTGCTGTGATGATACGAAACCGTGAGATAACAGTATGGCACGATGATGCAATTATACCCGGAGAGTTTGCATCGCAAGATTTTATTATTGAGGAACTTGCTGATTGTGATATACTTCTGTTTCTCCTTTCTTCTGCAAGTCTTGCCTCTAATAATTGCAATTTAGAATTAAAAAGCGCGGTTGATCACAACATGCCGATTCTCTCTGTTTTATTAGAATCTTGTGATTGGGAGAATTATGAAATTGTTAGTAGCCATCGTATTCTTCCATTAAACGCTGAACCGATTAAGTCATGGAATATAGAAAGTGAGGCTTGGCAAGACGTGGTAGACGGTATCCGAATAGCTGTCAATCACCATCAAGAGAAATTGACTTCAGCCAGTAACAGTGAAAACAATATATCTGTTGAAACACTATTGGCACAAGGTTCCCTTTTTATATCCTCTAATCTTTTTGATATAGCAACAGCAGTTTATACATCTATCCTTGAATTATACCCAAACTATGCTGAAGTCTATAACCAACGCGGATATGCCTTTCAAATGAAAGATGAGTATGACCGTGCTATAGCAGATTTTAGTAAGGCGATTGAAATATCGCCTGATTGTCCTGTATTTTACAATAACCGTGGTGCTGCTTACAGTACAAAAGGCGAGTATGACCGTGCTATAGCGGATCATAATAAAGCCATTGAAATAAATCCGAATCATGCTAAAGCCTATAACAATCTTGCTCATGTTTACTATATCAAAGGTGAGTATGACCGTGCTATAGCAGAATGCAATACAGCCATCAGAATTTCTCCTGATTATACCGATCCTTATATTAATCGTGGAGTTGCTTATGGCGAAAAAGGTGAATATGACCGTGCTATAGCAGATTGTAGTAAGGCGATTGAAATAGACCCTAATCATGCTAAAGCCTATGCTAATAGAGGTCTTACTTACAATAAAAAAGAGATGTATGACCATGCTATAGCAGATTGTAGTAAGGCGATTGAAATAGACCCTCATTGTGTTGTTGCGTACAGCAATCGCGGATTTGCTTACAATGAAAAAGAGATGTATGACCATGCTATAGCAGATTGTAGTAAGGCGATTGAAATAGACCCTCATTATAGCAGTGCCTATAATACACGAGGTGTTGTTTACATTGGAAAAGAGGAATATGACCTCGCTATAGCAGATTTTGATAAATGTATTAGTCTGAATCCTTCCTATAGGATTGCACGTAAAAATCGTGCAGTTGCTATACTCTTGAAAGAATGTAACGAATAGCCAACATGAACGAAATTTAAGCACAATAGTGGTTAAAACGAATTTTACCAAGCCCGTATCTACTCATTGCGAAAATATATATTCTCTAATTTTCCCAAATTAGAGAAACCTAACCTAACCCCGCCTGACGCCAACAGGAGAACTGTATGAAAGGCACCAGACCCCTTGACAACGACGAGATCCGCACGGATTGTCAAAGGCAAGGAGACCAGCAGAGCCGTACCAGTGAACCGAGACGGCAGGAGAGCGATCAACGAACTGGTGAATTGGCACCGCCGGCATTACGGCTCTATCGCATCAAAACGACCGTTATTTCCGTCGCGACACAACGCCGGCACCGTACACCGTACCACTCCATAGGCAGACAGCCCACGCCATACTCAAGACGGCTTTCATTGAGGCGGGCTTGAACGGACACATCGCGACGCATTCCCTGCGGAAGTCGTTTGCACAGCGATTATACGACAAGACAGGCGACATCTATCTGGTACAAGAGTTGCTCGGTCATCGGAACATCTCCACAACTCAAAAATACCTCGGTGTCAACTATGCGGATGCAAAGGCTGCCGTCGAAGCGATAGCGTTAATGAGTGAGTCTGACAGAAGTCCGCTTTCGGCACGCTCATGGGAAGAAATCGACGATGAAACACTCCGGAGCGAACTCGAAAAACGAGGATACAATGTTACCGGCCAACTCGATAACGAGACAACCGCGGAGATCGTCAATATTGCCATTTGACAGTGACGGGGCGGATATGATATATTATAAAAACACCCGTAAAGTAGCATGAATGAGCGTTACTAATAATCATCAGGAGTAGAAAAATACGAAAACTAAACGATCAAGATTTGCAAACGCTTTTACAGTCTGACGAGAATTATCACAACTCCAAGCGAGCAAACACTCAATCTTTTCAAAATTTCATACGTATTCTAATTGTTGTTCTTTTAGGTGCTTTTATTGCGAACACATCTTGGGATTCTTTACGTGTTCCTGCTTTAGCTTACATTGGAGCTGCCTCGCTGATAATAACGATGGCTCTGAATATATATGCATATCCAAGGGCACAAAATGCATTAGAAAAAGTCCGAGGGCTTACACATAAATTATTCGATGAAAATGATATTAAATACGTTGATAAAATACAAAGTATACGTAAAAAGGAAAATAGGCGATCGGAGTTATTAATAATCTGTCTCGCTATAAGCGTTATTATTTGTCCTATTTCTTATATTGTTGAAAAAACGCTTGGACCAAAGGAGGTGACACAAATGGCTAAAAAGCAACAGCCAACTCAACAACCCAATAGAGAAGTTGGCGGACAAGAAGAGAAACGATCATGGGATACTCCGTCTCTTCCTATAACACCAACACCTGCTAAGCCGCCGGAACAGCAACCACCGACACAGCAACCCGCAAAACCGGAACAGCAACCCGCAAAACCAAGCACGGAAAAAAAGTAGTGACTTGATTAAAAGGCTTTAGGCACGTCTTATTGCGGGCGTGCCTACCCAATTCCCGAGATCAGCGACGCTATCCTTGCGTCAGCCTCACAAACGAGAGTATCAACGCACCGACACCCGCTAAGACCACAACTTAGCCGTCACCAGTCCCGAAACGCGATGACGGATCCGCGTCAAATTCATTTCTCTTGTCGAAGCACTCCCCGTATAGAGAAACAGCAGCCCCCAAAACAGGTACCAGAATAGTTTTGAGATTTTACATATTATGGAAAGTGTTATGCCATTATTGGTAGGGTTGCACCATTGATGGATGCGTTTTTGGGCGTTCCGGCACGCAAAATACATGTTCGGACATTATAGTAGATTTTAGAATTAATTTCACACTTTGCATCGGGTGCGGTTAGAATGCACATCGCATGAATCAGAATCAGAATCAACGGTATGAAGGTTCTCCTTAGGGCATTCCAAATCAACGGTATAAAGTTTCTTGTAAAGGCTTTACCGGGAGCGAGTACGCCGCAAAACCGCACCTACCGGGGGTGTTTGAGAATGTAAAAGTATTTACGGAATCTACTATAATTCATTTTTGTTGCACATATTTTGTATAGGTGCTAAAATACATCTGGCGTTAAAAATTCACGGTCTCGCGTGGGTTACGTCAGGGCAGCTTCCTAATTTCTTAGGTGCGCCGCAGGTGCGACGAATACCAGCGACGCTTCAGCACTGCCATAGGATGAGTATGACAGCACTGGTTTCTATTGTATCACAACGGACGCTTTGTGTGTGAGATAAATGGAAACCAGCACCCTATAGGGAAGGTTGCCGAATACCTTTCTATTCCCGCGCGATGCGCCTATCAGCGCCCCCACCCCTATAGTTCTGTCATTCTTATTAGACTTAGAGAAAAGGGGATTCCTTTGCTCTGCACAAGTCGTATAATTATGGAAAAAATAATGTCAAATAGATTTTTTATAATTATGGATCTCACAATCATTTTTGTTTTTAGCAGCTGCGAAGAATTGATGATGATGATGATGCCAGAACTTACACACGAAACTGAACCTACCGAAGTTACCGAACCTGAACCTTTCGAGGTCATATATGAACCCGAAGAACCCCGCACAGAAACGCCCGCCATAGAACCCCAAATCATCACTGTCCGGAACATGATAACACATGAAAACGATAATCCAAAATGGCGAGGTATAAATTGGGTCTACGGAACAGAGCGACTCAAAACGATTGTTATTGTTGATAGAAACATTAAACCTGACCTTGGCGGTGTCGGTGACAGCTTCACAGTTAAAAACTTCATTAAAGGAGCATCTCATGAAAATTCTACTGATACTTCTCACACTGCTGTGTCTTGTTGGATGTTTTGAAAGTGAGGATCCTCTTGAACCGACTCTTGAACCGACAACAGATACAAGCGAGAGTGATTTTCCCATTGCGGTGCTTGAGTTTCCATCATCGGAATTTCAATTCTATGATGGGTTCAAGAAAGAACCACAACTTGTTTTACCGGATGAGGATACTACATTTTTTACACTGGTGGGAAAACCTTCGGTGGTTTATGTAATGTCTGACGGTCAGCTTGAGAGAAAGGAAATTGTTTTCCAAGCAGAATACTATCATCTCGTGTGGTGTTTTCTTGATGGCACGCTCGTGTTGGCGAATGTTTTGGAGCATCAGATACCGTACATCTCTCAGGAAGCCGCGTTTGATCATCTCGAGGATCTTCTCGAAAACGATAACGCAGCACAGGCTCGTCTTGATGAGCTCTGGGCAGAGCATAAGAAAAAGGTAGATAACATCGTAGAGGCTCACAATCTAAAGTTAAACCCAGCTGTGGGGTGGGTAGATGCAGAAGGCAATGTTGCCGATGTGAAGTTTCCCGATTCGCAAGAAGTTTTTATTAAATGGGAAAAAGAGTACAGCATCCATCCATTTCATGCTAAATGGTATGGAGGTCCGCCAGATCAGCTTGAGGTGAAAATCAAAGGCTCGTTTGTTATCAGCCAAAAGCCGGTACTCTTTGTAGAAATTTTGCGAAATATTACACGTGCGCATCTCACATATTAGACATGTTTGAACCCGCATTCAACTGTATCTCCGAAATCGAAGAATGGACACCAAACCAACTTCGAGAAGAATGGAGTGATCTACCACCTCATATCCGAAACTACTTTCAGCCACCGAAACCCTTAATTCTGAGATCTGTCCACCGAAAAGGTGTAATCTCAATCATATACGGAGACGGACAATGGGGGCATTACTATCCAAACATCCCATCAATGCCATCAAACATGTTCCATAAACCGACCTAATACAAGGAAACGCAAACAATGAAAAACCGACCAAAGCTACTCATACTGCTCATAACACTTTTCATCACGAGTTTTCTCGGATGCGGTGATACACCCGAATCGATCGTTCTCGACCAAATAATTCGAGAATTCTCAAGTTTTTATAGCTCCTACACAGGTGGACTCCAACCTATAGGGACTGTTGATAACTTCGGTTTGAATTTAGACGACCCAATGGCAATCGAATGGATCGGCAAAACACTCTACATGCTTGCTGATCATGGGAAGTTTCAAAACGCACCACAATATCTTTTTACCCTCGACCGACATACCGGAGTCGCAGCATTCGTAAATCGTAGTGCAAGAAACTTAGGCGGTTCATTCCACGGACGAGGCTTCACACAAGTCCTACATGTCGAACCAAGTGACAGGACATGGGTCACACCACCTGATCACTATATCGAAGGCATAGATTACCCAGTCGGTTACACCGGTGAGCTATTCGCATCGTGTCCTGTGTTAGATTCAATTGTTCTCATTAAAACAGATACCGGAATGGCAGCCCGTCTAAGTTGGCTCAGAGACTTCGGACTCACAAATGAAGACGGCTCCCCCCAATACGCAGGTCCACGTGGCATAGCATTCGACGGTCAAGAACTATTCATTGGTGCTTTGCGACTCAATTCCAATCGAAGAGGGTTTTCGGTAAATTGATGAGAGCTGTCCCTCATCCTGCTCTTATCGCATGTTTGTTCGAGTATTGTAAAGGCTAACACTTTTGTAAGAAAACGTCAAAGAAAAAATGAGAAGCATTTTTTGCTTGACCCACACAGATAGATACGCTATCCTTAAGGGTAAATCCATACACGCCCACCACAAGGAGAGAAACTCAGATGCACTGCCCAAGATGTCAGCACTTAGACTTCGTGAAAAATAGACGCATCCACGCAAAACAACGCTATAAGTGCAAAGCCTGCGACTCTCAATGGACGGAAAACCATACATACCGAGGCAGACCGGTTGCGGAGAAAGCCCTCGCCGTCTTTCTCTATGGTTTCCACGGGCTTTCTATGAAGGTCCTTCATCGCAAAAATGCTTCACGCTTCCCCGTCTACCCTTCTTGCGTGGATACGCACCTTCGGCGGTGAACACGCCAAACCCCCTGAACCCCAGGAGACCGGTGCCGTCGTGCTTGAACTTGACGAGATGTGGCATTATCTAAAAAAAACAAACGCTGGATATGGAAAGCTTTGTGTCGTGATACCGGAGCACGCATCGCTTATGAATGTGGTGATCGGGATAAAGCGCCCCTCGAAAGACTCATTGGACGCTTAGAAAAATGGAATGTGAAGGTCTATTACGCCGACGCTTGGCAGGTGTATGCCTCGGTGCTCCGACGGGAGAAGTGGGTTCAGACGAAAGCCGAGACATACGGTATTGAACGCAACAATTGCCGGATGCGGCATGGGTTTGGACGCTTTAAGGGCAAGTCTATTATTGTTTCAAAGTGCCTGGAGATGGTAAACTTGACGGTTGCCTTATTTGCGAGATTTCGCGTCAACGGAGACATCGCTGATATCCTAAAAATCGGACACACCCAACCCAATATCATTAGTTAGGCGAAAACCCTCGGCTTTTACCTAAGGCGACAGCATGGCAGCCATCTAATTTTGCGTCGCGATAATCCGTTCGCGCAAGTTGTTGTACCCAACCATAGAGAACTGGATACGGGTACTTTGCGTAGTATTATCAGACAAGCACAACTCGGGGTCAACGAATTTATGAAGTTATATTCATCTAAGTAACTTCACATTTACTATAGGAAAGATGTTTTGAGGAAGTAACCTCTATGGACTGGTCACCGCGTGTAAAACCTATCAAAATCCGCCAGCTTTATCGGTATGCTCGACTCGGTATCTACGATGATATACTGTTACACGATGTCGGTTGGGCACTTTACGCTCGCTGTGCAGACATCGCCACAGTCGCGGATGTCTACCGAAGCGGACGTGTACCGTGTCCAAAATGTAGAACGAAGATTACACGCCGGATTGACCCGCTCTTTAGTAAAGGTGAAGGTGGCACGCATGAAAACTGGTTCCGCTGCTCCCACTGCACCGGACGGCTCCTCTGGCGCGACTGCCGTCAAGCCCTCCGAGACACCCCGCGATGTTTTGACTGTCGCGCTGTCCTACAGAAAGAGGTCGTGTTGCGGTGTGCTTGTGGTCAAACATGGTCCCAGGAAGCCTATAAGCAATCGGTGAGAACCCGTGTCCTTTTGCCTTGTCCACACTGCCTTGACCTCGTCCGTAGACCGGATCCGCCCCCAGTGGTGCGAAGGACTCAAAATCGGCGATCCAAGCCTGAGTTGCAATGTCCGAAGTGTCAAGAGGTTGCCCTCCATCAGCACGGCAATATTGAATGCATCGCCTGCGGCTACAAGCGTCGATGGCGAGATTACCGTAAGAGTTTAAAAAAGAAAGATGAGAAACTCGAATGCCCGAATTGTGAGCATACCTTCAGATGGCAGGCGTGGCGTAAAACCACCCGTTCCCTGAGAACTGGAAATCCGAAGCCAGCGCGTGATTTCGTTAAAAAATGGCGCACGTGCCGCACGCCACAACAACGTATGATACAGATTGATACCTTACTTCAAACGTTACACGGCAGGGGACCTCTGGCACCGTTGTTTATTGATAGCGGTGAACAGAAAATCCGTGAGATGCTTGACAATTTGGCATCATAGTTTTGGATACTTTCGGGAGAAACATGTTATGCAAGATTCGTTGACGTTGATGTATTCTGGATGAAGGCTGGGCACGCCATCTTCGGTGGACGCAAGCCGAATCCAGAATCAAAATGAACGATTTCTAACTCTAACTGCTAATCGAAAATGGCGACTCAGGAGGAATACCATGAAAGTTCTATTTTTTATAACTCTCATTATCGGGCTGGTAATACCTTGCGTGTTGCAGGCACAGAATCTGGCACTGGAATTAGATGGGGCAACTGCTATCGAGGTCCCAAACAGTGACAGCTTAAACCCAAAAAATGCAATAACGATAGAAGCGTGGATGAACATGAGCAAACCTGTCGGTGAGTGTCTCGCGAAAGACTGGGGCGGCCAAAGGGATTACATCTTTCCAGAGATTGTCCAAAATGGAAACGGATTACGATTTGTCCTCTGGCCCGGCACGAAAATCCTTGATGTCCCTGGATTGAAGCCAAATGAATGGCAGCATGTCGCGGGGGTCTGGGATGGTAAAGAGATGCGGACATATATTGATGGGCAGGAGAAGGGAGCCTTACCCTTTGAGGCAAAGGAATTAGCAGCAACCGCCGCTTCGCTGTATATCGGTGTCGGTGATAGTCAAAATTGGTTCTGTACAGGAGCCATTGATGAAATCCGTATCTGGGAAGTCGCTCGCTCTGAAGAAGAGATTAATGAATTCATGATGAAGGTACTCAACGGCGACGAACAGGGCCTGAACGCGCACTACACTTTCGATGGAGGCAACGCCGACGATAATACCAAAAATGGAAACGATGGCAACGGTGGGTTTGGAAAGCCGAATTATATTGATGTCACCAACGCCTTAGACCTCCAACCACTTTCCGTTGACCCAGAGGATAAGTTGGCGATAACGTGGGCATGGGTGAAACGGATCCGGTAATTGGTTTCGGAAGGAATGAGAAATTGTATCAACTTTCAAATGAGGTTCTTTCGTTCTATAGACAGACACAAGAGTCGAAAAGACTTACAACCAATACCAAAGGACAACTGGAGTTCGTACGCACCCGAGAGATTATCACACGCTATCTACCCACACCGCCAGCAGTAATTTTGGACATCGGTGGCGGTTCGGGTCCCTATTCCTGTTGGTTAGCAAAGGCGGGCTATGAAGTCCACCTCGTTGATCCAGTAGATTTACATATTGAGCAGGCGAAAGAAGCCTCCAATCAACAGCCAGAACACCCGATTGCCAGTATATCGCTTGGTGACGCACGAGCACTCCGCTTTTCGCCAGCATCTGCGGACGCTGTTCTGTTATTAGGACCGCTCTATCATCTCATTGATAAAAGTGAACGGTTGTTGGCACTGAGCGAGGCATATCGTGTATTACGAAACGGTGGTGTTATGGTTGCCGCCGGTATCTCACGCTTTGCGTCTATGCTCGACAGTTTTTTTGAAGGGCAATTCACGGATCCTGTTCATAGAGACATTGTTCAAAACGACCTTGAAACGGGTTACCATCGCAATCTGACCGAGGACCTTAAGTACTTTACAGATGCGTATCTTCACCGGCCGGAAGAACTCAGCTCCGAGGTGGTTGAAGCCAGTTTTCAGCACCAAGCAACGCTTGCTGTAGAAGGACCAGCATGGCTTTTTGAGTCATTTAAAAATTATTGGACAGATCCCGAGCTACGTCTTGTCGTTTTGGATTTGATTCGGAAGGTTGAGGCAGAGCCGTCAATACTCGGTATGAGCGCGCATATACTTGCGATAGGGACCAAATAGGGGGTGCCTGATAATGCCTGAAGGTCAAGTGGTTCACAAGACGGAAACGCCTATCACGGTCGAGTCACTGCGGGTTGATTTACAAACACTCGGTATTGAAACAGGGATGGTTTTATTAGTCCACTCCTCCTTGAGCGCGATGGGATGGGTGTGCGGCGGTGCTGTCGCGGTCATCATCGCCCTTCAGAAGGTTTTAGGCGAAACTGGCACCCTTGTGATGCCGACCCATTCGACCGATCTCAGTGATCCGGGTCAGTGGGAAAACCCGCCTGTCCCGGAATCGTGGTGGCAGACAATACGTGAGACGATGCCTGCTTATGATCCCGATTTGACTCCGACCCGTTCAATGGGCAAAATTGCTGAAACCTTCCGAAAACAAAAAGGCGTTCTCCGCAGTGCGCATCCACAGAGTTCGTTTTGCGCAAGCGGTCCGCAAGCGTCTTACGTCATAGATAACCACGCCTTGGCGTTTGGCATGGGTGAAAATTCACCACTTGCCAGAATCTATGACGTGGAGGGTTTTGTCCTGCTTCTCGGTGTAGGGCATTCACGCAATACCTCCATACACCTTGCAGAATACCGAGCGGATTTTCCGAGCAAACGCGTTGTACAGGAAAGTGCCCCAATCTCACAAGCAGGTTCAAGGACATGGACGACCTTTGAAGATATTGATGTAGACGATTCAGATTTTGATCGCATCGGTGAAGATTTCTTGCGTTCTGGTGCGGGCAAGGTGGTTCAGCAAGGCAAGGTTGGCATTGCAAATTGTCAACTCATGCCACAACCTGCTGTCGTTGACTTCGCCGTTGATTGGCTTGAGAAAAACAGAAAAAAATAAATTGGAAAGCATACGTTTAACAAACTGCTAATCGCCGATAGCCGTTTAAAAAATTGAATTTCTCATTTCCTATGTGCTATACTATAAATACCCAAAGTCGCCACCTAACCAGGAAGGAAGACAAAGAACCGGTTTATGGAAAAAAAACGAGGATCCTTATTTACCGTCCGGGACGCAGAAAGTGCAATCATCACTTATACGGTGTTAGGACTTCTCTATATCGTCGGGATATGCCTCCACGAACTTATCGTCGGATGGAGCGGTATCCTGCAGATGTTAAGAAAATTAGACGCAACGTTCCCGGTGTTTAATCGAACCGCAATTGCGTTTATTATTTTCAAAGAAGGAGCGGATATCATGTTAAGACGTTTTAACGAATGGCGTGCTGAACATGCACAAAGCCTTGAAAAAGCCAAAGAACAAGGTATCGAACAAGGTATCGAACGGGGGCGTTCAGAGGCATACCAAGCTATCGCCGCCTGGAATAAACGCCGACTCGCAGCCGAGGCGAAAGGCATCCCTTTCAATGAACCGCCTCCGTCACAGAACGGGCACCAACACAGATAAATCCAAGGAGAAATCAGATGGAAGCCCTAAAAGAACTGCGCGTATCCAACGATGCGATGAATGATCCGGAAGAATTGCGGCACCGGATCGCAGAAGAAGGCTATCTCTTCTTCAAGCAGCTGCAAAACCCCAACAAACTCTGGGAATTGCGGCGAGAAATGCTAACCACTATGCAGGAAGGCGGTTGGCTCGTCGCGGGGACCGACCCAATGGACGGTATCGCCGATATTTCTGCCCAGTGTACCGAGGGTGATTCCGAATACACAGATGTATACCATGAGGTGTATAAATTAGAGGCGTTCCACCGGTCTGCTCACTGGTCCGAAGTCGTCGATATGGTGGAGAAAATTGTCGGTAGAGAGGTGCTACCGCATCCCCAGAAGATTGCGCGCCTCTGGTTCCCGAAGTACACGGCACATACAACCCCTATACATCAAGATTTCGTTCACTTTCAAGGGAACTTCCAGACCTATACCTGCTGGGCACCGGTTGGGGATTGCCCGATCGAGTTGGGTGGTTTAGCAGTCCTCCCCGGTTCGCATAAGATTAACCAGGTCATGGAACACCACTTTTCGCTCGGTGCTGGGAGCCTGTGCGTTAATGAGGACGAGTTGTCCGGCGAATGGCATTCCACGAACTATGAAGTTGGCGATACGCTCATCTTCCCTGCTTTGACCATTCATAAGGCACTCCCGAATTTGACCGAAGACCGGCTTCGCGTATCACTCGACAACCGCTATCAAGCTGTTGATGACCCAATCGCTGAGCACATGCTCGAACCGCACCTGAACCTCTTCAACTCCCTTAAGTGGGAGCATGTCTACCGGAATTGGGAGTCTGATGAACTGCAGTATTATTGGGAAGACTATGATCTGACAGTTTTGCCAAGAGATTTCAGTTATGGGAACAAAGGGTTTGAGGAAGCGTTGGCGTTGGCGAGAGAGGGAGACGAACGCGCCATTTTACACTTGAATCGATCTATCAAACGTGATCCTACAACTGAGTTAGCACAACGGGCAGTAGCAGTTTTGCAGGAAGTTGAGGTTAGAGCTGCTGGTTAATTGGGTGAAAATCCCAACCACTTTTTTACTGTAGCCGTGACCTGTTCCATTTGTGTAGACTGTAATGCTCCGAGTTTGCGAATGAACTTGGTGGGTGGGACAGCCATCAGTCCTTGAACATTGAAGGCACCGGGTCTTAAAGCAGCCACAGAAAGGTTTACTTCAAAATTGGACCTTCTTGAACTTGTCGTGTGCGGCACGACAGTAATTAGCGCGTAATCAGAATCTGAAAAAGGGACGCTTAGTACCAGAACAGGGCGTGTCTTTGCCGCCACTCCAAGGTCGGCTAACCAGATTTCACCGCGTTTAGGCATTCATATTGTCCTCTTGTTTTTCTATTTTATCAAAGAGTTCAAAAACTGCTGATGCCGTTGATACCTGATCGTATTCTGTCCAGATGCCGTAGTCATCATCGTAGATGATAGGCTCGTGGCGCACCCGATATAAATCACGGATAACTCGCTCAATATGATGTAACTCAGCGGTTGTCAGTGCCGGTAATGATGCGGTTATCTCTTCGATTCTACGCATTCTAAAAAGTCCTCCACAGCGTTCGCTATTCTGACAAACATTATACGTTAATTTTTTGCGGATAGCAACATAATTCTAAGGACACTGGATGAATTTCCATTACAAAGACACTGTGCCTTGGGGCAGATCATTCGACGAATACCTTATTACCGACTACCACTTATGCGCTGGTGTTTCAGAGATGTCTTTGACGAACTCATAAGTCCAATCTACAGTCCGATAACCGCAGTTGCTATAAAAGAGAAACGCGCGATGGTTATCCCAAGCAGTACTAATCGCTGCATGCCGGTACCCGATTTTTTTCATCTCTTGAAGGGCGTACTGCAATAGGTAGCGTCCTAACCCTTGTCCCTGAAACTCGTCTTCAACACCGAGCCACACCGTATGAAGCCAATCTTGTGCATCCGGATGGCTTGAAAACTCACCGCCACAAATAGACTCACAGATGCCAACCTGTTCCCCATTTTGGTGGGCAAGCACAGTGCAATTCGGATGTTGCCCTTGTCCCTCTTCCCACTTTACAGAAAGCGTGACCGGTAGATTGGAAGGCATTGGGGTAACGGCGTAGTCCTCCCAATCCAAAAAAACCTCACCTTCAGAACGATGGTACCCGTTGAATCCTAAGAGTGCCTGAACCTGATCGAGTCCATCCGATAGATAGGCATGTCCGAAATGATAGAAACGGTATCGACAGTCCTGTGGAAAGGCGAAAATTTGAGAGATATTGAATGCTTTTAGGTAGTCTTCCGCCTTTTCAAGTACGGCTTGTCCAACGCGCCGTGCCCCGCGTTCATAACCCATAAATCGAATAACACCTACAGTCTTTTCTCTATTATCTCCAATCTGATTGATGCCGACGTGGATAAAAGCCTGCACAGTGCTATCTTTTATCGCTACGAAAGCAGCCTCAGAATCGAGACCATCTTCCTTTAAATCGGCTGGATCCGTAGTCACTCGGCGTATCGCGATAGCGAATTCTTCCTCTGTGACTGGATAGCAGTGTGGAACGTTGGTGGTTATATGGTTATAAAATTGTGTCACCGATGTTTGCATATCGGGTGTATATTGGAGTATTTCCATACATCTCTCCTATTTCTCACTTAAAAGTGGCGCGGATTCAGTAGAATCCGCGCCACAGACAACAAAAAAGTCGGATTATTTAAGGTTTATCCACTTGAAAACCGGCATCTAACGCTTTCGCAATTCGGACTTGCGACTCTTGGAGGTGCGCTAAACTATAATCGTCAAATCGTCCTTGAGCGGTTTGGAGCACGCGCTGTATCCGAGTGTTGATTTGCCCGAGATGGCGACGTGCGAGGGATCTTGCGTCCTCAGGCGTGCCACTGTCGGCATCTAATACCAGTTTGATAAGCTGCTTGAGATGTTCACGTTGCAAACCGCGCCGGAAACTGGAAATAAACGCATCTGTGTTCGACCACTGCTTTTCTCCTACATTCCGATCCAATTCTGTCCAGACTGCGTCCGTAATGCCTGAGAAGAGTTCAGGGAGTGTGAAAGCGTCTTCACCTTCAGGAAACTTCAACTCTGTGTCTTGGATCCGCGCGAGAATGTTCGGGTAGAGCAAGCGTTCCAGAATGCGATTTTGATAGCGCAGAATAACCTCATGCACCGGATAATCGAAACGGGTCGAATCCCAACTGGCGGCACCCCAGTCGCTCCAGCGGGTGATTGCCAGACTGTTCAGCAGGTCTGGCGGGAAATCGAAGGCTCTGTCTGAGAGAGCGTGTTCTTTGAGGAATTGAAGTGCCTCGCGTTGTTTCGCTGCGGGAACTGGCACGAAGGGTAAACGTCCATTTTCATCACCGCGATGATCGCGATGGTGGTACTGTCCGCCGATGTAACGGCTTGCGAGGTACATGGTATAGCCGTGTTCAGCAATGAGTGTGCGGAAAGCGCGCCTGACACGTTGATAGCCTTTCCCTTCTTTTGTAACTTTGTTTGCGATCTTGTCCCAGAGTCCCACGACAATTTCTCGACGTTGTTTGGCAAACGCAAGTGGATCGTCTCCGAGGTCCCAGCGGTTAACCAGTGGATCGAGATCCCGATATTGATACGCAGAAGCATCACTATCTGTAGCATACGTCAGTTCTGGCATCGCAGCGCGAGAAGCAATTTTTCCCAATTCCTCTAATTCACCTTCCGGTTTGCTCGTATCAATCGGTTTATAGGCATATTCAATCACCCAGTAGTCCCAAGGTCCAATTGTCGGCGTATAGTAATGTCCCTGTTTTTCGCCTTCAGGTGCGATGTTTACGGCATCGTATTCCATGACCGAACCGAGAATGGCTTCTCCGTTCTTTTTATTCAGGTCGTTGAGAGAAAGTATTGTACTCGCTTTAAAGTTATGACGCAACCCCAACGTATGTCCGACTTCGTGCATCGTCAGTGCTTTGAGTGCCTCCCCGAGAAACTCTTCGGGGAGTTGACCACCTTCGCCAGCCAGGTCCCGCGCTTCCAAGACACTTGCCATGAACCCCATCTGATGCACCAACCCAGATCCCATCTGGCACTGAAATTGTGAAGAGGGATCCATGGGATGATCGCGCTCATGTTCCAACGCATCAAAGAATGTTGTATATTCTCGCCGCCAAGATCTGACGAAACCGTCAGTAATAAGGATGTCGGCATCCAGTATCTGTCCTGTTAATGGGTTCACGCGAGAGGGGCCGGTGGCAAAACCTGCGTCAACCACCCATCGGATTGTGTTATACCGAGCGTCTTCGGGGTCCCAATCCTCATAGTCTTGCTGAATCCGTGCTTCAATCGCATCAACAAAACCAGCCTTCTCAAATGCCTTGTTCCATTCCAGAATCCCTTGTCGGATGTAAGGACGAAAGCGGTGCGGGACGGTTTTTTCAATGTAGAAGATGATTGGATCCATCGGCGGTGAAAGTTTGGCATCTTTGTCTGCTTTCTCCAGATGCCAACGATTGACGTACCGTGCGAAGGGTTCTTCGCTGACGCGAGCCGAATAGTCCTTGATCGTCGTCATGAAGTGTCCAAGCCTGTCGTCAGCCAGTCGGGGTTGATAGTTGTTGGATGGGAGTGCAGCGAGACTATAGTGGAGCGTCAACTGGATGCCACGGCTATCGGGGACAGTTTCTATGTAGCTTTGTGATGTATACACCGCTTTGACTCTCATCTCGATGTTCTTCGGGAACGCTTTGATTGTTCCCCAGGTGCTACGCGTTTTATCAAAGCGCGCATCAGAAGCTATACGACGCGCCAGCGGCGGCAGATCGGATATAAAAACCGGAGAAATATCTACTAATAGGCTCTTGCGTTGTGGATGTATGCTTTCAATCTTAAGAGAAAATAACACAGAGTCGCTGTAACTATAATCAACGGCTTGAGCAGTCGGTGTCCCCTTTTCAGCACGGTATCGCACATTTTTTCGCACCAAATGCACGTTGTCGCCAACGCTTCGCCAAGCGAGCAGCCACTCGTCCATTATTATTCCTGAGATGAGTCGTCCTTTCGCTATGCCGCGTGCAAGGCTGATCATGCATAGAAAAGGCTGGTCGAGTTGTGAGGGTTGGATTTCACAATAGAGTTTTTCCTTTTTCTGGTATAGTTTGAAAAAGCCGTCGTAGTTTTTACTGTCTGCAATCACCTTTGCGAAATCTTCAAACTCTTTTTTCTGTGTTGTGGGTTGTGTTGCTTCCTGCGCGGCTACTGAATGGCAATAACTACTTATTGTGATTAGACAGATCCAGAGTGTCAGTAAATGTCGCATCGGCTTTTCTCCTTAGTGAACGATACAATTGGTTATACATCAGAAGGTTGGTAGAGGTTCTACCCCGTCAGCAAATATATGGGTTTTATAGGAACAGGAACCGTAATCCAAAATATGGGAGCCTTTAGCGTTCCTCGACTTGGAAGTTAGCATCCAACGCCTTCGCAACTCGAACCTGAGACTCCTCAAGGTGTGCCAAGGTATAATCGTCGAGTTTCCCTTGAGCATTTTGAAGCACGCGTTGTATCCGAGTATTGATTTGTCCGAGATGGTGGTGTGCAAGGGATCTGGCATCCTCAGGCGTGCCACTATCGGCATCCAACACCAGTTTGATGAGCTGCTTAAGGTGTTCACGTTGCAAACCGCGCCGGAAACTGGAGATAAACGCATCTGTGTTCGACCACTGCTTTTCTCCGGGGTTCCGTTCAAGTTCTACCCAAACCGCATCCGTAATACCTGAAAAGAGTTCGGGCAATGTGAACGCATCCTCACCTTCACGGAACTTGAGTTCTGTGTCCTGAACGCGCGCAAGAACGTTCGGATAGAGCAACCGTTCCAAGATACGGGTTTGATTGCTCAGGATGACATTATGGACGGGATAATCGAAACGTGTGGCGTTCCAACTACCTGCTCCCCAGTCGCTCCAACGGGTGATTGCCAGACTGTTCAACAAATCAGGTGGGAAATCGAAAGTTCTATCTGAGAGGGCGTGTTCTTTGAGGAATTGAAGTGCCTCGCGTTGTTTCGCTGCGGGAACTGGCACGAAGGGTAAACGTCCATTTTCATCACCGCGGTGATCGCGATGGTGGTACTGACCACCGATATAACGACTGGCGAGGTACATAGTATAGCCATGTTCATAAAGCAACCTTCCGAATGCCTGCCTGACCCGTTGATAGCCTTTCCCCTCTTTGGTGACCTTATCTGCGATCTTATCCCAGAGTTCGACGACGATCTCTCGGCGGCGTTTGGCAAATTCAAGTGGGTCAGCACCGAGGTCGCCGCGATTGACTAATGGGTCAAGGTCTCGATAGCGATATCCATACGCATCCTCATCTGTAGCATACGTGAGTTCTGGTATCGCAGCGCGGGTGGCAATTTTGCCCAGTTCTTCTAATTCGTCTGCCGGTTTGCTGGCATTAATGGGTTTATAGGCATACTCGACCACCCAATAGTCCCAGGGGCCAATCGTCGGTGTATAGTAATGTCCCTGTTTTTCGCCTTCAGGCGCGATGTTCACAGCATCGTATTCCATAACGGAACCGATGAGGGCTTCACCTTTCTTTTTGTTTAGGTCGTCGAGAGAAAATATCGTACTCGCTTTAAAGTTGTGACGCAATCCCAAGGTGTGTCCGACTTCGTGCATCGTTAGAGCTTTGAGTGCCTCCCCGATAAATTCCTCAGGGAGTTCGCCACCCTCATCAATCATACCGCGCGCCTGCAAAACACTTGTCATCAGCCCTACCTGATGTGCCAATCCTGATGCCATCTGACACCGAAACTGTGAAGAGGGATCCATCGGGTGATCGCGCTCATGCGCCAATTCATCGAAGAACGTCGTATACACGCGTTGCCAACCCCTGATGAAGACATCACTAATAAGAATATCGGCATCCAATATTTGCCCGGTCAGTGGATTCACGCGGGAGGGCCCAATCGCGAACCCTGCGTCAACCACCCATCGGATTGTGTTATACCGAGCGTCTTCGGGGTCCCAGTCCTCATAGTCTTGCTGAATCCGTGCTTCAATCGCATCGGCAAAACCAATTTTTTCAAATGCCTTGTTCCATTCCAGAATCCCTTGCCGAATGTAAGGACGAAAGCGGTGCGGGACGGTTTTTTCAATGTAGAAGATGATTGGATCCATCGGCGGCGAAAGTTTGGCGTCTTTGTCTGCTTTCTCCAGATGCCAACGATCGACGTACCGTGCGAAGGGTTCTTCGCTGACGCGAGCCGAATAATCTTTGATCGTCGTCATGAAATGCCCAAGCCTGTCGTCAGCCAGTCGGGGTTGATAGTTGTTGGATGGGAGTGCAGCGAGACTATAGTGGAGCGTCAACTGGATGCCACGACTATCCGGGACAGTTTCTATGTAGCTTTGCGATGTGTAAACGGCTTCAACTCTCAACTCTACATTCTTCGGAAATGCCTTGACTGTGCCCCAAGTGCTACGCGTTTTGTCGAAGCGCGCATCCGCAGCAATACTGCGTGCCAAGGGCAGTAGATCGGATATAAAAACCGGAGAGATGTCCACTAACAGACTCTTTCGTTGTGGATGTATGCTTTCAATCTTGAGAGAGAATAAGATGGAATCGCTGTAACTATAGTCAACGGCTTGGGCGGTCGGTGTCCCCGCTTCGGCACGATAGCGCACATTTTTTCGCACCAAATGCACGTTGTCGCCAACGCGTCGCCAAACGAGCAGCCAATCGTCCATTATCATCCCTGAAATGAGGAATCCCCTTCCCAAGCCGCGTGAAAGGCTAATCAGACATAAAAAAGGTTGCTCCAGTTGTGCTGGCTGGATTTCACAGTAGAGTTTTTCTTTTTTCTGATATAGTTTGAAAAAGCCGTCGTAGTTTTTACTATCTTCAATCACCTTTGCGAAATCTTCAAACTCTTTTTTCTTTGCTGTCGATGTTTCCTGTGTTGTGGGGTTTGCGGGTTGTGTTGCTTCCTGCGCGGCTACTGGAAAGCAATAACCGATTATTACAGTTATGCATATCCAAAGACTCAATTGATAGCGCATTGTATTTTCTCCTTATTTTTGTTGATAGTGAATCCGGCGACTCCTATCAAATGAGATCCGGGGCCAATCGCGTTCCCAATTTTCGGAGGCGTAAGGGATATAATGACACGCTAACGCATGTCTACGTGTGCCCGGTTTTAAGATCTCCGCCCCACCGTGGATTAACTTTCCGTCAAATAGAATAACATCTCCAGCATTTACCATAACCTGAACGGCATCGGTGCCATTTTCTTGAAAAACCTGTTTGACTGCTGGAAAATAACGGTTGTGCTGTTGTTGTTCGTAGGTTTCTCCCGGTAGAAAGGTCATAGGGATGTCGTTTTGTGTAATGAGTCTGCGGTTATGTGAACCGGGTTGTACCACGAGTGGCCCGTTATCCTCATCAACATCAACCATCGCGAGCCATGCAGACATGCAGTCGGGTAAATAGTATTGGTCTTGATGAAATGGATGTTCCGATCCCTCATAGAAATGCATCGTCTGGATGCCTTCTGGTTCACCGCCAAAACAGTCTGTGAGTGGTTTATGCAAGCGCGAATCAATCATCAAATCCAACACGCGTGGGTCATAGAGATGCTGATTAAAGGTGCGCGATCCGTATTTATCCTGTTGAAAGAAGCCTTCAAGATGCTTGTGTCCTATGTGAAGGTCTTCCATGTGTGCAACAAAACTTTGACATTCTGCTGCTGAGAGGACGTTTTCGAGGACGAGATATCCGTTTTCCTGATAGAACGCTTTTTGTGCAGGTATTAAGCCTGTCTGTTCAGATGCCATGTTATCTCCTTCATCATTATGCCACGTTCGCGTTAATCAAACCTGAACAATTTTATCACGATTGTGAGACTGTTGTCAAATTCTCATCTGCTGATTGCTAAGATATATCTTGACCAATTGTCCTATCTGTGTTATCCTGTCCTCATCAATACTTTTCAGAAGGAGGCAACCTTTCTCTCCACCACAAAAACCACGCCTATTCTGGTCTGGATGCGGAGAGGTAGGTAATAGTGTTTATGCAGGTTGCAGCAATGTTTGGTGAAGGTAAAGGTGGGGTCGTTGAGAAACCGGATCCTCAGGCAGCTGGAGATGTCGTCGTTGTCAAGATTCATGCCATTCCGATGTGTACGGAGTACAAAGGATTCATAGGTGGCGGCACAGGCGAACACTTTGGACACGAAGCGGCTGGGGAAGTCGTTGAAGTCGCACAACCCGGTCGCGTCAAGGTCGGCGATCGCGTCGTCGTGCAGCCCCAAAACTCTTGTGGTGAGTGCCCTATGTGTGCTATTGGTGAACACATTCACTGCCAGGCTGGACGTAACATTCGGGAGATTCTCGGTACGGATCCGGCTTCAGCGACTTATGCGCAGTATATGCACAAAATGGAAGATCTACTATCCCCAATTCCAGATGGTGTGAGTTATGAGCACGCAGGAATGGCGTGCTGTGGACTCGGACCGACATTCGGTGCAATGGAGCAGATGCAAGTCAATGCGTTGGATACGGTCATGGTTACCGGCTTAGGTCCTGTCGGCTTAGGCGGTATTATTAATGCACACTACCGTGGGGCACGTGTCATTGGCGTGGAGAGTCACCCGTATCGTGCCGAACTCGCTAAAAAATTAGGCGCAGAGGTCGTCTTCAACCCAACGGATTCGGATGTCCTTGAACAGATTCTCGACTTCACGGACGGGGCCGGTGTTGACAAGGCTGTGGACTGTTCCGGGGCTTCCGCTGCACACCGATTGATGGTGGATGCAGCACGCAGAAAGGGACAGGTCACGTTCGTCGGTGAAGGCGGAGATTTTCCGCTTGGCGCGAGCCGGGATATGATTCGGAAAGGATTAGTCCTGCGTGGGAATTGGCACTACAACCTCGGTGGCTATCCAAGATTAATGAAGGTCATTCAATCTGTATCCGATCAGATAGATACCTTCATTACACACACCTTCCCGATGCAAGATGTGCAGCAGGCCTGGGAACTCCAAGCGACTGGCGAATGTGGTAAGGTTATGCTACACCCGTGGGATTAGTCAATTCTCAGATCAGTCGCGTCTTGAAGGCGGCGGAGTTTCTGCTCAAGTGCTACTTTGCGCCGCCTTCTCGTATTCCGCGCGTGTGATTTCAAAGTCTAACGTCTTTCCGTCATCCACTGCTCGTGCAACTGTTAATCCAAGCGATTCCCACAACCTTTTTGACCGAACGTTGTCGGTATTGACATCCACTGGACAGAATCGATCAATCTCTAATTTTTCAAAAGCGTGTGCCATCAAACATCGGACGACCTCTTTTCCGTAACCTTTACCCCATAAGGTCTTGTCCCAGATTCCGATGGGGAGGCGCATCACTTTTTTATTCTCAACTTTTGCTCGTTCCAAGTTCATCCACTGCAGGCAGACTTCGCCAATGGTTCTGCCGCTCGCTTTTTCTACGATCGCAAACAGAAATCCATCTTTCCGCAAAGCCTTACCGGCACTTTTGAGATATTCCTTTGTTATAGGTTCATCAGGTGGGGATCCCTCCATTGCCTCCAGAAACTCAGGTTCGTTGTAAAAAAGTACCGCAATATCAAAATCAGCATCTTTAAACGGTCGGAGTATCAGACGCTCCGTTTCCAAGTGAATGTTGTGCGCTGCGAAGTTGTCCAATTCTACCATAGTTGTAACGCCTCCTTCGGGTTTTGAAATTGCGTGTTACTTTGACTTTTACGATTATACCGACTCCCCAAGAAAGAAAATATCAAGATGGAATTCTGCTCTCATAGGACTATTCAGTTTTTAGGCAATTGCTGCTTGATCTCGCCTGCAAAAAGATAGCAGTCAGCAATAAGTAAAGAGGTTTCCGTCGTAGGGGCGAGGTGGCCTCGCCCTTGCTGATCACTGTAACCGAAACGATCCGATGGCTGACAGCCGTTCTCCTGCTATAGACTGAACAGATAGGTAAACTTGCTCAATACCGTCCATTCGTGTCCGTTAAAACCATCTGATGTGTCCCACGCTTGATCGTAGACGAGGTAAAAATCGCTGCCTGGACGATAGATGTAATTGATCAAGAAGTTTGCACTTGCGCGTTGGGCATCGTCATTCCATTGAGCATATAGTTTAGTAAAGACGCGGGTGTTCAACGCATAACTGATACGCGTCCCTACAACGTTTGTCGTCAATAGGTCAGTTTCGGGTAAGTTAATCCAGTTTCGCTGATAGCGCATTTCGATCGCCAGTTGATAGGTCATCCGCCACTGACTGTCGATACTGAGGCTCACGCGGTCCCCGTGAAAGTAGTCGCCATAATCCGCCTGGCCAAATAAGGAAAATGGACGACTGGTTTCAGTAAAAGCGGTGAGCGACACTTGATTCATCTCATAGTCCCCAGCCGGAATCTCGACATCACTGATACTGAAAGGCTCCTCAACGCGATCAAAGACCCGGCGAAAATCAAGATTGAATCCGTCATCAGAGTCCCAAAGCATACTCCCACCGATTGCTATGTCCCAACCGATGGGGCTGTTATCGTGGTCCAACAGATAACTGCCAGAGAAGAGTGCCCCAACATCGCGTATGCTGTACTGTCTGATTTGGCGTTCGTAATTGGTATTTAACATCAATGATCGGATGTTTGTCCGATTCACAAATCCCATTTCACTTGTAAATTCAGGACCGATGTCGAGGTAAGAAGCGTTAATGCGGAATTGGTCGTTGCGCCAATCATTTGAGAGATACCATGCAAAATCGCGTTCATCGGGATCTGGAGACCAGCTGCCAACCGTCATTGCACGCATCCGCCACTGATCGTGCGGTCTAAAAAATAAATCTACCCCACCATTGCGATGGTAGTCGCCGGTAACGTCGCTTTGTCGATTAGTAAGAATGAAACCCATGCTTGAATCGCTGAGTATATCACGCTGCATTCTCAGGACAGAGAAGTTTGTCAGTGGTATGTCCGATGTGGCATCGGTCGTCATATTGAGCGCACCGATACTATACGGACCAACCTTCCCTGTCAGTTTACCGCCACCGAGTAGTCGAACCTGTTGTTCGTCTTCGATACCGATACGACGACTGTAAAAAACTGACAGCGGTGGCGGACCGAAGTCTCCGATGCCTGCGCCGAATGCGAACAATCCACTACCCTCAAGAAAAAATTCACGACG
This sequence comes from Candidatus Poribacteria bacterium, assembly GCA_963662915.2. Taxonomy (GTDB): domain Bacteria; phylum Poribacteria; class WGA-4E; order WGA-4E; family WGA-3G; genus WGA-3G. The sequence continues at coordinate 1,978,906 of CAXXEU010000002.1, read as the reverse complement.
TTCCGGGAAAAAGAGGTCGAATCGTGTGAGGTTAACCTCTTCCTGGTCTGCCTCTACCTGTGCGAAATCGGTGTTCAGCGTCAAGTCTAATGTCAAGTTCGACGTTATCCCGTATTTCATATCGAGTCCGAGGTCGCTTTCGGTTGTCCGTTTCCAAATGGAGTCATCGAGATTTCGCGCTAACCCGCCGATCAAGTACGGTTTGACGTTAAAGTATGAGGGTGACGCGATGTTTTGTAACCCAATCAGTTTGCCTTGGTAGGTAGGATGATAGGTGCCGGGCCAACTTTCACTTCGCGGAACTTGTATCCATTGCGATGTTTCATTCTTTCGTGCGATATTTCGTCCAAAGTTCACACCCCACACCATCACATCGCTCTTTTTGAACCGCAGTTGGTTAAAGGGAATCGCGATTTCAACCGTCCAGCCTTTATCGTGCCGCCGTCCACCCGCTTCCCAGATACAGTCCCAACTGCCGTTAAGGTTTTCGCCACCGTCCGTGACAGCCGTGTCTGACAGTGCACCGAGGGCGTTCGTCCGAAAGAAAAAGCACTGTCTTTTATCACCGTAGGTGTCAAGCATCACGTAAACATTATCATTTTGCCACAGCTGCCCATCGCGCCGCATTTCATTCGCAACAACTTTTTCGGGTTGGGAATCGTAGCACTCGAATCCGATATATAGTTTCTCTGTATCATAGAGCATCCGCACCTCGGTGCGTTCGCTAATTGGCTGTCCTTCATCGGGGGATTGTTGGATAAAATCGTCGATAACCTGTGTCTCTGCCCAAGCCTCTTCGTTGAGATGTCCGTCAAGTTCTATTGTTTCTTGAGTTAGCAAGGGTCTAATTTCTTTGCTGGCTCTGGCGTTTAAATTTATTGCTGCGATCACTGCGAATACCAATAGAGCTACTCTGTAACGCATCTTTTTCCTCTTTTAGGGTTTTCTTGCTTACAAACGTGATACTTTTTGTTGTCGTCTTAAAAAAGAAACACCCTCACCGAAATCTGCTCTCATGACCTTCAGTGATGGGCGTTGTTTAACTTGGAGAACCTTTATCTATCCGCTGCTTATAAACCCACCTCTGCACGACACAAAGACTTAGCAACCGGCATCGCACCAGAGCCGCCGAGTGCGTGAAGGCAATTGTGTAATGTAAGAGAGGTTTGATCTGTCCGCAGACCAAAGTCTGTAGGAAGCGACGGATAAAACATTCAATAATCCTGTTTAGATTTCATGTATGTTAAGTATTATAACATATTTTGCCCGTGAATGTCAAATTTTTTCATGATACCTATAGACCTTTCGTTTCCCTATTTTGGTCTATAGATGCGACGTATCTGTAATACTGAAGCCCCGTTCTGGAGTTTCCTAAAAACATTTAACCCTCAGTCTTCTAAAAAATTCATATTTTTTAAGTGAGTTTGATGTGGGAATTCGTCTCAATCTATTGCGCCTAATTTAAGGTTATCGGATTGTGTAAAAAATTACGCGCCGTCATTATCCCAATCTATATCCTGAAACGGAATTCCTTCTGCTTTCGCTTTTCGGAATGTTTCAAGTCTGCGTTGTGCTAATTTATCCATTTTCAGCTGGAGTTGATCCTGTGCTTCAAGGGTAGCATATTCTTCGCGAAGTGGTAACGGTTGGTCTCCTGACAACTGCCGCAGCTCAGCGTGTGCTTTAAGAAACTCGTTGCATTCCGCATCAGTTATCGGTTGTTGGTCTGCTAATTTTTGCATAAAATCAGCAACAGTTGTCCTGAGTTGAAGTTCTGCATTAGACACAAAAATGACGTTCGTGCCTTCTTTTTTCATCTTTCGATGTTTTTCAAGCTGGCGCAAGTTTGTCTCATTTGGGAAAAGGGAATAGTTCGCTTCGAGTTCGATGATGTACTCGTCCAACGATGTCCATCTCGGTAACCCGAGTGCCTGTTTTAGTGTGAAATCCGAAATGATACGAACGGCTGGAATGTCTCCGAACTGTTTGATGAATTGGGCACGTTTATATTCGGCGTTTAAAACAGGATCTTCTGTCTTGTACCAATCTGTGGGGATAGTTATTTTCCCCCGGCTGAGTAAAGAGCGAGCGTATGCAGCGCGTAAGACTGGATCCTTTGTTTGTTTCCAGTCTAAAGGGATACGTATTTCTTTGGCATTGAGTTGTTCAAGGGTGAATTCAACGCGCAATAGGGTGTTGTTGGGCTGTACTGCATCTTCAGCAAATTCAATTTTCGCTGTGATTGGATTCAAGGATTCTGCTGTTCGGTTCTTTTTGTCTTCTATGCTCCCGCAGTTGAAGAAGACAGATAGACTGAGGAGGCATGCAAGATAAAACATCAAAGTCCTAAACGAAGATAAGGTCGTAGACTTTTTCATTTTTGACTCCTGAAAATGATTTGCTCGCTTTTTGCTTTATCGCAAAAACTGTGGTTACTGGACACGGAACGCATAAAGCCTTGCCCGATTCAGCACAAAACGAAGTCGCAAAGGTTGTCCTACATCGGCTAACGTCGCCGATTTCCATCGCACCGAATGTCGTATATTATCACCTCTCAATGGAACACAATCATCAACCGAAAATCCAGGTTGCACCTGTCCATCAGCTGTCAATACCTCAACGCTAACCTGCCCCCCATTCGCATCCGCATTTATTTCAAGTTGACCGTTCGGGATATGCAACGGCACGGTTTCAACCACACCGTCCTCGGCATCGGCATCAAGGGAGACAAAACCGTCTAACCGCCACTTCGCAAGTCCAATCTCCTTGTGTCTATCCTTCATCTGGGCACCGTGCGTGTGAACCGTTCCCGTATAGTACCAGTGGATCTCGTCGTCGGTGATGATAGGTTCTATAGCCGTTCCCATAATCATGCCGCAGTCAAAGGTACCGCTCTCACCGCGTGGAATAAGCGGGGTTCGATCCGAATCAGGATAATCCCAGTTGAACCCATCTCGGCTATAGACCAATTGTGCGTCAATTGGTCCATCAATGGGAATCTCATGCTCCGCCGCACCCGGACCCGTTACATACAATACACCCGCGAGGCCGATATAAATGTTATGATATAAGAAACCTGACATGTTGTGGATTTCGGCACGATCCGCACCATATCTTTGTACACCAACCTCGTCGTCCGCATCGGTTGCCCCGAACATCGGTACAAGCGGTTTCCACGGTCCCTCCAAGCGTGGGCTTTCGGTATATGCAATCATGCGTCGGGCATCTTTGTCGTCTCCGCGGATTAGCGCATACGCTCGGAACATCTCTGTTCTGTTATCGTAGATAACATTGAACGCACCTTCATTTTCCCGATCCGCAACGGGTTCCAAGTAATCTGAATCGTTCCATCGGATACCGTCTGGTGACGTGAGTAGGAAGACGTTGCGATACCGTCTGCAGAAACCGATCATCTTATACCGTTTCTGTGGATCCGATTCGTCGTCATCGCGGAATACGCACGCACCATGGAGGTCCCACACGATGTTATTGTTTGGATTTCCGTTGAATTCAAAGATCCCGAGATTCGGTTTCGTCCACGTTAATCCGTCGTCACTTTCTGCGTAGCAAGTGAGGTCACCACGGTCGTTCTCAACGAATTTTCGTCCGTAAGCATCGTGTGTTTGTCCTCTGTATGTTGACGGATTACGGTCTGGACGTGGGACGTAAAGCCCGGGAATCTCGTTCGCTTTGAACCGCCAGTGCGGTCCCATACGACACATGTACCACATGCGATATTTCCCGTACGCAGCATCGTACATTGTAGTGCCATAAAGGTGAACACGTCTTGACTGATCGGGTCCACCGTGTTCCCACGGGTTTTCAGGATCGGGTTTAAGCACGGAGACATCGTGTTTAACGCATGGATGCAGCGTGCGTTTCACGCCGCGTTTGGTGGCAATCAGCGCGTCGTCAATAAACAGTTCTGTGCCGGTGTTAAGCGTGTGAACGGTGTTTGAATTCACGTTATTTTCCTCAATCAAAGTGTGGTTCGCAAGCCCAATAGGTGCGATTTTTACTACAGAAAAACGGCGAAAGATGCTATACTTTAACATACACAATCTAAGTAAATGAAACACGTCTTCATAAACCTTTATGATACAGTAGAAAAAGGTTTTGAACAAGAAAAATTGCGTAAAATACCTAATAGGATATTTGAATGACTGACTTGACTATCTTAAGACTAAGCATTCCCGGACTATTCCTTTGTTTTGCATTACTCTTGGACGGTTGCGGATGGATGCAATACACAGTGGAATCTTTAATGCCCGACGTTTGGGAAGTCTCGACGCTCGAAGCAGAAGGGCTCAATCCTGAGCCAATTATCGAAACAGCGAACCGTATACAAGATCAGGACTATAAGAATATTCATAGCCTTCTGATTGTACGAAATGGAAAGTTGGTTTATGAGAGATACTTCGCCGGTATTGATGGACACAGAGGAAGCGTCGAGTTTGACAAAAACACACTACACGATCTGAGGTCGGTTTCAAAGAGCATTACATCAACGTTAATCGGCATTGCCATTGATCGCGGATACATTGAGTCTGTTGATGTACCTATATTTCAATTCTTCCCCGAGTACGCGGACCACCTGACGGGTGGGAAAAACCGGATAACACTGAAACATCTGTTAACGATGACAGCTGGATTTGAATGGGATCAATCTGGTGCACATCAGTCAGAACCCGACTCGATGAACTCCGAAGCGCAAATGGAAAATAGCTCTGATTTCATAAAATATGTGCTGTCAAAAGAGATGTCGGACGAACCCGGTAAGCGTTTCAATTATAACAGCGGTTGCACAATCCTTCTTGCTGGTGTGATCAAGCACGTATCAGGAATGCACGCAGATGAGTTCGCAGACAAGTATCTCTTTCGCCCGTTGGAAATCAATCATCGTGACTGGTGGCGAACAGCGGACGGATTACCGCAAACTCATGCGGGATTGCGGCTTCGCCCGCGTGATATGGCAAAAATTGGACAACTCTATCTCGACCAGGGGCGATGGAAGGGCAGACAAATTGTTCCAGCAACTTGGGTCAGCGAGTCCATGCAGCCGCATTATGAAAACGATCGGTACGGATTCGGTTGGTGGCTCGATAATTTTTCTGTCCATAACAGAGATGTCAAAAGTCATGTTGCTGCAGGCAATGGAGGCCAGTTTATATTCGTGATCCCAGATACACAAATGGTAATCGTTTTTACAGGTGGCAACTACGGTGCCTTCATTGCGAACCAGACCTTCAAAATTGTAAGCGAATATGTGCTACCTGCAGTAGAGGAAGCATCAATAGGTCCCAACCGGGGGGCACCTTAACGTTCAGCAGATATGGAAAGGAAAATCTATGAAAATTAAAGAAATTCGCGCCGTAGAAATCGAACTAAACCCAAAACCGACGACAACACCGCGGACACCCAGTCGCGCCGGACAATTTCCGATGAACCGTCCCGTAACCCGTTATGCCGCAGCCGATAGACGAGGTGAACATATCTCTGGTTCGGGATGGAGCCGCCCGGCATGCATTGTAACAGCGGAAGACGGCACTTGGGGCTTCGGTCTCTCGCTTTATGGAGGTCCCGTCACCCGAATTATCAGCGATCACTTTGCCCCGCGGCTCGTTGGTGAAAATTGCATGGCGACTGAGAAATTGTGGGACCTGATGGTGCGATCGTCTGCTGCCTTCGGTGCTACTGGTTTGACGAGTTACGCCATCAGTGCTGTTGATTGTGCCCTCTGGGACCTCAAAGGTAAAATCCTGAAGCGACCGGTTTACGAACTCCTTGGCGGCCCCCAGAAGGAAAAGATTTTCTGCTACGCCTCTGGTTTCGATCAGGAATGGTATATGGAACTCGGATTCAAAGCAACAAAACTCTTCACGCCGTGGGGCCCGATACACGGGTTAGAAGGCTTGCGAAAACTCGAAGAATTGGTCGCAACGACACGGGCAGCGATTGGCGGTAAAGTCGACTTAATGTTGGATTCTTGGACGGGGTTTGATTTGGAACATACCGTGCGTGTTTGTGAAACCATGAAGCCTTACGGTCTAAAGTGGATGGAAGATTACATTCCGCCCGATGATTTCGTCGGTTACGAGACGGTGCGTCAACGCCTTCCGTGGCAAACGCTCGCGACGGGAGAACACTGGTATCTGCCGACTGTGTTTGCGGCAGCCGCGGGACGGCGATTGGTTGACATCTTCCAGCCTGATGTTTTGTGGTGTGGGGGGATTACTGCTGCAGCGAAGATTTGCCACATCGCTGAGGCAAACGGTATCTCTGTGATTACACACGCCGGAATGAATTACCCCTACGGTCAGCATCTCGCGCTTGCAATGCCTGCGATTACCTGGGGTGAACGCTCTGAAGGTGTCTCTCCGCCCGGTGTTCCCCTTGAAGAAATGGTTAAGTTACCCGGTACTTCCGTTATCAAAGACGGCTATGTCGCTCCGTCGGATGCCCCCGGTTTCGGTCTCGAAATTGATGAGGCGTGGATAGAGAGTGTAATGGTATAGAATTGGTAATTTAGCGAAATTATTTCTTCGGACCTTGTGGGCTTGTCTAAATCTCAAACAAAAGGAAGATGAAGATGTGAATTTCAATTCATTGTCAAACATTGTAGATTGTTTGAAAATGGTCGAACGTCAAAAAGGTCTGCTGCTTGTGGCTATTGATGGATTGGGCGGTGCTGGAAAAAGCACTCTGGCACAACTGTTGAAACAACAACTGAAGACTTTGGGTTGGAGCATAGGAGTCGTCAAGCATGATGATTTCTACCTCCCTTCTAATCAACGTAAAAACCAGAAAGCAGAGGCAATTGGTCGGGACTTTGATTGGGAGCGTCTGCGCAATCAAGTTCTTCTTCCGATTAGACAGGGACAGTCAGCCCATTACCAACGATATGATTGGGGGGCAGATGTCCTTGCTGAGTGGCATACAATTTCTCCGTCTGATGTAGTGATTATTGAGGGGGTTTATACGATGCGGTGTGAATTGGCATATCTGTACGATTTAAAGATATGGGTGGAGTGCCCGAGAGCAATTCGTCTTGCCCGAGGCATTGCGCGAGATGGAGAGAAGGCACGCGCCATTTGGGAACAGGATTGGATGCCCAAAGAAGATTACTACCTCAAAACGCATGCCCCTCATGACAGAGCCGATTTGTTTGTGGATGGGACAGCCTCGTATTTACCGATGAGCGAGCCCAGTTAAAGTGTATCTCTAAAAACTTGTATGGCGGAACCTGATGAACGACGAAATTACGATTGCAAATCGGGCGCGTTGGGAAGCTGAAGTCGCAAAAAAAGGCGGCTTTACTGTCCCGTGGCTCGATCTTAATAGAGATGATATTCTTAAATATGCTGAGGATCGGCTTGATCCGGTTTCTTATGAACTCTACCAAATCTATCCAGCGTATCTACTTAAAGATGTTGCTGGAAAAGATGTATTGTGTCTCGCTGCGGGTGGCGGACAGCAGTCGGCGGTATTCGGTCTGCTCGATGCTAATGTGACTGTCATTGATTTCACGCAAGGGCAGCTTGACGGAGATATAACTGCTGCGAAGCATTACGGCTATCGAGTGAAAACGCTTCGCCTCAACATGCGAGATCTGTCCGCAATTGAGGATGCCTCGTTTGATTTTATCTATCAAGGTCCTTCTATGAGTTGGGTGCCATCGGTTCATGAAATCTATGAAGGCGTGTCAAGAATCATCCGTCCGAGGGGTTGGTATCGAGTTGATTTTGGTAATCCTGCGTCCCATTCCTTGGAATGGGATGGCGAATACTATCGTGTCACTGAACCGTATTCTGAGCGGGTTTATAGGTATTCAGATGGGGCATTCGACTTTCGGCACTATTTGGGTGATATATTTAACGGACTCTTGGACAACGGTTTTCGGATTGAGCACGTTGAGGAGCGTCCTTGGACCCAACCGGACATTGAAGCGACACCGGGGAGTTGGACGCATCAAATGGCTTACAACGTGAGTTTTGCCGTTGTCGCCAAGAAAGAGGCGTAGGGCACATACGGCTCGGAAAGGGGAACTCTAACTGTGGAGGCGTTGAATATTCGCAAGGCACAGCTAAACGATAGTGAATTCGTTTTTACTGTAAAGAAGACAGCATTTCGGGAATATGTGGAACAGGTCTGGGGTTGGGATGATAGTTATCAGCGCGAACTACATGATAGACGGTTTGCTGCACAAGATATTCGCATCATCCAGTTTTGTGGGATTGATGTCGGTTTTTTAGCAACGTCTCGTACGCGTGCTACGCTTAAGGTCAATCAGCTCTATATTCTGCCTGAATACCAAGAAAGAGGCATCGGTTCAGCCTGTATGACACGGGTCCTTGATGATGCCAATCTTCGGCAGCAGCCCGTAGTTCTTCAGGTGCTAAAAGTCAACACTCGTGGTACTGCCTTCTACCAGAGGCTCGGCTTTACAATTGTCGGTGAAACTCCAACGCACTTCCACATGAAAAAAATGGTTGAATAATTAGATATTATGGCTATGGATTTCATCGAAGCACTCTCTACAGACAATCTAACCGTTATAAAAACCTCTCCTAAAACGGATGTTCACTGCCATGCGTTCTTCAGTGCACGACGAGAAAGTGTAGAACGTTGGTTGGGACACTCCCTCGCCAAACCGCCTTTGAAAATGAAAGGCGTTGAGGGGATGATGGAATACGCGGACGCAGTTTTAGCACCCCACATAAAACACCGCGAAGGTTTTGAGTGCGTCGCTGTGGCGGCAATGGACGCTGCAATCCAAGATGGCGTTGTTCTGCTTGAGATGAGTTTCGATATCCGACTGGCAGGATTCTATTCTAATGGGTTAGTGGAACTTTGCGCGTTTATTGAAGCGTTAACTGAACGGTATAAAGCACAGGCGAATCTGCGTCCAGAGTTGGGCTTTTCACGTGGATGTGCTGACGACCCGACACTGATGAGATTGGCACACGAAGCAGTAGAAATGGGTGTGTTCCAGTCAATTGATTTGTATAGCCGTCAAGAAGTGTGTCCACCCGAAGTTATGAAACCGTTGTTCACAAAGGCACGCGCAGCGGGAATGAAACTCAAAGCACATGTTGGAGAATTTGAAGACGCTGCGGAAATCCGACGAACTGTTGAAGTCCTTGATTTGGACGAGGTTCAGCACGGTATCGCCGCCGCTGAATCGGTTGAAATCATGCAATGGCTTTCCAAGAATCAAATTCAACTGAATGTCTGTCCAACAAGCAACGTGATGTTGGACGGTGTGACGGATCTCGCCTCCCATCCCATCCGCATCTTATTTGACAACGGTGTGCCGGTGACGATTAACACAGACGATCTAATGATATTCGGTCAGAGCGTCTCTGAAGAATATCGGAATCTCTACCAAGCAGACGTTTTCAGTGCCGAGGAATTAGATAATATTCGGCGCGCATCCCTTGAGGTGCTTGATTGATACCCAAAATGGTTACTCGACGCGTGGCTGTCTTGCAGACGGATTTCTCTGTAAACGGATTTTTGAGTCTGTCAACGGAAGTTCAATGCGAGCACCGTTGTGTAGATGTGATTCAATTATACCAAAAATCAGTTCGGTACTGGCATACGCGCACCGGACACCGCCTCGCGTTGGTTGCCCCGTATCTAATGCTTGAACAAGGTCTTTAATCAAATTTGCTGTGCTACTGGTCCGTTCATAGTCAGGAAAGGTTTCCGGTACCTGACATGTCCGCCATCCCGGTATATCTTGCCGTTTACGGAGCTGCCATTGCCAACCGTTGTTCCAACACGTAACCGTTCCGCTATCACAAATGGCTTCCCATTCACTACCACGGGGTGTTAGCATCGCGTGTGCCGTCACACCGTTTTCAAACTGGATTGTTCCGCCACCGGACGGGTCCTCTCGCAGCTCATCCCCATCAAAAACCGAATCGCCTTGCGGGAGATAACCTGTGACCCAACTTGCAGACGCGTCGCTATTCAAACGTAAAATTAAGTCCAAGTGATGGCTCGCTGAGTTGAAAAGTGTGCCGTTTGAATAGATAATCAGGGTTCGCAGCTTACCAATTTCACCACTGTCGATGATCTCTTTCATCTTGTCAAAGCCTGTATGCCACCGGCGATTTGTGCCAAGGTTAAAGGCGACTTTGTTTTCCTCTACTGCTGATACCATTGCTGCGGCTTCGTCCATAGAAGCTGCCATCGCCTTTTCCGCATAGATGGCTTTCACACCGTGCGCTGCTGCGTAAATAACAATTTCTGCGCGATGCTCTGGTTGTGTGGCAACACTAACAATATCCGGCTGTTCTTTTTCAAGCATGTCCCGATAATCGGTGTATTGATTCGCTTTTGGGACATTATATCGGTTTCCAAAATGTTCCATGACTTCTGGACGCAGATCGGCACATGCGACAAGGTCTGTTCGTTCTTCGGCAAAAAAGCCTGCAGCATGGGAGTAAGGCAACTTAATCGCTTCGTAATCGGGGACTTCGTTATCAATAAATGCTCCCATTCGGCTACAACCAATAACAGCGGCACGATACGTTTTCATTAGTATTCTCCCTGTCCTGAATAAAATGATTCGATGGATCCTTCTACGCATTCGATCAATTGTTGACTCATCAAAAGAATAACCAATTTCGTAAGACACGTCAAGAAAAAATCAGTATAAAGTTTAAGTATTTAATTCAGCGATTTCCAAACGTACTATAAATCACACCCCGTTTGTAGTAGGGCGATTCATCGCCCGTCAATTACCGGATGACTTCTTTACGCCATGCCTTCTAAAGTGCATCCGAAATTATGTGTCAGTGATAGCACCCAAGGCCTAAAGGCGTGGGCTTCGGTTTCATAGGGGAAACACCCAAGCAAAAACACTGCGGTTTTCTCAGAGAGTCCACCGTCTGACTGTCGCTCCACCATCAGGCAACTATCCCTGCCTGAAGTATGTTTATCGCAGCGTTGATGTCTCGGTCATGGTGAGAACCACATTCGGGGCATATCCATTGCCTATCCGAAAGCAAAAGGGTCTCGTTATGATACCCACAATCCGAACACGGTTTTGTGCTGGCAGTCCACTGTCCGATTTGTTTGAAAAGACGCTTATGCTTTTGACACTTATATCTCAAAATCTCAACAAATTGGTAGAAAGCAAGGTCGGAGACTTTACGTCCCCAAAGCCGTTTCATACCGTCAAGGTTCAAGGTCTCAAGCACGATCGTATCAAACTTCTTACAGAGTTTCGTCGCAAGTTGCCAATGAAAGTCTTGGCGTTGGTTGCTGATTTTCCGATACAGACGGGCGAGCTGTCTCACACACCCCCACCAAGCCTTAGAACCTTTCTGCTTGCGAGAAAGTTCTTTATTCAGAGACCGAAGCGTGTTCAAGTTAGATTTCAAGGGTTGTGGGTGTTGGATTTTCTCACCCGTGCTGAGTGTCAAATATGCATCTTTCATGCCAAAGTCTGCCCCAACGCTCTGACCTGTTGTTGGCAGTGGTCTAAAATCTGTATAGGTCGTTGTTAGGCAAAGCCAATAATCTCCGCAGTTGTCTCGCTTGAGTGTGACACGACTGATTCTGCCGTGCCATTGACGGTGTTTATGGAAGGTATACGCGACTTTATCAAGTTGCCATTTGCGTGTTTTGGGATTCCATTTACGAAATGTGAGTGTGATACGGTTATGAGTGAGTTTATATCCAGCTTGTTTAAAAGTGATAGATTTAAACTTATGGCGCGGTTTGATATGGGGTTTACCACTGCGTTTTTTAAAGAATCTTTGATATGCATTATCAATGCGTTCCAGCTCTGCTTGGATCGCTTGACTTGGCAAGGACTTCCAATGTGGATGTGTCGTGCGTTTGAAATCTTTGGTATGTTTGCACATTGCAGCGTAGTTCGCATACGGCAAGCCCTTTTTATAGCGTTGACGCTGCCACTTATGGAAATATGTATGGACTTGCCACATCTCATCAAGCAAGTTGCCAATGCGGATTGTATTGGATTGATTGTATATCTTATACTTATAGGTTTTCATGGACGCTCAAGTATCAAGTTTCTAACGCCTAACGAGTGGGGAGGCAGACACGTAGTCTTGCGACTCCGCTCGTTATGTCTGCCAACTTGATACTCTCATTATAGCATGTTTTCGCCTAAACGTCAAAATTATTTCACAAGGATTACGACATTAGCGGGAAACCTATATCCCAAACCTAAAGGATTGGGCTTTACGCCCGAATGCCCGTAAAAGATTGTTATGTCTTATCATATCTTATGCCTTCATCGAGGTAATTGAAATCTATGGCAATGTCGGTTTATGCAGGCACAACTTTAATAGAAGCAGAAAAGATTCTCGCGGGTGATTACTCGGCTTTTGATTGGCGGGAGCGCGCCACTTATAGCAAGGTGTATCTCGGTATGAATCCAGCAATTCGGGATGCAGAGAATGCAATTGACAATGACGAAGACAAATCTGTTGTTGTTGCACTGCTCCTCAAATCAGAAAAAATGCTTGTCAATGACCGGGTCAGGCGTCTCAGTGCAATCAAAGGAGCACGCATTATATCCGACGAAGAACTTCTCAAACGGACAGGCTACTTCTTCAATAACGAAAAACTGGTTGGACTTCCGGAGGGTATCGTAATGCGTGTGAGCAACGGTATTTACAGTGTGCAGTGCGACACGAATCAATATCAATGTTCGTTACGGGGAAAACGAGATGCCTTTAGCACAAATCAGCAGGTCTATGTTGGAGACCGCGTCAAAATTTGGGTGATTGATGAAAACCACGGTACAATTGCAACCGTTATGCGACGCAAGAGCCAATACAAACGAAAGGGAACACAATCCAAACGGGTTGTTCTCATTCCGAATCTTGATGGGTTTGTCATTGTTTCTTCCGTAAAAGAACCACCCATCTGGCAGCGAATGCTGGACAAATTCCTCGTTATCGCTGAAGCATCGGGGATTGAGCCGCTTGTCTGTTTTAACAAAATTGATATGGTCGAAAACCGTTCAGAGGTGAACTCCATAGCTGCAGTTTACCAGAAAATCGGGTATCGGACAATTCTCACGAGTGCGACGACCGGCGAGGGAATCGAGGATTTGAAGACGTGGATGAAAGGAAAGATTTCAGCACTCACTGGGTTATCAGGGGTTGGGAAATCTTCACTCCTGAATGCCATTCAGCCCAATTTGAAACTGAAAACGAACACAGTGAACCCGAGACGTGGTGGAAGGCATACGACTGTTGCAACCCAACTTTACAACTTGGATTTCGGCGGTTTTATTGCCGACACACCGGGACTTCGAGAATTAAACTTCTGGGACATCGATCCTCGCTTGATGGATCGGTATTTTCCAGAAATAAATTCACGCCGAGCGCGTTGTCTGAAAGGTGCCTGCACGCATGCGTATGAGGAGGGGTGTGTGGTGCAGGATGCCCTGAAAACAGGAGACATCTCGCAGCTTCGGTATCAGAGTTACTGTGAATTTCGACATTAGGAGAGCTGTCTTGTAGCATAGACTGTTAGTCTGTGCATCGCACTTCCCAATCCTGCAAATCCTACAATCTTGTAAATCCTGATTCTGACAATCCGCCGCCAAAATATTTACACACCCCTTGACACGTCCCATACATTGTGATAGGCTATGGCGTTAGTGAGTCTAACATTGCGTTGAAAACAATCCCTTCAGCGATTAGGAGGAATGCTCCATGCAACGGATGACAAATCAATATAACATTATCAAAAAAAAAGAAGGTAGCAGCCCACTTCGTTTCCTACTTACCGGCTGCATGTTGCTTCTTACTTTCACTTCAAGGGGGTTCACCAATGAACTGGACCTCGTCACTGAAGTAGAATTTCAACCGTTAGTATCAGCAACACAGCGGCTCATTGAGGCACTGGATTATCTCGGTTCACCCCTATCTGAAGATGACCTCTCAGAAATCCAGAATGCCTTGATCTCCGAGGATCATAGTCAAGGAGTTGTTAACATTCAAAAAATCCTTGATCCACACTGCTTGGTAGCAGTCAATATCAACCCTGAAAGTAGGGTCAAGGTTAAGGAAGGTCCAGTCAATAAAGAGTTGATGCAACAGGGTTGGCGCACCTTTTTGGTAAAAGTCCACAATGAGGCGGGCGTGACGGCACCCTTAGCAGCAGAAAGCGAAAATGCTGCACCGCTTTATAAACGTTCCACCGGAAGTCCTGATCCAGAAATGACTGTTCCTAAAAGCGATATTCCGCATCGTTTTTTGGATATTGAAGTCTATGCGAATCCACCTTTGAAAGCAGATTTGTCCGGATTGGAACTGGAGTATCGTATCGTCCAACTTTATAGCCGTGATGCCGGGAAACGAGAGGCAACCCTCGGTTTTAACGTCGGTCAAGGGACGCAGGACATCGGTTTCCGCAGCGAAGTGCCGATTTTGTTCGATTGTGTACCAGCAGTGGATGTAACCTTGGAAGTATTGGACTTCGACGGAAAGTCAACAACAGCGGGTTTTATCATTCGCGACGAATTGAATCGAGTATATCCATCGCGCGGGCGTAGACTCGCACCCGATTTCTTCTTTCACAATCAAATGATCCCTTATACTGAAAGACGGAATTCACGTTAATTATGGTCATTTTAGAGACGAAACGTTTGACGCTAAGGCAGTTTCGCCTCGCTGACACCGACGCGCTAAAGGTCGTCTTCGAAGATCCAGAGGTGATGCGGTTCGGAGAAGGGGTAAAGCCGCCGGAATGGGTCACAGATTGGATTCAGAAAAAACAAGTCGTTCAAACAACTTTTAAGGAGCAGTCCGATGAAACTTACGCCCCAAGAAATTGAACAATTCAGACGCGAAGGCTATCTCAACATAGAAAAACGACTCATTGATGATGAACACCTTGCCGTGCTACGTGAACATTACGACGCACTATTTGCACAGAGACGCGGCACGATTGGAGAAGGGTTGCGTAATCTCGCAGTCGTCGGGGACTCGGAAAGCGCTGAAGATGCTGATCGTGCTGAAGAAATGTTGCAGATTATGGAGATGTGGCGTTTGGATCAGGAATATCGGAAACTGCTTTACCACAAACCGTTGTTAGACATCACCGAGAGTTTAATCGGTCCCGATATCCAGTTATTTCATGATCAGGCTCTCTACAAACCCGCCCACCACGGCGGCGAAGTGTATTGGCATCAAGACAATGCGTATTGGCAGTGCGACCCACCAAATCTTGTGAGCATCTGGATGGCACTCGACGATGCCGACGAAGAGAACGGTTGTATGAATGTTATCCCCGGTAGTTATTTGGAGGGTTTAGCGGCACACGCACGCGCCAAGTCAGAGAAAGGTAAGCTGCCGGCGTTGTTAGAGGTAGAGGCTGATGTAGATCGTGCTGTACCTGTACCTGTTAAAGCTGGATACGGGATGGTGCATCACTGCATGACACTCCACCAGACGAATCCGAACCGCTCACCCCGAGACCGTCGAGCGATGGTACTTCATTACATGCCATCCGGCACGCGGAATCGCGATGGTGCGGTAATGAAGGACAACCCGCTGCTACGCGGTAAATTGGTGTAAAGCAAATTATTATGCCAAGCACCAAACTCAAAACCACTTTCAATACCGCCGCAATCCTCTATGAAGAGGTCCGACCCGGATACCCAGAAGAATTAATCTCAGATATTGTAGAACTCTCTGGCATCGAAACTCACAGCAGAATCCTTGAAATCGGATGCGGCACAGGAAAAGCAACCCGATCTTTCGCAGAACGCGGATACGAATTGGTCTGTCTGGACATCGGTGCTGACCTAATCGCCGTTGCGAGAGAAAGGTTAAAGGAATTTCCAAATATTTCGTTTGTGAAAGCAGCGTTTGAGGCGTGGCGACCAGAGGGCACATTCGATTTGATTATTTCTGCCACTGCCTTTCATTGGGTCGACCCAAAAGTGCGATATCTGAAGGCATCCGAGGTACTTAAACCAAAGGGCTTCCTTGCTATTTTCTCCAACCAGCATGTCAGGAAGGACGAAGGCTTTTTTGCAGAAGTTCAAAGCCTCTACGATAAATACTACCTTCCGCTAACCACAAACCGTCCGACGCACGGGACGGATCTTCCGGGAGTGGAAACCTTCCACTCTCCAGTCCAGCGCGTCTACCCATGGACGCAAACGTATTCATCTGAGCAATACATCAAACTCCTCGGCACCTATTCGGATCACATTGCACTGCCGGATGAGAATAGACAACTCTTATTTGAAGGTATTGTTAATCTCATTGAGGCAAAGTACAACGGGCAAATAACCAAACACTACCAAGCCATCCTTGACCTTCGGCAAACTGCACGGCGAATCCAGTAGGCATGACACTCGATCATTCCTTCGGGAGCTTGTGTTTTTCTCTCCAGCGTGGGTACGCATCTGTGAGTAACTTGGTGCCCCAGCCACCGTAGTAGGCGTAGCCGGTGCGGCGTTCCTGAGTGATCTCGGAGAATGAGTAGCGGACCACCGAATCGCGATCGAGAAAGATGGGACGGTTGCTGCCGAGCTCGTAGAAGCGCGCCCAGAGCGGTCCCGCGTTGGGATCCGCCACGACTCGCTTATCGTCCTGCCCCGCTGCGTCGGTAAACTTCTCTAAGCGGATGCCGTGGATTGTAGCACGCCTGAACCACTCAACAGCTCCGTCGACAGCGGCGATGATCGCGGGCGTGGGTTCTTCGACTGACATCAGAAAGCGCACGACACCGACGCTTTCTGCACCTGAGATTGATGGCGGTTCATAGGAACGCGCCCACGCAGGCTCAAACGTTTTTTCGTCATGCTGCGCACACCAAGCAGTGAGTTTACCATCCTGTTTGATCTGCGTGCGTAGGATGCAGTCAATGCCCTTGGTTACTGCAGCTTTAGCCTGCGTGCGGTACGCCATTTCCAAGAACCCATAGTCCGAAGATTCAGAGACATCCCGGAGAAATTCGAGAATTCGCGTCATGGCACCGTCATTGAACGTGATGTGGCGAGGATAGCCTTTGCTTAGCGGATAAAACTGAGGCCACCCACCAGTCGGGTATTGTGCTTCGAGGATATGGGAAAGACCTTTGAGAAATGCATCTCGGTAGCGCGTCTCGTTTGTCGCACGAAACGCACGAGCCAGGAACCGTAGTTCGCCAGTGGTGGCTTTGTTGTCAAACGTTCCGCGTAGGTCGTCACTTTTGCCATCAAACGGCTCAGATACCGTGTCTCGATTCTTGGGCCAACTGCCGTGCGGTGTCTGCCACGTGAGGACATTGTCGGCAATGCGGCGGCCTTCCGCGCCTTGGAACCATTCGGTGGATTGCTTCGCGTATCGGGAAGGGACATCTGCATCAGAAGATGACAAAAGCAAAAGGCACAAGACACAGACGATAGTGTATTGTAATTTCATACGTAACTTCATAAAGGTATCCTTTCGGCAGTATGCTGGTTGATTTATTACATGCTTAAGTTGAACCCGCGTTAATCTATTTTTTGTTTATAACATGAGTCTAACAATACTATTTTTACCAACTGATGTCAAGTTAAAATGGGGTGTTAAGCAGAGGCATTCAATTTAGGGTCATTCAGTTTTCCGAAGTTTTAGATGTTCGATGCGCGCGTATCCATTGTAGGAGGGATTTCCAAATCCCGACGCTTTGGACACATTGGATAAAAACCTTAAAACTAAATAGCCCTGCATTCAATTGACATCGGTTTCCAAGTGTGATAGGTTAATGTAAGTTCGATACTATCATACCGAAATTGGAAAGAAATCAGACTTGAAAATCCTTTATAGGAGGAAAGAACATGTTTGTTATTATCGCTCCCATTCAGATTAAGGAAGGACACAGAGAGGCGTTCATCGAATCCATGATAGATGACGCGAAAGGCTCTGTTGCGAATGAACCCGGTTGTTTGAGATTTGATGTGATTCAAGACGGTGCCGATCCAAATCGGATTTGGCTCTACGAGGTCTATGTAGATGAGGCAGCATTCCAAGAGCATCTGAAAGCACCACATTTCATCAAATGGCGCGATACCGTTAAAGACTGGTTCGCTGAGAGCGATTTTAAAGGTGCTGGCAGCGGAAGTTCCATGATTTATCCACCAGACGACGACTGGAAGTAACGCAGTTTTGATAGTTAATGCGCTGTCCATAGTTTCAGCATCCGTACAGAGCATTTTTTTTACTATATTTTCACAACCCAGGCCCGGTAGGTGCGGTTTCCTAACCGCACCGGTGCTGAATGTCTAATTAATTCTAAGGTTTACCATACATGATCCTAACCTATTGATCATTGACATCGCCTTGATTGCTGAAAGACTAAACTAATTGGAGTTATAGAGGAGAGGGGATGATGCAATTTACTGATGCACTCGTTAAGACGTACGAAAAGTACGCCCATGAAAGAACATCTCACTCCCCTGATGAATTCAAGGTACAAGAGCGGTCAGAGTTTCTAAAGTTCTTAAAGAGTGAGGGACGGGAGACACTCCTTGAAATTGGATGTGGGCACGGTCGGGATGCCCAGTTTTTTCAATCTCAAGGACTTCGAGTTTTCGCACTGGATAATACACCAACCATGGTGAAACTTACCGAAGAAAAGGGAGTCCCTGCCCAAGTCTTGGATTGCTATGATCTCGACGAAATTAACGAGACTTTTGATGCAGTTTATACCATGAATTGCCTTTTACACATACCGAAACGGGATTTTGATCAAGTTTTGCGTCTAATCTCAAACCGACTCAACGAAAGCGGCATAATGTATCTCGGTCTATGGGGAGACGAAAACTTTGAGGGTATCTGGGAAAAAGATAAATATGAGCCGAAGCGGTTTTTCTCTTTTTGGAAAACCGAGGCACTGCTTGAAGTCCTACAACGGTTCTTTAGATTAGAATACTACCGACGATTAGAGCCTCATAGCGATAGAATCTTCAACTCTCTGATTGTCCGTAAACGATGACTTGAATGCGCAAATGTTTCTTCAAGCGTTCAAGCCGACATCTTAATCAAGAAATAAAGGAGAAAAATCATGGAAGAGAATCACAGGTTAGATCCCTCTCTGGTTGAGGAATTTGTTAGCAAAGCACATAGAGATTTGCAACGGGTCAAGCAGTTGCTTGATCAAGAACCGGCACTCGTTAACGCTGCGTGGGACTGGGGCGGCGGAGATTGGGAAACGGCACTCGGTGCAGCCGCCCACGTAGGTCGCAGAGATATAGCGGAGTACCTGCTTGACAATGGTGCCCGCTTAGATATTTTTGCAGCCGCGATGCTCGGGTACACCGAAATTGTTCGGGCATTTATAGATCAGCGTCCCGATGCGTTGTCACTTCTGGGTCCCCATGACATCCCTCTAATTGCGCATGCAGAAGCCGGTGGTGATGCCGCTGCCGAGGTTCTGATATTTCTCAAAGAGCAATGAAAAGATCTTCGGACACGAAGTGACTATGACGGACAAATGTTATAATATCCATGCTCGCGCAGCGAAAATGAATTATGGAAAGGAATTACGATGACACAATCGTCGATTCCAGTTGGAAATATCGTCCAACCTATTACGCGTGTTGACTTACCTCAAAGGACAAACTACGAAGGTAGATTCGTTAGGCTATTGCCAGTCAACCCGCAAACCGACGTTGCGAAACTCTATGAATGCTCTCACGGCTCAGATGTAAAGGAGCAAATCTGGACCTACATGAGTTACGGTCCTTTTGACAGCAAGCACAGCATGCAAACGTGGCTTGAGGAAGGTGCAGAATCGAAGGATCCACTCTTCTTTACCGTTCACCATCTTGAATCGAAGCGTCGCGCTGGAATGGTAAGTTTCCTGAATATCGTTTCAGATATGCGACGATTGGAACTCGGACATATTTGGTATTCACCGGATTTTCAGAGGTCAAACGTGAACACGGAAGCCATGTATCTAATGCTCTGTGAGGCTTTTGATAGACTACAATATCGCCGAGTTGAATGGAAATGTGACGCTCTAAATGAGCGTTCCCGAGCAGCGGCACTCCGCCTCGGTTTTAAGTTTGAAGGTATCTTCAGACAGCATAGAATCGTAAAGGGTCGAAACAGGGACACCGCTTGGTATTCAATGTTAGACAACGAGTGGGCTGCTATCAAACAGAACATGGAAATGTGGTTGTATCAAAACCTCGACCAGCAGCTGTCCTTAACAGCACTCAATAGAGATAGATCTTGAAAGGAGTATATTCACGGGAAAATTTAGACTCGCCTGTCACCTCATCCAGTTTGGCGGCGAACAGCGAGATAATCCAGAGAAAGTATTGCGTGAAGTCGCTGATGCCGGTTGGGATGGGGTAGAAGGTTTGGGAATTGAGTCACCCGATCAACTCGTTGAAATGGCGACGCTGGCACGTAGTTTCGGTCTCCATATCGTTAATGCGGGTGGCGCAGCACTTGACAGAGTCCGTTTCAACATTGCTTTGGACAACGATGCAGCAGAAGTCCCGTCGTTAAGACGTTCAGAATGGGGTGGACCCGACCCCAGCGATGCCGATGTCGAGAATGCCGCGCGAACGTTAGATGAGATGCTCGCTTTCTGTGATGCACACAACATCAAAGGTTTCCATCACGCACATCTCGGCACTTTGCTGGAAACCGTTGAGGATGCCGAACGACTCTTGGCAGCAGCACAGAGCCTATGGCTGCTGTTTGATACGGGACATATACTCGCTGCTGGGAGCGATCCGATGCGGGTCTTTGAAAGCGAAAATTTACGCAACCGAATTGGGCATGTCCATCTCAAGGACTGCCACGCCGACGATCCGGAAACTTGGGATTATAGAACCCAACGCTTTGGAGAGCAGGCGCGCTTCGCCGAACTCGGTGCCGGAAATCTCGGACTTGATGTCAAAGCCGCACTTCAAGAACTTGAAGCCGTCGGTTATGACGGATGGGTCTCTGTGGAACTTGACCGTCCGTATCCGCCGCGTCCACCCGCCGAAGCCGCAGTCGTAAATCGAGAATATCTGCGGGGTCTCGGATATTAAACGGAGGCATATTCCTATGCTGAAGCGAATCAAAATTCAAGGGTATAAATCACTCGTGGATATTGAGGTGAACTTTGAACATCTTGCTGTACTCGTTGGCCCCAACGCTTCAGGAAAGAGTAATTTTCTTGATGCCTTACACCTCCTATCGCGTATAGCAACCAATCGGACCTTAAAAGAAGCGTTTGACTCCCCGTATCGAGGACACGCGCTGGAATCGTTCACTTTTGGAAAAGAGGGCATCAAAAGCCTTTTGGAACAGGAAACAGTATCGTTTAGTATAGAGGTAGATGTTCAACTTTCGCCGACGGTTGTCGAGAATGTCAATCGACAGATTCAGGTGATGAGGCGGACACCACTGGGTGAAGGTGAATCTGTTTTACGGCGATCACCACCTACGGTGCGGTCGGAGAATCTTCGGTATCGGATTGAGATTGAGATGTTTCCGAAGTTGGGTACTTTGCGTGTCACGGATGAATATCTCGCTGCGCTTAATGCCACGGGTGAGTTGAATCAGAAACGTAAGCCGTTCTTGGAACAGATTGATGAACGCCTGCATTTACGGATGGAGGGGCAGGCGCGTCCCGCCTACTATGAGCGAGGACTCAATTATAGCATCCTTTCAATGGCACATTATCCGCCTCATCATCCGCATTTGGTTGCGATGCAGGAGGAGTTAGCGAATTGGTTTACCTTCTATTTTGAACCGCGTGAACGCATGCGACTCTCAAATCCTGTTAAGGAAGTTCACCATATTGGCTTGATGGGGGAAGACCTTGCAGCCTTTCTGAATACTTTACGCGGTCACGATGCACGACAGTTTGAATCTGTTGAAAAATCTCTCCGGGCTATGATTCCCTCTGTGACGGGTATTGAAGTCGGTGTTAATAGGTTTGGCGAGGTGGAATTAGATCTCTGTGAAGGCGAAAAACGTGTTTCCGCACGCGTCTTATCGGAGGGCACACTCCGAATTTTAGGGCTTTTGGCACTCGTAGGGGGGAAAGAGCCTCCGGCGTTGATCGGGTTTGAGGAACCCGAAAATGGTGTGCACCCTCGTAGAATTCAACGTATTGCTCAGTTTTTGGAAACGCGTATGCGCCTTGAAGATATTCAGTTCATTGTGACAACACATTCATCGCTGCTGCCCGATCTCGTTCCTCCCGAATCGTTATATGTCTGTCGCAAGGTTGACGGGAACACAGAAATTGAACCCTTCAATATGATGCATGTCGGACCGCTATGGAAAAAGTCAGAGATTGAGGTAGCATTGGACGATGAAGATGCATTGTCCCCTTCCGAACGTATCTTACGCGGGGATTTTGATGGGTAATGTCAGCCTATTTTCGGTCTCATTTTACGCCAATCCTGCCGCGTGTCTCCCGGTAGCTGGATCCCCAGCAGCATAAAACCTTCCATCCCCTTTATTGATGTAGAGCATGACGGGTACCGCAATAGCACCACTGTGTGCCTTGACCTGATGCCCGCGCTTCGCAAGTTCTTCACACACATCTTCACCTACACGCTCACTGATAGTCAATGAACCCGCCTGTCCAAATGTCTGCGGTCGGTTAGGGTTAGGGTCAAACGAATCTTCATGATGCAAAGTGGCAAAGCGTGGGGCTGTGACGGCAGCTTCCGGTAGCATGTCAAACTCTATAAAATCAAGCAGCACATTCATCGTCGCTTGGTCTTGCAAGTCTCCACCCGCAACACTGATTGCCAAAATAGGGGCACCATCCTTAAGAACCAATGTAGGTGTTAGCGTAATTCTCGGACGTTTTCCGGGTTGGATACAGTTTGGATGTCCTGGTGTTGTATTGAGACTCCGTAAGCGGTTACCATAACTGACACCGGTAGGACCAACCATACCGCCTGCATGATAGACGTTGGCACTCGGTGTCGCAGAAACGACATTTCCCCACCGGTCAGCAACTACGCAAGTTGTTGTTCCGCCTACACCGGGTCTGAAAAGTCCCTCCGCTTTTACCGGCTCCATGTTCTCCACATCTCCCGGTCGTGCTTCGAGCGAGGCTTTTTGCATATCAATGAGCGGTCGGCGGATTTCGGTATAAGCATCTGAAAGGAGACCAGATAACGGGACATCTACGAATTCCGGGTCCCCGTAATACGCATCCCGATCAGCCATCGCCAGTTTGAGGGCTTCCGTGACCACATGCACGTAGTCTGCTGAGAAGTGTCCCATTGCTTTGAGATCAAAACCTTCCAATAACCGCAATGCCTGACAGAGATAGGGACCTTGGGTCCACGGACCGCACTTGTACACCGTATACCCTTGATATGCTACCGATACGGGGTCTTCAACGAGCGTAACGTGTGCAGCAAGGTCACTTTTACGAAGAAACCCACCCTTGTCGATATAAAAACCTTCTAAAGCATCAGCGATGTCGGTGTCAGCACCGTTCCGTCCGTAGAAACGATCACTCGCCGCTTGGATTTTTTCCTCGCGGCTCCCAGACGTTTTCTGTTCTGATTCAACCATTCGACGCAGTGTGACCGCTAATTCAGAGTGCCAATCCGCGCCACCAGCATCCAGCAGTGCCAGTGTAGGACCCACGATGTCCTCAAATGTTTTTGTGCCATACAGTTTGAGTGTTGTTGTGCAAAGGTCTACAACCGACGGTACGGGTGCCATTTTGATATCCCCGTTCGGGATATCGTTCTCCATGTACCAATCGATAGCGTCTTGTGAAAACGGCGCGCGTCCCTGTCCAGAGAGCGATTTCACTTCCTGTTTTCCTGCATCATAGATAAGGAGCGGCACCTCACCCCCGATTGAACAGGCACCGTGATCTGTAACGTTGAGTGCGAGAATTGTTCCCGCTGCTGCGTCTGCTGCATTTCCACCCGCTTCCAGAATTTCGATCCCCGCCGCGACAGCCCCAGCACCACCGGCTGCAACGGCTCCCGTTTTACTAACTGCGTTCCAACCAATTTCTTGCGTATTTGACATCGATTTCGTCTCCTTTTCCGTCAGAAGTTGTGCCGATTTTCCAATTCTGTCGTCTGCCTTAGAGCATAGCACAATATTTTATCTCGTGCAACGTCTAAAACGGTGTAAAGTTTTTGACACCAAACCTCTAACTGATAATATATTTTTACTTGACATATGTTGGTAAAAATAGTATAATATATTATATATACTTCAAAGGTGGAAGTAGACCGCCAATCTCTGAAAACGTAGTATGTGAATGATCCCATTAACCATCAACCAAAAATGTTACACTTGCCGCCAAATTATTTTTTTCTACAACAGAAAGTCGAGAATAAAACATCAATAAACCCTTACGGGCACTACGTTTAATAACGTTACACGTTGTACACCTAATGTTACACCAGTGTAACATTTTTAAAGCGAATTTCTAAAAAATGTACCGCTAAGTTAAAACTAAATTCACGACTGCCAGCTGCTAACTACTATTAGAGATACCTATTCGTTAAACAAAATATAACTAAAAACTGATTTCACTGACTGCTAAAAACTAAATAGCCCTAATGCAATCAAGAATAGGACTTGACAATCGCCACCAATTGCGCTTAAACTTTAACAGAAATCCAGAAGACTTACTATGTGAGGGTTGAAATGTTTAGTGACGCGCCAATCCAAGATAAAGTGATGAAAATTTATGGTTTCTCTCTATTAATCACCCTTGCGGTATTTACCTCTGCTGTGTTAGCAAATGAAAGCCAAAATACATCACAAAGGAATCCAAATATGGTAGACAATCCAGAGCCTGTAACAAACGATAATACACAGCTCATACCCAAGACAGCATTTGAAGGAGCTGTCCTCGAATTTGACTTCCCATCTCTGCATATAGGGGTGGCTGAGTATGAGGAAGGACCCACAGGATGCACTGTTTTCTATTTTCCTAACGGCGCAAAATCCGTCGTTGATGTTCGCGGTGGAATGTCTGGAACCATTCAAGGTAGTGCCGCTGCAGATGGTGGCGTAAGTGCTATCTGTTTTGCCGGTGGTTCTCTTTACGGTTTAGAGGCTGCGACCGGTGTGTCTGCTGAGCTATTCGCACAGAGCGGTTATTCAGACATACATGATGTCCGTGGTGCTATAATCTATGATTTCTTCCGAGAGAACTGGATCTACCCCGATAAAACGCTGGGTCGAGCAGCCTTGCGTGCAGCTAAGTCCGGTATTTTTCCGCTTGGTGCCAGAGGCGCAGGCCGTTCCGCGACTTGTGGAAAATGGCTATTGAAACCTTTCCTGCGAGAAAGTGCAGGACAAGGCGGCGCTTTTCGCCAAACTGGTCCCACAAAGGTTGCGGTGTTTAGTGTCGTCAATTCGCTCGGAGCCATTATGAATCGCCAAGGCGAGATCGTTAGAGGGCATTACAACCCTGAAACAGACAAGCGGCATACACTCAAGGATGTTGTGAATTTGCCTCCCCCAGATGATAATAAAGCGAATCCCCCAGTGGGCAACACGACTCTGACATTGGTGGTTACCAATCAGAAACTCGACATGGAAGCACTCCGCCAATTGGCAAAGCATGTTCACAGTTCGATGACCCGCGCGATTTATCCATTTCACACCAGTGTGGATGGGGATGTTCTCTATGCCGTAACAACAGACGAGGTGGACAACCCAGATGTAAATCACTTCGTCTTAAGTCATATCGCTTCCGAACTGGCGTGGGATGCTGTCCTGAACTGTTTCGAGAAGGACGAACCAGAAAACCCTTAATTTGAAATCAGCGAAAAGGGAAAATAGGAATCTTAGAAAGGGAAATATGGCTGAATATAAAATTGCGATAATTCGAGGTGATGGCATCGGAGTTGAAGTGATGGAGGAAAGTATCAAGGTCCTCAATGCTGTCGCCGATAGGTATGACATCAAATGGGACTTTGTGGAGTTTCCATGGGGCTCCGACTACTATTTCAAGCATGGGCACATGATGCCACCGGATGCCCTGGATACCCTTGCAACGTTCGACCAGATTTATCTTGGCGCAGTCGGACACCCCGACATCCAAGACCACGTTACGCTCAACGGACTTCTGCTGCCGATCCGACGGAGATTCGATCAATACGTCTGTGAGCGACCCAGTGTCCTCTATCCCGGCATCAACACACCACTAAAAAACAAAGAGGCTTGGGATATTGATTTCGTAGTGATAAGAGAGAACACAGAAGGCGAGTATGCCAACGTCGGTGGATTCCAGTACCAAGGATTCCCCGAAGAGGTCGGTGTGCAGGTTGGCATATTTACGCGCCACGGCTGCGAACGCATTATCACGTATGCCTTCGAGCAGGCTCGGACACGAAATAAGAAGCGCAAGGTCACCTCCATCACCAAGTCAAATGCCCAAGGTTACGGCATGATTGTGTGGGATACAGCCTTTGAGCGAATCGCTGCAAAGTATCCCGACATAGGGACGGAATCGTTGCTTGTCGATGCAGCATGTATGGATTTCATACGGAGACCGGAGGATTTTGATGTGGTCGTCGCGAGTAACCTGTTTGGAGATATCCTCACAGACATCGGCGCGATTATTACCGGAAGCATGGGATTGGCTCCAAGCGGCAATATTGACCCGCAACGGCGGTTCCCGTCGATGTTCGAGCCGGTTCACGGGAGTGCCCCCGACATCATGGGAAAAGGCATCGCGAATCCGTTGGCGGCAATTATTTCTGGTGCGATGATGTCTCGGTTTATCGGTGAAATGGCAGCAGCGGAAACGATAGATACGGCTGTACTAAAGGTCGTCGAGGAAGGCAAAACCCTCCCACCCGACCTCGGCGGTCAAGCCACAACCTCACAGGTCGGAAATGCTGTGGTGAATGCACTTGGCTGAGGTAGTTAATGCAGGAACAAAACTCTTCGCAACTCAATCCTAAAAACTATGAATTACCACTGAAGGGCCACGTATACTGTAAAGTTTTGTTTCATGAAGTCTTTCTACCCGTCTTAAAAGAACACTTTCCGGAGGTCCTTCCCCGCCTCAGTGCTGGAGTCATCGGATTAGGATCTGATGTTCTTGGTGCCGATGACGAATTGTCACGCGATCATGACTGGGGACCAAGCAAGTGCCAACTACTGCTCCCGGAACAGGATATTGCAAAGTATGGGGCTGCTATTTCTCAGGTTCTGGAAGCGGCTATCCCAGATGCGTTGTTAGGAATAGACACTGCCAAATTGCAACCTCAGACAATACAGATAAGCACCATTGACGCACTATATCGTAATTTTCACGAATCTGCCTACCCACCGGTGACGATTGAGGAATGGGCTGCCGCTGATGATAACAACCTCTTCTATGCCTCGTCTGGTTTTGTTCTCTACGACCCTTCGAGTGCCCTCAGCGAACGTATATCCGCTTTCCAAAAGGCATACTACCCCGCAGACATCTGGAAGTGGAAGATCGCGAGCGATCTATGGGGAATGTGGCACAATGGGGATTACAATTCGAGTTATCGTCTGGCGAAACGCGGTGACGGTATAGGTTTACTCATCGGACAAGGGGCTTTTGTCGAATGTACGCTAAGGCTTCTGTGTCTACTCAATAAGCGTTTTCCAGTATACTGGAAATGGCTGCACTGGCAGGCACAAAGCCTCACAAAATGGATAGACATTATAGGACCACCTCTCAAGAAACTCGAATCAGCAAACAATTGTAAAGCGCGCGGCGAGATCATTCAAAACATCTGTCAATCAATTCGGGAGATCCTTTATAAAATAGATTTACTTCCCGATACAGAATGGCGCAATTTCATGGGCAGCCAAGAGGTAGCCCTGCAAATCGAATCAACGCAGGTGAAGGAATTGATTCGGGAAAAAGAGCCCCATTTGTATGTATGGTAATTGAAATGGGGAAAACCGTTGGCATGAACAATTATTCGTCCACCTAACATATTGGCTTGGCACTGATAATGGAGGAATATGCTCGAACTGACTCAGAAAGACTACCACGCAGCGATTACTGAAAACTTCCCACAGTTGCCGATTGAAACATGCGAACCCTTCTATGAAGGTTGGGCGAATCGGACGTTTCTGGTCAACCAGCAGATAGTTTTTCGCTTCCCTAAACATCAGGACGCAGCGCATGACTTGATACGTGAGATGCGTTTACTGACCGAACTTGCCCCTACCGTTCCCTTGTCTATTCCCCAGTACCTCTACCACGGGCAACCCACACAACATTACCCGTTCGTGTTTGGCGGATATGCCTTCATTGATGGAACGCCACTGAGTCAGTGTTCACCGCAAGTACAATCGGCGTCGTGGTGGCAACCGCCGTTGGGGACTTTTCTCACCGCATTGCATCGCTTTCCTATAGATCGTGTGCAAGACTTATTTGAGACCGAGGCTTGTAAGACATCACAGGCATGGCAGGAAGGGATAATCAAGATGTGGGGGAAAATACAAACTTGTATCTTTCCAAGACTTACTCACCGACAGCAAGAAGAAGTTACCACCTATTTCGAGCAGGTGATGGCAAATCCGTCTATCTTTTCTTTCACCCCGGTGGTTATTCACCAAGACTTTTATTCACACAACATTCTGGTCGATGTCGATACGGAAACTGTCACTGGAATTATTGATTGGGGGTCTTGTACGGTTGGTGACCCAGCAGAAGATGTTGGCGATTTGGGTGCTTACTACGATGGTGTTATTGACAATGGTTGGCATTCTCGCTGTGATTTTTACCGCCGTACCGCCCCATTTCCGGATTTACTCTATGTTCTCGAACACAACCAGCAGGAAAAAGTAGCGTCAATCATGGGAAAGATTGACACATTATGGACACCGTGAGTCAACTCGCACGATTTCGATAGATTGGGCAAAAGATGGGCACCTCACATTTATTGTTGGAAACACAATTAACCTAACATAGGAGAATAGATATGCAACTCGGTTCAATTCATGACGCAGCAGCAAACGGCGACCTCGATTTAGTCAAGAGAATCCTTGAACGGGAGCCTCAGTCGGTCAACCAGGACGATCAACATGAGTGGCGTCCTATATTTCATGCCGGATTAAGACGGCATTATGATGTTGTTAAATATCTAATAGACGCTGGTGCTGATTTGGCAGCGCATGATGGCTATGCGATACACTATGCTGCGGAAGTGCCAGACAATAAGGAAGTGGTATCATTGCTCATCGCGTATGGCGGTTTGGATGCGCATGCCAAACCATCGAGCGAAGCCGCGCGCCAGTTTATATACGCCGTTTTCTTAGCCAATGTACAGCGAGTCGAGGCAATGCTCCGGGACGACTCAAAGTTAGCACAGGAGCGTTACGCACATGGCGATACAGCTTTACACCACGCAACTCGAAACGGCGATCTGGAAATTGTAGAACAGTTGGTCAGTAGTGGTGCTGATGTCAATTTAACATCGGATCATGGACATTTTCCGCTATACTGCGCAGCCGGCCATGGACATGTAGAAACGACACGGTATCTGATAGAACATGGCGCAGATTTGCAAGCGAGACTCTCCGATGGCAAAACAGTTGTTGAGTGGCTAAAACAGTTTGCGGATCACGACCATCGTTTGAAATCTTGTCTGGATGTATTGGAGAGATAATGGTTGCCGTCGTTCAATTTCGGTGCAGGGGTGCCCTGTTCAATTGAATCGTAAAACCGCTCCAACCCCACTTTTTGTATCTACCTTTTCCGCGGGTATATATCACCTGCGTCAAATGACCGTCGGTAATCGTGATGTTGTAACGCTTCTCAAGCGTATCACTTCCCACAGGAATCCGCAGTCGCTGAATCTGTTTCTCACCATTCGCAATCAGGTTTATCTCTAAGGGGACAGGTTCATCTGACGCATCTGCACTGAAATAGCATATCACTGTGTATGACCCATTCGGAAGTGCTACCCGAAAAACCGCATCCTCCATTCCCAATATGCCATCTCCGTAGGGTTGTGGTATTTCAGACTCACTTTCAAAATCTTCTTTCTCTGATACCGTCAGCCAGCCGTATTGACCATCGGTGTAATCTGTGTCTACAGACACAGGGATTTGTCCGGGTGCTGTCTGACTGTCTTTGGGCTGCATGTCAAAGGAGACAACGGTTCCGCCGCCCCACATCTGCGGATCGGGTGCCGCGCGCTTGCGGCGATAGAGTCGGTTGTAGTCGCTGGAATCAATGAGATCATACTCTTCTTCCAAACCGCCGACATCACCGTATTCTGTCCGCCAGATGATCGCATAGTCGGCAGGAAATTTCTGATCCCTATCCTCCTCTTTTTCCTTATACCGTAGCGGAAAATGGTCGGTATTCGCCTCGTAGTTGTCGAGGTAAGCAATCCCTTTATGCACCGCCAACAAGCATTCAAGATGCCCGAAGGGTTCAACGTATTTCGGTTCAAAACCGAGCGAATCTGAAAAACCACCCCATTCCCCGGGTTCACTGGTGAGAATCGTATCTTTCTCGTCCATTCCGTCCAACGAGATCGCATTGGCAATGTCCCGGTTCAACAAGGTATAAGTGTGGACGTTATAACCCAGATGCCATAAGGATAAAGCAATAATAATTCCGGCTATCACATAGTTTATATGCCGATGCACATTGACAGCAAAAAATGGAATCAAGATAAGGTATATGTACAAATGAAACCGGTCGTTTATCCAACCGCCGCTATAGCCAGACCAAGGGGCTATAAAAAACATCGCAGTAATGAGGATTGACATGACCAGAAACCCATCCATCTGCGTCACAGCACGTGTCCAGAGCCGTTCGCCTGTCTCTTTCCATTCCTCTGATGCACGGAATTGATAGGACTCTCGGATTCTATTGATGACGGTGAGGACAATGGCGATAGCAAAAAAGACTAACAACACCCGTCCAATCAGCACATGATCGTCTCGGAAAGAGACCAAAGATTTCATGCCGAAGAAGTACTCGTTTAGCCACTCAAAACCTTTGTGTTCGCCATCACCCCCGTGGGTGTTGGAAAGATAGAAATAGTAGGAGAACAGGATAAAGTAAGCAGGTACAAGTGCACCGAGAAAGGTCAGTGTCGGTTTGAGTGTCGCCACTCGCTCTTTAAGCCGTTGCATTAGTGGCTGTGATGTTTCTTTATGTCCCCATATTTCCTGTAGTGCCTTGTAAGCCCATAAAAAAAATGGGAAGAGCGTCAGGGACATAACAAGCAACGCATAAGAGTGGTAGTGCGTCAGATAAGTCACTAACAACAATAGGTATATTACTACAATGTTTAGCAATCGAAGTTTATCCTTGACGCGCCACCAATAACCCAAAGCGAAGAAGAA
Organism: Candidatus Poribacteria bacterium; assembly: GCA_963662915.2. GTDB lineage: Bacteria > Poribacteria > WGA-4E > WGA-4E > WGA-3G > WGA-3G. The sequence goes on along the minus strand of CAXXEU010000002.1, from coordinate 1,947,620 downwards.
CAGAGACATACTAAGCACAAAGTTGTAAAAACCCATGTGGAGTAGATAGTTATAGGCATACATGAACCCAAGCAGTCCAAAGACCATATTTCTTTTCGCGATGCCATTAATGAAATAGAAAAGGGAGAGCGGGAGGAGACCAATACAGAGCGTCAGCACTATCTTTTCACAGACAAGCGGCGGGAAAACGTACAACAGCACCAACAAAAGCGCGTGCGATGTCCAGTTCGGAAAGACGGTCGCATTGAGTTCGTAGACTTCACGGAGTCGATAGTTTTCGTGCTTGTGGTACTCCTTCACGACATAAGAGTTATAGATGTGGCTTGCCCCATCTTGCGTCGGGAAATACTTGAAACCCCAGACCGGCAGAAGGTGTAACACCATCAGCACAATCACTGTAATGTATCCAATAGACAATCGACGGACTTTCATTACCCGTTCAACCTCACTAAGACGTGTACGTGTTATCTTTCCAATCTTACTTAAGCCTTATTCTAATAGATTTCCCCTTTTGTTGCAATACACAAAATGTTACAACCAAAAACTATTAAACTTGATACCTATCCCAAATTATGATAGACTACTCTCAAGATTGATGTGTATGCTATTGAAAAATGATTGTCTGCCACGACTTAAGCGTTCCCTGTCCTACCTCATGCATATTATTACGCGAAAACGCCTAAACGAGTTTGCCCAGAGACATCGGAATACCCAAGTATCGATCGAACGTTGGTATCGATTAATGAAAAGAGGCAGTTTTCGATCCTTTGCTGAATTGAGAACGGAATTGCCTCATGCTGATCAAGTTGGAAAACTAACGATTTTTAACATTGGTGGCAACAAGGTGCGTCTTATTGCGGCAATACACTACAATCGCCAAAAAGTCTATATTCGTGCAGTGCTAACACACGCCGAATATAATAAAAGTAAATGGAAGGAGTGAATCATGGTGAGGGAAGTACAAACGGCTCAAAACGTGTGGCCAATGCTAACGGAGGTTGTATTCGTTCCTCATGCACAAAGCGAATACCAACGGCTAACGGAGGTGCTGGACAATTTAATCGATATAGTAGGCGAGGATGAAGATCATCCCTTGGCTTCACTGATGGAAGTCATCGGTGTGTTGATTGAAAAATATGAAGATGAACATGTCCCAGAGTTGACAGAAATATAGCCTATAGATTGGGCGATGAAAAAATCCGAGCATCCTTTAATCGAGGTAACTATGCACGATCCACGACTTGATAAACTTGCAGACGTTCTCACAACCCACTCCACAAAGATCCAACCCGATGAATTTGTACTCATCGAAGGCATTGACATTCCGCAGGAAATGGTCATTGCTCTCATCCGTTCCGTACGGAAAGCCGGTGGGATTCCGCTTGTCGAACTCAAGGAGAATCGTATCCAACGTGAAATCATTCTTGGCGGAGACGATGCTGGCATAAAATTGAGTGGTGAGTACGAAACATATCGAATAAAAAAGGTACAGGCGTATATCGGTATACGCGGTAGCCACAATATCACAGAAATGTCTGATGTCCCCGCGGAGGCAATACAGCGTTATCAAAAGTATTGGCTGCGTCCGCTCAATGATATCCGCGTGCCGAAGACAAAATGGGTCGTCCTGCGATGGCCCCATCCAGCGATGGCACAGCAGGCACAGATGAGTACAGAGGCGTTTGAGAATTACTATTTCAACGTTTGCACGCTTGACTACAGTCGGATGGAACAGGCAATGGAACCCCTCAAGACTCTCATGGAAGAAACCGATGAAGTCCATATCATCGGTGAAGGTACCGATCTGCGGTTCAGTACCAAGGACATCCCCGTTATTCCATGTGCCGGTGAATATAATATACCTGACGGAGAATGCTTCACCTCACCCGTACGGGATTCTGTCAACGGGACAATCCGCTTCAACACACCTACAATCTATCAGGGAACGACTTTTACAAACATCCGACTCCGCTTTGAAAACGGCAAAATCGTTGAGGCATCGGCGAATAATACTGAAAAACTCAATGCCATCCTTGACACAGACGAAGGTGCACGTTATATCGGTGAGTTTGCTATTGCGTTCAACCCTTACATCACAAATCCGATGTTGGATATTCTGTTCGATGAGAAAATCGCTGGATCTTTCCACTTCACACCCGGGCAGGCTTACGAGGAAGCGGATAACGGTGTCCGTTCCGCTGTCCATTGGGATATGGTGATGATTCAAACACCGGAATATGGTGGTGGCGAAATGTCATTTGATGGAAACCTAATTCGCAAAGATGGACGCTTCGTCCATCCGGCGTTAGAGGTGCTAAATCCGGAGAATTTGATATGAGTAGAAAACAACACCCAGTATACGGTGATCCACAGCGATTTGAAGTCGTCGCGGATTTTGTTGCTTCACGATACGGCAATACAATCCACGCTGTTGCCGATGTTGCAGGTGGAAAAGGGATATTGACGCGGCTCCTCACAAAGAAGAAAAACTTTGGATGCGAACTTATTGATCCGCGACGCACTGTACTCAAGGGTATTGAGCATCGACCCGAACAATTTGATCCTGATATGGCGGATTATTACGACCTGTTAGTCGGACTCCATCCCGATGGCGCATTGCGTCAATTGGGAGAGGCAGCCCTCGTTCGACCCGCCGTAATAATTCCGTGCTGCAACTTCTGGGATGAACAGCGTCGCGGGCAGGACGAGTTATTAACAGCAATTGAGAACTTTTATCGCCGACATTCCGTCCAGTTTGAACGGATTGAACTCGACTTCAAAGGACCGAAGAATATCGCTATCGTATCTGAACCCGCTTGAACCCTAAGTCAGGTGTTGTCTCCAATGCGCTTGTAACCACAATTAAACTCATGGGAAAATGGATTCTCACAGCAATCGGAATCAGCCTCTCGCTTGCATTGGGATATATCTTTCTTGAGGGGAACCGCTATAGCCAATTGATCGGTTTTTTCGGGTATATGAGCGTTGCCTGTACGATAATTCCGTTGCCGACACCACCGTATGTCATCGCGCTCGGAAAGGTCGCTGATCCGCTCATCGTAGCTCTCGCTGGAGCGGTCGGGAATTGCATTGCCGCATTTGTAGAATATCGCTTGCTGCTTTGGATCTTTTCAAAAACCGAACTCCAGCAGCGCGTCGAAAACAACCGCATCTTCCAACGGTTTTCCTACTATTTTCGGCGTATGGCGTTCGTATGCCTGATTTTCACGGGTTTCACGCCAATTCCCTTTGAACCTTTTCGATTTGCCGCGATTCTGGCACGCTACAATCTAACCTTGTATCTGCTGGCAGTTCTGCTCGGACGTTTTCCACGTTATTATCTTATGGCACTCCTCGGAGACCAATTCCAGGTTCCAATGCGCTACCTAATCATGCTCCTCATCGTTTTGCTGGTCTTTCCTGTGATTGGGATGTTGCTCAAGCGTCAGACATCTACAGACAATGAGGGTGGGATAACCAAGCACACAACAGAGAACTGAAAACTGAGTGCCTTGTTCCCTGTTGCCATTTTCTCGATGAGCGGCTATACTTAACGTGGGTTCGATATAAAATCTAAGGTATACATAGTTTCCCACCTCTATAGGACTGAAGGATAATACTTAACAATCCCACTGCTTTAGCTGTGGGTCAAACCCCGTAATGCTCGTGCTGGAGTCAAAATAATTTTGACTTTTTAGCGTATCAAGTTGGAAACCGACATTTCCAGCGTTGTCGCAAGGCAACCCCGTGTCGGTTCTCCTACCCACTGGAAAGGGGTTAAGGACTTGATACTTGATATACCCATGGCAATCAAAACACATAAGATAGCATTAGACGTAACAGACGATCAGCGTATATGGTTTTCACAGCAATGCGGTTATGCTCGCTTTGCGTATAATTGTGTGTTATCAGATTACAAGAACGAACCACAACACTGGAAAGCGTTAAACAAGCGTTTCAATGTAGCAAAGCGTGGTATTGACTGGGCACGTAGCATGGATCAGCGTGCAGCATTGTTTGGTATCAAGAACTTTGGTGACGCAATAAGCCGTTGGCGTAGTGGTCAAAATAGGTTCCCCAAGAAAAAGAAACGCAGAGATCGTCAGTCATATAGCACTGACCCCAATAGTATTCGTATAAAGGGTAAGCGTATCCGACTTCCGAAAATAGGTTGGGTACGTATGTTTCAAAAGTTGCGATTTAAGGGTGAACTGATAAGGATAACAATATCAAGAACGGCACACCGTTGGTTTGTATCTATCACCGTTGACACAGGCACACCGAATGCTCCACGGGATACACGTGGACTCCCTGTAGTTGGTATAGACGTAGGTATAAACTCACTTGCCACGCTTGATAATGGGCAGCAGTATCCGAATCCAAGACCGCTAAAAAGATATGAACGTAAACTTGCAAGAGAACAACGTAGTTTGAGCAGAAAAGAGTATCTATCTAATAACTGGTATAAGCAAAAACGAAAAATAGAACGTATCCACTATCGTATTGCTTGTATGAGATTAGACGCCCAGCATAAAGCGACAACAGAAATAGTCAATAGTGCGTCTATGATTGGTATAGAAACCCTTAAGATTACGAATATGCTTAAGAACAAAAACCTCGCCAAAGCATTGTCAGATAGTGCGTTAGGTGGTTTTCTTGCGCTGCTGAAGTCCAAAGCGGAAGTGCTTGGGATACCTGTTATACAGTCACCACAGTTCTATGCTTCCAGTAAAACCTGTAGTAGTTGTGGACATAAGAAAGACGAACTCTCATTATCAGAGAGAATGTATCATTGTAGCAGTTGCAGTATTTCTATAGACAGAGATCAAAATGCTGCTATAAATCTAAAGAATCTCGCCGTAGGGCATACGGAGAGATAAAACGCTTGTGGAGTTTGTGTAAGACCTTCATAAGTGGAGGCTACGAACTATGAAACAAGAACGAAAGAATCCCACTCCTTTAGGTGTGGGAGAAGTCAATAGCCGGAAAGGAATGATATGGCACGACAACCCAATATTCTATTTCTCCTCACCGATCAGCAACGTTTCGATTCACTCGGTTGCAACGGCGCACCAATTTGCAGAACACCTGCCGTGGACGAGATAGCTGAGACAGGTATGCGATTTACGAACGCCTATACCCCAATCGCGCTCTGTTCACCCGCACGCGGTTCGCTCCTCACCGGACTCTATCCGCACAATCACGGGCAACTGTCAAATATGGGGAATTTCAACGGCGTGTTTGCCAATCAGATTCTTGATAAACCCGCATATCCGAAACTCTTGACAGAGGCAGGTTATCGGGTGAGTTGCATCGGTAAGTGGCATCTCGCCAAAGAGGGCGATGCAGAATTCTGGGGTTACGACAAATGGCACCCCTATCGCGAGTGGCATCAGTGGCTCCGCGAAGACGGAATTGACTTCCGAATTGACAGGGACGCTGTCCAACCCTTTGAATGGGGTGGCGAAGCACCCTTCTATGGAAGACTCCCGCTTCCCAGCGAACGTACGATGGAAGCGTGGACCGCAGATAAGACGGTTGAATTGCTCAACGGTTATGCGGATTCTGAGCAACCCTTTATGATTGCCGCGAATTTCTTCGGACCGCATTTCCCGTATGCTGTCCCTGAACCGTACGACACAATGTACGACCCGAACACCGTTGAACGGTGGGGCAACTTTGATGAGCAGTTCATCAACAAACCGCTTATCCAGCAGAAGGAGATGCTCCGCTGGAACGCCAGTCATCTGACATGGCCCGATTGGCAGAAGGTCATCGCGGCGTATTGGGGGTTCTGCACCTTCATAGACGACCAAGTCCGACGGATTCTCGACTGCCTTGAGGTGAACGGTTTAGCAGATGATACCATCGTCATCTTCTCGACCGATCACGGCGATATGCTTGGCAGCCATCGCCTTTTCAACAAAGGTTTCCACATGTACGAGGAGACACACCACATCCCACTTGTGATCCGCTACCCCGGGGCAACATCCCCCGGAACGACGTGTGATGAATTTGTGAACCTCGTAGACCTCATGCCGACCTTTTTGGAACTCGGCGGTACTGATTTACCTGAACGGCTTGATGGCAGATCTATTATGCCTTTGTTACGCGGAGAAACCGTAGAAGATTGGCCCGATGATGTGTTCGCCGAATTTCACGGATACGAGCCGACACTTGCCTCTGTCAGAATGGTACGGACGGATTCGTGGAAGTACGTCTACAACCCCTACAGCGAGGACGAACTCTACGACATGCAGAGTGATCCGCACGAACTCCATAACTTGGCAAATCATCTCGGTTACAAACATGTCCGCCGTCGTATGAAAGCCCGTATGGTTGAGCGTTTGCGTCAAACGAGGGACAGCATCGTCCAGGAAGGCGGGTGGCAAAGCAATTCGTTTGATCTGCTTATCTCAGATCGGGAGCAGTAGCCTGAATGTGAATGTGGTTCTGCATACGCCATCCGTAATTCCCACAAAAACCTTAAAACTAAATAGCCCTCCCCTCTCCTAAAGCCTAAGCACCAGCCGGGCGATATGCCAATTACACCCAAAATGGAATCGGCATTGGAGACCCTGCTACAGTTGTAAATCATCGCGTGAAAAAATATTTTTTTCACGCGATGTAACCTTTTATAAAAATAATGTGTCTTTAATATCAGATAGCAGACTACCTTAAGGAGCGGACTCTATGGAGAAAAAAGACGATGTTCAATTGATTCAGGCGGTTTTAGCAGGCGACGACTCAGCATTCGACATTTTAGTTGAAAAATACCAAAAAAAGGTTCACGCCCTCGCGTATCAGAAAATTGGTGATTTCCACTATGCAGAAGACATTACACAAAATACCTTCATTCAGACGTATCAAAACCTTTCAACGTTGAGAGATCCGAGCCGGTTTCCGCAGTGGCTGTATAGCATTGCAAAGCGACAGTGTCTGAATTGGCACCAACGCAAAGAGAAACCTGCGAAGCAATTGCAATCGTTGGAGGACACACCTATGAAAGAAGTGGAAAAATCTGCTTACAACCATTACGTATCGGAACAGCGCGAAACAGAGGCAACCGAACATCGTCGTGAGATGGTCGAAAAACTTTTGGAAAATTTGTCGGAGGGTCAGCGCACAGTGATGACGCTCCATTATCTCGGCGAAATGACAATAAAGGAGATTAGCGAATCCTTGGGGGTGTCGGTAGAGGCGATAAAGACACGACTCCATCGCGCCCGAAAACGGTTACAAGAAGAGGAACGCTTGATCCAAGAAGTTCTCGGCGGTGTGCAGATACCGGCACGTATAAAACAGAACATTATGCAAGAAGTTGCTGACATGAAACCGACACCTCCGCCGAAAATGAAACCGTTCTTGCCGCGGGTGGCTATTGGAACTGCTTTGGTTGTAGCGACCCTATTGATTCTCAGTGTCAGCAACCAACACTTTATGTTCTTTGCGCGCAATGATGAAGACACAAAAAATAAAAAGGATTTCATTGCTGATTTTACCATAACACTCGGAACCCGTAGGACTGGTGGGGATCTTTTACAGACATTGATCGAAAAGAAATGCATGGTCAGTATATGGTCTACACAAGCCCTTGAAAATCCGGATTTCCCGGTGACGGCAGCGGAAACAACGGTTGATATCGTTGTTGTTTCTATGCTGGAGCTGGGGTTCGCTGAGGACGAGCGCGCCACCCTTAATACCATTTATGCGCGCGCAAAACAGATGGGACTTGAAACGTGCTCGGTTGAGACTGCCCCGCTGCTGCGGCTGCGACTTCTCGACCAATCCGATTGGACAACCGGGGAGCGGCTATCGGAATTTTTCGTCGCGAGTGAACCGTTTGCTCTAACGCGTGAGGGCTTTCCGAAGATTTTCAGTGTCGTACGGGATGATAGATACCCGCACCCTGAAACCGGTATCGGACTATGGCTGATTGCAAATGGCACCGTTGAAGCCGGAGATGCGGAACACCCTGGCAGACTGTTTAATCCATCCGATCCTGAGGGGTTTGACCACCGAGGACGTTTTGCATTCGTTATTCCGAAATAGATAGGATATAGCAAGGTGTGGCTTCTGTGCTTTCTTCAGACACGGGCAACAGTCCTCCCTTACAAAACAGGAGAACATCCTCGTGAAAACAACACTATGTTTTATACTCACATTACTCACTTTTGTGATGCTCACGCTCATGTCAAACAGTTTTGCACAAGACGCATCAAATGACTATATCGTGCGCGTGATCTATTTTCTACCAAACGACCGCCAACCCCAACCCGATATGGACGCAAAACTGAATACTTTGATGAAAGAGGCACAGCAGTTCTACGCCGATGTGATGGAATCCTATGGATTCGACAGAAAAACCTTTCATCTTGAAACCGATGAGAACGGAAAAGTTAGGGTTCATCATGTCAATGGCGAGTCAAATGATACATATTATCATGATGGAACTCTTGAGAAAGTTGTGAATGAACTCCGTCCGAAATTTGATACATCAAAGAATATCTATTTTGTAGCAATTGATATTAGTAGTGAACGGTTTGATGTCAACCAACCTAATAGTCATGTTTGTGGACAGGCTATAGGTACATGGGCTGCGTCCCCCGCCTCTGGAATTTGCTTTGACTATAACGTCATAGCCCATGAACTCGGACATAGCTTTGGATTGGATCATGATAAGTTCAACTATGCCGACATAGATTCAATGGTTAATTCTTTCTGTACTGCTGAGTGGTTAGATGCCCATTCCTACTTCAACGAGGGAAGCCAAACTAATTTTAATGAACCCACAACTATTAACATGTTCGATCCTAGTCGGGGACTATCACCGAATGCTGTTCGATTTAGTTTTGAAGTGCGCGATGCTGATGGGCTTCATCAAGCACGATTGTATGTACCAACCCTTGACAGTGTAGTTGCTTGTAAACGATTAAACAGCGAGAACACCACTGTCGAATTTGACATCACCTATGTGGTCTCAGGGCTAAACTCTATTTGGCTCAAAGTTATAGATGTAAAGGGAAATCACACAGCCCAGCATTTTCAGGTTGATATTTCTGAATTCCTACTACCACCTAAGAGGATAACAATACCTGACTCAAATTTAGCCACGGCAATCCGAGTACATACGGAGCTCCCACCAAAGGCAGACATCACAACTGACCGTATGGTGAGATTGACAAAACTTTTTCCAATCTCAGATGATCCAATAGCAGATATCACAGGTCTTGAACATGCAACCAATTTGGTGGCTCTGTCTTTATATCGTCAAAATGAGATAACGGATTTCTCAGCTTTGCGTGGATTAAGAGAACTGAGATTCTTGGAACTTACTGGCACTGGCATCTCCGATATATCCGTGCTGTCAGCGTCAACGAAACTGCAAACGCTCTACCTCTATGATAATGCTATCGAGGATGTATCCGCGTTGACAGGATTAACAAACTTAAAAACATTGGAACTGTGGGCTAACAATATCAGCAATATCACGTCCCTTGCTGGATTAATCAATTTGACTTACTTAGATCTGCATAATAATCAGATTAGCGATGTGAGTCCGATTGCTGGGTTAATCAATTTGACTTATTTAGATCTGAATGGTAATCAAATTAGCGATGTGAGTCCGATCACAGAGCTCACTAATCTTGAAAAGTTATACCTTGTGGGGAACCCGATTAAGGACCAAAAATCGTTACTTGTGCTATTGAAAAAAAATCCTAATGTTAAGATATTCTACAAAAGTCTTAGTGAACCACTACCTGTAACCTGGAATCCACCGCCGAGTCCGTTAGTCTCTGAATCTGAGCGTCCGCCGATGTATTGGGTGGATACAGACGCAGGCACACTCCATCGACTCGTCGGGGCGAAAGTAGAAAACCTACTGCCAAGCGTCCAGAATGCAACTAGCCTCGCACTTGATACAATACACGGCAAAATCTACTGGACGGAGAAAACCAATGGGCGCACCGGTACTCTCCGCCGTGCAAACTTCAGCGGAAATGCAAACGTCGAACTCGTCAAAAATCTAACGAGCGTGCCTCTCAGCATTGCTCTTGACACCACAAACCGCAAGATTTACTTGGCAAATTCTTGGGGTAAAATTCAATGCCTCAACTTCGATGGTTCAAATTTCCAACCTAATCTTATCACAGACTTGGAATCTCCGAAACAGATTGCTGTGGATGGGGTGGACGGCAAAGTCTATTGGACAGAGCAGACGGGCGACACAACCGGGAAGATACGACGTGCCAATCTTGACGGTTCCAATGTGCAACTGGTAAAAGAAACGAGCGTCCCTCTGAGTCTTGCACTTGATACCACAAATCGCAAGATTTACGTGACCAACGCTTGGGGTAAAATTCAACGAATGAACTTCGACGGTTCCAACTTCCAACCGAACCTTATCACAGGCTTGGCATCGCCAGCGGGTATCGCCGTAGATGCGGTAAATGGCAAACTCTATTGGACAGATCAGGGAGGCATTAGTCGCGCAAATCTTAACGGCAAGAATATCGAAAATATCGTCACAGGATTGGACGCACCCGCCAATATCGCATTGGGTGTTATACCAGATGATGAGCCAACAGAACAGAAAGTTGTATCCCTCCCCGACAAGAACTTAGCAAAAGCGGTGCGAAAAGCCTTGGGACTCGGAAACAACGCTCCTATTACCCGTCAGCACATGTTGAAACTCAGTGTATTAGATGCCAAGAACAGTAAAATAAAGAACCTTACAGGTCTTGAGCACGCCAAACAACTCACCCGATTAAATCTGGATCGGAATCAAATTCGGAACCTAAATCCGCTTTCAGGCTTAACGCACTTAGAAGAACTAACGCTTGACGAAAACCAAATCAGCAACGTCCATCCCCTCACGGACTTAACACAATTAAAGTGGTTGTTGATTGGCGGTAATCCGATTAAGAACGCCGGTGTCCGACTGCTTGCCGACTTGAAACAACTCAGAGGTCTATCTCTCTATCGCACTGAGATGAGTAACGTGAAACCCATCGCAAATCTAACGAAACTCGAAAGTCTATGGCTCGACTATAATCAGATACGCGATGTCTCACCCCTTGGGACATTAACGAATCTTCGGACGTTACATCTCCGAGAGAATCGGATACGTGATGTCTCGTCCCTCACAAAATTGACAGAACTCACGAGCTTGCGGCTTGCCGAGAATCCAATAAAAGATGTTGGTCCCCTTGCGAGTCTGAGGAACCTCGAAGATGTGGATATTGAGATTCCTGCAGCCGCACCGACTCTGGTGATGAGCGTGCCGGAGAAGACAGATTTACATCCCAACTATCCAAACCCGTTCAATCCGGAAACATGGATACCCTATCAGTTGGCAACACCCGCAGACGTTCGCATCGCTATCTATGCCGCAGATGGAAAACTCGTGCGGACGCTCAATTTAGGGTATCAATCTGTGGGTAACTATGACTCCCGGAGTCGTGCTGCGTATTGGGACGGCAGAAACGCACTCGGGGAACCTGTCGCCAGTGGTCTCTATTTTTATACGCTCACTGCGGGGGATTTCACGGCAACACGGAGGTTGTTGATAAGGAAATAGTATCAAAGTTTCATCAAACCTTCGGCGGATTTAGAGGTTAAATATAGTGAAATAGTGGTTTTCCAGTAAAATATCCCTTTCTTTGTTCAATTTGCGTAAGTCCTGCTCTATCCAAAACTGTCTTTTTTTAATGAGAACATTTAAAAAATAAAAAAGGAGAAATCAGATGAAAACATGTAAAGGTCCCTTGCTCGCAATTTTGCTGTTATGTGTGTATGTAATAGGCTGCGAAAAGGCGCAGCAAATAGTCGGAACAGTTATGGAACCACCAACAGTTGTGTCGATGCCAGATGCGAAAGTAGCGGCGGCGGTGCGCGAGACACTGGGTCTGGCAGCAGACGCGCCGATTACCACCGAGGGACTACAAAACCTAAGAACACTTAAACTCACTGACGGTATAGCGGACCTCACAGGCTTAGAATATGCCGTAAATCTGACAGAATTAGTGGTACTGGGTATCCATCCGCTCTCAGATGTCTCCCCACTCGCAAATCTTACGAATCTGACAAATCTGAGTTTTGGCAATAACCGGGTCTCAGATATTTCCGTACTCGCAAATCTTACGAATCTGAAACGATTCGGTATATCAGGTACCCAGGTATCAGATTTTTCCGTACTCACGAACTTTACAAATCTCACAGAACTGCTTTTGGGAAGTGACACACTCTCAGATATTTCCGTACTCGCAAATCTTACGAATCTCAGAGAACTGGAATTATTCAATCTTCGGGTCTCAGATGTTTCTGCCCTTGCAAATCTTACGAATCTGACAGAATTGGAAATAGCGACTAGCGATGTCTCAGATATTTCTGGAATCGCAAATCTCACAAATCTCACAGAACTGAGACTGTGGGGTACGAAAGTCTCAGATATTTCTGCCCTCTCAAATCTTATGAATCTCACAGAACTGAGACTGGAGCTTAGCCAGATATCGGACATCGCCCCCTTGGTGGCGAATACCGGATTGGGCAACGGTGACACTGTGGTTTTGTTGGACAACCCTTTGGACAAAGCTGCCACTAACACTCATATCCCGGCACTCCAAGCCAGAGGTGTTACAGTAGAATGGTAACATAACGTGAATTTGATATAAGATTTGATATAAGAAGGGAACTTTATAAAAACAATGAAAACGCTATCTGTCATCCGACTCATCATAATTTCTACACTTATACAACTCACTTTTGTAACGCTCGCCTTGAGTGTTGCGTTCAGTCCTGATGGGAACCGCCTCGCCACAAGCAGTATGGATGGGAGCGTGCGGCTCTGGAATGCTAACACAGGTAAAGAGATACGGGCTTTCATGGCACATACGGACGCTGTTCTGAGTGTTGCGTTCAGTCCTGATGGGAACCGCCTCGCCACAAGCAGTATGGATGGGAGCGTGCGGCTCTGGAATGCTAACACAGGTAAAGAGATACGGGCTTTCATGGCACATACGGACGCTGTTCTGAGTGTTGCGTTCAGTCCTAATGGGAACCGCCTCGCCACAAGCAGTGCGGATGGGAGCGTGCGGCTCTGGAATGCTAACACAGGTAAACACATACACGTATGGGATAGGGTAAAACTTCCCGCAAAACTTCCCGTCGGCTTCGTAAGCGCTCGTGGGGAAAAAGAAGATTTTATTCCTTTTCTCACTGCTTTTAGTGTTGCGTTCAGTCCTGATGGGAACCGACTCGCTATAGGAACTCTTTACGCTGATGCTCAGATATGGAATGCCAACACGGGTGAGTTGATATACATGTTGAATACGGGCACTGTGCATAGCCTGGCTTTTCGTCCCGATAGAAAGCGGAAGCAACTTGCTACCGCCTTTTCGTCTGAGGTTCAGCTCTGGGATACCAACACAGGTAAACGTATATGGACTTTTGAAGGAAATACACGAATCCGCACCTTGGCCTTTAGTCCTGATGGAGAGCAACTTGCCACAGTCAATATAGATGGGACCGTACAGCTCTGGGATACCAACACAGGTAAACGTATATGGACTTTTGAAGGAAATACACGAATCCGTAGTGTCGCCTTCAGTCCTGACGGGAATCAGCTCGCTACAGGCAGTATAGATGGAACTGTGTGGCTCTTGAATGCTAACACTGATGCGATTGAGGATATAAATAATATTTCAATACCTGATAAGATGTTAGCCTCCGTAATACGGAAAAAATTAGGGTTGAAATCTCAAGAACCTATCACGCAACTGGACTTGAGGACACTTATCAAACTAAACGCAAGAGATAGTAATATAACAGATATTTCAGGTATTGAACATGCGGTTTCTTTAAGTGAACTTCAACTTGACACCAATCATATTAGCAACATCAGCGAACTTTCAAGGTTGAGCGGTTTACGAGTGCTAAAATTAGATAGCAATCAAATCAGCGACATGACACCTCTTGCTCAGTTGAAAAACTTACAGTCTTTGACTTTTTCGTATCAAAGGAACGATTTCAGTGATATTACGCCACTGGCAAATCTGAAAGTATTATTTGAATTACATTTATACGGCAATCGTATCAGTGACATCAGTGCACTTTCAGGGTTAACAAACCTATGGAGTTTGCTACTTGATGTCAATCAAATCAGTGACATCACGCCACTGGCAAATCTGAAAAACCTTGTACATTTAGCCCTTAATGATAACCGTATCAGTGACATCACGCCACTGGCAAAATTGACAAATGTAAAGTATTTATACCTTCAAAACAATCAGATTCGTGATGTTAGCCCACTTGCTGAATTAACAAACCTTGAGGAATTAAAACTTTACGGCAATCCGATTAAGGATAAGGAGCCTCTTCTTGCATTGCTACGGAAGAATCCAGATGTAAACATATATCTCAAAGACGACGGTGAACCTTTACAGGTTAAAGCTAAAGCGGCCCAACGCCCACCACTATATTGGATAAGTGCGGAGACAGGCACACTCCACCGGCTCCTTGGAGATAAAGTAGAGAACCTTCTGCCAAGTGTCCAGAATGCAACCAGCCTCGCGCTGGATACAATACACGGCAAAATCTACTGGACGGAGAAAACCAGTAAGCGCACTGGCAAAATACGCCGCGCAAACCTCAACGGCTCCGATGTCCAACTCATCAAAGACCTCACCAGTGTTCCCCTCTACCTCAATTTGGATATGGCGCGTGGGGAACTCTATCTGATAAACTCTTGGGGAAAACTCCAACGGTTGAATGTCGATGGTTCGAACTTCCAAGCGAACCTTATCACCGGATTGCAGATTCCGAAGGGGTTCGCTGTAGATTCAGCGGATGGCAAGGTCTATTGGATAGAGCAGACGGGTAAAAGCACCGGCACAATCCGCCGGGCGAACCTTGATGGAACAGAGGTTTCCTTGGTGAAGGATTTAACCGCAGTCCCACAAGGCATTGCGATTGATGCTTTCAACGGTAAACTCTACATAGCTAACGGATGGGGTAAGGTGCAGCGGCTGAATCTTGATGGTGGTAACTTTCAGTCGAACCTCATCACGGGTTTGAAATCTCCTATGGACCTCACTGTGGATGGTGCGGGAGGTAAGGTGTATTGGATGGAAGAAGAAAGTCTCTCGTGCGCTGACTTGAATGGCGAAAACATTACAGATGTGGTCACTGGTTTAGGCATGACTGTGAGCCTCGTTTTGGGGATCGCGCCCACTAATAACGGAGGATCTGCGGCGGCCCCTACAGTAATTGCCTCCGTTGTTGGCGATACCCTCCTGCTCCCGAACTATCCCAATCCGTTCAACCCAGAGACGTGGATACCGTATCAACTTGCGGTACCTTCAAAAGTCAGCATCGCCATTTATGCCGCAGATGGAAAACTTGTGCGGACATTAGATTTAGGGTATCAGTCTGTGGGACACTACGACTCCCGGAGCCGTGCTGCGTATTGGGACGGCAGAAACGCACTCGGGGAACCTGTCGCAAGTGGCGTGTATTTCTATACGCTAACGGCGGCCGAATTCACGGCGACGCGTAAAATGTTGATACTGAAATAGGAGGACTTTCATCTGAAAATAGAGTTGACAGCCTCGGAGAAATCGGGTAAAATAAAAGGCATCTGAAACGCAACACTTTTGGCCTGATATGTAGTGGGTGAAAACGGATGAACGCTTTTGATGAGGTACTCTCTTTTCTACAAGAACCCCTCGGCACCTTTCCAGACCGGAGCGCGAGATGGCTGTTGTCGAACCCCGATAACCTCCACGGGTTGCTTGAAATCATCGGGAGCGACCTCGTGGAGGCTCTCGATTTTCAAAAGGTCCACCGCGTCAACACCACTTTTATTGCCGATAACCTCCGGGAACAAGAATCGGATCTCGTGTTCCTCTTACCCTTCCGGGATGCCGATGAAACGGAAGTGATGATCTACATTCTGCTGGAACATCAGTCCACAGTAGACCCCGCGATGGGGTTTCGGTTGCTGTTTTACATGGTTCAGATATGGGATCAGCAGCGTCAGAAGTGGGTATCTGAGAACGTTCCGAAAGGGCAGTGGCGATTTCGTCCCATTATCCCTGTGGTGTTTTATACAGGTGAACAGGTCTGGCAAACGCTGCCGTCGCTTGAGACGTTGATGGATATTCCGGGACCATTGGTTCGTTTTGTCCCGCAGTTTGAGACGCTCTTTCTCGGTGTTAAGACTGCATCGGATGAAAACCTATTGAAGACGGAGCGTCCCTTCGGTTGGTTGATGACGCTCTTGAAACGTGAGGATGCGGAGGCGGTTGAGTTCAGTACTGCGTTAGAACGTTTGAGTGATCATCTTGGTACACTCACGGAAGCAGAAGGTGGGTCTTGGAAACAGGCACTTTATTATCTGTATTTGTTGGTTTTCTATCAACGTTCGGTTGAAGATCGGGAGGTCTTAGAACGGTTCATCTCTGAGCACCACCAAACCTTTAGTTTATCAGAACAGGAGGTATCCCTGATGCAAAGTATGGCAGAACATTACATAGAGCAAGGCATAGAGCAAGGTATAGAGCAAGGTATAGAACGTGGATCCCGCGAAACAACGATTGAAAATACGTTGGCAATCCTCACGGCGCGCTTTCCGCAGGCAGAGGTCAACGCTTTAAAACCTGCGCTTGAAGCGATTAGGGATCTGGCTCGCCTGAAAGAGTTGAATGTGAACGCTTCGTTGGTTTCGAGTTTGCACGCCTTCCGACACGGATTAGAGGGATAGTCCCTAACGTTGCCTGAGGTGAAAGGAACATGGTATATCCTCGTATTTTCGCCTATTTTGCGATCGTGCTCATAGACAGCAGCGGGGTCCTTCTCATAGGATTAAAGGAGTAAACATGTTATCTCATCGTATCGGTGGCATCGTTATTTTCGTATTACTTTTCTGCATAGGGTGTGGTGATAGTGGTATCTTCCATAAAACCATTGATGTTGGGATAATGGCAGTGGATATAGTCTCTATTTCCGAAGATAGACCGGCTGAAGTGCTATTTCTTGTGGCTGGACTAATGGGGGATGGGTGCGATCCCAGTATCCAGAAGGTATCTGCTGAAAGAGTTGGAAATACGATCTTCCTCCGAGCAACGGGGTCAGAAGAAATTTTTGATTCTGGCGGTTATGATTGCGAAGACGCAGTAACAGCAACGGGTGGAGAAGTTGTTGTCAAAGATCTTGAAGTCGGTGAATATAAAGTTGCGACTGGCGTTCACGAACTTCTGCATCTCCGTATTGAAAAGGAGGCAGCCTATGTCATCCGAAAAGCCGGAATTGGAGACATTACTGTTCAGGTGAAAACATCGGAGGGTATTGTAATTGATGCCATTGAACATACCTATAGAGCCTCCTATTTCGTCCGAAAAGCCGGAATTGAGGACATCACTGTTCAGTTGAAAACATTCGGGAGTCCCGAGGGTATTGTAATTGAATCTCCTTATGTAGAAGTGTACACTGCAGAACTCGTTAACATCTCAATGGGTGTGGAAGGATATGGCATCACCCGAGTGTGCGGCAGCAGCCAAGTGCGGGACTATCCCCACAAAGTTGTCATAGATAAAGGATCCAGCGGCATTATTAATGTCGAGATATTCGGCGAGGTGCCAATTAATAACGACTGCATCCGGTATCAACACCTTGATACTGCTGCCTACCAAATAGCATTCTTACCATCAAGCGTATTTGAAGAAGGGATAGACCTGGGCACGTTTGGAGTGGGGAATTATCGTGTTAACATTAATGGATATGAGAGAGTCCGGTTTTCTATACGCCCCCATACATTTTTAGAAGAAATATTGATAGACTAAAATAGGATTAGGTAAACTCGAACAATATATGGACACTTCTCCTGGATTTCTACTTTCCGCATGCCTTCAAATTCAGATTTGAAAAAAATATGCACCTGTGATAACATATCTATCAAATTCCTACCTATGTATGGAGGGCGTTGATGATTATCACAGTTGACGAAAGTTATCGCCATAAAAGGGACGAGACAGAACAACAACTCTTCGCAGTCGTTGAGCAGAATACACCCGACACTCTCAAAACACCACTTTTTCCGCAAGATGAACCAAATACATTTACATTCCATCTTGATAGGGAACTCATTGAGCGTTTGAATCTCTGGGAATGGTTTCGCAATTACGCCAAGGAAGCACAGGTGTCAACCGCTGGTATCCGCGGCCCACAAAATATTTTATATCCCTGGGACACCCGATTTCCTATTAATCAGATTGGTATCATCTTAGCGACGCTCGGTAAAAGTCTCGTCGCAAACGAAACCGCGGACGGAAAGCCAGTCGAGAAAATTGCAGGTTGCGAAGTGCGTTACAACTCACAGAAGTATGTTGAGTGCATCGCGCGTATCCAAGCCGCACAGGGAATCCGTACCTACGTGCCAAAAGGGTTCGGCACGCTACCTATCTGGATGGCATCCTTCCTGATTTTTATGTTGGACCTCGACGGTGGCGAACACGTCACGTCTAGCCATTCCGTCAGCACGAAAACCGCGACCAAAGATCTCAACAATCAGGGGAGTCAATATCTTCCCGAAGAATCCATGCGGTTTCTTAAAAAGATTGAAGAGGTTCTTAAAACTGCTGAAACGGACGGTTATCCTATTCAGTTCAGTTCAGTTATCGATGCGCATATTGATTTTGAGAGATTGGACGAACTCCACGACGGTGTGCAGCTTTATGTCGGCTATCTTAAAAGTGGGGTCGCCACAGATGCAAATCTCAAACTTATTCGAGCGACGCAACCCACTATCGTCGTCGATTGCGTCGGTGGATGTATGTATCGTCCGATGCGCGCCATCTTTGAGCGGTTAGGCATCGCCGACTCTGTTCGGTGGCTTCATGTGGAGGCGGATCCGCTCTATCACAACATTGGAAAACTCAATCGGAACCCGAAAACCGGGGAAACCGAATTTTATGACCTCGGCTGTGATTTTAGTATCCTGGATGTCGTCAAGTCCACAGATTATGCAACGAAACTCAAAGCGCAACCTATTGGCACTGTCATTGAAGCGACCGATCCAGACGGCGACCGACTTGTCGTTTGTGAAATAGAGGACGTATCGCGGGCAGAAGTGTTGGAAAACCTCGGTGTGGATTTCCTCGACCTCGGTGATAACCGACTCTTGACGATATACACGCCGAACCAAGCATTTCTTATGCTAATGGACTTCTATGCCAAGCAGCTCAGAAATTCCGGACTTTGGAAAAACCATCCGCGGTTCATGATTAAAACAACACCTTCTGCACTGGCTTGGGACCAATGGGGTGACACAAACGATGTTAACGTCATTAACGTACCGGTCGGTTTCAAAGAGATTGCCGCAATTATGAAAAAAATTGAACGGCAGATTGCTGACGCGCCTGACGCACCTGTCGCTATCCAAGATGTCTATGGTGAAACGATTTTACTCGGTGTACAACCCCGGCTTATCTTCGCGGGTGAAGAGAGCGGCGGGATGATTACCGGGCCTGAAGCACTCATTCGGAGCCAAGGCGGACGCATGGCTATTGCAATGCGTGAGAAATCAGCAGGCGAATCTATGGTGCTGGTCACTGCACTCGCAGCACACTGCAAAGAGGCGAACATCACCCTCTCTGATTACCTCGCCGCTGTCTTTACGGAAAGTCACATCACTGCGACGTGTGACGTAAGAGCGGATATTACCTATTACAACGAGTCTGAACCGAACCCAGAAAAACTCCGTGCAGCGAAGTTGGAAGGTGAGGCGAAACGTGATAAAAATGACCTATTCTTCCTCGGTATCGCTATTGCCCTCCGCGATGGGAAAATAAACATGGATCAAGCACGGGCAATCCTTTCAGACGCACTTCCCGATCTTGACTTTCTGGATCTGGAGGATGTCCGGTTCGTCGGAGACGGGAGTTATCTCAAGTTTCGTGATAAGTTTGTTGAAGTCCGGAAATCCGGCACAGACGCGAAAACTAAAGCCTATGCTTCCGGTAGTGATAAGAACGAGTGTCGCAAATTCGCCAAAGTCTTCGGTGAAGCAAGCGGTGAATTAACCGAACTTTATACCGAACAAATAGGTCAAACTTACTTAAGGGATGTTGAAAATAGAGCACGGCAGATTTATGACACATTTCAGTCGAGTTAATAGCAGTCAGTGGTCAGAAAGAGGGTTAACTTCGCCAGAAACCTCTTTACTGTCGGCTGAAAGCCGATGGCTGATCGCTGATAAAAAAGGAGATTATTATGTTCAGAACGATTATCGCCTTATTCGGAGTAGCGTTCCTTTTTTCTTTCGCAACAGTCGCGGATGCAGAATGGACTGTCCTCCGCGAAGATGATATCCTCCGCGGCGACGGTATTGAAGGTATGCTACACGATGTCTATTTCATGGATAACCAAAACGGTTTAGTGGTTGGAGATAACGGTTTAATGTTGGTAACAACCGACGGTGGCGTAACGTGGGAGAAAATGGAAGTTGATATGCGGCCTCCAGGTGCAGGGGAAAGACCGGGTGGACCTCCCGGTGGCGGCGGTCCCCCAGCAGGCATGTTTGGCGGTGGCGGGGCTTCACCGCTCTATCATATCTATTTTATAGATGAAAACGCCGGATATATAATCGGTGGTAGAGGCACTATCTTAAAAACCGAAGACGGTGGCAAAACTTGGGCACGGAAAATGGCAAGGAGTGATAACCCTAACCCTGGACGTCGTGGAAGAGGCGGCATTCGCGCGAATTTGATGGGCATCCAGATGATTAGTGAGACAACCGGTTTCATCGCCGGATCGGAGAATACGATCCTCAAAACAACCGACGGTGGCGAAACATGGGTGGGCAGCTCGGAACGCGCACGCGTCGGCGAAACCCGCAACAACCTTGAAGGGCTTTGGTTCGTTTCCCCTACAACGGGATGGGTTGTCGGTTCATTTGGAACCCTCATGCATACCACGGACGGTGGCGAAACGTGGCAGAAACAAGATCCTGGGTTCGATAATAACCTGTTTAGTATCTACTTCCTTGATGAAAATACCGGTTGGATTTGTGGACAAGAGGGTTTAATCCTGCATACTACTGATGGCGGTGCAACGTGGAACCAGCAAAAAACCGAATCTTATGACGATCTCCACGATATTATCTTTGTCGATGCCATGGTCGGTTGGGCAGTCGGCGGGTTCAATTCTGTGCTACACACCACCGATGGCGGTCAGACGTGGACGGTCTCGAATATACCGGGAGCCGCAAACCTCAAAGGCGTTCATGCAACCGATCCAAACAACTGTTGGACAATTAACGATTGGGGAGTTATCGCAGGATACAAAGCGCAGTAGTTATGAGTCGTCAACTGACAACCAGTCAAGGAGAAGCAATGTCAGAACTGAAAAGCCATAAAGTTACCATGCTCGGCACGGGGCTCATCGGAATGTTTTATACGATGACGCTCCATAACCAACGCGGGGCAGACCGCGTCCACAGCGTCTACTCCCGGCGCGAGGAGCGCGCAACCGCATTCGCTGAAGAATGGAATATCCCCCACGCAACAACCGATTTAGCGGAAGCCATCAACCACCCCAATACGGATACTGTCGTCATCGGGTTACCCAATAACTTGCATCTGAAAGCAGTCGAACTCGCTGCAGCAGCTGGCAAAGCCATTCTCTGCACAAAACCGCTCGGACGTACCGCTGAAGAGGCAAAAGCGATGCTCGACATCTTGGAAAACGCGGGCGTATTTGGCGGGTACCTTGAAGACCTCGTCTATCCTCCAAAAACCCTCAAAGCGTTAGAATCCGTACAAAACGGCGCACTCGGTAAAATTCTCTGGGTGCGTTCCCGCGAAACACATCCCGGCCCCCACAGCGACTGGTTCTGGGACCTCGAACAGGCAGGCGGCGGTGCTATCGTCGATATGGGATGCCACTGCATCGAAATCATCCGAAACTTCGTTGGAAAAAATAACAGACCCGTTGAGGTGATGTGCTGGGCGGATACGCTTGTACATCCGATCGATGCGGAGGATCACGGCATCGCACTCATCCGATTTGAGAGCGGCGCAATGGGGCAGTTCGAGGTCGGCTGGGCATTCCGCGGCGGTATGGACTTACGCGATGAAGTCTCTGGTAGCGAAGGAACTATCTGGCTTAATCACTGGCTCCGTACTGGCTATGAGATGTTTACGGCTGTCGGACAGGGCGGATATGTCGCTGAGAAAGCGGAGAGCGACACCGGCTGGCTCTTTCCGGTCGGCGATGAGGTCGCCGAACTCGGCTATCGAGATATGTTCCTCGATATGTTCAACGCAATCGATGAAGGACGCGAACCCATGGAAACCTTCTATGATGGATACGTCGTTAACGCTATCATTGATGCGTGCTATAAATCCGCTAAGTCAAAACAGTGGGAATCAGTTGAAATTCAGGATTGGCGTGGCACAACCGAAACCGCCGACGCGCAAGCTTCTCAATCGGATGTTGATGAACGCTATGCTCACCTCAAAGATGAACGGATGCCTGATGGCAGAATGAAACGGATCTTCCGAGATCGCGAAACCGGTAAGATTATTGAAAAGGTAGAAGATTAAAAGAAGAAGGCGATTGCGGTTCAGCACTCATGCTGAACGGGCAATCGCCGCTGTGCATCTTTCATAAAATTTGCCTCTATTCACTGATCCCCAAATTTTGGCATTCACGCCTTAACTTTCGTTCCACCTGCTTCAAGAGTTGGCTCACTCTTGCCTTGCTCAGTGCAAGGTTTTCAGCGATGTCGCACTGTTTCATATTTGATCGGATGGCACTGA
The DNA here is from genome assembly GCA_963662915.2 of Candidatus Poribacteria bacterium. Classification (GTDB taxonomy): domain Bacteria; phylum Poribacteria; class WGA-4E; order WGA-4E; family WGA-3G; genus WGA-3G. Next base: position 1,924,803 of record CAXXEU010000002.1, on the reverse strand, counting down.
AAACCTGATGTTCGCGTTTGGTTAAGCATTTTAACAGCCGCGGCAGTGCCTGCTCGAAATCCTTGTTCCACATCTCCCATACCAGTGTGTCCTCAAAGTTAACCTTCCGACACGAGGCACTTGAAAGAAACGCTCCTTGTGGGGATGTGCTTATCTCCAGGGTAAGGTTCGGCATCTCATCTTCGTTGGGAGGATGCCTAAAATGTCCGTAATGTCGTACCTCCGTTGCTTTTGCGTTGGTCAATGCCCCACAGATTCGTGGAAGCATGTAAGTACGGAAACTTGCCTTTTGTGCATGATTCGGATCAAACGAGGGACCTTTTTGGCATAGCGTTATCCGAGCAATCTGCAGCAAATCGTCCTGAAAACTCGGGAGCTCCGGCTTCGCATACGCGATACATTTCGCACACCGGTTCAGATCCGGTTCAAAACGAGTCAGTGTTTCGTTGGTCGCTTCAAAAACGCCATCATGTTTGTAAGGTGGGCATCTTACGCCTTTCCATTGACACTTGAGGGTCATGGGTTTCTCCTTACGTCGCTGCCTCTACAAAGAAGTTATCGTTATAAAGACTCAAACGCTATAAGCAAATATTACACATCTCTTAGACGTTGTTTCATCTCGTTCAGATAGTAAAGCATATTCCACTTTATTTGTCAATAGAAAATGCGTTTTATGGATGTACGCTCGAATCTTCACGGCACAGTGCCCTGCCAATGAGGCGCGTCTGCGTTCGGAAAAAGTTTTTCTACCGCCTCCAGACTCACACCCTGCCGAGGTGCCTCTTTGAGCAGATACTGTCTGAATACCGAGGCTTTCTCTGGATACATTTCCCTGAATCTACGTACCCCTTCTTCACGCCCATATTCCTTGATGAACGGGCTGAGCTCCCTGAATTCCTTGGGTGCAGCGGCAGCAGATGGCACCGACCCATGCCGAAAATTGACTTCACGTCCTTCGGCTCTCCATCTCTTGAATAATTCAATGGAACTGCGAGTGCCTTCAGTCGGCCAGATATCCATCTGTGCTTCCGCATGACGTATCATCTCATCAAGTGTAAGCGGAATGTTTTGCCAGATTTTTGGCTTGAGTTCAGCAAGCGTGTCAATTGCTGCCTGATCCCCAAATTGCTTGATTAATTGAGCGCGGTAAGCCGCCGCGCGTTCGTACAGATCAGTGATCTGAAACCAGACGACTGGCATAGTTTCGTCCTCGGTGTCCTCGGCATCTGGAACAATGCTCCACGGATCCATGTCCAGATGTCCGTGTTGATGGATGGGGTCGGTATCCATTCGCCAGTCGTAATCCGCAGGCACTTCCTGTTTTTGTGAATCGCTGCGTTGAGAAGCCGCTAGTTCTACTTCAGAATATGCGTCTGTTTCTGAGGCGGCAACCTGAAGCGGCTCGACAACCTGTGGCGGCTGCGCGAGACTCTTGACAAACTTCCTGTTTTCAATTTCTGTGTGAATTACGAGTCCAATAGAAAAAAGAATACAGACAATGGCGGCTACAAATAGGATTCGCATGTTTTCCTCCTGAATTTAAAGATTACTATTCAACGGGCAATGGCACATCTATTGTTGCATGCCGCCATTGCCCATTTTAAAGTACTTTCAGATTTTTCTCTTACCCTGGCCCCAGACAATTTTCACATGCTTCAACGGTATCAACTGTACTCCGCGTAACGTATATACTTTCAGTACCGTGCGGATGTGAATCAAAAAGTATATGCCATACCGACTCTTCTACTTCCGTAAAGTGGTACGTGCCTTCAGTACAACTGCTACCGTTTACTAAGTTGCATGAATACATTTCCGTAACATACGTTATTGTTGTTGGTGCAGCCTTGACATCTTCCATTGCAAAGAACAATGTAACTGTTAGTAAGGCAACCGCCAAGAAGAGGCTAAAGTTAAGGCCAACCCTAAACTTTTTCATGAGATGCTCCTTGTTATAGCAATTAGAAAACTGCGAAATAAAAGTGTCGCCTTGGGATGCAACCGATCATTCGCTCAAACCTTTTGGTAATTATGGTAAACTTTAGAATTAAGTTAGACATTCAGCACCAATGCGGTTAGAAATCACATCGACCGAGTATTTGCTATATATATCACCTGCAAACGAAAAAAGTTAATAGTAAAAATGCACTTTTTTCTACTTTTTACAAAAAAAATCCGACAAAATTTCACTTTTTTGATACAATAACGGAAAGTTTCCTGAGTTTTTCAAAACATCTAACATGGGCGCGCAAAAGAAGGAGGTTGCTGCTATGACGCGGATGCTGACAATTATTATCCTCTTGCTCTATCTGGGGGTAAGTTGTTTTGCTGCATTTGAAGAGGAAACAGTGTTACTTTACCTCTTCAATGAAGAGACAGCCGATGAAGCCACGGATCTCTCCGAATTTGAGAATCATGGTGAAATCGTCGATGCCGAATGGACAGCGGATGGAAAAAATGGAGGCGCGCTGGTCTTTGACGGCGCGAGCAGTCTCATTGAAGTCCCACACCACGAGAGCCTTGTCCCAGGTGGTGATGAACTGACAGTCGAGGCGTGGTTCAAACCGAATTCGTTTCCGGCAGGACACCCACCGATCGCAAGAAAAGGTTCGGTCGCTGAAAGTGGATGGGGGTTTGATACACCCGGGGGCCAAATTCGTGGGTTCGTCTATACCGCACCCGGTGCCGCTGCCGTCGCACAGGGCGCGACACAGATGAAATTGGACACATGGCACCATGTCGCTATGGTCTACGACGGTGATGAAGTGCGTATCTATCTGGACGGTGAATTGGATGGCGAAGTCGCAGGAAGCGGAGACATCAACGAGAATCAAGCCTCTGTCTGGATCGGGAAAAAAGCGAACGAGAACATCTGGATCGATGGGGTGCTGGATGAAATCCGTATTCTCAACGTCGCTATCTCGGAAGAACAGATTCAGGAGGACATGGACGGTATCGCTTTTGCTGTGGAAGTCACAGGGAAACTCACAACGACGTGGGGACGGATAAAAACTGAAATCCACCGCCGTTAGCACATGGAGGATATGATAACCATGATAGATACAACTTGGCTTGAATACTGCGCCACGGACGAACAACTCAAAGTGTTTAACGACACCGGGTACCTCATTGTTGAGAACGCTATAAGTCCTGAAATGACAGATGCCTTAGAAGAGGTCGCAGATCGGATTGATGCACAAGAACGTGCCAAAACCGGATTGGCACCACAGAAATTGTTATCGAAATTCCGCACCGTCCTTGAAGACGATTTACTGCTGGAATTACTTGATAACAAGAAGGTCTTTCCACTCCTTTGGGATATTCTCGGGTGGAACATCCAACTTTATATATCGCATCTCATCATGTATCCGCCGGAACCGCCCGATACACCCCGTGCCACCAAGGCGGCACATTGGCATCAAGACGGCGGTAGACCAGTGCCGGAAATGGAGCGTCCACACCCACGACTCTCATTGAAGGTAAGTTACTGGCTGACCGATGTGACCGACCGTGACAACGGGGCAATGCGCCTGATTCCCGGTAGCCATAAACTCGACACCCGACCCCCAAACAGCGAAAATGATCCAAATGGTGATCCAGAAGGGGCAATAGACCTGCTCGTCAAACGCGGCACTGCTGTCCTTTTCGATCGGCGCATGTGGCACTCTCGCGGCTGGAATTTTTCTGATGTAACTCGAAAAGTCTTTTTTATGGGGTATAGTTATCGTTGGTTGCGTGGATTGGATTACAACCTCATGCCACAAGATGTCCTTGACAGATGCGACCCGATTCGACGGCAATTGCTCGGTGACGGTGTAGACGTTAAAGGTTGGTGGCAACCCACAGATGCAGATGTCCCGTTGAAGACATGGATTACAGAGCATCGCGGTGAGGAATATTTACGGTAAGCGACGGTGAACAGCAAGGGGCGAAACGCTCTGTTTCTTGGTAGGCGAGGTTTGGCAGCGTCCACGCTCCCGGTAAAGCCTTTATAGGAAACCTTATACCGTTGATTCTGATTCTGATTCATGCGATGTGCATTCCTAACCTCGCCTATTACTATGTGCGCAATGCATCTTCCCCATCCGTCAGCCACGCCAAATCAAACTTCGCAAACGACACCGTCTCATAAGCACTATTCTCACCGCATTCATAGAGACAACATATCTCCATATCCGAAGCGATACAGAGATCCGAATACGCCGCAGGGCCGGCGTGCAAAACTTTCCCACTGCTCCAACTTTCGCATTCATCATAACTGATACGAATCGTCAGCCTCTCACGGCGCTCACTGGCAGGATTAGAGAACAAAATACGGTTCTTGTCCTGTTGATTCGCATCCGTATACCGCACCATACTCGCCTGACAAATCGGTTCGATAAGATCCGCCTCGTAACCGAATTCCGTGAACGTCCCGCCGCCATCGCTACTCCGCGCATAAGCACGCCGTTTCGGTGCGACATAGTTCCGACAGTTGAAATAGAGTTCACCATCCACCGTTTCAACGACAACCGATTCGTTGGTCCCCGGTTGTGCCTTACCACCGATCCGCCATGTTTCACCGTGGTCATCACTGACAATCAGATGTGAATAGCCGTAGGCAGCATAGTCCCGGCTGTTCCCAAGCACATGGTCACACGGAATTACCAATCTGCCGTTTGCAAGTTGAATCCCGTGACAAGGACCCGTCGCGTACCACGTCCACGCTTCATCCTTTGTTGTCGCTGTAATTTCCCTCGGTTCCGCCCAAGTTTCTCCATCGTCATTGCTTAGGGTTACCCAGATGGTGCGCGGTGCTTCTCCGGCGACAATCTTCCCTTCCGCACCGTCAGCGAGATTCTTACAGAAAAGGAGCCAGATTGTACCGGAATCACGATCAACCACTGGGGCAGGATTGCCATCCGTGTCACTTCCGGTGGAGACAGCGATTTGCATCGGCTGCCAATTCTCGCCGTTGTCAAAACTCCGTTTCAGGACAATATCAATATCTCCTGAATCCCCACCGCCTGTACGTCTACCTTCACAGAACGCCAACAGCGTTCCTCCATTAGATCGGACGAGCGTGGGGATGCGGAAGGTGTGGTATCCTTCCGTTCCCGCCGTGAAAAGTGGACGTTCTGTGTGCATACTTACAAACCCTTTCTAATCCGTGCCCACGTTGTTGCGAGCTTCCCGATCGGTTGGACATCTGCCGGATCGTCCATCACAAACTCATCAGGTCCCTTCTGGTGGTCGGAGAGCCGTAACCCATCAACGACACAGTTTGTTGGGAATCTTGGGTCAGGTGGAGAAGCATTGTTAATCTCAAAGGTTTCCGCGAACACAGTAGGGCCTTTTTTGAAATCGGCTTCACCTTCAAGTTTGCCATCCAAATAGAGTTTCAATCCATCGGGACCCCATGTCCCCGCCATGTGGTGGTGTTCGCCGATTTTCCAGTCGAGTGGGACACTATTAGCATTATGCCACGACCCTGCACTTTTAATCCGCATCTGTGCGATCCCGCCCGTGTTAAACTGCAAAAATATCGCGTCAGTTCCGCGTTTATAGGTCATGAACATAAAGAGTTCACCCGCAACGTCATTGGTATCCAAGCCCATCGTTACCCACAACTCAACGCTCCCTTCGTCAAGATTAACGAAGCGGTCTTCCACAGGGAAGTGAATAACATCCGCAGCAGCTTCGCTGACAAACCCGTTGCCAAATTTACCTGGCTTGAAAACCCCGCCATCAACGGTGCCACCCTCTTTTTCAACTTCCGCTTTGCTCTCTAACGCGGAAAAGAAGGTCTCCTCTGCCATAGCTACGGAGACACAAAGCAGTGTAATTGTCAAAAGACACAACGTTTTCATGAGATATTCTCCTTTATTTTTGATTTGGGCGCGGTTTGGAACCACACCATAGGTGTCAATTTACGGTCTACAGAAATGCCATCCCTTCGGGACTGAGGACCCCCGCCTGAACGCTGATCACTATTCGCAATCCTGCAAATCCTGATTCTGACCACTGACCGCCGACTGCTGACTGCCATTTGGCTTTCTGCAGAGAGCGTATACATACGGTGAAGTCAACTGCTGATTCGGCACGCGCATCGCCGCCAATAGATTTCCAATAACAATATCTGTCAGGTTAACGCATTTACAAAGGACTTCGTGTCCCCATCTGCCAATGATGGCTCGCCATGGTGAATAATCGACAACGCTCAACTTCAAAGGCCCCCCTGTATATCCATACGCAGTAACATGAAATCCAGCGTCCTGTAACGCCGTAGCAAGACCTATCGGTGGAATTACTTTGTGAGTCGCAAGGAGTTTCGGACTCGCGACGCGGGCTATTGGGGTATACATACCGCGCAAATTCGGCGTTATCGTAAGCATTGTGCCTCCCGGTTTCAGGAGACTGTACATCTCTTCTAAAATCGCTTTCGGTGTGCTGAAATGTTCAATTAATCCCATTGAGTAAACAAAATCGAACACAGCACGCTGCTTTTTGGAAAACGTAAACAGGTCTTCACAGATGATTGTGCCTTTCGCACCTGCAAGGGCAAGGTTGCGTTCAGCGAGTTGACACCCCAATTCTGAAAAGTCAACGCCGTAGCAAATGCTTTCGTAGTTTCGGGCGAGATACGGAAGCCACAACGAATCGGCACATCCCAACTCAATCAGAGTCGGTTCCTTAAACCCGGCAAGGGCAAGATGAAACAGTTCGGCAAGTTGCCGGTTCGCCACGTAAGCCCAACGTAGATGCCGCACCTTATGCTGTTGCCCATCCCAGAGCGTCGTCCAGTAGGATTCATCTGTTAGCGGCGTAACTTCTGAACCCATACTAATTCTCCTCCAGCATAACCGCATCGTGTTCCAAAATCGGACAAAGATCGCAAAGCCAGTCAGCACAGTAATTCTTGTAAAGACGGATAACACCTTGCTCAATTTTTGCCGTCGGTTTCAGATGACGCATCTGCTGTGTTTCAGTGAAAATCTGCGCATCAATTTTGCGAGTAATCTTGTTACCAGATGACTTGGGAGCGATGCTATAGAGGTGGAGGACTCCCTCTTGCAGTTTCTGACTCCCTGACTCGATCGCCCAAACATAGGCAATCGGTAGAATCTTATTGATGATGATGTCTACACCCCTTTCGTTTCCAATGAGTACAGATTTGCGGGCACCACCTGTTCCAAAGTTAGAATGTATTTCCCAATAGCCAGTGGGTTCAAGCGTTAGCAGTGTACGCAGTTCTTTTATAATAGTTCGTAACGACTTTTGTGTATCCATAGATGCGGCTTTTTCACATATTGGCAGAAAGTGCATCATTAAACTACCTTGACACTGATGGATTAACCGGCTCATCGCAGCAATACGTCGCGCTGGATGGTTAAGAGGTCTGCCTATAAGACACCAATGTGCCTCCGTCATACGGGCAGGTAGGTCGGCGTATGCTGAAGCACACCATGCTGCTTCTAATGCCACGATGCTTGGATCGTTTGTTACCTCAGCTGGCAGCGGTTTCTCCCGTTGTGATGGCAAGAGACCCGCGACGCCAAAGAGAGTTGCCTGAATCTCTAACTCGGATTTCTGGTCAAGGTCGGCGAATGGAACGTGTTGTGCCAACTCACGCAGTGCCTTGCTATTCCGGGCATAGCCAAGTGCCTCCATGATACCTTCATAGAGGAGCTGCTCGAAATCAAGCCGAGTTCGCAACAGACGCATTGACTCGGCTTTTTCTAAAAAACGCTCACGTCCTAACGATTCAAAAGCACCTTTCAGGACCCCCATGTTTAGCTGCTTACCCGTAACCCGACACATACCTTCTTCTGTTGTCTCCTCGGTGTCGTCATACAGATCACCGGTATCTACAGCAATCCACTTTAGGAGCTCTACCGTCGGGGTACGTTTGCCGTTCTGAAGCCGCGTCCGCAAATTGAAGTCGTCGTTAAAAAACACGGCATGCAGAATAACACGGTTGTATCTCGAATTGAGATGATGTTGATGGGCATACCACTCCGAAGATCGGACATGGATTTCAACATCGCCGATTTGGAGTTTACCGTCAATCTCAATCTCAGCGTGCATGAAATCGGGACCTTCGTGATGATTCCAGATGCCCGGTTTTAGCACACGAACTGCACGCCTATCAATTGCCTCCATGTTGGTGTCGAAAAAACGCTGCTCATTCCAGAGTTTCTGAACAAACGCCTCATCTATTTTATCCAAATCTGGCTTGTAGGTCTCATCAAGTTCCTTAAACTGTTTAAAAATGTGTTCAACTTTTTCTATATCATTCATGGCCATTTTCGTGTGTTTCGACTTATTTCGCTCCCTGAATTTCGTTCAGTAGTGCCTCTGTTGCGACATCCGGTTCAGGGTGCGCGCAAACTGCAGAAATTACAGCAATACCGTGTGCTCCTGACCGAATTACATTCCCTGCGGTTTCGATACCAATGCCGCCAATGGCAATAACTGGGCATGCGGCGATTTCGCACATCCGACGCAGGCGTTCTAATCCCTTCGCCATTTCCGCGTCTGGTTTTGAAGTCGTACCATAGATAGGACCGAACCCAATGTAATCAGCACCTTCTGTAATCGCTTCAAGTATCTTCTCCTCAGTTCGGGCAGATGCCCCGATGATGGCTGCTGTGTGTAAAATCCGGCGCCCGATAGAGACACGCATGTCGTCTTGTCCGAAGTGCACACCTGCTGCACCGACAGCCAATGAGATGTCCGCTCTGTCATTTACAATAAGGGGAACCTTGTGTACCTTGCATACCTTCTGCATCGCTTGTGCGGTTGCTACTAATTCACGGGTCGTTCCGTGTTTTTGCCGAAATTGGACCGTGTCAGCACCGCCTTGAATTGCCAATTTCGCCAATTCAGTATGCGTGAACCGCGATTGCAGCGTCGTATCTGTGATGACGTGAAGAACACCGATTTTTTTCATATTGGCATGTCACCCAAAATGTGATATATTATAGTGGTCAGTTACCAGCGGTGAGTTGTCGGTGAAGAGATGCTTCGATAACAATTTTGCCCGGTTTGGGGTATTCCGAGTTTGTAAAGATTGTTACAAACTGTTCTTGTCTGATAACCCATAACTGATAACCGACAACCCTTAACTTTGATGACTGATAACACCTAATTTAGTATACCACATTTAGGAGACGCTTTGTGAATAATTTATTCTTTCAATCTGGGGACAAGGTGCTTTTTATCGGGGATAGTATTACAGATTGTGGTCGGCGGGACGCACACGCACCGTTCGGACACGGCTACGTCCGTAAAATAACGGAACTCATCACCGCAAAATATCCGGAACGTCTCATCACCTATGTCAATAAAGGTATTGGTGGCGACATCGTTGAGGGTTTAGAAAATCGGTGGGACGCTGATGTGATTTCCGAAAAACCAGACTGGCTTTCGGTGAAGATCGGTATTAATAACGCCAGTCGGCAGCACGGGGAAGGGGTCTCTACAGAAGAATATCTACCCGTTTGGGAAGCGTGCTATCGCCGAATTCTTACACGCGCAAAAAACGAATTGGATGCCTCGCTTTTTCTATTTGAAATTTTTTATATTGAGGAAGATGTTGACATGCCACGTCCATTGGCTGTAGATGCTTACAACGAGAGCATTCATAGACTCGCCGAGGCGTTTGACGCACGGTTAATTCCAACAAATGCTGTTTTTGATCTCGCTGTTGCTGCCCGCCCCGGTGCACTCTGGACAACCCAAGATGGCGTTCATCCGAATGCCGAGGGACATACCTTGATGGCATTGGAATTCCTTAAACAGGCGGCGTGGTAAGTTTCCACTGCAGATGCACTTTGATGGCGTTTGCGAGAAAAATACGGGGTTATTGTTACGGCGAAACTCCGTCAGCCTGACGTTTTAAGGTTTCAATGAATTCTTGTTCGTGCTGTGTGTTATATTCGGAAGCAAGCCGCCGAGCGTCAGTCCGGTTGCCCCAGTAAAAGTGCCATCCCACCAAAGAGATACCTGCACAGTCGATATAGCGCCGTTCGCGAACCGCATCTGCCGCAAGATAGATGAACGTACCAGTCACTGCCGCTGCGAGAATCCCCTCTTTGACACGCCCGACATACAGTTGCCCGGTTCCGGGGATAATTGTAGAAAGCCATCCTGCCATTTGCGGTGATTTCAAGGATAGTGGTGTTTCATTGAGAACGGTGTCTGCTAATTGACGCGCTTTTTTTCTTTCAGGGCGATTAATCTCAGACGCGTCTGATCGCCGAAATTCCGTGATTGCCTTGTTCCAATCGGATGTATGAACGTAGCACCAACCCCGCAAATAATGTGCTGCTGCTATGACTTCCACGTCTTTACTCCTGTTCAGGAGTTCAAAGAGCATTGTTCGTGTGAGTGCGTATTCCTCTCCATCAAAATGAAGCTGCCCAAGCATCAACTGGCTCTGAAACCGCAGCGGTGAATTTGGATGAGTGGCTGAAAATTCTCGAAAACGTCGTTCTGCCAATTCAGGAAGGTTTTGATGATAATAACTCTGGGCAATCCGGTAGTCTGCTACATCTCTGAGTTGGGTGTTCGGGTGATAAAACAGGAGTCGTTTATATGCACGCCTCGCCGCTTGGTAGTCGCCTGATTCAAAAAGTTGATCGGCGTAGTGATGCTGCTGATTTTCTTCATAAGAGGCTCCGCTGATTGTGAGGACTATAAGGGTGAACAAACAGGATGCTGCTGACATGTTAGAACCTTGAGGACCACAATGTGAGTTTAACGTTGTCTTTTGGCGTTGATATTGCCCCAAATAATCCCGAATCCTTAATTTCCTGTTGAATTTGATTCCGAAAATGTACTTCGTGCTGCAGATTGAATGTTTCTGCATCTCGGATACCCTGATAGATGTTGTTCCCATAAAGGAGCAAGCCGAGGGCTGCTACCGGAATAGCAACTTCGTAGCGTTCTTCTCTGGTATAATAGACGCTCGCGCTCCCTAACACTGCTACGCTCATAAAGGTGTAGAACCCATCTACACGCCTCCCACTGTAGACCTGCCCACTTCCCGGCACCACCGCTGAAAGCACACCGGCAACCGTTGGAGAACGACGCGGCAAAATATCAACCTTTTCTACGATGCCTGCCAACCTCGCACTTACTTCACCCAACAGACTTTCTGGATAGGCTGAAGAGACATCGTTCCATATTCGGACCGCCTCTACCCATTCATTTTTTTCTATGTGGACCATACCGATTGTAAACTGCGCGAGCGGTGCTAAATTGCTACTCTTGTGCTTCGCAAGAAAATCTTCGAGGGAAGCAATCCCACGTTCTTTATCACCTAAGAGGATGTGACACTGAGCGATGTTGTTTGTGGAACGTTCAACAAGTGGACTCTCCGGGTAGGTGTCAATCAAAAACTGATAGCCACGGATTGCCTTCTCCAATTGTCCAGCATTCTGGTATGATGCAGCAACACGGAAAGCTATAAAATCGATATGTGCGGTATCAGGATGTAAAAAGAGAATCCGTTTATACTCATGAGCGGCGTTTAGGTAGTCGCCTTCTTGAAAAAGCGAATCTGCAAAATCAGACACTAATGCTGACGCAGGCATCCGGAAAACGGATAAAAAAATCAAAACGGAAACGGAAAGGAAAGTTTTCATTTGGAGTCAAGTTGTTTTTCGACATGTTGTTTACTAACTGTCCAAACGCGATTACCCATATCAAGGAATTGTGGGGCAAAACGAGAGTTCGCAATTTCAGTTTTGAAACCATCACCCGCGTATGTGTTGAGAAGGATAAGCGCGAAGGAAATTAAAAGTCCGCCTGAAGCGATGCCGAAGCAGATACCGAGAAGGCGGTTTAACCAACCCAAAACCCCTTTTTCAATAATGCGTTGGACGCGTTCAAAGAGCGTATCAACGATAATAGAGGTGACGATAATAAGGACGACAATGCTCACCCATTTCGCGAAAGTTGGATTTTCTATGAATTTTTGGAGTGAACTCGCAAGCGATGACCAAAATTGACACGCAGCCGCGAAACCCGCACCGAGCGCGAATATCCCCCAAGCACTCCGAGTAAAACCTGCACGGTAACAACTCAGTCCAGCTAATGCCACAAGAATGAGGATACCAATATCTAATTTCGTCATCGTTGTATGTTATGATATCGAAAGTTCGGAACCTATCCCTCAGAACGCACCCGCTAACGGGACTTCTTCCAAAGTTCGCGCAAACACCTGTTCGACTGCGACTTCTATCTGAGTGCCGTTGCTGAGCTCATAAAGCAGCTCGCGAATTTTTGGGAAACCGAATTGCTGGATGAAAAATTCTGCTATCGCTGCGGATTGGATGTAGGCTAATTTCCGGGATTTCATAGGGAGTTCGCTAAACGGTTCGCTCAAGGTAGAAAAGGAGAAAAGCCGATTTTTCCGACCCGCGTGTGCTAACTCAAGCCGTTCAGATTGGAACATCGGACGTGCAAGGCTTTGGGCGAGTCCTTCGTTAAGCCACATCGGGCAATGTCCTTGAGTCAGGTAATGCACCAGCAGATGGACCCACTCGTGCCGTAGGAGCGCATATAGAATACTCAGGACCGGCTCATCCGCCGCGCAGTATACCAGGCGAATGCTGCCATCATAACACCCACTCGCCCATTTCGGGAGAGCGTGCTCTGAAGCGGGCATACCGTTTGTGTTTGTAATTGAGATGCGGACGCGGACGATGGGGTAGCACCCCAATATCTCGCCAAGTTCAATACGGGTTTGATGAACGAGACGGTAAATATTCCACACCGTCTGAGCGTTCATTGTTGAATGATAGGTGAGATCGAAAAATTCAGAATTGATAATTTTCTGAGGAGATGTTGTAGGGTTCAGATGCAAACGCTCAAGAAATTCTTGAGGCGGTGGTTCCCGAAAATCGTCTGCACAAATCAATGCGTCATAGCACGCTTTCTCATCGAGGATGCGTGCTTTCCGCCTCAGAGCTGTCGGTGAATCCGGGCACAATCCCAGCGCAAGGTCAAGACATCCCAACGCCTTATCCCACTGACCGACCATCTCGTATGCTTTCGCGAGGTCCGCATAGATGTAGTGGTCCTGCTGTGCTGCCCCTAACTTCAAGCCAGCGAGGTAGTGTTGGATGGCTTCAACGTAGCACGCTTGACCGTAACTGAGCGTCGCTTGCTGAAAATGAGATAATGCCAGCGAACTGGTCTGGTTTAAGTACACTGCCTCTATTAAGGAATGGAAGTGCATTGAAGTGTGCATCCCCAATGCACAGCACAATCCTGCTCCTACATGACTCTGAATATTTATTTCACGTTGACGACTTTAAAACGGACTTTTCCACACTTTAAAGTAGACCCGGGTTCGACACGCGTCTCGGTCTCAACGCGCGCATCGTCAACATAAGTTGTTTCGGAACTCCCTAAATCTGTGACATACACATCTTCATCTTTCTGTTCAAATCGGATGTGTAGACGGGAAAGCGTCTGGATTGTGTCGGAACGTTTCAACTCTTCTGAAGATTGAGCCGACCGCTCAGTCTCCCAACGCTCTACTCTATCAGCGTTCGGTAGAGACCCATTAATCTGCATGATTTCAGTCGTCTCGCTGCCCATACCGTGCGGACTATAGCCGAGTTGCGGTGCCAGTCCGTCTGCGGAAACGGTTTCTGGTGCATCACCTCGGATTTCTGCCATCACGCGTGCTTTCACTCGTTCTTCCGACCCAGGACGCGGCATAATATTTTCTCGCTCTTCGAAGCGGTAGTGTGCAAAGTCAACCAACTGTCTCAACGGTTGGAACTCCGGCAAACTATTGATTTCCTTCAGAAGGCGTTTCTGTTTGCGTGATAATCTTTCGTTTTTTAGCCAACGCGTATAGGCTTCTAACATCTCTGCTTTTTTCAAGTCATTCGCTGAGATATCAAGCCTTCGCGATTTCCTCCAAAAGCGCATAACGGTTAATCCTCCAATTAATATATCCACTGGATACCTTTAGCAATCAAAATTTTTCGCAACTCTTCTGTACACCGAAAAATCCAGATTTTCACAGTGCCATCTTTCCGATTCAGAATGCGGGCGATCTCCGCAATACTATAACCTTCCAAGTGCCGAAGCATCCACGCAATACGATGGTTAGGTTTCGTTACCTGTTCAAGGGCACCCTCCAAGATTCTTTGTGCTTCCGCAGCTTCAAATTCTTGATCGGGACCCGGGCGCGGATCCTCGTATTGACTCAACGGCTGTTCATCCTCGTCGGGTAAACCGCTAAGTGGACGCTCTCGAATCCGATCTCGTTTCCGTATCGCATCGATAATAGTATTTCGAGCCACCGTATTTAGCCATGCTTGAAAACTGCCCTGCTCTGTGTCCCATTTGCCCAACTTTTGCCAGACCTTGATGAACACATCTGAGGCTACCTCTTCCGCATCTTGGTAGTTCCCAAGCATCCGGTGGGCTTTGTTATACACCCACTTATAGTGCTTGTCGAACAATTGCCTAAACGCAGCATCATTACCCGCTTTCGCTTGCGTCGCGAGATAGGTATCTTCGACAGCAGATAAGTCGTTAGTTGTTTGGCGCGCCATTATTATCTGCTCCTTTACCTATTAAAGACCTTATAGCAGGCTAAATCATATAACGTAGATGCATCCAATTGCGTTTCAAAATATATATAAAAAATTAAGAAAAATGGCACGTTGTGGAGAATTAACGCGCAATAAAATCTCAAGAAAAATAAACATCTCAAGAAAGAAGTTATCCTAATTTTACTCTATTTTTGCACAATATGTCAAGAAAAAAACAAGTTTTGTCTGATTCTCGTTATTTTTTGGAGTCTTTAAAGAAGGTAGGACTTACGCACGCCATCGGTAGGTGCGGTTTCCTAACCACACCCGGCCACGTTGGAATAGGCGAATTTCTTTGAATTTACCTAAGTCCTGGGAGGGATTGCTATGCGAAATCGGCTTGAAGCCCTGAAGATGCTAAGTCAGATAATGCTTCACCCAATACGACTGTGGCATAACCGCCTGCGGGAAGTGTAAAGTTGAAATGGATGCCAGTATTGTCAACGGCTGAAACTTCATGGCAGTACATCCGCATCCGCAGTGCCCTGCGTGTACCCCGTAGCCGAATACCCATAACCTTGCGAAATGCTTCAAAACGGACCCCTTCATCAACAAGAATTGATGTTTCTAAGGCTAACACATCGTCAGTTGGCAGACGCATTTTATATCCGAAGATCGGTCCTGATGGACTGATTTCAAGGACATCCGCACGTCGCTGTTCAATGCTTGCATCTCGAACAAGAAAGAATGCACCATTGCTGTGTTTTACCGCAAGATCGCCATCAAGGAGTTTGCCTAAATGGGGTGAGCGTTTTTCCAATAGACGATTGAACAGATATGCTTGATACGCCGACAGAAATAGTTTCCGAAGCCGATGCGGAATACACATGACCGCTTTCTCAGCGGATTTTCGCGCTAATTCCCGGCGCATACGTCGGGCAATATCGTTCGCCCGGGGTGTGTTATCCGTGAGCATGTAGCGAACAACCGTTTCCCATTCGGATTTCATTAATGCTTTGCCAATCAGGTGCGAATCGTTTTTGTTGCCAAATCTTTGCGCACCGAACCGATTTGGCACACCTTCAGTCGCCAATCGTTCCATTGCTGTTTTAATTCCGCGCAGATGGTCTTGTGATAGATCGCGGACTGTGATCCCAAAACGATTGCCCCAGAGGTGTCCTACTCTCAATTTATGCCCGTGCCGTTCTGCCCATAAGACTTCAATAGCAGGCTGCTCAATCTTCAAAACTCGTTCTGGTGGCACACCTTCCACAGATAATATCTGGGTTGTGACCGCATTCTTGTCTTTCAGTCCGGCGTAACCGAAATCTCGCGACGGGACTTGGAATTCCCGCGCAAGTCGGTTGATCGCCTCTAATGTACTCAAATTCTGTTTGCGAATCGCAAAAAAAGTGTGCGTCCCTTCACGCGAGGGTTCATAAAGCGGCAGTTCTTCAACAATGAAATCTTCTGATGCTATTTTCAACATTTTGTTGCTTTCAGTGGGATTGCTATCAAATTTTTATCTATCTATGCAAGATTTTTGCATTGTGGAATGCGTTTTCTTTTTCATTATACGGACGATCACTGTGTTTGTCAACTCGTGAAAGATAATCAGTCTTCGTCATTTATAGTGAAACTTAAAAATAAATAGACACTTCCCCTCCGCGGTAGGCACGGTTTCCTAACCGTGCCGGTGCCAAGTGTCTCATTAATTCTGATATCCACTATAATTTTCCGACTGCTAACAGTTGACAGTTAGTGAAGACTGATAACCGACAACTGGTAACTCAGTACCCCTAAAAGGCAGCAATATTGTTTGCTATCTGCGGTTAATTATGATATACTTAATACCGAAGTATCAGCGAAAAGGAGGGAAGAATGGCTTACATAATTTGTGAACCGTGCGTTGACGTAATGGATACTGCATGCGTTGACGTATGTCCAGTGGATTGTATACATACCATAGATGGCGAAAATCAGCTTTATATCAATCCTGATGAGTGTATTGACTGCGCGGCGTGTGAACCCGCATGTCCGGTTGACGCGATCGCAATGGAAAGTGATGTGCCAGCCGAGTGGCAACCGTTCATTGAGATAAACCGTAAATTTTTCGAGACATTCGTTAAACCTGAAACTGCGGACAGCGGAGACGGTGAGGCAGGAGCAATTGGCAGAGGGAAGGAACAAGGCATCCCCGAAGAATTCGCACAAGTACCGGAGACCCCAGAGTCAAGGCTTCGTACCCCTTTTAACCTCTTCGTAATGCTTTTACAGCCACTGCTAGGGGCCTTTTCAGCAGGTTTTAAAACACGACTTGAAGAGATGGCAGGGAACTCGATCGTCTTTAGTGCAGCGGTATCAACCGGTATCAACGCACTCATCAATATAACGCTCTATCCACTTGTCCTTTTCTTGATTGGTGTCGGTGGAGAAAGTGCAAACCTGTTCACTAATCAAGGTAATTTGATGATCTTCTTGGGAATAGTGATCGCAATCGTCGAAGGTGTTTATCGATTTAAAGACGAACTCAATTCAGCAGTCGAGCAACCGCGTTATGGCGCGGCGTTCTACGGTTGGTTCCTCTCATTGGTTGCGACACCGGTGCTGATTGGTTTACGTCCTGCTCTCGTTGTTACGCCAACACAGGCGCGTACAACGGTACCCGGATCGGTCGATACGGGTGGTGTTGTCTACTCCGATGATGTGCGGGAACGCTACAGACGCTATGGGATGGTGAATCGTATTACAGAAAAAGCGAACTACTACGAAGTTGAAATTGAGTTTCCCAAATGGGTGCCTAATTTTGTTGGTAAAGAAACGTACAATCTTCCGGATCTCATGCCCGACTATACCTATGAAATTAATCTCAGTTCACCTTATTTTCCTGACGAAACACCTGCCCCTGAGAGTGTTTTAACCGTTCAAACCCAGCTGGATGATCCGAGATTCGCTCCCATATTAGGGCGCGCGAGTTCATTCCCCAACGGCTTCACGAATATCCTGCCACTCTCAGGACAACCGGAGGATTTTCAGGCGATTTATCGGGATAAAGTACTAACGATTGTCGTTGCCAAAAATGGAAATTGTGACACACTCGGACTTGAACCAACAGTCCATTACGCGAAACTCAAGGGATAGTGAACCTCTGAGAGACTATGGTTGATAAAGAGACGCTTGTCGCTTGGGATAAGCGTTACCTCTGGCACCCATTTACACAAATGCAGGATTGGCTGGCAGCGGAACCTCTTATCATTCAGCGCGGTGAAGGGTGCAACCTCATTGATGTAGACGGAAATCGGTATATTGATGGCGTGGCATCTATGTGGACGAATGTCCATGGACACAATCATCCTGAGTTAAACGCCGCACTCAAAGCACAGGTGGATCAGATTGCACATAGCACGTTGCTTGGTTATAGCAATATTCCCGCGATTGAACTCGCAAAAAAATTAGTAGAACTCACACCGGTAGGACTCAATAAGGTATTTTACTCCGATAATGGTTCAACCGCTGTCGAAATCGCATTGAAGATGGCGTATCAGTACTGGCAGCACAAGGGGGAACCGCAACAGAAACTGTTCATTCATTTTGATAAAGCATACCACGGCGATACGATAGGAGCGATGAGTGTCGGCGGCATTGATAGCTTTCACACAACCTTTGATTCCCTCCTTTTCAGAGGTATTCGTGTATCTGCTCCTGAAACTTATCGTTCCGGTAATACCAACGACGCAACGGTTAAAACGCAGTGGCTCAATGCAGTCGAAAATGCCCTCTCTGAGCATAGAGGGCAAATCGCAGGTGTCATTTTGGAGCCGTTAATTCAGGGCGCGGGGGGGATGCTTCTCTCACCGAAGGGGTTTTTGAAAGAACTCTCTGAATTGATAAAACGCTCAAATACACTACTCATCGTTGATGAAGTGATGACCGGCGTTGGGCGCACCGGCAAAATGTGGGCATGTGAGCACGAAACCGTTACACCTGACCTCTTGTGCACAGCAAAGGGACTTGCTGCTGGCTATCTACCCCTCGCTGCGACATTAACAACGGACGAAATCTATAACGCCTTCCTCGGTGAATACGGGGACCTCAAAACCTTTTTCCACGGACATACTTTCACTGGCAATCCCTTAGCGTGTGCTGTCGCGTTAGAAAATATCGCTATTTTTGAGCGCGGAAATCTTCTTTCCCGACTCCAACCTACGATTGCGCACTTCAAAAATCGGCTCCAAGAACTCTACAGACTTCCGCATGTCAGTGATGTGCGCGTGTGCGGGCTTGCCGCAGGTATAGACTTAATGAAAAACCCGGATACCAATACACCCTATCCATTTGAGGAAAAGGTAGGTATCCGAGTTTGTAAAGAGGCGCTCACCCGTGGTGCCCTACTCCGTCCGCTCGTCAATACGATTGTCTTGATGCCACCATTGCAGATTTCGATTTCGGAGCTAGACGCGCTCCTGGACATCGTTTCTGCATCAATTGAAGCGGAGACACAGTAGAATTAGGATGAGCTTCCCCTAAAAAAATAGGACAGGTTTCAAACCCGCCCTACGATTTGTTAAAACTTCAGGACTTACGCAGTTGTCTCTAAAAACCGACAGATTCCCCCTGCTTGCGGGGGGACTAAGGGGGTAATCCTAAATTTTGCGTAAGTCCTAAAACTTGTTAGAAACCTCCGCGGCGCACTGCCATATTTTGTGCTCTATCTGTTACCTGAATGGTGATCGTATGTGCACCTTCGGAGAGTTCGCCGGTTTCCAAGAGAAGCTTCTCCTGTTTGGAATCAAAGATGCCGTCCTCTGGGAAAATTGCTTTCCAGTGTTCATCGTTGTCAATCTTATAAACCGCTTTCTCAAGCGGAGTGCTCATGTCTGTGACATCACAGGCAACTTTGTAAGTGCCGTTGCCGTTCGCAGTGACCTGAATTTCCCCGATGGACGGTTGGGTGTTATCTATGTCGAACGGCATACTAACCTTCTCAGCAGATTTTGCCCAGCCAACTGGATTGCTGAGTTTGTCAGTTGCGACGACTTTTACTCTATAGCGTCCATCTCCGACAGTGGTGATATCCCATTCATGTTCCGCCTTGGACAGTTCTTTTTTCAGCAGTCGCCAGTTGCTTTCAGTAACTGCTTTGTAGTAGACAGTATACTGCAAAGTGTCATCGTTTGTGTCTTCCACTTTCCAGCTAATTTTCCAGTTTTTAGATGGAGTACTGTTCCCACTGCTGGATCCACCACTACTGCCTCCTCGCGCACTCGGTGGGGCTAATCCACCGGAGGGGCGACGTCCCTGCTCTCTGTTCCCACTGCCACTACCGTCATCTATCTCAATGCTGGTAAACCTTGGCTCAATATTAGCCTGCACAGAAGCGAGTGTTACCTTCTTCAAGATTGGAGTTTGCAAGGTATCGCTGGTAGTGACCTTGGCACGCCATTGGATGTACTGGGCATCGGCGTTCGGGATCTGAGAACCTTCAGCGGTTGTGAGTTCATCTGACCAATCGTTCCATGTGTCGTCAGGCTTTTTGGTATTGCCGGTACGCGTTGAGAAGGAGATAGCTGTTCCTTCTGGCATTTCGGCTTCCCATGAGAGTTTACCCCAACGCGACAGGCTTTGGGCATCGTGAACGGTTGACTCAAGTGTGCCTTCTTCGATGTAAGTCGTTGTGAGCGTAAAAAGTTTACCCGGATTTCCGGTCGCGAGGAGTGTTCGCGTATTGCCTTCTACCTCTTTTTGGTGTATTGCGATAACTTGGTTCGCTGAGCATTTTCCGACTTCAATGTGATCCCCAGTCATTGGATTGATGCGGTAGAGTTTCCCATCATCTCCGGTGCCTGCAAGGATTTGGGTATCGTTTTCGAGGACAATCGCCAAAATCAGCGGTTCCGGCGAATTCCAAATTGGCGTGATAGTACCGTCTGGACGAATTTTATAGATGTTGGATTTATTTTCTTGAGGGGCACCACCGCCAGGTGGTGGTGGACCGCTCGGGGTCGGTGGACCATTTGCACCTCGGCGACCTCTTGAGGGTTCAGCGGGTGCCGATGTAACAACTGCAGCGTAGAGATTTCCTTGGCTATCCATTTCAAGCGCGCGAACCTCTTTTTCGTCCGCTTGATAGATAACTTTTGCTGTGCCATCGTTCATAACATGGTAGATGATACCGTTGTCGCTACTGCCAGCATAGAACCCGTTTTCTTGTGCCAACAATGTCATGATATTTTTTTCCTCGGCATCAAAGAGGACACTGGATTCGCCTTCTGGCGTGATTTTGTAGATTTTACCATCTGTACCTGTTGCAGCATACAGATTACCTGCATCATCAAATTGCAACGCCCATACATATTTATCGCCTTCATTGAGGATAGTAGTTGGAGGGGTCGTAGCGTCAGTGATTTTGTAAATCAGCCCGTCCGGTCCTGTACCCGCATAGAGAACACCGTCTGGTCCAACAGCGAGACTGTAAATCGTAACTTCCGGTGAGTTATAATAAAGTTCAGCGGTGTCTCCGTCGGCATTAACTTTATAGATTTTTCCTTCGTTACCAGTGCCAACGTAGAGGTCCCCTGCTGAATCCTCAACAAGTGCCCAAACCTGAGTCTCCTTCAGTTTCGTGAAAGATTCAATTTTAGGAGACAACATAACGTCGCCGGTACTTGTGAATGAAAGGTCTTTAGGTTTGCCTGCCTCAAAATCGGCGTGATTTTGCTGTTCCCACAACGAAGTCTTGACGGCGAGCGCGACATTTGCGAGCATAAAAACGGTTAAAATAAGACTCCAAAAGGAGATGACACGGCGCATTGAAAATACCCTCCTGTAGGGTTACTTAGGCGAGACTTGAAAATGATGTTGCAAGCTGCCAAATTTAAGTTTTTGTATATAATCCATTTAGCCTTATTCAGCGTTTCTGTCAACAACCAATCGGATGATACCGCTGCCAGAGATAACGTAATCTGTGGCGATCCTGTCAATGTGTAGTGTCGTCGCCGAGGTATATCCACTATCGCCGGTCTGCTTTGCGGTGTTCATCACAGACATAACTGAAGGCGGCAGGCTCTCGAATTCTTCCCCTCGAACCGTGAGTCCCGGTTCGGGCACAAAGAGTTCCATGATAATATCGGAGTTCCGTTCACCACGTTGCAGCAGTTTGATGAGTTGGTTGATGTTTTTGTGACGAAAATTAAGCGGTGCCCGAGCACGCTGCCAAGATTCGTGAAAATTCGCATTTCCCGCGAGAAGCGTGACAAGCCCTTCTGGTGCATCCTTAGGAATAGTGATTGTTCCTGTTTGTGTTATCGGTGCTTCGAGATAAGGCTGCAAAACTATTTCTACCTCAACGGTGTCTCCAGGGCGGTAGCGGAGTTTATCCATCCGAAGGCTCTGAATCCGCGCTGTGCGTCGTTTATCTCCTATTTTCAGATCAAGTGTAATGTTCTCAACTTGGACTTTCGTATAAGGATTGCTGCCGAGTTGGAGCAGTGGTAACATGATTGTCTGCATGATCCCAAAACTCGGGGAACTGCTCGAAGAGTAGGTATTCTTATAAACCAATTCGCGCGTTTTCAGGTCAGGATGTGCTTTCAAAGTAATCGTCGCGTCCAAATTAAGCGTGTGGTCGCTGGAATAGAATTCAAGCGAATCCACTATGTATGACGCACCGATTGCCGTATAGATTGGCGCGAAACTACGGTGTCGAGCGACTTCATACGATTTCTCGTACTGTTTCCCGTCGGTTGTTTGCACGTTCACATTTACAGGTGTGTAACTTGGATGTTTACCGATAATACCTGCAATAGCAGGTTCGCGATCTTGGACTATAGTGCCGATGGGTTGTGTGGGTGCGGCGACCTTGAAGGAGCGTGCACGGCTCGGAAAAATAAAATGTACATATCCGCCGGACATCGGTAGATTAATGTTGCCTTCTCCGAAACTTGGATGTCCGTAAGCGAGGAGTTCGTCTCCATCTACATAGGTAATAGTTCCATAGCCAAAGAACGAAACGTCACCACGCACCAGTTCTGTTCCAACGATCTGTCCTTGTTCAATCGGTGATTCCTTAACCGGACTGCCACCACCGGATGCTTGCACCGGGGTGAGATTGAACCTATCAAAGAGTGGCTTGACGATCCGCATTGCCTCCGAATTAAGTGCCGGAATTGCTATCGGTATTGATAACTGTGCAGGTCTTGTGCCCGACGGCGCATGCCGAAGGTCTTCGAGCAACTGTTCGTCGAAGGTGGGCAGTGCTTGTAAGCTGTTACCGTTACCGAGGAGAGAGGTTCCCATCTCCAGACCGTGGTCTTGTGTTGCTGCTACTGAACTGAGGTTAAAGAGCTGCATCCCTGCGTAGCCTAAATTGGGTTCCATGCCGCGTTCGGCAACTTTAACCATTAACTCAAACGGTGTAATGCCAAAAATATTAGAGCGTTCTCGCTGGTTGAAAAAGCCAAGGGACAAAGCACCCATGAGGCGTCCGTCAATATACATCGGGCTACCGCTCATACCGCCTGCGACACCGGTATATTTAAAGTTGTCACTCAAGCCTTCAGCCCATACCACGTGCCAACCCGGATAAAAGTTGTATTCGATACTGACAACTTTGTATTCAAATTCTTCCACTGTTGTTCCAGAAAATACCGTGTAGCCTTTTCCTGTCATGCCCGGTTTCACTTCGGACAACGGCATAAACTTTTCAGCATCCCACTCAATCTGCGAATAACTGTGAGGCACAGCCAAGCAGAACACTATCAGCGCACAAAGCAAAGCCTTTTTCACAACGTTTACTCCTCTCTGAACTATTGGAAATCTATTTGTGTTCACGACAGTAATCTCTCTTGTAAATTAGTTGAATAATCAGATTATCTAATTCGCCTTTTCGCTGTTTCAATCTCCCAATCAGGATTTCTGGTTGGCGGAGAAATGTGTAGGTTTTTTACTTATACTAAAGGCAAAAAAGGGTTGGTTCTATGTAGTGTAAGGTATTGAGTGTCCTATAAATAAATTAAAAACATAGTATCACCTATTATACCTAATAATAGATTTGATGTCAACTGGAATTGGCAAAATCTATAGAGGTTCCTTTTTCTTTCCTCGCTTTTGACTTGCTCTTTTTCTCTCGCCGTGTTATTATTCTTAAAAAATCAGTTTAGGAGCTGCACCCATAGCATGTCAAACACCGCTTGCATTCTCGCAATTGACCAAGGGACAACAGGCACTACTGCCCTCCTCGTTGATGTAGAAGGCAATATCATTGCACGAGGCTATCAAGAATTTACACAATACTATCCACATCCGGGTTGGGTGGAACACGATCCAGAGGAAATCTGGTACGCAACGCTACAAGCAATAGACGCACTTTTTGATGATCGTCCATTAAATATTGTCGCTGTAGGGATTACAAACCAGCGTGAAACGACGCTCGTCTGGGACAAGCAAACGGGAAAACCGATCCATCCAGCGATTGTATGGCAATGCCGACGCACTGCTGATATGTGTACTTCTCTTGAGAAACAGGGGGTTGCCGAAGAGATAAAAGCGAAAACAGGGCTTGTGCTTGATGCTTACTTTTCTGGAACAAAGATCGCATGGATTCTCGATCACGTCAGCGGGGCTCGGGAACGCGCAGAACATGGTGAACTCGCATTCGGGACAATAGATACCTGGCTCCTGTGGAAATTAACGGATAAAGCAGTCCATAAAACCGATTATACGAACGCATCGCGAACGCTACTCTTTAATATTAACACACTTTCATGGGACGAAACACTTTTGGAAATGTTCAACGTTCCAAGGTCCCTGTTGCCTGAAGTCTGTCCTTCTGCCAGCAATTTCGGCACAGCCAATTTCTATCGTAATTTTTGGCTTGAAACCTTCGGTAAAAATGTATCTTTAGACGGGATTCCGATTGCTGGAGTCGCAGGCGACCAACAGGCAGCACTCTTCGGTCAATTGTGCACAAACCCCGGAATGGCGAAAAATACTTATGGCACGGGGTGTTTTCTCATGCTAAATACAGGGGATGATAAAGTTGAAACGGAGACAGGACTCTTGACGACACTCGCTTGTAGTTTAGATGAAAATCCGGTATATGCCTTGGAGGGGAGTGTTTTTGTCGCAGGGGCTGCTGTCCAATGGCTCCGAGATGGTATTGAGATTATCAGTAGCGCACAGGAAACCGAGGAAATCGCAAGGCGTATACCCGATTCAGGCGGCGTTGTCGTTGTTCCTGCCTTTACTGGGCTTGGCGCGCCGTATTGGGAGCCGGAAGCGAGGGGGGCTATTCTCGGATTAACGCGAGGCAGCACGCGCGCGCAGATCGTCCGGGCAACTTTAGAGTCGATTGCTTATCAATCAGCGGAGGTCGTTACCGCAATGATCGATGAAACAGCTGTGACGATTGACCGATTACGCGTAGATGGCGGGGCAACCGCGAACGACTTCCTTATGCAGTTCCAAGCGGATATTCTGGGGATTCATGTAGAACGACCGGCACAAATAGAATCGACCGGACTCGGGGCCGCATACCTCGCTGGAATTACAACTGGGATCTGGGACAACGTTGAAGAATTAGAGACACATCGAGCTCGACACACTCAGATCGCCACCGGGGCTACTAACGCAAAAACCTTTTCACCCCAAATTAACGTAGACCAACGCAATCTGAAACTCGCGCAGTGGAAAAAAGCAATCCAACGAGTGATGGATTAAAATGCGACTCCAATGGAAATACTCGCTTGTTATCAATCTTTCTGTAATAGCAATACTCGTGGCGTTTTACTTTTTTGATAGCACCCGGGTCCGCAATGAGATGTACGCGCTTCACGCCTTGGGGGCTGAACGCGGGGCAGAACTGAAGAAAATCGTTGAAAATACCATTCTTGATGCTGTTGTCAGAGAAATTGAGACAACAAAGCGGTTTGATGCACAGCGATTGGATCAGATACTCAATAGACTGAAGCGGGAACATCCAGATATGCGGGATGTACTGAATGTTCATATTTCCTTGAATGATACCCGTGTTCGTTCGAGTCTGCTTGCTACTGAAGATGCCGTTGACATAAATTTGGACACAGCGGATCTTGAGCAAATTGAAACGAAAGGGGCAACGATACGCACTGTTGAAGGACAAAACGCAACGGCTATGGTCATTAAATATACTGTTGTTTTGACACCCCCGAAGCCAATTGAGTTAAAACTCAACGATTTGCCATATAGACCCGTGCTTAATGAAGGAACGCTACCCTCGGATGTTTGGTGGAGAGTCTCTGGCTACATACAGGTGCTTTTTGATGTGCCTTATATTGGTAGGTCCATTCGCTATTCATTGCTGATGCACGCAATACTGATTGTTATTGTCGGAGCATTACTCGTTATCCTCATTGATTTGACAACGAATCATCTCATTATGAGACCCTTGGAACGCATGACCCGGATTATTCAGAGCGCAGAGCGTGGGGATTTATCAACGCAAGCGGACTATTCGTCAGATGAAATCGGGAAGGCGACCTACAACCTCGCAAGAATGCTCTGGCAATTGCGGGATTCCCATTCAAAACGGATTGCTGCCTTAGGACAGTTCGCTGCAGGGGTCGCTCACGAAATTCGGAATCCCCTAAACTCAATCGGGATGACCGCGCAACATCTGAAATCTGTTTTTTCGCAACCCGAAGTTAAACCTGAGGATATTGAAGAAGCAAAAGAACTTTTAGAGATTGTAGATGAAAAAATAACCGAACTCAAGCATACTTCAGAGCAGTTCCTCACCCTCAACCGTCCCAGAAAATTAAATGTAGAACCGATAAATCTCAATACACTCATGGATCGTGTGTTATCCGAGTTCACACTCATCGCTGATGAAGCAAAAGTTCAGGTCATCAGAAACTATGATGAAACTTTGCCTGATATTCTATTAGATCCGAGTCTCATGCGACAGACTCTCTTTAATCTTGTGCAAAATAGCGTCCAAGCTATGCCAAAGGGCGGCAGTATTTATGTGACCACGGTGCTTGAGAAGATAGATAAAACATCTCAGCAGATCGTCCTTGAAATTCGGGACACAGGTATCGGTATCCCTGAAGAAGTCCAAGAACAGATTTACGACGCATATTTTACAACGAAAGATGCTACCGGGGGTATCGGTCTCGGACTCGCAATCTCTCATCAGATTATCACTGCACATAAAGGTAAAATCGAAGTCCGAAGCAAGATGGGAATGGGAACGGCTTTTAAAATCAGTTTTACACCCGATCAGGATATATCTCTCTAAAATCGCCTGCGCAAATCAGGAGGACCCGACGATGGCATCTATACTACTTGTGGACGACGACCCTGCACAACTGACAATTCTACAGCGTATCTTGAAACGTGAGGGGTATACTGTTGAAATCGTTGGAGACAGCAAAATCGCATTGGAAACCTTGGACAAGCAGATGTTTGATCTCGTTATCAGTGATATGTGGATGTCCTCACGGTTTGAGGGACGCGATCTGCTTCGAGAAATAAAACGGACAGATCCAGACCTACCCGTCCTTATCATGACAGCCTACGCAGAACTTAACGACGCAGTCAACCTCGTTGCCCATGAGGGGGCATTCTACTATCTTGAGAAACCTATTCAGGTGGATGTGCTTAAAAGGGAAGTGAAACATGCCTTACAAACCCGTGGCGCACTTGGAGACACTGAAGACGGGAGCGACGCTTCAACGCCTGAAATTCAGGTTGATGAAATTATCGGTGAAAGTCAACGGATGCAGGAACTTCTGAAAAATATGGCACGGATCCTTCACCGCAGCGTGACACAAGTGCTTATTACCGGGGAAACCGGTTCTGGGAAAAGTCTGATTGCACGGGCACTCCATAAACACGGAAACCGAAAAGACAAACCGTTCATAGCGATTAACTGTGGTGCCATCCCGGATACGCTCATTGAAAGTGAACTCTTTGGACATGAAAAGGGGGCATTTACGGACGCATCACAGCTGAAGAAGGGGCTTTTTGAGGTGGCAAACCATGGTGTGCTTTTTCTTGACGAAATTGGAGACTTGCCTGTTCAAACGCAGAGCAAACTCTTACAAGTGCTTGAAGAGCGTGAAATACGTCGAATCGGCGGAACCCAGAGCATTAAGGTGGATGTCTGTGTGATTGCTGCAACCAATAAAGATCTCATTCAGGCAGTCCGAGATGGTGCTTTCCGAGACGACCTCTATTTCCGGCTCAATGTGATTCCGCTCCATGTTCCGCCCCTGCGCGAGCACCCAGAAGATGTTCCGTTGCTCGTGAATTTTCTGATCCAAAAGTTTAGCAACGAGTACGCCGAGGCACGCCCAAAACAGGTCACCCCCCAAGCGATCTCCGCACTCAGACGCTATCAGTGGCCCGGCAATATTCGGCAGTTAGAAAATTATCTCCGTCGCATCTTTGTACTCTCAGAAAATGAAGTCATTGATCTGGATGAACTGCCACCTGAGATATTGGACACCTCACTACCAACCACTGATCTTGAGTTTAATATTCCTGAGGAAGGGGTCTCGCTTGATGAGATTATCAAGGAATACGTCTGCAGCGCATTAGCAAAAAGCAACGGAACGCAGATTCAAGCCGCAAAATTGCTCGGTATTTCGCGTCGGAAACTTCAGCATCGGATGCAGAAATATGGACTCCAAAGCCAGGATTTCAAAACCGATTCGTAACGGCTATCGACTGTCAGCAGTCAGGAACTCATTTGTGATTGTCAGAACGTTTATAACATCCACAACGCCTTGCTGACCGCTGAGCGTGGCGCGCAGCGAAACGCCCTGACTGCCGATGGCATTAATACCGTAGAATTTGCGGGTCAACCTCCTGGGACCATCGGTCAATGCCACCAAGTAGACACTTAACTGATTTAAAACCGAGTTGTTGTAAAAGAAACGCTGCGTCAAGGCTGCGCATGCCCCAATGGCAATAAACCACCACTTCACTCCCGGGTTTGATGTCCCGAAATCGTTTCAACAACTCGCCCAACGGAATCGAAATAGCACCTTCAAGGTGAACCATCTGGTATTCCCACGCCTCCCGTACATCTAACAGAACGAACGATTTACCTGCGTGTATCATGCCTTTAAGCTGATGTGGTGTGATGGTATACATGTCTGCGTCCGGCGGAAAAATCGCCTCTACCACACTTGGCGCAGCCTTGGGTAAATTCCGATCCCTCGGATTCCAAATCTTTTTTATTATTTTATTCAGATACTTGAACATTTTTTAGTTTCTTATAAAGCCGGCGAAGTCTACGAACTCTTGATGTTCTTACACAAAGAAACTATCACTGCATGGCAAGCCTTTAGAAATTCATGGTAATGCCTAACGTCGGAACGATTGGAAAAAGGGGTTCTTCGTCAATTTCACAGCCTATAACGGCATCTGTGCCTTCATCTCGCACTTCACTGAACGCGTACTGATCTACATTTGTATTGTTATATAAATTCAAGATTTGAAAGTACCAAGACAACTCCCACTGTTGATAAGGACTCCGTTTGGTAATACGAAAATCGAGACTATGGTATGCGGGCATCCGTGCTGAGTGTGTATCGCCAAACTGCCGATCACAGGCGATACTACCGTTGGGTAAACGGACTTCCGTATGCGTCAGAGGTGTTCTCGGTTCACCACTGTGGAAACGCCAACTCAGGTAGAGGTGCCAAGTGGGGGCAAACTGATAATTACTGCTAATGGCGAAAGAGTGCCGCCGATCATACTGACGAAAAATTGTTGTTCCATCTGCGATCTCTTCTGCAATCCCGAACGCATAACCGAGTGTCCATGCCAAACGGCTGGAAACCGTATGCGTCATAAATACATCAACGCCTCTTGCTGTTCCAGATTCAGGCGGAACGAAAACCTGATTCTGGCGTCCGAACTCGCGGAGGCGTCCAACAAGGTTATCAAATGTGTTATAATAGCCTTCAACACTCACTAAAAAATTATCAGTCGGCGTGTACGCAGTCCCGATGATGTAATGTACCGCTTGCTCTGCTCGTCCGGCCGCCTCAATCCTATCTTCCACTGGAATTCCCATCAGATGGACGGGTTGGTGGTAAATCCCCCAGGCACCGCGCAAGGTGAGGCTTTCCATGGGTTTCACCGCCAGAGCGATCCGCGGTCCAATTTCATAACGCTGAATACCTTCTTCCCGATACTGTTGATAGAGATAACGTCCGCCGATATTGAGGGCAAGTTTCGGGTGCAGCTGCCACTCATCTTGCAGGAATGCGTTAAATTCACCGCCACTGTCGTCAACATTAGCAAGAATCGGCTTGTAGATGTTTATACCCGCTTGCCGTTCTTGAACGTCGTATTGATATTGCGCCGCTAACCATCGCCATGTCACGCCACTACGTAACGTATGTTTTTCAAAAAGGTTTGCTGTGAGTTCCGCTTTTGTCCCCAAAAATTGGAAGTCGCGATCATCTAAATCTGCCTTTCCTGTCCTTCTATCCTGACGAGAAATGCCACCAAAAATAAAAACGTCTGTCCAGTGTGAGGTGCCGAATCTATGCCGCCACTTCATCCAAGCCGTCGAGTTGTCGTATCGAGAATCCAAATTATTATCTTCATCGTCTACACGAATCCGGTTTTTGTCCCAACCGTAAAGCCCATTGAAGGTGAGGGTGTCTGATGGTGTAATCTGATAGGTGAGTTTACTATAGACATCAGCATACTGAGGTTTATAGTTTTCGTCGATATCCATCAGGACGAGAATTAAATCAATATACCCCCGCCGAGCTGACAGGAGCCAACCGCCCTTATCGGTGAGCGGTCCTTCCAGAGTGGCTGTTGCGTTAATTAAGTCTACCCCAAAAGTGGCGGAGAATTGCTCGGTGTTTGGTGTTCTCGTTGTAATGTCAAAGACACCTGACATCTTCTCGCCGTATGCTGCAGGAAAACCCCCAATGAGTAATTCGGTGTTCTGAATCAGATCGATACCGATGAGCGAAATCGCGCCGCCGAAGTCCTGAAGATGGTACGGATTATAGAGTTCCATTCCGTCTAATCTGACCGAAATGTCATCTTTTTCACCGCCGCGGACGCTGAACCGCGCACTATAATCACTTGAGACCACACCCGGAAAGACATGTCCCGCACGCATTACATCATTGTCGATTAGCGGAAAGCGTTCAATCTCTTGTTTGGATAAAGCGATTCTCGCCGAAGTGCCGTCATAAATCGTAAAGCGACCAGGTGTTACAACGATCTTTTCTAATTGAACAGGAGCCGGCTCCTGTTCAGCGGAAGCCGTAAATAGGCTTGCAAACCCAAAAAGTAGGAGGTAAAAAAAGAAGAACATGGCACGCCGAAAACGAGTTTTGAACATCCTGTTGCCTCTCAACGTTTTTTAGGGTGAAATGTAAAAACATGTAGATATTTCGGTGAACTATCGAATGATAAACGCTGTCCCTTTGTAGGTTAGGGTCCCTAACTTCACCTGTTCGGAGTGTGTCGTTGATTATTATAGATTTTGCTGTAATTTGTTCAGGACTTACGCAGTTGTCTCTAAAAACCGACAGATTCTCCCTGCTTGCGGGGGGACTCAAGGGGGTAATCCTAAATTTTGCGTAAGTCCTATTGTTCTCTTTATGTAGGGCAATTATAACATATTCTGACGGTTGCAGTCAACTGAGAATGTCCATCTTCATGGCCATTCAGTTTTCCGAAGTTTTAGATGTTCGATCCGCGCGGATCCGTTGTAGGCGGGATTTCCAAATCCCGACACTTTGGACACATTGGATAAAAACCTTAAAACGAAATAGCCCTGACCCATCTTTGGTTGTGATCTATGCTTGACTTTTTTCTCAAATATGTTATGCTTTCCTTATGAAAGAGCACGCTATATCTGCTTTAACACGCGGCATTACCTCTTTACTTATACAACAACGCGAAGAAGGTGCTTTTGAAGGGCAACTTTCCTCAAGTACCTTCCCGACTTGCGCCTATGCATGGATTCAACTCGCGCAAGATGAAACACCAGACCCAAATCTTACCGAATGGTTCGCCGCGAATCGGAACGAAGATAGTCATTGGGGATTGGATACGGCGAACATATCCAACGCTGAAGCCACTCGGTTTGTCCGTTTAATGCTGGAACAGATTCATCTGCGTTCGCCAGATCCCGCCCTCCAGGCTATGATCGCGTCCATCCCAGAAATTCCGCCCCACCTCGCCCTCGTCAAATTAGCTTATGCCGCTTTTGATCAGTTCGATTGGAATGAATTGATGCTCTCAGAGAGTGCAATACCTCTCATGAAACTTGCCAGACAATTGACAAAGATACCACTGATCGGCAGTCGGTTGAAACCGCCGCGACATCGTTTGCCACCCGTGGCATTGTTCAATACCTCAATGTTTGATGCCCTCTTCATCGCCGAACAGCACACACTTGTCCCGGTTTTTATTTTAATTGAACTCAACACGACCCGTCGCCCTGAAATGATTGAGTCTCTCGTTACTTGGTTGAAAGCGCATGTTCTCAGTGATGGGAGTTGGTTTCGCGTGAACTATATCACAGCACTTTCCGTTTTGGCACTCATTGAATTGCAGAAAAAGTGGGAACCGGATGAAGATACTGCTATGTTTATCCAGCGCGGTATTGATTGGCTTCGTACTACCAGAAATCCCGATGGCGGGTGCAGAGAGGCGTTGAACTTGAATGTTTGGGATACCGCGTTGAGTATCATGGCTTTAACAGAGGTATCTGCTCTGAAAAATGGTGTGCTGCCGCTGAATGTCGATCTAACGCCTAAAGTCCAACGCGCAGCGCAATGGCTTGTCAAACACCAGAACGCTGATGGCGGTTGGGCGTTTTCAGGATTGGACGATAGTACACTCCCAAGCGATGCCGACGATACCGCACTCGGTACCTTAGCACTCATCCGTTCGCTTCCTGTGAGTCCATCGGCTGATCGCGACGCTTTAAATAATTCGATTCGCCAGGGTGTTTCGTGGCTAAAGACACAGCAAAGTCGCGACGGCGGGTGGAGCACCTATCAACCCGGACAGGGGGATGTCGGGTGCGTCAGTATCACGGCACATGCAATTGAAGCACTCTTTGAATTGGAACGGAGCGACCTTGCGGATAAACCGGATATGCATCGCGAGATGAATCGTGGTATCACTTGGCTTCGCAAGCAAATTAACCGTGATGGTTATTGGCGCGATCTCTGGTTGGCAAAAGATACTTATGGAACGGCGTGCGCTATTGCGGTGCTTGTCAAAGTTGGACTGAAGGATGTCCCTGAGGTCCAGCGCGGTGTTCAATGGTTGGAACGTAGCCAAAATCCGGATGGCGGTTGGGGCGAAGATATGTTCGGAAACCCGACCGAAAGCACAGTGGAGCAGACGGCGTGGAGCACATACTCCCTTCTACTCGCTGCACCAGAAAAGCAGGCTGCTCAAGAGGGTATCGCCTTTTTGCTCAAACATCAGCGAGAAAATGGATCATGGCACGAGCAGTCTGTCGGTATCTATTGGGAGATTATCGGTGGATACGCCGATCCGATTTATGCCTCTGTCTTTCCAATACTCGCACTAAACCAGTTTTTGAAAACACCACTTTAGTTCGCGATGGACAGATTACAAAAAATCTCGATTATTATCCCGACTCTCAACGAGGCGGAGATTTTGGAGAAAACGCTCTCTCAACTCCAGCCCGAACTAAAGTCTCATGAACTCATTGTTGTGGACGGTGGGAGTACGGATGCTTCGGTTCGTATCGCGGAAAAATACGGGAGAGTGATTACATCTGAGCGTGGCAGGGCAAAACAGTTGAATGCTGGTGCAGCGGCAGCGATAGGCGACATCCTTATCTTCCTACACGCCGATATCTGGCTCGAATCGGGAGCATTGGCAGCAGTAACGACGGCATTGTCTTCAGGCTACGTAGGGGGTGGGTTCCGTCAGAGGATTGATGGTAGAAGTTTCCTATATCGCCTGATTGAAATAGCAGGAGACTTCCGAGGCAGGTATCTAAAGGTATTTTATGGAGATAGCGGCATTTTCCTCGCGCGGACGGATTTTGAAGAAATTGGGGGCTTTCCAGATGTGCCGATTTTAGAGGAGATGGAATTTTCAAAAGGTTTACGGCGACTCGGCAAGACAACGCTCCTGACACCGTATATCCATATATCCGCACGGCGTTGGGAAGTCAGAGGGATCGTGAGAACAACACTCAATAACTGGCTGATTACTTTGCTTTATTTTTTTGGCGTTTCGCCAGAGAGACTTGCGGCCCTCTATCGTCATATCCGGTAGCTGCCACCGAATACTATTCGCGCTTCATCTTTCCCCATACCGTTGTCAATGAAGATGGCATCGGTTCAACAGGCAATGGAGAGGTATCCGGCATCCAATCTGCCTGGTAATTGCTGCCTTTACGCGTGAGTTGTTGCGATCTACCGATTTCCACGCTAATTTTAAAGAGCTGTCGTTCTCTTCTCGCATCGTCAAAGCGTTTTTCATAGAGAATCTCGCTACCGTCTGTAGACCAAGTGGGATGGTTGACAATCGGCTCTTTAACAAGATGCTTTACCCTGGCACCGTCTCGGTCAGCAATGTAAAGCGAGAGTTTATCGTCAACTCTCAGGGCTCCCACGTGATTTTCGGGCCACTTGAGGGCGGCAAAAGCGATCCTATCTCCGGTAGGCGACCAAGCGGGCTGCCACCTCACAAATTTCTTCAGTTCTGGCAGCAGCACGCGGGGGGTTTTGGCGTTCACATTAATGATCCGCATGTTTCCACTCTCTTTCCAATCGTAGGCTATCTCTGAACCGTCAGGAGACCATGCTGGGTTAACACCTCCCCAGCTGATCAATGTCAAACGTCTCTCAGCATGTCCGGTTGCCGTGGCGATTTTTATAGCATTCTCTTCAGGGGTTACATAGGCAATCGATTTTCCATCGGGAGACCATGTTGGCTGCTCTCTGTGTTTTATTTGACGAAAGACGCGTCGAACGTTTGTACCGTCTGCGTCCATGAGATAAAGATCGGGCACCCCGGCATTGCGGTCCGAGACAAACAGAATCTGTTTTCCATCCGGCGACCAAGTCGGGTTAAAGTCATCCGCGCGATGTCGAGTCAAATTTACCTCTCTGCTCCCATCGGCGTTCATGATGTAAATTTCTTCATTGCCATCGCGAGTTGATGTGAAGACGATTTCCCCAGGCGTCGCGGCCTCTACAAAGATTGAACACACGCACTGGTACAATACAACCGATACAATAACGAAAAACAGTTTGAATGTAGTATGTCTCACCAGAGTACCCTCCAGAAGGTAGAGACGAACAAGTCTATGCTACATTGTTAAAGACACAATTTTAGAGTGGAAAGGGTGCATAATTTCAGAAAAAAGATTTTTCATGAGCAGTATAACACTTTATCTGAATATATGCAACTCAAAAAAAGAAATGCCCCTGCACTGTTTGGACAGCACAGAGGCATTTTCTATAGAAGATGTCAAGACAGCGCAATGCTATCTCAATGGTAAGATGTGCGAAATTAGCGAGTCTGCTTGAGTGTGCCCCAAGTGGTTGCTAATTTGTTTTTCGCTTCAACATCAAATTCCGCTTCGTCTGCAAGCCAGTTATTGATAAATTCAGCGACACCAATACCGCGGATGTCGGTATTACCTGGCCATTCTGGTTTAGCAGATTGCCACATGGCTGCTATCATACCAGTTCCATCCGGACCTGGAGTTTTGCTTATGGCAACAGCAGGATCCGCGTTATTTTTATCGGCTTCCGCGAAAATCACGAGATCCCAATCTGAGCCGTCAAACTGCTCTACGTGCCATGGACGATCAGAGGTGAAATCCTCCATTGACGGAATGATATCTTCGCCAAGTGCTGTCGGTTTCATCGCGCCCACCCGGGCACCAAAACTAAGCCCAGGAATGTCAAAGACATTCGCAGCACCGTCGGGACCGTTGTTTGGACTCCGAACACCACCTTCGTAACTCATATAGAAGATCCAGTCTGCGACGTTAATGACGATATTACCTGCTTCAACAAAATTCTCGACGTTGGATCCATCTGGATCTTTATTCGGGAACTCATAAAGTGCACTCGGACAAGTTCCACAAGCGAGGATGATAACATCTTGTTGACCGTTATCAGTATGCTCAATGGCCCATTGAGCAAGTGGGGAATCATCACCTTCTTCATCGCCGTCCCCGAAGTCTTCAATGCTGTCAAACAACGATTTAACACCCGCATCTGCTTTAATGACTGCAACGTTCTCTCGAACGGCTTTGTCGCTAATCCAGCCGGGATTCGTAGGTCCGGAGTAAAACGCCAAATCGTTTGCTGAAACTATAGCCACGCAGCTTGAGAACGCGAAAAGGGCTATACCTAAATAGACATACAGTTTCATGATGTGCAATACCTCCTTTTTGGTTGCCATCAGTATTTAATTCTTCCAAAGAGCGCGTGTTTACTCGCGCCCTCAGTTTGTTTGAAAAAACAATTATTGACCGGATTTAATTCTGCCCCAAGTTGTTGCAATTTTGTCTTGGGCTTCTACCGGCGTCGCGATACTACCCTGTTCCATGAGCCAGTTAGCGATAAATTCAATAACGCCACTTGCACGCGGGTCATCACCTTCCCAATCCGGTTGTGCTTTTTGCCACATAGCAGCGATAATCCCGCCGTAAGTTGTATTTACAGCAACAGCAGGATCCGCAGAATTGGGATCGTCATTTGAGAGAGCAAAAGCGGTGACTTCCCAATCTGTGCCATCGAACTGTTCGAGATGCCACGGACGGTCAGACTGAAATTCGACGAGCGAAGGAAGATATGCTTCTCCTGCCTCCGTCGGAACCTGCGGCCCGCCTCTTGCACCGAAACTCAGTCCTGGGATATCAAAAACGTTTGCGGCACCATCCGCAGCGTTATTCACACTGCGACTGCCACCTTCGTAGCTCATATACAAAATCCAGTCGGCAACGTTAATGAAAACGTTACCATCCTCAATAAAATTCTCAATGTTAGAACCGTCCGGATCCACGTTCGGGAATTGGTAGATTGCACTCGGTGCCGTTCCAGATGCAGCAATGAAGACATCCTGCTGTCCGTTACCGGTATGCGCTTGCATCCATTCACCTAACGGGGAGTCGGAGCCAACCTCATCACCGTCGCCATAGTTCTCAATGCTTTCAAAAATGGCTTGTATCTGGCTGTCGTTCGTGATTGTCTCAGCGTTCGCTATGGCAGCGTCTTGTGAAATCCAACCCGGATTCGTCGGTCCCGAGTAAATTGCCAAATCCGCTGCAAACCCACCAGTCAAAGTGAGTGCAAGAAGCGATAGTGTGAGTGCTGAAATTAGAAAAAGTGGTTTCATGGTCGTTTACCCTCCTTTTTAAGTGTAACTAACCCAACTATGAAACGACATAGGTTTCCCAGACACTTATGTCGTTACTGTTTGAGGCTTGCCCATGTTACAGCAAGTTTGTTTTGAGGCTCGACTGCAAGACTGACCTCGGTCGGATTATCGTAAAGATAGAGGTTGTCAATATAATAGTGTTGGAGTTGATTCGTATGGAATCCAAGTACACCTTTCGGATGAAGATTTTTAGGGTCATTTATTTCTGAAACTTTCTGAAATAAGAGTTCCCCCTGCCGCTTGATGTGAAGTTCAAAAGTGCTACCCTTACCAAGCAATGCCAGCGTGTACCATTCTTTTGTTTCGACAGGAAACGGAAATTCGGCTCTGAAATCCCGATACTCATTCCATGTACCGCGATCGTTGCCTTCACGCTTGTACCAGCGCGCCGAGTTCGGGCGACCGAATCCGTTAGCAGGCGTGACAATCAATTGGTAGAAATGATAGTCCTCGTTGGCGCGAAATAGAATCTCCATTTTGCTGGGGAAATCATCATCGTCAAACAGGTAAAAATCGAGGCGAAGCCCAAAATCTTCAAACTCAATGGTTCCATATCCAAAATCAACCTCGCCGTTGCCATCGCCAGCAAGTCTGTGGATTTCCAGGTAACCGCGATTCACATCCCAGGACTCATCTTGTCCCTTCCAATACTTATCTTTAAGTTTACCTTCAAAGTCGTCCGCTACAAGCAGTGCTGCATCGCTGATCTGACACAACAGCAGCATTGACATTATAAGGAAAAAAGAAATAACAATTTTTCGCACGGTTGTTACCTCCGTATGTATAGAAATCTGTTTTAATTATAATCTATTTTCTTAATCGTTGTCAAGATTTCTTTTCAGGGCCATTCAGTTTTCCGAAATTTTAGATGTTCGATGCACGCGGATCCGTTGTAGGCGGGATTTGGAAATCCCGACGCTTTGGACACATTGGATAAAAACCTTAAAACGAAATAGCCCTGAGTTCTTTTATATAGGACTTACGTTAGCGCGGCTTCAAGATCCGCCACCGCTGCAATAGCATCTTCAAGTTCCTTTCTATAGATGTTCGCGAAGCTTGCATGACTGAGTTCATTTAGGATAAATTTTCGCGCCGATTCAATCTTGTCAACAACTCTTAGATCCAAAAGAGGAGTGCCGGTCTCATTCATTTCCATTTTTATTGGGACCCAGAAATCTTCACTTTTCAAGTCCTTTGGGTTTTCACGATACCTAACAGCGAGCCGTTTATTATCGCAATACTGTTTAATTGCCGTTTCAAAACCCGTGCGAACGTATACTGCACAAGCCTTGTAATCGTTGGCATCGAGATATTCTCTTGCCTTTTCGATATATGCCTTATCTTCGGCGTAGATCGGCACTTCATACTCACCGGTTTGTGAAAAATAGAATTCAACGGCTTTCCATTTTCCACTACGAGATGTACGCTGCTTAGCAATCTCATACCACGCCCTATCGTAAGTCGTCAAGAAGATTTGGTAGTCTGCGAAATACTCGTCTAAGATATCAAGCACCGGGAGGCGGTTCGACATGTCCAAACCGATTAACACATCATCCAGGGCGAGAATTTTTAGCGCACTATCGGGCTGAATCAGAATTGATGAAAGATAGATTGCAATTGCCATTGCTGATAACTTTGCCTCGTTAAGAAAGATGTGATGTGAAGATATCTCTGTACCAAAGAATTCAACCTTTAAGAGAATCTCTTGGTTATCAAGCGTTTTCTTATCTCGACTATATGTAATCCCCTGAAAATCTAAGTCGATCACAACATCATATCCGAACTTGTTGAGGATATCAGACACCTTTGGATGTAGGTCTGCTAATCTGTTGGTTAATTCTCTATTGAAATTCACTATCCGCCCTTCAAGATTTTCAATTTGGTTTCTCGCACTTCTGCGGGGAAACGGAGGCTGGATATCGTTCCAATCCTCGGCAAGGGTTCGATCCGTCAGAGGGTTAACGGTATTTGCCAAAAGTGTCTTAACCAACAAATTAAACAGGTTGACAGACTCGCTTTCGCGATGGATATAGTGTGTTTCCAGCTGGGACTTGTAGTCGAGAAATCCTTTCGATTTCGAGGCTTCGGTGATCAACTCGTCATTTGTTTCTCCTGTAACACGCTGTGACCATTCATAGGTATCCTTCTTTGACCAATGGTCGGCGCGAAGAGAAAGTTTGATATGCCCTGGGTCTTGAATAAAAATATTTTGAAGGTTTTCAAAGGCGGTATTTTTGTTGTCTCTGTTGTTCCCGTCTACACCGGATTCAAGGAAATATTTTAACGCGAGATACAACGACGATTTACCGCTCCCATTTTCACCATAAACCAGTAGATTCTTGCCTGTTTTGCCCAGATCAATTTGATAAGTTGCAGGAAAGGCTCTGAAGTTTTTAATCTCAATATCGGTTATTTTCACAGTTTCCCTTGAATGATACGGACGGATTTTACACTATCCAGAAAGAAAAGATTACGCCGGATCGGATGTGTTTTTTCGTACAGGAGCTCAAAGATATCTCGGAACACAGACATTTTGTCATCCTCAATATCTTCAATTGGAGGCAACCTTTCATCCAATAACGGTTGGAAGAAGTGTTTATTTCCTTTATGGAGATCCTCAGGCAGATACGCCTCATAAACCAATCCGTCAATAACTCGCTCAAAATACCCGAGCATCAGAGCATCGCGAGCGTGTGCTAAATCCTTGCTGTTTGTCGTTGGTTGTTGTTGTAGATAGATCAGGTAATCAACAATTTTAGCGATGAGTGCTTTGTGGACTGGCGTGATATTAGGAATCGGAATCTGCTGGATATATCCACTACGCGCCCGAAGCGGATCAATCGTCAATTGATTCGACACCTGTGAATAAAACCACTCCACAGTGCGGGAATTGAGGAGACCGCAGAGCCACGTTTCCTCAGTTGGGATAAGGTAGGAGGTTTTGCCATAATAATAACCGGCAGCATCAACAGCGAAAGTCTGGTGGTTATAGATATCTGGACAGACGAGTTTCGGTTGTGAAAAACGCTCCACATCGTCAAGAGACGCTGCCAACTCATACCATGCCTGTTTGCCTTTTCGTTTGCTCAGAGTTTCTTGATATTTTTCCAAGTGTTTTAGGACTGCTGGATAGTTGTTTATTGCTATACCGCGGTAGGTAAAGATGAGCCACTGCTGAGGTGTGACAACATGCCAACGTCTGAGATCCTGTCCGTGCAAAAATGGCTTCAAAATATCAGCAGATGAAGGACTTTCCGCAATGAGTTTGTCCCGCGTTATCTTGTCTACGACGAAGACCTCAGTCGGTGCTGTGTTGATGCCGAAAGAGGGTTTTGATTTGACGTACGCACCTAACGGTGTACCAGCATTACGAAGCTGGGCACGCAAATTGACTACGTTCGGTGATTCAAGCGGTTTGCCGTCGGCACCTAACACTTTTTGCATCTTTGGATAGCGATCTCGCCGACGTTGCGTCAGTAGAAGCGCGAGGTCTTCCGGCAACTTCACATGATGTCGCTGCTCATAGGTCTCAACATTTTTGTAGGAATTATGGAACATTGCAATGATGTCAACACCTAACCGTTTGGCAGTTATTAGATCGGTTTTGGCTTTGTCCCATTCTTTTTGGCGTAACCATGCTTCCCCTCGAAGGTAGTACGCTCGAGCAAACTGAGAGTCTTGCTGAATTGCTGTAGTATAGTCCTCAATAGCCTTATCAAAATTGCCTTTGTTAAAATAGACTATACCACGATTATAATAGGCACCAGCAAACTTCGGATTTAGCTCTATTGCTTTGTTATAGTCTTTTATAGCTTTTTCAAACTCGCCTTTCTCAGCGTAGTTAACCCCGCGTACACTGTATGCCTCGGCGTAACCGGGTTTTAGTTGTATAGCTTTGGTAAAATCTTTTATGGCGTTGGCATAGTCATTTTTGACAGTATAAGCACGGCCTCGATTGTGATATACCTCAGCAAGATTGGATTTTAGTTTTATCGCTTCGGTAAAGTCGCTGATAGCGTTATCAACCTCGCTTTTGTCAACGTAAGCATTACCCCGATTGTTATATGCCTCTACATAATCTGTTTTGCGTTTTATTGCTTCTGTATAGTCCCTGATAGCATTATCAAAATCACCCTTTTTAGCGTAAGCAATACCCCGATCATGATATAAATTGGCATAATCTGTTTTGCGCTTTATTGCCTCTGTATAGTTTCTGATAGCATTATCAAAATCACCCTTTTTAGTATAGACAATGCCCCGGCCGTAATAAGGGGTGGCATAATCTGGTTTGAGTTGTACCGCCTTACTAAAGTCCTCAATAGCGTTATCAAGATCACCTTTGCGACCATAAACAATGCCCCTATTGTTATAGACTCTCGCGTTAAGCGGGTTAAGGTTGATAGCATTGGAGTACGCACCAATTGCCATGTCTAGTTGTCCAAGCAGAAACAGAATATTCCCATATTGAAAATCCATTTCAGCATGTAGTTCTTTTTCAGATGTATCAGACGAGGAAACAGACTGAGATCGAACTTCATCAGCGGCTTTTCGTATACCCTCCACGACATTTTGCCAACCTTTGCTCTCAGGAATCCATTCGTTAAGCGGTTTACCTTTATCAGGAAGAACTTCAAAACCGCTGAGTTGATGACGCAGCCAATCACAATGCTCAAGGATAATAGGAATAACTCTTTTGTCTCCGTTTATTGCTTCTGCTAATTCCTTGTTACAGTTTTTAGAAGCAAGACTCGCAGCGGAGACGAGGTAGAGAAGTAAATCCGAACCAGCAACCTTTTTGAGGAGGTCTTTTTGAAATGCTTCATCTCCAGGCGTGAGTTGACCATCATCCCAAGTTACTAACTCGTTTTGCTGCTCCATCACAGCAAGACGTTTTCGTAACTCGTTCTTTGCCTCTGTATCTTCGTGTGAATAGGTGATAAACCCGTTTAATGGTTCGCTCACAATTTTCTCTCCCGGGTTAGATTGCTTAAATGTAAGAATAACACATTCAGTTAACGGATGTCAACCGAATTTGGAGATTTGAGCCCATTAATTTCATGCGTCACATACCGATCCGCATGAAGTTTAATAAAATATTTGGGTAATTCTATAAACAACAGTTCTCAATCAAGACGGTTCTATTATCCTGCAAATCCTTGAATCCTGTAAATCCTGCTTCAGACGATGAACACCTACATTATCCGATTAAATTCTTAATCCTTATCTGGAGCGTAATCCGCGAAATCTGCGCAACCCGCGAAAATCCGAGATTCAGACAACCTACCCTTTCCCCTTCAAACTTTTCGCCTTCCGCAGCCGTGCTTCGACAAGCTTAACAACCGCTTCATACACGCCATTCCGTTCACCTTGCGTGAGACCGAGGGCATCGAAAATAATAGCGTCAAGGGCGCGACGGTCAGGTTGGTGAATTTCGTCAAAGATAGGAAGGATCTCCCGTGTTTTTATGTTTTCATAGCATTCGTGAATTTCTTTTGCTATGTGGTTTTCTTCTAATATTGGAAGTGTTTTTAACCAATAAACGTTGGTATAAATAACGCCCTCACCCAAATTAGAGATGCCTTCTGTTTCAATTAGCAAGGGAATTATAGTGCTGTTTAAGTAAGCACAGATTGCCGAATTTTTCCCCTTGAATTCTATAACGAAAAACCTTTTATCTCCAAAATAATCGCCTGCGTTTTCAAAGCATCCAAACCGAACATTGTAGGCATCCGACCACAACATATCAGGATATCCCCATTTACCCAAATCCCACCATCTTGCTCTTGACTTGCAACTCGGTCTCTGATGAAACCCCTGCGACTCACCCCATTCAATGTAGTTCAATGCTGCAGTTCCTGCCAACATCGCCTTGTCGGCATGGCACATAAACAACTTAAATTGCAACTGACTCGGATCCACGCGGATGCTTTTACACTCGCGCGGACTCTTGATGACGGGCTTCAGAAATTTTGACTCAATTCCCCATTCCCGAATCCGTTCATCGTCAAGATAGAAAAACGCATTGGCACCCGTTGTGAAACCTCGCCGCACCTCCGCAACGTCACCCAACCGCACCAGTTTATCTTTGCCTTTTTCCAAGATCGTCCAATAGATGTCCGGGGCGCGGAGGTATTTCCCACCCCACTTGTCACCGGCGTATCTGTTTTCACGCGTGCCCGCTTGTTTTAACTCGGTATACGTGCGCCTCCGCTCGCGACGGTTCTCTACATCTGGGTCGCCGATGAACGTTTTGAAGGTTAGAAAACGGAGATGAGAATCTGCATCGGGTGTGCCGTTGTGGAAAATACTCACGATGGTATTGATATCAGCACTCTCAAACTCACGTTCCGCTTCGCTATGGCAAATAACGGCACTGTTCGTATTGTCCAATAGATACTTCTGTAACGGCGCGCCGTAGTT
The DNA here is from genome assembly GCA_963662915.2 of Candidatus Poribacteria bacterium. Classification (GTDB taxonomy): domain Bacteria; phylum Poribacteria; class WGA-4E; order WGA-4E; family WGA-3G; genus WGA-3G. The sequence goes on along the minus strand of CAXXEU010000002.1, from coordinate 1,881,427 downwards.
GACATCCAACCAACTGTTGGAACAGATAAAGGTATGGATGCCGTTTGTATTCAGTAGTTGCAGCCCGCGTTCATAGAAATAAACGTAGAGGTCTGCGGCACCCGTATAACAAGTGTATCGCTTTTTCAAGGTGGGTTTGAGATCCTTGATTTTCTCTTGACGGACGTAGGGCGGATTGCCAATCACGACATCGAACCCGTCTGTGATACCGAACATCCACTCTGGATCAAAGAAATCCGCTGCAGCGTTCTGATCGTAAGGATCCCACCTCGCGATCTTTTCAGTCGTCTCACTCGGAAATCCGTCTTGTTGGAGCAATGTGCTAATCTCAGCGCGGAGCTCAGCATCCCGTTTTCGGTAGCGTTCCTTCGTGCGCGGGGTTCGGGCGGTGAAGTGTCTACGCCTCACCTCCTCCAGTACCTTCTCTTTACTATCTATCTCTGGATTTCGGAATGTCATCTGTGCGGGTTTCTCTACATCGAGGAGCGTATTCGCAGCAACGAACTTCGTCTCTAAGTTTGGCAAGGGACGCACGCCTCGGTTCTCGCGGGTATCGTCAATCTTCTGCTCGACGATCAGCGAGATAAAGAAGCGGAGTTTGGCGATCTGTGTGGCAATCGGTTGGATGTCCACACCGTAGATACAGTTCTCTATGAGATAGAGTTTTCTGCCGTAGTCGAGTTCGTTGCGTTCAAACGCCTCGTTGATGCTCTCAATTTCGCGTTCCAATTCATTAATGGCACTTTCACGAAAGGTGCTATCGTCAATCTTCTCTGATGCGGTGATGGCACCTTGGACGCGATCAATTTGGCGTTGTCGCCATTGTGCGTTGCGGGGATCGAGTTTACCGAGTAGAAAGACGAGTTTGTGCAGGATACCCATCGGGAAGGCACCGGAACCGCAGGCGGGATCGAGTATCTTGAGCGTGTCAATGGCACTGATGAGGTGTTCGACTTCGGTGTCTGTGAATTGATGGGGTTCATCGTTATAGGACAGGAGGTGGCGGAGTTTGGTTTCTGTGCTACGGCACAAGGGATTGTGCCTGCTACTTTCTTTGAGGTAGGCGATGAGGGATTCGTCTACCATGTAGTTGACGACCTCGCGCGGCGTGTAGAAGGAACCTGTCTGTTTACGCGCAGTCGTGTCGGTTTCTGGGTTGTATGCGGCGAGCAGGTTTTCAAATACCTGTCCGAGCAACTCGGGATCCAAGGCGACTTCTTGCTCTATCGGTGTGTTCTCGGTAATGGTGAACTTGTAGCGGTTGAGGATGTGGATTAAGCCCCACACGGTATATCGACTGTTTTTCGTGCCGTAGACGGTGTTGAGATTCACGGCTTGCGGTTCGGAGAAAAAAAGTTCATTTGGGACCGAAAGCGGATTGTCCTTTCTGTCGGAGAATCCATCCACACGCAGGATTGTTTTTGTATCGTCCGGATCGGGTTTGTCGAGGCATTCAAACAGACCGCCGTTGAGGAACGGAATTGACGCAAACAGACGCAGTGCCGCGTCCGGGTCTCTGAAATAGCGTTTGTAGCGATACAGCGATGTGATGTTGTAGTGCTGTCGTCCCTCGCCTCGGAATTTGCGGTTGTTCGGTTTTTCTGGTGTGTTCATCTCCTGATTCAGCGTTGCAAAGAACAGGTTTTGGAGGATCGCCTTGTAGTAGGTGCTTTCCTGTGGGTCAACGCTCATGAGGAGCTCCGAGATGTCCGATTCGTTAAAGAGCGTGTTCGGCACGAGGGATTTCTCCTTGAGAAACCAGACGAAGATGAGCCGCGTAATCAGACGGATGATACACGTGGCATTGCGGCGGGTTTCATCGTCACCTGCATCGGTTGGAAACGTCACTTTTTCAACCGCCCAGAAATACCAATCGGCAATCTCTTTGAAGAAGCGTCTGTTGAGCTCGGAGGTGTCCAACGTCTTTTGCCACGCCTGATGCAGCTCAAGGAAGTTGCTAAATTCGTACTGCTGATAGAGGGTATCCAGCGATAACTCCGCTAAGATGCCAAGGTGTGCGCGGTGGGGATTCACAACGTCAATATCCTTGATGAGCGTCACTTTTTCAAGCACATCAAGGTCCCTATCACGCTGACTCGGTCTGCGGTTGATAATGGAAAAGGTCAGCGCGTGTCCGTGTTGAAAAATCAGCAATGCGGGTATGGCATAGAGTTTGTTGATTTCGCGGGTGATGTTGGCAAGTGCAGTGCGGGAATATGTCCCTCCTTTAAGTTTGATAGCCAGAAACAGATAGGATTGATAGATATGCTCGTCAACGCCCGGATCTTCATTGAATGTGAGCGTCTCTTGCGTGTGTTGTCTAATTTCATCAGCGGTAAGTTGGAAGAGGAAGTCAGCAGTCTGCCATTCATGGAGGCGTGCTTTTTCTGGGTTTATGAGGTGGTCACGGTCAAAGTCTTCGCGGAATGCCTCGGGAGTGTTTGCGTCTCGATTGAGGGTTCGCTGGCTTTCGTAGCCTAACACTTTGAGGAGGTGGATTGCGTTTTCGGCGAGATTTCCGTCTGTGAAGTTGTTAAGAGCGCGCTGAATTTTGGTTCTGATATGTGTTTCGTGCATGATGTGTTTTCCGATGTCCAGCAAAGACAGATTGTGCCTTGAGGCACAATTTAGGGTTATATCTGTTTAGTTTACATGACTTCTCAAAGAGATGCAAGAATTAATTTTGGTATTCTGAAATTGGGATTGCAAATCCTAAAATCCTTGAATCCTGAAAATCCTGATTCAGATGACAAAGTGTGTCAATATCCGCGATAATCCGCGAAATCCGTGTAATCCGCGATTCAGACAATCAACAAATATTTTACGTACCCTCTCTGATTGTCCGGTTGCAATAAAAGGATAAACTCGCTACAATATGAGAAGGTTCAATCTGCAAACGTGATCAGGAGAGAAATTGATGTTTTGCTGTCAATCTGTCATTTGGATGTGTGTCCTTTTCATCGTTATTGGGAGTTCGACTATCGCGAACGAAGAGGCGATATCTCTGTTTGCACAAGCGGTTAAGGAATTAAACGCAGGAGAGTTGGATACTGCGCTTGAGACATTCGAGCAGGTTACGACAGCTGTGCCGGATTTCGCCGATGCACATTATCACCTCGGATTGGTTTACTACCAGAAAGCAAAATTCCGAAAAGCGATTGAAGCGTTTACCCGAACTTTAGAACTCTTACCGCGTGACGTAGATGCCCTTATCAAATTAGGATTGGCTTGCCACAAAGCAGGTGATATAGATGTTGCTGATACCGGTACGAAGCGTGTCTTCTATGAGCGAGCCGTTGAGGCGTATCAAATTGCCCTTGAAATCCGACCGCATAACGTAGAGGCACTCAACAACTTAGGACTGGCGCATCAAGAATTAGGTCGGTTTGAAGATGCAATTGTGGTATATCAGGAGGGGTTGACACTCAATCCAGATCAACCGCAGCTCCATGCCAATCTCGCAATCGCCCGGGACTTACAAGCCGGAATTTATTCGCTTGCTGCACATCGGCACTATCAGGTAGGCGGGCGGGCGGAACGCGCGGGACGAATGGAAGCGGCAATAGCGGCTTGGCAGCAAGCCATTGCTGAGAGTCCGAAGTATTTAAAGGCGTATCTCCGACTCGCTGATCTCTACTTTAAAAGAAGGGAATATGAGTTGGCAATTCAGATTTACCTTTCGGCAATCAAGTTGGTCTCCGAAAGTGGATTTTCTCAGCCTGCAGGCATAGCAGACATTTTCTATAATCTTGGTAACACCTACCTATCCGCACAGCAATTGGCGGCAGCTGTTTCCGCCTATCAACAAGCAGTGGGTATGAATCCGGAGATGGTAAGTGCTTGGGCAAACATGGGTGCCGCTTTACTTGAAATGGCGCGTTTTGATTCCACTATTGCAGCGTGTGAGTCGGCACTAAAGGCGTATACCACGGCGCGCACTTTGGGCAAAAATCGGCGTGTTTCGCTGTCTGAATTGAGAAGCATTGAGTTTACCCTCAAAACTGCTCAGGATATAAAAGCCGGAGAATACACACTGCAGGCGTATCGCTTATGGAGACAGGGGTTTTCTGCGGGAAACCGTGGAGATATACGTACTGCGCTTAAATTGTGGGAGCAAGCTGTCGCGCTGAGTCCGCATTACACGACGGCGCACGAGAACTTAACATGGGGGTATTTCAACTTAAAACGGTTCGATGACGCTATTCGATCAGGCGAAAGTGTTCAAAAGATTCGTCCGAGTCCACAGATCGCGCAGTTGATCACATTTGCTACCGAACTTAAAGCAGGAAAATATCCTTATGAGGCTTATCGACTTTGGGAACAGGGACGACGCGCCAGTGCAGCGGGAAATCTGGAAGAGGGTGTTGCACTGCTCTCGCAAGCCATCGAAGCCGGTCCGAAGTTTGCGGTGGCATACAATACATTGGCGTGGCTCTACGCCGATACATTGGGGACAAATTTAGCAGAGGCGGAAAAGTTAGCAAGACGCGCGCTCGAACTCGGTCCGGATGCAGCGCATATTTACGATACACTCGGATGGATATTGTATAAACAGGGACGCTATACTGAAGCACTTGATGTATTTGGGCAGGCACTCACACGCGCACCGAACAACGCTGACTATCTGTATCACGGCAGCTTGACTGCGATGAAAAACGGTCAAATCTCTCAAGCGTTGGAATACCTGACCCGAGCTATTGCCCTTGATGAACGCATTATACAGAGAGTCGAAACCCAAAGCGAATTCGATGCCATCCGTTTTACACCCGCATTTCGCGCAATCGTCCGGTAGTGATAATATGCCAACGTGAATGCCGTCTGTGTAGCACAAACTTGCCTAACAGGAAACCATACTACAAAAGTGCAGTGTGCGTAGATCTAATTATTTGGGGCTCTCAAAAACTATCCTAAAAACCTTCAAATCCTGCAAATCCTGATTCAGACGATTTTCTCCAACCGTAACCGCTCAGCACCTATTCCTCTTCAAACTCACTCTCTTTTCCCATACTCCCATTGTTTTGCCAATCCTGCGCTTTCTCCTTGAGTTTCTCAAGGTCCTCAGGATTTTTAATATCGACGATATGTGGGGTTATGATGATGACAATTTCCGTGTCTTCAATAGCAGTTTCTGTGTTTTTGAAGAGCCTCCCGATTAAGGGGATGTCGCCTAAGATGGGGAGTTTGTTTTCTACCTCTTTTTGCTTCTTGCGGATAATACCGCCGACGACAATCTGTTGACCGTCTTTCACATCAATATAGACACTAATGGCGTTGTCATCAGTGATTGGGGCATTGAAATCGGTAAACTCAATGAAATTACTGGCACTGATGTTTTCAATATCCAGACCGATCGTCCGTTTGCTGTTTTCGCTGACTTGCGACTTAGCAATGTAAGGTGTGAGCGAGATATTAATACCCACCGGAGGATCGATGAAATCGTAGTTGAAAAGCGGCTGTGAAACAGTTTCCCCTAAAATGCTGGTCGTATCAACGCTCTGAAGATATGGAATCCGCCGACCACTACTCCACGTAGCGTTCCAAGAGTCTCGCGTCAAAAGTGACGGCGTTGAGAGCGTTTGGACCTTGTTCTCACGTATCAGCGCATGGAGCAGCGACATGTATTCCTTCGTTGCTAAGCCAAGGTTAAACCCAGAAATCTCTTGTTCGAGCCCGAGTTGGCTCTCGAATTCGCCAATGAGTGGGTTGCCGGGACTTGGGGTGACCCCGAAAATCCTGTTTTCTTGTGCAGTGAGTTCGATACCCAACTTGGTCGTCTCATCAAGTGTGACTTCCAAAATCTGGATGTCTATCCAGACTTGTCCGCGGACGAAGTCTAATTTGTTAATGAGTGCCCTGACGGCCGGAAGGTATCGTTGTCGCGTGGTGACAATCAAGGAGTTCGTGTCTGGATCAGCAAAGACCGTGACTTTTCCGCGTAAAGAGTTAATATCTTGCTGTTCCTGTCTGCCACCCAAAGCGAAGAAACGACTGAAGCTAAAACCGTCGCCACCGCCTTCCTCGCTCTCCCAAACCTGTTGAAGGACTTGCTGGAGTTGTTCAGCATTGCCGTATTCGAGCCGGATTGCCTCGGTAATTTCTTTTTGCCCTTCGGGGGTCGCAACATCCATGGAATTGATGAATTCTGTGATGAGCTCGAAGTTACGCTGTGTCGCTGTTGAGACAATAACGGCATTCAGCGTCGGATAGGCTTCGGCAGTGACGTTACCCGCTAATGAACCTTGTGTCTGGTTGCGCTGGCGTTCCGCGAGGAAAAAGAAAAAGTTCCCACTATTCCCAGAACTGCCTTGGTAGATGTTATTGATGATGGCGGCGACATTCTCCGAGTCGGCGTATTTGAGTTTATACATGCGGGTTCCCCACTCCTGGTCCGGCATGTTAACATCCAGCTTTTTGACGAGTCCGTCAATGGTTTCAAAGTTCTGCGCACTTGTAGAGATGAGAATAGCATTGAGCCGTAAGTCAGCAACAATGTGTACCTCACCTTGCACGCCAAACCCCGTGCTACCTTCACTGAGTTCGCCGCGGCGCGCTCTGCGCTCCCGTTCCCACCATGGGAGATCTCTATCGGAGCCAGTGCCGCCTTCAAACAGATCCTGTAGGCTTTGGACGAGAGTCCCGGCATCGGCGAACTGGAGAAAGTAGAGTCTAATTTCTTCTTGCGTTTGCTCTTGATCAAGTTCGTTAATAACCTTTTCAATAATGGAAAAGTTCCGAGGGTCTGAGGCGACAACAATAATGTTGAGCCGGTCGTTGTGGGAGACGTTAACATTACCAACGATACCTTGGGATTGATCGACGCCCTGTTCACGCTGCCAGTTTCGTAATTTCGCTCTGTCCCAAGCGTCCATTCTCCCTCGATTTTCGCTACGTTCACCGGTGAGTACCTCTTGGAGGGTTTCTGCGATGTCCTCTGCCGCTGCGTAGTTGAGTCGGAAGGTACGTATCTGCGTCTGTAAACTCGGTGCTACATCGAGTTCCTTGACAATTTCTTGTAGGAAAACAAGGTTCGCTTCAGAGGCTTTGAGAACGAGTGAATTGGAACCGGTTTCAGCAACAATCTTGATTGCACCGTCAAGGACTTCATAGCCGACACCTGCGGCTTTCATTTCCGCTGCTGCTGCTTTTGCTTCTTCCGCGCTCATACCCGGACCGCTGCTGCTTTGCTGTCTTTCATCATCGCGTTCTCCTTCTTGGAAGATGCTGGTGAGTGTCTGCGCTAACGGTCCAGCCTCAGCATAAGCGAGCGGCATAATGAGAATCTTCAGCGGAAAACGCTCCCCTTCGTCTGCGATTTGAAGAATAGCGACAATTCGGCGAATATTCGAGGCGACATCGGTGATAACAAGTGAATTTGTGGCGGTATCTGCGAAGATATTCGCTTGTTTGTTCAGCAGCGGTTTCAACCGTTCTACCTGTTCGGGGGCAACGACGGTATCTAATTGGATAATGTAGGTTTGAATTTCGTCGGTCATATCGACAAGTTCAGGATCGGGTGTGATATTTTTTACAGTCCCCTTTGTTACTATGGCGCGAGCGAAGGTTGTAACCAAGAGTGTATTATCGGTTTGGATAAGTGTGAGATCGTATTGCGTCAGAACGGTTTTAATTTTTTCGATGACCTCTTCGATGGTTACGTTTCTTAGGTTAATGATCGAGAACCTTTTATCTCGAATATCTTCTTCGCTGGCGATAATCGTGAGGTTTGTCTCTCGTGAGAGCCATTCAAATAAGCCTCTCAGCTCTTGACCCGTAAAGTTAAAGTCAAAACGGATTGCACGTCCTTCTTCATCTGTTTGAACGACACGCATGGTCGGCTCCTGTCCTTGGGCAAGCGACTCGGCAAGCCCCAGAATAAGCACGCCTAAACAGAAAAGTGAGGAAAATAAAAGTTTTCGTCCTTGCATAAATCTAATCCTTTTAGTGGCTGTCAGCCGTTAGTCGTTAGCGGTTGGCAAAAATCCGATGGTTTCCAGTGCGCAATTACTAAGGCACCAACAGCCAATAGCCGACAGCCGATAGCCATTAAAATATTCGAGCGATAAGAAAGATATCGACATTCAAATTTGCTGCAGTAGCGTTCTCTGAATTCCGACCACGCGCTGCGCCAGGACGCGATGCAGCCTGCCTATCAGCAGAGATGCGTAAATCGCGTACCGTCAGCCACTTCGCACCTGTTTCGATGAGATGGTTTAAGTTTACAAGTTTTTCAAGACCTGTTTTGAATTTCATTTCGACGGTGTACAGCTCGGTTTGATAGGTTGGCGGTGCTAACGCAAGCTGATTGACAAGACTCACCTGTTGTTCTTGAATGCTTTCAATATACGTGACAAGGGCAGATTGAACCTCACCTACATCTAATGGTTCTTCGGTGTACGTTGTGTCTAATGCTTGGGTCAGAAAATTCAAAAGCGCGCTATTCCTTCGCAGTCGGGTTTCGACGCTGGCAGGCTTCCCGCCGATGCCGAAGATACCGGACGTAGCAGGAGTCGTCGCTTTGTGAATTTGTGCTTCAAAGAAACCTTGTCTGAAGTCTGTCGCACCCCGCAGCTGCCGCAGCGTCATGGTCTTGATGAACGCTGCGAGTTTGATGCGAAGTGGAATAGGCATCACCTCTGGAAGTGCTGCAAATTTCCACGCTGCAGCATCTATCGGATTCCTTGAACGTATGTTATCTTCGACTTCTGGTTTTTCCGTGAAAGGTTCCGCCTCAGCAGACGAACGCTCTGTTTTTTGCGTCTTTTCATTGGGGTCGGTGTCGGAGAGCCACGCATTCATCAGGCTGTTGAACGTATCTGCCTCCGTTTCCGTCGCAGCGACTTCTGTGAGTTCTTGTTCTTCTGCCTCTATATGCTTGAAGTAGAGATAGCGGACAAGGTTTTCCCGTGTCTGCATCGTCAGTTTTTGCGTCTGTTTAGCGGCCCCGGGTTTCGTTAGCAGTTGATAATTTTGTTGAATACCCGCACGTCTGACAAGCGCATCGATGCGCGCGCGAATGACAGTTTCTGGAGACTCTGTGTCAAAGAGCGTCGCGGTGCCTTGTGTCCGAGAATTCACCTCTGGACCTGCTGCGAGTGCCAATCCTGTCGCTTTGTAAATTTCAAATTCGACGGGTTTGAGAATTTCTGCAGCGTAGACTAAATTTTCGGTTTTTAACAACTCTTCTTGTTTCGCTTGGGTGCCTTGATTTGTAAATAGACGGTAAAAGACCGGCGCGACTTGTAGTCCAAGCACAATCAGGAGCACACAACCTAAAATGCCGAGTAAGACTTTACTTCGAGGTGTTAATTCAAGATTCAATTCCATGGGTTAGTTCTCTTAATAGCTGTTAGCAAAAGCGATTAGCGATTAGAGGGTCCTGTTATTCGCGAGCCACTAATCGCTATTTGTTGGTTTAGGCAGCGGATAGCGTTTTTTAGCGAATGCCCGAACGGCAGCGGATGTCAGATTGCATCGTACCTGCACTTGGAAAATCTGTTTTCTGTTTTGAGTCGTTGTTGTAACTTCACCGGCTTGAACGTTGGTGAAGACCTCTGAACGATTGAGCGCGCCCAAGAGAGCGTTGATGGCGTTATGCGAGGCACTTTCCAGATTGAACGTAATACGTGCTGTCTCAGGCGTGTTGAGATTGGTAATATTGAAGTTTGTCCAAACGATCTGCGTCCTATCGCGAAACATCTCGCTAAGTATATGTAGAATATCGAGGGGTGAGATGTGATGTGTTAGCATCTCTGTGATTGCCAGTTCCCGACCGAGTTGTGATTTAGCGGAGGCCATAGGCAGTGCATAGTTCGCGAGCTGTCTGTCGAGAACATCAGATCTGTACTGCTGCGCACGCTGAAGTGTATAACCGCCAAAAAGCATTCCACCGATCACCAACACACCTAATCCGGCAGCGGCGAAAAGTTGGCGTTGGCGAGTGGCTTGCGTCAGCGTTTCAACGGTTTCTTGCGGTAGAAGCGATACTTTTGTCCCAGGATTCACGGCATTAAGTGCAACACCTAACGGTACGGCAAGCGTATCACCCCATTCATCAAGTATGGCTTTCGCTGCTGTGCCAGCGAGATGTGTGTCGATACCACCGGACTGTTCAATAGCATTGATCGGATTCCAGAGGCGTGTCCGAACGTTGAGTGCCGTTTCACAAGCGGTTGTTAGATCTGGCACGCGCGCGCCGCCGCCGCATAACCAGAGTTCAGTTTCGCTTTCCGAGCGCGTGAAGTTTTCGGCGTTTCCTCTAGTTTCTGCGCTACCAAGGTTATCCGTTTCGCCGGATGTTTTCGCAGCAGCAATCGAACGCTGAAGTTCGCTAATGAATTGTGCTGTCCAGGTAGATGTAGGGGCTTCTTCCGCCGAGATGTGCTGTTTTTCTTCCGCCGCTGCTTGCATATCGATGTTCAATGCGTGACTCACATGCTCAGAGAGGTGATTCCCGCCGAGTCGAAAACTCCGTGAAAACCGAAGTACACCATCATACATGAAACAGAAATCCGTCTGTTCAGCACCGATGTCAACAATAAATGTAGGTGTTTGGGCTTGGGTGTTTCTGCCAGTGAGCCCACTCTTTGCCGCGACTTCAGCAATCGCTATTGTTGATGGAACCACCGCAGAAGCCGTCACACCAATCTGTTCAAGCGTGTCGAGGTAATCTGTAACTGTCGAACGCCGCGTTGATATTAACTCTACCGACACTGCCTCTGAGGTCCGCTGAACATCGTGGTAGGTAAAAATCGCTTCCTCAATCCGAAAAGGGAGTTCTGTTTCTGCTGATATGGAAACAATATTGGCGAGTTGATCGTCTGTTGCAACGGGGAGATTCCCTAAGCGTTTCGTGCTCACCAAGAACCGTGGAAGAGCGAGTGCGATCTCTGTCGTATTTTTTTTGCTGAATAGCGAAAGGAGGTTGCGTTTCATCGGTGTATTACCTAACGCAGCCCAGAGACGCGCAACGGCTTGATGCTGTTCCGAGGCATCTGGATACGTCACAACGTTCGCATTGATGAGACGCACGCTTGTAGACGATAGTTCGAGTTGAACCATTTTCGCTGTGTTTGTGCCGATATCTATTGCTACGACTTGATTTTTTGCCATTTTTTTTTACTATCTGCTTCTGAGCTGCCCTCTACTTCGTTTTGGGCAGGTCTTTGGTAAGGTTAGCAACTACTCATAACCTAACGCAGGTTTTCTACTTAGAAGGAAACCACTGTGAAACAAAGTGGAACGGTGACCATATTTAATAATCTAAAAACCAGTGTTGAATGCGGATCTCATTGCCCGTCCGGTCAATAATCCCGATACAGGTTGAGATAATTTTGTCTGCCCTGTCAACGCCATCTGCTTCAATTCGGTATCCATGGGAGCGAAAGGTTATCCAATCGACAACTTGATGGAACGTTTCAAAGTCGATTTCTTCTAACTGCGAAAGTTGTGAGATATTGGTAAATGGATTTCCTTTTATCTCTTCATCAGTAAGGCTCTGTATCTGCGAATCGTCGGGGGCATCTTCTTCCCGACGTTCGACAATCGCTAACGCCTTTTCTGGATTCATCCCGGGTAGCAGCGCCAAAATCTCCGATGGTGCTGTGTTTATATTAATAAGCCCACTGCGGGTCTCTCCATCTTTTAGCGTGATTTTGTCAATAATACCGATAAAATCTGGCGGTGTTAACATTTTGACATCTTTGATGGCATCAATGTTCTGAAAAAGTCCTTGCGTGTCGCGATGATTGACAATCCGTTCTGCAATCCCTTGGTCGATATCCGGTAGTGATTCAAAGGTTTCAACATCGGCAGTATTAATATTGACCTGTCCGTCCCCCTCTTGTTCTTGTGAATCGTTGTTTTCCTCTTCTTCGTTTGTATTCTCATCAGTTTCTTCAGTGGTCAATCTGTCTTGGATATTATTAAAAATTTCGTCGGAGACAGCTTGGATGTCTACGAGCGCAGCGAGACTATCAAACTCGCGTTGTTGAATAAGTGATTCCGCCTCACCTTGTGTGAAGACAGGTCGGTTTTGTTGTCCGTTAATTTGCGTCAGTGCGTCTGCCTCGGCAGTGTTGATATTCACCAACGGCTGCCCCTCTGGCGTTGTGCTCACATCAATTGAATAGATGGTTGCTAAATCGACGAGCCCAGGTTGTGTATTGGCTATTGATAGATCGTTTTGAAAGTTAGAAACGTTCTCACTTGCTACAGACGGGTTACTGACCGCTGACTGCTGATTATTGACCGCCGCCTTGCCGTAAAGGAGTTCGGATGTCATACCTTCGACGCGCGCAAGATCTCGAACAGTGCGATAGGGCCGGCTCTCCACGATTTTGTTGGCGAGTTCTTCGGTCAGCGCGTCATCTGGATTAGCACCCACTTGTGCAAGTAAATTACTGATAAGCCCCTGATCAGCAGTATTTACATTTACTTTTGACGCTTCATCTGTGATTGTTACGCGATAATTTAAGAAATTGCCGACTTGTACACCGTCTTCTACCTGTCCTGTAATCGGTTCTGCCCAACTTTCGCCGAGTGAATCGAAAGGGGTCTGATCGCCACGCATGCGCGCCAACGTCCATTCAAATCCGGCTCTCGCGGCGTAATGAAACTTCGCTCTATCCAAGAAATTTCGCTGCGTCCGTTGTTCTATGTGGATTGAATAGAGCAACTGCGTCGCCAGAATTGAGAGAATCGTTAGTATCCAGAGGGTTGAAACGAGCGATAACCCATCCTGTTCCTTGCGGAACACATGAGAAATCCACTTTACAATCTGTAGCATATTTTTAACTATCTGCTCTAAATTTGTTAAAAACCCGCTTTAGGTTATGAAAGGTTCGTTAATAATTCTATATCTGCAAGGACAACGGACGCAGCAGCTCAGATTTAATCGTTTAAAAAATCTGCAAGGACAACGGACGCAGCAGCTCAGATTCAATCGTTTAAAATACTTGCAGGCAGGTAGACCATCGTTGATTGGGTCATACTGTTTGGCTGCGAGGTCGGTTGATTTTGCACCCCAAGTTGGGTCGTATCAATGTTTATTGTCTGCTGGGGGTTACCTTGAACTGTTATAAGGATCTGAACAGCACTCGGTAGACTTTCGGTATCATCCCATGAGGTATTCCAATTCTCCGTTTCTCCATCAAAATACTTCAAATCAAAGCTGACAAGCCCAGCAACAAGAGTCGCTATATCAACATAAATAGGATCGCCGTTCTCGTCTGTTTGTGGAACCTCACCGCTTTGCAACAAGGTACCGATAACGGATTCAAGATCGAGGGTCGTCGTTGCAACCCGAAATAGAGCATACGTTCCCGCCTCTTCGGTATTTGTGGCGTTTGTAATCCCACCTTGGAAACCTCCTGAACCGACTACGGATTCACCCGGTGGTGGTTCAGGTCCGACGAGGTAAGCGACACGTTGTACATTACTTAGCAACGGGACAGGCACTTGGGCAGTGTTCTGTGCCTGAAAACTCGCAAGCTGCTCCAGAAACGGATCCGGGTCTGTTTTTGCCAATGTGACGAAACTGAGCATATCCCTGTCGCCGAATTGACTCGGTCCATCTCGTGTGTAAAGGGACAGTTCTGGTGCCTCTACTGAAACTTGCATATTTCCGAGATCCGTTACAAGCCGATCCATTGCCACTCGGCATCTCTGTGCAGCCAATATCCGTGCCTCTGTCCTATGGTAGGCATCTACGGCTGTCTTGAAGGCGACATACGCTGAACCACCAATAATAACGAGAATGCTGACCGCCATGAGCATTTCGATGAGGGTCAACCCACTTTCAGATGTGATGTGAGTCAATTTCTTTTTCGTCTTCACTTTTTCAGTTTCCGTGTCTGTGTTTGTAGTACGGAGACCATTCATTGCTGGTTCCGAAGGTGCCCACCGAAAATCGTATCTGCTCAACTGCCAACTGCTAATTGCTATTGCTACTGCGGCATTTGTCGGTCTGCTATGAAAGTACTCATAGACATTGAGCGTTCTCTATTTTTATGTTGCCATGTGACGGTTACCCTAACCCGTCGGATATTTTCAACTTCTTCAGATTCGATATCCTCAACAACAGAACGCCAGAAGTAGCGCGAATTTTCACCGAATTCCCCTGACTCCTGTCCCACATCTGGGTAGCCCTCCATTTCAATCTCCGCCATCCGAAACTTAAGCAGGTAGAGCGCGGTGGTACTGTTGTCTGAAAGTGCTTGGTTCCGTGTCGCAGCGGTGAACGCCTGCAAAAGTGCTGGAAGCGCAGCCGCCAAAATCGTTAACGTGACCAGTATCTCGACAAGTGTAAAACCGTCTTTTTCTTTTCGCGTTGCGTATTTGATCGGATATTTCATCTTTTTCGTGCCTTCGCCAGAAACTAAAGGTGAACTAATTTTCAGGCGTAAATCCTAACATCTCAATCTCTGCAGGGACAAGTTGTCGGATGCGAACGCGTCCGCTCGCTGCTTCGACAGTAACGGACATTATCTGACTGCGTGAATTTCGGAGGTATACAAGAGTCTCCTCAGATGTCGCATTAGGCGAGAAGTAGATGTACGCTACACCTGAATCGGCTTGAACGGCTCGCCCGCTGGAGTTGGTTACGATTGCAGCTAAGGTTACATTCTGTTCCACCGAATGAGGCACACCGAGGATACCACTGACGCGGGATAAAGGATTCTGTTGAACTGCATTTCCAGTTGTGGTCCTTGTTGCAGTAGTAATGTTTATATTGCTTTGGACGGTGGCTAATGCTGTAGAGTTTTGGGCAGTGAGCGCTGACCTGAGCGGGCTGCTTGGATTAAACGTTTCACTGGAGGCGAGCCAGTACCGATCGTTATCGAGATCAAACACCACAAGGTACGTCGTCCGATCCGTTATTGCCATGTCTCCTGCGAATGTGAGTAGACTCCTGAGCGTCGCAGCCGACGCTTTTAGCCGGCGTGTCGCTGAAAACCCTTTCAAGGCTGGCATTGAGATTGCTGAGAGGATGCCGATGAGCGTCAAAACGAGCAGTAACTCCGTGATTGTAAATCCCAGGTTTTTTAATGGCATCCTTTCGTTAACCAAGAGCCCTTGTTGGGGCTTGGAAGGATAAAAGAGGTGTTCGCATGCTTCCAACCTTCCATTTTTCCAGGCAACTGTCCCAGGTCTTTCTTG
The DNA here is from genome assembly GCA_963662915.2 of Candidatus Poribacteria bacterium. Taxonomy (GTDB): domain Bacteria; phylum Poribacteria; class WGA-4E; order WGA-4E; family WGA-3G; genus WGA-3G. The sequence goes on along the minus strand of CAXXEU010000002.1, from coordinate 1,866,271 downwards.
CTGATGGCTGATGGTTGATGACTGATGGCGATCACACACTGCTTTAATAGACTCCTGTTGTCTCATCAACCCAATTCGTGATGTCGGCGTCCAGATCCGCTCCACCTTCTTTGCCATCTTTTCCCATCGAGTAGAGATCATAGTCGTAACCGTAATGGCTGCTCGGTTGGCGATAGACATAAGGATTGTCCCATGGATCCATAAAACTTGGGCTATCTACATACGGACCATCCCAGTTCGGAGGGGCAGGACTCGGCGTACGCCACAAGGCACTCAGCCCTTGTTCAGTCGTTGGGTATTCGCCTGTTGTTATCGCATATTGCTCTAACGCGGTTTTAATGCTATTAATTTCTGTTTGTGCCTTCGCAACTTTCGCCTGCTGCGGTGCGTTTATAACGCGCGGCGCAATGAAAGCTGCGAGGATACCTAAGATGACAATCACGATTGTCAGTTCAATTAGGGTTAATCCGGATTCATCGGATTTTAAGGACGTATACATTTTATATTTCTCCTGTATGAGTTATCAGCGGTCAGTACGAAAATCTACGCCCCAGATTTCCTTTCGGCAGTCAGTTAAAATGCATTTGATTGAAGCATGTTTATCTTTACTGACTGCTGATACCCAGCTGCTAATTGCTAAGCAATTGATTCGCCTCAAAGATTGGCAGGATCATCGCAACAGCGATAAACCCGATAATGATACCCATCACTAAAATAACAAGAGGACCGATGGAACTCGTTAAACGTTCAAGACTCTTTTTTATTTCTAAATCGTAGTATTCCGAGAGTTTGCTGAGCATGTGAACAGGTTCGCCGGATTCTTCGCCGACAGCCACCATGTGTGTGACGAATTCAGGGAAATCCTTACTTCTACCGAGCTCACGCGAGAGTGTGGACCCCTGCTCAACTTCTACTTCTGCTGCCGCGATGACGTTACTGTATACCTTGTTTCCTATCGTGTCTTTGACAACTTGGAGCGCAGGTAACATACGGACACCATTTTCTAAAAGCGTCGCCATTGTGCGTGTGAAACGGACAATAGCAAATGTGCTAAATATCGGACCGATAAGCGGCAATCTGAGTTTCAATCTATCAAACCAGATTTGACCGGTTTCGCGTTGAAGATATTGTCTTAACCCGCCACCACCTATAATAACGATCAGAAGTCCTACCCACCAATAAGTTTGAAAGGCGGCTGTTAAGCTAATAAGTATTTGCGTCGGAAGCGGCAACGCTACTCCCAAATCGTTGAACATCGCGGTGAATTGCGGAATGACAAATATCATCAGGACTGTGACAGCGGTGACACTGAGCGTCAATAGGATAATCGGATAAAAAAGGGCTGAGATGACATCATTTTTCAGGAGTCTCTGGCGTTCTGCGAATTCTGCAAGGCGTTCTAAGACTAACCCGAGCACACCACCGCTTTCGCCAGCTCGGACCATATTAATGTATAGGTTTGAAAATACTTTTGGGTGTTGGCTGAGGGCATCGTGAAAGGTCGCACCGTGTTCGACATCGTATTTGACTTGTGAAACGATACGGTGGAGGGCAGGACTCTCGATTTGTCCGAGGGTGACCTCTAAAGCGCGCGGCAACGGAACGTGGGCGTTTACCAGGGTCGCCAACTGGTAGGTGAAAAATTCGACATCTGCCGCTTTAACCCTACGACGACCAAGCTGAAGCCACCGGTGTATATCAGTCGGAGCAGTATCTTCTGTCTCTTCAACGATATTCGTGGGCCAATACCCCATCTGTCGCAATCGAGAGATAAGTTCAGCTTTGGAATCGGCTTCCAACGTGTTGTTAACCGTTCCACCACTATGCGTGAGGGCTTCGTATCGAAATAACGGCATATTTTTAACTATTAAATCTGGGCACCGCTCCAAATGTAAAACTAACAGGACTTACACAGTTGTCTCTAAAAATCGACAGATTCCCCCTGCTTGCGGGGGGACTCAGGGGGGTAATCCTAAATTTTGCGTAAGTCCTAACTAAGACAAATTGTTCGCTAATCACTCACAATTTCATTACGCGGTGGTTTCCGATTAATGCTAACCGCCTCTGGATTATGAAAGGTTTCTCAACGATTGGAAAACTGCAAGGACAACGGACGCAGCAGCGCAAGGCTAATAGTTAAAAGTATCTTCCTGAGTCAATCGAATAACTTCTTCAACAGTTGTCAAACCCGCGGCAACTTTACGCCAACCATCTTCGCGTAAACTTTTCATGCCCGTCTTGATTGCCAGATGGCGAATTTCACTTGTTGATGCCTGTTTAAGTGCGATTGCGCGGATTTCTTCAGTCATGAACAGTACTTCAAAGATGCCGATCCTACCTCTGTAACCTCGTCCGCGACATTCTTTACATCCAACGGCTCGTGGAATCTTCATATCGTAGGGAATAGCGGTGGTTTTACCGTTCCCGATGAGCCCCGACAGTTCGTGCGTTTCAGGCGCATACATCTCGCAACACGCCTTGCAGACGCGCCGGGCAAGTCGCTGAGCAATAATGCCTTCCACTGTGGAGGCAACAAGATAAGGTTCAACGTTCATGTCAACCAGTCGGGTAATAGCACCAGGCGCATCGTTTGTGTGAAGCGTGCTAAAGACAAGGTGACCCGTGAGCGATGTGTGAATCGCCATCTCCGCGGTTTCATAGTCCCGGATCTCGCCGACTAAGACCTTGTCGGGGTCTTGGCGTAAAATATGGCGAAGCCCATCGGCGAAAGTAAAGTCGATGTCTGGGTTAACTTGGATTTGGTTGATACCCTCTAATTCGTATTCCACCGGGTCTTCAAGTGTGATGATTTTTACATCGGGCGAGTTAATCTCTTTCAGGCACGCATAGAGCGAAGTCGTTTTCCCGCTACCTGTAGGCCCCGTGGCGAGAATAATGCCGTGTGGCTTACGAATCATGCGATGGAAAAGTTCGAAGTTATCTTCCGTTAATCCGAGTTCCTCGAGTCCGAATTCAATGGACTGACGGTCCAGGATACGCAGGACAACGCTTTCACCGTGCAGGGTTGCAACGGTTGGAACGGTGGAGACGCGAAGATCTATTTGCCGGTTACCAACACTACCAATCTGACGGCTGATTTTGCCATCTTGCGGCCGTCTCCGTTCCGCAACGTCCATACCTGCCATAATTTTGATACGAGAGGTAATTGCTGACTGGAGATAAGCAGGCGGTTGTGGTTGATCTTCCAACACACCGTCAACGCGGAACCGAATCTTCAATTGCGTCGGGTAAGGTTCGATGTGGATATCGCTGGCACCCATCCGAACCGCATCAATAATCATCTGGTCAACGGCGTGGATGACAGTCGGATCCTGGCTGAGGTCCTTTTCGTCAATACCAAAATCGTCGATCGTTTCACGTTCAAGCGTGGCAGTGGCACCGACAGGACCCTTAATCCCTGCGCTCAGGAGACTCTCCGCTGTGCGTCCATAAAGGCGGACAATCGCCTCATCAATTTCTGTTTCATCCGCGAGAACGGGGATAATCTGGCAGCTTGTGATGAGTTGGAGCTCGTCAATGAGCACGACGTTCAAGACATCTGCCATTGCAACGGTGAGTGCGTCACCTGCTAACTCGATAGGCACAATTTTATTGCGGTATGCGAACCCTGGCGAAACCTTTTCGAGAACGGTAGGTTCAGGGACGATACCTTCCAACTGCGTAAAGGGTGTTCGGTATTCGACGCTTTTTGTAGCGAGGGTGAGGATATCAGATGGCACGCCGTGTTGGGAGAGCACAGCGACTTCGGAGGCACCGGTCTGATTTATTTCCGCGATGATGGCTTTGTAATCTTGTTCGGAGATGACAGATGCCTGTCGTACGACCTCAACGAGCGAAGATATATTATTCAGTGTCTGTTGCATGATAAGAACGCTCTGAGGACAAGTTACCTCACAAGAGCGATCTCCCTGTTTAATTTTTTCTTAATGTATTTGATGGTTTCCGCTTTTTAGGATTAAGACGTAGGAATTGTGAATAAGTTTAAAGCGTATAGGACTTACGCAATTTTGACCGTATCCGGCTCTGTGAGATGGGGATCCCTGAAAAAACATAGGCATTCTGGTGGCACAGCCTAACAGATTATGCTACAAAAAAGCATTCTGCGTAAGTCCTAATAGAGTTGAGCGAAAATCGTTATTTCGTCTTTTCAATCCGTCGGATTGCTTTCTGCGCGGCAGCGCGAACCTTTTTAGCATCATCCTTGAGCGCGTTTGTCAATGCTCGGAGCGCATCCGGTGAAGTTGCGCGCATTTCACCGAGTTCATCGGCGGCGTTCCGACGAACGTTTTCATCGGGGTCTTGCAGTGCGCCGAGGAGTGTTTGGACAATCCTTTCATGCGAATCCTCGGTAACTTTGCCCTTTTCACCAATTGCTCCCAGGACATCGACAATGTGTCCGCGGGTTGCGGGTGAAGTGCTGTTTCCCAATGCCGCTGCTAATATCGGAACGGCAGTTGTCGCAGCACCTCTGCCAAGTTGAATCAGCTTATCTTCAGCGCGGTTTCGGACAGATCCAGATCTGTCCGTCAAAGCATTTGTCAATGCCCTGAAGGTTTCTGAGGAAGCGGCTCGTATATCAGCCAATTCTTCTATAGCATTGGTTCGCACGCTTGCGGATTTATCTGTGAGACTGGCGATGAGTGCGTCTCGGATGCTATCGGTGGATGCCCCGTTTTTTGTGAGGCTTTCGCCGATGCCTCCCAATACATCAAGCACATCGGCGCGTGTACCGGATGAACCTTTCGTCCGTACTGCGATAAGTGCCGGAACAACGACGGCAACCGATTCCGGGGAGGTTGGACGCACGTCGTCTAATTCTTGGAGTGCTTCACGAAAAACTTTGTCAGAGGGGTCGTTGAGTGCTGCTGCGAGTCCGATAGCGATGGCATCAACATTTCGCTTTGCTTTTCTCTCGCGTTCGCCGATTGCCCCTAATTTATCGGCAGCCTTTTGTCGAATCTGTACAGATGGATCCTCGAGCAAAGCGATGAGTGCAGCCGTGCCCGGCTTCCCAATATCTTCTAAGAAATCCACAAATTGACGCTTCACTTTCTCGGATTCGTCAGCCAAAGTCGGCACAACTTGTGCCAGTAATTCTGCTTGCCATTCTGCTTGCAGTGCGCGTTGTTTTGCTTTCAGAACGTTGAGTTCCGCATTGAGCTGCGCAAAGCCTTCTTGTGGTTCTGCTGTTGCTTCCTGAAATTGCACCATCTGACCGATTCCCAAACCGAGCAACACACCGATAACGGTTGTTATCACCCAAAACCATCGTTTCTGAATCACGATTTAGCCTCCTTGATTGTTTTAATTTAATAACCTATTGTTGTTCTATTTGCGCTTCCATATTCCAGACGAGAAATGGCACCAATCTCGCGAGTGCCTCAAGTCCAGTGCGTCTGCGCGATAGTGTCATTTGTAGCAACGCTGCATTATCGTGAATGGAAATCCATGCCAGCAGTGGTGAAATTTGACTGGAATTCACAAGAACCTTGTCGGCAGGGGGCGCGCCTTTTTCGATCTCCAAAGCCCGCGCCACATTCAACTGGGCGATGGCTATAGGTGTTTGCGGGAGCTGCATGAAGTAAACCGGGCTCTTACCGTTTTTGATTTCATCAATGAGGGCATGCATCTGCTCTTCCGAGCTCCCAAAAAGAGAGAGTCCACCTACTGTAGTGTACTGAAGGTTTGTCGCAAATGTAGAAATTGTGGTGCCATTGTAGTCTGTTTGAGAAACAGATAGATTTTGCAAGTTAGAAACGCTATTGCCCAACTGGTTCCATTTCAGTGGATGACTGGCATTAAAAATCAGAGTCCCTTGTGTTTCTACACTGCCAGCATCCATTGAAAACGCCCCATCAAACTCGATTTCCACACTTCCCAAGGTACTCGGATCAAACTGACTTAAATCATTTACGGCTATGGCCATTTCGCCTGTCAGACTTGGAAAAATATCGTCTTCCAAATTCAGGTTTAAAAGCCCCTCAAAAAAAGAGATCCCCGCATAAACATCGTCATCTGCTTCTTCAGCGATGAATTTGTTAATGCCTTGCCATAGGACTTCGGAGACCACCGGTGCGGTAGCGATGAATAGTTCTACGTCTGGGTTCAATGCTCTGATTGTTTTGAAAGGATTTTTCTCTTTCACGAAGCGTTCAGAATTTGGGACGAACGCATGGTATTGTTCAATAGACTTCTGCGTAAGTTGTGCGTGCACTGTCAAAAATTCCCCGACCTCTAATAGGTTGAATTCGCCCAACATCACTTCACAGAAATCAAGTTGGTCCAGTGTGGCTATGAGTTTTTCTAAATCATTTGGGTCTTCTTTGGTCGCATCTACCGGAAAATCCTTTAACGTTTGCTGGACGTTGCAGAAGAGCGAAATCTGTCCAGAACCCAACTTTTCGGATAGTTCAGTATAGTGCCTGTTTTTCGCTATTGAAGGTGCTTTCTTTCGGAAGGTATCCATCAATTTCTCAAAAGCGCCCGCACCCGCGCCGAGGACGAGAAACTCATCGGCAAACCCATACTTGATAGTCTGCTGGTTCAACTTCAGCATATTGTAGCGAACCCGTTGGTATTTGCCTGCGTCTATGTGAAGGACGTTTGGTCCATTCATGCCTATGAGCCCTTCTACAATTTTGGTTAACCGTTTGAGTTCGCTGAGATTTCCACCTGAATGTATAACAGCACCAATTTGTGGCGAATTGTCTGTATTCAACCATACCGCTAACGCCGTTCGGTATCCTATGGTCTCCATTATGCTCAGCACATCTGTGCCAAGAAGCCCTTGTATCAGCAAGAACCCTTGCCGCAGCTCTTCAAACTCTGGTACTTCTGATAATTGCGCAAAGACTTTCTCCCAATTTTCAGAAGTCTCCATTTCGTTGTAGACTTCGTCTATATCCTGAAGTTTTACATGGACGATACTTTCCTGTGGTATGAAGTCTTCCACCTGCGCAGCGTGTGCGAAAGAGACCGTTAGCAGTAGGAGGGCTATACAACAGATTTGGAGAGTCACCGACAAGCCACACCAAAACGGTGCTTTTTTTTGTTGAATGAGAAATTGTTCGTTTTCCTGTAAAAGTCTTGCCTTCATTGAAACCTCCATTTTCTATGGGATCCGAATATCATCAACGAGTGCTTGAACATCATCGGGTGGTGGTGCAGTCAGAGCAGACACACTCAGAGAAACAATGAAGTTTAACACCATGCCGAGGGTCCCGATACCTTCCGGTGAAATACCCCATAACCAGTGATCCGGTGTGTTGAGCTCTGGACTGATAAATTTGAAGTAGATGATATACGCCGCAGTGAAGGTAATCCCGACGATCATGCCACTAACCGCGCCTTCCTTGTTCATGCGTTTAGAGAAGATTCCCATGACAATTGCAGGAAAGAATGAACTCGCTGCGAGTCCGAAAGCAAACGCAACGACTTGTCCAACAAACCCCGGTGGGTTTATCCCGAAATAACCGGCGATACAAACCGCGACACCCGCAGCGATACGTGCTGCGTTTAACTCCTGTTTTTCTTCGAGTGTTGGCATAATTGTACCCTTAAGTAGATCGTGGGCAATTGCCGTTGAAATGACCAAAAGCAATCCTGCTGCCGTTGAGAGTGCCGCCGCTAAACCGCCAGCAGCGACCAATCCCACAATCCAGTTCGGGAGTTTCGCAATCTCAGGGTTTGCCAGAACCATAATGTCTCGGTCGATCGTCAACTCATTCTCAATCTCTGATTTCGGACCGCGATATTGAACGGCACCATCTTCGTTTTTGTCCTCGAATTTAATCAGACCCGTCGCTTCCCAATTCTTAAACCACGATGGCACATCCTCGTATCTGATGTCCTTTAGTTCGCCGTTCTGTTCGTATCTGACGGTTTTGAGGAGGTTGGTTCGGGCAAATGCCGCTACAGCGGGTGCTGTGGTATAGAGAATCGCGATAAAGAGTAATGCCCAACCGGCAGAAATTCGGGCTTCGGAGGCTTTACGGACGGTATAGAACCGGATAATCACGTGCGGGAGTCCGGCGGTTCCCAACATCAGTGCCGCTGTGATAAAAAAGACATCAATCGTGCTTTTGCTGCCATCTGTGTACAGGTTGAATCCCAATTCTTCGTTTAAACCGTTGAGTCGGTCAAGGAGATAAAGTCCCGAGCCATCTGCGACCTTTCCCATCAAGCCTAACTGTGGAATCACGTTGCCTGTAATCAAGATAGAGATGAAAATCGCAGGCACGAGAAACGCGAAAATCAATACACAATACTGCGCGACTTGTGTATATGTAATGCCTTTCATACCTCCGAGTACTGCGTAAAAGAACACGATTCCCATGCCGATGAGGACCCCAACTTCGATGTTGACATTCAGGAATCGGGAAAACACGATACCGACACCGCGCATCTGTCCGGCTACATACGTAAACGAGACGAAGATAGCACAGACGACGGCGACAATCCGCGCGACGTGCGAATAATACCGGTCACCCACGAAATCGGGAACCGTATATTTACCGAATTTACGGAGGTAGGGCGCCAATAACAACGCCAGCAGCACGTAGCCGCCTGTCCATCCGAGTAGATAGACGGAACCGTCGCGTCCCATAAATGAAATAAGACCTGCCATTGAGATGAAGGAAGCGGCACTCATCCAATCCGCTGCCGTTGCCATGCCGTTGACGAGAGGGTGTACGTTGCTACCAGCAACGTAAAAATCGCCCGTCGAACGCGCCTTTGACCAGATAGCGATGCCGATATATAATGCAAAGGAGAGTCCGACCATCACAAATGTCCATGTTTGTACGTTCATGGTTGTTCGGTCTCCTCTGTTTCAGTATCTGTCCGGTATTTTTTCTCTAAGCGGTTCATCAACCATGTGTAGACGAAAATCAACTCAACAAAAATCCAGATGGATGCTTGTTGGGCGAAATAGAAGCCGAGTCGATACCCACCGAACCGAATCTTATCGAGTTGTTCAACGAATACAATCGAGCATAGGTACGAGGTAATGAACCAAATGCTCAATAGAATCGCAAGGTATTGCAAATTCTTCCGCCAGTATGCCTTATTTTTTTCCGATCTATCCATAAATCGTCCTCCGCCGAGTTGCAAGTGGTTAGGGTCATTCAGTTTTCCGAAATTTTAGATGTGCGATGCGCGCGTATCCGTTGTAGGAGGGATTTCCAAATCCCGACGCTTTGGACCAATTCGATAAAAACCTTAAAACTAAATGGCCCTGGCAAGTGGTTGGCGAGTCAAAATTGGAAAACCGATACGACATAGTAGCAGAAATTTTGCGTCCTGTCAATAGTTCTCAGGAAACATCAATCGCTCAACATGTTCTATGAGGATGTGCAACACCGTAATATGGATTTCTTGGATACGGTCTGCAGTATTGCCGGGGGCAATGAGGTAAATGTCACAATAGTGTTTGAGTGCACCACCATCTCTACCGATTAAGCCGAACACCTCTATCCCGCGTGATTTTGCTGTTTCGGCTGCTCGGACAACATTAGCCGAATTTCCGCTCGTTGAGAGTGCCACCAATAAGTCCCCGGGCTGTCCGAGTGCCGATAAAGGGCGTGCGAAAATCTCTTCAAAACCGAAATCGTTCGCTGTACAGGTGATATGTCCGGCATCGCTAAGGGCAATCGCTGGCAGCGGTCTCCGATTGTCTCGAAACTTTCCAGTGCATTCTTCAGCGAAATGAATCGCGTCGCATAGGCTTCCACCATTTCCACATGTGAAGATTCTACCTTGTCGTTCAAACACATCTCGCATCATTTCTGCTGTCTTCGCGAGGGTTGCAATATTCTCAGGATTCTGGGTAAACCGATTCAGCACATCTTGTGCTTCCAACAACGCATCCTGAATGGTATCAAGAATGTCCATTGTATCTCCTGTTGCTGTTGCCTAAATCCGAAAAATTTCCCCTAATTTCCCACCAAGTGCGCGCCCAGCACCCAGCAGACAGGCAATTAAGATTAACATACCCACCACTCCAAGCGCACTCGCTGTATACGGACCATGATCAGGACGTTGGGAAAGTGCCCAAATCGCTTTTGTAATCGGATAGTGCTGATCTTTCATCGCCAAGATTAAACTATCACTCACTTCGAGCATCGAAAAGGAGAACACAAGAATCGCACCCGCAAGAATATTCGCGATAACCAGAGGCAAGGTAATTTTGTACAACGTTCGAATCGGGGTCGCCCCCATATTTTGTGAGGCTTCTTCGTAACTCACGCTTGTCTGCTGAAGTCCAGCGTATATAGAACGCAGCATATACGGCAATCTCCGCACCGCATAACTGATAATCAATAGAAAGGTCGGGTTCTGTCTCGGATCAATCACAGAGATAAGTCCGTCGGGTAGATACCGTAGCAGAAGCGTTGTATCGGAGAAACTTCCGAGGTAGCCAAACGCAATCGCAACCCCCGGTAACGCCAATGGTAGCATCGCAACTGCATCCAACAAATTTTGGAACGGCAGACGTTTGCGGGTCAATAGATACGACACTACAATCCCGACAATAAGTGCCAATAATGTACTAAAAATGCTATATTTCAGGCTGTTAAGAATACTCGGTACCGTATCCGAATGCGTAAAAGTCTCCACGTAGTGTGCAAACGTCCACGATTTTGGTAGCACACTCAATCGCCATTGGCTTACATCTGGTGTTAAGGAGACCATAATAACACTGATGTGGGGTAACAACGCTGTCAGGGTCAATCCACCGATAAAGAGGTAGATGATCGCACGCATGATCCAGGTCGTATCCGTCTCACGCGAGGTTACATGTCCCCTACCTAACATTTCGTAATGTTTGCTGCCCGTCCACCGTTTGGAGACATAAAACGCCAGTGCCGTCAAGACGATAATGAGAACCACAAGAGCATAACCCATCGGGTTCGCATTCGCTTCAGTCACTTGCCGAAAAATACGCACCGCAATGACTTCGTTGTAATTAAAAATCAAGGGTGTGCCGAGATCCGTGAAAGCCCAGATGAAAACGAGAATCGCGCCGGCGAAATAACCGGGCATCATCAGTGGGAGTGTTATCTGACGGAAGACTTGGAACCGAGATGCCCCCATATTTTCAGCGGCTTCCTCCAGACTCGGATCTACATTTGCCAGTGCTGCGACAATATTGAGATACATTATCGGATAGAGGTGTAACGTTGACAACATCACCACACCCCAGAAGCCACCACGGAACCAGTCGATGGTTTGAGTTATATCAATCAGGTTCAGTTTCACGAGGAGCATATTGACGCTCCCGTATAAGCCGAAGAACTGCTGCATGCCGATCGCACCCACAAACGGAGGCATAATCATCGGAATCAGGATGACGGCGCGTAACGTGTCACGACCCGGGTATCGGAATCGCGTTAAAAAATACGCCAACGGCAGACTTACAACGCTTGTTATTAATGTAACCATCACACCAATTTTGAAACTGTTAATAACTAATTTCCGAATATTCGGGTCGGTTACCATCAATTTGAAGTATGTGAGGTTAAATTTGTTTTCAATCCAGAACGCTTCTTTGAAAACATAGAGGAGTGGGTATATGAGGAAGACGACAAAAAATAGCGTCGTTAATCCCAAGATGAGTGTAATTGAGGGCGTTAAGTCGTATTGTCGTCTGAGCCTGTCGATGAAAGACAGATTGTTTCGCGTGTTCTGTTCTGCCTCTGGACGATCCAGCATCTTTTTCTCCGGCTTTGTACCATAAACTGTTAGTTTGTGGCATTCGGGTATAACCTATAGGCGACTTCAACCTTTAAATCGAAATCATACAGGACTTACGCAGTTGTCTCTAAAAACCGACAGCTTCCCCCTGCTTGCGGGGGGACGAAGGGGGGTAATCCTAAATTTTGCGTAAGTTCTATCATATTTAATTATACCCTATACACTACTGAATTGCATATATTTTTTCTCAAGCAACCTCAACCCGTAATTGGGAGGTGCAGTTCTAACCGCAACGGTTCTCCCAAAACAAACACCCTAACTGACCAAACATCCACTGACGACTGATAACTGACAACTCAAAACCAATTCTTGTTGACCCCTGAGTACGATTTGTGCTATACTTTAGCAATATTCATAACACAGAATCGTAGAATCCTTTATGGCAACAGTTCGACTCGAAAACATTACAAAGCGGTTCGGCGACCTTACCGCCCTTGACGGTATCACCGTTGATATCCGAGACGAAGAATTCTTCGTACTCCTCGGACAGACAGGTGCCGGAAAAACCACGACGCTCCGCTGTATCGCAGGCTTGGACAAACCCGAAGAAGGGACAATCTACTTGGACGGTATCAGCGTCAACGACAAAACCCCCGCAGAACGCGATGTCGCTTTCGTCTTCCAATCGCACATCCTCTATCCACACCTGAGTGTTTACGAGAACATGGCGTTCCCATTACATCCAAGAAAACTTTCCGGTGAGGAAATTGACCGACGCGTCAGAGACATCGCACAGATGCTTCATATTGAGCACCTGCTCATGCGGACACCGAATCAATTGAGCGGCGGTGAAACGCAACGGGTCGGTCTTGGCAGGGCGATGGTACGTCGTCCACAAGTCTTCCTCATGGACGAACCCATCTCCAACCTCGATGCGAAACTCCGGACGGAAATGCGCGCCGAAATTCGTTGGCGGCAGCGCGACCTCGGCACAACCACTTTCTATGTGACGCACGATCAAGTTGAAGCCATGTCGATGGCGGATCGGATTGCTGTCCTTGAGGCAGGCAAAATCCAGCAACTCGGAACACCTGCTGACATCTATAATCACCCCGCAAACCTCTTTGTCGCTGGCTTTATCGGCAATCCAAGTATGAATTGCATACCTTCTGACATCTTCACTGCTAACGGCGAACTTCGTTTGACTTTGGCAAGCAAGGTAGGTAGCGGCAATTCTATAACTATTCAGGATGAAAAGATTACCAAAACCCTGAACGACACCAATCCAGATCGAGATGTCATTTTCGGCGTGCATCCTGAAGATATTATTGTTAGTCATCAGTCCATCTCTAACGCTTTTCGGGCTGAAGTCTATAGTGTTGAACCACTCGGCGCGGAAACGATAGTTGAAGTGATGCTCGGAGTGGATGCAATGGGGTCACATACGATTCTTAAGGCATCCACAGCCCCTAACTTTGAAGCGGAAATCGGACAACACCTCTACGTCACATTTGTGGCTGACCGGATGCATTTTTTCGATAAAACGACAGGCAACGCGCTCTTGTAGGAGGGATTTGTAATCCGAGTACCTTAAGCAGTAAGTTCGGTTTCTTGAAGTCTAATAACCTATTTAAACTTTAAAAGGGTCTTTTAACGATCCAAGAACCGCAAGGACAACGGACGCAGCGCTCAGAATTAATAGTTTAAAAAATGAATTGGCGACTCAAACTTTTTAACCTCATCCCGAATTTCCTAAAGCGTATCGGATGTCAATTGCTGCGCCGCTTCGGATATGACCCCGATGCATGGCTGGAAAATTTTCTCAGAGAACACAAAGGAGATTAATACGTGAAAGGCGGAGATATTCTCATTGAATGTTTGAAAGCGCAAGGGGTCTCAGCGGTTTTCGGCATGCCCGGCACGCAGAACATCCAAATTTACGATGCCCTGCTGCGGCGGGGTGAAGGTGTAATCGATCACTACCTCGTTCGGCATGAATACGCTGCAACACAGATGGCGGACGGTTTCGCTCGCGCAACAGGGGAACCCGGTGTCGCTATCACGGTCCCAGGACCGGGTGCCAGCAACGCATCAACGGGCATTTTAGAGGCGTTCACTGACTGTGCACCTGTTCTACTCATTACTGGACAGAGCGATTCCAGTCTCTATAGCAAACATCCGAGTAAGATGTTCCACGGCTTAGATCAGATGCACTTTTTTGAATCGATTACCAAATACTGTGCTATCGCCCACACTGTCGCTGAGATTCCTGTCGTTGTTGAAAACGCCTTTAAAGCAATGCGAAACGGAAGACCCGGACCCACGATGTTGGAATTCCCGATGGATGTCGTTACTGGGAACGGAGATGTCCGAATCCCACCCCGTGTCGAACGCGCCGAATTATCGCCACCCGACAACGCAGATCTCAGCACCGCTGTTGAAACAATCCGTAACGCCAAGATGCCCTTAATCTTCGCGGGTTCTGCTGTCTTTCACTCGAATGCCCGAAACGAATTGCGGCTCCTCGCCGAGAAATTGAACGCACCCGTTATTGTTACCCGCAATGCCAAAGGTGTTTTGTCGGAGGATCATCCCTTGGCACTCCAAATCTGCTACGGCTATCTCGGACGTGAGGCACTCCAACGATCAGACTGTTTAATCGGGATCGGACCCCGCTTCACCTCTATTGATAGTCGCAATTGGAGTCTGGAACTGCCGCAACCCTTCGTCCAGATTGATGAAGATCCGAACGAAATTGGACTTGAGTATCCGTGTGATGTCGGGGTTGTCGGTGATTTGAAACTGACGCTACAGGCACTCATTGAGGATGTCGCCACGGGTGAAAACGGATGGGACGCGGTCCTAACAGAGCTGCGTGCCACATTTGACGCGCAGCCGCCACTCCCGGTCATTCACGAATTACAAGATGTTCTTCCCCGCGACACCATCTATGCAATTGATGTCCACGCCCTCGGCTACGCCTCTTTCGCAGAATTTCCTATCTACGATCCGAGGACGTTCCTCTATCCGAATATCGGTGTTGCGTTAGGGCATGCCTATCCTGCCGCTATTGGTGCTAAGGTCGCTTATCCTGATCGCCCTGTTATCTGTTTTAGCGGCGATGGTGGGTTTCTAATGGGAGCCGTAGAGATGGCAACTGCCATGAAATACGGCATAAACGTCGTGGCGATTGTTGTCAATGACGGTGCCTTGTCGGCGATTAAGGGATCCCAGTTGAAAGGGTGTGAAGGACGAACAATTGATACCGACTTGTTGAATCCTGATTTTATCGAGTTCGCGCGGTCTTTCGGCGCGTATGCCAGACGCGTTGAGAACTTGGATGGCTTTAAAGATGCCCTACGAGATGCACTCGCCGCTGAAAAACCAGCCCTCATTGAGGTGATGCTGCAGGAACATCAGGACGACATTATCAACGTAATCGGATGGTTGCAAACCGAACCGCTCCGAAGAACCGGTTTTTAACGCACGCTTCGACAATAATTTAATACTCACCGCGTGCGTTCCAACCCGGATACTGTTCCTCTAATGCCGCAAGTGTCTGTGGCGTATAGTAAGGGTGTCCAGCAGGTGGGAATCGAAAGACTTCGCGCTCTGCTGCTGTTAAGGTGCCGATGAATTTTGAGAATGTCGGATTTCGACCTTTATCTGTATAGTGTCTGAAACCTTCCCAGTAGTGATCTGCGCGTCCTAAACCGAATCCCCATGTGAAGCGTTGTCCATCTTCCCGTAGATAATCGCTTGCTGAGTGCAACGTGTAGTTGTTGAAGATACAGAGGGTTCCACCTTTACAGACAAGCGGTTGGTATTCAGAGGTGTCCCGTCCATGCGTCTTAGCAAGCAGTCTCAGGGGTGCTTGGTCTTCGTCAACATCCTCAAGGTGTACCCAAAAGCCGAGTTGCCCGAATTCACGCGCACTCTCGGACTGTGGTAGTAGCGAGTTGTTGCCGTTATCAATATGCAAATTACTTGGATCACTACCGACCCCTGGACCTTTAAATCCGGGGTAGCGAGCGATCATGCATCCCGCACGGAAGTGAATATGCTCCGTTTTCAGAAATTTACGGGCGAATTCCCACGCATCGTGGTCCACGATCCCGCGCAACAGTGCCATCTCAGGGGGCGGAAATTCCGTCAGAATTGCGCTGCCCGGCGGTGGATCGTCCTTAACTTTTTCCCAGGTCGGAAGTACACGGCGTTGCGCGGCTTGCATCTCCGCAAGCTGCTCCC
This sequence comes from Candidatus Poribacteria bacterium, assembly GCA_963662915.2. Lineage (GTDB taxonomy): Bacteria > Poribacteria > WGA-4E > WGA-4E > WGA-3G > WGA-3G. The sequence continues at coordinate 1,850,308 of CAXXEU010000002.1, read as the reverse complement.
CTGAATAGTAATTCGGGACGATGAGGTAGCCTCTCTCGATGAGTTCATCAAGCTGTGCATCGGTAAATTTTTTAGGCATGTTAGCCTCCATTCGAAAAGTGGCGTGGATTTAAAAAAGAACAGATTAAAAATTTTTGCTGACGAACCTTGACAATCAAAATGAGTGGCAAAGTCCGTCAGCAAAATTAAGAACTCCCCCAGACGGACTCGAACCGCCGACACGATGGTTAACAGCCATCTGCTCTACCAACTGAGCTATGGGGGAATATTCGTGTTAATTATAACCTATCTTACCAGCAATTGCAAGTTAAATTTCATTTTTTCCATAATTTTCCAAAAAACCGTATCAGGAGCTATACATGCCGCCTTCCCCACCATCTCCGCAAATCCAATCTACCTTGAGAAAAACCCCACAGAATGCCAACAGCAACGCAACCCCAGACACCTAACCATGCAACAGTATAAACAATATCGTAGGCTGATGCGCTCAAACTCTCATACAGTTGTGCGGCTTCTGCTATACTATGGTAACTACCATCCACATCTCGATAAGCGGACTTTTCTACTATCCAGTCTACTATGTTGCGCTCGACGAAGGCAGAGAAAACAAGCCATAAGAAGCCTGCTACAACACTCAGTAGAACCCGCATGGACAAAATTCCAAGGAAACGGAGACCGGCTTTGAACTTCTGCATGAACATAGTTTCTACCTCCAACGAAAGTTTTAAGATGCAATTACTTTTATGGTATAGTCCCAGTGTTTATAGGTGAAGGGTGTGTGATATTAAGTATAGATTTTAATTTCTTCCGGATGTATAGCAACGATACGAGAAATGCGATCAAGTTCGGCTTCGGATAGCACTTGAACGATGTCTCTCCAGATCTGGTCTTCGCGTTCTGAGCGTTTGTATTTATCAATGTTAAACTTGCGGCTGATAACAAGAATTCGGATGTATTCGTTGTCATCATCGTCAAAAACATCAACGAAGTAGTCAGGGTCAGGGAAAGAACCTGCTTTGAGGGTATCGTGGATTTTTTGCTTTAGCGTGTCGGATGCCATATCTCTATCTCAATTACCAAAGTTGGACCTCTTCAGGAATTGCACCGATTAATAAAGAGACGTGTCCCCATTCCTTATCTGAAAGATGCTTTAAGAGTTCGTCCCAGATGATGTCACTTCTATCTATCATTGTATGTCCGTTAAATTTTCGGCTGACAACGACAACGTGGATGAAATCGGCAGCTCCATCAGATACGTCAACGAAATCTTTTGTATCGTTGAAGTAGCCTGTTTTGAGCAGGTTCTGAATTTTTTGCTTTAACATTTTGCACGCCATTATGTAAATCCCCCGTTAGAGGTTAGTGTCTATCCAGTGTAGAACGTTTTCAAGGAAAGTAAGGAATTTCGTTGCTTCTTGATATGTTGTCTGTTTAATAGTATATCGCCACTGTGGAGTCCATAAGTTTATCACTTGAAACATGTGCCATAAGTTTCTATCTTGTCTGAGCCGGTTATAGCCTGGGGTAAGCCTTAGTAAATCTTCTAATTGGTGCGTAAAAACAGTACGGTGTGCTGGAAGTATAGAGCGTTGCCGAAGTAGGTCCTCGAGTTCACCCAAATTTTTGCAGTCGTAGATTTGCATCAGTTTGGTTTTCAAGAGGCATTCCACAGCGTAGCCTGCCATGTACATCGCACCCCTCCACCGAGAGGCGTTGAGTAGGACTTTTGCATCTGCCAGACGTTGATGACTGACTATAGTGAGCTCGCTGACACCATTGTGCGAATTGCGATTCATAAGGTTAAGCCGATTTGCTCCAAACTTTGTGATAGATTTCTATAAAGTACAGGACTTACGCAGTTGTCTCTAAAAACCGACAGCTTCCCCCTGCTTGCGGGGGGACTCAGGGGGGTGATCCTAAATTTTGCGTAAGTCCTAAAGTATATCATATTTTTTGTTCCATCAACTACAAAATCGGATGAAACTACGGATGCACAGAAAACACCGCAACCTTACCAGTTTCAACCCATCGCGCAACCACACTCCGTCCTGGAATTGCGACATCCTCATATTCAAATCGTTCCGTCCCAAAGTTGGCGAAGATCTCGACCATATCCCCAAACGTAGTGCATTGAACCTGCTTGTCATCGCTCAACCACTCAAAATCCGTCATCGCTTTCCCACCAACCTGTCGATGCAACGGCGAAAAGAAAGCATAGTGCCGTTTTATCCACGCTTTATGCTTTGAAAATCTTGCTATGTTCAGATGATACAACGGCGGAACGTTGTAGAGCAACTCTAAGAGGGCTACTGTCTCTACTGCATTTTTAAATTTGAGACTGCTATAACCCCAGTGATGCGTTGTCACCACGGAATCGTGAAACACTATTTGGTAGAGCGGTAACCGGAAACGTGGATCGTAATAGAGATAGAAGTAACGCCCTTTGAGAGGCACCTGTTTAACGTGAATCGCAGGGGCTTCGGGGGGCCAGTACCCGCCTATGTAGTAAGGCGAGTTTTTGTCCTTCATATCCGGATCGCTCCACCCGATGACAGGACTCATCATCCCGTGTGCGAAGTGGATTGTTGCTGCAGCGTAAGCGGAACCGCCTTCTGAACCGATGACCATACTGTGCGTATCCCGAATCCACGCCATCCGTGCAAGTCGTGCGTTCATGTCATCTAACTGCGTTGCAGGATGCGATGGCGAATAGTCGTCAAAAAGTTCGCCGTAAGCGTCACAATCAATAAACCACGAGTTAAAGTCTGTTGGCATCTGTGCGACGATACCGTTAACACGATTTTCGACGTAAGGTTGGGCAACGAGCGGGCTTAAGTGGTATCCTTTCTGTTTAAATCCTTTACTTTTTTTGCCGTCTCTCTTGACAATCCCACCGCTCTCATACAGCGACAAGTCAAACTGTGCCGTCTCCCATGTATTCTCTTCATCGGGATGATGGATGCTGTGGTAGGAATCGTAGGGTCCAACGAGATAGCCGAGTTTTTTCGCTTTCGCAACAGCAGCGGGATGCCGAAACCCGTCCTGCCACGAATCCGCGCCGAGCCACAATCTATCCAGCCCATTTTTCGCAAACCGTTCCAGCAGTTTCACAGACAGACCGTCACCCCATTCATTTGGATGTCGTAGGACATTTGGAAAGGCTGCGTAGAGCAGCAGACAGTTGCGCCGATAGAGTTCTGGGAGCGATAGTGCCGACGGAGCCCGCGAGAGCAGCTTCTCTGTTTCCGAGGTAAGAGAAATTTCCGCCCAAACGGAAGGGTTGTAAAAATTTCGCTTCTCAAGCTGCCGGCTTATCGCACGACTCACAACCCGTAAGACGTAGTTGGACGGATAGTTTGACTGAGCGATCTCTCGGACGGCTTTCTGTGCCTCTGCGCTCAGTCGTGAGAAGATGCGTGCCGCAATATTCTTCGCTGTCCATTCTTCGCCGCCGCGGCTCAGTTTTGCCGCGAACGCCTTCCAATCCGTCACATCGTATCGACTGAGCATTTTGCCGCCCCATAAGTAGGCGTGCGCGGCACCGAGTAATTTCTCTGCTTCAGGGGTCTGTTTAATCTTTTCGGCAAAGGAGACGAATTCGCCGTTCTGCTGCAGCCACTGTCGGTACTGTTTGGCAGGTGCAACGGGTGATGCCGCACCAAGTGAGATACGCACCCTATATTTCTTCTCTTTCCAGTTCGGTGTGAAAGTGTGGGACACCTGCATGCCTAAAGCAGACGCTTCGGTTTTATTGAATAGCATTTGATTGTTGAACGGATTTGTTAAAATATAAGTGAGCGTTCTATCACCCAAGTCCAGTCCCCAGAACGGCATAGAAAGACCGGCAGTTGTGTTTATCGGTCCCCGTTCAGATAGAAAGTCCTGCCACGTAGCGTCATCTTTTGGCACGTAACTCCCCTCAAAAAAAGGGAAAATATAGCCGTGGATGGACGCAGTGTCTTCAATAACTGGCCACGTTAGACTTTGTGTTTCGCTTGCGTCGGCATCTTGCGTAAATTCTATTGTTAGGGAGTCTCGTATCAACTCAGCACGAACACTCAGAGAACGCTCTGGCAGTTTCCAACTGAAAACGTTGCCTTCAGGAGAAAAGTCGGTTACAGGACCGAATCCCGTCTGTCCTGATGAAATCTGTGCTCTTATGTCTGTGCCAACAGGATGGACGTTCACGGCAAGCGATTGCGGAACAATCTCAATATCCCATATATTATTGCTGAGACGAATCCTCTCAAGTGTGTCACTCATACCGATAGAAGCCAATAGAAATATCCCTATAGATAGAATGTAAACTCGCAATCTGGACATTGGTATCTATCCTTATTCAAAAAGTTGTGCAACTTGACACGAAAAGCCTTCCACAACGTCTTCACCGGTAAGCGTATCTTCGCGTGTAAGCACTTTGATATCTGTCTCTGAACGATACACGGTTACCGTTTTTGCCACGGGTTCAATCACCCAAACGATCTGCGTTCCGCCACTCAGATAGATGAGCGCCTTTTCAAAGACACGGAACAGAACATCTGTTGGGGAAACGATTTCAACAGCTAGATCCGGTGGGATTGAGAACGCCTTACGTCTGTCCTCTGGCAGTCGTTCCGTCGAAACAAACGCAATATCTGGTATCAGGAACCTGTCGCCAATCTTAAAACCGGTGTCTGATGTGTAAACACGTCCCTGTTGATTTTCGCGAACATACGGGCCTAAAAATAAAAATAAATTGGCACTAATATCGCCGTGTTCTCCCGATGTCGGTGGCATGGGTATGAGTTCTCCTTTCACATATTCATATCCTTCTAAATCGCTTTCAAGGAATTCCTCAAGCGTCATATCGGTTTCTAACGGTGTAAGAGATATGATAGCTTCTTCGGGAGTGGCTTTTAGCATCTGCATCAGAATGACTCCTTTTGAGGTATCTGCCCAGGAAATTTACCTCACCAACTCTTCCCACAACGCCCGATAAAAATTCATTACGCGTATAGGATCGGAACTTCCTGCGATTTCCGCGAGCGTGTAACCCGAATACCCCGAATCTTTCAAGGATGTAAAGAGTTCTCGCCAGGGATACTCGCGTCGGTGTAGCTCCGTGATATGCACCAAACCGATTCTGCCTTTCACAAGATTAAAGTTGTTCTCAATAGAACCATCTTCGACTTCACCGAAGTTGGAGTTCCAACAGACGTAGACATTCTCATGGTCGGCGACATCAATAATCGTTCGGATGTGCCGAAGTTCAGAGGTGCCACCACCGTGCACTTCCAGCCGAATCTGCACGCCAAGGTCAGCAGCGAATTCGCCACACTCCCGCAACGACAATCCGATTTGCTCCAGTGTCTTTTCAACAGGCACTTCCTCAGGGAGACCGTTCGGACGCACTTTAACACCGGGTGCCCCGACATCTGCCGCCAATTCGGAATACAACTTTGTCCCTTCTATATTCTGACGAACCACCGATTGATCTACTGCGTGATAGTCGAAAGCGGACCCTAAGCCAGCAATCTCAATCGCGGAATCCTCGAATTGTTGCTTCACGGTTGCTCGTTCACTTGCCGAGAGTTCGACTTCAACGCCATGGGCATGCGTTGTCCGCAATTCCACGCCTTGAAATCCTGTTTCTACACAATTTTCAATAATTGTTGGGATATCCCAATCTTTTGCCATATTATACGTAACTAAACCAAGTTTCATACTTTAGTTTTAAGGGCTTGCAAGCTTCGCCCTCCTCCTTATTCAAAAAGTTGTGCGACCTGACACGAAAACCCTTCAACGACATCCTCGCTGCTCACATATTCGTATCCCTCTAAATCGCTTTGGAGAAATTCCTCAAGCGTCATGTCGGCTTCTATGGGAGCCAGGGATATTGCTGCCTGTTCGGAACCATTCTTTAGAATGTCCATCAGAACGTCTCCTTGTTTTGATGAAACGTATTTTCAATTGTATTATACCGAATTTTCTGCTATAATGTTCCCCGAATTAAATAAAGTAAGGAGAACACCACTATGGCTTATGCACTTGAAGATGAATTTGGTGATATTATTGGTAAAGCCCGACGCGGGCAGAACATCTCTCAGAGCCAAATCGCTAACGCCGCCGATATTACAGAAGCAGAGCTCGCTCGTATGGAACAGTATACCTTAAAACCGACAGAATCGCAAGTCTTTCGTCTCGCAGAAATACTTAATTTAGACGGTGCCAAATTGCTTGATATTGCAACAGAGCAGTGGGAACCGGAACCCGCTCAACAAGCAGGCGATGCAAATCTTGAAGTTATCACGATTAGCGCACCGGTCGGTGGATGGCCCGTCAACGCTTATCTCTTGGTATGCAAAGCCACTGATGACGCTGCAATTATTGATACCGCTGCACATCCAGACCTCGTTTTGGAACAGGTGGATGCCCATAACGTGAATCCGACTGTGATTCTTTTGACGCATGCCCACAGCGACCATACCGACGGGCTAACCCAACTCCAAACTGCTACCGGTTGTGAAACTTACATCCACAAGAACGAACCCAAACCGCGGAGTAACACGCAACTCTGTGAAGTCTCACACGGAGATGTCCTTTCCGTCGGTGAACTCATGGTAACCGTTGTCAATACACCCGGACACACGCCCGGCGGGTGCAGTTTCCTCACACAGAACACAGCATTCGTCGGCGACGCGATCTTTGCGGGTTCCGTTGGAGGTCCCAATATTTCTTATCAGGCTGAAATTGACAGCGTCCGTGACAATCTGCTCTCACTTCCTGACACGGTTAGACTCTATCCAGGACACGGTCCTTCCACGACTGTCGGTGAAGAGAAATTACATAACCCGTTTTTCTAATTTTGTTGTTAAAAAACCTTTCATAGCCCAGAGGCGGTTAAAATTTGCCAAAAACCACCGTGAAACGAAGTGGAACGGTGCCCAGATTTAATCGTTAAAAAGTTGTTTTCGTATTTGCTCCAACGCTTTCTTTCGATCGGCTTATCTCTTTTAGCCGTATCGCTCCTTGTCTTTTTGATGGTACATCTCATCCCGGGCGATGCCGCTGTCGCTGTTCTGGGTGAGCGTGCGACTGAAAAAGCACTCACCGAACTCCGACAAGAGATGGGGCTCGACAAGCCGCTGTATTACCAATACGCCAAATTCTTGTGGGATATCGCGCATCTTGACTTCGGACGCTCCTTTAAAACAAAACAACCCGTCATAGACGAAATCAGACGCTATTTCCCCGCAACAGTTGAACTAACCCTCGCAGCGATGGCTTTTTCGATTATCTTCGGCATCGCCGCGGGGGTTATTGCCGCTGTCTCTCGCGGCACGTTTTGGGACTATTTTTCTATGTCGGTCTCCCTTGCTGGAATCTCTATGCCGATATTCTGGCTGGGTTTGATGCTCATCCTCCTCTTCTCCTACTTTTTCCCAATACTTCCGAGCACAGGACGCTTAGATGTTATCTTAGATTTAGATATCCAATCCCGCACAGGTCTTTATCTCATTGATACGCTGCTCGCAGGCAACTTTACCGCTTTTCGGAACGCCATCGCCCACTTAATCCTTCCAGCAATTACGTTGGGCACGATCCCATTAGCGATCATCGCTCGGATGACCCGCTCGAGCCTACTTGAAGTCCTGAATCAACCTTATATTACAACGGCGTATGCGAAGGGCTTATCACGGTGGAAGGTTATCAGCAAACACGCCATGAAGAATAGCATGGTGCCTGTTTTGACAATTATCGGATTGGAATTCGGTTATCTCATGGGCGGTGCTATTTTAACCGAGCATATCTTCTCGTGGCCCGGACTCGGTTCGTGGTTGCGTGCCGCCGTTGAAGCGCGCGATGTCCGCGCCGTACAAGGCGGCGTGCTTTTCGTCGCAACGGTCTTTATGTTCGTCAATCTTATCGTTGATATGTTGTATGCCTATTTCGATCCACGTATCCGAGTGGAGGATGTCGCCAAATGAACGCTTCCAGAACCTCTACCAGCCAAGTACACGTCTTACGGAAGTTACTACGACACCGTTCTGCGACTATCGGTGCCTCCATTATCCTATTTTTCATTCTTGTTGCTATCTTTGCACCGCTCATTGCAACCCACGATCCCAGACAGACGAATATTGTTGAACGTCTCAGCGATTGGTCGGCAACGCACTATCTCGGTACAGATGGTGTCGGACGCGACATTTTCAGCAGGATCGTCTACGGCACTCGGATCTCTCTGAAGGTCGGACTTATTGCCATGACCTTTTCGATCGGGTTCGGCACGGTGTTTGGGGCAATCGCGGGTTATTACGGCGGTAGACTTGATAATGCGGTTATGCGCGTCATGGATATGATGCTTGCGATGCCGAGTATCCTCCTCGCGATGGTGATTGTCACGATTTTAGGGCAGAGCCTCACGAATGCGATTATTGCTGTCTCTATCGTTTATATCCCGCAATACGCCCGAATTTTGCGGGCGGCCGTCCTCAAAGTTCGGGCGTTAGATTACGTCGTCGCTGCGAAAGTGATTGGTGCGAGCGACAGTCGTATCCTCTTAACGACTGTGCTTCCCAACTGTATTGCGCCATTGATTGTCCAAGCCACATTGGGTGTCGGCGCAGCGATTTTAGATGCAGCCGGACTCAGTTTCTTAGGACTCGGCGCGGAGGTTGGCGAGCCTGAATGGGGGGCAATGCTTAATGAGAACAGGAAGTTTATCCGCCGCGCCCCACTCACTGTCACCGCACCGGGTATTGCTATTTTCCTAATTGTCTTAGGTTTCAATCTCCTCGGTGACGCACTCCGAGACGCACTCGACCCGCAAATAGATTGAGGATTTTAACATCGAATTTCCTAAAAATCTTTGCAAATTTTTCTAATCCATCGTATACTTTCTACGGCAAAGGCAATAACTCACGAAAAAGGAACATACGTACATGAACATTCTCGTTCTTCACGGACCGAACCTACATCTCTTAGGGAAACGCCAACCGGAGATTTATGGGCACCAAACGTTAGCAGACATCAACGCCACACTCGATCGGCACGCTGCAGCATCACCGCATGAGATTATACTCAAAATTTTCCAATCTAACCATGAAGGCGAGCTCGTCTCTATCATCGGGGACCACATCGACTGGGCAGACGGCATCCTGATTAACCCTGCTGCCTATACACATACCAGTGTCGCCATCCGAGATGCCCTCTCTACCGTCGCACTGCCGGTGATTGAGATTCATCTCTCCAACATCTATGCCCGCGAAGCGTTTCGGCATCATTCTTATATATCGGCGGTTGCTGTTGGGGTTATCGGGGGGTTCGGAACCCATAGTTATACACTCGCCCTTGAGGCAATGATCCGGATTTTGCAACAAACTCAGGAAAATTAAAAAAATGGCAAAAAATCCGTTTATACCGTTTAGTCGTCCTTGGATTGATGATACAGAAATCGAAGCCGTTAGTCAAGTGCTCGCCTCTAAGTGGATCAGCACCGGCAACAGAACGCGCGAGTTTGAGCGCGCCTTTGCCGAATATCTCGGGGTCAAGCACGCAATCGCTGTCAGCTCCTGCACTGCCGCATTACATCTGAGTCTCGTTGTAGCCGATGTCGGTAGCGGCGACGAAGTTATCACAACACCCTATACCTTCACCGCAACCGCCGAAGCGATCCGGTATGTCGGCGCGAAACCCGTCTTTGTAGACATTCAGCCTGATACCTTGAACATCGATGTAACCCGAATTGAACAGGTGATAACACCGCGCACGAAGGCAATACTCCCTGTCCATTTCGCGGGATTTCCCTGTGACATGGATGCCCTACAGGACATCTGCCAAAACCATAATCTTACACTCATCGATGATGCTGCCCACGCCATTCCGACTGAATACAAAGGGCAGTACATCGGCAATATTGGCGACCTCTCTGCTTTTAGTTTCTATGCAAATAAAAACCTTACTACAGGCGAAGGCGGTATGATTACCACCAACAACGACGCATTCGCCAAACCGCTCCGCACAATGCGACTCCACGGGATCGACAAAGACGCTTGGGCACGTCAATCACAGCGCAGTATTTGGCGGTATGACATTGCCACTGAGGGGTATAAATATAACATGACCGATATTCAGGCGGCAATGGGATTATGCCAACTTATGAAACTCAACAAACAACATGAGCGTCGTCGAAATTTCGCGCATATCTATCAAAAGGAAATCGCAGAGCTTCCCCAAATCAGCACACCTGTGGTACCCGATAACCCCAATGTGCATTCTTGGCATCTTTACATTATCCAACTCCACACGCGGAACCGAGATGAGTTTGTTGAGACTTTGCGCGATGCCAACGTTGAATGCAGTGTTCACTATATACCCTTACACTTCTTTGAATTTTATCAGGAGCAATACGGCTATCGCATAGGCGATTTCCCGTGCGCTGAAGCAGCATTTGAGCGCGTCGTGAGTCTCCCACTTCATCCAGGGTTAACCGAAGCGGAGATTCATATCGTAATTGATGAGATAAGAAAAATCGTGGGCTAAGGGTCCAGAAACAGACATAGTTTCTTGGCTTTCGGTAAAATCGGTAGGCGAGGTTTGCAACCTCACCGGTTTAGACTGTATATTCACCATGACGAAATATGGAAACATCTAACCCCTCAAACGCCACGCTCTACCAAATTATCCCCGCCGAGGTCTGTTGCTCGTGTGATGTCTGTTGTCGATTTTTAGAGGTGGACAGTCCACTCGCACCCATTTTCACAGAAGCGGAAATGGAAAAGGTCGTCGCAGCTGGGGCAGATCCCTCATTGTTCCGTCCACAAGCCGATGGAAAAAGCGCACAGATTCAACTAAAACCCCACAAAGATTTCTACATCTGTCCATTTTTTGACCCAGAAACGAGCCACTGCACTATCTATCCAATCCGACCCCTTGATTGCCAACTCTATCCATTTGCCCTGATGCTCAGTCAGGACGGAAGCGAGGTGGTCCTCGGTGTCGATACTCTCTGTCCGTTTGGTGAAGAACATCTCGAAACAGAAACCTTCCAGCGACACATCTGCGATGTCATCAATTACATTGAATCCAAAGAGGTTACCGCACAGATCGTCAAGCATTGGAGTCTTATCGGCGATTACCAAGACACCGTGAAGATTATCCATACCCTGAGTAGGAGCAATGTCCTGATTGCCGCGCTTCAAACAAGTTAAAAAATGAAATTGCAACTCCTGACACTCAGCGATAAACCAATGTTTGACGCACACGTACGTCGCACATGCCCTCGTTTGTCAAGTTATGCCTTCGCTCCGCTGTATATATGGCGGGATCACTTCACATTTTATTCCGTAAAGGTAGTGGAGTATCTGTGTGTTTTCGCAAAACAGAACGATGACTACTTCATGCCAATTTTGCCGATGCCCTACGAAGTTGGGAGTTGTAGTTATTTGAAGGTAGTGCGTAAGGCGTATCAATTTATGTTGGAATCGAGCCGAAATCCGCATATCGTCCGAATCGAAAACGTTCCCAAACGGATGTGCGCTTTCTTTGAAGAAAACGGATTTTCTGCTACTTTGAAGGAGACTGAATATCTCTATGAAACGGAGACGCTTAGCCGACTAAGTGGGAACCGCTACAAAAGTAAGCGGAGTACCTACAACGCGTTTGTCGCAAAACACCCGTCAGTAATGCTCATGCCTTATTCCCCTGCCGACCGAGATGCCTGTTTCGCATGTTATGACGCGTGGCGAGCCGAACGTGCTTCACAATCTAAAGATGAGATCTATTGCGCAATGCTTGATGATTCGCATGCCGCACACCGAACCGCTATTGCAGACGCAGACGCACTCGGGCTTATTAGTAGGGTTGTGCGTATCAATGGTGAAATTAAAGGTTATACCTTCGGCTATCCCCTAAACGCTGATACATTTTGCGTATTGTTTGAAGTCGCAGACCTCGCTACAAAGGGACTGGCACAATTCATCTATCGTGAGTTCTGTCGTGAATTAGTGGGGACTTATAAATGGGTTAACGCTATGGACGATTCCGGATTAGAAAGTCTAAGGCGAGTCAAACGTTCCTATCACCCGACTCGGCTGATTCCATCGTATAATATCGTGAATTCGCGTTTAATCGCTAAAAATCCATGAATGGACTCACTTAACAATCCCACTGCTTCAGCTGTGGGTCAGTCCCGCGTATCTCGTGCGAAACCTAAAAAACTTGACTTCTGGCTAATAATGTGGTATAATTAGAGTATCAGGTTGGCGGGCATTACGAGCGTTGTCGCAAGGCAACGTGCCTGCCTCCCACTCGTAAGGGGATAAACGCTTGATACCTGATAATCCCAATGATTCTATCACATAAAATAGCCTTAGACGTTACAGACGCGCAACGCACGTGGTTTGCACAGCAATGCGGTTATGCTCGCTTTGCGTATAATTGTGCGTTATCAGATTACAAGAACGAACCACAGCATTGGAAAGCGTTAAACAAGCGATTCAATATAACGAAACGTGGTATTGACTGGGCACGTAGCATGGATCAGCGTGCAGCATTGTTTGGGATCAAGAACTTTGGGGATGCTATCAGTCGCTGGAAAAGCGGTCAAAATAGGTTCCCGAAGAAAAAAAGACGCAGAGATCGTCAGTCCTATAGCACTGACCCGAATAGTGTTAGTCTAAAAGGCAAGCGTATCCGACTTCCGAAAATAGGGTGGGTTGAAGTGCCACCCTTTATTTAGACCACAATTTAGCAAAGTTAAGCCAAGTTTTGTTGCGCTGCTGAAGTCCAAAGCCGAAGTGCTTGGCATACCTGTTATAGAAGCACGGCAGTTTTATGCGTCCAGTAAGACGTGTAGTCGTTGTGGCCATAAAAAAGATGACCTCTCGCTATCAGAGAGGCAATACAATTGTGGCGAATGTAATATCTCTATAGACAGGGACGTGAACGCTGCGATAAATCTAAAAAACCTCGCCGTCGGGCAGCCGGAGAGTTAAAACGCTTGTGGAGTTTGTGTAAGACCTTCATAAGTGGGGGCTACGAACTATGAAACAAGAACGAAAGAATCCCACTCCTTATTTGGTAGGTGTGGGAGAAGTCAAAACAGCACTTATCTTTCTCAACGGCTATTATGACCTGCGCTATCTCGATTTTTACCGTTCCGAGATTGAAAGCGCAATAGAGAACCGTTTTCCGCTTATCTCTGCTGACGGCGGCATCTGTATCTTTGATGAATTAAATCGGCAGTCAAAGATACAGATTGTCCCAGATGTACACATAGGGGATATGGATTCAGCTCCAAACGGAGCCACGAAAGCAAAACAGATTGTTCAGGAGTGGATTGGGCAGACAGATAAAAATTGGACAGATGGGCAGCTCGCTGTGGATTACGCATTGGAAAAATATGGCTGCCGACATATTATCATCTACGGCGGCTTACCACGTCCAAACGAATATGAGACAGACCAGTTTCTTGGAAACCTAAAACTGATGCGTTTTGGATGGTATCGGTTTCCCTCAGACGAGCCCTACAGAGCCGAGATGCGGGATCCAAGACAAACAATCCACTATGTTTTATCAACGGTTCGATTGTCCCGAAAAAGCGGTGGATTGCAACGGGTTTCACTTATCGCTGATGTCCCTAACGTCGTCGTGGAAACGAGCGAGAATCTACGTTGGGATTTGACATCGTTACACATCCACCCCGACTTAACAAACGCACTCCGAAACGAATTTGTAGAAGGTGCGGAATCGGCGAGTCTTCGGTTGGTTGAGAGTTCCGCACCCGTTTACATAATTCACAATTGGTAGATTTCAAATCCCGCAGGGGTCAGCGTGTACCGAGTACCGACTTAAGTGTTTCTGTATCCAGATTTGCGCCGCTCATCACCATCACCACATTCTTGCCTGCAAGTGTGTCCGTGAGTTTATGTGCTGCTGCGAGTGGCGACGCGCCCGCGCCTTCTGCCAAATTGTGTGTCCAGCGCAATGCGAAACGGATACCCGCTTGGAGTTCTGCCTCACTCAATAGCACAATGTCGTGAATACCTTCTTTGATGATGGAGAGTGGCAATGGGAACGGTGTCCGCGTCGCGAGTCCGTCTGCAATTGTATCGCAAGAATCGGTTTCTATACGCCGTCCAGTTTTCCATGACCGATAGATAGCAGGTGCGTTTTCCGCTTGCACTCCGATAACTTTAACGTTTGGGTTAATCCCTTGCGAGACAGTAATCGCGCCACAGGAACCACTCCCGCCGCCGATAGGCACGATGATCGCATCTACATTCGGAAGATCTTTAAAGATCTCAAGCGAATAAGTGCCGACCCCGTGAAAGAGTGCCGGTTCCATGCACGGATGCACGTAATAGAGCCCGCGTTCCTGTTGAAGTTTTTCGCACAACCCAAGTGCCTCGTCAAAGTCCGCACCGTGTTCAATCAGTTCCGCACCGAAGGCACGCATCGCACTGTTCTTCTCTGGATTGTTCCCGTGCGGCACAACAACCGTTGCCTTGACCCCAAACTGCGCCGCAGCGTAAGCAATAGACTGACCGTGATTCCCGCGGGTTGCCGTAAGAACCCCTTTTTCGCGTTGTGCCTGTGGCAGGTGATGCATGAAATTCAGTCCACCCCGCACCTTAAAACTTCCAGTTGGATGATGATTTTCGTGTTTGATATATGCTTGAAATCCGAGACGCTCGGACAATTCGGGATAATGGATTAAAGGTGTCTGTTTTAAAAAACGTGCCACGATTTTTCTCGCAGCATAGATATGTTGAAATGTAACTGCTCCCACGAATCCTCCTTGACTGACAATTGATAACTGACCACTGTTAACTATTGAAAACCTAAAAAATCTATGCTAATATGATACCACACCTTAAACGGGCATATCAAAGTAATCGCAGAGGAAGGAAATATCTATGGCACAAGACTGGCACTCCACACAATTAGAGATTGCTGAGACTGAGGATCTCATTGAGGTCTGTTATGAAAATGGATGGACGGACGGACTTCCGGTCGTTCCACCAACACCTGAACGCGTCGAACGCATGCTAAATGGCACAGACCGAGATCCAAACGAACTTATCGCCGCGGTGCCACCAAAATGGGGCAGAGCCACCATCGAAAAGGTCGCTGTTAACGCTGTTATGGCGGGGTGCAAACCGTCGTATCTACCCCTCATCCTCACTGCGGTTGAAGCGATGACCTCCGAGCAGTTTAACCTTCACGGCGTTCAAGTCACGACTTCTCATGTTTCCCCGATGCTCGTTGTCAACGGACCCATTCGGAAGCAGTTGGACATTAACGACGGGTTTAATCTCTTCGGACAAGGGTGGCGGGCGAACGCAACCATCGGTCGCACGCTACGGCTTATCTGCACCAATATCGGCGGCGGATTGCCCGGTGAACTCGATCGGTCCGCGTTCGGACACGCTGGAAAATATACTTGCTGCATCGCCGAAAAAGAGGAAGAAAGTCCCTGGGAACCGTTGCATGTCAACCGGGGGTTCAAACCCAATGATAGCACTGTCACTATCTTTGCAGGTGCCGGTCCCCAAACCGTCAACGATCACGGCAATAATACCGCAGAAGGTATCCTCAACACAATCGCACAGAACATCGCTGCCCCCGGCAACAGTATCGGTGAAACGATACTCGTCATTGGTGTTGAACACGCAAAAACGATCTCAGCGGACGGGTTTGACAAGAACGATGTCCGACAATACATCGCTGATGCCACAAAGCAATACTCAGCAGACGACCTCATGCTTATGGTAGCAGGTGGACCCGCAGGGAGATGGACAATTGTTGTTCCCGGATGGGGAGGGCGATCCTCTCGCGCGATTACACTTCGAGTATAGCAATTCGCTATTAGGGCGCTTAAAATGGATACCTTTTTCTTTTGGCGCAGCAATCCCTTTCTGATTACCAGTCGCTAACCACTAACTCCTATTTGCGAATCACGAACTACCAACGAGAAAATGTACTTGCAAGTTGGGAAAAAATGTGGTATCCTTAAAATACACAAAATGAGAAACCAAAATCTGTTTTTTGACGTTATACTATAAGGAATATGTGCGATGGACGCAAGAACGCTGTCTCTGCCAATTAGTACCCTTGATTACAAACAGCCTGACACTGTACAACTCGGTTCTCCAGTCTCTACTGCTATTGATATAATGCAAGACGGAGGGCGAGGGTGTATCCTCGTCGTAGACGAGGATGAACAATTGGTTGGCATCATCACTGAGCGTGACCTCCTCCGCCACGTCAGCGGACAACGCGCCGCAGCCGCAGATTTTAAGGTTGAACAAGTGATGACACCAAATCCAGAGACGCTTCGCGCCAGTGACCCAATCGCCTTCGCATTAAACTTGATGCACCTCGGACATTTCCGGCATTTACCTCTCTGCGTCTGGGACGACCAAGGCGAAGCATACCCCATCGGAATAATTTCAACCCGCGATATTCTCGAACACATCGCTATATTCATAGAAAACCAAAAGTAAAGGATATAACCATGCTGTATGACTTAGCAATTAACGAAGAATTAGAGCAGATGGACCAAGACGCTGCGTTAAAGGCATGGCGTGCACAGGAAATTCAGGTTGCACTAAAAGATTTAATGCGGCCTATCGTCACTCTTGACATCAACAGCAGTGCAAATGAGGCGATTGACTTGCTTTTGGCAAACAACATCGGGGCAGCACCTGTCGTCGAAGACGGTTATCTTCGCGGGATTTTTAGTGAGAGAGATGTCCTAAATAAAATTCTTAATAAACAGGTGGGAGACCTCGACCGTATCGGCGTTAAACAATTCATGATAGCCGATCCACAGACAGCTGAACCCGAAGATTCGCTGAACGCCGCTATTCTCTATATGGCACGCGGCCACTACCGACACGTCCCTATTGTTGATACACAGAACCGACCGATTGGCATGGTTTCGATTCGTGACGTAGTCTCTTATCTCGTTGAGGAATTTTCCCAAGAAGTTTTAGCTCTACCGCCGAAGCCCGTTCGAGATGCCATGAAAGCCCGAGAGGGTGCGTAGATGTTTTAGAACTTTTTATATTGTGTAGGCGCACTTTTTAAACGTGCCCCTATCAGAAAAAGGAAGCGATTGTGATGCGCAAGCCAGTAGAGCAAATTGAGGAGGCGACTATCCTTTTTGCTGGCGACTCGGGTGATGGGTCGCAGACCATTGGCGCACAAATGACGGAAACCACTGCACTCATTGGTAATGATGTCGCCACCCTACCCGACTATCCCGCTGAAATTCGAGCACCTGCTGGGTCTTTAGCCGGTGTCTCCGGATTCCAACTCCACTTCTCGAGCGAACAAATTCATACCCCAGGTGATCTCTGCGATGTACTCGTAGCTATGAACCCCGCGGCTTTAAAAGTTCATCTCCACAAACTCAAACCTAACGGCATTCTTATTGTTAATATTGATAACTTCGCTCGTCGCTCGCTACGTCTCGCCGGATACGAGGACAACCCGCTTGAAGATGGCACCCTCGCAAAGTATCAAGTCTTTCCAGTCGAATTAACACGGCTCACTCGAGCAGCGCTCGAAACAACAGACCTCTCTAATCGAGAAATTGATCGGTGTAAGAACTTTTTTGCGCTCGGTATGATCCTGTGGCTCTACAATCGCTCCATGGAATACACAATGAAGTGGATAAAAACAAAATTCGCCAGAAAACCACTGTATATCGAAGCAAACATTCTCGCACTCCGTGCTGGCAATATTTACTGTGAAGCTACTGAACAGTTCGCTGTCTCCTATGATGTGAAACCCGCAGCTTTTGAACCGGGAACCTATCGCAATATCGAAGGCAACATGGCAACGGTGCTTGGACTCATCGCCGCTTCGCATCAGTCAGGGCTCCCGCTCGTCTACGGCAGCTACCCTATAACACCCGCAAGCGACATCCTACACGGGCTCGCACAATACCGGAATTTTGGAGTCATCACGATGCAAATGGAAGATGAGATCGCAGCTGTTGGGGTCGCAATCGGTGCCGCATTTAGTGGTTCACTCGGGGTCACGGGCAGTAGCGGACCAGGACTCGCTCTTAAATCGGAAGCAATCAATCTCGCTATGATTGCTGAGCTGCCACTCGTGGTATGTAATATCCAACGCGCAGGGCCCTCGACCGGGATGCCTACAAAAACGGAACAGTCGGATCTCTTGCAAATGTTTTACGGTAGGAACGGCGAATCTCCTATCCCTATTATTGCTCCCTCGCGTCCTTACGACTGTTTTGAAACGGTTTATGAAGCCTGCCGTATCGCCGTAAAGTATAGAACCCCTGTAATTTTCCTCTCGGACCTCTATATTGGCATGGGGGCTGAGCCGTGGAGGATTCCCGAACTTGCTGAATTACCGGAGATTAAAGCGGATTTTGCCGGACGGGAACAGGCACACGGGAATGGATTTGAACCGTATCAACGCCATCCAGAAACCTTGGCGCGCCCGTGGGCGAGACCGGGAACCCCGGGCTTAGAACACCGGATCGGCGGCTTAGAGAAATCCAATATAACAGGGCATGTCAGTTATGATCCTGAGAATCACCAACGGATGGTAGAAGTCCGATCGGAGAAGGTCGCTCGCATCGCAAGGGAAATACCTCCCACGGAGGTGTTTGGTCCACAGGAGGGTGATATTCTCCTGCTCGGATGGGGGGGCACTTACGGCGCAATCCGAACGGCAGCGGAAAACTATGTCGCAGAAGGATTACCTGTCGCACACGCCCATCTCCGACACCTCAACCCTTTCCCAAACGACTTAGCCGATATTCTCAATAGATTTAAAAAGGTGCTAATCCCCGAACTAAACACCGGTCAACTCCTTCAACTCATCCGTGCCACCTACCTTATCGATGCAATCGGATTTAACAAAGTACAGGGACAACCCTTCCACGTGTTTGAGTTGGAAACTAAAATTGACCAATTACTTAAAGAATTAGGACACCTGTAGCCCTAAACACCAAAGGCGGTAAACACATCATGAAAAGGAAAAGAACTTCCCAGATTCCAGCTGGAGCACCCACCCTCTCCAAAAAAGATTTCGAGTCCGACCAAGATGTACGCTGGTGCCCCGGTTGCGGTGATTATTCCATTCTGGCGCAGACACAACGCATTATGCCTGAACTCGGCATCCCCCGAGAGAACATCGTCTTTATCTCCGGCATCGGATGTTCAAGTCGGTTCCCATACTACATGAACACCTACGGCTTCCATACCATCCACGGGCGTGCCCCAACGATCGCCTCCGGTGTAAAGATGGCGAACCCTGACCTCTCTGTCTGGGTTATCACAGGTGATGGCGATGCCCTCTCAATTGGCGGCAATCACTTTATCCATTTGATGCGTCGCAACTTTGACCTCAACGTTTTACTCTTCAACAACCGTATCTACGGACTTACTAAAGGTCAATACTCGCCGACTTCAGAGCAAGGAAAACAGACATACTCGACACCCCTCGGTTCTCTGGAGGCTCCCTTTAATCCGATTAGCCTCGCTTTGGCTTCAGGGGCTACTTTTGTGGCACGCTCACTCGATCGAGATCCAGATCATCTCCGAACGGTTATCAAGTCAGCATTTGAACATAAAGGCACCTCCTTCATCGAAGTTTATCAGAACTGCAACATCTTTAACGATGGCACCTTCTTTCAATACACAGAGAAGGACACGAAAACCGACAATACGGTGTTCTTGGAGCACGGCGAACCGCTCGTGTTCGGCGCAGAGCGGAACAAGGGTATCCGGCTCAACGGGTTTCAACCCGAAGTCGTCGAAACCACAAACGGCGATTACACCACCGACGACCTCATCATCCACGACCAATACACCGAAGATGCCACCTTAGCGAACTTCCTCGCAGGAATGAGTGACACGCTTGATATGCCGCATCCTGTTGGCATTTTCCGCAGTGTCCGCCACCCGTGTTATGAAGATGCAATGACCAGCCAGATCCACGGCGCAAAAGATCGGGTAGGCGAAGGCGACCTTGAGGCGTTACTCAACGCTGGTGAGACATGGACTGTGTCATAGCAGTACCTCATTATCGCTAAAATTAAAGGGGTATATTCGCTCATGAAGGTTTACATTTTAACCGACTTAGAAGGCGTGGCGATGGTATCCCGTTTCAACCAAACCCGTGAAGAGGGTCCCCTAAAACAGGCAGCCATGAAATTGTTGACGCTGGAAGTCAACGCTGCCGTTGATGGCATTCTTGACGTGGATGCGGACGCAGAAATTGTCGTCTGGGATGGACACGGGACTGGCGGGATTGATGTACTCGAATTTCATCCGAAGGCGAAACTAATTGCGCGGGGTCCGATTCGTTCACCCTACTATCTTGACGAGGGGTACGATGCCCTCTTTTTCGTCGGACAACACGCCATGGCAGGCACCCCAAACGCACCCTTGAGCCATACATATTCTTCTTTGTCCATTGAATACTACAAACTCAACGGAGAGATGATTGGGGAATTCGGATGCCGTGCTGCCTTAGCAGGCACTTTTGGTGTCCCCACGGTTTTCATCTCTGGCGACGATAAAGCCGTTGCGGAAGCGAAGCAACTCATACCCGACATCTATGGCGTTGAAACCAAACAAGGGCTCGGACAGGAACTCGCATTGCATCTATCCCCACAACGGTCGCGCGAATTAATCCGAGAGACCGCTGCGACTGCTTGCCAAAATATTACTGAGATCCCACCATTTAAAATCGATCCACCCTATGAATTTGAAGTCCGAGTGCTCGAAGGCAAATCGATTGACAGATACTTGGAGCGCGGTGCCGAGAAGGTCGATGACCGCACCGTCCGCTGGCACAGCGATGATCTGTGTGCGTTGTCTATTTAACCCAAGTTGCTGGCTAATAGATTCTGTCCTTTACACCCAAGCGCAGCTTCTTTGTAGCACTCCAAAAATCGCTAAACAAAATAGAGAACCTCCGCTTCCTATTCGGCGACCAATTTTATCAAGAGTCTTGACCCGAACAATTATGAACAAGCACAGATGGAACTCAATCTCCGTGATGAGTAATTGCAGCAGCTCCGAGAGGATGTTTTAGACCTCGACGCTTTCTATTATTGATATTTTTTAATTTCGCCCCACGTGATAGTCGTTTTACCCTTAGAATCTACGGGCACTACCTCAAGGAACTTAGATAGTCCAACTTCATAAAGTGCCTTAATTTCGTAAGGGCTGAAGCCAACTTCAAAGAATCCGACATCATCAACGACAATGTTGCCTTTGATATCTGCTTCTGAGGTGCCCATCCAAATGATAGCGACATCGCCAGTAAACTCACGATGCGTCGCGTATAAAGGCGCGAAATGAGTTTCCACAACTTCACCATCGATGAAAATGGAATAGACATCATTATACCGAGAATAGGCAATATGGTGCCACTTACTATTGGCAACATTTGTGCCTTCGGATTCAAGTTGCCCATGTACTTCATCTTTGGTAAAGATTGTGTGATCAGCTTTAAGGTTGCCATCGGCAGTAACGCAAAGTGCTACGCCATCAAGGGGTAATATCGGAACATTGTCTATCTTACCAAAGGCACCGAGGTTTAAATGGAAAACAGCATCTCTCTGTCTTTGCATCGGCGAGGTTAGGAAACCTTGCAGAAATCCGCAGAAATACCCAAGCAAAAACCCTACCCGGGGGGGACGTGTGAATTTATTTTTAGACTTCACTATATATTAGTAAACCATAGCTGGCAATTTTAAACAAAAAAATAATTTATACTAAAGTCAACAATTAATTCGACACTTTTCCTCTAACAGAAGACGACGCGTAGGGACGAGGAATGTAATACAAGGAATAGATTTCGTCTATTCCCAGACGAAATCCCCTCGCCCGTCTTCAAAGCGTGTTCGATTACTTTTAGGATGCACTATAAAAGAGATTCAGTCCAAAACTACGCATGGCAGGTTTAGAATTCGCTTGCGAAGTTGAACACGAGGCACAAATATTAAATTATCTGAAGGCGTATTTGAAAGAAAGTTTGGGAGGTGCGATGCTCAAAAAATCCGTGTCATCCACGTCATCCGCGACTCAGACTGCTTCACAAATTGAAATTGACAAACAACCGCATACATGCTATAATTTAACATTAGAGGAAATTTTCACTGCGGAGAACAAGGTTGAACACACAAGAAACCGAACTCAACAGGATTTTAGAGATAATTCGTAGGATAGCAGAAACAACCACCGATGGCGATTTCATCTACCGCGGTGAACCTCAACACTATGAGAAAGTCTCCTCAAGTCTGTGGCGTGAATGTCGAAAAGAAATTGGGACAGAGGAATTTGATATAGAAGCCATCCAAGGACAAATGCTACAAGTAGCTAAAGATTATACCCACGAAACAGATAACTTTGAGATTTTAACCGAGCTCCAACATTACGGCGGTCACACTAATCTTATAGATTTTACAATTGACAGTCATATCGCCCTCTTCTTCGCGTGCGACGGTTCTCATGACAAACTGGGCAGAATTATTCTATTGAAAAGAAGTGAAGGGATAGACAGCGAATATCGGATCGATAAACCTCGGAACCCCCAAAACCGCATCATAGCGCAGAAAAGCATATTCGTTCAACCACCTAAGGGTTATATTGAACCAGAACAGTTCGTTGAAATCAACATTCCTGAATTGCTCAAGAAACCGATGTTAGATTATCTGCAAAAACACCACGGCATTTCAACGCAAAATATTTACAACGATCTCCATGGATTTATTAGAAACCAACACATTCATCAGGAAATATACATGGAGGCTTACAAAGGCGGCACACAGCCGCGAGCGGATGTCTTACAGATTGATTCGTCTCAACAGACTAAGAAAAAGGAGACGTAAAAAATATGCAGGCACAAACAAGACAGACACCTTACGATATTGCTATCCAGCACTATAACAAAGCAATCGCTTTGAAACCGAATTTCGCCCACGCTTATAACTATCGCGGCATTGCCTATAGTGATAAAGGTGAGTTTGCCCGCGCTATTGAGGATTTCAATAGGGCTATACAACTCAAAGATGACTATGCCGAAGCTTACAGTAATCGCGGGGGGGCATACCGTATTCAAGAGGACTATGACCGTGCCATCAGGGATTGTAACACAGCTATAAAACTTGACCCAAATTTGCCAGAAGCATATAACAATCGAGGAATAATTTATAAACTCACAGGTAAAATAGATAGGGCTCTTGAGGATTATAACACGGCTATAGAACTTGATCCAAACTTCGCTTACGCTTACTACAATCGCGGTATTGTTTACTATGAAAGAGACGAGTATGATTTCGCGATCATGGATTATACCAAAGCAATAGAGCTGAGACCGGACCTTTTCCATCCCTATAACAACCGTGGGAATGCTTATGCTAAAAAAGACAAGTATAAACTTGCCATCAAAGACTATGATAAGGCAATACAACTTAATCCTGATTTGATAGAGGCATATTACAATCGCGGTATGGCATCTTTACACTTGCGAGAGTGGAAAAATGCGAAAAAAGACTTGAAATCTGCCAGAGACTTGCAAGAAAATATCGTCGTTGATCAGTTTCGTGAAGACCACAAAAGCATTGCTGACTTTGAGCAGGAACACGGTGTTAAGCTGCCCACAGATATTGCAGCAATGCTGATCGCTCCGTAAACGCGGGCAACAAAGAACCCATGCAAATCAACGTCCAATCCAGAAATTTTACACTCTTCGAGATCCAAGGAAACGTCATCGGGCAAGACGCACTCGTCCTCAAAACAATGCTTGACCAACACATACAAGCACTCGAGAAGCAGGAGGTAACACCGTTGCTCGTGTTCGATATGGCGAACGCGAAAACGATAGACAGTGCAGGCTTAGGGGTCCTCATCACAACCAGCACCCAGATCCGTCAAATGGGCGGACGAACAGTCTTGCTCAGCGTCAACAGAACCATCAGACGCATGCTAATCCGGACGAACCTGATGTCCCTGTTCGATTTTCCGAAGAACCTCGGCGACGTGCTCACCAGTTCACTCTAATCTTTTTCTCAACTATTCCGTGTAGTCCGTCCTGTCCGTATTCCCGCCGTATTTCAACGCATAAATCAATAGGTTCGACATAAACCGATACACATCCGTAGAACGCCGGAGACGCAACATCGTACGGCTCTCAATCTCCGCAGTCTCCATCGCACACATATAGTCCTTACGATTATAAACCACCGCTAACCGATTGTCGATCGTAATCCCTTTCTGATAAGGAAATTGCGTCGTTTGCGCGTTGTTCTCATTTCCCCAGAACACATCGCCACCCGTCGGCGGTTTCGACAATTGATAGTAAATGGTATAGAGTTCGTGATCGTGTGGTAGGATTTCGAGTGGGTATTCAGGAAAAATTGTTTTGAGCTCATCAGCGACAATGTGCGCGAACAGACCGTTGAAACCGCAGTCGTCAAAAAAGAGCATTCCACCCTTTTCAACGATATATTTCCGAAGCGCAGCACGCTCTTGAGACGTAAAACCCGTCTGTAAGGGACCGTCTTTCGCAAGCCCACGTCCGACGGTAATGTCTTTGTCGTGACCCGTCATTATGATAAGAGGGGCATCCATGATTTGCGGATTCGTGAGCGGTAAGGCACCGCCTTGAAAATTCATATCCGCTCGGATTGATGTGTAGTCTTCCAACCATTTGATGAGCGCAGGGATCGCAGTCGGATCTTGCCACCAGTCCGAGAGCGAATGTTTAAGCCGGATCAGTCGAATATGCCCACGAATCTCGCTACCAGAACCTGCAAGAATACCACCCAATTGCCCCTTCGGAAGTTTCACCAGTTCCTTCAAGTCGGTATCAAATCCGTCCCCTAAACCCGCCGTCGGTAGGTCTCCTTCGAGAAACGCCGAGAGTCCACTGCTATTTGCGTCTGCGGAACCTCTCTGAATCAGAGACGCTGTGCTTTTTTCAAGCGTTGGGACTTCCGCAACAGGTACGCCAGCTAGGTCTGCCGATGAGCGGTTCGGTTGTTCAACACCGGGCAAGGTCGGCGACACCGCAACCTCCGCAGGATTCAGAACGTCCGGGTCAACCTTCAGTTCTGGCATCTGCCGCACAACTGTTGTCTGCTCGGTCGGCAGCTGCGTTAAATTCGACATCTGTTTCGGCGCAGTGACAGCCGTCTTTACCTCTGGCGTGCTAACTGTCACGTTTCGGAGCGTCGGACGGATGGGTGTGTCTGTCCGTGTTGGGGTGAGTGGGACGAATGCCGCCTCAAACGTGTCTTTGTTCAATTCCGGCTGTCCTGAGAACAGAAACGCCGCAATTACGACAAAAAGCAGATGCAAGCCAATCGAAGCGATAACGGCGCGACGTTTATGGTGCATGTTTTGGCTTGCAAGCTCCACCAAAAAAGGTCTCTGTCTCATGGCAATCTTTACAGATGCCGCTGGATGTGTAAGTAACTCTGGGCATCTAACTCCCGATAATCCGGAATATCGTACCGATTCCCTCGGACATCCGTCACAAAAAGCCGGGCAGGGGGTACCTGTTTAATATTCTGATTCAACCCGCGCACCAAGAAGGTCACACGTCCGCGCTCAGTTTCGACCTCCCACTCGTGGATACCGAATTGTTCCTTCACTCGGTAAACCTTCTGAATCGTCGGCGTGAAGTAGCGTTTATCTAACTCCGCTTGAAGAATCTCCAAACTCTTTGAATCGAGTTCCAACGGGTTAACGAGAATCCCGATCTCAGTATCTTCATCCGCTGCGAGAGAGATATACTGATTCGGGTTGCTGAGTGGCATAAGCCGCCGCACGACTACGCGTAGGTAGCACGCCTCTTTCCGAATTTCCAGCCGCACCGTACCTACTTCAGAACGCGTGAACGTAAGGGTATCTGGATCGAGATAACGGGGTGTAAAGTCATCTGACTCAGACGGCACCGAGTTCACTGTCGGTGCGGCGGCAGGTGTTATTTGTTTCTCTGTGTTTTCGTTCTGCATACCTATCTCTCCACTGCTTGCGCTGCAGCGCGAACGTTTGCCGCTTCGCGTTGGGTCTCCACGAGTTTATAATAGATGCCTTTTTGCGCCATGAGTTCCTCGTGAGAACCACACTCAGCACCTTTACCCTTTTCAATCACGAAGAGCCGATCGGCGTTTCGGAGTGTTGAAAGTCGGTGGGCAATCGCGAACGTCGTCCGGTTCTGCACCAACCTATCAATCGCCTGTTGAATCTTCTTCTCCGTCTCCACATCCACAGACGATGTGGCTTCATCGAGTATCAGGATGCGCGGATTGTGTAAAATCGCCCGAGCAATCGAGATACGTTGCCGCTCACCGCCGGACAAGCGGCCACCGCGTTCCCCGACCTCTGAATCGTAGCCGTCTGGGAACTTGACGATAAATTCGTGAGCATTTGCGGCTTTCGCTGCTGTGATAATGTCCTCCATAGTGGCATCAGGATGCGCGTATGCGATGTTCTCAGCAATGGTGCCGCTGAACAGATACGGCTCCTGTAGCACAACCCCAATCTGGCGACGCAAATCCTTGAGATCGATCTCTTTAATATCTTCGCCATCAACCTCTAAACGTCCAGAATCGGGGGTATAGAACCGACAAATCAAGTTAATTAAGGTTGATTTCCCTGCCCCTGAATGTCCAACAAGTCCGATCATCTCACCCGGCTTCACGTGCAGGTTAATATCCCGAAGCACCGGTTTGTGTGAGTCATAACCGAACGTCATATTATGGAACTTAACTTCTCCAGCAATGTTTGGCATCGCCTTAAGTGTGCCGTCGTCAAACTGTTCGGGTTGCGAGTCTATCACTTCAAATAACCTTTCTGCTGCCGTCATCGAGCGAGAAGCCCAATTGATGAGCGGACTGATATACCGCAACGGTTCATAGAACATCATCAGATAGGCATTAAAAGCCATTAACGTCCCGAGCGTCATACTCCCTGCGATAATGTTGAGACCACCGACGTACCAAACAATCAGAGACCCCAATTGCACTGCGAACATCAGCGGTGGGTAGTAGGTCGCCCAGATTAATTCGGCATTCGTTTCATAGTCCCGGGCATCGACATTGGCATCAGCGAACCGATTGACTTCGCTCCGTTGTTGCCCGAATGCACGAACAACTCGGATACCGGATACGGAGTCGTTGACGACATCGAACAACTTTGAACGACGGCGCCACGCACGATGCCATAGGCTTCGCACCTTTTTCCAGAACCAACCCGCACCAAAGACAATTATCGGAATCGGGATTAAGATGAAACACGCCAATTGCCAGTTCATCCAGAAAAGCATCGCGCCAATTCCGAAGAAGAGGAGCAACTCTACTGCAAGGAACGACAGGCCCTCTAACATAAAGTCTTGGAGCCGTTCGCTATCTTCTGTGATGTGCGAGATAACTGTGCCTGTCTTCCGTTTATCAAAAAATCGGATGGACAGATTGTGTAAATGCTGATAGACATGTGAACGGATATTCGCGGCAACGCGGAACGTCAACCAGGCACCCAGACGTAATCGGAAAACTGTGAAAATCTCCCGAATGATCTGTATCGCTAACAGCGCACCTACCGCAATTGACAACGCTAACGCTGCGGGTTGAATCGCACGAAAAATGCTTCCTAATTGCGTTGCCGACCCGTCTTGCGCAGCAGTCGCCGCGTCGTTCAGGAGCAAAATATCGTCAATCAGGATACGAGAAAAATACGGCGGCACAAGCGAAATGAGAGTACCAGCAATCACAAATACCATGAACAGAATTGCCCTACCCCGATATGGGCGGATATAGGACAAAATCCGCAGCATTACCTTGTGTTTCTTGGTACACGCCGGACACGGTGAAAACTCATCTGGCAACGGTAAACCGCACGACTGACAGAACTGTTCCTCGGGCTTATAATCCCATATCGGGGCTTCATCGCGTTTCCCTTTGCGAAACTCAATCTCGTCACCCATAAATCGGGCGACGAACCCGAACTTCGACGCGCAGCCATTGGAATACCGGATGAGGTCTACTGTCCCTTCTTCTGTTTCCAGTACCAAAAGACCCGCATCCACGACGATTTCGGCACGGATACCCAAGACCTTCTCGTATGGAATATAGTGAAGCACCTCGCCTTCGCCTGTTACGGTAAATATCGCCGCATCGGTTCGCACAAACCATTCTTCACCGTAACTGCCTGTTGAACTTACATCACTTTGGACAGCAAATCGAATCTGTTCT
Organism: Candidatus Poribacteria bacterium; assembly: GCA_963662915.2. Classification (GTDB taxonomy): domain Bacteria; phylum Poribacteria; class WGA-4E; order WGA-4E; family WGA-3G; genus WGA-3G. Next base: position 1,822,074 of record CAXXEU010000002.1, on the reverse strand, counting down.
GGACGAATATCTATTTTTTTTAGGGTTTCTTTAACTAAATCGGGTATCGGGTCAAGCGTACCCGTTGGTGTCTCTGCAGTTGACATTCCTTCTCTCTACCTCCGTTTTCACTTCCCAGGTGTACGTCCATCCGGATACTGCCACAGGTTTTTGCGGTCAATAGACTTCCAACGCGTCGAATCAATACGTTGAACAGCATATATCTTCCGACCACACCTACATCGTATATCGTGAACATGTCCATTTGAGCAGGCTTTTTTCTCAACAAAGTTAATACTCGTTGGATGGACGCGGTAACCGCATCTACACGAATAGCAAACCAAGTACATCACAAACCTCTCTATCTACTGCATTTCTGAATATCAGATACTAACCTTTATAAAAACCCGTCTCTCACAATTTAATTCAAAAAAAATACAACATAGATGCTGCCTGTTGTTCCAAATTAAGTCTTTCCCTCTCTGTAGGAGCGAACTCCTGTTCGCGACTCTCGCTGTCAGCTATTAAGATCACGGATTCCACCAATACGTCACTTTGCCAACAAGGGTTGTATCCAGTAATCCCGTTGATACACTGTCTGTCCCGTAAATCTGATTGAAAACGAAATAGAAATCGCTACCGGGTTGGTAGACATAGTTAACCAAGAAATTCGTAGTGACCAAGTTTCGATCACTGTTCCATTGGACGTAGAACTTCGTAAAGAGATCTGTCGAAAAAGAATAGACAACGCGTCCGCCAAAGACATTCGTGTCGAAGGAGCCTTCTGGAAGCGTGACGCGGTTAAACTCATACCTCGGTTCCAAACTAAAACGTCCAGAGAATCGAAGGTCAAGACGCAGATCAAAGCCGCGCCGGGTGCCGTTATAGAAATCCCCAATATTGAACCCAAAACGACCGTTGAAGATATGACCTTCGGCGTTGAAAGTCAGGTTATAGTTGTTGTAACTGTACCTGCCACGCGGGATGATAATTCCTTCTCGAATTTCAAAGTCTTCGGTGAGATTCTCAAAATTCCGGTAGAATCGGAAACCACCCCAACCGTTCGTCTCCAACTCAAGCCACGTACTCCAGATAAAAGTGCGCGTCTCTAATTCATTGTCTGAATTGAAGATGAGATCGAGTTCGGGGCCAGTCCACAATCGACGAAACCCAAACCAATGCAGGTAAGGCGTAGCACGCGCTTCACCACGAAACCAACGTGAACCCGTCCGATAGACATAGCCGACCTCAGGGTTAAAATCATCACCGATATCCGTATAAGAGGCGTTCAGGCGCCCGACTTCGCTCTGCCAATTCCCGCCGAAGTATAACGCATTCGCGTTCCCCGTTGAAGAACTATTATCAGGGGTGGTTTGGCCGTTGAGGGGGTCGCCCTGGATTTCACTCGGTTCAAAAGTACGTGCCCAAAGTCCGCGAAAAGTTGTATTATCGATCGGACGATAGATAAAATCGAGACCTGTCGCCCGGTTGTGCATGTCGGCATCTTGTTTATTAATCGCGATCATACCGACGCTTGAGCCAGCAAAGAGATCCCGTTTGACGCGCAGCACCGAGTAGTTCGTCCTATCAAGGTCTACCGCCTCTATATCCTCCGTGGCATCGGCTGCATACTTATCTGTGAGAACATCCAGCAGCCCAACGCTGAAGCCGCCAACTTTACCGGTGACTTTTCCACCGCCCATAATCGGAATGGCGTGCCCTTCTTCAATACCGATGCGGCGACTGTAGAAAAGGAGGAGCGGTGGGGGCGCATTAAAACTCGTACGTGGAATCCCAAAATCGAAGATCCCCGCGCCTTCCAAAAAGAATTGACGTTTTTCTGGAAAAAAAAGGCTAAACCGCGTTAAGTTCGCTTCCTCCTGATCCGACTCGACCTGTGCAAAATCTGTGTTAACGGTAAGATCCGCAGTGAGGTTTGAAGTGATGCCGACCTTCATGTCTGCCCCTAAATCAAACACACCAAACGTTCCTTCTTCTTCTGTCCGAGCGACACCAGGAAGAAAATAGGGCAGAAACTCGATATTTCGGCGTTGTGAAACCCCGGATAAACCGGTCAAGGTCCCGAGGTTGGTTGTCCGATAACGTGCCATGAAACTATATGCCGCTGGCACCGGTGCCCATGTCCCTTCTTCTTGGGTTTTCTGAATCCTACGTCCAAGGTTCAAACCCCACACCATTGCCTCTTCATCTTTAAACCGAAGTTGACTGAACGGAATGGCGATTTCTGTCGTCCAATTATCGCCATTAACTTTTGCACGACTGTCCCAAACCGCATTCCAGTTTTCATTTCGGCTGTCGCCGCTATCCATTATCGCTACGTCTTCGCGTGCACCGAGTGGATTAACCCGAAAAAAGAACCCGCTGCGTCGATCATTATAGGTGTCCAACATCACGAAGACATTGTCGTTATCATATAACATCGCATCCCGCCGCATCTTATTCGCAACAATCTTCGCCCGTTCAGGTTCGCTACAGACAAAACCGAAATAGATGTGTCTGTCATCATAAAGGATACGAACCTCCGTCGCTTCCGTCAGCGGCGTACCCGCATCCGGTTCGTATTGAATAAATTGGCGGATAGGAGTCGCTTTCTGCCAATCAGACTCTGTGAGCTCTCCATCAATCTCGACATTTTCATAAGTGCGATACGCCTCTGCCTGAAGCCCCGCCGTTTCGGCATGTACGCCAGCACTGATACAAAGGAGAAGTAAAATTGATAGCCATCTACATAGGTAGTCCATGGTATACAAAATAGAAAACCTAACCTCCAGAATGCTTTTAAACTTTTTTTCTATTATACCACAGTTACCGAAATTCTGCATGTCTTATCTATAAGGGGCTTAGCGAATATTTGACACCCTTTCTAATTTATGATATATTATTATGCATATCCATTTGGATTTTTTCAAATAAATCAGGACTTACGCAGTTGTCTCTAAAAACCGACAGCTTCCCCCTGCTTGCGGGGGGACTAAGGGGGGTAATCCTAAATTTTGCGTAAGTCCTAATAAATGTTTACTGTTAAATATGTCAAAGAATAGGTTAAAAAAGCAGAATACTATTGGAGGAAATATGAGCAACGAAAGCAAGTGCCCCATGATGAGCCATGTTCATGCACAGGGCAGTATAGCGAACCAGCAGTGGTGGCCGAATCAGTTGAATCTGAAGGTACTCCACCAAAACACCCCTGAATCCGATCCTATGGGCGAGGACTTCAACTACGCCGAGGAATTCAAGACACTCGATTTAGCGACGCTGAAGCAGGACATTGATGCGATGATGACGACATCGCAGGAGTGGTGGCCCGCCGACTACGGACACTATGGCCCCCTTTTCATCCGAATGGCGTGGCACAGTGCAGGCACCTACCGCATCCACGACGGACGCGGTGGCGGAGCCTCCGGTACGATGCGCTTTGCACCGCTCAACAGTTGGCCCGACAACGCTAGCCTCGACAAAGCACGCCGACTGCTCTGGCCCATCAAGCAGAAGTACGGCAGGAAACTTTCTTGGGCAGACCTGATGATCTTCACGGGGAACTGTGCCTTGGAATCTATGGGACTCAAAACCCTCGGTTTCGCTGGCGGGCGAGAGGATGTCTGGGAACCCGAAGAGGATATCTATTGGGGATCCGAAACTACGTGGCTCGGTGATGAGCGTTATACCGGCGATAGGGATCTCGAGAAGCCTCTCGGTGCCGTTCAGATGGGGCTCATCTACGTGAATCCCCAAGGACCCAACGGAAACCCGGACCCGGTCGCTGCAGCCATAGACATTAGAGAGACTTTCCGGCGCATGGCAATGAACGACGAGGAGACGGTCGCGCTCATCGCTGGCGGACACACGTTTGGTAAAACGCACGGTGCCGCGGACGCAGACGAGTACGTCGGCCCCGAACCCGAAGGTGCCAGCCTTGAAGAGCAAGGACTCGGTTGGAAGAATACTTATGGCACTGGCAAAGGCAGCGATACAATCACCAGCGGGTTAGAAGGGGCATGGACTGCTACCCCGACCAAATGGGATAATAGTTTCTTCGAGAACCTCTTTAACTACGAATGGGAACTTATAACAGGTCCCGGCGGCGCGTGGCAGTGGACACCCAAAGATGAGTCCGCACAAGACACTGTACCCGACGCTCACGACTCCTCAAAGAAGCATGCTCCCATGATGCTCACGACCGACCTGTCTCTAAAAGCCGACCCAGCCTATGCGGAGATTTCCAAACGCTTCTACGAGAATCCAGCGGAGTTCGCAGATGCCTTTGCGAAGGCGTGGTATAAACTCACCCACCGCGACATGGGACCGCTCACCCGGTGTCTCGGTCCCTGGGTGCCAGAGGAACCCCAACTGTGGCAAGACCCCGTCCCTGAAGTCGATCATGAATTGATTGATCCGCAAGACATCGCGGCTCTCAAAACCAAGTGCCTCGAATCAGGACTGTCCATTTCCCAATTGGTCTCTACCGCTTGGGCATCTGCGGCGACCTTCCGCGGCACCGACAAGCGCGGTGGGGCTAATGGGGCACGTATTCGCCTCACACCGCAAAAGGATTGGGAAGTCAACAAACCGTCCGAACTGCAGGAGATCCTTCAATCCTTGGAAGAGATTCAAAACGAATTTAACGGATCGCAGTCCGATGGGAAGAAGATCTCGCTCGCTGATTTAATTGTTCTCGGTGGGTGTGCAGGTGTTGAGGCAGCAGCGAAGAACGCTGGGGTCGACGTAGAGGTTTCCTTTGTACCGGGACGCACGGACGCGTTGCAGGAGCAGACCGACGTGGAGTCGTTTGCTGTCCTTGAACCGACAGCCGACGGATTTCGCAACTACCTCGCAAACGGGCATCAGAGAACCGCCGAGGAGCTCCTCGTGGATCGGGCACAAATGCTGACCCTAACCGCTCCTGAAATGACAGTGCTCGTCGGTGGATTGCGCGTCTTAGATACAAACGTTTGTCAGTCCGGATTCGGTGTCTTCACCGAGCGACCCGAATCGTTGACAACTGATTTTTTCGTGAATCTACTTGATATGAGCACCGAGTGGTCGGCATCCTCTACATCTGAGAACATCTTTGAGGGGCGCGATTGCTCGACGGGCGAAATCAAGTGGACCGGCACCCGCGCCGATCTCATATTCGGCTCAAACTCCCAACTCCGAGCCATCGCGGAAGTTTACGCCTGTGATGACGCACAAGAAACGTTTGTGCGCGATTTCGTGGCTGCATGGAACAAGGTCATGAATCTTGATCGCTTCGATCTCGACTAATTTCGGTGAGACAGGGCAGCGGGTGCGTGCAACCCTCACGCACTCACTGCCCCTACCGCCTTCCATCCTTCTTGTAGGAGCGAGTTTGACTCGCGACTCTCTTTTGACTCACAATTGAAAACTATAGTGAAACCTAAAAATAAAGAGACACTTTCCGTCCCCGGTAGGTGCGGTTTCCTAACCGCACCAGTTTAGAGTGTCTCATTAATTCTAATATCCACTATAAATAACCCTATCCAAATAGCAACCCCACTTGACTTTTTTCTCAAATCTGTTATCATCTCCCTATGAAAGACGACAAAAAAACAATCTTCGGTTGGTGCATGTACGACTGGGCGAATTCCGCTTATATTACAACCACCGTTGCCGCTTTATTGCCCAACTACTTTGCAAGAGCTATCGTCGGTGAAGGTGGTATTAACATCTTCGGAATGAATATAACCGCTACGACGTTATGGGGCTATATGTTGGGAACAGCGGCATTCCTCGTATTCCTTTTCGCGCCAATCCTCGGAGCCATCGCCGATTTCTCTGCAGCCAAGAAAAGATTCCTCATGGGTTTTGCCTATATTGGAAGTCTTTTGGCAATAATGCTCTATTTCTGTAAATCTGGCAATGTAGGATTAACGGTTGTGCTTTTTATCGGGACACAAGTCTGCTTTGTCGGGGCGAATGTCTTCTACGACGCATTTTTACCACAGATCGCCTCCGAAGACAAACTTGATGCTGTCTCCGCCAGAGGGTATGCTTTCGGGTATATCGGCGGCTCGATCCAATTTGGTATCGTACTCGCACTTGTCGCTATGCAAAAGACACCCGAAGCACAAATAATGGCGGCACGCATCGGAATGGCAATGACAGGCGTATGGTGGGCAGGCTGGACGCTGTTGACGCTGAAATACCTCAAAGAGGAGAAAACGTCGGAGGAATTGCCAGAAGCATACCGCAATCGACCCAAAATTATCGCCTATCTTACCCTCGGTATCAGTCGGACGCTTGCAACAGCAAAAAAGGTAGGGCGTTTTAAACATCTCACCGTCTTTCTCATCGCCTATATGATTTACAACGACGGCATCCATACCGTCACGAGCATGGCGACAATCTACGGCACTGAAGAGTTGAAACTTACGACAACATCACTAATGATAACGCTACTCTTGGTGCAAGTCGTCGCAATAGGCGGCGCACTGCTATTCAGTCGACTGGCAAGCCATTTCGGTGCGAAACGCTCCGTCATGTTCGCATTAGTCTTATGGAGTGCCGTCGTCACCTACGGATATTTCATCCATACCGCAACAGAATTCTTCATTTTGGGGATAGTTGTTGGAGTCGTACTCGGCGGAACACAAGCCTTAAGCCGTTCCTTGTACGGCGCGATGATTCCTGAAAACGCCAGTGCTGAATTTTACGGGTTCTATTCCGTTTTTAGCAAATTCTCATCCATTTGGGGGCCCGTAACTTTCGGCGTTATCAAACAGATTACAGGCAGCGCACGTCTTGCCATCATTTCGTTGATGATTTTCTTTATCCTCGGGTTGATTCTGTTAGGATTTGTGGATGAGGAAAAAGCAAAAGAAGATAAACTCGCGTTCCAATTTAGCGACACTTAAAATAAGTAGGCGAGGTTTTCCAACCTCGCCATAAAGAATCCGTGAAATCTGTATAATCCACAATTCAAGCAATTAACACCGCTACCAATCGCTAACTGCTAATTGCCAACCGCCAATCACTAATTCGCCAACTCAAAAATAATCGGAAGCTCAAGCCGTAAACTGAAACCTTCTTGTCCTTCGGGGAACGGCGGATACGGCACCGCATTTCGGACAGCCATAAGCGCAGCATTATCGAGCGCTTTTGAGCCAGACGAAATAGTGACCTCCGGATTCCGAACAGTCCCATCTTTGAAAAGCGTAAACCGGATGGTTGTAGAGGCACCCTCATCCAAATTTCGGACGCGTGGTGGAAAACGTTGGACCTGTTTAATCCGAGCCCGGACGGCTCTTAGGAACTCGTTAAACGATTGTTTCGCATCTCCAAGGTTCATGGAAGCGAGTTCAAGATTTCCGGGATCATTGAATTCAGTCTGCGCGAGATTTGTTCCCATATCCAATTTTGAAACTAAACTCGTGTTTTCAAATTTCGGCACCTCAAATTTTGGCAGTGTCGTAACAATGCTTGCCTGTCCGACTCCGGAGAACAAATTTCTACCAATCCCGGCTGTACTGGGTGCCATCACTGGACGGGTAGGAACGTCATTCGCCGGTAGTGTAAATCGAGCATTGCCTACTGGAATTTTGGCACTCGTCGTAACAACTTGTCCCTTAGGTGTACGGACTTCGGAGAACTTCGGTTTTGTGGGTTTTCGTGTAGCGCGAGGCGGGGGGCGACGTTTCGTCTGCGGTTTTGACGCTTCTAATACCACACTCTCCACTTTGTCGTTGTTCATATCCAATACTGTTTTCCGAACAAAATAGATCGTTCCAGCAATAATCCCGATTATATGCAATCCGATTGCAAAGCCACCCGCAATCCGCATCGCTTTCTTTTTCCGTTTTTGGGCGGCTTCTCGGTTCTGCCGCTGAACATCGGCAATCGTTACCATATTCTTCCCCATTTCCTTTCAGTATTTTGTAGATGTGCTATACCAGTAATTAATCTTCGTAACTCAGTAACTTATACCTGCCGTTTTTAACAACTACTGAGCCGAGAATCTTCAATTCCTGCTTTTCGCCAGCGGCATTCTGTAACGTCAAAACGGTCCGACGCAAAAGGTGGAATCCGTCATAATTTTCCTGTGGTTGATCGAAATGGATACTCACAAACTGTAGGTTCTGCCCACCATAGCGCGCCATCCACTTTTTCATACCGATGTTACATTTCCTGTTCAAATTTGACCAAGCAAAGTCACCTGGAAAATTGCTCGGCGGACGGCTCGCTGGGAATGCCGGCCAAATCCAATCGAGATACGCTTCGCGTTGCACCCGTAAGCAGTTCAACTGCTCAAGGTCTTTTCGGTTTAATGCGTCAACGACCGCCAGACCGAGTTGGTCTGGCGAGTCGAGACTATCTTTCCATGCTGATTTCTCACACCCAACCCAGCTGCTCCAAACGAATAGCAGGATGAGGAAGATGTAAGATGCATAAACAGTGCGTTTACTAATTCTGAGCACTCGTTGTCCATCCGGTTGTCCAGTTATTGGACGGGCTCACGCCACCGATGAAATTAACGTTTTCAAAGAAACCATCAGCCGGTGGGGCTGCAGGAGAAACCGCGGCAGCACCCGCACCAGGTGTGAAATTCGGGGCACTCTTGTTGAACGGAGCTGCCAAATTCGGATCCATTTCTTTGTTATCATTGGCGGCGGCAAAAGCAGCTTCATCAAAACCGTCATCATCGCTCTCATCGCTGAAATTGCCTTTGCCGTTCTCAAAGAAAATGCTGTTTTTGACAACCAGTTGACCGCTATCTGCTTGGGCGTGCGTCGATTCGTTGTTGATATCAAGACCCACTTTATTGAATCCAGTAACAATGAAATTTGCGAATGTGCCTGCGGCACCTTCACGAATCAGCATACCGTTGTCGCTCTCTGGACCTGCTGGATCACCGACGAGCGTTACATTGTAGATCGTCGCAGCGGAACGCGGTGTCGCTTCGTTATCTTTACTGCTGTTATCAACTTCAAAGCCGTTATCGGCATCATCACCATACTGCTGTACCACGAGGAATTGCGCTTTACCCGTCCAACCGTCTGTCCAGTCGAAGGAGTCATCACGCGCACCCGTAACAATGACGTATTTAAGGTTCACAGTTCCGCCGAACATTTCAACGCCGTCGTCTTGGTTCATGTGGACTTGGACGTTCTCAACGATCGTACCAGACCCAACGCCTTGGAAGGCGATGCCGTTTAGCTCGTTGTCAGGGCTGAATTCAATACCCGCATACTCAACACGGACGTAGCGCAGCACGCCGCTGCTGTCAGCCGGGTTATTTCCACCGAACGCACCCGTGTCACCTTCACCGAAAGTTACACCTTGATTCGTCGGCGCGTTCCCGTTGATAATCAAACCGCCCCACTGTCCACGCGCACGACTCCCGATAACTGCATCACTCGACATAACAATCGGGGCATCCACTGTACCCTCTGCCATAATTTTTGAACCTTGGGCGATGATGAGTGTGCCGTTGGTCGCTTGCTCACCAAAAATTTGGACACCCGCCTCAATGGTTAATGTCGCACCGCCTTCGACAAACACAGCACCCCGTAGGAGGTAATCGTACGCTGCCGTAAGCGTCTTATCCGCATTCAGTCTACCTTCAAGTACTACCACTTGCTGCCCATCAACCTCAATAATAGTTTCTGCCGGGACCAAGGCTTCGTCAGTTTCTTCCGTATTTTCTTCGTCGCTACCGCAACCGACAAGTGCCAGCGTCAATCCGACGGCGAAAATGGCTACTAACTGAAAAAAATAGTTTTGATAGAATCTTTTCGTCCCTGTGGATGCAGGGGCGGAACCAATATTTAACATTATCTACCTAAGCTCCTTTTTTGTTTTTTTTTTACTATTGAATGCTGATTGCTGACCGCTACAAATCATAACTGATACCAAACGAGAACGATCTACCAAGTTTATACTGAACGTACGTTGCCTCGCCTTGTTTGAAATGAACATCCGGATCCAGTAGATTTTTCGCCGAAAAACTAATCTTGAAATAATCGGCGACGACCCGACCAAAACTCACGTCCAATTGACCGCGCGGCTGCTCGTAGACATCTGGCACACCGTGGTTCCCCACTTCAGAGAGTCTACGTCCGAAGATGTTATACGCAATCGCACTTGAGAGCCCCCAATTCGAATCTTCGTAACCAATAGATACGTTGACGATGTACGGGCACTGTCCTTGCAGTGGACGCTCAGAAGAAGTCTGAATCCCGACATCCGGTAGTACCACCTGCGAAGAGATTAACGCCGCGTTTGTGTTAATCGAGAAGTTGCGCAACGCCGGTGTAAGAACCCCCAAATTCTGACGGGCTTCTAACTCCAGACCGTAGTTGTTCGCTGCGTCAGCATTTTCATAAGTGATCCGAACTTCCGCCTGCGGTTGCACAATCTGCTCAATCGGTTTTTGGAACCGCTTATAGAAGGCACTCACGGCTAAAACGCCACCTATCTCTGGAAAAACCTCCCAACGGAAATCGTAGTTGTTAATCTGTGTCCGTTCCAGTTCTGGGTTCCCGAGAATAGTTCTACCACCGACGAAATCTGTGAATTCAAACGGCGCCAGTTCCCGAAAATCAGGACGCGTGATCGTTCGAGATACGGCGACCCGTAAATTCATCCGTTCCGTTAAGCGGTATGCCAAGTTCGCACCCGGCAGTAAGTCAAGGGTTTCCAGATCTGCTACAATCGGTTGTGCTGAGGCAGAAAACGGATCGTAGGTCGTAACCTTTTGCGCTGAAGATTCCAATCGCAGCCCCGTCATGAACTGCCATTTCGCACTAATTGGCATATCAAGCATTAGGTAGCCTGAGTAAATAGCGTGATCTGCCAAATAGTTATCGGTCGCACGCGTCGATTCCCGTAATTCAAAGACGCGAGGCGCAATGTTTTGGGTTTGGAAAAGTATTTCTGGCGGGTCGGAGAGATTGACAGTCGTGTCTACTTGGTCAGAAGGCAAGAACCTGAAGCGACGCGCATCAAACGTACGCGATCTGTCCCGTAGGAGTCCACCAAATTTGAAAAACCCTTCAGCACCAATCGGAACTTTCCAGTCGGCACGCGCATTGTATTCATCGTCCTCAAGGTCAAAGAAGAACCTGCTACCGCTGTGTGTAACGTCACGGAATGTGAATGTTCCGTCACCGCGGTCTTCGTAGATATTTTCGCGCGTGTCGGGTTCATCACGGGATGCCCGGGAATACGTAAGCCGCCACTCCATAGAGACATCCAGCTGCTCTGGACCCGCCTCCAACTCAGGTTCACCGAAATTGAAGTCGTGTGTACCAGCGAGTTGCCCTGAGAAGAGTTGACGCTCAACGTAGCGAAGCCGAAAACTCCGCATGTCCGTGTTTCGATCGGCATTGAATCCTTCCCACGTCCGCGTCTCATCTTCTGCCGTATGCGTAAAAAGCGTTCTCACACTCAGCTGGTGTTGTGGAGAGAACCGTAGACTTGCGTTCACCACACTGCCCCAGTCTACTTCATTGCCACTCCGTTCAACGCTATAGGAAGTCACTGGTGAAAGGGTCTCGTTTAGACCGATACGAAAGGCGTTGCGCACCTGTGTGCCGTAACTATGGCTATTCCCGTAAGAGATTACCCCTAAGTAGCCGAACTCTTTACCGAAGAGGGTATTACTATTACCGAGACTGAATTTATAACCTTGGTTAACCGGGATAGATTGTCGTTCCGGCGACCAGACATTGGCAAACGATTGTCCGAACTCTTGAATCTGTTCCGCGGTGAATCCTAACGGTGTAAAACGACCCCGTTCCCGGATGGGTAACCCCGCAGCACGCGTTTCGACGATAGACGGCAGCGCTCGCGAACCGTCGTCAAACCCGAGAAAGTCGAGACTACCACCCGGGTACGTCAAACCGTCTTCGCCCGTCGCTTGTGTGTTAAAACCGCTCGACATTGATAGCGACATCATTGGTTCTTCGGGGAAATCTTTTGTGAAGACTTGAACCGAGCCACCCGCGAAACCGCCGGGTTGATCCGGCGAAAATGTTTTCACCGTCTGTAGACTCGCAAGGAGGCTCGCAGGAAATATATCCATCGGCACGACCCGTCGATTCGGTTCAGGACTCGGAATCTCGACGTTGTTAAGGAGGGTATTACTGTAACGTTCTCCCAAGCCGCGGACAAACACATAACGGCCCCCGACAATGCTAACACCTGTTACCCGTTTAATCGCTTCTCCTGCGGAAGACGCTGGAAGCCGACTAATTTCTTCGGTACTGATGCTATCCTCAATCCGAGAACTACGCATCCGTTGTTCAAGGAGTCCGCGCTCACTCGATTGGCTTAACTGCACGGGCATCTTAATCGCATCAAGTTTAAGCACTTGCGGAACCAATAATATTTGCACGGACTGGGGTGTTTCGGTAAGGTTGACCTGAAAATCCGGTATTACATAGGTATTGTAAAACGGCGCAGTTGCTTGGACTCTGTAGTTACCGCTCGGCAATTCCAACGAAAATGTACCCGATTCATCGGTCGTTACCAGAACCTGCGTATCTATAACCCGAACTGTTACGCCAACCAATGGCTCTTGCGTTTCACTATCAACAACACTTCCTGTTATTTTGAAGACTTGTTGTGTTTCTGAGCCGGCGGCACTTACGTCCCCAACTCCAAGCCACATTCCAAGCATCAAAAGCAGCAAGCCGAGGCTGAAATGCTCCCTAAAGGGTGGGATTTGGCAGCCTATATCTAAAAATCCTCTCATTTTCATACCGTTGATTAACCCGTATTAAAATCTTCTTTATTTCTAACAGGACTTACGCAGTTGTGTCTAAAAACCGACAGCTTCCCCCTGCTTGCGGGGGGACGAAGGGGGGTAATCCTAAATTTTGCGTAAGTCCTATCTAAATCTATCTATCCGGCGCGCCCGAACGGTTTTGAGAATCCATCCTTTACTGCTTTCACATAGAACGCGCAGATAGTGTTTCACCAACATTTCTATTCTCAATACGCTTCCAATAGTGAAAAAATTATAATCTGTGAATGATACAAAAATGTGTTATTTTTTTGTCAAAAAATAAAAATAATTTTTAAGGCATTAATACCTCCTCCTGATCGCTGACCGCGGATTCCTGACAGCCAATTTTCCATTTTCTCTTGATATTTCCGTGCATAAATCCTATAATAACAGAACTTACGCAGTTGTCTCTAAAAACCGACAGCTTCCCCCTGCTTGCGTGGGACTAAGGGGGGTAATCCTAAATTTTGCGTAAGTCCTAAATAATTAAGCCAAGCGTAAGCGACTTTTGTTTCTTCTCGGAATCCTGAAAAGTGGACTATTACGTGCTATGGGGACACATTCATGTTAGCCGAACTCCTTCGGAAAAGCATTCATTTATCAGGGCTTATCCTGCCAGTTATCTATTTCTTCCTTGATAAGTCGACGATGTTAATTTTCGTCGGCGCATTGACGGGAATCGCGATTGCCGTAGAATTGGTAAAATGGTTTTCCCCGAGTTTTCGGGAGTTCTTTTTCCAAACCTTTGCACCTATGCTCCGTAGGCATGAACGTAGCGGTGCAATAACGGGCGCAACGTATTACATCATCAGCGCGTTCTTGTGTGTCCTTTTTTTTACTAAGACGCTGGCTGTTGTCTGTATCTTTTTCATGGTCCTTGGAGACCTCGCAGCCGCACTGGTAGGAAAGAAGTGGGGAAAGACAAAACTTCTTGGCACAAAGAGTTTGGAAGGCAGTGCCGCCTGTTTCGTCGTTTGTGCTACAATCGCTCTCATCAAGTTAAATCCTGTTATCGGGATTATCGGGGCATTGGTCGCCACAATCGTGGAGATGCTTCCGTTCCCGATTGACGATAACCTGACAGTCCCCTTGGTTTCGGGGGCAGTGATGCACTTTTTGATGTAAAGTAGCAGTCAGTTCGGATTTTTCCCGAAAAATCCTTTCAGTTTTCAGGCACAAGAGCTGTAGGGTGTCTCGGAGTCCTCTTTAAACTGAAAACTGAAAACTGACAACTAATATTATGGCACATATCAAACTTGAAAATATCTTAAAACGCTTCGGTGATTTTGTCGCCGTCAGAGATTTTAACTTGGAGATTCAGGACAAGGAATTCGTCGTCTTTCTCGGTCCCTCAGGGTGCGGTAAAACCACGACGCTCCGTCTCATCGCAGGCTTGGAGCACCCCGAAGAAGGGGATATTTTCATTGATGGTCAACGGGTCAACGACCTTTCGCCAGCAGACCGAGATATAGCCTTCGTCTTCCAGTTCTATGCCCTCTATCCGCACCTGACCGTCTACGATAATATCGCGTTTCCACTTAAAGCCGTAAAGGTCTCAAAATCGGAAATTGATGCACAGGTCAAGCGGGTCGCAGAGATTTTGCAAATATCCGATATGCTGGATCGGAAACCGAGCGTCCTCAGTGGCGGAGAGATGCAACGCGTCGCACTCGGACGCGCCATGGTCAGACAACCGAAAGTCTATCTCCTTGATGAACCTATGGCGAATTTAGATGCCAAGATCCGTGTTGACACCCGTGCCGAGATTAAACGACTCCAACACGAAATCGGCGCAACAACGATCTTCGTAACCCACGACCAAGTTGAAGCGATGTCCTTAGCGGATAGGATAGCCGTCATCCACCACGGGGTCCTACAGCAGATCGGAACACCCTACGAAGTCTATAACAGACCGGAAAGTCTCTTCGTTGCTGGATTTATGGGGATGCCGACAATGAACCTCCTTGATGCTGAACTCACATCACGCGAGGCGGAATCCGTCCTCCAGCTCTGCCACACCGATGTGTATCTACCCCTATCGCCAGAAAGACAGGCGACTCTCAATGCCACTCCACAAGAGAACGGATTGGTCTTCGGCATTCGTCCTGAACACATCACTGCTGGTAATCAACCCGATGCAAAAAAAATTGCTGCCGAGGTCCACCTCGTGGAACCTCTCGGGGCAGTGAATATTCTTGATATGCGTCTCGGCACGCACCCAGAAACACAAGACCCGATTTTGCTTCGTGTGAGAACCCACCCAACGTTCCGCGTCGCAGTCGGCGATACTATCTGGTTAGATTTCAGAGAAACCGAGATGCATCTCTTCGATCGCAAGACAGAACGAGTTCTCTCATGAATAGCGAACCGCGAATAAATGGAGGCAGGACTTACGCAGTTGTCTCTAAAAACCGACAGCTTCCCCCTGCTTGCGGGGGGACTCAGGGGGGTAATCCTAAATTTTGCGTAAGTCCTATGGAGGAAAAAAGAAATGGAAAGTGAAAACGCGAAAATCCCATGCCGATTAGCAGCCTTTGATTTAGATGGGACACTGCTGAATAGTGAACACGCTTTATCCAACGAAAATCGAGACGCGCTCCGCAACCTCGCAGCCAACGATATTCTCGTCGTTTTGGTGTCAGGAAGAATGCACCGTTCGATTCAACCGATTAGCGACCAAATCGGCTTAGAAAACCCTATTATCTCATATAACGGCGGCATGGTACGACACGCCACAACCGGCGAGGTTTATCATCACACACCCTTGCCAGCAGCGTACGCAATGGAAATCGTTGATGCCTGTAGGCGACAGCAGCTACATCTCAACTTCTGTTTGAATGATGAACTTTACGTGGCAGAACGCAACGCCTGGAGTGATCTGTACGAGGCGCGCACTGGCGTACCAGCGACACCCGTTGGCGACTTACGCGAATTGGCAGGTGAAACACCGACAAAACTGCTGATTATTCACTCGTCCGAAGAACTACCTTCACTTTTGAGCAATTTTCAAAACGATTACGCACACAAACTTTACGTCACACAGACCCAACCAGAATATATTGAATTTATGAATCCAGAAGTTACAAAGGGTCGGGCACTTTCCGCACTTGCCAATCGTTTTGACATTCCCATGGATACTGTTGTCGCTTTTGGGGATAGCTACAATGATGAAAGTCTGCTCAAAACTGCCGGTTTCGGCATAGCGATGGCAAACGGAGTCCCACCGATTCATGCCTGTGCGGATTATATCACAGGGACGAATGACGATAACGGAGTCGCAAAGGCCATCTCGGAATTGATTCTCTGATACAGTCGATAATCGCAATTTCCTGTCAACGCACCATCTAAACGCGCGCGAACTTGCCAAAAAAGAACGCATCGATTCACATCAGTTAGTGCGCTTCCTTGTAAGGAAAGTCCGCCACAAGTGTACAGGAGTTACCTTCGTGTTTCAAGGATACCTGAACTGAGTTCATCGAAAATTCAAAGTACTTTGCTAATACCTCTGTCAATTCGTGCTGTAACCTCATCATCATGCGATCATCCACATCGAGGCGGTCTTGTGTTATGACAAGCTTCAGGCGCTGTTTCGCAATATTGCTTGATTTCGGTTTGCGCCCAAAGAGCTGTCGGATACTTATATTCATGTACGGACTCCTTAACTTTTTCTTGTGAACCAGTTGAGTATGCTGGTGAACAGACCTTTCTGTGCAAAGTCCGGGATCGGGATCTGTTGTCCAGTCAACCGTCGTGCGATGCGCATATAGGCTTGTGCCCCTTCAGAACTTTCTTCATAGACAAGAGGTATACCCCGATTTGTAGAGGTTATGATGCCTGTGTCTTCGGGGACTATCCCTATGAGGTTGATGTTCAGGATGTCTACAACATCGGCTTGATCCATCATGCTGCCATTCCCGACAAGTTCCGGCGAAAAACGATTTAATACGAGATTAATCGGATCGATTCTCGCATGTTGTAGCAAACCAATAATGCGGTCAGCATCTCGAATAGCCGAGACATCTGGCGTTGTGACCACGACCGCTTCATCAGCACCTGCTGAGGCATTGCTGAAACCGCGTTCAATACCAGCAGGTGAGTCAACAAGCACGAAATCGTGCGTCGAACGCAATTTATCACAAATCGCTTTCATCTGGGCAGGTTGAACATCGTTTTTGTTGTTTTTTTGTGAGGCTGCCAGAAGTGTGAGACCGTCAACCCGCCGATCTCTAACAAGGGCTTTTACAAGCTCGCACTGTTTATCAATAACATCCATTGAGGTGTAAACGATCCGGCTCTCAAGCCCCATCACGATATCGAGATTTCGGAGCCCGACATCTGCATCAACAACAACAACTGTTTTACCGAGAAGCGCAAGTGCTGTCCCTAAATTTGCTGTAGAGGTCGTTTTTCCGACACCTCCCTTTCCTGACGTTACTACGATTACTCTTCCCATAACCGGAACCTCCTTTGCTAAAATTTAACAAACCTTTCAACAATAATCACATCTTCTTTCCCGATGCGCGCAATCTCTGGGTAACCTCGAGATTCTTTGCCTATAGGTATACGATTCAAACAATTACTGATCTGAAGCTGCAGCGGCACTAAATCCATAGCGATGATGACCGATGACAGCCTCCCATTCATACCCGCATGCGCGCTACCCCGCAACGCTCCTAAAATAACAATATCACCCCCAGCTCTCACTTCAGCACCCGAATTCACATCGCCATAGATAATCAGGCTCCCTTGCGGGAAATCTTCTGTTTGACCTGACCGAATTGTGTACGGAACAATCCGAGACGGTTCACTCTCGCGGCTGTCTGGTGGATTCACCGCTTGCGTGATGATGTGCGTTGTGGGTGCAGCAGCAATAGGCGGTGGCACTGGCTCCTCGGAGACTACCAGGAAGTCGCGCACTGTTACATCGTACGCCTCCTTAAGTTTTGACCGGAGATACGCCATCTCCTCCTCTCGCAAGGCAGGACTCTTGAGATCAATCTGAATAGATGTCCCGTTTAACGGGCGATTCATCCGAGACATTGCCTCTTGAATAGCCTTTTCAATCTCTATTATAGAGAGATGCGGCTTGATAATTAAATGCAAACCGTCTCTATATGCTCTGAGTGCTACAGTTGAATTTGCCATTTGCTACTTGAATCTCAATTCAATGATGTTGAGGAACTGCCTCAGTAGAGACGACCTGTTGATTGCTATTTTCTAAGGTGTATTAGGAATCTCCCAACTGCGCTAAGACATAGGGACCCTCTGGAATCACCGCAATTTGCGCGTCTGTTCCGTGTCGGTCTAAGATTTCTTGTATACCGGCCTGCGCTGTCTTTAATGGATGCACAAATAGTTTGGCGCGTTGGTGATACGGAATCCCATCGGTATAGAAATAGATGTCTGCTTTCCGGGCAACTTTTGCCAATTCTTCGAGCTGCCACTGATCGATGACGAAGTTCGCTGGGTTGTAAAGTCCCCGCACAAACGCAGCGAGATCGTCGGTTTTGAAAATTAAGTCTGTGAACGGCTTGCTGCCAATCCCTTCACTGCACGCCGCGACAAGCAAGATACTGCCGCCTTGCTTCACAATCTCAACGGCTGTCAGTAAACCTTTGATGGCTTGATAGAATGTTGAATCCAGAGGATAACCCGCACTCGATACGACAACAGCATCTGCCGGAGCAGGGAGTGTTACCTTCGCCTGTTTTTCGACAAGCGCCGAACCCACACGATGAGATTCTACCATCTCACCCGCGAAAATGCCTGTGATTCTGCGATCCTTGTCAATTGACACATTCAGATTAAAGTCAGCACCCGCCATCTGTGCGATTTTTGTCGCTTCTTTGTGAAATGGGTTCCCTTCTAAGATACCGACAGCCGACTTCGGGTGCTCCATCAGCTCCGGACCGTGCATCACCTTCATCGTCTCAACGGACGCGATTCCTGGGCATATTGCCTTCCTACCCCCAGAATAGCCCGCCATTAAATGCGGTTCAATCAATCCAGTGATGATTTTTAAATCCGATTCAAGATAGGTTTTATCGATGTGGACTGGGGTGCCGTTTTCTGTTTTACCTAAATACGCGTGTGTTTCTGGCTTCTGTGAGAAATGGTTGACGATTCGGTAACTCTCCAGAATATCGGAGCCAACCATCGCTTCGAGTTCTTCCGCATTATTTGGACGGTGGATACCGGTGGCAATAAGAATAGTGATTTTTTCACGGGGGATACCTGACTGTTCGAGCACTTCCAACACGGGGGGGAGAATCACTTTGTTCGGCACGGGGCGAGTTATATCGGAGATCACAATACAAGCCGATTCGCGACCTCCGGCTAATTCAGCCAACGGGGGTGAGGCGATGGGACGCGCGATTGCCTCCCGAACCGCTCCGTTTTCATCCAGCAGTGGAACACTTTCTGCAATCTCAAGGACCCCAGCAACATTCACCTCAGGAATCTCCATCGGTAACGTGCCAGTGCCGTATCTCATTTCCACTTTCATGTTGAAGTTATCCCTTCAGGCTGATTTAAAAACGCCAATGTTAGCGCACTATTGGGTTGGTATACTATCCCCTTTTACAATTATACCGATTTTTCAAAAAAAAAGCAAATTTATTTGACGTTATTGTACTCTAAGTTGCTACTTAAATGGAATTAAATGGAAAAAACGTCATTTTTCGGCTATAAATCGGTATATTTTACGCTATTCTACCTTGTATCTGCCAATTAATTCAAGGGAAATTGACCAAAAAAGCATAGGTTTACGCACAAAATGATGGCTTGTTATAGATATTGTTCATAAATTTCAACAAACCTCGAACCACTGCTCGCGACTTATCTGAGAAAACCGAGAAAACCTAAACCCCTTGACTTTTTTCCAACAACGTGTTAAAATTCCTCCATAAAACTCGTATGTCTAACTACTGGAATTCTCAAAATGGAGAAACGAAAAATATGCCACGGATTGACATTACCACAAAACCTAACGGCGCAGGACGCAATTGGTTGGAAGTCGGCCATTTTGAAACAGATACGCTCGGGCGCAAACAGTGGATTAAAAAGAACGTACCCCATCAGGAATCCAAACTCACTGTAGATAGACAATACGCCGCCCGTGGTGAAACTATCGACTGGATCGTCATCATTCCTGAAAACTATCCTTTCTCTCTCGTCAAAGTTACCTATGACCGACTGAATCCAAAAGAGATTGAGGTGCTCTGGGACCCTGAAGGGACATCTGAAATTGAGAAAAACCGTGAAGAGAAAATCAAACGCGCCCTTGAACTCGCCGCTGGCAACGATGAACTCATCAACCTCCTCAAAGAACTCCTTACCCCTTAATCCTGACCGCTAACTGCTGGCTTACCATCCGTAACGCTCGGGCCCCCACGGTTTCGTAATTAACTCCTGTTTTGCCATCACCATCGTTTTGCTCGGTACATCGTCGTATAAAATAACCCCGGGTCCGACAACACTATAAGAACCAATGCGTCTCCCGGGCATAATAATCGCGTTTACACCCGTCCGGCAATAGTCACCCATGTACGTCGCGTTTGCCCCAGACGGCGGTACCTCATAACGGCCCTCTACCTGTATTGGGGTATCCCGGTCGTCAAATCGGAGCGTGCCGCATACCGTTGCAGCACCGATATCCGTGGCGCATCCAAAAACCCCAGACATCTCACAGTAGTGGTAGAGATAAACCTTATCGAACAGAACCCCGGACATCTCGGCACCGTGCCCAATAATACACCGGTTTCCGATGGCACTACTCCCAACATCGCAATAATCGCTAATCCGGCACTGATCTCCCACGAAAATGTTTCCGTGTAAAATTGCACCGTTTGTAATGTTGTTATTCGCGCCTGCAATGAGGGTGCCATTGACAACGACGCGTGGACCAATCACGGAGTTTTTTCCCAAAACGACGTGTCCATTGATTTCCGCCGCATCGGAAATCACCGCACCCGGAGCAACTTCATCTGCTGTGACCTGTTTCGCGAGATAGTCAACCAGCCGCCTGTTCGCTTCCAGCACGTGCCACGGTTTATCGACATCGACGCAGAACGCATCGGTCTGAATTGCCAACACTGTCTTGCCATCGTCAATCATGAGTTGTAGAGATTGGGCGATTTCGGATTCAGGCGGCGGCATCCCACCGACTGGGACCCTTGTAACGATTCCTGGATTCCTTAAGAGATAAGAAGTTGCACTATTACGAAAGGCGTACACACCGCAGAGCCGATGCGAACCACCACGCGGGTGTCCTTCGATACCGGTAAGTTTTGACAGGCTTTGATCTTCGGTGCCGCCGGTATCAATGCCGGCACAGAGCCAATCGCTTGCGTCTTCACTACCGAGTGGTTGCACCAATGCTGCAGCTTCTACCTCGTGGGCGCAAAAATTACCAATTACAATACGTAGATTTTCAGGTGTGGTTACAATATCGCCGTAGATGACGAGGAACGGTTCATTTTCGAGGGATGCTGAAGCGGTCAGCACTGCGCTTGCGGTGCCATCAAGAGGGTGTTGTGTAACAAAAACGACGTTTGGTATATCAGCGACAGCACCCCGCACCTGTTGGGCGTGATGCCCTACCACAACGATAATTCGTTGACATCCAACTTCGACCAAATTCTCTACAACGCGACGCACGATCGGTTTGTTGGCGACGGGAATCGTGCATTTCTGTCGAAATTCCCCGTAGGGCCATACCTTACGTCCTAATCCTGCAGCGAGAACAATTGCAGTATTTATCATCAAATTATTCCTAACTTCCGCCATGCGATATGCTGGTTCATGAATTCCGCCAAAAACGTTACATCCGGGGCCGGCGTCCCTAACCTTTTTTCATAAGGGACGACCCCAATCACCGGCACGTCCGTCAATCGTTCGATTTCCAACGGATTTGTCGCCTCAGCGAGTCCTGCAACCTCTGGACGCAAACCGTTCAGGACAATACCCGCAATTTGAATGTTAAACTGCCGTGCACACCCGACAGTCAGGAGTGTATGATTCAGCGTTCCCAATCCGACCTGCGCGACGATGAGTATCGGCAATTGCAATTTATTGATGAGATGTGCCACAAGGAAGTCGTCCCGAATTGGTACCGCAATCCCGCCAACCCCTTCTACGATGACAAAGTCGTATCGTCGTTGGAGTGCTGCGAAAGCAGTTTCAATATGTGAAAGATCAATATCCTTCTCTTCAATCCGTGCCGCCACGGAGGGTGCCAACGGGTGTCGGAGGTAGATAGGGTTAATCAGAGAAAGTTCGTCATCAATCTGAGCGGCGTGTTTCAGGAACCGAGCGTCAGCGGTGTCGCCTGAACTAATTGGCTTCATCACGCCGACGTTTGTCCCGGATTGTTTAAGCGATGCAGCGAACCCACCCGCGATGACGGTTTTCCCGATTTCTGTACCTGTCCCTGTTATAAAGATGCCTTGTGTCATACTGCGTTCGATTATACGCAAAAAAGCATTTTTCGTCAAGCGGTTAGCGATCAGTGGCAGTGCCATTCAGTTTTCCGAAGTTTTAGATTTTCGATGCGTGCGAATCCGTTGTAGGAGGGATTTCCAAATCCCGACGCTTTGGATACATTGGCAGGACTTACGCAGTTGTGTCTAAAAACCGACAGATTCCCCCTGCTTGCGGGGGACTCAGGGGGGTAATCCTAAATTTTGCGTAAGTCCTATTGTATTGTAACAAGCAGTGTGTTAGAATTCAAGTTGAAGGGACAGCACTTACAGCTGAAATCTCACGATGCTTCGCTTTTTCTTGATCCGTGAGGTCTCGACCTTTCGGTTCCTTCATAGACAGTCTCACGAGGAGAGAAATATGGGCTATAGTGATGGTAGAAAACAACTACGGCGTATCTTGAGCCTAATCGATCGTCTCCAAAAAACAACAGACGGTATCAGAGTCAAAAATCTGGCACCCTTCTACGGTGTTGACATAACCCGCATCTATGAGGATCTGAAAATTATCGAGGAGTTCTATGATTTGAAAAAGAACAAGGGGGACTATCGGATTGAGTCAATCCGTCCCCTGCGTTGGCCACGAATCACATCCGAAGAAGCACAGGCTTTGGAATTAGTGATTACGGCTTCGCCGCTCGCAAAAGAAGAACGATTTGAGGCATCTCTGAAAAGTGTGCTTGAAAAACTTGACACGTCCCTTGCTGAACATATCCAATCAAGATTGGAGAAGAATACTCCGACACAACTTGAGCGTGTCAACAATAGCAATACAGCAGCGGAACATCTCCACCTCTCGGAGAATGTGGAGGGTTATAGTAGTGTTGATAATAACGCCGAGACACACTTCCGCGTTTTGGAAGAAGCACTTTACGAGCAAAAGGCGGTTCAGGCGAGTTATCAACCCGGCGGCAAAACGGAGTCCATTAGACATATCCTTCATCCGTACGCCATCTTTTTCCAGAAATCCGATTGGTATCTTGAGGCGCGATCCCATCTATCCGAGAACCCATCCCTCACTTTCAAAATCCTACGTTTCCAAAATGTTACGCTAACAGATGAGACCTTTGAAATGCCTGCAGATTTTTCATTGTCTGAAGATTTAGCATCGCGGTGGGAACTCTTTAGTGGGGAGCCGATTCGCATTACACTCAAGATTGCCCCACACAAGGCGTATCTCGTTGAAGAGAAGCAACGGCATCGGTCGCAAGAGATTATAGAACGGTGTTCAGATGGGTCTGTGATTGTCGGTTATGAGGTGCCGAAAGAGGAGTTTACATTTTGGGTATTGAGTCTCGGCGACGCAGCAGAAATACTGGAGCCACCAGCGTTTCGGGAAGAATTTCAGGAAATTGTGCGCCGGATGTATGGTATCTATTCGGAAGATTTGGAGGGAGCGTAGAAATTTTTTTGTGTTTTTGGGTTGACAAGCAAGATCGGACAGTGTACAATAGTCTTTAGGATTTACGTAGAACTTTCTTTTGAAATTCTGGAAAAGGCTATTGTTAGTCTCTATATGATAAAGAGGTGTTAAACATGGATAATCAAGAATTCCAAAAACTCGTCCTAAATTGGATAGAGCGCGTGGATACTCGCCTCGGTTCGCTTGAACAGGATGTAAGTTGGATAAAAGGAAAAATGGAGGGGCGTTCTGAATCCTCGTCAACACACCGCGCGAATCTGGCAATCGGCATTAGCATCTTTGTTGGTATCGGGAGTCTCATCGGGCTCATCATTAGTTGGATTAAGTAGGATCGATAGCGACTTCGGTCGTATTCGCATACGGGGTAAAAAGTCACTCGATTACGAGATTGAAACATTATGATTTTCCTGCGCCCCAGTTTCGACAGAAGAATCTCAAGTATGAGTTTTCCTTTTGAATGGTACAAATAATTTATAATTTTCCTTGACTTGTTATCTTTTCTATGGTATAATTGTGATTATAATTTTACTGCATTCAAATTTTGGAGGACACCCATGAGAAAAACCATTTGGAAAATCAAACGTTCAATTTCTAAAGTTCTACCACGCATCATTACTGACATGATAAAATACCTTCTCAGATGTTTTCTTGAAGATGCAAGTCTTATTATTGATTTCTCGCGTTTCGCCTCATGTAGTTGCAACATCTATTTTCGAGTGCAATACTAATGAAAAACTTAAAAACTTTTTAAGTAGAGTATGCGTGTTGGAAATCGTAGAACAGAAAACCACCCCTGTGTCGGGGTGGGCAACCTATCCTCCCGGCCGGCCGAGAGACAACTCAACCTACGTAATAGTTTTCGGCTGTGATTTTACTTCCGAATCTATTATATAACCCAACTTGCTACTAACGGATTCTGCGCCTTTGAAACCTTTTTCAGCACGTTTCCTCACCCCAGCGGGGTGATGTGTCTATAGAAACTGAGGTCTACAACTTCTTGCACTCCAGCGGAGTGCTATGTGCACAAATAGGTGGCGACTTAGGTTAACATAAAATAAAAAAGCAGGACCTACATCCACCGCCAAGGGAGGGTTCAGTCCTGCACAATAGATACTATCATATTTTTTGCTAAAAAGTCAGGAAATTTTCCAATTTTTTCAAAAAAGCCTTATTTTTCTGCCTTTTTAGGTCGAATTTTTTAGTTTTTTCGTAAAACGCAAATTTTACGTAGTATAATATTAGGGAGATTGAGAATCAATTGTTGATTTACGCGATTATACATAACCCAAATCGCTACAATTAGAAAGGAGACATCATGGCAAAACAGAGACCCGAAATTGAAGATTTATTATTCACCTTTGGAATTGATTCAGAGACGGATAACCTCTTCCAAAACTATATGGACAAAATTGCCAACCAAAAGCTGCGTGCCTATCAGGAAATCATCCAATATGGTGCGAAAGCAGGACAGTCACTCTATCTCCATGTTCTCAACGGAATTTGTGTTCTGGAACGATTGCGTCCAATTTTGGATTTAAATGACCTTGAAGCGCAAGTGCTCTTCAGTGCTTTCAGCGTCCACGACCTGAATAAACTTGACGAGTTTCAAAACGAGAAGCGTTCATTCAATTATTTGGCAAATGCAAAAAATATTAGTACAGCTTTGACGAACCTTGAGATAGAACAGTTTTTTCCAGAGTGGCAAGATTATTTGAAGGATATTGAGGTACTTGTCCGTGCGCATTCTCGATTTCACAACACTTACGGTGAAACGCTCGATCAGAATTATGATCCGTATTCGTTGGATAAAGGCAGACTTCTGAACTACCTCGTTCCTATTATCCGTGCAATAGATGTTATTGACTTATCGAAAACACTTGAGGAACGTCCAAAGAAACGAGATTTTCTCATAGAAATCAATAGTATTTTTGACGATGTTCAGTACAAATTCGTCTATCACAAAGTGAGCGAACAGCGCGGTATTTTGACGAACCTTATACATAACGAGATTGTGAAGTATCTGGAGTCAAAAAAAGACTTGCTGCCGCTGCTTTATTATCCTGATGGTGTCGCGTATCTTGTCAATCGAGAACGCGATATCCACATCACAACAGATGAAGTCGCAGAAATTGGAAACGCTGTTGTCCATAGCGTTGAATCGAAGACCCGCGGAGAATTCAGCAAATTTATTCAGGGCAGTCCAGCAGGCATCAAGGTAGATGAAAAGTGTCTTTCGCTGGGTGTATCGTTCCAGCAAATTTGGAATGAGGTACGGAACATCATTAGCGAAAGAAAATACGCTTCTAAAGTGGATGATATGAATGCGCGTTGCCGAAGACGACTCCAAAACTCTCGCAAGAAATTAGAGACAGCAAAACCGAGCAAAAAGAATCCGGATCCAGCCGCGCAGATTCCGTTGATTGATGAGATATTGGATGAGGATGCTTATGTATTAATGCCTGATGATGACTCTGTGAGGATAGGCGAATTAGTTCGTACATACTATATCTTCCTCAACAAACACTTCTCCTCAACCATTATCGATGCCTGGCATTACATCTACGATCTGCTTCAATTGCCTCTGGAGGTTGAGCGGGGTACCCAAAGATCAGGATATGATGCTTTCAACGCGTTATCGGATCGAGGTTATATTGTAGGGCGTGACCTCTACAATGATGGCATGGATTTTGATGCGATTTACGAACTGATTCTACAAGACGGAACGTGTCTTATGGAAACCTTACAAACCGAAAGTGAGTTTGGGGTTTTAAAAGATTATGTCCTCAAGTACGTTGATTTCGAATTTACAGTTGGCAGAGGTAAAGATTTTGCTACAAATCTGAAACGTTATGTTACAAATAATCATGTTCAATGTAGTACCTGCGGTTCGGAATTTGATACAGCCCTCTGGATGAAACCAGATGTACCGGCGAATATCAAGGTACAACAGTTTTCCAATCGGCTTGCAGGCGGATCATCACGTGAACCGAAACGCCGCGTTTGTAGCGTCTGCCGAACTCAATACATGCTGGATAAACTCTGTTACAATGTCGGCGGCAGTACAGCGACGTTTTTTATTCATCTCTACCCAATCTCGTTTTTTACGGATGTTTTTATTCGGGCTTTCCAACGAGCACAGGAAAATTTTCGCGATCCCGATTTTCCGTCCGTGTTCCTCAAAACAGACGATGCACTTCGGAACTATCAGGAAAAAACACAGTTGGAATTAACGTTTTCACGGACGAAAGTCAATGGAAACCCACTGCCGAAATTCTCGGAGGCACTCGGCAACATTTTAACGATTCCGGTCAATACACCCGGGAACAATCATACAGAGAACATTTTATTCGCAATTGAAAATGCCTTATTATATCAACGTTTTTTAGGGTGCCGTGCGGTGCTAACCGATTCATCAATTCCACTCTTTTCCAGCGATGAATTCAACCACCTTTTCATTGACCATATCCCTCTCGCATTTCGCGGATGGTTGTCCGATAACAACCTTAACAGTGATATGACTCAGTTGGCATTTGAACAACTCCTGAAATTGCATACCATCCGATCAAAAATTGGAAGCATTGACGCAGGCGATCTGGTACGCTTGATTCGGAGTTTAAATTACGACGCACTTGAGCTCTACTATGTAACCCACCGAATGATTAAACGCGAACAAGCGGGAAATGAACCGCGGCAATTCGTAACCGTCCGCGACACTGCGCAACTTATTGCGGAGGTCGTGGCACAGAAAGGAGGAAATACGATTATGGCTCATATTAAGGAACTCGCCCGCATTGCGTGGGAAGGGCGATTGAAGGGTGACAGTCTCAAGGATAATTCGCTTGCTAAACCGCTTGATGTTGCATGTGAGAGCCTTGAACGCTGGCAGATCGAATATGAAGACGAAGAAGAAGCAAGGGCAATTGTGTCGAAAGATATTGCTCGCGCTATTGAACGCCTTGACCCGAAATTTTTCGGCGCAAAAAAATTAGAGAACATCTCGCAATTTGTCACCGTTCTGTTCGATCAAATTTACAAAGGTGTTTATCAAGGCAATCTGCTTAATTTACTTGAAAACCGCAAACGGATTCGTTCCGGATATCTCTATTTCATTACAGAGATGATTCCAAGACGCGATAGAGAAAAGGAGGAACAACAGTCATGAGTATTCTGAGTAATTATACCGACTTTATAGTCAATGAATACGAAAACTTTCCGCAGAGTCGTTATCTGACGCTGATTGTGTTACGAAAGGCAGAATCAGAGATGATTTTCCGCACCGAAGGTTCCGGTGAGGGGTTGAGCCGAGATTCTGTCCATGCCGGGCTTGAGGCACGCGATATTATTTCTCGCGTAACAATTAGCAAACGTAAACAGACCGCCGTTGAGCGGCGCACGGGTCGTGAGCTCCTGCGGCAACATAATCTGCTTTTCTACACTGGAGAGGCAACAGAAGAAAACATTTGCGCGCTCAACCGCAATAAGCCGTGCGCGCAGTGTGCTGACTGTATGATTTACGGTTATGCTGTCGGCGGCGGTGGTGCCCAAAAATCTCGCGTCATTACAGACGATGCCTTCAGCATTCTACCCTACCAAACCGTCACAGCAAAGCGAACATTCAACGCACTCTACGATAATAACACAATGCGTGATCCGGTTACCAATCAGGCATCCTCAAGCATTCAGGAGGATGAGTACGTAAAGCCGGAAACGCTGTTCGTTGACATGCAGACGCTCAAAGATTTGACGGCAGACGAAATCCAATACGTTATAGCAAACCTCTTGCGGAGTCGTCGTTACGGTGCTATCTCCTCGCGACTTGGTAAGATGCGGAACGCACTTATCGGTGCAATTTTCAGTGATTGTGAAATTTTCAGCAATTTGGAACTAACGCAGTCTGTTTATGACCGTCTCGGACCAGAAGGCAGGCAATTCCCGCTTGATGAAAACAAGGTTGAGTCGGTAATTATTGATGCGGTCACAGCGTTAACGCGTGAAGTTATAGGCAGTGTTCAGCCCATCACTGAATCAGAGTTAACCGAGTTGATTGGTGAAATCCAGCAAAAATTCGCATCTCCAGATGAAGTGAAAGGGTTGTTAGATAGTATCACGGTCCCCTATCGCAACAGCGAAACATAGGTTGGGTAAACCCTATCTTATGTTGGAGGTATATCATGCATATTTATCGATGTGAGTTTCAACTCATGGAAAACCTCTTTTTCGCCAGCCGCGAGGTAAACAACTTCTTTCAAACAGAGGCAGTAATCGGTAATTACGCCCTTGCCTATGCACTTGGATTGTGTCATGCCGGTTATCACAACGAAGGTGAAATTACATACGCCGCAGATTTGGAAAAACTCAACGAGGCGGGCATCTATGTTACACCCGGTACATTAACTGGAGAACCTCGTTTCACGGTGGAGCGATTTAACGCGCTTTCGGATTCATATTGGTATCAGATGGAACAGAACGCAATCTCAGTCGATCGGGAACGTATTTTCAATCCACGATTGAAGGCACGGGCGACGAATTTCCCACAAATTGGAAGGCTGAAACTACTTTCCATGGAGAACAAAGGTGTTTTTTTCGTAACAAGCCGGAACGAGTTTCGGGTGCCGCGTTATATCCGTCTTGGTAAGTTTATGAGCAAAGCCAAAATCTCTGCTTACAAGCAACACTACCATGAAATTCACGCGCAAGACGTGCCTTACCGAAATTATCTGAATCCGAACGATTTACCATCAGATACACAGATCGGTATGTTTGATTTGCTCAATATTCGACCGACACCGTTGATTCGTCACGTCCAATTGTCTGGTGATTTCTATGAACTGGCGGATAATAAAAAAACGCTACTACCGGCACAAATGCGATTTTATACCGATTTTTAAACTGAACTAAATTTTCTGTAGGATGTGTTGTGCTTATGAGGTGGTTGCAACACACCCTGCAGGTCCTTTGGAGGTTTGTTATGTCAGAGATCACGATTAATCTAAACGCAGACTACGAAAAAATTAATCCGACGAATGAATTTGGCTTGACACATCTGCCTCTCTATCATCAACAACGCACTTATGATGCTTTAAAAACAAGCGATCTTGTCATCAACACCTACAACACGGGAACAGGGAAAACTCGTGCTGCATTGCTCCGACTTTTCGATTTGGAAAACGAAAACGTTTTGTTCATCGCACCGACAAACGAGTTAATTCATCAACACGCCAATGACATTCGAGAGTTTGTTGAGGAACAGAATTTAAATTTCTATGTTGCTGAGGTCACGGGTCAGAAACTGCGTGAATGGCAGGTTGTTGACGATCCTGGCTATCGTATTAGAAATCCAAGAAAATTACACGAACTTATTCAAAATCCGCGTGAATATTTTCCTGAAATGAGACAGCGGAGACCTCTGATCCTCGTCACTAATCCTGATATTTTTTATCTCTGCTTTTACACTGCTTATTCACGTTTAGATAGTACGAACCTGTTCCGCCACTTTTTACAAGATTTCAACTACATCGTTATCGACGAGTTTCACTACTACAATGCCAAACAACTCGCCAATTTTCTGATGTTTTTCATTCTGTCTAAGGAGTTTGGTTACTTTGATAATAACGGGCGGAAGATCTGCTTACTTTCGGCAACACCTGATGACAAGGTACTTACCTACCTTGACACAATTGGGTTAGAATACGCCCGCATCAGTCCTGACAACGAGCCGATAGAAAGTAACAATTATGAGAAAATACAAACACTTTCTGAACTTGAATTGACGATACATAGTAGCAAGATGCACGAAACACTGAAGGCGCACCCTGAGTGGGTTGGCGATCTGCTCCATTCAGAGAAAGAAGGCGCAGTTATCAGTAGTTCCCTCCGAACCATTAATGAAATTAAGCAGACGCTGCAAACGGCAGGACTGAAAGAAAAAATTGGGCTGATCACCGGTGCTGTCGGTAAACAGGAGAGGCGTGACGCAACAACATCTTTTCCGCTTGTTCTTGCCACACCGACAGTAGATATTGGTTACAACTTCAAAAAAATGAACAAATCGCGGCAGAACATTGATTTTGTCTGTTTTGACGCGCTTTACGGATCGGAATTCACACAACGGATTGGGCGGGCAGGTAGGTTGCTCGGTAAGGATGACTCTACGCACGCCAGCATCGCGCACGCATTTGTGCAAGGAAAACTTCACACACGATTGCAGCCCGGAAGGACTTATGACCGCCGAGAATTTGCAACACTCGTTAAAGAGTCGCTTGGCGAGGATAATCGGTTTTACCACTATATTCAGTCCTATGCTGTACTTGAGGCATTTTATCCGCTTTACGAACTTTGCAGGCAGACACCGGAGGAACGGCAAGATAGAATTAAAGAGATATTTGAGACAATCCGACAGGTTTTCGCGCCAGAGAGTGACACAACATTTGATGAGATGTTCAAAAAAATTCAGTGGTATATTACCTACGAAACTGTCATTAATGCTCTCAAAGACAATACCTACAACGATTACGTCCGTCATCAATGGGAACGAGCGGCGGGGAGTTACTGCCGACACCAAGCATGGATGAACGGAACACTTGAATCCTTTGAAAAACTTCCGAAGGAAAAGGAAAAAATCGTGCTTGCCACGCTTCTGAAGAACCATCGCGCAGAAATTGTTGAACACGCAAAACAGAAACACTGTCCTATCCAGTCGTTATTCAACTTTCGTGGTTCGGATGTCGGCATCCGTTGTGGTATCTATGACCTAAACCATTTTTTCCAGAATACTGCAAAGCATACCGAATATGACCTTTTTCACGTCTTATCGCACTGTGAATTTACCGCTATTTCAAAAGAAAAGTATCGCGAACTCACAGGGAATTGGGGAAATTATTGTGAATTTTTCGTGCAGGCTAATCGTTTGAAAACGCCACGAGACTATGTTCAATTCAGTTATGATGCCGGTGGAACCGATCAAGACTCCTTTGAACGCCAACACTGCGGGGCCCCCACGGCCTTGAAAGGCTTACATTTAGGATTAAAAAATGGGGTTGTCCATCTTGAAATGCAGGATGCCCTGAAGAAAAAAGGATATATGACATGCCTTTTATCGAAGATAGAGAATCGGTATACCCTTAACAATATACTTGAAACGAGAGGACAATTTTCCTACCCCCTTAATGTAACCTTTGGTGATGGACAACAGCAGGAGTATCAGTTAGTACTTGGAGCGCAGGCATTTCTAATCCATGCAGAGTTGCAAGGCAAATGGAAAGAGAGAAATCAGACTGCAGCAACATAAGGAGTCCACCCATGCCAATCAGCACACAACTCTCACTCATCCCCGAAACCGACGTAACACTCCGACCCACCATGGGACACCACGCACACGCCGCGTTTCTGTCTATCCTCAAAAAGAGCAATCCAGAAGTCGCCAAAGCCGTCCACGCACACGCAGCACAAAAACCCTTCACCGTCTCACCCCTCATCGCGAAGATGGAAAAACGCGGAAACCTCTGTCATATCCGCGCAGGTACCGAATGTAAACTCCGATTCACATTCCTTGATGACGAGCTGTTTGAACACTTCGGGAAAGCCTTCTTGACACTCGCAATGCCACCCATTCGGTTGGGAGAGGCAGTCTTTCAGGTGAGACAGATGACCTCACACGCTACAGAAGAACGCAGCTGGAGCAAAAGCGAAACTTACGCCGAACTCATGCAATCCGCAAAGATGGATACAGAGATGTGTTTCCGTTTCTATTCACCCACTGCCTTCCGTAGAATGACACCGCGCGGACAACGCACCCGTAATGACGCGTATGTTGATATCGTGCGATGCTACCAAAGTTGGACTAACAAGTGGAACGCCTTCGCACCTATCAAGCTTGACAAAGATGATATTCTCGCGTTCGTTACAGCGTATGGACAGGTGATGACTTTGAGAACGGAATCTCGGAAACTCAACTTCGGAAAGCATACCGAACTCGGATGGATCGGTACATGCGCTTGTGTTTTCTATCCGGAAGATTCACTTGACGCAGCGCTGCTCCGAACCGCGAACTGCTTAGCAAATTTCGCCTTCTATTGCGGGACAGGATATAAAACAACAATGGGAATGGGACAGACGCGAAGGGTGGATTGAACCCAAAGGAGCAATAACCATGTCAGAAACTTATATTCCACTTTCACAGATAAATACTTACGTTTTCTGTCCGAGACGATTCTATTATGAATCTATTGAGGGACATCAAGTCATCAACGATCACGTTGAAGAAGGTAAAATCAAGCATGAAAACGTCCACACAGCCGTGACAGATCGGAAAAAGGGGGATAAGACTCTATCTCAGCGACAGTACCTCGCTTCTGATACACTCGGTGTCTCTGGTTATACCGACCTTGTAGAGGAGAAAGACGGTATTCCGTATCCAGTCGAATTCAAAAAGGCTGGTACGGGAAATTGGCTTAACGATCAGGTTCAACTCTGTCTACAAGGATTGTTGTTAGAGGAGAAAACAGGGATCTCCATCCCACACGGTTATATTTTCTATATCGGTTCCAAACGACGGCGCAAAGTGCCATTTGATAAGGAACTACGAGAGGCAACACGCCGCTATGTAGAAGAAGCACGGGCATTACTCGACTCACGGAAAATTCCGAAACCTGTCCACGACAATCGATGCAACGGGTGTAGCGTCCGTCCGATTTGCCTGCCTGATGAGATCGCATATCTCCAAGAGTTAGATGAGCGTCCAAAACGTATCAAACCCGCACTCGGCATTGATAACGTCCTATACGTTGATGAACAAGGATGTGCTATCAAAAAGACGGGCGAGCGCATCTTAGTTGCCAAAGAAAATGAAATTCTACGCGACATCCCGCTTATCCATCTTGGACAGGTCGTTATCTCTGGTAATGTCAACTTGACCACACCGGCAATGCAAACGCTCTTACACGAAGGCATTCCGGTTGTATTCCTTTCTGCGTATGGACGGTATCACGGTTCACTAACACCACAAGTATCTCGGAATTCTCTTTTACGGTCTGCACAGCACCGCGTTACCAATAATCCAATACAGTGTTTGAATCTTTCAAAAGCGTTCGTTCACGGAAAATTAGCGAACATGCGGACGATGCTGCAACGTCGAAAATGGCAAGCAACCGACAAAACGGATGCCGTATTGGAGCCGCTACTCACGAATATCAAAACGATGCAGGCAATGGAGAAACGCGCTAAAATAGCAACGGAACTCCCAGAATTATTAGGTATAGAAGGCAATGCCTCCGCTGCGTATTTTAGTGCTTTCAACTTTATGTTGAAGGTGGAAATGGGCTTTAATTTCCAACGCCGGAGCCGTCGTCCGCCAGCAGACCCGACGAACGCTCTACTGAGTTTTGCCTATTCGCTTCTAACAGCAGACCTCATGTCGGCAATTCAGACAGTCGGACTGGATCCATACATCGGGTTCTTTCACCAATTGAAGTATGGCAAACCCTGCCTCGCACTCGATTTGATGGAGGAATTTCGTCCGATTATTGCGGATTCCGTTGTCATTACCCTAATCAACAACCGACGTATTAAACCAGAGGATTTCACACAATCCCACGGTGGATGGTATCTGAAACCTCATCGTCGCAAAGTCTTCTACGCCGCTTATGAAACTCGCAAGAACGAGACCATCACGCATCCTGTGTTTAAATACAAACTTACTTTCCGACGTGCGATGGAGTTGCAGGTCCGACTCTTGGCAAAATATCTGACCGGTGAAATTGACCGATATACACCCTTGACGATACGGTAACGTTAGCGGATAGCAATTAGCAGATAGCAGATGGAACTGTTTGATATACACCTATTGGCGATACAGGAACATCAGGCTCATAGGACTTACGCAGGATGCTCTTTTGTAGCATAACCTGTTATGTAGCATAACCTGTTAGGTTGTGCCCCCGAACGTCTATGTTTGTACTGCCCCCCTAAATTCGGGCCACTGTCTAAACCAAGATTGTGGTATAATATCCACGACTTGAAAGGAGGCCCCGATGGCGAAACGAAAACGAAGAACCTTCACCCCTGCGTTTAAAGGCCAAGTTGTTCTTGAGGCACTTAGCGGTGAAAGTTCGCAAGCAGAAGTGTGTCGTCGACACAACCTGAGTGAAGATCAACTCTCTAAGTGGAAGCAGCAAGTCGTTGAAAACGTAGGCTCTCTGTTTGTGTCCACAGAGAAACAGTCCAGCGAGGCAGCTGAGCGGATCGCCCACCTTGAACAGCTCGTCGGGCGGTTGACTGTGGCATTAGATATTCAAAAAAAAGCAGCGACTTGGTTAGACCAAAACTGACGGAGCAGCGAGAAATAGTTGAGGCACTCCGGACCGATTATTCGGTTCGACAGATATGTGAGGTGCTGGGTTTCACCCGAAGCACCCTCTACTATCAACCCAAGCAGGATCCGTCTGAGGGCGTCCTCCGGGCGGAAATAGAGACGTTGGCACTGCGGTATCCGACCTACGGATATAGGCGTATCACAAAACTGCTGGTGCGTATGGGATACACCATTGGGTGTAAGCGTGTTGCCCGCTTGATGAAAGCTGCAAACCTCTCGGTGTCCGTCAAACGTGTCTGTCAAACCACGACCTCTGTTGACAGTGTACGTCCGTGGGGCAATCGCCTCAAAGACCTTGAAGTCTCCCGATGCGATCAGGTCTGGGTGGGCGATATTACCTACGTCCGCCTGAAAAGATGCTTCGTCTATGTGTGTTTGCTTATGGATGTCTTCACGCGTATGATCAGAGGGTGGCAGGTCAGTCAACACTTGACGCAACCGCTGACCTTGAAACCTTTAGAGGCAGCCTTACGTCAAAGTGTTCCAGAGATCCATCATTCGGATCAAGGCGTTCAATATCTTTCAGATGCTTATGTTTCGATGCTCAGGCATCATGGGATTGAGATCTCCGTCGCCCGTCGTGGATGCCCTTGGGAGAACGGGTATGCCGAAAGACTCATCCGCACGCTCAAGGAAGAAGAAGTTCACCTCAACGACTATGAGGACATCCATGAAGCGAGAAATCGTATTGGACATTTTATCGAACAAGTGTATCACCAAAAACGCCCCCATTCGGCGTTAGACTATTTGACACCTATGGAATTCGAGCAACAAAACTTGGATTAACTTTGCGAAATTGTGGTCTGAATAAACGGTGGCACTTCAAGTCTCTGTTCTTCTTTATTTAAAAAGATCGTCAGAAAAGGCATCGTAGACTTTGTTTGTAGAATACCAATACTTGATATTGTCATTAACAACATGATAATGATAATAACTTTGTTCTTCATAATAAATAATAATCTTCCGGATTAAACCTTCTTATGAAGGTATCATTTAACTAACGCTGCTAGTCCTGCGTCAAGTTTGAACTTGAGATTAGATTGTAGGATTCGAAAAAGAATTCCCGAATATGTTGGGTTTCACTGATGTTCTACCCAACCTACTTTCCATAAACTTAACACTGAAGCACTACTAGCAATCTGGATTCCTATAAAAAAAGAAAGCGTACCCCGGTCGTCCAATGTCGCTCTCCGAACCAGTCCTCTGAACCTATTACCAAGGATGCATTCTGAAAAAATCTTACAGAAATTTCAGCATTTAATTCTGGGTACCCGCTCGTTAATTTCACTCCTTCAACGCTAAGAATCAATTGATCCGACACTAAATGGAGTTCCAACCCAGCCCCAAACTTTGAGTTCATGAACCCTACTCCAGCCCTCAGGGAATCTGTTAAATCCCGCGCGTATTGTAAGTCTATCGCAACGTTTCTACTTCGTATTCCAAATCCAAACCTATAAGATGCCGTATTATCTTGAGGTGAAACCCAAAACGCCAACTCACTATGAAATGACCGTTTAAGGGTTAAATAGCGAAATTCAGGAGCCCAACGAAGATTGACCAAGCCAAATCTTCTAAGTTGATTCTCTGTTTCTAAAGGAAAACTCTGGAAATACCTGAATGTTCCGTTAGCAACATTTCTCAGAGTCTGTTGCCCTTTCCCTCCAATTGTGACAACCGTCCGTTTTACATCCCTTAATTTTGGACCAGCCTTTGATGTGATTGTCTTTATAGTGCTGTGTCCAGTACTGCGAGAACGAGTGCTTCTATAGGTTTTTAAGGCTGTTGAATTCTGGGAATACTTGCTTTGATAGTTTTGAGTATTTCTTGGTGTATTTTTCCCAGTATTCGGATTGTAGTTCCCCGGAAATGAGTAGTTGTTGTACGGGTTTCCATCAGGAATTGTTCTATAATGAGGTCTAACATAAGTCCCATCTTTGCGAAAGTAATTTTGTACATTCACATCAGTCCTAGTTTGAGCCCCACTCCCTAAATCCTTCAACCAGTTGTCAAAATCTATTGAAGGAGTAATGTAACTGGAACTTGATTCATTGTAATAGCGATTCAGATATGTATCAGGGTTTCCTTGTGTATTTTTCCCAGTATTCGGATTGTAGTTCCCCGGAAATGAGTAATTGTTGTACGGGTTTCCATCAGGAGTTGTTCTATAATGAGGTCTAACATAAGTCCCATCTTTGCGATAATAACCCCGCACCCTTACCCGTCCTGCTTCAACTTCCAATGGATATAACGTAAAAACACCAAGTGCAAAAATCAATTTTACGACCAGGATTCGAGGGACAAACCGATTATTCCTCAACCAAAATAACATTTTGTATCCTC
Source organism: Candidatus Poribacteria bacterium (assembly GCA_963662915.2). GTDB lineage: Bacteria > Poribacteria > WGA-4E > WGA-4E > WGA-3G > WGA-3G. The sequence continues at coordinate 1,784,719 of CAXXEU010000002.1, read as the reverse complement.
CTTAAAACGATGCACTAACAAACTTAGGGACATTTACATTTTTGGTCCATACCCAAAATATACCCTCTATGCAAATTGAGGAAATATTGCATATTTAGACGGAAAAGATGATGTTTTTCGTATTTCCAACCACCTAGATCCTCTCATCAGAGAATTTTAAGATGGAATGGAAAAAGCCCTATTACTTTTCGATGTTCCAATGGTTAAGCAATTCTTGACCACCAGACCTATAGAAAACAAACGTATTTTTTTTATACCGCTTGACATGCTTAAATGTAGGATCTATTTCAGTGAAGTATAACCAAACCTGACCGGTCCATGCTTCTCCAACATTTTCTCCGAAAACAGCATCATAGGTTTGATCTGGAGCACCAAAAATTGTACGCAATTGACTCGCTGTCATTCCAACATGTAGTTGACTCATATTAGTCCCAATAAAAGTTTTATGTCCCGGGTAACTTGGGTAATTATAAGGTACTGCACAACCAGATAAAAAAAATATTGACCCACCTGCAGTTAATATCATACCCGAAACCATTAACCCTAAGTTCTGAAGCATTTCAAAAAACCTCCTTTATCATTTCAAATTTAATTTTTTGGTAGCAGAAGCTTATCATTCTTGGCCCCTATCATATCAAAGTAAGGTTCAAAATCTGCCAATATCTGCTCTCTCCATGCAAGCGGAAAGGGTATCTTAATAATTTTACTTGGATTCTTGAGATCGTGGATTTTCATATAAAGATGAGAAGATTTATTAAACACCTCTGGGCGAAATGCAAAGACTCCTCTTTGAGCTATGTCCTCCATTTTTTGAAACCTTGTGGATACAGAAACAGGCATAATTCCCAATACTCGAAATACTGTTGATATTGTTGAATTGTCAGCCATTAATTCAAAGTCTCGTAAGTCTGATTTGAATTCGTAAGTATGATGACCATAGTAAGGTGTCCCGCTATATCCTGCTGCTGCTGCACCTAATGTGTTGAGAAACAAACTACCACCGGTTTCACCAATCTTTGGTTCCACGTTTATCATCACCAGGGGCATATAGGCACCTACGTACTCCCGCCATTCATGCAGCCGACTTCCCACGGGGTCATATAGTTCTAACTGAGGAATACCAGCAGATTTTTGCCTGTCTCGACGTTTCTGAACCAGTCGTTTTGTCGAAATGATCTGCAAGTAATATTCACGTGGTGGTGTCGAAACTCGGATGTTGAAACCCTGACTCTCCATGAAGTAATTTACAGTTTTACCACTTCTCTCAGCAACCCATTTTAAGCCTTCCACAGGATAAGCATCGCTAGGTACAACAGGTAAACGGGTTGGATCAGGCGTTTCGGAATCCTTCATTCTGCTACGTGCTTCAGAAATGACAGATTGAGCAATAGTTATGGGAATACTACCAGAAATTCCTGCCCCCCCAAGGGATGGATCTCGGAAGGTGTTAATCGCAATCACTTCAGAGTCCATATTGATCATTGGTCCTCCTGAGTTTCCGGGATTGATATTCACATCCGAAATTATAGCTCGCTCTTCCATTTTGCTAACAATTCCGGAAGTCACAATCCGAATTTGGTTCAGTGGACTCCCTATGCAAATTACCTTCTCTCCTTCAAACGCTAAATCATTAGTAGGTCTTTCAGCAATCTGTAGAATAGGCAAACCTTCTATAACTTTAGGGTTCACATAGAGAACAGCGATGTCCCTCAGCTTGTCTTCGGCGAGCAGAATCGCCTGAACTCTAATACTATGATTCACTTGAACTGAAATATAACTTGAAGAGGTAATAACATGTGAGTTTGTTAGAACAAGTCCAACCTTGTCAATCAAAAAACCGCTCCCATGTCCCGTATCACCGTAAACAGTAAAAACAGCATCTCTAGTAGCACGGAATACGATGGCCTCCTTAGGAATTTCTCGTTCAGCGAAAACAAAACCACCTATGATGCTAAAAATAAACAAGCATGTAATAATTTTTAGTGAATTAAATTTCAAAGTCTATCTCCATGCAAATTTGAATAGGATTATTGCCCGTATGAAAATTTAAGGTTACAAAACCTCAACAAACTATAGACGTTTTGTCCTAATTCTGCGTAAGTCCCATGAATATCAAGTTAACACATTTCTATCTCTGTGCCCCCCGAATTTTGAGAGAAAAATTTTTGGACGCAAGGAGCACACCATCCGCTCCACTCACATTAATTTTCAAGGCTTGCGTTCGGGTTCGCGCATTCTTAGAAACAGGCAGCGATACCGCCACAGTCTCTGTCCCGTTTTTCGATAATTTGGAAATAAGAGCCGGTGATTTATAGCGGACCCCAGAGATAAAAGACGGATCAAACTTGAGTCGGATATTGCGAGCCGTCCCACCCGTATTGTTGATTTTAACCCGCAGCCGCCCGGTTTCACCTGCATCCAGGAAGCCATTACCCGAAGGTTCTTCCAAGGCCGCGGTAATTGAAATCTTCGGGGGACCCGCCGAATCCGGCCACGGAATCAATCCAAACTGCACACCACCAAAAACACCTGCCACAATCACTACCAAAATCGCAGCGTAACGCAGCACTTGCTTCTGAATCTTCTTATTTTTCTCCATATTTCTGGCGAACTTTATCACCTGGAGCAATTCACGGGCTTGATGGTGGTTCAAATCGAGGCGTAACACCTCCTTCGTTTCAGACTCCGCATCGTCAAACGCCCCGATTTCAAGGTAAGCCTGTGCTAATCCGAGGTGTGCATCAACGGAATCAGAATCTGCCTTTATAACCTTTTTGAACGCTGCCGCGGCTTGTGGATATTGCTTGTTATTGAGAAAAACTTGTCCCCGATACAGATCCTGTTCCACATCTTCCGAAATTTCTGCAGGTACATCTTCTGGTTTTTGCGTTTGCGTCGGTTTCTGTGTCTGTGCAGGTTTTTTCGTCCGGGCAGGTCTTCGAGTTTGCCGAGCATCAGGGACCGGTCGTTCGCGTTCGATAGCATCTAAGAGATCGCCAGCGGGTTCGGAATTCGCATCAATCCTTAACGCCTCGATCGCTGCGGCTTCTGCGTTATCAAGTTGATCCATCTCAATGTAGACTTCGCCTAAACCTATGTATGCCGCGATAAAATCTGGAACCAAATCTATCGCTTTTTGAAACTCAGCGATTGCCTCCGTATACATCTCTGCATCCTTGTAAGCGATGCCGAGCTCATGATGCGTTTCCTGACTCGGTTTCACAGCTGGTTGTTGATTTACGGCGGGATCGGGTTCTGAAGGCGTAGTCGGCTGTGTTTCGCGCGGTATGAAACTCGGATCTATAGCTTCCAAGAGGGAACGGGCGGGTTGATAGTCGGCATCCAGTTTCAATGCTTCTCTTGCCGTATCTCTCGCTTTTCCAAGTTCCTGTTGTCCGAGATACGCGAGGGCAAGGGAATGGTGTGCAGCCACATAAGTCGGATCCAACGTTATCGTTTTCTGCAGCGCATCTACAGCGCGAGGATACGACTCCATCTTGAGAAAGGTTAACCCCAAGTTGTAATGTGCAGTCGTAAAGTCCGAATCGAGCGTTATCGCATTTTGGAAGGCTGTGACGGCTTCGCTATAGCGTTCATCGTTGAGATAAGTGATACCGATGTTATAATGTGCCTGTTTTATTGTGTCTGCGAGGTCATGGGCAGGTTGATAATTCAAATCAATCCTTAATGTTTCCGTGACGGCGTGTGTCGCCGCTTCCAAATTGCCCGATTCTCGGTAGGCACGTGCAAGGTTATAGTGTGCGCGCTTGAGATTTGGTATAATCGCTATGGCACGTTCCAGATGAGGAATCGCTTTGTCCGGGTGTCCCTGTTCAATGTAGGCGCGCCCGAGGTTATAATGCGCGTCAACAATATCTGGGTCCAGGGCAATCGCGTTTTGCAATGCAGCAATGGCATTTTGGTATGCCTTCATGCCCATGTAGGCAGCACCCAAGTGCGCGTGGATATGCGTGTTTTCCAGAGGAGATTTCTGTGAGTTATCCTCTAAATCCGCATCGAGGTTTATCGCTTTTTGGAACACTGCTACCGCTTCCGTGTAGCGTTTGGCATCTAAGTACGCTTTGCCCTTGTCGCGGTAGGCTTCCGTTATGGTGCCGTGGAGCAGCAACGCCGGTTGGTGTGTAGCATCAAGTTCCAATGCCGTTGTGACCGAGCGACTCGCCTTCTCAAGTTCGTCCTGTTCGAGGTAGGCACGGCAGAGCGCGCAGTGTGCCCCTATAAAATTCGCGTCCAGTTTTATAGCGACTTCAAATTCAGGGATGGCTCTGTCGTATTGTCCGGCTTCCAGATAAGCGATACCGAGGTTATAGTGAGCCTCTTTTATAGCGTTCATTTCAAAAAACGATTGCCTCGAGCTTAGATAATTTAGGGTGTATTTTACCAGATTTTCTTTATTTTTTCAAGGAAAAAACTTGTTGAGTCAGGTTCAATTCTGAGGTATAATAGCGTCGCGGTTTGGACTCAAAATCTCACGCATCCTGACTGGTACCCTTTATGCTGCGACGCGCCCATCGCTTTTCCACGTCTGCCCCCCACCAGAAAATCCGTTGGCGGATTATTTGGCTTGGACTCCTGCTGATACCCTTCAATAACTATTGGGTCTTCGCATCGCTGCGTTGGGATCAAGGCTTCCCAACAACGATGTCCCTCTTTTTCAATACCGTCTTCGCACTCGCCGTTCTGATTGCTTTCAATACGCTCCTTCACCGATTCGCACCGCGTGCCGCACTCACCCAAGGCGAACTCCTGACGCTCTATGCCATGCTATCTGTCGCCTCAGCCATCTGTGGACACGATCTTTTTGAGGTAATTATTACCAATATCGCCACAGTCGGATGGTTAGCGACCGAAGAAAACGAGTGGAGCACACTTTTTCATCGTTATATCCCGGATTGGCTTGCCTTGACGGATAAAAATAAATTGACCGTCTACTTTACAGGTGAGTCGAGCCTCTACCTACAACCACATCTCCAAATGTGGTGGAAACCTACGCTGGCGTGGAGTGGGTTTATCATCGTACTCCTTTCCACGACATTTTGCATCAACGTTATTCTACGAAAGCAGTGGATTGAAGTCGAAAGACTCAGTTATCCAATCATTGAGTTACCCTATCAGATGACGACGGCACGTTTTTTCCGTTCAAAGCCGCTGTGGATCGGGATAATTCTTGCAGGTGGAATAGATGTAGTTAACGGACTCCATTTTCTGTTCCCAAACTTTCCCGGGCTTGGTGGCGAATTCTACGATTTACGTCCACTCTTTACGACCAAACCGTGGAATGCAATCGGCTGGACCCCGGTCGTTCTCTTTCCCTTCGTTATTGGAATGGCGTACTTCATCCCGCTGGACCTTTCCTTCACATTCTGGTTCTTCTACATTTTCTGGAAATTCGAGATGATTTTCGGTAGTATTGTTGGCTTGCAACGGATTCCCGGGTTCCCATTCATTTTTGACCAGTCGTTTGGGGTCTGTGTTGGCGTGTTAGGCATGGCGTTATGGAGCGCGCGGGACCATCTGAGGCGCGTTCTCAGGCAGGCGTGGCATGGAAACAGGAAAGCGGTATCAAATGAACCCATCTCCTATCGTGCTGCGGTATTGGGACTCATCGGTGGGTTTCTGCTATTAGCGGGTTTTTGGTGGATGGCGGGAATGTCTTTTTGGGTCGCAGTCCTCGTCTTTGCAATTCACCTGACCACAGTCACCGTTATCACTCGCGTCCGTGCCGAGTTGGGACCACCGATCCACGATTTACGTTCTATGGGACCCGATGTCCTACTCCCCAAAATATTTGGGATGCGGCGGCTTGGTGGACAAAATTTGGCACTCTTTTCGCTCGTGTTCTGCTTCAATCGTGCGTATCGAGGCAATACCATGCCCCATCAGTTAGAGGGTTTAAAATTGGCGGAACGCTCTCGGAGTTCATCGCGACGGATTGCGATCGCCATGTTCCTTGCGATGGTACTGAGTCCTTTTGCTGCCTTTTGGGGTGCTCTTCATATCGGTTATGAAAATGGCGCGATTGAAGTCTGGTCGGGTTCCGTGTTTAATCGCACACAGAATTGGCTAACAAATCCTATGCCTGTGAACATTCCGTCTGTGATTGCCATGATCTGCGGGCTTCTGTTCGCTTTTGGTCTGACTTTGGTTCGGCTCCGATTTTTCTGGTGGCCCCTGTATCCGATCGGGTATGCGATCTCTGGAACGTGGGCAGTAAATTTTTTCTGGTTCTCCGTTTTTATCAGTTATTTCATCAAGTTAGCAATCTTGCGCTTCGGTGGCATCCAGACGTTTCGACGGGTTGCGCCGTTCTTCTTAGGGTTGATTCTCGGAGAATTCTTGGTCGGGAGTATTTGGGGACTTCTCGGTATTTTCCTCGAAAAGCCGATGTATCGGTTTATTTGGTAAGTGGCTGTCAGCCATCAGAGCGTTTGCTGCGTTCACTTTCGATTGCCAGCACATAAGTTTTCACTTGACATAGGCACATCAATTCTCTTAAAATGTAATCAACTTCTTGATGAAAGTACACAGCAATATGTTCGCAGATTGAAGGTTTCTTGGATTTCTATGACACAAATACAGCAGCTTCGGCGAATTACAATATGGGGTGTTGGCTTAATCGGAGGATCCATTGGGCTTGCACTCAAGAAAAACGGATTTCGAGGGCAACGCGTCGGATTGGGACGGAACATCAGTAGACTCGAAAATGCACGCGCACGGGATGCCGTTGATCTGATAACAACTGAGGTAGAAGACGCGGTTCGTGACAGCGATCTCCTTGTGCTTTGTACACCCGTTGAATTGATTCCTATATTCGTACAACGCATCGCTGAGTCGCTTACGCTACAGCACCGGATTGTGTTGACAGATGCCGGTAGCACGAAGTCTGTGCTCGTGAAATCAGTTGAAGAATGTCTGCAAGCACACGGTTCAGATACCCTCTCTTTTATAGGTGGGCATCCGATGGCAGGTTCACACGAAACAGGTGTAAGTGCGGCATGTCCAACGCTTTTTGAAAATGCGAAGTGTATTTTGACACCTACAGAGAACAGCGATCCTGATGCGTTGCAGCTGGTTAAAAGTCTTTGGGAGTTTGTCGGTGCCGTACCATATCTCCTTTCACCTGAAATACATGACCAACTCATCGGTGCCGCAAGCCACCTCCCCCATCTCATTGCGAGTATACTCACGAATACTGTTGCGGATGTGGAAACAGAAGAAGGCAAAGCGTTGGACTTTATAGCCACCGGTTTTCGAGATTCTACCCGGATCGCCGCAGGATCACCCGACTTGTGGACCGGTATTTTTACACAGAACAGCGAGGCACTCTTAGCCTTAATTGAGGACATGGTTGTCAATTTAATAGAATTCAAAACCTTACTTCAAACGGACAATTTTGCTGAGATTGAGCGTGTGCTTGTTGAGGCACAGACTATCATTAAAAACACACGGAACTATTAGGAGGCGCATGAAAAAAGTTGGACCTCAGGTGACGATCGCGATGGACGGACCCGCTGGGTCTGGCAAAAGTACAGTAGCCCGACGTATCGCAGAGAGACTTGGATTGCTCTACCTCGATTCTGGGGCAATGTACCGAGCCGTAACTTTATTGGCAATAGCGGATAGGCTACCAGCCGATAGCCCAAAGTTGATTGAACAGGTGAAGGCGTGTCATATTGAATTTAGAGATAACGGCAAAACGATTTTGCTCAATGCTGAAGATGTATCTGTTCAGATCCGGACACCCCCTGTCAATAGGTTGGTTGCAGATGTCGCGAAAATCCCAGAGATTCGTAAAGAAATCGTCAGACACCAACAGCGGATCGGTGCTGAAGGGAGCATCATTGCTGAAGGACGGGATTTAACAACAATTGTTTTTCCCAATGCCGATTTTAAATTCTATCTTGATGCCTCTGTGACAGAACGGGCAAAGCGTAGACTCGCTGACCTCCAAGCCCAAAATGTAGATATAACATTAGCGGCAGTTGAAGCAGAAATTCGCGAACGCGACGAAAAAGATACAACACGAGAACACAGTCCGCTGCGCACCGCAGATGATGCCATTATCGTGGATACGACTGATACGACGATTGACGAAGTGGTCGATTTTATTGTCGCGCAAGTGTGCAGAAATCCGGAGTAATCGTAGAGTAGGAGGGTTTGTAACCCCGAGCTTTATGTGGTATACCGATAATCAATTTTGGACACCCCATCCAGTTTACCGATGGGGACATCGGCTCACGAACCTTTTCTGTAAGACCGTAGGGCGCCTTGAAGTGCATGGCATTGAGCGTATTCCACGGGAAGGCGGGGTGCTGCTCATCTCGAATCACGTCAGCTTCCTTGATCCTGTGATCGTTGGTTCTGCTGCAAGTCGTGAAATTCATTTCATGGCTCGCAGCACAGCGTTCGATATCCCCGGTTTAGGAAAACTCATTTCGATTTATAATGCTTATCCTGTGAATAGAGGCGCGCCTGACTTAGGCGCATTACGAAAAACGATCTCGCTTTTAAAAACCGGAAACGCTGTGCTTATGTTTCCAGAAGGTACCCGTAGTGTTGATGGAACATTGGGTAAAGCGCACGACGGTGCCTGCTTTATCGCACACCGAGCCGGTGTACCGACGATTCCCGTTTTTCACAGCGGCGCGGAGCGGGTCTTACCACGCAACAGTAAACGCTTGCGCCGAGCGAAGCTAAAAGTCATCTTTGGTGAACCTCTTGAACTCACCACTGAGGAATTCGAGACCCGCCGTGAGATGTATCAGCACATGGGTTATCAGATGATGGAAGCGATCGCAGATTTAAGGGATCAGCTGCTCAATTTGTAGGATTCGCAAGAATTAAAAGCACATCACCCTCTTGGACTTGGTAGGTTTTACCCTCAGCGCGCAGCAACCCTCTGTTTCGAGCTTCACGGTAACTCCCGCATCCGATTAAGTCTGCCCAGCTAATCGTTTCTGAACGGATGAAAGCCTTCGCAAAATCGGTGTGGACACGTCCGGCTGCCTCAACAGCGGTTTGCCCCGCCCGCAGTGTCCACGCGCGGGACTCCGTTGGATTGATTGTGAAGAACGTCAGAAGTCCTAATAAGTTATATGAAACTTGAATAAACCGATCTAAAGCCGACGCCTGTAATCCCAATTCCTCCATGAAAACCGCTGCGTCGGCATTATCAAGTTGTGAGAGTTCCATTTCTAACTGTGCGGCGAGAACGATGACTGCTGTTTGTGGCTCTGCCTCGTATTTCCTGAAACGCTTGAGAATAGCATCAGCTGTTTCCAATTGTGTTTCACCGATGTTGCATACCAGCAGCAACGGTTTCTGTGTCAAAAAACCGTACCCTCGTATCAATTTTTCCTCATTGGCAGATAGGTCGAGGACACGAAGCGGTTTTCCATCTTCCAAGGTCTGCTGACATACTTCTAAAAGTCGGATTTCGCTTTGGAGTTCCGGGAGTTTCTGGCTTTGAAATTGCTTGCGAAGTCGCGTAAGTCTACCCGCAATGATTTGTAGGTCTGCCAAGGAGAATTCAAGGGAGACACCCTCGATATCGCGTTCGGCATCAACACTGCCATCAATGTGGGCTACCGTTTCATCTTCAAACAATCTGACAACATGTGCAAGCGCATCAACTGTGCGGAGGGAGGCGAGCGTTCCAGTATCCAACTCTGACTGCTCCACATCCGATTTAGTTACCCCAGCGACATCTACATAGTCTATTGTAGCGTATGTCATCTTTTTAGATTGAAATATCTCTGCTAATTTTTCCAAACGTTCGTCTGGGATATTAGCAGTGCTGAGGTTTATTTGCGCACGATTCGTGTAGCCACCAATTTCTGCATTGGATTCGGCTAAGGTGTTAAACACCGTCGTTTTTCCAACTTGTGGTCTACCGACAATCCCTATCTTCATGTTTTACCTTAACCTGCTTGAAAGCGGTTTGTTCGGGTTGTGTGTTTTCTTACTGTCAAAGAAATTCTTAACTAACAATTCCGTTAAATGCGTATGTGCCATTGTTTTAACGCCCTCTTGCTAATGCCGATATCTATAAAAACCTGTTGACGACATCTCTGTAAACTGGTAATATAAGCGTTAGATACAGAATCTAACCCCGAGGTGAATCGAATATGGCTGTCGAGAAAACCGGATGGAAACGGCATAGCGTTAAAGTGCTAACACTTCTCTTAATCCTCACAGTATGTCTTGCGGTTGTACAATGGTTTATTATCAAAGAGTTATTCGCTTTCGGTACAGATATGGTGAGAGACGCTTTAATTCGACAAGCCCCCGAAGGTGTTGATCGATATGACATTGAGGCTACGTTTGACCGGGTTAAAACTGCGGGGATGCAGCTTCCCTTCAGTTTCCTCACTCGGAAAATCAACCTCCGCAAGATTAGAGCTGTCGGCAGATATGCAATAGAAGCCAACAGAGATGAGGTCTGGCATGCTGACGAGATTAACACACTCCTGCGGATGATGAATGCCGCTGTCGGATATAAAGGAGGAACCCAGTGACTTGCAATATCGTTTTGCAAACGACACTTAAAAAATGCAAACACACCTAACACCCCCTTATGAAAAATTCGCTTACGCCTATGACCGTATGATGTCCAATGTGAACTATACCCGCTGGACGCATTACATTGAGGCGCTTTTGGATAGGTATGGTTGTAAACCGCGGCGCGTCCTTGATTTGGCTTGTGGAACTTGTGCCTTGACAATACAACTCGCATTAAAAGGCTATAGGGTGACAGGAATAGACCAAGCGGCAGGCATGTTGGAAATCGCTAAGGAGAAGATAGCAGCGCACGATCTGGACATCGGATTGCATCGCGGCGATATGCGCGATTTTCACCTCAGTCAACGGTTTGACGTTATCCTCTGCACTTATGACAGCATCAACTATGCCTACGATGAAGACGAATTAAGTCAAGTCTTTGAATGCGTTGCTGAGCATCTTGAGCCAGACGGGTTGTTTATTTTTGACGTGACAACAGAACGGAACATTGTTGAGCATTTCCACAACAAAACGTTTGCCGCAAACCATGAGGATTATACCTACATTTGGAAAAATAACTACCTCCATCACAGCAAAATGTGCCGCACGCTGCTAACCTTTTTTATTCGTGAAGGTGAGTTATTTAGACGCTATGAGGAGGTACATCAACAACGCATCTATGAAATTCCTGTTATTAATGATCTCCTCAAAAAAACAGGGTACAAACCCCTGAGTGCCTACGATATGTATACCTTCAGTCGTTGGAACCGTTATTCGGATCGGATTAATTTTACAGCGCGCTTGGAAACTTAATTATAGCCCTTCAGCAATTAGGTCGCCAACCTCTTCAGTAGTATAACCCATTCTTCCAGCACCGAGGTCTTTGATTTTTCCACTCGCAAGCAGATCACTAATGGATTGATCTACCTTTGCTGCTGCGTCTGCATGTCCGAGATGGTCTAACATCATTCCAGCTGCGCCTATCGCAGCAATCGGATTAATCTGGTTTTTGCCGGTATAGCGCGGTGCAGAACCATGAATCGGTTCAAACATGGCAACGCTTTCTGGGTTTAAATTGCCAGAGGCCGCGATGCCCATGCCACCCTGAATCATGGCACCAAGATCGGTGATGATGTCACCGAACATATTGCATGTCACAATGACATCGAACCATTCTGGATTTTTCACCATCCACATCGTCGTCGCATCAACGAAAGCATATTCTTTTTTAATATCAGAATAATCTTCACCAACTTCGTCAAAAACGCGGCGCCACAGATCATGTGCGTACGTCAAAACGTTTGCCTTATCACAGAGCGTCAGTGTATTTTCCTTATTGCGCTTTTGGGTGAGCTCATAAGCGTAGCGAACACAACGTTCTACACCTTTGTAAGTATTAATCATCTCCTGAATGGCGACTTCATCGCGGGTGCCGCGTTTCAGGAAACCGCCGATGCCAGCGTATAAACCTTCAGTATTTTCGCGAACGATGATAAAGTCAATGTCCGCAGGCCCTTTATCTTTTAGCGGTGTAGGCACGCCTGGATAAAGCTTAACAGGACGGAGGTTGATATAGAGATCGAGTTCAAACCGGACCTTTAACAGGATACCTTTCTCTAAAATCCCGGGTTGGACATCCGGGTGACCGATAGCACCGAGGTAAATAGCGTCGAGGCCCCGAAGTTCTTCTAAAACCGAATCCGGCAACACTTCACCGGTATTGAGATACCGGTCACCACCGACATCGTATTCAACTGTTTCGTATTGTATACCTGCTTCTGCGGCGGCTGCCCCGAAGACTTTCATTGCTTCGCGTGTCACTTCGGGGCCGATGCCATCGCCCGGAATGAGACCGATTTTATACATGGATTTCCTCCAAATGTTGGTGTCATAGCCTAAATTTGTCCTAAAAAACTGGATTCCTAATATTTTACTACATCTGAGGCGATATTGCAAATTAAGGGCTTTGCCGAAAATTTGATGTTTCTGGAAAAAATAAAAGCGTGCTATAATAATACACTACCAGGACTTACGCAGTTGTCTCTAAAAACCGACAGCTTCCCCCTGCTTGCGGGGGGACTCAGGGGGGTAATCCTAAATATTGCGTAAGTCCTAACACTACATAACAATGTATATCCAGACATCCGAGAAACACATTGATTACCGAAGCGCGCCTGAAAACAATTCTCAATCAATTCCACCAACAACGCATCCTTGTCATCGGGGATTTTTATCTCGATGCCTACTGGCACATAGACAAAACACGGTCTACGCTGTCTCTCGAAACACCGTGGCATACCAATCCAGTTGTTGAGCAACGCTACAGTCCCGGCGCAGCAGGGACGGTCACAAATAATCTAAAGGCGTTAGGTGTAGGGAGCATCTACACGCTTGGAGTCATAGGTGAAGACGGGTTTGGCGGAACACTCCTAAATCGTTTGCAGGCGAATGGCTGCCTTACCGATTTCATGATACAGGTGCCGGATTGGGTCACACCTACCTATCTCAAACCGATACATCGCGGTTATGAACGGGTGGAGACAGAGGGCCCGCGGTTTGATATTGAGAACCAAGCCCCGATGGCAGAAGGCGTTGAAACTACAGTAATTGAGGCTTTGCAAACCTGTCTCCCGCGCGTTGACGGTATAATCATTGGAGACCAGATGCCGCATGAAAACTTGGGGGTCATTACCAGCCGAGTTAGAGAAAAACTGTGTGAGTTGGCAGCGGAATTTCCTGAAAAGATTTTTTTTGCCGACTCCCGTACGCGGATTGGCGCGTATCGGAATGTGATCATTAAGCCAAATCGGTTTGAGGCAAAACGTGCCGTACAACCGGGGTGGAGCGGACACGAAGTTGACATCACTACGGTAGAGGAGTGTGCTATTGCGCTCGCGGAGCAGACGCAAAACACGGTATACATTACCCTCGGCGGGAACGGTATTCTTGTCTACTCTGAAGGAGAATTTACGCAGATCCCAGGTATTCCCGTTGATGATGAAATTGATCCGGTTGGAGCGGGAGACAGCGTTTCTGCTGGACTTGTTGCGACGCTTTGTGCCTTAAATGCTTTACAAGCCGCGGATGCAGCAGTTGAGGCAGCCTATATCGGAAATCTGGTGGCTTCGATTACGGTCACCAAAATCGGAACTACCGGCACAGCTTCACCCCCAGAAATCCTTGAACGCCATCGAAACTGGATGAACCTATGAATGTCCTTGATGCAATAACCCAACGCCGAAGCCATCGCGGAACATTTCAGAAACGCGACATAGAGACTGATGACCTTGAGAAACTCATTGAGGCGGCACGATGGACACCCTCGCCCTTTAATGTTCAACCTTGGGAACTTCTCTTGATTCAAGAGGCATCAGGAAAGTCAGCACTCGCTGAACTAACGGAGCATGCTGTCATTGAGCAATTCAAGGACGCCAAGTTTCTTGATGACAATAGCCGTTGGATGCGTCTCACCGAAAAAGAGTGGCAAGAATTGGGGGATGGTGTGTTGCTGGCAGATCACGTCACGCTACCGAAACCTCTTCAGCATGCTCCAGAAAAACTATTACAAGGGCTGCTGGAAAATGCCAAGGCATTTACCCTTTTAGGGCATTTAGGGGCAGGGAAGATACCTGCTAAAGAGATTTCACTGCAAGTCCGCGAGGCACCCCTACTCATGTTGGTTACGATGAATTGCAAACGATACCCGCCTGGTGAAGGTGGGACCCGATGGATGTGGTTGAGTATGGGAATGTTAATTCAGAACATCCTTCTCGCTGCGACCGCGTTAGGCATCGGTGTGCAGTTTGTCAGCGCGCCTTTGGAGCGTTCCGCGGATCGTGAACGGATGCGTCGCCTTTTCAATGTACCTATCTTTCATGAACTGATTACACTTCTCAGGCTCGGATATGTTGAAAAGGAGACCGAAAATGCTGTCCGATTGCCGACATCGGAGTTTGTACACTTTGAAAAGATGAAATAGGTGTTGGACATTAGCGATATGGGCGGGCAGGGAACCCGCCCCGACGGGAACTGGTATGCTAAGCTGCACGATTTTGCAGCTGTTCTTTCAATGCTGTTTTCTTCCTTTTCAGTCGGCGTTGTTGGCGTTGACGGATCTGCGTCCGACGCCGAACCTGCCCGCTTTTACTCCGTGGCATATTTTACCCCCTTTCTTCGATCGTTTTGGCAAGGTACATGAGTGCCGACGGACACTGTGCTTCTACCTCTGCCATTGCAATACTTAGTTCTGATGCTGAGCGGGCGTGTAACTGAAGCCGTTCTTCAGTTACCTTAACGTAGCGTTCGTTCTCTACATCAATAAATTCTACCTGCTCTTCACTTTCATTTACCAAAGCGTAATTGACGAGACCGTTTACTGCAGCTTCTTCGTCTGCTTGTTCTTTGAAACTCTCTTTTATTGCCAGTCCAGTGAAATTTTTGTAGAGTGCTCGAGCTGGAAGTTCATCAGGTGATAAGCATAACGGCTGTAATACTGATTCTGGCGGAGGCGTTTCAGGACTCGCAGCGAATACCGAATCTAATACTGTTGCTATGGTCGTATTTGTCTTTGGTGCCCCTTGGTTGGGAATAGCATTCTCAATATAGGTTTCTGTCTCAACATCGGTTACATCCAAATATGGATACGTCCTTTTGCTATCCTCGTTTTTCTCGCGGTTGTTATCAATAGTATCTGAAAAGACGGATATTTGTTGAGAAGAGGTGGGTTCTGAATCTTCGTGTTCCAAGACATCCGAAAGAATCTCTTTTACACCATCACGCCACTCGGTGATTAAGTCTTGTTCCTCTACAAGCACCCGTAGCGTTTCAATCCCGATGGTTTGAATCATCGGGTGAAATGCTAATATTTCCGGCGGTGCTGCCTCAAAAAGGGAGCGCGTGACATAAGCCACCTCAGCAAGGTTTCGGTTACCGATCAACTTGAGGCGAGTTTCACATGCCGTAAGTGCTTGCCCGAGGTGCCGCATAAACTTTGGTGTAACCAGATGCGGAAGTACTTCTAAGCGGAAATTTTCACACGCGTCCTCTGCTTCCGATGTTGAAATGAATTCCTCCGAGGTTCCCACTTTTCCATCCGGGGCATTTGGAGCGAAAATTGGGTTTACTTCAACGGGTTCACCTATAGGTGTATCTCGACCATCTACTTCGTAATCACTAAGGAGCTCCATTACCCGTGTATACATCAGTTCGGGATCGAAAAGGACTCCTTCAAGTTCAGGTTCATGGAGCAGTTGCTGGCTCTGCGCAATGCAGGCATGTAAATGCTCTTCTTCTGATTTTTCGTAGCGGAGCCTTCGCTGCTTTTCGATGGCAAGCTGCTTTTGCTTGGATTTCTGGTAGCGCTTTCGCTTTTCACGTTTTCGCGCTACATTTGCGGAACGGCGTCCCTTTTTCTTAGCCATGGTAATCTGTTTTTGTTATTCGTGTGGTTATTTGATGAACGCTTCAACAACTGTTTTAGATCCTCAACAGTATGTAGCACCGCGTTTAACACATAACTATAAGTATATACCAACACATTTTCAATGTCAAGTCTAAATTTATTCAATTTGCAGGGCCATTCAGTTTTCCGAAGTTTTAGATGTTTGATGCGCGCAGATCCCTTGTAGGCGGGATTTCCAAATCCCGACGCTTTGGACACATTGCAGGACTTACACAGTTGTGTCTAAAAACCGACAGCTTCCCCTGCTTGCGGGGGGACGAAGGGGGGTAATCCTAAATTTTGTGTAAGTCCTAACATTGGATAAAAACCTTAAAACGAAATAGCCCCGATTCAATTTGATTAATCCTTTAATATTTGGTATAATTATAGAAACATTTGTAGAAAATGTGCAGATTATTCGCTTCGTTTTCTAATAAGATACTAAGGTTTGGACAATTCGTGTCCGGTGCGATTTGAGTTTTCAAGGGACCATATATTTTCTCCGAGTTTCCCACACGCATGGAACTTTGAGAAAAATACCGCACGCCAGCGGAGTGTTATGTCTATAGAAAAAGGTCTATCCACCTCCCGCACTCCAGCGGAGTGCTATGTGTCCTAAAAGGATATGTTGGGTCCGTGGAACTGAAAATTGTCCAAAGTTTAGTAATAAGCTATCTATATTATGTTAAATTATCACTGGTTGTGAAATCGGTGTGAACAGTCTGGCGTTTATGCCGGAATTATAGGGGAGATTTATGTATTACAAAAACCATATTAACCCAATCATCCTTACGCTCATTATTATTATGAGTGTTTTGATGTGCGCGTTGACGACGGTTATAGCACAAGAGGAATCCGCTGAGGCTGAGGAAGCGGAAACTACGAGCGAGGCTGAAACATCCGAAGAGGCGACTGAGGCTGGTGACCCTGTCAGACTTGAGAGTCTGGTGGTGGTCGGATCACGTGGGCAACCACGCTCTGTCTTGGATTCGGCAGTTCCGATAGATATTGTGTCAAACGAATCCTTTCAAAAGCAGGGCGGCGCGGATCTACCGGACCTGCTGAGAACTTTGGTACCATCCTATAATGTCAATACACAGCCAATTAGTGATGCGTCAACAGTGGTCCGTCCGGCGAATTTACGGGGACTTGCCCCGGATCATACATTGGTCTTGGTTAATGGCAAGCGGCGCCACCGTGCATCGGTTATCCACTGGCTCGGGAACGGTTTATCTGATGGCTCACAGGGCCCCGACCTGTCGCCTATTCCGGCGATTGCCCTCCAACAGGTAGAGGTGCTACGGGATGGTGCATCCGCACAATACGGTTCTGATGCCATTGCGGGTGTGATGAATTTTCAATTGAAAGACAACTACGAAGGTGGTTCGTTTGAATTCAAACCCGGTATCTACCAACAAGGGGACGGGAGACAGTTTGCTGTCGCAGG
Source organism: Candidatus Poribacteria bacterium (assembly GCA_963662915.2). Taxonomy (GTDB): domain Bacteria; phylum Poribacteria; class WGA-4E; order WGA-4E; family WGA-3G; genus WGA-3G. The sequence goes on along the minus strand of CAXXEU010000002.1, from coordinate 1,767,311 downwards.
GAATATCGGTTTAGGGAATCCAGATGCGTGGAGCAGCCTCAGTTTTGAATACGGTGGCGCGGATCCCACTATCCGCTCTGTCCAGCGCACTGACGCGTTAAACTTGATTAACGCAGGCAATTTCAGTGTGAAAGACCCTGCGCAAATTTGGGGACAACCGATTATAGAGAATGACCTCAAATTGTTTGCCAACTATGGTGCTACCCTTACAGATACCATCGACTTCTACGGGCATGCCAACTACGCCCGCAAGCGGGTTGAAGGCGGATTCTATTTCCGAAACCCAAATACCCGTGGTGGTGTGTTTAGTAGTACCGGTGGGGACACGTTGCTTGTGGGGGATCTGCGGGGTCTGACAAGTGAAATGGCAGAATGGGAAGCCCGAAAGCAGGCAGCAGAGGCCGCTGGACAAGAGTTCACCGAGCTGTCACCTCACGATGCTGACGATATCCCGATAATCAATCACGTGCCTGATCCCGAACGGTTACAAGCCGTCAAGAGTGATCCGAATCTATTCACATTCCAAGAGATGTTCCCAGGGGGCTTCACTCCCAGATTTGGTGCATTCATGTGGGATAGTTCCGTCGTCGTTGGCGTTAAAGGCACGGCACTCAAAGACACGTTGGGTAAGGACTTAACGTGGGACCTGAGCGGCTCTTTTGGACGGAACCATGCTGATTTCTTTATCTTCAACACTGTTAATGCTTCGCTCGGCCCAGATACACCCACCTATTTTGATCCGGGGGACTACATCCAGACGGATTATAACCTGAACTTTGATGTAACGTATCCGTTGAGCGACATGGTATTCCTCGCTTCCGGTTTGGAATATCGGGACGAAGGATTTGAAATCATAGAGGGTGAACGCGAATCGCATCAGATCGGACCCCTCGCCGTTCAAGGTTTCACGGCTGCCTCCAACGGGTTTTCGGGGTTCAGTCCGGTTGCGGCAGGCACATGGTACCGTTCCAACGTTGCTGCCTATCTGGAAAGTGAAATCAGACCGATTGCTCCGCTCCTAATCGCGCTTGCTGTGCGCGGTGAACAGTTTGCGGACTTCGGTAGCACCCTGAACTATAAAGCCGCTGCGAACTTCAAGGTTACGGAAACGATGCGCTTGCGGGGAAGTTATAGTACCGGGTTCCGTGCACCGACACCCGGGCAGCAAAATACGTTCAACATTACCACTGAATACGATTTTGAGAAGGGGGATCTCGTTAATAACGGAACGATTCCTTCTACTAACCCCGCTGTTGGTGTTGTGACAGGCAAGGAAGATAACTCGCTTGACCCTGAAACATCAAATAACTTCACGGGTGGATTTACCGTTGATATTTTGGGTGTAAATTTCACGCTGGACTTTTTTGATATTCGGTTGAAAAACCGGCTATCTGTGTCACAAGACTTCACATTGACTGACTCGCAGAAGGTACAGCTCATCGCCCAAGGTGTAACCAGTGCGGCGAATCTGGAACAATTCCGGTTCTTTATCAATGACTTCAATACCACAACCCAAGGTGTTGACTTTGTTGTTACAGTACCAGTACCCAATGGAAACGTCATCGCCGTGTATAACTTCACGGCAACCACGGTTACCGATCACAATCCTGACACCCTGGATGAGCATCGAATCAGGGAACTGCAAGAGAATTTACCTAAACACCGTGCCAGCCTGACTGTCGGTCAATCCATAACGGATGCCTGGGGAGTGCTCGGGCGCGCCAGTTATTTCAGTGGTTGGTTCGATTCTGAAGATTACTTACAGAACCCAGATGTAGAAGGCACTGGAGAATACACTGGAAGGGTCATTTTCGACCTGGAAACCACTTACGCCATGGGGGGCGGATTGGCGCTCACGGTCGGTGGAAAGAATATTCTTAATACCTTTCCCGATGAAAATCCGAATGGTGCTGATTCTGTTGGCAACAAATACGGACAGTTCAGTCCTTTTGGGTTTGATGGGGCGTACTGGTATGCCAAAGTTGGATACGGTTTCTAAGACCTATCTCATGAAAGGTATTAGGTAATTTTTCGCAATAGGCGCGGCTCCAAACCGCGCCTATCAATTTGCCGATATTCGTATATTTAAGCACTTCAGGACTTACGCAAAATTACGAAATCACGACCATTCCTCGGCGGTAGATGCGGTTTTGCGGCGTACTCGACTAAATGCGATGCGCATTCCTAACCGCACTGATCCGCGAATTGCGTAAGTCCTATCACTTCTAACATTTATTATTTTTCGTGCCTTGAGCAAATTGAAGGTCCCAATCCCCTAAAGGAAGTAAATTAACATGAGTAATCAGTCCAGAGATCCAGAATATATAATGGGGCGTAGCGCAGAAGAAACAGAACGCCTCATTGAGCAATCACAACTCTACGATGACGTGACGCGACGCTTTTTTCTCAGAAGCGGCATCGCCAAAGGGATGAAAGTCCTTGATGTTGGGAGTGGGGCAGGGGATGTCGCCCTCACGCTTGCTGAATTTGTGGGACCCGAAGGGCGCGTCGTCGGCGTAGATGTCAACCCGGAGATCCTCAAAACAGCACAGGAGCGAGCAGATGCCGCTGGTTTTTCAAACGTTGAATTCATCGCTGGTGATGTCCGAATCCTTGAGCTCCCTAACGATTTTGATGCCGTCGTCGGCAGACTCGTCCTTCTCTATATGGCAGACCCAGCGGAGACACTTAGAAAGTTAACTACCCATCTTCACAGCGCAGGGATTGTTGCCTTTCAAGATACTGAACTTTCACTCTATCGGGAGATTACACATCCGGATACACCTTTGATGAATCAGCTCGTTGAGTGGGGGCTCGCGGTGTTTGAACGTTCAGGGGTACATCTCAACATGGGTATGGAACTTTACCGCGTATTCGTTGATGCAGGTTTGCCTGAACCTACCTTGCATTTTGAAGCGCCTATGGGCGGCCCTGAGGGCTGGCCCGGGTTTGAGTATCTTGCAAACAGCTTTAGAAGCCTCGTACCACTGATGGAAGCTTATGGCATTGCCTCTGCCGAGGATATAGATATCGACACACTCGCAGACCGCATACAGGTTGAAGTCGCTGCAGCGAAACGACCGCTCCTATTGCCACCGCATATCACAGCGTATGCATCTCTGCCAGCATAGTTAATTTCCACACATGAGAAAAAATCGTTCAAAAAGTTTACATGAATCAAGTCGGGATGCCACCTATACGTTAGGACGCACCTCACACGAAACAACACGCCTTATTGAGCAATCCAGAATTTACGGGGAGTCAACAACTCGACTCTGCAAACGGGCGGGGATTACCGAAGGGATGCGGGTCCTTGAAATCGGTAGTGGTGCTGGTGATGTCGCACTTACCCTTGCGGAACGCGTTGGACCGACAGGGCAGGTTATTGGTGTAGACGTTAACGCAGCTATTCTTGACACAGCACGTCAGCGCGCTGCCGATGCTGGCATGCGAAATGTGGAATTTATTGCAGGTGATGCGCGAACGCTTGACTTGACAGATACGTTTGATGCAGTCCTTGGACGGTTCGTCCTGATGTATATGGATAATCCGAGGGAGGCGTTCGCGAAACTTATAAAGCATGTGAAGCCTGGAGGCATCGCCGCGTTTCAGGAACCCGAATACACGCTCTATCCTGCGTTTATACATCCAGACACGCCTCTTATAAACCAACTCATTGCGTGGATTTTAGATGTATTTGAGCATTCGGGTGCGCGCCTTGACATGGGGATCGGATTGTATCGCGCTTTTGTAGACGCAGGTTTACCGCCACCGGCGATGCACCTTGAATCTCCGATTGGTGCAGCTGGCGCATGGGCAGGCTATCGATACATGCTAACTATCTTTCAGAGTCTCCTTCCGCTTCTGGAAAAATATGGACTCGCAACGGCGGAGCAGGTCGGTTTGGATACTTTAGCTGCACGGCTCCGCCAAGAGGTCCTTGTATCAAAACGTCCCTTCTTATTACCGTTGCATGTAACGGCGCACGCGGGCCTTCCAAACTAAATTCCGCCTTTCATTAGAGCGCGGTCTTGTACCACGCTAACTTCTAATACTGGTGGCAGGCTGTCAAATCTCTCTCAATTGCACCCGATTGCCTCAAAATACTTTACGCATTTTACTACGAAAAACTGTTATCATTTTTTAGGTAATTTTGTGAAAAAATGTGGTTTTTGGTTGATATAGGTCTCGAAATGTGGTATAATTATACAAATAACAATTAGCGAATAGAATTCCATCCAAAGTATAATTGCATCTTTGGTGTGTACATAAGGTGGAATTTAAACAATTAATCTCTGCTCCCTGCTTTTGTTGAAATCGCAGTGGAGCCGCTGGTCCAAAGAGAGGCATGAAAATTTGAATCCTTACGAACTCCTGCTTATTATTACCCCCGACCATGACGAGAGCGAAGCAGAAGCGCTTACTGATCAAGTAAAGGGCATTATCGAAAATGGGGGAACTCTCCTGAAACTTGATCCTTGGGGAAAAAAGCGACTCGCCTATCCGATCCGGAAACGTAGTGAAGGTTATTATGTACTCTACATTTTTGAGAGCGCACCGGGTTTTGTCGCTGAACTAAACCAAGCCTTACGCGTCATCGAAACGATTCTGCGCTACATGATTGTCCAATACGAGGATGATATCAATAAGTTGAAAACTGAACTTGCCGCTGAGGCAAAGCAAGCGACACCCAAAAGTGATGGCGGATCTGAAGATACAACGACATCTGAATAAAATGCGCATTATCCAGATTTAAAAACGTGGTTTAGCTTTTTAACTGATGCCAGAAGTCTAAACGAACGTTTAAAGAGGAGGAATCATGGCAAGTTACAACAAAGTGATTCTGATGGGGAATCTTACCCGTGACCCTGAAATGAGATATGTTCCAAGCGGGACTGCCGTTACAAATTTTGGACTCGCTATGAACGAGCGATATACTGATCGGCAGACAGGTGAACAAAAGGAGTCTCCCTGTTTTGTTGAGATAACTGCTTGGGGTAGGCAAGCGGAAATTGTAAACGAGTACCTCACTAAAGGCAGCCCTGTTTTCCTTGAGGGGAGTCTTAAATTTGACTCTTGGGAGGCTGATGATGGAACCAAACGGAACAGATTGTCTGTTACAGCGTTCCGGATTCAATTGATTGGTGGACGCCGCGATGCAGATGAAATGGGCGATGGTTATACCGATGCTCAACCCGCAGCAGCACCAACGCAATCTACCCCCTATCAACAAGCACCCGCACCTGAAGCAAGCAGCACGCCTCCCTCAACAGACGATGATATACCGTTTTAAGTGAGAACAGGGTTTTGGGATGAGTCGTTGTTTATATAGGCTTTTCCTTACACTTTTTTCTCCTTTCCTCTGTCCCGAAGGTATATGAACCAGGACTTACGCAGTTGTCTCTAAAAACCGACAGCTTCCCCCTGCTTGCGGGGGACTCAGGGGGGTAACCCTAAATTTTGCGTAAGTCCTATGAACATACAGCGTGTCAAGTCAATTGGCGCGCAACTTAATAAAGAAGGAATAGAATTATATGGCATTCCGTCGAAGGCAGCGCTTTCACAAAATCGAATCTTTTGACTACAAGGATATTGATACGCTGCAAAAATTTATTAACGAACGTGGGAAAATTGTGAGTCGCCGGGTCACTGGACTCTCGGCGAAGCAACAGCGAATGGTGACGCGCGCAGTAAAGCGGGCACGTAATATGGCATTGTTGCCGTTTACGCAATAGGAGTAACGGAAGGGCTGTCGACTGTCAGCAAAAGAGTAATTCGGTAACAATCTCATCCGACTTGGGATATGCCAAGAATTCTTGGATTGTTACAGGGTCCCTCTTGGCTGACCACTGATAGCCGAGAGCTAATTAAGGTTTCAATTATGGAAGTGATTTTAAAGGAAAATGTTGAAGGACTTGGTGTACCAGGTGAGGTGCTGAATGTCGCCGATGGCTACGCACGGAACTACCTCTTGCCTATGCAATTGGCAGTCCAGGCAACGGAGCGGAACCGGCGACATTTTGAACACCAAAAGCGGGTCATCGATCATCAAGAATCGAAGAATAGAGAACAGGCACGTGAGATTGCCGCACAGATTGCTGGAGTTACATGCACGCTGAGTCGACGTGCTGGTGAAAATGATCGACTTTTTGGTTCTGTTACCTCTATGGATGTCGCAGAGGCATCACGCGCTGAGGGACTTGATTTAGAAAGACGCTTCTTTGAACTCGCAGAACCGATTCGCGAACTCGGTGTATTCATGGTTCCCGTCAAATTGCATACCGATGTTCATGCTGAACTCCGCGTGGTTGTTGAACGTGAAGAGTAATCATGCACGCAGAAGCGGTTGAGACTCTTTCTGATAAGGAGGCTGAACAGGCTGTACTCGGCGCAATGATGACTGAGAAGTCCGTTATTCCTCGTGTAACTGCCCTTCTCGGGTATACTTCTGAGGCGTTCTTCACAACCGATCATCAGCTAATCTATACAGCTATCCTTGCCGTATATGAGCGTGTTAGCAACGCCGACCCCGTTCTTGTTGCTGATGAACTCAGACGGACGAATCAGATTAATAGAACCGGCGGCGCAAGCTACCTCTATGAACTCCAAGCACCTATTGTGGAGACGGAGAGTACTGAGTTTTATGCCGATATCCTTTATGAGAAATCGACACGCCGCCAGTTGATTCAAACCGGTTCCCAAATTCGAGAGGTTGCCAGGGACGAAAGCATAGAACTCTCGGAAATCCTTAATCAGGCGCAGGAATCTGTCTTCGACATCGGGCAAGACAAAGTACAGCGCGGATTTCACCCTATCCAACCCCTAATCTCAAATAGTATAGACGCTATAGAAAAACTCTATCATAAATCCGACCAGTTTTTAGGTGTACCGACCGGGTTTATGGATTTTGATCACATGACATCCGGGCTACAACCCGGCAACTTCGTCATTATTGCCGCTCGACCAAGTATGGGAAAAACGACTTTGGTGCTGAATATGGCACAGAATATTGCCCTTGAGCAAGATCGACCAGTTGCTGTTTTTAGCCTTGAAATGCCCGCACAGGACATTGTTATGCGGATGTTAGCCGCTGAAGCACGCATTGATTTTGGGCGACTCCGGACTGGTAAATTCAGCGAAGATTATTGGCGACCTTTGACTGAGGCGGCAGGGAGACTCGCCGAGGCACCCATTCTTATCAACGATAATCGCGGCCTTACTGTTCACGCGATGCGCGCTGAAGGACGCAGGCTAAAAGGCGAACACGAAAATCTCGCACTTATTATTGTAGACTATTTGCAGCTTCTCAGAGGGACTGGGAGATACAATGCTCGCGAACAGGAGATCTCTGAGATCTCGCGCGCCTTAAAAGTCCTTGCTTGGGAACTCAATGTTCCAATCATCGCTTGCTCGCAGTTAAGCCGGGAAGTGGAACGCCGTCCAGATAAGCGCCCCCAGCTTTCCGACCTAAGAGAATCCGGCGCAATTGAACAAGATGCCGACCTCGTTGCTTTTTTATACCGAGAAGATTACTACGAGGAGGAAGACGCCGGGGACCGGGTTGAAGCAAACCTCATGATTAAAAAACAGCGCAACGGACGAACGGGGACAGTCGTACTCTATTTTACCAAAAATGAGATGCGATTTGAAAATCTGAGCTAACAAGTATGGATCAGCAATCCACTATACACGAATCCTCCGGTGGAGTTTATCATTCAATCAAAAATCGGGTACACCATGTGCTTTCCGAAATAGGGAAAGCCTTTACACTCTTTTTTCAAACGCTTTTTCAAATTTTTCGCCCCCCTTTTCAGTTTGATCTGTTGGTTAAACAGTTGTTGCTGATCGGGTTCAACTCTTTAGCTGTGGTTATTGTTTCTGGGTTTTTCACCGGGATGGTCTTGGGGGTTCAAGGCTATATTCAGCTTAAGCCGTATGCTGTAGAAGGTTCAGTGGCAAGGTTTGTTTGTGTTTCGGTCGTAAAGGAACTTGGTCCGATGATTACGGCATTTGTGCTTGCTGGACGTATCGGAGCATCGATTACCGCTGAACTCTCTACAATGAAGGTTACCGAACAAATTGATGCACTTGAGGTAATGGGGACGAATCCTGTCAAATATTTGGTCGTCCCTCGGTTCCTTGCTTGTTCTATTATGCTCCCGACGCTTACTATCTTTTCAACCTTTGCCGGTATCGCTGGCGGGTTCGTTGCCGTTGTAACACTATTTGATGTGAATGGCTACTTTTTTCTTGTGGAAGTTCAGAAAAATCTATTTATTGGCGGGGTCCTGATTAGTCTAATTAAGGCTACCTCCTTCGGAATGGCGATCGCAGCGGTGGGTTGCTACAAGGGTTTTAGTATCTCCTCAGCGGGGGGAGCAGAGGGCGTCGGTATTGCTACAACCGGGTCTGCTGTCATCTCGCTTATCGCTATTCTCGTCTTAGATTTCGTTTTAAATCATGTGCTTTTTAATATCTTAGGTATGGTGTAATCTGAGTAGATTCAGAAAACGATTCGCGCAAATATAGCTGACCGCTGTCGCACAGCGATATCTACAGCTACTGTTCGCTCATATCCTATCTCTTGAAGCAGGACTCGGAATATGATTTCAGTTAGAAATGTCACTAAAAGTTTCGGCGGAAAAAACGTTTTGAGCGGGCTGAGCCTTGAGATTCCACGTGGTGAAACGATCGTTGTTATGGGACGCAGTGGATCTGGGAAAAGTGTTTTGCTCAAGATTATTACGGGGTTGATGGCCGCCGATTCTGGCGAGATTTGGTTTAACAACACAGAGATATCGCGCCTCAGTATCAAAGAAATGAATATCATCCGTCGAAACATTGGAATGCTTTTCCAATCGGCTGCACTTTTTGATTCAATGACTGTTGCGGAAAATATCGCCTTTATGCTTGATCAGCATACAGACCTTAGCAAGCAGGATATACGTAAAATTGTTGATGAGAAACTCAGTCTTGTTGATTTAAATGGCGTTCAAGAACTACGTCCTGCTGAATTAAGCGGCGGTATGCGAAAACGTGTTGGACTCGCACGCGCGCTCGCCTTCAATCCAGAAATTATTTTATACGATGAACCCACAACAGGACTCGATCCGGTTACATGCACTGAAATCAATCAACTCATCAATGACCTACACGAAAAACTAAATGTTACTTCTGTTGTGGTGACACACGATATGCACAGTGCTTTTAGTGTCGCAACTCGGATGGCTATGATTCATGAAGGTAAACAGATTGCATACGGGACGCCCGATGAAATTATCAATAACGATAATCCTGTTTTACAGCAGTTTATTCTCTTTGGCGCACCAGACCAGATTCTCAACATGGAAAATCCAATTTTGAAAAGATATTTGGGGAGATAGCATGAATTTTTGGACAGCGTCTGTGAAAGTCGGGGTGATGGTTTTAATCGCCATCGTATTCCTCACAATCCTTCTTACAAATGCTGAAAATTGGCCCTGGGCAACGGCTGGTGATGAAGTGACTTTCCAGTTCCGATCTGTGAACGGGCTTTATGTTGGGGCTGGCGTCTATCTGTCTGGGGTCCAAATCGGTAAAGTAACCAGCATTGAACTCCAACCCGAGGCAAATAACGTCCGCATCCAGGCGAAAGTCAAGAATGCGTTTAAATGGTTGAGGGAAGAGTGTGGGGCAAACATTTCTATGAACGGGTTTGTTGGTGAAATTTATATCGCTCTCAACAACGGGCCGATGGGGAATCCGCCGCTGAAACCAGCGAATCTACCCATTGTTGGAAGAGATCCAGTGAATGCTTTGGAACTTCTTGAACAGACGAGTGCCGGGATGACGCAAGCTATTGAACTCACAACTGCTGCCAATGAAGTGCTACAGGCTAACCAAGAATCTATTCAACTCGCCATCAAAGAAATTCGAGAAGTTGTTGCTTTGACTGGAAAAACTATTGAAAAACTAAGTGTAGATTCTGAAGAAACAGTTAAAACGTTGACGCAACTCGCACTCGAAAATGATAGACGGTTCCAACAGACGCTCATAAAGGTAAATAACCTTATTTCTCAGTTGGAAGGCGATTCCCTCATGGTAAGTAGCCAGGTGAGTGACATTACAGGTGAACTCTTACGCCTCATTAATCATAACGCGCCAAAACTCAATACCATTTTGACAGATGTACGGATAAGCACAACCCAGCTCCGAGAAATAGCGGCAACGTTTAGTGCGGATTTCGCTACTTTGAGTTCTGAAGTCTCTGCCCTTGTGTCGCAAGGAAGCAGTGCTATAAAGACAAGTAGAGCTGATATCGCGCCAATTCTTAAAGATTTACAGACCGCAACTGCTGCATTCGCTAAACTCGAAGAAAACGTCAATCGTCTCTTCGCAGCGGCCAACGATAGTGATGGAACGATTGCGCAATTGCTGAACACGCCAGAGCCACTTGAGGATGCACGCCGCACCTTGAGAAATGTTGATGAAACACTGGCAAGTGTGACGAGACTCTCCCAACGTACTGAAGAACAGTTGAGACGTTTTGAACCCCCACAAATTGGCTGGGATTATGAACTCCGTTATTTGAGTCTTCAAGAGCGCCTACATAATGAATTGGCGTTTTCGTTGGCTTCGGATCCGAATTCTCACTACAGATTTGGTCTTGCTGTTCGAGATGAGAGTGTGCGGTTTGAATTCCAATACATATACGATGCCACAGACTATTTGCGAGCACGGGCAGGTTTCATGCGCTCCAAGGTCGGTATGGGACTCGATCTGTGGTTGCTGTCCAGACGCATCGGGGTCAGTTTAGAAGGTGTTGGGTTGACAAGTGGGCAACCCGAGCTAAATACGGAATTAGCATTGCGATTTTTTCGATATGGTCAGTTCTTGGTTGGTGTAGAGAACTTAACTAACGAACCTCGCTGGACAACCGGATTCCGCTTTTTCGCCAGTGAATGGTAGTGTTCGGAAAGCGGAATTTTTATGGTGGCAAGCATCGCCTGTAACAAAACGATTGGTAATATTAGAAATGGCACGAGAGAAGCGAAGATTTGTCTGTCAAGAGTGTGGATATATAACGCCAAGATCACTCGGACGGTGTCCTGGGTGTCAAAGCTGGCAGAGCTTCGCTGAAGAGATAGAACAACTTGATACAGCATCAAAGCACCGCGGAATCGGACACGCTTCTCGTGAACCTGAGCCGATCTCACAAGTGACGGCGAGTGAAGTGGAACGCCACTTGACAGGGATGTCTGAGTTTGATAGGGTACTCGGCGGCGGTATTGTACCAGGCTCCGTGGTCCTCATCGGCGGCGATCCAGGAATCGGTAAGTCTACTCTACTCCTTCAAGCGAGTGATGCTCTCAGTCGGAACTACGGCGACATCCTTTATGTCTCTGGTGAGGAATCTGTGAGCCAGACAAAACTACGGGCGACCCGACTTGGGGTTGTTTCTGATACGCTCTATGTACTGTGTGAAAATGATTTAGAGCAGATTGAAAAACATATTCAGACACTTAACCCAAAAGTCGTCATTGTTGATTCTATTCAAGCAGTCTATTTGTCAAGTATCCAGTCTGCACCGGGGAGTGTCACCCAAATTCGCGAGTGTGCAGGACGGCTCTTGATTTGTGCGAAAAACCGAAATGTCCCAGTATTTCTCGTTGGTCATGTTACAAAGGACGGAACACTCGCAGGACCTCGTATTTTAGAGCACATGGTGGATACAGTCCTCTATTTTGAGGGCGAACAGCATCATATCTATCGCGTCTTACGAGCGATTAAAAATAGATTTGGTTCAACGAATGAAATCGGCATTTTTGAAATGCAAAACAGAGGGCTTGTAGATGTGATGAACCCGTCTGAACTCTTTTTAAGCAATAGAGAAGAAGAGGTCTCAGGTTCTATCGTGGTTTCGAGTATGGAAGGGACGCGTCCACTGTTGATGGAAGTTCAGGCTCTTGTTGTACCTACCAATCACGGGAATCCACGCAATACGGCTACTGGGGTCGACCGGCACCGGATCGCACTCCTTATCGCAGTCCTCAATAAACGGGTCGGTATTGACGTTGGTGGGGCTGATGTTTTTGTTAACATTACAGGGGGGCTACGCGTTGCGGAACCCGGAATTGATCTCGGCGTCCTAATGGCAATAGCCTCAAGTTACCGAGAGATACCGATAGATCGACGGACCGTCATGATTGGGGAAGTTGGACTCGGCGGCGAAATTAGACCCGTAGCGCATGTCGAAAGACGCATTCGAGAGGCTGCGAAGTTGGGATTCACGCGGGCAATCTTTCCTGAGTACAACCGTAAAGGATTGGAAATTGAGGAACACATTGAGTTAATAGGTGTTAAAGATGTATATGATAGTCTGAGTGCTTTACTATAAATGTGAGACCGAGGGACTGTACTGCCATCGGTAATTTTTGTAACGTTACCTTCAATTTTTGCGTAACATACCCCAATTGTTGCACGGTGAAAATAGATAATACATTGAAATATAATACAGGGTTGCTCTTGATACTGAACTCCGTTATTACAGTTTATAGTCCTAACATTCCTTAACACAGTTGTTTTGAATTGGCATGCTTATTTATCAGGGCTTACGCAGTTGTGTCTAAAAACCGACAGATTCCCCCTGCTTGCGGGGGGACTACGGGGGGTAATCCTAAATTTTGCGTAAGTCCTACTTTACTATAAAGTGTGTCTATAGATATAGGAGCAGGTGCGTGAACTGAAGTCTTGTAGGCGCGCCTAAATACCGCACCCGCAAGCAATCGGATTACTTTTACCTTTATCCAAACACGCACAATACATTCAAATGAAAATTTGGGCTATCCGTTTCTGTTTTATAGTTGCCAGTGCAGCAATTTCCTACGTTGTTTATGATGGCGATGTGTTCGCTGCACTTGCTGCTCTTGTTGTCGCGCTTCTACTTGTAGCCGCAGAATTCTGTTTGCATTTGTCCAGCACTCGCAGCATTGTAGCGAGCCTAATAGGAGTATCGCTCGGTTTATTAGTTGCCTTGGGAATTGTCTCCCTCTTTTCTCAACCCCATCGTAGTCTAACTATAGTACTTGTTCTCAGCTTTGGTTATCTGGGGATGATGATCGGTTACTATTTCTCTATAACCTCAGATTTTACCGGATTATTGTGGCCGAATGAGGCGACACGCGCTCGAGAGACAGAGGCCCTTCAGGGCGGAAATAACTTCAAAATTTTAGACACAAGTGTTATTATTGATGGCAGGATTCTCGAAATCTGTCAAACAAAATTTATTGAGGGAACACTTGTTATTCCAAGATTTGTTCTAAACGAATTACAACGTATTGCGGATTCAACGGATTCGCTCCGCCGAAACAAAGGACGGCGGGGTTTTGATATCCTCCGTGCACTTCAAAATAATCCAGCGATTGTTGTCGAGATTACTGAAGAAGATGTACCCCATCTTACCGAAGTTGATGCTAAGTTGGTTCATCTCGCCCAAGAGCAAGACGCTACGATTGTAACCAACGATTTGAATCTTAACAAGGTCGCCGAATTACAAAGTGTAAAGGTTCTCAATATCAATGAATTGTCAAATGCAGTACGGCCAGTGGTTATTGCCGGTGAGGTAATTCAGGTCTTTCTCCTAAAAGAGGGTAAAGAACCGAATCAGGGCGTTGGCTATCTTGATGACGGCACTATGGTAATCGTTGAGGATGGGAAGGCGTACATTGGTAAGATGATTAACGTTGAAGTAACCCAGATGCTACGGACGAGCGCGGGGCAGATGATTTTTACCCGTATTAAAGCAGATGAAATGGACGTTGATGAGGAGCCAGGTTTGCACCCTTATTCCCGCAGCTGGTAAGGGGCGCCGCATGAAGCATGCGGTTAAAAAGCCATACCTAAAATTGGCAGAAAAGCCAATTTTAACGCATACCATTCAGCGGTTTGAGCAAAATAGTACCGTGGACGCAATCTTTGTAATTGTCGATGAAACGGATTTCACGGCGTGTTACAACACGGTATTGGAGCCGTACGCGTTTACGAAGGTACAGCCTCTTGTAACTGGCGGCGCGACGCGTCAAGAATCTGTCCGAAACGGTATACGCGCCCTTCCCGCAGATACTGATTTCGTGATTGTTCACGATGGCGTACGCCCTTTTGTGACGGATGAAACCATTTTCGCATGTCTCACAGCGGCGGATAAATACGGCGCTGCCGTCGCTGCCGTTCCTGTGAAAGATACAATCAAAGTCGCGAGTCGAGACTGTTTCGTTCTTGAAACACCCATGCGAGAACGGCTCTGGGCAGTCCAAACGCCTCAAGTCTTTCGCAAATCCCTCTTAGTAGAAGCACATCAGATAGCACAGCAACGTCAACTCACTGCGACCGATGACGCTGCGCTCGTTGAACAACTCGGGTTTCCTGTCAAATTAGTACACGGGAATGATGAGAATTTAAAAATAACGACGCAAGTGGATTTACAAATCGCAGCGGTTCTTCTTGAGAATCGGATATTTGCGTAGGCGTTTTTTGTTTTAATTTCCCGAATTCTCCTGATTAGAATACGACGTTTCATCTACAAAATGGTAGATGAAAATAATAGACCCTTGCGTTAGAATACTTAATAGGATAAAATAATATATAATAGATGCGAGTCGGTATTGGTTACGATATCCATCGGTTGGCCGCAAATCGAAAATTGATTTTGGGCGGCGTTGAGATTTCATATCATTTAGGTCTGTTGGGGCATTCAGATGCGGATGTCTTGACGCATGCAATCATAGATGCGATTTTGGGTGCTGCTGCACTCGGTGATATCGGGACGCATTTTCCTGATACCGATGCTCGTTATGAAGGTATGGACAGCCTTGTTTTTCTTCGTGATGTTGTCGAGAAGGTAAGGCTACACGGCTACCAAATCGAGAATATAGATAGTACAGTTATCGCACAACGCCCGAAATTGGCACCTTATATTTCGGATATACGCGCGCGTCTTGCCGAAACCCTTGACATTGCTGTGGCACAGATAAACGTTAAGGCAACGACCGCCGAAGAACTAGGCGTTGTTGGTGAAGGTAAAGCGATTGTCGCCCACGCTATTGCCTGTCTTTCTCGATTGTAGACTTTTATTTCTAAGCGAGGTCAAGAGGAGTCAAAAATATAAAAAATGGGTATCAAAATCTATAACTCGCTGATCCGACAATTGGAGGACTTTGTACCACTAAATCCTGAACAAGTCTCGATTTACAGTTGCGGTCCAACGGTTTACGATTACATCCACATTGGCAATGCGCGGACAGCTTTGGTAACGGATATTATCAGACGGTATCTGGAGTATAAGGAATACAAAGTCAAGTTGGCGCAAAATCTGACAGACATTGATGATAAAATTATTGACCGCGCAAGTCTACTTGGGGTTAGCCCGTCTCAGCTTGCTGAGGAGTATGGCGAGGCGTTTCTTGAGGACGCAAGAAAATTTGGTGTTGAAGCCGATGTGCATCCGAAAGCGACAGAACACATCCCTGAGATGATAGCCTTGATTCAGACCTTACTTCACAAGGGATTGGCTTATGTGGTTGAGGGGAGCGTCTATTATCGAGTGAATCGTTTTCCCGAATACGGCAAACTTTCGCATCGGAAACCCGAGGATTTACTTGCCGGGGCACGCGTTGAAATTGATGAACGCAAGGAGGATCCGCGCGATTTTGACATGTGGAAAGCCGTAAAACCCGGGGAGCCTTCTTGGGATAGTCCCTGGGGTAAAGGAAGACCCGGATGGCATATTGAATGCTCCGCTATGGCGATGAAGCATCTTGGAACGACGCTTGATATTCACGTGGCAGGGGAAGATTTGCAATTTCCGCACAATGAAAATGAAATTGCGCAAAGTGAGATGGCGACTGGCAAGCCGTTTGCCCGTTACTGGGTCCACGTCGCTTTCTTACAAATTGATGGCACACGGATGGGAAAATCTGAAAAAAACTTTATTCTCCTCCGAGATGCCCTGAATCAGTATCCAACGGAGGTTATCCGTCACTATCTAATTTCGGCGCAATACCGGCATCCGCTTGATTACAACTTAACAGGTTTGGAAAAATCCGAAGGCGCTTTCAGACGTTTAAGCAATTGCTTAGATGCCCTGAAAAAATATGATGGGCGATTTGAAGCGATCGAAACAACTTCACCGCTTCAAGACGCGATCCAAGAGATGAAGTCGAGATTTACCGCTGCCATGGATACCGATTTCAACACCGCACAGGCACTCGGCACTATTTTTACACTCGTCGGTGAAGTCAACAAATCCCTCAGCACTGCGAATGAGACCCCACCACCTATTTTTGCACAAGCCTATCGCGCGTTGGCTGAGGTCTGCCAGGTACTCGGTGTTTATAATACGGATGTGCAGAGCACGGATGGCGAGAATGCAGAGCAACGCGACCAGCTCATTGACCTTCTTTTGGAAATACGACAAGATGCACGAAACCGCAAAGATTGGGATACGTCGGATAGAATTCGGGATCGCCTTAAACAACTCAACGTTGAAATACAAGACACCCGAGACGGGGCAACGTGGAAAATTGTATCTTAACTGAAGGCATTGGGAACGGATAACTCTCGTAAATAAACGGATGTGTTCCCTGAATGCCTCATTGATTTGTGTTTGAAATTATTGTATCTATAACAAAATATTCCCAGCGTGAGGATTTGTACCTCAGTGCTGTATTAAAGGAGTAAAAGATAATGTATAAGTTTCTTACCGTCTTTGCACTGCTCGGTTTCATCATTATTCTCAACGGGTGTGCTGCTCTCTTTTCAGAGCAGGAATGGAGTGAAAATTATTCCCTTTTGGAAGGGACACAGGCAACAAGTCCTCAGATGATTGATGGCAAACTCAATACTATTGGTGAAACAACCTTCCCCGCCGGATCACAAGGTTTCATGGGGGCGAATCCTGCATCCCAAGTCGTGATTACTTTGCCAGAGAAAAAGGTTATCCGCCGAATCGTGGTGCATTCCGACAATTTGACGGAGTTTGATATTTTCGCGGATAAGGGCAGTATCGCCGTTGATGCAGATTGGCAACTCATTAAAGACGTGAAGAGTGTTAAGAGCAACCCGATTAAGATTTCTCTGCTTATTCCCTTCCCGACGGATCGGATTCGCTTACGTGTTTTGGGAACAAAAGATGATGCCTTACTGAGTCGTCAAGAACGCGCCCGTTCGGGGGGCAGGGGGTGGAATATAAGCAGTCGGCGTGCTGTCGGTAAGATCCGAGAAATCGAACTTTACGGCTACAAAACCGCTGACCAAGTAGCGGTCGAAGAAGCTACCGATAAGCGTGAAAAAGAACTTGATGATTTACTCGAATTGGAGTAATATACGGTGAACCTAAGGTGGCTGTTAATATGCTACCAGCACAACTTCAGACTATCGGGAGCGGTTCCTAAACCGCTCCGCGAAACAAGGAGGCAAACATGCGTTTTGGATTATGCGTGATAATGCTCTGTGGGTTAGTTGGATTGTCGGGGTGTGTTCTTTCTGCAAATCCGTCATTAAACTGGAGCAAGAATATTGCTATTGATGCGACAAGTGAGGATTCAAGATACCATGACGACAATATGCACACACGCGGAGAGACCGGGCCTATCCTCGAAGATGAAAAGGATGTAAAATCCCAAGAAGAATCTGATAAGTATACCGAAGCTGTTCTCAGATGGCGACAGCCGCAGACTATACAGCAAGTTGTTGTTAAAGCCGAGGAAGGTCAGATGGAATTCTTCGCCGTCCAGTATATGAATGACGAAGGAACATGGGTCACCGTTAAAGAGGTGAAAGATAACCTTCGCACTGTTTACAGATTTACTTTGAAAGATCCAATTGTCACAACGAAGTTTCGGCTGAAAGTGCCACGACGGTGGGATTCGCGTCGCGTAACCGGGCAGAAACGTTCAACACGTGGCGAAACCGGTGCGCCGAGCGCACAAGAGTACAAGAAGATTCAAGAGATTGAACTCTATTACGCACTCCCGCCGGATCCTGCTGAAACAGCAATGGCTGAAGCTGCAACGACTGAGCAGTAGATTTCTATGACTAACAGGCGCGTTTGCAAAATGTGCCGAGGCAATTTTATCCCTACATCGCGCAAGGCGGGAAGATGCTTTCTAACGAAACAATTAGTCTAATTCATTTTAACCTGATTCAAGGCGTTGGACTAAAAACCGTCCAAGTCTTGCGCGATGTTTTTGGTACTGCAGAGCGAGCACTGCAAGCAACACCGAATGAACTTGCGAAAGTAGATAGACTTTCGCCCACGATGCGTGAAGTGCTAACCCATAAACCTGTCTTGTATCCGATAGAACGTGAGTTGGCGTTGATAAGTGAGTATGGGTGTCAGGTGCTAACACTTTATGATGACACATATCCAAAGCCGTTGAAGGAAATTGATACACCACCGCTTGTCCTATATGTCAAAGGCGAGTTGATACCGGAAGACGTACTGAGTATTTCACTCGTTGGTTCTCGGAATGCCAAGGATTACGGACGAAAGGTGAGTTATCGACTGAGTTATCAACTCGCACAACGCGGATTGACGGTTGTTAGTGGGTTCGCAAAGGGTATTGATACCTCGGCACATCGTGGAGCACTCGAAGCAGGTGGTAGAACAGTCGCCGTGATGGGGAACGGGTTGAGCTTTATTTATCCCGCAACGAATCGTGCGCTTGTTGAGAAAATTGAGGCATCCGGTGCGTTGATTTCTGAATTCCCCATCGGAGTCAAGCCAAAACCGAGAAATTTTCCCCGCCGTAACCGCATCATTAGTGGGCTGACGCTTGGAACCGTTGTCGTGGAGGCATCAAACCGCAGTGGGGCACTTATTACCGCTCGCCTTGCTGGTGAGCAAGGTAGAGAAGTCTTTGCTGTTCCCGGAGAGATTTTCTCTGAACTTTCGACGGGGACACATAAGTTGATTAATGATGGTGCGAAACTCATTAATACTGTGGACGACCTCCTCAATGAACTCCCCCACCACGTCTTAAATCGCATCCAACTTCCAGGGTCAGCGTCGTCTGAGTCGGATATGGAATCCGAACCTTCACAAGAACCGTCTGTTGAAAAGAGAGTTCCGAAGTCCGTCAGTTCACCGCCGCCATCTGATGTCCAGCAGCCTGTTCAGGTCGCGCCTCCACCAGATTTAACGCCAGACGAAAAAACAGTTTTCGAGGCTATCGAAGTCCCTTCATCACATATTGATACGATCGTTCGGACAACACAACTACCCATTAGTCAGGTTTCAAGTGTGCTTTTGATGTTGGAGCTCAAAGGTGTCGTCCAACAATTGCCGGGAAAGCAATTCGCTAAGATCATTTTGCAGCTAAATGAAGAACCTTAAAGAGAAAGTGCCGCACGGAAGAACTTGGCTAAAACCGAACCAAACACCTGCCCGAAACGAAGTGGAGGGCAGCGCGAAAGCCCATAGTTAAAAAAATGAAAATACTTGGCATTGATACCTCATGTGATGAAACCGCCGCTGCAGTTGTTGCTGATGGTAGGGAAGTACTTTCTAATGTGGTCGCTTCACAGGTTGAGGTGCACCAAGAATACGGCGGCATTGTCCCGGAACTCGCATCTCGCAAACACATTGAAGCCATCAACTACATTGTCCGTCGGGCATTGGTGGAAGCGGATGTCACGTTCAAGGATTTGGAAGCGATAGCCGTAACGAACCGACCCGGCTTAATTGGAGCGTTGCTGGTCGGTGTCGCAGCGGCAAAGAGTCTCGCTTATTGTCACAACCTACCATTGCTCGGTATTAATCACATTGAGGGACATATCTATGCCAATCACATGGTACATGATACCCTATCGTTTCCCCATATCTGTCTCACCGTTTCTGGCGGGCATACCTTGCTCGTAGAAGTTCACGAGGGATGGCAATACAAGGTATTGGGCAGCACACAAGACGATGCCGCCGGTGAAGTCTATGATAAGGTTGCGAAGTATCTCGGACTCGGCTTCCCAGGCGGTAAGGTCATTGATGACCTTGCACAAAAAGGAGACCCGACGGCGATAAAATTCCCCAGACCCTTGCGAAGTAGTGGCGACTACCAATTTAGTTTTAGCGGAATCAAAACCTCGGTGCGTTATTTTGTAGAGAAAGCACGGCGCACAGGCGTGCTTGTCGAAAATGGACAAGAGGATACTAAGGATATAAACCCTGATATGGTAACCATTGAGGACATTGCTGCCAGTTTTCAAGCTGCCGTTGTTGATGTTCTCGTTTATAAGTCAGTCCATGCTGCGAAATCCACACGGGCAAGTACTATAACGTTAACCGGTGGCGTTGCCGCAAATAGCCAACTTCGCACTTCACTGAAGGCTGCTGCTGCGGAGATCGGTACGGAAGTCTATTACCCACCAATGAGTCTATGTACAGATAACGGCGCAATGATTGCCGGTATCGCTTACCAGAAATACCGACACGGGTTGCGAGATGGGCTCTCTCTAAATGCTACTCCGAACGGGGCTATTAAGTAAGAAAAACAAACAGCGTAGGCTGCGCCAACCCAACTGCGAATTAACCCGAAACCTGTCCGAAACGAAGTGGTGGACAAGCCCAGGAGCAGATAGTTAAAAAATGGAATCTGATGTGTGTTTTGAAGCCGCAAAGTGCTTGAAATCAGGGGGAATTATCGCTATTCCGACCGATACGGTCTATGGGTTGGCAGCGGACCCGTTTAATCTGGATGCTGTGCAAAGGCTCTACACCGTCAAGGGACGACCTGATGGGAAACCAATCCCACTTGTTCTCAGTTCAGTCGCCGATGTTCACCGTGTTTCCCAAAACTTACCCGAATTCTACTTTCATCTCACAGATCGCTTTTGGCCCGGTGGTTTGACCATCGTCATTGAGGCAAGCGGGCTGCTTCCGGTATTAACGGCGGGGCGGAACACTGTCGGGGTACGCATCCCAGACAATCCACTGCTTCTGCAAATCCTCCGCGCATTCGGTGGACCGGCAGCGATAACAAGCGCGAATCTCTCAGGAGAACCACCAGCCACCTCACCCGAAGAAATTCCGGAAGAACTCGCATCACGAATTGATATGATAGTTGAGGGGGGTAAGACGCCAGGACCCGTTCCCTCTACAGTCTACGACATTTCTGTCTCACCGCCGCTCATCCGAAGGCATGGCGTAATCTCGGAAGAGACACTCACCAAGGAGTTCATGTGCTACAACAGGCTCTAAAACAACTCCTTCAATTCTTAACGACTCCTACCGGACAGTCGGTACTCTTGGGATTAATCAGCTTTATAGCTTTGGCGATTGTCTATAACAGGAAAAAACAGATTCCGGGTTTGACGGTAGAGATTATCCCTGAAGATACATGGTTTATCAACCGCGACGACAACCATCGCTTGGCTATTATTGTGTCATTGCATCTCATTAACAAATCAAGCGCGCCTATTCGGATTCGGAAATGTAAACTGAGCGGTTATTCCCCAAAGCCACCCCCTGAAAAATTGTTTTTGCAAGGGCACGATACAACTGTTGAACTTACGTATCCGAAGCACGATCTCTTTGTTGACGTCGGGGCGCATCCTGCTGAGCACACTTCAGAGTATGTCCTTAACCCTTACACAGAGCAGCGTATGTGGGTCTTCTATCGCTCCGGTATTGTGACAATGACAAATATGCTCCGCGCACCAATTGTCCTCGGAGACGTAAACCGGAAGCGGAAGGCTATCCAAGTCGCAGTGCCTCGCAATATGGAGCAAATTCAACTCTATCGCGACGCAGCAATGCGTTGGTGATTTAGGAAAGTTCACTCATCTTGACAGATCTTCCACCCGCTTCTGCGGACATGTCTGAGGCGAAGACGACGCGATGGGATTCAAATGCCGTATCGAAATCAGTCAACGGCATCGGCTCGTTTCTCCCTATACTCTCTACAAACGCTTGAAATTGTGGCTCATACGGATGGTCGCTAACGTCCCCTGAGTCGATGAGTGAGGTTTCAAGCGTACTCCACTTACTCTTATCCATCCCTTTGAGTTTCGCCGAATAGATACGGTTGTCAAGCAAACTTCCTTCGCTACCGACGAGGTGGATGTGGAAGTAGTAAGGCTGCAAACAATCTACACAGGAGGTGACTTTTCCAATCTTTCCGCCACCTTCAAACTTGAGCAGACTGACGCTTGTCGTCTTATATTCGTACGGTTGGAAGGCAGCACCCGTGGATTGTGTATGGTAACTGGTGACCTCTTCGACCGTTCCATCCATAAAAAAGAGGAGCGCGTCAAGGGCATGGCAACCTGCTGTCAGTAAAGTACTGCCACCAAAGTCTTTTTTGATGTTCCATTCGTATTGCCCATACCACGGACCAATCCCGTGATAGTAATCGACTTCCGCATAGTGAAGCTCACCAAGTAAACCGTTATCGATGACAGAACGGATCATTGTGAAATGTGCGCTATATCGGCACTCAAAACAGACACAAACATTGACACCCGTACTTTTGACAGCATCACGGATGGCTTTCGCATCGTCATAGGTCAGACAAATCGGTTTTTCTATAATGAGATGTTTTCCCGCCTGCGCGGCTGCGATAGCCTGTTCAGCATGAAATGGATGTGGTGTACAAATATCAATGATATGTATGTCCGGATCAGCGAGCATTTTATCGAAATCCGTGTAGGCTTTAAGCGGCGTTCCGTATGTTTCTGCTAATACAGATTCATCATGGTCCCGGCGAGAGCAGATAGCTGTGACATCTGCCCCTGGGACATTTTTGAAAGTTTCGATGTGGGCACCGGCTACCCAACCGAGTCCGACGATTCCAACATTTAAATTATCCATTTCTAACTAACTCCTTTGAATCTGATAGGTACTGCTGGACATGGTTTAGCAAGTCTGTATTGAAGCGTCCAAGCGGTTATGAATAAGTCAGAGCCATTCAGTTTTCCGAAATTTTAGATGTTCGATACGCGCATATCCCTTGTAGGCGGGATTTCCAAATCCCGACACTTTGGACACATTGGATAAAAACCTTAAAACGAAATAGCCCTGTGAATAAGTGGATATATTATATCACAGGTACAGGTTTTTAAGAAAAAATGATTGATATAATTTTCGTTTTCGAGTACAATCTTAAGTAGGGAAGAGTCATTGCTCTGTTTCACAAAATCAATTATGGAATGCCAGTGTCGCGTTTAGAGACCTAACTCTAAAAGTAACCTGAAACCTCTTCCTATTGGATCCAACGAATTTCTTGACGTGAAAAGCGAAAAATGCTATAATATACAAAAAGTGTAGGGCTACGCTTTTTTCGGCGTGAATGGATAACGTAAAAGTCTCGCAACGCTGCCCTTAGGCACTGGGTCTAAGCCTATCTTATTCATTTCTATTCGCAATGAAGGAGACGATTCCGATGGAGACCAAAATTTCCGATGTCTTCCCCCAAAAATTTGCAAAAGAAGGGTTAACTTTTGACGATGTTTTGCTGATTCCGTCCGAATCGGATGTGATGCCCGATCAAGTGAATACGAGTACGCAATTAACTCGGAACCTCCGGCTAAACATTCCTATCTGTAGTGCACCTATGGATACCGTCACTGAGTCTACCCTTGCAATCGCGATTGCACGGGAGGGGGGCATCGGAATAATTCATTATAACTGCACTATTGATGAACAGGTGTCTGAAGTTGATCGGGTCAAACGGTCGGAAAGCGGGATGATTACCGCACCGATTACGCTAACACAGGATAAAACGATTAGGGATGCGCTTGATGTAACGGCGCGGTATCGTATTGGCGGGGTACCTATTGTTACTGAAGATGGATACCTCGTCGGACTCATTACCAACCGTGACCTCAAGTATGAAGACAATCTTTCGCTACCCGTAACTGCCCGAATGACTCCCGGAGATAAATTAATTACCGCAGCACCCGGCATTACTCTCGATAAAGCGAAGGAAATACTTCACAAATCTCGGAAAGAAAAACTGCCAATTGTAGATAAAAATTTTAAACTCTGTGGATTGATTACTATCAAGGATATTGATAAAATCCAGATGTTTCCACAAGCCTGTAAAGACAATGTAGGACGGTTGAGGGTTGGTGCTGCTGTCGTACCCACAACCCCTCTGGAAGATATTGATCGGTTAGTAGACGCTGGCGTAGATGTACTCGTGCTGGATACGGCGCATGGTCATTCTAAAAACGTAATCCGTTCCACAGAATACATTAAATCGCATTTCCCCAATATTGAACTCGTTTCTGGAAATGTTGTGACACCTGAAGGGACACGAACCCTCATTGAGGCTGGGGCAGATGCAGTCAAAGTAGGCGTTGGTCCTGGTTCTATTTGCACAACACGGGTCGTGGCAGGAGTGAGCATCCCTCAAATTACCGCAATTTACGACTGTGCTGAGGAAGCTGATAAAGCCGGGGTACCTATTATCGCCGATGGCGGCATCCGCTACTCTGGAGATATTGCAAAAGCAATCGGAGCCGGCGCGAGTTCCGTCATGATTGGTAGCTTACTCGCTGGAACGGATGAGAGCCCAGGCGATACGGTCATCTATCAAGGTAGAACCTATAAGATGCACCGCGGCATGGGATCATTGGGAGCACTACGCAAACGGATGACCCGTGTACCCAAGGAAAGTCCAGAGGACATTTCCAAACTTGTACCGCGTGGCATTGAAGGGCGTGTCCCCCACAAAGGGAAACTCAGTAATTTCGTCTATCAATTAGTCGGTGGTATTCGTTCTGCTATGGGGTATTGTGGAACCCCCGATATTGAAGCGTTGCGTCGGGATAGCCGATTTGTCCGCATGTCAAGCAGTGGATACCGAGAAAGCCATCCGCACGATATTGATATCACCGAAGAAGCACCGAATTATACGGTGGCGAACCTTAACTCATAGTCGTTTTTTACGTGTAATTTTCACGGTATGCTTTAGTAATACAGGACTTACGCAGTTGTCTCTAAAAACCGACAGCTTTCCCCTGCTTGCGGGGGGACTCAGGGGGGTAATCCTAAATTTTGCGTAAGTCCTATAATAGCATATATCTGGGTAGAATACGCGAAACTCATGGTTCCTCAGAATACAGAAAGGAAGATAGAGATTTATGAAAGTTAGCGAAGAGATGTCTTTTTGGGATAGGCTCTATATCCCGGCATTAATTAAGGGAATGCTTACCACGCTAAAGCATATCCCTAAGAAGAAATTAACCTACCAATACCCTGAAGATCCGAGGAGCGTGGATGAACGCAATGAACGATATCGCGGCATTCACAAACTGACGACAACCGAGAAGGATGAAATTAAGTGTGTCGCATGTTTCTTATGTGCAACCGCTTGCCCTGCCGACTGCATCACTATCCAAGCAGCACCGGCACCAGAAGGGTGGACAACTAAGGAAGGCTATCAGCGCGAGAAATATCCTGATGTCTTCGAAATCAATATGCTCCGTTGTATCTTTTGTGGATATTGTGTTGAGGCTTGCCCCGAAGATGCTATTCGGATGACAGGCTTGACACTCCCGCAATACTTCCGTGAACGTCAAAAAGACGGAGAGAGTCTTGGAAGTTCTCGCAGCGACTTCATTTTTGATCGCGAAATGCTTGTTGCAAACAATGACATTCCGCAAGAAGGGCTTAGTGTTGAGGCACAATAGGGCATCGTTTGAGACAATTGATGGCACTATCCTACACTCCATTTCCAAATAAAAAGTACAGCATTATCTATGCAGACCCGCCATGGGACTACAAGGGGCAATTGCAACATACAGGGAGTGGTGGAAAAGATAGTGGCGGCGCAATTCGACATTATCCGACGCTACCGGTCTCAGAAATGGAAATGTGGGATGTCACAGCAATCAGTGAAGAGAATTGTTTGCTTTTTATGTGGAGCTCATCTCCGCATCTGGATCAGGCAATTCGACTCGGTCAGGCATGGGGCTTCCGATGGGCAACTGTTGCCTTCGTCTGGGATAAGGATAGCGTGAACCCGGGGTTCTACACGATGAGCCAGTGTGAATTATGTCTTGTTTTCAAACGCGGTAAAATTCCGCAACCCCGAGGAGCCAGAAACATTAGGCAACTTGTTAAAGTAAAACGGACACGCCACTCTGAAAAACCAAACATCGTGCGTCAACGGATTGAAGAAATGTTTCCACATCAATGTAAAATCGAACTGTTCGCACGAAAACACTACGAAGGTTGGGACGCTTGGGGACTTGAGATCTCCTCAGGCTCCTGAATATCTGTCTGAGCATAACAGTTTTAGGATAAAAATGGTCTTTAGTATATGTCTCAGTCATTGACAAATTTATCGCCTAAGTTTATTTGAAAGGTAGATGATTGAATCGACCCA
The DNA here is from genome assembly GCA_963662915.2 of Candidatus Poribacteria bacterium. Classification (GTDB taxonomy): domain Bacteria; phylum Poribacteria; class WGA-4E; order WGA-4E; family WGA-3G; genus WGA-3G. The sequence goes on along the minus strand of CAXXEU010000002.1, from coordinate 1,740,951 downwards.
ATGCAAGGATTATCGCTTAATTTTCGTTCAAACGCACTTTTTGCGTTAACTGATAAAATCAAATCCAGTATTGAGGGACGGATGAGTTGGGGGGACACCTTTGGCTTGGGACTCGGTGTGAAATCAGATAAACATCTAATTGTTTGGACACCGAAGGAAACCTCAGAAGGTGACATTTTGCCCGGGTTCGACTCAAAAGACGGCGAACTCACAGTGAAAATGCGACAGCGTCCAGGGGCATGGGTCTCTTGGATTGACGAGGCAAAGGTTTCTGCTGATGCCCGTGATGACTATGATCGAGTCCACAGAAGTATACAGGAACTCGAACGCAACGCACGCCAAATCACAGATTTTGCTGATGGCGTTGTTACTGACATCACCATTCAAAACTTGGGAAAATCCCTAACACTTTCCGAACTAACCCAAGAAGTTTTGAAGGCGCGCTTGGCAATACCCAGTACCGTCAAGACCGGGGGATATGTGTTGGCGCGGGTTGATAAACCCGATGCCGAAGATGTTCCCGCGGCTACCGTTATCATTCCAGAGCAAACCCACATTCATCGCGTACACCTCAATGAAGATGCTCTTTTTGAGCAACTGTTGAAAAATGACTACAACGGACTTCTGGTAGTCATCCGAACTCATATTAAACAATACCCTGACTTGACTGACCTAGGGCATAGTTTGGCACTTCATACGCGCCTTTCTGAAACCCTTAGTGATGAAGGTGAGAAACCAACGAAGGGCGCAGATGGGCATGGTCCTGTTCAGGTCCTCGCCACAGCAGCGGTTTATAATCCACTCGAACCGGAAACACTTCAGTTAGTCCCGATTGCTTTTGATGCACCTCCAGACGAAATTGAAACGGCTATCACCAACGGGGCCAAGAAAATTGAGGCGTATACCGTCAAAGCTAACCAGCACGCCTATCAGCTAATGGCACAGTTCCAGCAAGGCGTGGAGACCCGTTTGAGAGCACTTGTTCTCGGACCCGGACAGCGCGTCCACAATAAGGTCTGGGACGATCTGGTGATTCGGGAACTACGGAATACTGTGCTCGATTTCGTCGAATTTTATGCAACCTGTCTCGCTGAATATTTTGGCGCGGATATCGCAGCAGAGAAAAAAGATATCCTTACCCAAAATATTGACCCGATGATAGAATTTTGGCAATTACAGGATAACTCGCAGCTAACGTTGAATCATCTCATCCAATCCTGTTACAAACTTGCCAATCAAGTACTTGATCGCGCTACTGGACTCTTTCATGACTTAGTGTTTGAGCAGGATTTCATTGAAACTGGACTGGTCAAGCAGGTGGACCTCCTAATTTTTGAGAATAACAAACTTTTGGACGAGATTTATCTGCCAAAATGGACGCGCGGGACGGTACGTGAAAAAATCGCAGGTGTCACCCTCCGGTCAACTTTACATGCGTCCCAAATTGAACGGCTTGGGACTATCTGGTTGGAATTACTCGGACTCGCAAACTTTGCAAGTCAGCACAAGCAAGAATTTGAAACTGTTATTCAACCGTTGGTGGATCTCCTGTTAACGACAAAAACAGTAGGGCAAACACAGCGTCGAAGTCAACAGACACAACAACGCCGTAGCCCCGCTAATTTTGCCGGTTTTGAGATTCCTGATGATGATTTTGAGCAACTTCTCAATCATGTGAAGTTGCATCTGCCAACGATAAAACAGTGGTTGGCGTATCTGCCACCAAAAGTAGACCGGCAACAGCATTACGCTACTTTATGGACCTTACTGCTTGATGGGAAACTCCGTGAACGACTTCTCGCTGATATCCAACCCACTTGTGATATTAACCTGAGTGTGCCAGACCAAACAAAGCGGTTAATCAATCTCATGTTGGGAAGTACACTGATTATCCAAGCCGAAAAAGACCGGAAGTCGATAGAACGCAACCTGAATCGAGCAATTATCTCGAAAACCGGGTATGAATTGACAAATATCACCACGCCGGCACTGCTTGCTATACATGGTGATGCCCTCCTCGCAATCCTCTATGAGGAATTATTGGGGTATCGCGACACTTTGGCGAAGCGAGTGAACCGGCTCTCGAATGCACCCCAAAAATGGAAAAAGCGGAAACAGCAACAGTCGCAGAACCGTAATCCAATGGATATTGAGGCTGTTGAAGCGGAACAAGAAAAAGTCAAAGGACTTATGACCTATCTGAAACCTTATCGCCAGGAAGAGGTTATCGAGACTTTAGCAATGGCTGGACTTGATCCGCTGACTTCTAATATTGAGGAAATTCGGAAGCAACAGGTACTCAGTTTCGATGTAAGTGATTTACCAGCTATAGGTGAAACATGGCTGACCGAGAGCAAGACTGTTGAGGATTATCCAAATCTGCGGATGTTCCTCCTGCAAAACCAACTCCCTATATCTACAACTGGTAGATTACTCATGGAATTGCGACAGCAATTTCCAGATGAGCTCTTTAATCACGTGTTAGGACTTATCCAAGAGGTGAAAGTACTTCAAAGCGGCGACTATAAAGGCGAATCTCTTAATCAGTTTGTTTCTTATATTTCTGAAAAGGTCTGGCGATGGGAATTGACACAAATTACAGCGACTCAACTCCCGCTTTTGCTCAAGGAGAAAGTCCTCGCATCAGCAATCTGCTATGAAAAAGAGGTCGAAACCTTGATGGAATATGTTGAGCGTTACGATGAACTTGTATCCACCAAGCTCGCTCCGGACTCGAATCTCGATAGCCATCGTCAATATCTTGAAGAACAATTTCAAGCAATTGTTGAAACACTTTTGGTATAAAAGGGGATAGATGAAAATAGCTTTGTTAGGCAACAATCCGTTTGCCGTCTCGGTTACCTGGGACTTGTGCCGATTAGACGTGGTCCGTGAGGTTGCTTTTGTGTCGGATGCAGCATCGAGCAGAAATAGATTTGTTCATACAAAAGAAACCGCACCAGCGAGTCTCCGAGATCTCGTGGAGGCGAATGCATTAAGCGCAAGTGATACCGCAATTTCCGTTTATAATTCATTAGACGGGTTATCTGGTGCAGATGTCATTGTTTTGCTACCACCCATGGGGCAATCGGGTTTTCGGTCGCCTCAAGCATCTAAAACAACAAGCATCGCATTCGCACGAGGCTTCGTTCCCGGAATCCAGCAGTATGCTGCGGATGCCAAAATCTTGGTAGCCACATCTCCCGCGAATTATCTTGCCGCATGGATATATCAAGCACTCGGTACTGGACAGGTTATCGGTCTTGGAAACGGTGCGGCTACTGCACACCTAACTGCTGAAATTGCGAATCGCATTAAAGTTTCAGGGAACGATGTAATGGCTTTGACTATCGGAAGTGATCATGAGACATATCCGCTTCCGCAATACTGCCGAGTCAATGGTATTCCAATCGCACAACTAATGCCGGACACTGACATCGAGCAGCTCCGTGAAGCCGTCGCACAGCGTTGTCCATACACAACAAATACTGGATATACGCTCATCAGCCACATTTTGCAGGTGGTTTCAGCCATCGCACTTGATAGAAATCGGGTGATAAGTGTGGGGACCCGTGTCTCTGCTGGATCGACAGCGGTTTACTTGAACGTCCCAGCGAAAGTCGGATTTGATGGTGTTGCTGACATCGTTCCGCTTGCATTGACGGAACAACAACGCGAACAGTTCAAAAAATTAGTCGCGCAGAGTGCCGCAGACCAAGCCTCATAAAACCTTGGTCTCCGAATCAAAAAATACAAGATGAGAGAAATATACCAGAAAATCCCAGAGTTGATTGAAACCTCTCAAGTTGGTGCTTATTGTACCGTTGTGGAAACAAAGGGTTCAACGCCGCAAAAGCCTGGCTCAAAACTATTAATTTTGCCTGATTTGCGAAACGTTGGCACCCTCGGCGGTGGATGTGTCGAAGCAGAGGCTCGCCGACAAGCGATCGGGCTGATGCAAGGTGGAATGCCACGACTCCTTGAGTTTCAATTGGATAGTGATTACGGTTGGGACGATGGACTTATCTGCGGCGGAAATATGAAGATCTTCATCGATCTACCGACAACACACGCCGAAGCGGAGATGTTTCAACGCCTTCAATCCCTCAATGAGGGACAGATACCGCTTGTCTGTGCTACTGTTGTGACGAGTGAAAAGCAGAACGTAGAGGTCGGCATGAAAATGATCTTCGCCAACAATGGTGAGCGCATCGGAACATTGGGCGATTCGGCTTTGGAAACGGCAATAGAAGAGAAAACTACCGGAGTCCTTAAAGGCAACCGCGCAGTTCTGTTTCGAGAAAACGAGACGGCTGCTGTCTTCTTAGAACCCTTGCAACCGCGCCCAACTTTACTTATTGCAGGGGCAGGACATGTCGGTCAAGCTCTCTGTCATCTCGGTAATTGGTTAGATTTTGATGTTGTTATTGTTGATGATCGCGCCGACTTTGCTTCCACTGAACGGTTACCAGAAGCGGACAAAGTTATCATCGGTGATATTGAAACGGAACTCCGAAATTATCCAATCACGCCACTCACCTATGTCGTGATTGTCACCCGTGGGCATCAACACGATGAATCGGCACTCCATGCTGTTGTTGAGTCGGAAGCCCGCTATATCGGGTTAATAGGGAGCCGTCGCAAGATTAAACTGATATTTGACGATTTGCTGGAACTCGGAATTTCCGAAGAGAAACTCCAACGAGTTTACGCACCGGTTGGGCTAAATATTAACTCAAAGACCGTACCAGAAATCGCTGTCAGTATCGCATCGCAGCTAATTCAGATCCGTAACGCAGCTGAAGATGTTCATACTTTCAACGCACAGCCTGAGAGAATGCCTACGGTTAAAATCGCAGGAGCATAGATATGAATGATGTTCATGTGAAAGACGACAAATTTTATAGCCTCTCCGAAGTCATTGATGCTGTAAAGCAGACACTTGATCTCGTCAGTAAGCAGTCTAATAAACACAACGACCTCCGTTATTCGTCCACGGATGTTTATTGGCTCTTGTATGACATGCTCCGATATATCAACAGGAATGTACCGGGGGAATTTTCGCTGATTCAAACCCAAAAAGGGGTGTATCGGGTAAGATATACGGCTGAAGATAAAGCGAAACAGCGGTCGAGTGGAAAACTCAAAGCGGAGGTAAACCGAACAGCACGTTATCTCGAAGAATTAACCGGCAGGAAGCCATCATGGGGCGATAAAGAATAAGTGTATCCAAGGGAAGTCCATGGAAATCATAAATTGGCTGAATGCAAATGACGGTGCTATAATAGGTATTGCTACTCTTGTGCTCGTGAGTATCACAATTTGCTATACCTATAAGGACACGGCTAACCGCAAGTATGAACGTTCTTTTTCTCTTGATTTTGCCGAAGGTGTAGGTTTCTCACAAGTTGGAAGACCACCACTTTACGATATAGTCAAAGTTACGAAAGAAATCCAAAAGGACCTACAACGTATTGCCACTGGTTCTTATAAGCCTATGGTTCTTACGGAACCACTGTCTGAGCATCGTCGAGGGCAATTTGCTAGTTCGTTAGAGATTCGGATAGAGCAGTTTTCCAGCGAACTTCAACAAGAAATTTTACGAGAAATAGACCTTATTGTCAGCAAGCGAGAGCAGGAGACTCGGGACAAAGAACAGAACGAGAAGACAACAATGGATACGAACGCATCATGAAGGAAAGGTGAAGTAGATGACAGTTACAGTTCATATCTACCCTGATGATTATTTATCTTTTGAAGTTCCTGATGATACAGATGAGACCTTCGGAGATAATAATTCGCCATTATCTATTGAGAAACGTATGGCTTTACTAGACGAGTTTACAACCAAATTTATGGAGTTTGTCGGTCCTGACTTCCAACCACTATCGGATTATGCCGTAAGCAGAGAGGGAATATACGAAGATCATCCATAGTCATGGTTTATCTGACAGATAGCAATGTTTTGTTAGGAATAGCACATCGTGCTGACACACGTTATCCAATTGTTCAAGCAGCGGTGCGTAAACTGTGGGTAAATGGTCATGAACTACAGACGACATCACAAAATTTCTCAGAATTCTGGAATGTGTCAATTCCGCCTATTGATCGAAACGGCTTTGGACTTATGCCTTATGAAACAGATGATCTTTTGCGAAACTTAGAACAGTCTTTCCCTTTGTTGATGGATTCACCTGATGTTTATCCCCAATGGAGGCAATTGGTCGTGAAGTATAATGTGTCAGGTGCTAAGGTTCACGATACACGGTTGGTTGCCACAATGCTTGTCCATGACGTAACACACATCTTGACTTTCAACACACAAGACTTTATCCGTTACGCCGACGAAGGAATTGTCGCTGTGGATCCAGCGATGGTTTAGATATACTTCCTCAGCGATAGTGATGGTCCACGATTATAGATAAACTGAATGAAGTGTAAATTTAAGGAGAATATTTCGTGAAGCAAGAACTTGAGGCAACAGTTGAAGACATTGAAATGTCCGTGGACGCATTAGATGTCCAGAAAGCCGCAGCCATCTTTGAGGAACACGGGTGTCTTGTCGTGCGAGGTCTGATGGGACCTTATATTAAAGCAATTCATCAAGATATTGAAGCTGCCGCTGGAGAATCCTTATCCCTCCTTGACAAGGCAGAACAGATTGTTGAAGGGTGGCGTACACCGAACGGCACACTCTTTATCCCCGCACCAGAAGGCTACACACGGGACAAACAGATCATGGTATTGGCGGTGAATTATCAGACAAGTGCAGCATTCTTCCAATCCGCTTTCGATGAAACCACAGCCGATATTGTGGAAGCAATCTTGGGACCGAATGTAGAAATCTATGGCAACGGGCAGTGTCTCTATAAAGAACCCGTTGGCGGACACCCGAAGCACCTACATCAAGACTCTGCATACTTCGAGCATCGTTATCAGGGGCCTGTCGGCATTCTGAACTACGTTGTAGATACCGATCTGGTGAATGGCGCATTACATGTCGTACCGGGTTCACACCGGCTTGGGCAGCTCAAGCATATTGATACCTTCTCGCACCTCGGTCTAACGGAAGATGAGTGGCCCTGGGAAAGCGCACTTCCTATTTCTGGCAAAGCCGGCGATTCAATCTTCTTTAATGTTAAAACGATACACGGTTCTAAACAGAATATGTCCGACAAACCGCGCCCGGTTTTCATCAATCGCTATCGCCGAACAGACGACTTTGTAATCATCGGGGGAACAACGACAACAAACCGCGCAGAAGCAGAGAAGCGTGCCGCCGCAGCTGAGGAAGCAAAGAAATCTAATAGCGATCGTGGCTTGATGCTGCGCGGGTTCCGTCCGTTTGGTCCATAGAGGCAGGTGCTTCTCATCCTCGGTAGGCGAGGGTTTGCAGCGTACACGCTCAAATGCGATGTGCATTCCCAACCTCGTCGGACACGGTGTCCAAACAAGCGGGACCTTATCCTACAATTGATACAACATCAGATAAATAAGCACACCTGTTACCGACACATACAACCAGATCGGAAATGTAATCTTCGCAATCCGGCGATGGGCATCAAATCGTTCACGCCACGCCAAGTAGAGTGTCCGCAACGCCAACGGGACTATAACAAACGCCAAGATAATATGAGAGATAAGGATGGTGAAGTAGACCGGACGAATCCATCCCTGCTTTGTAAACGGCTTTGATCCAGCGTGATAGTGATAGATAACGTAACAGACGAGGAAAAGCACAGACACGCCAAAAGCCGCGAGCATGCACTTTTTATGTGCTGTAACCTTCCGCTGGCGGATTTGCACATACCCTATCGTCAGCAGGATGCCGCTTATTGTATTTAGCGTCGCATTGACCGTCGGCAGGTCTGAGATCTCAAGCATTTTCGCCTCCTATGTACTCGCTTCGGCACAACGGCGTGTGCCGGCTATTTTCTACCGGGGCCACCGATACGCTTGTGCACCTTTTGAATTCTCTAACGCAAATTCCCACCGTTCACACCACGTCTTATACTCCGTTTTACCCGCCTCCGGACGCAGGCGACTCCGCATAAGAAAGGCAGGGTAGAAGGGTCTCCCTGTCGGTTGATAGACATCGTGATACCGCAAATCGAAACTCCATCGGATGCTGTCTGATTCGTTTGGTTTCGCACTATGAAGCGTGTAGTTATGGAACAAAATAACACCACCTGCCCGAATCGGCAACGGTTTTGGTGTCAGGTCAGAAGGTTGATTTTCGGGTAGAACCGCCAACCCAGTTGAAGTCCAGTCGTGTTTGAAAAGTCCCATCTTATGACTGCCGGGCAGCACTTGGAGGCATCCGTTTTCCAATGTCGCATCTACAATCGGAATCCAGACCGTCAGCATAAAGTAAGGGTCCGTATCGGGCCAGCACACACCCGCGTCCTGATGCCACGGTGTGGGGCCTCGCTGTGAACGCTTTATTGGTAAGACAGCACGGATATGTTGAATTGGATTGCAGAGAATCTCAGAACCGACAAGAGATTCGGCAATGTCAAGGATTTTGGGATTCTTGAGGAAGTTGAACGTCGCTTCGCCGCGTGCCTGCATAATATCAAGATTCGCCGTCACCTCTTGTGTCTCATCGGCGAGACGGAGCAGGCGTTCCGTGAAGGGTTTATCAGCGTATGTGTCCCCCACCTTCCCTTCCGTACGCAGTTTCTCAGCGCGTTCTGCAATAATTCCGCTGTATTCGTCAATAACGGGACCCAGATCGGTGCCATCAAGCGCATCTTCAAGCAGTAGATAGCCGTTGTCGTGAAAGAACGAAACCTGAGATTCAGTCAAACGCATAGTTGCGTCCTCCTTGCGTTGTACACTATCCCCACCTTTGTTCTGGTGGATCAAAGACAAACCCGTGGAAAAACTTCCGTTGTTCTGGGGAGAGGCGCTTATTATAGAAATCTTTAGGGTAACCCCAATGTTCTTCGGAAGCGATCATCCACGGATGCTCGTATGCATAATAGAGCATTTCCCTGCATCCGTCTGATTTGGTAAAGATACCCGCAGAATGCCAGACGGCATTGTGGAATAGAATAGCACTCCCCGGCGGTGCACAAACTTCAAGTGCCCCTGGATATTCGTAGGGGCACCTTAAGTCTTCATGGTTCGGATCATACATCGCCGTGTGGCTCCCCGGTATGAGCCACAGGTTACCCTGTCCCCCCTTTGTCATATCGGTCAGATAATAGCCGATTTTGAGCTGCAAAAACGGAATTGGACGTAGGTTTCGATACCCTTCGTCGTGCCCATCAATATGCCATCCCATTGGTCGTTCCATCAAATCCGAAGCATGCTCAACGATGGCATCCGATGCATGGTGGTGGGGCATCTTATTGAGCAAACCCCTAACATAAGGCAGAATAGGCTGCCAATCCAGAAGTTCCAAGAACGCCGGATGGTCACCGAGGATATAGAAGATACGGGTGCTTTTCTCGCCGTGGATGTGAGTCATACCCGTTTCGGTTGACCCGTTCTCCTCGTGTTCCCGCCGCTTCTCAATGACTTCAGCGAGAGCACTCCTGAGCGTGGAGACGTGTGAAGGTGTAAAGAAATTTTCCAGAACGAGGTAACCGTTATTTTCAAAGAAAAACTTTTCGGCATCAGTCAATTCGTAGGACATACAATAAACCCTCTTTTTTAGCTTAGATTAAACAACTTTATAGCGTTTTCACTAAAAATTCGTGCCTTATCTGTTTCAGGGATGGGCATCTCCTCAATCAAACCGACAAATCGCGGCATATCCACCCACGGATGATCTGTTCCGAAAAGTAGACGCGCCGCGCCAGAATACTGATAAGCGTACTGTAATGATTCTACCGATGGCGACACGGTATCCAAATAGATACGTCGCAGATACGCACTCGGTGGCTGTGTGATATGTGCTCTGGATCTGCCTAATACCTCAGTCTGATGATCAATCCTGCCGCTCATATACGGTAAAATACCGCCAACGTGTGGCATCACGAGTTGTAGATCCGGGTGGCGTTCGAGTACTCCGCTCAAAATTAATCGCAATAGGGCGAAACTATTGTCCACCTGTAACCCCATCATCCCAATCATCCAGTGCTCTTTGATTGCCTCACCCCACGTCGGCACCGTCGGATGCATTACAATTGGCAGCTGCAGCGTTTCGGCGTATGTATAAACAGGTTCAAAGTGTGGGGCATCGACCGGTTTCCCGCCGATATGCGAATAGAGCATGATCCCACGAAACCCGAGTTGTTTGACCCGATCCATTTCTATTATGGCTTCACTTGGGTTTTGCCACGGAAGGCATGCCAATCCTGCGAATCGGTGTGGATATGCCTCCACGAGTTCTGCGATGGCATCGTTGATGGCTTGTGCACCCTTATCCCCTAATTCAGGCGCGAGCATGCACGGTGGCGGTATATTGGTACTCAGGAGTGCCATATCAACACCCGCCGCGTCCATGTCCTTGAGTTTGCGTTTCGGGTCGTAGGCTTCATCTTGTAGGCGAAACGTCTGGACATCGCCGTACGTAACCACAGCCTCACTGCCACTGCGGATGACTTGCGGTGGATGTGGATTCTGGGCGAGGATTTCGGTATAGGCTTTTGGGAATATATGGCTCTGGCAATCGATTCGCATTTTTTAAATCAAAGGTCTTTGGTTTTTCTATATCTTTTAGTATGCCATGCTTAATCGTTTTTTTCAAGGCATCTTTTTTGTTATCAGCACATTTATAGTAAATTCCACCCTACCCGTGCTACTGAGGTTTCCTGGGAGGAACACCCAAGCGAAAATACCTCAGTCGGTGTGCTTCCAAAAAATCCTTGCGTTCCAAGGCGGTCTATGCTATCATATAAATCGTAGAAGTTACCTCCAAATAAGGGAGATGGGTCTGTTGCGAGCGGTGCCTCTTTCTACACGCTAACCGAGGAAGATTTTACCGCAATGCGGAAGAGGCTGATTTGGAAGTACGGCTATTGGCATAGAAGACTTGGCTGTCGTATCTCAACGGATAGCAAACGTTTGTTTTCAAAGGCTCCAGTATGAGAAGGCTCGAACAAGAGCATGAGATAAAATCTATAATTTGGGTGCGTTCATCGCATAAGGATTTGAAGGAATTTCCACCAGAAGTTCAAGATGAAATGGGGTATGCACTTTATGTCGCACAAGTTGGGGATAAACACCCAAAAGCTAGACCTTTAAAAGGATTTCCGGGGATCATGCAGGTCCGCAGCGACTACGCTAGTGATACTTATCGGGCAGTGTACACCACTAAGATCGGCGATGCAATTTACGTTTTACATGCTTTTCAAAAGAAATCCAAAAGAGGCATTGAAACGCCGAAAAGAGAAATTGACCGGATTAAACGCCGGTTGAAAATCGCTCAAGACTTAGCGAAAGGCGGATAAATGATGGCAGATTATACTCCCAGTTCGGGAAACGTTTTTAAAGATTTAGAGCTTCCGGATCCCGAGGAGAGATTGGAAAAAGCGAAATTGGCGTATAAGATTAATCGATTGATTGCTGCCCGAGGCATGACACAAAAGGCAGCGGCTGATTTTTTGCGAACGCGTAGGTCTAAAATGAGCGATTTGAGAAACGGACGGTTGCAGGACTTCACCATCAATTACTTGTCCTTTCTATTAGAGAAACTCGAAGATCACGTTGAGTGTCCTCCAGAATTGATTCCGGAGGAACGCTCATGAATGACGAAATTTTGAAAGAATGCCGGTAGGCGAAGAACGGCTTGCAGCTTTGCTCGGGGACGTGGATGCTCTTATGGATTTTATGATGAAACGCCGAGAAAAGCGGATGAAGTAGGGCGTGAAATACGCAGATTTCTCACCTTATCGGAAAAAGAATCTGGAAAAACCTGAGCCTTAGACTCGTCTATGCTATGATAATGGCTGCTCGGCAAGTTGTGTAAATATGTCAAATCAAACCACGTAATCAGAAGGAAAGAGAGCCCATGAACGGTTGGAAAAATTTTATCGCAATCAGTTTTTTTACAGTCCTTCTTGGATTACGGTTATCCTCATTAGATATTTTAGCGCAGAGTTGTAGTCAATTAGGCTTGCCTGAAAATGCTTTAGCTCGTTTATGTAGACATGAGACAGGAGTTACAGTGGATTTGGATTATTCTTCAAACGGTAAGACGTTAGCAAGTGTGCTTCAGTGGCCGCGACAAATAGTTCTGTGGGATGTTGAAAATAAAACAGAAAAATTAACTATTAATGACGTTAAGGGAAGATCTGTCAGATATTCACCAGATGGTACAACGCTTGTATGTGGCGATGTTGTATATGACGCAATAACTGGAGAACCTCAATTACTTCTCTTTGGTGGTGAAGGCTATAGAGATTATGTCGTCTATTCTCCAGATGGAAAGACCTTAGCTGGGGCAGGCGATAAAGGAATTCGTTTTTGGCATGCAACTACACAACCAACTACAGATACATCGCCTGAAGATGCAGGGACTATAGATGTATTGCCTACAGACCCATCAGCTATACCTATAGCTACTTCTGACGCAGATCCTGTAGCAAATCCTATCGCTACATCCTCTGAAACAGTCCCTGGAATTAGTGGGCTCAGCTATTCTCCAGACGGGAAAGAATTAGCTATAGCCTGTGATCTCGGTATTTGGATATACGACCCTGAATTAAATAAGGAGGTCGCATTACTAACTTTAGAAGTAGGTGGACATACAGGGGCAGTTGTAGCGGCTGTCTATTCTCCAGATGGAAATACTTTGGCAAGTGGTGGCAGTTATGAGGGTGATAATATTATCCGTTTCTGGGATGCCAAAACCAAAAAACATAAGATTACGCTTTTGGGTGAGTCTGTCGCAAGTGGAATTTATTTTTATACCCTAACCGCAGGCAACTTCACGGCAACGCGCAAAATGCTGATACGGAAGTAATATGAAATTGACCGGATGTATAGCGAATTATCTTGAAAACTTCTTGTATTTCAAGATAGTGTGTGTTATTATATTAGCAAACTCACTTTATGGTAATACCAACAAAACCAACAGTATATGTTGAAACAACAGTTGTCAGTTATTTGACATCGCGCCCAAGTCCAAATTTAACCATTGCTTCGCGACAATGGATGACGCGGGAATGGTGGAATAACTATGCTAATCGGTTTGAACTTGTTATTTCAGGTTTAGTTCTCCGAGAAATCGCTCAAGGTAATTTAATAACCTCCCAAAGGAGGCTCGATCTGGTTAGCGCGATTAGAGTGCTGGAAGTGTCTGAGGAAGTTTTAGATCTTTCCCATAAATTGGTAGAGGCTGGAGCTGTACCATCTGTAGCGAATCGTGACGCACTTCACATTGCGGCCGCAGTATGTCATCGGATACAGTACCTTGTGTCTTGGAACTTCAAGCATATTGTCAATCCAACAAAGCAACAACTTATCGCTAAGGTTTGTCAAGAAGCACATTATCAACCGGTTATCATTTGTACCCCCGAAGAATTAGTGGAGATAAATCATGATGTGGAAAGACCCGATCGTTGAAGAAACTCGACGAATGAAGGATGAGTATGCCTCAAAATTCAACTACAATTTGCAGGCAGTCTATCAGGATTTGAAAGAATTAGAAAAACAATTACCGGAAACTCGACTTATCCGCACGCAACCGGTAGTTAAAAATCCCCTGCAGGCACACACTGCGCATAAGGCTCCTACGAAACATGATCAAGCAACACGGCATTAAACTTGCACATCTCGCAAACTGAAATATGCAGATTTCTCACCTTATCGGAAAAAGAAGCAGGAAAAACCTAAGGACTAAAACCGCTTGCACTGTAATAGTATCTGTTCCGGCCAGGTTTTACAACCTTACCAAAATATGGATACGCATTTCCAATCAGACTACATATTCCAACGGAGAAAAAGGACATGACAGGTTACAGTAAAAGTAGGAGATAGCACGATGCACCAAAGACTACGTTCTGTCCCCACAGTCGTCTATCCCGAATCCGACGGTCAATAGTCTCCATTATCATTCAAACCACTCTTAACAACGTGCTATCTCCTGCGCTGTGGACTCCATTTGATTACATAATTAGACGGAATCTCCCGGACAAACATCGACGACGCACGATCCTGGTCCTCAAAACTGGACATCGTGTTAGGAGTATGCGAAAACCCTTCGCTCTGATTTTCGTAAAAACGATACATGCTCGTAGAAAGATAAAGTCGTTTTTTGGCGCGAGTCATAGCAACGTAAAATAAGCGGCGTTCTTCCTGAATCTGGTTTGCTTGAATTTTTTCCGGCCTCCAATGCCATATTGCTGGGAAAATTCCATCCTCCATCCCGAGAATGATGACAACATCAAATTCTGTGCCCTTTGCCGTGTGTAATGACATAAGAGTAACCTTTTCATGTGAAACATTCCTCTGGGTTTGGACGTGAGTGTTTTCCTCCTTATCACCAATTTCTTCAAAACGGCGGATGGCATTCATCATACGCGTTTGATACTCAAGAAAACTTGAAAGATCACGTGCTCTGCTAATTTCTTCAAAACGACGAGCTTCCTTTATCATATTAGCTCGCTCACTTTTCCACTCAATATCCTCAGAACAATTTGGGATTTTGGTTTTATATAATTCTCTTATGAGTTTCCCAATTTGATCTTTTTCAGTTTGTTCAAGTAATAGAGAATCTACTTTCTGTCGTAAATCTACCTCGGAATTCCGAGAACCACGATTTTGAACAGAACGTTTTGCAGCACTCAAGAAAGCATTCACTTGGGTTAACCCATTATCCGCTTCTGTCCCATCTGTCAATGTTGGGATTTTAGCAAGAATACTGAGCCCGACAAACGGAAGAAATTCTGTTAAAGATTTTATTTCTAGTTTTTGAAAATCGATATCGACGAGTTTCTTAAAAACTTCTCGGTTGACCTTAATATCATTCTCAGCATTATGTAGTTCATCGCGTGAAATGTTAAGTGTAGTTAGGACATTAAACTTATCAGCAAGGACTTGCAGACTTCGCCTCTCGCGTGGAAAAAGCCTTCTCGCTGCCACTAATGTATCGTAATACAGGTTGCTTAAATTTAAATCTGGATTAAGGTGTTCTGTCAAATCGCGTTCCAAAATTCGGTTATCATATCGGGTAATGTTATGTCCGACGAGAATACTGTTTCCGATGAACTCAAGGAATGTGGGCAGGACGGTTTTAATGCTCGGCTTATCTTTGACATCTTCCTCTGAAATTCCATGAATCCGTGTACTCTCCGCTGGAATGTGTCCATCAAGTGGTTTCACTAACTGATTGTACTTAGCACCTTCGTCATCCTCTGTGTTGAAACGAAGTGCGCCAATCTGAACGATATTTGCTTTTTTCGGATTGATACTTGTTGTTTCCAGATCGTAGACAACCATATCTTCCATATTGTGAATCTCAAAACGTCCAATGAGGTGTTGGCATAGTTTAAGTGCAGTTATGCTTCGGACTGTGACAGGACCAGAACAACCTTCGGAACCCGGAACATCCTCTAATCGTAGAATCTCTGAACTTTCGTTATCAGTTGTACCTATAAGTAGCAGACACTTATCTGTGTCCGGTTCTTGCATTTCAGCAAAATCCCCGATAAGTACGTGAACCCCTTTGTCGGTCATCTGAGGTTTTCGGTCCCCCGGAAGAAGATAGTGAACCTGAGCTGTTCGGTTTAAATAGGTTTCCAAACTTTGACGGAAAATATGAGCAGCACAATATTCGTCGATTCCATAAGTAGCTGTAATGTGGATACGTTGTCCATCCTCAACTGCCCTATAAAGGACATCTCCTGCCTCATCAATCTTCAGAATATTTGAGCGGTTTGTCTCAATAATGTCAAGTTCTTCGCTGCTATAAGGTGATCGGGCAAATTCCAATATATCAAGAAGCTGCTTCACGATTTGATTAGGTCTTTTATTCCCAATCCTAACCGTGGTAATGAATCGATGAGTCCGTTCCCAAAATCGACGAATGTTTTCACGAGTCAAAGGTCCGATATCTCCAGTATATTCATCAATGTTTTCCAATAGTACCTCCAGAGTCACTTTTTTCAGACGCGCGAGCCGTTTGAGTTGTAATAATGTGAGCTCGTCAATACACGGTTCAGGAAAATTGATAGCTGGCTCTATGTCGGGAGATGCTTCTGGAGCTACAAAACTAAGGTAAGAGATGAGAGCTTGCCTACAAGCTTCTTGAAAAGGATTTGTTGATTGAATCCACCTTCGGAATGGGATATCCTTCTGCAATGCTAACTGATCTGCCAAAACATCAGCTTGTTCATGCCTGCGATAGAGAATCGCTATGCTATCGGAATCATCCATACTGCTTGCTTTTAAGTTCCGGACGAGTTTAATAATGTTTTGTGCTTCTTCAAACTTATCTTGGTTGCTAAAAGTGCAATGAACGATTTTTTCGCCTATAGGTTCGTCTGTTAAAAGCGACGGACGGCTCGGGTCAAAATTTTCTGCTATAACTGCTTTGGCTGCATTCAAGATTGTTTCGGTACATCGATAATGCTGTTCAAGTCCGATAACCCGGGGGTTGAAATCAAAACGAAAATCGTCTATATACTTCGGATCGGAACCTCGCCAACTATAAATAGCTTGGTCTTTGTCAGCAACTACCATGAGATTTCCGTCTGGTGGAACACAGAGGAATTGAAGCATTTGATATTGTGCTCTGTTTACATCGTGATATTCATCAACCAGAACATAGGATATTTCGTCAAGGTAATCTTTTTTGACATCGTCCGATTTTTCAAACAACTCAATAGTTTTGAAAATGAGGTCATCAAAATCGAGGGCATTACGTTCGTCTAGTTTTTCTTGATATGCTTCTAAAATACTTCTAATTTTCGTAACGTCATCTTTATCAGTAATACGGATGTAGTCTTCGTAAAATTCAGAAGTTTCGTTTAATAATCGTAGATTGTTCTTGAAATCGTTAATAATATTCAGCAAGCGCCGTGTACCGTAGGTAGATTTATTGAAATTCAAATCCTCAACAATTTCGGTTAAGACCGCCTCTTGATCTTCTTGACTGAGAATCTTAAAGTCCTCATCCAGGTCGATTTCACTGGCATATTCTCGAAGTGTTCTGTAACAGAAAGCATGGAAGGTGAAAATCTTAACTTTGCCCCCTTGTCGGACATCAATTTCACTGTTTACACGTTCCTGCATCTCTTCCGCGGCTTTATTGGTAAAAGTAATCGCAAGAATATTCTCTGGCTTTACTCCGTGTTCACGAATCAGGTAGGCAATGCGATGTGTAATAACTTTTGTTTTTCCTGTGCCAGGACCTGCGATGACAAGAAGAGGACCATTTTTATGTGTTACCGCTTCTCTCTGTTTTTCGTTTAATTCATCAAGGATGTTCATCGGATTTCCTCCGGTGCATGCTGTCTAAAGAGGTTCGCATCACTTTTGGTGTTTTGTGGAATAGGGTGTTCGGCCCAAGGCTCTAATGCTGATGTGGTAGTTCACACTAAGACCAAACCTGTATTATTATACCCTATTTGATGCGAAAAATCAATACAATTTTCTGTGAATTATCAGTAATTCGATATACACTATTTAGGGAAATACAACCCATTTTAACTGAGCAAGGAGAAAAATGAAATATATGAACGAGTCGAAAAACGTAGCCTTTTTGGGCATACTAATCTTTTTAATTTCTGTTTGTGGCTGCGAGAAAATTGAGACGATGCTCTCGCCTGTTCAACCAGAAATGGCGGAAATGACCCCAGTTCGTGTCAGTTTTATCTATCCTGGTGATTGCCTCGGCGATTCTTCTTACTGTGATATACTTTATAATGGGGCACAGCAGGCTAAAATGGAAGCCGGCGTTGAGGTAACCGAAATGGTAAGCACCTCAGAGACATGGGACATGCAGTTAAGTGCCGCTGCTAAGAGTTCGGGTTTGGTTATCACTTCCGGTTACCAAATGAGCGATCCGGTTTCACGCGTGGCACCAGAGTTTCCAGAGGTGATGTTTGTTATTTTTGACGCTGCGGTAGACCTTCCGAATGTCGCCGCTTTTACGCATAGGGTAAACGAAGGCACTTTTTTACTTGGGGCGATTGCTGGATTAAAAACAGAGACGGGAAAAGTTGGCTACCTCGGTGGAGCGAACGTGCCGTTCTTACACGAATTTGAAGCCGGTTACATCGCCGGTGTCAAAGCCGTTAATCCAGACGCAGAAATTATCAGAAGTTACGTCGCTAACAATGAGCAAGGTTTCTACCAACCCGAAGTAGGAGGGACAATCGCCTTAACCCAATATGGACTCGGTGTTGATGTCATTTACTCGATGGCGGACCAGTCCGGATTCGGTGCTGTTGAAGCCGCGAAACTCGCCGAAGGTAGATATGTGATATGGAATTACATTGATATTACCGATATGGCGCCCGGCATTGTCTTGACAGGGCTGCGCGTAGGAATCGACGATTCAGCCTACAACGTTGTCAAGGAATTCGCGGCAGGGACTCTTATAGCAGGGGTGCGATCCCTCGGTCTTGCCGAAGACAATGTTGGCTATATCCTTTCTGAGGGCAACATAGGGATGCTTTCTGAGGAACTCCTTGAAAAAGTCGAAGCACTCAAAGCGAGTATCATTGCTGGTGAGATTATTGTGCCAACAGTACCGTAACCTCACGAGTCGCACAGTACGTTCCCTTAAAGTAGGTAGGTGCGGTTTTGCGGCGTACTCGCTCAAATGCGATGTGCATTCTAACCGCACCTTTTTCGTTTTGAGGGTTTTCGGTAAATTGATGATGAGATAGAGGGTCCCTCATCCCGCTCTTGTCTCCTCTCTGTTCAAGTCTCATCTCAAGTATCACACTTTTGTAAAAAAACGTCAAGCAAAATTGCTTGACCCACACAGATAGATACGCTATCCTTAAGGGTGAATCCATACACGCCGACAAGGAGAGAAACTCAGATGAACTGCCCAAGATGTCAGCACTCAGACTTCGTGAAAAATGGACGCATCAATGCAAAACAACGCTACAAGTGCAAAGACTGCGACTATCAATGGACGGAAAACCACACCTACCGAGGGAGACCGGTTGCGGAGAAAGCCCTCGCCGTCTTTCTCTATTGCCACGGGCTTTCCATGAATGCTATCGCAAAAATGCTGCACGCTTCCCCGTCTACCATTCTTTCATGGATACGCACCTTCGGCGGTGAACACGCCAAACCGCCGGAACCCCAGGAGACCGGTGCCGTCGTGCTTGAACTTGACGAGATGTGGCATTATCTAAAAAAAAAAACAAACAAACGCTGGATATGGAAAGCTTTGTGTCGTGATACCGGAGCACTCATCGCATGGGAGTGTGGTGATCGGGATAAAGCGACCCTCGAGAGACTCATTGGACGCTTAGAAAAATGGAATGTGAAGGTCTATTACGCCGACGCTTGGCAGGTGTATGCCTCGGTGCTCCCCCGAGAAAAGTTGGTTCAAACGAAAGCGGAGACACACGGTATTGAACGCAACAATTGCCGGATGCGGCATGGGTTTGGACGCTTTAAGCGCAAGTCTATTATTGTTTCAAAGTGCCTGGAGATGGTGAACTTGACGGTCGCCTTGTTTGCGAGATTTCGCGTCAATGGAGATGTCGCTGAGATCCTAAAAATCGGACACACCCAACCCAATATCATTATTTAGGCGAAAACCCTCTTTCGTTTTATATCCTTGCTTTTCCAGTCCCATCCGTTGCATCATTAACAGAACTTTCCAACTTCACCAACACACTTCGTTGAACGCTCTGTCCGGACTTCATCCTTCTCCTATCCAATTTTTAGAGGCATAACTTGATCATTGAGTCGAACTCTGAAAATCTAAACTTTTCTCAAAAACCTCAAAAGCCTCCTTTATCTTTTTCACCATATCTGGGGAGAGCAGAAACCATTCCTTTCCCGGAGCATCCAGAATATGCATATTCTGTTTTTTTAGAGAAGCGTGAATAATTTTCTCTAAATGTTCGGGGCTTTCTGTATAGATACGGGCTTCTATTTTAGGTTTTTCTGACATCGCTGTCGCCTGATTGTATACTCTATGTGGATCGCCTTCAGTGCATCCGATCTTGAATGCCCACTTATTTTCACCTTTGAAATTAGCATTTTCTTTGGCTGTTGGAAAATAATAAAAATAGACGTGACCTTTCCTTATCTCATCAGGGTCCGGATATTCTCTCTTGGCCACAGGAGCAGGCTTATACCCTCGTTGACATTCAATATCCCAAGAACCCCTGTCTGGGTTATTTGCTCGTCCTGTTTTTTTTAGATTCTCTAAGGCATCCGCGACAGGATGAGTTGACTTTGTATGTCTCCGTCCGCCTCTGTTTTGATGTTCCTCCTCAACCTTATCAATAATATCTTGCCTCTTGACACCAGATTGTCCTGCAAAGAACTCAAGAATAAGTTCTCGTGCTATTGACATTTTCAAATGTTGTCCAACATATTTATACTGATTATGCATAGAAATATCACCTCAAAAGAACAGCCTTTTCCATCAAGGCTTGGTATCGGTATTGACAGGCGGTTCGTCGTTGTCCAGAAACCGATCGATGGTGTTAATCGTTGCCGGACGCGTACGGAAATCAGCGACCCATGGTTCGCGGAAGTACACCTGCTTTTCGCGAGGTAAACCTAAGAGCACTTCAGGCGGAATCCGCAGCCGATGCCAGTGCGTCGCGAGATGCGCGTAGGCATTTAAGACTGCCACGCGAGGTGTCTCCCGTTGCCATACGGGACCAGCGTGACACAAGTTTTCCGTGAAGAAGATTGCACTCCCAGCAGGACATTCGTATGTCATCAGGAACGGGCTACGCTTCCCTTCTTCTAACGACATGTGATCCGGATGCATCGGGAAGTTGGATTTATGACTGCCCGCTATGAAGTGCGTTGCGCCGTCTTTTTTGGAAATATCCGTGAGTTCAAAGACGACGCGCACCATTCCAGCGTGAATCCGTCCGTTATGGACGCGATAGCCGAAGATTGGATCACCTTGTCTTGGTCCACCGCCGTGCAGTTCACCGTGTGCTTGTCCCTTTTCACGCCAGACAGAAAAGGTGTTCTCCAATCGGACATCGGGACCGATGATTTCATGTAAGACATCAAGGACCTTTGGATGATCAATAAGAACGCTCGCGGGACCCCCGGGCACGGCACGATGTTCCAGTCGTAGTGATTTTGGGTTGTGGTGTATTTGGTCAATCTGTTCAACAATCGCGTCCACTTCATCGCGCGCAAGAATTGCAGGACGGACGAGGAATCCGGTTAAGTCAAATCGAAATTTTTCTTCATCGGTCATAGGTTTGCATCTCCTTCAGTGCTACGGCTTCGGTTTTCCAACTATCTCTGTGTGTGCCTTCTGAACAACATCAACCAGTTTATCTGCACCGAACCGCACGACATCTGTTGCAGGTAAACCCGTCTCTGCTTCCGCTTGCCCAACCGCCTCTTGTGCTTCCGACTCGGATAAGTCAAAACAGTTCAACGCCAGTCCAATCACTTTGGCAGGCTTTATCAGCGCAGCCATCGCTTCACACTGTGCTATCATCTCAGTCAATGGTGGCAACGGCACTGTATACCGCGCAACCGTA
The DNA here is from genome assembly GCA_963662915.2 of Candidatus Poribacteria bacterium. Lineage (GTDB taxonomy): Bacteria > Poribacteria > WGA-4E > WGA-4E > WGA-3G > WGA-3G. Next base: position 1,719,340 of record CAXXEU010000002.1, on the reverse strand, counting down.
TCCCGCGACGGTTGATGACAAAATATCATCGCATCGGGTAGACTCCCGTGGAGTAGGCTGAGCGTTACACCAGAATATCCGGGATGTACCAGTGAGCCTTGCCCTTCAACAATAAGCAACTCGTGATCTTTTGCACCTTCAAGCACAATCGCCTCCGCTGCACCCGCAGTGAAATCAGAGACAACGGCATCAATCGCAATGCCCCAACCCCACACCATAATCCCGTTTTGCCCTGTCGGACAGAATTCTGCGTTTACACCACGCGTCCGTATGGCGTTTGTAACCTCTATACCGGATAGCATTTTACCGACACGGCAATCTGAACCTACTGTTAGAATGACAGTCGCATCGACATCAGCGGCTTTGCATGTCGCAACAGGTAGATTGTCGGGCGGTTTTCGGACATCCCATAGGATCACATCGTGTGGGGCTGCCATTTCGGACAGTTCTGAGTCTTCACTCAGAAATTGATGAAGACCGCTCATGATGTGTAAACGGTTATGTATCGCTTCGTGAAGGATCGCGCGCCAGGCAGAGGGTAGCTCACCACCCGGTGGCGCAATACCGATAGCGAGCAGCGTCGGATTGAACCGCATCGCCTCAGCAAGATTGTTGACAACTGGGATGCCTTCGCCTATCTCAATAATTTCGCTGGTATCTCGTCCAGCGTTGACGCTATCGATAATTGCGACGACATTCTCAGGGAGGTAACGCACGAGAACCGTAGCGGTTTTCGATTCAAGGATACCGAACGAACCTTCGGCGAGGATCGCAATTCTGTGTGATTTCGGTTGTAATTGCTTTACCATTTTTTATCCGTCGTTTCGGGCAGATTAGGATACATCTGTAGATTAGCACAAATCGTAACCAATTGCAAGCAATAGCCACCTATCGGTAGGGTCATTTCGTTTTACATATCCACTTTATATATGTGTATATTTCCTTCTGTAGGAGCGAGTGTTTTTGCTTGGATGTTTCTTCATGCTCCCGATCTTTTAACCGAAGTGGACAAAACACTGAAAACTAAATAGCCCTGAGATAGATCCATCCAGTTCTCCTACTGACAACTGATAACTGATGACTGATAACTATTAAAGAAATTGCCGGAGATACCGACCGCCGAGAGCGAAACCGTCTAATCCAGGTGCACCACGGTCCTCGTTTTCAACACAAAGCACATAGTCGTAACCCGATTCCTGCAACGCACCGGTAATCGTACCCCAATTCAACTGCCCGCGTCCGGGTACACGGTATTGCCACCACCAGTTCCCAATGATGCCTTGCCGGAACTTCATCTGTGGACTGATCTCACAATCCTTCACATCGGCATAATACCATTTGCCATTAAACATACGAATCGCATCCTCGGCGGGTAAAATCCCCATCCATAGCCAATGCGACGGGTCACAGGACAATCCCAGCGAATCCGACGAGATTGCATCAAGAATCCGTTCCCACATTTCAGGGTTACAAGCGATATTGCCCATCCGGACAGCACAGTCTAACGCGATCTGAACACTTTTCTCTTCGGCGCAGCGGACAACAGGGGTCCACATCTCCTGGAATCGTCCAACGAGTTCAACCGACCTATCGCCGGGATTTCCCGGTTCTGAAGAGAACTGCCCATAAAAATGCCAACTGACCGGACTCCCCGCATAAGTCACCAACACTGGCGCATCGAGGAGATGTGTCGCTTCAATGGCTTGCATGAGTGTCTCGCGTGCGTTCTCTCGTGTTTCTACGTCATCGTCGAGCAGATTACAGTGCAATGTTAGGGCTGCGAGATAAATGTCGTTGGCACGCAAAATTTCCTTGATTTCTTCCGTGCCAGACTGTATAATGGCGTTGGGTTCAAAAACGCCTGTGGCGTTCGGACGGATTGCGTCAAACCCATTGGCTTTTGCCCACGCTGCGCATTCGGCAAGGCTCCATGCGCCGTTGCCTACGCTCGTGCTGAAACTTAAATCCATAATTTTCCCTTTTTTAGAATACTGAGGACACCCTACGCATGCAAATTCTGTGCGAAGAGAATCAGACTGAAAAACTCTATTCACTCTATAATCAACTGCTTGCCCAACACGGACATCGTAAATGGTGGCCCGCCGATACGTCGTTTGAAGTAGCACTCGGGGCGATCCTAACACAAGCAACATCGTGGCGTAATGTCGAAAAAGCGATGGACAATCTGAGAGCCGCGGGGGCTTTTACACCCGAAGAGATAGATTCTGTGAGTCAAGCGACGTTAGAACGTCTCCTCCGACCCTCGCGTTATTTTCGTATGAAGGCACAGAAGGTGCGTGCATTTGTGGCACATATCAAGGAACGTCCTATGCCCGTGATGTTCACGCAGGATGTCCCAGCATTACGCGAAGAACTCCTCTCTATCTACGGGGTCGGTCCCGAGACAGCAGATACGATTGTCCTCTACGCTGCCGGAAAACCGAGTTTTGTCGTTGATTCCTATACCTATAGACTTCTTTCGCGATTAGGGTGGGTTGAAGGGAGATACGATTATGACAAACTCCGCGCCCTGTTTATGGACAATCTCCCGCACGATGTCGATCTCTTCAACGAATATCACGCCCTAATCGTTGGTCACGGAGCGAGGGTTTGCCATAAGAAAACGCCGAACTGTCAAGAGTGCCGTTTGCGCACGCTTTGTGCTTACTACAAATCGTCTGAGTGAGAGGCGAGAGGCGGCTGCGAATCTACGTGTTACTGAAGTTTCTCGAAAAAGTCGGTTTCTGTCAAAATCGGGACACCCAATGCTTCCGCTTTCGTGTACTTGCTTCCCGCGCCTTCGCCAGCAATGAGATAATCCGTCTTATTCGTTACGCTTGATGTAACCCTGCCACCGCGACTTTTAATCTCATTAGATGCTTCCGAACGGGTCATCCCATCAAGGCTTCCCGTGACAACGAATGTTTTCCCATTGAAGAAACTATCTACGGTCTCACTTGCCTGGGTTCGAGCGGATGCTGCCGCTCCTGTAAAGCAGCGTAAGCCTGCCTGTCGTAATTTTTCGAGAAGTGTTTGGTTCTGTAAGAAGAAATTAGAAACGCTCTCTGCTATCTGCGGACCGATGCCCTTCACCGATTCAATTTCCTCTGGTGTTGCTTCACTGAGTTCCTCTAAAGATGAAAAGTTTTCGATCAGCAGTTCGGCGACGTTTTCACCGACATGGAAAATACCGAGTCCGAAAAGCAATTTTTCTGCTGGTACTGTTTTACTCTGCTCGATTTGGTAGACAAGGTTACCGGCAGACGGCACCCCCATCCGATCCAATTTGCTTAACCCGCCTACTTCTAACCCATAAAGGTCTGCTACATCACGGACTAATTCTTTATCCACTAATTGGGTAATTGTGGCGGGACCGAGCCCCTCAATCTGGAGGGCGTTGCGCGAAGCGTAATGCGCAATACGTCGTTTCAGTTGTGCTGCACACCCCACATTCACACACCGAACTGCTACCTCTTTCTCTGTGCGTTGGACGAGGGTATCGCATGCTGGACACCGTTCAGGAAATTTAAAAACGTCTTCCTTGCCTGTCCGATCTGTTGTTAACACCTCAACAATTTTAGGAATAACATCTCCAGCGCGCTCAAGGACAATCTTATCGCCAATGCGAATGTCTTTCGTCTGGATTTCTTGTGCGTTGTGCAGTGTGGCATTTGTGATTGTCGCACCCGCAAGCGATACAGGCTTCAAGACAGCGACCGGTGTCAACGTACCCGTACGTCCTACCTGCACTTCGATTTTTTCAACGGTTGTGATGGCTTGCTGAGCGTTGAACTTGTAGGCGGTTGCCCAGCGCGGATATTTAGAAGTGCTACCCAGGGCCTGTTGTTGGGAGAGTTGGTTGACTTTGATGACAATACCGTCAACCTCATAAGGAAGCTCATGCCGCTTCTCAACCCATTGTTGGTAGTAGGTCTGAACGTCTTCAATTGATTTGTGGCAAGCGGCGTTCGGATTACATTTGAGTCCCCAACGCCGCATACTTTCTAACGATTCCGTATGCGTTGCGAAGTCAAATCCTTCGGCGTAATTGAGTGTGTATATGAAAATATCTAATGGACGGGAGGCGGTAATAGAGGCATCTAACAGTCTAAGTGAACCGGCAGCGGCGTTCCGAGGGTTCGCAAAAGGCGATTCGCCTTCCGCTTCGCGATGCACATTAATTTCATTGAGACAGTGCTTCGGTAAGAATACCTCACCACGCACCTCTAACACAGACGGTGCTGTTGCTTCCGTTTCAGCAAGCCGCAACGGGACAGAGCGGATCGTTCGTAAATTGTCGGTTACATCTTCGCCGTATTCACCATCGCCGCGTGTGAGTCCTCGCGTGAGGATCCCGTTTTCGTAGGTTAGCGAAACTCCCAACCCATCAATTTTCAGTTCTGCAACGTATTCGACGGGCGCGCCTTCTAACAACCGCTGCACGCGCGCCCCGAATGCTCGCAGATCGTTCTCGTCGTAACTGTTATTTAGGCTCAGCATCGGGTTACGATGCTGCAATCTCGTACCTAAGTCCGCACCGCCACCAACCCGTTGCGTCGGCGAATCCGGGGGGATAGGTACTCGATCCGACGCTTCGAGTGCCTTAAGTTGCCTCATGAGTACATCGAAATCCGCATCAGAGATTTCCGGCTGGTTTTCGATATAGTATTTGTGCTCATGATAGCGTATTAACGCCCTGAGTTTCTCAATCTCTGTTTGCATAACACCCGGTTCCGTTGTAGGACGGGTTGTCCTAAAAGATTCAACGGTACGACCTACCGCAAGTTAGTCTATTGGCGTCACAGCGTATGTGCCGATAAATTGTTTGCGAGTGTTAACCTTCTCTGGCGTGTAAAGGTACGCGGACGGGTGAACCCTTCGCCTGTCGGTCCGGCGATAGTCATCGCTAAAAATCCTTCACCTTCGAGTCCACAAGATGCGTAAGACGGAGCATTGATAACTGTAACAGAGCAATCCATCGTTTTCGTGAACTGCGTAATGCGTTTAGTATTGTTCGTATGGAGCACAGCTGTATGCCCCCGTCCACCTTCTGCTCTCACTGCGCCTGCCAGTGCCTCATCGAAATCTCGGCACCGAACCACTGGGAGAATCGGCATCAGATATTCATTGATGACAAATCCGTGGTCTGCAGGGACCTCTACGACGATGGCGACCGTCCCTGCCGAGGCAGTGATGCCCGCTGCGTTTAAAATCGTCGCTGCATCTTTGCCGATGTATTCCTTGTTTGACTCCCCATTTTCCCTAACTACTGCTTCTAATGCAGCGAGTTGGTTCGCGTCGAGTAAGTGTCCACCATTTCGAGTGAGTGCTTGAATCGTTTCATTTGCGATGGTCTCCATAACGAAGAGTGCTTTTTCACCGATACAGAGCAGATTATTGTCGAAACTGGTACCCGCAATGACGTGTTTCGCTGCTTCCTGGATTTCTGCGGTCTCGTCAATAATTGCTGGGGGATTACCGGGACCCGCAGCGATGGTCTTTTTCCCGCTTGATAATGCCGCTCTCACAACAGAAGCACCACCGGTTGCGACGACCATGGCGATATCAGGGTGCTCCATAATTTCTTTGGCAGTCCGCAGGCTCGCATTGGCAACAGAGGTGAGCAGATTCGCTGGAGCACCTGCTTTTACAATCGCCTCGTTAATAACGTGCATCGTCTCTTCGGTGCAATCGCGGGCGTTTGGATGCGGACTAAAGACAACAGCGTTCCCCGCGGAGAGCATTATAATCGCGTGATTAATCACTGTCGAGGTCGGATTGGTCGTCGGAGTAATAGAGTTGATAACACCGAACGGAACATACTCAATGAGAAGCGTCCCGGTATCACCTGAAATTGATTCCGACAGCAGATCCTCTACACCGGGGGAAAGTGTTACAGCACCCTCGTTTTTCATTACCTTGTGTGCTGCGTTGCCCATGTTAGTGTCTTCGACTGCAAGATCGGCGAGACGTTTGGCGTTAGCGAGTGAAACCTCTTTAATCGCTTCAATAATTTCGCGCCTTTTAGCAAATCCAAGTTTAACAAAGGCTGCCTGTGCCGTTTTCGCTGCAGCGATGGCTTCTGCGGCTGTACCAAAAACGCCAGCACGCGAAGAACCCTCCGCCACGGATACCGCGGGTTGCGCTATCACCGGTCCATTCTGTTGCAAAGTTCTCAAGACTTGAGAAACAATTTCTTCAATCTGTTTTTCGTCAATTTGTGCCATTCAGCCCTCCAGTACCTCATCACGCACAGCACACTGACACGGATACATATCCAATTGGCGGTGCTGAATCTGTGTGAGTTCTAACTTTCTCTGGCGAAGCGGCGTAGGGCTGAGGTGCGAAAGTCATCCCCCGCCCTACAAAACCTGTTCATTTATTATTATTCTGAACTTCCGCCGAGAATGGTTTCCACATCTGCATGTGGGCGAGGGATGACGTGTACCGACACCAATTCGCCAACGGCTTTCGCGGCTTCTGCACCTGCGTCTGTTGCAGCTTGCACCGCACCGACATCTCCGCGAACCATGACGGTGACAAAACCGCCGCCAACTTGTTCTTTGCCGATAAGTTGGACGTTCGCGGCTTTCACCATGGTGTCTGCAGCTTCGACAGCACCGATCAGTCCACGGGTTTCAACCATTCCTAATGCTTCATTGCGCATGTAATTAAACTCCTTGTCTGTCTTTAAAATAAAGAATAGGATGAAGGCACCCCCCAGCGCACCGCCAATATGTCTTTATAGTTCTCCGGTAGCGTAGGTACACACAGAGGTTCCTTAATCAAATAGGTTCCTTAATAATGATACTACAAAATCCGCATTTCTGCAAGTCAAATTTTTGATACATTCGGTGCATTTCGTCGTAAGTAATAAGTTTATTTCTGTAAAGGTTTCCTATCGATAGATGTAAAAGATGTAAATTATTGGAAAACTGAGTGTCCCTAAGCTGCCGAACTTTTATCTTGACTTTTAATGACAATTTTGATAGAATATTTTAAAGTTCTAAAAATAGCCAGTTTAGTAACTTTTTCGGCGGAATCTGGTACCCTTTACTGCTCGGCGCGTGAAGCGAAGTATCCAGATCCAGACGTGTTAGAATTTAAGCGATACTCGCAAGACGAAATTTGCTCTTAAAAATAATAAATCAATGAAGGAGAACTCATTTTGAATAAGAATTTGGAGGCGAAGCAGGTAACCGCGGTTGAAGAAATCCTGTCTCATGTGCCTGAAGCCTCAACCTATGCCCCGGTAACGGATGCGTTGGACAGAGCGGCTGAGTTAGGCGAAGATGGGATCGTCGCTGTTCTCAATGGTGTCAGTTCAATGCCACAGTCGACGACTGTTTTCGCGAATCCAGCACTCCACAAAACTGCGGTTGACTGCGCTGGCACCCAAATAACATTAAATATCCGTAGTTTTGCCCTTCGCGGTATTGTGACTGAGAGTGAGATTATCGCAGACCAACTCAGTCCTGCGTATGTTATTTTCGTGGGACTTTTCGGCAGAAGACCTGAAGCAGATGAAGAAACAGCACTCACTGAATTAATAGATAGAAAATTTTATGAGGTCGCAACGGCTCGCAGAGAGAGTCTCACAGGGAACGAACGCCTCGTTAATCAGGTCGCAGAATTTGTTAAAGCCTTCCCAGAAGCCGGTCCCGAAGCCGTCATTCAGCATTTCTCAACGCTCCGTAAACTCAGTAACCCAAATCAAAAAGGAATTAGTGGAACAAGGGACCCGGGTGAACTCCTCATTGAACTTATTGAGACGCACATGGAGAACGTCGCTGTAGCGACAATCTCTACATATATGCGGCATCAACTCCGCGAAAACAACGCACTGCACCCACAAGTCCTGGCAATGCGCGCCACTGATCTCATCACTGAACACGAGAAAAACGGAAGCACGGCTTTCCAAATCTCCTATAGCCTTCTCTTGGGGCGCAAGGCGACCCCTATTGAGGCGAATATCCTTGAACGGATGGGCATCATACAGACCCACCATGGTTCTGCGGGGTCCAACGTCGTCGCACGCTATCTTGCCACTTTGCACACCGGTATGGTCTCTGATTTCTTTGTCGCTTCACAGATGACATTAGATGGCAACCGACATTTCGGGGCAATTCACGATATGACGGCGTTTATTAACCAGATTGAAGACCTTGAGGCTGATGCGCTTGAAGATGCAATCCAGCAACGGATGCTAACCGCACTCCCGACCTTCGGACATCCAGAAATCGCCGCTGCTGGACGCTCTGACGAAATCCAGCAGGATCCGAGACCTGCTATCTATTTCAACCCCTTCTTAGAGGCTGTTGACAATGGGGATATCCAACTCAGCGATAGGCAGAAAAAACGTTTGCGTATCGCACAGCGTATTTACCAACTCGCTTTTATTGAAGGGTTTATCCGACCCGGACGTGAAGACCAACCACCGCTCCGTCTAACGCCGAACACCGATTTTGGCGGATGGTCTGTCCAAGAAGGTTTGGACATCTATGAAACGGATAGAACGCTGTTGACATACATCTTCCGAGGTTTCGGTTGGATGATGGACGCACGTGAACAACTCCAATTGAAAATTATCCGACCCGTTATCCCTCCGCACCCTGATGTTATCCCAAAACCGACCGATGATATGACGATTCCAAACGAAGTCGTCGCATTGCACAAGCGGATGGCGGACAAGAATGCTTTCGCTTGATATCTACTACTGGCAAAGTATCAGAGACAACCCCAACCGAGTTGAACTTAGCTGAAAACCGCCATGAGCAACGTTCATGGCGTACAGATTCAATAATTAAAAAAACGAATTAGAGAGGAACAACGAGTGATTGAATTCGAGCAATTAACAGTTCCGACTGAGGGTGAAAGAATTGGACTCACCGATGGACGGCTTGTTGTGCCAAATCAGCCGATTATCCCGGTCATTGAAGGCGACGGTATCGGACGAGACATCATGAAGGTGACCCGACGCGTTGTTGACGCAGCTATCGAAACTGCCTACAACGCTGAAAAAGGCATTGTCTGGTTTGATATCTATGCTGGCGAAAACGCTATGGCGAAGTACAACGAATGGATGCCACAGGATACCTTCGACGCGATTGAATACTTCCGTGTCGCCCTCAAAGGACCGCTGACGACCCCGGTCGGCGGTGGGTTTCGAAGTCTGAACGTGACCTTGCGCCAGGTCCTTGAACTCTATGCATGCGTCCGGCCTGTCCGATATTTCCAAGGCGTGCCCGCACCTGTCACGCATCCTGAAAAGATGGATGTGGTTATCTTCCGTGAGAACACGGAGGACGTTTACGCTGGTATTGAATGGGAACAAGGCACCCCTGAAGTGAAAAAAGTTATCGAACTTCTGCGGTCTGAAATGGGTGTGGAGATTCGCGAAGATTCTGGGGTCGGGATAAAGCCGATTAGTATCTTCGGCACGAAACGCTTAGCACGGATGGCGATCCAATACGCAATCGACCACGGCAGAAACACCGTCACCTTTGTGCACAAGGGCAATATCATGAAGTTCACCGAGGGCGCGTTCTGTGCGTGGGGATATGAACTCGCTAAAGAGGAGTTCGCCGAGCAAACAATCACGGAAGACGAACTCTATGACGAATACGGTGGCGAGCGTCCTGAAGGCAAAATCGTTGTCAATGACAGAATTGCAGACAGCATGTTACAGCAGATTCTAACGCGAACGGATGAGTACGATGTGATTGTTACCCCAAACTTAAACGGCGATTATCTCTCGGATGCAGCAGCGGCGCAGGTTGGCGGCATCGGCATGGCACCGGGTGGTAACCTCAGCGATGAAGTCGCACTCTTTGAAGCAACGCACGGCACTGCTCCTAAGTACACCGACCAAGATGTCGTCAACCCGGGTTCGCTTATCCTCTCTGCGGTCATGATGTTAGAGCATCTCGGTTGGCAAGAAGCGGCTGACTTGATTATTGCTGGACTTGAGAAAACCATCCTCCAAAAGCGGGTGACCTACGATCTGGAGCGTCTCATGGAAGGCGCGACGAAGGTCCGCACTTCCGAGTTCGGTGCAGCGATTGTTGAAAACTTCTAAATGACAGGTGCGGTTTTCAATTACTGTTGAGTCAACTTTGCGGTTAAGTGTAGATGGATCGTAGGGGCAAGGTTTCCTCTGCGTGAAGTTATGGAAACTCACCAACAGAAACTGACAATAATCCGAAAATAACGGTTGCTTCTGTGCTGAAAGGTTCATCGTTGTCATAATACGAAAGTATAACACATTTTCTAACTATTGCGTAAGTCCTACTAATTTTCAAGCATTTCCAACGGGGCACTTGCTAACAGCCTCTTAAAAAATCCGCGTCATCCGCGACATAATCCGCGTCATCCGTGATTCAGGAACTGACAATTGAACCCTTCTTTTTTATAGAAAAACGCTTGACACCAACCCCGCTTTTAAGGTATCATCTCCGATAATAGCAGAGAAGGATACCTATGGCGAATCCCACCTTGAAAACCCAAAAACCTCATCCCGGCGTGACCGTCCGTGCCATCATACTCGGTTTGCTACTGATCCCAGTGAATACCTACTTTATCATGGCAAACCACCTCAAATTTTGGAGCACCCTTCCGACGACGATGTCACTCATCTACAACGTCGTTATTACGTTGATGGTGCTTATTCCCTTTAATCTCCTGCTCAATCGATTTCTGCCGCGGTTCGCGCTTCGACAAGGCGAACTTTTGACGGTCTTCGTAATGCTCTCGCTCTCTTCTGCTATCGCCGGTCACGATATGATGCAAACGGTCATCCCGACGATAACAGACGCTTTCTGGTTCGCAACCCCTGAAAACGAATGGCGGCAGCTTTTCTGGCGATACCTCCCACCATGGCTCACCTCCAACGATGAGGCGGGACTAAAGGCATTCTATGACGGTGAAAACACGATTTACACGATGGTGCATCTCAAGGGATGGTTGCGTCCGATCCTCTGGTGGACAATATTTCTGACCGTGCTTATCTGGGTGATGATTTGCCTCAACATTTTTCTCCGTAGGCAGTGGATTGAGCATGAACGCCTAACGTATCCGATTGTGCAACTCCCACTGGAGATGACAAGGCTTGACGGACGACTTTTCAAATCACGGATGATGTGGCTCGGATTCGCAATCGCAGGCGGGATCAACCTCATCAATGGATTCCATGTCCTTTTCCCTGAGATCCCCGAAATCCCGGTCCGGCATGCTGAACTCGGTCAATACTTCACCCAAAAACCGTGGAACGCGATTGGCTGGACACCAATTTATTTCCGTTCTTTTGCTGCTGGACTCGCCTATCTCATGCCGTTGGAGATGTCGTTTTCCATCTGGTTCTTTTATTGGTTTTGGAAGGCGCAACGGGTATTGGGCAGCGCACTTGGTCTGGATGTGATGCCTGGCTTCCCTTATGACTGGCAGCAGGTGATGGGGGGGTATCTCGTCCTTGCCTGCTTCGCACTCTGGGGGGGCAGACGCTACTTTTTCGCTGTTTTCAAACACGTCTTTCGAGGATACCATTCACCCTGCGAAATTGACGATAGTCGGGAGCCGATGCGATACCGCTGGGCAGGTATTGGGTTGGTCTGTGGTCTATTTTTCTTATTCACCTTCTCACATCGCGGTGGGATGGAACTCTGGACAATTGCCCTCTACTTCTTAATTTACTACCTCTTGGCGATGAGTTTGACCCGGATCCGAGCGGAAGTTGGACCGCCTACGATCCGGACTTACGCAACACCTCACGACATTCTTACCGATATTTTCGGCACCCGATTGATTTCCCGCGGTAGTTTAACGATGATGCGCCTCTATCTTACCTTCAATCGAGGGTCTCGCGCCCACCCGATGCCACATACTCTTGAAGGCTTTAAACTCGCTGAGGAGACAGGGATGCGGTCTGGGAGATTAATTGTAGCGATGATGTTCGCTGCGGTCGTTGGGATTCTCGCATCGTTTTGGGCATACCTTCTCGTCGGGTACAAAATCGGGGTCGTCAGCGATCTCGGAACGGGGGGCTACAACCTTCTGCAAAGTTGGATTTCACACCCAGCCGACACCGATGTGCCTGCTGTGATTTTTATCGGGGTCGGGGCATTCTTTACCGGCTTTTTCTGGTGGCTCCGCACGATATTTCCGTTCTGGCCCTTCCATCCCGCCGGTTATATGGTCGCTGGCGAGAAATCAACTATCGGTAGACTCTGGTTCTCGATATTTCTCAGTTGGAGTATCAAAACAATATTATTGAAGGTCGGTGGCATTCGTCTATATCGCAAGGCATATCCACTTTTCCTCGGTTTAATTCTCGGTGAATTCATGGTGGGGGGCGTATGGGTGCTAATTCGACTTATCACAGGAACGGCGATGTATTCGTTTTATAGGTGAAAACGGATAAAAACCGGAAAATTATCGTAATTGAACACACCGCACTCCTCAACACCAAGGCAGTCGTGCCAGGAAAACCGCTGCAAAACGAAAGGCCTCTGTCTCGCTTTGAAAACTGAATACCTCTTGTATTTCAAGAGAACTTATGTTATTATGTAAAATATGCTAATTGGTCCCCACGAAGTGAGACACCAAGTTTACATTGACGCAATGATACCGAGTTATCTTGTCGCTCCGTTAAGCCGTGATCCCAAAATCGCAGAATGGCAAAGAATCACTCATGAATTTTGGCAAGATCCCCGTTTCGAATTTATCTTGTCAGATTATGTTATTGATGAAATATCAACAGGTGACAGAAACCAAGCAGAAAATAGGCTACAAGCAGTCGCCAAGCTTACTGTTGTAATTGTGCAAGATCTGGAACTTGAATTGGCAAAGGAGTTAGTGGTTCAGAGAGCAATCCCGGAAAACGCCTTCACAGATGCTGTTCATGTCGCTGTCGCTGCTATACACGACACACACTATTTAGCGACGTGGAACTTCACACACCTTGCAAATCTGAATACACGATTGAAAGTTGAACAGGTTTGTCGAGATGCAGGGTATTCGCCGCCCTGTATTGAGACACCAGAGGCAATATTGGAGGGAATCTAATGTGTGACGACCCTGGAAAAGACATCCTTGAAGCTAAAGAGCGTCTTGTAGCGATCTTCGGTGATGTAGAGACCTATATGGATTTTATGATGAAACGGCAGGAGAAACGGATGAAACAGGGCGTGAAATACGCAGATTTCTCGCCTTACCGCAAAAAGAAACAGAAAAAATCCGATTCCTCAATTCGTCCATAAACCCACCTACATTCTGAATCGATCGTTCATCCAAATAGGAGGCTGTATGAAATCCTTGAAATCTGTTACTGTTATCAGTTGTCTACTGATATTCAGTGTGTGCGTTCATCAAAGTGCTTATGCCCAAGGCACTCTGGCACAACAGGCGTCTGCGATCTTTCAACAGAACTGCTTAAACTGCCACGGGGAACACGGTGCTTTCACGGAAGAGATCATCATTGAACACACCGCACTCCTCGAAACAGGGGCAGTCGTCCCAGGCAATCCTATTCAATCTACGCTCTATACGCGGCTCCTCGAAAAAGACCCCGCCAAACGGATGCCCCTCGGTCAACCCCAACTCTCTGGAGAGGCGATCCTCACCATCGGCAACTGGATACAAGCCGGGGCACCCGATTGGACAGCGACTCCAGCCGCAGACGACTCCTTCATCACACCCACAGAGATGCTCAACAGCATTGAAAATCATGTGAACTCGCTACCCTCTTTCGACCGCACCTTTGCCCGTTATTTCACAACGACGCATCTCTATAACGCCGGTGAGACGACTGAAGCACTTCACGCCTATCAACGCGTCCTCTCGAAACTCGTGAATAGCCTCTCCTGGGGACGCGAGGTTATCAGACCCGAACCGATTGACCCGGCGGGCACACTCTTCTACATTGACCTTCGTGACTACGAGTGGGAACTCGGCACGAACCGCTGGACACTGATTGAGACGGAATACCCCTATAGCATTGAGTTTAACGCTCCAACAGAGACAACACTTCGTGAGAGACTGACGGGTCTGCGTCAAGCGTTGAACTGCGAAGTTCCGTTTGTGCAGGTGGATTGGTTCCTGGCGACCGCCTCTTTACCACCCCTGTATCACGATATTCTTGGACTTCCTGGGACAGTTGCGGAACTGGAAACAGAGCTTGATGTAAATGTCGTTGAGAACATCCGTAACGCTGCAGGCAGACGCGTCTGGCGTGCTGGATTTAATAACTCGGGTGTCTCGAATCACAACCGCGTGGTAGAGCGTCACACCTCACGGTATGGCTCGTATTGGAAGAGTTACGACTTTGCGGGGAGTGTTGGCACACAGAACATCTTCACGCATCCGTTGTCTTTTACACACGATGGTGGCGAGATTATCTTCAACCTTCCGAATGGTTTACAAGCATATTATTTGGCAGATGCGGGTGGCAGACGGTTGGATGTGGCGCCGACGGATATTGTTTCTAATCCTGCGGCGAGTGATCCGAAGGTTCGCAATGGACTTTCGTGTATCGGGTGTCATACGGAGGGGATGAAGTCGTTTGCAGATCAGGTTCGGGATGTTGTTGCGAAGCACCCGAACCCACCGTATGAGAAAGAGCGTGCGTTGCGTCTGTATGTGGAGCAACAGGTGATGGAAGGTCTTCTCTCGGAGGATACAGATCGTTATCGGGCAGCACTTGAAGCGACGGGTGATATATTTGGGGGAATTGAACCGATTTCGCGGTTTCATGAAGCGTTTCAAGGACCGCTTGATGCCTCGCACGCTGCGGCATCTGTCGGTTTAGAGACGGAAGTGTTTCTTCAGAGGATTCGCGACAATTCAGGTTTACAGAGTTTAGGGTTGCTGGTGTTAGAGAATGCGACTCTCAAACGGGACACGTGGACATCCAATTTCAGTGAAATCGTCCGTGCGTTGGAGAGACCGAGCAGTACCAGCACAACAGTTGTTAGGCAGACGGAACGGATTCCTGGAGCATCTGTCCATATTCCCGATCCGAACTTACGTGCAGTGATTGAAGAGGCACTTGGCAAATCCTCCGGTGCCACAATTACAGCGGAAAAGATAGCGACGTTGACGTACCTTGAAGCGGACGGAATGGATATTCAGGATTTAGAAGGGTTGCAGTTTGCAACAAATCTGCAAAGCCTCAATCTGCGTGGGAATCCACTTTCTGATCTTTCCCCTCTATCGAGCTTAACAGGACTAAAAGAAGTAAGATTTTCCGGAGAATCTCTATCCGATTTATCGCCCTTGACAGGTTTGACTAATTTAGAAGTTGTCAGGTTTTGGAAGACCTCCATTTCAGACCTTTCACCGTTAGCAGGATTAACAAAACTCAGATGGTTGCAATTTGAGAGCAGCCCTGTATCTGACCTTTCGCCCTTGGTGGGACTCATAAATTTGGAGAGACTGCAAACTTACGGCTCAAGAGATCTGGATCTCTCGCCTCTAAAAGGATTAACGAGTTTGGTAGACTTAACCATTGCTGCCAGTGGCGTATCGGACATCTCACCACTATCAGGATTGATTAATTTAGAACGGCTCATCTTAGAGGCCAACGGTCATATATCAAATATATCGGCTGTGGCATTTTTGAGAAACCTTGAAGACTTAGACCTTGGCACTAATGAGATAGTAGACGTGTCGCCCCTTGCAGGTTTGTCCAACTTGGAACGCCTGCGGCTTGAGCGTAACAACATATCAGACATCTCACCTTTGGATGAGTTACGAGAGAATACAGAAATCTATTGGTTTAGCAATCCGGGTTTCCGGCAAGGCGGTCCCAAAATAGAGGGCCCCTGGCTATGGGTGGTGGTACCGGGAGAAGGAGAAGGTTTTCCGGATAGAGTAGATTTGCTGTTACAAGCAAGCGATGGCGCTGTAACCGAACTGGAGATCGCAACAAATGGTGCAATAGAGGGAAATGATGTCGGCGAAAATGTGTGGACATCAGGCAAAATTTCACCTGTACTTGTGGATCATGATGCGGGCAACATTGGTACAATGTTAAACGCCATAGGTATGGAGAGAAAATATGATGAGAACGTGCTCTATGGTTCCATTACCTTATACGCGCCGCGTGAACAGCAGACAACCATGTTTTCTGGGGGCTGGGGAGCAGAAAAAGTTTGGCTCAATGGTGAGTTTCTTCACGAAAAACCTTACGGGGTGTGGAGTAATGAATATCAGGATTTCTTCCCGGTTACACTAAAACAAGGGACAAATGTTTTGTTAGTTGCGCTTTACGCTGGTCGTCAACACAACGCAGCAGTTGTTGGTTTCTTTGGATTTGCCCCTGACGCGGAATATACGGTAGTATCTCCTGGGACCGGCTTCGCGTTTTCGACAGACACCACCAGCGTCCGCGTTGGGGAAACATTCACACTTCGCGTCAATGCGGAGAAGGTTACAAACTTAGCCGGATGGGAGTTTGATTTGATGTTTGACCCAGATGTCCTGGAAGTCCTTGAAGTTAACGAAGGTAATTTCCTGAAAACAGGCGGTGGAGCGACCTTCTTTCAGAATGGCAAGATCGATAACGCGACCGGGGAAATCGCTGGTTTGAGCTCGGCACTTATCTCCAAAAGTGGTATCACCGGCACTGGCACACTCTTGTCAGTGGGGTTCGCAGCAAAAGCGGCGGGTGAAAGTCAACTTGCACTCCGGAACTTTCAACTCGGCTCTAACGCGGGTGAGGTCATTCCAGCTGGCGCGCGCGATCTGACGATCACTGTGGAATCCAAACCGGCTTGGGACGTAAATGCCGATGGACAGGTCAGCGTTTTAGATCTGATTTTAGTGGCTCAGCATTTAGGTGAGACCGCAGCTCCGAACTCTGTAGCGGATGTAAACCGCGATGGGATTATCAGCATTCTCGATCTCATCCTTGTCGCGCAACATCTCGGTGAGTCCACAGATACTGCTTCGCCTCCTGTGTTTGCTATGGAGGATATAAACGGATTAGACCCTGCAATGGTTCAGGCGTGGATAGCACAAGCGGCACTTGAAGATGACGGCTCCGTTGCTTTCCAACGGGGCATTGTGAAACTTCAGGCACTGCTAACATCGCTATTGCCGAAAGAGACGGCGTTGCTGGCGAACTATCCGAACCCGTTCAACCCGGAGACGTGGATACCGTATCATCTCTCGGAGCCGACAGAAGTGACACTCCGTATCTATGCGACAAATGGTGAAATCGTCCGGACGTTGGCGTTAGGACATAAGTTTGCAGGTCTCTATCAGAGTCGGAGTCGTGCGGCGTATTGGGACGGCAGAAATGATGTGGGTGAATCTGTGGCAAGTGGTGTCTATTTCTATACCCTCACAGCAGGAGACTTCATTACGACACGGAAACTGCTAATACGGAAGTAGTGCTCATAGGTCGGGGGTTACAAACCCCGACCACAAAAGCAAAGGAGTGGGATTTCCTGTCTTATAAAGACGAGGCTCTATCCCGAAGGTTTTGATGAAACTGGTTGTTCTTTCCTATAGCCATCACGGACGGAGTATGGCACGCACGGCGCACGGACTCGGACACGAAATTGTCGGAGTCATGGACGGTGAACCTTCTCCTCGACAACAGTTGATGAACGATTTCCAATGCCCCGGATACGAAACAGCAGCGGCGTGTCTTGATACAAGTAAACCTGATGCTGCGCTGGTTGCTGGAAAACACATTGAAATGCCAGCACACGTCCAAGCCTGCGTAGATCGGCGTATCCCCTATCTCTTAGACAAACCCTTCGCTGACTGTGCCGACCGATTGCGTCCGGCTGCGGAGGCATCTGAAAAACACGGTGTGTTCAGTGCTTTGGTGCTACCGAACCGTGCAAGCCGAATCGTCGGTGTCGTCAAAGAGATGGTCGCTGATGGAAGTCTCGGTGAACTCGTGTTGTATAACAGCAGACTGAACAACGGTCCACCATCCCGCTACGACCCGACCCCATCCGCTTGGCACAACGATCCGAGTATATCCGGCGGTGGATGCTGGGCAGTCGAGGCAGCGCACGGTATTGATACATTCCTCCAGTTTGTCGGTGATCGTGAAATCACTGTCGTCGGCGCGGTGATGTCCAATTCCATGCACAGTCGTGGCGTAGAGGATAGCGGTATCGGCGTGCTGCGAACGGAAGACGGTATCACGGGCATTGTTGAATCTGGTTATACGTATCCCTCTGGAACGCGCGGTGGCGATCATTTTTTCCGGTTCATTGGGACGCAGGCATCTGTATTTGAGCAATACGGTCGCAACGGCGAACCGCTGATTGAAATTCATACAACGGAAGGGGTCCAATTTAGCGAAGACATCTCACACGGCGAGCGGATACAGGGAATAATGGGGAGCGCATTTGATGCAATTCGGGATGGAGATACCTTTGAACCGACGGTTACTGATGCCGTGCGTATCCTTGAAATTCAAGATGCTGTCTATGCATACGCCCGGCAGGGAATAACAACCCATGGTCCGCATCCCATGGGTTGACTGGATAACGAACGAACTCCCGTCTTTTCATCATCAGACAGAAATAGGCTCACGAATGACATTTTGCAACTCGGCGATATCTTCTTCAGCAAGTGCGCGATTTGCCTCAAGTATCAGTTCAATTGCCTCCCGGAGATTCGCTCTCGCTTCTTCAAGCGTTTTACCTTGTGTGTTTGCCCCGGGCAATTCTTCGACAAATCCGATGTAACCCTCTGGGACTTTTTTGAAAACTGCGTTAAATTTCATCTGTGAAGTCTCCTGTCACTATATCATAGCTGATACTGTACAGATATTATACTTGGTCCTCGGGTTAAAATGCAAATTTGTTCCAGAATTTCCGTTGACAAGGATGCCTAAATAACATATACTTTTTTCACACGCGCCGGGAGAGTTTTTACGGTTAGCAACAAAGGAGTGAAATATACCGATGAATGTATCACAAACCCTCACATGTGCCGTTGCTGCGGGGCTCGCGTTAGCACCTGCGTTAATTGGAAACACTGAAAGCCACGATGCTATCTTTGCCCCGGGTGCAGAACTTAAAGAACTGTTCAACGGTGCGCATTTCACGGAAGGGGTCTCCGTCGCGCCAGACGAGACGGTCTATTTCAGCGACATCACCTTCACGGATCAGACGGATATGAAAGCCGGAAATATCTGGAAACACAATCCAGAGACTGGAGAAACGACTATTTTCCGTTCTCCAAGTGGGATGTCCAACGGCACGAAGTTTGACGCACAAGGACGTTTGGTTGTCGCGGAAGGTGCGGATTTCGGGGGACGCCGGATTACGCGGACAGACATGACGACGGGTAAGAGCGAAATTATCGCCGGTCTCTATAACGGCAAACCCTTTAACTCGCCAAACGATCTGACGATTGATGAGCAAGGACGCATCTATTTTACCGACCCTCGATACGCCGGGAATGAACCTGTTGAGCAACCCATCTTTGGTGTCTATCGGATTGATCCAGACGGTTCTGTACATCTCGTTGTTACGGACGCAGGCAAACCGAACGGTGTGGCAGTTTCTCCAGATCAAAAAACCCTCTATGTCATCAGTCATGATAACGGTGCGATGGGAAGTTTCCCTGATGAGGTGCCACTACGTAACGGACAGATGGCACTCCTCGCTTATGACCTCTCATCCGAAGGTACTGCCACTTTCCGAGAAGTGCTCGTTGACTATGCACCAAAGGACGGTCCAGACGGTATGGTTGTTGATGCTGAGGGTAATCTCTTTGTAGCAGTGCGTGATGAAACCCGGCCGGGTGTCTGCGTTTACACGCCTGAAGGAGAGGAACTGGCGTACGTCGAAACGCCGGATAAACCTACTAACGTCGCATTTGGACGCGGCAAAACGAGCAAGACCCTTTACATAACAGCGGAAAATTGCCTCTATAGTATCCAAACGATGAAAGAGGGATATCACCTGCCGCAGCAGTAACACTTAAACATCTGGATGAAGCGTGTGCCACGACGTCACACGCTGGTATGCGTGTCCAACCTGACACAGCAACGGTTCTGTCAAGTGCTTTCCGACAAACTGAATGCTCAACGGTAGCCCTTTGCTATTCAGACCGCACGGCACGGATAGTGTTGGCGCACCGTTGTAGTCAAACGGTACGGTAAACCGCTGGAACTTCGGATCCCGGGCATCATACGACCCATACAACATCTTTGGTGAAACACGGTGTGGCGGCGCAGACATTGACGGACATACCAACACATCAATCTCCTCAAAGACCTGTCTAAGATGCCCTGTGCAAGCGGCTCTCAAATTGTTCGCTTTCGCATAGTCGGCACCCGTTACCTTCGCTCCCATATCCAACCAGCCTCGGAACCAAGGACCGTATGCATCTCGCTGAGACGGATAGGTCGCTGCATGCGCTAATACTGCCTCGGCGGAACACAGCGTCGGCCACGCTAAGACGTATTCCTCCACATCCGGCAATTGCACCGCAACAATTTCAGCCCCTTGATCGGCGAGGATTTCTACACCCGCACGGACTGCTTCGGCGAGTTCTCTGTCAATGTCGTTCGTGGCATAATGCTCGTCGAATCCGATACGAATACCTTGAAGATCCTGTCCAATCCCCGCAAGCATGTTAGGCACAGGATTTGGCAAAGAAGTCGGATCGTTCGGGTCAAAACCTGCAATCGCCTCAAGTATAATCCCTGCATCAGCAACGCTCCGCGTCATCGGACCGACGTGATCCATCGACGCTGCAAGCGCGAGTACGCCGTAACGACTCACTCGTCCCCAAGTCGGTTTTATACCGACGATGCCACACGATGCCGAAGGAAAACGAATGGATCCCCCTGTATCGCTGCCAAGCGAACCGAAACACAACCCCGCTGCCGTCGCAACACCCGAACCGCTTGACGAAGAACCTGTCCACCTATCAGGGCTCCAAGGGTTCTTGGGGATGTCAAATTCAGGATTGTAGCCGCCCATCGCACCTTCGGTCAAGTTGAGTTTGCCTAGCAGCACTGCACCCGCCGCTTCAAGTTTCGCGATGACTGTGCCGTTAAACGTAGGGACATGATCAGCGAGAACTTTTGCCGCACCCATTGTGCGGACACCCTTTGTGAAGCAGAGATCTTTTACAGCAATCGGAACACCGTGAAGGGGACCCCGATAGGTGCCTGCGTTAATCTCGCGTTCCGATTGCTGCGCCGCAGTCATTGCATGCTCCGCCATCACTGTGGCGTAACTCATCAACCGACCGTCAAGCTGCGCTATGCGTTCCAACATCGCAGTTGTAACTTCCACAGGTGATAGCTGCTTGGAAGCAATCGCTTCCGAAATCTCGGTAATCGTTCTGAAATGCAATGGTGTTTCGGACATGTTCTTTTTCCTTGTTTTTTCTAACAGGACTTACGCAGTTGTCTCTAAAAACCGACAGATTCCCCCTGCTTGCGGGGGACGAAGGGGGTAATCCTAAATTTTGCGTAAGTCCTATTCTAATTCACGTCGCTCGGACGGGGTCGTCCCAAAAGACTTATCAATCGGTCACTCGCATCTTCGAGGGCATCCTCAGGCACAGGGACCGCATTGCAGAGATTAAACCGCCAATACGCCCAATACGCCGCATACTGTGATTGCAAAATGTAACGCGTCTTATCGGAAAGGTTCGGCGCACCCCGGTGCCAACACTGCGGATCCTGCAGATAGATGTCGCCTGCCTTACAGAGAATGGAAACCGGTTTATTCCCCTCAAATTCAGGCTTCTCTTGATCGTTTGGATGCCTGCCAGAGTAGTGGCTGCCGGGGACGTATTGCGTCGGTCCCTCCTCGATTGTGTCAATGTCACTTAATGCTATCTGGACGGTGAACCACATCACGGGCATCCGTAGACGTGGATCGTGGCGCGGCATCTCTTCGGTGACAGGAAAATGCACTGAACCGTCAACGTGCCAACTATCAATCGAGAGTCCGGGAAGGTTCCGTAGGACGTTCTGTCCACAAAACTTGCAGTTTTCACCGACGATCGCTTCTGCCAAACTCAGAATCGGTTCACGGAGGAGCATGTCTCGGAAGATCGGATCCAGTTCTATCGTGTTCCGTAAGATGAAAGGTAACGGCTCCTTGGAACCAGCATGCGCCCCCATCTGGATATATCTGACATCTGCAAGGTGTGAATTCGTTCTCTCTGCAAGTTGCGGATCAGCGAAAAATTCATCGGTTTTCTCTCGGAGGGCGTTGATCTCTTCTTCGGTCAGCACACCGGGAATATGAACGAAACCATCACGGAAGAATTGTTCTGCAATTTCTTTTGTCTTTTCTTTACTGAAACGTTCACCCTTGTGTATTGGACTGTTTGCCATGTTGTCCCTCCTCTTTCCCTCGCCGGTTTACACCGTATCGAGTAATTCTAAAACTGATTCAATCCAAATAATCCATCTCTGGTCGCAGATGCCAACGGTACTGATCTGCCGGTTGTGTATGCCGGCCCCACCTACCAAGGAGTTGTGTGTCTGCGCGTTTTGCTGCTATCTGTGCTGCGACCCAATCTGGATCCCAACCGTCCAAAACCTTCTCGGTCAACCGCGCCAAGATGTCTCTGCATGCAGGATCGTTTGCGCGGTCGTGCAACTCATTCGGATCTTCCTTCAGGTTGAAAAGCTGCGCTGGTTGTCCGTGATAGTAATTCAATTTCCAATCTTCATCTCGAACCATTCGATGATAACACCCATCATCGGTGCAGTATTCAGAGAAGGCGATGTCTTCCCATTGTGCGTCTGCGTCGTGGAGAAGTGGCAAGACGCTCCGTCCACGAGAATGCGGCAAAGCCGGTGCTCCGAGCGCATCAAGCATCGTTGCATTCAAATCCAGTGAGCTGACGACCCGATCACAACGCACGCCTTCGGGCAAAGTGCCACGCCACGACAAAATTGCGGGAACTTTCACCGAATGCTCATAGAACGTCTGTTTCCACCAGAGTCCGTGTTCACCGACCTGCTCGCCGTGATCCGAACTGTAGAGAATCAACGTGTTTTCGTCTAACCCATTTTCTCGGAGTGCAGTCAGAATTTGCCCAATCATTAAGTCCATCCGCGTGACTAAAGCCCAATACGCCGTACGTGCGCGGAGAATCTCGGCATCGGAGACTTCGATAATCCCGCACTTCTCACGCCACCGTCGGAAATGGGGATGTAATGCCTCTGAAAAGGGTTCAGGATTTTCGGGCATCGTCATCCGCCTGTCATACAGTTGATAATCCTCTTGACGCGCAACGAAAGGTTGATGTGGCAGCATGAACCCGACGGAAATTGAGAAGGGTGTACCTAAAAGCCCTGCGCGTTTCTGGACACCGAGCCGATTGAGATAGTCAACCGTTGCAGCAGTCACATCCTCATCGTGAACCTGATACGCGCTTTGACCTGCCCCTGATTTTTCAAGACTCACGCGTGCCGGTCCCGCTGTTCCAGAGAGTTCACCGTGATCGACACCGCCTCCCCCGTGATAGTTCGGACCGTGATCGCCAACAAGACGTTCTGCGTATCCGTGGAGCTGATCGGGTCCTAGCGCGTGCATCCGTCCAATAAGCACGGGTTGATACCCCGCTGCCCCCATGGCGTGTGCGAAAGTCGGAATCCCAGAGTCGAGGATATGACTGTTTGTCCATACCGCATTTTCGTAAGGGTAGCGTCCACTGAGCATCGACATCCGAGAAGGTACGCAGATCGGGGATGGGCAATAGACGTTTTCGAGTACCACCCCTTCGGCAGCAAGACTGTCGAGATTGGGGGTCTGCACCAGTGAATCGCCGTAACAACCTGTTACATAAGGGTCGTGCTGGTCGGAGTGAATATATAGAAGATTGGGACCTGGATTCGGCATTTCGGTTCCTTCCGAAAACTTTACTGAATTTTCCTTCATTATACACGGATAGAAGCCATCGTCAAGGAAAATATAATGCTTCTGGTTTTCCCTAAAATAGGTAAACAAGGTTTCCAATCGCTGAATACCACACGCGCCTTCGGCGTTGATTCATGCGACCTGCATGCTAACCTCGCTTGTCTTTCTCCATGTAATCGCTCTCCTTGCTCCAGAGGAGCAACATGTCTGTAGCAGAAGCGCGTCCAAATTCCTGCACTCCAGCGGAGTGCTATGTTTATCGTCATAAAAGAGGCAGCTTACACACCGAAAAACTATTTGACACCCATCACACCTTTAAGGTATCATCCACACAATTTAACAGAACGGTTCCAACAAATCAGCAATCCGCCAGACTGAATAACGCGGGAGGGATAGCATGATCTACGAAATAAGAACCTACAACTTGAAACTCGGTCAACTCAACGAATACTGGGACCGCTTCAGCGAAAAACTACCGGCACGCCAAGCGTTATCGAAACTCGGCGCACACTGGTACACCGAAGTCGGACCCTTGAATCAGATGGTCGCCGTCTGGCCCTACGAGAGTCTTGAACAGCGTGCGGAAATCCGACGCGAAGCAGAAGCCGGACCCAACCCCGTCTGGCCCCCCGATACCAGTGATCTCATCGTCTCAATGGTCTCCGAGATTTTTCTACCGGCACCGTTTATGGAACCCTTGGGTGCCAGAGACATCGGACCCATCTATGAAATGCGTCTGTACACCTATCCCCCAGAGGGCATGCCGCAAGTTTTGGAAGCATGGAGTGCCGCTATTCCTGAACGCCTGGAGTTTTCAGCGTTGGCGGGCTGTTGGTACTCGGAATACGGTGGCACAAACAATTTCATCCATGTATGGGCATACAAGAGTTTTGAAGCGCGCGCTCGGGTCCGAGCAGAGACGCGAGAGAAGGGTGTCTGGCCCCCCAAAGGCTCCGTCAGACCCATCACACAAGAAAGCAAACTCCTGCTCCCGGCCCCTTTCTCACCGATGCAATAGTGTGTTCATCCCATAATAGACCACTTCTCACTGCTGGCGAGGTTTTGCGGCGTACACGCTCCGGGTGAAGCCCACACGGACTTCATACCGTTGATTCTGATTCTGATTCTGATTCATGCGATCTGCATTTCCAACCTCGCCTATCCGGAACCTTACCCTAAAATGGTAAGTGCGGTTTCCCAACCGCACCGGTCTTTCCCAACCCATTATCTTAATTCATCTATCTACTACCGACTGCTGACCGCAAATCATCCCAACCTCGCCTTTAATTTTAGCCCCAGCGGGGCGATATGTCTATAGCATCGCGGTATCCTAACGTTCTTTAGCCCCAGCGGGGCGACATGTGCTAATTGTCTGAATCACGGATTATCGCGAATTTAGCAGATGACGCGGATTTTTGGCATTTCTGTTGATTCAACGTTTATAGTATACGGTAGTATCCGCACTGCTGGCGAGGTTCCCTAACAGCACCGATGCGAAGTGTCCAGTTAATTCTAAGCATCTACCATAAACAGCCCTGAATAGTGATTTTTTACTTGACATATAATATCACCAATTTGGTTTCATACCTCAAATGAAGAGAAAGGTGCTGTCAGCTGACGCGTCCAATGTGTGTCTGAATAGTTGAATAGTGGGTGTGTAAAGTTTTTGGCAGCGGATTTATGCTGCGTTCTGCTTTTCTTGTGTGTCCCAATAGGTATGCCAATCGCCATTCTTTAGCAAACATCGCCAAAAGCGTATAGCATTGATGCCGGTTTTGCTCCATCGCATGCCTGCTTGTTTACAGCGTTCAGCGACGATGTGTTTACAAGCAGACTCAATAACACCGCTACCGATCTGATATCCTTTTTCGTTGAAGGTGCGATATTGCATGCGCTGGGCGTGTTTTTGAAAATAACCGACTTCTGTTTCGAGGACAGCTGCTATCCCTGCGTGTTGTTTTCCTAAATCCCGTATACGTGCGACGACTTGCGAAATCGCTCCATTGTAAAGAGGTGTTTCAGTGGTATTGACCCAAGTTTCGACGGTCTCTGGTGCCTCTTCTCCGAAGGCTTGCTTAGCCATATCATAGAGATGTTTTTTTGCGTGCATATAGTCAATGATTTCGGTAGCATTTGGGAAGTATTCATCCGCCAAGTTCCATATCCAGGGTGCGCCATCGCCGATGCTGCCGACTTTCACCTCCTGCCAGCCAACACGTGAGTGCGTATGGCAGCCATCACAACTGACGTACCACCGCGCACCGGCATCCAAGGATGCTTTAGCAACATAAGCAGAGACCGATTCACCGGCTGACCACTCCCGAACTTTCTTATGCAGCGTCGTATGGCTGACTTGAATGCCTTGATGCTTCAGCTCCGCTGCGGCCCCACGATAGTTCAACTGCGCAGCGACACGCAGCATCGCCGCAGCAACCGCCTGCGTATACCTGCCTTTGAGGCGTTGCTTCCCCTCCCAAGGCACATGAATATGACCACATCCGCACTTATACTCCCATCTCGGCAGACGCAAAACACCACAGATGCTTATAAAACTACGCACCCTTCGCCGAAAACGCCGACTCTCGCCTTGACAAGATGGACACTCAACACGCACCGCAGATGCCGACGCAGCACCCGACGTTTCACTCAGGATCGCCTCGGATAACCTTTGACCCCACGAACGGATCGCTGTTGACACACGTTTTTCTACGTCCCCAATACTGACAGACGCATCGCCTACAAGGGCTTGAAAAATCTCTTGAACTTCTTGACGAATCTCTGCTACAATACAACTCATGGTATCCTCTCCTTGAATAACTGAAGATTATAACCTATCTCTTTCAGTTTTCAAGAGGATACCTGTTTCTTTCTAAAACGTCAACGCTTATCTCAAGCAATACGCTGCCAAAAACTTTACACACCCGCAACCAAAATACATTTGACATAAAATCCAGAATGTGTTACGGTATTAAAAATTATCCCTTCGCATAACAGACAACCACGCGCGCATACTAAGGAAAACGATATGCCACGTTTAAGACAGTCAGAGCCGTCGTTAATGGAACTCTATAAACAGGTAAAAAAACAACACGGAGATGCAATTCTCCTTTGTCGCGTCGGCGATTTCTATGAGGCATTTTTTGAAGACGCAGAACTCATCGCACGCGTCCTTGAGATCGCCTTGACAGCAAGAAGTCATAAAAACCAAACATCCCCACCGCCACCGATGGCAGGTATCCCACACCACGCACTCGACTCCTACCTCTACAAACTCGTCAAAGCCGGACATAAGATCGCCATTTTGGAGCAGACCGAAGACGCAAAAGTGGCACGAGATGAAAACCGACTCGTCAAACGTGATGTCGTCCGGATCGTTACGCCCGGCACTGTAACCGATCCGAAAGTCCTGGAACATAAGGTGAACAACTACATCGTCTCGATCTATCTTAACAAAGGTACTTATGGTCTTGCTGTCGCCGATATCTCGACAGGCGAGTTTCTCGTGACCGAACTCACAGATCCCTCGCGTCTCTGGTCGGAAATACACCGCTTTTCTCCGAAAGAGTGTCTCTTTTCCGAAACTTTCGAGGATGAGGCAATGTTTGATCGCCTCAAAACCCAACTCAAGGTGACACTCAATAATTTGCCCGATTGGCGTTTTGAAACGGATACCGCCCGCACGGAACTCCTTGAACATTTTCAAACCATTTCGCTCGACGGATTCGGATGCGAACACCTCCCGACTGCTATCTCCGCTGCCGGTGCCCTCATCTACTACCTGAACGAGACACAGAAACAGGAAGTCGAACACATCGTCTCTCTCCAGACCTATACGCTCTCGGATTTTATGGTATTGGATGCCGATACACAACGCAACCTCGAACTGACAGCCTCCATTCGCGACGGCTCCACAAAGGGTACGCTCCTTGAAGTCCTCGATCAGACGGTGACGGCGATGGGCGGTAGGAAGATACGTCAATGCGTCTTGCAACCGCTACTCGATGAGAAAGAGATTGAAGAACGTCTCAGCGCGGTTGATGAACTCAAGACCCAGATTAACCGGCAGGAGGAACTGCGCGAGGCACTCGGACAGATGTACGACATCGAACGGCTCACTTCACGCATCAGCCTCGGTTCTGTGAACGGACGCGATCTGCATTCACTCAAGGATTCTCTTTGTCTCATTCCCGATGTCAAGGTGCAGCTCCAAAACTGCGGTAGCGCGCTGTTGGTATCTCTCAACGATACCTTGGATACGCTCCCAGAATTGGTCGAGTTGATTGAGCGTGGTATCCATCCGGACCCGCCCGCAACAATTCGTGAAGGCGGTGTAATCTGCGATGGCTATAACGAGGAACTGGACGAACTCCGGCAGATTGTAGGGCAAGGAAAAGACTGGATCGCCGCGATGCAGGAAGAAGAACGCAAACGGAGCGGTATCCAATCCTTGAAAATTGGATTCAATCAGGTCTTTGGTTATTACATCGATGTAACGAAACCGAATTTGTCTATGGTACCTGACCACTATATCCGTAAGCAGACGCTTCGGAACTCTGAACGGTTTATCACACCTGAACTCAAGGAACAGGAGGCAAAGGTCCTCAACGCAGAAGATCGGATACAGACATTGGAGTATGATCTCTTCTGCCAAATTCGCGATGAAGTCTCCAAATTTACTGAAGCCGTCCAACAGATCGCAGCGGCAATTGCAATGACGGATGTCCTCGCCAATTTCGCCTATATCGCATCGAGGTACAACTACGTCAAGCCAACTGTGGCAGCAGTAGACGAGATCATTATCCGTGACGGTAGGCACCCTGTGGTAGAGCAGCTTTTCACCCAAGAGGGATTTGTTCCGAACGATACGCTGCTTAACTGCGATGACGAGCAGTTGCATATCATCACGGGACCGAATATGAGTGGTAAAAGTACCTATCTCCGTCAAACCGCACTCATCGTTTTAATGGCACAAATTGGGTGTTTTGTACCTGCATCCGCCGCAAAAATCGGCTTGGTAGATAGGATTTTTACACGGGTCGGTGCCTCAGACAACCTCGTGATGGGACAGAGTACTTTTCTCGTTGAGATGAACGAGACAGCGAATATCCTCAACAACGCTACCCGCAACAGCCTTGTCATCTTCGATGAAGTCGGGCGCGGCACCAGCACGTTTGACGGACTCAGCATCGCATGGGCAGTATCGGAGTATCTCTTAGATGAAAAGCGGATGGGGGCGAAAACCCTTTTTGCGACACACTATCACGAGTTAGTGGAGCTCGCCAGTAAGTATAAACGCGCGAAAAACTACAACGTCGCTGTCCATGAAGACGGACAGAAGGTAACATTTCTCCGAAAAGTTGTTCCGGGTGGAGCAGATCAGAGTTACGGGATCCACGTCGCACGGCTCGCCGGGTTACCGCAGGTTGTAATCACACGCGCCCAACAGATCCTTGAGGTGCTTGAGCAGCACAACCTCAGTGTCGAGGCAGATGGCGCGACTGGACAATCCGGAAAAGCACATCCGACAATGCCGAAGCCGCGCCGCCGCGTCTCACGAAAAACTATACAAAGCGATTCGCTACAGATGGCACTCTTTACACCCAAGACGCACCCACTCGTCGAAGAGATCCAACAGTTGGAACTCACGCAGATAACACCTTTGGACGCGGTGAATATTCTCTATGATTTAAAGGCGAAAGCGGAGGAGTCTTAGCGGTTAGGCGGCAGCGATGCAGTCCCCTTCTAACGAACCGAGCGTGACGCTCTGAATCTGATTGATTGCACTCTCTGGCGCGTCCACGAGGACCCGAAGGTAGTTGTCGGTAAAACCGGCGAGATGATTGTTTTGCCCTTCTCTGCTCGCTTCGATGAGCACCGTTTTCTGTTTCCCAAGCATCCGTTGCCGAAATGCTCTGTTGAGATGTTCCCCAAGCGCAATCATCGTCTGACTGCGTGCAGCACAGATATGCGGAGATACTTGATCCGGGTAGGTCGCTGCGGGGGTGCCTTTGCGGGGAGAATAGCGGAACACGTGCAGTTGGCTGAATCCGATCTCTTCAACGAATCGGCACGATTCCTCAAAATGTGCATCCGTTTCACCGGGGAACCCGACCATAATATCGGTGGTAATTCCGACATCGTTACCAAAAACGCGTCGTAAGTTCTCAACGAGGTGTGCGAACTGTGCGGTGGTGTAACGTCTACGCATCTGGCGTAATGTTTCATCTGAACCCGCTTGGAGTGGTAAGTGGAAGTGAGGCATGCATTTCGGGAGTGCTGCCATCCGTTCACCGAGCGTGTCAGGAAAATACATCGGTTCGATGGAGCTGAAACGGATCCGTTCGATGCCTTCAATGTCGTGAATATACGCTAAGATGTCGGCAATATCTCTGTCTCTGCCGGTGTCCATGCCGTAAGCACCCAGATGCACGCCAGTAATAACGACCTCTTTGATACCGCTATCGGCGATACGATGTGCTTCGTCGGCGATGTCGTTGAGCGGACGGCTCGTCATCCGACCCCGCACATAAGGAATGATGCAATAGGTGCAAAATGCGCTGCAACCGTCTTGGACTTTGATAAGGGCGCGCGTCCGTTTACCAGCATCACTCACGCCGTTGCTAAAACGGGCGTGTTCGCGGATAGCGTCGTGCTGAACGGGTTCTATAGAGAGAAGTGGGTTCGACGTGTCTCGTACTTCTGCACTCGGAGACGGCGTTTCGGCGTTTAATATGTCGAGGTAGTTCTGAAAATCAGCCTTCTCTCGATTGCCGAAAACAAACGTTACACCCGGTATCTCTTCAATCGCCTCGCGATCGCTTTCGGCATAGCAACCCGTGACAAGCACTTTCGCATTCGGATGCCGGCGGATTGCTCTCCGAATGACTTGCCGTGCCTTCTGGTCGGCGGTGTTTGTTACGGTGCATGTATTGATGAGATAGAGATCAGCCTGCTGACGCGATGCTTCGTCGTCAAGGACGGTATATCCATTGCGATAGAGGGTCTCGCGCATGGATTGCGTATCGTATTGGTTGACCTTGCAGCCCATCGTAATCAGTTTTGCGGTTTTCATGAGGCGATCAAACGATATACCTTTGTTGGCGAGGTTTCTAACCTCACCTCTGTTTTCTAAACAAATATTATACCCCGTTTTTTCCCAAATTGCAAGTATGATATAGTGGCTGTCAGTCATCAGTTTTCAGTACTTGGCAAAGGGAGGCTACTTGTGCATCAGGAAACCTTATTTGCTAAGTTACCGACACTGACAACTGACAACTGTTAACCATTCATTATGACAATTCAACCGCTTTGCCAGTACGTGCACACTCATAGATAGCCATGTTCAGCGCAACAGAACGTCTTCCTTCATAGCCATCGACTGCCGGTGAAACACCCTCGTTGACGACTTGGATCGCGTCCTCAATTACGTTACTCGGATAGGGCGGCAGTTCGATTTCAGGTTCGTCGTCATCGGCGAACTCCCATACCTCCGGTCCGAGACCGATAATGCCTTTTTCGCCGTGGACGTGAATCATTGAGACGTTACCACCCGGGTATGTTGTTGTTGTCAGGACGTGACCAAGCGCACCGTTCTCAAATTCGAGGATCGCTGAAGTCATATCCTCGGTTTCACAATTTTCGTGATCATAGACATCGAAGTGCGCGCCGATGATTCGTTTGACGGGTCCCATGAACCAGAGCATGAGATCGATGTAATGCACACCTTGATTCATGATAGAGCCGCCACCGTCGAGTGCCCACGTCCCGTGCCAACCGACGTAGTAGCTATCCGGACGTTTCCACTTCATACGGAGTTCACACAGGAGCGGTCTACCGATGGCACCCGTTGTGAGTGCTTTTTGGATGCGACGATTGTGTGTGCCGTAGCGTTCACCGAAGTCAACGAGGAGTTTGACATCGTTGTCTTCGCAGGTTTTGATGAGAGAGTTGCAATTTTCAACGCTGACATCCATCGGTTTTGTGGTGATGACGTGTTTACCGCGGCGTGCGGCTTCCTCACCGAATTTTCCGTGAAGTCCACTCGGTGTCATAATCATTGCCACGTCGATATCGTCGCGGTCGAACATCTCAAGTGCATCGTCGTGGCTTTCGCAACCGAAGTTTTCTTCAGCCGATTTGCGTCGTTCTTCGACGAGGTCCGCCACAGCAACGAGTTCGGCCCCCTCTGTGCCATGAATCATACGGGAGCGGTTCATGCCCATACCTAAACCGACAACGCCAAAACGTAGAGTATTAGCCATTAGAAATTCTCCTTTTATAGTTATCAGTTGTTGGTCGTCAGTCGTCGGTTAAGAGCGGTTTGTAACAATTCACTCTGCCCTGAAAATTCCAAACCGGGATTGATTGTTACAAGTGTCCTCTTTAACTCAAAACTCAAAACTGATAACCGTTAACTGAAAACCATTATACCACATACAGAGACTATGCGTTACAAAAAATTGACGATGCAAACAATACATTTTTTTCTTGTTGTCTTTGTTTTTCATGTCTTGAATGCACATCCCGCTTTTTCACAAGCGAAGGCGATGCGTTTCACCGATATAACAGCCGAACTCGGTATCGAATTTCGGCATGTGAACGGTGAGAGCGGACAGAAATACTTCATTGAACCCATCGGGAGTGGGGTTGCCCTCTTCGATTTTGATAATGACAATGATTTGGATCTCTACCTCGTCAACGGCAGCGACTTGCCAGGGAAGGCTTCTCCAACCTTACCGACAAACCGCCTCTATCGCAACGATGGTGCCACCTTCACTGATGTGACAACACAGGCATCTGTCGGTGATACAGGCTATGGATTGGGATGCTGTGTCGGCGACTACAACAACGACGGTTTTACCGATCTCTACGTGACAAACTACGGCGCAAATGTTCTCTATCACAACAACGGCGATGGCACTTTTACGAATAGCACTGAGATTGCTGGCGTAGAAGGGGAGCAATTCAGTAGCGGATGCGCTTTCGTAGATATAGATGTCGATGGCGATTTGGATCTCTATGTCGTCAACTATGTACAATTTGATCCAGAGACGAACCCGATATGCACGCGACAAGGGACTCAGACCTACTGTACGCCGGAGGCACTGCTCGGGGTCGCAGATATACTCTATCTCAACAACGGCGATGGCACTTTTACGGATGTCTCAGAGAAGACAGGCATAAGTGAAGCAAAAGGCAAAGGGTTGGGAGTCGTCTGTGGGGATGTGGATAACGACGGGGATGTGGATATCTTCGTTGCCAACGATACCACACCCAACCGCCTCTATCGCAACAACCGAAACGGTGCAGAGATGACGGAGGATGCCCTCTTCTCAGGCGTTGCGCTGAGCGAGGAAGGACGCGCCTATAGCGGGATGGGAACAAACCTCGGCGATTTCGACAACGATGGCTATCTTGATATTGTGATTACGAATTTCCAGGACCAGACAAACAGTCTCTATCACAACACACAGATCGGTTTTTTCAACGAGGTGAGTTTCGCCAAAGGAGTTGGTGAAAAGAGTCTCCCCTATTTGGCATGGGGTGTTGATTTCGTCGATTTTAACAACGACGGTTGGCTGGACCTGTTTATTGCCAACGGGCACCTTGATGACAATATCGCAGCGATAGATCCAATTGGCACATACCCCCAACCGAACCAACTTTTTCTCAATAACCGTGGGGTCAATTTTTCGGAACTCACCGATGCGGCAATCGCTATCCGGAAAGTTAGTCGAGGCACGGCGTTCGGGGATATTGATAATGATGGCGACATTGATATCGTCGTCTCTAACCTGAAAGACACACCGACGGTTTTGCGAAACAACGGGGACAGCACGACGCAATGGTTAGGTGTCAAACTCATCGGCACGCATTGTAACCGAGACGCGATTGGGGCGCGGGTGACGGTCGTCTCTGGCGGCTTAACACAAATCCGAGAGGTCAAAAGCGGTTCTGGTTACCTCAGCCAAAACGAGCTGCGTCTGCATTTCGGATTAGGTGCTGCGAGGTCGGTTGATACCTTGACGGTACGATGGACCTGTGACAAAATCCAAACTTTACGAGATGTAGAAACGAATCAAATAATTGTTATCTCAGAAAATTAACATATATCTCTTCTGTAGGAGCGATCTCCTGATCACGCCTTCCTCGCGTGTGGTTTTCGGGCAGAGAGTTTTAGATGTCATGGCTATGCTCGGAAAGGTGAATGTGTTTTCGGTTTGATCTCAGGTACAAGGACACGAACAACGACATTGGTTGCTGCGCGTATCGGTGCAAGTTTTACGGAACCCCGTGTCTATTTGATGGCAGCTCTAACAGCGCATGTTTCAAGGCGTGGGTTGAAGGCTACTTATGTCCGCGTCTGTCTCAGACGTCGTTGTTCTTGATAATGCCAAGATTCACAAGACGCGTCGGACGCGTGAGTTGATAGCAGCATCGGGAGCAGAGGTCTTGTTTTTGCCACCTTATGCACCCGACTCCAATCCGATTGAACACGACTTTGCGAATATCAAACGTCTCAGAGAATACAACGCCGATATAACCATTGATGAAGTGATAAACATGTATCATTAATTCTAAAGTTTACTATAAACATCACAAACCCCTTTTTGCTTTCAGTGTATTACTTATTATATAATAAATCTCTAAAACATACCATAGCATCGCAATATTAAAAAAAAGCGCGCCGGCTGCAAGAACAACAGACGCGCTTTTCTAATTAACGCTTTACAATTTTAGCGGTATTCACTATAATAATTTTGCTTTGAAGGGCGGGGCATTATACCCCGCCTCGCCAAACTTGTTCCCTAACCGACTAAAATCAGAAATACAAAGTCTGGCATTTGCATTGTCATATATTGGCGATGTTTTGTCAAGCGTAATTCGGAGGCTCTTTCAAAGAGATTACGCATGCAAGATACATTTGAAGTCCAATCTGGAGCGATCGATTGGATTTTTGAACCCAGAGGTTATGCCGCATCTCCAACGCTGTTTGTTACGCATATCATCCTCGAAGTCGCTGAAGCCAATAAAGCCAATGGTAGCTTTAAAGTCTATATTCAGAAGAAAACGGAAGACACAGACACGCTTATTTCAGCATGTTTTGCGACGCGAAACATCAGTAAAAATTCCACAGAAAAAACTGTTCATTTCTTCACACCCATGCCACTGACAAGCGAGAACGGTTACGCATTACGTTTGAGAACAAAACAGACGGGGCAGCAAAGATTTTGGTGATGTGGCACCGATAGTTGCACTCACAATTTGAGAAGGAGACTGAAGAATGTTTAAGGTGCAAAATTTGATAATTGCACTGATGCTGATAGGCTGTCAAATATCTTTTGCGCAACCTATTGTTCAGCCGTGCTATCTTTTACCACAAGATCAGTTTAATGTCAGAAAAATCTATACGACTGACTCGGACGAATTACGTGAGAGGCTTTCCGAAGTCCGCGCTTTCTTTGCATCGGAGATGCAGCGGCTCGGATATGGTGAGAAGACGTTTGAGTTCTCAACGGATATACCGATTTATCAGGGTAGGCGTAACCTTGCAGATTATAAGACTATTGATGACGTAAGGGCTGATTTACAGGCTAATGGCATACGAGCTAAATCCCCTAATGACATTCTTTTGGTGTTTCTGGTAGGTGCTAAGTCTATACAAGGTGGAGCTGCTGGGATTTTTGCGCATTTGTGCCAAGTAGGGACTAATATTTGTAAAGAACCTCTGATTGTAAAGCCGCTTGAAGGGAGACCTGAATATTTTAACGCTATTGTCGCTCATGAACTCGGGCATGCTTTTGGATTTAACCATCACCAAGAAGACGAGTATTTGCTTATGAGTAAAGTTATACCACCATTGTTTGTCGGTAGAGATGTATTGGATGACGTTAGTATTAATCCTGAAACCGCTGCAGTAATAAACACATCGCCTGCACTGTCGTTGATTGGTGATCCGCCTACAAACAACAAAAAAAGTGCCCAGGCAGAGAATATTGACGTTGATGTAAACAAAGATGGTTACGTTGACCTCTACGATGTACCGCATTTAGTCGCATACTATCCATTTGATGGAAACGCAGACGACGCATCTGGAAATGGCAACCACTGGCGAGGCACTGGCAGCATCAACTATGTTGATGGCAAATTCGGAAAAGCGTTAGAACTCGATAGCGGTGAATACATAGAAATGGAAGCCACCGACACCCTTCACGGTGATATTTTCCAAGCAGCCCCGTTCACACTTTCTGCTTGGATCTATCCGAACCCTGAAACCGGCTACGGACACGTCTGGCGAAGTAGATCGCCGACAAATGCCGGTCACACCCTCTTCATTATCGGAGACGAAGGCGGCATCTCATGGCGGGCACGTATCAATGGCAGGTGGACATGGGACGATCTCTGTGAGACCAAACCCGGGATCGTGAAAGCCAATGAATGGATACACGTTGCCGTCACAAACGACGGTGAAAAATTTCGGATTTATGCCAATGGCGAGGTCGTCGCTCAGACAAACTTCAAAGAAACTGATGGTGGAAACACCATTTATAGTATAGGTAATCGGGTAGCCGGCGAGACTTTTGCCGGTTGGATAGACGACTACGCAATCTTCTCCGGCGCATTGTCTGAGGGTGAAATTAATCGGATTATTCAAGTTGGTGTTAAACAGTTTATCGAGAGTCCGAATGATAATAGTGATATTGACGTTGACCTTGACGTTGACGTAAATGATGACGGCTCTGTTGATCTATCGGATGTTCTAATTGTCCGGAAAGGTATGTCGAGTAAAATATCCTACGACACAGACATCAATAATGACGGCATAACAGATGAGGTGGATTTGGCGATAGTAAAAGCGGCTGCCCATGCTGCGATTGCTGCGGCTGCACCTGCACGCTACAGAAACAAAAAGATAACGACCTGGGGTGCCTTAAAAAAGGGAAGCCGATAAAACGTCAAGTCTATGGCAGCGCGGGAAGGAACGCATCCGATCTCGGAAAAACATTGAAAAAACCTGAAGCCGCCCCCGGCATATTAAAGCGTAACAATAAAAAACGCGTCGCAATCCCGCCCATTCCTACTTGCAATTCCCAATCACCAATATATTCTGGCGGATCATCAAAGTCTGTCAAGGCTGGAGGTAAAGTTGGCTTAACATCCAAAGCACGCGACCTATAAATAAGCGGAGGATTCGTATCAAAATCAACGCCCTCAATATCACCTTCATAAATAAGGTTCTCTATGCTCAATCCTACTTCAGGATGATCAAGTGTCCAAAGCACATCATACGTTCCAGATTCAACAACCGCGGGTGCTTCTATATCAATTATTTCTGGAACACGCGCATTAAAAGGCACCAACACCGGTGTAACATCTACTTCAAGAATTCGCTCCGAGACACCACGCGTCGCAGCACCTGTCACATTAATCTCAACAATCCCCACTGTATCAGGTTCAGGAATCAAATGTAACACAAAATCAGTGCTCGATCCCTTAAATACGTCTCCATCCCAAAAATATCATCTCCCGAAATCTTCTTTATTTCACAATCCGTACGCGTAAATCGAGACACCTCTGCGCCAAACGAAATTCTCACATCAATCCTAAAAACGGATTAAGGATTGCAGTGCTTGTTTAAATCTATCTACGGTACTGCGTAGTCGTCCGGATTGTCCTTCCGCCAGTTCGGAAGATACCCCTCTTTGTGACCAAAGCCGTAGGAAGGTCCAATTTGATTGACACTCGACCACGGCCACGCTTGCCCACCAATCAGACGGAATTCGTCTCCCTTACCACAGAGCCAATAGAAGATATGTGCTACATATCTCGCGATGCCGTGTCCACCATATTCCGCCATTTGGAAATCAAAATCAGGTGCTTCTTTCCAATCCCGGGTCGGTGGCACCGTCCGCCAATAACTGTATTTCAGCATGTGCCGTAACCCTTCCGCAGTCGATTCACCGCGCCGATGCAGAATGCTCTGTGAATGGATAACGAAAGACCCAGCGGGCCCCTCGCTTGAAACCCCCTTCTCTGCTATATCTCGACTTGTGGAATGGATATGCGAGCCGGGCAGGAGTTCTGTGGGTCCGAGTTCCAACGGTGTATCCTGCGGAAAATAGAAAACCTCAACGAAATTGATTTCGGGTCCAAAGACGTGATCGGCATCGTGATGCCATCCCTGTGCGGGCATCGGACACTCTACGCGATGATTGCTGACCAATACCGGTAACCCGACGTTCTTACCGAGCAGTGATCGCAATGCCCCGGCGAGTTCGCGATTCAGTAGTACATGCTCAATGTACCAGCCTTCTAAGAGAATCGAACTCGGTTCGTGTGTATCCCGCATCCGTTCTAAATCGGCGTGTGTCATGCCTTTTGGGATAAAACACGGATGTATCGGTAGATCGCCGTTGAGATAATCACACGTCCGCTGATTAATCTCATCAGGAACAACCCCTTGGAGTTGCAGGTAGCCATCCCTACAAAACTGCAGCACCTCTGTATCGGTGAGTGTCGGTTCACAATCAAAAGTTCGGTTTACTTTGTCATGTTCCATTGTTAATTCCCTCAGGTTCTTACTTTTCCATTCTGAAGACACCAATCCTAAAGCCGCATCGCTGATAAAAGGCGACGGCATCTTCGTTGTGGGCAAGTACATCCAATCTGACCTTCTTATCCGTCCATACGTTTTCATACAGCCAATCGAGCAATCGCGTAGCAATGCCTTTTCGGCGATGTGCTCTGTCTACATATAACTGCCGCATATAGTAGTGTCCACCGTCATCTCTATAAAGGCAATAGGCGACAATGCTGCCCTTCTCCTTTGCCATATAGCAGATATAGTCGGTTGTCAGCCACCCTCGCATACGTTCTGTGAGTTGGGCGATATTCATTGGATTCGGGTGTTGTTCATCCTCGATAAGCTCTTTGTTCAGTTCAGCGAGTATGTCAGCATCCGTAAGTTTTGCTCTAACGATTTCCATTTCCGTAATTCTCTATGATAGTGAAAACTGTATCAAGAAGGGTTTGTTCTCCATCTTCTCTTCGTTTCTGCTTTTCGTCATCGCTCAAAAGAATGTGATCCCCAGTTCCTTGAGCATCGTCTGTTTCCCATAAATCCTATCTATAAAGTTAGCGTCACGTTATCCTGTTTAACGAGGTCCTTTATTTTCCATTCTGAACCGTAAGCCGCCAACACCTTCGTCTCTGGTGAGAGGCGGTCCATCACCTCTGGTGGAAAGGCTTCTCGGACACCACGCTCGTCTTGAAAAAACTGGGTCTTATACCGTAGAATTAGGAATCGTCGATCCCTGTCTTTCGGTTTCCACACCAACACGCCGTGCGTCAACATTTCGGTAATGATCACGACATCTCCCGCTTTTGGTGTCACATTGACGATAGCAGGATGGAGCGGGGCATCTGGAGTGTCGGGTTCTGGGAAAAACAGGTTCTCCGGACGTTTAAACTCGCTTTTATGGGACCCCGGTAGAACTATCAAACCGCCGTCACCGGGATAAACGTCCGTGAAATAGAAGAAACAAACAATGTCGTTTGTGAAAATTTGATTGTTTCTGACACCGTATCGTCGCGTCCAACGAAAATCTTCACCACCACAGTGGAGCGGTGTCATCTCCTGTCGCTCGTGTGTATTCACAACAAGCGATCCGCGGTTGAAACGAGGTTTATTCCACGTTAGTTCTTTGATGATCGGCCATGTGGCGGGATGCAGCGTCAGTGCCTCAAGCGATTTATCGGCAGAGAACCCGTTTGAGAACCCCTCGCCACCGCGACTGATTCCGGGCGGCAATTCATCTGGTGATGCTTGCACGAGTCGTTCGACAGCTGCTTGTGCATTGCTGAGTTCTTGCGGTGTTAGAACGTTTTCTAAATGCAGGTAGCCACGTAGATCAAAGAGATATTTCTGTTTCGGTGTCATATCCGTCCCTCAAGTTTTTTCTTGCGGGATATGATATAAAGGATTGCTTTATATTTCAAGATAATTTACAATGTCAACATGGTTTGGCAGCATATCGTGACCAATATACAGCACTTGAACTTGAAAAGAAAACACTGGGGTGGAGAGATTAGTGTATCTTGTGGATACCAATATCTTTCTTGAATACCTTACATCTAATCTGGAACGATAAGATGCTATTAATTATAAGGAGGGCACTATGTTTAACCGAACAATCCAGTCTATCTATGGACCCGTAACATTAAGTTTGATACTTATGGTCGGTTTGATGCTCCTTTCTCATAGTGGGCATACTGTAGAACCCGAAGTCTGGTTTTCCTTCAAAGGAAAGGACGCGAATGTTGCTGAAGATGCAAGTGGGAATGGCATTGATGGTGTGATTCTGGGGGGCGCGCAGCGAGTACCGAGTAAAGAGGGTGTGTATGGAATGGGAATCGAGTTCGGTGATAACAAGGAACAGTTTATTGAATTCGATTACTTAATGCCCAACCCTGGCACGCTTGGGTTCTGGTTTAAGCCGTATTGGGACGGCGCGGGTGACGGAACCTATCGGTTATTCGATGCAAGCACGGCTGCGCTCTCCTTCTCTATTGGAAAAGGCACTTTGGTAGGACAACACGAAGCCGATTTCGTTTTCTTGATAGAGAGCGCGCTTGATATAGATGCGCTGATGACCGTTCCCGCTGCTGACGTTGTTAAAAAAGATGTGTGGATGCACGTAGCGGTGACTTGGAATTTTGAAGATGACGCTTTCATCTACATTAACGGCGAGGAAGTCGCCACAAAAACTGGCATCGGACCGTTTCCCGAATTCCATAGACCTCCACGGATTGGTGGTAATAACCAGTTTAATTATAGAGTTGCTGCATCCGGTGCTAACGGGGTTATGGATGAATTCGCCGTCTATGGCGAGGCTTTATCGGAGAAGGAGATCCAGACAGAGATGGACCTCCGTATTTCTGATGTTAAGCCTGAAGGTAAGCTCGCTGTTACTTGGGGTAGGATAAAATCTAACTAATATTGTTTTCTTTTAAGATGTCAGTTCACTCATAATCCTCCAATTCATCCCGCAGCCGTTGCAATTCTGCTTTCAACTCTACAACAACCTCCACATACGCCGGGTTTGCGTAGACATTCTGCATCTCGTGCGGATCCTTCTTCAAATCAAACAGTTCCCACTCCGGCGGCATAGAACGATCAATCGCACCACCCGACCCCAAAGCCTCGCCATAATAATAGATGAGTTTATACCGCTCCGTCCGCACACCGTAATGCGACGGGATATTGAAATGCGCCAGGTGCATCCAATACCGGTAATACATGGATGTCCGCCAATCTGCGGGCGTTTGGCCGCCCAACAACGTTCGAAGGCTGTGTCCTTGTATGTCATTAGGGATTGATATGTCAGCGTAGTCGAGGAGCGTCGGTGCGAAATCAACGTTTAAGACAATCTGTTCGCTGACACCTGCCGCTTGTATCTCACATGGATACCGGACAAGCAACGGAATTCGCATCGATTCCTCATACATGAACCGTTTATCGTACCAGCCGTGGTCACCTAAGAAAAAGCCGTGATCTGCCGAATAGATGACAATCGTATCTTCTGCCAAACCTTCCGCGTCCAGATAATCGAGCAGTCGTCCGACGTTCTCATCAATAGCATGCGCGCAACGGAGGTAGTTCTGCATGTAGCACTGATAGTTCCACCGTTTCAAATCATCACCCTCCAGACCTTCAGGTATCGGTTCCGGCAGATGATTTTTCTGTTGCATGATGTCTACTTTTGCCGTGTTCATAGCGGCAGCCGCTGCCCGATTTTTGTAATCGTCATTGAAAGTCGGTGGTTCAGGGATTTCCTCTGTATAGAGGTGTTGGTGCTTCGGGTTCGGAAAAAATGGGTCATGCGTCGCTTTATAGGCCGTCATCAAAAAAAACGGCTGATCTGCTTCCCTGTTTTGTAGCCAGTTTAGTGCACTGTCCGTCACGATGTCGGCGGAATACCCATTGAATCTTTTCCGTTCTCCCATCTCAATCATTTCAGGGTCAATATGCGCGCCTTGCACGGGGAACGCGTTCCAGTAATCAAAGCCGTGCGGATCGCTGACACCCCCGTGTCCGAGATGCCATTTCCCGACAAGCGCCGTCTGGTACCCGTCTCCATGCAGCATTTGCGCGACCGTCTGTTCCTGTGTGTGGTCGATTGTATCGGCGAGGGTTTTGATGCCGGTTTTGTGGCTATATTTTCCCGTGAGGATAGAGCCTCGCGCCGGTGTGCAGATAGCGTTCGTGCAGAAGCAGTTGTTGACCCGCATCCCACCGTTCCCGATCCGGTCAATGTTCGGAGTGCGATTCATCTCACTTCCGTAGCAGCTAATTGCCGGTGCGGCGTGGTCATCGGACACAATGAGGAGTATATTCGGTTTGTGCGTCGTTGACATGGTTTATTCCCAAGGTTTAAGGATAATCTTAGAGCTTGCGTGAGAGGCGGAGGTTTCAAATGCCTGTTGGATTTCGCTCATCGGGAAAATATTACTAATAAGCAGATCAAGAAGCGGGGAACCTTCGATGACCTTCATCAATCCGGGAAACTGATTGAGATTATAGTGCCATGCGCCAGCGAGACGTAATCCTTTGCCAATAAGGTCGGGGCTGACATGAAGAACGGTGTCGTTTCTACCGCTCTGTCCGACGAATGCAATAGTCCCGCGTCTACGGGTTGCGTCGATACAGAGCCGGTGTGCTTGGACGTTCCCGGAGCAATCGATTGCGAAGTCAACACCACGTCCATCTGTTGTCAAATCTCGAATCTGGTCAACAGCATCTGCGTCCGTTGGGTTGATAACCGCTTCGGCACCCATCTGTTTTGCGCGTTCAACGCGCCACGGAATCAGTTCCGCTGCAATGACTTTCGCACCACGAAAACGAGCGTTCGTGATTGCACCAAAACCGACAGGTCCTATCCCGGTGACGAGGACAGTGTGTGTTGCATTGACACCCATCTCGTCGAAGGCACGATACGACGGACCCAACGCGCAACA
The DNA here is from genome assembly GCA_963662915.2 of Candidatus Poribacteria bacterium. GTDB lineage: Bacteria > Poribacteria > WGA-4E > WGA-4E > WGA-3G > WGA-3G. Next base: position 1,676,459 of record CAXXEU010000002.1, on the reverse strand, counting down.
CGCAAGCGAAGCGTGTTCGTAAGAGACACCGTCCGGAATCTTTGGGAGCAACCAAGACGGCTTCAGGATATACTGTCCCATCGTCGCGCTGCCGTAATGCGATCCGACGAATTCCTCGAAATTGTAGTTGTTCTCGCAGTGGATATAATCTCCATCAGTGCAAAGCACACATTTACCGCACGGGTATTGTGGCATTACAACCACCCGATCGCCGACTTCCACTTTTCCGGGTTGTGCGATGTCAACAACCTCACCCGCAGCTTCGTGCCCCATCCCTTCGTTTTTGTGTCCATATTCAAAAGCGTGATACTCATTACACATCGGGGATGCGTGAATTTTCACAACCACCCAATCTGCTTTCGGGGTCGGATCGGGTACGTCAACAAGCCCTGCTTGCCGTTCACCTAAAATTGCTGCTACTTTCATAGTTGCTCCTCATTTTTTTGCTAAAGATGTAGGAATATGCCGGTTAAATCTTCGCACATTTTAGCATAATTTTATCTATAAAGCAAACTATTGCGAAGGTGTAACTACTTTTTTAGAAGTTTGAGTTAGAATCCTATTAGTTAGGCGGACGAACCCTTCCTACAATAGTCTGAGTATTTGAGGTTGTTCCGAAACGTGCTCTTAACTGATAACTGACAACCGACGACTGACAACTATTCAAAACTTTGCTTGACAAAATTAGCGAAAGTCTGTTTAATAATAGAGGCGGATATAAGTTAGCCACGCAAGCGGATGCTTGCTTTAGGGCGCAGCTTGCAAGCCCGTATGCCAAAGCGCCCGAAAAAATGCCGTAATTGCGGCTTATAAGAATTTAATCCATTTGCAAAAGGACATATCAGATGAAAATAGAACAAAGACTTGAAGAATTAGGTGTGGAACTGCCAGAACCGGCGGTACCCGTAGCGAATTACGTCACAACCGTGCAGACCGGTAACCTCATATTTACCTCAGGACACGGACCCGGATCCGGCGACGGCCCGATCTATAAGAGCCAACTCGGTACCGATGCGACAATCGAAGAGGGATACGCCTCAGCTCGTCAAGTGGCGACCTGCTTGCTAAGTACCCTCAAACATGCACTTGGCGATCTCGATCGAATTAAACGCGTCGTTAAAGTGGTTGGGTTCATCAACTCGGCACCCGACTTCACCGACCAACCCGCGGTTCTTAACGGCGCATCTGACTTCTTGGTCGAAGTGTTCGGCGATAAAGGCAAGCATGCCCGCTCCGCAGTCGGTATGGTGCAACTCCCCGGTGGGATTCCGGTTGAAGTTGAAATGGTTGTCGAAATTGAAGACTAATCGCTAAAAAAAAGAAGGGAACAATGGCAGTTCAAATTGTTAAACCTCGGATACGCGGGTTTATCTGTACCAACGCTCATCCGGTAGGGTGTCAAACGAATGTGCTAAACCAGATAGGTGAGATTAAACAAGGCATTCCGCACAAAGAAACTGATATGAATGCACTTGTTGTCGGGGCATCGACGGGGTATGGGCTCGCCTCTCGCATCGCTTTGACTTATGCTTACGGTGCCAAAACGCTTGGACTCCTCTATGAACGTCCACCAGATGATAGACGCACCGCAACTGCTGGTTACTATAACACCGCTGCCTTCCATCAACAGGCAGCAGCCGACGGGTTTTTCGCCGGCAGTCTCAATGGGGATGCATTCTCCAATGAGATGAAAGCGGAAGCCATTAATCGGCTTAAGGTAGACTTCGGGAAAGTAGACATCCTCGTCTACAGCATCGCTGCGCCACGTCGGATACACCCAAATACGGGGGACTCCCACCAATCTGTCCTCAAGCCAATCAGTGCGTCGTATACAGGCAAAACAATTGACCTGAATCGTGAAGTTATCACGTCTGTAACGATTGACCCCGCGAGTGAGCAGGAGATCGCCAATACGATCGCTGTTATGGGAGGCGAGGACTTGGAGATGTGGGTTGACGCATTAACCGAGGCGGAGTTGCTCGCGCCAGAAGTGACGGTCGTTGCATATACCTATATCGGAAGTTCCCTGACATGGCCGATTTATCGAGATGGGACTATCGGGAGAGCAAAAGACGATTTGAAGGCACGTGTGGACGTGCTTAATGAACGACTCGCCAATCAACTCGGCGGTAGTGCCTATATTTCGGTGAACAAAGCCGTCGTTACGCAAGCCTCTGCGGCAATTCCTGTTGTTCCGCTTTACGTCAGTATCCTCTATGATATTATGAACGCCAAGGGCATCAATGAAGCACCCATTGGGCAGATGAAACGGCTTTTCTCGAAGCATCTCGGACCGGGATTGGAGCCTCAACTTGACGCTGAACGCTATATCCGACTTGATGACCGAGAGTTGCAATCTGAGGTGACCAATGCGGTGACGGAGCGGTGGGAACAGATTGACACCGACAATTTCCACGAACTCTCTGATTACGCAGGCTTCAGGCGACGTTTCCGAAACCTCTTTGGGTTTGAAGTTGAGGGCGTGGATTACGATGAGGCAGTTGAGACAGAGCTGGTATTTTGAGAATAGCTGATTGCCGAAGTCGAACGAAACCTGAATGCAGAATGTACAACCGATAACCAACAACTGAAAACTGATAACTATTCTATAAGGAGAAACTTATGGCGCAACCAATTCAGGTTACAGTCTGGAACGAATTTAGACACGAGAAAACAAACGAGTTCATTGGTGGACTCTACCCCAATGGGATTCACGGCGCGATTGCGGATGGTCTCGACAAAGCAGGCGGTTTTAAAGTTCGGTCTGCAACGTTAGATGAACCCGAACACGGTTTAACCGACGATGTTCTCACAAACACGGATGTCCTTATCTGGTGGGGACATGCCGCACACGGTGCTGTTGATGACGCTATCGCTGCGAAAGTTCGTGCCCGTGTGTTGGACGGCATGGGGCTTATCGTTCTGCACTCTGCACACTATTCTAAACCCTTCACGGGTTTAATGGGCACCTCGTGTAGCCTTAAATGGCGTGAAGCCGCTGAAAAAGAACGCCTCTGGGTGATTGAACACGGACATCCGATCGTTGAAGGGTTAGGCGAATACTTTGAAATAGAGCATGCCGAAATGTATGGCGAACCCTTCGATATCCCTGAGCCTGATACACTCATTTTTGTCAGTTGGTTCCCCGGTGGTGAAGTCTTCCGAAGTGGATGCTGTTATTATCGCGGGAGAGGCAAAATCTTCTATTTCCGTCCCGGGCATGAGACCTACCCAATCTATTACGACGAGAACGTTCGGCAGGTTATCGCGAATGCTGCACGGTGGGCGGCACCCGGGAATGCCCCAACCCCAGTCTTTGGGAACGCACAACCGTTAGAGCCTTTAGAATAGGGCATCCAAGAATGAGCGGGTTCTCCTGAACCTGCTCATTTCATCGGGAACCCACTATGCAGACAGAAGAAATCAAAAGACTGAATCTGTTGACATTCCACCCGTTATCACGTCTTGTTTCATCACCCTTGCCCTCCTTTTCGGTTTGCGTATCTCCTTTGAAAGACTCGAAAAGCAGCTACGCGAATTGGGTGGGCATCCACCATTGCGGTATGACCTCACATCAGAACATTGCGGATGTTCGCAGACTTGCTGGCGAACGTGATAGAATTGATTATCTTCCTGAGCAACCTGAACAGGTGGACCAACTCCGCCGTAAAAGCATAGAATACTCTCAACAACTCTGAAGTTTCAAAAGGAGATAGAACATGGCAGACATCAAAGATAAACTTGCACAACTTCAGCAGCAAGGTTTCATTTTAATAGAGGACGCGTTGTCTCCAGAGGAGACAGAACATATCCGCCAACGCATTAATCACGCGCGCGAAATGGGTTGGGAGGAGGGTTTGAACGCCGTTGGTAATATGTGGTTTGATTCCCTCCTTGACCGGGAAACCGATACCTATGCGTCACTTGTCGGGCATTCGAGTGTCCGTCCCTACCTCGAAGGGCTGATGGGTAAGCAGTGTCAACTCCGTAGTCTACGGGCACATATTAATCCGGGTCCCTATCTCCAAGAGTGGCACATGGACTTTTACGGCTATTGGCAAGAAAAGCGATACGTCGAAGAACATCCGTTTGCGATGGCACCCGCTGGGATTAACACGACCTTCTATTTTCAGGACAACGACCCCGGTGAGGGGCACCTCAAATTTATCAAAGGTGGGCATCTGTTAGAGCCGCCGCATCTCTACCCATTAGATCGTCCCAAATTTGAAGCATGGTGTGAGGCACAAGAGCACGTGATCCTGCATCCGAAAGCGGGTGATTGTGTCGTATTTATCAATCATATCCCCCATCAAGGTGCTAAGGAACGCGACGATATGGAGCGGAGCAACGTTGTGTGTCACTATCAGGTAACACCGATGTATGAGGGAGTTTGGCACGTCTCCCGACCGCGCGGATATCAAGGCACATTTCCGTTCGCTTAGAGATATATTCCAGTTTCCAAGGGTGGGTGTGTCTTATAACATGCGGAACCCTCAAACAGAGGTATGGTGTTCGCGATATGTCAAATTGACTTCTGAGCACGCTGTCTTTTTGAGTGTCTGCCAATTTGGCAGACATTCTGCAAGAATTTTGGCTATCTTACCAATTAATATTGGCATGGATATTGCACGTTACTCTTAAACTGGTGAGGTGTTGTCGGTGGGCTTGCTGTTGTGGATGTGTGGTGGCAGCGGAGAACGAGGAGAATACCTTATAACGGGGCGGTACGTCATTACGTAAGGTGCCTGCTTTGAAATTATTTATCCATAGGAGTATTGAGAAATGAGCAAAGTGATTGGAATTGATTTAGGGACAACAAATTCATGTGTGGCAGTCTTAGAAAGTGGTGATGCCAAAGTCATCGAAAATACGGAAGGAAATCGGACAACCCCCTCTGTTGTCGGTTTTACCAAAGAGGGAGAGCGCCCCGTTGGACTCGTTGCTAAAAGACAAGCTATCACGAACCCGCAAAATACAATTTTTTCGATTAAAAGGTTCATGGGGCGGAAATTTAACGAAATAGGCAATGATGCCTCCCGTGTACCTTATGAATTAAAAGCCGATGCAGACGGCGATGTCGCCGTAAACATTGATGGAAAAGATTATTCGCCGCCTGAAATCTCTGCTATGGTTTTGCGGAAGATGAAGGAGACTGCCGAAGCGTATCTGGGTGAAGATGTTACGAAAGCGGTTGTTACTGTTCCTGCTTACTTCAACGATTCCCAACGCCAGGCAACCGCAGATGCTGGTAAAATCGCTGGATTAGAAGTTGAGCGGATTATCAATGAACCGACCGCCGCATCCCTTGCTTATGGGCTCCAAAATGAAGGCGACAAAAAGATTGCTGTTTATGACCTCGGCGGGGGGACGTTTGACATCTCTATTCTGGAAATCGGCGACGGGGTTTTTGAGGTAAAAAGCACAAACGGCGATACACACCTCGGTGGCGATGATTTCGACCAGGCGATTATCGACTGGATGGCGCAAGAATTCCTCAGTAGCCAAGGGATTGATTTACGCAATGATCAGATGGCACTGCAACGCCTAAAAGAAGCAGCGGAAACCGCAAAGTGTGAACTCTCCAGCACACTGCAAACCGACATCAACTTGCCCTTTATCACTGTTGATGCCAGCGGTCCGAAGCATCTGAACTTGACGCTCACCCGTGCTAAACTCGAGCAGATTACGGATGATTTGGTCCAGCGGTCGCTTGAACCCTGCAGGCGGGCACTCTCGGATGCTGAGATGCAACCCGCTGACATCGATGAAATTATCCTTGTCGGTGGTCAGACGCGTATGCCCAAAGTCCAAGAGGCTGTCGAGCAACTCTTCGGCAAAGAACCACACAAAGGGGTCAATCCCGATGAGGTCGTCGCAATCGGTGCCGCAATTCAGGGCGGGGTCCTGGCAGGCGATGAAGAGGTCAAGGACATCCTCTTATTAGACGTTACGCCGCTCTCGCTCGGTATTGAAACCCTCGGTGGGATGTTCACGCGATTGATTGATAGGAACACAACGATTCCTACCAAAAAATCAAATGTGTTTACAACGGCTGAAAATAACCAAACAGCTGTTGACGTCCATGTCCTCCAAGGTGAGCGGGAACAAGCAGTTTATAACAAAACGATTGGACGTTTCCGATTGGGTGAATTGCCACCTGCACCAAGAGGGATTCCACAAATTGAGGTGGCCTTTGATATCGATGCGAACGGTATACTGAACGTATCCGCGAAAGATACCGCAACGGGTAAAGAACAGAAAATTACCATTACCGCATCCTCTGGACTCAGCGACGCCGAAATCGATCAAATGGTAAAGGATGCCGAAACGCACGCTGAAGAGGATAAGCAAAAACGGGAAGAAGTCGAAGCGCGTAACCGCGCGGATTCTTTGGTTTACGAGACAGAGAAAAATCTAAGCGATTTGGGAGACAAGATAGACGATGCTTCCAAGGAGAAGGTAAACGCTGCGGTTGCTCGGGTCAAGCAGGTTTTGGAGTCTGAGAACCATGCCGAGATTCAACCCGCAACGGATGAGTTGACCCAAGTCTGGCACGAGGTCTCTCAGCTGATATATCAACAGGCAGCAGATGCAGGTGCCGCTTCCGCAGACGCACCCGCTGCTGACCCTGATGCTGCGCCATCGGCGGATAGTGATGTCGTTGACGCTGAGTATGAAGTGGTTGATGAGGACGAGAAGAAGGATAAAAGTTAGGCGGGCCCTCTAAATTGCGATTCCCTTAGTCTGATATCGGAGGTTCCACAATGGCTTATAGCAATTGGACTTTAGAATCGGTAGTGCCAACGTTTCAACTTGAAAAAATTGACACCGTCGGTCTGTTTTCTGAAATAGAGCCAGTGACTCCGAGTGAATATCTCACCACCGGATTGGAGAGAAAGGCATCATTAGCAACTGCTATCGGTACAGAGAAAGCGCGTTCGGAACTGATTGTTGCTGATGTGCTCGTTGAACTTCGGGAACACTGTGATCGTCGCATCAGCCTCTTTTCAGGGATCGACTTCAGTGTTGATGACGAGAACGGATTAACAGGTGTGTGCGATTTTTTAGTGAGTCTCTCACCAGTGCAGTATTTGTTACAGGCACCTGTCATCGCTCTTGTTGAGGCAAAAAATGCTGATCTGAAACTTGGACTTGGGCAGTGTGTCGCCGAGATGCTCGCCGCCCAACGCTTTAATGCAGAGAGAGGGAATGATATCCCGTGCGTTTATGGGGCTTCCACAACCGGAATAGATTGGCAGTTCCTTAAGTTAAGAGAAAAGTGTCTGCACATTGATATGGCAATCTACACGATTGAACGGTGTGACAAACTCCTCGGCATCCTCTCCAGTATGGTCGCCCAAAAGGTGTGAGATTAGGAGCGGCAAAACATCGATTTTGCCTGACTTCTTCCAAAAGCACCCATCGCGCGATTCGATAGCGAATCAGCGTGATGGGTGCTTTTTTTGCAATACCTTATCTAATACCCCAACAGCGCAATGCCTTCCCGATAGGTTGCCGCAGAATGCTGTAAAGATCCAAGTTCGTCGTCGGTCAATTCGATTTCAAAAATCTCCTCCACCCCATTCCCACCGAGCTTAATAGGAACCCCAATATAGAGATCATCAATACCGTATTGTCCCGTGAGATGTGCTGAGCAGGGCAGTAGCCGTTTCTTGTCGAGAATGATGGCTTCCGCCATTTGCGCTAACGAGGCACCAGCCGCATAGTAGCCACTTGTTTTGAGAAGGTTAACGATCTCAGCACCGCCGTCGCGAGTGCGTTGCGCCATCGCTTCAATGCGATCCTCTGGTATCAGCTGCGGAATCGGGATGCCGTTAACAGTCGTATACCGCGGGAGCGGGACCATCGTATCGCCGTGTCCACCGAGGACGAGCGCGTGGATGTCTTCTACGGAGACACCCAGTTCAAGAGAAATAAAATAACGGAACCTCGCCGAATCCAGCACGCCTGCCTGCCCAACGACGCGGTGTGAGGGAAATCCGGAGACCTTCCACGCGTGGTAAGTCATGATGTCCAACGGATTGGTGAGCATCATAATAATACTGTCTGGCGACTGTTTCACAACGTTTTCTGTGACACTGCCGACGATATTGGCATTCGTTTGCAACAGGTCTTCGCGCGTCATCCCGGGTTTGCGTGGGGAACCTGATGTAATAATTACGAGATCGGAGCCTGCGGTTGCACCGTAATCCAGATCTCCATCCACTGCGGCATCAAAGAGTTCTACCGGCCCCATTTGTGCCATGTCCAATGCCTTGCCTTGCGGGACCCCGTCAACGATATCTATCAGGACGACATCCCCGAGTTGTTTCTGTGCGATCAGAAACGCCGCTGTTGCGCCGACGTTCCCCGCACCAATAACACTGATTTTTTTTCTTGCCACTTCTGCCTCCAATGTAAAAAATATAGTTTTTATCCTTAAAATGACGTGTATTAATTATACCCAGAAATTTGGAAATAATCAAGTCTCTTGTAGGAAGGATTTCCCAATCCCCACCTCTTGCTCTTAAAAATCCGCGTCATCCGTGAAATCCGCATAATCCGCGATTTGCGGCGTACTCGCCCCGGGGAATGCCATACGGGGAAGCCCACACGGGCTTCATACCGTTGATTCGCATTCATACCGTTGATTTATGCGACGTGCATTCAGACAACGCTGCTGTCTGCCATCCTTCCTATTTTCCTTTCTTTTATCCTTTTTCATTTTTCTGAACCTTTTGATGATAACCTGCCCTCTATGCCCGAATCCTAACCGGTTATCGCTTAATGGACAACGATATAGCAACAACGGAACATTTAATTCAGAGGCTCCAAGCAGGAGATGACAAACCTCTCCGTGAGTTGATGACTCACTACAAACCGCATATATTCCCTATGATTCTTGCAGAATCGAGTAACTACCAAGATGCTGAGGATATTCTCAGCAGAACATAGCAGACGGTCTGGGAAAATATCGGCGGCTTACCGGATGTGAGCAGTTTTGGCGGATGGTTGCGAAAAATCGCGTACAACCAGTGCAGGCGGTATTACAACAACGCATATCATTCACAAGGCGAGCGTCCCTACGAAAATGAGGTATTGACATACCACGCGGATCGGGGTGCCGTCACCCAATTTCGCGAAGAAGCCTTAAAGGCGGATATTGTTGAATCGGTACGTCGCTTGCCGAGCAAGCCTGAATATGTGCGAGAAGTTGCTATATTGTTTTATCTCCACGATGTGTCGCTGAAGGAGATTGCGGAAGAACTTGATTTGCCGCTCGGCACAGTCAAGCGTAAGCTTCATGAGGCGCGGGAACTTCTCCGTAAAGAGTTCGACGTGGAGACTGAGTGAAAGTAGCGGTGACTTGGTTGGATTGTGTTTTAAGTTTGCTCAACCCTTCTGTTGGGCATAATACAACTTTCCAATTAAGGGGAAAAGGCATGTATCAATATTTACGATTGACAGTACTGATTATGTTAATTGCGCTGACACTTACACCGACTTTGGTTTTCGCAGCACGTTGCTCCGACTGTGGAGGCGACGCACATCATGATCCAAATAATTGTGTCAAATACGCTCACGCCTCTGACTGCCCTTGTTCAGAGTGTGCGGATACGAGTGGATCTGGTAGTTCTGGAGGATCGTCTTTCTGGGAAGGAACGAAGCATTTCTTAAATAAGATTCCGGTGGTAGGAGATCTTATTGCTGTTCTAACAGTTAATTTTGATCCAAATGTTAATAGACAACAGGAGGAGATCGTTCGAGAATCAGGCGGCTACATGGGTAATACCTACAACGGTGTGGCAGAACAATCTCAATGAGGGTAATTATCTTCCTGCGGGAGGCATTTGCCTCCCGTGCTCATAACTTATCTCATACGCGACTATTATTTATTATGTCATAAAATTTGCTATCAAGTAGACAACAAGGAAAAGTAAAAATGCCGCCGCTATATTACTCCAAACAGAATTTCTAAAACCTCCCCATTGGAAAGCCCACGAAATCCCACACCAAGCCAAGAAAAGGGCACCAAAACATCGTAAATCCTTGGCAGGCCCTCCCTTTCTCAAAATTATCCCAATAAGTAGTAACAGCAAGCCAGCATCAAATACTCGCTCCAGCAGACGTCTGTTCTCACTCCAAATCCGGAATTTCATTTTCCCTCCTTATAAAAAATAAAAAACTTTGAGTTTAGCCTATTTTTCAGTGAGGATAGAATTTGATAAAAAGGTTCAGAAAAGTGTAAACTGTTTTCACATCGGATAGGCAGAATTTCTTACCACCACCATTTATTGTTCATTATCCTTTTACCAGATGTCTGATGAGTAATATTGAGCTGACAAGGCTTAGAAAGAGAACAAAATAGAAGGCACGGCGGATTAGACGAGACTCCGGAAACTCCATTCTAAAAAGCAGCAACCGTAAAAACGCCATCCATATACTCGGCACCACAAAACAGAGATTTAGAAACGTATAGGCATCATCAAGGAAAAGGGTGATCATAGAGCCTGTGCAACAGATACCTATCGTGCCGAAAAAAATAATTTTAGCTTTCGTCGACTGCCCGAAGTCAATCATCTGCTTTTTGACAGCTTCCCGTTTCCTTTGCAGATCGTCGTCCATTTGAAACCTCTTTGGGTTTATTAAGATTTGAAAAGAAAGCTTGCATGTCCTTGAATTGGGCACTATATACTTCTTTAATACGGTAGCACTCTTCGAGAATAGGATCGGACTTCATAGGTTTACCTCAATTAACTCCAATGGGGTAAGTAACGAGGATTAAAAACCTGTATTTGATTGGAAGGTGGAAGGTTGCGGAGTTCTACATCCTTCCATCCTTCCTTTTTTCACTTTGCTTGAAAGGGCGGGGAGCGACCTTCTATCCTTCCAACTGATAGTTTAAGCGTGGCGGGGTCCCATTGCAAGCGAGGGATCGTTGCCGAGATTGTCAATCAACCAGCTGCGGAGCGGCACATCGTCTTCGGAGGGGACGTACCGTCCGTTATTTCGAGTCGCGGCACCGAGGAGCTGCCGACGAATCGGGTCACAACGGTCATAGAGCACTTCAACGCTCATTTCGTCTTTCGGACGAATCCAGCGGTAGCCGTAGCCGTAAAAAAGGGCTTTCCGGGTCATATTGGAGCGGTTCGGACTCCGCGAATGCCAAAGTCTTCTGTCGAACAGCACAGCCGTACCAGGCGCCACGCAGACCGGCATCGCATCGTCAGGCACATCGGCTGCGGTGGCTTCACGAGGGTCACGACTGATTTCGTATTCTGGAACAGACATGTCCGATTTGAGATGGCTCCCCGGTCGGATATAGAAGTTACCGCGGCCCGGTTCAGATACATCTGTGAGGAAGTATGCCACCTTCAGCGACAAACGCGGACGTGGATCGGTTTCCAGCTCGATATTGACGCGTCCACTGTCTTGATGCCATTCCAGCCAGCCTTCACCTTCTTCGACATCTGGAGCCGCTGGCGGTTTGACGTGCATGTGGGCATGGTATAGATAGATGTTCCATCCCAAAATGCCCCACACTTTCGGTAATGTCGTCGGCAGATCAACGAGATTTAAGAGGGCATCGTCGCTACCTAAAAAATCCGACCAACCCCAATGCAAGTCGGGTTTTGCTCTGCCACTGGCGAGTGCCTTGTTGTACAAAGTGTCTACAGCATTTATTAACCCTTCGCGTATCTCAGTGGAGAGCGCATTCGGAACATACAGATAACCTTGTTCTTGAAAAAAGGTGCGTTCCTCTTCTGTGATAAGGTGGGCAAGATATTTTTCAGGTGCAGCTTCCATGCCCTTATGAAGAAGTTCTTTCATGGTAGTTCTCCTTAGTTGCGCGGTTGTCTTTTCTAATAGCCGGACGCGGATATCGAGGGTGGAAGACGCTCCCCCTCAAGGTTTACCGCACGTACTGTGCAAGATATTCGCGTGAGCGACGCAAACCGTCGGATTCTGCTTCCCACGTCCGCCAATACCGATAATCTTCGAGTTCCACGCTCACGATACCGTCAAAGCCTTCGTCTTCTAAACGTTGAACAACTTTTAGCCAATCCACGATACCATCACCCGGAATAGTGTAACGCCACCAGTCTTCCCCGAAACCACGAGCCTCACGGAAACTCGGTCCCAAATTACCGTGCAAATAGAGAGCCTCTGCATCGAAATCGGTATCTTTGCCGTGAACGTGTTTTACGTAGGGGGCGAATTCGTCAAGGGCGCGCAGATAATCAATGCCGATTCTGACGAGATGAGATGGATCGTAGTTGATTCCCAAACCCGGAGAGGAACACACCTCAAACATCGCACGCCACATCTCCGGTGTGCAGCCAAGTGCAGGATAGGCAGGTCCGGGACCAGGCCACCCTTCAATAGCAATCGTCACGTCCTTAGATGCCGCGAATTCAGCGATCGGCGGGATCGTGTCCTTCCAAATCTCAAAGTTTTTTGCGCGACCGAGGTTGGCATCTTCCGGGACAAAGACGCAGAACATGATATGGACATCGTTATCAGCAGCGGCTTCGATCGCGGCCTTTGCTGCTGCAGCACCGGATTTCTGTTTGGACTTCTTAGGGCTGAGCAGGTCTCGGACACCCGGGAGATCCGCACTGCCAATGGCGAGACCGGCATCTCGCGCGGTTTGAACAATTTCCGGGGTGGTTTCTCCAATATCAACGGCTTCAAACCCGTTATCTGCACACCACTTACAAAAATCTGCGAAGGGCAGTTGACGGGCTGTACCCGGAATACGTAATCCTATCTTCATAGAGACTCCTCTAATATGTTATAAATTCAGGACTTACGCAGTTGTCTCTAAAAACCGACAGATTCCCCCTGCTTGCGGGGGGACTCAGGGGGGTAATCCTAAATTTTGCGTAAGTCCTAAACCATTAAAACCCCATGAGTCCGCAGCATCGGCGGCATACAGGCATCGGTCCATCATTACTCACCGACTGCCGGAATTTCATCGCCTTCTGGTTATTCCACATATCTATAACCTTATCTGTTTTGATATTGCCGATGATATAATCGTGGTAATCGCGACAGAGGCTCACATCGCCGTTGCTGTCAACCTCCATCGTCATGTAAATACTAACGCATTGGTTGTACCCAAACGTTTGTTGGTGATCGGTATAGTAACGTTGAATTTCGCCGCGTGTATTGAGCCGTGGCATCATGATAGGCGGACACTTCCGCTGTTTTTCGGAAAGGCTTTCCATCTCTTCAAATCGATCAAGGATGACCCCGTGGTCGAAGTCTTTCCATGTACCTATCCAGCCGTAGTGGGTCTGCGGCTTGAAGCCGAAACGACTCTCAAAATCTTCTGTGTGTTCCTGCGCGGATTCCGAATCTATCCACCAGGTGAGATAGAATATCTGTGCGTCGGCGTATTGACTGGTGAACTTATAAAGGTCCACAACAAAGTCAATATTATACATCGTAACGCAGCTGAGCGGGACAATATAAGGAAACTTGACGTTCCGTTTCTCTTTTTCTGCGCTGAGTATTTCTAACGCAGCCTTGACATCTTTGAAATTGTCGTAGTTTGGCGTTAAACCCGGACGTTGCGTATTGTGAATTTCCTCGGTCGGGCCATCAACGCTCAAGTAGATAATTTTGCAGGTTTCCAGAATATCTTCAGCGCGTCTGGCGATATTCGTTGCGTTACTCACAAGGGATATCGGCATCCCTCGCTCTTTGATGTAGTGCATCAATTCGATAATTCCAGGGTAAAGCATCGGTTCGCCACCCCAGATATACCAAACCGGAGACCAGCCTTCGTCCACAATCTGATCCACAAGATTCTTATAAACTTCGACCGGGACCTCGCGCTGCTTGAGTTCTTTCATCGACTTTCCGAGCAGGTAACCGTTATCACCCCATTGTCCACAGGAATGGCAACGGAGGTTGCACATGTCGGTAATACGGAGGCTTACCAGTTGGATAGCATCGCCTTTACCGTGTTTTGCACCGAGCGGATGTCGCCAATTGAAACTTTCCTTAGCGAGTTGGTAACGCACGAACTTCTTAGAAGTATCCCAATCTTCCGTTATAGCACTGGCGAGTTCATTAACAAAAAATCGTGGTGAAATTCGACTACGTAGTGCCATCAATTCTCCTTTGTTTATAGCTGTTAGCAATTAGCAATTAGCAACGCGCTATCTGCGAACCGCTATTCGCTATCTGTTTCTGATTTTACGAGTGTAAGTGCTGCGGAGTTCATACAATACCGCTTGCCTGTTGGATCAGGGCCATCATTGAAGACGTGCCCCAGATGTGCGTCGCACTGACTACAGACGACCTCGGTACGCGGCATGAAGAATATGCTGCGATCCGGTTTGGTCTCAACAGATTCAGGCGTGATAGATTCCCAAAAACTCGGCCACCCGGTTCCAGAGTCGTATTTGGTCTCCGAGCTAAAAAGTGGACTCCCGCAGCAGATACAGTGATAGGTTCCTTGCTCTTTGCAATCGTGATATTGCCCCGTAAAGGCGCGTTCTGTCCCTTTCTTCCGGGTTACCTTGTATTCTTCCGGTGTGAGTTGTTCTTTCCATTCTTTTTCTGATTTAACAATCTTTTCTGCACCCATTTTTTGCTCCTCGTAGTTCTGTTTTAAAAAACTTTTCTCCGCCGAAGTGCATAGTGTCCAGATTTTATGGACGAAAAACCTTGAAAAATACTATGCCATATTTTCAAAAAAAAAACAAGACTGTTTTCACAGTGTATTGGACAACGCTTCAGAATTGATAACTGAATGCGGCGACCATCAACCACCATTTTTCCGTTTCGGATTAACCCGTCCTAATACACTGCATTTTGTTGCAGATAAGATTTCGTACCGCACACCACCCCATGTGATTTTGCGTTGAAATACAGCATATACGGCGTTGAGCCCCGCGAGAAATATCCCAATTGAGGCAACATAGGAAGAAATGCCAATTGTCTCCCGAACCTTCGGCATGTCTTGGAGCCAACGCGGTAGGTTTTTCGAGAAGAGCCGATAACCAAATGCCTCCAGAAATGGGATAAAAACAAGCGGTAGCAACCCTTGCCTGTGAAATAGAAACGGAATGGATCCAAAAACGCAAAGTCCCTTCGGTAGACACACAAGGAGACTCGCTAACCATTGCACCCAAAGTCCCATGTGGAAGGTCATGATCATTTGTCGATTTGTAAATTCGACAACCTGGTGCCATTTACGATGAGTCGTCCGCGTGATAGCTACACAATCTGGAACAAAATGTATTTTCCGTTTAACATCCCGCATGGCGAGTGTCGTGTTCAGGTCTTCGATTGTTGCCTCCTCCCAACGTTGAAGGATTTGCGCTTTCTCAAGCATCTCGCGCCGGAAAGCGTTAGAACCACCCCAGACCATTGTGTACCGGTGGTCACCTTGGAAACTCATCTGGAAGTTGACCCAAATCGATTCCGCAAAAGATGCAATATTCAATACTTGTGGAAAGTAGAACCTTCCGCCGACCGTTGTTCCTATATCTGGATCTTGGAGTGGATTGACGAGAAGTGTTAACCAATTTTCTTGAATAGTGACATCGGCATCCACAAAGGCGATGACTTCGATATCGTCTGGAAGTGTTTCTATGACTGTCAGTAAATTCTGAACCTTTTGCGAACGTGGAAAATTGTTCTCAACGATGTTTGGTGCTAAGAGCACATGGACATTCGGATGGGGTTCAGCAATTTCACATAGGTGTGGGTAGGAGACATCATATCCCGAATCCGCTTTTTCGTGGGTGACACAGAAAACTTCGTACGTGCCAGCGTAGTCTTGATGTAAAAGTCCTTTGACGTGTTCTTCTGTATCGGCATCCCATCCGTAGTGGGGCGCGATTATCGCCACCTTTGGTGTATAGTCGGGCCGCTTCGCGTTGCGTTCGCGCCGTGTGTACAAAAAAGATCGGCTAATCATGAGGAGCTCAACAATAAAAAAGAAGTAGGCGGTTGCGATAATGTACGTCTGCATAATGTCCAATCGTCTACTGTTCCGATGACCGGAGCAGCACAAGCGTTGTTTTCAATTTTGGAATGAGTTCTGCATTGAGCAGAAAGATTAAATCGGGTTCATGTTGAAGCCGCGCATAATAATGCCCGGAAGTATCTGGTTTGCCGATTTGTAAGGTATAGACTTTCTGGTCCCGCAGTTCGACGGTTAGCTGCACGTATGGATTATTGAAGCCTGTGATGTCATCTGTAAGGACGGCGTTATTCGCAACATAAGCGTCTGCCATTAGATTATCGAGTTCATAAATGATGGCATTTACCATTGTGTCATTTGCTGCCTCTTTCACCGGTGCTGTAAGTCGCCAATTCGTTCCGAGACGTTGACATGTAAATGGTCCTGCGTCCTCGCTATGCAGCGTGAGTCGGATCACATCGTCGATATGGAAATTGAGAACCTGCTTATCTCGCAACCACGCTGCTCCCAGCGCAATCTTATCAATGAGTGCTCGTTTAACATGGGCAATTTCTGATGAATGTTCCGCTTTGACATAGACAGTCCCATCTTCCGAGAAGTTTCCGATGAGTAAAGTCGCAGGCGTTTCTTCACCACGTTGTGTGAATGCAACCTTGATTGACGGTGCTGCTAACCCATACGCCTGTAGATTTTGAGTAGGTGATTCAACAAAGGCAACGGCTTCAAGGGAGTCTACACCAAAAAGTAGGTCGTCTACTGCCTTTGCGTCTGTCTTTGTTTTTTCTGTTGGTGTTTGCAATTCCCATCTGTTATCGAAACTTTTTGTGCCTACAGTGTTTTGTTCCCCATTTATGGAGATAACGAAGCGGTTTGTGTCAGTCCGTTGAAAGTCAATAACCCGCTTATCGCGCAAGTCAAAAACGGATGTATTGAGAAAGCGATAGATGTCATCACGGACGGTATAGACCGATTTATAGTGAACGTCTTTAACATAGACGTGTTTTGGGCTTCCGGTTTCTGTTGGGACGGCCGAGCCGATGTCAAACGCGTATGTCCGATCTGTATCCGTGAGTTTCACTTGGATACGCGGTGTTCCTAATCCGTATTTTGTTAATTCAGAGGAAGCAATGGTATCCGCGTTATCCGCCGCGAAGGTCACCACTTGCAATAGAAGCAACTCCGAAAGAATCCTTTCGATTTCTTGAGCATCCCCTTTCACTTCAATCGGAGATGTAACGTGCCATGTCCCATCTCGTTTTTCGCAATTCACGACGCTTGGTTGTACCGTTGAACTTCCATCTCCAAACTTAAACTCGATATTAGACACCGTTTCCGGATTGAACCTGACAACTGATCGGTCTCGAAGATCGGTCGGGGACTTCGTTAGGTCATCAAGTGCACTGGATTCAATCAGGAATATGTGTGCTTCGGATTCTTCTTTGGTATAAACCGAGTAGTTAATCGCTTTGTTCCCGACGAAGAAGGTTGCTGTTGGGTTCGTGCCATCGGTCCAGAGTGAGAGCGTTATGCTCGGTGTATCGAGTCCGTATTGACTTAGTTCTGGTACTTCAAGTGTATGTTTGACGCGCTTGTTGAGAATATCGTCTAACATTTGGTTCACTTTTTCGTCGTCTGCGGCTGCCAGAAACGGAACTTGTAATTCCCAATCTCCATTTACCTTTTTTATTAATTTCAGATTTTGATATGCTGCGTCTGCAAATAAGAGTTCTATCTGTTGTACATTGTTGCGTGCTACACCGTAGACTTCATGAATCGGAGGCTTCTCGTCCACCAACCCCTGATCGGTCGGTCCTTGAAAAAACAGAAAGTACGCGCCAGCAGTGCATACGAGCAAAATAATAATGATAAGGGTCGTCCGAAAGTTCACGCGTTCTCTCCTTTACGACGTTGCCACCAGACGATTATCCCAGCAATAAAGACAATTGCGGGGATAAGAAAAACAGATGTTATTTGTACCAACTGAACATCTTGGATCCGCATCTGACGCAACGCCTGCTTTTGTAAATCAATAGGACGAATCGCAATGAGATCCTCTTCTAATGTGAGCCAATTGATTGTGGCTAAAAAGAGGTCTCGATTTGCCTCTCGGAGGGCGGCATTCACTGCAAAATCTGAATCCCCGAAAACGACAATTCGGGTGGAAGCACTTGTAGTTTCATCTTGACTGTTGCCGTCAACCTTCTGTTCAACCGCGACAGCAACAGATACCGGTGGCGGCGTGTCCACACCGGCGGTATAGGTGCGTTCGATACTGAAGGTGCCGTCAGGAGTGCGCTCGATTTCCCCCCAACTGTCTTGTGTGCCACCCACGGTCTTCGCGAGGGATTTAACGCTGAGGGTCGCTGGACTATCGGCAGTTGGTGTAACCGAACGCGTTAGCGGAAACGCTACAAAATCCCGCATAGCACGTGTAATCTCGTGTAATTCAAATCCCGGTACAGGGGCACTGGGTCCAAATAGTGGAACAAAGTCTGTTTCATCAATGACAAAATCGTTTCCTATCGTGATCCCCCATCTTTTCATGAGGCGAACGAGTCCACTATTTGCGTCTTCTGCAGAAGTAAGCGACGGATCTAACATGAGGAGCAATTTTCCGCGCCGTGCTAAGTATCTCGTCACTATATCGAGTTCATGACGACTTAAGGCGGTTTTTGGACCCGCGATGACAAGCACTTCACAATCCGCTGGAATGTCTGGTTCTATCAAAAGCGAAAGAGAGAATGCAGCGTAATTCTGATTCTCCAATTCGGCGCGCACGCTGCTGTATCCCTCGTTGCTGAAATCCTCTATTTCGTGCTCTTCATGACCGACAAGGAAGTAGATGTTTTTCGTTTCGTCCTTGATGAGTTTAAGAATCGCGCTCGTGAATTTTTGCTCTTCAATCGTTGTTACCTTTTCATGCCGTGCGTCGCTTTCAAAGACTATTGTTCCGTCTACTCGTATATCGTACTTGTTGCGGAGGAGTTGGTCGATGTACGGATCGGCGTAGGAGACGCTCACAAATTGAGTTTCGTGGGCATACAATTCTAACATGTCTCTGGCACGTTGCTGGTTTTGGGCAGGAACGTTTTGCCCCAAAAATGCCGTAACACGGACATCTTTGTCAACGGTTTTGAGAATCTTCCGAGTCTGTTCTGATAAGGTGTACAATTGGTTAAGCGTAATATCTACTCTTTTGTCAAAACGCTGTACAACAATAGCATTTACGAAGACTGCAATGCCGATAACGCCGACAATACTCAACGCAACGTTTGCACCATAACGGGCTTGACGACTGACAAAAAAGTCCATTACCGCCGAGAATCTCAAGCGAACAAAGATAATGAGCGAGACAAGCGCGAGGAGCAGGCATATCCAAAAGGCGAGTCGTGCTTGGAAAATCCAGTTCGCGATCCCAACAAAAGTAAAAATTAAAGCAAGAAGTCCAAAAAGCGGGGCTGCAATACTTTTGTTAGTTTCCATGTTTTACCTCCATTTTGACGACTCGATGGATTTGAAGGTTGCAAACAGACAAACACACGTGAAGCTAACATAATAGACGACATCTTGCAGAAGGATAACCCCTCGCGCAAAATCATAATAGTGTTCAGGGAGTGACAGGTAACTGAGAAATCTTCCGATTGGACCCCCGCGGGCTGAGAGCGAGCCGATGACCCAGAGCGTTATCAGAATACCGAAACTCGTGAGTGCTGCAACGAGTTGGTTTCGGCACATTGACGACATGAGTAGACCGAGTGCAAGGAAAGAGGAGCTAATTAAGATGATGCCGAAGTAACCGCTTAGCAACGGACCCGCGTCCAAATATCCGAAACGTCCTGCAAGTAAGGGAAATAGAAGCGTTAAAGCAAGCATAATCAGTACAAGCGTACAACTCGCCAGAAATTTACCAAGGACGACCTGGCCGTCTGTAATCGGCGATGTCAGAAGGAGCTCAATGGTTCCCGATTTCCGTTCCTCAGCAAAGAGTTTCATCGTCAACACGGGTGTAAAGAAGAGCAGAATGATCGCCATATTCCCAAAAAGGGTCTGCATCACATCCGCTCCCGTTCCGCCGATGTTGCTTGTGCTGATTAGCAGAATAGAGAAGAGGAAACCTGAAATCGCTATAAATACGAAGCAGACGAAATAGGCGATCGGTGAGACGAAGTAGGTATAGAGTTCTTTCGAGCAAACAGCAAGGATATTTCTCATTCTTTTAACGATTATGTCTGGGCGATGCCTTCGTTGTTGGCATCAATCTAAAGTTGGTAAAAACTACTTTAGGTTATGAACGGTTTCTTAACGATTAGACATCTATGCAGACACCGGAGGCACAATTCAGAATCACATAGTTAACAGGGCCATTCAGTTTTCCGAAGTTTTAGATGTTCGATACGCGCAGATCCGTTGTAGGCGGGATTTCCAAATCCCGACGCTTTGGACACATTGGATGAAAACCTTAAAACGAAATAGCCCCGCATAGTTAAAAACTAAATTGTTTCCGTACTTTTCCGACAAAGAACGGACCGAGCGATTCGATATATTTAGTTGTCTGTTCCGTTCGACGCATGTCTTGTATGAGTAAGGATAACGGATATAGTTCCGGACCGACTAACCCGATAACGAATTCGTTGTCATGGGTATCTAATCCGAAACAGGCGAGCCGGATGTCTCTGGCGTGTCCGCCATCCGCATAACTGCGTCCGAGCATAGCGTGTTCCCCTAAAATTCTGCCTTGTTCGCGGCGTTCGAGCCGATAGAATTCCGATTTTCGACGCAACGGATACCAAATCGCCCATGGGAAATTGGGGTTCAGAACGTTTTGGAGCGGTTTGTTGATAAGCCACTCTTCTAAATTCGGCTCTCTACCGCTCGAATAGGTGCGACCGATCATCGTCATTTCTGAGCGATATAATAGGTCAGGCGTTTCTCGTGCCTTTAGCAATAAAGCTCGCGATTCTGTTATCAATGCCGATGGGTTCTCTGCGGCAAAAAGCACACCGATCCCTGTTGGACAATTCAAATCGTCATATAGCACCGCATCTAAACTGCCCTTTTCAAGTGTTTCAATAATCAATTGAGGATCTGAGCAACCTTCAAAGACATGGAGTTGAAAAAAAAGTCGCTTGTCGCTAACTTGGGGTTCTCCATCAATCGGGGCACCGGTTTCTCGGATATCTATCGGTTCATACGGCTGGGTATGCATAGTTATTTTTATATATCCTTAACTCACTTTTTGGTATACGATTCGCGAATCCACTCTTCGAGGAGTTCATCCGGATTTTCCACAACTGCCTTTGGGAGGGTGAATGTAAATTGTCCTGTATTCTGCTTGATGAGATTCAAACCGTGCTGGTAACTTTCGAGGAGCTCACCGCATATCTGCTCTGTCGATTTTTCTTCAGTGATCGCACGTTCACATAAGAGGGCAGTCGCTTCGGCATCGAACTGAATTTGCAATTGATGTTCCGCATAAAATTTTGCTTCGTACCGACGCACCTGCTCGTGCATCACAGTGTGACGGTTGTAGTCGGTATCTTCGATGATGCACTTTAGTTCGGTATCTGGATCATCGACAACCTCAGAAGTAATAACAAATTCGCTAACACCTGTCGATGGGAGTTCAAATTTGTAGTTCCGCAAAACCTTTTCACAAACCGTCATCAAGGCACGCGCTCCCGTTTTCTGTTCAATCGCTTTTTCTGCAATTCGGTGTAACCCACTGTCTGCAAACAGAGCCGTAATACCGTAAGCGCGAAAGGCGTTTTCGTACTGTCGGACAATCGAGCCTTCAGAGTGTTTCAGAATGTGGAAAAGGTCGTCAACTTCCAGTTCTGTACAAACCACATGCACCGGAAGGCGTCCGATGAATTCCGGTTCAAAACCGAAGTCGATGAAATCTCGCGGTGTGACGAGTCCAAAATAGTCTGCTGCGTCATCACTTTGACTCACGACCGCTGCGTTGAACCCGATTCGGCTTTGATGTAACCGTTTTTTGATAGTCTTTTCCATGCCCGTAAACGCACCGCTGATGATAAAGAGGATGTGGCGCGTGTTAATGACTTCTTTTTCGACTTTGCCATGTTTCTGGAATTCCATTGCGGCTTGCATCTGTGAAGCGACATCGTTTCCAGCGCGCAGGTCTACTTCGGTTTCTTCCATCAATTTAAGGAGTCCGATCTGCACACCGCGCCCACTGACATCACGTCCGATGATATTTGGCGGCGTTGCAATTTTATCGGCTTCATCAAGATAGATAATACCATATTGTGCTAATTCCAGATTGTTTTCGGCTTGTGCTACCAGTTCCCGAATTAAGTCGTCTACATTCGCGCCGACATAGCCGGTTTCGCTAAATCGGGTGGCATCGGCTTTGACAAACGGAACACCGATGAGTTTAGCGATGTGTCGAATGAGATACGTTTTACCGACCCCGGTTGGACCGAGCATGACGATATTCTGTTTTGAGTAATCGGTATCGGCAGCCTCTGGGTTTTCGTGGCATTCCCGGACGTGATTGTAGTGGTCACAGACAGCAATCGCGAGTGCCTTCTTTGCCTCGTCTTGCTTAATCACATACCGATCGAGAAATTTTTTGATTTCCTTCGGTTTGAGGTCAAACTTCAAATCGAAAGTCTTTTTGGGTTCGGGTTCTTCAGTTTGCGTTTGCGTTTCCGGTTTTGCTTCGCTCGCAGTCGCATTAATCAACCGAACGCTGCCGCCATACTTGCGTTGGACGAACTCTTGGAATTCTTGTTCAATCTCTTCCGGTGTGGGTATTTTTTTGTTTTTATTCATGGTGCTACCTAATTTTTATTAGGATGCCGTGCTTGTTAATTCACGACGAACAATCTCAGTACCGGTTACCATCGTTTTAAGTTTGGCAGCGGCTGCCCATCGTGCAGTTTGGCTAAAACCGCAATCTGGTGTGATCGCAAGTTTTTCAGGGCGTACGTGTTTGAGTGCTTCACGCAACAGTACTGCGACATCCTCGGGCGTTTCTACGTAGTAGTTTTTAACGTCGATTAACCCTGCAGCGAGTTCTTTGTCGTTCGGGAATTCGCTCCAGAGTGCGATCTCTGCCATCTCTCGATTCGCAAATTCAAGCGCGAGTTGGTCGAAATCGGCTTCAAGAATATGTGGGAAGAGTGGACGATACGAACGTTTGCCGACTGCTCTGCCGCGATAGTTGCCGAAACAGATATGCAGTCCTATTTTGGCAGAAACCTCTTCGACGGTGTGGTTGAATAGTTTCACGAATTCTTGTGGACGGTCTGGGTAGACAGCATAGGATGGTTCGTCAAGTTGGATGAATTCTGCGCCTGCTGCGACGAGTTGCCGAAGTTCTGTGTTAATAAGCGCCGCACAAGCGTAGGCAACTTCGAGCCGTTCTTTGTAGATGCCTCCTGTCTGAATCCTTCCAGAGAGCGTGAACGGACCCGGACATGTCACCTTCAGTGGTTTCGTCGTTGCGTTTTTCGCAAACTCAAATTCGGCAAGGATACCAAGTCCATCAGGGGCAGCAAGCGGAACAGACGGCACCCATTTGCCACGTTGATCGTGTCCATCAGGACCCTGTGTTCTCGGTGCGGGCAGCTGCTCTAATCCAGTGAGGCGTTCATAGAAACCGAGTACAAAATCTTGCCTACGCATCTCGCCTTCTGTGATGATGTCAACGCCTGCGCGTTCTTGATCCGAAATGGCGGTGCGAACTGCATCGTCAAAGGTTTCGTTGATGTCGGTTTCGCCGAGTTCTCCGCGTCTGATGGCTTCTAACGTCACGCACAACCAACTCGGTGGTGCATAACTTCCTATAGTACTGGTGGGTATCAATATATCTGTTTCTTTCATGAGTCCCTTCTATTTTTTTATATGTTTGTGAACTCAATTCATCCTAGTTTCTTGCCTGTCTGCTTGTAGTTTTCTCTGTCAGCAATGCAGTTGGCACTATTATCAGAGCATTGAACGGCTTTCTTTGCTTGACGTGAGGCTGCTTCGCTTTGTAAGTAAGCAATATAGCGATCAATATCATGATTAAATTTTTTGGAGATTTTGTTGCGAATGCGCCGAATATCTTCAACAATAGGAGAATTTTTAATCATGGAGGTCTCCAACTAATTGGTTTGGTGTAGTAATTATTGGAACATACAATCCTAAAAGTACGCACCAATAACGGATGTTTCAACATAGACTTTTAGGAGCATACCTTTTTCCTTTATTGTACTATCCCCCAACATTCGCATAGAAGAACGGCGGCATCGTCAATGCGACAACGTCATCTTCCCCAGAAATTTCGCGTGCCATTGCGAGCGCATCGTCTAAGTCTTTTGCCCAATCAACGCCTAACCGTTGGGCAACCCGCGGCTCCTTTGGACCCACAAGAATGACCTTCGAGAGATATTTCAGCGGATACGTCGCCCAATACCAGACAGTGAACGGATGGAAACCGTGGTGTGCAAACTTGTTCCGGTAGCAGTCGATTAAATACGGATCCTTCGCGTATTTCTCCTGAAACTTCTGTTGCATCTCAAACGGTTCGGTCGTATCAGCGAGCACCTCATCGTAAAACATCTTATAAGCGACGTGATACTCTTCATGGAAGATTTCATACGTCGGATTCATGATGATAACAACGCCGTTCTTTTTGATAATGGGTTTGTTATAGAACCAGTTAAAGACGTAACCCAAGATGTCGCTGACCACTAACACAGGATTGATACGCGCATCAACGGCGTAGGGACTCATATCGGGCAATCCGAACACCAATGTACTAAATTGGCGTGGGATGTCTACTGTCAATTGCTCCTTCATGGATGTCAGTGTTTTTTCGTGGACTGCATCGATGTCGCCGGCATTAATCTGGATCGGCTCGTAGTCTGTCCGGACGCTCTTGAGAATTCCGTAGCGGAGCGATTCAGGTAGAAGTGATAAGGTCGCCGGTGTGAAGGCTTTCACGACCTTCTCTGCGATATTGCAGTCCCGGTTCGGTTTCCCGACGTAGCGAAGATGAAATGGATAGATCGCACCGTTCATCGCCGCTTCGAGTACCAAAATGGGGGTCTCTTTTTGAATGAGACGGCTCATCCGCTCGATACAGGCGTGCATGTGTGAACCTTCGGGTTGCATCACATGCGGACTTTCTGATGTCATGTGTGGCGAGTGGTGCGGCGCAATGGAGTTATACGTGCCAAGACCTACCGCTACAGACTTATGTCCACCGTTGAGCGGAATCTGTATTGTATCGACATAAATCACCAGATCGGATTCGAGCACTGCCTTATCTGTCTCGACTGTTTCATCTTTTTCCGTTTTCCCTACATAAGCAACCTGTTCAGTATCTTCTGCATCAAAGTTTCGGAGTTGCTGTGGATAGAACGCGTCCATAATGTTTTTACCGAGCATATAGGCGAGTTCGTGTTCCTTCATTTTACGGTGTAGTGCCACAGCGCACATCAGTTGGATATTTTTTTTCTCCACACCGTACTCGGACAGCATTTTCAGGAGTGTCTCAATCATAATCTGCCGCATATCCGGTTTTTTGGTAAGTGGGAAAGGTTGGCAGTTATCGTCGAACAGAATGAGCACTTTTGAGTTGCCATTGACGAGTTCGCGGAGGGGGGACATCTCAAGCGGATTTTCAAAAGCGCGCTGTGTATGTTCACTGAGTGCCTCGCGCTTAATGCCCGGCAGTGGCGGCTTGGCGTAGTAGACCTCCGAATTATCCGGCAGTTTCGCGTTGATGAGATGGTTCCCGAAGTAGGTGAAATATTTCATTTAAACCCAATAATTCGTTTCATGAGACGGTTTTAATTTGATGTCATTTAAGGCTTTGCAATCACCTATCTATTTTAGCACAATTTATGGGTATGTGCAAGTTTTTTCTCAGATTACACGCATTTTGGAGAAAACGAATTATTAGGAAGTAGCGCAAGTTTCGTGCCAGTTTAGACTACATCCGCACCGACTTTCTTGACAAAAATTGCCCTGAATAGGGCAAGTCACAAAACAGATTGCACCAAATAGGGCAATTTCAAACCTTCCAGGGCTGGCGGGAGTTTTAACGGATATGATGTCCGGCGCATAAAAGGTGGCGAATATGAAAAACGGCTCAAATCAAGTTATTACTGGATTCAAGCCGATTTAGAAATTGTCCGATATTTTTGCGCTTATTGGGCGTTTTTGATGTGTCCCCATGTGGTTGTGAGCTTGGCTTTCGGGTCTACGGCAGTCAAATTAGCATCGCCGAAGTACTCAATTTCGCCTATTTGAAAGTACGCCCCAGCCGGGTTCGAGGCGGTGTCAAAAGTAACATGCCGAAAAAAACGATACCCGGTGGTTTGAACGTCGAAATCTGTACCCGCCTCAAAAAGGACGACTTGCAGGCGCTCACTCCAAAAACTATCGCCGTCGTGAGCAAAGATGGTCGTAAAATTCTCGCCATCGTTCGACCCCTGAATCTCCCACACTGTTGGGTCCCTGGCAGGGACATCGTTCGCTGAAGATACGGTGAAGTGTGTTAATGCGTATGCTTCCTCAAGCTCAGCTGTCACGTGTAGCCCTTCCTCTGGAATACCGCCCCCACGTCCGCAGCACCATTTATCATTGCTGGGGCCAAGACGGTTATCGAAGACGTTAAACGAAAATTCGCCGCCCGCGAATCCGGGTTCCTCGTTGGCTGAGAAAATGGCGTTGTAACCCTCATCTGCTTCAGGGTCACCATCGTCTTCTGGGTCGGTTAGGTCTCCGCCGAGCAACGATTCCGTTTCTGTTCCCAAGACTTCCTCCGCCTGTGCTATGTCGCTCGTGCCGATAACAAAACAGGTCATCAACACGAGTCCTACGAATACCATCATAATTTTCATGCCGTTCAATCTCCTAAAGGAATGAATCTCACTTTTACGTGAGTTTCGCGTAAAAAAATAAAGTTTACCACTTATAGCGATACGTTCTACCTACGGATATTCTATCCAAAGCCTTTCACCTTTCCTAAATTCGACCTACGTTCTTAGGAAATTTAAGAGGCATCTGCACCCAATTACCGAATCGCGTTTGTGTTGATGTATTAAGTATATCCTAAATTCGCACAAATGTCAATTTTTTGTTTTTTACAGGACTTACGCAGTTGTGTCTAAAAACCGACAGATTCCCCCTGCTTGCGGGGGGACGAAGGGGGGTAATCCTAAGTTTTGCGTAAGTCCTATAGATGTTGAATTTAGAGAATCTACGTGAGTCCTGTCTGGTAAGGCTCTCTATATCAACCCGGCAACAGACGATACCCAATCCCTGTAAAAAGCCCAACAACGATCCAAATACCCCCAATGAAGCACTCCCCTAACACAACCCCTAAAACCAGCGGACGGAGCTTCCGATACTGCGCAACACCACCAAACTTCAAAACCGTGTACTTCAGTAACCAACCGATGAAAAACGATCCCCAAAAACAAAAAGTCGCATAACTCGTTATCAGTAGCGCACCGATCGGATGCAGTTTCCACCAGAGATAATGATGCCGCATCCAGAGCATCCCGAACATCGTGAAACCTCCGAAGATAAACGAACCGAGCCGCTCTAATTCAATACCGCTTGGGTTCTGGAGGATACTGGTGAGCCGATTAAATGGAACCGTTGTAGAGATCATATACGTCCAGTGTTGTAGATTCACCGCACCGTGTGTATAGGCGAGATCTAAAGAGGAGTAGTAAGAGACCCCCATTGCTAAGACGATAGCAAGACCTATCGCAACCAGAAACGGACGTTGTTTGAGACGCAACGGTTCCGCAAGTTTGAAGTTGTTCATCACCCCCGGCATCAATATCTCCCGCATATCGAACATCAACACCCGTTCATAAGCCACCAAGGTCCAACTGGAAGCGTTCACGCGTGAACTCCCGAAAAGCGTAATCAGAAATTCACCGGGCAGGAAAGAGTAGATAATAAACAGCAACCCACCGTTCGCAACCATCCACGTTCCCACCGTCGTTATGGCGAGGAAAATACCGAGCATAAAAAGTGCCACCCAAACACTCATTCCCGCGAGGCTACAAATCAACGTAAGCAGTAAGATACCAACAATCATACCACCCGCTGCCCAGACGTACGGCAAGGGTTCGTTGCGATCATCGCCGCCGCGTTTCCCAAAAATCGTGGCGAATGCCCGACCGAAATGTCGTTTACCAATAAAAAGGATGAATCCGATAAAGACCAGCAACGCACCCATCTGTTGATTTTGATGGAAATTCCACTGGTTCACCTTTGAACCCGTCGCATAGATAAAAACCGTCTCCAGCTTTCCGAGTAAAAAAAAGAACCAGAAACTGAACGAAATTTCGAGGGTGAGCAGATAGACAATAGCGATGATTGATGGGTAGATAAAAAAATGCACATTGGGCCACCATGCCAGAGCGGAGAACGGTTTTTCTGTAAAATATTGAGCAATTGAGAAGTCGAGCGGCGGCCTCGGGAGCGCTGGAAAGTAGAGGTGTAATCCCCTCAAACCGTGTAGTATAACAGGAATTGCGAAACCGCACCACATCAGACGCGATTTAAAGAATCGGTTCAGGAGTGCACCACCGGATGGCGATTGGAACATCTCCAACGGCAATTGGACAATTGGAAACGTGAACCGCTCGTGTTCTACCCACTGTTTTCGGAGGAGTACTGTCCAACAAATTGTGACAAAATAGAAGATGAGAACAAACGCACTCCAACCAATAATGGGCTTCAACCATGCGCGCCACGGAATCGGATCACCCTCTGGTAATTGTTCATAAAAATAAAAAACGGCTTTCGGGTCTTTCACCACCATCCACTCAGGAAGGTGCTGATGGAAAAGGGTTACCCATTCGTTTTCAGCGGTTGCGAAATAGTGAGGACTCACGGCGAGTGGAACGAGGTATCGCATCAGCCCTGAAGACGGGATACCCGATGCGACGATCATCATCCCCCAGATGATAAGGAGTTCGTTGCCTTGCAATTCTATGCCGGGTTTCAACCTTTTAAGCAGAACATTGACGCTCAGAACGAAAACCAGCATGAAGAAGACAATAGCGATTGGCAGGTGATTTCCTGCGAGATAGGTGCCGCCGACGTGGAAGTCGTTATAGGGCGTGGCGAGGCATTGACCTATTACTGCGGCCATGCCGATAAGTACACTCCGTGCGGTGATGCCTCTATAGGTGGAAGAAGTGCTTTGTGGAGAGTGCTGTGGATAGGGGATAGGTGATGCCATAATGCAAGGCTGAGTGCAGTTAGTTTTTCATGAAACATGTTGATGATTTGTTCCGTTATTCTAACACAGTTTATAGAGATTTACAAATCCAAACTTTGAGTAGGTGGCTCCGTGAAAAACCTGTGGATTTTGACCGAGGAACGGCCAAAAAAAGAAGTCATTATTGCAATCATCAAGAAATTTGCTGAAGATCAAGACATGGAGGATCCCTTCATTGATCAACTACGAGTTTTACCGATTCTTAAGAATAATCGTTTTACGTTCCGCTATCGTGTTGAAGGGGTTTTCTGCCAAGATGTGAGTGAAATCTTGCTGGAGATCGTTAGTGGTACTTCTAGTAGTGCATCAAGATTGAGTTTACGACCGAGTGAGTTGACTTTTTTGGATGTTCCGTGATATATTCTTGATATACTTTGTATCTTATCCCAAAGAGGGCTGCGATGAAAAAACATAAAGTTGAACTGACCGCCAGAGAGCGTCAGACGTTAGAAACGTTAGTTCGCAAGGGGGAACACAGTGCGTTGAAACTTATGCGTGCCCACATCTTGCTGAAGGCAGATAGCAACGGACCCGGGTGGTCAGATCGGCGCATTGCCGAGGCGTTCGGGTGCCACGAGAAAACCGTCTACAATGTTCGCAAACGTTTTGCGATGCGCGGGCGACTCTCCGCCTTGAAACGCAAACCGCAAAGTCGTCCGTCTCGGTTGCCGAAACTTGACGGTCAAGGCGAAGCCCGGTTGATTGCGTTGGCTTGTAGTGATCCACCCGAAGGCTTTACGCGCTGGACGTTACAACTCCTTGCTGATAAACTCGTTGAACTTGAGATCGTTGAGAGTATCTCTGCTGAAGGTGTCCGGCAAACGCTAAAAAAAACGCCTTACGTCCGCATCGGAAACCGTGCTATTGGGTGATCCCGCCTGATGAAGATGAGGCATTCGTTGCAGCAATGGAGGCGGTTTTAGAAGTTTACCAGCGTCCCAAAGCTGCGGCGTTCCCGGTGGTTGCCATGGATGAGCGTCCCGTGCAGTTGCTCAAAGACATGCGACCCGCGATTCCGGGTGCCCCCGGACGACCCAGGCGCATAGATTATGAGTATAAGCGCATCGGTGTGGTCTCTGCTTTCTTATTTACCAACCCCCTTTTCGCGTGGCGGCGGGTCTCGGTTCGTGAACGCCGAACCGCCATAGATTGGGCAGAAGAAGTTAAGCATCTTTTAGAGGAGGTTTACCCGGATGCCGTGCGGGTGACGTTGGTCTGTGATAATCTCAATACACATAAAATCGCGTCTCTCTATAAGGCGTTTCCTGCTGATGAGGCACTCCGGTTGACTTCACGCTTAGAAATCGTGCATACCCCGAAACACGGGAGTTGGTTGAACATTGCCGAGATTGAACTCAGTGTTTTCTCAAGACAGTGTCTGAACCGTCGGATCTCTGACTTAGAGGCACTTCGGTCAGAAGCCGCAGCCTGGCAGAAGCATCGCAATCAGAACGCAGGGCCGGTGGACTGGCGATTTACAGCTGAGGACGCACGCATTAAACTAAAAAGACTATACCCGAAAACTCAATCTTGATGCACTACTAGTTTCGTCGATTTCTTGGTTTTTTATCAAGATGAACGGCCTTCAAATTCTGATCAACCAATTTATGCTATTGAGGAAACGAAAACGAGCGATAAAGATTCGCGAAATACTGGAGTTTATCAGAGAGGCACGAAGTTTGTTTTTATTCGCTTTTTTTATCCAAATATCAAAAAAATTATGCTCTATAACCTCAGTCGTGGCCAAGCGGCAGATCCGTCTGATACTTCTATTTTTGGGACAAGGTTGTTGATGAACTTAGGTGTTGAGATTTTGGGGAAACAACTTGATCCAATTCTTTTTCAGCCCTTTGAGAGACCGGACGAAATAATTCAGTTTAAGAGTAATATGAAACCTCCTCCAGGAGGAAACGTCCCTATCCAAATCGAAAAGTCAGCTGGCCAGATTAGCATTTCAGGGCGTTTGTACAAATCGGGGTACCTTGCTCACGATCCTAACATCGGAGCATTGACTTTGATTAGTCAGGCCCTGAGAAACTTGGGCTGGATGGACGAAATTGTTATCACTCAACATGGATTGTCGCAGGATAATATCCGAAAAAATAATAAATTCGTTCAGATAGCCAACGAAATTGGTATCCAATTAGACGGTTTAACTGTTCCAAACACTGAACTCCCAGTGAATTATTGGAAATATGAGACACAATCCGAGAAACTTGCAACTATATTTCTCCATCTTGTCGTTGAGGAATTTACGCAAGGTCGCTCTATTTTTGACAATCATGCGGGATGTGAAAGAGGAGACTTTAAGAAAATACAAGAGCAGGCAGCGGACTTTATAGTCCTTGAAAAATACGAAGATGAAGAAGCTTACAAAGCAGGAGACAAATCGAAGCGGCTTCACCTACCAGATTTGGTTTTGTTTGACCGCCAAAGAAGCGAGATTATCAATATCGAAGGGAAAAAATTCGAGAATAGAAAGTCTGGTATTAAACAATTAGAAAAGTACGATGCTATTGAAAGGAAACACATTCAGCAGCACTATAGTTGGTGCGAAATCATCCGGACAGTAGTGATTTATGGGAGTCAACAACGGAAAATCACTGAACCCGAAATAAGTTTTTTGCTCAATAAACACGGGGAACTTGTTTTTGGACAAAAACCGCCACGGTTGTTTGTTGAGGCTATTGATAATCTTCTATCTTCAGTAAACTAAAGACAGATTTGAAGAACGCCGGTTGTTCCTTTAGGACTACTTTTCATTTTTCCTTTCGGAATATCAAGATAAATTGATGGAATTGATTGGAAACATAGGCGTACGGATAGCCAAACGGATAGAGTTTTTGAGATTTATCGTACCAAATTTTATAACCTCGAAATTGAAGATCTTTTATGTCAACAAGGGCATTGACAACATCAACGTGTATCATATTATGGTGTTCTTTGGTCGGTTGGATATCTTTGCAAAAAATAACAACATACCCTTTGGGTTTGAGATAGTGTACTGCTCCACCGACGACTTCCTTGAGAGATTCATAAAATTGCGCTATGGGCATGTTTCCTAAATCATTTAACTGGTCGGTAAAAGGTGTAGGACTATCGTCGCCTGTTTTCTTTTTCTTGTCCCCACTTTGTTTCCTCGATAGCATATCTGCGTAAGGGGGATCGGTTAAAATAAGGTCAAAGGGTTCCACGTCCTTTAAAATTTCTTGTAGATTTATGGAATCGCCAACTAAAGCAGTTTGGGGAGCAAGTCCGAGTTCAGCGGATGCTTTGTGATAGAGTTCAAGGTATTCGGATGAGAGATCTATACCAATTCCCTTCCGTTCTGCCATAGAACATGCTAAAAGGGTTCCACCAACACCGACAAATGGATCTAGTACCGTGCCACCCTTTTTGGTAAAGAATTCGATGAGTTGTTTCATCAATTGGGGTGGTTTGGGGGAGGGATGCAGTTTCCTAATATGGTGAGCGTGTGCTTCTTTACCTCGCGTTGGATAATGCGTATCCCAAACTGGAGCATGTGCAAGAGCCCATTCCATTTCAGTCAAGTCATTAAGCGATCCCAAATTATGTTTCTCGCCTTCTAATTCAACAGATTTTAGGAAGTATATCCATTCGCTTCCGGATAAATCATTGAGTTTATTCCTCGGATCTTGAACTCTTTTCGGTTCCGTTTTAGGGATTTTATCTTCCGATTCTACGGGTTGTTCAACGCGCTTAGGGGCAGTTGTAACCTTCGCGTGAAATAGCAGTTCCTGCACAGATTTATTTTCATTGTTTCCCTTAGAGTGGCTTTTGAAGCGTTGATAATCAATGGCAGAATTCAAACTTGCTTCGCCACGACTGGATAGGACCGAGAGGATTTCATCGGGCGAGAGAATGCCCTCGTTACTGTAACTAAACACAATATGTTTTGTGTCGGCTTTTTCAACTAGGTCTGTCAATGCTGAAAGGCACGTAGTTTTTGAGCAGTACGCCGATTTCTCGGATTCTTCATAGTCGCGCAGCCCGGTTTTTCCGTGGATTGGAGGATTGTCATAACGAGCGATCGTTTCTAACAAGTGATAATTGGTGATGTATTGACGTGTATTATAAGGTGGGTCAATATACAGCACATCACACTGGATTTCATTGATCAGATCATTCGCGCTTTTGCGATGAATGCAGTGCGTTAGTTGTGACGGAATAATATCTACAGGGGTGAGTGTTAAAGGTTTGTAAGTGCGGGCATCCCAATGTTTTAGATAGGCAGCATAGGTTCCAGAGATGTTTGATACCTTCGATGTTGCTTCTAACAACGGAAGGAGCAGGAGATAGAATTCATTTTCAGTGATGTCGCCGGCGACGCGCCATGCCTCAATTTGTTGACGCACAGCATCAATCTTTTGCCCATTCACATCGGACAAATATTGTCTTCCGCATTCGTTGGTACCTGATGGACAGTACGCATTAAAAATAAAGCCCTTTTTGCCGGGGAGGCAGTTTAACCATGCTACGACCTTGTTATACGATGAGAGCGAAGTAAACAAATCAGTATTTCCCACATCACCGAGTGTGTCAATAATTCCGGCAAATTCTGGCTCCGTATTGTTTGCAATCAAGGCGTGTTGAAAAGCAGCGGAGAGTTCCAGTAAGTCGTTGGATATTATCTGAAATCCTCTCTTTTTGAAATGTGCCCCGACAGTGGCAGTACCTGCAAAAATATCGCAGAAAACACCCTCTTTGATACCGATCGTTTCTGTGATAAACCTTTCAATGTGAGACATTAAGTTTAATTTGCAGCCGATAAAACGCATAAGTGCTTATCTCCTGTGTTCTTATTACTTCAGTCAGGTAGAACAAAGACTTCACTGAAGTTTTAGATATTTATTATAGCCAAAATGGTATTGCTCCATCAAGTGTTTCAGGTTTTAATCCTCTTACAGCCATAGAAGATATTTTATCAGCATAGTGAGTGGTAACGGGTAACCGTGGCAGTCTGCGAGATCCATAGTGAAGTAAAGTTAAAGACAACACAGAGTGCAGAGCATGGTTTAGTGAAAAGGGTGGATGGGTCCGAACGCGAATCGGTTGTGGGGTTGCTCTGAAACCTGCAGGGAATTCTGATGAGACTAATAATGCCTCCGTTTCACTCAGTTTGAGTATACTTCCTCTTAGGGCTTTGACAATTTTACCATTTTGGCTTGCATAAAGACGCGGAGTTCCGCTTTTAATGACTTCAACAAAATAGAATGTAGCACCAATTTGATTTCCCCATTCCATCAATGCTATTTTTTCTGCGTCTGGCAAATCACCATCTCGGTGAATAAGAATTTTCTTTCCCGCGAACTCTGTTTGTGGAAATATATTTTGCAAAATATGCGGTGGGATAATTTCTCCTTCTAACATCGCTTCCCTTATATTATATCGCATGAGTTCACCGTTTGAAAAGTAGATTCTGGCCATTCCAGCGGAGTTGATAGTCCCAGGAAGGTTGCGTTTTTTCTGACGAGCAACATCAAGCCCAACGACTAAATCAGCATAAGTTATTGGGGCTGCCAATACATAGGGAATATTACCCGTTTTAGCGAGTATTCCTAAAACAACATTCCCTATGATATACTGACTATTAACATTGTGAGGCTGGACAACTTGACTTTGTAAGTCTTTTTCTAAGGTAAGTTGTTTAAAATCATCATAAACAGTCCACTCATCCGTGTCAAAATCAGGTTTTGGGATGATTCCTAAAATAATGTCAGGATTCTTTTCAGCGATTTCCTTAAGGACAGGCTCTAACACTCCTCGTGATGCATTAGGGACCTCTTTTTCTATTGCTAATGTCAGCTTGTAGTCCATTCCTTTGCTAAGTTCATTTCTCAAGTTCCTTCGCAGAGTCTCCAGCGGTGTTTGAGGTGAAGTGTTTAAGATAGCGATGTGTATATGCTTATTGGTAGTGGACTTGTACAAACCAAATTTCTTCAGAGAACGGAAGTTTGAATCTGGAGATACAATTTCTCCATTACCAATTTTCAGTTTAGGATTATAGCCGATACCATTTCCACTGAGAAACAAGTGATTGTGCGTTTTCGTTGAATATGCTCGACTGACTAAGCCGCTTTCTTGAATTATCGAAGCTACTGATGTAATGTACTTCACACGTTGTGCAGCCTCGATTTGTAATTTCTCATTAATTTTGAAGCGAGCATAATTGGCAGTGTGAATCTTGATCTTTAGGGCACTAACAACATAATCGTATTTTCCGGCCACTTTAACAACCAATTCATCTTCGGGTGCCTGTTCAATCAAGCCCTTCATCTCAGCAGGTGGTTTAAACGCTAATAATCGGTCACGCATATCGTTTTCGCCAAGTCGCCCAACAATTCCGGTAATTGGCATTGATGTTTGGAAAGGTTTAGTCTTATCTGTGACGTTCAAACCTTTTAATTCAGCAGGATCGGAGTGGGTTGCAAGATACGTTTTCAAATCAATTTTTGATTCTAGTTCTGAAGTGATAGAGACAGATACTGCCGGATGGTTGTCAACTACCCAACCGCGTAAGTGACTTTTGAGGTTTACATAATGTGTTTTTTCGTCTCGTCTATGTTTGGCTAGTGCATTATTGATCGTTCGCGAAAAATCATCTTGCAGGCAGCGAGCTATGAAATTAGCAACTCCTTGAGTTGAAGCTGTATCATTTGGGAAGACTTCTATGCCCTCTAATGATCGAAGAACATCTTCTTTATTAGAGGTCTCCCATATTTCCTGAAGGATTTGCCTTATGGAGGCTTCGTCTTGCGCGGAATCGGTGATAACATATTTCTTTTCGTCGTCCCATTTCCAATGCCCACCGAATTTTTTTTGTAACCGATAAGATAATTTTCCTCCGATTTCATCTAACGGGACAGACCCGCTAACCTTTAGTTGGTACAATGTCAAATTTGGAAGTTTTTCTAGTTGAACTGGGAAAATCTCTGTAAATATTGTTAATTCATTAGCCATATTTCTGATTGTTTCTCCTGTTTTGAGTTGAGTTTTTTACAGTATCGTGTCCTTCAATACTATATCAATTCAAAGATATATATGCTCAGATTCGCAAATCAAATACAGTTTTCACTGTGCCAGTTTTCCCAGTATTCAGTGCCGTCTGAATAGCACGTTTGTAGTCTCGTAATGAAAAGAGTTCGCTCACCAGTGGACGCAAGTGGGATTCCATCTGCTGAAGAAGTCGCATACCGAGCGTGAAGGTATGCACTTGTTCGCCGTTATGGGTTTCGAGTCCGTAGGTATACGCACCCGCCAAGCGCAATTGCTTATACCAAATAGAAGTCCAATCAACGTTTTTCGGTATCCCCGGCATACCCACTAAGATAACCTCCCCACCTGCGCGCGTAAAACGGAGCGCGTCGTCTATTGTGACACTGGAACCGATGCAGTCAAAAGTAACGTCCACACCACCGATCAATACCTGTTGTCCGAGTTCGGGTTGATGCGATGCTGCGCTTGTGAGTTCACAGAACGCTGCGTATCGACTCTTGTTTGGTGATAGCACGTCGTCCGCGCCGAGTTTACGCGCCAATTCCTGTTGGTGCGGATATTTCGCGAAGATTATGATACGGTTCCTGTGACCGAGTACCCGCAGTGCTGCAACGGTGAGTAGACCCATCGTGCCACCGCCAATTATACAGATCGAAGAGTCGGGATTACAAATCCAGCCTACTGAGTCTTGCATTTTCAAAACGCCATGTAACGCGCAGGCAAAAGGTTCGAGGAGCACAGCCACTTCGTCGGAAATACCGTCCGGAACGAGATGGAGTTGCGATTGGTGGGCAAGCACGTATCGGCTCCACCCACCGCCTGTATCGCGACAATAACCTGTCTGAATACCTGCGGAAATATCGCCTTTTGTAATGTTTTCGCAATTCGCGAAACCGGAGTTTCGGCACTGATGGCACTCTGGTGAAATCCCTCTCACCTTACATGACAAGGCAGGTTCAATGACCACGCGTGCACCGACGGGGAATCTGTCCACTGCATCACCAATCTCCGCAATATCGCCGACGATTTCATGCCCCAACACAAAAGGTGTTGATGTGAACGGAGAGAAATAGGGACTCCCTTTCGCTGTGATTGTCGCTAAATCGGAGCCACAGATACCGCTGAGTCGAGTCTTGACCTTGACCCATTTAGGTGTTGGCAATTGCGGCTCCGGAATATCAACGAGGCGCGTACAGGAGAATGGCGACGTATAGAGACCTTGCCACCGTTTTCCGAGGTAGCGCATCGCAAGATAACGTGGGATGCTTTTGTGATATAGAATGGCTTCCACTATATTATTTCCAAAGAGGACGCGGTTTTATCTCAGCTACGTCCTTACTCAATCTATTCCCTATGGAATGCCCAATACGGCTTTTAAACACCTATCTATCTCCCGCATAGCATAAGGTGAAAGTTTACCAATTATGCGAAGAATTAGATTTTGATTGTACGCGATTAGACTTCCACATCGGACAACGGAATTAAAGATCAGCCCCGTTTGTTGTCCTTCAGGTGTCGAAATATCTATGAAATACTGCGTCCGCGTTATATTGTTGAGGTTGTGGCTACTGGTAACAGGAGCGAGAATTGTGTCATCAAGCCGCTGATTCCATAAGTCCGCTTGCACAACAAGGGCTGGACGTATTTTGCTTGCAGTTTGATCGCTGTAAGGAAAATCCACAATGACTATCTCGCCGC
Source organism: Candidatus Poribacteria bacterium (assembly GCA_963662915.2). GTDB lineage: Bacteria > Poribacteria > WGA-4E > WGA-4E > WGA-3G > WGA-3G. The sequence continues at coordinate 1,638,531 of CAXXEU010000002.1, read as the reverse complement.
GTTGAACACTCATGATTCTTTCACGCTTCGCTTTTCACAATCGAGCCGGGGATCGAGTTCATTGTAAACGTCCATTTCCGGATCGTCCCATCCGACGCTGAGTCCAACTTTAACGAGCAAGGACCGCTGTTCTTCAATAGTCAGTGGGTTCGCGTCGTAGAATACTTCTTGGACCCGGTCGAATATTTCTGCGGGTAACACAACGTATTCCAAATTCGTCTGTGGATCAACAAGGCGTATAGGTTGCTCATTCGCATCCTGAACTGCTTGCTGGAGTTCTTTAGTCAATGCAATCATAATGTTTTCCTCTTAGAGTTTCTTGTTGGTTGCATCCTTCACACAGCTATAAGCATAATAACCCACAGCAGATCAAAGGTCTACAATTGAATTGCACGGTGTGTTCCAAAGGATAGTTCTGCTGGTTAGTCAGTTTACTTATCTACAATGTTTTGAAAAACCAACATTTACCCCTGGCCACTTTATCAATGTTGTGCATCTGGTCCGTTAAAGAGTGCTTCCGCATCAAATATGACCGGTTTTGGATTCAATACCTTGGTTCCGACACCAATCCCTTGGGAATATGTGATGAATGTCAATACTGCTATCAGAAGATATTTGCTCATCAATAGGCGATCCCGTGAGGAAGTCACGGCATCCGTTGGGTATAAGCAATGCGTAAACACCTTAGGTAGATTGTATTGTTTAAAGCATCCAATCACTTCACGATTAAATGTATTGAACAACTCGCGCTTGGAAGGGTCTTGCTGCCAATAATCTTTGTATTCGTCTCCCCAATCGTCTGAATCAAAAATTTTGTTAACTGGAAACATAGAATTTTTGTATTCCATTTCGGGGGAAACGATATCTATAATTTCTCCATGCTCCCTCTGGACTCGGCGATTTTCTCTACAAGAAAGAACTGCCTTTTCGCGGTCTATTTCGTCGTTCAGGCACTTTTCTATGTCAAGATAGTAATACCGAGTAATCGATTTCCCGTTGGCATTTAAAGTATAAGCACCTTGTTCGGATTTTAGGGATTGAAATAAGGCTGTTAATCGTTGTTGACCATCAAGGATGAGCGTATTAGGTATCTCCGCATCCTCTGCCGGGTTAACCCCTTCAATAGGTCTGGGTTTAAGAGAATTTTTACCATCGACTGCCAGGGTCAGCACTGCTCCGATAGGAAAGGCTTGCGATACACTTGCCAAAAGGCTTTGAATCAGGGAATCGTCCCATCTCCAGTCTCTTTGAAAGTCAGGAAGTTGTATTTTTCCAGTTCCTATATCTGTGAGTATAGTGGAAAGTAAAGGTCTATCAATATTAAAAGTACTCATCTTTATCTGTCCTTTTGATAGTTATAGGTGCTATAGGACTTACGCAATTTTGACTGTAGCGTGCTTTCTAAGATGGAGTTCCCTGAAAAAACACAGGCATTCTGGTGGCACAACCTAACAGGTTATGCTACAAAAAAGCAGGCTGCGTAAGTCCTATGCAAATTATAAGATGGTAAGCAAAGACATAGGCGGGATATAGAAAGTCCCGCCTTCAAATAGTTCGTTTACACATTTGCTTCCGACTGATAGTACTCCATCAATATCTCTGCGACTTCAGGACGCGCGATTTCCGGCGGCAGCGGCTCACCAGCGGCGAGGATCTCACGCTGCCGTGTGCCAGAGACGTTGAAATAATCATCACCATCGTGCGGGCAGTCCCGCATCATCACGATTTCGTTGCACTTTTTGCACCAGACCGTGAAATCACCGCGGAAAATCCCAATTTCCAACGCGCCTTCAGGCATGGTATCGAAAATCTCTTGTGCGTCAAACGCGCCGTAATAGTCACCTGCACCCGCGTGATCCCGTCCGACGATGAAATGCGACGCGCCACAATTCTGACGGAAAACGGCGTGGAGCAGTGCCTCCCGCGGTCCCGCGTAGAGCATATCGAATCCATAGCCGGTGATGGAGACAGTATTTTCGGGGAAGTAGTGCTCCACCATCGCACGAATAGACGCATCGCGAACGGCAGCAGGAATATCACCCGGTTTGAGTTTGCCGAGGAGCATGTGAATTAGGACCCCGTCGGCACTGACTTCTCTTTGTGCTATCTTGCAAAGCTCCTCATGGGCGCGGTGCATCGGGTTACGCGTCTGGAAAGCGACAACCGTGTTCCACCCGCGCCCTGCGATGTCTTCGCGAATCTCAACGGCTGTGCGGAATGTGTCGGGGAAGTCCTCACGGAAGTAGGAGTAGTTCAGCACTTCGATCGGACCAGAAAGAACGTTGTCTCCAACATCAGCAAAAGCAGGGACACCAGGGTGTTCTGGGTCGGTAGTTCCGAAGGTCTTTTCAATAAGAAGTTGTTTCTGCTCTGCTGTGAGTGTCTCGATTGCTGAAACTTTCATAACTGCAAGCGGTGGATTGCCTTCAACGTTCGGATCGCGTAAGGCAATTCGATCAGCGTTCTTCACCGCATCCGTCAGTTGTTCTGATGGAACGATGTTCATAATCGGAACGGGCCAGAAGAGTCCGCTCGGCAGTTTCATGTCTGCGGCGACGCTTATTGCTTCAGCGATGTTCATATAACCCGTTAGCGGTGTGAAGTAGCCTGATGCCAGCATAACGGCTGATGCAGCAGCACCTGAAGATAACAGGACAGACGGAAGTTGTTCGGCTTCTTTCGTCAGTTCGGCGCGTTCTGCATCATCCGAAACGTAAAGCGGTGTTAAGGTTTCGGCTCCATGTGGTTTAATCATCTGTTTTCTAAATCTCCTTGTGCTTTTTTCTACGTTGTCGGGAAATGAAAGGTTTAATAATAAGGTTTTTTCTTAAGAACACAGTTAACTGTCTGATTGTACAAGCAACTTACTCTTAATCACGGATCCGGTTTTGGACAACGGACAAAACCGATCAACCTTAATAGTTTAAAAAATTTGTTCGACTGTACAGCCGTTCCAAATCCAAAAATGATTTTTATGCTCCCAGTCATCTTCATGACGTACCCGGTCTTTGGGTGTAAAAATAACTTGCGTAAGATAACCCTCCGTGACTTCGATTGTATAGGTATGTTCAAGTGCGTCAGCTCCACCATGTACAGTGAATTCTTTGAGTACCTGTGTGTCATTTGCGATCATGTTAACTGTATGGGTTCCGTTTTTTCCTATCCAGAAAGTGTTGGTTACACGATAGATGCCGTTAGGCAGATCCAGTTTGAACGCCGCGTCCCGCTGGCTCCAAACACCGTCTTGCGCTAATTCTGTCCACCCATAAGGCATAAGTACCCCCCTCCCGACACCTTTTTTCTTATCCGCTTCTGTAGAGACATCGACCACACTATCTGGAGTTTTCTTGCCCCGATAGCCTTCGTGGGGTGCGCGCGTCCGCCATCCGAATTTACCGCTCTCGTATTCCGTATTCGGTCCGATAGCGTGATGATCGAGAGCAGTTACACTACCGTTGGGTTGCATGTCGAAACGGATTATCAAATTATCGGTTTCTGTTCTGTCCCACAAATCGAGCATCGGGCCCGGTGCACGTTTCTTTCTATAGAGTTGGAGATGTTTCGTTTCGTAAATAATTTCGTGATCTGCCGTGTATGCCCGAAATTCAGCGGTATCCGGTGGATACCACGCAATAACGTAATCGACAGGGGCTTTGTGGTACCACAGATCTTTGTAATTCTCTGGGGCATTCTCGTCGTTGCGATTTACAGGGAAATAGTAGAATTCGGCTTCGTAATTTGACAAGTGTGCCACATCGTCGGCGTACACACCATAGAGTGCCATGTGATGCACAAAGGGCGTGACATATTTAATCTTTCCCAATGCTTCAGATTTGTGCCAACCCTCTTCTTCGCTCCGAATCTGGTACGTTGTATGCGGTTCAATGAGATGTGTTCCCGATACCAACTCCGCAATCTCTGGCGCAATACGCGCATGATCGTAGGCTGTCCTACCAAAGTGGACTAAACTGAAAATGATAAGACAGGCTGCGATAACATGACGAAACTGTTTGCCCATATCTGGAATGAACCACGCTGCCATCATCAGCAGAATGTAGAGATGAATTCTGTCGTTAATCCAACCTCCAGGACCATAACTCCACGGTGCCCTGACGAACATATACGTAAACAAAATCGCAATTAATAAAAACACATCAGTCGGTTTCACCCACTGTTTCCGTTGAATTCGATAACCGATAGAGACAAGTAGTGCTATACCTAAGACACCGAGGACACAATAGTGCACCGGAAGATGCCAATCCGTAAAATAGACGATCGACTTGATTCCCAGAAAGTATTCCCATATCCATTCCGCGCCGCGGTGATTACCCTGTTGATGTTGTTTCATGCTCTGTAGGTAATAGTCTACCAGCACAAAATACATCGGCACCATATACAGAAAGAAGCGAAATACGGGTTTGAGGCTAACGACAAACTTTTGAAGCAGCGCGGTAAAACCTTCACCGCGCGTTCGCCACGCTGCGGCTATCGCCGGGGCACCCCACAAACAACCGCTTGCCACAGAAATACCCAACACGACGAGACCGTAGGAAGCAATATGCGATAGATAGGTCAGCAATAACAACACATAGAGCCAAACCAAGTGTTTTATCTCCATGTCGTCTTTGTGTTTCCACCAGAACCCGAAGCTAAAAAAGAAAAACGAGATGCTCAGTTGGAAATTGTAGAATCCCATATAGAGGAGATAGTTATAAGCGAATGGGAAACCGAGCCAAGCATATACATACTGACCCTCTTGACCTTTGTTGACAGCATTGAGGAAGTAGAAGAAAGCGAACGGAACCATGCCAATCGCAATCGTTAGGAAAACCTTTTCCGAGATGACAGGCGGGAATACATAGAGGAACGCCGCCAACATGATGTGAGAAAGCCAATTCGGGAAGATTGTGATGTTCAACTCCCACGCATCCCGCAATGTATAGTTTTCGTGTTTGCCATATTCTTTTAACACCAGACCGTTATAGATATGGCTTGCACCGTCTTGAGAGGGGAAATAGGCAAAGATCCAGAGCGGTAGGATGTGTAGTATCAACAACACTACAAATATATGTTTCCACGACAAATTTCGCCAATTAAACATATTTTTCCCCATTTCTTCTGTAGGAAGGATTTCCTAATCCCGACATCCACGACAAATTTCGCCAATTAAACATATTTTCACTCCGATACAGGGAAGTGCTATCTAAATTTGTCGGTTGTCTTTGTAGTAGAGGCAGTGTTGCGTCAGTGGACACCGTTCACATAGCGGCTTTCGGGCATCACAGATTTGTCTGCCGAAGTAAATCAGGTTCATGTGGAACGGATACGCCTTTCCCTCCGGCACTATAGGAAGCAACACCTGATGCGCCTTCTCCGCGCTACAGTTCGACGGAATCAGTCCGAGGCGTTTGGAAATTCGCAGGATGTGTGTGTCAACAGGAAAAACCTCCCGACCACATGCAAAAGAGAGTGTGACGGAGGCGGTTTTGATACCGATACCTTTGTGTTGGCACAAGAGTGCTAATGCTTTCTCAGTTTCGACATCGTGAAGGAATTCTAATGAAAGCTCACCATGTTCAGTTTTAAGCCATGTAAGGAAGTTCTTGATGGTCTGACTCTTTTGATTTCCCAATCCAGCAAGTCTTATCGCTGCCGCTATCGCCTTGACATCGGCGTGTAAGACATCTTCCCACGTTGGGAAACGGTCTTTCAATTCGGCGTAGCCTTTATCTCGGTTAACGTCAGTGGTGTTTTGTGACAGGATTGTTAAAATGAGGCACGCTAAGACATCGCCTGCCCCATCGCGGGTCGGCACACCGAGTAACCCTTCCAGTGTATCTGATATGAATTCTGATTTCTCTTTGAGTTCCAATGCTTTGTTCCGAATATTGCGTTTTAAATATTATACCACAAATAGGAAAAATAACAACGCCTTTTTGCTCGCGATTCGCTCAGAGCAATTGGCTGTTAGTCTTTGGTAAAGAAGTTTTTGGTTTAGTGAGAAGTCTCTTTACCCGATGACACGCATTGCTAATTGCCACTTAAAACAGAAAGCGATACATCGGTTTATCCAGTATAACAGCCAAAAGACTCCAGAATGAACCAATGACGAACTCGCCAAGCACAATACCGAGGAAAAATGGCACCGCCTTCCGATGTAAACGGATACCGCCATATTTTAGCACCAGCCATTTGAGCAACCATCCCACAAAAATAGAACCAATCATTGGGTTGATTGCCCAACTCCCGGAGATCGCATAGCCGACGGGATGTAAGTTCCACCAGAGGAATCGCATCCGCATCGCCGCAAGCAGCAACGTCAGTCCGAATCCGAACGTCGCAAAACTGATGGCTGGCACATCCGGTGGGGCTGTGTAAGTTAACCACGTTTCCAACCGATTAAAGGACTCTCTCCCGAAGCCAGCCACGCCACCCTCTGAATAGTACATTGATAGATATGCCCAGAATGACCCAATCGCGCCTAATGCGGAAGCCAGCATCATGAGCACCGCGAACCGACGTATTGGGATGTTGGCACCATCGGCTAATTTAAAACCTTCAAGTTGGTGTGGCATGGCGTGTGAACGGTGGGCACGGTTCAAGCAGTAAAGATAGGCAAAACCCGTTAAGTTCACGGCACCAAGCCTACGGATGCCTAACAGACGCGGCAACATTTCATCGGGGCCAATGAAGTGTAAGTCGTGAACAGGTGAACCCAATTCTGCCCGTAGACGTGTAATTGCTATCGCAATGGCAAACCAGATGGCGAAATAGACGATGATAATCCAAAGACTCATCCCCATCTTCAAGCAGAAACCGACGATGAATCCTATTCCAACAAGAAGGCCGCTAACAGCCAATCGGTATGAAACCGGTTCGTCTTTTTTGGGTGATATGAGCTGCTGGGCAACCCCCTTCAAATAACGGCGACTCATCCAAATAGCGACAACGCATAACCCTAAATACGCACCGTGTGATTGTTCGGCTTCATAAGGAAACCGTGGCAGCCCCCGCCATCCCGCAATCACACCTAAGAGGCGTTCCGCTCGCCAGATCAGCCAGAATGCCCAACACGAGAAAGAGAGATCCAACGGTATAAAGAACGAAAGTCCAACTCCGAATGGGAAAACACCGAGTGGACTCCAGCCTATCCCGCTCCATGGACGTTCTGTAAAAATCTGCCGCAAATCATACAATTTTCCACCAAGGCTTGGGACAGCTGGAAATAGGAAGTTCAACCCGTTGATAATATCAATGGTGACACCGATAGAGAGACCAAGCCACATCCACGGTGAACCGAAAAACCTACGGCTCCGCGTCGTCATTTCAAAAGGTAATTGGATGATTGGATAACTGAGGCGTTCCGATTCAACCCACTGTCTCCGAAAGATCAGATTCAGACAGAGCATGACGAGATGGACAGCGACGAGAAAAAGCGTCCACCAGATAATGGCAGGCAGCCACGCCATTAAGTAACGCGATTCGTAGATGCTTTCAAATCCGGTATAATATCCTTCCAGCGCGTGTCTCTCACTGACAATTAGCCACTGCGGGATATGCAAATGAAACAAGTTTGCCCAATCATTTTCTGGGGTTGCAAACCAATGGGCATGCCCAATTAGAGGCATGAGAACGAGAAACCTGTCGACACCTGCAAGCCCTGCTCCGACTGAGATGCAAGTATAGATAACGAGCAATTCGGCACGGTTCAGTATGAGTGCATGATGCAACCGACGCAAAAGGAGACCGATGCCTAACAGGACTAAGATGGTGATAACGGCATTGTAGAAAAGCGAAACCTGCGTCGGACTTCCGCCGCCACGCATGATAGAGACAGATACCCACCAACAGTTGATAGGCACTAACACGCAGATAAGGAAAATAGTGAATGGTCGAATTCTGAGAGTTTGGGTAGGAACGATGTTCACCTTCTTTCAAGAAATAACGCTAATATTCTACATCATTTTTCACATCATGGCAACAAATTTTTTGCCATCCAACCTTCCATCCTTTCGATTTTTCATTTTAATTGTCCAATGGTAGACGATGTGCATTCTAACCTCGCTGGCGCGGAATGTCTAATTAATTCTAAACGTCACTATAGATTGTTTACTTTGAAAAAATATGCATGCTATAATCAAATGATGATTGCAAAGATGAAGTCATAACAGAAACAGAAATCTGTCTGTCTGACAAAGGTTTCAAAACAAATGCGCCTGAGCAAACCAAAGAAAATCATTCTTATCACTTTAATCGTTTTCATTGGAGTTATCATTTTGCTATCTATTATCTATCAACAGACAGCATTGTGGGAACCCGAGCAGCACCTTATCACACTGCTACCGAAATCCCCTATCTGCTACCTGACTCTCAAAGAGTTGAAAGGCTTGGTGCAAACCTTTAATCGAAGTGAATTAGGAAAACAGACGGCTAAAATGCCACTCCTCACCGAGATAAAGGAACAAGAGTGGTGGAAACAACTCGTCTATCAGAAGCAACTATGGGAATACGAAATGGGTGGCAAGCTCGACCTTAAGACAATCACTGGTTATTTCGGAGAGGAAGCCATTCTTGCTATCTATCAGCGGGAGGGCGAGTATACATTTCTCCTCATCACAAAAGTTGGTGGACCAGAAAAACTCAGCATTGAGGCACTTACAGCAACCGATGCAATCAACCCAAAATATGAACGCATTCAGACAAAGTATCGTAACATCACGATTAATACCATTATAGGTTATCCTCGTCCTTTTAGTTATATCTTCATCGGAAAAATTGGTATTTTAACCCTTGATCCGCTCCTCTTAGCCGAGACGATTGACCTCTATGCCGATGCTTCAGATCCAAAAGCGGCGGAGAGCAACCAAAGGTTTACTACGGAACACCCAATCGGAGACGAGATTCAGCAAGACTATCGTCAGGACAAGAACACTGGCTATGCAGAACTACCGCAACTCGCTGCTGCCTTGGACAGTGTAGATTCTCACGTGCTTGTTAAACAAATTTATGAACTTTTTGGGGATACGGAATTCTGGACATTTAGCAATCGATACGAAGATGGTGTGATTATTTCGCAGCATCGTCTCCGCAAGCAAACCGGAACGCTCGGTTCCGCCTTTCCATTTACAGATGACACCAAACCGTTCCACGCTTTTCCTGAACGAACGGCTTTCGTTACTTCACTACCTGCTCCCGGACTTATGAAGGGACTTCTCGACGGTGTTGATCTTTCCCCAATTTTAGGAACAAACCTAACAGTCCTATTGCTTGCCCCTGAATCTGAGGAAGTATCGGTAGTCCCTTCGTTAGTCCTACTCACATACGCTAAGGCTCCCGACGCACTAAAAGCAGTTTTAGAGATCGTGAAGCAAGGGAAGATTTCTCTTGCAGGCAAGCCACTTGGGTTTCTTGAAACACAAAATTACAACGGTATTACAATCCAACCTATCCAACTCCGCCTCAATTTCCTGTTAGCGGTTACGGGGGGATACGCAATTGTTGACGATTATTTCGTTTTGAGTACAACATTGATGGGGTTAAAGTCTGTGATTGATACGACTACCGGAAATGCTCTTATCTCGACTGACATTGCGTTCTCGGCGGATGCCAGCAGTGTTCAAGCGTTCATTCAACCGGAGTTGTTCGTGCCGGAGTTGAAACGCCTTCTGCCACTCTCGACAGTCCTTTTCTCGCTTTTCGGAGAGCAATTGGATGCAAAACTAACGCAGCGTATCACTGAGAACCTCTTTCCACTGGAATCCCTTGGTCCAATTTCTGCTAAGATGGATTTTAGTGAGGGCGGTGTAGATACGGAGATTCGCATTGTTTTGGAGAAGTGATTCACTCGATGTGCGGATATTGGTATGCTATCCGGCAGCTTTTGTGGTATTCTTAATTAACATTAGGGCTTACGCAGAATGCTCTTTTGTAGCATAACCTGTTAGGTTGTGCCACCAGAATGCCTATGTTTTTCAGGGATCTCGATCTCACAGAGCGGGCTACGGTCAAAATTGCGTAAGTCCTATAACATAAAATAAAAACTGGAGGGTTTACGATGAAAAAAGCGACACTTGAGGACGTTGTCCAACGTTTAGATCGTCTGGAAAAGATGGTTGGACACATAAATGAACATCTTTCTCAGATTGTTGACGAAGTGGTACCGGATGTTCCAAAGGACCACGAAACTGCTGCTGCGCTAAGAGGAGCTGAGGCACTAAAAAGCGACAAGAAGGATGCACATATTGCAAAGGAATCTCTGGACAGAATATTTGAAAAAATGGGTATTCCACCTGATGTTGAGCTCAGACCTCTTAAGGAAGTTCGTAAGAGTATGGTTGAGAGTGGTATCCGCCCAGAAGACAATGAGTTTAGCCGCGCTATTGTTGCAGAACGGGAGAAATAGTAGTGTATTATTTCTACTTTGATGCAAGCGCGCTTGCCAAGCGATATATTGAAGAAGTTGGTAGTGATAAAATTGATTTCCTTTTTGAAAATGCTCCTTTGGAACGTTTGCTGTGTTTGACAATCGGTGCGATGGAGGTCTTTTGGATCTGTGTCCGTAAACGAAACGACAGGCGTATTGAGACTGATCAATTTACTCAGGCGACTAGACACTTAGAATATGAGGTCATTAACACCCAATCCGACTTCAAGACGATTTCACTGCCAGATTCGCTTATTTGGGACGCAATGGATTTGATTAATATTCATTCACTCAACAGCGTTGATGCAATCGTCTTACGATCCGCGTTGGACACTGCAACTGAATTCCGCAGTACGGATGATACAGTGGTCCTCGTTGCTTCAGATCAGCGACTACTACGGGCAGCTCGTACAGAAGGTTTGCAAGTCTTCAACCCCGAACTTGATTCACAACAGACACTTACAAATTGGAGTAATATATGAACACAAAGATTGGTATCGGCATAATTAGTTTCGCACACGGACACGCCAACGCCTACTGCAACCAAATGCGCTCATTTGACGACGTTGAACTCATCGCATGTTGGGACGACAACACGGAACGCGGCGAAAACGCCGCAACGCAGTACGGCATGAATTACACACCCTATCTCGAAGATGTTGTCAACCACCCCGATATTCACGCAGTCATTGTAACATGTGAAACGAATCGGCACGCAGAGATGGTGGAGGCAGCTGCTGCTGAAGGAAAGCATATCCTCTGCCAGAAACCGATGGCACTCACCTTAGAGGATTGTGATCGAATTGCTGAAGTTGTCGAAAAGACCGGCGTTAAGTTTATGATGGGCCATCAGATGCGGCGCGACCCGGCGAACATTGCTATGAAAAAGATAATTGATAGTGGAGTCTTAGGAAAAATCGGAGTACTACGCCGCCGACACTGTATCAATGCTTTATTTAGCGAAGCCTTCGTGACCGGACTCAGCCGTTGGCACATTGATCCAGAGAAGAATATGGGGATGTTCATGGACGATGCTTCACACGCCACCGACTTTATCCACTGGATGCTCGGTCCACCGATAAGCGTTATCGCCGAAATTGATAACATTTTGACAGACGTTGCTCCTGACGACACAGGATTGGCAGTCTATCGATTCGCAGGTGGTGAGATGGCGATCCTATTGAATACGTCTGTGACGCTTGCCGGTGAGAATACAACTGAAATTTACGGCGATAAAGGCGTGGTAATTCAGAACTATGGCGACGCTCCATCGTGTAATATCCCGCGGCCCGCAGATGCCGTGGCGCTGAAGTTGTATACGCAGGATGAACCATCATGGAAAGACTGCGGTATCCCAATTCCAGAGGGGCATGGGGAGCGGATTGCAGGTGTACCGCGTCCATTTATTGATTGTCTGAAAAACGATACTGAATCCGATGTTACAGTCAAAGATGGACGGGTATCGGTGGAGATGGTGTTAGGCGCATATCGTTCCGCACAAGAAGGACGACGCGTTACGTTTCCACTCTAAAAAGACTTTAAATCACGGACTATTCCGGCGCATGATACTCAGAATCTGACCTGTCATGCCGGTCACAGAGAAACCTCTTAACTTACAACTTATAACTCATAACTTGTGCCACATGTTAATGAGACGTGCTAAGTGTGACCGGCTCGTTTTAACCCGCCGCTCTAAGTCTTTTGCGAGACCGGTCAGTAAGTCGCTGCCGGTTTCCTTAGCCTTTTCCACCTGTTGTTTGAGTTGGTAGGTACGTCCTGCCTTGAGACGGTTTATTTCTAAACGCAATTGGCTCGCCGCGCGGTTGAGCTCTCGAAGTTCTGATTGCAAGGCTACCTGTTTCTTAATGACTGTTGTTTGATCTGCCTGAATCTCTATTTCACCGAGACTCAACCGTTCTAAGGTTTGGATGTCCTGCTCACGATATGCCCGATTAATCAAGGGCATCAATTGCTCACGGCGTGCTTCTTCTTCCGCATCCACAGCCTTGTCTGGATGGTATCGTTTGGCGAGTTTACGGTAGAGATTTTGCAAGTGCTTGGATTTCGTCTCAGCGGGTTTGTCTGCTTGAGACGGAGGTTCTGATGCATCGGCTGCCTCGTATGCCTCTATACGCCCCCGGCTTGCCCTGAAGCAGGATTCCACACGTGCTTCTATCTCTTCATCGGGCACTTGCTCTCGGCGCAGTTGTAGACGAAGGCGATACGCTTTCGTCTCGAGTTCAACCTTATCGAGTTCGAGGTAGTAACGACTGATATGGGCATTGTAGCGACGCTGAAACAGGTCCACTTCTGATTTAAGTTTCTCGACGGCTACTATGAGTTCCTCTACTTGTGCCTGCTTCACTTCAATTGCGTCCGAGAGCTGAGCGATCTGTTTTTCATGAATGCTATTGACATGAATTAAGGCAGTAGGTTTCATGGAAAGTTCCTAATAAGGCGATAAAAACGGATTTTACTTTTAAACGCATGCGCGCTTAAAAAGCGCGCCTACGAGAATCGCAATTTATGCACACGGGCCGACTGCACTTTAGACATCTATCCGGAATTTACTTTTTCCGATAAGTAATCCGTCCGCGCGTCAGATCGTACGGAGAAAGTTCCACAGTTACCTTATCACCCGGCAAAATCTTGATAAAGAATTTCCGCATTCTGCCAGAGATGTGTGCAAGAATTTTGTGCTTATTGTCCAATTCCACACGAAACATCGCATTTGGTAAAGGTTCGATAACGGTGCCTTCAACCTCTATTTTATCGTTTTTAGGTGGAGTTCGTTCTTCGGTTCCAGATTCAGCAACATTAACATCAGTAGTGGTGTTTCGTTGCTTTTTGTATTTAGACTTTGGCTTCGGACGATTCGTATTCGTATACCGCGTCTGCGGCTTTCGTTTGTTTCTGTTTCCGGAAGGTCTACGATTCACAGTATAAATCTCCTTTTTTCTAACTACAGTTAACAGCGTAAGGCACGAATAGCTTGCACCACGCTGTTTGGAAAGTACCTACGGGTCGGTGCTTCGTCCATCATCTTTACTATTCATCTTCTAAACTAAAACGTTTGCCTGCTTCAACAACAAGCTCTTGGAAGTAATCCGTGGCACGTTGAAGTTCCGCTTCGGCGTTGGCTTTATCTTCACTTGTTGAAACCAGATCGACAGGCATCGTGCCGCCATCTACTTTTCGGAGGGCGACATACGCTTTTAAATAAACATCAGCGTGCCGTTCCATCACCTTCTGCATCAGCGGTGAAACTTCCGCTTCAAACATACTTACATAAACCCGCGCCGTTATAATCTCTGAGCGATAGCGTTCGGCAATTAAAGGTTGGATGTGCATCTCAAAGACTGCCTTCATCTCGCGGGGCGGACCGGGCATCATCATAATCGTGGACGTTTTGTGTGTAACGCTGATGCACGGTGCCCATCCTGCAGGGTTCTGTAAGACAACAGCAGTTTCCGGCACAGTTGCCATCTTCGTCAACGCTTCGCTGAGCGGATCATTTTCTGACATTTCACGACGTTTCCGAAATTCGGCAATAGTCTCTTCGCTCACCACAGCTTTCGTACCAATCAATGAAGCGAGAACCTCCACGGTCATATCATCCGGGGTTGGTCCAAGTCCACCTGTTGTGAGAATGAGCGACGTTTCCCGATCCACTGCTGAATTGAGTGCTTCGGACATCTCCTCGCGGACATCGCGTAGCATCGTAACGCGTCGTAACTCGCCACCAATCTGAAGAATTTGCTGCGCAATCCAATGGGCGTTGGTATCCTGAATCTGCCCAAGGACTAATTCTGTGCCGATCGAGAACAATTCAATTGCCACGCTATTCTCCTTTTTACAGAACCTCTTTCAGAAACTCAAATGCGCCAACACCGTGGAAACTATGTCCGGCTTCAAACACCTCAAGTCCTAATTTATCATCGGCATCGAAACATTTGAAAATCGCTTTGGCTTCATTAACCGCGAAACGGGTCGCTTCAATCGGAAAAATCGTGTCTTCCGTACCGGATTCAACAAAGAGGGCACGCGGGGCGATTAATCCCGCTATGTCATACATCTCTGTATATTGTAACACATTTGGTATGTAGTTGTCTATACAATGGCTTAGGCTCAGGATGCTATCCTGAAATGTGTTAAAATAGCCACTCACCACAGCCGCCTTAACACGCAGGTCAATTGCTGCGGTAAAGAAGGTCGTTGTACCACCGCCTGAGATACCCATCACACCGAGACGGTTCGTGTCAATCTCTGGTCGGGTCCCCAAATAGTCAAATGCTCGCATCGCATCATGAACCCGCCAACCTACCATCGTCTGTCCGAGCAGGAGTGCCGCCCCAGCACTCGGTTGACACGAGGAATTACCGCCGCCGCGCTCGCGAGCGATCGGATCGCGTCGGTGCCCGAATCCAAATTGTTCAATCGCAAGTACAGTGTAGCCGTGTGCAACACATTGGAGTGCGAAATCGTTTTGGTAGCCACCGTATCCTGAGCGCATGCTACCGTCTTCCTCAATGCCCACGATGTCGTCTACACCGCGACCATGCCCCGCGAGACAGAGAATTGCTGGATTCGGGGACGAACCGTTGAGATGCTTGGGAGTAAGCAGATAACCAAAGACTGCCATGTGTGGACGACTCTTAAACTGCACCGTCTCACGAAAATAGGTCGGGAATTCATGCGATTCCAAAACTTCCGATTCTAAGGCACACGGCTCCTCTGGAAACCCACCGACCAGTTCGATAAGTTTTGCCCGAAGCTCCTGCTGCCACGCTTGTGCTTCAGCCAGATTTGTTGCTTGGAATGCAAGTTGGCGCGGTGTCTCTGCGTATAGCTGGTGCGTAAATGCTAAAGTGTCTAAGTATTGTTTGTTGTGCATTTGTTCACTTTTTTGTAACGCAAAAGTAGTTTCGGACATGATTAAAATTTGTGAATTTTAATCTTTATCAACTATAAGTGTTTCATACATATAATCTGCAATTCATTATGTATAATACTATTTATAGTTTGTATCAAATGAAGCTGCCAGCCAACTCAACCCACTCAGAAACAATCAATGGAAAGTCAATTCCAGTTCGTGTCAATGTAAAAACCTGTAATTATTTTAAAACAATCAACAGCACGCTCAACAGCGTTGTTCTGATTTATCTGTTCAACAGATTCAAAACAAATCCGGTTGCCATTTTCGGATAGAAGTAGGTCGATTTTTGTGGCATTGTTGAACCCGCCATAGCCACGTCCAAAACTTGTTCAACCGGTGTCGGATTCATGAGGAGCGCAACGCTATCCGCGCTGCTTTTTACGTGTGTAACGGCATCGTCTGCGTAAGCCGTGTAGCTAATATGATCCGCTAACGTTTCAATCTCGAACATTTCTTTGACGAGGGTTTCTTGTACGAGGGTTACGTCTAATTGCTGTAGTGCTGTTGAATAGGGAATCAGGAGGCGATAGTTGTTATCTGCTGTATACATACCTATCGCAGCAGACGTTCCTTTCAGCGTATCCAGTTGTGCCATAAGGTTCGCTTGTGTGTCAATCTCATGTACCTCAAATACTTCAGGCAATTTCGCAATAGCTCGCGAAATCTGATCGGGACTTAGATTGTCTAACAATCGATGAATCGCTAAAACAGCCAAACCCGGTGATTCCATCCGAACAAGGTTCATCATCATATAGCCATAACCCGTTGATGCAGCGTTCGGCAATTTCTGCACCATTTCCTCTTGAAAAGCCAGTGCTGTTTCATAACGGTGGTGACCGTCAGCAATCAAGAGCGGTTTCGATGAAAAAAGGTCTTGAATCTCTCGGTTGCGTTCTGCGTCATCTAAACACCACAATCGATGTGTACTTCCAAAGGTCTCTGGACAATCAGCCTCCGGGGCATGTGCATCGGTAAAACCTTGCATGATCTGTTCAATATCGCCGCTCGGATCGCCGTAAAGGAGAAAGATTGGGCTGAGGTTCGCGTGGCATGCCCGCATGAGATTGAGTCGGTCTGCCTTCGGCCCGGCATGTGTCTTTTCGTGGGGTAGGATGATTTTGTTTTCAAAGGGTTCGAGTTTGACAAGCGCAATCAGCGCACGGCGGGTGTAGGTTTTTCCGTCCGGGGCATTAAATGATTGATCGTAGATGTAGTATCGCGGCGTTGGGTCCTGGACAAGTATGTCGTCTGAAATCCACTGGTTCATCAATGCCGCGGCTCGCGTATACTGATTAGCGTCCTCAGTATCATTTTCACAAGGTTGGCTTAAAATTAGACGAATGATATTGGCAGGATGGCATGCCTCTAAGGCAAGCCGTTCTTCTGTTTTGATGACATCATAAGGTGGAGCGATGACATTCTCGATCCCATCTACCTGGGTCGCATTGTAACGTAAGCCGCAAAACGGTATAACTGTTGTTTCCATATTTTAATCTATTGAATCTTGTCACCGTGCCACAATGTAAAGCTGAGACAAATTGTTCGCTAAAAATCAACGGTATGAATGCCTTATGGCATTCCCCGACTCACAATTTCGTTTCACGGTGGTTTCTGGTCCAGTAACGAACCTTTCATAACCTAAAGCAGGTTTTTTAACAATCTTAGATCGGAGTTGACAACGGAAACTCCGACCAGAGTTAAAAGTTAAAAGATTAATCCCAGAGGCGTGTACTAAAGTAGCGTTCGCCGAGGTCGTTAAAGACTGTGACAATAACGCCTTCTTGAATTTGTTGCGCGACTTTGTAGGCACCGTACAAGTAACCGCCGGAAGATTGACCGACGAACCAACCGCGTCGCGCCAGACGACTACACATTTCGTAAGCGTTTTCAATCGTCGTGGGGATGCGGTAATCAATCACTGATTCATCCAGAATTGCGGGCACAATATTCTCTGGGTCCCCGAGCGGTTTGAGTCCCTCAATACCGGGGAACACCTCTGGTGAAATAGAACAGACTTGGATGTCTGGGTTGTAGTTTTTAAGCCGCCTGCCGACACCGGTAATCGTGCCGCCAGTCCCGACACCAGCAACGAAGTGTGTGACTTTTCCCCCTGTTTGGTCCCAGATTTCGACACCAGTGGTTTCATAGTGCGCCAGCCAATTGTTTTCATTGTCGTATTGCGATTTGAAGAAATACTTCTCTGGAGCGGCCTCATAACGACGGTCAACTTCTCGCAACGCCTCGTCGTAACCGAGGATGGCATCGGTATAGATAATTTTCGCGCCGTGTGAATGGATGCGTTTTTTTCGTTCTTCGCTGGCGTTGTCTGGAATTACAAGTTCAACTTTGTAGCCAAGGGCTGCACCTATCATGGCATAGGCGATCGCCGCGTTGCCAGAACTGGAGTCGAGGATAATCTTTTCGTATGTAAGCTCTCCGGAGGCAATCGCCTCCGTAAGCATTCTTAAGACCGGTCGGTCTTTAATTGAGCCACCCGGATTATAGGTTTCTATCTTTGCGTAAATCTCGACGTGCGGCAGCTCATCAGCAAAAAGATCTATTTTGGCAAGCGGGGTCTGACCTATGATTTGAAGCAGTGGATATTCTGAAAGATTCACCTTTTCAGGCTTTCGCTGGCTCATGTAGCGTTATCTATCCTATCTTTGTGTTATTTAGGACTTATGCCCCCATCGGTAGGTGCGGTTTTGCGGCGTACTCGCCTAAATGCAATGTGCATTCCGAACCGCACCAGCTGCGTCGGAATAGGTGATTTCTTTGATGCTGCATAAGTCCTGTTATTTCTTGAGTGTTGAGAGTCTTGTGAGTCGTTGGTGAAGCAGGCGTTGCATGTAATCCTTCGCTGCGGTGTTTGTTAATTGTCCATTGAGAATAGGGACAACCTCAAATTCAGCTAACCTTAAAGTCGGATTGAGTCCGTGCAACGGTGGCAGCCAATCCCGGAATGTATCAAAAAAAGCGCGTTGTGCTGCGCGTCCGTTTGTATAGGGAAAGTCTGCAGTATGCCTACGGAACCGAGCCGGTCCCTTTGCCAGTGCAGCAACGTGATATTGTTGGCAAAATTGACGGTATTTCTGCGACGCATAAGCAATTTCAATGTCTGCTGGATAATACTGGAATGTCCGTTCTCGGAATTGTGTGAAGTGTTGAAGTTCATCGAACTCAAAAATAAAATGATAGGGCCGCGGAAAATACGCATCTGGGGTCAGATAGCCGTCTGCTTTCGCTGTTGTACCATCCCAATCGCCTTCCAGGGCAGTGTAAAGTCTTATCACAGCATCGTAATTTTTGCCGAAGTCTTCACGACGCGGTTTATTGCAAAGCCAGTCGAATTGTGCGCGGCGCTCCGCTGTAATTCCGATGACCTCCTCCACCAATTTGATGATACCCACTTCCAGACGCATAACGTGCTTCCAACTGCTTTCTCGGAGACGCTTGTTATCGGAACTGATGTCTGTTTTACACAGGATCGATGTCTAAATCTTTGAGTGTATCGCCGTCTACGGCGTTAACCAAACTGGCGAGATAGTCTCGATCGCGCTGTAACGCCTCCAACTTGTTATCGCCGTGGACGAACTCCACTTCCAAGTATCCGCTGTATCCGGCAGTGCCTAAAATCTCAACAATTCGGGCATAATCAACAACGCCGTCTGCAATCGGGCACCCTTTGCCGGTCTCATCGAAGTTTTGGGCATGGACGTTTATGATGTGTGAAGCGAGTTTTTCAGCAGCAGTATGCGGTTCATCAGCATCGGCGCGAGCAAGCGGTTGGTAATACGTCTGTAACGCTGGCTGATTAATACCTTCGATTGTCTCCAAAATCGTTCCAACACTATCGGTGAAGTTGTTGTTATGCATTTCCAAACCGAGTCGGATATTGCGAAAACTTGCCCATTGCGTAATGCTCACCAGTCGAAAAAGAAGCAAGCGTTTATCAGCCGGCGCAATGGATTTTGAAGGACCGCCACCGGACCAGATTCTCACGAGGTTGGTTCCTAAATCGTATGCGACTTTAAAGGCTGCCTCGAAATGTTTCTGGTGGAGCATCATCAGCGGATCCACATACGAACCGAACGCTGAGATCTCTAATCCCTTGCGGAGTGCCATATCCCGAACGTTTTTGACATAACTTTCGTCATATTCCACCGGGAGATGCGGAGGTTTTCCCCAAAGTTCGATGCCATCGAAGCCGTAATCCGCAGCGATAGCAATAACCTCTTCCACCGGTTTTTCTTGGAAAGCAATGGTGCATAAACCTATTTTCATGATTTTCCCCTAACGTCTATTGCTGTTTGCCTAACGTCCATTTTTACTTAAATAGGATACCATAGGCATAGACCGAATGCAAGGAAACTTTGTTATTTTCTCGTGCAAGTTGTCCAACTTTAGATAGTTCAGAACGCCCTGACCGAGTGTTATAGGGTCATTCAGTTTTCCGAAGTTTTAGATTTTCAATGCGCGCGGATCCCTTGTAGGCGGGATTTCCAAATCCCGACGCTTTGGACACATTGAATAAAAACCTTAAAACGAAATAGCCCTGTGATCGTTAAAAACCGCTTGACATAGTTTAGCAGATCCGCTACAATTATCAAGTGTTTTTTTCGATAGGAGACAACAATGCATAGAAGTGTTAGATTTTTTGTCGCAATTGGTTTCGTGTTCATTGTATTTTCGGGATGTGCGACGGATAGACAGAAGCCGCGTGAATTGAGCGTCTTTGCTGCAATCAGTTTGACAGATGCCCTCACGGAAATCGGGACAACGTTTACGACTGAAAGCGGTGTTAGGGTTTTTTACAACCTCGCTGCGTCTACGACTTTACAACGTCAGATTGAAAAAGGCGCGCCAGCGGATGTTTTCATCTCAGCGAGCTCGCGTCAGGTGATTGCTTTGGAAGCCGATGGGCTACTGGAAGCCGAGAGTCGCCGGAATTTACTCACCAATGGGTTGGTGGTTGTCTCTGGTGATGCCGCGGAGGTTTTTGTAGGTGCGTTGGATACCCTCGCTGCCCCTGAGGTTTCGAGAATCGCGATTGGGCATCCAAGCATAGTACCAGCCGGTGCTTACGCGAAAGAGGCTTTGACGCACTTCGGGTTATGGGAAACGTTGAATTCAAAACTTATCTTCGGCACAGATGTGCGGGCGACCCTTGCTTATGTGACATCTGGAAATGTGGACATAGCGATTGTTTACAAAACGGATACAATCGTGAGTGACGCTATAAAAGTCCTTTATCACATACCACCTGAAGCGTATACACCGATCATCTATCCGGCTGTCATCGTGAAAAATAGCCCCCAAAAACAGTTAGCGCGTCAGTTTATTACCTTTCTCCAGTCTGCCGAGAAAAGAGAAATTTTTGAAAAGCACGGATTCACCGTTTTGGCTCTAAAATGAGAATTACCCCCGCTGAAGTTGCTGCCCTCTCGCTCTCTATAAAAGTCGCATTGCTCAGTCTGGTTATAACCTTCCCACTCGGATTATTGGTGGGGTGGCTACTGGCAAAACGCACATTTACAGGCAAGGCTTTACTCCATACGTTCGTCATGTGTCCGTTGGTACTGCCACCTATTGTCAGCGGTTATCTCCTCCTCATTGTGTTGGGAAAAAATGGCGTTATTGGCGGATTCATCTATTCTGTTTTTCAGAGAGAGATCGTTTTTTCGCAGTTCGCTGTTGTGATTGCAGTCTCAATTATCTCATTTCCACTGCTGGTACGCGGTATCATGACAGGGATGGAGTCCGTCCCTGTTGAACTTGAAAACGCTGCACGCACGCTTGGTGCCTCGCCCTTCAAAGTGTTTTGGACGATAACGTTTCCACTCGCGTATCGCGGCGTAATCGGCGGAACGATCCTCGGTTTCTCCAAAAGTCTTGGTGAATTTGGAGCCACTATTATGGTGGCGGGAAACATTCCGGGTAAAACCCAAACGATGGCATTAGCGATTTTCAGTGCGGTACATCTTGGTGAAGATGCCTCTGTCTATCGACTGGTCCTTATTTCAACTGTTGTTGCCTTCGTAGCGCTCTGGTTCACGGAACGCTTTACACTCCGATAGGAGATTTATGGCAGGTCGTCCCAAAATCAGACTCAATTTTCGCAAAAACCTTGGTGATTTTACCTTAACTGTGGATTCATCTTTGGAAAAGCAGGTGTCCGTCTTTTTAGGCGTGTCTGGGAGCGGGAAAAGCACACTTCTCAATTGCCTTAGCGGCACGTTATCCCCTGACGAAGGTGAAATTCTCTTCGGGGACGAGTTTCTTTACGCCTCTTCCTCAAAAATTAATCTGCCGCCTGAAAAACGACGCTTCGGATACGTTTTTCAAGAGGGTTACCTATTTCCACATCTCACTGTTGCTCAGAACATCCGATACGGACAGCCCAACCGACGAAAGTCTGCAGCTACGATAGATGTTCTTGAAATTGCTGAACTGCTCCAGCGGTATCCGAAAGAACTTTCTGGTGGTCAACGTCAACGCGTCGCGATTGCCCGCGCACTCGCTATGGAACCGCGGATGCTCCTCATGGATGAGCCGCTTGCTGCACTGGATAGCACGCTCAAAGACCGAATTATCCCGTACCTACACCACGTTAAAGATGCTTTTGACATACCGATTCTTTATGTAACCCACTCCTTTTCCGAGGCGATGGCACTCGCTGATGAGGCTTTCCTAATTGCGAACGGCGAAATTGTGGCAAACGGCGAACCCCACCGATTGCTAACGGCACCTTCTGCAATGCCTATCGCGCAATTGACGGGGGTCGAAAACATTCTGTTCCTTCCGGTCACGCTCTCAGACAAGACACTCGGTGTGACGACGTTGGAAATCGGAGAGCAGTCGCTTATCATTCCATATACTGACGTCGGAGTCGGCGAGATCGTCCCCGTTGCTATCCGTGCTGAAGATATTATGGTCTCGCTTGAGTCTAACCTCCCGATTAGTGCGCGTAACGTCCTACACGGAAGAATCCAGTATCTTGATATCAAAAGCGAACGCACATGGTTATCTATTCTCGTTGAATGGCATCACCTTGCTGTGAAGATCACACACGAGGCGCGCGAGCAGATGCAATTGCAGGAGGATTTGGAGGTTTACTGCGTCGTCAAAGCGAGTGCCATCAATCGCCTCTGGGATTAGAGATCTTATCTATGAAAATGGTAGGTCGGGTTATAATGGCGCGTATCTTTCTGGAGCATACGCTTTACTCACAACGCTTCTGAAGTTCCTTCCAAAGGGCATCCACCTGTTGGTGAAGTTCAGCAAGCGGCCCCTCATTCTCTATCACAACATCGGCGTAGGTAACTTTCTCTGAGAGCGGCATCTGTGCGTCAATTCGTGCTTGGACCTCGTTTTCGGTAAGTGATCTACCTTGCGCAATACTGCGTTCCAAAGTGCGTCGCAGCTGTGTCTTCGCCGGTGCCCTCACAACAACTATCAGATCAACCGTATCATAAGCCCCTGCTTCAATCAGGAGCGGTGCGTCAAGCAGCACAATACAATTTGGGTCTTCTGTAACAAGTTGGCGTGCACGGGCACGTGAACGCTGGATGATTAAGGGGTGCAGAATGCTATTGAGTCGCTCCCGAGCAGCTCTGTCTTTGAAAACAATAGCTCCTAATTTCTTTCGGCTGACATCCCCGGTGTCTTCGAGTATCTCCTTGCCAAATGCGTTGATCAGGACATTAATAACCGGGCTGTCTGCTTTGAGGAGTTGGTGTCCGATTTCATCTGCATTGATCGGAATTGCCCCTTTTTCTGCCAAGAGATCTGAGACAGTCGTCTTGCCACAAGCAATTCCGCCTGTTATTCCAACAATAATACCACGTTCGCGAGGTCTTTCGGTTTTCATGACGATGAGTGTATACCATCCACTGAAATTTGTCAATCCTATCTTCATGTAGAAGCAAGTTCCAACGCGCGACTCTTACTGATAGACCATAGCCAACCGCTAACAACCATGAAGAAATCCACAGAAATGTCCCAGCAAAACCCTAAATACCATACTTTTTCAACTTCCTTTGCAACGTCCGGATACCGATCTTCAAGGCAGCCGCCGTTTTCGTCCGATTTCCATTAAAATGCCGTAAAGTCGCACGGATCGCTGTCTCTTCTATCAAAGCAAGAGGCGTGCCGATGGGCACGCTGATCATCTCTGTCTCTGAAAGCGGAGAAACTTCTCCCGCAGAGCGCGTAGCGGACAAGCAGTCGGTTTGCATGGCTTTCGGTAGGTGCTCTGGCAAAAGGAACTTACCTTTGATAAGATAAGATGCGCTTTCAATCACGTTTTCTAACTCCCGGACGTTGCCAGGCCACGGATAGCTATTGAAAATGCGCAACGTCTCCGGGGCTATCCCCGGCGTATCCGCACTCGAGCACCGCCAATGCTTCTTAAGAAAATATGCGACTAAAACCGGAATGTCGCTGCTTCTCTCTGCTAAGGAAGGAACAGAAATAGACGCAACATTTAATCGATAATAGAGGTCTGCACGAAACACCTGCTCTGTCACAGCTTGCGCAAGATCTTTGTTCGTCCCGGCGATGATACGGACATCCACCTGAACCGGTGCTGTGCCACCGAGACGTTCAATCTCACCCTCTTCAATGGCGCGCAGCAATTTCGGCTGCACACAAAGGGGCATCTCTCCGATTTCATCAAGGAATAGGGTCCCGCCGTTTGCTCTTTCAAATTTTCCGATACTTTTGGTATTTGCCCCTGTAAACGCGCCCTGTTCATGCCCAAATAACTCGTTTTCGATTAAGTGTTCTGGCATTGCTGCACAGTTGAGAGAAACCAGCTTTCCGGTTCTGCCGCTGTTTTTGTGTAAGGCACGCGCAACCATCCCTTTACCCGTCCCCGTTGCACCAGATATAAGGACTTTCACCTGTGTTGATGCCATATTCTCAATTTGTCGCAGCAGATCAAAAATCTGGGAGCTTTCTCCAATAATATCACTGTAATCCCCCTGCAAACTATCTCTCGGCAGTTTAACGTGAGGCACTGCCGTTTTGCTCTGACGGTTCATCTCTGATCCCTCCGCATCCAAGCCAGTCCCTTTAATCAAGGGTTGGCTCATACATATTTTGTTTAATAATACGCGCGGCGGAGGGTTTTCGGTAAGCAGTGATGTATCGGCGTTCGCGCATCATACCGCTGCGTCGTATGCGATTGACGCTTTCAGCAGTAAGAGTATAACACCCGGAGGCACCCCTGTCAACAAAAAAGCAAGTTGATTTCTTATTCACATTCTTCTCCAAATCCCGCTGGCGAGACATCTACGGAGATGCAAGTGAACCACACGATACAAGATAATAGCAAGCACGTTGGAGAAAATAGCCGCAACTCCCTATGGACTTTACGGGCATTCGGGCATAAAGCCCAACGCTTTAGCTTTGGGATATAAGCCCGCTAAAGGCGTAATCCCTGTGAAATAGATTTGACAAAATAGGCTAAAATGTGGTATACTTAGCGTATCAAGTTGGCAGACAGTTGAAGCAGAATCGCAAGGTTCTGTGTCTGCCTACCCACTTCAACGGGGTTAGAAACTTGAGACTTGATATACCATGAAAACCTATAAGTATAAGATATACAACCAATCTAATACAATGCGTATTGGCAACTTGCTTGACGATATGTGGCACGTGCATGAATACTTCCATAAGTGGCAAGACCAAAGATACAAAGATGGTTTTCCGTATGCCAACTATGCTGTAATGTGTCAACACGCAAAAGATTTGAAACGCAGCACACACCCACATTGGAAGTCGTTGCCAAGCCAAGCGATCCAAGCAGAGCTGGAACGCATTGATAATGCGTATCAAAGGTTCTTTAATAAACTGGGGGGTAAACCCCATATCAAACCGCGCCATAAGTTTAAATCTATCACTTTTAAACAAGCTGGATATAAACTCAGTCATAACCGTATCACACTCACATTTCGTAAATGGAATCCCAAAACACGCAAATGGCAACTTGATAAAGTCGCGTATACCTTCCATAAACACCGTCAATGGCACGGCAGAATCAGTCGTGTCACACTCAAGCGAGACAACTGCGGAGACTATTGGTTTTGCCTAACAACGACCTATACAGATTTTAGACCACTGCCAGCAACAGGTAAAAGCGTTGGGGCAGACTTTGGCATGAAAGACGCTTATTTGACACTCAGCACGGGTGAGAAAATCCAACACCCACAACCCCTGAAATCTAACTTGAACACGCTTCGGTCTCTGAATAAAGCACTTTCTCGCAAGCAGAAAGGTTCTAAGGCTTGGTGGTGGTGTGTCCGACAACTCGCCCGTCTCTATCGGAAAATAGCCAACCAACGCAACGACTTTCATTGGCAACTTGCCTCTAAACTTTGTAAGAAGTTTGATACCATCGTCCTTGAGACGTTGAACCTTGACGGTATGAAACGCTTGTGGGGACGTAAAGTCTCCGACCTTGCTTTCTACCAATTTGTTGAGATTTTGAGATATAAGTGTCAAAAGCATCAGCGTCTTTTCAAACAAATCGGACAGTGGACTGCCACCACAAAACCTTGTTCCGCTTGTGGGTATCATAACGAAACCCTTTTGCTTTCTGATAGGCAGTGGATATGCCCCGAATGTGGTTCTCACCACGATAGAGACATAAACGCTGCGATAAACATATTGCGGGCAGGGATAGCCGTCCCTTGACGATATGCCTATAGGAATCTACAGGGAAACGCCCGCAGGTGGAGCGAAAATAAGACGTTCAAACCTCTCGTGAGAACGCAGTCGCTATGAAGCCGAAGCCCACGCCTTTAGGTGTTGGGTGCTATCACGAGATAGTCTTTCGCTGTAACTTGTAAGAAACGTTTTATTTGGGTTCATTGAGTCGCTCCGTAGAAAAAGGTATGCGTTCAGATGCAGGTTGCTGCTTTACCGGAGAGACTTGGGTAGTATTTTTATCTCTCCATGCCTCAATTTCATCAAGTGAGTTGAAATGTTCCAAAAGCCATCTGGCACTCTCCGCGTCGGTTTCAAGTAGATGGAGCAGCCCTTCATCAGTGCTGTAATGGTGCAAGATTTCTTGTATCGCGGCTTTTTGTTCAACGGGTAACGACATCGGGGCATTATTTGTATCTACGTCAGGGGTCCGAAGTGGGAGCCGGGGGTGGCGTGTCGTTGTTTTCGGTAAGCAGTGTCCCCGGCACCTCAGAATGGGGGAGTGTCATGGGCTGAGCGTGCATAGCGTCTGCTAAAGCGAGTGCTTTGATCACCTATCAGCTCTTGGAGAAGAAACCCGCTTTGAACCTCGCTGAACTTCAAGCCGTCAGCGATTTACCCATGATTTTCTAATATCTAAACTTTTTTCAAACTCACGTTATAATAGGACACAGATTTTTCGTCTATCCGTTCTTTCCGTTCTTTTTCGGAACGTATCCTTTTACTAATCTGCAGAGGCATCAAACCATTTAAGAAAGACGTTAGGGTCGTGAAAAACATAGAGTATTCTGTCAAATAGGAAGGGGTCTTGGACAGCCAACCACAAAATCCCGTCATCTTCGCCATGTTCCTCAAAAAGTGTTTTTATCCATCGTATGTCCTCGTCTTGATTCTCCATAATCACAGAACCGAGGTGCATGAAGACACCAACAATGCGCGTCCAATCGGAAGGTAAAAGTTTCTCTTTTTCTTCAACGATTCCTTTTTCTATCAGCCATTTTATGCCGTCCGGTTTGCTAAGGATGCTGGAGATACCGGGGCGTTTTCGGATGAAGGAACTCCCACTACGTTTTTCGGCTTCAGTTCCCCATTCTCCAGTTGCGATGAGGTGAATGAAAGCGAGTTCTTCAGATTGGATATCTTTAGGTGTGGTATAGAAAAACTGTTCCTTAAAGAATTCAAAGTAGCGTTCTCTTGGCGGCAGTGCGGTTTTTACGAATTGGATGAACGTTTCAAAGGAGCGGAGATCCTTTTCGGATTCCTTGAGATATCCCAGATATTCAGGTGGATGCACCTCGGATAAAAATTGAAGATATTCCGGACTTTCAGAAAGTTCGCGCAGGGTGTTGAAGTCTTTATCAAGGAGTTTGCCAGAGAATTTATTCTTCAGTTTGGCAAAAGCCGCGTTCTCTTGCAGTGTGGGCGGGTTTTCGGGATGCTTGTACGCAAGCGTTTCTGTCAGTATACTGGTGAGGAAAAAAAGGACACAGAAAACAATTCGACGGTACATTCTGGAATCTCCTTTTACGGGGAAACAGGCCTTATTGACTTTCTGAAAGTGGCATGTGCTGCCGTGCGGCTGTATCTTCAGATGCTTTCTGCTGCAGGATATGGGCTTTCAGTTTTTCCATATTCTCATTGCAGCAGGCACAATCTTTCTTTTTTAACTCTGTTTTTTCTCTGGAGACCGGTACTGTTTGAGTGACAGTTCCTTGTTGAGATTGAGAGGAGATCGCTATCACACGCTGTGTCTGTTCGGGAAGCGTATCCGTGGCGTATCCCATAAACACACAGACAATAGCGAAGAGTGCAAGACTGCATACAACACATAAAACATGTGTATCTTTCATGTTAGTCTGTTTCCTTATTTGGTTGGATCAGGCGTTCTACGTAGGTCGCCATCTCAGGATCCAATACCTTGAGTCTGCGGAGTCCTTCTTCGGGTCCGTGTTGATTCAAGGTTTGCATCGCGGTGTTGAAACGTTGGGGTGAAAACCGTTCGCGGAGTGTTTGTTGGAAATCCGCCTCGGTTAGCAAATCAGGTATGTCGGCAACGATATCCGTTATGAGTTCTGCTTCAGGTGCTTCCGAGTTTGCGGCGGGCTGCTCAATTGCCTCGAGTTGCGGCGGAACTTCACTGAGGCCTGCGGGGTCCGACTGAATGCCTACATCTTCTTTGATCTGGAAAAAAGAAAAATCCTCGTCTTGTTCAATGTCCGTAAAGCGCGCGGGTTCCGAAGGGATATGTGTTGATTCGGCGACAATACCCGCAGCGTTCTTTTGGATGTCGGTTGCCCAGTCCCACTCACCTTCACCCAGAAAATGTGCCAATACCCAACTACTCTGTTCAGGGACTTTGCCGAACTCTGTCATAACGCCGCGGATTTGTTGTGTAACAGCTCGCGAATTTTTCGGATCTACGGGGAGGGCATCAAGGAAGAGTTCTGCAAGACGTTGCCGCATCATCGGTTCATAGGAAGCCAGGGAACCTGTCGGGTAGTACTGCCGAAAATTATTTTCATACATGTCCCGATGGGATTCAACACCTTGTGATTCAAGAAAATCAAAGTAAAGTTTAAAACTAAAACCCGGAGTCGCGCGCTGCTGTTTCATATAGTCTTCATAAGCCGGGGATTCCATCGCATGCATTAATTGTTGGACGTAATCGTTTTCAGCCTGTCCGGTTTCCTCATAAAAGTTCGTGAGGGTCTGACGCGTCCGTTCTGCAATTCGGGCTTCAGGATCCCGTACAGGTGCGGATGCGTTTTTTGATACCTGGATGATATCACGTGTCTCATCCGCATTTCCCATTACTTTAGAATTGGAGACCGACATGAATTGGCTGTCTTCTGGCTTGAGAAGAAACCATCCGACCGTAGAGATTACGAAGGTCATTGTCACAGCCCCCAGCAGAAATATCAGTTTTTTCTTCATCCGAAATCTCCTTAGTATAGGACATCTGGCGCGCTACCGCTTCATATTTTTTTAGAAACTTTTAGACTGGCGAGGGAGATTCATTCCGCACCCCCGCCAATCAACACATACAACATACTTATAGCGTGCAAGTTTCATGCCAATGCTTCAAAAACCCTAAAATATCCGCACCCAAACCGCTCAAATCATATCCCTATTTTTTCATGCCCCTCCCAAAACACACTGTATACACACAGTTCATAAAAAAATAACGACAGCATCCGCTTCAAAAAAGCACCCCTTGAAGAATCCACATCAGACCGATTTTTACGCCGTCATATTGGCGTATACGTCATACTGGTGTATACAAAACACCGTCATTATGACGCATCACCCATACAAGCAAAACCCTGCCGGGTTTGGCGGAACATAGAATTATCCAAATATTTTATTAAATTTCATCTGGAGTGCCAGAATGTGATAACCGATTTTCTATAAAACTTAAAACTGGGTGGCCCTGCCATTCGGCACAAAATACTTGACTTGATTTCAATTTCGTGCTATAATCCCCGATAACCTGCAACGATTTGTTATATTCAGGATTAGATAAAGTGCAAGAAAAAGATAACCCAAATTTAGAAAGAGTCCCTTTCCGGCAATACGCCGAACTCCTTTCACAATACCTCAAACCGCAGTGGCTCCGTGTCACGCTGCTCGCTATATTCATGTTCAGCGGAATCGGGCTAAACCTCGTCAATCCGCAAATTATCCGTTATTTCATTGACACCGCAGAAGCCGGAGGCACGACGCGCAACCTCATCATTGCTGGTTGTATATTTCTTGCGGTTGGATTTATGCGGCAACTGATGATATTGGTGAGTTCTTATTTGGGGCAGGATGTCGGATGGCGCGCCACAAATCAGATGCGTGAAGACCTCACCGACCATTGTCTGAACCTTGATATGTCTTTCCACCATGAATACACTCCCGGTGAAATGGTCGAGCGCGTTGACGGTGATACCACAGCACTCTCGAACTTTTTCTCTGAATTTGTGCTTCAGGTGATTGGAAGCTTCTTATTTCTCATCGGTTCCCTGATTTTGGTTGCCCGCGAAGATTGGCGCGTCGGTGCCGCACTCACGGTGTTTGTCATTATTGCTATGTGGGTCTACAATCTCACTCGGAACATTGCTGTCCCAATCTATGCCGCTGAACGAGAAGGATACTCACGACTCTTCGGGTTTCTTGAAGAACGGTTGATCGGAATCGAAGACTTCCGAACCAACGGTGGTGTCGACTACACAATGGATCGATTTTACGATGTCAATCGGGATGTATACGGGCGCGCCGTGAAAGCACATGTAATGGGTGAAGTTTTACGAATGATTAGCGGCGTTCTGTTTGCCTTGGGGCACGCACTGACAATGGGCATGGGGATTTATTTCTATCAAAGAGGTATCTTCACGATTGGCACTGTCTTTCTCGTTTTCCAATACACAGCGATGCTCCGGCGCCCCCTCTACATGATCAACCGTCAGATTAACGAACTCCAACGGGCGACCGCTGGATTGAAACGGATTGAAACACTCTATCGCAGGACCTCGAAGATAGCGGACGGCACTGAAGACCTTCCCGAATCAGACGCTCTCGGTATCGACTTTGAACGCGTCAGATTTAGTTACACCGGGGATGAAGTGGTATTGAAGGATGTTTCGTTCCAACTCTCGCCAGGGAAATCCCTGGGGCTGCTGGGGCGCACCGGCAGCGGTAAGACTACAATTACCCGTCTCTTGTTTCGATTCTATGAGGTCAATCAAGGGCAGATTCGCGTCGATGGAAAGCCGATTGAGAGCATTCGGCTTGAGGCTTTGCGAAGCCAGATTGGAATGGTTACGCAGGATGTGCAACTCTTCAATGCGACTGTACGCGAGAATCTAACCCTCTTTAATGCCACAATCTCTGATGACCAGATTTTGTCGGTTATTGAAGAACTGGAGTTGTCTGAATGGTATAGGAGCTTACCCAACGGACTTGATACGATGCTTGAAGATACTGGACTTTCCGCTGGAGAGGCACAACTGCTCGCTTTTGCGCGCGTCTTTCTCAAAAATCCACAGCTTGTCATTCTTGACGAACCCTCCTCAAGACTCGATCCCGCTACGGAACAGCGGATTGACCGAGCCGTGCAGCGGTTATTGAGAGGACGGACGAGTATTATTATTGCCCATCGTCTGGGAACCGTTCAACAGGTAGACGAGATTATGATTCTCGCTGATGGCGAAATCCAAGAATACGGTGAACGTCAGCAACTTGTCCGCAATCCCGATTCCATCTTCTCAGGACTCCTAAAGACAGGGTTAGAAGAGGTGACGCAATGACGACAGGCCAGTCGGCGATTCGGTTAATCCGTTATCGTCCGCTCCTCTTTCTCGGAACTATTTTCTTTCGAGGCTTAGATGATCTGGTACCGTTTGCGCATGGAATCATCATGAAGGCATTTTTTGATGCACTCACCGGTGAATCGCCTGCTGGTTCCAATCCGTGGACGTTTGTAGTACTCTTCATCATCGTTGAACTCGGTGATCGGAGTGTACTCATCTCCTCGGCGTTTGTTTGGGCGCGTTGGCGGTATGCCATTTCCACGCTGCTCCGAAAAAACCTCATGACAGCCATCATGGATATGTCCTCACCCCATCGCGTCTCAACGGCTTCGGGGGAGGTAACTAACCGCCTACGCGACGATGTTGAGTCGATTATACGGTATCTCGAGCAGTATATCCACCTCTGGGGAAATACCCTCTTCGCGATATTGGCAATCATCTGGATGGCACGCATTAATGGCACTGTGACACTCATTGCTGTTGTCCCTTCCATTCTCATTATCACGATGATCAATTTTGCAAGGAGACTCATCCGTAAGTATCGGACTGCCCAACGGGTTGCAACGGAAAAATCGACCAACTTCATCAACGAGCTCTTCCAATCTATCTTGGCGGTGAAAGTGGCGCGGACAGAGACCAATGTGATTAACCATTTCCATGAACTCAACGACGCACGCCGTAAAGCCACAATCGTAGACAACCTGTTTAATCAACTCCTCAGATCTATGAGTTTCAATATCAATCAGCTCGCAACGGGCGTAATTATGATTCTCGTCGCTGAACAGATGAAAGCGGGGACGTTTACTGTCGGCGATTTCGCACTTTTCATAACCTACGCCGGTGATGTTGCAAGAAGCGGATCCCTCCTCGGGGGCATAATGGCTGAGCACAAACGCGCAGAGGTGTCCTTCAATCGTATGGAACAGACCGTCGAGGAGATGCCGGACGAGGATTTAGTGAAACACACGCCGGTTTACCTCAAAGAGCTACAGCCGCCTCGCGTTATACCTGAACGCACGGAAACTGATCGACTCGATGAACTTACTGTTACTGGGTTGACTCACCTTTACAACGGTTCAACGATAGGGGTTTCCGATATTAGTTTTCGGGTGCCAGGAGGATCCTTTACTGTTGTTACGGGACGGATTGGTGCTGGCAAAACAACGCTCCTGCAAACGCTCCTCGGTGTGCTTCCAAAACAAGCAGGAGAGGTCCGCTGGAACGGTGAAATTGTTACGGATCTGAAGGCGTTTTTCGTGCCACCGCGTTGTGCGTATACACCCCAAGCACCGAAACTCTTTAGCGAAAAATTGAGCGACAATATCCTCCTCGGTTTGCCTTGGAATTGGGACAACTTAAATCGAGCGGTTCGCCTCAGCGTCATGGAAACAGACCTCCCAACGCTTGAAGATGGACTCGAAACCGTTGTAGGTCCCCGTGGTGTGAAATTATCCGGTGGACAGATGCAACGCACCGCAGCGGCGCGGATGTTCGTCCGAGATGCAGATTTGCTTGTTTTTGATGACCTCTCCTCTGGACTTGACGTGGAAACTGAACAGACCTTGTGGAACCGCCTCTTTGAAACGCAGCAAGCCACCTGTCTCGTTGTTTCCCACCGACGTGCCGCCTTACGGCAGGCAGATCAGATCGTTTTACTCAAGGATGGTCGTATTGAGGGCATTGGAACGTTGGATGAGTTGCTCCGTGCTTCCGAAGAGATGCGGCGGTTGTGGGAAGGCGAATAGTGGCAAGTGGCTGATAGCTGTTGGTTGTTGGGAATGATAAAAGTAAAATAACTTACGGAGAACTTTCATGGGAAGATTAAAAAATAAAGTCGCTATCGTAACAGGAGCTGGCAGGGGACACGCCGAGGCGGTCGCACGCCGTTTTGCGAAAGAGGGTGCAGCCGTTGCTATCTGTGATGTTATCCCCGTCGAAGCGTTAGAGGCAAAGGTCGGTGCAGACATCAGAGCCACCGGTGGGAACGTGCGCTGCTTTGAGACCGATGTGTCGCAAGAAGAACCCGTCAAGGAGATGGTCGCAGCAACAATCGCGCAGTTCGGCACTGTTGATATACTCGCCAACGTCGTCGGCATCGCCGGACCAACAAAAGACATCTGGGATATGAGTTTAGAGGAATGGAGACGCACGCTGGAGGTTAATCTCGATTCGTTGTTTATCTGTTCCAAAGCCGTCCTACCGGAGATGATCCGAAAGGAATATGGAAGAATCATAAACTTCAGTTCTGGCACCGGCAAGCAGCCGCTTTCCCACAGAGCACCGTATGCCACCTCAAAGATGGGCGTTATCGGTTTCACGCGCACCCTCGCTGCCGATGTCGGACGTTATAATATTACCGTCAACGCGATTTGTCCGGGTTGGCATACGGAGAGAAGCATTGAGCTTGCAAGGAGCAGATCCGAATATATGAACAAACCCTTTGACGCAGCAGCCTTACGCGAGCGATATACACAAGAAAACCCGAAGCGCGTGATTGCTGGGAGGTGGTGTACAGACGAAGGCTACAGCGATAAGGGTTCGGGATCTGAGGATGCGGCAGCGTTAGCCGTTTTTCTCGCCTCAGACGATTCCGCCAATATGACAGGACAGGATATCAACACCGGTGGAACGGTGATGTGGTAGGTAAAGAAAAAATAATGAACCGCCAACACACCAATAGTGAAGACACCA
This sequence comes from Candidatus Poribacteria bacterium, assembly GCA_963662915.2. Lineage (GTDB taxonomy): Bacteria > Poribacteria > WGA-4E > WGA-4E > WGA-3G > WGA-3G. The sequence goes on along the minus strand of CAXXEU010000002.1, from coordinate 1,604,477 downwards.
TTACCACTCTATTCGTCGAACTCCTGATGCCGATGAGTGCTTCATGGCGCATTTACGAACAGACAACAAAGCCATTCGTCGAAAGTCAAAGGAAACCTGATGTAATTATCCGCACAGTCGAACGGTACCCGATGGCAGTCGAAGTAAAAATCGACTACAAGCGCGGACCCAATCAAACCGGTGAGAAACAGGCACGCGAACACTACCTCGGTAAAACCCTCCGCACGACACTCGAAACAATTGCGAGTGCAATTGCGATCCGCCTCCCCTACAGATTCCGTACAATGCCACGCGAGGACATTCGCGAGAATTTGGAGGCATCAAAGGATTTCGCGTACGCCCTCCTCAACATTGATGAACCAGATAGGTTTCCCAAAAAGGGATGGCTTGAAGGCAGTATCGCCGACATCGCAACCGCTATCCGCATCGGTGCAACGCCTATCACTAAAATTGAACAAGCCGCTGAAGTGTTGGAAAACGGTATCCACCGCGCTGCCATTATCGTCGATAGTGCAATTCAGAACCGACCGCATATCGGCAAACGAATAGGAGAACTCCTTGTACAGGAACCCGGTGAACAGACAACACAGATGGCAATGCTTATCATCAGCAATGCGTTGGTATTTCAAAGTTCCCTGGCACGCAAACCAGACTTAGAGGCTGTCCCTTCACTCAGCGAACTTACCGCCGATTACGGGCAAATCGACTCAGACGAAGTCCTCCACGCATGGCGAGAGATCCAAAAGGTAAACTACGCCCCAATTTTCAACGTCGCCTACGATCTCGTCGAAACACTCGCTGCCGATGATAGACTTGTTGGTGAGATCTTGAGTGTGCTTCGCGATACCGCACGCGAGTTGGAGAAGGTGGGACTTGCCCAAGAACATGAACTCGCCGGGATTGTGTTTCAGAAACTCATTGATAATCGGAAGATTCTCAAGGCGAACTATACGCGTCCCGAATCCTCGGCACTCCTCTGTGCCCTGGCGTTACCAGAGCTCAAAGGCGATCCAAAAAAACTAAAAATCGCAGATTTTGCCTGCGGAACAGGTTCACTCCTCAACGGTGTCTATCAACGCCTCCTGATGCTCTATGAACAAGCGGGCGGTAATGGAGAAACCATCCACCAGTACATGATGGAGAATAATCTCGTCGGGTGTGACATCTTACCGAACGCTGCACACCTGACCGCCTCTATCATTGCAAGTACCTATCCTGACATTCGTATTGGTGGTACGCGCATCCACACAATGCCCTACGGCACGCCGCGCGTCGACGGTCTTTACGCCATCGGTGCCCTTAACCTCCTCAGCGATCCAACAGGGACACTCCCCTTGAATCTCGGCACGACAGAAACCGCTACCGGACAAGGGACTCAAACGACTGACCTCAGTGACGCATTCAAACATGGTGAATTCGACATCGTTATTCAGAATCCACCCTACACGCGGAGCGGTGCTGATAGCAACTCAAATCTGCCTAAGAGTATTTTTGCCGACAAAAAGGAAGCATCAGCAATGCAGGCATCGCGTCGAGCACAGGGGCGGCGGCTTGGAGGCAACAATCCTGGGGCGGGTCCCGATTTTGTTGATCTTGCTGATAGAATGCTAAAACGCAACGGCACAATGGCGTTTGTGCTACCGGTTACGGCGATCACTGGAAGTAGTTGGCAGAAGGTACGAAAATTGTGGGCAGAGGAATATCATCATGTTCTTGTCATTACGATTGCCGATGCCCTCACTGAGAATTGCACATTCTCAGCGGATACCAATATGGCAGAGTGTCTCGTTATCGCAACGAAGGGAAAATCAAAGAACACTGGACGTGCGACTTTTGTATGTCTTGAACGTTGTCCTGATGGTGAACTGGAAGCTCAAGAAATCGCAAAGGTTATTTGTAGGGGCAGCGATGTTCGTCAACTTGAGGATGGTATTAATAGAGGCAACCCTATTCGCGTTGGTGATGATGTTATCGGGTTCGTCATTTCTGCCCCCTTGACATCCGGAGCAGTAGGATGGCCTATATCCCGCGTTAGGGATGTAACGGCGATTCAATCGGCGTACCAACTCGCGAATGGACAGTTGCAATTTCCTCGACAGAAAGCCTCTATCGGCTTACCAATCTGTTTTCTCTCAGATGTTGCTCAATTTGGAGCAGACCATCGGGATATCCATGATCCCGGAAAGCGAGGAGCGTTTGATGTTGAGGACGGATGTCCTGATACAGCTGAATATCCGTGCTTGTGGCATCTCAATAGCAAGGCACAGCGATCAATGGTTGTATTGCCCGATGCCCACGCGTTCATTCGTCCGCATGCGGAAGTGAAGGCACGGGAGATACTTGAACGTAATAGTAGAGTACATTTCAACATAGACTTGCGATTCAATTCACATTCCTTGTTAGCAGCTTTTACGGAACAGGAGACTATCGGTGTTGATTCAATGCCGAATATCGTTTTTGAAGAGAAACGGATTTACGATTATGTCTGGACCTTATGGAGCAATTCTACATTAGGTTTATTATGCTATTGGTTAATTTGTGGGAAGCAACAAGCAGGACGAGGTAGAAGTTCAAAAGCATCTCTGGAATCAATGTCCACACTGGATATTCGAGAACTCTCCGATGAGGCATTAGCAAATGCCAAGCGGATTTTCAACGAACTCAAACATCAGAAGATGCTGCCGTTTAATCAGATGGACACCGACCCAGTCCGTCATAAACTGGATCGGTTGTTGTTATCAGAGGTGTTAGGCATCACAGAAGCAGAGTGTCCGGATGTACATGAAGGGCTTGATTTGCTTCGGAGGATGCTGTGCCAGGAGCCAAGTATTCACGGCGGAAAAAAGTCAAAGGTTAAGTTGGATATCTCTTAGTTTTGTAAGGACGTTGTGTTTATAGTAGCGGTGGTGATCTGTGGACTAAAGTGCTGTAAAAGATTGGATTTTTTTCGCTAAGCCATGTTATACTAAAATTGTAAGATTAACGATTGGAGTTAATCTATTTGTATGCCGCGCGAATCCAAAAAATTCACCCGATCCAACAAATCCGCGGTACAAGTAAAACCAATGTTAGGAATTCATGCAATTAGCTCACTATAACGACAATGTTTTTATTAATTGTCCGTTTGATTCAGCTTACAAGCACTTGTTTGATGCAATGGTATTTACAATCCATGATTGTGGTTTTATTCCCCGTTGCGCACTTGAAGAGGACGATGCAAGCGAAGTTCGGATTGATAAGATTTATAACATAATTGCGGATTGCCGTTATGGAATCCATGATATATCCCGAATACAATTAGATACGATTTCCGGTTTTCCTCGATTTAATATGCCGTTGGAATTGGGAATTTTTCTCGGCGCGAAGAAATTTGGTATAGAAAAACAAAAAAGAAAAAGATGTCTGATTCTAGATACTGAGCCGTATAGGTATCAGCAATTTATCTCTGATATTGCAGGTCAAGATATCCAGGCGCATAATGATACTTCTGAAACCATTGTAAAGGTTGTCCGCGATTGGCTCCGCAATGCATCAAGACGTGAGACAATTCCGGGTGGAAATATCATTTGGAGACGTTACCGAGATTTTAGAAGGGATTTGCCTCAAACAGCCCAAGAGTGTCAGTTAACAGTTGAAGACCTGATTTTTAATGATTATACTTTGGTAGTTACGCGGTGGTCGAGAACTAAGGCGAACCGCTTATCGCAATATGTTTGAAGGAGGGCTTAGTATGGCGAGAGAAAGAATTATTAAGGATACTCCTAAACGAGGGAAACTCACCAAAAGTCAAGTTGAACGGGCAGTAGAGAAGGTTGTTCTCGGTAAAGACAGGGATGGAAAGACAATGCCCTCTGGACAATATAGTAAAACACGATTACGCTTAGGTGTACCTGGAGTGGAACTTCAAAATCCAGATATGTTACAAGCCTTTGTTGAAACAGGCTTGTTACCCCTTGATGTGCCTCTGACGAATCATTCCTTGGAACTCCGACTTTGGGTGCCATGGCCAGCAGACAGAACGGATTTCTCGCTGTATAAGATTAACCCAGAAACAGGACGGGCCTATGGTGGTGCCTCAGGTCTAATGATGGAGGTACGGCACACTGACAGTCACTTTTACCCTCAGCTCCCAGAAAGCGTCTGGGAAAATGCTCCGCGCGTGCATTGGAAGACGTTTTCCGAAGATGTTGAATCCCTCATAAAAGTCATTATTCGGACCCAACACCTGCGCCAGCATGACTGGCCCCTACTGCCCGAGGGGGATCCTCACTGGGTTAACTACTTCAACGAATTTTTAAAATATTTTAAATTTCAAAAACAAAAATTCTCAATGCTAGATCCCCAACGTGCCCTTTTAGTCTGCATCGGTGGTTTTTCGTCACCTGTGGAAGTGCTTACCCAATGTCTTCACAGAAATCTTCTTGATCGGAATTCAAACATCACTGAGATAACGATGGTTATTGAGGATTGTGTTGATTTTGAAATCGAAGCACTTGCGGAATTAATTGCGGACTCTCTTACCCCTATCAAGCTAGATGTTAATAGTGCTGCCTTGGATGTGATTGCCGAAATACTCGAGCATCACCGAGCTAAGGGGAGAAATTTGTCCCAAATATTACCAACAAAAAATAGAACTGATATGTTGAAGAGTTTTCGCAGTACCTATATTGACTATCTTGCCCACTTAAAAAACAGTGATCGTGAATTGCGGGCAGATATACTTGGTGCTATTCAGCGGGACTGTGACTTTCGCATTGAAAGATGGGATCGGTTTCTTCAAATTGGTGTTAACTTTTCTTTTTCTGAATATGATTTGGAGAGATTCATTAATATTGATAGGAAGTTACTTGATGCCATAGATGTTGATAAAGATGTACATGAGGCAATATCTAACGCGATCGAGGTTCTGGAGGAGATGCTCGGTTGGGAGAATCATCGAAAATACTCCAGTCAGGAAGAAAATCGGTCTCAGGACCCCACAGTAAAAACAGCACTTCTATCATCAGATTTGAAAGATGTTGCTGATCAATTCATGAGAGAGTATGAGGTTTTTGACAATTCAAATGAGGCAAGACAATTTCAAATGTCGGTGCAGTCTCTTGAAGAAGCACTAAATGAGGGAAGAAGTAATCAGCAGATTAGAATTTTGTCTAAGCGATGTCGCGTTAGTTTCCAGGATTTCGTGGATGCTGAAAAATGGGAAAAACCTTTGGGGATTCTTGAGGCGTTTTTGCAATCGGATGGCGCGGAGGAGTTCATAGAAAATTGCAAGGTTCCTAAAGTAGATGGAAGCGTAAGACCTCTGAAACGCGAAATAGAGGAATTCAAAACTTTAGTTGAAGTTCTTGAGGAGTACGGCGAACTTAAATCAGATCGTGTAGAACCAAATAGGGAGCAAATGGAGCAATGGGAAGCGAAATTCAAATCGCTTGTATTGAGGCTGCTTTCTGATCCTCAATCTCAGAAAATTATTCAATTTTTTATGGAGGAGGTTCTTAAGCATATGTAAGAACGCGTTTTAAGGCAACAATGGAGGAACTCTAATGTGTAAGAATCCAGTGGAAGACATTCGCCAAGCTAAAGCGCGTCTCGTCGCTATCTTCGGCGACTTGGAGACCTATATGGAATTCATGATGCAACGACAGGAAAAGCGGATGAAACAGGGCGTGAAATATGCCGATTTCTGCACATCCCGAAACAAGAAGCCCGAAATGCCTATCTCTAAGCATAGAGTCTAAATATTTTGTCAACGTGGAACCAACACAAAGTCAAACTCCTTCTCTGCTCTACGGAGTAACTCCCCGTTTTTCATGCCAGTCCAACCTTTTTCTTGAACTGTGAAAGCTGTGTGACCGGTGAATTCCGCCTTCAGTTTTTTCGGCAAACATTCATCAATGAGAATTCGCATAAGCCTGTGTGAGGAGTACTTCCCGCGCGAGTGCTAAGGTCTGTACAACTTGTTCACGAGTGACAGAAGGGAAATCTTCCAAAAAATCGTCAAGACTTTCTCCAGTCTCCAAATAGTCGATTAGGTTTTTTATCGGGACACGGGTGTTTTTGAATACCGGCGTACCGCTCATAATTTCGTCATCGCAAGTAATAAGGGTATCTATTGTTGGCTTCATTTTCTTTTCAAATGTCATCTGTCACAATCTCCTTAGCAACCACTTGTAGGGGGCAGACTGTCTCTGTACGATCTCTTTAAGTATACCATTCGGTGTGTCGAGTGTCAAGTCCTGAAAATCCTGTAAATCCTGATTCTGACAATAATATCGCAAATAGCAATTAGCAAATGATGAACCCCTAATAACCAACTACTTTATAGTATACCTATCCGTTAATTAAAATATAACCCAAAACCGCTTTCACGGAGAACGCGCAATTTCGATTTCAGGAACCCAGTGAAATCAAGGGTCCCCATAAATCTCCGTGAAGCCTCCGTGAATTGTGCAGTTAACCCAAAATTACCGCTTGACGGATTTCTTGAATTGCCATAAAATAGAGAGTGTAACATAACAAATGGGAGGAGAAAAAATAAGTGGCACAAGATACAATTCGAGTCGGTATTATCGGCGCAGGTGGAAATACAAGATCACGGCATATTCCGGGACTACAAGCAATCGAAGGCGTTGAGATCGTCGGGGTCTGCAATCGGAGCCAGGAATCTTCACAACGGGTAGCGGACGAGTTTGGTATCCCCAAAACCTACGGCAATTGGCAGGATGCCATCGCCGATCCAGATACCAACGCAATCGTCATCGGGACATGGCCCTATATGCACTGCCGCGCCACTGTGGCAGCACTTGAAGCAGATAAGCACGTGATGTGTGAGGCACGGATGGCGATGAACGCCACCGAGGCACATATCATGCGCGAGGTATCGCGTCAGCAAACGCATCTCGTCGCGCAGATTGTTCCATCACCGATGACCTTGAGAGTAGATAAGACCATAAAACGTCTCATCGCCGAAGGATATATCGGGGACGTGCTTGCCGTGGAAGCACGCGCAGGTGGTGCGTTTCTGGATAGCGAAGGACCGCTCCAATGGCGGCAGGATTTTGACCTCAGCGGTATGAACATCATGAGTATGGGGATCTGGTACGAGGCATTAATCCGGTGGGTCGGCGAAGCAACACGGATTATGGCGATGGGCAAGACCTTCGTCAAAATGCGTCCCGATGCTGACGGTGTGATGCGTTCCGTACGGATTCCTGAACATATTGATGTTGTTGGGGATCTCACTTGTGGCGCGCAACTCCATATACAGGTTTCGAGTGTTGCTGGATTGGCGGGCGCACCGGAAGTTTATGTTTTCGGGAGTAACGGAACTTTACGCTTTTCAGGAAATCGGCTCTACGGCGGACAAAACGGCGACACCGGACTCAACGAGATTGACATCCCCGAAGCAGAGGCAGGGGCGTGGCGCGTTGAAGAAGAATTTGTGAATGCTATCCGTGGCGAAGAGGTTATCACGCACACCGACTTTGAGACCGGTGTGAAGTACATGGAGTTTACCGAAGCCGTCACGCGGAGTATGCAGTCGGGTACGGCGATTCCGCTGCCACTTGACATCTAATTACAGTGCTATTTTGAAGGAGGAATATGACTTTAGGAGAACTTTTTGATTTTTGTCAGAATATTGAATTACGACAAGCGAAACTGTACGCCTCCCTTTCGCTCCGTTTAGGAGATGTGGATGAACGAATCGCACGGTTTTGGGAACAGATGAGCACGGAAGAGTGGCAGCACCATATTCTCGTGGATTTTGGGAGATCTTTGTGTGTTGATGCCTTCGGGATTGATTCACCGGTGCCGGAGTTACAGAATATTCCAGTTCATCAAATTACGGATGCCCTGGATGCGCACGAGCAGAAAGTCGATAGCGGACGGATTTCACTTGATGAGGCTTTCGAGATCGCGATTGCAATTGAGGGAAGCGAAGCGGATACTATCTATATGCATCTTCTCTCTATTATGAGAAAAGCAATTGAACAGAGCAATCAGCCGTATCTGATGGACCGAATTGTACAGGTCGAGAAGGACATGGTATCGCACGTAGATGGGTTGGTTAAGGCGACACAAAGATTCGCGAAAGATCCCGCGCTGATTCGCAAGGCGCATCGTTTAGAAGTAGAACACGGTTGAACCGATGCGGAGGTTACGAGTGTTGTGCGTTGCACAGGAGGTTGCCCCCCTGTTCGCAGGCAGTCTCCTCAAGTTGCAACGTGGTATGGTTAATACCGAAATGTGTTTGCAATTCGACGTTAATTTGTTCGAGAATCCGGTCGGGGGCTAAGGTTGTGTTTGCGTCAACTACAATATGTGCACTCAATGCACAGTAGTTGGAACACAACGACCAGATGTGCAGATCGTGAATATCTTTGACGGTCTCTAAACCTTGAAGATGTGTCGCGACGGTGTGTGCGTCTGCGTTCCGCGGCGAATTTTCGAGCAAAATGTGGATAGCTTCTCTTGTCACGTTCACCGCACCGATAAGAACAATTCCACCAATGAGAAAACTCAGCAACGCATCAATCGGGTACCACCCTGTCCAGTAGATAATCGCGCCGCCGATAACGACAGCGACCGAGGAGAGCGTGTCCCCTATCACATGGAGCATCGCGCTCCGGACGTTGAGATTTCCGTGCCACTCTTTGTTACTGCCACCGTGCAGCTGCCATAAGATAAGCAAGTTTCCCAGGAAGCCGAGGCACGCTACAATGAACATCCCTGCCACTTTTATTTCCGTTGGTGACGTGTATCGCTGATAGGCTTCGTAGAAAATCCAGCCAGAGATGGCGATAAGCGATACGCCGTTGACAAAAGCGGCGAAGACCTCGGCGCGATGATACCCATAAGTTCGAGAGGCAGTCGCAGGACGGGTCGAGAGATAAATTGCCAACCAACTGATAAGCAGCGAGAAGACATCCGACATCACATGTGCTGCATCACTGAGCAGTGCTAAACTGCCTGACCAGATACCGCCGATAAGTTCGCCGAGAAAGACACAGAATGTGACAACAACGGCAAACTTGAATTTCTTCTGGAGATGCGTCTGATGGCTATGCGCGTGTCCATCGTCATGATGGTCGTGATTGTGGTGGTGCACAGCGTCTCCCTCTAAAGTAACAAGGAACTTCGCCCTCTGATGTTGGCTCGTTTAATCCGAATTGGTAGATTTGCTCTTCGATTCGCTGCTCGTATCCGGTTTCTTTTCTTTTTTCTTCCCTTTGTCCGACGAAGTGCTTTTGTCAGATGAATCGTTTTTATCCTTCTTCGCTGATTCTTTGTACCCTTCACTCCGGTAGTCCGTAATGTAAAACCCGGAACCTTTGAAAATCAATCCGGCACCTGCACTGATGAGCCGTTTCACCTGACCGTGGCATTCCGGGCATTCCTCTATGGGTGGTGCGGTAATGCCTTGAAACCGCTCAAACTGGTTATCACAGGCGAGACATTTATACTCGTATGTGGGCATACAAAGTTATCCTCCATTTCGATACTGAGTTTGGTGTAAAAGTAATTACAGAATCCACTATAAAAAAAGGTTGTTGCTAAAAAGAAGATATTCTGGTAAATTCTAATTGTTAAACGTGTAAAAGTCAAGTGAATTTTTTGGAATCGGGGTTTTTTATGTTTCGCCTTCCTATTGATGCTGAGAGTTTTCCGCTCGGTAAGGGACCCATGGTCATGCTGGTCCTTTTTCTTATCTCCTCCCTTTTCATCTTCATCTTCGGACGTTCTGAGGAATCGGGTGAGAATCTGGAATTTTGGATCTTCGCGAATACCCACTACGAGGAGTACCAAGCACGCGTGCCGATTTTTGAGGCGCAGAACCCAGGGATTAACGTGCAGCTTATCAATTTTGGTAACACGATGCACGATAAACTCCTCGCCGCTATGCTATCCAATTTCGGTGCTCCCGATCTCGTGGAGATCGAGATTACATCCATCGGACGGTTTCTCAAAGGCGCAATCGACGAGGTCGGTTTTGTCGATCTCCGTCCACGTTTAGAGAGCGAAGGCTGGATGGAGAAATTGGTCGTCAGTCGTTTTACACCCTGGTCCTATCGTGGGAAAATTTTCGGAATTCCCCACGATTTGCATCCGGTTGTGCTCCTCTATCGCGATGACCTGTTTAAAGCCTCAGGTGTTGAGATGACGGAGGTTGAAACATGGGACGACTTCATCGTCGCTGGCAAGAAGGCGACGCGCGATCTTGACAGCGATGGTGAGATTGATCAGTACGCCATTGTCCTGGATCGCCGCACTGAGAGCGACTATTTCAGTCTACTCCTCCAACAAGGCGGCGGCTTTTTTGATGAGGAAGGCAACGTTATTATTGACAGTGAACTCGCAATTGAAACCTTAGTGTTTTTCACATCGCTTTTCAACGAACATGAAATCGCCACGCCGGTCTACGGGACATGGCACGGCGACCCAAGCAATTTCGCTGCCATGCAAGACGGTAAAATCCTCTCTATTCTCTCACCGGATTGGTACGTCGGGATTCTCAAAAGTCAAGTGCCGCAGATGGCCGGCAAGTGGAAGGCGATACCCATGCCAGCGTGGCATCCAGGGGGTCGGCGAACCACAACACGTGGTGGCACGATGATTGGGATGACGACACAGTGCACAAATCCTGACAAAGCCTGGGAACTCCTCAAGTTTACCTATTTTGACCGATCTGGACTCATTAACAGATATGAGACGACACGCATTATTCCACCGCTCAAATCCGCATGGGACGCGCCTATCTTTAAGGAACCTGACTCGTATTTGGGAGGGCAACCGCTTGGGGATTTATTTATCAAACTCGCGCCTGATATGCCACCGCGTTATCAGAATCCCTATTGGTCGGAGGGGGCTGACCTCTTGAACGATGCCATTTTCGCTGCAGTAACGGAGAAGCAGACTCCCAGAGAAGCACTCACAGAACTTGCCGAGAAAGTCCGCGCACTTATTGCTAAAGACAAAGGTCGTTGGGGTGAATTATAATTTTCTCAAGCAGCATCGGATGATAAGACGCTCGTCCAAGGTCTGTAGCATTGCAACAGCAGCAGCAATGCAGATTTGAAAGATAACGCTGCACACTATAGAATTCGTGACAACTTGCTTGCGATAATTAAAAAAATGAGAACAAAACAGACAACATACCGCTTTTGGAATCAACAACAGAAAATTGCGCCTTACCTTTTCATTGCACCGTTCTACATACTCTTCGTTGTTTTTATGGGGTATCCCCTCGTTTCGTCGCTTGTGATGAGTCTGTATGAGATGCGTGGATTTCAAAGTCGGATATTCGTCGGGCTCGGGAACTTCACAGACTTATTCCGCGACCCAATCTTCTGGAAATCCCTCCGAAACACCGCCTATTTTGCCGCAGGCACGCTGACCCTTCAGCTACCGATAGCATTGCTCTTAGCAATCCTGCTCAACTCCAAATTCGTCAGAGGGAAAAACATTCTTAGACTCGCCTTCTTTGCACCAGTATTAGTTGCGGGTGTTTTTGTTGCTATCATTTTTAACCTCGTCTATGACGAACGGGCAGGCTTAGTGAATCAAGAATTCGTTCTTTTTGGCAAAGAGATTGGTTGGTTGAACGAGGAAAATTACGTGATGCCAGCAGTCATCTTAACAGGCGTGTGGCAGTGGGCAGGCTTCAATATGATCTATTTCTTGGCGGGTTTACAAGGCATCCGACAGGAACTATATGAAGCCGCAGCCGTTGATGGTGCGAATTGGTGGCAGGCGTTTTTACACGTTACACTTCCTTCCTTGCGACCTGTGATTGCTTTCGTTTTCGTCGTGTCGATGATAGGCTCGCTCCAACTCTTTGATCTCCCCTATATTTTGACAAATGGCGGTGAACCCGCTGATGCAGGCTCAACCATCGTCATGTATCTCTACAAAAACGGGTTTCAGTTCATGCGTCTCGGCTATGCAGCAACAATCGGCTGGGTACTCTTTTTCATTATTGCTGTCATCTCAATCGTGCAATTGAAGTTGCTCGGCATTTTCCGAGATGAGTAGCGGAGCTTTCAGTAACCCCAACCTACCTCAACGAACCGCAAGGAAAATTAAAAATGCAAATACTACCCGCAATTGATCTTCGCGGTGGAAAATGTGTAAACCTCGTTCAAGGCATCGCCACACAGGAGACCGTCTTCTCGGATGCTCCTGTAGAAATGGCGTTACAGTGGCAAGCGGAAGGCGCGGAATATCTCCACCTTGTAGATTTGGACGGCGCGTTTCAAAACGCATCGGCGAACCTTGACATCGTTAGCGAGATTGTTAAAACACTTGAGATTCCCGTCCAACTTGGCGGTGGTATCCGTAGCATGGAACGCTTGGATACCGTGTTAGCATTAGGAGTCGATCGCGCCATTTTAGGCACAGTTGCCCTCAAACAACCCGATTTCGTGAAACAAGTGTGTGCCAAATACGGCGCACGCATCGCTGTCGGTATTGATGCGAAGGACGGGATGGTCGCGACTGAAGGATGGTTGGAGGTTTCTGAAAAATCCGCCGTTGAATTCGCACAAGAGATGGCAGCCGTGCAGACGCTTATTTACACCGACATCAAGAGCGATGGCATGCTTAAGGGACCGAATGTCGATGCAACTGCCGATATTATCAATGCCGTCTCCGCGGCTGTGATTGCTTCGGGCGGTGTTACATCGCTTGCGGACATCACCACTTTGAAACAGAGCGGTGCGAGTGGCGCGATTATAGGACGTGCTTTGTATACGGGTGATCTCGTCCTCCGCGATGCGATTGCTGCTGCGAACTAACCGGCATGCGAAGTTGCCTAACCTTCCCATCGTGTTTGCTACTCGGTAGGCGAGGTTTCCCAACTTCGCCAATCCGTTTTACTTGACAAAACCTGTGTATCCTGCTAAAATTATGAAAAACCACGACGGCTTCCCTACCTTAATATCCAAACGGAGGAAATTATGAATAACATAAACGACTTTGAATTCAAGCAGAGAAAATATGTGCCTGTCTTTCCAATGGCGACGGGGAAGCCTACCGTTTATATCGAAGGATACCCTTACCAGGACGATGAACCGATGGCAGCGACTGGATTTCACGCATCGCAGATCGTCACATTTGTTGACCAACTCTCGCGATATTTTCAAGTCCATGAACACATCCATATTGGTGTTGACACCTTCGTTTACTATCAGGAGAATGACCGCCGAAAAGTCGTTGCTCCTGATGTTTTCGTCGTCTTAGGTGTGGCGAAATCTCCACTGCGGCGGAGTTTTTACACATGGGCAGAAGGCGCAGTGCCCACTACAGTGTTTGAATTCCTTTCAGATTCTACAGGACATCAAGACCGACGGGAGAAAGTTGGGCTGTATCTGTGTGATATAGGTGTTCAAGAATATTTCATCCATCAACCTGATATGAAGCAGCCTGCAGAATTTTGTGGGTGGCAGTGTATATCAGGAGACATCGTCGAAATCGAACCGGATGAACAGGGGGTATTGTTCAGTGAGTCATTAAATCTCCGTTTTGGATGGGAAGTTCAAGAAAAGCAGCAAGTTAGGCTTTTACGTCCCTATCTGCCTGATGGCACACCGATAACAACCTCTGCGGAACTACAGGATATGAAGGAAGCCGCGGAAACCCGCGCTATAGAACTACAGGATATGAAGGAAGCCGCGGAAACCCGCGCTGCTGAGGAAGCACGTCAGCGCAGGGAATTGGCAGCGGAATTAGAACGTCTCCGCACGCAACTTGCTAACCGGTAGTTGGTACCTCAAATGACAAACTATGAACTTGACGAAATTCACAGAACCGAAAGAAAGAAGATATAATGAGGCTTTCAAAAAAGCGGCTTTCTGAAATTGAGAACCTTCCTGAGGATGCGATTGATACATCAGAGATTCCCGAACTTGATGATGATTTCTGGGAAAATGCCCGGCGGATTGTTCCTGAAAATTATCTTCAAATTGAATAGGACTTACGCAATGCTCTCTTTTGTAGCATAACCTGTTAGGTTGTGCCTTCCAAACGTTTATGTTTGTCCAAGAATTTTCATTTCACAGCATGCATTACGGTCAAAAGTGCGTAAGTCCTGTTGAACATGAAATCTTGGAATGGTTCAAAGGGCAGGAACAAGATTACCACGATCAAATTAATACGGTGCTTCGATCATATATGGAAGCACATCGGTAAATCAACGAATGATCTGCTTGCCTTGACATACGGTTCCTTTGGAGGTACAATTATTGCGTAACGAAACACAACATCGCGTCTACATTGAAACGTCAATTCCGAGTTTCTACTACACATTGCGCAGAGATATTGAATCCCGTGCTATGCAGAGTTGGACCCGGAAATGGTGGGACCAATACGCTGACCAATTTACTCTTGTTTCAAGTCTAGCTGTTATTGAGGAACTCAGTGATGGCAGAAGTGAAAAAACGCAAGATCGAATTGGCTTAGTGGAAAATCTTGAGATGTTGTCAATCTCTCCAAGAATTCGCCGCATTACACAAATCTATATTGATAGGTTGATAATGCCTCAAGATCCTTTTGGGGATGCACTTCACTTAGCAATCGCCTCGTTTTATAATGTAGATGCTCTTCTAACGTGGAATTATAAGCATATTGCGAACCTTAACAAAATTTATCGCATCCGGCAGATTAACCGTGAACTTGGATTACCAACGCCAGAATTGGCAACACCCCTCAATTACTTAGGAGTTGATGATTAAAATGGCAGACTATGAGATTGACGAAATCCGCAGAATTCGCCGTAAGATCTCCGCGAAGTTCGACCACGACGTGGACAAACTGATCGCACATTATCAAACATTAGAGGAAGAATACCGGAAGTCTGGAAAATACAAATTCGTGGATCCACCCTCAAAAAAACCGAAAGTAGCGAAATCGGCGAATGAAGAAGCTGCGGATTGACTAAAAGATTTTTGTATACACTGAAATTTTTTAGGGAATTAGGTCGAGGAATCCTAACCCGGTAGGCACGGTTTCCCAACCGTGCCGGCTACAATGTCCGAGTAATTCTAACGTCTCTCATAAATCCAAAGGAAACTAAGGTGTCGAAACTTTTAGAACGCTTGAATTCTTCACAACGAGAGGCTGTGACGCATAAAGACGGCCCTCTTCTAATTATTGCAGGTCCGGGTTCGGGGAAGACGCGTACAGTTGTTCATTCTATAGCCTATGCTATAAAAAAGGGTGTGCAACCAGACCGGATCTTGGCATTTAGTTTTACCATAAAAGCCAGTGAGGAGTTGAGAAATCGAGTAAAAGAAATTGTGGGAAAAGAAAAAGGAGATCTCGTTAATATATCCACATTCCATAGTTTCTGCCGACAGGTTTTGAGAGAAGATATTGATAAACTTGGTAAAGGCTACATACCGAATTTTAAAGCATTAGAGGAAAAAGATCAGAGAAAAATTGTTAAAGATTTAACGCGTATTAACGAACGGCGGGTGCGCGCCGAGGTTGACTATATACAATCTCATAGATTTCCTAAAGCCGAAGATATTCTTAATTTTATTAAAAAGTGTAAGGCGAGAGAAATTTCTCCATCAGATGCTGGGAATCAAGTTCGTGATCCTGATAATTCGGAAGCCTATATAAAGATTTATGAAAGTTATGAGCAGCATCTTAGGATTAACGGCTGGATTGATTACGAGAGTCAGCAAATTTTTACTGATAAACTTCTTAGAGAGGTTTCAGATGTTAAGGGAAAATGGCAAGATAAGTTTGAACTGATCTTTGTTGACGAATACCAAGACACAGACCCAGTGCAGTATGGGATCATTGAAACTCTTGCCAAAAAGCATTTGAATTTGCGTGTTGTCGGGGACGATGACCAAGGGATTTATGGATGGCGAGGTGCTGACATCCAGAATATATTAAACTTTGAGAAAGACTACCCTAATGCTAAGATAATTCCGCTTGGAGAAAATTATCGTTCAACGAAAAATATAGTTGCAGCATCCAATGCTTTAGCTGATTTTAATCCGGATAGGCGGGATAAAGAACTATTCACAAGCAACTGTGAAGGGGAGAAGGTGAAATATCTCCATTATGAAAACGATGAAGAAGAAGCTTCTGCTATTGCCACTTTTGTTCATCGTGCTGTTGATGAAGGAGGTCAATCACCAAGCGACTTTGCTGTGCTATATCGCACCAATCACCAAGCACACGCTTTTAAAAAGGCTTTCAATGATTTAGAAATTCGGTATCGTATAGTTCCCGATTCTTCAGATACGGACATAACTGCTGTATCCCTAATGACAATCCATAAATCAAAAGGGTTGGAATTTCCGAATGTATTTGTTGCGGGGATATGCCAGGACTTGTTACCACATTATTACAACAGCGACGAAAAGGACTGGGACGAGGAACTGCGGCTACTTTATGTAGCGATGACTCGCGCGAAAAATTGGTTATGTCTATCTTCCTATGAAGAAGAAGTGGAATCCCAGCGTAAGCGTGGATGCTCTCCATTTTTGGAACGTGGCTATATTCCTACAGGTTTTCTTGAATTTGTAGGAACGCTTGAAAATATTCCTATCCCGCCGAGTCCGGAGGAGATGGTTGTTCAAATAGACCCCGAAGAAGCGTCCGAATATGCTGAACCTCTGCCTGAGAAACTGCTTGGGAATGGTATGACTGTCCTTGGGATAGACCCCGGTATCCAAAATGTAGGTTGGGCAATCACCCAAAAATCCCCTGCTGGTTATACTGTCCTTAAGTATGACACCCAAACTACCAGAGAATGGCAAGATACGCTCGTCCAGACAGAGAATACAATCAATAAACTTATAGACCAACATCGTCCGGATGCAATTGCAGTTGAAAAGTTGGAGGGTGCTAGAGAGGAATGGTTTCGTTACGTTGCAGGATGTGTTGCGACCATAAGAAATATTGCCCATCAGCACGGAATTGAATGTCAACTCTATACGCCGCGACAGGTTAAGGATATTGCCACAAATACCGCAAATAATAGAGACGCGTCTAAACAGGAAGTCCAAGAGGGTGTCATGCGAATATGTAACCTCCAGCAAATTCCAGAACCTCACCATTCCGCTGATGCGATCGCGGTAAGTCTTTGTTACCTTAGAAGTTACCTGAACTCTTCACGCTTTGAAGGCAATAAGCTAAAAAAAGCACATTACGACGCTGGTCTCGCTCATTTGGATAATGATCAATATAGTGAAGCAATCGTTGAATTCAATGAGGCGAGAAATATAGACCCGATTGATGCGGAAATATACTATGGTCTGGGGCGTGTGAGCCTTCGACAAGGGGACTTGAAAGCAGCGGAAAATGCAGCCAAAGAAGCCGTGAGGATTAGGGAAAATGATTATCCAGATGCCCAGAACCTTTTCAGATCTATGGAGTGTTACCGCTCTGGTTGTAATGCTCTGGAAAATAGGGAATGGTATGTTGCTGTTGACAAATTCCATGAATCTATAAATTTAGAGCCTATTTTTATTGAAGCCCGTTGTGATCTCGGTAAGGCATATCTTAAGCTGGGGGATCTGGAGTCAGCGAAAAATGAAGTTGATGAAGCCTTAAGACTTGGAGATGAATACTCGCCTGCCCAGAAACTTTTGAAGGATATTAAGAGGAAATACTACTCCAATGGTGAAACTTCCTTTAATCGTGAGGAATACGCTCAAGCAATTTCTGAATTTCAAAAAGCAGTGGATATCGATCCAAATTTTAAAGAGGCACATTTTTACCTTGGCAAGACTTATTTTCAACTCGGATATCTTGAAGGCGCGGAAAAAGAGTCCAGAGAGGCTTTGCGGATTGACCGAAACTATGAAAGTGCTAGTGAATTGCTAAAAAAAATAAAGCGAAAACACAAAGAGCAAGGTGATAGTTATCAAAAGGAAAAAGCGTTCACCAAAGCACTAAAATCCTACCGGCAGGCAATACGCATTGATGATAAATACAAAGAAGCCTATAAAAATCTCGGTCTTGTTTATCGGAGCATGAAAATGTACGACAAGGCGATAGAGGCTTATCAGAAAGCAATAGACATTGATGAAAGATCTCCCGTAACCCATAATAATCTTAGTTTCGTTTACCGTGAAATTGGTAAGACCGCTAAGGCAGTGGACTTACTAAAGCGTGCAATTAAAATTAAGCCTGATTACCAAAGGGCATACTATAACCTTGCTGACACTTACTTAAAAATGGAAAATCTAAAAGATGCAAGTGACGCAGTGCTAAAGGCTTTGAAACTGGATATTAACGACCAAAAGACACGCAAACTTTTGAAGAAGATACAGGCAGCTCACGTAAAACGGGGACGTAAGTATTTTACACGGAATAACCTCAAGGAGGCAGAAAGGTCCGCAAGAGATGCCTTGAATCTTGGTCGCTATCAACCTGGTCGCGAACTTTTGAATGATACAAAAGAAAAGTACTATGAACGTGCTTTGACTTATCTTAAACAGGGCAAATGGGAGTCTGTAGAGAAGTTTGCGAAAGAAGCATTGCGAATCGATCCAAACTATAAACATGCCTCTATACTTTTAAAAAGCGCATATTATCGACAAGGTGTTGATCATATAAACAACCACAAATATCGCAGAAGCGTAAATCTACTTCAGAAAGCAAAGAATATTGATCCAATTTGTGAAAAAACGCACTATTGTCTTGGACGGGCTTACCTCAAATTGGACAAATTGAAAGAGGCACGGATGCACGCTAAAGAAGCATTATCAATTCATCCAAACTATTATCATGCCCGTAAACTTCTATCAGAGATAAATGATCCCCGTAATTGGTTAAAATTAGGAAAAAAAAAGTGGCGACAATTAGTTCGTCAGGCGGGAAAGCGTATGAGATCCTAGCATACATGGAATCACATAGATGAACACACACCACAATTACGACCTTATCGTTATCGGCGGCGGACCCGCGGGCAGCACCGTTGCAACCCTCGTTGCTGAACACGGATACCGCGTCCTGCTCCTCGAACGCGAAGCCGAACCGAAATTCAAAATCGGTGAATCGCTGATTCCCGCTACCTACTGGACTTTCAAACGACTCGGTATGCTCGAAAAGCTCCGAACAAGCCACTTTCCGCAGAAATACAGCGTCCAGTTCTATTCACGCACCGGTAAAGCCTCCAGTCCGTTCTACTTCTTCCAAACCAACCCGCATGAGAGTGCTGTCACATGGCAGGTGTTGCGGAGCGAGTTTGACGAGATGCTCTTAGAAAACGCAAAGGAGAAAGGTGTAGCGGTGCAGCGAGGAATCCGCGTCCGAGAAGTACTTTTTGAAGGAGATACAGCCACCGGCGTTGTGGTCCAAGGCGTAAATAGCACCCGTGAAACCCGCAACGCAACCGTCATTGCCGATTCCACTGGGCAGCGATCGCTTATCGGACGGCAGTTAAACCTGAATACAGTGGAACCGAACCTCAAAATGGCATCCCTTTTCACGCACTACGAGGACGGACATAGGGACGAAGGCATCGACGAAGGCGCGACGCTCATCCTACACACAGCGGAGAAAGACTCTTGGTTCTGGTCGATCCCGTTACCCTATAACCGTACGAGCATAGGGGTTGTCGGTGAACTCAATTACCTCCTCCAGAGCCGAAGAGATACCAACGGTAGACTCGATACGCAGCAGATTTTCACGGAAGAACTTGAGAAATGTCCCGCGCTGAAGCAGCGGCTTGAAGGAGCAAAGCAACTTTTCCCTATCCAAACCACTAAAGATTTTTCCTATCGCGCCAGCCGTATCGCAGGCAATAATTGGGTGCTGGTCGGCGATGCGTTCGGGTTCTTGGATCCCGTCTACTCGACGGGGCTGTTTCTGGCACTCAAGTCAGGTGAAATGGCAGCTGATGCTATTCTTGAAGCCTTTGAGAAAGATGACTTTTCCGAGGCACAACTCGGGAGTTTTGGACCGACGTTTGTGGACGGGATGGAGGCATTTCGAAAACTCGTCTACGCTTTTTACACAAAAGAATTTAGTTTTGCGCGGTTCCTGTCGCAGTACCCGGAGCATCAGGGAGGCATCGTTGACATTTTGAGTGGTGATGTGTTTAGAAAAGACGTAACCCACATCTTCCCCGCGATGGCGGAGATGTGTCCATTTCCACCTGAAGTGCCCCTCGGTTAATCAGAATACGCGTCCTATCCATAGGAGAAACTCATGAAATCAGTCGTGCACTATCTATCAATTATCTGTGTTATTTTTGTTTTCGGATGCGATAACGCCACAAAACAAGATACCGCCCAAGGTCAGAAAGAGGATACATCTGCCAAGTTAGTGAATGACAATTCCTCAAAACGTCGCTATATCAGTGTCGGCACGGCTCCCGCGGGCGGGGCATTTTTTGTCGTCGGTTCCGCAATCGCCGAGGTCGTCGCCGGTAACGCACCAGACACAGGTTGGGAAGTCACTGCCGAAGCCACTAAAGGCACGCAAGAGAACATCCGCCGCATTGTGAGCGGTGAATTGGAATTCGCACTCGCTAACGCCGCGATCTCTTATTTTGCAGGACGTGGTGAAGGTGCGTGGGAGACCGAACACCCTATCCGTAACGTCATGACGCTTGCCCCGAATGTCGGTTTATTTCTTGCACCGCAGTCTTCCGGTGTCCGTACGATCCAAGACTTCGCTGGAAAGCGAATTGTCGTTGGACCCGCGGGCGCAGGCTTTGAGTATTTCCTGAGACCGATATTGGCTGCACACGGTGTCACGTACGACGATTTTACACCCATCAACAGCACTTACATCGGCGCGGTGGATCTATTAGCGGACGGATCGGCTGCTGCTGCGTTCATTGGCGGTGCTGTTCCGACACCCGCTGCCACGCAAGCCAGCACATCTCAAAACATCTTCTTTATTCCGTTTGACGCAGCAGCGAAACAGTCCCTCTTTGCGGATTATCCCTTCTTTAATGCCATAACCATCCCCGCGAATACCTACAAAGGGCAGACGGAACCGTTTGCGAGTATGAACGTCGGCGCGATGCACCTCATCACTGCCGAAGGCGCAGATGAAGATATGGTCTACGCGTTCACGAAAACCTTGTATACGCACCGCGCGGAAGTCGTCAAACGGCATGGTGCTGGGAAAGCCATCAATCCGAAAAATGTCGTTAAAGACACTGGCACTGCTTTCCATCCGGGGGCTATCCGTTTCTATCGCGAGATCGATATCTGGCAAGAATAAACGCCTGCCTTCTATTTTTTCATAACTCTCCACAAAGTTATGCACCCTTTTTGCGCCTACATCGCGTCATCTATAATCAAGGAACAAAATTTTCACTATCCCTTTTCGCCTTAAAGTCTCTGTTAAGATAACATGTTTGTCTAAGATACCGCGTTTCCGGTTGACTTCGGTCTGCCGGAAACTGTTTTCTTTCAGACCGAAGTCTCATTCCGGTTTCAGAAATGTGAAAAATTTGGGAGGTCAAAATGAATTCAGAACAGAGCAGAACAGATTCTCAATATCCATCTGTTACCCTGTACCCAGGACAACATCTGAAAGGCTTTGAGGTGAAAGCTGTCACACCCATTGACGAATTACGAGCAGTGGCAATAGAACTTGCACATCATCATAGCGGGGCACGGTTGTTGCATCTCTATACAGACGACACCAAAAACTGGTTCTCAATCAGTCCGATAACTCCAAACCCCGCTGACGATACAGGATTAACACATATCCTCGAACATGCCGTAACAGCAGGATCTCGCAACTATCCGGTGAAAGAGGTGTTCTTTGAAATGATGAAGAATACTCTGGCAACCTATGCCGATGCGAATGCCATGAACTATATGGATCACGCCTTTTACTACGGCTCAAGTAATGTCAAGAAGGATCTGTTCAATCTCGCATCGGTCCACTTTGATTCTGTGTTTCATCCGCTGCTGACAGAGGAAACTTTCAAGCGTGAAGGTCACCATCTTGAGCCTGTGGATCCCAATCAACCTACAGGAGATTTAAAGATAAATGGAATCGTTTACAACGAAGTGAAAAGTGCTGGTCCAGAAGATTATTTGGGTATGGTTATCTGTAAAGGACTGCTGCCTGATACCTGTTATGCCTACAACGGCGGCGGGGATCCACAAGCTATACCGAATCTAACCTACGAACAACTCAAAACTTATTACCAAACCCATTATGATCCGAGTAACTCTTACTTCTTCTGCTACGGCAATATTCCAACAAGCGATTATCTTGGATTTTTTGCCGATAAACTTGCCGCACTGCCGAGAACTAAAATAAAAGAGAGGCTGCACCCGCTCCGACCCGAAGTCACACACCCACCTAAATGGGAGGCACCGCGGACTGTGAAAGATGTCTATCCCATTGGACCCGATGAACCACTCACTGAAAAGACGTATCTGATGCTCAATTGGCGCATTGGAGATGCAACGGAACCTGAAGATGTCGTCTTAGGTCGTATCTTAAGTCTTATTTTACTCGGAAACGAAGCGGCACCCCTCCGTAAGACGATTGTTGATTCTGGACTCGGTGCTGATATATATGATAATTATTGGATGCCCGCCGGCGCCTCGGTTATCGGTCCGCATCATACTTTCCACATCGGTTTGACCGGCAGTGAAGCCGATCGCGTTGATGCTTTCGCGGAATTAATTATCAATACACTAACGCAAATGGCAGACACTGAAATTGACAAAGAGAAGGTGGAAGCGGCATTTCAACAAATCACTTATAACCATCAGGAAGTTACGCCGAACTTCCCGTTTCAGATGATGGAGCGGGTCGTAAATACTTGGATATATGAGAAGGAACCGACCCGCTTCTTAAAGATGGGAGCAGTCCTATCTACTGTCCGTCAACGATGGGAGCAAAGTCCGCGTATCTTCAATGAACTGATTCGTGAAAAACTCCTTGACAACCCACATCGGTTGACGGTTATTTACGCACCTGATCCGGATATGCAAGCACGCATTGATGCGGCTGAAGAGGCTCGCTTGAAAACAATTCGCGCACAGCTTACCGATGAACAGATGAGACAGATTGCTGCCGATGCCGTTGAACTTGAACGTCACAGTGGACAACCCAACTCACCCGAAGATTTGGCAAAATTACCGCAGCTGTACGTTTCTGATCTCCCCGAGAAACCGTTACATATCCCTACAACCGTTGAGACGGTTAGCAGTCGTCCATTGCTTCGGAACGAAGTCTTTTCCAACGGTGTGAACTATCTCACACTCAACTTTGACTTGCAAGGGTTACCGCAACACCTTTGGCAGTATCTACCCAGATATACGGATGCCATCACCAAACTCGGTGCGGGTAAAATCAATTACGAGCAGATGGCGCGCCGTACTGCAGCGGCTACCGGTGGATTGAACTGTTCTCTGAACTTTAGCACCCACGCCCTTAACCCTAATCAGCCTGTCTGGAATGTGCAGTTTCGACTCAAGGCACTCGACGATAAAATGGATGATGCTTTGGAGGTCTTGCACGATTTGATTTTTACTCTGAATCCACAGGATACTGAACGACTTCGCGATGTGCTTAACCAATCGGTAGCAGAATATCGGACGTACGTCCACGGTTATCGAGGTTTATATATTGCAAATCATCGTGCGACTCGTGGACTTTCACCACACGGGTATCTGTCAGAAATCGTCTCCGGAACAACACAGTTCCGCACGAGTGAGAGATTACTCAAATCTTTTGATCAATCTCACGAAGAACTCAGCAGTTGTATTGAACAAATTCGAGATTTCTTATTAGTGCGCGGGCGTGTGAGTGCCAGTTTCACGGGTTCTGATACGGCTTTTGGGACACTCAACGGAAAATTTGCCGGATGGATTGATAACATGCGTGATGAGTCGATAAATCCAAAACCTATAGGGTTTAAACCTTTTGATGTGTATCCCCGGGAGGGATTGGCAGCTCCGATTCAGATAGCGAACTGTGCACACATAATACCGGCACTACACTATTCACATCCAGATTCTATTCTGTTGACGATTGGCGCGCGTATTCTGGCTACTGATTACATTACGACCGAAATTCGGCTCAAAGGCAATGCTTACATGGGAGTTTTTGAATATAACCCGTTTGATGCTATGCTTTATCAAGGCACACATTTTGATCCACATGTCGCGCGTTCGCTCAATGTTTTTGAACGGACTGTTGATTACCTCAAACAAGTGGGGTGGACACAGAGAGACGTTGATCGAGCGATTATCGGGGCAGCGTCAGATTACCAAAAGGCTGTCCGACCCAGTCAAGCCGCAACCGATGCGCTCACGTATTATCTCACCGGACGAACACGGGAAATGTTTGAAGAGAGGTATGACCAACTCCGACGCGCAACTCCGAAAACGGTAAAGCGCGTGCTCCTTCAGGTTCTTGAGGAAAATCGGGATAAGGCCTCGATCTGTGTTGTTGCGAGTCGTGAGAAATTGGAAACCGAAAACCAGAAGATGGCTCAGCCGCTTCACATTGAGGATATTTTCAAGTAGTATGAGACTTACGCAACTGAATTATTTTTTTTACTTCATTCAGTTTAGTTAACGAAAGTTAAAAAGTACTTGACTTTAAACGCACTTTTTCGGTATAATTAGTTGTAGGTAATACTTAATAAGGAGAACGGTATAATGGAATTAACGTTTGAAAGGGATAACCTCTTGTATTCCCTACAAATGCTACAAGGCGTAGCCAGTGGACGTAGCACCTTACCGATTCTATCAAATGTCCTCATCCAAGCCGCAGATGGAAAAATTGAGTGTATCGCTACAGATTTAGAGGTCGGGATCAAAATCAAAGTGGAAGGTGTTATCCAAGAAGATGGGGCAATCACCGTCTCTGCCAGAAAATTGGCAGATGTCGTCAAGGAGTTGCCCGGAGATAAAACAATACACTTGGCAACTACGGCAAATGACCGCGTTGAAATTACGTGCGGCGATGGCGTTTACAAAATTATTGGAATGCCCGACGAAGAATTCCCACAACTGCCTTCTGTTGATGGAGAATCTTTAACAATTGACGGAGATACCCTCCGTGCCCTGCTCCGAAAAACCGAATTCGCTGCAGCCACAGAGGAGGTTCGATACTTCCTAAACGGTCTCTACTTTAATTTTCTTCCGGACAGGACTGAGGTGGTTGCCACCGATTCGAGATGGCTCGCGCTCGCACACTGTGACCCGCTCAAGACACCTGGGAATGATGACGGGTTTATCCTACCCCTGAAAGCCGTTAAAGAGATCGCGCGAACGTTTGCTGCAGCTTCTGAGGTGAACCTCTCGTTTTTTGAAAATCAGATTCTTTTTGCTGATGAGAACGCTACCTTAACGACACGGCTCGTAGATGGAGACTATCCGAAATATGATAAACTCATTCCAAACGAGACAACCGGTAGAGCAGTCGTCTCTAAAGAGAATATTTTACCGGCTGTGCGACGGGTTGCATTGCTGTCAAATCCGAAGAACTATTCAATCACTTTGGATATGGAGACGGAGCAGATTACGGTTTATGCGAAGACCCCAGAGTTGGGGGAAGCACGTGAAACGGTTTCCGTACAGTCTTGCACCGCAACCGCACGGTTCGCGATTGATGCACGGCTGCTCATAGACATTTTAGCGCATATTGAAACGGGGTCGCTCGCTATAGAATTCACGGGTGAATTTGCACCTGTCGTAATTAGACCGGTCGGAGATGAAGGGCATATCTGTCTCGTGATGCCGATGCGTTTGGAATCCTAATGGGGGATACGTTATCTATTTTGCTGGCGAGGTTTCTAACCTCGCCAGTGCTAATGTCCAATTAATTCTAACCCCATAAATAGCCCTAACATTTTTTTCAATAAACTTGACATTCCTACCGTTTTATGGTATCATTATATAGCCTGATGCCGAGATAGCTCAGTCGGTAGAGCAGAGGACTGAAAATCCTTGTGTCGGCAGTTCGATTCTGCCTCTCGGCATTTTTTTTCCAACCATGATAGTTTGCTAAGCCGGTGTAGCTCAGAGGAAGAGCAACTGATTCGTAATCAGTAGGTCGGAGGTTCAAATCCTCTCATCGGCTTTTCGTTTTTGTGATAGCGACTCTCCTTTTTTACCAATTCTTCAGGACTTACGCAGTTGTCTCTAAAAACCGACAGCTTCCCCCTGCTTGCGGGGGACTCAGGGGGGTAATCCTAAATTTTGCGTAAGTCCTATTCTTCTTAAAAAAATAGGGTGGGCACAGAACCCACCCCCTACGATATTCTCTATCTACCAATCCTCATCAAAGAACGGCGTGCTTGGGTAGCTATAGACGTTGCCTTCGTAATTCCGAAGTTGGATATCTTCATCATCGAAAGTGACAACTGGGTCTGGCATGAGCGCGATCTTGCCGCCACCGCCCGGCGCGTCAATCACATAATGCGGCACACCGAGCCCCGAAATATGTCCGCGCAACGCCGCGACAATCTCTAATCCCGTTTTAACAGCTGTCCGAAAATGGTCGGTTCCAACCACGAGATCGGCTTGATAGATATAGTAAGGCTTGACCCGGATACGCAATAACCCTTTCATGAGTTCAACCATCACCTCAGGATCGTCGTTTACACCCTTGAGCAGGACTGCTTGATTCCCGAGCGGTATCCCAGCATCTGCTAACATACCACACGCCTTTTCTGTCTCAGGTGTAATCTCGCGCGGGTGGTTGAAGTGCGTGTTAATGTAAAACGGGTGATGCTGCTTCAAAATTGCACACAACTCAGGGGTAATCCGCTGAGGCAAGGTCACCGGGACACGTGAACCGATCCGAATAATTTCTAAGTGTTCAATTGCCCGCAATCCGCCGACGATATAGTCGATTTTCTTGTCCGTCAACATGAGTGGATCGCCACCGGAGATGATGACATCACGGATCTCTGGGTGTGCCTTGATGTAAGCAAGCCCTCTTTCAACGTTATCTTCAGAGATTGAGTGTGGATCACCGACTTTCCGTTTGCGAGTACAGAAACGGCAGTAAATCGGACACATGTAGTTAACATAAAAAAGTGCCCGGTCAGGGTAACGGTGTGTGACGTTAGGGACCTCGCTATCGTCTTCTTCGTGAAGTGGGTCCTCCACGCCTGTGCTGATTAGTTCTTTCGGGTCAGGGACAACCTGTTTCCAGATAGGGTCGCCCGGTTCTTCTATGAGGCTGAGATAATACGGATTAATGCGGATCGGAAATTCTTTGTGAATGCGCCGCATCTCCTCCACGTCAACATCGAACGCGGCGGCGAGTTTTTCGGGAGTGTTAACTGTATCTCTAACGAGACGTTTCCATTCATCCATTTTTATTTATGTCCGTCCTTTCTAAATTTGCGTTAACTGATTGCTGATGGTTGACAGCTATCTGTAGGCGGGATTTCCCAAGCCCGACCTCTCCCACTTTTCTACGAGCAACTTTACTAACGCCTCTGGTTCTCTAACCACTAACGGCTAATCCCCAACTGCTATTCTTCTTGATAGTTCTTAATTGCTACACTCTTCATAACATCACCTTCGCGGAGTGCGTCTACGACATCTATGCCTTCGATGACCTTTCCAAATGTAGTGTAACTGCCGTTTAAATGCACGTAGCGGGTGGGATCCGAACTGAGGCAGATATAGAACTGGCTCCCGGCTGAATCGGGATTCTGTGTTCGTGCCATCGCAACGACACCTTTTTCATGGGGCGGCATTTTCTCGCGAAGATCGGGGTCTTGGAATTCCCCATGAATTGTCCATCCAGGGCCGCCTCTGCCTGTTCCTTGTGGATCGCCGCCTTGGATAACAAAGCCTGGGACAAACCGGTGAAACACCACGCCGTTGTAAAAATCGGATTCGATGAGTTTCGCAAAATTTGCTACCGTGGCGGGAGCAGCTTCTGGGTAAAGTTCAATAATAATGTTGCCTTTTTCGGTTTCAATCGTTACATACGGTAATTGTTCACCGTTACATGAGATGACTGTTGCTAAAAACGCACTGAGTAAGCTAAATCGCATAATCTTAGTGTGAAAATTCGGGATTTCCACAAAATCCTTTTCTCTTTTTTTCTACGCCAATTTACGCTCTCTGGGAAAGTTGTAAGCGTAAATCTTGTTTGGGTTTTATAAAAAATCTCCGATAGTGTCCACGTATTGGAGCATCAGTTCTGCTCTCGGTGAAAATAGGAGATTCATATACATTATATCTTCATTTGCACACCGTGTCAAACAAAATTTTGAAACACTTCGGTTTTCGGCGTTCTATCTATAATTCTCTATTAAATAGGACTTACGCACATCGCGCTTTTGTAGCACAAACTTTTAGTTTGTGTCCTTGGGCATGTTCGTTTTTTATCGGTTCGCACGTTAACAGAAAAGGCTACAGTCCAAACTGCGTAAGTCCTGTTAAACTCACATAACTGTGTCCGAAAAATTACACCGATCGTTTCAGGGGATTCGCTTGATTGGAGAATTGTAACGATGCGGAGATAGCCTTGTCCGTTATAGGTTAGACATGGTATTCTATTTGGATAGAAATATTTAATTTCAAAGGAGTCTCAAAATGAAACAGTTCATTGCTTTATCGCGGAGAGGTAACTCGGTATTGCGTAGAAATTTGCTCATCGGTTTGCTCATCGTCTCGTTCGGTTTGGCAGGATGTGGTGGAAAACTTGGAAAAATTGAACCCTCAGCAGTCGATACAGCAATAGCGGATGCGGAGGCAGCGATTGCTGCGGCACAAGAAGTCGATGCACCCTCACTGGCAGCCGATTCCTTCGCAGTCGCTGAGTCTCATCTTGAAGCCGCGAAAACAGCACTCGCTGAGAAAAATGGCGACGCGGCACTCCGCCTCGCATACCAAGCAATTAGTGAGGCGAGAATCGCACAGACGGATGCGATTAACATTGCTAAAAATGCTGAGTTAAATGCAGCTTTGCTTCAAAAAGCAGTAGGTGCGGACGAACTCCGACAGGCACTGAGTACCAAAGAACAAGAACTCGCTGAGGTCCAGACAGAGATTCAAGATATGCAGCGCCAGGAAGATAAGCGGAAACAGACGCTTAGCGAACTTCAGGAAAAGAACCGTGAATTAAGGAATAAGCGGACGAGCTACAGCGCACAAGTTGCTGAACTCTCCAAAACGTTAGATAATATTCAGAAACGCGCCCAGCGTGCCGAAACTGAACTCCGCAACTACGGCAAAGATGTCTCTGATCTGCGTCGAAAACTCGGAGTCGCTGAAAGGATGGCTAAAGAGGAAGGGCATCAAAAGCGAGCAGTTGTCGCTGAGATCAATTCGCTGAGAAGGCAACTCCGCGAGCAGGCTGCGATCTATACGGAGAAACTCGCAGAGGCAAGTCGGTTGAAAACTGATAAACAGCACGAAGATTATCTGGAGCAGAAATCACAAGAAGCACGCGCCTATGTTGACGACCAACCTGCCCTTCATCCGCCGAAAACGGGACGGACATCCCTCTCCACAGCACAAATTGCAGCCGGTAAGGCAGCACTCGGTAATTGGGAGAATACTTGGTATAGCAAAAATCTGAATGCACACCTATCGTATTATGCACCAAGTGTTGTCGCAGACAAAGTGGTGATTCACGAGAGTAAAGAACATCGAAGCAAAATCGATTTACAGCAACTCCAGTCGGATCTTCGGGAGATGAACGCCTTTGGGTGGAACAAAGTCAAAATGGATACCCAGGTTGAAGGTGAGAGCGTTATCGGGATAAATCGACTGACCCGGTTGGTTACGCCTGCAGCAGACGAAAACGCCACCGCACTCTACAATATCTGGATTCGCGAAGTCTGGATGCATGAGGTCGGGAACGCTTGGAAAATCCATCATGAAATCTGGCAAATCTATGAGAACGTGCCAAACTTCTAAGCACGTCTCCCAATTAAACACGGAGGGTAAATTGTGAACAACGGACAGAAGCAGCAAAACAAATCGAAGAAATCCACAATACCGCGGGGCTTAATATGGGGTGGGAGTATTGTTGCCATTGTTATCGCTTTTGTTATATTCTTAGTGATATTGATGAGTTCTACTGAAACCCCTACCGCCTTTTTGGCAAAATGGAAGAGTTCACTTGAATCCGGCAGTGTTAAAAGGTATGATGCACTCTGGGTAAAGAACGCACGCCAACGTCCGAATACAGGCTATCAGGAGACAGCCGATCTTCTCAAAGGCGGGGCGCGGCTCGAGGTTAACCTTGGCGGTGCCACGCAAACGTTCCGAGTGCCTCGATATCCGAACCGTTATCGAATTGAGGGGATTCCGGTGACTACACATCTTTCGGGAGAAACCCAACAGCAGTTGCGAAATCTTGTTATCGAAAAACAGGGACTTGTTCAACGGCGCTGGAAAATTATCCAAGACGAGATCGTCGGGAGCGATTTCGTTGCGACGCTGCCAGATACAGCGCCTGCCCAGCAGGATGTAGCAACACCCAACAGTCCTGTCTTACCAGTGGTACTGAGTTGGAAAAGTGCTTTGGAATCCCAAGATGTGAAAGTGTATACTGATTTATGGGACAAGTCTGCCCGGCGGAACAGAGCATCAAGTTTCCGGCGTGCTATTGAACTCATGTCGCAAACCCATGGCATTAATCTTACGGAAGCGACCTATACGCCTGTACCGCGTCAGAAAAACCGGCATGTCGTTGATAACATCAGTGTAACTTTACAGAGCGGTGATAGCATCATTGAGATGCATGTCCGCACACTTACTATTGAAAAAAAAGGATTTTTCAGGCGCAAATGGAAGATCATTAACGATCAGATAGGTGAGATGTCTGACGCTATCGCACTCGCACCCGATGCACCTTCGTCCAGAGCGGATACTGTCTCAGGTGAAGCGTCTGGTAATGCCTTTGACGGGAATGCACCCATTGATACGCAACTCAAGGTACGACAGGTTTTGGGGAAATGGCAGAAGGCTTGGGAAGATAAAGACCTCAGTACCTATATGTCCATCTATTCAGAGAGATCCCGAATCACGCGTGTTACTGTACGCGGTGGAAAAGAGACCTCCGTCCACCTCTCAAAGGGGCAGCTCCGAGAGAAGATGAAGCAACTGAACAACATATATGCTGAGATTCAGGTCTCTATCTCTAACTTAAAAGTTAACGGGGACCGGGCGGTAGCGGATGTCCAGTTCTTGCAAAAGTTTACCGGCACCCGCGCCAGTGGCAGTCGACCGGCTTACTCCGATTACGGCACTAAAAAACTGAATCTCATGGTAGATCCGACTGATGGACACTGGCGAATCTACTCAGAGACATGGAGCCGGTACGAGGATGTCCCCGATTTTCCGAAGATGTAGCGGAATAGCCGACAACTCACAACTATAAGAAAATGCCCACTGAGTACCGAACCAAACGAAAAATTGAGTTCGCTGACACCGATATGGCAGGGATCGTCCATTTTACACGGTTTTTCGTCTTCATGGAATCCGCTGAACACGAGTTCCTACGCAGCTTAGGGACGAGTGTTGCCACTGAGTGGAATGGAGACAAAATCGGATGGCCCCGACTCGCGGCTTCGTGCGAATATCTAAGTCCACTCCGGTTTGAAGATGAGGTTGACATCCACCTCCAGATCTCTAAAAAAGGGACGAAATCGCTCACCTATCAATTTCACTTTACGCATCAAGGAAGAGACATCGCACATGGGGAGATTACGACTGTCTGTTGTATAACAAACCCTAGTGAGAAACTACGGGCGATTCCTATCCCCGATTTTATTGCTAATCAGATCTTCTGTTCATAATAGAAACAGCCAACAACGAAAAATAAAACCTATGAAACAGGCACGCGCTACCACGCCGTTGATTGAAGTCTCAAATTTATCCAAAGACTTTGGACCCGTTCAAGTTTTGCACAGCATTTCATTTCGTCTTACCAACGGAACTTCCATTGCTATTACGGGGCCATCTGGTTCTGGCAAAAGCACGCTTTTACACATTATCGGGACGTTAGAAGCACCGAGCAGTGGACGGGTTGAAATTAACGGCACGGATCCGTTTCAGCTCTCAGAACCCGAACTCGCTCGCTACCGGAACACCGTAATCGGATTCGTATTTCAGGACCATCACCTACTTCCGCAGTATTCCGTGCTTGAGAACGTGCTTGTTCCAACACTCGCCTTCAAGCAAGCACCTGACGCAACGCAACGCGCACATGAACTCCTGAAACGGGTAGGACTCGCACACCGTGTGTCGCATCGACCCCCTGAACTTTCCGGTGGTGAACGCCAACGCGTCGCTATCGCACGCGCCCTCATTAATCAACCTAATATCCTCCTTTGCGATGAACCGACGGGAAATTTGGATGCAGCCACTTCTGAGACTATCGCCGACCTGCTCTTTGAGCTGCACGGTGCAGATCAGAATATATTGATCGTTGTCACACACAATCTTGAACTTGCTTCGCGCTTCCCGCAGCACCTGCAACTTGCGGACGGCACTTGCAGCATTGATGGGGATACCAAATCATAGCGCAGGCAGTGCTTGTGGTGTTTGCTTATGTTTTCCCGTTCTACAGATCACTCGTATCCGACAACTAACAGCCGAAGGCTGATAGCCAGTTTCAAATATTTTTGGCAGATACATCTCACCGTCGCGCTCTGTACAGCGGTCGCGACAGGTGTACTCGGCGGTGCCTTGGTCGTCGGTGATTCTGTGCGCGGGAGTCTGCGTAGCATTACAACGGAACGGATCGGTACTATTCAACACGCCCTCCTCGCTGATCACTTTTTTTACGCAAATATTTTAGATCGGCAGAACACCGTGCCAACGATTCTATTAAATGGAACAGTCGTTGTCCCGCAAACGCAGACCCGTGCATCAAAGGTTAACGTCATCGGCGTAACAGAAAACTTCTTCGCCTTTTGGGAAGGCGATCCTGTTCCGAACCTGAACAAACCCGCTAATCAACCCTTCAACGCAATCGTCATCAACGAGGCACTCCAAAGCGAGTTGGATGTACAAGTCGGCGATATGCTCCTTGTGAATGTGCCGCAGGTCGCTGACATCCATCCCGAATTCTTGCTTGGTGAGCGAGAGGCTGCAGCGGCTATCCAGACCCTTCGATTGATCGTAAGCGATGTTATCCCGACAAAGAACGCCGGAAGGTTCAATCTACGCCCACATCAGAGCCTGCCTTTCAACGCTTTCATCGCGCTGCCAGTTTTACAAAAAGCACTCGGACAAGATGACAAAGTGAATGCCTTGTTCACAGCAGAAACAGAACGGATTTCATCTGACCAACTCACGCTAACGCTTGATGCACTCGACTTAAACATTCAGGTTCATGACAATCATTTTGATCTCCAAAGTCGGCAGTATCTCCTCAAACCCGTATTATCGGAGAATGCCTTGACGGTTGCAACGGAAAATGAGATTCCGACATTACCGACCCTTACCTATCTCGCAAATACAATATCTGCCAATGACAAAACCGTTCCGTATTCCACAATTGTCGCACGCCCAACCGACAGGCGCGAGTTCTCTGTTCCACTTGCGGAAAATGAGATTATTCTAAATACATGGACAGCGGATGATCTCGGTGTCAAAGTCGGCGACGAAATTACGGTTACATATTATAGTGTCAAGTCAGAAGATTATAGTGTCAAAGGAAAAGAAACCTACATTACGGAAACTGCCTCTTTCCGTCTGAAAGGAATCGTGCCAATCGAGGGAATCGCTGCCGACAGAGACATCATCCCCGATTTTCCGGGGATCCACGACACCGCGGATATGTCTGAATGGGAGTCTCCCTTTCCGATTGATTACACGCTTATCCGTAACCAAGATGAGACATATTGGGATGAATACGGACCAACACCAAAGGCATTTGTCTCGTTGGAGACGGGCAAGCGACTCTGGAAAAATCGGTTTGGCGACCTTACGACTATTCGGATGCGTGCTTCGCAAGGTTCAGACATTCAGGCAACACGCACGCTTTTTGAAACCGAGTTCCTCAAGAAGATTCAACCCGAGCAGATTGGATTCCAATTCTTGGCTCTCCAAGCAGATGGCTCACAAGCTTCCACAGGTGCCACGGATTTCGGGATGCTGTTTGGCAGTCTCAGCGGTTTTATCATTATCGCCGTCGCTCTCTTAGTCGGGATGCTCTTTCGGATTGGTGTAGAACAACGCTCACGCGAGATCGGGATCCTACAAGCCGTTGGTTACCCGCTCGTCAAGATTCGCCGCCGTTTTCTTTTTGAGGGAGGGACTGTCGCCGGTATCGGCAGCCTCTTAGGATGTTTGCTCGCTGTCGGCTATGCACAACTCATGATATTCGGGCTAAAGACGTGGTGGTTGCCTGCTATTGGCACCCCGTTTATCGAACTTCATGTCAATCTGTGGAGTCTACTGAGCGGTGTGCTCATCGCACTCGCTGTTGTGATGATCTCTATCCGTCTAACAGTACAAAGATTAGGACACGCGTCTACAACCGCACTCTTGGCGGGTGAAACCGATTTCACTGAGACAACGCTCAAACCAAAAACTGGAAAGGAGAAAATCTCCTCAGTAGTGGTAGTCGCCCAGAGCCTCGCGATTGCACTTGCGGTTATCATCGTTGTCTTTTTTCTTTTCTTGGACGAACGATTTTCTGATACCTTTGGAATCTGGATTGAAGATCCAATCATCGATTTTTTACTGCTAACTTCGAGTATTATCGGCATCGGTTGGGCTGTCTTTGACCGGTGGTTAAAGACACAAAAGGTCGCGAAACGGTTGAATAGAGTCCGTTTTGCCATCAAGAACGCTGCGCGTCAACCCGGACGCAGCACAACCAGCATCAAAACCGTCAGCTTGGCGTGCTGTATTATCGTGGCAGTCGGTGCGAATCGGCACGACGCACCCCCAGAGACAGAATATGCCTTTGTTGCTGAGTCGGCACTCCCTTTACACTATAGCCTGAATACACCCGATGGTCGGTTTGAACTCGGTTTTTCTGACGCGGCTTCTGAACTTCTCAGCGCGTCGGAAATCATTCCATTTCGCGTGCTTCCGGGTGAAGATGTGAGCTGTCTGAATCTCTATCAACCTCAGAAACCGCAGATTTTAGGTGCTTCCGGTACTATGTTGATAAAGCCACCGTGGCAGCGATTAGAACTAAGCGACCTCGGAGAAGGGAGAGCACCTGCTATCGGTGATGATAACTCGCTGCGTTGGATCTTACACCACAATCCTGATGACGATTTCCGCGTCCAAGATGAATTTGGAAAACCGCTCCTTTTGGATATTGAAACGGTTCACGGAAGTCTTTTTCAAAGCCAATTGATTATCTCGGAGTCTAATTTCACGAAGTACTTTCCAAGCCAAAGTGGTTATCAGTTTTTTCTTATCAAAACCCCCCCCGAATTGCGAGAGAGAACGGCGCAGATCTTAGAGAAAACACTTGGCGACTACGGGTTTGACCTGACATCCGCATCGGCAAGATTGGCGAGTTATCGATCGGTTGAGAATACCTACATCTCCACTTTCCAAAGCCTCGGTGGTTTAGGGGTATTACTCGGTACTTTTGGACTGGCACTGGTGTTGTTTAGAAATATTATTGAACGGCGTGGTGAACTCGCAACACTCCGTGCATTCGGATTCCAGCGACAACTCCTTTCGCGGATGTTGTTCCTCGAAAGCTGCTTCCTACTCGCTGTCGGTATGCTTATCGGAATTGTTGCAGGACTTGTAGCGATCCTTGATACACACGGGCACTTCCCCTCTTTTCCATGGATGTCCCTCACAATTACCTTGCTTTTTATCTTCGGTTTTGGTATAATTGCAAATGCCGTTGCAGTTGCTGTAGCACTCCGAAGTCCACTCTTGGCAACGCTCAAATCTGAGTAAGGAATGGTTCTTAGTAACGCTCCACTTTGTTCCGCTTTAGTGGTGAATTAAGCGGTTTTTGGCTACCAAAACCCACTTAACTTATAACTTATAACTGACACAGGACTTCCGCAGTTGTCTCTAAAAACCGACAGCTTCCCCCTGCTTGCGGGGGGACTCAGGGGGGTAATCCTAAATTTTGCGTAAGTCCTATGACAACTAAAACCCCTATGCCTTCTATTGTGTTGAAAATTACACTTCAGGTAATATATGCGGCTGCATTCGTTTTCTGTCTTCTGATGCAGAGCAGTTGTTCTCGCGATTCCGAGACAGACACGCCAAATGCGGTCAATCATACGGAATCCGGATGGCGTTCTTATGCATCGGGGAACTATGCGCAATCCCTGCTCAGTTTTGAGCGCGCACTGAGTTTCGATGAGACGCTTGCTGATGCACACAACGGCATAGGATGGAGTCATCTTAGCCTATCGCTAAATCCGACGCTCGCACAACAGGCATTTCAGAACGCTGTCCAACTCGATGCCTCAAACGCCGATGCTTGGGTTGGACTCGCGAACGTGCTCTACCTGCGCAATAAAGATGCCTCTGATTTCAGGGCTGCTATCCGTGCGACCGATAACGCACTACAAGGCGATGCCGAATATCTCTTTCGGCACGACTATCGTTCTAAAGCCGATCTCTATGCGCTGCGGGGGTCCTGTTACTACTATCTCGACGAGATTCAGTCTGCAAAGCAGGAGACGGAAAAGGCACTTCAAATGGATATAACCAATAGGACTGCTATTGTCCTACAAAATTTACTGAAAGAATAGCGGTTAATAGTTAGCGAGGGGATGGATACGTAACTGCCAGATGACTTAACTGATGGCTAACAGTGGAGCGTAGCGGAACGCCCTAACCGCTAACAGCCATAAAAAGGAGAAAATATGTCTCAAGACGTTATAACCTCTACACAGTTAACCAACTTATCACCTGCCCACAGTGGCAAGGTCCGGGACCTCTATGATCTCGGAGATGAACTCTTGATTGTGTCCACCGATCGGATCTCGGCGTTTGATGTCGTTTTACCGAATGGCATACCTGACAAAGGAAAAGTCTTGACCGGTTTGTCAAAGTTCTGGTTCGACTACACTAAATCTGTCGCTGACAATCATCTCATTACAACAGAAGTCGAAGATTATCCCGACATCCTACAGCCGGATGCAAACCTTTTAAAAGGACGTTCCATGCTCGTCCGCAAAGCCGACCGTGTTGATGTTGAATGCGTCGTGCGCGGCTATCTCGCAGGGTCTGGCTGGTCATCGTATCAGAAAACCGGCGAAATCTGTGGGCAGAAACTGCCTTCCGGATTACAGGAATCAGACCGGCTGCCAGAACTCCTCTTCACACCGACGACCAAAGCGGAACAGGGAGAACACGACGAACCGATCTCTATTGACGAGATGCGAGATCAGGTCGGCAGTGAACTAACGGATCGGTTAATCGAGGCGAGTTTTGAACTCTTCAGATCTGCCAGCCAACACGCCGAAAGTGCCGGAATCATCCTCTGTGATACCAAGTTTGAATTCGGACAGCGCGACGGGCAGCTGATTGTTATCGACGAGGTCTTCACACCCGACTCTTCGCGTTTCTGGCCCGCAGACCTCTACGAACCCGGTAAGCCGCAGCAAAGTTTCGATAAGCAGTTCGTTAGGGATTATCTCTCCGAAATCGGGTGGAACAAGCAACCGCCTGCGCCAGAGTTACCAGAGACTGTTATCTCTAAGACAAGCGAGAAATACCGTGAAGCGTATCGTCTCATTGTTGGTGAGGAACTGTAGGTTCAGGCACTGTAGGATCAATCTGGAGTAATTGGAAATGGCAAGTCCCCTTGACGGCATAAAAGTCTTGGATCTAACACGAGTGCTCGCCGGTCCTTATGCAACAATGCTTCTCGGCGATCTCGGCGCAGAGGTCATCAAGATTGAACAACCCGGCACAGGGGACGAATCTCGCAATTTCGGTCCCTTCAAAAACGGGTTTAGTCTCTATTTCATGAGCGTCAATCGCGGGAAACGGAGCGTGACACTCAACCTCAAGACCGAACGCGGACGCGCAATATTTAAGCAGCTGCTGGATCAGACCGATATTCTGGTCGAGAACTTTCGACCCGGAACAATGGAGAAATTCGGTTTGGATTACAGCACGCTCAAATCTGAATATCCGTCGCTTATTTATGCGGCCTGTTCGGGTTTCGGGCAGACGGGGCCCTACGCGCAGCAGGGCGCGTATGATATGATTATCCAAGGTATGGGAGGGATTATCAGTATCACTGGTGAACCCGACGGACCGCCAGTGCGTGTCGGCACCTCTATTAGCGACATTACTGCTGCACTCTTCACGACAATCGGTATCCTCTCTGCCCTGCACCATCGTAACCAAACCGGTAGTGGGCAGTTCGTTGATGTCGCGATGTTAGATAGTCTCGTCGCTGTCTTGGAGAATGCTGTTGTCCGTTATTTCGCAACAGGTGAAGCACCGAAACCTCTTGGTGCCAGACATCCAGCGATTACACCCTTTGAGGCGTTCGCATCTGTTGACGGACACGTGATTATTGCCCTCGGCAACGATACCCTCTGGGCAAAGTTCTGTGAACATGTCGATCAGCAAGAACTTATCTCGGACGAACGATTTCGGACGAATGCCGACCGGACGGAAAATCACGATCAACTTTTTCCAATCCTTTCAGAGATTATGTCTCAACGCACGACGGACGACTGGATTGATGCTCTCGGCAAAATTGGCGTTCCCTGCGGTCCCATCAATGCGATGGATAAAGTCGTCACCCATCCACAAGTCCAAGCACGAGAGATGATTACACGCGTCGCACACCAAATCACGGGTGAGGTTGAGGTACCGGGAATACCTATCAAACTATCAGAAACACCCGGACGTATAGACGCACCCGCACCCAGTCTCGGCGAACACACGGCGGATGTCTTAACGGGCTTATTGAAAATGGATCCAGATGAGATAGACACCTTACAACAAGACGGAGTCATTTAAGAATGCGGGATTTCCAAATCCCGTATTCTTCTTGCAGGAGCGAGTTTTACTCGCGATTTGCCTTGTAGGCGGGATTTCCAAATCCCGACCACCGAAAAGGAATCCAGATGTCAAACAAAACTGTGCAAGCACTACACGGAACAACCCCTTTGACAGTAAAAGGAGATCTTGCCGCACAGATGGTCGAGGTTCTTGACGGGTACGTTACCGAGGCAGTGGCGCGCGCACCTGAAAAACGTGGGGTTTTATGGAACCGAGATTATAGTTCTCACGATGCGTATGTGAAATCTGTCGAACCCAATCGCGAACGGTTTAAAAAACAGATTGGCTGCCTTGATGAACGGTTGCCAATTGAGGAACTAAATTACGTAGCCTCTACACGTACTTCCGCGCAGATTATGGAGAGCGAAAAATATACCGTATCTCGCGTCCGGTGGCAGGTCTTTGATGCGGTTGACGGAGAAGGGTTATTATTAGAACCGACGCACAACGTCCCAATTATTGGGCAGGTCGTTGCCCTACCGGATGCGGACTGGACACCTGAGATGATCGCCGGAGTGACAGAAGGTTTACCACCGAACGCGCAATTCGCGCGGCGTTTAACACAAACGGGTTGTCGCGTCGTCGTCCCGCTCCTCATTAACCGCGCCGATACCTATTCGGGGAATCCAACTCTCAGTGCGATGACGAATCAACCCCACCGCGAATTCATCTATCGCATGGCGTATCAACTCGGAAGACACATCATCGGGTATGAAGTACAGAAGGTGTTGGCGTTAGTGGATTGGATGTCGCATTCGGATGTACCGATTGGTGTTATCGGTTACGGTGAAGGCGGACTGGTTGCGCTCTACAGTGCCGCTGCGGATACACGGATTCAGGCAACGGCTGTCAGTGGCTATTTTCAATCTCGGCAAGAGCTCTGGCGAGAACCGATCTACCGGAACGTATGGGGATTGTTACACGAGTTTGGTGACGCTGAAATTGCCAGCCTCGTCGCACCGCGTCCGTTAATCATTGAGGCGAGTCGTGGACCTGAAGTCTCTGGTCCAGCACCACCGCGCCCTGGACGTGGAGGCGCGGCACCCGGACAATTGGTGTCACCGCCGATGGATTCTGTAAAGGCGGAATTTGACCGCGCACGCGACTTTTATCGGCAACTCGGTGCTGAAAGTGCTTTCCATCTTATCTCTCCTGAAGAAAGATTGCCGGGTGATCAAGACACTTTGCATGCACTCCTTACCGAACTTGGTGCGGAAGGTGTGGCTATTGACAGGTCACCTTTACTCACACCATCAGACGTTGACGATTTCGATGCCGAAGCCCGACAGAAGCGGCAGTTTATGCAATTGGTGAATCTCACCCAACGCTTTCTCCGAGAAGCCGCATCGCGACGGCAACAGTTCTTCTGGGAAAAAACTGATGCCACTTCACTTGAAAGTTGGAAAGAGACATGCCGGGATCCGAAAGCCTATTTCTCGGACGAAGTTATCGGTAAGTGTCCGGCGCCCGACGTGCCTGCTAATCCGAAGACACGGTGCCTCTATGATGAACCCAACTGGAAGGGATATGAAGTCGTTCTTGATGTCTGGAAGGATGTTTTTGCATACGGCATCTTGCTACTTCCCAATGATCTACAACCCGGCGAACAGCGTCCCGTCGTTGTTTGTCAGCACGGTTTAGAAGGGAGACCACAGGATACCGCTGATCCGAGAATTGAGTCTGTTTATCACGCTTACGCCGCAAGTTTGGCAGACAGAGGGTTTATCGCCTACGCCCCACAGAACCCATACATCGGGCAGGATGCCTTCCGGGTCATCCAACGCAAGGCGAATCCGATAAAATGGTCGCTCTTTTCGTTAATTATCCGTCAGCATGAGCGGACACTTGACTGGCTCGCAGAACAACCGTTTGTTGATGCGGAGCGAATGGGATTTTATGGGTTATCCTATGGTGGAAAGACAGCGATGCGAGTGCCAGCAGTCCTTGACCGTTACGCCTGCTCTATCTGTTCGGCTGATTTCAACGAATGGATCGTCAAAAATGCCACTTTTGATTCCCGTTATAGTTATATGTTCACGGGTGAATACGAAATGCCGGAGTTTGACTTAGGGAACACGTTCAACTACGGCGAAATGGCAGGATTGATTGCGCCGCGTCCCTTCATGGTCGAACGCGGACACGAAGACGGCGTTGCCCCTGATGAATGGGTTGCCCATGAGTTTGCTGTTGTGCGGAGGCTTTATGTCCAGTTGGGTATCGCCGATAGAACGGAGATTGAGTTCTTTGATGGTGGCCATCAGATTAACGCTGAAGCCACGTTCCGTTTCCTCCACCGCCACCTGAATTGGCCCGAACCGTAGGGAATTTAATGTGGGTTGCTACGAATTAACCTCTTAACCGACAGCCGATAACTGACAACCGATAACTATTAAAATTATGCTTTATTCTATCATCGTAAGCGCAGGACTGGAAACAATCGCACGCCAGGAGTTAACCGAACGCTTTAGCGACACGGGATCCCTGGAAATCCTTGAACGCAAACCGCAGCGGCTCCTTTTTCGGTATGCTGGCAACCCACGCGATTTGTTATCCCTACGAACAGCAGAGCATCTTTTTCTCGTCCTGAAGCGGATACCGAAGATGACGCGTTCACGGAGTTCACTGGCGGCGTTGAGCCGTTCACTCACACGCTTCAATTTCAAGGAGATGTTCGAGTGTTGCCGACAAGTGGGTATCAATGTCCATAAACGCACACCCTTTCGGGTAACGAGTCGGTTGTCTGGGAAACGTAACTTTCGGAGATTGGACCTCCAACGCGTCGTAGAGCGCGCATTATTAGATCGCGGATGGTATCTGGCGAGGAGTGCCGCAGCGTTGGATGTCTGGGCAGAGGTACACGGAGACGACGGTTATATT
This sequence comes from Candidatus Poribacteria bacterium, assembly GCA_963662915.2. Lineage (GTDB taxonomy): Bacteria > Poribacteria > WGA-4E > WGA-4E > WGA-3G > WGA-3G. The sequence goes on along the minus strand of CAXXEU010000002.1, from coordinate 1,562,691 downwards.
AGCGTCAAACTCTCAGCGAACGACATGGCGCAGCGACCCTATAAACACGCACACATCCCCGCATCCCTCAAACCGACCATAGCGTATAGCATGATACGGCTTTCACGTCCACATCCGACTGATGTCTTTTTGGACGCTATGTGCGGTGCGGGGACTATCCTATTGGAGCGTGCGTTCGTAGGTCGCTATGGTTACCTCATCGGGGGTGATATTTCTACAGAAGCATTGGATGCCACTCTGACGAATTTCGGTAGACAACATCAACCCCGCCAATTCTTCCATTGGGATGCGCGCGCTTTGCCACTACAGTCGAACACGGTCGATAAGATTGTCTGTAATCTCCCGTTCGGCGAGACGATCGGAAATGTCTCACAACTCACAAATCTATATCGCCAGTGTCTCGGAGAGTATGCGCGCGTCCTGAGACCGAGAGGCAGGATGGTACTGCTCACCTCGCAGCGTGAATTGCTTGAGAAAGCACTCAAACAACAAAGCTCTCTCAAGGTGACCCAACAGTTGACAGTGGACGTACGCGGCACGCGCGCATGGATGTCCGTTCTCCGTCCCTAAATCTCAGGCACTCTCACCGCAACCTCTTTTCCGGCTTCGTGTGATCGGAAAATACCGTCCATAATCACATTCGTGAGCAGAACACCCTCTGGCGGAATCGGCGATGGTGCGTCTGCTTTGACGGCTTCACGGAACGCTGTCATCTGTGCTTCCCATACATCGACTTCTGGGAATCCCGAGAGCTGAATGGTCGTCATCCCTTCTGGTGGGTTCGGTGCTGCTGTCAAACCTTCCGATTCAACAAGCTTCTTGAGATCCCCGCTGTATGCATCGGCATAGATAGTTGGTCCGTTCAAGGAAATACCCATTTCTTTACCGAGACAGAAACTCGGACCCAGTGAATCCTGATGGATTGCCCAAGAGATCTTGAACACCATCACGCCACCATTTTCAAACCGCACCCACGCCACGCCGAACTCTTCGACATCCATAATACCACGGAACTGCGGATCTTGCTGTGAGATATAATCCTCTGTAATAGCAGAAACCCGCACAGGTTTTGGGTACCCCATCGCATACAGCGAGTTGTGCATGTTATAGACCCCAATGTCAACGATTGCACCCGCACCTGCAGTCTTTTTATAAATGAACGTACGCCCTGGATTCCCGCGTCGCCTGCCTCCTGAGGATTCGGAATAGTAGATGTCGCCGAGGAACCCCTCATCAATGACCTTCTTTGCGAATTGGAGCCTCGGATTGAACGTACTATGGAGACCGATTTGCAAGATTTTGCCCGATGCCTTTGCTGCCCGTGCCATAGCCGTCGCATCTGCGAGTTTCGCTGCCATCGGTTTTTCACAGAAGACGTGTTTACCGGCGTTCAGTGCAGCGACGGTCGGTCGCCGATGCCCTTGATTATACGTGCAGACGCTGACTGTATCAATCTCGTCCATCTCCAGCATTTTGTTGTAACTTGTGAAGACGTGCTTTTTCGGGACACCCCACTGTTCAGCGGCTTCGTTTGCTTTACTTTTGATGATGTCGCAGACAGCAACGATCTCGAAACCACCGACTTTCATATAAGTGCGCTGGTGTGCGCGTGAGATGCCTCCTGTACCAACAATACCGACTCGGATAGTCATATCTTTAATCTCCTTATAATTTGCTGAAATCCTAAATCTCAGGCACTCTCACCGCCACCTCTTTCTGGACTTTATGTGATCGGAAAATGCCGTCCATAATAACGTTGGTAAGCAGTACCCCTTCTGGCGGTATTGGCGAGGGTGCATCTGCTTTGATGGCTTCACGGAACGCGATCGCTTGCGCTGCCCAGTTATCTTCCTCTGGGAATCCTGAAAGACGGATGGTCGTCATTCCTTCCGGCGGGTTCGGTTCCGCTGTTAATCCCTCCGATTCCACGAACTTTTTGAGGTCACCGCTGTATGCATCGGCATAGACAACCGGTCCATCCAACGAGATGCCGGCTTTTTGACCAAGATGAAAATTGCCACCGAGCGAATCCTGATGCACTGCCCAAGAGATTTTGAACACCAGCACGCCACCATTTTCAAACCGCACCCATGCCACGCCGAACTCTTCGACATCCATGATACCGCGGAACCTCGGATCTTGTTGTGAGATGTAATCCTCCGTGATAGCGGAGACACGGACGGGTTTCGGGTACCCCATCGCATACAGAGATCTATGCATATTGTAGACACCAATATCTACGGTTGCCCCAGCCCCTGCAGTCTTTTTGTAGATGAAGGTATGTCCAGGATTTCCGCGGCGCCTGCACCCTGCGGATTCAGAGTAATAAATATCACCGAGAAAACCTTCATCGACTAACTTCCTCGCGAATTGGAGTCTCGGACTAAACGTCGGATTGAGACCGATTTGCAGGATTTTACCTGATGCCTTCGCTGCCCGCACCATCGCCGTCGCATCGGGGAGCGTTGCTGCCATCGGTTTTTCACAGAGAACGTGTTTACCAGCATTCAGTGCAGCGACGGTCGGTCGCCGATGCCCTTGATTATATGTGCAGACGCTAACTGCATCGAGTGCGTCCATTTCAAGCATTTTGTTGTAACTTGAGAAGGCGTGCTTTTTCGGGACCCCCCACTGTTCAGCGGCTTGGTTTGCCTTACTTTTGATAATGTCGCAAACGGCGACGATCTCGAAACCGCCGACTTTCTCGTAAGTCGCTTGGTGTGCGCGTGAGATGCCGCCCGTACCAATGATACCAACTCGAACTGTCATGTTATATCACCTCATAAGCAGAATTGCGTTGCCATAAGAGTTTAGACGAAACCGGTTTGCAATGCAAGGGAAATATTTTTTACAATTTCCTTCTAACCCCACCGATTCTCTATTTGCCGATGTATATCAATACCTTCGCCAAATTATGATGTATTGAGTTGAGGGGGTGTATAATGAATAGCCCCGATTGAACCGAACCGTTCAGCGATTTGATCAATAATAATAGGATCCGGTTTTTGCGGAAGTATTTTTAATGTTTCGCGCAAATACTTCAGCCCTCTGTAGTGTGCTTTGAGATCTAAGACACTTGACTCGCGGTGTTCTAAACGCAAGGGTGCTAAAAGTTTCGCAGACACATTGACCATGAACATTGAGAGATTCGCGGCATTGTTCACCGGGGTCTTGTTGACATTCATAAAATCGTCTAACCCATAGAACTGTTTGGCATCTCGGAAGTTGAACTCGATTTGAAAGCGAAGCGAGTAATAGTCAATGATTTTTTCTGCGCCCAACGCTAAGTCGGAACTGAATAACAAGACGTGTGATTTTTTCTCTGTCGGTAGATGCGTCTTGAGAATACACACGACATTTAGGGGTTCTGGGAACTTTTTATGGCGCAACGTTGCTTGATAGACTTGGGTCCTAATGTTTTCATGCGTCTCAATAGAAACACGATATTTCGGATGAATCTGCTGCGGATTGAAACGCTGCCCGTAGAGACGCGGGCGTCCACGTCCGGCGTAAGGCTCCGTGGATGGAAAATAAAGGGCGGTATTGACGCGCACCTTTGAGATGAGATGTAATCCACAGGCTTTAGTCATCTGTAGCGCATTATTGTTATTGTGTCCAAAGTAGCCATCAAGCACAAAGTAGCGTAGCGGTATCAAATCGCCAATACGTGCTAATAACGCAGTGAGCATCATTTGAATATGTTTCAACGTATCACTGAGTTTCACTTCTACCTTGTTTCGGTTTCGACTGCCCTTGGGACGTCCACGTTTGCGTTTTTCAACAGAGCTGCGAATAGCATCACACAGGTCAGCGGAGAGTTCGGTTTGATTTGACGCAGCATCGCCACGCACGATTTGCTCCATCACCATCGGGTAAGAACGCCGCTCCTTGACGCTCACTAACGACAGACTCAAGAACGCTAAACTCGGTATCGTTTTACCAGACACAGACGAGAAGAAACGCGATAAACCATAAGTAGATGTCCCCGATTTTGACACGGTTGTTTCGTCGCCAGCGAGGATATAAGTGCTTTCAGGATCCAGCAGATACGTTGAAAAAAACACCCAGTAAACAGTCCCCCAAGGGATAACGGTATTGAAAAAGCGTTGGATCGTGCGGTAGCTTCCGCCTTCTGACGTCCAACGAGAGATGTTCAGCATTGACACACGCCCCGTCATCGCAAGCAAGGCGAAGACCACGCGAGAAAACTGACGTAAACTCGTCATTGATAAATGTGGATGCAAAACACTAAAGAGTGATAGAATGTCATACATGGGCAAAGGTCCTTTCTAAGTTATGGGTTTCATCATTCATAACTTTAGGACGGTTGCCCTATTTATTCAACCTTTTTTTGGCGATGGTATTGAGGTATAGGGAACGAATATTTACTCATGGGAGAGGATTTACCAGGGCTTGTTCGTGGTAGATCTGTACTCAAAGACATTAGTATTCACCCTGAAACCGCATCGATGATTAGCACATCGCCTGTGTTGGCGTTGACTGGTGAGCCACCTACAAAGAACGAAAGAAGTGTCCACGCGGAGAATATTGATGCGGATGTGAACAATGATGGCTCTGTGGATCTCTCCGATGTTTTGGTTGTTCGCAAAGCGATGCAAAGTTCAGTCCTTTACGATACAGATCTGAACAATGATGGTGTAACTGACGAGGTGGATCTGCTTATTGTTAAAGCAAAAGCATTTGAAGCTATTGTTGCGGCCGCACCTCGTAAACGAAAAATGCGTATTACAACATGGGGGAGGTTGAAGAAACGGTGACTTCTATTGTAAATCCATTTTTTGATTTGCCGAATGAAACCCCACTTGCTTGTCATGTATTCGGCATAACGAGTTGTCCTGCTAATGCAGAATTCTCCTTATCACATTGGGCGCAAAAGACCCGGAACTTATGCTGGATGCTAATCTACGGGGCATCACGTAACCTATTATGGCTATGAGAGTTGCGATGTGGTTTGTGATGAGAAGGTTATCGTGAGTTCTGAAGATATATTGATAGAAGCGTATCCACACTATAAAGAGGGTTTGGGGTATATTGATGTAAATGCACCGCCAGCAGATATGAAAGCGTTGGATTATTTGCATCAACGTTGGCTTTTAATCGAACCAGTATGGAATCGAAACTAAAACCAGACTGATACTCGACAAACTCAGCCCAAGACTTTTAATCGAACCAGTATGGAATCGAAACCAGTTGCGAACCTTCCCAGTAACGATGGAATCCACCCCTTTTAATCGAACCAGTATGGGATCGAAACACAGGATTTTGGGGGAGGGTGCGGCAGACCGTCCGACTTTTAATCGAACCAGTATGGGATCGAAACACAGGATTTTGGGGGAGGGTGCGGCAGACCGTCCGACTTTTAATCGAACCCGTTAGGATCACGTCAAATCCATTTTGAAGGTTTGTTTGGCTTAAAGACAAATCTATGCGCTCAAAACTATCTCAACGGGAACTCTGGCGTTTCAAAACGTATAAGCATGTATTTATTCTTTGGAATGCAGGAGGGCAAATGTGCAGGATGTCCAGTTGCTTTTCATTTCCGAAACATGACGATAGATCATATTACCCCACGCTCAACTGGTGGGACAGATCATCTTCGGACTTTACAGTTGTTATAGGGCGCTTGTAAGGCAACGAAAGGCAATAGAACATAAGCATACCTTATTAATAACAGGACTTCCGCAGTTGTGTCTAAAAACCGACAGCTTCCCCCTGCTTGGGGGGGGACGAAGGGGGGTAATCCTAAATTTTGCGTAAGTCCTAATCTTTCTGGAAATATCTATAAATACATCCGCGTTTGGAAGTCGCGATCGGGAGATCGCTCCTACAAAATAGAATGCCAATTCTGTTCAAAATTAGCAAGCATAAAAACAAAAAATATGCTATACTACATTGTAAACTGGAGTCCAAATAACAGGAGAAAACTATGACAAAATGGATAATATGCTCAGTAATAATTTTCTGCTTTGGGATTGCTGCCCAGCATACCAATGCGAAAGAACTTATATTAGATGATATTTTCCCAACCGATCGCGTTATAGATGTGCAGATTACCGTCTCGCAGCAGGATTGGGATACAATCCGTTACCAATCGCGGGATATTAGGACAGCACTCAGCGCTTCTCGGCAATTTAAGCCGATGGAGAGTCCATATACCTATGTTGAAGCGAGTGTTAGCATTGACGGTGTGGTCTTCCCGAAGGTAGGGATCCGCAAAAAAGGATTTATCGGATCGCTAAGCAACACGCGTCCCTCTCTGAAAATCAAATTAAATCATGTTGACAAAGATGGCGGGATTGAGGGACTCACAAACCTAACTCTTAACAACAACAAACAAGATACAGGTTTAGTGAGCCAATTTATGGGGTATGCGCTGTTTAACGCAATTGGATCACCTGCACCGCGATGCGCGTATGCGAAGGTGACAGTGAACGGTAAAAATCTTGGAATATACGCACACGTGGAGACCATTCGGGAACCCCTGTTGAAACGCGCCTTCGGAAACAATGACGGTCCACTCTATGAAGGGACAGTCGTGGATTTTTATGAAGGTTGGGAAAATAGTTTTGAACACAAACGTGGGGACGACACACGCGGTAGGGCGCACATCAACGTCTTGATTAACCTTCTGGCGGACCCAAAAGCATCAGAAACCGACATCGGTAAGTTGGTGGATTTGGACTCGTTTTATAAATTCTGGGCGACTGAAAGTTTAGTCGGATTCTGGGATGGGTACTCGGGGAACAAAAACAACTTTTTTGCCTATTTGAACCCTGAAGACAACAAATTTCATTTCATTCCATGGGGCATGGACTCCATCTTTACCAAGCAGAGCAAACTTGAATTCATGAACGACGCACGGGCACCCATATCCGTCAAGACACAGGGGCTGATTACCTATAAGTTGTATCAGTCCGAGTCTGGACGGCAACGATATAAGGAAGTACTCACTGAAATTTTAGACAAACATTGGAGTACTTCAGAATTGTTAGCGATGTTAGATAAAAGTGCTGTAATGGTTGAGCCACATTTAGTACCTGCTCAGCGTGTGATCAAAGAAGAATGGAACAGAGGTGGAAGGTCGGGACAAATGGCTCACCCAACTTTTGCAAGTGAATTAGCGGCAGCACGCGACTTCATTCGCAACCGTAAAAGTGATATACATCGGGAAATCGCTAATGGAATGCCGATATGGAACAAACGACCGGACCCACCGTTTGCTATTCCTGAAGACGGCGATTTCATGAAAGGGTTTCTAAAATTAACAGAAAATACCTTAGTCGGTGCTGCACGCGCCGGAGACATCGCGGCTATCAAACAACACATAGCAGAGGGTGCCGATGTTAATGAGACGCGTTTTGAGATGCCTCCGTTGGCATGGGCAGCGATGATGGGTCACACAGCTGCTGCTGAACTGCTGCTCCAACATGGGGCGGATATCAACGGCAGAAATAGAGATGGTAATACGGCTTTGCATTTGGCTGCGTTTTTAGGACGCGCTGAAACCGCCGAACTGCTGATAAAAAACGGAGCGGATATAAACACAAAAAATGGCGACGGCGCGACACCTATAGACATTTTGGGGGTCCCTTGGGAAATGACGCAATTTTTGTCAAGATCGTTAGGTGTAAAACTCGAACAGGAGCAGGTCGCAGCCGGGAAAGCCAAAATTGCTGAGATACTCAAGGTCACACCACCGTCGGAATCAGGCGCAGTCATAGGTGATATATGGGCGGCAGCATTCACGGGTAACACCGAGGCACTTAAACAGGCTTTAGCAGATGGCGCGGACCCCAATGCCATAAACTTGGAATTCGGGTCAACACTCTTGAGCACAGCGGCAGTGATGGGACACACAGCGGCAGTCGCGATGCTCCTCGAACACGGCGCAGACATCAATGCAAAGAGTCGAGACGGTGGAACAGCATTGCACGCGGCGGCTTTCTTCGGACACACTGAAGCGGTAAAGTTACTTTTAGAAAAGGGTGCGGATACAACCATCAGGGATAATGAGGGTATGACACCGCTGGATGCAACGAAAGTTGATTGGCAATTGACGCAATTTATAGCTGGGATACTACAGATAGAGGTGGACGAGGCAGAAGTCAAAGCAGGCAGAGCCGAGGTTGTGAAGCTGCTTACAGGACAGAAAAAATAGAAGATGTCGCGATCAGAAGATCGCTCCTACGAAAAAGGAGAAAACCGATGCCTAATTCGCAGACAAACTCTGAATCTACTCAAGAGAGATCAGTGCCTCACACATTAAAGGCGTTAGCCTATCTGAAGGCAGGGACACGCCTCGTCTGGGTTATTGAACCGATTATGAAAACGGTTATGGTCTATCGTTCTGAAATGGACTTTACACTGCTTAATTGCGAAGACACACTGATGGGTGAAGATGTCGTTGAAGGATTTACGTGTCCTGTCGCGCAATTGTTTGAATAGGAGGAATAGTTGTCAGTTTTCAGCCTTCAGTCTCGGTGTTTGATGTGATTCAACTTTCTTTAGTACCTTTTACACTTCAGAGGTGTTGTGAAGATTCAAGAGGTTTAACTTATATCAGAACCCAAAACTGATAACTGATGACCGATAACTGAAAACTAATAATGGCAAAACCGATTAACTATACTGATATTTTAGAAACGAGCGATAGCACCATTTATGATATCCAAACGCACGCCGCGGGTCCTGAAGGCAGCCTACCGCTCACAGCAGAGATGCTCCTCACTCGACCAAGCGGGGACGTATTTGGCTTGACCCACAACGCTGCCATGGGGTGGGCACCGACGGAACTGCGACGCGAAGAGTTTCTGATTCTCAGCACGCAAGGCGGTATCCGTGCGCCTGATGGCACGCCTATCGCTCTCGGATACCACACCGGGCATTGGGAGGTCGGACTTCTCATGCAGGCGGTCGCACACGAACTTAAAGAACTCGCTGCAATTCCGTTCGCAGGCTACTGCTCCGATCCGTGCGATGGACGAACCCAAGGCACTGTCGGTATGATGGACAGCCTCGCCTACCGTAACGATGCTGCACAAATTTTCCGCCGACTTATCCGTTCGCTACCGACACGGAAAGGCGTTGTCGGTGTTGCTACCTGCGATAAAGGTCTACCCGCAATGATGATGGCACTCGCTTCGATGCGGGAGTTACCGGCTGTTCTTGTTCCGGGCGGTGTGACACTCCCGCCTACCACAGGTGAAGATGCTGGAAAGATACAGACCATCGGGGCACGTTTCGCACACGGCGAAATAAGCCTCCAAGACGCGGCGGATATGGGATGCCGCGCCTGTGCAACACCCGGTGGTGGCTGTCAATTCCTTGGAACTGCAGCAACGTCACAAGTGATCGGTGAAGCGTTAGGCATGAGCCTGACCCATACGGCATTATCGCCATCCGGACAAAATATCTGGTCGGATATGGGACTCCGCTCAGCACGTGCTGTGGTGAACTTGGCTGCGAAAGGGTTGACGATGAACGATATCGTTACATCGGCGTCAATTCGGAACGCTATGGTGGTGCATGCAGCGTTTGGTGGATCGACGAATCTCCTACTGCACATCCCCGCGATTGCACACGCTGCTGGACTTCAACGACCATCTATAGAGGATTGGACTGAAGTCAATCAGAACGTCCCACGTCTCGTGGATGTGCTTCCGAACGGACCCGTTGGACACCCAACGATACGCGTCTTTCTTGCCGGTGGTGTGCCTGAAGTTATGCTACACCTTCGTGAACTCGGATGCCTCAACGAAGATGTGCTAACGGTAACAGGCGAAACGCTCGGTAGCAACCTTGATTGGTGGGCAGCCTCTGAACGGCGCGCACGCGTCCGTGAAATCCTCGAAGCAGCGGATAACGTTGCGCCTGATGATGTCATCCTGAATCCAGATGCTGCAGTGGCAGCAGGACTGACGAGTACGGTCACATTCCCACGCGGTAACCTCGCACCAGAAGGATCTGTCATCAAAAGCACTGCTATTGACCCAAGCGTCGTCGATGCGGATGGTGTGTATCGGATGACGGGACCTGCGCGGGTCTTTGTTCGTGAATCTGATGCGATCCAGACGCTTAAAGGACAAAGCGAAGAGGATATGCGACCCGGCGATATTATGGTATTGTGTTGCCGCGGTCCACAAGGCACAGGTATGGAGGAGGTCTACCAACTCACGGCTGCGTTGAAACATCTTTCCTTCGGGAAAAATATCGCCTTGATTACGGATGCCCGATTCTCTGGGGTCTCAACCGGGGCGTGCATCGGACACGTCGGACCGGAAGCACTCGCAGGCGGCCCTATCGGCAAGGTACTTGATGGCGACATAATTCAGATTGAGATTGATACGCGGCGACTCGTAGGCAGTATTGATTTGGTAGGACACGGCAGTGAGCATTTCGGCGCTGAAGCGGGTGAACGTCTGTTAGCAGCGCGACAACCGCGGTCAGACCTTTCACCCGACGAGGCGTTACCGGACGATACGCGGCTCTGGGCAGCGTTACAATCTGTCGGGGGCGGCACATGGGGCGGATGCGTCTACGATGTAGACGCAATTATCAACGCGCTGATCCGATAACTCCTAAAAACGAGTATCACGAAAAATTGGAAAAAGCGCGAAGCCTGAAACGAAGTGGAAGGCGGATCTACGGAGACGAGCGTGAAATCTCAGGCGAACCTTACCGAACTGCAACGAAAGTTAAAAAATTGGGTGCCGCCGATTCTGTACATGGCACTCATTTTTGCCATCTCGTCCATGGAGCAGCCGCCGCTTCCGATGCCGGAATTTGAGTGGCTAACGATTGATAAACTTTACCATTTCATCGAATACGCTATACTTGGCGGACTACTTGCACGTGCATTTGTAGCGGCAAAACCTTCAACAGTGCCATCACAACGGGTATGGTATATCGCAGCCCTGCTGTCAATTCTCTATGGTGCAAGTGACGAATGGCACCAAACCTTTGTCCCCGGCAGATTCGCGACCTTCGCAGATTGGGTCGCAGATGTGTTGGGATCAATTGCCGGTGTGTTTGGTGTCTATCTCTATTATAAGAAGAAGCAATCTTAACATTTACCAGTTGTTGGTTGTCACTAACCCGTTTGTCGCGGACGAGAATGCCTTTATTACCACAAATCTCCTTAACTGAAAACTGATAACCGAAAGCCTGTGTAGCAGGCGTACTGACAACTACTAAAAAGGAATTAATATGCATCCACTCGTTGACTTGAAAGTGCCAGAAGGATCTGTCGCTATTCATTGGTTTGAACAGAGCAGCTTTGCAGTGAAGGATTCGGCTGGCACGATTGTCCAGATTGATCCATATTTTCCGCGGAAACGTCCGGCGGATCGTTTCATTCATACCGACCCCCCACTTGATGAATCAACACTTCCAACCGATTTCGTTCTCTTGACACATGCACACGGAGATCATACCTGTTCAGAATCCATAAGTCGGATATGGGAAACCTCCGATGCCACTCGGTTTGTGGGACCTGAAGAGAGTACTCGTCAGATTCTGGCAGAAACAGATGTTGGAGCAACACACGTTTCAGAAATTCGCGCAGGCGAATCAGCGACACTTAACAGTCTCACTGTGCATGCCGTCTATGCCAAACCGCCTGATGGCGACGCTTCTGCCGATATAGACCCACCCGATGTTACACATTTGGGTTATGTCATTGTCAGTAACGGCGTAACGCTCTATTGCAGTGGTGACCCAATTAACAACTTTGCAGAGCATGACGAACTGATTTCAGCAGTGGCAACATACAAACCGGATGTCGGTTTCCTGACGAACCACCCAACGGAAGGTGAATTCCCATTCTACGATGGGTGTGTGAAAATGGCAACGCGTATCGGACTGAAGCATGCTGTGCCGGTGCATCGCGCCTGTTTTGTTACCCGCGATTACGACCCGAACGAGTGGGCATCTAATTTTTCCGCCGGTGGTCCCGAACCTCTCATCATTGAAAGAAACTCACACATTATTTATCCATAGAAAGGAGTAGTTGTCAGCCATCAGTTGTCACGCACAGTTTTTTAACTGAAAACCGATAACTGAAAACCGATAACTGATAAGATATGTCGCTACACGAACAAAAAACCCCACTTGTTGGTATTGTAATGGGAAGTGATTCCGATTTGGAAAAGATGGCAGAAGCCGCAAAGGTTTTAGAAGAATTTGAAGTGCCATTTGAGATAACCGTCTCCTCTGCACACCGTTCACCAGAACGGACAGTCGCATGGACAGAAAAGATTAAAGCCGAAGGTGGCAAGGTCATCATTGCGGGGGCAGGACGCGCAGCACACCTCGCCGGTGTCATTGCAGCGCATACGACACTGCCCGTCATTGGTGTCCCGATTGATGGGGGTCCACTCAACGGCGTGGATGCACTCTATGCAACAGTGCAAATGCCTCCCGGCATTCCTGTCGGAACAATGGCGATTGGATCCGGCGGTGCGCGAAATGCCGGACTCTTCGCTGTCGAAATTTTGGCACTCCAATTCCCTGAACTCGATGCAAAATTGTTGGCATATAAAGAAAAGTTGAGTGACGGTGTTGCCGAGAAAGCAGCGCGACTTCAAGAGGTCGGCTATCAGAATTATTAATTATTGGCTATTAGCGGTTAGTCGATAGCAAATAGCAGATTGAAAATTGCTACCAGCCAACCGCTATAAGCCACTTCAAGCAGGAAAACCATGGAAACCCAAAAGTGGCATGACGACACAGAACTGTTTGCTATGATGGAAAAGCAGCTATATGCTGCTGTAATTTCGGATGCTCTCGATGCATCTGGATACCGCGATCAAACACTGCAACACACAATCCGTCCACTGTATCCAGGGGCAGTTGTCGTCGGGCGCGCGATGCCTATACTTTGTGTAGATGTCTACGAAATGCCAGATGAACCGTATCAACAGGAAATCGCAGCAGTGGATAGCCTCAAAGAGAACGATATTCTCGTCTGCACTACGAATCAGAGCACTCGTAATTGCATTTGGGGGGAACTGCTCTCAACAGCAGCACGGGCGCGCGGGGCACGCGGTGCCATTATCGAAGGCTTTATTCGAGATGCCCGACAGATTATAGAGATGCAGTTTCCAGTGTTCATGACAGGGCTATCCCCTGTAGACTCTTACGGTCGTGGCGATGTGGTTGCCTACAACGTTCCAATTGAATGCGGCGGTGTTAGAGTTAACCCGGGTGATATTGTATTTGGCGACATAGACGGGGTCGTTGTCATTCCACAAGCAGTGGAAGTTAAGGTAATTGAAGCTGCCTTGGCAAAGGTGAGCGGTGAAAACCGTACCCGTGATGAACTCCGTGCCGGTGCCACGCTTCGAGAAGTCTATGATAAATATGGGATACTTTGACAAATAGGTCAGACTAAGGGACGCGGACCTCATTCAAGAAGAAAATTAAAAAGAGGCTCTTGAATTCTTTAGAAAAAGCGCGTAAGCCCAACTAACGGGCCGGGTTGGATATACGGAGATGGACATTCTTCGCAAAATCCGCCTGAACGAACCGCAAGGAAAATTAAAAAGATGATTTATGAATTGCGCACCTATCAAGTGGTGCCGGGAAAAATGAAGAACCTGAACGATCGGTTCGCGAATATTACCGTTCCATTGTTTGAAAAACACGGTATGAAGGTTATTGGGTTTTGGGAGACCGCTATTGGTGAAGCAACGACGACCGAACTCATCTATATGCTCGCTTTTGAGGATTTAGGACACTATCAGCGAGCATGGGACGCGTTTATCGCCGATCCAGAATGGCAAGAGGCAAAACGACTGACGGAAGTCGGCGGTCCACTGGTAAATGTAGCAAGTTCCAAAATTATTGAACCGACGGATTATTCGCCGTTACAATAACTCAAGACTAACGCAAAATAGCGAGTTTTCCAATTTGTTCCACTTTGCCATCTTCCGTGTGAGCAATAACGCGATAGAGGTACACGCCGTTCGCACATCGCACCCCTGTCTCATCCCTACCATCCCAACGGGTTTCATTGCCGCCACGGTTAGCACTGGCATCGACAAGTGTGCGGAGGAGTCTGCCGTTGACGCTGTAAATCTTAATTGTAACAGTGTCCGGTGCTTGTGCGAGATGATAAGTGAAAAAGGTCTTTCCATCAGCCATCGGATTCGGAACGTTGAATACCTCGCTAAGCGTGACTTCCTCATTCAAGGTAAAGGTTGTAACAAATTCCGCCGTGTTCTCGCTGGTATCTGCAGCGGTGATGTGGAACTGATACTCACCGTTATCGAGATCTGGGGCATAAGTGACAGCAGCCTCCGCTGGCGCAGCTGGATCAAAACTTTCAGTATAATCACTCGCATCTAACGGGTTAAGGGTTTCATACAGACTTCCAAAACTGAGATTAAAAGAGGTTTCGTCAAGCGCGCTATCATCAGTGAGTGTAATTTTAAAGCGGGGCTGTTCTGTGAGTACAACACCATCTATCAAAGGCTCATCAACAGGCTCCCGTGTTGAACCTGTACCGAGGGCAGTAATTTGGATGTCAATAGTAGGCGGTGTCAGATCCGGAACTTCGGTTACAAAAAATCTGTAACTGATGACTTTTTCGTCGCCACCGATGGCGTTTCCATTGAAATCTTGTGCTCTGATGTTAAAAGTATGCTCACCTGGGAAGAGAATGGGTTGGTAATCAATTGGCACAGTTTGAGTGCTTTTCTGTATTCGGAGCGTATAGTCGGTGATAGGTGTAAACGGAGCACTGTCCTTTCTTCCCTCAAAAGCAAAGAAGTCCATATCAATGCCGTTAGCATCTGCCAGTACAATAGAAATGTTAGGTCGTGGCGGAATCACACTGCCGGTCTGCGGTTGGATACCATCTAACCATAGGTTGAAGGCAGGCGGTTCGGTGTCGGTACTGCGTATGAGACTAAACTGTGTAAGTTCGTTGACCTCTGCTGTAATAGTTCCGACATGGGCACTGCTGAACTTAATCTTATCTCCAAACTCAAAACTTTCAGAACTCGCGGTCACGAGAATCTCCAATCCGAGGTGGCTGATATAAATCGGCTCATTTACCTTGCCTCGGACTTTGACACCATTCGGATAAGAGGTCGGTTCGCCAGAGGCATCTCGAAGTTCGTAGCGTTCAGGTTCCGTAAAAAAGATAAACCAATCCCCGATTGCGAATTCCCCTCTGGGCCCGCGTCTGCCTTCCACTGTCGCATTGCCGTTACCGATATTGGTATTCCACACGCGAGTGAGAATGACATCGCCTCTCGGGTTATAGTCAGTCTTAAACGCGAGGACATCTGCGAATTCAAAGGTGTAATTAACGCCAAGCGGCGTGCTCTCTCGCCTCGGTATCCGCAATTCTAAACCGAAGCCCTCTGCTCTGAATGGATTGTCCAATTGACCAGATTGATCAAGTTTCTGAACAGTAGATTCCCCTTTCCGTTGGAGAAACACCTCGTATTCATAAGAATCAAGAAAAACGAGCACCCAAGTCCCAGCAGGCGTAAGATTTGGATTGACAGTAATCCCGGAAGGCTCTAATTTCTGCTCACTTGCGTTCTCCATCTGTGTTGGTGTGACATAGTCTTCAAGCAAAAATTCCCCGTCAGGGAGGTAACTGATTTGGGATGGTAAGCGTCGCCACGCCGAAAAATCCGCTTGCCATGAATAAATCGCCAACTGATTCGCAGTTTCGACTAATGCGGTTTTAAATGCCGGAGTGCCAGATCGGAGGGCAGTCTCCTCTTGGACAGTATCTTCCAAAGCACTGATATCGAAACGGAGTTTAACCTCAGCAGGTTTAGCAAGTTCTGTTACACCTGTGCGGAAACTCGGTTCATAGTATTGTGAAACCTCTGTTCCCTGCCGAATGAGCCCTTGCCGGAGTGCTGCGACGCGGGGAATTGGCGCGAATTGGAGATCGGGTTGGGTGGGTTCGATAGGTGCTTGTGAAGAAACAGAGAGAGGGATCCCTGCCTTACTTTCTCCACCCGTGTTGAGCGCATTCGCGGGGAAATGGATGTCAAACACCCGATCCAAACTAAACGCAGTCAATGCTTCTTGAGGTTTATAGCTAAATTCATTGACGATAAAAGAGACGTGTTGTTTGTTATCAAACTGGCGCGATTCTTGAACACTGCCGAGGATTTCGTCATCAACTGCCGGGTCATCTGGATCCGCAAGTACATAGATTTTATGTACGCCTGTTAGGAGGGGCTTGTCAAGATCCAAGGTCACGGTCACATATTGCAAGACCTGAGTGCCATCTGTCCAATCGGTGGGTTCGACAATTAAGCGACCCAAAATATCAGCATCTTCATCAATAACACCATCTCCCTCCGCATCTGGATTCCCCTCAGCAAACACAACCTCAATATCGGTGCGTACAGGTCGTCCCCCACTGTTGACAATTTCCGCGACGAGTTGATAGGCATCTTTATTTTTATCAAATTCATATCGAATCGGGGCATTGTCTGCTTCGTCCGCTCCGATTGCGATGTTGGGACCCTCAGGAACCTTAACGACGTTCCGTTCTATTTTTGATGGAATAGCAACATCGTTCCCACTCCTATCAGTGATAAGGATCCGATAGCGGATTTGTCGTCCACCTTGCGGCAACGGAATAGGTGTTTGGAGTTGATACCATTGCCCACCCAACGGCACATCACTGAGAGGCACAGGTGCTTGAACCATAGGGACTATTTCGTCTTCAAAGGTAGCAGTATCATCCCATAAGACCTCAATGCTCCGTATCCCCGCCGGTCCGCCATCGTCAACAATGAGGGCACTAATATTGAGCGTGTCGGTAACTTTAATATCAAGTGTTTCTCGAATGTCGCGTACAACCGGTGTATCAACCCAGAAGCGAGCACCTCCAATAGCAGCGCGAGTGTCGTCAAAAGCGAAGACCCGTGCGACACCACCACCAGGGAGGGCGTTGTTAGGCACATCGATGCGAATCGTTCCATACTCACCTTGCCAAATCCTGCCACCGGTCCGCCGAGTTAACTCATTTCCAAGGTCATCGTCAAAATTATTTGCGAAAACTGCGAAAGCAGAAAGTGATTCCGTACTAAAATCGGATACCCGTGTGAAAGTAGTCTCTCCTGTTCCACCAATACCAGTCCTTTCAATCGTCCCGACCTCGTTGGCTTCAATAACTATTTGGTGTCCATCGTTGAGTGCGATACGTTCCAACTCGACCTTTACATCGAGTTCAGGAAGTGCGAGACGAGAAGCCGGATCGCCAAAGAGTGTATATTGTTCTGTGCCGGGAATCCATTGCGTATTCCGAATACGGGTAAGAAAACTAATTTTAGCATTGGCAACAATATGCCCTATCGTCGGTGCAGTTCGCGAAGGCTGAAACCCAGTATCCAAATGCCCAGCGCGACCGATCCGAAATAAGGATTCAAAGAGATCAATATCAAACTCAGCGTTTGCTGTGCCATAAGTTAACCGCGTCGCCGAGAGCGCGGCAATAGCACCGTATTCACCCAATAGGAATCGCTCACTGAGACAGAAATTCCCAAATTGTTGCGGTTTATCGAACTGCCCATTGAGACAGGTTGTCGTTATGACGAAAGGGAGATATCGGTTCCGCAATCCGACGACATCGTCAAGACGAAAAATAGATTCATCCGCCCATGTCTGGATTCCACCATGTCCTGTATATTCAATTGCGAGTGCTCCCTGATTGAGCGCAGAACGGATCTGGAGACGGGTGCGCTCCGGACTTCTAATTTTTCGGAGATAGATTTGGCGTGTGTCGTAGCCTACAGGTATAACATCCGCTATTAGTTCATCCCGCGACACCTCAAAGAGCCCATCGCCAGGGTTGTCTGCGTTATCATCAGCCACCTGAATTAGGGTGCCTTGCCATACCCCTGTTTTAAGATTCTTTTCATAGTTGATAATCTTCTCAACCATAGTTGCGAGGTCCTCTGCGGTCTGAACAGAGAGTCTCCCTATAAGCATATCGGGGAGCGGATCCTCGCCACTGATATTGACGAAACGTTGGTCCATGGCAGTTTCACCGCTTTCGGGTGCCCACCCGTGGAACGTTGGCACAAAGATTGGATAAAGGTTATAGGTCCCCCGGAATGACGGATCTCGGCGGTAGAGTTCGACAGTCACACTCTTGTAATCGTAGTGGGCATCACCTATAAGAACAACATAGGTAGGTACCGGCTGTTGCCAATTGTTATAGGCATATCGGAGGAATCTCTGGATAGCCAGTGGATTGAAGAGACCATCACTAAATTCATCGTAGATGTCCCCGATATCGACTACCAGAGTTGTTAAGCCCTGCGAACGTCGGAACTCAACGAGAGGTTGAATATTCTCAGTAAAGGTTGGATGCGTTATGACAATATAGTCGGCTTGATTGGACGGGTTCCGAAGCAAGGTCGGTGGTGTCGGAATGAGAGCATTGATACTCCGATAGGCAGATCGTGCTATGACGAAATAGCGGGTATGCAGATTGACGGTATCTTCAAAGAGTATTTGATAAGTAGCGCCTCTTCGGGAAACCTCACCACCGATGAGTTTACTCGCAATCCCGTTTTCATCAAGTTGATACACGTCAATTGCTTCATTAAAAATGTTACCGATCCGGTATTGGACTTTGCCGCGGTTCCGAGGCTCGGTATTTGTATTAAATTCAAGGCGATTGGCGTGCGCCTGAAAGTTTCGCCAATAATCAAGTTCATACCAATCGAGGTAGAAATCGTGGGATCCTGCAGGGGTTCTGTTTGTATCAAGCGCCTCAATCCGCATATAATTTACTTGGTTATGGTGGATGCGTAATTGCGGAATGCTGCGGGTTGCGATGGGTGCGGCTTGGCGTTTCCACTCTTCAACCCTACCGAGTTGAAGTCCATTAAAAGCGATTCGGGCTTGGTGAAGCGCTGCGCCTCTGCGGGAAGCTCCTTGGAATTTAATACGTAGCGTCGCATCGCGCTCAATCTCAAGACGCGGAACTGCAGCAGGCAATTCTATAGGAAAATCCTTCCGACTTGTGTTAATGTTCCCACCACGGAATGGGGTCCAGAAATAGTGATCAGCCAGTTCGGACTTGATATTGGTTCCGGCTAAAACATCGTGATGGACGTTCTCTTCAAAGCGGATGCGCGTTAAAAAGGCCGTGGGTGCCACTAAATTTCCCGTGAGCGGTGTGGCATCTCGCGTTGTCACACGGGACGGTTCAAGGTCCGCAGTGACAGGTTCGCCTTGCAAAGAAAACTGGAGCCAGTAGACGTTTTCGTCAGTAAATTTGTTGTCCGCCAATGCCCGTCCATAAAAAACAATCTGTTCGCCCGCGTCGAGGCTATTGTTTTCATTCTCATCAAAAATGTAAACGCCCTGTTTCTGTCCACTGCTTTCTAACCGAAGGGTGTTCAGATCAATATCCTCTGGTTCAATGCCAGCAGCAGCCTTGATGTTATTGTAAGTAATACGATAAAGATCCGTTCTAACAACTGGAATTTTAAAGCGGTAGATGGTAGAAGCCGTTAATTCAGGTGCGCCGGGAACACTGTTTCTGAGGGTGCTACTATAGGACATCCGCCGCTGGGTTCGCCACAATTTTGCCTGTTCATAGTTCCGCAATGTCCCTCGGAAAAGACCTTCAAAGGTAGGGGAATGGAAGGAAGGAAACGTAGCCGACTCTATCCTGCTATTCTTCGCGAGAGGAACCGCACCCGGAAATTCAACTCGGAACGTTATAGATGTGTAGATTTTTAATTGCTTTGTCGCCGAATTGTATTGCACCGGATTGATTTGTAGACTCGCGACGCGCTGATCGCGAACAAGACCACTCGGAACAACTTCCACCAGTTTCGAGGGATAAAATCCTTGTGAATCATGAGGCGATGTAGTTAAAGTCGGAAAAATCGGGTCATCGGGTGTGACACGAACATTTTCAACATGTCTGACTTCCGGACGTGCCTGAATCACGGTGGCAATCGGTGTTCCGGCGAGAGGAATCCCGATGCACTGTACATAGACAGGTAACCGAGGTCTACCTACGTCAAGCGTCCAATCAGCACCCACAAAACGAATATCTGTTACCGGCTCCGCAGAACTGCCCTCCGCAGGATGAGCATTTGTTTTTACTTGAAGTTCGGGTAACTCAAAACGCGCTGTGAGCGTATCTGCTGTAGTTGAAAGAACCTGTAGGGGTGACGTTGGATGTATCTGCCCTACGGAGATTGATGCCGAGACAGTGTAGAATATAAGGACTATCAGAAAAAAAATATAAACATTTTTCATTTTTTGATGGTTATTGGGTGTCGGTTATAAGTTATTAATTAAGAGATTCCTGGAACAATTGACCCCAGTCCAGAATATTCCAAATATGCGTAAATTGTTATAAAGCGTCTTTTAAGCACTAATCAACGACCGACTACCGATTACCATTCGCGAAGCACACTTTAGTGCCGCCACTAAACTTGTTTCACTGGCGATTCCTTTACCGGCTATATCAAAAGCCGTTCCATGATCGACGCTGGTGCGGATTATTGGTAAGCCCAAAGTGACGTTTACAAGCTCGCCGAAACCCAAAAGTTTTATCGGGATATTGCCCTGATCGTGGTACATAACGATAACGGCGTGCCATTCCCCTTGGATTGCTTTGACAAAAAGTGCATCAGCAGGGAGAGGTCCATCTATTGTGCCGACTTGTGCTTCTACCTGTGCGATAGCTGGACAGATAAATTGCGCCTCTTCTTTCCCGAACATGCCTTCTTCACCAGCGTGAGGATTCAGCCCGGCAACAACAAGTCGTGGCTCAGAAATCCCACTACGAATGAGTGCTCCATGGGTGAGGCAGATGACATCCACAATTCTTTGTACAGACAGATGTTTCGGTACATCAGCGAGCGCAATATGGTTCGTCACGAAAGATACCGCAGGAACGGCTTTCGGCTTTCGGTTATCAGTGAAAGAGGATATTGGTTTAACCAAACGCCTCTTTTCTTTCCTGACTGCTGACTGCTGATTGCTGACTGACATTCTCGCTGATTGCCGACTGCCACCTAATGCTTCAGCCGTGCAAAGCATCATCACTACATCCGGTGCCTTGGTGAAAGCAGCCAGCATTTCTGTGTGTCCGGGATACGGCATTCCTGCACGATGTACGGCAGCTTTGCAGATTGGTGCGGTTGTGATTGCATCAAGTTCGCCACCCATCGCGAGATTGGTCGCTCTTTCAATCGCTTTGACGGCAGCAGCACCCGCGCGCGCATCTACAGTCCCAACAGAAACATCTTGCGGAGACATTGAAACTACATTTAAAACATCAATCGTTCCGTGCGCCGCAACCGCTTGCACCGGTGCATTGATGATATTGAGTTTTGGCTGTGATATACCGGGAGGATTAAATCGAACAATCGCGTCCCGAACGATATCCGGGCTACCAACGACTATCGGCTGACACACCGAGTATATGCTTTTATACGCGAGTGCCTTGACAATGATTTCGGGACCGACACCGGCTGCATCGCCCATCGTTATTCCAATTTTTGGTTTCTTTACACCGGACACCCTACCTTTTCGGTGGGCTTCTGTCACTTCGCGTCGAATTTGGACATCTTCAGAGGTCATGGCAAGTTCTCTCCCTTGATCAAGTGAGATGCCCTCCCCAGTAGCAGGTGAGGACCCCGGCCTCGATCAAGAGATGGAGGCTACGGATTTATTTGGCGATAGAGTGTTGTCGCACGAGCGCGTGAGACATTCCCTGACGGTAACTCAAGAACCTCATACTCGGGATTGGCAGCCTCTTCTCTATTAAAATGGCTTTCTGCAGTAACAGATGCGGCCACAGGTAAACAAATCACATCACCAACAGAGAGCATTTTCCCAGCTTTCGCGGCGTGTCCGTTGACCGTCACTGCACCTCTACTACAAAGAGTATTAGCAACAGTTCGCCGTTTCACAAGACGGCTAATCTGTAGAAATTTGTCTAATCGCATTTTTTTATTGCCGACTGCCATCTGCAGTCAGCAGTCAGGAAAGAGAACGTTGTAATGTACAGAAACGTTTGTTATACCCACAACGATCTACTAACAACTGATGACTGAAAGCGCAGCGACCTGACCACTATTATGCCATCGGCTATTACTTACACAGTCGGCTGGGAAGTAACCGGCATCTCTACGGGAACTTCGGGTTCCATAATCGGTTCTCTGAGTGCTTGTTTCAGCACCTGCGTCATATCGTTGACCTTGTGAAAACGGATACCTTCCCGAATCTCAGTTGGAATATCAACCTCATCTTTTTCATTATCTCCAGGGATGATGATGTTGAAAATACCATTGCGATAGGCAGCGAGTGCCTTCTCCTTCAAACCGCCGATCGGTAGTACTTTACCACGGAGCGTAATCTCCCCAGTCATAGCGACATCTTTTCGGACAGATTTTCCTGTCAAAGTAGAGAGTATAGCAGTAGCGACAGTGATACCCGCTGAGGGACCATCTTTCGGGACAGCACCTTCTGGAATGTGAATGTGAATATCGTTCTTCTCAAATTGGTTTTTAGAGATTCCAAAGGATTCCGCACGGGATCGGATGTAGGCGACAGCCGCTTGAACTGACTCGCGCATCACTTCCTGAAGTTGCCCTGTCATACTGAGTTTTCCTTCACCCGGCATTGTTGTCGCTTCAACGGAAACAATATCTCCACCAATCTGCGTCCATACCAGCCCTGTCGCAACGCCGATTTCGTCACTCTCTTCAGCCTTTGTGCGCGTCCATTTAGCGGGACCCAGATAATCACTCAAATTCGCTGACGTTATCTCAATATTGAAGTCAGGTTTCTCTTCAGTGACCATCTCTTTCGCTACCTTTCGCATGACAGTCGTGATCGTTCGTTCAAGACTTCGCACCCCAGCCTCGCGCGTGTATTTGTGAATCATCTCAAAAATGGCTTCGTCTGTGAAGGTGATATTTTCAGATGAAAGACCATGCCGCTCAAGCTGCTTCGGAATAAGCCCATTCGGTGTAAAGGTAGTGATTTTATGTTTCTCGAAATCGGTGTACCCTGGCAATTCAATGATTTCCATCCGGTCTTGAAGTGCCGCTGGAATAGTGACACGGGTATTAGCCGTTGTGATGAACATCACATCAGAAAGATCAAAAGCAATATCCATGTAGTGATCACGGAACGTGGCATTCTGCTCTGGGTCAAGGACTTCAAGGAGGGCTGATGCTGGATCTCCGCGAAAATCTGAACTCAGTTTATCGATCTCATCAAGTAGAAACAACGGGTTTTTTGACTTGACATCCCGGAGTCCTTGGATAATTCGACCAGGGATCGCGCCGATATAGGTACGCCTGTGTCCACGAATTTCGGCTTCATCTCGAACACCACCGAGTGACATTCTAACGAACTTCCTACCCGTCGCACGAGCAATCGATTTGCCGAGCGAAGTTTTGCCAACGCCTGGCGGACCGACGAGACAGATAATGGGGCCTTTTAGGTGTTTGACAAGTTGCAAAACAGCAAGATACTCAAGAACATTCTCTTTCGGTTTCTCCAACCCATAATGGTCCTCATCCAGAATGCGTTCAGCTTCAGGAAGATGGAGTTGATGTTCAGTGCTTTCTTTCCAAGGTAAGGTGAGAATCCAATCGACATAAGTGCGGATAACCCCGGATTCAGCAGATTGGGGTGGAATCTGTGAAAGGCGGTCCAGTTCCTTGAGCGCTTTTTCTTCGGCTTCCTCGGACATCCCAGCGTTTTTCACCTGATCCCGCAGCTCATCAACTTCGGCTATGTCATCGCGACCGAGTTCCTTCTGGATGACCTTCATTTGCTCCTGGAGGTAAAATTCGCGATGTGTTTTCTGAATGGATTCACGCACCTGATTGTGAATGTCATCGCGCAATTCGTTTCGCTCCGATGCTTCTTTTAAAAACTGGATGACGAGTTGCAATCGTTTAATAGGGTTGAGTTCATCAATAGTGTCTTGACGCTCCGTCGCCGTGAGGTCGAGAAGGCCAGCAATTGTATCCGCAAGGTGTCCTGGTTCTTCCTGTTCTGTAATAGCACGTTTGACTTCTTCGGAGGTTAAAACGTGGGATTGCGAGCCTTGCCCTTGATCTTTCTGTCGGACTTTTGCGTAATTACTGAAAAGTTTCTTGGCCTCCTTAATAAGAGGTTCGGCAGCCTCTGCTAAGCCTATCTCTTCATGAACAATCTGGACATCCGCTTCCAAAAAGTCATCAGTTTTCGTATAGCGTAGAACGATAGCGCGCTGTCCCGCTGCAATAGCGATACGGATAGTACCATCGCCGGGTTCATAAGATTCTATGATATTCGCGACAGCCCCAATAGCGTGGAGATATTCAGGGGTTGCATCTCCGCCCTCGTCCAACTCCACTTTTTGGTGGAGGAGGAGTATATGCCGTTTTGAGCGCAGTGCTGCATGGGTCGCTGCAACTCCCATTTTACGAGCGACATTCAAAACAGATTTCGTTCTCGGGAAAATAGCGTCAAAATCCGGAGGCAAATAGATAACGGGTAAACTCACCGTTTCATATTCTTTTGTGGCTGTCGAGTTCATGATTTTTATCCCCTTATGGTCATCGGTTATCAGTTGTGAGTAACGCGTTGTGGCGGTTGCGAACGTTTTCTCCAGCCACAAATCGCTCTTTAACCGAAAACCGAGAACGATTAAGCAGTTTTAAGTTCTTCGGATTTTCTGTAGATAAGTTGCGGTGGTTCATGATTACGGACAGAGTCCTCAGTAATATGACAGGCTTCAACATCTTCAAGTGAGGGGAGGCAATAGAGCGTATCAAGCATAATCTTTTCAAAAACGGCTCTTAATCCGCGCGCCCCAGTCTCGCGTTCAATTACCTCATCAGCAATAGCGGTTAACGCCGCCTCGGTTACATGGAATTCCACACCTTCGTAAGCTAAAAGATGATGGTATTGTTTGACGAGTGCGTTCTTCGGCTCAGTAAGAATGCGAATTAACGCCGGAGCATCCAATTCGTGGAGAGTTGTAACAATCGGGAGCCGACCAATCAACTCTGGTATAAACCCGTATTTGATGAGATCTTTGGGCGTTACCTGTGCAAGAAGCTCATGAATTTTGATCTCATCCTTGGACTGTATAACAGTCCCGAAGCCGATGCTCTGTTTCCCGAGTCTATCCTTAACCGCCTTTTCCAATCCAATAAAAGTCCCACCGCAGATAAATAAGACTCTATTGGTATTGACCTCAATCATCTCTTGGTGTGGATGCTTCCGCCCACCGCGTGGTGGGACATTCGCCGTCGTTCCTTCAAGAATTTTAAGCAACGCTTGCTGAACGCCTTCACCAGAAACATCACGGGTAATTGAAGGGTTCTCGGATTTACGTGTAATCTTATCAATTTCATCAATATAAATGATACCCATTTCTGCGCGTGCGACATCGCCATCCGCTGCTTGCACCAATTTCAAGATGATATTCTCAACGTCTTCACCAACATAACCCGCTTCTGTCAACGTCGTTGCATCGGTAATAGCGAACGGAACATCTAAAACTTTAGCGAGCGTCTGAGCGAGTAGCGTTTTCCCTGTACCTGTTGGACCTACAAGTAAAATATTACTCTTGTCTAATTCAACTTCATCCGTAGTTTCGCCGTGATGTAGACGTTTATAGTGATTATAAACGGCAACAGATAAACTTTTTTTTGCTTGCTCTTGCCCTATGACATATTCATCGAGTTTCGCTTTTATTTCTTCAGGTGAAGGCGGTTTTTCGAGTATTTCTTGTCGATCCTGTGCTTGGGAGCGAGTTGTGCTTTCAGGGTCTGCCACCTGCCGCCCACTGCTACGTCTTTCTGATCGCCTCTGCTGCTCGCTACTAACCTCGTGGTGTTCCTGTTGATCTTTGCCCATCGACACATCAAAACTACCATCTGGATTTTGATGGGCGAGGATGTCCTTACACACAGTGATACACTCAGCAAGACATTTCTCACAGATGTCCGCTTCAAGTCCATTAAAGAGTCTTTCGACCTGGGTATTATCGCGTCTACAAAAGGCACAAGTAGCGTTTTCGGTAGTGGAAGCCGACAACCGGACAATACATTCAACGCAGATATTTGCTTCCCTACCTTGAAGGAGCCGCCGAACTTGCGTACTATCGCGCTGACAGAAAGAACAGAACAACTCACGATGGATGGATTCTGACATACAGATTTCTCCTTTTATAGTTGTCAGTTGTTAGTTAAATAGCAGATTGGTAACAATTCACCTTTTTCAAAAGACTCCAAAACTGGTGAGGTTGTTACCAGAGCCTCCTTTAACCGACAACTAATAACCTATGCTTGACAACTACTCAGCTGTCGCACGTTGGGAAACAACTTGGTCAACCAAACCGTATTCAAGTGCCTGTTCGGCAGTCATATAAAAATCTCTGTCGGCATCGGTAGCAATTTTCTCAACGTCTTGACCGGTATGTTCGGCTAAAATTGCATAAAGCCGATCGCGTTCGTGTAGGATCTCGTTTGCATGGATACTAATATCAGAAGCTTGCCCACCAATACCACTTGCCATGGGTTGGTGAATGAGTGCCTTTGCATGCGGTAGTGCGTAGCGTTTGCCCCGGGCACCCGCGGCGAGCAAAATAGCACCCATACTATAGGCTCTCCCCAAGCACCAAGTTTGTACATCCGCTTTGATGTACTGCATTGTATCGTAGATTGCTAAACCAGCAGAAACAGAACCGCCAGGTGTGTTAATATAGAGTACAATGTCGGCATCGGGATCCTTTCCCTCAAGGAAAAGCATCTGTGCCGTTACAATGTTTGCTACAGCATCATCATCAATCGGTGTGCCAACCATGATAATACGGTCTTCCAGCAAACGAGAGTAAATATCATAAGACCGTTCGCCTCGGCTTGTCTGTTCAACAACGACGGGTATCAAATTCATATTTTAATGCTGTCGGTTGTCGGCTATCGGCGAAGAGGTAGATGTATAACAACCATCCACTGCTTTGAACAGTCCAGCATGTGGTAAAATTGTTGCAGACAGCCTCTTAGCTGACAACTGATAATCGATAACTATTCCTCAGGTAATGATAAGCGACTGTTTGGCGGAGGCGCGTTGAATTAAGAACTGATAAATTTTCTCGTGTTGTAGCTGCCCGCGGAAATCCTCCAATCGATTGCTTGATTTGAGAAGCGCGGCATATTTTTGAGCGTCCCGATTTTGTTGCTCAGCGACGCGCCGGATCTCATACTCCAGTTCATCATCAGATACAGAGATCCCTTCTTTCTCAGCGATAGCCTCGAAAATCCATGATTGTTTCGTTTGCCGAATGATATCGTTCCGCAATTCATCAGGCAGTGTATCCATGTCAATTCCAGCCTCTTCGGACGTTCTATGCTCACTTTCCAACTGCCGTTGGAGGTTCTGAAGTGTCTGCTGCACATACTGATCCACTAAAGGTTCAGGAATAGCAATATCAGTCTTTTCAATAAGCTGCGCCAGTAATTCCGCCTTCTGCTTGTCAACGTGTATACTGGTCTCCTCTTCAACAAGATTGTTCCATATCAACCCATAGAGTTGCGAGTAACTTTCATACCCCAAATCTTTTGCGAATTCATCATCTAACTCGGGAAGATGTTTCTGCGTGATGGCATGGAGTGTAATTTCATAGCGAGCAGATTTTCCCGCGAGTTCTGGGTTGCTGTGTTCTTGCGGAAATTCAATATCCACAGATTTTGTATCGCCGATTTGCATGCCAATCAACGCCTGTTCAAGTTTCTCGTGTATCGCTCCGACACCGAGTTCTATATCCACATCTTGTCGCGATTCGGGATCAACGCGTTCACCGTCGAGTAAGCATTCCCAATCTATACGAACACAATCTTTTTCTTCCACCGAACGTTCAACATCAAGTGGCTCATAAGTCGCAGATTGCGCCTGTAATCGTGTAATATAGGTATCAACATCTTCACGAGGCACATCAACGGGATTTTTATCGGTTTCGAGTTCGTCGTAATTTGGGAGATGGATATTGGGTCGGATATCTACTGTCGCCGAAAATGAGAGCGGTTGATTTTCTTTAACTTGCAATTCATTGAGCGACGGTTCAAAAATAGGCTGTGAAAGCGGATTTAGTCTTTCTCTATCAATAGCATCCTCGTAAGCGGGGACGATGAGATACCGGACAGCTTCCGTACTAACGTATTCGGGGAATCGAGATTTAAGGATCGCTAAAGGGACGCGTCCTTTACGGAAACCGGGGATAGAGACTTGCGACCGCAACGTCTCATAAGTTTCTGTCAATGCCACGTTAACGTCTTCAGAAGGCACTTCTATATCCAGACGAACTCGCGTGGCATCTAACCTTTCAGTTTGAACTTTCAAGTCTTTTGTCCTCATGCCGAGCCCTGAAAGCCCGGATACTTTAAATCACTGATGGCGAATGGCTGATGGCAATTGGTAAATAGCAATGCGGGAGCGGTTGTAACCCCGAAATTGTAACGCACTACTCCCCGTTTCCAACGGCTAACCGCCTCCTACGATCATGGGCGAGGAGGGACTTGAACCCTCACGAGGCGTAACCCCAATAGATCCTAAGTCTATCCTGTCTACCAATTCCAGCACCCGCCCAAATTTTGCCAACACACGGAAACCAAATTTACCTTCGCCTTACACCCATCCAATATTATAAGCGATGCGCCGTGAAGGAATCGAACCTTCAACCGCCTGATTAAGAGTCAGATGCTCTGCCAATTGAGCTAACGGCGCGCCTATTCAGGACCTTTACGACCAGAGAGTATTTCTACAAGCGTCGCTTTTAACTCGCAGCACGCTCGACCTCCAAGTCTATTGTATGAGTGATGCGCCGTGAAGGACCGAACCTTCAACTTCTCCTGACATTCGTATACAACCGATCCGCATTCCCTAATGATAGGCAGGACTCCAGATACGAATGAAGGTGGATGATGGGATTTGAACCCACGACCACTTGATCCACAGTCAAGTGCTCTACCCCTGAGCTACATCCACCACACTTTGCTTTACTTTGAGTCGTATGAAAAGCACGCCTAGCAGGAGTCGAACCTGCAACCTACGGATTAGAAGTCCGTTGCTCTATCCAATTGAGCTATAGGCGCTTGTGTTACAAATCTTATTCTGTTTTGAATCGGGGCGAGAGGATTCGAACCTCCGACCTTCTGCTCCCAAAGCAGACGCGCTAGCCGGGCTGCGCTACGCCCCGAGATCTATCCACAGCCTACACTCACAAGCAATACAACTAAAACTAAAGACCACATTTGTTGGTATAATGGACGCTTGCAAGTTACACTGTATATCTTTTTTCAGTTTCTAAATTATACATCATTTTTTGGGGTCTGTCAAGTTAAATATGAAAATTCTTGTCTTTTTCTTACGCTTATGCTAATATAGTAAATCGTCAAAATATGTAGAATTTTTAGCGAACCGTACGGAGAAAAAGACCTTGCATCGCTGGCGAGGTTGGAACCTTTTTTGTTTATGCCGCATTGGTAATTGTAACGCCTGTTTTCAGTGGATCGCAGACCTTTTGTAAGTCATACATACTTCGAAATTAAGAGATTTAAGACGCGGAAAATACACAGTTACAGGAGTACTTGCTTGGTATCGAAAATCAACCGCAATAATGCTTACACCACAATTCCTGAAACAACTTGATCCGTTCTACATCCACTCAAAACACGCGTTTCGAGGAAAACTCAAAGGCGAACGGCGAAGCCTTAATCGTGGCACAGGTATGGAATTTGCCGATTATCGAGCTTATGAACCGGGGGACGACCTACGGTACGTTGATTGGAACATTTACGCACGCCTCGGCAGACTTTTCATCAAACTTCATCATACTGATGAGGACTTGCCCCTCGTTCTCCTGCTTGATAGCAGCCGATCCATGGAATTTGGCATACCGACAAAGTTGACATCTGCTAAACAAGTTGCCGCAGCACTCGGCTATGTAGCCTTAGCCCACGCAGACAGTGTTGCAGTTTACACCTGTACTGAACGCCTCTCGTTGGCGCTGCCGCCTACGTCCGGCAAATCGCAATTCTCACGACTCACAAGGGCAATCACAACTATTGCAGCAGATGGACGCACACGACTGACTGAATGTCTCAAGCAACTTCCCATGTATCAACGACATCGTGGGATGGTGGTTGTTCTTTCCGATTTTTTGGATCCAGATAGTTACACCGCAGGTTTTAAATCACTCAGCGGACACGGATTCTCACTCACAGCAATTCACGTGGTAAGTCGAGAAGAAATAGATCCGCAAACACATTTGGAAAATGCAACTACAGGAAACGACTGGTTGATGGAAGATGCCGAGACGGGTGAGACGAAGCCTATTACAATTAACGCTGAGATCCTAACACAATATCAAGCCCAACAGCAAGCCTTTAGCAATAACCTGCAACGTTTCTGTATTGACCAAGGTATAAGTTATGCCCAATTAAAAACCGATACGCCGATCGAAACCTTTGTGCTGGAGGAACTACACAGAACCGGTTTGATCCAGAGAAACCGATATTAGAAAGCCACTGCTGCTGGAAGTCATCCAAAATTGAACAATCCGAAATTTAGCCGCGTCTCGTTGATTCTCCCGCTTTACATCCCAGCGTTTCTATTGTCAACAGGCGCGGGTATTGTTTTACCAACGCTCTCCATCTATGTTAAATCATTTGAGTTATCCTATACATTAACGACCCTTGTCCTTGCTGTTGGAGTGATCGGAAATATCCCCGCGGGTATCTTAGTGGAACGGCTGGGTCGCAAATCGTCAATGTTGCTCGGACTCGTAATGATAGGATTGTCAACCATTGGAATGGGGATAGCGACGAATTTCTACCAACTCATCGGTGCTCAGTTAATCGGCGGCATCGGGAATGCTTTGTGGATGCTGGCGCGGCATGCCTACATGACAGATGTCATTCCGATAGCGAATCGTGGTAGAGCGATTGCGCTCTTTGGTGGCGTAAATCGGATGGGGACCTTCGCCGGACAGTTTTGTTCCGTTTTTCTCGGAGTGAATCTCCGACTTCCCTTCTTTATTTTTGCCGGTATTGTGGTGTTAAACTTTGTCCTCTGTCTCTTTTTCATTCCAGAAACACGGCGTTCCACAAACCAAACCTCGGGTGAAAAGCCCCCGTATCTTAGACATCTCCTCCAAGTATCGCGCCAATACACCCGACTCCTCGCGACTGCCGGTGTGGGGCAGGTATGTGTTCAAACGTTACGGCGCGGCTGCAACATTATCATTCCACTCTATGCCGACGAGGTTGTTGGATTAACAACGCAGCAGGTCCGATCGGTGGTCATGATCTCTTCAGCGGTAGACATGTCAATGTTCCCGATTGCCGGTTATATGATGGATCGGTTCGGTCGAAGATTCGCAACGGTCCCAGGGGTTTGCATTTTTGCTACGGGGATGGTATTAATGCCGTTCACGGGTACATTTACAGGATTGCTGCTTGCAGCAATCTTCATGCGAACCGGCAACGGTATCGCCTCAGGAACAATGATGACGCTTGGGGCAGACCTCGCGCCCCGCGAGGGAACTGGGGAATTCTTAGGTTTATGGCGACTGACGGGAGATTTTGGCGGCTCCGCGGGACCCGTTATTGTCGGTAATCTTGCCGATTTGTTCGGATTGAGTTATTCGGGTTTCGCCTTGGGCGGAATCGGTTATCTCGCCGTTGGCATCTTTTTATGGTTGGTCCCAGAGACCCTACGAAAAGAAAAAACAGGTAGACACACTTAGAAAATGCACCAACCTGTCTGAAATGTTTTTGTCATATAGATGCCGGGAAAGGGGCTCGAACCCTTACGCGCGTAATGCACACTAGACCCTGAACCTAGCCTGTCTACCAATTCCAGCATCCCGGCAAGCAATTATAGTATACTCTAATTTTTACGCCCTGTCAAATTAAATTAGGGCGTACACATTGGGCAAGATTTGGAATTAAACTTGCAATGTACCCGACAAGTCTAATACAATTAACACATTAATCACATTTCTGCCAGCGGGGCAATCTGTGGTTACGCCTCTCCGCACAACACAAAAGGAGTGTAAACCCATGAGAGCAAGAACACTTGTCTGCGTGATACTCGCGTTGGGTCTCATCACCAGTTGATGTCAATGCGATATTTTGCCTACGGGTCCAATATGAATCACGCGCACATGCAGCAACGCTGTCCGGGTATTGCTTCTATAGGAAAATTGAGACTTGAGGGCTTCCGTCTTGTTTTCAACTATCACGCCGACATTATCCCAACGGACGGATGTTCAGTCCACGGTGGACTCTGGCAAATTACAGCACCCTACGAAGAAGCACTTGACCGCTATGAAGGTTACCCAGACTACTACGGCAAACATTACCAAGACGATGTCATGTTTTATCGGATGGTGCAAGAACACGTAGATTCAGAACCACCGGCAAAATGGTATCTGGAGATGGTCGTTCAGGGATATTGTGAATTCGGGTTAACGCAAAAAGACTTTGAAGAGAGCCTCGGTGTCAAACAACTTGGACTAACGCAGACAGACCTTGAAGAGTGTCTCGGTGTGTCAATAGATGAATTAGCGCATCTATTTTCCGCCGCAACAGCTACGTCTCCCGATTCGTCTGTCCCTTAATCTCAGATGACCCGTTTCGCATATACATAATACGCCCCCATTGCCAATTCACCCGTTGCGTCAGCGAATTCGGTATGCATGCGCGTCTGACCGGCAGTGAGGTTAAACGTAAAGGTTACGCCCTTCGCATCCGGTGGAATCTCTTTCGTTGCGGTCTGTTCCCCGATGCGGATTTGTGCAGATTTCAATGCCAAAGCCTTCCCACCGTTGTAAAGATCAATATGATCACCCGGAATGCCGCCCGTTATCGCTCTATCTTCAGCGAGGGGCCACCGGCGTAACTCAAAACTATACGCCCCATCTTCAGGAATCTCAATAGCCCAATACCCGTTACATTCCAAACCTCGACGAATCATGCCGTGATTCCAAGCCTGTGCTTCTCCGTGCCAATCGTGCGTCGTGATGCAGGTAACAGGTTCGTTTTGTGTCCCGATGACGATGGGACAGTCCTCATCAAATCGTTCTGACACCAGTTTCCACCACGCTTCATAATGCTCGCGGAGTTCTGCGACAACCTTTGGATGATCATCGGCGATGTCATTCCGTTGCCCAGGGTCCTCTTGAATGTCATAAAGCTCAGTTCCGTTGATGAGCCGCCACCGCTGCGACATTGTCGCGCTGTCTTTCCACTTAATCGGGTGCTCAACGCGCTGTGAATCGGTGACGATAACCCGTTCCTCCCACGCCTCGGTTTCATCTTTTAACAACGGGGCAATACTCTTGCCGTGGAAACTTGCACTTGAAGAAACTTCGAGATCGCAGAGATCTATCAGTGTGGGGAGTAAATCAATGTTTGCAGTAAGTTCGTGTACCTCATGTTTTTCGGTGAAATCGCCCCCGGGCCAATGCATAAAGAGCGGTACGCGATGTCCACCTTCATAAGCCGACCCCTTTTTGCCACGCATTCCGGCGTTGTATCCCGCTCTAACGAACTGCTGTCTATCCAAGTCGCATCCAGCAGCAGACCCGTTATCCGTCATGAAAATAAGGATGGTGTTATCCTCAATTCCCAAGACCTTGAGATGGTGCCGTAGCCGCGCCATGTTGTCGTCAATATTGGTTATCATACCCCAGAAATTCGCACGATCACCTTCTATACCTTTCCTTCGGTAGACCTCGCCATAAGCATCAGGAACACGGAAGGGACCGTGAGGTGCATTCGTAGCGAGATAACAGAAGAACGGACGGTTCTGACCCTCCCCAGTTTGCCTCTCAATAAACGCCATCGCCTCATCAAACCAGACATCGGTACAGTAACCATCAAACGGCTGTTCGGAACCGTTACGGAAATAGGTATCGTCGAAGTAGTCATTACCCCAATAGTCCGGTGTTTGACTGATACCACCGCCGCCGTGGTAGAGTGCTTCATCAAAGCCTCTGTCGTGTGGACGGAAGGGGTAGTTGTCACCGAGGTGCCATTTACCGAACATACCGGTTTTATAGCCGTTGCGTCGGAAGATATCCGCCATCGTGATCTCATCGCTACGGAGGAGCGAACGTCCGCCGATGGTATGCCACACCCCAGTGGAATTGCAGTAGTGTCCCGTCATAATACCAGCACGGGTCGGGGAACAGGTGGGACCGACATGCAGGTTCTGCAGTTGTACGCTCTCCGCAGCGAGGGCATCCAGATTCGGTGTATTGATAGTGGGATTTCCGGTGCATCCGAAATCGCCGTAGCCTTGGTCATCGGTGATAACAAAGACGAGATTCGGTGTCTTCTGTTCTGCCACGATTGTATCTCCTTTATTTTTTTATCATAAAGATAACTTGATGAAGTTTAAGCATCTTCTAATGAATTGCGCGACTACGAACCAAGAGACGATTAGCGTAAAATGCCTTGTGCTTTCAAGCGTGAAATCAACTCGGCTTGTGTGCCTTGTCCTTTTGTGGAGTTGCATGCACCGCAGAGAAGTTGTAGATTGTTCTCGTGGTCGGTCCCGCCTTGTGATCTCGGCACGATGTGATCAACTGTCATGTTTCTGAAGGGAAATTGTGTCCTGCACCCGTTACATAAGCCTTCCTGTTTACCGAACAGGGTATGCTTATGGGTGCGATAATTGGGTAATTTCTCACTTCGTTTGGGGATATCCGTGCGGTGGATGACCTTTCCCAGAAGTCCAACCTCGTTCTCTAAGCGCACCCGCACAAGGTCAACGGCTTTGGGTGATATGTCGATACCGATCCAGTGCCGTTGTAGCCGTTCTGCTGCGACACAGGTTGTGGCACATCCGCAGAACGGGTCTAATACGATATCACCTTGATTGCTACTCGCTTTGATGATGCGCTCTAATAATGCGATGGGTTTCTGAGTAGGGTAGCCGACACGCTCTTTGGATTTACTTGCAACCGGTCTTATATCCGTAATAACATCGTGTACTTTTCTGCCTTTTGATGTTGATAGATAACGCTTGAACCTTGGCACCCTCCCTTTTGGAGGCCAATAAATCAAACCTGCAGCGTCTAAAGCATCCAGTCTTTCGTGAACTGAGAGTTCCTCGTAGTTGTTAGGAGGTTCTATACCTTCTGGCCACGCTGATCTCTGGGGGGTGCTCCAGTTTCTACCGACCAGACTCGGATCTATACCGCGCCACGGTTGGCCAGACTCACCTTTTTCTGTCACACTTCCTCCAGTAAGATTATCGACTTGGAAAAGTCCCCTTTCGTCGCGATGGCGATAAGTTCTCTGGACGTATTCTGGATCATGTTCTGTATAGACATCATTCCATATTCTTTGGCTGCTTTTGCTATAAAACAGGATTGTGTCGTGAACCCTACCAAATAGCTTACCAAGACTATGTGTGTTTGTGCGTTGCCACGCAATCTCATTCCGAAAGTTATCCTTTCCAAACACCGCATCCATGACACTTTTGAGATAATGGCTCGCAGTCGGATCGCAGTGCAGGTATATACTCCCTGTTTTTTTCAGGACCCGCTGCATTTCTAACAGCCGCACTGCCATCATAATCAAGTAAGACTTCATGCCTTTGCCGTGTGTGAGCTCGGCTGCGTGTATTGCTTGATACAAAGCGGGTTCACGGTCGGCTATCTCGCCGTGCCATGCGTTGTCTACATCAGAAAGCGTCCAGGTGTCTTTGAAGGCTGCTCCCGCTGCTTCGCTACCGATGGGTGCGGCGTAATTGCGATTGGAATTGAAGGGCGGGTCAAGATAGATGAGATCAACTGATTCGGTGTCGATGCCTCGTAGGACGGGTAGGTTGTCGTTTGAGAAGATGGTTCGGTTTTGGACATTCATAGGGTTTTGTTATCGCGGTTGAAAACCCCTCCTACAAGATAGGTGAATTATGAGGTCAGACTATATCTGTTTCTTAATTGTCGTTATAAGTTCTGTATCTCCTGTTTCTTGTGCTAAACTGAGTGCTTTCTGAAAATCTTGTTCTGCCTCTGCATCTTGCCGTAATTCTTTTTTGGAAATCCCTCGGTTGAAATATGGAAATAGATAACTAGGATTTATGTCAATAGCCGCGTCATAATCAGAAATTGCGGAATCATGGTGTCCAAGGTTTGCCTTAGCACTTCCCCTATCATTGTATGCTATGTCATTTTCAGGATCTAAACGAATGACCACGTCTAAATCGGATATCGATTCAAAATATTGTCCTATGGCACTTTTCGCAATGGCACGGTTACGGTAGGCACTCACAAATTCAGGATCAAGTCTAATAGCAGCGTCAAAGTCAGGAATAGCATCTTTGGGGTGTCCTAAATTGTACTTCGCGAGGCCTCTGTTATAATAGGCGATCGCGAAATTAGGGTCTAAACGGAGTGTCTCGTCATAGTCAGAGACTGCTTTAAAGTATTGTTTTAAAAGGTATTTTGCGTTACCTCTGTTATTATGAGCGTCCCTATTATTAGGGGCTAAACGAATAGCCACGTCAAAAGCAGAGATAGCAGCACTATAATCTTCCTGATCGCATAACTTTTTACCTTTCTCAAGGTAGTTTTGAACAGATGTAGCAACGTTCTCAGCGGAATTATCTTTTTTCATCTGTCTATTCCTATACGGGTGCGGATGGTCTATTATCTCTTAAAATTCTTGGCATGATGCCTTCATCCGATTCTTCTTTGTTTTCGGCAGCTATCTCGACGCTGTTCCGCTGGTTAAGGCGGATCTGCACGAAAAGCACTATAATAGAAATAAGAAAAGGCGCGCCAATTATGGCAATGACCCATTGTAAAAGATTTACTCTGGCATTTAGCACCGCAACATCAGTCTTAATTTCAGCAACTTTCCCGTCAAGTTCATCAAATTTTCCATCAAGTTCATCAAATTTTTTGTCAATATGGGAGCGCATTCTATCTTCAGATTCATCTATTTTATCAAGAATCTGCATAAATTGGGATTGTGACAGGGCGGCACCTGACTCTTGCTTCTGCTGGGCATAAGCAGTAAAAGTGATCGAAAAGATAAAGAGTATTCCGAAAATGCGCCAAAGCGTTGCCCGTATGTTCAACATTATCATTTCCTTTGACTGAATAGAATGAACCTAAAAATCGTATATTTTTTTGTAAGCGGTGAATTTATTTTACCATATCAGAAAAAAGTTGTCAAAATATTGGTTGATTTATGTGTTGTGTTTCGCATGTTCAACCCAACTTACAGACTAATGTAAGAGGCGCAATGAATTGCGCGACTACAAACGGCAATACTCTTAAAATTCGCGCAACCTGAGATTCAAAAAACAGCGGGGCCCAAAGACCCCGCCCTATAACGGAGATAAAAAAATAATCAGGCTTACAAAGCCCTCCTACAAGAAAGGATAATGTTATTGCAACGCTTTCTTGATTCTATCCAATCCGCGATTAATCTCCGTCAGTGAGGTGGCGAAGGAAAGTCGCAAATGATTGTCAGCACCGAAACCGTTTCCCGGCACGACCCCTACACCTGCCGAGTTGAGCAAGTAGTCGGTCATATCCATTGAATTTTCAACTTTTTGCCCACCCAACGTTCTACCGTAGTGTGCCGAAAAATCGGGGAAGATATAGAACGCGCCCTGCGGTCTGGCATAACTGACCCCTTCAATCTCGTCAAAACGTTGACAGATGACGTTTCGGCGTTCCTCAAACGCTTTTCGCATTTCTTCAACGGCATCTTGCGGTTCATTGAGAGCCACCAGCGCGGCTTTCTGTGCAATCGAGGTCGGATTTGAAGTGCTATGCGACTGGATACGCGACATTGCCGAAACAGCGTCTTCGGGACCGGCGGTATACCCAATCCGCCACCCTGTCATGGAATAGGCTTTAGATACGCCGTTGACAACAAAGGTAATCGCTTGGGTCTCCTCATTGAAGGAAGCCGGACTCTGATGGGTTGCACCGTCGTAGAGCAACGCCTCGTAGATTTCATCGGAGATAAGGTAAATTTGGTGTTTGACAGCAATCTCAGCGATGGCTTTGAGCGTGTCCACATCATAAGTCGTGCCGGTGGGATTGCTTGGACTGTTAACAAGGATCGCCTTTGTCTTTGGAGTAATGGCTGCTTCAATCTGGTCGGGTGCCATGCAGAAGTTCTGTGCGGGTGTCGTCTCAATGACGCTTGGGACTGCCCCTGCAAGTTTAACCTGTTCTGGATAACTTACCCAATACGGCGCGGCGAAAATAACCTCGTCCCCCGGATCGCAGATGGCTTGAAAGATGTTATAGATTGTGTGTTTTGCACCGCATGAGACGATGACTTCGGAGGGTCCATAACGCAGTCCGTTGTCTCTTTTAAATTTCTCCGTGATTGCCTCTCGGAGTTCGGGAGTGCCGGGGACAGGGGTGTACTTCGTAAAACCTTCGCTGAGTGCCTTGACTGCGGCATCTTTGATATACTCGGGTGTATCAAAATCGGGTTCGCCTGCGCCGAATTTGACGACATCTACGCCATCGGCGATCAACGCGTTAATTTTCGCGGTGATCGCTAAGGTGGACGATGGCGTTACACTTTGACTCCGTTGTGATAATGCGA
This sequence comes from Candidatus Poribacteria bacterium, assembly GCA_963662915.2. GTDB lineage: Bacteria > Poribacteria > WGA-4E > WGA-4E > WGA-3G > WGA-3G. The sequence goes on along the minus strand of CAXXEU010000002.1, from coordinate 1,524,052 downwards.
TCATTCTTGCTCCTTTGAAAATCGGTTTTTGCGTATAATTGTTACGTTTGAACATCCATCAGTTTGGCAGATTTTTTCGCCTCAAGTAATTCTTGGGAAACCTTCGCAAAACGTTCCCGTAATTCAACCACGAAAGGCGATGGATTCCGTATCTGCTCTTGTTTGGCTTCCTCGTCAAATCGTCGGACGCGTTCAAGATACGCTTCTACCTCCTCCTTCTTTGCGAGGTAGTAGAGGATAGTCGCGTGTATTTTTTCAAGGTTTAAGGTCGGATAGCGTAGCAGAATCTCTTCGGGACTCGCGCCCGCCAGATAATCTTCCAACACAATCTCAATGTCAATGCGATTCCCTTTAATCCTGATGACATCTTCTTGAACAAAGTCAAAGTAACTTTCCAGTTCCATTGTTGAATTCCCCGGGTTTTCATATCATAAAGTCTTCTCAAGTTCCTTTAGCAGATTCCGCTGCTTGCGAGACAAGGATTTCGGAATTTCCACAATCAACCGCACCCGCAAATCGCCTTTCCGTCCAGAGGTATCCATCCCACCTCGTCCGCGCAGACGCAATTGCTGCCCAGGTTGCGCACCCGGTGGAACCTTCAAATCCACGTCGTCGGTCAGCGTTTTCACTCGAACCGAACCGCCTAACGCTGCGGTTGTCATAGAGATTTTTGCGTCTGTCAGCAGATCTAAGCCATCGCGTGTCAACGTCGGATGTGGATGCACAGAGACCGTCACCAATAAATCACCGGAAGTGCCAATGCCGAGAAATTCACCTTGCCCACGAATGCGTAAGGTTTTTCCGTCCTGAATACTGGGTGGAATTGTAAGCGTAATACGCTTACCTCGGACGCTCACCTCCCTCTTGCTTCCCAAGACCGCATCTGAGAATGAAATACTGATATTCATGCGAATATCACGACCACGCGTAGGGGCAGTGGTGCGCCGTTGCCCGAAGGCATCCCCGAAGGCATCGTTGAATCCGCCGAACCCTCCAAACCCTCGCCCTAAAATATCATCCAAGTTTAAGTGGGCGAAAATATCGTCCATAGTCCGATAGCCTTCAAACCCCATACCGTCAACGCCAGCATGCCCGCGTGTATCATAGACGCGCCGCTTCTCTGGGTCAGAGAGCACCGAATATGCATTCGACGCTTCTTTGAATTGCTCTTCTGCCACTTTGTCACCAGGATTTTTGTCCGGATGATACTGAACTGCGAGCTTGCGATAGGCTTTTTTGATTTCCTCTGGGGTAGCACCTCGGTTTACACCGAGAACTTCATAGTAATCTCTCATGTTCTTTCTCAAAAAGTGATACTGTGGTTGTGGATTAAAGCATCTCGATTATTGCTGTAACATCTCGAAAAGCGTGAGGGTGTTTAACAAGTGTCGTTCCGAATTGAAGCGCAGCCCGTTCCAGACGTAATTTCCGAGATATATCAATGATACCTTCTATATCTTTGACATGGGCGGCACCGATAAGACGGCGTAGAATTTCCAATCCTGCAAAGCCGACAGCATCAGAGAAGACGTTTTGTAGTGTCTCCGCCTTCAATTCGGCATCAGCCATCTTGAATTCAGCAGTATACGTGCGCCATGTTTGCACAATCGCCGTTTTGAGTGCTGACTGCACGCTGAGGGTGTCTTGATGCGAAAAATAAGATAAGAGATAATTCGCCCAATACAATCCGAGGTCAAACCCGATAGGACCGTAAAAAGCAAACTCAGCATCAATAACTTTGGCAGTATCGCCTTGGACCAGAACACTGCCTGTATGTAGGTCACCGTGGGTTACGCCCTGCTGGGCGGTTAGAAAAACCTGTTTAAGATGCGCTGCACGCTGCAAAAAGTCCGTATCCGCTTTCAACCGCCGAACATCAGGTTCTAACCCGGGTGTCCAGAAGTTCGTCTCGTGTTCAGTATATGGAAACGTGAACACATAATCGGCAGTTATTGACTGCATAGTAGTGTTCGCAAACTGCTGTTTATAGTGCTGCGCGGTCTGACTATCAAAGTTATCAACATAAGTTTGACTATGTACGACCGCCATAAACCGCCCGATTTGTTCGGGAATTGCGATATCCACAGTGCCAGCAATCAGATCATCTCGGAGCACGCGTGCGTCTCGGAGGTCCTCCATCGCTATGACCGCTGCTTCCGCATCAAAACTGTATTGCACAGGCACAGTGCCACTTACCAACCGATTGCAAACCGCCAGTGCGCGGGATTCATAAGTCAAACGTTCGGGGGATAATGGGTAATCGGGTCCCAATATCTTAATGTATGGTGGTGCGTGTTTCAAGACGAGCGAACGTTCTGGGTGCGTTGCATCCGAGACCCGATAGACTGTATTGAGGTTCCCATCGCCAATCTCTTCTATGTGGAACGCCGTGTCAGGCTCAAACACGCCTATCTCCGTGTATTGTCTGTCCAAGTAGTCTCGGAGAGTAACAAGGTTGAATTCCATATCTTTTCAACCGACTACAGCAGTAGATTCTCAGCTATCTGAATAGCATTTAAGGCTGCGCCTTTCCGCAGGTTGTCGGCGACTACCCAAAGATTCAATCCATTTTCTATCGAGGCATCATCACGGATCCTGCCTACGTAAACATCATCTTTGCCTGCAGCCTCTATGGCAAGTGGGTATTGCTGATTGCTCGGATCATCCACAAGTTTCACACCCGGTGCTGCGGCAAAACATTCCCTTGCTTCAGCGGCAGTGAGTTTCCGGTGTGTCTGAACGTTTATGGACTCGGAGTGTGCATAGAAAACCGGGACCCGGACGGTTGTAGCAGAGACACCAATTGTGTCATCCTCAAGTATTTTCCGAGTCTCATTGATCATTTTGACTTCTTCCTCGTTATCTCCACTGTCTAAAAAGGGCCAATCAAACGCGACATTGAACGCCATCTGGTGCGGAAATTTGTCTAAAGTAACAGGTATCCCCTCAAGAGCGTCCTTTGTTTGCTGCACCAATTCTATAACAGCGCGTCCACTTTTGCCTGAGACGCTCTGATAGGTCGAAACAACTATCCTCTTGATCCCAACAGCATCATAAATAGGTTTAAGTGCTACCATCATCTGAATGGTAGAACAATTCGGATTGGCAATGAGTCCGTTGTGCCTCTCGGCGGCATCCATATTGACTTCAGGGACAACCAAGGGTGTGGCTGGATCCATACGGAAGGCACTTGTGTTGTCAATGACAAGTGCTCCTTTTTCGACAGCTGTCGGCATGAACTCTCGACTGACAGAGGCACCCGCCGATGAAAAGACGACATCCACATCTTCAAAGGAATCATGTGTTAATTCTTCAACGATAATCGGGGCATCTTTAAAGGACAAAATCTCACCAGCGGAACGGTGCGATGCCAGAAGTTTCACGGAGGCAATAGGAAACCCTCGCTCTTCTAAAATTTGCAACATCGTGTTGCCGACAGCACCGGTCGCACCTACAACCGCTACACGATAACTTTCATGCATTTTTGATATTTTCCTTTATTGTGTTCCTCAAGCAGAATCTTTAGTAAACTATATTTTATAATTTTACCACAAACATACCGCTTAAAGCAAATATTTCGGTAAAGCCACCCAACATACGTACGCCAAGGAACCGTTGAGAACCCAATCATTCCGCTAAAAATTTGATTTAGTCAAGTGATTTACGGCTCTAAAAGAAAAAAATTTGACAAATTCTGAAATGTATGGTATTAATTTTAAGAAACCTAATGTATTATGTCAGGTTAACTTTGCTAAGTGGCAGAGTCGTTAGTTTTCAATTAATTACATTCCGAGCGTAAAAAATCGCTTTAATCAATAAATAATTGAATAACTTCAGTTAGCTGGGTTTCTATCCCTATAAGGCAGCTTCGGGGATAGTTCTTGATATTTTCGCCCCATAATTCTGGCTAATTCTGGCTTTGATTGCATTTTATCTTGACATATCTATATCTGTATAGTATAATTATAATATAATTACTACTATTAGTTTTTTGCTAAATCCAATTTACGCTCAATGTGGGAAAATCACCGTTTTGTAACTACTTACCAGACGTATTGTTTTCTGGCTTGAGCTGAAAATTAGAGGAACATTTAACATGGCAAAATTAATGAAGAACGATGTCGTCAGCCGTATTGTCGCAGAAACCGGTCTTAGCAAGAAAGAGGCAACTGCTGCTGTTGACGCATTCGCTGCAACTGTTTGCGATGCTTTGAGCAGCGGTGATTCCGTTGGGTTGATCGGTTTCGGAACATTTGAAACTAAAGTTCGGCCAGCCCGTACAGGCCGCAATCCACAGACTGGCGAACCGCTCAGTATTCCTGAGAAGACCGTCCCTGTCTTCAAAGCTGGTAAGAAGCTTCGCGACGCTGCTGCCTAAGATTAGCGGTTATTTCGCTCAGTTTCTGGGAAAGCTGTCGGGCTATGCCCGTTTCTGCATCGGGGGTAGCCCCGGCTTTTCCTATCACTAACCATTTTAACCACTTTCTCGACAGAGTGCCTTTGTAAAATACTTCAATACGATAATCGGCTGACCTATTGTTGTTGCAATTTTTTGTCTTCATCGTTTTTTGCAAAGGTACGTGTCTATCTCCGGTTTACACGATCCGCAGGTCCGCTTGCCTATCCTTCCGCACTATTCACAGATACCCTTTGCAAGCGTACTTGTTAAAAACCGATGTCAGGAGACTCGTCATGCTAATTCGAGCGAGAGCTCCAGTCCGCATTGACTTTGCTGGAGGGTGGAGCGACGTAGCCCTATTCACTGAGCATTCAAAGGGGTTGGTTGTCAACGGTGCGATCAATCGATATGCGTACGCAACGCTCCGTTGTGAACGCCAGACGACGCAGGACGATGCCGTTGAACTGCAGCGGATTTTAAATAAAAGTATTCGTATCTATTCCGCAGATTTTGATACCTTCATTGAAGCCGACGATGTCCGCCAACTCGAATACGATGGAAATATCGATTTGGTAAAGGCTGGTGTTCGGCGAATGTCCATACAGATCGGCGGATTTGACTTAATCACACAGTCCAATGCCCCTCCCGGCAGTGGATTGGGTACTTCAGCAGCAATGGGGGTTGCTCTCGTCAGCGTCCTCGGTGCCCTCAAAGAAGCCACGTATCTTCCCTATGAATATGCCGAACTTGCCAACACCATCGAACGCCACGAACTCGGCATACTCGGTGGGAAGCAAGACCATTACGCGAGTGCCCTCGGTGGTATTCACTTCATGGAATTCCAAGGGGAAGAGGTCAAGACCTCTCCGCTGAGACTCTCTCCTCAGATTCGCTACGAACTCGAAAAAAACCTCGTTCTCTGTTACACTGGGAAACCAAGACTTTCGGGGAACATCCATCAGAACGTGACCACCGCTTATAAGAGTGCCGATCCAAGTGTTCGCGATGCATTAGAGACCCTCAAAACCACTGCTGAAGCAACAAAAACAGCACTTATGCGCGGTCGCTTAACCGAATTCGGCGAACTACTTACCCAAAATTGGCAGAACCAGAAAAAGTTACACCCTTCCGTTACAAACGAACAGATTGACCAACTTTTTAAAATTGCAACAACACACGGTGCAATCGGTGGAAAAGCTTGTGGTGCCGGTGGTGGAGGTTGCCTCCTGTTTTACTGTGAACCGACGCGTGAACATAGTGTACGTCAGAAACTCGAAGATACCGGAGCACGTGTTATTGATGTTAACTTCGATTTCGATGGACTCCAAATGTGGAAAGGCTCAGACTACTAAACCTTAAAAAATATGAAAAATGATATGCCCGCCACACAAACTGCAACTGACATAGAAGTCGCTGAAACCCTAAGAACAGCTAAAGAAAACATCCTAACTGAACTCAAAAAACGCATCATTGGACAAAACGAGGTCATCGAGCAACTCCTTATCGCGCTCTTTTCGCAAGGACACTGCTTACTGGTCGGTGTGCCGGGGTTAGCAAAAACGTTGCTAATTAGCACATTCGCACAGATTCTCAAACTGCCTTTTAACCGCATTCAATTTACACCAGACCTGATGCCATCCGACATCATCGGCACCGATATTATTGAAGAAGATGGCACAGGGAAGCGCGCCTTCCGATTTATCAAGGGTCCCGTGTTTGCCAACATCGTTCTCGCCGATGAAATCAACCGGACACCCCCAAAAACACAAGCCGCACTTTTACAAGCCATGCAAGAATACCAGGTCACCGCAGGCGGTAGAACGTATTTCTTGGAACGTCCATTTTTTGTTTTAGCGACACAGAACCCAATCGAACAAGAAGGCACTTACCCTCTACCCGAAGCGCAACTTGATCGCTTTATGTTTCACATCACCCTTGATTATCCAGACAAAACTTCTGAAAAAGAAATTGTGATGACAACAACGGCGGCTTATGAACCAGAAATCAATGCTGTTATCACTGGAGAAGAAGTTTTGCAAATACAGCAGGTCGTACGGAAAGTCCCTATTGCTGAGGCGATTGTGGAGTATGCCGTGGAATTGAATAGACAAACACGTCCTGCCCCAGATGCATACGACTTCATTCAGGATTGGGTTCAGTGGGGAGCGGGACCCCGAGCATCACAATATTTGGTGCTCGGTGCAAAGGCGCGCGCCATCCTTCACGGACGCTATCATGTCGCCTATGAAGATATTAAGGCGGTTGCGATCCCTGTCCTACGACACCGAATTTTGATGAACTTCAACGCTGAGGCTGACGGTATCACGAGCCTGGACATTATTAATAGGCTACTGGAAAACGTCGAACCTCCACCGGTTGAATAAATAGAGGATCTGAGAGCAATGCAAGCGATTGATAGTTTTAAAAAGTGGATATAGTTTAAAATATGAAAATTGCAATTATAGGAGCCGGCTACGTCGGATTGACCACTGCTGTCGTACTCGCCTATCTCAATCATGATGTCGCTGCGGTAGAGAAAGACGAAAGCAAGTTAGACCTTCTGCACGCAGGAAAAAGTCCTATCCACGAACCCGGCATCCAAGGGCTACTCGAAGAAGTCCAACACACCATCCGTTTTACGCCAAACGTCGCTGATGTCGTCCCCAATTCAGAATTGATTCTGATCGCTGTCGGAACACCGCCAAAAAAGAACGGAGAAGCCGATACACAGCATGTTGAACAAGCGGCGAAGGAAGTTGCAGAAGTCTGTCTGCCCGATAGACACTATACGCTTGTCGTTAAGTCCACAGTCCCCATCGGCACTAATCAGCGTGTCGCTAAGGTCGTTGAATCTGTTTTTTCAGCACGCGGTATTCGGGGTAATGTCTCTGTCGCTTCAAACCCAGAATTCTTACAAGAAGGATTAGCCTTACAAGGTGCATTGTATCCGGATCGGATTGTTGTCGGTACAAATAGCGATGAAGCCATTGATACATTGCGTCGTCTCTATAAACCGATCCTCGAACAGACGTTTGATCCACCGAGTGAATTTCCACGACCATCGGCTTACCATCTACCACCGATGATGACGACCGATCCAAACAGTGCTGAGATGATTAAATACGCTGCGAACACATTCCTTGCACTCAAAATCAGCTTTATCAACGAAATTGGCGGACTCTGTGAGGAAGTAAGCGCAGATGTAACAGAGGTGGCGCGCGGTATTGGACTTGACGCTCGCATCGGAAATCGGTTTCTCCGTGCGGGTCTCGGATGGGGTGGAAGTTGTTACCCAAAAGATACCGCAGCGTTGTTAGGGGTCGCAGCACAATCTGGATACGAAATGCCCATCACAGAAGCCGCACGCATTGTCAATTTTCGCCAACGCGAGCGTATCATCGAAAAATTGCGAGGGGTCCTGAAGACACTCAAAGGCAAAACCGTTGGGATTCTCGGTCTCGCATTCAAACCCAACACGGATGATGTTAGAGAAGCACCATCGCTTGACATTATTCGTGAACTCATTGCTGCAGGTACGACCGTTCGCGCGCACGACCCGATCGCTATCGAAAATGCGCGGCGCGCTTTGAGCGAGAGAGATTCATTGGCTAATTCTGGGTTACACTTCACGGAAGATATAGATGAACTCGCTTACGATGCAGACGCATTAGTGCTTGTTACCGAATGGGATCTCTACCACAGACTCCAACTCCGCAAACTCGCCAAACAGATGAAAACCCCAATTCTTATTGATGGACGCAACATCTACTCGCCAGAAGAAGCAAAGGCTGCAGGCTTTCACTACATCGGGGTCGGCAGAATATAGAATGCCGCTGAGGATATGGACACTATTAAACAACCCGAACCTTTTGATGCAAATTGGCATCGATATTGTCCACAAAAAGCGTTCCCGCCGTATCGCCATATACCGGGTTTTACGCCACATCCAATTCGAGATCCGCGCGGGCATAGTTATGGACTGGAAGAAGAACACAATGATGCTCCACTACCTCCAGAACTCTGGCAGCAAAATGAGGATTACCTCTACGGTGTAGACCTATACAACTTTGCCTATTGGTGGGAAGCACATGAAGCGTGGGAAGGATTGTGGCACCAAGCAGAGGATACGTATCGCCTTTTCCTTCAAGGGTTAATTCAAGTATCAGCATCTCTCATCAAATATCACATGCGAATGTTGCGTCCATTGTGCACACTTTCCACAGCCGGACGCGACAAATTGCGACAGGTCGTTGTTGAGTGTGAAAACGCATCCGGAAATTACATGGGTCTCGACCTACCTGCATTTCTGGAAACCGCTGATGCATTTTTCGCGCCTTTCTTCGCCGATAATGTCACAGAAGCCACGTATCGTCAGAATTCTGTTAAACCGCTCATACTATTAGCAGATTAATTATCACAGAATGCAAGCAGCATTGCAACAACGGCGCAATGCGGAACTTATACCAAGCCCATTATTAAATCTATAACGCTATTTTACGCTTGGCGCAAGTTTAAAAATGCCTTTTCTCATTTTCAGTCTCTTCTGCCTTTTCATCGTTGCGGTGCTGCTAATCCTCTTTAAAATAGGTGCTTACTTTGGCAAAAGCGATGCCGACGAATTTCGTGCTGTCCGGTGTCCACAATGTCAAACCCGACGGAAACCCGAAAAAACTGGCACCGTCAGAAATCTCGTCGAACTTGAGATGCGATGTCCGCGCTGCGGACACATTTCATGGGACATCCCTCCGAAAACGAACCTCTCTACACGTCCGACGGATCGAAACAATGGGACGTGAAGCACTGCATTCGGATGTGTGGCTAATAAACTCTGGTAAAATACATGACACACCCTATCCTGTTAGTTTACACGATAACCCCGGACAATGCCGGCCATATTTGAAGGAACAGAAATCTATGAACATACTCAATGCGATTCGGAAATATTATAATGCAGCCGGTGTCCATCCCACGACTGACCCTGATAACCCGAAATCACAATTTGCCGTTGACAGATATGAAGACCACTTGTCTAAACTCATAAGACCCGGCATGCGCGCATTAGACTTAGGCTGCAATGCCGGACGCTTTACCTTTGCGATGGAAGACATGGGCGCGATAGCCACAGGTATTGACTTCGCAGAAATTCCACTCCTTCACGCCAAAAAAGTCGCAGAGAGGCGAAAGAGTCGATGTCAATTTAATATCGGGGATATAACTTCTCTACCTTACAAAGCGAATTCTTTCGATCTTGCATTCCTGCCTCAAAACAATGGCTACTTATCATATCAAACACTGGAGAGCTTAACAGTTCAACTTAAAAAGATTCTATCGGATAACGGCATTTTTCTCCTAATAATGCACGATGAGTTGATTAAGAGAGTGGGTGAGGAAAGCCTGCCAGATCACTATGAGGTGCAGACGGGTTTGATAGGTGGAAGTCATACAATTCCAGACAAAGGCACGTACGCGTCGCCATGGTACTTCTGGACAATCGCCTTTGCCAAATACATTATTGAGAAGCACTTTCTTTTACAACGCGTTGCACAAATAGAAGAAAACAGATTTATATTGGTGTTTCGAAATAAAAAATCACATGGAGGTCAATAAGTGCCACAATCCTTGAGCGTAAATCCGACCATGCGTCAATAGTTTAAAAAATTAAACCTTCACAACAAACTCACAGCCTTGTCGGAACCATTCTCGAAGGATGGTATCCTCATCATAAGTCCGCTTCGCCTGTGAACCTGTCGCCTGTGAAAGATCTATCGTTTCAGTGATGATAGTGTCTCCAAAAAATCCTGCTTCCTTGACGACATTGCCATCTGGATGGACAATCTTCGAGTTGCCGTGCGACGAGCCCGGTGAGCGAATGTCATCAGGATTTGCGGGTGTATTCGCCATCAGGAGATAAATACCGTTTTCCGTGGCACGCGAGATCGGCATTGCACGGTAAGCGGAGAGTTTATATTCCGATAGCAACCCCGATTCGCACGAACAAAAGATACAAAGCTGCGCACCCATCGCCGCTGGCAACTTGACTAACTCAGGGTAGCGGACATCGTGGCAAATGATAAAACAACAGTCAACACCCGCGAGTTCGACAATCGGCAATGGACCCCGATTGTTGATACACCACTTCTCGCCAGCGAGAAAAGTTTTGCCGTAACGGTATTTGAGGAGTCCTTGCTGATCGAATACGGCGAGGTCGTTATGCCAATCCTCGCCATCGTGGTGCGCTGAACCGACGACAACGGCTATTCCGTGCCGACGTGCTGCTTCGGCGATTTCTGCTTCAGCCTCTTTGAAAACCTGTGGTGAGATCCGTTCCCAATAATCCGTCCGGCAGCAGTAGCCGAATAGACATCCCTCTGGGAACGCCGCAATTTGAACTCCGATCTCCGAACATGCTTCGATTTGCTCCAATACCTTGACGATATTAGCGGAAACATCTTCACTTGTGAGCAGTTGACATGCCGCGACTTTAATCTGTTTATCAGCCATCTGAATACCTCCTCCTTCTATTTCAGTCATTGTAGCATACCTATCTGTTTGGTTCAAGCATTGCTGGTGTTCACAAAACATGAAACTAATTGACAAGCATCGTGCAATTTGGTATAAAGAAGCAATCAGCAAAAGATTTCTGTTAGCGGACCCGCTGACAGCCGACGGCTGAAGGCTGATAGCGAATACAAGGAGAAATGCATCATGAAAATTACCGACATCAAACCGTTCCCTGTTTGGGTAGGACATAGGAATCAACATATCGTTAAAGTAGAAACCGACGCAGGCATTTATGGGGTGAATGAAGAACTGGTAACGTCACAGACGTTCAAATTCTCGGAGCCGCCACATCTTCGCCGACGGGACAGATCGCATACCAACTGGTAAACATCAGCATGCAAGTCGATTCAAATCCTTTTGAAAGCATTCGGTTTAGAGCATTGGTTGGATACGCTATCTTAGCGTTTATCACCACTATCCTTATTCTGTTTATCCTCGGAACACTCTTTCCGACATGGTTCAAAGGTGAGTCGTCTCCACTTCGAGGTTCCCTAATCATATTTCTCCTATATGTTTTTTTCCCACTGTTTACCTTAGACATGTTGTCTCGTGCAGGTTTATCCTACAAGCAATTGTATGGAGCATTCCCTGGATGGCGTAAACTTGGGTTGTCCAGTCTATGGGCAATACCAATCGTGATTTTCTCCCTATCAACCTTTTTACTCCTTTACTTTCCAGTATCACACTTCATGCCTGAATTCTTCCAAGAGCAATTTATTGAAAGCAATACATCTTCCACATCGTTGAGTAGCGATAAACATGTGCTCGCGAATCTGTTGATTTTCTTAACGGCTGTTTTTCTCGCGCCTGTGATTGAAGAATTCTTCTTTCGCGGCATCTTGTTGACGCGATGGACGGTTAAGTGGGGTATATCGCGGAGTATTTTTGCGTCATCGTTCGTTTTTGGCATCCTACATTTAGATCCTATTGGTGCCTTCTGTTTCGGTTGTATCATGGCTGTCTTTTATATTCAAACGAAGTCCCTCTTTATTCCAACGGTCCTCCATATAGCAAACAACAGCATTCCATCAATTATGGCGTGGCTTGAGATACTGTTTGATGCCCCCGCTTCAGAGCAGACACTTGAAGGGTTTCAAGAACTTTGGTTGATAGGACTTATAGGTTTGGCAATTGTAACACCGTTTGTTATTTACTTCTGGCGGCACTACATTCTGCAGACCGACTGGCAAGTTCCTTATCTCACCAAACCTCCTAACAGCGAGGACAATCAATAATTTTTGATAAACAACTCTCTCCCTTTTGCAGCACTCGCCTGCCGATAATTGTTCATTCCATATTGTAATGTCCACTATCGTTAATCCAATAGGACTTGATACGGTTCTGAAGAAGGCTGTCGATATGAGAAAACCAGTGGAAGATGCTTATCATCTGCCAACACGTCACCAACCTCCAATTTCTCAAATACTTCATCGGGCAGTGCGCTCTTTTTCCCATTGAATGTAGCATCCTCCGGCATAAAGAGCATCGCAAATGCACGGCGGGGGTGCGTTGTCATATTCGGTACTGCCGCATGCGCGACCATCCCATTGATGAATACACCGTCTCCGACTTTCATCTCAGCAAATTGACGCATTGCACGAAGACGTTCTTGTAGTAGTTGTTTGCTCCCTTTTGATTGTGAAAGGCATCAGGACGATTCACGTGCGCTGCGACAGCCTCGTCAACGGCATCCTGCCACTCTGACAACTCGGTGCCTTGCAGGAAATCGTCAATAATCAGAAACCCATTCTCACGGTAAAATTCAATCTGATCGCTCGTAACTTGTGTATTCATGACATATTAGGTGATCTGACGTTTCAGTAGTAATAACCCAAGTTGCTACTAACAAATTCTGAACGTTCCAACGAGGAGCTTAGGCGTTTTCTTCACCCCAGCGGGGTGATATGTCTATAGAAACCGCGATTCACAACTTCTTGCACTCCAGCGGAGTGCTATGTGCACAAATAGGTGGCAACTTAGGTTAGTAATATCATTGGAAACTTTGCTAATACTACGTTTAGGGCATTTTCTGCTAATCGCTGGTTTTGGAGTTCTCCGTTCTGTGAATACACTTAACAATTCCTTCAACTTCGGTTGGATTTGTCAGAAACCATTCTTTTCCAACAACGTTTTCAAACGCCGGATCAAGCCACTTCCGCCGTCTCTTTAATTCATCGTGTATTTCTGTTTCTAAGGAATCGCAATCATCTGTTCTTATAACGAGTGCTATTCTTGTTTTCTCTGGAAGTTGCTGACCAATTTGTTGGGAAACTCTTTCTTTAACGTCTCCCCTAGTACTACCGATGTTACAGGCATAGATAGGTGTTTCGTGAGAATCATCTATGTATTTAATGTAATATATGGAGTTTAATCTATAAGTAGGAAAATAATAGAGATAAACAGACTCACTTCCGCTCCCGATATCCTTCATTTTAGATGTGTCAACGTTCTTTACAACTTTCTCTATACGCCCCCTTTCTTGCTTCAAACGCTGGCGCTGATCAGAGATAGGTCTCTTCCCTGCTTCATTATTCATACCCAACATGGCAGCCAATTTTCTATCATTGATGTGTGGGTATAGGTCTGGATTATTTTCGTGTTTGTCCAAATTCATCACGGATAGTGCAATGTATGCCGCTTTTGTTCTGTTACCGTGTTTGCCTTCTTGTACCATGAGCCTTGCTTTCTTAAACTCAGGCGACTCAAGGTAATCATCATAGGTCTTAGCCATTATTCTCCTATCTCCTTTCATTCTGAGTAGCGGAAGGTAATTAGGTAAATATAGGATCTACTTCAAGATAATCATCCGGCGCGTAGCAGTGAAAGCACCTGCTGTGAGGGAATAAAAATAGACACCGCTCGCGACCTTATCACTGAATGCGTTTTTACCATCCCAATGCGCTGCACGGCTACGACTTTGATACAGTCCCGCAGGTTGATATCCAAGTACCAATGTCCGTACCAATGTACCGTTCATCGCATAGATATGCAGCGTAACATCCGCATCCTTTGCCAAGTGATAGGGTATCCACGTCTCAGGATTGAACGGATTTGGGTAGTTAGGAAGCAGGGCAGTCTTTTTAGGAATCAACGCTGTGAGGAGTTGTTGTAAGAACAAGATACCGCGTTGTGACGTTGTATCTGTGAGGTTTAATCGCTGTGCAGCGGATAGCCATTGTTTAACTTCTGTGGCAGTGAGCATTTTTACGGCTTGAGGATTTAGAGAAGGTGCGGCGGCACTATTACCCAATGCGCCAGCAACCAAGACGAGATCCGCAATGTTGACCTGTCCATCGCCATTGACATCTGCAGCATTCTGTCCTGTCTCGCCGAGATTCGAGGCGACTAATACCAAATCGGCAATGTTGACAGTCCCATCACCGTTAATATCTCCTTTGAGTTTAGTAGGTTCAGTTATCTCTGCGTTTTCAACCTGAGGGAGAAATGTCTCGCCTGCTCTGTTTGAAAGCAGCATATCAGATAAGGTTAGAGTGGATGCTTTCACTGCGATAACCTCAAAGGTAAGAGTAGCGAGGGTGCCATCTCCATCGCTTTCTCCGGCGAGCGATGCAGCGTTGAGTTTGACGAGATTGCCCTCTACTTTCGGCTCTACAAAGAACGCGCTTGCAGGCAAAAAATCACCATTCGTACCTGAAACAAAGCGGAGGGCAGTATCATCAAACTGCACGGTTGCCTGATAGCCTGCGACATTTTCGCCGTTAGCAATTTTCAGGGACAATTTGAGTTGTTGACCGATATTAGGAGACTGTGCACTTGCAGGCAAGAGACTCACCGTGTCTGACAGGCCTCCTGTACCCTTATCAATAATTGGTTCAACAGGCGGCAACGAAATTTCGTCGTTATTCCCTAAAAGGAAGTTAGCGATGAGTTCAGCAGCAACCTTGCCTTTAGGGTTTACTTCGTTAAAGGTTTGATAAACAATACCAATCCTTCCACGATTGCCATCTCGCACGATAACTGGATCCGCTCTGGTGGCTTGTGAGGTCCCCGTATCACTCGCAAGAACCTTTTCGGCAAACCAATCCCCGGTAAGTTCGTCAAGGTGAAAGGCTCTGTCGGATTGAAAATTCGTAAGACTTGGGGTAACCTCTTTGCCATCTTTCGTTACTACCATTGGTGTATTATTTTCCAACCCAAAGTCCCACATTGTGATATGTGGAATATCCATAATGTCTTGTAAAGTTTGGACACCGTTGCTGTCCACAAAACCGAAGTAATCACCATGGTTAAGAATAGTATTTCCGTCAGTTGATTCAATCCAAATTTCTGCCACAGAACCGTCCGGTTGACTATTAGGGAACTGATAAATAGAAGTTGGTAGGATCCCGTAAAGGATTAAAATATCTATGTTACCATCTGAAGTTGTTTGAAGCATCCAGTCTCTAACAGAATCATCGGTTTGAACAATTTCGGCTTGAATTCCTTTTGAAGTCAGCAATTGCTTTGTGATTTGAGATTGCTGGTTGGCATCATCAAGGCTCATCCAACTCACAGCCCCTGTATACATCAGAACGTCTACATCAAAGAAATCTCGTGAAATGCTGTCCATATCCGCAGGTTCTTCTCCAGCAATGGCATTAGGGAGAACTTCTTGCAGAGTGATTTTTCTAAAAATCGGGCGACTATCTAATAGTACTGCTTCTTCCTTTAGCATCTGCATTCTATCACCCCATTCCTCAGTTGTATTACCCCATGCTACTACCCTACCATTTAATGATTCTACTACATTATTATGTCCAGGATCAAGCGCAAATGCATGACCAAGTTCATGCGCAACTAATCCAAGATAGTGATTAGGGAATTCTTCAATATAATTCATGTTTACGGTAGCATTGCCACCCCATTTGCCAGCATGCCATGTAAAACCCATACCTTGTGTTCCTAGCAGATTCCTGTCCATCCGCACACCTCCAACAACAATGAGATGCACATTATCGCGAGAATCCCAATTTTGCAGATTATTAAATTTGAAAGGGAACTCTGGTTCAATTAATTCTTTAAACATATCATACATGTTATTCCTGAAATAGTGATCACCGTTATGCCTCGCATTAATAGTATGGATAATAAGGTTGTTATCTTTATCTGCTTCCAATGGGAATGTCTTATCAGTAAACCCATGTCGCGTCATCTCTGACTGATAATATTTCTGAATATCTTTCATTATTTTATCATGGTATTCATGATCTATGTCTGGAGCATCTGTTGGCTTGAAATATATAACATGAACATCGAATTTAGCAATGGATGAAGGAGACGATACTGAAATTAATATTAGGATCAAAAACGTTAGCAAAAGTCGGCAGTGTTTCATGAGGGTTGCCTTTGTTATATTAGAGTCAATCATAGTTGTAAAAAACCTCAATCATAATTACTCGGTCGATGGTCGCCGAGGAGTCGCCTCTGTTGCGGGGTCGCTTGAGCGAGGATAGATGCATCAAACTGAAATTTATTCAGATAGGGCGGATACTTCTGCGTAATCATCCGCATTGCATAGTGTACCTGTAAGAGATAACGGGTCTCGTCACTTGTATTGGCAGAACCGCGATGCCAGACTTCGCTGCGGAAAAGCACAACATCTCCGGCATTGCATAAGATACTCTCTTCTCCCCGGTTATTCCACTCGGTTGCTCCGTTTGGAGAGCAGCCAGAGTAATGGCTGCCCGGAACAAACTTCGTCGGTCCCAACGCTTCATACATATCGTTGAGATAGTAGTGGGCAGTGGTGATGAAGATTGGGATTTTGACGCGTGGATCGGAACGAATGTCCGCGGGTAGGCTGATTGGCAACCAATCGGTATGTAACCCCTGATCCGGCCGTCCGGGTCCTGTTATCCACGACTGCATACCGATGCAATGACAATCTTCGCCATGCGTCGCCTCGGCGACTTCAATAACGGGTGATTTGTCAAGGAATTGGAGATATAAGGAGTCTCGATTAAACGAGTTGTTAATGATTTTGTTGAGGAATTTGCCACCATTTTGAGGCGTTTGGTGCCGATCCAAACACTCAGGGATCGTCTCTAATCGATCCATAGTTGCACGCAATTCGGCGACTTCCTCAGCATTAAGCACACCGGGGAAATAGACATAACCGTCCCTTTCAAGTGCCTCAACTTGACTTTCTAAATCGGTGTGTGCCACGAGTGAGAGTGCTTTCGCCATTTGCATACTCCTTGAGGATTTTTAAAATTGTCCAAAGTTTAGTAATTTAACATGAGTTCGATAAAAGAGACGGATTCTTGTAGGTAAGTATTCTTCAAGTGAAACTTGGAGATAACCAAGTGCCTCCTCCGAGGCAGCAAGTCTTTCAATCAGGAACTCGTGCTATGTTCTTAGTTTTTTCCACTGTTTTGTCTCCCTGTATTGCAACCAATAGCCCTTAGCACGTTCAATATCTCTTGCCTGAAGCATTCATTATACCACAACGTCATAAGTCCTGTCAAAACTTCGCTGGAGGGTGTTTGAACACTTCTGGGAGAGCACTGCAGATATTAATTTGCCAAAATGTGAAAGCTGTGTTAAACTTAAAATGATATTGCTTTATTGGAGCAATGAACGGGTCCGTATCGTTAAAAAGCAATCGGGGTTTAGTATAGAGAATTATATTGCTTATAACCTAAGGTGGATTGCCATATCTAAATTGTGTCTATCAAGTGAACATACAAACCATCCGTAACAGAATTCGCGAAGGCGATTATCTTATAAAGCCCCATGCTGTTCAACATGCTTTGAAAGAGGGCTTTGAACGTAAACACATGGTTGAAGCGATTCTCAGTGGTACCATAATCGAAGAATATGTTGACGTACAGCGAGTCTTAATTTGTGGACATACCCGTTTAGACAATACCACAATTTATTTGCATGTTGTATGCGAATATGTTGATCCTGTCTATATTGAATTTGTGACCACTTATATTCCTGATGAAGTGAAATGGGAGCCGCCAACTTTTAAGCGTCGGAGACGTAAAAAGAGATAACTTATGACACCTAAATCGTCCCCAATTTGCACACAACACAATAGAGAAAAAGTATGGCAACAGACCATATTTGAATACAACGAGGATGGTATATCTGTCCGAGTCCAGAATGTCTGGGCATGGGTGTGTCCAGAGGATGGCGCGCCCTCTTTTACGCCAGAGACAACGGATGCCCTGCTGGTCACGGTCAGAGAACTTGTTGATACCGCTAAACGTGCCAGAAAGCGGAGTCCTGTGCTAACTGAATACGCTGTTGCTGTTGGATAAACGCATCCAGCAAGGACACATCTCAAATCATGTGTTACCTTCAATCATAATTACTCGGCCGATGGTCGCCCATGAGTCGTTTCTGTTGAAGGGTCGCTTGAGCGAGGATAGATGCATCAAACTGAAATTTATTCAGATAGGGCGGATACTTCTGCGTAATCATCCGCATTGCATAGTGTACCTGTAAGAGATAACGGGTTTCGTCACTCGTATTCGCAGAACCGCGATGCCAGACTTCACTTCGGAAGAGCACAACATCTCCGGCATTGCATAAGATACTCTCTTCTCCCCGGTTATTCCACTCAGTATCCCCATTTGGAGAGCAGCCAGAGTAATGGCTGCCCGGAACAAACTTCGTCGGTCCCAACGCTTCATACATATCGTTGAGATAGTAGTGGGCAGTGGTGATGAAGATTGGGATTTTGACGCGTGGATCGGAACGAATGTCCGCGGGTAGGCTGATTGGCAACCAATCGGTATGTAACCCCTGATCCGGCCGTCCGGGTCCTGTTATCCACGACTGCATACCGATGCAATGACAATCCTCGCCGTGCGTTGCTTCAGCGACTTCAATAACGGGTGATTTGTCAAGGAATTGGAGATATAAGGAGTCTCGATTAAACGAGTTGTTAATGATTTTGTTGAGGAATTTGCCACCATTTTGAGGCGTTTGGTGCCGATCCAAACACTCAGGGATCGTCTCTAATCGATCCATGGTTGCTCGCAATTCGGCGACTTCTTCAGCATTAAGCACACCGGGGAAATAGACATAACCATCCCTTTCAAGTGCTTCAACTTGACTTTCTAAATCGGTGTGTGTCACAAGTGAGAGGGCTTTCGCCATTTTCAGTACTCCTTTCGGACGATATCAAACGGTTATCCGATATAATATGCTAACTCAGGTGAAGTTGTCAATAAGGTAATCATCATTTCCTTCCACTTAAGGCTTAAAAGCCTTCACACAAATGTGGCGATACAGATACAGATAAATGCGGTAAAATTGAGAACCGTTTTCATAATAAAATCGCCCTGCAGCCTAACCCTGTTTTAAACTTTTTGTCCATGCCATAACGGCGGCACCAAACACGGCAAAGCCAAAGAAAGTAAAGGGCATCTGCCAAAGAAGAAAACTCATGTGCGTATGGATATATGAGTGCGCCTTGAAAATGACATACCACGATAAAGGTGCAAGAATTGCAAACCACGCTGTCCAGATTAATGCGATGTGCTGCCGCTGCTCTACAGTGCTACGGATAAATAGCAGCACAGACATCAGCATAAAAAAAACTATCAAATAGTAATAGCGAATTTTGAATAAGTAGTTCGTGACAAATGTATTTCCTTGAGAAAAATAGTTGTTAAGATCAAAGAAAATGCCGTTCATGTAGGTAAGTACGACCCCTATTGTCCCTGCTTCAAGACTGGCAGCATAGACCTCTGGAAAATTTTCCGCATCTCCATACGTCCGCTTTCCGAAGGAATAGACCACATGCCCAACGCCGTCCATGAACCCATCCTTCGCAGCACCAATCTGGATACATAACAGTATGAGACTGAAAAAAATTGCCACGCCTGAACCGAGTCCGGCTACAAGTGCCCATTTCAAGCACTGGCGACCACTCCACTTGTCGAGGATGGCATAGTAGATGCAAGGGGTTATCATCATGACAAGAATGGTTGTGATATACTCAAAACCGTTGATGAAACACTTGATAAAGACTACGATAGCGACAAGGATTCCAAATCTGATGAGTTGTCGGTTCAATGCTTCTCTGTAGTGTTTGAGGAAGTACAGGACGACAAGCATCGGTAGATAGAATGCCCATAGACTCCACCAGAGGTTCTTTCCAAAGACTGTCAACCATTGCGAAAGCACAGCCGAACCCGCAACGAATATTGCGACCCATCCGCCAAACGCCTCATAGAACCAGTTTACAATCAAGGTCAATGCAATTGCCGAGAATAGTGCCGTCAACACATAGAACGACCATAACTTAATTTGAGGCGATAGGGGAATTCCTCTATCCAGTAGACTGAAAATTATACCCTGTCCGCCAGTTTGTGACATGTACGGCGAGAACTCATCAAAGGAAAGCCCGTTAAGATAGGCTAAATATTGACGGTCAATTTGTGTTGAAGATATCCATTCCTGCTGAATATTAGTCGTAATTCCTGCCCCTGTCAGTCCACCTACGGAGAAGATGCCATCTTGACGAGATTGGACCATTCTTCCGATAATAAGACTTTCGGTGTCCCGCTGATGCGTCTCAAACCACTCCTGTTCAGCAACATGCCATGAGTTAGAGAGGAACCCGAAGAATAGGAATCCAATTGATATTGCTGAAATGGATATCTTCCTTGCGAGTGCTGATTGACTGAGATGTTTAAGTTGCAGAATAAGCATGTCGGTGTCTTCGTTGTTTCCTTAATATGCGGGTTATGTTATCACAATTCTTTCGTTTTTAGCAATCTTTTTGGTGTAGGTGGGTAGGACAGCCCTTGTGATTTCTCTCAGATAAAAAAATTAAGACTTACGCACGCCACTGGTAGGTGCAGTTTGGCAGCGTACACGCTCGAATGCGATGTGCATTCTAACCGCACTGATTCCAGGCTAGTAAAGGCTTTACTGTTCCAAAATAGGTATCTCAGTTCAATTTTGCGTAAGTCCTGAAAACAAAAAATCCACATTTTAACTGACGTATGTTATAATAGTACCTGCATAGAATTTTTAACACAAGAGAGGGCAGTTGATAGGTATCAATGAACATCGTCTATCTATTCTCAGATGAACATGCCGGTAGTGTAATGGGGAACAGCGGGCACCCAGTCGTCCAGACCCCGCATCTCGACCACCTCTCCGAACAGAGTTATACATTCGATAACGCTTATTGCAATTACCCAATCTGTACACCTTCACGCCTGTCCATGCTCACAGGACGCTACCCGCATCAGATTGGCGCGTGGGACTTGGGTGCGATCGCTGATCGGCGTTACGAGACGTGGGGAGACTATTTGGCGAAGGCAGATTATGAGACCGTGTTGTGCGGACGGACGCATTTCAACGGAACGGATCGATTGCTCGGTTTCTCTTATCGCTTGTTGGACGATTTACATCGGTGGCGACACACAACCGGTCGTCCGCCACGGCGCGGACCGGACGCGCGGCGCGGTTCTAACTCACACGTCGCTGAATGTGGACCGGGAAACCATGAACACACAAGATACGATAGAAACGTCACAGATTTAGCAGTGGACTTTCTTCGGGAAAAAGCTGCCTCGCCTGATGATAAACCTTTTCTACTCTACTGCGGATTCATGCACCCGCACTTTCCACTGATTGCGCCACCGGAATTCTACGCACGATACGACCCAGACGCACTCGAACTCCCTGAGACATGGAACGAACGGCTTGAATCCCAACACCCCATCATCCAGCACCACCGTTGGTCGTGGCGGAACGACATCCCACCGTCTGAAGCCGTTGTCAGGTGTGCGTTAGCCTCCTACTACGCCCTTGTTTCGTGTCTTGATACACAAATCGGACGGATACTAGCGGCAATTGATACGTCGCCATTACGCGAAAATACGCTCGTCATCTACACGAGCGATCACGGCGAGATGGCAGGGCATCACGGTATGTGGCAGAAGCAGTGTTTCTATGAATCGGCGGTGAAAGTGCCATTAATGCTGCGTCTGCCTTCAGGTGAGACCGGTCGTGTGGCACAAAACGTTTCCCTGGTAGATGTCTTGCCGACCCTGTTGGAAATCGCTGGTTTGGAAACGCCATCTGATTTACCGGGCGAGAGTCTGCTGGAGATAGCCCGAAACCAACCCAGTGAAACAACGCGCGCCGTCTTCTCGGAGTACCATCACATGGGTATGCTTAACGCAGGTTTTATGCTTAAGCGCGGGGATTATAAACTGTGTTACTATGTCGGGAGCGAACCTCAACTGTTTAACGTGGACGCTGACCCATTGGAGAACAACGATTTGGCATCAAAACCTGAATACGCCACAAGACGCAGCGAACTGGAAACCGCCTTGCGTGCAATCCTTGATCCAGAACAAGAAGATGCCCGAGCAAAAGAGAACCAGCGGGTACGCAGATTGAACAACACGGCTACCTAAACAAAAAAGGGGTGCCCCTACAGGACCCGCCCTTTGGGAGGTTGTGAGTTCGGATACCATCGAGAATCAGTCGGTGGTGTCGGATCGGGAGGCTGCAAAGAAGTGAATTCAGCCAACTTCGGTCGGATCTCGTCTTCCCAAATCCCTTCCACATCATCAAACGTCAATGGGGTATGATTCGATACCTCCGCTTTGTATGCCGCGAGCAATTCCTTCGTCTTTTCACCAAAATGCGCCACAACATCCGCCACGATCTGTTCTCCGACGCGACGACTTGAGGATTCGTTGAAAGCTCCCATTGCAAAATCTGGCGCGCGCGTATCATCTGTCGGCATCCGCGACATATCCACACAATCGGGCGCGACTGCCCAGAGCACAGAGGTTTCACCGCGTCCAGCGTGTCCACCCAATCCTTTACCGTCCTCAAAACGCTCGATATCGGTACCTATACTCATCGTCGAATACATTCGAACCCCGACGTGGGCTTGCATGATGTCAATCACTATCGGGACATCTAACCGATGCGGACCCGAATGTCCCGAAAACAGAATGGCACCCTGAAAGCCTAACGCATCCACTGCTCGAATATGATAGCAGATATTCTTCAAAAACATCCACGGCGGTATCGCTGTCAGCCATGGTCGTTCTTGATCGACTTGAGTGTGTCCCCATGAACCGTAACCGCTAATTTCGTGGCAGTGCCAGTAAAACGGTGGTGTGACAATCCCACCGTGTGCTTGCGCCGCCTGACACGAGCATTCGTATGCCCGAATCGCATCCATCCCAACTGCATTGTGCCAACCGTGGGGTTCACACAACCCATAAGGGAGATACACCATTGGACACGCCTCTAACGCCGCTTCTAACTCATCAGGAAACATCCGTTCCCATCGCACTTCATGTCTCATATAATACACCTTTCTGACCGTTCGTCAAACTTCCCAACACATGTTTGCATAAATCCATTGAATATGCGATAATGTTAGAAGTCTAACAGATTTTTAAACTTGATGTCCACTCATTTTTCTCAGAGTCCGTCAGTCTTCCGAAACTGGAGACTATGGAGGTAAACTCAATGATACGTCTAACAGTAATCGCCTTCTGCATGCTGTGCTGCCTTGCCGTGCTTGCGCGTCACAGCAACGCCGAAATCGACCCGACAACTGCCGTTGGCGTGTGGCTCTTTAATGAAACCGATGGTGATACGGCATCCGACTCCTCTGGAAACGGCAATGATGGCACACTGGAGAGTGACCCAAACTGGGTTCCGGATGGTAAATTCGGCAACGCACTGGAATTAGACGGTGCAGATGATTACGTGAGCGTCCCCGACCATAAAACCTTGGATACCGAACTCAGTGAGGCATTCACAATCGTCATCTGGGTTAAAGGCACTTACAGACCCGGCGATTGGCACGGGTTAGTGACAAAAGCACAAGGATGGCAAGTCGATATGTGTTACCTGTTGCAACGGAATGCTAACGGCGTATTCGAGTTTGCTCCATTTGGAGAAGCAGGCAATACTGTCTGGACAGCATCCAACGTCAACCCCAAAGATGACACATGGTATCATGTGACTGCTGTCTATACCGGCGAAGAGGCACAAGTCTACGTTGACGGCGTGCTTTCTGCCACGCGGGTTTTTTCTGCGGAGATTGCCGATACGAACGCGCCTGTGGTCATTGGAACCAATTACCCAACCGGCATTCAGCCAGTGGAAGGTCTTATCGATGAGGCTGCGATTTTTTCTGTTGCTTTGGAAGAAGAGGATATCAACGCCATCATGAACGAAGGCTTGGAAGAGACACTCGGTATATTGGCTGTCGAGCCTTCAGAAAAATTGACTTTGACCTGGGGCACGCTTAAAAGTCGGTAATCCTAAATGATACTTCGACTGAGTTAATGGCGAATCCGATGGCACATTCCGGTCATTTATTTATGCTATCACCGACCGTTCGCAGATTTCAGGCTGGTGCGGTGAGTGATAGCATACAATCCAGTATTCAGTCCAAAGACGGATTACTCGCGTTTTTCACCCGGTTTGCGATACTTCGACGAATAACTGTCCCCTTCTGCATCGTACGAAACGAACACTTGCCCGTCTTGCACAACCAGTCGCGGCACAGTGCGGTGGCGACCATCGCGTTCGGGACCTCGCATGACAGCGAATTGTGCCTCCGTCATATCCTCAACCATATCGCCCCACCGGTCTTTCGGATCAATCACACCGCCGCCCCAATTGGAATTTTTCGACTGATACTTAATCAGGACCCCGCGTCTGGGGATTGGGTTCTTCCATGCCAAGGCACCGTGTGTGCAACCGCCGTCCATGAAAAAGAGGACATCTCCGGCTTTCATAACGGGCTGTACCACCAGCCCCATCGTGTCATCACACGTCCGAATCCCACGAGGCTGCGAGTACTGCGTTTTATGGGACCCTGGCACACATGCAAACCCGCCGAGTCCTGGCTCGACATCTCGTAACTGCCATGTAATCGTGACGGTCTCGCAATAACTCCGTCCGTTCTTAAAATAATAACCGCGTGATGGACTCATCGGTTCATTTCCATCGTGGAGTGAGTGCCCTGATGTGCCCTGAACCGCGCAGAAGACAGTCGCTCCACCCGTCCGATAGCCGCTACCCCCCATCCAATTGAGTCGATTCACGACAACGGGATGCGCAATCATCCGGCGAAACGGTTCGTTATACGGGTCCGGCAAATCTAATAAGCCCGACAGAAGCGGACGACCTGTACCCGCCTGACTTACCGAACCCCCTGCCAGTTCACTACCGACAACGATGCGATCTTGGAATTTATCCACTGCCTCATTGGCGGCTGCCAACCACTCCTCATCCATTACGCCGCGCACCACGAGATACCCATTCAGGTCCCAGAAGTAAAACTCTTTTTCATCAATCCCTGAAATCGGGTCAAGAGTATAAATCGATGGATGAATGATGGACGCATCCTCCTCGACCCATGTCTCTTCGCCGTCTGTATTTAACACCGGTGGCGGATTTGAATCCTTAAATCCAGGAACATACATGACCGCCTTTTGCGCAGGCGTTGCTTCGTCTGCCCATCTCGGCAAAGCCTCGGTTTCGGCGTTTGGTCCATCCGGATTCGATTGAATAGCAGCACGTCCTGCATACCAATAGGTTAACAACCTCTTCGGTTCATCTTTCCACGGGCGAACGCCTTGGAGGGTAGAGGATGCAACTAAAAACAGATCCCCTGCCTTGAGTTCAGGTTGTATCACCAACCCCATATCATCAACACCCGTCGCTAAGTCGCGCGGTGTTTCAACGTTGCTTTTATGGCTCGCCTGAACAACAACCAATCCACCGTCCCCTTCTGCAACATCGTCTAATACCCAGATCGCTCTCACGCCTTGTGAACTCCGCTGGCCGTTTTGTAGGAAATATGCTTGGGACGGATTTCTCGGCTCATCGCCGCCGGTGAGCATCATACCTATTTCACCTTCTCGGTTCCCCAACAATCGCGGTGCTTGATCGAGTCGGAAACCGTGTCCGACAATCTGATTCAGATACCATACCGCTCTGGGGTGTACGAGTAGGTCGCGGAACAATTCGCGGTGCAGACCCCCCAAGAGCATCTCACTGTCCACAACCGCATCCAATGCCTCGTTCAGTGCCGCCACCTCTTCCTGAGTGAGAACACCCGGAACATGTAGGTAGCCTGCTACATCAAAAGCGTAATTCTCTTCATTGGTCATAACTTTGTTGTCCATCTGTCTCTCCTGTTATTAGACCTCACCATCCCAATAACTGAGGCTTGGATCCTTACGGTAAATCTTTCCAACGACATAAGGCAACACTTTATTGGAATCGGGATACTCGCTTACATCGTGTGGTGTAGTGGTTCCGAGTATAAACAATACGACAGGGGCATCACTATCATTTACAAACTTATGCGCGCCGATTGTACCGGGCGGGAAGGCGATGAAATCACCCGCTCTGACTTCGGCATCACCGCGCGGCGTTTTCAGCGTGCAAGCACCTTCCATCACATAGCACATCTCTTCACCGAAGTTGTGAAAATGCATCGGGAAACTCATTTTACCCGGCAGGAGGCGGATAACGCGGTACCCCAAATTCTTGCCGCCGATGAGCGGGTCAATGTCTTTGTCCTCAAAATCGTAAGGGTGTGGTGCATTTTTATACTGCCACTCTATTTCATCGATATGGATACGGTTGATGTAAATGTCCCGTCTCGCCTGAAGGCAGTCAACGAGGTATTGACGGGCATCTTTAAAGATCGGGTGTCCATCGCCAACAAGGATCGTGTTAAAGCGGAGTCCCAAAACCTTACGCAATTCGAGTGCTGCTTTCGGCGGATCGCTTAATTTTTCATCAGCCAGCAGTGTCAACGCTCCCATCGGTTCACCTACGACCAGATCTCCGAACAGAACAGTCCCTTTCTCTGGAAAATAGAGTGCAATTTCGCCAGGGCTTTTGCCATAACTGAGATGGATGGCATGTAAGCCTGGCACAATCGCCTCTCGGTCCTGCACGGTTCTTGTCGGCCTAATGCTTAGGGCATCGGCATCCGCTTCATGCACAATCACATCGGCACCTGTCTGCCCCTGAAGCGCAGCGGCTTCGCGTTCATGATCGGCATTCGTCACCACAATCGACTTCGCGCCACCGAGTGCTGTCAGGTGTTCTCGATCAGCATCGGACATCGCAACCGGGTCTACGAGGATATTTCCATCAGGACGCACCCACAAATGCCCGTTGAAGTCTACCTGCCGTTCTGGACTAAAGACGCTCCAACTGTATAAATCTTCAAAAATCAAACGTTTCATTACTATATGCCTCACACGTTAATCGTTATGGAATGGCTTCGGTTTTCTCCTTTGAGACGAACCCGTAAACTTCAAGTTCGTGTATGAAGGCTTTGCCTAATACCGTATACGCCACGATCCCGCCACGCCTTGGATCCCATTCGCCTGCTTTCTTTTTATCTTCGGTAGTACCGCTGATATAGATACGAATTGTATCCGTCACAACACCGCTGACGCGGGCTTCAATGACTGGACTGTCGTTGTTCTGAACCTGCAGAATCGCGCGCCAATGTCCTTCACCCTCTAATTTCTCGTATATCATACAGTTTATGATGTTAGTCCCACGAATAGCGATCCGATGAATCGCCTTTTGCGTCGGTAGGTTTAGGTGAATCCATCTTCCATCCGCATATCCCTTTGTCTGAACATCACCGTCTATCATCTCCGGTGAAGTACAGGTGACCCCCTCCGTGACAGCGTAGTTGTAAAGCTCCTGCGGTTCAATAATCATCTGCAGTACTTTGGACTGGCAGCCTAAAAAAGTCATAACAACACAGAGTATTGGTAAGATAAAGAGGTAACGTCGCATCTCTCTCCTCCGGTTATCCCTTTCCGCTTTTAGCGTGTATCATAGCACATTCCGATTCTTCTTTGAAGCAGAATTTTGCGAAAGCGTTGCTTTAAAATCGAATCCGACATATAATTGTATTATCTGTATCTATAAATATGAAGGAGAAAACTATGTACAAAAGCGCGATTTTGGGATGTCGGGGACGTGCCCGCGGGCACGCACGCGCCTATCAACACGTTAAGGGTGGTAAACTCGCTGCCATCTGCGATATGAAGGAAGAGCTACTCAACGACTTCGGAGATGAATTCGGGGTTGATGCTCGTTATACCGACCTTGACGAAATGCTTTCAAAGGAAAAACCGGATCTGCTACACATCGTCACAGCACCGGTACTACGAGGTAGCAACGAACGCATCCGCTATCCATTGATGAAACAAGCCTCAGATGCTGGTGTCCCTGCAGCAATCGTCGAAAAACCGATCGCTGTCGAGAGCGAAGACTGGCGGCAGATATCTGAACTCGCTGAACACACCCAAACGAAGTTCGTCGTCAACACACAACTCAATTTCCACCCTCAGAACCTCGCACTCAAGCGGGATGTCGCTGAAGGGAAAATCGGAGCTATTAAATTTATAGAAGCGAGCGCACGCAATCCACCCGTCGATCAGGCACCACACGTCCTGCAACTTGTGTCGTCTTACATCGATAATTCGCGTCCGGTGAAGGTACAGGGACAAATCTCTGGAGCAGAGCAACTCGATTCGGCACAACCCTCGCCTGCAAACGCTACAGCACTCGCTACTTATGCAAATGGCGTGCAAGCCTCACTTGCATTCGGTCCAGAGATAGCACCCCGCGTGCTACCCGATACCTCAAACAATAGACACAAACGCGTCTGCGTGTTCGGTGAGACTGGGTTCGTTCATTGGCGGTTTGAAAGTTGGGAACGAAATCTACCCGAAACCGGATACGAAGGCGGAGACCTAAATTACGGCGCACAAGATGGCATTGCACAAGGTGGACTCACGGATGCTGTTTTTGAATGGCTTGACGATGAGAGCAAGGTACATCCGACGCATCTCAAACAATCTCTTGCTGAGTTCAATCTGCTTTTGGGTATTTACTATAGCGGACTGACAAACACCATCGTCGAATTGCCGTTTGATCCGCCTGATGGTATGATTGACATGTTCCGCGAACGGCTTTAAAATTAGCAATCTCGGAGAACGGGTGCGGAATGTAAAACTAACAGGACTTACGCAGTTGTCTCTAAAAACCGACAGATTCCCCCTGCTTGCGGGGGGTAAGCCTAAATTTTGCGTAAGTCCTAACTAAGACAAATTGTGCTTTAATAGCACAATTTCAAACCGCACCTACTCAGATAGGATTGAGATTCAAGGATATTACAGAGGTACTCATCTCGTGAACAGCATTATCTACATGGATAATCACGCCACAACACCAATAGCACCGGAAGTGTTGGAAACCATGATGCCGTACCTCATGAAGCATTTTGGCAACGCTTCCAGCACACACCCGTTCGGCACGATAGCAAAGGATGCCGTAGAGAAGGCACGCCATCAAGTCGCTGACTTACTCGGATGCTCAGCAGAAGAGATTATCTTCACCAGTGGTGCGACTGAATCGGACAACATCGCCATCAAGGGAATCACCTACGCTTGTAGAGAAAAGGGAAACCACATCATCACAAGCACAGCGGAGCATCACGCAATCCTCGATACCTGCCACGCCTTGGAGGCTGAGGGGTTCGAAACGACATATCTCCCCGTAGACAAATACGGGATGGTGAGTCCTGACGATGTGGAAGCAGCGATAACCCCAAAGACGATTCTAATGAGTTTCATGTATGCCAATAACGAGGTCGGCACGATAAATCCAATATCTGATATTGCTGCTATGGCTGCCAAATACGGCGTGCTTTTCCACTCAGATGCGGTACAGGGGATTGGGCAGTTACCGTCAAATATGAAAAGACTCGGTGTGGATCTCGCCTCTTTGACAGCGCACAAAATTTATGGTCCGAAAGGGATTGGTGCGCTTTACCTACGTCATGGCATCTCTCAACCGCATTCGCTATTTTACGGCGGCGGTCAGGAATTAGGGGTTCGACCCGGAACCCTAAACGTCGCGGGGATCGTCGGTTTAGGTGCAGCGTGCGAACTTTCTCAAAATTACATGGCATCGGGAAGAAGTTGCGTCTCAACTTTACGCGATACGCTTCATGAAAAGTTAAAAACACGTTTAGATGACATTCATCTCAACGGACATCCTGAACATCGGCTGCCGGGCAATCTGAATCTCTGTTTCGCGAGGGTGCAAAGCCACGCTTTACTAATGGGATTGAAAAGCGTTGCGGTATCAACAGGGTCTGCATGTGATTCAGAGTCGGTGAAGGCATCACACGTCTTGGTGGCGATGGGAGTTCCGAACAAATTGGCGTTGACGGCTGTCCGTTTCGGCTTAGGACGCTATAACACGACTGAAGAGGTGGATATTGTTGCCGATGAAGTCACAAAGGTCGTTAATCGGTTACGTGCTTTAGCACCTGAATAGCAAGGCATTAGGAACTTTGTTTGCTCTGCAGTGGATTTTCTGTGCTGTGTTTAGCAATTTCCCTAATAATATGCTATACTTCCATTGTGAAGTTTGAACCCATAGTGGGGAAACACAAATGTCATCTATTGCAGCCCGAACCTATCTAACCCCTGAACGACTTATCGCGTGCGGATTGGAAAAAGCAGAAGCACTAAAGATATCAGAAACCGTTAACCGACGCATATCAACACAGTCAGCAACTGCCTGCTGGTATGAAATTTCGCGCTATATCCTCACACCAGAACACCCCTTCACACTCCATCAACTCCTTTATGACACCGTGTACGCCGACTTTGACCGCACAACCTACGGACCCCCACCGGCATGGTTTCCGACTGACGAAGACATTACCGCAGCAAACATCACCCGTCTAATGCTGGAACTATCCATCAAAACTTATCCTGAACTCCACGCATGGTCAATCGCCAACCGAGACGGGTTCTGGCAGATGATGATTCGGACATTGGGTATTAAAGCAATTGAAACAAACCGTGAACCACAAAAAGACGCAACAGGCATCGCAACACATCTCGCTAAACTCAATATCGTCAATAGCTGCTTTAGTGCCCCCGACGATGCTATTGCGATTATTGCACAACGCGAAGGGGATGATAACCTCGTAACACTCACCTATCACGAATTGGCACGCCTGACCAATCGAGTCGCAAACGGATTGGTAGACTTCGGATTAAAACCGGGAGATGCGGTGGCAGTTGATATACCGATGAACGCTGAATCCGTTGCCATCTATCTCGGAATCGTCAAAGCGGGATGCGTTGTTGTGGGAATTGCCGATAGCTTCGCACCAGACGAAATAGCCACACGCCTCCGCATCGGCAAAGCAAAAGCGATCTTCACACAAGACTATATTAATAGGGCAGGCAAACGGTTACCGCTGTATGAGAAAGTGATTGCTGCGAACGCACCGAAAGCTGTTGTCTCTTCTTGTAAAGGCAGCGATACCGTTGCAAAAACCGAGCGCGAAGCGGACATAACGTGGCGCGACTTCCTTAGCGACACAGAAACCTTCACTGCTGTTCTATGCGATCCCGATGCACATACCAATATCCTATTTTCTTCCGGAACCACCGGTAAACCGAAGGCGATTCCGTGGACGCATACCACCCCAATCAAATGTGCTGCTGATGCGCATCTACACCACGACATTCATCCCGGCGATGTGCTTGCGTGGTACACGAACCTTGGTTGGATGATGGGTCCGTGGCTCATTTATGCCAGTCTCATCAACAGAGCAACTATTGCTTTGTATGACGGTGTGCCGACAGGACGCGAGTTCGGAGTCTTTGTGCAGAACGCGAAGGTGAGTATGCTGGGTGTCGTACCGACGCTTGTCCGAGCGTGGAAAAGGACGGACTGCATGCAGGGACTCGACTGGCAGACAATCCGCGCGTTCAGTTCAACGGGTGAATGCTCTAATCCCGAGGAGATGCTATACCTAATGTCTCTGGCTGGTTACAAGCCGGTAATTGAATACTGCGGCGGCACCGAAATCGGAGGCGGTTATGTCACCGGGACTCGGGTCCAACCCGCTGCACCTTCAACGTTCACGACCGCCGCGCTCGGTTTGGATTTCTTACTCTTTGATGATACAGGAAATCCATCTGATACTGGCGAAGTCTTTATCGTGCCACCCTCCCTCGGTCTCTCGACAAGTCTCCTCAACGCCGACCACAACGAAGTCTACTTTGCAGGCACACCCGGACCGAATCTGCGTCGCCATGGGGATGCGCTTGAACGGTTAACGGACAACTATTACCGTATTCACGGACGTGTCGATGATACGATGAATCTGAGTGGCATTAAAGTGAGTGCCGCGGAGATTGAAGAAGTGCTTAACGTCCTTGAGGAAATCCAAGAGACAGCAGCAGTTGCCGTCTCACCGAAAGATGGCGGTCCGAGCCAACTCGTTATTTACGCCGTGCTGATCCAACCAGAATCAGCACCCATAAAACAGGAACTTCACACCAAGTTACAAGCCGAACTTTCCGAACACCTCAATCCGCTCTTTCGCATCCATGATGTCGTCATCGTAGATGTCCTCCCCCGAACCGCCTCCAACAAAGTCATGCGCCGCCTCTTGCGCAATCGGTCGTAACAACCGTCGTCCATTTTGCCGATATATGTCTGAATCAGGCTTGACAATCTTCTAACGATATGCTATTCTTTTCGCAAATTACCGCTTGTTAATGGAGACCACAATGGAAAAACAGTTCAAAGTTAGAGCGGCACACTGCGATTACCGCGCAACAGAAGAGGAAATCTACCAGACCCTCCGCCGTATCACCGACCCGCTCACCCGTGCTTGGAAACCGATTGAAACCGCCAAAAAGGTGGTCATGAAATTCAATATGATGAAGCCACCTGAGCGGATTATCTACTACGAAGGACGCCGCCGAGAATTAGTAGACGATGCCACGTGTCGTGCTGTGCTCCGACTCATCAAGGAACACACCACGGCGCAACTTGTCGCTACGGATACGAATCCGTATACCCATGGGCATCGGATGCCTCCGAATTTCAACTACCTACACCACCTGAAAGAATTCGACGTGCAATTCGTGGATTCCAACCTGCCGCCGTTTAAGACCTACGACGTTCCGGGTGGCGGTTCCATGTTCGATCGCTACACACTCAGTGCCTGTTTCGACGATGCGGATGCAGTCGTCTCTGTGGCGAAGATGAAGAACCACGCCTTCATGGGTATTACGCTATGCACAAAAAATCTTTTTGGGTTGCCACCGATGATCCTACCCGAGGGCAGAACTCGGAGTTATTACCATCACCTTATCCGTCTCTCTTATGTACTTCCCGATTTGGCACTCATTACAAAACCGTGCCTCAATATTATCGACGCATTGACGGGACAGTGGGGACGCGAATGGGGCGGTGTCGGTAGGATTTGTAACGCTCTCGTTGCGGGTG
The DNA here is from genome assembly GCA_963662915.2 of Candidatus Poribacteria bacterium. Taxonomy (GTDB): domain Bacteria; phylum Poribacteria; class WGA-4E; order WGA-4E; family WGA-3G; genus WGA-3G. The sequence goes on along the minus strand of CAXXEU010000002.1, from coordinate 1,490,757 downwards.
ATCATCCAATCACGACGGATGCTGTCGGTATGCACCTGATGGGACACGACCCACAGTCTGACTGGCCCACACCGCCGTTCAAGCGCGATCGGAACCATATCCTCATCGCTGCACAGCGCGGATACGGGACTGTCAACCTTGATGAGATTGATTGGGAAAGCGAGGTCACAGCACCTTTAGCAGAGTTCGATTCAGTCGAAACGGACACACCAGAAACGGTTGCTAACTGGCGACGGACAACCTGTGAGCAGGGGTTAGTCTACCAAGAAAATCAGAAAGATCTCATCGACCGGTACCGTGATAACTTCATCTATATGCAAGACGGTCAAGTCGTCTGGAGTGGACCCGATCCGTCGAATCTCGGCAGCCGCCGGCAGCTCAGTGGTGACAAGAAGGACAGCGCGCTCTGGCTGAAACTCGTCGATGCTGAAGAACTCGAAGGCGAACGTTTTAACGTCTATGGGGAGTGCCTGAAACCCTTTGCGGCATAATTTCCGTTGTCTGAATCGCGGATTACACAGATGACGCGGAAGACGCGGATTTTAAGAGGTTTCTGCCTTAACGTTCTTCGTCTGGTAAAAACGGGTATTTCTGGACAGAAAAATTAAGAAAGGACGTTCAAAATGGGTATCACCGACGCGCAAAAGAAACAGTTAGACGAGCAGGGATGCATCGTCATCCCAGATGTACTCTCCGATGAGGAGATTGAAGTCTACAGAGCCGGTATACGCCGACTTGCAGAAAAAGAGAAGCAGGACGGATTGGCGCGCCAACACACCGATGGGCATGGACAGCACGTCCGCTGGTTGGTAAACAAAGGACAGATATATGAGAAACTGGTTGCACATCCCAAGGTGATGCCGTTCTTTGAACACCTGCTCGGTCCTGATTATACGCTTAGTACGCTCACCTCTAACATCATCGACCCGGGCGCGTCTGATGGCGGTTACCACGTCGATAACATATTAGGCGCACTGCCGGAACCGTTACCAAATCTCCCTTTAGTCACCAACAGTCTCTGGCTCCTCGACGATTTTACGCCAGAGAACGGCGGCACACGCCACGTTCCAGGCATCCATCTCCAGCGGAAAAAACCACCCCCCGGCACAACACACCATCCCGATGAAGTCCGGCTCTCCGCACCGAAAGGCTCTGTATTTCTGTTCAACGGTGCGATTTGGCATTCTGCGGGTGCGAATAAAACTGACAAACAACGCATCGCGTTGATTTGTTTCTGTTGCCGTTCGTTTGTGAAGCCGATGTTTGATTTCGTGCATCATCTTAAGCCAGAGGTCGTCGAACGCGCTACACCGACAATGCGTCGGATTTATGGATTCGATTCACAACCCCAACCCCCAGATGAACCTAAAAACTGACAGAATTTTTTGCAACGAAACCGAAAATGATGTATAATTGGAAAAAACGTTGGAATCCGACAGATAATTTACGCATCTAATTCCAATATGAAAGTCCGACAACTCATAAAATTGATTCAAGACGATGGATGGTACTTAGTCCGAACGCGAGGTAGTCATAGGCAGTTTAAACACGTAACCAAACCTGGAACCGTGACGGTTTCGGGAAAAACAGGCTTGGATGTTCCAAAGGGCAGACTTAATAGTGTCCTAAAGCAAGCTGGGCTCAAATAATGAGGCAGATAAACTTATGGAATACGTCGTTATTTTTGAAAAGGGCGAAAATAGTTACGGGGCTTCTGTCCCAGACCTTCCCGGCTGCATCGCTGTAGGCGAGACAATGGATGAAGTCAGGGAACTGATCGCTGAAGCCATTGCGTTTCATATTGAAGGCTTACGAGAAGACGGGGATGTTGTTCCATCGCCGACATCACGTCCCTCTGTTCAAAGCGATCCAGGCATCTCATCGGTATTGATTGCAGTGCAAGTTTAGACATCCGCTATCACACCTTCCTCAATTTGGTAGTGGTCCCTCTCTTTTTCTCCCTCCAAACACCTAAAAAGGAAACACCATGCCCAACCGACGCGAAACAACAATCACAAACGAATTGGTGAACATCTTACGGAACATGCGTCACGGATGGGAACTCGAAACAGAAGTCAACGCCTTCATCAAAGGCAACAGTGAACTGGATGCACTCGTGATTGAGCGCGGACGTGAACCCATCGGTATCGAAGCCAAATTCGCCACCACGACTAACGCCAAAAACCTCATCAAACAAGCCGAAACCAGACTCGTCTACGAACTCGAAGCAGAATACCATACCGCCACGAAAACCCTCAACAACGTCATGGCAATCTTGTATCCTGACTGTTTTAAAACGATGCCGGGACGCGACATCAATTTGCAACTCCGCGAAGCAGACGACTTGCAGTACAAACTCATCAGTACGCTCAGAGGCACCGTCGGACACTTCCCAAAAAATGGATGGGCAATCGGTACGGTAGGTGATATTGCGAATGCGTTACACATCGGCGCAATGCCTAACTCCCAACTCGAACAAGCAGCAAAAGATCTGGAATATAGCATTGACAGCGCAGCCCGCCTCCTTGAAGATGCAATCGTTGATCACCGTGCCATCGGAAGCAAAATTGAGACAATCCTTCACCAAGAAGTCTTTCCCAAAGACTCCCTCCCTGTAGGAGCGATTTCCGAATCGCGACACCTCAATATACAAACGCTTCGCATGGCAGCCCTGATTATCACCGATGCCTTCGTGTTTCAGAGCTCGCTTGCCGGCAAAGCAGAGATGGAATCCGTCCGCTCACTTCGGCAACTCCTACCGACAATTGACTACAGTGATGTTATTACCGATTGGAACACTATCCTCAAAGTCAATTACCGCCCTATTTTTGAGGATGCCCGCGATCTCGTTGAAGCACTCGCTACTGATGATAGATTGGTCAAACCCGTCTTAACCCTTCTCTGTGAGGCAGCCAGAGACCTCGTTGACACCGGTATCGCACAGATTCACGAACTCTCAGGCATCGTGTTTCAAAAACTCATCACCGATAGAAAATACGTTAAGGCGAATTACACACTGCCGGAGAGTGCCGTGTTGCTGTCAACGCTCGTGCTGCCCAAACTACCGGAAGGCAAACTCCCGAAAGTCGCGGACTTCGCTTGCGGAACAGGCGCGCTTCTTAATGGTGTATATCAACGCATATTGTCTCTGTATGAACAATCAGGCGGAAATGGGCGAGATATCCACAAGAAGATGCTTGAGGAAAACATCGCCGGTGCAGATGTTATGCCCAATGCAACGCACCTCACGGCAGCTGCGCTCGCAAGTAGGTACGCCGATATGAAGCTCGGTGGTACGCGTATTCTTACTGCCCCTTACGGTAAATTAAACAACGGGGACTACGCGGTAGGTTCACTTGAATTGCTTGATGATATGAAACTATTTGATACGGAGGGTGAACAAGTTGGTGGTGAAGAAAATAGGATTGTTGATCTTCAAAAGGAATTTCCCTATAAAAATTTTTCCGTCGTCATTCAGAATCCACCTTTTACGAAGCCGGGTGCAGATCCTGCTGGCATAGATGGTGCTAAATCCCCGTTTCAAGGCAGTGATCGACCTCAAGAATATACAAAAATAATGCAAAAAATGCTGAATAAAAAAGTAACCCGTGTAGCTGACGGACAAGCAGGACTTAGCTCATATTTTGTAGAACTTGCACACAGAATGCTTAAGTCTAAAGGTACAATGGGTTTTATCCTTCCAGCAACAGTACTTGCCTCACCAACTGCACAGAAATTACGTGATATGTGGACAACAGAGTATCACAATTTAGTCGTAATAACTATTGCCGAGGCAAAAGGATTAGACTGTGCGTTCTCTGCTGACACGAACATGGCAGAATGCATTATTGTAGCTACAAAAGGTAAAAGAGATAACACCGGACGTGGTAAGTTTGCCTCTCTGCATCAACGTCCACAGAGTCTACTTGAAGCCGTTGAAATTGCAAATCGGGTCATCCGTAATAATGGAATACACCACTTAGAGGACATGCCAAGCGGTGGGGATCCGATAGAAATAGGTGAGGATATTCTAGGATATATGCTTGATTGTCCACTACCCCTTGGTGAAGGTTGGGCAGCAACGCGCGTCAAATCAATGGCACTACTCCAGTCTGCCCATCGACTAAAAATGGGTAAGTTAGAACTACCGATGCAGGAACTGCAGGAAACAGTTGTTAAGATTCCAATGTGTCGTGTCAGAGATATTGCTACCCTGGGGTTAGCTGAAGTCAGAGGTGTATTTCGCAAGGAGGACGGCTATCAACCCGACAGCGATGGATATACTTGTGTTTGGAATGCAAACAGTGAAGTCCAACGGTCAATAGCAGTGCTTCCGGATTCGCGAGCGGTACCTTTCCCGAATGCCGAATCTGCAGTGCAAAAGCGAGTAGAGCGAAACAGCAGAACACACTACAACATGGCATTAAGGTTTAATTCTAACTCGGTTGCAGCACTTTTTACTGAAAAGCCCAGTATCGGTCCAACTTTAATAACAAACGTAGCATTTGAAAATTCACGGTATGAAATCCCATGGACACTCTGGTGTAACTCAACCTTAGGGCTGTTGTGCCATTGGTTACATAGTGGCAAGCAAAATGCAGGACGCGGAAAACTAAGACTTACAGCGTTAGGGAATTTGCCCACATTGGATGTTCGTGAACTTTCTGAAGAAGCGTTAGCGAACGCCGAATCGGTCTTTGAACGGTCAAAGTATAAGCGGATGCTCCCTTTCAACGAATGCGATCACGACCCTGTCCGCCACGAATTGGATACCGACTTACTGACGGAAGTGCTTGGTATTAAGGATATAGGTATCCTTGCCTCCATGCAGACGCTGCGTGAGATGCTCTGTGCTGAGCCGAGTATTCACGGTGGGAAGAAATCCAAATGCGACCTTGACGCAGAATTGGCGAGGCTTAAGCTGAAGGGGATTGCGTTTCCGAGTTGGTATGGTGATTGAACTGATAGGAGCAATTCCTTAGCAATTGATCTTGTTGATGATTATGAGAAATTCAATAATTTTGTAGCATTCTTTGAGGCAACTCTTGCATATCACAAGACATTCGGCGGTGAATAAGGGGAAACACATGCCAAGTATTCAACTACAAGGTAAAATTAATACGCGCACCGGTTTACATATCACTGAAGCAAAAACGGATTTTATATCGCGGACGCAATCCAATCGCACCCCTCGGCTGGGTCAAAATTTCCCCTATTGAAGATTAACCTGTTTGTAATAGTGCGATTTATCGCACGTTTCTAACATACATACACCAGATGGTTCTTTTACTATAAATTCTCGATCATCCTCAGATGAAACGTGACGTAGGGACGAGGTCCCCTCGACTGTCTGATAGTACCCCTATCCTGTAAATCCCCTAATCCTGCAAATCCTGATTCAGACAATAAACGCGCTTGATGAATAACCATAAAAAAATATATCTATCTGTTAAATAGGATATAACCAAAAACCGATTTCACGGAGAACGCATCAATTCAAATTCAGGAACCCAGTGAAATCAAGGGTCCCTGAAAACCTCCGTGAAAACACCTGTTAAAAGGCAATCCTAACTTGAAATGCATTTCAACATACTGTAAAATTGAATTGTGTGATTAGAGGACTTGTCGGAAAAGGAAAGCAGCAAGGAAGAGGACGTTTATGACGACCAGCGCGATACGCCCGAGTCGGGTCTTCAACCGCGGAAACAGATAGGCAGAAGCCGCAAGGATAGCTAAGCATTCTATCGGTCGAAAGATACTCGCGTGGTGGTTCCTATCCCAATATGAAATCGGACTCGCAAAGATAAAATCGGAGAGCGGGAAAAAGTGATGGTGTCCGTCGTCATGGTGCGTTATGAAGTCAAAGGCACAGTGAATCAGCATACTCCATGCAACAACCGTCACCCGCTCAGAGTGCATCAGATAATACCCAATCCCCAACAGAATCAGGATGAGCGGAACGGCGTTGAAAATATCGAAGAAGTTCTGCCACGCCTCCATGAAGTATCGGGAACCCCACATTTCACGTTGGGACGTTTGAAGGATGAAAGTTTCCACGGCGAAAAAGATGAATATCGGGATGTCGGGTATCACGGCACCGAGGAAGGCGTAAGAGTGGCGGAACGACTTTCCACGCTTTGAGAGGAGGGCTATGTTGAGAATGGCGTGCGATTGCGTGGTCATTGTTTTGTAGCAATTAGCAGTTAGTGTAGTAGCCGTCAGGAAAAAAAGAGGCGTGAATCAGAATCAACGGTATGAATGCCTTATAGCATTCACCGGGTAACGCTTGCGTCTTTACTGACCGCTGAAAGTGGCGCGTTAGCGGAACATCCTGACTGCTGACCGCTGACGGCTATTTCACAGATGCCAGATTTCGCTTTTGAATTCTGGGAATAGACAATTGAGTAACACAGCAGCCGTAGTATTCTTCGCCCAGCAATCGACGAAATTAGCAGCCAATTCCTCTATCCGGTACCGCCCACAGAGGAGATGCAAGAAGGTGAGACCGGGGAACACCGCATCACCGGCTTCGATGTCCTCCGGTGTCCACTCAGCAATTTTCGTTAGGCGACCGTGCGCAAATGTGAAGTGGATGCCGCTGCGATAGAAACTCATTTTGAATTCCCCTGTGTAGCCCGCCGCAACAGTGCCGATGAGATGTTTTTCAAGTGCGGGTTGGATATGCCGTAAAAACGCTATCAGGTCGGGGACTCGGATATACCACGCGTAGGGTAGATCCTTACGCACAATAGATTTGGGCAGGACAGTATAGAACGGGTGCTCACGTCCGAACATGAACTGGATCCCCGTCGCTGCTGAAGCCTTACTTTCGACGGCGATCGGTGTCGCCTTCGCCTTCTTCCAGAGTTCCCGTAATAGCGACGACACCAGATGCAGATACCCGATGCCGGGTTTCAGTTCCATTCGCATAACCATGAAATGCGTACCGGTGTCCTTGCCCTCACCCCAACCGTCGTAGCACCACTGTAGATGTTGGACGTATCCGAGGCGGGTCCCTTCCATATCTTCGATGATTAACCACGCCATCCGGGCACCGCTCTCTGCAGACCGTCCGTTGAATTCATACTCCCAGAGTTCTGGACTTCGCGGACACGCAAAAACCTGAGATTCGATTGAGTGTGCATAGAGGTCTTGAATAAAAGCGTTGTCTGTATCCCTCCGCGGCCGAAGTCGGCACGTCTCCGTTTCACCGTCTTTCAAAGTCGGGATGTGTATCCCATCAATGACCAATTCCGCTTCCATATCGAGTGTCATCTCATATCCGAACATTCGATAATACCACGGTATCCCCGTAATGCCTAACATCAGTTGTTGGCGCGCCGCACTCAAAGCGTGAATCACCGCAAACTGCTTTCGGACGAGTCCGCGTCTACGGTATTCAGGTTCCGTCGCCACGAATTCAGGTTGTCCGAACTCGAATGGAATGCCACTGTAGGTCCAGGTCTGTGAGATGAGACACATTGATGAGACTATTTTTCCGGTTGTGGTATCTTCAACGACGGTGAAATCGCTTGCCTTGCAGGTTGGATGATTCCCGGACATTAGGTCTCGGACGTTCGGACCGGCATCCATGGCTTCGTGGAGTCGGACGTTGAATTCAACGAGGGCATCCGCATCGTCTGGTGTGGCGAATCGGAGTTTTAGGTTATCGCCGAGGTCTATCGGCATTTCTGAGAGAATACTGTTTTCTGGCATGGACGTTTCCTTGTTGTATAGTGTCAAAATGGATTGTATCATAAAAGGTATATTGGGTCAAATGAAACAGGCTGTTGGTCTTTACCATCGACTATAGACCATCGACTATAGACTATCTTGCTATTGGCTATTCGCCGAAAAAAACGTGAAGACTTTACGGAATGTTGGTATAATAGATAGAAGATGAAAAGCATACCGCGCCCGGCACTCTACTTTCTGATCCCATACCTTCTCGGCATTATTGCTGGTAGATGGACTGCTATTTCGTTCCTATGGCTCTGGCTCGCTGTTTTATTCAGCTTTATCGGTAGCATCGTAACCAGAAACCGTAGGCGTTATCTCTCTTACGGACTGCTCCACCTCGCCATTTTCGCAGGCGGGATGCTCCGTCTCGAAACCGTCTCCCATGCACCAATCCCTGACCACTTTTACGATGAACCCATCAGTTTTTCAGGCACCACCACCTATCAACCCGAACGTGGCACCGAGTGGGAAGAGTGTTACGCCGTCGGTGAACTTCAACGCTTATCGGATCCATCGCAGCGCGTCAAAGCGAAGTTGCTTATTAGATTTCAAGAACCCGTGCCGCTGCGATATGGTAAACACATAACTCTCACAGGCGTTCTCCAAGAACCCGAAGGCAAACGGAACCTCGGCGGTTTCGATTATAAAGCCTACCTTGCGAGGCAAAATGTCGTCGGCATCGTTGAAGCCATAGGACTTCTACAGATTGGTGAACAAAGTGGATTCCCGCCCTTACGTTGGATAGCAGCACTCCGTATTCAGACTGAACGCTTGATTGATGCCATCTATACAGAAATCTCACTGCACGCCCAGCTCGTCAAAGGTATCTTACTCGGCAAACGGAGCGATGTCCCTTCAGAAACGTTGGACACTTTCCGAAATAGCGGCACTTTCCATGTTCTCGCCGTCTCTGGTCTACACGTCGGACTCATAGCGGGGTTCTGCTACTTCGGCTTTTCACGCTTCCGATTCCCACAAAAGATTGTCTGCCTCCTAACGATTATCGCCGTGCTAATCTATGCCAGTCTTGTCGGGTTCCGTCCGTCCGTCTTTCGCGCAGCGTTAATGGCAATCCTATTCCTATCTGCCGCACTTATCGACCGAGATGCCGATATATTCAACCTGTTAGCGTTCGCTGCACTGGTGTTGCTCCTTTTAAATCCGCATCAGTTGTGGGATGTTGGATTCCAACTCTCTTTCGTCGCCGTCGCCTCCATCGTCTATTTCGTTCCGAAGATGGAGAAACCGTTGCAACACCTCTGGGGCGGCAAAGAGGAATCCACCGAAGGCAACCTCGCGATTCTCACGAAGTTTCGGCACACCACGGTTAAATGGTTTATTTTATCTTACCTTGTGACGTTCGCTGCACAAATCGGGACAGCACCCTTGATCGCCTACCACTTTTTTCGGATGTACCCGTTGGGTATGATTGTCGGTCCCTTTGCCGTTGGACTCGTATCGCTCATCGTTGCGATGGGAATGGGGTCGATAGGTATCGGTCTTGGGTGGCTTCCGTTGGCGAAGTTCCTCTCCGTACTTAATCACGTTATTATCTCTATCTTCTTAATACTCATCGGGATGTTTGGGCAGGCGTGGGGAGTTGTGAAACTCACACCGCCGACCTTCGGTGGCTTTGTCCTCTACATCGCAGTCTGTCTGGGTATTACACACTGGCGATGGGTGCGTAGTCAATTCCGCATCGCAAGCCTCATTGGGCTATCGGTTGTGGCAATCTGGGTCTGGGACGCTGCGTTTCACGAAAGAGGCAGACTTCTGGAAGTCGTGACGCTTGATGTCGGGCAAGGCGATGCTGCTATCGTTCGGTTCCCTGACAACCGAACAATGCTCATAGACGGCGGTATCCGGCGCACCTATTACGACGAGGCAAAACAGGGAATGACCGACTACGACGTGGGCGAACGGATTATTGAACCCTATCTTGATTATCACGGGATTCGGAAACTCGACACGGTTGTACTGACACATCCCGACCTTGACCACGGCGGCGGTCTTGGATATATTTTAGAAAATTTTGAGGTCTCTCGCCTCCTCGGTATATCGGATATGCCACTCGACTCTCAAACCCACCGGCGACTCCGTGCGATTGCCGAAGCACATAATATTCCTTATGCGTTTCCGTATGCCGGAGAGATTGCACTAACGCCGACAGCCACGCTGACCTTACTGCACCCTATTGACGCTGCATCAACTAACCTGTTGGATGAAGACAAAAACGACGATTCCCTTGTTATCAAACTCTCCTACGGCGAGGTGGATGTACTCTTTACGGGGGACATCGGCAAAGACGCAGAGGCTCGGCTCATCGCCTCCGGGCAGGACCTCCGTTCAGAGATTCTCAAGGTGCCACATCACGGGAGTCGGACATCGAGTAGCGCGCCGTTTCTGGATGCCGTTCAACCCCGTTCTGCGATTGTCTCACTCGGTAAGGGGAATCGGTATCAGTTTCCGCATGCTGAGGTCGTGGCGCGGTATGAAGCGCGCAATTGCCAACTCTGGCGGACAGACGAATCCGCAGCGATTACCCTTCGCACCGACGGGACACGGTGTTGGATTGAGGGGTTAAAGTAGTCAGTGGAGCGTAGCGGAACACCCTGACCGCTAATTGCTAACTGCTAATCCCTATACGGAGTGCCTCCTGATTCATCGCATCCACAAAAGCAGCGTTGATGTCTGCTAACGGGTATGTTTTCCCGATAAGTTCTCCAAAGGGGTAACGTGTCCGTACCTCTTCCACAAAACCGAGTGCCTTCCCAAGCGAGGTATGATGATAGTTATGAACACCGCGAAGCACTATACATTTTGTGACAATCTGGTGGGCATCAACAGAGATGTCAGCGTTTGGATAGACATAACCGAGCGTCAAGCACCGACCACCAATCCCCAACCATGTAATCAGGTTTGGAATTCCGATTGTCGCGCCACTGACTTCTACACCGAGATCGGCACCCCGTCCGTGTGTGAGTTCTTTCAACGCTGTGTCAATCTCTGCAACCGATGTTTTATTTGGGTTGAAAGTGTGTGTTGCGCCGAAGCGTTTCGCAATCTCCAAACGTCCCTCGTTGGTGTCTACAACAGCGACACAAGGGTAGGCGTTTTCGCGGAGGTAGCACGCCGCATAGATACCGAGCATCCCGGCTCCATGAATGACTGCCGTTTCACCTGACTGGAGACCGATTGTCTCTAAACCGTTTACCACAGTCGTCAAGGCGCAGTTGATAGGAACAGCCTCTTTGTCTGTCACGGCATCGGGAATGCGATAGATGGCTGTTCCCGGACGGAGTAGGATATGCGTAGCGAACCCACCCGATAAGGCGGAAGTACCTTCACTCCGTGCGTGTCCATATTTGAACATCGTTTCACATTTCTGTGGCAGGTTCTGATCGACGCAGTAATAGCACTCACCACAAGCGGTCGTGAGACTCCATGTAAGCCGATCCCCCTCCTGTAGTTTTTCTCCTGTTGCAGAAGTGAGATTCGTTGGTGCTGCGACTGTCCCGATGACCTCATGTCCAAGTACACACGGTGTCTCTGCACCGCGCCGTCCCGATACGGTGTGGAGATCGGAACCGCAGATAGTTGCGAGTGAAACGTGAACAAGCACGTCGTTTGGGGTGGCAGCGACAGGCATCTCGCAGACCTCAAAAGGCGTGCCTACGCCGTGAAAATGTGAAATTTGTGCGGATATTTGCATTGTGTTGAAAGTCCTTTATTGGCTAACCGCTAATTGCCACTTTTAATTTGACAAACAGGGGCATGTCTCGTATCATATATTGTATTATACACCATTTGAAAAATATAGAGGACAAAACTAAAAAAACATGAACAGAACCGCCGAAGTTCTTATTGAGGCTTTACCTTATATCCGTCGGTTTTATGACCGTCGGATTGTTATCAAATATGGTGGTGCGGCGATGGAGGATGCGGCACTTATCCAGTCGGTTATGCAGGACATCGTTCTCATGAAATACGTCGGCATCCGTCCGATTATTGTTCACGGTGGTGGACCCCGAATCACAGCGTGGATGGATAAGGTCGGGAAGGTCCCGGAATTCGTGCAGGGCCTGCGTGTAACCGATGCGGAAACGGTTGAAATCGCTGAAATGGTACTCGGATCCATCAACAAAGAAATTGTGGCACGTATCAATCAACACGGTGGACAGGCGATTGGACTCTCAGGGAAGGATGCTAACCTGATTCTGGCAGAGAAACAACAGACACAGCTTACCGATGAAAACGGACAGCAAACTGATATTGATTTAGGATATGTGGGAAAGGTTATCGGGGTTAACACTGAGTCAATTACGACGCTTGACAAAGCCGATTATATTCCTGTTATCACACCGATTGGGGTCGGTGTCGATGGACAAACCTATAACATTAACGCCGATACAATGGCGGGCGAGATTGCGGCGGCATTTCAAGCGGAAAAGTTGATTGTCTTGACGGATACACGCGGCATTCTCCGTAATGTATCGGATACGGCATCCCTAATTCCAACGATTCATATCAGAGAGGTAGATCAATTCATCGAGGAAGGTTTCATCGCAGGCGGTATGCTCCCGAAAGTGGAGGCGTGTACAACGGCACTCATGAGTGGTGTCTACAAAACGCACATTATTGATGGAAGGATTCCACACTCTTTATTGCTTGAAGTCTTTACAGAAGGTGGTATCGGCACTGAAATCGTTCGATAAGTACGGAGAAAAAGATGGCGGAACGCAAAAAAATTGCTGCAATCATCACAACCTACTTTCAGCACTCGCACGCAGACGTGATTGCTACCAAATACATGAAGGGTTTCCCGACAGATACAGGACACCGAATGCCCCGCGTCGAATTGGTATCCATCTATCTCGATCAGGTAGATGATCGAGACATCGGTGTCGGTTTGGCTGCGGAACACGACGTCCCTATCTATCCGAGTATTCGTCAAGCCTTAACGCTCGGTGGAAACGAACTGGCGGTTGATGGTGTACTCCTGATTGGTGAACACGGCGACTATCCGTATAACGAGTTTGAGCAACACATGTATCCGCGCCGATATATGTTTGAGCAGATTTGTGGGGTCTTTGCGTCGAGTGGCAAGTCGGTGCCTGTCTTCTGCGATAAACACCTCTCCTACAATTGGGACGATGGGCTTTGGATGTACGCACGCGCAAAAGCCCTTGATGTGCCGTTCATGGCAGGCTCTTCGCTCCCGCTCTCTTGGCGGAAGCCGTTTTTAGAACACGACCTTGACACGGCACTGGAATCGGCTATCGGTATCGGCTATGGTGGCGTGGAATCCTACGGTTTTCATGCACTTGAGACGTTGCAGTGTATGATTGAACGTCGGCACGGTGGCGAGTCGGGTATTGTAGCGGTTCAGTGTCTGGAAGGCGATGCCGTTTGGGAAGCGGGTAAGGCAGGAAAATGGTCGCTTGCATTAGCCGAAGCCGCGTGCACACAGATTGACGAGCGTCCCGACAGCACATTTATAGACGGATGTCCAAACCCGACAGTGTTTCTATTGGCACATAGTGACGGGTTTCGTTCTGCCGTGCTGATGTTGAACGGTTACGTCTCTGACTTCGCTTACGCGGGGAAAATAGGGGACAGTTATCACGCAACAGAATTTTATCTACAGAACGGGCCACCGCATGCACATTTTAGTTATTTGAGTCTGAATATTGAAGAGATGTTCGTGACAGGAGAACCGCAGTATCCTGTGGAACGGACGCTGCTGGTGACGGGTGTGCTTGATGCGTTGATGCACTCGCGAGCCGAAGGACACGTCCGCATTGAGACCCCGCATCTCGCTGAATTGGCGTATCACTCCTATCGGACAATGCCTATCCGACCGACAGCACCGCGCCCTGAGGGCGCGACCTTATTATAAAAGCGCGGTTAAAAAACCGCGCCTAAAACCTTAGCGTTCGGGACGCGCCGGGATCCCCGTTTCTGCGGATTCGTAGATGAGATCCATCAGCTCAGATTGGATAATCCCGTTCATTGGACTCGTACGCGGTTCTGCTCTACCTAATACAGCATCAATGAAATTATCGTCAGGGGAGCCAGCAGACATATCGTCTGTAATCGGAGGCGGATCCAATGCTTCGTTGCCTTTCCAAACGCGAATCCAACCGCCACTCCAACCGTCGACCTCAATCCTGCCGTTCTCGAACACAAACGCAGTATGCGTGCCGCCGGGACTTGGACAATTGCCACTCACCGCCATTGCAGCGAGGACACCGCTTTCAAACTTGACGTTAATTGAGGAGTTGATGTCAACGTCCCGGTCTTGGTTATCTGTGTAGGCGTAGACTTCACCGACTTTCGATTCGACTGCCCAACAGAGGCTATTCAAGAGGTGTGCACCGCTATCGTAAGCCTGTCCGCCACCGGAGAGTTTCGGATTCTGCCGCCACGTCCCCGTCGTGCCACCTTTCCAACCTTGCGTAATGTAGCCGACGACCAGTTCCAGTTTACCAAACTCACCGCTACGGATAATTTCACGCGTATAATAGAAATTCGGTGTGCACGGCGTGTTGTAGCCGATAGTGAGGATTAACCCTGTCTCTTCCACCTTCTCTGCGAGGGTATACGCATCTTTAGACGCGGTAACCATCGGTTTTTCCATCAAAACGTGGCAACCGGCTTCAAGTGCCTGCATGCCTTGCTCGAAATGGAGCGTATGCGGTGTGGAGATGACCACAGCATCGGGTGAAGTCTCTTTCAACAGAGCACCGATGTCGTCATAAGCACTCGGACGCGGGCTGAGGTCGGACAGGTTCCGATCAATATAACCGTTAGCGATGTCTGTATTCACATCGCAAGTGCCGACGATTTGTACGTCGGGGTTCGCATTCATTCTTCTGGCGTGGCCCGAAGAGTTTCCACCACATCCAATCATGGCAAGTCGAATCTTCGCCATTATGTTTCTCCTTTTTTATTTTTTCTTAAAGATGGCAGCCTGCAACAACGGCGTAAGCGGTTATGAGAGAAAACATTCAATAAACCCGTTTGCCCTATTTAACGCCTTCCGGATAATTAAAAACCTAAACGATTGGGCTTTCATACTTAAAATTCGATAAATCGGCAACACTGATTGCACCGTCACCGAACACCCGCGTAAAAACGTGCCCGCGATGCGACGCTGTCTCGCCGTGCATATAGCAGACGCTGAACGCCCGCCGCGGAATATCCGTATCGTTCGTCCCGGAGCTATGGAGCATCCAATTGTGGAGCAAGACCACCTCGCCTGCTTTCAATTCCATCGGTTTCGGTGTCGCCTTCGCGACGATGTCGTCAATGTGTTCTTGCGTCAGAAAACCTGATCCATTTTCAGGATTGATAAGCCTTTTGTGCGACTGTGGAATAATATGTACACAGCCGTTCTCAATTGTTGCGGGATCCAAAGCGGTGTAGATGGTAATCTGCGGATCGCGATCGAGGTCTGTCCATCTGTCTTGGTGCCACGTGAGCTGCGTGCCTTCGTGCGCCGGTTTATTCATGAACATCGCTCGGAAACAGGCGACAGGCGTGTCATCTCCATAAATCTTGGCGCAGACCTCTTGGAAAATCGGTTTCTGGAGGTATTCCAGAAAAATCGGGTCTAATTCAAGATTCTGAATTTTTCGATACAGCAACGTCGGTCCCTTGTGCCCTTTGGACTGCGGACCCGGTGCATTTTTTCCGGGTGCCCGGTCGAGTTGCATCATAATCTGGTCATAGTCAAGGGGAGCCTTACCGAGCATGATGTCGTCCATCCGCTGCTGGAGTTCTGTGAGTTCAGCATCCGTTGCGATTTGTCCGATCCGCACGTAGCCGTATTCCCAAAAATGTTCCCACCGTTCATCTGATATATGGTGTGCCATGCTAAGCCTCCCAGTTGCGCATGTCGTGGTTTTAATTGATTGCTGACCGCTAATCACTGAACTGTTATAGTATAACATATATTTTAAGAAGTATAAAAGAAATTTGTGATTGTGTCAGAGGCATTCAGTTATCAGTTTCTGAATCGCGGATTCTCACGGATTATCTCGCGGATAACGCGGATTTTAAGATATTTGTTATCCGAAACTGATTCAGGATATGGTGGTTTTTCCAGAGAATTGAATGACTCTGGGGATTGTGTGGCTGTGGGTTGAAGGAACAGTAGATTGTTACAGGAATACTTCTTAACTGACAACTGAAAAAAATAATGCAACCTTTTGAAACCTAAGTTACGTCACTCTAATCAATGAACAGAAACTGATTTCGGAGGTCATCTGTAATGGCACAGAACGATGCTGAACTCATCCAACGGATATTACGAGGGGATCAAGATGCACTCGGTCCCTTGGTTCGGAAATATCAGAAGGGGGTGCACGCGCTTGTGTACCGGAAGATCGGCGATTTTCACATCGCACAAGAGATTACACAAGACGCTTTTCTCAACGCCTATCGGAAGCTCAGAACCTTGAAAAATCATAACCAATTCGCAGGATGGCTGTATGTGATCGCCGCAAACTTATCTCGCGACTGGCTCCGAAGGAAGCGTTTACCTATGGAATCCATAGATGCTGAGGATACAAATGAGGTGGATAAAGTGTCATACTCCAAATACTTAGCAGAAAGACAAGAAGCCGATGCCGATGAAACGCGTCGCGAAGTCGTCAAGGAGCTCCTCCAAAGACTCCCCGAAAGTGAACGCACTGTGATGACGCTCCACTACCTCGGTGAGATGACAATTAAAGCCATCAGTGAGTTCCTCGGTGTCTCCCCAAATACCGTCAAAAGCCGTCTCAGCCGCGCCCGCAATCGTTTACGAGAGGAGGAAGATGTCATCCAGCAGCACCTCGGCAGTTTCCAACTCCCGGAGCAATTGACAGAGAACATCCTCCGCGAAGCTGCGCGTATCACACCTGTTGCTCCGACCACAAGTAAACCGATGCTCCCGTGGGTGATTTCCGCTGTCTCCGCCGTTTTAATTTTCATATTCGCGGGCGTTGGCACGCAATATCTCTCCCGTTTTCAGGAACCCTATAACCTTAACGCTGTCTCGGAACCGACGGTTCAGGTGATTGATGCTGTTTTTATGTATGACTCTCCCGCGAAGCCCGCGATACGGAATCAACCCGGCAGCTCCATTGCACCTGGAAAAGGGCTCGGCGCGGGTCAGAAACCCGAAGAATCCCTCGTTGCCACATTACCCATTGACACAACAGATGTTTCAATGCCGAAACCGCAATGGACCCAAACCAAGGGGCCTCAGGGGGCCGCAGTCAACGGTCTCTTCGCAGCAGCCAACGGCGATCTTTACGCCAAAACAGACTCCGATCTCTATAGATTGGCAGACGACGGAAGCCGATGGCAACTCATCAATGCTGACATGTCGGCTGACGGATCCTGGTATATCACAGCGCGTGATAACCGCCTTTATGCTGTCTCTGGGACGGAAATTCTCACTTCAATAGATAGAGGTAAGACGTGGAATACGTTGGGAACGCGTCCAGAAGGGCAATTCGTCGGCATTGTAATCACAGATGAAGCCCCTGGGGCGCAAGCTAATATTGTAATGTCCTTAGGGCTCACTGATGGCGTATTCCGATCTGTAGATGCCGGTAAATCGTGGACATCTCTGAACAACGAAAATCTGATGGGTAAGAAGATACAAGCAATCACCGCTGTTGAAAGCAGTCTGTTTGTCGGGACTGATAATGGCCTCTATCGCCATAATTCGGAAGGCTGGGAACAATTGCCGGTAGGCGAGATTTCCAAGAATATCCGAGCGTTGGCGAGTACTGAGCACCAACTCTATGCTGTCGTAGACACTCGGGTTAAAAATCAAGACGTTTCGAGCATTATGTCAATGTCAATACGGAGAATAGAACAGATAACAGACGACACGCCTCTGTTGCTTTATCGCTCAACGGATTTAGGGGATTCGTGGCAGGCATTAGATTTTATGGAAACCATTACTGCGAACGGTGTGGAAACCGCCACTTCGGACACTGCGCCGACAGTTAAAGTCACAATTGGTGGTCAATTCAGCAGTCCGGAAACGGAAGTAACTTCGGACCTCAAAATGGTAGCGGCAGAAAAAAACCTTTGGATCATAGACGAGGCGAAAAGTTATTACTCAAATGATTCAGGCGAAACTTGGGATGCTTTGGGTTCGAACATTTTAGATATAGTCGGTATTTCCTCACTCACGCCTTCAAATACGAATATCTTCTACAAAAATGGACCGTTTGGGATTTATCGAACAACCGATGCGGGTAAAACATGGTATCCATTTAACGCCGGGCTGGTAAAAACGAGCGTGCTGAATTTAGTTTCCACGCATAAGGGACTCTATGCAAACACAGGACGCGTGCTTGTTACCTCATCCGATGGTGGCGAATCGTGGGTGCCTGTTCCGGCAAACTCCACGACTTTCACGAGTCTTGCGAAGTTCAACAATGCTATCTACGCCAGAGGCCACAGCGGAATGTCGCCTCAACTTTTCCTGCTATCTACCGAGGACAACGGGATGATCCCTGTGCCCGGAATGCCGACTTTGAAACCGCAAGCGGGTGAGGAAATTGAGAACGCGCTTTTGGAAGCGGTTCCAGAGGACGACAAGAAAAACGCTGAAGAGAAGGCGGAGCTAAACCTCAAAGATTTGGATATAGAGGATTACAATGAAGTCATAGCGGATAGCATGGAGAAGTTTTTGCGATCCCTCTTCGGGAGTTTCGCTGTCAGCGGCTCTACTTATTATATGGAATTTGAAGGCAGACTCTTCAGAGGGAAACTCGGCGCGACGGAATGGGTTGATACCGGACTCGTAGATGAAGGTCCGTCAATTGACTCTTTTAACAGTCTCGTTGATTATGGTGTCATCCACGCCAGTCTCGCTGTTTCAGGGGAAACTATCTACGTCGGTAAACGCGATGGGCACCTCTTTCAATCCTTTGATGAAGGAGACACTTGGAACGATGTTACGGGAGAACTGCCGTTTTCTTTTCAGCATTTCAAGGCAGTAAAATTCGCTGGATCCACTATCTACGTCGCAACCGATGAAGGTGTTGCATTTTCAAGCGACGGGACCCACTGGCACACGGCAACCGATCTGGAAGGCACCTCCATCGTTATAGAAAGATTTGCGGTGGACGGGACAATACTGTATGGAACCAGTGAGCAACGGGTGTATCAGTTGAATAGGAGTTCTGGGATATGGCAACAGGTTGCGCCGGAAATTCCAATGCCTATTATCTCGCTTGCTGTTGATGGTAACATGCTTTATGTCGGGACCAATGGCAGCGGTGTGCTTCGTTTTAAACTTGATTGAGGATAGTTCATTATTCCGAGAGATTCGTAGCATAAACTGTTAGTTTGTGCCTTATTTGTGGGATAGACTGTTAGTCTGTGCGTTAGTGGACGCAATCTAACAGATTAACCGACAACTGACAACCAATAACAAACAATTTAAGGAGATTTAAAAAAATGTTAAAAACGATTGAACGATCCAAGCCAATTGTGCTATTAGCCACTTTATTGATGACGATCGGTATGCAAACAACACTCTACGCAGGCACACACCAACTCCTCTTTGATGCGGTTAAAGACCCAGGCAGTTTGGTCGTGAAACTCCAAGACACGCGTGCACCAGTATCCGAATTTATTGCCTCCCAATTGTCCGAAGATATGCAGTGGATATTACTCGGATACGATGGGGCAAGCAAACCAACGCCTCAGCAGCAGAAGATACTGCTTTCAGATCTAAATCAACTACTTGAGGCGGGACCTCTCTACGATGCGCAACGGTTCGCCGATATTCAACTCAGCGATCAGACGCTGGCACTCCTCACACAAAACCCACAAGGTGGGGAAGCGTTGATTCGCCTAAACCGTTCCCTTTTAGCAGCTGCCTATCCTTATGAATTAGCCTCGATTTCAGAAGAACAAACCGATAGGGATTTTAAAGGCATTGAGACGTGCCGAGAAAATTTGAGGCAGATAAAGATGGCGCGTGAGAACTATCGGACCGCTAATGCGGATGCGGAGCCAGAATGGCTTTCCGAGTTTGCACCAGAATATCTCGACGACAAAATACTCCTTTGTCCTGCGGATCCAACAGCAGGAGGCCCCGGAGTTCTCACCGAAGGGGCGGCAGACCCGACACTCCCTTGCAGTTATCTCTACGAAATGCGCCCTTCTGAGAAAGAAGATCAACAAATGCTACAGACACAGGAAGGTCGAATGACACCCATCGTGCGGTGTGAACACCACCGTCTCAACCTAAGTGTCGGTGGAAAACTCTATCGCAACGGTCCACAAAGAGACATCTACAATAGCAACAAGATTGGGTTCTCCGCGCTCGCTGACGCGCTGCGTGACTTACGTAAACAACACGGTGAAGCGTTTCTCAAAACCCAAGAAGGTCGAGAGAAACTCAAGCAAGCGATTGAAGAATTAGTCCTCAAACAATTCGCACCGCAACTACTGAATGTTTTGGCGGATGAAGTTTACACGCAACTTGAAGCGCAACTCGGAAAAGATATGTTCAAGACCCCAATGGGAATGGGTATACTCAGGCAGGCAGTACCACAAGTGGAAAATCAAATTAGGGAACAGCTGCGGTCGCAACTTGAAGCGCAACTCGGTGCCGATTTTTTTACAACGAAAGAGGGAAAAGAGATACTTCAGCAGCTATCGGCGTTGACGTTGCCTGATGGCACGGCTCAATGAAGATAAAAAAAATAAATGAGGAGAAATTGCCATGTTAATGACATTGATTCAAAAAGAGATAATGCATCATATTTTAAGTGTCCGCTTCGTCGCGCTCCTTGTGATGTGTGCTTTGCTGATCCCATTGACCCTCTCTATCAACTATCGTAGGTATAACCAGAACCTTGTTGACTATCAGGAATCTGTGAAGCGTACACAGACAGAAGCGAAAGAAAATCCGCCGAATTCACCGGATCCAAATACAGAAGTTTCCAAGTTTTTCCTCAAACCCACGCCTCTGAGCGTCTTTGCAAACGGTTTGGAAGAAGCACTGCCGACCTATCTTGGGATGACGCGGAATGGCGTGCGGCAAGGTTCAGCAGGCGTTTCTCAGGCATCCGTGGCGTATGCACTCGGGAACCTTGATTTCCTGTTTATTGTCGGTACTGTTTTCAGTCTGCTCGCGCTGCTGTTTATGTGTGATGCGGTTGCGGGGGAGAGGGAGGCGGGAACACTTCGGATAAACCTGTCAAATCCGCTGCCGCGAGATGTGTTTTTGTGGAGCAAGCTGATCGGTGGATACATTGTGTTCGTTGTTCCGTTCTTGATATCTTTCCTTCTGGGATTGCTCCTGATCGTCGGGCAAGGGTTTCCGCTTGGTGAGCTCAAAGTTGCACTGTCAGTGTTGGGTCTCACGCTTATCTCATTACTCTACATTGCTGTGTTTTTTGCGATAGGCGTGGCCATTTCGACCTATCTGGATAACGCCAAGACGGCACTGATTATCGCTTTTACGTTTTGGGTGTTTGCCGTACTGATTGCGCCCCGCGGCGCGTTTGTCGTCGCGAAACTCGTCGCACCCACTCGGACACAGCAGGCTGTTTATATGGAAAAAACCGCACTTCGCAACAATCTGAATAAAGATAAGGAAAAGAAGCTCATTGAAAAAATGGCTTCGGCTTTCGGTAGCGGCGGGGATAGCTTCAGTTTTAACCTAAGTGACCCAGAGATGCAAGAAAGACTGGATAAGCTCAGAGGCCCAATTGATGAACAGTTTCGACTGGAGTTCCAGAATCGATCAGACAAGATTGATAGGGACTATCAACGCGAGAAAGAGCGGCAAGAGCAAGTTGGTGAGATGCTTTCCCGGATCGCACCAACGTCCTCACTCACCTATTTTGCAATGAACCTTACACAAACAGGCAAGTTGAAAAGGGACACCTACTTTCAAACGGGTGAGCGATACTACGCCCAACTTGAGGATTCGTATTTCAGCGAAATTTCAGATGACATGCTTGCGCAATTTATGCAAATTGCGGCTCGGGCAAATACTTCTTCTGAATCCGAAACAGACAAAATCCTGCCGCCGCCATCACTGACAGAGTCTTCTTTGTCGGACACATTGCGTCGCTCTGCAATAGATGTCCTCTTGCTCGGTTTTGTTGCGTTGACGTTCACGACAGTGGCGTTCTTAAAGTTCTTCCGTTCCGATATATGATGCACACGTAACTGTCTGTAGGGGCGGGGAGTAACACAGCGCCTGCATCCGACCTTGACATAACAATGTACACGTAACTGTTTGTAGGGGCGGGGTCTCCCCGCCCGATTACTTCCGTTCCGATATATGATGCACTCAATAGTTTGCGCAGGATACCCAAAAACTAATAGGAATCAACGTCAAATGCGCGTGTGGCATTTGGCGTGTGCTACAATGAAAGGAGTTTTCAATGCGATTCACTGGCATTCTCACACTGCTTTTTCTTCTACCTTTTTCTGCCGCGGCGGGAACATTTATTGAAGCGTTCGATGGCAAGAATATGGACGACTGGTGGGAATTCGTTCAAATGAATAACCCGCCTGGTCTTTGGGAGATCGTTAAGGGTGAATTGGAGGTCGTCAATCGTGAACCCTCTCTGTATTTCTTCACAACTGGAGATGAGACGTGGGAAGATTACACTGTTGAATTTGATGTCAAGCCGACCAAAAAACACGGTATTGGCGGCATAGCGATTGCTGCACGAGTGAAGGCATCTTGGCTGATTTACTGTGCTATCCGCGATAGAGTGGTTGCAATTGATGATAAACCCCCGGTTCAGGAGATAGGGGCTTATTGTTTAGCTGGTGATTTGCACGGTGTCAGGTTTATATCGATCAATTCTGTGTTTCATCCACTTCTAAAGTTGGATAAGTGGGCCCATCTGAAATTAGATGTCTCGGAAGATATCCTTACCTTCTGGGTTAATGAGGAACAGGTTATAGAACCTACAGATTTTCAATTTATCGAACATGTTCGAGACGAAATTGGGTTCCCTAGCTTTCTAACAGGTGGTGCAGGTTTCGGATTAGCGAATTACACGGCACGGTTTGATAACATTACGATCACGGGTGATGGCATTCCAAACAGGGGTGGGTTAGTCGTAACACCGAGAGAGAAACTCGCGACGACATGGGGGAATTTAAAGCGGTTTTAGGAGTCGGTACTGGACGAAAATTCAGAATATTTTTATCTTTTTTTAAATTATGCATCCTTTTCGCCTCAAGATGGTATCTTAAGTAACGAGAGCGTGATATAAGGTGAAAAAGGTTTCGTAGATTGTCGCAGTTATGCTAAAATGGCGGAATATAACTACAACTGTAGATAGCACATGGCTATTTATATGGATTCCACTTATTCCAACTCCCCATAAAAGGGAATTGCAAGACAGACGGGACCGTGAAGTTGTACGAAGGATTTTCAACGGGACTCTTTGTTATTTGGCAGGAAAAAATGCGGTCGGCACTCACAATGCTCGGCATCATCATCGGTGTTGCTGCTGTCCTCGCAATGCTCGCTATCGGTGACGGCGCATCGAAATGGACACAATACGATGGTGTGAATTCCCACTTCCCAGTCGGGATGAAATGGTACATTAAACACGGACGCTTCTTCTCCGAAGATGAGTTCAACAACCGTAGGAAAGTCTGCCTCCTTGGCTTAGAAGTCGCAACCGAACTTTTTGAGGACCAGAACCCCGTCGGCAAAGAAATCAAACCCTCAAAGAATTACAACCACATGGCGAAGACGTAAAAGTTATGTTCAATATCAAGGTTGGTGAGTAGAACAGGATCTATCCGACCGTTTTTTCTGCCTCTTAATGTAAACGCGCTTCCCTAAAAATTCGTTACAATTTGTATAACAAGAATTTGATGACGGAGCAAGGAAATATATGTATCCTATAAAGATTGATCTCAAAGGAAAACATAATGCCAATAAGCGAAATTTCTGCCTAAAGAAACCTCGCTTTGTCGTCGCTATGGCTGTTGTTTTAAGTTTCATTTGCGTACAGAGCGTGCCAGCTCAGAAAATACTCATAGAAACAGGGTTCGAGGACCATGTGCAACCCAATGAGGAGAGTCCATTTCAACCGTCTACGAAAACTGTTAAAAATGGCAAACAATCACTCGAAATTTTCTTCGAGCCACAGAACCAACTCCACATATCCGCCCACGACTTCAAAACCGATGAACCTATAGTCTCAATTGAATTCTGGGTTTATGTTGAGAGAGGCGAACAGTCTTTTGCTATCAGCATGCATGCTGCTGAAAAATCATTTGACAACAATGCTGGAGGTCCTTATATTGAATGGTATGACGGTGATATTCGCTACCACGTCCATCAAGGCGATCCGTGGCGCGAAATTGTCGCTTACCCAGTCAATAAATGGCATTACGTTCGGATTGTCGCCAATTTTAGGGAAGATGTATTTGATTTTTACACCGGCAGGAACAGAGAAGCAGCTTTGGCTTCGCGACCGAAAAGGAATCTTGAATTTCAGGATCCTGCAGTTGCTCCGCAACCGAAATGGTTTCTTATTTTCGCATGGGCGATGGATGCTCGCGGTTATATGGATGATTTGCTCATCTATGAGGGTGAAGACCCTATACCCCTTGCTGTTGAGCCGACTGCAAAACTAACGACGCTCTGGGGAAAACTCAAAAGAGAGTAAATCGGAAAACTATCCAATCCAGTAAATCCTGATTCTGACTATTGACAAATATTTCGCACGCTCAAGCCTTCCGTGATATTTGACAGAAAGACCCTGCATCTGTTACAATAGATTGTACCAGCGAAAACGATTGCAAGTCGTTCCTACCGGTGCAATAGGGGATCCTCGTGAAAGAGAATATATTCATTTTATTTCTGTTATTCTTAATCTTATCTCCATTAGCAGATGCAGAGTTACCAGACGGCACAATCCCTTTCGATTGTCCTGATGTACCGAACCCGAGATTCCAATTCCATTTCACGCATGAACTCATCTCACTTGCCGTTACAACATTGCCATTCAATATAGTAGAAAACATTTACATCCATATTTACGACGAGGACGCTGATATTTTGGGCAAACTCGTTCAGTATTACGCTGGAAACTTGAAAACAGAAAACTGGCACAACTCACATGAAGATGGCACGATGCAACTTTATATCTTGGAATCTACGCCTGTCGAAAGCCAACGGGTAGGGAACACAGTTTTAGGTATCTTTGCGGTCGCCCAAGGCGACGGAAATGTGTATCTCCTGAACATAGTTGGCAAGATTCCACCAAAACAGGTGCGAAAACTCTTGACAAACCTTGAAGAACTCGGCATTGATATTCCTACGTTAGCATCGGTTGGCGAACTTTCATTTCCGAAGTCCGAGGAGATAGTAGGATCCATGCCGCTGCCAACGTTGTTTCGGATAAGTAAAGACTCCGCCGTTACCAACAAAACTGACAGTGCCTTTTTTTCTGCTTCCTTTGAAGAGAATCATCACGGGCATTGGACCTATCGTGGGTATCCAATAGAGCGTATTCAAATTCGTGCAAGCGACATAAAACAGGTTGCTGCGGTAAGCGATGGGTTGAAAAATGGATCCGAGGACATCACTGAGTTACTGGATAGCCTATCGTCAAACAATGACTCAAGGGAAACACCGAGGTTCATCGTGCTGCCAGCGGAAAAAACGATTACGATTCGGGCAGGCCGCATGTTAGATGAAACGCAGCCCACTACGCTCGTAAAATCGTTTCAGACACGGGATGGAGACCCAATCCATGAAATCGTAATTCGAGGGAACCATTACACCGAGGCTAACACGGTTCGGGCAGCACTTGAAAAATGCCCCACAGAGATTGAGGCAGTCGTTGATACACTCCCTGATGCAGTGTCAACTGTTGAAAAGGTGGGACTCCTGATTGAAGAGGTGGATTCGCAACGGACGGCGATAATTACGGTGGTCGAGACACCGCCAGATTCGCGATTTTATATGGAAGGGACACCACATATTGGGTTCAATCGCGTTACGGGATGGGAACTCGGCGCACGCCTCGACTCCGGTTTCCGGGTACAGAAAAAACATAGCTCAGCCTTTACGTTCGGTTTCTCTTCTGAATCCGATAAAGAGGATAACTCGAAATTGTTCGGACAGATAGGTTACGGATTTAGCGACAAACAACCCTATTATCGACTCGGTGGCAGAGCGGTTTGGGAAGAACCCTATGCATGGCACCTCGGCTTAACCGCACAATTCCATCGCACGACCAACATCATCGCGCCCGATCTTTTTTCTTACTATAACGATACTGGTACAACATTTCTCCGAATTTTCGGGGGGCCCGATCATCAGAACTACTATTTAAGAGAAGGGTTCGAGGTCGCATTGCAATGGAAAGCCGTGCTGTTCGAACATCCGTCCATACTGATTTTACCGCGTCATGCCTTCACCCTAATGCTACGTGCTGAGTCCCATGAGAGTTTACAAAAACACACGGATTGGCATCTCTTCAACTGGGGATCAAAGTCAGCGGCACGCGAAAATCCGCTGATAACTCCCGGACAGATGCGGAGTGCGATGTTCAGATACGATTTCGATACTCGCAACGATTATCTCGGTTCGCACCATACGTTCTTCGTTGAACATAGCAATCCAGCATTAGGTTCCGATTTCGATTGGACGCGTTTTCAAGCGCATCTGCGGTATGCCTACTCGCTTGGAGACCACCAAATCCGAGTTAGAGGGGTCGTCGGTTCCGCGACAGCACCGCTCCCAATTCAACGGCAATTTGTGATGGGTGGTATCGGAACGCTTAATGGTTATCCACTCTACGCTTTTGCGGGGGATGCTGGATTTCTGTTTAACGCGGAATTTATCTATAGGTTGTTTAGTTTCGGAAATCAAAGTCTCTCTGGTGCATTCATCTTTGATAACGGACAGGTCTGGAATTTCTCTGAAGATACACGACGTTTTGATCCAAAAGGGAGTGTCAGTATCGGCTTACAGTTTGAGACGGATGCTGATATTTTCCGGTTCAACGTTGCAAAGGCATTTGATATGGAACAAGACATTCAATACAACCTGATGTTCTTCTATAGTTTTTAGTTTTTTCTGAAACTAAAAATATGCGACCTGTCATGGGTTCGTTTGTAGTAATATAGAGGGTATACACTCCTATGCATGCGTACACCGATCCGAAATATCTGAGGAATAGAAGAATGCAGAAACGCACAAATCACGCCTTGATCATGTCCCTTGGTGTCCATATCGCGATGATGTTAGCGGTCTCTCCATTTCTCGTGAATCATTTCAACGCCGAAAAAGAGCATATATCGGCTGAGATACTCAAGCCGGAACCGGAAAAGCAGGTAAGAAAGCGAGTTTTGCGGACCCGTACGCCGTTGATACCGCAAGTGAGTGAGGCTGAAGCGTCTACCACCACACCCGCTTCGCCGACGTATGCACCGGAGGTGAGTGTGCCGAAGGCACCTCTTCGTGCTGATGTAACCCCTGATGTCGTCACGCATGCTGATGTTTCCCAAACAGATGCTCCCAGTCCTGTCTCAAATGCCAGTCTCGGCGAAGACGGAACATTAGCAGGTCCTGTTGTCGTTGATGGACAGCGAGGGACTGGTGTCGGTAGACCCGGGCACGGACAACGGAGTGGAAACGGTATTGCGGATCGTTTCGCTCAAGGAACAGGTGCAGCAGATGCCGGACTTGCTGGACTTGACGGTATAGATACTGGACTCGGTATCTTCGGAACAGACGTGATGCCCGGATACGGTTTAATTGGACAAGTTTACGTCCCCGGTGGTGAGATTCACGAGATGCCTGATTTCGACCTTTTGACCCCCGTCTATACCTTTGTTACGCCGAATCTTGATATCCCTGAACGAGAGTATACCCAAGGATTTCCGACCCCAGAAATGCAATCTGTCGTTGAGGATTTTGCGATTCGTTTTCGCGGTGAACTGGCAATTGATACGCCTGGGAATTATGTTTTCGGTCTTTTGTCAGATGATGGGGCGAAACTTTATATCAACGGCACTTTGGTTGTGGATAACGATGGCATCCATCCACCAATGGGGAGAAAAGGGGAGATAACCCTCGAAGCAGGCAGGCACCCTGTTGAGATTCACTACTTCCAAGGACCGCGATACGCTCTTGCACTGCAGTGGTTGTATCAGTCTCCAATCAAGCCCCGCTCTGAGACGACTTATTCCATCTCGGTAACAACACCCACACGACGTTGGCGTTGGGAATCAGACATACCCGGAACGGTTGTTCCGCCTGAGATTATCTATCGTCCGGGCAACCTTCGTATGCCAAAGGCACTGCAAAAACTACAGCAGCGTTTGAAGAAGATTGAAAATACCGGTAGACAGTAAATGCGATATGCTATTCCGAAAACAGTAATACTACTCCTGCTTTTCATTACTTCCATAGGGCATTCACAGCCAAACAGCGGCACCGTTGCTTTTGATGCGCCAAATGTGCCGTCATCTGAATTCCAGTTTGATTTAGACAAGCGCGTCATCGAACTTGTACTGGAAGACCCAAATGCTCCTATTGCGCCGTTATTCCGTACAGTCGATAATTTGCGTCTCCGTAACTATCGAAGTCAATCTGTCGACTTTAAGGCGTTGGTTCAATATTACGACGAAACACTAAAAAACCGAGGGTGGAACGCGTTAGGACAAAGATTTCACGACGATGTTGAAAGCAATAATCTGTATCTCTATATTCTCCAAGAAAGTGAGATTATTAAAGGAATCCTCGTCCTTGTTAAAAGTGGCGATGATGTGTACCTGATAAACATCGTTGGTGCAATCCCAAAAAAGCGGCTTGGCGAGTTGTTGCTAAATCTCAATCAACTCGGTATCGAAATCCCTGAATTGGCGTCGATCAGACCCCAAGATCTCGAACTCGCGTTACCCCCACCATCCGAGACGACGCAATTAACACCGGAACCGCCGGTTACAACCGATGTTGATGGAGAAGGAACTCTATCTTTACCGAGATCACCGGAGCCTGCAAAGTCTTGGAATTGGAATTTTGAAGGTAAACACATTCACGATGTTCAGCTGGAAGGTGACAACGCAATTGAGAGGGCTAATCTCATGAAGGTGCTTGCAGGCGGCTCAGGGGACATCGCAGCAGTGATGCCGATTCTTACCAAGACGCTCCTGAATAGTTCCAGAAAAGTGTCTTTACGCGTTGAGGAAGTGGATGCGAAACAAATTGCGATATTTACCATTGAAGATTTACCGGTTATGCAAAACATATCTGTCCTGCAATCTCTGACGATTTCTGGTTCTCGTGGCGACCAAATCCAGAGATCCATACTCGACACGTCCGTTCTGCAAGACACAGATGTGATGACAATGCCGACCGGTTTTTTCGCTGGCGATGCCCCAATCCATGAAGTCCGCATTCAAGGGAATCAGAAGGTCCCAAAGGCACACATTCGGCAGACGCTTGAAAACGGTGCCGGAGACCTTGAGGAATCCCTCAAATCTCTGTTTAAGGTGATGCCCTATTTTGAAGAGGTCCGCCTACAAGTTGATGAAGAAGATTCAAAGTACATCGCGACCATTACCGTTGATGAGAAACCGCTCTCTACAGATGTTTATCTCGGTCTCAATCCAACGGCACGCCTTGGCTTTAACAGAGTGACAGGATGGGAAGTTGGGACTGGTTTTGAAGTCGGGAAACGCAAGAACATTGGACCGCTGTGGGTGTGGAATATCAGAGGTTCGGAGAGCGATCGGATTTCAAAACTCTTTGGGAGACTCAGTTATGCCTTCGGAAATCCACACTACCATTATCGTCTCGGCGGTACGGCGAATTGGGGAACACCTTACGTCTGGAACCTTGGACTTACAGCACAAATCCACCGATTGACCGATGTTGTTGCCCCTGAGCATTTTCTCGATTACAACAACGGCGTAAGCATTTTTCAACGCGTTGTGGGTGTTCCTGACTTTCAGAACTACTATCTACGGCAAGGGGCTGAAATCGCGTTACAATGGGCACCGATTCTGCCAGTCCACTGGTTCAGAGTGGCAATGGTTGCGGAATCACATGCCAATCTGGAGAAAAGCACAGATTGGTTTATCGCTAATTTGAGATCAAGCCTCAGTGTGAGAGATAATCCACCGATAACCCCCGGGCGGATGCGCGGTATTACTTTCCAATACGATTTTCATAATCGGAAAAGCACCCTCGGTTGGCACAATACGTTATTTATTGAGCATAGTAGTGCTGCTGTCGGTTCTGATTTTGATTTTACACGTCTGCTATTGCACCTTCGGTATGCCTTCCCGCTTGGATATAACCGAATCCGCACTCGGTTTTTATTCGGATTTTCCGATGCCGCCTTGCCGATTCAACGCCAATTCGTGATTGGCGGAATGGGAGGACTCAGAGGGTATCCTTGGTATAGACAAGAAAACGGATCTGATGGTATAATAACCTATGAAAGCGGACATACGGCTTCTCCATACCCATTTACGGGGGACCGAGGTTTTCTACTTAATGTTGAATACCACTATCGTTTGTCTAACTTGTTCAGGTGGAACATTGCCAGAGGTGTGTTTGCTATCGTCTTCCTTGACGAAGGACAGGTCTGGAATGTCTCCGATGGTACGTATACCTTTGATCCGAAAGGAAATATCGGCATCGGCATAGGTTTACAGTTTGGCATAAACAATTCTGCTCGTGTTGTTAACATTAACGGGTTAAGCGCCGGCGCAGACGACTTCGTTTTCAGGGTTAACATCGCCAAGCCCCTTGAGTCCGGCAAAGGTATTCAGGTTACGACGGTTTGGTATCATAGTTTTTAGCGATCAGTAAGCGTCGGTTGATTTAACGAAAAAACGCTGACGGTTTTGATAAGCAGTTCCCCAAAGTGCCAAATTCCTTAATTGCCGCTTCATTAAAAACATGCAAACTCTCCGGTTATTAGTCATCTCTTTTCTGATATTCGCGCCGACGCAATTGTTGAATTCAGACGAAGATAGCGATATCTTCACCTTTGTTCGATTAAGATATGGGGGCCAACTGACGCGGCGGAGCAGTTGGCGCGTCGATTGGCCCGCCTCCGATCGGAATTTCATCTGGCAACTCCGTAAACAGACGAATATTGATGCTGCACCGCGTGAGAAGATTATCGACGTAGGCGCAGTAGAACTGTTTGATTATCCGTTTGCTTATATGCTGGAGGTCGGAAGTCTGAGACTCAGTCAGAACGAGGCAGAAAATCTGCGTGAGTATCTCCTACGCGGCGGGTTTATCTTTATTGACGATTTCCACGGAGAGCGGGAGTGGCGGCGGTTTTACACCGAATTTAAAAAGATTTTCCCTAAACGTGAACCCGTGGACATCCCCATATCGCACCCCATTTTCCGATGCTTCTTTCAAATTGATGAGCTCATCCAGATACCCGGACTCCGTTCGTTTTTCAGTGGACGAACCTATGAACGGTTCGACGGTTATCCTGCATATTGTCGTGGGGTCTATGACGACAGAGGGCGCCTCATGATGATGATTAACTTCAATACGGATCTCGGAGACGCATGGGAACATGCTGCTGAGGATTTCTATCCGCGTGAATACTCAGATATGGCACTCAAAATGGGTATAAATGCGGTCATTTATGCCCTGACTCACTAAGACGAATTCCGTTAAACTTTTTACATCTGTTCGTGTCTAAAACGTAACATCTTTTAAGGCAGATTTTCGTTCTATACCAATGGAATTCCGCTACAGAAAATCAGGGAGGCAATAAAGATATGCTGACGCGCAAGCAGAAGTTAGATTTCCACGAGAACGGTTATATATCCATCCCAGGTGTTGTGCCGCGACTGATGGTAGACGCAGCACGGCAGGCAATCAATCATTCCATCGGTGCGGTTGGCATGCACCCAGAAGATTTGGTGCGGTTCCGGGCACAATCCTACTGCAATGAAATTCGTGAAGCGCCCCAGGTCGTCGATCTTTTCAGTAAGACACCTGTTCGTCAAATTGCCGAATCGTTGATGGGTGAAGGGAATGTCCAAACACCGAATTCGGGACAGGTCGCACTCCGGTTTCCAGGTCCGTTACATACAGATCCTAACGAACCGAGTGGACATCTTGATGGTTTAGGAAGCGGGACAAACGGTATGGTGAAAGGGGTCTATCGACGTGGATTTACGGCACTTGCTGTCATCTATCTCGCCGATGTACCAGAGCCGTATAGCGGGAACTTCACCGTCTGGCCGAAATCGCACAGTTTTTTTGCTGACTATTTTGAAAAGGAAGGACATGAGGTTTTGGCAAACGGGATGCCGAGACCGGAACTCCCTGAAGGACCGCATCAGATCATCGGTAAGGCAGGAGATGTTGTCCTAACACACCATCAGATTGTTCCCACGGCGGCACCTAACGCGGGCGCAGACATCCGCTATGCTGTGATCTTCCGATTACGCCACGTTGATGTTGAGAAAAACGGTTATGACGCTTACACCGATATCTGGAAAGAGTGGCCCGGGATTCAGGAAGTGGCAGCACCCGAAGCATAGAGATGGCATAGACGGAAGGAGAAAAATGGGCGGTGATAAAACACCGCCCATCGGTTTTTTATCGAATGTCCTTTAGGTCGCCCCAGGTTGTGCTTAGTTTATCGTTGGGGTCAATGGCAAATGGGTTTTCGGTTCCCTTGGCAAGGTGTTCAATCTCTTTCTCAGAGAGTGCCCGATGGAACATGAGATACTCATCCATGATGCCGTTGAACGCCCATGTCGGTCCCGTTGCTGCATCAAACGCTGCGGCTTCTGAACCGATTCCGATGAACCCATAGCGTGACAGTCCGGCACCGATAACTTTGGTCGAAGCGGCGACACTTCCATCTAACTCACCATCAATATAGGTGCGTTTCTCATCTCCATCAAACCATGCGACGACGTGATGCCATTCATCATCCGCAACTTCTGTCTCACCAAACCAATCGTTTATCGGGCAACAATGGTCGAAGGCCAGGAAGGTCGTTCCAATATTCGCACCGACATCATCACCGACAGCAAAACGGAAGAATTCGCTCCGATCCCAAGACGCAATCATACCTCTTCCAGGGGCTTTCACCCATGCCGCAATGGTAAGTTCTGGGAATGGCTCATCGTACATGTGATTTCGCACAGAGATATAATCTGACGCGACCCCCGGAAATTCCAATCCTTCGGCGACCTTGCCTTTCACTATATCAATGTTGTTGCCCTTGATGAGTCCGTCGTTTCCATTCCCGGATACATCAAGGACATCATTCCCTTTGATAGTGTCTTTGTTATAACTGTAATAGATGATGAGGTCCTTCTCGCTGACCCCTTGGGCATTGACTACCAACACCGGTCCAATTAAAATCACCCCTAACATCAAAAGCCTGAATGTAAGAACAGTTTTCATTGAAATTTCCTCCTATAAGAGGCACCACTTATGAGTGCCTACCTTCAAAGCAATTCGCGTTTTAGAACATACGGAATTCCCATACAAACCTATGAAAAGTGATAGTCTCAGCCAAAATTTTAGATAAACCTTTTCCAAACAAATTTGTCTAAATACATAAAAGCAAACAGGAAAGTCCCGTTAAGAATTTACACGGTTACCTTTCCAAGCGTCCAGACTGCTACTAAACAGATATAAGCGCTTAGGCGTTTGCTTGAAAATCCATGTGACTTTTTTATAGTGTTTCTATCCTACCACAGACCAGAACACTAAAAAGAGGATCATGGATTTAATTATTTGTCCGCTTTAATGTTTGCCCAAGTTGTGCTCAGCTTGCCATTCGGATCGACTGCAGTGGGGTCTGCGAAAGGATCCTCGGGACCTGTTGCGAGGTGTGCAATTTCCACTTCAGAGAGTGCCCGATGGAACATGAGGTACTCGTCCATGATGCCGTTAAACGCCCATGTCGGTCCTGTCGCTGCATCAAATGTGCTTGCCTCCGAACCGATTCCGATGAACCCGAAGCGTGACAGTCCGGCACCGATGACTTCGGTCGTAGCATCTGTGCTTGCGTCCAACTCACCATCAATATAGATACGTTTCTCGTTTCCGTCAAACCATGCGACAACGTGATGCCACTCGTCATCTGCAACATCCGTCTCACCAAACCAATCGTGTATCGGGCAACAATGGTCAAAGGCGACAAAGGTTGTTCCGTTATTTCCACCGACATCATCCCCCACAGCAAACCGAAAGAATTCACTCCGATCCCACGAAGAAATCATGCCTCTCCCTGAGGCCTTCACCCATGCTGCGATGGTAAGTGCCGGAAACGGGTCAACGTACTCATGATTCCGCACAGAGATATAATCCGTCGCGACCCCCGGAAACGCCAATCCTCCCGCGGCGACACCGTCCACTGACTCGATATTATTACCCTTGATGAGTCCATCATTTCCGTTCCCAGAGCCATCAGCGACATCGTCACCGTTGAGGGTGTTTTGATTGAAACTGTAGTAGATGATGAGTTCATCAGTGCTGACGATCTGCGCGTGGCTCGCCACAACTACTCCTGTTAGCAGCAAACCTAACATCAAAAATCTGAACATAAACACAGTTTTCATTGGACTTCTCCTTCTATAAGAGACACTTGTCGTTCATACTTGCTTTCAAAATGATTAGTATTTTAAAATCTGAGGAACCTTATAGGATGGCAACTTGCAAACTTGATTAAATATTAAGTATATAAGAATTGTAAAAATAAACAAGTACTTTTTACATATTTTTTCAAATCACTGCTGCACGGAGGGCACGCCACGCTTAGGAGCCATCTGTTAGGAATTTTTCCAAATAGAACACATCACAGAATCTATCCTCAAATTTCACATGTTTTTTGGCGATACCAATTTTCTCAAAACCGAGATTGCCGTAAAATCGGAGTGCTCGCGTGTTGTCTGCTAATATCTGAATAGCGATCTTCTCGAAGTTTTTCGTTTTGGCGAATGTGAAAGACGCTTCTGCCAGCGACCGTCCAATCTTATGTCCGCGAAAATTCGCATCGATCCATGTCCCAATGGTTGCCACATGTTGCATCGAATTGGTATATTGTGCCAAACCGTCGGGTTCAATGACTTGGATACCGACAATCTGATTGTTTACCTCAGCGACAAACATCGCGCTCCGTGGACACAATCCTTTGATAAAGTCGCGCTCATCTTCTTCTGTGAAGGTATTCGTTAGCGCAGTATATCTCGCTTCAAGGATAACCGAGTTAAGTACAGATACGACAGGTTTCGCATCCTCTGGAACTGCTTTTCTAATGATGACTTCCATTGTTATCGCGTTTTTAGTCTGCTCCATGTCGTAGTAACTTTGCCTATCGGTTCAGGTTTAGGAATATCCTCCGACACCCAATAGCATGCGTTCTTCTATATCTGCATCTTCGAGAAAAGCGTGAGTGAGTCCATCCTCGGGTTGTGGTCCACCGTGTGGCGATTTTCGTAGCCATGTCGGTGTATAACTTAAAATCAACATTCTCCGTTTAGCATTGAGTGTTGGCAATCCTCGGTGCCACAGGTTTCCGTGGATGAGCACACCTCCACCGGCTTTCACCCGTAGTTCGACTTCACCTTCTACCGGTCCATGAATATTCGGTGTTGCCTTGTCTAACCAGTTGTGTGAACCCGGCACAACAGCCACCGCACCGGTGTCTTCATTCAGATCATCGAGATAGATGAGACAGTCCATACAGTGTGGACGTGAGAACCACGGTGGCAACGGATTGGAGACCACTCGCAAATGTTGATGCCACGGCGTTTGCTGCTCTCGATCCTCACCTGGATAGCTAATCCGTGCACTCAGACCGCGCAAACGCACCAACGGTCCCATCATGGCACGTGCAATTGATAAGGTCGGTTGAAACTTAAGGAGTTCTAAGAACACCGCATCTTTGTCCATCAAGTGGCGTGGAATGAAGCCCCAACCTTTTTTTCCAGCGATAGCATTGTCCCGTTTCTCCCATTCTCGTTCTTCCAAACGTTCAAGGGCATCTCTTAGTTTTTCGAGTGCTTCACCCTGAAAGAGTCCTTCCCGTACGAGATACCCTCTCTCGGCGAATGTCTCCAACTCTTCGGAGGTAGCGTGCACATCTATTTCCCAACGTTCTCCTGTTTCCCCATTCGGATTGTGACGGTTCAGTACTTCGTACTGGAGTTTATGTCGTTCCATATCTTCCTCAATAGATAGCATATTGTGAAAAATCTATCAAATTGTCGGCATTACATTCCCACCGCACACTGGGATGTAGGCACCCGTGATATAACTTGCCAGATCTGACGCAAGGAAAAGCACGACATTAGCGATTTCTTGGGCAGTCCCACGCCGTTGCATCGGCACCTTGCGCCAATAGTGTTCATCAGACGCTCTCGATTCACTCTTTTCACTAACAGTCCATCCCGGTGCGACTTGATTGACAGTGATACCGTGTGCGCCAACCTCTTTGGCAAGCACCCGCAGAACCCCGTCCATACCCCGCTTGCCGGATGTATACGCGCTCTGTCTCTCGAAGTTCTGCATTGAGCATTCCGTGTTAATGCTGATGACACGTCCCCACCCCGTTTCAATCATCGCTGGGACAAAGGCTTGTGCCATATAGACGTTGTGCAGAACGCAGGATTGGAACTGGCTTTCGTAGTCCTCCGCGGACTGCTCTAAAACGGTAGTCCAGGTATACTGGATAACAGCGTTATTAACGATGATGTCGGCTGCGCCTAATTTCTCTAAGACAACGTCGCGCATCGTATTTATCGAGTCCTGATTCGTGACATCTGCCTGCACAGCAATTGCCTGTCTACCTTTGGTGGCAATCTCGTCTTGTAGACGGTGTGCTGTGTCCTCGTCTCGGTAGTAGCAGATAGCAATATCCGCGCCTGCCTCTGCTAAGGTTCGTGCCATAACACGCCCTAATGCGCCTGAACCGCCTGTGATTATCGCGGCTTTCTCGCTAAGATCAATCGGAATCATTATTTTTTCTCTTACCTCTGTAGAAAGTCAGTAGGAATACGAGACATGGGGTAGTTGGCATCCGCATCTCGATTCGCAACGACTTCCGGTATTTCACGATCCCAGTAGTCTGGAACAGAGTTAGGACGGCTGTGCCATGCGAGGATTAGCGTGCGTCGAACATCGGTGTGGTTTTGGTGTGCAGAATGTAAAATACGGGCATCTGCCATTACCAACGACCCCGCTTTCGCACAGATATCTACCTGATCTGGATGATCGCTGAACATAACTGGATGATCTGCATCGATGAAACGTGCTCCTTGTTCGTGTGCCGGCACTAATATGTCATGTAAGTCAATACGTTTGCGGTGTGTGCCAGGAATTACTTTCAAACAGCCATTTTCCCGCGATGTATCGGTGAGATAATAATTGAGAAAAATCGTCTGGGGCCACGGTGCGCAGCTGAGTGGATCGTTCCAGCGCATCCAATCTTGGTGCCAATAGAGTGGTGGTCCGTCCGGTTCCTTCGTGAGAATAATAATCCCGCCGGATGTTACGAAATCTCCGAACCCGATTTGTTCCAAGGCATCCCGTGCGGGCTGCCATTCCAGCAACTTTTGAATATGCGCGTTATCTTCACCGCGGACGTTGACGTGCTGTCCTTGATAGATGACATCCTCGGGTTCCACGTGTCCTGCGATAAGCTGTTCTGACTCATCTCGGAGTTCTTGTAAGAACGCTTCTGTCAAAACATCATCAACAACGCAGAACCCCTCTTCAATCATCTGTTCCCGTTTTTGTAATGCGACTTCAGGGGTCATCATTTGCTCCTTTGCCTATAAATACCGTTCTGAAGTTAATACCATCCAATAGCCTGCTCAATGCAAGTTTGTGTTATTCTATACGAATTCGCAGGAGAAAACAACAATTTTTTCGTCGATCTATAGGTTCCTTCTTTACGGAGTAGGGTCATTTGGAAATCTGTGAACCTTGACTTACTTCACTATTTTCTGTTATACTTTCAAAAATAGGAGGTGAGGCAGATGAAGACAACAGGAAAAACTATAAATATCCCGAAACTGGAAATCTCCGCACAGGAACGCGCTGAAAACAGACTCACACCCGAAAGTGTTGATGCTGGGGCGCGCCTCTTACGTGAAGCAGGATTGGTCGTCATTGAGAGTGTTCTCCGGCGCGATTGGATAGCGGAACTCAATATCGCTATGGAAGAAGTGCTTAGTAACGAGGAGAACGGGCACGAAGGTGAGCATCCGATGCTAAAAATGCCGTTCATGGACCCGCGCGTTATTGACAACCCTTTCGCAATGCCAATTCTGAAAGCTGCTATGGGTGATAAGATTTTTGCGTACCTGCCTTATGGATGCAACAGCACACGACCGGGTAGCGATATCCAATGGATTCATCGGGATTCGGGACAACTTTTTCCTGAATTATCGTTCGCGCTGCCTGTCTCAACGATTGTTGTTAATATTCCGCTTGTCGATTTTACGGTAGAGAACGGTGCAACAGAGGTATGGCCCGGTTCACATCTGATTATCGATGACCCGGCGGTACGTAATTCCCCATACAACGTCTGTGATGAGGAACGCGCTGCACAACTCCCGTCTTTTCAGTTAGAGATGCCCGCAGGTTCAGTCGTTGTCCGCGATATGCGATGTTGGCACCGGGCAATGCCGAACCGCTCACAAACTATCCGACACATGCTTGCCCTCGTCTATTTTCGAAGGTTTCATCATTCCCCAGATGCCCCAGGAATCTTCAGAGCACAAATCCCAGCAGAGATATGGAACAATATGTCTGAAGAAACGCAAGAGGTATATCGGTTTCAGACACATGATTGAGGAGAAACATGGAACGTACGTTGTTGATTCATCCCGAAATGCCCGAACTTGACCGAGAACACGGCTTCTCGAATATCAACGGGCCTTCTCTCGTCCGTGTTCCAGAATGGGTAGAAAACCCGATGGGAAAATACTATCTTTACTTCGCGCACCACCGTGGTGCCTATATCCGACTGGCGTATGCCGACGCGATTGAAGGTCCTTACACCGTCTATCGTCCCGGTGCTTTACATCGCGACACTACCGTCTTTCGCGGGTGTGACCACATCGCTTCGCCGGATGTACATATAGACGAAGAGAACCGTCGCTTTTTTATGTATTTCCACGGGAATCCTCGTGGCGGGCAAGTCACCAGTTGGGCAACCTCTACCGATGGCGTGAATTATATTGCCTCCGATACGATGGATAGGCGAAACCATGCCTACTTTCGCGTCTTTTGGTGGCAAGGACACCCGTACGCGACGTATCACGGTTGGATAAGTCGGGCAGAAACGCCAGAGTGGACAGCATCCTTTATTGAGCGAGACACGCCACTCTTTCCGCGCAAGTCGCCAACAAACAATACCGGTTTTCCGCGCCACACGGCGAATCTTTTGGAAGGCGACACCTTGACTGTCTATTACTCGCTTTACGGGGACAGTCCAGAGCGTATCAAGAAGAGTACGGTGCAGTTGACAGACGATTGGAATGATTGGCATCCGTCTGAACCGATAGAGGTGATCGCGCCGAAATACGATTTTGAGGGTGTGGATTTGCCGATTAAGCGGTCAACGGGTGGGTTGGATCGGGAGCGTGTGCATGAACTCCGCGATCCGGCTATCTATTGTGAGGATGGAGAAACATGGCTTCTTTATTCTGTTGCCGGGGAACAGGGGATTGCGATTATGCAGATAACTGATTAGCCAAGCCCACAATTTAAAACAGGTATTTCATAGCAAAGAACTTAACAATTCGTTCCAATAGGTTAAATGAATTGCTTTGACATCTGTGTTTTGGTTAAAATCCAACTGAAGGTTTTTTGAATAACAATCTAAAAACAGTTTTGGATTGCTCAACAAGCGTAGATAGTATTTTAATGAGGGAAGAATACCATTGAAAATCACTTCGCAACCGTGTTGTCTGCGAATTTGGTTAACTAACCGTTCCACCGTACCTGGATCATCAACATTTGGTTCTGCTGTGGTAAGTAAATAATAGCGACAGACAGAGGTATCAGCAAATTTTTGATATGCGCTTCGAACAAGAGTTGGTGAAATCGGAATGTTATGTTTGATTTCGACCGCCTCGAAAAAATCTCCATTTTCGTCCAACACTTCAATGTCCCCAATTCCACCAGATTTGATGTCTGATGTCGTGTGGCTTTTCAGTGGAGAGAGCGTTTTGCCTTCATATCGCTCGATTGTCATCAACATTTCGTAAGCGGAATAGATTGCTAATACAGGGAGTCGTGAGGCACCGGCAACGCGATAGCTGAACGAAAAGTGATATTTCAGAGAATTCACGATATTATTGATTGTTACCGGGTCGGATTGTGGAGTTTGGGTAGAATCTTCATCAGTGTCTTCAAACAAACTAAGGCTAACTTGTGATCTTTCCATAACATCAATCAGAGAGGCAAATATCGCTTGGAGATATTTTTTCGGATCGGCTCGGTTTTCCTCAACATCATTGAGGATTTGAAGAAATGAATCCTTCACTGCTGTATCACGAATCTTACCAGGATACCTTAGAGTATATGGGTGAGCTTGTTCAAGCGAGCGTGTTAACCAACCACTACCACTTTTCATAGCAAACCTCTGAAACTTCTCTCTAATAAAAGGAGTCACGTGCTGAGTGTCAAAGCCTCTTCCTGAATAACCGTTTGAGAGTTCTTTTTTATGATAGCGAATATCTTGGGTTGGTGTCTCGATCTTTTTGGTAAGAGATGTAATCAGGACTGCAAGTACAGCTTTTTGAGATTCCGCTTTTTCGGTGATAATCGTAATCCAGTTCTTTTGGTTCTCTGAGAGCTCAGAATGAATGTTGTCTTTCGGATCGGCAAGGCGGTAGGTATTTTCCAAAATTGAGCGTACCTTGTTCATCATTTACCCTCAAATAGGTGCAGCGGCGCACTCGGTGTTTCTGCAACACGCTGTCGAGCATCCTCACAATATTCGGCATTAATATCATAACCGATATAATGCCGCCCCAATTTCTTGCAAGCAACAGCGGTTGAACCGGATCCCATAAACGGATCTAAAACCAATGCGCCAGGCTGCGTAAGGAGATATAAGAACTCCTCGACTACCTCCACCGGATAAATTGCTGGATGTTTATTTCCCTTAACCGCAGCGACTGACATTTCAATTACATCTCGCTTGAGTTTATTTCCATGCATCCGAATGATTGTAAATCCTTTGTTTTTTAATTGCAGCGTCCGTCCACCTATCTGCCCACCAAAAGGCTCCGCGTGAATACCCCGGATTTTCATCCGAAAATCGTAGGTCCGCCCTTGTTTGATTTCTTGGATAACCTCAGTAAGTTCACGGCGCGCGACAGTTTTTTCCGCTTCAGATAAGTCAGATTCCGCAATCAGTTCAAAATACCGCTGTCCCACCTTACTACCAACTTTCTTGCTTGATTGTTTTGGAGAACGCTCCGCCGCTAAGAAGGCGTTGAGGTCGTAAAAATAGTCGTCTGACTTAACGAAGTGGAAGAAAGGTTCTGTACTGCTGACGAGGCGACGACGAAACTGGCGTGGGGTCGGATTTCGTTTAACCCATGTGATTTCGTTTACGAGTTTAACTAAA
Source organism: Candidatus Poribacteria bacterium (assembly GCA_963662915.2). Taxonomy (GTDB): domain Bacteria; phylum Poribacteria; class WGA-4E; order WGA-4E; family WGA-3G; genus WGA-3G. The sequence continues at coordinate 1,449,391 of CAXXEU010000002.1, read as the reverse complement.
CCTGTCTTTGTAACAGCAATCGCAAATCGATAGGGAGCAAGAAGTAGGTTACTATCCTCATATTTGTCCCCTATATTGAAAACGATACTACCGTCATTTTTGACAACGCGGACACATTCGCGGAAAAGACGAAGCAATATGTCAATATATTCGTTGACATCGGTTTCGTTGCCCATACCGCCACCGTAATCGCGCTGCTGGAAATAGGGTGGGGAAGTAATCACCAATTGAATACTACAATCAGGTAACTTTTGGATGAGTTCAAGGTTATCGCCGCACAAAATTTGATCAATTGGGAGGGATTTATCAAAATTTTGGGCATCTTCAGGTATGTATGGCATATTTCAATCGTTAATATTTATTGGCGTTTCTCAATGAGTCTTCCGACAAAGAAAATTAAAACACCGAGCGTCAGGAAACCCATTTCAACACCCATCGCTTTGGATTCACTGTAATCGAAGGGATTCACACATCCTAAATAGAGTCCCGCACCTAAACACGCGATCCCCATTAGTTCCAAAGTCTTTCCGATGTAATACACAAATTCTCCAATATTATTTGGTTGTGTCTTATTTGACTGTAGTAGGGGTTAGGTTACCCAACCCCTGCGGTAATGACTCAATAGAGACGCTTGATGTGTCCCCACTGAACCAATCTTTGTTGTTTGTTCGGCTCAATCTTTGCTGTAAAAATCAGATCGGGAAGAAAATCGTTTTCCTCCGTATACCCTTCTGGAACCCAACCTATTTTATTTTTTAGGTGCCCACCGTCAACATCGTGGTAAGCGATGTCGAATCCGATACTATTCCCTTTTCTTGCGAGGTCGTCAAGACGGAAACTCAACTCACAGGTTGTTCCATCATTGCCCCATGCCACTCGCGTCAACGGATACTTTAACGTATCCATCTCCTTTTGAATCGGGATTTCAAAACGGTAGAGGGCATCCTTGCGTCCTGAGTGATGTGGGTCTACGTGAAGGATAAGGTGGTCTTCACGAAGCAGTTTTGTTTTACGCGTTTCAAGTTGGTCGTCCTGTATTTTGATGGCGACATAAAGGAAACCGTTCCGCCAAACCGCTGCAAAAGAGCCGCTGAAATCAGAGGATTCAGGCAAGTGTTCTCCAGTCACTCTATCTTTGTCTAGCTTTCCAGGGATCACTTGCTCCCAAACTGGATCATCAAGGTAGCCATCTACAATAGGTGCGACTGCAACAAAGTCTGCATTATATTGAAAATTTTGAAGGTTCGCACCCATGACATGCCCTAATGCATAGGGCACTGTTATTAGTAGGAGGCTAATTACAGCGAGTATATGTCTATTAAAATTCATGAATTCCTCCTTTTTAGGATAATTCATTGGATCGGACTTTCTGAGATCAGAGATCCGTATCCGTCATTTTCCTCTCTCCATAGTCAGAGGATTTCAATAGATTTAAGATTGTATTATTTTATCTTGCCAATGTACGTCGTAGATTGTCGATTCCGACGTTAATTAACAGTTCTGTTGCATCTGCGCCTTCGTTTCTTCGTTACAAAGTGTACCGTAAATCCGATTATTTATCCAGTTAAAATTACACAGTGTGAACGCGAAACCGCTAAAATAGTCGTTTTTTGTAAATTCGGTTGAAATTTGATAAAAAATCTGTTATACTTTTAAACAGGTTTTGAAATCACATTTTTGTCCGAGACCAGATTTTAATAGAGAGGCACTTGGTTGTGAATAAAAATACAAGAAGCATGGTGATTTGGTGGCTGATTATTGCTGGGATCGTTGTTTTCGGCATTTATCAGTTATTTAACCGCAGGGACCCCGTCTATCAGTTGGCGACCTCTGATTTTCACCAATATATAAAGCTTGGACCAGACCTATTTGACGGGTATCTGCTTTTAGATCAGGAATGGGTTGAAGGACGCTTTCGCGCAGAGAGTCTGAACCAAATTCGCGACGAAGTCCTCAGAAGCGTCCCGCCTGAAGAGCAAGAAACCCATTTCCCTCCCAATTGGGAAGGCGAATTTAGAGCGAGCCGTGATGCGATTGATGACTATGATATTCAGGCAAAGCTTGATGAGCATGGTATTGACTATAACGTCAAGCCGCCATCTAAGTTTCCGCAAGGGTTGATTATTTTCGGGACGACCATCATACCGCTTCTCATCTTTTTAGGATTGATGATTTTCTTATCACGTCAAATGCAAGGGAGCGGAAATCGCGCCCTTTCTTTTGGGAAAAGCCGGGCAAAGCTGCATTCCGAGACTCAAAAGAAGATTACCTTTGAAGATGTCGCAGGCGTTGATGAAGCAAAAGACGCACTTGAAGAAGTTATTGAGTTCCTTAAAGCACCGAAAAAGTTTGAGCGTCTGGGCGGTAGAATTCCTAAAGGTGTCCTATTGATGGGACCCCCAGGCACAGGTAAGACAATGCTCGCGCAAGCTGTTGCAGGCGAAGCCGATGTCCCTTTCTATAGCATCAGTGGTTCCGATTTTGTTGAGATGTTCGTCGGTGTTGGGGCATCCCGTGTTCGGGATCTCTTTGAAACTGGAAAGAAAAACGCACCTTGTATTATTTTTATTGACGAACTCGATGCTGTTGGTAGACACCGCGGCGCAGGTATCGGCGGCGGACACGATGAACGTGAACAGACTTTAAACCAACTCCTCGTTGAAATGCAGGGATTTGACGCATCAGAAGGTGTAATTCTCATCGCAGCAACCAACCGTCCCGATGTCTTAGATCCTGCACTCCTGCGTCCCGGTAGATTTGATCGGCAAATCGTCGTTGACCTTCCCGATGTTCGTGGAAGAGAAGCGATTCTCAAAGTCCATACAAAACAGCCTTATAAACTTGCCGAAGATGTCAATTTGGATCTTCTGGCAAAGGCGACCCCTGGGTTCTCTGGTGCTGATCTTGAGAATATGGCAAATGAAGCCGCACTCCTTGCAGCAAGGAACGACAAAGAAAATATTGACATGCGCTGCTTTGACGAGGCGAAAGACCGGGTACTTATGGGACCCGAACGCCGGAGCCTTGTGATTAGCGAAGAGGAGAGACGCGTTACTGCCTATCATGAAGCAGGGCACGCTCTTATGCTACATTTCGTGCCGGAGAGCGACCCGAACTATAAGTGTACGATTGTCCCGCGTGGTAGAGCACTCGGCGTTACGGCGAAACTTCCACTTGAAGAACGCCATAACATGAGCAGAAAACGACTACTCGCTCACATCATCTTCGCACTCGGGGGGCGTGTCGCCGAAGAAATTATCTTTGGCGAGCAAACGACTGGTGCGCAAAACGATTTTGAGCAAGCAACAACTCTCGCGCGTCGGATGGTTACCCAATGGGGCATGAGTCGCATGGGACCCCTCACTTTCGGGAGACGCGATGAACAGGTCTTTCTTGGCAAGGAATTGGCTGTCCATCAGGATTATAGCGAAAAAACCGCCGTTGAAATTGATAGGGCTGTCCACGATATCGTCATGGAGTGCTATAAAAAGGCACGTGATATTTTGGAAACCAATTTGGATGGCTTGAAATTACTGGCGGACGCATTATTAGAACGCGAAACGCTGGTTACCGAAGATATTGATGAAATCCTCGGACCCCGACCCCAACTTCCCGCGAAGCCGATTATATGATTTGTCGTGGGAAAACACTCGCTTTAGGTACAAATACGCATGTAATGGGCATCTTGAATGTCACGCCTGACTCTTTTTCTGACGGCGGACGCTATCTTGATGTCCAGCAAGCAGTCGCACACGCTGAAACGATGATCACTGAAGGTGCCACGCTCATCGATGTTGGTGGCGAATCCTCACGTCCGGGTGCATTGCCAGTATCGGTTGATGAAGAATTAGCCCGGGTCGTTCCGGTCGTTTGTGCGCTCGCTGATACTGTTGACGTTTTCATCTCTGTTGATACGTATAAGGTAGAGGTGGCACAGCGTGCCCTTGAGGCAGGCGCACATATTGTTAATGACATCACCGCACTAAGTGCCGATCCTGACATGGCGGCGGTCGTCGCCGAAATGGAAGCGGGTGTCGTTCTGATGCACATGAAAGGAACACCGCGCACAATGCAGCAGGCACCAGAATATGAAGATGTCGTTAGCGAGGTCGGCACATGCCTCGAAAAAAAAATTCGGAATGCTGAAGCACAAGGTATCGCTGCTGAACGCATTATTATTGACCCAGGCATCGGTTTTGGTAAAACGACGGAGCATAACCTTCAGCTCTTGAAGCGTCTTTCGGAGTTTCAAGCACTAAACAGACCACTACTTATCGGCACTTCGCGTAAATCGTTTATCGGCAATATTTTAGATGTTCCCATGACGGAGCGCGTTGAAGGCACAGCAGCGACAGTGTGTTGGGCAATCGCACACGGCGCAGACATTGTCCGTGTCCATGATGTAAAAGCTAATGTTCGTGCCGCACAAATGACGGATGCCCTCTGTAGATAGATCGATGCACCACGAAAAAATTCAGGGAATCGGTATTGATATTGTTGAGGTCGAACGGATTCGAGAAGCATGTCGGCGATGGGGGGCGCGCTTTGAACAGCGGGTTTATACGCAACAGGAACTCGTGTATTGCGGAGATGCTCCGAGCCGATATTGGAGGCTCGCTGCCCGTTTTGCTGCGAAAGAGGCGACTTTGAAGGCACTCGGCACGGGTTTGATTACGGGTATGCGTTGGCAAGACGTAGAGATCAAAGCGAATCCTGCTGGAAAACCTGACCTTATCTTGCATGGCGAAGTCCGGCGTTATGCCGAGGCATATAATATCAGTTCAACCTTCGTTTCTATGTCCCATACAAATGTGTATGCTGTAGCGCAGGTAACCCTCTGCTCCACTTGACTTGGTGTGAATTCCTATACCCAACTCGTATTTTGAAAATTACCGATTTGGTATGAGGTAAAAGTGAAACAGATTTGCAGTTCAGTTGCCCTTATCCTCTTTTTTCTTATTTGTAGTGGTGCTGCCGTGGCGGTGAACACGACAGCCAGAGCAGATGGATTTCTCAAACAACTGGTCGGTGCTGAATATCACGGAATGGGCGGCAGCTTCGCCAGTATAACCCGTGGGGCGGATGCGCTCGGTAACAATCCCGCTGGTATCAGTGCTGCAGGCGGAAACAGATTCGTTGTTCATACAATCCGTTTTCCACGCACTATTGCCCTCCTTGCTAAACCGAATAGTGATTCCACCTATCAGGACTATAGTCGATTTGAACAGCGAGCATCTGGCATTGAAATGCTCAATTGGGTGTTGCCGATGAGGAAATTCGGAGCATTTGGATTTGCATTTGCTTTTGGGCAGGAAGGACCTTTTCGACGCGTTGACTATCTCGGAAAAGCGGTGAATAGTTTCTCGGAAAATAATCTTGCTGTCGGTCTCGGCTACGGCATAAATATCCTTCGAAACACCGTTGTCGGGTTTGACGCGAAATGGCTGCGTTCAAAAGTTACTGATGCTGATGCTAAAGAACATCTCGGACACGGTTATGCCTACAACGTCGGTATTATTCAGCAATTTGGCAACGGGATCCACGTCGGTATTGCGGTGCGGAACCTAAGCAATGGCCTCTCTTTTTCTGATGTTGAGATTCCAGATAGAATAGAACGCACGATTGTTGCTGGTATAGCCTATCACCGCGAATTGTCAAATGTATCATTACGCGTCGGTTTAGACGCACATCCACCCTTCCGAGATGGCATTCGGGCAAATGTCGGGGCGGAACTGTGGTATAAAAATCGGATTGGTGGTAGAATTGGGTATCTTAGGCATACTGAAAAACGCTACGCCGCGGTCTTTCTATTCCAAGACGCTTCCTTTGAAACACAGGAACGGCTCTGGAAGGCGGAAGGGATATGCTTCGGGCTTGGTGTCCGATTCAGTGGCATAACACTAAACGCCGCTTATGCACCGCAATTCAAACCTACAATAGAAGAATCAGAACGCCTTCATGTCGTTCAAGGCGAAGCTGTTTATACCTTTTCACTTGGACAAACTTTTTAGGAACGCAAAGAGGCGGTTCTGATCTATGTCTGATGAATATAGAACAGTGGCAGGAATTGCCTGTGCACACCATGTCGTAAAGAAGTCTCGATTTTTTGCTGAGGCGACTGCTGTTCATACACAGGCAGCGGTAAAGGACTTTCTCATTGAAGTTCAAGATCGCAGGCCCCGCGCCTCACACTACTGTTACGCTTACAGCATCGGCAGCGGTGCAACCCAACGTGAGTACGCTACAGACGCAGGAGAACCGACACATTCAGCAGGACCGCCTATACTCGCTGCTATCCGTGCTTTTGACTTGCGCAATACATTTTGCGTTGTTACTCGGTACTACGGTGGTATTAACCTCGGTGTAGGTGGATTAATTCGCGCTTATGGACGGTGTGCCAGGGACTGCCTCGAAAATGCTACGATTCAGACCCAAGTTTTTTATCAGAATTTATACTTGGACGTGAGTTACGCAAAGATTGGTACTGTTGTTACATTGTGCAAACGATCTGGCGGAAAAGTAATTAACATCGAATATAATCCGGAGCCGGTTATTGAAATTAAGATCCGGCAGAACGCTCTTGAAACTTTCCAGTCACAACTCCACAGGATTGGAGTGGTAACGCAATAGGTCCTACTATGTTCAAAATCAAGTTTGGACATATCGGAGGGATTCGCGATGAGTAATATTGAGATAAAATATACAACAACACATGAGTGGGCTGAGATCTTTGATTCAAAGGAGTGCAGCGTCGGAATCACCGAGCGCGCTCAGGAAATCTATACCAACATTACTTTTATTGAACTGCCATCTCTTGGTGAATATGAACAGGATGAAATTATGGGACACCTTGAGACCTCTGATGGCAGAAATTTTTATATCCACGCACCGGTAAGTGGTGAGGTGTATGAGGTCAACACCGCACTTGAGGATGATATTGAACTCCTCAATTGTTTCCCTGAAGGCGACGGTTGGATTTGTAAACTCCGTATCGAGAATCCGAGTGAGATAGAAGCACTCCTTACCCTGCCCGAATATGCGGCGGATGAGGAGGAAGAACTCAATGAAGAGGAGTATCTACCGGAAACTGATTTTTATGAATATATTGAGGATTATTAGACTCAAATAACCTTGAGAAGGAACTCTATGTCACAAACAGAAAAGATTCGGATTGGACACAGTCCTGATTCCGACGATGCGTTTATGTTCTATGCCCTTGCCAAAGGGTTGATTTCAACAGGACCGTTTGAAATTGTCCATGTTATTGAAGATATTGAGACTTTAAATCAGCGGGCACTCGCTGCTGAGCTCGAAGTCACGGCAATCTCCGTCCACGCTTATGCCTATGTCGCAAAGGATTACGCACTCATGCCGTGTGGCGCGAGCATCGGAGACCGGTACGGACCGCTTGTCGTTGCTAAGGCACCGATGGATACCCTCGAAGGTAAACGTATCGCTATTCCGGGCAAAATGACGACTGCCTACCTCACACTAAGCCTCTTCCAACCTAACTTTGAGGCGGAAACCCGTCCCTTTGATAAAATATTAGATGCCGTTCAACAGGACGAAGTAGAGGCCGGACTCATTATTCATGAGGGGCAATTGACTTATGCCCGCGAGGGACTTCACAAGGTCATTGATTTAGGAGAGTGGTGGCACGAGGAGACGGGACTTCCCTTACCGCTCGGTGCAAATGTCATACGCCGAGACCTCGGTACTGAGAAAATCCGCCAGATAACAGCACTCCTCAAACAGAGTATTCAGTATTCATTGGAACATCGGACGCGAGGTTTGGAATACGCAATGACCTATGCTCGTGACATGGAGACCGCACTGGCTGACAAGTTCGTCGGAATGTATGTCAATGACTACACGCTCGATTATGGTGAGAACGGGAGAGCCGGGGTCCGAGAATTGCTCCGCCGCGGCAATGACGCGGGTATCATTCCGCATCGTGTGGATGCCGATTTTGTCACACTCGCATAGTGAAGTTTGAATCGCTGTCTGGCGAGGTTAACGCCTCGCCACCTCCCTCAGCAAAAGGAGGGACTATGGACGCGAAACGCCGCAGATATTTCCATTTAGAAAATGCTGATGGTGAGAAACTGGTCTATGGTGTTCTCTACGATGAGGGAAACGTACAAGTCCTCTGGCGATCGGATTCCGGGCACACAGCAGAACAATATTCGTCTCTCACACTGGTCCTCGGTTTGATGCCGGATATCGTCGTCCTACGCTTTGAAGATAGTGAAAAATAAAAAAATAGGTATATCGCAGTAGGCAGCCTGAGTATCTAACGCAGCCTTCGATCGGCTAATTTGATAATCTCTCCATTCTCCTGTGCAATGTACATATAGCCCAATCCGTCCAATACAACGCCTTCCTGCTCATCACCGGGTAAGAGGTAGTGCCCCAGAATTGTGCCGTCCTTTTTCAGTTCCACCAACAAGTTGCTGGTATCACTGACTAAGACCATCTGATCACCTTGCACATCATAAGCCAATCCTGAAATATCAATGAAGTTCATCCGGTAGGCGTTGACAATCGTGCCTTCTGCCTTGCGTGCCGTTCCAGAACGGAGCGGAACAATCACTTCACAGATAACTGACGGCTCATCCTTCGGCTTGAGGCTAAACGATTGATTGCCAACCCAGAAGGTGCCTCCTTCTGGATGCGAAGCATCGGGAACAAAGGCAATCGCTTCGACCCCCATACCGCCTTTTTTCAATATCTGTTCGCCTTCAAAATTCCGGTTAATTTTGAATTCCCGTTGAATCGTGAGTGTCTCAGCATCCAATTCTAAGATTGTCTCGTCACCTTCGACCGCAGCGTATAACATGCCCGTATCCTGATCCACCGTGATGCCTTCAATGTCGCGTTCGTTCAGCCCCTTCGATTGGACAAGGGCGCCATCTAATTCAACTTCATGGATACTCCCCGAATCATCGGCGATGAATAGACTCCGCCGCGCTGCATGGTAGGTTATACCCGAAGGTTCTGCGATCTGGGACTTTGTGATACTACCGACCCAGTTATACGGAAGCGCGACCGGATGTGACGCTGCCATTTCTTGGGTTACAGACTCTTCCATCTGGATAAGAACGTAGACCAGACCAGCGCAAATACCTGAAATAAAAATGATTAAGAGCACTCTTTTATAGGACATTTGGACTCCTCTTTCCAGTTGACGAGATTATCCAACCCCGTCTTTTACAACGTCGCAACAACTTGTAATTTTACTATAAAAGCATTCTCTCCAGGCTTCATTAGGTACTTTATCACATTCTTTCCGACTAATTCAATAGAAAATTTAAAACTTAAGAACCGTTTGGTTTTCAAAAGGAAAAGTATTTTTTCCTTGACAAAGCGTATCTGCTAATTGTATTTTAATTAGACTTGCAGTTTGGTTCAGAGGCGACGCGATGACGCGCTGCTGCCAAATTTATGTGCTTTCTGATAGCATTTGTGAAATCGAATCGCTACGCTTTAGTATAGCGGTGATACCAGAAACAAGGATCGGTTATGACGAATATGCCGAGGCTCGTCGTTGAAGTTTTTGAACATGTAAATTTTCAAGGACGCAAAGTAACGATCATTGAATCCGTACCAAATACAGGGCAAATCGGGGCACAAGATATTATCTCCTCGATCAAAATTTATAAGGGACCTGGGTTCAACGCGTCTCCAAACTATAAAGCTATCTTCCATGAACATGAAGACTATAAGGGACGCCGATTAGTACTACCGCCTGGGTTTTATCCGAATATTCACGATATTCCCTACAATTTCGGGGACGCGATCACGGCTATCAGTTTTAGTCCATCGGCGCATCCGACACCGCCTGAATATGGGGCTGTCCCTGTTATTATCGAAGCGTTTCATAATGTAGATTATAACGGACAACGGAGTGTAATCATGCGCGATGTCAGTTCGATGTTTGACATCGGCATGAATGATACAGTCTCCTCCATTCGTATCCAGCGCGGGCCGAGTTTCCCGTTCAGTGGGTGTCATGTTATTTTTTATGAACACGTCAATTTTGAAGGACGCCGGTTAGACCTGAATTTAAGCTCACGGGAATTTCAGTTGGCACTCCGTAATCTCAGGGATCTTCCGCATTCGCGATCATTTTCAGATATTATTTCTTCTATAAAGATTGTCCCGTTAGGTGTATTCCGGGTTTTGGTCGTTGTTGGCGATAATAGGTCGGGTGAGCCAGCCGTATTAGAATCACTGACCACAATAGAAGGATTGGAATTCCAATTCACTACCGTGCACGTCAACGAAAATCCTGACAATCATGGCGATCCCAATAATGCCCTCAAACTTTCAAGTGTTGTGCTTTCAGACTACGATATTGTCTGGTTAACGTGGAACGCTCCAGGACATGATGGCGAATATTTCGTTGAAGATGCCGATCGGACACTTCAAGACTTTGTGCGTAAGGGTGGGATCGTCTGGGCTTCGGCAATGGATAACAACATTATACCACCTGATGGTGTCCATACCACTGAACCGCAATGGCGTGGAGATTGGCTTCCTGTTGATCAGCACCCAATACGTGTTATGAACTCTAACGATAGCAATGTGCGAGTTACAGATGACGGACAAAAAACCGGCATGTTTACCTGGCCCCATAAGGTTAATGTCGATACGCTCATAACCGACGACCATTGGGTAACAAACGACAGAAGCTATCGGAAATTAGCAGTCAGAGAAGACAACGGGGATGCTGTGAGTCTCCAGCTACAGTGGGGTGAAGGCTATTATGTCACTTTTGCTGTGGACACGCGTGATGCCTATCGTACGACAATAGCGAAGCCTCTTATTGAGAATGCGCTGTGTTATTTGGCGAACCTTGCATGGCAGACTTCTCCCCGTCAACCGCTCAAAGGGCGTTACCGGACGCACCTCAGCAGCGATACAATCTTCCGGTAAAATTTTTCAGGCGCGCTTGCACAAGACACGCCGATGCCTCTGTTCTATTCTATATATTATAGGAGAATTGAATGCGTTTCATTGCTGTTATCGTCTTCTTGATTGCCGTTGCAATTACTGTTGGATGGTTTGCCTTCCAAAATTTTGATACTTTTGGACAGAATGCCGTGATGCGGCTATTAGCGTCTGTGATGCTCGTATTGTTCGCTATCCTGGCGGCATTCATCGCTATGGTCATCCGATACCGAATCCCTAAAGCCGACATTGCCCTGGTGCGGACAGGTGGTTCCAAAGAGAAAATTAGTATTACCGGCGGTCTCTGGGTTAACACAATCATTCATGAAATTAAGGAAATTTCTCTTAACACCATGCGAATTGAGGTCATCCGTGAGGGACCAGAGGCGTTAATTACCTATGACTTCAACCGTGGTGATGTGGAAGTCGTTTTCTATCTTAAAGTTGAACCGAATCAAACGGATATTTTACGCGCAGCTCAAGCCCTCGGTGATAAATCCATGACACCAGAAACTGTGCGCGAATTGATTGAACCGAAACTTGAAGGGGCTTTGCGGAGCGTCGCAGCGGAAAGCGAGATCCAAGATCTCCTCCAGAAACGCCAAGAATTTGCTGATAAGGTTCAAGGAACATGCGGCGAGGACTTGCAAATCCAAAACGGTTTGATCCTTGAAACTGTCTCGATTATCCGAGTCGATCAAACGCCTGTTGAAACGCTGGATGCTGAAAATCGCTTTGATGCTGTCGGTATTCGTGAAATCACCGAAATTACAGCTGAGCAAGAACGGGAAAAGGAACGGATTGTCCAAGAGAAAGAGGTCGCTATCGTTCAAATTGAAGTCGATGCCCGTATCCAGAAACTCGAAGCCGAACAGCAACAGGCGTGGGCTGAATCCGACCAACAGAAAAACATTGCTATCTATGCCGCTGAACGAGAAGCAGAAACCCTTAAATTCCAGTTTGAGATGGAACAAGGTGTCCAAGAGCGCGAATACGAGATGAAGCAAGAGGTTGAGCGCGCCCGTATCACCCAAGAACAGATCGTTCAAGAACGCGAAATTGAAATGAATCGCGACATTCAAGTTGCTCAAGTCCAACAAGAGCAGGTTGTCGCTGAACGTGAAATTGAGAAAAATCTCATCGTCGAAACGCAACAGATTGAGCAGTCAAAAGTTGTACAACTCGCCGAAATCCAGCAACACCTCACCGTCCAGATGCAAAAAATCGAACAGGAACAGACGATTGCTGTTCGTGAGATAGAAAAGGAACTCATGGTCGAGAAGGCACGGATTGCCCAAGAAGAGGGTGTGTCTTTACGGGATATCGAGCGAGACCTACTGGTGCAAACGGCACGCTTCAGTCAGGAGCAACAGGTTCAACAGCGTGAGATTGAGAAGAATCTCGTCGTAGAAACCGCACAGATTGATCAGATGCGACAAGTTGAACTCGCCGAGATTGCTAAAACATTGGCGGTCGAAGTCACACGGATTGCCCAAGAACAACAGGTATCTATCCGAGATATTGAAAAGGAACTCATGGTCGAGAAGGCACGGATTGCTCAAGAAGAGGGTGTGTCTTTACGAGATATTGAGCGAGACCTATTGGTGCAAACGACCCGCTTCGGTCAAGAGCAACAGGTTCAACAGCGTGAGATTGAGAAGAATCTCGTCGTAGAAACCGCACAGATTGATCAGATGCGACAAGTTGAACTCGCCGAGATTGCTAAAACATTAGCGGTCGAAGTCACACGGATTGCCCAAGAACAACAGGTATCTATCCGAGATATTGAAAAGGAACTCATGGTCGAGAAGGCACGGATTGCTCAAGAAGAGGGTGTGTCTTTACGAGATATTGAGCGAGACCTACTGGTGCAAACGACCCGCTTCGGTCAAGAGCAACAGGTTCAACAGCGTGAGATTGAGAAGAATCTCGTCGTAGAAACCGCACAGATTGCCCAGATGCGACAAGTCGAACTCGCCGAGATTGCTAAAACGTTGACAGTAGAACAGTCCCGAATCAATCAGGAATTACAGGTTGCCTTAGTCGATGAGGATCGGAAGATTGACGTTGCCAATAAACAACAAGTGACCGCACTCGCTGAGAAGGAGCAGCTGGTTGCCGAAGCCGAACGTATGGGGGCAGAAGTGAATGTAACTGCCACGGAACAGGTCAAAGAGGCTGAATGGCAGCGTGAGGTTGCGGTTATCGGTGCTGAAGCACAAGCGCAGCCTATTGAGCGTCTCGCGGATGCCGTACTTGCTGAAGCGCGAGCGAAAGCACAAGGTGAGATGGCTGAATATGAAGCCCGAAATGTCGCTGAACAACGCGTCCTCGTCCAAGAGGCGGTTATGGAACTCATTGACGAATTCCCAGATATCGTCGAACAAATGATGCGACCCGTTGAGAAGATTGATAGCATCAAAATATTGGACATGGGAAACAATGATGGCACAGGTGGCATTAACCGAAGCAATATGGGTAGACTTGCAAATGCATTACTCGATACAGGTGCTATCTCTCCGATGCTGAAAGAGCTCTTTAACTTCGCCGATGTCGATGCACAGCAGATTACTGATAAGATCGCTGAGTATCTGGCGGACCTCGTTAATCGTCCCGATTGATTTTTAGTGGCTATCGGCTGACAACTGATAATTGATCGCCAGAGGAAAAAGACATGCGGCATCAAAAACAACTGACATCAAGAAGGCGCCCCCGACGCCAACGATGTCGCACCTGCCGATCTGATAATGGTAAACGCATTTGTCCGGCACTCAACGGTATGTTAATCTGTCCAGAGTGCTGTAGGGCTAAAAGGGCAAAGATTCCCGGGTGCGACGAGAGATGCCAGTACTATTCACCCCTCCTTGTATCCAGCAAGACAAATCAACCGTTGGATTTTCCAATCCATCGCTGTCTTGTGAGCCGTTCTAAGGACACTGGCATGTTAATCGTGGTTGGCACTCGAAAACGTCCAGACGGCAATTTGAAGGCGCTGTACGTCTTACTTGACCTGTGGAAAAAAGGGATTCGAGACTGTTTTTTTGATGCCAACCTTTCTGAGAACCAGTTTGAACGGATCTCACGAAAAATCGCAAAGCACTATAATCTCTTAGAACCCACTGATCCTGAAGATGCGGACGAGCCCGAAGAACTCGTGCGTCTGCCGAAAGATACGCTGGTCATCGAAGCGGATACGGCGGTTCACCTAGATAAAGGTGTGAAAATCGTGGCGCATGAGGAAGCCTCCGGGGGACGTGCCATTGACAGTATGCATGGTGCCCGCGCGATTCATGAGATTTACATACCAAAGGTTGGCAGGTGGTACGTCTGGCTGCGGGTTCTCTTTGGGAAAGGCGACGATTCTTATTGGATCGGGATGGACGATGCCCTCGCGTATCCTTGGGATCGGGATGGGGGGCCATGCGCAATCAGAATTTGTCCAGAACCCGACGATACGACGAAATGGGGACGCTGGCTCTGGCATACCGGGCTTGAAAGTGTAGTAAGCAAAAACAACAAATCAGAGGGTAATTCAGCCTTTTTCCAAGTTAAGCGCACCGGCTACCATCGTCTCTGGTCAAAAGGCAGGGAGGCAGGTTCACGTCTCGATCAAATTTTGCTTACCCGCTCCCGCGATTTTGATCCTGAAGTCGAGACTGAAGGTAGATCGCTCCCAGTTAGGTATCCACAACAACTTTATGAGCCTGTTTCTGTCTACGAGTGCCAGAAATTAATTCGCCACGCTGTCCAAATTGCAACTGCTGTTAAGACCGAATTGCCGTGGGAATTCAAATATGCGCTTCACGATGTTTGGGGCGACATCACTGAATTTCCTGAAACAGAAGGCTCACTCTACAAATGTCCGAAATGCGAAGCAGATCTACCACAGCAGGCGGTTGACCTCATGATACAACATGCCCAATCCGATGATATCCAATTCTATATCTTATGTCGGAAGTGCGGGGGGGAGTTTGATTAGACCTTTTGAGTAGGACCTTTACACACCATTCCAGTACATATTCATGAAAATTTTCCAGACCTTAATTGTTTGCATCACAACCATTATCCTATTTTTTACGCCAAGTGTAGCAGCACCACCGAACCCTTACCTCTATTTCGATGAAAATCCCACAAGCGGCGAGTTGGTCCCCAAAGCACCGCAAAGCCATGACGAATTTCTTGAAGCACTTGATGGATGTTGCTTTGCTCGGGAACAAGGCATCCTACAATCTGACGGTATAGAATATGTCCTTGCATTAAAGATAGATTTCGCCGATATGCCCGGAAGTAGAGAAGGCGCGGCGTTTGATACATATCTCTACGCCTCCGAAGGCATTTCCCTTAAAACTTACTATCGAGAGAACTCTTATGGGCAGATGGACGTGCAACCCGGGCCCATGGGAGGGGTCGTTCCGACTGGTAATACATGGATTCGTGCTGAGAAGCCGATGACATATTACGGGGAAGGTACCAGAATCGTGGAACGCTACCGAGAATTAGTTCGGGAAGCCTGTGAAGCAGTGGATTCAATTGTCGATTTTTCGCACTATGATAGAGACAATGACGGCGTTGTTGACCATATTTTCCTTATTCATGCTGGCGGTAATCAGGCGGCATCTGGTGTCCCGGATGACATCTGGTCGATTCTAACAAAGGCTGTCAACGGTGTTTACGACGGTGTCCTTGTGGATACTGCCGTGGTCGTCGCAGAAGAACCCAATCTTGAGCATCCACACTTGGGAATCTATTTTCATGAGTTTTTCCACGATTTCGGTGCTCCTGATGTTTACGGATTTAGTTTCACAGATGCCCGGGACCATAAGTGGGGATTGATGGGTGCTTTCGGGCCCTATCAAGGTCCAGGCGGTTTAGGCATCAGACCGAGCCATATCATAGGATATTTGAAATGGGATTTCGATGCGAGACCTGAAAACGGCCGCCTCGGCTGGATCCAACCCGTTCAGATAACACAAAATCAGAAAATTGACGTGCCCAGTTTTGAACTCACTCCCAGAACTGATAAAATCTTTAAAATAAATATTCCGTCGTCGGTTGGAACTCTTCGCGGTGAAGCCACGGAATTCTTTCTGGTAGAAAATAGAAATAAAACCTCAGGCGCAACTTTTGATACCCACCTACCTGAATCGGGCTTATTAATCTGGCATATTGATGAAACTGAAACCTATCCACTTGGCAGTTTTGATGCCTCCCAGCAGATATGGCTCGAAGACCCAACTGATCCTGAGCATCTTGGTATCTCCGAGGAGGGTGATGATGCATTTATAGACCTACAAACGATTACCGATGGGGCTGCTTACTCCGCAGAAGATGGGCAGACAGCCTTTACGCCAGGAACGCTCCCAAACAGTAATGCTAATGACGGCACTATAAGTGGTATCTCTATTACGAACATCGGATCGGAAGGGTTGACAATTCCGATTTTAGTATCATTCGGTGATACGTACGAACCGAACGATACGCTTGCCAGTGCCCACCCAATTGCCTATGGGGAGACCTACGAATCTTTTCTCTTCAGTCTAACGGATACACGCGATGTATACAAACTCGAAGCCGGCCACGGCATAACGATTTTGGTGACGCTCGCTGACATTCCACCGAACAAAAATTATCGTCTCTCCCTCCAGACAGAGACAGGCGACATACATGCCATAGCGGAAAACGCTACCGACATCGCTGGAGTGAGGCTTTTGTATCAGCCTAATACGACAGGAACATTCTATCTGGTTGTGGAATCGGACGGAAGTTTCAGCAGCACGGATTCTTATCAGCTGCGTGTAGACCAACTTCAGGCAGAACCCTTTGCCCTTAAAGACATGCGGGTCTATCCAAACCCAATCCGTTCAGGTGAGGACGTGGTAACCTTTGCCTATCGTTTGTCCGCTTCCCAAATTGCGGATAACGTCAACCTTGAGATTTTTATTCCGACGGGTGACCTCGTTTACAGTGAAACGCGCGAAAATGTAGCGGCACAAGGGAAGTTTGAATGGCGCGTCACAACCCACAGTGGCACGCCTCTCGCATCAGGCATCTATATCTACCGTGTTTCGGCACAACAAGCGGATTTACTCGTTCAAGAAATTGGAAAGTTAAGCGTTGTGAAATAGGCATTTCAAATTCTTCATACATATTTCTTGACTAAAAATTGTAGTTATGCTAATTTAGTCAACAAAATCAGTTTTAGGCACATCATTCGTATTCTATTCCGATGTGCTTACAGTTAGTCGTAGGTGCTTCGCGCGATGAGAGCTTGAATGCGCTGCACGGTAGGAAACGAAATATAAATCTGCCATTTATAGGATGGCAGCCCAGGAGGCAATATTATCAATGAAATGGATGAATAAATTCGCAGCACTCAATATCTTCTTGCTACTTGCGGTCGCATTTAGCGTCGCAGGTTGCGGAACAGCACTTAGCAGCTTGTCCCCGATTCGTCCCGTCCATAACATAGCCGATGCTATGGCGGAACAGACCGCAAAACCGGACGAAGAGGTCATCGTTCCTGCTGTTCCTTCGGAGGAGATCGCTAAGCCTGTGCTGGACAAGTACGGTATGGATACAGTCGGATTCCGTGTTGGAAAAGCACGCAATGCCAACATGGAAGCGATAACCTACATTTTCGCATTTGACGAATACGCACATGCCAACGACCAGTGGAGCAATTTCCTCAATGAATGGACAGAAACCCAAGTCCAAATTGAAACGGGGAGCGTTGAAGATAGGAAGGTTGTTGATGTCGTTATGATGTCTGATAAACCCGACCTGTTTGAAGTACAGTCGAGACAACCCATCCTGACGAAGACACGAGATGGTATTACCGTTTCTATCGCATATTGGCGACGGACGGATCTCGACCGGAAGTACAATCGTGGAAATGCTTTCTCACCTTTTTATGAAACGGAGGCACTTTCCCAAAGCGACAAAACTGATGTGTTTTACGTCAAGATTACTAACAATCGAGAACAACACGTCATCTTTAATGTCAAAAAATGCACGATTGTTGACCAAGGGGAGAACATCTATAGCGGGATGGATTATGACGACTTAGAGGAGCGTTTCATATACATGGCGCGCGCTACAGGCCTCTATGTGAAAAATGGTCTTGAAATAGCACGACGGATCTTAGTGGAGAAACGGATGCCTATCGTTGAGAAACAGGTAGGAACGCGCCGAACAGGTATCCCACCGGGTAAAAGTGTTGAGGGTTTCCTGCCGTTCACCCAAATAAAGTTGAATGCTACTGATTTAAAGGTTGTTCTACCGATCGAAAAAGCACCTCCTCCGGGAGGGGCACAGCGTTATCAAACGATAGAATTTGAATTCCCTTTCACGCACGACAGAGGTATTCGCACCGCGCAGCCATCACCGAGGCGTTATTAAATCGTTGAGGGCAGTCGTGATACGTGCTATCTACAATGTCTAAAGAAGCCTGCGGTTCCCCGCACCGTCGGCTTCTTTTATTTTTCAACAATCTCGCAGTTTGGCAATGAATCCAAAAACTGCTTTCCGTAACTCCGCGTCTTAATCCGTGGATCAAGAATAACAACAATACCCGTGTCTGTTTGCGTCCGGATGAGTCGTCCAAACCCTTGCTTTAGGCGCAGTACCGCTTCTGGTAAACTGAATTCAAAAAATTCGTTTCCACCGCTCTCCTTAATCTGTTTCACCCGCGCTTCCATTACCGGATGCGTCGGCACCTCAAACGGAAGTTTTGTGATGATCACATTACTAAGTGCTTCACCCCGGACATCAACGCCTTCCCAGAAACTTGATGTTCCAAACAGGACCGAATCAGTATCCTCACGAAACGCTTGAAGCATATCTGTCCGCGAGAGTTCTCCGCCCTGTTTGAAAGCGTCAATTCCAATATCTTCGAGATCTGGTGCCACCGCATCGTACACCTCATCCATCATTTTGTAACTTGTAAACAGGACGAAGGCTTTGCCGTGAGTCAGTTCCAAGTAGTGTTTGATTTCCTGAATCACTGCTGGAACAAATTCACTACTATTTGGATCAGGCATATACCGCGGAATGTGGATTTCCACCTGCTTCTTGAAATCAAATGGTGAGTGCACAAGTAGTTCACGGCACTCATTTATTCCTATCCGATTTTTAAAGTAAGCGAAATTGCGATTCGTGGAGAGCGTGGCACTCGTCATGACAACGCTATCTTTTATTCCAAAGAGATGGTCCTCTAATATCCGATTCACGTTTGCAGGGGTGGCATTCAGGAGAACCCGGGGTGTTCGTCCGCGTATCGATATTTCAGCCCAATAGACATAGTTTGGATCGTCCTGCCGGATTATCATATCTAATTCATCACGAAGACGTTCACAGTAGCTGCAGTGTGCGGCAATTTCTTGCTCATCGTCCTCCGTTGAGGTGTCATCACGCAAGCGTTTCAGAGTTTGCTCAATATCGGCGAGCGGCGCGTCCAATACGTTTTCAACGAAATTGCTTTGATGGATACGCTGTGTAAGAGAACTGCTGTGCCCTCCATCATCAACTTCTTCAAGGACATCAATAATCGTACTAAAAAGCGTGTTTGCTCGATCGCGTGCCTCTTCGACTTGCATCGTTAATTGTTTTGAATCGAAGAGTTTCGCTACATTGAAAAGCGAATCAAGAAGCCACTTAACGCGCGTATTACTGAAGTTAACACTCGCGTGATTCGTCGCTGTCGCCTCTAAATGGTGGGCTTCGTCGATAATAAGGTAGTCGTATTCAGGTAAGACCCCGAGTGCTTCCGTGCTCTCTCTACGAACAGCAAGATCGCTAAAGAGGAGATGGTGATTCACAATCAGTAAATCTGCTTCCTGCATCTCTCTTCTGACATTAAAATAAAAACAGGTATTGTAAGTCTCACATTGTCGTCCGAGGCAGTTATCTCTGTCGGATGCGACCTTATCCCATACTTGAGGGTTTGGCTGCCACGATAGGTCTGCTGTGCTGCCGTCCACTGTCCAATTCACCCACTCCTCAATTTCTGCTACCTCTTCAACTTCTTCTAATGTATCAAATAAACCGCGTTCATAATTGAGCAGATTTTTGAGGCGTCTTCGCGAGAGGTAATTACGGCGTCCTTTGGCAAGCACTACATTGAAATCGCGGGGGAGTATACGTCGCAGGAATGGAATATCTTTTGTGACGAGCTGCTCTTGTAGGCTGATGGTATTCGTTGAAATAACGACTTTCTGCCCTGATTTGCGCGCAACGGAAATCGCCGGTATCAGATAAGCAAAGCTCTTACCTACCCCTGTCCCTGCTTCAACAATCAGATGTTCCGCGTCTATAAACGCCCGAGCCACCTCGTGTGCCATCTGTAATTGCTCTTGGCGGAACTCATACCCGTCAAGATGTTCTGAAATGAGTCCGCCCGGACTGAAGATTTCTCTGAGGGTCAGGGGAGTTGATGATGCCATGTCCTATCTCTCGTTGGGTATCAATTGGGCACGAATCGGTCTCTGGTGAGAGAGCAACGCAAATTAAATCGTGTCCGGTGAGACCTAAGTCCTCCATTTAATTGTTAAGTTTCACTGTCACCTTTTCTGTACCGTGACTGCTTTTGATTTCAAGGATAATCTGTCCGAGATCGGCTTCTGCTTTCTGGAGAAAGGCATCAAAATCCTGGGCACTCCTGACATTTTGTCCGTTGACCGTAACGATAAGGGCACCTTGTGGGATCGGGCTATTTTCCTGGACCCTGTCAACAATAACACCGCGGTCCTCATCGGTTAAGTAAGTATATCTCTCAAAATCGCCGCTTTGCAGTTTTCGGACGGTTAGACCGAGCCGCCGCCACGCCACCGAGTTATTCTCAATCGGTCTGCCAGCCTGCAAGGCAGGCATTTCTGCTATTGTTACAGCGAATATTCGCTCATGTCCATCTCGGAGGACGGTAACCTGTGAACTCTTACCGACTTGTGAATCGGCAATCCACATCTTGAATTTGTTAATATCGTCGACCTTCTTCCCATTGTATCCAACAATAATGTCGTTTCTCTGTAGTCCACCGAGGTGTGCAGGCATGTCTCTCAGAACACTCATTACCCGAATCCCTTGTGTTGCGGGTTCCATGCGAATCCCAAGAAAACCACGAACGATCCTTCCATTCGCAATAAGCTGTGTCCCAATTTTTTCAACAAGGTTACTCGGAATAGCAAACCCCGCCCCTGCTCTGACGGCATTTGTTGCAGGCGTATCGTCAGGTCGTCGTATTAAGGCATTGATTCCAATAACTTCACCGTGGATATTCAGTAATGGTCCCCCACTATTTCCAGTATTAATCCAAGCATCTGTCTGAATAAAATCTTGATACCGAATAAGACCGCGCTCTGGCAGAATAATACGTTCTTTTCCACTAACAATACCAGTCGTCACCGTGTGGTTAAGTTGGAATGGGTTTCCAATAGCAATGGCGAACTGTCCGACCTGTACCTGTTCGGAGTCCGCTAATTGAAGGATTGGAAGTTCTTCCTTAGCATCGATTTTTAAGACAGCAATATCCGTATTAGGGTCCGTCCCGGTTAATTTAGCGTCAACACGACTCCCATTGAGTAATTGCACGCGAATGACTGCCGCGTCCCTCACGACGTGATAATTCGTCAGAATATAACCGTCTTTGCGAAAGATGAATCCAGAACCTTCTTGTTGAAACCTGCTCCGTTCGTTATGGCGTTCGACGCTCACACCGACAATAGCAGGTTTGCTCCGTTTCGCGATGTTCACGAACGCATTTTCGATTGAACCGAGGAGTTGAACATCTGTCGGTTGCGTGGTGCCACTACTACAAGAAGATATAATAACCCCGACGCTGACAAAGAAAATTATCAAATGAGAATAGACGCAGATATTTTTTTTCATGGCATTCTCCTTTCGGTGTAGATGCCGCGCTGCTGGTCGGACTTTTCCTTTAGTCCATTTTACCACAGTTTCTCGGAATTTGTCAAACGTTTTCACTACCTAAGAATCGCCAATTTCTCCAAATAGGTATAAGTTTCTCCTTTAGATGTAGCCACAATGTGGCAGATATAAATTCCCGGAGATACGGCTAATCCATAAGAGGTCTGCTGATTCCACCATGTTCGCCATAGCCGCGGATCCAATCGATCGGAAATACCTTCAATCCGTTTAATGAGATTGCCACCTGAATCATAAATCAGCACCTGCAGGCCTGTTATATCCACATTTGCTTCGACGCGAAATTCGGTCAGCCCCTCTGAACGCGCCGGGTTCGGAAACACTATCACCTCTTTCCATGCAAACGGTTGGGTTAAGAGAATAGATTTTGCGACTGAGACCGCGCCGAGTGGATAGCGAACTATTGCCGTAAGTGTATTCACCTCTGGGTGCAGTGGCACTGTAGCTGTATAGGTTTGTGTTTCTCGGTTAAGTGCGGCTTCCGCTCGACTTGGATGGATAACGATATCAATCGGGAACCCTGAATGAAAAGTTCCCGTAACTTCTAATTCACTCTCCGCGGTGGTTAGTGGAAGTTGTAGCGTTATCTGTGGGGGCTGCCGCTCTGGATGAAACATGTCCGTGAGAAGACTATCTATCGTAACAAGCACGAGTTGTGCCACCTTTCTCACTAAATTGAAGTTCACTTTGTCGGTGGTATCAGCAGCTGTGTGATAAAAAGGGTTGGCATCGTAATTCTGTGAATCTCGCCACGGTGTAGAACTCTCAGTTAAGGTCACCGCATTGTAACCGTTATCCCAGAAAGGTTTATGGGAGGAAATATCGACGAATTCATCTTGGGTGCGACGAATCTTCAAACCAATATCGTACCACGTATTTGCGATTATAAGGGCGCGCCCTATCCACGCTGAATTGTTATTGGTGACAATTTCAACGAAATCACTTCTCCAATTGAAACCCAGCATGTCTAAGTTAAAAACCCCGACCACGTTTTCACGTTGACGATCGGTGTCTTGTCCATGATTTCGACCTATAGCAGCCGCCTCTTGAACGTAATGACGACTGCCAAGAAAGCCGAGTTCCTCGCCGCCTAACGCGACGAATCTTAACTCGTGATCGTATTCATATCGACTTAAGAGGTGTGCGATCTCCAGCATCGCCGCAACGCCTGTACCATTATCATTCGCGCCCGGTGCTATAGAAACTAACGGGTTCCAATTCGGTTCACGCACCGCCTGTGTATCGTAATGGGCACAGATGATAAAAATACGGTTACTCGATGAAAGTGGACGACGAGGCAGGACAGCCACGACATTTTTAACGCCACCAAAAATCTGTTCCGTGACCTCCATGCGTGGGGAACGGCGAAATTCATTGGTAATGTAACGCACTATGTTATCTGTCGCTTCGCGATGGTGTGCGCTGCGCGTTCGGAGGGCTTGTGAATTGCCAATATTCTCCTGTAGTGCCATCACCCGTGCTTCGAGTGCTTCAGATTGCACCAGGGTGAGTAACTCATCACCTCGGGACAAAAATTGATCATCCGCTGCTGTGGTAATACGAAGGCAGACACAAAGAAAAAAAAGAAAGATAGCGGACGCGCTTATTTGTGTTTGCCATACACCTCTTAATTGACTTGACATAAAAACAAAAATCTTGTATCCTAATTTAATAGTTTCTTCTATTTTAACAGAATTCACAGCGATTGTAAACAACTATAACAAACCTTTGGCTGCCACAGAACGGGCACTCTAAACCAGCTTCCATAGCATGGAGGTGGACGGAAAATGCCAGCAAATCTACCCCCGACCTACTACAAACTCAAACACCAACATGAAGCCGCCAAAACAGATGAAGAACGACTCAGTTTGTTAGAGGAGATGTTACGCATCGTCCCTAAACACAAAGGTTCGGAAAAGGTTGTTTCTGACATACGCCATCGTATCGCGAAACTCAAAAAAGGGCCAACCGAAGCAGGTGGTAAGGGAACTGGTAAGAGAAGTTATAGTGAGCATATCCCCAAGCAAGGTGCTGGACAGGTAGTGCTCCTTGGACCTCCAAATGGTGGTAAATCGCAAATGCTCGCGAACTTTACAAACGCCAAAACAGAAGTTTCGCCGACCCCCTATACAACGACAATGCCGACGGTTGGAATGCTTCGCTATGAAAACATACAATTCCAGATTGTTGATACCCCGTCGATTACGCCAGATTTCGTCCTGCCAACGGTATTGACGCTCACCCGTAACGCCGACCTCCCTTTGCCCGTCATCAGCCTTGCAAGCGATAATCTCTTAGACGATCTCGATGTCCTGGTAGCCCTCCTTAACGAAGCAGATCGCGAAACACCTGAGAACGGGACTCTCATTGTTGCCAATCAACTTGATGCTCCAGGAGCAGAGGAACGGTTGGATATTCTCAAAGAATTTTATGGAGACGCATTTCGCATGCTTCCAATTTCTGCTGAAACCGGCACGGGAAAAGATGCTTTGTTACAAGAAATCTATACGGAGTTAGACATCTTGCGTGTCTATCCGAAGGCACCCGGGAAACCGATAGAACAGGACGATCCAATTGTTCTCCCGAAAGGTGCAACCGTTCTGGATGCGGCGCGCAGTTTACACAAAGATTTTGCTGAATTTAGGTTCGCACGGATATGGGGACCTGAATGGCACGACGGACAATCCGTCAGTCGTAATGATGTCGTTTATGACGGGGATATTGTTGAATTTCATTTGTAATTACGGCGGTGGATATAATGAGAAACCGAAGAAGAACACCCGTATATCTAATATATTCACTCTTTATCCATTTTATCCTATTGTTCGTCTTATGGTGGATTGTCCCCAAACCAACTCCCCAGGAGCGATTCTACGACAAAATAGAAATTTTTATAGCGAATTGGAAACCTGCTCCAGCACCTAAACCACGAGAATTTGTCGAACACCCAGCACCTATCATAACCAAAGAAGTGAAACCGCCACCACCCGCGAAACCCAAGACGACACTAAATCCAACTTGGCAAACCGTAAATCAAGATGCAGCGGATACCCCAAAACTTGAGGCACGTAAGCAAGAAGGATTAGTGCGCGCACCGGAGTCCATTGGAAATAATTTATTGCGGTCCGGTGCTGTAGTAGGAAATTCTGTCGATTACGCGACTGAAAATCGCATAGCGGCGAGCCCATCCAATCAAGCAATAGTTCGACCTTCAACCCCAGAGACGGACTATGTAGCACCAGGCGGAGAAACGCAACCTATTGCTTTAGACGCGGATACTGCTTTAAGTGATAGCTCGCCAACGGTCAATGCTCCAAAGATTCACTACGGCAGTCGTCGTGGAGATGCCCTCCAAGCGACAGGAGTAGGCAACGCTTGGGGCGGTGGGAGTTCCACGGGTGGTGCTAACGTCGGTGGTGTTTTTGTTCACATGATGAAGGATATTGCCCGAACACTCGCTGACGCGACCACAACGCAAAAAGTTGATGTCATTTTTGTTCTTGATGAAACCGAGAGCATGCGCGACAATATCCGAGGTATACGCGCCTATGTTGATTTTCTTTTCAAGGCATTTATTCGCGATGGACGTGATGCGACTTTTGGATTGGTGACATTCACAGATAAAGCGCGGAAATTTGGACAGACCGATGATCTCGGAACTTTTAAAAATTGGCTATTTGACATCGGGGTTGATGGCGGTGGAGACATCACTGAAGCTGGACTGGACGCACTTATGGCTGCGGTGAGTGATATGAAATTCCGAAATGGGGCACAACGCTTCATTGTTCTGGCGAGCGATGCTGCTTTCCATGATGCTGACTATAACGGTAGATCCGCCTATAGTTTGGACCAAGTTATTGAGGTCCTACAAAATGAACAGATCCGAGTCGATGTTATCGGACTCGATTATCTACCAATCCGACAGATTGGATTGGCGACAGGCGGAACATGGCGCGCTATTCCCGGTCGGGGATACCTTGAATATATTCCGCCGCTCACGCTAACTGTTAAATTGTTCTCCAAGTTAGGAACGCTTAAACTTGAGAGCGAACGGATTGACGATAAGATTACGGTCTACATCAACAACCCACCGCGTCCGAGACGACTTGCTCTAACATGGAAAGTGCTCAATCCTTTGGGGGAAAGGGTTTACGGCCCCATCATGGAAGAGAAAATTATACCAGATGATGGCTCAACTGAGATAGAATTGACACCTAAGATTAACACCGAACTATTTAAGCGGATGCCGGGGGTTTATACCGTCATCTATCGTCTCGAAAACGAACGCGGACATCAAAGCATCTTACGACGCACATTGACGTTCTAACTTTTATGCTAAGTTGTTATCTTTGTAGCATAATCTTTTAGATTGTGTCCGTGTACGCAAACTAAAAGTTTACGCTACAATTTGGAAGATTAAAAATGAAAAATGTAATCTTTGAACAGTGTCGCCGTCATTTTGACGACATCGTTGCTATCCGACGGGACATCCATCAGTACCCTGAATTAGGGTTCGACGTGCATCGCACCGCCGGAATCGCAGCAGATGCACTGCGTGCGTTGGATATTCAGGTCAAAACCGGTATCGGTAGGACAGGGGTCGTTGGCGACATTGAGGTGCCGGGGGCATCAAAACGTATTGCACTTCGGGCAGACATGGACGCGCTCCCGATTCAGGAGCTCACTGATGTTCCCTATAAATCGAAGATTGACGGTAAGGCACACCTGTGCGGACACGATGCACACACTGCGATGCTCATCGGTGCGGCGCGAATCCTGTCGAATTTTCGAGACGATCTGAAAACGCATGTCAGATTTATCTTCCAACCGAGCGAAGAGGTATCGCCGGGCGGCGCGCCTGCTATGATAAAAGACGGGGCATTAGAGGATGTAGACGAGATTTACGGGATACACGTCTTTCCGCTTTTTGCCGTTGGAGAATACGCCACTTGTATCGGTCCGATGCTTGCACAGTCGGACACTTTCCAAATTACGATCACCGGTAGCGGCGGACACGCTGCATTTCCGCATATCACTATCGATCCAATCGTTATTGGTGCCCAGTTCGTGACAGCAGTGCAGTCGATTATCGCCAGAAATGTCAATCCGCTGGATTCCGCTGTCGTCAGTGTTACGCAGTTGCACGGTGGCGATGCCGACCTGAAAAATGGACTTGTAGGTGCCGCTCTTAATGTCATTCCGCCTAAAGTGCTTATAGGCGGCACAGTGCGCACACTCCAAACATCGGTACAGAAAAGCGTTCGTGGGCAATTGGAACGTCTCCTCGCTGGAGTGGCAAGCGCACACGATGCAAATTATACATTCGACTATCAAGAAGGATACCCAGTGACGTACAATCATGAACCTTGTGTTGATACAGTCTTATCGGCAGCGAAGGAATTGGTTGATGAGAGCAATCTCATATTCCCAATGCCTCCAGCATTAGGCGGTGAGGATTTCAGTTACTACTCACAAGAGATTCCAGCGTGTTTCGTCATGGTCGGTGCGGGGAATGAAGAGAAGGGTATTGTGAATATGTGCCATCATCCGCAATTTGACATTGACGAAAATTGTATGATTTACGGCATGGCACTCCTTGTTAATATCGTCACACGGTAAACGTATCTATGAAAACAGAGACAGCAATGCAACGACTGTTCAATTTCTTTGCTATTCTAATCTTATTACTTACTGTTGTCGTAATAAATCGTCCGCACGTTTTTGCACAGGTCCAAGCGCCGACAGTGAATCCGATGTTGGATCCCGTTGAAGCCGCACATGACCACTTCCACGAACGACGATACGCCGAAGCGATTAAAGCGTATGAGGAATTGCTTGAGAAAGGTATTCCAAAGGGAGGCGATACTTATACACCCCTTCGGCAGAGCCAGAAAGACTCTATCCGATTAATGCTCGGACAAAGTTACAGCAAAGTCGGAGAGGATCCGGCTGCACAACGAATTTTTAGAGAGATTGTGGACGAGAACCCCGACGGATCCTATGCAACGCAGGCAGTCCACCGTTTAGGAAACCTCTACTGGCAACGGTATCAGTTCCGACAGGCGATTTTACAATGCAAACAGATTTTGAAACAGCATCCTAACACGGCTGCAGCTGCCACAGCCGCCTATCTCGTTGGGCAATATCAACACACAGAGGGCAAGACCGAGGAAGCGATAGAAAGTTACAGATACTTTCTCGACAATTTTCTGAGTTCGCCGTATCGCACAAGCGCAGTGAACAGTCTTATTCGGCTTTATATCGCCAATGCCCACTACACACAAGCCGAAAAACTCATTCAAAGGCGGTTGCAAAGTTACCCGGGCGACCTTACGTTGTTAGAACAGTTAGCTGAACTCTACCAGCAGCAAGGCGAACACCCGAGGGCAATCGAACTCTATCGTCAGGCAATTGAAAAGGATCCGAGTAATACCAGCCTTCGCAGAAAATTAGGAGATCTCTATGCCGAGATCGGTGAGACGGCGCAAGCCGTAAACGAATGGGAAAAAATAGTAGTGGATGAGACGAACCAAGCAGATCAGCATCAACGACTCGGTGCAATTTACCTCTCTCATAAAATGTATAGCGAGGCAATTGCAGCATATCAGCAAGCTATCCGCTTGAATCCTCAAAATGGCTACCTTTATACGCAGTTGGCAGCAGCATATAAAATTCAGGGCGAAAATGAAGAGGCTGCAGCGGTTTATATAGATGGCTTGCGACACGTCGGACTTGCGGAGAATCAACGTGAACCCATTTGGCAGGCAATGCTTGAAATTTATGAAGGGGCACGCCATAAAGCACTACAAAACGAACTTGTCGCACAACTTCAAAGACAGCACAAACGCAACCCCCAGAATCCCAATGTCACTATGACCCTCGGAGAACTCCTTTTTCATGCTGGCAGCGTCTCACAAGCACTCGAAACGTTTAAGAAACTCCACCAAAGTCATCCAACTCATATAGACATGACATTAGAGAGATACGCCGAAGTGTTAGAACGCAACGCCAGCCCACAAGCCGCCCACTTCTACAAGGCACTTATAGACGGTTCTCAAAGTAGATCGCGCGTCAGAAATGCCTATTCCCAACTCGCAGCGTTCTACCAAAAGATGGAAAGGTGGGAAGACGCGGTTGCCCTGCTAAAGGAACTCGTCAAAAATCGGCAGGCTTCTATTCAGAATAGACTCCTACTCGGACAATTGCAGCTGCACGGTACACGGGAGCCTAAAGCCGCTCAGATAACCTTTCAACCCTTACTGACGCAACGCTTGGTCACCCGCCAATTGAGGGAAGCCCAACTCGGTTTAGGAGAGTGCCATATTTTACTTAAACGCTACACGCTTGCCAGAGAAGTACTTGAACCCATTGCCAGTAGGGTTAACCGTTACCAAGCGGCTGCCCGAAAATTGATGGGGGATTCCTATTTCTTCGCCACAGACTTCAATCAAGCTGTGAAGGAATACAATCAGGTCATTCAGACATCGAAATCTGACCAACTCACGAACGATGCGCTTGAGAAGATTGTTCTTATTCAGAACCATCAGGACTATCTCAAAATCCCGCTTACGGATTATGCAGCAGCCCTGCAGCTTTACCTTGGTGGTAAAACAGAAGACGCACTACAGCAGTGTGAGGAGATACTCGAACTCTACCCGCAATCCAATATCATTGACGATATTGGGTTCCTCATGGGCAATATCTATCGTGAAGCGGAAAAAAATACTGAAGCAATCAATGCCTATCAGCAGATCATCGCAAGCGAAAGCCCTATCGCCGCGAAAGCCCTCATAAATATCGCCGAAATTTATCGCCAGCAGGATGATTTGGCTAACGCCACTGCTACCTACACAACGCTTATTACGGACTATCCTGAGAGTGTTATTGTTGTTCAGGCGCGCCAGCAGCTTGACGAGATTAACAAACTCCAACAGAAAAGGTAAGTGGCTCGTTTTTTCTTGTTCGCTTATCCGAAGTGTGCTACACTTAATGTAGAATCGAATCATATCTGACTAACCAGAAAATTTGCACCTGTTTTACATTGTCGAGAGGACAATCAAATGGTTCAACCCAACACACCGCGCGTATTTCATGTGATGACGAAGCCGATCGGACCGATATGCAACCTTGATTGCGAGTATTGCTTCTATCTTGATAAAGAAAAACTTTACCCCGAAACGCGCTCCTTCCGCATGACGGACGCAATTTTGGAGAACTACGTCAAGCAATACATCGAAGCACAGCAGGTCAACGAAGTCACGTTTGCATGGCAGGGCGGCGAACCCACACTCATGGGTGTGGATTTCTTCCGAAAAGCCGTCAGGTATCAACAGAAATACAGACGCCCCGGCATGCAGATTCAGAACTCGTTCCAGACGAACGCAACGCTCCTCGACGATGAATGGGGCGCGTTCTTTAAGCGGAATAAATTCTTGATTGGCGTAAGTATCGACGGACCGCCGGAAACCCACGATAAATATCGCTACGACAAACGGGGGCGATCCTCCTCGGAACAGGTAATCCGTGGATTGCGTATTTTACAGAAGCACAAGGTCGATTACAATGTGCTGTGTGTCGTCAATAAACACAACGCCGAATATCCGAAAGAGGTCTACAACTACTTCAAAGAGCTCGGCGCAGAGTTCATGCAGTTTATTCCGGCTGTCGAGCATTTTGGTGGGAAAAATGTATCTCCGCGTTCTGTTACGGCACGGCAGTACGGCAAATTCCTTTGTGCAATTTTCGATGAATGGGTCGTGAACGACATTGGGAAAATTTTCGTCCAGATTTTCGATATCGCACTTGAGGCATGGTTAGGCTATAACCCGAGTCTTTGTGTATTCAATGAAACTTGTGGCGATGCCCTCGCAATTGAGCATAACGGCGATCTCTACTCCTGCGATCATTTCGTTACGCCTGACTATCACGTGGGGAACATCGCTGATAACACCATCGCGGAGATGGTGGATTCCCCTTTCCAACGCAAATTCGGCACGGATAAACGAGACACTCTCCCCGAATACTGCCGATCCTGTGAAGTGAAGTTTGTCTGCAACGGTGGCTGCCCGAAAAACCGATTTATTAAAACGCCTACAGGTGAAGATGGTTTGAACTATCTCTGTGCTGGCTATAAGCAGTTTTTCAATCACATCGACGAACCGATGAAGATGATGGCTTCTGCGCTGCAGATGGGACGACCAGCAAATAGCATCATACCGCTCATGCGCCAGCGTCAACAGGAAAAAACGCTCACTACTCCCTCAACAACTTCACAGAAAGTGGGACGCAACTCGCCTTGCCCATGTGGTAGCGGTCGGAAATATAAGCAGTGCTGCCTGAGTAAGAAGTAGGTCTGTCCACGGTAGATGCGATTTGTAGCCATCTCGAAGTAAAATAGCCCTACCCGCGGTAGGTGCGGTTTTGCGGCGTACTCGACTAAATGCGATGTGCATTCCTAACCGCACCGAAGTTAGAAGGGCAAAACTTTGCCAAAAGATGTGAATGAATTCGTGGTGATAAATGAAGACTTCTTTGAATTGTTTATGATTTCAACTGAATAGGATAATTATCATGAAACAAGAGCGACTCACCAGCAAGAAAATAGATCTGAAGGATCCAGAGCAGTATTATCTATGGTTGACTGCAAATGATAACGTTTCATCGACAAGCACGGTCCCGCCTGCAAACGATGAAGCATCATCCGCAACCGATGTCCTAGATCCATACCTGCATAAAATATTTGAAGTGAGTGATAAATATCTGAAGCGCGTGTTCAATGAGGAACTTCTCAACGAATTTAAATCGGATTGTTTCCGCCATATTCGAGGGAATAGGAACTCAACGATAGAACAGTTTGTCAACGCCTACTACGATTTAGTAAAGAGAGAATATCAGAAACAATATACGGATGCTAATGCGGATATGAATCAATCCATTTTTTCCGATCCTCATACTCCGAAAGCGTTATGGGGTAACTGCCTTGATTTTTTGCGGTGTATGGACAGTGAAAGCGTTCAGTTAATGGTTACTTCGCCACCATATTACAACGCCAGAGATTATTCTCAGTGGAAAACTTTGGATGAATATTTGGATGAAATGTCCTGTATTATCAAGGAATGCTATCGGGTTTTAGATAATCATCGCCCCTTCATTTTCAATGTCGGTGACATTTTTGACAATGACAATAAACAGACTAAATCATCCTGGGGAAAACGCAGGATACCTTTGGGAGCATATTTCACCACGATATTTGAAGATCACGGGTTCCAATTTGTGGACGACTTCATCTGGGACAAAGGCGAAGTTCAGACACAACGGCATAAAAATGGAAACAGACCGTATCCGCTCTATCAATACCCAATCAATTGCTACGAACATATTTTTGTTTTCTACAAACATCGGTTGGATGAAACACTTTATCCGTGTCCAGTGTGCGGCTGTTTGAAAGTCAATGGGAATGCCTACTCTATGGTCGGGGTCAAATCTTGGGAATGCAAGAATTTAGAATGTTTTGAACGCTCGGCAGGCAATCGCGGGAAACGTTTTTCAGCCCGTACGCAGTTAATGACCAACTTGCAACACCCCGAAAATACGGTTGATGAAGATTTGTTGTATAAGTGGCGTCGCGATGTCGTCAAACTTACACCTGTCATTAAAATAAACAGTAAGGGGCAAAATATTCTTGGACATACGGCACCCTTTCCCAGAGAAATTCCGGAATATGCAATTCAGGTATTTAGTGGTGTTAATGAAGCGGTGCTTGATCCTTTTGCGGGATCCTTTACGACACCTATAGAAGCATTTCGTCAAAAACGGAACGGCATTGGAATAGAACTGAATCGAACATTGTTTAGGGATGCCGTGTTGAAACGGTTCTCCAAGACCCTCGGGACGAAACCCAAAGAGGTGGAACGTGAATGGATCTGAAAGTGACAAACTTGTAATTGGGCTTTATGGAGAAATGCGTTTAGCGATGGAACTGCACAAACGAGGCTGGCAAGTTTATCGGGCGTATATAGATGAAAAATTTGATTTTGTCATTCTGAAAAGTTACTGTGAACGCTGCAAATCTTTCAAAAACGCTTTAACCCGTGAAGAATTGTATAAGGGGAAAAACCGTAAAGCCGTAACTCCGCTTTGTGAAACATGTGAACAAGATAGCCTGAAAATGCTCGTTCGATTCATTCAGGTGAAAACATCAGAGGGAGTTCCTCCAAGACAGATAAAGTCCGAAGAACCACCTAAAAAATTTAGTTTCCATCCCAAAATCCGTTATCATCTGGCAGATTCCAGAGTATTTTACGTGTGGATACAAGTCTGGGACCAAAATACACATGACATCAACTACTACATTTTTAAAACTTCGGATGTTGGGCGTTTTGATAATTTAGAACTGGATACCTATCAAATAACCGACAATCAAAAAACAACACTAACGATAAACAAAGCCGGGGAAGTGCTAAATAAAGGTAAGAAATATGATTTCAGTGTGTTTGAAGACTTTCACAACAATTTTGATTGTTTGGAAGAACTAATAGACGGTGATTCTTGGAAGTGAGCACAACTGTCTATTGCGTCAAATTATTTACTCAGGACTTACGCAAAATTGAACTCAGATCCCTATCTTTAGAGAACAAAGATGGTTACGACTATGGATCGGTGCGGTTGCAAACCGCACTTACTGGTGAAGTGTGTAAGTCCTATTACTATGACGGCGAACTAACGAAAGAAGACCTGTATCCGTTATCGAAAGAAACCGATGAAGAAGAGGAAAAATGTTAACTATCTGTTATGACCCATACTCTGGCACATTAGGGAGATTTACACGCGCAGAGATTTTCAATCTTGTTGCTGAGGCAGGCTACGAAGGTATCAACATTCCCGTTCATTCTGGGTTTCTCGGTGAACTCTCAACCGCTGAGATAGATGATGCTATCCGTCTCTCAGAGAAACATAATCTTGTTGCCCCAACAATCGGCTTCGGCAATCATATCTTGACAAATCCTACTCGGAAAACTGACGCATTACAGCACTTTGAGGTTGTGCTCGAAGTCGCCCGCAGATTCGACGCTGAGGTTATTGGCGTATGGGTGAACCCGTCAGAAGGTGTGTCACGGCAGGAATCTCTGGATGCACTCGCCGATAACCTGTCTCAGATGATACCCGCGTGCGATGAGAATGGAATGAAAATCGCCCTTGAGTTTGAGAAAGGCTGTCCACTGGATAACTATCGCGAAGGTGTCGCTTTTATTCAAGACACAGGCTTGTCCGTCTATTTGACGTGCGACACGTATCATCTCTTCAACGACGGTGCGGAACCGAAGACAGCGGCACACGCCATGAAGGCGTGCTTGGGTGATGTGCATGTATCGGGGAGCAATCGTGGTGAACCGGGCGGCGGCGTTTTTGATTTTGAGACGTTGGCACAAGGTTTGAAGGAGATCGATTTTGCCGGACCTTTGGTCGTCCAGTATAAGATGGAAGATATCGCGAGCATCGCCCGCAGCTGCGAATTTACCAAAAAATTTCGAGCAATGATACAGACATAGAAAGGAAATACCAGAATGAGGCAGATTGTTTATTTAATCTTCGTTGTTACTTTTATGATAGGTGGGCATACCTACGCGCATGTGTCAGAACACCATTCAGCAACAAGTGATTTTCAATTTGTAGCAAACCACGAAGCACCTGACCTGAAACTTACCAGTGGACAGGGCGCGCTTAAATTCAAAGTCCTGTATACACGGGATCATTTTTCTGCAGAAGTCGTCGCCGCAATCGACAAGGCACACGGTGGTTTTGATGTAGACCGACGGGACGGGAAAGGCGAAACCTACTTCGCACTCCCAGAAGTCGGTATCATCCAAATCAGTTCCGATCTGAAAACGACACGACTCATCGAGACTCCAGCAGCGTTAAAGAAAGCTAACGCACACTATACCACCGTTTGGTCAACTTCTGAAGGAACCCCTTATCTCTCTTTCCCCGCAAACGATGTCGGTAAAATCTTCACAACGACCTTAGACGGAAAACTGGTGCATACGCTGGAACCTCCGGACGCAACGACGGACTTCAAACATCAGGCAGTCAACACCTATTTTAGTGAAGGTGGCACGTTTGTCCCTACTGGCGTGACGCATATTGATGGTATGCTTTACGTTACTACGGGGTACTCTCCCTTGGATTACATTCTGGGCGCGAAACTCACGAATCTTGAACCGCTTGAGGCGAGTTGGTATCCGTTGGTATTCGGTGGTAAAGGCGATGAACCTGGACAATTCGGCACGGGACATCATATCACAGTCCCATCAGGAACAAACCGATTGGACGCTTCTGACCGGGCAAATGCGGAGATTGAACGCTATTCGCCAGACGGTACTTATTTAGAGACGCTTCCACTTATCAAAGGCTCCTTCCCATGCAGCATTGATTATGAAGCAGGATATGCCGTTGTCGCATGTCTTTATGGACCTAATAAAGAGAAAGGCGCGCCGCTTTATATTCTGGAAGGAAACAATCTCGTCTCAACCGTTATGCTGAAGGAAGAACTCGGCGTGGAGACCTTCCAACATTTGCACGGCGCGGTCATCCGTAAGATTGATGGTAAACTTTACATCATCGCGCAATCTTGGAATCCTGGGGATATTGTTATTTTGGAGCAGGTAATGTAGCATACAGGTCTACGTGCCATATAATTCACACTAAAACCCACGGGTCTCCTGATGCCCTCCTTTTTTCCAATAATTAACTTTGTGCCGGAAGCACGCTTGACAGAAGCGCGTCTATAGGACTCGCCCGAAACAAAATCACAGTCAGGTGTTTTGGTTTTACCACATTTCTCCTTCCATTATCGTCCTATTGTGTCAAATAATATACATTGTTGCTGAATTTTAGCGTAATTTTAGCGTTTTTGTGATGGCACGGTTCTTGCAACGACCTATCTATAAGGATTCATAAAATAAATTTGAAACCGATTGTCAGATATTTTCGTTTTTCCTATCAACATTTGCGGCGGCAGACTTAAGTCTGAAAAGTGCCGAAAATTTAAAGCGGCTATCATAGAAATTTTATATAGAAATTTTATAATGAGGAGAACTCATCATGTTTAACGGTGTAGAAATCATTATAGGTGGTTTGGGTGCCCTCATTGGTATTGGCGGTGGTTATCTGGTACTCTCTGCATTTTTCGCAGGTATCCGGCACATCGCGAAACCCAATGTCGTTGAAGTAGAAGAGACAGCATCGAAAAAATGAAGCTATCGGTGCCTATATTACACCAGGACTATTTAGTTTTCGGTTCCGATCTTGGTTTACATACGTTAACATTTTTAGGAAATATCGCGAGCACAGCTCGCTCCTACAGCGGAGAAACATTCCCATACATAAAGGAAACATGTAAAACTAAATGGCCCTGATATTACACCGACCGCGTTGACAATTGAAGTTTTTTGTGTTATAATTTCACTGGGCATTTGATTAGGATATTTATGCTTTGGTTCCAAACGCTCAAGATATTATAAGACAGGACGAAGTTTACATCAAAACGAACAGTAGCAGATATGCAGTATCGCTCCCTCCATTCGTGGGATGTCACACCTGAAGAAGCACGGGAAGTTCAAAATCGGCTTCGCAGCGAAGTGATTCTGGCAGACCAGTTTGGGACAATTAACACCGTTGCTGGGGTAGACATCGGACTGAAAAAGGACATCGCGCTTGCATCCGTGGTAGTCCTCAGTTTCCCCGAATTGCAGGTGGTGGATAGCGAGGTTGCAGCGTGCGCTGTTCGTTTTCCTTATATACCGGGGTTGCTGTCCTTTCGAGAGATTCCGCCTCTTCTGACAGCATTTGCCCAGCTGCAGACGGAACCCGATTTGGTAATAGTTGACGGACAAGGTATCGCTCACCCACGACGGTTCGGACTCGCCTCGCATCTGGGATTGATTTTGGATAAGCCGACCATTGGGTGTGCAAAATCCCGTCTCTGGGGACGATACGCGGAACCTGGACTGGAACAGGGAGCCTACACAAACCTGGTTGATAAAGGAGAGGTGATTGGTGCCGCTGTTCGGACTCGCACAAACGTTCGGGTAGTTTACGTATCCGTAGGACATCGGATCTCTCTGGATTCAGCACGCACATTGACATTGGCATGTTGTCGAGGGTATCGTTTGCCTGAAACGACCCGCCATGCACACAACGCCGCATCCGGTAAAACTCCCCACATACGCAAATAGTCACAATACTATGGTTGATAGCAATGTGCACCACTGGTCATTCGACTATAATTACGGTGCGCAAAATCCCCAATTCGCTCAGGAATTGATTCGCACACTTCGTGGATATAATCCAAAAGTTGGCGCGCGGCAGGCAGATGCGAAACAGACTGTCCGGCACGTTTACAATATCCTACCGAATTATTGGCGTGGCTATAGTAGAGGCGATGCTGAGGGGCAGCTGAGTATTGGGACGGCTATCATCGAACGAAGCAAGGACAATAACAATCTTTGGCACTACTCTGTTGAATATGAGAATGCGACGAGTGGCGAAGATTTACGGATGCAATTCCGTTGCGGCGATGAACCTTACCGTCCACTCACGGATAGTTGGCATGTTGATGTCCGAAACAGTGGAATAGATGCCTATTCCCGATCAACTTGCGATGGGCACCTTACTTTAAACAGAGAGGTGAAACTCCGCATCAATGGTACTGAAGTCAGTGCTGGAACAGTGGACGCAGGGGTCGAACTGACGTGCAATTGGGCACTTTTTGATGTAATTCCCGCACTTGTCCAAGCAATCCAAGCGTCAGATGATGGTGTGGAGATTGCGGTGCTGGCGGATCTGGAGCAACTCAGATCGAAAAGCAGGCTCGGTTTTCTTGAATCAATAGAGGTTCCTTTCGCACTTGAAGGTTATTACCTCTACGGTATTGGGCTTCTACCTTCGTATTGGTGGCTTGATGCGGATGGGAATGTCGCGATTGCTTCAACTTTTTTCGAGACGTTGGTGCTCGGAGAGAGTATAAGGTAGGTCGGATGCGTAAACGCCCCAATATCCTTTTTATCAATACAGATCAACATTCGTGGGATGCGCTCTCGGCTTACGGAAATCCATATCTCCAGACACCGAATATAGATGAACTTCACCGGAATGGCACCTCGTTTCGGCGATCGTTCTGTACGGATCCGGTGTGTGCTGCTGCGCGTTCGAGTTGGGCAACGGGTTTATATACTTCCGAAACGGGTGTGCCGTTCAACGGTGGTTCTCTGCACCCAGAAATCCAAGATTTAGGGCAGGTGTTGAGCGAAGGCGGTTATCGGGTATTCCATTGTGGTAAGTGGCATGTCCCGGGTAGAAATGTTCGTGAGAGTTTTCAGACGCTCTACTATGGACGGCGAGATATTGGGGCAGGCGGTGCCGCATATTACGATTCAGCCTCCACACATGCGGTTGCTGACTTCTTAACGAACTACGAGGCTGACGAACCCTTTTATCTCCAGATTGGTTACGTTGATCCGCATGACGTATGTGAATACCTGCACAATCACGAGGAAAAACGTATTCCAAATCCGGTAGAGCAGGGGATTGTTTCGGAAGATGCTTTGCCACCGCTTCCTGAGAACTTCGACTATGATGAACGAGAGACGGTGCTGCACCGCGTCTGCCGAAGGGTTGACGATGCGCTTATTCACGCGGCTATCCTTAAAGGTATTCGCGATTGGGACGAACTGCATTGGCGTTACCTGAGATGGAATTATTACAGATTCATCGAAAAAGTTGACGCTGAGATTGGAAGGGTCCTGGCACTGCTGCGAGCAACAGGTTTGCATGAAAATACACTCATTATCTTCAGTGCAGATCACGGTGAGGCGTGCGGGAGCCATCGGATGTTCCAGAAATTCACGCTCTACGAGGAAAGCGTACGGGTTCCGTTCATTGTCGCGTGTTTGAATGAAGGTATGGCTGTAGAGAAAGATCGGCTTGATGAAACGCATTTCGTTTCAGGTGTAGACTTATTTCCTACCGTCTGTGATTACGCGGATGTTGATGTACCTGAACATGTACAAGGAATGAGTGTCCGTCCGATTGTGGAGGGAAGAGATGTCCATTGGCGTGATTATGCTTACATAGAGAGCAATTATTGGGGACGCGCTATTGTCAGTGAAGGGTACAAATACGTTACAGAATATAAACCAAAATCGGAAGAAGATTTCTCGCCTCCGGGACCTGATGCTAAACAACTTGGACTTGCGCAGTTATTTGACCGACGGAATGATCCTGGCGAGACGGAAAATTTGGCAGGAAACGTAATCTATAGTGAAGACGTTAAGATTTGTAGAGATAAATTACTGACTCAAGAAGTTAAACTTCACAGACGACAAATTGTGCATCCAAGTCCGAAGCGAATAATATTGAATTGGGGTGAACGTTTACGGACATATTGGGAGCACGGCAGATAAAGCACAGAAAAAATAAATTCATTCATACAAATTTAAAAAATTCAGGATTTCGGAACAATGAATATCTATTCAAAACGCTTAAATCGACTCCCGCCCTACATGCTTGGCAAACTCAAACAATTAACGCATGAGCGCCGACAACTGGGAATAGACATTATTGACTTGGGGATGGGAAACCCAAATCAGCCGACCCCGCAACCTATCATTGACAAATTGACTGAGGCGGCACAGGAGCTTCGGAACCACCGTTATTCTGCTTCGCGAGGCATCTTCAATCTCCGCCGAGAGGTCAGTTGGCATTATGAACGCCGATTCGGTGTTCACATTGACCCGAACGAAGAAGCCATTTCTGTGATTGGGACTAAAGAGGGGTTGGGACATCTTGCGTTAGCCTTAATTGACGATGGCGATTTGGCGATGGTGCCGAACCCAACGTTTCCAATTCACATGTATAGTATTGTGCTGGCTGGTGGAAGCGTTGTGAGCATTCCGCTCACTGAAGAGAACGCTTTTATTCCGTCGCTTACGGAAATCACGCGCGATATTTGGCCAAGACCGAAGGTACTCATCTTAAGCTTCCCACATAATCCGACGGGTGCGGTTGTAGACCTTGGATTCTTCGAGGAAATTGTTGCGTTCGCGAAGCGTCAGGATATCGTGGTAATTCATGATTTGGCTTATGCGGATATTGTTTTTGACGACTACAAAGCACCAAGTTTCTTACAGGCAAAAGGGGCGAAGGATGTCGGCATCGAATTTTTCTCTCTATCTAAATCCTACAATATGGCGGGATGGCGATGTGGGTTTGCAGTTGGTAATCGTGAAATTATTGAGGCACTTGCTCGGATTAAGGGGTATTACGATTACGGGATTTTTGCACCGATTCAGGTTGCTGGGATCATGGCACTACGTACGCCAGCAGATACGGTAATGGAAAATGCTGCGGTCTACCAAAAACGTCGGGATGTGCTTGTTGAAGGGTTAAACCGGATTGGCTGGAAGGTTCCAAAACCGCAGGCTTCTATGTTTGTGTGGGCACCTATTCCTGAAGTGTGGCAGCATCTCTCGTCTATGGACTTCGCGACGAAACTTCTTAATGAGGCGGAAGTCTGTGTTTCTCCGGGGGCAGGATTTGGGCATAACGGGGAAGGCTATATCCGAATCGCGCTTGTGGAGAACGAGGACCGGATCCGGCAGGCGGTACGTCAGATTCGGCGGGCACTGTTCGGCTAAGATTATCTTGTATTTGTATCCCTTTTCTACTCCAACCCCCACTGCTTCTTGGCTTCCTCAAACGAAATCTTTTGGCTGCCTGTGTGAGATATCGGGTTTTTACCAATCCATCGTTCATCAATTGGGTCTTCGGCGGGTTGGAAACGGATGTCACAACTGATACGCCACCGATCGGAAAGATTTTTTGTAGAAGTGTGCATCGTGTGCATCGTGAAGATAATGACATCTCCCATCTCGAAATCGGCAGTCTTCCACTCACCCCCATATTTATCGCTAATTTCCATCGGGTCGCCTCCGAAATGCCCTGGTGTTCCGTCCCTATCTACATCTGTTCTTCCGTAAGTATCCCGAATGGGTGCGAAACTCGGAAGATTGTGCGAACCGACAAGCACCGTCAATGTTCCCATGGTTGCGGGAACATCACCAAACGGTATCCAACAGGTATGGAGATGCTCGGATCCGCGTCCCATATAGACGAAATCGAAATGCGGTCCCGACCAGACGGTAGGTCGGATAAATCGAAGCCATTTGTAGTCGAAGGTTCGGGTATCACCACCGAAGAAGGTTCGGAAGAATTTGAAAATCTCATCGCCTTCTAAGACAGCTTGTACGTCTGGATGGTGTGTAACAGCGGGGGTGCCCATTGTCCGTCCGGGACGCCCTCCACCGGCGAATGCCTCCATAATGTTGGTGCCGGACTTGAAAACGTCGTCCTTTCCGTTTCCATCGGCATATTCAAGGATAGCGCGCCGTCCCGCGATAACTTTTTCTTTATCTATTAAACCGCGAACGAGGAGATACCCGTCCGCTGCTATCCGTTGGCGTAAGCCTTCTGCCGAGTCAAGTACGTCATTGCAGTCCCGAAGCACACCAAGGTGCGGACCGGGGAAGGTGAGTTCATGTTCTCCTAAAAAGACGGTTTCTGCCAT
Source organism: Candidatus Poribacteria bacterium (assembly GCA_963662915.2). Classification (GTDB taxonomy): domain Bacteria; phylum Poribacteria; class WGA-4E; order WGA-4E; family WGA-3G; genus WGA-3G. The sequence continues at coordinate 1,407,879 of CAXXEU010000002.1, read as the reverse complement.
TATTTTCCTCCGCATATTAAACAATCTTTTACTCCGTATCTTCGTAGTCTTCATCATCAAGGTCCATTCCCAAGAAAAGCCCTCTGATGGCGAGTTGCTCTTTAACTTGGTGTAGCGATCCATCTCCAAAGCCACTGTATCCCAACAAATCCCAATCCGGTTTTCTCACGAGTTCTCGGAGAGTGCTGATGTTCTCACGTATCAAACAGTTATGGGCTCGGGTAGAAAGTCCAAGTTCAGAGAGAGGTTGGGCTAAGTAGTAGTCGCGTTCTTCTTCCGTCACATCAACCACAACTGGTTCCCCGTAAATCGGGTGATGCATTATTTCTTTTTGGCGCGGTTGATCACCAATAATATCTATCCAAGGGGAATCCAATTCGTCTTCGTCGTTTTCATCAATGTCTACAAAGATACTGTGTTCGGAATGGTGCATAGCCCTTTGGATCGAATTGGCAAGCGTTTCCCATAACGACTCGCTGTTTTCGTCTTCTATCTCGCCCGCTTCTAATACCACTTCTCGCCAAAGGGTGAGAAAAACCGGAAGCGACTCACTATCTTCCTTTCCTTCTGAAATTTGTGTAATCAATCCGAGTAATCCGTCGAAAAATTCAACAAGGTCTTCGATCTCCAGTTCTTTGAGCCACTCAATGGGTTTTGGAATCTTAGCAGCTTTGACGATCAGTTCGTCATTCATAAGAAATCCAACGACGAGTTTGGACTTTGGCATTTGAAGCCTCCATGTAGCAAGAATATAAAGTTTGTGCAAATTATACACAACGTATTGAGAATTATTCCGCTTTCCCTTTTCCGCGTTAAGGGTGTTATGCTTCGGCGCGGTTGGAAAACCGCGCCTACTAATTAGCGGTCAGAAATCAGGATTTGGAAAATCCTCCTACAATGAACTCGCGGAGTCTCTCCTACAGATCTCCAATATAACAGGCGATGAAGAAGAGCGCAAAATAGTAGATGACTGGATTTATCTCTCTCCCACGACCGGTTACTAACTTGAGAAACGCTAAAGAGATTAGTCCAAAGCCAATGCCGTCTGTAATGCTGAAGGAAAGCGGCATCATCAGCATCGTAAGGAACGCAGGAATCGATTCTGTGATGTCATCCCAATCAATCTGGTCGACATTTCTGAGCATCAATCCGCCGACGACGATGAGTGCTGGTGCGATTATTGGGTAAAGTGTGGTGGTTTGGTTAATGGCATACCCGCCGCCAACAATCTTCACAAGCGGATAAAAAGCAAGAGACAGTAACATAAAAATGCCTGTAAAAACAGACGTAAGCCCTGTCCTTCCACCTATAGCGATACCGGCTGCACTTTCGATGTAACAGGTAACAGTTGAGGTGCCAAGGAGCGCGCCTCCTACAGTCCCGCCTGCATCTGTCAAAAGGGCTCGCCTTGCTTTTGCGAGTTTCCCTTCTTCCATCAATTCCGCTCTGTAACCGATAGCAGTGAGTGTCCCAATACTGTCAAACATATCAATAGCAAAAAAGACAAAAATGACAGAAATCAGCTCCAGTTTACCGAAGATATTTGGTAGTTGCAGCTTGAAGAATGTCGGAGCCATTGACGGTGGGGGTGCGGCGATGCCCTCAAACTTGGCAAGCCCGAAGATAAGGTCGGCAACAGCAGCAACAAGAATACCGATTAGAATTGCGCCTCGTACCTTACGCGCCATCAGTGTGAGAATTACAGCAATACCGAAAAGGGAGAGCAATACAGGTGTGGATAGGAGATCGCCCCGCGTCACATAAGTTGCGGAATGCCTTACAATTATCCCACTCCACTGCAAGCCAATGAAGGCGATGAACAGCCCAATCCCGATGGCAATTGCGTTCTGGAGTGAGGGCGGAATCGCATTCATAACGGCTTCACGGATTCCGACGAACGAAAGTATGAAGAATAACAGACCTGATATGAATACGATGCCTAACGCCTCTTGCCATGGTAAGTTTAGACCTTGGCAAACGTCGAAAACGAAATAGGCGTTAAGCCCCATGCCAGGAGCTAAGACGACCGGATAATTGGTTAGAAATGCCATGAAAAACGATGCAAGTGCGCTGGAAACACAAGTCGCAACCATGACGGCGCCATAGTCCATACCGGATAACGAAAGCAGCGAGGGTTGAACAAAGATTATATATGAGATTGTCATAAAATTCGTGAGTCCCGCGACCATTTCTCGCCTCACTGAGGTCCCGGCACCCTTTAAATCAAATAACTTTTCAAATAGCATCTTGTCTCCTTGAATAGTCGTCAGTTGTCAGTTAAGAAATTTCTGTGTAACATAGAGTGTTCCGAAGCTAGAAGTTCTTAATTGATAATCATCTAAAAGTTCGGTTGCAGCACGCCATAGGGCAACTGTTCCCCCTTCAACCCAGCAAGTAGATTCTCCATCGCCATTGTCGCCATTTTCATGCGAGTTTGAATAGTAGCACTGCCGAGATGTGGTGCTATAATAACGTTGTCTAAACTGAGGAGCGGATGGTCGGTGTTCAGTGGTTCGGGCTCCGTTACATCAAGTGCGGCCCCAGCAATCTGACCTGCTGCGAGCGCATCGTGTAACGCATAGTGATCAACAACAGGGCCTCTGGCGATGTTCACAAGGATTGCTGTGCTTTTCATCAACTCAAGTTCGACTTTGCCAATCATGTGAGTCGTCTCATCTGTCAAAGGTACGTGGAGCGTCACGAAATCGGAGTCTCGAAGGAGTTGTTCCATGTCAGCATATTCGATACCGAGTTTTTCTTCCCAATCGCGTCTACGCTCGCGTTTGTAATAGAGTACCCGCATGTCAAATGCCAGTGCGCGCTTTGCGACGGCATAACCGATCCGTCCCATACCGACAATACCGATTGTCGCATGATGTACATCGTATCCCCAGAGGATATTCGGATCGTAGTATAACCACTGCTTGGTCTGGACGTGTTTAGCTGCTGGCACAATATTTCGCGATGCAGCGAGTAGGAGTGCCATCGTCATATCAGCGGTGGTATCGCTAAGGACTCCGGGTGTATGCCCGACCGCAATCCCTTTTTCCCTACAAGCCCCAACATGCACATGGTCATAACCGACCCCAACGACAGAGACGACTTTGAGATTCGGAGAAGTAGCGATCATCTCCGGGGAGACAGGTTCGTGCCCATAGGTCATTAGCCCATCAAGGGGTGGAATTTTTTCAGCGATAGGCGGTAGGATTGCGCTTGTATGCCACATATCGACCTCACATTCCGCTGCTATTTTCGCTCGGATTTCTTCTGGGATAGGGCGTGTGATGAAAACTTTAAGTTGTGCCAAGACTTCCCTCCTTACGATTGGCGATAAAAAATACGTATCGGTGTGCCGTTGAATCCGAATTCTTCTCTAATACTGTTGGCAAGGTATGCTTCATACGGCTGACGTATCCGATGCAGGTTCCGTCCGAAGATGAGAAAGGTCGGAGGTTTCGTTTCTACTTGCGTGATATATTTGAGTGCGGGGCGAACGCCTTTGACCCGTGGCGGTGGATGGGCAGTCCGTAATTCAAGGAGGAGCTGATTGAGGGCCGGGGTAGGGATACGGGTGCAGTATTCTCGATAAACCTCCAGTGCGATCTCCAGTATCTGGGTAACCCGTTGCCCTGTAAGGGCGGAGACGAAAACTTTCGGGACATAATGAAGCTGCGGAAGTTGGGCATCCATCCTATCCATAAATGCCGGATGAGTTGTGTTATCCTTCTCAACCAGATCCCATTTGTTCAACACTAAAACCGAGGCTCTACCCTGTCGTTCGATGAAATTGGCGATCGCCTTATCTTGTTGTGCGATCTCTTGGGTTACGTCAAGTACAAGAACAGCAATATCGCTTTGACGGATGCTGTGGATAGCGCGCTGGACGGTTACGGATTCGAGTGCGTCGTTAATAGCAGATTTCCGCCGCATTCCCGCCGTATCAACGACTTCAAACGGAATGTTGTCGTGAACGATACGCATATTTACGGCATCCCGCGTCGTGCCGGGTCGGTCATCAACAATCATTCGTTCTTCGCCCAATAAGTTATTGATAAGCGACGATTTTCCGACATTGGGTCTACCAACGATTGCGATCTTCATTGCGGTAGACGCGTTATCCGATGTCTCACCAGTATCCGGTAAGACCGCCACGACCCTATCGAGCAGTTCCAGAATTCCATCGTTCTGGACACAGGATGTCCACGTCGGCTCAGAGAATCCGAGAGCGTAAAATTCCGCCGCTTCATTTCGGAACCGCTCGCTATCGACCTTGTTGACGACGAGGAAGATAAGTTTACCAGCAGTTCTGAGTTTATCTGCGACAGTCATATCGTGGGGCATAACGCCTGTTCGTGCATCGACAACGAACAGCACAACTGAGGCTTCATCCAAAGCGGCATCCACCTGTAATTGGACGTTATCAATCAAGCGGTCATTTGGATCGACATCCAAGCCACCGGTATCCACAATCGTAAAGGTGCGGTCATTCCATTCAACGTCTGCGTAGTTTCTATCGCGCGTGACACCCGGTGTATCATGGACGACAGCGAATTTACGTGATCTTTTGGTACTGCGCGATGCGCGTGTGGCATTCGGCGTGTCCTGCTGTGTTTCGTCCCCATTACCTCCAAAGTCGGTAGGGCTCTGTTTGGGGCGTACAGGCGCAGATGCGGTGATTCGGTTGAAGAGCGATGATTTGCCAACATTAGGTCTGCCGACAATTGCGACAATAGGATGTCCGGTTTCCATTAGTTTTCCTCCAGCACATCTGCCTGTGTATGTGGACTTTCGATCGGTTGATCTGTTGCTAAGGTCCGCGAAACGGCGATAATGGATTTTATCACAACTATAATAGGAATTGCAAGTAACATGCCCCAAAAACCGAGTACAGTTGCCCCAACAATGACCCCGAACATAATAAGTAACGGATCAACATCGACAGCATCGCTCATGATTTTAGGTGAGATCAGTGAGTTGTCAACAGTTTGGACCCCAAGAGCAATACCGATGACAATTGCGGAACGAACAAGAAATTCAATACCCGAGAAGTCCCCCGCTGCGAGTCCCATCAACATCGCCAGAAGTGCGAAACCGCTGCCAATAAAGGGACCAACGGTTGGTATGGCGTTACAGATACCTGCAAGCAAACCGACAACGAGCGCGAACGGTACACCGGCAATACTATATGCGATACAGGAAATTGCTGAAATAATAGCGATAACGGTGACCTGTCCTTTCAAGAACTGTTGGAGATTTTTATCAATCTCACGTAGATAACTCTTGACGGTATCACGTCGCTGCTCAGGTAGGAGCAGTACCAAATCACGGAAATAGTTATCAAACGACTGATTCGCATAAATAAAGACAACAAATGCGAGCAAGAGTGTTGCAAGAAATCCACCGAAGCTAAAAGCAATCGATCTGACGAATCCTGAAACCCACCGAACTGCTATCCCGCCTGTTTGGGCAATTGTCGGTATTCTCTCGGTAAGATATACCCGAATCTGCTGAACAATTGGCTCGTCTCTATAAGTGTCAGTAACGCCTTTGTTATTAATAGCAAACTGTCTCCATCCAGTTGTTGGCTTGATACGATGGCGAATAACGGTTGGATCCCCAGCGTATAATCCGGAAGGTGCAGTCGCTAAAAACGTAATTTTTGTTGTTTCCTCTACTTTCTGCCAATTGGCAAGACGATTCCATGTGTAGAGTCCATCAGATGCTGCAACATATAGTTCAGCATTGAAAGCTTGAGAGCCACCGGCGAGGGCGTAAACCGTTTTGTCTATAGGTTGAAGTAGATCCCATCCGAGGGGTGAGTTATCAAGATACCAATGCACTGTCGTGGTTATAGGTTCTGTAGACTCGGCATCAGGAGGTGTTGTACTGGCGACATAAATTGTTCTATCACCATTGGTGTCTTCAATAGAGGTGATACCGACGATAGATCTTTCACCATAAATAGTAGGTTCAACTTCACGCCAAGTTCGTCCGGAGTCATTGCTTGCGTAAAACCCTTTTTGGGTTCCGACGTAGAGTCGGGTACTATCCCAATAGGGTGTGTTAATGGCTTGAACAGATGCCATATCAAAAGGAGTACCTTCCATCTTGTACCAGATTTGCGGTCGAATTTTCTGAACGCTTCCATCAGCGCGGACCATCTTAGTAGTATCAGCAGGTAGAACCTCATAGTATCTATACAAACCCTTTTGTGTGCCAGCGTAGATAGCATTTTCACTCGTCGTAAGTGCTTGTATCTGTTTACCGAGAAGTGCGCCGTTTGTGATACCGGCGCGGAAGATTCCGCTTTCGGTATACGCTTGAATTCTGTAAACGCCATGGTTCGTGGCGATATAGAAGGTTTCCGTTTGTATTTCTGTGCCGTTGGTATGCTGCGTTTCGTCTTTAACGGCGGGTAGATTAACATCGATAGCAACTGCCTTAAAGGTCTCCCCGTTGACATAAGGTAGAACGACCTCGTGATAAAACTTCATCAACCCGCCCCCCATCTGTCTGGTTTGTTTACTGACCTGTCTTCCCGCGTAGAAGAATGCGATGCCACAGGCAACGAAAATCAGCACAGTAGCGATGCTGCGTTGATACTTGTTTTCAAACGGGAATGCGTTCCAGAGAAACCTGAAAATATAGGCGAAACCGAATCCTAAAATGAAAGGGGTCAATGCCCCCAAAAGGCGAGTAAAAAGCCATACACCTATCATTAGAATTTCCAAAATGATGATGCTCTTTATGTCAATCCAGCGGTAAATGCGTGTGAGCAGCACAATCAAGAGGATCGGAACTATCGGATGTAACAACAGTATCCGATCACTGTCTTCCGCGTTGCCTTTGTAGTAAGCGAACGCTATCCAACCTGCGGTGAACACGACACAGATAATTGGGAGAATAGATGCCCCAGTAAACACTGGTTGTTGTGAGTTTATGTCGCCTTCGGATTTCATAAATGGTTATAGGTTGTTACTTGTTGGTAGGCGAGGGTGGTAGACCTCGCCAGTGAAGTAGATAGATTTCAGCATGAACGATCATGTCCGATAGGCACTATGGCGTTGCTGACGCTTCAGTTGAATCAGCCGATTCATACCTTTCAATGACACCCGCGCCGATGCTGTCGCCCCAGACGTTAATTGTGGTTCGGAAGCGATCGAGGAGCCAATCGATAGAGAGAATAAGCGTTATCCCTTCAACTGGTAGATCGACGGCTCGGAGGACAATAACCATTGTGACGAGACCTGCTTCGGGGATCCCAGCTGCGCCGATAGCGGCTAAGGTCGCTGTCAGCACGACAACGATTTGTTGTGCTGGGTCCATAGAAATTGCATAGACCTGAGCGATAAACATGACAGCGACAGCCTCATAGAGTGCAGTGCCGTCCATGTTGATGGTTGCTCCCAAGGGCAGGACGAAACTGGAGGTGCGTCTCGAAACCCCGTTCTGATTCTCGACCCCTTCCATCGTTAGGGGTAACGTTGCACTGGAACTGGACGTAGAAAAGGCATTGAGTAAGGCGGTTGCCATGCCTTTGAAGTAATTGATCGGATTTTTGCGTCCGAGCAAAAGCAGCGCGAGGGGTAAAACGATAATACCGTGCATCCCAAGTCCAAGGATGACTGTCGCACTATACTTCCCCACTGCCACGAGTTCGGGCCAGAAGCCTGCGAACCCCTTCGCTTCACCAATCCGCCCTGCGATTAAGCCGAAGATACCGAATGGGGCGACATACATTATCCAATGTACGAGTTTCATCACCGCCTCATTTAGTCCCGAAATCACGGAGATAACAGGTTTGCCAATATCACCGAGCATGGATAACGCAGCACCGATGAGGAGTGAGAAGAAGATGAGTGGCAAAATATCGGTATGTACCATTGCCTTGAAAACGTTCGAGGGGATCATCCCCTCCTTGCCGGTCTCTTCATTGCCAAGGAATACCTCTTTGAGCGTGTTCCCCATCGTCCGTTCCGTTTTGTCGGACATTCTTGTGGCGATCGGTAAGCTGATGTCGATACCTTTACCCGTAGTGTTGGGTTCTACCTGGACAAGCCGACCGTCAGAAAATAATAGGCGTTCTCCATCGTCTGCAGTGACGTAACGGGCATCCCTGAAGGGTTGCCACGCTTTTACTGTAACGGTTGCCCCCGAAACTGACTCAACCTCACCACGTAGGTCCTGGTCAGTGAGGATAACGACATATTTATTGTTATAAGTGCGATTGAATTCTCCACTCATTTCAAGCGTGAGCATCTCGGTACCAGAGAGTGTATAGCTCAGATCGGGTCGTTCTTCACCTTGCGATAGTCCTTTCCCCGGCAAAATGATATTGACAAGAATGATTCCGATGAGAACGGAAATAGCCGTTGTCGCCATGTAGTATAGAACCGTTCGTCCACCGATGGAACCGATGTTGCGAATATCACCCAAATTTGTTATCCCAACAACCATGGACAAGATGACAAGGGGGACAACTATCATCTTCAGTAGATTCAAGAATATCTCACCGAGTATAGTCGTGTGAACTGCGAATTCCGGTGCGAATCCCCCAATGAGTGCCCCGGCAACGATCGCTATTATAATGCCGTAAAGCAGTCCAAGACTGACCTTCGGCTTTTTTTCGCCTTCATTCATAGTATAACTCCTTTATTGGTTATTAGCACTTGGCTATCAGCAGTCAGGGCGTTTCGCTGTGCGCCACTCTCGGCTGTGCGTTACTCGCTTGTGGCAGTTACAAACGCTTGTTCCCGCACATCCTACTGAAAGCCGACAGCCGATGGCTGACAGCTACTTTACTTCCTTATTAACATTTTCCGCGTAGCGGTGAAGTCGCCTGCAGTAAGTGTATAAAAATAGACACCGCTTGCGACGGGTTCCCCCACCTCATTTTTACTGTCCCAATAGGCGGCACGGCTCCGGTATTGATAGAGGCCCGCGGCTTGATGTCCCAAGTCTAACGTCCGCACCAAGGCACCATTCGCGGCATAGATGTGAAACGTCACTTCACCAGCTTCAGCAAGTTGGTAAGGTATCCACGTTTCTGGGTTAAACGGATTTGGATAGTTCGCGAGCAATGCGGTCTCATCCGGTAGCAAGAGCGGCGCGGCGGGGGTATTGCCAACAGTAATCATTATATGCGGAACTGTAGCTGAGATCGTCTCACCGGCACTGTTACCTGCCCGGAAGTTGCGGAGTACCACGCGTCCCTGTCCGTTTGAAAGTGCTGTGAATCTTATTGATAAGAGTGTGCCTTCGCCAGTAACGCCCCCTTGTGAGATTCGCGCCGCCTTTATATTCGTGATTTTTCCTTGACGGTTCTTAATTGTGCCTTTTTGAAAGAAGGTACGTCCACCACTCTGTTTAAGGAAGGTTCCCTCAGTGACGTTGTTCGCTTTCAAGAGTGCAGGATCAAAGGCAACATCAGTCTGAAAACCTGCTAAATCGGTCATGTTCGCTGCGTTGAGGCGGAGCGTGAAGATGTCGCCTTTCTTCAGGTGTGTCGATGCTGTGGATAAAGTGAAGTTGCTCCCTGGCGGGATAACGGTGTACTCAGTATCAGCAGCGAAACCAAAATGGCCAGACCACCCGCCGCCCTGATCGTGTACAGCCACCAACATGACATTTTTTCCTTTCTTTAGCGTAACAGGAAAGGATAACTGGTAATCACCGCTCCAATTCCCATATTTCTCGTTAACTAACACGCCGTTGAGCCAAATCTTGTGACTATCATCGCTCCCCGCGAATATTTTTGTCTGCTGCTCCCGAGGAGATTCCAAGGAAAGCAAACCGTAAATTAGATTCTCACCATCGCCTTTTGAGATACCGAGTCCTCTCAGTAGGTTATTGATGTTATTAACACCAGATGCGGGAGAAATTTTGTGGGATGTCCATGCCAGATCACCAACCGACTGACCCTCTATTGCCCCATCACTGGCAACCTTTAACTCGGTCACATCGCCTCCAGTAGTGCGTGCAAGCAAATCCGTTGTTCGAAAACTGTCATACTGTGCACCAGGGATAATAACCCACAACCAGGGTCCTGTTATTTTTGGAGCACCGCGACTAAGAGAGCCAGGATTACCCTCGGTGTTTATAATGGTTGTTTCGGGTAAACGCTCCAGGGGCGAGAAGTCGGAGATAGCGTTGTTGTTAAGTTCCAACCTCTCTAAATTACTTAACCCTGCAAGGGGCGACACATCTGTGATAATATTGCGACTCAGGTTGAGATGGGTCAAATTTTTTAAATTCGCCAACGGCGACACATCTGTTATCTGATTATCGTGAAGTGTGAGCGATGTTAACTGTGGCACCTCCGCGATCCCCGAAATATCCGAGATATGTGTGTTATTGATTTCTAAACGCCTGAGTCTTTTCAATCCCGTCAGCGACGGAAGTTCCGAGATTGAACTGCCGCTGAGTTCTATCCACTGAAACCTCGGTAACTTCGCCAACGCCGAGAAATCCGTAATAGCCGTGTTCCAAGCAACAATACCTTCTAAACTGATCATGCCGGCAAGGGCGGAGACATCTGTCACCGGGTTGCCTTCAATCCCGATACCGTTGAGCTTCACCAATCCTTTCAACGGTGATAAATCCGTGATTGCGTTCTCCTCAAGTCCGAGCCAATCTACGTTGATCAACCCTGCAAGTGGAGAGACATCCGTTATCTTATTCCCACGCAGCTTGATATTATTCAGACGCACCAAGCCCGCCAACGGGGAGAGGTCGGATATCGCGTTGCGGCGGAATTCTATCCGTTCCAACCGGATGGCATGTTCAAGCCCGGTCAGATCGCGGATGCCTTTTTCATCTGCAACAATCTCAGTTAACCTTGCGAGGTCAGTCTCCGTAAGCGATGTAGGTGCTTTGCCAAGCCTCTCTGCGATTGCTGCGCGGAGGTTCGGGTCAGGGATGAGCCCAGAGGCTATGGGTCTTGGATCGATTTTATCCACTGGATTAGGACCAATCGGCGTATTCGGAGAATTCAAGGCTGAAATCACTTCAGAAAACTGAGATGTCCACGCATCGCGTTTCACATTCCCACCACTGAGCAATCCCGTCAAACCCAGACGTTGTAAACTCGACTTCTCTCGAATTGCGGCAAGGAACGCTGCCGTCTCTAAACCCACCGCCGCCGCAGCGTACGACGCTTCAATAGGTCCGTGAAATTCTTCAAAGAACCGATGCACCGGCTCAATACCTCCAAACACACCACCCGTCGCTTCCAACGCAGCCTTGTAGCGTGCCGTGTCCTGTTCAACAAGCACACCCATCACATCGTTGGAGACATACAGCCGTAAAGCATGGTCTTTATCGAAAGTCGGATTCTCCGTCTGATCTATTACTGAACGCACACCATCTTCAAAATCTTTCATACCCTCCGTGTGGCAACCGATACACGACAACCCATTCCGAACCGCAGGATCGCTCGCTGCCGGGTTAGATACAATCTCCGTCGGCGCAACATCTATACGATTCCCGAAACCGTCCGCAATATAGTATGCCTGTAATCCATTCGGCAGATTGAAGATCACTTCACCCCCATCGCGCTGAAAAGACAACGGATGCGTGAAGATATTCTGGGCACCCGCGCTCCCCGCAAAGTCGTGGCTCTTCCAATAGGCACCATAGGGAGACGTATGTCGTTCTACAACGCGGTTGTGATTGGAGACCCCTGAGTCGTTCGTCCCCGCACGCCAGACGCGCACCCCCGGGGCACTTTGGATATTCCGATCAACATCTATGCGGAGTTCCCGCTCAAGTGCCTGTTCTGTTTCAGGCAGGTCGAGGATGTCGTGGTAGAGCGGCGGGAGAGACGCTGTCGCGAGAAACCAATCGGTATACACATACGGCACCTCACACGCCATTTCTTGACGGAGGGACGCGAGTTTTCCATGCAGACCTGCCTGCGTAACTTCATCAAAATCAATCAGATATGGATAAATTGCTTCAATCTGTGTCCATGCGTCACGGGTGTCCCACTCGTAGTTCCGCAGGTCGATGTAGAAAAGCGTCTCTGCTGCATCAATGGGTTCTGGGTTAATAATCAGGAATCCCCAGGAAAGGCTATTCACCAATTTCGAGAGCGCAGTTTGATAAGCCCGGAGTGCCTCTGGTCCCTCGCCTGCGTTATAGAGATGTGTCATCGTAAAGTAACGAGCGAAGGGTCGGTTAAAGGGATCAAGCGTTGCCAGATGATCTTGGATGGCTGTGAGCATCGTATCAGTTGTGATAAAATTGACATCGTGTTGAACATCCCAACTCGGTGCGCCTGCTTGAATCCAGTTGCTGATCGTCTGAATCGCTTGGGGTGAAAGTTGCCCCCCTAACGGCATCCGTTTCGCCGGATCGGTTTCAAGGAGCCGGGTGTAGAGTTCAGATTGCCCGGGGTTGCCTGAGACAACTGCCCCTGAATTAACTAAACCGCTTGCGGTGTCAATCACGATTTGCTCTGTAAAGGCACCGTGAGGACCGTGGCAGTTGAGACAGTTTTGTTGAAAGATAGCGTACGCCTGTTGTGCGGGATTTTGTTGTGCCTCAACGTTTTGATAGCCTAAGATGAATATGAGCAGGCAGCTAATCTTGATGAAATTTCTCCACCCCTGCATGTCTTCTCTCCTCCACATTATGTCGCTGAATGTATAAAGTTTTTGACGCATGATCGCCTTGCTTTATCGCATACACCAAATACCACATGCACAAATGTCCTACAAGAAATGAATTTTGCCTATTCATAGACGAAATTCGCGGTTGATTCCTGTGCGTTTGTGCGTGTCAGTTCACATTCCTGCAAATCTTTAAATCCTGAGAATCCTGATTCTGACAAGAATAACCATCAGCAGCATTCTATGGTCTCCGATAGTTTCTGCTTGCTAAGACCTGACCTCTGATAGCCAACTGCTAACTACTTTTTGCTAATCGCTATTTCCTTATCAGCATTTTTCCGGTGCCGGTGAAATCACCTGCAGTAAGTGTATAGAAATAGACACCACTTGCGACAGATTCGCCGACTTCATTTTTGCCATCCCAATACGCCGCCCGGCTCCGATTTTGATAGCGTCCTGCGGGCTGATGCCCCAAATCCAATGTCCGAACCAATGCACCACTTATTGCGTAGATTTGCAACGTGACTGCGGCAGGTTTGGCGAGTTGATACGGTATCCACGTCTCCGGATTGAAGGGATTCGGATAGTTCGCCAATAATGCTGTACCTTCAGGAACTAACAACGCCAACAGTCGTTGGAGATTCATTATGCCTTCTTGGAAGACGAGTGAACCATCATCTTCGAGTTCTGCTTGTGCTATCCAAGTTCGGACGCTTGCCGGATCCACCTTCAAATTGCCCCGTGTGAGCAAAGCAGGTGCAGCAGAAACACCGCTGATTTCACCGAGATGTTGTGCAACGAGGACGAGGTCTGCAATATTTCGTCTTCCATCCTTATTTACGTCTGTCCGTGTATTAGCAGACCGCGCTTTTCCGAAATCTTGTCCCACCATAATGAGATCCAGGATGTCTGTCCTACCATCTTTGTTGACATCCCATGCCGGCACTCGGATTGTAATTTTCTTCCCGATTGGGTTTACTGTATAGTCTGCATCTTTTGCGAATCCGAAGAAACCGCTGAAACCACCGTGTCCGCGATTGTCAATGGCGACCAATAGGACGTTGGGGCCCTGCTTCAATGTGACAGGAAAAGCATCTTGATAATCCCCCGCACCTCGTTGTACGGGGTTGTAGTGAACGACTTCGCCGTTGAGCCAGACCTTGACACCATCATCGCTGCCGACGAGCATCGTTGTATCCTGCTGTCGCGGGGCATTGAAGGTGAGAGAACCGTAAACAACGTGGTCATAGACCTCCGACCCGCTGCCCCAGCCGAGGGCATCCGTCATCTCGTTGATGTTATCGCCGCCTACAGGGGCAAGATTATGGGCGGTCCACTTGCTACTTCCAACGGGTTTTCCGTCCGCGGCACCGAAGGTAGCCACCTTTACCTCCGTGGCGGCACCTTTGGTGGCTTTTTCGAGGAGGTCAGCATTAGAAACGCCCGTGCCTGGGACAATTGCCCATAACCAGGGGCCGACTAACTTTGGACCGGCTTCTGGGAAGGCAGAGCTCACAAAATTCGAGTGCGTGACATTTGTGCTGGGCGAAAATCGTTCCAACTGCGCCGGGTCGATGCCGGTGTTCTCGGCGAGTCCCACCCATGTGAGATTGGATAAGAGTGCTAGTGAGGACACATCGGTTATTGCGTTTTGGCTCAAGTCCAACCACGTCAGACCATTTAAGTCTGCCAGGGATGAAACATCCGATATTTGATTGTCGCGGAGGTCTATCCATGTGAGATTGTGCAAATTTTCAAGTGGTGACAGATCAGAGATTTGGTTATGTTCAAAACTGAGGCGTCTCAAGTTTGTTAACCCTGCCAAAGGCGAGAGGTCCGCTACATCGTTTCCAGGCAGATAGAGTTCAGTCAAATTTTTGGCGTTCGCTAAGGGTGTCAGATCAGAGATTTCGCCGCCGCATACATTGATCTCTTGCAACTTCGGTAAGTGTACGATACCCTCAATGTTGATGACAGGCGTTCCCCAACCGTGAAAATTTCGGAGGTTCACCAATCCCGACAAGGGCGCAAGGTCTGCAAGCGGATTATCGCTCATCCCTATCGTTTCGAGTTTCGTCAACCCCGCAAGCGGTGAGATATCGGATATAGCGTTATGATGGAGTCTTATATGTCTCAAGTTGATTAATCCTGCAAGCGGGGAGATATCACTTACTAAATTGGGTCCAAGATGTAGGTCATCCAAGCCAATCAATCCTGCAAGCGGCGAGAGATCGGTTATTAGATTCTCATCCAAATCCATTCGTCTCAGTTTTGTCAACCCCGCAAGCGGTGATAAGTCAGATATTGAATTGTTGTTAAGCCTTAAGTCCTCAAGATTTATCGCGGCTTCAAGACCTGCCAAGTTCTTAATGTCCAGACTCACAGCGCGAAGTTCCCGCAAGGTTGCCATCTCATCTGCTGTAATCTGAGCGTTAGGTACCTTGCCGAGTGCCTCATTAATTGCTACACGAAGGTTCGCGTCCGGGACGTTAACGGTTTGTGCATAAGTCCTCAACGGAATTACAAAAAGCATAGCACAGAATATAAGTGTGCCAGCGAAAACAGATTGTGTTTTGGTTAATTTCATTCAGTTTTCCTTTCTTGTAACAGCACGCAGAGGGTGCTTACTTCCTTCTTGCATAAGGTAAGCAATCGCGCCGAATACCTTTTTTAACTCGCTTATTGCCAAGACCGTGGTGTTGCGCGTAAACACATCCTCAACTAATTTTCCGAATTGCCAGAGTTCCCCATCTGTTACGATACCATAGACGGGTTTTCGGCGATCGTCATTAATCCTTTGGGCAGCTACTAACTCAGCCAAGCACTGTCCCCATCCTTTGACAAAGTCATTCCGCTTTGCTTCCACGATGATGATAATCGGGAGACCTGGTACCGTTTTTCCCAATGCCGATTTTGTTGAGATGAGATAGTCAGGTGTGCCAATGACTTCTGCATCGTAAGAGATTGAGCGGTGGCTCCAGAGCGAAAACTGATCTACATAGTTTTTATATACATCTCTCAGAATAGGATAGATTACATTCTCACAGCGGGCGGCTTCCGATGAAAAGAGGTCAATGTGCTGCTGATTGAAAGCGAATTCCTCTAAGAACGTCGGAGAGGGCTCAACACCTGCATATTCAATATAGTTGGCTTCACTATATTTAATATCAAAGATTTTTTGAACCTGTGCGATTGAATTGAAATCGGTAAAAGTCATCTGGTAATCCTCCGGAAAAAGTCCACGCGCCTATATAACGCGCGTTGCGCTAAAGGTCTGCATCAACGCGAATGGACAGTTCCTCTAACTGCGCATCCGCTACAACAGACGGTGCATGTGTGAGTGGGCAGAGTCCTTGTTGCGATTTTGGAAATGCAATCACTTCTCGAATATTTTCCTCGTTGCGCATCAACATGACGATACGGTCTAAGCCCGGGGCGATCCCCGCGTGTGGTGGTGTACCATACGCCAATGCGTCTATAAAGTACCCAAACCGGTTTGCGACATCTTCCGGTGTAATCTGCAAAACATCAAAAACTTTCTGCTGGACATCCCACTGGTGGATTCTGACACTTCCGCTACAAATTTCATATCCATTGCAAACGAGATCGTAGTGTTGGCTTTGGACCTTCCCCGGATCCGTGTCTAACAACGGCAAAGTCTCTTCCGTGCATCCAGTGAACAAGTGATGGAAAGGTTCGTAGCGATTCTCTTCCTCGTTCCATTCAAAGAGCGGATAGTCGACAATCCACAAGAAATTGTATTGGGTTTCATCAATAAGGTTGAGTTGTTTCCCAAGATGGAGGCGGAGGTTACCGAGTGCGTCAGCGACGATATTTGGCTTGTCAGCAACAAAGAACATGATGTCGCCGGGCTTCGCACCGGTTCGTTCCTGTGCGGTTTCGAGTTGTTCTGTTGTGAAAAACTTGACGATACCTGAGGAAAATCCATCTGCTGTGACTTTAACCCATGCCAACCCTTTCGCTCGGTAGATAGCAACGAACTTTGTTAGGTCGTCGATGTCTTTTCGCGAGAAATCCGCACCGCCAGGTGCTGCAATCGCTTTGACCTGTCCACCGGTTTCCAAGGTCCGTGCGAACACTTGGAAATCACAGTCCGCCATGACATCCGAGACATCAGTCAGTTCCATGCCGAATCGTGTATCCGGTTTGTCGTTTCCGAAGCGTGCTATAGACTCGTGGTAAGGGAGCCGTAGGAACGGGATATTAACGGGAATGTTTCCGGCTTCCTCAAAGATGCGTTTCATCAGTCCCTCGGTTACCTCAAGGACATCATCCACACCTGCGAATGACATCTCAATGTCAAGTTGCGTGAATTCCAGCTGCCTATCGGCTCGGGTGTCCTCATCGCGGAAGCATCGCGCTATCTGAAAATATCGATCAACACCACTCATCATGAGGATCTGCTTGAACTGCTGTGGCGATTGCGGGAGGGCATAGAATCTACCCGGATAATGACGACTCGGCACAAGGACATCACGTGCACCTTCAGGCGTACTGTTCATCAAGATAGGGGTTTCGATTTCAAGGAACTCCTGTTCGTTCATATAATTGCGCGCAGCGAGTGCGGCTTTATGGCGTATCGCCAAGGTTTCTTGCATCTCAGGACGGCGTAAGTCGATGAAGCGATACCGCATCCGAATGTCTTCCGCCACGTCAACCTCGTCTTCAACCGGGAACGGCGGTGTTTTAGCAGTATTCAAGATATTCAGAGTATCGACAGCGACTTCAATTTCACCCGTGTCGAGTTCTGGATTGACAGTACCTTGGTAGATATTGAGCCCATTTCCTGCGCCTATATCTCCACTGACGATGTGATACGTTCGATTATTCTCGATATCGGTGAGTAGCCAGCGAGTGCCGGTTTCTCGTGTTGCGACTTCAATTTTTTCGGAGAGCGTATATTTAGGATCGGCATCCGAAAACAAGGTCCGGAATGCTGGGGATAGGTTGGTGTCGGTGAGTTCTGTTTGGTACGCTGCGTCTGCGAAAAAAAGAAGTTCACCCGGCTCGCGCTCACGGACGGTGCCGCTGATATGCAAGACATATTCGCTTCTGACAGCATCAGCGATAGCATGCGATTTTTCGTCAATCTGTGGGTCAAAGACAACTTGCGTGATACCGGTTCTGTCGCGTAGATCAACGAAGATAACCCCACCGTGGTCTCGACGGCGTTTGACCCACCCGTTCAAACTCACACGAGACCCCGCGTCTGCTAATCGTAGGTCACCGCAATAGTGGGTTCGTTTTAAAGAAGGTTCTTGGGACATGATGTGCTTATGGTCTCCTTGCCTGTGGCTGTCGGAAACCATCGGCTGTTGGCTATCAGTAAAGAGAACGTTTGTAAACACCACACGTCCGCTGACTGCTGACAACTGATGGCTGACGACTATTAGCTATTTATTTTAATTGTTCAAGTTCGTTTTGAATCTGCTCCTTGGCACTCTGCAAATCGGTCGGATCTGTAGAGTTCTGGATCTGTTGATCGAGTGCTTTTAGAGCACTGTCGTAAAATTGAATTTGTTTTTCCGGTTGGTTCATCGCTGCGTAAACATTTCCGAGTGTAAGATAGGAACGCCATGAACTGGCATCTACAGCGATACCTTTGTTTCCATATTTTTCGGCTTCTTCCAAATTTTCTAACTGCAGATGAAGCTGCGCCATAGCTGCGAAAATAAGTGCAGGCAAACGAGGCTCTTGCTGCTCTAATCGTTCATAGGTGCGAAGTGCCTCCCGATAGCGTTCTTGGCGTTCATACAGAGGACCTAAGAGTAAGTAGATATCGGATCTGCTGGGGTCGCGTCTGAGAAATTCCTCAAGTTCTCTCGTTGCTTTTCCGAGTTCGCCCTGCATTTCATACACAGTCGCTAAATAGAGGTGCCCCTGAAGATCATCGGGGTTCTGTGCCATTGTCTGCTGTACTTGTTGTTCAATCTGTCGGAGTTCATCCTGCTCGCCTTCGCGAATTAAGCCTGCGACGACCCCAAAGTTATAACGTACTGTTTCGTCAAGTGGATTAAGTTCGACGGCTTCGTTCATGAGTTCCGCGGCATTTTGGTACTGGGCACTTGCATAAGCAACCTGTCCACGGATTAATCTCTGCGTCGCTCTAAAATAGGTGTCAAGTTTTTCTCGAATCGCTTTCATCTCAGCGAGTGTTGAACCGTAGTTTGTGAGATACGGAAGCACACGTTCACGATATTCAGCCATCCCTTTGACGTTTTGTGTTGTCGTGTCGGCGAGATCAGCCCCACGAAAGAATTCCAGTCGGGGTCGGTTGTCTGTGTGGACAGGTCCAGCCCCAACGTACTTGCGTACCGTCTCTGGTGCCATCATAAACGAATCGAGTAGCGACATGCCATCTAAGTCATCGGCAGCGAGCCCTTCACTGATACTCGCTATCTGTGCGCGGGCGATGAAGTTTTTGTAGTCAATCCGCAGCGGCTCCTGTGTGCCGATGAGAATCACAAAGTCGGGTGTATATTTGTACCAGAGTGTCGTGTGTGGAAAAACTTCAATGAAGGTACGGACAATCATCTTATAGTGTGTCTCAGGCAGGCGATGGAGCGGCACCCATTGACACATGATGCCGTCTTCGCTCAAAATACGACGACACAAGCGGTAGAAGTCGGCGGTGTAGATATTAGAACTTCCCGCGCTGACAAGTGGATGGATGATCCCCGTGGAAATCATATCGTATTTCGTTTTTGTCATTAGGATATGATTGCGTCCATCGTTGATTTTATAATTAAACAGTGGACTTTCAAATACGTTTCCGTTGACGTGTGTGAAATGCTTCTGTGCCGCCGAAATCACGCCTTTAGAAAGTTCTATCGCGTCAACGCGTACGCCGTGCTGCGTTATAGAGTAGGAAGTTAGCCCCATACCGAACCCGACGACGAGTGCGCGTTTCGGGCGTGGATGGAGTAGCAACGGTAGATGCGCGATAACTCGGTGCGATGGCGAGTCCCACCGCGAGGCATCCGCTGCCTGATTCGTATCCACATAGAGACGATAGACACCCTCATCGTCTTTCAGAGTTGTTACTGTTGCGTCCACTTCCTCATTGTAATCGACGAGTGTATCGCCGGGACGTTGTGTTTTGAAAATCGCGCTCTTGAGGAAAAGGGGTTGGTTCAGTGTAAGCAGCAGAATGACTGCCAATCCAGCATTGAGAATCGGCATGCCGATGCTTATGCCTTGTAGAAACGGTTGTCGGTTGTCAGTCCGTTCGCTGCGCTCACTTTCGGTTGTCAGTTGTTCGTTGTGAGGATCAGAAACATTTTCACCTACCACAACATCTTGCTGACTGCTGACTGCTGACCGCTGACTGCTCAATACAAGGAGACCCCCGATCCCTGTATTCAACGCCACCATTAGCACGATACTCGGTCGGATACCCAAAAGCGGAATCAGTATAAATCCAGCACAAAACGCTCCGAGAATACTGCCGACTGTGTTGACCGCGTAAACGTTACCGATGCTCCTACCGAGTTGGCGTTCGCTGCCGGTGTAGATTTTTGTTACAATCGGGAAACTTGCCCCCATCAAGAAAGTTGGTAGGCACATCACAAGGAAACAGGAAAAGAATGCCCAAAATCTGCTGCTACCGAAAGTGGATTGGAAGGCGCGGGTCATCCCGTACAATTCCTCAAACGCTGGCATTAGGATAAGTGCGAAGAGTCCGATGCCGAGTTGAACGATCCCAAAAACAGCGACAGGCTGCTTCATCCGATCTACCCAGCGTGCGAACACAATACTTCCGAGTGCGATGCCGAATAGGAACGCAGCGAGCATTGTTGCAAATGCATAGGTCGTACTGCCGAGGAAAAAGACCATAATACGTGTCCAGAGCACCTCGTAAGCCAACGCACAAAATCCTGAGATACCGATTGCCCACAATACCAAGTGGCTGTTGGAAACCGTTGGCGGCCGGCTGTAGGTATCTGTGCACTGCAAAACTTCCGTATCTTCCACAACATTTTCTGGAGACTGACTGTCGACACCTTCTGTTCCTGATACCCGTTGTGCCAATACCAGTGCAATCGCTGCGACAGCGAAATTAATGGCGATACCGATACCGAGTGTCCATCGGATCCCGAACGCTTCGAGCAGAAAGAACCCGGCTGCTACGGTTCCGATGACGGCACCGAATGTGTTGAGTGCATATAGCACGCCGATATTCGTACCGAGTTGTTCCAGCCTTTTCACAAAAAATCGGGTTAGCACAGGCAGCGTGCCGCCCATGAGTGTTGAGGGAATCAATATCACCATGAAGGTTAGCATGAATCGGATGAGCGAAAGGGTATAGAACTCCGATGTGATGTTGCGATGGATGAGCACATACAAAGCACCGAGAACCGACAAAATCAGGGGCCACACGAGACAGAAAGCACCGATACCGGCTTCCAATAGGGCGTACATCCGCAGTGGGGACTGATCGCTTTCGTCAATTTTCCGACCGAAGTAGAAACTACCAAGCGCGAGTCCTGCCATAAATGCCGTTAGGACGGTGCTGGTTGCGAAGACGGTGCTTCCGAAAATGAGCGTGAGTTGCCGCATCCAGATGACTTGATAGATAAGTCCACTGGCACCGGAAAAGATAAAGATGAGCCAAACGATGGGTTTGATGTGTCGCATTTTCTGCCTATTCTATGGACATTTCACTTTTAAAAGGTTATTCAAGTCTCTATACAATATATGATACGTCAGAATGATTAGAATTTCAAGTGAAAAGTCGCGAGTTGGTGCTTGCTCCTACAAGAAGAGGCTAACCCAAAGACCGAAATTATCGGAGAAGTGAAGGCAGATTTTCTATGTTATATAACGGGGATGTGAATGGGTAAGCGCTATGTCTGCTGGGAGGGGACTTCTTGTACGACAGGAATGACATAACTTCGGATTGCCAAACCATCTATTGTCTCTGTTTCTACACGCGACTCTGGTTCGGCGCGATGGTCAAAAACGACGTAGTAGCCTTCACTTGCGCCCTCAAGTTTGAGATACGCTGCGAGTTGTCTTTTTCCCGCCTGATGGGACCGGGGTCCCTCCCATATCTTGGTCTCAACGATGTATTTTTGGGTGTTGTAGAAAATCGCGAGGTCGATCTTGCCGCGACCAGTTTGCCCTTCAAGATAGATATGTCCGTGTATTAATTGGACGAATTGATCCAGATACGCATAGAGCAGATGTTGACCTACGAACTCTTTCGGCGTATTCGGCACTAATAGAATCCGAAAGCCCGCACGTGCAATAAAATCCCGAAAGTTGTCAAGGAGCACATCCATCTTAATCTGCCCTGTAGAGGTTAGGTAATCAACCAAACCTTGATGGGTATCCTCGGAAAAATATTCTTGCTCCAACCCATTGATGATCGGCTTGAACGCCTGCATGATACGCTGCTGATATATGGGGTTGAGTATCTCACACATTCGGTCGCTCCCTTTTCTGATAACACCATAAGTGGTAAGTTCATCAATGATTGCATCGTCTGGATTGAAGCGGATGCCAGTTTCGTAAGAGGCAATTCGCATCAAGACGCTTTCAAAACGCGGATTTCTGCGGATATTGGTTAGCAGATGGCGGATATTGGCGTTTGTTTCTTCAAGAAGCTGCGTATGTGCTTCTGCAAAGTGCACCATTTGAATCGTTTCAGTTTTCGGGATGTCCATTTCCTCGGTCAGCATCTGCGCAAATCGATTGACGAGGAACGGCTGTCCGGCAGTCTGCCTATGGATATTTTCAATGACTTCGGGGGCGAAGGCTTGGCCGACTTCATTTGTATACTGTCCGAGGAGCTCGCCGACCTGTTCAAGGGTGAAGTTGGGTAAGGTGAATTCGTCTTGGATATTGAAAGGCGAAATAGAGCGGTCTAAATTGAGTTGAGTAACATTCTTAACGCCTACAATACCAACGCTGTAGGGGCATTTACGCATGGAACGATGAACATAAATATTGCGAAGCGAACGAAGGAAACCCCTTAAAGCATCACGCGGGATGCCATCAAACTCGTCAATGATAAAGACAAGCCTCTCATTCTCCAGAAAAGCCCCAAACTGTTGAAAGAATCTGAGCATTTCAACATGATCGGTTAATTTCGTATTGTCCAAGAATTGGCTTAGCGGTTCAGACAGCACGTGTCCGCGTTTCTCGAAGACACATTTAATCTCCTCGTAAATGCTTTGATAGAGTGAAGGATAAAAATCGGAGGCGGTATAGTCTTCATATATTTCAAAATTGAGCTCAATCGGGAAATAGGTTTCCCCGGTCTCGGCGGCGAGTGCATCAAGTGCCCATTGGAAAAACGTGGTTTTGCCTGTCTGCCGGGGCGCGAAGATAACGATGTATCGTCCGAGTTTGACGCGGTTGATGAAATCCGCGAGCTCTTCAGTGCGCGAGACGACGTAATGATCTTGGGGATTTACTGGTCCATAGGTGCTAAACGTTCTCATTTTTCTTTTTCCAGCGTTTTCTCCAACCGCTCAATATACCGATACGTCGTAGAGAAAATCATGTCCAGTGTGGCGATGTCCCTTGGTTCTAACGGAGCGCGGGAGAAAACACGTCGTAACGATTTCAGATACGTTTCCCACTCCCGATTATACGGCGACATACCGACCTTATCCAGTAGACGGGTGACGCGTCCGTAGAACTTTTCCAAGGCGTTGACTTCGGCGTAATCTATTTCGGACAGCGGGTATTCCTCCAAGCTTGCGACGAAGACTTCATAGACGAAAACTTGGACGGCTTGTGCAAGGTTTAAAGATGGGTTCTTGGTCGCCATTGGGACGCTTGCTGTTAACTGGCAGAGACTGAGCTGATCGGTGGATAAGCCGAAATCTTCGCGTCCAAACAATAGTGCAACACATTTATCTTGCGAAATCGTGGCGATGGTCTGCGCGGCATCGCGGGCAGGAACGGGTTGTGGTAGCCGTACATCGCGGCGACGGTGTGTCGTTCCGACGAGATATTGGATACCCTCAAGTGCGTCCTTGAGTTCTGGAACGACATTGCAGTTTTCGAGGATATCCTGTGCACCGTGTGCCATATACCATGCGGCATCGACCTCTTGAAATGGGACGGGGTTCACTAAATAGAGTTGTGATAGCCCCATACCCTTTACAACTCTGGCGACGGAACCGATGTTTCCGGGTTCGCGCGGTTCAAAGAGAATGACTCGAATGTTTGTTAGGTTCTCTGGCACGGCGACAGGAAGCGCGCGAAAATTTCCAGTGGGTTGAATCGGTTTTTTTGCGGCGTTTGTTGACATGTGAATAGGGTATCTTAAACGACTGAAGTTGTCAAGTGGAATTGTCTATGCCTTAGGGGCATTAAATGACCGTGGGTTGTTAGCTCGCTATTCGCTGTTAGTTATGGATTGTTGGTTGTCTGAATCAGGATTTGCCCTGGTTGTGGGTTAGCCTCAAAATATGGTATAATTTATCGAAAAATAACGCAAACGGAGGTCTCAACTATGGCACCTATTATTGGAGTTGCCTTTGGTAAGAATATCGAAAACGATCCAGATAACAACTATCTCCGCGCCATTAAAGAGTTCGGCGGCATACCTGTTACGCTGTATCCGGGTATATCACAGGACGCTTACGCTAATATTGATGGACTCTTACTAACGGGTGGTGGTGATCTTCATCCAAATTCTTTTGGGGCGGCGTGGCATCCAAGCTTAATATATGTTAATGAGGCTCGCGATAATTTTGAGATGCCGCTCTGCCGACAAGTGTTGGAAGAGAACCTTCCTGTCTTGGGTATCTGCTACGGTATCCAAATTATGAGTGTGGCGATGGGCGGGAATATGTACCAAGATATACCGTCGGAATATCCAAAAAAGTCACTCCCGCATAAGATAAAGCGTGGCGATTCGGCGCACGACATACAGATTGAACCGAACAATCGTTTAAGGGAAATCATAGGTAAAAGTTCAGAGCAGGTCAATTCCGCGCATCACCAAGCAATAAAAGATGTGGGTGATGGCTTCGTCGTTACGGCGCGATCGCCAGATGGGGTTATTGAGGCGATAGAGAACCCATCAAAAGACTTCGTGCTGGGTGTGCAATACCATCCTGAACGGATGATCCAAACTGCTGAATCTCGTGAACATCGGGGTAAATTGTTTAAGGCGTTTATTGAGGCTGCGTCTGGCTAAAAATTGGCAACTAACGAGAAGCGGTGGGTTAATCCGAGGACACCGAACGGAACGAGCGCGTAATCAATCTGAAACTGTCGGAGTGCCAATCCGAAACCGCCAGCAAGCCCGGAAATCGCCCCTAAATCGTTGCCGCCGATTTTGTATTTATAGCCGGTGCGGAGGTGCAAGATATTCCCAATAGTGTAGCCCGCACCGACCCCTATTGCGATATCGTTATCGGAGGGACGGATAATGTCGGTGGTTAGGGTGAACGCCTCGTTCCAGAATTTGTAAGCACCACCGAGCCTAAAAGTGACAGGCAGTCCAAATGCCTCTTCGACGAACTTCACTCTCGGTCCGAGATGTTGTGCGTTGAAGCCCAAGGAGAGCGGCGTTTCCGGAAAAGTGTATAACGTACCGAAATCGAAGGCGATACCGGTTCCGGCTTCGTCAGCAATCTGTTCACGTAAGAATTTCGCGTTCGTCCCGAAAGCAAGCGAGTCCCCGAAGCTACGGGCATACGAGAGAATCAACGCCAAATCGTAAGGACGGAAGATAGTTGTCTCGTTACCCTCCCGGTCGCGTCCCTGTAACTCACCGAAAGATAGGTAACTGGAACTGAAGCCGACGGTGCCAATGCTTCCAAGCGGGAGTGCGAACCCGATGAATTCGTGATTGATGCCGGCGAACCATTCGTTATGCATGAGTGCAAGTTGTGGCTTTTGGAGGCGTGTAAGACCGGCGGGATTCCAGTATGAGGCGTAGAGGTCATCGGTCGCGGCGACTTGGGATTCCCCCATACTCATCGCCTCGGCACCAACCCCTATTTTAAGGAAGGTCATGGCGCGGGTGCCTGCGTTTTCGTGGATGTCCGTGCTATCGGCTGTTGCAGGCAGAGATATGAGAATGAAAATTGTAATGAAAATGTATGTGCACTGTTGGTTCATAGCGTGTTTTACCTAATTTTTCAAGACGTTTTCTGCGTTTTGGTTGCGTGTGTCTGAGGGAACTTCTTGCACGACAGGAATAATATAACTCCGAATTGAGACTTCGTCAAGCGTTTCTGTTTCTACGCGAGGTTCCGGGGTCTGTCGGTGATCGAAAACGACATAGTATCCTTCGAGAATCCCTTCCAGCTTCAGATATGCGGCAAGCTGCCTTTTACCTGCCTGGTAGAGGCTGTCGCCTTCCCAGATTTTCGTTTCAACGATGTATTTCTTCCCGTGATAGCAAATCACAAGGTCCATTCGCCCGCGTCCTGTAGGCACTTCCACATAGACTGTCCCGCCAACAAGTTGTACAAATTGGTCGAGATATGCCATGAGTAGATGCTGACCGATAAACTCGCGTGGGGTATCAGGGACTTGTAGAACGCGAAACCCAGCGCGAGCGATAAAACCCCGGAAGTTATCGAGAAGCTTCACCATATCAACATCCCCAACGGATGTCAAATAATCCTGAAAACCTATGGTATTCTCAGTAGGGAGGTACTGATTTTCGAGTCCATTGACTAAGGGCTTAAAGGTATCAATGATGCAATAGTGGTAAATAGGATTGAGAATCTCACACATGCCATCCGTTCCTTTGACGATGACCCCATACGTAGCAAGTTCGCTAATAATTTCATTACGCAGCGCAAAGCGGATCCCCGTATTATAAGAGACAATCTTCATCAAAAACGTTTCAAAACGCGGGTCCTTTCGGATATTGGTTGTTAGCTGCGTGATATTGACATTGTTTTCCTCAAGGAGCCGTGCATGTGCTTCAGTAAAATGGGAGATTGCAATCATTTCGGTTTTTGGGATGTCCATCTCTTCGGTGAGAATCTGTCCGAACCGATTGACGAGTACGGGTTGTCCAGCAGTCTGTTTGTGAATCGCTTTAACCACATCAGGAGCAACAGTTTGAGAGGTTTCGTCTGTATATTGTCGAAAGAGTTCTTGGACCTGTTCAAGCGTGAAGTTCGGCAGATTGAATTCATCTTGGATATTAAACGGAGAGACAGAGTGATCGTAGTTGAGTTGATTGATGCTCTTGACTCCGATAATACCAACACTGTACGGACATCGTGGTTCGTCAGAGAGATAAATGTGACGGAGGGCATACAGAAATTCACTTACGACGGTTTGTGGAGTGCCGTCGAACTCGTCAATGACAATAACCACTCGTTTATCCGGAATAAAACTTGATAGCTGCTGAAAAAACATTATCATTGAGAATTCATCGGTTAACTGTGTTTCCTCCAACAATTGTATGAGTGCTGCTGACGGACGCTTTCCTTGCTTTTGAAAAACAGCCTCTATTTCCCGTTGTATCATGTAGTAAAGACGTTCATAAAATGTTGCAGGTTTGGTGTTACGGACGATCTGAAAGTCCAACTGAATCGGGAAATAGGTTGTCTCTTGAGTAGTGAGTGTCTCGAGTGCTAAGCGAAAAAAGGTGGTTTTGCCGGTCTGTCGCGGCGCGAAGAGAACAACATAGCGTCCTTCTTTAACGCGGTTGATGAAATCGGCGATCTCCTCAGTACGAGGAACAACATAATGTTTGTCTGGGTACACGCGCCCCTGGGTTCCGAAACGCCTCATTTTCCATCCCACCCCTATTCCGTTAGCACTCTACCGTTCATCGGAAAATTTACTATAGTATATCACATTGCCAAGCGGAAAGTCAAGGTTCTGGGTTGTGAGTTCTGGATTTATGAGATGCCTCGAAATCAGGATCGTGTTTTAACAGCGGTTTTCACGGAGGTTTCACGGAGCTTTTTGGGAACCCTTGATTTCACTGGGCTCCTGAAATCGAATTTGCGCGTTCTCCGTGAAAGCGGTTTTTGGTTATATTTTATATAACCAATACCATCGCCAAAAAAAGGTTGAATAAATAGGGCAACCGTCCTAAAGTTATGAATGATGAAACCCATAACTTAGAAAGGACCTTTGCCCATGTATGACATTCTATCACTCTTTAGTGTTTTGCATCCACATTTATCAATGACGAGTTTACGTCAGTTTTCTCGCGTGGTCTTCGCCTTGCTTGCGATGACGGGGCGTGTGTCAATGCTGAACATCTCTCGTTGGACGTCAGAAGGCGGAAGCTACCGCACGATCCAACGCTTTTTCAATACCGTTATCCCTTGGGGGACTGTTTACTGGGTGTTTTTTTCAACGTATCTGCTGGATCCTGAAAGCACTTATATCCTCGCTGGCGACGAAACAACCGTGTCAAAATCGGGGACATCTACTTATGGTTTATCGCGTTTCTTCTCGTCTGTGTCTGGTAAAACGATACCGAGTTTAGCGTTCTTGAGTCTGTCGTTAGTGAGCGTCAAGGAGCGGCGTTCTTACCCGATGGTGATGGAGCAAATCGTGCGTGGCGATGCTGCGTCAAATCAAACCGAACTCTCCGCTGACCTGTGTGATGCTATTCGCAGCTCTGTTGAAAAACGCAAACGTGGACGTCCCAAGGGCAGTCGAAACCGAAACAAGGTAGAAGTGAAACTCAGTGATACGTTGAAACATATTCAAATGATGCTCACTGCGTTATTAGCACGTATTGGCGATTTGATACCGCTACGCTACTTTGTGCTTGATGGCTACTTTGGACACAATAACAATAATGCGCTACAGATGACTAAAGCCTGTGGATTACATCTCATCTCAAAGGTGCGCGTCAATACCGCCCTTTATTTTCCATCCACGGAGCCTTACGCCGGACGTGGACGCCCGCGTCTCTACGGGCAGCGTTTCAATCCGCAGCAGATTCATCCGAAATATCGTGTTTCTATTGAGACGCATGAAAACATTAGGACCCAAGTCTATCAAGCAACGTTGCGCCATAAAAAGTTCCCAGAACCCCTAAATGTCGTGTGTATTCTCAAGACGCATCTACCGACAGAGAAAAAATCACACGTCTTGTTATTCAGTTCCGACTTAGCGTTGGGCGCAGAAAAAATCATTGACTATTACTCGCTTCGCTTTCAAATCGAGTTCAACTTCCGAGATGCCAAACAGTTCTATGGGTTAGACGATTTTATGAATGTCAACAAGACCCCGGTGAACAATGCCGCGAATCTCTCAATGTTCATGGTCAATGTGTCTGCGAAACTTTTAGCACCCTTGCGTTTAGAACACCGCGAGTCAAGTGTCTTAGATCTCAAAGCACACTACAGAGGGCTGAAGTATTTGCGCGAAACATTAAAAATACTTCCGCAAAAACCGGATCCTATTATTATTGATCAAATCGCTGAACGGTTCGGTTCAATCGGGGCTATTCATTATACACCCCCTCAACTCAATACATCATAATTTGGCGAAGGTATTGATATAACAAATAGATGTTTATAATAGCGATTGGCTATTAGCGGTTCGCAAATAGTGGATTGTCTGAATCAGGATTTATAGGGGATTTTCGGATGTATATTTGTTGAATCGAGACTCTCCGTTAGTGAATTCACATTATATTTTTAAATTCCATCTGTCGTGAAGATGCCTTCTTTGCTCCAGCGGAGCAACATGTCTATAGAAAAATTGTCCGTTGGATATATGCGCTCCAGCGGAGTGCTATGTGGATAAAACTTGCTAATTTGGGTGTTAATTTGGGTTATACAGGACTCCCTAAATCCCCCTTATCAGGGGGACTTTAAGAGAACTGCGTAAGTCCTAAAGAATATCTTTAGCAACAACTAATCGCCCGAATCTCCAAGCCTTTGCAAATTTTCATAGTAGTGTAAGACTTCTCTCAAATCGTGCAAGTGAGTTTCTACGAATCTGATATCCGTTTCCAACTTTCCAAGGCGCACAGGAATTACCAGATTGTCTGAATTTATCAATTGGCTTCTCAATTCTTCCATTATTTTTCCTTTTCCCACATCTCTAACAAAGTAGTTATATCTCGCCGCGCATGTAGGGCAGAGAGCCAGATACTGGGCCTCATACTCCTTGGGAAAATAATTTTCTGGAAGTTCATCGTCCTTGAACCTGATTGTGAGAGCCTCTACTGCCACAAAATAGTAATTCCCATCAACCTTTTTGAATGGCATTTCTTCTTTACATATCTGGCATACCATTTCGCCAGAATCATTCGTATACCACTCCCGTAGCAATGTCCTATGATCCTCCATTTCAGATTTGGTAGTCCGGTCCCTTTTTGGACGCTCCTCGAACGCTTTTTCAGGAGCATTTTCGAGTTGTTCCAAAACCCGTTCTTTTCGTCGTTCAGGGTTTTTCACATGGAATATTGGGAAATCAGGGTTAGGTGTACTATTTTGGGAACTGTACTGGGAAATCATATCATCTACCGTTACTTCTTCATTTTTCAACAGTTGACGTAACTTGGCATATTTTTCAGCTTCCTCACTGGAATCAAAACCAAAGTTCTTAGCTTGTTGATCGCGCTGGGCGTATTCCTCTTTTTGTTCAGTGGTAGTTTTACCAAATTCTATGACTTTGAGCCACTCATCGCCCGCATCGTCTGGATAACCTTTAGGCCATGAAAAATCTTTTGATGGGAGGAGATCACACAAGGCGTTACGCGGGCTTACATAAAAGATAGAATTCCCATTTTTTTGCGGAACCCATTCTCTATCTTTCAAATCATAAACAAGACTAGAACCTTTAATAATGAGCTTCTGTTTTTGGTTCCAACGGAACCGAGCCTTCAGATAGTGTAGTGGAACGGAAAGCATTGATTGCCAAATTAATGCTGATTTAGCGATCGCAGGGTCATCAAGCAGGATTTGAAACTCAGGAATCCTATAATTTTCATTAATTCCTGTGTCCGTCCAATTGCCTCCGTCACCCTTAAAATCGTCCCCTTCAGGATGATCGTCCAGTGCCGATTGTGGATCAGCTGTGAGTTTCGTTTTCGCCCCTAATGTTTCGACTAACTTACCAAGCTTCTTTAAATCTATGTTAGATTCTTCATAATCCAGAGAAAGATAAGGATTGATATTTTCTGTGCATACATATTCCCAGTATTCATTATCCTCATAACAGGCCTTCAGACCTGTTTCAAGATATGGTGAATCCAAGAAAATTATACTTGCTTTATGGTAAAAACCCCCATCAAAAGATCCGCGATCGGCAGTTTTGAAGATGCGATAGTTTTTAAATAAATTGGCTTTATCAGGATCTTTTTCTACAAGAGTGATGAATCTTTTCATATCTTCCTCGTGAATTTTAAGGGGTATTTCAGTGTATGGATCTTCATATCGATGCCTCAAAATCGCCTCAATCTCTACGGCTTCGTCAACTGGACGAACACCGGTAGCTTCAAGGAAACCTCGGGCTTTCGATTTTTGGTCGTCGTTCTGTCCAGATGAATAAATATCCTTAATAACACGAGGGAATTTCTTATCATATTCCACATCATCGCTTGGAAAAAAACATTTATGCCCTACTCTGTACGTATCATCACTACAACGGACAATAGGAATATCCGATAATTTATTCTTCAGATTGCTATCAGATGAATACCAATCGGTACCAGTTTGTCTGAGTCGTAGAAAATCATAAAATAACGCATAGAGTATCTGATGCCATTCAATTGTTTGTTTACTTAGCCAACCTTCTATCATCTTCGGTCTAGCAATCAACGCATGTATAAGGTGACTCATGTTCCAATCAGGAATACGCAACGTATTTAAAAAATTATCTATAACCTGAGCAGCCGGATATTGGATGAATCTTCCTCTTTCGTCACGTTGCTGCAAAAGTTCATCAACCTTCAATGGGTAAGAACTATCCTTTCCAAGTAGTATCGCTAGATCTTCGTCGGTAATCAAATCTGATAATCCAGTGCTGACTCGATAAAGTCCTGATGCAGCAGCGTGGTCGCCTCTCTTTGTCGGTGTTAGTTTTGTATTCCGAAATTCGTTAACTATAGTATCACGGAGCGGGATATAGAAACTCGATAGGGAATCCTCTTCATTTGGAAGAATCGACAGGAATTGAAGTGTTAGACGTTTTATGTTTCTGAGTATCGGGAGTAATTCTTTCATCAACTCACAAGTCACTTCTCGAAGATGGATATTGAAAGGATCAGTCGGCGAGATCGTTTCTCGGGCAGGGTTTGTTCGGTAGGGTCCATTAAGTATAAAACGCAAACCTGTTGGCTCTCGTGTCGGGAAAAGAACATGAAGAATGTTGTTAGCTGTTGGTGAGAGTTGATCTTCGGCACCAACTGCAAAGGCGATCTCTACCGGTTTATGCTCCTCATTTTCCCAAGTTGGAATCTTTGAGAAAACCAGATAAGCGTTCTCATTCTTACCGCCTTTAATTGTTGTCAATCGGGCGTTACTAGCTACCTCATCTTCACGCGTGTAACACTCAGATAGATTATCTATCTCGCAACGAATCTCTCGAATGTTTTGCATGAACAGCAATGTGTTCATGTCTAATTCAGTTAGACACTCTGATATCTGTCGGTATGCCTCCTCTTGGGACATAAGTTTTTCTACGAAGTCAGGCTGCTCAGATTCGTGGTTAAACGGAAGGACAATGCGAGTTCGGGAACGTGAAAAATCGTCTGGATACGGGTATTCTCTAACACGATATAACCCATATATCTGAAAATGCTCAGAACCAGAAATGATAATTGGCGATGCTGTGAAGGCAAAAACAGATTTAAAACCGATGCCGAAACGTCCTGTTTTTACGAGGTCTTCACGACTCGTACTTTTGCCGAAGTAGGTAATTGCTCCGACGTTCTCCTCTTTGAAGGGTTCGGCGTTGTGTTCAATCACAATCTCGTCTTCTGAGAGTTTGAAAAGTACTTCGGTCGCCCCATAATCATCCGCGTTTTGTAAGAGTTCATATACAAAGTGTGTCGGATCTGAGTACATAGACACCTGCGTTTTACGAGATGCTGTGTCTTTACCCAATTGTTCTTCATTATACTCTGTTATCGCTTTATAATCGCTTGGCATATAGCCGACTCCTTCACTTGCAAAGTCCATGTACCATCTGTATTTTCACATATTTAATTCTCGTTAGTTTCTAAAGCTCGTCGGAAGGCGTTGGGACTGTCTGCTTGTATTGCGGCGCGAAATAACTCGTTGAGGTGTTGCAAGTCATCAATTCTCTCTAATATTGGCTTGAAAGTGCGCGCAGCATCGGGATGTAATCGGAGTTCCAGTGCCTCAAGGATTTTCTCGCGAGTATTCTCTATTACACCTTGTTGCAGCCCTTGCTGGTGTGCTTTGGCTGCAGCTTGTTCTGTCCAGTATTCGATAATAGAAGGGTGGTGCATGGTTTCCTCCAAAATGATATTTGAAATTGTTTCCGCTTCGTAAACGAGATTACCTAAAAGAGCCAAAATTCCGAGATACTTGGTCTTGTTCGGAACATTAACACTATCTGCCGTTTGGACACACCGACGCAGCCAGTCCTCCGCATCCACATCCTCAGGACGCTTCATGAGCGGGGTGAAAGGCAGCAACCCGGTAGGTC
Source organism: Candidatus Poribacteria bacterium (assembly GCA_963662915.2). Lineage (GTDB taxonomy): Bacteria > Poribacteria > WGA-4E > WGA-4E > WGA-3G > WGA-3G. The sequence continues at coordinate 1,374,661 of CAXXEU010000002.1, read as the reverse complement.
TCGCATCAAGAACTCCTTGGCCATCCATCTCAATTAGACGGAAAACCTTGTACTCAATGAAAACTCTATGACCCGCTATGTTTTGCTCATAGACCCCAGTATCCCTTCTTCCTGCCTCAGGGCGAAGATAGATGACCCCGGAATACACTGGTAACCGATAGGTTTCAATGAGACGGATAATATAACCTGCCATCCGAAGGGACATCTCAGGATCGTAACTGTCAGTGGTTTGAAACTCAAAATGTATCAGCACTTCTTTACCGTTAAGAAGCATTTTAATAACGATATCCACTTGGTGCATTTCAACAGTAGGTTGTTCAGGTGTGATAATCTCAACAAAAGCAGCATCGTCTTGCCCAAACTCTAAGAAGATATCCACAAAATCCATGGGGTGTGTTTGTGCTTGTTCTTTCGTAACTGTATCAAAGATCGCCATTCTCACTCCAGTTATAAGTTTCGTAAATTATACCATACCGTTGCCACAGATGTCAGGCTTTTTCTTCTAAAGATGGATGGAAATCGACCTGCTACGAGCTGCAAATCCATAACACAACGCCTCCACGCCAAAGAATCTCATATTTTTTTATTTCACTTCTAAAATCCCGTAAGCCACGAGTTCCGTTGTAATATCTGCTTTTGCCATTGCTTCATCAAATTCTTGGATACGCCGCCGGTAATCAGCATTAGCATTGTCAAGCTCGCTTTGTCGCATCAGTTGAATTCTTGGATCGGTTGCTTGGGCAATTCTATCCTTAAGCAATGCTATCCGTTTCTGATGACTCGTTGATAGACTTTCCCTACGGTGATTTGCTAACGCTTGTATGTGTTCCCGATGTTTATCCCGCGCCTCAGACCATAGTTGCTGTTGTATATTTTCCAACGCGTCCTGTTCAGTGACAGTGGGATTCTCCTGTATCCCACCATCCTCTGCCCGTTCAAGTAGGAAGTTAAGATGCGGGGTCAAAGCATTTGACGCAGCAACCGGTTTAAGAGCCAAATGTTCTCGAATTCCGAGGAATCGCCATTGATAAATCGCAAATTCATAACGTCCCGAAGGAACTTTATTACTTCTAACCTTAAGTGTTGTAACGATTTCCTGATCTGACTTTAAAGACTCCGCTGCTTGTTTAACCAACGGATGTGTTGGCATGATAAACACAGCATCAGGATGGTGAGCGGCACAGTCGGCTTCAAAGGTTATAGACAAATGCGGATCCGATCCCTTTAACCATTTCTCCCACTCCCGATAAACGCGAGTTCTCTCCCTTGAAAATTGCTGAAAATCACCTAATAAGACATTCCGGGCAGTTTCAGAAAGTCGAAGTGTCTTGAGCGGTTTTTCGCCAAGGATGAATTCTTGCTCAGTACCAACTTTCTTTCCCAGATAGCGCGCAATAAGCCGCTGTATAGATTCAGGCGATAGCCAGAAACTGGAGGCATCCGCAACCTCTTTCTCCATTTTATCCTCAGGAAAACGGAGTCCAAATAGATCTAATTGTTGTGCTTCAAGTGCTTCCTGCATCTTTATCGCTCCGATTTTGTTAGCAGCCAACACTTCCAATTTATCTTTTCGCTCTTTTGGTGTCAATTCGTAATTCTGGACGATGTCCCGCAGTTCGATTGTAATTTCACTAAGGATTTCTTCGTTCCCCCCCAAAGCACTCTCAAATATACCGATACGACGTAAGCACCGTTCATAGATGTCGGCATCAACGGTTCCCGGGGTAATCAGATTGATGATAGTCACACTTTCGCTTTTTTGCCCTCTCCTGTCAATCCGACCAATACGTTGCTCAATTTTCATTGGATTCCACGGCAGATCGTAATTAACAATACAGTCACAGAATTGGTAGTCTAATCCCTCACACCCAACTTCTGAAAAAAGCATCAGATCAAGACTGTCGCTGTCTGATTGTGGTTTTTCAAATCGCTGGCGGAGTTCCAAACGCTCTTCATCCGGCACCCCACCGTGAATCAGTCCGACGCGAAAACCATCAGATATAAGGTGTTTGTAAAGATAGGCGAGTGTGTGACGGAAGCTACTAAAAATCATCATTTTGTTATTGGGGAGACGTTGTCTATCCCGAATAATTGTTCGGAGTGCCGCCAACTTTAAATCCTCTGCATCAAGATTCTTTGCTTTTTCAAGGAGTCCCTGTATCTGTTCACGAATTTGTGTGACAAGTTCGGGACGAGGCATCGCATCAATAGCGTCAGCCTCTGCCCATTCAAGCTCGTCAAGGTGGCGATACAAAATATCCTTAAGTAGCGGTTCAAGACCATGCAAGCAACTTGCCAACTGTCGGCGGAGTGTTGTCATCATGAAACCAACGCCCTGGCTACCGTGTAAACTGCGGAATATATCTGACTGGGTTTCAAGCAGTGCCTTGTGGAGTTCGGATTCCTCTGTCGTCAATTCTATTTCCACAGTCTGTGAACGGCGAATTGTGAACTCACCGATATCGCGGCGACGGGTCCTGTTGATAATTCCAGAAAACGTGTGGAGTGCTTCCATATCCGTGATGAGTTGAACCCGATCTTCTGGAGTGATACGTCCTTCAGCAAGGTGATTTCTAATTCGTTTGAATTCGGGATTGTATTTGAGAATTGATTGTCCCCAGGCAGTTGCAGCAGCCTCGTCAAGTCCCCCCTTTGCAGTCTGCGTCCATCCAGACTCTTGTGTACGTGCAGCGTCAACGGCTCGGTTTATGAAAGGGTTCGGTTCTGCTATATGATTGAAACTCTCTTCATCCAAAATCAGATCAGGACGCAAAACATTAAGCAGAACGAATAAATCATGGCTGCCGAGTTGAAGAGGAGTCGCTGTAAGGAAAACTGCAGCGTCTGCGTTTTCACAGAAAAACCGCACGGCTTCGTGATTCGCTGTTCCGGGATTTCGGATATGGTGTGCCTCATCCACAATGACGACATCGAAGCGCGGGGCTGGATCTAAGTCTAAAAGCCCCTGCCCATTTCTGCGTCTACGCTTTCCTCCCGTCCCAAAAAGAAGATCATTATTTAACAACGAATAGGGAAGGATCACCTTCTTGTATTGTTCGGGCCATTCACCATCCAGATGCATCTCTCGGATGCAGTATTGCAGTTTCTTTCCGTCCAGATGTTCAAAATTCTCGTCAAATCGCTTCATTTCCCGTTGCCACTTTTGTTCGGCTACCAACGGACGCGGACATATAATGAGGACAGATTCGATATCGGTGCGCGCTTGTAACTCTTTCAAAATCAATCCAGCCTCTATTGTTTTTCCCACACCCACACTATCAGCGATAAGTAACCTCGGCAAATCCGCTTTGATGAATTTCAGAACAGGTCGATATTGGTAAGGAATAAAGTCAATCCGCGCTGCGTTGAGAGAATATAACGCAGATATTGCGGGGTAACGAATTTGCAGGGCTGTGAGGTAGGCGTGAAATTCATCGCACGAAAGACTTTGAAACTGATCAGTTTGAACCTCAATTTGCAGCTGAGAAGGATAAAAAGTTTGAACGCTTCCATTAACAAAAACATTAATGCGGCTTTCAGGGGAGCCGGGTAAAACTGCAACAACGGCTCCGCGAGTCGTGGGATCCGCCTTCAGAAGGACAATTTGACCCAGAGTAAATTCTTGCGAAGGATCTTGGATGTTATTCATATTTTGTTATCTTCCTTTTCTTACCATTTACTTCGTTAACTGGAATTATTAATGTCTATGCTGGCGATTCGATTTGGAGTTATAGATGCCGCACCTACGGGACTGAATATGCGACCCTCTCAGAACCTTCGGTTAGTATACGACCAGCGAGGTTGGAAATCTCGCCTACCTATTGAAGGAAAAATCAGCACCATTAAAAAATGCTATGGCACACGGCGTGTGCCTGCTACTGCGCCAACTGGATGATAATGCCTGCACCAGCAATAACGATATAAGCCAACGTGCTGACAAGACCCCAATTCACCTGAAACTTCTTCTTTACTTCCAAAATATCCCCCGGATAGAGTAGAACCCGCTGCGGGGTCGCGCCTTCGGCGGTATCGGGTACCAATGAAATCTCTACAGTCGCGCCATCATGACGGTGGATGATGACTTCCTCACGGTTCGCTGATACATCAAACCCGCCGCCGAGTGCGATGGCTTGCGAAAGATTCAAGGGACCACGGACACGCTGCGCCCCCGGACTGCGGACATAACCGGTCACGTAAATAAGATCAACTTTGAAGACATTGGGAACATACAGCACATCGCCATCTGACAGCGTAGCAAGAGGGGTAGAAGGAGAAGAGGCGTTTTCAGCGGATTTCCAAAACTGTTCGGAACGGTTAAATTCGGAGAGTGTACCGTCTTTTGCGACCTTTACGAGTGTGGAAAGGTCTGCCTCTTGGGTGGGACCGCCTGCACGGGCGAGTACTTGCACAATGCCGATCTCCCCACGAATAAACAACTTGCCAGGGGTCTGCACCTGCCCTTGAACTTCAACCACACTCAATGGCGTGACAAACACGAGATCGTTTACGCCAACACGGATATCTTTATATGGACGGTTGGTTGAGAGGTCGTAGGTTTCGACCTTTTCTGCGGAAGCCGTGCGGATGAGTTGGACACCTTGACGGTCAGCATTCTCCGCCATACCACCGGCGAGCGCGATGGCACGGTATAAACCGATATCCGTTTCAGGTGAGATCGGATACTGTCCGGGTGTCTTGACCGCGCCACCCACAAAAACACCGTTATCCTGTAAAAAGGGCGACACCATAACAATAGGATTGCTGACATGATTATCCGTGACGAGAAACTCGCGGATTAGATGATTGACTGCCATCACCGTCTGTCCAGCAACATCAAAGTCGCCACCGAAATAGTTGATTTTCCCGTCATCACGGACTTGCACGGAATACGTATACTCCGGTTGCCCGACTACCGCAATGAGGAGGGTATCCCCTTTTTTGATGCGGTAGACATCACTGGAAAGTGTGGTACCCGCAATGAAAAACAGTAAAATCGTAAACGCTTGCAAGCAACGCGCAAGAAAACAGGAAACTCGCAAGCTTCGGAAAAAATAGATCATAGCGTCTTGCCGAGAAAAAGCGACCTTTTTAATGTAAGATGTGGATGATGCCATTCGTTGGGCTGCGTCAGTTCTTTCTCGCGTGAACCTTTCAACTTTTACCAGTTTTAATGAAAGACAGTTGTTCTACTTCTGTAGGTGCAAGTTTACGCCTACTACCCGTTCTGGTAGGTTTCTTCCGCCAATGTTCTCTGACGTAACTACCGTTGTTCCTTTGGTGCGCTCGGACATAAATCTTGTCAGTTATGCGCATGTGAGATTCCACCTCTTTAAAGAGATAGAGTTGCTTCACCTTCTTCATGGCAATTTGCCTGCGAGAGTTATACTTCCTGTAGTGAATCGAAATAAGTCTTGAGGGATTCCCGTGCCTGTGGAAGTAAATTAATTGGCACAAGGACATCACCCCATTCGGATTCTGTCAGATTGCCTTTCACACCGCCATAATTAGGGACTTCATGGCAGCGCAAATAGACAGGAATGCCGTCATCCTCTAAAACACTCCGAAGGATATTTCCTGCCATTTCATTGGGTACAGATTCAACAGCGGACCAATCCCCATACTTCGTAACCTCGGTTTGCACTAATTCAGGCACGAGTTGTACTTGGCAATCCGAACATATTGATACTTCTGACTTATATTCAGCGTTGCATTGTGGACAAAACGGCATGATGTTTCTCCTTATGAATGGGAGAGGTTGGACCTCACCAGTGTAAAGAACCTTAGGGTTTTGGACTTGTGTGGTGCCTTGCCGTGTTGCATCGGCTAACGGGAGTCGCCGTTGCTTAACCTAATCTCATTATAGTAGCATAGATGCGAAAATTTGTCAAAGGTGTTTTTAAGCGAGTCGAGTACGCCGCAAAACCTCGCCTACCCATTATCTTTACGCTGGGAATCGCCAGAGCTGCAATGCCGTTTTGCCTAACACCCATTCCCGGTCCTCAGGGGTAAAGAAATCCATTTCATCGCGGATGACTGCTAAGGTTTCCGCATAATTGGCGTGTGTGAGACAGACGGGCCAATCCGTGCCCCACATAATCCGCGAACCGCCGAACGCGTGATATACTTTCTTGACCTGCTCGTGCGTGTCTGCCCACGGGAAACGGCTTTTTGAGATTGACCATGTATGGCTTATCTTGACATAAACCCGAGGGAAGCGCGCCAAGTCGAGCAGCAGTTCATGTTTTTCAGGGGCATCCGGCGAACAGCCTGCCATGTGATCAATCACCACATCAAGATTAGGATGTTGCTCTATAAGGGGCACGAGATCGACCAACCGATCGGCACCGGTGAGTATTAACATCGGAACACCGAGGGCTTCGGCACGACGGAAGATGGGCGGCATCAAGGGTCCCGCAAACCAATCACCATCGGCACCGACAGACGGACTCAGACGCACGCCATGAAACCCGTCTGCTTCTGTCCAGCGACTGAGGTGATCGGGCGCATCGGGGTCTTCCGGGTTGATCCGGCAAACGCCCATAAATTTATCGGGGTATCTTCTCATTGCGTCCGCTGCGTAGCGGTTATCCCATCGGTAGTGGATGACTTGGACGAGGACGGTTTTTTCAACGCCGTTCGCTGCCATCAGTTCCAATAGCGTCTCCGCAGTGGCATCGTCTTCTGGTGGGTTAGTAGTCTCTGGTGCCCACGGAAATTGTGGGTCGTTCTTCCAAACGTGAACATGTGGATCGATAATTCTCATATTATGCTTCCTTTCTATTCCGCGATCGGATGTTTTTTAGTAAACTTGCCGTTCTTTAAAGCGCCGTACGCACCTAAAGGCAGGCAGTAAAGTAGGATTAGAATATGCAAACTAAATCCAGCAACAGTGGCGGTCTCTACCGATGTCCCGAAATGGTGTAACAGCCAGACGAACGGAAACTCTGTTGTCCCAAAATTGCCAACTGTTTGGACGGGAAACAGGTTAAACACGTTCGTAAATGCAAGTGCGAATAACACCTCGATCATCGGAATATCAATCCCCATCTCTATGACAAGATAGCATTGGAACCCGAAGCGGATGACGAGACAGAGCAGTGAATATAGCCATACCTCTAAAAAGCGTCGATTCGATCGAAACGCCATCAACTCCTGCAGGACTTCTAACCCTTTGTTGACTCCCCATGTAATAGGTCGAATTTCGAGATGCAGTAACGGCGATGCGCATCGCGCCGCAAGCCTCAGACAAGCGTTCGGAACGGTGTACACAGAAACTACGGTTACAATCAGACCGCCACCTACTAACAAGGGAAGTAGATAAAGCAGCCTACCGGAGAATGTCTCGCGGAGCTCGGTTCGTAGAAGCCATGCAGTCGCAATCACCAAACCTATTAGGAGGACAAGGTCAATCAGACTCGCCACCAAAAGCGAAGCGATTCCCTGCGTCGCATCTACTTTCTGTCGCCGTCGCATGAGATAGACATAAGAGACATCACCCGTCCGCATCGGGAGGATATTGCCCCAAAAAGTGTGCAACGCCAAAATTGGGAAGATGTGATGGACACGACTTTCAAGGTTGAGTAATGCTCGGAACCGGAGGGTTTTCGCTAAAACCAATAAGCAATAGCTGATGAACCCAATTAAGAGTGCTTCTATTGACAACCGGCTAAGGGTTCGTGGGATTTCTTGGAGATCAATTTGTTTTAGTAAGAAGTAAGTTACAACGATTGCCAGCACTGTCGGTAAGCCGATTTTGGCAACCTGCTGGAATTGCTTTCTGTTCAAAGGCACGCTCGCTATCGGTGAATTTTGGATAATATGTTTATTTCAGAGGATTCGAATTATGATATATGTGGCAGGTTTAATTGTCAAGGGAATATTGGTTGTAACCCACAACCCGGAAAAAACAATTTGCTTTTTAGAGATGCGTATTCTATAATATACCGCATCTATATCTTCACAGAAACGCGGTATCCATTTTATTTCATGAAAAATAACGAACCTCCATCAAAAACCGCCTCTCGGAAACAGTTCTACTTTCTGACGTTGTGCCATACCGTTCTTGACTCCTACGCGACACTTCTACCCCATCTGCAACCGCGCTTACTCGAAAAATTGGCATCCGCTCCAACACGGAACAGTTTAGCGGGTAACTTCGTTTCAATCTATACCATCTTCAGCTCTTTCGGACAGATTTTCTTCGGTTGGTTGTCGGATCGCGTGCGAACGGTGCATTTTGTGACGTTTGGGGTCGCGCTGACGGCTATCGGTTTAAGCATGTTGTGGGTCGTGCCTTCTCGTTACCTTGTGTATCTGTTATTAGCCATCGGTGGCATCGGAATCGCTGCATTCCACCCGCAGGCGACGGCTTATGCAGGCGCACTGGCTTCAGAGGGACGGGGCATGGGAACCTCCATTTTTCTCACCGGCGGAAACATCGGACGTGCACTCGGCCCCTTGCTGCTCATGTTCATTCCGTATCGTTTCGGCTTGGAGTACCTCGTTTGGGAGATGATACCGGCGCTGCTTCTGGCACTCTATACCGCAAAGGTACTGAAATTTGATAAAGACTTGGACCTGACGGCTACCACTCGCGGAATACCGAGCGATGAACCGATAGCACAAGAATCCTTTTGGGTCGTCGCCCGTCCGCGTCTACTCCCGTTGATTGTGCTTTTCACTATTGCTGCCTTCCGAACCGTTACACTCACGGGTTTAGAAACCTTCTTATCCATTCACTTAGATGACCAAGATTACTCGGATCAGGTACGATCTCTTGTCATCGCGCTTTTCATTTTTGCAGGTTCCATGGGTATCATGTCAAGCGGTTGGCTTCTAACACGTGTGAACACCTTTGTTCTGTTGCTGGTATCGCTCCTTGGCGCGCCGCCGCTCCTGTATGCATCGCTGCACTCCGAGGGCTTCAGTTTCCTCGCACTCCTCTTCGTAGGCAATGTTGTCCTCTCCAGCTCCATAACGATTAACATTATCTTAGCACAGATAATGTTGCGCGGGCATGAAAGCATTGCGTCCGGTTTTATGATGGGTGCGGCGTGGGGGGTCGGCGGACTCTTGAATAAAATCGTTGGTGTTTTAGGGGACCAATTCGGTCTGCCTCTCGTGTTGGACGGTTTGGTGATGATTCCATTATTGATGGCACCACTCTTGATTCTGCTGCGCGATCAACCCGACCTGTCGAAACCGAGTTTGTAGATAGTTGTTGGTAGTCAGCAGTCAGCAGTTAGTAAAGGAACCCTTAAAACGTCCATAACAGACTCAAGAAATGTGTGCTAATCAGGTCCCCGAAGAGGAGCGCGTAATCGAGGCGGAATTCGCGGCGTTCGATGCCAACCCCAGCGGTAATGCGGTCCTCACGATAGCCGATACGTACTGCCAACGGACTGCTAATATGGTATTCGGCACCGAGATGCGTTTGCCCACCATAACGTTGCTGCCACTGGTAGGAAAAGATGAGTTTTCGACCGAAAATGTGAGGATTGGTATACGCCACACCGATGTTCCAATTTGAAGGGATGGATTCTTTAGGCGCAGCTTCGGTATTCCACGTCAAAGTTGTCTTTGAGATGTCTTGAAGGTTCAAGCCGAACGAGAAACTACCAACGTTTTCCAAACCGAAAATAGCATTGAGATCCGGTAGGCGGGCAAGTATACCGACATCGAACCCATAACCGCTGCTCCCATAATTGTAAGTCTCAAGATCCCCACTGCTCAGTCGTTGCGATATCCATTTGGCATTTACACCAACCAGCAACGACGGCGGCAACGAATCCCTTCCAAAGTTATCCCACCACGATTGACTGACAGCCCACCCCGTCGCGAGGGTCAAAATGTAGGCGTTCTCGCTGTCATTGAGGTAACCGGCTGGATCAAAATCTGAGGCGCGCGGTCGATTTTTCGCGAGGTTCTTCCGTTCATCGGCACTAATATTCGGATCGAACGCTGGAACGAGTGGGTATATCGGAATATCGTCCACACCTGCACGAAGCCACGACAGCCCGAGGTTGAGTTTCGGTAGGAGTTTTGTCGTGCCGGAGATATAGTTAAACGCACCTAACCCCGAACGCCGTGCCGCATGCATGAGACAGAACTGGTACTTATCAGGAACGCCTGCGATACCCGCAGGATTCCAATAGGTAGCAGTGGCATCATCAGCGATGCTTACATAGGCACCGCCTAATCCGAGCGCACGTCCACCCACGCCGTTTGTTAGAAAATCCCCGGTGTAGTTCTCCGCTGAGGATGGCGGGACAACAAGGCAGCTTAATCCGATCAGAATAACTAACAGACGCATGAGGGTATTAGACTTCTGTTTTCGCAACTTAGTCAATTGATTTCTGTTTCCTTTGAAAAAATATGAACGGCACGGCACACGGCGTGTGCCTACTACTTTTAAACTCTATTTAGATCGAAAGCGTTCCAATAATACTGGTACGCCGTCGATTTCCAATCGGTGTAGATTTCATCCCACCCCATTCGATTGAAATGTGGCAATAGCGATCCCTCTGTAACGGGTTGCGAGGATCCTTGATAACGATAGTCCACTGAGAGGCGAATCCGATTAGAGGTCTGGTTCGGCAGTGCCTTGTGAATGGCGTGGCTATGAAAAAACAGAGCATCACCAATCTCGAAATCACCCGCGACCCAGTAAAGCCCATCGGCTTCTAACGGTTCCGTATCGATACCGAGTCCACCGGCACCAAACGCCGGTTTAACAGGATAGATCCCGTTTCGATGCGAACCGGATAATACCGACAAACCTCCTAATTCCATCGGACACGGCCCCAGCGGTATCCATGCGGTATAGGTCTCTTCTGTGCCGCGGATGTGGATATAATCCTGATGTGCCGGTGTCGTATATTTCGTGTTTTCGGGGAACATAATTCTTCCGATATTCCGCGGATGCACGAGGGTCTTCTCACCGAAGAGTTTGTCGCACATATCCAAAATCGCTGGATGGTGTGCGAAGGCGTGGAATGATTCCATACTTTGGAATTCGTCTAAGACGGGCCAATACCCGTCATCCCCCTCCATGTAGGGACCGCCCGTCCGAATGCCATCCATCAATGCCTCGCCGCCTTCCGCCCAACCGTGCCGATGGCAGATTTCCAAGAAATCGCGACGTAAGTTGTAGATAGAATCGGTATCAATCAAACCCCGAAAAAAGAGATAACCGTCTTGCCGCGCCTGTTCTCGGAGTTTCTCTGGCTGATCCAAGAGTTCATTTGAGGCAGTAAAGGGTTCAATTCTTGCCATACGATGCTCCTTTGCTTGCGAAAACAGTAGCGTGTCAATGTTGTGTCGTTAAAGAAATTATAGCAACAAAACGGGGGTATGTCAAATCAAAGCAGTCAGCAGTCAGTGGTTCGTCCGACTTACCGGTCAATTATTCTCTTTAGTTGTCAACTGCTTGCGGTCACTTCAAAAAAACGTGCGATCGGCTGCGCACGCCTCTTCTGGTAGGTGCGAGCTCCGGCGCGCGACGCTTCCTAACAGCAAACCCAAAACCCTCAGATTATTTCACCACAATTTTGGAAATATGATACAATACCATAAGCATATCCTTAAAATCTTTGGGAGACACTTCATGCTTAGCATCAAACATCTCGAAGCGATTCCGTTGAACATTCCATTTTATCACGAGCGGGTCAGTCGTCACATGCACCGCGCTTTAACACACGGCGAACGCGTCCACGTCTACCGTGTGGAACTCAGCAACGGTGTTATAGGTTACGGCGAAAATTTAGGAGATGAATCGGCGACTATTGAACAAGTAATCGGACAGAACGCATTTGCGTGTATGAACGACGATAGCATCGGGTTTGGCATCCAGATGTCGCTCTTTGATGCGATTGGCAAATCCGTCGATGTGCCAGTCTATCAGCTCATTGGACCAAAAGTCCGCGACAAATGCCCTATTTCGTGGTGGGACATCGATATGCCGCCAGAGGATTGGGTGGCGGAAGTCCAAGAATCCGTGAAACGGGGTTATACCTCAGCGAAACTGAAAGCGCGTCCGTGGCGCGACATCTTCGCACAGGTAAACGCCGTTGGTGATGCCGTGCCAGCAGATTATCGACTCGACATCGACTTCAACGGTTTCCTGCGGACAGCGGATACCGCTATTCCAGTGCTGCAGCAGTTAGACGAACATCCAAACGTCGCTATCTATGAGAGTCCGTACTATCTCGGCACGGATGTGATGGGTGCGGTGCGGTTGCAGGCAAATGTGCAGAAACGCATTGTCGAACATTTCAACGAATCGTGTTTACATGCCCGATGTTGCGGTGGGTTTGTTGTCGGTGGTGGTGTGAACTCGCTCCGACGGACGAACGCGCTCTGTGCTTCGTTCTCCCAACCCTACTGGCTTCAGATGGTCGGTACAGGGATTACAACGGCATACGCCGTACATCTCGGTGCGGTGTTGTCGCAAGCGGAACTACCGGCGATTACGTGTCATGAGTTATGGGAATCCGATCTGCTTGAGACGCGGCTCGCTGTTGTTGACGGGACGATTGCGGTTTCAGAGTCACCAGGACTGGGAATTACGGTCGACGAGGCAGCGTTAGCGGAATATCGTGTAGACCCATCGACACCGACACCCCAACAACTGTTCCGTGAGAGTGATTATACTTGCAGGGTGCATATTCCAGATGGCAGCGGCGGTGAGACGGTTCACGATTTCAGTGGTGAGGCTGTCTACTATCCGGCGTTTAGTGAGGGCGAGTATCCCGGATTCGTGCCGGGGGTTTGGATGGAAGTGGTTTGATGGATCAGGGACATTTGTTGGCAATAAGGAATGAGGTGCGGCTGATTCTTTTTACTGTTTGTGGAATGTTATTACTCTTGTTTGGCTGCGGTTCGGATGAAACATCGGAACCGGCAGAAGTCGTACCAAACTATTTCCCTGATGCTGTTGGAAGCCGATGGATCTATCTAAATTCTGAAGGTGTCCGAACGACGACTGAAGTTAACGACAAAATAAACATTGATGGCAAGAATTATCGAACCCTCAAGGATACACCATCCGGTGAGGAAACCGATGTCGACCTGTTGAAACCTGTATTGTATCGGGTTACAGAGAATCAGGTTCTTTTCGCTATAGGTGGAGAAGTAGACCGCTACGTTAAAGGCGAAATCCCTGCTTCAGTACAAGAGGACTTCGCCGGTTTGGACCTGAGTGTTACAGTGGAACCGACCCCATCGCCTGAACTGGTTTTCCTTCACTTTCCACCGAGTCCGAGTTTCCAGTGGAATGCCCTTAATATGACGATTAATGGAAGTATCATTTTACAGAACATCGCACTGCTTCAGTTCCCTTTTGAGGTGGTTCTGCGTATCACGGGTGAAGTCGTCGCCGAAGGTCCCCTTGAAACGCCTGCCGGAAACTTTGAGCAAACCTATCAACTCAAATACCAGACGGAAATCACACAGACGCTTTTTGCAGAAACGAAGATGACGGAGCATAGCCAAACGCTATGGTTTGTGCCGCATGTCGGTATTGCGAAAACAGAAAATGAACTCGGGTGGTCGGAGTTAATTGAGTATTCAGTGGAATGAAAGTTATCATCTTAAGCGACAATAAACCAGGGCATTACAAACAATGTTTAGGCATCGTGCAAAAATTGCCTGAATGCCAAACGGAATGGCTTGAGATACAATTCAGGCAGAAGTGGCGCGATAATCTTTTGCGAGTCTTTATGTGTATCTTTGGTGGCACACTGCTCCCCGCGTCGCTTATCCATACGCTTCTGCGATGGAGCCTTACCTCTAAAACCTATAGCGTCCTGACTCGCCTTCGCACTGCTGACGTTATCCTCTCAACCGGATCGTCTGTGGCAACCATCAACCTACTCCTCGGCAAAATCCTCCGTGCTAAGACGGTCACGTGCCGGAGACCTTCGCCGATAGGCACTCGCTATTTCGACCTCGCAATCCTCCCGATGATCTCATGGGCAAATGTGGGCGATAAACGGAACATCTGCAAAACGATAGGTGTGCCAAATCCTATTTCATCAGACACGCTGAGTGCCGAACGAAAACGCCTGCAACACGCTCTCAACCTACCGAACTGCCAGCGTATCGGTATACTCCTCGGTGGGACGGACCGACACGAGACAATCACGACAGTAGACGCTACGAAACTGCGTGAAACTTGCGAAACTGTCACAGAGAAAATGAACACACAAATATTGCTGACAACGTCGCGTCGAACACCACCAGGTGTAGTAGCGAGTTTGTCCGCAACACTGAAGCAGACCCATTGGTGTCCCGTATTCGTTACGCCAGACACACCTTCAAAAATTGAAGATCCGTATCAAGCGATTCTTGCCTTAAGCGATCTCCTTATTGTCACAGCGGATAGTTTCTCAATGGTTTGCGAAGCAGCGAGCAGTGGATCCCCAGTGATTGTCCTCATGCTGTCAAAAGGAAAGACCAAGCTACCGAAACGACACGAAGTCTATCGGTATATGGAAGAACAAGGGATTGTGCGCCGATGTAGACCTGATAATTTAGCGCAATATATTGTCAATACCCTCACTTCAGAGATCCGACCCTCACCCCTCCAAGATACAGACACAGCAGCACGCGCAATTAATTCTCTCATGGTTGGCAGTGCTTAAAAAATAACGGAATTCCTTTTTCCATTCAGTGTGTCAAATAGTAACCTACACAGGACTTACGCAGTTGTCTCTAAAAACCGACAGATTCCCCTGCTTGCGGGGGGACTCAGGGGGGTAATCCTAAATTTTGCGTAAGTCCTACTACAAAAAGTTGATGTAAATCAGCAAAATTTCTCAATTTTCGACTCCTTTTTTAGTCGATAGAATTTAATACAGATTTGATTGTATACATTATATCCCTCGGTTGTCAAATTCGTCATTTTTTCTTGCTATTTTTTCGCTTATAATGTAAATTTTGAGGTAAATTAATAAAAACTTTTAAGGAGCTGGGGAAGAACGATGAAATTTGCCGTGAAAAATCCTCTATATTTGCTTATTTTCGGAATTTCGCTTATTGGATGTTATAAGCTCCTGGATTTCAAGGTAGACACAGAGAAACATACCCGACCACAAACCGTTGAAGTTTTAGCGAAGCAAATCAATTCGGAAGCGAGAAATTGGATTGTAATAAGTGAAAACGCCGTGCCCAATATTCCCGGAAGAATTTATGTGCTGAAAACCGAAGCACGTGCTGAGATCTGGCATACCAGTGCTACAACTGGATCAGAGAACGGAGAAATTATCTCGACTAAGGGGTTAGAACTCTCTGAAAAACAGAAGCTGGACCTCTTGAATACTGGTCGGGTACCAAAGGGTTGGGAAGTGGTGTACGTGGATGAAGAAGGAAATCCTTCCTACTAAGAACGCGTGCGTCGATTGGATTGAACAGTAAATGTAGTAGTCAGCAACCAAGCAAGGACATGACTACCCGAGCCATCGACTGCTGACTGCCAAATAGGAGATTGGAGATTTGCATGTCTAACCAATTAGCAGTTTCAGGTGGCACACCTGTCCGCAATACAGAAACCGACCCCTGGTCCGCATGGCCCCTCCATACAACTGAGGAATGGGAATCGAAAATTGAGCCGTTGCTCCGGGAAGTATATCTGAGCGGCCACGAAGGGTCTGGTGGCACGATGATTGAGCGTTTCCGGACGCAATACGCGCAGTATACGGGTACACATTACGCCCTCTTCATGCCACACGGCACTGACGCAATTAGTGCCGCTTTAGCCGGCGCACTTGACCTCGACGGATTTAGTGACGGTGGCGAAGTTATCGTGCCGAACTATACATTCGTCGCAACGGCAAGTGCTGTACTGGAGCGTCGATGCACTGTGGTATTTGTAGACGTTTCACCGGAGACATTTACGATTGACCCAGAGGCTGTCGAAACGGCAATCACGCCCGAAACACGTGCAATCTTACCCGTTCACCTCGGCGGCCATCCGGCAGATATGGGAGCACTACAAGATATTGCCCGCCGTCATAATCTCGCGCTTGTAGAGGATTGCGCGCAGGCACACGGTGCGGAATACCAGACAAAGAAGGTCGGTGCTCTCGGCGATGTTGGCGCGTTTAGTTTTCAGGCATCGAAAAATCTGACATCCGGCGAAGGCGGGATGGTCACGACTAACGACAAAGACATCCACGACCGGGTCTCTGCCTTTATGAATGTCGGACGCGCACCGGGGGGCGCGAGATGGGAATATCCGAGACTCGGTTGGAACTATCGTCCGTCAGAATACCTCGCAGCGATTCTACTCGTGCGGTTAGAACGCTTAGAAGCACAAACAGACATCCGTAATCGGAACGCTACCTATCTCTCCAACGCTTTAGGAACGATTGAGGGTATCACACCCCCAGAACTTGCGCCATGGGCTACCAAACACGGGTATCACCTCTACTGCCTAAAGTACAATCCTGAAGGATTCGGTGGTAAGTCGCGGCAAGCGTTCGTTGATGCGTTATCTGCTGAAGGTGTCCCGTGCTCAATTGGTTATCGCTCTCCGCTTTCAGAGGAACCCGGTATGGCACACGTTGCGCAGAAATATCCGCAGCTCATTCGGTCGCTGCCCTATCCAAACGCGGCATCCGTTTGCGAACAGAGTGTCTGGCTTTTCCAAAACCTCTTGCTCGGTTCGGCAACGGATATGGATCAGATTGTTGAGGCTCTTACTAAAATCCATCGAGCATGGAATTGATTCCGCATGAATCCTTCGCACCCAAGTTGTAAGTATTGGGCAGACTTCGCCAAAAATTTTTGATGCACCCACAAAGCAGCAAGCCGCTTCTTGTATATGATAACGACTGCGATTTCTGCCGATACTGGATTGCACAATGGCAACACGTTACGGGTAACCGTGTCGATTATGCCCCATACCAAGAGGTTGCATCACAATTTCCAGAGATACCACTCTCGGCATTTGAAAACTCGGTGCAGCTAATATTGGAAAATAGGACTGTTCTCAGCGGTGCGGAGGCTGTCCTGCGTGCCTTGAACGTCGGCTTGCTTCTCTGGTGTTACGACCACCTACCCGGATTCTCAAAGGTCTCTGAAACGGTCTATCGCCTCATCGCACGGCACCGTCCCTTCTTTTCTGCGATGACACGCTGGCTCTGGGGTTCCCACACCGAAAGAACTTCCTTCTGTTTTTCGCGCTGGTTATTTCTGCGTGCCCTCGGTTGTATCTACCTCATCGCCTTTCTCTCTTTGTGGGTGCAGATCCACGGACTTGTCGGGAGCAAGGGGATTCTACCGGCGGATCAGTTTTTAACGGCTGTGCGTCAACAGGTCGGAACGTCAGGCTATTACCTCGTTCCGACGTTGTTTTGGTTGAATCCGTCAGATGTCTGCCTGCACCTCTTGTGTGCGGGTGGTGTTGCTCTATCTTTGGTACGAATCGCAGGTTTCTTTCCACCCTTCACCTTAGTCGGTTTATGGGCACTCTATCTGTCGCTCGTATCAGTTGGGCAGGTCTTTCTCAGTTTCCAGTGGGATGTACTGCTCTTAGAGACAGGATTTTTGGCAATCTTTCTCGCCCCGCTTCACATACGCGATACACGGGCACGCCCTTCCCAACCTTCCGTTGTGTTTCTATGGCTCTCACGCTGGCTTCTGTTCCGATTGATGTTCGCTTCTGGGGTCGTCAAACTTGCCAGTGACGAAGTGTGGCGAAACCTAACTGCCCTTAATTTTCACTATGAAACGCAGCCCTTACCGACATCAATAGCGTGGTATGTGCATCAGTTTCCCGAATGGTTTCAGAAAGTCTCGGTTATCGGCATGTTTGCCGTTGAATTGGTCATCCCGTTTCTGATTTTTGCGCCGCGACGCTTGCGAACTGTTGGATGTATCGGGTTGGTCGGGCTACAAGCCTTAATCATCTTAACAGGGAACTACTGCTTTTTCAATCTGCTGACGATTGCGTTGTGTCTCTTGCTCATTGACGATGTAACTTGGAAAAGGCTACTTTCCAAAAGGTTAATACCCTCTATCCGTTTGCCCGAACGAGTACCTCCTCTGTATAGGCGTATCTGTATAGGCAGTGTGGCAGTGCTCCTCTTTCTCCTAAGCGGCATCCGATTCAGTGGGCAACTTTTCAGAGAGGTACAGATGCCAGATGTTGCTTGGGCCGTACCGTTTCGGAGTGTGAACACCTACGGACTTTTTGCGGATATGACCGAGTCGCGTCCGGAAATTATCGTCGAAGGAAGCAATGACAGGATAACGTGGGAAACCTATCAATTCCGTTGGAAACCCGGCGAACTCACAAGTGCACCCAAATGGGTTGTCCCACATCAACCGCGCTTGGATTGGCAGATGTGGTTCGCTGCGCTTCAAGGAGACTATCAGAATACCTATTGGTTTCTCAATTTTATGGGATCGTTGTTGCGCGGTAACCCAGAAGTGCTAAAGTTATTAGCGGAAAATCCGTTTCCCGACACACCACCACGCTATGTTCGGGCAACCCTTTACAATTATCGCTTTACTGACCTCGCCACGAAACGTTCAGCCGGTATGTGGTGGGACCGCGAATGGAGCCGAATTTATTGCCCGGCAATTTCACTGCGGTAAATTAAATACTCGGCATATATCAATGTGCCATCTTATCCGAAAAACCAGACAGGAGAATTTATGCCCAGTCAATTTCTAACCGTTGCACTCGAAGCAGCAAAAAACGCCGAAGAGGTCATCACCTCTTACTACACCAGCGATATAAAAGTCGAACTGAAAGACGACGAGACACCCGTCACCCACGCCGATAGGGGTGCCGAGAGAGTTATCCGTGAAACCATCAAACAGGCTTTCCCTGACCACGGCTTCCTTGGCGAAGAATATGGAATACAAGAAGGCACGTCACCATACCTCTGGATTATCGACCCGATTGATGCCACTAAGAATTACATCCGAAAAATCCCGATCTTTGGGACACAAATTGCGTTGATGAAAGGCGAAGAACTTATCCTCGGTGTCTCCAACGCCCCCTTGTTGAATGAACTCCTCTATGCGGAAGCAGGGAGTGGCGCGTTTCTCAATGGCGAACCGATTCAGGTGTCGGATGTAACGCAACCTGAAGACGCAATGATCTGCCACGGCGGATTGAGATGGTTTACAGAAAAAGGCACTTTCCTTGGGGCTTACAACCTTATCAACGATGTTGCACGCTCCAGAGGTTTCGGTGATTTCTACATGTATCACCTCGTGGCTTCCGCGAGGGCAGACGCTGTCATTGAAGCAGCGATTAGTATCTGGGATATTGCCGCCATCACCGTTATCGTCCGAGAAGCCGGCGGACAAGTGACGGATATACAAGGGCAGCCTGTTACGAAAGATACTGCGTCTCTCATAGCCACCAATCGGGTCTTGCATAGTGCGGTTTTGAACTATTTTCACGGCACTTGATTTCTGAATTACTTGAACATTTTAAGAAGATATGTTATACTACATATCATAGCATTGTAAAGGTAACAGATTCGCAGGAAGGAAAAATACAAAATGCACCTCGACTTCAAAAATGTGTTGGATCTCTCCTATGTGGTTGATGAAGATAGCCCACGTGAATTGCCGATCGATCCAGCGAAAATCTACGATCAGGCGACGTTAGAAAAGGATGGTTACTTTGAAAGCCGTGTTGATATGTCTGGACACTATTCCACACACATGGATGCACCTTGTCTCATGTATCCCGGTGGGGCTACCATCGCTGAAATCCCAAAAGAGAAACTAACTGGACACGCTGTGTTGATGGATTTTTCCGCAATTAAAAAACCGAACGACGCTGTGACTGCTGAGGATGTTAAAGCGTGGATAACTGAAAACGGTGAAATCCGAGAGGACAGTATCGTTTTTATGCGGACAGGGATGGACAGATTCGTCTATCAGGACAACTTCAATCGGGAGTGGATCGGTTTCAGTGAGGATGCCGCTGAACTGCTCGTCGAAAAGGGCATAAAGGTGATAGGTACTGACGCGTGTAGCATTGATTCGGTTGCGGGACATCCACCGTTACACGACGGTCTACCGCCTGCACACCTCGTCTTTCTGGGGGCGGGGATTCCACACGTTGAAGACTTGTGCAATTTAAGTCAATTGCCGACGCATTTCTATGTGGTCATCGCGCCGCTAAAGTTGGCGCAGAGCTCCGGCGCACCGACACGCGTTTTCGCGTTCGTATAAGTATCGACCAGACAATGCTGCTACCGAGAAAAGCATCAGAGATTCGGCCCGTCAAAAAAATGATACCCAATATTCCTGAACCGATCTTGAACCTGTTACAGGAAATCGGCGAAATCGGTGGAAAAGGCACTTACCTCGTCGGCGGGTTCGTCCGGGACCTTCTGCTCAAACGACCGAACCTCGACATCGACATCGTTGTGGAGACGGATGCCATACAAGTCGCAAAAACGATGCAGCATCGATGGAACGGAACATCGCACCTGCATCCACAATTCGGCACTGCAACTGTCACACCTGCGAACCCCAATCTGCCCAAAATAGACTTCGTCACGGCACGTCGTGAAACTTACGAAACTGCAGGAGCGTTACCTATAGTAGCATGTGGAACTATCACGGATGACCTGTATCGGCGAGATTTCTCAATCAACGCATTAGCAATGCGCTTAGATAGGGGTTCTTTCGGTACTATCGTGGATGAGGCAGGTGGACTCGAAGACCTTGAGAAAGGTGTCATCCGAGTGCTACATACGCGAAGTTTTATGGACGATCCGACGCGTATCTTCCGCGCGTGTCGGTATGCTGGACGCTACGGTTTCCGTATCGCTAACGCTGACGCACCTCTGATTCAGGAAGCACTCGCTGTACTGGCGCAACTCAGTAGTGAACGGATTCGGAACGAAATTGATAGGATACTTCTGGAGGAAAACGCCGCACGGATTTTGCAACGACTCTCAGAAATCGGTGTCTACGATGCTATCTTTACCGGATGGAAGATTTCACCGAATGTCGCGTCCGATTTTCAAATGGCACAACGGGCAATCGCTTGGGCATCAGAGCATCTTACTGACGACGAATTTCGGTCTGAACTTGTCGGTTGGATGGCATTTTTTGGCTTGCATACGCCAATATATCAGATTGAGGCACTCAGTTTCAGGCTTGTCCTGCCGCATCAACTTCGGCGGTTAGTCAGTCGGGCAGAAGCGTCGCGGCACCATGTTTCGCTTGAGAAAGTGACACACGTCGCTTTTGAGAAACTCGGGTTTCCGTTGTCGCAGCATGCCGCAATTGAACACCAAAACGGGAAATGGTGTATCGTTGATGCGGATGTTACAAGTGGGGTCGGAACAACTTATATATGTGGTGAAGGCAACCTCTATCGCGTAGAAACACCATTTACTGCTTATACGCAGTTGAGACAAGCACTTGTATCACTACGGATGAAAGTGAAGCCAAGTGAAATTTATCAACTGCTGAAACCGTATCCGATTGAGGCATTAGTCCTCGTAGCTGTGGATACCACAACACCTGAATGGAAACGGGAAAAAATCAAAGACTATCTTTTGGGCCTGCGCAATGTTTCACCCTTCATTACTGGAGATGATCTGATTCAACTGGGGAAAAAACCGAGCAGTGCGTTTGAAACTCAACTTTGGGAACTATTTGCCGCACAGTTAGACGGAGAAATCGGCAACAAAGAGGAGGCATATTCCCGCTTACGGACTTCTGTATAGCAAGATGTAGCTTGCAAGCGGTGCCAAATAAGACAATGCCTAATTTTGATCCTTTCGCCGCGATTCTTATAGTTACACAGTTTATTGTTTTGTTAACCTTTCATGAGTGGGGACACGCGAAATCAGCAGATATGTTAGGGGATCCAACGGCGAAGAATCAGGGACGAATGTCGCTGAACCCTGGGGTCCATATTGACATCATTGGCACAATAATACTTCCGCTGCTTGGAACACTTTTTGGAGGTGCTTTCTTTGGGTGGGCGAAGCCGGTGCCGGTCAACCCGTTCAATCTGAGGAACCCACGACGGGATCTAATGTTGATCGCGGCAGCAGGTCCCGTCATGAATATCCTTCTCACTTTCCTCATTTTGGGAGGACTCAAGATAGCATTGGATTTCACAGATTTCAGCCCGCGAGGATCTCCCCTTCATGCTGAAATAAATAGGCAAATTATTCGGATGGCACTTATCAGTGTATTCCTCGCAGCATTTAATATGCTCCCGCTCTTTCCGTTAGACGGATTTAGTGTTGTCCGAGGGCTGCTACCGGAAAATGCTGCACGTGAATTTGAAAAATTGATGCCGTATGGTATGCCAATTTTGATGGGGCTTATCTTTGTGCCGTATTTTATCCCGGCACTTAACATATTCGGATTCTTGAGCGACATCAGTTACGCAATATTCAACTTAATAGCAACAATTGTCGGCTTACGATGAGTAACAGGCTCTTTATATCAAACTTCAGCACGCGCACGCTAATATGGGGGGACCTGTCGGTGCCCCCTACACCCTTGAAAGTCGCATAGATGTTAATTGAAACAATTCAAACTCCTGAAAGCCAAGACCTCGACACTCTCTCCCCGATGTATTCTATCAAATTAGAGGGCTTCGAGGGACCCTTAGATTTACTGCTCCATCTCATTGAAAAGGAAGAGATGGATATTTATGACATCCAGATATCACAAATCACTGATCGGTATCTGGAATACATCAATTTAATGGAGCAGTTGGACTTGGATGTTGCCTCCGAATTTTTGGTGATGGCGGCAACGCTGCTTCATATCAAATCACAGAGCATCCTCCCGCAGCTCACCCCGGATGCTGAGTATACACTTGGGGATCAGGCGGAACTTGTCCGACAACTTTTAGAATATAAGCAGTTCAAAGAGGCTGCGCAGGCGTTGGATATTTACGCTGAACGGCGCACGTTGGTCTACAGCAGAAGCCCAAAGTTACATGCCGATTTAGATGGGACGCGTGAATTTGAAATTAAAGCGACACTCTTTGATTTGCTGACGGCTTTCAAGAGTATGAACGACCGTATCGCGGAGATGGACATTGAAGAGACGTATGAAACGGTCGAGGAAGAGACTCTCACTGTTGAGGAGAAAATCGCTTTCATTGATAGGCAGTTGACAAACGAAGACCAATTGCTTTTTGAAGATTTGTTTCCGCTATCTTCAAGCAAGTTGGATCGGATTGTCACATTCCTTGCTATTTTAGAACTGATTCGGATCGGGAAAATTGTCACCGTCCAAACCGATCATTTCGAGAGTATCTATATCGTTAAACAAGAGCACGAGGCATCCGATCGCGAGATCGCACCGCCTCCGCCCGTAGAAACGCCTCACTCAGAAGAACGAGGCTATTAGGAACTTAGTTTATGGATTCTGAATACGTTACCGTCGTGGACCCAGTAGATGACCCAGCCTCAATGTCAGAACAGACCCTGATGCCAATTGTGGAAGCGATTTTGTTTGCTGCGAGCGAACCGATTTCGATGAAACAGTTTCAGGCAGTGCTGATAGGGTTAGACGCACGCACCATCCGAAACGTACTTGATGCGCTCCGTGATGACTACCAAGAAATGGGACGCAGTTTCCACCTCGCCGAAATTGCGAACGGGTATCAAATTTGTACGCGCCCTCAATACTCGGTGTGGATTCAAAAGTTTTATACCCAGCAAGTTCGCGTCACGCTATCTCCATCGGCATTAGAAACGCTTGCGATTGTTGCTTACAAACAACCTGTCACTCGCGCTGATGTGGCTGCGATTCGAGGCGTAAATAGTGATAGTGTCCTTAATTCACTTATTGAGAAAGGGCTTGTCTCCATCGCTGGCAGAAAGGCGGGCCGTTCCCTACTCTTCTCAACGACCGATGAGTTTCTCCAACAATTCGGATTGAAGGATGCCTCTGAACTACCTTCACTTGATGAGATTGATGAACTCCTTAGCGCACCCAATGGGAGCGAATTCGCTCAAGAGCCGTTCCCAGCTGTTACGAAGGAGAGCACAGCGTAATGGACTACAATGCTTGGTTTCAGTGCAGTGAAGGATGCGGTGAAACCTATCCACTCACAGAAATTATCTATCGCTGCAAAAATTGCGACGGATTGTTAGAAGTACGGCACGACATGGATCTGCTGAAACAACGAAGTGCCGCTGATTGGAAATTCCTGTTTGAGAGACGTTATATGCGTACCCAATATCCGTATGGTAGTGGTGTTTGGGGAAAAAAGGAACTCGTCTGTCCGAAGGTTGATGACAGTAACGTTATCTCTATGTGCGAAGGTGGAACGAACCTGTTCTGGGCAGAACGTTTCGGCGCACAACTTGGCTTGCCCGACCTTTGGATTAAGCAGTGCGGCAACAGCCACACCGGTTCTTTTAAAGACCTTGGGATGACTGTTCTCGTTTCAATGGTTAAACAGATTATTGCTGAATCTGGAAACGTCCGCGCGCTCATGTGTGCATCCACTGGGGACACATCCGCCTCCTTGGCAGCGTACGCATCCGCAGCGGGTATTCCTGCAATCATCCTACTGCCTAAAGCCAAAGTTACCCGTGAACAACTCATCCAACCTATCGCTAACGGTGCACTAACGCTCTCATTAGAGACGGATTTCGACGGCTGCATGGCGATTGTGCAGAAACTCGCTGCCCGCAAAGATTTCTACCTCGCGAATTCAATTAACTCTATCCGAATTGAGGGACAAAAAACGATTAGTATCGAGATCGTACAGCAGTTCAATTGGGAGGTTCCGGACTGGATTATTATTCCGGGCGGCAACCTCGGCAACGTCTCCGCACTTGGATTAGGCTTCCTCATGATGCTGGAACTCGGTATTATTGATAAACTCCCACGCATCGCTTGTGCACAAGCCGAACGCGCAAATCCACTCTACCGAAGTTACCAGACCGGGTTCACAGAATTCCACGCAATCACAGCGCAATCTACACAAGCGACCGCAATTCAGATTGGAAACCCAGTCTCAATCCACCGTGCGATACGAATCTTGAAACGGTTTGACGGCATCGTTGACCAAGCGACGGAAAAGGAATTGGCGGATGCCGCAGCGAGAGCAGATAGAACCGGATTATTCAATTGTCCGCATACCGGTGTTGCGTTGGCTGTGCTGATAAAAATGGTTGCACGCAAGCAAATTCTTCCAGATGACAGGGTCATCGTTATCTCTACAGCAAACGGTCTGAAATTCCCAGACTTCAAGGTCGCCTATCACAATGTTGCCCCCGGTGAACCGCCACCACGCTACTTAAACGCACCAATTGAATTGGAAGCAGACTATGAAGGTGTTCTGAAGCAGATTGGCGCGCACCTTGACGCATAACGCTTGGGCATTCAAATATCTCAGATCGTAATTAGAAAACTATAACCTTGAGACTATTCCTTGCGCGCAATGTCCTACCTTTGTGGTTACACCTTCACATCTGGACAACGGGTCTGTGCCACCTAAAGACACGCACCAGATAGTACGACGATAAAAGATTTGCAACGAATCCGTAAAATATAGTATAATTTAAATGTTCGTTCACGAATTCCCCTAAAAAATTAAAAGACAATAGGAGTGTATGCATGTCAGAACAGTATCAGCCTAAGCCTGAGCATAAGTTCACCTTTGGATTATGGACGGTGGGTAACCCCGGACGTGATCCGTTCGGTGATGTCGTCAGGCCCCCCTTGAAACCTACCTACACTGTCAAGAAATTAAGCGAGTTGGGTGCGTATGGTGTTAACCTGCACGATAATGACCTCGTTCCCTTTGATGCCTCAGCCGTTGAACGTGATAAGATCGTTAGCGAATTCAAACAAGCGCTCGCTGACCACGGTATGAAAGTGCCGATGGCAACAACAAACCTCTTTTACCATCCAGTCTTCAAAGATGGTGCGTTTACCTCTAACGATCCGAAAGTCAGGGCGTTCGCGATCCAGAAAACGTTGAACGCCATTGATCTCGGCGTGGAACTCGGCGCAACGGTTTATGTGTTTTGGGGTGGACGTGAAGGCGCGGAAGTAGATGCTGCTAAAAATGGACCTGACACTGTCAAGTGGAACCGCGAGGCGATGAACTACTTCACGCACTACGTCAAAGATCAAGGCTATGACCTCCGTTTCGCGCTCGAAGCGAAACCAAACGAACCGCGCGGTGACCTCTATCTCCCGACGACTGGGCACATGCTTCACTTTATTGAAACACTTGATCACCCGGAAATGGTCGGTGTTAACCCCGAATTCGCACACGAAACGATGGCAGGCTTAAGTTTCATCCATGGTGTCGCGCAGGCTTATGAAGCCGGAAAACTTTTCCATATCGACCTGAATGATCAGAAGATGAGTCGTTTCGATCAGGATTTGCGGTTCGGTTCTGAAAATATCAAAAGCGCGTTTTTCCTCGTCAAATTCCTCGAAGATGTCAACTGGGACGGTAACCGGCACTTTGACGCACACGCCTACCGCACTGAAGATGAACAAGGGGTCTGGGACTTCGCTGCTGGGTGTATGCGGAGTTATTTGATACTCAAAGAGAAAGCCCATCGATTCAATGAAGACGGTGAGATTCAAGGGATCCTCGCTGAATTGCATGCCCGGGACGCTGAACTCGAAGGACTTATGGCGCATTACAACGCTGAGAGCGTCGGCAAACTGAGAAAGATGGACTTTGAACCAGACACCCTCGCACAAAAAGGGCTTGGATACGAGAAATTGGACCAACTCACGTTCGAAATATTAACCGGCATCAGATAAACGAAGTCAGTTCGTCGCGAGCACGACCCTGAAAAAGTTGGAGTTTCGCTCATGAATACACTGATAATTGCGGTTTTGAGTTTTGTCGGCTTTATCGTCGCTTATCATACATACGGCAAATGGTTGGCGAGAAAAATTTTTGGCTTGGACGCACAGGCAACGGTACCGAGTCAAGAATTACGAGATGATGTTGACTACGTTCCTACGAAAAAAGAGATTATCTTTGGACATCATTTTACCAGTATTGCTGGCACGGGCCCGATTGTAGGTCCTGCGATTGCCGTCTTTTGGGGGTGGTTGCCCGCACTCCTATGGGTTATTCTCGGTTCGGTGTTTATTGGTGCCGTTCACGACTTCGGTGCCCTCGTTGTCTCTCTGCGTAACCGTGGGCAGAGCGTCGGTGAAGTTGCGGGTAGAATGATTGGGCCCCGCGCCAAATTTCTCTTCCTTTTCGTCCTCTTCATGGGTTTGACGATCGTCCTCGCTATTTTCGGTCTCGTCATCGCCCTAATTTTCTCCTACTATCCTGAATCCGTCCTATCCGTTTGGATAGAAATCCCGCTCGCCGTCGCCATCGGTCTCTGGATCTATCGCCGAGGCGGGAATATCCTTGTGCCATCAATTATTGCCCTCGGCATCATGTACGTCGGGATGGCAGTCGGTGCTTACATTCTGCCGATTGACTTAGGGCATTGGTTCGGCATTCCGCTACTCGGACAAACATATCTGAACGTCGTCGTGATCTGGACCCTGGTGCTCTTTGTCTACTGCTTCATTGCTTCGGTGCTACCCGTCTGGACGCTCTTACAGCCAAGAGATTTCATTAATAGCCACGAATTGGTATTAGCACTGCTGCTACTCATACTCGGACTCGCCGTTGCCGGATTCACAGGCAGAGCAGATTTAGTAGCTTCGGCACCCGCTGTTGCTTCTGACATTCCGCCCGACGCACCGCCGATTTGGCCCTTCCTGTTCATTACAATTGCGTGTGGTGCCGTTAGTGGTTTCCACTGTATGGTGAGTTCCGGCACTTCCAGCAAACAGGTAGCGTCTGAAGGCGATGCACAATACGTCGGCTACGGTGCGATGCTCCTTGAGGGTGGTCTTGCTGTCATCGTCATCCTCGCCTGCTGTGCTGGTATTGGTATGGGGATCTTCAACCGGACCGGCACGGGTGCGAACTATACGTTCCAACCTATTGTTAAGATGGAGAGCACACAACCGGTTACGAATCAAGAGGCGTGGAAAACCCGCTATGCAACGAGCAAGACGGTAACGAATGCCGATGGCACAACGCGTGTCGTTGGCGGCTGGGCAAGCCATACCCTCAAGGCAAAGGTGAGCGCATTTGTTGACGGCGGTGGAAACTTCCTCGCATCCCTTGGGATTCCACTCAAGATGAGTATTTCAATCATGGCAGTGCTTGTTGCAAGTTTCGCGGCGACAACGCTGGATACAGCGACACGGCTCCAACGGTATGTCATCCATGAACTGGCACACACTGTCAATTTCAAACCGTTGACGAATCGTTACACTGCGACGGCTTTTGCGTTAGTACTTGCTGCGGCTGTCGCCTTGCTACAGGGACCGAGTGGTCCCGGTAGTGGTGGACTGACGCTCTGGCCCCTCTTCGGTGCAACGAATCAACTCTTGGCAGGATTAGCCTTTATGGTCATCGTCTTCTATCTCCTCCGTCGCGACAAACCGATTTGGTTCGCGTTCCTCCCGATGATTGTCATGCTAATTATGCCTGCGTGGGCAATGCTCCATCAGATGTTCAATCCTGAGACGGGTTGGCTCTTCACTGGGCAATATTTGCTCTTTGGATTCGGTGTTGCTGTGGAGGCGTTGCAGATATGGATGGTCGTTGAAGGTGTTATCGCATGGCGAAACGCCCGCGGGAATTACCCAGAATTGCCTCCCTTAGAAACCGCCGCCGCTGATTAAAATCGGGGTGAAGAAGATGTCAGGAATGGCAAAAAAACAGACGACTACTGAAGTGTTCTCTAATTCCTCTTTCGATGCAAACATCTTCCGAAGGACGTTCAATCGGTACGTTCAGAAATTTAATACGACCCTTACAATCGCAATTATCTTAATTTGTGCACCTTTTATCGTTTGTGGTATCGCTTGGTATTTAGAAACGGCGAAAGTTCATCTTCCAGGCTTTTTAGGCACCTGGTATGCCACTGGAACGCTATTTTTCGATCGTCACTATAAATTGCTTTCGCTTGATCTAATTTCAATTGGAAACTTCAGTGTTGGACTGGTATCTGCCGGTCTCCAGTTCTCTTTTGGTTTAATTTCAATCGGAGGTTTGTTGTCTTGCGGCTTGATCGCTATAGGCGGACGGTCCTCTGTTGGTGTTATCGCACTCGGATATGGCAATGTTTATGGAATCGTTGCGATCGCGATGGGAATGGAAAAACCGTTTGAAAAGAATCAATACATATATGGCAAGGCGTTTGGATTTATTGCGATTGGACGGCACGCGCAAGGGGTTTATACGCTGTCTTATCATGACGATAGTGAAGGCACTTATCAACTTTCACCCAAACGTCAGGATCCAGAGGCTGTGGTACTCTTTACGCAATGGTTCCGAAAGTTTAAAGGGGCATTTGTTTGACCCTCTAGATCCTGCCAACGCTAATGTTGATGTTCACGCCACCTTTCCAAACGGTGAGAGTTTCTCGGCAGTCTTTTTTACGCTCCAAAATATTGCTACCTTGATGAAAGACTACGAAAAAACTGGAGAAGGTGCTAATGGTTTGTATTTTTGGACATCTGATACGCTGATTGTTCAAAAACTTACAGAACAGACCATCTGTGAAACAGTTGACAATTTATTAGCAGAAGAAGAGTTTAAATCTGTTTTCAAAAAATGAGGAATCTAAAATCATTTCGCCTGAAAACGAAGACAGACTCTTTAAACGCTTTGATGAATCTCTATAGCATTTCTATAAATCCCACCATCTCACCGGACGCGTCCTCACTCTATTAGCCTTTCCGCAAAAGGGTTTTTCAATCACGTGAAGCATAAAATCATTTTTTTCTTTCAAAAACTGTGTGGTGTATGGTATTTTATAACTAAGGAAGGAGACCCAAATGAAATTAATCATGATTTCCGTCACTGCATTTCTGATTTTTATTGCTCCTGCATTCAGTGAACTTACTGTAAAAGATCTTGAGAAGATTCGTTCAATTGTTAAAGAGTCCGAGGATCGCGTAACAAAACATGTTGATGATGAAGTCGAAGATGTGGATAAGCGATTGAACTTGGTAGTTATTTTGGTTGTCGGTTTGATAGCCTTGGTTGTCTTTTCCGTTAGCATACCTCAAATCATTATGGCACTGCAAGGAAGAAGGCAAAAAGATCAAGCGGAAAAAATTGAAAAGTTAGAGGAGCAAATTGGAATTATTGTTGAACAGATTGGTGCAACAAATTCAACAGTAGGATAAATTTCAAGGGGAAACATATTGTGAGATTTATTGAAATTGTTATGCCTAGAAATGCAAGCCATCCAGGGTTCCCTGAGAATGTGTTAATCAACCTTGATGGGATTTTAGAAGTATACGTTAGAGCTTTGCGTTCTAAGGAAATAGATGTTCGTGGTCATGAATACGGTTTGTTCATAGCACACCGATCAAGGGAAATGAGGATTCATGGAACCAAATCGGAGTGCAATCAAGGTTACAAAGAGTTGCGCGCCCTTTTAGAATCGGACACAGAAAAGGAAGGAATAGTAGGAACGCTTAGATTTCCAGATGATATACCGTTTTGAAGTGTTGGCAACTTCCCTACAATATATGGCAAAAGACCCGACTACAAGGTTCTGTTTTACCATTCACCTCCCCTTTCAGATGCGATGAGCGAAAAAATTAATACCCACCTTTGGCATGACGCAGCCGTTTGGGCGTGTCAAATCGATACCAATCCAATAAGGAGAAATAGATGAAGACATTCGTGACACTCTTCTGCGTTTTGATGATACCGCTAACACTCGCATCCAACACACAGCATCGGTTCAAGGTATATGTACATGTGTATGGAGATGATAATCAGGCAATTAGTACCATTGAAAGTCATCTAAAAAGAGAACTCCGTTTACTCGGGGATGTTGATGTCGTTGGAAGAAACGACGGTTGGGAGTTTATTTTAGGTGTTGCCGTGATGGGTGTGCAGTTTAAGGACGGTCGTAAGTCAGGAAGTTTTGCGATCGGTACATACACCGCAAACCGTTTGCATGCATTATACTACATAAGCCGTGAGAGTTACCAAATTATGCAGGCTACCTGGGGTGGAACGGTAGCGACAGCCTACTTTCACGATAGTGATTTGCCACAATTCTGTATCCAACACGTGAATAATTTTGATAAAGATAGGTTAGAATCGACACGCAAGTTCATAAAGAAGGAACAACGGTGATAGATATTTATTTCTACTACCATCGGAAATTATGGCCACAGTCTAAACCAAGATTGTGATATAATAACAATCTCACTGAAAGGAGAATCCGATGGCAGTACATTCTATTGTGTTCATATATTTTTAGGGTCTACCATAATTTCAACAATTTCAAATGTCTTTTACAAGTTCAAATATTGTTTTCTCTCCCCATGCTGTCTCCCGTCGAATAAGAACCTTCAGAATATTCCCAAGTTGCAAAACCAATAGTCGCTTTCGTGTACATTCTACTACTTCCTCAAAGATACCTTCTTCCTTGAGAAAATCCTCAAAGCTGCCACCACTATACTTATTCATACTCAACCCTCCCACTTTATTTATGATAGTACGCAAAGAGGCGAGGCACGGAGACCTCACCCAACAACGAAAAAATGGGAGTCTATATCGACAACCCCTCAACCGCCGCAAAGAAATCAGCGTTTGACGCGCTGAATCCGTACTGCTGCTCCACCTCTCGAATAGCGATTTCTGTAGTGAACAGGTTCTCATACGTATCCGGAAACTCCACACCCGTTGTGGCATCGCGGAGCAGCACGATGTTATAGCCATACCGCGCCATGGAACGGATACCGTAATCTCTACCCAAGACACACCAATTCGTTGCGAAACCCGCAAAGATGAGATGTAAGATACGCCGTTCCTCCAGCAGTTCATGCAGCTGCTGTCCGGTCGCGATAACAAACTCTTCAGGCTTCACGTCTATCGCAGGAGAGACGGAAAGTTGGTCTGCGAGTTTATCCCAATGCACGCCAATACCCGGGGGTTGACTACGGGGACCGCGGTAAACAGCATAATCACCCTCTCGGCTTCGGAAAGCAGACGGGGGCCATGCTGAAGGCACAGACGGTTCAGGAGGTTTGTGCCGTTGGAGTTGCGGATACTGTTCCGCTACCAGCGGCGAGGGGGCATGCACGATTGTCAAACCCGCCTGCCGCGCAGCGTCTAATACCGGCACAACGCACTCTTTCGTTATCCGTGCGGCGCGTTCTATCCAACTTTCAATGAAATGCACGTTCCAGAGGTCAACAAGGACCAAAGCCGTCTCATCAATAGGGAACGGCATCTCAAATTCACGCTGAATGAACGCGGTTTCAACGCACGGCTCATCTGCCGGAGTGCTATCCTGAAAGTAGCGGACGCGTAAATCTAAGGTTTTCACAATGTAAAGCTAAGACCAATTAGGCTTTAATAGCCTAATTTGGCTCCTGAAATAGTGTGTCGTCAAGTTCAGCATTCAGTGTGACACCTGTTACCCGACTTTCAGAGAAAAGTTCACCATCTACGTTTTGAACAACATGATAGGCGACTTTAACACCATCAACATCGCGATAATCATCCATGAGTGATTCTCTATTCGCCGTAACACCTTGTGCCATCTCGCGATACGCGAATTTTACGACATAATGCGTCTCCTCGCTCACAAAAAGCCGTAAAGCCTCACCAGACGGCTGCGGCACAAGCAGCACATGTGCGGATTTGCCCTGCACATCCTCCGTACCCGCATACTGAACCGAAATCTCATTTTGTGAGAGATTCGTCAGAAGCCATATAGTTTCCCGGAAGACTGCATCCTTAAAGGAGTTCGTCACATCAGGCGGCAAGGGTTGAACCCCCATGGGTGTCAGTGCAAACCCAGAAGCACCATCAAAGACATATCCCATTTCACCTTGTGGTAACTTCATATCTTGTCTAAATTTGTCAGGATAGACGTAGTAGGACTTGCCTTCAATTTGCATTTGACCCATCGGTGAGTTTGCTGTAGCCCGCGCTTCCATGACAATATTCTTCACCGCTTGCAATTTCTCAAGGCCTCCGTGTGCTTCAACTGCCGCCGCAAGGACTTCTTTGGCTTTCGCCATATCTGTCTCACTCGCTTCAGGCATCGGTTCAGGAGGCGGTGGCGGTGCCGGTCGTTCTATCTCAATCTCGGTAACCGCGCCGAACTCATCAAGAGGGCGGTCAAAATTGTCTTTATTCCCGACAGCGACGATCGTGAGTGCGTCCGGATGGAGATACTTTTGCGCGACCGCCTGTACATCTTCCGCTGTGACCTTATCAATATTATCGGTATAGGTCTCAAGGAAATCTGGTGCGTAACCGCGATAGGCAAGCATCATCTGTTGGAAGGCGATTTGTGAACTGCTTTCAAAACCAAAGACAAACGAATTGATAAGTGAATCTTTGGTGCGCTGCAGTTCCGCTTCCGGCACAGGAACATCTCGAAGTCCCTTAACAACATCAATAATCAGTGAAATCGCCGCTGCAGTTTTCTCGGTACGGGTCTGCGAATAAGCGAACCATTCTCCCGGATTCGTGTAGTACGTTGTTTGCATGAGACTACCGACCATATAGGCGAGTCCATGTTTCTCGCGCACTTCTGTCATAAGACGAGAGGTGAATCCACCTTCGCCGAGAATCTCATTCATGACACGGAGGGCAAAGAAATCAGGGAAGTCCGGGGTGCGTTTAATACCGAAATGCCCGATTAACATCGTCGTTTGAGGAAAGTCCTTGAAGATGTAATTAACGGAAGGTTTCGGTGTGCCATCCACCGTTGGAACATCGGGAAATGCAATCTTTGTGGATTCCCATCCTTCAAAAACTTTTTCAAGTTGTGCGATCAAGGTTTCCGTATCAAAGTCGCCTGTAATTGCGAGCATCATATTATCCGGATGATAATACTTTGCATGAAACGCTTTGAGGTCGTCAGCAGTGATACTCTCTATACCTTCCATTTCAGTATACCAACCGAAGGGGTGATCCGTACCGTATAGTAAGGCAGAAAAGTTCCGCCATGCAAGCTGAATAGGATTGTCGTTGCGTCGACGGATGCGTTCGATCGATTGTTGCTTACGGAGTTCCAATTTATCTTCACGAAATGCTGGATGCCTAAGCACATCAGCAAAGATTTCTAACCCTTTTTCGATATCTTCGGCAAGTGTTGAGAGGTTAACTGTACCGTATTCACGGGACATGCCGACTTCCACAGAAGCCGCCATAGATTCCAATTCCTCGTTCAATGCGTCCGGTTCGCGCGACACTGTACCACCGGTTCGCATAACACTTGCAAAGATTGATGACAAACCGACTTTATCCGATGGATCGTAGATATCGCCGGTTTTGACCAAACCGTTGATGTTGAAAAGTGGCAACTCGTGATCCTCGATAAGATAAAGCACCATTCCGTTCGAGAGTGTACGTTTCTCTGGAACAGGTGGCTTAAACTCGATCGGTTCATAGGTAAGCTCTTCGTGGGGTCTTGCGAATGTAGAGGGGACTCCCCACACAACAAGACAAGCGATCAGTGTGGCGATAAGAATCCCCGTGGAAGTCCATTTTTTCATTATTCACTTCCCTCCGCGGCGTCACCGGCGGATACTACAGCCTCTTTTTTAATAAGTGTAGCGACGGTGCGGTTGCTTTTTGTAAAATAAGTGTTTGCGACTTTCATGATGTCTTCCGGCGTAATCTGATACATAGTTTTCCGCCAATCAAGGATATAGCGCCAATCGCCCGCGAGTCCTTCATAGAAAGTCAATTGCCGTGCCATCCCAGCGTTTGAACTCAGCCCCCGGATGAAACCCGCCTCAACCTGTTTGAGGATACGTTTAAATTCCTTTTCCGCAACAGGTTCGGTTTTAAGCCTTTCGAGTTCAGCATAGATTGCTTCTTCAACGGCGGCGGCGGTGTGCGGTGAGCGTGGTGTAGCATTTACTACAAAAAGATTGTCGTAGCGTCCACCCGGATATCCGTTTATCGAATTAGCAGAGACAGCTATCCCCTCCTCAACGATGTTTTTGTAAAACCGAGAAGTGCGGCCGTCCGAAAGGATCGCACTAATCATATCAAACACATAATCGTCAAAATGTGGAACTGTCGGTTTGTGATACCCAATCATGAGTTGCGGCTCCGCGTCAAATTCGACTTCGATACGGCGTTCCCCTTCTTGCGGCGGTTCATCGGTCGTGACTTCAGGCGGAAGCGGCTGAGCGGGTATATCCCCAAAGTATTTCTCAATAAGCGCGATGGTTTCGGTGGGATTAATACTTCCAACAATAGCAATGACGGAGTTATTTGGTGCGTAATGGATGCGAAAAAATTCCTCAGCCTTGCGACGATTTAGCATAGCGATATCCGAGGGCCAACCGATAATCGGCATACCGTACGGGTGTGCAGTGAAAGCGGTTGCGATAAACTGTTCATAGAGTTTACCACCGGCTTGGGTATCAACACGCATCCGACGTTCCTCTTTGACAGCCTCACGTTCCACATAAAATTCACGCAGAACAGCGTTCTTAAGCCGATCCGACTCAAGCGTTGCCCATAACTCTAACTTGTTCGCCGGCAATTCAACTGTGTAAATGGTGTAGTCAACAGAGGTGCCCGCGTTGAATCCGGTACTCCCATGCTGGGTATAGATTTCGGTATATTCTCCCGTAACAATCCACTCTTTTGCGAGTTCCTGTTGCGTTTTAAGTGATTCTTCTAATTCAGCGATCTTAGCCGCATCTGCTCTGGAGCCTTTTGCGCGTTCCATGTCGAGGGCATCACCTATCCGATCAATCTCGGCAAGGACATCCTTCTCTTTTTCATAATCTTTTGTGCCGATTGTTTTAGTGCCTTTGAACAACATGTGTTCCAGCATGTGTGCGATTCCGCGCGTATCGTCTGACTCATCAACAGAACCGGCTCTGAAGAGGATGTATGGAGCGATAGTGGGGGAAGTGTGGCGTTCAATCATTAACAACTTCAGACCGTTCGGGAAAGTGTGCTCCACCACCCGATCCGAGAGGTCTTGTGCTGATACCATCCCGTGTAAACCAACGAAAAATAGGATCAGCAAATAACGTATCTGTTTCATTTATCTTTTTATTGTGGCAGCCTGCCCTATCGGACAATGCCACTTCCTTTCTATAAAAATTGTCAGTTATCGGTTAGTAGGTATAGTAGTTAAGAGGTATTAATGTAACAATTCGCCACTTCCTGGAGCACGCCAAAAGTGGGTCATTATCCCAGTAGTCCCTCTGCCTAACAACAGACAACCGTTAACCGATAACCACTATGACTGACAATCGATAATCGCTTAGGATTTCTCAAGGTCAGCGAGTAACCCGACGAGGGCAAATCTGATATGTGATGAGAGGGCAGAATTTTCTGCGCGAAGGTCTGCACCTTCTGTATCCGGGTACATGACATGTGCGGCTACTGCGCGTTTAACCCATCGTTCTGCTCGGTCATCGTAAGGAATGTATTTTTCTTTCGGTGCCGTGCAAGCCGGGCACTCGTCTGGTGGGTTATCTGCTTCTTTCCACAAATAACCACAGGCTACACAAACAAACATGGTAAAGTCCTTTCTCTATTCCTCAAGAAGATTAACATTTCGTCAAAAAAAATAATCCTCAGGAGATTCAAAATTATAGGGTTTAAAGTTACAACTGATTACTGCATATTAGCAGATTTGGGATTGGAATGCAAGATTTAAATGCTAAGATTTAGCCAAAGCTTGGACAAAGCGATTTGGCTACTGTTCCGCCGATTGATACTTTAACTCAGCAATACGGTCGCGTAAGGCAGCGGCTTCCTCATAATCGAGGTCAAGCGCAGCCTTGCGCATCTGTTTTGTTAAGTCATTGATTAACGCCTCAACATCTTCAGGCGCGATGCTTTCAGCGGGAACCACGGACTTATCAGGTGCTTTCGTCTTGTACGTGTCCTCAGATTCGGAGATAAGTTCCTGGATCGCTTTTTCAATTGTTGCTGGTGTGATGTCGTTATCAACGTTATATTGCAGTTGAATGTCGCGTCGGCGTTGCGTCTCTTGTATGGCTTCCGCCATTGCCTCAGTGACGTTGTCTCCGTAGAGAATAACCTCGCCGTCAACGTTCCGTGCAGCGCGCCCTGCGGTTTGAACGAGCGATCTGACAGAACGGAGGAAACCGGGACGATCAGCGTCTAAGATTGCGACAAGGGACACCTCCGGCAGGTCAAGCCCCTCTCGAAGCAGATTGATCCCAACAAGAACATCAAAAACACCTTCGCGAAGTTGGCGCAGAATGCGCGCCCGATCAAATACATCAATCTCAGAGTGCATGTAATCGGCACGGATGCCTGCTTCGGTTAAGTACTCGGTTAAGTCCTCCGCCATCCGTTTCGTGAGGGTTGTAACGAGAACGCGTTGCTGGTGTTTTACCCGATCCCTGATTCTGCCGATGAGGTGATCGACCTGTCCGCGTACTGGGTGAATCGTAATTTTCGGATCGACCAGTCCTGTAGGACGGATAATTTGTTCAACGATTTGCGCACTATTTTCCATTTCATAAGGACCAGGGGTCGCTGAAACGAACACAACTTGGTTGACGCGTGCCTCGACTTCGTCGAAACGCAGTGGACGATTGTCTAATGCAGACGGCAGACGGAACCCGTACTCGACAAGCGTCGTCTTTCGCGATCTGTCCCCACGATACATACCTCGTAGTTGTGGAATGGTTACGTGGGACTCATCAATAAAGAGCAGAAAATCGTCAGGGAAATAGTGCATGAGACAATAAGGCGGTTCACCCGGTTGCAGTCCAGAGAGATGCCGCGAATAGTTCTCAATACCAGAACAATAGCCAACCTCCCGCAACATCTCCAAATCAAAGCGGGTGCGTTGTTCAATGCGCTGTGCTTCCAATAACTTATTTTCCTTCTCAAAGCTCAGAATCCGTTCTTGGAGTTCCAGTTCAATATTAATTAATGCTTCGTCAAAGATTTCGGCATCCGTCATAAAGTGCTTAGCGGGATAAATTTCGAGGGACTCATGTCGTTTTAGCACTTCGCCGGTTGTGGTGTCAATTTCACTAATACGATCAATTTCGTCGCCGAAGAGTTCAATGCGATAAGC
Source organism: Candidatus Poribacteria bacterium (assembly GCA_963662915.2). GTDB lineage: Bacteria > Poribacteria > WGA-4E > WGA-4E > WGA-3G > WGA-3G. The sequence goes on along the minus strand of CAXXEU010000002.1, from coordinate 1,336,556 downwards.
GTTTTCGCTATAAGCCGGAAATACCTCAACGACATCCCCACGTGCCCGGAAGATTCCCTGCCAGAACTCAACATCGTTACGGACATATTGAATATCAATCAAGGCACGTAGAAGTTTGTCGCGACGAATAACCTCACCTACGGTTACATGAACTCTTTGATTCTCAAATTCGGTTGGAGAGCCGAGACCGTAGAGGCAGGAAACACTCGCAACAACGATAACATCACGGCGTGATATCAGCGACGCTGTTGAGGCAAGTCGCATCCGCGTGATCTCCTCGTTAATGCGAACATCCTTCTCAATAAAAGTATCGGTAGCCGGGATGTACGCCTCCGGCTGATAGTATTCGTAATCGCTGACGAAGTAATGAACGGCGTTATTTGGGAAAAATGTCCGGAATTCGTTGTAAAGTTGTGCGCAAAGTGTCTTATTGGGTGAGATGACGAGCGTGGGCGACTGGAGGTTCTGGATAACATGCGCCATCGTGTAAGTTTTACCGGAACCCGTCACACCGAGGAGCGTCTGTGCTTTATCACCGTGTAGCAGTCCCTTTGTGAGTTTATCAATAGCTGCGGGTTGATCGCCTTGCGGGGTGAAATCTGAAATTAACTTAAATTCTGCGTCATCCAATTCGACAGTGCCATCTTCTGGGCAGTCAACCTCTGTTAGCAATTCCCAATTCTCTCTCATTTTGGCTGCTTGCTCCTTCTCACTGATTCCAGTTGTTTTTAGCAACAGGACTTACGCAGTTGTCTCTAAAAACCGACAGGTTCCCCCTGCTTGCGGGGGGACGAAGGGGGGTAATCCTAAATTTTGCGTAAGTCCTAAGCAATATAGGATTGCCCGGAACGCTCACCTCGGAACTACAAGAAATTGATTGATATGGTGTACAATATATACCATATAGTATACCATGTCTTGCCGAAAATGTGTAGGAAGATATGTTGCCTAATAGGGCTATTGCATTTTAGACTTTTTTCCGTACTCTTAATGGGAAAGTCGCGAGCACAGTGTGCTTCTACAGAGGTATCAGAATTCGGATATCCTAGTCATCTAATGCTTTAGATTACAAAGTTTTGGTGGTTCTTGTCCTTCAATAAACGGTTCCGTGTTAATATTCTCCGCAGGGCAATCGACTCTCTTGAGAAGTCCACTCTTCTTATCAATGTCACGAAAGACAATGCCTTCAGGTACCGGAAATTCCTTATTGGGTCCGCGTGCTGCATCAATCACAAAATCTGCCCAGATTGGTAGCGCTGCTTTCGCACCTTCTTGGTTGTAGTTACGGCGAGTTGAACGATTTTTATCAAATCCGACCCAAACCCCGACGACCAGATCTGCGGTATAACCGACGAACCATGCATCCACATTATCGTTGGTAGTTCCAGTCTTACCCGCTGCGGGTCGAGTCAGCCCCATCCGTTTCGCGCGCCTACCCGTTCCATTCTGAATTACATTCTCTAAACACGAAGTAATCTGATACGCGATTTTTTCATCTAAAATACGCGAACGTTCGACCTGATGGTCTTTGGATGGATAAATCACGGTTCCCGTTGTGTCAAGGACATATTGAATATGCACCGGCTGCGTCTGGATTCCGCCGTTCGCAAAGATTCCATACGCTGAGGTTAATTCGAGGACAGTCATACCGGACGCCCCTAAAGAGAGCGCGGGTTTTGGATCCATTGGACTCTCAATACCCATACGTTTCGTTAAATCGACGACGCGATTGATACCTTCCCAAATACCATTGTCGCCTATCGGTGTCTCCAAAACGGCTCTCGCCGTCGGGACGTTAATCGATTTCGTTAGGACATCGCGCATGGTGACGTTGCCCCTAAACACTTCACTATAATTTCGAGGATACCATGTTTTCTGCCCAGGGAAAGGAACGATCCCCCATCTCTTATCAGGAATAATTGTTGCCGGTGTTATGATTGACGGATCTTCTAATAAAGCAGCGAAAACAATTGGTTTAAAGGCGGATCCGGGTTGCCGTCTCGCGCTTCCGACAGCGCGATTATAGTAGTTAATCTCCGTTTCCGTGATGTGGTAATCGCGTCCACCTACCATCGCTTTAACATGTCCTGTCTTCGGTTCAAAGGCAATGAGTGCGGCTTGTAAATAACCATCAATTGGATGAATACGGCGTGAACTCCGTTTATTAGCATCGTAATTCGGGAACCGCCTTCCACCATAAGTCTTATCCAGGTCGCGGAGATGCTTTGCGACTTCTCGTTCAGCGACGGCTTGCATAGACATATCTATAGTCGTGTAAACCTTTAGACCGTCACTATACAATTTGTCTTTAAGTTCAGGAAGCCGGACGAGTTCTTCACGGATATATTCGAGGAAATGTCCTGCCTCTTTTGCGGTAATTCTGGTCCGATTCTCATCCAAGTTTTGTGGAAGTAACGGAGCATTTCGACTAACAAGCCACTCAGATGCTGGAATGTATTCTTCTGCCAACATCCTGTCAAGGACAATATCGCGCCGATACTTAGCATCATCGGGATTGGAAAATGGAGAAAAAGCGAAAGGTCCTTTTGGAAGGGCTGCGAGCAAAGCACATTCGTGGTAGTTGAGTTCAGACACCTCTTTCCCAAAGTACCCGAGTGCCGCTTGCTGAACACCGTGAAAAGTTTTGCCGCCATACCTCGACCTACCTAAATCCACATGATTCAGGTAGCGCTCTAAAATCTCATCTTTAGAGAAAACTTTTTCAATCCTCACAGCGAGGAGAATCTCTCTCGTTTTGCGGACGATGCTTCTTTTAGATCTCTGATGAAATAGGTAGATATTTCGCGCCAACTGCTGCGTTAGCGTACTTGTTCCAGCCAATCGGTTGCCGTGCACAACGGTATTCTTCACTGCTCCAGCAAGACGTATAACATCAATTCCCCAATGGTTAGAAAAACGGTGGTCTTCAATGGCAATAAACGCGCCCGTCAATTTCGTAGGCATTTGGAGCAACGGAATCAAGCGACGTGTGGATCCCTGATCATCCGCGAATTCGGCTATCATCTCCGGTTCAAGATAAAAACTCTGGCGCACAGCACCATCACCACCGCGAATGTCCCCTATTCTGCCATCTCGGACGGCAATTTGAACATGTCCTGCTTCTACGTTAAGGTACGGATATTCAAAATTCCGGAGATGGATACGTACGGTGCGGTTCCCTTTAGTATCCACAGTCTCTGCGTATTCACCGGGTTCGCTCAATCTTGGAATAATTTCAGCAACCTGTTTATATTTCAATCGCTTCAATTTATCAACCAAAAACACAATTTTATCCGCTTTTTGTACTTTGCAGACCGCAGAATAAACCTCCAGATGTTGTCTCCATGTCTCGGTATCCACATTATATTCAAGTCGGTCAAGGTCAATGTCACGTACATCTTCCCAACACGCTAAGAAGATACCGCCTGCAAATCCGATGCCAGCGAAGATTGCTACAAATACAAAAATACATACCACCCAAAAGAGGCTTAGGGCTGCTTGAAAGCAATGGTATAAGAATCGAAGCATTTTGTTTTTTCACCTCCGCGGTGATATTCAATAGAGAACGAGGCTACGGATAAGCATTCATGGTGTCCTGTCTACACTGGTTTTCCGTACTCGCTTAATCGTACAACCCACGGCTCTTGTCTTTTTGGATTCCTTGGGAATATTCTCACCAGCAATCATTAAATCTAAAGCGTTTTGGAGATAGTGCTTTGTGGGTTCTTTGGGACTGTTGTCAATTGCCCCGATGTAACGGAGCATGCGTTTCGCGTCAAGCAGAAATACCTCAGGTGTTCTTCTCGCTCCAAAATAATCGGCGATATTGTTCTCTGGGTCTTTTAGCACAGTGAATTCAAAGCCGTACTTCTCACTGTATTCCGAAATCTCTTTAATGTTCTCTTGTCTGTTTGAATTGATGCCAATAAACTGTACATTTTTTTCGCCATAAGTCTTAACCAAATTGTCAATCCGTTCCACATAATCAGTCACTATTGGGCATTGTGTGGCGAGAAACATGATGACAGTCGCTGGCTTTTTTTCGCTCAATTTGTATAAAGTGTATGAGGTACCAGCAGCGTCTTTAAGCGTGAAGTCCTTAACGGCAGCGTCGAGTTTTACCTTTTCTACTTTCGCTTGTGCCAATCCGAGACTTGTACTCGTGACGAACAGAACAAACACAACCCATACCCAATGCAAGACAGCAACGGGTGGTGCGGACTTCTCAACGGTAAGACGGCTATGCGTGAAAAAAGATGTAAAAAGCGTTGGATTTTCCATTTTTAAATTTTTCCCTTAATTAAGACGTTAGCAGGACTGTTCGGTTTCACTTTTGTGGCACTGATTTATGCACGTTAACATAAAATATTCAATTTTTTTCTTGCTTTCTTAACCTGCATATAGTATAATATAAATATATAAACCAATACTTATCATGAGTTGTAGGAGATTTACTCATGGCAAAGAACCTGACCAAAAGGCAGCGCGAAATTTTTACTTACATCCAGAGATGTATTAGGAACGGTTATCCGCCAACGATTCGCGAGATTGGTAACCAATTCGGTTTCTCAGAAAAGGCGGCACATGACCATCTTAACGCGCTTGAGAAGAAGAAGTATATTGAACGAGAAGAGGGTAAACCCCGCGCGATTTCCGTTTTGAAGGAGGCGCAACCCAAAATCGCCGCCAGTAAATGGCTTGAAGAACAGAGCGCGAATCCGGTGCTGACGGAAGCAGAACGGGATATCATAGAAATTCCAATTTTTGGGCGTGTAGCGGCAGGAACCCCTCTCCTCGCCTCACAAAATATTGAAGGTACCCTTCCTATTCCGACGCGTATGGTAAATAACTATGAATGCTTCGCTCTTCGCATCATCGGATCAAGTATGATCGGAGTCGGTATCTTAGAAGGTGATTATGTTATCGTTAAAAGACAATCAGATGCAGATCCAGGCGATATTGTTGTTGCTATGGTTGAAGATGAGGCAACAGTGAAACGCTTCTTTATTGATGGTGACCAAGTACGGTTACAACCGGAAAATCCTGCCATTGAACCGAGTATTTTTAACATTAATGAGGTAACAATACTTGGTAAAGTTATCGGTCTCCATCGAGAAATGTAGCGACGTATTCTTATATCCGCGACCTTGATTGATGGGCAGAAGGAAATATCTGCCCACTTTCACCCGAAAATTTTACTATCAATCCAAAAAATCGGTCAATTCGTGTAAATGGGAGAGCTGAACATCAACCATAGATGGATCCGGACACGTTTTGCTCGCATCACCGATAAGCCACGCGGTCCACATACCCGCGTTCTTCCCGCCGATCATATCCGCAGCGTAACTATCTCCAACATAAATCGCTTGGTTCGGTGCCACGTTTAACTTGGACAAAGCCGCTTCAAAGATACGCACGTCTGGCTTCGCTATACCCAAAACTGTCGAGTCTATAATCGCCCCAAACAGTGGGGAAAGTCCATAGTCGTCACACCAACCCTGTGTATTCCCAAAGTTATTGCTAATTACAGCGAGTTGATAAGTACCGTGAAGCGTTTTAAGCCATCGCCGATTTTCAGTAAGACTTTCAGTGACTCCGCTGCAGAACCAGTCAACATATTCATCTTTCATCTGCTCGCTCAGCCCCAATCGCTCGTAAATTCCTGATGCAATTGCATCGGCGGTTTCTCGCAAATTACAGCGAGCCGCATGCTCAGACGCTACTGCTCCGATAGGCAGCATTGAACCGTCTTGGTAGGACCACTCATGCGAAGCATCTCCGAGAAAGAATTCCGTTATTGTCGCCCTATCTGCCTCGTCGAATGCCTCGCGCGTAATTTCTGGACACCGCTCGCGAATAAACCGATACGTTCGTTCCAACCAATGGACACCGTTTCCATCTAAAGTTCCGCCGAAATCAAATATCAATGCGCGGATGTTTTTCATTCACTATTCCTTTTCTACATTTCATGTTTAAGCAGCGTCCGTTTTCTGACGTAACTTATTTTCTAATGTTTTTACAACCTCAGCAGCACCTATTTCCCGCATGCAGAGGTGCGGTGCATCCTGTCGATAACACATCTGTTTGTAACACGGACGACAAGAGACAGGTTTTTCAATAACGGTATGTCCTGTTCCGTGAGGTTGATGGCGCGTCAGACTCGTTGGACCGAAAAGTGCTACTGTAGGGGTTCCAACTGCAGCAGCAATGTGCATCGGACCGCTATCACAAGTTACACACACTTCACATCTTTCCAACAACGCACCAAGCTGGAGAACCCCTGTTTTCCCGACGAGATTCATAACCGATAACGAAGCAGGAAGTGCTTCTGAAAGTTCCCGTTCTTCAGGCGAACCGACTAACACGATTTTGATTTCCGGTAGCAGGCGGACAATTTGCTGGATAAGATCGGCAAAATTCGTTATATGCCACCGCTTCGTTACCCACGTGGTACCTAAATTGAGAGCGACAATACGGTCGTCCGGCAGTATACCCTCGGCACGCAAGAGACGTTCAATAAACTGTCGGTCTGCATCTGTATGCCAAAACTCTAAAAAAGAAGGAGCAGCGTCAATATTCAGGAGTTTCAGAACGCGTAGGTATCGTTGAACTTCATGTACCTCAGTGCTATCTTTACAAGACCCTGTTAGCAGCACCCCGCGTCCACCGACATTTGTTCCAACACGTATTGGAACGCGTGCAAGGAACGGTAGAAACGCGTTGCGGAATGAGGTAGGATGCAGTACAACGGCAATGTCGAACACTTTATCTCGTAGCTGATGAACGAGGTGCCTGATGGATCGATAGCGTCCTTCTGTTTTGTTATCAATGATGCAGTCGTCAACATAAGGGTGCGTTTGCATTAAATCTGCCACGCGTGAACGCAACAGAAGCGTCAGATCAGATTCAGGATACCTACGTTTCAGCGCGCGCAAAGCGGGAGTCAGCATCACCATATCGCCGATCCAACCACCTGTTTGGCATACCAGAATGTTTTGCATCGGGACACTCACGAGTAGGCAACAGCGGCCAGCAAAATATAGCCTTAGAAAAAGAAAGGGTTCGACCAAGCTTTCTTGCCGGTTTCGTCGGTTATCTCAACGCGGACATACTTCACACTTTCTGGAATGTTATAGGTTGCCTCAGTCAAGAGTTCGCCCTCATCTGGAAGGACTCGTCGTCCGCGACTGCACTGTGCTTTAAAAACAATCGATTGTGCTTCCGAACATTTGACAGTCAACGCTTTGCCATCTAACGTCAGATCCTTAATCTCGGGCCCAAGGGTAGAATAGAACGCGCCTGTCCGAAGTGCTTCCATGATACCATCAAGTGTCAGTTCTTCTGCTTTGACCATAATCCATCCGTGGAAGCAGTCATGTTCCGTACCGTGTGCGTCATCGGCAGCGATACCGAGAACAGGGCCCCCTCTGTCCAGCAAATCGTCCCACGCCTGTTCCGAAAACCCTTTACCGATGCCCATACAGGTGTCGTTATAGACTTCAACAGCAAAATAACCCCGCAACGGCAGATAATCTAAAATTGTATGTCCACACCAATACGGATGACACAAAATCGCTTCACCGCCTTGTGCCTTAATGTCATCAATCACTGCGTTCGGGTGCATCTTCGCACAGTTTATGCGTTCATGTATATTAATAGCGACGATGTGATACGTCCCACCGCCATAGGGATTATCAGGATGCACCTCGCTCCCCGATATTGCCAAAAAATCCGATGTTGTGTAAGCCTGCACATCGTTGACCTTGCGGTGGTCGGTGAGCACGAGAAAATCGTAGCCTGCGTCACGATACGCGGTAAACCGATCTGAGACGGAAAGTTGTCCATCGGATTCTGTACTATGGCTGTGTGTATTCCCACGATACCATTGCCCAGGTTGTTGAAAAGGATTTGTATTGAACATTGTTGCTCCTTCTGCTCTGATGATTTTCTAAGTTGTTGAATGGGAACACCCATAGAAAGGCAACCTTGCATGCCAAGATACTCGCTTAGAAAAAGAAGGGGTTCGACCAAGCTTTCTTGCCGGTTTCGTCGGTTATCTCAACGCGAACATATTTCACACTTTCTGGAATGTTATAGGTTGCCTCAGTCAAAAGTTCACCCTCATCTGGAAGGACTCGTCGTCCGCGACTGCACTGTGCTTTAAAAACAATCGATTGTGCTTCCGAACATTTGACAGTCAACGCTTTGCCATCTAACGTCATATCCTTAATCTCGGGCCCGAGGGTAGAATAGAATGCACCCGTGCGGAGTGCCTGCATGATGCCATCAAGTGTCAGTTCTTCTGCTTTGACCATAATCCATCCGTGAAAGCAATCGTGATCTGTGCCGTGTGAGTCGTCGGCAGCAATTCCGAGAACAGGGCCCCCTCTATCAAGCAGGTCATCCCACGCTTGTTCTGAAAACTCTTTACCGATGTCCACGCAACTGTCGTTGTAAACTTCAATAGCGAAATATTCCCGCAACGGCAGATAATCTAAAATTGTATGTCCCGACCAATACGGATGACACAAAACCGCTTCACCACCCTGTGCCTTAATGTTATCAAGCACTGCGTTTGGATGCATTTTCGAGCAGTTTATGCGTTCGTGTATATTAATAGCAACGAAGTGGTAGGTATCACCACCATAGGGATTATCAGGATGTACCTCGCTCCCCGATATTGCCAAAAAATCCGATGTTGTGTAAGCCTGCACATCGTTAACCTTGCGGTGGTCGGTGAGCACGAGGAAGTCGTAGCCTGCGTCACGATATGCAGTGAACCGGTCTCCGATTGAAAGTTGTCCGTCAGATTCCGTGCTGTGGCTATGGGTATTCCCGCGATACCACTGTCCCGGTTGTTGAAAAGGATTTGTATACAACATTACTACGCCCTCTTTTCTGATGATATACACCAGCCTTTAGAGATAATGCCTTAATCTATTGGACCTATTGCACGTGTCCACATCTATTTTAGCATATTCACAACTCGCTTGTCAAACTTCCTTACGGGAGCGGGCAGTTTCAAGTGCTTGATGTAGGGCAGCCGTTCGATCAGACTTACCGCAGCGGCGGGGATGAGTTCGCCCGCATCGTCAAGGACATCCAATCCTGAAAATCCCATAATCCTGAAAATCCTGATTCAGACAATTACGATCACATAATTTCTTAAAACTGAATACTTCTGAGTATAAAAATTTAAAAATTGACAAGATAACGCACTTAATGATATAATTTTGCAAACGCAAAAGCCTAAAACTGATAGCAATGTGAATATGAAAACGTTGATTTTCATATTCCTTCTCCGCAGGAGAAAAATTTTATGAAATCCTACACGCAAATCGTTGAGGAAGCCAAAACAGAAATACCAGAAGTAACAGTTGATGAAGTGAAAACCGAACAGGATAAAGATAGCGATTTCGTACTGCTGGATGTTCGCGATGAAGACGAATATCGTGCCGGTTATATCCCGAATGCTGTCCATGTCACACGTGGCATGCTCGAATTTTCCGTTGAAAATTATATTCCTGACCGGGACCAAAAGGTCGTTGTCTATTGTGCAGCAGGACTGCGTTCGCTTCTCGCTGCCAAATCGCTCCGCGAAATGGGATACACAGATACTGTCTCCCTTGCAGGTGGTTACCGGGATTGGACGGCTGCGGGGCTCCCAACAGCACAAGACAAACCGATGAGCCACGATCAACTCGATCGCTACAGCCGACACTTTATGCTGACGGAAGTCGGAGAACAAGGACAAGCGAAACTCCTTGATGCTAAGGTCCTGATGGTTGGTGCGGGCGGCTTGGGTTCGCCTGCAGGTGTGTATCTCGGTGCTACAGGTGTGGGGCATCTCGGCATTATTGATTCTGATGTTGTAGAACTCAGCAATCTCCAACGTCAGATACTCCATCGTACAGAATCAGTCGGCACACCGAAGGTGCAATCAGCGACAACAACGATTAAGTCATTGAACCCGGACGTTGAAATCACACCGTATAACCTCCGTCTGACCGCTGACAACGTTGAAGAAATCTTCTCGGAATACGATCTGATTGTGGATGGATGCGACAACTTCGCCACCCGCTATCTTGTTAATGATGCAGCTGTACTGTTGAATAAACCGATCGTTCATGGTAGTATTTTCCAATTTGAAGGACAGGTCTCGCTCTTTAAACCACACGAGGGACCTTGCTACCGATGCATGTATCCGACACCACCGCCTCCCGGCATGGTACCGAGCTGAAGCGAGGCTGGAGTCCTGGGCGTGCTCCCAGGCATAATTGGGGTCATGATGGCAACCGAAGCGATTAAATACATCCTCGGTATCGGTGATCCCCTCATCGGTAGGCTCGTTCTCTATGAAGCATTGGGTATGACGTACCGCGAAATGAAAATCAACCGAGATAAAAATTGTCCGCTTTGCGGCGATAACCCAGTCATTACAAAACTGATTGACGATTACGATGCCGCTGCGGAGAATCCGGAAACCTTCGCACCCGCGGCTGACTAACATTAGACCGAGACAACCACGAGGAGAAACGAATATGCTGCCTTGTCCCGATTGTAATAACCCGCTAACCCAGTTTCCGATCGAAAAAAACGATGTAGATTTGGTCGGTTGCGACGGGTGTTATGGTGTGTGGCTCGTTCATCCGGGCGATGACCTTGAACGTGTAGATAACGTTACTTTTGATGAACTCGTCGAAGCGTATGGCACTGAGTACCCGATCGATGTCGATCCGAGTACGGTGGAACTACCTGAATCCGTTGAAGACGCTTTGATGTGAATCCAAAAGCACAGTAACGACGTAAATAGTTTAAATGAGAGATTGAGGAAGAAAAATATAGCATTTTCTTTTTCAATGTGCTACAATAATTTTAATCCATTTTCTAAGGAGGTTTGTTGATGCGAACGCTCATTCTACTAACAGTTTTCAGTCTTATCGCACTTCCCGCATTTGCACAAAAATATATCAGTTGGGAAGCAGAAAACTTTAACGATTCAAACGGCGCGAAATTTGAGGTCTTCACAGTCCCGACCGACCACCCAGGTAACGCTGCTGAAGGTGTAGACGATTACACCGTCACAGAAGCCTCCGGGGGTGCTTACATCGGTTCACACAATGGCACGAATAATGATGGTGGCGACTGGGTAAAATATGAATTCTCGGTCGACGCAGACGATTGGCATTTCTGGGGACGCGTTATCGCTCCTTCAGTTGGTGATAACTCCAGCTACTGGGTATTTGATGCGGCTGACGGTGATGTCGAATCTGCGAATAATGCCACTATGAACATCTGGGATTTCTTTGAAGTAGAATCCCTCCGAGTCAACTATACAACCGATTGGGTCTGGTTCCGGTTGAATACGCGTGATGGTCCGTTTGAAGGCACAGAACTTATCCAACACGGTGACGATCCGGTTCCGGTGACATTGGATGCGGGAGATCATACGCTTCACATCGCGCATCGTGAAGATGGTACATACTTCGACCAGATTTTCGCGACAACGGATGTGGAATTCGATCCCAACGAAACCGATCCACAGACCGCTGTTGAAGCACAAAACAAACTCACTACAACCTGGGGTTCGCTCAAAGGCGGATTCTAAGTAGAACAGACACTTAAAGGCATCCACTCGCTGGGTGCCTTTATTTGTTTCACCACAACGCGGGATATACGGAAAAATTGAAGAATGACTGTTATCTCTCGCCCGGTGCTAATACAAAATTCTTTTTACTCACTACTCTCATACTCGCCTTCAGTTGTTTTGTGCTTCCATCCGAAGCCGAAACCAGAATCCAATTCACTGAGCAGACCCAGCAAGCCGGTATCCGCTTCACACATACCAATGGTGCATCTCAACATAAGTACCTCCCTGAAACGATGGGAGCCGGTGGGCTCTTCTTTGACTACAACAACGATGGTCATCTCGATATCTACATGGTCAACAGCGGCACCCTCGACGGCGCTATTCGACACCAGAGACAACCCAACGAAATGAATGTTCTCTACCGGAACAACGGCGATGGAACGTTTATTGATACCACAGAAGTAGCCGGACTTCAATACAATCACGGATACGGTATGGGCTGCATCTCCGCAGATTACGACAATGATGGCGACCCGGACCTCTATCTCACTAATTTCGGCACAAACCAACTTTATCAGAACAATGGTGACGGCACCTTCACAGACGTTACATCTTATGCAGGAGTGGGGGATCGGAACTGGAGTGTCAGCGCGTCCTTTGGAGACTACAATCTCGACGGATATTTAGACCTCTATGTCGTAAACTATCTTGATTACCACCTCGAAACAGCGCACGCTTGTTTTCTGGAGGGTGTACATATCTACTGTGGTCCCCACGAATATCCAGGGATTCGCGATACGCTTTATCGGAATAATGGAGATAGCACTTTTACAGATGTCACTGCCCGCGCCGGACTCCGCAACACCGGTAAAGGATTAGGGACGCTTTTCACGGACTACAATAACGACGGTTACCCTGATATTTTTGTTGCTAACGATGCTGTCCCCGATTTTCTCTATCGCAATAATCAGGACGGGACTTTTACAGATGTCGCAGTAACAGCAGGAATCGCTTATAATTCAGAAGGTCGATCGACAGCGAGTATGGGAATCGCTTCTGGGGATTACAATAATGATGGCGCGTCTGATCTCTTTATTACAAACTTCTCTTTGGAAGTAAACAGCCTTTTTCACAACGATAGTAACGGTCTCTATACAATGCGCACTTTTGAGGTTGGACTTGCCGACCCAAGTTTTTCGCAACTCGGTTTCGGAACGGAGTTTCTCGATGCTGACAACAACGGTACACTTGACCTTTTTGTCGCAAACGGACATGTATGGGATAATGTATCAGAAATCACGCCATCACTCTCCTATAGACAGAGATGCCAGATCTTTGAAAACACCGGTTTAGGGCAATTCACGGAGCCGTCTGAGCCAGCAGGGACGTTTTTCAAACGTCCAGTTGTTGCGCGCGGTGTAGCCATCGGAGACTATAATAACGATGGCGCGATGGATATTCTTGTTACAACCAATGATGGCACCGCGGTGTTACTGCGAAATGACTCTCAAATACGGAGAACAAACAATTGGGTGAAAATTGTGCTTGTTGGAACTAAAAGCAATCGAGATGGGGTTGGCGCGAAAGTCTGGGTTCATACAGAGGAAGCAACACAATTCCGAGAAGCAACTTGCGGTGGGAGTTATGCCTCTGGTAGTGAGCGAGCCCTTCACTTCGGTATAGGTTCAGAGCAAACAATCCAATCTATCAAGGTCGAATGGCAAAGTGGACACATACAAACGCTCGATTTCTCAAACGTGGAGAATCCAATAAATCGGGTTATCCATATCACGGAGGAGGAAATAAGGTAGACTCTGTACTGTTCCTAATCCCTTTTCAGCAGTATATCATTATTTTTTAAATGTCAAATTTTTTCAATAAACGAGCAGTATACGGATAGTTTTCGGTCTTCAGTGTAGAGATTGCTTTCTTCGTCTTATTTCCCTTGACATCAGCCATATTCTCCCTTATAATAGTACAGTGACTGAGCTGGATAATAGAGGCACACCTGGAATGCCTCAATTTTTTGACTTTATAATATGTGAGGAACAATCGATTGGCTCAACAAAAAGCAACGAATATCACGTGGCACGAAGCGACTGTCACGGCAGAAGATAGAGAAAAATTACTGAATCAGAAAGGTTGTGTGATTTGGTTCACTGGACTTTCAGGTTCCGGTAAATCGACATTAGCAAACGCAGTCGAACACGTATTGCACCAACAGAACCATCATACTTATGTTTTAGATGGCGACAATGTCAGACATGGACTGAACAAAAACTTAGGCTTCTCACCGGAAGATCGAGAGGAAAACATTCGTCGTATCGGTGAAGTGGCGAAACTCTTTGCTGATGCAGGCACCATCGTTATGACAGCCTTCATCTCACCTTATCGCGACGATAGAGATCAGGCAAGAGAACTCATTGCGGAAGGCAGGTTTGTCGAAGTTTTCGTTGACTGTCCACTTGAAGTTTGCGAAGGACGCGACACAAAAGGTTTATATAAAAAAGCACGCGCTGGAGAGATTAAGGAATTTACGGGTATTAGTGCACCTTACGAATCCCCTGCTGCCGCTGAAGTTACAGTAAATACGGCGGAACTCTCTATCGAAGAATCGGCACAAGTAGTCGTCGCCGCTCTCGTCAAAGCGGGTTTAGTGCCTGCCAAAAATTAGAGCGCGAGAAAGGGAAACTTCACGACCCCCGACCCAAGGACATCTGCTCTCTTCACAAATTACACCTGACGCAATTGTTAAGAATGCTACAGTGTGGGCACAACTTGAATTTCAGTAGAGATAAATTTTATGAATGTAGTTCCAAAAGAATTCATCCGTGTGATGCCAGAAGCAATGCGTGGCTTCATTGGTGAAGTTTTCGAGGAAGCGGGAACCTCGGAGGAGGGCGCTGCACACATAGCTCACCTGCTCGTTCTCACGGACCTGCGCGGTGTGTTTAGTCACGGCACGCGCCAAACGCCCGGATATGTAGGGATGATGCTTGAGGGTAAAGTAAATCCACGTCCAAACGTCCGCTGTATTGATGAATCGCCGACGACAGCGGTCTACGATGGCGATGGCGGCATGGGACATTTTGCCGCGTATCATGCTGCAAAGGCAGCGGTCAAAAAAGCCAAAGAGATGGGATTGGGTGCCGCAACGAGTCGGAATCACTTCCACTTTGGGAGTGCTGGTAAGTATTCGCGGCTCGCGCTCGAAGCGGATTGCGTCGGGTTTGCGGTCTCCTGCCACCGTTTTCGACACAGTCCCCATGGTGCGATCGCTACTGCAACTGGTGCTTCGCCAATGAGTTTCGCGATTCCGGCAGGCAATCAGCCGCCCATAGTCGTTGATATGGCAACCGGCATTGATGCCAAGTTACCGTTGGAACAGGCGTTTGAGCAAAGTCCTGCTGCATTCTTTAAGATGTTGGGTTTGAGTCATGTAAGTCATGCGCTTGGTGGGTTTATGGCAGGTATCTGGCTATTTGATAAGCCGCCGGATCCGCCAACAATCTGGGAAGGTGCGAATCAAGGTGCTTTCATTGCAGCGATTGATATTTCTCGATTTCGACCAATTGACGAGTATAAAGTGGAGATCGATCAACATATCCACGATGCACGACAGATGCAACCCGCACCAGAGCATGACCGATCGGATCTGCCCGGGGGCTTAGAATGGGAGCGTGAACGGGAATGGGCTGAAATCGGCATCCCAGTCGGCAAAGAACATCAGGAACAGTTGAAAAGCGTTGCTGAACGCGTTGGTATTCCGTTTCCATTCTAAATGCTGACTTCAATTTTATTAACCCTACTTAAATTCAGTGGCGGTATCAGCAAATCTCTTTATCATTTTTTCTATAAAGCAGCATAAAGCATCAATGGCATTGTGCAAGGACAAAAAGAATGAAACTCATTCAATTTCATCTACCAAACTTAGGTAAGCGGGTGGGAATTGTTACCCGCGAAGAGGAAGTAATTGATGTAACAAGCGAGGCATCATTGAGTGTATTAGAGATACTCGAACTTGCCCATCGGGAACAAGTAAGCCTCGGTGTAATACTCGCTGACATCCAAGAAGAGGTGGCAACTCCTACCCCCATACAAATTCAGGTACGCCCTGATGAGGAAAATGCAACCACGGAATCGGATGGACTTACACTAAAAAAATTAGATGTCGCACCCGCTGAAAATGTCCCACACCTCTTAGCACCGATTGATTCTCCTGAAGTCTGGGGGTGCGGTGTAACCTACAAACGGAGCGCGGATATGCGGGATGATGATAGTGAACAAGACATCTACAGTCGTGTTTACTATGCCGATCGACCTGAGATATTTTTTAAGGCGACGCCATCACGTTGCGTAGGTCCTAACGGCTTCATTGGGATTCGGAGTGACTCTGCACTAACAGCAACGGAGCCAGAACTCGCTTACGTCCTCGATGACAACGGCGAAATCGTTGGGTATACTCTTTGCAATGACGTATCCGCCTGGGATATTGAACGGGACAATCCGCTCTACCTACCCCAATCCAAAGTCTTTTATGGATGTTGTGCGCTCGGTCCGATGTTTGTTACACCCTCTGAAGTAGATGATCCGTATAATCTGGATATGACGTGTACGGTTCTGCGCGGCAATGCAGTTATCTATGAAGGGGATGTGAATACCTCCCAAATCAATTGGAAATTTGAACAACTCACGGAATTCCTCATGCGGGATAACCCGATTCCGTTCGGCACCGTCGTTTCGACCGGGACAGGTATCATTGTGCCTAACGACCTGCCGCTTGCTGCAGGCGATGTTGTTGAAATAGAAATTGAGGGGTTCGGGACCTTATCAAACCCTGTAAAGCAGCTTTAGGACTTTTTAACGATTAAATCTGAACTGCGGTGGACGTTGTCCTTGCAGATGCCTTTTTAAAGAAAAGCAGTATGGAACTCTTGAAGTTTTTAAGGTGATTTATGAAAAAAGCAGTGAACTTAGAAGAAATCCACAAGGACGTAGAACGCAGTGCCCAAGAGCAATCGTTTAAAATGCCTTTTATCGGCGTGCACAAAACGGAACTGGATACGCCTGCCCTACTCATCGACTTGGATAAAATGGAAGCCAATATACGGACGATGGCGGATTATTTTACGACAGTTAACGCAGAGTTGAGACCTCATGTAAAAACGCATAAAACGCCGATTATCGCTCACAAGCAGATTGCGGCGGGTGCGATTGGTGTTACCTGTGCAAAACTCGGTGAAGCGGAGGTGCTGATTCACGCAGGCATTCGAGATGTACTCATTGCCAATCAAATTGTTGGCGCGCAAAAGATTGCCCGTCTCATCAACCTCGCGAAGCACTCGGAGATTATGGTTGCAGTCGATAACGCACAGAACGTGCAAGCCATCTCCGAGGCGGCAGCTGCGAAAGACGCAAACGTCCGAATGTTAGTGGAAGTTAATGTCGGCATGAATCGCTGCGGCGTTGAACCGGGTGAACCCGCATTGGAACTGGCTGAATTGATACGCAAAAACCCAAACGTGGACTTCGCAGGCTTAATGGGGTACGAGGGACATACTGTCACGAAGCGGGACAAAGCAGAACGGAATGCCGCCGCACGCGATGCCATGCAAATTCTTGTGGACGCGAAACACTACCTTGAACAACGAGGGGTGGCGGTCCCTATCATGAGTGGTGGTGGCACGGGTACCTTCAATATCACGGGGAGTATTCCAGAAATGACAGAGGTACAAGCCGGATCTTATGTCTTGATGGATGCCACTTATGGGAACGTCCAAGGCATTGGTGATCATTTTCAGCGTGCGTTATCAGTCTTAGCAACTGTTGTGAGTCGCCCGACACCAGATCGGATTATCGTCGATACAGGTTTAAAAGTACTCGCCAAAGAGTTCGGAATACCGCAACCCGTTGGCGTAACGGGTGTAGAGATGACTGGACTCTCTGAAGAGCACGGAAAAATGCAAGTATCCGATGAAAGCGTTTCTCTCAGTCCGGGAGATAAACTCGAAATTTTACCAACCCACTGTTGTACAACGGTGAATCTCCACGACAGATATTACGGCATCCGCAACGGGATTGTCGAATCTGTATGGGAGATTGCAGCGAGAGGCAAAGCACAATAATGATTACAACAACTACACATACAATTGAAGGTAAACACATTCGGCAATACATTGGGCTTATTACTGGTGAAGCCATCATGGGGGCGAATATGTTTCGCGATCTTATGGCGGGCATAACGGACCTTGTCGGCGGGAGATCGGGCACCTATGAAAGCAAGTTCGCAGAAGCCCGTGAAACTGCTCTCCAAGAACTACAAGCGGAAGCACAGCGCAAGGGAGCTGATGCCGTCGTCGGTATTGATATCGACTATCAAGTTCTTGGTGCCAATAATGGTATGCTGATGGTAACCGCAACTGGTACCGCTGTTAAGTTTGGCTAAATTGGTTTTGTGGACGCTAAATAGAAGTTGTGTTTGTGGATTCCGCAGACACAACTTGCATAAAGGGCAAAATTACACCGGAGGAAAGTAATGCAAACACTGATGTCGATTTGTAAAGTGAACACTATCTGGAAACCGTATTCCCTTTTCAGCCTGCTTCTTACTGGTATCCTCCTGTTGATGCAGTCCTCCGCGGACGGGTACATTGCAAAACGGTATACCGTTAGACAAATCGTTGCGGAAAGTACGAACGTTGTCTTCGGAACCGTTTCTGAGGTTAACACTAAACGAAAAACAGCAAAAATTAAGGTCAAAGAAAATCTCAAAGGCAAAAGTGAATTCCAAGAGATTAAGATGCGGTTTGATGTCTATAAAGGAGAAACTGACTACAGAAAAGAAATTATCGGTTTTCTGAGGGAAAACGAACCAATCATTGTTTTCTATCTGAAAGCGGGTAGGCGCATTGACAGTATCGCACACACACGAGGAAAATGGTTTCAAACCCAAGTCACAAGACCGAGGGATAAAGACTGGGGCTGGTGGCTGTTTACACACTTTGAAAAATACCTCAACACAGACAAGGTTTCAAGGCGAGATTCAACACCGGAATTTCAAGATGAATTACGTACAATGTTCAGTGGAGATGCGCTTCAACTCCTGTTGCTCAAAACAGAGCGGTATGAGTCGGAACCCCGCGCCATCGCTGAACTTGATGCAGTAGCAGATTTTGGCTTTGTTTATCATACAACAACTGATCGTAACTTGCCAGCACTTAGTGAAGCAGATATTCTCTGGATCGGTTTTCGCTCGCTCTCCGAAGGTAGATACCGACTTAACGACAAACAAGAACGACAGATTAGAGAATTCGTGAAGAACGGTGGTATCGTCATCGCCTCTGGACAGGACAGCGACAACGATCGTCCATGTGGTTCAGGATGGTTACCCGAACCGCTCAAGGGTGTGGAGAGCCCCACTCGCAACGATTTCCAAGTGACTTCCAATGCTGGTGACCTTTTCAAGGCACCGAACCGTATCCGATCCGGACAACTCGCACTTGATGACTCATGGCGGGGATGGAACGAGAAATATCAAATACTCGCGACAACTAATAACGGGAAAGAGATTGTCGTTGCCAAACTCAGATATGGAAAAGGGATGTATCTCATCACGAACCTTCACAATCAGGGGAGCTCGCAAATCTCTAAAAACCGTCGGATGCTTGAGAACTTAGTGCATTTCGCTGTCCGATTTTTGGAAGAATCTAAGTAGCGCACGGGGTGACGACAGATGAAGAAAGCAAAATTAAAAGGGCTGCCAGATGTCAGCAAGCAGCAAAAGTCAGTTTCAAACCGAAAGCCGAAAGCCAATATGAAATTGCTGCTAATAGCGATCTTTTCTCTTGTCTTTTTCGCTTCTGCAAGCCCCGCCCATGCCGTTATTCCGCAGCTTCTCGGACCTCTGACTGCGTTGCTGAGTATCGTCCCGCAAATCCTCGCCTTTGTTGGGGTCGCACTGCTAACGGCACTTGTGTTCGCACGGGATACAGTTAAAATGCTTTTCTATAGGTGTCGCGACTTTGCTGCCACCCATAGGATTACTGCGACTATCTTCAGTGTTGTTATTCTCGTTGGGTTTGTTTGGGGAACCTATCTATTGATCGAAACAGCGCGAAATTGGACGACTCTCACACCTGAAGCAAACGTTCAGAACGCGAGTGTAGGAAACACAAACGTTAGCACGGCATGGTCAACCTTCCGAGGTGGAAAAAATCGGACAGGACATGTGGACGGACTTCCGGGACCAACCCACGGAACACTGGCATGGGTTTTCAGGGACGAAGAGGCGATGGCGGTTGACTTCTCTTCCTCGCCAGCAGTTGTCGGGAATCGTCTCTATATCGGCTCCTCACACGGTTCGATCTTCTCTCTCGGAGGCGCGACGTACTGTATTGATACCGAATCGAAAGAAGTTATCTGGCGGCATAGCTCGCGTATTCCAATTTTCTCGCCACCAGCAGTCGCTGGCGGTAGAGTTTACATTGGTGAAGGTTACCATCAAGACAGTGATTGTCATCTCCGGTGTCTTGACGCAAAAACAGGCGATCTCATTTGGTCTTTCAAAACAACGAGTCATGTTGAGTCAACGCCATTTATCAGTCAGGGAAAACTTTACTTTACAGCAGGGGCTGATGGTGTTTATTGCATTGATGCCTTAGAAGGTCAACAGATTTGGCACTATGGAAGAGTCCACGCTGACATGTCGCCCGTTGTGCATAACGGAACGGTCTATTTCGGAACAGGCTACGGTGATTACAAAGTCTTCGCAGTCAATGCTGACACCGGTGCTGAAATTTGGTCAAAGCCGATGCTTTATCCCGTGTGGGGCAGCCCGAGTGTCAACGAAAACCTCGTCTTTTTTGGGCTTGGAAGAGGAAACTTTTCCGATAGTGCCTCCATACCGGCGGGCAAGGTCGTCGCGCTTAATACTGAAACGGGTGATACCGTATGGGAACACGAAGCAGAAGATGCCGTTCTCACGGCGATCGCTGTTCAGGAAGGCTCTGTTATCTTTGGTTCGCGTGATGGATATGTCTATTGCCTCGGGGCAATGGATGGAAAACTTAACTGGAAAACCGATATCGGTGGACCGGTTGTCTCCTCACCGGCTGTAACGCCAGAAGTCGTCTACGCGGCGGCAAAAAACGGATATATCTATGCCCTCTCTGCTGATAGCGGAGAGATGCAGTGGGAATTCGACACGAGAACTGTCACACGAAATATAGAACTTTATTCATCACCCGCTGTTGCCAACGGATTCCTGTACATTGGGAGCAGCGACCGGTATATTTTCTGTTTGGGTGGTGATGCTCCAGGAGCAACTGTGGGTAACCGCTAACAAGGAGAAAAGAAAATGAACAAATTTTGGATTGCCACAATGACTTTGATGCTGTTTACGAGCATTACTGTCAATGCACAATGGCGTAGTAAAACACATGATGTCTACAATGCCCTTACCGGTATTGACGTTAAGATTGATGGAGAACTTAACGAATGGGACGGTATGCTTAATGCTGTTACAGGCACTGATGGAACGCCCTTCTGCGGTGTTGAATACTCCGGAAATGTTTTTGAAACACATAACGGTGGAAAATGGAACGGTCCCGACGATCACGAAACCTGTTTTATGATTGCATGGGACACGAATGCCGTCTATCTTGCGCTGATTGTCACCGATGATGAACATGAGCACGCTGCAGCACCTGCATGGAACGGCGATGGTGCACAACTCGCCTTTGAAATGACTGGCAAACGAACTGCTGGACATCAAATGTTTCTGTATAACATCGGCTTAGACGACAAAGGAAAAGACATTCTCCCAGACGCACTAAATGAAAATCCGGGAGGCGCAGGCGTTACCCCAAATGATGACATCGTTGTCATCCGCGACGAAGTTGAAAAGAAAACCTATTACGAACTTAGATTCACGGCTGAAGAGTTGCAAGTCAAAGGCAAGAAATTCAGTGATGGATTCGAGTTCGGTCTGGGTATCTGTGTCAATGATGGCGATAAAGGTGCCGGTCAAGATGGACAGAAAGGCTGGAGCGGTTGGTATACGCATTCTATCGTCTTCGGAAAGAACTCGGAACATACGGGTTTGGTTGTACTTACCAGCGAGGAACTCGCTGTTGAAGCCACTGATAAGTTAGCGACGACCTGGGGTAACCTGAAAGCGATTAGCGATTAGCAATCAGAAGTCAGTTGTCGGTTAAGAGGTCTCTGCGTAATAACTCACGACTTCCTGGCATACTCCAAGCAGGGGCCGATTATTACAGAGATGGCTCTTAACTGATAACTGACAACCGATAACCAACAACCATTTTCTAATGGTCGTGGTGATTTGATTTGTGGTAGTGCAACCGAAGTAGATCGACACCAAAATCGTCCGCGATGTGCCGCCACACAGAATGAATGTGGTTTGCATTGTTCTGGGTGTTATCATATTCCACAAAGAAGAACGGACCGTGTAGCCTATAATAGTGAGGGGTCTTCGGCACTTCACCACCCGCCCAGGCGAAATGGATATCGTTGACACTCCCCTCACGGAGCTTGCGTCGCTCAATCTGAGCAATCTCATCAGGAAGTCTATCAATGTATTCGTGGACGAGTTCCATCAGGAGCTCTCTCTGATGTGTCTCCATAGATTCTGCGGCTAACCCCTCAACAGCCTCAAATTCAACTTTAGGAACATCGCGCGTTAAAATATCGGACGGGGCATCGGCATTGATGATCGTCTGGCTTTTCTGGCTCCCATCCAGGCTTGTAAGGAGTTTACGCGCAATATCTTCCTCGGCGGAAAGAACTCTGAGTCCTTTTTTCTCCCCCTGTGGCACTTCAGCCGGATTTGAGCCGAAGAAAGATGGGTTCGGGGAAATAAGTTCACGATTGACAACAGTGAAGTTGAGAGAGACGTGATGTCCTTCAGCACGCCACCCCCAGGCACCGTTACCTGTTGGATCTCCAAACACAGTGAAGAAGTACAAAGATGGATCTCGAACGAGCCGGGCTTCACCGGCAGCCTGTTCAATCTCACCGAGTGTTGTCTCTAAATTAATAATAGCGCGCGCCTTCTGATACCCCTTCGCACTCAAACCGCTCTCCATGAGCGCGAACGCCGCTTCCTGCTGCTTCACACTTAATTCTTTGAGAGACACACCTTTCCGTTCCCACATCTCAATCGGAATGTAGTGCCAACGGAAGCGTTCGTTTCCATCAAACGGCAGTGCTGCTTGATCGCGCAGTGCTGGCGTGAGCGTATCCAAAAAATTTCCTGCCGCTTGTGCCATCTGCGCTGCTGTTTCAGAAGCAGGAACGACCAAAGGCTTTAATTCGGAATCGTTATGTGTATGTGCCATAAAAAATACCTCCATATAGTAGTGAGTTATCAGCCATCAGAGGTCAGTTAAATACCGTTCAACCTACGTCTGTATCTACTTTTTTATTTCAAAACTCATGATATTCTAAATCAATAGTGTTAGAAAATCAAGTCTTTTAATAGTTTTTGGCTGTCAGTTATCAGCTGTCAATGTGGAGCAGCTGTGTATTATTGTTCCGAACCCTCTTGCTGAACGCTGACCGCTAACTGCTAATGGCTACTAAGCCAAAACCCTCTTGACAAATTAACCACTAATTCTGTAAACTTATTTATATCGTTTCCGTTTAAGGAAGCGATAGTTCAATTTTGTCCATTGCTTTGATTAAGGACAAAACTTCCAACCGATATCGAAAGTCGGGACTTATGGATAAGTTGATTGATGATGAAATGTTAGTTGCCCAGTTTCAAGCTGGTCGCCAAAACGCATTTGATGAGTTGATGAAGCGTTACAAATCGAAAATCTTCTCGTACCTCCTGCGTTCGGTCAGAAATTACGAAGACGCTGAAGATATTACTATTGAGGTCTTCTTCAAGGCGTATCGCGCCTTAGGGAATTGGCAGCCGAAAGCTAAATTCTCAACATGGCTTTACAAGATTGCCGCCAATCTCGTTATTGATTATCACCGTGCCAAAGCGCGACATCCTGTCTATGCGTTAGAGGATCTGGAAATCCCAGAAGAAAATCTTGTAGCCACCGATCAATACAGCAACCCGGTAAAGGGCGTAGAAGAAAAAGAACTCGGACGCATTATTCGCGAAGCAGTCGATCAACTCTCACCGAAACAGAAAGCAGTATTTATATTAAATCGATATGAAGGTCTCCAACTCAAAGAAGTTGCGGAAACACTCGGTATGGCAGAGGGTACGGTGAAAATCCACTTACATCGTGCAATGAAACGGCTACAAACATTACTGAAGCCTCTCTGGGAAAACAATGAATTTTAATTTACTGAGGAGGAAAGTCTACTAATGCCTAAATGTAATAAAGCCGAAGGACACGCGATTGATTATGCTTCTAAACTGCTCTCCCCAGCAGAAGCAAAAGCCTTTGAACAGCATCTGCAGAACTGTTCGGACTGTAACAAAGCGGTTGAATCCTTCACTACAGTATTAAACTTGACAGACATGGCAGAGAACGCAGTCACTTTACCTGAAGCAGCCCTTCAGGACATTGAGATGAATGTGTACAAACGTCTCGCCACCACACAAGAAGAACCCACACCTTCGCGCATTAGGGGCTTTTTAGCCAACATTGAATCCCTCTTTCAGTGGCACAAAACTGTCGCTGCGAGTGCCTTTACGATCGCCTTAATTACTGCTGCTGTGTTATTTGGGGAGTTTTTCCAACCAAAAATGGAGCTGCAGTTAACCGAATCACAGTCCGCTGATGCCCGGATTGAACAATACCTTCAACAGGACATTCAACGGCATTTGGAGGATGCTATGATTACACACCACCTCCGAAACGATGCGTGGGAAGCAGAGAGCCACCTTGAACGAGTGAAGGAACAGGCGCAAGGCACAGATTGGATGAGGGTCGCGGAAACTTTGAGTGTCAGTAACACAACTCTGGCATCTGGTAAGGGATATTAGCAATGAATAGTTATCAGTTATCAGTCGTCAGTTGTCAGTTAAGAGGTCTCTCTGTAACAATTCACCGCCTCTCGGCGTACACCAAGTGGTGTAAGATTTTTACAAATTGCTCTTGTCCGGAGACAGACAACCCATCGAATGCCATACGCGCATTCGGCGTTGATTCCCGGCTGAAAAGCGTTCTTGTACCGCTGCTGCTAATAATCTTTTTCAGTCCGCTTGCAGCGTCGGCGCACTTTGAAGAGGTGCACGTTTTAATTGAAACGGGCGATTATACCGAAGCGATTCATAAACTCGAAGCCCTCGCCGAATCTGCCAAGGATATTGAGGTGAAAAGTTGGTGCTACTATCAGATTGGCGAAATCTATTATAACTACACGCATCAGTACAATCAAGCCGTCGCGGCTTACGACAGAATTCTGCAGCTTGAGAAAAAAGGACTTGCTGCTGAGGAACTCTATCTCGCTATCATCAAGAAAGGTGATGTTTTCAGTCGCATGGGCAGCTACCATGATGCTATTCAGACCTATGACCGGCTGATTAAACTCGCGCCTGCCACCCATTTCGTGCATAAAACCGGTTTACAAAAGATCAGGGATATTAACACAGCCCTTGCTGATCTCAGGGAGCAACAGCGCGTAATGATTCAGCACCGCGGCACAGCCCTTGCAGCCGTCGCCCAGTTCCAGATAGCCGAACTTTACCGGAATCGGTCGCAACTCAATCAACCCGCAAAAGCAATCGCCAAGTACGAGGAATTGTTAGAAACACATCCAGATGCAGATATGGCTCCAGAAGCGAGATGGCGCATTGCACATTTGCGCCATACTGTCCTCAACCAGTCGCTTTTGGCAATCGCAACGTATAGAAAGGTCGCTAACGATTACCCGACGAGCAATTTCGCAGCAGAGGCACTCTTTCAAATTGCAAATATCCACCGGACCGCCGAAAAATACGCATTGGCAATACCTATATTTGAGAAGCTTAAACAAAAATATCCGAACTTCTGGAACATGCATGCCGTCATCTATTGGACAGGCGTTTGTTACGAAAAAACCTTGAACTATCCGAAAGCGATAGAGGTTTTTGAAATATTCCTTCATGTCTATCTGCCACAACTCGATCCAGGTTATTTAGGTCAGATATCGATGCACGATAAGAGTGTGTCTGAGGTAAGGACCCAGATTCATAGGAAAATTGAGTACCTTGCGGAACAAATGTCGAAAACAGAATTAGAGCGGTTGGACAAAGCACGAGCGGACAGAGATTTTAATGAGGCATTAAGCATCGTCCGAAACCTCGTTGCCACTGCACCTCATACACCCCAGGCAAGGCAAGGTGCCGCACAACTCTTTACACTTCAACACCTTGCAACCATTGAAAACCTCCAGGAGCAACTGCAGAACGAAATCTTACCCCCTATAGAAGCAGCACGTACGCGATTGCAAATCGGTACTATTTATGAGAGACACTTGCAAGACTATCCCAAGGCAATTGCGATGTATAATGAGGTTGCAAAATATCATCCCAATTTGACGTATGCCGCTGAAGCCCTCTATCGGAGTGGCATCGTTTACGCCGAACAACTCTCTGCTGCTAACGAGGCACTTGAGGCTTATAAAACAGTTATTGCAGCACATCCGAACACCTTGCAAGCGATGATGGCACATTTCCAGTTAGGCGAGCTGTACAGGAAACTCAACCGGTACAGTGAAGCACTGCAAGCCTATAAAACTACCATCGGATATCCAGAACGTGATAGGTATCTCGCCGGTGGGCACAAGGACAGTTTCTCCGATAGAGCACAGTTTCGGATCGGACGCGTCCATTATGATGATGGACGTTACAATGAGGCACGCTTCGCTTTTGAAGAGTTCATTCAGAACCGCACCGAATCTCCACGCCTTGCTGCTGCTTACATCTACCTCGCCGCTATAAATGAAAAGCATGACGAAAAAGCACAGGCAGCCTATTTTTATAAAAGGGCGGAAGAGACGCTTCGGGACAACCCTGTCCAAATGGCATCACTCATAGAAGAAGCCAGTACTCTTGGAAACCTTCAAGCCACCGATCCAGACACAGTCCTGCGCTTCCTCAAAGAACACCAAAAACGGCTGAAATAGCCGACAGCAATCAACGGTTAGTTCCTGCCGATTGGTAGCTATCTGGCTGAGAGTGGAGCGCGGCGAAACGTCCTGACTGCGATCTGCTATTCGCTAACTGCTAACAATGAGGGATGTATCTCAACGGGATACGATGTTGCTTCGCGCAGACGTTTATGGCGGTCTGGTAATTTTTCCAACCCTTCGGCGGTGTGTGTCTGAATTTCATGCAAATATGGAAACTGATACACCAACATTCCGTCTTGAACGATTGGAATTAGCAGAGGGCTCCCCTCAGATATTCCTTCATTCCAAAGTGTCACGCAATCTTTGACATAATTATCGTCAGTATCCGTGATGCGATAGATTTGCTTTTTGCCCGGCACCGTGGCTTTAGCAGGCTCATCAAGCGACTGTTTTCCAACAGGTCTACCATCACTCTCAACCAATTTATAGACACCGCCGAGGGCTGAAGTCCCACCTTCACCCGTGAACGAATTGAAATTAGCCCCTGTAGCAAGTCGAGTACCTACCCCAAAACTGTCCAGCGGTGCCTCATTTTCGAGTAAGGTATCTATCTGAAACTCATCAAGTTCATGGCTGGCTATAATTTGGACGTAGTCAAGTCCCGCAGCGTCAAGGATACGCCGCACCTCTCTGCTGAGTGCCAAGAGATCGCCACTATCCAACCGGACGGCACGTAACCTCGCCCCACGTGTTGCCATCTCTTTCGCGACGATGCAAGCGTTTCGCGCGCCTTGAATCGTGTCATACGTATCAATCAGGAGCGTCGTACTATCTGGAAAGGCTGTTGCGTAATCGCGGAAGGCTTTCAATTCAGTCGGACGCTCAGAGATAAATTTATGTGCCATCGTGCCGACGTATGGAATATCGAAAGAGTGTCCCGCAAGCACCAATGAGGTGCCTTTAGCACCCCCGATGAAGGCAGCACGGGCAGCCAAAATACCGGCATCTCTGCCGTGTGCCCGTCGCGCGCCGAAATCAAAAACCGGTCTGCCACGCGCCGTCTGCACAATTCGCGATGCCTTCGTCGCAATTAAGGTCTGGAAGTTCATGACGCAGAGCAGATACGTCTCAAAAAGTTGGACATCCTTGGAGCGTCCTGTGACGTTGATAATCGGTTCATTGGGGAAAACAGGTGTGCCTTCGGGAACCGCGAAAACGGAGCCGTCAAAACGAAAGTCCTTGAGCGAAGCGAGATAGTCAGCCTGTAAGTCACCACGTTGTGCTAACCACTCAAGGATAGCATCAGTGAAGCGCAAATTTAAAATGTAGTGGATAACCTGCTCCAGCCCTGCAGCGATGAGATATTGCCCCTGCGGAATCTCGCGGACATAGTAGTTCGCCGTTATAACCGTATTATTTCCTACATTGAAATCTGCCTGACCCATCGTGAGTTGATAATAGTCAACAAAAAGGGACATATTATCCTCGGTGAGTAAGGCGGATGTGGGCAATTTCTGTCCATTCATTGTTTTTTCGCTTCTTGTTAATGGTTAACCGCTGTTCGCTAATCGCTAATCGCTATCTGTTCCGTCAGAATGAGTTTCTGGTTGACAGACAGATCGCGATGTGTATCTACTTGACCGGAGGGCCAGGCGATTGCAAGCGTATCAACTTTTGTATGCTTCCCGAGACCGATCTCAAGGGGTAGACTATTAGTTGAGCCGAACCCACTCCCTCCGCTGACCTCTCTGTAAATTGTCCTATCACCAACGCTCAGAGTAACTTTAGCACCAATACCATCCCGATTACTCTTTACACCGACAAGTTTTAGGGTGATCCAGTTGTTTCCAGTCCCCGTATTTTGGTAGAAAAGATTACGCCACTGGTCCCCGATAAATGCACCACCGACAGGAACATAGATATCGACATCACCATCAGCGTCGGCATCACCAAAAGTTACACCGTGTCCTTTTCCAATGTTGCCTAAGCCTAAAGCGACAGTAGCGTCAGTAAAAGTGCCGTTCCCATTGTTCTGGAAGAGTGCGTCGCGTTCGAGCCTGCCCATCTGCGGTGCACCTGTAGCGAGATAAATATCAACGTAACCGTCGCTATTGATGTCCCCGAAATTCGCGCCCATCGCCCCGTATGCATGGTAAAGACCGGATTCCTTTGTTACATCTGTAAAGGTGCCATCACCGTTGTTTCGATACAACACCTGCCGGTCACTATCGTGTGTGGCAGTCCCTGTAATCTGACCGGCGATGAAGGCTTGGAATGACCCTGAATTGGAGATGAAAATATCCAGATCCGCATCGTTATCCACATCTAAAAAGAAGGTAACGAAAGCATCCGTAACAGAGAGATTCATGCCGCTTGCTGCGGTTACATCCGTGAACGTGCCGTTGCCGTTGTTACGATAGAGAACGTTGGATTGTCCGTAATTAACAACGTGTAGATCGATGTACCCGTCTTTATCGTAATCACCCCAAGCGGTTCCGAGGGAGTTACCAGTGTTGGCGACACCCGCTATTTCAGCGGTATTGGCGAAAGTACCATCACCGTTGTTACGATATAAGACATTCGCGGCACCGTCTCCGATAACACCATTTGCAATATAAAGATCGATGTATCCATCGTTGTCGTAATCCGCCCACGCTGCACAGAAACTGCTTTGTGGGTCGGCGACCCCTGCGGTATGCGTTACATCCGTGAACGTGCCATCTCCATTGTTATGATAAAGTGTGTTTTCTGCTGCCCCTGACCAACCGCCACGGGTAATATAGAGATCAGGGTAACCGTCGTTATCATAATCTGCGAAAAGCGAACCCCAACCGCCTCTCGGATCGGCAATTCCCGCTTGTGCCGCCACGTCTGTAAATGTGCCATCACCATTATTACGAT
Source organism: Candidatus Poribacteria bacterium (assembly GCA_963662915.2). Lineage (GTDB taxonomy): Bacteria > Poribacteria > WGA-4E > WGA-4E > WGA-3G > WGA-3G. The sequence continues at coordinate 1,307,026 of CAXXEU010000002.1, read as the reverse complement.
AAAGGACATGCGGTTGGTAGGTGCCGACGGCGACGATATCCAAATCACCGTCATTATCATAGTCGCCCCAAGCACTACCGCGTCCACCATCTATTTTGTCCATTTTTAAGTCAGGGGCAATGTTGGTGAAATAGTTGTCAGTCGTCAGTTGTCGGTTGTCAGTTAAGAGTCGGGAATCGGAGTTCCCTCCTACAATTTTAAATTCTTCTGGTAAGTTTTCAGGATAGCCACCGAGCTGAGCATAAGCCGTCCATAAATTCCATAAGGTTTCGGGATCGCGAGGTTTCAGCCGGAGCGATTCTTTGAAATTCTCAACGGCTTTTTCAGGATCACCGTGTCGGAGGTGATAGACACCGAGATAGTAATAGGCACCAGAATGGCGACGGTAATTTTGGATGATATTTTCAAATCTTTCGGCTGCCTTATCCGCTTCACCGAGCCGAAATTCGGCTAAGCCGAGTTGTAGCATCGCTTCAAGGTTATTGGGTTCAAGTTCCAGTACCTTTTCAAACTGCCGTTTAGATGCTGAGAGGTCAGGGACGAGCATCTGTTGCGGTGCCCCCAAGAAATAGCCGAGTCGGATACGGGCATCTGTATCGTCGGGATTTACCTCCAGCGCGTTGATGAGGGCAACAGTAGAATCAGAAAAGCGTTGCTGATAACTGAAGACTTGCGCTAATGTGAGGTAGGCTCTCGAAAGCATGTCCTTCCGTTCTGATGCCTGTTTAAGCAGATTTATCAAAGTCTCTAAGGTCTCCTCGGCATCGGCAAACTTCTGTTGTCTAATATAGGTGCGTGCTAACTGCATACGTGCGTCATGTGCATTGGCATCCATTTGCAAGCAAGTCTGAAACGCCTTTTCCGCTTCAGCGAAGTTACTTACGTCGAGCGCGTCAACCCCCTTCTGATACTGCAAGGCGAATTGTGGGTTTACTTCACGCTGCGGTGTGTCTTTACTACACGCGACAAAAATGAGGAGAACAAGGAAAAGAAAAAAAGTTTTTCGCATATTATGAGAAAGGTGGGATTACAAATCTGCCAACCGTGCCTTCAATTCTTCTTCTTGAATGGGTTGTGCCAAATCCATGAGATAGATCCGCATGTGATCTGAACGGTCAGAACTGAAGACGAGGCTTTTGCCATCCGCTGAAAGGCTCGGTTCAAAATGGGCACCGACGTGGCTCGTGAGTTGGGTTTTGTTTGTGCCATCGGCGTTCATTATCCAAAGTGTATAATGATTATCCGCACTTGAGATGTAGATAATCCGCTTTCCGTCTTGGCTGAAAGTCGGCTGATAGTGGCTGGCATCCGAGAACGTTAGTTGCTTCGCCGTACCACCCGACGCACTAACGACGAAAAGCTGATAGACATCCTCCACCATCGAGGTAAAGGCAATCCGTTTCCCATCGGGTGCCCACGTTGGATGTCCGTCGTCAACATTGTTATGGGTCAGTTGTGTCTGATTTGTGCCGTCTGTCTGAATGATGTAGATTTCTAAAGTGTCATTATTGTCTACACTTCCAGGCGCGCTTCCGTTTTCCTGTGTCGGTGCTCTGGATTCAAAAGCGATCCGCTGTCCATTAGGAGAAAAGACAGGTGCGCGATGTGCACCTTCTACATCAAGTACCGGACGTTGATTTCTTCCATCAATATCCATGAGATAAATGGCGGCACTACTCGGATCAGAACCGCTCGCTTGGACAGGTGGAAGCATCATGCCACCACGGGTACGCTCCGCCACGAAAGCAAGTGACTTTCCATCGGGTGAAAATGCAGGCATGTATTCGTCGAGTTCATCGGTATGCGTCAGTTGACGGAGTGAGCGAGTCTGGATATCCATCAGATATAATTCAGCGTTCTGGAGGCGGTTTGAGGCGAAGGCGATCCATTTTCCATCAGGCGAGATTGCAGGACTGTAATCGTCTGTATATTTCGCCGTAAATGTCATCATATTCCCTTTTTCAGTGAAGGTTTGCTCGTAATCGTCGCTGCCTTCTGTGCGGAGGCGTTGGACGCGGTAGGCATCACCCGTGAGTGCCGCCAACTTAAGGTGGACATCTTCACTTGGAGAACTGCTCAACAGATTTTGAAATTGGGAAATAGCGAGGTCACGGTTACCAGTATGCCAATAGAGGCGACCGAGTGCAAGTGTGATTTCTGGACGTTGAGGTGCTAACTGTTGCGCGCTTTTGAAGGCATCGGTCGCTTGGGAAACATCTTTCGAGACTTCATGTGCTAAACCGATCTGGTAATAAGCCTCGGCATCGGAAGGGTCCTGTTTAAGGATTGATTCAAACTGCTGAATCGCTGCCGTGGTGTTTCCAGTTCTGACTAATTCCTTGCCGCGTTTGATGGCAGGATCCTCACCGCATGCGAGTAGGACTAAGAATATAGAAACGGATAGGTAGAAATAGTTGCGCATTGGTTAGTATTGACTTTTGGCTTTCGATTTTCTTGCTGATCGCGGGAACAGCTTTCAGCAATCAGCACGCTGCGCTTTCAGCCTTCAGCAAAGACGCAAGCGTTACAGAACGCCCTGACTGCTGACGGCTATGACGCTGATGGCTATTCTTGCGTTATACGGAATCGTTGGTTGGTCGGTACGTTATGAAGCGTTTGTGTGTCCCCATTCGACCAGATGACCTGCACACTCTCAACCTGCGTCGCACTCCCCACGCCGAACTCGGCGATAAAGCTATTAGACGACATGTAGCTATCACCGGCGTAAATTTCCCGTATCTGGGTCCGATTGACCGTTTTTATCTGAATTTTCGCGCCAATTGCGTTTCGGTTGGCGTTCGTGCCAATCAATTGGACATGCAGATAGTTGTTTCGATTTCCGCCTTCATTGCGTAATAAAGTCGGTTGTGCATGGTTGTTGACGATGAAAATGTCAACATCGCCATCATTGTCATAATCACCAAACGTTGCCCCACGACCGACTCGAATAGGAAGTACAGCAATCCCAGTAATCTCACTTACATCCGTGAACGTGCCGTCTCCATCATTGCGGAACAAAGCATCTCGTTGCGGAATAAGCACTTGTGGACGCTTGAGTTCTTGGAAAGTGCTACCGTTTGTCACGAAGATATCTAAATCGCCATCGTTGTCGTAATCAAAGAGCGCGGTCCCCCATCCAATCTCCTTGATGCTCTCTTCAGCAAGCGTAGCCGTATAGGACTCATCCACGAACCTGATGTGTTCGGCAGCCCCATCTTCCTTCAAGAGATTTCTGTAGAGTGCGTTTTCCTCATCAACCCAGTGACTCATAAAAAGGTCTACATCACCATCGCCATCGTAATCTCCGGCAGCGAGTCCCATAGAGCCACGAAAATCTGCCGCCCACGATTCGGCACTCACATCGGTAAATACACCACTTCCATCATTACGATAGGTGTAGTTGACAGAGGTATCATTTGCGACGTACAGATCCAGATCGTTGTCTGCATCAAAGTCGCTGAAGATAGCTTGCATGCTTCTGCCTCCCGGTGCAGCAATGCCCACTTCAGCCGTTACATCGGTAAATGTCCCGTCTCCGTTGTTGCGATAAAAGACATTATCCTGTGGCTCAAAGACGTGGGGATTGAGGGCACTCGGTACCGGTTTACCCGATTGTAAGGATTCCTCCTTCATCTGCTCCAACTTTTCTAAGTCGTAGGTGACGTAGTTGCAAACATAGAGGTCCAAATCGTTGTCGCCATCTACATCAGCGAAGGCAGCCCCTGTGCTCCACAACTCGCAACTGACACCAGCAGCTCCCGTCACATCACGGAAAGTGCCATCGCCATTATTGCGATAAAGCACATTTGCCCCATAATTGGTGACGTATAAATCAATATTGCCGTCGCCATCATAATCCGCAAAGACACACCCCATACCGTAGCCTTGGTGTCCAACGCCTGCGGTCCTGGTGATGTCTGTAAACGTTCCGTTTCCATTGTTGCGATAGAGAACATTAGCAGTCCCCGAACCTACAGGATTCCGAACTTTTTTAAAAGGTCCAGGAATATTCACAACATAGAGGTCGATGTCCCCATCGTTATCTATATCGGCGAAACCCGCACCCGATCCCATATCTTCAGGTAGGAGACTAGAACGCGTTCCACTGGAATGCCGGAAATGGATGCCGGCTTCAGCTGTGTCGTCAACAAAGGTAACGGCACCAGCCCCCATGGCAAGTAAGATAAAAATTGCAAGCGTTAAAAAGAAAGAATACATCTGGTTATTGGCGATCAGCTATCAGCGGCCAGCGCGTTTCACTTTCAGTTACCACTGACCCGTTTGAGGGTTACATAATGTGTCACTGCCACAAACCACTCTTCACTGACAGTGATTTCCTTATGTCTCTAAGAAATTCGTAAAAATGGTCCGGTTGAGGAAGCGTTCATCGTTGAGAATTTGTCGGAAGAGCGGAATTGTAGTTTTTATACCCTCGATTTTGAATTCGGACAATGCCCGGTCTAATCGCGCAATTGCCTCTTCTCGATCTCTACCGTTTGCGATGAGTTTCGCAACAAGCGAATCATAGTGGGGTGGGACGGTATATTCTGTGTACAGGTATCCATCAACGCGAATACCTATGCCCCCCGGAGGATGGTAGGTAGTGACCAGACCTGGCGAAGGCATAAACCGATTAGCCGGGTTTTCGGCATTAATCCTGCACTCAATAGCGTGCCCTCGTATTTCAACGTCAGATTGGTTGTATCCAAGTTCCTCGCCCATCGCGAGTCGAATCTGTTCTTTAATTAAATCGATACCGGTAACGCTCTCAGTAATAGTGTGTTCAACCTGAATGCGCGTGTTCATCTCCAGAAAATAGAAATTGTTATCTTTATCAACAACAAATTCAATCGTTCCTGCGTTCGAGTAACCGATGGACTTCGCGGCTTTTGCGGCGGCTTTACAGATGTCCGCCCGAAGTTTAGATGGAATAGAGGCAGCAGGTGCTTCCTCAAGCAGTTTCTGCTGCTTGCGTTGGATAGAACATTCACGTTCACCCAAATGAACGACGTTACCGTGCATATCACCTAAAATTTGCACTTCAATATGCCGTGCCTCCTCAATCCATTTTTCGATGTAAACATCATCATTGCCAAATGCTGCTTGACCTTCCGCCTTCGCGGTGTGAAAGAGATTTACCAAGCTGGGTCGGTTCTCGGCGATCCGAATGCCGCGGCCACCGCCCCCAGCGACGGCTTTAATCCCTACAGGATACCCTATCTTCTCAGCGAGTTGTGCGGCATCCTCAGCAGTATCGACCGTTCCCTTTTTACTATTTCTACGTCTTCCACTTTGGCTGCCCGGGATAAGTTTCAAGCCAGCTTTCGCTGCAGTCTCTAATGCCTTTACCTTATCCCCCATCGTCCGAATATCTTCAATAGAAGGACCGATGAATCGTATTTCGTGTGCCTCACAAATCTCCGCGAACTGTGCGTCTTCTGCAAGAAAACCCGCTCCCGGGTGAATAGCATTGACGTTTGCAAAATCGGCAACGGAGATGATATTGGCATACTTAAGATAACTTTCTGTTGATGGTGGTGGTCCGATGCAGTATGCCTCGTCAGCGTATTTAACGTGGAGTGCCTCTTCATCAGCCGTAGAGAAAATAGCGACCGTCTTAATTCCCATGTCTTTACATGCGCGGATGATACGGACGGCGATTTCACCGCGATTTGCTACTAATATTTTTTTAATCATATTTTATGCTTAGAAAAAGCGAGATTTGGGTGTTTTACCTACAGACTTTGCGATGAAACTCGAAGGTGGGTCCATATTAAAAACCGAATCTACTGCTGCTTCACTTGGAAAAGTGGTTGGTTATACTCAACTGCATCCCCGTCTTCAACGAGGATTTCCAAAATCTCACAGTTAAAAGGTGCTTCTACTGGATTATAAGTTTTCATAACTTCAAGAACCCCAACGGGCTCACCAAGACTGACGACATCCCCGACTTCAACGAAAGGTGGTTCTTCAGGGCCTGGCGCACGATAAAAGCGCGAAGGCATCGGGGCATTGATGAAGCTGTTCTGGGTTTGCTCATCCGCTTCAATATCGATATCCTCAACAGGTAGGCTTTGAGGACTCACCGCAATACTCGTCTCCATCGGTTGTAACGGCAGATTTTCATACTTAGGTGGACTCCCAGGGTATCTGGAAACTTGGACTTCCAGATCATTTTCACGGATGCGAACCTCTGTCAGGTCAGTGCGCTCGAGGATCGCCGCCAGTTGTTCAACGAGTTCCAGCACGCCGCTGAAGTCTTGTTCCGTAGATTGGGATCTGTCCTTAGCTTTATTTTGACGCATTTGTTTATGAGTTATCAGTCGTCAGAGTCACAGTTTTCAGTACGTTCCGCTGCGCTACACTTGCCAGTACGCAGTTGTCAGCAAGAGAAAGAAAAAAACTCTTTACTGATAACTCATAACTGATAACTGACAACTATTCCTCGCTTGCGTCTTAACTGAAAACTGAAAACTGAAAACTGAAAACCGTTAAATCCTTTCTACATATTTTCCAGTGCGCGTATCAACTTTAATACGCGTTTCGTTTTGAACAAATAGGGGGACGTTGACAACCGCGCCTGTCTCAAGTGTAGCACGTTTTGAACCACCGCTCACCGTATCGCCTCGTAATCCTGGATCCGTCTCAACGATTTGGAGTTCAACGAAGTTAGGGAGTTCAAGCGCAAGTGGAGTTGAATCCTCCATTTTGATAGTGACGGTCTCGCCTTCTTTTAGGAACTTCAAGTTATCCCCAATGAAATCCACAAGAAGCGAATGTTGTTCAAAGGTTTCATTGTCCATGAACCACAAACTGTCGCCATCCCTATACATATACTGCATCCGATGATCCATGACCCTCACGGTCTCAACATCTTCATTGGAACGGAAGGTCCGATCCAAGACAGCACCATCGCTAACGCGTTTGATTTTTGTGCGCGCAAAGGCACTACCCTTCCCTGGCTTGACATGCTGACAATCAACTATCGTATAAATTGTATTATTAAGTCGGATAACCAATCCGTTACGTAAATCGTTAAGTGATGCCATTTTCTCCTCGTTTAATGGTTATCGGCTATCAGTACGCTCACTTCGTTTGCTTTCAGTCGTCAGTTAAGCCCTATGATAGTAGCGTGTGTCTTGAACGCCACAAACCCGCTTTACTGACAACCCGGTTCATGCGATAAGGAGAACCTGAATACCGTTGATTCAACTGACAACTAATTACTAAATTAAGGCGAGTGCTTGTTGCATTGCCTTGGCTCTGTGACTAATCTGATTTTTGATATTGTCTCCCAATTCTGCGAAGGTCTGTTCGTAACCATCCGGTACAAATATCGGATCGTATCCGAATCCACTTTCACCAGCAGGGGTATAGATAATTCGTCCGTCGCAAACGCCGATAGCAACTTCAGGGGCAGCATCCCTGTGTACGACCGCTATAGCGGCGACAAATCGGGCACGCCGATCTGTAAAACCTTCCAAGGCTTCAAGCAGACTGGCAATCCGTTGTGCGTCAGTTGCATCTTCACCCACCCAACGTTTCGAGTTAACACCGGGTGCCCCGTTAAGGGCGTTTACTTCCAATCCGGCATCGTCAGCAAGTGTAAGATGCCCAGTATGTTGAGCAATTACAGACGCTTTCTTAATAGCATTCTCAGCGTATGTTGCCCCGTCCTCAACGACCTCGGGCGCGTCAGGATAGGATTTTAAAGAAACAACTTCAATCGCAGCCATCGGCAACACCGTAGCAGATGCGTTATGTTTCATGGCTGAGGGATCCCGAAGCATTTCTGTAAGTTCTCGGACTTTACCTTGGTTATGCGTTGCCAATACAAGCTTCATCTAACCCCTCCAGCATCATGCGATTCTGCAATCGAATGAGCTCTTGGATACCGTTGACGGCGATATCCAACATTTGGTCGTAGTCGTCACGCGAGAACGGTGTCTCTTCCGCGGTGCCTTGTATTTCTATAAATTTCCCACTTCCAGTCATAACGATGTTCATATCAACATCAGCCGTTGAGTCTTCGGCATAACAGAGATCCAACATCGGTTTGCCTTTAACCAGCCCTACACTGGTCGCGGCAATGTTATCGGTGATCGGAAAGTTTTTGATTTTTTTTCCATCAACGAGCCCCCGGCAGGCATCCCATACAGCGATAAAAGCCCCAGTAATAGCGGCGGTGCGTGTCCCACCATCCGCTTGGATGACATCGCAATCTACCCAGATTGTTCGTTCTTCCAAAGCATGTAAATCGACAGCAGCACGCAGAGAACGACCTATAAGGCGTTGAATTTCTTGGGTTCTTCCACCGATGGTTCCCCGGGTTACCTCCCGTTGCATTCGTTCAGAGGTAGAGCGCGGCAACATCGAGTATTCTGCCGTCACCCAGCCCTTCTTCCTGATACGCTGCGCACGCATGAAACGCGGTTGCTGTTCTATAACGGAGGCGGTACAGATAACATGTGTGTCCCCGGTTGCGACAAGCACTGAACCTTCTGCATGTTTGGTATAGTGTCGTTTGATTGTGACGGGACGCATCTCATTTGGTTGCCGCCCATCTTCTCTTTCCATTCTTATTCTCCGTATAAGTAACGTGCGTTCGACAAAAGGCTTACTTCTACCGCAAACTGACAGTTTGTGCTACAATTTATGGCGTTGATAGGTTCAAATAGAACCTTTAGCATTGACGAAGTGTTTAAGTCGAACTAACGTTATAAGTATTAAGTCCTATGGTCTCTAATCCGTCCTACATACAATCGGTTATAGGTCTTTGAGAAATGCTAAGGCTTTGGTATAACTTTTCCGTTCAAGATAGTGCAGAAGCATCTTAGGAGCCGTCGGTGCGAGATCCCGAGACAGAGCCTCAATCCGTTCTAACTGTTCCATTATATCCTCGCCTGTCTCAATCCGCTGCATCATAGTTTCCAATGCGTGTCTGAGGTCAGTAAGTTTAGAGTTTGCAGCTGCGTCAAGAGGTTCTACTTGCATCTAATGCCTCCAATTCTTCAACGGCTTTGCAGGTTCGCAGGTGGACGTTTTGAGGCGGTGGATCATAGCCTTTCCAGGCATACGGATCGACCCCGGAAACAGGAACGATACAGCGCCGGTCAGCAGTTGCAGCGCGTTCTCCCTCCTTAACCGACCATGGCAGCAATGACCATGAATTGCAATAATGGCTCACCAAAACCCGGCGATATGTATCTCCACGATTTTTACGAGACCGGTGCAGCAGATAACCATTAAAGAATACCAAGGTGCCAGTTGTCACTTCAACGGGGACTTCGCCTGTGTCATCAAAACCGTAGCTCTCTTCAGTAAAATCGAACTCATCTGGGTTCTCGTGCGATTTCTGCGGATAAAGATATCCGGGACGATGGGAACCGGGAAGGATCCAGAGACACCCATTTTCTATAGTCGCATCGTCCATCGCTATCCACGCACCAATCAAAGAACGATCGCGGGTCGGAATATAAATTTCGTCCTGATGCCACGCTTGTCCTTGAAAATTAGGCGGTTTCACAAAGAGCATCGATTGCATACACTTGACGCTTCCATCCCAATGCGGTAGATGCGCGGCAGCTAACTGGCTCAAAATGCCACATATCTTCGGGTGCTTAACGTACTTCTCAATAATTGGACTCACAAAATGTGGCTGATGGATACAGAGGATACGCCTGATAGCCTCATCATCACTAATATCGTTAGGAAGTGGCTTCAGACTCTCACACGGATACCCGCCTTTAGCAAGCGTCACGGTATCCTGCCGCAACTCCTTTATTTCATCAAGGGAAAGCAGATCCGGAACAACGAGATACCCCTTGTCTATAAAGAACTGAATTTGATCGTCGGCTACGATTTTTCGCACTTCAATGGGTGCGCTTGGTTCAAGGTTCATTTTTTTTATATTATTATCTGAGCGATGCCTCCGTTGTTGGCATCGATCTAAAATTGATGAACCCACTTTAGGGTCTCAACGGTTTTTGACTATTGGAGAACTGCTCTGACAACGGAATAGCAGTTCAAATTCAACAACTAAACACGATTGGCAAGAAACATCTCTGTTACCGCCAGAGCAAAGACTGCTAACATGAGATACATCCAGACATCCTGTCTGTTCTCAACGCCTTCGTGGTACTGTGCGATGAGTTCTGCGGTAGGTTTATCCGCCACGGATTCATCGACACTGCCTTTCAGCATACTCGTCAATTCTTCTATATCACGTGAGGCGAGGTCGGATTCTGTTGCCTCACTGTTGATGACAAAATAGCGAGCTGCCGCGCCAGAGGCATGGACAGAATAGATACCTGGTATTCCTGTGTCTGTATAAAAAACGCTTGTAATGGCGTTATTTTCATCGTACTGCAAGCGGGTTTCGACCTTGTTTGGATTGAAGACGGCGACCACTTGGTCCCGTTGTGTCCCGGCGTTTTCAGCTTCGGCGTTGAGTTCAATACTATCACCAACGCGGTAATCCGGACTTGTCTCTACATCTTTGAGTGCAAGATACTTAATCGCTTCATGTAAAAAAGGCAGATAAACAGCACGTATCGGCAGATCGTTCCATTCTCGGTCTATCGTCGAGGTAAAGCAGAGAATTCGCCCCGGGGTCCCCGTAGCAGATAGCGTACCCGGATCGCCGTAAGATTTTTCAAAAAGTGCCGGACTCCCATCATCATAAGCTGCGATGACGGTTGCCGCCGCAGTCGGGACGGCTTGAAAAATTCTATAAAACCGCGCCTTCCCGAAATCTCCATGGTTCGGTTCTTTAAACGGCGCAAAAATTGGGTGTTCATACTTTACAGTCGCAAGGACACGAAACGCCTCGCGATCAAAGGCATCTCCAACGGCTTGGACGAAATTGCACGGCATCACGCCCGACTCACCACCGAGATATTGTTCATACGCAGCCGCATCGAAATTATCACCCACTGTCACAATCAAGCCCCCACCTGCTGCGACGTAAGCCTTTATGCGATCCGCTTCAGCCGAAGAGAAGCGCGCCACATCGGCAAGGATAAGCACATCAGTGCGTCCAAGCACCCTCGCATTGGGAACAGTTGTAGATTCGCTGAAATCAATTGGGACAGCATCACTGCCCGCTACAAATGCCATTTTCATGAAGAAAGTCTCTGGTTTGGAATCAACGCCGAATGCCGGGCGCATGCGCCCGGCGTTCGGCGGATACGAGCTTCGCGTCCGAGATTGATTGCTAACAGCATGAACCTTGATAGATTGGAGGCTGTGTAAGGTGAAATAGCGTTTGTTGTCAACTCCAAGTCCGTCTGCTGGAAGTTCAACCCACCCCGTATGTGTCGCTTCATTTTGGAAATCAATTTTGAAGACAGCATCTGCCAAGTCGTCTGGTTCAATGTTGAGTTGAACGGTTTGAATCATATTTTCATTTATAAAAAGGCGAACCGGTAAACTTTCAACAGGTTCAGCCCCGTAGTTGTGGACGCGAGCGATAAGATGCGACGCTTGCTGCTCGTTCAAAACAACCGGTGGTACACTGACACCTGTGATAGCGAGATTCTTCGGTTGCTTGACACCGATATTAATGAACTCAATTTGGACATCCGGGTTGAGTTTGTCCGTTTCGATAAAGTTTTCCCAACCTCGCTTTTGCATATCACTGACGAGATAAATTTGCTTTTGTCCGATAGGAATAGATTCAAGGATTTCGTTTGCGGTTTGCAGGGCATCTAAGTAGTCCGTGGGTTCATAAGTAACTTCCGCGGCGTTTAAAGCCGATCTGAGATGCGATAATTCTGAACCGAGCGGGGCAACTACACGTGCCTTGTCTGATGAAAGGATGAGGCACGCTGCATCGGTTGAATCCAACCTATCCAGAATTTTGGTGCCTTCTTCTTTCGCCTTCTGGAAAACTTCTTCATACTGCATACTATAGGAAGTATCCAGAATAATAACAGCATTTCGTTTCCCACCAATTTTCTGCGTAATAACAGGGGCTGCAGCGAAAAATGGTCGGGCAAATGCTACACCAAGCAGGGCCAATATCAGAATACGTATCAGTAGGAGTAGTAAACGTTTCAGTTTATGTCGGCGGACGTTCGTTTGATGCGACATCTGAATGAAACGCACTGTACTGAATATCAACTGCCTCGCACGTTCCCGATTCAACAGATGTAGAATAATCGGGATTGATGCGCCTATGACACCGGCTGCTACAAATAAAGGAGCTAAAAATCCTAATCCAAACACTTTTTATGAGCCTTCAGCGGTCAGCGGTTGGCTTTCAGCAGTTGGCTTGTGGCGGTTACCTAATCTACCATTTCACCAAGCATCTCTTTACTGACTGCTGATAGCCGATAGCCGACAACTATTTTAAAGAATGCCCTGCCGTTTAGCAAGATAGGAAGCGAGTGCGAAATCAATTGGTGTCGCTGTAGTTATGAGGTTATAATCAATATCGGCTTGTCGTAGCGCGAGCCTATAGGTGTCAAGAAAGGCATTGAAATTATTCAGATAACTTTCCTGAATCGCTTGTGGCGTTGTGATAATCTCAGCGTCGTTTTCCGAATCAATAAAACGGATAAGGGCTTCAGAGCTCCGTCCTGTCTCAAAGTTAGCGAAGTCAATTTCCTGCTGTGCAAGGACGTGGAAAACAATCACTTCATGTCCTTCATATCGGAGATGTTCCAAACCAGAGATAACCTCTTCCTGATTTTCATCATACAAATCAGAGATAAAAAGCACTAAACCGCGCTTCGTCAAGCGTTCTGCAACTTGATGTAATGGCGTTCCCATTCGGGTGGTTTTAGCGGTTTGCAAGGTCTCCAATGTAAGCAAGATAGAATGTAGGTGTGACGTGCTACTTCTTGCGGGAAAATACTGATGAAGGGTATCATCAAAATAAGCGAACCCAATAGCGTCCCGCTGCTTCGCCATAAAGTAGGCAAGTGACCCGATTAGGAAACTGGAATATTGCAGTTTTGTCAAGGTCCTGACGTTTGCTCCCTGATCCGTAGCATCGCCTTCGGGAACATCATCCACTGGATGCGCCATAGATTCACTGGTATCCAAGAGCAAGTAGCAATTGAGATTGGTTTCCTCTTCAAACTGCTTGATATAATGTCTATCGGTCCGAGCATAGGCTTTCCAATCTATATGTTTCGTATCGTCACCGGGCATATACTGCCTATATTGGGCAAATTCGACGCTAAATCCGTGATAGGGGCTTTTATGGAGCCCTGAAATAAAACCTTCGACAACGAATTTAGCAATCAATTCAAGATTTCCGATTCGGGCAAGAATTGACGGATTTAGAAATCTATGTCCTTCTGACTGGCTTTGCATCTTTATAATTACGCCTTTTATGTCGCTATAAACCGCATCCTATTTCTTTTTTAAGATGAGCAGTGTGAGGTCGTCAAACTGATCCGCTTCGCCTTGAAATCTCATTACGGCATCGTGAAGATGCGCTCGGATAGCGTCAGCCCCCTCATCTTTGCATGCCTTTGATGCCTCAACAAGCCTCTCTTCCTCATAATACTCATCTTCAATGTTAACCGTTTCTGTGACACCGTCCGTATAATATACGACCACGTCTCCACTAACGAGTTCGATGTGCTCGGCTTCATATTCAGCGATACTTGAGACCATATCGTTTGGAAACATTCCGAGTGGGATACCGCCGACTTCTTCACCGAGCCATTTACAGGTTCCATCTTTTCTCACGAGGAGCGGCGGATTATGGCCTGCATTGAGGGTTGTCAGGATATCTGTTTCGGGATTAAGATGGCTATAGAAGAAAGTCGCATATTTTTCTGCCGTGCCACTGGCGTAAAGCAGGGAATTGAGGGTCATCGCCATTTCAGTAAGTTCAAAATAAATCGCTGGTGGGCACACGCCGTTTTCAGTTTTTTCTGATGTAGATGTATCAACACGGGATAATTCGGAGATGAGACCTGCTCGCAAGGTTGCCATGAGCAGTGCTGCTTGCATTCCCTTTCCAGAGACATCAGCAATCGAAAGTCCCCAGTCTCCAGTAGGTAAAGCGATACAATCATAATAGTCCCCACCGACGGGACCACGGGGTTCATAGTGCCCTGCGACTTCATAACCCGGAATGTCAGGGAGATCGTCTGGAATGAGGTTTACTTGGATTTTGCGTGCCTCTTCCATTTCTGCTTGCAATTGGCGTGCCTCAAGTGCTTCCTGATGGAGGTGTGCGTTCTCAATCGCTACACCTGCCTGCTTGGCAAAGGAGTCGAGTAAAACCGCATCCTCATCAGTAAAAGGCGCGATTCTACCACCACGCTCTTCTTTGTCACCCACAACAAGAACTCCTAAAACATCACCATCTCGTCCAGAGATAGGGACTGCCATCAAATTCTTGCCCCCGAAAAGCGTATCGGACTCCGGCAAACAGTGACCGGTTAACCCATCCTTGACGACAGACTTCAGCATATCTACCGATGTTGCTTCTTGAGATATGGGTGCTTCTTCCCGACAAGAAATAATAAGCGCATTCCCGTTCTGCTGTGCTGCGGAACTTTCAACCAATGTCTCAGGAAAAGCGTAACTGAGTTCAAGTTCCTGCTGTTCTGGGCGTGTGAGCATGAGCGCGCCAGCATTCGCATCCAAAAACGAAACGGCTTGTAGGACGACCTGCTCTGCAGCATCTTCAGGCTCCAAGAGCTGACAAATTTGTGGTGCACTCTCAGCGAGCATGAAGAGGCGGAACTTTTCGCTCTGGATGCCCTCTACCATCTGCGAGTAGGCAATAGCGATTGAAATTTGGTGGGCGAGGGTGGTCAATAATTCCTGTTCCCATGCGACCAACGTTTCCCGACCCAAAAATCGCCCTAAACCAATCATACCCAAGAATTCATCTTGAATCTTTAGCGGAACCCAGAGCTGGATATCAACAGTTTCGACGAGTTTGGCACTCCGGACAAAGAACTCCTCAAGCCCGACTGGCGGTGTGTTATTCTCAATGACTGGATATTGTAATAAATTCGCAACTTCCTCTGATTCAATGGGAATTGAGGGGAACACCTGTTCGGGGGTTGATGCCACTACATCGAGATTATTTCCGGTAGGATGGTAACGCAGAATCACACCCCGCGTGACTTGTAAGGTCCCAAGTGTGATACGAAGATAGGTTTTGCTTGAATGGTTAAAGTTACCGTAGCCGGAGATTAGCATTTGCCCCAAATGCTCTAACTCGGATAGACTAAATATGAGACGTTCCATAGTCTGTTCCGCGGTGTTTTGTGTGCTTTGGGGTTGCTGCAAATCGTGATCTAAAGTAGGCTCGCTTAAATCTTTCATAGTGTTGCATCCAGATATTGATCGTTCGACGATTAAACCTGGACCATTTCTCCGTTGTTAAAAACGGGTATCTGGTCCACACTGTATGACTACTTTCCTTGTTAAAAATATCTTATATCTATTTCTCCAAAGCAATTTTATATCTATTATTATAAGGATGTCGATAACACACAGAGACATAGGTACACAACGCACGCCTATGAAAACAGTACAGCGATGAATTTCAATCTCTTTCGAGATCGGAATACGCACTAAGAAAAGGGTTATAGATTTGCAATAGCGGATTCTTCATCTGGGAAAATGCCAGCGTATTTCGCGAGTGCCATCATACGAAAAGTCCGCTCCTGCGTGGATGATAACCCACAAAAATTCAAAGCCCCCTCTCGTTCGTGAAGTGCCTCTATGATTTCGATAAGTATAGATATACCAATGCTATTAATAAGTGTTGTCTTCTCAAGATTGATTACGAGCTGTGTATAACCGTTCTGAATGAGTTCCTTCGCTTTCTCAGCGAGTTGCTCTCCAAGAGCATCATTCAGATATCCCGCTGTCTCAATCACTGCGTGGTTTCCGTCTTCACGGATTTGGATGTCAAATTTGTTCAAAATCCTTACCTCCTTAACTTCCTAACATGGACTTGCGAGTTACGCCGTAGATATAAAGGTAGTATGTAGCAAAAACCTATCTTTGAACAACAAATTTTAACACAGATTTAGACGCTATCCTCAGCGAATCCGAAATCGTGTTGTAGTTGTAGCGAAACGTCACATCCAGTTACCCTTTCTTTTTCTTTATGACGCTCACAGTTGTTCCATTAGGACTGCTTTCTATATCCACTTCATCCATTAGGGATCTGATAATTTGCAATCCCCGTCCGCGCTTACGTAGGTCGGTATGTACCCCTGGGCTCCCGAGTACCCGGGTGCCGTCAAGTGTATCTGGTGAGATGCCGACCCCTCGATCTGTAACTTTGAACTGCAACTCGTCTTCCATAAGTGAAAATTCGATATGGACCTCCTGATCGTCGCTCCTACTATGTTCAAAAGCGTTGATACAGGTTTCGATGATCGCAAGTTGAATTTCCTCAACCTCTCCTTCCCCGAAATCCATCAATTCGGCGAGAACAGAGGCGGTCTTAGCTGCAGCGAGTTCCATATCAGGGTACATCGGTATAGTGAGGATTACGCGTTTGGCTATATTTGACACGTTGCGTTTCCCTCCTTGCTATGGCTCATATTTATATTGGAACCCACAAAATTCACTTCGATTTGTGTTTTCCTTTTCCATCGATAGGAAATGAAAAGATTTGAGTTGTTTCCTACCGAGGCTTTAGATGCAAACTTATGAAAACTTGATTAAATCATACCATATTTCTTTTTATTCTGTCAAGTTTTTTATCCGATTGATTTCTCACGGCACCGATCCTATCATAAAATTCAATGGTTCTCAGCGATCATCTCACGTTCTGTAGTTCACGAAATAGATGTCTTTGTCGCATCAACAATCCATTGCGCATCTACTATCCGTGCTGCCGCTTCTGATAGTTCCGGTTGATAACTGGCGAACTTGACTCTATCACAATTCGAGAGTAATTCCTGGATCCGTTCAATATAGAGGGCATCTATCCGTTCACGGTGCATTGTGCAAAGCAAGGCTGTCGTCGTCAATTCCAACGCCGGAATTTGGTAACGTCCACAAATATATTCTCGGAGAACGTGCGCGATTTGTGTGTGATAAGTCTCCATAGCGCCGCGTTTGAGCCAATCCGAGGCTTCAATTGCTGTTAACTGCGCGTAGGCTACCTCATGTGGTAGCGGTGCATCGTCTGCTTCGGTTGGAGATATGGGGAAGGTTTGAGAACGTTTTCGGATATATAACCACACCGAAACGGCTATAAAGCCGAGGATCACTACGCCACCAATAAAATAAGGCAATAGGGTTTGCGTTACTTCCAACGGCGGTTTAATGTCCCGTAGACTCTGAACGTCTACAGTCCCTTGCGTCTGGATTTGTGTGAGTACAGACATACTTCTTAGGAATAAGGTGAGAAGGATAACGAATAGAAAAAAATACGAGATGCGATTTTATGCCGCAAGCGGTCTAATAACTATTGATTTCGGTGAAGTTGGGCAGGCGTATTGGCAGACACCGCACCCTGTGCATCCTGAATCAATCACCTCTACAACGCCATCTGATGTGAAATGAATCGCGTCACTTCCAATAGGACAGGTATCAACACAGTAGGTACAATCTACCTCCTTGGTGCGGAGACAGGTTTCTGCAGTGAAAACCGCCAACCCGATTTTAATGTCTTCGGCATAAACAGGGTGTAAGGCACCGCTCGGACAGACGTACATGCATGCCAATGAATCACAGATGACACAGGGCTGCGCATCGGGGTCTATGTAAGGTGTATTTAAAATGTTGACATTGGTATGCTGTAAGGGCTGAATGGCGTTTGCCGGACAGTTCTTGACGCAGTTACCGCATCGATGGCATTTTTCCAAGAATTCTGATTCCGGCAATGCGCCGGGTGGTCGAAAGATAACACGTTGGTCGGAATCTGCAGCAAGTAAGTGATCTCCTGCCCGGTCATCAAGAAATTCAGCAACGGGTTGGATGAGTTGATTCAAAGCTTCCTTGAAAAAGCCGCGTCTACCTGTTTCATCAGACATGCTTATATTTATCCCTAAGCGTCGCGGGCTACGCTATTCTTTTTTGCCTTTAGCAATCCGGTAGCAACATCTATGGCTGCCTTGCATCAGATATTCTTCCCGAACGACCTTTACTCCCAAAGATTGCCGGAAGAGTCCTAACTCAATTTCGCAGACATGTGGATACTCTTGAGCAATTACTGCAATTGGGCAATTATGTTCAATTAAGACGTAATCGTCCTCGTCTTCGTCGAAGCTTGCCATGTATCCTTCTTCGTCTCGAATACGGGCAAGTTCTTTGACGCGTTCGGGCAAATCTTTCCCGTGAAGACGTTGTTGATAGGTCTGCAGCTGCGATTTCATCCGTTCTTTAAAGACTTTGTTGATGAAACCGGGGCCGTTGAATTTTGCGACTTCATGCAGCAGACCAACTGCAAAGTTAGCATACGTTGTCGGGAAAAGACCGTTCGCTTCCTCTGTTAATTGATAAATATGGCGCGGACGGCCTCGCTTTTGCTTTTCTCGGTGGTATTCAACCAAATTTTCTGATTCAAGGATAGCGAGGTGCTGTCGGATTCCCATCTGACTAATAGGCAAGGCATCTGTCAGTTGACTGACCGTCATACCAGCGCGCATTTTGAGCAGCTGCAAGATTCGCATTCGGGTTTCGCTCATTTCGCAATTCACGTGATTTCCTCGCAATAAATATGGGGTAAACTCAATATCGCCAAAAATATCCTATATGTATTTACAACCTCTAAAATTATTATATCACAATTGAATATTGCAATCCAACATAATTTGGGCGTTGGTTCAGGGCTATTTTTCTTTTGTCTATTTATTCCGTATATGATACAATTTTGTAAAAAGTCGCTTGCAAGACCATAATCAGCAGCATTGAAAGGAGAAGGTAGAAGATGCAGAACGAACTCACCGAATCACAAATTAACTTTTATCGCGAAAACGGGTTCTTGGCGATTGAGAACTTCCTTGATACCGACGAATTAGAAGAATGGCGACGTTGCACCGATGCATCTGTTGAAGAACGGATCGGTAACTCGGTCGAATTTATGACGAACCAGATGGATGCCAAGCAATTTTACGCACGCGTCTTTACACAGTGCCTCCGTCTATCAGATACACACCCTGGAATGCGAAAACTTGTTCACGATCCGAGACTTGGCAAGATGGCTACGGAACTTGCAGGTACTGACGGCATGCGAATTTGGCACGATCAGGCGTTGATTAAACCACCACACGGGAATCCGACTGCATGGCACCTGGATGTACCGTACTGGTCGTTCAATTCACGGGACGCAGTCTCTTTCTGGGTTGCATTGGATGATGCCACACTTGCGAACGGATGTATGTGGTATCTACCCGGCACACATAAGACAGCACGTTTTGATAATGTGGGAATCGGCATAAATATTGGTGAACTGTTCAATGTATATCCAGAATGGAAGCAGATTGAACCGCAATGCGCGCCGTGTCCTGCTGGCTCCATCGTATGGCATAACGGTCTCGTTGCACACGGTGCGGGGGCAAACATGACAATCCACCACCGCAGAGCGATGACGTGCGGTTTCATGCCCGATGGATGCACATTCAATGGAAAACGAAACATCTTGCCAGAAGACTATTTTAACGCATTGGAAATAGGTGATGTGCTCAACAACGACAAACAGAACACACTTATTTGGCATAAAGATTGGGAAACATAAAATAGTTGTCAGTCGTCAGTTATCAGTTAAGTGGGCTGGTAAATCTAAAACCTTCTTTAACTGAAAAACCGATAACGATAGAAACTGATAATAACAGGACTTACGCAGTTGTGTCTAAAAACCGACAGATTCCCCCTGCTTGCGGGGGGACTCAGGGGGGTAATCCTAAATTTTGCGTAAGTCCTGAATAAATAAAAAGGAGAATCGGAATATGGCAAAACAGCCTAATATCGTGCTAATGGGAGTTGACTCTCTCCTCGCAACACACATGAGCTGCTATGGGTATCATCGACTCACGACCCCTCACATTGATAAGTTTGCGGAGGGTGGCACCCTCTTTGAGAAAACCTATAGCGCACACATTCCGACAACAAGTGCTTATGCTTCTATGCTGACGGGATTAGATACCTTCAGTACACAAGTCGTCGCTTTGCGCCACCGAGGCCCGCTTCGCGAAGAGGCTAAAACGTTGGCGGAAATCCTCCGGGATGTAGGCTACGACACAACCTGTGTCGGATTCAGCAACAATCCAAGTTCCCGTGGGTTTGATACGTATCTTGATTACAGCGGATGGGGTCCCGACGAAAGTGGACGTTCCCCGAAAGCAGAAAATCTCAACAAAACGACACTCCCAGAGCTGAATCGACTCATTGATCAGAGCGACGAAAAACCGTTTTTCCTGTTCCTACGCCACATGGATCCGCATTCCCCGTATCTTCCACCTGCCCCTTATGAGCGCACGTTCTACCACGGCGATGAATGCGATCCGAGTAATAAATCCATGGAACCCGTCATGGCATTCAAACCGTTTTGTGACTATTTCGCCTCATGGATGCCGGTAGGTATTACCGATAAAGATTACGTCATCGCACAATACGACGGCGCAATCGCTTATATGGATGCCTGTATCCAAACGCTCTTTAACGCGCTTGAGACGCGCGGGGTGTTGGACGACACAATAGTCATTATCAACGGCGATCACGGTGAAACGCTCTACGACCACGAATGCTGGTTCGACCATCACGGACTCTATGACGTTACTTTGCACGTACCGCTCATCATCCGCTATCCTGGACGCGTTCCTGCTGGAAAACGGGTCGCCGGATACAATCAACATAAAGATCTCGTGCCGACGCTTCTTGAATTAGCCGATATTGACACAGACATAGAATTCGATGGGAAGAGTCTGACTTCTCTCATCAGCGGCGAAATAACTTCTTTCGAGAGCGAGATCTACATTACAGAATGCACATGGATGCGCAAGCACGGTTGGCGGACTCCAGAATGGAAACTCATCGTTGCGCTCGAACCCGATTTCCATTTCAAGCCCCCTGTCGAACTCTACAATCTCATCCAAGACCCCGATGAGAACAACAACCTTGCTGAGACACATCCTGATGTCGTGAATGTCCTCGAAACACGGATGCAAAATTGGATTCGCCAACGAGAACAGGAAACTGGTCTGACAAATCCGATTATGACTCAAGGGGATTGGCACGGACAGAAAGGCGTGGGGCCGTTTAAAACATCCGAGCAGGCTTATGACACGATGCACATCGGTGATCCGGGTCAAGCGGCACGTCTACAAGCAAAATCAAGAGACGAATAGTAAAATAGTTATCGGTTGTCAGTGGTCAGCAGTCAGTTAAAGAGACTCTGGTCAAACAAGGGACCCTCTTAACTGAAAACTGATGACTGAAAGCGAACGCAGTGAGCGAACTGATAACTATTCCCTTGATGGCTGACGACTTTTAAGAAAGGAACACAATGCCAGATTATAGACGCGATGAGGTATTAGGACGACTGCGGAGAGAATTAAGTAGAGACAAACCGCTGCTCGCTGTCGGTGCGGGGACAGGCATCACGGCAAAATTCGCTGAACAAGGGGGAGCGGACCTGATTGTAATTTACAACTCAGGTCGCTACCGGATGTCTGGGTTCGGTTCTTGTGCCGGACTTTTGGCTTACGGCGATGCAAACGCTATCGTCATGGAGATGGGTGAACGTGAAGTCCTACCTGTTGTCAAAGAGACACCCGTTATCGCCGGTGTCAACGGCACAGACCCAACTCGCCGGATGCGCAACTTCCTCAAACAGGTTCGTGATGTCGGTTTTGATGGCGTTAATAATTTTCCGACTGTTGGCGTAATTGATGGCACTTTTCGGGTAACGCTTGAAGAAACGGGCATGGGTTTTTACAAAGAGGTTGAAACGATCGGCATCGCCCATGAAATGGATCTGTTCACCATCGTCTACGTCTTCAACCCAGAAGAATCCGAGAACATGGCGAAAGTCGGTGCGGATGTTATTATTGCGCACATGGGCACTACGATCGGTGGCACTATCGGCGCAGAAACCGCCTTCACGCTTGAAGATGCAGCGGTGCGTGTCCAAGAGATATGTGATGCTGCACAAACGGTGAACCCAGATGTCTTATGCTTGGCACATGGGGGACCCATCTCAAAGGCACCAGAAGCAGCGTTTATCAATGAGAAAACAGATGCCGTCGGTTTTGTCGGCGCATCGAGCATTGAACGGTTCGCGTGTGAAGAGAGTATTCCGCGAGTCACCGCTTCATTTAAAGAGTAAGCCGGATCACGCAAATTACAGTGTGTAGGTTGGGTTAAACGCAGCAGAATCCAACCTACTAAGATGAAGTTTCTCAAAATAAACAGGACGAATTGTCCAAAGTTTAGTATGGATAAGAAATAAAGTAAAAGGGGTCATTGACCTAAAGTTTTTATCGCCTCCACTGGAAAGCTATGTGCGGTGAAAGTCGCACGCATAGTTTGGAAGGGGTCGTAGAGGGGCGACCCTCTACGACTACCTTACTATAATGCAATCTTACTGAAAGGAGCATTCCGATGGCGAAACGAAAACAAAGAACCTTCACTCCCGAGTTTAAAAGGCAAGTTGTTCTTGAGGCACTTCGCGGTGAAACCTCACAAGCAGAACTGTGTAGACGCTATAACCTCAGGGTGGCACTTCACCATTTTTTGAATCAGATAGGATGTTGAGAGTCCTACAAGATGACGAAATCATGAAAGACGTAGAGGTGTAAAAATGCACAAACCAAAAATTGGAAATTTCAGACTAAACAATCTTGATAAACCCGTCGTACAACTTGACGTACGAGACGGGACGGTGAAATGTAGGTATGTTGTGCATTTAGAGATTGACGGCATCGTTTATGTGGTAGACAGAGCCGACAAATTAGCGATGGGTCTGTTTATAGATGCAGTGGGTGAAGGTTGGGATCCCGAAAGGTGGAAAGAGGAGATACATCGAGAAATAGAGTATCTGGTACAAGACTTGCAAAAGATTGGGCATTTAGCAGACGAACTAGGAGAAAAAGCAGACGAACTAAGAGAAAAAGCAGACGAACTAAGAGAAGAAATAGAATGTAGGCAGAAATTTGAAGACGAACTAAGGGAAGAAGCAGACGAACTAAAAGAAGAAATAGCATATCTATATCCTGAAAGGTGGAATCCCGATATACGTCAAAAAATAGAGTATCTGGTACAAGACTTGCAAGAGACTGGGTATTTAGCAGACGAACTAAGCGAAGAAATAGAATATCTGGACTTGCAAGAGATCGTAGGAACAAGCGGGGCAGACGAACTAAGCGAAGAAATAGAATATCTGCAGGAACTTGAGGAGGAGAAACGTCAAAAAGAGGAGGAGAAACGTCAAAAAATAGAGTATCTGGTACAAGACTTGAGAGAAGAAACAGAATATCTGCAGGAACTTGAGTATGAATATTCTGATCTGCAGGAACTTGAGTATGAATATCCTGAAGGGCTTTTAGAGGTATCGCCCTGGAAGTCTGGTAAAATTAGACTCTCTCACGGCAATACTGAAGAAAAAATACCTGTTGAAGAATTTAAACGGCGACACAAATGCAAGAAGAACAGACGCAAGTTGAACATAAGAAAGCAATAGAATGTAAAGACGCTTGAGGTTGTCCTGCCATCGGAAATTCGGGCCACCGTCTAAACCAAGATTGTGATATAATAACCTAAGTTGCCACCTTGTAGCATGATACACGTCTCATCTGGGCGAGTATGCCGCAAACCTGTTAGGCTGCGCAATCGTATCTATGTAGCATAGCCTGTTAGGCTGTGCCTCGTGTAGCATAACCTGTTAGGTTGTGCAAACGCACTATCTTTTAAATAAAAATTGGAAACCGATATGTCAGAAGCAACACAAACCTATCTGTCTATAAGTAGCGACAGCGAACAAACAGATAACGGGTTTTACGGTGCACTCAATTACATCCGAGAGAACGCTGATACAGAGTATGGAAAAGGCAGATATTTTGAACGACTGATAAGAGCATATCTCCTTGAAGACCCTTTCTATAAGAAGCGATTTTCGGAGGTTTATCTCTGGTCAGAATGGGGACAGCTACGCCCGGAATTCGACGGTAAAGATCTGGGCATAGATCTCGTCGCGCAAGAACGCAATGGCGGATATTGTGCTATCCAGTGCAAGTGTTATGCAGAAGATAAACGGATTTCAAAAGCCGATCTCGATTCATTTATCTCCGAATCTAATCGCGAACCTTACACCGCACGAATGTTTGTGGATACAGGGAAAAACTGGAGTGCTAACCTGCTCAAAGCCATTGATGGATTGCAACCGCCCTGCCAACGGATTAGCGCAGCAGACCTCGCAAGCCGACCCGTGCAATGGCCCAACCTAAGCCGCCAAGCACCAGAGCAAATTGATTATCAATTAGAGGCGTTCAGTCTACGAGAGCATCAAAAAGAAGCGTTTGACGACGTTGTCAACGGATTCAAAGAAGTTGACCGTGGTAAACTCATTATGGCATGCGGTACAGGGAAAACCTTCACTGCACTCCGAATTGCTGAGCGGATCGCTGGTGTCGGTGGTAGGGTGTTATATCTCGTTCCTTCGATCGGACTCTTTGCACAGGCAATGCGTGAATGGGCGGAACAGCAAGCCGTTCCGCATCGCTATATCGGTATATGTTCAGATACAAAGGCGGGTAGAACAGACGAAGATGCCACACTTCTGGAATTGGAAATCCCTGTCACCACTGACGAACTCGCTATATCCGAAGCATTGCAGAAGCCTGATGAAGACAACATGAGAGTTGTTTTCTGTACTTATCATTCACTGCCGATTGTCGAAAAAGCACAGAACGCTGGTGCACCCAGTTTCGATATTATTTTCTGCGATGAAGGACACAGAACTACCGGTATTGAGCGGTCTAATGACGATGACAAGACATCGCATTTTGTGCTTGTACACGATAATGATCGTATCCGTGCTAAAAAGCGCCTTTATATGACCGCAACGTCCCGCCTCTATACTGAAAGCGTAAGGGCAAAAGCCGCAAAACATAATATAGAGGTATTTTCTATGGACGATCCAGAGATTTACGGTCCCGAGTTCCATCGCCTCCGCTTCTCTACTGCAGTTGAAAAAGACCTCCTTTCGGATTATAAAGTGGTAATACTAGCTATGTCCGAACAAGGTGTGAATGAGACGCTGCACAGGTATCTCAGTAATGGTGGAAGCGAGGTTAACATCAATGATGCGACAAAGATTGTCGGGTGTTGGCGTGCATTACAGAACCCGGAAAGAAAATCACCAGATGACGATTCTATCACACCCATCACCCGCGCTATTGCATTTACAAACACCATCAAGTCGTCAGAAAACCTCGTGAATCATTGGAACGGCATTGTAGATAGTGCTATTGAAAATATGCCAGAAGATCAACTTCCCGAAAATTTCAAATGCGAAACCGCACATGTTGATGGCAAAAAGAATGCTCTCGAACGGAAAAGACTGATTGAATGGCTAAAAGGCGACACTGAAGGGGTTTGCCGTATCCTCTCCAATGCCCGATGCCTCTCCGAGGGTATTGATGTTCCCGCGCTTGATGCCGTGCTTTTCATGACTCCCAGAAATTCACACGTTGACATCGTGCAAGCGGTCGGACGTGTGATGCGAAAGGCCCCAGGCAAGGAATATGGCTACATTGTCTTGCCTGTCGCAATTCCGCCAGATGTAGACCCTGTTACAGCACTCAACGATAATAAAAGGTTCGCCGCTGTGTGGGGTGTCCTCCGCGCGCTCCGCTCTCACGATGACAGGCTCAATGCCGAAATCAATAAAATTGACCTTAACAACGACCCAACTGAAATTATTATCTTTGATGGTGACGGAGACCATACAGAGAATGGAAACGGAACTTTAGACCCTGAGCAGCTGCAGATGTCAATCGGTATACCTGCCCATGCAATTTACGCCAAGATTGTAGAAAAATGCGGGGATAGAAGGTACTGGGAAAGCTGGGCAAAAGATGTTGCAGATATTTACCAACGTGTTATTAGTCGGGTTGAAAACTTGTTGGACAATCCTGAAAACGGCGCACTCCGCGAATGGTTTGAGAATTTTCATACAGAATTGAAAAAATCAATAAACGAATCAGTTACTTGGAAAAAAGCCATTGGTATAATGGCACAACACATCCTGACACATCCTGTCTTTGAGGCACTCTTTGAGAATTACGATTTTTCGTCAGGTAATCCAGTGGCAATTGCGCTAAACAAACTGCAGAATGATTTTAAGGAATTTGGACTTGAGGACGAAACGCGCGATTTAGAGAGTTTTTACGAAAGTGTCCGGATGCGTGCCCGAGGTATTGATAACAGTGAAGGTAGACAACGTGTGCTATTGGAATTATACGAGAAATTCTTCCAAAAGGCATTGAAGGAAGAAGCAAAGGAACTTGGTATTGTTTATACACCTATTGAGGTAGTGGACTTCATTTTACACAGTGCTGATGAGGTATTGTGGAATGAATTTGGACGGAGACTCAGCGATGAAGGTGTGCATGTGCTTGATCCGTTTACAGGTGCTGGCGTTTTCATTGCGAGGCTGCTGCAATCTGATCTTATCCGAGCATCTGATCTTGAACGAAAATTCCGTGAGGAACTTCATGCCAATGAATTTCTCTTACTTGCCTATTATATCGCCGCAGTCAATATTGAGGAAGCATACCGCGGTCGGTCCGGGGAAGGCAGTAGCTACAAACCTTTCAACGGTATCGTTTATACCGATACATTTAATCTCAACAAGAAGAAAAAACCAACGCTTTTTCCAAAAGAGTGGCTTCCAGACAATAGTACACGCGCTGAGAATCAACAGAAACTCCCAATTCAAGTAATCGTTGGCAATCCCCCGTGGTCGGTTAATCGAAAAAAGTCAACACCCGACAACCCAAATGCAGATTACGCAACACTTGAAGAGCGGATCAAAGAAACCTATATTGAGTACTCTACAACAACACAAAAAAGAAGCCTCTATGATTCATATAAGATGGCGATCCGTTGGGCATCCGACAGGATTAGTGAACAAGGCATCGTTGCCTTTGTAACGAACGGATCATGGATTGATGGGAACACTGAAGCAGGAATCCGAGCGTGTTTAGCCGAAGAATTTAGTTCTGTCCAGGTGCTCCATCTTAGGGGAAATCAACGCACGCAAGGGGAGGTATCGCGTCGTGAAGGAGGTAAGATATTTGGTAGTGGTTCACGAGCACCAGTTGCTATTACAATATTCGTCAAGAATCCGAATGCGGCACACGAAGGGTGCAAAATCGACTATCGCGACATTGGTGACTACCTTACACGTGAGGAAAAATTAGACCAATTGCGTGAATCGGAGTCAATCTCAGGATTCAGTGATTGGGAGACAATCACACCCGATAAATATTACGATTGGATTGGAAAACGTAACGAGGCATTTTCCAAGTTCTATCCAATCGGATCGGAAGATACAAAAAAAGGCAAAACAGATGATGCAATTTTTAAACTTTTCAGCAACGGTTATAAGACAGGAAAAGATGCCTATATTTACAATTTCTCATACAAAGGTTGTCTCAGAAACGCTGAGTTAATGATACAGAACTATCTTGCGGCATTTTCCGAACTTGAAGACAACCTACAATTAACATTGGATGAGGTAACGAAGCGGCACAATTCACATATTTATTGGGATCCGGATCTCAAAAAGAGACTAAAACAAAGGAAAGAAACAGAATATGATGAGAATCACATCCGAAATGTTTTGTATAGACCATTTGTCGCTACGAATTGTTATGCAGATAATTTATTTGTACAGAGAAAGGCACAAATGTATAGGATTTTTCCAGAGGATTCCAGTGAAAACCGCATGATATGTGTTCCTGGCAAAGGATCGACAAACCCGTTCTCAGTGATTATGGTTGATACTATGCCTGATGTAGGATTTAATGCAGCCGCACAGTGTTTCCCGCGGTGGCAATATCTCAAACTGTCGGAAGAATCAGCCGGGTCAGAATCACTTCTTGATGTTGACGATTCACCGGAACGTATTGATAACATTTCGGATACTGCCTTGCAAGCCTTTTGCAAACATTACCGCGACGACACTATTTCCAAGGATGACATCTTTGACTATGTTTACGGTATACTGCACGCCCCCAGTTATAGCAAGGAATTCGCAAACGATTTGTCCAAGATGATACCGCGTATCCCTTATGCTCCAGATTTCCGCGCCTTCGCCGAAGCAGGATATAAATTGGCAGAACTCCACCTCAACTATGAGACGTGTGAGCAATACCCGCTCACAGTTGAGTTTCCGAATATGTCCTCATCACCAACAGACCTTGAAGATGCAGACCCGAATCTTTTCCGACTAACTGATAAAGCGATGAAGTTTATAGATGCTCAGAAACGAACTCTTGCCATCAATGATAACGTCCGTATAGTAGGTATCCCAGAAGATGCTTGGGGGTATGTCGTCAACGGCAGAACACCCCTGGAGTGGTTCATTGATCGCTACTACATAAAAACAGACAGGGATAGCGGCATTGTCAACGACCCGAACGGTTGGTTTACGGATCCGCGCGATTTAGTCACCGCAATTAAGCGTATTGTTTATGTGAGTGTGGAATCGGCACGCATTATTGATAATTTGCCTGATGAGATAACTGCTGACTAATAAATAAATAACGAGGGAATCCAAAAGTATTTTTAAACATTAATAACATAAGGAGAAGTCTAATGAATGACAGACATCGAGTCTTTGTCAGTTATTACCATGATGAAGACCAATATTACCGGGACTGGTTCGAGCGCATGTTCTCAGACATCCATGACATAATGGTTTCAGAATCCGTTGAAATGGGAGACATTGACGACACGAGACTCTCAACAGATCGGGTTTTTCAAATCATACGGGAGAACTATCTCCGAGATTCCACAGTGACAGTTGTTCTCGTCGGTGCCCATACGTGGCAACGAAAATTTGTGGATTGGGAGATTGGCTCCAGTATACGACAGACAAAAGCTAGTTCTCGTTCCGGTCTTTTAGGAATTTTGTTACCGAAGTACCCCAAGCCTTCTGGACTTTTTGGAGCATTTAATAATGCTCTTGGTCCACCGTATAATGACCTCAAAACAATCTATTGCAACGGAAGATACATCTATTATGACTATAAGACAATACCGCCAAGACTCCACGATAATATTGAATGTGGATATGCCAAAATCTACAATTGGAGCGAAAATCCACGTACCGTGCAGTCTTGGATACATGACGCTTTCCGACGAAGAAGAGAGAAAATGCCCGATAACTCTCGAAACTCGTTTAAAAATAACCGTTCGGGCGAAAGGTGGTCTGATTAAATGATTGAATTTGATCCCAATATGATCGGTGCTTTAGTTGTCCCGCTCATAAGACTCGGGGTGGATTTCAGTGATAAATTCCTTAGGCAAGAACGGAATCCAGAGAAAAACTCTAATGCAGAATCAAACCCGACAGACAATAACCGAAAAGCAGCGTGGGACCTTTATGTCGAAATGGTTACCCGAATTACCACACAGCCATTGGATCCGGAACACGGAGACGAAAAAGCAGCGTTAGATAGTATTTATTCTCTTTTTCAAACTACGAGAGAGATTCTCCTCAAGCAAGGGCCAGATTGTGTGGTGTTTGCTAAAATCGCTATTGAAATTCTTAATCAGAAGGTGCGACCGTTCACGGCGAAATGGCACCGTAAAAGTCTTGCAGGTGCTTTTGATGACCCAGACGAATGTACCGAGTTCCGAGCAGAACTTGAGGTGCTCCAAGAACTTTTACGTGCATATACTTGCACGCTTGCAGTCCTAGCAGGTATTGAAGATATAACCCACTTATCAGAGGAGGTATAGAAATGCAGAACCGTGTTATCAAAAATCTCTATGAAGTTAGGAATACCACAGATTTTGACCCTGACAATAACCCAGCAGTATTCATTTCTTACAAGCGTGATCCTGATAGACCCATGGCGAAAGCATGCGCAGAGATTCTCAAATCTGAAGGACTTTACTACTGGCTTGATGAAGAACGCGTGCCATCTGAAGAAGATGATGTCGAAATCGCTACCTACATAGAAGAAGGTTTAGATGCTGCATCCTCTCTATTAGGTATCATCGGTACAGAGACATTTACTTCGTCATGGGTGTCCTATGAAACTGGAGGTGCCCGTGGACGACAACGATTCAAAAAATCTTTTCGTGAAGCTCCTTCACTAGAAAAACCACACCCGCTAATTGCACATCTAATTCTTGATAACAGCCAAAGGAAACTGCCCGCTTTCATAAAACTTGGAACACCACTCCGGTTTCTTTGCGAAGTTCAACAGTGGGCAAAATACATTGCCGAAATCTTACAGAAGCCATCACCAATAACATTTAATGAGGCACAGAGTATCCGAGATAACCATGAAATCCAAAAAATCTATGAGAAGAATATTCAAATCTTGACAAGGCGGTGACATTTTTGTAGGTGCCGCGTTACTTTAAATATGCTGTGTTGTATCAAACAATAGTGACCGGTAATCATTATCCGTGAGTCAACTTACTGCAAGTGAGTGACAGGAGGATTATTTTATGCCAAACGAAATTAAAGATGTGTTCATAAGCCACATTCATGAGGATGATGAGGGGCTTCCGAAATTAAAGGATCTAGTGGCAAAGCATGGGTTGCAGATGCGTGATTCATCTATCACCGCTGACAAACCCAACAACGCTAAGGATCCTGACTACATAAAACAGAAGATACTGACTCCTCAAATTAAGTGGGCAGGTACTTTGGCTGTTTATGTATCACAAGATACTCGGAAAAGCGAATGGGTAAACTGGGAGATTGAAAAAGCTCATGAGCTAGGGAAACGTATAGTAGGTATATGGGAATACGGTGCGCAAAATTGCGAAATTCCTGAAGCACTAGAGAAATATGGAGATGCAATGGTCGGCTGGAATGGCGAGAGCATCATAGACGCTATTACTGGAAAATCAGATGCTTGGTATAAACCAACCGGTGGAATAAGAGACTATCGTCCTATAAACAGGCATGGTTGTTGATGAGATTTAACGTATGAAACTATATTCTTACGTCGTAGCTAGAGATTTTGGTTTTGCTCCTAACCCGTTTTATCAATTCTGTACCCTGGGAACGTGTAAACCTGAAATCCGAAGGCGCGCTGAAATCGGAGACTGGATTGTTGGTACGGGTTCAAAAACTTGGAACCGAGAAGCAGGCATTGTCTTCGTTATGAAAGTAACGGAAGTCATGTCATTCAACTGCTACTGGTCGGATTCCAGATTTGAGCAAAAGAAACCCAACTTGCGAGGGAGCAAAAAACAAGCTTTCGGAGATAATATCTATTATCGGGACGTGGGTACCTGCGAGTGGTACCAGCTGGACTCACATCATAGTCACCCGAATGGCGAACCAAACATAAGAAATATTGAAAATGATACTAAGGTTGATAGAGTGCTTATAAGTACCGCCTACATTTATTGGGGCAGTAAAGGACCGAAAATACCCGCAAGATATAGAAATTTTTGTGGTTTTGATCTGTGCAAGGTAGGCATGGGGCACAAGTGTAGGTTTCCAGATAAAATGGTTACCGATTTTGTAGGTTGGATACGATCCTTAGAAGATAGAGGATACTGTGGCGCACCGCTGGATTGGTCAAATTCACCATGAGTAAAATCCGAAAATTCTGAAAACTTGTCAGGAAGTAATAACGCCAGTTTGGAAAAAGTATTAGAAGCCAAAACGGATGCAAATTGTGCAAAAAAGCGGTAATTTTTTAGTGATTTAACCCGCTAAATTCCCCTTATCATGGGGACTTTAAGAGGAAATGCGTTTGTCATAAGTATTTATCAAACTCACGTTAATCTTACAAACATCAAGCTCCAGCGGGACGAAATATTTATAGGAACGCGGGAACCAACCTCACCCTAAGCTCTAGCAGGGCAACAGGTGTATAGTATCTGAACGCTGATTACACAGATTGTGCAGATGACGCGAATTTTAAGACTCTCTTCTTACTTAATTGAGGGCGGCGAAAGGGCATTTGAACAACGCTATAGACGTATTCACCTCGGAGATTAGTCATGCTTTACAGTCAAACCGAACTCATAGAAAAAATTATGCTTGGTGAAGATTCAACGATTGAATTCAAAAGAGAGATGCCTCCTCAGAGAAACAGTCTTGCCGACGAGATCGCTGCATTTGCGAACACCCAAGGAGGAATAATACTCATTGGTATCGACGACAACAGAGAAATCGTCGGAATCGAACCGCAGAATTTGGATAATGTAGAAAAAACGGTTGTTGAAATATGCAATGATAGCATTGAACCTACCGTTCCCATCTTCACGGAAAAATTACGGCTTGATGGTAAAAACCTACTAAAAATAGAGATCCCGCGAAGCTTTTTTGTTCACAAGACTCATAACGGGTATTACACGCGTCGAGAAAAAACGAAAAAAGAGATGTCAACACAACAGTTAGCACAACTGTTTCAAACCCGTTCACAACCGCGCAAAACTCATTTTGACACACTACCCGTCCCAAATACGCATAAGGGAACATTAAGGGAATCGCTCTACTGCCGATTCATCACAGAAGGTGCCGCTGAAGATGAGACAGTAGACCTACTCTTGAAAAGAACTTTACTCGTTGCAGAAGGTCGGGAAATTCGTGCTTCTGTTGCTGGCGTTTTGATGTGTCATGAAACACCTGATGATTTCCTCTATAACAGTTTTATTCAAGCCGTTTATTATAGTGGTAAGGAAAAAGATGCCAACTACCAAATTGATGCAAAAGATTTTAAGGGGCCACTTGACCAACAGATTATAGATGCCTTTAAATTTGTCCAAAAACACAACGAGGTATCCGCGCGGAAGGGAATTGGCAGGATAGACCAACCCCAATACAGCATGCGTGCCGTTTTTGAGGCGATCGTTAACGCGGTTGTACATAGAGATTATTCAAAAAGCGGCTCAAAAATTCGTCTGTTCATGTTTAGAGATCGACTTGAGCTATATTCTCCAGGGGCATTAGCAAATACTGTGACAATTGATAAATTACGTTATAGCCAAGCCACGCGTAATGAACTCTTATCCCGTTTACTTTCGGAAATTGCTTTAGATGATGGTGATGGGAAACAGGTGAAGCGGAGACACTTTTTAGAACGACGTGGCGAAGGCGTAGGAATCATTCTAAACGAAAGCGAACAATTGAGTGGGAAAATACCTGTGTATGAACTCTTTAACGAAGAACTATGCTTGACAATATTTGCAGCACAATCTCTTCAAAAAGACGACGCGTAAATAGTGGAGAAATTAATGTCCAGTACGGTTAAAAAAATAGAGATCCTAAATGCCGATGATACGGAACTCATGCGTATCAGTCGAGAAGGAACGCTGTCCCTAAATCTGAACGAGATGCACGCGATTCAGAGCCATTTTGAGGGTTTAGGACGCAACCCAACCGACGTGGAAATTGAGACTATCGCGCAAACTTGGTCGGAACACTGCGTCCACAAAACCTTCAAAAGCATCATCGACTACTCTGAAACCGGAAAGGAGTCAGAGCGAATTGACGGTTTGTTTCCGAGTTTCATCCAACGTGCGACAGAGCAAATAGCAAAACCGTGGTGCGTCTCTGTCTTTTCAGATAACGCCGGTATCATTGAATTCGACGATACCTACAACCTCGTCTTCAAGGTAGAAACGCACAACCACCCTTCAGCGATTGAACCTTATGGAGGCGCAGGAACAGGCATTGGTGGTGTAATTCGGGATTCGCTCGGCACTGGACTCGGCGCAAAGCCTATTCTGAATACGGATGTTTTCTGCTTCGGGATGCCAGATACACCTTATGCGCAGCTCCCGAAAGGCACACTTCACCCAAAACGCGTCTTTAAAGGTGTAGTTGCTGGCGTGCGTGACTATGGCAATCGAATGGGCATTCCGACTGCAAATGGGGCAATTTTATTTGACACCCGTTATACCGCGAATCCTCTCGTCTTTTGTGGAAACGTCGGCTTAATACCGAAGAACAGGTGCGAAAAGTCTGTCGAACCCGGCGATCTTGTCGTTTCTATTGGTGGACAGACGGGGCGCGACGGCATTCACGGTGCTACTTTTTCTTCTGCCGAGCTGGACGACACCTCCGAAAATCTCGGCAGTGTGGTGCAGATTGGCAACCCGATTATGGAAAAGAAGATCGTTGATGCGTTGCTACAAGCCCGTGACCGGAACCTTTATCGCTCTATAACGGATTGTGGTGCAGGCGGCTTCTCTTCTGCAGTCGGTGAGATGGGCGAACACATAGGTGCGGAAGTACATCTCGAACGCGTCTCTCTGAAATACGAAGGACTCGCGCCGTGGGAGATTTGGCTTTCCGAAGCACAGGAGCGCATGGTCATCGCCGTTCCTCCTGAAAATTTAGATGAACTCATAGAGATATGTGAAGCGGAATTCGTTGAGGCAACAGTTCTCGGCAGCTTCACAGATACACACAAACTGCAAGTCTTTTACGAAGGCAGAATTGTTGCGGATTTAGGGATGGAGTTCTTGCACAACGGTTTACCACAACCTATCAAACAAGCAGTCTGGCACCCACCACAGCACCCAGAAATGCCGTCGCGGGACAAAGAAACTAAAGACTATACAGACGACCTCTGCCAACTCCTCGCGAGTCCAAATATAGCGAGTAAAGAATCCGTCATCCGGCAATACGATCACGGTGTGCAAGGTGGTATAGTTATTAACCCGCTCGTTGGCACAGAAAACGATGGACCGAGTGATGCATGCGTCGTCACGCCGGTTATTGGGAGTCACAAGGGTGTGATTGTCGCCAACGGAATCAACCCGAAATACAGCGATGTAGATCCATATCTCAGCGCAGCAGCGGCAATTGATGAGGCTTTACGGAACATAGTCGCTGTCGGTGGAACACTTGAAAAAACAGCACTGTTGGATAATTTCTGTTGGGGGAACCCTGACAAACCCGATCGACTTGGGGAATTGGTGCGCGCAGCACGGGCGTGCTATGACATTGCAACCGCCTACGGTACGCCTTTCATTTCTGGTAAAGATAGCCTCTACAACGAATATAGCGACACAACAACCGGTGAGCAACGGGCAATCCCAGCGACGCTGCTTATATCCGCCATCTGTGTGATGCCCGACATCCAGCGAGCCGTTACGATGGACGTAAAAGCCCCGGGTAACTACATCTATGTTGTCGGAAACACTTACGCTGAATTGGGTGGATCACACTACTTCGGTATCCACGGATTTATCGGAAACAACGCACCCATCGTCCGTCCAGATGAAGGTAAACTGACGATGGAACGACTTAGCACTGCAATCAGTAAGGGGTTGGTGCGTTCTTGCCACGACTGTTCTGAAGGCGGCATCGGTGTCGCAGCAGCAGAAATGGCATTTTCAGGTGGATACGGGATGTCCTTGAACCTGAGTAGCATCCCAACAGGCGATGAAATCACTGCTAATGACACGCTCCTATTTTCGGAGTCAAACAGCCGTTTCCTCGTAGAGATTGAACCGCAACACCAACAGGATTACGCAACCCTTATGAAGGACATCCCGACAGGCTGCCTCGGCATTGTTACAGACGCACCAAACTTCGTCCTCAACGGCACCGCGGGACATCAAATTGTTGAAACCTCGATTGATACCCTCAAATCCGCATGGCAGGCACCGCTGCGGTTTTAAGTTTTAGGCGAGAAACAATCCCAATTGAAACTTGTTCCACAACGCTAATCAAACATCAGAGAAACCTATTAGGTCAACTTACAAGGAGATCTCATAGTTAAAAAATGCAGAAACCGAAAGTCCTCATTCTACGAACTGCTGGGACGAACTGCGATGTAGAAACGGATGCAGCGTTCCAACTTGCCGGGGCAGAGCCGGTGTTAATACACATTCAAAACCTGATATCTGGAAAAGTCAACTTAGTCGATTACCAAATCCTTGCCATTCCGGGTGGTTTCTCCTACGGCGATGACATTTCAGCCGGTATTCTCTTGGCAGTCGAGATGAAACACAAATTCGCAGATGCGCTGAATAGGTTTGTCGCTGATGACAAACTGATACTCGGTATCTGCAACGGATTCCAAGTGCTGGTGCGAACAGGACTGTTGCCAGGGCTGAGTTCATCTAAAAACGGCGCGCCAGCAATGACGCAGCGAGCGACATTGGCAATGAATACTTCGGCAAAATTCGAGTGCCGCTGGGTAGAATTGGCAGCGCAAGAGAGTCCATGTGTCTTTACAAAAGGCATCAAACCCGAAATCTATCTCCCTGTGGCACACGCCGAGGGACGGTTTACGGCACCGTCGGATGTCTTGGAAGAATTAGAATCAAATAAGCAGATTGTCTTTCGATATGCCAAAAGTGAATATCCACAAAATCCGAACGGCTCCGATGCTGATATTGCCGGGGTCTGCGATACAACAGGTAGAATCTTCGGATTAATGCCCCATCCCGAGCGGTTTCTAATGAAATGGAATCATCCGCGCTGGACCCGACTCATCGGGACAACTGGCAGCAGTTCCGAGGAAGGCGACGGACTCGCTATCTTCAAAAACGCCGTTCATTACGTCAAATCGCATGTCAAATAAATTATACCGTCGTTTACTTCCGTTCTATATGAAGTTACCAGTGTTCTGGGCGTTCATTGTGCTCTCAGTTTTGGGACAGTTGCTCTGGGTGGTAGCACTCTCTTATGACGTACGCATTGACCTCCGTTGGTCGAGTTTCGGTTATGGCTTAGGTGTCGGTTTAGGGTTTATGCAGGGGAAGTGGACCTCCCGCTTATGGGATCAATCATATATAAAGGTTTTAAAGCGGCAGATAACCTTCTGGGAAGCGAAAGGGGCTAAACTTTTAACTTTTTACACCTGCTTTGCCCTCGGCTTACCGATTCTCTGTCCGTTCCTGATCCGCTCCCTCGATACGTTAGCAGGTATTCAATCGTATGTCTTCGGCTTCATCGGCGCGATGAATGTGGCACTGCTGCTATGGGTGCGGCGCATGCCGAAATGAAAAACATGCAACTCGATAGAAACCAAGAAAAAGCCGTTAACCATGTTACAGGACCCGCAATCGTCATCGCCGGACCCGGTAGTGGAAAAACCACCGTCGTAACGGCACGGATCCTGAACCTCATCCAAATACACAATATCCCGCCTTCACATATCCTCGCCATTGCCTTCAATAGAAAAGCCGTCGAAGAAATGGAAACACGTATCGGACGTGCACGCATTTCATCGAAATCGTTTGACAAGCCTGAATCACATCAGAAACCTGAAATCCGAACACTCCACGCATTCGGCAAAGATATTATCACCGAAAACTACAAACTTGCAGGATTCAGCGAATCTCCTGAAATTTGGACTGGTCAAATCGACCAAATCATTTCAGAAGAACGGAGACGCATTGAACAGGAAGCATCAACCACTACAGTTGCGATCTACAAAATCGAGAACCAGAAAACAGATAAATGTTACATAGGACAGACCACGAACCCAGATCGTCGCAGAAAAGAACACTTCAGTCACTCGTCAAACGATAGACTTCGACAAGCGATCCGATCTGAAGGCGAAACACAATTCAATTTCGAAGTACTGGAATGGGTCACCGGACGCGAGGCGAATCGTCGCGAGGCACACTGGATTGCGTTCTATCGGGAACGCGCGGGTGTATTTAACAGAGCAGATCCGTTAAGAGTGGCATATAGCAACCAACTCCTCCTTGAGATATTCTGCCAACACTTCGATATTCCGTATAAAGAACACCTTGATAGAGACCCCGATTTTGAGAATCTCCGAGCGCGTTTCAACGATATAAAAGAGACCGTCATGCGATCGAAACGGCAGGTAACCTGCGGACTTTTCGCCCCAAAAACGCTTGAGGATCGCGTCGCGCAAGCATTTGCCATAAAATACGAGACGCTCAAAACCGAGGCAAACGCCTTCGATTTCGAGGATATGATTATTCATGCCGCAAATCTACTTGAGATCCATCCAGACCTCCGACAAACCTATCGCGACAAATATCCTTACGTCCTCGTTGACGAATTTCAAGACATCGCGCCCGCCGACTTCCGGTTAATATCGCTTCTTTCAGAAAATCTTTTTGCCGTCGGTGACGACGATCAAGCGATTTACGGTTTCCGTGGTGGTGACTCAGAAATTATGCAAAAGTTTACCAACCGACGAGATGTGATAAAATACGAAATTACACGTAACTATCGCTCTACATCAACGATTGTTGAACATGCCAGAGCCTTGATAGAACGAAATGTGCCACGCATCCGTAAAAACCTCCGCGCCTACAATCCAACACAGCATCACATAAAAATCGTTGAGACGACACCTGAAACTGTAGAAACCATCTTATTGCATGAGTTGGAATCATCAAAAGAAACTGCTATTTTGGCGCGAACGAACTATGAGACGGAACAGATTCAAAAGATACTCGCCAAGTTCGCTATTTCCCCTGAGATAACAACCATCCACAAAGCAAAAGGACGAGAATGGGAAAAGGTAATCCTCGTCCATAACACACTGGAACGGCGTTTTCCGCGTCGAGACAGCGATATCTTAGAGGCGCGACGTGTTTTCTACGTTGCGATGACGCGTGCTAAATCGGAATTAGTTGTTCTCGGTGGAAGGTGTCCGTTTGTGCCGGAGTTTGAGAAGATACCTAAAACTCTTGGCTATTATCTCCGCCAGGTTGGGTATTGGTGGGGAAGACGGAAATTGAAAAAAGAAACAGAGAGAAAATAGAAATTGTGGTATAATTGTTGTTAAAGATCTGGTTTACGCTGGTATTACTAACAAAAAACAAAAGGAACAGAAAAATGACAAATGAAGAACTCTATCAACTGATGAAAGATGGCTTTGATCAAGTCAATCAGCGTTTAGATAGGATGGATGACCGGCTAAACGGGATGGATACTCGTCTCCGTGGTGTTGAGACGGGTATATCCGAACTCAAAGGTAAGCAGAGCGCGATCGCAGGGGTGCGGAGCTGGGTAATAACTGCGTGTGCTATTGGTGCCCTGATTGTGTCTATTGCTGTCGCTATTTTCAAATAGACGTTTAAGCTCTGTGCCGTAGGCTGCTCTTTTGTAACACCGTGAGTTTGATATATAGCAAATTCTAAGAATATGTGAAGACTTTCGTAGGGGTTAGGTCTCCTAACCCTACAGGCGAGGTGACCTCGCCCCTACGAGAAGGGCGAAGTCTCTTTTTTTCAAGCTCACGTTAGATAGGACACACAATGGCATTTCAATTTCAAGATTCCATGGTCAATGCGTATCTCTCGCAAGGCTACCTAATCTTTCGAGGGATTGTCCCACCAACCTTGCTTACCGATTTGCGTCGAGAGGCAGAGAAAGCCCGCGATCTGGCGCACAAACGCAACGGACCCCAGACGCAACGGATTCAACCGCTATCCAATTACGACGCTGAATTAGACCTTAAACCTTTTTATGACTATACGGAGTTACCAGAACTCCGAGATGCCATAGAGAAATTGCTCGGTGATAACTACACGCACGGTCACGTTGACATCATGGGATTGCTCGTCGAGCCGCTTGAGCATCCGTGGCATATTGGATGGCACCGAGACAGCGTTGTGGAAGTCCCACCCGAAGCGCGCGACGAGATCGTCAATGCGAAACTGGCAGAGGTTTGGTACGACCTACGCCACTTCAATCAAGTCAACTGTGCAATTTATGCTGATTCCTGTACGTGGTTCGTTCCGGGGAGCCACTTGCGGCAATGGGATATGCCCGGTGAGGAACAATCTACAGGCGATCCGAGACTGCGCAAACCAGCAGACGGACAATCCAACGTTGAGATGGAACGATATTGTTTAGAGCATTGCAGGCGGTTCCCCGGAGCTGTTCAGGTACATCTTGGACCCGGAGATTTCATGGTGTATCGGAACCTCGCATGGCACACCGGAAACTATATAACCTATCAACCGCGCGCAACCATTCACGATGTCGTCCGATACGAGGGGGAAAAAGATTGGACGGATTGGCAGCAGACAAAGCTCGATGCCGTCAAACGGATGAAGGAAAAATCGACAATAGAACAGCGTTAAT
Source organism: Candidatus Poribacteria bacterium (assembly GCA_963662915.2). Lineage (GTDB taxonomy): Bacteria > Poribacteria > WGA-4E > WGA-4E > WGA-3G > WGA-3G. Next base: position 1,266,840 of record CAXXEU010000002.1, on the reverse strand, counting down.
TATCCTTGAAGGCAACTGATACCTAATGAACGAACAACAGCACTTTTCTATTCACGAACTCACACCTGACCATCCGGATTGGCAGAACTTCGTTGCACTCGTTAATAACCTAAATCAAGAAGGTTGGGCATTTAATCCGTACTTTGAGCAGTTTTCACGTTATTTTTTAGCAGCAAAACAAAATGAAACCATCGTCGGATTCCTCATGTTTGTTGTGTGGGATATTGGTCCTCATGACCGCGACCATCCGCCTATTCAGATACATGGAAAGCCGCTGAAAGAAGCGAAAATCCTCGCGTTTGGCGTGAAGGACGGATACCGATGCCAAGGTATCGGCACAGCACTTCAAGAATATACCATTAAACAAGCGAAGTTGTTTGACTGTTATCAAGTCAGATCCATCAGCGGTGAGAATTACCCTGAAAACCACTTGCTTAAACTCTCTATGGGATTTGCCATAGAGCCGATGGAGCGTGATGAGAAGTGTTTGGCTTTTGTAATGCCCCTTAAATCATTAAGAAAAAAGTAATCTGTTATGAGACAACTAACTGATGCTGAGAAACAGCAGCTTGAGGGAAAAATTAAAAAGGAACAGGAACGTCAGCAGACGCTGCGGGAAAAGAATCCGGACCTACCGGAGTCTTTTGAAAAGGCATCGGCAAAAACCGGGTTTGCAAGAAAAATCTCACTAAAGCATCTCTGGAAATATGGTCTGCTGGGTCTTATCTTTTGTCTGCTTGCCTACAATGTCTTTCGATTTCTCACGTGGCACAATTTGGGTTCTAACAGGCTTTTCAACCTCAACATTCTCGTTGCGCTGATGTTATTGTTCACGCATATCGGCTTTAATTTTACAAAAACAGGACGGAAAAGTCGTGTGATGAAGACGATCGCATGTGTTTGGATAGTATTGGTATTCGTTTACATATACATCTCTTGGGTTGCTTGATGGACCGCTATTTTACAACATTTGAAAAAAACAATGATTAAGGCAGTCCTCTTTGACCTTGATAACACACTCTGCGACTCCGATACAGCATGGGACATTGCGACAGGAGAAACATTCCAACTTTTACGTAAGCATGCGCCAGATGTCTCGGAAGCGGCTATTATGCAGGCATGGACAACAGTTCATCAGAAACTCTTCCAACACCTCAATGCCGGAAAAGGCTCTATGGCAGAATTGAGAGACAAACGTTTCCACTGTTTATTCCAAGAATTGGGTTTGTCCAGAGGTAAAATTATAGAGGAACTCAACGACGTTTTAAGTTCGCGTTACCTCACAAGTTTGCGTCTTTACGAAGATGTCGTAATTCTTGAAGCGTTACACGCATACCATGTCGGTATCGTTACGAACGGCGCGCACGATAACCATACCGACAGCCAATTTTCTAAAGTTCAACACCTCGGACTCAGTCAACGTATCCAATCGCTGACAATTTCCGATGAGGTCGGTGTTAGGAAACCGAACATCAAAGTCTTCAAAGTCGCTTGTCAGCGCGCGGGTGTTTCATCGAAAGAAGCTCTGTTCGTCGGCGACTCCATCGAAAATGACATCGTTGGGGCAAACCGTGCGGGTATGACAAGCGTCCTCATCAACCGAAAATCGGCGAGACTGACACCGGAAACAGAGGACGAACGGCCGGATTATGTAATTTCAAATCTACACGATGCGTTGTCCTGCTTGGGACACAAAGCGGATTAGCGTTGCCATAACACAGGCACAAGAGGAATCCACAATGCATAAAACCTACAACGTTGCGATAATTGGGTGCGGTGGGATTTCGCACATGCACGCCGGATGGTATGTGAATGAACCGCGGGCTTCTCTGACTGCGATTGCTGATATTAATGCAGACGGATTGAAGGCATACGGTGAACAGTATGGTGTCGAAAAGCAGTATACCGATTACATTGAAATGCTTGAGACCGAAGAGATTGATCTGGTTTCTGTTTGCACGCGTCCGAAACTGCACGCGCTGGTCGCAATTGAAACCGCAAAACGGGGTGTGAAGGGAATTCTTTCCGAAAAACCGATGGCGGAAAATCTGGGACAAGCACGCGAGATGCTCGAAACCTGTTCACAACACGGCGTAAAATTGGCAATTGATCATCAAGTCCGGTTTAGCGCACCCTATCAACTCGCAAGACAGATGATTGCTGACGGTGTGATTGGCGCCCTTTTCCGCATTCACGGTGTCTGTAGCGGTGGTGACCTGAAAGACAATGCCACACACACCGTCGATCTCATGCGATATGTCTACGGCGATCGTCCGGTTACTTGGGTGATTGGTCAGATTGAACGTATCAACACACCGATGAAATATGATCTGCACTCTGAAGATTTCTCGCTCGGTTACTTCAAGTTCGAGGATAATGTCCGCGCTATCATTGAAGGTGGGAGCGATACCGCTCCGGGGTATCACCACATCTACTGCTACGGGACTGAAGGTGAACTCGAATTGGCTGCCCCGGGTGGACCGTCTATCCGCTACCGCACCTCAGCATCCGGTGGCGATTGGGTAACACCTGATCTCCCTTCAGAAAGCAATCCTGTACGAGACATGATTGAAGCGATTGAAGAGGATCGGGAACACCGCTCAAGTGGTCAGCAGGGATACGCAACCCACGAACTCCTCATGGCGATTTATGAATCGTCTCGGAAACGGCGGCGGATTCATCTGCCCCTTGAAGAGATGGAATCGCCACTAACGTTGATGGTTGAGGATGGATGGATATAGATGATTGACCCAATACCACAATGAATAAAAGCGAACCAGATCAGACGAACGACCCTTTGAAAGAACCTTATCCGCACGAAAAACGCAATTTAATTGTATTCGCACTGAACCAAATTGTGATGCGCCTCGGTTGGATGTTCAAATCCGAGTCTGTGGTGATTCCAGCGTTTATTGATGTCTATACCTCCTCTGGAACTATCCGCGGATTGTTACCGCTCATTCTGCGAATCGGGCAGAGCTTACCGCAGTTCCTGATTGCGCAACGCGTCGCCCAGATGCCCACAAAACAGGTGTTCTTTATTTTCACAAGTTTCGGTTTTGCGATTCCGTGGTTTATATTGTCCGCAATATTAAACTTAACACACTGGTCAGCGAATGTTATTGTGGTTGTTTTTCTCGTGCTGTGTACCCTACATTGGCTCGCGGTTGGTTGCAATCATCTGGCCACCGGAACACTGCAGGGAAAACTCATCAGTCCGGAAAAACGGGGCAGGCTCCTCGCCTATTCCAATATCATCGGTTGTACGCTTTCGATCGGTGTCGCTTTCTACCTCCTACCGCGTTGGCTTTCTGCGAGCACGCCGCGTTACGCTGTGCTTTTTGGGGCAACGGCTATCTCCTTCGGTGTTGCTGCCTCAGTCAGTTTCTGGTTTAAAGAACTCCCTTCACAGCCAGAACGCACGGCACCTTTTTTCAAATTTCTCGGCGAGGCACTCCTTCTCTTGAGAGACGACAGAAACTTTCGGCGATTTGCCACTGTTATCCTGCTATTTTACTCGATCTGGCCACTTTTTCCACACTATACAGTTTTCGGACAGCGCACATTAGGACTCGCTCCCTCGGGTTTCGTGGTGTTGATCGTGGCACAAAACGCATCCAATGCTCTCGGTGCTGGTGTCATGGGTAACATCGCGGACCGCTCAGGGAACCGATTCGTCTTGCGGCTTCTGATATTAATCAGTGCCTTTATGCCGTTATTAGCGGTTGGGATTAGTCGAATGCCTTCCGGGGCAAATTTATACTGGATTATCTTTGCTCTTATGGGATTTACACCCGTGTCTGCCCGCATTGTCATAAACTATACGCTTGAAATCGCACCACAGGAGAAACACCCGCAATATCTCGGCGTGATGAGTCTTTTCCAAGCCATCCCCTTGTTCGTTTCACCCTTGATTGGTGCACTTATTGAGAAATTAGCGTTTGAACCGGTTTTCATCAGCTGTTCAGTACTCGTTTTACTTGGGTTCTTGTTGACTTTTAGATTGGATGAACCGCGATTCAACCAAGAATCCTGAGAATTAGCACCCTATCACTAAGTTAGCATTCGAGAAACGCGACTATGGCAGAGAAAATGTCGTGCCCATTTTGTGGTATCCCAGTTGAATACGCCATCGAAAATTCTCCTAATTGGTATCGAGATCCGTCCCTACCTGTCTACCGAATCGATTGCCATGACAAATGTAGACAGTATTGGCTCGAAGCAATTTCTGATCAACATCCATACATTGATCCCAATATCCTTGCCTTCTTAGATTCACTTGATACTGAACAACGCACCTTTATATCTGAATCAACACAACACGCGTGTGACAACGGCATTTTGATAGTTTATAACAGAAGGATTTTACAATACCTTATCACCGATTGGCACTATGCAAAAGCGGCTGTTATGCTGTATGCGCTGAATAATGTTTCATTCCGAATTAGTGGGGCCGGATTTGATGTCGCGAACATGTTGTTTTTCTTAGATACTGAGGACGCTCGGTTCACACTGAGACTCTATCAGGTAGGAACCGCTATTGATAAAATCCGGTCCGAAATCTATTGGTTAAATGCGCTTCGGGATAAAGCGCGGATTAAGACCCTCTCGCCTGTGCCTGGACGTGATGGCGAAATAGTTCAATCCCTCTCGCCAAAGGGTCTCCCGTCGCGCTATGCAATTGTATACAACTGGATTCCGGGCGAGACGCTTAACGCGCTCTCCGCAGCAGATAGAACGTCTGAACTGATTCGGAATCTTGGGAACATGGTCGGTCGCATGCACTACGTGTCGGAAACGTTGGAGTTACCTCATTGGTTCACTCGTCCTCGGCACGAAATGGACCGGATTATTCCGCAAATTGAAAGAGCACTTGGAAACGATATGGACACTTCGGCGGAGGCGTTGGCAAAACTTTCTTCCCTTCCTTCGTGCTTTTCGCGGTTTGTTGAGGAACAGGGTGACAGATGGGACGCTTTTGGGCTGATTCACTCGGATTTGGAACCTCATAATATCATTGTCTCAGACGGACAGGCCTGCCCAATCGACGTAAGGCAATTCGGGTTTGGCTATTATCTCTCAGATATTCTAACGCTTTCACGCCACTTGAGTGAGGATGAACAGACAATTTTCTTTGAGGGTTATTGTAGATTGTAATTTCTATTCATGGAGGCAAAGATGAAACACATTTATCACAAAGAAGATGCCGAAGTCGTCCGCATCGAGGGAGAAGCACCACGAACCTTGTACACCCTCGTTGAACCGAATACCGTCGACACTGCACACTTCTCAATGGGACTCGAAGAAGTTGATCCGAATAGTGAAATTCCGCTTCACTCACACAGCGAAGCCGAAGAAATTATTTTCGTCTATGGCGGACAAGGCAAAGGGTATGTCGCTGATGAAGTCGCTGATTTAAAACCCGGCACAGTTATCTATATTCCACCCAATGTCGAACACCGCTTTGTTAATACAGGCGACGAACCGCTCTGGATTACATGGACGCTTTCGCCCCCCGGTTTTGAAAAACAGATCCGCCGAATCGGAGACGGTTCCGCCGGCATGGAAGTTTTTAGTCAACCGGATAATTAAAACCTCTGAAACAATTGCAACCTTCTGGTAAACACGGGGTATAACTATTATACGTTCCACTACAGATAAAGGAGATGCCGCTATGTACGGACGAAAGAAGTACACCCTTATTGTATGTTTGCTCTCTCTTGCCCTCTACCTTTCAAATCTTCCATCAACCACCCTGGCACAAAACCAGACAAGCGACGAAAAAATCATCGAACGTTACAAGTTAATGCTCAGTCGCACGCCTAAAGAGGGGAGCACATTTGACCGACTCTATCAACTCTATCTTGAAAGTGCCGGTTTAGATGCGATGGTTACCGATTATGAGGCAGAGGTCGCGGCTCAACCCAATGATCCGAACCTCCAACTCATCTTGGGACATATTCACAAACGGCTTGGGAAAGATACGGAAACCCTTGCGGCATATCAACGCGCCGTGGAACTCGCCCCGAATGCATACTACCCCCATTTCGCTTTGGGACAGATGTTCGCGATGCTGCGTCGGCATGAAGATGCGATCAACGAATTGACGAAAGCCGCAACACTCTCAGAACAGACACAAGCAGCATCACCCGAAGAACTGATGGCGATCTATAAAGCACTCGGACGCGCCTATTTCAGCCGAGACCGCGTTGACGAAGCGATATCAGCATGGAAAAAAATCTCTGAACTCGACCCAGAAAATATCTACGCACGCATCGAACTTGCAGACCTCTTCCGTGAGCAAGGACTCTATGACCAAGCCATCGCGGAACACGAAGCAATTATTCAACTTAAAATAGATGACCCCTATCGTGTCTGTTTGAGCCATCGAGAAATCGGGAATATCCACGAAGCAAATAGCGAATACGATAACGCTATTAAAAACTACAATGCCGCACTGGCATTAACAGCACCCGGTAATTGGCTACGCAAGGACCTTCAACACCGTATCATCGGTATCTATGCCGCCGACGGGAACTGGGAAGGATTAATTACACACTATCAAGACAAACTCGAAACCACCCCGAACGATCCTGAATTAATCGGGCTGCTGGCTTCAGCATACATCGAAAACCAACAGGCAGATGACGGCATCGCTGCCTATCAAAAAGCCGTGGAACTCGCCCCGACTGACACCGGGCTGCGCTTGAACCTGATTGCTGCCCTCCGTAATGCCGAGAAATTTGAAGATGCTGCCGCGGCATACGAAGTCCTCACCGAACAACAGCCAGACGATTTCGGTATCTACCGCGAACTCGGTGAACTCTATTTGCAATTAGAAGATGAGAACAAGGCGAAAACAACGTATCAGCGAATAGTTGACCGGAACCCAGAAGATGCCGCAACATACCTGACCCTTGCCGAAATCTACGTCGGAAATCAATGGGTAGACGATGCCGCTGCAGCCTACCAAAAAGCGATTGCATTGGCACCCGATAACCTTGATTACATCGAATATTTCGGTGAATTCTATTTCCGTCACGGAAACCGTGAGAAAACCTTAGAAACATGGAATCAATTGGTTACGGGAGATAACAACACCGCTGAAAACTATGACCGATTGGCGCAGCTGCTGGATGCCAAAGACTTCCGAACCGAAGCGATCGCTGCAGGTCGAAAGGCGGTTGAACTTGCACCCGATGCATATCGCTATCGTGAGGCATTGGCGCACCGACTCACAGAGAACAAAGACTACAACGCCGCACTCACGGAATACATCGAGGCAGAGAAACTCGCGCCTAACGATTTTTTTGCCGAGCAGATGGCTGACGAACAGATAGAAATTTATCGGCAACAAGGAACGCTCGTGGCGAAAATCGAAGCCTTGGAGGCAGCACTCGAAACAACGGAAATACCCGAAGCTGATGTTTTTTCGCAATACAAACAACTTGCTAAAATGTACCTCAAACTCGGTAATATTACCTACACCCTTGAAGTCCTTTTAAAAGCGAAAACCCTACAGCCAAATAATGTACTGATCAACCGTTGGCTCGCAGAAACCTATGCCCAGCAAGGGCTACGCACGGAAGCCAACGTCATCTATACGCACTTGACTGAGATAGATAGTGCGAACGCTCGGGAATACTTTGCGAACATCGCCCGCGTCCATCTAAACGTCATGGACTTTGATGCCGCAACAGACGCAGCAAAAAAAGCAGTCGCACACAGTCCACGCAACCCAGAAGGACATCAGATGCTCGCACAAATCGCTAAACAGGTCGCAGATTATCAAACGGCTATCGATAGTTTCAAACAGGCGATCCGGATGCGTCCTGAAGCAACGGACATCCGTTCTGAACTCGCAGCGGTTTACAAACTTTCAGGCAACCCCAGACAGGCAATCGAACAGTACTGGCGGTGTTGGGATTTGAGTGAAAGTATAAATGACAAACTTACCTTCATCCAACCGCTCTCTGAAACGTACAACGAACTCGGACGCTCCGCGGAACTAAAAGAAAAACTCAAGCAGCTCTCGAAAACCGACACCGCCAACGTGGGAACCATCGTCGGACTGGCGGAACTTTACCACACGGAAGGCGATCTCTCCAGAGCACGTTTTCAACTCGCACGCGCATTAGATAAAGACCGTGAAAACCCAACGCTCCTGGCACAACTCGTTAAAATCAGTCTCGACCTCGGCGACACCCAAGAAGCACTCACCTATCAAGAACGACTGGCGAAAACAGAGCCGGATCCGAGTCATCAGCAACGACTCGGCGAACTATTGTTCGATACCGGACGCGAACAGGAAGCGATTCAGGCATGGACGAAACTACTGCACGCCAAAAATCAACCACTCGAAGCGGATATTAAACTCGCCGGGCTGCTCATTCAGCACGGACTGCTTGACGAGGCGATCTCTGTTCTCGATCGCACAGCAGAAAAAGTGACAGGTCCAAACGCACATCTCGCCCTCTACCAACTCGGGGCAACGTTAACGAAAATGAACGAATTTGAACGCGCTACACCACACTTCCAACGGGTTCTGGATATGTCGACACCTGCTGAGAACGATCAGCCACCGGCAACGGTAAGTTCACGGAACTCAACATCTGGACCCCCTGGCATTAACATGCACAGATTCAATCTTCCACAAGACCTCATCTGGAATATTCAAGGGCAACCCTTTGGACACGGCAGCGGACAGCAGTGGATACCCGGCAATTTTGAAGAAGCACAAGCAGGAGCACTCGTACAACTCACAACAATCGCACAACAGCAGCACAAATTAAGTGAATTGATTGCACAACTCGAAGCAGAAGTTACGGCAAATCCGAAGAATATCCAGATACTCGAAAGGTTAGCACAAATCTATACCTTGACAGGAAACCCCGATAAAACGACAGAAACCATCGACCGGCTGCTCGCTGCGTCCCCGAACGATGTCGTCTATCAAAGTTTGCGGTTGAGCCGCGCAATCGAGCAGAACCTGGATTATGAAACATTGGAAAAATACCTCAATGAGATGACAGGACTGACCCCGGAGGCACGACTCTGGTACATCGGGTTGTACGCTCGCAATTTCTATCGTCAGGGTCGAAAGGTGGATGCTGAAAAACTCGTTGCGGAACTTGAAAAAGTAAAAATCACCGACCTGAACACGAGTGCGATGCTCGTTGATGCCCTGGCACAGTCGGGTCAAATGGAAGCAGCAGCGAAAATCATTGAACACCTTCCCGTCCCCTCTGTTTCGACAACGCCACGAACCTTAACAACCCGGCACGCCTCGCAGCAACAGCAACAGTGGAACCAATATCAAAGTATCTATCAGAACCTCGTCTCTGCCTATATCCGTGAGAAACAGATAGAGAAAGGTATCGCTCTCTTCTGGACGTTTTTCGAGCGCACCCAACCGCCTCTGACACATGCGCGACACGTCGCGACACTGGTCTCCGCACCTCAAACCTTCAGTGGCTACACACCGCTTCAGTCTAACTATCCATCGCCAACGATTTACTACAACCAGAACCGCTTGACGTATCTCCAACAGACGTTCGGCCAGTTGTGGACGATCAATCACCAGGCGGCTCTCTATACGAAACTTCAGACGGAATTGGATGCCGCGGAAGGCAGAAACCGCATTTACCCAGGCTTAGCATTGAGCTACTGCTACTGGTGGGAAGGGCAACGGGAGAAGGCACAAACGATCCTCTCTCTGCTGCAAAAAGAATTGCCAGACGACCTCACGCTCAAACTCAATACGGTTTTCGCTTCTATCCAAATCGGGCAACACGCCCTGGCGTTGAATTTACTGAAAGAACTCGCTGAACGGGACGCGAGAAACCGCCGTCAATATTACAATCTCACACTCCAACTGGCAGCACACACAGGCGACACTGTCACGATCCGCGAACTGATGACGAAGGTCCTGAATTCACCGATCGGCGCTCGAGAACTCTATCAATTTTCGCAAAAACTCCAAGAAAGCGGGCTCACACAGTACGCAATTGCCACCGCCAAAAAAGCCACGGCTCTGGCGATGGCACAACGCGATCCAAACTTCCTCATAGATCTGAGTCAACATTTAGAAGCACTCGGGCGCGGACAAGACGCGGCGCGTATCGCTGAACGGGCACTCCGTTTCGCCACGCAACGCGACCGCTACGGGCGGACACTCCACGCGTGGCACTTCCAGAACGCATCGCGCCTCGTAGGCACCTCTAAAGTCATCCGAGAACGCGAACCTGAACTCGTAACCGCCGCGGAAAAGAATCCCGATTCCTTCCAAGCACACGCCAAATTGGCGACCTTCTACGAAAGCACTAATCAACAAAAAAAAGCGACAGAAGCTTTTGAGACAGCACTCTCGCTACGCCCTAAGGACAGCCTAACCCGTCAGCGATACGCACAGATGCTACAACGCAGCGGACAAGCAAAAGCGGCGGTTATCCAATACAGCATGCTCCTCAAAGACAACCCAAACGCACTCGGCTACAACTTCTGGGAAGTCATAGAAACCTTTTTTCAAGCAGATGCGGTTGATGAACTCGTCGCGCTTGCGAAAGATATGATCGCCCCCGCTGTCGGCAGAAATTTCGGCAACGACTTTGCTCGAAGCCTCGCACGACAGTGTATGGAAAATAACAACGCCACAGCAGCAATAGAACTCTATGAAAAAATCATTGCGGTGCATCCGAATCGATACCATCAATATAAGGACTTAGCGGCTGCCTATGCTGCCGCGGGTCAACCTGAGAAGGCGATCCTGTTCTTGCGCGAAAAACTGGAAACCGGCGATACAAAACTTACGCAGGACTCTTACGAACAACTACAGGTAGTCCCTAAACTGATAGAACTCTATACAGGCTTAGATCGGATAGACGAATTGGCGGCGGAATATGAAGCAAAACTCGCCGAGAAGCCAGAAGACCCCGCCTTGACCTATCTCGTTGCATCTATGAAAATCGCCGCGAACGACCTTGAAGGCGCAGAACGGCTGGTGAATCAACTCTTCAATGACAATACAGCCCCCATGAATACACAGTGGCTCATCGACCTGGCGGATGCCTATCGGCGCGCAAACGACCGGGAACGCGAACTCCGGCTGCTTGAATCCGCGGTTACGAAAATAAATCCACAGCATATTTGGGGACTCGCAGAAGTCTACCAAAAACTCGGCACGGCATACATGCAAAAAAATGAAAAAGAGAAAGCACAGGACGCACTCCGGAAAATGGGGGCTATCCGTCTCTCACGAAGCGGCAGCAGCCACGAGAGAGAAATGACCGCCAACACCTATATGCAACACGAAATGTGGGACGACGCGGAAGCACTCTTTACGGGCATCATCAACGATTTTTCAACACAACGCTGGACCCGACAACAGGCACAACAGCAATTGATGACGATTAAACGCCAACGCGACGACTTGACGACGACTCCCCAAACGGCTGAAAAAGCACAAAACTTTAATGTCGGGACCCAGCGCGCCTTGGCACAACAACACGCCCGACAGGGCGAAGTCAAAAAGGCAGTGGAAATCTACGAGCAGATCGAAAAAGTCATGCCTGAAGACCTCGAATCACGCGCACAACTCGCAACACTCTATACTCGCCAAAACAAGCACGAGAAGGCAATTGATGTCTGGAAAACACTGACCTACATTGATCCTGAAAACACAAAGTATCAGGACGGACTCGTTGATACCTATCAAGATGCTGACAAAACCGATGAAGCCTTTGAACTCGCACAACAATACATCGAAAAGGACCCAGAAAGTGGCGTTCACTATATTCGCCTCGCAAAACTTTACGCTGCTGAAGATAGGGTGGATGATGCTATTAACACCTATAAAAAAGCGATTGAACTGGGGCACACTGACGGAAAAGCATATCTTCAATTGGCACAGTTGTACCTCCGCAAAGATAATCTCACTGCCGCTGAAAAAGCGTTCGAGGACGCTATTCAACACACCGGACAGGAGTGGGAACGGGCAAATATTGAAAAACAACTCATGGCACTCTACCGCCGACAAGGGAAATTGGAAACAATACTGAAAGCGGCAGAAGACGCTGGCACACTAACATTCGAGATGCAGCAGCAACGTGCCCGAGACTACCGTAACGCCGGTGAACTGGAAAAAGCGATCGACGCTTACAAGAAAGCGATTGACTTAAGTGCGCAGAGCTGGGAACGGGAACGTGTCTCTAATGAATTGTTGGCGTTATACGCCCGTATCGGCGAAGATGACTTGGCGATGGAACTCTATGAAAAACTTTCTCAGTCCGCCTCAAGAGGTATGTCAATCACTCAGGGCACATTCGGTGTCCAAATCACGCTCGCTGGAGACGCACCCCGCGAGAACTTGATTAAAGCCTATAAAAATCAAGGAAAACTGGACGAGTTACAAACCATCTTTGAAGCCAAAATCCAAGAAGGCGCGATCACCCCTGCTATCCTTGAAATGGTCGCTGATATCTATCGGAACGCAGACAATCATGCGAAAACCGCAGCTGCGTATCAGGCACTCTGTAAAGCACAACCCGGCAATATCCGCAGCTTTTATTACGCCGCAGCTGCGTTTCAGAAAAATAACCAACCCGACCTCGCGAAAGAGATGCAAAAGCAGGGCGAACTCGCCTTTTCAACGAGCAACCGCAGACAGGACATCTGGTTCCTTATGGCACTCGCCAGTATCTGTGCTGAAAGTGGAATGTATGACGCTGCCATCACATTTGGAGAAGACACAATCGCTGCGAGCTCCCGGTTCGCCGGATTTTCGGCACCCATGGAACATTTATACGAAATCCTCGGGAAAAGCTACCTCGGCGCGCAGCGATACGAAGAAGCCGTTAAAGCTTATCAACAGATGGCAAACGCGAGTCGATACGACGAAATACGCAAACGGGCAGAAACCGCGATACACCGAGCCTATAAAGAGGGTAACCTTTACGAAAAGCAGATCCCCGAACAATTACAGAAAATCAAGGAAACCCCAGATGACCCTGATGCACACCTCGCCCTCGCAAAAACCTATGAATTCAGTGACAAGGTTGACGAAGCACTCGCAGCATACGAAAAAATCAGTGAACTGCAGCCGGATAACGCCGAATGGTACAAAAAAATCGGTGACCTTACGCAAAAATCGCAGCAGACTGACACAACGACTCGGTTGGCAAAAGCAAGCACCGCTTACGAAAAAGCGATTGAACTTGAACCGACTGCCTATGAATCTTACAATCTATTAGCACAAACATATCTAAAAAGAGAGATGCTCTCTGAGGCTGAATCTGTCTACCGCCGGGCACTGGATGCCGCCCTCGAACTTCACGATCACAATACAGCACTCCGCGCACTCTGGAAACTTTACGCAGATGCGAACCAACAAAACAGAGGGATCGCTGCCCTCGAAGAACTGAAACCGACTTTTGACAAGCGGGGGCAGAAGAATGCCCTTTTCCTCGAACTGTTAGGAGACGCTTATAAAGAAGTAGACGACTCCCAGAAAGCAGATGCCGTCTACGCCGAATGGTTCGCACTCCGGGAAAAAGAAGTCAACCGTAAGCAACAGGAATGGGATTACCGCTCTCTCGCCGATCAACTCCTCGAAAAGGAGCTCATGCCGGAAACCGCCTTGGAACTCGCCGAACGCGCAGCGTCCATGAGAAGCACTTGGGATTTCACCGCAATATTAGGGCGTGCCTACGTCGCCAATGACAAATACGAAAAGGCACTCGCACAATTCAAACTCAGTCTGAATGGCATCGGTGACAATCGTATGATCGTGATCGGTCACGGGGTAGATATACCCAGCCAAGTATGGTCACGCATCGCACAAGCCGGCAAAAACGCTAAAGACGAAGAACGTTACATTGAAATGGTGGATAACCTGATGCATGCCACGCCTGAGAATCCGATGACTAAACTCCACGCCACTCTCACGTTAGCACGATTCTATCATGAACGGGACAAACGGACGGAAGCGAAAGTCTACATGGACAAAACTGCATTCATCCCGGAAAATACATGGTGGACCGTCGGACCGTTTGACAATGCCGGCGGAATCGGGTATAATAGAGCATACATCTCGGAAGATACAACGCAGCTTGACACGGATACCGAATACGACGGTATAGATGGACAGGTGGGTTGGAAAAAACAGGCGGACGGTGTTCTCGACGGTTTCGTTAATTTTCAAAAAATTTTCGATAAAAACATTAATTGGAACACGGCTTACGCCTGGACGACTGTGAACGCCCCGGACGAACGAAAAGCCGAACTCCGCTTCGGCAGCGGCAGTCAGGCAAAACTCTGGCTGAACGGTGAAACGGTGTTCACACACAGCGACACCCATACTGTCGGGATAGATCATGACACTATTCCGGTAACGCTCAAACAGGGCGAAAACACTGTCCTCGTCAAAGTTTGTAATGAGGATAACTACTCGCTGGGATTCTATCTACGGATTACCGATACGGACGGAGAGCCCTTCTTAGACCTGAAATTCGGCAAATCAGAAGATAATTAACTGAATAGCCCGGATGCCGAAACGATCTCTTGACTGAAAGCCGACTGCTCATGGCTGATAGCCTCTCAAAAGGAGACAACCGCATGGACGAAAAATTGATTCTTGGAAAAATCCGACACGTCCGATCCCGTCTGAACGTCCAACGTTATTTTCAGACCTTCGCAAGGCTGCTTTTCTACGGACTTCTAACGTGTGTCCCTTTCGCTATTGCGGATGGCATCACCGCCTTTAACGTCCCACGGGTAATTTTCCTGTGGGTGACACTCGGGATCGCTGTCAGTGCGCTGGGGGTCTGCCTCATCCGCCCTGTGAGTCTTCACGAGGCAGCGCGGACAATTGATACCGAGGCATCCCTCAATGATCGCGTCATCAGCGGCTTAGAACAACTTCAGCAAAAGACCGATGAACCGCTGACCCCACTCCAGCTTCAGGACACCTCTAACAAACTACAAACAGTTTCCACGCATCGACTCGCTCGCTACAGCGTGCCGCGAGAGACAAAATTCATTGCCCTTGTAGCCACATTCCTTATCGCCTTCTCGTTCGTTGAGTTTTTCGCGCCACCCGCCACTTCAACGGAAATTGACTTTTCACCGCAAATCGCAGTCCAAGCGGACGTTCTGTTGAAACAGATTCAAGCAGCAAAAAAGGACACGGAACTGAACGAGGATGCGGAACTCGAAGAACTCTTGAAAGAAATTGAGAAAAGGACCCTTGAACTGAAAAAACCGCAGATCGCTCCCAAGGAAGCACTCGCCCGCATGACGGAACTGAGCACACTCCTAAAATCGAAAATGGATCCTGACAAAATAGCGAAGCAGGAACAGCTCATGCGGGGACTCGGACAACAATTCATCGGCAACCCATCGCTCGGTGAGTTCGGACAGCAGCTAAAACGCGGGGATTACCAACAGGCTGCAGCGAAACTTGACAACCTGAGAAAAGACCTCCCGAAGTTCGACACAGAAAAACGTCAAAACCTTTCTGACGCACTCACGCGCGGTGGAAAAAGTCTACACGGCACAGAACTCGGCGGACTGGGGTCAGAATTGTCAGGGGCAGCGAACGCACTCAACACAGATGATACTGAAGGCACAGAGGTCCGACTCCGTGCTGCCAGCAAGAAAATCCGCGATCTCGCACTAAGCAAAAAGCGGAACTCACGGTTAGCAAGATTGCTCGCGGAGTGTGAAGCATGCAAAGCCGGTATCGCTGGGGCTTGCAAAAGCAAGAGTACATCCACAGGGCTGACATATAATTTGAGTAAGACACCGGGCACGGGTATAGGTAACACGACTTCGACGAGTCAACTCGGAGAATTGACATCCATGGATTCTTTGCTGAACCTTAAACACGCCACCGGGATACAGGGAGAAGGTCCTTCTACTGTTCAGACCTCCGCAGCCTCTGCTGAAGGGCAGCAATCTGCTGTCAGTTACAAAGAGGCTTATACAAAGTACCAAAAACTCTCTGAAGACGCACTCACACAAGAGCAAATTCCGTTGGGTTATAAATTTTACGTGAAACGCTATTTTGAATCCATTAAACCGAGCGATGAATGAAGTGGGAATAGCGATTAGCCGATAGCACATAAAGGATGAGGCAAACATGTCCGATCATGCCGAACAAACCTATCAAGAATTCCGTGGGACTTTCCTCAGAATACAACAAGAGGTCTCTAAATGCATCGTCGGACAAAAAGAAATTATTGAAGGCGTTCTCATCTGCCTGATGACCGGCGGACATGCCCTCTTGGAAGGCGTACCCGGCTTAGGTAAAACCCTGCTCATCCGGACGCTACACGAGGTGCTTGATCTCAATTTTTCACGAATCCAATTCACGCCCGACCTAATGCCTGCAGACATCATCGGTACCACGATCGTTACTGAAGATGAAATCGGACACAAATTCTTTGAATTCCAACCCGGTCCCATATTTGCCAATCTCGTTCTTGCTGACGAAATCAACCGCGCGACCCCGAAGACGCAATCGGCGTTATTAGAAGCAATGCAAGAAAAGTCTGTGACCGTCGCGGGACAGCACCGGAAATTAGATTTGCCCTTCTTCGTCATGGCGACACAAAACCCGCTGGAGATGGAAGGTACATATCCGCTACCGGAAGCCCAACTCGACCGGTTCTTTTTTAAGCTTAAGGTCGAATATCCCAGCCTTGAAGAACTCGATCTCGTTATGGAGCGGACAACAAAACGGGAGACCCCTACTGTCAATAAAGTCTGTGACGGTGACCAAATTAACGCACTCGAACAGTCCGTCCGCGATATTCTTATCGCCGAAGATGTCCGTCGGTATGCACTACGGATTGTATTCGGGACACACCCGGAATCGGAGGACGCGCCGGAACTGACAAAGAAATACGTGCGCTACGGTTCCAGTCCGCGGGGTGCCCAAGCTCTAATTCTTGGCGGGAAAGTCCGGGCAATCCTTGATGGCAGGTACAACGTTTCTCGTGAGGATATTCAGGCGGTCGCACTGCCGAGCCTCCGACACCGTCTCATCCTCAGCTTTGAAGGCGAAGCGGAAGGAATTGACCCTGACGACATCATCCAGCATCTGCTTTTTTAACTATTAACTCTGTCCTCATTTAATCGCTAAAATGACACAATCTGCCTTTGACAACGACTTCCTCAAAAAACTCGAATATCTCTATATCGTCTCAAAAAAAATCTTCGCGGGACGCATCAAAGCCGAACGGCGCAGCACGCGCCGAGGAGTCAGCGTCGAATTTGCCGACTATCGGAACTACACCGCAGGAGACGATTTCCGCTACATCGACTGGAACGCTTTCGCCCGACTGGATGAACTTCTGCTAAAACTTTACGAAGAACGCGAGGATCTCCACATCTACTTCCTCGTAGACGCAAGCGAGTCGATGACCTACGGCACGTTACCAAAACTGATTTATGCCAAACGCGTCGCCGCAGCACTCGCCTACATCGGTCTGTCCAATCTCGATACGATTAGTATTACGTCCTTCAATAACACAGGGGTGAATCGACTTCCAACAGAACGCGGTAAAGGCAAAATCTTTACTGTCCTCGACTTCCTGGATCAGATTAACGGTACCGGCGAAACCGATTTAGCACACGCATTCCACAACTTTGTTCATACGACAAAACGACGCGGGCTTGTCGTCCTCATTTCTGACCTTTTTGATCCAAAAGGGTTCACTGATGGACTGAACATATTGAAATTCCAAAAGCATGATCTCTTTGTGATCCACATCCTTGATGAAAAAGAAACTAATCCTGATTTACGTGGGGACTATCACCTCGTTGATGTCGAAACAAATCAACGCCGTCAAGTTACCATCAACGAAAATCATCTGAAACGGTACCAGACACTTTTCCAAAAGTATTGCGACGCTATGGATTTATACTGCACACAACGCGAAATCAGCCTCGTCCGAACAACCACGCAAGCCCCCTTTGAGGAGCTCATCTTACGTATTTTCCGAATGGGCGGTTTCATCTCTTAATAGTTCTTGGTTGTTAGTAAACTCGTTGTGGTGATTGCCGATATTCCCATCTGTCACAGAGGATTAACTGATAACTGATGACCCTTAAAAAATGAACTTCTTATCCCCATTCTCTCTTCTCCTATTCGGTCTCGCCGTTCCGATTGTTCTGCTTTACATCTTGAAGCTCCGACGGCGGCGCGAACCGGTCTCCACGTTGATGTTCTGGGACGAACTCTTCCGAGAAAAACAGACGACCTCATTGTTCCAGAGACTCAAACACCTATTATCCCTGTTGCTGCAATTGTTGTTCCTCATACTCCTGGTCCTCGCGATCGCCCGTCCTCAGTTTGCGTTCATCACCAAATCCGCGC
Organism: Candidatus Poribacteria bacterium; assembly: GCA_963662915.2. Lineage (GTDB taxonomy): Bacteria > Poribacteria > WGA-4E > WGA-4E > WGA-3G > WGA-3G. The sequence goes on along the minus strand of CAXXEU010000002.1, from coordinate 1,248,464 downwards.
GACAGATTATCCTGATTATCGACCATTCCGCGAGTATGAACGTTGTCACAGACACCGCAGGAACCTCTCGATTAACTGCCGCGAAAGAACGGGCACTTCACATGGTAGATGGGCTGCGTTTCATCGACGAAATAATGGTAATGAGCTGTCATACGCGCCCCATAATTCACAGTCCGTTTACGAGTCACCAGCAGTCGTTGCGGCAGGCAATTGAATCTATCCAACCCACCGACATCAGCACCGACCTGGAACCAGCATTAGATTTGGCGTATGCTGTCGCACAAACGAAGCCCAACCCCGAAATTGCCATCCTTAGCGATTTCCAATCTGTCTCCGAAAAGTTGATCGCTCGGTTTCAAAATCCACACGAAACCGTGAAACTCCATCTGCTTCAGACGGGTGAGGCAGGTGATAATGTCGGTATTACCCAATTCCGTGTGCGGAAAAGCCTTGCCAACGTTTTTGACTACCAAGCCCTGTTAACTGTCGTCAACACCTCAGCAATAGAAAAACAGTTCAATGTTGAACTCTACTTCAACGAGGATCTTTTCGATGTGCGTCCTTACACGCTTGCCCCCGGCGAAAGCACATCTGAAATCTTCAATAATTTTGCGTTTGAAGGGGGAAAACTCAAAGCTGTGTTGGACATCACAGACGCACTCCACTCCGATAACGTCGCCTATGCCACTTTACCCAAACGTGAACAGACCTCTGTTTTACTTGTCACCACCGAAAATCCGTTCCTTGAAAAAGCGCTCTCCGTCGATGCAAAACTGAACCTCACCATTATCGCGCCAGAAGCATACAGTTTACAAAGCCAGAATCCTTATGAGGTCATCATTTTTGATCGATACAGTCCGCCAGTGTTAGGTGCCGGTAATTACATGTTTATCTATCCGCCAAGTTCTTCCGAAGCCTCTGATGCAGTAGATAGCAATCCGGCTACAATTTGGGAGATCGGACCTCAACTTGAAATGCCGATTATAACAGATTGGGAACGGACACATCCTATTCTGCGCCATGTCCATCTGGAGTACGTTCAAATTGGCGAGGCGTATCAGGTTACACCGCCCGCAACAGCCCAAGTACTTGCGAGTTCATTTGACAATCCCGTGTTGTTTACCGACACGACATCAGACCGAAAAATCGTCTTTGCGGCTCTCAATATTTTAGAATCCGATCTGCCGTTACGCATCGCCTTCCCACTCATTATCGCCAACACAATTGAGTGGTTCCAACAAGACTCAGGAATTCAGGAATATCATCTTCACACTGGCGAAGTGCTAAAACACGTTCCGAAGGAATTCGTGGAAAATTCCACCGAAAACATAAGGGTTACTGGGCCCGGCAACAGAACGTGGGAGATTCCAGTTAAACAGAGCGGAGCGCTTTTTGACCAGACACAGATCGCCGGTTTTTATGAATTGACACTTACAAACAGACCGCTACCCGAATTAACCGCCACCACAAACGCAGAAAATGCTGACTCGGAAACAGTTGCTGCAACAGAAGTAGACAACGGGATACCGTGGGCTGTTAACCTCACTAACGAAATGGAATCGCATATCAACACCGATCCTGCGATTGCAGCGTACTTCGCCGAATCTGTATCACCGAATAGTCCTGCGTTGGGACGCTATCCACCCTGGGTCTACCTGCTACTTATTGCTATCGGACTGAGTGCCGCCGAATGGTTTTTATATCAACGCAGAAGAATTGACTAAGATAGTCGGTACACACTCCGTGACGAAAAGAAGATTCGGATATTGGAACAGCAGGAAACAATACAATGCCCCGAACAACCGAATAAATTATGGAAATTACACGTCCATTCCTACTTTTACTGATCCTGCTGCTCCCGTTTCTTTACTACGGTTACCGGCGTAGCCTCGTAGATTTGTCTCGAACACAGCGAGTGATGAGTCTCATCATCCGAGTCATCATTGTTCTGCTGTTAGTCCTGAGTATCGCTGATGTCCAGTACCTGAAGACCGACGATCAACTGGCAGTCCTGTTTCTGGCAGATATTTCAGATAGTATCTCAATAGAGGGTTTAGCGCAAGAAACGGATTATATCGACGAAGCCCTGAAATTCCGCCATAAGAATCAGCAAGTCGGCGTTATAACGTTCACAGGCACTGCAGCGGTACTTCAAAGCCCTGATGCCGAAGGCGGTGTTGAAACGACAGAGAAATTCAAGCTCGCTGACATCAAGCAAACGTGGCTGGAAGCAAATCAAGACGCGGGAGACACAACAAATATCGCCCAAGCCATTGAGACAGCATGGGGAATTTTCCCCGCAAATGTCAATAAACGCATCGCCCTCATCACGGATGGCGTGGAGACCCAGGGAGACGCGATTCACACAGGACTTCAGGGGAAAAATTTCGGTGTACAGATTGACACGATGCCGATCTATCCGAGCGATGAACCAGAAGTGATGTTAGAACGGCTTGATGTGCCCGCGCAAGTGAAACAGGGCGCCCCGTTCAATGTAGCGGTGCTCATCTACAGCAATCATGAAGATTTAGCGGAAATTTGCCTCTTCAAGAACAAATTTGAGGTTGCTAAACGGGAAGTCCGGCTTGAAGAAGGCGAAAACCGGATCGTTTTTACGCAGACCTCCACAGAAAGCGGTACTTTAACCTACGATGCCCTCTGTCGCGCAACGAAAGACACACGTTACGACAACAACCGAGCACTCGGTATTGTCGCAGTTACGGGCAAGCCAAAAGCCCTCCTTATTGACGAGAACGAATCACACGCCCGTTACTTGGCGCGCGCCCTTGAGGATGCAGATATCCGTGTCGATGTGCGCAACGGATTAGGGGTACCGAACGAACTTGCCGACTTACAAAACTATGAAATCGTCATCTTCAGCGATGTTCCGGCGAACCGACTCACCCAAAATCAGATGGACCTTATCCGCACTTATGTCCAAGACCTCGGTGGCGGCTTCATGATGCTCGGTAGCGAAAACAGTTTCGGACTCGGCGGCTACTATAAAACGCCAATCGAAGGAATTCTGCCCGTCCGCACTGACACAGAAAAGAAAAAAGAGACACCGTCCCTGGCGATCGTCTTGGTCATTGACAAATCGGGAAGTATGGGAGGTATTAAGATTGAACTCGCGAAAGAGGCTTCGCGCGCAGCGGTTGAACTCCTCGGACGACGCGATCAAATCGGAGTCGTCGCCTTTGACGGCTCTCCGTTCTGGGTCGTGGAGATGCACACCGCCTCAGATAAATTGTACCTCTCAGACCAAATCAGTTCACTCACAGCCGGGGGCGGGACAAACCTCTATCCTGCACTTGAACAGGCATATTATGCCCTCACAGAAACGAATGCTAAACTCAAACACGTCATCGTTCTCAGCGATGGACAGTCGCAAAACGGTGACTGGTACGGGATTGCAAGCGCAATGCGTGCCGATCGCATCACGATTTCAACGGTCGGTATCGGCAGCGGTGCTGATATGAACCTACTCGGCAACCTCGCGAACTGGGGGGAGGGACGTGATTATTTCACCCAAGACCCGTATAACATCCCGCAGATCTTCGCAAAGGAGACGGTTACGGCTTCTAAATCGGCAATCATTGACGAACCTTTCGTTCCACACCGTATCAAACCCACGCAGGTATTGAGTGGGATAGACCTCGACCTCGCACCCTTTCTGCTCGGTTATGTGGCAACTCAACCGCGACCGACTGCTGAAACCTTCCTCGTCTCTGACCGTGGGGACCCGTTGCTGGCAAGTTGGCAGTACGGTCTCGGAAAAGCTGTGGCGTTCACCTCGGATGCCAAAGCCCGCTGGGCATCCGATTGGTTGGAGTGGCCCGGCTACGGAAAATTCTGGACGCAGCTCGTCAGAGATACCATGCGGAAAATAACCCTCAGTAACTTCCAAGCGGAAATCAGACAAGAGAAAGGCATCGCGCACTTGACAATTGATGCCCTTGGCGATACTGGAGAATTTCTAAACGAATTAGAGAACGACATCTCCTTGATTACGCCCGATCTAAAAAAGAAAAAACTCTCCTTAACACAAACGGCACCCGGACGATATGCCCTCAATTTCCCAACAGAAGAAGTCGGCCCCTATTTTTTGTATATCACGCAAAAACAGGCTGGTGAAATAGTTAACACGCAAGTCACCGGGACCGTCGTCTCTTATCCCGAAGAATATCTCGTTCACAACGCCAACGTTCCCTTACTCACCGAACTGTCAGCGATATCCGGTGGAAAATTTAACGTCGCAGCCGAGGATGTTTTTCGGCCACCTGAACAACCCGTCATCCTTCGGATTCACCTATGGCGACCTTTTCTGATCGCTGCGCTGTTTTTGTTGCTCATAGATATTGCGTTGCGCCGTATTGATCTTAGACGGTCAAATGTTGTTTTTCAGTAAAAATCCTTCAGGACGCAGCATTTTGTAGCGCAAACTGTTAGTTCGCATCCTGACAAGTTCTGTGACAAATTCACGTTACGCTCAATTTATAGGAGGTTTCAACAGGCTTATGAAAGTATTTGCAAGTCTAATAACGGGTATTGCGTACTTGGAATTTATAGTACTTATCGGATTCTTAGTATTTGGCTGGCTCCGAACACGGTCAAAAGGTTTGATACTTATCACCGCGACGCTCTTTGGAACCGCACTTCTCGATCTATCTATCCATAAAATTTTCGATGTTTTTATAGGTCGATGGGAGCCAGGAATGGTTGTGGATATCGCCCTAATAGCCAGTGGTGTAAAAGTCGTGTTCCTTTACGGTTTATACCTGTTCGGTGCGTTTCTCATCTACAAAGAGTGGCGGCAGGGGAAGCTGAACTATCCACCAACCCAAATCCGTCCAGAATGACGGACGCAAAATAGATAACGCAAGGCATAGAATTGATCAGGATGTCCCGGATGTAGGGTAGATATCAGTGGCGATGATATCCGCTACGCAGGGTCATTTCGTTCTCCGAAATTTCAGATGTGCCGTCCTCATAGATCCTCTGTAGGAGCGATCTCCTGATCGCGACTTTTCGGAGAAATCGGACAAAAACCTTAAAACTAAATAGTCCTGAAATTGAAATGGTTTTGTGTTGACATTTCGCTACCGGTTATGTTACGATGATTCATAGATTGTATTGAGAAATCTGCAAATCAATATGTTTCAAAACTGAACAATGGTCCTGTGGAGATGATAACATGAGCATTACCCAATTCACAATGGAAGAGGTACGCTGTTTTAGCGAACGCCAGACGCTTGAAATTCGTCCGTTGACCTTTTTAGTCGGCGAAAATAGCACTGGTAAGACCACGGCGTTGGCATGTTTCCAGATGTTAGCAAATTATTTGCGGGGTGAAGGTGTAGATTTTAATGCCGATCCCTATTCAATGGGAATTTTTAAGGATATCGTCAGGAACAGCAGACCGAAAGGGCAGGCTTTCAAACTGGGGTTTACGGTTGAAACTGTTGAATGGGTAGTCGAATTTACCGAAAAAACGGATGGCATTGAACCTATTGTAAATTTAGTGAAGATGAAATTCCCTGATGGCGAAATCGTTTTTAAAATTGGAGACGACACCACAAAAAGTCCAGCGCGCTTAGTTTTCTTTAATAAAAACTCCAACTTCTATAAAATAAGTTGCGATCCTGACTTTTTGGACATGTTTCCATCCTTCACCCTTTTCCGTTTCTTACAGTTTGAATCCAATCACTTTTTGGAAGGAGACACTGAAGGAAAAACAGCCTTAGCAAACTATGCCGAAACGCTTCAAAATTTGGAAAAAAGGCGATATAATCCTTGGGATGTCGGTCACTACCTATCTGCATTTAGTACATCTCCGATTCGCTCACGCCCTAAACGCACGTATGATCCGACCCGAGAATTTAACGATCCAGAGGGTAGCGATGTCCCGATGCTGCTAATGCGGATGGAAGCGACCGAGCAGAAACGGTGGCAAGCCCTAAAAGCACAGTTAGTCAAATTTGGAAAGAGTTCTGGGTTATTTCAGAATATAGAGATAAAGAACCTTGGTCGTTCCTTAGGAGCTCCATTCCAACTAAAATTCAAAGTGAGGGGTCCCAATGCCAATATTGTTGATGTTGGCTACGGTGTAAGCCAAATCTTACCAATTTTAATACATGTTTTGAATCCTGAAGATTCTCGGCGAAATCCTCGCGATTCGCGAGAAATGACCTATTTTTTGCTACAACAACCTGAAGTCCACCTGCACCCACGCGCACAAGCTGAACTCTCCTCTTTGTTGGCACAATTGGGGAGCCAGAGTAACCGGTCATTCATCATTGAAACGCATAGCGACTATATGATTGACCGCGCACGCATTGAAATCAGGAAGGGGACTATCTGTCCCGAAGACGTATCTTTGATATACTTTGAACCGAAAGGAAATATTGTCAAGGTGCATAATATCAGTTTTGACAAGATGGCTAATATGGAGGGCGTACCACCTCATTATAGGGATTTTTTTCTTCAAGAATCTAAACGCCTCATGGGGTTTGAGAATTAATCTAATGTGTGTGATCTTAGATACGAATACTTTTCATAAATTCAGGAATCCAAACGATGAAGATATGGCACCCGTGTGGAAATGGTTGAACAGAAACGGCAAAATTGCCTACGCTAACACTAAAAAATTTGAAGAGGAATGGGAAAAAGGAGGCATGAGCCACTTAAGAAATCAGATGATGCGGGCAGGTCAACTCAAACTGGTATCTGAAGGTGTACAAGAAAAGGCGGAGGAATTGAAAGGCAAAATCACATCAAACGACGAACATATCATTGCTTTGGCTCTGATAGCTGAGGTAAAAGTATTGCTATCCTATCGAGAAGGCGATAAAGATTTGTTCACAGATTTTAAAAGCCGTGAATTTGTTGGAGGTAAAATATATACACGAAAATCACACGTGCGTATGCTCACTAAAGATACCTGTCCTTAGAACGGCGTAGTGCAAGGCATAGTAACCTCGCACTATCGCATAATTCACATTTAACATTTACGAAGGCATCCACGTCCGCGGTGCGATCCCTTCAACATGCGTTTTCACATCCACAACCGCCGGTCTTCCCGAATCAAACGCTTGATCCAGCGCGCTCGCGAGTTCACTCGGTTTGTTGACCGTAATTCCGAGACACCCCATCGATTCTGCCATCTTGGCGAAATCCGCATCCGGGAACAACCAAAGTTCATCAGAACCGGGAGTCCGACCGCCGTACACCGACTCAACGCCACCCTGTTCTTGGTTCAGTGAATGGTTGTTGTTTACCACAATAACAGCGTTAATCCCAGATTTCATCGCCGTATCCAATTCCGTTATATGATACCAGATACCGCCATCACCCGTGAAGCAGAGCACCGGTCTATCGGGTTGCGCGCACTTCGCACCCATCGCTGCGGGAACTCCCCATCCCAACGAACCTGAACACCGTATGAAAGATTGATCGGGATGCTTAAAATCAATCATCGTGCCGGTCCAAATACCTGAATGTCCTGTATCGGATACAAGGATCGCATCTGATGGCAGATAGTCGGTTAGTTCACGGCAGAGACGTTCTGGTAACATCGGCAATCGTTCTGAATTCACTTTTTCGCTAACATCTGCTTTCCAGTTTTGCACTAATTCTTGAACACGAGCGACCCATTCAGTGCGCGGTGTTATGGTTTCAGAAGCTTCAAGCATCCGGCGGAGTGTATTCCGTACGTCTCCCTGCATTCCCAACTGGATCGGATAATTCCGTCCGAGTTCATCTGGATTAATATCGAGTTGGACAATCGGGGTGCCTTGTGGCGGGATTTTGTATCCGTTGGTCACCTGTCCACCGGTGTGACTGCCGATAAAGAAGACCAGGTCCGCTTCGCAGACGGCTTGGTTCGCACACGCGCGCGAGTATGAACCCGGTGTTCCGACTGCCAGTGGATGATCATTCGGGAACATAGCCTTTGCATTCAATGAGGTTGCCACTGGCATCGAAAGTTTTTCTGCCAATGCGATAAGTTCCGTTCGTGCGTCCGATGCCGTTACACCGCCACCTGCCACAATGATAGGGCGTTCCGCTTCTGTAAGCAACCTGATAGCTTCTGTGACCTTTTCTGCTTCTGCCTCGGGTCGAAACGGTGGCAATTCGGTAAACACATCTTCAATGATAACCTCAAGTTCACCCTCCCGATCAATAACTGAAGAGCCTGCAATTCCTTCAAAATCAAGATGCGCGGGGCCCGGTGTTCCCGTTGTTGCGGAACGGAAGGCTTGCCGTAAATAGAAGGGAAGTTGCTCTGGTGTCGCGACATACGCGCTATATTTGGTAACCGCAGAAAATGGATTAACGTGGTCTACCTCTTGATAGGCATGTCGTTGTTGATTGATTTGGTTTTCCTTGCCAGTTAGCGCAACCACAGGTGAACAAGCAAGGTAGGCATCTTGTAACCCCGCGGCGAGGTTGACCGCCCCAACCGACTGCGCCATACAGAGACTGGGGCCCCGTTTCACACGCGCATAGGCATCTGCCATATATGCCGCCGCTTTCTCACCGTGCGTCTGAACGCGTTTGATCCCAAGACTCTCCATCTCCATTAAAGCCCGTGGACCGATATAAGGCATGAAAAAAACGTGCGTAATTCCATATCCATGGACAGTTTCAGCAATAAACTTCGCACCTGTCATCTTCGGCATAATTCTCTCTCCTCTTTTAAAGTCGTTAGCAATTAGCAGATAGCGAAAAGTATAAATCCATTTTAGCGGTTTTCAGCATAACTTGCAAGCGCGAACTGGGATCAACTGGGATTCAAATGATATGTGTAAATATTCTATCGATTGTCTGAATCGCGGATTATCGCCGATGACACAGATTACGCGGATTTTTTTTCGGATTTTACATGGCGGGTGTTTAGGTAGTGTTTACATTGTGTAAGTTATTGACATTTTATGTATGTCTTGGTAACCTGTCTTGCATGAAAACTCAACACATAGATGCAACTCAAGACTTGCCTGTGATAATTAGTGATGGCGCTTGGCAGAGCATCCACCCGTTTCTCAAAACGTTGCCAAATGTCTATGTCGGCAACCCTGAAGACTGTAGACGTTTCCTTTCGGCACTCACTTGGATAACGAAAGAAGGCGCGACTTGGCGTGCGCTGCCGAAAGTTTACGGATATTGGAATACCATCTATAGACGTTTCGGTAGATGGTGCGATGCCGGGGTCTTTGAAAAACTCCATGAACATTTCCATGAAGCGGGTGAACTCTCCGCTCTCCTCATTGATTCAACGATCGTGCGCGCACATGCTTCTGCAGCCGGTGCCCCGAAAAAAAAACGGAGGTCAAGAAACTGAGGCACTCGGTCGGAGTCGCGGTGGCTTTACCACGAAACTTCATGCGGCGGTGAGTGGAGACTTTCTCCCGTTGCGTTTCACCTTGACAGCGGGGCAACGGCATGACATCACGCAAGCGCACGCGTTGATTGCCGGAACCCCTGCGTGTGAGTACGTTATCGCCGCTGCTGCCTACGACTCGGATGCGTTGCGTGCCGAGATTATCGCAGCAGGTGCCGAGGCGGTCATTCGTCCGCGCAAGAGTCGTGTTGAAGACCGTCCTTATGACGAAGCGGTCTATAAACTTCGCAATGTGATAGAACGTTTTTTTCATCGATTGAAACAGTATCGCCGAGTCGCAACGCGCTACGATAAATACGCCATCCGATACCTCGGATTCGTTTATCTCGCCGCTATACTTATCACTGCTAAAAAAATGTAAACACTACCTAATGATTAGTGCTATATCAAGTCATAAATAATTGATATATCAGGCGGGGATGAAGCGGCAATTCTTGCAAGCAGCGGAATTGCCGCTTTTTGTTTGTTAGAGCCAATAGGCGAGGTTAGGAAACCTCGCCAGCAGCGGCAGGGCATTTTTACACTTCACCATAAGTAATCCTGACAATGTTAACACTTTACATTTTTCGTCTAAAAGTGCTATACTTGTACCCAACACATCTGTAAAAGAGGAGAAATTTTGACGTGATACAAATATTTTATAAGTTACGAAATAACGTTACCCCCTATGCGTTATGCCTATGCCTTTTTACCATTGGATTCATGTTGGTTGCAAACATAAATCTCAACGCAAAAGAGCATGAAAAATTTAAAGTCGCTATGCTGCTGCCCGGTTCAATTAGTGATGCGGGTTGGAACGCTTTGGCGTATGAAGGACTCAAAGCGATTGAAAAAGAATTGGGCGCGGAGATCAGCCACGCTGAGACCCGAACCCCTACCGATCAGGAAGAACAATTTCGTGCTTATGCCCTTGACGGTTACAATATGGTGTTTGGACACGGCTATGAGTTCCAAGATCCTGCGAAAGCAGTTGCACCGGATTTTCCTGAGACGGTCTTCATTACATCTTCGGGTGGGACAATTACCGATAACATCTCAGCAGCCAACTTTCGTGTCGAGCAGCCCGCCTACCTGTTAGGGATAATCGCGGGTATGATGACCCAGACGAATAAACTCGGTGTCATGGGTGGGCAAAACATTCCTTCTGTGAATAGCACGTTTATGGCGTTTGAAGGTGGTGCGAAAAGTGTAAATCCCGATGTAGAAGTATCTTGGGTATACGTCGGGAACTGGGAGGACATCGGTAAAGGAAAGGAACTCGCACTCGCACAGATTAATGAAGGTGTTGACTTCATCTTCCCGAATGCAGACGCTGCGGGGCTCGGTGCTTACGAGGCTGCGGAAACTGCTCAAAAAGAAGGAAAAACGGTGTACGCGTTCGGAGCGAACCGCGACAAAAGCGATATTTCCCCTACAACTGTGGTTGCCAATGCTGTCATCACGCCTAAGGCGTTTCTGAAGATTGCTAAGATCATTAAGGACGGCGAGTTTAAGCCGCAGATTTATACCTTCAACATGCTAACGGACGAAGCAATCACGCTTACCTATAACCCAGCATTGAAGGATAAGGTGCCAGAAAATGTGCAAAAAGCCGTTGCAGCAGCGAAAGCCAAAATCCTCGCTGGAGAGTTAGAAGTGCCACAAATTGATTTCAGTGAAAAAGAAAATGAATAATCTCTGAAACATACTTAATTTTGTGTTCGGAGCATGTATCATGACACATAAAATAGAAATTGATGGCATCGAAGTCGATTTTTCTGAAGGTGAGACTGTCCTTGAAGTCGCACAACGCTATGAAAAAGAGATTCCGACGCTCTGCTATGATCCGAGGCTTGAACCTTTCGGTGGATGTCGCCTCTGTATCGTCGAATTAGAAGGGGCACGGAATCCTGTGGCATCTTGCACAACGAAAGCCACACCCGGGATGGTCGTCCGCACCTCAACAGATACAATAGAGGCATACCGGAAAACGCTGCTTGAGATGGTCGTTGGTGAGAATCGCGAGGTCGATGTATCCCCATTGCGAGGTTATGCCGCTGGCGAACTTGCAGTTCTCCGTGACAGATATGAGATTAACGGTGGAAGTATCATAGGCGCGATATCCGGCACAAGCAAAACGGATGATGACAACCCGTTTATCCTCAGAGATTATGAACTCTGTATCTCTTGTTATCGGTGTGTCCGCGTCTGTGCTGAACAAGAGGGTGACCATGCCATCAACATCATGAATCGCGGATTCCATACACAGATTACGACCGAATTCAATGGGCTTCTCAAGGACTCCGCCTGTACATTTTGTGGGCAGTGTATCCAGACCTGCCCGACCGGTGCACTCGGCGATAAGAAGGCGCTGCGTCATGCTGAGTCGGGATTACAAATCCCTCCTACCGAACTCGATATTGAAAAAACACGCACGATTTGTCCGTATTGCGGTGTCGGGTGTTCCGTTGATGTCCTGACGAAAAATGAGAAAATTGTTGGTATCCATCCTGCGATGGACGGACCGGCGAATCAGGGCGCGCTCTGCGTCAAGGGGCAGTTCGCCTACGACTTTGTTCAACATCCTGATCGTCTGAAAACGCCTCTCGTTCGCGGCGAAGATGGCGAACTCCACGAAGCGACATGGGAAGATGCCCTCAATAGAGCCGCCGAAGGTTTCAGGAAAGCTAACGCGCAACACGGTAGGCATAGCGTTTACGGTGTCGCTTCTGGACGCGCACCGAGCGAAGCTGCGTATCTTATGCAGAAGTTTATCCGTACGGGGTTCGGCACGAACTATATCGACAACTGTAGCCGTGCCTGACATGCGCCGACCGTTGCCGGTCTGGCAGCGACAATCGGACGTGGGGCGATGTCAAACCCGCTCGTTGATATGGAGAAACCGGATGTTATCTTCTGCATCGGCACGAATATGACCGAGTGCCATCCTGTTGCTGCGACAGGGCTTAAAAAGGCTGTCGCACGTGGGGCAAAACTGATTGTCGCAGATCCGAGACGTATCGGGTTAGCAGAGATGTCGCATCTCTACCTACCGCTCCGCGTCGGTTCAGATACAGCACTCCTGCTTGGAATGGCGCACGTTATCGCTCGCGACGGTTTAATTGATGAAGATTTCATTAAAAACCGCACAACAGGATTTGATGCCTTCTTTGAACACATCAGTCAATGGACACCAGAGTGGGCAGAAACGATTACAGGTGTGCCTGCAAAGGACATTGAGGCAGCAGCGGTCTGGTACGGTAGTGGGGATAAAGGTGCTATCTACTACACGTTAGGGATCACCGAGCACATCTGCGGTGTTGAGAATGTCCAAAGCCTATGCAATCTTGCCTTAATGACAGGCAATATTGGGCGAGAGGGAACGGGTATTAACCCGATGCGCGGGCAAAATAACATCCAAGGTGCAGGGGATAGCGGTGCGTTGCCAAATAACTATCCAGGTTTCCAATCTGTCACGGATCCAGCGCATCAAGCGAAGTTCAAAGCGGAATATGGTAGAGAAATTGACTTGGAGAAGGGCATTACAAAAGTGACCGCCTTAGAACTTTGCGGTGACAGTATCCATGCGATGCTAATTGATGGTGAAAATACGTTAATCTCTGACCCGGATCGAGAGCATTGTGAACATGCCCTCCGTTCACTGGAGCATCTCGTTGTCATTGACATTTTTCTCACAGAGACTGCAGAACTTGCTGATGTTGTCCTACCGGCAACAGCGTGGGGTGAAACAGATGGCGTATGCACAAATACAGAGCGGCGCGTCCAACGGCTGCGTGCTGCAGTGCCACCGCCGGGTGTGGCAAAACCCGACTGGTGGATTATCTGTCAGATTGCACAACGCCTTGGGTTTACAGGGTTTGACTTCGATACGCCGAAACCGATTTTCGACGAACTCTGTCGAGTCTCGCCTATTTACGCCGGATTGGATTGGGACCGCATTGAGAGAGGGACCACAGACATCTTAAACAACCAGTGGCCCGTCCCGCATAAAGAACATCCAGGGACACCGAGACTTCACGAGAAGACGTTTGTCAACGGACGCGGTATCTTTTCAAATGTGAATTACCGAGACCCCGCCGAGACGATTAGCGAGGAGTTCCCGGTATGGCTTACAACAGGTAGACGCTTGCAATCCTACCACACGCGAACGCAAACAGGGAGAGCAGAAGGGATTGATTACCTCTTACCGGAAGAATCCTTAGAAGTCAATCCTGCTGACCTTGAGAGATGGCAATTAGCAAACGGGGAATGGTGTAAAATGAGTAGTGCGCGGGGGAGTATCAACATCAAGGTCAAAGCAACAAATCGTTCACCGCGTGGTACCGTTTTCGCCAGTTTCAGTTTCGCGGATGTGCCGGTCAATTTGTTAACAGGGTCTGGCTACGACCCGGTTACACACACCGCTGAATTGAAAGTATGTCCTGTCAAATTGGAGCCGCTTTAAGAGTTTTTCGGGAAGCGAGTACCCTTAACAAATAAAACGTATAGGATACGATCTATGAATAGGGTGTATCCTTAGTCGTCATGGTGCAAAGCACGATTGGTATCAGAATCCGAACACTCGTGTTTCTCAGCCAGTTCCGCGCCACAGGGAAATCAAAGATGTGTTAGCAAAGCATATTTTTAAAATGCTTAGGGATTAAAGGAGGTTTTCTATGAAGTGGAAATCGCGCTGGTCGGAACAGCATACGGATGTAGATGCTTTAAAACAACAGTTACAATCTGAAGGTTTCAATGCTTATGAGTGGAGCGGTCGTCCGGGTGGCGCGTATCTCGACTATATCCATACCGAAGATGAAGTCGTTTGCGTCCTGTCTGGCACAGCAGATGTAAAAGTTGCCGATGCAAATGGGACTCTTGAAGCTGGGGACCGGATGGATGTTCCTGCGAATACCTATCATTCAATTACCGTCACAAGTAAAGAACCCTTGGTCGTTCTTACTGGAATGCGGAAAAGCTAAAATTAGACCGCACAGATAAAATAGATAACCCGAAAGGAAAGTTTATGAATATTACTGTCAAAACAGGCGGATTTAGTCAAGAGCAGAGCGATGTTATTGCCGTCGGTGTGCTGGAAAACCCGGATTTCTATAGCGCGCCGCTTCAAAATATAGAACAGGCACTCGGTGGTCGGATTCGCGAACTCATGAACCTCGGAGACTTCACTGGTAAACATAAAACGACGAGTTGGCTGTATACAAACGGGGTTATTAGCACGCCTCGTGTACTATTGGTGGGTTTGGGTGAATATCACGATCTTACTCCTGAGAAGGTTCGCCAAGCAGCGGGACACGCTGCACGGACGATTCGGGATATGGGTTTAAGGACGGTTAGCATTCCCATCCCGATAGAAGCCACACCAGAAATAATCCAAGGAGCTACGGAGGCATGTCTCCTTTCGCTCTATCAATTCGACGAGCATAAAACCGAAAGTGGCGATGGAGACGAGAAGAAACAGATTGAATCCATAACCTTCTTAACCGAAAACGAACAGAGCCGGGAAACCGTGGAAGAGGCTGTCCAACGTGGAGAAATAATCGCTAACGGGACACTTCTCGCCCGTGATTTGAGCAATCAACCGAGCAATTACCTTACACCGACACAACTCGCTGAAAAGGCGGAAGCGATAGCGGAGACTGTCGGACTCGGTTGTGAAGTTTTTGACAAAGCGACATTGGAAGAAAAAGGGTTCCGAACCCTTCTCGCCGTTGCCCAAGGGAGTGCTGAAGAACCCCGTTTTATTATCCTCGAATACGTTCCGGACGGTGAAGGACAAGATACCGTCGTGCTTGCCGGAAAGGGTATCACCTTTGATACAGGCGGTATCTCCTTGAAATCTGGAGGCGGTATGCACGAGATGAAGCACGATATGTCGGGTGCCGCCGCTGTGATTGGTGCGATGCAAGTCATCGGTCAGCTCAAGCCAAACGTGCGCGTGATTGGTGTAGTCGCTGCGACTGAAAATATGCCCAGTGGAACAGCCATTAAACCCGGCGACGTTGTTACCTCCTACGGTGGGAAAACAATTGAAATTCTCAACACAGACGCGGAAGGTCGACTCGTGTTAGCAGATGCCCTCGGTTGGTCAGCGCAATATAACCCGAAGGGTGTTATCGACTTAGCCACGCTCACGGGTGCTGTGATTACGTGTTTGGGACATATTGCGGCGGGTGCAATGGGGACAGACCCTGAACTGATGGAGAAAGTGAAATCGGCAGCGATAAAAACGCACGAGCGCGTCTGGGAATTGCCGCTTTGGGACGATTACGATGAAGGCGTTAAAAGCAAAGTTGCGGATGTCCAAAACATCGGTGACGGGGGTGCTGGCACGATTGCGGGTGCCGCATTCTTAAAGAAATTCGCGGAAGGGTATCCGTGGGTACATCTCGACATCGCCGGGACTGCCTGGGGCATGAAAGGCTCTACGTATATTCCTGAAGGCGCATCGGGTTACGGTGTGCGACTGTTGGTGCAGCTGGTTGAGGATTGGTAATTGGCGATCAGCGGTCAGGGCGGTGGCTCCATTTCGACACCTCTCAGTAGTCAGTTAAGATAAGATATCTAACGGGGACCACATCGATACCTGCCGCAAGTTCTTAGCCAAAGCCGAGAATGGCTTCGGCTTTCGCAGCGAACGCCCTAACCGCAGACTGCCATTCTCTATCCTTCAGACCGAAGTTGAATGAGTTTGTTAACGGCGTGGATATAAGCGCGTGCACTGGCTTCGATGATGTCTGTGCTGGCACCGTGTCCGGTGATAACGTTCCCATTATCCTGTACCTTCAGTGAGACTTCACCGATAGCGTCCTCACCCTCGGTTACAGAACGGATTTGATAGTCGATGAGGTTCAACTGAATGTCAACAATTTTGCCGATAGCTTTGAACGCCGCATCAACAGGTCCGTCCCCGGTCGATGCCATCTCAACGACTTTACCTTGCGTCCGAATCCCGATTGTTGTCGTCGGTGAGATTTTCGTGCCACTAACGACCTGAATGTAGTCCAACTCATAGACAGCAGGGATCGCGCGAATCTCATCGCTCATGATCGCTTCAAGGTCGGCATCCTGTATTGACTTTTTCTTATCTGCAACGCTGAGGAACCTTTCATAAACCTTTTCCAGTTCCTCGGGGTTCACCTCGTAACCGAGTTCACTGAGGCGATGTCTGAGCGCGTTGCGTCCAGAACGGGGACTGAGGATGAGTTGACTCTCTTTCCATCCAATCTCTTTCGGATCAATGATCTCAAAAGTTACGCGCGATTTAATGATCCCGTCTTGGTGGATACCGGAGCTGTGTGCGAAAGCATTTGCACCAACGATTGCTTTGTTCGGTTGCACCATAATACCCATCGTTCGGCTGACCCGCCGACTAATCGGGACGATCTCCTTGGCGTTAATGTCTGTGTAATATTCTTTGAAGTAATCACGCCGTGTCCGGATTGCCATAACGACTTCTTCGAGTGAGGTATTCCCTGCCCGTTCACCAAGACCGTTGATTGTGCATTCGACCTGACGTGCGCCTTGCTCAATTGCAATGAGGCTGTTTGCAACGGCTAATCCGAGATCGTTGTGGCAGTGGACACTAATAATGGCATCGTTAACGTTTGGAACGTTTTCCATGATACCGTTAATCAGTTTCCCAAACTCCGTCGGCACCGTCCAACCGACGGTTTCCGGGATATTGACGACAGTTGCACCAGCAGCGATAGTCGCTTCAACGACTTCATAAAGGAACGCTAATTCCGTCCGTCCAGCGTCCATTGGTGAAAACTCAACGTTTGCATCGGGGTGGTTTTCACAGAGGCGCTTTGCGTAAGCAACAGCATCGGTTGCCATACGAAGTGTATCTTCGGGCGTTGTGCGCGTGATACGTTCCATGTGGATCGGAGAGGTTCCGACAAACGTGTGAATACGGGCGCGTGGTGCATCCGCAATCGCCTTCCACGCAGCAGTGATGTCCTTCTCCACTACACGAGAAAGGGCACAAATTTCGGGACCTTCCACTTCGTTTGCGATCTGTTTGACAGCATCGAAATCACCGGGTGACGAAATCGGAAATCCGGCTTCAATGACATCAACATTTAACCTGGCAAGATGCTTAGCAATTTCCAGTTTTTCCTGGATGCCGAGTGCGGCTCCGGGGGTCTGTTCTGCATCGCGGAGTGTTGTATCAAAGATGTAGACTTTTTGCTGATTGGCTTCAAAATCGTCCACAGGTGTATTCCTCCAAATATTTTTTAACGATTAAATCTGGTCGCTTCTCCATTTCATTACGAAGCGGTTTTTGATTCATTCCAACCGTCTCTGGGGTCCTGGAATCATCTCAAATGGACCTGTATTTGCTAACTTAGGTAAAAACCGCGAAAACGCAAGACGCGGTGCCCAGAGTTAATTGCCAAAAATTTAAATTTCGCGACCGACAGCGATAGCAATCGGTTTCAGTTCCTGCATAAGTGTTTCAAATTGATCTGGGAATAAGGACTGCGCGCCGTCCCCTGTCATCGAATGATCTGGGTCGTGATGTACCTCAAGTAAGAGTCCATCTGCCCCCGCAGCTACAGACGCTTTCGTCATATCACATACCAAACTCCTGATGCCGGTGCCATGGCTTGGATCGACGATAATAGGCAAATGGCTCAATTCGTGAATGACTGGAACTGCGTTCAGGTCGAGGGTGTTACGGGCGTGTGTTTCAAAGGTTCGAATCCCGCGTTCGCATAGAATGACATCCGGATTGCCTTCCGAGAGGATATACTCAGCGGCAAGTAGCCATTCTTCGATTGTCGCGGACATGCCGCGCTTGAGGATGACGGGTTTCCGTGCGCGCCCAACTTCACGCAATAGATAAAAATTCGTCATATTCCGTGTGCCGAGTTGGAACATATCCGTGTATTCTCCAACGAGTTCCACTTCATGGGGGGTCATAACTTCAGTGACGATGCCGAGTCCGGTTGCGTCTTTAGCCTCTTTTAGCATTTTAAGTGCTTCTTCACCGTAGCCTTGGAAGCTATAAGGCCCTGTTCTCGGTTTAAAAGCCCCACCTCTAATGAAACTGGCACCGGCCTTTTGAACCTGTTCGGCGATCGTTACGATCTGCTCTGTGCTTTCCACGGCACATGGACCCGCAATAACAGGTAGTTCTCGTCCGCCAATCTTTGTGCCGTTGACGACTATGACAGTGGGTTCATCGCCTCGGAATTCACGGGACGCCAATTTGAAGGGTGCTGTAATAGCCATTGTTCGCTCCACACCGGACATTGACTCTATCGGAATATCACCAAGCAACGTTTTATCTCCAATGACACCGATAACTGTATGGCGTTCGCCGATTGAGATTTGTGCATTTAACCCAACACTTTCGATCCGTTTAACAACCGCTTCGATATCAGTCTGTGTTGCATCGGTTTTGGTCACGATTACCATGCTTTTCAATTACCTCCGCCTTTTGAATAGCGAGTTTTCAGTTTGCAAGTTACACCGTCTTTTGAATCGCAAGTTTTCGGTTTACACCGAAAATAACGCTATCTGTCGCAAATTAAGTTCAGTTAAAAAAAATACCCAACATTGAATTTTTCTTCAACGCTGGGTGGTGATAATGAA
This sequence comes from Candidatus Poribacteria bacterium, assembly GCA_963662915.2. Taxonomy (GTDB): domain Bacteria; phylum Poribacteria; class WGA-4E; order WGA-4E; family WGA-3G; genus WGA-3G. Next base: position 1,229,464 of record CAXXEU010000002.1, on the reverse strand, counting down.
ATTGGTTAAAATAGCATCGCTTACGGAGCTTCACCACCTGGCGTGACTGTACAGATAAAGGTACAGGTATAGATACAATCCGAGGCCGGCTTTTAAGAGCACGTTTTCGCCTTCAAACTGCACAAAAGGCGTAAAGATAGCCCACGCGTAAAGAGAACCGTTCTGTAAAGAAATTGGCGCAATCTGTAGCCGGGGTCTTCGTGTTGTAGTGGTATTGCTTTGAAGCGTTCGCATCATCAAATTCCCATGAAATAGATATTCTTGTAACCTAAGACGTTATTTATGAAAAAGCGTTTATACTTTTTCTAAGGCATAGCACTTTAATAAAAGATACACGCCGCCATTTCCATTGAAATAATAAACCTCATTATATGATAACACACTTTTTAACACAAGTCAAATTTCTTTTTACGCAAAAAAGCGTTGACCCATAAATCAATGTGTGCTACTATAGAAAAAGAACAAGGTTATAAGGAAGATTATGCAAAAAGAACGACTTTTTACACCAGTCACCATTGGAATCATGGGCGGTTCCGCCTCTGGCAAGACAACGTTCGCCAGTGCTTTGGAAGAACAACTCTCGGAATTCGCACCCGTCGTACTGAACCAAGACTCTTATTTCCGTAACTGGTCGGAATACTCGGAAGCGGAACGCGAGCGAGTGATTACGGCAAATCATCCGGACGCTGTTTTATGGGACGCGCTTATCACGGACATCAAAAAACTTCGCGATCGTCAGGCTATTGAAAAACCGACACCTGGCACCCGCGCTTCACAACGTGGTGAAGAAAAAACAAGTGTTCAATCCAGCGATGTCCTTATCGTAGAAGGACACCTCATCTTCTGGAGTGAAGACCTACGCGACTTGATGGATATCAAAGTGTTCCTTGATGTAGATGCTCACGAGCGTGTTCTCCGCCGGATGCTCCGCGATGTTGCGCAACGCGGTGGTGATTTGGAGTGGGCTATCAATTGGTACCGCCGCGATGTCCTCCCAAATTTTCCTGTCTATACGGAACCTTGCAAGCAATACGCTGACCTAATTATTCCCTTCCAAGATGAAAATCCCGTCGCACTGCACACGCTTGTTGCAGGCATCCAGAGGCGGATCCGAGAGAGCACCTCCGCATCTTAAACAACCCACCGATGTAGAAAACGCGCGTAATCTACGCGTCCTATTCATTTAAGCCATTTTGACATGACGCACTGCCACACTGGCAACGGCGGTGTCAATTTGGCAAACCTAAATTATCAGTCGCGTTTCCACAAATTTCTTTATACAGATATCCCTCCTAAGCGGGTAGGCACAAGGTATACCCATGTACAGCGGGCTGGGACGCTTTCCTGAAGCTAAAAACCAACTTTGGCACGCAATTTGCTTATATACAAGCAGAGAGGCAAATATCTTCGGATTGCCTCAAAAAAGATTGGCACGGAATTTGCACCTAACATTTGCATAGACAAACAAAATTCAAAAGGAGAAAAAAATGAATTACCTAACGACTCGCAGACCGATGAGAAATCTGTTCAACCTCCACACCGAAATGGGACGTGCTTTCGGAGACCTCTTTGGTTCTCATGAGAGCGGAACGGATACAGAAGAGACCTATTGGATGCCTACGGTGGATATTTCTGAAACTCAGAATGATTTTGAGATTCGCGCAGAACTGCCGGGGGTTTCGGAGAGCGATGTCAACATCTCGGTAACCGATAACCGCCTCACTGTCAAGGGCGAGAAACGGCAGGAAGCAGAAACGGAAGGTAAGAACTATCACCGTGTGGAAAGACGCTATGGAAACTTCCAGCGGAGCTTCACGCTACCGAGGAACGTTGAAACCTCTAATATCAAAGCGGGATTTGCAGATGGGGTGCTAACGCTCACGATTCCGAAACCGGAAGCCGCTAAACTGACTGAAATTCCGATTACAACTGCATCTTAACACACTACACTGCGAAAAAAATAAAAAGGCTGGCGCGTGAATGTGCCAGCCTTTCTTTTTGTCTGTGATGCGCGGACTACGCCTCGCCTTTGTCTTTTAAAACACCGATATAGAGAAATGCTGCAAGGATTGCACCTACGCAGGGTCCTACAAAATAGAGCCAGATGTCGGCATAGTTACCACTAACAATAGCGGGTCCTAATGTTCGCGACGGGTTGAGAGATGCTCGCGTCAAGGGACCACCCATCATGATGCAAAACATGAGTGTGAGTCCGATAGCAAGTCCGGCGAAGTTCGCGGCTTTTCCACTTACAGCAGTATTGAAAATTGTATTGGTGAGGAAGAAGGTGAGTATAATTTCGATGACAAGTCCCTGACCTACGCCGACGTTTTCACTCAAAATTGTCACGCCGAGATCGCCTGGATTCGGCAATAAAACGTTAAGTGCGACTGCCCCAAAAATTCCGCCCAAGAACTGTACAATCCAGTAACCGATGGCTGTGGCGAATTGGATTTCTCCAGCTATTAGGAGTCCAAGCGTCACGGCTGGATTAATATGTGTACCAGAGATGTGACCATACGCATAGATAAACCCGACGACGACTAAGCTGTGAGCAAGTCCAACTTCTAATAAACCGCCACCAATTGCCAACGCACCTGCCCCAATAAAGATTAGAGCGAAAGTGCCAATAAATTCGGTGACTAAACTCTTCGTATTCATGAAACTCCCCTTGCGTATAAAATTGAACAATAGAATCTCACTGTTCCTTCTCCCATCCCTGCAACCTTCCAGGTTTCCACTTTTCCTATCTAAATTATGCAGCACACAATTTGTCTTATCTTTACGTTCTTTTGACAAAATATTTACACACCCATTATCAGTTTGCAGTTGTCCCGGGTCAATAAAATAAGGAATTGACAGTTCTTGATAGACCTGCTACATTAATTTCAAATTCTTTAGAGCAAGTTATGCCTTGCAGACTAAACCGAAAGGGGAAATTCTCATGAAAAAAGAGATTAGAAGCGATGTTAAAGGGATTGATCGGTTTGTTTTTGAAACTGGAGCGGATCGGGAACAACTCCATCTTCATGTCTCAGAAGTCGGACCCGGACAACGCGCACATCCACCCCATACACACGATGGACAAGAAATTTTCTACGTGTTTTCTGGAGAAGGCGAGGTGCTATTTGGTGAAGAGACGCATCGCGTCAAAGGCAATGAAGCCGTTCACGTCGATTGCCAAGTTTTACACGGAATACGTAATGTTGGTGAAACCCCGCTCCGTTACGCCGTGATCATTGCTAAGTGACAGGGGCTGGAAAGTCTAACGTTTAGCTGCGTTTTGTCGAAGTTTTGCTATTCAGACGCGTCTTCCGTTAATTGCTCCGTCCATAAATGATAAATGCCGTAGATGCCCGCGGCAATCAGGACGATTCCGACACCTGCTAACCCACGCCGCACCCAAATCGGTTGTAAAAAGGCTGGCAGATTAATAGTTGTCCAACGCGGTTGTAATAATTTTGACATGGCGATACTAAAATAGAGTGCACCGTAAGCAATGAGACCGATATCGCTTGCGAATCCCTGTTTCCGTGGTGTGACCGGCAATTTAAAAGGGTTCAGAAGGTAATCGCCCGAGAAAATCAAGGTGATTCCTACTATCAGGAAAGTGGAGAGTATCAGACTCGGATAGCCTGAATGCCGGAGCGTTACCAGTAAGCAGATGCTGATACTTCCAAGTAGCAAACTCATCACGCCTTGCAGAATTTGATAATTTCTATTTTGTGCAATCATTTTCTCATCTTCTTATTCAAATCGCACCCGTGGATCGACTAAAGTGTAACTAATGTCGGTCAGGAGCAGGCTGATGATGTACAGGACTGATCCGAGATAGACCATGCTCCGAACGATTGCGAAATCTTGTGCTTGAATGGCTTCGATGATAAAACTTCCTAATCCGGGAATTGCGAAAAATGCCTCTATTAGCAAACTCCCAAGAAAGAGGTAAGGGATTGTGGAAACAACATTTGTCAAAATCGGAATCATAGCGTTCTTAAGTGCGTGTTTAAAGAGAATTACCGTTTCACTCAATCCCTTTGCCCGTGCTGTCCGTACGTAATCCTGATTAACCTCCTCAAGAAAAACCGTCCGATAGAAACGCACCCCCGCGCCAATCCCACTAACAATGCCAATTACCACGGGCAATGCTACAAACTTGAACATATTGGGTCCGGCATCATATCCAGAAATCGGGAAGATTCTCAATATTTTCCCGAATATCCACTGCCCACCAATGATATAGAAGAGTGCGGAGACAGACATGAGGATAACCGCGAGGATTGTGCCCCAGAAATCGACGTAGGTCGCCCGATAGTAAGCCACAATCATTGAAAAGGTAATATTCACAGCGAGGCCGAGTAGAAATGTTGGCAGCGCGATAGCAAAACTTGCCCACATCCGCTGTGAAATTTGCGATGTAATATCGATATTGTTCCTGTCAGAAGTTCCGAAATCAAAGGCGAAAAGTTTAATTGATTTCTGGAAGAAAATTGTCTCCGTAAACTGCTTGCTGCCAGATGCCTCCGTATTGAACCAGAGGGGGAAGTGATAGCCGTTCTGTTTTTTCCAATTATCGACATCTGCTTGCGTAATGTTCTTTTCACCAAGTATCTTGCGCGCCATCTGGTCTGGTGAGTTGACGACGAAGAAGAGCAGAAAGACGAGGATATTCACGCCGATTAAAATTGGAATGGCGTAAAGAGTGCGACGGATAATATAAGTGAGCATTCGTTAATAATTTGCCTCAATCGCTTTTGATTCGCAAAAACAGTGAAGATTTACTGCGTGCCTCGTTCACGCTTCCAAATTGTGATGATTGCTGGGATTGTGCCTAAAATGAGAAATGCAGCACAGACCCATAGGGGCCAGAGAATCGGTTGATTCCACTTTTGACGATTTTCGGATCGTTGTGTCCCATCAATGCGAAAATATTTGAGTGTGTTGTACCCAGTAGAAGTCGGCTTGTTGTTTTTCAGCCATTGATGCGACAAACCGAAATTGACCGGATGATAGACGAAAACCCACGGAGCATCGCGTTGTAGGAGACGGTTCATCTCTTTGATTATCTCCAAGCGTTCCGGTGAATTTTCCATATTCTTCATTTTTTCAAAAAGCCCGTTAAATTCTGGATTATCGTAATTCGCAGCGTTTTCGCCGTCGTGTCGTGCCTTGCTATTGGGTCCGTAGAGCAGGAACATGAAGTTTTCTGGATCTGGATAGTCGGCATGCCATCCCCAACGGATAATCTGGAAGTTCGCGTTCTTGACTTTGTCGCGAAAGCGGTTGTAATCGGTGGTGCGGCTTTCCATGGTGATACCGAGTTGTTCTAACTGCTTCCGCATCCACGTTAAGGCGGCTGAGGCACCCGCAGAGGTCCATGTGTTGTCAAAGGAGATAATGAGCGGATTGCCCTTACTATCTTGTCCGCCAGGATAACCCGCTTCTGCAAGAAGTTGACGGGCTTCCTCAATAGATTTGCGGTTGGCTTGGTTGGTTTGTGGATCCCAATTGTGTGTATAAGGGTTTATACCCTCTGGACCTTCCAGATAACCGAAGAAACCGGGTGGAAGTGGACTGTATGCCGAAATGCCGCGTCCGTTGAGGAAGATTTCAATGTATTCCTCGTTATCCAACGCTATCGAAATCGCTTGCCGAAGTTTCCGTTTTTCTGCCGAGTAGCCACCCACAGTATCATCAAGCATATTGAAGGCGAAGTAAACAGAGGTCGGCTCTACGTTGATACGCAGGGCTATCTGTTTTGATTTCAATACATCACTCGCCGCGGGATCACCCGTACTATCAAAGGCGACCGCTCTATCAAACGTATCCGAAGGGATGTTAGAATTGTCGTAGTAACCTTGTAAAAACTTGTTCCAGCGAGGGATAGACTCTTTTTCTAATTTGTAGACGGCTTTTGGTATAAAAGGGATGACTTTCAATGCGTCATCCAAAAGTCCCGCCCCTGCATCGCCGGATTCGCCGCTTGATGGGTAGTGTTCAATTCTAAAGTTCTCATTTTTGACGAGAACTATTTCTTTATGTGCAGTGAGGGTGTCTATACGATAGGGACCTGTTCCGACAGGAAATCTATCGAGTGTGATGTTCCGTTCTTTCATAACGGATTGCCCGTAAAAGTCGATTGCTTCGTGAGGCATCGGCGAAAAGAACGGCATCGCTAACCAGTATACGAACTGCGGATATTTCGCTTTGAGGATAATCCTATAGGTGTATCGATCGATAACTTCCACTCCAGGGAAGGGCGGGTCTACCTGTCCGTTCGATAGTGCATCGGAGTAGGCTTCCATACCGAGAATATAATCTTCTAACGTGCTCGAAATAGGACACGTGACTTTGGGGTCCGCCATGCGTTTAACCTGGTGGACGTAATCCGCGGCGATAAGTTCACGCGTTCCGGTCATCGAAAAATCTTTAACTTGGGTAAATCCTTTTACGTCTGCCTTTGTTAAATTGTGGTAACGCCACTCGCCGGTTTCAGTTTTGGCGAAACAGGGATGTGGCTGATACATAATACCCGGACGGATGCGTACCTCATAGACAGCGCGCGCAACAGACGCTGCAGGTGTGTCTTGTGGCAAAGGTTCGCCGTCGGCATCGAAATAGCGAGGTTGGGGGACCGCTTCTACTGTCAGTGGAATTAACGCATACGGACGTTTCAGGTAGTGATATTGTAACGGCGGTTCGTAGATCTGCTGGATGAATCTGTATTCATCAGAACTATATGACATTGCGGGATCGAAGTGCTTTGGCTCTTCGCTGAACGTATTGTAGTAGATCGCCTCGTTATGTTCAGACTTCGGATATGGATTATTTGGGACACCACAACCGATGTAGAAAACAACCAGCATTAGGATTGTGCAATATTGACTTGGAAATCTCGACGGTTTGATTTTCATCAATATTCTTTAACGAACACCTGCGGTATTAGATGCATTTGTTCAGGCAAAGTGACCTGAACAAACAGACAAGTATTGCTAAAACGCATATAGGACTGTTAGGGACATCAAAGGACCGAATTCAAAGGCATCCTGCTCTTCATATACACCGTCTAACAATGCATCACTGTCGTCATAGAGTGTCTCTTGGGTCAAAGGCAACATGAGTGTTACAGATAGCGGAATGTTATAGGGCGTTAAAACCGATGCCCCGACGGATGCCATGCTGAACCGGAGTCCAGAATTGATGTCGAGTTCACCTGCCCAATAGGCGTAGGATTGATAGAAACCGAGATAACTCGTGTGAAGCGAAAGCCAATCGTTGAACCGATAGTTTAGACCAGCAGTGTAGGTAATCTCTCTGGATCCACGATATGTCTTGCTATTTTCATACAATGGGAGCTTCCCACGGAGACTCGCATTGGCACCCAATCCTTTGTAGAGCGGAAAACTATAATGCAGATCAGCGATCGGGTTAAACGTTCCAGTGCCGAACTGGATGTGGAGATGTTCGAGTCCAGCATCGCCTAATTTCCACGGATCTTCTTCGGTCTTGCCAAAGGGGACAGTTGTTCCGATACGCCCCATTAAGAAGTCGTTTTCCATCAAGAAACCCGTCGTACGGTATCCCAGCAAAACATCTGGATCTGTGGGGCCTGTGTAGGTCTCATTTCGGTGATGGTTGTCCCGATTGCGGACAATTGCTTCGAGTTCCGCCTCGGAAACGGGTTCAATTTCCTCAATAGTTGCCTCTTGGACTTTGGCTTCATAGGGGATATTCGCTTCGAGCGTCCACTGTGGATTAAATTGGTATTGCAACCCGACATCAACCCGATAAATATTTAGGGTGACGTGGTGTCGATGTAAGGGGACGTTAATCACTTTTCCATCAGGCGAAATCCCTTTTTTTTCTAAATGTCCACCTTGTGCGTCGAACCATCGCATCAGACTAAGGGTACCTTGAAATCGCTTCATATCTTCTGAAGCCAAACTGACTTCACTTAACCTAATCCCGCCACGCGGGATCGCAGGGTTACTTCACGCCCCTCAGCTTTCTTGTGCGAAACCGAGAGGTAGTAAAATAAGTTGAAGGCAGATGAGTAGCAAGAGAATCCGAGTCATCATAGCGGATCTCCATCTGTTTCCAAATTGAGCCACTGTACCTCGGCATCGGAGAGTTCGAGTGCCGATGCGCCGAGCGATGAATCCATCTCTGTTAAAGTTAGCGGTCCGACAACTGGCAAAACTGGAAAAGAGAGATTGAGGCAATAGGCGAGGGACACCTGAATAGGGGAATAACCAGATTTTGCGCTTAATTTTTTTGCGCGTTCGAGTCTCTCGAAGTTATCGTCGTTGTAATAGACGCGCACCATATCTTGGCTTTCGCGGTTCTCCGGTGTAAATGCACCGCTGAAGAAGCCACGCGCCTGCGAGGACCACGGCATCAACGGGAATTGGCTCTCTATGTGCCATTTGCGTGCGGCATCATCCACACAGACGCAACCTGCCCACATCGGTTCCATAGGAACTGCAAGGCTAATGTTGTTGCTGCAAGACACAAATCCTGCAAGTCCATTTTCGGCAGCGTAGGTGTTGGCATCAACGATGCGTTGCGGTTCCCAGTTCGAAGCGGCGATAGCACGGATACGTCCAGCACCTATCTCCTCATTCAGATAGTCGATAATTGTGCTAACGGGGATCACAGGATCGTCGCGATGGAGCATATAGAGATCGATATAGTCAGTGCGGAGACGAGCGATACTTTCATCAAGATCGGCTTTGAGTTCTTCGGGGGAAAGGCGTGGACGCGGGACTTTACCCTGTGGATGTCCACCTTTATCAATGAGGAACACATTGTCGCGATTGTTGCGCTGTCGCATCCAGAGTCCGATGAGCATTTCGCTATCGCCACTGCCATAGCCGTGTGCGGTGTCGAGTACGTTTCCACCGGCTTCAAAAAACGCGTCGAGCATTTCGACGCTATAGTCAAATTTCAGCGGCGAAAACATCATGGTACCCAGAATCAGTTGTGAAATCTCTTTGTTGACTCCGGGAATTTTTATTTTCTTCATTCCAAACGGTTTCCTTTTTTATTTCAACATTCGGGTCGATCCCTTTGTAATTAGGGTATTGAGTGAATACGAGAGAATTATAGCACACCTTCAATCCAAAATCCAAAAGAAAACGTGTTACGGGTGTGTAAATATTTTGGCAGTCAAAAGGGTAGATTAGAAGGATGCAGCGGTGTATTAATGCCAACATCCTTCCGTGTATGCTTCACGATCGAATAATTTCCGACGGAAGGAGGTCGCGTTCGCTATCCATTCATCGGGAATTTCTTGGGTATAGCGGTGCGGTGGACCGGCTTCTTTGAAAATATCGATGGCGAAAATACGGTAAGGTTGTGGAGAATCTATCGGTTTCGGCTCAACACTGTGGAAGATACGCGCGTTGATGTAGACCATACTTCCCGGCGGCAGTTCAAGCCTTTTTTCTTCGAGTTTGTGTCCTACCTCGTGGTCGAAATCGCCTGCGAGCATCCGTTCTGGGGTTGCTTCTTTCGTCGGTGAAACCTTATGGCTACCGGGTATCACTTTGAGGTTCCGATCGCCACGTGTGAAGCCGTTGGGGTAGTATAGGATCTGGATGTAGTAGTTATCGCGCTCGGCGAGATTAACAGGATTCTCATGCTTCCAGTGGTGATGGTCCTGATGGTATCCGAGTGTGCCAACCCCACGGGGGGCAATGTTAAGAGCAGAATGGCAAAAGTGATATGCATCACCGATAGTGGCGCGTATCAGTGTTGTAATGAAAGGGTCGTCGATAAGTCGGTGACTGTATTCACCGCGATCGTTCCACGGACGAATAAAATAGGGACGCTGTTGGGCATCACCGTTGTTCAACGCTTCGATGTACTGGCGCACGGGTTCAAAACGTTGTGTAATCTCTTCAATCAAACCTTCTCGTCCGTCATCCGTGAATACGTCTGGATAGACGATATAACCGTCGTTATGAAAAGAATCGATGTCCGCTTGCGATGGCGCGGATAATCGGAAAAGTGAATCGAGACTGGTGTTCTCCATAGTTTTTATTCCTTAAACTGTCCGCTGAAGTTTGTTGAACTAAGGGAAAGGAACCTTTCCTCCCGTTTAAAGCAGATAGTATATAACTTTCTCACATCCGGCTGTGTCCATCCTGCTCAAATTTTTCCAGCAAGACAGTTAATCGTTCCACAATCTCTGGATATGTGTCCCACACATTGTTCGTCTCCCCCGGATCATCGTAAATATGATAGAGTTGACCCGGCGTATCGGGATTGGGTCCCCCGTCGCGCGGTGGGGGCCACCCGCCTGAACCTTGCGTTCCGAGAATCAGTTTCCAATCGCCGTGTCGGATAGAAAAAACACCGGTGCTGGAATGATGCACGATAGCGGAGCGTAACGGTTGATCTGTCTCTTCGCCTAAGAGTGCCGGTAAAATGTTACAACTGTCCTGTCCTGCGTCGTCCGGAACTTCCGTTCCAACAATAGCGGCGCACGTCGCCATAAGGTCTGTGAGACAGGTGAGCGCATCGGTTTCGGTATTCGGTGCGATGGCACCGGGCCAGCGTGCAATCAGCGGTTCACGGTGACCACCCTCCCAGATATGTGCTTTGTAGCCGCGCCAGTCTCCACACGATTTGTGGTCGTAGAGATGATAGGGCATCGGACTGTTATCCCCTTGAATCCGGTCACCCGGCAGTGCACCGTTATCGCTCGTAACAAAGATGAGTGTGTCGTCCGTTTTACCGGTACGTTCTAATGCGTCCATAACCTCACCGACCATCCAATCAACAAGCCACACGAGATCACCGCGTGGACCAGCACTGCTTTTACCGCGCGCAAAGTCAGGCACGACAGCCTCTGTGCAAGGTTCGTGCGGCGCAGAAGGGGTGAGATATAAGAAAAAGGGAGCATCGGCATCGGCTTGTCGTTCAATGTATTCGACCGCCTTTTGTGCGATGATGGGATCTGCGTCTTTATGTTCCCATCCGGGGACCATCATGCCACGGCGACTTGTAAATTCTGCGACTTCATGATAGGTGCTTGGAATTTCGACAAAGGTATCGTTCTCAATAAAACCGTAAGGCGGCTGGCACGTCGGACAACCGGCATTTCCATAGAAATAATCAAATCCGATATCGACGGGACCACCGGTTAAGGGGGCAGTGAAATCAATATGTTCTTCCAACTCGCGCTCGGCGTTTGACCAAGGTAGTGGGGCATTGAAGTCAAAATCGTAGCCGGGGACTGTTGAGAATTCGAGTCCGAGATGCCATTTACCGACACAGGCGGTGTTGTAGCCAGATTCTTTCAGGAGTCCAGCGACCGTCAAACGTTCGCGTTCAATAAGCGGTGGTTCGTATCCATATAGGACACCGTGTTTGAGTCGGCTTCGCCAACAGTAGCGTCCGGTGAGGACTCCGTATCGTGTGGGTGTACAAACAGCAGAAGGCGAGTGGGCATCAGTGAAGCGCATCCCCTCTTGCGCGAGTTTATCCATGTTCGGGGTAGGAATCTTTGACTCACGGTTATAGCAGCCGACATCGCCGTATCCCATATCGTCTGCCATGATAAAAACAATATTGGGCAAGTTATGTGTATGCATTGCAGGCTCCTGATTGGCGTTGTGGCGATGAGGTATCACGCCTATGATAATTTCGCCTTTAGGTCGGCGAGGTCCTTGTCAATTGAAGCTTCTTTAGCATAACTCGAAAATTCGCGCTCTGATTTCGTATCTTGATATGCGACATCCATTTCAGCGGCAGCTTTCGCCAAAGTCACTGCCTCGGTTGCGTCCTGTTCCACCTTCGTAAGGGTCTCAAACGCCTCGTTGTTTTGTATCTCTTTTAACATCTCACGCAGATGTGCCTCAGCGTCAACGTTTCTGTGTTGTGCAACGACAATGGTCTTTTGCCCCTCTGCTTCTATCACTTTCTGTTGCAGGTGTTCGAGGATATCACTGAGTGCTTGGGCGACCTGTTTCTGCTCTTCCCACTGCACCTTGTATTTCTCCGCCAATTGTTTATACTCGTTCCGTTTTTCGAGGTCTTCGCGGGCTAAGTCATCACGTTCAGCCTTGAGATTGATAACAGCGCGTTCTTGCCACCGTTCTGCTTGGACGATCGCACCTTCGTAAGCCTCCTGAAATTGTTTTTCAACGCCGATAGAAGCGTCAACCTTCTCCCGTGCTTCTGAAAGGCTGTTCGTCATTTCAGCGATGGCGTTCTCTAAAACCATTTCCGGGTCTTTGGTCTCAGCCTCAATCTGCTCCGATTCTGGATCATATTTCACAACAACCGTCTCTGCTAACTTATCCCCCATTCGCTGCCTTCTTTTTCCGAGTGTCCAGAAGGAATCCAATGGTTGAAAAATTGATGTGAAGCGGCGAATAAAGGAATCTTTAACCGTGCAGGGTTCACCATCTTTCAATCGGAGTACCTGTAAGGACAGCAGTTTTTTCCCAGGTCCCTGTCCGTTGTTGAAGCCATCTATGAGAAATAGAATGGCAGTCCCTATCGCGACACCGGCCCAGAGTAGAATATCTGAACCCCTGTTCGCCAATGGACCGAATAGCACGACTATAGCTATTTGAAGGAGAACTCTGGTACCTACATTTATTTTCGCTTTCCCACCAAATATCCACAACAATGCACTGAGCGCTCCAATCAAAATAAAACTGGAAGCAAAAAAATTCAAAATAAGCACCACAATTGATAGCATACCAGTTACAAGCATTCCATCTATGAGAAATGCAAATAACCGCGCGAATCGGGACCCTAATTTAAATGTTTTGCCTGCGATTTTAATAGACCTCATTCAAAAATAGCCTCCTTGCTATTAACATGGAGTACACAAGAAGAAAAAAGGGTCGAAGGCTAAAATACAGACACCGCGTCCAATACATCATAAAGTTGGCACGGTCACTGCGACTTCGCGTCCACCAGCGTTTGAGGAGTCAATCACGCCTTGAATGATGACGTTGGTAAGCATCACACCGTACGGATCAATCGGCGAGGATTTGCCTTCACGGACGGCATCAACAAACGCCGTATCTTCTGCTTGGAACACATCAACGGATTCAAATTCAGTGAACTCTTGATCATAGATTTCACCGTCTTTGTCGCCATAGACGCGAACGCCTTCTTCCGGTCCTCGGACTTCACTGATACCGAGACGGAGTCCCGCTTTTTTACCGAGGAAAATCGTCCCACCCAGCGAATCCATGTTCATGCACCAGCATGTTTTAAAGACCATTCGGGCACCGTTTTCAAAGACGACCCAACCGACTCCAAAATCTTCAACTTCGGTCTCCTTAAGGGCAGGATTCCATGTGTTGTGAAGACTGAGGTAGTTAGAGGTAATGCCTGAAACCGCAACAGGTTTCGGGTGTCCCATCAGATAAAGCGCAGTATCTAAGGCGTAAACGCCGATGTCGGCGGATGCCCCTAAGCCTGCTGTCGCTTTTACGATAAAACTACCACCTGGATTTCCGCGGCGGCGATCCGCAACGGTTTCGACGTAATAGATGTCGCCTAAGGTGCCAGCGTCAACGATTTCTTTTGCTTTAATGACTTGTGCGGAGTATCGGAGTTTGAGCCCGATCATCAGGATTTTATCGTTTTCTTTTGCGGCACGCCACATTGAAGCGGCGGCATTGAGTGTGGCTTCCATCGGCTTTTCGCAGAAGACGTGTTTACCTGCGTTGAGCGCAGCGACAGTCGGTGCGGCATGCACACCGGTTGGGGTGCAGACATAAACTGCCTCAATCTCGTCCATTTTGAGCATTTCGTTGTAGTCGGAGAATGTCTGTTTAATACCCCAACGTTCTGTCGCGCGTTCAAGGTTTGCTGGCACGAGGTCCGCTGCGGCGATTATTTCTGCACCATCAATATTAGCGATGGTGCCACAATGTGCCTGCGCGATGCCCCCTGCGCCGATTAAGCCTAATTTAACTGTTCTCATTTTTATCTCCTCATTTAGATATGTGTCTTCTTGATTTTATCCTATTTATCTTTTAGAAGTCAAGGGAAAATTATAATGGTTTTGGGTTATCGGTGGGGTATAAATCTCTTGTCAGCGAATTGTCAGAATCAGGATTTACAGGATTTTAGGATTCGCAGGATTGTATCTCCGCACTTCAGCGGAGTGTCATGTCTATAGAAAACAAAAAGTCATCAGCTTAATTAAATTTCGGCAAACAATCGAAAATATTGCTCTCTGCTCATGTTGACAGTTCGTATGTTATTTCTAATAATGCTGACTGGCACCTCATCGTAATGTGGAATAACAATAGCACGTTTAGCATTCGGATGATGATAGATGAGATGGGACCCTTTTTGTCTAACGTAATTACAACCAAATCTTTCAAAAATTTTCACTTGGGTTCGCCAATCTGTTGGCGATAGTTTCGGCATTAGAACCCCCTAAGAGGAACCATACGTTGATTAAAGGCAACCACCTGTTTGTCGAGCCGAAGGGTCGATTGTGAAGTGTTCAAATCATAACCCGCATCCTCCAAAAACGTCTCAAGCGTCCCCAGTTTAGCCGTCTCTTCCAGCTGAATTTCAATGACTTCAAGGAGATTTTTCCGCGCTTCGTCAATATCCCTGCCGCAGCTGACAACATCTAACTCCGGGCAGTAAGCAGTATACATATTTCCTTCTTTCCAAATTTCTTCTGTTACCACTAAATGCTTCATCGTCCCCTCCATATTTATCGGACCTTACGAAGATACACAAACATACCAGTAAACCCATTCATAGGTGCCTTGATAAAGTATACACAAAAAATTTCAAAAAAGCAAGAACTCAACCTTGCGACTCAGACCTACCCCACAAAATCGCATCAATCTCCTGCATAGCCCCAAGCGTCTCCGCCACAGCCACCAAAATCGCACGATACCGACGCACATCTTCATGACGCAACACCTCGCCGCGTCGATCCCGCAACCACTTCTCACAGACCCGATACGAACCAACCTCATACTCCCAGACCGCTTCAGGCACATCCGTGAAATACTGAGACGCATTAATCCAAACCCGTCCATCCGCATAACGCACTGGTCCTACGACACCGTCACCGTCTCCCTCAAACCGATGCACCGCCGACGCCTCTCTTCTTGTAGGAGCGACTTCTGGTCGCGATGCTTTCAAGAGATGCCAATCAATCAGTTGCTGCCCTAACGCTGCGAGCGTGCGGAACTGTTCAATACCGTGTGGTAAAGGAATACGCGGAAAATCGTATTTCAGGAAATCGTAGTACCGCTCGCGGTAGGTCGGACTGTACAAAACCGCATAGATATAGGCGAGAATCTCCTCCGGCGAAACGCCTTCTGGGAGGTTAAAGGGTTCAACCTGCGGGAGTCCCAACGCCTCCGAGAGTGCAGTAAGAAAAGCAGGTTTGAAATTGAGTGAACGCTCTGTCGAGAGTCCTAATTCTTGAGGATTCGGATACAAATAAAGCGGAAATACATGAGTCGGTCCATCTTTATTTGAAACACAATTCCCATCGGTAATTCTATTGGTAACAAAGACGTGCTGCCACGTGGTAGCACTCCTGATGATACGATGTGTACAGAGAGCAAGGTTTTCACCCATAAGGAGGTGAAACATGATCGCCGGTCGTGGCATACAATGAAACCCACGCGACTGTCCTGTATAGTAGGTCCAGCGCGTGTCAAACGGACGATAATTGATCGGTACAATGTGTTGTTCTGTCTCAGGATGATCTTGAAGGTCTTCTTGTGCAAGACGAATTTGCCAGTCCCGACTGTCCCTTGGCAGCCTATATTGTTGTCTCGCTTCGGATTCACGGAGTGTTACAAAATCAGTGACCGTTTCACCTACCGCTTCTGGGGTGCTATGGATAGTAAGTCTGTCTCGCGCTGTTATAATCCCGATTGAGCTTGCTTGAAAGATGTCGGTTAGCCCTAAACCTATCTCATATGCTTCTCTATGTTGATTGTGGCGTGGCACAAAATGATAGAACGGTGAATCAGGGGTTAGCTCTGTCCATGTTGTGCTCTGAACATGAGTCTCTGAGAGCGTCGCGTATTTTTTCGCTCGACTTCCCCACAAATCAGCATAATAGATTTTGGTTGGTGCAGCGTTATCAGTTTCCTTAACACACAACAGAATTGCAGTACCCTGCTGAATATCAAAGACATTTTCATCGGTTTCACCATCGGGGATAATTTCTCCAATTCTGCTGCTGCCGTGCAAATTGAAACAATAGATAGTGTTGAAACTGTTCATCAAACTTTGCCGCATACCACGAAAAATGATACCATACAAAAACCCGTTATTTACAATATAACCGATAACACCTTCACCATTTCGATCAATCCGCCACTGTGCCCATCGGACAAACTTTACATAGTCGCCTTGCAGTGCTTGCAGGTTCTGCTCCGTCATTGGCACACCATCAACACTCCTATAATCTTCCATTAATCGCCCGATGAAATTTAAACTTCCGTCAGCGTCACGACTCGGATTAGCAGAACCTCGCTGATAAGGCGGATTCCCAAGAATGACAAGCAGCGGTTCATCACGTTTCACCGACAATGCCGCATTCGCCTCGTCAGAAATAAACTCTGCAAAGGGCAACGGGGGCTGCATTTCTGACGGTTGCTCCAAGGTATTCGTGAGATAGATACCGAGCCGTTCATCCGTACCCCACCCTTGTGCCTGTAAAAACAATCCCAACTTCAGATGCGCGATCGTATACGGTGCAACGAGCAACTCAAACCCGAAAATCCGTTTGACCAATTCGGCGTTGACATACTGTGACCACGCCGCCGTACCGTAGGTTTGCGTCACCGACGCTTGGATATGCTCCAATACCGTCAAAAGAAAACCACCCGTCCCTGTTGCGGGATCAAGGATGAGCGTGTCGTCATCCGCAAGGCCGTCCGGTCTGCCCAACTCTGTTTTCAGCAGACTGTCCACAGATCTGACGATATAAGAGATAACCTGTGGCGGTGTGTAATAGACCCCGCGATCAACACGTCGCTGCGGATCGTATTCAGCAAGAAAGGTCTCATAGAAGTGGATAACGGGGTCTTCAAGATGATTCCTTGCAGCAAACGCCGTGCGGAGCATCTCTGTCGGGACGTTTCGGAGAAGCCCTGCAATCTCGTCCAGAATATAGGTGACGTTTGCCTCAAGCCTCGGTGAAGCGATATGATGAAAGAGTTCAATGAGGAACGGATTCGATCTCGGAAGTGCCTCGACAGCGGTGTGTCGCGAGAAGTTCGTGGCGTTCGGGAGTGTGCAGCGCGCCGCAAATAACCCGTAGGCAAGCGTCTGGGCATACATATCAGCGAAATCGTCAGGGGTCAACGTAGACAGGAGGAGTTCCTTGAACGCCGAGAACATTCTATAAATATCGCTGCTTTCGTCTGTAAGCGTCGTGGCGACCTGTGTCTGTAACTCCCGCGTCCGTCTGGCGAGGTATCTCGCAAGTGCTTCTGGAGAGACAATCTGAACATCTCCAGCGTCCAGAAACCGCTCCAATAGCGTCTCAAAATCCTCACTTTCGCTCTCTATACTCGCCTCGGCGCGCAGCCGTCCCTCCGTCCACAACTGGAAATCGACGAAATTGGTAAGGATAAAGTTATCAAGATTCTCGATAAAACGTGCGTTCTGTTCTTGGGCGTGTCCGGTGAGTCGATTCAGGTCTCTACCGTACGCCTCCGCCTCAATATAGCCGATGGGCAGCAAGCCATCCATGGCAACGAAATCCGGTCTACCAATCTGATTCAATCGTCTCGGTTCTTGGACGAACCGTATCGTGTTTCTGCGAAAATATGCAACGGAGAGTTCCTCAAGGAAGACTTGGAGGTGCGGGAATAAGGAAAGTTCTGGGGTTGCCGCTGCACTCTCCTGTGTGCGGCGCAGCCGCTGTAGATAACGCTCACAATGTGTTTGAAAGTTCATATTCTGCATTATACGCTTTCTGGGTCTTCTATGCAAGGCTTTTGTCATGGCTATAGCAGAAACCGATTGACACGATTCAGATGCTATGCTATATTTCAAGCAGATGACTTACTTTTCAGGAGGCCATTCGTGAAAGCTGCACAATTTTACGGCGGAAAAGACATTAGAGTTGAAACCGTGCCAGACCCAACCCCTGAAGCAGGACAGGTATTGGTACAGGTAGAAGCGGCAGGGATCTGTGGTAGTGATCTACACGGGTACCACCATCAACCAGCGCAACCGCAGACCCCACGCATTGGCGGACATGAGTTGATGGGAGAAATTATTGATATAGGTAGGGACGTTACAGGCTATGAAAAAGGGGCGCGCGTGGCGGTTGAACCGATTCGTCCATGTAACGATTGTCCAGAGTGCTATAACGGTAACTATAACATCTGTGGGAATTTGCGACACGGGGGAGGCGGTTTTGCGGAGTTTATGGTCGCGGGGACACGAAATGTCTATGATTTGCCAGAGAGCGTCTCCGCTGAGGGCGGCGCGTTGGCAGAAGTTTATGCCGTAGCGGTTCATGCCGTCAACAGAGCAATGGTGTCACCGGGGGACCGCGTTGCTATTATCGGGAGCGGTCCTGTCGGATTGACGATTGCACAGGTGGCGGATGTCGCAGGTGCGACCTCTATTGCGATGCTCGGAAAGCCTGATGGACCGATACAGATTGCTCATGAAGCCGTGGGTGCCGTGCCCATTAATGTGGATAAGACGGATGCGGTCGCAGCGATTATGGACTGGAGCGATGGCAGGGGCGCGGACGTTGTTTTTGAAGCCGTCGGTGGCACGGCGAACACGCTGGAACAGGCGACAGAGATCGCGGCAAAGCGCGGTAGGGTCTGTATGGTAGGTGGGCATCGGACACCCCTCACCTTTACGGAACGGTTCGCACGGAGTCGTGAACTTACGGTAATTTGGTCGTTCTGTTATGGCAGACATGGCGGCAAAACGGAGTTCCAAGTCGCTATTGATTTACTCGCTGTGGGAAAACTCGATCCGAATCCATTGGTTACACACAGGTTTAACTTGGACGATATTAACGAGGCATTTGCTGTTGCTGCAGGTCGCGATGCACACGGGTCTGTTAAAGTGCTCGTGATACCGAACAATTAGTTGTCAGTTATCGGTTGTCAGTTGCCAGTTAAAGAGGATTGTCTTTAAACCAAGATCCCTCAATAGGAAAAAATAAAGATGGAAACACTTAAAGTGCTTATATTTGTCGGAACGGAAGGTATCTACCACGATCATGCGGGAAACGGACAGTTCCTGACAGCAATGCTCAACGATACTGACGATATTGCAGCGGATTTCTCGCAAGACTACGACGTGCTTGCTGATGGACTTAGTGGATACGACACTGTGCTTTTTTATACAGATGTCGGGGAACTGACCTCGGCACAAGAAGCGGGTTTGCTCAACTATATTCGAGGGGGTGGCGGCTTTTTCGGGTTGCATACGGCAGCTGCTTCGTTTAGAGAATCTGAAGGCTACCACGGTATGCTTAACGGGTTTTTCGATGGACATAGCCCGTATATGGACTTCACGGTTAATGTGAGTGACAGTGAACATCCGATTACCGAAGGATTAGGCGATTTTGAGGTGACGGACGAGTTGTACTATCTGAAGCACAATCCTGACACATCGCATCATTTAATGCACGCTTATGACGAGACGAAAGATGAGACACATGTTATGGCATTCCACCATACATACCACGAGGGACGGGTTTTCTATTTTGCACTCGGACACGACATGGCGGTGCTTGAGAATCCCAGTTTCCAGACGGTCATCCGCCGAGGCGCGCTGTGGGTAGGGAATCGTTTGTGAAAAGCACAGGGCACAAGAGAAAAGCCGAAGCCGCCCTGTGCAACCAGAGTTTGACTGTTCGGATGGATGGCTTCGGCTTTCGTGCCCGTTCGCCTTACACCATTTCACGGGCAGGGTAGTGCGTATCCCCCGGTGATATATCCGTCGGATCGTTTGATACAGCGGCTTCAGGTGGCACCATAATCTGATCTTCGCTCACTGGATCGTCTGTTTCAACACGCCACTGCTCCAAACGACTCCGCATCTCTGCCAAAATTTCCGCATAATCCGAGTTCTCAGCAAGGTTGTGTGCCTCCGATGGATCGAACACAACATCGTACAGCCGCTCCGATTCAACAGGCGCATCCCCCCAACCGTGCTCCATCATAAAGGTCTTGCTAATACTATCGTCGCAATTCGGCAATGCCCACTTATCAGCGTCGTCGTAACGTCTGATGTATTTCCACCGTTTCGTCCGGACAGCGCGTTGCGGTTCATAACAACAATGATAGTTGACTTCAGCAAAAATAGCGTCTCGGATATCGTCTGCTTCGCCATTCACCAGTGGAAGCATAGAATTGCCTTGTAGCCATCCCGGTGCTTCAATTCCTGCTAATTCACAGATCGTCGGGAAGAGATCAATCTGACTGACCAATCCGTCCACAACCTGTCCGCCATTAAAACCACCCGGACCGCGCACAATCAACATTATACCGATACCGTGATCGCTGAGGTGGCATTTCATACGCGGGAACGCGAGTCCGTGATCAGTGGTGCATATCACAAGCGTATTCTCGGCGAGTCCATTTTCTTCGAGCGCGTCAAAAACCACTGCCATTTTTCTATCCAGCGTCCGAGCTGCGTCTATATATTCCGCCATATCTTGCCGTGTTACAGGCGTATCGGGAAACGGGGCAGGCGGTTTCACATAGCGTGCGTCGGTTTTCGGTTCACCCTCAGGCGGTGGATCAAAACCTTTTGCGCGGCGATGCGTTTCCCCAAACCCGACATCCAAGAAGAAAGGGGTGTCATGGTTCTCTTCGATAAAGGCACGCGCACGTTCTTCTGCACCTGCACGAACGGTGCCTTCGGATAAGAGCCGCTGATATCCTGTCTCTTTGAGGTCTCGGACGACATGTTGGAACCCTGCCAAAGCGGTAGTGTAACCCGCTTGATTCAAGGTGTAGGTGATGAGATGCTCGGGGACCGGGAGACTCCACCCGCGGTTCGCCAGTCCACCCATACCGCAGCTATGGGCGTACTGTCCAGTGAGGAGCGCGGCACGGGACGGTGAACAGGTTGGGTTCGCACAAAAGGAGTTTCTGAAGACAACCCCTTCTTCCGCGAGTTTTTGTATGTTCGGTGTAGGAATCGCATGTCCATAAGGTTGGACATATCGACCGGTGTCGTGTGAATGAATGTAGACTATGTTTGGTTTGCTCATATTTTTGAGGTCTTCGGTTTAGACACCTATGGTGTCAGGTTTCTGATAACTTTAATATGCGTTAAACGCATAAGAATGTCAAGGGAATTTTTATACTGACGTTAGTGGTACGTTGCTTATCTTGCCTTGTTAATTTCTGTCAGCACGTTCATTGCGTGTAGTGATTCTTCTTTGTCGTATTGTGGACATTGACGTAAGTCTGCAGCAAGGCAGCGATGGACGGCTTCGGCTTGGTAAAGGAAACCGTGTTGATTCGGAGAAGATCTCGTCATCGCTACGGATCCCGGTAATGGGTATTCAAAATGGTGTAACGGCGCAGGCGCGTTTTGGGTTCTGTACTGCGAAGGCACACCGTTAGGCGGTGGGATTCGGATAGAGATACGCGTCGGGCAGTGTCCGGGTCGTTCAAGCGTGATACGTCCGGCTGTACCAACGATTTCCGTTATTTCTGGGAGTTCAGAATTGCGCGGTGGAAATGTGAAAATAGCATACTTGTCGTTCCCATAATCCACAATCGCGCCACCGGCATTAGTGCCAATAGCAACGACATTTCTCGGCACGGCTGACGCACCGAAGGCGAGGGGTGCCGCTTGGATGGTATAGATCGGGTCAAAAAAGTCGGACTGCGTTAGCACAACCTCACCGATAGTGCCTGCTTCAATCGCGGCGCGGGCATGCTCTACGGCTGGAAAAAAACGCGTCCACATGCCGTCTTGCATCATTACATCCTGCGCTTCGGCAGCGGCGTACATCTCTTGGGCATCAGAAAGGTTTACAGTCAGCGGTTTCTCACAGAGCACATGCTTGCCTGCCGCAATAGCGAGAAGGGTGTGCTCCTTATGTAGTGGGTTAATCGTGCCGATGTAGACGATGTCCACATCATCGGCTGCGACCATCTCTCGGTAGTCCCCGTATGCTGTATTAACACCGTACCGCCTCGCGAATTCTTCCGCCCGATCAAGTTCTCGTGCTGCCACAGCACTTACAGTTGCCCCTTCGCAGGCGTGCAAAGCCTCTACCCACATCCCTGAAATATTGCCAGCACCAAGGATGCCCCAACGCAACGGAAAAGCGACATCTTCTGCACTCGTAAGACTCCGGCGAATGTCAAGCGGTGTTGAGAGCGGCATAGTGTTTGTATTAGAATTCATAGCGGTCCCCTTTCACCAAAACAGGTCTGGTTAATTGGCTGTGCACTTTCACGCCCATGGATCAAGGACAACCTTCCCGCAGTTATATGTACACTGCAACGTCCACGCTTCCTGAATCTGGCGCATAGGGAAAGTATGCGTGATGAATGTATCCAGTTGCGTCCTCACTTGTGTAATCATCCGCATCATAGTAGGTGTGCTTGGGAGGTCGTAATGCCGCGTGCCGTGTAGGGTCAAGCCTTTATTGATAATTTCACCGCCCTGAATTGCCACTTCACGAATGCCACCAATCAATGCAATGTGTCCTTTCGGACGTGTTACGTCAATCAACAATCGAACTGCTTCGGAAGCCGCTGAACATTCGATCCCCTTGTCTACGCCTCTGCCACCCGTCAAATCCCGAATCTGATCGGCGACATCCGCATCTTGTGGATTGACAACCGCCGCTGCACCGAGTTTTCTGGCGAGGGCTGCGCGATACGGGTGGCTTTCAACAGCAATGACGTGCGCGCCTCTATAGACGGCATTAATCACACCACCCAGTCCAATAGGTCCCATCCCTGTGATGAGGACAGTATCTAAAGCGTTAACATTCATCAACCGCATGGCATTAAACGTCGATCCAAGTCCACAACACGCCATCGCAGCGTGATGATAGGAGATCTCCTCTGGAATTGGCACAAGCTGCCAGTCTCGTTTCAGGATATACTGTGCGTAAGTTGCCGTCACACCCGCCTGTTCGGGAACATTTGGTGCCTGTTGGTCGTCCCGACAGTGGGCATACTCGCCTGCTAAGCAGAGGTAACACTTTCCACAAGGATAGTGTGGCATTACGACAACGCGGTCGCCGACGTTGACAGTGCCCTCCTGCGCGATTTCTACCACTTCACCCGCAGCTTCATGTCCGAACCTGTCGCCTGTACCTTCATTTTTGAAACCTTTGTATTCCGTACACATGGGCGCGGAATGAATTTTGACGACGACGAACTCACCCTCGGCGACTGGGTCGGGTTTGTCAATTAAGCCTGCACTTTCGGGACCGAATTTTGCTGCAACTTTCATGGCAAACTCCATCTCTTAAATGGTTTTTCATAAAATGTGTATAAAAGACACCCGATCTTGCCCTATTATATAGCTTTTAGGAGTTTAGATCAAGCCTTCTATGGATAGGGAAGTGGCAACTGACAAGGTTGGGAGCGGCGGCCGAGGCACAAGGACCTCGCCTAACACTGTTTGCGGTGTTCGGTTTAAGGGAGTATTATTTCTGTTTTAATTTACCCCATTGAGTTGTTAGCAAGTATGCATTAGGTTCAACAGGTAACGTGGCTGGGTCAAACCAATCCGCATCGAAGCCATCACGTGATAATAAGGTTTTGTTACCACTGTTTATATCAAGTCTGAAGATGTGCTTATCAGCGTCATAGAGGAGTTGATCACCTTGCGGCAACCAAGCGGGGCGCGTACCTTCGATAATTTTTGTCACGTCTTTCCCCTCACGATTCATAAGGTGCATCCCTTTCAGCCGCCAAGAAAATGCAATTGTATCACCATCCGGCGACCATGCAGGAAAATAAAAAAAACGTCCTTCCACCCACGGTGGTGGGATATTTGGAGGCAGAGGGAGTTCTGTCTCCTTGAGCGTTTTGAGGTTAATGATCCGTATACGGTAGTCACTGGGCTGTACGAAAATAAAAGTTATCTCTGAGCCATCGGGCGACCAGTCCGAGAAACCGCCGACTATGTTCGTAGACACCACGCTTTCTTCTGTCCGTTTTTCTATATCAGCGATGCAAATTGACCAGTCCTCTGACCGTGTGTAGGCAAGTTTTTTTCCGTCTGGGGACCAGGTAGGATATTCTCTATAACTCAAGTTTCGCAACACTTTTCGGACGTTTCTTCCATCAGGATTCATGATGTAGATGTCGCGAACGCCATCTCGATCGGAATGAAAAGCAATATGTTTACCTGTCGGTGACCAGACAGGCGCGCCGTCCCTCGCACCGTGCCGTGTCAAGTTTTCTTCCTTACTGCCATCAGCGTTCATGATATAGATTTCACCATTCCCATCGCGCCAAGATTCAAAAACGATTTTGGCGGATGTTGGGACCTGTGCCTCTGCAGAGGTACTGCTGACCAGTATGAGACTGATGCAACAAAATAGAGCGAAAAGTTTAGTGTTCACGGTACGACTCCTTTGGATCCTTATACTATAACCCGCACGGCCACCGCCACCATTTTCTTTCACTTGGAGGCGCGTCGGAAACATATTTAATCAACAAAATTATACATACCACTGTAAGAATAATCAAACCGATATCTTTCAAGATTTCCATATTATCACCCAAGATTTTGGTTAAATAGGCGAAGG
This sequence comes from Candidatus Poribacteria bacterium, assembly GCA_963662915.2. Lineage (GTDB taxonomy): Bacteria > Poribacteria > WGA-4E > WGA-4E > WGA-3G > WGA-3G. Next base: position 1,204,716 of record CAXXEU010000002.1, on the reverse strand, counting down.
CATGACCGAAATTCAGAAAACAACAATCTTCGCTATCTTACAATTCATGATACACCTAAATGGCTCTACTGTCAAGATAAATTTGCCGCTAACCAATTGAAAAGTACAACTTGACAAACGAACATCTAAATTGTACTGCCATCGGAAATTCAGACCACCCTCTAAACCAAGATTGTGATACAATACAATCTCAGAGAAAGGAGCATTCCGATGGCGAAACGAAAACGCAGAACCTTCACTCCGGAGTTTAAAACCGAGGTCGTTCTTGAGGCACTCCGCGGTGAAAGTTCGCAAGCAGAACTCTGTAGACGACATAACCTTAGCGAAGACCCGGTCTCGAAGTCGAAGCAGCAGTTCCTTGAAAATGCAGTCTCTGTATTTGCCCCGACGGATCAGCAGTCGAGCGAGGCGGCGAAGCGTATTGCTCACCTTGAACACCTCGTCGGAAGGTTGACCGTGGCGTTAGATATCCAAAAAAAAGCATTGACTTTCTTGAGTTGATCCCGTCTGAAGAATGCCAAATTGTAGAGGCATTACGGACGAAGCACTCAGTACGAGAGATTTGTGAGGTGCTTGGTTTCACCCGGAGCAACTTCTATTATCAACCGAAAATCGACCCGTCTGAAGACGTCCTGCGAGCAGAAATAGAGCAGTTAGCTGCGCAGTATCCGACATACGGCTATAGACGTATCACGCACTTGCGGGTGAAGGCGGGATACCGCGTTGGGTATCGGCGTGTTTCCCGATTGATGAAATCCGGGAACCTCTGTGTCGCAGTCAAACGTGCGTCTGAAACGACTCACTCCATTGACGGTGTGCGTCCGTGGATCAATCACCTGAAGACCCTTGAGGTCTCCCGATGCGATCAGGTCTGGGTTGGCGATATAACCTACGTCCGACTCAAGGGACGCTTCGTGTATCTCGCGCGCTTCATGGATGTCTTCACCCGCATGATCAGCGGGTGGAAACTTCGTCAACACTTGACGCAATCTCTGACGTTGAAACCCTTGCGAGCAGCACTGCGCCCGAGCGTCCTGGAGATCCATCATTCCGATCAAGGCGTGCAGTATCTTTCAAATACGTATATCTCAGTGCTCAAAGCGCACGCTATTGAGATTTCGATGGCTCGAAGAGGGTGTCCTTGGGAGAACGGATACGCTGAAAGACTCATCCGAACGCTGAAGGCGGAAGAAGTTCACCTCAACGACTATCAGGACATCTATGAAGCGAGAGACCGCATTAGTCATTTTATCACACAGGTGTATCATCAGAAACGTCCACATTCGGCGTTAGGGTATCTGACACCTCTCGAATTTCAGCAACAAAACTTGTCTTAACTTTGCTAATTTTTGGTCTGAATAAGCGTTGGCACTTCAGTTTCCTGCGTAATATCCTCAGCGATATGGAAATCCCCTATTTTTCGCCTGTCCGCTTTTCAACAGATACAGGGCGGTGAGGCGTTGGATTTCATGCTTCTTTTTGCCTTTACGTAACAAGACTTTCAGGTCTTGGACACTTTCGGTAATCTCTGGCACTTTTTTATTCATACCTGCTTCACTCCTTTGGAAATAGTGCAGCAGAGAATAACACATTTATGATAAATATTCAATCAGATATGGTATTAGTATAGGCGTAAGGAATTTGTAAATTCGTCATGGTCATCTCCCGCATAACTTTCAAAGGTAAGAAGAGGTTAGGTGTTAAGCGTCACGTGGATGACCTGTCCGGGCTCAAGAGTTCTTAGGACTTGGTTAACGCGGCGCATCGCCGGTTGAATGTCCTGAAGACGATTGCTTTTCGCGGAGATGAGGATGATCCCGATCGCGTATTCGCAGAGGTTCTGTTGATGTTCAATGCCTTTATCCATGGTGATAAGTGCGTCAAAGGTTACCGCAGCTTGCCTGAGAAGTTCGCCATTCCTCGTCCCTTTCCAACCTTGCCGAGAAACCGTTGTGACCTGAAAATCTGCGTCAAAATAGCGGACCAACCGCCAGTCCAAGTTTTCATCAAGTAGAACACGCATCTGATTTTCAACCTAACTCGCCTGAGTCGGACGATGGGTTTCCAATAGCTGTGGTCAATGCAATATCTAAAAAAGCAATCGCTTGTTGCCGGGAGACAGAAGGGAAGCCTTCGAGAAAATAGTCAAGGCTATCACCGGCTTTCAGATGATCAATGAGGCTTTTGACGGGAACACGAGTGCCAGTAAACACAGGCATTCCGCCGTGAATATCTGGGTCTTGGGTTATGATTTGCTCTGTGGTCATCTTTAAGTTTCTCCTTGTTAGGAATCTTGGTTTCCAGACGCTGATGTAGATTGCCTTTATTTTACCACAAATTTCGAGGGCGTTCAATAAAAAGGACGCGATACCAGCCGAGAAGCATCAGAAATCGAGACATCAAGAATGACATTCTACATTCCATCCTAAGTGTCGACTCGTGTATTGGTTTGCCCCTAAATTCCATTGGCAGTACATAACCTTCATGAACACGATCTGTCTCGTCATAGGGTATAGGCATAAGTCACATGCCTACGTGATACCTGCCGAAATCCTGAATGCGTTGTGGAAGCTGCTCTCCCATGACGAGTGATAATAGGAGTGGTGTTGGTCCATTGAAAAGTGCAACTTGACAAACGAACATCTAAATGGTATGATGGTGTATTATGAGGAAACAATTCCGGTGAGACTCATTTTTGAGTAACCATCGGTCGATAATTCGCTAACTTTCGCATCGAGAATAACGCAGGAAAGGATAAAAGATGAAAACCTTAAAACTATTATGTGTCAGTTTAATGGCTATACCCCTAATGTTTATAGGGAGCAGCGCTGCTGAAATTGATTTTGAAGATTGCGTCGGGATGTGGCTCTTTGATGAGGGGCGTGGTGGTGAAGCTGAAGATTCTTCCGGGAAGGACAATCACGCCACGATTGAGGGCGGCGCAAAATGGGTCGATGGCAAGTTTGACCAGGCTTTAAGTCTTGACGGCTCGGACGATTATGTAGAAATTCCGCACGATGATACTTTAATGGTTGGTGCTGCACACACGATCGCCCTTTGGTTTAAGCTGGATAAGCCTCCTGCTGGTGGCATGGGTGTTGTGACCAAAGACGATTGGGCACCCGGTTTTTGGTGGGATGGGGGTACAATCCGTCATCACACACACGACCCAGGCGGGACGCTTCACTTTATAGATGCGCCTTGGAGTCCAGATACAGATTGGCATCATGTTGCTGTTACCTGGGATGGTGATGAGTTTGGCGTATATCTGGACGCTGTTTCGATCGGTTCCGGTATCACTACGCCAAACTTAGGCAGGAATCCATTAACCGACAAACCTTTTTTAATCGGTATCTATTTAGCAACTGGACAACACGGGCAGTGGGGTGCGTTTTTCGGTGGAATTGTTGACGATGTTGTCATCTTCAATGTGGCACTGGACGAGGATGATATCGACACCCTCATGACGCAGGGATTAAAAGTAGCTGCCGACATTGAACCTTCAGGGAAACTTGCAACAATCTGGGCTGCGATGAAAGCCGATTGATCTACATTGCCAGAATCAGCATTTTCAAGTGCTGCTGAAAATTCCGATTGACGATACCTGATGCTTATGCTAAATTAGTTATGCCTGTCGAGTGCAGGCTCTCACAGAAGAAATATGTACAGGTAACCCACTCAAATCCTCCACAGGAGACTTGGAAAAATGAGAAAGAATTGGACAATGCTACTCGTCCTGACGGTTCTCGGGACTGTGTTAATCTCGTTCTACAGTTTTGCCGCTGTTGACAGTGCAACTGCTGTCGGTGTTTGGCTCTTCGACGACGGTGATGTTAGCGATGCCAGTGGTAATGGGAACGATGGCGAACTAATGAACGGTGCCGAAGTTACAAGCGGCGGTAAATGGGGAATGGCTCTCAGCCTCGATGGGGACGATGACTATGCCAACGTAGCGAACTCAGCCAGTTTAGACAGCACTGCTGAAGCCTACACCGGTGTTGCTTGGGTGAAACTACAAAGAAAAGGCGACCCATACAGCGGATGTTGTGCCGACGACCACATGGTTATCGCATTTACAACAAGTTGGAATAATATCTTGAACGTTTTTGGTCCCGGTAGAAACACGAATCAAGGAAAAGTCGAAGTCGGTAGCCAAGAACTGAATCCGCGTTGGCTCTTTGGACCGACTACCGTCAATGACGACCAGTGGCATCACCTCGCTTTCACCTACGATGGTGCAAAGAAAATCCTTTACATCGACGGTGAAGTTGACATCGATCAGGATACAACAGGTGCCTTCGGTGTTACTGGTGTTGATGTCCATTTAGGTGGAACACCGACTGAAAGAATCGCATTAGGGCTAATGGACGAAATTGGGATTTTCAATGTGTCGCTCGAACAAGCCGATATCCAAAATATAATGAATGATGGGCTCGGTTCTGTGCTCGGCTTAACCCCTGTTACCCCACAAGGACGTTTAACGACAACATGGGCAAACATTAAATTACAATAATTGCGCATCTATAACCTTAGCGGGCGGAGTTACAACTTCGCCCGTCTTACACTGTTCGCCTAAGCCCATGACACCCTTCAAATCTGTCCTCGTCCTCTTCTTATGGTTACAGACCTTACTCACAATTGCCGGACCTCGATATAATCCTGAAGCAGCACGGTTGTATGACATTGGATTGCGCGCCCTCACGGCCGGAGGACAGGAGAAAGCGCGAGCAGCATTAGAGAAAGCAGTTGCCTTAGATGTGTCATTGGCGGACGCACACTGTGTTTTGGGATTAATTTATAGCGGATACGAGAAATATCGCGACGCTGCCGAAGCGTTTCAGTGTGCTGTCTCGGCAGACGAAAATTATATCGAGGCATATTGTGAACTCGGCGATGTCCTGCTCATCCAATTAGGAGACATTGAAAAGGCGAAAGCCGTTCTGCAGAAAGCAATAGCACTGGACGGCAATCACGCCCGCGCCAGGACCCTGTTAGGTATCGCCCATTTCCGTGAAAATTCAACCGATACCGCGATCCAAGAACTCCAAAAGGCTGTAACACTGAATCCAACTTCACAGACGGCGCGCTATACACTCGCGACTGCTCTTCTTCAGAAGAATGCGTGGACTCCGGCTATTGATACACTGAAAGCACTTATCGAAATCAACCCGTTTCATGCCAAAGCGCATTTCAGTTTAGGGACAGCGTATCGGCGCACTGGTGAAATAGAAGCAGCACGGGAAAATTTACGGCGGTTTGAAACACTTTCCGTCGAGGAAGAGCAGCTGACGCATCTCAAAAGATTTACGCGACAGGCTCCTACTAACGCTGAGGCATGGTATCAACTCAGTAGACTCCAATTGAAGCGAGAGTTATGGGATGAGGCGGTGCAATCGTTAGAGCGTTATATTACGCTTACACCACAAGAAATTCGAGGGTATGAGGCACTTGGATATGCACATTTTCAACAGCAGAACTACAAACAAACAATCACAATGTACCAGAAGGTGATTCAGCAAAAACCCGATGTCGCAACGTATCGCAATAGTTTAGCGGGTGCCTATTTAATGTCAGAACAGTACCCCGAAGCGATTGAGCAATACCAAACCGCTATCCGTTTACAACCCTCCGAAGCGCGTTTCTACCTGAACCTTTCTAAAGCATACCAACGCTCCGGGGCACAGTCAGAAGCCGAGAAAATCTATCGAGAATATGAACGACTTACATCACAATCGAAGTGAATATATCTTACCTGTATTATGCTTATTACTTTACGCCTTTCTCGCGGATCCTCCATCCGTATTGGCAGCACCTAACCTCTGTCTGATACCTGCTGGCACTTTCATTATGGGAAGCGATACAGACCTACCGAACGAAGCACCGATGCATGAAATCTATCTAAACGCCTACTATATCGGTAAGACGGAGGTCACCAATGCTGAATATTATCGGTTTTGGCTTGAAACCGGTGGCGATAGTAGCGAACACACACCCATCAGTTATGGCGGCGCGTTCGGCACCTGGCCCGAAATTGCACAAACAAAACCGGATCATCCGGTGATTGGTGTGTCGTGGTATTCTGCTGATGCCTATGCAGCGTGGCGAGGTATGCGGCTTCCAACGGAGGCTGAATGGGAAAAGGCAGCACGTGGTACGGATGCCAGACGGTGGCCCTGGGGGAATGCCTTTAGACAGCGTATCGATACCACAAACATCCACGCGAACGTTCGGAAGGAATCAGGTGCACATTTGCAACCCGTAGCATCTTACACAACAGGTGTAAGTCCTTATGGGGCACAGGACATGGCAGGCAATGTTTGGGAGTGGGTAACCGATTGGTATTCGGAAACATTTTATCATCACACACCGGATCGAAATCCGAAAGGACCCACGGTTGGCAGTCGGCGTGTTGTGAGAGGCGGTTCATGGTTGAACGCTGAAATGCTGGCGCGGTGTTCAACACGCATCGGTCAGTATCCAGGAATTGGGACCAGTTTTATCGGATTCCGTCTCGCTAAAGATGCCGGTCCGCTCAATGAAAAATAAAAATATATCTATCTTTGTAATACCTCTTATATGTACCTTCTCGGTGTTGTCATCCGCTGCGGTCGAATTCGTTGATGTGACTGCAGCGTCGGGAATTGATTTTCGGCATATCAACGGTGCCGAAGGTGCATATCACCTACCGGAAACCCTCGGTGCGGGTGGCGCGTTTTTTGACGCGGATAACGACGGCTATCTCGATGTCTATCTCGTCAACAGCGGTTATTGGGATACATCCGCTTCAGCGAAACAGGCATCCAGCGCGCTCTATCAAAACAACGGCGACGGCACATTTACGGACATCACCGGAACTGCTGGGGTCGGCAACCGAGGCAACTATGGGCAGGGGGTCGCCTGCGCCGACTACAACAACGATGGGAACGTAGATATCTATCTAACTAATGTCGGTGCGAATGTGCTCTACCGCAACAACGGTGACGGAACTTTCACGGATGTCACACGCCTTGCCGGTGTTGGCGATCCAAGCTGGAGCAGCAGCGCGACTTTTCTCGATTACAACCGAGATGGACACCTTGATCTCTTCGTCGTTAACTACCTCGTCTATGCCCGCGATGTCACGTATCGTCCGTGTGGCGAAGGTAACACACATACTTACTGCCATCCTTCTCTATTTGAAGGCGCACCTGATAGACTCTATCACAATAACGGTGATGGCTCCTTTACGGACGTTAGCCAAAAAGCCGGTGTAGATGGTATTGGTGGTATGTTTCACGGTAAAGGATTAGGGGTCGTTTCAGCCGATTTCAACAATGACGGCAGTCCTGATCTCTATGTTGCTAATGACGATACCCGAAACGATTTCTTCTACAATAACGGAGACGGCACATTCAGCGAAATTTCCTTGCTTGCCGGATGCGCCTATAGTTTCGACGGTATTGCACAGGCCGGTATGGGTGTTGCTGCTGACGATTACAACGCGGACGGGTGGATCGATATCTTTGTCACAAACCTATCTTATGAAACCAACGCACTTTATCGCAACAACGGCGACGGCACATTTACAGATGTCATTTACGAGGCGCATCTGGGGAAAGAAAGCTTCCACTTTGTCGGATTCGGCACAGGTTTCTTTGATGCAGACAAGGATGGCTGGCGCGACATCTTCATCGCTAACGGACATATCATCGACAATATTGAAAAGACACACGATGTTTTGACCTATCGCCAACCCGATCAACTCTTTCGGAATAGCGGCGACAATACTTTCCAAGAAATTTCCGAAAGTGCGGGTGCTTATTTTCAGCGTCCAGCCGTGAGTCGAGGCGCGCTCTTCGGCGACTATGACAACGATGGGGATGTGGATCTGCTCGTTACGCAGTCTAATGGTCCTATTACCTTATTACGAAACGACAGCACGCCAGAGCATAATTGGATACGCATTAAAACCGTTGGTGTCATAAGCAGTCGCGACGGGGTTGGGACGCGCGTCACTTTGAGGACAGGTGAACGGACACAAGTCCAAGAGGTAAACCCGGGGGCAAGTTATCTATCGAGTCATGACCCGCGACTCCATTTTGGGTTAGCCGCAAATATCACTGTTGATAGACTTGAGGTGAGGTGGCAGAGCGGCGTAGTGCAAACCTTTGAAAACCTGTCGGTAAATCGAGAATACCTTATTTCCGAATTTTCGGATACACCTGAAGGGTCGTTCTTCAAAGCCGTGTGGACAAACGATATTGCAACGGTTCGTAGCACGAATACAGATGTGAATATAAAAGACGCCCTCGGCAGGACCCCGTTGCACATTGCTGCGGAAAACGGGTATGCGGAGATAGTACTGTTTCTCATTGAAAATGGTGCAGAAGTGAACATAGCAGACACCAATGGGAATACACCGCTAATTTTTATTATCCACAAAACGGGAAATCTGGAGATAACCAGACGGTTGCTTGAAAAAGGCGCAGCGGTAAACGCCCAAAACCGGACGGGTGAAACGGCGTTGATGTATGCAGCGTGGCGAGGCCACTCAGACATCGTCCAACTTCTACTTGCGTATCGCGCCGATATCTCCCTGAAAAATAGGCAAGGAAGAACGGCGTTGACCCTTGCAGAGTCGAGGGGAAACCTAAACATTGTACAGATGCTCCAATCAGCAATGGAGTAGGAAAATCGCGAGTAGAACTCGCTCCTACAAGAAGCAGCAAATGCCACAAACTCACACTTTGGGCTACAGGAGAATGAGATGTCTGACACTTTAACCCGCGGTGTCACTTTAAAATCGGTTATACTATCCCTTATCCTTATTCCGATCAACTGCTATTGGATTATGTATACGGAAATGGTCTGGTGGGGGCTTTTTCCGACGACGATGTCGCTCTTTTTCAATGCCGTTTTCTTTGTGTTTGTGATTACCCTCCTGAACTTACTCGTCCGTCGGATAAAGCGGAAGTGGGCAATGACACACGGCGAGCTGCTTGTCATCTATGTGATGCTCTGTATGGCGAGTGCCATCGCCTCACACGACCATACACAAGTTTTGATCCCGATGATCGGACATGTTTTCTGGTACGATACGCCTGAAAACGAATGGCGCGAACTTTTCCATCGATATATGCCAACATGGGGCACTGTCCAAGATAAGGGTATATTAGAGGGGTTTTACGAAGGACAAACAACACTTTATCGCGTAGAAGTACTAAAAGCATGGCTCGGTCCGACGCTGTGGTGGACGAGTTTCATTGTAGTACTTGTGTTTGTCATGTTGTGTATCAACGTTGTATTGCGGAAGCAGTGGACGGAACGCGAAAAACTTGCCTATCCGATTATTCAACTGCCGTTAGAGATGACCCGGGACAGCGGCGCGAACTTCCTTCGCGGTAGGGTGTTCTGGACAGCCTTTATCCTTGTCTCACTTCTGAATCTTGTGAATGGACTCAGTTATCTCTTCCCGACGATTCCGATTATTGGTGTCCGGTTTCGGAACATCAGCCAATTTTTCACTGACAAGCCGTGGAGTGCTATCGGTTGGACACCGTTTTCTATCTACCCATTCGTTATTGGGCTCGGATTTTTCATGCCGCTGGACTTGTCATTTTCCTGCTGGTTCTTCTATCTGTTTCGCAAGATGCAACGGGTTGTCGGCGCAATCATTGGAATTCGAGGGTTACCCGGTTTCCCTTACGACCGCCAGCAGTCCTTGGGTGCGTATCTCGGACTTGCGATTTTCGCGATATGGGCAAGCCGGAAATACCTCGCCGAGGTCTTTCGACAGGTATTTACAGGACGTTCAAGCCTTGATGAATCGGTTGAACCGATGCGGTACCGAACTGCGATCATAGGTATTGTCTTGGGTTGTGGCTATCTTATAGCATTTTCTGTGAAAATAGGCATCAGCATTTCACTCGGTATCGCCTTTTTCGCGATGTATTTCGCGCTGTCAACCGGAATCACACGGATGCGAGTCGAATCCGGTGCGCCCGCGCACGATCTGCATTATATGGGACCCGATTACGCCTTACCCACGATTCTCGGTTCGCGTAGGATGGGAGGTTCAAACCTCACAGCACTTTCCTTTCTATTTTTCTTTAACCGCGCACATCGTAGCCATCCAATGCCGCACCAGTTAGAAGGGCTCCAACTTGCCTCACGGGCGCGGTTTAATCCGAAACCCTTGGTATGGGCGATGCTCTTAGCAGTGTTTGTGGGTTCAATCGGCTCATTCTGGGCATATTTGCACGATGTGTATCATTTTGGAGCGGCAGGAAGCTTTGCCCGACACCCTTTTGAGCGACTCCAAAAACAACTCAATTTTCCGATGGGACCAAACATTCCTGAAGTGTCTGCTATGAGCATCGGTATGGGATTTACGTTCCTGTTGATGTTTTTACGAATGCGTTTCTTTTGGTGGCCCTTCCACGCTGTCGGGTATGCTGTTTCTGGTGCAGCGGATTGGTGTATGAACTGGCTCTGGATATCGCTTGTAATTAGCACGCTCGCGAAATGGCTGATTATTAAACAGGGCGGGTTGCAGTTGCATCGGAAAGCAGCACCCTTTTTCCTCGGCTTAATCCTCGGTGAGTTTGTCGCAGGGAGTTTATGGAGTTTTTACGGGATGGCGACAGAGACGCGAATATTCCCATTTAAGGACTGGTAACCCATTTTCACCGAATACGTAGCGATTCAGACGTGTAGAAATTGATAATGAGACCCAATATCTTGATAAATCTATGATAATGAAACCCAGTATCACATTTTTCTTTGCCTAAGTAATGATATTTTGGCTGAGAACCCAGAAGGGCATATTATCTTCCTGAGTGCGCAGCCAGAGTCAGAACACCACGAACTGGCGTTGTGTCCCGGCAGAGATGCGCCACCGGGTGCAAAAGTCGTTCAACAGGTCTCGTTTATTGTGGAGAATCTAAAAGACTTGAAGCAGTTCTATGCGCTTCTGAAGTCGGAAGGCGTGAGGATTCGGAGTGTCGTGAACCATATAGGCACGCTTATATGAAGAATTATTTTTTCACTTCATCAAAACGTGCCTAACTTACGATTTAAGAGAGGTTTGATAAACTGCCGGTGCTGTCGCCTAATTGTGCGACCTCAACATCCATACGGTTCAGCATTGACAGCCACAGATTGTTGAGTGGTGTCTCTTTCGGATAACGGATGTGCCGACCCGTCTTGATCGTGCCGCAGCCGCTCCCTGCAAGTATAATCGGGAGATCGTGATGGCTATGTCGGTTGCCATCTGCGTTCCCACTACCATACAGAACCATCGAATGATCGAGGAGCGATCCATCGCCTTCAGACGTTGCGGCGAGTTTTTCCAAGAAGTATGCCAACTGTTCTGAATGGAAGGTATCAATCCGTTTGATTTTTTCTATCTTCTCTTCATCACCACTGTGATGTGACAAATAGTGGTGTCCATCTGGAACATCAACAAACGGATAGGGTCTGTTACTTCCCTCATTTGCGAGGACGAAGGTCGTAACACGGGTTACATCCGCCTGAAATGCGAGTACCATCAGGTCCATCATGAGACGGAGATGTTCTTGATAGTCTTCCGGGATTTCCTCTGGTACGGTGTAGTCTGGACTTTCGACAGGTGGAAACTTCTCAGCTGCTTCGATTCTCATTTCAATGTCTCGGATGGAAGAGAAATACTCATCGAGTTTGCGGACATCGTTCCCCGTGACGTGTCGGCGCAGGTCTTTTGAGTCTTGCATCACAAAATCAAGGATGCTTTTTCGCCGTTGGTCGCGTTCTTCCCGTTCGGTGTCAGGGAGGGTCGAGAAAAGACGCTCGAAAGCGAGTTTCGGATTTACCTCTTTAGGTAGCGGCTGGGTAGCAGAACGCCACGACAACGTTGATGAGTAGACACAGCTATAACCGGAATCGCAATTACCTGCCCTTCTTCCGGGATCGATACCGAGTTCAAGCGAAGGCATCCGGGTCCGGTTACCGACATGCGATGCAGCGACTTGGTCAACAGAAACACCTGCATGAATGTCAGCACCATCGGTTTTACGGGGTTGTACGCCTGTCAGGAAGGCTGCCATTGCTCGGGCATGGTCACCACCACCATCACCGTTCGCACGCGCTTTATCAGCGGTCAATCCACTGAGGACCAACATCTTGTCCTTTACATTTTCCAGCGGTTTCAAGATATCCGTGAGTTCATAGTCAGTTCCTACCTGCTGCGGTGTCCAACCCTCCATAATTTTTCCGTTAGGCACATAAAGGAATGCCATCCGATTTGGAACTGTCTGCGTGTTCGCAGGCACATTTGCCCACGATGTGACGGGGCCCATGACTTCCAGCCACGGTAAGGCGATACTGACTCCGACACCGCGTAAGAATGTTCGACGTGAAAGTTGTTTTGAAGTGCTCATAACGATTCCTTTAGGTAATTCCCAAGTTAAAAGTAAGGTACGCCTTGTGCTTCCACATAAACCGAGTAGAGAGATTGACTGCCTGCCATAAAGAGTCTATTTCGTTTTACACCACCGAAACAGACATTTGCACAAATTTCTGGAAGATGAATCTTGCCGATAACCGTTCCATCTGGTGCGAAGATATGCACACCGTCGTAGCCTTCACCAACCCAGCCTGTGCCTGCCCACAAATTACCGTCAATATCGCACCGAAGCCCGTCAGCGGCACCCGGTGCCATATCAACGAATACTTGTCTGTTATTCAGACGTTCACCGTTCATTACATCAAAGATAATGATGTTTTTCGGCGCACCGGTATCAGCAATGTAGAGTTTATTATAGTCAGGTGAAAAGCAGATGCCATTAGGTCTTTCGAGTTCTTCCGTTACAACGGTTGCTTCGCCAGTCTCCGGATTAAGTCGATACACGGAAGTTGGCAATTCAAATTCCGCTTTGTGCCCTTCATAGTTGAAGAGAATGCCGTATCCGGGATCCGTAAACCAAATATGTCCGTCGGGATGGACGACAACATCGTTGGGCGCGTTGAAGCGTTTTCCGTTAAAGTTGTCTATGAGAACGGTAACCGTTCCGTCATATTCAGTGCGCGTAACACGCCGTGTGCCGTGTTCGCAACTGATGAGTCTGCCCTGCCGGTCGCGTGTATGTCCGTTTGTATAATTAGAGGGTTTGCGATAGGTGCTTACCTCACCTGTGGCTTCCTGCCATTTCAGAATACGGTTATTGGGAATGTCACTCCAGAGAAGGAACCCGCCGTCCCCAAACCAGACAGGGCCCTCCGCCCAGCGCGATCCTGTCCATAACCGTTCCACAACAGCATTGCCAATTTTATATTTCGCAAAACGTGGGTCTATCACTTCAACCGCCGGATCGGGGTAACGGGTAATCGTTTGCCCACCTATGGACGTGTCCGCCCAAGCTGCAAAGGAACCCATCGTTTCCAGCCACGGCAAAGCAGCACCGATTCCTAAACCGCGTAAAAATGATCGACGTGTGAATTGTTTTGATGTGTTCATAAGTATCTCCGATCTTTGGCGTTCAGTTTACCATAGATCGATATTTTTTTCAGATTAATTTGACATACGCTTTATGTATTATTGTTTTAACGTGAGTTCTCTGAATATAGGTTAATCAATGGTTAATCAATTCAAGGGATTGATTGGCATTGGATTGGAGGACGCATAAAGTCCACTATACATAAGCATAATCCGCTTATGGATGAATTCATATTTTTCTGGACAACAGGAGCGGAGTCTATGCGGAGATACAATATAATGTGCAATGCTTTCCGCCATATCCTCATTTGGATTTTCTGTGTAAGCATAATCTGACACGAATTTCGACCGCTCCCTGGTTGTTGACCAACCTGATTCGCTTGCTGAATCTTGATACCATCCGCCCATTTTCCGCCAATCTGCTTTAAGTTGGTTGTTAAAAACACAAGCCCATAAAAAATGTGCCTTTTCGTGGGCAATTACGCGCCGCGTATCATTAAAATTATGACGACCACGGCGTTTGAAAGTAGATTCAGCAAAAACTATACGACCGCGACCTATCTGGGCATAACTGATTCCTCTTTCATCCTCATCGGCATTCTTATCGATTCTACGAACTATATACTTTAATTGAGGCGTTCTACGTAAGACCTGTGGAAATTCTTCAAGGACTGATATAATTAGCATGAGATCTCCATTGTCAAAATTAGAATAACGTCTTGCCGCTAACTTTTCCATATCCTCGGTTAACAAAGCATAAGAGGGGACCTCTATACCATACCGCCTTTTCAATATAAATTCTATTACAGCTCTGTTTGTTCCATTCTCTGTTATGTATTGAACGACAGCATAATATAGGTCCTTGTTCGGTGACACAGCCGCTTGAGATTCTTCAATGGGAAAGATACTTCTACTGATAGTAACGAGTTTTAACTTATCTTTAAACTCAATCTTAATACCGTTTTCTAAGTCGTCGTCACTTATACTCCATTCAGAAAAATGTAGATTCAGCCCAACCGATATGGATTCAAAAACCTTTAGAAGCGCGGCGGCTTGTTCTGTCGTCCATGTAGAATCTAAGTAGACAGAGTATTTCTCCTCCAACTGTAAAATAGGATTCTCATCCACTGTGGCATAACGAGAGGCATAGCAACTGGATTGGAGAATTATGAGAATAAAAAGAACGATATTATTCGTAATTCGTAACATTACTCGTCCTCTGTGCCGCGTCTCAACCGGAACGGTTCGCTTTTAACGATTTCTGTAATCAGTACCGAACTCCTGTAGTCTTCAGCTTCGAGTTGAGCAACGATCCGTTCAACAGTTAGTCGGTCGTAATACTCCAATCCTCTGCCTAAAGCGTAGGTTAACAATTTTTCTGTCAAGCAGCGTGCGAACTGCTGTTTTCTATCCATAACGACCCGTTTTAGGTCGATTATGCCATGTTTGAGTAGCGTTCCGTCGGGCAATTCTGCGGTTGTATCAATATCCAATTCGCCATCTTTCCACCGCCACGCGCCGATTGCGTTATAGTTTTCGAGAGCGAACCCGATGGGATCCATCTTTGCATGGCAGTTAGCACATGCCGGATCTGCTCGATGCTGTTCAAGGCGTTCTCGTAGCGTAGTGGCATGAACCGCTTCACCTTCTTCTTCCAATTCCGGCACATCCGGTGGTGGCGGCGGTGGCGGTGTACCGAGTATCTGCTCTAACACCCAGCGTCCCCTTTTGACGGGAGAGGTACGCGTTGGGTTAGAGGTCACCGTCAGAACGCTGGCGTGGCTAAGTATTCCACCGCGTGAGGTACCCTGTAACTTGACCCGGCGAAACGATCTGGTTTTAAACTTTTCACCACCCGGTACGGGGTTCTTATGTCCTCGCCAGTTCCCTTGTGTATCAACGATACCGTAGTGGTTCGCTATAATTCGATCCAGGAAGGTATAGTCAGCATCGATTAGGTCGAGTATACGCCTATCTTCGCGAAAGATCGATTCAATAAAGAGTTCTGTCTCCCTTAGCATCGCAAAGCGCAAATTCCCTGTGAAATACGGAAATTGTTCGAGATCCGGCGCAACCGTTGTCAACCTTTGAATCTGAAGCCATTGGGTGCCGAAATTGCTTCCTAATTCAGATGCCTTTGGGTCCGCTAACATGCGTTTCACTTGAGATTCCAAATTGGTGGTGAGCTGCTGTTTCTCAGCGAGTTCAAAGAGCTCGTCGTCCGGCATGCTGCTCCAAAGGAAATAGGAGAGCCGCGAGGCGAGTTGAAACTCATCAATCGGATACGGTTCTGGCGTTTGTGGACGGTCATCGAGCTCCAATCGAAATAGGAATTTGGGTGAACAGAGGATAACTTTAATCGCTTCCTGGATACTCGCTTCCCACGACGCGCCGTCAGCCTGAACAAATTCTGTAAACTGCGCGAGTTGTTCGACTTCGTTTTCGGTCGGTGGACGGCGATAGCCTCGATATAGTAGGCGCCTTAGCACCTCACGGGTCTGTTCTGTTTGCGGGATATCCGGTGTGCATGCCAGAATTTCAAAGTGAGAGTCAGGTCTGGTTTCTAAGGGACCTTCTGACCAGAGCACGCGAATCTGAAGTTTAGCGTCTGGTTCACCCTCCTTTGGTTTAAGCATTGCGATACCGACGTTCTCAATGTTCGGAATACCGGTAAGAAGGAACTCAATCCTCTGGTTTTTTTCGGGACTGCGAGCGGTAATCTCAAAAGCCTTCAAGACCTTGATGTTATTGTCTATCGTCGGATCTACACCGACTAAGCGGGCAAGTTTCTCTGGAGCGGTTACGTTCTCTAATGCCTCGCCTTGAATGAATAAAACGACTTCTATAGGGGTTTCACTCTCCGTCTCAGCATAGAGCGTTGCGCGGTAGATAATTTCTGCGTCGGGTGCTATGTTGAAATTGTCTGCACCTGTTGTAAAGGGCCCGGTTTTCCACGGCTCTGTGGCGGTCGGATCAAGGAGTCGGTAACGTTCATCAGGAACATCATCGTGGAGTGGATCCAGAATTTTCCCGTTTCGGTAGTTTCTGGAGGGCGGCAGTGGGTCCAATACGATCACACGCGAAACAATTGCTTCCGCAGCCTCAAGGTAGCGTTCCATCAGGAGCGGTGACATAGAGAGGACATCGCCGATGTTATCAAACCCGTGTCCGACATCGTCTGCCGGGAACCTTTCAGTAGGATTGAAATCGACACCGAGCAGATCTCGAACGGTATTTTTGTATTCGACCTTATTGAGTCGCCGGACTGTGACGCGTCCAGGATCCGGTTTCGCCGTACGGTCAGCATGTTCAAAGATTGCATCAATGTGTTCAACAAACGCTTCTGAGACTTCTAAGGGCGGCTGCTCGCTATCTTTTGGTGGCATTTGCGTTGTTTCTACCATGTCCAGAACCCGATCCCAAACCTCACGATCCTCAATCAAGGATTGATTATCCGTGAACGCATCCAAGGAGACTTCGGCAGCGGGTTGGTCACCAGCGTGACAACTGAAACAGTACTGCTCTAAAAATAACGCACCATTTTGTGAAAAATCAGTGGTATCCTTTTCACCAGGGTTGGCGGGAAAGGTGACGAGTGCCAGTATCACAATCAGACAAAGGTATCGTAGGATATAGTTGGGCAAAATCATTAATCTACTCCGTAGGCTAAAAAGATTACAGCTTTGCTTTCCATAGACAAAGGCTGTGCCCTAACGCTTATAGGCGTGTCTGGTATATTAGAGTATGATACCACAACGTTTTGGAAAAAATCAAGTGAAATGCCAATCGATGTGGAATAATTTAGTCTTCTGAGTAAAATTTGCCTTTTAAAATCAGCTTTGCTAAAATAGCGGTACCAGACCGAAGTTTAAAATCCTGCAGGAGGGTTATAACCATGGATCGACACGAACAAGAGGTAATTGTAGAGGCATCAGCGTTGCAAAGCGTCTGCAGTCAACTTTATCAAAAAGTAGGTATTGCCGAATCAGATGCGGATACTGTCGCTGAAATGCAGGTACTGATGGATTTACGAGGTGTTCATTCACACGCAACGCGTGCGGTGCCGGGGTATGTTCGCGGTATCATCAACGGTGATATAAATCCGACACCCGAACTACAAGTGCTTGAAGATAATACCGCTTCTGTTTTGCTGAATGGTGATCGCGGGTTAGGGCATCTCGTCGGGGTCCGCGCAATGAATATGGCGATTGAGAAAGCAAAATCTGCTTCGATCGGTGTAGCTGTTGTTCGGAATAGCAATCACTTTGGGGCTGCTTCGAGTCATGCAATTCGCGCCACGGAACACGATATGATTGGTTTCGCAACGACGAATGGCCTCGGTGTGAATGTTGCTGTTTTCGGTGCCAGAAGCACCTCAATTGGAAACAACGCACTTTCATTTGCGATACCAGCCGGTGAAGAGCCACCCATCGTCTTGGATATGGCATGCGGTGCTGCTGCCGCTGGACGGATTGGAACAGCGAGGCTATATCAGGAGAAGATTCCATTGGGATGGGGACTTGACGCTGACGGCAATGAGACGGATGATCCATCTAAGGTCGCCGCCATCTTACCGGCTGCGGGCCCTAAAGGCTCTGCGCTTGCGATTGTGATGGATGTTTTATGTGGTCCGTTGAGTGGTGGGTTGATGGGTATCAATAAGCGTTATCAGCCTGGGGATGCACCTCTTGAGAAACGCGTATCTTCACACTTTTTCTTCGCGATTAATATCGCCAGTTTCACGGCTGTTTCGGAATTTAAGGCGGAGATCGACCGACAGATTCAAATGACGCGTCGAGCCATACCACGTAGTGGGTTCACGCGCGTTACGCTTCCCGGTGAGATTGAATGGGAACTCACCCAAGAACGCCGTGCAAACGGGATACCGCTCCACCAAGAACCCGTCCGGGAACTCGAACAACTCGCTGATGAATTAGGTGTTAACATTCCATGGGATAAGCAATAAATTTTCTCCTTGCAACCGCGCCTTATATCCGTGTATAATTGGCAGCGTTCGCAACCCAATTGCCAACTGCCAACACCCAAATTTTCAGAGTAACTTCACACTAACCCTTTACGAAAACTGCCATAAATCCAGTCCACACCTACATTTACACCCCTTCATGCATTTACCAATTTTTCCATTTTACTCTGAAAAACTCTGAAATTCTGCCACCGACGATTAATCGTTGGTAGTGCGGTTAGAAACCGCACCTACCACTGGGATGCGTAAGTTCTATAATAGACACAGAAAACATTTGACTTATATTCGGAAGTCGTGTATAATTATAGTTTCTTATTTTAGAGACCCGATTGTGGAGGTAATTATGCACCTGATTACACTAAAACCTTGGTCAGAAACAGATATTCTTCAAACAGTTGAAAATAGCCTGAAGATCAAAAATCACCCTGAAAAATATAGACACACTGTCGGTGGGAAAAGTCTCTGTCTGCTTTTCCAAAAGACCTCCACGCGGACGCGATGTGCAGGTGAGGTTGGCATAACTCAACTCGGTGGGCATGCACACTACCTCGATTGGCGGACGACCAACTTTGCGTTAGCTGATCTCGGCGACGAAATGCGCGTCCTCTCGGCGTATGTTGATATTATCTTAGCCCGTTTCTTGAAACATGCCGAACTCGTTGAAGCCGCCGCCGCCGCAACCGTCCCTGTAATTAACGGTTGTTGCGATAGATACCACCCGACACAAGCCCTCGGGGACCTGATGACAATACAAGAACACCTCGGCAGACTCGAAGGTGTCAAAGTGTGTTTTATCGGTGTGCATAATAACGTCTGTAATTCGCTGATTGCTGCGGGCATGAAGGTCGGCGTTGAGGTCACAGTCGTTGCACCAGAGGTGAATCCCGCCGCTGTTGATAAAGAACTATGGGACGAGGCTTCGCGGAAAGGACTCTACAAGCCAATTGATACCGATACTACGAGTGTTGAACGTTCACTGGAAAAGGTCATCGCTGAAAGCGATATTGTCTACACAGACACATGGGTGGACATGGAATTCTTTACAGATCCGGCTTTTGCAAAGGAACGGAAACGGCGGTTGGAAAAAATGATGCCGTATCAATTGAATGCCAAGCTACTGCAAGAACATGCGTGTCGGATTATGCACTGCCTCCCCGCGCATCACGGCTATGAAATTTCAGGTGAATTGGTCAACGATGAACGTTCAATTATATTTGACCAGTCGGAGAACCGTCTCCATAGCATGAAAGCCATCTGTCTCAAATTGCTTGAAGATACCAGCCTGTAAACATCAAAGTTCATTTTGTGCTGTGATGGTGAGACGCTTGAAGAAGCCATTGAAAATGGAAAAGAAGCTGTCATAAACAATATAAACATCCACCCCAAAACGAAGTCGGGACGCTCGTAGGGCTCCCCGTATTGCTGAGGTAAAAAGTTGAAAAATCTGGAATGTAGCAGGTGTACCGAAACATACGACCATCTGATACCTCAGAACGTCTGTACCGCTTGTGGGAAGCCTCTACTTGCCCGTTACGCCCTTGAAGCATTAGCAAGAACATGGCATCCTGACTCCCTTCTATCACGCCCTGCTTCACTCTGGCGTTACACAGAACTCCTACCTATATCAACGCCTGAAAACGTCGTGACGCTTGGAGAGACGATGACACCGCTCGTCCATGCGAAACAGTTAGGTGAGACGTTTGGACTCACAGAAGTTTGGGTGAAGGATGAATCGCGGCTGCCCACCGGTAGTTTCAAGGCACGTGGTTTGGCAATGGCGGTCTCCAAAGCGAAGTCGCTTGGGCTTAAAGCATTAGCGATCCCTTCCGCTGGCAACGCTGCGACGGCACTTGCGGTTTATGCCGCCGCTGCTGGGATTACCGCACATATCTTCATGCCACAAGATACACCCGCGTTCAATAAACAGACGTGTCAACTCGCCGGGGCAAATGTTACGCTAATTGACGGTCTTATTACAGATGCTGGCAAAATTGTGGCGGAGCGGAAGGAGCAGGAAGGTTGGTTTGACGTGTCAACCCTGAAAGAGCCTTACCGCGTAGAAGGCAAAAAGACGATGGGGTTTGAACTTGCAGAACAGTGCAATTGGGAGTTGCCGGATGTCATCATCTATCCTACCGGGGGCGGCACAGGAATCGTCGGGATGTGGAAAGGTTTTGCGGAGTTAGAAGCGATCGGTTGGATTGGCGAGAAAAGACCGCGATTCATTTCAGTGCAATCGGCAGGCTGTGCGCCGATTGTTAAGGCGTGGGAAGAAGGTGCAACGGAAGCAACGCCTTGGAACAATGCACAAACCGTTGCCAGTGGTTTGCGAGTGCCACAAGCGATCGGGGATTTTCTGATTTTAGAGGCGATTCGTAAAAGCAACGGTGCCGCTATTGCAGTCACGGACGAAGCCATCCGTGAGGCAATGCAAGTACTTCCAACAACCGAAGGGCTCCTGACGTGTCCTGAAGGTGCCGCGACAGTCGCAGCACTTAAACAACTCGTCTCAAAAGGAATGATTGAACCCGCCGAGCGCGTTGTCCTATTCAACACGGGTGGGTATCAATCATAAATGGAATAGTAATCTTACGTGTGTTCGTCATTGTAGCGCAAACTAAAAATTCGCGCCTTGTAGAATACAATCTAAAAGATTGTGCTACAAGAACCTCAGTCCGTTCCTAACGTTCCTCCAGGTAGTCATAAGTTGGTTTCCCCGTTGTTTCTTTCCGAGCTGCTCCAGTCCTCATGTGATAGCCTACCTCATACTTACGTACTGACATAATCGGGTAAGGACCATCAAACCCAGTGATTACCCCTCGTACCTCAACAGGTTTATCATTATCCGCTGCATCAAGACGCAGTTGATCGAATTCAGGATTCGCACTAAAGACGAATTTCTGTTCTTCACTACCGGCAGTCATTGCGTGATGAATATTCGAGGTATCCGGTCGCCAACGTCGCCATGATGGTACGTTTCGGAGGTAACTCCGGGCAAAGCCTGGATGTGCGAATAGATCACCGCGAACGGTGGCTTCGCTTTTAAGGACACGTGAAAACCCAATCCCGTGTCTACCTCGGAAACGTGAGTCGTTGAGTTGACGCATGATGTCATAGACATCAAACGTATGGGTCTCACTGTATTTAGATATCCCTTGTCGGGGTTTAATTTTTACGAGGGTACTGAAAATCCGTTTTCTCCCGTTCTTATCAACAGGTATCTCAAAGGTGATGTCTTCTGGTTCAGCCCACGGCTCCAATAAACGCCGAATCTGGTGTGCATCCCTGTTGCTGACGACATCCGAAATCTCCATCTGTAAGACAGCCACTTCAGCCATGCTTACCATACTAATCCCAACAAATAGGAGGACTACCACTAAAGTTAGGCAATAGAAATGCGTGCGCTTCATCTTGATTTCCTCGCTTAATTTATAAGTTTTACTTGCTTACTCTCTTAGACACCTTTCAACGAAAAAAGTTTCAAAAAAGTTTACAAAATCAAGATTTAGAGAGGTCATCCCTACGATTTCGCACTTTGTCGTTGGAAACTTGCCAACCAACTTAATTCGACGATGTAGTACAGTACCGGCAAAACAAGTAGTGTCAAGAGTGTGGCAGTTATCATACCGCCACTGATGACAATTGCCAGTGGCTTTTGGAGTTCTGCACCTGAACCGTGTGCAAGTGCTAAGGGTAGCATGCCTAATCCGGTTGTTAAGGCAGTCATGAGGACTGGACTAATACGTTCTTCTGCGCCCTTCAGAATGGCATCGTAGAGCGACATTCCTTCTGAACGCAAGGTATTGATATGGGTTACTAAGATAATACCGTTTCGCACGGCGATCCCAAACAGCAGGATGAAACCTACCATTGATGGAATACTTAGGACCCCACCCGTAAGAAAAATGCTAATAACACCGCCGATTAGTGCTAATGGTAAATTCAGCATCACCAACAACGACAGTCGGAATGAACCCATCGCCAGAAACAGTAAAACACAGATCCCAACAAGAACAAAACCTGTTTGAATCAGGATTTTCCTTTGGGCTGCCTGTTGACTCTCAAATTGCCCACCGTATGTCAGGAAATAAGATTCGGGTAGGTTAATACGTTCTGAAATCTCCTGTTGTACTTCGGCAATAAAGTTACCGAGATCCCGATCTTGGACATTACACTGAATAACAATACGACGGGAAACGTTCTCGCGATTAATGGTGTTTGGTCCATATCCGAAGCCGACATCAGCAACATGTTTTAGGGAAATATACGCCCCTAAAGGGGTTCGGAGTTTTAGGTTACCGACGGATTCGACAGTGTTGACGAGTGTTGGATCAATGCGGATAAGGAGCGGATACTGGCGTTGCCCCTGGATAACTTGACTAACGGTTTCACCTTTGAACGCACTCTCAGTGAAATGTGTTATATCCTCGACCTTCAGACCGTGGCGCGCTGCTTCATGACGCTTAACCCGAATCTGCAGCTGCTCTACCTGTACCTGTTGTTCAACCTGTAAATCAACGACCCCGTCAATTTCCGAAATAACAGATCGGATTTCCTCCGCTTGCTGCCGAAGCACATCAAGGTCGGTGCCGAACAATTTCAGAGCTACTTGCGCATTAACACCAGACAGTAAATGATCGAGACGATGTTGGATGGGTTGACCGACTGATACCAGTACGCCGGGAAAGTTTTCGGGCGATAACAATTCTCGGACTTCAGCGAGGAGGATTTCACGGGTCTTTTCGCGTTCATCCGGCGGAATGAAGTTCACAAGAATCTCATGCGTATTCACATCATGAGCATGTTCATCGGCTTCTGCGCGTCCGGTGCGACTGCTCACACTGGTTACTTCCGCAATTGTTAAGAGTCTGGTTTCCATCTCCCTGCCGATGCGCGTTGATTCTCCCAATGAGGTTCCTGGCGGTGAAAAGACACTGATGATAAACGTGGCTTCGTCCATAACAGGTAAAAATTCACGCCCCAAACGCGGAATTGCTGCAATCGTCAATACCACCAATAATAGAGCGAATCCTAAAACAATCCAACGCAATCGCATGACTAAGGCGAGAATGGGACGGTACGCCCTTTTAATCCACACAACCACTGGACTTTCTTTTCCCAGTGAGGGTTCAGCATGTTCTCCTTCTGTCGTACGTATTCTTTGGAAACGGGTCAACAGCAAGTCGCTGAGTACAGGGACGATTGTAAGGGCAACGAGCAGCGACGCTGCCATTGATATGACAACAGCCCAACCGAGCGGACGAAACATTCTGCCTTCCATACCACCAAGGCTAAACAGCGGCACAAAAACGAGGATAATAATCAACGTTGCAAAAACGATTGATGCTCGGATTTCATCGCTTGCGCGTGTTACGACCTCTGCCGGCGTTTCCTCTGGTTCTTCGCCTCTATAACGGCGACGGAAATATTCCTGGAGCCGTCGGAAAATGTTTTCCACATAGACAATCGCGTCATCAACCACCATTCCGACAGCGATTGCTAAACCGGCGAGGGTCATGATATTGAGGGTTCCACCTTGAGAGAGCAGGGCAATAACGGCTATGATGAGTGAAAGAGGGATCGCCGTTAACGTAATGAGCGCGGTACGAATATTGAAAAGGAAAATACCGAGAATGATGATAACGAGAATAGCACCGTCCCGTAAAGCATCTTTGACAGTATCCACCGCGCGGTGAATCAGATCGGCTTGTGCGTATTCAACTCTGATCTTGATGCCCTCAGGCATTGATTGCTCCAGTGATTTCAACACGGAGGTCACTTTATCGCTAAGGTTCATCGTATTGATACCGGGTTGCTTAATAACCTTTCCCAAGATGGTTTCTTTGCCGTTGTGGCTTCCTGCACCACGCCGGATCTCAGGAAGCGATCCGATTTTCACTGTAGCAATGTCTTTAATGAAGATAGGGTGACTGTGTTCCCGCACATCAATAACAATGTCCTCAATGTCGGATACCGTAGAAATCCGACCTAACCCGCGGATCATCAATTCGCGTGCCTCTTTAATGAGGAAACCACCAGCGGAGTTTTCGTTCCCCTTCGTAAGTGCTTCGGTAACATCTTCAAGCGAGAGTTGATACCGTATCAAGCGTTCAGGATTGACGAAAACTTGAAACTGTTTCGCATAGCCGCCGATATTAATAACATTGGCAATGCCGCCTTGCGACTGCAGTTGGTATCGAACGACCCAATCTGCGAGGTCTCTCATTTCCATCTCATCGAATTCCCCGGTTTCATCAACAAGGACGTATTCGATAATTTCACCTAAGAGAGAAGTAGTCGGCAAGATAATCGGGGCATCAACACCCTCCGGCAGGTTCGGGGCAACAATCTGGAGCCGTTCAGAGACCATCTGTCGCGCAAGGAATACGTCCATACCCCAGTCAAATTCAACGAACACAAGCGACAAACCAATTGCCGAGGAAGAGCGAACCCTTGTGACATACGGCGCACCGTTCATTGCGCTTTCGATCGGCAGCGTAACCAAGGTCTCCATCTCTTCAGGGGACCAACCGTGTGCCTCGGTAAGGATGGTAACGCGCGGCGGATTGATGTCTGGATAAACATCAATTGGCGCCGATTGAAACATTCTGAAGCCAATAATAACAACGACAACCATACAAGCCAGGGTCAGAAGTCTATTTTTCAGCGAAACCTCTGTGATTTTTGACCACATTTCTGATTTACCTCCATTCTTAATGGCTATCAGCGGTCAGATCGCTACGCTCTCAGCGGTCGGTTAAGAGCTTCTTGTGGCAGAAAGAGAATCGACAACTTCCACAGACACTCTTGGCTGATTGCTGAAAAGGTTGCGGAACAACCTGCCCTGACAACTGACAACTTTTTTAGTGTGGATGTCCATGTGATCCGAGTGCTTCAGAAACAGTCGCCGTTGCTCTTAACAATTGATACTGTCCTTGTACCACTACGTAGTCTCCCTGAAACAAACCGCCTCTGACTTCAATATATCGGTCATCCTTTGCCCCAACTACGACTTCTTGTTTGACGTAGGCATCTCCGAATTCAACAAAAACAAAACTGCTGCCCCCGTCCTCAAAAATGGCGTGCAACGGTGCACTCAAAACCTCAGTGCTCTTTTCAAGGACAATTGTCTGTTCGGTGAACATTCCGGGTTTGAGTTGACGTGTTGGGTTACTGATTTCTGTCCAGAAGTGTACAGTTCGTTCTTCAACATCCATGACTGCTGAGATGTGCGAAATTTTGCCAGTAAAAATCTTTTCCGGATAAGCCGGGACACGAACGCGAACCTCGCTGCCTATTTGCCATCTGTCTTGGATGTCCGCAAGCGTATCTTCAAGTGCCTCGCCTTCAATCCAGACAACATCGGTGTTCAGTATTGAGAAAAGCATGTCACTTTTTTCAACTGTTGTTCCGAGCATCACGTGTTGCTCAATGATCTCTCCAGAAGCCGGGGCTGTGACATAGAACATTGGGGAGGGTTGTCCTGTTTGAACAACCTTTTTTATATCAGCGGGTGTGAGTCCAGATACCTGAAGTTTTTGCTGCACCTTATTCAAGGTAATCACAGCATTGCGCAATGATTCTTCGAGTTGTAGTACACCTTCAAGTGCCTCTGAACTTTCTACGAAAGCGAGGTAATTTTCAATCAATTCATCGGTGGACAAATCATTGAAAGAGGCGATAACCTTAGTTTTAGCGAGGTTTTCCAACACGGATTCAGTGAGACCGGCAGCGAGTGCACGCTGTTTGTTTGCTGAGACTTTGATAGCTGCAATTTTATATGCAGCTTCCGCATCAACCAATGCTGTACTTTCTGGACTTAGGATTGCGTACTTTTCCAGTAGTACCTCTGGGTCCAATTTGTCAGCACCCAGCAATGACAGAATCGGTGTTTTACCGCCATCGTGAAGGATCTTTTCCAGCGTCTGTTCGCTGACCCCAAGAATTTGGAACTGTCGTTTCGCATCTATGAGTTCATTCTGTCCTTTCGCGTATGCTGCCTGCTGCGTAACAAGTTCCTTTTGTGCCGAGATCCGCTTTTCTGCCAGCATGTTGACTCTTTTGAGTGTAGTCTCTGATAGTTGGCGTTCTACATTGGCTTTAACCAATCTAAACCGCATCTGTTCAAGTCCCGAAGTGATCATCGCTACCGCAAGCGTCTTACGTTTTTCAACAGCGGTTTGTAACTCTTGTAATTCAGAACGCGATTGCAGGTAATCGATTTGACGGGTTTGCAATTCTCGCCGGATTTGCTTAGCGAAAACTGTTGTGAGACGCGCCAATTTGGATTCTAACGATTTCTTTTGCGCGACCGCTTCAATCATTTCAATCTGTGCCATTTGTAAGTCAAGGCTCTCCAATTCAAGAAGTAGATCGCCGTTTTTCACAGATTCACCTATACTGAAATGGATGTGCTTTACGATGCCACCAATCCGTGGTGTGACAATTGCCTGCCTTTCGGGATGCGCGACTACATTGCCATGAACAGAAACGATCGTCTCAATTGCGCGAGTATCAACTTCAGCAGTTCGCAGACCGATATTCGCTTTTGCTTGACTCGTGAGGGTTACCACGTTTTCATCGTCGTGCGAATGGTCTGACTGATCATCCTCAGAATGTTCACTATCCCCGTTGTGCGAATGATTGGTATCATCGTCGTGTGCCTGTCCATCATTATCATGCGGGTGACTTGCGTCATCATCGTGGGTAGGTCCGTCTTCTCCCCAAGTTGATGTAGCGGTAAGGTCTGCGAAAATCAAACTCTGTATCAGAATGAGAAAAATTGCCAAAAATAGTGTAAGCTGAGAGTAGCGTAGCATTTCTCTATCTCCTTATATTATTTCGATCAAATATCCTTGTGTTGTTACGGTAGCAATTCGATAGATGTGCCTATCGCGGCTTCAAGTTGCGTCAACGCTTTATAGTAGGTTGCGAGTGCTTCAAGATAAGCGAATCGCGTTTTGATGAATTCGTTTTGCATCAAAATAACTTCTAAGAGTTCTGCCTCTCCGAGTTCATAGGCAGCGCGTGTTAAGTCAAGGTTTTCGTTGAGCAATTCCATGAAGTTGCCTTTGTAAGACTCGATTGTTTTTCGAGCGGTATTCAAAGATAAGAATGCTGACATTACTTGACGGATAATTTTTCGCTCAGCATTACCAATTCGCACCATATCCAATTGTTTTTGGGCTTTTGCAGCATCAATCTCAGCACGATTCCGGTCAAACAGTGGCAATGGAATATAAAGTTTTACTCCAAATATGTTCTCATTTGGACTACGCTGACCAATCGCTCCGACACTCAAATCAGGAATGTTCGCTGCTTTTGCGAGTCGGAGTTCATTTTCAGTCAATTGTGTGTCCAATTGGAGCGACTTCAAGTCTGTGCGATGTGTGAGCGCGTGTGTCTTCAAAGTGTCAAGCATTAATTTGTGGTGCGTATCTGTGGGTATTTCTTCAGGTAGAGCGTCAATAGCATTATGTTCCACCTCAAGTGAGATGCCCATTACCCCGTTTAGTTCAAGTTGTGCCAAACGTAATTCACTTTCTAACAGCGTTGCTTCGCGTCGTGCCGATTGCAGTTGAATGTTCGCAAGATTTGCCTGTGTTACTGAAATATCGCCAGTCTCAAACTGAAATTGAGCGATGTCATGCATCTGTTCGTTATATTCGACAATTTTTTTGGCTAACTTCAGTTTTTCTTGGGCAAGTGCGAGCTCGTAGAAAGCGATTTTTACGGATTTCGTGAGTAATCGGATAGCTTCAGCGAGCTCGGTGTTCGCCTTCTTGAGATGGTTCTGTGCAATTTTTCGCTGATGCCGGCGTTGTCCACCGAGTTGGAAAGTTTGAATGAGTTCAAAACCTTGTTTCAATTCGGCACCTCCAGCAAACTCAGTTTCTAACGCTGGGTTCCCAAGCAAAGCGATACCGTCAACTCTGGCGCGGGCAACTTTAACTTTTTCCCGAACGGCGTTAAGCTCTGGATTTTCACGCAATGCTGTTTGAATGGCAATCTCAAGTGAAACCGTCCCTTCTTCACTTGGTATGGCAGAGGGTATCTGTGCCACGTTTGTTAGCAAACAAATCCCGACTACCACGAAGATGTTATTGAATTTGCGTTTGGTATACAATGCTCTCCTCCATATAAAATAAATAACCTTTATGAATACAGCGGCTTCAGGGCTATACACGCTGCTAAAGCATCGGTCTAGGGTTAAAATAATTTTGAATCAACAGGGATTAGTGCTTACTTCTCAATCACGCGAATCGCGATAAAAACTGCATATAGACAGACGGAGTAAGGCTTAAATACGGAGCATAGTGCTTTGAAGGGATATGAGAATGGGGTCTGCTACCGATGGGTTCTGGAAAAGGAAATGCGTTGGAATCGTAGCAGCACTTGTTGGGTATTTTACAAAGGTGACGACAAAAACAGAGGTGGGTGTTAAAGGGTTTGGGAATGGAGCAAGGTCAATGTCTATGTTTAACGGAACAAAGATTGCAAAATCGATGCACGGGTAACAGTGATTCTCTTCCAAAATGGAGGCGGCGATCATAACATTTTCATGTTCTTGGGACAGATCGCGCGTGTCTATACAATGTCCATTGGCGGAGACTTCAAAATCAACATGACCGTCTATGCCGATACACAAGACATAGTTAGATAGCTGCGTCGGAATTATGGAGAGATAGATGAGTAGACAAACCAACGGGATAGAAGTTTGTTTCTTTTTTTTCAAAGTAAATTTCATTTTTATCTTCCAAAAGTCGGTGTTTTACCAGTACACTCTGCACCAGCGAGGTTTCAAACCTCGCCTACCAAGGCTGTTGCGTTTTTAGGTTTGTGTCTGGCTAAAATGTCAACATATTTCTATAATCTACCATAGTATACATAATTTTCTCAAAAATTTCAAGAAAAACAACAATAAAATAAGAGACATAGTTTTTAGGCATCAGCAATCAGCAGTCAACTGCGCGTGTAGTATTCATCGTGGACTTTGAGCCGCCCTACACGAAATTTCTTGCGAATTAACAGCAACTATGTTAAGATTTATAATTATAGAAGCGGCGCGTATAACGCGCACTTAACGAATCATACATTGCGCGCCTACGAAGCGCACATAAGCAAAAGAGGAGACACGAATAATGAAGAAGTTGTGTTTGGTAGTGATGTTCTTAGGGCTGGCGGTTGCTACCAGTTATGGACAATATAACGGTGAATGTTGGGTTGTCAGTGGCGGGGAGACGATTTATAAGTTATATTCCAATGGACAGGCAGATCCGACGGTCATCCCGAACTTAACCCAGGCGAGTGCAGCAGAAGTAAACCCAGCAGATGGTGTCGTCTGGATTGCGGTTTCAGCGGCAAATACTGTCTATCGTTATGATCCAAACAGTGGTGCTTTTAGCGAGATCCCCGATATTACGCGTCCGAATCAGATAGCGATTAACCCAGCAGACGGTTCAGCGTGGATTGCTGGACTCGATGCTGTTAAGAAGGTATCCAGTGACGGAACGCAGGTTATTGCCACAGTAGCGGCGCACGAACCGGCTGTAGCCGTAAATCCTAAGGATGGATCGGCGTGGATTACCAATGCACGCGGGCCGATCGCACGTTATGACGCGGCAGGAAACAAAATGGCAGACGCACCGGCAATGGGTGAACCGAAAGGTGTCAGCGTTGATTATGAAGGAAACGCCTGGATTGCTGATAGTCAACACAGCGTCCTCATGCGAGTTTCGCCCACTGGACAGAAACTCGTAGAAATTACCGATATTCCGAATCCTACGTCCCCGCGCATTAATCCAATAGATGGAAGTCTCTGGGTAGTTTCTCAACAATCTATGCTCATCAAGTTGGGACCTGATGGAACAAAACAGACCGAATTTTTAGCGGGAATGGCAATCGTGGCGATAGCACTTTCACCGGCGGATGACGGGATCTGGATAGCAGACCTGCTTGGCGAGACCTTCCAAGGTGAGATTAGTAAATGGAGTGGATCAGGTCATGCGTTGTTTAAGAACCCTATTCCACAGCCTTCTTCACTTTCCGTTGGATATTGGGCAGGAAATTAAATAGCGCAGTTGCGTCGCGATATTCGTTTCGTTGAGCGTTGGGGATAAGTATAAATCTGGTCCGATAGACATATACGAGGTGCAGCATGATTAGGTATGTGGTTTTGGCACAGCATGCAAGTTTTCCGAACTTTCTATTAAAATTAACAATCAGCGTTTTTGTTGCTGGGTTGTTTACGACGAACGGAGTTGCGGAGTTGCCAGATTTCTACGTCGATGCCGAGAGTATCACCTTTTCTAATTCCTATCCGGTTGAAGGTGAGGAAATTACCATCTCGGTTGAAGTGAAGAATATCGGTGAAGGCACACCAACAATGAACGAAGATTTGGTCGTTGACCTTTACGAGGGGGATCCCGCGACACAACCGCTCCAAATTCTCTGTAGTGATGTTATTTTAGAGTTGAAATCAGGCAGGACAGATCGGGTGGAAGCACGGTGGCAACCGCCACCCGGTCAGACAGAGATTTATGCTGTCGTTAACCCTACGGGCGATGAACATATTCAGGAATCGAATGCAGAAAATAACGTCGCGCATACGACAATTGCCGCCGAAAAGTACACATTCTCTGCAGTTACATCAGATCAAATCCAACAGACAATCACAAAAGCGATCACTTGGATAAAAACACAACAAGGCAAACATAGCCGGACCTGCTTACAGTGCGGCACTGAAAACCAACTCATCTTAATCTGCATCACTTGTGGTGCAAGTCTGAAAGGGTTAGCAGAAAATTTCATCCCGGGCACCTCTTGGAATTTTGGTGAGGATCAGACGCAAGAAACGGCTTTAGCACTGCAAGCGCTGTTCGCGACAGGACATACCACCTCAGATCCAGCGGTTCAGAAAGGCTTGGAATTCCTGCTTGATCAGAACTGGAACGAATTCGCTGTTTATCAACACGCAGTAATTATTCCAGTCTTGGTTGCAACCCAAGATACAGCATATAAGGATCGTACCCAATTTGCTGTTAACCAGTTGGTAAAAAAACAACTGCCTATCAGAGGTAGTGAATTTGCGGACGAACGGGATGACGGGGGTTGGGGATACGGTTTCTCTGCAGACGGTGCGCACATGAACATGGTTATCTATGCGTTGTATACTGCGAAGCAGTGGGGACTTGATATTCCAGCAGATACATGGGCACGCGCCGAAAAATGGGTGCGCCGCAATCAAACCGAAACAGGGGGTTGGCTCTATAACTTGGTCGACGAGGGTTCGCCTTGGGCGATAGGGGTCTATGGAAGCATGACAGCAACCGGACTGTGGGCACTCCGGGCATGCGGTGTTTCTGTTGAGGATCCACAGATTCAGAAAGGCATCGCATGGGTAAAAAAGCACTGGACGTTAACTCGGAATCCAGGGTCTAATTCTTGGCTTTACTACTATCTGCTCTCATTGCAAAGGTTCTGTGATATTCCACCGACTTTGGACACACTCGCTGGCTATAACTGGTATGATGAAATCTCACAGATGCTGGTTACCCAACAGGAGCCTGATGGGAGATGGAGCGGCTCTGAGAGCGATTTTTTATCGACATGTTTTTCGGTGATGGCTTTGAGCCACGCGCTAGTAGGTCCAACGGGACCGAGTATCGGGATTGTACCACAGAGTCTTCGGTTTTCTCCGCCTTCGCCGCGGGTCGGCGAACCTGTTAGGTTGAGTGCAACGCTGCGGAACACTGGAAAACCTTTCAATGAAATTCTAAATGTCGAATTTTCTGTAGAAGCCGAAAAGGTCGCTACTACTGAAGTGCTTTGGACTCCAAAACTCGGAGAGACTGTGGTTTCAACGGACTGGGTACCAACAACGGAAGGCGAAATAGAAGTTGTAGCACGTATAAATGTTGCGGATGCCAATGAAAAAGATAATACCGCGTCGGAGAAACTCACTGTCTATCCGCAATCTACTGCAGCGACGGATGCCCAATTGGTGAACCCGAAAAAAGTGAGTGAAACTGTTTATCAACTTGGCAAGGTGCTTTTTGACACCGATAAGCGTGAAGTAACGGTGCCGGGGGAAATCAATATTGTGGGTGCCGATGTCAACGTCGAGTTTTTTGCATGTGGCAAACTTGGAAAAACACATGAGAGCATTTTGATTCTTGATGCAGAACCTATTC
This sequence comes from Candidatus Poribacteria bacterium, assembly GCA_963662915.2. Lineage (GTDB taxonomy): Bacteria > Poribacteria > WGA-4E > WGA-4E > WGA-3G > WGA-3G. Next base: position 1,172,090 of record CAXXEU010000002.1, on the reverse strand, counting down.
ATATATTTGCAGCACTCGGTGCCTTGGATTATGAAGCAGGTATGAATCTCACAGTTGAAGGTGATCCACGTCCTCCGATGGGTTCACCTGTTGAAATCTGGGTGGAATGGAACCGTGGCGACGAAATTGTTTTACACCGGGCGAGAGAGTTGATATGGAACGCTTTCACAGAGCGACCGATGCAAGAAACATCGTGGATTTTCAACGGCGGACGGCTGCGCAACAATCAATTCACCGCTCAACTCTTCCATAACATTATTGCGGTCTATCGTGACCCGGATTCACTTTTCAATCATCCGCTGCCAACCGGGACCGATGACCGCACATACCGCGTCAACACTGATGTGATTCCACCTAAAGGAACAAAAATAAAGTTGATTATCCGTCCTGTTATCGCTTGAAGGGAAAGGAACAACGATGCCAATTTTTGAATACCGTTGCAACGACTGCACAACTGATTTTGAAGTGCTTCAACGTGCAAATGATACTGACAACAACACATCGACAACAAAATGCCCACGTTGCGGCGCAGAGAACGCTACAAAACGCTTCTCGGCGTTTGCGACCACTGGAACTCAACAGGAGACTGCTGGCGATAACGCAACTTGAGCGATCCCAATTGGCGGCAGTTTGTCCGCATGAGACAACGACGGAAACCCTTACCTAATATCCTTCGCGAAATCCAATCGAATAAAGTTTTTCCGGTGTACCTTCTCTGTGGCGAGGAGAGTTTTCTTATTGAAGGCACTCTTAAACAGATGTTGGATCACTTACTTACGCCTGAAACACGGGATTTCAACCTCTCCTTCTTGGAAGGTACCGATATTACGACCCAAGAGATCCTCAGTCAGGTAGATACCTATCCTGTCATGTCAGATTGGCGGGTTGTTGTCGTCCGGGACACGGCTTTATTTAAGACGCAGCAACGCTCAACACCGATAACAGTCCTTCGAAATGCATTTAAAATTGAAACCACAAACGCCTCAAAATGTATCTCTACAATGGCAAAACTTTTGGAGGTTACGCCGCACCAGGTTGCCGAACGGCATTTTGATTTCGTAAATGCGGTTGATGCCCTTGTTAGTGAGTTGGAAACGAGATTAACCGCTGAGGAACGTGAATTCTTAGGACGTTTACCGCAAATTGCCCAAGAACTGGACGTACATTCGACAGAAGTCGGTGCTGTTGATGATGTCGAATTAATGCTTGAATGGCTTCAAGGAGATTTGCCGAAGAATAGCGTGCTGATATTCACGGTGAGAGGTGCTGTGAACGAACGGAATAGACTCGTTAGAGTCATTGATAAAGTTGGACGCTATAGACCTTTTGCACCGGTAGAAGCCGGTCCGTCTGTGAATCGAGATCCACTATATATAAAAGTAACCGAGAAACTTTCTGAATACGATAAACAGATAACGCCTCGCGCCTTCACGCAGCTTCGGAATCGCACCGGCGGCGATATGCACACTATTGCTGAAGCTCTCAATAAGATTATCAATTTTGTTGGTGATAAACGTCAGGTAGATGAACAAGATATTCGAAACGTTGTGACACAGAATACGTATGACAGTATCTTTGATTTAACTGATGCCATTGGAAAGCGTTCAGCCAGACAGGCGTTGAAAAGTCTACACGACGTGTTGTTGAGTGGTCAAGAACCGATTCCGGTCAATGCAACGATAGCGCGCCAATTCCGATTTGCGCTCCAAGCCAAGCTAATCGCTGAAAAAAGAAGGCTTCGACCCTTCCGTGGACGAACGCCACTCAAGGATTTTATAAAAAATATCTTTCAACCGATTACTGAAGAAGTTGGGGATATCTTACCTAAATCTGCTACCCATAACATTTTGAAACAGAATCCTTATGTCGCCTACAAAATTTTTCAGACGCTTCATGCCTTCACAGTTGAAGAACTCGCTATTGCCCTTGAGAAAACTTTGGAGGTAGATACTGAATTGAAAACAAGTCAGACGGACGCGGTATGTACGCTGGAGCAATTAGTATATGACCTGTGTGATAACCAGTAAGAGGAACATTTGGTGTTTCTTGGAAGTTTAGAAACCGATAACACTTTCATTTCGTTCTAATTACCATATACCAACGTGAATTGAAATATGAAAACTCATATCCATTTTTTCATTCTTGCATCCCTCTGTTTCTCCACAATTTTCCTCAGCGGTATGGAGGTTTCTAACCTCACGTGGGCAGATGACGTGCCGGTGCTTACCTATAAGGTTGATGACACTGATGCTTCTGATGTCCCGCTGTCCCCTAAAGGGATGGTTCTCATCCCCGCAGGCGAATTTCAGATGGGCAGCAACGATCCTAAAGATCGCAAAGACGCAAAGCCGGTAGGCACCGTGTATGTTGACGCTTTCTATATAGATGAAACTGAAGTTACCAACACGCAATATAAGGCGTTCTTGCTTGAAAATCCACAATGGCAGAAGGGTCGCGTTAATACAGAATTTGTTAATGCAAATTACCTTAAACATTGGAATGGAAATAACTATCCAAGTGGGAGAGGCAGCCATCCGGTGGTATACGTGAGTTGGTATGCGGCGATGGCTTATGCCGAGTGGTCAGGGAAACGTCTACCGACGGAAGCGGAATGGGAATACGCGGCCCGGGGTGGCTTGGCGGGTGAGAAGTATTCCAATGGGAATATGCTCACCCCACAAGATGCGAACTATGGGTGGAATGTTGGGGATACCACGCCAGTGCGTAAATATCCTGGGAATGGCTACAAGTTATATGATATGACAGGTAATGTATCGGAATGGTGTTTGGATACGTATGAAGCGAATTTCTATTCTACATTTCCGCGAGATGGAGTCACGCGTAATCCGCTGTCGGGTGCAGTCAATGTGGACTGGTTAATGAATAACTTTACAGAAGTTGATCGGCAGCAGGCTCGCGTCTTGCGTGGTGGCACATGGGTCAATCCAGCCTACTCCGTGCGTGTCGCCTGCCGCGATGGCGTTTTGCCCTGGTTCACGTTCTACAGTTATGGTTTTCGTTGTGTGAGGGACAAATAACGTTTCTTGATGTTGCGGAATGCTCGCTTCTAAATATAAGAACACGGATTAACCGGTGTTAAGAAACAACAGGGGGTTGTATTGTATATGGGTCATCTAAATGGAAAGATTGCCCTAGTCACAGGGGCTGCGGGCGAGTTTGGTTTAGGTCGCGCGATTGCAGTGAGGTTAGCCAAAGAAGGTGCTGATGTCGTCGTGAATGATGTTGTCGAAAAACCGTATAACTTAGATGAATCTGAATGGCGAGGACTACAGGATGTTGTTAGTGAAATAAAATCGCTCGGTAAACGTTCCTTCGGATTGGTCGTAGATATTACGAACTCGGATGAAGTATCTGCCATGATAGAAAAAATAGTATTTAAGTTCGGTAGAATAGATATACTGGTTAATAATGCTGGATCTAAACCCGGCAAAGACCGAGTTCTCGCTGTTGACTTAGATGAAAAAGAATGGGATAGAGTCATCAAAGTAAATGCGAAAGGAACGTTTCTTTGCTCACAAGCGGTAGCTCGCCATTTTATAAAAAGAAAAATACACGGTAAGATCATCAATATATCTTCTGTAGTCGGAAAGGAAGCAATGCCGAGATACGCCGCGTATAGTGCTTCAAAGTTTGCAATTATAGGACTCACGCAAGCACTGGCACTTGAACTTGCTCCTTATCAGATAAACGTAAATGCTGTCTGTCCAAGTTTAGTGGATACAGAACGTGTTACCCAACTTGTTAATGCTCTTACTGAGAATAATGAACAATTCAAAGATAAGTATGAGGAACTCATACAGAACAGATCCGGTTTAGTTCCACTCGGCAGACTGGCAACTAGGACAGATGTTGCGAATACGGTATCTTTTCTTGCATCAGAACAATCAAACTTTCTAACAGGTATATCTGTGCCCGTAGCCGGTGGGGCAATGGTGCATTAAAAAGGATAGAAAATCATGAATTTTTTCAGAACTGTTCCAGATATGGTTCCGCGTATACGTCAGCGAACTCACATTTTATTTTTAAACTCACGTTATTCTAAAGAAGACAAGGAGTTCTTTGAATGAAAGGTACAAGACCTTTAGATAATGCTGAAATCCGAAAAGCATCGGATGCCTTCGAGGGTATATTCTCTATTCGGAATCGGAGTCTGTTTATGTTAGGGGTATCCGTTGGCGGTCGAATTAGTGAACTGCTGGCGTTGAAAGTCAATGATGTGTGGCAGAACGGCAAACCTGTTAAGGATTTATTGTTTGATCGAAATATTGTAAAAGGTGGTGAGATATCCAGAGCCGTGCCTGTGAATGTAGATGGTAGAGAGGCAATTGAGAATCTTATTGCTTGGCAGACTAAGCTTTATGGTAATGTCAAACTTATCCGTCCGCTGTTCCCGTCTCGAAATGGGCAAGGCTCGCAGGCAATGACTCGCAAGGCGGCACACGATGTCCTAAAGAATGCGTTTGAGGCTGCGGGTTTGAATGGTAAGCTCGGCACACACTCGTTACGGAAGTCGTATGCGCAGCGTCTCTATGAACAGACGAACGACATTTACGCTGTGCAAGAGATGTTAGGGCACAAAAGCGTCGTAACAACGCAACGGTATCTCGGTGTGAACTATGCGAGTGTGCGCGAAGCATCGGAGGCGATGTCGGTTCTCAGCGAAGGTGACAAAAGTATCAAAACGTCACCTTCAGTAAACGAAGCCACGGATGACGTGCTTTTAATCGAATTGCTCCGAAGAGGATATGACGTTGCTCGCTTGCTTCAGAAAGACAAAGCAGATCAGCCTGTACAACTATCAGATGCGAAAACTGCAACAAAATTCGTCTAAAGGCAGTAAATTACAAAAGTGAATTCAAAAATACTCCATCACAGCTGGCGAGGTTTCCTAACCTCGCCGGTTTCCTTTTATAATGGATTCTAAAAATAATACCATTTCTAAAATTTTATACTGCATTAGCAGCATTTATGAAATGTGAGAATCCAGTGAGTTTAGCGATAGTGCGATCGGAGTAGTTTTGAAGTATCTCCGTGACTTTAGTCTGCATATCTTCCAAGGCTTTATAGGTCTGGGTAAATAACTTCGCTTTGATGTCCTGCCAAAGTCGCTCAATCGGATTCAACTCCGGACTATAAGGGGGCAAGAAAAGTAAGACGATATTCTCAGGAATTTTCAGCGATTTCGCGTGATGAAAACGACCATTATCAAGCACAAGTAGATTTAGACTTTCTCGGAACATTTCGGAAAACTTGTTGATGAAACATTGAAAACAATCTGATGTCAAGTGTGAGAACTCTAAGAAAAATCTCTCACCTGTCACGGGTTCAACCGCACCATAGAGATAAACCGCCTCATATTTGTAATCTATCTCTGCGACAGGTTTGATGCCTCGTTGTGTGATACGTCTCCGGGCAGCAGCTAAAAGCCCATACCGCGTCTCATCTTGACTAAAAACACGCACGCTTTGAGCGTCAGAACGTTTTTCAGCAATCGCATTAGCGACGTGTTGGCTAAACTCACAGCGGAATGTCTCCGACTCTACTGTGTTTTTTTTACATGGCTGGGGCGAGGCACTTTGAGTTTCGCCCCCCATTTATCATGAACCATCGCATAGACGGCTTTATAGTTCATCTTGACACCAAAGGCGTCAGCAATATACGCTTGGATCTGCACATAACTCGCAAAGCCTTGAGGTTTCTGAAGTTCTCTAAGCAAGGCGGTTTGCTGCGCCTCAGTGAGAAGCGGTGTGCGTCCGGGGGCATATCCGCGTTCAAGAAGTTTTTCAAGATCCCCGGTTTCGTAAGCACGCAACCAGTTGCCGACACTCGTGCGATCAACACCAAGGAGAGCAGCGACTTGGACACGGTTCTTCGCCTGTCCACTTTTCAGGAGATAGAGCATGTTGAGACGTCGGATTTCATGCTTCTTGTTTGCGCGTCGTAAGAGGACTTTCAGGTCTTCTACACTTTCGGTAATCTTTGGCACTTTTTTATTCATAACTACTTCACCCTTTGGGAAATGATGTAGCATAGAATAACACATCTATGAGGAATATTCAATTAGATTTGGTATAAGTTTACATTATAAGCAGAAAGCCGCCTTCATTTTTTTTACTATCCTTTTGGAACGCTACTGACTCTAAAAAATAAGACTATATTGAGGCTAACGTAAAATTGAACTGAGATACCTATCTTTGAGCAACACAAACGGTTGTCAGCATGAGATTGGTGCAGTTACAAACTACAGAAAATTGGAGGATTTGACGATGGGGCAAGTTGTTCTAATTATTGCCATTGTGTTTGGAAGTATCACGATAACAACCCTCGCCTGTGTCTGGATGGGGACATCCTACTTTGCGAAAAAAAAAGGTTTGAAAACCGGAGCGTCGCAACGTGAGGTAGAAGCACTCCAACGGAAAGTAAACGATATTCAACAAGAAATGGTTGCTCTGAAAAAGGAAGTGCAGCGACTTATCAAAATTGCCAAGGGCGCGCGGGAATAAAGGAGGCAAACGGACATGTCGTGGTTATTACTAATTGTTCTTGGACTCGTGTTTTTCCTTATTGTCAAGTTCACTGTCGCGGTTACCGCTATTGTGGCAATCGTTGCGGGCACAACAACAATCACTACACTCGCGTGCGTTTGGCTGGGAACATCGTATCACCTAAAAGCATCCGGATATAAACCCGGCAAAGCCCAAGAGACTTACAGTCAGGTGGATTCAGATTTAAAACAGATTGTTGGAGATTTACAAGAAATTCGTTCTGAATTGGAGGAAGCAGAGCCGTATCTACGAGATGTAGAATTTTTAAAGTACGCTCGTCAGAATCCGAAAGCAGAAAATTAACTCACATAGCATAGAAGCGAAAATTAGGCAGGACATATCTTTGTCCTGCCTACTGCATGCCGATCCATGTTACATATTACAATCATAATTTACCCATTGTGCAATCTGGGAATGTTTATACACAGGGACTGCCTCAGAAACGCGTTTTAGGGGCATTCTCGAAAGCCGTTTTTAAGCGTGATTTTGTGATATTTAAGCTAAAAGCCTAAAAAGTCAACCATTGGTGAAATACAACATCTTTACCCTCAGGTTCAACCACACGCAGCAAAACCTTTCCGTCGGTGAAAAAATCTATTGCCATGAAGCCAGTATGTTGATGTGCGAACAGTGTATTCTCTCCAGATGTCACTTCCGTCACTTTCTGACTCGCAGCAGTGCCGCTTACAAGCAGATAATCAGGTATATCATTTTTCAAGACTTGCAGAGAATGTTCATGCCCGGAGGCATAGATTAAAAGTGATAGGTCTTGGTTGGTGGACTTTCGGGTGGAAAAGGCTCTGTTCAGCTGAGCCACCATATTCTTGTTCCGCGCGCCGCTTATATCTTGATCAGATTTATACCAGTATTTCCGCCAATAAGGATATGCGGCTCCGAATATAGGCACTGGAACCCAGAGCCATTCTTTTACATCTCTGGCAGGAAAAAGATGTGACTTCCAGTCAAAGAAGCCTCCGTGGGGTCCGTAAGTTTCCAGTGGATGGTGTCCTACAACGATAACGGGTAATTCGGTATTTAATAACGTTAGGAGTTCTTCTATAATCCTTTCAGGTGATTTTTCCGGCTTTTCATGTGGATGGAGCCACCACTGCGTATCCAGAACGATAAGCCGTACCGCAGGGTTGGCTTTGGGGAGTTCAAGTGCAACGGGACCGGGTGATCCACCAGAGGGTAGAAAGTTCAACTCTCCCGATAAGGCATCGTTAATAAATTGCTCTTGTGCCAGAAGTGCGCTATATCCTTCCGCCTTTCCACTTGCCCAATCGTGATTTCCGGGAATGAACAACCCATGTACGCCAGCAGTTTTGACAACCGAGAGTTGCGGTGCAAGTCGTTCTGCCGCTTCATGTTTTCTGCGTTCTGTCATCCCTTCTGGATACATGTTGTCCCCTAAAAAGACAATGATCGTTTTCGCAGCGTCTTTCTTTGCCCACTCGCCAAGCGTTTCTAAGACAGGTTCACCCGGGTTCGGTTTTCCTCCATCACCGAGTAATAAAAGTCGATAATGAAGCACATCTCCCGTTTCACTATCGCGTTTTCCAATTTCAGGGATGTCAGGGTGATAATACGGCTTGGTATGGCTACATCCCGCACTTGTCAATTGCACCGCCTGAATGATGCAAAAAAGCAAGAGAACATAACGGATGAAATTAGGGCGTTGATAAAATTGGACCATCACTGTAGCACCCTCCACAACACTTGCGTTGCAATTTACATGAGTTCGGCTTAAATATTTTCGTGCACCATCTGGAACCTACAAACGCCTCATTCGTATGGCACAAGCACAAACTTCTGCAAGTTCTTTAGATGTTTGCTAATTCCTTGATGTGTTCAACAAGTTTCTCGCGCGGGATAACTTGCTGCTCTCTACTCGCGAGGTCTCGAACCGCGACCGTGCCAGCCTCCACTTCATCAGATCCAAGGATAACGGCGTACGGTATACCTTTGCTATCGGCATATTTCATCTGTGTACTGATACGTGTCGGACGACAATAGACCTCTGTCCGAAGACCGCTACTGCGTAGAAGCGTCGCTAACTTCAGAGACTCTTGGGCGAGTTCTGCATCAAAAACCGTTACCAACACCTGTGTAACCGTCTTACCTACAGCCGATGGGAACATATCAAATTCCTCCATCACATCAATAATACGTTCAATACCGAAACTGGTACCCGTTGCTGGATAACTTTGTCTACTGAAACTTCCGATGAGTTCATCATATCTCCCGCCGCCAGTGATACTTCCGATTTTCGGTTCTTCAACAACCGTCTCATAGATGGGACCCGTGTAGTATTCCAACCCACGGACCATTGAGACGTTCATCCTATAGAATTCCTCTGGGACACCGAGCGTTGTTAGGTAGCTGCTGAGTTCTTCTAATTCTGCAATCCCTTCGTTTGCGACTTCAGAATCACCGAGTTGTTCAGAGAGGGCATTTAGGACTGTTTTCGCATTGCCCTCAATTTGAAGCAGCGCAAGCAGTTTTTCAATAACGGGTTCTGGAATCTGGTTTTCCGCTAATTCCGCTCTGACCCCTGACAGTCCAATCTTATCTAATTTATCAATGGAACGATAAAGTCCCCCAAGTTGTTCCGCAGGCACCCCCGCAAATTGCCCAATTCCGGTGATGAGTTTTCGGTCATTGATGTTAATCTCGAACTGTTTGAAGCCGAGTCGGGTCAACACCTGATAGATGAGATCGACGTTTTCAGCATCAGCGAGCATACTTTCGGTGCCAACGGTATCGGCATCGCATTGGAAGAATTGGCGATACCGTCCCTTTTGCGGACGTTCTGCACGCCAGACCGGGTCAATCTGATACCGTTTAAATGGTTTAGGGAGTTGTGGGTGCATAGCAACGACTCGACAAAGGGGTACCGAAAGATCATAACGGAGGGAGATGTCTTCCTTTCCACCGACGTGTCCTGCTTGGTAGATAAGTTTTTCAGCGTCTGGTCCATATTTACCCGTGAGGACTTCAGATAGTTCAAGGGCAGGTGTTTGTAAGGGTTCAAATCCGAATTCCTCGAACACGTCGCGAATCACATTTATGACGTATTGTCTGCGGATCATCTGCTCCGGTAAAATATCCCGCATCCCTCGCGGAACGCGTAGTTTAATGAATGAGGTAGCCATTATGTGTCGCTCCTTAAATGTGTCCGGGAAGTGTTTGACTCCGTCGTCTACGCAAGCCTTTCTGTAATGTTTGTTTAAGTTCTTCAATCTTTTCCCGTTTCCAAGAATCTCTGAGTGCCTTTGGATTCGCGATGAGGGTAGATTCAGATTCGCGTAAGAGTTCAATCTCCTTGAGTGCGTTTGCTTTAATTGTACGCCGCGATGCCGTCGAATTATCAATGATAGCGTCGGCTTCCTCTGGGGGTTTCCCTTCTGTTGCCCCAAAAGACAACATGAGCGTGATTGGGGACTGATAAGAACCCGTAGTATTCAGTCGTTTCCACGGTGTTAAAATCGCCGGTGCAATCTTATTTTCCGTCTTTTCAAGGATATATTTCTCGGCGATGTTCAGATATTCAGTGGAAATGCGGATGTCTCTGCCAGCAAAATTTACCAAATCCTCGAATGTGTTGAGGTCCTCTTGTTCTTCGCGGACAGCGAGGATGATGTCAATGTGTCCATATTCCAGCGGTAAGATCTCTTCGACATCAGCGTCAGTTTCCTCAACCCAGTCTTGACCGGTAACTCCTATGTCATAAAAATCATCCATGCCGACGTAGACGGGTATCTCTTGTGGACGTGAAATCTTGATTTGAAAATTGCTATCATTGCGGAAAGCCGCACGATAGGATCGGTCGGTTGCAGTATAACCGTTGAGTTCATAACCAGCACGCTGAAACATCTCAAGCGTTTCTGGTTGCAGACTTCCCTTTGGCAAAAGCAGTTTCAGTGTCCGTTGTGCTTCCGTTTCCATCAGTCTTCTCCTCCATCTATAACGTAGAAATCTATGAGTTTATGAGATCGCTAACAGTGACAACCTGCGTATCACCCGTTTTGACTTGAATCCGACGGATGGGTTCATCAGGGGTTAAACGGATGAGGTAATCGTAGTTTGCTTGATTCGCGTAATCCTGCTGTGCTGGCAAGTTGCGTTCCATCAAATCGACTTCTACGTTTTTACCGTTTTTCCGTAATGTTTCAGCGAGGCGTTGTGCTTCCCCAACCCGCCCTGGCGTTTCTGCGGCGATGAAGTAGTCTTTTCTTCCATTGATAGGAGTCTTTTCTATGCCAGTAAACGCTTCCACAAGTGCATCAAATTGGAATGCAAATCCGGCTCCGGGTGTAGGTGTGCCACCGAAAGACGCAATCAGTTTGTCATATCGCCCACCACCACAGAGCGGTCGGTGTGTATCAGGCAATTCAATCTGAAAGACCGTGCCAGTATAGAAATCAAATCCACGCGTAATCCCCAAATTGATTTCAAAATCCGTAATATTATAGTTTTCCAAACATTCACAAAGTGCAAGCAGTTCCTGACGCGCTTCGGGTGCTATATTACCGAGTCGTGTTTTCCATGCGGTCATGACAGTATCTTTGTCCCCGGAAATTTTCGAGACTTCTATACAACACTGGGAGATTTCCTCAGAAATATTGAAAGAGCGCTGCCAACTTGATTTATAGGTTTCCTCAGCGATAACTGGCAACTTCTCAGCGACCGTAGTAATATTACTATTGGTTAATTCCTGAACAGCGGAGGCTTCAATTTTATGTTCCCCTTCGTAGTCAGTTCCTTGTGCTCGCCGTAAAGTATGAAGCGCGTCACGGAGTGTTTCCAGATCCCAAAATCGCGCTTCGGTACGTAGACGTGCGAGATAGTCGAGGTCCCATATAATTTCACCATGATCTTGTGTGTCAAGTGAGACCTGTTTGAAAATATCTCGGAAAATTCCGGTATTACCGATTTTTAATTTCGCATGTGAAATGTTGAGTTTTTCGAGGATACGGACGGGTATCGCAATAATTTCTGCGTCGGCGTACGGGGAAGAGGGTCCAATAAGTTCAACGCCAGCCTGTCGGAATTCCTTTTTTACCTCGGTGCCATCTGTGGCCGGTTCTTGTCGAACGCATTGCCCGATGTAGTAGAGTTTATAAGGATAAGGGAGATGTTCCAGTTGACCGTTAGCAATGAGGCGACAGACAGGTGCGGTCATTTCAGGTCTCAAGGCGTAATCCACGCGATCTGAACCGACGAAAGTGAACATCTTGTGCCGAATTTCCTCACCCGATTGAGCAGACAAAAGGGCAAAAGATTCAAATAATGGTGTTTGAACTTGGGCATATCCGTAATTTTCAAAGGTCTCACGAACCATATTTTCAACGAAATTCCGCTGAACCATCTGGTCGGGTAAAAAATCGCTTGTTCCAGCAGGTTTATCAAATCTCTCCATTTTTTGTTCATGTACCTGAGCGGTACATGCTCCGTATGTTGTTCCTAAAAAATTCCAATTTCAATATTCTAAGGTAAAAAACCTCAAAAAAAAACCAGTAAACAGGGTGCTCTGTATCTCACGTGCACTGACAGCACTAAGAGGAGCGGTGCGTTTACTGGGATCCTAACAAGTTAGACTTGCTTCGTATCAATGGTGTTTATACATATTCCCTCATCCGCTCTACTCAGAAGTGCGAATGATGGTGATGCATATTGAAAGTATTAGCGTATAGCATTTTTAAGTGTCGCTTGCAAGTTGGACTTGCTCTTAAAAAGTCAATGATTTTAATTAGACTTAATGGTATTATACGCGATTGAGAGGTGAATGTCAAATTTTTTTCCAGACTTTTAGGAACTTATGAAAGCCAAACCTATTTTCATCATTTCTATACTCGGTGCGCTGCTATCAGTGGTTTTGTGCGGTATTTACTTTCAATTTTCCTACTTTGAACCGGATACCGTCTCGTATCTATTCCAAGCGAAGCTATTCGCCGAAGGCAAACTCTCGCTTTCCGCACCACCGGAACACGGTTTCTCTTCCTCACCGCATATTAATATCCTCAACGATAAATGGTATTCAAAATATCCGTTTGGAAACGCTTTGATGTTGATGTTCGGGGTGTTTATCAACGCGCCATGGTTGATCCCTGCGCTTGCGACTGGTGGTGCGTTGTTCTTCCTCTATTTGTTTGTGAAAGAGATATATGGAGGTGTTCATAATGGGATTGCGCTTGCCACCGCGGTGCTCGCTCTCATTTCACCGGCAACGCTCGGTATGGGGTCAACGTGGTTCAGTGAACCCGTGAGTCGTTTCTACCTCTCCGTTTATCTATTCGCGCTTCTCAAAACCTTGAACTGCAAAAACGACGCTTCCCGTCTTGTTCGGATTGGCTATCCACTGCTCTCAGGATTCGCGTTGGGGTATGCGTTCAACACGCGTCCGCTTTCTGCAGTAGTGTTCGGAGTTGTCGGTGGCGGATTAACGCTCTATCATCTCTTCACCCAATGGCAGGATAGACAGGCATTTTTGGATAGAATAAAACGCTTTGGTTTCTTTTTCATTCCGTTTGTGGTGATGCTCGGTGTGTGTATGTCGTGGAATGCGTATTTCACTGAAGATCCGTTCATGTTTACACACACGGTTGCGCAACCTTACGACAAAATCGGATTCGGTGCCAGAACGGAAGGCTACGTACCCGACATTCAGAGTGCATTTATTTTTACACCGGCATGGGCAGTTGAAAGGACATGGCGACATATTCTCCCGTGTATCAGTTTCAATGCACTCGGTTGGGGGAGTTATCACCATAATTTGTTGAAAGAAGTCGAACTATCAGCGGGGTGGTTTGTTGCCTTTGTGCCACTAATTCTGCCTTGGGTTTTTGTGCTTACCCCCTTCTTCCATCCCTCGCGTAATAGGTATGACGTGCTATGCCTCGCGCTGCTCGTCGGCAACCTCTTGCTTTATGCCTTCTTTTATTTTGAAGGTTCGACATGGGGGTTTACACCGGTAAATGCTCGCTATTATACTGAATCAACATTTCTCGGATTCATTCCGTTGGCAGCACGGGGAATGATTATCTTCTATGAGCGGTTTAAACTACTTGAGAGACGCGGGCTTGCAATTGGTGTTGGGATATGCTTTTTATTACTCAGCGTTAATATTGTGTGGAGTTATGTTCGCATCGGAAAGGTATATCAGAATTGGAGTCCCGTCTATCAGAAACTCCCGCCTATGGTAGCAGAACAGAACATTCACAACGCTGTTATATTTGTATCCGAGCACCGAGGCGCGCCGATTGGAGATTATCCGTTTCAGAATCTTGAAGAGGCGGATATTGTCTATTTCAAACTCGGTCCTGCGCCACGGTGGAAGTTGACTAACAGCGATTGGGAAAATGTGTATGCGCAGTATTTTACCGGTAGAAACGCGTATCTGTATGTGCCACGCGAGAACAGTTTGACCATTCTATCCGATGAAACTAAATAATTTTAGAGGTTGGGTCAGGCAAGGTTACCTGTCTGCATTAGGTTGTAGGCAGTAAGGTGGATAGTTCCATAGTGGATTGTCAGGGTGAAAATGTCGGCTTAGGTTATATTATAAACGTAACCTTATCCTATTTTTAGCGTTCTTAGCGTCTAAATGACACATTTATCTGAGGTAAATATATGTTGTATTTAGACGCACTTGACAGGTCAACCCAACCTGTAAATAGCGGACTCTCCAAGATCCATCAAGAAGCAATGGAAAAAAATGCCGATGCGTGTAACTATTTTCGGTCGTCTGTCCAAAATCAAGTCCACAAATCGTGTCTCCATTGTGCATATTTAGATACACAAGTCTATAGTTGCGGAAAATTGAACAAGACGGTTATTCCGTATAAGTGGATTTAGCAAGGTTTCGGTCAAGCATAGCGAGAATGCTCGGTGGGACGAGATGTTCAATAGCCCTATCCTGATCCAACAGTTCTCGGACTTCTGTTGAGGACATATAGGCATAAGTCTCTGGTAAGAGAAGCCATGAAATGTAAGAAGTGTATTGGCGAATTTCTGGTTGCGCTATGAATGCCTTGAGGGTCTTAATATCTGCTTCCGCTCGATTCGCAACAATAAAGCGTGCCGAAATAAATAACGCTTGCAATTCTACGTGGAAATTTGTATAGTATTTCGGGTCAAAAATTCTCACTAAGGTATCATATCCGACGATGAAGTGGAATTCGGTGTCGGATGGAAAGATGGCTTTTAGAGCAGTAACTTTGTCTATATATCTGCCGTGACTTGAGACACCAACAGAAAACTTTTGGCAGTGTGCCGCGTATTTCTTGAGCGTGACGAGTCTTGCTGCAAGTGGTAACCCGAATATATCTTTATCTACATTTGCCTTTGCGAGGAGCAGGAGTACTTCATCCAATTGGTACATCGTGAGTGTATCCTCTATCATTCGGGCGTGTGCGAGCGTTAACGGATTAAAGGATCCTGAAAAAATTCCCAGTTTTTTAGTTTCGTACGGTGGAGGCGCGGCGCGGTGAATCAGTTCTATCCGCGGAGGTCCGGATGGGTCTAACCCGTCAAAAAGTTCAATGAACCACTCATAATCGGGATCACGTTCACATTCTTGGGTCAAGAGATTTAATAATGTTCCTGCCATCTTGTTCCGTAGCCCCGATCATCTTGTGAGAGGTTTCGTTGGTAACCGACAGAACTATCCAGCATCAGTTTCCGCTTTTTTCGCTTCTTCCCAGATTGCATCTAAACTCTCTAAATCTTGCGCTTCAAAGTTTGTGCCACGGCGTTCTAATTCTGCTTCCATCCATTTGAAGCGCGTTATAAACTTCCGGTTTGCCTGCCGTAGTGTCTCTTCGGCTTGGAGATCCACAAAACGACATAGATTAACAACAGCAAATAAGAGATCGCCGAGTTCCATCGCGACGGCTTCCGAACCATCTGTGTCGATACTGGCTTTAACCTCATCAAGTTCTTCGTCAACCTTAGCAATTACATCAATGAGTTTCTCCCAATCGAACCCGACGCGTGCAGCTTTGCCCTGTATCTTCTGTGCATAAAGCAGCATCGGCATCGCACCCGGGATCCCGTCAAGTACTGATTTTCGATCTGAATAGCCAACCTCTTGGCGTTTGATTGCCTCCCAATTTTTTACAACCTCTTCTGAATCCTCAACATCAACATCACCGAAGACATGTGGATGCCGTCGGATAAGTTTTTCTGTCAAGGTCTCAATCACTGCGTAAATGTCAAAATTATCGTGCTCCGCTGCAATTTGTGCTTGGAGCATGATGTTCAAGAGGAGATCGCCCAACTCCTCTTTCAGTTGACTTGGATCGCCAGTATCAATTGCTTCAAGCGTTTCGTAGGTTTCCTCAATAAGCGTCGATTTCAGGGACTCGTGTGTCTGTTCTCGATCCCACGGACACCCGTTTTCGCTCCTTAAGGTTGCTATGACCCCTACAAGTTCTTCAAATAACTCTTTTGGCATATAGGTCTCCTTCATTTTCTGCCTATTTTATTTTTCAATGCCTTCACGTGTTTTTCGACCTCTGGATAGCGTTCTGCTTCTGTGAAATAGGTGAGATAGAGTTTATACAGCTGCAATGCGCGAATATAATTTTTCTCTGTTTCTGCCATGCGGGCGCGTTCCTCTAAGGCATCTGCTTTTGCATTCAACACTTCAGAAAGAACTTGCCTTGCCCGTTTTGCGAAGATACTCCCGTTATATGTTTCACGGAGACTGTCTAACGCCTTTACCAATTCTGCGTAAGGTTTTTCATCCGCTGTCTTTTGTATCAGGTCAAGCTGTGCCTCTGCTTCTGTAGCAAGCCGTTCCGCTGCTGTCTTAGCACGGCGGCACAGTGCTGTATCAGGCAAAACCTCTGCAATTTGGTCGTAAAGCGTGAATGCCTCACCCAATTTGTTCTGCTTTTCAGCGGCTTCCGCCGCCTTAAACCCGGATTCAACTTGTTTTGTCGGTCCATGAGCGATCAGCCATTCCCGCATCTTTGTCTTTTTCGACCACTGAGGGGAGAGTTTGTGCGTTTCATCTGCCCATACTTCAAACGTCACATCAGCCCCCCAATCTCGGTAAAGCTCTGAGGCACGTTTGGCGCGCGGATAATGCGGATCATCGAGTGCTCCAACGCCAAAAAAGACCGGATGTCCCTGAATCAGTTTTGGAGGCGGTGGATTCATATCCACATCGCGCCTACCTGCACCAAGCACAAGCCGTCCTGCTAGCCGGTCTAACAATTGCTCGCCTAAAACTGTTGTCGAATACCCACCTTGGCTATAACCACCCATAAAGATGAACGCTTTTGCGATGTTCAATCGTTCCGAAAGAAGCGAGAGCGCTTCTTCAAAAAAACGTTTTTCGGCCACCGTTTCGGTAGGACGAAGCGTTTTGTAGTAGGTGTCAGTAGCGTAATTCATACCGACAACGATAAACCCATACCCTTTTGTCCCCTGTTTAAAGGGCCATGTTGTTGCTGTTCCATTGTAGCCGTGATAACAGAAAATAATTGGAAAGGGATATTTATCAGTATAATCAACTGGCGTATAAACCAAAAACGTCTTTTCTATCTGTGATGCTGTCATGTGTACTTCCGTGCCGGGCAGCAGTTCAGGTATATCAGCATCCGGATTACCGCAGAACAAGAGCAGTAGAAGAACACTAAAACACGCAATTTGCGCGCCATAACAACATGAATCCTTATTGGAGTAGAGAAGAAAACGTGTTTTCATGCGTCCCTGCTGCTCTCCTGAAGTGTTTCTAATTGAATAATCAGTTGCCCGAGTTGTAATCGCAACAGCAGTGTATAGATTTGCATGAGGAGTGTGACCTGCCCTTCAATCGGCAAATCACTAGCATGAATCACAGCGAGTAACCTGTCTGCCCGCTCGCGCACCTGTGCTGCTTTGTCCAAATCGTCTTCTGCTGTTTCCGGTGTGCTCTCTTTGATAAACTGCCAAATGCGATCTTGGATTTCGAGGGTATAATTTTTTGCCATTGCAGTGCGCGCCCGCTTCGCAGCATCCACCCAGATCGTATTCGCTTTCCAATTGAGCATAAACGCTACGCTATTCATAAGCACATCACGGAAGCTATCTTCACCGGAGAGGAGTTCTTCAATATCAGTAATCCCTTCTGCCTCTGCGGAGAAGGTTCGCACACGCGTGTACTCCTTCAGGTTTTTCAACATCAACTCGTTTTCAGCGATGAGATGCCAAAAGTCCGCACTCGTTGAGAGCAATATCTCTATACGATTGCAAACCGCACTCGGAATTTGTGCGCGGATGCAGGCGTAGTGGAGACTGTGGAGTTGACTCCGAAAGTCTTGCAAACTCTCAGTCGTTTGCATCGTTGATGCGCGAGCGATATGCGGAAGGATATCTCCGCGAATCTGGTCTAACAGTGCAGGAATCGTACGTTCAACATTCATATCTTTCGGTGTTTTCTCAATCTCGATTTTTTATTCAACTCAGGGTTCTTAATAGCGTAACAGATTTTTCCTAAAAAGTCAACTTGACAATTAGGCACATGGCACGCTAAAATACCGATAAAAAATACAAGGAGCAGTCAACTACTATGAAATTGTTTATCGTTACAGTCATCAGCATTACTCTCCTTGGGACATTCGTAAGTTTTGCTGACGAAAAGACCGAAACAAAGCCGCCGAAAGTGGGCGACACGGCACCGGACTGGACGCTGCAAGATGTCAAGGAAAATGAACACACCTTAAAAAAACTTCGCGGCAAAGTCGTTTTCCTCATTATGGGGAATCGCAAGATTCGGAAGGAAGATGACAAGTGGGCGGAGGCGTTCCAAAAAGAATACCGAGAAAACGCGCAGATTACTGCCTATATTATCGCTGATATGCGGAGCGTCCCTGGGTTCATACCGAAAGGTTTTATCAGAGGACAACTGAAAAAGAACCCACCTGCTGTGAAATTCCTATTGGACTGGAAAGGAGAGGTGCATAAGCGGTATCAGACAGAAAAAGAGAAACCTACGCTCTATCTGATCGCACAAGAAGGGACGATTGTATTCTATGAAAAAGCAGATTTCGAGCCCGAAATTTTCAACGAACTTAAAAAAGAAATTGATACACTTTTAGCCATAGCTGCGAATAAAAACGAAAGGAAATAATTATGAAATATCTCGTCACCGGTTGTGCTGGATTCATCGGATGGAGGGTAACAGAACTTTTGCTTGCGGCGGGACATACCGTTGTAGGGATTGATAATATAAATACCTCTTATGATACACAAGTAAAGCACTGGCGGCTTAAGCAACTTGAAGGCACTCCCAATTTTCATTTTCACTATTCTGACATCTGCGATCGAGACGCACTGCGGGCAATATTTGATACGACTTATGATGCTGTTATCAACCTTGCTGCACGCGCCGGTGTACGGCACTCTGTCGAAGATCCGTGGGTATATATTGACACGAACGTAACCGGCACACTGAATCTACTGGAGTTATGCCGCGAGTTTGAAGTCAAAAAATTTGTACTCGCATCAACATCAAGTCTTTACGGATCGGATAATCCGCTTCCGTTTAGTGAGGAGACGAATACAGACAGGCCCTTATCCCCTTACGCCGCCTCAAAAAAAGGGGCTGAAGCGATCTGCCATAGTTATCATCATCTCTACGGTATTGACATGACAATTTTCCGTTTTTTCACTGTCTATGGCCCCGCTGGTAGACCCGATATGAGCGCATTTCGCTTTGTACATTGGATTAGTGAAGGGAAACCGGTTATTGTTTACGGCGATGGTAAAGAATCCTCGCGAGACTATACCTATCTTGACGATATTGCACGGGGTGTGATTGCAGGATTGAAACCGCTCAAATATGAAGTGATTAACCTCGGTTCAGATAGCCCTATTGTACTTATTGATACAATCCGATTGATAGAGGAACTTGTTGGCAAGAAAGCGGTGCTATCGCATCAACCGTTTCATCCAGCAGATGCCCGTGCCACATGGGCGAACATCCGGAAAGCGGAGGAACTCTTGGAATGGCGACCACAAGTCACTTTTCGAGAGGGTATTACCGCACTTGTCGAATGGTATCAGACGAATCGAGAGTGGACGAAAAATATCGCAACAGACTAAGCCGCTATTAGGAGTTTAACAGCCTTTTTCAAGGCACCTGCGTCTACTTTTATTTTCGCTATCTCTGCCTCGCGTTGTACGTAATTCAACGTATGTTCGGGACTCATCGGCGCGGCAATGTCCTGAACAATCTTATGGATCCGTCTCACATCGGCTTTCTTGATACCGGTCTGTGCCTCTACGCGGGTATGCAGCGCAGCGGGTGACTCTGGTTCTTCAGTAGGTACTTCTCGCTTGGAACGGGTGCGGTTGGTTTGGGGTTTTCGGGTCCCTGATGAAGCAGAAGTCGTTTTTTTAGATTGACGGGTCCGTTTGGGAGATGTCTTCTGTCTGGAAGATGAAATTTTTCCTGCTTCAAGTGATTTGATACCACATTCCTTACACAACTTCGCGGTGGCACCCGCTAAAGTCATCGTTACGGTTAGTTCGCTGATCGCACCGCAGAGTTCGCATTCGGAAAGGTTTTCAATACTCGTTAGGATCTCTCCGTGTATTACCAACATTTTTTCCTTGTCAGTTTTCGTCTGTTTTTCCTTCTGGCAGAGTGTTATCAATTTCTGTGCTGCTTTTTCGATTGTGTCCAAATGTCCCATCTTTTCCCCCGAAAATATAAAATACAACGGTATAGACCTACAGTATCTAAAACCTACCTACGAACGAGGTTGTCGGTGCTTGTCAAACGCGTATCCTGTCCATTTACTTCGTCTCCGGCGAGGCGACAAAACTTTTATCCGTATAAAGTTTATATTCAAAACTATCTATCAATGCTTCACAACTTGCGGAGATTATATTTTCCGAGACCCCAACAGTTCTCCAACTCCGCTCTCCATCACTCGCTTCAATAAGCACCCGGACCTTAGAACCTGTTCCGGCTTTGGTATCTAATACTCTGACCTTGTAATCTATCAGTCTAACTGTCTGCAAAGCCGGATAAAACTGTTCAAGGGCTTTTCGGAGTGCCGTATCAAGTGCGTTGACGGGACCATCTCCATCAGCAGCAGTGTGTGCGGTTAAGCCGTCAGGCGTTGTAACCTTTACCGTTGCTTCGGAGCGCATAGCGAAGTCACTGAACTGTTCAATAATCACGCGAAAACCGATAGGCTCAAAAAAGGATTCGTGTCTTTTAAATACTTTATGGGTCAGAAGTTCAAAGGACGCTTCGGCGGCTTCGTACTGATAACCTTCTTGTTCTGCTTCTTTCAGTCGCTTGAAAAGTTCCAGCACTTGTGGTGAATTTTTGTCGTAATTTGGATATTCCTTCTCGATTTTCTTCATAACAGTGCCACGTCCGGCTTGATCAGATACGAGAATCCGTTGCGTATTTCCTACCTTTTCAGGTTCAATGTGTTCATAAGTAAGTCGATTTTTGCGGATCGCATCTGTGTGCAGACCGCCTTTGTGAGCAAAGGCAGAGCGACCGACGTATGGCTGACGTTCGTCGTGCGGCAGATTTGCCAATTCACTAATGAGCCGTGAGATGTTTGTTAAACCTTGCAGCTGTGTGTTGCTTATACACTCTATGCCGAGTTTGAGTTGGATTGTTGGGATAATAGAAGCGAGATTTGCGTTTCCACACCGTTCACCGTAGCCGTTGAATGTTCCCTGTACATGGGTTGCGCCTGCTTGTACAGCCAGTACAGAGTTCGCCGACCCCATACCTGCGTCGTTATGCGTGTGAATGCCTACCGGCAACGACAACTCAGAACGCACAGTTTTTACGCCCTCTTGAATTTCTAAGGGTAATCTACCGCCATTGGTATCACAGAGGACGAGGCAGCTCGCGCCACCCCTTGTGGCTGCGCGTAGGGTTTCTATCGCATACACGGGGTCATCGGCATAGCCATCGAAAAAGTGCTCCGCATCATAGATTACCTCGCGCCCATTCTCCACAAGGTAGCGGACAGAATTCTCAATTAATTCTAAGTTTCCCTCTGGTGTCACCCGCAGAACATCGGTTGCATGGAGTTGCCAACTTTTCCCAAAGATTGTAACAGTCCTTGTGCCTGTATCCAATAATGCAGCCAGATTCGGATCGGTATCCGGCGTATAGGTAGGATAGTACGTGCTACCGAACGGCACAATCGTTGCCGTTTCTAATGCCATACTTTTTGCACGCCTGAAAAATTCTATATCTTTCGGGTTGGAACCCGGGTATCCCCCTTCAATATAGCGGATGCCTAATTTATCAAGTGCTTCTATGATGATGAGTTTGTCTTCAACAGAGAACGCCACGCCTTCTGCTTGACTGCCATCCCGAAGTGTTGTATCGTAAAATTCAACCATGTCGCTTTTCACAGTAAGTTTTGGCTTACGCTTTTGCGTATGGGCTTGCAAGCTTCACCCCGAAAACGCCAAAAATCGGTGTCTCCTTTTTGTGTGTTTCTGTCGTTTCTCCTGTCCAATTTCGCTTATTAATATTTTATCACATTTTAAGAAAAAAGTCAAATTTCACTTGTGTTTTGCGTAGTATCAATCAGAAACTTTGTGTTTTGATAATTCGTTCAATTGTGATATTATTAAAATCCATGAGAACTTATACTATTTTACTCGTTTGTCTTGCATTGTTGTTATCAGGTTGTGGTATATTTACTACCAAGCCGATTCAAACTGAATCACCAACAACTTCTATAGATCCACTCGAAAAATTACAAGCCGATATTGATACCATTTTACAGGATCCGTTGTTCACAACCGCCAGCATCGGTATCAAAGTTGTTGCTGTTGACACGGGAGAAGTGATTTACGCGAAGAACACGCGCAAACTACATCACCCTGCTTCTACAACCAAACTCTTCACCGCTGCAACTGCTTTGGCAAAATTAAAGGCAGACTATCGCTTTGAAACAACACTCTATATTGATACCGATGAGGACACAGGGAGCACCAACAATGTGTATCTCAAAGGCAAAGCAGATCCAGTGCTTCAGCGTGGTGATCTCATAAAATTAGCTGATGCGCTTCTGCAGACGGGTGTCCAATCTATACAAGGAAACATTGTCATTGACGAAACCTATTTAGACCGTGTACCAGAAGGTCCGGGGTGGATGTGGGACGACAGACCGCTTATAATCAGTGCTTTAAGTATCCGAGAAATTGAACCCGATACGAACACATGGAACAGAGCCTATGCGTGTGGACATCTTCTGAAAACCGCACTTATGGATAGAGGCGTTAGCGTTTCAGGGAAGGTGGTCTCTGGAACAGTTCCATCAGATGCACAGGTCGTTGCTAAACATCTATCCGCACCGCTCGCTGATATTCTCAAATTAATGAACAAACCCAGCGACAATTGGATCGCCGAATTGGTTTTCAAAACGATTGGTGCTGAAGTGGTTGGTGAACCCGGAACATGGCAGAAAGGCAGGCAAGCCGTCACTGAATTCTTAGGTAAAATCATAGACGACCCACCACCGCATCGGTTCGTTGACGGTTCTGGACTCTCTCGGTATAACCTCCTCAATGCCGAGTTGCTCACGAACCTACTCGTCTATATGTATCAGAATTTTGAGTTAATGCCGGAGTATCTGGCATCACTGCCGATTGCTGGCGTTGATGGCACTTTAAAAAATCGGATGCAAGGGATGTACGCTGAAAAGGTATTGCGTGCGAAGACGGGAACGTTAAGCGGTGTTTCGGCACTCGCCGGTTATACCCTCACGGCAGACGATGAAGTCTTTGCGTTCGGTATCCTGATTAGTCATTATGTCGGTCCACCAGCACTTGCACGTAGTATCCAAGATAAAATTGGGAATTATTTGACTGGTTTCAATCGCAGTCTACAGAAATAATGTGAGACGATGCTTGAACTTGTACGTCTCAAATTGCAATAGGCGTGGTGAAACCACACCTATAAGTGAGAAGTGTTGAAAGTAATCGCTATCTAATCCTGTTGCCTCAATCAAACCGGGATGCAATCTCCGGTGTCGATTCTCCGACGACGGACTTTCCATCTTTCAGCAACGGCTCCGCATTCCCCCACAAACGGCTCCCATCATGCGACAGAAGTGGCTCCGCAGAATACTGTGCCAGATACGCACGTCGGAGGTTATTCGTATAGTTTGTCCCGCTACAGTGGAAGTTAATGCTCGTAAATGCGACGATGCTCCCCGCAGGTACAACGGCAGGCACACCCTTTTCCGGTCCGAAGTAGCCCACCATATCGTTGCTCCCCTCTTCACGGATATGCTTCACCCATGAGCGGATACCGATACGTGAAAACGGCATCACATAAACCGTCCCGTTCTCTTCAGACATGTCGTCAAGCGCGCACCAACAAGTAAGGTATGGCTTGTGATCGGGATAGCCAACATAACCAGAGTCCTGATGCCAACTGAATTTCATCCCTGCTTCCGCACCTTTTACAACATACTGTTCCCAGAAGAGATATGCGGTATCGCCTAAAGTCGCACGGCAGACTTCTGCCATCAAGTCACTAAATAAAAATTCGCGGAGTTTCGGCTGTTTCCTAAAGCAATTTGAGACGAAATACCGTTTATTGCGATGATTGATACCCAGGACATCCGTATCCTGACGATCCATCTCAGCGTCCATCTGATTGATAAAGGTTCCACACTCACCGCGGAGCAGTTCCAGCAGCGAATCCGGGATAACATTTTCTAAGATGAAATAGCCGTCCTCTTGAAATTGCTGTTTCTGTTCATTGGTTATATTCATATTTTTCTAATTGTTAAATTTTTGCTCTGCCCTCGACTTCGTTTCAGACAGGTTTCTGGTTAAGAAGGTTCTATTCGATATTGACTTGGCGAACGACCTGACCGTGGCTCTCCCAATAGGTATGCTTTCCAGTAATATAGTCAGAATCGGCAGCAGGTTGGATATTGCCATTCGTGTCAATCGCTCTGGAAACGACGGTATGTTCACCTTTCGGTGGATTGTCCCAGTTAATATGCCAGATTTTCCACGCGAATTCCGAATCCTCTTCCGGAGCTATCGTCGCTTTTTGCCACGCACCACCATCAATACTCACTTCGACGGTTTCAATAGGAGCACCCCAGGCTGCCCCGTAGATGCAGTATTTATTGCCAATACGCGTTACCTTCGCCGCCAACGATTTCAGTTTTGTCCTACCAACGGAAGTCTCCATCCAGACCGATTCACCGTCAGGACGTTTTTCTTCTCGGATCGTGACATAATCGCGTCCCATGAATCTTCCCATGAACCGAGTATCGCGCACCTCAATGCGTTTGAGCCATTTAACGCAAGCGATGCCGTACCAACCCGGCGTTATCAGGCGGAGCGGTGCCCCGTTTGGGTGTGGGAGAGGTTCGCCGTTCATCTCATAGCAGAGAAGGTTCGTATCTTGTAACGCGTCTTCAACGGACATACTTCGGGCAAAATTCTGACGCATCTTTACATCGCGCCGTTCCTCTTCGCCGACATCGTGTCCAAAGAAGATAACTTCAATACCTGTTTCTTGAATTCCGGCTTCCTTAAGGATAGGTGCAAGCGGTGTTCCTCCCCATTTCGCATTGCCAATGCCACCGGTGAACGTCGGAAATCCATGGTTGCCGGAGCATTCCAGCGTGAAAGTTACTTCCTGCTTCGGGCGCGCTTTGATGTTTTCGATCGTGAGCATCAGCGGATTGTCGACCAGACCACCCACTTCGAGTTTCCACGTCTCAAGATCAACATCAGGCTTGTCGTAATGTGAGACATTGAAGAATTCATCGTTTGGTGTGATAAAGGAATCGAATTCGTTCCAATCCAGCAGACCACGCTCTGAAGGTGGTTCCGGTGGCTGATCGGAGAACGGAATAAGGACTTCACCTTCATGACTTGGAAAGGCGTAGACTGCCCAAGGACTGAGCAACAATCCCGTGAGTGTTAGACCGCTCTGTCGCAAAAAATCTCTACGCTCCATATTGCCTCCTCATTCTGCCGATAAGTATAGTCTTTGACGGTGTTATTGTTTCTCTACCCGTTCATTGCTGCGAGGTAATTGGTGTTCACCTGTTCCCAATTGATGAGATTGAGCCAAGCGTCAACGTAATCTGCACGTCGATTTTGGTAGTTGAGAT
Organism: Candidatus Poribacteria bacterium; assembly: GCA_963662915.2. Lineage (GTDB taxonomy): Bacteria > Poribacteria > WGA-4E > WGA-4E > WGA-3G > WGA-3G. Next base: position 1,146,391 of record CAXXEU010000002.1, on the reverse strand, counting down.
AGTAAGCGTGTTCCCAGACATCAAGACCGAGAATAGCAGTATGTCCCTTCATAAGCGGACTCTCCTGATTTGATGTCGAATAGATTTGCAACTTCTTATTTTCGTCAACAACAAGCCATGCCCATCCTGATCCGAAATGGGTCTTCGCTGCTTTGGTAAACATCTCATTTCCGGCATCAAGCGATCCAAACGTTGATTGGATAGCCTCGGCGACTTTCCCCGTCTGTTCACTACCGTTGGGTTTCATGATGCTCCAGAAAAGCGTGTGATTCGCGTGCCCACCACCACTATTGATAACGGCTGGGCGGAGATGTTCCGGCACTCTATTGATATTACGCAGCATCCCCTCAAGGGTCATGTGCTGTAAATCGTGGCTACGCGCAATCGCAGCATTGAGCTTATTGATATACCCTTGATGATGTTTTCCGTGATGGATCTCCATCGTGCGTTTGTCAATATGCGGTTCAAGGGCATCATAAGCATAAGAAAGTGGTGGTAACGTCTGACCTGTCTGATGGTCATGCTGGTCGGCATATACACGCAGTGGACTGTTAGCGAGAAAAAGTCCCGCTAATGCTGTACTTCCCTGAATTAAAAAATTTCTACGATTCATGAATGCGTTCTCCTTATCCTGCTGTTTTGGGTAGCATTTTAGCAGAAATTATGGGTTTGTGTCAAAATAAATTTCAGTTGATTCTGGCAACTGGATATGGTATTGTGATTATGGTATACAAGGATAACAAAACTCTTGCATAATGAGCATCAGAGACATAATCAATGAGAAAAACGGAACCCTTCTACATCCTCACACTCGACGGCGGTGGCTCCCGCGGCATATACACCGCTCGACTCCTTGCCAAAATTGAACAGACATTTCAGAGGCGTATCAGAACCTGTTTCGATCTCATCGTTGGCACAAGCACGGGGGCAATCATCGGCGGTGCTGCAGTTTCGGATATCCTGATGCAAGATATTGTTGACCTCTTTGAGACCGAAACGCCCTATATCTTTCGCAGAAGATGGTATCGTATTCCGTTGTTCCTCAGTAAATACCCAAGCAAGAAACTCGCGCAAATCCTCGCTGCACATCTACCCGCAACGCCTCTCGGTGAAATAGCAACCCCGCTGATGATAACAAGTTCAGAAATCTCCAAAAGTGAAGTCCACATCTTTAGATCGAATTATGGAAGTCGCGATTCGGAGATCGTTCCTACAGACAAAGAGGTGAGTTTGAGGGATGCTATTCTCGCCTCGTGCGCTGCACCCACGTTTTTCGCACCTAAGTCCCTGAACAATTCCTTGTTAGCAGATGGAGGTCTCTGGGCGAATAACCCCTCTACAATCGCTTTCACAGAGGCACTCTCAGCGTTTGGAAAAGATGTACGAGAAGTCCGAATGCTATCCATCGGCACGGGACACTCCGTGAACATGTACAGCAATAGACGCGGTTGGGGATTTCTTACAGGTTGGGGCGGCGCGAAGTTGACATCCTACGTGATGACCCTGCAATCTCAAGCATCCGCAGACATAGTGAAAGTCTTGCTGAAAGAGAATTATCTACGTATCAATGCAGAGATTGATTTCTGGGAGCTGGATACCCTCACACAGTTAGACAACCTCAAATCTCTTGCCGAGCGCGATTTTAAGAAAAATGCCGAAGGAATTGAAGCATTCCTTCGGCGTGTTTAGTTCCAAAATTCAAGGCACATTCTTACATCGCATTCGCCTCTTGAACTAACCAAGCCGAGATGGACTCAATAATAATTTGATGTGCCCGCTCAACAACTGGGTTTAATGAGGGTATATGAGCAAACATTTTTTGCGCTTGGTGTTTTAGATCGGCGGGGGCAGGTAATTCAGGAATTTTCACTTCGCTGAGAAATTTTTCTACTTCGCTCTGACCGATCCGAGTGCGTTTGCGGAGTTCTTCCAACTTTGGCGTGTGCGACCATGATTTCAAAAGGGCTTTACCGGTCTGTTCGATCGAAAAACTTGCGGCTAATTGCTGTGCGGATTTTTCAATGACAGAGAAGGGTAGTTTCCGTTTACCCGCAACCACGTGTGCTGGAGGCAACCGAAGATCCCAAACGATCCTGAAAATCGATAAGGCTTTCAAGATATAATATGTGATATCAATTTGCCACCAGTGAAAGCCTTGAGGTGCAGCACTGGGGAAATGATGGTGATTGTTATGCCATCCTTCTCCTAACGTAATAATAGCTAGAAAGATGTTGTTTTGGGAGTTATCTCCTGTGGCGTAGGACTGTTTACCATGAATGTGTGAAAGCGAATTAATCGTGAATGTTCCGTGAAAAAGCAAGACTGTACTCAGGAAAAACCCTACGAAAAGACCGGACCAACCTGCAACCAGCCAAACACAAACCGCTAATACAAATGGTGGGAATCTTTCCCACTTTTCAAGCCAAACGAGTTCAGGATATTTCTGAAAGTCCTTAATTAAGTCATAGTTTGTGCTCAGTCCACGTTTGGAGAAGATCCACAGTACGTGGGCATACCAAAATCCATTTTTAACGGGAGAGTGTACATCATGATCTGTGTCGGAGTACTTATGGTGTAGACGGTGTTTCGCTGCCCACCATAGGACACCTCGTTGGGCTGAACTCTGACCCAAAAATGCAAGAAAAAATTGAAATGCGCGACTGGTTTTGAATGATCGATGGGAAAAGTATCGATGAAATCCTGCAGTGATTCCAAACATGCGAATAACATACAAGACACCGCATATAATCCAATCTATGGGTTGAACGTCTACCCAGATAATTCCAAAGCACGCCAGATGAACCATTATAAAAGGCAAAACTCGCGGGTGAACAATGTCCTCCTTATCAGCAGGACTCGAAATACGTGGTTCTATAGAAGACACTATAATTGTGTTCCTTTTGCATTTAGCGTTCTGCATATAGCAACTGTGCTACTGCGTAATTAAAGATTGATTATACTCCAGAAACGTCGGAAGCCCATTAAGGCAGGTACCATAGGTGTTAAGGGTGTGCGGAAGACTTGTCGTCCAGGGACTCGAAGTCATCATTAATAGTTGGGAAATTAGAAGGGTTATAGGGCGAGGCATGAAAATCTCGCCCTATAATATTAGAGGTATCAGTATTATTGATTCTCACGTAAGCGAACCTCTAACGCAGCCAATTCGTCAGATAACGCTTTTGGTAATTTAGCACCAAAACGTTCGTAGTGTTCTCGAATCGACTCAATTTCCTTAATCCACTCTTCAACATTAACGTTGAGAAGCTCTTCCATCTGCTTTGCCGTTACCTCCAGTCCATCAGTATTGATTGCATCCGGTGCAGGCAGATAGCCAATTGGAGTTTCGACCGCCTCACCGTTTCCGGACACACGTTCTACAATCCACTTAAGGACACGGCTGTTTTCGCCAAAGCCGGGCCAGAGCCAACCGCCATCGGCATCCTTACGGAACCAATTGACATAGAATATTTTCGGTAGTTTGTTGGCATCAGTATTTTTACCCATTTCCAACCAGTGTGTGAAGTAATCTCCCATGTTGTAGCCACAGAACGGAAGCATTGCCATCGGGTCCCGCCTGAGTTCACCGACTGTACCGGCTGCGGCTGCGGTGCGCTCAGAAGAGGCAATAGAACCGATGAAGGTGCCGTGCTGCCAATCAAAACTCTCAAACACAAGTGGAACAGTAGTGGCACGTCGTCCACCGAAAAGAATCGCGGAAATTGGCACACCATTCGGATTTTCCCAGTTCGGATCAATGATTGGGCATTGGGAGGCAGGAGTTGTATAGCGAGCATTCGGGTGCGATGCTGTCTTTTCATCACCGGGATGCCACTCTTCACCGAGCCAACTCATCAGTGTTTCAGGAAGTTCTTCGCTTTTCTCTTCCCACCAGACATCTCCATCTTCAGTCAGAGCAGCGTTGGTGAAAATTGAGTTTGATTCAAGGGTGTGCATGGCATTCGGATTGGTGTCCATTGACGTGCCGGGAGCAACGCCGAAGAAACCTGCTTCTGGATTAATCGCGTAGAGCCGTCCATCTTCACCAAATTTCATCCATGCAATGTCGTCCCCGATTGTCTCAGCTTTCCAACCCGGTATGGTCGGTGTGAGCATTGCGAGGTTTGTTTTACCACATGCACTCGGGAACGCTGCCGCAATATAAGTCTTTTCACCTTCCGGACTGGTTAATCCCAAAATAAGCATGTGTTCTGCCATCCATCCGTCATTTTTTGCCATAACAGAGGCGATACGGAGGGCATAGCATTTTTTACCGAGCAGCGCATTCCCACCATACCCACTACCGTAGGACCAGATGGCGCGTTCTTCGGGAAAGTGCACAATATATTTGTTATCGGGGTCACAGGGCCAGACTACATCATCCTGTCCCGGTTCAAGTGGCATGCCGACAGAGTGCAGGCACGGCACGAAATCTCCATCTTCGCCAAGCACATCAAGAACAGCACTTCCCATCCGGGTCATAATCCGCATGTTCACAACGACGTAAGGCGAATCGCTGATTTCAACACCGATATGTGAAATCGGTGAACCCAGCGGCCCCATGCTGAACGGCACGACGTACATCGTTCTGCCACGCATGCAACCTTTGAAAAGTCCTTTGAGAGTGGCTTTCATGTCATCTGGATCGTGCCAGTTGTTGGTCGGGCCCGCTTCAAGTGGGTCTTTCGCACAGATAAACGTTCTGTCCTCAACGCGCGCGACATCTGCGGGGCTTGAACGGGCAAGATAACTTCCGGGACGCTTTTCCGGATCTAAGCGCACAAAAGTGCCTTTTTGGACTAATTCTTCGCAAAGTCGATCGTTTTCTTCCTGAGAACCATTGCACCAATAGATAGTGTCAGGTTGGCAGAGTTTCGCTGCTTCTTCAACCCAACGTTGTAACTTCTTGTTTTTGGTCATTTAAACCTCCAATTGTTGCGAACATCTATTATTATTATTCCTCCCTATATATTTTACAACAAATTTTCCGACTTCGCAAATTAAATGCCAGAACACCCCATAGATTATGTTTGGGTTCTGGTTAAAATGACGCACCTAAACTGACATGAATTTTCCCTCTCAACAAAGAATCGCCTGCAGCGAGTCCATAGTTCAGTCGTAAGATACCCCCTCTGGATTCAAGTCTCGCACCGAACCCGTACCCAACTCGGAGTCTGTCGAAAACCGAAGGGGTTTCAGTCAAGGTTACAGCCCCTAAATCAGTAAAGACAAAAATCTGGGAATCGGGTCCGACGAGATATCGATATTCAATATTCGCATAAACGCGACGCGGTCCAGAAAACCAGTCTTCATCATATCCGCGTAATGTAGTTGCGCCGCCAAGATAAAAAAGTTCGGTTGGCGGAATATTAACACCCCACGCGGCGGCACCATAGAGTTCAAAGGCTATGGTCTGTTTCCGCCATGTCGGGAGGTATTGTTGGAGAGAGAGCCATACCTTCCGGAGCCGAAAATCACTCCGTGATACCTCAAGGGCGACGCTATCGCGCCGCCCGCGCGTCGGGTTGAGAAAATAGTCGCGGGTATCGCGGGTCAACCGAAATGTGACGCTATACTTTGTCCCACTATACGGTTGGAACTCAGTTGACAGGACAGCAGTCGGAGATTGTATCTCAAAAGGCGTTAATGCTGTTAGAGGTAAACCCGTATTTGGTACATTAATTTGCTTATATCCTAACGTCAGAGTGCCTTCAAAGACGCGTCCGAAGTTAGTAATCGCACTTATGCTGCTTGAACGTTCCTCGGAGACTATTCCACTGTCGTTAGATGGAAACCCGGTAAACTGCTCTCGGTCAATGGGCTGCTGTTTGAGTTGTCCATACTCTACGCTAATAGTTACTGGTTTACCAAATACCCAAGGTTCAGCATAACTAATTCTGAAGATCCTAAGCAGACCCGATTTCCAATAGAGATTGAACTGTCTACCTGTTCCTAACAGATTTGTTTCACTGGCTTCGAGTATACCTGTGAGTTGTGGTGCAGCGTCAACTTCAGCGTCTGGCGGTGCATATCCGACAACCCCGCTCAGTCGTCCAGTTTTTGCTTCGGTTACCTGGGCATGGAAGTTAATCTTATCCGCTGTTTCACTTGCTTCCAACACATTTGGATTAATCTGATAGAAATATCCTAAATTGCGCAATCGGCGGTAACTCGTATCAATATTGCGTTGATCGAAACGTTGCTCAGGCTTTACTGGAATTTCCCGAAGAACGACTTCTGTTTTTGTTTTCTGGAGACCACTGACTTTAACATCGCCAATCTGGATTTGAGAGCCTTCACGGATGTGCAACTGAAAATCAGCCGTAGCCGTTTCTTGCGAAAGGACGATGTCTTTAGGTTCGATTTCAACCTTTGGATAGCCGTGTTCGCTATACAACGTCTGAACGCGCACAATTCCGCGTGTTAGTGTCGCTTCTGTAAAAAGTTTGCCCTGCTTTAAACCCAGTTTATCACGAATTTCATCTTCTGAAAAGCGTTGGTTTCCCGTAAGCGTCAAGGTTCCTATTCGAATCTGTCTGCCTTCAATAATTTTTACCGTAATTGACACATCCGTCTCACTTTCTGAGTTCGGTGAAACATCTGGGGTCATCTCAGCGAACACAAAGCCGTCTGCCCGGTATGCATCAAGGATGCTTTCAAACCCTTCTCTGATTTCTGTCTGGGAGTACATTTTCTCTATCTGCCACCCGAATAGATTTGTCAATCGTTTCTCATTTAAGTGCTTGTTACCATCAAAACGGAGTTGATAAATGTAATAGCGCGATTCGGGCGAGTCGCTTTCTGTTTCATTGTTAACAGTTGCCTCTTCTGAACTATTACTCTGTTCTGTGTCGTCCGCACTATGTAGTGATTCGGGTGTTCCAATTAGACAGAGGAATAGACCACTGAGGAATATAAGAAGTCGTGGGAGTCGGTGTTTATGCATCTATTGTCTCCACTGAGCCTGTACCTATACGATGCTGATATTTTAGCATGTACGGTGCAGTGAAAGCAAATTACTATGGTGAAGGAACTAACATTAAAGGCTTCTAAAAAAGAAAACTTGATAAAAATTGGAAAATGTAGTATAATATTATTTGGATTGGTTTAGATTAATAATTTATTCAGAAAAAATCGGCAATACGGCATGAAGATATGCTATCAGGAGTACATGTAAACTATGTCAAATGCGCTATTTATTTATCCGAAGTTTCCGCCATCTTATTGGGGATTTAAATACGCTTTAGATTTTATGAAAAAAAAATCCTCAATGCCGCCGCTTGGATTGCTAACGATCGCTGGAATGTTTCCCAAGAACTATAACTTAAGGGTCGTTGATCTTAATATCGAGCCACTTACCGATGAACATCTCGAGTGGGCTGATGTTGCTTTAACATCGACAATGATTGTGCAAAAAGCATCACTGTATGAAGTCGCAGAACGTTGCAACCGAGCAGGAATCCCTATTATTGCAGGCGGTCCGCATCCTACCTCCTATTACGATAATATTAAGGAGGAGAGCGACGCTACGATTAACCATTTTCTCTTCGGTGAAGTTGAGGAGATTTTTGAGGATTTCTTGACCGATTTTGAGAGTGGAGCTGCGAAAGAAGTTTATCGCGAAAACCGAAAACCGGATATCACGAAAACACCTGTGCCACGTTATGATCTTATTAATATTAATGCCTATGGGTCAATGGCACTGCAATTCTCGCGTGGATGTCCCTTCAATTGCGAATTCTGTGATATTACAAAATTATTTGGACGAGTGCCGCGCACAAAAAGTAATGAGCAGATGGTTAGCGAGTTTGAATTTCTCTACAAACTCGGTTGGAAGGGTCCCATGTTCGTCGTTGACGACAACTTTATTGGCAACAAGCGCGACGCGATGCGTTTGCTCCCGGCTATTACCGAATGGCAAGAAGAACGTCAATTCCCGTTTTCACTTTATACTGAAGCCAGTGTGAACCTCGTTGAAATCCCTGAAATGCTTGATGCAATGAGCGGCGCAGGTTTTAACATGGTGTTCCTCGGCATTGAAAGCCCTAATGACGACGCGCTCATTAGTACCTCCAAGGGACAGAACACGAGTAAAGAAGTAGATGCCGGCAGTTACCTGTTGCAAGCCGTCAGGAAAATCCAGAGCAGAGGGATGGAAGTTACGGGTGGCTTCATCATCGGACTTGATGGTGATACTGAGTTCGATTCGCATATCAGGTTTATCCAAGACGCTGGTATCCCGATGGCAATGGCGGGTTTGCTTACAGCTCTAAAGGAGACGGATCTCTGGCACCGATTAAAACGTGAAGATCGGTTACTTGTGGAATCAAGCGGGAACAACACGGATATGACGCTCAATTTTGTCCCTGAAATGCCGCGTGAAAAACTCATCCGAGAGTATCGCCGAGTTATTTCAACGCTCTATGATCCGACCCTGAAGAACTATTTTGCCCGATGTTTGAAACTCCTTGAGTACATGCCTAAAACCCAACATAATGTCAGATCGATTCAGATGATGGAATTTCGAGCATTTATCCAGTCAATTCGGAAACAACTCTTCTCAAAACAAGGTTGGGAATACACGCGATTTTTATTCAAGACGTTAAAAGACTATCGCTCGATGTTCCCGGAGGCTGTTCGATTGGCAGTTATGGGTTACCATCTTGAGAAGATAACGCGTCATACTGTTGCTGTTGAGGACTTCAGAAATTTCTTGGCACATGAGATAGAGACCTTTAAAGAGAAAATTTCGCAGTTCACGCAGGTACAGGACGATCGGATGAATGAGGTGCAAAACTATTCACAGAAGCTTTTTGCCCGCGTTAAGACGGAATATAATGCGATACATGAGGATTTCCGCTACGCCGCGCAGGGTGCACTTACCGGTTTCCAAGAGTCGTTATTCAAGGAGTACTTAGAGGCAGAACTCAGGGCTTTCAAGGATGCTGCTGGGGCTTTTGCGAAAACACAGAGCGAGCGTCTTGGCGAATTGCAAGTGTATGTCCATAGACTTCTTGCCCGTGTTCGCGCGCAACATGCACAACTCTATGACAGTTTCAGGCATCACACCGACGATTTAAGCCGTCACACTCAAGAAGCCTTTGATGTTTTCCGTGAATCTATCGCGAGGCATTTAGAGCAGCTCTTCGGTTCCGTGCCTGTACAAATCGAAGGCCTCACCTAACGAGTTCATGGCGTGTATTGAGATAGAAAACCTCGGCTTCACATATCCGAGTCGTCAAATACCAACACTGCAGGGTATCACGACGCGTGTGCCTTCCGGAGCATTTGTGCTGTTAACGGGCCCGACAGGATGTGGTAAGTCTACACTACTGCGAACATTGAACGGTTTAATCCCACACGCTTCGGCGGGAACACTCATTGGGACAGTGTATCTCAACGGGAAAAACCTCGCCACCCAACCGCTTGCTACTACATGCCAACAGGTAGCACTCCTCTTCCAAAACCCCGAAGATCAGCTCTTTTGCACTTTAGTCGAAGATGAGATTGCCTTTGGGCTTGAAAATCTTGGTTTCTCATCTGAAGCGATTAAAGACCAGATCGCTATTGCCCTAAAGCAGGTGGGGCTGCCTGATTTCCAGAATCGGGAAATATCATCGCTCTCAGGCGGTCAAAAACAACGCGTTGCACTGGCTGCTATCTGTGCGATGCAACCGCAGGCCTTGCTTCTCGATGAACCTACCAGTCATCTTGATCCGCAGGCAACACGGGACATTCTTGATATCGTCGCGAAACTCAATAGCGAGATGGGAATAACTGTCATCTTAGCGACGCATCGAACTAAGGAAGTTGCTCCGATGTGCGACTATGTATGGCTCATGGACAAAGGACAATTCGCTCTTGATTTACCGAAAGCGGAAGCATTTAAGGATTTCGCACCATATCAGCGTTTGGGTGTGCAAGTGCCTTTTGGTAAGGCACCTGTGTCCGATACCCGAGTATCCCCACAGATACCTCCTGTCGTCTGTCCTCCAAAAAACTTTAGCCTAAGCATAAGTGGACTCCGTTTTCGCTATCCAAATACTGATAAGGATGCCGTGCAAGGTATCTCCTGCGACATACAATACGGGGAAGTCTTGGCAATCATGGGTGCGAACGGGTCTGGTAAAACAACCTTGATTCATCTGATCGCGGGTTTACTGCGTCCATCAACAGGGGAAGTAGCGACTGCTGGAAGGTCTCGAAAACGTATAAAACTCCACCAATTAGCAGGCAAAGTCGGCATCGTTTTTCAGAATCCAGATCTGCTACTACAGGCAATAACCGTCCGCGATGAAGTCGCATTCGGTCCAAAAAACCTAAAGTTTTCAAGAAAAACGCTTGAAACTCGGGTCAATCAAACACTCAGTCGCTTTGACCTAACAGAGCTTGATTCAGAGGCACCGTATGCCCTATCGCGCGGACAGCGTCAGCGTACGGCTGTCGCAGCAAACTTTTCACTACACCCCGAACTCTTTCTCCTTGACGAACCGACCACCGGTCAAGATGCCCAGCATCTCTATCGGTTAATGGATGAGCTCTGCGATGAAATCCGACGCGAGCATAAAACCCTCGTTTTCGCCACCCATGACACAGATATCACTTTGAGATATGCCGATCGCGTCCTCTTACTGCGAGATGGACAGGTGATTTTTGATGGAACTCCGAGTACAGCCTTTAATAATCCTGAACTATTAGTACAAGCATCACTGTGCTAAATACTAAATTTTCCTGTTTGATGATTGTTATGAAATATGTTATACTTCTTTTTAAAGGGGGGTTCGTTTCAGATGGTTACCCGGCAGGAGATTCAAGCGACATGTGATGACATTGTACGGAAATTCGCGCCGCTCCAAGTGATTCTCTTTGGCTCTTATGCCTATGGCACGCCAACAGAGGATTCGGATGTGGATCTGCTCGTCGTGATGGATATTCCGAAATCGGAATATCTTAACAAGGCGATAGAGATCCGGCAGTGTATCTCATACCGCTTCGGGCTGGATCTCTTGGTACGTTCACCCGAAGAGATTGCGTATCGTGTGTCCTATAACGATTGGTTTCTCAGCGAGATCGCTGAAAAAGGCGAAGTGCTTCATGGTAGCAATGTCTGCTATAGTATCAAAAATCTACAAGGTACACACTACGGAGCCGGTGTTCTCAGAAAGGAAAGGGGCTGCATGAATCCGTTGACGCTGGAATGGATAGGGAAGGCTGAAAATGATTATGCTGCTGTCCAACAGCTCCTATTGGCATCAAATCCGCTGCATGATATTATCTATTTTCATTAAGGAGAAATTCAATGAAAATAAATTCACTGTTTCATGTTTTAGTTTTTTTTATCGCTTATCAAAGAAATGTTTAAAAGCCTCCTATCTGTTATTATATTTTTTCCCGTCCTCCTAAGTGTAGACCAAATCCACGCCGCTCCGCTAAAAACGCTCTCCTTGGATTTTAAGCGCGAATTGACCGAAAGCGGCAGAACCGAGCATATCGCAGGCACGCTCCACTATGATATAGCAACGGCACGGGTTGTCGTTGAAGTTAACCAACCGCTTCAGCAGATAATGGTCGTGAAGGACAATGTGTTGGAGATTTATTACCCAATAGAGAAACAGGCGTTCCGTTTTATATCCGAAGGGCGGGTTCCGCTTCCGTTTGTGGAATCTATCATCCAATCCACACAAGCGGAATATGGATTGACGGCAATCGGTTATACTTTAGACAAGCACGATGTTGTTGATGAAGTATTGTATACCTATTGGACACCACCTAAAGAGGCGAAAGATAAGCTTGGTTCCGTCATCTTAGGGATGCATGAGGACCGACTCATCTCAGCAGAGGTTAAAAATCCGAAAGGACATATTATCGGTAGGTCTCGCTATGAAAACCACAACAAGATCGGTGTGAGTTATATTCCGATGACTATGACCTCGAGTATGTATGGTGAAAAATCTGAAGTGCTCCAACATGAAAAGGTCGTTTATAGCAATCCACAGGTAAATACGGAAACGTCAAACCCAATATTGAATTTCACGATTCCCGAATCTGTAGAGGTTAAAGAGATCAAATGGTGAATCAACTTATTTATCGTGTATTTGTTACTTTCTGTGTGTGCTGTTTATTGACTGTTACATTCGTACTGACTACCTCCGCGAGTGAAGCAGCAAATCTTGAATTTATTCGCAAGTTTAACCCAATAACAACACAGAAACCCCAAGAAGTTATCCGCTTTAATATTCAGGAAACGTCGGAACTAAAACTCGCTGCGACAGGTCTAATACGGTTGTATCAGAAATTCATCTCAAGTCAAGACGGTCCCGCGTGCGGTTTCTCACCGACCTGTTCACGTTTCGGTATGGCATGTATACAGGAATATGGGATAGGACGTGGTATATTACTTACCACGGACAGGCTGCTCCGATGCAACGGTTCACAGTCTCAGCATTACCATAGGGATGAGGCAACGGGTAAATACATCGACCCGGTTTCAGACTATGCAACATTGAAATAGGTGTTGCCTATACCTACAGGATTTGGGTTCACTACGTTTTAACTTAGCGGAAACACTGAAACAAAAGCAGCTAAAATTCTATGAAGGCTACACAAACACATAAATTTCTACTTATAATTTCCCTCACTATTGTCTTTCTCCCTCATACATCCGCCGAAGCACCTATAGAATACTACGCTCCCGAAAACGTTCTTAAATTCGCCGGCTTTTTGTATGAACAAGGCGACTACATCCGCGCCGCAGGTGAATACCAACGCTATCTTTTTTATCTGTCTGAGGAATCAAAAAAAAGCGCGCAAATACGCTATAAGATTGCCCTCTGCTATCGTTTTGCCGGTGAAAATGAGCAAGCGATTCGGAGTTTTGAAATGCTCTTGCAGTCGCATCCGCAAAGCCAATTTGCAAGCCGGGTCTACTATCAGATTGGTGCCACCTATTTCCTGATGGATCAATTTGAGAAATCTGCGAGATTTCTGCGTGAAACACTACCACATATAACAAATACACAGCAACATGCCGAAGCCGAGCAACTTATTGGACTCTCTTATCTGATGCAGAGGCAGTGGTCTGAAGCGGATGAGATTTTCAAAACGTTGGAGGAGTCAAGTATAATCTCCGTCAGAGAAAAGGCATCGGTATATCACAGCTACGCAGAAGCAGGGACGCACCTACCCAATCGCAGCCCATTTTTAGCGGGAACACTCTCTACAATCGTCCCCGGGGCAGGACGACTCTATACTGGACGTATCGGTGATGCTCTGACTTCTCTACTAACTGTGGGTATAGCCGGTTGGCAGGCTTACGACGGCTTTCGTAGAAATGGAATATCGTCAGCAAAAGGATGGACACTCGGTACAATCGGGGGCATCCTCTATGTTGGCAATATCTATGGCTCTGTAGTTGCTGCGCGCGTTTATAATCGCCGTATAGAGGACGAATTTTTGGCAACTGTATCCGTAGAATTGCCGTATTAAAATGGCTTTTAGCATTATTGATCCTTCTTTTTATTTTCTATTGGTCTTTAGAAAAATCTCGCCATCAAAATCGCCAACCTTATGACGCAGCTGACGTTTGCCACTGTTGGTTCCAGTAACGTTTTCATCAAAAGTGACAGTGTGTGGCATACCACTGCGATTGTACACCACCCAACCGTTTTCAAATTCGCGGATGAAGAGACCGGTCACCTCGCGATACTGGATGGCTTTCTCTTGAATAGGTTTACCAAGGTCAGTATTCCAGAAATCATACCAATTGTGCAGATGGTCATAAACCGGTATAGCGTTATCATCACCAAAAAGCACATACCCGTCAGAGTGTGTCAGACTGAGTGTGGTAATCATCCGCATCCACTGCTGGTTTTCTGCGCTGTTTCGCTCGGTAACTCGTGTATCCAGGTCTCCCATATATTCTGTTACCACGCGCCAACCTTCTAAACAATTGATTCTTGGTTCTCTGAGATTTTGTTCTGCCCACAATAGCGTCTCTTCTATCTGCAGAATTTGATCGAGATTGTATCCTTTATTGTATTCTTGTTTATAGCATTCCATAAAGATCCCGTTTACGTAGGACGCGGATTTTGGGATCTGACGCATATTGGCGTTGACGAGGATTAAGAAATCATCGTCTACTTGTGCTCGTATTTTACGTAAGATAGCCAGTCGCGCTTCTAACTCAGCCGTCCGTGTGAGTATGGTCTCTGACCAGTCATCAATACCGATAGGACTCGTCGCAGAATCCTCGTTCCACCAATCCAGCATGATACCATCGAAGAGTCCGACCTTATCTAACGTGACGGCTTGTTTGACTATTAGATTCTGCACTTCTGGATTTGTGAAGTCTATGAGATAGTTAAGGATTGTGTCATCCTCGTCGATCTTTCCGTTACCGTTTGTATCTTCACCCCAACCAAGAACAGGGGTACCCGCGTTGTCCCTTAGCCAATAGGGTGAATACGGCGGATAGAACCCCACCTCCCACCAATTTTCAACGTGTGCTTCATTTTGTTTCGACAGATATTTTGCATCTCTGTATCGGATTTCAACGAGCAGTAAGAGGTTGGGGTTTAAAGATAGAAGTTCCTGTTTTCGTTCACGGGCTGCATCGATCCGATTTGGGTCCAAGGCTGTTGCTAACCCTGAATAGGGCTGCTGCTCTGATATATTCCAAGTAATTCTTAACAATGTGTACGGATGGGCAAAAGCGAGATCGTGTCGAACAAGTCGTTGGAGTTCACTTTCGTCCGGTCTGTTTTCGATACCACTCCATGCTTGAAAGATGGAGGGATAGCTCCTCCGCATATCAGCTATATTTGCCTTGATAACACCGAAGACAAGGAGGAGTGTCAGAGATTGAACTGTAATTATTTTTAGCATTGTGAGATTTCTTTCTATCGCGTAAAGCCTGACTTCAGTTTTCCCCACGTCGTTGTCAATTTACCTTGGGGTTGCACTGCCAACACGCCTTCGATGCCTTTGTTCATGAGTTCTTGAATTTCTTGTTCGGAACGTGCGATGTTGGAAATTCGGACTTCGTCCATCCGTCCTTCTAAGAACGGTCCGGCACCGCGCCCAAGCCACAAGACATCATTATTCGGGGTGATATTGCCGCCGATTTTGCCTTTGCCATCTAAGACACCATCGACATAAACCTTGCCTTCACCGGATTTTCCGTCGTAAGTGCCAGCGATATGCACCCACTTCCGCAACGGCACATCTGTTTTACCTTCAACGACTGCAGGAGCCCATGCAAGCTCATCAGTGGTCATCCGAATTAGGGCCTTCTTGCTGCTCCGCGGTCCCACTTTGTAGGCCTTCTCTTTCGTGGCACCTGTGCCACCTGCAGTTGACCACGCCTCAAGATAGAGCCACATTTCGACTGTAAGTCCTTCAACCACATCTAAACTCTCGCTGTCAGGGATTTCAACAAAATCTCTGGGAGCGTTTCCACCGAAGACAAGTCCACCGCCGGGATTCCCTTCACCCCATTTCGTTCCCATGAGTTCACCATCATTTCCGTTACCAGAAAGATCTTTGACAGTTTTCCCCGCCCCTGACTCAAAAGTGTAGAGGAGGACGGTGTGTTCGTCTTGTGCTAAACTAAGTATTCCTTCTCCGGCGATCAGCAAAATAACCAGTACTACGTAACAGGTTGGGCATATAACATTTTTCATGGCAAAATTTCTCCTTTGTCGGATATATTCTTAAGAGCTTAAATGTTATTGATATTTTAGCATGGATATGTCTAACATGCAATTTGAAAATCTCAATTCTTTATTTAAGAACGAAGCAGGTTGCATTTTTTTGGAACAAATTCAGTTTTACCTGTATAATATGATAAAGGGGAACCCTTTTTTACTTTTTTCACAACCCTCAATCCTTGGAATAGGACTTGGCATGCAGTACACATCACAGCAAAATGACTGGCTGGTTCAACCCTTTCATCAATCTGCTTCAGTAGAAAAAAAGGACAACCTATTAATTCTTAGTAACGGACTCATTCAACGAACATTCGTTATCTCACCTAATTTCGCAACCATTGATTATACCAATCAGATTACCGATAGCAGCCTTCTTAGGGGCATTAAACCAGAGGCAATGCTTACGATTAACGGAGACGAATTCGAGGTCGGTGGCTTGAAAGGACAGCCCGACTACGCCTATCTTGATTCGGATTGGATTGCAGACTTGACCAATGACGAGAACGCATTTCAATTTCGCGAGTATCGAATCGGTAAATCTGAAATCCGCTATCCGTGGGTACGCAGGCGTTCTACGATACCATCGGTCTATCCACCAGAGGGCGTGACACTGACCGTCGTGTTCTCAGCACCCCCATCTGTTGACTCTCTCCAGGTGTGTGTACATTATGAACTATACCAAGGTATTCCAGTCCTGTCCAAATGGGTCACTATTCGCAATGAGGGGCATAAACCTGTTCAATTGGATGCCTTAAGCTGTGAAATCCTTGCGGTCAACGAGCAAGAAAAGCATCGGCTACATGTCGAGAGCGATTATGCCTTCAGTGGAATGGAGACGACACAGTGGGGACCCGATGCGGACTACAAGACGCAAGTCGACTACCGTTATCAGATGCCACTCTTGATAACAAGTGGCTATCCACTCGGTCCAGGGGTATCTCTGCAACCCGGTGAGATTTTCAAGAGTTTTCGCACCTTCGAGATTCTGCATGATAGTGATGACCGTGAGCGAAAGGGACTCGCACGTCTCAAGATGTATCGCACAGTTACACCACAAGTCACAGAGAATCCTATCCTTATGCACGTTCGGAGTGCTGAGCCGAACGCTGTCCGTTTGGCGATTGATCAGAGTGCCGAAGTCGGATTTGAAATGGTGATTATGACCTTTGGGAGCGGTTTTAATATGGAGAGCGAAAACCCGGAATACATCGCCACTATGAAGGGATTAGCGGATTATGCACACAGTAAAGGTATTCAATTCGGAGGTTATACACTGATGTGTGCTTCGCGGGGTGTGGGTGAAGACTTCAACTGCATTGACCCAGACACAGGACAACCCGGTAGTAAGTTTGGACAGAGTGCTTGTCTTGCGAGTAAATGGGCAGATGGCTATTTTCAGCGAGTGTTGAATTTCATGGATGCCACTGGAATGGACGTCATAGAAACTGATGGTCCTTATCATGGTGATGTCTGTGCGTCAACGACGCATGCATACCATAACAACTTGGCGGATTCACAGTTACGCCAGTGGGAAGCGTGTGTACATTTTTACCACGAATGCCGAAAACGCGGTATCTATATTAATTCGCCAGATCAGTATTACCTCAACGGTTCAAACAAATGCGGTATGGGGTATCGTGAAACGAATTTCAGTTTGCCCCGCGAGCGGCAAATTCTCATTGCCCGGCAGAACATCTACGATGGGACTTATGCAAAAACACCAAGTATGGGTTGGATGTTTGTTCCATTGGTCGAGTATCACGGCGGTGGCACAACCGCGACATTTGAGCCGCTTTGCGAGCATCTCGATGACTATGAATCACATCTCGCACAGAACTTCGGTAGTGGTGTGATGGCGTGCTATCGTGGTCCCCGACTCTTTGATACAGATCAGACGAAAGTGGTCGTCAAGAAATGGGTTGACTTCTACAAAAAGTATCGCCCAATATTGGATTCAGACCTGATTCACGTGCGTCGTCCAGATGGTCGCTCCATTGATTGTGTGCTCCACGCCAACGCGCAAATCAGCCCTTGTGGACTCGCGATGCTCTATAATCCGACGCGGGCGGTACAACAGATGACTTTGAAATTACCGCTCTATTACACTGGATTGTCTGAAATTGCCAGGATTCGTGAAGAAGAAGGAGCACCGAAACGGTACAAAATCGACCGAAATTACAACGTTGAGATTCCAATTGAGATGGCAGCAAAGAGCATTAGTTATCTCGTTATTGAAGATGAAATTTGAGTTCTCTGTCTCTAAAAAAACTGCATCGCGAGAGGCACGCTATTTTTCTGAACAAATTCAGTCTTCATCTGCCTAATATAGCAAGAGGAAGACACTTTTTTGCGCGTTTCCTGCACGAACTGCCAATCTTTAGAGAGGAAAGTCAAATGAAACAAAAGTATATTATCATAGTAGTTTTCGCGTGTGCCCTAATGTTTTCGCTGATAGCCGTTCTGTCGACCTGGACACAAGATACACTTTCAAGGGACGAGGCGCGTTTTGATATTGACAAAAACGGTGAACTCAGCATATCTGAAAAGGAACTCATGGTGAGGGTGGTACGACTTGAAAACGCCAGAGGCACCCAATTTAGTGAGAGCCAGATCCGAGAGATGCAAAGTGGGCAGCGAGATAGTTCCCGCGGAAGAGGTGGATTTGGGAGACGACGCTCCAGAGAACCTTCAGGACCCCGCCTCGATCCAGAACAAGTCCAATTCAAGGACGGTACAGCCACGATCCCCGACCGAGAGACCTTTGAAAAGTTGTCGTATCAAGGAACGGATGTCCGTATTGATACACAGCTTACCGGCATCGAGTTCGTAAAATTCCAGATTGAGAGGACGCATACGCAAAATCCGCAACTCTATTTCATGAATACGGAGACACATCGCTCACACGGGAGTTTTATGAATGCCGCCGGATTAGGGCGCGGTCAAGGACAGATGCGCGGTGTGCTGAGTTATCGTCCACTTTCGATAGCACCGAATGGCGAACCCGGTGTTTATACCTTCGAGTTTAATCCTAATGATGCCTTCCCGTTTGAAGAAATCAAGCTTGCGCACGATCTTCTCGTAGCCAAAATGCCAATCTTAAAAAATCGCCTCGGTTATTGCCCGTTGTGGGGCGCGATCGGTATTTATAATCGCGAAAAGGCACTCTATGACGCAGCAGAGTTTCCTGTCTATTTTGAGGACGATCTCTACGCCAATATCGGCTACCTGCCATTGAATCAGGCAGCCTCATTTGGTCGGCTACGTGTATTGGAGACAGATGAGCGTCCTACGGTTCGGGACATCGTTATCTGTAAAATTTTACCGAATGAGATGCCACGCGTTGCTGGAGTTATCACGGGTGTTCGACAAACACCGCTTTCACACGTAAATCTTCGTGCGATTCAAGATAAAGTCCCTAATGCCTTCATTGCCAAAGCGTGGGAAAATAGTGCTATCGCGCCGCTCATCGGCAAGTACGTTTATTATCAAGTGAATGCCGACGGTTTTGAAATTAGGGAAGCCACTTATAAAGAGGTAGAGACTCATTTCGCCGATTTACGCCCCTCGAAAACACAAAAGCCTGAACGTGACCTATCTACTAAGAAGATTTTGTCCCTTGACGACATCGAATTTACGGACTCCTCAAGTTTTGGTGTAAAAACGGCTAATCTGGCAACGCTCCGTACATTCGGATTTCCTGAAGGCACTGTACCGAATGGGTTCGGTATCCCCTTCTATTTCTATGACGAATTCATGAAACACAACGGTTTTTATGCGAAAATTGAGGCGTTACTCAAAGATTCAGCGTTTCAGAATTCACATGACACGAAGGCATCTGAATTAAAAAAACTTAGAGATGAAATCGAGGACGGCGAGATGCCAGTATGGATGATAGACGCACTTTCAGAATTACATAAGGCATTTCCAGAAGGCACATCTCTTCGATGCCGTTCCAGCACAAACAACGAAGATTTACCGGGTTTCAGTGGTGCAGGTCTATACGACTCCTACACACATCACCCGGACGAAGGACATCTGTCAAAGTCGGTTAAGCAAGCGTTTGCAAGCCTCTGGAATTTTCGGGCATTCGAGGCACGCGATTTCTATCGCATCGACCATCTGACAACCGCTATGGGAGTACTTGTTCATCCTAATTTTTCAAACGAGTTAGCAAATGGGGTTGCTGTTAGCGATGATGTCGTCTATCAAACGATAGGAAATTACTATCTCAACACCCAAGTCGGTGAGGACCTCGTGACGAATCCCGAAGAACAATCTATTCCAGAGGAGATCTTGTTGGATTGGTGGGACACCAATAACTACAGGATTGTGACTACATCCAACCGGACGACCGATGGCGTACGAATCTTGAAGGATGCGTACTTACGCCAACTGAATCTCTATCTCGGCACGATACATAATAAGTTCAGTCGTCTCTACGTGCCTGCTTCAGGGACGAGCGAATTTGCTATGGAGATTGAGTTCAAGGTTACCAGTGAAGGAAAACTCGCAATCAAACAAGCGAGGCCTTGGAGTCAGTAAATTGGGAGGTGCGGTTGGGAAACCGCACCTATTGATCCTGTATTACTAACTGCAAACCTTGCGATAAAGCAAGAATTTTCCTCAGATAAAGCACTAATCCGCTCGCTTTATTTTTCCCCAGAACGTGATAAATCTATCCAATGCCACTATACTCAAACTCGGTGCGAATTCCTCAACCGTTGGTAAAATCGCGGGCCCTAATCCTTCTGCGACACCGCCAACAGCATAAATTTTATTCTCAATGGCACCAACGCCCAAGAAAACTCTCGCCGTTGGCATATCAAGAGCTTCTGTCCATTTATCGCTATCGGGTTCATATATTTCCAAGGTTGTGATCCCGGGACCTTGCACAACAGAAGTTCCCCCAACAGCATAAATTTTTCCATCCACAACGCCCAGAGCTAAAGCCGTTCGGGGTGTAGGCAT
Source organism: Candidatus Poribacteria bacterium (assembly GCA_963662915.2). Classification (GTDB taxonomy): domain Bacteria; phylum Poribacteria; class WGA-4E; order WGA-4E; family WGA-3G; genus WGA-3G. Next base: position 1,125,719 of record CAXXEU010000002.1, on the reverse strand, counting down.
ATCAGTTCTCTCTGTCCACGTCTCTGAGTTGGGATCGTATTCTTGAACCGTTGTGAGCACGGGGCCTTGCACAGCCGGTGTTCCGCCAACGAGATATATTTTCCCATCAATGCTCGCGGCGGCCATTCCTGAGAGCGGTGTGGGCATATCTGTTTTTTTCGTCCATTTGTCAGTTGCTGGGTCATATGCTTCAACCGTTCCCAACACGGGACCGACGTTTTGGGCGACTCCACCAATAGCGTAAATTTTACCATCGACGGCAGTTGCTGTAAAAAAGGAGCGCGGTGTGGGCATATCTGCTTTTTGTGTCCATGTGTCGGCTGCCGGATCGTATTCTTCAACGCTTCCGAGGGCAGGGGCTTGTCCACTCCATCCGCCGATAGCATAGATCTTCCCATCAACGACACAAGTTACAACACCGGCGCGAGCTGTTGGCAGACTCGCTTTCTGAACCCATTTATCCTCGTCCGGGTCATAAGCATCAACAAAGTCAACGGGTTCAGCGAGCATTCCGCCAATAGTGTAAAGTTCACCACCAATGGTGGTTACGGAAAAGAAAAGCCTCGGAATCGGCATATCCGCTTTTTGTGACCAACTTTCGGCACTGGCACTGTGCACCAAAGTAAATGTGAGTAGGAGGGTAAATAGCCATTGAGGATGAAAAACTGAAAATATATTTGATTTCACTGTAATTTCCTTTACATAAGAACTTCTGAATGGAATTCTTTTAGTAGCGTGTGTTAAGTGTGATATCCGCTAAGATCATTTTAGTATGAGCATCAAGGGATGCCACGATTTTTTGGAAACTTGGATGTCCAAGAGTAGCGTTTATGGATTCCACCAGAACGTCAATTTTCCAACGACCGTCCAGGCGAGAAGTTTGAACCCACCATCACGGGTGTCATAATTCTGATCGAAGACAAGATAAAAATCACTGCCCGGACGATAGATATAGTTAACCAAGAAATTCGCTGAGAGTACATCTCTATCCGTACTCCACTGTGTGAACAACTTTGTGAAAAGAGTGGTCGAAAAGGAGTAGCTGATACGTCCACCGAAAGCATTGGCATCGAATTCCTCATTGGGCAGCGTGATGCGATTAAATTCGATGAAGGGTTCTATGCTAAATTTGGCAGTCGGTCTTGCGGTTGCGTCTATTGCAAAACCCCGTCGCGTGCCGCTATAAAATTCCCCGAATTCCACACGTACTTCTCCACCAATCATTCGGCTGCTGCTGCTCCGAGCCAATACCTGAAATGATGTGAAATTGTAATCATTCGCTGGAATTTCAACCCCTTGAATCCGAAAATCACGATCAAGATTTTCTGTTGTATTCTTAACTTCAAATCCAATATCGTCGCCTGTTACAAAATCGAATTCTGTCTCAAACGTTATCTCTTGGGTTTCCAACTCGTTGTCTTGGGTCAAAACAAGGTCGATTTCTGGTCCAATCTGAATTTCGCGGATACCAAATTTGTCGGGCCACGGCGTATAACTTCCACCGCTGCGAAAGCGACGGACATCCGTACGTTGAATATAACCAACTTCGGGATTGAAATCCTCGCCGATGTCCGTGTATGAAGCATCAAGTCGAAACAAGTTCGTTCGCCAATCGCCACCCAAATAGAAGGCGTTGCTGTTTCCAGAGATATCGGCTTCAAAGGTACGTGACCACAGCCCTTGGACGTTAATCTCTCGTGTGGGACGATATGAGAAGTCAAGTCCTGCGGTGTTATTGTAGGCATCAGCATCTTGCTTATGGATAACAATTCCGCCGACAGTTGATCCTGCTAAGATGTCTCGATTCACCCGAACCACGGAGTAATTCGTCCGTGGCTCATCGACAGGAGGCTGACCTATCTGAAATTCACTATCCTGAAATTTGTTTGTTAGGACGTTTAGAACCCCTACACCATAGGGTCCAATTTTTCCGGTCATTTTAGCTCCACCGAGAATCGGGATTGCGTGCCCTTTCGCGAGTCCGATGCGACGGCTATAAAAGAGCAGCAGTGGCGGTGGTCTTTGGAAACTTGGACGTGGAATTCCTACATCAAAGATACTGGCACCTTCTAAGAAAAACGGACGCTGCTCTGGGAAAAAGAGACTGAAGCGCGTAAGATTCACCTGTTCTTGGTCTGCCTCGACTTGGGCAAAATCGGTGTTGACAGTTAAATCAGCAGTTAGGTTCGGGGTTACACCATACTTGAGGTCCAAGCCAGCGTCAAAAACACCTTCTGTTTCTTCCGTTGATGATCCATAACTTGCCCCCGGTAGAAGGTACGGCAGCAATTCCAGATTCCTTGACGGCGTAATTCCCTTTAAGCCTTCAAGCGTACCGAAGTATGCAGTTCGGTACTTTGCCAGCCCGCCATAAGTCTTGGGTGCCTCGTTCCATGCGTCAATTTCCTGTTTTCGTGCGATTTCGCGTCCGAAATTTACGCCCCAGTTCATCACATCACTTTTTTCAAAACGGAGTTGGCTGAACGGAATCGCAATTTCCGCCGTCCAATTGTCTGCATTAATTCTGCAGCGGCACTCAAAAACAATATTCCAACTTGTGTTGAGACTCCCACCACTGTTGGACACTGCTGTGTCCTCGACTCCACCTACAGGAGTGAAGCGAAAAAAGACAGCATTTCGCCGGTCGTTGTAAGTATCTAATAACAGAAACCCGTAATCGTTGGAGCGCAAACCCGGGGAATCCCGGCGCATATCGTTAGCGACAACTTTATCCATCTCTGAATCATAGAAGATAAATCCGAAGTACAACTTTTTGTCATCATACATAATTCGTATTTCGGACGCTTCTGTTGCCGGTTCGCCTTGGTCAGGTTGAATCTGGTATAACTGACGGATGGGTTCTACGGTCTGCCAAACGGGTTCGTCAAGGATTCCGTCAACCTCGATCTCCTCGGAAATGCGGTGTGCGGACATGCGCGGTAACTCTCGTTCGGTCTGGGCATCGACACTGGGTGGTACGAAGAGTACACACCCCCAGAGCAAGAGAAAAAAGATGAAACTTCGCTGACAGGATCGATACTGAAAGTTAGTAGTGAAAAGTTTCATACAGGTTAGTGCCTCCTTTTCAAGGTTTGTATATAAAAAGCGAGGTTATAAACCCCACCATCAGTTTCCTCTCTTCCATCAGCGACGATAGATACTAACTTCCATGCCGTCGCGTCTGCCCTGCCGCCGCCGACTTTCAAACCAATGTGTTTCAGAGTTGTAATGAGAACGGACGTGTTCCAAATAATCTACCATCGGTTCAGGTCTACCAACGTTGTCAGCGACAAGTGTTGCAGGATTGGTTAGACGCGATTCGATCGCTTGAAAGCAGGCAAAATACCCATCTTTGTTGTTATCAAGAAACAGGAAATCGACAGGTTCTTGGATAGTTTTGAGGACTTTTGCAGCATCCCCGATACGAGAATCCACCAGGTCAGCCACACCTGCCTTTTCAAAATGCTTACGTGCGCGTTGGGCATTGGCATCCTCTATTTCCACTGTTATCAAGCGTCCGGTGCCTAATGATTTTAGCACACGTAACATCCAAAGTCCAGAATAACCGATGGCAGTTCCACACTCTACAATTAGTGAGGGTTTCGCTTTTTCAACGCAACTGGCGAGCAATGTCGCCTTGTCGGGTCCTAACATGGGGACGCGTTCCGCCCGACACTGTTCCTCAACCTCTTCTAAAACCTTGTCAAACATTAGTGTGCCTCCATATTTTCTATATGCTGCAGGCCAGCAATACTGTAATCGAACAACGCCTCGTTCATTTTGTGATGGTCCTCAAGGGCATAGTGTTCTAAGAGCATTTTGGGACCGTGATTCAAGGCGAAAATCCCGTAGTTTTTAAGGAGTTCACTACTTAGCGATGCTCGGAAACTTTTCACGACGGTTGCGAGAGCAACAATTGAGGGTTTGGCAGATATTTCTGCGATTTCTTTTGTATCTTCTGCTTCAATCGTCTGGGCATTAAAAATGGTGAGTATCGCAATACTCGATATGATAACTACGATAAATGTTGTTAAACTTTTGTGTAACATAGATGTTCTCCCAACTTTGTGTAGTATCATTCTGTTAATTTGTGATATAATAGACGGACAGAATTAAAGGGGTGCTTTAGAAAGCCATCTTCCGCACCCCTTGATTGGATACATTGGGGAAATTTGTGAGTTGGACAACTTATGGGTTTCCCCTTTGCGTTTTTCGACTATTCAAGCGAGAGTTCCACCGTAACTTGCTCTTCATTTCGCAGCAGTTTTACGGGTATAGACTTCGCTTGTGGTTCTTCCTGTAGCATATAAGCAATGACACCGCTTTCCGTGAGTCGGTCGGTGCGATCACCGTAAGCAATGATAGTGTCGCCTCGACGGATACCCGCCTTTTGCGCATTGCTATCTGATCCCCGCCCCCGTCGCCAGATGTTGTCAACCTTGAGTGCCATCTCTTTTTCGCCGATACCGCTGCGTTGGCGTTCAACATCGGATAGCTCTTTAAGCACCATCCCACCGAGTGCCACGAAACGGAGTTCCCCGGTTGTCGTGCGCCAAGAAATATCGCTGCCCTTCCGCCATCCAGGGTTCAGCGTGAGGGTTAGGTTGACTTCCTCGCCGTGGCGATCAATTGTCACTGGTAATGTTATGTTTTCCGGTGAACGGTGTAACACCCACTGCACGTCAGCAATTGAGATGATCGGCTGTCCATCAAGCGTGAGGATTTCGTCCGCACGCCGGAAACCGTCTTTTTCAGCAGAAGATCCCGGTTCGACTTTATTAAGCTTTGCGCGATGCTTCGGCGAAAAACGCAAGCCCAAAACATCGGGCATCGGAAACGGATACAGAACTTCGTCCGGAACCGGCTTCCGATCATACCAATGGATTTCCCGCTGTGCTTCCCCGATTTGGTGACAGTGGATGCACTGCTGATTAATCCTCTCGTTGAAATTTAAGGTCGTCGAATAACGCAATAATGCGGGGAACGCCTCTGGTGTTTTCTTTACGGGTTCAGGTCCAGTTTTTGCTACTAAAGATGACTTGTTTTCTGGATAGCCTTTGTGTAATTCGAGGGCGGCTTCAAGTGCCTGTTTGAATCCGTCAATTGAAATGTCCTTCGTAGCGTCTTCCAAGTCAGTACGTGTACCGAAACGTCCATAGATGGTTTTATCGGCATTCATAAAAAACACCGAGAAGGTGAGATCGTAATCAAACTGGAACAGCGATAGGTCCATCCCGTTACCTTGCACAACACGGACGCGCACAAACTGTTCCATTAGGTCCTTAATCTGTTTATCGTGACGAACAACCTGTTCGTCGAAGCCTTGGCAGGACTCTCACGGTACTCACCGGAAAACGACGAGCATTGGTTGTCCTGTCTTTTCTGCTTCGGCATATCCTTTGTCAAGGTCGTTATAGATCCAGTAGCCAGTTGATGCGACTGCCTCTATGTCTTCTGCGACCTCTCTGTCGCCGTGTCCGAAACAGAATGATGCGGTGAATAGTAGTATTCCGAGTATTATCATCGGAATCCGAAACTTCATCAGAAATCCTCCTTTTGTATTTTGTTTGGATAATAACTTTGTGCTGGGTTGGACGTGGCATAAAACCCAACAAACTCTGAAAAATTGTTCCCGCGAATTAGAATGGGAACTTCTCGTTAATCAGCATGAGTGGTTCTTGATTGGCGAACACCCGATAGGCGCGGCTAATAAACGTCTCGCCTTCAAGGTGTGCAACAGCGGGTGGTAAATCCCTTAAGATTTCGATACCGCACCAGAGCAGCTCACGCCGAGTCTCTAAATCACTGCCCCGCAAAAGTCCACCTAATCCGTGTTTATCGGTTCTTAATCTATCCAAGAAAGGTTGCGGAAGACGTTGCGGCACGATGAGGGAAGTTGCGTAAGTATGGATTATTGGAGATACGTCGTTCTGTGAGTGAATTTGGAGTGCCACCTGCCGTGAGATAACGTCTGCTCCTGCAGGCAGTTGAAGCCAAGGGTGTTCAGTTGATAATGTCTGTTTGGTTTGCTGTAGCAACTCGACTTCTACTGGTGTGAGTGTATACGCTTCAATGAATCGCGTAACCGTCCCGTCGGCGACGAGCAATCCTCGTTGGAAGGGTGTGAGTCGTGAAAAGTTGATGTCTTTTACGTTTTTGGGTTTAGCGTTTTGTGCGACAAAGAGTGCTTTCATACGAGTGTTGACAAAACTTATCGAATGCTGATTTGTGTCTGTTTTCATAATGGCAATTCGCCTTCTTTTTTAAAAAATATCTTTAGTTCAAAGAGAATATCCAGATATTAAGTCTGTCATGTGATTAGACACACATGTTTGAGAAAAGTTCGTTTCTGGAAACGTAAAAACGTAATTTCGGCTTGACAGCTGCTATGGGGGTAGCATATACTGTCTCCGTTGGTGTGGTTTGAAACGATATTTTTACCGACGCTTATGGAGGGCATTCCGAGTGTCCACAACTTTAAACGCTTCCATTTCTCTATTCTCTATCATTTTATTTTTCCTTTTCCACGGTTTTACCGCAACAGCAGAAGAACATCCGCTATCTGTCGGCGAATACTTTTTCGCGCAAGGCAATTATGATGCTGCGATTACTGAGTATAAACGCTTCCTCTTTTTTCATCCAGATGATGTACGTATTGCGGAGGTGTATCACAACATCGGACTCGCCTACAGAGCACAAGGTTTGTGGACAGAGGCAATCACTGCCTTAAGAACAGCAACACGGCACGCTATAGATGACGAATCGAAATCGGAATACCAGTTGGTATTCGCTGTGACACTCATCGCTACGAAGGATTATGATCTTGCCCAGTTGGAATTAATTAAAGTGACGCTGCGGAGTCCATCTGCGTCGCTTTACCGTAGGGCGTTATTTTTGAGAGCAGTTGCCTATATCTACCAATTTCGGTGGGAGGAGGCGCGGGAAGTCCTGAAAAACTGGAATACTGATGCGAGGCTTGATTTGCTTTTTGATAAGGCTATTGGTATGCCGCAAAAGTCAGTCAAGGTTGCCAGGATACTCTCGACAATTCTTCCCGGTGCTGGACAGATCTATGCCGGTAATTGGCGAAGTGGAGTAAATGCCCTTCTGCTGAACAGTGCCCTCGGTTTTCTTACGATTGATGCAGCGTTAGATAGACACTATTCAGATGCGGTACTATGGGGTGCGCTCGTTTTCTGGCGTTACTACCGAGGCAACACCTTCCGCGCCGGACAGGCAGCGGAGCAGTTCAATCGACAACAAATTCAACAAGCCGCGGATGCTATCTTACAATGGCTTCAAGAAATTGCTGACACACCGTAAAATCGCTGGTTACACTTCCGATCGTTTCTGGAGAATGTACACGACCCCAATGAGAATGATCGCAATGATGAATGTCCAGATATTGTAGATGTAAGCAAGGAATGCCGCAAGTGCGAGTATTATCCATTCATACCAGTGTGTCTTTCGGACGAAGTAACCCATTGTGACCATTGAGAAGACGATCGTCCCGACAACGGCACTGCCAATTGACAACGCATATTGAACCGGTGTGCCATCTGTGAACAAGATGTGCGTATACGCAAATAGCAATGGCATAATGTAAAGAAGTTTGGCGAACTTAAAACACGTCCACCCCGTTTTCCATGGATCTGCGCGTGCGATAGCAGCACCCGCGTAAGCCCCCAAGGCGACCGGTGGCGTGATATTTGAATCTTGGCTCAGCCAAAAGATAATCAGGTGTGCAGCGATGATAGATATACCCATTTCAGGGGTGGTTAAGATCGGGACAGCGAGTTCGGAGGTAATTAGATAGGCAGCGGTGACGGGAATCCCCATACCGAGAACTAAAGAGGCGGCAGCGAGGAACAGTATCGCGATAGCCTTGTTGGTTCCCGCGACTGTCAATACTAATTCGGGGAATATTCGCCCCAAACCAGTCAAGTCAATAACAGCGACAATAATACCGATGGTCCCCACCGCGCCGCCAATCGCAAGCGAATTCTTTGCACCATTCACTATTGCTTCCCAGATTCGCTTAGGTGTCAACCGAGTTTCCGGACGGAAGTAACTTACTACAACAGTCACAAGAATCGCGAAAAAGGCTGCTTTGTAGGCGGTATACCCGGCGATGAGCATCCCTATCAGGGTAATCAGCGGTAATAAGTAGAACCACCCACTTTTAATCAGGGGTAAGAATTTAGGTGTTTCGGCTTCCGATATCCGTTCGAGCCCCTGTTTTTTCGCTTCACAATGAACCATCACCCAGACAGATAGGAAATAGAGGACTGCTGGCACGATAGATAAGAGCGCGATTTGGCTATATGGCAACCCGGTTCGCTCTGCTATCAAGAACGCCCCCGCGCCCATCACTGGCGGCAAAAATTGCCCACCTACAGAAGCCGAGGCCTCGACGGCACCAGCAACGTGAGGACGGAATCCTGTGCGTTTCATTAATGGGATAGTGAATGTTCCAGTGGCCACCGTGTTTGCGATTGCGCTTCCTGCAACAGACCCAAAAAAACCGGAAGTCATAACCGAGACTTTCGCCGCACCGCCTGTTGAGCGTCCTGCCATCGACATCGGTAGATTGATAAAGAATTGTCCAACACCCGATTTCTCCAGAAACGCACCAAAGAAAATAAAGAGAATAACGTACGTCGCCATCACGTTTGCCATGATGCCGAAAACACCTGCCTGATTGAAAAAGCAGTGTTCAATAATTCGACGCATCGAAAAGCCTTTGTGTGAAATGGCATCAGGCATGGAACGACCAACAAGCGCATATAGAATGCCAATGATAGCGATGATAGGCAATGCCCAGCCTACCGTCCGACGACTTACCTCGAAACTAATGACTATAGCCATAGCACCTACAAAAATATCGAGTTGGTTGTAATTACCTGCGCGAGTTGCCAGATCGGGATATGCCAAGATCCAGTATCCGATAGTGAAAATGCTGCATGCGATGAGTCCCATGTCTAAAAGAGATGGACGATGGACTGGGGAGGTCTGTCGGCATCGGTAGATAAATCCGATGAGGATGTAGGTCACAAGGAGATAGAAGCCGATATGATATTGCTCACTCGCACTTCCAAAACCAGCACTATAAAGATAAAAAAGAACAAGACAAGCGGCACCCAACTCAAAAATCCATTTATATATGGATTTCAATTCAGTCCGTTGGGTATCAAAGCTGGTAACGCCTGTCGTTTCTGTTTGTGTCATTGTGTCTCCAATGTGGATATTTCCTTTAATTTTACTTGAAAAAAGTAGAGAAAGCAAATGGATTCTCTGAGGATTTACGGATGCACAGACTCACAAATCAGAATCAACGGTGTAAAGCCTATAAAGGCTTTACCGGGTATGAATGCCTTAATGGCATTCCCCGTATGCGACAAAAGAGAAAACTGAATGCCTCTGGCTGTGGATAGTTGGCTTGTTGTCAACAAGTAGGAGTTGTGATAGAATAATGGCACGTTAACCAACCCAAAGAGGAGACACATAATGGCAATAGGATTGGGAGTTATTGGGATGAATCCGACAAACATGGGTTCAACGGCGACACTTTTGAAGGATATACCGGACCTGAAATATGAACTCCGCGGTATCTGCGCGAAACGAGCAGATGTGCTTGAGGACTACGCCGGTCAAATTGGCGTGGATTTTTGGACAACGGATTACCGAGAACTGGTGGAGCGCGAGGATATTTCTGTCATCGCTATCTATTCCCCGGATCACCTGCACGCTGAACATTGTGTCGCAGCAATTGAAGCCGGGAAACATGTCATTTGTACAAAACCGATGGTGACGACATTAACCGATGCACAACAATTGGTAGATCTGGTGCGCGAACACAAGGTCAAATTTCTCGTCGGGCAAACGATGCGATTCGATCTCCAGTTTTTGACAATAAAACAGTTCTTAGACGATGGCGATTTAGGCGACATCATGGTGGCGGATGCGTATTATGTCCACGACATGCGCGAGGTCTATGATTTTACACCGTGGCGACTCCATGAACCCCAAGATTTGATGTTCGGCGGTGTTGTACATCCCGTTGATATATTGCGCTGCCTTCTCGGTGATGTAGATGAGGTGCACGCTTATGGCACCAAAGGCACACTCACGCCGGAATACCCGATAAAGAACAATTTCTTTCTCAACTTGAAATTTAAGAGCGGACAGATTGCGAGAGCGATGGGGCTTTACGATATCGTTCATCCCCCGATGCCGATGATGCAGCTCTCCATTTTTGGAAGTAAAGGCACAATCATTGGGGACTTTACGGACAACAAAGAAGGACACGTCAAGTTGATGTTCGATAAAATGTCCACCAGAGAACCCTTTGAAGTGACATGTCCACCTGAGATAGATACAAGTGTTTACGGACACGGACAAACGGTTATCCGATATATGCGGCATTTCCAGCAGTGTCTTGAAGAGGATTTGGAACCTTCACCGAATGTGATTGATGGTGCGAAATCTATTGCCGTCGGGGTAGCAGCGTGGGAATCCATTGAGACGGGGAAACCTGTGAAGGTGTTCAACGAATTTTAACCTTTTTAACGATCGCTCCGAAGCGGTATTTGCGTTGTCAACACTAATCTCAAATTATAGGAAAGCCGAAAAATAAATAGACATTCTTCCCACCTCTGGTAGGCGAGGTTTTGCGGCGTACTCGCTCCGGGGAATGCCATAAGGCATTCATACCGTTGATTTATGCGACGTGCATGCTAACCTCGCGGGTGCGGAGTGTTCAATTAATTCTAAACTTTACTATGATAAAAAACTACTTGAGGTTATCAAAGGTTTTTTATCAATTAGAAAACTGCAAGGACATCGGACGCAGCAGCTCAGCAGCAATCGTTAAAAGAATTATTTGAGTATGAGCATCTTCCGTAATGCGGAAGTCTCGTTTGTGCGTAATTGATAAAAATAGATACCACTTGCAACGCGCTCGCCTAAAGCGTTGCGACCATCCCAATATGCAGCGCGGTTCCGCTCGGTATAGTAGCCTTCAGGCTGATATCCAAGATCCAACTGTCGGACGAGCGTGCCTTTTGCGTCGTAAATAAGAATCTGTACATCCGTCCCAGTTGCTAACTGATATGGAATCCACGTCTCTGGATTGAATGGATTTGGATAGTTAGCGAGGAGTTGTGTCTCCTGAGGTACTGCCGCTGCTAAAAGCCTTTGGAGGAACGCGAGTGTCCGTTGGTATATGAGTGAACCGTCGTGTTCTAACAGTAACCTGTTGATTTCTGATTGAATCAGTGCTTGATCTATGGCAGTTAGTTTGCTGCCAATCTCTGGTGCCGCTGCGATCACTGGATCGTCCAGATTCGATATGACAACGATTAGGTCTGCAGCATTAACAGTGCCATCTCCGTTGACATCGACGCGTGGGTTAACAGGTGTGTTTTGTCCCAAGGCTGCTGCCACTAACATCAGGTCTGTGTTATTTACCTTGCCGTCTGCGTTTATGTCCGAAGCAGGGCGGGTTACTGAAGTTCCGGTGATTGTTTGTGATGTGCCGAGGGCAATACCAGCAGTTTCACCAAATCCACTGAGAATTTCTTGGACGTTCGATCCGTCAAGATTTGCGCGTTGAATTTTGCTGTCAGTGATACTGCCTGCGGCAGGGTTCCAGACCTGATCTGCCCAATAAATCCTACCTCTTACCGTGTCTAAAACTATGTCCGACGGTCCCGCCAATCCGGTGACGAGGGTCTCGACGTTCGATCCGTCAAGGTCCGCTCTCACAATCTCCTTGTTGTTGTAATCAGCCCAGTACATTTTACCACCGGCAGCGTCCAAGGCAATATCGCTTGGTGAGCGCGTGCCGTTGACAAGGTCTTCGACGTTTGAACCGTTGAGATTTGCGCGTTGGATTGTCCCGAGTTCTGAATCTGTCCAGTACACCTTCCCCATAGAGACATCCAAGGCTATATCTTCTATAATTCCCAATCCTGTGACGATGTCTTGTAGGTTTGAACCGTTAAGGTTTGCGCGTTGGATTGTGCTTTCTGTAACGGCACCTGTGGAGCCGTCCCAGTTTTGGTCCGTCCAGTAAATTTTGCCTCTAACCAAGTCCAGAGCAATTGACAATGGACCTGCCAGTCCCGTGATAAGATCTTGAGCGTTTGAACCGTTAAGGTTTGCGCGCCGTATTTTACCAGCGTCAGTTTCTGTCCAATAAATCTGACCTCTCGTTAAATCCAGAGCGATCGCCGATGAATTGGGTACGTTGGTGATGATGTCTTCGATGTTTGAGTTATTAATATTAACGCGTCGGATTGCGGCTGCCTGTTTATCCGCCCAATAGATTGCTGGATTTCCAACAACGGTACCCGTCTCGGTGTATATCAGTTCCGGCAGTGCTCCTGCACTGAAACTTTCAAGTGTTCCCGCTCCGGTGACGACATCTTCCGAGTTTGAACCGCTGAGATCAGCACGTATCACTTTTCCGTCTGAGTTTGTCCAGTAGAGTTTACGCGATGCGAAGTCAACGGCAATACCGAGAGGAATAGATGCCTTTATAGTAATGAGCGTCTCAACGTTTGAACCGTTCGGATTAGCGCGTCGAATTTTTCCGCCTTCCACGGTTGCCCTAACGGTTTCCGTCCAGTAGACCTTGCCACCGGCAATAGCAATGCCGGTGAGGGGACCAGATCCTTTAGCGATATTTTGCGGGTTTGAACCGTTAAGGTTCGCTCGTTTGAGGTACACGCCGTCCGACCAATAGATTTTGCTGCTTTCTACGTCTACAGTGATGTTCTCCGGAGAGTTTGAACCTTGAACGAGATTCGCTTGGAAACTTGAACCGTCTAAATTGAGGCGTTGAACTTTCCCCCAAATATTTGTCATATAAATCTTGCCCCGCATCGTGTCAAGGGCGATACTTCGAGGAATACTTGTTAATCGCTTAACAATTTCGAGATTTGAACCGTCCATGTTAGCACGTTGGATCTTCCCATGTGTGTTGCTGATCTTTTCTGTCCAATAGATCTTACCATTTGCTGTATCCACAACAATACTAGTCGCATTCTGGACAGTCGGGAGAATCTGTTCTACGCTGTTTCCGGTTAAACGATGAAGTCTACCTGTACTGGCATTTACCCAAAACATAGGTGGACGTTCCGACACGTCAATAAGAACGATTGGAGCGGGAGGAAGATGTTCTGACCCAGGTGTGCCATAACTGGGTGGCTTGAAGTTCACTCGTCCACTTGATGCTTGCCAACCGTCTATGACTGTCCCGTCAAAGGTGTCTCCCGTTGTGTAATTAATCACCCGATACATTGATACGAGCGGACGATTTTGTGAAGTATTGCCGCTTTGACCGGGGGCATTCCAACCTTTGCGGTTTGTCGTCTCCGTTATGTTGCTTATCCGATCAATAACCTTTACCTGTCGATTAGGGGCATAAGTGGGGGCGAAAGTCTCATCAGGTAACGGGTTGGCAGAGGTATTAGAAAACCGGAGATTTAAGCTGCCCGCAGCGAAAGTGTAACTACGTCTTGAAGCGTTATAAAGCTCAATCCACTGTTTATTCGCGGAAGTTCCATCAAGTCCCCACATGATTTCAGAAATGACCAAATCACCGAATTCCGGTTGAGTGGTGCCAGCAGATAACGGATTCTGATTTGTATCCGTGATTAACTCAATCCGTCCGCCATTTTGGAAAAATTGAGCCAAATTAGGGAGAGCTGTGTTTGTAGCACCTGGACTGACTGCATAATATGAATGGTAATTTCTGAAGTCACCCCTTGCGTTCACATCTGTCAAACGTGTGCGCGCTAAAAGTACAAATTCACCGGGCTGGATGACAAAATTGTTAGGACTTAAACCAGATGGTTTCTCAACAGCAAGTGTGGTCCCCGTTGTATCCACAAGTTGATGGAATTCAACGTCTATTATGACATCTGGACTCTGTTGGCGTAGCCTACGAAGGGGCCTCAAATCGCTGATTGGGTTTCCTGAGATCCATAGCACTTCCAAGTTCTCCAAATCCGCGATCGGGGTTGCGTCTGTAATTTGGTTGGTATCGAGATATAATCTTCTTAAGCGGGTTAAATATTCAAGGGCAGAAATGTCACTAATCTGGTTACTTCTGAGGTCCAAGTATGTTATTTGCGTCAGGTCCATAAATGGGGTTATATCTCGGATCTGGTTTCCTGACATCTCTAATCTCATAATTCGGTTCGTGAGGGGAAGAACATCGGTAATCTGATTCTCTGAGAGGTTTAGAGAGGATATGTGTGGCAGCCCTCTGAGTGGTGTCATATCCTTGATTTGGTTTCCAAAAAGGTCTAACCTCGTAATTTCTTCCAAGCTTCCGAGAACTGTAATGTCAGTAATCTGGTTTTCTGAGAGGTTTAGAGAGGATATATGTGGCAGTTCTCTAAGCGGTGCTAAGTTTTGGATTCGATTGCCAGATAGGTCTAATCTTGTGATTCGGATCAATTCTGTAAGTGGCGTGATGTCAGTAATATTGTTATTCAGAAGATTTAAATCTATTATTTCTGTTAATTGCGTGAGTGGTGTAATATCGCCAATCTGGTTGGAACCGAGGTTTAACCGGGTAAGGTTTACCAATTCCGCAAGCGGTGTAATATCTTGGATGCGATTGGAATTGAGGGTCAACTCAGTTAGGTGCGTTAATCCTTCAAGGAGGGTAATGGTTGTAATTCCATTAGCACCGAGATTTAGGACTTCTAACTGGGTTGCCTGTTCTAATCCTTTGATGTCTGTTATTTCGCTATTTTCAGCATTTAAGGTGGTTAGCACTTGCATCGCTTGCTGTGTGAGCGAACTGTCTGTTTCTATGTTAAGGGCTTGGCGCACTGCCGTTCTTAAATTCTCATCTGGCATCCATTCTGTCTCATCTTGTGCCAATGCGAAATTCAGGCAACAGCTGAGAGCAGTGATCACAACAAAGAGTCTGTAAAAACCTTTCATTAATTCGAGTTCCTTTCAATATCAATTGAGGTAGAGTTAGTGGTAACTATCCGTTATCAAAAACGGGACGACAGCGTAGGTTTCGCGAACGATCTTTCAGGTTATAATTAGCGGATATGGCGAGAACCTCGCCTGTGTCTTGTACAATGGGATGTTGATACCACACTCAACGGACACCTATACTTCGTTAATCGGTTGGTTTCTTCGCATCCCCATTTTTTATTTAAGACGTTTTGAAAATGGAAAAGTTTAATCGTCCTATTTTGTAGATATAAAAGCAGTAAAATTTTTCTTGACTGTTTTTTTTAATAGTGTATAATTTAGGCATACCTAAATTAATTTCTCTGTATCTCTAATGATTCTGGCACACAGTGCCTAAAACCAGGTAGATTGCGAATCTACCGTATACCGCAAGATAAGGGTTATGCATAGTACGTGTTCCCCTGCGGATTGGAAAGCTTGATGCTTACACATGCGGCTGAGGATTACCTCAAGTCAATCTATAAGTTGCAAGAGAAAGGCGGTAAGGTTTCGACTGGTATTTTAGCGGCATATCTCAATGTAAAACCAGCGTCTGCCACTGGGATGATCAAAAAATTAAAGACAATGAAGCTTGTCAGCCACGAGCGTTATCGGGGTGTTACGCTGACAGATTCGGGGAGAGCCATTGCCCTTGAAATCATAAGACACCACCGCTTGCTGGAACTTTACTTGTTCAAGGCACTCGGCGTTCCATGGGACGGTGTTCACGACGAAGCCGAGAAATTGGAACATGTTATTTCCGAAGACATGGAGGCACGGATGGACGAGTTTTTGGGTTATCCGACTGCTGATCCGCATGGCGCACCGATACCCGATAAAAACGGCGTTGTCGTACAAACAGAACATATTCCGATGACGGATCTACGAAACGGACAATCCTGTACGGTTGCTGAGGTGAGTGATACCGATCCAGCGTTGCTCCGACACTTAGGGAGTCTTAACCTTTACCCTGGCACAGCATTTCAGGTGAAAGAGGTCGCTCCGTTTGAAGGACCCTTTACTATTGACATTGGAGGCGAACAGGTGGTCATTGGACGTGAAGTTGCCAAGCATGTTTTCGTTGATAATGTGCAAGATACAGATAATGTGTAGGGGCGCTTTGAAGGCGCACTTGTTACTGCTGAAAGGAAACTATTAAAATGGAACACGAAAAAAAAACGACACCTGATTTGCAAACGATCAAGGTATGGAAACACCATTTGCAAGATGAAGTGGATGCCAGTTTCCTTTATGGTATTTTCGCGAGTCTTGAACCTGATGCTAAGCGAAAAGAGATATTAAGTGGACTCGCTGAGGTGGAAAATCGGCATGTGGAACGTTGGCAGGAGATGCTCACGACATATAATATAAAGTTCAAAGTACAGCAACCAACATTGAAAGCACGTCTGATGGCGTGGTATGCACATCGGTTTGGGAACGAATTCCCGATTTCTCGGATGCTCGGTGAGGAGGCGAATGAGGTCAAAGACTATCTAACGCTTCATAGGAACAGCACATTGGCGGACGCGAAGGAGACGGCACTTGATTTAGCCAGAGAATCTGCACAGCATACAGAAAGCCTACAGGAACTTACTGGCACAACGGACGAACCGTGGCATAAAACGGAGTCCGGCGGTATGTTGGGAAATATCGTTTATGGGTTTAACGATGGTTTGACCGCAAATTTCGGACTCGTTGCTGGGGTTATCGCTGCGACATCGGATATCTCCACGATTCTTGTAACGGGAATTGTTGGAACCGTCGCTGATGCGCTGTCTATGGGTGCTTCCGGTTACCTTGCTGCCAAGAGTGAGCAAGAGGTTTATGAACACGAAATTGAGGTGGAGAGAGAGGAAATCCGCCTGATGCCTGATATTGAAGAAGATGAACTCGCACTCATCTATGAGGCGCGCGGCATCCCAAAAGATCAGGCACGGAGTCTTGCCCAGGAAATCATGAGCGATCCTGAACGGGCATTAGCGGAGAAAATCCAAGCGGAACTTAAGATCGGTGAGGCACATACCACGCCTCTCAAAGAGGGGTGGATTACCGGACTCGCGACGGCTATCGGCGCATTTATTCCTGTCGCGCCATTCCTCTTTACAGAAGGGATGCTCGCTATCTGGATCTCGTTCGCCCTTGCGATGTTGTCTCACTTTGCTGTTGGTGGAGCGAGAAGCCTCTTTACGGGACGTGGCTTAATTCGGAGTGGATTTGACATGTTTGTTGTAGGACTCGGTGTCGCAGGAGTAGGATACCTCGTCGGCGAACTTTTAGAACACTTTTTCTTTGGGAATTAAAATTATGCAGAGACTATACATTTTATTATGCCTGATTGTTCTACTTGTAGGAACGGGTTGCGATCCAAAAGAGCAGGAGGCATCGGTTACTGGAAAATACCGCGTCGTCACAACAATTGGGATGATTACGGATATCGTTGAGAACGTTGGTGGAGATCGCGTTGAGGTGATAGGACTGATGGGCCCGGGTGTGGATCCACACCTCTATAAGGCGAGTGCGGGTGATGTCCAGAAACTCAATTCGGCAAGTCTCATTTTCTATAACGGCTTACATCTTGAATCAAAAATGGCGGATATCCTTGCGAAAATGTCGGGAGATACCAAAACCGTTGCTGTAACGGATGCCGTTGACCGGAGTCTACTCCTGACACCACCAGAATTTGTGGGACAATACGATCCACATTTATGGTTTGATGTAACGCTCTGGATGAAAGCAGTGGGGACCGTCCGCGATGCTCTGGGAGAATTTGATCCAGACAATGCTTTACAGTACTGGAGCAATGCCGAACGTTACTTTGCAAAACTTACCGAGCTACACGCGTACGTAAAGGCGCAAGCGGAACGAGTACCGTCGGAGCAACGGGTGCTCGTCACGGCTCACGATGCTTTTAACTACTTCGGGAAGGCGTACGGATTTGAGGTCCGTGGCTTGCAGGGGATTAGTACCGCTACGGAAGCCGGTATTGCTGATGTGCAAGATTTGGCGACCTTTATTGCAGAGCGGCGTATCCCGGCAATTTTCGTTGAGTCGTCTGTCTCTTCACGGAGTCTCGAAGCCGTGAAAGCTGCTGTAAAATCGAAAGGATTTGATGTGAAAATCGGGGGCGAACTTTTTTCAGACGCTATGGGAAATGCAGGCACACCTGAAGGCACCTATATCGGGATGGTTCGCCACAATATTGATACCATCGTGAAGGCATTGATAGGGGAATCGAAACCACGCGTTTCTTCTACAACAGGATACTAAATTGCAAGCAGTTGACACGAAAGCCATTGAGGTAACCGACCTAACGGTTGCCTATCAGGATAAACCGGTTTTATGGGATATTGATCTGGATGTTCCACCCGGTGTACTTTTAGCGATCGTTGGTCCCAACGGTGCAGGCAAGACGACGTTGATCAAAGCGATTTTGGGCTTGGTGCGTCCTGCAGCAGGGAACGTCCTGATTTACGACAAGCCTTATGAGGTGCAGCGGCGAATCATCGGTTACGTGCCACAACGGGGTAGCGTTGACTGGGATTTTCCGACAAACGTCTTGGATGTCGTGATGATGGGGCGTTACGGTGCTCTTGGGTGGATACGGAGACCCGGAAAACGGGAGCGTGAACAGGCTATGTACGCATTGGAAAAGGTCGGTATGGAGGCGTATACGACTCGGCAAATCAGCCAACTTTCCGGCGGTCAACAGCAACGTGTGTTCCTTGCCCGTGCGCTCGTTCAAGATGCCACAGTATACTTGATGGATGAACCTTTTCAAGGGGTCGATGCGACCACCGAACGCGCAATCGTAACCCTCCTTCAAGAACTTCGAGCAGGTGGTAAAACTGTCGTTGTAGTGCATCACGATCTCCAAACTGTGGAAGACTATTTCGACTGGGTGATGTTGTTGAATATTCGACGTATTGCCAGTGGTCCTGTTGCTGAGACGTTCACACCTGAAAATTTACGTGAAACTTACGGCGGTCGCGTCGCTTTCAGTAGTCAGTTTCCAGTACGGATTACTTCGTAATCCTTTCAGTTTTCAGTTAAAAGTCTCTTGTGGCATTCAGCGGACACGCAACGGCTCCAAGGTTTAACTAACAACTCTTAACTACTAAAACTAACGACTGAGAATGGCTTCGGCTTTCGCAGCAAACGTCCTGGCTACTGATCGTAAAAAATATGGAAGCTTTAAATATCCTAAACCGCTTTGACTATACGCTCATGATTGTTGCTGTCGGTGCTGCACTGCTCGGATCTGTAAGTGGTGCGCTTGGCACTTATGCGGTTTTGCGCCGTCAGAGCCTTCTTGGTGATGCGATTTCCCACGCTGCACTCCCCGGTATTGCCATTGCGTTTTTGCTTACGGGTAGCAAAGCCCCGTTGATCCTGGTGCTCGGTGCAGCAATTGCAGGATGGTTAGGTACATTGCTCATTATGAGTGTTGTGAGGCTGACGCGTATTAAGTACGATAGCGCACTCGCGCTCGTCCTCTCGACTTTTTTCGGATTCGGTCTCGTGCTCCATACACTCATTCAGCGCACCGGCAATGCGAACCAAGCGGGATTAGATACGTTCCTCTTCGGACAAGCCGCCACAATGCTGGAGCGAGACGTTTTGACAATAGGCATACTCGGTGGGATTGCAATTATCATTACGCTTGTTTTTTGGAAAGAGTTGAAATTGTTAGTTTTCGATGAAGGTTTCGCTGCGTCGCTCGGGTTCTCAACCCGTGCGCTGGATATTCTCTTGACGAGTCTTCTTGTTATAGCGATTGTTCTCGGTTTGCAGGCTGTTGGTGCCGTATTGATGAGTGCGATGTTAGTCGCGCCAGCCGTCGCGGCACGCCAATGGACGAATAGACTCAGCGTCATGATGCTTCTCGCTGGAGGCTTTGGCGCACTTGCCGGAGTGAGCGGGACGATTATTAGCAGTAGTGCCTCACGCATTCCGACGGGTCCAACGATTGTCTTGTGTGCAACAATTATAGTAGGATTCTCAATCCTTTTTGCCGCAAATCGTGGGCTTCTGTGGGAGTGGATGCGTCAGCAGCGGAATAGGCGTAACCTGAAAATGGAAACGGATGGATTGTTTAAGCAACCACAACAAGGAGACGATTGAGACAGATGTTACAGGCACAACTCGAAATCCAACTCATTTCGATTGTCACGGCGGTGGCGTGTGCCTTGCCCGGTGTATACTTGGTACTGCGGCGGATGACGCTAATGAGCGATGCGATTAGCCACGCCATTCTCCCGGGTATTGTGCTTGCCTTTTTTTTAACGGAAAGCCTGTCGTCCCCGCTCCTAATCCTTGCTGCTGCAGGGACGGGTGTGCTAACTGTCTTTTTCGTTGAATTGCTACAACGGACAAAGCTCGTGAAAGAGGATGCAGCGATCGGGTTGACATTCCCTGCCCTTTTCAGTATTGGTGTCATTCTAATCTCTCGGTTCGCAGGCAACGTTCACTTGGATATGGACGCTGTTCTTCTCGGTGAACTTGCTTACGCGCCTCTTAACCGATTGGAAGTTTTCGGTTACAATTTGGGACCTGTCTCTCTTTATGTGATGGGAGGGATTCTTGTCTTGAACCTCGTCTTTATTCTCTTGTTTTACAAAGAATTGAAGTTAGCGACGTTTGACGCAAGTTTAGCCGCTGCGTTAGGGTTTACCCCGACCCTTATCCATTACGGTCTGATGACCCTGGTATCGGTAACTACAGTCGGTGCGTTTGATGCGGTCGGTTCGATATTGGTTGTTGCGCTTATTGCTGGCCCTCCTGCTACTGCGTACCTTATGACAGACAGGCTCTCGCGTATGCTCATCCTGAGTGCCGTGGTTGGGAGTGTGAACGCTGTCGGTGGCTACTGGTTAGCGCATCTCTTTGATGTCTCAATTGCGGGTGCGATTGCAACGGTAACGCTCCTCGTGTTTGGCTTGGTTTTTCTATTTGTGCCCAACCGTGGACTTATTGCTATTGCACGTCGGCATGCACGCCAAAAATGGGAATTTGCTCAGACGATGTTGGTTATCCATCTTTTGAATCATGAGGGATTTCCCGAAGCAGCGGAGGAATCGGCGATAGCGCACCTACATGAACATCTCCGCTGGAATTCGACGTTTGCAAACCAGGTTGTCCGATACGCGCTAAATAACCGGTGTGTTTCGCAGGAAGAAGCACAGTTGATTTTAACGGAACGCGGACGTTCTATGGCGCGACAAGCACTTGTGCAATAATGGTAGACCATCGCACTGAATCAAAAATCGTGTTTTTAAAGGACCTTATGTGGCGTTGAGAAATAAGTCTAACAACCACCGTTTTTTGTGGTATCTTATATCTGTATTATAGTTTGGACAATTTCAGTGACGTATAAGGAATATATCGCTCAAATCATCTATAGTGAAGAAGACGGTTGCTTCATTGGAGGTCTCGTGGGTATTCGTGATATAGTCTGTTGGGAATGGTTTTTAAGGAGCCTTCTCCTTTTCAATATAATGTGGATGGCGAGTGCCGATGAAGCAGCACTCAAGAACTTAGACGGTTCATGGAAATGGACGAATCGACTCATCCATGAAACCAGTCCCTATCTGCTTCTCCACGCCCATAATCCCGTAGATTGGTACCCGTGGAGTGATGAGGCATTGGAACGTGCGAAAAAAGAAAATAAGTTAATTTTTCTCTCTGTCGGCTATTCCACATGCTACTGGTGCCACGTCATGGCGCGCGAAGTCTTCTCGAACCCCAAAATCGCCGAGATGATGAATAAAGACTTCATCAATATCAAAATTGATCGAGAAGAACGTCCGGACATCGACGAGATCTATATGACAGCCACCCAGCTGCTAACGCAACGTGGTGGGTGGCCCAACTCTGTTTTCCTCACACCTGATTTGAAACCGTTTTATGCAGGCACCTATTTTCCGCCAACAGATATGCCCGGTAGACCGGGTTTCCCAACGATCCTTGACGCAGTCCATGAAGCGTGGGTTACGCGTGAAGCAGAAGTTATAGCATCTGCGAACCAGATTTCAGAAACGATTGCGATGGCAACGAGCAAGGGGTTCACGGCACTGACTGCCAAACCGCTTAGCGGGGCCCTCGTTACTGGTGCCTTGGATTACCTTCAAACGACTTATAGTCCTACCTATGGCGGCTTTGGCAATGCCCCGAAATTCCCGAGTCCTGCAAATCTGGAACTCCTTCTGAGTGCGTATGAACGCGCCCGCGACGAGTCATTGTTGAAAATGGCAACGCGGACCTTGGATATGATGGCTTACGGTGGGATGTATGACCAGATCGGCGGCGGTTTTCACCGGTATTCCGTGGATGCGAAGTGGCTTGTCCCGCACTTTGAGAAGATGCTTTACGACAATGCACAATTGGCAAAGGTATATCTTCGCGCCTATCAGTTGACTCAAGAACCACACTACAGACGCGTCGCTGCTGAGATTTTCGGTTTCGTTTTCCGAGAGATGACTGCCCCTGAAGGTGGATTCTATTCAGCACTGGACGCGGAAACGGATGCCGAAGAGGGAAAGTACTACATCTGGACTGCTGATGAGGTTCAGAAAGTTCTCGGGAAAAAAGAGGCGGAACGTTTTGAAGCGGTTTACGGTGTAGATAAAGGTCCTAATTTTGAAGGGAAAAGTGTCCTCTACGTTCCCGAAGGAACAGATGCTGAGGATGATCTGAAGTCGGTAGCATCTGCACGGGAGAAGCTCTTAGCAACACGCGCAAAACGAGAATATCCGTTATTGGATACAAAGATTATTGTTAATTGGAACGGCTTGATGATAGATGCGCTTGCTTACGGCTATGAGGTGCTCGGTGAGGAACACTATCTCGCCGCCGCCTCAAAAGCCTCACAGTTTATTCTTGACACCCTGAGCAAACCTGATGGGGAATTGTGGCATACCTATACTGCCGGTGTCACAAAGCAGGATGCGTATCTTGATGATTACACCTTTTTTGTGAAGGGATTGCTTGGGTTATATCGGGCTACAGGCGACGAAGAGTGGCTCAATTCAGCCAAAACACTCACTGACACAATGATTCAACTGTTTTGGGATGATAAAAATGGAGGCTTCTATTACACAAAAGCAGATGCGAAATACCTGATTGTGCGAACCAAAAAGCCTTATGACTCCGCCATTCCGTCCGGTAATGCTGTTGCAGTCGAAAATCTCTTAGCGTTTGGATCAAACTATCAGAACTACGCCGAAAGAACGTTGCAGATTTTTGCCGAGTCTATGTCGCAAGCCCCTTCGTCTTTCATGTATATGCTTTTTGCCCTCAACTACTATTTAATCTCGAAAGGAGAGTTTGATTCCGATACGTCGCCCCTTGTAATTGGAACTGCTGTGGTTAAATCCGAAAGCAGCGGGATATTCAATGTAGAGATCGACCTCAAAATCGCTGCAGGTTGGCATGTCAACGCGAATCCAACCGGACAAGATAATTTAATTCCAACGACTGTTGCAGTGGATACGGATACACCAATAGAGATTGTTGATGTGGCTTATCCGAAAGGTAGATCTGCGCGTTTTGAGTTTAGTGACGAGTCTTTGAATGTTTACGAAGGAAGTCTTACAATCTCACTTCAACTGAAACAAAAACCGAGGACATTGCTTGACAGAACCATTCCAATCGGACTGAAACTCACCTATCAGGCGTGTAGTGAGACGGAGTGTTTGTTACCGCAGACGTTGGATATTCTGTTGGATCTACCGTAGTGGATTGTTAAGTCAAATTTTAGGGGTAGACGCGTCGCGAGCACAGCTCGCTCCTACAAGAAGATGAGATCGTAGGTGTGCCTTGTGCCAGCGCAGTTGGCAATTTATTTGACAAGTAGGTTCTCATTTGATATACTAAAGGTTACGCTATTTTTTACAATCTATCCAAGTTGTTAATACGATCCACAACCTTAGGAGGAACTTTAAATGAAAGTTGTTATTTCGATCTACACTACTCTATTTTTCTTATCAATGGCGTATACCATGGCGTTTGCGAATATTGTTCCAGACCCTGTGCTCTATCTCAATGCCGCTGACAATCCTGCCCACCCAGATGCTTGGGAGAACCTCGGCACCGAAGGGGGCGAATTGCTTCCCGCAGATAACGCACCGGAACTTGAAGAAGGGACAATTAAAATTCCAGCACTCGGTATCGACCAGCCAAACGTCAAGTATTACACAGCCAAAGAGTCCCATTCAACCTTTGGCGGTCCGCCACAGAAAAATACGCCGCTGTTTTTTGAGGATTGGACGTTGGAATTCCTCTGTAGGCGCAACGGCGATTTCTTTGTTGAAGAGCATCACTTCGCCGGTTTCCAGAACAGTCCAAGGGAAGGCAAACAGGGAGTTAGGCTTTGGATAGTTGGTGGTCAGAATTTGGATATGTCTATCCATGCCGGTGGTGCTAAGCAAGGGGTTCAACCGCTTAATCTCGTGCTTAATCAAGGTGAATGGACCTGGATAGCAGTCGTCGGTACAAGTGGGGACTCGATCGTGGCGTATCAAGACGGCAAAGAAGTAAGCAAACAAGCCGGTTTTGAGTTCGACAAGAGTTTACCGATAGATGACATCTCGATCGGTGCGAATTCTTTCGATGAACGCCGTCGGACTTTTAACGGTTCATTCGCAATCGTCCGAGCGTATGATAAAGCATTGAGCGAAGCGGAGATTAACCAGAATATCTCTGGTACATTCGCCGTGGATCCAGCAGATAAACTTTCGACGACTTGGGCACATGTAAAACGCGGTTATGAATAGCAATTAGTACGGATTAAAAAAAATCCTTTCAGTTGATAGTTATCAGTAACAAGAGGCTTTAGGAGTATCGTAGCACCCTTTAACTGACTCCTGACAACTGATGGCTGACCGCTATTCTGCTACAGTTCATTGACATGTGTTCGGATCTTCTGGAACGCATCTAAAATAGACTGCATATCGTCTATATCGCCTAAGAACATAGAGTGGGTGAAACTACAGACCTCTTCCCGATAGACGTATTCCGCATTCGGGCAATTGAGTGTGCTGTAGTCAATCGCCTGCTCTCCAAGATATTGGCGAGGCAGTCCGAGTTGATCGAATAGTTCTGGGTTGCCGAAGGGACCCTCGTTATAGATGGGTTCACCATGTGCCCCGACCCCGCATGAGACACCTTCTGCTCGGAGTGCCTCCAGAAACCGATTGCGTGAGATGCCAGCGAACTCCTCGGAGACGAACCGGAAATCCCAATAGTAGAAACACCAGCGTGTGACGCGTTCATCGCGCGGAATCGGATGAATGCCGTCTATTGCTTCCATACCTTTGGAAAGATAGGCTATGTTTCGTTCCCGCGTCTCTATCTGTTCCTCAAACCTTTCCAATTGACTCAATAAGAGCGTTGCCTGGAAGTTAGTCATCCGCATATTCAACTGTGCAAAACGTCCTGCGCTTTCCGCAAGTGCTTCGTCGTTTGTCAAGACCATTCCGCCTTCACCACACGTGAGCGTCTTTCCCATCTGAAAGCTGAATGCACCAAGGTGTCCGATTGAGCCGAGTCCTTTTCCGCACCACTGTGAACCGTGTGCGTGTGCGCAATCCTCAATTACCTTGAGATTGTGCGTATCAGCAATCTCCATAATCACGTCCATGTCAGCAGGATAACCGCCGTTATGCACCGGAATGATTGCCCGTGTTCGCGAGGTGATCGCTTTTTCGATAGCGTCAGGCGCGATGTTGTAGGTAAGCGGATCAATGTCAACAATCACCGGCACCGCATTGACGCAGACAGCCGATGTCCCTGTCGCCACAAATGTGAGTGCTGGAACGATAACTTCATCACCGGCACTGACTCCAGCAGCTTTGAGCGCGCATTGTAACGCCACAGTCCCGTTTGCGAGTGGAATCCCGTATTTTGCGTCCTGAAAGGCTGCGAATTTTTCACCGACTTCATCGACTTTCTCGCGTCGGTTCCATGCGCCGCTTCGCAAGGTTTCTAATAGTGCGTTCTCTTCGGTTTCATCGAAAATGGGCCAACTCTTCCCCAGACTTCTTTTGACAACGGGTTCGCCACCGTTGAGTGCTAACTTTGCCATATCTACACCCCTTGTTTCTGTTTCAGTGTTATGGATGGTTTAGATTTTAGCAGTTCACTGTCTTTTTGTCAATTTTGGCGGGGAACCCGGGCAGAGATATTCAATTGTCGGATATGAATCGCTGATGATACGGATTGCGCGGATTGTATATTTCTCGGTTGCGGGTTGTTTTGTAGCACGATGCACGTCGCATCTGGGCGCGGATGCCGCAAAACTTTTAGTTTGTGCAGACAGGATTCCCATGATTTTAGGATTTGCAAGATTGAAGACTTTAGCCCCAGCGTGGCGATAGATTGTTATGACACTAAAAATTCATTAGTTTGTGTTTCTTTTACAGTATGAACACAGAGTGCCCTATCCAATGTTCGCATATCTACTTTATTTTGTCTAGCTGTATTTCGGCAAAACGAAACGTAGTTTTGCCATTGACTTTCAGATGGTATTGGTTTTATGGCACTACGAGCGAGTTTGCTCCATATCGGATAATCATCTTCATGAAACCAATGTAAGATTGAAGAACTAATTCCTAGACTAACGCCATCTAAACACTGTGATACATTAATTCTATCTGGCTCATTCGTAGAAGTTAGAGCTTCTCGCGTTACCCTTATAATACGTTCATTACTGTTTTTATAAACAAGATCCGTTCTTCTGTTTTTTATCCATTTTGAAAGTTTAATCAAGTCGGATTGTGTTAAATATCTTTTTTCTTTTATCTCAGTTACAATAACTTCTATAGGTTTATCGTAATCAATATCATATTTAGACGCATAATAGCAAATATCTTTCTCATCAAATAGTAGTTCCATGATAATCTCCTTGACAAATCAGAAAAAAATAGTGAGGGTTTTCGGATAAGTAATGATATATACCATTTTAGGATTTAGAATTTGGTTTCCCATCAGGGACTCGCGTTTTGGAAATGGAGCGAAGTCATTATTAAAGCGAAAACCTTCAAAAATAGTAATCCTTTTAATCATCGATTAGAATTGATATTACTAAACGCTCCTTGCCTCAATGGGACAATCAGAGAATTTCATTTGCGAAGTTCTCGTCTAACACCGTCCATGAGGTCCTTGACTAAACCCGTTCCAAAAGTTTTTGGATCGCGGCTTCTTTCCTCTTCTTGCTTATAGGCGTTCGGAAAGAAGTGCTTTTTGAATTCCACCATTGAACGGTAGTTTTTTTTAGTCTGTTGGTTCGCTTGTCTTTGTGCCATTTATATCAGCCTCCTTATAATAATTGGCAAAAAACTGTTGATTCAGTTCACGTTCAAAATAATGCTTCCGTTTTATCCAAACGAAACCGTCTCCTTTAGAAATCACAGCGACATCAATCGGACCACCTACAGTTTCTTCTTCCATTGAAACTCGCCTTTTAAAGGAGGTCAGATTGATAAGCGATTCTGCCATTGCTGCTAATTCATCTTTCGGAAGGCCCTGAACAACTTGCATGACAGGGTTTATAAAATGCTCTTTCCGATATTCTAACAGTCTTTTCCTATATTTCTCAAATTCTTTCTGTCCTACTTCTTTCAGGTGTTGCTTCAAATTTTCCTTGTTTTCTTGGTCCAGGCAATCAATATTATCTACGAGAACTTCCGGATAGGAGGTGAATATCTGTTCTATGTCTCTGTCTATAGTATTGTGATAATTAGGGTCAGCTCCTGTCATAAAAGTTGACACCATTTCGCTCTGAGCGAATGGTATAATTGCCGTTCTGTTTTGAAAATTAATTGCAGTAGATTTTTCCTCATCCCGTTTATGCTTCAGATAATTGCTGATTTTGCCTTCAACTGAGAATGCCTCGAGAACTGGAAAAACATCGTCTGTACCAAATCCAGCAATAACTATTCCGGAGTGATTTGAGGTTACCAACCCACTTGGAAACTTTGTAAACAAGTTAATCGCGATCTCGGTTAATTGACGTGAAGATTGTCGGGTTAGAGGCAAATTCTCAAAGACTTCTTGCTTTAGTTTCTTAATTGGATTTCTATATTTTTCCCTTAACCTCGTCGTAAATCCGTCAGGCACTGAACGGCTTAACTCACCTTCTTTCCATCTCTCAAAGTAACCCTTCACAACCCGTGATGTTATTTTCTTTACAGTCTCATCGTCAATTGAACTTTTTTCGATAATAATCTCGTTGGCGCTTTCTTTAACTTCTTTTGCAATAAATTGAAAGTGGGTATAGATTAAACCATTGACATACCAGTTTTGTACGTCCTCAGGAAATAATTGCTCATTTTTAGCTAAAAAGGTTAAAAAATTCTCAGCATAATCACTTATAGTTTTGAACGTTCTCTTCCCCAAATGGTCTCTGTAAACCTTGATAATTGTTTCCCAAGGAACATCCATGAGACTTGCGTTACCATAAATCATCACGCCTACTGGTTCGTATTTCGATAGCGTAAAAATTTTGCTGGCTGAAGTAAAAATTTTCTGTTCTTTTTCTCTCCCGAACGTAACCGCACTATCCGCGGCGAGGGCAATTGCTTGCTTATTCATTACTGCCACTTCAGCTGTCATATTCTTCCTTTCAAACCCAAGAACTTGATTTTACATTACTTATATTTCAATACCGTTAATAGCGACAAAGGCTAATTGTCCTTAATTTTAACACATTCGGAGAACTTTTTCAAGAAAATAGCGATCTACTCGATTGAGGAGCCTCTTGCACTTTTCACCGAGGCACTTCTAAATCTTTCAGGTACTCGTTATCTCAGAAGGCAACCCGTCAATAATCCGCGCAGATTCCACACTCACATAAACAATCCGCTCTATCGCTGTGATGAGGTCGCGAGGATCCGCAAACCATCCATTCGGGTCGTTGACGATGCCGCTGTCTTTGTCGGTTGTGATTTTGTAGCGATCAATAAACCACCCCAGCGGTGTCCGACCGTTGACAACATACCGATGTGCTTCTGCTGGGATGCCGGATAGACGGATATGCTCGTTAATGATGAGGGTTGTTTTAGTCTGTTTATCTGTCCAACGCATCGCCTTTTCGGTCAAACGGAAATGGGTCGGTTGCGGCTCACCTTGTCCGGAGAAGATGTGTGCTAAGGGGTATTGTTCGCAGGTTTCGTAATTGAGATGGAGGGTTGCGAGATCCGCGCCTGCTTGGGCAAAGGCGTGGAAGTCCGGGGCATAAGGAATACGCGGTATCATTTTGGATAAGTCGTTAGCGAACTTCTCCCGATAACTCGGTGCGTGCAGGATACCGTAAACGTAATCGAAGATGGCATCTTTGGTGATGGAGTCGTCATTATAGTGGTTTTGGAAGGCGTGGAGTGCGGTGTCTGAGATGTTATCTATACGTTCCGGAGCGTCTTCAATGCCTTGAAATGTGCCTGTTGCGTTTGATGGATCCGTAGGCTTTGGATATTGCCACCGCGGGAAACATTGTGATGCTGCATTAAAACCCATGTCTGGCATTGTATCAGTCATAAGTGTGGAAAATGGCTTTTTGCTCCCGATACCGGGGGCACATATTACACGATTTTCACTGGAGCTGCTTGGAAAAATGCGATCCATCTGATGTTTTCTTTGTATAAAGATATAGTTGGCATAACAATTTGTAGCAATGAATGGACGGTACATAACCCTTCGGATAAAGTTATTATCGAATCCGGTGGTTTTTCGTCGCCGCAGGCTGTCCATAAGTTCTCCTACCCACGTAACGTTTTCAGTATGACATCGCGCTACTGCTTCCGCCGAGAGTTCAGGATTTTCTTCAGATTCTGAAAGTGCGTCAAGATAGTCCTGTGTCATCTGCCTTGCATTCTCTGCACAGGCACTGTGTGTAAAATTATAGATATATGCGTCTCTGTTTGTTTTTACTCCTTGGGAATATAACCCAAATATTGCATTATCTGCCCTATCTGCTTTCGCTTCTTTTGTGCCGAGTGGATAGAATTGTTGGAAGGCTTCGCTGCGTTGATCAATCCAATCGTGATGCTTATTGGACTTTATCGTTTGCCAATCGCTAAATCCGTTTATTGATTTTGCCTCGGTGAGTGCATCCAGTTTTTCCTCGCGTGTGAGATAATCACCAATATCGCGGTAGTGGATTGAACAACCCTGGTGTGTAGCGTTTGGGTTCTTGACAAGGATCGTGATAGCCACAGGTGCGCGTGAACCGCCGCCGAATACGTTTCCGCCTTCGGCACGCCTGGGTTCACCAGATGTTCTTGCATTCCCGCGTAGGTGCAAGACGTGGATTGAACTAAATTCCTCCGCTAAACACGCCCTGACTCCGGAATCAACGTTCCCATCAATCCATGACCCGTTGGTGACGAAAGCGACAATTCCGTGTTTTTCAATTCTGTCGGATGCCCATCGGATTGCCATCTTGTAAGTATCATAGAGGCTCCTTTTATTCGTTGTTGTTGTGTAGACAAAATAAGTCTCCCCGATACGCTTTTCAACATCAGAATACACCACGTTTGCATTGTCATCTGTTCCTTTCCTTTGTCCTGCTGACCACGGCGGATTGCCAACGATAACCCCAATCGGCAGTTGCTGTTGACGTTCTGCCCGCTCATTGTTGTCAGGCAGCCAGTCTTTAGGGAAAAGGTTTCTCTCTTTGTTCAGATTGAAAGTATCCGTCAAGACGATACCCTTAAAAGGCTCGTAAGTGCTGTCTTGTCCGCGTTGTCCTCTGAAGGCTTCTTCGATGTTGACGGCGGCGATGTAGTAGGCAAGGAGGATGATCTCGTTGGCATGGAGCTCGGCGCGATATTTTCGTTCCAGATCAGAGGGTTGGATAAGCCCAGATTGGAGGAGACGCGCCAGAAAAATACCTGCACCCGTGAACGGATCCAAGATATGGACACCTTCATCGCTAAGGCTTTTGCCGAATTCGGCTTGTAAGACTTCGTTTGCACTGTGGAGAATAAAGTCAACGACTTCAACGGGTGTATACACGATGCCGAGCCGTTCCGCGTCCTTTTTCAAGGCGGTGGCGAAAAACTTCTCGTAGAGCTCTAAGAGGACACGTTGTCTGCCTTCACTGTTGTCAATACCGCGGGCGCGCATCCGTACGCTTTCGTAGAACTTTTCCAAATCTTTCGTCTCGTCTTCAAGACCGAATTCTGCGAAGTCATTGCGGAGTTTGTCGAGTGCGATAGCGACAGGGTTGCCAGAAGCGAAGTCGTAATGTTCAAAGAGTGCTTCAAAGACGGGACGCGTCAGAATGTGTTGTGCCATCATGTCTATGGCGTTGCTTTTCGTGATGGAATCGTTGATGGAACTTGTCAACTCCTTGTGGAAATCGTCAAACCATTCACGGAGTGCCTCGTTTTCCGAATTGTCCAGTAGGCTTTCAATTCGTCCCACGACCCGCAGGAAAATATCCGCGACATCCTTTGCCCAGCTCTCCCAGTATTTTCGGTCTCCGCATTTCTCCACGATTTTAGCGAATATCGCATCTGGCGGAATATCCATCGGTAGAAAGAGTTGTTGCCCATTTGAAGTAGCCGAGAACCCTGCATTGCCCTCGTCCTCGTTAAGTCCTGTGAAGATAATCCGGTCAGGTGTTGCGGCATTAAGGTCTATGCGATTGATTTCAGCGTTGAGCCTATCGTCGTGGGACCGGAGGGCGCGGAGGACATTCCACACGGAAGCGAAACGTTGATTGTCGTTGAGAATATCGGCAGGGTCGGCACCTGCGGGGATCGCGACAGGGAGGACGATGTAACCGTAGGTTTTGCCCGGTGCTTTCCGCATCACGCGCCCGACTGCCTGAACGATGTCCACATGTGAGTTGCGCGGACTCATGAACAGTACAGCGTCCAGTGCTGGCACATCGATCCCTTCAGAGAGGCACCGCGCATTAGAGAGGATACGACAAACCCCGTCAGAATTCCCTTTCAGCCATTCAATGCGCTTCTTTCGCTGGAGTGCATTCGTTTTGCCGTCGACATGTTCGGTTTCACATGTGAAGCGAGACGGACGTTGGTCTTCGGGCATCCGGTCGATCGCACTTTCGATAACACCGTTCCAGTGGTTCACGAGGTTCTTTGAAGCAGCAATGGTATTCGTAAAGGCGATGGCACGGGTCAGCGGTCGGATGTCAGGATCGTCAAGAGACTTTCGTTCAGGGTTTTGGAGGGCCCGCCAGCAGCCGACTATCTTTGTCGCATCGTTTATGTTGATTTCCTTTCCACCCGTGGTGCGATAGGTTTGTAGCACAGCATCCGCGCTTTGCTCAGACATGGCGAGTACGATAACTCTGTAGTCAGAGAGGAGGTCCTGCTCAACGGCTCTGGAGAACGGGAGTCGGTGAAATTCGGGTCCGTAGGTATCGGGATCATCCATAGAAAAGACTTCAATATCGTGACGAGCTGCTTTTGCTTTTGCACCTTCCGTGTAGAGTCGTGAGGTAGCGGTCATATAAAGACGTTTTTTCGCACGAATGCGATCGGCATTGTGGACGAGCACAAAGGGGGACGTTTTGTCGTCGTTATCTTCTATACCCGTGGTTCTGTGTGCTTCATCACAGAGGATGAGATCAAAAGCTGGCGCGCCTGCGTCCTGTGCTGCCTCAACGATTGGGAGAGAATGATAGGTGCAGAAGACAACCTTCATACTCGTTTTATCGGTTTTCTGAAGTGCTATAGAGATGTCGGTAGGGTCGGTAGTGACCGGAATTTCGAGTTCCAGGAGGGATGCGTCTTCAGAGGTATTACCCGCCTTTGTATCCGAGCAGATACCGATATACCGGTGTGGAACGCCTTGCTGTTCTGACCATTCACGCATTGCCTGTGCAAAGAGTCCGATAGAGGGGACAAGGTATAAGACTCTGCTGCCGACACCGGCGATGTCCTCAGCGATACGGAGTGATGCAAAGGTCTTACCCGTGCCGCACGCCATAATGAGTTTACCACGATCGGAATCTCTAAAACCGTTGATAACGTCGTTAAATGCTTCTTTCTGGTGTTCCCTTAAGCTGAAAGTTTCTTGTTGATAGTCGAGCTGCTCGGCTTCTTCAGTGCTGAGATCCGGCCATTTTACGGGGCGACTTGCGAGGTCGATAGCACTGATACGTTGGCATGGCGGTTGCAACCCATCCAGGGTTCTATAGACGTTAGCACTCCAATCGCGTGCGGTGTCTACGAAAATTCGAGATGTGAAGGGTTCACGTGCCGAAGCGGAGATAAACGTATCCAAGTCTTTTTTTGAGATGCGTGTGGTCTCTGCATAGCACTTACACTGAATTGCACAATGTCCGCCATCGCGTTCTTGTGCCACGAGATCAATGCCTATATCTACACCGTCAAATTCTGGACGGAGTTCTGCCCATTCCGACCAGAGATAGACTTCAGAGAACCGTTTTTGGTAAAACGGGTCTTCAAGCAGGTATGTCCTGATGAGTCGCTCGAAAAGTCTGCCTTTGCCGTATTGGGTGTTTGCGTTCGCACGGATGTAATCGAGGGCAGTATAGAACCCGTTATCTGTTTCTTCATTACCAGTTCCAAGCGGAAGATAGGTTTGCGTTTCTTCTGACATAACGATGCCTCTTTTTGATGAGTAGCTGCCGAAATTCTAACACATTTTCAAATAGACATCAACGCTATTTCTGCTTGTAGATTTAATCAAAATCCGTTATAGTAGTTTGACGTGAGCTTGAAAATGAAATCTGACTCGTGGCAATGTCGCCCCTACGGGGCTGAGTGGCTCGGAAGAGCCATTTTTCTACAGAAATATCGCCCCTACGGGACTAAAACTCACATGGTTTGTTAGAACCTGTTGCCTTCTTGTCGATTTATCACACTCACGTTAGTTTACAAAACCTGCAATACTTTCTATTTCTAACCGATGCCAACCACAAATCAGACACTCACAGCGATAAACGGAATCACGGTCGGTCATGCCACAGATACAACCGCTCGGACGGGGTGTACCGTTATCCTCTGTCCGGCAGGTGTAACTGCAGGTGTTGATGTGCGCGGTGCTGCACCCGGTACACGCGAAACGGATGCCCTCCGTTCAGGACGCTTAGTCCAAAAAGCACACGCAGTGCTACTCACCGGTGGCAGTGCCTTCGGGTTGGATGCTGCAGGCGGGGTTGTCCAATACCTTGAGGAACAGAACGTCGGCTTTCCCGCGGGTGCCGTCCGGGTCCCGATTGTCCCCGCGGCTGTTATTTTCGATCTGGGAGTCGGCGATGCAACTGTCCGTCCGGATAGAGAGATGGGGTATCAGGCGTGCTTGAGTGCTACCGATGCGCCCGTCGAGATGGGCGCTGTCGGTGCAGGCACGGGCGCAACGGTGGGCAAGGCTCCGAGCGTTACATCGTCTCCCGGGGGTGTCGGTTCGGCATGTGTCTATCTCGATTCGGGGTTGATTGTTGCTGCGATTATAGTCGTGAACGCGCTTGGGAACGTTGTGAATCCAACAACGGGTGAGATTGTCGTAGGTGGGAAAGAAAACGGCAGTTTCGTGGACATTACTGAACGGCTTTTAGATGCCAATATAGTTCACGGAACAAACACGACTATCGGTGTTGTGGCGACCAATGCGACGCTCACCTCTGCAGAGGTGAATCGGGTAGCAGAGATGGCACACGATGGGATGGCGCGTGCGATTCGTCCAGCGCATACAATGTTTGATGGCGATACACTCTTTGTGCTTGCTACAAGAGCACACACTGGAGGCAGTGTAAACGCTGTTGGCATTCTCGCGGCGGAAGTTGTTGCTGAGGCGATTGTTAACGCTGTGAAGGGATTTCTTGAACTATAGGAATCACGTAACTGCGAATTGTGAATCCCTCTATAATTTCTGTTTCTACTCTTGGATGTGGGGTCTTGCGATGATCGAATACAACGTAGTAACCTTCCACAGCCTTTTCCGATTTCAGATACGCTGCGAGCTGCTCTTTGCCTGCCTGATACCGAGTGTCCCCACCCCAGATTTTTGTTTCAACGATGTATTTTTGATTTTTGTAGAGAATCAAAAGATCCATTCTACCGCGTCCTGTTTGTACCTCAAGGTACATGGTTCCACCCACAATCTGAACAACCTGGTTCAAATAGGCGAATAGGAGGTGCTGACCGATGTATTCTTGTGGCGTATCTGGTACTTGTAAAATTTTGAAGCCTGCGCGTACGATAAAGTCGCGGAAGTTATCAATGAGAGCTACCATCCGAATCTGCCCATCCTGTGTGAGATAATCTTGAAATCCTGCGCGAGCGTTTTCTGGTAAATATTCTTGTTCTAAACCATTCACTATCGGTTTGAATGCTCTCATGATGCGGTACTGGTAAATAGGATTGACAATTTCACACATTCCGTCAGGACCTTCAGCAATGACCCCATAAGCGACGAGTTCGCTGATGATGTCTGTGTCCAAGTTGAAGTCCACACCTTCATCGTAAGAAACGATTTTCATGAGGAGTGCCTCAAACCTCCGGTCGCGACGAATATTCGTCAGAAGATGTTCAATGTTTGTATTCCGTCCGCGGAGGAGCTGCCCGTGTGCCTTTGAAAAATGTGCCATTGTAATCAGTTCACTTTTTGGAATGTTCAATTCCTCGGTAAGGATCTGCGCGAATCGATTGACAAGCACAGGCTGTCCAGCAGTCTGTTTGTGAATAGCTTCAATAGTTTCGGGTGTGAAGGCTTGCCCGACTTCGTCTGTATATTGTGCCAGAAGTTCATCAACCTGCTCATAGGTGAAGTTGGGGAGGGCAAACTCGTCTTGGATGTTGAAAGGGGAGATGGAGCGATCATAGTTAAGTTGCGTGATGTTTTTAACACCAACGATACCGAGGCTATAGGGGCAACGTGAATTTACATCTGACAGGTAGATACGACGGAGCGAGTGGAGAAAATCGTTCACGGCAGCGTTCGGAGTGCCATCAAATTCGTCAATGATAATAACAAAACGTTTATTCTTTAGCAAACTTGAAAGCCGACTAAAGAATCTGCGCATTGAAAGATGATTAGTTATCCGTGTACTTTCCAGAAATTGACTGAATGCCTCGGAAAGGCCCCTGGCGCGCTTTTGAAAGACTTTCTCAATTTCCTCGCGTATATTTTCATAGAGATCCTCGTAAAAATCAGTAATGGAAAGATTTTTGTATTCTTCAAAATTCAGTTGAATCGGAAAGTAGGTTGGGTCTTCCTCTGAAAGTGCCTCCAATGCCCATCGGAAAAATGTGGTTTTGCCTGTCTGCCGAGGTGCGAAGATAACGATATAACGACCTTGTTTAACACGATTGACGAAATCGGCAAGTTCAGTTGTGCGTGGAACGACATAATTCCGATCAGGGGATACAGGTCCGCGGGTCTCAAAAGTTTTCATTTTTTTCGCCTTATTTGGACAGTTCTTAACGCTTCATTCTATCACATCATCAGACAGAAATCAATTGGAGAATTGAATGTTCTTTACCTAAATCGGTTGTCCTTGCATTGCTTCTGGGATGTCGATGCCGAACTCGGTTAGGACAGTTGGAGCAATATCGTATAGGCTTTTCGGATGAACATGTCCACGTGCCTCTCCTCCATTTTTCAGGATGAACATACCCATCTCTGCGTGATTGCAGTCGTCGGGGCCTGTATCGTTCTCGTAGGTATAGATGCTGCTGTATCCGACGCTACCGACCGACCGCCAGAAGAGATCGCCGAAATAGACAATCAGATCCGGCGGAATGTTTCGACATTCCCGATAAACCGTTTCCGGTTTGAAGACGCGCGTGTTGATGTTTTGTCCTGTCTCATCCACGATTGCTTCGAGTCGCCCCTTCAATTCGTCGCGGGTGCTTTCGTAATGTTGGGGACTGACGATTCCGTGAGGTTCTCTGCCTTTAACATTTATAAAGATTCGTGCGTAATATCCGCCTTCTCCCCACGCCTTTGTCTTTTTCCAATCCACTAAATCCGCTGTCCACCGTGTAATCCCTTGGGGTTCGGTTTTAAGCGTCAGGTACCCGTGCTGTCGGAGCCATTCGTTGACGCAGATACCGCCGTCCATGCGTTTCGCGCCGTGGTCAGAGACGACCATTATAGTCGTGTCGTCGTCAACAGATTCTAAAGTTTTTCCGAGTTCTGTATCGAGGGCGCGGTAGTAGTTCCGCATCGTTTCCGAGAACGGTGAATTCGGTTCGTACTCCCGATGTGTTTTATCCCAAAACCGCCAGAAGGCGTGGTGCAGGCGGTCAGACCCCATTTCAACCATTGTAAAGAAATCCCACTCCTTGGACTCCAGCAGATAGCGTGCGAGTTTGAAACGTTCGGCGGTCATTTTAAGGAGTTGTTGTTCCAATTCAGCGCGCCGATCCGTTCGGAAATTGGGGAGGTCAATCATATAATCGCTGGCGGCCTGATTAATTTCCCGCGTGAGTCGTCTCGGAAAGGTCCAGTGGGCATTGCGGTTAGGTGTGAGGAAACTGGTGACCATCCAGCCTTGAAACGGTTTGGCGGGATACGTGAGCGGCACTCCCAAAACGACAGATTTCTTTTTCGCTTTTCCTAATAGATCCCAGAGGGTTGGCACTTGGACGGCGTGTGAATTGGCGATGGTCAGGGAATCGTAGGAATAATCCTTGCGGTTGCGAAACCCGTAGACACCGAGTTCACCCGGGTCCCGACTCGTCATCATACACATCCACGCAGGCACGGTGATAGGTGGGATCGTGCTTTCCAATTTGCCGTAGATACCTTCTTCCATCAAACGACGCGTATTGGGCATATCGTCTTTGAACGCCTCAAAAACGAGTTCCGGTGCGGCACAATCCCAGCCGATAATAAGGACGCGTTTTCTCATTTTTTTAACTATTGAATCTGGACGGAGTTTCCGTTGTCAACTCCGATCTGAAATTATTGAAGACCTTCTATCAGGTAGGACTTACGCAAAATTTAGGATTACCCCCCTGAGTCCCCCCGCAAGCAGGGGAAATCTGTCGGTTTTTAGAGACAACTGCGTAAGTCCTGTCAGGTTTAAAAAGGTTTTTTAACGATTGGAATACTGCAAGGACATCGGACGCAGCAGCTCAGATTTAACCGTTAAAACTATGCCCAGCGCGGGTTTCTTCCGCCGAACCGCTGCTCGCTGATGTTCCAGAGTTCAGATAGACCGAGTTGTCGGATATGTTCCAATCCCGGTAAGAATGGATCGTTTACCTGAGTTAGCCATTCTTGAAGTTCCGCTTCAAGTTCTGCCCGAAGGTCTTGTGAATCTTCGTTGTCAATGAGGTTGTTCAACTGATACGGGTCGCTGTCGTTATCGTAGAGGAGCCATCCCGTTCCGTCGTAACGACGGGCGTAGGTATAGCGATGCGTTCGGACACCACGCCATTCGCGGATACCGAAGTTAAAACCTTCGCTTCCGTGCAGTGGGACACCAAGAAACACAGACTGCGGTTCGTCAATTGTCTTACCGAGCATCGCATCCGAGAGGTCAATACCTTCGACCCCTTCTGGCATCGGTAGATCACACAAAGACAGCATTGAGGGCATGAAATCGACGAGACTGAGCAAGGTGTCGCGGGTAACGCCTGCTGGAATTCTATGGGGCCAGCGAATCATGAAAGGAATACGGGCGGATTCGTCCCAGGGACGTTCTTTTCGGGTATGTCCGTGGCTACCGAGCATATCTCCGTGGTCAGACGTATAGACGAGGATTGTGTCTTCAGCAATACCCATTGCGTCGAGGGCTGCCATCAGGCGTCCAAGGTTTTCATCAAGTGCGGTGATATGTGCGTAGTAGCCAGAAATATCCTCCCGTGTGGCGGGTGTGTCTACGGCGTTCGGTCGTAACTGGATAGCCTCTGGCGGATACATCGCTTTATAGCGTTCCGGGACATGTTCATAAGGGTTATGTGGGGGTCCCCAACTCATATAGAGACAGAAAGGCTCATCAACGTGCTGACGGCAGTATTCAATCGCTTTATCTGTCTGAAACTCGGGTTCGTAGCCGTCAATCTGCATCTGATTGCCGTCAGCATCGTGATACGGCGCGTTGAAATAGTTGTGGTGACAATTCCAGCCGATCCAATCGTTGAAACCGAACCGCATCTCCGGTGTAATGAACTTATCTCTCGGCATGCCACCGAGGTGCCATTTCCCGATATAGCCGGTTGCGTAACCTGCGTCTCTGAAGACTTCGGCGATGCTGGTCTCCGTCAAAGGGAGTGGCAGATCGTTGGAGACGGCTTTGTGGTTCAATGGGTATTTGCCTGTCAGCAAGCATCCACGTGCAGGCACACATATCGGGACATTCGTGAAAGTGTTGGGAAAGAACATCCCCTCCTGTGCGAGTTGATCCATAGCGGGGGTCTGTACTTGCGGGTTTCCTGCGCAACCGACATCGCATTGGCGGTGTTGGTCACCGAAAACAAAAATTAAATTAGGTTTACGGATAGTTTCCATTTTTTATAGTTGTCAGTCTTCGGTTATCAGTTGAATCGACGGTATGAATGCCGTATGACATTCCCTGGGTTAGAGAGGTCCTTTGTAACAATCTTCGCAAACTTGGAATATTCCAAAGTGGGATGAATTGTTACCAGAGACCTCTTGTTACCGACGACTAACAATTAATAACCGTTAACCACTCCTCTGCATCCATGTATAGATTTGACGAAGTGCGCCTTCGCTCCGAGTCCAAAGTTCTTTTCTCAAGGGTGAGATTACCTTTGTATAACTGGCGAAATCTGTCCGAACGGCGCGATACTGCTCCTTGTGCGCAATTAACCCTTTGTTTTCCGGTGGCGATGCGCCGAAATCCACCCATTCGTATTTTTCATGACACGCTTGTGTGATGATATGGTGAAAAATTGCGTTATTCGGGCGATATTTTAAGAATGCTGGCACGGATGCCTCACACCACAGCGTCACGGTCTTGTTAAAGTGTAAATAGAACAGACCTGCGATAATCGTTCCACGATACGTCGCAATGGCGAGGTTAGCGACTTTTTGCTGGAGGAGCATTCGCATAAGCGAATGCGGCTTCGGGGTTCCACCTAACCGTCGGACGGTCACGAGATACATGTCATAAAACGTGGATAACGCCTCTTCACTGTTGGTATCGGTAACCTCTACCCCTGATTTTTCTGCCTTTCGGACTGCCCCTCGTACCCGTTTGTTGTAGGCATGCCAGAGGGTGTCAACATCCTCGCTCGTTTTCAAGAGATGCGTAAAGTGATTTACGCGTTCGTAGCCTGTGTTAGCGAAAAAATTGTCGTAGGTCTCGGTATGCTCCGGTGTTAGTGTCCAACGAATCTCACACCATCCGTTCTCCATTGCTGCTTTCTCGACTGACGCTACCAATGTTTCAGGATTCACATCCACTGCATCCATAAGATGGATACCGCCGCACAGGTTCCACGGCATCGAGTGCCATAAACGGATACCCGGTATTGGTTGAAATACAAACGCGGGCATTCCGCCTATTACCGAGTCTTCTTCCTTGATGAGCAAATACGTCGGTGTGAGTTGTTTGAAAGCACCAGCTAACGCGTCTCGCCACGCGAGGCTTTGGAAAGCCGTCGTATTTGGGCACTGCTGGATAATCGCGTCCCACTTGTCCTGATTCCGATGGGTAAGAGGTTCTACCGTGTACACAAGCACATTAAGATTATGCTACTAATGCGGCAAAGAGTGCCTTGATGTAGCCGACAGAATAGGCTAATCCGACATCGCCTTCTAATTTCGGGATATGATCGGCGTTGATGCATCCGTTGAACCCAACCTTTTGGAGTTCTTGGATGATTCTAAAGACGTTCATATCGCCGTCATCAAGGAGAACTTCCTCAAACGCGCCGGCTGTTGCGAGGCTTCCACGGACGTTCCGTAAGTGAACCATGAAGATGCGTCCTTTGCGTCCGTAGTTGTTGAGTTCGTCGAGGACGATAGCACTGCCTCCGGCTTCAGCGCGGGTGCCACAGCAGTAAAGGTAGCCGACGTTTCTGCTCGGGAACGCATCGATAACACGATGAAAACCGAGACCGCCTAACGGTGTGTCTGGATTCGGTACATCTGATGGGTGGATAGCAAGTTTGATGTCCCATTCATCGGCGATTGGTACAAGTGCGCCATAGATTTCGCTGAAGCGTTTCCACCATTCGTCAAGTACCTCCATCGTAGGTGTCGGTGGCGGGTTTTTGGTTGCAGCACGGCTTTCGCCGCGAGATGTATAACCGCCTCTATGAACCGAGGAATAGCGCGTCATGAGATAGTCGAACGTGTCGCCCCAGAACCTCTGGCGTGCGATAGGGACACCGGCTTCAGCGAAGACCTTGAGAGCATTGCAGGTGTTCTCCAGTTCATTTTCACCATCGGGTTGTCCGGTCATAAATTTTTCGGTGATGTTCGGAAGCGTCACGCGATTGATGTCGAGACCCCAAGCGCGTATCCGTTTTTTGATTTTCAGAACTTCGTCCAAATCGGGGTACCCCTGTTCGTCAACTCCGGGGAAAGCGTTTCCGCTTCCAAAGTCGATACAGTCTGCCCCGAGTTGTGTAACCTGTTTGAGGTAACTATCTGAAAGTCCACCATCCCAGACTGAAATTTTCATATTTTTAATTTTCCTTTAATTTCAAATTTGGCAAATCAGTAGGTTAGGCATTAATATTTATTTTCACTTGCCATTAAAGGGGTAGCGAAACCGGTTGTCCGCTTTCAACGGATTGATATGCCGCTAATGCGATTTCGACTGCGGCGCGACCGTCTAATCCTGTAATCGGTGGCGGCGTATCGTTGCGGATTGCGTCGGCGAAAACGCGAATTTCCTCTTGAACCGGTGGCGGCACTTCAATATTTGCTATCTTAATCTGCTCGCCTTCACCGTCAAAGGGTTTAATTTGAATAGTTGCATCGCCACCCCAGATCTGTGGAAAATAGATGGAGCCGTCTTCGCAATCGACGCGCCCGCCGTATCCACCG
Organism: Candidatus Poribacteria bacterium; assembly: GCA_963662915.2. GTDB lineage: Bacteria > Poribacteria > WGA-4E > WGA-4E > WGA-3G > WGA-3G. The sequence continues at coordinate 1,083,770 of CAXXEU010000002.1, read as the reverse complement.
GCAGCGGAAACATGACTGGAATGGAGTAAACCGATTGCCCCGTTCTTGAACTGCAACGATGCCAGGACGACATCCGGATAGTCGCTTTCGTGTTGGACGTACTGTCCACCGGCGGCATAGACAGAGGCAGCATCTCCACAGGTCCAGCGCATAAAGTCGATTTCATGGGCGTTGATTTCCATGAGACTTCCGCCGGATTTGGCGCGCTCTAATCGCCACGGGGTATGGCTATACCCGCTCCGCCACGGTCCACCGATGCGATGCACCATCATGCAGGCGGGCGCGCCGAGGATACCGCTCTGCACAATCTCATGGACTGTGGAATGCGTAGCGTGGTAGCGACACACTAAGCCGATCGTGAGTTTGACACCGTTGCGTTCCGCGGAGGCAATCATTGCGTCGCAATCTTCCAACGTCGGTGCCATCGGTTTTTCGGAAAAGACGTGCTTGCCAGCGTTCGCTGCATCAACTGCCATCTGCGAGTGCAGAAACGGCGGTGACGCTATCAAGACAGCCTGGATTGCATCATTGGCGAGTAGTTCCTGATAATCCAGTGTATAAGATGTATCAATATCTGTAGCGAGTTTCTCTGCCAACGCTTCCTGAACATCACTAACGGAAATAACTTCTATGCCTTCGACGGCGTGTGCGCTGGTAGCGAGACTTCTCCCCATACCGCCGCATCCGATAACACCAACACCAATTGTTTCCATAATTTTAATTTTCCTTGCGGTTCGATAAGACTGGTTTTCCGTGAACGATCTTCTCCGTATATCCAGGCCTGCGCGATGCGTGGGCTTACAAGATTTGGTTATCTATCTTCGCCGCGCTTTGATGTGCCCCCATGTGACACTGAGATGGTCGGCAGAAGGACTCACATCAAGTCCAGTTGCTTTCATGTTATTCTGTACTTCTGCTGAAGTTAGAACTCGGTCATAGACGCGAAATTCGTCAATGTATCCCTGAATTGTATCGCAATCACACCCATCGGATCGGTCGCCGATCCCGAGAAGCAGTCCGCCTTTTGGAATTTTTCCACCTTTCATGGCGTATTTTTTCTCTTGTTTTCCATTTACATAGTAGTGAACCGTTGAACCGTCGTAAGTGCCAACGAGGTGTAACCACTCCTCAATGGGAATGTCTTCCAGGACATTGTCTTGGGCAGCTTGGGTCGATTGGCCACCCGCTCGAATGAAAAATCCGTGTTGGTTGTCGTCGTCATCATAGTAGAGACTTGCGACCGCAGTATTTGAGGGCATATCGTCGAGTGAAATAATTCGATTCCAACTATCATCTAAGGCATTAATATAAACCCAGCACTCAAGGCTAATCTCTTCCCAATCGCGATCAATCGTCGGTGGATCTGAATCTTCAACGAGGAATCGGTCAACGCTTCCATCGAAAAGGATGCACTCACCGACCTTGCAATCACCTGCGGGTGCAAGTTCGGGGTCCCCGTGGACGGCAGCGGCTAATCCTGATAGCAGGTCCACTGCCTCTGTTTTTATTTTCACCGTGTCCTTGTCAAAAGTCCAGTAGGCGACTAAACCGTCCTCGACTGCGCCGATAATTGCCTCAGCGGGTTGCACGTTCCACGCAAGCGGGATTAGCAGGAGACAGGTTATTGTAAAAAATCGCAGGTTGTTTACAAAATATCTCTGTTGGCAACGGGTGCTATCTTTTTCAAACATGATGTCCTCCTTTGAGAGTTGTTAGAGCGTTCGCTTTGCTCACTTTCGGTTATCGGTTATCGGTTATCAGTTAGAGAGATGTTTGTGGCATGAAAGCAAAGCGCAACTGCCGGAAGACTTAACTGACAGCTGAAAGGTTTGCGTAGCAAATCGCACTAACAACTGATAACTGTTAAGATAGGTCGCGCATGGCACGTTCCCGCCGGTCGGCTCTTCGCCGTTCACGCTCTTCGTCAGAGATTTGACCGTGCTGCTCAGCAGCAATGGGTCGGTATTCGGCGACCTCGTGTCTCCGTTTGAATACTCGGATAAAGTCGAACCGGGTTAGGGTCGGCGGGATATTTCCTGGACATAATGCGTGTAGTCCAACATGTACCGATCTGCCCATGCCGACGTTTGTTTGTCCGCAGCTTTTCCACTGAATGCCGTCACTACTGGCGAAAGCAGAAAATTGGTTTCCCCTTCGTTCTACGCGTAAGAAGAGTTCACGGACATTCCTGAGCCCACTGCTTCGTCCTTGGAGATGAAAAACGCGGTTAACGTGGCGTTCAAATCGGACATCGCCTCTGAAGGCATGAGGTCCCGAGGTTTTTTCCAAACGGAGGAATCTGTTTGGATTCTTCCATATCAGTATCCCGCCGTGTTCTCTAAGTTGTGGTGTGATTCGCATGCGGGTTTCGACGGCGAAGTCTCCGGGCATTTCCATAAGGAGGCGTGGCGCGCTCATATCACCGCCGTTTCCATCTGCGCCGTGCCAGAGGTCTTGTCCGGGGTCCGTTCGCATTTCGAGGTAGCCTTGACGTTCCGCCCATGAGCCGCCGCCTTTTGGATCCTCCCATCGCCATTCTGGACGCATACGGTTTCCAATGAATTCATCTTCAAACACCATCTCTGTGAACTCACCCGAGGATGCCCATCCTTCAATCTTAACAGCAGAGATAGAGTCCCCGAAGTTCTGAGGTAGCAGGTGGAGGTTAGGGAGTTCCTTCTTATAGTCCATCGGCTCCATGCGAATCATCAGGCTTTGCCCTTCAAATTCCGGGTGTTCGTAAAAGACGACATCGGCACCTTCTGGTGGGAAGTCGGGTCCTTTAAAAATGCGAATTGAGGAAATGCGGTCCTCAAACCAAGTTCTACCTTGTGCATCTCGTAGGTTCGCGATGTCGCGTAGAATCGTGATTTTTTTGCCTCGGAAGTTAACGTGTTCGTAACAATCCACAATCATGGGAACCGTTCCCCACTCCGGGCCGACGACCTCTAAACTGGATCCGAAGTTAATGGAGGAAACTCTGTCAGCGAAGTTGTAGGCGACATCGTGGAGATTCGGATAAAATCCTGGCCCGAGTGCTAACTTCTGACCGCGGAAGTTACGATGTTGGTAAAGGATAACTTTATAGTTTGGGTTCGATGAGAAGTTTGGTCCCTTGTAGACACGAACAGAAGATATATTATCTTGAAATCCGATGTGTCCTGTGAATGGAACAGGCTCTACAACATACCCCATTCTACCTCGGAAGTTTGTATGTTGGAACACCTCGACAATCAGGCGCGGTATGACAATTGGCATTTTTTACTCCTATTTTTAATAGCAGTCAGCAATCAATTTTTGAAAAAGAGAGTTCGCGTTTCACAGAAGTTTCTTTTTCATACTGGCGACTAATATTTTTTACCTGTTTTTTATAGGACTTACGTGAAGTTAAGCCAAGATACCCGTCTTCATAGGGCACAAACGCTTGCGATATCGGAACCGGTACGGTTAGAATGCACTTCGCATGAATCAGAATCAACGGTATGAAGTGCTTATGCACTTCCCCGGGTATGAATGCCTTATGGCATTCCCCAAGTCGAGTACGCCGCAAAACCGCACCTACCAAGTGGAGGCCGTACCCCCTACTTATTCTATTTTAGGACTTACGCAAAATTTAAGATTACCCCCTGAGTCCCCCCGCAAGCAGGGGAATCTGTCGGTTTTTAGAGACAACTGCGTAAGTCCTGTATTTTTTTTATTCCTCACCAAGAGTCGCCTCGTAAATTTGGGCGTATCCACTTCGGTCCGATGTAAATACCACGGACTTCCCGTCCGAACTGAAAGACGGGTGCGGGTGTGTATGCTGAGGCGCATACACCTGAATTGGGCCCGCTGCGTAAGGGAAAGGTCCGTTCCAATGCTCACCTATAGATGAAGCGGACGGATAACATAACGTCTCCGGTTTGCCGATACCGTCGCGTGGGTCAAAAATTTGGATACCGATATCCGGAAAGTTCGTATCCGCTACCATGCATGTGCCGGTGGGGTTGCTAATAGCGTGCCAAGCATTGACTGTCGTGACTTGTCGTTCTATGCCAGTGTCGACATTGACGCATCGTACCCCGTGGTTCCAGTCAACAAAGGCGAGTTCACGTGTTCCTGGAATCCATGTTTCGTGCGTAATCCATTCCTTCTTTTCAACGTTTTGTTTGTAAAGACGGCGATTTCCACTTCCATCCCGATGAATGACCCACACCCGATCGGTGAGGGGGCCGGCGTAGTAGAGGAGATTGGCATCATCAGGACAGAATTGGAGATGCCCGATGTTGTCTCTGTGTAAGATGATATTATGCTTCCCGGTGTCCGTATCCACAATAGCAAGCGCAGATTCTTTACCGATGTTGAACCTGACCGCCCACCATCGATCATCATGGCTTACAGAGGTCGTCCCCATAGCCGCAGCGACCATCCCGTCTTCACGCATCGTCGTTGCGCCACTTTTAGCAGCAAGTTTCGACTTGCCAGCTGCGTCAAAAAAATTAACGAGTTCTCGTTCCTCAAGGGTCTCCAGATCGAGTTTCCAGCCACTTGTTCCTGCTGTAAAAAAGACTGCTTTCCCATTTCGTCCGGGATGCACTGACCATTCGCTGATGTCGTGTCTATCTGTCAATTGGCGGAGTTCACCTGTGGCGCGTTCTTCTGCAAATATCTGTGGGGTTCCGGTTCGATAAGAAACAAAAATCAGCCGTTGCATTGCGTTATCATAGGCAGGTATGATAAAGAAGGGATGATGGTGCAACGCAGACGCAGTCGTCACCTGTCGGATATGTGTTCCTGTGCGCCGATCGTAAAAGTTCCGAGATTCAGAAGGATGAACAGTGCCTTTTGCCATTTTTTTAGCTATCGAATCTGGGCGATGCCTCCGTTGTCGGCATCGGTCTAAAATTGTTAAAGAACCTACTGTGGGTTATGAATGGTTTTTTAACTATTGGACATCTGCCTTGACAACGGAAAGGCAGCTGAGAAGCAATCGTTTAAGAATCTTCAAATGCGGCATCAAAAGCCACAGCAGAAGGTTCAAAATCGTAGCCTTTAACAGCACCACAAGACTCACGTGCACCGTGTTCCCGATCCATACCACTATCTTCCCACTCGATGGAGAGCGGTCCGTCATATTCTATATGGTTTAAGGCACGTATAATCTCTTCAAAATTGATGTTCCCGCGACCGATGGAACGGAAATCCCAGTTTCTTCGGGAATCACCAAAGTTCAAGTGTCCACCAAACACGCCAGACAACCTGGGTGTGTCTGCCCACCAGACATCTTTCATGTGGACGTGATAAATCCGATCGCTCAACCTTTCGAGAAAAGCGACGTAGTCAACACCTTGATAGCCGAGATGGCTTGGATCATAGTTGAATCCGAACGCTTCTCTGCCGTTGACTGCATCGATTGCGCGTTCGGCAGTGACGATGTCAAAGGCGATTTCAGTCGGGTGAACTTCGAGTCCGAACTTGACCCCAACTTCATCAAAAACATCGAAAATGGGGTTCCATCGGTTGGCGAAATCTTCAAAACCGGCATCAATCTGTGCAGGATCATTTGGTGGAAAAGAGTAGAGGAGATGCCATATAGCGCTGCCCGTAAAGCCGTTGACAACGCCGACACCGAGTTTCGCGGCGGCGCGTGCTGTGTTTTTCATCTCTTCGGCGGCGCGTTCTTGCACACCGGCGGGGTCTCCATCGCCCCAAATAGCCTCTGATAAAATCCCTTGATGTCGGCTGTCGATATTATCACAGACGGCTTGTCCGACAAGGTGGTTGCTAATCGACCAGACTTTCAGTCCATACTTCGCAAGTAGGTCGTGTCTGCCTTGGCAGTAGCTATCGTCTGCGAGTGCTTTATCAACCTCGAAGTGATCGCCCCAGCAGGCGAGTTCTAAGCCGTCGTAGCCCCATCCACTCGCTTTTTCCGCTAATTCTTCTAACGTTAAATCTGCCCATTGGCCTGTAAAGAGTGTTACAGGTCTTGCCATAGTTAGTCTCCTTTTTTATTATTTTCAGGTCGGTGCGCTTTCAGTCAATCTGCCAACTGTTATGCCGGGGGTGTGTAACTTGCGTCGGTCCATGCGCGCTGTTTGCCGCTCTCTACGGCAGCGTTGATGAAATGTACGCCGCGTGCACCGTCTTGGACGGTTGGAAAATCTGTGTCAAATTCGCCGGGGGCTTCGCCCGTGATTTTCGCTGCCATTGTGCGGGCAGCGTTCACATAGATATTTGCGAATGCCTCAATGAACGCTTCAGGGTGTCCGGACGGTATGCGTGAGTTGTGCTGAACGACCTCTGCGAGATAGTCGTTACCGCGTTTGTAGACCTGTTCGGGACCATCTGGGAAGCGGACGTAGAGATAGTTCGGATTTTCCTGCTGCCATTCCAGCGAAGCGTCGGTACCGTAAACACGGATACGGAGGTTGTTCTCCTCACCTACAGAGATTTGTGAGGCATAAAGCACGCCACGGACACCCTTTTCGTAATGCACCAATAGATTGCCATCATCTTCTAACAGTCGGCCTTCTACAAAAGTGGTCATATCGGCACAGATCTCTTCGATGTCGAGTCCTGTGATATAGTGTGCTAAGTTCTCTGCGTGGGAACCGATGTCTCCGATACATGAAGAGGCGCCCGCTTGCTTCGGGTCTGTGCGCCAGACGGCTTGTTTCGCGCCTTCGTCTTCCAAGAATGTAGCGAGCCAGCCTTGTGGATATTCTACGACGATTTTGCGAAGCGTTCCGAGTTTTCCATCTTTCACGAGTTGACGTGCCTGCTTCACCATCGGGTAGCCTGTGTAATTGTGTGTAAGTGCGAAGACGACATCATGATCTTTCACGAGTTGACAGAGCGTTTCCGCATCCGCAACCGTTGTCGTCATCGGTTTATCACAGACGACGTGAAATCCGGCTTCAATAAAGGTTTTGGCGACATCAAAATGGACATGATTCGGTGTTACGATTGAGACGAAGTCGATACGTTCGCCTTCAGGGAGTTGGCTCTCTTTTTCCGCCATTTCTTTGTAAGAACCGTAGACCCGATTCGGATCAAGAAAGAGTTCAGCACCTTGCTGACGGGATTTTTCCGGTGATGATGAAAACGCACCAGCGATGAGGTCTATTTCGCCATCGAGTGCCGCGGCTTTACGATGGACAGCACCGATAAAGGCATCGGGGCCACCGCCTACCATACCGTAACGGACTTTTCTGTTTAGTGGCATCTTGTGTACTTTCTCCTTTGTTGTTTAACATGGAAAACCTGCAAGCTTCACCCTACACGGATATTTTGATTCCACTATGCATTATCTCATATTCTATTGTTTTTTTCAAGGTTTTTTGATTTTTTGGGCGTGTCAATATTTTGGCGGTGGATTGTGAATGGTTGCGGGGTATGGGTTGTGGATTGTCAGAATCAGGATTTTCGGATGTGTTAAAAACTGTACACATTCATGTGATCAGAATATTTGCAATTAAGGTTTCTTGATGGTATACTTAATATATTTTTACTTTGTTTTTTGATAGTTTTAGGTGATACGTACAGCGTATTTTTTAGAATACGTTGAAAAATTTCAGAGTATTTCAGAGTAAATCGGGAAATGATAGGGTTGTGAAGGGGCGTTGAGAACACACGCCACGACTGACATTGTGAGCATTTTTTGGTATCTGTATTCAGAACTGTACTCTGAAAATTTCAGAGTACTCAGAAAAATAAGAGGAGAAGAACTGTGGCAAACAAGCCGGTTAAAATTACACTACGAGACGTGCTGCATGGAGAGTTCGAGAAATCGGTAACTAATCCTACGGAAGAGATGTCTGAACTGGTATCGGACTTAGAAAAGTTGCATAATACGTTAGAAGGTCTTGCGTTTGTAGAAGCGTTTATAGGGCGCGTGCAACGTTATGCAGTGGAGCATGTAAACCTATCTATCGATGACGATTTTGCGAACATCCATGGCAGGAGTTTGCTTCAAATTAGAGCAACTATTAGGGAGGTATTGTTGGCGAATCTCTCGTTTTTTATAACGGATGAGCATCGGAAATTTGTGGTGCGTTGTCATGCGCGAGGCGTATCTACTGCTGAAGCCGTTTCAGCATTGATTCAGGAGGATGCTGTGATGGGCCGGTTAGCTGAGGATGATACGTTGGATATGTCGGATCTGCGTAATCAACTGGTTCACCGTATGTCATATTTGAAGCCGGTTACGGCTCGGTGGCCTGAGAAGAAGTATGGTGCGGTATGGCGCGAGGCGCGGGATTCACATAGACAGATAATGCGGGATATTCCGCTAACATCTCCGGGGGAACAGGTTGCGGTGTTAGCGAAACATATAGACCGTATTAACTATGCGTTAGAAAATAATAGTCGTGATGTGAAAGATTTTCAGATGTTGACGGATTCGTTGATGAAAACCGTTGAGAGTCTACGGAAAGTTTCAGCGTTTGAAGCGCAGGCACCTGCGAATCTGTCTGCGCCGCAACTTGTGGCGGTTCTGGAGCGATTGACGCTTGCGTTGGACGCGCCTGAACAGTTTGCGCCCGGTGGTGACACGGATGCGCTCGTCTCGGCTTTGGAGCGGTTGACGTACGCGCTGAAGGGTTCTGGAAGACCGAAGGCACTTGGTGAGGGTTCTGAGGAAGTTGTGGCGGATGCGGAGGTTGTTTCTGTGGAAAGTGGCGGAGATAGCGGTGAGTCAACGTGAGTTTCTGTCTGAATGCACTTCGCATTTAGGCGAGTACGCCGTAAATCACGGATTTTCGCGGATTGGGAATCTCGTCTGAATCGCAGATGACGCGGATTGAAAGAAATTGGGAGCAGTACAAAATCTGAATCGCGGATGACGCGGATTGGGAATCTCGTCTGAATCGCAGATTTTCGCGGATTAGACGGATGACGCGGATTGGGAATCTGTAACATCAAGTTAAAGGACACCGCCGTATTGACACAGCCACCCGAGCGTCCGGCGACAGCACATGACAGTCAGATAAATTAGCAAGTACACGAAGTCCGTCCAGCGCGAGACGGCACTCATGGATGAGAAATCGCAACTCCTGAATATGTTATCAGACACACAAAACCTGCTCACTGCGGAGAGAGAGGAAAAGCGGGCATTGATGCCACCAGTAGAGGAACAGAACCCGAAAACGCGGAACTGGCTGCTCCGGCTCGTAGGCGCGCGATAAGTTTTCCGTCGAACCCCCAAACGACGTGCCTCATTTTTCCCGCGCGGATAAACGCTTTTATATCCAGTCCGGGTGGCACTGCTACGAGACGGTAACCCTATACCGTTTCTGCCACCCTTCCCACTGTAGCAAGTCGAAAGAGGACTCGGGCGGGTAAATCCAATCGACAGATCAAGATTTTACGGGCATTCGGGCGTAAAGTTTCCGAGGTTTGCTTTAGGTTTCGGGATATAAGCCCGCGAATCCCTTGCGTCAAAAAACTTGACATAGTATATCCATTTGGTTATAATACATTATGGATCACGAAAGGAAACCGAACTTAAGAGAAACTATATGGATCGGGGATTCTAAGGCACAGCTGAAGGATTTTCCGCAGTCCGTTCAAAAGGATATAGGGGACGCTTTGTTTATTGCACAGGCAGGAAGCATGTCTCCTGCAGCGAAACCCTTCAAGGGCGTTGGCTCAGGGGTTTTTGAGATACGCGCCGACTATAGGACGGACACTTATCGTGCCGTGTATGCCGTGAAAATTGGAGAGAGGGTTTATGTGCTGCATTGTTTTCAGAAAAAATCAAGGCGCGGCATTAAGACCCCCAAGAAAGACGTAGACCTTATCAAGAGACGCCTCAGAATGGCGCAGGAACTGGAGACGAATGATGAGCAAGAAGATTGAATTTGAAAAGAGTTCAGGCAATGTGTTTAAGGATTTAGACTTGCCGGATGCCGATGCCCTGTTTCTCAAAGCGAAACTTGGGTTTGAAGTGTTTCAGATTATAGAAGGTCGTCAGCTCACCCAAGCGGAAGCGGCGAAGCTTCTCGGCGTGAAGCAGCCTGAAATCTCACGCCTGAAAAAAGGGAAGTTTAATCATTATAGCGTCGAACGGCTGTTGACGTTTCTGAATCGATTGAACCGCGATATTGAGATTCGCATTACGCCCTCAGAATACAGAGTCGGGCAACAGCGGGTGATTACGGTTTAGTTGGAGCGTGCCAACTCTACCATACTCCCAATAATTTATGCTTACGGATAAAGGGTTAGACATGCGTGAGCAGTTAACGTTATTGTCACAACTCTTTGAAGTGCCAACGTTTATTTAGACCAAAAATCAGTAAAGTTAAGACAAGTTTTGTTCTCAAAATCGGCAGGAGTCAGATACCCTAACGCCGGGTGAAGATGTTTCTGATTATACACTTGCAGGATAAAATCACACACCCCGCCAGCAGGGAGTCCCCACAGATGTTCTGTCGATCAGAACGTTTTCTGAATGCCGAGTGCTCTATAATCCCAAAAAAATTCGTGACAAAATTTTTCTTTTTTTTGCTATAATATATTTGACATGGACGCAAGGAAACCTTGAAAGCACCTCTGCTAACGACGCGTCGTTAAGGACATGGCTATATATCTGCGCGCGTTAGCACATTTTTAGGGAATGGTGGTTGGGCGTTGTGGCGGTGGCTCGCGTAATTCGGATGGATGTGCGCTGTGTCCAGACACGCTGGCTTGTCAATTTCAATTTTCCAAACAAGTCAGAATCGCGGATGACGCGGATTGAAAGAAATTGGGATCGGGAGTTTGTTGTCAGAATCGCGGATGACGCGGATTGAAAGAAATTGGGAGCAGTACAAAATCTGAATCGCGGATGACGCGGATTGAAAGAAATTGGGATCGGGAGTTTGTTGTCAGAATCGCGGATTTTCGCGGATGACACGGATTGCGCGGATTATTGACTTTGGTGTCGGCAAGTGATTTGATCGAATGACAGGGTGTTTTTCTGTGTTAATGTTTGATGTTTTCCTTGCGGTACGCTTCCGGTAGCAGAGACCCTTAAAATCTGCGTCAGCTGTGCAAATCTGTGATTCAGACAGTTCCTTCCGCAATTGCCCTCATCGGGGGGCACGGGTCATTATGAGAGTATAGCAGCGGACGATCTTATTTTCAACGGAAACGTTGGGCTGAGGGATGGGTGCTCATTGAAAAATACGTGTCTCATAGTCTTCTGGTGTGCATTAGAAGAAATAACCGATTGCACCTACGAAAAGAGCCTCTATCAAATAAAAAATAACGAGCGTGATAGAAAAAACAGCGGATATCCAGCTGCATTTTGGTTTGTCTCTATGCTTGCCGAGATCCATCTTAAAATCAGTGTTATCCTGTTGTCGGATATCGTCGTAGACCTGTCGAAACACCCGTTCCTGCCAGAGAAAATAGCCATCCAGAATCCAAAATCCCGCGATGGGAAGGAAAAGAGTCAAAACAAAATAGGTGTTCTGTAAATTTTCTTTCGCGATTAAAACCATTGCTGCGACGAGGATTGTCATGCTCCAACTTTTTAATAGAAAACTGTTCCGCCCCAAACGGTTAATAACTGCTTGGGTCATCTCCAAGTGCTTTACAACTTTTTCTGTGCCGTTCATAGATTTATCCTCCCTTATCACATTTTGCAAACGGGCGAGGTCAGCGAGGGTAACTTCCTTTTCAGTTTCTCACACTTACTGAATTATACAATTGATAGATGAATCTGTCAAGATTCTATTTTGAGGGACCGTAAACATTTTGCCCATTGAACTTTGTTGTCGCTACAGACATATTTCCCGAATGTAAGTCAGGCGAGGGCAGTATAGATATGCTTGCTTTCTTATTCTGAGCAAAATGTTTACAGCTACTTGATCGCGGTCATTTAAAAAGACTATTTTCGCAGACCACGTTCCTTCTACGATTTGGTTTATTTTTCGCAATAAGTCGTTTTGGGATTGGTTAATTTTGTTTTCACATTTTAGATTTAAGATTAATTTGACAAAAAATGATAAGAATTATATAATATAGGACTTACGCACGTTCGCAAATTACCCCCCTTTATCCCCCCGCAAGCGAGGGGAGATTTATCGGTTTTAGGGACAATTGCGTAAGTCCTATAATATTTAGAATGTCACTTGGTAGGGTTATGCTATCTGCCTCACTTGAGGCAGACCCTACCTCTACCGAATAGCATCGGGAAGTGACGGAATGTGTGAAGGTGACGGAAACTCAATAGCGAATAAAGAACATAGCAAAAGGAAATTTATTATGAAAACTGCACATCAAATTATCATGTCTGGCACACAATTAAGATCTAAAGTATATCACGCTATGGAAGCACATGGCGTAGACAAAAATGAATTGTCTAATTTCTTTGGATATATTACAAAGAATGAGGCACGGCGTTCAAAATTGATTGTTTCTCCCGTTGTTTCTGACCGTACTACCATTATAGTGTTGGAGGATATTAAAAATATAAAACAAGAAGTCTGCATGGTATTTTTTCATATAATCAGTGATATTATGTCTGATTGCAGCATGCTATATTCACTTGATTATAATCAATCAGAATATATAGGGTTGTTTGAATAGGTCAGCATCTCAATCTTTGTTCAGTCTTGAGACAAGATATTCTTGCCCACGCTCCCCTTTAACTCTGTTACAATGGCTGCAAAGCAGTTGAAGGTTCTCAATATGGTCAGTCCCCCAACGTTTTCTGCGATAATATGGTCAACTTCCATGTTCCGTTTTTCAAAATGCTTACCACACCCATTACAATCACCGCCTTGTTCACCATATAAAAAGGTGAAGTGCATACGCTTATTTGGGCCACAATTTCGCAAAGTTAAGATAAGGTTTTTCGCTGAAATTCCATAGGTGTCAGATATCCTAACGCCGAATGTGGGCGTTTCTGGTGGTATACTTGTTCGATAAAATGTCCGATGCGATCTCTCGCCTCGGTGATGCTTTGATAGTCATTGAGATGGACTTCTTCCTCCTTGAGGGTTCGGATGAGTCTTTCAGCATATCCTTCTCCCAAGGCCGGCCGCGGTGGGCAACGGAAATCTCAACACCATGTGCTTTGAGCGTGGTAATATAGACCTTTGAAAGATACTGCACGCCTTGATCGGAATGATGAATCTCAGGAACGCTTTGGCACAACGCCTCTTCGAGCGGTGTCAATGTCAGCACTTGCGTCAAGTGTTGACTGAGGTGCCACCCTCTTATCATTCGGGTGAAGACATCCATGAGAAGCGCGAGATAGACGAAGCGTCCCTTGAGACGCACATAAGTAATATCAGCCACCCAGACCTGATCCTGACGAGAAACTTCAAGGGTTTCGAGCCGGTTGGTCCAGGGTTTATCCCCTGAAGCGATTTTGTTGTTTGACCCGCACGCTTGACGGAGACTAAGAGATTCTTCTCTTTCATCAACCGGGCGACGCGTCGGATGCCAACGGTGTATCCCTGACGCTGTAGCAACCGCGTGATACGCCTATACCCGTATCTCGGATACTGTCCGGAACCAGTTTCTCTATTTCTGATCGCAGGACCGCTTCGGACGGATCCTCTTGGCGGTGATAATAGAAACTACCCCGGTTGACACCGAGGATGCCACAAATATCTCGCACAGAATGCTCCTTTTGCAATGCCGAAATGAAGCATCGCTTTTCAGACAACGTTAGTCCAGCGATGTCAATAGTTTTTTTTGGATGTCTAACGCCACGGCCATTCTCCCAACGAGATACTCAAGGTGAGTGATACGCTTCTCCGCATCGCTGGACGGTTTATCCGTAGACTCAAACAGCATGGGCGCATTTTCAATGAGCTGGTGCTTCCACTGTGAGCGTTGATTTTCGTTGATATTATGTCGTCGAGACACTTCTGCTTGGGAACTGTCACCGCTAAGGACTTCGAAAACAAGTTCCGCTTTAAACTCAGGGGTGAATCTTCTGTGTTTCGCCATTGGATACTCCTTTCAATGAGATTGTATTATATCACAATCTTCCTTGAGGGAGTGGTTTAAAAAACCGTAGGCAGTACAACCTCCTCATGTTTTCTCCACAATCGCAATCTCATTTTGTGTTAAATTATACAATTCATACACCAGTTTATCAATCTCATCTTCAAGGTCGGAAGTGTCTGCTTCGGGGTCGGTGTGTTTAGCAGCGAGAATTTGATTAACTAAGGTGATAAAAGATTGTTGTTGCGAGGCGGGAATCTTGGCGACAGGAAGTTTCTCTAAAGCATGTTTGTTATACTGATACCCCTTTGCGCCCAGCACAGTCCCACTACAGTACCGTTTATAAGCGAAGGTCATCAATGTAGAACTGAGCAATCCCACCAAGATTTTTAAATCGCTCCTTGTAATCATAAAACACGTTTTATCTAAAAAAAACTCCCCGCTGTCATAGAAAAAGTTTGCAGAATGGGTTGTTTCGGGATAAACGATCTTTTCATTATCAAATTCTGAATAGTAAGCACAAGCTCTGAGATTCCACCAATTTACACCTTGGTCGTCTCTATCAAATAGTCCTTTACCTCTTGTTCTTATTTTTCCTGATTCCATCTGTTCTCCTACGGCCTCAAGGTGATTGTAGATAGCAGGATAATTTTTGGGAATATCCAGATCGTAACCGGTTGCAAGCAAGTATAATCCTGCTTGCTTGGCATGGTAGCGTTCAATATCACGTCCGCGTAGGAGTGGTTTAATAATTTCTACTGACTTTGGGTCTTGCGCTATGAGTTCTGCTCGTGTGTCTTCGTCTATGATGAATGCCTCGTTGCAACCTGTTACAATTCCACGATAGATGTTTATATCCCAATCTTTAAGCGGTTTACCGATATCCTCTATTTTGCGTTTCAGGTTGAGTTCGGCAGATGAGAGTATCGCCCACGGTTCCCCTTTAGTGGGCATCTCCATAGTCGCGCCATTATCAATCAGATATTGGAATATGTTATCGGTTTGTCTGTCAAAATCTGCCCCGAGAGATACACCTCTGAAAGTATCAGGTGCATCGGAGGCAATCTTTTGGAAAAGCAAGATGTTTGTGTCAACGGTAGCATCAAATACATCGGGTCCCATATCCAGCAGTTGAACCGGTTGGGTAAGTGTTACAAAGTAATCTCTCAACTTTTTACCGTAGCCAGCACGCATCCATTTGTTGGAAGTAATGAAACAGACATGTCCACTGTTTTTCAAAAGTTGATTCGCTTTTTCATAGAACAAGCAGTAAATATCGCCTGTGCGAATAAAGGTATCAAAACCTTTATCTTGATAAAGATTTCCGAGCCTACCGCCTTCCTTTTGCAATTGTATGTATGGCGGATTGCCAATCACCACATCAAACCCGTCAGTGATGCCAAACATCCACTCCGAGTCAAACCAATTAACAGTGGCGTTTTGGTCATACGGATCCCATTTGGCAATCTTTTCAGCATCATCGGCGGGCATGCCGATGCTCTTTAATTCCGCTGCTAATTCGGTACGGAGTTCCGTGTCCTTTTGCTTGCATACACGTTTTTGCTGACGAGTGGTGGCGTGGAAATGCCGCTCGCGATTGTCACTCAACTCATGTTCTAAATTGTGTGCTTTCTGGCTCGTGAGTGTCCGCTCCCCCTCAAGCCCTATCAGTGTGTTCGCAGCGATGAAGCGCGTCTCTAAATTCGGCAAGGGTTTGATACCGAAATTCTCTGCGTTCTGCTCCGGCTCCTGTTCAATTGCGAGCGAGATGAAGAAACGGAGTTTGGCGATTTGACATGCCACAGATTGGATGTCTACACCGAAGATGCTATTTTGAATCAGATATAACTTCCGTCCGAAGTCAGAATCACGGTAGCGTTTGAAGGTCTCATCAATTTCAAGGAGTTCCTCACGCCGTATTTGGTCATCTTGCGTATCATACGCGGCTTGGGTTCGCTGGACAGCGCGTTCTTTCTGTAATTTTTCCCAGCGGCTGTTATCTGGGTCAAGTCGGCGGAGTGCAAGCGTCAGTTTGTGGAGCATGCCCATCGGAAACGCGCCAGAACCGACCGCGGGGTCCAATATCTTGAGTTCGGAAATTGTTTTCACAATGGCATCGGTCTCGGTATCATCAAACCATTCGTTGGCATCGTCAAAGGCTTGTGCATAGTCGAGGAGATAGCGGAGTCGTTCTTCGCACAGTTTTGCGTCGCCATCGGTTGGGGTACATTTCTGAGATAATGTGGCGGTTAATGCCGCATCCACCATGTAGTCGACAATTGGGCGTGGCGTGTAGTAGGAACCGGTCTGTTTACGTACCGTTGCACCGGTTTCGGGGTTGTAGGCAGCGAGTAGGTTTTCAAACACTCTACCGAGGAGTTCGGGGTCCAACGCGACTTCTTGCTCAATCGGCGTGTTCTCCTCAACGGTGAATTTGTAGTGTTCAAGTAGCGGGATCAGTCCTCGGCTTTCGTGGAAAAAGAGGCGGTTGGGGATACTCAGTTTTTTGTACGCAACGTCAGAAAAGCAGTCTATACGGTACCCGCCGTCTTTTGGTCCATCGAAGGTATCTAAACAATCAAATAAGCCACCGTTGATGAAAGGTGTGTTGGCAAAAAGTTCCAAAAGTTTGTCAGGATCGTGCATCTGTTTCTTATAGCGGTACCGTGAGAAATTACGGTGGGTTCTGTTTGTTCGAGTGCTAAACTTTCGTTCGTCTATTTCGGTGTTCAGTGTAGCGAAAAAGAGGTTTTGTAGTACGGCGCGATAGTAGGCATCGCCGCTGTCAAAGTTATCTTCTTTCAGTAAATCTTGGATTTGTGCCTTGCTGAACAACGCATCTGCCACCAATCCTTTTTCCTTAATGAACCAGATAAAAAGCAGGCGTGTAATGAGACGGATGACATGCTCCTCCGGTTTTAAGATGCGGTTTTCGTCTGTTGGGAACGTCGCTGTTTTTATTGCCCATTCATACCACGCGAAGAGTTTTCGATAGAACTGTTTGTTGAGTTCTTCGGTGTCCAGTTTGGCGAGCCACGCGGATAGTAGTCCGTCAAAGTTTTTCGGTTCTTTCTTGTCGTCTATCCACTTGATGCATTCCTCAAAGGAGAGTTCGGAGAGGATATCGAGGTGTGCGCGATGTGGATCGTTCAGGCGGATGTCTTTGATAAGTGTGACTTGTCCGAGTACATCACGGTCCTCGTTAGTTTTGTCTGGGCGGCGGTCGGTAAATCCTACAGTTAGACGATTTGCAACTCGGAATAAGACTACGGTCGGTGCTAACAGCCGTTTGTTGATTTCTCGTGTGAACTCGGCGTATCTGGTTCGGGAGTAGGTGTTATCTTTTAGTTCAACTGCACAGAACAGGAAGCTGCTTATGTTTCCTTTATCAAAGGAATTGGACTCAAGCAAGGTCATCTGTGGGTCATCGTTAATTTCGTCGCTTGTAAACTGGAAAATGAGTTGGACAGATTCGGCATGCTTGTGGAATTCCTGTTCGGTTTTGGTGTTTGGATTTAGTGGTGGGAATTCCTGAATGAAGTCGTGGACGGTGCCGGAGAGTTCGAGTGTGCGTTCGCTTTGGTAACCGAGTGTCGCTAAGAGGTTTTTTGATTTTTCTAAAAGGGGGGCGGTGGGCATTGTCGCGAGGACGGATTTGATTGTCTCTTTGTTCATGTGCAGTGTTCCTGTACATCTACAAAAAATGGGGTGGCAATGCATGCCAGTCCCCGTAATTTTCAACTCTTTGTGGATAGATTTTAAGGGCTTACGCTATTTTATTTTAACGTCAAGTCAACTACGAAAACAGATGCGTAATACGATGTCGGAGGCGGTGTAGAAACCTATTAATGTACCCCTGTGGATTATCGGGAACCTCTGTATCATTTTCTGGGTCAAGTGATACTTCGGTGCGTAAAGTTTCCCATCGCTTTTGCGCGAGTGTAGAGATTTCCTCAGAAATTCCTCGCTCCTTAAGATAATCATCAAAATTACTACCCCGATTCTTATTCATGTGATGTGCTCCTTTTTCTCCATAGTTCTTTTCGTCTTCGTGCCAGTCGCAGATCTCTCCGCGGTGTCCTTTGAGATTTCTTAATAAAACCGTGCAGAAGGATCATTTCGCCACTTTCAACAGTAAACAAAACACGCGCAATACGCTTCCCATCGCTGATACGGCTGCGGACTTCCCAGAT
This sequence comes from Candidatus Poribacteria bacterium, assembly GCA_963662915.2. Taxonomy (GTDB): domain Bacteria; phylum Poribacteria; class WGA-4E; order WGA-4E; family WGA-3G; genus WGA-3G. The sequence goes on along the minus strand of CAXXEU010000002.1, from coordinate 1,065,651 downwards.
ACTATCTTCACTTTGTAACTTTTTAACGAGACTTGTACGTAATACCAAGGGCCAATGTTCAGTCACGACTGCTATATCAGTATCAACTATCCTTTCATCTTTTTCTCCAAGGGCTTCCAACCATTTTCGGACGGGTTCGTTTCCCCGATCTGTGCGAAAAAAGATAGCGTGAAGCTTAGGTCTTGTGTTCATAAGAGGTAAAATTTATTTCTCAACCTAAGAAATTATACCACAAATTGAGGTTTCTCGTCAAAAAAATACAAGGCGTGAATCTATCCTGAAAAATCAAGTCTGTGGTGGTTGAATAATCAGCCATGTTATTAATTCAAAATCGTTGGTGTCTCTGGGAGTTTCGGAGGCGACTGGGAGTTTGAAACCGCGCGTGCCGTCTCTCCCGATACTTTTGGATTGCGTTTTTTGATGCGAGCGTGTGATGTGCGCGATGACGGTGTCCAAAAGTTTGTTGTAATGTGACATGTTGTCACCGTATTCGGTTTCTTGGTCAAACCAGAGACACAAATCGTCTATTGCGTTCTCTTTGCCAACGGCAGATGCTTCAAACAGGTCTAATATCTGTCTGGCGTTTGCGCAGCCGTAACGGATATCGCCACTGTTTCGGATATAAACGGCATAGTAAGGGTGGATGGGACTGGCGGTTTTCTGCTGTTTATCTGTGCTTGCGTTTGTTTGTTGAAGGAAGAAGATGACACCGTTTTCCATAAGGTTATTTTCGTTGCTGGTAACGGCATAAGCGCCATCCGGTGTTGCCTCAAGTTTTGCTCTGTTTCTTTCGAGATACTTCAGGAGTTGTGCAAAGAAATAATCTAATGTAAAATCGCTCATTACGACACCGTCAGAGAGATCATCTAAATCAAGGACCTCTTCACGGAGTCGTTCCAACTGTTTATCACGGAAATTGAGTTCCATTTGTGCTTGTTCATAAATCGATTGATTTAACGGGTCGTCGTCACCACTTGCGGTAGCGTCGGCGAGTGCCATACGGGATTCAACGCGATTGCGTAAACGGAGATAGACCTCCATATCTTCAGTGGGCCAGTAGTTAATCATTTTCACCGTTTTGTTTTTACTACCGATGCGGTCAATCCGTCCGAACCGTTGAATAATACGGACAGGATTCCAGTGTATATCGTAGTTTAGTACCGTCCCGCAATCCTGTAGATTTTGTCCTTCTGAGATACAGTCTGTGGCAATGAGCAGATCAATGTTGTCGCTTGTTTTCTCCGCACGTATCCGTCCCCATGGGGCAAAGTTTGTGAGAATAGCGTTGAAATTATTTTGTCCGCAAGTCGTTCGCGTCATATCTCCAGAAACCAGTGCCATCTCAAGTCCTAATTCCGACCTGAGTTCAGACAGGTTTTTAAAGAGATAGTCCGCTGTGTCCTTGAAGGTGGTGAAAACAAGGAGTTTACGGTTAGGATTTTTCACCTGTTCCCGAATATGTTGCTTTATTTCTTTGAGCTTACCGTCTTTATCAGGCGTGATAGAACTGACCTTTTCCCACGCTGCAGTAAGGGTTTGTTTATCTTTGAGAAGATCCTGTTTCCACTGGGTGCAATCCAATTCTTTCAAATGATACGGATTTCTTGCGCGATTGATTAAAAACTCCTCATCGTCTTCATCGTCATCAGGCAGGATATCTGCTGCTGTGTCGGCTATATTGCTGTTTCTCTGAAAGCGTTCAATCTTGTCCAGCATTTCATTGTGTTTGTTGATGGTGCGTTCAAGCGTTTCAGAGAGGGAGTGCGCAGAACTTTCCAGTCGTTTGAGGAAGTTTGTTTGCATCATGCCGATGAGAAATTTCTCACGGTCTGCCTGATTAAAACGGAGTCGCTTTTTCTCATCTGCCAACCGCTGTTTAGCAGTTTCATCTATAACATAACTGGAGGGTCTATAGATGGATAGTTCAAACGCACCGATTTGGTCGGCTAATGCCTTATATGAAAGTTCACCTGACAGGTCGGTAGGTGGATGGCAATTTACGGGATCCAGTTGTGTGGGGAATTCACCAATATTTTCCATTTCTTCCGCATAATATTTTATGATATGCCTTCGGGAACGCGCAATAGAAACGCCGCCGAGCAGTTGGAAAAATTCTGCGCCTAACGTATTAAATAATTCTGTTTTATCTCTCGTGCCCTCCTTTGGTGTTTTTTCTTCCCACGCTTTGAAAGCTTTTTGCGCTTGTCGTATTAAATTGCCGATATTGCTAACCCCCAAACTCTTTCTAAAGACATCCTCGCGTTTTTCAGTCATGAGATATATCTGATTGCGGAGGTCGGTGAGTGAAGTATTCACCGGTGTCGCCGAAAGCATCAGTACTTTGGTTTTAGTGCCTTCCTTGATGACCTCTTCTAAGAGGCGTGAATAACGAGTGTGGCGGAAGTTGCCATCTTTGTCTTCACGAGGTTTGCTATCGTTTCGGAAGTTGTGCGATTCGTCAATCACAATTAGGTCAAAATTCTGCCAGTTGAAATTTTCTAAATTGACCCCACCAGAATCACCGGAATAACGGGACAAGTCGGTATGTGCCAATAATGTATAACCGAATTTATCATCAAGGAATTCATTAGATGCTTGTGAATTATGTGCTGGATAGCGTGCCCAATTCTCTCGGAGTTTTTTTGGACAGAGCACAAGGACGCGTTCGTTTCGCAATTCAAAAAACTTGATAACAGCGAGTGCTGTGTATGTTTTTCCTAACCCGACGCTATCTGCTAAGATACAACCGTTGTGTCGCAACAACCGAGCAATAACACTTTTTGCCCCTTCTTTCTGGAAGTCGTATAACTTGTCCCAAATTTTTGTGTCGTATAGATGTGTATCTTCAAGGGTTTGTTCGTTTGTTTTTCGGGTTTCAATTTCCTCACGGAAAAGTTCGTATAGGGTTTTGTAATAGATGAGTTCTGGTGGGTGGTCTTGCCCTATCTGCTTCAGTTTCGCCAGCACTTTTTCTTTGACATCTTCAACGAGTTCATCGTTATTCCAGAGTTCGTCAAACCACGCCTTGAGATCAGTTCGGTCGCGGTCGCTATCCACTTCAAGATTAAGTTCAATGTTGCTGTGATTTGAACTGAGTCCGAGTCCACGCACCGTAAAGTTGGAGCTGCCGAGAATTGCTTTGTCAACGCCGTTATTGGCGATATGATACATTTTCCCGTGTATCAGATTTGCGTCGCGGGTGGTGCGGATTTCTACTTTCTCTTTTATCCATTCGGCACACGCTTTGGCAATCGGTTTCTGTCGGAGTTGCTGGTTGAGTGCTAAGCCTGTGTCTGTTATATCAAACGCTTTTGTATCTGTGTTATTCGGGTCCATGCGTTTGACAAAATCGGGGTCACCGAAAAGAAAACGGAGTTCCTCTATTTTGTTGAGGGCGTGTTGCATCTTTTCATAGGCGTAGATGGTGAAGTAGGCGGATACGACGGAAAGTACGGAACCGTTCTTAATTTCTTGTTCTAAAAAGTCGTGGACTGTTTCACGAAGCAGGTTATCTCGGATGCCAGATTTTAGAGATGCGTTTTTGTTTGACATGGATGCCCCTGTTTATAACAATAGGCGAGGTTAGCATGCACTTCGCATAAATCAACGGTATGAAGGTCCTCCGTATGGCATTCCCCGGAGCGAGTACGCCGCAAAACCTCACCAGCGGCGGTGGGAATGGTTCTTCAAAACACTAATCAGGAAATGTGACGCGTTCATATATTTCCTGCAAAGGCAATTCGGATTGGATGGAGGGGAGTGGCAAAATTTCCGCAAGTTCTCGGAAATCGGTGAAAATCCAGTCCTTTCCAGGAACGGGGACACTTTCCTGTTTTTCTTGGCGGCGGTAGTGTTCAACAAGAACCTTGTCTTGGGAAACGAGGACGTATTCCTGCAACGATGTGAGGTGGCGATAGTGTGCAAATTTTTCACCGCGATCATAAGCCTCGGTTGAGGGTGAAAGGACTTCTACGAGGATAGTGGGGTTAAGGAGTATATCAAAAACATCATCTTCAAAACGAGGTTCTTCACAAACGACAACGACATCTGGATAGAAGTAGGACGAGGTGATGGGAGAACTCACCCGCATATCGTTCGCGTAGGTTTCACATCGGCTATCTTTTAATAGGTTGCGGAGTTCGCCAGATATATTACCAGCAATCAAATTATGCACGCGGCTTGCTCCAGGCATGTTGATAATTTCTCCATCAATGTATTCACTTCTGACTGTTTCAGCGTCCGGTATTGCCTTGCGTTCAAAAGTAATGTATTCTTCGGGCGTGAGGTGTGTTTGTGCTGCGGGGGTTGCCATGATTTTCCTCCGGTAGTTTATTGATGATTTGGATTATAGCGTAACTCCGAGAAGATGTCAAGGCAACAGGATTATTTGGATGTGTAAGTATTTTGATTCTGACAGTACAGATCGCGCGGACAGAAAAACGCGTCTACCGACAACCAAAAATTAGATGCGCCTACTCTCTCAAAGATTTTACTGCATGAAACTGCTCAGTTTGTGGTATACTATTTACAGAAACTGAAAGCATTCTGCTGTTTGCAGCGCAAGTTGGAGGAGAATATATGACTACACCATCAGAAAGAAAGTGGGACGGGTCGATTGTCCGGTATCCCGATCCGGCAATTGAGGTATTAGATCCCAGGTTTAAGAAATATACAATCGGTAATTCTGTCGTCGAACGGTTATGGTCAGGGTCGCGTTGGGCAGAGGGCCCCGCTTGGTTCGGCGATGGCGGCTATCTACTCTGGAGTGACATTCCGAACAATCGGATTCTGAAATGGGAAGAATCTACCGGTGACGTGAGTATCTATCGCAAACCGTCGAACTATAGCAACGGGCACACTCGCGACCGGCAGGGGCGGCTCGTCAGTTGTGAACATGGTGCGCGACGGGTTACCCGAACAGAATATGACGGGACAATTACTGTGCTGATGGATAGCTTTGCGGGTAAACCGCTCAATGCTCCGAACGATGTGGCAGTCCACGCTGATGGACATATCTGGTTTACGGATCCCGGATACGGCATTATGCTCAACTATGAAGGCGATGTCGCTGAGTTTGAGTTGCCGACTTGTGTGTATCGGCTCAACCCGGATACGGGTGAAGCGACTGTTGCTACGGACGCACTCGAAAAACCGAACGGTCTCTGTTTTTCACCAGATTATGAGAAACTTTATCTCGTTGATACTGGGGTAACGCACAAAGAGGGAACACCGCGACACCTTTTCGTCTACGATGTCATAGACGGCGAGCGGTTAGGCAAACAGGAAGTCTTTTGCGATACGGCACCGGGTATTGCTGACGGAATTCGGTGTGATGTTGATGGAAACTTATGGGCAAGCGCAGGATGGGCTGGTGATGGCTACGATGGCGTACATATCTATGCACCGGATGGGACACGCATCGGGCAAATCCATCTGCCTGAAATTTGCGCGAACCTCTGTTTTGGGGGTGTGAAACGGAATCGTCTGTTTATGATGGGTAGCCAGTCTCTTTACTCGGTTTATGTGGAAGCGCAGGGAGTTCCGTATTTTTAGTCGGGATTACAAATCCCTCCTACAGAGCGATGAACATAGACAATCTCGAACATATTGACTGCCCTATATGTGAACAAGATGAAACGCTACCGCTTTTTGATAAAGACTCTTTGTCGGTGGTTACCTGCAAGCGGTGTCAGCTGCGATATGTGAATCCACGCGTCAGTCAACAGGCACTTGAGAAAGATTACATTGAGGCTTATTATCCACCGGATAAGGTGGCACGTATCCATACAGATAGCATGGAATGGTTACAGATGACAGAGCGTCTCACCGAACTGGAGAAACGATGTCAAGGTAAGGGTAAATTGTTGGATGTTGGGTGCGGTATCGGTACATTTCTCCACCTCGCACGCGAACGGGGTTGGGAACCGTACGGCGTTGATCCGTCGAAGAGTGGTATCACTTTTGCACAAGAGATACACCAATTGGATGTGAGGTGTGGAGAGGTTTTCGATGCAAATTTCCCGGATGCGCATTTCGACGCAATCACGCTCTACCATGTGTTAGAGCATATCCCGGAATTAAATCCGTTTCTCAGTGAGTTGCGCCGAATTCTGAGGCCCCAAACAGGGACACTTGTGATTGAAGTGCCGAACGGTGAGAGTCTGCAAATTCATCTGCAGAAAGAAGATTGGTCCTACGTCCATCCGCGAGATCATCTCTACTATTTCTCTGCGCGCTCCTTGCCGAAGTTGCTGCAGAAACACGGTTTTCGCGATATTGCGTTGGGCAAACCGAGACGCGTGAGTCCGCGCACTGACTTGCGTTTCATGCTTCGCAGCGCAGCGACTTCCGCCTTAGTTCGGCTCCATTTAGGTACAGTGATTCGGGTGTATGCGAATTAGATTTGCGGGCGCGTTAGGACTGTGGTTTCTGATAAGAAAACGTTTGGATGACATCGTTCATAAGGAGCCGTCGGGCGATTGTTTCAAGTCGTTCAGCATTCAGGTTGCCTGTGAGCCAATACTTATGTCCTGTGTGGACACGGGTGACATCTGTAATGCCTAAGTCTTTGATGCCTTTGACGGCACTATCGCCGACGGCATCAGTAACACCGGGTTTAAATTGGACTTCAAGCGTCCAATCCGTCGCAGTAGTATTTTCGGGTCTGAAGGTGTAGGCTTGTGTGATTGGATCGGCGAGAAGTTCGCTACCAATTCGGTCAATAGCGTGTGCGTCGAGTGTGCCTTCAATCCAGTAAACTGTGGCTGTGCGCACAGCATCGACACCGCTAATACCGAGGTCGGTTATATCTTCAAGGATACCTTGTCCGATGGTATCGGGAACTTCGGGTTTATAGGAGACTTCAACTTTCCAGTTATTCATAGGATGTATTTTGCAGTTGCTGTTCCCATCATGGGAAGTGTAGTGGTTCCAAGGTGCATCTGTTAGCGCCGGAACCTGTGATTTTTTTGTAGGGAAATAGGACGGACGCAAAATTTAGGATCACCCCCTGAGTCCCCCCGCAAGCAGGGGGAATCTGTCGGTTTTTAGAGACAACTGCGTAAGTCCTGAGGGAAATATAAAATGTCGAAAGAACAGATAAATGTTTTAGTTTTCGGGGCGCATCCCGATGATTGTGATATTAAAGCAGGCGGTGTCGCTGCGCTGTATGTACAACAGGGACATCGCGTTAAATTCGTTTCCGTTACAAATGGCGATGCTGGACACCACGAGATGGGTGGTGGTCCCTTAGCACAACGGCGATATACCGAAGCGCAAGCCGCTGCTGCGGTTATCGGTATTGAATATGAGCTTTTGGACAATCACGATGGCGAACTGATGCCGACGTTAGAAAATCGTTACAAGATTATCCGTACGATTCGTGAATTTCGTCCAGACCTTATTATGACGCATCGTCCAAACGATTACCATCCGGATCATCGGTATACTTCAATTTTAGTGCAGGATGCGGCATATATGGTTACCGTCCCGAACATCTGTGCGCTTACACCGCATTTAGAGACGAATCCGGTTATTGCCTATTTGAGCGATGGTTTCATGAAACCCTATCCGTTTACACCCGATGTTGTTGTCGGTATCGACGCTGTTATCGAAAAGAAGATTGATATGCTCCATTGTCACGTATCGCAGTTCTACGAATGGCTACCTTACAATAGCGGCAGCTTGGACAGTGTCCCTACTGATTCGGCACGGCGTTCCTGGCTCGCCGGAGGACGTTTAAATCGTTTTCGCGACACAGCAGACAAGTACCGCGACTTGCTAATAGCACTCTACGGCGAAGCGTCGGGTACCCAGATTGAATATGCCGAGGCGTTTGAAGGGTGCGAGTACGGTTCATCACTCACAGCAGACAATATTCCTACTCTCTTTCCATTTTTCCAATAAGGAGTCTTCATTTTAGCCACATGCCAACGGAACAAGCCAGTGCCAAAACGCTTATGGTTATTGTGAGCGTCATCGGTCTTATTTTTGCGATAGTTATGGTTATTCTCTTTTTCAATGCTGCGCCCGCGCGTTCTAACATTGAAGAGCATCGCGCTTCAGAGGCAGACGTTGAATGTCTGAAATGCCATCTAATCGGGGACGAAAAATCACCGACAATGCCACACTTGAATCTCGGTAAATGTGTCCTCTGCCATGGATTATCAAAAGAGCCACCGCAATAATTGCTATAGTGCAGCTGCGGTTTCAGTAACCGCTTTAATACCGACCCATGTAATATCATCTTCTGTTTCACGTAGAACCTGTAGGCGCCGAAACCGATTTGCTTCTAAAACCGATTCAACCTGCCCGAGTTCTGTATCAAGTATCCCTGAGAAGATAACGGTTCCCGCCTCGTGGAGCCGTGGTGTGCAGTATGGAATGATAGGGAGGACGACTTTCGTTAGGATATTCCCAACGATAAGGTGATATTTGCGTTCCCCGTGCTTGAGTCCATCGCCTTGAGACAATCGGACTTGTCCTGCAACCCCATTTGCTTCAAAATTCGCTGCTGCAACGGGAATAGCGGTTGGGTCCAATTCAATTGCGTCAACCCGTTGTGCGCCCAACTTCACAGCGGCGATGGTTAAGATACCAGACCCCGTTCCGATATCGGCGACGTGAGCGTATGGCTCGATCGAGTTTTCCAATAATTCGAGAGAGAGTCGCGTGGTAGGGTGTTGTCCTGTGCCGAACGCCATCCCCGGATCAAGTTGGATTCTAACGTCTGTTTCATTGTGAGGCGCGTTGCTCCATGTTGGTGCGACAAGCATGCGTTTTCCGATACGTTGCGGTGGAAAGGCAGCTTTCCACGCTTCTTCCCAATCTTCAGATTTGATGGGTTGTAAGTCGATTCTGGCAGGATGTGGCGAAATTCCCCAAGTTGGCAGTTCTGCAAGGAGATTACGGAGCCTCTGCATGCGTCCACCGACCCGGTCATCTAATGGATAGTAGGCAATCAGGTTGACCGTAGCTGTGCCGCTGTCCTTGAGTTCAACGCCAGTTGCGTTCAATTCAAGGAGCAAATTCGCGACGGCTTCAGAAGCCTCTTGGGAGGTGGTTACCGTAATTCTCGCCCAATTCATGTTTTTAACTATTAAATCTGGGCACCGTTTCCTATGCAAGCCTATAGAGGCTTGCAGGACAATGTTTCACGGGGGTTTCGGGTGAATTCCAGCCGTTTCTGGGTTATGAAAGCAGTTTTGATGAGGTTTGCCTCTATCTATCAGGTCTCTTCGTCATAATCATGACGACCGAGGAGTTTATCCCAGAATCCGCCATTTTCGCTATGATAAGGTTCACTCCGCAATCTCGCGAATTCCGCTAACTTTTCGCGTTCTGCTGCATTGAGGTTTCTCGGTGTTTCAATCTCTATAGTGACAATCAGGTCGCCTGAATAGGATCGCCTATAATGTGGAACGCCTTTGTTTGAAATACGTAATTGCGTGCCGTATTGCGTGCCGGGTGGGACTTGCAACTCTTCAGTGCCATCAATGGTATTGACGCTGATTTTTGCGCCGAGGGCGGCTTGAGCGAACGAAACCTTGGCTGACGTAATAAGGTCATTTTGGTTGCGTTGGAAACGTTGGTGTGGTACAACATGGATGACGACGAATAGGTCGCCTGGAGGTGCGCCGTTAGCCCCTGCTTCACCTTCGCCACTCAACTTATACCTGAAACCCGAATCAACACCTTTTTCGACCTTCAGTTTAAGATCCGTCATATTTCGGACGCGTCCCTTTCCGTCACAAGATGGACAGGGTTCTTGAACAATTTCACCTTCTCCTCGGCAGTTTGGACAGGTTCGGGCCATTGTGAAAAACCCCTGGGTCTGACTGACTTGACCTCTGCCATAGCATTGGGGACAGGTTACAACCTTCGTTCCGTTCTTAGCGCGCTTGCCGTCACATGCCGAACAAGATTCCACGCGTGGCACCTGAATCCGGACCTCTTTCCCGTGGATAATGTCTTCAAGAGTGACTTCGAGATTATATTGTAGACTCCGCCCGCGTTTAGGTGTCCGTTGGGTTGCGCCGAATCCTCCCAAAAGGTCTCCAAACACATCCCCGAAAATATCGTCAAGGTTCACGCCAAAACCGCCGAAGTCGTGTCCGCTGCCCTCTAATCCGGCATGTCCGAACCTATCATAAGTTTGTCGTTTTTCAGGCGTACGGAGCACTTCGTAAGCCTCAGTAGCCTCCTTGAATTTGTTTTCTGCTTCTTTATCCCCAGGGTTTTTGTCTGGATGGAATTTAATAGCAAGTTTACGATACGCCCTCTTTATCTCATCGTCATCGGCATCACGATGGACGTTCAGAATCTCATAATAATCGCGTTTTTGCGTCATGAATATACCTTCCTCTTGCGCTATTCGGCTGCGTCCTGCGTAGTATCACTGTCGTTTGCAGCTGCTTTGACTTCTTCCTCTTTTGTGGGTCCCTGCGAGACGACTACTTGTGATGCGCGTAAAACACGGGTATGTAACATGTACCCGCGTCGGAACTCTTCGACCACTTCACCCTCTGGTATGTCATCTGATGCGACAGCCATCAATGCCTCATGTCGGTAGGGATCAAACGTTTCACCGAGCGCTTCAATTGGCGTAAGCCCGTGGCTGCTGAGTGCATTTAATAACTGCTTATGAACGAGTTCGACCCCTTCGCTGAAAGTAACGAGTTCAGGTGAGGCACCGTCGGTTTCCGCCTTCTCAGTTGCGCTCTTGATGGCGGCTTCAAGGCTATCCAGTACCGGTACCATTCCTTCTACAATTTCTTCGTTGGCATACTTGAGTTTTCGCTGGTAATCCGTTTCCATGCGTTTCTTGGTATTCTCAGCTTCGGCAGCTGTCCGTAGCAGGAGTTCGCGTTCGGTTTTATATTCTGCATGGACATCTTGTACAGCGATTTCCACCTCTTTTTCGAGTTCAGTACGAAATAATTCTTCGCGGAACACCTCATGTTGCTCATGTACGCGTTGGACAATCGCTTCGACTTCTTCTTTGACTTTTGAACTGAGGTTCGCAGTCGTTTCTTCAATGGGGGCGATGTGTTCTTCTATCTCTTTTTTTACTTCTGATTTAACAGTGTCAAGTGCTGTTTCTGCGATCTGTCGCATACGTGAGACAAATGTTTTTTCTTCGGGTTCGTCAGGATCGTTTTCCGGATTCGGTTCGATTTCCGTTTCAATGTATATTTCTTTAACGTCAGCCATGATGAAATCCTTTTTATGTAAGAGGACGGACGCAAAATTTAGGATTACCCTCCGTAGTCCCCCGCAAGCAGGGGGAATCTGTCGGTTTTTAGAGACAACTGCGTAAGTCCTATGTAAGTTGGGTTTAAATACTATCTATTTTGACCGTGAACGGCATCGGCAAACTCTTTCATCAGTTCAAAAGATCCATTTTTCTCAAGAACATTGCCTGTTACGACGAAATCAGCCCCCGCTGCGACCTTTTTCGCTGCGATTTCCGGCGTGCGAATACCGCCGCCGACAATTAGGGGAATATTGATTTGCGCTTTTACTGTAGAGATCATTTTATTAGGAACAGGATGCACTGCCCCGCTGCCGGCTTCTAAGTAGACCATCTGCATGCCGAGATATTCTGCAGCGAGCGCGTGCGGTCCGGCGATATCGGGTTTATCACGCGGAATAGGCATAGTTCCACTCATAAATTCAACAGCAGTTTTGCTGCCGCCTTCAATAAGTATGTAGCCCGTAGGGATGGCTTCAAGTTTATAGCGTTGTATCCACGGGGCGGCTTTAACCTGTTCGGCAATGAGGTAGTTCGGGTTACGTCCACTGATAAGGCTGATATAGAGGATAGCATCGGCGTGAGGCGTTAGATGCATCGAATCACCTGGGAAGAGGACAATAGGGAGTTTTGTCTCCTTTTTGAGTGCTGTTGCGATTGGATGCAAATCGTTCGTTAAGAGGCTGCCCCCGAGTAAAATTGCATCTGCGCCAGCCGTCTCGACTTCGCCCGCGAGTTTAGCACACATTGCAAGTTCACACTGCTCCGGATCGATTAGGACGAAATAGCCAGCGTTATACTTTTTTAACACCTCGTTAAAGTGATTCAGAACCCAATTTGCTCTCAAATGCGATTTGTCCTTTTTCAGCCATCATAGGATATGGTCTTGCAAACTGTCCTTTTTTGATGGTTTTGCGTACCACCAACTCTCTAACAGGAATTTTAACACATTTACTGCAATTTGTCAAATTCTGTGCTGTCGTGTGAGTTCATAGAGCAGTATCCCGGCTGCGACTGCTACATTGAGAGAGGATTGTCCGGCTGCCATCGGAATTCGGACGAGCTCTGTGCAGCACTGGCGTGCTTCTGTGGAAAGCCCTGTATTTTCATTCCCAACAACGATAGCAGTTGGCAGTGAAAGTTTTGTAGTGTATACTTCTTTTGCTGCGCTGGATGTCCCGCCTAATATATTCCAACCAGATGCCCGGAGCACCGCAACCACTTGGACAATATCTGTTGCATAATACAATGGCAAACGTCCAACTGCCCCTCGTGACGCACGGATACAATTTTTGTGGAATGGACTTGCGCCGGTACTGCTGAGTAAGACAGCGGACACGCCTGCAGCGTCTGCAGTCCGCAAGGTCATACCTAAATTGTCTGGATTCGCGACGTTTTCGGTAATGAGCAGCTTACATTTGGGACTAAAGTGAAAATTGGGTTCTCCTGAATCTGACAAGAAGTGCTTGAATTTAAAATGCACCGCTGCCATGACCGATGGTACCGGCCGGGTTGTGGTGACCGAACCCATCACCCCATCACTGACTTGATAACAGGAGATATTTTCTGCGAATGCGTGCTTTAGGAGATTCTGCCCTTCTGGTGTTGCAAGCCATGCTGTGGTATAAAAGAGCGCCTGAATAGGTAGCCCGTCGTTAACGGCGCGTTGTGTCATAAGGTCGCCTTCGACGACAAATTGTGAATGTTCACGTTTACCCTTCAAAGTTGCCAATTTGCGTATATGTGTAGCAATCGCATCTTTGCGTTTAGAAACAGTTCGTTGCGCTGGAGCTGCGCCACTGCCACGTTTAGCACCCCGATAAAATCTACCAGCATCCGTATAAACAATCTCACCTTCTAAGATATCGTGAAATCCATTGTCCATCCATTTCTCTGTTAGGTGAAACATTCCAGAACATCGCCTCGGAAAAGCGAGAAGGAGTTCTCTCAAACCGCGTTCAGTTGCAGCAGCGACATAAACCCGATAGTCGGCATCAAGCAGATTCTCTGGCGTCATTAGTAGAACCCCGTCGAGGGTTTGCCAGCCCGTGGTAAGTACCTGATAGGTCGGATGCCATTCTCCAGTCTCTAAGAAGGTTTGATATGCCTGTTTAAAGTGTGAGACTACCTCGGTATCCGGGTTTTCTTTTTCCACAAAAGCGATGACTTCATCGTAGTTAATCATAGAAATGTTCCAAGATAGATTGCTCCGAGTCCTACAAATATATCCCATTTCATCCAACGTTGAATGGATGCACAACTTTCTCTGGAGGTATCACGCAATAATCGAACTGCCAACCCAATCAGGACCAAATCGACACCGATTACAACAACGAACAGGTAATGCCATGAATACCCTCCAAATAGGTAGGGGATAGGACTAAATAAGACAACGAGTGCCATGAACCCGAGTGCTGTTCCTACAGCAAGCCGTCGGTTGAGAATAGCGAGCGTCTTAATCCTGTTTTTCATATCACCTTCTGTGTCCTCAATATCTTTAATAATTTCCCGTGCTGCTGTGAAGAGGAAAGCGAAAATCGCTGGTACCAGTGTGCCGTGCACCGAATCTATTGCCACGCCTCCACTAACGAAGGTTACACCCGTTAGACCGCTAACGACCAAATTTCCGACAAAAACAGTGCGTTTCAACCAGAAGGCGTAACTAACAAGCGCGGCGGACACAAGGATCGCAATAGCTGTGGCACTTTCATTGATGCGTGTTCCAAGCCAGATACCAAGGACGATGAGAATTATTGCGAAAATTAAGGCGTGCCGCCTTTGAATACGTCCAGAAGGAAGGGGTCTCTGAGGACGGTTAATCCGGTCTATGTTGTAATCACAATAATCGTTTATAGCGTTCCCTGCGGATAGCAGCAATAATGCGGCGATAGAGACTAACAGCAACCGGACATCCAATAGTTCTTCTGTCTTGCCTTGACTCGCGAATAACCCACCGAGCCATGCGGAGATAAAAGCGATAATTCCGTTCAGGGGACGTGCCAATTCAAGGTAAGTTAACACCGTTTTCATTTTTCGGTTTCCAATTTCTTGAGCGAGGAAGCGGTTAAGGGTAAGGCTATGGAGATTGCGGATATAGATAGCCTCAGTAGGGTGGTGTGTAGAGATGAAGGCTTACCCATAATTGCGAGGGATGTGTGCTATCTGCGGCTTGGCGAGAGATTCTACCGTAAAGATACTTAAAAGCCGAGCGTCTAAACCGAGAAAAAAGGGCAGGTGCCAAACTGCCGGTTCGTTCAAGCGTTGAGGCACCTTGTCTTCAGTAGTGTTCCTACGAGGCATCCTCCAAGGCTTGAATTTTCGCTTCAAGTTCAGCAACTCGCTTTTGGAGTTTAGCAAATTCGGGGAGCACTTCTGGCAATTTACGGGTAGCAGCGTGAATGCGCAATTCCTGTTTATGCGGTCGCGCTGGAAATCCGGAAAGATGGCTTCCGGGTGGCATATCCTTTGTGACTGCCGACTTAGCGTAAACAACGCTGTCATCGCCAAGTGTCAGGTGCCCTGCGGCTCCGCCATGCCCAGCGATATTTACTCGAGCACCGAGTATCGTGCTCCCGGCGATACCGACTTGGGCGGCAAGACAACAATCTTCTCCAACAACGACGTTGTGTGCGATTTGAACGAGGTTATCCAGTTTAGTGCCGCGTTTAATGCGTGTTTCAGAAAGTGTTGCTCTGTCAATGGTAGTATTTGCACCAATCTCAACATCATCTTCAATAACGACAGTGCCAATCTGAGGAATTTTATGGTGTCGATTGCTAACAGGTGCGAACCCGAAGCCGTCGCTACCGATAACAGCACCAGAGTGTATAATGACCCGGTCCCCGATAGTTACCTCTTCACGGATACTCACATGTGGATAGATCAGTCCATTCGCCCCGATTTTAGAACCTTCGCCGATATACACAAAAGGCTGGATGACCGTATCATCTCCAATGTCGACGTTAGCTGCGACATAGGTGAACGCTTGTATTGAGACGCGCTCCCCGATTTTAACATTTTTTCCTATAATTGCTGTTTCATCAACGCCTGGAAGGGCTTGATGATTTTTATCCCATGCGAACATTTCCAAGACTTTTACAAAAGCCCAGTAGGGGTTTTCAACTTGAATCGTCGGCTTCCCGTTCCCATTGACGTCCCGCCCGATGATGATAGCGCCGGCTTGCGTCGTTGCAATAGCGGCGAGGTACTTCGGGTTGGCAACAAAGGTAATCTGGGTTGGAAGTGCCTCTTTGATTCCAGAAACGCCTGTAATTTCAATATCTCCATCGCCAGAGAGGTCCCCATTGAGGCGTTCACAAATTTCCTTGAGTTTCATACCATTAAAGCCGTAATCCTTTCTCCGTAGGGGTGTATTGGGGTTAGAAACCCCACCTACATGGAGTTTAGGCAGTGCGGGGTTATTTGGAGGTTTCGGCTTTTGCTTCGTTCATCAAGCCGATTAACCGCTGTGTCAAATCAAATTCTGCTTTTACATAAAGGGTGATGAGCCGTTTTTCGAGGATAATGTCAAAGTTTTCGGATTCACCGACTTTGATGATCAGTTCTTGAAGGTTGTTGTAAAGCGGTTCCATGAGTTCTTGCTCTTTTTCAAGGAGTAGTTGTTGCCCGTTCGACCTCACGCTATGGTATTCCTGTTGTTTGAGTCGAATTTCGTTATCCAAGTCGGCTGTCTGCGCTTGTTCGACGAAGAGTTCGGTTTTTGCTTTCTTTTCTTGTAAGGTCTGTATATCTCCCCCAAGTTTGTCCAACTTCGCCCTCAAGCGTTCACTTGCGGCTTTAAGTATGTCGGTAGCGTCTGTCGCTTGTTGAGAGCCTTCCAAAACGATCTGTGTGTTCACGACCCCGATTTTGAAAGATTCCTGCCCGATAGTGCCCGAACTGAGACAGAAAGTGGTGAGAAAAACAAATAATATAATCAGGCGTGCTTTGCAAGCCCCCAACTGAAATGATTTCATAATCTATAGTCCTTTTTTTTTGAGAAAGAGATTGGTAAGCTCATCTCTTAAAATTAACTAAAACACGTGCGCGAGTGGTAACTATAGTGCTATTAGAAACCGGGTCCAACGGTGAAGTGGAATTTACCAGCGGGTTCACCGGTAATCCGATCTAAGCCGTACCCCCAACCGAGTCTAACTAACATACCGAGCATAGTGAGACGTGCCTCGACCCCGAGTCCACGTTTCATGTTGATTTCGTTAAAGACATTGCTGGTCTTTTCATCCCATACTTGTCCTATATCAAAGAAGAGGGCAGCAGTGAGCTGCTGAGAAATAGGGACGCGATATTCCAGGTTTGCAAAGAAGACTTTATCGCCCCCGTAAGGATTAATAACCCCCGTTTCATCTGGATCGGGATAAATTTCCCAGTCCTCATACCCTCGAATGGAGTCAACGCCACCGAGGAAGAAGCGTTCGTAGAATAGGAAATAGGAGTCCGTACTTTCACTGCGCATGAGGCCGGCTCGCCCGTGTAGGGCAAGGACATGATTCCACCAAGGGTTATAGAACCAACTGGTGTCAGCATAGTATTTCTGGAATTGATTGTCTGCTCCTAAGATACCGCCCGAGTATTCATAAGAGAGCGTGTGAAATGAGCCACCTGCTGGGTCGAACAGTGAAGTTCGGTAATCTCGTGTATCCCTTCCCAAGGTGAATCGGATACTTCGAGTAGAGCGGCTATATTGCGATTCACTTTCGTTATTTAGCGTCTGTGTGCTTGTTTCAACGTGTTCGTTGCGGAAACTTACTGAAGCGTCTATGTCTTTTCCGATCGGGTGTCCGAGGGTCAAGGACGCGCCTCTTCGGCTCCACATATAGCGGTCAGTATAGGGCAAGCCGTAGAGGCTCGTACTGCGAAGGGCAGTGCCGACGGTTCCATAGTATCGGCGAAACCGTCGGTTGTCATAGAGGCGAGCATTCAAGCGGGTTGGTGTCCCCAAAATCCATGGCGTTCCAAAACTGAGTTCAGCGGTATGGTGGTCTCGGGTCCCCAATTCGCCTTTTAGATGGAGGCGATAGGCACGTCCACGGAAGTTATTTTGTCCTACTTCCGCGACTCCGAAGACCCCGCCTTCACTGCCGTACCCGCCGCCGAGACTGAGCATGCCTGTCCGGGGTGTTTCTGCGATATTTACCCTTAATTCTTGTCGATTTTCATCGTCAGTAGGGCTTGGCACAAAATCAACAGCACGAATGAAGGATCCCATCTGGAACAAGCGTTGTCGCGCTTTGCGCAGAGATTTTACATCCAATAATTCATCTGATTTGATACCTAACCAATCCAATTCGCGTTTGACGACGTACTCTTTCGTTTTTTCTAAACCAGTAATGACGACTTTATCAATGATTGTGACATCGCCTTCGTTGATTTGTAAGGTAATGTTAACCACGCCGTTGTCTTCATCAAAGACAGGCGTGGGTAAGATCTCTGAGAGTAGATAGCCTTTATCGAGATACGCCTGCTGTAATTTTCCGATGGATTCATCAAAGGTAGCACGGTTAAAAATCTCACCTTCCGCTGGATCGATCATATTGCGTATTTTCTTTTCCGAGAAGAGTACTTTTGCCCCGGCTTCCAACTCGAGTGTATAATTTCCGACAATGAATTCAGGGCCTTCATCAACAGTGATATCGAGCATTAATCCTGTTTTGTCTTCAGTAAACCGTTTTTCATAGTCCAGAATTTTTACCTGTGCAAAACCGAGGTCTTGGTAATAATTGCGGAGGTTTAATGACATGTCTTCTTCTTCAAAGAGCATCTGGTCGAACGGTTTTCCGATCCGGGTTTTGAGTTTCTTTCGGAGTTTATCCGCGTCAACTTGTTCGTTTCCAATGAAGTTGATTTCTTCAATCCGCACTCTGGGTCCTTCATTTATCTCAAACGTAACCTGAACAGCATTTTCCGCGTCAGTGCCCGTTGCTTCAAGATGGGTTTGGATGCCGATGAGATAGTATCCCTTTTCGTGGTAAAGTTGCCTGAGTGCGCGTTCGCTCTCCCATCTGCGCCGCTCGCTATAAATCTCAGCGGGTCGGAGTATAAGTTCATCTTTGAGTTTTCCGATTCCCAAGTTTTCATTTCCGATGATGTTGATGCCAGAGATTTTTGGGCTTTCAACGACTTTATAGACGATTTCAAGCCCGCCGCCATCAAAAGGTCGCACGTCAACCTCAAGTTCAGAGAAGAATCCGGTGTCTTTGTAAAGACTCTTTAGGTCTTCGGTGAGAAGTTCTTCAGAGACTTCAAACCCGATTTGTGTCTGAATAAGTGTGCGCAGCATATCTTCAGAGGCGGTTTCGACCCCTTCAAACGAGATTTTCTTCACAAGGAGCATACCATCGACAGGCGGCTTGCGTGTGCTTGCTGAAGGGGCTTGGTTTGCTGGTGTCTCTACGGGCTCTTCAACAGTGTTAGCAGGCTTAGGTCCGAGTGCTGTGTCCGTCTCTTCTTGTGCGTAGGCAGAGATTACCGTCAGTCCGACGATTATACTTATCAGAGCAAGAATGTTTTTTAGCGCATCCATACTGAAATGTCCTCCTGTATCTCGATAGTTTTCCGCGTGTTTATAGGTGCGGCATTTGAAATTGAGCTGCGGTGCTAATATTTCTCCAGCAGTTTCATACCTCAGGGTTGTAGATCGGGGTTCCGTAACTATGCGCGAACTGCCGGAAAGCATCAATGAGTTTCTGCGTTATCTTCCCGGGTTGCCCGTCCCCGATGGCGCGTCGGTCGATTTTCACGACCGGTATAACCTCAGCGGCAGTGCCAGTCAGGAAACATTCGTCGGCAACATAAAGATCGTGCCGTGTAAAGACGCGTTCTTCTACCTGCATTCCGGCTTCACGTGCAAGGTCAATGACACTATTGCGGGTAACACCCTCCAAAATTCCCATGTGGACGGGGGGCGTAACGAGTACCTCGTTCTTTATCCAGAAGATATTGTCCCCACTACATTCAGCAACATAGCCGTCAGCATTCAGCATCAGTACTTCTTCTGCCCCTGCTTGTTTTCCTTCAATTTTCGCTAAGATATTATTTAGATAGTTCAATGACTTAATTCTTGGATTGATGGCTTCGGCATAATTCCGTCGAATCGAGACTGTTATAATCTCAAGTCCTTCTTCATAGAATTTGGGTGGGTAGAGGGAGATCTTATCAGCGATAATAATGATAGTCGGCTTCGGGCATTTATCTGGGTCCAATCCGAGGTCCCCGACCCCTCGGGTGACGACCAGTCGGATATAGGCTTCTGTAAGATCGTTTAGACGGAGTGTTTCGAGTACCTTTTCCTTCATTATTTCGATAGGAGTCGGGATCTGTAACATAATTGATTTCGCAGAATCGTAAAGTCGTTCAAGGTGTTCGTCAAGTTTAAAGACTCTACCGTTATAGGAGCGGATGCCTTCAAACACACCATCGCCATAGAGTAAGCCGTGGTCAAACACCGATACTTTTGCTTCTGCTTTGGGTAAAAATTCTCCGTCGATATAAATCAACATATACGTTTCCTTCCACGCGAGCGGTGCTTTTCAACACACGATTTTGAAAATCCGTTGTCTGTGCCGAAAAGCCCGTCTTTATTAATTCTCTCTTACCTCCGATTTACCAAGTGAGGTTTCGGAGCCAACGACCTTTCCATCAACGAGTTGGACGACCCTGTCCACCTGCTGAGCAAGTTCCTGATTGTGCGTTACAATAACAAACGCCTGCCCAGATTTCGCGTTCAAATCCCATAGGAGTTCCAACACCCTTTCGCTGCTGCGACGATCAAGGTTGCCGGTTGGTTCGTCAGCGAGTACAACTCTGGGTTGATTAATCAGGGCGCGTGCGATTGCGACGCGCTGGCGTTCACCACCAGACAGTTGGTTCGGATAGTGTGTGCGTCTCTCAGCAAGTCCGACGTAATCGAGCAGTGCCTCAGCCTCTTTACAAACCGTTTTATGATTTGCGTTTGTAATTAACGCGCCCATTGCGACGTTTTCAAGTGCTGTAAATTCCGGCAATAGATGATGAAATTGAAACACGAAACCGATTTCTTTATTCCGGAACCCAGCGAGTGCCTTATCTGGCATGTTGAAAATATCATTTTCGTCGTATAGCACGCTACCTGCGGTCGGTCGGTCGAGTGTTCCGATGATATGAAGTAACGTGCTTTTTCCGACCCCTGATGCCCCTACGACTGCGAGCAATTCTGACTTGTGGACATCAAGATTTATGCCTTGAAGTACTCGGAGTTCCGCGTCACCATCATAATACGATTTATGTAAATCTACAATACGAATGAGGGTTCCTGCGGAATTTTTCACAAAGTTTTCTTTTCTGAGTTATTCATGTTGCAAGGCTTCAACAGGTTTCAAATTGGCTGCTTGCCATGCTGGGTAGAGCGTTGCAAGCCAGCAGATTAAAAGTGAAAGCACATTGATGAAGATAACAAAAAACCAGTTTACCTTAATCGGCATTTGATTCATCTGGTAGATATGACTGAGTCCGAGTTCTGCGAACGAAATCGGTCTGACTGCGCAGTAGAGTGCGAAACCTATCCCAAGGATCCATAAAGTCGCAGCTGCGAATTTCCACCCGCCTCTGCTTGGGCGTGCCCGCCGCAAGGCAATAAGCACTTGTAAAACGATTGGTAGAACAAGGACGAGGACATACCAATAAGAAGGACGGACTGCATTGGAACTCAGCAGCCAACAGAGGGTAAGTCCCAAGGCGGTTCCAAGCATTGTTCCAAATGTCCCAATTACGCTCCCTTGAATCATGAAAATTTTCATGACATTGCCGCGGGACGCCCCCAATGTTCTCAGCGTTCCGACATCCTTCGTTTTTTCCATGACTGTCATAATCAATGTGCTTGCGATGTTAAAAGAAGCAACTAAAATAATGAGTGCCTCAATAATAACAGTCGCTATTCTTTCGAGTCGTAGTGCTGAGAAGAGCGGTGCCTGTATCTCCATCCATGTTCTTGCGTCCGGTATCCCTTCGAGAACCGTAAATTGAACACTGTCCTCAATTTCTCTGGCGATCTGTGGTGCTAATTCGGCATCACTTAATCGGACAAAAATCGTATTAATCCGGTTCGCTTTATTATACAACGCTTGTGCATCATTTATATGAATAAACCCGAAGTTGTTATCATAAACCGCCATCTCTGACTCATAGAACCCAATCACAACGAAGTTCGCCAAGTCAGGTAAGAGCATAGATTCGTTGGCCGGGTGCTTCACAAGTTTAACAACGAGTCGTAAAACATCGCCTTTGATGATGCCGAGCCGCGCTGCCAGCCGTCCTCCGAGAACAATACCGCCTGCGATTGTTTCATCTCTGATGAGACGCGCTTTTTCAATGTACTCTGAGTTTTGGAAGTCGGTTGTCCCTGACACCAACTGTGAGAAACCTGTGACTGCGTCCTCTTGAACTGGGTCAATGCCTTTAATATAGATAACATCTTGAATGGTATCACTATGTTCCGGAAAAACCCCAATCTGTGCTAAAACGACGGGCGACGTGGCGACGACTTCATCGATCGCTTGAATTTGTGTTATCCGTTTTTGATAATTGCCAAAAAAACTGTGATCGTGTAAGCGGAAAACAACGTGTGCCTCGTTTGCGAGAAATCGGTCTCTGAGACCGTGTTCAACACCGTCTAAGACAGCGATCACGAGAATCACTGTTGCGACACCGAGAGCGACTCCACCGATAGCGATGATGCTGATAATCGAGATAAAGGACTGTTTTCGTCGAGAACGCAGATAGCGGGAAGCTACGAACCATTCAAATCTCATATTTTTAACGATTGCTCCTGAGCTGCTGCGTCCGTTGTCCTTGCAGTATTCTAATCAATAAAAGTCCCTTTTAGACCTGACAGAAGTTTCTTAACAATTTTAGACCAGCGTTCAAACTATTGAATCTGAGCTGCTGCGTCCGTTGTCCTTGCAGTGTTCCAATTGGTAAGAAACCTTTGATAACCTCACGATGGTTTTTTAGCAACTTTAGGGTCGAAATCCGATTTTTAACGATTGCTCCTGAGCTGCTGCGTCCGTTGTCCTTGCAGTATTCTAATCAATAAAAGTCCCTTTTAGACCTGACAGAAGTTTCTTAACAATTTTAGACCAGCGTTCAAACTATTGAATCTGAGCTGCTGCGTCCGTTGTCCTTGCAGTGTTCCAATTGATAAGAAACCTTTGATAACCTCACGATGGTTTTTTAGCAACTTTAGGGTCGAAGTCCATTTTTAAGATACCGTATCCGATTGAATCCTCAAAGTTTCCCCATTTTTTTATATGTTGTCGGCGACATCCTTCGCAGCGCATCCCGATTTTCTCGAGCACCCGTCCAGAGGCAGGGTTCCGTGTGAAGTGAAAAGCATAGATTCTATTTAGCTTCAACACTTTAAAACCATACGCGACAACAGCCTGTGCTGCCTCAGTGGCATAACCGTGATTCCAGTAAGGTTTCCCAATCCAATAACCGAGTTCACCCCTCTGGTGCTCCGGTTCGAGTTCAAGCCCTATCGCACCGATTAGGTTCCTGTCCGTTTGAAGTGTAATTGCGAAGTTCAGAGCCTCGTCTTTTTCAAACCTCTCAGAAGAAGCGCGAATCCATTCCTCCGCCATACCGTCTTCGTAAGGATGTGGGATGGCGAGGGTCATTAGAGCTATATCGCGATCGCCAACGAGGCGTTGTACATCAGTGGCATCTTCAAGTGTTAGCGAGCGAAGTAGCAATCGTTCTGTAAGCAGGGGCGGTGCGGTCCTCATTTTGTCTATAAACTCACATTTTAGTATGCTATAGTGGATTGTATCTTCAAGAAATCCTTAATTCTCCGGGCGCATCTGTGGAAATAGAATGACATCGCGGATAGAATATTGGTTCGTCAATAGCATCGTGAGTCGATCAATCCCGATGCCGAGTCCACCTGTTGGTGGCATACCGTACTCCAAAGCGCGTAGGTAATCTTCGTCTACCATGAAGGCTTCGTCGTCCCCAGCCGCTAAATTGCTTGCCTGTTCAAGGAAACGTTGACGTTGATCAATAGGATCGTTAAGTTCACTAAAGGCGTTTCCGACCTCCATCCCGCAAATAAAGAATTCAAAACGTTCGACGAACTCTGGATTTTCAGGTTTCTTTTTTGCGAAGGGTGAGACTTCGATGGGATGATCCAATATAAATGTGGGCTGAATCAGTTTTGATTCCACATAAGTGTCAAACAGTTCAGCGATAATTTCCCCTTTTGTCTCGTCTCCTGCTAAATCGACACCAGCGTTTACGGCTTCTTTGTATAATTCATCTGCTGCCAAGGGTATCGGATCGATGCCGCTGTGTTCTCGTACTGCATCCACCATACTGAGTCTGCGCCAGGGTGGTGTGAAGTCGAGTTCATGTTCCTGATAGTCGATTTTCGTTGTTCCGTGAATTGTTTTTACTGTCTCTGCGATGAGCGTTTCGGTTAATTCCATTATCTGATGATAATCGGCGTAGGCTTGGTAGAGTTCGAGCATCGTAAACTCAGGATTATGGTCTCTATCCATCCCTTCGTTTCGGAAGTCGCGCGAGAATTCATAAACCCGTTCAAACCCTCCAACTATCAGACGTTTGAGGTATAACTCATTTGCGATCCGCAAGTAGAGAGATTGTTCCAAGGTGTTATGATACGTTGTGAAGGGTCTCGCGTTTGCGCCCCCATAAATCGGTTGAAGTACGGGTGTTTCTACTTCAATAAAATCCTGAGCGTTGAGCATGTCGCGAATCGCTCGAACGATTTGCGTTCTCTTGAGAAAAACGTTCTTGACTTCAGGATTCATGATGAGGTCAGCGTAGCGTTGCCTATAGCGTGTCTGCTTGTCTTGTAAGCCGTGCCATTTTTCCGGTAAGGGTCGGATGGATTTGGAGAGGAGTTGTACAGCATCAGCAAGCACAGTGAGTTCTCCAGTCCGCGTTCGGAAGACCGTCCCTTCGACCCCGATAATGTCTCCACTGTCGAAACGTCGGTAAATGATGTAGGGGTCTGCGCCGATTTTGTCGCGTCGGACGTAAATTTGGATCTTACCTTCACCGTCTTGGAGGTGTGCGAAACTACTTTTCCCGTGGTCCCGCTTTGTCATAATCCTGCCTGCGATTCGGACCGTCTGCGTTTCATCAGGTGTCTCTTGGACATCGCCAAAATCTTTATGAATTTCGCCTGTCGAATGTGTCGGTTCGTATTTATGCGGATAGGGTTCCACACCCAATTCTCGAATCTCGTTCAGTTTCTGGCGACGTTGCTGAATTAAGTCCTTTGTTTCTTCCACGATTTACCCACCTTTTAGAGAGTATTTCCCAAATAGCGATATTTACAAATAGGTAAAATTTTTGTTTTTTATCTCGCCTATAATTTGTGTTGATAACATTTGCTTTTAATAATTATACCCAAGTTTCGTCCATAAAGCAACGAAAAATAGCGATCAGTAGTCAGCGCTCAGCAGTCAGTAAGCGCGTGGATTCAGGGTTTCTGTCCTACGATGACGGATTATTTTTGCTGTGCCTTCATTTTCAAGTAGGCTTCAATGAATGGGTCTAATGCCCCATCCAATACGGCGTTAACATTTCCGGTTTCGATACTCGTGCGTAAATCCTTGACGCGTTGGTAAGGGTGTAGCACGTAAGAGCGGATTTGACTTCCAAAGTCAATGTTAAGGCGTTCGCTGCGTTGTTTTGAGATTTCCGCTTCACGTTCGGCTCTATATTTTTCATGAAGGCGCGAACGGAGGAGTTTCATTGCGATCTCTCGGTTCTTGTGCTGAGAACGCTCGTTCTGGCATTGGACAATGATCCCGGTGGGTTTATGTGTAATCCGAACGGCTGAGTCCGTGACGTTGACGTGCTGTCCACCGGCGCCACTGGCTCGATAGAAATCTATTCGGAGGTCTTCTGTTTGAATATCGACCTCAACAGAATCGTCGATTTCAGGCATAACGTCAATAGCGGCAAAGGAGGTATGTCGGCGTTTATTGAAATCGTAGGGTGACAACCGGACGAGCCGATGCACCCCGGATTCAGCCTGTAGATAGCCGTAGGCTGCTGCGCCTTTAACGAGGATAGTCGTGCTTTTGATACCGGCTTCATCTCCGGCAGCGAGATCAACAATTTCGGTTTGATAGCTGCGCTGGCCGCACCAACGGAGGTACATCCGCATGAGCATCCCTGCCCAGTCTTGTGCATCGATGCCCCCGGCTCCAGAATGTATGTTGAGAATTGCGTTATTTTCATCAAACTCACCCGTTAGCATTAATTGGAGTTCCATCTGCTCAAGGTGGCTTTCGACCCTCTCTAATCCGTCAGCAATTTCGGTCTGTAGACTTGCATCGTTCTCTTCGGTTGCCAGTTCGAGTAGCGTCTGGATGTCCTCAATTTTGAGATTGAGTGCCTCGTAAGCCTCAATTTTATCCCGGAGCACAGAGATACGCTGGTTAACTTCTTGTACCCGCTGTGTGTTGCCCCAAAAATCTGGTGCGATGGTCGCTTCTTCGAGTTCAGTTAATTCTTTCCGTTTTTCTGCCAGGTCAAAGATAACCTCCGACTTCTAAGAGTCGGGTCTGCATCTCTTCAACCTGCGTTTTTAAATCTACAAGCATATTGTTCCTCATAGGTGATTAGGACTCCCCACGGCGAAATCGGATGACGATTTGACTGCCGAACCATCCGATACAGATGATCGTACAGAAAATCGGGAACCAATCACCATAGCGAGTATAGAGTGTATATTTACGCGCGGAAGATGAAAGAATTGGGACAGCTGCCATAAGCACCTGTTGCGTCGTGTCGGGTGTTATTATCGGAGTCGTTATTCTACCGAACGGATCTACGACACATGTAAATCCACCGTTCGCACAACGGAATACTGTGATTCGATTCTCAATGGCACGAAAGGGTGCCATCGACAGGTGCAGTTCAGGGAAAGAAGTTCCTTTGAACCACGCATCATTTGTGAAGATTCCCATCACCTGCGCGCCTTTTTGGACGGGTCTACGAAATTCGTTTGGAAATACCGACTCAAAACAGATGGAAGCACCGATTTCTATTC
The DNA here is from genome assembly GCA_963662915.2 of Candidatus Poribacteria bacterium. GTDB lineage: Bacteria > Poribacteria > WGA-4E > WGA-4E > WGA-3G > WGA-3G. Next base: position 1,039,321 of record CAXXEU010000002.1, on the reverse strand, counting down.
TCTGACCTTCTGTATTATTTTTAACGTTAAACACCGGTAAAAGGTTTACTGATTTTCCATGGGCAAAAGGTTTAAATTGGATAAAGTTCGGAATAAAATCTGGGATCAGGTTCATCAAAGGCACATATTCACCGAACGGAACGAGGTGCATTTTCGCATACCCACCCGTTATTTTTCCGTCTGGCGCTATTGACAAAATGCGGTTGTATATATCGACATCCGATGATTCGTCTTCCGTCTGTTGGGAAAATTCGCCTATTGTCTCATCTATTTCGTCTCCCTCAATGGCTGTCCCGATGAGTATTGGGGTTGCTACGTCTCGGAGCATTAGGAGAAATCTTCTATAGTAGGTGGGCCATTTGCCTGTCACTGCTTCACTTCTTATGGCTGTTTCGGGCCACACAATGATATCTGGGTTTTCCTCACTTGTTTTATGTGTTAGGTTGATATAGCGTTGCAATATCTGTGGAAATCGACGGACATCCCATTTTTCAAGTTGTGGGATGTTGCCGGGGACGAGTGCGATTTTTAAAGTTTGAGAGGCTTCGGAAGCAGTGATATCCGAATCTCTGTCTATAGGTGGCGCATCTCGGAGTTGGGTGGCACCGTAACCAAAGCAGAAGATCGTTAGAATTACGGGTAGAACTAAGGCGAGTATCTCTTGTCGCCACCGATGGCGATTGCAGAGCAGTGTGGCAAGCCCGGCATTGAATAACACAATGACGAAACTAATGCCGTGTACACCCACAAATGATGTGATTTGTATTCCGGGCAGGTTGTTCCATTGCGAGTAACCGATGCTCCCCCATGGGAATCCTGTTATCATCCAACTCCGCACCCATTCAAGTGCTGTCCAGATAACGGCAGCTGCGACAGGAAACAGTGGACCTGAGTGCCAGGGTACCATTCGCATCAGGCTCGGAAAAACGGCGAAGTAGAGTGCGATATAACCCACGAGTAGTAGGTAGCCGACCAGCGTCGCGAAGATATTGGCATACGGATAGAGGCGGGCAATAGCAGTCAACAAGCCTGCAAAGCATAGAAACCCCGTGAGGTACCCGACCCAGAAAGCGGATTTCCGATCCGCTGCGCGCCTGAGCGCAATAAAGAATGGTACAAGCGCGACCCAAGCCAAGGGGAACAGGTTGGCATTGGGGAAACTGAGAAACAGCAGGAGTGCTGAGAGTACCGCCAGCATCCAATGTTGATGGCGTTTGAGAAAGGTTTCCGTGGGAGTATCCTCCGTCACTAAAAAAGGTCTGTTTTCAAGAGATGTGCGACTTTGATGAAAACGATTCGCTCGGTATCGCCTTCGACATCACGGTTGTCGCTATAAACGATAAAGAAGTTGCTTTCAGGACGGTACTCATACGCGAAAAGTGCGAAGACGCGGCGTTCTCTTTCGATAGTAAGTTCCGCACTGGCTCTTGCGTACATGCGCTGTGCAAACTGGTAGTTCACAACGAAACGCCGCGTCCATTCTGTGAGCTGCCATACAGTTGCCTCCGGTTCCTTTTCGTGGAGTCGTTGTAAAATGAATTCAAAGCTGAGTTTGGCAGTCGGACGGATTGTAATTTCCGGTCGGATAAAGAAAATGTTTGTGTTATTCCGTACCCCGAAGTTCCCTGTATTGCGAATTTGCACGTATTTCGGTGGGAACCATCCGACAAAGAAGCGAGCGGTTCTGTCCGTATAAAATTGATTATCGTCATCGTCAATGTGATAGTACCATTCAGGTCCGACAAGGAAAAAGAGATTGTAAACCCCGAAAAGTCCGCTAAACCCCGCCCTGTGATTTGTGAGTTCGCCGGCATGGTTGGCGAGGCGTTCATACTCAACTTCGCCGCGAAGTCTTTCAATAGCCCCTTTGTACTGTTTGTTATAGCGGCTTCTAATAATCAATCCGCGTCTATCTATGCGCGGCACGAACCCGGTTTCGGGATTAAAATGCTCGCCGATATCTGCATAGATAGCATCTATTGAGAAGACATTCGTGCGTCGTGCGAGTTGCACAAAGATCATATCGTCGGCGGTACTCTCTGGCATGTCAAATCCACCGGTTTTCCACTCTTTGGCATATTCCAGATTAAGGCTCGTAGCAGCGGGGAGTTGAATACGGGCATCAAGTCCTCCTGCGCGATCATAAGTCCGACCGCGTTGTTTGTTAACACCTAATAACCCGATAGATGACGTTTTGCCGACTTCCCGTTGGAGTCGAAGTACAGAATAGTTGTAGTTCGCGAGGGGCAGTTCGCCTGCTTCTATCTCTCTATCAGGGTCTTCTGGTCCCGCAACTGCGCCCACGAATGCGAGATTATATTTGCTGTATTTCCCGATAACCTTTCCACCACCGAGCAAGGCTTCAACACGTCTGCTGTAAAACAGATCCAGCGGCATCTGGAAGAGTTCGTTGCCTTCAAGGAAAAACGGACGTTTTTCAGGGAAGCGGAGCGGAATGTCCGTGAGATTCACGAGGTCAGGGTCTGCTTCAATTTGTGCGAAGTCTGGGTTTAGCGTTAGGTCGATGGTGAAGTCAGCAATCGGGTACCGGAGGTCTAACCCAGCATCTGGTTTCAGTGCGGTTGTCGTTTCACCCTTCGCGGGTTGCAGCACTTGTGGTCTGAGTGTGGCGTAAGGTTTGAATTTCACCGGTCGTTTTGTAACGAGGTCGGTAATAGGTAAGTCTGTGAGATGTCCGAATTTTGACACAGCGTACTGTTGTTCCCCCAAATCTGCCCATGTTTGTTCTTCAGCGGGGACTGCATCGTTCCGCCAAAAGTTGATGCCCCAGGTCACCGTGTCCATCCGTTTTGGGAATCGGAGTTCGGCAAAGGGGATAGCAAATTCTGCTGTCCATTTATCTGTTTCTTCGCTCGCTTGCCCTTGCCAATCGCAATCCCATGAAATAGCAGTGCCAATCATAGATTGACCGGTACGCCTGTTTGCCCCTTCGTTGATGAGTCTTCGGTCGGTTTGGGTGCCGAGTGGATTTAGCGCAAATGCGTAGCAGTTTCTGCCATCAAGGAAGGTATCGATTAAGACTTCAACATGATCATCGGAGAAGAAGAAGGAATCGCGTCGTGTCTGGTTTGCTGCGAGCTGATTCATGTCGGTTTTGAAACATTCAAATGCGATATAGAGATTGTTAGCATCATAGCCGACGTAAATAGTGGTTGGCTGCGTTGCCGGTTCTCCACGCTGGGGTTCAAATTGGAGGAGTTCACCGGTTTTGGCACTGTTTTGCCAACATGGGTCATCCAATTTTCCATCGATTTTTGGAGGTATTTCAATACGGACTGCTTGCACCGCGCGGTTCGTCTGGATTTCGGGAACCTCACCATTTGTGTCTGCTGGCGACACCTTGAGGCTCCATAGGCAGAGGATGAGGTAGACCGTTACTGTTAATAAATATGGGCGGACAAGTTGTGCCCTAATTGTTCGCATTGGTTTCTGTATCAGAGCCTCCTTTTGCTGTGGATCTATTTTATGATTTTAGCAGTGGTTCGTTTTTCTGTCAAGGTGAAAAAGAGGGAAGATTAGGGCTATTTTTTGCAAAAGACAGATAGTTCTGAAGTTTCCCAAATTTCGTCATGATTTCTTTCTTGAAATGTGATAAAATATACTTTTAGATTTTAAAAAAGTATCCATTAATTTCTACCAGTTAAAACAGTTTTTAGTAATTTTCTAATTCGTATTGCTTGCTAAGTTAGCGACTTGATTTATGATAGAAAAAGAATTCAGGAACGAGGATCCACCCGGTAAAATTCTCATCTTTGTAGTGCTTATCGTTTCCCTAATAGGTGGGGGACCGCTCGCTATTAAAGTCGGTTTGCAAGGCTTTCCACCGTTGAAGATGGCACTTTTTCGCTCCATATTAGGATTGGTCGCCGTAGGGAGTGTCGGGCTCTACTATGGCATATCAATGCGGTTGCGTTTTGAGGAATTGCGCCGGTTGCTCCTAATGGCGTTCCTGCACGCATTGCATATTACTACGTTAAACATCGGTACTGAGTTCACGACAGCTGCTCGCGCAACCATTTTTTTTACCCTCTACCCAGTTTTCACAGTCCTATTCGGACATTTCTGGCTTCCAGCTGATCGGCTCTCTGTTAGGAAGATATTGGGCGTTTTCGCTGCCTTCGGTGGTGTTTTTGTCGCTCTTGCCCCGAATCTACAAGGTGGTGGTGTCACAGGATACTTCGGATACTTCGGACACTTCGTCGGTGATTCGATTGTGATACTTTCTGCGTGTCTTTTGGCACTCCGCATTACGCTAACAAAAGTATTCGTTCAAGAGATTTACCCGCACCGGCTCCTCGTCTGGTTGTTAGGTTTAAACATTCCATGTTTTTGGGTTTTGAGCTACCTTTTTGAGCGTGAGTACTCGATCAAATGGACATTGGCAAGCGGGGCAAGTTTGCTTTATCAGGGATGGGTTGTCACGGGTTTCTGCTTTTTGGGGTTGACATCGGTACTAAGAACATACAAGGCGAGCAAATTGGTTGTGCTTTCTTTTTTGATGCCGGTGTCGGGTGTCCTGTTTAGCTACCTGTTTTTAGGCGATGAACTGACGCTGGGTATATTAGGAGGAACTGTATTGATCGCAATAGGGATTTATCTTGTGAATATGGGCGTTAAAGCAGACACGACGGACTCGTAGCGGGTTGGAATGGCAAAGAGATCACTCAGAAATATTCCGTGTGAAAAGGATTTCCAATAATTGATCCGAATCTCCCTACATGCGAATGTAAACCAAATTAGATGGATTTGCGTTTCTATGTCTAATTGCGTTATCATATTAAGTTAGGACTTACGCAAAATTTAGGATTACCCCCCTGAGTCCCCCCGCAAGCAGGGGGAAGCTGTCGGTTTTTAGACACAACTGCGTAAGTCCTGTTAAAATAAAAATTAGATAAAGAGGAGCTACAATTCAGTGTGCTGTTTTAGACGCAAAATCTTCATACTACTTTTATTGACCGCCATTTTTCTGCCAGTCACCGTACTTGCTGGACCTGGACGGACGGGTGCGCAAATTTTGAACCTCGGCGGCGGGGCAAGGGCAAGGGCTCTTGGCGATGCCTTTTCTGCGATGTCTGGTGATGTGACCACATCGCTCTGGAATCCAAGTGGTCTTGCCAATATGCCTGAGAGCAAACTTCGTTCTGGCAAAGAGGCGGGGCAAGCCTCAATGTTTTATACCGATTACAGCGGACCTTTCGGAGAAGCAGGCGAAGGGTTATACTACACTTTCATCTCTGGTGCGATGCCTCTGGGAGATATGGGAACTGTCGGGGCAACACTTCAGATGCAAGGGCAGGGGACGATTGCGGTGACAAGCGATTCTCCCGATGTACTGCGTGAGGAGAGTCTCGGTACGAACTTCGCTTTGACATTCTCTTATGCAGATCGGATCACAGAATCTTTATCAGCCGGTATTAACGGGAAGATGATTCGGATGGTTCTCGGACGCGAAAGTGGCAGTTCTTATGCCGTTGATTTAGGTGTGCAATACCTCCTTCCGTTCAATCTTATACCGACAACGGTCGGTGCCGCGATTCAGAACATCGGACCGGGCATCTCGTTTATTGATGAGAACCAGGCGGATCCGCTGCCTCGATTTTTGCGGGTTGGAACTTCGATGACTCTCTATCGCGATAAGTTTAATAATCATGTCCGTTTGGTCAGTGGCATCACAGCGTATATTGATAAATTAGCAGAGAATGAAGATGAATTAGCCGTGGATTTGGAACGGCTTAACGCCGAACGGAAAGAGAAACTGACGCGAGCGCAGCTGCTATCCGACCGCGGGGTCGGTATCCGTGCGTTTGAGTGGCGACATCTCCAAAAGAATCTCGGTTTAGAGGCATGGATCGGTGGCTTATTGGCACTGAGAGTTGGCTACAAATCTGAACCGGGCATTAACTTGCCAGACTTGACAGACCACATTACTTACGGTATTGGGGTCCAGGTTTATTTATTCAACGTTGACTTGACGTATGGACCGCGCTTCGGTCCGAGTCGTGAGCGACTCATTGAAGCCACTGGAATGATCATCTTTTAGAAAGGGAACGATAAAAATTGAAGTTTAACGCCTATATTCTAACAATCGTGTTAATATTTTGTCTATCGTCCGGTGTCTGCTTCGCGCTGGAAGGTTCTGACCCACCGCTGTTCACGGCTTTCTATCTCGATTCTACTCTCGGAAATCGCGTACTTGCGAACGAGTCTGCTGTTACCATGCAAACGAGCCAAAATCTCCAACCGCGCAAGTCTCCGAATGAAGCGTTCCTGTACTCACTCATTGTTCCCGGGATGGGGCAACTCTATACCGGTGCCAAGCGCGGATACGCTTATATGGCTGCGGAGGTGGGGCTGCTTACAACCTATTTTATTCTCCGAAACAGTGCTTCAAACACACGCGAGGATTATCGCGATACCGTTAGGGCGCATGTTATTTTTGACGGTCCCGGCTCTTTTGAAGACTGGGACCCCGTTGAAGATTTTGAACACGCGACGCAATATGAGAATTGGGACCACGTCTATGATTCAGAGGAGACGCGTAAACGGACTGGCAAATGGTACTGGGACGATGCGAAATCTTTTAAAGATGAAGCCGATGTAGATATTGAATTTGATTCGCCTCACCGCTTGGAGGCTTTTGACTTACGGCAGCAAGCGAACGACACCTTTCAACTCGCTCGTACAGCATTAGGCGTGGCAATTTTGAACCATGTCGTCAGTGCGGTAGAAGCACGCATTACAACTAAACATTTCAATACGCGCTTTCAAAACACGCCAATGCAAACAAAGACGGCTCCATTTGAGATAGACGTACAAACTGGCATCTCACAAGGAACACTTGCGGGGATGCTGGTACTGCGAAAAAGATTTTAAAAGGAGAGACCTATGCCATCAGAGATACCACAACTTATAGACGATCTCAATTCAGTTACTGCGATTCCTATTATTCCTTTCAAAGGCGGCAAAATTGATTACACAGGACATGCCAAAAACGTTGACTATTTGATGCGTAATAACTACCTTGATCACGGACGAAAACGCGTCATCGCTATTGCGGGAACAAGCCTAATCCATCACATTAGTGAAACCGAGCAGCTTCGGCTTATCGACAAAACAGGGCAGCAAATCGGTGACGACGGTATCCTTATGTCTGGCATTGTCCCGAACCCTATCCCGCAAGCCGGTCAACTCATCGAAGCACAGAGCGAGCTCCAGAGACCGCCGGATGTGTATTTACTGATGCCTTTGACTGGCGTTTCTAATCCGGAAGGTATTTATGAAGAGTTCATGAAATTCGGTGAGGCGTACGGCTCTGCTTGTGGTGCGCGTTTCCTCTATTATTTCCGTCAGAAACGCGATATGTCCGCCGTTATCCGCCTCCTCAACGATTCTCCGCATTTCGTGGGTGTGAAGATTGGAACGGGTGAAGAAGATGTAGAAGCACTCGTAGAGGGTGTTGGCGATAGTGGGATTGTGATGTGGGGTATCGGCGACAGATGCACACGTCCGGCACAGTTAGGCACGAAAGGACACACCTCTGGTATTGCGGTCGCTTTCGCGCGTGCCTCAGACGAGATTAACAATGCACAACGGCGTGGTGATTATGAGACCTCGGCGCGCGTTGAAACCGATATTGCACCGCTTGAAGAGATCCGTTTCATGAACGAACGTGTCTATAATTATTCTGCTGTCGTTGAGGCGATGCTCCTAAGCGGCTTTGACGATATTGAAGCAGGAGGCGGTGGTCCCTTTAATCCGCGTGTTCCATCTGAAATCCAGGGGCAACTCCGCAAGGCGATGCCAGACTTAAAGCCGTATCATTAGGGAGGCTCCTGCTATGTCTTTTGATAGTTTAGCCCTCCGCCATGTAGTACGTGAGCTGCGCGGTGCCCTTGTAGGCACGACGATTCGCCATATTGAACAGGCGAATGCGGACACGTTTTCATTCAAGGTCGGTCGTGCTGCAGAAACTTACTGGCTTACCTTATCGGCGCATTCACTGCATGCACGGGCACATCTCATTGAGAAACCGCCACCTGGACAAAAACAGTCTTACCTTGCAGATTTCCTCACAACGCATCTCAGACGTGGGACCATCACGGGGATTGAACAACTCGGTTGGGATCGGATACTCAAGATAACCGTCCAACCTGTCTCCGACGATCCTATCGAACCCTCTCCAAAAGCCCTTATCGCAGAATTCATGGGCAAATATAGCAACATCATCCTCGTTGACACAGTGGATGATCGGATTTTGGAAAGTCTCAAGCGTATTGATGAGACGATGAGTCGGCACCGTGAGATTTTGCCGGGCGAGACTTATACCTTACCACCGCAGCAGGAAAAATCGAATCCGTTGACGTTAGACGCAGCGACATTTACTGAACTTGTCGGTGGACAGGAACAGGTAAGTTGGCGGGAACTTTTTAATCAGATTGACGGTTTCAGTCCATCCCTCGCAAAAGAAGTCGTCGCACGGGCAACAGAGATAGGACTCTGGGATGCCTATCAACAGGTTATTGCTTATTTCGATTTGGAGCGTGCCAGACCACAACTGTTTATGGATAACGGTGATCCGATTGCAGCGGCACCGCTGCCGTTGCATCAATTCCCGCAAGCCTCCTGTCAACCCTTTGACACAATGAGCGAAGCACTTAGTGCTTACTACGGTGCAATTACGCTGAAGGCGCAAACGGATTCGGAGCGGCGTGCCCTTACGCAAGCGTTGAAGAAACAGGAAAATCTACTCCAACGGAAAGCGGATGGTCTCTGCAAGGACTTGGATCGGGCTGAAAGATCTGAAGATTATCGCATTCAAGGTGAGTTGCTTCTTTCCAATCTACATGCTGTTACCCGTGGACAAACAGAGGTCGAATTGCAAAACTACTACAGTCCTGAACTGGAGATGTTGTCGATTCCTCTCAACCCTGAACAGACACCTTCCGAAAACGCGCAAGCCTATTTCAAGAAATACACCAAAGCGAAACGCGGACGTTCGCGTATCCTGCAGCTAATTTCGGATTTGGAGGCAGAACAGGAGATGCTCCGGCTTTGTGTGTCCAAGTTGGAAGCTGCTGACACTTTAGAGGCACTCCAACGTCTCCGCGCTGAGTTTGTTAGGAACGGCTATATTAAGGCACGGCAGCGCGGAAAACAGAAACAGGAAACAAACGAAGGTGCTTTCCGAAGATATACCTCTACCAACGGATTCCAGATATACGTTGGACGGAACAGCCAATCGAATGATCTGCTCTTGCGTCAGATTGCTAAACCCCGCGATATGTGGCTGCATGCGAAGCAGATTCACGGCTCGCATGTTATCATCCGTAACCCAGAGAACCGACCGGATATTCCAATGCCGACGTTATTGCAAGCTGCGCAACTCGCCGCGTATTACAGCAAAGCACATCACGCCAGTAATGTGCCTGTTGATTATACGTGGGCGCGGTATGTGGTGAAGCGTAAAGGTAACGTCGCCGGTTATGTGCATTATACGCGTGAGAAGACGTTGTATGTGGAGCCTGCTGTGCCGAAGTCGAAAGGTTAACCTTTGACCCAATATTTAAAACGTGGTAAAATTAATTTTAGGTTGTAGAATTTTGCTGACAATTGATTTTAATATCGCTAAAGTTTGTGAAGTTAATGTTTAAGCTGTTACATTGCTTCCCATGCGTGTAAGGGGTGCTAAGGATAAAAACAATTATGCAGACACAATTAATTCAAAAGAAGGCTCAAATTGGCAGTCAAGTTGAGTTTACGCTAACAACCGGTAATCAGATATCAGGTCTTCTTAAAGAGATGAGCCTTGAACACGTTACTCTAGACTCGGCCAAGGGTGAGATGACAATTTTGGTGGAGTCGATAATTGCTGTTCAGAGCCTAGACAATACTAATGCCTCCGAACCCCCGCCTAATATTCCAGACCCGGATAACCAAGTTAATACCTCTGAATCTTCAAATTCCAAACCGAATAAGATTGAAGTGCCAGGCTCCGCGAATACCGCTCTAAGTGAGGTAAAGGTATCTCGCGATGCAGATGCTAATAAAGAATTAACAGACCCGGTTCCGGGGGAGGTAGGAATTCCTAACAATACAGATGCTAACGCGGAATCAACAGTCTCACTTCCAAAGGAAATGGAGGCATCTGATGATACAGACGCTAACCTAGAATCAATAGCATCAGTTGATTTTGAAAAACAAGCTTCTGAAAAATTAGATGAAATTGAAAAGCGGTTTAATAACCAGATTGAAGCTGCTAAACTTGAATTGAAACCACCAGATTTAACCTTTCCTGCAGAAGAGTTGACAGGTTGGAAAAACACAACTGTTGCTCCTGAATGGAACCGAATAAAGAATAAGTATGAGAACGCTCAAAAAATCAATGAATTAAGTACCAAATTTGGTAGAATTCAACCACTCGTTATTGAACTCGAACCTTTAGTTAGACGCTTCCCAAATTCCCCATCACTCAAGCGTGTTTTTGCTTATTTTTACGCTCTCTCAAATAATTGGCAAGAGGCTATTCAAATCTATCAAGAAGTAGCGATGACTTCAGGAAATGCTGATGATTGGTTTAATGTAGGGGTGTCAGCATTGAATTTGAATAAAGAAGAGCTCGCTTGTTATAGTTTGGAGAAATTTTTCTATGAGAGTTCCCTTATTGATGTCTCAGAGACATGGTATGTTTATATCAGTCTTGTAGAAAAATTCAACAACCTTTCTGCCTTCCGTGAACTTTGTAGAAAAGACGAAAACGATGTCACTGAGAATGAAATTACGGTATTATTGGATGCGGCTATTCATCTATTAAAGAAGAAAGTGACTACAGAATTAGCGACAGAAATTATACAAAAACGGATGAAAGGTGAGTCTACAAAATCTCTGCTTAAAGAAGTGTGTCAAAAGCTTGGTGGTCAGTTTGCTGCATCTTACCGCCAATTCTTGACAGAATTCATGAAAGAAATGATTGCCTCAGAGAAAACAACACTTCCAATAATCTCCGAATACTCTGAACACATTGACCCTATGAAACGGATCAGTCGTCATATAGGGCCACGAAGGCAGGAGCAGCAAACACAAAAGGAAGAGCTTTATATAAGCGCGAAACATGCTGATTTAAAAGAAAAAAACCTTGAAAAAGCGGAACGGCTTTTCCGAAAATGTGTTGATCAGAATATCCGACATGACAGTGCGATTAAGGATTTGGCAATGGTACTTGTCCGATTAGAGCGACCGGGAGAGGCTGTCGAACTTCTCGAGAATAAACGATCAGATATAGAAAATAAGCAGTCTTTGGATAACACTCTCATCATGGTATATCCCGCTGCAGGTCAGTATGAAAAAGCAATTGATCTGCTGAGCAAAACCCTTAATCAGACTTCAGAGAAGGTCAAAAAGGTATATCTCTACTTTCAAATAGCGAGTAACTATATTAAATTGGGAAACTATGCAAGTGCTGAAGATCAATTTCGTCAGGTGCTAAAGTTAAATCCGTACAACATCACTGCACAAAGAAGCCTAGCACTGTGCCTTTCAAAGCAGAACCGTTATATTGAAGCTGAGAAATTTTTGAAACAAATTCAGCGGAATTCCCCAGATCGGAAGACAGCAGCATTGTTAGAAGCAGTCGAAAGGGCACAGAGAACAGGCGAATTTATTCTTGATGATGAAAGTATTATTGAAATTGAGACAGCACTATCATATTTTTCGGGTGAATTAAGTGAATTTGCAAAATTCTTCTTGGAACGTTGTGCATTTGACGGGGTCTCACCAGGGCGCGTAAAGGAAGGAAAGTACACAGGTTCTGAAGAAGATTTCCGGCATGACGTAAATAGGCTTGAAAATTTTGCTAAGAAACTAAGTACTAGACGACCTCGCGAGCGTAGTCATTATTACCTTTCAGCTGCTAGAATCTACTTTGATCTGGGCGATAATCAAAATCTTTCTTATCGGTATCTTTGTCGAAGTTTTGCTTCAAGGGGTGATGTTGCCGTAAGTGAAAATAAACACTTGGACACTATTCGAGAGTGGTATTGTGCGGCATTAACAGTTTACGACGGAGATAGGAGTCCTCATAAAGATGAAGAGCAAGACGCAGTCAATTCCATCGTCAGATATCTCTATTCAACCTTGGGACGAGCCCACATTGATCTTACTCCCAAGATACCTTCTATCGATAAAGCCCTAAGAGATGTATTTAACAATCATCAGGATAAAGAAAAAGCTTTTGATGCTATTGCCTACCTTGTTTCGCATAGCCAATATGCTGCTGAGAAGGTTTTGAACCGTTTATATCGCAATAGGACCCTAGGGACAGAAACTTTGGACTATTTGAGAGGGTTGGGAATAACTATTCCAAATACTGTGGAGCGTTTCAATCATTTCGCTCAACCTTGGAATGAGTTGAGATACGAAAGGTTCAACGCTGCTCGTGTGTTATCAAACGAGTTACAATTATTAGAAAATTTTGATTTCACAACTGCTTGGTTGGAAGATAATATCCAGCTTGCAGAAAGTATTCGCTCAAAGTTGTTTTTTGAACTGGATCAGCAACGAATTGGAGAGTTACATAGAATTCTTGAAACTGCTTTAGAACTTTGTAAACAAGTAAGGTTCGAGGAACGAGAACGTTTATGTATCCATCTACTTGATTATTGTCAGTCTCTACTCCAAGAAATTGAGGGAAGCCCAACAAAGTTATCTGTGGAGGATGTTTATCCTATTATCGAAGTCATCCGCGATGAAGCGAAAGCATATCTTGAAGGACTTTACGAGACTTCAAAACCACAACTAACACTTAGACTAGCAGTAGAATCTTATACACCAGACACTGACCGAAAAATTGATATACATATTGCTGTAGAGAATGAGAAAGAACGAAGTCCTGCTGAGTCGTTAGAGTTAATTATTGAGAAAAATCAATCGTTTTTTGAGGTGCTGGAACCGAATGTTAGACAAGATGAATCATTACGTGGAGGCGATCAGTCAATTTTGGTAGTTCCTTTGTGCTTGACTCCTGAAGCCTTACAATCCGGAGCATTTTCTTTTCCTATTTATGCTCAATATAGTACCCGGACAGGAGAACAATTACAAACGCCGGTTCAAAATCTCTCCATTCATCTCTCGTCAAAAGATGAGTTTAAGGTAATTAAGAATCCTTATGCTCAATATGCCGAAGGCAATATTGTTGGTGATGCAAATATGTTTTATGGGCGCGAAGAACTGATCCAGAACATCGCGCAGACGATTCAAGAGTCTCGATCACAGAGCAAGTGTGTTTTGGTATTTGGACAAAAGCGATCTGGTAAGTCCTCGGTTTTGTATCATTTAAAGAAGTCACTCGAAAAAGATCGAGAGTTACTCATCCTTGATTTGGGAAACATGTCAACGCTTCTGGATCAACATGCTCAAACCTCACTTTTACATCAATTCCTCAATGGTATTTTGAGGGGACTTGAACGTGCGATTCGACTAAAACAACGTGAGAGTTTCAGTTCTCTTGAACTTGCTATTCCTGGTAGAGAATTCTACGATCATCCTGCGCCTCTGCAACTTTTTGAAGATACCTTTATGAAACTAAAGGATTTGACTGACGATCAAACAGGTCAAGAAGGTTGGCGTGGTATAAGGGTTGTCCTTCTAATAGATGAATTTCAGTATATCTATGATCCAATCATTGAAGGCAAAATTCCTGACTCGTTCATGCAAAACTGGAAAGCTTTGTTGCAGGCGAACTATTTTAGTGCTGTGCTGGTAGGTCAAGATGTGATGCCGAAGTTCAAACTCCGATTTCCTAATGAGTTTGGCACAACGCAGGATGAACGCGTGACCTATCTCAAGGAAGAAGATGCACAAAAACTTATTGACGAACCGATACGTATCGGTGGAAAACAAGGTGAAAGTCGATACCGCGAACAGGCAATTGAACGGATTTTAGATCTCACTGCAGGCAGTCCATTCTATATTCAAATATTATGCAATCGTCTCGTTGAACACATGAATGCTAAACATGCATCCCAGGTCACTGAGGCGCACGTAGAACAGATCAAGGATGAACTGATTCGTGGTGTAAATGCATTTGATTCAGATAAGTTTGATAATCTTATCAATTCGGGGGATACATCAGCAGATGCCATCTCAGATGAAGATGCCCTAAAGGTTCTGAAAACTATTGCTGACAATAGTAGCATAGGTCCCTGTCATCGGGATAAAATTGATTGCGAAACCAGTCTACCTGTTGATACCATTTTGGATGATCTTGAGAAGCGGGATGTCGTTGAGCGCCGTGACCAATCTTATCAAATTCAGGTTGGGCTTTTCAAAGAGTGGCTTGTTGTTAACGGATAAGAGGGAAAAGTATGAATCCATTTGCTGACTATGGTAGAATCATCCATGGTGACCGCTTCATTGGACGTAAGACAATTATAAACAATATTGAAAACCGGATCATTCATCCCAATACCCCAGGGAATCTTGCTATCATTGGAATGCATCGCATCGGCAAAAGCAGTCTGGCTCACAAGGTAATCATTGAACAGAAAAATAACCTAACTGGAAAAGGGATTCTTCCGATTTGGATGGGAGTTGCTTCATACGATCTGTCATCAGATTTCTTCCACGCGCTTGTAAAGAGATGTGCTCGAGAAATGAAGAGGTTAAATTGGCTATCAGACGAGGTTCAAGAATTAGCTGACTACGCACTAGAAACTGAAGATTCGTGGGACGAAATTAAAGACTTTTTTATAGAAGTTAAAGAAATCGGATATCGGATGCTCCTTATTCTTGATGAGTTTGATCACACGCGACATCTCTTCAAGGGAAATACGGCTTTTCAACGTTTACGAGAACTCGCTGATTACCCAGATTACGGCTTTTCCCTCGTTTTAACGTCTCGTCGAAGTATTAGAGACATTGAGCGTCTAGCTGGCTCAACCTCTCCGTTTCATAACATTTTCCAAGTTCAACGTTTAGGAATGTTCAACGATGAAGACTTAAAAATTTATTTTGCTCTGTTTTCATCTATTGGGTTACAAATCGCTGACACTGACCGGAAACGTATCCTATTCTATTGTGGAGCTCACCCTTACCTACTTGAAATGTTGGGCTGCGAAATTGTTGAGATGTTTCGTCAAAATCGCGAACAGGAAACTGATGTTGATAAAGCTGCGAATACTGTTCTCCAATCTATTTTTGAGCATTATGACGATATGATTCGCTTGTTAAGAGAGGATGGTGCACTTAATAAGTTACTCCAAATTTTGTTTGGTCCGGTTATTGATGTTAAGCAAACAGATGTGACTGAACTTCAAAACTACGGTTTGATCCAGTTAACAGAAAATGGAGCCTATACTGCTTATTCAGAGCATTTCCACGATTACCTTAAGTTGCACGAGCGTTCCACAGAATTTGCAGATGATTTGTGGCCACTCTGGAGAGACACTGAGAAGGCACTTCGCGAGGTGATTACAACCACCATGATCAATGTGTTTGGAGAAAATTGGATTGAAGTATTGGGAAGACAACCTTATAACTTGCAGAACATTTTTGACAAGTGCCGGAAAACACAACAGGCAGAAGAGAAATCATTTGGAGACCGAGCATCACAGGATCTGATGGATTTTACTTATCCCGCAGATCTGTTTGCGATTATTTGCAAGAGAAAATTGTGGAATGACCATTTTCGGGCTATTTTTGGTCGCGACACAAATTATTGGGAGCAACGCAACCAATTACTAGCAAGATGCAGAAATCCTTTGGCCCATAATCGTTCTGAGGTGCTCCAAGCGCATGAACTTAAAACCATTGAGGCATACTGTCAGGAAATTTTAAGTATATTATCTCCGACAAAGTCCGTCTAACAATTCAATTCACAGTAAATAAATTTAGAGCTTATGTCTTATACTATGATTGAATATAAAGGCTATATCGGCGCTATTGATTTTGATCCAGAGATCAATCTCTTTCATGGAACTGTGATTAATACCAATGACATAATCACGTTCTATGGAGCATCTGTAAACGAACTCCGCGAAGAGATGCAAAAATCAATAGAAGGCTATCTTGAATTTTGCAAAGAGCAATGGAAGACACCAGAAAAACCTTACAATCAAAGTAGGAGGAAACAAATATGGGCGAAATAGATCGGGTTAGAAACTCATTGCCTGGAGAAATACGGGAGTACCACGAAGCAAGATTCTCTGAAGACAGGCTCAATATATTTTACAGAACGGTTGCGGAGACACAGAATTTAATTGAGGCACAGGGTTGGAGATTAGAACCACCAGAATTCAATAAGCAGAATTGTGCTTTTTTTTACAGGATAGAAGTGTTACAGGGACTAGTAGTGCATCAAGATTGAGTTTTCGGGTATAGTCTTTTTAGTTTAATGCGTGCGTCCTCAGCTGTAAATCGCCAGTCCACCGGCCCTGCGTTCTGATTGCGATGCTTCTGCCAGGCTGCGGCTTCTGACCGAAGTGCCTCTAAGTCAGAGATCCGACGGTTCAGACACTGTCTTGAGAAAACACTGAGTTCAATCTCGGCAATGTTCAACCAACTCCCGTGTTTCGGGGTATGCACGATTTCTAAGCGTGAAGTCAACCGGAGTGCCTCATCAGCAGGAAACGCCTTATAGAGAGACGCGATTTTATGTGTATTGAGATTATCACAGACCAACGTCACCCGCACGGCATCCGGGTAAACCTCCTCTAAAAGATGCTTAACTTCTTCTGCCCAATCTATGGCGGTTCGGCGTTCACGAACCGAGACCCGCCGCCACGCGAAAAGGGGGTTGGTAAATAAGAAAGCAGAGACCACACCGATGCGCTTATACTCATAATCTATGCGCCTGGGTCGTCCGGGGGCACCCGGAATCGCGGGTCGCATGTCTTTGAGCAACTGCACGGGACGCTCATCCATGGCAACCACCGGGAACGCCGCAGCTTTGGGACGCTGGTAAACTTCTAAAACCGCCTCCATTGCTGCAACGAATGCCTCATCTTCATCAGGCGGGATCACCCAATAGCACGGTTTCCGATGCGGACGTAAGGCGTTTTTTTTAGCGTTTGCCGGACACCTTCAGCAGAGATACTCTCAACGATCTCAAGTTCAACGAGTTTATCAGCAAGGAGTTGTAACGTCCAGCGCGTAAAGCCTTCGGGTGGATCACTACAAGCCAACGCAATCAACCGGGCTTCGCCTTGACCGTCAAGTTTCGGCAACCGAGACGGACGACTTTGCGGTTTGCGTTTCAAGGCGGAGAGTCGCCCGCGCATCGCAAAACGTTTGCGAACATTGTAGACGGTTTTCTCGTGGCACCCGAACGCCTCGGCAATGCGCCGATCTGACCACCCGGGTCCGTTGCTATCTGCCTTCAGCAAGATGTGGGCACGCATAAGTTTCAACGCACTGTGTTCCCCCTTGCGAACTAACGTTTCTAACGTCTGACGCTCTCTGGCGGTCAGTTCAACTTTATGTTTTTTCATCGCAGCCCTCTTTGGGATAAGATACAAAGTATATCAAGAATATATCACGGAACATCCAAAAAAGTCAACTCACTCGGTCGTAAACTCAATCTTGATGCACTACTAGAAGACCTTTTGGGATTCTTCTTGGCACTTTTCTCCCGCATGCCCAACCGGTGGATCGAACCGGTAGTAGAATCTTAGATCGTTCCATACAGGCTAACCCCCCTAGAATTTTTGTCGTGCTAACAAAAGACGAGGCGGAACAATTGGAATGTGAACATGGCTGTAATTTTTTTGCGGTTAGTAAAGTGATTCATTACAATATTCCTGAAAATGTGTCCGAGCTTCTCCCTGTACTTGAATTTGCCTATAGAAAACATAGCGGAAACTAATTCCGATTAATACCTGCCGTGGATCCTTTCTGCCAGTTCTGTAGGTTGGGTTGAGCGGAACCTATAACGGCACGGTTGGGAAACCGTGCCTACCTCAGAGACCACCAGCAGCGGACTTGACAGAGGGCACAATCCCGCAAATCCTGATTCAGACAATTGAAACCGAAAACCCTTCATCCACTATAGACATTCAATTTTCATTCATAAATCCCGACTTTTTCTAAATACCTATTCGTTAAATAAAATATAACCAAAAACCGATTTCACGGAGAACACACAATTTTAATTTCAGGAACCCAATAAAATCAAGGGTTCCCAAAAACCTCCGTGAAGCCTCCGTGAAAACCGCTGTTAAAATACAATTCCAATTTCGATGCTTCTCATACAAAATTTATAGACATCAATTCACAATCCTGTTATACTATCCGCACGAACTTAACATAGGAGGAATCGGCTATGAAACTGGTTAAATTGTCAGTGCTAATTGCATTGTTGTGTGTGGTTAGCCTTTTCGCTGTCGGAATCGCTACGGCGGCATTGGAAGAATGGATATTTGTTGACTTAGAAGAGAAGTCAAACACGAAACTGGTGGATCATGAATGGTGGACACTCAACGCCGGTGATAGTACGCTTTCCCGGCTGCCGATTGGTGAGGCGGCGGACTTTGAAGGCCCCGATGGGAAAGTCAAATTCCAGATTATTGACGGCGCGATTGTCGTTTTCGGCACTAACGCCGCGGAGTGGCCCAAGGCAGTCGAAGGTATTGTCGTCGAAGGTCAGGCGAAGTTCATCTACTTCCTCCACGCAACCGGATGGGAACAGAACGGCGTTCCGAGTTATGTATTCGTGATGAACTACCGAGATGGGAAGGCAGAAGAACTTGAGATGATTTCGGGTTTTAACTCCGATGATTGGTGCCACGACGATGCCGCACTCCAAGACGATAACTCCGTCTGGGGATGGGTAAAGAAAGAAGGCCCGCCGTGTGGACACGCCGGATTGATTACTACGAAATGGGAAAACCCGCGTCCGGATATCTGGATTGAGAGTATCGATGTCGTTTCTCTGGAATTGGGGTCGGTGCCTGTCATTCCAGCGATTACATTGGGTGAAGCGACACTTGACGTGGAACCTGCGGGAAAATTGTCGGTTATTTGGGGAAATTTAAAGGGTTCACGCGAATTTTAATAGCAGTTGGCTATTGGCTGTGAGTTGTTCGTTTATCGTCTGAATCCGGATAGACAGCATTTTGAGTAAAGTAGGCGAGGGCTCTAACCTCGCCTACTTTTATGTTTTCATGTAGTGTAGCGCCCATAAAAAATTGACTTTACACATTGTGTACGCTATAATTTATAGGAGCGGTTTTTTAAACGCAACACTTTTATATTTTAGGACTTACGCAAGATTTAGGATTACCCCCCTTCGTCCCCCCGCAAGCAGGGGGAAGCTGTCGGTTTTTAGAGACAACTGCGTAAGTCCTGATATTTAACATTGAAACACTAAAACAGATACAGGAGGAATTCGATGCCAGCAAAGCAAATTATCTTCGACGAAGAAGCAAGGGTGGCACTCAAACGTGGGGCGGACACTCTCGCCGATGCCGTGAAGGTCACCCTTGGTCCCCGTGGAAGGAATGTCGTGATTCAGAAATCTTTCGGGGCACCACTGGTAACATGCGATGGTGTTACCGTCGCAAAAGAAATTGAACTCCCGGACCCGTATGAAAATATGGGTGCCCAACTGCTTGAGTCGATTGCGACGAAAACGAACGATGTCGCTGGAGATGGCACGACGACCGCCACGCTGTTGGGACAGGAAATTCTTCATGAAGGTCTCAAGAACGTCACAGCCGGTGCCGATCCGATGCAGTTAAAGATTGGTATAGACAAGGCTGTAACCGCAGCAGTTGATGCGATTACCGTACAGAGCCGTGCGGTTAGCACGCATGAGGAGATCCTACAGGTAGCTTCAATTGCCGCAAACGATCCTGCAAACGATAGCGATATCGGTACCATCGTTGCTGAAGCAATTGAGAAAGTCGGGAAAGACGGAGCTATCACTATTGAAGAGGGACGGACCTCAGAAACGACAGTTGATATTGTTGAGGGCATGCAGTTTGATCGCGGTTTCCTGTCCCCGAACTTCGTGACAGATGTTCAGGAACAGGTTGTTGAATTTGAGAACCCGTATATTCTCATCAACACCGAGAAAATTAGCACAGTGGCGAACCTTGTGCCAATCATGGAAAAGGCGATGCAACTCGGTAGACCGCTTTTCATTATTGCCGAGGACGTTGAGGGTGAAGCGCTCTCTGCCTTGGTTGTCAATAAACTCCGTGGAACCCTTCAGGTTGCCGCGGTGAAAGCACCAGGTTTTGGGGATCGGCGGCAAGAGATGTTAGAAGACATCGCAATCCTCACGGATGGGCAGGTCATCTCAGAAGAGACGGGTATCCGATTAGAGAACATCGTTGTCGGTATGCTCGGCACAGCGCGCCGCGTCGTTGTTGACAAAGATAACACAACGATTGTCGGTGGTAGCGGTGCGAAAGAGGCGGTTGAGGGGCGAGTTGCGCAGATTCGGACCCAAATAGAGGAGACGACTTCCGAATACGATCGCGAGAAGTTAGAAGAACGCCTCGCTAAACTTGCGGGTGGTGTCGCTGTTGTTAACGTCGGTGCAGCCACGGAAATAGAGATGAAAGAGAAGAAAGCACGATTTGAAGATGCGCTTGCTGCAACGCGCGCCGCTGTTGAAGAAGGGATCGTTCCAGGCGGGGGCACTGCGCTTTTACGGGCATCAGCGTCTCTGACCGGATTGGAATTGGAAGGTGACCAAGAAATAGGTCTCAATATTATCCGTCGCAGTCTACTCTCACCTACGCGTGCTATCGCAGAAAATGCTGGATTGGAAGGTTCAGTTGTGCTGGCGAAAGTTCAGGAAGGCGAAGGCAATTACGGTTTCAACGCAGCAACGGATGTGTACGGCGATATGCTCGAAGCGGGGATAGTCGATCCGACAAAAGTTGTCCGTTCGGCACTTCAGAACGCGTCGAGTATTGCAGGCTTGCTCCTGACTACGGAAACACTCATTACAGAGATTGAGGAACCCCCAAGTGCTGCGGGTGCCCCTGACCCACATGCTGGACACTTCCATTAGACGTATTTATCGATGGGTGCGCCTCTTGAGCGCACTCATCATCTTTGTGTATGATAACGGGGTTCCATCCCACTATCCCAATCACAATCAAGACAGAACATCACTTTGGGTCCCAAATACTGGATGTTCTCGCTCTCACATTCTGGACACACCTTTACGGACTTTTCTATTTCGACCCCATCTTCTTGAAAGATACTCAGATAGTACACCTTCAATTCGCCTTGGTAACGATGCCCCATTGGGCAACGTACGGAATGCGATCCGTCGTTCTCAAAGCGTTCGATCGTTTCCCGCAGAAACGTCAAGCGATGGTGGCAAATTGGGCAGGGGTTTGGGATTAATTCCTTGAGGATAACCAAATCCGTATCGTCCTGCTCAAGAGAGAGCGGCAAGGCGAGATGATGTGCCACTTGCAAGTGCGATATCCCTTGGGTACCGAGTTTTTCGGAAAGTTCCGTAGCAATTTGCGAATAACTTCCCGCGCTCAGCACGATCTCTGTCGGGACCATCGTTCCACCCTTTAAACTGGAAAGAAGTCGATAAATGCGTTCTAAAATGGACACTATCCGCTATGCCTTTCTAAGAAAAAGTTAGACTGTCTTACCTTCGGTTGGTTCGGAAGCGAGCGTCTGGGTACTACTTCGTGCGAGTGGTGAGCCACTCCGCTGGGAACGGTAGGCATCTGTCGGTTGATTGCGAAGCAAAATCAGGTCATCTCCATTCCGCTCAATCACATCGTTTTCCATGAGAGTTGTTTCAATTTTACGCATACTTGTTATAAAGCTGATAATGACACGGGCTGTCGATTCTAATTTGATTTGCCAACCGGTTGCTGTTTTCGTCCAAGCGAACCGTTCGTTAATATCAATCGACTGCATCTGTGCGGCGTTGAGAACAACACCACTCGCTGCCTGTATTGCGTCTTGGGTTTCGGTGGTCCTCTCGCGATTATTTTGATCAGCCATAGTGGGCTCCAGATCTATAGAATAGGACTTACGCAAAACTTAGGATTACCCCCTTCGTCCCCCCGCAAGCAGGGGGAAGCTGTCGGTTTTTAGACACAACTGCGTAAGTCCTATAGAATTTGAATTTAACATATTTTATCATAGCGATTGTGGATTGTCAACATAGTTTTTGGTTGGCTTAGGACTATTCGGTTCCAGTCAGGAGTCTTCCAAGTCGTTTGAATTGTTACCAGAACCCTTTTATCTTAATAGGACTTACGCAAAATTTAGGATTACCCCCCTTCGTCCCCCCGCAAGCAGGGGGAAGCTGTCAGTTTTTAGACACAACTGCGTAAGTCCTGCTTAACTAACAACTAACAACCACTTGACATCTGTCTCCGAATTAGACTATAATATGTGGAGAAAGGAATTGGGAGCGATATGCGATTCACCTATTTTTGGCCCGGGTGGGCAATTGTACTCGGTATCGGGATTGCCATCGGCATAACCGTGTTCGTCTACTTCCGGGTAGCGCGTCCTATGCGTCCGAGGTATAGGGTTTTGCTGGTTGCTCTGAGAATCAGCGCAGCATCAATTTTGCTCGCCTGTCTTTTAGCACCGGTCGTTATTGAAAAAAAAGACATCACACCGCCGACCCACCTCTCTATTCTGGTAGATACATCGCGAAGTATGGAACTCGTGGATGAACCTACTGCTGAAATACCCGAGTCGAGACTGCATCAGGTGAATCAACGCTTGTTTGATGTCCAAAGCAAATTCCTTCAGACTTTGCAGGATCGATTTGAAGTGCATCTCTATCCTTTCAATACTGGACTCGATGAAAGTGTTCCGCTTGCACAGGGACTTGATTCTGAAGTGTTTCAGTTCGAACCCGAAGGCGCACTCACTGATATTAGTGGCGCGATCCAAGAAGCGGCAGCGACATGGAGAGGTCAACAGACTGCGGGTATAGTGCTCATTACAGATGGCGGACATAATTCTGGACAATTTCCTTTATCAACTATTACTGGGTTAGATATGCCAGTCTACGCAATAGGTGTGGGTGCGGTGGAACCCCCAAAGGATGTCCAGATCCAGCACGTTGATTATGCCCCGATTGCCTATACCGGTCATGAGAGTGTCATCCGTGTGCGCGTAACGCAAACTGGCTATACTGGGAAGACGACACGGCTGTCTCTACGTGAAGCGAACGGCAGTACCCTCATAGATGCCGAAACCTTAACATTTGCATCTGACTCACAAACTTCAACACAGGTAATTGATCTGAAACTGACACCACAGACCGAAGGCAACTTCCAGTATACCGCCACACTTCCGACACTTGATGGTGAACTGACGGGCGCGAACAATCAAAAAACTTTTTCGGTGAAGGTGGTGAAGGCAAAACTCAGCGTATTTTATTTTGAAGGCAGACCGCGGTGGGATTACACCTTCCTGAAACGGGTGTTAGAACGGGATCCAGATATTGAGGCGACTTGTGCCATCTCGTCACAGGGTCGGTCAAGAGAGTTATCTGGGGATGCACTTCTCAACCGCTTAGATGGGTATTATCCGCAAAAGATGCCGGCTTCCGAAACACCACGGTTCCCTGAAACGCTCGCCGAACTTTCAAAATATGATGTGCTAATTTTAGGAGATTTAGGAGACGCGCATCTTACTGAGGCGCAGCAACTCGCAATCGTTGATTTTGTTGAAGTACAAGGTAAACCTATTATTTTTCTGCCATCTCGGAATACGCTCGGCGTGGACGGACTTAGAACCACGGAATTGGCGCACTTGTTACCGATTGATATACCGGCAAACGGATGCCGGATACACGACAGGGAATTCACTGTGCAATTGACCGCATCCGGGGCGTTCCATCCAATGCTTCAGATTCGCGATAAGCAGCGCACACAACAAGATGGAAGCGATGTTTCAGTCGGTGGTAACGCCACTATATGGGAAAATATACCTGTCTCCTTATCTCGGTTTTTTAGCGGATTTCGGCTCAGAGGCGGTGCGACTGCCCTCATGGAAAACGGAGAAGGGATACCTATTCTGGTTCTTCAAAGATCGGGTTTGGGCAAAAGTCTTCTTATCGGGACAGAAGGGCTTTGGCATTGGGATTTCGGCGTTAAAACTTTCAAAGACGATCGCTACGGGACCATCTACCCACGTTTTTGGGCACAAGTGATCCGATGGATGGCAACTAATACCGATGATAAGAAACTCTACCTCGCTACGGATGCCACAACCTATGCGATAGGGGATGTAGCAAAAGTTACAGCATATCTGTATTCTGAGACTTATCAGCAGCAAACGGATGCAACGGTTCAGATTGAAGTGGTTCCACCTGAAGGTGCACCGTTTCAACTCCGAATTCGCAGCGCGATTGCGAACACAAACGACTCGGCATCGCAACGGAGTGGAACATCTGACATAGGGAACCTCTATACTGCCGAATTCGAGCTGCGACAGAAAGGAACTTACCGTATCCGGGCAGTCGGGAGAAGCGGAAACTTAACATTGGGCGAAGATCAAATTGATATTTATGCCCATCCGCAGCTTGCAGAATTGGCAGCACCTCAACTCAATGATACCTTGCTGAAAGAACTCGCTGAACAGACCGGTGGTGCTTATTTCACGATAGCAGAGGCGGAATCGCTCCCTGAAAACATTGCTAATGTCCAAAACCCTGTCTTCGTTGATGCTGAACGTGAACTCTGGGCACATCCGTTGATTCTCCTTGCTGTAGTCGGGTTGTTAGGTACCGAATGGTTTTTGCGTAAAAGAATTGGGTTAGTTTAAGGTGTTCGTCGGTAGTAAAGCGAGATATTTTATGGGGCAATTGATGAAGTGGCGACTCTTCTTTTTTGTGTGTTGTCTCCTATTTTACACAACAATTGGCACGCCAGAAGCCGGTGAGAAGTTTACTATCGCCCAGGTCCACTACGGCGGTGGCGGCGATTGGTATGGAGACGCAACGACGATTAAGAATTGGCTCCATCACCTTCGCGTACGAACAGATATTGAAACCGCCGAAGATAGGGTGATTCTTAAGTTGACGGAGCACATCCTTTACCAATATCCGATGCTCTATCTCGTCGGACACGGAAATATCCGGCTGACCGAAAGCGAAGTTGAGATTTTGCGGGACTATCTCATGAACGGTGGGTTTCTATTCGCCAACGATGATTATGGACTTGACGAAAGTTTTCGCCGTGAAATGCGACGGGTATTTCCGAACAAGGAATTACAACCTATACCGAACACACATCTGATTTACCGATGCTTCTATGAACTGGAGGGGTTACCTAAGATTCATGAGCACGATGGCGAACCTGCCCAAGGATTTGGACTTTTTCACGATGGAAGAATGATTGTTTATTACGTTTATAGTGCTGACATCGGTGATGGTCTTGAAGATGCTGACGTACATCCGGAGGATACACCGCAAGTCCGCGAACTCGCAGCGAAAATGGCAGTGAATATCGCTGTCTATGTTTTGACGCATTAAAGGAGGGTTATAGGTTATGCGTTATAAGTTAAGAGGTCTCCGTAAAATCAGGGCTATTTAGTTTTAGGCTTTACCCCTCTTAACCAACAACTAATAACTAACAACGATTATCCTATGAATACACAGGATGTAAATCGCGCTTACGAAGACTTGATTGTGCAGCTGCGTACGATTCGACGGCAATGGCGGTGGCTCATTTTCTCAGAAGGATTGTTAAAGTGTCTCGGTATCCTTGCACTCGTCGGGACGGGTGTCCTCATCGTTTTTGCGTTTAGTTTACAAATGTGGCAGCTCCCTTTCTTGCACTGGATACGTATTGGGGTTCTGTTGTTGGCAATAGGTGTTGCTGTCTATGCGATAATCCGAGCACTTGTTCTACCGCTCCGTCGTAGATTGACAGACGCAGCGGTCGCAGCGCGCCTTGAATCTACACAAGTAGAAAGTGGCGTTGCATCCGAAAATCGGATTCTTAGTGCCGTCCAACTCTGGCGGACGTTAGCCGATAACCGACTCGGATATGCCCCGGAGTTCATTGAGCACCTAATTCTTCAAACCAGCAAGGATCTGGAGCGGATACACCCCAAACAGGTGTTTCAATCCGAGTTTCGGTACATCAGACGGAATGCCGGTGTCGCTGTTGGGAGTATAGGGATTCTACTTATCACTTGCTTTTTCTTACCGACGGCTTTTATGGACTTTGCCCACTCGTTTCGGGCACTGCCTGCAACGCTCCAAGTGGACTCCGAAGGTCTAAGAAACCTGATTCAGATCACAGACATCCAGCCGGGGAACGCCCAAATTGAGCGAGGGAGTGATGTTAATATCACCGCCCAAGTAAACGGGCATTTCGGTGCGCCTGTTGAACTCTATTATCGCGTCGGAGAAGCAGAGGAAACCGCGTCACCAACAAAATGGCAACCTCTGCTGATGCAGAGAACATCTGCCCCTGTAGGTGATAATGGACAGGTTTCTAACCCATCCTCGTTATACCGTGTGACACTTGAAAAGGTAAGTCGTCCACTCCAGTACTATATCTCTGTCGAAGCAGCAGTATCCGAGTCGCATCAACTGACAATTAGCGATGAACCGGTTGTCACAGCGTTTCAGTATCGACTCAACTATCCTATTTACACACAACTGCAGCCTCAGACCCTACCTGCAAACATCGGCACTATTCAGACGCTCTTCGGAACAGAGGTCGTATTCACAGGGCAGAGCAACAAACCGCTTAAGGAGGCATCCGTTGTGCTTGAGGTATCTGGCGAAGTGCCCTTAGGGCTTAGAGAGACAACTTCGGGACAGTCCAGCGGACAGCCGGTTGCAGAAGCAGATATAGCAGGAACGACGCAAAGGTCTCACGGCATCCAAGGTTCCTTTATCGCACAACAGAGCGAGAAATATCATATCCGTATCACTGATGTTGAAGGTTTTATGAATCGGGACCCGATTAACTATACGCTCACCGTTTTTGAAGATGCCGTTCCAGATGTCTCTATCGTCGCACCCGCACGGGATACTATCTTAGATAATACGATGTTAGTGGCGCTGAAAGTAGAGGCAACGGATGACTATGGGATACAGGAGATCCAGCTTGTTTATCGTGTTGAGGTTGAGGGGACTGAAGAGGTAAATGTGCCGTTAAAACGTTGGGGTGTCGAAGGTGCTGATGTTCGTAGATCGGTCTTTTTGACGTATACGTGGGATGTGGATCGGATTGGTATTTTTCCGGGTGAAGTGCTTGCCTATTACATTCAAGCCCTGGATAACGATGATGTTTCTGGACCGAATGTAGGTAAATCACCGACCTATACGCTCCGCTTTCCATCGCTCTCGGAAATGTACGATTCGGTTGCTGCCGAACAGGAAGCGGAACAACGTGGACTCGATGAACTCTTTGACGAACAAGCAGATGCTACGGGATTGGTTGATGACCTTCTTGATACAATGAAGCGGATGGGCAGGAGTAACCAGCAGCTCACGCGCAACGATGAAAATCTCATGCAACAGGTGCTTGAAAACCAGAAACAGATTGAGCAGACGGCACAGCAATTAATCGAAGACATGAAGCAGACAGCAGCGGAGATGGAGCAGAATCAACTCTTTGACACTGAGACGATCCAGAAATATCAGGAGCTCCAAGACCTGATGGAAAAGGCACTGTCTGAAGAACACAAAGAGATTTTACAGAAATTGTCTGAGGCGTTAGCGAACCAGCAGTTAACAGAGCGCCAGGGTTCAATGATGGAAGCGAATCTCAGTCAGGAGCAGTTTTTACAGCAATTGGAGCGTGCCAAATCGCTCTATGAACAGATTCTTCTCGAACAAGAATTGGAAGCCGTTGCGAAACAGGCAGCCGCACTTGCTGAACAACAGAAAGCGTTGATGGATACGTTGGAGGCGACCGCTGAATCCGGACCTTTGAACGATCTCGCGAAAAAAGAGGATCGCGTCGGTGAAGCGTTCGGACACCTCAGTGAGAAATTAGAGAAGCTCGGCACCGACATGAAGGAACTCGCGAAAGACAGCGAAAACGCGCCACCGCAAATAGAACGGCTTGCAGATGAAATCCTGCGTCTCAATCAGTTCGCGCATGAATATAAGCTGCCCGAGATGCTTGATGCTACCAGTGCCAACCTCCGAAGTGGACAGGACAGCGAGGCACTTGAATCGGGACGCGGTGCGCAACAGACTTTGATGGAGCTCGCACAGGGTTTAGATAACGCTTTGGCATTCATGGAAGGCGCGAACGCGAACGAATCTTTAACGGTGATGCGTGAAGCCGTTGAAGGCGGACTCCACCTCTCTCATCTCCATGAAAGCGTTATTAACCAAACGAACGACATTCTGGTCGCTGGGCAAACGAACGCCTATATCCAGAGCGAAATTTTGAAATTGCAAAAACTCGCAGCCAACGAACTCACCACGGCGGAAGGGATTACACAACTTTCAAGTAAGCTTTGGGAGTTAGGTGGACGACAGATACAAGTGCCGCCTGAAGTCGTCTTTCATCTCAACGCTTCAAACGATGCGCTCGGTCGTGCTGCACGCGCTTTAGAGGATAGGCAACCGAGCCTCGCGCTCCCTATTCAAAAAGCCGCGCTCGCTGATCTCAATCAAGCCATCTTTGAACTCCTTGAGGCGATGGCAGAGATGAACCAGCAGATGGGTGCTGGTGGGTTGGAAAACATGATGCAGCAACTCGAACAACTCGCCGAGAATCAAGATCAGTTAAACCAGATGGCGGAGCGTCTAAATCAACAGATGCGTGAGCAGGGACAAACGCCTGGACACCAGCAGATGATGCAACAACTCGCTGCCCAACAGCAGCTTATCCGGGAGGCAACGCAACGTCTTGCAGAACGCGCAGAGCAGATGGCGCAAATGCTGGGGAGCCTCGAAGAAGTTGCTCAAGAGATGAACAAGGTCGAGAAATCTCTCCAACAAGGGAGCCTTGATGATGAAGTGCTTGATAGACAAGCACGGATTTTGACTCGGATGCTCGATAGCTTGAAATCGTTGCAGAAACGGGATATCGGCAAGCAGCGGAAGGCGGAAGTGGCGAAAACTTCTTCCGCTCCAGCACAGGAAGTCCCACCCTTGCATCCGGAATTGCTTGAAATCGTTCGGCAGTTGGAAACCGCGCCGAATGCCAAAGAATTTGAGGATATTCCATTTCAATATCGTGAACAATTAAGGCAATACTTTAAGGCACTCTCGCAAAAGAGGCAATAGTAGATTCGAGTCAAATGTTACGGGTATTCCAGATTGTGAGGCGTTGGCGTATGCTTTAGGACTTACGCAAAATTTAGGATTACCCCCCTGAGTCCCCCCGCAAGCAGGGGGAATCTGTCGGTTTTTAGAAGCAACTGCGTAAGTCCTGTGCTTAATGAGGTTGAAAAACAACGAATGAATATCTCGCGACGGCGTTTCTTGAAGGCGGCAACGACTGCCACTGTTACCGCTACCGTTGTGCCAGGGGTTTTAAATACATTTGGTGCACAGACGGATAAGACTGCCACTGGCAAAAATGTTCAAATCAATACGAAGGAGAAAAAAATGAAGACAGTAGTTAGCATTGTTGAAGATGCGTTCTACATTAATGGTGAAATTACCTATCCGGGGCGTTTCTACCAAGATAATAAAGTTGAAGGATTGCTTATTAACACCCGTATGGTGCAAGGCATCTTCGATGATCGAAATCCAGAAACCATTCATCTGTGGGAATACCCAGATACAGGCGAATGGGACCCTGAGCGCAATACGCGTGAATTTTTAGCGGCGATGCCGACCTGGCGGGCTCATGGTGTGCTGGCGTTCACAATTAACCTCCAAGGCGGTAGCCCGGAAGGCTACTCTAAATCTCAACCGTGGCATAATTCGGGTATAGAAGCCGACGGCACGCTCAGGGACGATTATCTCTCGCGACTCGAACGCATTATCGACTTTGCTGATGACCTCGGTATGGTTGTCATTCTCGGTTATTTCTATTTTGGACAGGATCGTCGGCTAACTGACGAAAATGCCGTTATACGGGCTGTGGACAACGCAACTGGGTGGCTCTTTGATAAGGGATATACGAATGTTATCGTTGAGGTCAATAACGAATGTAACGTCAGATATTCACACGAAATTCTACAACCTCAGCGGGTGCATGAATTAATTGATCGCGTGAAAGGGACTACACGCAATGGCGATAGATTCCTAACTGGAACGAGTTATGGCGGTGGTAGGGTCCCCCTTGAAAATGTTGTGCGTTCCTCGGACTTCCTGCTTGTCCACGGGAACGGCGTAAAAGATCCGAATCGGATTATCTCTATGGTACAAGAGACACGCCAAGTGCCGGGGTACCGTCCGATGCCGATTCTGTTTAATGAAGACGATCATTTTGATTTTGATAAGCCGCTGAATAATTTTGTTGCTGCTGTGAGTCAATACGCTTCATGGGGCTATTTTGATCCGGGTGAAAATGACTATCATGATGGTTACCAATCCGTACCGGTACAATGGCAGATTAACACACCTCGGAAACGTGCCTTTTTTGAGAAGGCGCGCGACATCACCGGATTTGACGGTTAGAAGGAACACTGAAAATGCCACAAATTGATCCAATCTATTTTGCCATTGTCGTTGCTGTTGCCATTATGCTTGGGACGAGTGTGCGGATTTTAAAGGAATACGAGCGGGCTGTTATTTTCCGGCTCGGACGTTTAACGTCGACCCGGGGCCCCGGTCTTGTGTTTATGATACCGTTCTGGATTGAACGGATGCAGCGTATTAGTCTACGGGTGATCGTCAACGATGTTACCCCGCAGGATGTTATTACGAAAGATAATGTCTCTGTGAGTGTCAATGCTGTGCTAACTTTCAAGGTCACTGAACCTGATAGGGCAGTGATTGAGGTTGAAGATTTCGGTTTTGCTATTGCCCAGATTGCGCAAACAACACTGCGGAGTGTGCTGGGGCGCGCGGAACTTGATGACCTCCTCTCGGAACGTGAGAAGTTAAACCAAGACTTGGAAGCTATTATCAAAAAACATTGTGAACCTTGGGGTGTTGAGGTGCTGGCGATGGAGATTAAACACGTCGATCTCCCCGTTGAGATGCAGCGCGCGATGGCGAAACAGGCGGAAGCGGAGCGGGAACGTCGCGCCAAAGTCACGCACGCTACCGGTGAGTTTGAGTCCGCCGCGGTCTTAACCGATGCCGCTGAAATCCTGAGTAAGACACCAACAGCGGTGCAACTCCGGTTCCTGCAAGCATTGGTAGAAGTCAGCGCAGAGAAGAACTCAACCATCGTTTTCCCAATTCCGATAGATTTGCTGAGTCCATTCCTTGATAAGTTGGAAAATTCGGAGGGATAGATGTTTACTGGTAGGGTGAAGAATTTGAATTAATTACGTTTTCTGATGTCTCTGGCTATTCCTCGGATTCCATCTCAGCAGCGACATCTTCCTCAAGTGATTTGACATTCGCTAAGACAGTTGGATGTGGTTCAATCTCATATACTTTTCGGTACATCTCCAGTGCAGCCGCCTTATCACCGAGGAAACTGGCATAAATTTCCCCCATCCGTTCCAAGGCGCGAACCTCTTGCGGGTCGAGTTCTACAATGCGTTCGTAGACGCGAAGGGCACCTGCATATTGACGCGTTTCAAAGTCCTCCCGCTCAAGGGCAGACGCGCGCGCGAAGAGTAGGCGAACGAGATCGTCAACGACTTCGTTCATCTCTGGATATTTCTCATGAGCATCTTCGAGTAGGCGGATTGCCTCTGATTCGAGTCGGGTAACCTCTGCAAGGTCTGCGTCAGTAAATTCCCGATCAAGGAATTGATAATCTTGGAGTGTTTTCGCGTACGTTCTCGACAATTGCAGGCGCGCGAGAATGCCAATGGGTGCTTTTTCAGAGGAAATCACTTTTAACTCCGGATCGTTTTCGATTGCGTCGCTGTAGGCTTCAGCCGCGGGTTTATATTGTTTACTCCCTTGATAGAGTACCCCGAGGAGATAGTGTGCTTCGGCGTGCTGCGGATTCTCTTTGAGGACTGCGAGAAATTCTTCTGTCGCTTCGTTGAGCAAACCTTCATCTCGGAACAGTTTACCACGTAGGAGCCGAACACCACTATGCTCCGACTGAATGCGTGCAGCATGTTCCAGACGTGCCTTTGCATCTTTCAGCCAGTTGCTGTGTGAGTAGATTTCCGAGATACGCAGATTGGCGTGTAGTCGGGCTTCCGCGCTCGACTCGGACATACCTTTTATTGAAACGCTCTGGACATCTCCGTTCTCTTCTAATATTCGCAATGCTTGCCAGTAGTAGAGCACAGCATCCGCGAGGTCTTGTTTCTCGAAGAGGGCATCTGCCTTTTCAATGATGCCACCAATTTGTACGGCAGAAGGTGCTCCGGATTCGGCACTGCCGCGCCGGATATAGAGTGCCGCCAGCACAACAAAGCCGATGATTGCAAGCACTTCGGCGTAAAACAGCCAACTCCGTAAGGAGAATAGAGATTTTGTATTGAATGGCATGTGAATTCCTTACTTTCTTAGGACTTACGCAAGATTTAGGATTACCCCCCTGAGTCCCCCCGCAAGCAGGGGAATCTGTCGGTTTTTAGAGACAACTGCGTAAGTCCTGTTTCTATAACGTTTTGTTCTCAATGTCGTTAAGGATACTGAGCATCTCCTCTGGACCGACGAAACCTGTGAATCGTTTGAGCACCCTACCGTCGGCATCCATGAAGATGACGACCGGTAATCCAGGAATTTGATATTTTTCCGTCAGTACATCGGTGGTTTCAGAGCTGCGAGTGAAATCAAGTTTGATGTTAACATAATTAGCGAGTTTTGCCGCGACTGCCGGATCAGCGTAGGTTTTATGATCGAGTTCCTTACAAGCGGCACACCAAGCCGCATAAAAATCGAGCATTACCAATTTGTCTTCACGTTTCGCGATTTCAAGTCCCTCAGTTTCGTCATAGATCCAGTCGAGATGTGGTCCAGCAGGTTGTTGGATACCGCCAACAAGCATGTATGCCCCGAGAACAGCCAGCAAAAGGCCACACGCTTTTTGGACCTGGGCGCGTCGAGAGATGCCGCTGAAACGTTGCGTCAACTTACCAAGCCAGCATCCGAGAAGTAGTGAGCCCCCTGCGACGGCGAAAAAAGGCAGTGAATTTTGGAGGAAATCCTGCAAGGGTGGGAATACATCTTTGAGAAAGTAGAGTGCCATAGTAATAATAGCGATACCGAAGATATTCTCAAGAACATACATCCACCCACCTGACCGTGGCAGCGCAGAGAGCAAGCCTGAGAAAGTGCCTATACCGATGAAGAGGAGTCCCATTCCGAGAGCGTAGGTGAACATAAGCCAGAAACCAAGAAATAGGCTTCCTGTGGTAGCGATATAAGTTAGCACGACAGCTAACGCCGGTCCTGTGCAAGGCGCAGCAATCACACCCGCGACCGTTCCCATAGCGAATCCGCCAGCGAATCCAGCACCGCCGACGGTGTTAAGACGATTCTGCACCGCATACGGTAACCGAATTTCAAAGACCCCGAACATAGAGAGTCCCAGCGAGACCAAAATCAGGCTGATGCATCCGACGACCCATGGGTTTGCCATAATCTGACCAAAGACAGCACCTGTTGACGCAACGGCGACCCCTAAAATTGAGTAGGTGACGACGATGCCAAGCACATAAACAATAGAGAGCAAAAAGGATTTGAAAAGTCCTGTGGATTCGTTGGCACCGAGGATAGAGACAGTGATTGGTATGAGTGGATAAACGCAGGGTGTCAGGCTGGTCACGATACCGCCAGCGAACACGAGCAGAAATGCGAGCCAGACCCGCCCTCCAGAAAGTGCACTCGCAAGCGTTCCGGTGTCGTTACTTGAACTCGGTGGTGCACCGAATTCAATATTGTTGAAAATCGCTTCATTTACCCGTTGGATCGTCTCTTCCATGCTGACAATTTCAATTGGTAGAGTGAAATCAAGGGTTTCAGGAAGCAGGCACTGGTCGTCGTTGCACGCCTGATAACGGAGCTGCAGATCCAGTGTCATCGGTTCAATCGGAGCATTTTGATCTAAATCGACTTGGATACCGATAGTAATGGTATCGTGATAAACGGGTGCTTCCCCAATTGATCCGAGTTTTAGCACTTCACCTTTTGGATACACGACTTCTCCGAAAGTGAAATGTGATGTATCAGGAAAGATTATCTCAGTGCCAATAAGTCCTTCACCCGCCGGATTAGCGTTGACGTGCCAGCCTTCGGTAATCTCTACAACAACAGCAATTTGGAATTGGCTTCCCGGCTGTACTTTATCTACCGACAGGTATCCTCTCGCGGTAAGTTTTTCTGCAGGCGGTTTTTCAACGAGTCCAAAGTCAGCGAGTTGTGCTTCTATGTCCACCGGCAAGGTTATCGCACTAAGTATCAGTAGGGTCCAGAATATGGACTTATGGAATATAGGATTTTTCAACATGCGTTAGGATTCCTCTATTATCTTGGCTCAAGCACAACACAAGGAAGAATCATCTCTTCAAGCGAAATACCGCCGTGTTGAAAGCTACCATAGAATAGTTCTTTATAGACATTGAATTGTTTTTCATAAACGAAGTAGTAGTCTTCTTTCGCGATGATGTAACTTCTCCCATCCTCACTACCGGGTAAGCGATAGGTTTCCGGCTCTGTAATGAGGTATCCTGCATCGCGGTCATAGGTGATATGTTTTCCCTCTTTGAACCGCAATCCAGTCGTTAGAGGCGTTTGGCTTGAAATTTTCGATGCATTTCGACAGAGTAGCGAACCGTGGTCAGATGTTAGGACGATGGTGATACCGCGATCGGCTGCCATTCTGAATATTTTGTAGAGCCAAGAATATTGAAACCATGTCTGCACAAGATTTCGGAATGCGGCTTCGTCTGGAATGAGCTGCCGAAGTAAATCCGCCTCATACCGTGTGTGGGTCAGCATATCCAGAAAATCGACAACGATCGCTTCTAAACTAATCCGGTCTGTGACGTTTAGCCAGTGTAAATATTGGGTTTCGCCTTGCGTGTCAAAAATTTTGAAATAGTGCAACGGTGGCTTGAGGGCGATACCGTGTCGTTCAAATTGTAAGCGTATCAGTTCTTTTTCGTGCCGGTTAATACTCGTTTGTGCTTTATCGGGTTCTGCGTATAAGTGTGGATACCGTTTAGCCAGTTCAAGCGGGAACAGTCCACTAAAAATAGCGTTTCTTGCATAACGGGTCGCTGTCGGCAAAATGGAACAGTAATAATGCGTTGTTATGTCGAACATTGGATGCAGGATCGGCTCAATTTTCAACCAGTGGTCCAACCGCATACAGTCCATGACCACAAACAGCACCTGTTTTCCAGCCTGAATTTCAGGGATAACATATTTATAGACGACATCCACCGATAAGGTAGGTGACTCTTCATTTATGAGCCAATTGCTGTAGTTGCCTTGAATGTAATGGGCGAATGCGGCATTTGCCTCCTGTTTTCGCATTGCGTGGATGGCTTTGAGTTCGTCTACGCTATGGAGTGTGTCGAGCTGCAGGTCCCACTTAAGGAGGTTGATATAAGTATCGATCCAACTTTGCCAACCGTTGGTGAAATTGTGTTCTTGGGTGTCCTCGTCCGAAGTGTATCTGCTATTAAAGTTTTGAACGTAAGCTTGCGGTATATACAACTCGCGCGCTGTCTGCTTTTCAGTTAGAAAAACGAGTGAAGCTGCTAATTGTTTACATAATATCTTTTTGCAAGCCTCATCTGGTGAGTTTGCAGGCATTATGAAGATGTTAGTGACATCATAAAGGCTTGCTTCCTGTCTTACTTCTTCACCATCTTTACGGGTTAGGAGTAGAATTGGGATATGGGTAGCTAAGTTTCGGATGTGCGCGAGTAGATTTTCTTTTCGCGCCGGTCCATCATAATTCAATAAGACAGCGTCGTACGTTCGGTCTTTGAGTGCTGTAATCCCGTGTGTAGCACTTTCTGCTACAGACACATGGTATCCATTGGACTCCAAAAAGGAAACATAAGGTTTGGGTGTTACATATATTTGCTTTTCAGAATACCGATCTTCGGTCTCGGCATCTGGTTGTCGGACATCAGAAACCTCGTTATCAATCCACAAGAGCCTCCCTCTTTTTTCTGTCATACTATATCTCCCCTTTTTGCAATATAGACTTGCAAATTATATCGTACGTCGTTGTACATCTTAAGGCATTAGCACTATTGCTTGCCTGGTTTTTTCGGGGTGAGCGGTTGTGAATCTTCCGATGAAGCGCAGAAAAGCCCGCCACGGTATTCTATTGAGCAAAACGGAAACTAAATACTGGCAATGAACCTCCCTGGATTCAACAAACCATTTGCATCAAACTTGGCTTTAACCTGTTTCATGAGATGTAATGTATTTCCGACTGGTCCCCAAACGTCAATATGTTGTTTGAGTTCAGGCGGTGTGGTTTCTATGATGAGATTTCCTTCTACCTTCAATGCAGTCTGACGCAGCTGCGCAAGTCCATCGGCGAGGTTTTGGAAATCGGTTTCTGGCGTTACTGGGATTGTAAGATATAATACACCGTTTCCAAGTAGTGCCATCATTTGGACATCGTGGGTCCAATTCGTGCCGATGATATGCTCAACAAACGCGGCGATGTCGGTTCGTTTCAAGTTTACTTTGACGCTTACTTTCTCGGTCTCGGCGTTATCCGCCGAGAATTCCTGAATGGTTTCTTGCAGACGTTGCTGCGATTTGCCTTCTACAGTTGTCACACCGATTCCACCATTTTGTTCCATAATTTCTCGGCTTTGCGTCAACTGCCACGCCACGGTCTCAGGGTCCCCGCCGAATCCGATCACTATCGTGTATTTCCTTTCCTGCTGAGTTTCCGGCTGCCTCGGATCAAAATTGACGAATAGATTTACGAACATCGGTAGCGTCTGTGAACTAACGATGTTTAGCCCTGTGTTGACTGCGTTTTGAATGTTCTGAAATTCTGTTACGACTATTGCTTGTCGGGTTGGTATCGGCGATAACTTGAGAGCAACTTCGGTAATGATACCGAGCGTTCCGAAGGAGCCTATATAGAGTTTGTTGAGATCGTATCCCGCGACATTTTTCACGACTTTCCCGCCACTTTTAACGATAGTGCCGTTCGCGTGAACAACACGCATTCCCAATACCTGATTGCGGGCTGTTCCGTGTCGAAGGCGGAATAAGCCACTCGTATTT
The DNA here is from genome assembly GCA_963662915.2 of Candidatus Poribacteria bacterium. Taxonomy (GTDB): domain Bacteria; phylum Poribacteria; class WGA-4E; order WGA-4E; family WGA-3G; genus WGA-3G. Next base: position 1,002,072 of record CAXXEU010000002.1, on the reverse strand, counting down.
GTTGCAACGATCCCACCAATGGTACATCGTTCTGCATAAGGTGGATTGAGTGCCAAAAACTGCCGATGTTTCGCCAGTTCCTTCTGGAGATCTGCCAAGCGGATACCAGCTTCCACGGTTACGGTTAGATCTGCTGGTTCGTATTCAACAACGCTGTTCAGATGTGTTGTTGATAGGACTATATCTACTTCCTGTGGAAGATTTCCTGTGCCAAGTTTCGTACCAGCACCAGCAGGGATAACCGATAGGTTCTGATGTGCCGCAAATTGAAGTACCGCTTGTATCTCTCGAACAGATGTAGGCAAAACGACAGCCCTCGGCGTACATCCATCAATAGCATAAGATGCGGATTCCATCTCTTGAAGGATACCTGATGTTCCAACAATGTGTTTAAGTTCATTGTGCAAAGCACGCGAATTTTCCATCTGCTTTTCTTTCTCTATCGTTATCCTGAAATAATTTGCTGTAGATACTGCTTAAAACTATATCAAAAGCCCTATGTTTCAGGTTACTTAGTGATGATTCTTATCTCAAATCCTTCTATTTTTTCGACTTGATCCGGTTGAACAGGGGTTTGGTAAATAGGGGCATCTTCCAAGCGTTTAACATTCCGTTCAAGGAGGGATATTCGTGAATTCATTTTACCAAATTCCCGAACAATCCATATTATACCACCCACTATCGCAAGGAGTAACGGAACACCTGCTGCAAGTAAGGCAACTATTACATTTGCCTCTATCACTATCTATCCCTCCACATTAATCTGGTCAAGGTTAACTTTGATTTGTCTTGTCCAGTACTCTCCAGATTTGCTATCAAGGTATTCCATTTTGTCACCGGTGCTTGAGATGCTGCCCTCAGAATCAAATTTATGCCCTAAAGCGGAAGCAAAAGTATCAATAAATCGCTCGTAACTATGGGTAGGGATAACGGGTATTGTGTCTGTTTTGCTAATAATAATACGAACCGAAAATTCACCGCCTCCGACATGTTCAATAGATTCAACTTCGGTCACGTTTTTGAGCAAATCCCTAATGCCATTGATAACATCATCTTTAGAATAGGTTTTCATTTAGAAGTTCCTCACTGCCTCAGGTTGCAAACCTAACTTTTCGTAAGATTCAGCAGTCGGGAAAATCTTACCCGGATTGCAGAGACCTGTCGGGTTAAAGATGCCTTTGACCGTCGCCATTACTTGCAAATCAGCGGGACTGAAAATCAGGGGCATATAATCCATTTTTTCGACACCGATGCCGTGTTCTCCGGTGATTGTGCCGCCGACTTCAGCACATACAGTCAGGATTTCCTTGTTGACGTGTTCTACGCGTTCGCACTGATCAGCGTCGCGTTCGTTAAAGAGAACGATCGGATGGATGTTCCCGTCCCCGGCATGAAATACGTTCGCAATCGGGATCTGATATTTTTCGGAGATTTCGGAAATGCGTCGTAGGACCTTCGGGAGCGTCGTCCTTGGGACAACCCCATCTTGGGTGATATAGTTGGGTGCAAGTCGTCCGAATGAACCAAACGCGCTTTTCCGTGCCTTCCAGAGTTCCTGCCGTTCCGCCTCATTTTTGGCGTAACTCACGTCTCGGGCGTTATTGTGTTTGAAAATCTCTAAAATCTGCGATGTCTGGTTCTGCATACCTGCTTCAATGCCGTCGAGTTCCACAATCAAGATGGCATCGGCGTCAAGCGGGAAACCGAAATGGAATGCCTCTTCCAACGCACGAATCACGAGACTGTCCATCATTTCGAGTGCAGCGGGGATAATACCTTCACCAATGATGGTTGAGACGGCGTTTGAGGCATCGTCCATCGTTTCAAAAACTGCGAGTGCAGTCTGATAGGCTTGCGGATTACGGGTAAGACGGACAACGGCTTTCGTCACTATCCCGAATGTGCCTTCGGAGCCGATCATCACACCGCGGAGATCGTAGCCGATTGTATCTTCGACACTGCCACCGAGTTCAATAATTTCGCCATCTGGTAAGACGACTTCCAGTTCAAGCACATGGTCGGACGTGACACCATATTTCAAGGTATGCGGTCCGCCAGAATTTTCGGCGATATTGCCACCGATTGTGCATGCCTTTTGGCTTGAGGGGTCTGGTGCGTAATGGTACCCCTTGTTTTGGACCGCCTGCGTCAGCAATAAGTTAACGACCCCGGGTTCAATCACTGCCCGTTCGTTTTCAAGATCTATCTCTAAGATACGATCCATGCGATTGAGGGCAATAATAATCCCGCCTTGAACAGAGAGCATACCACCACTCAAACCTGTGCCACCGCCGCGAGCGATGAATGGTACCTTGTATTTATTCGCCAACTTTACAATATCTGATACTTGTTGTGCTGTATCAGCGAAGACGACGACATCCGGCATCGCCTTAAAGGACGGCGCAGCGTCACATTCATATACCGATAAGGCAGTCGCATCTGTGAGAACATTTTTAGGACCCAGAAGCGTAGAGAGATCAGCAACGAGTTGTTCTTTTTGGTCCATAGTCATATCCTTCCGCAGTGCAATTTTAATTATAATTGTACTTAGTGTAGCACAATTTCTGTTGAATGTCCAATTAGAAATACAGCGCATAAAACTTTTCTTTATTTGTTAGATTACTGGCTAATATGTTATAATTATAAAATCTGGAACAACTTACCAAAACGTGATTGTCGCGGGAACTTTTCCGCGACATAAATAGATGGAGGAGACAAAAATGCGAAAATCGATCTTAATTTTAGGGATTCTTTGTGCTGCTGCTTGGGTCCTACCACAGATTTGTTCTGCTAAAATTGACCCTGAAACGGCTGTAGGTGTCTGGCTCTTCGATGAAGGTGCTGGCAATACAACCAAAGATTCTTCAGAATTTGGACACGACGGTACAATCAATGGTGCGAAGTGGAAAGATGGAAAGATTGGCAAAGCCCTTGAGTTTGATGGTGGACAGTGGGTATCCATTGATTCGACCCCGGAACTGCAACTCAGTGATGAACTCACGATGATGGCGTGGTTTTTTGCAACAGATATTGGCGATTGGCGGCAACTTATCGCAAAAAGCGACGAGTACCTCTTGCGGATTGACCCGCCACAAGAAGGTAATCGGATGTCTTCGTTTGTCAAACCCGGTGGGAGTTGGGAACCGAGAGCCTCCGCCACTGTGCCGGATGAGGATAAGTGGATCCATTTCGCAGCGACCTACGACATCAACGAAAAGGCTGAGCAACTCGTTGTGTATGTGGATGGCGTGAAAGCGGGGGCGAGTACACGTCCCGGTAAAACGACCGTCACAGGGAACCCTGTTGAGATTGGTCGCTGGGGCGGCGGTTCATTTTTCGTTGGTCTCATTGACGAAGCCGCTATTTTCAACACTGTCCTCAGTGAAGACGATCTGGCAACGATTGTGGAACACGGGTTGGCAAAGGCACTCGGTGGTCTGGATGTAGAACCGTTAGATAAACTGGCGGTAACATGGGGTGCTATCAAAGCAGATCGGTAATTTGAGGTTCCCTTGTGATGATGTCTTAGCGCATGCTATAATATAGGCTTAAAGGAGAAAAAATGGCTATGAAAACGTCTATGATTCTCATAAGCGGGTTTTTGATGTTCGGTTTTGTCATAGTCGGGTCTGCGGGTGTATGGACAGACCCGTTTGATGGCAATGAACTCATTGACGAATGGAAATTCCGTGACTATCGTGACGAAGTTACGACATACGAAGTCAAAGATGGCTTCTTGCAAATGACGAATCCGGATGGTGGGTGGGGACATACCACACCAGACAAACCCATGGTTGAACGGGAGATCCCGAAAAGTGCCGCGAAAGATATAACGGTGAGTGGATTTTCACAACCGATCCCGATAAACCTGCCAATGCTTGGATTGGTATCTTCCTCTATAGCGATGACGATTTAAACTACGCCTGCCTTTTGTTTGGGGGCGAGGCTGCCCAACCTCAAAAAACGCTCATTGGCAGCATGGTCGAAGCCAATTGGCAAGACAAAGGGCACTTCCAGACCGGTTTTGATGTTCCGCTTCACTTGAAGATTGTCAAAGAAGGGGACCTCTTCTCTGGTTACTACCGTGAGAGTGAAAAAGATGAGTGGACACTCGCTGGTGACAAAACGTGGAACCATAAGTTTGATGTGGAACGCGTTGGGCTCGGTTTCATGAACAATTGGGGTGGTCAAACGGTTAACTTTCTTGTTGATACACTCTCCGTTGAAGGCGAAGGAATTGAGCCTTTGGCAATCGCTCCTGAGGGTAAGTTGGCGATTACGTGGGGAACACTGAAAAAGAACCGATAACCGTGGTGAATGGGATGGATTCTCCAGTAATTTCGATCCTTTAGGAGGAGAATCCGTAATATACAGGACTTACGCAATTTTGACCGTAATGCATGCTGTGAGATGGAAACTCCTGGACAACCCTAAACGTTTGGAAGACACAACCTAACAGGTTATGCTACAAAAGAGAGCATTGCGTAAGTCCTAATATATACGAAATATACGAATCAAAATGGGGCGGTGGGCGCACTGCCCCTACAATACTGCTCTAAAACAGCACTGAACGAAAAAAGAATCTTTTCAACCCGCCTGAACTACAAAAATCAAGGAGGAATTCTACTGCCATGTCCATTCCTAAAATATCCGTCAACAACCCCGTCTTAGCAAATATGCTGATGATTATAATTATTGCTTTTGGGGTGTATGCATGGATAAACCTACCACGCGAACTCACACCGGAAATTGCGTTACAGAGCGCAACCGTCACAACCCTATATCCGGGTGCTTCTCCCGAAGAGGTAGAAAAACTCGTCACGGCTCCTATTGAAGATGCTATTGAAGAGAACGTTAGTAAGATCGACTTACAATTTTCTACTTCTTCAGAGGGACGGTCTGTTATTTCTCTCGATTTTGAAGAGATGAGTGATCGGGATTTCGATAAGGAACTCGAAAATCTCCGCACTGCTGTTGAAAGTGTAAATGAACTGCCAGAGGAAATTTTGGACGATCCGAGGGTTGAAGAACTTGATGTCTCCTCTGGCTTTCCTATGCTAACGATTGCGATAGGCGGGAATATTTCTGAAACGCAGATGCGTGACATTGCCGAAAATCTCAGAGACGAAATCTTGGACATCAAAAACATTGCGTCCGTCCGGATAGCGGGTCTCCGGGAAAGGGAGATTTGGATTGAGGTGAATCCTGATCGATTGAAGGCATATCAGATTCCGATCGCGAGGGTTATCACTGCGCTCGGTGCGAGCAACTTGAATCTCCCCGCAGGCACAATGGAACTTGGGAATACGGAGTTCATGGTGCGGACGATGGGCGAATTTGAGAATCCAGACACGATCGGTGAAACCATTATCGCCGTTCAACCGACAGGAACACCGCTCCGTCTGAAAGATATTGCTACCGTTTCGGATACCTACGAAGAAGCGAGAACCTTATCACGGATTAAAGGGGCACCCTCCATTAGTTTGACAGTCCAAAAGAAGACAGAGGGCAATACCATCGCGTTGGTTGCCCAACTCCGAGAACTCGTTGAAAAACGGAGAGGCGATCTCCCTGAAGGTGCTGAACTCACCGCAGTTAACGACTATTCGGTAATCCTGAAAGAACGCTTAGGGATTCTTGAAACGAACGCGTTCTTCGGTTTGGTGCTTGTTGTTTTAATGCTCCTGCTCTTTATCGGATGGCGGAATGCGCTGTTTGCGGCACTCGGTATACCTGTTGCGTTCATGGCGACGTTCTGGTTCATGTCTGTAGGTGGTTACTCACTCAGTGGTGTTTCCTTGTTTGGGCTTATTTTGGTCGTAGGGATTGTTGTGGACGATGCTATTGTTGTCATAGAAAATATCTACCGGCATATTGAGGCGGGCGAACCTCCGAAAGTTGCTGCGATTCGTGGGGCAGAAGAGGTCGGCTGGCCCGTGGTCGCTGCAAGTTTGACGACGATCTGTGCCTTTGGTCCATTGATGTTCATGTCGGGTGTTCCTGGTCAGTTTATGCGGGTTGTGCCAATCATGGCGATCCTTGTCTTAGTGGCTTCTCTCTTTGAAGTGTTCGTGATTTTACCGGCGCACGTTTCCGAGTGGGGGAGACCCAAAATTCGGACAGGACGCAGCAGACTTGAACCCCTCCGAACCCGATCACGAAATACTTTTGCCTTCAGTACCTACATCGTCGGCTTTTTGGCGTGGTTCGGGACGGTTTTTGACCTCATCCGAACCCGATATGTTAGAGTTTTGAAAAAGACGATCCGATACCGATATGCGTTTGTCGGAAGTGTCCTCTTTATCGGACTGATTGTGTGTGTAAGTGCGTTTGTGTTGCTCGATAAGGAACTCTTTCCGGGTGAGGACTTCCCGCAATTTTATGTCAGGGCTGAAATGCCACCTTCCTATGGTATTCAAGAGACAACAAATATAATTGCGCAGATTGAAGAAGCCACCAAAACACTTCCATCAAGTGAAGTCGCTGCAATCGTCAGCAACATTGGGTTACACACGCCGACTGGGAGTATGATGGAAGGTGTTACCTATGGATCTAATTTCGGTGAGGTTATCGTTGAACTCACACCGAAACAGGAACGCACTCGCGGCGTAGATGACATCATTGCAGAACTGCGGACGAAAACCACAACGATTAGTGGAATTGAGGAGCTGAATTTCATTACACAGGAAGGCGGTCCTCCACAAGGGGAGGATGTTGAGGTGAAAGTAAAAGGACCGAGGTTTGAACAACTTATGGCACTCACTGATACCCTTAAAGCATCACTCTCGCAGATGGACGGGGTCTACGATATTCGTGATGACTTTCGGACGGGTAAATCCGAACTCCGTATCTATCTGAAACCGGAAAAGGCACACCAATACGGATTAACCACATTCCAGGTTGCGCAAACAGTGCGCACTGCTATTGAGGGTGCCAAAGCGACAACGTATCGTGAGGCGGATGAGGCGATTGATGTCATCGTCAAATACGAGTCGGATACACTCGGTAACCTTGCTGAACTGAACAATCTATTGATTGCCACACCGACGGGTGCTATCATTCCGCTCAAGGATGTCGCGGATATCGTAGAGGAAAAAGGATATTCTGATATTCGCCGGTTCGGTGGTGAACGGGCAATTACAGTCTATGCTTCCGTAGATAGGGCAAAAACGACCCCTTTTGAGGCAAATCAGGCATTAATCAGTGCATTCGCCGATGTCGAATCCCTATATCCGGGATACCAACTCGATTTTAGAGGAATTTTCGATGAGATTATAGAATCCTTTTCGGAGTTGTGGAAGTTGTTCACTGTTGGGCTATTGTTAATCTATGTGGTGTTGGGTGCGCAATTCAAATCATTTATACAACCGATTATCATTATGCTCGCTGTTCCGTTCGGTATGATAGGTGCTATGGTTGGGTTATTCCTTGCCAATGCCACGCTTAGTATGGTAGCGATGTTTGGTATCGTCGCACTCTCAGGAATTGTGGTGAACGATTCGATTGTGCTTATCGATTTTATCAACAAGTATCGAGAGCGGGGTTATAACAAATGGTATGCGATTCTAAAAGGCGGGAGTATCCGATTGCGTCCGATTATTCTCACCTCCGTGACGACGATTTTTGGACTCATTCCGATGGCAATCGGCTTGGGTGGAAAATCACCGATCTGGATGCCGATGGCAAATACAATCATCTTTGGTCTCGCGCTTGCAACCACGATGACGCTGTTCGTGATGCCTGCCCTATATGCGATCACAACAGATATACGAAGTGTCTTCCTAAAAAATCCGGAAGAACGCTTCCAAACCGTTTTAGACGAAGAACTATTGGGTGTTGCAGTTCCTGCGGATGACTAAACAAAGTGGTAGGGTGGGGAATTTAAACCTCACCCTATACATTTTTTGCCTTGCGAACAACGAAATAGCTGTAGCCTAAACACTGTGCACTCAGCGACCCATACCCAAAAATCCCACCACTATGTCTATCCCCAAGGTTTCTGTAAATAATCCGGTTTTGGCGAATCTCTTGATGATTATAATCATTGCTTTCGGGGTGTACGCATGGATAAACCTACCACGCGAACTCACACCGGAAATTGCGTTACAGAGCGCCACCGTCACAACCCTATATCCCGGTGCTTCCCCCGAAGAGGTAGAAAAACTCGTCACGGCTCCTATTGAAGACGCTATTGAAGAGAACGTCAACAAAATCGACTTAATGTTTTCTACTTCTTCAGAGGGACGGTCTGTTATCGCTATCAATTTTGAAGAGATAAGTGATCGGGATTTCGATAAGGAACTCGAAAACCTCCGCACCGCTGTTGAAAGTGTGAATGAGCTGCCAGAGGAAATTTTAGATGAGCCAAGGGTCCAAGAGCTCGATTCCTCTTTTGGCTTTCCTATGTTGACAATCGTTGTTGGTGGTGGGATTTCGGAAACACAGATGCGGGATATTACCGAGAATCTCAAAGATGAGATATTGGCAATCAAAAACATTGCGTCTGTCCAAATAGCAGGCTTCCGGAAAAGAGAAATCTGGGTTGAGATGGATCCTGATCGATTGAAAGCGTACCAGGTTCCCATTGCGGGTGTTGTTGCTGCGCTTGGTGCGAGTAACTTGAGCTTACCGGCAGGTACAATGGAGCTCGGCAACACCGAGTTCATGGTGCGGACGATGGGTGAATTTGAGAATCCAAACACAATCGGTGAAACCATTATCGCCGTTCAACCGACAGGGACACCGCTCCGTTTGAAGGATATCGCAACCGTTTCAGACACCTATGAAGATGTCAGAACTCTATCGCGTATCAATGGCAGTTTCTCTATCAGTTTGAGTGTACAAAAAAAGACGGAAGGCAATACGATCGCGTTGGTTGCCCAACTCCGAGAACTCGTTGAAAAACGGAGAGGCGATCTCCCTGAAGGTGCTGAACTCACCGCAGTTAACGACTATTCGGTAATCCTGAAAGAACGCTTAGGGATTCTTGAAACGAACGCGTTCTTCGGTTTGGTGCTTGTTGTTTTAATGCTCCTACTCTTTATCGGATGGCGGAATGCGCTGTTTGCAGCACTCGGTATACCTGTTGCGTTCATGGCGACGTTCTGGTTCATGTCTGTAGGAGGCTATTCACTCAGTGGTGTTTCCTTGTTTGGGCTTATTTTGGTCGTAGGGATTGTTGTGGACGATGCTATTGTTGTCATAGAAAATATCTACCGGCATATTGAGGCGGGCGAACCTCCGAAAGTTGCTGCGATTCGTGGGGCAGAAGAGGTCGGCTGGCCCGTGGTCGCTGCAAGTTTGACGACGATCTGTGCTTTTGGTCCATTGATGTTCATGTCGGGTGTTTCTGGTCAGTTTATGCGGGTTGTGCCAATCATGGCGATCCTCGTTTTAGTGGCATCGCTCTTTGAAGTTTTTGCGATTTTACCAGCGCATGTCGCTGAGTGGGGAAAATCAGAAAACCGAAAAGTGCGCGCGAGGGGATGGTTTGAATTCGTTAGGGGCCGGTATATTAAAATCCTCAAAAGAACGATTCGATGGCGATACGCATTTGTCAGCAGCGTCCTCTTTGTTGGTGTAGTTGCATGTATCAGTGCGTTTGTGGTGCTTGACAAGGAACTCTTTCCGGGTGAAGACTTTCCGCAATTCTATGTCAGAGCAGAGATGCCACTTTCCTATGGCATCCAAGAGACAACAGATGTAATCGCCCAGATTGAAAATGCTGCTAAAACACTTCCGTCAAGCGAAGTGGATGCGATCGTCAGCAACGTTGGTTTATACACACTTACTTCGGGGGTTGTAAGAGGGGTTGCCTACGGTGCAAATTTTGGGGAAGTTATTGTTGAACTTACACCGAAGCAGGAACGTACTCGGGGTGTAGATGCTATTATCGCAGAACTGCGGACCAAGACTGCAACGATTAGTGGCATCGATGAATTGACTTTTATTACACAGGATGGCGGTCCTCCGCAAGGGGAAGACGTAGAGGTTAAAGTAAAGGGGCCACGATTTGAACAACTGACGAGTCTTGCAGATCTCCTTAAGGCATCACTCTCACAGATGGGCGGCGTTTACGATATTCGTGATGATTTTGGCACTGGCAAATCGGAACTCCGCATCTACTTGAAGCCAGAGAAAGCACATCAGTATGGGTTGACTACACTTCAAATCGCCCAAACGGTTCGGACTGCTATTGAAGGTGCCAAAGCGACAACGTATCGTGAGGCGGACGAGGCGATTGATGTCATCGTTAAATACAAAGAAGACACGCTTAAAAATCTCACAGAATTGAATAATCTGTCGATTGCAACACCCACGGGTGCTATTGTTCCCCTCAAAGATGTGGCGGATGTCGTTGAAGAAAAGGGCTACGCAGATGTGCGTCGATTCGCCGGTGAACGAGCCGTTTCGGTTTATGCGTCAGTGGATAGAGCCAAAACGACACCCGTTAAAGTAAATCAATCACTAATTAGTGCTTTCGCTAACGTAGAATCCTTGTATCCGGGATACCAACTCGACTTTCGGGGAATTTTCGATGAGGTTGTGGAATCCTTTTCGGAGTTATGGAAGTTGTTCATTGTTGGGCTATTGTTAATCTATGTGGTGTTGGGTGCGCAATTCAAATCATTTATACAACCGATTATCATTATGTTTGCTGTTCCGTTCGGTATGATAGGTGCTATGGTTGGTGTCCTACTTTCCAATGCGACGCTTAGCATCGTAGCAATGTTTGGCATTGTCGCGCTCACTGGTATCGTCGTTAACGATTCGATTGTGCTGATTGATTTTATTAACAAAAATCGCGAGCGTGGGCACAATAAATGGTACGCGATTCTAAAAGGGAGTAGCGTCCGGCTGCGTCCAATTATTCTCACCTCCGTGACAACAATTATTGGCCTCATTCCGATGGCGATCGGTTTAGGTGGAAAGTCGCCTATCTGGATGCCGATGGCAAATACAATCATTTTCGGACTTGCGTTTGCAACCTTGATGACGTTATTTGTGATGCCCGCTTTGTATGCGATCACAACGGATTTTCGTGGGTTCTTCCTGAGAAATCCAGAAGAACGCTTCCGTCCTGTTTCCGATGCAGGACTACAGGGTGCTACGGCTCCAGCTGATGATTAGAACCATTTTAGTTTTCAAAAGTGGCAGGATGTGTTATACTGAAATGGAGTTTGTTTTAATGTTTCTATAAGTGAAAAATGGAGATCTCAAAATGGCAACATTAGAAGGCTTCAGGGTGAGAAATTTCGGTGTTCTCAAAGATGTAACACTCGGTCGCCTATGGGACAGGAGAAAAGAAGAAGCCCTCACTCCAATGACAACAGTCATCGGCAAAAACGGAGTCGGAAAGAGTGCTTTATTCGATGCTTTTGGGTTCCTTGCAGATGCTCTTACTTCTGATGTTGAAGCAGCTTGCGATGCCCGTGGACGTGGCGGTTTCGAGAGAATACGAACACAAGGAGCAACGGATCCTATTGAATTTGATGTGTACTACAGAGAACACGGAAATGCCAGACCCATCACATATGAGATCTCCATTGCGTCAGATGAGTTTGGACGTCCCTATGTCCTGCGCGAACGTCTTCGGCAAAGACGAAAGGAGCAGAAGCGGGGTTGGCCCTTCTCTTTTCTACTTCTCAATAATGGCAACGGTTGGGCATGGAAAGGAGAGCAAGCAGGATACCAGATTGATGAAGAGAACGAGAACATAGATCAATTCATGGAATCCATAAAGGCAAAGGAATCTGGAGAAACAGAGGCTATTGAATTGAATGACCCGCGCAAACTTGGTATCGCTACAATTGGAGCATTGAAACAACATCCCAGAATTTCTGCCTTTCGCCAGTTCATTGAAGGATGGTATCTCAGTTACTTTACACCAGACGCTGCGCGCAGCTTGCCACTTGCGGGTCCTCAAGCACATCTTAATACCCGTGGCGATAATCTCGGTAATGTCGTACAATTCATGGAACGCGAACATCCCCAACATTTCCAAGCGATTTTAAAAAAAATTACCGGTAAAATTCCGGGTATAGACCGAATTGAGACCGAAAAAACCAGTGATGGCAGGCTACTACTTAGATTTAATGACAAAGGCTTTCAAGACCCTTTTTATGCCCAACAGATGTCTGATGGAACGCTCAAAGTCTTTGCCTATCTGTTGCTCCTTGAAGATCCAACCCCGCCTCCATTCATCTGTATTGAAGAACCCGAAAATGGCTTGTACCACAAACTTTTGGAGACGCTCGCCACCGAATTCCGGGAACACGCCACCGTACACAAAGGCGGCTCCCAGATTTTTATCACAACCCATCAGCCATACTTTGTCGATGCATTAGAACCAAAAGAGGTTTGGATACTGGAAAAGGGTGAAGACGGTTTTTCCAAAATCCGCCGGGCAAGCAAAGACCCACTTGTGAATAGTCTTGTTGAAGAGGGCTTACCTTTGGGTGGCCTCTGGTATAGCGACTATCTCGATCCGAGGTGATGGATGCACTTTGAGATACTCGGCGAAGACTTATCCGGCAAGAAGATGCTTGATATTTTGATGCCTAAACTTATCGGCAATCAACATACATTCAAGGTTACTGATTACCGAGGGATCGGCCGTATTCCTAAAAATCTCACGAATGCTACTGATGTGAGTAAACGCATTTTGCTTAATCAACTTCCCAGGCTGCTCAGAGGTTTTGGAAGAACGTTTGCTAACTATCCTGCCGACTTTCCAGCAGCGGTAATTGTCGTTTGTGACTTGGATGACAGATGTTTAAAAGCTTTCCGTGAAGAACTCTTCAGAGTCTTGAATGTATGTAACCCTAAACCAGAAACGCGGTTTTGTATTGCGATAGAAGAAGGTGAAGCATGGTTCCTTGGAGATATTTCAGCAATCAAGGCAGCCTATCCGAAAGCCAAGGACAACATCCTGAATGGTTATCAAAGTGACTCCATTTGCGGGACTTGGGAACTTCTGGCTGATGCCATATTCGCCGGAGGCTCAAATGCACTTGGGAAAGAAAAATCGGCATGGGCACAGAAAATCACTCCAGAGATGAATGTAGACAAAAATGCGTCGCCCAGTTTCTGTTATTTTCGAGATAAGATTCGAGAACTCATCTGAGTGTCCACTATTAACTTGTCAACTCGTTGGAACCGAGGAGAACAAAAAACGTGAATCAACAGGATTTGAAAATTACTTTTATTGGTGTCGGCGGTATCACCGGAAGTTACCGCCAAAGCCTCAAACAACTTGAACGTCCGATTGCAGCGGTCTGCGATATAAACGCTGAGCGTGTAGGAAACATCGCTTCAGAAGAAAACGCAACAGCATATACCGATCACGATGAGATGCTACAAAAAGAGAAACCGGATGTTGTATTCATCTGTATTCCGCCCGGCGCGCACACAACACAGGTTGCGGACGCAGCAGCGTCTGGTGCAGCACTTTTCGTCGCAAAGCCTGTCGCGCAGGATTTGGAAACCGCCCAACGCACTCGCGAGGCAATTGATACGGCTGGAGTTCTCAGTCAAGTCGGCTATATGGCACGGTATAGCGATATTACAGCAAGAGCGAAGGAATTGGTCGGAGATCGGCAACTTGCGATGGGAATTGGGCGGTTCCTCACGCGAATGGGTATCAACCATCCGTGGTGGGGAAAATACGATGTATCGCGCGGGCAGATGGTGGAACAGACGACCCACGTTTTCGATCTTATCCGCTATTTTCTTGGTGATGTAACGAGTGTTCAGGCTTACGGTATCAAAGGCGTTTCCGAAGGTATCGCCGACTTTGAGGAGTGTACGGTTTGTAACATGCAGTTTGAGAGTGGAGCAGTCGGGAGCATTACCAGTACCTGTGTTGCCCGGGCACACGACAATTTTGCAACCGAATTGGTCGGCGATGCCATCTACCTCAAACTCACGCACGATCTCGGATTACGCGGTCAGATTGGCGATGAAACGATTGACTACACCGGCACGGAAGCAGGATATTTCCGACAGGTTGAGCAGTTCATCAATGCAGTTGAAGCGAACGATCAGGGATTGGTGCTTTCGTCTTATGCTGATGCAGTCAAGTCGCTTGCTGTTACGCTCGCGGCGAATCGTTCATTGGAATCGGGGCAGGTTGAGCAGGTGGTAGTATAACCAAGGGAATAAAACAATAAAACGGGCGAATATGTTTGACAATATAGATGTTAGGATTCCCCAATCTCAGAACATACGAAATTACCGTTTGCTGGATTTCCTCAAAGCCTGTGCTAAATTGCCTTCATGTCCGCATCGTGCAGTATTAATCGGAAATTCTGCGCCTCGAAACCTGACTCTGGAAGTTCTCAGTCGGTTTCGCTGACTTCTGTGTATACTACCTCCATGGACCAAGACAGGAATTAGGTTCATCTCAACATCCTTTGGCGTATATCTGTCAACGATACGCGCCCCTTCTTGCAACTGTGCAACTGCTTCTGATGCATCAACATTGCCTCTTTTGAGTTCCATTGGCACTCCGGCAAGACTGTTTTGGGTAGATAAGGTGTAAAAGAGGATAAAATCGCATTGGTTTGTAACTGCTTTGCCCGTTGGAAAAGCGAGGTCTACATCCAATACAACGCGTTCAGACGGTATGCTCGCCATAGAGACACGACATCCTTCTTTGGTATAGGATGTCGCCTTTCTGTTCCCTACCCATTGACGAATCTCCTCAAGGGCTTCATGCAGATTCACACGCTCTTACCTTTCTTTTTTTCAAATTTCTGTTGGAGATTCACCGATCGGTTGTAAAGTCCTTCGGCAACGTCCTCGTAATCTTCTGGAGAGATGCCTTCTCTGGGATGAAATGGAATTTCCTGCACAGGTTTGTCCTTTTGGAAATGCCATACGCCGACCTCGTCCGGTAGAAGCCAACTTGCAGGCTCATCAGTTTCGTCTTTTAATAGTCCTTCAAGTGTCAGGTTGCTTATTTCCTCAAGCAGCCAATCGCTGTGCGTTGTTATAATCACCCTCACCCCAGCGCGAACTAAACGCGCGAGGATGACCGCCATATCCGCTTGGGCACCCGGATGTAGGTGCGCCTCCGGTTCCTCAATGATGAGTGTATCACCAGACTTGATACCGCTGCGAAGAAACAACGCTAGCGGGGCGAGTTCAGATACCATTGATGAGGCTTGATCTATACGAATCCCATCTTTTACCTCCTGCGCTTGGTAGAAAAAGTCCGGGTATCCAGCTGGTGAACGCTTAGGAATTATTTTTCCTACTAACATTTTGGACTCTAAGATATCAACAATCGCAGCTATTGTAGTGTTGTTAGATTGGCTATTATCTTCGTAAATGATGAGCTTCATCATGAAATCCCCAATTACCGCTGACAGTGTCGGCATCGTCCCGCGGACAGCATATCCCATAATGGAACTTGCTACTACACGATAGCATTCCATAATACCACTTCGGGAAGCGGGCAAATAGTACCGTTGTTGGTTCTTGTTTTTGTCAGAAGAGCGAAAAACTTTGAAGTATTCTATGTAAGGGAACGGTTCGTCTTTCCACAGATAACGTGATTTTTTGAATACTTCTTCTTCTTCAGGCTGAATGAGGATATTCTCGTTAACTTGTTCATCTACGGATATGCCAACACTGGAATTCTGAATTTTGATTGTCCAAAGGTCTTGAGATGATTCGCTGACTGTTAGGGAAATGGACATTTCACTACTCTCAGGTTTGGTGGATTTAAGTAGTTTTGAAACAGACTCAAAATTAAAACAATGTTCAATTTCACGGCTGAAGACATTCTGATCTTTCAGACCTGATCTTACGTCCTCGCGCGTTCTTTGAGGTAGATCTGAGAATTTGAACACTTGACTATTTGTTTTAAGATTTTGAATAGATTCTCGAATTTCTTCTTCCAAAGCAATCAGGTTTACTGAGTCTCCTGAATTTGACATCATTTTCGCAAAGGATAAGCCAGCAAAATTTAGTAACGGAATTCGTGGGAACCCATCAAGAATGCCGTGTAGGGCGTAAACCAGCGTAGCAAAATAGGTTTTCCCTGTGTTGCTCGGACCAACAAATACCGTTAGCGGACGCAAATCAATGCTCGCTTCGGCAATGGGACCGAAATTCTTAACAGCAATTTCAACCTTTGGATGCTGTTGTGTCTCTTTGACTTCACTCATCGTCGTTTCCTCTAATCCGATTTATTTTAATAGGCACTCTTTGTAAACACGCCTACCACGTACATGTTAGAAAAACGTCAAATACGGCTTATCGTTTATCTCCCGCCATAACAGCACTGCAAGTTCACGGGCGTGATAATCCCCCCACATCGAAGCCTCTCCACACGGAATCTTCCGACCCTCTGGCACATGGTCCCACCCGTTCGGACGGTGATACACCGAATGCAACAACAACCCTTGATGTGTATCGGATTCAGACAGATACGGTTCAGCGAAAAGCGTCTTGGCTACCGTTAGACCGGCTTGGTAATAGGAATTTCCTGCATCGGCTTCACCGTGTTTTTTGAGGTAGTTGCCGAGTCGAATTAACCCTTGTGCTGCAATCGCCGCTGCCGAGCTATCCACGGGTTCAAGATCGTTGTACGGATCCGCAGGCACAGAGAAATAATCACCGAGTTCTACTAAACCGGGTGCACCGGTGTCCCAATACGGAATCCCATCTTGAGCAGTGTTTTCGATATAGAAGTCTGCGGTGGCTTCTGCAGCTTTGCGCATGTGTGCGGTTGCGAGTGGATATCCACCGTGGGGTTCAAGGTCATCCTCGGAGAGTGTATCAAAGAACTCAAGTTGCTCAGCGTATCCCGTGATAATCCATGCCAATCCGCGTGTCCACGTCGTAAAGGGCGAATATCCCTGCTGCGTACTTGGACAACGATAGTTTCCGTCGTTGGTGTTGAAGATAGATTCATGTACAACCCGCCCCCGCCGGTCAAAGGCATCACGTCCTTCGCCGTAGTAGACGTTATAGGCTGCTGTTGTCTGTGAATGCTGGAGCAGACGTTCCATCAGGCTAATAGCGACATCGCCTTCACCCATCAACACTGCCCCGAGCGTATGTCCGAGTGCTAATGCCCGTAGAGAGCGGATCGTGTCTGCGAAGAGCGAATGTGGTCCGTTAAAAGAGGCGATATACCCCGTTCCATCTTTAATCTGCGTCCAACGGCTCGCTTGCACAGCAGCAGAGGCTTTCAGCGCGAGTTCGTAAAAATCCATCTCGCTATTGTTCGACGGAATCACGCCCTCCCGCATCAGTCGGCGGAGGTTTCCGTAAGTTGAGACGTTATTGAACCCGTGGTCATGCACACCGATATGCGTGACGTGCGGTGCCATCTTTTCAATCGTATTCCGTCTACCGATTTCAAGGAACTGTTCATCACCGGTAGCATCGAATTGAAGGATAGCGGCACCGAATTGGAAGCCCTGCGTCCACTCTGTCCAACCGCGTGTCGTATACGTGCCAGCGACGGTGAAGACCGGCGTACCTTTTTCGGGAAGCCATGTGTCCTCAATGGCTAAAATCTTTTGACCTGAACATTCAAAAAGCCTCTCAATTTGAGGTTTTAGATCAGCGATACGTAATGAATCATTTATCTGCATTTTTTTAATTTTCCTTGCGGTTCGGAGAAGGGCATTGGATGAACAACGACCTTCTCCGTAGACCCGCCTGCGCCGTTGTTGCAGGCTACAGTTTTGGTTTAACGTTCCATTCTTAACCCGAAACCCGCAAGGACAACGGAAGCAGCGGGTCAGAAGCAATAAGTTAAAAATCTAAAACTGCTTTAGGGTGTGTCTGCGGCATCAGCATCTTGATACCGTTCACATATCACTTCGATGAGGTTGGTTGTCGATTTACCGGGAACGTTCAAGCCGACGATAACCTTACCACCGTTTGCTTCAACGACATCCCTTTCAATGAGTGCCTCGAGTTTATAATCGCCACCTTTAACGTGGATATTCGGCTTGAGTTCGGAAAGCAGATTGATGGGTGTTAGTTCTGAAAAAACAACCACGTAATTGACGCATTCCAATCCAGCGAGCATCTCTGCACGCTCCACTTCCGGAACAAGCGGTCGATTTTCGCCTTTGAGCTGCCGCACCGAACTATCACTATTAACCGCCACGACGAGCAGGTCGCCGAGTTGGCGTGCTGCTTGTAGGTACCGGAGATGCCCTAAGTGCAGGACATCAAAGCAACCGTTAGTTGTAACAACAACGGCACCGTCTGTTTTTGCTTGCTGAAGAATGGATGCAAGTTGATTGCGATCCTGGATTTTTTGCTTTGACATTTTTTTAACGATCAAATCTGGTCACCGTTCCACAGTGTTTCACGGTGGTCTTCGGTTAAGCCTAACCCCGTCTGGGACATGAAGGGTTCTTAACAATTGGAAAGCTGCCTTGACAACGGAAAAGCAGTTCATATTTAATAATTAAAAGATAGTTTAGCACGCTTCTCACCCTTTGGCAAGTTTTTCCGCATTGCACGATTGCTGACTTTCTGCTATAATAACACAGGTTTCGTAGGTAAAATATTATTTGGGTTAGGAGAAAAAAATATGAGAGAAAAAAAAGAATATACACAGAACAGGCTGCCTATCTGTACCCTCGGTGCAGATGGACACGGGAAAACAACATTAACAGCGGCAATGGCGAAAGTCATCGCGAGAATCGGAGCTATTCACACAGATGGCGACATCGATTTTGCGGCACAACCCCCGACGCATCATCCCATTCGAGAGGGTGTTGGTATCACCTACCGTGCGATTGCCTATGAAACCAGTGGCAAATTTTATAGGCAAATTGACTGCGAGATGTCCGCTGATATAGTAAAGATGCTGATTAGTGGTTCACCGAGGATTCAGAGCGCGATTTGGGTAGTGAATGCTGTTGAGGGGGTTACAGCGGATTCCGAAGCACATCTCCGGCTCGCTTCTCAACTTCATCTGCCGACCGTGCTGCCTTTTCTTAATATATTCGGTATTTCTGAGGACGATGAGCTCTTAGAGATCTGTAAACAGGAGATGCGCGAACTCTTAAATGCGTATGACGATGGAAAAAGTGCGTCCCCAATAATCGTCGGTGACGCACAAAAGGCGTTAGACTACAAAGGGGATCGGATTACCTCTTCCCAATGGCAACCGATTGTTGATTTGATTGTCGCTATGAACAGCACAATGCCTGCTCCCGTGAATATTGGACGCTTACCGCTCATTATGCCAATTTATGAGATTGCTGAGGCAGCGAAAGAGAGCGTGTCTGTCCGTGGCGAAATCATACAAGGGCAGCTCGCTGTTGGACAGGCAGTAGATGTTGTCGGGAAAGGGGATAGAATTAAAACACGTGTTGTTGGGATAAGAGAGCGTGAAGTATCTGTCGAGTCTGAACCCGACTGGCTATCTGTAGGCCAAGTACTTTGCACACCCAAGACGGTCAAATCACATTCTGAGTTTACAGCACTTATCTATCTCTTGACGTTTGAAGAGAGCGGTACACATATCCCGCTCATTGAAAACGATAGACCTGATATTCACCTATGGGGGATTGATATGCCAGCACACCTGCATCTTCCACCGGAGCTTTCCCTTGTTACATCGGGGACTTATGCCAAGGTCAAAGTCGAACTGGATTTGCCGTTAGTGATAGAGATCGGGACTCGGTTTGAAGTGAAGAAGATGGGGGTGCGGATCGGATTCGGTGTTGTGACCTCTTTTTAATTATTAAATCCGGCACCCTTCCACGATGTAAACCTAAGACAAATCGTTAAAAAAACGCTTTGATTTGAGTTCGTATCTCGGTAAGGTTCCGAGCGGCACCGATTTCACCACTGCCCGTAAACCTAAAGCATCTCGGATAGCCGTTGTTACGGCAGTGACAGTATCGGTCGGGTCTGGGTTTGTGGACTCAATCTGAATTTCGAGTTCATTGAATGTTTCTGTGCTGTAGATACGAACAGCGAATTCTTGGACCTCTGGAAACTTGAGGATAATGTTTTCGATCGTAGCGGGATACACATTCAGACCGCGAATGATTAATGCATCATCGAGTCTGCCGGTAACACCACCGTCAAGGACGCGGCTCTCCTGCCCACATTCACACGGTGCCGATTTGAGCTTAACATAGTCTCCCGTCCTATAACGGATAACAGGCATACCGATGCGCCCTAAATTAGTGATGATTAATTCGCCCGCGTCTGCGGGGTTGCCGGTTTCTGGATCAAGCACCTCACAGATAAATTCGTTTTCGTTGAGATGAACACCTACTTGTGGTTCGCACATAACGCCCCATGCGCCGACCTCCGTTGCGCCAGCGTGGTCATAAGCCTTCGCGCCCCAAGCATTTTCAATCCGTTGTTTTGTAGCAGGCAGACTGGCTCCGGGTTCACCGGCATGGATGGTCACTCGAACCGAAGATTCTTCGCTGAGGTTAATGCCCTGTTGTGCAGCGACTTCAGCGAGCCGGAGTGCGTAAGTCGGTGTGCAGATTAACACCGTCACATCGTTGCTAAGAATAGCACGAATACGCTGTTCAGAAGTGAAACCGCCGTTTGCAATTATGAGGGCACCGAGTTGTTGTGCACCGTGGTATGCACTCCAGAAACCGATAAAGGGACCAAACGAAAAAGCGGGCATGAGCCGATCAGCGGATGTCACGCCTGCGGTATCATAAATTTCTCGCCAACATTTACCCCACCAGTTCCACGATTCCGCTGTGTCTAACCATCGTAAAGGGGCACCGGTTGTACCTGATGTACGATGCAGGCATGTATATCGCTCCAGTGGAAAGGTGAGATTTGTTCCATAAGGCGGATGCGACACCTGATCCGTACTGAGTTCTTCTTTTGTAGTGAAGGGTAAGTGCTGGTAATCATTGAGTCCCTGGACATCCTCTGGACGTGTGATTCCAGCATCAGTGAGTTTTCGCCGATAGAAGGTGTTTGTCTCTAACACCGAGGCGAGCATCTCGCGGAGGCGATGTAATTGCGTTTGTGTATCCATACCTTAGGTATATCGTGTATTCTGATATTCTGGCGCGTAAAATGCGGGAAGCAAACTGTCGACTCGAAGCAGCCCACGTTGGGTCAATTGAATCTCGTCTAACTTGGCGTTGACGTGCAGCATGCCGTCGTTCTGCAGTTTATCGTAGGCATCGGCGTAAAGCGTAAGGATATCGGCATCAAACTTTGACTTGAAATAAGACGGTTTTATTTTTCCGAGTTTGAGTTGTAGAATCATTTCTCGCGTTAACCGTTCCGCCTCCGTAGGCTTTAGTGCGCGATAGATTGGAACCCTGTCTTCTTCAAGATGGCTGAGGTAATTTCCCCATGAGGGGGCATTTTGAAAATGAACGCCACTGAGATGCGAAAAAGAGGCGACCCCTGTACCTATCATATCGCTGCCTTGCCACACTGCATCGCGATAGACAAACTGGCACGGTTTATCCTTTTTAACCACTGTATACGCGCTGGATTGTGTGTAACCGGATCGCGCAAACTGTTCAAAGGCATATTGATGCCACTCGCGTTTGAGTTTCCAATCTGCTACCGGGAGCGCGTCGCCACCAAGGATGTCTTTAGAATAGACGGTGTTGAACGGCAGCTCCAACTGATAAACGGTGAGGCTATCTGGTTCAAGTTCGATTGTTTTCTTGACGGTTTCGCGCCAACTTTCCCATGTCTCGCCAATCATGCCTGAAATGAGGTCTATGTTAACCTGATCGAAGGCGACCGACTTTATCCACGGCACAATGCGATAAACCTCTTTGGAGAGATGTGCTCTCCCGTTTTCGGCGAGGATTTCGTCATTTAGGTTCTCAACACCGAGACTCAATCGGGTTACACCGATTTCCTTGATGGCATCTACTTTCTTTTCTGTTAATGTGCCGGGTTCACATTCAAAAGCAACTTCCTCGGCTGCGTCCCACGGCATTACCCGTTTTACGCTGTCAACAAGGGTGGTAAGGTGTTTGACACTGATATAGGACGGAGTTCCACCTCCAAAATAGACGAACCTCAAAGGTCTATGTGCAATAGCGGGTTGTCTGCTGTAAAGTTCGATCTCTTTCGCGAGGGCATTCAGGTATGTATCAATTTCTGAGCTGTTCTTATCGGTATAGACACGGAAATAACAGAATTTACACCGTTTCCTGCAGAAAGGGATATGGAGATAGAGTCCAAGAGTGGCATCAGGTCGTGGCTTTTCGCTGAGTGCTCGCTCCACTGCCGGCACATCTGATTCGCCCCAAGCGGAATACGGTGGGTAGTTTGAGACGAAGACACTTCCGACAGTCGTCTGTTTTGAATCTATTCCTGCTGTTGCTGGTTCCGGTTTTGTTTCAGGCATAATCTTTGCTCCTTTGCCTTAAATATGCTTTGACCTCTTCCCAATCCTACGTAGCGACTGAAGGGTTTCGCCTTGACGTATTCTTTCTTGAAAACTAATTATTCAAAACAGTAGAGGATCCCGCCTTCGGTTCCAATGTAAATCTTTCCATCTGCAACGCTCGGAGAAGCGACAATTGAAGAACCCGTTGCGAATTCCCACACCAATTCTCCGGTAGACACATTTAAAGCGATGAACGTGCCGCGGGTCGTCCCTAAAAAAGCGCGTTTGCCGACGATAACAGCCGATGACTCAATGCGGGATTTGGCTGTGTAGATCCATAACGGTTTTCCGGTCTCAGGCGAAAGCGCGTGCACCATTTTGTCCCGTCCGCCGATGATTACCATGTCTTTAGTAAGGGCAGCTGAAGCGAAAAATGGAAATCTCCGTTTTGGATGTTGATACCGCCATGCAATCTCGCCGGTATCTAAGTTGACTCCTAATATTTCGTTGCCGTACGTTCCACAATAGACGTGATCTCCTGACACTGCAGCACTTGCCCCGACGTACGCGCCGAGGTTAACTTGTCGTACCTGTGTGCCATCGTCAATATTAAGAACGCGAAGGTAGCTATCACATCCTGTGACAATAGCGAAGTTCTGAGCGTTGCCAGATTCGCTTGGCATCCGGGGCCAAATGCCCGGGGCGCCATGGACATAACCCTCGGTCTCAAATTTCCAGATAAGTTCTCCGCTTTCTCGATTGAGACAGTAGAGGAATCCATCATACGAACCGAATAACACACCGGAGCCAGTAAAATTGGCTGACGATATGATTTCACCTTCCGTCCCAAACTGCCATTTCATTTGCTGGGTGCTAATATCTACTGCATGGAAGATGCCTTCGCTATCGCCGAAGTAGATAACACCATTGTGGACAGATGGAGACGCTTTGATAGTTCCGCTTGCTTGGTACGTCCATTTTTTTTCACCCGTTTGCGCATCAATTGCATAGAGAATGCCATCTAATGCGCCAAGGTAGACAGTACCATCAACGACCGCAGCAGTGGATTCAATCATATCTCCTGCCTGAAAAGTCCAAAGCAGTTGCGGATTTTCCGAGAGTTCAACGTCGGTAATACCAGTAAGTTGTGGATTCCCACGAAAGGTCGCCCAATCAGCAAAAGTTGCTTGTCCAATGAAGATCAGTAGAAATAGGATGTTTTTTATACTGAATTTCCATACGGAACGATTTATATTAATAGGCTGCTTCATAAAGCTTTGTAAAATCTTGTATGTTCAACGGACGTGGATTAAATTGTGCTGTCCACTGTATTGATGCTTCTTTTGATAATATCGGTATGTCTGCAGTGTCTATAGTATATTGGACACTGCACTCCCGTAGTGTGTTCGGCAAATTACCAATCTCTTTTAATTCGACAATCCTATCGGCTAAATCTCCACCAGAATATAACTGCCGGTAAGATTCTTCCGCAAGGGTGCTGTTGAATTGGATAACGTATGGTAGCATCAGCGCAACAGCAATGCCGTGAGTAACACCATATCTTGCAGTCAGTGGATTGGCACATGCATGCGCAGCACCTAACATTGAATTTTCGATTGCAAGTCCAGCGAGGTAGGCACCGAATAACATACTGCTTCGCGCTGGAGTGTTCTTCGATTCAAGAGCTGCTTCAAAGTTGGCGTTTAACAGTTGCCACGCGTGTTGTGCGAACATTTGAGACATTGGATTTCGTCTGGTTGAAACGAAGCTTTCAATTGCATGCGCGATTGCGTCTATACCTGTTATTGCCGCGACCGATCTTGATAACGTCTCAGTGAGTGTTGCATCCAGAATCACGGTTCCGAATTTCGCCTTTCTGTCGCCACACGCCATCTTGATATGTGTTTCTGCTTGGGCAATAAGTGCGAAGGATTGTGCTTCGCTGCCCGTACCAATGGTTGTTGGGATACCGATAGAAGGGAGCATCGGTTGTGTTGCTTTGTTGATACCCCAGTAATCCTCCATTTTGCCGTCGTTTGTAAGCAGAAAGTTTACGCCTTTGGCACAGTCCATTGAACTCCCGCCGCCGAGTCCAATGATGAGGTCTATCGGTGCATCGGCTTTCGCGACCGCAACGGCATTTTCGACATCTTTCGTTGTTGGGTTCGGAGAAACGTCGGTAAAAACGTAGGCAGTGATCCTTTCGCTTTGCAACGCCGAGACTGCTCTCGCGAGAATACCAGCCTTTTCGATGCCACGGTCGGTCGCTATGAAAACACGACTACTTCCGAGATCTCGAGTCAATTCGCCTAATTTCTCAATACTGTTTTCACCATAGATAACCCGTTGCGTGAGTTCAGAATCAAAGGCTTGCATGTTTGTGCTTTACGGTTTAACCGTTTTTTGCAAATTCCGCCTGATATTATTACATCTTTGTTTTTAAAATGATACCAGAAGCCGAAGGGCAAAGTCAAGTTAGATTGTTGTCAGAATCAGGATTCGCGGGATTCAAGGATTTGCAGGAGTGTAGGTGCCGGCTGTCGGGTTCCGCGAACAATCATGTTACCTAAATTTTCCAAACTATAGTATAGTATTATTATAGTCTGTTTTTAATTTTGATATTTAACGTGAGTTTGATATATGGCAAATTCTAAGAATACGCGAAGATTTTCGTAGGGGTTAGGTTTCCTAACCCTGCGGGCGAGGCGACCTCGCCCCTACGGGAAGTTCGGAGCCTCTTTTTTCCAAACTCACGTTATTTACTATCATGACTTACGCAAAATTGCGGATAACCCCTTTTATCCCCCGCAAGCGAGTAGGAATCTCTCGGTTTTAGAGCCAACTACGTAAGTCCTAAGAAGGTTATGTTATATGCTGAAGAAGCAAGTTTTCGTTTTTGTGCTGTTTTTGCTAACATTTTCTGTCCTTTTAGGTGGTATGTCAGGACAGAACGATGTGATGTCCGCACAGGATGATGTGCAGCAATGGAACTTACCCGAGGGCGCGGTCAGACGACTCGGTAAGGGTTCTATAAGCGAAGTTGCCTATTCGCCGGATGGACAGCGGTTGGCGGTTGCTGGTTCCGTTGGAGTCTGGATTTACGATGCACATACTCTCAACCCCGTGAAGCTACTTACAGGACATACAAATCTTGTCAATAGTATCAGTTTCTCACCCGATGGAAATACACTCGCATCAGGGAGTTGGGACAAAACCATTCGTTTGTGGGATGCCAACACAGGTAGAAATATCAAGACACTCACAGGACATACACGTATTGTCAATAGTGTGAGTTTCTCTCTCGATGGAAATACACTCGTAACGGGAAGTACGGACAAAACCGTTCGTTTATGGGATGCCAACACAGGTAGAAACATCAAGACGCTTACCGGACATACGGATGGTGTCAATAGCGTGAGTTTCTCACCCGATGGAAATACACTCGTAAGCGGGAGTGGGGACGACACGGTTCGGTTGTGGGATGCCAACACAGGTAAATATATCAAAACACTCACAGGACATACAAGTTCTGTCGAGAATGTGAGTTTTTCGCCCCATGGAAACACAATTGCATCAGGGAGTGGGGACAAAACCGTTCGGTTATGGGACCTAAACACAGGTAGAAATATCAAAACACTCACAGGACATACGAGTTGGGTCAATAGTGTGCGTTTCTCGTCCGATGGAAACACACTCGTAAGCGGGAGTGGGGACAAAACCGTTCGGTTATGGGACCTAAACACAGGTAGAAACATCAAGACGCTCACAGGACATACACGTATTGTCAATAGCGTGAGTTTCTCACCCGATGGAAATACAATCGCAACAGGGAGTGTGGACAACACCATTCGGTTGTGGGATGCAGAAACGGGTAGAAATATCAAAACACTCACAGGACATACACGTATTGTCAATAGCGTGAGTTTCTCACCCGATGGAAACACAATCGCATCAGGGAGTGGGGACAACACCATTCGGTTGTGGGATGCAGAAACGGGTAGAAATATCAAAACACTCACAGGACATACAAGTAGTGTCAATAGTGTGAGTTTCTCACCCGATGGAAATACACTCACAACAGGAAGTTGGGACAACACGGTTCGGTTGTGGGACGTAAACACAGGGAGCCTTCTCGAGACCTTCACAGGACATACAAGTTCTGTCGCGAGTGTGAGTTTCTCTCTCGATGGAAATACACTTGCATCAGGGAGTTGGGACGAAACCGTTCGCTTGTGGGACATAGTCACAGGGAGAAGTATCAAAACACTCACAGGACATACAAGTAGCGTCAATAGTGTGAGTTTCTCACCCGATGGACGGACTCTCGCAAGTGGGAGTTGGGACGAAACCGTTCGTTTGTGGGATATGAACACAGGGAGCCTTCTCAAGACGCTCATAGGACATACAAGTAGTGTCAATAGTGTGAGTTTCTCACCCGATGGAAACACAATCGCATCAGGGAGTCGGGACAACACCATTCGGTTGTGGGATGCCAACACAGGTAGAGACATCAGAGCACTCATAGGACATACATCGGATGTCAATAGCGTGAGTTTCTCACCCGATGGAAATACACTCGCAAGTGGGAGTTGGGACAAAACAGTTCGTTTATGGGACGTAGAAACAGGGAGACACATCAAGACGCTTATAGGACATACATCGGATGTCAATAGCGTGAGTTTTTCGCCGGATGGCAGCCTGCTGGCGAGTGGGAGTTCGGACGGGACGGTTCTATTCTGGGATGTCAGTAGGATTGGAACGGAGCGGTTAGCACGTTCAGAGCCGCAAACTCTCAAGCGGCGTCGTGCGGTAGGACAACCCCAAACGGCGGAACAGATCGCTGAAACTGCCTTGGCTGCTACGGTGCTGATCGTGATGGAGGACGCAGACGGTGCGGCGGTTAGCACGGGCAGCGGTTTCGTGGTCGGACCCGGTATCGTTGCCACAAACCTTCACGTTGTTGAGGGTGTTTTTAGGGGATATGTGAAGCTTGTCGGTGGGTATCGGCAGCATCGTATCACGGGTATTGTTGCGCTGGATACGGATCAGGATTTGGCGGTGCTTTCGGTTTCGGGGGTTGCTGCGCTGCCGCTGCGGTTGGCACGTGATGGTGAGGTGTCTGTGGGTGAGCGAGTCTATGTTGCTGGTAACCCGATGGGTTTTTTGGAGGGTACGTTCTCGGACGGGTTGGTGAGTGGTATCCGTGATCTCGGAATGGGTCGTCAACGGCTTCAGATTAGTGCTCCGATTTCGGAGGGGAGCAGCGGGGGACCTGTGCTGAACAAACACGGCGAGGTGATCGGTGTTGCGGTAGCAACGTTGACGGTCGGTCAGAATCTGAATTTTGCGATTCCTGTGAAGTATCTGAGAGATTTATTGGATAAGGTGAGTCGGTGAATGGTGGCAATTCAAGCGTCTGATTGCGTTGGTTCGGGCGAGGGGACCTCCGCCCCTACGTCCGAGAGCGGTACTCCCAGTAAAACGCGAAAACAGATGGACATATCTTCTGTAGGAGCGATCTCCCGATCGCGACCGAATGCTTTGACAGTCGGGAATCGGAGTGCCCGCCTACCTGTGAAAAGTGTCCAGTTAATTCTAAAATCTACTATAAATCGACGGTTTGAGGTAAAACAGATGATATTGACAAAGGAGAAAATTGCGAACATCCTTTCCGAAAAATCCGAATACCTTTTTGAGATACTCTAACCCCACGCCTCGTGTAAGAACCGCAGCCAGTTACCGTGCATGATAGCAGCGATGTCGTCATCGCTATAACCGCGTGCCGATATTAAGCCATGTATCTTCTGTAGGTCTGCGATGGTGTCCAGATCGCTCGGAGACTGCTCACGTCCATAGCCGCCGTCTAAATCTGTACCGATAGCAGCGTGTCGAGTGTTGCCCGCCAATTGGCAGATATAGTCAATATGGTCAACGACGGTATTCAAGGTAACCTTATCGTGACTGTTTTCACCGTAGATAACCCGTTGCACGAGTTCGGTATCAAAAGCCTGCATGTTTGTGCTTTACGGTTTAACCGCTTTTTGCAAATTCCACCTGATATTATTACATTTTTGTTTTTAAAATGATACCAGAAGCCGAAGGGCAAAGTCAAGGCGGAAACGGTTTGCGACTTAAGAGGGTGTAATATTTTGACAGCGAATTGGCAGGATTTATGGATTTGCAAGATTATTGTTCAAACTTTAGTAATTATGGTAAACCAGAAAAATAAACAGACTTATGACCCTCACCTGGTAGGCGAGAGTGTCTCTTTCTTTTATAATAGCCTTTAATCCTCACTTCCGCCGACTTCAACATGTGCCGTCCAACCCGTAAAATCTCCATCTATCTCGGCAAACTTGATTTCCTGCGTTGCGCCTGGCGGAAGGTCTGCTACGCGCGTTGGACCGAATTTTACGCCATTGGATAAACGGACTGTAACCCTGACACGTTTCAATGTTTGGTTGGTTGTGTTCTCCACATGTCCTTTGATAGAGCGGCTTTGGGGATCGTAAGCCAAGATCATGCGCGCGCCGCCTTGAACGTGCCGAACGGGATCTGAACGTTTATTCAGACCGAGTTGGACGCTAAAGCTTTTCCCTTCAAGTTCAATGTGAGGGCGGTGCATGCTTGAACACCCGCTAATCAGAAAAACAAACAATCCGATAACAATGAGGGCAAGAACACTAAGTATTCGATGCATGGGTGGCCTCCTTATCTAACCCCACGCCGCCTGTAAAAGTCGCAGCCAGTTACCGTGCATGATAGCAGCGATGTCGTCATCGGTATAACCGCGTGCAGCCAACAAGGCAGGTATCTTCTGTAGGTCAGCGATAGTGTCCAGATCGCTCGGAGACTGCTCACGTCCGTAGCCCCCATCTAAATCTGTACCGATAGCAGCGTGCCGGCTGTTCCCCGCCAATTGACAAACATAGTCGATATGGTCAACGACGCTGTTCAAGGTAACTTTGTCATGCGGCGTTTCACCGGTAACCCAACCCGGGTGGAGCATCCACGCATCGAAGGCAGCACCGATGACCCCGTCCCGCTCAAAAATCGCGCGTAATTGTTCGTCGCTGAATTGGCGTTGATGCGGCACGAGTGCACGGCAGTTGTTGTGACTGGCGAGGACTAATCCGTTGTAGTGTTCTAATGATTCCCAGAACGCCTGATCAGAGCAGTGCGTGAGATCAAGAACAACGCCTAAACGTTCCATTTCAGCGAGCAAAGGACGACCGAGTTCGGTAAGTCCGATTTCTGTACCTGTTCCACCGGCGTAGCGTCCGGGACCGTAGTGCGTCAATCCGAGGAGTCGTAATCCGCCCTCAACCCATTCCTCTAATTGCGTTGGGCTCAGAATCGGGTCAGCACCTTCCATGCTAATCACAAATCCCAATGGAGGCGTGTTATCGTAGTCGTTTGGGTCGCCCATCGCTGTGCGTTCCCATGCTTGCCAAGCGTCGATGTGTCTGTCCAAATTTTCTTTGTTTGTAATGATGCGGATGTATTTTATGTTTTCTAAGGCACGATAGTAAGCGAGCTGCCCTTGTGCGATGCCATAGGATTGGGCAGGTGTCGCATAATCAGAGTGCGGAGAAGGTCTACCTGTGGAACGGGCAAAGAGCGTGACAAAACTCAAGGCAATGCGTCCCTGACGCATCTCGGGGAGTGCCACGGTCCCTTGGCCCTTACGGGGCATCCCTGTTTCTTGGGTACGGATCGTATAAGCGGAACTCAACAGGTCCCGGTTGCCTTGTAGGGCATTCATTGATAGATCAAGGTGTGCATCAATAATAAGCATACAGCGTTCCCTCTCTGGTATGTTGGAATTGGAAGAATCACCTTAATTACTGTCTGGATACGGAGCGAAATGTGCTTGCGGCGTTCCATTTTGATAATCGCCATCACACGCATTGCGCATCCATCCGCTGAGCCGATCAACGAGGTCAGGATAATCTGCTGAAACGTCGTTTTCCTCGCGGTAGTCGTCATTAAGTTGGTATAATTGGAAACTGTCCGTGCTGTTTATGTATCGTAATTTCCAACCTTCTGACGTTACCAACGCAGGACCCAAACGAGAGGCATATACAATCCATTCATGGATTTCTTGAGTCTCAGGTTGTTCAAGTAACGTCGGTAAGAACGATACACCGTCTTTGTCTTCGGGCATCTCCGTCCCGATAAAATCTGCGAAGGTTGGCATTAGATCGTAATTCGTGAGTATATGGTCGGACGTGCCACCGGGTGTAACCTTTCCCGGAAAACGGACCATGTAAGGGATGCGTGTGCCGCCTTCCCAACTTGAAAACTTCAGTCCACCCATACCGTCGTTCCCGTCGAACACATCGCCACATGTTTCCGAGTAGAATTTCGTTGTGATGTCGTCAAGTCGGTTCCCTTCCAAATCGGCTTGACGACCTGTTGTTCGTCCTTCCTGACGGTAATAGATTTCGTGTCCGTTATCGGAAGCAAAAACGATCATCGTGCGGTCATCAATTCCGAGTCGTTCGAGTTCGTCCAAGATGATCCCGACAGTCTCATCAAGTTTCAGAATCATGGAGGCGTATTCCTTCTCATAAGTCGTCAATTCTGGAACGTTTTTCACCGCTGGGTGGATGTCAGGAATGGCAATCGGTCCGTGCGGTAGTTGCGACGGGTGATAAAGGAAGAAAGGTTTATTTTGGTGAGTGCGAAGGAACTCAATGATTTTTTCGTTGAAGATGTCTTGGGAATACACCGCTTTTCCCTCTCGGTTCCTACGGCGCACTATATTCTCCTCAGATTCCCAGTTCGGGTTCACGGCGCAGTCGGCGTGGGTATTCCCTTGAATCGGTGTGGGTTGTCCGTTGTCAAAGAGGAAAGGCGGATAAAAACCGTGGCAACGCTGATGGTCATAGTAGCCATAATGGTATTGCCAACCGTGCCGCCGGATGCGTTCCCCGGTTGTGGCAAAACCCCATTCGAGTTTTCCGATCTGTCCGGTGGTATAACCTGCGTGTTCCGCGATTTGTGCCAAGAAAACATCGTCTGGGCCCGCTTGGAGACCGGTGGTATGAAGCAACTCCGTAACTTGGTCCAAATTCATCTCACCAGCACTCAGTCTGTGGTAGATTCCGCCTTGGGTATAGGTCCATGTCCCCTCGTGGCAATCGTGGAGACCCGTCAACATACTGGCTCTGGAGGGCGCGCAAAATGCACACCCGTAGGCATGGTTGAATTTCATGCCTTCATTCGCAAGGCGGTCAATATTCGGTGTCTCGAAATGTTGCTGACCATAGCAGCTGAGCATACCCCGTCCGAGGTCGTCTGCGAAGATAAGAATGACATTCGGATTATCGGTCATAACTATGTTTCTGTCCGTGTTGAAAAAATTGGGTTTGTTAGGCCCCTACGTAAGTTGAAATGCGCGTTGTCTGTAGAGATGCTCAAACAGATTTCCTTCATGTGGACTGTCCCAAGAGATCTGGTTTGTCGAAATTGGACCTACATTAAGCCTGTCAATCAGCGGTGTAGCAATAAGGTCTTGCATGAGTGACGCATCTTCAGTAATTGCAGTGGCAACCAGCGTTGCCCCCATAGACTGAACTAACGCTGTTGATGCCACCTCCACGACACTCACAAACGGGAACGGAAATTCTGTGTTTGCTAACGGGTGTTCCGCGTCCTCACACCAGATAACAGTCGGTCTGAGGAAGGTACAGCCATCTAACTCGACAACTCGGTCGCCAGTTGTTAATTCCGTGGCACCGGGTTCCTTGAGATGTTGGTCGATTAGCGATGAGATACCGTGCGCAGCTTTCGGATTTGCCCACGCTGCGATACCTGCTTCTGGATGATCGAGCGGTTTCGGTTCGATATGTGCCAAGCGTTCCGCCAACGCGTCAGCGATTTCGCGTCCGTGTGCCGTTACCCACACACCAGAGGCGTTAATACACGATCTACCACCGTTTTTAGCGACTGATTCTACAATGAGATCAAGGTATTGCTCCCAATTGTTCTGTTCACCTTCATGAATGATGATTTTACTGCGTCCCGGTCCGTGAATTTCGACACGCGGCGTGTTCACCCAAGGTGCGACAGTGGATCCACCACCAAAAAGCATAGAACGTCCACATCGCGTCAGGATTTCGTTGGCACCCGCATAATTGGTCGGATAGAAACTGAACGCTTCTACAGGCGCGCCCGCTGCGATAAATGCTTGTGCGATACGATAGGGGGTCCACGGTTCCTCGCGTCCCGGTTTTAGAACGAGTGGGACTTTCAGCGGAATTGCAGGCACCCATAGCGAATGTACGCCCGGCGAATTGCTCGGTAACACCGCACCGAGTGAGTCAGTTTCACAGACGTAACTCAACGTCCGTCCATTTTGAATGCCCCACCCTGTATCAAGGACTTCTAAATCCAAGCCGCGGGTGAGTCCGTCTAAGACTGTATCTATGTTTTCCAAAACCCCTTGAATCTTGGCAAGGTTCTGTTGGCAGAGGGCTTCAGGTAGACCCGTTGTCCCGGATACTTGTTGAATATAGTCTGTCGGGGATTGCTCAGTGCCGTCAAGTGGTAGCGTCGCCCTTGTGAAAAGGCGCGCTGCCTTCTTGCAAATAGAGATTAATTCAGCGACCGAACGTTGTCCAAGCACCTCCTTTTGGAGATCAATGTCAACGAGATCCTTGGCTATCAATCCACGGTTGGCTTGGCTTACCTCGACTAAAGGTTCGCCTGTTTTGATATGTGAAACGCTAACAGTGTTCAGACTTCTGTAAGAACGTCCGGCACGTAGAATTGGGATATGTATCATTTTTTGGTTATTCGCAAAGCGTTAAATGAACGGTTGGTTTAATAACGATTCTTAGGTGCCCGCTAGCCATTTTAACATGTAATCTTCGCTACCCATCCGGAGGACGCATCGCAGTAGAGGAAATCGTCCCCATAGATGGATAACCCGTGCGGTTCGGGATAATCTTCAGGCACCTCAATCACATCAAGCGGCGTGCCGTCATTAAGATCCAGTTTGACGATAACCCTATCAGAGGTATGCGTTGACCAAAGCCCATCTTCAACGCGTACCATACCGTGTCCGCGTCCGTGAGGCAGTGGAAGCGTTTTTTGTACAGACCAATCCGAAATTCTCACCTTATGCGTGACCTGATTCTTAAGGGTTTGGACCCATAAATGTCCTTCATCGTAATTGTCGTATTCGATTCCGTGTGTTCCGCCGCCGTCGGGTATCGGATAGCGTCCGAGGGTTTCACCGGTTTCAGGATCGACTTTGAAAACCTCGCCTGTCTCGGCATCTGTATCCCGGACGGAACGCCAGCGTTCTCCAGATCCGTTTGCGGCTAACCAGAGCGCGCCGTCTCCATACGTCATTCCGCTTGTGTTGGAGGATTCACTCGGAATGTCACAAATGAGTTTCGGCACAGCATAATCCTCGTCTGCTGTGATTTCGACTAAGGCGACTCTATCGGTAATCTGATCGACGATCCACAAACCGTCGTCTGTCACTTGCAAACCGTTTGGCACGGAATAAGGGGACCGGAAAACATTTTCAATTTTCGTTATCATGTTCAGACTCCTTTTGGGTTGTATTGGCATTTCTTCAACCTGAACTATCGAAAGGTGAAATTCATATATATGTCGCCCCTTTAGAAATTTCCTCACGGAGCCCCGCTATCTTTTCAGGATGTGAAATTCATCAGGACTTACGCAATTTTGACCGTAATGCATGCTGTGAGATGGAAACTCCTGGACAACCCTAAACGTTTGGAAGACACAACCTAACAGGTTATGCTACAAAAGAGAGCATTGCGTAAGTCCTATTCATATATATGTCGCCCCTCTGGGGTATAAGTCGTACAACTTAGAAAAAACACACAAAGTCAAGATGCGGTTATGAAATCGGCCTTACCCATGTGCTAACAGGCTAATAGACACCTACAACGACACTCTCTTGGAGTTCTGTCAGCAGACGGAGATTTTCAACGCCATCCCAAGGGTATTCTGGAATCGGTTCGGCGCGTTCGGCTTCATCGCGTTCCAAGAAGCGGGGCATGAAAAATTCTTTTGTCAGTGTCGTAAGCATGACGCGACCGGTTTCACCGTAACCGACAGGTTCCTCTGGGTTTTCTGGATTGACCAGTTCAATGACAGCGCGTGGTTGGGGTGGATAGTAGATAATAGCGTAATTGTCCGTTGGATTGAACGGTTTACAAGTGGCTAAGCCCATGAGCGTATTACCGTATGTCGGAATAAAGTCAACACCCGGTACGAGTTCCTCGCGCGCAAAGCGATGAAATTGTGCGTCCATCTCCGTGCCGCCACAAAAGATCCCTTTGATGCCCGCCTTTGGTAAAGAAATCTTTTCGCAGAGTGCCTCCAGCAGTTTTGGTGTCGTGAAGAGACATTGGACGTTTTCGTGTGCACGTAGCACGTTAAGTGCCTGCGAAATGACGTGGTTTTTATACGCGTCCAGCTCCTCGTTTTTTCCGTAACGCACGAGTTGGTTCACCCAGCGCGGGTCGAGATCCACGTGGAAACAGATGCCCCCTCGATGTTGGGCAAGGTGTTCGACAGCGAGTCGTAAGCGGCGCGGTCCTGTTGGGCCCAACATCAGCCAGTCGCTCCCCGGAGGGAAACCTTCGTTGGATAGCGTTTCACTGAAAAGTTCGTAATCAATATGGAAATCACGAATACTAATCCGAGTCTTAGGAATACCTGTCGAACCGCCCGTTTCAAAAACATAAATCGGTTCATTGGCGTAAGCCTTCGGCACCCAACGACGCACAGGTCCGCCTCGGAGCCATTCATCTTGGAAATGTCCAAGACACTTGAGGTCAGCGTAGCCACCAATCTCTTTTCTTGGATTAAAGTCAAGGTTTTCCGCGAACTCAAGCCAGAAAGGAGATCCGGTCTTTGGATTGAAATGCCATTTGACGATCTCCCGGACGTGTGCATCGAGTGCTTTTTGGGCATCAGTAATTTTTCGGGTAAGGTTCATTGCTTTTCTTCTATTGCAATCAGTGTATTGCGGGTTACGATGTAGAGCACACCATCTTTTGCCACAGGTGTAGTGTAGACAGCACTGCCAAGGTTCGTTTCAAACAGGACCTGCTTCGTTTTCCCTGTTTTTAGGATAACCACATCACCGTCTTCGTCGCCGAGATATACCTTACCGTCTACAACGTAAGGCGACCCCCAAATTGCGGCGAAAGTATCATGTTTCCAATAAAGGTCAGCGGTGTTCACATCCAGACAGTAAAGGTATCCGCTTAAATCCGAGATATAGAGGAGTCCATCCGCAATAGCGACAGTGGACATCGTGCGATTGAACTGTTCGTCACCAAAGTGCCAGATACCAGCCGTTTCGGTAACATCGCCGCTTTGTGAGGCGTCAATACACCAGAGGTGCCCTACACCTTCACCGTGTTCTGGGTCTTGACCGACAGCAACAAATACTTTTCCATCATAGATAACAGGTGTTGAGATGATATTGTTGCGCGTACCACGTCCTCCGAGTTCCCAAACAGCGTTTTTCGGATTACAATCAAACTTCCAGATGATGTCCCCGGTTTCCGGTGCAAAGGCGTATACCCAACCGTCCCCACCGGGGATAATAACCTGCGGCACGCCGTTAATAACCCCGTAAGCAGGATTTGACCACTGCCCGTGCAGTATATCTTCACCCGGAGAGGCGTCTTCCCAAACGAGTTCACCTGTGTGCTTGTTTAAAGCGATAAAAGAAGGGGCATCGGGTGAAGGGATGTGGATATGCCCTTCATCAACGCCGTTACTCGTTTCTAAAAAGAGGAGGTCACCGACAGCCAAAGGTGAACAGGTCGCGAGATTATGTGGAAAGACATCCAACTCGTCCATCATGTCGTAACTCCAGATGATGTCGGCATCAATCTCGCTTGTTTCTGCTTCTTCGGTGAAAGGTCCGTCGTTTTCGCCATCAAGGAACCCTTCAGTATCAATACAGACGACTTCACAACGGTTAGAGACATAATAGAGCCGATCGCCTTCAATATACGGCGTGGAACAGATGCCTTGTAGGGGCCAGTCGTTAACCCGACCGGAGGTGAGTTTGGTATGGGTGACTTGCCAGAGGAATTCGCCATCGGATTCGTTAAATGCTTTGATAACACCACGGTCGCCGGTCAGTTTAGGGTTACGCAGTGCTTTGTTATTTGTGCCAACAAAGACCTTCCCACCAATAATGAGGGGCCCCGCGTAACTTTGTGAACCGAGTTCCGCAGTCCATTTGATATTTTCGCCAGTTTCCATATCCCAACTTGCCGGAACATTTTTTTCGTCAGAGACCATATTACGGCTTAGCGTGCCAGCCCACAAGGCAATTTCTGTTTCTGCAGAAGCAGTGGATGTCGCAAACACGAGAAGCATTGTGAGTTTTATGATGTCGGTAAATCGTGATTTCCAAAGAGGTTTCAATTGAACGACTCCTTCTGTTTTGATATTACGCGTGGTATTTGTATAAAAGATTACCATACTTTTAGATTGTCATAGTAGATATTAGCTGGGGAATAGCCGTAGATACCTGGGCTTCCCGTGTGATTTGGTAATGGATCTTCAGCAGTGATTGTCCATGCTTCCGGTTCAGGTTCGCCTCTGCGCCAGACCTTGCCACGGATGATTGCTTTACTTTCCGTAGTCTCTACCATCATTTTCATTGTATACCAGACATCCGTTTCCCACGAGAAGTCAATAGTCTTCGCCATACGTAGGTCCGATGCCCATGAGCGAATTTGCAGGCGTTGGTGTCTACCCTGCATATCCAAGGTGTAGCGGTTCGCGATGAGTCCCATGTCCGGCAGTCTGCGTTTGTTTCTTGTACCGAGCAGGTCGACTTGAATTTGATAATTCTTCATTGTCGAGGGACCCAAGAAAACATTAGACCGATCTAAACCGACTCGAGCAGGGGTTTTGACTAAGACTTTATTACCGTCTATCTCACGCACAAAGAATTTGCCGGTCGCCGCGATCCAATGCCCTGGGACTTTTTCAAGTTCGATTGTCTCAAAACCCTCTGTCCACGGCAGCGATGGAATAATGCGAACACGAGCAGTCGCTTTCATCTCGCCCGATTTGACGGTAACCGTGCCTGCGTGTGCTCCGGCACTTTTATCGGGTGTGAATTGTCCATCTTCAAGTGTACCCATCAAACCAGTCGATGTCCATTCCATAGGTGCTGCACTTGTCTGTTTTCCATCTACATCGAAACCGATAACCCTAAATTCGACCGGTTCCCCGGAGGTGAGTTTCTCAGCAGGTGCAATCAGGAGCGAGACGGCTGGAGCCGTTGACATCTCCACGGGTTCAGGTGTCATCTCTTTTCCGGCACAACCGATGGCGAGGATGCCCACGATCAAAATAGCATAAATTGGGATAGAATTTTTCATAGATTAGTTTTGCCTCCCGATACAGTAGAGGTGTTCTTCTGTGGTGAAATAGATACGTCCATCGGCAATAGCAGGTGAACCATAAATTTCGACGTAGTGGTCTTCCTCGGCTCGGCTTATCTCTTGGGTGCTGAGTGTCTCACACGCGCCCTCACTCGGTTGCAGGATAGCAAACACGCCGTTGACTTCCGGGACGTAGAGTTTACCATCTGCCCAGACAGGTGAGCCTTTGCCGACTTTGCCAATGTTGTGTATCCAGAGGCGTTCGCCTGTATCAGCATTAACGGCATGAACGTTGGCGGAGTTATCCACGACATAGATGTGCTTGTCGTGAATTGTAGGGGATGCGTATCCGACGTTAACTGCGTCATATCGCCAGAGCTCATGCGTTTCGGTGGTATCCCCGGTCCCGGTTGCGTCAATACAGACGACCCGTCCCATCTCCGTATTATCGATATTTTCTTCACTATGTGAGGCGTAGACTTCCGTGCCTGAGACGATAACGGATGTATTGATACCGCGTTGACTCAGTTTAAATCCCCAAACCATCTCTCCGGTATTCTGCTTCATGGCGTAGATACCGCCATCGGCATTGCCGCCGATGATGAGTTGTTGTCCGTTGATATTGGCAACAACGGGCGTGGAGTAGGTTGTATCTAACGGTCTACCGCCTGGGGTTGAGGTCCAAATGAGTTCACCGGTGTATTTGTTGAAAGCGAAATAACGGTGGCGAGTGATAGCTTGATCACCCCATCCTGCATTAAGAAAACTAATCACGACGAGGTCGCCAGCAATAATGGGAGTATGCACGCGTCCGCCGTAACCGGAGATCCGTCCATATTCTTCTGTGAGTGAACGCGACCAGAGGATATTTCCGTCCTTGTCGAAGCAGAAGAAGAGTCCTTGGACCCCGTGTACGTAGATATTCCCTGTTTCGGGGTCACCCGCGGGGCTTGTCCATCCGACCCGGTTGAAGGTAATCGTGGTATGGAAGACGTTGAATTGATAATTCCAGAGCAGTTCGCCGGTTTCGGCATCAAAGCAAGCAACACGTTCTTGTTCGGTAATATCTTTGCCGACACGCCCGATGACGTAGACCCTGTTGTTGAGGACGATTGGTGTGGAGCGTCCTATAAATTCTGCCTTCCAGAGAAGGTTTTCACCTTCAGCCGACCACCTTGAGATTAATCCTGTTTCGGCAGAGGTGCCATCTTGATTCGGTCCTCGCCAAGTTGGCCAATCGCCAGCGAAGGCGGGCATAGATATAGCGACCAAAACAAGACAGATGAATAGCAAATAAAGTATCGGTTTTCGATAGTGCAAATTCCTGTTCCTCCATGGTTTATTTTACGTGTGTCTTAATTTTAAGACGATGCAAGGATGTGAATGTTTAAATTGACGCGTCTTCTGAAAGCGCCACAAGGTTCTACGGTTACATCGTATTAGGCGCGTCAAATCGTTTTGTTTTCAATACCTCTTGATATACTATCATATCACATTCGGGATTTTTGAGGGAGATTTTTAAATAATTTGTCTTCGGTGGTTTCAGGTGTTTGCAGTGTTACCTTCAACATGCTTTTAAATCGTTGAGAATTCGTTCCACCACCCGTTTGCGTTGTCCTCGGAGTGCAGGCTGTTCCAGTTCATAGACTTCATCCGAAATTAGATGTTTATATCTCTCAATCGGCAAGGCTTTGTGTGACCCGTTATCAATGTAGCGGTTGAAGATGGTAAAGCGTGGATAATCTTCTGTCCAGCGTCTTCCGCCGTGATAGAGTGCTTCTGTAAAGATAACGCAATCGCCTGCACCAACAGGAACATTAATAACCGTAGGAGGTCCGTCGTAAATTGAGAGGTTATCGGGTGGTTCAAAGTTTCGTTTATGACTTCCCGGAAGGCAAACAAACCCTGTTCCGGGTGGCACGTCAACTAAGGAGATACCAGCGTTAAGGAAACCTGCGCGAGGTCCTGATTCTTCTACACTGTAATCTTGACCGGCAGCATGAAAGCTGATGTCGTCGGAGGCTTTGTAATTCTTGGTCAGCGCACAATCAACAAGACAAGGTGTTCCTTGCGTTAGGGAAATAATCACCCGCATA
Organism: Candidatus Poribacteria bacterium; assembly: GCA_963662915.2. GTDB lineage: Bacteria > Poribacteria > WGA-4E > WGA-4E > WGA-3G > WGA-3G. The sequence continues at coordinate 962,230 of CAXXEU010000002.1, read as the reverse complement.
ATCTCTAAGTTGAGTACGAGCCTTTGGAATACCGGATCACCATATTGGATATGATTAATCCAATGCGCAATCGTCGGTGAACGTGTCCCGGTACGCGAAGTAGAGGTTAGCGGTGGTGGTAATTCATTCAGCGTCACGTTGTGCCACCGATTGGCGAGTTCCATCATGCGTTCGATATCTTCGGGCGGCACAACTTTGCGGAGGAGGATGAAGCCGTGATGGTCAAAGAACCATTTTTCATCAGGGGTCAACATATATACACCTTATGATGTTACCGTGTCATTTTGAGGGTTCCCCACACGATCGGTAATTTCTCGGTTGCATCAACGGACAACCCGATTTTTGATTCAAAGTTTCGGCGCACTTCGGCATCAGTCAAGGGTCGATCATAAATGCGAACTTCATCAATGATACCGGGGAAGAAACGCTCAACGTTCCCACGATTGTTTGCCGCGCCGATATAGACAGGTTCCACAAACGGAACAAAGGTATCAAGTTTTTTAGCATCCCCTACAATAACCTCTTGTGGTTCTCCATCCATATAGATACTAACCTCAGATTCGCCGGCATTTTCAATTGCGAAAATGATGTGATGCCATTTACCATCCGACAACGGGAACTCAATCTCAACAGCGATTGCGTTGCATCCCGCAGCCGATTTCTGACGAACGTAATAGTGAACAATATCCGCAGCAAACGGAAATCCGGCTTTCGCGCTCCGATTGACATCGATTGCCCACGCCATATTGCAGCCCTGATCGAGGACTTTGAAAAGCGTGGTCCAGTCTTTCTTGAAACCCGTTTTTACCCACGCTTCAAAGGTAGATGTAGCGACCTGTTCGCCAAAGTTGTCGAGATTTGTTAGGTTGACGTAATCGTCGCTCCCATCAAACTCCAGAGCTTCTCCAACTTGACCGCCGACAATTTTTGGGGCACCCACTATCTTTCCATCGTTTTCACCCCAGACATCTTTGACACTTCCGCCAGCGATGTCTTTCTGGTCAAACGTCCAATAACTCACGAGTCCATCTGTGACGACTGGTTCCGTATGTCCATTCAGTGAAAGTAGTATAGGAGTGAGGATGAGAGTAAAGAGATAGCGTAGCCTTTTCATAGAGGTTCCTCCATGTAGAAGCAGTATATTTTGGGGTCTATAGGCAATTTGCGACTTTCAGGGTCGGTAGGGTCATTATAGCAGCTTTGGTAGTTTCTTACCAAATTTATTTTTGGTGCCGAGTGCGCGCAATTGTCTGAATCAGGATTTGCAGGATTATAGGATTTTCAGGAGGGTAGGGTTTTCAGGTGTGTTGTCTGAATCACGGATTGACGCGGATTTTGGGATGTCTTATAAGTCTGCCGTGTTTACCGTAATTTGTTCCGGTTGGTTTCGGGTTGCCATGTACGGATTAAGTCGGTCTCTAATGCCAATGTTTGATCGGGGTCGTCAGTAAACACGACAGAAAAGTGGATGAGCTCTCCGAAGGTACGGAGTTGGATTCGGAGTTCTGGATTCTGTTCATTGGAGAGGTGTTGGAGCAAGCGGCGGCGGACACAGGTTGTTGAGACACCAGCGTAGAGGTGTTTGTATCCACCGATGTCGTCAGGCAGCCAAATTGCGTATAAACCGCATCGTCCTTTCGGTAGTTGTAAGACGGTATCCCGTGTGAAAGGGACTCGTCTATGTTCTAATTGATATTGGATGTGAAAGAGAGAGGCATCCATGTGGTGTGATTTACTTATTCTGCTGTATCTTCTGTATTAAGATCGAATTCCCCCTGTTGTGGCTCTTGCATATTCTCCTCAATGGCATCCCAAGAGGTCACGAGTGTATTGAAAAGGAATGCGTTCTCGGAATTACCTTCCCTATCATAGTGGCTATAGAGAATGCGGGCGAGTCGTTCTACAGATGCGACTGGATCCGAGGTGAGGTTGTTGTGCATTGCGGTTCCGACTTTCGCTGCCCCGACTATGCCCTTCCCATCCTCATTGCGTGGGTTGAGATGGTAGACCATCAGATGACACGCCTCCCATGTGGTTATCTGTAGGAGCGACAATTCCGCGTTTGGATGCGTATCATCATAAACTGTGAGCGGTAGCAGGGCGACTCTACCGCTTTCCGCTGTGAGAACGCGACCGCGCATAGCCTCAATTGCAACGTTATTTGCTCGTGCCAAGACCTCAGCACTACCATAGTCACTATCGGTGGAGCCGTGTTGTTTGAACCACGCGAGGCAAAAACGAGTATGTGAATCAAACTCACCTTCCTGTTCCGCGAAGTATCTATCAATTTCCTCGTTAATTCTGATGAGTGCTTCCCGCACCGAGACATCCACGAGTTCCCCGTTTTGTCTGGCTTTGACACTCTTATATCGGGAATAGATCTCCATGCCGGGTCCGATAGCCGCTTGTGCGAGGTCTACAGGTGCGATGTGCGCTTCCTGTGTGAGTCTGTCAAGCGCAGCAGGCATCTCGTTTCTGAGGGCAGTGAGAAATCCACCTAAACTTATGTTTTGTGCTGTGTCAGGCCGGGGTCGGCAAACAAGGACGATAGAAGATGCAAGAGCATTTTTTCCAATTGAAGTTGGACTAGTAGTGCATCAAGATTGAGTTTTCGGGTATAGTCTTTTTAGTTTAATGCGTGCGTCCTCAGCTGTAAATCGCCAGTCCACCGGCCCTGCGTTCTGATTGCGATGCTTCTGCCAGGCTGCGGCTTCTGACCGAAGTGCCTCTAAGTCAGAGATCCGACGGTTCAGACACTGTCTTGAGAAAACACTGAGTTCAATCTCGGCAATGTTCAACCAACTCCCGTGTTTCGGGGTATGCACGATTTCTAAGCGTGAAGTCAACCGGAGTGCCTCATCAGCAGGAAACGCCTTATAGAGAGACGCGATTTTATGTGTATTGAGATTATCACAGACCAACGTCACCCGCACGGCATCCGGGTAAACCTCCTCTAAAAGATGCTTAACTTCTTCTGCCCAATCTATGGCGGTTCGGCGTTCACGAACCGAGACCCGCCGCCACGCGAAAAGGGGGTTGGTAAATAAGAAAGCAGAGACCACACCGATGCGCTTATACTCATAATCTATGCGCCTGGGTCGTCCGGGGGCACCCGGAATCGCGGGTCGCATGTCTTTGAGCAACTGCACGGGACGCTCATCCATGGCAACCACCGGGAACGCCGCAGCTTTGGGACGCTGGTAAACTTCTAAAACCGCCTCCATTGCTGCAACGAATGCCTCATCTTCATCAGGCGGGATCACCCAATAGCACGGTTTCCGATGCGGACGTAAGGCGTTTTTTTTAGCGTTTGCCGGACACCTTCAGCAGAGATACTCTCAACGATCTCAAGTTCAACGAGTTTATCAGCAAGGAGTTGTAACGTCCAGCGCGTAAAGCCTTCGGGTGGATCACTACAAGCCAACGCAATCAACCGGGCTTCGCCTTGACCGTCAAGTTTCGGCAACCGAGACGGACGACTTTGCGGTTTGCGTTTCAAGGCGGAGAGTCGCCCGCGCATCGCAAAACGTTTGCGAACATTGTAGACGGTTTTCTCGTGGCACCCGAACGCCTCGGCAATGCGCCGATCTGACCACCCGGGTCCGTTGCTATCTGCCTTCAGCAAGATGTGGGCACGCATAAGTTTCAACGCACTGTGTTCCCCCTTGCGAACTAACGTTTCTAACGTCTGACGCTCTCTGGCGGTCAGTTCAACTTTATGTTTTTTCATCGCAGCCCTCTTTGGGATAAGATACAAAGTATATCAAGAATATATCACGGAACATCCAAAAAAGTCAACTCACTCGGTCGTAAACTCAATCTTGATGCACTACTAGTGGTATTTTCTGTTCTCATTGGCCAAGTGGACACAATTTGTAATCCCGCTGAGATAATTGCGTTCAACATAGTTTCCCAAGCCGTTGAGGTTCCCTTATCTTGCCTATTTTCCTGCTGTCTATAGGCATAAAAAATAGAAGTGGGGAACTGATCTGAACAACGTTCACGGATCTGCTGTAGTGCTTTATGCAATAAATTTTTAAAGCGATCACGTGAATTTTCAAAGCGATGACGATTCACAATTATTTCTGCAGCTTTGGGTGTTGAAATACCAGCGAACAATTTAGGATAAATTTCTCGTAGGAAGGATCTCAACCATACATAAAAAAAATCGGAAAGATCTGCATAGCCGATAATATCATAATACGGCGGATCGGTAATAATAATTGGAGAATCCACAGCGTGCGGAGTTGCCGCTGCATCTGCCTGATAAACTTCGCAAGAATTAGCAGTAACAGGTAAATATTCTACAACATTTGCGATATGATTCACTTGAGTTACCCAATTCGCTGAAGAATCTGGATAAGATGAAAACGGATTCATCTCAGCAAAATCCCACAGTATATGAATCGTTTGTTTTGACATAGCATGGACGATTCTTTCAGTAGCAGAATCAACTCGCCATCTAGTCCCCTTACATCCAATATCGGTGATCTTTCCTATAGCACAAGCCAGATAAGTGCATAAACTGTTAGCATAAACATCTGTCGCTCCATCTTGAATTATACGCGTGCGCGCCTCTGACAGCAAATCACTGAAAGTAGTTAACGTCGTCAGTTGTCTTATAGTAAAAAATTGATGCCAATACGTAATACCGTAATTGTGAAGCGAAAAACCTAAGGGATCCTCTGGCAGTTTGTTCATTGGTTTGTAATTTGGTATGGCAGAACGCGCAGTACGGTTTTGATCGTTAGTAGGTGACAAAAATAGACGACCTCGCTGTCCTTTAGCGACAACTGCTGCCATTACTTCTTTCATGTTCCCACTTCTTGCCTGCTCGCGAACGTATTCTAATTTAACAGGAGACTTGCAGGTTATACAAAATGCTTCTGTTGTGCTCCTTACGGTTCCTTTATCAGGAATGCCAGTATCATGATTTTGCACAATAAAAGAAATTGTTTTTGACTCTTTATTTACGATTGGATGGATCCAATGCTTATGTCCTTTTTTCTTTGATAATTGAAAACTGTGCACAAGGGGCATCGGCAAACCACAGGCAGGATTGTTACACGGTACTGTATGTACCCATAACCATGCAATTGTAGTTGCCTCCGTCCCATCTGCTAACTTTGCTTTCGGGTAAAAGTGGCCGATTCGTTTGTATGCCTCCTCATGCATCCATTTGCCGTAGTAGCGGATATCGTCTGCTAACCCCGATGTCCCGCGCCATCCCTTCAACGAGTCAATATCTGGATTTACTGGTGGCTGATTATGAAATGCGGGTGGCAATTCTATCAATGCCTTATTGAGAAGTACCGCGACTGGATTGAGGTCTGAGGCACGAGCACGAAGTCCGAGTCGTTGTGCCTCAAGCGGAATAGAACCACTACCACAAAAAGGATCGTAGATAACAGGCACTCTCTCAGCCAAGTAACGTAAGACCGCCTCCGCATCCGAAGGGAGTGGTTCCCCATGTGAGCGCGCAACAGAACGCGCAATTTCGTAACGCGCTTTCGCCAAGAGATTTTCGTTATTGGTATTCTCCCACTTTACAAGCTCACTGATAATGTCGTGCAGTCTCTGCCGTTCCTCTTGTGCGTGTGGTTCATCCAAGTATGTACCCGGATCGTCCACCAGACTGGCGAAGACTACGGCTCGGCAGGCTGCGACGGGCCTACGTGCCCACCAGCGATGTAGTGTAGAATGATGTTTTTGCCACCGTGGTCTCTCGTTGACACACGCGCTACTAATATCTTCCAACGGTAAGTCGACTTCAATAAGTTTCTTACGGTACGGTGTTTGGTTATTCATTCAGAGAGGTTATCCTTTTTCATTATCAGATTTCACTTCAATGTCGAGTTGAATGCCGTTCTCTTTGACAGAACGTTCAATATTTTCTGAGAAACCGTCTGCTTTATACGCAGTGACAGTAATCTCAATTGTGACATCTCCGCCGTCTGCATCTAACGGATCGATGATTTCTTGGCGGAGGTCGTTAATTTCATCAAGTGAGAGTTCACCCTCAACAGTTTTCCGGGCAACAATGCGCCTGGATCCCAACCTCGCGGTATCTTTTTCAGCAGCTGCCGTCTGCGGATCAATCAGGAGTCCTTCAAAATTTACCGTATCTGGCGGGAGTGCCTCTCGGAAAAACAGATTTTCATATTTGTTGGTGTTGTCAGTGATCTCTTCAGCATACCCGAATTGTCCCTGTGGCACGCCTTGTTCAATACATTCAACCAAAATGTCAGGTTCCAAGTCGTCTGCGTCGAGATATGTCGGTATCATCTCCCAGACTTCTTGGACTCGGATGTGTGGCTGTGGTGTGTCCCAGACGCGTTCACGCAAAGTTGGTGTGAGCACTTCCAGCGAGAGTTTGGGTTTAATCCCTGCGACTTCGGCTTTGACGATCAGTCCTTCGGGGTTTAATGTATGAAGTTGTTGCCTGAATTGTAAACCGTGGTAGTGCTGTTGTTCAGGGTCGTAACGTTCCGCGTATCCAAAGGTGCCATTTTCTATGCCTTCTTTAACTGCAGCTGTGAGGACATCCCTGTTTTCCAATCTTGGCATATAGACGTACTGCGCCATCATCTCCCAAACCTGCTGAATGCTGATGTGGTCATTATCGTTCCAGATGTATTCTGTCAAACGATCGTTAAGTGCCTCGGCGGTTTCGTAATCAATGAGTGCCTCTCTCGCTTTGAACGTATCAAAAGCACTTTCTACAATGTCGCCGGTCTCCGCGGCTTTCGTCTGTTCCGATGACATCGTGAATTCCGTTTGTTGCGGGTCGAGTTGTGCCGGTGCGATTGCGGAGCGGTATGCCTTCGGTACGGTTCTACGGATGGCTTCACTGGCTTTTCTGAGGCTCGCTTGTGCCTGAGCGAGTCGTTCATCTTTGAGATTTTGGACGCGCCGCTCACCTTGCGTAATAGATTTCCACGCGAGATACTCCCGTGCATGCCCCTTTAAGTCCCGCATATCGTCGGTTTTCGCTGCGAGAAAAAGGAGCGTATTTCGATAGATGCGTTCTCCATTGGGGCGATGCTTGAGGATACGCAGTGCTTTGGGAGTCGCCTCGTCGGTTTCAGCAGAACGACTCGACAGTAGTTTATCAGGAGATAGGATAACGAGGCGAAGTTCGTCTTTGTCTGGGATAGCATTTAAATTCTCTGGGCAGATAATGAGTTTCGATCTATGCCTCCTAACGGCTTCTGTGACTTCCGTGACGATATATTCATGGAGTTCAGCATTGTTGATCTCATTTGCGCGGTCAGTAGCGACTTTGTTGAGATTTTCCTCTGTATGGAAGTAGTACCTATTATCGTCAGCATAAAAATAGTAGAGATTCCCGTGCATCTCTGCAAGTGCTTCGGTATAGGTCGTAATTTTTTGTTTGGGTTGTGCGACCCCGAGGTGAATACGGTTTGTGTCTATGCCGCGGATAGCACCACCGGGGCAGCTTCCAAGGAAGACAGTTCGTGCAATACGGCGTGCAGCCCCTCCATATTCAGAGAAACTGTTCCGCTGTTGGTCGATCAGATCAGCACGTCCGCCGTTGCTATCCGCTTCAGCGAAAACAGGATCCCAGCGTCCAGAAAGTATTTTGTCAAATTCGCTGTTGACGTTGGGATCATCAAGAGGTAGATTACCCGGCATGATGAGTGGCGAAGCATCCATTCTATACAATCGGCTAATACAGTTCGCCATAAGTCGTAGCACGCCGCGTGTGCGTTGGAATTCGTGAATTGCTGACCAGTCGGAATGCAGTCGTTCAAATATCTCAGGATGAATTGGATAACAGACTTTCATCCGTTCAAGGTAACGTTGCTGATGGACACCCTCTGGGAATGCTTTCCTGTTTCTGTTGTACATCGCAACAAACGCTTCACAGGTTCGGTCACGTTCGGTTTCGTTGATCTGATTTCCGAAGAGTCTCCGACGGACGACTTCAAATGCTTCTTCCGTTTCCAGAGGTTTCCAAATAGATTCAATACGCCCCATAAGTGTCTCGAGTCCTGCCAAAATTTCTTCGCCTTTTATGCCTCCTGCTTCTTGTTGGCTTTCCGGTAGCGTTACGACCAGCACAACGTTCTTGACGCGACGCGCGGATTCAGTGAGCGCCTGGATAAAGGCATAGTTCACACCGAGCAGATCATCGCTAAGATTTCGCATATAAGCGACGAGCTCATCCATGAGAATGACGCAAGGACCGATATGATCGAAGAGCTTATCTAATTGTGCGCCGAGGGGAGCAGAATCTTGCCGTCTTGCTGCCTCGCCGATAAGGTCGTATGCTGTCTGCCCACCGAGTTGATACGCCATGATACCCCACAGTGTATTCAGCGGATCTCCATTCTCTCTCGTCACTTCAGCATCTGTAGGTGCCAGGAAGGTTCCTTCAAGGACAGCGACTTTAGGGTGTATATTTAGGGTGCTGTCCCATCCTGCTGCTTGCATGATGGCATGGATTTCTGATCGTGTGTTCGCGGAATCACCATCAGTGGGGAGGTTTGCCAGTTCATTAATACTGTTTGCAAGGTGATAAAGGGCGATGAGACTGTGCGTTTTACCGCCCCCGAATCCTGTTTTCGTTTGAATAACCGGGGCACCTCCTCTGCCAGCGAGTCGCTGGAGGGCGTTGGTCAAAAGCGATCGGAGGCCCGCTGTGAGGTGTGTCTGCTTGAAGAAACTGACGGGGTTGCCGTAACTGGTTGCACTGGCGCGTCCATCGTAAACCTGTTGTAGATTCGCAGCTAATTCTGCCTCTTCAAAGGTGCCTTGCGTGAGCTCAGGGTTTGGTGAAATCACCTCACGCCAAGGTTCGAGGTTCCCCTGGCTAGCAGGTGGTGTTGGTTGTGGACTGTTTTCTGTATCGATCAGATTATCAGGGACCAGACTACTTGGCTGTGGAGTGTTAAAGTGTTCATCTCGTAATTTTTCAACTTCGGCTTTCGGTTCCGCAGCGTTGATCCTGCCTAATACGTCGGAGATGTGAAATAAACTGGCTCTCACATACTCCGTCTCCAAGTCTTCTGTGCTTGGATGCATGACATGATTTCGGGCCTGTGTGATGAGATATAAAAGATTTTGCACGGTCATATCACCACCGAATTGCCTACCGAAGATCTCGCCTCGCCAATTTCTGCTTATAAGGTTCGGAAAGTCTCCAATGTCAATAGCAGCTTGCACATTACCACCATTATTTTGCAAATTTTGTTTAAAATCATTTACCTGTTTTGGGGACAAAACATCACAAATGGTCTCTTCAATGTATTTCCCTTTGATTTGTTTCAGAGATCGAATAATGAAGGGACGCATCGCATCCCGGTAGATGTCAAGTGCTTTATTGAGCACATCTCGATGGGGGCGTTCTATCGTATTCATGGTTGATGGCTCCTTCGGGATAGCAGTGAATAGTGGAACGGGAAGTTATCTGTGTAGTGTAAAAGCAGAAGACAAAAGACCGATTTATCTAACAATAAATCTCGCGGCGTGGATAACGCAGGATGTTTCGGTTTTACAGAGTGGAGAGGGAGCGTGAAGCGGGAACAGCGGATATAATCCGGACATTCGACTGGCAGTATAAAGGGCTGATAAGCAATTTTACTTAACTTTTGTAAAGTGGGGGGGGGGGGGGCAGATGATGCTTGTGTAGACGCAATTCCAAGCTGCTTGCCTTGTCGAGACAATAGTTTGGTACTGACGGTGTTGCTGTCAGAATATTCCGATCGTTCACGATTATCTTCCTGTTTTAAGGTGTGTTGTTAGAGATTTTGATTGCCATCAATTATAGCACAGATGTTTTTGCAATTCAAATTTTTTCTGATACATTTTGTATTCTACACAGATACTGCCTCTACAAGACTACGTTGTGTTTACATTCTAACTACGGATCCAGTCATAGTAAGATTTCTAAGGTTCTGCAAGGAACTATCTGATCTACAGAGGATAACTTGATGTTCATTGATTTCTCAGCGATTTTGATGATAAAATGTAAATACTAACGCCAGTGTGAAAATAAATCTGTAGGTGTTTTTGCTTGGGTATTTCCCACAGGTTGAGCGGTAAATACACCGAAAAAAAATCGCAAAATGTGTAGAGGTCTACCGTTTTTCAAGACACCTGCTGTGTCAATAGTCGTAGCGAAACCTAACATCCCACTTTTATCAAACTCACGTTACCATAAGATCGCGTGGAAAGCATGTTCATCCGGAAAAGCCTATTTCACGATAACCATTTTCCGCGGTGAGGATATTTCATTATTCCCTTGGAGGCGGTAGAAATAGACACCGCTTGCGACAGGTTCGCCCAGACCGTTACGACCGTCCCAATAGGCAGCACGACTTTGGCTGGTGTAAGCTCCTGCGGGTTGGTGTCCCAATTCTAAACGGCGGATAACGGTCCCACGTGCATCGTAGATGAGAATCTGCACATCGGTGGTGGTTGCTAACTCGTACGGTATCCATGTTTCCGGATTAAAGGGGTTTGGATAGTTGGCAAGCAGTTGCGTCGCTTCAGGGTGCGTTGATCCGGACACTGCATACCGCGGGGCAGCAGGAACTGTCACAGGTTCGAGGCCCAATGTAAAGTCTCCAGGTGTATCTAAGCCAGCCACAACAGTATTGACTTTTGAATTCTTGAGGTTCAAACGTTGAATTCTGCCTTTTACGTCTGTCCAGTATAACATCCCTTTAGTACGATCCACGCTGAGTCCAAACGGAACGCTCAGGAGAGAGACGATTTCCTCGATGTTTGTGCCGTTAAGGTTCGCGCGTTTCACTGACCCAGTATTCGCGTTTGTTTTTTCTGTCCAATACATCTTGTTGTTTGCAATAATTACACGTCCCGGTGTCTTCAAACCTGTAACAAGTTCCGTTCGATTCTTCCCGTTGAGGTTCGCGCGCCAAAGACTGTCCGGTTCTGCATAATACATTTTACCACCCGCCACGTCCACAGCAAGGGCTTCTGGTGAATTCAGATTCTGAATTAAGTTTTTCACCTGCTTTCCGTTAAGATTAGCATTCCGTATTCTCCCCACCGAATCTGTCCAATACAGTTTTTTGCCGGTAGCGTCAATCGCAAGGTCAAGCCGTTTGCTGCATCTACAGCAACACTTATGATATTTTCGACGCTCGGGACCAAGGTCTCGACCTTCTTACCGGCAAGACGCTGAAGTCTACCGGACATCGAGGCTACCCAGTACATCGGAGGCCGGTTAGTGGCACCGATAAGGACCCTTACTCCACCTTCATCTCCCGGGGAACCGTGGCTTGGCGGCTGTAGGTTGACCCGTCCACTTGAGGCTGTCCAACTGTTTTCAAGACTTCCGTCCAGGACATTTCTCGTTTCATAATCGATTTCCCTGCGCATAGAGACTGGCGGTTGATCTCGCAATGTGCCGCTGCTGAGTCCTGGCAAATCCCAAGAGACGTTCCTCCGGGTTGAGGCGTTCCGAACCCTATCTATCACCTGCCATCCGCTATAAGGCTCTGTTTTCGGGATTACCTTTCTGTCCAAGTATTCGCCCGTGAACAGCAGCGCATACTGATTCGTTTTAAGGGTGATACGTTTCCGAGGGCTATAAAACTCGAACCATTGGTTATCCGCAGGTGTTCCGTGCCGTCCCCACATAATTTCGCTAATGACAAGATCACCGAACTTAAGTTTGGTATTCGGATGTACAATCAGTTCAATTGTGCCACCAAAACCTTCTGTTCTGAAACTATCAAGTGTTTCGTTGACGCGTTCTAATAATCCGCCAAAACCATCCTGATTGTTCCCTGCTTTGGAAGATTTCGTAATCACAGGGTTCGCTTTAATAAATGCATCCCAATCTTGGTAGATTATGCTCACCTTTCTGGCAATAGAACGATCGCGGTCACGGCTAAAGACAGCAAATTGACCGCGAGCAAGCGTCATTGATTCAGTTAATGTTAGAGGTACATTTACAGTTATTGGGTTAGAACCAAGAAGCAATCTGTCAATTTTTAAACTTTCAAGGGAACGCACGGTCCGAATTTGATTGCCTCGGAGATCTAAAACCTCCAAGTTGCGTAAATTGGCAAGAGGTCTCACATCGTTAACAGAATTCCACTGCAGCCGCAACTTCTTTAAGGCTTTCAAGCCAGACAGTGGACTGACATCTGAAATCGCATTGGTACTCAGATCTAAATGTGTTAGATTGCTCAAACTTTTGAGGTGACTTACATCACTGATCTTGTTATTCCACATACCCAACCATGTTAGATTTTTCAAGCCCGAGAGCGGTTCAATGTCGCTAATAGGGTTACTACCCAGATGTAACCATGTTAGATTTTTTAGATTAGCAAGGGGACTCATATCCCGAATTTTATTGTCCCAGAGACCTAAGTTCTTTAGATTTACTGCCTGTTCGATTCCAGTGAGGCTAATTATGTTCCGGTCACCAATATGTAGGTCCGTTAACTGTTTCATATCTGCTGCTGTGATTGCACCACTTCCTTTCCTGAGCGTATCCCGCACAGCCTTTTCTAAATTTGCATCGGGGATATTCACGTTTTGTGCAGCAGCAAAATTCGACCAACTGTTGAATAGGATCATGAGAAGTACAGGATAAGAGTAAAAAACGTTCTTCATTGTCGAATACCTCTTTCAATTTTGAATATCTCTAAGGTAATGAGATGGATTTGATATGTAATAACGCAGGTTTAAAAAAGTTTAGGCTTTAAAGGCCGGAAGTTTCTGCAACCGTAGAATCGGCAAGGATAACCTGTACGGTAAGTGTTCTCGATTCAACAAAAAAAATAGCTCGTACCGGATCCGTTGTTTGAAACGGAGAGAAGTACGAGCACAAAGAAGACAGCACGGTAGTAACTGCCGGGACCATCTTATGAAGCGTTTTACTTATTATATGTAAAGTGGGGGGGGGGGGGGGGTGAACTACCTTGTTCAGACTACTGAACAACAGAAGCACACAAGCTATGTAAGAACGGCGTAGACGGTAAGGGTGACTCGTTGGTAGTGCAGTTTTTGCTCTGTTAAAATTAAAATCGATGCCTCTGATCGGCATAATTTTCATCCTCGTTCAGTTTTGAAAAATCGCGGTCAGCGTTTTTTCGGTGATGCATATTCCAATTAGAGAAATTATAAAATAAAAGACAGATTTTGTCAAATCTTTTTTCATCGCCAAATTATGCAAACACAATCCATTGATAGATACCTGTCTTTCAGAACAAAATTTATGGACTTTCTATTGACACACTTGCACAAATAACATATACTTTTCAGAGATATTGGTAAAAATGGCGTGCTAATTTGATTGACGCTTTTCTATGAGCGGAAACGACTGCATGACATACGCAACAAAGTTATAGAAACGTGTTGAAAAGAAAACCAAGCCCTATAAGGGCGGCATGTTTGTAGCAGCCCAATGTAAATAATAAATATGAAAAACACTTTTGAAGTTATAATTAATGCCAAAATGCATCTGGTCGTTCAAAGCGACACAGGACGCTGCTTAGGCGGCGTTGGTGCGAACTTTTATCGTCCATTCGTCTTTCCATTCTACACACCCGCAGGACATACCGTCGTCCAAGAATTCGCCTTCGATCATCCGTTCCACAACGGTATCTTCGTCGGGCAAGGACCTGTCCAGGTCGGCGAAAGAGAAGCAGGCTTTTGGGCATCACCACCCCGTCGCTCCTTTACCGACAAAGTCTTTGAAAAACTGGGACGGATGGACACACAGAAGGAAATTGATATCACTCCCCATGAGAACGGTGTTCAGTTCGTTCAGAACGTCATCTGGTGTGATGAAAACGAAGAACCATTAATCGACGAAATTCGGACGGTCAATCTTTACGCGTTTGATGATGCTACAGTCTGTGATATGACGAGTGAGAAGATTGCGTCTTATGGTGCGGTTACGTATCCACAGACGAAGTTTGGGAGCATCGGTATCCGTGTAGAACCGAGACTCTTGCCTGTTATGGGTGGCATTGTACTCGGAGACAACGGACGCAAAGGTGGCGTTGAAGTCGTTCACGGAGGCGAATCAGATTTCGTTGCCTACCAAAACGCTTTAAGTGGGCATGGGCAGTTTGGGGTCTTTATGTCAATCCTGAATGCAGGTGTTCGCGGTCCGTGGTTCATTCGGGACTATGGGATGGCGCTCTATAACCCAACATGGACAGGTGCTGTATCCACACCCGCAGATGAAAGTTGGAAAGTCTCGCTTCGGGTTATCGCCTATGATGGCGAATTGACAGAAACAAGAGCAGAGAAGTGGATATCTCCATGACCAGATTGCATAGTTTAAAAAATATCCTTGAACTTCGGAATGTCACAAAAACCTTTGGCGACTTCGTCGCAGTTGATAGTGTTGATTTTGAATTGCAAGCAGGTGAAATCCACGCAATCTTAGGAGAAAACGGAGCCGGTAAGTCCACGCTGATGAATCTCATCTATGGGCTCTACCAACCGTCGACAGGACGCATTTATGTTACAGATCGCGAAAATTGGCGATACAGGTTAAGAGCAAAGTCGCCACGCGATGCGATTGCCAACGGTATCGGGATGGTGCATCAGCACTTCATGCTGATTGAAAACCTAACAGTCGCTGAGAATATTGCTTTGAGCCTTGGACAATTAAGGCAGAATGCAGAGCGGAGCAAATCCGCCAACGGCACTAACAAGTACGGATTAGGCAGGTTCCGCTTCAAGAAAGAAGAGGCTATCCGTATCACCGAAGCACTTTCCGAACAGTTCGGCTTGAGTGTCGATCCAAGTGCACTCGTCCGCAGTCTATCAGTAGGTTTAAAACAACGCGTAGAAATCCTAAAAGCACTCTCTGTTGATGCCCGTATCCTAATCCTTGATGAACCCACAGCAGTCCTCAGTCCGCAAGAGGTTGAAGGCTTCTTCACAATCCTCCGCAAACTCCAAGCCGACGACCGTGCCATCATCTTCATTAGCCACAAAATGAAAGAGGTTTTAGACATCAGCGATAGGATAACCGTCTTAAGGCGCGGCAAAAAGGTCTACCTCGGTCAGACTGGAGAACTCACCGCACGGGAACTCGCCAGGGAAATGATTGGAGAAGATGTCGAAGATGTCCAACGTTCAACCAGTCCAATCCCTGAAGGCGAACTGCCTGAAAGTGTACTCCAACTCTCAAATCTGACGGTACTCGGTGATCGGAATGAAGTCGCGGTCTCTGATGTCTCCATGGAGACCCATCGCGGTGAAATCGTTGGTATCGCTGGCGTTGACGGTAACGGGCAACGCGAACTCGCTGAGGCAATTATAGGTTTGCGACACATCGCATCTGGGACAATAAATATTTTAGGTACTAACCCCAAAGGAACAAAAGCCGTGCGGCAACGCGGGGTCGGTTATATTCCTGAAGATAGACAGACAACCGGAGTTATTGCAGGTTTCTCAGTCACGGAAAACCTCCTACTAAACGTGACACGTTTAGAAAATCTTGCACACTGGAATATACTCAACCAAAAGCGGAAACAGGAAACAGCAGCGCAGCTTATCGCCAATTACGACATCCGTCCACCTATTGCTGATATTCCAGTATCCTCACTCTCCGGTGGCAACCAACAAAAAATCGTCCTCGCCCGAGAAATTTCGCTTCAACCCGATCTCCTGATCGCCGTTAACCCGACACGCGGTTTAGATGTCAACGCTGCGCACTACGTCCATGAGAATCTGTTGGTACAACGCTCGGGAAAAAAATCTGTCCTGCTCATCTCCACAGAGTTAGACGAAGTCTTATTATTGAGCGACCGGCTCTACGTTATGTCAAGAGGTAGGCTCATCGAGGCAACCACACTGCGCAACAACATTGAAGCACTTGGACTCCTAATGACAGGCGGACGGTTATGAGGTATCAGCACACCGACCACTGACAACACCTAAAAAATGATGATAAAAAAAATCAATGTTCTGTCTCTTCTCAATAACAAGTGGGGATCTCGAATAGCAACACCCATCATAATTCTTGCAAGTGCGTTTGTTACAAATGCCATCATAATGTTGTTATGCCATTATAATCCACTGGAGGCTTATCAGGCAGCCATGAGTGGCGCGTTCGGCAACGGGAGAAAACTCGGAGAGACACTCGTGAAAAGCACGCCGTTCTTGATGGCGGGACTTTCGGTCGCGATGGCGTTTCGGTGTGGGATTTGGAATATCGGTGCCGAGGGACAATTTCTGATAGGTGCACTAACGGCGACGTGGTTCGGAACAAAACTCGCGCCATTTTTTCCGCAAACCCCGTGGGTCGCCGTGCCAATCTGCCTCTGTTTCGCCACAGTCGCTGGTGGAATGTGGGGACTTATTCCCGCAATCCTCAAAGTGACACGTGGGGTCAACGAAGTCATCAGTACGATCATGTTGAACTATGTCGCGCTCCACTTTGTTGGTATGATGATAGACGGCGGTCCACTGTGGGAAACAGCGCAACGCGGTCCACAGAGCGACCGGATAGCCGAATGGGTGTTTTTACCGCGTATCATCCCGCCGCACCGGGTCCATCTTGGCATTGTTGTTGCGATTCTGTTGGCGATTATCCTTACATTTGTTCTGTTTAGAACAGCATTTGGGTATCAGCTCCGAGCAGTCGGAGAAGGGGCAGCCGCAGCGGAAGCCGCAGGAATTTCGATTGTCCATAACACCCTCCGCGTCTTTTTCATCAGCGGTGCCCTCGCAGGTCTCGGCGGCGCAATTGAGCTAACGGCATTGACCCGTCGACTCTTTCTCAACTTTTCACCCGGATACGGCTACACGGCAATTGCTGTCGCTTTGTTGGCAAAACTGAACCCATTGGTAACGGTTGCTGCTGCGCTTTTATTTGGGGCATTGACAACCGGTTCCTATAGCATGCAACGGGAAGTCGGTATCTCTGATAAGGTAACATTGGTCATGCAGGCAACAATTCTACTTTTCGTTATCGGTTACAGTTCCGTTCAACTGTTCCGCAAGCGAACATCTGCCCAAGAGTAACTGACAACTATCAAAAGACTTAGCCAGGGACGGCAGCACTGCAACAACGGCGCAGTGCGGATTTATCCGGGCGCGTGCGCTGCCAACCCACTCCGATAGCTCCCGTTAGGACAAAATTAAAAATGTTTGAAGATATTCTTTCAGCAACAATTCGCGGGGCAACCCCCCTCCTACTTGCCGCATCAGGCGAGGTCATCTCCCAACGCGCCGGTGTGCTTAATATCGGTATCGAAGGGATGATGCTCTTCGGTGCATTTTTCGGGATGGTAGGCTCGTTCTATACTGCAGAACTCATTATGATTGCCCCGTGGTTCGGGATTTTGATGGCAGGACTCAGCGGACTTCTCGCCGCTGCCCTCTTTGCGCTGTTCGCAATAAAACTCCGAGGCGACCAAGTCATCATCGGTACAGCAATGACACTCTTGGCATTAGGCTTGACAGAGGTTATCTATCAGCAACTCTTCGGCGAGACAGGGACGGCACAAGGCGTGCCAGCGTTTCAGCAAATAAACATCCCGCTGCTCTCACAGATACCTTTTATCGGACGTGCGCTGTTTTCACACAATATTCTCGTCTACATTGCATTCCTGTCGGTGCCTTGTGTCTATTTTTTCCTCTACCATACGCAACCCGGACTCCGCATACGCGCCTGCGGTGAGCATCCAAGAGCAATCGCCGCTGCCGGTGCTAACGTTCTCTGGCTGAGAACACTGTGTCTGCTATTCGCCGGTGCCATGGCAGGTATTGCGGGCGGTTATCTCTCCCTCGCTGATGTTCCGTATTTCACCCCCGGCATGACAGTCGGTCGTGGGTTCATTGCTTTAGCGATTGTCATTTTTGGGAAGTGGCATCCAGTAAAGGCGTGTGGTGCAGCGTTGCTTTTCGGGCTCGGGTCAGCCCTTGATGCCCGGTTTCAGGCATTGGGGTGGGGTATTCCGTATCAGGTATTCCTAATGCTACCTTATGTCCTCTGTTTGGCAGTGTTAGCAGGCTTTGTCGGGCGCGCCGAGGCGCCCCTCGCGTTAGGAAGACCCTACGAACAATCGGATTAACCATCAGCACGCTCGCTACATTCGCCATTCGCCATGTGCTAATCGCTATCTGCTAATCAAAACGTGCTGCCGAGGCGGAGGTGGACTCTATTCGTATCAGTGGTTGGGTCGTATCCAAACGGAATCGCATAATCAATGCCAGCGGTCAGTGCCCCTAAATCTACGTAAACCCCAATACCGACTGAGGCCGGCAGACGCACTACTGCGTCAAGATTCTCCAACGAACCCCAAACATTCCCTGTATCTAAAAAGACAGCACCGCGGAGCGCAGAATAGATCGGAAACCGCAGTTCTGTATTAAAGATGAACTGCACGTCGCCACGATGGATACCCGTCCTATCCTCTGGACCAAGAGAACGTTCCGCATATCCGCGAACCGTCGTACTACCTCCCGCCCAAAACCGTTCAAAAGAGATGAGTTCCGCACGTCGATTTGAGCGCAAGCCTGTGGTAACACCGACTCGGAGTGCTGTTGCTAACACAAGACCACCCACAAGCTTCTGGTAATAGCGTGTATCGGTTGTTGTTTTGACGAAACCTGTCGCACCTTGTAAAAAGCCACCCGCATATTCAAGTGTGAGTGCGTTATATATGCCGTCTGTAGGATTCAGGTATCGCACGCGGCTATCATAGGTCCAGGAGAAACGTAAACTACTTACAGTCGTGTGAAATGGATCCCATTCTTCCAACAGTGCAGATGCCGGTTTGTCATCTCGCATCAATGGGGGAGTCGGTTGGCTCAAATCTCGGTAACTATACCGTAAATCAACGTAGTTGGATTGCGATAACCTTCGACTGAAAATGAAACTCCCTTGGAGTGCCCGCACATAATCATCTATCTCCAATTTCCTCGCTGATAACTGTAGACTGCCACGCGTCCGTCCGATAAGCCACGGTTTGGTGAGCGTTGCATTCAAGAGGTAGCCCAACTCGTTCCGCCAGCCGACCCCCGCACGCAAACGTCCTCGGATATTTCGCTTAAAGAGGAAGTTGCTATCCATCAACTCACCTGTCAACCGCGGTCCTTCTGCTAAACTATAGCCACCCCCAAGACTATATGCTCGCGACTCCTGTTTCTCCACCCGTATCAAAACAGAATTGGTTTTAATATTTTCTCCAATCCCATTCATACCTGTGAGTTGTCCTGTTCTAATCCGCTCCGCTTGAACGCCATGAAAGAGACCTAAACTATAGAGGCTTTGTTGCGCACGGCTTAACTTCTCCGATGTCCAAAGTGTCCCTTCGAGATGTCGGACTTCTCGCCCAAGCACATGCTGCATCACGACATCCGTATCACCTTCAAAATAGAATCTTCCAAATGCCACCTGTTCACCTTCTGTAACCACGGTAAGGCGGAGAACACCGTGTTCAAAAACTTCAAGATGTGTTGCCTGTTGTATCAGTGTATAGCGAGGATTGCCGTCAAAGTCCTGGAGACTCCAGCGTTCACCGACATTGGTAGCTATGAAAACCCCATCAAGTCCAAGATTGTTCTTTCTAAAGATATTCCGAATGTCTAACGGGAGTTTGCCTTCTGTGAGGGCTGCTGAAAAATCGCCTGCTATTTGAAAAACGGGTGCTTCCGTTTCCGGCACATACGTGTCAGCAACCACGGCATCAATGTATCCGAGTTCACGATACGCTTTCAGGATCGCATCTTGGTAGGCATTCCGCTTGAGTGATGTATTCGGTTGTGGCAGTGGAAGTTCATCTTGCAAGCGTTTAAGAAGGACAGTCGTATCCAATGCCCAATTCCCACTGATGTCCCATCGATGAATCATCTCCTTGTGTTCCTCAACAATTATAATATGTATTCCGATTTCCCCGACAGTCTGATTCGTCGATTTCTGTTTATCAAGTGTTGTTCTGATAGCAGCATTCGGATAACCTGCCCTCCCATATAAAAGGCTGAGTTTATGCACATCTGTATCAAGTTCTTGTTCATAAAACAAGTGCCTCTGTTCTCGTTGGAACAACCGCTTCACAATGCGAGCCTGCAGATTCGGTATAAAGCCTGTAATCGGTTTTATCGTCATCTCTCGGAGGAGTTCCACATCCGAAAACGCACGATTCCCTGTGAAACTCACACGACTGACCACATATTGCATCCCCGGATTAATCGTAAGCATGATTTCGGAAGCATCCACAACTGCCTCATCTACAGTTGTATCGTGGTACCCCGCCGCCTTAAAATAAGATTTTATCCGCCGTTCCCACACGGCAGTTGTGGAAGTATTTATGAGCGGAATTATATCTTCTTTGAATGTATCCTGGAGCGATAACGGAACTTCTCCGTCATCTCTAACGAACTTAAACTCGACCCGCTTGCCTTCACTAACCTCAAATCGCAGCACACCCGTTTTACGGAAAAAGGTCGGCACAATCGTAGCAGTCGGATGGTTAGTTTCTCGGTAAATCGCTTGCATCAATGCTACATCGGTATCCACACCAGATTTGTTATAAACCGGACGCTGCTGGCTAAAGGTACAGGCTTCTTCAAGTCGGTACGTTGGGATAGCGGAATTTCCCTGAATTTGCAATTCGTTAATAGTCGATGCATCACCCAAAGTGATTTGATAGATTAACCTGACATTTGCGGGACGGTACTCTTCTGACTGCTCCGTTCCTACTTCCGATGCTATATCAGAAACTGTGACACTTGCATCAAAAAAGCCGTAATTTTGACATACCCTCTTAATACGGCTAATATCGGTCTTGATAATCTCAGGGATATACGTCCCCCCCGGTTCGGATGTCAGGATTTGGTCAATAGCAAGCCTAAATTCACTATCTGAAACACCAAGGATCATGATTTCTTCAATACGAGCAAAAGGGGTCAGTTGATAGGTTAGCACAACCCCAGCGTCTACTTCTTGGGCGTAGACCTGAATTTGAGCATACCGCTGTGTCGCATAGAGCGCCTTAATGCTCTGTTGAATAGCGTATTGAGACAACGTATCGCCAATCCGCACCGACATCTGGTTTCTGAGAATGTTGAGTTGTTCCGTCGTTGACGTTACAGGTTGCCTATTCATCCGATATACTATCTCCACGACGGGCTTCCCGAAGGTTTCCATCGGTACGTTCGCAGGCACAGATCGCAAAAAAAAGCAACACAGCAATAGAATAAAACAGATCGAACTTTCTATACGTGTGTTGTAACTCGTCCAACTCATAAGCATCTGAACCATCGCTATCTACTATGAGACCCTAAGAAATAAAAAACCTTTGCCGCACGGCACATTTAACAAAAAACTGAAAGCAATGACGGTGTCATTGCGTACGGATAACCGATACCCATTAAAACCGTCCTTTGAACTCAATATCGACCCCATGCTCTCCTTTATCATTCGTCTCAATCTTAATGGAAATACTTTCGCTAAGTGGATACTCCGCCTGATAACGGGCATCTTCCTCAAAGGGACGCTGAACGCTAAACGTAAATCCGCCAAACCTTCTTGAGATCGCAGTGTTACGGAGCAGAAACGCTATGATATCTTCATGGGTCAAGACTTCGGTTGTTGTTGCAGTCGGCGCACTCAGTGTAAAATTCGGATTATTTAAGGTGCCAGTGAAGGTCGCGTAAACCTGGATGTCCACGATACTCTCATCTCTCGGCAGAACCCCGCGAATACGGTTCGGGGTTCGGAGAAGAATATTCAGATCCGGATCAAAATTAAAGGAATCCCGATTGCTAATTGTCGAACCTTCTATAAATTCAAACGGCTGTAACACGAGTCCTATTTTTCCATCACGCACCGACACATCCCCTGTGAAAACAGGTTGATTGACCGGACCGATGAGTTTCCCTAAACAAGCGATCTCAAAATCTGTCGGTCCAGTAATCGACGAGAGGACTCGGAAATCAGCTGGGATATTTATATCCAGGTCCAGATATAAATCCCGTAGGATTGGATAATCTAACGCAACATCAGCTTCTTTTATTGAAACACCCGTGAGCCAATCTCTGACGCTTTCCCAATTTTGTTGATAGTAACCGCCGTCTATATTCAAACTCCCCGTTAGATACGGTTTCAGCAATCCGCCATGCAGACGGAAGTCGGCAGAATTCAGGTTCGCCCGATACGCACCCGGCTGCTCAAAGACCACCTCTGCGATGTTGGCAGAAACGTCCAGCACCGGCGGGGTTTGCCATATCCCTCTATCTGGCGGTGCGGTAATTGAACCCCGAATCGAAAAACTTCCACCGTTCAATATGCCGTCAAATTCTGTAATGCTCGCGCCTTTTTCGGATAACCGAATTTCACCCATAGTCTCCTTAACATCAATGCCAGTATCTGGAAATTCGAGTCCCCCATCTTTGAAAGATACGTTGCCCATCGCTTGCGGTGTTTCAATCGTGCCTGTTAATTCAACGTGAATATTACCTGTCCCCGTTGCAGAGCTGAGTCCGGGCACCACAAAAGGTAGCATGTCAAGGTCTGTTACGATAACATCCAGAATACCGTCCATTGGGGTCTGTTGGAACTCCTGCCAGACAGCCTCTGGGGACTGCTGCACTCTCGTAATAAAAGGAATCAATTCCAACTGATAGGGCATCGTCCATGAGAAGGTCAGCAAATTTTCGCCGAATGTAACTTCAATATACCGTTTTTTTGAAATCTCCCATTTTCCGTTTTGATACCGAACCCGCCACCGTAGATCAATCGGTACATCGTGCAGATAAAGTTCAGCAGGATCGCTCGTATGGCGTCGGATGGTTATCTTCGGATTCTCACTCGTCCCATTCAACTGTAAACTTCCAGACAAGGCACCATTTAATCTATAAGACAGCGGTAAAGGATCTGTTAGCACCGAGACATCGAAATTCGAGACCCGGAGTGCTACATCAAACTCACCGTTTGTCTGCCAGAGGTCCCCCGCATCAATGCTCAGTGTTGTTTTACCTAAAATCGTCCTATCATCGCCAAGCAGCCCCTCCGGCTTCCTGTCTTCGCTACTAAAGGTCTGTTTGATTAAGAATGTGTCCTGATTTTCAAGACTGAAGTCCTCAGTGAGTGTAATAACACCATCGCCAATGACAATGAGAACCGGTTGTGGGGCTTGGAAATCGTAACGCCGATTCAGTGCCTTAAAGGCAAAGCGGACGCTATTAATCGACAAAATCGCGTTGGAAACAGCCACAAGATCCACAAGCGACGGTATCTCTCGAATTTGCGGAACCGGTAGTATCTCTCCAGCCACAAAAAAACTGTCAAGAGGAACTGTGAACTCCCTAAGTGAGACTGTTAGATGACCTTCGATGTCTTCTATCAACTCCAACGGCACAGCCTCTCGTACTATTGAGCCGAGCGGAAATAGTTCAAACCGCATTCCTACTAATCTTATTCCTTTAGGAATCAATCCGTTTAATACCAACCTCCCGCCTTGAAGTCTACAGTAACCCGATCCGATTTCAAATTCAAAATTCGGAACATCAATCATATTTTCCCGAGCACTCAGTCGGAGTTTCATGTTTCGGATTGGTTCGTGGAAATCCTTTAAAACGAGTTGTAACGCCTCAAGGGACACGTTCCCCACCAGATAAGGGAACTGCGTCGTGCCTTGCAATGCGACATCTATATCAACAGTGCCGTCTGCCTGAGAAAAAAGTTTATCAATGCCCGGGAAGAAATCGAGCGGTAGTTCACTCCCCCTGAAACGCAGATCCATCGGTTTTTCAAGATAGCGTTCAGAGAAATCCATCGACGCAAACGCCAAATCAAATGGAACAATACCGCTAAGTGTTAGCGTGTCACTACTATCTTTTAGCGAAACATCAACGATAGTTACCTGTTTGTTGCTGTATCGGAGGTTTCCTGTCCACGCCTTTTCATTGAGATGCCCCTTCCACACGCCTGTGATAGTCGGTGCATCCAGTGTGCCGCCTACGTTGATGCGCATCGATGCATTCATTGTAGGAGACGTAATTTGTAGCGGAATCTCTACGGCGAGAGTCTCCGCTTTTCCGTTAGGAGATGCGGAGACCGGATCAGATCGAAACTGGAGGGGTGCGCTGTTCACAAGATGGAAGTCGTAGCCATCAAGGACGAGTTCATTGATTTCGCCAACGACTCTTATCTTCTTTGGAGTTAAACCTGTACCGCTAAGTCTGATATGCCCTGAAGCGATACCATAATCCGCAATTTCCACTTGTGATGCCGATACATCGAGAGCAAAATAGTTATCAGTTATCAGTTTTCGGTTATTAGTTAAAGAAGGGTCTGATTTAACCGAACCCTTTCTCAACTGACTACTGTTAACTGAAGACTGAAGACTTTTTTGGCGTGAAAACTCGGCTTCTCCTTTCACACGGTAGGTCCCAACGCCTATCTGTCCGTTCGCTTCCACTGTTTCAATACGTATCGATTCTAAACCAAAATCAATATCAACACGCAGTCTTTCCAACGTGACAGACGGAACATAAGATGTGAAATAAATCGGACGGTGCGGTGCTGTTTCAGCATACAGTAGCACATGCGGTTTAGCAAGCGTGCCTCCAATCTCCATTGAACCCTCTAACGCCCCAGTTATTTCACTACCGGTACCTATCCCCCCTGTAATCCCTATCGGTAGTGTCTCAAGATCCAGTGCGATGGTATCAACACGGAGGTGTAACTCCGAATTGTCAATATCTTCAGGTTGAACATCAATACTGCCTTCCATATTTATAGCATTGCCGAAAACCTTGAAAGTCCAATCTTCAAGACGCAGCGTTTCGTCCTGATACCCAACGTACCCACGCGCATCGCTTATATGAACATCGGCGACCTCGGTTTTCAATGTTAACGTTGGAAGTGTCCACTTTAATACAAGCACTGGAAGCATAGGTGTCCCAGTTATTTCCACAGTATAACGACCCGTGCCAGTCTGCAATACGTCATCAGGCAGCCCAAATGCCGGAACTAAGGGCACAAGTGCAAAACCGTCAGCACCTCCCTGAAAATTCATCGCTTCAGTCTTCGCGTCAAAAGTTCCCGACAATACAATAAAAGGATTTTTATCTATTAAATCTGGTTGCCATTCCACTACGTTCCACGGCGGTTTCTGGTCAATTTCAGCCGCTGCTCTCAGGTTCAAGGTCGACAGCGCGAGTGTCTCAATCGTCCATTTATCGTCCTTGAGGCGTAGGCGAATCGGATCCGCGTTTGTGAACGGTATTCCCTGTCCTGTCGAATTCTGATAAAAGAGTTGGCTCGCGGCAATGTGAATGCCAACATCGTAAGGATATATCGCCTTTTCACTTACTTGAGCAGATGTCGGCGCGGGTGCCAAGTCGGCTATCGTCCCGCTTATGGAAACCCGTCCGTCAGCGGTCCCCGTAACTGCCTCAAGCGTTGGGTGCAAGATACGCAGAAATGGAGCAACATCTACACCGTTCCCTTCTACGACGAAAAGGTACGGATTACCTTCCGCCATACTAACAGTCCCTCTAATCCGACCCGTCCGGTCAAAGCCGTGTCCCTGAAAATCGTAAATATCGACCTCACCAGTGGTCTTTTTTCGCTCCACGAGTTTACCGAACAGATACGCATCGCCGAGAAGATGATTAACACCGCGTTTGAGGTCTAAATAGGTTAGGTCCGAGAAGTCCAGCGCAACCCGAAAATCAGGGGCTTCTGCTTTTCTGAGTATCCCGATGAACTGGACATCGAATTCGCCTTCAA
Source organism: Candidatus Poribacteria bacterium (assembly GCA_963662915.2). GTDB lineage: Bacteria > Poribacteria > WGA-4E > WGA-4E > WGA-3G > WGA-3G. Next base: position 936,519 of record CAXXEU010000002.1, on the reverse strand, counting down.
AAGGGAAATCGGCTATATTTGAGGCTTTAGCAATCTCTTCAAAGCGAACAGGCGCATCGCTTTCCACTACCAAATCAAGATCGCCGTTGGCAGCCAAAGCAACGTTCATCGTAAGGCGCTGCCCACGCGTGGTTATTTTAAAATCGGAAATGCTGATATTGTAATCTTCAATCCTCAGCGGAAGCGTCAGTGGATCTAAATGGACACCCCACGCCACACTATTAATGATATTGAAGTCCGCGCTGCCATCAAGATTGACGAGCGTTCCATCTAATTTGAGTTCGCCTCTGAGTTCACCCTCTACAGGATATTCCGCGCCCAACAACAATTTTGGATAGTGGTGCACGTAAACAGGAGCGGCGACAATACTGAACACCGCTGGAAACTCACCTTTAACGTCCACAGTTCCGTTAATCGTAGCCCGACTCACATATTGGGTATCAGCGGTCAGGGCGGGTTTCTCCGAAACCGTTTCAGTCGTCAGTGAAGACGCAAGCGTTACCAAACGCCTCTTTTCCTTGCTAACTGCTGACTGCTGACCACCATCAGGCTGCCCGCTGCCGGTTAACAATCCGTCCTCAATATATACCCGTCCGTCCTGATACCGATAATTCCCCGTCAGAACGCCGAGCGGGAGGTCGTTGAAGGTCGCCTCCGGTACCTCCAAAACGCCTTTTAGTATTCCAGCCGATGACAGCGTTGCAGACGATGTGCCTATACCTCCGAAATCCGCAGTATTGGCAATCTTCATCAATTTGTCGAAATTGATATCCGTTACCTGAATGTCCAAAACGTCTTGCTGTCCCAACGGAAAAGGCGCGGTAGCGTCAATTACAGCACCATCAAAACTTCCGTGCGCTTTCAATTGTGCCGCTTCAATCGTGCAATTGAACCTTGAATCTTCAAGTCGTACCTCATTGAGCGTCGTTTCGGTTAACGCGACTTCGCTATCAAGATTGAGGCTTGATAGTTTGGTGCTGGTTCCGCTGAATTTCGCGGTCCCTGAGAGGTGTCCCACGCTGTCCGAGAGGTATTCGGGAAGTTCAACAAACATGGATAGAAAGGGGATAATCTCTATATCTGTGGCATGCCACTGTCCGTCGTAGTTAAACGGGGAGGTAGTCAGTTGTTGGAATTGTTTCAGGAGTGTGCCTTCTGGACCGGTTTCTAACGCAATGCTTCCTTCACCGCTTAAGGTGCCATCAGCAATCTGCGCGCTAAAAGTTGTTAGCGTTAGCGACGGAGTCGGTAGATACTTGATATGTCCTTCAACCTCTAATTCTGCCAACGTAATTTTCCGACCTTTCCCTACCTGGACGACAGAAAAAGTCGGCATATTCGCAGAAAACGCCTTAACGTCTAAAGCAGCACCTGTCCCTTCTGCTTCCAACTTCGCTTCCAGCAGGCCCTCAAGTTCTATATCGCCGTCGAAAAATTGATCGATATCTGAGACATCCAGTCCCAGATTAAGAACCCCATCCCAAGTGAAGCCTACCCCCTCTTCACTCTTCGCGATGCCATTCTCTCCTTGCCTAAAGCCACCTTTGATTCTCAGCTCCGAGTTGCCAAACGTAAAATAAAAGTCTTCTAATCTACTGCCATCTGCCAATAACACAAAGTCAGCATCGAAGTTATTAATTGCTGTCTCAGTACCGTTGAACGTCAAACTCCCCTTGCCGATCCTCAGACTCCCGTCATGATCCCACGTGTTAAGCGCTCCGTTCACTCTGATAGAAATGTCATTAATCGCTATACGGAGATCCTGCTGTGTATCAAGGTAAGTAATTCTGCCACGATTAAGCCTAATGGATTCAGCGGTGAAATCAAAGGACGAAGAATCCTGCGGTGAATTCTGCTTCTTGTCTTGCTTCTTAAGGATACGTGTAAGATTAACATTACCATCAGCAGTCCGTACAATGTGAATTTGCGGCTCGAACACTTCCAGATTCTTCACCTCAAATCTACGGGTTAAGAGTCCAAGCAGATTGTATTTAAGGACAACTTTCCTTGTGGAGATTATAGGCGAGGTCGGTTTGTCCTTCTTTGCAATCGAAAGACTACTAACGGTAACGCTTCCTAAGATATTCCCTCTTATTTGACCAACATCCGCAGCATAACCGTCTGTTATCCGATTTCTGAGTTCAGTCTCAAGTTGTCCCTCTACCCAATCTAAGAAGGTCCCCGAACGGACAAAGAAAAATGCACCGCAGATAAATGCCATGCTCAGGAAAACAAATATTTTGATGAAGTTGGCAGGTCTCCAAAACCGTCGTCTCACGCGGCTCAGGCGTTCTGTGCTGGTGTTGGATTTACTATCTGGTTTTTCCATTTTCCGCTTCCTGTAACTAATAACCTCTCTTCTGTTTGTACGCAGCTTCTACAATTTTCGCGACCGTCTGCCCAGGTAGCCCGCTGAATCCGGTCGCGTTGTTTTGAGAGTCTTGGTTAACCCTGAGCCAAAGCAGATACTCAATATTTGCGATGTCCTTGTGAATCGGCGAGTAGGTCAGTCCCATCACGGTTGCGTCGAGTTTTTGGCTCACGAAAGCACTCAGATTATCTATCGTCTCAATGTGAACCCGTTTGTCAGACACAACCCCACCCTTTTTGACGTGTGCTTTTCCTGCTTCAAACTGCGGTTTCAAGAGCGCGATAATGTCAAAATAGTTGTCAGAGGGAGAGCAGTCAGCAGTCAGGGCGTTCCGCTGCGCGCCACTCTTATTCTTCATGTCCACAATGTCCCGCTGATTGCCGATTGCTGACTGCTGATCGCTATTCTGTTGTGTTAGAAGTGCGATGACCTTCGGCAGCACCGTTCGCAGCGAGATAAAAGAAACATCAATCACAGCAACAGAGATTTTTTTAATTGTTAAATCTGGGCACCGCTCCGTTACATTTCGCGGTGATTTCCGGTTAATTTCAGAGGTTACCTTCGGAGGCTTGAGATTTTTTAAGTGTGACAGCGTTAGATGGCGGATGTTCGTTTTCTCAATAGGGAGGACCTGTGGATGGGTGCGCAGCTTCCACGCGAGCTGCCCATAACCGACATCAACAGCGTAGACGAACCGGGCACCGTGTTGTAGAAGACAATCTGTGAAACCTCCTGTTGATGCACCAACATCAAGCACAACCCGATCGCAGACATCCACACCGAAAGTAGATAATGCCTTCTCCAGTTTGAAACCGCCACGACTTACGTATTTTTGAGCGCGCTGCACAACGACCTTTGCATCGGCAGAAATCCGCTGACCCGGCTTAATCGTGGAATCGCCGTTAACAGTTACTGCCCCCGCAAGGATGAGACGTTTCGCTTGCTCTCGACTCTCCGCCAGTTGGTGTTCTACTAAGAAAGTATCTATCCGTTGCATATTGGTTGTCGGGCATCAGCAATCAGGGTGTTCCGCTGTGCTCTACTCTCAGTTGTCAGTCAAATCGTGTAGCGAGTGCTGACAGATGAGAGGGTTTTTTGAAAAAATCCGACCTGACCACTGATCGCTACTACAACATCATCTTCGCAGTACGAGCAATCGCATTCGCATCACACTGGCATAGCGCATAGAGATGTTGGACATCACCATGCTCAATAAATTCATCAGGGATACCGAGGTTCGTGACTTGTACATTTGTGACATCTGCTGCAGCGAGTGCTTCCAAGACAGCACTCCCGAAACCACCCATCACGACACCATCTTCAACTGTAATCACCTTGCCGATACTTTCTGCGAGTGGGAGTATCGTCTCAGTATCCAACGGTTTTACAAACCGAGCATTAATAACCGTTGCCGAGATTCCCGAATCCGCCAAAGTCTGTGCCGCCTCCAACGCAGGATAGACGCGGTTGCCGATGGCGATAACCAGTACATCCTCACCCTCTCTGAGAATCTCGCTTTTACCAATCGGGAGCGGCTGCAGTTCCATTGACATCTTCACGCCAATACCCGTTCCACGCGGATAACGGAACGCGATCGGACCACCGTCATAAACAAGTGAGGTCTTCACCATAGACTGCAACTCGTTCTCATCTTTCGGTGCCATCACCACTATATTTGGAAGAGCACGGAGGTATGCTAAATCAAAAACGCCATGGTGCGTCGGACCGTCGGCACCGACAAGTCCGGCTCTGTCCAACGCGAAGATAACGGGTAGGTTTTGGATACACACGTCGTGTAAGACTTGGTCGTAACTCCGCTGGAGGAAGGTTGAATAGATAGCAGCGACCGGACGCATGCCCTGCGCTGCGAGACCACCCGCAAACGTGACGGCACACTGCTCCGCTAATCCGATGTCAAAACACCGACTCGGAAATATCTCGGCGAACTTATCAAGTCCCGTTCCACCGGGCATCGCCGCCGTTACACCCACGATACGTGTATCGCGTTTCGCCAACTCAATCAACGTTTGGCTGAATACCTCTGTATAAGAAGGGGTCGCAGGTTTCGGTTTCGTCGTCTTTCCCGTTTCCAAATTAAAAGGCCCGCTGACGCTGTAGAAACCGATCGGATCCGCTTCCGCTGGTGCGTAGCCGCGTCCCTTTTCGGTTACAACGTGCAGCAAGATTGGACCCGTGAGGTTACGGATGCCTGTCAACACAGGTATTAGTGCCTCTAAATCGTTGCCGTCGAGCGGACCGAAGTAGCGGAACCCGAACTCCTCAAAAAGCGTTCCCAACTTCAGTGATGCCTCGATTTTACGGGCTATCTGCTTGGCATCCTCCGAAATCAGGTTCATGAACTCTTTCGCTCTTGAGCGGAGGAAATTGTATTGTGGTGAACTTGTGACTTTATGGAAATGTTTTGAGAACGCACCGACAGTCGCGGAAATCGACATGTTATTGTCGTTAAGGATCACAAGCATATCGTTTCTGAAATCGCCAGCAGCATTGAGTGCCTCAAACGCCATTCCACCTGTCAAACCGCCGTCACCAATGATAGCAACGACTTTGTAAGTTTCATTGATAAGATCTCGTGCAGTCGCAATGCCTAACGCAGCAGCGATGGAGGTACTTGAGTGTCCAGCACCAAAAACATCGTATTCACTCTCGGCTCTGCTGAGGAATCCGCTAATCCCCCCACTTTGGCGAATCGTCGGAAACGCTTCTCTCCTGCCGGTAAGCAGTTTATGCGGGTAGGCTTGATGCCCAATATCCCAAACCAGTTTGTCGCGCGGTGTATCGTAGACAGTATGTAGTGCTATCGCTAATTCAATGGTCCCGAAGTTCGGAGCAAAGTGACCGGGATGCTCAGAAAGCACTTCCAATAGATAGGCACGCATCTCCTCAGCGATCGTTTTTAGTTCATCAATTTCAAGTGTTTTGAGATCTGCGGGACTGTTGATTTTTTCTAAGAGCATATTTATGAATTCCTTTTTAAGCATTATCTGTTTCGAGGAGGTTCGTTACCCGCTGCTCCGCATTTTCGAGTATTTCCCTGCAAGATACGACTAAGCCGATACCTTCTTCAAAAAGTTTCAGGGAACTCTCGAGTGGCAGATCATTGCCGCCCTCTAATTGTTCAACAATTCGCGATAGTTTAGTGAGTTTTTCTTCAAAAGTCATGCCTTACCTCAATTTATGATGAATTCTAAAAATATATAGATAGTAGGAGCGAGTTCCTACTCGCGACGCTTGCTAACCGTTAACCACTGACAACCTCTTCAATCATTCTCCGTATCACGTAGTCCTTCAACGCGACACGCAAGATGTCCGTGTGCCAATTGCACCTCGACTTTATCGGCGACTGACACCTGTTGCGTTGAGGTCAATACTTCCCCGCTCATTTTTCGACTGATGCTATAGCCGCGCGCTAATGTCGCCAACGGACTCAGTGCATTCAGACGCTGTGCAAACGCTTGGATATCGCGTTTACTATCAGAGAGCCGTCGTTCCATAGTATTCCGACACGCCGCTTCTAAATCGTCCACTCTCTGGGAGAGTTGATTGATAGCCTCCGTGCGCCGCGTTGGAGAGAGACGCGTCTCAAATTCCTGTAGCCGCGTTTCGTGCCTCTCAAAGCGAGTTCCTATTGCCCTACGGAGCCTCACATCAAAGCTGTCGAGTTGTGTGAGAAGTTCCTGTTGATCAGGGACGACATCTGCCACCGCCGCCGAAGGTGTTGACGACCGGCGATCTGCCACCATATCAGAGATCAAGAAATCTCCTTCATGTCCGACTGCAGATACCACCGGTATTCTGGAGGCGAAAATCGCACGCGCAACGACTTCCTCGTTAAATGCCCAGAGATCCTCAAGCGATCCGCCGCCCCGTCCGACTATTAACACATCTATATCACTGCGCGTATTTAACACCCGAATCGCCTGCACTAGGCTTGGTGCTGCCCCATCCCCTTGGACGAGTGCAGGGTGTAGCACGACTTCAGCTAAACGATACCGTTCATGCAATCGCCGTCGGATGTCTCGGATAGCTTCACCACTCGCCGACGTAACGACCCCAATCTTCTTCGGAAATTTTGGCAACGGTTTTTTATGTGACGCATCAAACAGCCCTTCTTCAGCGAGCCGTTGTTTTAATTCTTCAAACGCTCTTTGCAACGCACCGACGCCCAAGGGTTTCACGCGGCTGACGGTTATCTGATATTTACCGTGAGGACCATAGACACCAACTTTTCCTTGTATCTCGACTTCTTCACCGTCGCGGAGGAAAGAACGAAAACGAGAGGCACTGCGCCGCCAAAGGACACAACTAATTTGCGCCTTCGCATCCTTGAGCGTAAAATAGGTATTTCCAGAACCGTGGAAAGTGCAATTCGACACCTCACCGCGAATCCATATATTTTGAAAAGGTGGATGCTGTTCTATCAGTTTTTTCAGCAGTCCTGTTATTTCACTGATACTGTGGACCGTCTTTGCGGGTTCGAACATTTCCATCTGCATATTTGTATAACGAAACCTTTCAATATCAGTTTACTGTCAGTTTATTCATAGATTGGGTTGAGGACTAACCCAATGCGCTGCTTGAATATTTGACTGACCGCGAACAGTGAGCGAAGCGGAACGCCCTAACCGCCAATTGCCAATCAATATTGGTGCTGAATCGGCACAATATTTACTGCCATCCCTGTATTTTCATCAAGTTCTATTTCGACCCCACAAAGTTTAACGTTGTTTTTGGCAACGGTAAACCGCGTCGGCATCATCGTCAGAAACCCTTCAATTACTTCCTGGACACGTGTGCCGATAACCGAATCATGCGGTCCGGTCATACCGACATCCGTGATATAAGCCGTGCCTTGCGGAAGCACACGCGCATCCGCTGTCTGCACATGTGTGTGCGTACCGACCACCGCACTGACCCGACCATCAGCGTGCCATCCCATCGCGATTTTCTCGGAGGTCGCCTCCGCATGGAAGTCAAGGAAGATGTATGGTGTCACTGATTTCACTTCAAGTAGGATTTCATTGAGGGCGTGAAACGGGTTGCTATACCTGTTCATGAAGATCTGCCCAGCGAGGTTGATAACACCGAGTTGTTTTTCGCCGTCATCCGACGTGACAATCATGACACCACGTCCTGGCACCTCGGCAGGATAGTTTGCCGGTCGGATTAGTTGCGGAGTTGTATCTATAAAATCAAAAATCTCTTTCTTATCCCAGACATGGTTCCCCGTTGTAATTACAGAGACCCCCGATGCCAAAAGTTGATCCACGATTTCAAACGTCAGCCCTTTGCCACCCGCTGCATTCTCTCCGTTTGCGACAATAAAATCATATTTATCTTGATGTTCATTCAGAAATTGCGTTGTCGCTGTTCTGCCCGGATTGCCAACAATATCTCCGATAAACAGTATCTTCATTTTCCCCAATCACTTTCTGTATAGTAATTAGTCGTTAACACAGGTTGCTTCGCAACCCTTTCAGCGGTTAGTCGAGAGTGCCTTGTGGGTATTACAAACGAGAGCAACTGCCACCACACGTTTAACGGATGACTGAGAGTGAGCATAAGCGAACGCCCTAATGGCTATAATTGCTAAATGCCAACTGCCTCTAACGCTTCAAGTGTAAAAACCGACGCGAACGCACACCCAAGGGCATCAATTTTCTCCCCACCACCCGCTTGACGATCGATAACCGCCACGACGTGTTCCACTGTGTAACCAGCAGCACGTATCTGTTCAATAGACGTACAGACCTGCCCAGCAGTCGTAATCACATCTTCTATCACAACCAAATTGCTTCCAATCGCTGCACCACCTTCTATGAGGTTACAAGTGCCGTAGGTTTTCGCCGCTTTACGCACATAGAAACACGGGATTCCCGTCTGCAGCGAGACCGCAGTCGCGAGCGGGACACCCCCTAACTCTAATCCTGCCAAGCCGTCACAATCTGATGGAAGCAGTTTCACCATCTCTTTAGCAATTGCGGTCAACAGTGCAGGATCGCTTTCAAATCGGTATTTATCCCAATAGAAATTACTAATATTCCCCGAACGGAGTTTGAATTCACCCGTTAGATATGAAGCATCACGAATCTGTTTTGCGAGTTCTATTTTTGTCATTTTTTTATTCGCTGTCAGGGCACTGCGCTTTCAGGACGTTCCGCTGCGCGCCACGCTCAGCTGTCAGTGAAGAGGCTGGTAACGTTTCCAATCCTTTTTCTACTATCTTTACTAACTGCTGAAAGGCGGCGCAGCCGCCGCCCTGACTGCTATTAAAACACCTCAATATGCGCCGTGTCCTCCGCCATTATCTCTCCAACAACCGCAGCCTCAGGGCAGTCAGCGGCATGGAGTTCTGCCAACGCTGCATCGGCGTTCTCAGCAGGTAGAGAGAACAGCAAACCACCAGATGTTTCCGCTTCCATCAAGATATGACGCATCGCTTCGTCATCCGTCCGGAACGTAACTTTGTCCGCAAGGAACGCCATATTCGCAAGATAGGCTTGCGTATAGGTGTCCTGCGCCACAAGTCCGGGAGCATCAGGAAAGTAGGGAACAGCGCGGCTATCAATCTTTAAACGGACATCGTTCCCCGCTGCCATCTCCGAAGCGTGTCCCAACAAACCGTATCCAGTGACATCCGTGCAAGCACTCGCGCCATACTTCAGCATTACCGTAGACGCGGACGCGTTGAGGCGGGTCATCGATTCAACGAGTTGTGGCAAAACCGCATCGCTAATCTTATCAAATTTCAGTCCTGTGGTAAGGATACCGATGCCGAGATTTTTGGTTAAAATGAGGACATCCCCGGGACGGGCACCGTAGTTTTTGACGAATTTTTCAGGATGCACAATACCCGTCACCGAAAGTCCATACATCAGTTCTGGCGCATCTACGGTGTGTCCACCGACCAACGCAGCACCCGCTTCAATCGCTTTTTCAGTGCCACCTTGAATAATATCACCGAGAATCGATAACTCTAAGTCTGCTTTGGGCCAACATGTGATATTCAACGCTGTTTTCGGAACCCCTCCCATGCTGTAGACATCGCTGAGTGAGTTCGTCGCAGCAATCGCACCGAAGGTGTACGGATCATCGACGATAGGTGTGAAGTAGTCCACAGTATTGACGAGGGCAAGTTCATCAGAGATACGGTAAATCCCGGCATCATCGGAGGTTTCGGTACCGACAAGGAGATTTGGGTCCGTGGACTTCGGAATTTTATCTAAAATGTGTGCGAGCTCACCCGGAGCCAACTTTGATGCTCATCCAGCACATTTCACGGTCGCTGTAAGTCGAATCTTCTGTTTTGTCATAATTTTTATCGCTATTAGCAGTCAGGGCGTTTCGCTGCGCGCCACGCTCAGGCATCAGCAAAGAAATTTTGTGGGCGGGACAAACGTCCGCAACTCCTACATGACTTAACTGACTGCTGACCGCTAATTGCTATCTCTCAAATCCGCCAAGACGGACTTTACATACGCGACACTCCGACCATCTTGGAGGAACTGGTCGCCGTAGCGCACGCCTTCAATCGCACAATAACCACTATAGTTCGCCGCTACCAACGCCGAGATCGCAAAGCGGTAGTCGATTTCACCATCCGGTAATGGCACTTGGACGTAGATAGCAAGTTCCTGATCCGGGAGATGCACCCGGTAGAGACTCTTGCAGTGCCAGTAGTTGGCATGCGGGGCAAGTGCGACGATCGCATCCTCACACGATTCTTCTGGAATATCATAAGTCCAGTAGATGTTCCCTAATTCAGGGTTCACGCCGACGTTTGACGCGTCGATTAATTCAAGCAGATGGAGTGCCGACCAACTGTTATCCGCGATAGAGTTCTGATGGATTTCAATAGAGATCTCCACGTCGAGACCTGCAGCAATAGAAGCAACCTCGCTTACAGCACTCGCTGTCCGTTCATAATCCGAGTTCGTCGCTAGACGACTTGACCCCTGGGAAACAGATTCGCCTCGATACGTACCTTTTCCATTCGGATCGCGGGGTGGCGTAGTGACCGTAGAATTGACAACTCCCGCACCGACCTTTGAAGCGAAGTTGACAGCATTTGTCATGCTCCGTTTGTTCGCCGCAGCAACTCGCGGATGTGCTGCGCCACCGCCGCCACGTATCGCAACACATGGCACGCCCTCACCTTCTAACTCAGAACGAAGGTTTGCAACCTCAGCATCAGATAGATTCATCGCCGGAAGTTCAATCCCATCAAAACCGATCTCTTTAACCTTTTTCAAAAACCGTTGTCGATCTGCGGCATCTGTCGGGAAACCGCTACCGTTGTACGGATACAATGCACATCGTCTAAAAGCGTACGCAATCTTCATCAAAATTCTCCTTGAAATAGATAGGCTACAGCTTGCTGGAACTGTTGAAAAAGTTGAGGATTTACAGTATCTACTGTTTGCAACGGCTTCTGAGCATTGCCGCTATGAGAAGCCTCGTGCTGAGGTGTAGTGTCTTCCACATCGGCTTGGGGATACATATCGCCATTAGGCTTAGATAGTTTAGCACGGACCCGTCCGTTTTGTAAAGAAGCATCTCGCTCCGAAATCGCGTCAAGAACGCTGCAGTAATACCACGCCTGATCTTCCACGCCGCCGTGAAACCGCTCCCAGACAACATCGCCAATCACATCGTACTCGGATATAATCGTCCGCAGGTTATGCAATTTGTCGGCGCAGGTTACAGTGCAGACTTCTGGACTTGCACGCCTAAGTGCTTCAATGCGTTCTGTCTTGCGAGCGCGCCAGCGCAGGGCTTTGTTTTCCGAGCAGCCATCAACGATGTCTGCGACATATTCGCCAAAATGTTCATGAATAAATCCCAACGTCAGATCGGTATCTTCAACCGTGTCGTGTAAAATACCTGCAACAATCAAGGCTTCTGGACATCCTGCTTCCATTAAGATGAGTCCAACAGCATAGGGGTGTGTAATATAAGGCGTGCGTGTCCCTTTCCGATACTGACCCTGATGGGCTTCGGCAGCGACCTCTATAGCCTCTTCAATCTGGTTCTTCCGAGTTCCGTTTTGCGACATACTCCGCGTTCCGATCCCGATTCGTGCCTATAAACAATTATCGACTTTACTCTAAATATGGTTAAATGATACACTATCTTTAGCGTATCCGTCAATATATTTTTTCGCTGTCAGCAGATAGCAGTTAGCAATTAGCAAGAACAGTTAAGGATTTTCCAAATTCGCTCCTGCGTCGTCAGAATCAGGATTGGCAGGATTATAGGATATGCAGGATTGTGGAACTAATTGACCGCTGATTGCTGACCACTGACAGTTGACACCCCTATTGAGGTAAATACCATGACCACAATCGCCATCGGCGGCATTATGCACGAATCGAATACTTTTTGCGATACCCCCACCGATTATGCCGCGTTCTCTCATACCTATGCTGGTAATATAATTAAGGTTTGGGGAGAATCACATCACGAAATAGGCGGGTTTATTCAGGGAGCAACGGACTACAATTATACGACTTACCCGACAATGATCGCTTCCGCGACACCTGCAGGCCCCGTGACCGACGACGCATTTGATCGACTCACCAATATGCTCATCCAGCATCTCAAATCCGTTCCGAAGTGTGAGGGTGTTTTGCTTGCACTCCACGGTGCCATGGTCGCGGAAAGCTACCCCGATGGCGACGGCGAAACCTTACGACGGCTACGCGATGCCCTCGGTCAAGACCTACCAATTGTTGTTACCCTCGACCAACACACCAACGTTTCCGAACAGATGGTCGCCGAATCGACGGCACTCGTTATCTACAAAACAACCCCACATATCGATCAACGGCAACGCGGACTGCAAGCCGCAGAACTTATGATGCGGATACTCAAGGACGGTGTTACCCCTACCCAAGTGCTCGCCAAACCGCCGATGCTTCTCAACATCCTATATCACGTCACAAGCGCGGAGCCGATGCTCTCTATTCTGAACGCCGCAAAACAGGTGGAGCAACATCCCAATGTTCTCGCGGCGAATGTCGCTGTAGGCTATCCGTACGCCGATGTTCATGAGGCGGGTCCAGCCTTCGTTGTTGTCACTGATAATAATCCACAACTCGCACAAACAGAAGCCGACCGGTTATCCGATATGTTATGGGGAACCCGCGGACAACTCACGCTCGACTTACCCGATGCTGCACAAGCCGTGCAACAAGCCATCTCTCTTGATTCCTCTCAACAACCTATTATTCTCGTTGAAATGGGGGATAACATCGGTGGCGGTTCACCGGGAGATAGTACCTTCATTCTATCGGAATTGTTACAGCAAGGCGCGTCAGGATTCGTCGTTGTCATCTACGATCCAGAAGGCGTGCAAAGCTGCATCCAGTCGGGTGTCGGCGGAGCCGTCTCACTCCAAGTCGGTGGAAAAAAGGACAATCGGCACGGCGATCCAGTCGCCATCAACGGCAAGGTACGGCTTATCCACGACGGTCAATACATCGAGACAGAACCCCGACACGGCGGCGCGCGATACCACAATCAGGGATTAACGACTGTTATTGACATCGGGGATTCGTTGGTCGTGTTGACGAGTAGACGGCAGACCCCATTCAGTCTACAGCAGTTATACAGTCTCGGTATTGATCCGAAGTCGATGCGGATGATAGGCGTCAAAGCCGCTGTCGCCTACCGCGCCGCCTACGAACCGATTGCTGGTGAGATTATTGAGGTAGACACACCGGGATTGACAGCAGTGAACCCATTGCATTTTGAATACCACAACGTCCGTCGACCACTGTTTCCGTTGGATTGAGGCGACTCAGAACTTCATTGATTTTTCAATAGATTTCCTATTATAATATTCACATCCTTTACCCAAAACAGAACAGACTTTGTGTTAGCTGATTTACCGACTCTCTTGGGTGCAGTCGATTCTGTGTTCAAAGCCACAATTTGTCCGTAAAAGAGACAAAATGGACAACTTCTAATTTATCCGTATTTAACCTGAATTCAAGAAAGGAGAAAACTATGAAATCCCAACGTCTCATCGTTCAAATGGGTATGATGCTTGCCTTTATCATTCTCGCAATTGTCGCTGCGGAGGCGTATGTCACAGATGGATTAGTGAGTTACTACAGACTTGATGAAGACGACATCGCTGGCGACGCGGTTAAAGATGTTGTCGGTGGTAAGGACGGAACAATTGTCGGTCAGCCAGAGCCTATCGAAGGGCATCTCGGTGAAGCACTCGATTTTGCTGGACAACCGGATTGTGTGCAGTTGCCAATCATTTTCAACATTGCGGAGGGGCCAGCGTCGTATGAAGTTTGGTTTTTGAAACAACCTGACAGTCGCATTGGTTGGCAATATCTCCTGACCAACAAAACAAATTTCTTCGATCATTTCTTTCGGCTCGGCTTTAATCAGAACACTGGACAACTTCGATACTATAGCGAAGAGGCGAACAACATTAGAAAAGCATGGATAACCGACGAGGATTACGCCGATGGAGAATGGCACCATGTCGTAGCGACCCGCGAAGAGGATATGGCGAAATTGTACGTTGATGCTGCTCTTGTCAAAGAGGATGAAGCAATGTCAGGCAATATAGGCGGCGGTGAAACCGACTGGTACATCGCCCAAGACGGCAATACCGATGGGTACTTGATAGGTGCGGTGGACGAAGTGCGTATCTATAAGAAGGCATTGACGTTAGCAGAAGTCGAACAGAACTTTGAATCACAAGGCTTAGCAGTCCAGCCTGCTGGCAAGTTAAGTCTCACGTGGGGTCGGCTTAAAGCCTCGGAATAAAAACGAGTAGGTGCGGTTTCCCAACCGCGCCTTATTCACAGTTCCGTAGGAACGGTATCTCTGTAGAATCCAGTATCCCAACAGAAAAAGCCCCGTAGGAACGGCATGTTTATTAAGGGGTAATTGTCAGAATCAGGATTTGCAGGATTACAGCCAAGTCATCACATGCAAACACATCTAACGGTAAAGCGAGAATAGCGATAAGCAAGACAATGCCGAAAATCTGAATATGTTTCATCGGAATCGCCACCTTTAGTGCGTATGCTTGGGTTTCGGATAAATAAGTTGAGGGTTTTCAGGATACCACACACCGTCTCGCCATGTCTCTCCGGAGCCGGAAACGCTGACAGACTCCTGTTCTGTCTCATGCACATCGGCGTGCCAGGTGCTATCAGCGTGGAAATGTCCACCTGCGGCAGCGACTTCAATAGGTGTTTCTCTCACGGGGTGGCGTTCCATTGGTGTGGTTTTGTAGACCTTGATAGGTTCTTGGTTGGCGGTCTTTTGTCCATAATATAGACCACATCCCATCGCGACGATCAATACACTTAAAATCGGTATCCAAACTTTCTTTCTCAACATGGGGTTACCTCCTTTGGGTGTTGAGAAAAATATCGGTTTTCCGCATGTTGTTTTCAACAACTTTCATTGGCACTTCTGATGTGATAGACGTTTGACAGGGATCACATAGCGATATGATAGCATTGTGGATGTGCATACAATCCATCAGAGGGGTGCCGGACTCACGTATCTTCATATCTATGCTACAATGAACCCAGCACTGTCAAAGTCCATGTTTGGCAGTGTTGCGTCGTAGGTATTGCTGTACCTGCAGCGTACTCTTTTTTAAGAGAAGGCTGCCCCCGATTCTAAACCTAAGGCGATTTGTTGAATATGTTGCTAAAAACTTCACAGACGCAGTTCAAAAGAACCACCAAACTATGTAAGTCAATTATAGCACAAATCAATAAAAAAATGACTCTTTTCTAAATCTCTTGAAAATCTGTCTACATTGGATCTGAAAGGAGATTTTTTTATCAGCAGACAACAACGACGTAAGTTAGAAGGACAGGCAGAAAACGAACAGAAAATCAAATATCCTGTTTCTAAGAAGCGTTTATACACCACCGGCACCGATTCGTTGTTAGATTTGCATACGAAGGGCAAGATTTGGCGCGGAATGTCAAATATATACCACCCACATACTCTTTCAACCCTCTTGACAATGAAAGGTGGAGATGGTATGCTTATTTAAGGCGTGCTAAATTTGGGTACTACCACTTGAGGTGAGAGAAATGAGACGTTTCGGAACACAAGGTCCCGTCCATCCAACGAAAAACTATGTTGTCAGCCGCGCTACTGAACTCGCAGATTTCATCATGCGCGTCAAAGAGGGGCGTTATATTGTTATTTTCGCCCCACGACAGACCGGCAAAACGACTTTCTTCCAACGCGCCTTAGACGTGTTCGCAGACGAAACCTCCGCATACTTTCCAATTGCATTGAATTTTGAGGAATATGAAGGCTGCACACCAGCAGTTTTTTACAATGGTCTCTACGAGGATCTTTTTGAAGCGATAGAAAATGTTTTGGCGCGGCGCGGAGAGGCTTTTTCTGAAGCATTGACGGAATTTTTGGAGAAAGCAGAGATAACCGATCATCTCTCAATGAGAAGATTCTTTAGAAATTTTTCCAAGCTCTTAGGTGATCAGCGCGTCATCCTTATCATAGACGAGTTTGACGGTATCCCGAAGGAAGCTGTGACAGGCTTTCTGCACGCTCTCCGCCGTATCTATGTCTCGAACCCTGTTTCGCGATGCCCACACAGTGTCGGTATTGTTGGTGTCAAGAGTATCACGCAGCTCAACTACGACAGGTCCATCTCCCCGTTTAATATCCAAGATGAGTTCAACTTACCGAACTTTACGCTTGAGCAGGTACAAGAGCTGCTTGGACAATACACGGAAGAAGTTGGTCAATCGTTCGTTCCAGAGGTGATTGCATCTATTCATAAACAGACTGCGGGGCAACCTGTTCTCGTTAATCGCTTTGCCCAAATTCTCACCGAGGAGTTTGATATTCCTAAAACTGAACCTATTACAATGCCACACTTTACAACGGCACATGGACAACTCCTTGAAGAGGACAATGTTAATCTTACACATCTGCTTACCAATATCCGCAAAGATAGGAGATTTGAAACACTCCTGATGAAAATCGCTTCCTATGACATCGGCATTCGATTTACGCGGCACAATGAAATCATGAATCAACTCGCTACGTATGGCGTTATAAAAGAAAGCACCGACGGTATGTGTGAGATTCTCAACCCGATTTACCACTACTGCATCTTACAAGCCTTCAAACCAATAGTAAATGGCCTTGAGGGTGAATATCTCCCCACAGACAACATCAACGGTTTTCAAGATTATTTGACACCCAACGGAGATATCGACATAGTAACACTACTCAATAACTTCCAAGATTTCATTGCGCGTGCGGGTTTTCGCCTTCTGCAAGTACCGGATACACCACAAGAATTTATCGGACAGCATCTGCTGCTGGCATATCTGGACCAGTTTGTCCAACTTGTTGGCGGTGTAATGTATCTTGAAGTCCAAACAGGGCGCGGCAGAATGGATCTGCTCATCTACCATAATCGGAAAAAATATATCGTTGAGACCAAGATTTGGGAAGGTAATAATCGCTATCAAACTGGAAAGAAACAACTTGCAGCATATTTGAGGTTAGAAGGGACAACGGAGGGATATTAT
This sequence comes from Candidatus Poribacteria bacterium, assembly GCA_963662915.2. GTDB lineage: Bacteria > Poribacteria > WGA-4E > WGA-4E > WGA-3G > WGA-3G. Next base: position 919,560 of record CAXXEU010000002.1, on the reverse strand, counting down.
GTTGTATTTGACCATCGTCGGGCCCCCGAGCCGCGTATGGAAACCGAGACAATCAAGGATGTAACAGTTCGGAGTTATGTTATTCCTGTAGTGCAAGAACGTCCTTCAGAGGAACACCACCATATCTGAAAACTCTGGGCATTTGAGGGCATAAAATGTTTTAAGTATCCTCAAAGCGGATAAAAGACCCATTGTAATAAAATTCTTTAGACAGACAACTATCAAGGTAAACAAAATGCGGAACTCAGATATAAAAGCACTCTATTACATAACGCATATAGACAACCTACCTTCTATCCTTGAAAAAGGAATTCTTTCCCACGAAAGAATTGAAGACGATCAGGTGCAATCCGCTCACATTTATAACACAGAAGTCGTCAACATAAGAAAAGAGAAAAATACACCTGACCAGAAAAGCCTCTGGAGTTATGCCAACCTCTATTTTCAGCCGCGAAATCCAATGATGTACCGCGTCGTCCATGAAAAGGGGGTCAGAGATTTAGCTGTCCTCGAAGTTTCTGAAAAAATCTTGCAAACATCCGGTGTTTTTATCACTGACGGAAACGCTGCCAATGCGCCAACCCAATTCTATCCTCTTATTGACGGATTAAAACAACTTCGACGGCAACGGAAAATTCTACAAAACGAATGGTGGAATAACTCTGACGGGTCAAAACGTAAGATCATGGCAGAATGTTTGATTCCCGATAGTATTGGACAAGGATTCATCAACTCAATTTACGTTGCTGACGAAAAAACCCGAACGAAGGTATCCGAAAAGATCGGTTCCCGTTCAATTTCTGTCATCCCAGAACCCAACATGTTCTTCCAACCAAATAGGCGGAATAGAATTGGAGAGAATATCTCGCTCATTGACGGCGATATGTTCTTTTCTACACTACAAACATTGACAATTAGCGTCAATCTCCAAGGCGTGATGGGAAAAGGGTTAGCCTCACGTGCCAAGTATCAATTTCCAGATGTCTACGTCGCATATCAGGATGCCTACCGCTCAAAACGTGTGACAGAAACAAAGCCCTATCTCTATAAACGAGAAGGTTCACTCGATGAGGAATTAGCCGATCACGGTTCAGAACTTCACACCGCAAACGCCGTGAAATGGTTTCTGCTGTTTGCAACGAAGCGGAAGTGGCGAGAAAACTCTCGTTTAGAGGACATTGAAGGTGGATTGGACTGGGTACAACGCAATTTTCAAAAGGAAGGGATTAAATCACTGGCAATGCCTGCACTCGGATGTGGATTAGGCGGATTGGACTGGAAAGATGTCGGACCGCTGATGTGCAAGTACCTACACGGCATAGGCATTGATGTCGCAATCTATCTGCCGAGAGAAAGAAAAATACCACAGCAATATTTAGCTGAATCGCACCTTCTCGCACTTGATAGAAGGTAAATTTCTTTACTCATTTTTACATCTCCACATAATGCTCGCGCGGCTCCGCCAAATCCACAAGCACTCGCGAACCCACTTGTAAAAACCGACCATTCAGCATCACAAATCGAAAACCATCATCAGAGGTATTCTTTCGTAAGAACAGGTATTCCCCGACAAACGTAATATCCGCCGCCGACATCTCCGCTAAACCGTCATCAGAGATGAGGAACGTGTCAATTGTGTCGTGAAGTTGAATCGTGAAGCCTGTCCCCAAAACATCTGCATCCGTCTGCACCAGAAGATCGGTAACGGCTGGATGGACACTCACATCAGATCGCACCGGAAACAGGAGTGTGTTCAGCACCGCTGGTGATTCGGTGTTCCGCTGATAGATAACAGTGTTTCCATCTAACGCGACTGTGAGATCTTTTGTCCCAGTCGCACTGATGAAAAGATTACTTCGGTCCGATTCCTGCGTCCATGCATATCCAGTCTCCGCTGAAACGCGAAGGGCTGCTTCGCGACCCAAACGGAAAATCTGCTCCAGCGTCTGTGTCCCGCCACCGAGAACAAGGTCGTGCAAGACGAAGTACTCACCCTTGAGATAGAAGACAGCGCGCTTGTGATGAATATCTGGGGCTTGTGGGTCCTCAGACTCCGGCACTAACACAGCCCATCTTTCAAGCCAATCAAATACCGGTGTTGTTATCCATCGCGTCTCCGGTGGGTCATCGCCTAACGGTACACCGTCAAGCACACGTACAGAACTGGTCGTCAACTCCCGTCCATGAGCATAGAGCGCAAGACGAGATATGTCTGAGACATGAGGAGACCCCTGTGGATGTGCATCAAAAAATAGGTATTGCGCATCGGATTCCCAATTGTCCCTCATCACATAATATCCCGTTGCAGGAAGCGCGTGTGACGTGGTGTTGGGATACGGAAAATCCTCACGCCGAAAACCGTTATCAACGATGGTGTAGAGTTCAATGGCATCGAAATTCGAGGCAGGTAAGGCACCCAACGGCGGGAATGAAAAATCAGGTCGGCTTAAATGGATACACGCTTCCACCTGCTTATCGACAGATGCTTGGAGTGCCTCTGTTTTTTCGTCAGACTGGAAACGGAGGAACCTAACGAGATCAGTGATCGCTTCGACTTGGGCACGGAGTGTCCGATCCTTGTGGAAACCATCAGCATGGAAAAACGCATCCACAATCCACTGATAGCGGCGCAATGCTAACATAAGGAGCTGCGCACTGTGACGGAATTCGGGAAACAGGTGCGCGGCGATACCGATTTCGGTGGTCGCTCCGATAGCCGGGGTCGGATGAATAGACAACCGAAGCAGACACTCAAGATAGGTTTTGGCGGTGGCATACGTATCAGATCTCTCCAATAGATGTATCATTTTATTTTCAATTTCTGCGTCTAAAAATGCACGTCGAAAGGCAGTGTATTCAGACTTTGCAGCAGGTATGTCGTCTGCCAGCACTGCCGCTTTCACGGCTTCTATTCCCGGAAAATCCAGGTTGAGAGCATCAAAGAAATCGCGGTCGCTTAACGGTAATTTGTATACACTTTGCGGTGCGAAATTGCGATTGAAAACAGTGTTATAGGCAGTAACCGCACTCTCCAGAATCGGGAGATTCCGTGCATTCGCCAGCGAGAAGGCGACATCCAGTGGGAGTGTTAGGTGGGAATCCGTTGGCGCAGGCGTGACCTCGGTAAGAGCAGCCGAAACCCGTCCGAACCCAGCGAGTCGCCAGAGTTCAGATTGTGGCAGTGAAGCACAGATACATCCTACTAATGCCAACGCGCTGCTGGCTTCAAGTCTCGGGCGCGGTTCCCCATCCGAATAGGCATAGAGGTACGCGGCGTGCTCCAAGAGGATACGAGCAAGTTCCGGGTAACCCACATCCAGAAGCTGCTCGTATGCAACAATCGCGACCGCTTCAACGATCCGTGCTGCAACCGATTCCAACTGCCATGCTGGGTTTTGTGGTGAGAACGCAACGGGTGTCGGTGCTGCTTCGGCGAAGGTATAAAGTTCCTCAAAATCAGCAATCGGCTCAAGTTGATCGATGCCCGGTAGATTCTGCGCTGCGAGTTCCTGTGCAAGTAGACGAATATGTTCAGTTTGGAGTGTTGTCCATTTTTCAAGTAACATACTGTGGTCCCATCCTAACGACCAATCAGTCCATAATATCAACATTCCGACAAATCTTCAAGCAGATTAGCAACGAACAGAAAAAGGGAGTGGTTTGACCACTCCCTTTGCAGATTTAATTAAATTGTGGATTTTAGGCGGAGAGTGCCGAAATCGCAGCAGCTTCGTCGTCGAAATGCTCAAAGAGACTCACAACCCGACTCAGAACTACCAGGTTTTTGATGTTTCTTCCGACATGGATAGCACCGATACGCCCCTTCTTTCGTGTCGCTACCGCACGTGCCTCCATTAACGTTCCGAGTCCTGAACTGTCAATCATATTGACTTTCTCGAAATTGATGAGAATGCGTGGCGTGTCCGAAGCCTCTATCTCTGGTAAGATGACCTCCCGTAACGCGGTTACGGAGTTCCCTACGATCTTTCCGGTAGGTTCCACAATCGAAATGCCATTTTGTTGGCGAATTTGCGTTGTCATTTTTTTCTCCATTTTTTATTTTTAAAACATTGTGAATGTTAATTGTGAACATTAATTTTTGTTCTCGCACCCTATTAAACGATTAATTTAGATTTTGGTTTACTTCTTAGTCCGATTTAATCCAAAAAAGTTCGTTCTCTTCAATTAATTTATCCGACTCCCAACCAAAAATTATTTGACAGAATCAAAGCATTATGCGATAATAACATATCTTCACCACATCGTATTACATTTACATGTGTGACCTTTTCGTATGCTACAAAGATAACGCACAGACTCACAGTCTATGCTACAAAGAAAGGAAATTCTAAGAATGGCACTTACATTTCACCACGTCCACCTTCGATGCGAAGACTTAGAAGGTGCAGTTGGTTATTATGAAAAGATGTTTGATGGAGAAGTTCTCGAAACTGTCGATGTTCGCGGATTAAAAATCGTACGTATGGAAGTCGGCGGGGAACGGATCTTCCTCTCACCCAAATTAGGGGACATGGAAGTAGAAGGAACCACCGGCAATCCACGCTACGGTGTCTACCAACTCGCTTTCACTGTAGACGACCTTGACGCAGCTGTCGCAGAGCTGCAAGCCAGAGGTGCAGAACTCGAAGATCTGAAACCTCAAGGTCTCATGATGGCATTTTTCAAGGGACCTGACAACGTTCAGATTGAACTCATTGAGGCTTAATCGTTCATAGAAATCGCTGCCTCGTTCCGACAAACCGCTACACTTAAGCGGGTGATCGGTTTTCGCTTCTGCTGAAATATCCACTTATTTTCAGAATTCACCGACGGTACACTGACGAAGCGTTCGGCGAGGACAAAAACATGAAATTCAGCGAACTCTTCTATACAATCCAGGGCGAAGGACAACTTATCGGTGTCCCCTCTGTTTTCTTCCGAACGAGTTATTGCAATCTGAGATGTGTTTGGTGTGATACACCTTACACATCTTGGAATCCCGAAAATCGGGACATCTCCGTCGCCGAAAGCGTCGCCGCTATTTCAGAATACCGATGTAAACACGTCGTCATTACCGGTGGAGAGCCGTTCATTCAAAAGAAGGAATTGGTCGCACTCTGTGCCGAATTGGATACGCGTGGGCATCACGTTACCATCGAAACGAATGCGACAGTCTTTGCGGCGGTGAAAGCACACCTCATCTCAATGAGTCCCAAATTGCGTAACTCCAATCCGCCGACTGACAATCGTTTCTTCAAACGCCATGAGCGCGAACGTATTTGTCCTGACGTTATCCGAAAATTTTTAGATGCATACCCGTGTCAAGTGAAGTTTGTCGTCGATACGCCTGAGGATTTGGCGGAGATCCAAGCGTTACAGACAGAAATCGGTATCCCCGCAGAGACAATTCTGCTAATGCCACAAGGCGTAACGCCTATTGTACTACAACAGAAACAGCAATGGTTGGTCGAGCTTTGCAAAGAGAACGGATACCGCTACTCCCCTCGGACACATGTGGATATATGGGGCGATAAACGCGGGGTCTGAAAACAATCATTTCCTCAAATTGAACAGGACATTTGCTCCTTCTGTAGGAGGGATTTCCGAATCCCGACTCCGACAACCGAGGACAAAAATGAAATATGACCTTCTACTGAAAGGTGGTACTGTTATCGACGCTGCACAAGGCTTGAATGCACCGCGCGATGTCGCTATCGCCGACGGGGTTATCGCAGCAGTTGAACCAGATATTCCAGAACGTGCAGCAACACAGACTGTCTCCGTTAAAGATAGATACGTCACACCCGGACTCATCGACATCCACACCCATGTCTATTACGGCGTAACCACATGGGGTATCAGAGCCGATACAGTCTGCCCAACTGCTGGAACGACAACTGTTGTCGATGCTGGTAGCCCGAGTTGGGTAACATTTCCCGGCTTCCGAGAATTCATTGCCGAACCCGCCGAGACCAATATCCTGACCTATATCCATATCTCCGGAATTGGACTCGTCTACGGCCCCGTAGGTGAGATGATTGACATAGCCTATGCCTCCCCCGAGCGCGTCGCTGACACCTTACAACAGCATCCTGATATTACCGTCGGGGTCAAGGTGCGTCAAGGCAAAATGCAGGTCGGGGATAACGGGGTCGAACCGTTGAAACTCGCCATTGAAGCCGCCAAACGCGCAGAAACGTCCGTCATGTGTCACATTGGTGCCGGCGTACCGCTCCCAGAGATTTTGAGTCTGCTCCGTCCAGGGGATGTGATTACCCACTGCTTCCAAGGCAATGGGGACAACATCATTGACGAAAAAGGCAGCGTCATCCCTGAAGCCTGGAAAGCGCGTGAAGACGGCATCATCTTTGATGTTGGGCACGGTGCGGGCAGCTTCCATTACGAGATTGCACAACGCGCCATGGAACAGGGGTTCATCTCCGATGTCATTAGCACAGATCTCCACACAGGAAACATCAACGGACCCGTCTATGACCTGCCGACAACGTTGTCTAAGTTGATGCACTTAGGACTACCGCTCACAGATGTGATTGAGAAAGCGACTTTTAGTGCCGCAAAAGCGATCCAGCGTGAAAACCAACTCGGAAATCTGAAAGTCGGCACAGTCGCCGATATCGCCGTGTTTGACATACTCGAAGGCGAATTTGAATACTTTGACTCGCATGGCGCAAAGTTTGTAGGCGAAAAAAAATTAAAGACAGAATTAACGATACGAGAGGGAAAAATCTAAAACTGCCCTGTAGGAGGGATTTCCTAATCCTGACCCTTAATGGGTTGTCGGGCCTCGGTGCGCAGTCGTCAGTTAAGAGACGTTCTGTAATAATTTATACTTCCTTAGCATACATCAAGTAGTACTGGGTTGCTACAAAACACTTTTAACTAATAACCAATAACTGACAACTATTACACAAACATGTTAAACATAAACAAAAAATTAAGCGGCTGTTATAGACGAGTTCTCATTTTTCTATTGGCAGTCGTCGGGGTCTGCTTGATTGCAGGTATTATAGTCTACCGTCGCGTTGGCGGCGTGGAAGGCACACGCTACTGGATGGCAGAGCGCGCACTCAACGGGGTCGAAAAACATATTAAATCGGACAATCGGCCCGACGGTATCTCAGAACAACAAGTTGTTATAGTTTTTACGGGGGTACGGGAGGCAAACCGAAATCGCCGAACCAATCTAACCGCACTTTACGATGTGCTAAAATCGTACCAGACCGAATTCTATACGAAAAAACCGTCTACCCCAGAAATCAAAGCATTTCTCGAAAGACTCAACCAGACGATTCTTACGGATACCATTAAGGAGTGACCCTCGCGGCTTTAGGCGCGAAACTCACCTATCATCGCCCGAATCTCCCTAGTCTCGGCATCGTCACTTAAATCTGCCTCAATAATCTGTGTGAGTGCACATCGGAATCTCGGTCTGGCATCGCCCCAAGCGTCGAATAGCATCCGACTCTCGGTGACTTCAGGTTGCGCAACGGCTTGTATAAGTTGATGGATAACTGACAGGTAGAAAAGCAGATGGTGGGCATCAACACGGGCGGCGACCTCTGCTGCCGAACTGGTTTCTCGGTGTGTGCATACCCACTCGGCGTAGGTATTAACGAGATCCGCGTCTAAAAGGGAAACGAAGTTCGCACTTTCATTTTCCGTTGACAAGAAGGCACCGATACCGTTAAACAGCTGCACGAGCCGTATCTCTTGCCAATTCCAACCAATACTGGCGAAATCGATAAATACCGGTGATTCTCCCGCAACTACGATATTCCGAGCATTGTTGTCCAAACCGCCAAGTGCTGTCGGCGCAAGTTGTAGCCGAACAGCAAGCGCGTTCCATTTCTCTATGAGTGTATCAGCCTGTGTGGATGCCATCGGCTTTTCGCCGAGATGCGAGAGATAGCCGATAACCTTCACGCCGCGTTCCAGTAAATTTTTCAGGTTCTCGTGTGCGTTAAAAGGGAAAACATAAGGTGCAAAACGCTCGGCGCGCAATGCGAAACAAGATTCGATCTTGCAAAATTCTCGAAGAATTTTTTCAAGCAGTGGTTTAATGTCGGCAGGAGGGTTCTCAGCACCTTGTGCGACCGCATCGAGCGTCTGTTCCCCGCACCATTCTAACAACAAGGCATGCAGCGCCGCTGAACTCCAAACGACTTGTGGAACCTTACAACCGTTACGGTGTAAAATTGAGAGCACCTCGGTCTCGATGTCGCACGGTGTGTATCCGGAATCAACGACCGCCGTTTTGATGTCGTGTTGTTTGAGCAAGTATTTGCTTGTATCAACATTCAGGTAGCACACATTATGCCGCAACCGTGTTCCGTGCTGGATAGGTCCAAGTCGAACGGATGCTGGATCTGCCTCGAAGTGAGCGGCAATAGGTTCAATCAGATGTTGCAAGATTATATCCTCCTACTATATTATATCACAGATGCTAATTGCATTCTACTTAAAAATACGGCTAATCGCTATTCGCTAAATTAGTCTTGACACCCACAAAAACCTATGCTATAAAACTTAAACTTGAAATCCAGCCATTTCTGTGGTAATATATATGTATTAATCCGGGGCAACAGACGTTCATCTGGAATTTACGCTGCTTACAAAGCGTAATGAGAATAGATACGACACACCTCCCGATTTGCACAGTGGGTTCTCTCACGTCGAGAGTCTGATGCAGATGTGAAGGAGGTGGACGTGGAAACCCTGTAGAGGCGCCAATGCTTCTACAAACCTCAGGAGGTTCTCCTTGGCAGTTACAATGAAAGAACTCCTTGAATGTGGAGTTCACTTTGGACATCAGACCCGTCGCTGGAACCCGAAGATGGCAGAATACATCTTCGCTGAGCGGAACGGGATTTATATAATCGACTTGCAAAAGACGTTACGGATGCTCGAGACCGCAGTCGCATACGTACAAGATATTGCCGCAAAAGGTGGCACGGTACTATTCGTCGGTACAAAACGGCAATCTCAGGAAGCCGTTCGCGCGGAAGCGGCGCGATGCAGTATGTACCACGTCAATCACAGGTGGTTAGGCGGTATGCTAACCAACTTTCAGACAATCCGGCGTAGTATCAGCAGACTCGATAAGCTGGATGCTGACGAAGCAAACGGGGTATTTGAACAGATGCCCAAGAAAGAGGTAATATCTCTACGACGTGAAAAGGGTAAACTCGACAACAACCTCAGCGGCATCAGAGAAATGAAACAAATTCCAGAAGCCTTGGTCGTGACGGATACCCGCAAGGAACATACGGCTATTGCCGAAGCGAACAAACTCAATATCCCGATTATCGCAATCGTTGATACGAACTGCGATCCCGATCCGATTGATTTACCCGTCCCGGGCAACGATGACGCTATTCGTTCGATTCGTCTCATCTGCACTGTTTTGGCAGAAGCGGTGATTGAAGGTCGAGGCAGTGCTTTAGAAGGCGCAGACGCTGCAGACGCCGCTGAAGATGCCGAGGGCAAGCCGCAGCAACTCGATGCTATGCTTGACGCTGAAAGACGTGCCGAGCAAAGCGCGGCAATTCTCGAAGCAACCAAATTGTCCGCTGAGCCTGAAGCAATCGGTGATAGCGAGCAGCGGCCACGTCCGACACGTCAAAACAGAAGAGGCAGACCACCTCGTTAGCACTCTCAATAAATGTGTACCGAGCGCGCCCTTTTTCGACAGACGGCGCGCCCGTAACGCATTGGCCTGATATAAACACTTTTCAACCTACGCACGGTAACAGCGATGCCCGGTACCGCTTGTGAACCGGCATTGATGACGACCGTCCGAGCAGAACTAAAATAAGAGGAAACGAAATGGAAATCACAGCAAAAATGGTGAGCGAGCTCCGTTCGCGCACCGGTGCCGGTATTATGGACTGCAAAAAGGCACTTTCAGAAACGAATGGGAATATCGACCAAGCAATTCAGAAATTGCGGGAAGAAGGCTTGAAGGCCTCGGAACTCAAAGGCAGTCGGGCGGCAAAAGAGGGGCTGATTATCTCCTATATTCACCCCGGCAGCCGTGTTGGCACGTTAGTCGAACTGAATTGTGAAACCGATTTCGTCGCACGGACGGAGCAATTTCAGCAACTCGGAAAAGACATCGCTATGCAGGTCGCAGCGGCTAAACCGAAATATCTCGGTCAAGAAGATGTACCCGCTGAAGACCTCGAAGCTGAAAAAGCAATTCTTAAGGCACAGGCTGAAAAAGAGGGGAAACCCGCACATATCGCCGAACGTATCGTCGAGGGGCGGATCTCTAAATTTTACTCAGAAAGCTGCCTCTTACAGCAGCCCTATATTCGTGACGCGGACAAGACTGTCGAAACCCTCATAAAAGACGCAATCGCCCAATTGGGTGAGAATATCGTCATTAAGCGCTTCGTTCTTTATGTCCTTGGACAGTAAAGAAATAGCGTCGTGAAAGCGGTGATCTGCCGGTAACCGAGTCCTCCGCGCTCCGGTACCCGGGCATCCCGGCTTTTACGCGATACTCAGCAAATCATTGCGCAAAATCTGAAAATTCATCAGTTTGAGGCTGCCAGAAACGGAAACCGAGTCTACAAGTCATAGATAGCGGCTGCGGCAGCAGAAAATAGTGGACAGTCAGGAATTAACACGCCTTACACCACCGCGATTGCTTGAGCGTCGCGAACTCTTAAAGGAAAATTCAGATGCAAGAAATTATTCAACAAACTGAGTCCCGGATGAAAAAAACGGTAGAAGCGACTGCGACCAAACTGTCGCATGTACAGACAGGGCGCGCAACGCCTGCGCTCTTGGATCAGGTAAGTGTCAACTACTACGGGAGTAAAAACCCCATCAGTCAAGTCGGCACAATTACAACGCCTGAACCACGACTGATTGTCATCCAACCCTGGGACAAAACACTCATTACAGAAATTGAAAAGGCAATCGCCGTTTCTGATTTAGGCTTCTCAACAAACAACGATGGGAATGTAATCCGAATTCAAGTCCCTGAACTCACGCTTGAACGGCGGACTGAACTAACGAAAGTCGTCCGTAAATTAGCCGAAGAGGGCAAGGTAGCGATTCGGAACATTCGTCGCGACGCTAATGATGCCGTCAAAAAACTTGATGGCGGTGATTCATCTGGCAGTGGCGGTAAAAGCCGCGGGCGCGGTGGCGATAGAAAACGGGGTAAATCAAACGCTGATCCGGTTCAGCAGCTCACGGATACCTATATCGATCAAATCGACGAACTCGTCTCAGCAAAAGAATCGGAATTGTTAGAAACTTAACTTGCTATGTGCGGGGTAGGACGCAGCGTGTCCAGTTCCAACATATTAAAAAGGACGACACACAATCCGAAAATTGCTCTGAGTCCGACGCATGCATGACGCACTTGACTACGGACACTTCGCCCTACTACTTATTCAAGGAGGATACAAAACTATGTTTTGGCGGCGAGCCCTGAGCATCATTGTCCTGCTCCCGCTGGTCCTCCTTATTGTTTACCAAGGCGGTTGGCTTTACCTACTCCTCATATCTATCACCGTCCTAATGATGCAAGTTGAGTATTGTCGGCTGGCACGGCACTTCTCTGAAAAGTTGAATGTTGTGATGCCGACACTCCTAACAGTCGCCTTTTGTCTACTGGCGTATTTTTTGCCGACGCTCACAAAAACATTAGCCGTCTCTACGGTAACGTTTAGCTTCTTTATTTTTCTGCTAATCTACATCTTTGCTGAGAGTGTCTTTAGAGGACAGGTCACCGGTGAACTACTCACCGTCACACTAAAATTGACAGGCATCCTCACGATAGGTTGGGCATTGGGTTACCATCTTATCTTGCTCCGAAATTCGGGGGCGATTGGCATGCATCTCTGCTTCCTATTGGCGGGAACGATTTGGTGCGGTGATACGGGTGCCTATCTCGTCGGTAGAGCGATGGGCAAACACACACTCGGCACACCACTCAGCCCGCGAAAAACGGTCGAAGGAACTATCGGTGGACTGGTTGTCGGCACATTGACGGGGCTCATACTCGGCGCAATTCTCCTAAAGGGGACAATCTCTTTAGTCCACGCTGCTGTCATCGGATTGTTGTTGACGCTCTTGGGACAACTCGGTGATCTCAGCGCATCGCTTATGAAACGGACTGCCGGTGTTAAAGATTCTGGGGATGTAATTCCAGGGCATGGTGGATTTCTTGACAGGTGCGATAGCCTGATTTTCAGCGCGCCAGTCCTCTATTATTATCTAAAACTCACGGGACATTTGGCATAATTGGTTTATAGTTTTTGGTTAAGAACCTGTCTTCTGAAAGTAACCCTATTAACTGATAACCATTAACCATTAACTATTAAAGCGAACCATGAAGCAGATCGCCATACTCGGTAGCACAGGGTCCATTGGAAAGAACGCCCTTCGCGTCGTCGATACACATCCTAATGAATTTAAAGTCGTCGGTCTCGCAGCGAACCGGGACGTTGATACCCTTGAACAACAGATCCGGCACTACCGCCCGGAATTAATCGCACTAAACGAACCAACTGCAGCAGCACAACTCCGCGAACGCATTCGGGACCTCAACGGGACACAGGTACTCACTGGGACTAAAGGACTCCAAGCCGTGGCAACGATGGCACAAGCCACGCAAGTCTTGGACGGGATGGGGGGCAGTGCTGGCTTGCTACCAACGCTCGCAGCGATTGACGCTGGTAAAGACATCGCTTTCGTCAATAAAGAGGTCATGGTGATGGCGGGCGCACTCGTCAACGCCGCTGTCGAAGCAAACCGTGTTAACTTGATACCCATTGACGGTGAAATGAGTGCCATCTTCCAATGCTTGGAAGGCGCACGGGAACGACAGACAGAGATCCATCGACTCCTAATTACCGCATCAGGTGGACCGTTTCGCACAACACCTAAGGAGGCACTCTATGCCGTAACACCACAACAGGCACTTCGACACCCGAATTGGAAAATGGGACAGAAAATTACCATTGATTCCGCAACGATGATGAATAAAGGACTGGAGGTCATCGAAGCGAAATGGTTGTTTAATATAGAACTCTCAAAAATTGATGTCGTGGTCCATCCGGAAAGCATCGTTCATTCCATGGTCGAATGGACAGACGGGTCCACAATCGCACAACTCGGACCCACGGATATGCGGATTATGATTCAATACGCACTCACCTATCCGCGTAGACTCTCCGCTCCTGTACCACGCCTGGATTTACAAGAAACTCGCGCACTACACTTTGAACCCGTTGACTTCGAGAAATTTCCGTGTCTCTCTCTTGCATACAACGCCGCAGAAATCGGAGGCACACTCCCTGTCGTGCTGAGCAGCGCAGACGAGATCGTAGTCGAGGCTTTTCTCAACACCGATATCGGTTTTATGGATATACCAGCAATCCTGGCACGTGTGATGGATAAGCATACTGTAATCGGAAACCCAACGCTCGCAGACATCCTTGAGGTCGATCGTTGGGCAAAATCGACAGCGCATACAATGATAAAAAATAATAAACAACAAAAGAAATAATGATACACTAAAAGGGCAGCCAGCAACGCATTTTGTGACGGTTAAACCAATTGGGTCTGTTACGCGCGGGTTACTGACTGCCGTTGGTTTCCGACATCCAACAAAAAAGGGGCAATAGACATCATGCAATTCTTAATCGACCTTCTCCTCTCAATACTTCCATACATCAAAACTATCTTTCTTGCAATAATTCCACTCGGTTTCATTATTTTTATTCATGAACTTGGGCACTTTTATGCAGCGAAGCGGTGTGGGATTACGGTAAATACCTTCTCCCTCGGTTTCGGTCCGAAACTTATCGGGATTCAGCGAGGAGAGACAGAATACCGAATATCCTTGTTACCCTTCGGTGGCTACGTCCAGATGGAAGGCGAGAATCCAACGGAACAGACTGGTGCAGAAGGTGAATTTGCGAGCGCGTCAGTCGGGAATCGGGCGTTTGTTGTTGCTGCGGGACCAGCGGTTAACCTCATATTCGGTATACTGGTATACTGGCTCGTCTTTGCTACGGGGATCAATTCGGATTCCGCACGGTTGATCGGTGGGTTGACAGGACAAACACTCGGAACAAAAGAACCCATACAGATCGGTGGGATGGCTGCTGAAGGTGCAGGTGCTAAAGGGGGACTCATTCCCGGAGATACCATTCTTGCTGTCAATGGGGACCCCATCACACATTGGGCAGTGTTCCACACCCGCATTTTGACGAGTGCCGATAAAGAATTGGAAATCCTCGTGGAACGAGACGGCGTACGTCAGACCATTTACGTCACACCTGAAGCCGTGCCGAGTGTCAGGGGCGACATAGGTATTATTAAGGTAAGTGCTAAAGATAAAACAGTCGTTCGAGACATCGCCGATGGAAGCCTCGCTGCACAAGCTGGGGTCCAAGTTGGCGACCTAATTGAGAGCATCAATGGCGAACCGATCCATAACTTCCCATACTTCGGATACGGAGTCTGGCACCCATCTGCAGACTGGAGCGACGAAAAGCGTCAAGCCCTTTATCAACGCATCAATGAAAATGAACAATCTGTGATGCTCGGTATCCGCCGCGGTGATGAAGTGCGGACAATCGAAATGCCGGTTCATTGGCGTGTGATTGCAAGCGTCCAAGAGAACAGCATCGCCCAAAAAGCAGGAATTCAGAACGGAGACGTACTTGCGACTCTTAACGGTGAACCCGTAGACAACACGACGCTCTATTCGCAACTCAATACAATGACAAATGCACCGGTTGCGCTGAATCTCATCCGCGATGGAAACCTAATAGAGATACCCCTCACCCGTGAGTCTCTGGCTGCTGATCCAGACGCACCGCCCTTTGGACTGGCGTGGCAAACTACTCTCAGCGGTATGCAATTCACGGCGAAAACGCCACCCCTGCCAAAATATGACCTTTTCTCATCACTCGGAAAAGGGGTCGAAGCAACATGGCTGACCTTTACAACCGTAGGTAGAACACTGCAGCAGTTAATAGGCGGTGAAGTCTCACCGAAACACCTCGCCGGTCCGATCGGAATCGCAAACGCAACGAGCCGCATGTTTGAGAGGGTCGGTTTCAGCAGCGTTCTCTTCTTCATCGGGTTTATTAGCATCAATCTTTGCATTGTCAACCTCTTACCAATTCCAATCGCGGATGGCGGACAATTGCTATTTTTCACCGTTGAGAAAATCCGTGGCAAACCGATGCCTCGCAAAGCACAAGAGATCGTCCAACAGGTTAGCATTGTGCTCCTGATTGCACTTTTTCTCTATATCACTTGGTTTGACGGTGTCTCTCTGATTCACGATCTGCGGAATTAATGTATACTACATAGGGCTTACGCTTACCCGTAGATGCGGTTTTGCAGCGCACTCGCTCAAATGCGATGTGCATTCTAACCGCACCGAGCCGTCGGATTCAATTACACATAGGCAAGAAAATGGATAGAGAGAACTTCAGAAAAGATTACATACAACTCATTGCAAATGTGAGGGAATACGTGGAAGAACAACTTCAACTCGGTTTTACAGAATTAGAGCAGAGCGAACCTGAACACGGCTCGCCTTATGCCGACTTCGACCTACCGGCGTTGACCGCCGATGCCGAGAGTTGCGTAAAGTGTCCGTTACACGAGACACGGACGAAGGTCGTTTTCGGAGCCGGAAACCCGAACGCCGATCTCATGTTCATAGGCGAAGCACCAGGAGCAGACGAAGACAGGCAGGGCGAACCTTTCGTCGGTAGAGCAGGACAACTGCTGAGCCAAATTATTGAGGCGGGCATGAAACTCAAACGCTCAGAGGTCTATATCGCTAATGTGCTGAAATGCCGTCCACCGGGGAACAGGAATCCACAACCTATCGAGGTCGAAACCTGTAGTCCTTACTTAATTCGCCAAATAGAACTGATCCAACCCAAGGTCATCATCGCACTCGGTAGTTTCGCCGCACAGATGTTGCTGGATACAAAAATCGGTATTACCAAACTTCGCGGTGAATTCCATGACTGTAAGGTTTCTGGACTGCATGTCCCGCCACATAAAAAGCCTCCAGTCATTATGCCAACTTACCATCCAGCGTACCTCCTTAGGAATCCAGGTGCAAAACGCGAGGTTTGGGAAGACATTCAAACGGTGACGGCTTTTCTGGAACAGGCATAAAATCGATGGATGAGAGGATAGTCTTTATCGCTCGGTACCCGGACAGAAAATATGGACTACGTGAACGTTGCTTTTCCGCTATCAGTCAATCAGGTCTTTACCTACGGCGTGCCGTCGCAGCTGGATACAGTTTTGCAACCCGGTGTCCGAGTCTTAGCACCGTTTCGTAGAACCCATGAGGAAGGGGTCGTCGTTGAACGTATCAAGCAAACAGACCTTGCCTCTAACCTTATCAAAAACATTTCCGACTGTCTTGATGAAACCCCGGCATTTTCTCCTGAGATGCTCACGCTCACGCGATGGATGGCTGATTACTATGTCTCCTCATGGGGGGCAGCCCTTTTCTGTGCCGTTCCAGCTGCAGTACGCAGCCAAAAGCATCAACGTATATGCCTCTTACCCGATGCACCAACACCACGCGGTAAAATCCAAAAAGCACTCGTCTCTATCTTGGAAGCAGAGGGTGAACTCTCACCGAATCAACTTGCCCGACGCACCGGCTTAAGCGATCGGGAACTCCGCCCAAGGGTTGCTGCCCTCCGTGAAAAAGGTGTTATCGATGTCCGTGTTACCCACAAACCGAAAGCGACGACGCAAGTAACCCAAGTCGCGAGTTTAGCACTACCGGACGCTGATATTAAAGCAGAAATTGACCAACTGGAAAATCAAGCGAACAGTGATAGCAGTGCATCCGCATCGCCCGCAGGCAAACCTCGTATTGCCGCCGCGAAGCACGCTGCGATCCTGCAAGCTCTGCTCAACGAAGGCGTTCCTTTGGCAACTGCAGAACTCATGAAACGGGTGAATACCGGTATCTCCATACTCCGCACCCTTGAAAGACGCGGATTTATCCGTATTAAACGCGCCGAAATCATCCGCAATCCACTAAACACTGAACCGATTGCGCCGACCCAACCGCTGCTGCTGAGTCCTGAACAGTTGCGGGCATTCTTGGAAATCCGGCATGCACTTTCATCACAAACACACAATAAATCAACACATCCGCCGACGTTCCTCCTCCACGGCGTGACCGGTAGCGGGAAAACGGAGGTGTACATGCAGGCGATGGCAGATATCCTCAAGAACGGAAAATCGGTCATCGTCCTGGTCCCAGAAATCTCGCTGACCCCGCAAACCGCGTCTCGGTTCGTTGGGCGTTTTGGTGAACAGGTGGCTGTCCTTCACAGCCGCTTGAGCAACGGCGAACGCTACGACCAATGGCACCGTATCCAGAAGGGGGAAGCCAGTATCGTGATTGGACCGCGTTCTGCTGTTTTCGCACCTGTCAAAGATCTCGGATTGCTGGTTATAGATGAAGAGCATTCGGATTCTTATAAATCCGATACCGCCCCGCGTTATCACGCGCGAGAGGTGGCACAGAAACGGAGTGAACTCGCAAATTGTCCCGTTCTACTCGGAAGTGCGACCCCGTCACTTGAAAGTTTCCATCTTGCAAAAAATGGACCTTACCGACTCCTCAGTCTGCCGACGCGTGTTCTTGATAGAAAGATGCCCGAGGTCCACATCGTCGATATGCGAGGGGAATTGAAAAAGGGCAATCGCACGATCTTCTCCGACCTGCTCCGAAGTTCGATGGAACAATGTCTCGTCCGGCGAGAACAGATTATCTTGTTTCTCAATCGGCGCGGACATTCTACCTACGTTTTCTGTCGAACCTGTGGTTATGTCGAACAGTGCGACAACTGCGCAATCTCAATGACTTTTCACTTTGAGAGCAAGCAACTCGTCTGCCACCATTGCGGCGATAAACGTCCTAACCAGACAACGTGTCCACAGTGTGGGAGCCCTGCTATTCGCTATTTTGGACTCGGCACAGAATCCGTCGAACAAGAAGTACGGAAAGCCTTTCCAAAAGCGAATATAAAGCGGTTTGATGCCGACTCGACGGCTCGGAAAAACGCACATCAGCAAATCTTAGAGGCGTTTGAGGAAAAAAAAATAGATATCCTCATAGGTACACAGATGGTATCGAAAGGATTAGACTTCCCAAATGTTACGCTCGTAGGGGTCATCGCTGCTGACACCGCACTGAACCTACCCGACTTCCGAGCAGGTGAACAGACGTTCAGTTTGCTAACACAGGTCGCAGGACGTTCCGGACGTGCTGAACTCGAAGGCAAAGTTGTCATACAAACCTATATGCCTGAGCACTACTGCATCGCAGCGGCACAGAAGCACGACTATATCGGGTTCTATACGCAAGAACTCGAAGCGCGGCACATCTTCCGATATCCGCCGTTTTCGCACGTCGCCACTCTCCTACTCCGCGGCAAAGACGAAAAAGAGGTCACAGATTCCGCACATACCGTACGGGAATATCTCGAAACCCTGCAGACGGATCAAAGAGATACCGGACCTTCTGTAGAAATCCTCGGTCCCGCACCGGCACCACTCTCGAAAATCGAAGGAAAATTTCGGTGGCATTTCTTACTTCGAAGCGATTCCCCGGAAAAAATAAGCCAACTTCTTAGGTCTCTAACACATGAACCACCCGTTACAATCAAATCAAGCGCAATTGAACTTGTAATTGACATCGATCCAACGAATACATTATGAAACCGTCAGCCATTAGCAATTAGCAGATAGTCGTTAGCCAATTTGCAAATTGCTAAAAGCGAAACGAAGTGAAGCGTGCTAACGGCTAACAACAGAAAAAGGAATTAATTATAAATGGGCAACCGGATATTTGACAAACTCGCCGACTCGGAGTTGCTTGCACGCAGCCCGATCCTTGTTTTCGCCGCGGATCCACTCGCATCCGCCGGGATTCAAGGACTCGGACAAGTGCAACACCCGAAACCTCACTACCGAACACATGCTGAGTTTTTGCAACTGCAACGCGACCTCGCTTCAGATGGACAGTTGGATGGACTCTTAATGACACCCGCTGACGCAGAAACCCTCGCACTCGAAGAGAATCTGTTTGAAAGCACACCGATAACCCCGATCGTCCGAATGAACTCAGAAACAGCCATCTGGAACCCACGGTTTGGGGTCTATACCTCACGATTGTCAATGCCGTTTCAGACGGTCTTCCCTGAAGATATGCAACGCTATTGTGAGGCGTTGATCGGTCCCGCACTCGAATGCCGAGTTAACCTTGGGCTATATTCCATCACGCTCAATAATGATCCGATCGCTGATGAACGGATGCTGCAGGCGTACGTACAGTTTGCACACGGCGTCGGTGAAATTGAGGGATTTGATCATCTGTTAGAAGTATTTTTACCAAACATTAAATTACCGGGAATGGATGATGAAAAACGGGGGATGTACGTCGCCGATTCCATTGTCCGCACGATGAGTTACCTCCGTAAACATCAACGTCCGCGCTTTATCAAAACCGCCTACACGACGGCTGATGTGTGGAATGAATTGTGTCAATTTGATACAACCTTGGTCATCGGTGCTTTGGGGGGACCCCGACAAAATGCCCGTGGCACATTCGCCTTAACACACAACGTTGTCAGTAACGGCGGACGCGCAATCTTATTTGGACGGACTATTTTTGGTGAAGACGCACCTATAGGCTTTGTGCAATGCCTCCGGCGTGTCCTTGATGGCGAGTTGGATCCGCAAGATGCCCACGCCGAGTATCAAAAAATCCTCCGATCTCGGCTATAACTTAATCGTTTTCAGTTATCAGTTATCAGTCAAGAGTCACTTTTGTAACAATCCACCCGAGTTTGGCGTACGCTGCGAAGTGGTGAATTGCCACAGAATGCCTCTTTAACTAACCACTGATAACTGACAACCAGTCGCGAGGTCTCCAAATGCCAGAGCAGTCCTCAGAAAAACCACGTATCCTCCTCTTACTTCCGACGCGAACCTACCGGGCAACCGATTTTCTCGCCGCTGCTATGAAACTCAATGTGGAGGTCGTTGTCGCCTCAGAGGAAGCCGCTACAACCGCAGACGCATCGCCTCGCGATTCACTTGTGCTCGATTTCAGTACACCGACTGTCGCAACACAGACGATCACCGAGTTCGCGGAAACATACCCTATTACTGCCATCGTCGGCGTTGATGACGACACCACTTTGCTCGCCACAATCGCATCAGCGGCACTCGGACTTCCACACAATCCCGTTGAATCTGCTAAAGCCACGCGCGATAAGTACCGCTTACGACAGACACTCGCAATGGGTGGGGTTCCATGTCCAACGTTCAGGCGTTTCTCAATTTATGACGACCTTATCAAAATCAGTAATAGCGTTGATTTTCCGTGTGTGATTAAACCGATCTCTCTATCCGCAAGCCGCGGGGTCATTCGAGCAGATACTCCCCGTGAATTTATTGATGCCTTCCAGCGTATCACAGCACTCCTCCAAACTTTAGCAACGGCAACAGACACAAACGGTAAATCCGCATACTCGGAGGTATTGGTCGAAGATTACATCCCGGGTATAGAGGTAGCACTTGAAGGCATCCTTTTAGATGGTGAGCTCAAGACGTTGGCACTTTTCGATAAACCCGACCCGCTTGAAGGACCGTTTTTCGAGGAGACGCTTTACATCACTCCTTCGCGTCTACCGTCTGAGATTCAGGATGAACTGCAAAGTGCAACCGCAGAAGCCGCTGGTGCATTAGGACTCCGCCACGGTCCCATCCACGCTGAATTACGTCATAATGCAAAAGGCGCGCACCTCATTGAAATCGCTGCCCGGACGATCGGCGGGTTATGCGCCCGCACACTGCGATTTGGCACTGGAATGTCGTTGGAAGAGCTTGTAATCCGACACGCAATTGGGCAGCATGTAGAAACGCTTCATCGCGAACAACAAGCCGCCGGAGTGATGATGATACCTGTTCCGAAGGCGGGGATACTCGGTGAAGTGCGAGGTAAATCCACAGCGCGCAAGGTAGCGGGTGTTACGGAAGTCAACATTACGATCCCGATTGGTGGTGAGGTCGTTCCGTTGCCAGAAGGCGCAAGGTATCTCGGTTTTATCTTCGCACGCTCAGAAACACCGGAAGTGGTTGAAGCGGCACTCCGTGAGGCACACCGCCACCTGGCGTTTGTAATCTTGGCGTAGAAGATTATGGATATTCGACTTCTTCTTTATTTTAAAGTCTAACGATTCAAGTTGACTTATGGTCCGCAGTCAAGTATAATTTTACCCTAATAAGACGAATATGATATAAAGAGTATCATCCTAATAATTTTGTCTTCTTATAGTTTATCAAGTTGTTTCCATTCTTAAGTCTTTCATTCACGGAACCCATTTTAGGTCATAATTATCAAAACAGGAGATATTTTGATGTTTCTAAACACAGTTTTCAAGTCTACATTTAAGTATTCGGCATTTCTGCTATTATTTATCGCGTCAACTTTATATCTACCAAGTAGCTTCGCGCAAGACTCCCCACAATGGCATCTGCCGGAAGGAGCGACTACCCGTCTCGGTAAGGGTTGGTTATCCGAACTCAAGTACGCACCCGATGGATCTCAACTCGCAGCGGCAGGTTCTGTCGGAATTTGGATTTACGATACAGCAACCGATGAAGAACTCGCTCTATTTACAGCAGAAGGATACGGGGTCGCGACACTCGCATATTCTCCTGATGGGAGCACAATCGCCGGTGGGAGTTGGGACGGCATTGTCCGCGTATGGGACGCAGAAACGGGCGATATCCTACATTCGCTCTCAGAACACAGACGCGGGGTTCGTGGCGTTGCCTTTAGTCCTGATGGGAGTATCCTCGCAAGTGGCAGTCGAGACGACACGATTCTCCTATGGAATTCCGAAACAGGCGAACTTCTGAAAACGCTTGAAGGACATACAGAAGGCGTTAGTGCCATCACTTTCAATCTTGATGGTAGTGCACTCATCAGTGCAAGTCGGGACGATACGATTGGTATATGGGACGTTGAAACGGGTGAACGGCAACAGACGCTTATGGGGCATCGCGATGATGTCGCCAGTATCGCATTGAGTCCTGATGGCACGACACTCGCCAGTGGGGATCTAAACGCTACGATTCACCTATGGGATACCGCAACATGGACAATCAAGGAAACACTCATTGGACATACGTCTGGTATCTACGACCTTAGGTATAGCCCCGACGGTACGATTCTCGCAAGTGGCAGTGAAGACGACACAGCTCGGTTGTGGAATGCAAACACAGGGGCACATCTGAACACGATAACAGAGCACACCGCTGATGTCTATGGATTGGCTTTTGCACCTGATGGCGGCACGCTTGCGACCGGTGGATGGGACGCTTCAATCCGATTTTGGGATCCTGTCACGGCTGCACATCAAAAAACCATCACTGGGCATACAGATGTCGTCGCGAGCGTTACATTCAGTGCCGACGGTAGCATTCTTGCCACGCGGAGTTGGGATAAGACCATTCGCCTTTGGGATGCCGACACCGGCGATCTTCGCCATACACTTATTGGACACCAAAACGATGTGGACGTTGTTGTATTCGCGCCTGATGGACGGACGCTTGCCAGTGGGAGTCAGGACGATACCATTCGCCTTTGGGATGCCGATACCGGCGAACACCGAAAAACCCTAAGAGGTCATAGTTCCTATCTAATAAGTCTCGCGTTCAGTCCTGATAGCAGCACACTCGCCAGTGGCAGTGAGGACGATAGTATTCGTCTATGGGATGTCGCGACAGGCGCACACATCGTCACTCTCTGGGAACACGAAGCAGGCGTTGAAACCTTGGCGTTCAGCCCTGACGGAAGCATGCTCGCCAGCGGAAGCCGGGACGATACCATACGTTTGTGGGACCTCGAAACTTATGAAACCTTACACACAATCACTGAACACGAGGACGACGTTTGGACTGTCACTTTCAGCCCTGACGGTAAAACTCTCGCAAGCGGCGGTAGTGACAAAGTCTCTTTATGGGATGTTGCTACAGGTGAAATCCAGCGAACCTTTGTTCAACCTATCGATCCTGAAACGGCAGCCTCAGCGGAAATGGTAGAGGATGCCCCCACTGATGACCCAGCAAACGCTACTGCCATTGTTTTCGGTCCAGGGGGCAGAACCCTTGTCAGCGGTAGTTACGATGCAACAATCCGTCTATGGAATACGACCACTGGAGATCAACTGGAGGCGTTTGAAGGGCATACATTCTCCGTTACGAGCGTCGCGGTGAGTCCAGACGGCAGCACTATCGCAAGTGGCAGTTTCGATGGCACAGTTCTCCTGTGGGAATTTCCACTACATCTTAATATTGATGTGATCCTCGCAGAAATCTTAGGTGATCTGAATAAGGACGGTATCGTCAATATCCAAGATATAGTCTTGATTGCAGCGAGTTTTGGAGAATCAACTGAGAGTGGGGCAGACCTCAACAAAGATGGGGTCGTTAATATTCAAGATCTCGTTATAATCGCGAACGCTTTGGGAAATGCCGCAGCAGCACCGTCTACGGACGCATACGCCAACGTGCAGCTTACAGCAGCACAAGTGGAACAGTGGTTGCGCCTCGCCAAACGCGAAGTATCTCTAACGGGTCATACCTCAGGACTTCTACGCGATCTGCCTTACGCGCGTGCGATCTCGGTGCTTGAGCAAATTCTGGAAACATTGGCTCCCAGAACAACAGCATTACTACCCAACTATCCGAACCCGTTCAATCCAGAAACGTGGATACCGTATCAGTTGGCGGCACCGGCAAACGTCGCTATAACCATCTATTCGACGAATGGACAGTTGGTTCGGACACTCGAATTGGGACATCAGGCAATGGGTGTATATGAAACCCGGAGTCGGGCGGCACACTGGGACGGTAGGAATGAAATTGGCGAACAGGTCGCCAGTGGTCTCTATTTCTACGTGCTAACGGCAGGAGATTTTACTGCTACACGGAAGATGTTGATACTAAAGTAGGACATCTTGGCAAAAGGCACGTTCACTACTCACGGAAGGCGAGGCAACACTGTCTCGCCTTCTACTTAATTACGCCAACGGCTTTACGCACCTTTCCTAAAATCGGCACTGCGATATCGCGCGCCTTTTTCCTACCTTCCTCAAGAATCTTATCCAATTCACCCGGATTGTCCATCAAATCATTATACCGGTCGCGTTTGTCAGAAAATGTAGTCTCTAACAACGCAAAAAGTTCTTTCTTCATCTCACCGTAGGCAAGCCCACCATTGAGATAGAGTTCCCGTTTCGCCGCAACAGCAGCCGCATCAGCGAAATGCTGATAGATAGCAAAGACGTTACATTCCTCAGGGTCCTTCGGGTCTTCTGGAAACTTGGAATCGGTCACGATACGCATAACGGGTTTGCGTACTTGGTTGGGTGGCGCGAAAATCGGTATCACATTATTATAACTTTTGCTCATCTTTCTGCCGTCGATGCCGGGAATAGTCATCACCTCTTTCCGAATTACGGCTTCTGGAATCGTCAGGATGTTGCCGTAATTTCTGTTGAAAGTTAAGGCGACATCGCGCGTAATTTCGAGATGTTGCTGCTGGTCGAGTCCGACAGGCACAACGTGTGTACCGTAGAGCAAAATGTCTGCCGCCATCAAAACAGGATAAGTGAAAAGCCCTGTGTTGATGTTTTTGTCCTCTTCGCGTCCCTCTGCGATGTTGTCATCAACGATCGCTTTGTAGGCGTGCGCCCGGTTGAGCAAACCCTTTGCTGTGAAACACGCCAACACCCATGATAACTCGAATACCTCTGGAATGTCCGATTGCCGGTAAAAAATCACTTCATCTGGGTTTAACCCCAATGCCAACCACGTCGCTGTCGCTTGATGGGTTAAATATGCTAACTCTTTCTTGTCCCGGACAGTCGTGAGTGCGTGGTAATCTGCGATAAAGTAGAGGGCTTGATATGTTTCTGTGAGTTCAAGTGCCGGTTTAATCATACCGAGGTAGTTCCCGATGTGCGGTTGTCCGGTCGGTTTGATGCCGGTTAAAGTTATCTGTTTCAATTCCGTTCTACCCTCCTTGTTGGATTTTATAGTAGACTCGAAAAATAAATGGCCATTCGACCCTCACCGGGTAGGCGAGGTTTCTAACCTCGCCGGTGCAAAGTGTCCAATTAATCTAAACTTTACTGTAATTCTATTTTACCCCACGGAAGCCTATATCTTCAAGTAAATCTCTGAACTGCGATGGTATCACCCCGCTTCAATCCCAAAGTTTTCTCGGCACTCCCACCATTCACGGCAATTTCTAATAATCCAAAACTCCCGATAATTGCCAACGGCTCGCCTATTTCAGATTCAGCATAAGCACGATTAATTCGCGTAAGGCACGTTTGACCTATCCAAATCTCATAAGTAGACGCTCTTGTTGGAAGCGCGTCCTCTGGAATGTTTGTTATCGCATTTCCAAACCTATCAATCTTGATAATCTGACCTGTCAGTTTATCATCAGAAACATAGAACGTCGGTATTGGGAGTCGGACGAGATCTTGCACGGGTGGACCGAAGTCCGCAAGAGACATACCCAGCGATAGGTGTGCAGCAACAGGGGCGAAAATATCCCGACCATGGAATGTGTTACTCACCTTCGGCAAAACGTAATCCTTGTTTTGAATCTCTACCACACGCGTTGGCTGTTCGTCTCCGTTCTTAATCTCTTGTAACAGATACGTCAATATCCCATTATCCGGACAGACGAAGGAGGCGTGGTCTGTTTGACAAACGACCGCCTGTCGGGCACTCCCGACCCCCGGATCAACGACGATGGTATGAATTGCACCTTCCGGAAAATAACGGTATACCGAATGGATTAAGAAGGAAGCCTCGTGAATGTCCTGCGGTGGGATAGCGTGTGTGATGTCAACTATCCGCGCATTCGGGTTAATACCCAAAATCACGCCTTTCATGACGCCGACATAAGCGTCGCTCGTCCCGAAGTCAGTTGTTAAGGTAATGATGCAAGGCGAGTTGTTCATTGCGTTAGAGGTTTTCCTGCATCCAAGCGAAACTTTTTCGCTGTCCAGTCCCGTCGTTCTCTCTACCTTCGTATTCACAGCACCAGACACCATCATAGCCTGCTTCTCTCAAACACCGAATTGCCTTTGCGAGGTCTATTTCACCTTCACCGAGAGCCTCGCCGCGATAGTTGGCGCGCGACCCGATACCGTCTTTCAGGTGTGTGTGAAGCGTATACGGTGCGACGATTTCGTAATACCTGCCGACTGTCTCTAAATCGTGACCTGCCCAACGGTAGTTCATCGTGTCCATATTCGCGCCGACATACTTGGAACCGACCCGCTCAAAGAGTTCAACCTGCAAATCACCGTCGTTTGTAACGATGCCGTGATTGTCAACTGCTAAGTAAACTTCGTCGCGTTCTGCAAACTCAAGGCATCGCGTTAGACAGCCCGCCATTGCTTCAACCCAACGGTTTTCTGGAACAGCGTCCTTCGCGGTACCACCTTCCGTGCGGAGAACTGAGGTGCCGAGCAGCTTCGCGAGCTTCCCGATACGTTCCATCCGTTCGACCTGAGCACGGATAGCATCTTCCTCAAGCAAGACAAAGTCGTTCCCGGCAGCAAGCGAGGAGACCTGTAAACCGTAACCTTCAACCTGTGCTCTCACTGCCTCGGCATTTTTTTCCGGATCGGCGATCTCCGAATTCCAGACAACCCCTACCTGAAGCTCAACGTAACGGAATCCCGTCTCGCTCGTGAATCTCAGAAAATCATCAAGTGATTTGCTGGCGTAGTTATAGTGAATAAGTCCTAATTTTGGCATAAACTCTTATCCCTCTCTTTTGGAAAAGCCTCAGCGAAATGTGTAAGTCGCGTTAAAAAACTTGCTTTCTTTAGGTTATTATGCTATAATACTTTGATTATGAGACAAGTGTCAAGATTTTTTCCTCACGATGGAATAGAAAATGTTAGGCTTACAGTCTGCGCTGATTCGGAAAAGGTTTCGATTCTGTGAGCTGCATTGAAGCGCGAAAGGACTGGTAACCGATTCAGGAATAAAAAATAATGGAGAAGTATAGCCGATTTACGGACCCGAATTTGCCTGCTATTTATGA
This sequence comes from Candidatus Poribacteria bacterium, assembly GCA_963662915.2. GTDB lineage: Bacteria > Poribacteria > WGA-4E > WGA-4E > WGA-3G > WGA-3G. The sequence goes on along the minus strand of CAXXEU010000002.1, from coordinate 892,358 downwards.
AAAAGCCATGGCAAAAGAACGCCTCTCCTTTGAGGATGGCGTTTCGCTTTATGAAAGCCCGGATATTACAGGCGTTGGATTTATCGCCAACTGTGTGCGTGAACGCTTAAACGGGAACGTCACCTATTATAACATCAACCAACATATTGATTATTCAAACGTCTGTATTCTTCACGCTCGGTGTCACTTCTGTGCGTTTGCCAGAAAAAACATGCAGACCGAAGGCGCATGGGAAATGAGCGTTGACGAATTTTTAGACAAAGCGATGTACGCCATAGAACAGGGATGCACAGAGATCCACAGCGTTGGTGGATTACACCCGAAGTTACCCTTCGACTACTATCTCGACATCATCCGTGGTCTCAAAGAACGGATGCCACAAGTACATCTCAAATTCTTCACAGCCGTGGAAATTCATCACTTCTCACGCATCTTTAAGATGTCCATAGAAGAAGTCCTGACGCAGCTGCGGGAAGCAGGCTTAGATTCACTACCCGGTGGTGGTGCCGAGGTTTTTGCGGAAGAGACCCGTGAGAAGATCTGTCCGGGAAAACTGAGCGCAGACGGATGGTTAGAGGTTCATGACATTGCACATCGACTCGGGATTTCTACGAACGCGACGATGCTGTACGGACACCTTGAAACAAACGAAGACAGAGTTGACCATTTCATCAGATTGCGGGAACAGCAGGATAAATCTGGTGGCTTCGTGACCTTCATTCCACTGGCGTTTCATCCACTAAACACCCGAATGGCGTACCTACCTTCAACAACCGGTCTAACAGATATTCGGAACATTGCCGTTGCACGTCTTATGTTGGATAATATCCCGCATATCAAAGTTTACTGGATTATGACCGGCTTGAAGACAGCACAAGTCGCACTCCATTTTGGTGCTGACGATATTGACGGTACCGTCACCGAAGAAAAAATCACACACATGGCAGGCGCAGACACACCAGAGGCTGTCTCCGTTTCGCAACTAACACATCTCATTGAAGAAGCCGGTTTTGTGCCCGTCGAGCGTGATACACTTTACAATGAAATTATTCGAGAGGGGAATCAGTGGTACAGAAAAGCCGCTTAAAGATAGGCGCAGTTTCGTTTCTGAACACCAAACCGCTTATTTACCCCCTTTTGAACAAAGAGATTAAAACGGATATTGCTCTCAGTATTGATGTTCCGAGCCGTGTTTCAACACTTTTAAGTAAAGGCGAATTGAATGTTGGATTGATTCCGATTGTTGAATATTATCGCGCGAATCCGTTGGACACGCCTTACTGCATTCTACCAGATATATCAATCACATCACACAGCAACGTCCGAAGTATCCAATTGTTTAGTCGTGTACCCGTTCAAGATATTCGGCGCATCGCACTCGATACGAACTCGCGCTCCTCCGTCGCGCTGCTGAAAATTCTACTCGCTGAGAAGTATAAAATCTCACCAGCATTCGTCCCATGCGCGCCGACAGTAACGCCAAGCACGGCTCTTGAAAACCGTCAAGACCCGCCTTTTGAGGCAATCCTGCTCATCGGAGATGCAGCACTCAGGCATCTCGGTTCAACAGCATATAGCATTGACCTCGGTGAAGTGTGGTATAAGTTCACAGGTCTCCCTTTTGTCTATGCTTGTTGGGTTGCAAGGCAGGAGGTGGATCTCGGCAACCTCCCACAAGTGCTACTTGAATCAAAGGCGCGTGGAACGGCACAAATACCGGAAATCGCACGGATTGAGGCAAAAAAATTGGGACTCCCGGAAAGACTTTGTCTCGCCTATTTGCAAGATAGTATCAAATACGATCTGGATGAAGATGCGATCACAGGAATGGAACTCTTTTATAAATATGCGGTAAAAAACGATCTCGCACCGCCGTGCCGTAGCCTCTCTTTTCACGCCAACTGAAAGGGGACAGGAAATGCAGTCCATCAACGACAAATCTACGCTTGATCCGCAGTTCATAACGCAGTTTGAAGACTACCTTAAAAGTTGCGGACTCCGTTTGACACAAAAGCGATTGGATATCCTAAACCAAGTTTTTGACTATCCGGGGCACTTCCAAACGGAAGACCTCTTGGTTCAGATGCGTCGCAACGGATACTTGGTGTCCCGTCCAACGATCTATCGGACGCTGCCACTGCTGGTAAAAAGTGGATTATTGACGGAATTCATTGACGCGCAAAAGAACACTCGCTACGAGAGTATTCATTCCCTCCAAGAACACGCCCATCTCATCTGTCTTCGGTGCAATCAGATTGTTGAGTTTAAAGAACCACGGATTGATGCCTTGCAGAAATCGGTGTGTGAAGCGCACCAATTTAAGCCAGTGCGCTTCCGTAACGAAATCATTGGGCATTGTGCGGAATGCCAAGCAGAGTTAGAACCCAAAACAAGTAATGTAAACGACGAGGCTACTGCTTAAGTCGTCCCCACGTTGTTGTCAGTAAATCTTCTGAATGCAAGTGAAATTGCAACCTCAAAAAATTTGACAAGCGTCTGAAAATGTTGTATAATTGCATAAACAGGCTTCTTTCAAATGGCTGGTAGGTTATGTCTTCTTCTTAGATGTGAGGGCATGTCCGATGTATACGCCACAGGTAATTGAACACTACGAAAATCCACGCAACGTCGGTACGATCACCGATGCCGATGGCACAGCCACTGTTGGCTCTGCCGCTAACGGTGAGATGGTGAAGCTGACGCTTAAGGTATCAGAAGACGTTGTTGTTGATGCGAAGTTCCGAGCGTTCGGATGCCCAACGGCTATCGCGAGCACCTCTGTCCTTACTGAAATGGTTATGGGAACCAAAGTTCCAGAGGCACTTCAAATTACCGCAGCGCAACTCTCTGAGGCATTAGGGGGGCTGCCACAGGACAAGCAACGCCACGCGGCAGCGGCTGAGGAAGTCCTAAAAACAGCAATCGCCAATTTTATGTCTAAAATGGAGGTATAAGTACCATGATTAGTGTCACAGAATCTGCTGCAGAAAAAGCCATCATACTTATTAATAGCAATGACACCGAATCCGACCTCGGCTTACGGATGCAAGTGGTCGGCGGTGGATGTTCTGGTTTCCAATACAACCTTGAATTCAGCGCGGCGAAAGACACCGACAAAGTGTTTGAATTTCACGGCTTGAAGGTCTTCATTGATCCCAGAAGCACGCTTTATCTCGCGGGATCGGTACTTGACTATAACGATGGATTGATGGATTCAGGGTTCAAGATTACGAACCCGAACGCAAAGAATACATGCGGTTGCGGTGAGTCATTTAATGTTTAGCAATTAGCAGTTAGCATTTGGCAATTAGTGGTTAGCGGTCAGTAGGGTGTGTGGAAGTTAGAATCGTTTCTAACTTCCATAAAGGTCTCTGGACTGATGACTGAAAGCGAAGCGACCTGACCGCTGATAGCCATTTTACAATGTTTTGTATAATTCGGCATGCCGTTGGAGCACGGCATCTGAATCTGGCGGATTGATAACCTCAATGGAAACAAATCCGTCATATCCATCCTGTGCCAGGAGCGTCAGCGAATCTCTTTCCGTGTCTGGTAATGGCCCACTGTCCCCAAAGTTGACGTGCGCGTGCCGTACCTTACCACGCAGATGCACATAGGCGACACTTATAGGCTCCCCATGGCGAACGTGATGTGCTGCGTGCCAATTCACAAAGGTGTTCTCTGCCCCTGCCCGATATATTGTCTCCGTAACCCAACTGGCAATAAGATTACCGTGCGTCTCCAGACAGAGCGTGACACCGGCATCACCCGCCAAGCCATCACACGCGTGAATCCCTTCGGCTTCCCAATCCAGCGTCTGGGACACCGCAACCGGTGTTTCCGGCACTCTATCCCCGAAAATCCGAATATTCTTCGCACCCATCTTCTCGGACAAGTCAATATACCGTTTGAGTAAATCTACCTGTTCCGCGCGTTTATTCGCATCAGGATCAATGAACCGACACCCTGTCGCAATGCAGGAGAGCTCAATCCCACTATCGGCAAGTCGGGCGCATGCCTCTTGCAGCTGCTGTGGCGTTGAACCTAATTCCACACCGTGCCCGTGATCCCACTCTACACGGAGCTCCAGATGTTCATAGTTGTAGTGTTTTGCTTTATCAATTAATTCCGCCAATGTGAGTGGCGGACATACAGACGACATAAAACCAAATTTCATTATGAAACCTCCAATTTTGTTAAATTAACCTTGAACCTGTACAGATGAACTCCCATCCCCACGTTTTCTAACGTTGATTTTGACAGGTATCCGTCTTGTGAGTTCCTGAACATGACTGATGAGGAAAATGCTGCGTCCCTGCATACGAAGTCCTTCCAATGCTGCGATAGCCGTGTCAAGTGTTTCGGCATCAAGTGTCCCGAACCCCTCATCAAGAAAAAGCGAATGCAGTTGCGCACGTCCACGACTCAGATCCGCCAGCGCAAGTGCCAAAGCAAGGCTCGTCAGGAATGATTCACCACCGGAGAGCGTCTCGACTGGACGTTCTTCGTTAGCATTCCACCGATCGATGACCTTCAAATCACCGATAGATTCGACTTTAAGCTGGTAGCGTTCCGAGGTGAGATAGTCCAACTGTACGTTGGCTAAACGTCCCATCTGCTTGAACATAATCTCCAGTGCGAAGTCCCGCAATTCGTTCCTGGGCATGACCTCATATAACCCCTGCCAACGTTCCAATTCCTGTTGTGCTGCAGCGATTTTGGCACCGAGAGCCTCACGTTCTTTAAGGGCATCTTTTAAGTTGTCTATTCTCTCCTGCTGTGCGCCAACCTTTTGTTGTGCCGCTTGGAGCTGCTCTCCGATTTCTTTGGCTTCATTCTCAATCCGCTCCAACGTCCCTGGATCATACGGGGTTTCCTCAAACCGGGTTCGTAATTCGGTAATATCTAATGCAATCTGCTGTTTCTCACTCTCGAATGCATTAATTTGGTCGGTGAGTTCCTGTATCTGTGCCCCGTTTCGGAAGGCGTTATCGTGTGCTTCCGGTGAATCGAATCCTGTCTCATCTAACTTATTGAAGTAAGCCTTTTGTGCCGTTTCAAGTTTTTCACCAGATTCCTCATGCTGCTTTTCGGAAATCCTATGAGCAACCTGTTTCTGAGTAAATAGATTTTGACTACCCTGCAATTGCTGGTCAGCCGTATCGCGCGCAGTTTCTTTCGCCTGTAGGTCTGCTTCCAATGCCCGAATAGCAGCATCAATCCCGTTTTCCGTTTCCAAACCATTAGTCTCCTCACGGACAGCATCCAGAAATGCTTCACCTTCGCGTCGGTATTCGCCTATCTCATCCTGCAAGTTGTCGCGATTATCATTCAAATTTTTCAGATCGCGCCGGTCTGTGTTAATTTCGGCATTTAGGAGTTTAAGTGCCGTTGTTGCATTACGTAGTTTATCCGAACATACTGCAACCTCGTCAACCTTTTCTTGAAAACAGTCCAATGCGGCACGCGGTGAAGCCTCATGAAAGGTCTCAGGTAGGAATTCCCAAAACCGTTTCTTAGTTGCTGTGATGTCCGCTTCCAAATCCGCAATAGTATTTTTTGCATCTTGCAGCAGCAGCTCAGTATCTTTTAGAGATTTTTCCTCACGTGCAATATCAGTTTCGCAGGTTTCGAGTTGCTGTGCTATCATATTGTGAGCGTGCAATGCATCCGTGTGTGCTTTCTCGGCTGTTCCGAGGGCTTCGATAGCAGTATCCGCTTGATTAACCCGTTCGGCTGCCCACTCCGACGAAATATCGTCATCTGGATAAATCGCCTGCCACGCCGTAAGGTGTTTCGCCTTCTTGTTCCGTAGCGTCTCTATTTCGGACTCGCAATCCTTAATTTGCTGATTAGTATTACGCTTATCCCGTTGCGTTTCAGTCTGCCTTGTCTGCAAAGCCAGCATCTGATCTTGTGAAGTTTTAGCCTCGGTTCTCGCGTTTTTTAAGGCATTCTCGGCATTCTGCAGTAGGTCATCGTCTTCAGATTCCGCAATATGAACAAAGGAGTGATCTGTTGATCCACATACCTGACAGGGTTCTCCCGGTTGAAGGCGTTGTCGAAGTTGATTGATTGGCTCTGTCAACATCGCGGACCTTAGTGCTTCTTCGCAGCGGTGGACCACTTCTGCTGCGCGCTGGCACACTAACTCTTGTTCTCTCAATTCCTCTTCGATTCGCGCAACCTCCGCATTCAATGTTGATACAGTGTCAATTAACTCGTCCAACCGCTCTGACATATTCTCCGAATCCTTCGTTATATCTTCATATCTTTGCACGACGGGGTACGCTTGGGCTAATTGTTGTTTTCGGTCAATCCATTCCTCGCGGGTTCCACCTGTCAGAAGTTTGTTCAATTCAGTGGTAGCCGTTTCCAACGCAGTCTCTGCCTCTGTCTTTTCTGCAAGTCGTTTTTCACGCGTTTTGGACAACTCTTTAATTTCACATTCCAGCGACGCGATTTTTTTGCCGTGTTCTACTGCGCTTTCCAATGTCGTTTCCAACTGATTCTGTTGCGGATCGAGTTGTGTCAGAAGGATGTTTGCTTGCGTGAGACGGTGTTGCCGATCTGACGGAAGCGGATTCTTATCCAAAAAGGTCTGCGCGTTTTTGATCTGTTTTTGTAACTCGGCTTGCTTAGTTTCTCTGCCGGTTAAGTGGTTCAAAAGTGTGTCAATCTTATCATCCAAGTCCTCTAATTCTGAAGTTCGCTTATCCGCTTCAATAAACTGGTCAGCTGCGCGTTGGACATCTAACTTAGCATTTGCGTAGGCATGTGTCTTTTGCTTGTGTTGAGTTGCTGCCGTCTGATACGCTTCTTCTTTTTTATCAAAATTGGTTTTGTCTGTTTCAACTTGCTTTTCCGCATCCATTTTCTCAGTCGTTGCTGTATCAAGTTCCTCCTCTGCTCTTACAAGTTCCGATTTTGCGGTATCATATTCCCGCTTTTCAGCGCGTAGATCCTTCGCACGTTGAGTATTTTCCAATTCTGCTTGGAGGGCATCAATCTTTGGCTGCTGATCTAAGAGTTCTGCTTGACGTTCTTCTGAGGATTGGAGTTCTTCATAGTCCTCTGTGCGTTTTGTTTCCCGATCCTTTTCCTGCTGCATTTCCTGGCTCCGCGTCTCTAATACCTTGGCTTCGTTTTTTAGTCCGTCAAGTTCCGCCTCGGCTCCCTTAAGCTGCTCAGGAGAGGCTGGTGGGATTTTTTCTATTTCCGCAAGTACATCAGCATTCGCTGCTTTAACCTCCTCAACCTTTTTATTTAACCTATCTTTCAGTACATCGTAGATACTAATACCCGCCGTCGCTTCCAATATCGTGCGTCTATGTTCCTTACTCGCCTTCAAGAACGCAGCGAACTCACCTTGTGCCAGCATGACTGACCGCCTAAAAGCACCAAAATCCAATCCTAAGATAGATTTAACCTCTTCGCTCACTGTCCTCTGACTTGAACCGAGAGCCTTCCCCTGCCCGCTTAACTTATCGCTGATTAACTTGTTATCTTCTGCGTAAGACAACCGGACTGCCGCGGAACTTCCACGCCTAAGAGACCAAGTGGCAATATAACGAGTTCCATTTGCCACAAAATGTACTTCAGCGAATCCTTCTTTTTCACCATGACTGATGAGGTGCCTCGGATGTTGACTCCCTGTTCCACTCAAGCGCGGTGTTTTGCCGTAAAGCGCGACACACACTGCATCTAACAACGTCGTTTTGCCCGCACCTGTTGGACCGGTAATCGCTACAAGAGAAGCACCCTCTAATAGTGGACCTTCAAAATCGATATCTATTTCTTCACGAAAACTGTTTAGGTTCTTAAGTTTGAGTCTACATATTTTCATTCAGATGCCTCAACCATTTGGATTAATTCACGAAAAGTCTGGACAAGGATTTCATCCGGAGATTCCCCATCATTTTCTGCCTTGTAAAATTGTTTAAAAATTTCTTCAGGACGTTTCATATCCTCAACAGAGATTTCCAACCCGTGTTTCATCTCCGTTGATTCAATCTCAACGCTCAGGACTTCCCCACCACGCTCACCGAACGCTTGGCGCACTTTATCATTAATCCCCATTTGCGGTTTGTTTAATTTCAGTTTAACCTGGATATATTTTCCATCCCAAGTCTGTGTCTCTGCATCCCAGAGCACAGATTCCTCATCTCCCGTGACAATGCATAATTCCTTGAAAACTGGAATTTCAATACCTTCGTCTCGTACCAGCGTTCCGTCATCAGCCAACTCCAGCAGATATACCTTTTTTTTATAACCAATCTCGTTAAATCGCAGTGGAATCGGTGAACCTGAATACCGAATCGGATAATCAGCACCGTCAATCCTCTGCGGTCTGTGGAGGTGTCCGAGCGCAACATAATCCACACCGTCAGGAAAATCACTGGCATGGATAGCCGTTGCGCCACCAATCTGGATGTTTCGTTCAGAATCCGTTACTTTTCCGCCTTGGACAAAGAGGTGCCCCATCAAGATTTTCGGAAGCTCGGTTGGCATGCCGGAGACGCAATCCGCATAGAACGTTTTGAGCCACTCGCGATACCGCTCATTTCTCTCTACCTCCGTTTGGTATGAGAGATGTCGGAGATCACTTTCGGAGAGATACGGAACAGCTGCAACCGACACTCGCGGATTGTCGGGTGGAAACGGAAAGACACACGTATTAGACTCGGTTGCCAAACCAACAACATGAATCCGACCCATCTTTAGAAACTCTCGTGGAGCCTCCAAGTGTCGCGCGGAGTCGTGATTGCCTGCTGTAATCACCGTATATGTTTCAGTTTCATTAAAAAGCCGGTAGAGAAATCTATAGTAGAGGTTAGTTGCCTCTGCTGATGGGAGAGAGGTATCGAAAATATCGCCTGAGACGAGGAGGAGGTCAACGTCATTTTTTTCAATTGTTTCAAAGAGCCAGTCGAGGAATTGTTTATGTTCGTCAAGTCGGGAACGTTCGTGGAGGCGTTGCCCGATATGCCAATCGGCAGTGTGCAGAATTCTCATATCTTTTGTACGTTTACCACCTATCTGGAGATTGGTTTAATGTGTCTTATTGTAACATATTTAGGATATATTTTCAAAATTAAACGTCACCATTCCACTTGATAAAAAAATAGGACTTTGCTAAAATTATAGAAAACGTCAGGGCCATTCAGTTTTCCGAAGTTTTAGATGTTCGATGCGCGCGTATCCGTTGTAGGCGGGATTTCCAAATCCCGACGCTTTGGACACATTGGATAAAAACCTTAAAACGAAATAGCCCTGAGAAAACGTTGACGAATGTTCACAGTCTTATGCAAGTAAAGAACTTCCCACCTTGAGACAAAGAGGGAGAAGATCATAGCACAACTCGCTAATCGTCAAGAGAGCGCTCTTTAATTGAGATTGACTGAAGCAGGACTTACGCAGTTATCTCTAAAAACCGACAGATTCCCCCTGCTTGCGGGGGGACGAAGGGGGGTAATCCTAAATTTTGCGTAAATCCTATGAAGAATACAATGCTACAGCCGTTCTCACATTCATTCTTTACAACGAAAATACCAAATTTTCCCATTATTCGCAGCAGATGGGAGGTTAGGAGTTAACCTTATGAGCAACAACGGACACACTATAACCTCAGAACTCGAAGATATGGAAGTCTACGGTGAGACGCGGGTCGGATGGGATGAGAACACTCCCATCAATGAAACCGTCGATGCTGAAGGAAACCTCTTTCCCGGTGAAAGGGGATTCGGTGTCGCGGACCCTAACTCACCGAAACGTCGGGTCTACGACGACCCAGAAGTCGAGGCACTTCGCGAAGAACTCCACGAGCATAACGGCATCCGTGGACTCGAAATCTGTGAACCCCATGAAGTTAAGAGGATTGCTCGTATCTTCCATCGCGACGGCTTCGTGGTCGTCAAAGACCTTCTCAACGCTGAGCAACTTGCGCGCTGGAGAGAAGGTTGTGCTGAAGCACTTCGCGATATCCTCTCAATACCCGGACCCGGAAACAGAAAGTATACGACCGAAACCAGCCGCCTACCACACCGCTATAGTTACGGCACCTCCTCCGCTTCAAGACAGATGCTGCACCATCCGGCATGGGCAAGCATGATTGATTTACCGACAACGACACCTCTTGTCACAGAAATTTTCGGTTCTTCGGATTACCGAGTCTGGGGTTCAGGCGGTGACCTCTGCCTCCCCGGTGCCGTAGAGTACCAGCACCTACATCCCGATGGCAGAGACCCACAACACCTTTCCGAAGCACGTATCAAACAGGCAGAGTTAGTCGGCGCCCAACTCCATAGAGATGACAAAGGAAACCTTGATATCCCATCCCAAAAATTGATTATGGAGATGACGCCGCCGACGGTAACGATTAACTTCGTGATGTGCGACCTGACGTGGGAAAACGGACCGATTCGCCAGATTCCGGGGACACATACCCTTCAACAAAACCCACCACCTCCAGGGGACGAACCCGATTGGATGAAGCATTCAACACTCGTCGGCGCGACTGCGGGTTCTGGCGTATTTCGAGACAACCGCGCATGGCACGGTGCAACGCCGAATCTTTCAAAGGAAATTCGTGCACTACCCAACGTCGAATACGCCGCACCTTGGCGAACACAGCACGGCTTTAGTCGGATTATGCCGCACGAAATCTGGGAGACATTGACACCGCACGCTCAGAAATTGTGTGAATGGATTAAGGCGGACCCAGGTGTCTGGCCCCCCGGTGCCGGTATTATGCACCCACTGGCAAGCAAACGCGCAGCAGCGAAACAGCAAAGCAGTTCATAGAAGGAGACTACATAATGTTAAACTGGGGTGTTATGGGAGCAGGCGGTATCGCCTATGTCTTCTGCAACGGAATGCGTTTTACAGACTCCGGGCAGATTCTCGCCGTTGCGAGCCGTACGCAATCACGTATAGATAGACTCGCCAACGATTACAATATTCCTCGCCAATACAACGATTACGCGGACCTGTTGACGGATGACGATATTGATGCCGTCTATATCGCAACAATCCACCCACTGCATGAGGAGTGGGCGATAAAGTGCGCCGAAGCGGGAAAACATCTCCTCATCGAAAAACCGATCAGTATGAATCACGCCGAAGCCGCCGCTATGGTCAACGCGGCGCGGGAAAATGATGTGTTCCTCATGGAAGCGTTTATGTATCGCTGCCATCCACAGATAGCGAAGGTCGTTGAACTCATACAAGACGGGGTGATCGGTGAGGTACTCGTCATCCGTTCAATATTCGGCTACCGATCAAATTTTAACCCGCAAAGCCGGATCTACAATCACGAAATGGGAGGCGGATGCATCCTTGACATCGGGTGCTACACGGCTTCAATGACTCGAAAAATAGCGGGTGCTGCTGAAAACAAACTATTCTTGAATCCGGTTGAGGTAAAAGGAAACGGTAAGATTGGACCTACAGGTGTTGATCATATCGCAGCGGCAACGCTCAAGTTTGAAAACGGGATTATTGGGGAGATAATTGCCGCTGTTGAATGTAGTGTTGGAAGCAGCGTCATTATTTATGGAGCAGAAGGTTCAATCACTATCCCAAGTCCTTGGCTGCCAGCCTCGCCTTGCCGCCACGCGAGAGAACCGCTGCCGCTGGATACAGTCTTCCCGTCAACAAAAATTATCGTTGAATCTCAGCAAGATCGAGAAGAGATTACGGTTGATGTCGATAGGGATCTCTTTACCCTCGAAGCCGATACAGTCGCTAACCATATTGCTGATCGGCAAGCACCGGCAATGTCTTGGGACGATACACTCGGTAATATGCAGCTGCTGGACGCGTGGCTCGCTGAGGTGGGTGTTGTTCATTAATACGTGTGCAAATGTCGGATTTTAAATTATTCAGGTTAGTGTAACTTAGTTGTATCCACGCGAAGGAGACAGATTGAATGCAAAAAGCCAAGATTGCATCTGTAGGTTGTGGCTGGGTCGCAAGACGTTGGCATATCCCAACAATCGCTGAATTGGCGAAGCAAGGGGATTTAGATTACGTCGCCGTATGTGATGCAGACGCAGATGCTGCCCGTGAAGTCGGTGAGGAATACGGGCTTCCGTATTACACAGATATCAAGGAGATGCTTGACAAACACAGCGATCTCGATGTTGTAGACATCGGTACTGGCGATTATACGCACCATTCACTTGCACGGATCATCGCTGAGCACAAGATGCATCCGATCGTCGAAAAGCCAATGGCACCGACACTCGCTTGCTGTGATGTTATCATCAATAGTTGCCGGGAAAACGGTGTCCACTTTGAAGTCGCCGAAAACTACTTTCGGATGCCCGGGGACCGAGTCATTATAAAGTTGATTCAGGAAGGCGTACTTGGCGACATCATGCGCGTGCACTTTATCGAACCCTTTGGACGTGCCTCGTTCGTACACGGTGCCAAGCCACGCGGTATAGAATCCCCTATATCAACATTCACTTCCCACTCTGGTGTCTGTATTGATATGGGTGTCCACCGAATGTCTCAAATCCGATGCTATGCCCAAAGCGAACCGAAAACAATCGTTGGCACGACAAAGCAGTTTGCGCCCGGGCCGGACAGAGTGTACGAAGATTGGGGACACGCACTGATTGAATTTGAGAGCGGTGCCGTCGGGGTCTATGAAACCTCACAGGTTGGCGAGGAAACAATCAAGTACAGGCAGATTATGGGAACGAAAGGTGTGATAACAGATACAGATTTCTGGACATCAGATTTTCCACTGCGCGCACTTGTCAACGGTGAAATGAAAGACATTCCCATCGAAAAGGAACACCACCAAGTTGACGGTGTGGAAGTACTTTCGAGGATTGTCGTTCATACCGACCCGCAAATTATCTATGAAAATCCGTTCAGAACCTACGCGATAGATGAGTGGAACGTCGGAACAGCGGAAGAGATTATGACGATTGCGCGGGCAGCACTCACAGGAGAACCGCCGGAGTATGGCATCGGCGGTCGGAAAGACGTAGAGATGTGTATCGCCTTATATGAATCCTCGCGTTCTCGGATGCAGCCCATTGCCCTTCCGATAACTGAAATGACAGGTTATGAACTGATGATTCACGAGGAATTTCGCGAGAAATTTGGTTATGCCCTTGAAGATAGGTAGGCGCCAGCAGCACGAGTAAGTTTCAATACTCACATTCAAATGATTCTGATTCATGTGATGTGCATTTCTAACCTCGCCAGACTTTAACCTACTATAAGTAACTATCGACTTTACTATAAATTCGGGTATCCAGACAACAGACCTTCTTCAGATGCGTAGATTTATTTCTTCAAACCAAATGTATCTAACTTTTTAGATTTATTTGACACTTCCCAATTTCCGTGTTATAATTAAGTCCAAATTCAACCTATAGTGGTTTTCCACGAGGAGAATAGGAAGATGGTTTCGAGTTTATTTTAACATCTTCTATTTTGAAAATGAGTCTCAAGTTCATAAAATTGACCCCATCTATAAGACAGGCTTATTGGCTGCGTTTCCTTTCACCACTAACCTCTTACAAACTTATCGCACTCATGAGTGTGCTGCTGTCGTATTGCATTACCTTCGCTGAAGCCGCAACCCGGGAATACTGGATCGCTGCGGAAAAGGTCGAGTGGAACTATGCACCAAGCGGAAAGAATCTCATCAGACCTTCGATGGGATTAGACGTTTGGGGCAAAGCACTCATCTATGAAAAATACCGCTACATTCAGTATACCGATGACACCTACACGACGCAAGTCGAACAACCCGCGTGGATGGGTATCCTCGGACCGCAGATCCATGCTGTCGAAGGAGACAGCGTGAAGGTTCATTTTCTCAATCGTGCCGATAAACCGCTCAGCATCCACGTCCACGGATTACAATATGATGAAGAAAACGAAGGCGCAGATATGAAGGGTTCTGGCGCTGCGGTTCAACCCGGCGGTACGTTCACTTATCACTGGGAAGCAGATAGCGACGCTGCACCCGGCCCCAATGATCCTTCCTCTATTGTCTGGCTTTACCACTCACATGTTGATGCGGTTACCGAAGTCTACGACGGCTTAATCGGAACCTGCATCGTCACTAAAAAAGGGATGGAACGCTCCATTGACGATCCGCGTCCCAAAGATATTGATAAAGCCTTTACCACGCTCTTCCTTGTCTTTGACGAAAATGGTCGTGAAATCGTCAAAAGTGGACAGCGTGAGGCATACGAGTCCGCTGTGGAAGCAGAGGAGGGGAACCTCAAGCACGCTATTAATGGCTTTATTTTTGGTAATTTACAAGGTTTGGAAGTCGAACAGCATGACAGGGTCCGTTGGTATCTCATCGGCTTAGGCACTGAAGTCGATATGCACACCGCACACTGGCATGGACAGACGGTACTCAACGCGGGGAAACGTACCGACGTTATAGAACTACTGCCCGGCAGTATGGTTACGGTTGACATGACAGCGAAAACGCCCGGCAACTGGCTCTATCACTGCCATGTCGCAGATCATATTACGGCAGGCATGAACACACGTTGGTGGGTAGTCCCGAAGCATTAGATGCTCGGATTGCAGAGAAGACATTTGTTGATAATTCTGAACAGATTTTTATTATATTTGTCTAAAATTGCAGCGTTTTTAATCCCCCATAGATGATTTATTAACTTTATAAAAGGAGATACAATGTTTAAAAACCATTTTAGCTTATTCAAGTACGTTTTATCAGTTTTGCTGGTATTCACCCTTATTGGGCCCGTCGTTGGATCGGATCATGCTGAAACGTTGACGATCTATTCTGGACGTAGTAAAAGTCTCGTTGAACCAATTATCAAGCAATTTGAGGAAGCAACCGGTATCCAAGTAAAGGCAAATTATGGCGGAACAACTCAGTTAGCCGCTGCGCTCCTAACAGAAGGCGACAAAAGCCCTGCAGCCCTCTTCTGGGCACAAGATGCTGGTGCACTCGGTGCTGTGAGTAGAAAGGAAATGTTTGCAAAACTTCCGGAAACTATACTCACGAAAGTCTCTTCAAACTTCCGCGATGCTGAGGGTTTTTGGGTTGCCACAAGTGGCAGAGCCCGCGTTCTCGCCTATTCCGCAGCGCGCGTCAAAATGGAAGAACTTCCAGAAAGCATTTTCGATTTAACACAACCTATGTGGAAAGGTAGAGTCGGTTGGGCACCAACGAACGCTTCTTTCCAAGCCTTTGTCACTTCCCTGCGCGTGCAAGTCGGTGAAGAAAAAACAGAAGAGTGGCTACGCGGTATGAAAACAAATGGTGTGAAAAAATACGCTAAAAATACTCCTATCATAGAAGCACTCGCTGCAGGTGAAATCGACCTCGGTTTGCCGAACCACTATTATCTCCTGCGATTCAAAAAATCGGATTCAAATTATCCAGTTGCACAAGCTTTCTTTAAGGCAAGCGACCCAGGGAACCTCGTTAACATTGCCGGTGTCGGTGTGCTGAAGAGTGCTGAGAACAAAAAGGCTGCTCTGAAGTTTGTGAATTTTTTGTTATCTACCAAAGCACAGCAGTACTTTACGAGTGATGTCTTTGAATATCCTGTCATTGAAGGTGTAACTCAGAACGAAAATCTGGTGCCGTTATCCGAACTGATCCAAATTGCTCCGGTATTTAATCTCAATGATATGGATGATCTTGACGGTACAGTTAAGTTACTGCAAAAAGCTGAAGTGTTATAAATTTACAACCGATTCGGGAAGTCGAGGCTACGGAAATTGAATGCCAAGACACAAACACTAAGTACTTACCGATATTTCTTCATTCCTGCTGTTGTGGTGGGGATCGGTGGACTTATCCCGTTAGGTTATCTGCTCATCAAAGCGTTTTCAGCGGAAGGCGCAGCTCTTTTGGAGATTGTCTTCCGCTGGCGCAACGCCAGACTCTTCCTTAACACACTCCTATTGACAGTAGGTGTGCTCGTCCTGAATCTGCTAATAGCAACACCTGCCGCATGGTTAACAAGTAGGACCCGCCTGAAAGGCAAACTCGTCTTTACAGTACTGAATGTGCTACCGCTCGCAATTCCGGGCTATGTAATGGCTTACGCGCTGCTCGCACTCGGTGGAAATACGGGTATCGTTGCACAATTATTCGGCGTGAGTATCCCACGTCTTAGTGGTTATTGGGGGGCGCTCCTCGCACTGAGTACCTATACAAGTCCATATCTCTTTTTGAATCTACGTACCGCCTTACTCGGACTTGATCCAAGTCTCGAAGAATCGGCTCGAAACCTCGGTTATCGGTATCCTGAGGTTTTCTGGCATGTTATCCTTCCACAATTGCGTCCCGCTTTTTATGCAAGCGGACTGCTCATCAGTCTACATGTCCTCGGCGACTTCGGGGTTGTGTCACTGATGCGCTATGAAACCTTTAGTTATGCACTGTATATTGAATACACACTCTCTTTTGAACATACTTATGCGGCATGGCTCGCGCTGATGCTCCTTGCCTTCACCGGATGTCTGCTTTATCTTGAAACAGGACTTTTAAAGCGCGTAACACTCCACCGCGCCGGACACGGAACATCTCGCCAAGCGTCACTGATTCGGCTTGGTAGATGGCGTGTCCCCGCTTACTTCTATCTCTGCTTGCTCGCAGTCACAACGGTGATTATCCCTATCAGTGCCATATTTTTTTGGATCTGCGTGCCGCTCGCAAGCGCATTGCCAGAAGTCAAAGGATTAGATGTCTCTGCCTTGCAAGGTCTTGTAGAAGCACTAACGGGTTCCCTCTCTGTTGCCATACCTACTGGTGTTCTGTGTGCGATTCTGGCGGTCCCGTTGGCTTATATCGAGGTGAGGCATCCGTCGCGAACATCAAATATGCTGGCGCGTGTCGCCTATATAGTTTATGCCATACCGCCACTTGCATTTGCTTTATCACTCATCTTTTTTGTTCTAAACACCGTGCCTTTCATCTATAAGACGTTACCTGTGCTAATCTACGCCTGCACCCTGCATTTCTTGGCAGAAGCCATTGGACCTGTCAGGAGTTCACTCTATCAAACCTCACCACATTTAGAAGAAGCCGCGCGCGCTCTCGGCTATCCACCACTTCAAGCATTCCTGAGAGCGCTCTTACCGATTCTGCTGCGTAGTATGCTAACAGCCACAGCATTTGTTTTCCTCGCAACAATGAAAGAATTACCGTTTACTTTTCTCTTATCACCACCGGGATACGAGACGCTTTCCCTTAATGTTTGGAGTTATACATCAGAAGCCATGTTTGCCGAAGCAGCACCTTATGCCATGGCAATTTTGCTGTTCTCAGGGATATTTGTCGGATTACTCATCCGTCATGAAGGGCAGACATAAAGCACATCTACAATAGGAGCAGCAGATCATGACCTCTGAAAAGAAAATTCCCAATATCGCTTTCGTATTCGTTTTATTCTCGTTCACCATTCCCGGTTGTCTGCTTGTGGCGACACAAAACACAGTTCGCGTTGATGGCGGCATAACGGAGGTTTACGAAATATCCGAGAGCGGTCTTGGGTCAATTCAGAAGTGGATACTTCCAGAGAGACGCGCCATCAATCGAATCGAAATCTACTTTGATCCGATCGAACCGCTAAAGAATATGACCATTTACGCGCGCATGGGTGAAGATAAGTGGCGGATCGTTAAATCCTTCAAAACACCAATTCGAAAATCGCCCCATATTATTCGCACGCCTCTCGTTACCGACGCTATCCGCATTGTCCTGGCATCATCAATGGGTAATATAGACGAGATACGCCTCTACGGATCCGCTCCGCAAACATCGTCCGAAAATATATTTTAACGTGCTTTACTACACTATTTTCCAACATTTTCTTCATAAGTTTGTCAAATTATGATAGGCTAATGCAAGTTCCGTATTTGTAGCATAAACTTTTAGTTTGCACCTTCAGCCCGTCGATTCTGAAAAATACACGCCACGCGTTCCTTAAGACTTTCATTTGTGGAACTCGTGTTAGATTATCCACAAATTTTCAACAGGACTTACGCAGTTGTCTCTAAAAACCGACAGCTTCCCCCTGCTTGCGGGGGGACTCAGGGGGGTAATCCTAAATTTTGCGTAAGTCCTATTCAATTAACGGACAGGAATGAACATATTATCTGATTTTTTAACCTTTCCACCACTCATAACCATGGGAACCGACGCACTTAGGTTGCTTCTCGCGTTTGTGCTTGGTGTTTTTATTGTTAACATCTACCGATGGACGCACGCTGGAATCCCACAAAAATCGTTTACAGACACGCTCATTATTTTGTGTATGCTGATTTCGGTTGTGATGGTCATCATCGGCGACAGTATAGCCCGCGCGTTTAGTTTAGTCGGAGCGTTATCTATTATTCGGTTTCGCACGGCTATCCAAGACCCACGCGACATAGGTTTTGTTTTTTACGCATTGGCTATTGGAATGGCAATCGGTGCTGGAAGTCCATCCGTAGCAGTTTCGGCGGCATTTCTCATCGGTATCATTATACTCGGCATATACCACTGGCATGAACATTTTAGCAACAATAATGAGTTTAGCCTCGAATTTTGCCTGCCACCCGAACCGAGTTTTGAGAACGTTTACCGATCCACCTTTGATAGACACCTGATTTATGACCGTCTGATTGAGAAACGGATAAAGAAAAGTGGTGTAGTTGAGTTGAACTACCGGGTTAAATTAGAAAATCCACAGGAATGGCTCGTTTTTTTTAACGAACTATCAAACATTGAAAATGTCACAGAAGTAAAGATGGACAAAGAATAAACACAGAGGCTCCTGAAATCCCACACGCCTCTATGACAAACAAGTCTAAGACTGAAGGAAAATTCAATGAAGCAATTTAAATCAATCACACTTATTGTGCTAATAGCCATTGGTTGGATAATATCCGTAGATGCCCAAGACGACCAGGAGGCACCCAAACTCGCAGATGAACAGAAGCGATTCGACCACAACGGCGATGGGAAACTTAGCGATGAAGAAGCAGCAGTCATGCTCCGAGTTACAAACATAGAGGCGTTCACTGGTGATAAACTCAGCCGTGAAGAGATTGAAAGGATTCGAGCAAGCATTGCCCCCGACAGAGCCGAGGCGGACCTTGGTAGAATGCCACCAGGTTTTGGGGGCATGCGAGGTGGATTTGGTGGTGGCCGCCGTGGACCGAGGGCGGCTGAAAAACTGGTAGCACAATTCGATAAAGATGAAGATGGAAAATTAACCGGGGTTGAGCGACAAGCGGCTTTGGATACACGAGGCGATGGAAACGTCACACCCCTAAACGAATCAAGCTTAAAAGAGGGCGTTCAGAACGATGTGAAAACCAGCTTGCCTGCCACGCCAGAAGGTTCACCGTCACTTTACGATGCCTACACATTTCGGACCCTTTATCTCCGGTTTCATCACGAAGACTGGTATCAGCAGATGAACGCGTTTTACCGTACAGACATTGAAGTGCCAGCTGAACTGATTGTTGATGGAAAAGTTTATCCAGAGGTGGGTGTCCACTTCCGAGGCAGCTCCTCATATTTTACGGTTAACTCGGAGAAAAAATCCTTTAATATCGCCGTCGATTATGCGGAAGATGGACAACGGCTCTACGGCTACAAGACTCTCAATCTACTCAATGGGCATGTTGATGCCTCCTTCCTCCGCGAAATCCTCTACAACCGAATCGCACACGACTATATCCCAGCGATGAAAACAAATCTTGTGAAACTGGTTATCAACGGTGAAAATTGGGGGGTCTACATCAATCTTCAACAATACAATAAAGACTTTCTCGCCGAATGGTTCGGAACAAGAGATGGCATCCGCTGGAAAATAGGTCCCGGTGGTGGGGGTGCGCTGACGTATAGCGGTGAAAATCCTGCCAGATATCAAGAGGCGTATCAACTCAAAACCAACAATGTTGAGAACCCGTGGGAAGATCTCATCAGACTCTGCAAAATGCTTGATGATACAACACCTGATGCAGAACTCATGGAAAACCTGCCGTCCTTGCTTAACATCGATCAGGTTCTATGGCAACTCGCTGTCTCAAATGTTTTCATGGATGACGACAGTTACATCCACAAAGGCGGTGACTATACCATCTATCAAGATGTCAACGGCAGATTCCACCTTGTGCCACATGATAACAATGAAACCATGAGATTCGCTCGTCAGGGCGGACGTGGTGGCGGTCCAGGGGGTGGCTGGTCGTGGGGTGAACTAACAGATGGAATGGTATCCCCTGTTACGTACGAAAATAACCAAGCACGACCCTTGATTAAGCGGCTGCTCTCCAATCCACAGTGGCGTGCCCGTTACCTCGCGCACGTCCGTACTGTCGTAAATGAATGGCTTGATTGGGAGGTACTTGGTCCTATCGTTAACGAATACATCGAACTTATTGATGCAGAAGTACAGCAAGATGATAAAAAACTTTACGGATATAACGAGTTCAAGAACGGTGCGCCTGCAGATCTTAAGGATTTTGTAAACCGGCGCCGCGAGTATCTGTTAAATCATCCAGAACTGGACAGACCGACCCCGAAAATTCTCTCCGTTAATGTTGAATCCGAAACGGATCTGCTACAGAACAACCCCGTGTTAGTTAAAGCAACACTTGACGAATCGGTTGCGGCAGATTCTGTGTTGTTGTATTATAGTACCGAGCGTCGTGTTGTTTTCAACGAGGCCCCGATGACGAAGCGCGGCGGTAGATACGTTGGAAATATTCCCGCTTTTCCACCAGGAACGACGGTTTACTACTATGTTGAAGCAAATGCGGTGAAAACATACGGGACAACCGCTTTTTCACCCGCACGCGCAGAACCGCACGCTGCACATTACCGGGTCAGCGCGCCTGTCGCCGAAGAATCACCTATCGTTATTAATGAACTGATGGCAGCCAACACAAAAAGCCTTACAGACCCACAAGGACAATACGAAGATTGGCTCGAATTGCATAACCTCACTAATAATACAGTGGATCTCTCTGGGATGTACTTAACGGATAAAACGGATAATCCGAAAAAATGGGAGTTTCCAAAGAATACAACGATTCCAGGGCGAGGCTATCTCCTTGTATGGTTAGATGAAAATGGTAAAGCCGAGAGAGGGCTCCATGCCAACTTTAAGCTGTCTCGTAACGGTGAGACCATAGCACTCATTGATACCGATACACGTGGGAATCAAGTGCTTGACAGTGTGACATTTGAAAAACAGGAGAAAGATGTTGCTCTCGGCAGATGGCCGAATGGCAGCGGGGAACTTAGACATGTCCAAACTACACCGGGGAAGGAAAACACGCTTCACTAAAAAACGAACCTTTTCCTTTTTGTTCTGTCTAATCCAACAACAGAACAATTAGGTTTGCCTATATCACGAAAAGATTAAGGCTATCGAAGAATTGAATCGTCTGAATTCAAAAGAAGCACTTTCTTTACCCACATCGTTTGGAGAAAAAGTATGTCCGTTGCAACAGCCTTTTCAGCTACTATGGAAAATTATTCGGAGATGGGCAATACAGAAGAATTAGATCGGGCGCAGGAACATGAACTTGTCCTGCGCTGCCAAAAAGGGGATGTTGATGCGATGGGAACCCTCATTACACGCTATCAACATTGGGTCTACAATATCGCTTACGGCATACTCGGTCATCACCAAGATGCACAGGATGTCGCACAAGACGTATTCCTCTCCGTATGGGAAAACATCGGAAAATTCGAGTTCCGTTCCCGATTTTCCACATGGCTCTACCGTATCGTGAAAAACAAGTGTTTTAATCATATTGATCGGTACCAACGCCGGAAAACCGACCCGATGGAGATTGATGACTCACAGCCATGGGTGCCACTTGATTCGACAACACCGGAAGATGAGGCATTACGGTCAGAAGAAAAAGATATTGTGCATAATGCGCTCGCGAAACTCAAAGATAGTTATAGAGAAATACTCGTACTCCGGGAGCTGCGAGAACTCTCTTATGAAGAAATATCCGAAATCCTCGGATGCACGCTGGGGCGGGTCAAATCTCGGTTACATGAAGCCCGGAAGGCACTCAAAACAGAACTGGAGCGAGTCGTGTGGTAAATGTTTTACGACTACACTCGATTAAAGATATGAATCACCAACGCATTCAAAAAGAATTATCAGCCTATTTAGATAATGAACTCACGCTGGCTATGCGTGAACGGGTTGAGGCACATCTGCGCGCCTGCAATGAATGCTCCGAAATGCTATCGGCATTCCAGAAGAACCGTCAGATGATCGCTGACCTCCCGCATGCGGTGCCATCAACGCTTAAGGACGCAGTGATGGCAAAAATACACACGCAATTTCAAGATGAATTATCAGCCTATTTAGATAACGAATTAGCATCCCCTATGCGCGAACGGGTTGAAGCGCACCTTCACACCTGCAACGACTGTTCTGACATGCTCGCGGCATTTCAGCAGCATCGCGAACAGATCAAAGGACTTGAACATCATGCCCCCGTATCAATCCAGCACGCAGTCATGGCACAGATACGCCAACAAGTGGCAGAGGTAAGCGCAGAAAAATCTATACACCCCTTACAATTACCAGATATTGGAGGATGGTTACTGGATTTTGGACGCTGGTTCCTCCGTCCTGTCACCGCGGGAGCGACCGGTATTTTGACACTCGCGCTGATTTTGGGAACGCTCTACTTTTATCCAACAACTTCCCAATACGAAGAAACGCTCGATTACTACTTCGGGCTTCACACGGAACAATTAACAGACAATCCATTGAGTTTAAACGGGAACATCACACAACTTGAGGAATCTTCGGAATTAAATGGTGATACGGACCTGTTTCTCGACCTTCATATAGAGAATGTAGGTCCCTAAATTTTCCTAAACAGGCAACCGATAGGTGAACCTATGCGAATTTGTAAATATCTAATCTTCAATAGGGCGTTTCCAGTTAAGTTGTCCCTCCTTTGTAGCACAGTTTTCGTTTTGCTGCTATCCGCACCACAGACCTCCTTCACCGATACCGAAACGCTTGAACGGATCGCAAAAGCCGAACGTGAAATTAACTATATCGGCGTTCGTTTGATGACTTTCATTTCGCCGAGAGGTACAAAGACTTTTGAAGAACTTGTTATTCATAAATCTCCTGATAACTTTTACGCGAAGGAGCTCTCTGAGGTAGGCGCGCCGAAACAGTTGGAAAATTCACAGGGCGATAAAGATCACAGAGACAACCGGAGAAGAGGCAGGGGCGAAAATCATAGAAATGATCGAGAAAGACAAATCAGATGGCAGCAGGTTAAGTATCAATTTTCAGAAAAAAAGGTTCAACTGATTGCACAAAATTATAATTTGGAAAAAGCACCCTCTACAGAAACAATTGGAAACTACGAAACTGATATTTTGACGATCACACCGAAATTCGTTAACAGACCGACAAAGCGAATTTTCTTCGCTCGTGAGAATGGGGCAATTTTACGGGTAGAGGTACTCGATGCGCAAAGCGTTCTTCGGTCAATGAGCGTCTATACCCGAATTAGTTTTGACCCTGAGACTGTGGAACGGAAGTGGACAATATTTGGAAAAGAGATAAAGCTGGAACCACAGCGCAGCGCCGTTATTTCGCTTGCCGAGGCTGAAAAGGTCCTCGAAACAAAACCGATCCAACCGGCATACCTGCCACCCGGGTTCCAGCTGCAGAACGTTCGCAACGTAAAAGGCAGAAGAAATACAATTCAGCTCATCTATGCAGACGGCTTGTTGGGTTTCTCCATATTTGAAACAACAGATCCGCGGGCGCGTCGGGGTAGTGAACGACGCAGAGGATCAGATGTAATTGAGATTGAAGGCACACACGTCCATAAACATCAGCGCGGACCGACGTATGCTTTCAACTGGTCGAGTGAGAATATTCACTTCTTCCTATTTGGCGCAATGCCCCCTACCGAAATGGAACAGGTAGTCCAATCTATTATTCAGAAAACAAACGAAAAGTAAGGAGAAAACTATGCAGATATGCAATGCCGTTATGTTAGGCATTATTGTTACCGGTTTATCGTTGATTGGCAACGCAGCGGCTGACAGCATCAAAGATGAACTTGAAGTATCACCCCGCCATGGGGAATGGGTAAAAGTCACAACTGCCGATGAACGTGTTGTCAATACCTTTGTCGTTTACCCGGAAGTGAAGGAACCCGCAACAGCCATCATCGTTATCCACGAAATTTTTGGACTCACGGATTGGATCCGGCTCGTAGCGGATAGACTCGCTGCACAAGGTTTTGTCGCAATCTGTCCCGACCTGCTTTCGGGTATGGGCCCTGATGGCGGCGGTACTGAGAGTTTCGAGTCGGGCGACGATGTCCGACGGACTATCCGAGAACTCTCATCCTCCCAAGTTACATCCGATCTGGATGCCATTCAGAAATACGCCCGCGACTTACCCTCAACCAACGAAAAGGTTGCAGTCTCTGGATTCTGTTGGGGCGGTGGACAAACATTCAGTTACGCTGTCAATTCCGATACAATCGCTGCTGGGTTTGTGTTCTACGGTCGTGCTGCAGCCGCGGAAGATGTCCCCAAAATATCCGCACCGGTATACGGCTTCTATGGCGAAAGTGACAACCGCATTAATGCCACGATTGATGAAACCAAAGCCGCTGCCGATGCTGCAAATGTCACCTACGAACCTGTCATCTATGAAGGCGTTGGACACGCATTCCTGAGACGCGGCATGGCAGAAGATGCAAATGACGCACAGAAAGCCGCTACCAAAGCCGCATGGGAACGGTGGGTATCTCTCTTGGGAGAACTATAGTCTATCCTTCTTCTGATTTTTACTCATCCGGAAACTGGATTGCCAAGTTGAAATCGTTGTCAATGGAAGGCCCACGCACAACTCTACCACAGAAATTAATATTTCAATACCTTTCTAAGGACTTCTCTGCCAATGGTCCCCTATGTCGAAAGGATTCCGTATGCCAAGTCGACTGAAAAATAAAATCGCAATTATTACTGATGCCGCACGAGGCATCGGCGCGAAAAGCGCGGAACTCTTTGCAAACGAAGGGGCAGCTGTCGCCATCTGGGACGTGAATGTTGAACGTGGCGAAAAAACCGCACAGCAAATTCAAGCAAATGGCGGGACTGCGATATTTTGCGCGTGCGATGTAACCGATTCCGGGCAGATTGAGGATGCTGTTACTCAAGTTACCTCGGAACTTGGTAATCCAAATGTGCTGTTCAACAACGCCGGTATTGCCGTCGTCGGTGAATTAGAAGAAATCTCTGAGACAGACTGGGACCGACAATACGCCGTCAATGTGAAAAGCATCTATCTCGTCTCACGAACGATAATCCCACTGATGCGTGAAGCCGGTGGCGGTTCTATTATCAATATGGCGAGCGAATCCGCCTACGTCGGTTTCCCGATGCACCCCGCCTATACCTCCTCCAAAGCCGCTGTGGTGCATCTCTCACGCAGCATGGCGGTTCGATATGCCGAAGACAACATCCGCGTCAACAGCCTCTGCCCGGGCACGATCAACACCGAACTCTACCAAGAATTCCTATCAAAGCAACCCGATCCAGAAGCGATAAACCGAGAAATCAAAGAGATGCATCCTTTGGGTATCGGTGAACCGGAAGACATCGCTTGGGCAGCGGTCTATTTAGCCTCCGATGAATCCAGATACATGACGGGTGCCCCGATGCTCGTCGAGGGTGGAATTCTGTCGCTCTAAAAGCCCCCTGTAGTGTAAACTGTTAGTTGCGCAGAATCAGGCACAAACTCTCGCTGAAAGGTAAACTTGCGCTACCCGCCCCTTATCGAACCCACATTTTACTCCATTTTCCCAACTTCCTGCAAAATTATGCAACCTTTTTGCGCCTAACTCGCGTCACTATATAATAACGTGAGTTCAATAAAGGGTTTCTACAATTCACGCCTTGTGCTAATTAGAATTTCATAGATTTTTGGTTATGCAAGAACAAGGTCTTTGAGTTTCATCAAAGGGCGTCCGAGACACTGATTCAGGAAAGCCCCGAGGAGACAGACCCCAAACTTATTGCGCATTCGGGTCTGAAGTCCCCACTGCGTCCGTGCCCGCACCCGTGCGATAGAAAACTGTTCAGTGAGTTGATTCAACGTCGTCTCAATGCGTCTGCGCATCCGAACTTGGCGTTTCTTAAAAGTCTCGGGCTAAATTCTATTTAGCACAAGGCGTAAAAAAACCTTCTGAAAACGCGAATAGGGCTTTTTTTTGAAAAAAACGAAAGTAACCCTAAACTTTTTTGCACTCGTGTATATATACTACTAAAGTTTGGACAATATTATAGATTTTATGCTGCCTTGTCAAAAGGCAGTGCGTTATCTTGTGGTGTCTGAGTCTGAATATTCTGTGAGTTTGTTTTTTCTTTGGAACTCGTAGAAAATCGGAGCCAGTAGATTTGTGCTTGAAGATAAGCGACACGAAGGCCTTGCGTGAGTTTCTTGGGTTTATACCAATGAATGCCGAGCTGCTCAGAGACCTCCTGAACACTGAGGTGTTTCTTCGTCATTTCCATAGGAACGGAGCATACCGGATCGGAAACAGAATTAGCACCAAGGGTTAACATAAGGATGGACACATTCAACCTAAATTCTATTTAGCACAAGGCGTTACAATTCAATTGACGCTATTAACAAAAGGAGTTGTTGGAGTGAAAAAACAATTGTGCCCAATAATATTAATCGCGTTTTTGTCATTAAATTGGATAGGATTTACTGCTCACACAGCAGAACTCAAAATTGAAAAGACTTTGACCCAAGCAGACGGTTTGGCATCCAATACCGTGCTTACCATTTTTGAGGACAGCCACGGCGCGGTATGGTTCGGAACGACCGATGGCATCACCCGTTATGATGGAAAGCAACTCCAAACCTTCACAACAGAGGATGGGTTGGCACAGAACCCAATCGGGCTTATCTTTGAAGACCGACAAGGTAGCCTCTGGTTCGCGGACGGTATGCTCTCAAGTCCTCTGGAAAGAGGCAAACCGATGGATATGTCCTACATGGCGATGCCATTGAGTGAACTCGCCAAAGAGGTTGACAGTGAACTCGCTACAGAGATTGACAGTGAAACCCCGACAGAAACAGAGGCACCTGCTCCATTAAGAGGCGTGAGCCGCTATGATGGACAGGCGTTTCGGATTTTTACGACAAATGACGGACTCCTCCGCGATACCGTTAAGGATATATTTGAGGACAAAACGGGCACGCTTTGGTTCGCGACATTTTTGGGTATGAATTACTACGATGGCGAAAAGTTCTATAACCTTATTATGCACGGTCCCATAGGCATGGAGATATTACCCGATTGGTGGAGTCAAGTCGCTGCAATTGCCCAAGATACAGCAGGCAATTTTTGGTTCGGCAGTACTGCTGGAATTACCTACTATAATACCGAAACGTCCCATTTCCGTCATTTTGCTGTTGATCCGGATTTAGTCCCGTTTGAAGAGATGGCGAAGGCGAGTACTGCAGACATAACAGATTTGCAATTCGACACGAAGGAAAATCTCTGGATCAGTCGAGAAGGCACAAGTGAAGAAAATAGTGGGCTTCGTAGATACGACGGGAAAGAGATGGTCATTTTTCCACTCAGCGAGGCACTTCCAATGAACAGTGTTGACCACATCATGCAGGATAGCAAGGAGAACCTTTGGTTTACAGGTGTTAGGAAACTACCCTCAGCGATAAATGAAACCGAGGACAGCATCAGCATGATTTTCCCTGAAGTTGAATCTGGGGTAAGTGTATACAACGGCAAAGCCTTCCAAAACTTTAACACAAATGATGGTCTGCCGAGCAATCGCGTCTGGTCGGTATTTGAGGACAGCAGTGGCAACCTCTGGTTCGCTACAGATGCTGGTGCTGCAGTCGGGGTGTATCTCCCCTCCCAGCACTCCGGTAATTAAAGATAGCTCATTGTTCGAGGTGATTTCGTAGCGCAAACTGTTAGTTTGCGTCCTCCCGCTTACGGGAGTAAGGGGATCACAATCTAACAGATTATGCTACAAAGGAGATAAAACAGATGAAAAAGAGGCTTCAACACATTACTTGCTATTCCATAGCGATTCTCTTAGGGACTTCTTTGCTGTTAACCGGTTGTGTCGAAAAGGAAATTACGCGTCAAGCGGATTGGGAAACCCATTTTACGGACATCCACTTTGCGGATGCCAAACACGGTTGGATTGTGGGGCACCAAGGATGGATTCTCCATACGGCTGACGGCGGTATAAGTTGGGAAAAACAGACGGTCAATACGACTGAAGATTTTAAATCGGTGTATTTCACAAATCTCCGTAACGGTTGGGCGGTTGGTGACAAGGGGTTAATCGCTATTACCGACGACGGCGGCCGGCATTGGACAGTCCAAAAAACTGAGGTTCCTATGCTATTTTTGGATGTCTTTTTCTACGATTCAAAGATCGGCTGGATTGCCGGACAGGATGGGATGTTCTACACAGAAAACGGTGGAAAAACATGGCAGCATCAGGACGTGAGTGAGTTTCAAATTAAGGGTGTTTTCTTTGTAGATAAAGAGCGCGGATGGACAGTCGGTGACTACGACCGAATCTTTGCTACCACTGACAGCAGTGATACGTGGCGGCGACAAGAGAACCTTGTGAAGACAGATACCGCAACGACGGTCTGCAACCTCCACACCGTATTTTTTATCAGTCCTTATGCGGGATGGTGCGGCGGCACAGATGGCACGGTTTTTCATACCAACAACGGTGGCGCAGAATGGAGAAATCAGGTGAGTAAACTGCCTCCAATTTATGGACACGTCGCTCCGATTGTGAACAACTTCCATTTCCTCAGTGAGGATTATGGGATCCTCGTTGCACAAGGTGGATTTATTAATCGTACGGAGGATGGCGGAGACAATTGGCAACTCGTAGAGACCCCAACAAAAAACGATCTGATGGGGGCTCAGTTCACAAGCCGTAAACAGGCGTGGGCAGTCGGTATGAACGGTACACTTTTGCATTCAGAAGATGGCGGGATAACGTGGAAAATGAAAAGTGGCACGACAGCGGATGCGCTGCAGAGTGTGGCGTTCGCGGACGCAAACCGTGCGGTTGCCGTCGGAGAGAAAGGCACAATCACAACAAGTGACGACAGTGGTAAAACTTGGACCAATATTGAGATGGACACTTGGCATCGTATCCGGAATCTATCTTTCGCTACCGATGAGGAAGGCTGGGCAGTTGGAGATGGCGGACTCATCCTTCATACGACCGATGCCGGTCAGACGTGGGAACGGCAAACCAGCGGGTGGTGGTATACACTCAATGCCCTTCATTTCATTAATCCTCAGAAAGGCTGGATCGT
Organism: Candidatus Poribacteria bacterium; assembly: GCA_963662915.2. GTDB lineage: Bacteria > Poribacteria > WGA-4E > WGA-4E > WGA-3G > WGA-3G. Next base: position 862,983 of record CAXXEU010000002.1, on the reverse strand, counting down.
TGGGGATTTAGGCACTGTCCTTCACACTGCGGACGGCGGCAAGACGTGGGTACAACAAACACCCCGCTACTTCCACGAAATGATTAAAGGCATCTTTTTCCTTAATGAGAAAGAAGGTTGGGTGGTCGGATGGCCGGGTATTATTTTTCATACAACAGATAGTGGTCGGACGTGGAAACGGCAGAACAGCAAGAGTTACAACGAACTCTACGCCGCTTACTTTATTGATAGACATACCGGCTGGGTCGTCGGACAATTCGGTGAGATTCTACACACACTCGATGGCGGAAAAACGTGGAAATTTCAACGGAGTGGGACGCAGGTAAATCTAAACAAAGTCTATTTTGCCGATGAAAACTACGGGTTAATCGTTGGAGATGAAGGTGTCATTTTGACCACTATTAATGGGGGTGTGACGTGGGAGTTACAGAACAGTGGCACGTCTAACGATCTCTATAGCTTCTCGCTCTCTCCTGAAGGCATCCTCGCTGTCGGTGAAAACGGTGTTGCGATGCGTTATGCTGTGGATACGGAGAAGTTTATTGTTGAATTGCCACCTGCTGCTGAAGAAGCCGCAGCAGCATTAGAAGCACAACGCGCAGAAACTGTTGAATATCATTGGGAAATTATCCGATCAGGTGCCTTGCAGACCTATTTCACCGATACTTACTTCCTGTCGGCGATGCGCGGCTGGACGGTCGGACACGGCGGTGTTATTTTAAATACAACAGATGGTGGCAAAACGTGGCATCCACAGCGTAGTGGCGTAACAGAAGACCTGCAGCGTATCATCTTTATTGATGAGAAACACGGCTGGATCGCGGGCAATAGGGTACTCCTGCGAACCGAAAATGGCGGTGAGACATGGGAAGTAACCCGTGAAGGGTTGGAAACTATCCACTATATCCGTGCGATGCACTTCATTAATCCGCAAGTGGGTTGGATCGGTGCGAATAATGCGCAGACGCTTCACACAAGCGATGGCGGCAGAACCTTCCGATTGCAGAAAATAGGGCTTGGGAGCCCGCCTATTGACGATTTACACTTTATCAATACCAAAGAGGGGTGGGCAGTAACGGCACACAGGATGAGAGGCACAGGCTACATTCTGCATACCGTAGACAGCGGTGATCATTGGGAGATCCAAGCCAGAACGAATCAGCATGGTGTCGGTGTTCATTTTATGAATGAGACCTCCGGTTGGGTGGTACTGGCGAACGGTGCATCACTTCTCACAACAGATGGCGGCACGACATGGAAACAGACACTGTCCAAAATGTCCGGTGGTACTCGACTTCATGCCGTGAAATTCCGTAATCATACGGAAGCTTGGGGCATCGCGAATGACAAGAAACTTCTCATGACGCGCAACCAAGGCGAGAACTGGGAGATAATAAATGACTCGCTCGGTAATCAACGCTCAACCCTTGGCGATGAAAGCTGGGTGCACCAGATGGCAAAAGAACAATTTCTCCCCGCCTTCAACGTGACAAACGCCCACATCCTTGAAGATGGACAGGGGTGGATAGTCGGCGCGATGGTGTCAGCACCCCGCACGACCGATGAATTTGTTATCGATGCCGACGAGCAAGTGCAAGATACGATAGGTCAGATTTATAGCACAACAGATTTCGGAAAAAACTGGCACCGCCAACTCGGCGAACAGCGGAATACCGTCCGTGATGTGTTATTTCTTGATGAGCAACACGGTTGGATTGCCGGGGATAACGGTGTCTTATTTTCTACTGAAGATGGTGGACAGACGTGGCAACATTTAGAGAGTGGGGCCACGCAACGTATCGTCGATGTCCACTTCACCAGTCTTGAACCGAAATGGGGATGGCTGATGCTCCGTGACGCAACATTACTTTACACGCAAGACGGATCGCAATGGACGGCACAAAACAAGCGAGAACGACTCCCATACAAGAGCTCGTTTGCCATAAATGATGTCGCATTCAGTAATTTTTCTGAAGGCTGGGCTGTCGGAGAGCGTGGCGATATTATACACAATCCAGACGGAGGTACCACTTGGGTACGGCAGCGCACCTCCACCAGTAAACCCCTCACGAGCGTTGATATGAAATTCGCACCCCTCGGTTGGGCGGTTGGAACAAATGGTGTAACCCAACGCACCGTCAACGGTGGCGACTATTGGAAGTTCCACGAAACCCATACCGGTTCCGACCTGAAGGCAGGGTCGTTTATCACGAAACGAAAGGGATGGGCAGCAGGACGTGGCGGAATTGTCCTATCTACCACTGATGGGGGGTTCACGTGGACATCACAAGCAAGTGGTATCAATCAGACGCTTTACGATATTCTGGCACTCTCTGAACAAGAAATCTACGCTGTCGGTGCTTCTGGGACTATCATTCACTCGACAGATGGCGGGGAAACTTGGGAACAGGAGCATACTGGGATTAATGACAACCTGTATGCAGTCACGCGTGTCAAAGGCAGCGATACGCTTTGGGCAGTTGGACAGTTCGGCGTTGTGCTGCAGCGTCCCAAGCGTTGATGGACATTTGTTTATTTCATAAGCGTTTAAATATCGTGCGGAGGCATGTAAAACATACATAGTTCTCCGCACGATTTTTTGTTTTGGCTTGCATAACTTTTCCAATTTCTTAAATGAGAATCCAGATTTTTTTGCTTTATGCACCCTTTCCGATCTCAAATCGTATCAATTAATTATAAAAGGGCATCACATACCACTTCACGAAAATTGGTTACACAAAAACCTGATTCTTAGACAATGAACGAAAGAGCATTCATCTCGTAACAGAAAATTAAAGCGGTTTTGGGAGAAACCACCTACGTCGGGAAACGCGACGGTAAACTATTTCAGTCGCTTGACGGCGGGAGCAGCTAGAGAGATATTACGTCCAACCTACCACTTGACTTTGCCCATTTCAAGGAGATAACCCTTGTCGGTTCAACAATTTATGTCGCAACAGACGCAGGGGGCTTGAGTTCAGAAACCGGCGTGCACTGGCGTGTGCTAACCGATTCATCTGACAACAATATAGGGCGGATGCAAGAATCCGCCCTTCACGATTTCAAGATTCCGAAAGCGTTAGCACTACATTGCATGGTCTTCAGGACGAACACCGCGTTGAAACGTGCCAAAGCCGAAGAACGTCGGCGCGTAATCGCCAACATAATCGACAACGCTTTTGTCGGGAATAGCATCTTCCATCCCCATACACCAATAACACCCGTTGACAAGGAGACGGCGGAGTCCTTCGCTCTCTAAATCGACCGAGGCACCCATCGTTGTGCCGAGGACGCGTGAGGTATTGCCTTCGTCGCCTGTGTAGGTTTTTATCCACACCATCGGCATCGTGGCGGTGTCAGGTTTCGGTGGATCAGTCGGTTCCATACCGACCAGCACCTGTCCGTGGATAAGCACCTGTGCATCGCCGGTTAAGTCATTGATGCCGTAGACATCGGATGGCCCCCAAACATCGGCAACGCCTTTGAGAATCGGGTGATCCTGCATCGCTTCGTCAATCACACCGCGGGCACTCTCTTTACCGTGATGTCCATGATGATTAACCCACGTTTCACCGAGCACCTGTCTGCCATACCCACCTTCAAATACCTCGCTGTCAAAACTATATTTTGCGTACGGACTATCAAGATTTCGGCTATAACTGAAAGCATGTGTTGCCGTACGGAGTCCCATCACAGGTTTCCCAGCATTCGTATAATCAATGACATACTTCATCTGTTCATCGGGCAGTTCACGGAAACGCGTAAACAGGATCATCATATCCGCGGATTCTAAATGGTGGAGTCCCGGAATGTTCGTCTGTACCTCCGGATCGATCTCCCCTGATTCCGGATTAATCGCAAACAGCACCGTACATTTAAACCCGTGGTGCGTGGCTAACACTTTCCCTAACATCGGCAACGCCTCTTCAGAACGATATTCTTCATCACCACTGACGAGCACAATATGTTTGCCCTTGCCGGGCCCCTCGTTTCCTTCGTAAACAACCCATTCATTTTTCATCAAAAGTTAAACTCCATAAAACAAGATTTTGTACAAGTATAGCACACTTTTCTGAGAAAGTCACGCCGAATCTGTTTTTGGGCAGAGGCATATCCCAACACCCCAAAAAGCGTGCTGGAGGAGCAAAGTTATGAGATACGTGAGTATTCAGGTAACGCAGATGACAAAGCACACGATGAGACGTGGCAGAAACTCGAAAAGTGCAGAGCAGAAAAGAAAAAGTGAAAAACGCTTGTCATGCCCGATCCAGAGGCGGAAGGCGAGACGCTGATAGTTCGATACCGAGAGATTGACCCTGGGAGTTCCGTAATTCTTCAGGACGTAGCCATTATGACAGGAGGCATCTACAACCTGAAACACGAGAGAGCCAATGATTCTCTCGTAAAGGCACAAGAAGAATGTTGTTAATGTTTCGACCACATATTTGGATGTGGTCGTTGACCCAGTTTGGCATCAAGATATTTTACTTTCAGGATATAGACTACGTTGTGGGTTCATTGCCATTAGGTTGCATTGTTTACCTAAGTACTGTTTCCCGTTGTTAGGCGGTAAGGTAGGGACTGCCTCAAGCGAGGCAGCTAACAATCCCTACCAAACAATGCTTAGAATATGATACAGTTTTTGTCAAAAGAGGTCTAAAAACCGAACCCAGAGAATTTGCAACTTCCTTCCTTTTGTGTTATACTCTTAGAACCAGTTTGGATGGCACTACGAAGCATACCACTCAGTATGTCTGCCACCTTCCCACCTTCGTAGGGGGATAAATCAAACTGGCACTGGAACACCTCATGAAAAAGATACTCGCGCTCTCGATACTCTTTTCTGTGGTAGCTTGGTTTCCCGCTCTTGGCGAGTTGACCGACGCGGACCTCAACCAGATACGCTTGATTGTCAAAGATGAGATCGCTGCGTCCGAAAAACGATTTGATGCAAAGATCCAAGCCTCGGAAGATCGTACAAAAGAACATATCACGCAACAGGTAGACAGTTTGAAAACCCCCGTGGCGTGGCTTATAGGGATTCCTTTAGTTGTTCTGACTATCATGATTGGCTGGCGAACAGAGAGCCTACGTTTTCAACGACTTGCTGCTTCCACTTAGAGAGTTGATCTTCACTCAGGCTGTGTCGACGACACAACTCTGCTTGCGAACTTTCACCGCTAAGTGCCTCAAGAACAACTTGGCCTTTAAACTCAGGGGTGAAGGTTCTTCGTTTTCGTTTCGCCATCGGGGCCTCCTTTCAAGTCGTGGATATTATACCACAATCTTGGTTTAGGGAGTGGCCCGAATTTAGGGGGCAGTACAGTTTATACTACAACTATAGAAAAAACTTTGACAAATACCGGAAGTTACCATAAAATTATAAAGACAGACTGAAAACACTATCCGAAACGGATTGGCAACTTGCGGGAGAATTAGCCCATGCATTTAACCCGTCAACAACGAGACCATTACAGAGAACAAGGTTTCGTGGTGATTCCACATCTTTTTAGTACTGCCACAGTAACACTGATGCGTGATCACTATATGAAACGCCGCGCCGAAGGTCCGAAACCCGGCGACACCGGTGGCACAACCGACCATGCAGACGACCCAAATCACCAATTCCCGCGCATGATCAATATGCACAACTGGGACGAATTAACCCAAAAATGGTCAACGGATACCAACCTGCTTACGCTTACGGAACAACTGATTGACGATACGCCGGTGCTTTTACAAACGATGCTCTATTTCAAACCACCCGGTGCACGCGGTCAAGCCCTACACCAAGATGAACAGTACATCACGATAGATCCGCTTATCGGTGTTTGGGTCGCCTTAGATACATCGGACGACGCTGTTGGGCGCATGGTGCTGATTCCACGTTCCCATCAACATGGACTGCTATCTGTTGAAGCGGCGGACACTGCTATTTCGTTTACAAACGTACAAGCCGCTAAACCGGAAGACGCCGAAGAATTGGGAATTGATATGTCCCCGGGTGACACACTTTTCTTTCATGGCAAAGTTATTCACGGCTCCTACATGAATAAAACACATGACCGGTGGCGGCGGAGTTTTATCTGTCACTACATGGGCGAGAACTCACAACGATTCGAGCCAGTAGAAGGAACACACGTCTCACACCTTAAAAAATAGCACCCAAGGATAATAAAATTGGAGGATCTGGATTGTTAAAAGTATCAAAGTTTGGCGGGAGTTCGCTTGCCTCGGCAGAACAGGTGAATCAGGTTTGCGACATCATCACCGCCGACCCAAAGCGCCGCCTCATTGTCGTCTCTGCCCCTGGGAAACGCCATAGTCAAGACATCAAAGTAACAGACCTACTCATCGCCGCTGCATCAGAACGGCTGACCGGAAAAATCGGGGCCTCGGAATGTGCTGAAGTGATTGAACGCTACCGCAATATTGCTTCAGGATTAGGACTCCCCCCTGAAGTTATGAAGCCTATCGCTCGCGACCTGATGGAACGTCTGGAAAAAAGCACCACAGACGCGAACCTCTATATGGACACGATGAAGGCAGGCGGTGAAGATAACTGCGCACGGCTCATTGCACAGGCATTACAAGCACGCGGCGTAGAGGCACACTATGTCAACCCGAAAGATGCCGGTCTAATCTTATCCGATGAACCCGGTAATGCCCAAGTTTTGCCCGAAGCATATAACCGCCTCCGCGATCTGAACGAACGTCCAGGTATCACTATTTTTCCGGGTTTTTTCGGTTACTCAAAAGAGGGAAACATCGTCACTTTTTCGCGTGGCGGTTCAGACATCACGGGTGCTATTCTTGCGAGTGCCGTTCGGGCAGAGATTTATGAGAATTTTACCGATGTCGATTCCGTGTTCGCTGCGAACCCGTCCATCGTTAAAGATCCGGCACCGATTGCCGAACTCACCTATCGCGAGATGCGTGAATTATCTTATGCCGGGTTTTCTGTCTTCCACGATGAAGCACTCGAACCCGTCTACCGAGCACAAGTGCCTGTTAATATCCGAAACACAAACAACCCGAAAGCAGATGGCACACGCATTGTGCCAAATCGGACATCGCCGGATATTCCGGTTGTTGGTATTGCAGCAATGGATAGCGTTTGCTGTATTTACCTTAGTAAATATCTAATGAACCGCCAAATCGGGTTTGGGCGGCGGTTGCTGCAGATATTGGAAGCCGAAGGCATCTCTTTTGAACATGTCCCGTCCGGCATAGACAACATGTCGGTTATCATTCGTGAGGAAAATCTCTCGGTGCAGAAAGAGCAAAAGGTTGTTGAACAGATTCGACAGACCCTTGCCCCTGAAGATGTCTTCGTAGAGCGCGGGCTGTCGCTTATCATGGTCGTTGGAGAAGGTATGCGCCATACTGTGGGTATCGCTTCGCGCGCCACACACGCCTTAGCCAGTGCAGAAGTCAATATCGAAATGATTAATCAAGGTTCCAACGAGGTTAGTATGATGTTCGGCATAAAATCCGAAGGCATGGAGACCGCTGTTCAAGCACTCTATGCCGAATTTTTCGCCTAAAGGAATACCACTATGGAAATCACCGTGCAACCTGAAGAATTGGCAGCAGGAAAACTAACAGAGACACACGTTGAACAAGCCGTAAAGGCAATCCGTGTTGATGGTTACGTCATCTTAGAAAATGTCATCAATCATGAACACTTGGATATTCTGCGTGAGCGGATGGATGCCGATTCTCAGCTCCTTATTAATGCAGAGAAATGGGGTGGGGCAGGTAGACTCGCCGGACACCTTCAGCAAGGGCCTCCACCTTACGCACCCTACATCTTCAGAGACATCGTGGCGAATCCCTACGTTGTACAAGTAACGAGGGAACTCCTCGGTCCAAGTCTCTATAATAACTTTTACAATGGGAATACGAATTGCCCCGGTAGCACGACACAACCGCTTCACAGAGACGGCGCACACCTGTGGCCAGATCAAGAAATAGCACACCCGACAGCAGAGGTTGTTGTTAATATCTCACCGCAGGATACAACAGAGGAAAACGGAAGTGTCGAAATCTGGCCCGGTTCACATCTGGAGGTCAGTGGTAAACGAATAGCGGAAGCGGAAGAGGAAGCACGCCGAAAAATCTGTCCGCCTATCCGTGGCAGTGCAAAGAAGGGGAGCGCGCTCATTCGGGATATGCGACTCTGGCATCGAGGCGTTCCCAATCCGTCTGATAAACCGCGCCACATGATAGCGATGATTCATCGCGTCTCTTGGCTCAAATCCAACCGCCGACTGAAGTATAACACCGGATGCGAAGCCGCCTTCGAAAACAGCGATCTCGACCCTAATGCTGAATTCATTGACTTCGCGGAGCAGAAAATAGATGATTATCATTATCTCTTCAATCCGCGTTTTTAACGATTCCCACGGAGGTTCCCATGAGCACTCAAAACAATTGGCTCCCAGCGGAGCCTGACCTTGAAACGGTTTGTAAAACCTATAGCGATCCGATTCATGCCCTCTCCCAAGCCGAAATGCCTGCTATTCTGCTTCGGAATGCCTACTCACCCGAACAGTGCAACGGACTCATTCATCGGTTCACAAACATGGGCCTGATGCGCGACGAAGCCGATAGCAACTCCGTTGACAGGCGCACTCGTATCGACATCGGCACGAGCCTCGGGAACCGCGGCAGCGACAAAGCAAAATTTTTGGCACATGCCAAAGCGACACATCACCTCTTTAAATTCCTATTTGATGGATTTGATAATCCTGTCGATTTGATTTATGACTCCCTTGACACGCTTTCCCCCAAAAAAGAGGTGAAGGTCGCGCGTGAACCCGACGGTTCGCGCTACGGTCCAGCGATCTTCCGCATCCACTACGAAACCCATAGTTACAAACCACACATCGATCACGTCAAATACCGTGAGAATCGCACGGATTACCAAATCTACCGCTTCGAGCATCAGTTTGCAGGGGTGCTGTGCCTCCAAAACGCAGATGAAAACGGAAAAGGCACACAAGCCATCCTGCACCGATGTCTCTGGTCTGAGGATATCCAACCCTATATCGCTGAAGAAACGTTTGACAGGTACGCTGCTGAAAATGGGATAGAAAACTATCAGGTCAATCTTCAACAAGGCGACCTCTACTTTTTCAACACGCGCTGTATCCATGAAGTCCCACCCGTTCAAGGCACACGCGCTCGTATTGTTCTGGCAGTGTTTATCGGCTACTCTCCAGATGATGACGAAGTATTTGTTTGGTCGTAAATTTCGTCCCTGTTTTCCAGCATTAGCACACCGGTAGTTTCTATAGGCGCGCCCCGAACGGGTACGCCTATATTGTCCAGATTGTGAACATTTTCGTGCATACCCTGCACAATCTGGGGCAGTCTTAATGGCTATTGGCTATCAGGTTGCTTCGCTTTCTGCTTTCCGTGGCGCGTGGCAGCGAGATGACTTCAGCCCTATAGGTGCTGTCCTCCGCAGACTACGCTTATTCGCCGGTTTTCCCACTCTATCTTTCCATATTCCCCGCCAATTGTAACTGGCACGATATTTGCTACACGCTATACACAACATGTCAGACAGGAGGGCAAACCCGTGAGGGACTTCATTTTCCTCTTTTACACGCTAACGACTGTTGCCATTCTATGTGTATTGACCCCTGTATGTTTGCAAACCGCTGCTGCAGCACAAATAGCCTTACCAGAAGGTGCTAAAGTCCGACTCGGTAAGGGCAGTATACGCAAATTAGCATATACACCTGATGGGAACCACCTCATCGTCGCCAGTTCTATCGGAATTTGGACATATCATGCGGATACGATGGAAACGTTGGACCTCTTTGATAGTACTCGCTTCTCAAATGGTGACGTGGTCTTTAGCCGCGACAGAAAACTGTTTGCAACAAGAAGAGGGGACCGCGAAGAGACAGCAGCACATCTATGGAACCGTATCCAACGCCAACACATAACAAACCTAAAGGGACATACACGATATATTGAGAGCCTTGCTTTCAGTCCTGATGGAAACACGCTTGCGACCGGAAGCTCGGATCACACGGTGCGGTTATGGGATACGACCACCGGCGAACACAAAATGACGCTTGCTGGGCATACGAGTAGCGTTGATACAGTCGCTTTTAGCCCAGATGGAAATACACTCGCAACTGGCAGTTGGGACGATACGGTGCGGTTATGGGATACGACCACCGGCGAACACAAAACCCTTCTGGCCGATCAGTCTGGCGGTGAAGGTATCCGTCAGCTTGTGTTCAGCCCGGACGGTGAAACGCTCGCAATCCTTTTTTACAACACAATAGGGGTCGAGCTCTGGGATGTCAATACCGGTGCGCGGAAAACGAGGCTCTCGACAAACAGACATCTCTCTTGTGTCGCCTTTAGCCCGGATAGCAGGCGGCTCGCAGGCGGCGGATGGAGCGCATTGTATCTGTGGCATATTGGCACCGAGGCACGCACAACGCTCACAGCACATGTAGAGGAAGTTGTTTCGGTGACCTTCAGCCCTGATGGAAAAACACTCGCCAGTGCAAGTGCGGATGCGCTGCATACGTGGGACAGTGCCACCGGCGCGCAGACAGGAACGATTACCGGACATACGCAGTACATTCGGGGGTTCGCCGTAAGCTCGGACGGTCACACAATTGCCACAGGAGATCGGGGAAAGATACGGTTATGGGACACTCTCAACAGCGTCCAAAAAACAATTCTCTACGAGGATCGTTGGGGGAATAGCAGTTTAGCCTTTAGTCCGGACGGTAGCATCCTCGCGAGCGAAATTGCACCGTATATCCGACTCTGGGATGTCCTCACAGGCACACATATCACCCGTCTGAAAACATATAGAGGGAGTGGTGTCGGTGGATCCATCATCCGTGCAATCACCTTCAGTCCGGATGGATGCTTTTTTGCAAACGGACACATAGGTAATGAAACGTTATGGTTGTGGTCTGCCGGGCTTACACGCAATAAGATATTGACAGGACACACGAAGCAGGTTTCCGCACTCGCTTTCAGTCCGGACAGCCGGACGCTTGCAAGTGGCAGTTCCGACGCGACAATCCGCCTCTGGGACACGCAGACAGGGACGCATAAAATCACCCTGACTGGGCATACAACCCGCATCGAAAGTATCGTATTTAGTCCGGATGGAGGCACGCTCGCCAGTGCGGATTACGATGGCTCGATACGCATCTGGGACATGCCAAGCGGCGCACATAAAACCACATTCACCGAACAGACCGAAAGCCTCGCATTCAGTCCAAATGGAAACACGCTTGCAAGTGGGAATTACGACGGCAAAGTCCAACTATGGGATATGACCACGGGCACCTACAAAGCATCTCTTACCGGACATTCCGCCGCAATCTCGGACGTTGTGTTCAGTGCTGATGGAAAAACCCTTATCAGCGCGAGTTACGACGGCACGGTACTCCTATGGGACCTCACGCCAGAAACAAACCCACTAACGCAGGTAAAGGAGGCGGGCTTAGAACCTAACGATTTAATGCTTGCTCCTGCGATGCTGCGCCCGACTCAGACGGTGATGCTGCCGAACTACCCCAATCCCTTCAATCCAGAGACGTGGATACCTTATCAGTTGGCAAAGCCCTCAGATGTGACGATTCGTATCTATTCTATGAGCGGTGGACTGGTTCGCACACTGATGCTCGGGTCTCAACCGGCGGGCATCTATCAAAACCGAAGTCGCGCCGCGTATTGGGACGGAAAAAATGAAGTGCGTGAGCCTGTTGCAAGTGGCCTCTATTTTTATACACTCACCGCAGGCGAATTTACTGGCACGCGGAGAATGATCATACGAAAATAAGCGTCAGCACCTGGATTCCCATGATCTTCAGATTTGCCATGATGACGGGTTATCCTATAAATCACAGCTCAGACCTTTTAGGAGATCAACCCCATGAAAATGATGCAATTTTCCATTGTAACCCTACTCCTCATTTCGACACTATTTTTGCCGAATGCCTCTGGCGAAGATTACACCCTATGGCATTTACCGAAAGAGGCAAAAAGGCGTATTGGAAAAGGTTGGGTTTCGGGCAATATCGCCTTTTCACCTGATGATAACCTGATCGCTGTTCCGAGTTCTATCGGCACATGGATCTATCATGCCCAAACGGGTGAAGCACTGAATCTGTTCACTGGGCATATAGATATAATCAATACGACCGCCTTCAGTCCAGATGGGAAAATACTCGCAACCGGTGGGAGTTATGAAGACAAAATAGTGAGGCTATGGGACATCAAGACGGGGACATCTCTCACGCGCCTCTCAGGACATACCGGCAGTGTGAACAGCATCGCCTTCAGTCCGGACGGACAGACGTTAGCGACTGCTGGTGGATACAACGACTATACAGTCCGGCTGTGGGATGTCCAGACGGGAAACCCTAAACGCACGCTCTTTGGGCATGTGAGCAGCGTTGCGAGTATCGCCTTCAGCCCGGATGGAAAAATACTCGCAACCGGCGGGAATTACACGGACAAGACAATACAGTTATGGGACGTCGAGACCGGAACGCACAGAGAAACGTTACGCGGACATACCACGAGTGTCAGTCGTATCGCCTTCAGCCCGGATGGAAAAACACTCGTCAGTGCCGACGGCGGGGAAGATGCCGCTATACACCTCTGGAATGTTGCAACCGGCACTTTGAAATCAACACTTACTGGATATTCGTACGGTGTTGTTAATAGTGTCGCTTTCAAACCCGATAGCACAATTCTTATCAGTGGCAGCAACGCTACGATATGTCAATGGAACACGACAACCGGCACGCACACAACAGCATTAGCACCTACCGTAGCAGCTAACTATGTTACATTTAGTTCGGATGGTTCGCAATTCGCAAGTAGTAGCGGAAGTGATGTAATACTTTGGGATACTGCCAGCTTAACTGAGAAATTAAAGATTACCGGACACCTTCCCGGAATTTCCGCTATCGCCTTTAGCCCGGATAGCCGGACGCTTGCAAGTGCGGGGTGGGACCAAAAGGTACGACTCTGGGATATCGCCACTGGCGAAAACAGGGCTGTTCTCGTTGGGCATACAAGCAATATCGGATCGGTTGCTTTTAGTCCTGATGGCCAGACACTTGCAAGTAGTGGCAGCTGGATTGACCTTACAATCCGGCTCTGGGACACGGCTACTGGCACACAGAAAAAAATACTTATCGGGCAGCTGCGCAGAATTGGAAGCGTTGTCTTTAGTCCGGATGGCAAAACGCTTGCCAGTGCAAGTGACGACGCAAAGGTCTGCCTATGGGATGTTGAAACTGGCTACAACCAAGCAACGCTGAGTTGGCATAATACAAATAGCACTTCAAGACTTGCATTCAATCCTGATGGACACATACTCGCAATTGGAGGTCGGGCAGGAATACGTTTATGGGACACCAACCGTCCCTACCAAATTAGATGGACGTTACACACACCGGTCGAAAGTTTTGCCTACAGTCCCGACGAAAAGACACTTGCAGGTGGAAAGAGAGATGGTACAATCATCCTTTGGGATGTTGTTAATAGGGAAGAAAAGGCAACGCTCAGAGGGCATACAGAATGGGTCGGTAGTGTCGATTTCAGCCCCGATGGCAAAACGCTCGCCAGTACGGGGTTGCATACCGACAAAACAATTCGCTTGTGGGATGTCGCCACTGCTTCACACAAATTGACGCTCACCGGACACACAGAACGCATTGCACGTCTTGCTTTCAGTCCGGATGGCAAAACGCTCGCTAGTGCAAGTTCCGATGGCACGATATTACTCTGGGAATATCCGCTGGCGCAGCGCACTGCGGGCGCACCCTCGTTCCTGACAGAGGACACCAATAACGATCAAGTGTTGAACGCTGTGTTGCAGAATTACCCAAACCCATTCAACCCAGAGACATGGATCCCATACCAATTGGAGGAACCTGCCGAAGTTGCAGTGCGTATCTATACAGCAAAAGGCACTTTGATTCGCACCTTAGCCGTTGGGCATCGACCCGCAGGCATCCACAAACAGCGAGAAGATGCCGTCTACTGGGATGGAAAGAACGAGTTCGGCGAATCTGTCGCCAGCGGTGTCTATTTCTACACACTCTCTGCTGGAGATTTCATATCGACCCGGAAGATGTTGATTCAGAAGTAGAAAAGATTGACATTTTCTTGACATTTTTTTGACGAATATGTTATCATCTTGCCAAATGCGCGCTGATACGTCCATCAAAAAAAGATAAGTGAACTCTTATGTCATAGGACATGAGCAGTTTTCTATTACATCAAAAGGAGCCAGTCAAGAAATGGACAGGAATACAATAACGAGTCAATTTCACACTGTTTTAGTGGGTTGTTTGTGTTTTCTCCTTACTGTAGCGATGTTCTCTGTTACATCAATAGCTGCGTCAACAAAAAAGGTCCTGATATTGGGGAACAACATAACCCAAGTTGAAGGACCAACGATTAGTAAAAATTTGAAAAAAATTCAGAATTTTACCTTCAATTACGAAATTACGAAAGATCCGAAACTCCCGAAAGCGGATGCCGCTGACTTTGATATCCTCTGGCTTGGGCAAGGTGAGATTTGCGAAGGTGGATGGCGTTTCACTGATCAGGGAACAGATGCCGTTTTAGCGTTTGTTGAGGCAGGAGGCGTTTGCATTAACGTTGAGCAGGACCACGATGATGCTATCGGGTGTCCAACACCTTGGCTCCCTAAACCACTAAACGGTGATGAAACCGAGAGGACACAGAATTTTGAACCGACAAAAGCACCAGAGGTTGGGACGCTTTTCACCGAGCCAAACAAGATAAAAGAGTTTGTGACGGATGATAAATGGCACAATCCCGATCCCGCGTATATTCCACTCGCCACGGTTGGTAACCATCTCGTTGTGGCACTCCTATATCACGGTAAGGGTGCATATATCATCACGGCGATACAAAATGAAGATCAGGTGAAGGTCGATACGAATCTTCCGTTTATTGAAAACTTGTTGTTCTATGCCGCGACTCTTCAGGATAAAATTCTTGCTGTTGAACCGCACCATAAACTGGCTGTGACCTGGGCGCAACTCAAAACAACGCATCTGCCAATTCGGTAAAATCATCTACCGTTACATCGGGTTGGTAAGGTGTATTCTCATACGGCAGTTGATAGCGATTTACATAAGCGCCTCTATATCCGCACGCCCGCGCACCCATAATGTCAAACGAATTCGCAGATACCATCAGACATTCGTTGACTTCAAGCCCTAACTTTCCTGCCGCGCCACGATAAACTGCCGGATGCGGCTTAAACGCCCCCACCGATGTAACAGAAATTACGTTGTCGAAATCCCAAGCGACGCGTTCTGTAACGAGATAGTCTAAAAACGCCGGATCCCCATTGGATAGTACCACCAACTGATACCGAGATTTCAGTTTAGCAAGGGCAGACAAGACCTCGGGGAAAGGCGAGAGAGATTTCCAACCCCGCATAAACTCCTCCACTGTTTCAGAAGTCGCATCAATGCCGTTTGCCCTTAGAACATAGTGGACGGCGCGCCGAACAGTCTCCAGATAGCCGCTATGTCCGAGCATCGTAATCGTGTCTTGATACTGCTCAATCCGCTGACGGTATCGCCACTGCGCCCAAAAATCATCTGCTGACACATCAATAGCACGAGCATTCAGGAATTCTTCAATGAAGGGTGTCAGGCTACCCCCCAAGTCTAAAATCGTACCGAATAAATCAAAAGTAAGTGCTTTCGTTTCCGTAAAATTTGGCATGGTAGTTATCAGAATAATAGCAGTCAGCCATCAGCAGCCAGCAGTCAGCCAGAGAATCTTGTGGAAACCGACAAAACGTTTGTAACTGCCACAGGTTTCTCCACTGAAAGCCGACAGCCTTTCCTTTGATAGCCGAAGATTGAAAGTCGATAATTATTTAAATCTGTTAGCCCAATTCGACTGTGCGTCCAGTCGCCATCGCTTCAAACGCAGCATCAATGACTCGCATCTGATTCACGCAGCTTTCCGGCGAGATCCGGTGCGACTTTCCAGTTGTTAAAACTTCGCACAGATGCTCTAACTGCAAAGCAAATTGGAAACAGGGTTCAAAATCAATGACCTCTGTGCCCGCTCGCGTGGTCAACTCAATGTTGACCGCTGAGTTCTCATTGTTCCACGCGGTAGCAATCCTAAGCATACCACCGGTGCCTGACATCTCCGCATACTGTCCACCCGCACAATTAAAACCGGTAGAAATCTGTGCAATCCGTTCATCGGGAAATACTAACAATAGGTAGGAACCATCGTCCACTTCTAAACCTGCTTGCGACATCCCAGAGATCCGAATCGGTTCAGCACCAAACATAAACCGGGCATGATGGATATTGTAACACGCCAGATC
Organism: Candidatus Poribacteria bacterium; assembly: GCA_963662915.2. Classification (GTDB taxonomy): domain Bacteria; phylum Poribacteria; class WGA-4E; order WGA-4E; family WGA-3G; genus WGA-3G. Next base: position 846,581 of record CAXXEU010000002.1, on the reverse strand, counting down.
GTAGATACTACCACCACCTTTCGTCTTGTTAAACCGCCAGTTCATCTCAGGACGGCGTGTTTCAGGACCGCCGCCACCGCCGCCTGTGCAGAAAGTGCTCCGGATCGTTTTAAAATCCCCGATTGCCCCCGAATCAATCAGCTCTTTCGCCTTCAGATGCATCGGATGATGTCGAAATTTAAATGCTTCTGCCACCAGTACACCATTCTCTTGTGCTGCACCGACAAACGCTTCCGCCTCCGCAGCAGTTGACGTAAACGGCTTTTCACACAAAATCGCTTTCACCTGACGGGATTCAGAAATCTGGATACCGACCTCGGCGTGAAACGCACCCCACGTACAGATAATAGCGATATCCAAGTTCTCGGTGTCTAACATCTCTTCTAAAGAGAGATATCGGTTTTCAGGGTCCACGTCAAATCGTTCACCGAAATTGGCTAATGCATCTTCCGACACATCACAAATTGCCGCCAATTCGGCACTCGGTGCTTGCTGACATGCGCCGCCGTGTGCGTTGGCGATGCCACCTGCTCCGACAAGTCCGACACGGTAAGGAGTGTTCGTTGACATAATAGTTCCTTTCTTTGTCATGTTGCTATTAAAGGATAACCGTTCTCGACAATTGCCTCTTGCAGAAACGCAAATTCGTATTGCGGTAAAGATGCTCCCGGCTTCAACGCCGAAAGGTCCTTTTCCCAACGTGCCACTGCGTCCTCCCGAACCACAATCCTGCCCAACGGAATACCTAAGAACGCTTCAAGTTTTTTCAGTATCGCCTCTTGGTTCAGGACGAAATCCTCAAACCGTATCTGGATAACATTCTTAGGCATCGGTGTCGCCTGCATGAGCTTATACTGATAGATCCACGAAATCGCTCGTCGTTCATAGATATCGTCCGTTTCAGGATAGACGACCCCGAAATCCCGAAGATCATCGGTTTTGTGGCTGCCCCGAATACAATCCCGCGGATCCCGAATCCAATGGATGAACTTCATGTCTGGAAACATCCGAATTATCCACGGATAAACAAGTGTGGTCTCTGGAATTTTCCACCCTTTGTAGACAGCCGGATTCTGTAGAACATCCGCAAGATAGGTATTAATGAGTCGCTCAAATTCCGGGTCAATTGGCATTGTAAGAAGGGGTTCAAAATCCCACGACAATCCGCCTTGCCATTTGACGTATTGCGCCATGACTCGGCAAGCATCATACATTGCGAATGGCGGAATCTTATCGCCGGAAGGGTTGAGTTGACTCCCCATGAAAACCCCACTGGCATACAATGTATGTGAAATGGCACGCGTCCCCGAATGACCGCGCCCAATAACTGTAATCAAATTTTCCATAGTGGAGAGTGGCACATAGAAATCGCTTGTTTATTTTCACAAATTGAAGGATAATGATTTATAATCATGTTTTGTTTCAACCGCTTGGAAAAGGTGCTACTATCAAAAAACATTGTAGCAAATATCTAAAACAAAGCAAATCATTTTTTACAAGGGACTCATACTATAATGCACAAATATCTGGTTCTAACGAGCCTTATCGTGTTGTTAGCGACCCAGATCGGATGTGACAAGGTTCAAAAGGTTATCACACCCAAGGCGGAACAGCACACCCTTAAAATCGGTTTTATTGTTACGGGCGACCGTGCACCCTATCTCAATGGTGCCCAACTCGCTGTAGATGAAATCAACGCGCTTGGGGGCATCCTCGGCACACCCGCCGAATTGGTCAGTTTCATTAACAGATTGACCCTTAAGCAGGAATTTTCAGTCCCCAATAGGGCGTAACGCAAGGAGCAGGAACAGATATGAATAGACCACCAGAAGCCTTTGTTCATGTGGACGAAGAACGACTCCTCAACTTCTCCACCGCTTGCTTCGAGAAAGCAGGCATTACACACGAGCACGCCGCACTCATTAGTCGTTTACTCGTCAATTCCGATTTACGAGGCGTTCGGAGTCACGGTACACGGACTGTTAATGGATACTGCGCAGGCTTTGAAAATGGAAGTTTCAACCCGAATCCGAATATCCGCGTCATCCACGAAACGCCAACGGCTGTCGTGCTTGATGGCAACGGCACACTCGGTTATCTCCCCATGGTTCGCGCCACTGAACACGCCATTGCCAAAGCGAAAGAGGTCGGCATCGGAATGGGACTGGTACGTTATATTGGACACTACGGATCAGCGGGACACTACGCTCGGATTTGCAATGAGGCAGGTTGTATCGGTTTTTCGGTGCAGGGATACCAGAACCAAGGCAACGCTGGAAACCAAGACACCAAACCACAACTCGGCTATTACGGCAATCCACCCATCTGTTTCGCTATCCCGTCTGGTGATGAACCGCCAGTTATACTCGATGCAGCAACCTGCATTATGGCAGACTATCAGCGCGGTCCGGATTTCGATGCGCTGCTTTCCGTCATTCCAGCGGCTTTCTTCAAGAGTATCGGCTACACCGCCGTGGCAAGTCTACTCGGTGGCGCGCTGACGGGTTTCACTGAGTCCCCACCCGAGGACACTGCTAAATGGAATGGCGGACGTATGGGGGGCATGGTCCTCGCAATAGATATTGAATCCGTTGTGCCATCTGCTGTGTTCAACACAGAAGTCGATCGGATGGTGCACGATGTCCGTGAAACTTACGAACCGATGCCGGGAACCGACAGAGCACTGCTACCGGGTGCAATAGAAATGGAACGAACGGAACAGCATCGTCGTGACGGTATCCGCTACGGTGAAATGGAACAGGAAGCAGCACGCGGGGTTAGTGAACGGTTGGGCGTGCCGCTCCCTTGGGACGAATAATTTCTAAACGCTTATAGGAAATGCAACGAAGGAGAGAGATATGAATAGACCCCCAGAAACTTTTGTTTTAGTCGATGAGGAACGGCTTCTCAACTTCTCCACCGCCTGCTTTGAGAAAGCAGGTCTCACACACGAGCACGCCGCACTCATCAGTCGTTTGCTCGTCAACTCTGATTTACGAGGGGTCCGTAGTCACGGCACGCGGACTGTTAATAGATATTGCAGAGGCTTTGAAAATGGGAGTCTCAATCCTAACCCGAATATTCGTGTCATCCATGAAACACCAACGGCTGTCGTGCTTGATGGCAACGGCACACTCGGCTATCTGCCAATGGTACGTGCGACTGAACATGCCATCGCCAAAGCGAAAGAAGTCGGTATCGGGATGGGACTCGTTCGCTATATTGGGCACTACGGATCAGCGGGACACTACGCACGTATATGTAATGAAGCCGGTTGTATCGGTTTTTCGGTGCAGGGATCCCGGAACCACGGCAATGCAGGAAACCGAGACACCAAACCGCAGCTCGGTTATTTCGGCAATCCACCCATCTGTTTTGCTATTCCCTCTGGCGATGAACCGCCTGTTGTGCTCGACGCAGCAACCTGTATTATGGCGGATTACCAACGCGGACCCGATTTCGACCCTCTGCTTTCAATGATCCCCGCTGCTTTTTTCAAGAGTATCGGCTATACGGCTGTGGCACACCTGCTCGGTGGTGGACTCACAGGCTTTACCGAACCCGCACCGGAAGACACCGCAAAATGGAAACCTCCACAAGGCGGTATGGTGCTCGCAATAGATATTGAATCCGTTGTGCCATCTGCCGTTTTCCATGCAGAGGTTGACCGGATGGTGCACGATGTCCGTGAAACTTACGAACCGATGCCGGGAACCGACAGAGCACTGCTACCGGGTGCAATAGAAATGGAACGAACGGAACAGCATCGTCGTGACGGTATCCGCTACGGTGAAATGGAACAGGAAACAGCACGCGAGGTCAGTGAGCGGTTGGGCGTGCCACTGCCCTGGGATAAATAACTTTCACAGATACAAGTTTTCCTTGTCTTTTTTGCGAAAATATTCTATGCTTTACTATAGTTTGGACAATTCGTTTTAGGTTCAGATCGAGTTTCCAAATATTCTTGAATTTTTTCAAAGGTTTTCTCCAAGAACTTAACTCAGAGAAAACGTTCGGCACCCAACCAATACCAGTCCCAGCGGGACAGTATATCTATAGAAAGGTTTTTGTTATGCATACTCAGATTAAAACCAGTTTTTTGTTTTATACATTCACATTGTTTATATGCCTTAATTTCTTTTTCTTACACAATACCATTGCACAAACCGATAATGACCCAACTCCGCCACCCCCTGAATTCAACTTTACTTATGAAAGTATTGATGTGCCAGGTGTAGATTTTTTGGCGTTGACGGCGAGTAGCGATTTTGAGGATTACGCTGGCTACACGCGGAGTCCTGATGGTGAAAAAATGGTCGGCTTTACACTCATTGACGGCGTATTTACGACCTATGAATTCCCCGCTTCACAGAACACTTACTTCTATGCGTTTGGCAATAATGGATTAGCTGCGGGACACTACAAGGATAGCAACGGTCTCCACCATGGTGTCATCTTAGAAAATGGCGTATTGCGGCAATATGATTTTCCGGGTGCCGTCCAAACGGAGATATACGGTTATAGCGATGCGACGGGGGCACTAACGGGTAGTTTTATAGATGCCTCTGGCGTTCGCCGCGGCTTCTCAGGAAACATAATCATTGAAGCACCTGAGGCGACGGCAACTTATGCTGATTTTGTGAACGCAAGTGGTGCTATTACAGGTAGTTACATAAACGCTGAAGGTCTATATCATCCTTATGTGCGTACCTCGAATGGCACATTTGTATTTCACGACTATCTGGACTCATCACTGTTAGAATACTTTTTTGTGCACGGTATCACTGATACAAGGATTATCGTTGCACGCGCTAAAGCGACAGGTGATATTCCGCGCTCCTATGCCGGCACATCCCAGCAAGGATTATCTGAATTACAGTTTCCGGGCAGCGTTAGCACGGAGGGTTGGAATATCAATCAGGATGGCTCTGTCGTCGGGTACTACGACTCAGCAGATGGACATAGACATGGATTTATCGCCAGACCCACTGCGGAAACTGCTGCACAATTCAGAGATATAGCTTATCTCCCACCCCCTGAATTCAACTACACTTATGAGAGTATTGATGTTCCGGGTGTAGATTTTTTAGCGTTGACGGCGAGTAGCGACTTTGAAGGTTACGCAGGAAACACGCGGAGTCCTGATGGTGAAAAAATAATCGGGTTTACTCTCATTGATGGCGTTTTTACGACCTACGATTTCCCGGGTTCACAGAACACTTATTTCTATGCGTTTGGTAATAATGGATTAGCTGCGGGACACTACGAGGATAGCAACGGTCTCCACCATGGTGTCATCTTAGAAAATGGCGTATTGCGGCAATATGATTTTCCGGGTGCCGTCCAAACGGAGATATACGGTTATAGCGATGCGACGGGGGCACTAACGGGTAGTTTTATAGACGCTTCTGGTGTGCGCCGTGGCTTCTCAGGGGACATAATAGTTGAAGTTCCTGAAGCAACAGCAACTTATGCCGATTTTGTGAATGCGGCAGGCTCTATCATAGGCAGCTACGTAGATACTGACGGTCTGTATCATGCATACGCGCGTACCGCGAGTGGCAGGTTTATAACTCTGGACTATCTGGAACCATCAACATTGGAATACTTTTTTCTCCACGGTATTAACGATGCGGAGGGAAGCGGTGTATTTGTGATTGCCCGAGCCAAAACTATGGGGGACCTCCCGCGCTCCTATGTTGGCTCATACCTGTATGGGCTACATGAATTGCAGTTTCCGGGCAGTGTTAGCACGGAGGGTTGGAATATCAATCAGGACGGTTCGATCGTCGGACACTACGATTCACCCGATGGACGCAGACACGGATTTATCGCAAAACCCGCTGAGGAAGCAGTAAGCACGCATTTCGGCAACACCTACACCGTTACACTCTCTAAAGGTTTGAACATGATTTCTGTGCCACTGGCACCCTCAACACCGATGACAGCAAAATCACTCGTTGCTCTGACAGGCGCAACAACCGTCATCACACTTGATGCCGCAAATCAACACTTCATCGCTTGGACACCCGGCGCACCCGATGACGGGTTCCCAATCCAAGGCGGACAAGGCTATATCGTCAATGTCCCAGAAACTCGAAACTTTGCCTTCGTCGGCGCACCGTGGACAGACCCAACTGAGACGGCTGCGGCAGCACCAGAGATCGTCCAAGCACAGGAAGCGTGGGCGTTCGTTGTTAGTGGACACTTGAAAGGGAAACCTGCGTTCAACGGCTACCAAGTAAGCGTTCGGAACCTGAGAACAAACGGTATCATAACTGCCTCAGTGCAAGGCGATTACTTCGCTGCGGCAACTGCTGATCTGACGCGGCGGAGTGTTGTCCGAGTTGGAGACGTGATTGAAGTTCGCGTCACCGATCCGTATGGAAATGTGGAGTCACAAACTCTCAGATTTGAAGTGACCCCTGAGCATCTGGCAAACGCTGTTCTGTCTCTCACGCTTGATGGTATCGGTAGACCAACGCAGAATCTCCTGTCGCAGAACTATCCGAATCCGTTTAACCCAGAGACGTGGATTCCGTATCAACTCTCCGAAGATACGCCTGTATCTATATCCATTTATGATACAACCGGTAAGTTGGTTCGCACACTTTCCCTCGGCTTCCAATCCGCAGGCTTCTATAACAGTCGCGAGCATGCTGCCTATTGGGATGGACGTAATGAACTCGGAGAACGCGTTGCGAGTGGTATCTATTTCTACCAGTTGACGACACCCGCTTTCCAGCAGACACGGCGACTCGTCATTCTAAAGTAACCCAAGTTGCCATTATGTAGCATAGGCTGTTAGTCTGAGTTTCCTCTGAGTGCACGCACAAACTAACAGTCGACGCTACAAAACCTCAGCGGATAATCAACCACCCTCAACAAAAGATGGTGTTTGTCTACCTAAAATCTTGTAAGTAGCAATTTGAGTTAAAGTAGGTAGGAATTACGCACGCTAAAAAAAGGATAACTATGCTTACTGACATAAAAACGAAACTTACTTTGTTCATAAGTCTAATTGTCTGTTTCACGGGATATGCCGTTACAGGCGTTAGTGCTGAAACACCGATTGCAGATTACACCTTTGAGACCATCGAAGTTCCGGGTGTTGATTTTCTGGAAGTGGCTGCCAGTAACGACTTTGGAGATTATGCCGGGAACACCCGGAGCCCTGATGGCGAAAAGACTATAGGCTTCACATTGATAGACGGTGTTTTCACTACGTACGATTTTCCAGATTCCCTGAATACCTATTTCTATGCACTCGACAACGCTGGAAAAGCAGCCGGACACTACAAAGGTACAGATGAACTTTACCACGGTGTCGTCATGGAAGATGGGGAACTCACGCAATACGATTTTCCCGGTGCCGCCCAAACCTTCATCTACGGTCTTAGTGATGAAACAGGGGCATTGAGTGGCAATATTGTTGATGAAGCAGGAGTCACCCACGCCTTCTCAGGGGATCTGACAATTACGTTCCCCGGAGCAGTAGCAACTTATGGGGACTTTGTCAACGCAGCAGGTGCCGTCGTCGGCAGCTACGTAGATGCCGATGGAATGCCTCATGGGTTCATACGTAACCCCGATGGCAGTTTCAGCACTATTGACCTTCCAAAAATGCCAGATCTTCAATTCCTATTTGTGAACACCATCACCGATCTCGGTATTATCGGTTTCAGAGCCAAAGCTGCAAATGATATTTTGCGGTCCTATATCCTCATGCCAGATGGCATCCTCTATGAAGTGCGGTTCCCAGGCAGTATCAGCACGGTCGTCCGAAATGTTAATCAGGATGGAAGTATTATCGGCTATTATGACTTGGCAGACAGACGCAGGCATAGCTTCGTCGGTAGACCGACACCACACCCCGGTGATGAAGATTTCGGCAGTACGTTCTCTATACACCTCTCTAAGGGTTTGAACATGATGTCTGTGCCGTTGAAACCGACTGTCCATACGACAGCAGGCTCACTTGCAGTAAAGATCGGCGCGACAACGGTCATTACGCTTGATGCCGCAAACCGGCAGTTCGTCGCATGGACACCAAACGCACCTGACGACGGATTCCCAATCGAAGGCGCGAAGGGGTATATCGTTAACCTACCAGAGGCACGCGATGTCGTTTTCACTGGAACCCGATGGACAAATGAACCCCAAGTTGCTGCTGCACCGCCTGTAACCCGCCATCAGACATGGGCGTTCGTTGTGAGTGGGTATTTAGAAGGTCGGCAGCATCTTGACGGTTATCTCGTCAGAGTCCAAAATCTCCGAACGGGTACCGTGATGGAAACTCGGGTGCGCGATAATTACTTCGCCACTGCCACTGTTGATCTTAATCGGCGCAGTGTCGTCGAACTCGGTGATACCTTGGCATTAACCGTGAACGATACACACGGAAATATCGTCTCAGAGAAATATATTTTCACCGTGAACCCGACTAACCTTGCAGACGCTGTGTTGCACGTGTCACTTGATAGCATCGGCGTACCGAAAAAGAGTCTGCTCTTACAAAACTATCCGAACCCGTTTAATCCTGAAACGTGGATTCCGTATCGTCTTTCAGAAACGGGTCCCGTGTCGTTATCCATCTATGACGCTAAAGGAACACTTGTCCGAACCTTCTCACTCGGTTATCAATCAGCTGGCTTCTATCAAAATCAAGGGCGCGCTGCCTATTGGGATGGACGGAATGCGTTGGGTGAACCCGTGGCAAGTGGCATCTATTTCTATCAGTTGCTAACCCCATCTTTTCAACAGACACGGCGGATGCTTATTTTGAAATAGAGGTTCCACAGATTAATTGTCAACAAGACAGCAGTTGAGTGTTTAGTGATGCAATATCAGTGTAGCAATTGCGATGTGACATATCAAATCTCACCGTTACGCTATAAATGCGACTGTGGTAGCGCACTGAACCTCATTGCGGATTCACACATAGTCCCGAATCCACAGGGCCCAGGGACGATGTCCCTTTGGCGTTACCGCGAAGCCCTTCCGATTGACGCTGAAACAGAGATTGTCACACTCGGTGAGGGCATGACCCCGCTGGTTCCACTCGATGCTGACAGCCCTGAACATCTCGTGAAATTGGACTACCTCTGTCCAACGGGTTCTTATAAAGACCGAGGCGCAGCCATCCTACTCACACACCTCAAAGCATTCGGAGTTGAGGCAGTTGTTGAGGATTCATCTGGCAATGCGGGTGCGGCGATCGCCGCATACAGCGCGAGAGCGGGTATCCACTGCACGATCTACTGTCCAGCATCGACTTCAAAAGGGAAATTGAGACAGATTTCTGCTTACGGTGCCGAGTTGAAACTCGTGGAAGGCAACCGTATGGCGACAACGGAAGCCGTGAAACTCGCCGCGGAGACGACATGCTATGCCTCCCACAATTGGCACCCGTTTTTCTTAGAAGGCACGAAGACGCTGGCGTATGAAATCGTTGAACAACTCGGATGGCGTGAACCGACGCATGTTATTTGTCCTGTCGGATTCGGGAGTATCTATCTCGGACTCTACATCGGATTCCGTGAATTGCAGGCACAAGGGGTCATTGACAGCGTCCCACGACTCCTCGGCGTTCAGCCCGATGTCTGCTGCCCGATCTATAACGCATACACTGAAAATGCAGCGTCTATTTCAAGGACGATCCAAACTGAAAAAACACTCGCTGAAGGTATCACCGCTGAACTCCCTATCCGAGGCGATACCATCTTGGAAGTGCTCCGCTCGACAAACGGAGCGTTTACTACAGTTAACGACTCAGATGTCAAATCGGGAATAAAAACACTGGCGACCAAAGGGATTTATGTCGAACCTACGTCGGCTGTCGTTGTCAAAGCATATCAAAAGTTCCAACAGGCAAATATCATTCAAACAGGTGATCTGACAGTCTCGATTCTCACGGGTATCGGTTTGAAGGCGGTTAGCAATTAGCCATTAGCGGACAGCAAATAGAGGGCTTAAATTACTAATTGCTAATAGCCAGTAGAAAAACAAAAAATTATGAGAGAAAACAGACCTGACTTCATCCGGTTAATTATGGTCTGCGGGCTTATGCTCGTTTTTATCTTAGTGATTGGAGCATTACGCGCACGCGAGCAGCCATTCTTTCGGATTGGTGCTACCAAAAGTATAAACCAGGAAATACTCCCTGATAGCGTCAAACGGCGCGATGAACTCCAAAGCGATCGGTGGGTTGAAGGTTTTCGACTGCTCCGCTATTGGTGGATAGGCGGTGCAGCGGTTTACGTCGCAGAGATGGATCGCAGTGCCGAAAACCTACAATTCGATATTGAACTCGCTAACAGCCAAATCTTAGGACGCGAGACTGTCACGGGTGCCACAAGACGGCTGATGAACAGAGATGTGCTCCCTCTCGCAGGTGTCAATGGGAGTTTCGGTATCCGAGAAGACAACCGCGGACGCGGCGGCATGACGTTTAATCTCCATATCCAAAACGGTGAACTCGTCAGTATCCCGATCCGTCTTGATAGATGGGGGTATTCACCGCCATCTCCCTGGGGAGAAACGAGTTTTGGAGTAACACCAGATGGCGAATTTCTGATGGATGCAGTCCAACTAAACGGTAAACTCCGTATGGAGCATGAAACTTCCGATACACTCCAAATTAACGCCGTTAACCAAATCTGTGATTCCTTATGTCCTATAGTCCTTTTTACACCGCGCTTTGGGAAAAGGACTTTGACGCGTCGGTGCTACGAGTTCACGCTTAAACAGATTAAACTCCCACTGACGGGAAAGTACAAAAGCAGATGCGTCGTAACCGCCGTGAACCCGCGCGGCAATAGCAGTATCCCGTCTGATGGTGTCGTCCTCGCGATTGAACCAGGCTTAGCACGCGATTGGATAGATAAAATTTCTAAATCTACAGCAGGTACACTGGAAATTGCCCTCACACCCAGAAAATGGCAACGTGTTCAACACGGAGTCGGCGGCAACCTAAGGCTCGTCCGAAACGCCAAGGTAGAACCCGAACTCATGGCGTTTGGAAAATCACGAGGCGGTAGCGCGTATCGGCATCGGAACGGGGCGCGCCGGCACCCACGCAGTGCCCTCGGATTTAACGACGAGAAACTTTTTCTTATCGCTATCGACGGCAGGCAACCCGGATATAGCATGGGCATGACCCTCTATGAAATGGGAAAATTTTTCAGTGAACTCGGCATCAAACACGCTATTAACTTTGATGGTGGGAGCTCCTCAACACTATGGGCATTAGGACGCGTCGCGAACAGTCCCGCACACGGCTATGAACGCCGTATCTTCAATGTTGCGATGATTCGCGCCAGAGATAAACCATCACAATGATACCACGACCCTACCTCCTTGTATTCATATTGCTAATATTGGCGTGCGCCAATAGAAATTCACCGCGCGCCGTTAGTGAGGATTTCATCTACAACTATTACCAACATGCCAACCAAGAAGCGGCACTAAAACTCAGTCACGGACTTGCTGCGGAAAAACTCGAAGACGAAATCGCTCGCGTACGCGAAGTCCGCGGACCCGGGGAACAGGTCGAGGAAATGCCAAAAATGGAATATGAACTCATCGGTAAAGAAGAAGCGTCAACGCACGCGTTATTTAACTATAGGCTCAGCATCAAAGTCCGAGATACAATAACACACACGCGAAATATCGTTATTAACACCGAAGATATTGATGGACAGTGGAAAGTAGTCAACTTTGACGAATACTAAACATTAACCAGAAACGGTTGACATTAACCAGAAACCACCGCGAAACGAAGTGGAGCGGTGACCAAATTTAATAGGTGAAAATATGCAAACCGGAAAAGTTGCTGTCTTTACACAAGCGCAAACACCGATGGAGTTTCGTGAATATCCGATTCCATCCGTCACAGCAGATGATATGCTCGTCCGAATCCGTATGGCGAATATCTGCGGCTCCGATCTACATTTCTGGCGCGGACACGGACCCAAGATTGAGAGCGGTATCCCACAAGTCCTCGGACACGAAATGATTGGCACAATTGAAGCCATGGGACGTAACATCACAACCGATAGCACCGGACAACCGCTAACCGAGGGTGACCGTATCGCTTACTCCTATTACAAGCCGTGCCAACGCTGCTGGATGTGCCTCAACGGGAAACCCGGATGTCCCGACCGCTATAGAGATTGGCTCGGTGTCTCCAGCGAACAACCCCCACACTTCCACGGTGCTTATGGTGAATACTACTATATGAAACGTGGACATTGGGTTTTCAAGGTCCCTGATGAGCTCTCAGACGCACTCGTATCACCTATCAATTGTGCCTTGTCCGAAGTGATTTATGGATTGAACCAGATCGGCATCACCCTCGGTGATACCGTGGTTATCCAAGGTGCGGGTGGACTCGGACTTTACGCCACTGCTGTCGCAAAAGAGATGGGGGCAGGGAAGATCATCGTTCTCGACCGTCTGCCTGCACGCCTTGCACTCGCGAAGGAATTTGGTGCCGATGCTACCCTTAATGTCGATGAAGTTGACATGAAATCACGGGTTGAATACGTACTCGACGAGAGCCGCGGCATCGGTGCAGACCTCGTCGCCGAGTTTGTCGGCTCCCCGCGTGTGCTCGCTGAGGGTATAGATATGCTACGCTGGGGCGGACGCTACCTTTGGATCGGCAACATCAATCTCGGATTCCCGACAGAGATTGATCCGGGCAATATCGTCCGGTGTAGTAAAGCCATTCGTGGTGTGATTGTCTACGAACCGTGGGTTATCCCGCGCGCCCTGGATTTCCTAACCCGCACACGAGACAGATATCCTTTCCACAAAATTATCTCCGATACTTTCCCGTTTAGCGACATCAACGAAGCCTTTTCTTACGCAGATACAGGCTCAGCAATCCGAATCGGATTAGAATTTGAAGAATAAAACCGCATCTTCCGTTTACATCCACATCCCATTTTGCGCCACGAAATGCTATTACTGCGCCTTCAATACATACACCTTCCATAAGGAGCAGGCGAAAGCATATCTACAAGCACTTCAAGCAGAGATAGCATTGTACGCACCAGAAACCGACCCGTTACAAACGATTTTCATCGGCGGAGGCACACCCTCTATCCTCTCTGCAAACGCTTTGGCACGACTTTTTGCTGATATACACCAAAACTTCACAATAGGTCCAGACGCTGAAATCACTGTTGAGTGTAATCCCGGAACCGTTGACACCGAAAAACTTAGCGTCATGCGAAACAACGGCGTGAATCGACTCAGTTTCGGGCTACAAGCGATGCAAGACGAAACGTTGCAGCAGTTGGGTAGAATCCATACCGTCTCAGAATTTCTGGAGAGTTATCACCTCGCGCGTGAACACGGCTTTGAGAACATTAACATCGATCTCATCTTCGCGCTCCCTGAACAAGCCATGGCAGCGTGGCATCACACCTTAAGCGAAGTCATCGCACTTGAACCCGAACATATTTCGGCATATAACCTCGTGATGGAGGAAGAAACCCCATTTTATGAGCAGTGGCAAGCCGGTGAACTCCATCTTCCGTCTGAGGACACCGAAGCCGACATGTTTCAATACACGATGGATACATTGACCTCCCACCGATACACGCATTACGAGATATGTAACTTCGCCAGACCGAACCACTTCGCAAAACACAACCTTGTTTATTGGAACAATCAAGCCTATATAGGACTCGGCGTAGGTGCATGTGGGTATGTCAATGGCGTGCGTTATACGAATATCCGCGGTATCGCACCGTATATTGAGGCACTCCGGCAAAGTAACAAACCAATCTCCAAGACCGAATATCTAACAGGAGACACCGAAAAGGCAGAGACGCTCATGCTTGCCCTCCGCAAGCGAGAAGGTCTCTCTCTTGAAACTTATCAGAACCGTTTTGGTGAAGAAATCGACGAGGCTTTTGGGGAAACCCTCAGCAAATGGATGGGTTTACATCTCTTAGAACAGACCGACACACATCTGAGATTCACCGACCGCGGGCTTCTTTTCGCAAACGAAATCTTTGTCGAATTAATGTAATTTTTCCTTTCTACTGCCATTTTCCGCTTGATCTATCCCCCAGAACTTGCTATCATACCCGCATGCCGAAACTCAACCTCAAGCCCAATCACAAAGCAATCCGAGACTACTACGCCACCCTGCAGCAGTATCAACAACACGACATCACACACGAAGGTGCTGTTAGTTCACCCTTTGAAACTCTCCTGCACACCTGTGCAAAACAGGTGAACGCCACCCTCGTTCCCCAATACCCTATGCGCGCCCCAAAAGGAAACCGCATCGTCATTGACGGCGCACTCATCGACGAATACGGACTCCCGCTCGCCTACTGGGAAGCAAAAGATATAGATGATGACCTCTCAAGGTCGGTGCAGGAGAAACGGGACGTAGGCTATCCGCTCGACAATATCCTCTTTCAAACACCACAGCGTGCCATCCTCTATCAGAACGGAGCAGAAGCACTTGATCTCGACATCACTGAACCCGCCAATCTGATTGCCGCACTCCAATACTTGTTCGCTTACGTCCCGCCCGCGCTTGACAATTGGCACACAGCTGTCTCCGATTTCAGAGAACACGTCCCAGACCTCGCGAGCAAACTGAAGGAACTCATTGAGCAACGCCACGAAACCGATCCAGCCTTCAAGAAAGCGTTCTCCGATTTCTACGAAACCTGCCGCACCTCCATCAATCCCGAACTCTCACAAGATGCCGTTGAAGAGATGCTCATCCAACACATCCTCACCGAACGCATTTTCAGGACCGTTTTTAACAACTCCGCCTTCACGCGTCGAAACATCATCGCACGCGAGATTGAAAACGTCGTTGATGCACTCATCCGGCAGGCGTTCAGTCGCGAAGACTTTCTCAAACCCTTGGATCGGTTCTATGTCGCGATTGAACAAGCAGCGATGCTCTGTCGAGATTTTTCCCAAAAACAGCACTTCCTCAACACGTTCTATGAGAAATTCTTTCAAGGCTTCTCCGAGGATGTAGCAGACACACACGGTATCGTTTACACACCGCAACCGATCGTCGATTTTATAGTAAACAGCGTTGCGCATATCCTCAAAACCGAGTTCGGTCGTTCATTGTCGGACAGCGGCGTGCATATCATCGACCCGTTTGTCGGCACGGGTAACTTCATCGTCCGTCTCATGCAGGACATTCAAGGCACGGCGTTAGAGGCGAAATACCGTCACGAGCTCCATTGCAACGAGGTGATGCTCCTACCCTACTACATCGCCAGTCTGAACATAGAACAGGAGTTCTTCCAACGCACGGGGACGTATCTCCCGTTTGAAGGCATCGCACTCGCAGATACGTTTGAATTGCTGGAGCAAGAGCAAGGCGAACTCTTCACGCGTGAAAACACAGAACGCGTGAAAACACAGAAGGCAGCAGATATGTTCGTCGTCATCGGCAACCCGCCTTACAATATGGGACAGGTGAATGAAAACGATAACAACAAAAATCGCAAGTATGAGACGATGGACACACTGCTGCGGGAAACGTATTCACAAGACTCAAAGGCAAGAAATAAAAATGCGCTCTCGGATCCGTACGTAAAAGCAATATTGTGGGCATCAAAGCGAATTGGTAAGGAAGGTATTGTTGCATTTGTGACAAACAACGGTTTTCTCGATGGCATCGCGTTTGATGGAATGCGGAAGCACCTTGCACAGGACTTTGACACTGTTTATGCTCTCAATCTTAGCGGAAATGTTCGTCAGAATCCGAAATTGTCGGGAACAACACATAATGTCTTTGGAATTCAGGTCGGAGTAAGTATCAATTTCTTCATTAAGAAAAATAGTAACAGAACAAATCTGAAACACGCTGAAATCTTCTACGCGCGAGTCGATGAATTCTGGCGGAAGGAAGAGAAGTATAACTATCTTAATTCAAAGCAGCATTACCAAAACGTTGAGTGGCAGCAGATAAAGCCTGATAGTCGATATACATGGCTTACCGAAGGACTTCACACCGAATTTGACACTTTTACGCCCATAGGCACAAAAGAAGCAAAGGAAAAAAAAGATGATGGGGTAGATGTCATTTTCAAATCCTACAGTAGCGGCGTTAAAACCAATCGCGATGCATGGACTTACAATTTCAATCAAAATACCCTTACTCAGAACGTTCAACAGATGATTGATGCCTACAACACAGAAGTTGCTCGATGGACACAACGGACGAATCGGGAAGTAAACGTTGATGATTTTGTGGTGTCTGATGATACAAAAATCAAGTGGAGTTCGGGTTTAAAAAGCAAATTGAAAAGCGGAAAAACGCCTCATTTTTCGCCGGAAAATGTGAGGGTATCCCTCTATCGTCCATTCGCCAAAATGAATCTTTACTTCGACCGAATGCTAACCGAGCGTGTATACGTCTTCCCATCTATTCTTCCTACACCCAATTCAGAATCGGAAAATCAAGTGATTTGTGTCAGTGGTATTGGAAATAGCAAACCATTCCATGCTTTAGTTTCAGAAACGATTCCGTGCATTGATTCCCTTGAAAAAACGCAATGCTTCCCATTCTACACCTACGACGAGGACGGCACAAACCGCCAAGAGAACATCACCGATTGGGCATTGGCAGAATTCCGAATGCATTACGGCGATGACACCATCACCAAGTGGGACATCTTCCACTACAACTATGCCCTCTTGCATCATCCAGTCTATCGTGAGAAATACGAGATGAACCTTAAGCGCGACCTACCGCATATCCCGTTCACCGACGATTTCTGGGGATTCGCCACTGCGGGTGCAGCGTTAGCAGACCTCCACGTCAACTACGAATCCGTTCCGAAGTATGATGGATTGAAATACATTGAAACGCCAGGGATGAGGGTAGATTGGCGTGTTGAGAAGATGAAATTGTCCAAAGACAAGACGCAGTTGAAATATAACGACTTTTTGACGCTGGCCGGTATTCCTGCGGAGGTATATGACTATCGGTTAGGCAACCGCTCTGCGTTGGAGTGGGTGGTGGATCAGTATCGCATGAAAGTAGACAAACGGAGTGGGATTGTCAACGACCCGAACCGTGAGGCGGAACCGCGGTATATTGTGGATATCATCGCCCGCGTCATCACTGTGAGTTTGGAGACGGTGGAAATTGTTAAGGAACTACCTTCACTATAAAGAACACCCCTTGTAGGATCGAGTTGTGCTCGCTCCTACAGAGGGACTACGGTTTCTAACAACTGACGACTGATAACTGACCACAAATTACTTCAGCCCAGCGGGGCGGCATGTTTAAGGGTGCCCTCGTTCAAGGTTAAGAGAAACTTCTACTTCCCATGAATCTGTTTATGGCATCCACCACACACCGCAGTTAGATCGCTGAGGCGTTCTCTACCGACGCGTCTATAAGTCTCGTGATGCACCTGCGTTGCGCGTCTCCCACACTTCCGATCTCACCTTACAAATCCTATAATCCTATCCATCCTGATGCTGACAATGGACACTCTGCTGAACCGCCATAAAAAATTGTTTTGACGCTTCATAACAAAATGTGGTAATCTGTGCATAGCAGATAGCAGATAATTGTTACAAAGATGCCTCTCAACCAACAACCAAAAACCAAGTACCAACAACCATTAAATGCGCAACATTAAACTCGTACTTGAATACGACGGCACGAATTATCACGGATGGCAGACACAACCAAACTTGCCAACCATTCAAGGCACAATTGAGGACACCTTGGCGAAGTTAACCAAAACCCCGATACAAATCATCGGGGCAGGAAGGACAGACACCGGTGTCCATGCGGAGGGACAGGTCGCCAACTTCCATACGGATTCACAGATACCCATTGTCGCGTTCCAGAAAGGACTCAACGCTATTTTACCTCGTGACATCGTCGTCCGTTCCGCAACAGAAGTGTCCGCCGAGTTTCATGCCCGTTTCAGCGCAACAAGTCGGCGATACCGATACACTCTTCTGAATCGGGAATACCCGACTGCACTTTCGCGACAGACGAGTTACTTCTTTCCGACCACAATTGACGTGCCGCGAGCAAATAGTTTCTGCCAAGTGCTGGTTGGCAAACGCGATTTCTCCTCTTTCCAAAAAACAGGAAGCGATCGGATAAATCCTATCTGTGAAATTTACGAGGTATCCTGCTGGAAGAAAGACGCGTATGTCTATTTAGAAATTGAAGCCGATGCATTTCTGAGAGGTATGGTCCGCGCCATCGTCGGCACCCTCCTAAAGTGTATGACGGATGACGATGCCGAGGCGCAACTCCACCGCATTTTAGAAGCCAAAGATAGAGCCGCGGCAGGAACATCAGTCCCTGCTCATGGGTTATCACTCATTGAAGTTAAGTATAACGCTAAAACTGTTCTTGTAGCATAGCCTGTTAGGCTGTGCATGCCCAGAAAGCATTACGGGTTAAAAAAACTCTTAACTGAAAACCGATAACTGACAACCGATAACCACTCAAAAGGAGTTCTCCATGAACTACGCCCAAGTCTTGAATGAATTGGAAACTTTGGTCAACGACACCTTCGCACTCTGGGAACACAACCGTGTCGGCTTCCAGTGGCGACATTACACATGGAATCACACGATGCGTGTGCGTGCGCTGAGTATGGAACTCGGTAAGCGCGAAGGTGGCGATGTGAAGTTGCTTGAAGTTGCTGGCACCTTGCACGACATCACCAAACGATACGACGGCGTTATCTTGACGGATGATAACGGACAACGTATCCTTGACCATAATGGATTCTGGTTAAACGAAACCCTTACCCCCGCCGGTCAGAACGTCGTTACAGAACTCTACGATAAGCACGACCTCCACGGCACAGTCCATCATGAATCCGGCGCAGTCATTACGGAGAACATATTGGGGATGTACGACTTTGAACCCGATTTCGTACAAGCCGCGACAGCCGTTGTCCTCGCCCACCTAAAGCCGATGAATCTTACGGCGGAGGACTTTAAACTTCTCTACAATAGGGTCGAAAATCAGGTGCTCTACGATGCTGATACCATGGATCCGAATGTCGGTTACACCGCTTTCTTCCGAAATATTCATATACATTCGTATTTCGCACTCCAACGCGGAAGTTTTGACTTGGAGGACTACGTGCGGAACCTGCCGCGCTGGATTAATTCTAAGCAGGAATTCGTTGACAAACTCTTGACAGAGGCATCGCGTGAAGTTGCCCAAGCACGACAGGACAGAAATCAACACCTTTTCTTGCAAATGGTAGACGAATTAGACGATATGGAGATAAATCGTAAATACGGTTTGCTGGGAGTGATTGAGTACTTCGTCAGTGTAACGGAAGACCCTCACTTCCTGAATCAACTTGACTACTTGCAGAACGAATGGGTTCCACAACGGCGGCAGTGGTTGGCTGAGGAAGAGAATGGCGCATCCGAACGCGACCGCGCCCAAACCGCAATTGATCGGGTTGACGACTTTTTGACCCTCTTAACCCGTGAAAGTAAAGGGGAAATTTAAGGTACAGCCCGCAAGGAGAATTTGTTATGAGCAACCCAACGACAGGCGAACAGACAGATGGCATCCAAATCCCGTATCCGCCCGATCTCTATCGCTTCGACACGGCTGCCAAGGGAATTTCTGGTGGGTTCCCAGCCGTAACTGAGGCAGACATTGAATACTTTCATCAGCACGGCTACCTCGCTATCAACGATGCCTTTAGTCCTACTGAGGTCGAGGCAGCATTGGCGGGTATGACGCATCTCATGGACGGAAAGTGTCCTGATTTTCGGGCAATCCAATTTGAACCCAAACTCGTTAAACAGAAGAACGAACTGGAAGGGCAGGAACGCCGTAACGCTATCAGAAAAATTTTCAACTTCGTAGACCACGAACCGCGTCTAAACGCTATGGCAACCCATTCAGGACTCCTCGGTGTCCTTGAACAGATTGTGGAGGACACACCGGAATTGTTCCAAGATATGGCACTCCTTAAACCGCCACGTCGTGGATCGGAAAAACCGTGGCACCAGGATTGTGCCTATTTCAATCTTCCCGAAGGGACAACGGTCGTCGGTGTATGGGTCGCTTTAGATGAAGCAACACCGGAAAATGGATGCTTACACGTTATACCGGGATCGCATATTGAGGGACCGATGATCCACTTCAAACGGCGGGATTGGCAAATTTGCGATACGGATGTGCCGGTAGCACGTGATACGATGGTGCCGCTTAAACCGGGTGGCTGCCTCTTTTGGCACGGATTGACGCATCACGGAAGTCCTGTCAACCAGTCTGGTCATGGACGACGCGCGCTCCAATTTCACTATAAACCGGCAAGTTCCGGAGAAGTCACGACCCAAGAACGTATGGCTGTTTACGGTAGCGAAGGAAAAGATGTAGATTGCTAATTTTTTAACTATTAAATCTGGTCCGTGTGTCCGATGTCCACACGGATACAAAATTATTAAAGCACCTACTTTACAGACTGAAAAGGTCTTTTAACAATTAGACATCTGCCCTGACAACGGAAGGGCAGCCCAGATTCAATAGTTAAGAAATCTGTTCGGGGAACGGAGCGCGGATGTCGTAACGTCCCTCTTCAAACACCGGTAACTTTCCACCTTCAACCAACAGGTCAAGCGGGTTCGGGCGCGTTGTTAAGGGAAAGGTTACGACGTTCTGAATGCGCAGCGATTCATAAATCGCCATCAAGATTTCTATTGTGCAAAGTCCGTGTCTACCAGCGTTACGATGTTCCTCAACACCACCTTCAATCCAAGCCAGCATTTCGTTATATTGATTCGGTTCGCTCTGACGCGGTTCGATGGTCTGCCAGCCTGCAGCTTTGCTGTTAAGGAGTTCAATTGTATTGTTGGCGCCGCGACGGAGTTGTCCATCGTCTCCATAGACGACATCACCTCGAAGCACGGGTTCCGGTAAATCGCTTTCATAGACCCCACGGATACCGCCTTCAAAGCAGATTTCCGCCATACACAAGTCCTCAGTTCTAACCCGACGTTCCCAGCGATCAGTCCGCCGTGCGACCTGTCCGATAAGCCATAACGGATCTGGATCGCCGAGGATGTAGCGCATTTCATCAATCTCGTGCGTGCCACGATTTAACAATCCGTGTCCATCGCGACGGAGCATTGCTTGCGGCTGTCCGATTGCACCTTCTTGGATAAGCCGTCGCGCTTCACAGTTCTGAGGACTGAAGCGTCGTTGGTGTCCAACGACCAATTTTACATCGTGCTTCTCACAGGCATCCATCATATCTTGTGCATCGCCGACACAAGCCGCCATCGGTTTTTCGGTAATGACACCCAGAACACCACTCTCAGCGGCAGCAATCGTCGGTTCGGCACGGACGCTTTGCCAAGTCGTGATGCTAACGATGTCTAAATCCTCTTTGTCGCACATTTCTCCGAAATCGGTATAGTGGGTCGGGAGTGCGAACTCCTCAGCAAACTTTGCTGCCGAAGCTGCGCTGATGTCCGAAGCTGTGACAACCTCAGCGCGTCCTGTACTCGCCCAATTATTGGCGTGCGAACGTCCCATCCCACCGCATCCAATAATTCCAATACGATATGTTTTATCTGCCATCTGTTTTACCTTATCCTTTACAATAACGTGAGTCCATTTACAATAGATTAACCCAAGTTGCTACGCATAGATTTATCAAATTCCAGAAAGGTGTCTCAGACCCTTTCCTCACTCCAGCGGAGTAATATGTCTATAGAAATCATTATTTCAAGACACCGCACGCCAGAGGAGTGCCATGTCTATAAACCCGTGCCAATTTGCGTTATATTACAGAACTACATTTTAGCAGAAGTTGTACATCAGTGCAAGCAAATATAACGGAAGCAGTAGATTGTTAGAATCAGAAACCGACAGCCCCAAAAACATGTGTCTTTTTTGACACAACGCCTTTAACAGGGGAACCCTTGTATTCACTATAGTTTGTAACAAATACACAATTGGCATCGTTTATGCTATTAAAGAAAATAAAACCTCTACATTCCGCGACGCAGATTTGTGTAAGGAGTAAGGAGCAGGTAAATGGAAAGATTAATTGTCAAAGGTGGGACCCGACTCGAAGGGACGATTCCAGTCAGCGGTTGTAAAAACGCTGTTCTTCCGATTGCGGTCGCCGCTGCCATTCTCGGCAACGGGGTCAGTGTCCTCCATAATGTACCGAACCTAACAGATGTCAACACCCTCCGCGCCGTATTGGAAGGACTTGGTGCAACAACAAAACTAAAAAATTCAACACTCTATATTGAACCCATAAACCACTTGGAGTACGAAGCACCTTATGAACTCGTCCGGAAAATGCGCGCCTCCATTTACGTCTTAGGACCGCTCGTAGCAAAATTGGGTAAAGCGAAAGTATCTTTTCCAGGCGGTTGCGCTATCGGACCGCGACCTATCGACTTGCACATTCGCGGCTTGAAACATCTCGGTGCGGAAGTAACAGTCCAACAAGGGTACATCTGCGCCCAAGCGGAACGCTTAACCGGCACAGAGATGTATCTCATGGGGCAATACGGACCGAGTGTCGGCGCAACAGCAAACACTATGATGGCCGCCACCTTAGCAAAAGGGACAACTGTTATCCGTGGCGCGGCGCGTGAACCGCATATCTCTGATCTCGCCCATTTCCTGAATGCGATGGGAGCGGATATAGAAGGTATCGGCACTTCTGTCTTGACAATTCACGGGGTCAAGCATCTCCACGGAACTGAACACACGGTCATTTCGGACGACATTGAAGCCGGCACTTTCATAGCCGCTGCTGCTATTACAAGAGGGGACGTTTATGTTCAGGGCATCACCGAACAACAACTTCCCGTAGTTTCTGAAAAGCTCGTTGAGGCAGGTGTTGAGCTGGATTGGGATGCCAACGGTGTACGCGTCAGAACCCCACGCGAGATAAGAGGCATTGATGTCACGACGGCACCCTTTCCCGGTTTCCCTACAGATATGCAGGCACAAATCATGGGGCTGCTCTGCTTGGCAACCGGAACCAGCGTTATCTCTGAAAATGTTCATACAGACCGGTTCATCCACGCCGCAGAACTAAACCGAATGGGTGCTGATATTATGCTTGACGGCAGTAAAGCCGTGATTAATGGGGTCCTCAACCTCAGTGGTGCGCCAGTCATGGCTTCCGATCTACGCGCCGGGGCAGTCCTCGTCACAGCGGGAATGGCAGCTGCCGGTGAAACGGTCGTATCGCGGGTTTATCACATCGATCGTGGATATGAAGCTATTGAGCAGAAACTCAATGATGTCGGCGCAAACATTACGAGAGTCGATGACTAAAAAGGAACAGTTATTCAGAAATGTTGCGAATTGTTGAGACCCATACCACAGCGGCTGATTTTCTCCGCGCAAAGTTGAAGGCGCGGGGTAAACTAACGGATGAAAGTATCTTGAAAACAGTCCGGCGTACGCTGAAGGATGTGCAAAATGAAGGCGATAAAGCCGTTGTTCGCTATACCCGTAAGCTCGATGCCCCGCGTATCTCAGTCAAAGAACTGAAGGTATCACGAGAAGAATTTGCAACGGCATACGCAGAGGTGCCATCTGAATTTATAGACGCAATCACTCACGCCAGAACAAACATCGAAAAATTCCACCAGAAACAGTTACGGACTTCATGGATGTCAACAGAACCCAATGGTGTTATGCTCGGGCATCTGGTTCGTCCGCTAAGGCGCGTTGGTGTCCACGTGCCGGCAATCAGTCAACTCCTCGTCTCCTCATTATTGATGAGCGTTATTCCTGCTACGGTCGCTGGCGTTGAAGAAATCGCCACCTGCATCCCGCCGATGCGCAATCGCGATGTTAATGCCTATATGTTGGTTGCTGCCTCGGAATGTGGTATCCAAGAAATCTATAAATGTGGCGGCGCACAAGCCGTCGCAGCGATGGCGTATGGAACGGATACTATCCCACCTGTCGATAAAATTGTCGGACCCGGAAATCTCTACGTTCAATTTGCGAAAAAAGAGGTCTATGGACACGTTGGTATAGACAAATTAGCAGGTCCAAGCGAAATCCTCGTCATCGCTGACAACACAGCCGACCCGGATTACGTCGCCGCCGATCTTATCTCGCAAGCGGAGCACGGACCCGAATGTGCTGCGATCCTCCTCACCCCTTCCTTAGGGTTCGCAGAACAGGTCAAAACAGCGATTGAGGTTCAAGGCGAATCCTTACCGCGCTACGACGAACTCACAGAGGCTTTTGAAAACTACGGTGTGGCGTTTGTAACTTCCGACTTAACGGAGGCATTCGCGCTCGCCAACGAAATCGCACCCGAACACCTTGAACTCCATATTGAGAACCCTTATGTTTGGCTTGGAGATGTCCATAATGCCGGGGCAATCCTCATCGGTCCCTATTCGCCAGAAGCCGTTGGAGACTACATCGCAGGACCGAATCATGTCTTGCCAACAGGGAATGCCGCACGCTATGCCTCGCCACTCAGTGTTGACGACTTCTTAAAGAAGACAAGTCTCATCTCATATACAAAGGCGGCTTTAGCGGAAGTCACACCGGCTGTTGTTAAGTTGGCTGAGATTGAAGGACTCGAAGGACATGCCGCCGCCATGAAAATTCGTTTTGAAGAGGACTAAATCTACACCTACAATAGTCGGAAATATAGAAAATGCTTTTCATTCCTCTCAGCCTGCTGCTCCACCTTTCTGAACCCATTACATCCAACGAGAAAATCCCTGTCCCACCTGTCGCGACGTTTTCGATCGTCGGATATGACGCTGAAACCGGTGCGCTTGGGATCGCCGTGCAATCGAAATTTTTTGCTGTCGGTGCGGTCGTCCCGTGGGCTGAAGCCGGAGTCGGCGCGATTGCGACCCAATCTTGGGCAAACACAACTTACGGACCTAACGGGTTAAAACTCCTCAAAAGTGGGCTTTCCGCGGAACAGGCTTTGGCACGTCTCACTGCGGACGACCCCGGACGCGCAACCCGACAGGTAGGTATCGTCGATGCAAAAGGGAATGTCGCGAACTATACAGGCGATGAATGCAATGCGTGGGCAGGTGCTGTCTCAGGGAAACACTACACAGCACAAGGGAACATCCTCGCAGGTGAAGAAGTCGTTAAAGCAATGAGCACGGCATTTGAAGAAACGGAAGGTGAACTGGCTGACAAATTAATGGCTGCACTTTGTGCTGGACAAAAAGCCGGTGGGGACACGCGCGGACAACAATCAGCCGCCTTGCTCGTCGTTCAAGAGCACAGCGGCTACGGTGGTTTCAACGATCGGTACATCGACTTGCGCGTGGACGATGCCGAGAAACCGATTGAAGAACTTCAGCGATTATTAGAAATTCACAAGCAATTCGCACCGCGATAGACGTTATCTAAAATTCACGCCGTATCAATCCGACCTGCAGACAAATCACACCAGCAGCGCCATCTATTCCATTGACTCATCCAACATAAGCAGCGGCCGTTTAAAACGCGAACGAATGCCGTTTGCCGTTGATAATACCGACGGCAAACGAATGATACGACGTTCTAACCGCCGCTTGCCCGGAATATCGCTGATAACGACCCCTATCAACATCGTCAAAATTCCTTGACCGGGTAAGGGAATCTGAATGAAACCTACAATAATAAGCACTGCAGCGAACAGATTTTTTAACACCTTGAGAACCAAGCGCAAAATGGAACGCTCAACACGGTTCACCTGTCTCTTCAGCAGGAAATAATCCGACGGTAGGTACATAATGGTGAGTGTACAAAAAAGCACACTACCGATAAAACTCCCAACTGAGACAATGCCGAGTGCCACTACATGTGCTTTCAGCCACTCAAAGAGAATAAGACCGTAAGTTTCTAACGTCTCAACAAACAACAAGAAAGTTTTCTCCTAATCACAATTCATCGGCGCGAAACAGCACCGCCGTCAATTGTCATAATATCGCCACTAATATAGGCGGCTTCATCGGAAGCGAGAAATAACACCGCCCCAATATAATCCCAAACCGTTGCGCCGCGTTCAAGTGGCGGTGCGTCTACCGGAGCAGCCGGTAAATCCGGGAGGGTGTCATCGTCCGGAAGATTTTGTGCAGCATTCATACCCGTCGGGGCACCGCCGCCGGGCGCGATCGCGTTTACAGTGATACCGTGTGGACGGAGTTCTAATGCTAAACTCCGAGTGAGTCGATTCAAGGCAGCTTTACTTACACAATAACTGAGAACCCCAACGTGCGACTCCTCAGCATAGATAGACGAGTTGTTAATAATACGACCTTGTATCCCACCTGCTATCATCACTTTAGCGACAGCCTGTGCACATAACAGACATCCTTTTACATTAACTGCCATCACTTTATCAAACTGCTCTGGTGTGACATCAAACAGCGGTTGTCTACCGAGAATACCCGCGTTATTGAACAAAATATCAATTCTCCCAAAGGTCTCTACCGCCGTATCCACAGCGTGTTGAACCTGTTCAGGCACCGTAACATCCAGAGGCACGGCGATAGCCGCTCCACCTGCGGCGCGCACTTCTGCTGCAACAACATCAGCACGCCTACCACCAGCGACAACCACAGCTGCACCGTTACGCGCAAACGCTAAACATGCAGCCCTTCCGATCCCTAATGGACCGCCACCCCCTGTTATAAACGCTACCTGATTTTCAAAACGCATTTAAAGCTTCCTATATCTACAGGACTTACGCAGTTGTGTCTAAAAACCGACAGCTTCCCCCTGCTTGCGGGGGGACGAAGGAAGGTAATCCTAAATTTTGCGTAAGTCCTAATCTATTTTAATTGTGTTTTTTTTCTCACTTGTGTTAGTTCTATTCTATCATAACGCCTTCTCATTTTGCAAGGTTTCATCTGATTTGTAACAGAGCTATCTAATTTTCCTATAGGATGGTTTCTAATCCCGACTTTCTCTGCTTTATATTTTCGGGTATGAAGCACGTCTATAAATTTTTTAGTTGACAAATATTGGTAAAAAAATTATTATAATCTATAACGTAGTCTCAACCATCGAAATCAGATATAACTCCACGTTTTACAAAGAAGAAAGGGATTCATATATTGGAACGAACCCAAAAACCTATCCGCTGGTGGCCCCTTTTTATTATCCTCTCTCTTGCCGTTTTGGGCATTGTGGTAACATGGATTCTCGACGCTGGTCAGCGTCAAGACAAGATCATGTTAACATTCGCAATAGTCATTCTCGCTGTCTTTTTGGGGTTTTTGTGGTTGTTATGCTTTTCTCGATTGAGATGGCGAGTTAAGTTAATCTCTTCTACCGTAGCCGTTTTAGGTCTCTTTCTCCTTATAAATCTATTCCAGTTCAAAGGGTTCAGCGGGGATCTCGCTCCAATATTTGAATGGCGGTGGCGAGAGAAACCTTCAATTTTCCAAACCGATGCCAATAGTATATCTGACACCCAAGGGCACACAACAAACTATCCACAATTCCTTGGACCACACCGGAACGGGGTCGTTACCAGCGTCAAGTTAAATCTCGATTGGGAAACACACCCACCGAAATTAATATGGCGGAGACCCGTAGGAGCGGGTTGGTCAGGCTTCGCAGTCGTTGGAAATACAGCCATTACACAGGAACAGGATGGCGACTGGGAAAAAGTCGTCTCCTACGACTTACACACCGGTGAGGTTCTCTGGAGCCATCAAAATCAGGCACGTTACTACACCCCAGCGGCAGGACTCGGTCCGCGCGCGACACCAACAATTTCGGGTAACAGCGTCTACACTGTCGGTTCAACTGGCATTTTCAACTGTTTGGATTTTGAAACAGGTGAACAACGCTGGACAACGAATATCTTTGAAGAAAACGGTGCGGAACCCCCACCTTGGGGCATCAGCATCTCGCCACTTGTCCTTGATGACCTGGTGATTGTCAGTGCCGGGGGCGCGGTGGCTTACCACAAAGAAACCGGGAAAATCGCATGGACGGGACACCGGACACAAAGCGGTTATAGCTCACCAATGCTGACAACCTTAGCAGACACTGAACAAATCGTTATCTTTAACCAAGGGGTAATCACAGCACATGAACCGCTAACGGGTGAACTTTTATGGAAGCAGCCGTGGGTGAAAAACTATGCAGAATGTGTCGCGCAGCCCGTACCGCTTCCTGATGACAAATTGCTTGTTTCAACGGGATACGGTGGCGGTGCCAAGTTATTTCAAATCTCCCGTAACAACGCAAGCAAATTCAACGTTGCTACTATATGGGAATCCGTATATCTAAAAGCAAAATTTGCGAACATCATTTATTATGAAGATTACCTCTACGGACTTGACGACGGTATCTTTGCCTGCATAAATCCAGTTGACGGTAAACGTCAATGGAAACGTGGTAGATATGGACACGGGCAAACACTTTTGGTCTCGGACGTTCTACTCGTCCTTACGGAATCTGGCGAAGTCGTCCTTGTAGAACCTGACTCTGAAAATCATAGAGAGATCGCGCGTTTCACCGTACTCAAAGGTAAGACATGGAATACACCCGCACTCGCCGGTTCTTATCTACTCGTACGGAATGACCAACAGGCAGCGTGCTACGAATTGGCAATTAGAAATACCCACCCAGAGTGAAGCGAAGTTGATACAGCATAACTGCGGCTTCAGTTTACTCTCACATCCGGTGAAAATGAGAAAGGAAAAGGACAACAGCATGTTCGGATTCATACGTAAATTAAATATATTATTCATCTGTTGTAGCATCGGATTCTTACTCCCAATCTTTACGCTGTCCGCGGCAACGTATAAGAACATTCCCAAGAGTCTTCAGAAAACAATTGATTCGCCTCTTGAAGCCTATTTTGAACAGCATATTAAACGCCAGCGAAGTCGTAAAATCTTAACGACAACGGATCGAACAAGTTTTGTTGTCTATGATATTACAAAAAATAAGAAGTTGGTGTCGATTAACGAGAATCGACAAACGATGGCAGCATCGCTCATTAAGAACTTCGTCATGCTCGCTTATTTCCATGAAGTCAAAAATGGCAGGAAAATACACACAGCCGTAAATAAGGGACACTTGCGCGCAATGATTCGAGTGAGCTCGAATCCATCAACGAACTATTTCATCCGACTCTTGGGGGGACCCGCACGTGTGAATCGGATACTCCAAGTCAACTATCCCTATTTTAAACAGACCCGGGTCGTTGAATACATTCCGCCAGGTGGACGGACTTATAGGAATATGACATCAGCACGCGATCTCAGCTTGTTTTGCCTGCAGCTCTGGAAGGGAAGACTCCCATATTCCGATAAGATGAAGTACTACATGAAACTCAAAAATGGGGATTATATCTTTAAAAATACCTATATCCCTTCATCAGTTGAAGTCTATAATAAAACGGGAACTGTCTATGGATTGGTCGGAGACGGCGGGGTATTAGTACTACGCGATCCGAAAGGTAAACAGAGACCCTACGTCTTCATCGGAATGATTGAGGATAGAACGAAGACGAGTCGGAAAAATCGGTGGCAATCCTTTACGACATGGAAAAATCGGCGCGCCTACATCTTGCGAAGACTTTCCGAACAGGCTTATAAGTACATCTACGAGAAACACTATGGCGGCAACTCAACACGCCGTTAACCCCTTGCTATCTGGGTATCCCTATGCAACGTATCGTTAACATCGGCAGACGTATCGAACTCGTACCAATTGATCCGCATTTCCACGACATCACCATCGCACTCTACCAACAGCAAAAAGAGATACCGCTCTTTCTCGTTCATACCTACAGCCATGTTGCCGGTGCTGCGGAAAGAATTGAAGAGATCCGGCAATCAATGCAGACGCTCGGCGGAATGCTGAAAACAGCGGAAGGTCTACTCCATTTCCCATGTGGCGGTGCGCATGAAGCTGCCTGTCGCCGCGTCTTTTTAGAAGCATGCAAAATCGCACCAGGAACCCACATTGAACCACGTCCGCTACATACACTCGACAAGAAATCAAAACTCTCTATCACGGTCAATTCCACTGGAAACGGGACATATTCTGTTACAGCAGATGGCGATGGTAGAGGCGCAGCACGCCGCATCGCTGCAATCGCAGGCGGCTTAATGAAATTGGGAGAAATGGAAGACGCTGGATCCGATAACAAGGATACTGTCGCTTTCGATTGCGCATATAGCCACGACTCACTTGTTGGACTCCTACTCATCCGTGCCCCGAACGTCAGAATCGCGCTGCGAGAAGAGGAGATGAGCACCTCACGCGGTGTCCTCTCTGCGCCAAGCCAACAAACTTTTTAACTATTAAATCCTGTTCTTGACAAGCTTATGAAAATCGCAATTGGATTTGATTCAGGATTGGCGAATTGCGGATACGGCGTTGTCGCCCGCGGCGGCAGTGGGTTCGTCTGCTTAGCACACGGCAATATCCGAACCGAGTCAGATGCACAGCGACCCGATCGACTTTTGAAAATTTATCAGCACGCCACGCAATTGATAGCCGAATGGAACCCCTCAAAAGTCAGTATAGAATCTGTTTATTGGAACCGAAACCAAAAAAGTTGTTTGCCGACTGCAGAGGTAATAGGGGTTTTGCAACTCGCTGCTGTCCAAAACGATGTTGAAGTCCTGATGCTCTCTCCGCAAGCCGTTAAATCTGCCGTTACGGGTATCTCTGATGCCTCCAAAACGCAGGTCATGCGAATGACCCAAAAACTCTTGGGTATGAAGAAGCCTGTTACACCCAGCCATGCCGCAGATGCTGTAGGGTGTGCAATTGCAGCACTACTACGTAGAAATACCCCAGCTTTGCAATATAAATAAGGCACCACAGATTTCAAAACTCATCGGAAAACCTTGCACAAAAACCATTTTTAAACTATAATAGACTTAGCATCTTTGCTACACTGGCAGTGAAAAGGTGATGGGTGTCTTTCGATAAGTAACCATAAAGAACAGAGGCAAAAAGTGCAAAATCAAACTATGAAATCAATGACGGGCCGTCAACGTGTCCTCGCCGCTCTACGCAATGAACCCACCGATCGTACGCCAGTTTGCAACCCGACATCTGTCGCGACCGTTGAACTGATGGATCTCGTCGATGCCCCTTTCCCACAAGCGAACCGGGAACCGGAACTCATGGCGCGCCTCGCTGCAACAGGGTACACTGAACTCGGATTTGACTCTATCATGCCGGTCTTCTCAATCATCCAAGAATCGAGTGCGCTCGGATGCAAAATCCAGTGGGAGCAAAAAGACAATTGGCCCACTGTTAAAATGCGCGAACCCATCTGGGAGGATGTCGATGACATTACGGTGCCTGACGATTTCTTGACGCATCCCGATACGCAATGTGTCCTTGAAGCGATTAAAATCCTGAAGAAAGAATATGGAGACGAAGTCGCTGTCATCGGAAAGACGATGGGACCTTGGTCGCTCGGCTATCACTGCTTCGGTGTTGAGCCATTTCTCCTGTTGTCTCTTGACGATCCGGGTAAGACGAAACTCGCACTTGATCGAATGAAGGAAGCGACTGTCCAATTCGGGATCGCACAAATCGAGGCAGGCGCGGACGCACTCACCCTCCCAGACCATGCTACAGGCGATCTGGTCAGTGGGGAATACTACCATCGCTACCTCCGAGACCTTCACATCGAATTCGTCGAACGGATTCCGATCCCCTTAATCTTGCATATTTGCGGACGCACGGTTGATCGAATGGAATACATCGCACAGACCGGGATGGCAGCGTTCCACTACGACTCCAAAAACGAGCCAGAGGAATCGATGGAGATTGTGCAAGAGCGTATTGCCCTCGTTGGCAACATCAATAATCCTGAAACGTTGTTTGCCAAAGCACCAGAAGACGTTAAGGCGGAAGTCGTGAAAAATCTTGAGGCAGGCGTTCCACTAATTGGCCCCGAATGTGCAATTCCGCTACAGACAACCATAGAAAACCTTCAAGCGATCCCTGAAGCAATCCAAGCGTGGCACCGCACACACACATAAGCCACAAATATGGAGAAATAGATGCGACAATTCATCTGTTTTTTACTAATAGCAAGCCTAACGCTGATAGGCATAACCTCGGGGCATACACAAAATGTGGACTTTGATGCACTGAGTGCTTCTGATGTCAATGCCGACGGCATTGTAAATATCCTCGACCTAACGCTTATCGCTACCTACTTCGGTCAGATTCCCACTGGAAACCAACCTGTTGCCCCAGATGTTAATAGTGATGGAACTGTTGATATCCTCGACTTAACATTGGTCGCAAGCCATTTCGGTAAAAAATCTGGTATCCCTTTTGAAGTCACGGACGCGACCTTCGACCAGATCGTCTTGGGTTCTGAATTCCCCATTGTTGTAGAATTCAAAAATGATACCTGACCATTTTGCATATTAATGCGACCGGTCGTCGCAGAAGTAGCATTGGAATATCGAGAAACCTTCAGTTTCGTCAAACTGGACGTAAACACCCAACCGGAAAAAACCGATGCCTACCAGATTCGCGCAACGCCTACATATATCGTATTCAAAGATGGAGAAACTTTAGGAGGCTTTGCTGGCGCAATGCCAAAGGCTGAATTGGTGCAACGCATTCTCGGCATCTTAGACATTGAAGAAACCGAATAAACTATTCAATATGAGGAAACAAAGCAGATGAAAAAAATAATTTGTCCGTTCCTAATACTCGGCTTAACCCTGCTCTGCCTGACAACAGGTCACGCCCAAGAGGTGAATCTTGATACCTTGAGAGCAGCTGATGTTAATGCTGATGGAACGATAAACATTTTGGATTTGACGTTTATCGCCTCACATTTTGGCAAGGCGGTCGCTCCAGACCAGATGCCGAATCCAGATGTCACGGGTGACGGTATCGTCAATGTCCTTGACTTGGTCCTCGTTGCTGGACAGTTAGGTAAAACCGTGCGTCCGCCTGTAGCATTTGTCAGTGTGAGTCCAGGGACTGAGTCGCAGCTTGAGATTAACGACACCATCACACTTACTTTCGATAACGCACCAGAGGACGTTACGGTCAGTACTGGAGTCGCTACAATTGCTGATGAAACCGTGACAATCGCTGGTACCTTTGATCCGGGTGATCTTACCTTGACTATCACTTGGAAGGACGGAAGCCAAACACTCACGTATACCGTCAGACAGCCTGCGACGTTTGTCAGGGCAAGACCAGTAGTCGGTGCGAACCTTGATATGGACGACACCATCACGCTTACTTTCGATAACGCACCAGAGGACGTTACGGTCAGTACTGGAGTCGCTACAATTGCTGATGAAACCGTGCCGCCAATGCGTAGCATCTTTGATCCGGGTGATCTTCCCTTCACAATCATCAACAAAATCGTAACAATCGCGGGGCCCTTTGACGCGGGTCCGCTCACATTGAGCATCGCTTGGAAGGATGGAGCCCAGATACTCAACTATAACGTCCGTCCACCAGTAGCGCTCGTCAGGGCACGTCCAGCAGGCGGTGAAACGCTTGATGTGGACGCTACGATTACGCTCATTTTCGATAGAAGACCAGAGGACGTTACAGTCTCTCAAGGTGTCGCGGAAGTCACCGGAAGGTTTGTAGACATCACGGGGCCTTTTGATCCAGGCACCTTCGTCTTAGAGATCATTTGGTCGAATGTATCCCACACACTTACTTATACCGTCCGCACACCGGATACCGAGGCACCCGAAATTACAGGTGGAACCGTCAGTGATGGCAATAAGGGCATCGATCCTGACATACTTAACAGCAGCGCCCGAATCGAAATTGATTTCAATGAAGAGGTAAGCGGGAACATTATATTGCAAACTACAGCAGGCGTTAATGTCGGTTGGATCGGCGAAGTTGACGGTAAAAAAGGGACGCTCGAACTGGTCAAGGGCAAAGAGCTTGACAGCGGGACCACCTACGTTATTACTGGAAAAGTTAACGACGCTGCAGGCAACGAAACCAATCTTGACATCACCTTTACGACTGCCAGTAAAACCTCTGGGATCCCTTTTACAGTCACTGATGCGACCTTTGAGATGCTTGTACTCAACTCAGAAGTGCCTGTCGTCGTTGAGTTCTACACAGATTGGTGACCGGCTTGTCAGAGAATGGCGCCAGTTGTCGCCAATATTGCTTCAGAGAATCGGAACACATTTGCCGTAGCAAAATATGATATGGATCATAATCGAGAAATGATCGGTAAATTTCGGGTTAGAGGGCGTCCTGCATACCTTGTGTTCAAAGATAGACAGGTCGTTGGACGTTTCGCAGGAGTGATGACGAAAGCACAACTTCTGCTGAATATTCTTATTGCCATTAACTAATTGCAGCAAGACTTCCGCAGTTGTCTCTAAAAACCGACAGATTCCCCCTGCTTGCGGGGGGACTCAGGGGGGTAATCCTAAATCTTGCGTAAGTCCTATGCAGAAAGCAGTAACATATCAAAATCGTAGGGCGGATCTCCGCATCTGCCCTTTTCGCTTGCGCCTACAACCTTTCTCGATGATAAAACCACCATTCCACAAACAAAACAATCAGCGCAAGCAGTGCCGGGAAACGCCACACCTCCTGCGCCATCGGTTGCAAACCGGTTTCAAGCGATGCCGAGACATTTTCCTTTTCCGCTTCTACTTTCCTGGAATGTGAGAGTGCAGACGTTTCAGGGTCCAGCAGATTGACTGTAAACCGCTCCAATTCCCTCCCGTCGGCAGCGAAAAGCCTATAGACACCCACGAGATCGGTCTCAGTGAACACTGCGTTGTTTAACGTGACCATCGTTTCATCAGGTTTTTGGACGCGAAACGGCATATCCATGCTTTCCAACGCGATAACTACCTGTTCTCCAGTTCTGAATGCGTGCCGAGTTCTCCCTGTCTGAGACCCAAGAGGGCGAAGTGGGGCAGTCTCTGCTTCAAACCACACCAAGCATTGATAGACAAATAGCGGTCCTGGTATAGATACAGCAAACGTAGATACCTCTGGATTGAAGGCATCAAACTCGAAAACAAGCAATTGTGTATCACCTTCAGTGCCGAGCCAAATCAGCGAACCTCTCTCTGTTTCAACGAGAGAATGTCCCCAAGGCGGTAGGTCGCGATACATAGATTCCCGCACTTGCAGCCCTTGTACTGATACATCTGCCATGAGTGGATGCGCAGTATCTACTCTGATAACGCGTGTAGGTCCGACACCGGTCTTTACAGCAGAAGCATCGGCTTGAATGAAGGGCAGATTGCCGCCCGGATTGACAAAGATTAGAGGTGTTCGGGGCGCGATTTCAGAAACACCACCGAACGTCTCACGTCCTGCTGGCGTGCTACCATCGAAAACCACTATATCGGCATCACCGCTTCCGTGATAATCCGTGGGGACAACCCCATCTAAATCAACATGTTTTCCGTATGCCCGCAGCAGTTCAGGCAACAGAGATTTCTGATTGTCACTGACGAGTAAGATTTTCAAACGGGAAACACTCGATAGGATTGCAGAGGCACTGTTATCAAGCGAAAAATCGTCTTCTACCTCCAGATGAACACTGATAACCTTTTCCTCTAAACCCCTCGGATCCCCTGAAAACAGCACCGATTTGGTCGTTCCTGGTGCGATAATCACTGTTCTGTCATCAAGAGGCGAGTTTTCTACTGCCAATTGAACGTTGAATTCACTGAATGTTTGGGTGAAATTCCGGATGCTAATAAGGATTTCGTATTGATCTCGGACGACATCAACATTGAACAGGACGATACCTATATTTTCGGCTTCCGCTCCGACGGGAATTTTGTGAAGCGTCAGCGGTATGTCTGGTAGATTTTCAAAAGTATCGCTGATAAAGAAGACTTGGTCGTGCGGTGAGTCAGTATAACGTGCTACAGCATCAAAAACCGGACGGAGATTACGGGGGGCGTGGGTCGGCGGGATATTCTCTATAGCGCGCTCGAGTTGTGCGATATCAGTCGTGAATGCCTGTTGGATATAAGCGTCAGCCCCTTGCGTCACCATGAGCAAAATCCCGCCACCTGCAGAGATTTGCGCAACCTGTGCCAATGCCGCCACCTTTGCCAGTGTCAAACGAGATTGCTCCATTTCCTCGGACAGCATACCCGCAGAATTATCAACAATAAGAATCGCTTTCCCCGGCATGAACCCAGGTCTATGCAATATAGGGCGCGCCACACTGCATGTAAGGAGCAGCAAAAAAAGCACCTGTAGAAGTGGAAGCAGTAGATTCCGAAGCCGTTGGAACGGGATATTGGCTCGCCGATCCTCGTCGGTGGATAGCCAATGCATGATACTCGGAACAAGGTAGGTGTAACGGCGCAACTTCAGGAAGTGCAGGAACACGACAATCGGAATTGTACCTAACAGATAAAACGCGGCAGGATTCAGAAATTGCATTTTTAACGATTGCTCCCGGGCACTGCGCTTCGTTGGCCTCGCAGTGAGAGTTTCGGTTCTTGAATCATTAAAAAACCATTCATACCTAAAGCAGGTTGTTAGAATTAACAGGACTTACGCAGCTGTCTCTAAAAACCGACAGCTTCCCCCTGCTTGCGGGGGGACTCAGGGGGGTAATCCTAAATTTTGCGTAAGTCCTAAATTAACTGAAAACCGCCGTGTAATAAAATGGAATGGCGACCAGATTCAATCGTCAAAGAGATTCTTTTTCTTTCAGGCTTTCCAGCACTTCATCGGCTTCCAGCCGACCCGTCTCCCCGTAATCCAACATACGTTCGCAAGCTGCCCGTACCTTATCGTGTTCGTCAAGTTCCAAATAGATACTCGCCAAATTCTTGTGCATCTCCCGAAACACGCCGGGCCAATTCCTTTCGCCTTCCTTATCAATAATACGCGTTGCATTCGTAATCGCTGTATTGACAACTTCATCCAACGCAGCTTTTTCTTCAACAGAGATCTGAAACTCCGGCTGTTGACGTCTTTCGTTATAGGCTTGGAGTTGACTCAGTGCCGCATCACACTGGTTATATGTTTTTTCGATGCTTAACGCACTCTCAAAAATATTTGATAAAAATCCTAATTTCATAAATTCTTCCTTTTATGAGCCGTCAGCGGTCAGAGGAATAGCTGTCAGTTGTCCTACGTACAGAAACTGTCCTTCTTTGGTTCGTAGTCCTTTGGTTCGTAGTCGCACAATTTTGCGGCGTACTCGACCCGGGGAATGCCATAAGGCATTCATACCCGGGGAAGTGCATAAGCACTTCATACCGTTGATTCTGATTCATGCGACGTGCATTATTGCACATTCTTTGAGAATATCTGCTAAATTTTGGCATGAAAACCAATTTTGCGTAAGTCCTAACAAAGTTGCTGACCGTTGACCCCTGACAGCCGATAGCCAATTAGAAATCAGTTTTCAGTGCTCCCCAAGTCACTGCCAATTTGTCGCGCGCCTCAACAGCAAGGACACCCGGTACGCTCAGTTCCATCGATGCTTTCACTTCGTCTTCAGTCAACGCTTTGGCGTATATGACGACTTCATCAATAATAGCGTCTTCTACTTTATGGAGTCCCGGATTCTCACCTGCTCCAATGTAGATCGCCGCTTCCTTGAACTTGGGCCACTTGAAATTTTCTTTCTGTTCACCGATAAAGTCACCGTTGACATAGATCTTTCCATCTACACCATCAGCAACCAGAACGTAGTGATACCATTCATCTAACTCAAATTGATAATTTGCAAGGCTTTTGTCGGCGTGATGTCCAGCATCCCAGAACGGGTTGAAACCCGGGTTAACCATCGTCCGGAACTCACAACATCCGGCAGCAGCGGCTTCAATTGAAATAATCCCGTCGTATGAGGCGTGTTCATTAAGGTAAAACCACGCTTCCATTGTGATTTCCGTTTTCTCACCGATTGGCACGATAAAGTCATTCTGATCCATCTGGACGACACCGCCATTCAGATGGATCGCCTTCTTGAACGCACCGTCAACCAGCGAACCCTTTCCTACCAATTCCGCATCGTTACCGTTCCCGGAATCATCTGTAACTTTATTGCCACTGAGTTTGTCGAAAGAGTAATAGACGAGAATGTCTTCTTCCTCGACAGCATAAGAGAGACTCACAGCAAGTATACAGATTGCTGAAAGTCCAAATTTTACCCACACGGGCAAAATTTGTCTTAGCTTTACATTCAGGAATAAATTTTTACACATTTTCACACTCTCCTAAGTATTTCAACCCAAGTTGCCACTCCTCTTTTCAACGTTTTTAGAGGGTTATAGGCACTTTCCTCACGCCAGCGGCGTGATATGTCTATAGAAAATGCGTTTTCAAACCGCCGCACTCCAGCGGAGTGCCATGTGGATAGACAACTAGCACCTTGCGTTATTTTAACAGAATTTTAACACATATTTGGAGCAGTGTCAAAGCATTATACACCAGTCTTGGAATTGTAGCAATTAGAAAGGTTGTCAGTTGTTGATTTTCAGAAATCAGTCGTCATCTACGGATTGTCTGAATCAGGATTCACAGGATTTCAAGATAATTCAAGGCTCGCGAATAACGCAGCGTACTCCTCCGGCAAGGCAAGATGTAATTTTGACGCTTCTTCAATTCCAAACCATCCAATCTGCGAATGCTCTTCCGATTGTAGGCGCGTTGGTTTGCCTATCCAATCCGTTACCACAAACACATAGTAGGTTTCGCCATTATTGGGATCAAGCAGCGTTTCAATCCGCTCAAACATAGTAGGCGTAACACCAATTTCTTCTTGCAATTCCCTGATGAGTGTCTGTTCCGGTGTTTCACCTGTCTCACAATGTCCGCCGATTATGTCCCAAACGTTCGGATAAGAACGTCGGTGCTTAGACCTTTTACCGAGCAGGATTTTTCCATTTTTGAACAAGATTCCGAGCGCACAAACTTTTAATTCCATATTTTTTCTCCTAATAAGAAAGTCGGGGTTACAAACCCCTCCGACAAGAAAATGATCTTGCGAGTTAGCAAATTCGGTGCTACAATAATAGCATGAGTTTTCTTGAAGCAATCCTCCTCGGTATTCTACAAGGTTTAACCGAATTCCTACCCGTTAGCAGTTCAGGACATCTCGTCTTGGCACAGCAATTTCTCGGAAGCAAGGAACCCCTCGTCTTTTTCGACGTGATGCTTCACGTAGGCACATTAGCCGCTGTACTCGTCGCATATCGCGATACAATCAGACAGTTGGTAGTAGGTGGCGTTTCTGCGCTCGGAAATTCGCAGTTGTGGAAACAGCCACGTGCGACGCTTCACACGGCTCCTGAAGTGAAGTTTATCTATCTGATACTGCTCGGTTCCATGCCAACAGGTATTATCGCGGTGGTGTTCAAGACGCAGTTAGAATCCTTTTTCGAGGAAGTGCGTATTGTGAGCATCATGCTGATCCTCACCGGTGCGATTCTCCAACTCCCGCGGCTCCGCAGAAAAAGCGAGGAGACCTCTGATGATTCGGTCAGACAATTGAAAACATGGCACGCACCGCTCATCGGCATTGCGCAAGGTTGTGCTATTACACCGGGTATCTCTCGTTCTGGCACAACCATCTCGTTAGCACTGTTTCTGGGGATTCCAGCAAAGACAGCGGCGGAATACTCTTTCCTACTCTCTATCCCTGCCATCCTCGGTGCAGTCGCACTGAAAGTCCAAGACCTCGGAGACACAACAATCGCAATCCACATCGTAGGTGCCGGAATGCTCGCTGCGTTTATCGTCGGCTATATCGCTTTGCGATTTCTACTCGTCGTGCTAAACCGAGGCAAGTTCTCACTTTTCTCGTACTACTGCGTCGCCTTAGGGGTAATCTCCCTCTTAATCGCTTTAATCCAGTAAGTCGCGACACACCCAAGCACCCGCTTATTATACTGCCGAATCTCTGGGATTACACCGATACTACTCAAGATGTCACACATTTTTTCATCATTTTGCAGCGTGTTTCGTATCCACTTCTTCCCAGTGCACCGATAGATGAGACTCGCCAGATACATCTGTAGCGGTTTCAGCCTGAAACGTTTGAGATAGCGGAGCGGGAACCCTAAACCGTGTCCAGAAATCGCCAGTGTGCCACCCGGTCTTAGTACGCGTGCAAGCTCGGTTAAAGCAACTTTATCATCCGGCACATGTGGCATAACGAGGAAACAGGTCACCAGATCAAAAGTCTCGTCTGCGAACGGTAAAGTCGGAAGGGCACCACAAATTAGGTGAGGCGTTGACGTGGATGGCTGACTTAACTTTTTAATGTGAGAACGTCCGAACCCCAAGAAGTTCATGTCAACATCAACACCGATAAGGAATTCCGGCACATCAGCAGCGAGCGCGACAAGAAGATTCCCGGGACCGCAGCCGACATCCAACATCCGTTTGCCAGCTGCGTCAATTCCCAACGCATCAAGTTGGTTTCGTGTCGCGCCACGCTCCAATTCGAGATAAGCATTCTGAATATAGGCAGCGTGCCATTTTGTCAATTCGTTTTTCATCTGCACTACAATAGAGAGACCACCCATCTGCTGATCCGTTGCGGAACCGTCGTCAATTCTGCACGGAAGAGCGTGAGTCCTGCAGTATCGGTAATCGGAATGGCTTTCAGTCGATACAGTGATGTGCCTAACGTGTTCCATCCAATCTCAGTTGTCCGAGCCGAACGGAACCCACCCGCTTTCACAATCTCAACCTCGCGTCCGGTATAGTCACCGTTCGGATAACTAAAATGCGAACACTCAACATCCAACAGTCCCTCTAAATCCGATTTGCTTCCAAGAATCTCTTGCTGACATTCTGTTTCTGTACAATGTGGCAGAATCGGATGGAATTGGGTGTGAGGTTGGAAGTCAACGTGCACTGTCATCTCTTCGATTTCCGCTATGTTGAGTGCGTGTCTGCCTGGATATATCTTTTCAGGTTCAAAGTCAGTCGTGTTTTTGAGGTGATCCAACCGCTCTGTGTTCAATAATCTTTTCAGTTTTTCTCTCTCTGCCTTGGATTGCCCATCTACCTTGAACCAGAAATATCGGTGCGTATTGATAATCTGCGTGCAGACATAGAGGGTCGGACGGACCTGATACTGCTTGAGAATCGGCAGGAGTTCAAAATTGCCGACATGTCCGTCGTCAATTGTAATTACAACGCTCTTCGGAGGGATTCCTGAAAAATCGTTTCGATGAAGAGCCTCCACCAGTGTATCCAGCGGGATAAGCGTGTAGTGACGAGAGAGATAGGCGAGATGTTTCGCGAATACCACGGGTTTCGGATCGTGATAGAGGAGGATAGCAACCTGATCTCGACGCGTCCATTCTCGAATGAGAAACGGCATGCCTGACAAACATACAAAGGTCGCTATTACGTTTTTAAGGAAACTACGCATTTATTAACCCACCCGCCTATAAAAGTTGCGAATAAATATCTTCCAATTTCCGCATAGATTCCGTACTATCGAACTTTCGCTGAATCGTTACGCGTGCGTTTCTACCCAATTCCCTCGCAAAATTAGGTTGCGTCAACACCCAATACACTGCCGTTGCCAACGCCTCTGGGTCTTGGGGTGGGACTCGAATCCCGTTCTCCCCGCTCTCAATCAAGTCCGCAATTCCACCTACATCTGAGGCAATGCACGGCATCCCAATTCCCATCGCTTCGATTAACGCATTCGGGGAACTCTCATGCAGCGACGGAAGCACAAATACGTCAGCCGTCAAGAGCATAGGGAAGACATCTTCACAGAAACCGGGAAAATTTACCCGTTCCGTGAGTCCGTGCTTTTCTACAAGGACGCGAAGTTCCGTCTCCAATTCTCCATCACCGAAAAATGTGCATCGCCATGGCGTCTCTTTCGGATCAAGCATACACAACGCCTCAATCAGATACCGATGCCCCTTCTCTGGCGCGAAACGTCCGATACTGACGATTAATTTTTCTTGGGTATCCTCTCGGTGATGATCCCATTCTTCGGCGGGTAATTCTAATAGGTTTGGAATGCTAAAAATCTTTTTGTCTGGATAGCGTTGGTAGAGATTCCGCTTAATCTGTGTCGAGTTCGTTAAGAGGATGTCGGTGGGATTGTAGATAAGTTTTTCCGTCAGCCAGATCCGAAATTTGCCGTATCGCGCATGGTAATCGCCGCGCTGTGAAGCGATGAACGGTACCCGCCGCCAGAGACCACACCTGCGTGAAAGTCCGCAGAGGAAATTGGAATACCATAACCAACTATGTACCACATCAGGTTTTACGGAATTGACAATACCGCCGAGGGCAAACGCTTTCTCTAATAATCGCTTAGGTCTGTCTGTGCCTGTGAGTGTAGCGACATCTTTGACACACGGTATCTCGAGAAGTGCAGATATACGTTCCCCTTCGGCACGACTTAGCACGACGTACGCTTCATACTGTTCGGCGGGTAACCGATCCAAGGTCTTGAGGAGCTGAGACTCGGCACCGTCTTTTGTCATAGAGTCGATGACATAAAGAATTCGCATAAAGGGCGTTCCGCTCCACTCCACTCTCAGTTAAACTCGCGTGGGAGTTACTAACGTTGCTATACCTACAACGAGTCGCTAACTGCCAACTGCTAATTGCTAACCGCTGACGGCTACTACCAATACGTGTAGAGAAAAACTTCGGCAACGATGAGTTGCACAGTAAGTATACCGGCAACCCAATAGAGATCAGATATTGGGCGATCTACGAGATGCTTGGCGACCGGAATCACGAAAAACGGCACCATAAATATCCAGATGCGTTCAACCTCCATCGTAAACAAGGTAGAGA
Organism: Candidatus Poribacteria bacterium; assembly: GCA_963662915.2. Lineage (GTDB taxonomy): Bacteria > Poribacteria > WGA-4E > WGA-4E > WGA-3G > WGA-3G. The sequence goes on along the minus strand of CAXXEU010000002.1, from coordinate 803,821 downwards.
ATGTGAAAAGGAGGAGTGTTATGAGGAAACCGATGACGAAACCGTCTAACTTTTCATGACGGAGCATCCAAGGAATACCCGTGCCATCACGCGCCTGCCCAGATGCGAGAGCGTCGCGTCGCCATTCCGCTATTGTCGATATAATCTGCCGGAGCCAAACAGCCGTTATCGGAAACCCTACGCCAATGAGGAAGGCAAACAGATTGGCGAAACTCAAGTGGAAATAACGTGAAAGGCTTTCATAACCCGTCCCCATCCCCATCTCATCTTTTGCGATCGCTGCCAAGAGTGCTTCAATCGGACGAAATCCAGTCAGGACAAAAAGGAACAGGTAGAATCCGATGAACCCTGCAGCTGCAAAGAGTAAAACCTTCAGATACTGGACAAAACGCTTTCGTTCCAGCAACGGGACAATACACAGAAAAACACCGACGACCACCGTTGAATACGTCATGAACATACCGAGAGCCAGTGAAAGTCCTGTCAATAAACTATAAGGGCGGAATTTGTGCCATTTTTGATCGAGTCGCGTTTCCCGCGCGCGTGCTTCATAAAAGAGGTAAACACCCAAGATTGGGAAAACACTGAAAGGACCGTCCATCGACGTACCGGTGAACATAACAAAGTTAGGCGTAATAAGAAAAAGAAGTAGCGCATAGCGAGCGACTTTTTCGCCGTAGAGCCGTTCGCCGAGACAATAAATCGGGATTACCGCGAGCGCAGTGAAAACGATTGAAATTAAGGATGCAGATACAAGATTGTAACCGAGAATCTTGCTAAAGAACCATAAAAAAAGCACACCCCCCGGCGGATGGGTGCGCGTGTGTCCTGAGAGTGTATCGAACAATTCCGGTTTGCTATAATCCCGTAAAAACGCGCGGATTCCGAGTTCGTTAACACGCGGCACATCGCCATAATACTCCAATGAAGTCCGTGTATACGGTTCTAAAAGCCCTAAAACTTGGACCGTCTCACCTTCTTCAGGCACGCGGGAACCATCAATTAGAGCAACACTAATGCTAATCGCAACAAAACAGAGCACCGCTATCCATATTAAACGGCGCGCAGACACACCGGAAAGCAGATATTTGTGGCAGAGATACAGAAAACCGAGACACACCACGAGAGCCGGCAATACCCATAAACTCAAGTCGAAACTCGGTTCGGCGTAAAGCGGGACAATATGCGTTCTATACCGGACGGCACCGAGATTGACGGCTGTCTCACGCATGCAGTAAAACAGGAATAAGTGGTAGAGACAGAAAAACAGCGCGAGTAGCCCAATCTGGACGGGGATTAATCGAAGTGCTTTTTGAACGGACTGCCAAAGGTTGTTCATTTTTTTATAAGAGCGTTTCGCTCCGAGTTGCCTGCAACTGTTGTGCGGCTTCTAATAAGGCGTTTGCTAAAAATTCAGGATTGACCTCATCTCTGCCCCGGAAGGTGCGCACCCGCTCGCCGCGAACCTTCAGAACTGCTAATTCTTTACCACCGAGATGGATACCCACCTCAGCATTGCGCGTTTCACCGGGCCCGTTGACTTCACACCCCATCACCGCTACCGGAATCTTGATCCCGTGTTTCTCCAGAAGCTCCTCCGCAACAGCGACGATGTTCTCATAATCCGCGCTTGGGTCGCCACGACCACAGAACGGACAAGAGACGACATCCAGCATATCCGATGCCATACCAAGCGCCCGCAGGAGTTCTTTCGCAGTCAAGACCTCCTCAACAGGATCTCCCGTAATTGAGATGCGGATGGTGTCCCCGATTCCCGCTTGCAAGAGTGTCCCAATACCGAGGGTTGACTTGACATGTGCGCGCCGGGGTGTTCCGGCTTCGGTCACACCGAGATGTAAAGGATACGAGACTTTCGCTGAAAGTTGACGGTTCGCTGCTATCATCCGAAGTGGATCGCTTGATTTAACGGAAATAGCGATGTCCTTGAAGTCGTGATCCTCACAGATATTGATGTGCCGCATCGCGCTTTCCACCAACGCCTCTGCTGTTGGAGACGGATATTTTTCTAAGAGATCCTTTTCGAGCGACCCTTCATTCACACCGATGCGTATAGGAATATTCGCTGCTTTTGCTGCAGACAGGACCTGAGAGATCCGTTCTTCGCTACCGATGTTCCCCGGATTGATACGAACTTTTGCCACCCCCGCATCGACTGCAGCGAGGGCATATCGGTAATTGAAATGGATGTCCGAAACGATCGGGACCGAGGCGCGTCGGACAAGCGAAGAGAGTGCCTTCGCATCGGGTTCTTCAGGCACAGCGACGCGGACAATCTGTGCACCCGCCTCCGCACACCGCTCAACCTGTGCCAATGTCGCATCTACATCGTGGGTCAGCGTCGTCGTCATCGTCTGAATAGAGACAGGATTACCATCGCCGATTGGGATGTTCCCGACCATAATCTTTCGTGTAGGTCGTCTATTGTTGAGTTGTACGAGTTGTTTCATTTTTTTAACGATTCGCAAGCGAGTAATCAAACAATTAAGCTGACAACAATTTGCTCCAAGAACCGCCCACGCCGTTGTTGTGGGCTAACGTCATCAGCAGTATTCTGGCTTTTCACAACGACTTACAAGATATGTCTTAAAGCCGTGATGAGTCTCTCGTTTTCTGCTTGTGTACCGATTGTCACACGTATGGCATTCGGATAGCCGTATGTTCCGATGGGTCGGACGATGACCCCCTTTTGTAGCAATGCATCGGCGATGTCTGCACCTAACTGTTCTAAGTGCAACATGATGAAATTGCCTTCGGTTTGTGTGTAACGCAGTCCCATATCGTCAAACGCTTCGTAGAGAAGGACTTTCCCGGCTGTGTTGCTCACTTGGCTCTTTTTAACATGCACAGTGTCCTTGAGTGCAGCACGCGCCGCCGCCTGTCCCACCAAACTACAATTAAACGGCTGCCGAACCCGATTCAGCGTCTCAACCAATGCAGGGGGTGCGATACCGTAACCGATACGGAGTCCCGCGAGTCCATAGATTTTGGAAAACGTCCGAGTAATGATAAAATTCCGTCCCTCTAAGACATACGGAAGCGTCTGCGGATAGTCGGAACGCAGGACATATTCATAGTACGCCTCATCAAAAACGACAAGCACATCGTCTGGTATTTGTTCCACAAACGCCGCCGTCTCGTCGGCAGTAACCATCGTGCCAGTAGGGTTGTTCGGATTTGCCACGAAGATAACCTTGGTCTTATCGGTGATCGCTGCCGCCATAGCAGAGAGGTCGTGTGTGTCGTTCTGCATCGGCACGACAACGGCTGTCGCACTACACAACTGCGTTACGAGGCTATAGACGACAAATGCTCCCGCTGCATAGATGACCTCATCATCGGGTGCAAGGTATGCCTCCGCGATGAGTTGTAGCACATCGTTTGAGCCGTTCCCTAAAATCAGATGCTCAGCAGAAATCCCGAAATACGCCGCCAGATCGTTTTTGAGATAGAAGGCGTTGCTGTCGGGATAGAGATGCACCTGTGCCGCGCTCTGAGCAATCGCCTGTAGTGCTAACGGCGATGGACCCAGCGAGTTTTCGTTGGACGCCAGTTTAAGAACATCGCTGACACCTAACTCGCGCTGAACCTCTTCAATCGGTTTACCTCCCTGATACGGCTGAATTGTCTCAATGCTGGGTTTCGGTTTGAGCATAATACCTTTTGTTTCTTTTTTTGCGAGCGTATTCACAGAATACTCTTAAATACAATCTTTATTATATCACACTGCTTCCTTTTTTCAAAAGATTTTTTCGCGGGCAGCAATCACGGGCTGCGCTTTCAGCAATCAGTTTTCCGAAGTTTTAGATGTTCGATGCGCGCGGATCCGTTGTAGCCGGGATTTCCAAATCCCGACGCTTTGGACCCATTGGATAAAAACCTTAAAACTAATAGGACTTACGCAATGCTCTCTTTTGTAGCATGATGCACGTCGCATCTGGGCGAGTACGCCGCAAACCTGTTAGGTTGTGTCTTCCAAACGTTTAGGGTTGTCCAGGAATTTCCATCTCACAGCATGCATTACGGTCAAAATTGCGTAAGTCCTGACTAAATAGCCCTGCGATAGCAATTACAGCATTGACTTTTACTCCCAGATATGATAAAATGCTTTGCATCCGAAAGCACAGGAGGAAAACATGAGGCGATTTGGAACACAAGGCCCCGTCAACCCCAAAGATAATTACGTCGTCGCTCGCAGTGAAGAACTTACTGATTTCATCGCCCGCGTTAAGGAAGGACGTTATATCGTCCTCTTCGCGCCACGACAGACCGGTAAAACCACGTTCTTCCAAGATGCCCTTAAAATACTCACGACCGAACGGACAGACTACTTTCCGATACAACTCAATTTCGAGGAGTATGAATACATCACGTCCGCCGAATTTTACGACTCTCTTTGTAAAGAGGTTTGCAAAGAAATCCAGAAGGTCTTTCAAAAACGCAGGGAACCGCTTTTCCAAGAACTCAGCGATTTTTTGGCGAACGCGCAGATGACCAATCATATCTCAATGCGTGAATTTTTTGAACAATTCGCGACTTTAGAAGAAAATCAACGAGTTGTTCTAATTGTTGACGAATTTGACGGTATTCCACGGGAGGCTCTTAACGGCTTCCTCCGCTCGCTTCGGCGGATATATCTCACGGGACGCGAAGGTCGATCTCCGTATAGTGTCGGTATTGTCGGCGTTAAAAATATCACACAACTCAACTACGACCGCTCCATCTCCCCATTCAACATACAGGACGAATTTACACTACCAAACTTCAGCCTGGCACAGGTCCGAGAACTCTTTGCCCAGTACACCGATGAAGTCGGGCAGCCATTCGCACCCAAAATCGTTGAAATGATTCACAAACAGACAGCCGGCCAGCCTTTCCTCGTCAATAGGTTCGCACAGATTCTCACTGAGGAACTGGATATTCCGAAAACTGAGACGATTCAGATATCTCACTTCTCAGAAGCACACGAGCAACTTTTAAGTGAGCGAAATACCAATATTTCACATCTTATTACAAACGTACGTAGAGATCCCCGTTTTGAAAAGACCCTTATGCGTATAGCCTTTTACCAAGAAAGTAGACGCTTCAATTTTGACGATGAGATTATCAGTGAGTTAGCGACTTATGGTATCATCGGTGCAGATAAAGACGGAATGTGTAAAATTCTCAATCCAATCTATCTACACCGAGTTTTGCAAGCATTCCAACCGCTTATAAACGGACTTGAGGACGAATACTTCTCCCAAGAGGGGCCTGCTGATTTCTCGGAATATATGACACCAACGGGGCGGCTCCGGATGCAGACCCTCATCGAAAACTTTAAGGACTTCATCGCACGCGCTGGCTATAGGATACTCCAGGTCCCCGATACACCAAAAGAATTCGTTGGACAATATCTCCTCTTTGCATACCTTGACGAGTTTGTGAAAATTGTCGGTGCGACTATGTACTTAGAAGTGCCGACGGGTAGAGGGAGAGCCGATCTTGTCGTCTCACACAGCGGAGAGACGTTCATCGTCGAAACGAAAGTCTGGCGAAGCGAGCGCGGTTATCAGGCAGGCAAGCAACAACTATCAGCATATCTCAAGTCGGAAAGAGCGACAGAGGGTTATTACGTCGTGTTCGATTATCGCGAAAATTCGGAATCGCGAATGGAAATAGATACGGTAGATGATTGCACGATCCATAGCTATGTTATTCCCATCCTTCAAGCACTACCTTCAGCCAACCATAATCCTTGACAAAAAAGCGATTTTCGTTAAAATAGTGAAAAATCTCATTCACACAGCATTGATTTACACATGCACAATGTATGAAAGGAAAACCTATGGCACAAACACCTCCAGAATCAGCAGTCATCCTTTTTGACGGCACAGACCTCAGCAACTGGACAAGCTTAGACGGTAGCGATCCGACTTGGAAAGTGGAAGACGGGCAAATGCTTGTCGTCCCCCGCACCGGTGATGTAATAAGCAAGGAAAGCTTCACCGACCACTTCCTCCATGTCGAGTTCAGATGCCCCGATATGCCCGAAGCAACCGGACAGGCAAAAGGCAATAGCGGCGTATTCCTCCAAGGTAGATATGAAGTTCAGGTTCTCGACTCCTACGGCATCCCGGTACCAGGAATGGGCGATTGCGGCGCAATTTACAACCAATTCGCACCTCTCGTTAACGCCTGTAAACCACCGCTTGAATGGCAAACCTACGATGTAATCTTCCGGGCACCGCGTTTCGGCGACGGCGGTGAGATGACTGAGGGGCCGCGTATAACCGTCATCCAAAACGGTTTGGTCATCATCAATAACGCCCAGCTCGCCAGCACTACCGGCGGAAGCATAGACGCAGAGCTTGCGCAGCCAGGACCACTCCGTCTACAGGACCACGGCAACGACGTTAGATACCGGAACATCTGGGCAGTCCCGCTCCCACTTGAAGGCTCGGATAAGTATTAAAAGGTTGCTGGTTGTTAGTTATCGGTTGTTAGTTAAGAGGCAGGTTTGTAACAATTTACAGATTTTTCGAGTACGCCAAGAATGCATGAATTGTTACAGAAAAACCTTCTAACCGACAACTGACAACTGATAACTGATAACTAATAAAGAGGAACTTTATGGCAGATCAAACTTTACCAACAATACCCAGAAGACGATTAGGACGCACGGAACTAAGTATCCCTGTCATTCCGTTCGGGACGCAGGGGTTCGGAAACAACTTCGGCTTCGTTTCAGATGAAGACGCTGTCGCACTCGTTAAACACGCAGTGTCTATCGGCGTTAACCACTTCGATTGTGCCCGTTGCTATGGGGACTCCATGCGGAAACTCGGATTGGCACTCAAGGAGATTCCGCGCGAAGATGTCATCATTACCGCAAGGCTCTGTTGCCATTCCGCAGCAGAATGGGGTGGCTACGGCGAAGGCAGACCCGACTATTCCGCCGAACGCGCCATCGCCGACCTCGAAAGTCAACTCGAACTTCTCGGCACGGACTATCTCGACGGCATGCTCATCCATGATCCTGGTGAAATCGATCCAACCCTCGAAAAGGGCGGCACCCTCGACGGCTTGCTCCAGTGCAAAGCGCGCGGACTCGTGCGGTTCCTCGGATATGGGATGCGTCCACACGACTTCCATCTCAAAGCAATGGCGACTGGGGACGTTGACCTTATCTTGTGCTTCAACGATTACAATCTCGTCCGACAGACCGCCGCTGACGATATTCTGCCTACTGCCGCTGAAGCCGATATCGGTGTCATGAACGGCTGGTCTATCCTACGGGGCATCCTCACAGGCGTTGATATTGACGCTGAAATCGCAAGGGGACGTTGGCGCAACGACGGCGATGTGCCGCGTGCCAGAGAGGTTTGGAAGTGGTGTCTTGAAGAAGACATCAATTTGCTCCAACTTGCGCTTCAATTCTGTCTCCGCGAGGAGCGGATTCACGGCAACAACATCGGGAATCTCAATGCTGAGCAGCTTGAGGCAAACCTCCGCGCCGCCAGTACACCCCTATCTGATGAGGTATGGGAGAAGTACGAAGCACGGTTTGGATCAAGCAATTAACTTATCCAAAAACTTATGCGTCGCACGCGGGAGCGGATAATCGCCCAACGCCTCGAGCTGAATCCACTTCGCATCCCGCGGGCCATTCAACACAACCTCACCCGACTCATAAGTACACGTAAAGACATCCACGACTATCTTGAAATGGGTGAAAGCGTGTCTCACACGGGTGAGGTATTTTATATCACTGACAGAGAGATTAACGACCTCCGTGATATGCCGAACGCACGCTGCTTCAGCGGTTTCGCCATCAGCAATTCTACCCCCAGGGAACTCCCAGAGTCCACCGAGTAGCCCGTCAAGCTGCCGCTGTGTAATTAGAACCTCGTCCCCTTTGTAGATGACCCCGACAGCAATATGATGTTCCGGGACAGGTTGCGTCTCGCGACGTTTCGGGAACTCATCCTGACGCGCCGTGTGGAACGCCGCACAAAACGCATTCATAGGACAGACAAGACACGTCGGCGATTGCGGACGACAGATGGTCGCCCCCAATTCCATCATCGCTTGATTGAAAAGTCCGGGAGCATCTGAATCAAGGAGTTCATCTGCGTGCTGCTGAAACTGTTTTGCCGACTTCGCATCGTTAACCGGCGCGTCTATCAGGAACAGGCGCGCTACCACCCGTTTGATATTCCCATCTACAGTGGCGTAAGGTTCATTAAAAGCGATGCTTTGCACCGCCGCTGCGCTATAGTCGCCGACCCCCGGCAACTTCCGAAAGGTCGCATAGTCCCGCGGCACCTCACCGTCCAACTCGTTCATAATCAGCTGTGCGGCTTTGTGAAGGTTCCGTGCCCTTGCGTAATATCCCAAACCTTCCCAGACCTTCAGCACATCTTGTAGCGGCGCAACTGCCAAGTGCTGCACATCAGGAAACCGTTCGATGAACCGTTCATAGTAATCCACAACCTTCTTGACCTGCGTCTGCTGGAGCATCACCTCGGAGACCCAGATGTGGTACGGGTTATCGGTATTCCGCCACGGCATCTCGCGCTGGTAGTCTCTGAACCAGTCTAACAATGCGTCTCGGAAGTCTTGGGAGTGTTGGGGTAGTTGTTTTTTGTGCATATCGGGATGTCGGTGTTAACTGTCTGAATCAGGATTATCAGGATTTGTGGATAAACTCGTCTGAATCATATGGTAAACCAGAAAAATAAACAGACATTTTACCCCCACTCGGTAGGTGCGGTTTCCTAACCGCACCAGTGCTGAATGTCCAATTAATTCTAAGGTTTACCAATAGATTACACGGATTACACAGATAACGCGAATTGCACTGTAGGTTGGATTAACGGCGTGAAACCCAACGGCTAACCGCCAACAGCCAACAGCGAATTACAAATCCACCGCAATCCGAAAACCGACGCTATGAATCGCCTGTATCGGTTCATACGCCGCACGGTTCGCACAGCGCGCAGCGAACTCGCCACGTGCGATCCATGAACCGCCACGAATCACCCGCCGCCGACCTTCACTCGCACCCAACGGATTCTCCGCAGGCGAGTATTTATACGTCTCTCTATGGAACCAGTCACTGCACCAGTCATAAGCATTGCCTGCCATATCGTAGCACCCGTACGGACTTACACCAGATGGGTAACTCCCGACAGGCATTAACCGCTTATTCCCCGATTCAGATGTATTTGCGCTATTCGCGTCCCACGCGTCGCCCCACGGATATTCGCGAGCATCCGTACCGCGCGCCGCTTTCTCCCACTCCGCCTCCGATGGCAAGCGATACGCTACGTTTTCCTGTGTACCTATCCATTCCAAAAAACGCATCGCATCAAGCCAACTTATCCCGACGACAGGGCAATCGGGAGCGTTGAGATGTTCTTCCGTCCAGAACAACGGGTGTGGATGTCCCGTCGCTTCTACGAACTGGGCGTATTGTGCGTTTGTGACCTGATACGTGCCGATAGCATAAGCATCCAGCAAAACACGCCGTTGCGGTTCCTCTGGATCGGTCTTTCGGAGTCCAGTGGGGATCGTCCCCATGATGAATTCACCAGCGGGGATGTGGATGAGTGGGTAATTGAGTGTTTCGATGTGCATGTAGGCGCGTTCGTCCTCTGATATAAATTTACAATAACAGTGTTAGTATAGCACATCTTCACTCCGCATGGCAATCAGCACCATCATTCCGCTATCCATACTAATACCACCAATAACTCATGAAAACGTTTGACTTTTCGTCGAATCTATGATATACTTTGGGATATATCTTACGTCTTATACATAGGACTTACGCAGAGTTCTCTTTTGTAGCATAACCTGTTAGGTTGTGCCATCCAAACGTCTGTGTTCCTCCAGGAATTCCTATCTCACAGAATGCTGGACGGTCAAAATTGCGTAAGTCCTGATACAGAAAAATAACGATGGGAGAAAACAATGAGGAGAGAAGTTTCTGCAACCGAATTACATTTGAATTCTGATTATCCAATCTCTCTATCCAACTCCTCCTGACTCATCTTCTGTACAAATTTAGGTGTAATTTCCAAGCCCTTTGCTTCTTGAAAAATCCCCTTTTCAAACGCTTGCATCAAGGCATTACGACACCGTTTATTCATGTCTCTCGGCGTTCCCCGCTGCAAGTTAGACATGAGTCCTCTGAGTGCCTCCTCTGTAAACGGGAAATAAGGCGTTTTTGGTTCTTCTTGAGTTCTATAGTGAGAGAGAAGCTCACGGACATATTGCAGCATATCTTCTTGATCTTTTATTTCATGAAAGAAAATCTGTCGAGTAATCCGATCCGTGAGATAACCGCCGAGAATCAGTTCGATTTCTTCATATTCCTCTGGCGAGGTAAGCGTGAAATTCATGAAAAGGGTGAAGAAATAAGGGAGCCGATCTACGAGTTCACGCAACCCTTGTCCGAAAGGCCGGTACTGCGGCGGTGTAAAATAGATAAAATTCTCCATTTCATCTATCCATAGGCAAAATCGATTGTGCTGGGTTACATCAGTGGACTCAGATAATCCAGTAAGACAACGAAAAACGCCTGCCAATACCCGAAAATAATCTTGTGTTTTCTCAATATTTCGATTCAAGCCAAGTTTTCGCAATTCAGTAGTCGTGCACTTGCCGAGGAAGTACGCACTTAGCGGCGAGCTAACCCCCAGAAAAATTGGCGAAGCCTCATATAACTTAAGCAGCGCATTTACGAAATCACCACTCACCATTGTTTGGCGAAGGTTTCGCTCGACCACATCCCGCCCAACAGCTTCCACGTTCTTTTTCACCGCATCCCCTATTCGGTCAAGGCGAATCTGTTCCATGACATCCAGATAAAAATCCCTTGCAGGATTCCCTGTTTCAGTAGGGGTCTGAACTCTGAAAACTTCTATCTTCTGTCCGCTTGGTGACGTGTCAGGAATATTTTTGTTAGAACTAAAGAAAAGTGAAGCATGTGTTTTGCCTGCCCCAAGAGAACCTCGGCACAATACCACTTGCGTTAGTGCTGACGTTTTGGCTTCCCGAAAGACACTCTTAAATTCGTCTTTGAGTTCTTCCAGGCCTGCCCAAATTACCTGCTCAGGATTAGTCGGGGGGCCAACAGCAAAGGGATTTTCCAACAAACATGCTAAATTCCAATCTATCAAAAATTTCATAACTTACCTCGTTTTTTTCACAGATGGCAGGGCTTTAAGCATAATATGTAACTGCTCAAGATAACGACGATACTCCCGAAGACGCTTTGTCATCTCCACTCGCGTTCCGGCAACGTGAGCGTTTACCTGTTGTAAAGCCGATTCAACTTGAGCATACGACCACTTTGGAAACATAACGAGATAGATATGCAGCAACAATTCCAATGAAGTCCAAGTTTTTGTCGCTTTGAAGCGACTCTCGTACCAATCAACTAATCCTCGGTGTGCCTTCATATCATCTATTAGCATGATAACTTGTCCTGCCCGTCGTCTCCGAACCAGCCAAAGTGCAAGCGCGCAATTATAACGCTCCCCACGATTACGATTTGGGTCGTCAGTTGGGGAAAATTGATCGAAAAGCAAATCCTCATAATCTTGCTCATAGGGAAAATATCGCCTTGCTTGACGCACGAATTGTAACATCGGTTTGTCGTAATTCCCTAATTTATTTCTATTGCGTCTAATTTCGTGTGGAATTTCTCGTGAGACTCGTACGTTGAACAGTTGATCTAAAACATTAGTAATGTGGACACGCCCTACATAAATCTCGTGTATGTTTATGAGTGAAGAGGTATCGGGAATCAAAATATCCATAAATTTTGGATTAAGCTGGGTAAAAAATAAGATATGACTCATTCTCGCGGTGCGAAAACCGGACAGCATACTGTGTATCAGGCTCTTTAGAAAATACCTCCAGGTCTGTCTGGAGTTCCTTAAGGTTCACCGCGATTCCGTTATCCCTAATAAGAAGGAGTGCCATATAGATGAGTGCAGGATATAAAGAAATCTTGGGGGTCGGTGTACTTCGGAGCGTTTTAAAAGCCTGAGAAGTGAGTTCGTAAAGTAGTTCTTTTTTTTTAAACTTTTGTATGTCTGTCCATTGTCGGTCAATTGCGTCCACAAGTCCCCGTCCAGCAGTGCCAAAGAATTGCTCCCGCAACCACGCCGGACTTGTGTGGAAAGTCGGCATTCCTTGAATTTTCGGAAGGCACTGAGAAAACTCGGTCCCCATCTCTGTTAACCGCGCCTGTCTCTTTCCATCATTCTCAACTGAAACCAAACCGAGGTCTGCCAACCAATGAATTCGCGGCGGCACGATATTTTCAATAGAACGTTTTGATTCTTCCTTCCAATGTGCCACGCGATTTCGTACTGCTAAGATGTCACGTGCTACATGCTCTTCCGCTGTCAACATGAGGGCTTGTAATTGCTGAAGATAAAATGTGGGGAAAGCGTTTTGCAAATCGGAGAGAGGTTGAGAACCCTTCCCTACTAACATTCTCATAACTGTGAGAAGCCGATCGCTGTCTTTCACCAAAAGCCAATACAGATATGCACAACGTTCCGCGTTAGTCAGTTCAAACGGATTTTGATCGGATACTTGGTGGAGAAAGGGCAGCAATGTTTTCCCAAACCGAGTAACACGGCACGCGCCAGCAATTCGCCCTATAAGTCCTAACGAAACAGCAAAATTCGTATAGCGTTTTGGAGCAGCTTGCCCGCGGGTCGCGTTAATAAATCCCTGCTTATTCGCGTACCCGATCAAATCTTTTTCATGATTACGACTCCATTTTTCAAGTTGATTATAGAGCACAGATTCACTTAGTGTTTTATGTTGAAGCAATCGTAAAATTGCGGAAACATAACCGAGGCGGCGGACCAGTGTATTAATCTCTATGATACCAACTTCGTATTTAGGCATTTGTAAAACTGTCCGCTGAAGGTAATATTATAACCCTTACAGGACTTACGCAAACTAGGCAAATATCGGATTTATAGGCGCAAAAAACGTCCATTTTACATCTTTAAACCCCCTAAATCCCCCTTATCAAGGGGACTTTAAGAGAAACTGCGTAAGTCCTACCTTAAAGGAAAAAAGACTGTGACGTATCATTTAGAGGATATATCTAACTAATACGACTTGTGCTAGTTGTTTTCTCGATCCTTTGTGAGTCAAGGGTTCGCTCGTTCCCTGATAAAACTCAAAGATGTCGTTCGTGTATAAGCACACTCTATAAAGAAAAAATTAACTAGCACAGCGCGTAACTAATGGTATCGCGAAAGTGCGAAAAATCCTCTGTGTTACGCGCTAATGCAGCCAATGGTAAAAGTATATCAAATTTTCCTAAAAATGTCAAAAAATATCCCGAATTTTCAGAATAAGCATTGACTCTTTTTAATATATGAGGTACAATATGTTATATGAAGAATTTCCTAATCACTGAGCACACAAAGCCACCACAATTAACGCGCCCTTCCTTCTCAGGACACCAGACCTTTCCTTTCCGGTATACATGGCTAAAAAAAGGTGTTGACGCTGTAACAGAAGATCCAACCGTCTTTTCATCAGAAGACGCTTCTGTTACCTTAGGTGTTGGGAAAAATATGGTAGCCTCTATCCGGCACTGGTGCACCGTTGCTCAACTTATCAAAAAAGTAAATAGCCCTCAAAGTGGAGGATTTACCGCCACCGAATTTGGCAAAAAGATTTTTGGCGATGGCGACCAAGATGGCTTTGATCCTTATCTTGATGATCCCGCCACATTGTGGTTGATTCACTGGCTAATTGCTACAAATAAAAATCAGGCAACTACGTGGTATTGGGCGTTTAACGTTCTACAGCGAAACCAATTTACACAATCCACATTCAAAGAAGGGTTGAAGGACTGGGCACAACAACAAACAAAGTCCATGCAGCGCGTATCTGAAAATACACTTCACCGGGATGTCAACTGTTTTGTCCGAACCTACTGCCATTCACGCCATAACACTAACGTATCCGTAGCCGAAGAGACATTTGACTGTCCGCTTGTCGAACTCAACTTAATGATCGAATTGCCAGATGGTGACGGATATGAATTCCAAAGAGGCGAAAAAGAAGCACTGCCAGTTGAAGTTTTTACAGCAACGCTAATCGCCTTTTGGGATGCTCGTTTTTCTGAAAGAGATGCCTTACCCTTCTCAGAATTGATGTACGCACCTCTAAGTCCCGGACGAATTTTCAAATTAGACGAAGACACAACGGTTATGTATCTTGAAGCCCTTGAACAACTCACCAATAGCCCATTGCGATACGACGAAAGCGAAGGTTTAAAGCAGGTTTATCGACGGAACGATTTAAACGCTATGGAACTTTTAGAGAGGTATTATGGATAACGTTCCATTGTCAGAACTTTTCCATGTAAAAGGGCGTTTCCAGCGTTCAGTTCATTTGGAACGCGATTTTTATACAGAAAACACCTTAGATGGATACATTTTAACGGTCACGGCACGAGAGATATTGTCGCGTGTTGTTGCGACGCTTGAAAATGAAGTGACATCAAAGGCATGGTCGCTTACGGGTCCTTACGGATCGGGTAAATCAGCGTTCGCGCTCTTCACTGCTAAGCTGCTCGGAAACCCGGACGTGTCAACCACTCAACAGGCTTTAGAACTACTGAAACGCGGAGATATTCCATTATACGAACGATTTACCAACACAAACGGTAATGGAAAATTTCCATCAAGTTTCTGTCCAGTGCTAATTTCTGGAGAACGAGCACCACTTCCAACTGCCCTCTTACGTAACTTAAAAGACGGACTCAAGAGTTTTGGGATCTCGTCTTCCAGTTCCGTGCAGCAGAAGATTAGAAAGCAACTCGAAACTGCAGCGGATGGCACACCTCTACACGCATCGGAAATCACTGCTCTTTTTGAATCAGCAACTCGTGCTATTAAGAAAAAGGGTGGTCACGGACTATTGCTGGTGATTGACGAACTGGGTAAGTTCCTTGAATACGCCGCACAACATCCCGCACAAGGCGATGTATTCGTTCTACAAACGCTTGCCGAATTTGCTACACGAAGTGACCAAACACCACTACTTTTGCTGACGATTCTCCATCAAGCGTTTGAACAATACGCAAACAAATTAGCCAAATCACAACAAGAAGAGTGGGCAAAAATTCAGGGACGGTTTGAAGATATCGCCTTTGTAGAACCCACAGAGCAGGTGCTCCGTTTAGTCGGATCTGCCATTGAAAAAACGCCAGAAAACCAAAAAACAAATTTATCTCCACCCATTGAATTCGACCTCAAACCGAACCAACTGACGGAGGACGAATTCAGTGAATTGATGAGAAACTGCCTGCCACTCCATCCGACGGTTGCTCTTGTTATAGACTCAATATTCCGGCGATTCGCGCAGAACGAACGTTCTCTATTTGCTTTCCTCAGCTCAAGCGAACCTCATGGACTAAAAGATTTTCTTTCTAGTCAGCACTGTAGCAACGGCATGCTGCCGATGTTCTCGATTGCTAACCTGTATGATTATCTCAATATCAACATGGGGAATCGACTGTACGCTTCACGAAACGGCAAAATGTGGGCAGAAATTGAATCAGCGATAAGTCGCCTGTCAGATCCCTCTGCTATGGAAGTTCAATTGATTAAAACGATAGGTATGCTTGGCATTGTAGGTGAAGTGATTCCGAATCTGAAAGCCTCAGAGTCACTGCTCCGCTATGCCTTGGATGATAAATCAGAACGGTTTGACAGCGAATTTAAGATAACACTTAATACGCTAAAAAAACGCTCAATCACTATCTACCGCCGTTATAATAAAACTTATGCGCTGTGGCAAGGGAGTGACGTTGATATTGAGGCAAGCCTCCGTGAGGCAGAAAGGCGTATTGACACGAAAGTTGCCCTTGCTACTGACCTGCAGCGTTATTTGCCGACACGCCCTTTCGTGGCACGACGACATCTATTTGAAACTGGGACGATGCGTTACTTTGCTGTCCGATATACCGCCCTTGAAAATTTTGACGCGAATTTGGACGCGCCTCTTAACGATGCAGACGGGCTTGTGCTTTACGCACTCCCCTTAAACGAACACGAATTCAAACAACTCGTTGAAAAATCGAAAGACGTAGGCACCAAAAACCGTCAAGAAGTATTGATTGCAATCCCACGCGCTATTGGTACACTTCAAGATGCTGTCACCCAACTCGCCAGTTTACGCTGGGTTGCGGAAAACACACCGGAGTTAGAAGGCGACCCAGTAGCGAGAAACGAACTTTCAGTCCAGCAGGCACACGCGGAACAAGAGGCATTCAACAGATTAGCAGAAATCTTTGAGGGAGCCGATAAAAATACTTGTACATGGTATCACAAAGGGCAGCCAACAAAAATTGATTCCCAACGTGCAAGAAACACATACATCTCAAAAATCTGTGATGAAGTTTACAATAAAACTCCTATTATTCGGAACGAATTGATTAACCGACGGAAAACCTCCAGTGCCGTAACAACCGCACGGCGAAAATTAATCCAGGCGATGCTTGAAAAGGGAGACCAGAAAAATCTCGGTATCACCGGTTATCCAGCTGAAATGAGCATCTACCGCTCCCTCTTATGGAAGGTCGGGATACACCGCGAGGAGGTAGAAGGTGTATGGGGATTCTATCCACCCAAACCAGATGATAAGAGTAAAATAGGACACACATGGAATGCAATTGAGGCGTTCCTTGAAACGTGTGAAGGCGAGCGACAACCCGTTCTGGAACTCTATGAACACCTAATGGCACCGCCGCTCGGTCTACGCCGCGAGCCGCTGCCTATTCTCCTATGTGCTGCGATGTGCTGTTACAGAACAGAAATTGCCCTCTACGAGAACGGTTCTTTCATACCGGAGTGGTCGATGCCGGTCTTTGAAAGATTCCTTAAAGCACCACAACAATTTGAACTGAAACGGTTTCGGATAGCAGGTATCCGTGCCGATCTATTTGCAAAATTTTCGCGAGTCCTGAATCAATCAGGGACAGCCAAAACTCCCGATTTGTTGACGATCATCACACCGCTTATACACTCTATAGCACAACTTCCCAAGTATACACTCACAACAAAAGAAGTGAGCAAGGACTCACAAAATCTTCGTGAAGCCGTACTGAATGCGCGCGAACCTGATGAACTCCTCTTTAATCAGTTACCTGAAGCACTTGGATTCCCTGTCTTTGGACCCGACACAGGAACAGAGGCCAAGATCGTTTCAGGCTTTTTCACTACACTGCAAAAGGCTCTATCTGAATTAGAACAAGCTTACGAAGTGCTCCTAAATTCCATTGAGCAGCTGCTAATAGGAGCCTTCAATTTGAAATCAACGAAAGAAGAACTTCGGGCAGATCTTGCTAAGAGAGCAGAACCCTTGTTAGAGGTAGCACTTGAGACACATCTCAGAGGATTTTTAATGCACGTTTGTCGCGATGGACACGACTTCATGAACTGGCTTGAGGCAATCGCAACCTACCTCGTCAAAAAACCGCCTGCATCATGGGTAGATATGGATAAGGCACAATTTGAGAGCAATCTCTCTCAAATCGCAAGAAAATTTCGGCATTTTGAAGCGGTGTCTTATGAAAAACGGGAACACACCGAAGCATCAGCAGGCGAGCCAATTCGGATTGGAATTACAAGACCTAACCAACCGGAACAGGAACAGGTTGTCATTCTACCTTCAACTGCTGAAAAACAGGGAGAAAAATTGGAACAGGCAATTGAACAGACTTTAGATAAAATTGATACAGATCAAAATACTGAATTCCGCCTTGCGGTTTTAGCACGAATCTCGCACAAATTGATGCAAGAGGAAAACTATAGTAAAACCTAAAAATAAAGAGACACTCTCCACGCCCCTGGTAGGCGAGGTTTCCAACCTCGCCGGTGCAGAATGTCTCATTAATTCTAAACACTACTATAAAAACACAGTTTGATTTTTTCTCGCGTATATGCTACAATTAAAGCATAAATTGATAAAAAGCAATATTAGGAGGAAGTATGGAACAAAAAGTCCGCCATTTGCTCGGTCTCTCTGGTGGCAAAGACAGTTCCGCGCTCGCCATCTACATGCGAGATAGGGTACCTGAGATGGAATACTTCTTTTCCGATACCGGCAAAGAATTGCCTGAGACCTATGAATTCTTGGATAGGTTAGAAGGATTTCTCGGCAAACCGATTGTTCGTCTCAACATGGATCCCGACTCCAACAAGAATCGTGATTTCGATCACTGGCTGACATTATACAAAGGTCTGCTTCCATCCTCGCAAGTCCGCTGGTGTACTGTTGACCTCAAGATCAAACCCTTTGAAGAGTACGTTGGGGAAAACAGAGCGTATCACTACATTGCTATCCGCGCCGATGAAGATCGCGTCGGTTATAAACCGCCCAAAATTTCTTCCCTTCACAACATCGAACCCAAATACCCGTTCAAAGAAGATGGTATCAACAAAGAGGATGTCTACCAAATTTTGGAGGAAAGTGGAGTCGGTTTACCAGATTATTATAATTGGAGGACGCGTTCTGGGTGCTACTTTTGTTTCTTCCAACGCAAATCGGAATGGGTTGGACTCTTAGAGCAGCATCCTGATCTCTTTGAACTGGCTAAGACATACGAAAAACCAAACCCACATTCAAAGACCGGAGAAGTGTTCACATGGTGTCAGGGTGAAAGTTTAGAGGAACTATCAAGACCTGAACGGATAGCAGAGATTAAGGCAAATACCGAAAAAGCGATAGAAGATAAGAAAAAAGCAATAGCGGATAAAAGAATGACCAAACCGAATCAAACCTTGATGCAAATCCTCACCCCGGCTGAAATCCTCACTGAGGTTCTTGATGATGAGGATGATGAGGAGCCGTGTTTGATTTGTCATAAGTGATACCGGAAATACGTCGTTTATTGCAAAAATGAAACGGAATTAGTCGTTTTGGACTTGGCAAAAGTTGTTAGGAAAGTGCGTTAAACCCTTGTAAATAAAAGGGTTATGCGATACAATATAGATAAGAAAATAGGGGGTTGCAGCCCCCTATCGAACCCAAAGAAGCGAGTTGCTTTTTCGGAGTCCACACTTATCTGATTATTGTATCAGAACTCATCAGAAAAAGCAACTCCTAAAATAAGAGAGGCGCATTTTCTGATGGATGTGATCAAGATTATGGAGACGTTCCCGACGCAAGAAGATTGTATAGCGTATCTGGAACGTCTGAGATGGCAGGGATCCGCAGAATGTCCACAGTGTGAGTCTACACACGTCAGGCGACGCACCGAACATGCTATAGGGCGTATCGGACGCTACAATTGCCATGATTGCCGATCCACCTTCAAGGCAACACACGGGACAATCTTTCATGGGACGAAAATACCGCTTCAGAAGTGGTTTCTCGCGATCTCACTGATGGCAAATGCGAAGAAGAGTCTCTCAAGTTGTCAACTCGCACGAGATTTAGGGCTGAAGCAGAAAACGTGTTGGCGTATCATGATGGCTATCCGTGCTGAAATGGGGAAGGATAACGTCTTACTACAGGGAATCGTTGAAGCCGACGAAACCTATATCGGTAGCAAACGCAAGCAAGACTACGATAAAGAGGATGGCGAACCCCGTAAACGCGGACGCGGCACAGCGAAAGATGTTGTGCTGGGTGCCGTCGCAAGAGGTGGGAACGTCGTCGCAGAACGCGTTGAGAATGCTAAAGGTAGCACAATCGCTGAGTTTATCAAAAAGTTTGTGAAAACAGATGCCTCCGAACTCTATACCGACCAGTATAAAGGCTATAACTCTATCGGTAAACAGATGAAACACGCAACGATGAACCGGAGTCAGAAATGGGAACCTGATGGGATACATACCAACACAATGGAAGGGTTTTGGTCTTTCGTTAAGCGTGCCTGGTATGGATCGCATCACCACTATTCAACAGCATACACGCCCCTGTATCTCGCAGAGGCATGCTATAAATACAACTACCGCCATGAAAATATCTTCGCGAAGTTGCTCACCGAAAGTATGAGCGGTGAAATCTGAAAAAATGAAAAATTCTAAGTCCAAAACGACTAATTCCGAAATGAAAAACAATTAAATTGGAATTCTGTATGCGTTACGGTTGGACATTTGAAAAGCAGGATTGGGATAACCTGCTAGAGGTTGTAAATGGAACCTATTGGTCGCGCACAAAATTGGATAGCCTTTACCAAAACAACGTCCCAGAAGTCCCAGGTGTATACGTAATTTGTTTCAAACTCGGAGCTCTGAATTTCAATCAACTTCCGTTCAGAGACTTATATAGTATCATTTATGTTGGTCGATCTGAGAAATCTATCCGAACCCGGTTTCTTAGGCATTGCAACAACCCTATGAGGGGTGTGAAAGAGGCAAAAGAGTGCTTCGGGGACAATCTTGAATATTGGTATGCCGAGATAAATCTGGATCAGGTCCGTGAGCTCGAAGCACGTCTGATAGGATGTTTCGGACCACCAGCAAATCTCAAACAAGAAACTATCCCCGCAAGAACGAGAGAAGGTCGCCGTGCTTGATGTTTGCTAATTTTAAACATGGTGGAGGATTACACTAATGAATTTATATCCAGCTTTACGATCAAAAATGGGTGAATGGAATTATTATGTCGTTAAAATGAGTGCCCGAGAATTGGCTGATAACGTCCAACTCGCATCCTCGCTGCATGACGAAAACATTCTTGACGAATCAATTCAACGCACTTTAGACGAAGAAATTCAACGTACATTAAGAGAAAACAGAGTTTACAAAGAAATTGTAGAATATTTAAAACGTCAACCATATAGATTCTTTTCTTCACTCGTTGTAGCTGCCCTCGAAGGAAATCCCATGTTCTATCCTGTTGAGATCACAGAAGATCCACAATTTGTTATTTTTCGTGATGATCAACGACTTAACGACGCATTTGGTCTCTTGAAGTTTGATGGAACTCAGAAATATTATGCTCTAGATGGTCAGCACCGATTGTCAGCGATCAAGACCCTATTAGATAGAACTAATCAACTGTCCGACGGGGCACCTGAAGACTTTGAAAATGATGAATTTTCTGTCATCGTTGTTGTGCCAAGTCAGTCAGATTCTAATCAAACATTCATGCAAAAGTACCGTCGATTATTCACAAACCTCAACCGCTATGCTAAGAAGACAGATAAAGCCACAGATATTATAATGGACGAGGACGATATATTTGCTATCCTCACAAGAAAACTTATTACTAATAATGCTTTCTTTAAATCTCCTGAGTTGCAACAGAAGAAGTCAACGCGAATTAAAACAAAAAGCAAAAACTTATCAGTTAACGATCCACACTTTACTAGCCTAGAAACTTTGTACGAAATGAATATCGCTCTGCTGAGATCGCAACAGAGAGAAACTATAGGGTGGGGTCCTATCGGTGCTGAAGGGGAAGATGAAAATACTTTCAAAAGATTCCGTCCACCCGAGGAATACATTGAGGATATCTATAAGGAATTGGAAATGTATTGGAAAGCACTACTTGCCGAACTTCCTGTACTTCACAATGAACCTACTACTAAAATGCGAATTCACGAACTTTCTGACGAGGAAAACCAAGATGGTACCGACCATTTATTGTTTTGGCCCATTGGGCAGCAAATGTTAGCAGAAATTGCGAGAGTGTTACTTAATAAGCATCTTCCAGGTCCCACAAATCCTACTCCTGACAACGTTCGCGAAGCACTAAAAGGACTTGGAAAATTAGAATGGAGACTTCATCAAGCCCCTTGGCGGTATTTTCTGTTAATCCGTTCTGCTAATACAAACCGCTGGAATATGCGAAGCGAGGAAAGGACAAAAGTAGTTCGTTGCGGGCGTATCATCCAACAATGGATCCTGGGTTTGGAAGAATTTGACAAGACTGATGTTGAACGTTTGAAAGGAGATTGGGCAGCTTTCCTAACTCCGGCACAATCTAAAGAAAAAATTGACCAGATGTGGCAAAAAGTTGAGGAAATGAAGTCCTCTATATCTGGATAATTCGTTAGTTATTATCAAGTTGATAAGAATCATCCTTAACACAAATAGTTCATACCGGTGAAAGATTGCCAATTTTGGACAGATGTTCCCTAATAATTCTCGAATCACACCAGATACTTAATAGCGAAAAACTATCAAGATCAAGTGGAGGATAAAGCCTATGAACATGTACCCAGCATTACGCTCACGAATGGGTACGTGGGACTATTATATTGTTAAAATGAGGGCGGATGAATTAAGCCAAAATGTGAAGTACGCCTCCGAAGTCCATAATGATCGCACCCTTGATAAGGCAATTCAGCGAAGCTTAGATGAGAGTAGAGTTAAAAAGGACATTGTAGAATATTTAAAACGCCAGCCCAACCGTTTTTTCTCCGCGATTGTTGTTGCTGCGCTTAAGGGCAACCCGCGGTTCTATCCGGTTAAAATTACAGATGATCCACAATTTACGATTCTGCGGAATGATTCTCGGCTTAGCGAAACGTTCGGGGTTTTGGAGTTTGACGGCACCCAAAAGTACTACGCCCTAGATGGGCAGCACCGTCTTTCGGCGATTAAGACACTTTTGAATCAAAATATATCCTCCTCTGACGATATCCCTGAAAACTTTGAAGACGACGAGATTTCTGTCATCGTCGTCGTGCCGAGCAAAGAAGACTCTAGTGAAACTTTCATGCAAAAGTACCGTAGACTTTTTTCAAATCTTAATCGCTATGCTAAACCGATGGATCAGGCAACCAACATAATTATGGACGAAGACGATACATTTGCTATTCTCACGAGAAGACTGATTACTGAGCACACTTTCTTCCACACAGATGCTCACAGACAATTAGAATCAGATAAGATTAAAACTACAAAGGGCAAAAACCTCAAAACTGGAGATTCATATTTTACCAGCATCGAAACGCTGTATGAGATGAACATTGAATTGCTGAGCTCGTCAAAGAGAACCTCTACGGGTTGGGGACCAGGGAGCATGAAAGGTCCGGATCTGAAAACCTTTATCAAGTTCCGTCCACCCGAAGAATACATTGATAAACTCTATGACGAATTGTTGATATACTGGGACGGATTACTCGAAGAACTTCCAGTTCTTCGGAGCAGCCCGCTCAAGATGCGTTTGCATGAAACAACAGATAGGAGAGATAGAAACGGAACAGATCATCTACTGTTTTGGCCCATCGGACAACAGATGCTGGTAGAAATAGCACGGAAACTTCTCGACAAGCGGTTATCTGACCCAGAAAATCCTACTATTGAAACTGTAAAATGGGCATTGAAAGGGCTTAGTAAATTACAATGGGAACTCCATCAATCTCCGTGGCAATATTTCCTATTAATCCGTACTTTCACAAAAAGAGGCACGTACAAATGGGGCATGCGAAGTGGAACTGATCGGACTCAGGCGGTCCATTGTGGTAGCCGAATCCAACAGTGGATCTTGGGACTGAAGGATGACAACAATATGGATTTTAAACCCACAAACCTTAAACGGGAATGGAAGGGATTCCTAACTCCAGCACAACCTGATGAAATAGTTGATGAATTGTGGAAGCAGATTAAGGATAGAAAAGCAACTATGTCATGGTAAATTGTTAGTAGTAGAACGCCTTAAACATTAAAAAGCAAAATCTGATTTCCGTTTTTTACCGAAATTCTGTTGGCAAATGTCTCTGTATTTCCAGATACTACCATAATTATTCCACCTAAAAACCGAATATTCCCAACTTTCATTCTATAGACATAGCACTCCGAAATCAAAATCAACGGTATTCACGCCGTGGGCATGAACCGGAGCGTGTACGCTGCAAAACCTCGCCTACCGCGGTGAGGAGTAGCAGATTGGGAATATGTGGTTGGGTAGGAAAAAGTGATAAGGATCGAAAAACGCCTAAAATCCGCATAATCCGCGGTTCAGACAACCAACAATCAGCAAAAATAACTATTCGTTAAATAAAATATAACCAAAATCCATTTTCACGGAGAACGCACAATTCCACGTTCAGGAACCCAATGAAATCAAGGGTCCCCAGAAATCTCCGTGAAGCCTCCGTGAAAACCCGTGTTAAAACACAATCCTTCAAGATTAATATCCATCCGCTTGCTGATTGTTGACCGCTAATTGCCAAAATTTCAGAGTACCCTTTACACAAACCTTTTCTCAAAACCCTAAAAACCCAGTCCCCATCTATGCTCACGCCCTTTCACTCAATTTCACATTTTCTCATTTTACTCTGAAGTACTCTGAAAAGTGTGAAATTAGCATCTTTTCTACCAACTTGACATATCTTTATTTTAACGCCAGTTCGATGCCCAGTCCCTCCTGAAAATCCTGATTCTGACAACAACCAACCCCAATCCGCGTCATCCAAGACTCAGACAAATACCAACCATCCTTCCATTCTTTCATTTTTCCTTATTCCTCAATTGACATCCTTCCGTTGAATATGCTATCATTTGCACACAAGAGACAGGACTTACGCAGTTGTCTCTAAAAACCGACAGCTTCCCCCTGCTTGCGGGGGGACTCAGGGGGGTAATCCTAAATTTTGCGTAAGTCCTAACAAGCTTTTCTTGCTGATAATTAATAGTTGACAGCTGACAGCCATAACCAAAGGAGTTCCTACAAATGACAGGTGAAGAAAAATTCAAAGTAGATCTCGAAGGATATCTCGTTATAAAAAATGTCTTGACCGACGATGAAGTCGCCGAGATGAATGAGATTATCGATAGCGGAGACCGTAAAGGACCACCAAGTCTTTGGGGTGAGCCGTTTAAGAGACTCATTGACCATCCGAAAATCCTGCCGTATCTCATCGATCTGCTGGGGCACCATGTCCGTCTGGATCACGATTACGCCATCTTTATGGAAAAAGGGCAAGGACGTGGCGGACTCCACGGCGGCGAGGACGGTGGACGTGCGGGTGGACACGTCGGAGACCACTGGTATAAATATCGAGACGGATACATGCGGAACGGGTTGTCTGTGATGACCTATAACTTGGCAGATGCACCGGCAGGTGCGGGTGGGTTCGCCTGTATTCCCGGAAGCCATAAGAGCAACTTTGCCCCAGAAATCCCGAAAGAGGTACGCCGATTTGAACGCACTGCACACTACGTCGCACAACCACCTGTTGAAGCCGGAGATGTGCTGTTTTTCACGGAAGCACTTATTCACGGCACGATGCCGTGGGCAGCGGATCATGAACGCCGTTCACTCCTCTACAAATACAGTCCGGGACACTCCGCATGGTCGGGGAATTATTACAACATCAATAAATATAGCGGATTGACGGAACAGCAAAAACGGATGTTGATGCCACCCTCCATCGGCAGAAGACTCCCAGTCATCGAGCAGAGTTAAAACCGACAGAATCGGAATTGTAGCATAGCCTGTTAGGCTGTGCAGAACCCCCCAACCTACGGGATGACTACAAACTGCTGACAACCGAATGAAAGGACTATCACATAATGACAGGCGAAGAAAAATTCCAAGTAGACCTTGAAGGCTACCTTATTATCAAGAACGTCTTGACCGACGATGAAGTCGCTGAAATGAACGATATTATCGATAACGGAGAACGTCAGGGACCTCCGAGTCTTTGGGGTGAACCCTTTAAGCGATTGATTGATCATCCGAAGATTCTCCCCTATCTCATTGATCTATTGGGTCCGCACGTCCGATTGGATCATGATTACGCGATATTCATGGAAGAAGGGCAGCAAGGCGGTAGATTGCATGGCGGTGAAGACGGCGGTAGACCCGGTGGTAACGAAGGCGACCATTGGTATAAATACCGCGACGGTATTATGCGCAACGGTCTCTGCGTGATGACCTACAACTTGGCAGACGCACCAGCAGGGGCGGGTGGATTTGCCTGTATTCCGGGCAGCCATAAGAGCAATTTCTTACGGGAATTGCCCTCAGATGTTCGGAATTTTGAGCGTCCGGCACACTACGTCGCGCAACCGCCTGTCGAAGCCGGGGACGTCCTCTTTTTCACGGAAGCACTTATCCACGGGACAATGCCATGGACAGCGAAGCATCAACGTCGTTCACTGCTCTATAAATACAGTCCGGGACACTCCGCATGGTCGGGACGCTATTACGACATCAGTAAATATGACGGATTAACGGAACAGCAGAAACGGATGCTAATGCCACCCTCCATCGGCAATCGTCCACGCGTCGTGGAAGTGGGTTGAGGAGTCTATAAATGTCGACGGTTCAACTTACTGGAAATCAGAGCGATTTTCTTAAGATCGTTGTCGCAGCAGCAGGACGCGGTGATCTTGAAACCGTGCGTCAACTGATCGACGATAATCCGGCTTGGATTCACACGGTCGGTTCGCACGGTCGGACGATGTTGTGGGAAGCGGCATACCGTGGAAAGTTAGAGATGGTCAAATTTCTTCTCGAACGCGGTGCCGATATAAATCTGCCGGGATGCCATCTGAGTCAACACAGACTTGAAATAACGCCGTACTGCGTGGCACGACATGAAGGACGCGAGATCGTGGCGGATTATCTGCTTCAGTACGGAGCGACGATTGATATTCATACCGCCGCCTACCTCGGAGACTATGACACCGTTCGTTCGCACCTCGACAACGATGCCGCTCTCGTCAACAGCACTTACCTTCAGTCCGTGATGCTACCTGCTGGGAAACCCCATACCTTCGAGCACCGAGAAGCGACATGGGCAACCCCAATCTGTTATGCCATCGTTGGTGGTAACGCAGCGGTTGTTGAACTGCTTATTTTTCGCGGTGCGACTATCGAACCGCACAGCAAACTCTTATTAGATCACGCCGTCTCAGAGGATCGAATAGAGATTGTTAAGTTATTGTTGGAAAACGGTGCGGATCCGAGTCAAGCACCGCGTAGCTTGGATGACGGTTCAGAAATGCGTCAACTCCTCAAGGCGTACGGTGTCCCACCTGAGGACATAAACGCCAAGAACCACATGGGGTGGCCCCCACTCGTTTATGCGTGCCGTGGTGACAAAGGCGAACACCCAGAAGATGTGCAGAGGCTTTTAGCACTCGGTGCAGATATTGATGTCCGGAACTACAAAGGGAAAACGGCACTGCACTGTGCTGCAAAGGCAGGCTTCCTGAAAGTCATCAATCTGCTCATTGAAGCAGGGACAACGGTTGATGCCGCGGACAATAATGGGGAGACTCCACTGTTTGAAGCGATCCGATCCACAATAAAGAACGGTGAAAAACAACGCGCAGCCTTGGAAGCGTTGCTCGTCAAAGGTGCAAACCCGAATCTCAAGAACCGGAAAGGTTTGACCACCTTGCAAGTCGCTAAGCAGATGCGACGGGCAGATGCGGGCAAAATTGTAGAAATATTGCAAAAATACAACGCAGTCTAATAATCATCTCAATATCAAATCCCTCTTTCCGACTCACTTTTTCACAGTCATACTGCTTCTCTTGTAGTATCCACCCGCGCCAGATAGAGAAGTGTCGTTAAAATTGCCCATATCGGTACCAAAAAAGTAGCAATTAAACCTTTGACAATCAGAATTGCAACCGTAGCGGGTGCCCCCAAGACTTGAGGCAACACGACCTGAATATCAGTACCGATGAAGAGGGTGAAGAATTTTAGTGAAAACAGTGCCTCACGAACCGGCGCGAGATCCGGAATAAACACAGAAAACACCAACAATGCAACACCGAGTAGGACAGAGGTAATAACTGCAACTATCCAACCCGTCAGCAGATAGACACCGAGGAAGCGAAATCTCGCGCTATTCACCAGCGCATGGCTTCGACGAAAAATGCCGATGAAGGAGTTATCTTCAAGGATGAGACACGGGTTGTAGAGACTCAACGTCACAATAAAATAGATATAGGGAACAAATGTCAGGATATATATCAATTCAAATGGCACTTCCCAAACATAGGAAGGTATCAACCACGAAATTAATATATTGAAATAAGTCCCAACATCCAAAACCAGAATGAAAAACAGCGAAGCGACGAAAACCGTCAGTGCTTTGCGTCCAGTCCCCCGCCACATTTCACGAGCAGTTGGTGAGTGCAACTCTTCCCCACTCTCAGAGACCCATGGAGTGCGTGATATACGGGCAACAGCAAGGGAAAGTGGACAGAACGTGAGCAACAAAAGGATGAGAGCTCCATAATCAAGACATTTGAACTTAAATTTCCATTCCCACGTAGTTCCGTCGCCATCAGTTGCTCTGAAATGCGGAACAGGGGAGAGTTCCCACTCCGTACCAGATGGAGACTTTGTATTCGCTATCGTTGGCTCTATTCCATTGGTTGTGTTGATATTACTGGTAGGCGTGTGAACCTGTCGGCTTGGTGTACGCCGTGTATTATGCAACTCATTTTCACCCAACTTGATAAGATGGAAAATTTGTGCGATATCCAGTGAAATAGCGACGATAGCAATCGGTAGCATGATACACCAAAACAGCCGCCAATGAGTACGGTAGATTTTGACTATTGTTCGCAAAAGATTGGTGCGTTGACCGTCAGGCATTCTGATTTCCTTGACCCCGCGCTTGAAAAATATACAGGACTTACGCAGTTGTCTCTAAAAACCGACAGCTTCCCCCTGCTTGCGGGGGGACTCAGGGGGGGGAACCCTAAATTTTGCGTAAGTCCTAATATAGACCGGAGTTCTTAGTCGCTTACCTGCATTTCAATGTCATAAGCCTCTTTCCGAATGCGTAGATCGAAGTAGAGTAGCGTAAAACCGATGGGACTGATTGGCATCGTAATGAAAGCAATACTTAAGCTAACCAAACGCCGAACCGAATAAGAAAACCAACCAATCTCGCTGGAAACCGGTACATATAGACGTTGGAGCCGCTCTAACAGATTCCCAGGTTCCTCAGGTGCAGCAAGCCCTATCAAAGAGAGGATAAATTCAAAAGACTCTTGAAGTATAAACCCCAACATGAAAGCAATCAGAGAAATCACCAGTATAATCCCAAAGACTCGCCACCAACTTCCCTTAACCAATTCGGTACTGCGGCGCAACGCGTTCCTGCCCGTAGTCTCCTCAAATATCACAGGAAGCCCATAGAGACTCCATCGAATCCAAAAATAGATTCCAAACGGGATACCGATAATTGTAACCAACAAACAAACGCCAGCTAACGCCCAGAGGATCCCACCCCAGAGGTAGGACCAAAAACGTCGACATGCTTGTTGCCAAGCAGTTTTCGCGGTAACCTCTCTACCCAAATAGACTTGAGCACTGGCGTAAACCAATCCAGCAACAACCAAAATAGACAGCACCAAAGTGCCAAGACTCTTGAACATCAATACTATTATGTTTATACCGAATAGGGAACCTCTCTGAGCAAGCGACACAGAAATTTGATCTATACCAAATTCCAAGATGACATAAACCGCCACAATCGCTAAAAATAGTCGGAGATGATTTCGATAGAGGCTGAAGATTCCGTCGAGAATATCTGTGAAATCCATCGGCCGCAGAGACGCAGTATCGGTCGTATCGCTATTTGGATGTACTAATTCATTCTGTTCTTGCATGGCTACTCCATCTGTGGAAAGACTTACTGATGTATACGCCTATTTTATCATACCTTGCACTTAATATCAAGATTCCCTCACCGGTTTTCAGAGCCGTTCAATTGTCAAATTGTTCTGAATGCATTGCGTTGTGCAGACGGGTGTGGTATACTCTATCTATTACGAGATAGGACTTACGCAATGCTCTCTTTTGTAGCATAACCTGTTAGGTTGTGCCTTCCAAACGTTTATGTTTGTCCAAGAATTTTCATCTCACAGCATGCATTACGGTCAAAAGTGCGTAAGTCCTGACGAGATTTAGCCAACGGAGAATACGGATGCAGAGCCAGCGCAGTAGGTGGCGAGATAGATGGATATATTGGATAGTGTCCACCATCGGAGGATGGTGTCGTCTCCTTCCGAAAAAACAGGCGATGCTACTCGGACGAGGCATTGGGATGCTATACTATCATCTCGTCAAAAAACGACGGGAGATTGCACTAAGCAATCTACAGATAGCGTTCAGCAAACGTTTCACACCATCACAATGCCAGGAGATTTGCAAGACGAGTTTTATCAATGTCGGAAAAACTTGCATCGAGTTCCTTCGATTTCCCAAACTCAATATCGAAAACATCTGGCAAGAGGTTACTGTGGAAGGCGCGCAAAACCTCCATACTGCGCTGGCAAAACGGAAAGGCGCGATTGTATTTCTGCCACATTTTGGGAATTGGGAACTCCTTTCACTGGTATATGGGGCACTCATCCCTGACCGTGCGAAAGCCATCGCCTTTCCGTTGAAAAACCCTTTGCTCAATGCCTATATTTGGCGGTATCGCGAAATGATGAGTTTAAAGTTGATTCCTCGGAATCGAGCCATCCGAGAAACACTACACGCTTTGAGAAATAACGAAGCAGTTGGGTTTTTCGCTGACCAGAACGCCGGCCCAGAAGGCGTATTCGTCGATTTTCTGGGGAGACCTGCCTCAGCAGCCCGCGCACCAGTTGTATTAGCACGTAAGACCGGAGCACCCCTCCTTTTTTCATTGAGTATCCGTCAACCTGATGACCGACATCACGTTTATATTTCAACACCTATTCACGTCGAACCTACAGACGATTTTGAACGGGACATCGAAGTCTACACGACCCAAATGCTGAAGCAGCTGGAGGCGTATATTCATAAGTACCCAGAGCAGTGGTTATGGCTCCACAATCGATGGAAAACGCGACCCGTAGATAGGAGTTAGCAAACAGCGGTTAGCAAATAGCGATTAGCAGATAGCTGTGCGTAGAGATGTTTTTGCGAATCACGAATAGCGAAAAAAATGTATTGCATTGATGTTGAATACGTGTTAAAATAGAGTGAAGTTTAGAAAACCGCAATAACTACGCACCAGGCTTTAAATCTCAGAGGAAACCCTCATGAAAAGATACACCTTGTCCTTCATTGTTTTACTCATTGCTATCGGGGTCCCGTTTCTGCTCATTAATCCTGGAGAAAAAAGTGCGATGAGCAGAGATGGACGTGTTACCCAACAGATGCTAAGCAAGGCACTCAGAGACGCTGTCCGCATTGCCGAAAAAAACTACTACAAACCGATTGAGGATAGCAATGAGATGTTCCGCGGTTCAATCAAAG
Organism: Candidatus Poribacteria bacterium; assembly: GCA_963662915.2. Lineage (GTDB taxonomy): Bacteria > Poribacteria > WGA-4E > WGA-4E > WGA-3G > WGA-3G. Next base: position 772,597 of record CAXXEU010000002.1, on the reverse strand, counting down.
GGGCACTCGCCTCTCTCAATGATCCGTACACTTATTATGTGTCGCGACGCGAACATCAACGGGCTGTCGAAAATTTATATAATGCAGAATTTGGAGGACTCGGTATCCATATCTATGAGGATCATCGGGGATTTATCAAGATTTCTAAACCCATTCCGAACACACCGGCTGCGCTCGCGAACCTCCAAGCCGGGGATTACATCACAAAAGTTAACGGCAAGCGAATCCATCTCAGTGAGAAAACGGGCATGCACATCGACGATGTCCTTGATTTACTGAGAGGTGAACGCGGGACGGACGTGACCATCACGGTGCAACGCAAGTTCCTCGATCCTTTCGATGTGACACTGACGCGAGGTAAAATCCCGGTTAGAAGCGTCAAGTCAACAATGCTGGAGAACGACATCGGCTACATTCGGATTACCGGGTTTATCGGAAGTAGGCGCGAAGACGGCACCGAAGGCGAATTTAATGAAGCCCTCGAAGCACATAAAGCCGCGGGGATGAAAGCCCTAATTCTGGACTTACGCGACAATCAGGGCGGCCTGCTAAACGCCGCATACCACATCGCTGACGCTTTTATTAACGAAGGACTTATCGTTTCAACGAAAGGGAGAAGAAGCGAGTTTAATGAGGAATATCCGGCAACATCCGAACTTTTGTGCTCATCAGATATGCCACTTATTGTGCTTGTCAACGAATACAGTGCAAGTGCTTCTGAAATTGTAGCAGGCGCGATTAAAGATGCACGCCGCGGTATCCTCGTTGGACAGAAAACCTACGGCAAAGGTGTGGTTCAAAAACGTTACCCTCTAGCTGATGGCGGCTCACTGTCTCTCACGATCTCGACCTATTATACGCCAAACGGCACGAAAATTAACGAAGTCGGAATTAGTCCACAAGTCGCTATAGAACTTGAGGAACCCGACGAAATAGAACAGTTAATGCTGAGAAAAGTGGATGTCAATGACACCCTCAGCAATTTTGTTGCTAAATGGATCGATGATCAGTACAAAAACCCGGGCGAAATGCCCAAAGACTTCTCGCCGCTTGAAGCCGAACTTCCGAAGTTACAACAACAACTTGAAGAAGAGCGGATTTTGGTCAGTCTAAAGTGGTTGAAGCAGCGCGCCGAGCAGCTTTTCAACCTTCACGTTGGCATTGAACAGGTTGTTAATTTAACTTATGACCGACAGCTGCAGGAGGCGATTCGGATTATTCAAGCCGACGAAGTCGAAAAATATCTTGATCCAATACCCGAAGAGACAGAACTCCCATCAACAACACAAGCTCGGGGAATGCCATAAGGCATTCATACCGTTGATTTGCCCATAGAACACGAACCGACGGCAGATAACGAATAGCAATAGCAGATAGCGATTAGCGGATTGCCAAATGCAAATTGCGAATAGGGAACCCGTAACAGCAAAAAATGAACGCCAAAACCGCGAACCGCTCCGATGTTATCACCCCAAAAGCACTCATCGTCGGACTCATCTTAGTTGTTGTTAACGCCTATTGGGTAGGCATAGCCAGCGAACTCTGGTACGCGGTTTATACGCTTGTATCCCCCTTCTCCAACGCTGTCTTCACCTTAGTTGTCCTCCTTGGACTTAACGTCCTACTGCGCAAGTTCTCACCCGGCATTGCTTTTAACACCGCAGAATTGCTACTCATCTATATTATGGTGACGATGGTATCTACCATTTCGGGGCATGCAATGATGGCGATTCTGATGGGAACGCTTGCACATCCGTTCTGGTTTGCGACACCTGAAAACGAATGGGCGCAGCTTTTCCTACACCACATTCCATCATGGTTGACTGTACATGACTTTCAGTGGTTAGCAGGGTATTACGAAGGTGAGTCGAGCATCTATTGGGTAGAGCATCTCCGTATCTGGGTGCGACCTGCACTTTTATGGTCGGGGTTTATCTTTTTGCTCTACGGGTCACTCCTCTGTTTAGGGTTGTTACTCCGTAAACAGTGGATGGAACGCGAAAAATTGAGCTTCCCACTAACACAGTTGCCACTACAGATGACGACGAACCGTGGCTTCTTTCGATCGCGTGCGCTCTGGTTCGGATTCGGTATCGCTGCACTGCTCCGTGTGATGGCAGGACTGCACGATATTTTTCCTGTAATCCCCGCACTGCCACCGAACTATCGGCTCGACCAGCATTTCACGGAACGACCTTGGAGCGCGATTGGCTATGCCTCAATGTCGTTTAACCTTGCTATCGTCGGGCTGACCTATTTTATGCCGTTAGATTTGGCGTTTTCGACGTGGTTCTTTTTTTGGCTCACACGAGCAGAGCGTGTGATTGCGAGTATGGTCGGTGTCACAAACATCAGCGTCCTGCATCTCAACGATCGGGCTTCAGGGGCTTGGGTAGGTATTGCGGCCCTGACGCTCTGGATGAGTCGTCGGCACTTTGCCAGCTTCTTCCGACACGTCCTCGGCCGCGAACGCGGTGATGACAGCACTGAACCGTTCTCTTATCGAACAGTAGCAATCCTAACAGTGGTGAGTGTTGGAGTCGTCTTCGCGTTCTGTTACCTCGCCGGTATGTCGTTATGGGCAATCAGTGTGTTTTACGCGCTCTTTGTCGCATTTGCTGTAGCGATAGGTCGCGTGCGTGCCGAACTTGGTCCCCCTTACCACGAGGTTATCGGTATCAATCCACGACAAATGATGGTAAGTATGTTCGGGACACGGCAATTGGGGGCAGCAAACCTGACAATAATGACGTTCCTCTACGCCTTCAACCGGTGCAACCGTTCGCATCCGATGCCGAATCAGATTGAATCACTCCGTATCGGCGACCGAGCAGGCATGCCCGGAAAAACCCTAATTCTGGGGATGGCACTTGCTATTGCGGTCGGGGCATTGGCGACATTCTGGACGTATCTACAAGTTGCATACCACTATGGTGTGCTCGCGCAGTGTCAAGGGGTTGTGGGTCGCTTTGGGTGGGAAAGTTTCAATCCCCTCCAGAGTTGGCTACAACACCCGAAAGAACCCGATATCAGTGCAATTACATTTATGGGCGGTGGGTTTGCGTTTGTATTTCTTCTCCAACTCTTAAGGACGCGTCTGCTGTGGTGGACGCTCCATCCGTCAGGTTATGTGCTTTCCGGGGCATCGTGGGGTGGACTCATCTATTTCTGGTTCCCGGTGATGGTGAGTTGGCTCCTTAAATTTTTGATCCTCCGCTTCTGGGGGTGGCAGATGTATCGGAAAGCGATCCCATTTTTCCTCGGATTGGTTTTAGGGGACTATATTCCGCGGAGCATTTTGAGTCTGATTAGTTTTGCACTGAATCTGTGGATGCCCTCATCCGGTGCCGGGCATACGCTTTAGGGATTGTGAGGGGTTAGCAATTAGCAGATGGCAAATGGCAAACCGCGAAGGACGAATGCTAATTGCGATAAGCGAACCGCGATTGGAGATTTATGGAATGATACCACTGCTTACGGTTGAATCCATTACCAAGCATCTTGCTGCTATTCCCGTTGTGAAGGATGTTAGCTTCACGGTTTATCCGGGCGAAATCTTCGCGCTGTTGGGACCGAGTGGGTGTGGCAAAACGACTACCTTACGCATCATAGCAGGTTTTGAAAGGGCGGATGCTGGGACCATCTCTATGGCAGAACGTCTACTCACAAACGATGATGCACACGTGCCACCTGAGTCGCGCGGCATCGGTTTAGTATTTCAAGACTATGCCCTTTTTCCGCATAAGAATGTTCTCGATAACGTCGCCTTCGGACTCCGAAAAGTGCCGAAGAAAACGAGACGTGAGCGTGCGTTTGAAGTGTTAGATATGGTTGGCATGAAGGATTTTTACGCTCGCTTACCACATCATCTCTCAGGTGGCGAGCAGCAGCGGGTCGCGTTGGCACGCTCCATCATCGCACGTCCGAAACTGTTGCTTTTAGATGAACCCTTTTCGAGCCTTGATCCGGGGCTGCGCCAAACAACGAGAGACGAAGTGCGCCGACTCCTGAAAGGCGAAGGCATTAGTGCAGTCCTGGTTACGCACGACCAGGAAGAGGCATTAAGTTTCGCTGAACGGTTGGCGGTGATGAAAAACGGGAGCATTGAACAAATCGGCACACCTGAATCAGTGTATCAGCATCCAGAAACGGTTTATGTCGCTGATTTTCTCGGCAAGACTAATTTTGTTAACGCTCATGTGAAAGATGGAATCGCCGAAACTCCATTCGGACGCGTGGCGGTGGATGGCACTGCTACAGGGGAAATGCTGCTGTCCATTCGTCCCGAATGTTTAACGATGACGGTACCTGATGCCGGAAACGGTGGATCAAAAAACGGATGTATTGTCGGACAAGCGTTTAAAGGGAACTATTTCACGTATCGAGTGGAAGTGGAAGGACAGTTCTACTCCGTTCAGACGGATTCCCGTTGCTCGTTTCAAATCGGTGATACCGTGCAGTTGAAAGCGATTTCGGCGGTTGTGGTTAGCAGTTAGCAATCGGCAATCGGCTGCCAGCCATTGGTTCAGAGGCATCCCTTGTAACAATCTTCCCCAGTTTGGCGTACCCCAAGAGATCGCCCATTGTTACATCAAGACCTCTTAACTGACAACTGACAACTGATGACCGACAACCACTAAAGCATACCCCGAATTTCGTTAATCCCCTGAATCATTTGCATCAACGCCGTAACCAATTTATCAAGTTCCGCATGTACCGCTGCGTCATCTCCATGTTCCAGGGCATCCAGAACACCCGGAAAAACGACTGCAGCATAACCCGTATTGAGTCCCGGGGCATAGATGAGATGTTTAAACCACGGACGTAAGGGCAATCCCGCCTCCGTCGTTAAGTTCCGTTCCAACTGATATAACCGCTGATTTATCTCCGTAATGTTGGATAGATCGCCTGAAGCGATGTAACTGGAAAGTTCTTGGTTTAGTGAACCCGCTGCCTGTTGCCATTCGGTCAGCAACCTATCTAACTCTCCAATATCTCTGGCAATCTTGTTTTTCGAGCCGGAATTTTGCAACAGTTTCAAAGGGGTCATCAGGTCTGTGGCGTAAGTCTCATAATCAAAAGGTAAAACATCGGCGTTGGCGAGTTGCAAGGCAAGGGTTCCCCAGATTTTCGCCATCGTTGCCTGATACTGAAACGTTGGATCTCCGAAGTGCTCCATCCAATAAAAGTTGTCCTGCATAGCGTGATAGACACCATAAGGCCCACCGAACCCCATACTAACAGCAGGGATACCCGCATGCCCAATAAACGGCGAATGATCCGAACCACTGCCGAGGTTCCCGACCTGTGGGATTTCCTTGCCCTGTCTCATTTTCCAACTCTCGTAAACCGGTTTCAGTGTCCACGGGTCAACGACTTTTTGCGTCGCTTCACGAATAAATTCCCGCAGGGACGGAATCGCACTCACGTAGAACCGTCTTCCTGTTGCTGCAATGTCCACATTCAGATACGCAATGGTTTTCTCTTGGAGTGTTGCTCTCAACTCTTCAACCCATTCGGTCGAACCTAAAATACCGAATTCTTCAGCGTCCCATGCGGCAAAAACGATAGTCCGCTTCGGACGCATCCCCGATTTAGCGAGTTCGCCCAAAGATTGTGCGACTTCCAACAGCGCAGCTGTCCCACTTCCGGGATCCGCAGCACCATAAACCCAAGCATCGTGATGGTTGCCTAATATAACCCACTGGCCCGGATACTCCGTGCCTTCTAAGGTAGCGATGACGTTATAGATTGGACGCGTACTGTGGTCACAACGGACCTTGACCCGCACTTTTGCTGGTCCAGGTCCGATATGATATGCAAAAGGTAAACCGCCTTGCCAGTCTGCTGGAACGTTAGGACCTGCAAGTGTTTTCAGAAGTGGTTCAGCGTCCCTATAAGCGAGTGGAACAACAGGAATTTTGGGGAGATCCGTGGCTTCTGCGATCGAGATTCTTTCGGCATCCGCAGTCGCTGCCCACCCAGGGGTGAGTGGGTCGCTGGCGTGCTGGAAGATGTACTTCACCGTTCCGCGTTGGATCGCATCGGCGGAACGCCATGGACCGCGAGGATAGACATCCCCACGCATGTAGCCGTCATCGGCTGGATCGGAGTAAAGAATTAACCCGACTGCGCCGTTATCGCCAGCGACTTTGGCTTTCACACCGCGGTAGCTGCCCCCATACCGGGCAATACATATCTTGCCATTTACTGAGATGCCTTGGTCGTTGAGGATTTGGTAGTCTTCAGGTAATCCTTTGTTGACATAGACCAGATCAGCGGTTACGTCGCCATCGGGTGAATAGGCATTATAGCCCGCTACAATCTCGGTTTCATAAGAGTCTTTGTCCCATTCCCAACGTACCTCTTTGCCGAAAGCAACATATTCGGTAGGCGAGAGAAGTTCAACACGCACCTCAAGTGGATACGGAAGGTAGACTTTATATTCATACATCTCGACCTTCAAGCCGTAACTCTCAAAGGCATCGTAGAGATATTTTGCGACTTTTCGGCTATTCTCGGTTCCTGCAAGGTGTGGCTCTTCGCTGAGATGTCGTAATTTATACCGACCTCTTTCGACTGAAATCAACTCTTGGAAGGCGGTTTCATATTGTTCTTGTGTAATAGCGTTTTCGGCTGTGAAACCGCGCATACCCGAAACGTCATTGGAAGAAAGCGTAAATGCAACAAGGCAACAAGCGAAGCCCAAAATCAATCTCCACGCCTGTCCTTGAAAATGAAAAATATCTATTAGCATTGTAATTGGTTATTACCCTCTCCTGTTTTTGTATATGTATACATCATAACATATTTTTTAGATGTGTTCATTATATTTTTTGGTGGTTGGCTGTTAGCAGTTCGCTATTTGCTAACCGCTAATCTTATACAAAAGCAAAATTTTTGTAAAGAAATGATTGAATTTTTGTAAAGAATTAATTGAAAAATTGACATTACATCGTAGTATCTGTTAGAATAGTAGTTGCACGACGAATCACCTATAATGGGAGACTTAAATGAATGCCAAGATTTTAATTGTGGAAGATGAACGTGATATTGTAGATTTGCTGCAGTATAACCTACAAGAAGCAGGCTTTGAAACAGATTACGTCCGGAACGGCGCGGATGCGCTGCACCGCGCTGTCGAAAAATCTCCGGATCTCATCCTGTTAGATTTGATGCTTCCAGAAGTCGATGGACTTATTGTCTGTCGGCTATTGAAAAACGATCCGAGGACTAAAAATATCCCAATTGTTATGGTAACCGCTAAAACTGAAGAGCGAGATCGTATCGCGGGGTTAGAACTGGGTGTAGACGATTACATCACTAAACCCTTCAGCCCAAAAGAGGTGGTCCTACGGGTTTCAGCCGTGTTGCGCCGCCTCCAAGTCGGGAACCAGCAGGCAGAAGACACGAAGCAGATCCAAAGGCATGGATTAACCATTGATCTCGATAAACATCAAGTCCTCACTGAAAGTGGTCCCATTGATCTGACCGCTACCGAATTTAAGCTCATCACACTCTTCGCACGTTCACCCGGGCGTGTCTTTACCCGAGATATTTTAATGGATGTGATATGGGGAGAAGAGTATTACGGTATTGATAGGACCGTAGATACACATGTCAGTCGGCTTCGTCGTAAACTCGGTGGATTCGGGGAACATATTGAGACGGTGCACGGCGTTGGCTATCGCTTCAAAGAGGGTCCCTAACCTCGGTATTTGGTTTCATTGTTCAGCTTCATTACAGAGGTGCTGTCTTGAGAATTCCTGGATCCCAATTGCTTAAAACAAGACTATTAGTCATGGCGGTCATTGGATTCGCCATGTTTATCTATTTTAAGTTGAAAAAATGGCTCTGAATCTTCTGGACATCCAGTAAAATGCTTCAGGTATGAACTCGTAAATAGGAGATATGTTGTGAAAATTTTAAATCCACGACCCATTGCCATATTTCTTTTCGCAATCGGTCAGTTGGTGATCTTCACGGGTTGCACAGAATATGAGAGATGGCGGAACGGTCCGCCAGAAATCAACACATTCAGCGTTCCGAAAGAAGTCAACTACGGTGAGACGACCACATTTAGAGTTGGGGTTTCTGATCCCGAGGACGATCCGCTCACCTACTTATGGAATGTATCAGAGGGAACTTTAACCGGAGAGATGGGACCGGAAATCCAATGGACAGCTCCCAAACTATCCAATTCGGAGATTGCACCGGACCGAACGGCGGTTGTGCATCTATCGGTTCGGGGAGATAGCGAGGAAGCTGCCACCGAATCGGCATTCATCGTCATCTTTTCAAAATCCTACAGAGTCGCTAAAGCACTCAGCGGGACATACGAACTCGTCCGCACACAGGTCGCTGGCGAAACGGTGATAGAAACCGGATTAATGCGACTGACAACAACAACATTTACCAGAGAATTCCAGAATAGCGGCGATTTTCTCTTCGGTTCGTATAAGTTGATTGAACCCTTTGATAAAGAAAAGGGAAGCATCTATTGGTTTTCTGATGAGAGTTCCGAACCTACTTTAACGACATATACATGGGATGGCGAACTGTTAGTCATTTTCAGTCCGACCACCTCTACAGGTTACGTTTACCAGAAACGAAATTAACACCAAATGACTTCTCGTAAACGCTAAATATTTGACAAGATTTATGCCAAATATCTATCCAAAAAGGAGCGATGAGTGAATATAAAATTTCGTTATAATCCGGGCATATTGTTGATAGCAACGCTAATCTTCGGGACACCTGTCCAAAGTTTCAGCATCGGTACTGAACGCCGTACTGTAGAGGTTGATGGTGTTCCGAAGCAGTATGATGTGATTGAGACAAAACAGTACAAGATTATTGAGGTTCAAGACCCAACACATCTCGCCGATGCCCCTATGTCTATTGAAGCACAAGCCATTCATGATGCAGAACAAGACGCAGCAGCGCATCTGAATAAGACTTTGTGGTTCACTGCAGGATGTTTCTTCCCGTTAGCGGGGCCCCTTGTTTCGCAGTGGTATCAACCTTTTATGCCCACGGCGCGGGTCCTCGGTAAGCCTCCCGAATATATAGGCTTCTATTATGACGCGTATAAAGTCAAAACAAGAAAGTTGCAATACAATTGGGCATTGAACGGCTGTCTTGTCGGACTGCCAACAGGGGCATGTCTGCTAACACTTCTCTATAACAGAACAAGATAGCGGAATAGATGGAAAGCCTCATAGACAGATTCGTATTGCATACTGAAAACACGCACATCGGGAAATTGGGTATATGCTTCTCGGAATTGAAGCATTTACAGATTTAGAGCGGAACATTACCAAAGGCAGTGCCTTAACATCACAAATCGGCAGCTACATCCGTCCCGCAATTTATGAGAGAGACACATTTCGCGTATCAGGGGGTATTGGTGCTTTCCTTGAGAACATACAACCCCAGAAAGATCTCGTACTAAAGAAATTCGATCCCACAACATTTCGGTGGCTGGCATTTTCGTCTATCGGATGGCAGAAATTCAATACTGTGTTGAAGTTTACACCAGAAGTCGGGTTCAAAAACTTTAAGTTCTCAGCAGAACCTGCCATCACCTTCAGTCTAACGAAACGGTTAGGGCTACGCTTGAGTGGTTCCGTGACATATAACAACGAACCACTGACAGAGAAGTTGCATTATAAGTATTTGATGATTTTGCGGGTGACGTTATAGCAATTAGCAACACCCTCCAATTGCGGATTTAACAGTGTAAGTAATATAGGAGACAGGGAACCTCAGTTTTCCTAAATCCCAGGATAACACAAGATGGATGAATGGATTCAGCGGTTAAAAAATTTACTTGAAATTATTGTAATCCCACTGGACGATCCGATAAAAGTGAGTCAGATTGTCGTATTAATTGCCGTTTTGATGATCTCTTTCGCACTTGCTGGACTTTTACGTGTATGGTTCCGTCGCCTATTTAATCGCCTCCAAATTTCACAAGACCTCGCAAGTCGCCTGCTCGCGATGCTATTTCTGGTTGTTATGGTTATGGGAACCATTTTTGGATTACGGTTCGCGAGTATCGGAACAGGGGTTTTGAGCAATTTTTTTCACTATCCACTGACCAGCCTCTTTCAGCCATCTCCCGACTCAACAGACGGGAGCACAAATAACCTCACTTTGGCACGTTTATTTTATGCGTTTGTGATTGTCTTCGGGATGTTTATCCTGTCTAAATATTTGCAATGGGTGCTCCGCCAACAAGTATTACAAGCCTTTCAAATCGAACAACATACGCAGTTTATCTTACTCCGTTTTTTTCATTACACTGTCATTATTATCGGTTTCATTATCAGTCTGAGCGCTGTCGGTATCAGTTTGACGAGCATCGCGTTAATTTTCGGTGGACTGAGTATCGGTATTGGTTTCGGCTTACAAAATATCGCATCCAACATAATTTCGGGATTTATTCTTATCTTTGAACGTCCCATCAAAATTGGGGACCTCGTAGAGATTATAGACATTGAGATATTCGGTAGAGTCAGTAGTATCAATCTCCGTTCAACAGTCATCGTTTCACTTGATGAAAAGGAAATTATTGTTCCGAATTCTCAATTGATTACAGAATCGGTGCATAATCTGACACACGCGAATAATTTGTTCCGGCTCAAGATTATGGTAGGGGTGTCCTACAGTTCAGATGTGGATCTTGTCAAGAAAGTGCTACTTGATGCTGCAGATAAACATTTCGGCGTGATCAAAGAACCCATTCCTAACATGAGTAACGTTACTGCACCTTTCGTGCGCTTTACTGCTTTTGGGAATTCATCCTTAGATTTTGAACTGTTGGCATGGATTCCAGATTCCTTTCAGCGTTTTGATATTGCGAGTGATCTCCATTTCATCATCTGGCATAAATTTAAAGAACATAACATTACAATCGCATTCCCACAATTGGATGTTCATTTTGACCCCACGGAAGATACGTAGCGGTTGGCGATCAGGATCGGTTGGCTATTGGAGGTTAGAAGTTGCTAAGAATGTCGGATGATGTCGCCTTTGACGAGATAGTAGACCTCTTCACCGATATTTGCTGCGAGGTCTCCGACGCGTTCGAGATGCCGGAAGAGGAGCAAAATGCTGATGCCCGGTGGGATTAGTGCTGGATGTTCGGTTAGAATAGTGAGGAGTTCACGGAGCATTTTCTCATAGATTTCATCAACCTCATTGTCACGTTCCCGGACTTCTAAAGCGAGTTCGGCGTTACGATTCACGAAAGCATCCAGCACGTCCTTTACCATGGTTTGAATCACTTGTGCTACGTACGGCAAGTCCACGAAGGGTTTAACAGGCGGATATTCCAACAGTTCAAGACTTCGTTTCGCGATAGCGACGCTTTTATCAGCAAGCCTTTCGACATTGATGCTAATCTTCATTACCGTCGTCAGGAAGCGGAGTTCAAAGGCTACAGGTTGATGGAGTGCGATGAGTTGGATACACGCCGACTCAATTGCGTTTTCAAACTGGTCAATCTGATCATCAGTCGCAATCACCTCCCGTGCTAACGCCTCGTCTCGCGTTAAAACCGATTCGATGGTTTGGCGTAGCATCTGCTCGGAAAGTCCTGCCATCTCCAAAAGTTTGTGCTGAAGTTCTCTGATTTCATTCGCCAACATATTTTTAACTATGTACTCCTGGGCTGCTGCGTCCGTTGTCCTTGCAGTCTTTCAATCGCTAACCAACCTTTGACAACCTAAAGCGGGTCTCTTAACAATCTAAAAGAAAAAATCTCGTCTATCTCATCTTGCCTGTCACAGACTCCTGGGCTGCTGCGTCCGTTGTCCTTGCAGATATTCAATCATTCATAACTTGAAGCAGCTCGTCCAACAATTTCAGTTTATGAGAAATTGTCACATTAAAATCTCTTAACTGACCACTGATAACTGATGGCTGACAACTATTTCACCCCATCCTACCTGCTACGTACTGTTCTGTCCTACTATCCTGTGGGTTGGTAAAGATTCTCTCCGTTGCTCCAAATTCGATGAGTTCGCCGCCGTAAAGAAATCCTGCGACATCAGAAACGCGAGCCGCTTGTCTTCTTTTGTTCGTAGCGAAAATGAGTGTATAATCGTTCGTCAACTCCCGCATAAGGGTCTCAATCTTAACAGTCTCAATAGGATCAAGTTCGCCACACGGTTCATCAAATATTAAAACCTCTGGCTCAACAGTCAAAGCGCGTGCCACACAGAGAAGCTGTCGCTGTCCTGTGGACAATTGCGCCGGTGTTTCGTCCAAGATGCCCTCGACTTCATTCCAAAGCCCGGTTCTTCGTAGGTTTTTCTCGACAATGGCATTTAGTTCTGAGGTTCGACTTACGTTTGAAATCCGAGCTGCGTAAGCTACGTTTTCATGGATAGACCCTCGGAAGAGGGTAGGTCTTCGGAATACCATCCCGATCCGTTTCCGGACAGTTATGGCATCCTGAGCGGCATACAAAGAGTTGCCCTTAAAAAGGATTTCACCGGTAAACCTAAAATTTGGTGTAAAGTCGTTTAACCGATTGAAACATCGGATGAGCGTACTTTTGCCGCAGTTGGCGGGTCCCATGAGCGCAGTCACTTGTTTCTGTTGAACCTCGAAAGAGAGTGCCCCCAGAATCTGCCTATCACCATACCAAATGTTTAGGTCACGAACACTGAGAATAGATTGCTTTTTTGCAGTCATTAAATATTCGGTTCCCTGTACAAAAAAAGCCAAAGACTATGTGTATTGTGTCGAAACAAAAGGATGCCTTTCAGCAAGAAAACTTGACAAGATACTCAACAACAACGCACCGCCTAAAAACAGCATAAATCTACCCGACACCTGTCCAGATTGAGCGGGACGACTCCAGACACAGATACCGACGACCAGTGCGGCGGCGGCAAGCGCGCAAGACATTGCTCGGCACGCGCCAGCGAGTATCCGGGGAAATGAAAGCGGCACAACATGTTTCATTAGCACTTGCCACTGATTAGCACCGAGTGCATAAGCGGCTTCACGAATCGGTACCGGCACCGCTCCCAGTGCTTCTTGGGTTGTCTTAATCGTCCTCGGCATCACCAAGAAAATAAAGGTCAACACTGCGATATAAAAAAGGGTCGTATCCTCTTGAAAAGTGCCTGTTTTCAATGAAACTGTATCCGAATTTTCCGCAGCCATAGGCACTTCAATCGTTCTGAAAACGCCACTGTAGGGCAGAAAAATTGCGATTGCTAAAAGTCCATATAAAAGCGACGGGACGCTGCTTAAAATACCAACCAGGCTCTCAATGAAACGCCGAACCCAATTTGTCTCTCGAAGCCACTCTTCCAAGTAAAAAGCGCATATCACTGCAAACACAATTGCCAAAAAACTGATGGAGAGAAAAAAATAGAGATCGCCGATCGGACGCGATAGCGGCTCCGACACACGTGCCGCTGACGATACTTGGACCTCAGAGACATACAATTTTTGCAGAACATGCCATACTGGAACGAACACCGCTCCCAGGACAACGAGAGCAATACTCTGCAAAGCAAATTTCCGTCTCGGATTTGAATGCGTCATTAAGGAATTCATAGTATTGGCAATCAACGGGAATAGCAGTCAGCACGCTGCGCTTTCAGCCATCAGCGGTCAGCCATCGGCCAAGAAGTCTTGGTATTTACCGACAGCCGATAGCCATCTTACTAACCGATACCCTTATCCATACCGCATCTGCACATAATCTGCAGTTCTCGGGTGTTCTGGTGTCTGAAAAAGAGCCTGTGTTTCTCTATGCTCAATAAGTTCGCCAAGGAACATAAAGATACACTCTTTACTCACACGTCGCGCTTGTGCCATATTATGGGTCACAATTAAGAAGGTGTACGTTCCAGCGAGTACATCCATCAGTTCTTCAACAGCGAGTGTCCCTTTCGCGTCCAATGCGGAGCAAGGCTCATCCATGAGGATAATTTTGGGTTTAAGCGGTAAGAGACGCGCGATACAGAGCTTCTGTTGCTGTTCCAGCTGAAGTGTTGTCGCGCGGACCTTCAATCTATCCTTTAGATCATCCCAGAGGAAAACGGAGGTCAGTGCCTCTTCAACAATCTGGTCGCATTCTGCCCGCGTGAGACTCCGCATCGGCGAGTGAATCCGCAAGCCGAATAAGACATTTTCATAAACCGAGATCGGTAACGGGTTCGGTCGCTGGAACACCATCCCGACCGCTTTCCTGAGCTCTGGTAAAGAGACATCTGGATCGTAGATGTTTTTTCCGAGCACCTCAATTTTTCCTCTTGTAGTGACATTGCCATAGCGTTCGTTGACCCTATTGAAACAGCGAAGTAATGTTGATTTTCCGCACCCGGACGGACCGATAAGAGAAGTTATTTGACCATCAGGTATTTTGACATCGACATCAATAAGTGCTTGAAAATCGCCGTACCAGAGACTGAGATTTTCAGCTTCAATGCTATAATTTAGGGACATATTTTGCGAATCCATCTTTTTAACTACCTACATCCAATACCAATTGGCAGTTGGTTGTTGGCGACTGGCGATTGCTAATTGCTATTCGCTATCTGCGAATTGCTATCCGCTTAGCCAAAAGTGCCATTGACGTAATCGTAAGTGGCTTGATTGCCCGGATTGTCAGAAAAAATTACATCGGTTGTATCAATCTCAATGAGATCACCGTTGAGCATAAAAGCCGTGCGGTTTGCTAACCGTTTTGCCTGTTGAATAAGGTTAGTAACAAGGAGAATCGTCATTTCCGTGCGTAAAGTTTTCAGGACCTCTTCAATACGCATCGTTGTAACCGGATCGACAGCAATAGAAAATTCGTCAAGACAGAGAATCTCCGGCTGATGCGAAAGCGCACGAGCGATCGTGAGACGCTGCTGTTGTCCGCCTGAGAGCTTCGTCCCAAGCGTATCCAGTCTATCTTTGACTTCATCCCAGAGCGCAGCTTGCTGTAGACATCGCTCAACAATTTCGTCTAATTCCGATTTTGCCCGAACGCCTGCTGTCCTGGGGGCGAAAGCGACGTTATTGTATATCGAAAGCGGTAAACCTACCGGCAAGGGTAACACCATACCGATGCGGCGGCGTAAGCCATAGACATCGGAAATTCTGCTAATGTCTACACCATCGAGTTTTACAGAACCTTCCACGGTCGTTCCCGCCGTAAGTTCCAGTGTTCTGTTAATAACCCTCAAGAGCGTCGTTTTCCCGGATTGTGCGGGTCCGATGATACTGAGAATCTCATTTTTATGCACATCAAAAGAGATGCCGTTCAGAGCAGATTTATCCCCGTAATAGACCTTTAGGTCGCTGATTTCAATTACAGGTGGAGTTTGTGAACCGTTGTTGCTATTGGTGTTCATGTTTTTTTTCACTTTTTGTGTCGCTGTGTTCCGTAGATCGATTCTTTTCTTCTTTAGCATCCCCTGCTATTTCACGTTCCACGCGTGCTTCCGTCAAAACCGACGCTAACAATCCAGAAGGAATAGCGATAAGTCCGACCCCAACAAGGGTGACAAGGGCAGTGAAAATCTTTCCACCCCCTGTTTCTGGATAGACATCTCCATAACCGACTGTTGTCAATGTCACGACAGCCCACCACATCGAATCAAGGATAGATCCGAAGGCTTCGGGTTGGGCATCTCTTTCAAAGTAGTGAATCCCGCATGCCGCGAGATAGACGAGCATCAACGATAAGATAACGAGTGCTAAGAGTTCCTGCTGGATACCACGGAGTGCGCCTGCAAGTCGGTCAACTGCGAGAATAAAACGTGTCGCCTTGAAGATTCTGAAAACCCGCAAGAACCGGAGTACTCGTAACACACGAAATCCAGGGACGAGAAACAAAGACGGTAAAATCGCCAGCAAATCAATTATACCATAAAAACTGAAAATGAAATCCCGTTTTCTGGGTTCAATGTAAATCCGCAGTGCATATTCTATTGAAAACAAAATAAAAAATGCCCAGTCTAAAACGATAAAATGCGTTGCATATCTGGCCAATCCCCACTCATCTCTATCGGACTCAAGCACGAAGACAATAGCGGAAGCGAGAATCAGAAACTGGATGACAGCGGTAAATATGCTTCCTTCAATAATATCCTGTAATTTTTCTCTACTCATGGCTACCATTTCTTTCGAGTTCGGAGATAAACCCTTAGCGCAATTGATGCAGCGTTGACAAGCAGAACAGTGGCGACAAGCACGACTGCAGTCCCGTACGGAATTCCGTCGGTAACATCTGGCACCTGCGTTGAGATTGTAAAAAGATGTAGGGATAGTGCCATACACTGTTCTGTTATATTATAGGCGAAAAGGTTTCCTTCCGCAATAGCCTTATAGAAAACCGCTCCGGTGAACATGATAGGTGCCGTTTCACCCGCTGCGCGAGACACTTGCAAAATCACCCCCGTCAGGATACCGCTAATTGAGTTCGGAAGGACGATACGGCGAATCGTCTGCCATCGCGTCGCACCGAGGTTCCAGCAAGCCTCCCTAAAGGACATCGGCACCGCTTTAAGTGCCTCAGTTGTACTGGCGATAATAACCGGAAGCGTCATGATTGCAAGTGTGAGTGACGCTGCGAGTATAGACTCACCTAAACCGGCAAAGAGGACAAATGCACCAACCCCGAACAGCGCGTGGACAATACTCGGCACGCCAGCCAGATTAACAACAGCCAAATTCGTGATACGTGTAAACCAATTCTCACGGGCATACTCGTTGAGATACACAGCGGCGAATACACCAATGGGGGCAGACACCAATAGAGACACTACCACTAAATAGATTGTTCCAAGGAAAGGTGCCCAGAGTCCACCGGCACGCATGTTGTCTTTCGGATTCGTAAACAGAAACTCAACAGAGAGTACCGGCAGTGCCTTATAAAGGAGATAGCCGATAATGAGAAGCAGCGGGATAATCATCATACTTGTGATGACAAGGAGGAAAATCCGCATTACATTTTCTGTCCGCCGTTTTTGCCGAGAAATCGCTGTTTCTGTAAACATTTCTTGCGGCGATATCTGTATGTCAGTGTGCATGTCTGTGTTCCTATTCCTGACGGATGCCTTTGATAACCAAATCAGCGATGAGGTTCACTATAAACGTGATAGTAAAGAGAAGAATACCGATGATAAAAAGCACTTGATAGTGTTCACCACCTCTCGCGACTTCCCCTAATTCGGCAGCGATTGTTGCCGTCAGCGTTCGGATCCATGAGAGTGGACCTGATGGAATGTTAACAGAGTGCCCGGTTGCCATTAGGACAGCCATTGTTTCACCAATAGAACGTGCGGCACCGAGCAAGACGGCTGCCAATAACCCGTTTTTCGCCGCAGGCAGAAGCACACGGTAGACCACTTGCCATCGGGTTGCCCCAAGTGCCACTGCTGCCTCACGATAAGAATCTGGCACGGCTTTTAAGGCATCCTCCGCTATAGATACAATGATCGGAACGCTCATCAACGCGAGCATAATACCCCCGTTTAGCATCGTTAAGCCGATCGGCGCGTTGAAGACAGTGATAATCAGCTGATTCATCAGGGTCAACCCTATGAATCCCCACACAACGGAAGGGATAGCAGCAAGGAGCTCGATGATAATCTTGAAAGTCTCTCTCAGTCTTGGACTACAGAATTCCGATACAAAGATCGCTGCGCCGAGTCCAAACGGAACAGCAATACACATTGCTAACACAGTTACACTAAAGGTGCCTACAATCAACGCAAACGCGCCATATCTTTTGTTATTCAGTGAAGTTGGTTGCCATTCTACACTCGTCAGAAACTCCTTCACGTCTAAACCGCTGAAAAGGAAACCCGCCCCTTCGCGAAATACAAAGAAAAAAATACCAAATACAAAGAGAATAGAACTAATACCACATAAACGAATAAACAGTTCAATTGCTGTTTCGGAAAACGGCAGGTTCGCCGTGCTTTTTTTCCGTAGAATGTTCATATATTTTAGCTGCTTTCTAACGGGACGAAACCGAGTTTTTCAACAATCTTTTGACCTTCTGGGGACAAAATCCAATCGAGATATGCTTTAACTGCGCCTATCGGTTCACCCAGGGAGTACATGTAAAGCGGACGGGCGATAGGATAGGTCTTCGCGAGGACATTCTCAAGGGTTGGGGCATAGTAAGGGGCATCGGTGGTAGTAGCGACTGTTAGCATTTTGACGTGTGAGGTGGCATATCCCATACCGCTGTAGCCAATCGCGCACGGCGTTCTTCCGATAACTTCTACCACATCTTTAGAGCCGTGCAAATCCAACGAACCGATACGAAAGTCGCGATCTGTCCCAAGAAGTGCCTCTCGGAAATAGAAATACGTACCTGAATTAGATTGCCGACTGATACGGATAATTTTGTCGCTTGGACAGGCAGTATGCGTGATACCGAGATGGCTCCACTGAGTGATTGTGCCTTTCTCACCATAAATTTCCGCGAGTTGCGGGATCGTGATTTTATCAAGAGGCACATCAGGATGGACATAAACCGCAAGGGCATCATACCCGACAATAAATTCCTGCGGAATTTTACCTGTATTTTGTGTTGCTTGCTCTAATTCCTTCGGTTTAATCTGGCGGCTACAGTTGGCGATATCCACAGTCCCATTGATGAGTGCAGCAACACCTGTCCCAGAACCTCCCCCCGACACCTCTACGGACGCCGATGTAGTGACACCGACGTACATCTCTGCCCACGCTTGCGCCAAGTTCACCATTGTGTCCGAACCTTTATTTTTTATAGTGATCTGCTCAACATTTTTACCCATGCCATCTTCGCTATCTTTTGGTGAACAACTGCTAAGAACAACCGTGCTTGTTAGGATTACCAAGATATTTACGATAAGGAACAGTCCCCGACTCTGTTTTTGCATAAATCTGCCTCCCTTGCTTGATTCTGCCGTAAATTATAGCATTTAATTGTTACGAAAATAAGACAAAATTCGGATTTTTGTAATTTGCCATCATCGCGCATAGGAAGTCGAGGTTACAAATCCTCCCACAAGTATTAGTGTGCCCACTATCATGACGAGAGAAGGTCTATGTATTTTTATAATCCACCACAAATCCAACGCTTTTTATTTGAAGTTCGCAGTCGGATCGTGCTATATTATATACACGTTATACAAGAGGATAGACTATGGATACAAAAGAAACCGTAGCAGCGCGCTATCATTTATTTCCTACTCCTGATTTTGCATCGGCACCCAGTTGAAGAACACGGAAACTGGTAGTCTATCCTGGAATATGTTCAACTAAGCACATCGGGTGGGTAAATTTCATAAGAAGATTCATATAATATTAGATTACAAGCGAGGAGAATATTGTGGAAGCAAAATTTCAGGAACTTAAGACCCAGCTGCTTGAGGTAAATGATATATCGTCCGCTGCTGGATTGCTCCATTGGGACCAATCCACCTATATGCCCCCTGGCGGTGCCGCAGCGAGAGGTCGTCAAATGGCAACGCTTAGTCGTTTGTCACACGAAAAATTCACAGACCCCGCTATTGGAAAATTGCTTGATGCTCTCGAACCTTACGAAAAAAGCCGCCCCTACGATTCCGACGAAGCAAGCCTAATCCGCCTCACACGCCGAAAATATGAACGCGCCATTAAAATACCCGCGAAATTCACAGCGGCTGTGGCAAATCACGCTGCGGAATCTTTTCAGGTGTGGACCGAGGCACGTCCAGCAAACGACTTTGAGCGGGTCCGTCCGTACTTGGAAAAAACACTGGACTATAGTAGGCAGGCAGCAAACTTCTTTCCGGGCTACGATCATATCGCAGATCCACTCATCGAAGCGAGCGAGTACGGGATGAAAGCAACAGAGGTGAGCCGTATTTTCGCCGAACTCCGTAGAGAACTCGTTCCACTTGTTGTTGCCATCACATCACAGGAACCCGCCGATGATTCGTGTTTGCACCAATACTTTCCAGAAGAAAAACAACTCGAATTTGGATTAGAAGTTGCGCAGCAGTTCGGTTACGATATGAACCGTGGACGGCAGGATAAGACGCATCATCCATTTATGACGAAATTCTCACTCGATGATGTTCGGATTACGACGCGAACAAAGGAGAATTTTCTCGGTGATGCGTTGTTCAGCACGCTCCATGAGACTGGACATGCCCTGTATGAGCAAGGCATTCAAATGGATTTTGAAGGGACACCCCTCGCTCGCGGCACCTCCGCCGGAGTCCACGAAAGTCAGTCGAGACTCTGGGAGAATCTGGTTGGGCGGAGTCGTGGGTTTTGGTATTATTACTATCCGAAACTCCAAAGCGTTTTCCCTGAGCAGCTCGGCTCTGTGTCTCAGGATACATTCAATCGCGCCATTAATAAAGTAGAATGTTCTCTCATTCGCACAAATGCCGATGAGGTGACATATAACCTCCACGTTATGCTGCGTTTTGATCTTGAATTGGCACTGTTAGAAGGTAAACTTGAGATCCGAGACCTCCGCAATGCATGGCGCGAACGTTTTGAAGCAGATTTCGGCATCGTGCCGCCAGATGACAAAGACGGTGTTTTGCAAGATGTGCACTGGTACTATAGCCTCATCGGTGGCGGATTTCAAGGGTACACATTGGGGAATATCTTAGCCTCACAATTTTACGTCTCTGCCTTTAAAGCACACCCCGAAATCCCTGCTGAAATTAAGACGGAAGGCAAATTCAGTACACTTCACAATTGGTTGAAAGAGAATCTTTACCAACACGGATCAAAGTATACGGCACCCGAAATCGTTGCGCGCGCAACAGGAAATCCTCTGTCTATTAAACCTTATATCGCATATCTTAAACTGAAATACGGATATTTTTACGATTTAGACGACGACGGCACTCAGCAATGGGAAAATATGGTCAAGGCGTGGCCCGGTCAGAGTGCCTCGTAAGTGTGTTATGCTAATAAATGGAGAAATGATCATGAGAAACGCCGAGATGTTCCTCATTCTGCTCCTTTGTGGCCTGTTGCAAGCATGTGGAGGGGCTAAACTCCTTGATGTTTCCAAAAGTACGACTGCCCTGCAACTCACAACGGTACAACAACAGACTATCCATCCGAAACTGAAACTGATTCGCGATATTGTTGATGATTATGACTTTGAGAAGAAACAGTTAGAGGCGGATTATCAGGTGTTTCGTGCGGGGCTAACAAATCGATATTACGATCGATATGAAAGTGGATTCACGGATATGCGGACACGCCAGCAACTCAATGCATTCCGAGACGAAGCACGCAAGTTTCTGAAGCAACGCGAGATCTTCATGAATGAGATTAACAAATTGATTGACGAGATCGCTTTAGAACTCACAGATGCACAACGGGTCAAATTTGTGGAGTTGAAACTTCCGAAACTGGAAGTTCCGCTAATGCTCCAGCGTGATCCCTACAACGACCTCCGCTATATTCCGAATCATCCCCTCGGTGGCATAAACACATTTTAATTAACGGAGCCGCTCGAAAAAGTTGTCCAAAAACGTCTCGGCATCTACTTTAACACAGACTTGTGCATTTGGATTGTGCCGTTGGCGTTCAGGTCGTAGATCCGCGACTGTCATACCGTTTGTGAGTTCGCCTTCGGTTTCGACCTGTACGTAGGCATCGACACTCTCAAAATAGTCTGGGGACGTTAGCACGGCAATGGGAAGGGCATCATGGATATGGAATCCCCAGAACCCGACGTGTTCACGATAAAATTCCATGCAGGCTTGTGTTGCATCCCAGAGGAAGTGCGGAACCCTATTGTCTTGTCCCTCAATTTCGGCGCGCAACCGTTCACCCGTCAGGACAACCTGGTGTGTCGCGTCAAGTGGGAAAATATGAACAGGCACGCCGAATTGGAAGACCTCGTGGGCCGCGTGCGGATCAACGAAAATGTTGAATTCCGCTGTCGTTGTAACGTTGCCATAGTCCTCAAAAGCACCACCCATCACAATAATTTTCCGAAGCCTTCGCATCTTAGCGGCATCTTTACGGATTGCTTTTGCGAGATTCGTAAGGGGACCGAGTGCGACGACGATAAGTTCATCTGCATACCGCGATGCCGTCTCAAGAATAAGATCAACACCTGACATTGATGAGAGAGTAGTATTGGCAGGGGAATAGCGTGGATTACCATCGGTATCTTGCAGATGGCTGATATTCCCCAATCCGTCATCACCGTGGACATGTGCTGCATTCACGAGAGGTTTTACGAGGGGTGCTGCTTCGCCTTGGGCAATAATTGGAAATTCATCTAAGTCAAGCACGCCAAAAATCGTCAATAGATTCTGTGTCGCCTGTTCAACCGAGACATTTCCGCAGACGGTCGTTATTGCTTCTACTTGCAATTCAGGCGAACACATAGCGAGGAGAATTGCATAAGCGTCGTCTACGCCTGGGTCGGTATCTATGAGGATTCGTTGCATCTTTTACTTTCTTATTTAGGTTTGTCTTCGTAGCGTGTGACTTTTGTACTGTATAGTTCTCTAACGATTCTACCACCACATAATGATTTCATTCAACACATTTTTCCGTGAACTTCCCACTCAGGATTACCACAAGCAGATTATTAGTATCTGTTTTGTTATATGTCTTGCCCTCTGTCCTCCGCTTGCAGCACAAGTTAATATTTTTACGGATGAAACGACAAAGCAGATGCAGTTGGAACCGGGTTGGTATAACAGCATCACGATGGATCTAACCTATCGCATGGGAAACACAGATTTGTTTACGGCGCGGACCCGATTTCGTTCAGATTATCTCTCAGAAACCTATCACGGCTTTGTCTTTGGAAGCCTCCAAGAAGGTAGGAGGGAGGGTGACTTTTTTATAAACAAAGGCATGGCGCATGCACGAATTATAAGGCGTTTGACACAGCACCTCTCTGTTGAGTCGTTCATCCAAAAGCAATTCAACGAATCCATTTTATTGAATGACCGGAATTTAGCAGGAGGCGGCGCGAGGTTCGCATTATATCCACCCAATTCCAGATTGAAGGTCTATTTCGGTGTTGGTGCAATGTGGGAGCATGAACGTATTAATGACAAAACACTCGGCGAAATCACAACCCGTATTATTCGTTCAACAAACTATATCAACTGGACTTGGCAGTTAGACGAACGGATTACGACTGGGGCAACGGGCTATTATCAATGCCACGTGCGGCATTTTCAAGACTATCGTATCCTCTTTGAGGGAAGCGTGATCTTCCGTTTGACGACAAAATTGGCGTTCCCGTTGCGGGTCAATTTCCGATACGATAGCGAACCGCCTACCGGTATCCGAAAACATGATGTGGAAATATTTAACGGATTGCGGTATACTTTTTAGAAGTTATTAGGTTTTAGTTGTCAGTTATCGGTTAAAGAGGTTTTTCGATAACAATCTACCCTTGTTTGGAGTACACCAGGCGATAGCGAATTGTTATATCTTTACCTCATTAACTGACAACCCAAAGTAAAGCGAATCGGACTGATGACTGAAAACTACAAAAAAGGAGCATTTTCATGAAGAAGATAAAACATCGCACTTGGATATGGCAGGTGGGCATCAAAATCTGTCTAACCGTCTGCCTTGTTGCGCTGTCAGGTATTGGATGGGGAGATGGGCATCTCAAGGTAATGGAAAAGGAAAAACAACTCGTTTTAACGGGTGAGATTTCTAAAGCACTTGGTGAATACGACTCACATTTAAGAGGCGCGGTCGAATACCTTGTCTGCGGACGCGACGGTAAGGAATATGAAAGTATCATTATCGTTGATGCGACGGCGAAGGAAATATACGACGCGCTGAGTAAACTCGGGATTGAAGTTGGGACACCGCCCGGCTACGACGCAGAAAAAGATGAACCGACACCGCCAACAGGCACCGCATTTATTATGTCCGTTGTGTGGAAAGACGGCGACGCAATGAAAAAGGTCCGCGCCGAAGAACTTATTCTCAACGTAAAAACCCAAAAGCCGCTGCAACAGGTCGCTTGGATCTACTCTGGTTCGCGTATTGTACCCGACTTGGACAGTGAAGACGAAGATGCAATGCTGCCGCAAGCGTTCATGAGTAATGACCTTGTCGCCTTGAGGGTGTTTGATGCGAGTGCCCTCTTCCAGAACCCGCTTCCCGAATCGTCAGAGGAGAACATCTACAAAAAGAATGATGCCGTGCTCCCAGAACTTGGCACTCCTATCACACTTACGATTGAGGTCAACCAGAAGATGCAGTTGTACGTGCTAATCAGTGGCAAGGTGCAAGGTGTAGGTTTCCGTAATTTTACGCAGATCAACGCGAAGCAACTCGGCGTTAAGGGTTATGCGAAGAATTTATCAAACGGTAAAGTTGAGATCGTCGCGGAGGGTGATAAGGTACAGTTAGATGCGTTAATTGAGTTAGTGAAAAAGGGACCCCGTTACGCAAGGGTCGATTCGATTGAAATCGACGAACGCGCCTTTACTGGAGAATATGAGACTTTCGGCATTCGGTATTAAACATGGCGCAGAAATCATCTCCTTTCATATCTGGAATCCTTCTTGCAGCAGGACTCTCCTCTCGAATGGGAGAACCGAAGCAGCTACTCCCGTTTGGAGAAAGCACTATCGTCGAGACTGTGGTGGATAACATGCTCGGTGCTAAGTTAGATGAGGCTATCGTTGTGGTTGGACACTGCGCAGCGGAGATTCAAAAGCAACTCGGGGCGCGACCAATCAGAGTCGTTTTCAATGCTGACTACCGCGAAGGAATGTTAACCTCGGCACAGGCTGGTATCCGAGCATTGCAAGGAAGCGACGCATTCGCGTTGATGCTGGTAGACCAACCCTTTATTACCACTGAATTGATTGATCAGGTCGTCGACGCTTACGTTCAAACAGACAAGGAAATCGCACTTCCCAGTTATAATTATAAACGTGGACATCCGGTCGTTTTCCACCAACGGTATGCTCGTGAGATCCTCGCTTTAGACTCAGAAAGTGGTGGCGTGCGAGCACTCTTCAAAAAGTACGGCGACGATATTCACTACGTCACCGTAGAGACAGATCGGGTGTTACGAGATATTGATTACCCAGTAGATTACGAACGCGCCCTGCAGGAGAAGTGAAGGAGGCTACTGATTACACTTCATACAATGTTTAAATCCATTGAAGATGTCCAAGCCGTGTGTGAGAAACATGCGTATATCGCAGATAAGGGTTTGGCGACAACTCTCTATCTCGCGCACCACCTCAAAAAGCCTATCTTTCTCGAAGGCGAACCGGGGGTCGGTAAGACAGAAGTCGCCAAAGTCCTCGCGGACTCAACAAACGCTAAACTCATCCGATTGCAATGCTACGAAGGATTGGATGTAAATAGTGCGTTGTATGAATGGAACTATACACGGCAAATTTTGCAACTCCGCATTGACGAAGCACAGGGACGTGATAAAGAGGACATCGGAACAGATCTGTTCAGTGAGGCGTTTCTGTTGAAACGTCCGTTGCTGGAAGCCATTCAGAGCGACGGTGATGTTCCACCCGTCTTACTCATTGACGAAGTAGATCGGAGCGACAGTGAATTTGAGGCGTTCCTGCTTGAAGTTTTGTCAGATTTCCAGATTACGATACCCGAAATCGGTACGATCCGAGCGAAACACATCCCGTATGTTGTGCTGACCTCAAATCGGACGCGAGAGGTGCACGAAGCACTCAAACGCCGTTGTCTTTATCAGTGGATCGATTATCCAACTATTGAGAAAGAACTTGCGATCATTCAGACGAAGTTGCCAGATATCGACGCACACCTCGCGAAACAGTTGTGTCAGATAATGCAACTCTGGCGGCAAGGGGATTACTACAAAAAACCGGGAGTAGCGGAGACGCTGGATTGGGCATTGGCACTCATCGCACTCGGTAAGGCACAACTGGATGCAGAGATCGTCATGGAAACGCTTGGGTGTGTCTTTAAATATCAAGACGACATTCAACGGGCACGGACAGTCGAACTTTCCGAATTAGGTTTATAGAATGAATGGAAATAAAAAAACAAAACAAGTCGCAAAAATAATTTCAAGAGGTATTGGGTACCTCCTTTTGGTAGGTGCAGCCTTCTGTACAATGATACCTATGCTCTGGCTACTGACCTCCTCTTTTAAAACCGCAAACGAGATTTTCGCAGTCCCGATTCAGTGGCATCCAAGTTTTCCACCGCGCATCGCTGCATCTCCGTATACCGTTAAAAACGCGTATCAGGACATCAAAAAACCAGAAACCGTGGATGAAACCGAATGGCAGACATTAGCACCGGAACTCACTCAGGTCGTTTGGGCGCAAGCGCAAGCACATATTGCAGCAAACCCGAAGTTTTCGAATTACGTTCCATCCGAGGAATTGCAGACAGAAATAATAAACGGTTTATGGCAACAATTGGTGGTAAACTTACCAGACGAAGTCTGGCACGGTTCCACAACGTCGATCCTTGAGGCAGTCCGTGAAGCAATTATTCCTGAGGCGGTCAACACAATCTGGAGTTCGGTGTACCGGGAAGTTGCGATTGGGACACTCCAGATAGAGGATATCGACTTCAATCGCTCAACAATTGAACCTATTGAGTGGCATGCAGAGCCCGGCATGTCCATTCGCGCTTCTGGGGATCCACAGACTGCTGCGAATATATCTTACGAATTCCGAGACGACAAAACTGTCCGGATGACGACGACTGTCAGCTCACCTGTCCCCGTGGAACGGCTCCGGCGCATTATTTTGCCAGTACGTGGCGATGCCTCGTATCACCGCATGGATTTGAATGTTTATGCGTTAGTGCCTGCTGAGGGGACCCAGAGTATTATATATCAACCGTTGCGTCCCTTCATTTTGGAGAATGCATTGTGGAAAGATGCGGTCTGGCGACTGCACGGCATACCCGGCGAGTTGGAGTCATCGCATATCCCGATGAAGCAAGCAGCGGCTGGACCCCTAATGGAGTCTGAAATAGAAGAACAAGAAATATTCACAGGTAAGTCGTTCATCCATAGGACCCTGCTCCTACAATTGACGATTCATCAACCGAACTACCTGTCTATTGTGTGGGATAAGTTTACCTCAAACTATCGGAATTTGTGGAAGACCGTGCCATACAATCGGTATTTTATCAACAGCGTTTTTATCGCCACTGCTTCAACCCTATTGACGCTATTCTTCTGCTCCCTTGGCGGTTATGCGTTTGCGAAGTATCAATTTCGAGGTCAAAAAATCCTGTTCGGTATTCTTCTCGCCTCAATGATGGTGCCTTTTCAGGTGCTCCTTGTGCCACTATTCGGATTGATGTATGACATCGGGTGGCTGAACAGTTACAAAGCGATTATCATTCCATTTTCGGTGGGCGCGTTCGGGGTATTCCTGATGCGCCAATTTATCGTCACAATTCCATCGGAATTGCTGGACGCAGCGCGTATTGACGGCTGCTCGGAGTTCGGCATCTATTACCGGATTGTCCTACCTATTATCAAACCGGCACTTGGTGCACTGACTATCTATTCGTTTTTGGGTTCATGGAACGGTTACCTCTGGCCCCTTATCATTTTACGCGATGAGGCGAAATACACACTACCGATCGGTTTAGCGAACCTCGTCGGCACTTATCGCCAAGATTACGGTATGCTGATGGCAGGAACGCTGCTCTCACTGATGCCAATTGTTATTCTGTTTTTAGCGATGCAACGTGAATTTGTGCAAGGAATTACTTTGGGAGGCGTTAAGGAGTAAAAATAATGTCGGATTACACAACGGTCACGAAAACAGCAGCTATCCGTGAAGGGCGCGGAAAAGCATTTACTGTCAACGGAAAACGGATCGCTATTTTCAACGAGAACGGCGAATTTTGCGCGGTCGACAATACCTGTCCGCACGCCTTAGGCTCCCTCGGTAGAGGTAGAATTCAGAACGGTATCGCTGTGTGTCCCGTTCACGGCTACGCCTACGATACAAAAACAGGAGAATGTCGAACCGATCCACGCCTCCGCATCAGGACGTATCCGGTGGTTGTTGAAGATGAAAAAATCAAGGTGGAAGTCAAATCGGATGCCTAAGCGCGCTAAAAATTCGTGCTAACGCCGACTATGAACGAAGTCTTATGGATCGGCTCAAATTGAGAGATACCTTCCGCGATTTCAACACGTCTGAATCGGTATTCACGCAGGACAATCGTTTCAACCGGTGGAAAGAGTGCATAGCGGACTTCTACATTGAATGCCGACTTCTCATCGAGATCAAAAAGGTCCCCAAAGAAATTCGTCTCACCCTCCGAACCTATATCCCGTTTCGTATAGAACGCCCGCAATGAGAGATGTGGAACTAATTTTGACACAGTCGTCCCCATATAGAGCTTAGGTCCAATATCGGTATAGTCCTCAAGCGTGCTGAGGAAATGGACTTGTGGCAGTGGCTGCCAAATGAGCTGCGAGTAAAAACCGCGTCTCGGTTCCGTAGTTGTCTCCAAACCCAGAAATTGGGGCATCCCTGGCTCTGGTGATAGGGATTTTGCCGATTCATACGTATAGTCGAACACGGAAGGGATGTAACCATCTCCGAAGATGCGGTATTCAATTTTGAAAATTGCCTGCGTAAAAGCGAAGCCTACACCGACAGCATTTCCCCACGCGAGACCCGCCATCGTGCCGATGCCGTCCACAGCCCCAGTCTCTGATTCCGATTCAGCTGCATCGGACAAAGTATTGAGAAAGGCGATATCGTCGTAGAGATCCAACCGAAACGTACGCGTCTCAAAGATAGGAAACCCAACATCAAACCCAATCGCGCTCAAGGGTTCCTCTCCTTCTTCCTGCAAGTTCGGGTTGATGTCGGTGAGATAGGTAGCACCCAGCTCAAATCGCGTCAGAAAGTTTTTATTTTCTTCGCGTTGGAACGGACGCAGGAATACGCGTCCTCCGAAAATTAAGGGGTTACCGATGTCATTAAGCATCGTTTCGACTCCAGAACGATTTTTAGAGTCCCTGAAATTCAGACGTAATCCACGACGGTCATAGTTAGAATAACCAGACATAATTGAGCCGTGCCCGATTGTGAGATAATCCAACTCCCCGAAGCGAACGTGAAACGGGTCATAAGGCTGTCCGTAGCGAACATAACGAATAAGTCTTAACCACGTACTCGGGCTCTCCCATGCCTCGCCATCTTCGGCGAGGATCTGCGGCTCTGTGCCTTCTGCATAAGGGTTATAGAGCAAAACGAGGTCTAATCCGATACCAACCTTTCCAAGTGGTATATCGGGTTGAAGCTGCATCTGAACGTAGGCATCACCGTCAATAAAGGTTAAACCGCCACCGTACAATCCGCTTGTTAGAAAATCAGATTGCTCCATTTCGTTTAGGGCTTTATCTTCCTCGGCGGGGCCAGATTGTGATTCATCTTGAGCAAAAGTCGGTAGGATAAGGAAAAGAGATAAAATTGCAATCGTTGTAGAAATCGAGAGATATTTCCATATTTCCGTATTTGAAAAAAAAACGGGTTTGTTCATTCAGCAACAATCCTTCCATCTTTCATCTGGATAATACGATCAGCGCTCTTCTTTAATCCTTCGTGGTGGGTTACAATCGCGACAGTCGTTTGATGTTCCTGACGCAGTTCTTGAATCAGACTCATTAGGTTATCGCTCTGGCGACTGTCTAAGTTGGCAGTCGGTTCATCAGCAAAGATAACTTTCGGTCGATTAGCGAGGGCGCGGGCAAAAGAGACGCGTTGTTTTTCACCACCGGAAAGTTGGGCAGGCCGATGGTGAAGCCGCTCACTTAAGCCGACCTGCGTAAGGAGTTCGATTGCCCGATTCTCCGCTGCGTCGGTCTTTGCCCGGGCGAGGTCCATCGCTATCACGACGTTTTCAAGGGCAGTAAGATACGGGAGTAGGTGGAACAACTGAAACACAAATCCAATCTTCTCACGGCGAATCTCGCTCATATCTTGCGATGCAGGATCAATCGGTTGCCCATCAATACGGATATGACCGGCATCGGGTGTTAAAATGCAGCCGAGAAGACTGATGAGCGTTGTCTTTCCGCAACCGCTATCCCCCATAAGCATCACAAGTTCGCTTTCTTCGATAGCAATGTCAACGGAATCTATGGCGATGACGGTTGCATCGCCTGTCCCGAAGCGTTTCGTTAAGCCGTTACCCTCTACTATTGCTCCCATATTTTATGCACCTTTTTAGCGAGTGAAAAACCTGTTTCAAGTTATAGAAAACTTATTCACGATTAGAATACTTCCAAGACAACGGACGCAGCATCTCAGTCGCGATAATTAAAAAACTAAATCTCACCGCGGAACGCAATCATCGGATCCACCGTGATTGCCTTGCGCGCCGCCAGATAACCGCTCCCGCAACAGACAACAAAACTGATACACGCAACGATAACCGATTCCACAAAATGAATCGCAACGAAAATCGGTGCCGCCGTTGCAAAGATATAGGACAGAAGAAGTCCAAGTATCACGCCGACAGCAGACATCAGTGCCACCTGTTTTAGCAGAAGTGCCATGACGTAACTATTTGCAGCCCCGATCGCTTTTAACACCCCGATTTCCTGCGTCTTTTCGAGCATGGTTACATAGGTAATCATCCCGACGAGGATACCAGCGGCTAACCAAAGCATCACCCGCAAGAATTGTACCGCTTTCATCGGTTCATCGACATAATATTCAATGATGTTTCCGACTGTCTGTTTTAAGGTGCGCGTCTCAATCGTTTCATATTCATCGTACTGCGTTGCGACCTCTGGGACAGGGAAGTTCTCATTAACCTTGGCGACCATCATGTTAACATGTGGTGTGTTGCCGAGTAAGAGTTTTTGGGCGATGCGAACATCCATAAAAAGGAGCGGCGTATCTAAGACAAACATCAGACTTTCCGTTTTTCCGACGACCCGCACTTTCTCATCGCCGAGGGTAATCTGCTCTCCGATTTCCAAACCCATTTTCTCATCGACAACAACTTCATAAGGGACTGGATCTTCGGGTCGATAGTCTTCAAAATTGCTGGCGGTAAACATTCTTCCTTCAATCGCTCGCTTGGGTCCGCCGAGTTTCCCGAGTTTGTAGCCGACAACAATTGCCTTAGTGGATTTCCCACGCACATTCGGGCGCGCTTGCGCAAAAACCAAGGGTGAGGCAGAGTCCGGAACTAAGCCTTGCCCTGCATTCAGGAACGCCATATATTCCTCAATAACGAGGGAAAAACCGATAAAAGCACCACCGGAACCTTCAGCGGAAATCCACAGGTCTGCGCCCGTTGATTCGACGTACTGCCGCGCTTGGATACGCATACCGTTCATAATACCGCCTAACAGCAAGATGAGTGAGATCAACACGGTGATACCGAGTGCTGTTAGCACGACTCTCGCTTGCCGATACCGCATGTCTTTGAGGAATAAAGTCTTCATTGTTAAATATGCCTCTGGTTCTACATGGCAGAAAGTCTTTCAGGCATCGTCAACCGTTTCCGGCGATGCAATTGGACGTGTTCATGATACGCGTCTGCATCCGCTTCAACCGCTGTATCACGCTCAAGGAAGAGCGGGAACTCGGACGCAGGCGGCTTGGCGTTATGATACGCGTTGTTGTAGCTCCGCATGATAATTCGCTGTTCACGGTTGAGCGTGTCCAACCACTCCGGTGAGGAGTGAAACCGATCAGCAGGGGTCACCCACGATGGACAATAAGCGACGAAGATATTGTAACGTACAACATCGCTTTCATTCGGCTCTACGCGATGCCAGATGCTCGAATGCATAACCGTCATTGTCCCTTTACGCGGACAGACGATCATCTCCCCGGGAACGCTTTCATGCGTATCATAGCCCTCCATGTACTGATGCCGATGGCTGCCGGGTAAAACGACGAGGTTGCCCATCTTCGGTCTTGGCAGATCGGTCAGCCAATATCCAACCTTGATCTGCAACGGTAAATCGGGAGAGAACACACCGTAAGGCAACGCACGCGCGCCGTCGGGATGCCACTGATTGTACTGTTTGCCACCGGGCGGTCTCAGGAAAAATTGGCTTATGTGAAGTTTGAGGAGCTCGCCGAAAAGATCATAGGCATAACCGACATGCCGCTCATGATCGATTAAGCCTGCGAAAACAGGGTCGCGTTCGACGATGTTCTGCATGCCGAGGTAACCGCCGGGTTTATACTTCGGATTGTTAGCAGCGGCTCGGTCTATTGCGTCAATATAGGTTTGAATATCTTCATCGGAGATGGCATCTTCAATAAAGATAATACCCTCTTTGTTAAAGGTTTCCCACTGATCCATCGTAAATCCGGGAGGTGCAACACGATATTTCTGTTCGGTGTCCATTAATAACTCCTTTTGTTATGATGTTAGCAAATTCTGTGCCAGTCTGAGTGCTACCAGACTGGCGGAATTCTTTATCAAGTGCTTAGCGGTGCTGCACAAAATCGGGCATATCTGATGCCCGATTGCACCAAAAAGGACAGGGCATAGGTTCGGTTGAACGGAAAGCATTACGGAGGTCTCGTCATTACAATGTACGCTGTCAAATCCAAAGATGTTACTTATAGTTTGTATCAAATGCCCCCATGAGTTAGACCCATAGTATGAGTGAACCTAACAGGTAGATGTATTTGCATCCCCAACCCTCTCTTCTATGGGAATCGATAGGAACCGCAAAGCTGATGGCGCGCTTTTCTTTCAGCTTATACGTCTACTGGCTCTTGGAAGGCGTGAAAGGTGTCTACGACAGATGCCTCGATATTGAGTTGCTTGAGGCGGTTGAGGGCCACAATGGCTTCGAGTGCACGGGTGAGTATCTGAACGTCAGCGTCAGGGAATCGCGTGTTGAGGATCAGGTCGGGTTCTATCAACATGCGTCCTCCGCTTCGGACACGGATGCCGCTGCAGCACGTGCCTCCTACTTATATCAGAGAGTCTAACACACTTCAGGGCCCTTTGTCAACACTTTTCTTACCCGAGTAATCGGGGAAATCGTTAAGCCCTCTTCCGTACTGCCAACGCACATCGTCAGCATCTTGATAAAAAGACAATTCTCTGGCTCCTACCCAAATCGGAATATTTGTTTCAAACTCAAAAGTTTTCGCACCATAGCCTAAACGCTTCATTTCGGATGCGAAAAAGGCTTGTATCTCCGTAACAGCCTCTCGTAACTTATCTGTTTCGTGCACATAAACAACAAGCTGGTCTAATGGACATAAAACCGACACTTTCACCACAGGTTGTGCAAGACATACACTACACAACAGAAACATCAAAAGGATTGAAGCGCGAGCGTTCCGGTGAAGACGGGAAAACCGTTCGCAGTTCTGCTTTCAACCGCCGATATATTCAAGCAACTACGCGATCGTGAGAATATCGCTGTCAGGACAATCCGGGTTGCGACCAGGTCTCTGATTTTCGGCATTAGGAAAATGGGTATCGTAAAGCACTTTCATCATTTTCTGAACCACGCCTGCGACGGTGACGCGGGTGTGGGCTCATTTTTCAGTTGCAACGCATAGCGTTCTAAAGTAGACTATAACTCCATCCTTATGGCTCCTTTTGTTTCGTGAACTTATAGGATAACATAAGGATGGACACAGCCAAACTAAATTCTATTTAGCACAAGGTGTAAAGTTTAGAATACTATAGTCAATTTCGTTTCTTGGGACAAAATTTAACTATACCCACTCAGGGCTAAGGAGAAAATCATGGAAACCCTCAAGCGAATTATAGGCGTTGTGCTTATCGCCATCGCGGCGATAGTCGCCCTCCAAACAGTCCTTGAACCAATTTACCACACTTCCACCGCAGATAGTCCATATAGCGCCACTTGGGACTATATCAACCCACTCTCTCTAATCTCCATAATATTAGGGGTGATCTTTGGCTACATGCGCATGAGCCGTGCCGGTGAGGATGCAAGCGTTCAAGAATTCATAGCAGCGAACACGCTGTTCTATGGATTCATGTTTGCAGCGATAATCTTCCTCTGGAACTGGTTCGGTATCAGTAGTATCGGTCAAGACTTTACTGTTGTCAGTGGGGATATCCGTGGGTTGATATGGATTATCTTCGATGCAACACTCCCGTTATTGAACGGTGCGATGGGTGTCCATCTGCTGCGCTCCAGTGCCGGTGGATAGACGATAATGAAATCAACACTACGAATCTAAATGTAAAGCGCGTGCTTCCTA
This sequence comes from Candidatus Poribacteria bacterium, assembly GCA_963662915.2. Taxonomy (GTDB): domain Bacteria; phylum Poribacteria; class WGA-4E; order WGA-4E; family WGA-3G; genus WGA-3G. Next base: position 738,404 of record CAXXEU010000002.1, on the reverse strand, counting down.
AGTACGCTTTACTTTTTTATGGACAATTATCGAGATTCTTGATACGCTTTATTTTTAAAATAGCGGTCAGCAGTCAGAGGTCGGGGTACAAATCTCTCTTACAAGACGACCAACAGGCGCGCGTCATAAGTCGGGAGCAGGAAATCCCTCCTACAGAAGATAACAACCTAACGGGAGAAATTTATGGAAATAAGACCGAATCGAGTTAAAGAGAAGTTAGCAGCGGGTGATCTGGCGTATGTTATTTCAGGATTAACAAATGCCGATGATATAGATATTTTCGGTCCGAACGGATTCGACGGTGTATGGCTGGAAGGTGAACACGGTGCTGTCGATGCGTCACGCATCGGAGACCTGACGCGCGCTTGTGACCTCTGGGGTATGACCTCCATCACACGCGTCAATCGCAACGACCAAGCACTTATCTACCGAACACTGGATTGTGGTTCAATGGGTATCTGTGTTCCACACGTTAACACAAAGGCAGAAGCACAAAACGTCGTGGACGGCGCGAAATTCGCACCGATCGGACACCGCGGCATGTTCACCAGTCGCCAAGGCTACGGTGTAGATACCTATTTTGAAGAAGCCAACGCACAAACACTCGTCATGATCCTAATTGAAGACATCGTCGCGGTCAATAACCTTGACGAAATCCTCACCGTCGACCATATTGATGTATTTTTCGTTGCGCCATCAGATTTAGCAACCTCTATGGGACATATCGGGAATCTCGCCCATCCAGATGTCCAGAATACACTTGATTCTGCGCTCGCTTGCATCCAAGAAGCCGGACGGGTTGCTGGCACTTTGACGACCAACGCGACTGTGGAAAAATACGTAAAGGCAGGCGTTCGGTTTTTGATGACAGGTGTTGGCGGATGGCTCACGTCCGGGGCAGAAGCGTTTAAAGCGTCTGCGGAAGGCGCGAAATCCTAAATAATTGAAATTGGCAGCGGAATTCGTTTTTCAGTAAACCTGACCGCTGCCAACATATCTCAGAAATTGGCAGCTACGCCAAAAATGTTATCCCACCAGATGCTTCTCTCCCTTGCCAGACGGAACCTGTCGGATAGATGTGCTTCTCAACAAAGTCTGGATACATCTCAAGTCCCCAACCAGGAACCGTTGGCGTAACATAACCACCGTTTTGGACTCGGATCGGATGTAAGAAAACCTCTTCTTGCAGGAAGTTAAGGTATTCAACGGCCTGCGTATCTGAGTGTGCCGCGACACAGATTTGATCCCAGATAGCATAGTGCTGAATCATGTTGCATAAACCGATACCCCCACCATGCGGACAGACGGGAACACCATACTTCGCAGCCATCAAAATGACTCCGAGTACATCATTCACCCCACCTAACCGCGTCGCATCAATCTGACAGTATTGAATTGCGCCACTCGTGATTAATTGCTTGAAGATAACAGGTGATGGCACCTGCTCTCCCGTAGCAACGCCAATGCCATAAGGTTCTAAGGCACGCGCAATTTTCACGAAGCCGAGGACATCGTCGCGCGCTGTCGGTTCTTCAATCCACGTCGGGTTAAAATCTGCTAATTTCTCCATATAGGCAATCGCTTCATCAACACCCCAAATTTGGTTTGCATCGAGCATCAAGCGCGCCTCTGGACCGATCGCTTCTCGAATGAAGGCGAGTCGTTTTTTGTCAAAGTCCAGGTTCTGTCCAACCTTCATCTTGAAGCAGTCGAGCCCTGCTACTTTCACCTGATTTACCGTTTCGATAATTTGTTCGTCGGTTAAACCGAGCCACCCAGCCGTGGAATATGCCTTGGGCCCCTGCTCGCGAAGCACCTGTTCACGGACACCGCGCCCCTCCAAATGCGTCTTAAGAATCTCCGCCGCCTCATCAGGTGTCAGGGCATCTCGCAGATACCGCCAATCAATAGATTGTACAATTTTTTCCGGCGGTAAATCGACAAGGAGCTTCCAGAGCGGTTTATCAACCAGTTTTGCCCAGACATCCCACATAGCGTTGACAATACTTCCGATCGCCATGCGACTGACACCATCGGCAAGCCAGCGCAATTGATGGTGGTCAACGAGGAGTCTGTGGAATTCTCCTGGGTCAGCGACGAAAGTGTTCATATCCATCCCGACAACAAGTTGTGTGAGGTCCTTAACCCCGTAAGCAATCCAATCGTTGCCAGCCCCCGCCGTGAAAGCAACTGAAATGCCGACGTGTCCTGTGTCTGTCTCCAGCGTCGTTAGCACTGCAGAGTAGTTAGGCTTTTTGTGAAACGGATCGGAACCGAGGAGTGTATCCGATGTAGGAACGCGTAAGTCGACAACATTAACCTTCTCAACTTTTGGAGAAGCTTGCAAGCCAAAACTTGCTATAGACTGTCCTGAAATTTTCATGTTTTAGGTTGACTCCTTTTTTCTCAAAGTATATAATAAATAGACATGAAAATCTATACGAAATTCGGTGATACAGGCGAGACCGCGCTGTACGGCGGAACAAGGTTAGGGAAAGATGCCTTACAGTTTGAGGCAATTGGCACTGTCGATGAACTCAACGCCTATATCGGTTACGCGCAGACATTGATTGACGATCCCTATCTCTCCCAGTTACTGTCGCGTGTCCAAAATCACCTCTTCACAGTCGGGGCGGATTTAGCAACGCCTACGACACACACGAAATCTACTGAAATGCGAATATCAGCGGATTTCACGACAGAGATGGAAGCCGCAATAGATAAACTTTCAGAGGAACTTCCGCCTCTCAGGAATTTTATTCTACCCGGTGGATGTTCTGCCGGTGCTATTTTACATATCGCGCGTGTTGTCTGCCGCCGAAGTGAACGGTGTGTCGTTCGACTTGCGCGTGAAACTCAGGTCAACACGGAAATACTTCGGAGTTTAAACAGACTTTCAGACCTCCTATTTGTTCTCGCTCGTACGGTGAACTTTCGAGCGAACACTTCGGAACCGATTTGGGAGTCGTAAGTAAACTCCGAATAATTACTGCTTATACCTTACGAATTCGGGGTTGTAGAACAAGGTCGGCGTTTTGTTTTAAACTTACGTAAAAGACAGATTGCCTAAGTCTACTTAAAGCAATGGCATTGCATAAAATAGTATGCCGTGCTTAGAGAAGAATTCAAATCTAACAGATAGGACACAGAATCAAGCAGTTTTTCATAAATAAGTCCTATTAATTTATTTTTCTAAAAGGAGAAAAAATCATGACTTCGAAATTAGCAAACCTATTCCTGATAATTCTCATTGGACTTGTTGCTTTATCGGGCTGTGATAGGGCACAAAGAGTAGTGACGGGTGGCATGCCATCGGCAGATGCCACCATGGATGATACTATGACTGACATGGAAAAGGTTCCAGTGAGTTTAGTCTGGTTGGTTGACTACCCAGAAGGAGAAAAGGACGTGTATCTTGCCTGGATTGCGTCCGTTGCACCGACCCTACAAGCCCCTGAAGAGGTTGTTCGGATAAGATCCTACGACAATCAGGACCCGGAAATGAGCCCTAACCGGTTCGTTGAGTTTGAGTTTGACAGTTTTGTTGATGCGATGACCTATATGAATCGCCCAGAGATCGCTGCCGTTTTTGAAGACCTTCCGAACCACGCGACTCAAGTGAGCGCACATACATTTATTGAGCGTTCTGACTACGCGAAAATCGAGTCAGACGATTGGCCGATTAAAGGTGTTCTTTTTATTGACTATCCCCTGGGAGGAAAAGCGGCATATCTGGAATGGGTTGCTTCTGTTTCTTCTATATTGGTCGGCCCCTCTCAGGTGAAAGCAGTCGCCTCCTACGACAACTATAATGGTGAATCTCCACATCGGCTTGTTGTGTTTGAGTTTGCCAATCAGGAAGATGCCACGGCTTATGAAGAATTGGAAGAGATAATGGCTATAGAAGCGGAACTTGATAGTCAGTCAAGCAGCTGGGCAAATCATACCTTTGAGTTACGCTCAGACTATATCAACCAGTAATATCTCACAGTCCGACATTTTCCGTAGGCGCGCTCGAAAAGCGCGCCTCTTTTTTTATTTTATAGCACTTGAAATCGCGACGAGATCCAGAATATTGACCACACCATCCTTATTGATATCCGCTATATCTCCTTTCGCTACATGCCCAAAGCGATTCGCAACAAACGTGAGATCGTTCAGATTTACACTCCCATCGCCGTTGACATCCTGTAGTACGCCGTCATCCTGCATTTCCCATAGGAGGATCGTACCATCACAACTACCACTAACAAGGGTGCCGCCATCAGGAGAAAACGCCAAATCGGTGATAGCTTCTGCGTGCCCCACCAATGTCTCAATGGGTTGGAGTGTTTCCGTATCTAACAGTTGTATTTGATTTGTCCATTCGCCCCATGCAACAGCAAGGGTGCCGCCATCAGGGGAAAAGGAAACGGAGGTAACCTCGTATGGATACTGCAACATCGCCTTACGTTTTCCGGTATGTGGATCCCATAATCGAAGCGTTTGATCGAAACTGCCGCTCACAAGTGTTTCACCATCAGGGGAAAATGCGACAGAATAGACAGTTTCTGTGTGTTGTGTTGTAATACTCAGACGACGTTGGAGAGTACGGATATCCCACAAAACAATCTCGGCATCTCGACTCGCGCTCACAAGTGTTTTACCGTCCGGGGAAAATGCCAGACACGTCAGAGGCGCGTAATGTCTTTTGAGAACTTGACGAAGCTCACCCGTGTGGACATCCCATAAACCTATTGTTGACATGATATTATCCCCTCCGTACTCGCTTGCGATTAGTTTTCCGTCCGGCGAAAACGCGACGGCATCCCCACCCCCTCTAAGTGTAAAGATGTGGTTTCCAGTGTGAGCCTCCCACAATCGGAGACGACTGTCGTTCCCACTGCTTGCAAGGTATCTGCCGTCCGGGGAAAATACAACGGCCCAAACATAATCAATATGGTATATGAAATTTTCAAGGTGGTCTCCGGTACGGGCATACCATAACCGAAGTGGGACACCATGCCTATTCCACAAGCGAATCAATCCCCAACTGGCACTGGCAAGGGTTTTCCCATCTGGCGAAAACGAGACCGTATTGACTGAGTTTGTATGTTCTCTAAAGGTCTTTCGGAGTTTTCCGGTAGCGGTATCCCACAATCGGAGTGTCCAATCCCAACCTGCACTGGCGAGCGTCTCACCATCTGGCGAAAACGCGAGGGCACTGACACGCCACGTATGTCCTTCAAGAATCCGCGTAGTTTGCTTCGTGTGGACATCCCACAACCAAATCTCATCAGTTGTCGCGCTTGCTAATGTTGTACCATTCGGAGAAAACGCAAGAGCCCGGATTCCTTCAGGGAATTTAGTATTTCCTTTCAGTGTAGCGACAGTCCCTCCAGTGCGGACATTCCACAACCGCACCGTTCCGTCATCACTACCACTCGCGAGCGTCTCGCCATCTGGCGAAAATACGACAGAATTAACGTCATCCCGGTGTCCTTCAAGGAAACGCTTAAGTACTCCAGTCTGGACATTCCAGAACCGAACTGTGTTATCCCGCCCCCCACTCACAAGGGTTTCTCCATCAGGTGAGAACGAAAGCGCGTAAGGGGAACCCGTATTGTCAAAGCGCGTATCTCGAAGTTGACGCGTGGCTACATCCCACAACCGAATCGGATAGTCGGGCCATTCACCACTACTGGCAAGTATTGTACCATCTGGCGAAAACGCGAGGGTTAAAACGCCTTCGGATACGTCAATCGTATTACGGAGTTTTCCTGTAACTGTATCCCATAACCGAATGACAGGGTTCGGCAAATAGCCACCACTCGCTAAGATGCTGCCATCGGGTGAGAATGCAATCGCCTGAGCGTAATCTGGTACTTCTGAGAGGAGGTTAAGTTCAGTATCCGTAGAGGTATCATAGAACCACACCCCTATAGAGGTCGCCACAGCAAGTCGCGTCCCGTTTGGCGCGTACGCTATATCGTTTATATATCCTTTCCCCAATCGCGTGATTGCTCCTTCCGGTAACCCCATCTGTGTATAATCCCGCGCAAAACTGTTCGACAAAGGTAGAACAGAAACCAGCAGCATGAAAAAAATAAAAAACAGTATCTGTTTCATCCGTGGCATGCCTCCTTTTTCGAGCTATAACTTCTTGTCATGACGCGTGCAATTTATATGCCAACATCTAAAACGCTAAATGTCCCGCCGTCTGCCTGCCTTAATGCACAAAAACGGACAAACCTGTGTCCACGCTGCACGATATAGGGCATCCACACACGATACGCGTAAAATTTATTTGACACTGCTCTATCATATATGATAAATTGATTATGAATATCTTATTCAGGACTTACGCAAACTCAGAGAATTAGGTCTATTATGACGCAATCGGTGCGGTTAGGAAACCGCACCTACCAGGAAAGTGTGTAAGTCCTATTATTGAACAATCTCACAGTCCTGTGAACAACAGGAGGGTAGGCGTATGAGTGACTTACAGTTGCAACAGTACCTCTTTGACGTGCAAGGCTACCTTGTTATTGAAAATGTCTTGAGTCCAGAAGAGGTTGCAACACTGAATCAACACATCGACGATCAACAACTCCCCACGCCCGGAAGGGTCCAAAGATTCGGAAGCGCGCCGGACGGTCCCGGTTTTCTGCAGTGGGGAACAGGATTTTGCGATCTCCTTGATCATCCGAAAATTATGCCGATACTTCAATTCCGTTTGGGAGATTGCTTTCGGTTGGATCGAATTTATGGGATGTACATGCGGGAAGGTATGCCGCGCGGACGGCTGCACGCAGATTATGGCGCTACCTCCCCAACAGCAAAAGCACAACCTGGAGAATACTACGCTTTCCGAGACAATGAAATCCATAATGGATTTGTTGTTGTAACCTATAATCTGACCGATGCCGGACCGGAACACGGGGGATTTTGCTGCATTCCAGGAAGCCATAAGAGCAATTTCAAGCTGCCACGACAGATAGATGCCTCGCCCGAAGAGTCACCTTGTGTGATTATTCCAAACGTGCCAGCAGGTTCAGCGGTCCTGTTTACCGAAGCACTGACGCACGGCACAGCAGCGTGGAACGCCAAGCATGAACGCCGGTCTCTGTTATACAAGTATTGTGTTTCACACATTGCGTGGAAATCGCAACGCATGGCTCCACCGGAGGATATAGAATTAACCGAACGGCAAAAGATTCTCTTCCGTGAACCCGGTGACCCATACCGCCACTTCCCATCGCTGTTTGACGCAGCATAGTAGAAAGCAGAGGTAGCCCCTAACACTGATATGCCAAATTTCACGCAGAACCAGTTACAGAAAATCACAAAGGAAATCTTGACCTCCGGTGAAATCGAGGCGCGTCAAATCGAGCATCGTTTGCGTGATAGGATTCCTATTGACGACGAAACATGGCGGCAAATTCAAGAGACAGCAGCGGAGGTCGGGATACCCGAACTTGAATTTTGAGCGAATTGAAGCTGCCTGTCCAAATTTGGATCCAATGAAAGATTGTAAATTCTTGTACGCTGCTTTTTGATAAGGTCCTATGATTTACTTAGGAAGATCCAATGGAAAATAAACAGCTTACTATCGGTGAGTACCTTTTGAAAAAACTGCAAAGTTACGGGGTTGACCACATTTTCGGCATCCCCGGTGATTATGTCGTGCAGCTTTTCGATCTAATAGAGAAAAGTCCGATTCAACACATCGGCACGACCCGAGAAGAGACAGCAGGGTTTGCGGCAGATGCATACGCTCGCACAAAGGGTATAGGGGCTGCCTGTGTGACCTACGGTGTTGGTGGGTTATCTATGATCAACGCTGTCACTGCTGCCTATGCTGAAAAATCGCCGCTGGTTGTCATCAGCGGCAGCCCAGCGATAAAAGAGCGCGGTGAGGACGCGCTTTTGCACCATAAAGGCAGAGATTTTTATACACAACAACGTATCTATGAGGAGATCACCGTTGCATCGGCACTCCTCGACGAACCCTTTACTGCCTTTAACGAGATAGACAGAGTGCTGGATGCAGTCTATCGGCAGAAGCGTCCGGGCTACATTGAATTGCCCCGAGATAGGGTCAGTACGCAGGGGGCACTCTATCAACGTCCCTCAATAGGTGAAAACCGCAGTGACCCCGAAATGTTGGATGCCGCCTTAGCGGATGCCATTGCGTTCATAAATCAGAGCGAAAGCCCGGTTATTTTAGCAGGTGCCGAACTCCACAGATTCGGCTGCCAAAGCAAACTATTCAGCCTTGCAGAAGAAAAACAGATCCCTGTGGTGACGACATTACTGGGCAAGTCAGTGATGCCGGAAGCACATCCGCTCTACTTAGGTATTTATGGCGGCGCGATGAGCAGAGATGAAGTCACGATGCTTGTTGAAACTTCCGATTGCGTTATTATTCTTGGTGCCTTCATGACCGATGTTAACCTTGGGATTTACACGGCAAAACTTGAACGAAGCCGCTGTATTTATGCAACCTCGGATAGGATCGCTGTCCGTTACTCTACGTATGAAAATGTCACTTTTGAGGACTTTATCGATAACCTATGCTCTCCACAACTCCGGGAACGCGGAGATATAGATCTAGAATGGGTCATGGAGGTACCACAACCCTTTAAGATGGTCCCCGACCAACCGCTTACAATGCAACGCCTATTCCAACAACTGAATTTGCTTCTACGTGAAGACATGACAGTTATTCCTGATGTGGGGGACAGCCTCTGGGGAGCTGCGGACTTACGGCTTCCTGCGCGTACCGATTTTATTGCACTTGCTTACTATACCTCAATGGGGTTTGCAGTCCCCGCTGCAATCGGGGCACAACTTGGCAACCCTACAGCCCGACCGCTTGTCATCGTAGGTGATGGCGCATTCCAAATGACTGGCACCGAACTGTCAACGACGATACGCTACGGGCTTAATCCGATTGTGCTGATTTTAAACAACCGCGGGTATGGCACTGTTCGTCCTTTCATTGATGGATCCTTTAATGATATAGAGAATTGGAACTATACCTGTGTGCCGAAACTCTTCGGCAGCGGCATCGCGTTTGCCACCCGGACCGAAGGTGAATTTGAAACTGCCATGAAGGCAGCACTTACTGAGACACAACACTTTGTCCTAATTGAGGCGAGAATTGATAAATTGGACATGTCACCTGCACTGACTCAGTTGGCAGAGCGGGTAGCAGAAAAAATTTGAGTCAGTGGTGAACTATGTCAAAAAGAAATCAGGAGTTGGCAGACATGCTCCCACTTTTCATGCAACTCCTTGAAAAAGCCGATGGTTTGCTCACCCGCTTGGAGACACATACGGCACAGGTATCCAGTGAATGCCTTGATAATTATATCGCTTTTCGGTGGCGGGCGCAGAACGGTTTGGGACATCTAATACCCGTCAAACATCCGAATCTTGTAGGTTTATCGGATCTGATTGGGATAGAGCGACAATCTACGGCACTTGATCGGAATACACGGCAATTCTTACAAGGCGTGCCTGCCAACCATGTGCTGTTATGGGGGGACCGTGGCACGGGAAAATCTTCTCTCGTCAAGGGAATGCTGGCGCGTTATGCCGACGATGGACTCCGGCTAATCGGGGTCAGTAAGGATGGGCTTATCCATCTACAAGAAATTGCTGAGATGGTGTGGGAGCGTCCCGAACGCTATATCCTGTTCTGCGACGATCTCGCCTTCAGTGAAGACGAACCGGAATATCGGGAGTTGAAAGCGATGTTAGAAGGCGGGATCTCTGCCTGTCCTGACAATGTTCTCATCTATGCCACCTCAAACCGGCGGCATTTGATGCCTCGACAGGTTCGGGACAATCGTTACCCGCAGAATGACGAAGATGAATTGTATCCACGTGAAGCGACAGAGGAAAAGGTCTCCTTAAGCGACCGATTTGGATTGCGTCTCGCTTTTCAACGGATTTCACAGGATACCTATTTAGAGATTGTCTCCCATTATGCGCAGCAACGCGGGCTTTCTGTTCCGACAGAGGCGTTGCACCGCGCCGCGCTGGCGTGGGAGGCATCTTCAAGTGGACGTTCAGGGCGCGTCGCTTATCAGTTCATCTCGGATCTCGCTGGACGGTTAGCACTTGATTTAGGTAAACACTCGATGTAGGAGGGGTTTGTAACCCCGAAATTGGCAAACAAATAATCAGCACGGTTTCCAACCGTGCATTTACGGAGGTTTCTATGAAAACCCGACTAATATTCTATTTAACACTCACGCTTCTCCTAAGCGGAATGCTCTTGATACAAACAGCCGATGCTGCCCCAACAAAAGGCACATTGCGGGTCAGTGGTGATAACACTTGGGTGGCGTTTATTAACGGTGAAGAGGTTGCTGCGAGCGGAAACTGGCAAGTCCCGACGGTCAGCGAATTTGAACTCGACAAAGGCTTCGCACAGATTGCAGTCTATGTCCACGACGCTGAACCCGGTGCTGCTGGTAGAGGCGGTTTCCTCGCCGACATTGTCCTCAACGATAAGCCTGATTACATCGGAACGGGTGAAGAGGGGTGGCGGTGCGATACTGGCGATCCGATCGATGATCGGAAAGATGATTGGATGGAAGTCGATTTCGATGACAGCGATTGGGAAGACGAACTCGAAATCTATGAACAATTTGGCGGCGGTATTTGGGGGTTCGGTGCCGCAATCATGGAGCAAGTCCTCAAAGATCCCGAATGCGAAGCGAATTGGGTCTGGTGCGGTCCCAACGACGCTGAAGACGACATCTACTTCCGATATACCATCGGGACACTTTCTGTTGAACCTGAAGACAAACTCACCACGACGTGGGCACGCATCAAAAGAGAGACTTTGTAGTTTTCTCATGCAATAAAGGAGAATCAGATGAAAAAGTTTTTTGTTCCAGCAATTTTAGTTTTAGTCTTGACTCTGGTCGCTTCACATCTCTGGGCGGCGACGCTCCGCATCAACGGCGATAACGCATGGGTCGGTTTTGTTAACGGCGAAGAGGTTGCAGCGGGTGATAATTGGCAACAAGCCAGTATTACCGAATTTGATATGCCGGACGGATACGCCGTTATTGCTGTCTATGTCCACGATGCAGAACCGGGAGCTGCTGGACGTGGCGGTGCGTTGTTTGATGTCATCCTTGACGACGGTACCTATATCCCGTCCGATGATACTTGGAAAGCGGATGCTGGCGCGCCACTTGCTGACCGGAATGACGGGTGGGAACAACCTGATTTTGATGATAGTGGTTGGGATAACGCGACAGAACTCGATCAGTTTGGTGGTGGTATCTGGGGTTTCGGTGCCGATACAATGCGTGAGACCTTGAAAGATCCGGATTCAACGGCATACTGGGTCTGGGCAGGTCCTAACGACGTTGAAGACGATGTCTATTTTCGAAAAACTGTTGGAACACCGCTGACCACACCTGTTGAACCGGCAGGAAAAGTCACCACAATATGGGGTGCTTTGAAGACAGGAAGATAGTTCTACCTGTAGGTTGGGTTGAACGAAATTGAAGAAGATATTTCCAAAAATCCAACCGCCTCAAACACAAGACTCCGTTGCGCGTTATCAAGAACGTCGTGAAACCCAACTTCCTTGATGCTCATCTCAAAAGCCTCATGGAAAAGAGTTGGGTTTCACTCGTTACGTATAGCGTAACACCTCAGCAATCACTGCGAAAACCGTCTCAATATCTGATACCTCAAGACACGAATAAGCGACCCGCAACTCGGTCTCCCCGATCACAATTGTGCCGATACCGTGGTCGTTCAGCAGCCGCTGCCGAACCGCTTCGGCGTTCCCGCGTTTAAGGTTCAGACACGTGAAATAGCCAGCGTGGCTTGGATATACATCCCAAAGTTTCGCATACCGCGAATCAGATGCAGCGGCTTTCACCTTCAAGGCGCGTCTCTTGAGAGTTTCGTAGTTCTGTTGTTTCTGTTCAGCATAACCCGATGCCCGCATCGCTTCCAAGATGAGCGTCTGAGAGACCTGTGATGCGCCAGAGGTGTTCGCTCGGATGAGTCCACTGAGTTTCTGTTCGATCGGTTGCATCGCTGACACTCCAAGTCCAAAAGTAAGAAACGCTACACGCAATCCCCACGCATACTCCTCTTTCGTCGCCCCGTCTATTTTTACAGGAACGACATTCGGGTGGCATCCGACCAACAGTCCGAAGAGCGACTCGTGCATCACGGATGCCTCATACCACAAACCTGCATAAGCATCATCAATTATAACGAGGACATTACACCCTCTATCGGCACACGCTACAATAGCATCCATAATATGTTCTGCTTCCGTGCGACTAATTGCGTAGCCAGTGGGATTGTGCGGAAAATTCAGCAGAACTAATAACTTTTCACGGGTCGTATTGGTGAGGGTTTCGCGAAAGCCGTTTGTGTTAAAACCGTTCTCAGCGTTGAAAAACGGGTAGGTTTGAACCGCTACTCCTGCCTTCGTCTCAAAGATGAGACGATAATTCCCCCAAATCTTATCCGAGAGAACAAGCACATCTCCGGCATCCACGAAGAGTTCAGAGATTAGACTAAACCCGTGTGTCATGCCACTGGTAACAATTGGTAGACTCAGCGTTGCTTCGACAAGTGATGGATTTTCTTTTAAAAGATGCGATTTCCACGCCTCTCGTAATTCGGGCTGACCGAGGACGGGAGCGTATCCATAGACACCCTCCAACGATAATTCTTGCACAAGTCCGCACGAAACAGCAAGATGCATCAAGTCGTTATCTTTTAAGGCGATTGCACGTGTGGCGTTGAAACGGTGTGCTTTTGTATTCGCCTCCGCTGTCTGGCTTAAAATGTCCTTCGGTAGATAAATACGCTTCCCTAACCCGGAAAGCAGTTCAAAAACTGTTGAAGTATTAGCCTGAATCTGTTCGTTTAATTCAATTGCTATCGGATTTAAGTCTTGCATAGTTCCCAAAGTCGCGAAAAGTATAATTGTTGAAGATTTAATGGCATCTAAGTATCTAATAGATTAATAGGAGATGCATGACACACCGCGTTTGTAGTAGGGCGATGCATCGCACGTCCAAAACCACAGCATAATTTATTACCAACCTTATTGTAATTGTGGACTGCCACCAACTTAATGTCAACCACTTTTCGCCGATACTCGTTATATATCACATATAAGAGTACCGCAAAATGGTTGAAGCAGGTTCAGCAGGATAAATAAAAAGGAGTGTTTTCTGATGCAAGCCAAATTTAAAACGCTATACACATTCAGTGTTGTTCTTATGATGTGCGGATTGATGCTCTTTATCTACACCGGCTGCGGGGATAGTGAAGATGCGGGCGAAGAAGCGAGTTTATATGCTACGCAGGGAACATCTTTCGGATTGCACCCTCCAAACGGCACCACCTATAACGATGTTTTCTTTAAGGATTACGGCACGAATCAATTTATTGATACAAGGGACGACCATCTTTCAACGTTCGGTATGGATGTCGATACCGCTTCCTATTCTATCACGCGACGCTATCTCCAAGATGGATATCTTCCACCCCCCGAAGCCGTTCGAGTTGAGGAATTTGTGAATGCTTTTGATTACAATTACCCGCCACCATGGGGGGAAGCGTTTGCTGTGCACGTTGAGGGGGCACCTTCCCGATTTGGTGATGGCAAACGTCTCCGAGTGCCGCAAGATCGTGAACAACTCCAATTGCTCCGCATCGGTATCCAAGGTCGCATGGTTTCCGACGAAAACCGTAAGGACGCGATGCTGACTTTCGTGATTGATGTTTCCGGCTCAATGGCTATCGAAAATCGGTTGGAATTGGTGAAAGATGCCCTGACGCTTTTGGTTGAACATCTCCGTCCGCGGGATAAGGTGGCTATTGTCGCTTACAGTACTCGAGCGCGGATTGTCCTTCCCCATACTGGCATTGAGGGTCGTGAGGGGATCCTGGCAGCAATCCATGCTCTCGTACCAGAAGATTCCACCAACGTTGACGAAGGGCTCCGTCTTGGATACAGCCTCGCCTTGCGCAATGCAAAGATTGGCGGTATTAACCGCGTGATTCTCTGTTCCGATGGCGTTGCCAATGTCGACGCAACAGACCCTGATGTTATACTCAGAAAAGTTCGCGGACATGTTGCGGAAGGGATCACACTCACAACAATCGGGGTCGGCATGGGAAATTTCAACGATGTCCTCCTGGAGCAACTCGCCGATAACGGCAACGGTAGTTATGCTTATGTTGATACCCTCAATGAAGCGAAACGTGTGTTTGTTGAAAACTTAACAGGAACGTTACAGCTTATCGCTAAGGACGCAAAGGTCCAAGTCGAATTCAATCCGCGAGTTGTCAATCGTTTCCGACTGCTCGGCTACGAAAACCGTCGCCTCGACCATGAAGACTTCCAAAATGACAGGGCAGATGGCGGGGAAATCGGCGCAGGCCACAGTGTCACAGCACTCTATGAAATTGAACTCTCTGAAGGTGCCAGAGGACGTTTGGCGACTGTCTCTATACGCTACAAGGATCCAGATACCCATCGTCCGTCGGAAATCAACGAGGAAATTCTCACAACACAGTTAACCCGGACATTTGAAGCGGCATCCACTGAATTTCAACTTGCCGCGACTGTAGCGGAATTCGCAGAAATTCTGCGCGAGAGTCCTTGGGCACAAGATGGGAGTTTGGCAGCAGTGTCTCAAAGTCTTAGAAGCATCACACGCCGAAGCCACAACGAGCAGGTGGACGAACTCTGGCATCTCATGAGTCGAGCCACTCGCTTTAAAGCATCAGACCTTGAATGAACTATAGGGCGGAAGCCAGTAAGTGAGTCACCAACACCCGTCAATGGTGTATCAATGTGTCTCCGAATTTTGCGTCCGTCGTAAAATAAAAATAATACGCATGGCGGTAACAGGAGGAAAAATGTGAAAGCACTTCTGAAAAGTCTAACATATCTCATTATCTTCATTATCGTAATCGGTGCCGGCATCTGTGTCTATCTCCTTCAAGCCCCTCCGGTCGAGCAGAAAGGGGTCCCGAAACTCCAAATCCATAAACGTACAGCTCTACGTAAAAGACCGACACTTAACTCCATGCCGATTGTATATACCAAAGACGTTTACCGGTTCAGTCTCGATCCACAATACATCAGCAATCTGAAGAGTCGTAAATTAGCGAGCGAACTCCTGTTTAACGCCTCACTCGGGCACCGCGCAACGTTGAAAGCACAACGTCTGGACACGGCATTGAAAACGGCAACGGATTGGCAAAAGATGTTTGCCGATTTAACAAAAGACATCCGATTCCGTCCGAGCGGATCCCCAATTGAAGTCCTACTCAGCGGCGAGGAGTGGCGACTCAGAGATGCCTCAGGTGCTGCCTATACAGTCGTCAGAACCGACGACACGGTTGGCGTTTATCTACCTGACTTCAAAGAAGCTTTCGATGCCAACAAAATCGTGCTTTCCACAGATTTGGAAATATCGACCAAAGAGAGTAACAGACACTGGCTCATCAAAGACAACAAATATAAACAGGCTTACAGTATTCGGAGTGCCGAAGGGAAATTGCACGTCTATCAGCAATCAAAATTTGAGATTCTTACCTTCCTATTCGAGACGGATTCAGTTTATGAGTCATCGCTTGCGGGGGGCAAACTACCGACGAAATTAATCCAAGAATTCGTGAAGGAAAATCTACCTTTATCCCGACGCGCACAGGTATCCGTTGACAAAGACAGTGAGGGTTGGACGATAAGCAGTCCACCTCTAAAATATAACATCCTCAGTGAAAACAATCGGCTGAAGGCCTATCTCAACCTTGACAGCAAATGGCTCCGTGTCAAGATTGATGGCGACACGAAGGGTTGGGTGCAAAGCGGGCGTGGCACCATTTTCACGCCACCGCCACCGACGCTTAGTTCACGCCAACAAGCCAAAGAGCGCCTGCTTGTTCTTATTGAGAACGTAAAAGACAAGATCGGAATATCCAATCCAGAGAATTAACCTCTTGTAAGGATACTATGCAAATCCTTTTCCTATCCCCTACCGTGCCGTTTCCGCTTACCGATGGCGGACGTATCCGGGTTTTTAACCTCCTTAAACAGATTGCCCAAAAAAGCGATGTAACGCTGCTCGCCTTGGAGACCCAACCGACAGATGCAGACGGGATTGCCGAACTCCAGCAGTTAGGCGTTCAAGTACACCTTGTCCCGAACGCGCCGACCCTCCCACGCGTATCCGTTGGCACGCTTGCTAAAGCGTTTTTCAAAAGACAACCCATCACTGTCGCCCGCTACGATGTGCCTGCCTACCGCCGAAAACTGAGGGAGTTATTAGCCAACGGAACCTTTGATCTCGTCCATTACGAGATGTTCCACATAGCACAGTTCCATACAGAGACCGACCTCCCAAGCGTGCTTTCACAACAAAACGTCGATTCCGCCATCTGGCATAGACTCTGTAGTGAAACGACTAACCCGTTCTATAAATTCGCCTATTGGACACAGCAACTCGCATTTCAACGCTATGAACGCGTGTTAATCCCACAGTTCAATGCTGTTACGTGTACCTCCGACATCGATGCCGCTGTCTTCCAACAGCACTGTCCAGAAGATGCTATCGAGATAATCCCAAACGGTGTAGATACTACACACTATCGCCCTGACTTCACCGCTGAAGCGTCTGCACACCTCATCTATATCGGGAGCATGGACTGGTATCCAAATGAAAACGCTGTCGCTTTCTTTGCCGATGAAGTGTTGCCACGGATTCAGAAAAAGGTTCCTGATGTCGCGTTCTCAATTGTCGGTGGAAATCCGTCAGCACGCGTGCAAAAATTGGCAGAACGCGACGGAGTTGTTGTCACGGGACGTGTGCCGGAGATTAAGCCCTACTTCGCCGCAGCAACCGTCTTTGTCGTGCCGTTGCGTATCGGAAGCGGCACCCGCCTGAAAATCCTCGAGGCGTTGGCGATGGGGAAAGCGATCGTCTCTACAACTGTCGGAGCGGAGGGGTTAGACCTCAAAAACGGCGAAGAAATTTTCATCGCCGATGAACCGACTGACTTTGCCGATGCGGTCATCCGGCTGCTCACAGACCCGCAGCTTCGTCGTAGGATTGGCGAAAACGGTCGCGCCCGCGTGGAACAAGATTACGACTGGCAGAGCATCGGTGGGAAACTCCATACCCTCTACACCCAAATCCTGTAAATCCTGATTCTGACAATCCATCCCTTGATTTTCCCTCTCAAATGTGCTAACATGTACCCAACTTGAACACAATTCTTCGGTTCCAGTAACGAACCGTTGAAAAGGAGCGATTCTAATGAAAACCTTTATGTTGTTTTTGGCAATCATGCTTCTCTTAACGAGTGCCACTTTAGGGATTGCAGGTGAGGATCCAGATTTAGTTGCATATTACCCGTTTGATGGCAACGAGGAGGATGCATCTGGAAACGATAACCACGGCGAAATTACTGGTGGATCCAAGTGGGTCAAAGGCAAATTCGGAGATGCGATCGAACTTGACCCAGCCGCTTATGTCGAGATGCAAGCCTCTGACTCTCTCCACGGCGACTTTTTCAAAGCCGATCCGTTTACAATCTCTGCTTGGATTAATCCGAACTTCGATGGGACCACGTGGGAACATATCTGGCGGAGTCTACCCTCCGCTTCTGGACACAACACTTTATTCATTAACAAGGACCAAGGACTCATCTCTTGGCGCGGACGGGTCGCTGGATGGACGGTTCTGTGTCAAACCGACGGAGGGATCGTCGAAGCGGATGAGTGGATACACATAGCCGTCACAGGCGATGGCGATAAATTCAAAATTTATGCCGATGGTGAGATAGTCGCCGAGACGGACTTTCAAGAAACTGGTGGTGGAAACGTCACTTATCGTATAGGTGGTTCCGGTGGCGAAACTTTTGCTGGTTTAATGGACGATTATGCAGTCTTCTCCCGTGCGTTAGATGAAGACGAAATTAATCTGATAATGGAGAGTGTTGAAACGTTCTTACCGGTTGAGCCGCAAGGTAAACTGGCGACACAATGGGCTGAGCTCAAACGCTGAGGATTAACGCAGTAATGATAGAATAGACACACCACTGGCGAGGTTTCCCAACCTCGCCACTGACTGCCACAACTAATCCTGCTAATCCTAAAATTCTGCCCATCCTTACTGTAGAAGGGATTTCCAAATCCCGACTCTTACCAATCGCTGACTGCTGACGACTAAAAACTAAATAATCCTGAAATCTTACCGGAAAAATTGAAATACAACACCGACTTGTGGTAAAATATTAGAAAAGTTTCTACAAAACAAAGGAGTTAGCAGATGCCCCAACCTGCTCATAACCTGTTTAATACACGCCGAACACTCAAAAGTGGAGAACAGGAGTGTACCTACTACTCGCTGCCTGCCTTAGCAGAAGCCGGTATTGGGTCAATCACAAAGTTGCCCGTCAGTCTCCGCATCCTATTGGAGTCGTTACTGCGAAATTACGACGGACACCAAATCACCGAAACGGATGTCTCGAACTTAGCAAACTGGGACGCACAGTCCCCAAAAGCCGAGGAGATTCCATTCAAACCCGCACGCGTCGTGGCACAGGATTTCACTGGTGTACCGCTGGTCGTTGATATTGCCGCAATGCGTTCGGCTGTCGTAGCACTCGGCGGTGATGCACGCATGATAGAGCCACTCGTCCCTGTCGATTTAGTCATTGATCATTCCATCCAAGTCGATGCTTACGGCTCAGCAGACGCATTTCAGTTCAATACCCAACGGGAATTTGAACGCAACAAAGAACGCTACGAATTCCTGAAATGGGGACAGCAAGCGTTTGAAAAGTTTAACATTATCCCACCGTCCATCGGCATCGTGCATCAGGTAAACTTGGAATACCTCGCGAAAGTCGTTATGACAGAGGATGCCCTCGCCTATCCCGATACCGTTGTCGGTACAGACTCACACACTACAATGATTAACGGCTTAGGTATCGTCGGGTGGGGTGTCGGTGGTATTGAAGCAGAAGCCGCGATGTTAGGGCAACCCGTTTATATCCTGACCCCTGAAGTCCTCGGTGTCCACCTCACAGGCAAATTACGAGAAGGTGTAACGGCGACAGATCTCGTGTTGACCGTAACACAACGTCTCAGAGCCGCTGCAGTCGTCGATAAATTCGTTGAATTCTTCGGTGAAGGCGTAGAAGCACTCTCTTTACCCGACCGGGCAACGCTCTCCAATATGTGTCCTGAATACGGGGCGACTATCGGATTCTTCCCGCCGGACGCAGAGACGATGCGATACCTCCGTCTCACTGGACGCGATGAAGCACACGTCGATTTGGTGGAATCTTACCTCAAAGCACAAGACATGTTCGGTATCCCGCGCCTCGGTGAAGTCGAATACTCCGATGTTATTGAAATCAGTCTCGGTGACATCGAACCGAGTATCGCTGGCCCGAAACGTCCGCAAGATCGGATCGCCTTGTCGGATGTCAAAGAGACTTTCACTGACCTACTCACACGCCCTGTGGCAGAAGACGGGTTCGGTGTAACAGAAACGGAGACCGATAGCGGTGGCATAACACACGGATCGATTGTCATCTCCGCAATTACAAGCTGCACAAACACAAGCAACCCGTCCGTTATGATTGGCGCGGGACTCCTCGCCAAAAAAGCGGTCGAAAAAGGGCTGCGTGTCCGAGATTACGTCAAAACCAGTTTGGCACCCGGTTCACGTGTCGTAACCGAATACCTACAGAATACCGGCTTGCTGCCTTACCTCGAAGAACTCGGCTACAACGTCGTCGGCTACGGTTGCACGACCTGTATTGGTAACAGTGGTCCCCTCAACGATGTCGTTCAAGAAGCGATTGACACGAGCAGTCTCGTTGTTGCGAGCGTTTTGAGCGGGAACCGAAATTTTGAGG
Organism: Candidatus Poribacteria bacterium; assembly: GCA_963662915.2. Classification (GTDB taxonomy): domain Bacteria; phylum Poribacteria; class WGA-4E; order WGA-4E; family WGA-3G; genus WGA-3G. The sequence goes on along the minus strand of CAXXEU010000002.1, from coordinate 718,475 downwards.
CGCGTGTGCATCCTGAGATAAAAGCCAATTTCCTCATGTCCCCACCGCTCGTCGTTGCATACGGTCTCGCAGGACGGATTGATATCGACTTTGCAACAGAACCTATCGGACACAACGATGCTGGCGAAGCCGTCTACTTGAAGGACATCTGGCCCACACGACAAGAAATCGCTGAGATGATTGGCGCAGCGGTCGATCGGCAGACCTTCCGAGAAATGTACGAGTCAATCGGTAATCAGGCACCCGAATGGGAAGAACTCGCTGGCGCGACGGGTGTGCTTTACCCGTGGAACGAGCGGAGCACCTATGTCCAGCATCCACCGTTTTTTGAAGGTTTCGCCCGCGAACCCATATCTATCTCTGACATCATAGATGCCCGCGTTCTCGGCATCTTCGGAGATTCTGTCACCACTGACCATATCTCCCCAGCAGGCGCGATTGCTGCGGCAAGTCCCACAGGAGAGTATCTACAAGAACACGGCGTTGAGCCACAAGATTTCAATACCTATGGCTCCAGACGTGGCAACGACCGCGTGATGACCCGCGGCACATTCGCCAACCGTCGCGTTCGGAACCTGATGACACCTGATGTTGAGGGTGGATATACCCTTCAGCATCCCGAAGGCACACAGACAACCATATACGAAGCGGCACTTCAATACCGTGAAAACGGGGTACCGACGGTTATCTTCGCCGGACAGGACTACGGCATGGGAAGCTCGCGCGATTGGGCAGCGAAGGGACCTAAACTCCTCGGTGTCAAAGCCGTGGTCGTGGAGAGTTATGAACGGATCCATCGGAGCAACCTTATCGGTATGGGGGTCTTGCCACTGCAGTTCAAAGAGGGAGAAAACGTTCAGACGCTTAACCTCGATGGTAGTGAGATTATTAGTATCACAGGATTTGCGGACAACCTCGAACCCGGCCAGATGGCAACAATGAAAATCGTTCGGGCAAACGGTGAGACGCAGACGACTGAACTGCTCATCAGAATCGACTCACCTGTAGAGGTAGAATACTACAAACACGGCGGGATTCTCGACTACGTTATTCGGAATTTCTTGTCCGCTTAGCAGATCTTCCCAATTATGGTGCGGTCCACCAACCGCACCTTATCTAGGAATTTAAGAGAAGAATCACAATGTTCTACTCTGAATGAAGGGAGAATTTTGAAAATAGCAGAAACAGTTGAAACCTTAGCGAAACGATTAGATCAATTGGAAAGGTATTGGAAACGGTGACGCTGCAACTTTCTTGCCTTGTTAATGAATTGGTGCCGAACGCGCCAGAGCATTGCAAGAGCGAGATAACAATACAGACATCCACTACAAAGGCAGATAAGAAAGAAGGCGCGAGAATTATGAGCGAACTCCTTGAAAAAATGGGAATTGCAGATGTAGAACCAATTCCTGTTGAGGAGCTTCGCAAAAGTATGGCAAGCCGCATTCGCCCCGAGGATAACGAGTTTAGTCGTGCGATTATCGCAGAACGTGAGAAATAACTGTGTATCATTTTTACTTTGATGCCAGCGCACTCGCCAAGCGGTATACTGATAACAGCATTGATGCAATAGTATTACGTTCTGCTTAGAAACCGCGACAGAACTTCGCAGGACTGATGATACACTGGTCCTTGTAGCATCTGATCAACGTTTACTGAGAGCTGCAAGTAATGAAGGGCTATTAATTTTCAATCCAGAGACTGACAGAGAAGAAATATTAAAGGCATGGCTTGATACACGATAAAAGGAGGACTTTGGTGACACACCAGAATAGAACATTTTGGCAGCTGCCTTCGGCTATTCTTATGGTCCTGTTGCTTTTCTGTCCTATCAGTATTTTGCCTGCCCAGACTGTGCCAGAGATTGCCGAAAAAGCGTTAGCTGCTACCGTCTATTTAGAGATGCAAGATAGCGATGGCCTACCTCTCGGATTTGGCAGCGGCTTCTTTGTCAAACTCAACCTCATCGCTACCAACTACCACGTTATTGAAGGTGCAGCTCGTGGAACAGCGAAATTGGTCGGCAAGTCCACGACTTACACGATTGAAGGCTTCACTGCAACCGACAAGTACAACGATCTCGCGCTCCTAAAGGTTTCTGCCTCTGGTATCAAACCCTTGCTACTCGGCAACAGCGATGCTGTCAAAATTGGTGAGACGGTTTACGCTGCAGGGAACCCGAAAGGTTTGGAAGGGACTTTCTCGGATGGCATCATTAGCAGTCGCCGCGGTGGGCATGCGAAAGGACGACTCCAGATAACAGCACCGATCTCACCGGGGAGTAGTGGCGGCCCCGTGCTTAATCACAAAGGTGAAGTCATCGGTGTCTCCTCCTTGATTGTTGAAGGTGGGCAGAATCTCAATTTCGCAATTCCTTCCCTCTATCTTAAAACACTGATCGCCTTATCTGGACCAGTGAAGCCTTTTTCTCAAGGCAATCACTCTATATCTGCAGAAACATACTTTACGCGCGAAAATGCGAAGGCAGATTTGGAACAATACTCTGCTGCCATCATCAATTACAATAAGGCGATACAACTCAAACCCGATTATGCCATGGCTTACAACAATCGGGGAGCGGCAAAGAGAAAACTCGGACAATATGTTGATGCGATAACCGACTTCGATAAAGCGATACAACTCAAACCCGATTATGCCATAGCATACAGTAATCGGGGAGAGGCGCAGGCAGAGTTGGGGCAATACTCCATTGCGATAACCGATTACAATAAGGCGATACAACTCAAACCCGATTATGCCATGGCTTACAACAATCGGGGAGTGGCGAAGGCAGAGTTAGGGCAATACTCCATTGCGATAACCGACTTCGATAAAGCGATACAACTCAAACCCGATGAGACCACGACTGCCATGGCTTACAACAATCGGGGAGCAGCGAAGAGAAAACTTGGACAATATGTCGCTGCGATAAGCGATTACAATAAGGCGATACAACTCAAACCCGATTATGCCGATGCATATTTTAATCGAGGTAATACAAAACTAAACTTAGAACGCTACATTGCTGCGATAAGTGATTATGATAAGGCAATACAACTTAATTCCAAGCATACCAGTGCTTATGTCAATCGGGGAGGCGCGAAGACTTTGTTGAATCGCGTTTTGGAGGCGAAGCAGGATCTGCAAACCGCCTTGAAACTCACAGAACAAGCTGGCGATGAATATCTCAAAGCGAAAATTAAAGACGCACTCCGGTTGCTTGAGTAGTAATATGTGAAATGCAAGCGAAATGGCAACCGATTTCCTTGAGGATTTTTTACACAGGAGATAATATTAAGTAACCAAATGCCTAATAAAGACTTTGTTTATAATGCTTTATTGCGTTACAATTACCTACCTATAGGAAAGAAAAATCCGGATGATATACCGTTTCCAGTCTTTTCTACCGAAGATCTCACACCTGACATAGCTGACGAAATGCTCAAACAGTACAGATCAAAAAGACAAGAGAAGGTAGAGATTAAACAAAAGGTCAATGGTTATGATCACATTGAATATCGTGCAACACGATTTAATCTTGTGACTCGTCTTATGCATATCCCTCATCCGGCTCCATACGCGCGTCTATGTAAATGCTTATCAGAATACTGGGATGAGCTTTCACATATATGCGAAAATCCTAACAGTCGAGAGAAGCCAGCGAAATATAGTACAGGCAGACTGATAATGGGGAAATGGGAAGACCTTGAACAGATTTCACTAATGAACTACAACAAACTTTCGGATGTGAGACATAGGTTAAAAATTTCAACTGGGAAGTTTTACCGAGTGACAGCAGACATTTCGTCATTTTTCCCTTCTGTCTATACACATTCAATCCCTTGGGCAAAGGTTGATCGCGATAAAGCAAAGATAAATAGGACTTACGCAGTCTGTATTTTTAGCGTAGGAGATTTGAGTTGTTGACATAAATACTCAGAGAGTAATCCATGCTTGACTTGATAAAGTGTTTGACCGGTTTCATGTGCCTTACGCATCAGGTGAATCCAAACCAAAAACGCAGCACTGATGTGATTACGAACAATACGCGGGAGACGGCATTGGCATTTTTCAAGACCTGTCAACTGTTTGGCTTCACGGTGAAGTTGTTCAATCTTCCAGCGCACGTCGCACACCTGTCGCACAACGCAGACGTCGGATTGACTCAAGTCGTTGGTCGCAACATAATCCGTGCGTCGTGAAGACGCTACCCGGAAAACTTTCACCTTGTGATTTTTGGGAAACTTATTGAGTTTCAGGCGTTTGCCAAAGGTCTCTTCAGCCGTTGTCCACTGTAGAGCATCAATGCGTTGATAGGGTTTGCTACCATTAGAATCGTCAACGAGACGATTAGATTTCAAGGGAACATAATACTTTTTCTCAAGACTTTCAATGTAGAGGAGCAGCGATTTACTCGCATACCATGAATCCATCAACACCGTCGAAAAAGCAACATTGCGAGAATATACCAAGACCGAGAGCATATCTCGCACATGATCCAACTTTGATTTACCGTCTCCAGGTTTATCGTAGATACGATAATCTATCAACCAATACCGGTCTAACGCCGGATTAACATAGACACACGTAACAATGCCTATACCATTTATCGTCTGCCGAGCATTACCACTATATTGTCGTTTCGCCAAGGCGATCTCTTTGGCATACCTTTTATCCAACACCGTGTCGTCAAAGATGATGTATCCATCGGGCGTCTGCTCTCAGTGCGATTTGACGTGTTCCCAAACCGCACTCGGTCTGAGACGGTCGCCTGCGAGATAACGATTAATCTGATCATGAGAAAATCGCTGAGTGTGGTCTGCGAAATGAGTCAGCGTATAGTTAATAGGTGTGCTGAGTAGATACTGACAATAATCAAGACGTGTCGGTCTAAGCATTTTTACCAACCTCCTTGCAGACCATGGTACAGGTTTCACGAGTCTATGTCAAACTTTATTGCGTAAGTCCTAATAAACTCAGAAAGAGAACGATGGTACAATGAACTTGATAAAGCACAAAGGGACATAAAAAGAGGAGAGACACAAGGAATACCCATTGGTCCAGGGACATCACATATTATTTCTGAATTCATTTTATCCAAGGTTGATGAAGCGTTACGTAAGATTGGTTACGGGTTCGTAAGGTATATTGACGATTATGAATGTTATTGTGAAACCCGCGAAGATGCAGAGAATTTCATCCTGAAACTTGAACGGGAGTTAAGAAAGTATCTTGGCTCATGTCAAGATTGAATGCATTTCGTTTCTATGGTTGAACGAGTTTTGATATAAAGTTGACAGAAACAGATTTTAGATTTATGATGAACTCACAGATTGCGATATAGCCAGAGAGAAACTTCTTATGAACACCCCGAAACGGGCGAAGAAAGTTTCGCAGTGTTGTCCAGACGCCTTCAATACCATTCGTATGAACCTCGCGCACACCATCGGCATCGGCATCTCTTGCCCATTCACCCTCTTTATGACAGACCACAGCGTGTTGACGATCCAGAGCGTTATACCCCCGCCACCCATCTGTATAGACGCGGGTCTCCGGGTTCGTGAACTGATGCACATGAGTCGTCAGTGTCTCTTTATCCGTGTGATGAACCCTACGCAATCTCACACGACCACTCTCGCGACCGAGTGTGCCAACGATAGGGGGACGGTCGTTGGCGTAGGTGCCGTGGCCTTTGCGTTTGTTGCCGCGCCGACGGGGCGGGTCGCCAGGGGCTCAATGCCGCTCACCTTTCTCACCAGCGTTTTGGAACATCTCATCGGTTTCGGCAGACTTATCCGGCAACGCTGAACGCGGCTGCATCGCTCCGGCATTTGACTGAAGCACGCGACGCAGGGACATCACCGTTTGACGAGATAAACCGATCTCACGCGCGAGTTTCGCACTCGGAATACCTTGACGAACGCCACGCAACAACAACACCGCCTGGGGAGGCGTCAACTGCTTCTGCTCGAAAACCGTGCCACTATACAGGTTATAGACACCATCACACGAAAGACAGCGATAGATTCGCAGATGGCTTTTCCGGGTCCGGCGAAAAAGACGTGCCGCCTCCACGTCCGCACCGCAATGTGGACAGTGTAAACCTTCGGGGTGGAAATGTTTCAGCAACCAAGCAGTCGCTTGTTCTTCATCTATGAGGTCTATTATTGGGAAATCCATACCCTAAAGTCTAAACGATTCTAAAAAACTTTGCACTAAATTTATACATGAGCCAGTATCTTTTGAACCTTAATCCCAACAAAGTACAAATTGAAGAGATGTCTCTTGCATATCAGGACCAATGGGTAATTCATCTGAGAAATGTTTTGCCCTCAAGGCAAAAACTAACCCCTCGAGACATCATGAATTTTCTGGATTTGGCAGTTGATCTCCAAAAGCGTTACCCGGAAGGCAGCGCCTTGAAATATGCTGCGCGGGCACTCGCTAACTCTAAGAAATTCGACAAAAATAGTGCCGATTTTTTTCTCAAGTACCTGATTGCTGTAGCGGTTCACAGACCCACTGTTCTTCCAATTATTTGTGAGGTGGCAAAGAAAAATGATGTGGGTTCAGACTTAGACATAAGCCCTGTTCTGAAGCAATCTATCAAATTCCAACGATCTGATGCTATTTGTTGGAGTTTATACTTTATGGGTATCTGCGGTCAAAAAGTTAGTGATAAATTAGCCAAAAAGATCGCTGAGACCGGAGATTGTATGTCAATGGGAATGCTTATCGCCTTAAAGCAACATAAAGAAAAGGTTGTTAAATTTCTTAATACTGCAATTGCACCCGATTCGTACCACCACTGTGACCGCTATTGGATTCTACTTCGCGAATTAGAAACGGACTGTCCACAATTCAAAAGGTACCGTGGAGATTCTGGATTGAAATTTCTCATAGAAAAGAAATCTCATTTTATAAAACCAATAAACACAAGTATGTAAGCCCGAATATTGATCTACAATCCATCACATAAAAAACATGCCATCTCCAACAAAACTGCTCATCCCAATCGCCTTACTTCTCCTCTCGTTTACTATCGGATGTGGTCGGGACAGAACACTCAAAATTGGTAGATCCACCGACGAGATGATAGAAACCCTCATCATCGGTCCCTATACTCAAACCTGCCAAGGGTTCATTGAGCAGCAGTGCTATCTTGAATTCAATGAGGAAAGTCAAGAGTGGGAATTTTTCTATGAAAGTATACAGGGATTTGACTTTGAACCGGGATATATCTATAAACTCAAAGTCAGGTTGGAAGATCGGGGAACGGAGATTCAAGATGTCGGACGGTACGCTTACCATCTCGTAGAAGTGCTAAGTAAAGAAGCGGCACCTGTAGATGAGAGACCGCCCGAAAACTGTAGTATTTGCCCTCCTACCTCCCATGAACTGCTTGCAAATCCAACCGAGCACCCACGTTGTCTGATACAGCGTTCGTCCAATCCACATCGTCAATGCTCTGTAGACTCATCAGTGCGACGTTCACCAATGGATTTGAGAGGGAATAGTTAAGTAAAAATCTATCCACATCGACATTTGCCATCTCATTCGGAAAGCAGTGCTTCATGAGATTCTGGAACGCATTACTCGTTGTGGAACGCATTAGCACAATCCCCATTTCTTGTGCGACCGCATCGGGAATAATGCCGCGTCTGCCGAACGCATCACAGGTACTCTGATACATGAGGTTATAGTGGGTTTGTATCATGTCAAACGCACCCGTAGCAATTAACTGCTCCGCGCCCCCTGAGGGACCATCCGCCGAAAACCCGATAAACCGGACTTTTCCGTCCGCCTTTAGTTTCAGGTATGCTTCCAACCCACCTTTATTGAGAATTACGTTAACATCTTCGGCATAGAACCAACCGCCGTGAAACTGCAGGACATCGATGTAATCGATTCCGAGTCGTTGTAGGCTGCCCTCTACATCCGTCGCGATACCGTCTGGATCGTATTCCTCCGTTTTGGTCGCAACGATACACGACTCTCGCCGTCCAGCGATCGCTTTACCTATAATTGTTTCGCTGTAACCCCTGCCGTAGTCAGGTGCGGTGTCGAAGTAGTTGAGACCACAATCCATGGCGTAGTGGAGCATCTTGACGAGTGTTGCCTCATCGTGTTCTGGACGGACTCTACCGCCGCCGTAACCGATCTCTGATACACTGAGTCCTGTTTTACCGAGTGTGCGATACTGCATAGCAACTTCCTTCCATTCTTCCTTCTTTTAGACAAAATCCGTATATGAACCGCGGTTCTTACCCCCGCGTATCGTTCGATTGCTCGGTTTGATACAATTTTCACCAAACAATTGCTCTACTTGTTCGATAACTTGCGGTCTATAGGCGACGTTGTATTTCTGAGCGCACCGTGCGATGACTTCGCCGTACCGTGGGGTCATGAGCCGTAAAATCAGATCGTTTTGTCCGCTGTTAGCACGGGCAATTTTCTGGAGTGCCTCCAATTTCTCGGTGTTCTCAAGATCCGTTTCAGGAATCGTCACCTCAAGCGCAGAGGTCTGTTTTTCACAGACAGATTCAATATCTACGATATCCTCAGCCTGTATCTGACGTTGCTCCCTTTGGCTCTCGTCGTCAGTCCTCCGATTCCTATTATTTTGATTGACTTTTCCGCGGATCCAAACGACTCGACCTTCAACGAGATCCCCCGCGCTCTTATACACTCCAGGAAAAACGACAATCTCAATCGAACCTTCCAGATCCTCGAACCCAATCACCGCCATCGGATCCCCTTTCTTCGTGGTAAGATTTTTAACCTCTGTTATCATCCCCGCCACGAAAACCTCAGCGTCAATCGGATGGGTAACAAAGTTCTGCGTACTTGCGGTTGTGTAGTACTCGATGATGTCGCTATATTCCTCGAGTGGATGTCCAGAAACATAGAAGCCGAGCTGCTCTTTCTCTTGTTTAAGCCGCTCTAAAGGATCGTATTCCGGTGCATCGGTGAGCGTTGGAGTTATCGGCATCACTTCTGCCGACTCACCGAAGAGGTTCATCTGTCCACGATCGCGTTCCGCCTGTGCGCTTTGTGCCGCCTTTATGATGTTTTCCAAGTTCACCATGTGCCGTGCGCGATGTCCTTCAAGTGAATCAAACGCCCCACTCAGAATTAGACTTTCAACAGCACGCTTATTAACCTGTTTAAGATCCACGCGTTCGCAGAAATCCTCTAAAGATTTGAACGACCCTCCCTGCTCCCGCGCCTTAATGATTGCATCTATCGCCCCATCACCGACCCCTTTCACGGCAACAAGCCCAAAGCAGACATCGCTGCCATCGACCGTGAATTCCCGCCGGCTGCTGTTAACATCCGGCGGTAACAGGTTGATTTCTACATCCAAGAAATCCGCGAGTTTCTTACATTCCGCACGGTAACGCGTAATTTTCGCTGAATCACCAGCCTCTCCAGTCATCATTGCCGCCATGAACTCATGCGGATAGTGCGTTTTCAGGTACGCCATACGGTAGGCGAACATGGAATAGGCGACGGTATGCGACTTATTAAAGGCGTAGCCTGCGAAAGGCTCTAACTGCGTAAATACGTCCTCTGCTTCCTGTTTCGCAATGTTGTTTTCGATTGCACCTTCAACGAATTTCTCCCGTTGGGCTTTGAGAAGTTCAGGATCCTTCTTTCCCATTGCGGAGCGGAGAATGTCTGCTTCTCCGAGCGTAAACCCTGCCATATCTCGCGCGATTTGCATCACCTGTTCCTGGTATACACAGACCCCATAGGTGTTTTTGAGGGCATTTTCAAGCGAGGGATGTATATATTTCACAGGTTTTAACTTGTTTTTCCGATCAATGAATTCCTGCATAGTGCCGCTTTCAAGGGGTCCTGGGCGGTAGAGTGCCGGAATTGTGGAGAACTCCTCAAAGGTATCTGGTCTCATTTGTGTAACAACCCGAAACATACCCGGCGAAGCATCCAGCTGGAACAATCCGCTAAGCAATCCGCTACTAAGTAAGGCATAAGTACGTGTATCATCAAACGGAATATCCTCTAATTTGAGGTCTGTGCCCTTGGTCGTCTTAATCATCTGAAGACAGTCGGATATCTCGGTAAGACTTCGCACGCCGAGAGAATCAAACTTGACGATCCCAACATCCTCAACGGTTTTACCTTCAAACTGCGCGGCGACTTGGTCGTGTTTATCTTTGAACAACGGGACGTAATTGGTGAGGGGTCCATTTGAAATGACAATCGCTGAGGCATGACACGAAACGTGTCGTTTCATACCCTCAACGGCTTGGCTAAGATCCATTAACTCTTTATTTTCAGGGAGTTCCGCGCGTTGCCGAAATTCGGGAACCTGTTCTAAAGCCTCATCAATCGTGATACCGGGGATGCTTGGAATCCGTTGTGTCAAATCCTTGACGTTCTCAAGAGGCATCTCAAGGGCGCGTCCAACATCTGTGATTGCGGCTTTCGCCCCGAGCGTCGCAAAGGTGGCGACCTTGCCGACTGAATCTACGCCGTATTTGTTTACAAGATAGTTGATGACGTGCTCACGGGCACGATCGGCGAAATCAATATCAATGTCTGGTGGACTGATACGTTCAAGATTCAGGAACCGTTCAAAGAGACAGTCGTAATCCATCGGATTGAAGGTAATGACATCCAACGCATACAGAACGAGACTGCTGGCAGCCGATCCACGCGCACAGAGTGGGTATCCCTGTTCGTGAGCATATTTAACGTAATCCCAGACAATGAGAAAGTAGCCAGAGTAGTCAGTTTTACTAATAACATCAAGTTCGTAATCCAGCCTTTGTCGAATCAGCTCAGAGATATGACCGCCATATTTTTCGCGTAAGCCTTGGTAGCAGAGCTCTTTGAGATAGCTGTCATTTGTATGTCCTTCGGGTACCTCGTATTCTGGCATTAGGTTTTTGCCATAATCAAGTTCAAGGTTACACCGATTGGCGATTTCAAGCGTATTGCTGATGGCTTCTGGCGGATAATCCTTCAACACCTCCCGCATCTCATCAACGCTCTTAAAATAGAAATGATTCTCAAACCGCAGCCGCTGTTGGTCGTTGACCGTCTTCTTGGTTTGGATACAGAGGAGAACATCGTGCATCCCGTGGTCAGATTTGCGGAGGTAGTGGCAATCGTTTGTTCCAACGAGAGGAAGATTGAATTCCTTCGCCAACTCCACCATTATGGGATACGCCTCAAGTTCCTTGTCGATGTGGTGATTTTGAACTTCAACGTAAAGGTTGCGTTCCCCCATTATTTCCATTAACGTTTTGAAGTTTTGAATACCCTCCTCCCGCCTATTCGAGCAAAGGAGTTGTGGTACCTGTCCTTGGATGCACCCTGTGAGTGCAATAATACCATCATGGTATTCGCGCAGGATTTCCATGTCAATGCGCGGTTTGCTGTAAAAACCTTCTGTATAACCAAGCGATACCAATTTGAGGAGGTTCTGGTAACCGGTTGCATCTTCTGCCAACAGCGTGAGATGATAGGGACCGCCCTGTCCTTTTCCGCGTGTCCTTCGGTCCCCGGGTGCCACATACACCTCACATCCGACGATTGGATTGACCCCTGCGTTTTTTGCTTTACTATACAATTCCCATGCCCCGAACATGTTTCCATGATCCGTGAGGGCAACAGCGGGAGCACTATTTTCGACTGCCCAATCTACCATATCGGCGATACGGCACGCACCGTCGAGCATGCTATACTCGCTATGATTATGTAGATGCACAAATTCCGTTGCCATGTTTCCTCCAAATATTTATTAATAAGTGCGATTGTCGAGTATCTGGTTAATTATGAAACCAATTTTATTATATCAAAAACATGTCAAAATTTCTATAGTAAATTTTCCGATTGCAATCAACAATTTGGAATTAGCTATCATAAGTCGGGATTCGGAAATTGCGCTACAGAAGAACCTAATGGCTCTGTGAACTATTCGCTTTTAATTTGACACCCACTACTCAGACTTGCTATAATAGACGATATTATATTTATAGATTGCTCTTGGATTGCGCCATTAAAAAGCAATCCACCAAAGTCGAAAGGAACGAACGCTTCATTGCGGATTTTCGCTCGCAATTAGATGAACAAATCAAGACTTCTGCTTCTGTTTCTAACTCTATTTTTCGTGATGCTTGGGTTTGGCATCATCATTCCAAATCTCGCTTATTACGCCAAAGATGTCGGCGCAACCCCCACCGAAATTGCCCTATTAATGTCAATCTATTCCGGGATGCAACTATTGTTTGCACCACTCTGGGGTAGATTATCGGACAAATACGGCAGAAAACCTTTAATTCTACTCGGATTGCTTGGGAATGCAGGTGCCTTAGTCGGCTTCGGATTAGCAAAGACTTATGTGTGGCTTTTGGTTGCTCGCAGTGCAGCGGGTATCGCTTCAGCAGCAGTGCTACCGAGTGTAATGGCTTACGTTGCTGATGTTACCACACCGGAGGAGCGCGGCAGGGGTATGGGGCTAATGGGGGCAGCGATGGGACTCGGTTTCATTCTCGGACCGGCGATCGGTGGGGTTATGGGAAGCCATGACATGCCGTTCTTTGTCGCAGGCGGACTGTCGCTACTCACTTTTCTCTTCGCACTCGCTTTACTGCCAGAATCGCTTGAGAAAGATCTCACAGGTGAGGTGCTCGAAGATCGGCACGAATGGATCTCTCCGCGTGAAATATTTCGTCAGACGACTTTAAAATCACCACTTACACCACTTTTTCTTCTCGCGTTTTTCTCTACCTTCAGTTTCGCAGGCTTGGAGATGACGTTTCCACTTTTCATTGAAAAGGGTTGGAACTATAGACAAAGGGAAATGGGGTGGATGTTCATGATTATGGGCGCGGTTGTCGTGCCAATGCAGGGGGTCTTACTCGGAAGACTTATCAACAGATTCGGGGAACGGCGAATCATTCTTACCGGTTTACTGCTCAACGCACTTGGCATGGTGTTACTGCTCAAAGCCTACTCCTTCGGAACGCTCACGCTATATCTCACCATTGCTGGTATCGGTAATCAGTTGATCCGTCCGACAAACACATCGTGGATTTCTAAGCAGTCCCAAATTGGTCAAGGTGCGGCTATCGGTATCATGGATGCTTTTTTAAGTTTAGGACGGATTTTGGGACCCCTGCTCGGGGGGTGGCTCTATACGAAAGAGGCGCATCCTTACGTAGTGCTGGCAGGCATTTTGGTAATCGCGATGCTTTGTCTGTATATCCCGTTACGCCGCATTGGAAGTGAAGTGGTAAACGCCTCGTGACTACCAAAACCCATATAAGCAACGCTTTTACTTTACTATGCCATTTCCCAGCGGCGGTAGTCGGTGTTCGACGCGCCGTGTGTTGTATTTACGGCGATACTCCTGATGCGCTTCATCATCTGGATAATGCTCAGTTTCAGGATACGGATAGGCGGACATCCCGTGGAATGGTAGCGGTTCAACTGTCTGAGAGGTGAGCGTATTGATGTCGCCATCTTTGTCCCACCCATCGCTATAGAGGATAAAATCACGTATCCAACCGGTTTTCAATGTCGGTAAGCGTGACGCTTCAAATTCCACCGTGATTTCGTCTCCAGCATTAAGGATAACATACATATCGTCGACTTCCTGCAACAATGCATTAACATCGCCATAGCGGGTATAGTATCCAGCGAGATCACGCCACTGCGGTTCCTTCGTTTCCTGTTGATAGTCAAACAAGTGCGGCGCATGCGGATTCGGACGGTACATCTCAGAGAAGCCGCGGTAGTGCAGATCCGCACTATCCGGATTTAACGTCGTCGTCTCCATGGGTACGGATTGCTCTCCAACGGTGAAGAACGCCATATCCCAATAAATCTGCATATCTGTTTCAATCCGAACCTGCCGATCTTCCGAGAGAAATTTGCCTGTCAAATCAACCGTAATTGTTTTGTTTTTGCCTGCGGGTATCCCAATCATATAAATAACGGTTGTCCACTCACCCGTTTCATCCTTCACGGCGACTGACGGGAAACTCGGATTAATTGTCGGGTTCTGCGATAAGGCGACATTGATACTCGTATCGGTCGGGAAAATCCAACCCGTCAGGAAAAGCGTCACAGGAGCGTCATGAGGAACATCTCCGAGGTCAAGAACAATAGCATGCGGTTCAACAATACCTTGATAGGAACCCGGCGCGTGTTCTACGGCGTAGCGGTAATCAAATGCCTTTAAAGCATCAGAGACATCTTCACCGCGATGATTAGCTGCTGACCTCGGATGCTTTTTCTCAGCAACGCCGTAGACTTTGAATTCCGCAAACGGCGGCGGGATATACTGTTCATCTACAAAGATGTCGGTGTTTGCCGGATGATCAACCGCTATGAGTTTCACCTCATCAAAATAGGCAGTCTCCCACAATTCTTCGGTAATCTGGATGGAATACTTGCCAGACTTCGGTTGCATCTGCTGTCCTGATATTTTTACAAAATCCCTCGTTTCGTCAGGTGCAACGAATCCCATTGACGTAACAAGCCCTAACGGCGCACGCCAGAGCAGATCGGTAACGAACTCATACCCCTCACCGTCGTAGACGTATAGAAACGGGCAGGAACCTTTCAAAACCTGTTTCTCCAGAATCCGCTGTCTCGCTTGTGGGGTAACAACATTCTGCGGTACGCCGTTTGTCCAGACGACCCGCACGACATCTGCTGCATCAAATCCACCCAACCCAAAATGTGAGACCTGTTCGGAGACATACCGCGATTGATACAGGTCGCCAACTTTTACCTCCAATTTCGAGCCGATAGCGTCTCTATTGACTTTGTTATTTCCGGTAGTGATACCCTCCAGCCGTACCTGTATCCAGTTGTTCTGATTTCCACCGTTGTTTTGCAGTGCCCGCAATTGCCCGTCGGTATTGACAAAAAAGAGGTCAAGGTCGCCATCATTGTCATAATCCCCGACTGCTCCGGCAACAGCACTTTCCAGACGTGGTTCACCTGTGAGTGTTGTCGAGTCAAGAATCGGATAAGGTTCAGTAAACTCGCCAGCACCATCATTCCGAAACAGGAACATGCCTTTCTCGCCACCGACCCAGATGTCAAGAAACCCGTCGTTGTCGTAATCTATGTTTCTCAATAGCAGAGGTGGCATACCTTGAACACCTGCTTCTGGACCCAGTACATCGACGAAGCTTCCGTTCCCTATATTCCGGTAGTGATGGATACGATCTACCGTTGCCAAGAAGAGGTCGAAATCGCCATCGTTGTCGTAGTCGCCAGCAGCCGCGGCGGTATAATGAACATTCTGCGGAATTCCGGTTTCACGGGAAACGGCGCGGAGTCTTCCTTGACGGAGGTTGTCGTAGAGAGTGCATCCCTTTTCGCGGTGTGTAACGAAGATATCTATATCCCCATCGTCATCAAAATCAGCCGAGAACGCTTCGACGGGACTCGGTTGTTGGGTGGATGTGCTATCTGTATCGGTCTTTACAAAAGTCTGTTTTGTGACATCAATGAAGACCCCATTTCCATTATTTTGGTACATCGCGGTGCCGGATGCAAAGAGATCTAGATCCCCATCATGGTCAAAATCGACCAGGTGGAGCAGACTGGTTTCTGTTCCTCTTTGCTCATATTCGACGAGGCCAGATGCTTCCAGCTGCTGCTCTGGATCTTCTATCCAAGAATACAGCAAATACAGTATGCCACTAACACTTTCCATGAGGAACTCCTGCATACCATCTTTATTTATATCCGCAGCGATAATGTAGGTGTTTTGTTCACCTATAAATGCTTCAATAGGCTCGAAATGCCTGCCCGTATTCTGATACACCATCAAACCATTCGCGCTTGTATATAGATCGAGATCTCCATCGTTATCGTAGTCCACAAGCGATACAGCCATAGGCATTTTTAGGGGTGAAGGCGGTTTCACAGCGAGTCCAAGTTGCTCGGTGACATCCACAAATTCCACATCAATCGGCGGACTCTGCTTAGCAGCGATGCGCGCTTTAAAGTTTTGGTCGAAACTTTCTATCGGATGCCCAAGGATGTCGGTTACCAATTCACCGATGCCTTGCTGATAGCGCGGACTTGCTCGATGCAAGTTCTCAAAGATTCGGATATTTCGCGAAGCAAGTGCCAAGTCTCCGTGCTGTATCGCCTCTATCCCTTGTGTGAGGTATGCAAGTTTTTCTGGATCCGTGTCCCCCAAAATACGCATCAACTCTTGACTGAGACGCTCTGCATCTTCCAACTGCTCTTGTGCTAATAGTCCCTGTGTTAACTTCATCAGCACCACAACATTCACCGGTGACCGAGCGTGAAGTTCTTGGAGATGTCGAACCGCCTCTTGCTGTGCCTCTGGGTCGTTCCGCTGTCCGAGATAATAACGGACCAACTTGTAACGAAACTCTAATTCGTCGGGTGCCAATCGGACAGCTTCTTTCATTGACTCTACGGCTAATTCAGTCTTCCCTTGCACTTGGTAGACTTCGGACAAAATGAAATGTAACTGGCTGGCTGTCGGGACGACAGCAATGCCACGCTTGACCCATTCTTCAGCGGTATCGGCTTGCTGGAGACGTAGGTGTGCGACCGCGAGGTTACCGTATCCGATCGCTTCATCGGGTAGGAGTTCCACGAGTTCTGTAAACGCCGCAACCGCTTTTGAAGGCTGCGACTCCTCAAGATACGCTAATCCCAGATTTTGATACCGGATCGCTTCTTCAATAACTTGGGAAGTATCCATCTCCTGTGCCGTCACCGTCCAGACAGCGAAAAAGCATGTCAGCAACAACACGTACTGCAAGTATTTTCTTGGCATCATGCGTCTCCCTCCTTCTGAATAGCGTCTCCGGCTTCCCGAATTGCTTGTCGGATACTATTTAAACGGAGATTAAGGGAATCTTCAAGCTGCTTGAGGTGAAGGAGCCATGACTGCTGAGAGTCGCCCTCCTCCTCGCCAAACCCATCTGTTATTGAGAGTCGAATGTATTTTAGTCGTTCCGCTTGTAGCATCTTCATCTGGACATCATAATCCTCAACCCCAGACTCCAACAACGCAATCAGTTCACGTATTTTTTCCAAGGTTTGTCTCCTTTTGAGTTGTATTTTTTATAATTTATTCTTCTTTTTCCTATTAATGGTAGGTGAGGTTTCCCAACCTCGCCGATTTGTAATTGAAGCACATAAAGGCGAAATATGGAAAGTATTGTATCTTATTTTCTGTTTGTAATCAAACAAAAATTGGAGACTGCTTGTCTGAATCTCGGATTACACAGATTACGCGGATTACACGGATTTTAAGAGCATTTTTCCGAAATCCATACCTCTTTGTGATTTAGATTTACCTTGAATTTCCTCATAAAACTGTGTATAATAGGGTTAACATGGAGGCAGGAAAATGATTACGCATATACGGATGCAAAATTTCAAATCGTGGCGAGACAGCGGTGAGGCGAAACCCGCGCCGTTGACTGGCTTTTTGGAACGAAGAGTTAAAGAATATGCGTCGTAATTATCATCTCCTTATCCTCCTCTTCCCCGTCGTCTTTTGGCTTTTCTGCTTCTTTTTACTCCCAGTTGTTTCCGTATTCATCTATAGTTTCATAGAGCGCGGAACCTACGGCGGCGTGCGGTGGATTTTTACCCTCGAAAACTATCAACGCCTATTTGATGGACTATATCTCGGTATCCTCTGGCGTTCGGTATCAACAGCACTGATCTGTACCGCAATCTGCCTCCTGCTCGGCTATCCGTTCGCTTACTACCTCGCACGCTACCGACCGAAACACCGAAATATCTTATTACTCCTCGTCGTTGTCCCTTTCTGGACGAATTTCCTCATCCGCACCTACGCATGGATACTCATTTTGCGCACAGAAGGACTCCTGAACAGTCTCTTGGGGGCTGTGTTTCCCGATTGGACACCATTAGAGGTACTGAATACACCGTTAGCCGTCCAGATAGGACTTGTTTACGGTTACCTACCCTTTATGATACTCCCGTTGTATGCGGCACTGGAGCAATTAGATATGTCGCTGTTAGAAGCGGCGCAAGATTTAGGTGCATCGCCACGGTATGCGTTTTGGCATGTAACCCTTCCGCTGAGCCTACCGGGTATCCTTGCGGGATCAATGCTGGTTTTTATTCCGACAGTGGGAGCGTTCCTAACCCCAGACTTGCTCGGTGGTGGGAAAGTGAGTTATATCGGGAATGTGATTGAGCGGCAATTCAAAACAGCGCGAGATTGGCCCTTTGGGTCGGCACTTTCGTTTATGCTGATGGGCATTGTGCTTGTCGGTACTGTGCTTTACTTCCGCGCTTTACAACAGAATACACCTGAAACCAACTGACATTATCCGTTAACGAAACTGGATCCAAAGACTCACCCAAAGACATTAGCCTGTAGCCGAAGGCGAAGGCGGATTTTTGAAAGCATCGTTTCTACCCAAGGCTACCTGACAACTCCCGTTAGGGTCAGATTAAAAATATGAAACGGATTCTTGAATTTAATATAGGTCTGGTTTATCTGTTCCTCTATGTTCCGATCTTGACAGTTGTTGTGTTCTCGTTCAACAGCGGCGAGCAAATTTCTGTCTGGCAAGGCTTTACTTTGGGTTGGTATGCGAAATTGTTTGAAAATGCGGCGTTATGGCGCGCCTGTCGAAACAGTCTGATCGTCGCGGGCATTGCCACTTGTATCGCAACCGTTATCGGAACAACAGCAGCACTCGCCATAGAGAGACATCGGTTCCGTTTCCGAACTGCCCTCGAACGATGCCTCTATCTCCCAATCATCATCCCAGACATTGTGCTGGCGATTGCGCTATTGACGTTCTACGTGCAAGTCCGCATCCCTCTCGGTTTATTGACTGTAATTATTGCACACGGCGTTTTCAATATAGCGTACGTTACGATTGTCGTCCGCGCACGTTTACAAGGCTACGATCACACACTGGAGGAAGCAGCCCGCGATCTCGGTGCTAACGAATGGCAAACGTTTTGGCGGATAACGCTTCCGCTCATTGCTCCCGGAATTATCGGTGGTGCACTGCTCGCTTTCACGCTCTCTATAGATGATTTCGTCATCACCTTCTTTACGGCTGGTGTTGGCTACACAACCCTATCCGTCCATATCTACTCTATGCTGAAGTTCGGTATTACTCCAGAGATTAACGCCATCTCGACGATGTTATTGGCGAATTCCATTGTGTTTATTCTACTTTTTCTGTGGTTTCAGGGCAATACAGCCGCTTCCGAAAGGCAGAACACGTGATCATGAAAACCGATACGGTATAGTCTACGAAACAATTAGGAAATTCGCGGAGGCTATGGTATAATTGCCCCGTTGGTATAACAAGACCAAAAGACGACATGGATCATTTCCGAACATACACAAAAATCAATCTTGGAGCAATTCAGCGGAACGCTGAAGCGATCAAGGCACATACAGGCAAACAACTCATTGCCGTTATAAAAGCAGATGCATACGGACACGGGATGATCCGTGTGGCAGAGATATTGTCTGCATCCGCTGATATGTTCGCAGTCGCAACCACTGAAGAAGGAATCAAGCTACGTCAGGCGGGAATCCAGAAACCTATTCTTATTCTCTTTAGTTCTCTCACTGAGGAAGCGACGCAAATCGTTGAACAAGGGTTGACCCCAACGGTAGCAGATTGGAAGTTTGCGAGCCGATTAAACGAGGTCGCATCGAGAACGGCAAAGATTCATGTCAATATCAATACAGGCATGAACCGGAACGGTATCCATTGGACAGAGGCGGCGCAATTTCTGAACAGACTCAAAACGCTGGAGCGACTTGAGATTGAGGGGCTGTTCACACACCTCGCGACTGCAGACGAAAAAGATAAAAGTTTTGTCTCCGTTCAGTTAGAGCGTTTTTCATCTCTGCCTTCAAGCAGCAGCGGAGAAATGCGTCATGCGGCAAATAGTGCAGCAACACTTGCAGTTCCTGCCTCACATTTCGATGCGGTCCGTCCGGGCTTGAGTCTGTACGGCATCTATCCCGCATCCGAAAAACCGATCATGTTAGAACCTGCGCTTACATGGAAGACGCGGGTTGGTTGGGTCGGTTCTATTTCGGAGGCGGAAGGCGTAAGTTACGGATTAACCTATAAAGCCTCGCGTCAGACTCGGATAGCAATGGTACAGATAGGCTACGCGGACGGCTACCGGCGTGCACTCTCTGGAGTCGGTGAGGTATTGATTGATGGCGTTCGGTGTCCAATCATCGGAAGGGTCTGTATGGACGTGAGTGTGGTGGCACTCAGTGATGCGGCTGATGTATCGGTCGGTGCTGAGGTGGTACTAATTGGTAAGCAGGGAGATGCTGAAATTAGGGCTGATGAAATCGCTAACCGCGCGGGAACGATTCCTTATGAGATTTTAACGCAAATTGGGAAACGCGTGAGTAGGATTTACATAGAGGACGTATGTCCTGAAACATCTCTTAACTGAAAACTGATGACCGATAACTGATAACCCTTAAAAAATGCTAATCGAAATCAAGAATGTATCACTCTTTTTTGGCGCAACGACTGCGTTGGATGACCTTTCCCTGAAGGTGCAAGGCGGGGCTGTCGGTCTACTCGGACCTAACGGTGCTGGCAAAAGCACTTTGATTAAAACATTGCTCGGTTTTGTCAAGCCCAACCAAGGCAGCGCAGCGGTATTTGGGATGGACGTAGAGAAGCAACCGCTGGAAATACGTAGACAGGTCGGGTATATGCCAGAAGATGAATGCTTAATTCCGGGCATGACTGCCGTCCAACTCGTCGCTTACGCGGGTGCACTTTGTGGAATGCCGAAACGTGATGCCCTACAACGGGCACACGAAGTCCTCTACTACGTCGGGTTAGACGAAGAACGTTACCGCATAGTGGGTGAATATTCCGTCGGAATGAAACAGCGCGTGAAGTTAGCACAAGCACTGATACACGATCCAAAGCTGCTACTGCTTGATGAACCGACAAACGGTATGGACACCAGCGGTAGAGAGGAGATGCTTGAACTCGTTAAAGACATTGCAACCGATAAAAACATCAATGTGATTCTGTCCTCACACCTGCTCCCCGATGTAGAGTTCGCATGTGAGGAGATTATCGCACTTTCTCACGGAAGTGTTGCTGCACATGCTCAGATAACAGCACTTAAAAAGAATACAGGAGAGGCTTACGATTTGAGAATCGTAGGAGATACCGACGCTTATGTTGCTGCACTGAAACGCCATAACTACCATATCGAATTCCGTCCGGACAAACGCCTCCGAGTTATGTCTGAAAATAGAGAACAGACAGATACAAAATTTTTTTTCAAACTGGCTTACGATACAGGCGTGCAAGTCCGCCAGTTGCGTGAGGTAAAGCATTCGTTAGAGGACATTTTCGCTGAGGTGATGCGTGTGGAATTTTTTAACGATTAAATCTGGGCTGCTGCGTCCGTTGTCCTTGCAGATGTTTTTTAAAGAACAGCCATACGGTGGCATTGAAGCTTTTTTACGTTCTATTTTTTACGAGTATGTCAGCACTTTTCTAACGATTAAATCTGGGCTGCTGCGTCCGTTGTCCTTGCAGATGTTTTTTAAAGAACAGCCATACGGTGGCGTTGAAGCTTTTTTACGTTCTATTTTTTACGAGTATGTCAGCACTTTTCTAACGATTAAATCTGGGCTGCTGCGTCCGCTGTCCTTGCAGATGTTTTTTAAAGAGCAGCCATACGGTGGCGTTGAAGCTTTTTTACGTTCTATCTCCTATGCCATCTCAATACTTTGTCTCTTAGCAATGGTTACACCATCCTCCAGCGAGGCAAATGAGATGCTTCGCATTATTGGCATGGGCGGGACTCGGATCGCAACATCTGCTGCTGATGCGGGCATATTTGGGAATCCGGCATCGCTCGTGTCGGTGAAGCACCACAACCTCGCGTTCGGGATCGCCTCCGAGAATCTTCACTGGACAGAATTACCGAAACACGACAGAGACCAGTTCGCTGCCGAAGTCAATACAGATTTATATCCCTCGGTCTATTATTCACACGCGTTCGGTGAATGGGGGATCAGTGCCGGATACATCGGTACATCGACCAATTATGCGAATTTCACGCTCGCTGCGACCCGTGCTGAATACAACATTAACGCCCGTCGGTTTTCCGCTGAAACCGACTTTATCACAGATTACTCACTGTTTCATGAACAGAATTGGGTATTAGGACTCAGTCGCAAGGTTGCTGGATCCATAGTCGGAACCCGATTAAAATGGGTCGCGCAAGATGTAAAAACCGGTGTGGTTGTGTCCACCTTGAATCTCGCGGCACGGCACGGTCCCGACATAGATGTGCATGCCCCAGATCAGCTGATTGCGGCAATTACCGAAGAACTACAATTCGGCGATCGGATTCGGGATCTCGTTCACGAAGAGCAACCGACTTATGACAGAACAGCCAACCGATTAGAATTAGATATTGGATTGCAACGCGAAATATGGTTCGACACACATCGCACAAACCCACCACTATATGTGGGGATTCTCTTTGAAAATCTACTACGGTCAAACTTGGTGGAACCACTCCCGTTTCGTCTCGGCATTGGCGTTGCTTATGAACCGCTGAAATGGATTGCAGTGGGGGCAGATCTCTGGCGGGACTCAGAACAAAGCGGACTCGGTTTTGCCATTGGGATTGAATTACACAAAACATGGCGCAGCGGATACCCAATAACACCAGCACTCCGAGTCGGTGCAGGACGTGAAAACGCAACTCTACACTTTTCAGTGGGTGCAGGGTTAAGGCTCGGTACTACATACTTGGAATACACGTTTGGGTTGGGAAGTTTCACCTACACATCAAACCGACACCTATTGGCATTCACCCTACGACTCTAATGCAAGGAGTTAAGCCGTATGACAGATAAAAACAACGTTATTCAGATTGGCGTTGCCGAAGTGGATATTACACCCGACTATCCGATTCGGTTAAGTGGCTACGGAAGCCGTCGCACGGAATCCGACGGTATTATTCAGCCGATATGGGCAAAGGCACTCGCGATCGGGAACGATGCTGATAATCCGGTTGTCTTAGTAACCGTCGAAAATTGCGGACTCCCCGATGAACTCACCGAGGAAGTGTCGCGCCGAATCAAAGAGAAGACAGGGATTTCCCGCGCCCATTTCGTCGCGTGTTTCTCACATACACACAGCGCGCCTTGTTTGACAAATGCAGCTCCCTTTCTGTTTAGTATGGATATACCCCCAGCGCATCAGGTAAAGATTGATCGGTATACGCGTCAACTTACTGACTGGATGGAAGCCGTTGCGCTGGAGGCACTCGCGAATCGCGAACCGTCACGGTTGACGTGGAGCATCGGCGAACTCGGTTTCGCAAAGAATCGGCGAACCGAGGGCGGACCGATAGACCACTCACTACCGTGTATACAAGTCAGAGGTACAGACGGCAGTTTGCGCGCTGTGTGGGCAAGTTATGCCTGTCACTGTACGACGTTGGCTGGCACAGACAATCACATCTGTGGTGACTGGGCAGGATTTGCCCAAGCAGCCATCCAAAACGCACTTCCCGGTGTAACCGCCTTAATCACAATCGGTTGTGGTGCCGATGCAAATCCCGAATCACGGATGATGCCAATGCCAGACGAAAAAGAAGAGGTCTTTAGCACTCGTCTGGCGTATGCCAAGGCACACGGAGAGGCACTTTCAGAGGAAGTTCAGCGGATGCTCCAAGGAGATGCAAAGTCGCTCTCCACAACACCGACGGGCGCGTTAGCGAGGGTGAATCTGCCGTTTGATACGCTACCGACCCGCGAAGAGTGGGAAGCACGCGTGGCAGCGGGTGGTCATGACGCTTATCATGCCCAAAAGTACCTTGAACGCTTGGAGAGCGGAGAGGCTATACAAACGGAACTCTCCTATCCCGTACAGGCGTGGCGGTTCGGTGATGAACTTGCCGTTGTTTTCCTTGCGAGTGAGGTGGTCGTCGATTACGCGCTACGTCTGAAGCGTGAACTGGATGCCGAACGGCTATGGGTCGGTGCTTATGCAAACGCCTTTCCGTGCTATATTCCGTCTGAGCGTGTATTAGCGGAAGGCGGTTATGAAGGTGGAGGTGCGATGCTTTACTTCGGTCCGCCGACACGATTCGCACCGGGTATTGAGCAATTGGTGATTGATACGGTGCATCGATTGTTGCCTGATAAATTCTTGGTTTAAAAAGACGATCAACCTGCCTAATGTGGAGGGAGTTATACTTTTTAGGTTACTATACTTGAACTGTTAATTCTCATCAGTAAACTACATTTTTTCTTGGATTGTACAAATGCCCGGCACGGTTAGGAAACCGTGCCTACCGGACATAGTGAAAATTCAGACTTTAGATTAAATCAATCCCGATTCTGCCACCGTCTTCCGTAAGGATTCGAGGTTTGCAGGATCCATTGGGGCAAGCGGCAAGCGCAGTTTTCCATTGAGTCTTCCCATCAACTGGAGCGCGGTTTTCGCAGGAATCGGATTCGTCTCAATAAAGAGATCCACCGCCAACGACAGCGTCTTATAGTGGAGTTTACGAGCGAGGTCGAGATTCCCTGCGTGGAAAGCATTACACATCTCTGCGACATCTGCAGGAGCAACATTCGCCACAACCGAGATAACGCCTTTCCCGCCGACAGCCATGATTGGCAGCGTGTTCACATCATCACCTGAAAGCACAACGAAATCATCAGGACATAAATCGACGACTTCACTGGCGCGTTTGAGTTCACCGGTCGCCTCTTTGAGCGCGACGATATTCGGATGTTCGGCAAGCCGCGCAATAGTCGGTGAAAGGATGTCCGTGCCACAACGTCCTGGAACGTTGTAAACAACAATCGGGATGTCCACCGTATCGGCGATCTTCATGTAGTGAGCATACAACCCATTTTGGGTAGGTTTGTTGTAGTAGGGTGTAACGATCAGCGCAGCATCCGCACCAGCGGCTTTAGCGTGTTCCGTTGCGCGTAGTGTACGCGTGGTTGAGTTGGAGCCTGTACCTGCGATAATAGGCACTTTCCCATTCACCGTCTCAACCGTAATTTCTATGACCCTATCGTGTTCAGCCTCAGAAAGCGCGGGGGATTCACCCGTTGTGCCACACGGGACGATGCCGTGCGTGCCGCCATCAAGCTGAAATTGAATCAGTTCCTTGAGTTTCGCTTCGTCAAGCGATTCATCGTCCTTAAATGGTGTGACCAGTGCAACATAAGAGCCTTGAAACATGTCCGTAAACCCTCCTTGTATCTGTAGCATCACGCTCACTGAAGCGGGGCTACAAGCGCGCCTAATAGTTCCACGCGTCCGTTGTGAGTTCACCCACGAAGATCACGCGGGCATCACCTTCAAGATAAACGTTCCGAGCTTCTCCGTTTTCCACATCAAAATGGATTTTCAAAATCACGCCACTTGCCGTTTTTACATCAACGGGAGATTCTACCTTTTCCAACGCCGCAGCGACAATCACTGATGCAATCGAACCCGTGCCGCAAGCGAGTGTTTCATCTTCAACGCCGCGTTCATACGTCCGAATGTCGATTAACCCTGGCGATTGTACTCGGATGAAATTGGCGTTCGTACCGGCAGGCTTGAAAGCGTCGTGATACCGCGTCTGTTCACCGAGATCGAAAACATCCGTGCCTTCCAAATCCTCCACAAAGAAAACGACGTGCGGTACGCCACTGTTCGCGAAGCCGACGGTGTGCATCCCATCATTTAATTGCAACGGAACATTGAGTCGGATATTTGTCGGATCGCTCATACCCACTTTAACGTTCTCACCGACGATTTCGGATTCATAAATCCCGGCGTTCGTCAGGAATCGCATCTGTTCAGATGCAATACCGTTCAGGTATGCAAATTTGGAGATGCATCGTGCGCCGTTCCCGCAGGTCTCGACTTCACCACCATCAGCATTGAAGTAGCGCATGCGAAAGTCAACATCGTCCGCTTTTTCAACGAGAAGCACGCCGTCAGCACCAACTGACATACGGCGTTGACAGAGCTTTGTCACAAAATTTGTATCGGTGCTATCAATGATCTCCGAAAAATTATTGATAATAACGAAATCGTTACCTGCACCACTGAGTTTCATAAAGGGTATTTTATCCATTGTATGTCCTTATATTGCCGAGATGTGTTTTCTGAGATGTATGATAAAATTATTTGGCTTTCACGTCAAGCATTTTTTGGTAGGGCATTGATGTTTAGACTGTTTCCAATCAGAGATGGCACCAATGTTAAGGCGTGCGTCCGGAGTTCTTCTACAATCCGTAACACATCGTCGTAACTATCAGAGGTAACGAGGCGATTGCGAAACGGTTTGACGTACGGGATACCTTTGAAATAATTGCCGTAATGCCGACGCATCTCAATGAGACCGAGTTTCAAACCTTTCCATTCAATTGAGAAATCAAGATGTTTTCTAAAAACGGCAATCCGTTCGTCTATTGAGGGAGGTGGGAGCAACTCACCTGTTGCGAAATAGTGTTTGATTTCGTTGAAAATCCAAGGGTAGCCGATTGCGGCGCGCCCAATCATAATACCATCAACACCATATTGCCGGCGCATCTGCGATGCTTTCTGCGGACTATCGACATCCCCATTGCCAAAGACGGGGATCGTCATGCGTGGGTTATCCTTAATCCGACCGATGAGCGTCCAATCAGCACTGCCCTTATACATCTGCCGACGGGTCCTGCCATGAATCGCGATAGCTTGTATCCCGACATCCTGTAGACGTTCTGCGACTTCAACGATGTATTTCGTTTTATCATCCCAACCGAGTCGAGTCTTGACAGTAACAGGCAGCTCCGTGGCTTTCACCATCTCGGTTGTCATCTTTACCATCTTGGGGATGTCTTGTAGGATACCCGCACCCGCGCCTTTACACGTAACTTTCTTGACAGGGCAGCCATAGTTGATGTCGATAATATCGGGTTGGACGCGTTCGGTAATTTCGACAGCGGCGCGCATGGCTTCGATGTCGTGCCCAAAAATCTGGATGCCGATCGGTCTTTCTGTTTTGAAGATGTCTAACTTGGCGACACTGGGCGCGGCATCACGGATGAGTGCCTCGGAGGAGATGAACTCGGTGTACATGAGATCTGCGCCGTTCTCCTTGCAGACGGCGCGAAAAGGTGGGTCGCTCACATCTTCCATCGGTGCGAGCAGCAGTGGGAAATCTTGGATGTGGAGGTTGCCGATTGTTAACATAGCATGCTATCTATGAGGTAATTTTGCAGATGATTTCGTTTATCGAATGCGTCTCATATATTCATCGTGTTTCCCAATCCAAAACCAGACAAGGATACCATCTTCTTCACGAGCCAAAGCGCGATAGTCTTTATTGATTCGAGCGGACCAACGCGTGCCTACTTTCTTTAAGTGCAGGGCAGGATGCCTTGGATCTCGCTGCAGCAGCTCAAAACCTTTGTCTGCGAGTTGCTGAACCTCTCGCGGCAGATTTTCATAGTAGTTCCAAAACCTATGAGTGGTCCTATAAATCTTTGCCCCTACCTGCCCGTAAATCCTCAAGAGCTTCATCGAAAAGTCGGTCTACTCGCCCGGCTTTCACATCTTCCTCAAATTGCTCACACCAGGCTTCCCATTCAGCTGCCAAAGTTTCATGAAGCTCGGTTTTAAGAGTTTTCAACAATTCTTCTTGCGTCTCTTTTTCTTGCTTCAGTTCAGGAACTTCCTGTATCCATCCTATCCATCTACTGCCATTTTTTTGGATGTGGGCAGTATAAGTTTCAAGGTAGTCTTGGTACTGGATTTTGACTGTCTGAATTTTTTCCATGTCTGTCTCCCTACATTCAATTTGTTTCCGGTAAATTTATTATACCTCCTAAATGCCCGATTGTCAAGGACATCAGAAATCAGAATAGATATTGACACTTTTCCATTTTCGTGGTAGATATAAGGACAGGCTGTAGAACATTTTTCATTCACACCCATTCAATAGCGAGGTCCTTCTTATGAGATGTATTTTTGTCGGCATCGAATATGCTGGAAAATCAACGTTGGTAGACCTGTTGACGAACTATTATCGGCACCGGAAATTGATGGTTCACGTTGACGACCACTTCACCATCCCTGATTCGACACTCAGTCCAGAATCAAGAGCGGCGTACGTGAACTTTCCAGACGACGTGAAAGAACGGATGCAGCGGATGCAGCTCCAATACCACGTTGAGGTTATAAAAAACTATCCGAATACAATGATCGCCGGTTGGCACATCGAAGAACTTGTATATTCGTCTTTCTACGGAGATGACCCAGACAGCCCGTATTACTCGAAATACCATATCAATGCACAGCGTGGATACGAAACGCAGGTAATCGAGGCACGGTTGCCGGATGTGGTTATGATTCATGTTACTGCCAGCGATGCAGCAATCGAGGCACGGATGGAAACAGACCCACACGAATATCAGGTTATCAAGAAAGCCGATATTCCAAAACTTAAACGCCTCTTTGAAGAAGAAATTGATAGGTCCCTATTTGCGCAAAAAGGTCGTAAGATTGTGTTGGATACCACGGAGAAGCCACCCACCGAATCGCTTGATGAATTGCTACTGCTTTCCGAACCGCTTATCACATTCGGTGAACTTGCTGTCCGTGCGATGGAGGTGCCGGATACCGATTATGAGGTCCGCTATGAAAATGGTGTTCGGAAAATAATACCAGCGTAGGAAGATAGCGAAGCACAGAGAGAGCCACCATTTTACGCCAATTGAGGTAGGTGCGGTTTCAAACCGCACCGATTATCCTTGTTTATGAAGTGTTAGTTTTACCTACTGAGCGGATGCTCACGGTTAGCAATAGGGAAAGAAACACGCCCACCAGAGAGTTGAGACTCATAAGCACCGAGGATCATCTCCAGGGCAGCGCGAGCGTCTTCGGCAGCGGAAATTGGTTTCCGGTCATTTTCAATCGCGTCAATGAGATCGCGAACAGCGAGTTCATTACCACCGGAAAAAGGTGTATCGTCTAAGTCAATTGCTTCCCATTTTTGGTCTGGATTTGAGGGTAGTAGGACTGGATAAGGGTAGACCATGAGTCGATTTGCGACATCGCCGCGGAGTGAGAAAATTCCGTCACTGCCGACAATCTCCATGCCGTATCTACCGGAACCCGCCTGATTTCTCCGAGACACGAAGAAACCAGAGACACCGCTTTTGAAAGCGAGGTAGCTATTGATGCAATCGCCAGCAACGGGTCCAACAGGTTCTGTCGGTTCGTGATCTTCGCCATAAGCGATCTCTTTGCCGTTATTCGTGACATGAGACTGCATCCACGCGACATCACCAACAAAGAAACGCATCATATTAAAAAGGTGGGTGCCGAGGACAATCATATCCTCACCACCGCCGCGATGATCCTGTTTACCGCTGGCGTGGATGGCTTGGATTGTGCCAATTTTGCCGTCATGAAGCATCTTCTTAATTGCGTGCGTTGCGGGGAGATAGACCGCCTGATGCGCTACTGCCACCTTTAGCCTGCGTGCCTTCGCTGTCTCAACGATGATATCACCGTCCGCGAGCGTACTCGTCATCGGTTTTTCGGTATAGATGTGGCATCCCGCCTCAAGACAGGTAGTTATCATAGCGAGGTGTTCCGATGTCCAACGTGGACAGATACTCACGATGTCGAGATCCTCTTTCTCAAGCATTTCCCGATAATCAGCGTAACTCCGTAATGCCCCTGCTTCCGCAGCCGCCTTCACTCTGCCAGCCTCGTCTGGATCGGAGACGGCAATAAATTCAACGTTCTCTATATTTTTATAAGGCGTATGAAGTGCATGTCCAAAGTTGCCTGCCCCGGTATGCCCGATAGCGGCGGCGCGATATGTTTTCTGGCTCATTTTTTCTCCATTTCTGTGTTCTGATTTAGTAGCCCTTCGTCTTATCAACAACGTTGACTAGGGGTTCACCGACGATGTATCGATGCAAGTTGTCGATAAAGAGTTGCATGGCACGTCGCCGAATGTGTTGTGAAGCACCGGCACTGTGCGAGGTTAAAATTACGTTCTCCTGTTCCCACAAAGGATTGTCTGGTGGACACGGCTCCGTGTAGGTCACGTCTAATCCTGCCCCTGCTAACTTCCCACTCCGAAGTGCCGCTATCAACGCTTCCTCATCAATCACCTTGCCTCGACTCACATTGACGACGTAACTATCGTTTGGCATATAATTGAACTGTGGGTGTGATAAGAGTTTATGTGTCTCAGGTGTGCTCGGACAACATACCATCAGGATGTTCGACTGCGCCAGAAACGGCATCAAGCCGTCCAAATCGTAGAGTTCTGTAACAGTATCAGGTTTGTCAATTGATTCAACATCCGCAGCGACGACCTCAAATTCAAACGCGCGGGCGCGTGTTGCGATCGCCCTTCCGATACCACCGAGTCCAAGAATACCCATCGTCATCCCGGCGAGTTCAATACACTGTGTGCGTTCCCAATGCTTTGTCCTCATAAATTCCAATTGGATTGGAATGTGTCGCGTGAGCGATAAAAGGAGGGCAAAGGCGTGTTCAGCGATCTGTGTGCCGTACAAGCCTCTACAATTCGTCAGAACAACATCGCTCGCCTTGAAAGCGGGGTACATGAATCCCTCAACGCCTGCATGCGGTTGGTGTGCCCAACGCAATGTGTTTGCTTCAGACATTGCGTCTTCGCCGATGTGCCCAAATAAGATATCAACATCGGCAATATGTGCGCGCAAGGGTTCGCCGTGCGGAAGGAAACTCACTTCCACGTTCTCTGGAACATCTGATAACATCGCCTCAATTTCCGGTGCCTGCCGACTGCCAACCAAGATTCTTATTTTATCCATACGCCTCTCCTATCTGGACAATATTATTCGTCACATTTAGCCGCTAATCGCATCTGCGTGTTTTGCCCATTGGAAGTCCAATTCGCTGATGCCACCAGCATCGTGGGTTGTCAAGTCAATCGTTACGCGATTATAGACGTTAAACCATTCTGGGTGATGATTCATCGACTCTGCAATAAGAGCGAGTTGTGTCATAAAACCGAACGCTGTAACAAATGTATCAAATTGGAACTGCTTATGGAGTTTACCCGCCTCCACCGTCCAACCATTCAGTTGCTCAAGATTTTTCTGGATTTCGGCATCTGAAAGTTTTGTTGCTGCCATTAAAGATTCTCCTTTGGATGTGATCTATATTGGGGTTGCAAAAACCGTTTCGTTTGGTAGCAACACAGACCAAACGGCACTGACCGAAATTGTAGTGGAAAAGATATATATATGCAAGTTAAAATAGTAATAGAGACAACACGACAATACCCATGATTTTTTCAATAGATACACCTTGGAATCGTGTATATCAAAACCAAAACAGGAGAAACAAATGGCAGGTGCAACAACGCTTTATTTCCCAGAAGTCGGACCGCAATGGCAGGACTGGGTCCAGGTTACGAACGTCGGGACGGAGGAAACACGCGTAACAGCAATAGCGAGGCATGCGCGTAACGGACGCCCTACTTGGTCAGAAGAAAAATCAATAAGCCCCTTCGAGTGCTGGACCCCTAACGTTGAGTCGATTAAAGAGAACTCTTCAATGCAGTTCAGTGCAGACCAACCGATTGTGGCGGAACGGCATATGCACAGGGGCTCGAATGTCCTCGATTTCATCGGTGCGGCCCCAGAATACGAGACAGTCGGACAGCGGCTCTTCTTTCCAGAATTGGTTTCGGGGGCACACGATTGGTTTCGGGTCTTAAACGTCGGCGAAGCAGAGGCACACGTCAACATCACCGTCCGGAATAGGAACGGTAAAGTGCTGCGACAACGCCACCATGTCATCAAGCCGTTCTGCTGTTGGGATCTCAACGAACGTGTTATGGGGAACGTCACCGGTACAGTTGAGATGCAAAGTTCACAACCGATTGTCGCAGAACGCCATCTCCACTATCAAGGCGGGAAGACATCCGTTGGGCAATTTGGGCAAGTCATCTCGGATGCCCCGCGGACTCTCTATTTTCCTGAGGTTGGACCGGCTTGGGAAGATTGGGTCGTGGTTGTAAACGTCGGAAGAGAACCTGCTGAAGTAACGATGATTGCGCGCAAAGACGATGACGCGCAATCAACGTGGACGAAAAGACATAGTCCCTTGGGCCCCTTTGAATGCTGGACCCCAGATATGGACGACATTAAAGTGAAATCCTCCGTAGAGGTACGCAGCGACCAGCCGATTGTCGCGGAACGACACATGCAAAGCGGCACCGCTATTATAGATCTGCCGGGAGCATCCGCAGAAGGTGGACACGTTGGTATCCGACTCTTCTTTCCTGAAGTCGCGGCGGGTGCATGGGACTGGTTCCGGTTCTTCAATGTTGGGGAAGCAGATGCCTTCGTTAATATTATCGTTCGTAACAAAAACGGTGATATCCGTCGGCAGGTACATCGCCAGATTAAGCCTCTCTGTTGTGTGGATTTAGACGAGGAAGCAATGGGCAAAGTCCGTGGTACAGTTGAAGTCCAAAGCACACAGCCTATTATCGGTGAGCGGCATCTGCACTACCAGACGGGACATAAAGGTGCGGTTGTCGGAGAATATGGGGTCGTAATAGGAGAATAACACATGGCATGGATTCAGACCGTAGACGAAGCAGATGCAACGGGTATTGTGAAAGAGGAATACAACGCGGCTATTGCGCGAGCAGGTGAACTTTACAACGTCGTCAGGCTTTTCAGCGTGCGACCGAAAAGTATGCGCGTCTTTGTTGAACTCTATCTATTGGTGATGTTCGATGAGGACTCTCCGTTGACTCGGATGCAACGGGAGATGATCGCGACTGTCGTCTCGAAAGTGAACGAATGCGACTACTGAATTGTTGCGCACGCAGATGAGTTGCGGGTACAACTCACAGATGAACAGATTGCAGCGTTTACGAAGGATTTCCGAACGGCTGATATTGATGAGACCACAAAGGCGATCCTTGCGTTCGCAGTCAAGGTAACAAAATCGGCAGCTACAGTCACACGAGCAGATTTGGAACACCTTCGCAGTTATGGTCTGACTGACGAAGCACTTTTCGCTATTGTGGAGGTTGTCGGGTTCTTCTGTTACGTCAATCGGATAGCAGACGCATTCGGCATTGAATTAGATACGTTTTTGGAAGAGAGGAGAAAAAGCTTGCAGTTGGCAAGTGGGAATTAGAATATGAATTTAGATAATAAAATCGCTATAGTAACAGGTGGTGGACAAGGTATCGGTAAAGCGATTGGCATCAGACTCGCTAACGCTGGGGCAGATGTCGCTATCATGGATTTGAACATGGATGCAGCAGCAGCGGTGGCACAGGAAATTGATGGCATTGGAGGCAGGTCGCTCCCTGTTCAAGCCGATGTCTCACAGTCCACTGAGGTTAACGCTGCTGTTGATCAGGTTATTTCCACGCTCGGTCGCGTTGATATCCTCGTTAATAACGCAGGTATTGCAGGACGTACACTCCCACTTACCGACTTAGAAGAATCGGATTGGGATGCTGTGATAGGTGTAAATCTCACAGGCGTTTTTCTGTGTTGTAAGGCTGTGATTGGTCCGATGATTGCGCAGAATTACGGCAGGATTGTGAATATCGCCTCGATTGCTGGGAAAGAGGGAAATCCGACGCTCATCCCGTATTCGGTATCCAAGGGAGGTGTCATCACCCTAACAAAGGCACTCGCTAAAGAAGTGACCGACTACAACATCCGTGTGAATGCGGTCTCTCCAGCGGTCATCCAAACACCGATTTTAGAAGGGATGGCGCAGTCAACGATTGATTATATGGTGGGTAAGATTCCGCTGGGGCGCGTTGGGAAACCCGAAGAAGTCGCGGCTGTCGTAAATTTCTTGGCTTCCGATGAGGCGAGTTTTGTGACAGGACAGTGTTATGATGTGAGCGGTGGAAGAGCGACGTATTAGAAGATTGGTTGTTAGTTGTTAGTCATCAGTTTTTAGTTAAGAGGGAACTTTGCAACAATTCGCCAATCCCTGGAATATTCCAAGTTTGGACAGATTGTTACAAAAGTGTCTCTTAACCGATAACTGACAACTGTTAACTGATAACTACTTATTCCGCGATGCAGTAGAGATATTGCATACCGCGGAGGTATAACTCGTTACCTACAATCGCAGGGGATGCGTTGAAACTATCGTCCAACGTGTTTTCCGCCAAAATTTTAAATTCAGGACCCTGTTGAACAACGTTCATGACCCCATTCCGCCCGGCAATATAGACCCGATCCGCTGCACCGACAATAGAGGCATAGACCCCAGACACACCTTGTAGGCGTACAGGTCCATAATGCGCTTCACCGGTTTCAGTATTGAAAGCGGAAAGGATACCGTCATTGCTTTTCAGGAAATAGAGGATATTATTAGCAAGCAGTGGCGATGGCACATACGGCATATCCCGATCGAATTCCCAAACGACAGCATCTGACCCACTAATATTGCCCGTTGCCGATGCAAGGGAAATTGCCTGCAAGGCGTTGCCACGGAAACCACTCATGAGGTAAACATACCCGTTAGCAGCAACCGGCGAAGGAATAGCATTGCGCGTCAAGCCGTCCCCATCCCACAAAAGTTTGCCTGTTGCGAGATCATAGCTTCGGACGCGATTCGTTCCCGTTGTAACCACTTGTGGTTTCCCATCGTGTTCAACCACAATCGGAGAGAACCAAGTGGTTATTTCGTCGCGATTCGTCTTCCATAAGACTTCTCCGGTCCGCTTGTCGAGCGCAGTAATGAAGGAATCACGCTCGTGGTCCTGCACGATAACAAGTGTGTTCTCATAGAGAACCGGGGAACTGCCTTCACCAAAGGTATTTCTTTTATACATTGTGCCGACATCTGTTTCCCACTTGACATTGCCGTCCATGTCAACACAGTAGAGTCCACGGGAACCGAAATAGGCGTAGATGAACTCCCCGTCAGTGACAGGCGAATTTGAAGCGTAGGTTCCATCTCGATGTGTTCCCTCATGGGGTGCTATTGCCCGGAGCGTCTTCTGCCACAGCACACTGCCATCACTTCGACTGATAGCAAGCAGGTCAAATTTATACAGCGGACCGTCATTTCTTCCGCCAAAGAAACCGCCAAACGGATTGTCATCTTCCTCAGATTCCGCTTTTGTACCTTCAACAGCCGTCTGGACAAAGACCTTGTCTCCCCAGATGATGGGTGTGGCATGCCCTATACCCGGAATAGCGACTTTCCAGCGAACATTCTCAGTTTCACTCCACGTGAGCGGTGGATTTGCATCATCTGCAGCAATACCAGTAGCATACGGACCGCGCCAATGATGCCAGTTTTTCTCAAAACCGACAGGCTGCGATGCTATTGTCACAACCGCAGCTAAAGCACAGACGCATAGTGTCAAAATTGCGATTCTTTTTATCATTTTAATTCCTCTCTATTTGTGGTTTGGGGTTCGCTGTTAGTTAACGGCTATCAGTTATCAATAAAGGAAACTTTTACTGACTGCCGACTGCTGACAGTTAATCGCTATCCGCCATTCGCGAACCGCTAATTGCTATCTGCTAAAATGTCTTCAATAACAAGCGGTTGTGCCAGTTCAGCGTTTGCAGCTTCCAGTTTTTCACGACTGGAAACAGCACACACCGCGGCTTTATCTCGGTTTTCCTCTAAGAGTTCGAGGAGTGCACGCTTTACCTCAGTCGGTGTCGCCCGACGGAGTTGCGCATAGCGTTGCTCTCGCATCTGGCGCGTCTGTCCGGTAAGGTGTTGACTGAGTGCGTCGCTCACGGCTTGACTCGGGCGGATCGGTTTTTCACCATTTTTTGCAGTTGCGATGATCGCTCGGTCGATGTCTGTCTGTGTCCATTCCACCTGTTTGACGTAATCGACGGTTTCCGCGAAGACGTTGAGTGTCCGCGCGACGTGTGGATCGCGATACGAGGCTTGATAGAGATGTGCATCAAATGGACTATAGGTGAACCATGCCCCGTAAGCATTGCCTTTAAATCGAATTTCACTCATAATGTAATCCAGTCGCAGGATATGCGCGCCGATGCTGAGCAACGCCGAATCGGGATGTGAATAGTGTGGTGCAGGTATCACGTGTGCGCAATGCGCGATCTGAATGGGACCTGCCAATCCTTCTCTCGGCGGTGTATCGAACGGCTGAAACGCGATCGGTGCCGAAGTGAGGGGTTCATCCCGCATTTTGCCGAGCCATTCACCGAGTGTCGCGCGTGTCTGCTCAAAAGCGGTATCAGAACCCGTGAAACTTGCCGTTACCCGTCCGCGAGTCAGCAAGAAGTCTCGAATCTCTTCTATATGACCCATCAAGTCGGCATTAAGTTCGTCAAAACTATTGAGCAGGACTTCGCTGTTGCGGAGTTGGGGCAATCCGTGGACGATTTCTGCGAGATGTGCTTGCGGTGATAAACCACGGGCTGCGTGATGAATTGCTGTACTCGAACCGTCGTGAATCATCTCCGTACGATATTCTGCGACCGCTTGGACAAGAACATCGCGAAGGCGTTCCGTATCTCTCGGATCCACGTTGAAAACAAGGTCGTGCAGAACATCCAGTGCAGCATCTATTTTGCCGTCAAGGGTTTTAAGATGAAAGTTCAGGTACTGCAAGGATTGGTTTGCGTCCAATGCGTGGGTCGTGAACCCGGGGGAACACCCGATTCCGCCGGTGACAGCCGATTTCCGCTGTGCGATCTCTGTGTAGTGCATGTTGGCGGCACCGAGTTTACTGATAGCATCAGCGTATCTGGGTAAGTATCCCCAGAGGTGTTCGGGAAGCCCTTGCAAGTCAAAGTTCAGAATGAGATAGTTCACGCCGTTAGCAAAGACATCGTTCTTAAGCAGATCGCGTCCGGCAACCTTCTCGATAACCGTCGGGATATGTCTCGGTTTTTCGGGCAAGTCGCTAACCTGAAGTTGCGGTAGTTTTGCTAACGCCTCCGGCGGGTTGGGTTGTCCGTTGAGACGTTCCAATTCGGCTGCGGCTGCGGCAATCTGTGCCACTTGTTCATCGGTGAATTGCGCTCGTGTTGCTTTCATACGCGCCGTGAGTTCGGCATCACTCTTCGCTTGCATCTCCTGATCAGGAGATAACACACTCAGCAAACGGTGGGGGTTGTCAATAAGCCGTTCGCGAATCAGTTCATTGAAGATCGCCGGGTTTTCTTGCCAGTGCTGCCGAACAGTTGCGAGGCTTTCGCCCAACTTCAAGAAGGTATCCGAATCTTTCTCGTATATCCACGCTTCGATGACCCGATAGAGCATCCGAAGCGGGAACATCGGTGCGACTTCTTGGAAGTAGTAGGTGGCTTGCTGGAAGGCGGCTTCGACAGTCTCGGTGGCGATCTCTGAATCAGCGACCTGCGTTAAGGTGTCGATAACGAGTTGTGTAAACGCTTCGGCGCGTTCGGTTTCACTGCCTTTGAGTCCGACATAAAACGTGCTGGAGGGTCCGATAGAACTTGCGCCGGAGTAAATCAGATCCGCCCCGAGTTTAGCGTCGATAATTGCCTTTCGGAGCGGTGCAGCTTCATTACCGATCAGAATCAGGCTCAAAAGACGGCATAGGATAACATCTTCGGGGTCCGTTGCGTCGCCGATGAGCCAACTCAGCATGAGGTAGGTCTTTTCGGTGAGCGGTTCATCTGCGCCAACTGGATAGGTATCCTGCACGCTTTGTGGCGCATTCCACTTCGGTTGGTGCGTGACCTCTGGACGGAGCGGTCGCAAGGCTGCGCTCGCTTCGTTCCTCGGAATGGCATCAAGTTTGTCAGCGAGAAACGTTAGGTAATCACTCGTTGGAATATCACCGTAGAGGAAGAAATAGCCGTTGCTTGGGTGATAGTAGGTTTCGTGGAAGTTTTTGAGATACTCGTAGGTTAAATCTGGGATAGCGTCTGGATCTCCACCGGATTCCCGAGCGTAGAGCGTGTCTGGCAGAAGTCTGCTCGTCATGGAGCGATAGAGTCGCGACTCAGGATCTGAAAAGACCCCTTTCATCTCGTTATAGACGATGCCCGTAATTTTCAGATCGCCTGTCGGGTCGTCTGGGTTGATGGGCGCGAGATGGTGTCCCTCGCGTTTAAACGTTTCTTCCGTGAGCAGCGGATGGAAGACGGCATCAAAATAGACTTCCGCCAAGTTGAAGAGGTCTTTTTTGACGTTGCTGGCGACCGGATAGTAGGTGTGATCCGAACTAGTCATAGCGTTGATAAAGGTCGCCATGCTCATTTTAATCATCTCAAAAAAAGGTTCTTTGACCGGATATTTCTGGGAGCCTGCCAAGACTGCGTGCTCAAGAATATGCGGGACACCGGTGTCGTCTGATGGTGGGGTCGGAAAATTAATGGAGAAGAGGTTTTCAGTATCGTTTGTATAGAGATGTAGCAAGCGTGCACCGCTATGCTGATGCGCCAATTCAATTTTCACTGCCCGTAATTCCTCAATTGGCGTGACGGCTTTCACCTCAAAGCCGTGCAGTTGTTCGCCGGGCTGTAATTCTACGTCCGGCATCCGAGTGGTTTCCAATATATTGCCTCCGTGGTTTTTACACTATTTTTTGGTTTTTGCTAAGTTCGCACAAATAAGTTCTTCGTCGTTGCGTGCGAAGACGTGTTTGTTGGCAAATGCTGGATGTGCCCACGTAACACCGCCTCTGCGGTTGAGTTGATCCCGCGTCGGTTCGATTAATTGTGCGCGACTGATGATATTTAGTCCTTCAGGGGTGAGGTCTGTGATGAGAAGTTCGCCGCGTTCGTTGAACATCCAGACCCTATTTTCTGATGATGCGGGGTGTCTGACAGAATGGATGGTGCTCCAGCGCGCCTTTGGGACAGCGGAAAGGTCTTCCCAAATCCGATCGCCATTTCGGGCATCAATACAACGGAATTCGCCGTAACTGTCTACACCGTAAATATAATCCCCAATGCGGACAGGTGTCGACATTGTCGTCTGAATAGCCTCTGTATGCTGTTCATCTTTACCCATTCGGTGCCATCCGAGTTCGACATCCAACCCATCTGGTGTCAATTTCAGGAGTAGCGAGCCTTCATAGAAGTTTGTGAAAAACAGTTCATTGCCATAGAAAATCGGGGTTGCGATGCCAATCTCCCAGCGCGTAGAAGGAAAAGAATAAAGCCAGTGGACTGTCCCTGTTTCAGGATCAAGTGCAGCAATGTTATTCCCCGTCCAAGAGATTAAAATCCGCTCACCGGCGTGTGTAATGACAATCGGTGCTGAATAAGACGCGCTATCGTCCACTGCCTTCCATTTTTCTTCACCCGTTTTTCGGTCAAACGCGACGATACACGCCTCTGGCGTACCACCGATTTGGACGATAAGATGTTCACCTTCAACCAGCGGTGCACTCGCTATTCCCCAGATAGGCATATTAATATCATATTCGGTATTGAGATCTTTTTTCCAGACGATCTCACCGGTGGCAGCATCAAAACAGTGAAGATGTCCCATCGCACCGAGTGAATAAGCAAGCCCGTCGTGTAGAGTTACAGTGGCTCTCGGTCCGGCGGTATAGTCAATCTTGTATACACAATCGTAAGTGTAGGACCAGAGGGGTTCGCCTGTCTCTGCGTCAAAGCAGTGTACGCGTTCGACCTGTTTGGGTTTTGTGAGTTTATCAGTGACGTAGACGCGCCCATCAGAAACAGTCGGTCCACTGTAGCCGCTTCCTATAGGTACACGCCAACGAATCGGAATCTGTTGTTCTTCAAATTTTTCGATGATACCGGTCTCTTTCCAGAGCCCCTCTCGGTTTTCACCACGCCATTGGGACCATTCATCTGCCCCAGCGAATCCTGTCGTGACAAACAGGGCGACGAGTAAACATGTAAGTCTCTTCATAAGTTTTCTGTATAACTCCTCAGCCAGAGAACCATCTGTTGATAGACTTCAGCTGTGTCCTTGTATTCTGTTTTTAGCTGCTTTAATTTAGCGTGGGGTCCATCAATACGGCTCTGCTTGAGTGCTGCCGAAGTTCGGTGTGTATCGCCTTGATATGTTATTTCTACCAAATGCGCAAGGTGTCTGACATCAACACCTATGTTTAACAGATACTCCCAGATGAGCCGCGTCGCGCACGTACTGTTTCTGTTCTCAAATGCGGGAGGTTTGTGATCGAACCGATAGTTTTCAGGACCATAAGTGTTCCCAACGTCTACCAAACAGTCTGCCTGCAACATGAGGTTCTTCGGCACTTTGCGACTGACGAATAGGACTTCTGACGCGTGTGTTTGGAAGAGAAAGTCTTGTGCAATCCATGCACTAACGATCGCATCAAGGTCCGGATCTGCGTGCGTGACAATCTGTTTCAATAGATAACCCTCCCACGTCTATTCATTATACCGAATTTTTGGGAGATTGTCAAGGGGTGAAGAAATTTAGTTTTTGGTGTGTCGGTTGTGTATTGTCAAAATCAGGAGGTTTGGCGATTAGTAGTTTGTATTGGCTGTTTGTTGCCAGAATCAGGATTTACAAGATTTTAGGATTTGCCGGATTACCGAATTACCTTTCGGGTGCATTTATTACGCACCGAAACCCGCGTAAGAGGGAGCCAGGCTCTCCACCAAGTCGGCTGGCACATCGGGTGAAATCTAAATTTTCCGCCCAACCGCCTCCCTTTAGTACATGTCCATCGCCCGTTTCAGGTCCTTGCGGATTGACACTCGGAGGGTTAGTTCGGTAATAGTTCGGATCGTACCAATCCGACACCCACTCCCAGAGATTCCCCGCCATATCGTGTGCGCCGTAGGGACTTGCCCCTTGCGGAAATTGTCCGACAGGTGCGGTTTCTTTATAGCCGTCTCTGTGTCCTCTACCATCGTTGCCACTGAGTTTCGTATCGTCAAACACATTTCCCCAGGGCCAGAGCCGCCCATCTGTGCCGCGTGCGGCTTTCTCCCATTC
The DNA here is from genome assembly GCA_963662915.2 of Candidatus Poribacteria bacterium. Taxonomy (GTDB): domain Bacteria; phylum Poribacteria; class WGA-4E; order WGA-4E; family WGA-3G; genus WGA-3G. Next base: position 677,487 of record CAXXEU010000002.1, on the reverse strand, counting down.
TGCCTCGGTGGGCAACCGCTTGCCTGCCCACACGGTATAGGCGACAGCGTCTTCCCACTTCAAGACAACCGCGGGTAGGTCGGGTGCATTATACGGTAGACGATCGAGATAGTGCTGAGGTTCATAACCGGTCTCACTGAGAAATTGTTTGTATTGTCGGTTTGTCACCTCAAACTTGTCGATGTAGAAGGCATCAAGAAAGACGGTACGTTGCGGACGTTCATTGTCAAATCGGGCAATATCACGGAGCGGAAAAATTTCTTTGTAGTGTTCAATTTCCGCATCGCTGGTTCCCATAAGAAATTCGCCGGCGGGGACATACACCATGACTGCGTTATCTTTGGGTGTTGTGATGGTTTGAAGGGGCAGGGTCCCCACGAGAGGAGATTCTATTGGACCGTGGCAGGCGTATATTAAGAACGAACAGATTGTGAGTATGAACAGGACACTGCGTTTGCGAAATTTCATCACGAATTCTATGACCGGTATTAGCAGACGGTTGGTTGTTCAATCAATAGGCGCGCTTATAGCGCGCCTATTGAGAGTGTATCAAGATTAGAAATCATGCCTATTGGACTGCTTTCAAGGCACCCCACGTTGTGGAGAGTTTGTCGGCAGGTTCAACAGGTGTTGTTGACATGAGATAGATGATAATTTCAGCGGCAACTGCACCTTTTTCTTCATCGCCGTTCGCTGTCTGTATCACCGGAATCAGTCGACCGAGGTTTCCGTCACGCACAATGATCGGATCGGCACGGGTGCCATCATCGTTCTGAGCGAGGGAGACTTCGACTTCCCAATTGCCATCCAATTCATCAACGTGGAAGGGACGGTCAGATTGGAAATCGGTGAGCGTAGGAGAGATGGCTGCGCCTTCGGAGGTGACGACCATGTCGGTATTATCGTCCCACATGGTAATGCCATCAATATCCATCATATTCTGTAGACCGCCTTCCTCGTTTCTACCCCCGAGGCCCCAGAACATATAGTCGGCATGGTTGATGAAGGTATCACCATCAGTAGTTTCGATGAAGGTTTCAGCGACCGTGCCATCGGGTTGTGCGTTGGCATCTGGATACAAGGTTGGCGGCAGATCCCCGTACAGTACACAGATGTCGAGTCCATCATCGCCAGTGACACTCTCCATCCAATCGGCGAGCGCATCCATATCGCCGTCGCTGTCGAACCATGTGTTAGAGATACCAGCATCATTGAGCATATCGACACAGATTTGTGCCTGCTCGTCGGCGGGTGCCTTACCGATCCATTGCGTAGTTCCAGTGTAGATAGCGACATCACCTGCAGCAAGGACCGGGGTTAGCGGCAGTGCCATTAGCGCAATAAGCGTGAGTGAAAGAAAAATATTTCGCATTAAATGTTATCTCCTTCTTTTCATATCTCCCCATAAAGCTGGAAGTTTATCTTGCGGGTCAACGTCAAGTGCGCCGACAGTCTCAAGATAGTAGTTGAGAATAATTTCAGCGATGACCTCGCCTTTCGGGTCATCTTGGTTAGCGGTTTGGTAAACTTGGATGAGTCGTCCATTCGTCTTCGTGTTGTGGACAATACACGGGTCGCAGCGGTCACCTTTTTGATCGCCGGTGTCAGAAGCGAATGCGATTTCCAGTACCCAATCACCATCAAGCAGATCAACGTGGAAAGGACGGTCTGTGGCATAGTCGTCAAGTGACGGTGTCAGTTCTTTCCCCTCTTTGGTGACCTCCATAGCCGTATTATCATCCCACTGTACCATATTCGGGATATCCATCATATTCTTGATACCGGCTTCTTCATTTCTACCGCCTTGTCCCCAGAAAAAGTAGTCAGCACTGTTCGAGAAGGTATTACCTGCATCAAGGAACTCCTCGGCGACAGTTTCTTTCTTTGCGTCTTTCCCGACATCGTAAATTTCGACCGGTATATCACCGAACATAACGATAAGATGGTGTCCATTATCCACGGTGTGGTCCTTCGTCCAGGCTTCGACATCTTTTGCGGGTCCGTGGAGGATGAGGTCACCGATGCCGTCTTGTCCGTCAAGTAGGTCCGCCAGTATTTCGGCTTCTTCTACTGCTGCGGCTTGACCGATCCACTGCACTGTGTCCGTATAGATGAACACATCTACTTTATTGGCAGCATCGGCTGTCGGTACAGAGAGCACAAGTAGTGCGGCGCATAGTACGCCAGTAACAGTCATAAATAGTCTCATCTGAGTAATCTCCTATATAGATAGGTTTGAGGTGGAAAGTCTGTATCGTAGTTCACAACCTCTTGTAATATCACACGATGTTAACATGTTTTTGTTGCAAAGTTGCAGTTAAGTTTCATATTACCATCAAATTTGCGTACATTCTATATTTTTTCAAAAATTTGTCAAATTAAAAAAATATTTTTTTAGCAAATAGCGGTTCGCGTTACGGTTTCCAAGTCCGAAATGTTCACGTATTTTCGGGTTTTATGGTAAGTCTCAGAATTATTTAGACGAGGAAATGCTCCTTTTTTTCAGAGTTTTTCTGAGTAAATCTTGAAACGCAACAGGTTTTGAAAAGGTCGAAAACCTATACGATGACTGGGTTTTGGGCGGTTTCCGCTAATTGCACTCAAAAGTTTACTCAGAAAATTTCACACCTTTGCGGTTTAAAATTGTCCAAACTCTTGTAAGGGATAGGTGTCTACATAACTCTAAGATTTACTATAATATAAAAACTTTCCATGTTCACCGATTGGTGGTATAGAAAATAAAAAACCGCTCTTATATCCGTACCACAACGGTAAGAACATAAGAGCGGAAAATTTTGGTTCAGCAGTTTAAACTACTGTAAGCCTTTGAGGTCGCCCCACGTGACGGCTGCTTTCCCTTTTGCTGCAACAGGCGTTAGGGAAGCTATATCCGGTTGTTGTGAGATGAAATCAATCATTTCGATAAGTACCTGTCCGCGCGGGAGGTCACCGTTGTTAGGTTCTTGTATGCAAATACCGACGCGTCCGCTGCTATCGTTCAATTTGATGATACCGGGATCAAAGAAGCCATCGCCATTATCACCGAAAGCGGCTTCAACGCTCCAGGGATCAACGATCTGCTCAGCCTTGAAAGGTCTCTCGGACGTGAAGGCTTCGAGTGTTGGGGTATACATTTCGCCATCATCTGTCGGTGTGATAGCTGTGCCGCCACCCCACATATCGGCGTTGATATTGATGATGGTCTTCAGACCGTTTTCACCATTTGCACCACCACCTTCGGTAACGTAGAAGATGTAGTCGGCGCAGTTAAGGATGATGTTTCCGCCATAGATGAAACGTTCTGCGATAGAATCATCAACCTGTGAGTTTCCGGGGGTATAGAGCGTCGTTGGGAACCAACCGAAGATGATGAGGATATCTGCCTTCCCGTCATCAATACGTTCTTCTGCCCAAGGACCGATTTCTGCGTCGGTTGCGTAAACAACATCACCAACGGCAGGCACATCGGCACCGAGATTGTCAAAGACGATAGCGCGCTGAATATCGGCGTTCTCCTGAGAGATCCAACCCGTGCCTTCGCTGAAGATAGCGACATCGCCTAATTCTGCCCAACTTGAAACGGTGCAGGTAACCATCAATAAAACAACGAACAGTGTTAATACATTGCGTACCATTAATTTTTCCTCTCTTTTGTAAGTTACCCCGATGCTATCGATCTGATTACACGGGCAATAACTGTTACGAAAAAAACGACGACGTTTGGTTAGAATTTGGACTTAAGATGTCCCCATGTCGTCGTAGTTTTTTGATTTGGATCAACTGCTTGCGCACCGAGTACTTCAAACAGATAGTTATCAATCATTTCGGCAAGGACTTCACCGCGTGGAAGTCCGCCATTATTGGGTTCTTGAAAAGCGATCCCAATGCGTCCACCAGTTTCAGTATCGTGAACAATTGCGGGATCCAAGAATCCTGCTTTATTATCCCCAAAGACGATTTCAACTTCCCAAGGATCTTCAATCTGACCTTCTTTGAAAGTCCGCTCTGAGGTGAAGTCATCAAGGCTGGGAGTATACTCTTTACCGTCATTAGTCGGTTTGATAGCCGTACCACTTGACCACATATCGGCATTGATATCCATCATATTCTTCAAGCCTTGTTCGCCGTTGGCACCGCCACCTTGTGTAACGTAGAAGATATAATCTGCGGTGTTCAAGAAAATATTTCCGCCTTCAAGAAAATTTTCAGCGACAGAGTCATCATCTTTCACGTTGCCGGGTGGATAGAGCGTTGTCGGGAACCATCCGAAGGTTACGATAATATCAGAGACCCCATTATCGGTGTGTTCTTCTGCCCAATCCCCAATTTCTTTATCCGTTAATATGACGACATTCTCAGGTCTCTTGAGGAGATCTTTGAGTTCTTCACCCTCCGCTGCCGCAGTACCTTGTGCAATCCAGCCGGACTGCTCAGTGAATATCGCCACTTCTCCTAATGGTGCAGACACACTCATGCTCGGAAAAGCAACTATCACAGCGAAACACACTGTGACAGCGGCAGCGAAACTTATCGATTTTGGCATGTAATTCCTTTTTGTTGTTGACAGTTCAGGTATAGGCTCCGATCTGTCCTGGTTGGAGCATTCATACCAGCAATTTTTTTGTTAAACGCAGAAGCATTCGTATTTCTAATAGTACTAAACTTTGGACAATTTTCAGTTCCACGGACCCAACATATCCTTTTAGGACACATAGCACTCCGCTGGCGTGCGGGAGGTGGATAGACCTTTTTCTATAGACATAACACTCCGCTGGAGTGCGGTATTTTTCTCAAAGTTCCATGCGTGTGGGAAACTCGGAGAAAATATATGGTCCCTTGAAAACTCAAATCGCACCGGACACGAATTGTCCAAACCTTAGTAATAGTATTATACTTTATTTTTTTCCCATTGTCAAATTACTTATACAACGACACAACGCTGAAAATTTTCTATGGGAGGTTAGGTTTGGTTAGTAGATGTGCAAGCGGTGATTCACCTGTTAATGTCTTTAAAAATTCGACCAAATTCATCTTTTCCTGCTCAGTAAGCCCAAGCGGCTCAAGTGTCCTCTCCCGTTGACCGACGAAATTGTCGCCGGTGCCGCCAGCGTTATTAAATTCAATCACGGAGAGAAGTGTCGGAAATTCGCCCGTATGGAAATAAGGTGCCGTTAGTGCTACATTACGGAGCGTTGGTGTTTTGAACTCGCCTTGATGTTGCGGTATCGGTTCCAGGAAATTGAGAATCCGTGCCGCCACGGCGGTATCGTCGCTATAGAGACCGCCCCCGTTAAACGGGTCTGCTAAGAGCAAGGAGATACCTGCGTACCGTCCCATGTCCTCTGGCAATGTCCCTTGCGGTATCCCTAAGTTATGGAACTCATTGTTTGTGAAAGTGGGTGTATCGTGGCAGAGAATACAGACCCCTTTACCGATGAACGTTTTCAATCCACGTTTTGCTTCAGGCGATATCGCCTCCGTATCACCTGCAACGAACCGATCGAACGGAGAATTCCGACTAATTAAAAGACGTTCATACGCCTCGATGGTTTTCCCAATATTTGCGAAGACGGTGTTAACAAGATGTTGGTCGGCTTCAGACATACGCTCAAAGGCTGAATCGCCGGGTTTGCCGTGTGCAGGGAAGCGTGTAGTATCCTCAAGTTCTGGGAGTGGCCCGAACACAGCTTCATAGCGTGTTGTGTAGTGTTGATGAACGAGATGTGCATATTGGAGTCGCGTGCCAGCCTGTTCCTGCTGACCTTCGAGTGCGCTGAGTGCCTGCGCCCAGAGTGTATCCGCGCGACCGTCCCAAAACTGCCACTGGTTATAGGCAGCATTGAGCAGTGTCGGTGCGTTTCTCGTGCCTCTCCCTGCACCCAATGATGTCGCTTCGACATCGGCGAACCCATGAAACGGTGAATGGCATGTTGCACAAGCGACCGTTCCATCCTTTGAAAAGCGTGTATCAAAGAAAAACATTTGTCCCAACTGTGCGGCATCTGGGTTATCAGCGACACGGTTAGTCGGGTTCGGCGGCGGTGTCTCAGGCAGTGGTGATAAGCGTTGAATCACAGCCCATTCGCGCGGTGTAAATATATCCGTTTCTTGGTCACGGATTGGTGTTATTTCAGGTGTTTCTTCTTCACTGCACCCAGAGAGGAATAACAAACAACTGGCTATTATGGAAAGGGTTAGAAGCCTCACGATTTTACTCCATTTCCGGTGCATCCATAGCGCATCGGAATCCGAGTATCTGACCACTCGCGACGATGTCGTCGTACTCTCGAAACGCGCACCGCATCTGTTCTGAACCGGCGAACCAACTTGCGCCGCGCCACGACTTTTTCCCCATACCGCTCGTTGGGGGCCCTTTAGGATTTTCCGCAGGACTGACGGCGTAGTACTCGGCATCAAACCAATCCGCTACCCATTCTGCGACATTTCCTGCCATGTTGAGTGCGCCGTAAGGACTCGCGCCTTGCTCAAAACTTTCCACAGGTGCTGCCATGGCGAAGCCGTCAAGGTGTCCATCGAACTTCCCTTTGTCATCAAAGTTACATTTGGTGGGATCGAATTCGTTTCCCCAGGGCCAGATACGTCCATCGGTGCCGCGTGCCGCCTTTTCCCACTCCGCTTCGGTAGGTAAGCGTTTCCCGACCCATTCCGCATACGCAGTTGCATCCCCCCACGTTACCCCGACAACAGGTTGATCGGGATGATTAAATTTAGGGTTATCCCAGAAGATCGAATTCCGGTGTCCTGTCGCTTCAACAAATTGGGTGTAATCGGCATTCGAGACTTCGTATTTATCAATGAAATAGGCATCTAAAAACACTTTATGCTGTGGGAGTTCATCAAGCGCGTCCGTCATCGGATCGACTTCAGGATCGCTGCCCATGATAAACTCACCAGCGGGGACGTGCACCATGTCTTCGGGAATTTGTATCTCTGCGGGTGTGGGTTGCGGTGCTACTTCTATGACTGGGACTTCGTCAATTTGTATGATTTCTTCTGTTTCTTCTTCGACCGCTATCGGCTCGTCGCTGCCGCAAGCGAGTAGACTCAGGATTAGCAGCATGATGTACCAGAGAGAGAGTTTGCGTATGCTTGACATAGATGTTATTTTTTTGTATTGCTTAGAAGTCCTTTGCACATCGGAATCCGACGGAACTGCTGTGATCACTGCACTGTGCTGGATAGATATAAGCGACAGTTGTGCGTGTATCGCCTGCGCCGTTCGTCCACGATCCGCCTCGGATTGCATAGATTTCCTCGTCCGTTATTTCCGAGTGTTCGATGACCCATTCCCACACATTTCCTGCCATATCGTGGAGTCCATAAGGACTCAGTCCGTTTCTAAAATTCCCGACAGGTGCGGGTGTCATTGCGTAGCCGTCAGTGCTGCCGTCCATGGAGCCGCCGTCGTCGAAATTACCGCGTGCTGCATCGTAGTGATTCCCCCACGGATAGAGTCTACCGTCTGTGCCGCGTGCGGCTTTTTCCCACTCGTTTGCTGTGGGTAGCCGTTTGCCGGTCCATGCGGCGTAGGCTTGCGCGTCCTTCCAGTTGACTCCGACCACCGGTTGGTCTGGTGCGTTCAGTCTTGGGTCCTCCCAGAACTTCGGTTTTCGATGTCCGGTCTCCGAGATAAATTTTGCGTACTGTTTGTTTGTAACCTCATATTTATTGATGTAGAACGCCTCGACAGAAACCGTCCGTGTGTCGGCTTCCGTTCCGAACGTTAAATCGGTTTTGTTATCCGTGCCGAGTCTGACCGCACCTGCTGGAATCAAGACCATTTCTTCAGCGTCGATTGGAGTGTTGCGTGCTTCCGGTGGTATCTGTGTATATATGGAATCCTCTGGGGTCTCATCGCCGCCACATGCGATGAGGTTCACACTCACACATATAGTGACACATAAGATGAGGTAGTGTTTCACTGCTGTCTCCACGGTCAATTTGCTGATATGTCTTTGCATTATCAAGCCAGAATTCCTCAAGTATTTCTCTATAGTTATCTGGTATATCTATATTGCAGTATATCACATTTTGTCTGGTATTGCAAACGGGTGTAAGATTTAGGGTGTGTAAAGTTTTTGGCATCGGATTGTCTGAATCAGGATTGTGAATGGTGGTTAGCGGATAGTGATTAGCAAAAAGGAAGTTGGGATTTGGAAAGAATCAACGGTATGAATGCCTTATAGCATTCCCCGCCTCCTATCGCGGATTACAAGATGCATCGAAATCAGGGTTGTCTTTTAACAGGTGTTTTCACGGAGGCTTCACGAAGGTTTTTTGGACCCTTGATTTCACTGGGTTCGTGAATTTGAAATTATGCGTTCTCCGTGAAAGCGGTTTTTAGTTATATTTAATATAACAAGTGTTATATTAGAGAAGTCGCGATTTATACCTGATAGTGTCAGGAAAATTTTTGACTTTTTTCGCAAAATATGTTAGAATTTCGTTGTTATAGAGCAGTTAACCTTTTGGAAAAACTTTTATGTCACTCAAAGAGATCTCGTTAAAATACGAATATCGCTCCGATGGAGCAGACCTTGTCAAAGACTTTTATACCCCGTGTCTGAGAAACGCCACGCGATATTGGCGAGCAGTAGGTTATTTTACCAGCAATGGTCTTGCACTGAATGTGAAAGGATTGTCTACTTTTATCCGACATGGTGGACAGATGAACTTGGTAACAGGTCCTAAACTAATGTCAGATGATATTGAGGCAATCCGGTGTGGCTACGAAGGAAAAGAAGAAAATATAGGTTCCTCCCTTGAGTGCGACTTTGAGAAAGTTTCCCAGGATAGATTAATGTTACTCACTTGGCTAATTACACACGGCCACTTAGACATTAAAATCGCCTGTCCCTCCGATTCAATCACAACTTATCCGCATGCAATTTATCACGAAAAGACAGGTGTCTTTTTAGATGGTAATAACAACGCTGTAGCCTTTTCGGGTTCATCGAACGAAACTGTCGGCGGCCTATTAAATAATTTTGAATCCATTGATGTCCACTGGTCATGGGACGACACTCAAGAACGCGTCCAACAAAAAGTAGATAATTTTAAGAGATTATGGAATAACAACACCGACAAGTTGGAGGTAATAGATTTTCTAAGTGCTGTTGCGGAAGAACTTTTAATCCATCAGACGGTGTATGAAACGAGACGAGTAGAGACAACAGATAAACCGGAAATAATTGAACAGACCGTTCCATATTTGCCAAAAGACATAGTACTGAGGGAGTATCAATCTGAAGCGATTGATGCTTGGTTTGAAAACGGATGCCGTGGTTTATGGGAAATGGCAACAGGGACAGGCAAAACGATTACTGCGCTTTCTGCTCTTGCAAGACTCAGGGAGGAAAACAAACCTTTGTTTGTACTTGTTGCGTGTCCATATCAGCACCTCGTTGATCAGTGGTATGAGGAGGCTGTCAGGTTTGGATTTGAACCAATCCTTGCATACAAAAACTCTGCAACCTGGGTGAATCGGCTTAATACCGCTTTAGTACGATATAATTATGGTGTTCGCGATGTTGTCTGTACGATTACAACACAAACTACTTTTATTGCTGAGACTATGCAGAAACTGCTATCCAAATTGAAGCGTGGTGCTGTTTTGGTAGCAGATGAGGTGCATCATCTTGGAGCAGAGCGGAGTCGCAAAAGATTAACAGATGTTTTTAATTACCGCCTTGGTTTGTCAGCAACACCTAACCGCTGGTTTGACGCATTAGGTACAACTGCTCTCAAGACATATTTTGGAGATACAGTTTACGAATTTTCTCTCGACAAAGCAATTGAAAAGGGGTATCTCTGCCCTTACTATTATCATCCACATCTCGTCGAGTTGACTGATGAAGAATTTGAGGCGTATGAACATCTCACTGAAAGGATTTCAAAACTTTATCATCAGGTAGAATCTGGTGAGATAAGCGAAGCTCTTGAACGACTGTTAATAAAACGAGCGACGTTACTTAACCGAGCAGAAAACAAACTGACAAAGTTGACAGAATTATTGACTGACAAAATTGATTCACTTCATCATACATTGTTTTACTGTGCTCCTGGGCGAATTGCCCCAGTCCTTGAATTATTAACCACTTTAAGGCTACGAGTTGCAAAATTCACGGCGGAGGAATCTGCTGCTAAAAGACAAGGACTGTTAAAGATGTTCGCATCTGGACATCTTCAAGCTCTGGTAGCGATGAAGTGTCTGGATGAAGGCGTTGACGTGCCAAACACTCGAACGGCTTACATCCTTGCGAGCAGTAGTAACCCAAAAGAATTTATCCAACGGCGTGGGCGGATTCTCCGGCAGTCCGTTGGTAAAGAACACGCAGAGATCCACGACCTAATTGCTGTTCCGCCTATAGATTACCGACAATATCCAACCTCAACATTCCGCACGGAGCGGAAAATTGTTGGGCGAGAATTAAAAAGATTTAACGAATTCGCTGGAATGGCTTTAAACAAATTTGAGGCACGTGATAAAATATGGCAACTTGCTAAGGATTACAACCTTCTAAGTGCCTTGGGAGTATCTTGATGGAAAACATGGAAAACAAAGTAGACAAATTTAGACAAACCTTACCGTCTGCTGTAAATAACGTTATTGACAGAGTTCTTAAGGCTGAACGTGAAAAATTGGAAATGAAACGACCACAAGGTATCAAACGCGAAATTCGCCGAATTATTCAAGAAGAGGTTAGGGATCAGTGAAGATTAACAGCATAGAATTAAAAAATTTTAGACCATATTATGGAAAACATACTATAAATTTCGCCACCGACGATGAACGTCATGTAACTGTAATTCAAGGTGTCAACGGTGCTGGAAAAACTTCCCTGTTCACAGCTCTCAACTGGTGTTTATATGGTGATGGTTTTGTTAAGAGGAACATCGGTCATATTGGTGAATTAGTAAATAGACGTGCTTTAGCAGATGGTGGAATGGTCGAAGCCTCAGTGGAACTTCGTTTTACTTATCAGGGAATTTTCTCTGATCGAGAAGTTGAATTCTGTGCCAAACGGGAAATACAAAGGGATTTACGATTGGACGGAACAGCACGTACTACAACGCAACTTTCCTTAGAAATCACCAATTGGAGGGAATTTCAGGATACTGAGGCATCAAACTGGATTCAGGCAATAATTCCTGAAAATGTGAGTGTCCACTTCTTTTTTGATGGAGAAAAGATTGACAACTTTACTAGGCCAAACCGCGAAACGGAAGTTGAAAGTGCTATTCGTAATGTCTTAAAGGTTGAAGAAGTTGAGCGAGGCATGAGGCATTTAGAAGATGTTGCCAGTGAGTATCAACGACAAGTAAGCAGACATGCCTCAGGCAAGTTAAAACCATTGCTTGAAGTAAGAGAAACAAAAAAATCCCTCCGCAGTAAATTATCTAAAGATATAGGACTATTACAAGAAGAAGTCAAGCTTGCTAAAAAACAGAAACAGGATATTGACGCTCGGTTGGAAGATATTAAGGGTTTACGTAAGTTGATTGACGAGCGAAAAGCAATTGAATCGGAACTGAGACAGTTTAAAGACCAAAAAGTAGAGTACCAAGAGCAAACTCGTAGTTTGGCTAATCAGGGTTTTATTCCTTTAGCAAAACCGGTGCTTGATAAAGGATTGGAAATTCTTCGAGAAATTCCAACCGGACTTCCAGATACGCTTTTGAATGAATTGCTTGATAAGAGACAATGTCTTTGTGGTAGACCTATTCACGACCAGAGTTCAGAAATGAAAGCTATCAAGAACCTGCTCAATCAATCTATTTCGACAAATTTGGGTCATATTGCCCAGGAAACCCATGGTGACTTGAAGCATTTAGTGCGAGCTCATGTCGAAAAAATCCCGAATGATCTAAAATCAGTCCTAAGTGAAGAGGAAAAATTGGAGCAGAACGTTAGGACAAACAAAAGTCGTTTGGAAGAGATTGAACAAGCATTAGAAAATTTTGATCATGATGAAGCCAATAACTTGGAAAAACGACGTAAAGAGTATGAACAGAGTATTCCGAAATTAGAGGGTGAGATAAATCAGATTAAGGGACGAATTCAAGAAATTGACATGGAAATAGCCAAACTAAGTCAAAAAATTAATGCTGAAAAGGATTCAAACGCTAAAGCAGAAGAGTTAAAACGTTATTCAAAACTTGCCGACGATTCTGCAAAAGCAATGGGTAAAATATATGAATTATTTGCAGAAAATATGAGAGGCCACGTGCAATCAGAAACCGAGCAAATTTTCAAAGAACTGGTGTGGAATGGCGATCATTTTCGAGAAGTATTGCTCAATAAAAATTATGAACTTCAGGTAATTGACGAGTCAGGGGAAGATGTACTCCCCGAACTTTCTGCTGGACAGCGTCAAGTTCTCAGCCTTGCTTTTATTGCTGCAATGGCGAAAATAGCAGTTCATGAAACAATTCCTCAACTTACGGAAGAACCCTTTCCAATTGTAATGGATACAGCTTTCGGTAGACTTTCCAGAAAGCATAGAGAAAACATAACGAGAATAATACCTAACATTGCTAACCAGTTAGTGCTATTTGTAACTGATGAGGAATTGCAAGGACAAGCGAAAGCAAATCTTGCATCCCGAATTGGCGCGGAGTATGAATTAGAATTTGACCGGGAATTGAAAACTTCCAAAATCAAAGAAATTTGGTAGGAGAAAATATAATGCTTTCAAACACTGATGGCGATAAGAATCAGCAATCCAGAAGACCACGGGATCGTATCCGTATTGATAAGATTCATCATCCGACCTATATAGCATTAACTAAACCGACGGAGAACGAAAATCATCAAGATTTATCACCCTTTGAGTCCATGAAAAATATTTTCATGTTGGCCATCTTTATAGGTTACAACGAGGAAAAACGGATTCCGCTTGGAAAAGATAAGGAGATGATTTTCGCATGGGCTCGCTTTTCACCTGAGGAAGATGTTCCATTACTTCGAGCTTTAGCACTCACAGAAACCGAAGATGTTGAAGTGTTAACAGATCAAGATCGAATTCTAACAATTGCAGAAGAGTATGCCAACGGTGGAATTACAGAAATTCGGAAACAGGTTGAAGATATGCCCGGCGACAGAATTACTAATTTAGTGGATTTACTTAGAAATTGGTATCCGTATAACAGGTTAGTATCCACAGTTTCATAGAGGCAATCTATTTGAGCACGGCTTCAAAATCATCGCATTTTCATGTCTCTATAGCTCTATTTTGATGCTTATTCGTTTCTTGAGCACTGAAATAAATATCAGATTAATTTTTTCCTAAAAAACTGATTTCTTTCGTGAATTGTGTTACAATCTTCTCATTAGAAAGCGATTAAATTTAGTCCGAGGCTCCTATATGCTGTATTTAAGAAACTCCGTAACTTAGTTACCAAAACAGATGAGGTGTTCTATGAATGATTGGCAAGAGATTAGAGTCAGTTCAAAAATTTTAGGACACATTAGTGCTGGGGTATATCGTAGTCCCGCTGGTGCCTTAAAAGAATTAATCAGCAATGCTTATGATGCCGATGCCACTCGTGTTACAATTACAACGAATTGGCCAAGTTTTGAAATTATCACATGCCGTGACAATGGCAACGGTATACGACAAGAAAAATTTAGACAAATAATGATTAAGGAGATTGGCGAAAGTACTAAGCGAGTCAACACCGATGGAAATGCTGGAGATGTGACGGATCGAGGCAGACCTATAATTGGGTGGTTAGGAATAGGAATGTTAGGAATTGCACAAATTTGTCACGAGTTCAAAGTTATATCGCATCATAGAGCAAGTCAAACAGCTTTCAGCGCGAGTGTTCGCTTAACGAATTTTCCGCGCGAAAAAGTAGATAATATTTCGCCTGACAATGTTACCGACCAATCGCCTGATGTTGGAAAATTCATAATTGAACCAATTGACTATGATCTACGTAAGGCAGGTACTCATGTGATTGCCTCGGATATGCGGACAGTTTTTATTAAAAAATTTCAAGAAACTTCGGGGAAGTATCCACTTCCATCACGATTTTCGGACTTTTTGAAACAGATCCACCAATTTAGATCCGTGAAATCCAGCAGTGACTATTGGCAAATGGTTTGGGAGTTAACTGTAACATGTCCAATTCCGTACATGGATGAAGGGCCCTTTGATTGGAACAATATCACGGTAGAACCAGAAATAAAAAAACAAATAACTAACTTACAACAGTCGTTAAGTAGGAACCAATTCGAGGTAGTTTTAGATGGTTTGTCGTTACGTAAGCCGAATCGATATCCACTTGCTCGTCCTGAAGTGGAAAAACGAGAACAAACGGCAGGAAAGATATTTCCAGTGAGTGAAAATGTGAAGGTACATGGAAGACCACTCAAATTATCTGGATACCTATACTTGCAATACAATAACGCAGTAGAACCAATGGAGATTCGTGGTTTACTGGTTAGAATACGAAACATCGCTATTGGGACTTACGACTCAACTCTTTTTTCCTACCCAAGCGTTCCATCGCCGCGTTTCAACTGGTTATCCGGTGAAATTTATGTTAATTCGGGGTTAGAATCTGCCCTAAATATAGATCGAGACAGTTTTAATGAGATGGATCCGCATTACTTGAAACTCAGAAGTATTATTCATACCTTACTTGAGGAGAAAGTTTTTCCCGAGGCTGGACGTGCTCAAAGAAATAGGTCCCAGAGGACGCAGGAAAATAGACAGAATAAAAAACAAGCAGCTGTCCAATCTTTAATTCGCCAAGAGTTAGGTGATAGTTATACATCAACTTCAACGATTGAGAAACCACTTCCTTTGACAATTGATACTAATGCAAAAATGATATTTAAGAACGATCAAAGTGCCTTACTGCCTAAATCCAAAAGTAAACGAGATCTTATACAGCGCATTGCACATGTTTTTGAAGTATCTATGTTAGTTCCAGAGGAAGAACGCAGAGAAAAATTTTACCAATTATTATCAGAATTTGCAAAATTAGATCTGCTGTAAGTGTTGGTAATAAAAAGACAATTAGATTTGTTTTTGATATGGAGATAGTATAGATAATGCGCATTAATTATGAAAAAGATCCACTCAAGCATTATGTCAGGAAGCATGGATGGTTGAGAGCAGCTAAACACCAAAAACATATAATCAGAAGACGATCAAAAAAGATTCCTCTGCGTTATTTTACTTTTTGTGCAGTAGATGCGATTGACATTTTTATGCTAAAACGAGCGGGAATTCTTAAGGGTTCTGAAGAAACAGAATCTTTAGAAAGTGTGTATTTTTGCGAGGAAGACTTTGATGACTTTGGGACAATAGCTGAATTAATAGGATCATCTCAACGAGGGTTTCAGGGGACTTTTGAAGATATTGTTTTGTTCAAAGACGATGAAGAAACAACGGGTAAAACAATTAACGATGAGTTGGAAAGTGATGATTATTATACACCTGAACTTCGAGAAAAGTTGAGGTATAAAGAAAGACATCATCGTTTACGCGAAGCTTTTCCATTTGATATTATCAATCTTGACGTGTGTGGTGTTATATTTCCACCTAAAAAAGAAGTAATAGGACGACTTCTTGAATCAATTTTTAAAATTTTAGAATGGCAAACAAAATCAAAATTTCCTATTAACGAACGAGAGTGCAACCAATTTACTTTATTCTTCACCGCCCATGTTAGTCCAGATCGTACCAATCAAGAAGCAGTTCAACAACTTGAGAACAGAATCGGTGAAAACCTAAATGTGAGTGAACGTTTCAAATCTGCTTTTATAAAGCGTTATGGACACGATCAAGTGAACCAACTCGTCAGTGAAGATTTTCCAGAATTTTTCCGTGTGGGTCTTTTAAAATATATAGTACATCAAACCTTATCATCCCAACTCGGGTGGACAGTCACCTCAAGTCCAACCTATTTGTACAATCGTGAAAACAAGTGGGATAAAAATAATCCCTATCAAATTATGCACACAATTTCAATTTATAAACGCATTCCTAATATTCAAAAACGCCTAGACGATCCCAGTAGGGCCGAATATGTTAAGTCAGTTACCGACCTTGTCAACGATAGGGTTCAGTGGGTTGATCAAATTATTGATGATCCTGATGTTATGCATGAATTAGTGTTAGATCTGAAAGAGATTATTGAAGTAAGAGATCAGCATTACAACTCGTAATAGGGTCAACAGTCTGCTTTATCCTTAACATACTTTCGTTTTATATAATATCAGAGCAGATTTTCCAAATCCTCTAATCCTTTCACTCGCCTATAAAGCAAACGTACCCCTCGATTCAGATGTGCCCTGAAGTATTTGACGAGTGTATTGTTATCCGTCCCTATTCCATTGGCGATGCACCACTCTTCCAACAATGCCACAATCAGCGGATCCCATTCCCCCATTAGTGTGTCACGATGAAGTTCTGATCCATCAGTTGTATCTCTGTCGACTTCCGGTTGATTAGGTTCTGCAAGCGATAGCATTAACCCGATTCTACAAAGAATGTTGGGTAATAATCCTGTACGCGATTTTAAGATACTCAGTTTATTACGGGAATCTTCAGAGGTGTGAATTCGATTTAGGCGCATGGGACACTACTGAAAATAGCCTTCTTCTATTGTCGTGTACCCCTCAGTTTGTTGATACACCAAGCGAAATGTATGCGAGATATGAGGTTTTAACAAAGATAGGAGATGGCCCACAATTTCAGTATCAGTTGAAAGTAAAACGATTTGATGGCTAACATAAGGAAAATAGTGTTCAACAAGGAGTTGACGGTGAATGGTGTCTAAACGCCCAAGTGGTGTGTCGAGAATCATAGGCAGTAGTTTACCGGAGGTTCTCGCTAATCCCCATAAGAGGGCAGTTGTGTAAATTTGTTGCTCGCCTGCCGACAATTCATCCTTTGAAACGGAGCGGTTGTACGTATCATATAATGTCACAGCAAAGGTTTGCGGATCAAGTTCAAAGCGTTTGATTCTATCTGGCTTGTGTGAAAGTCGATTGAATCCTTCAACAATGGCATTGCTCAATGTAACCATCTTTGCTTGTGTAAGTTGCACTGTATATTCGGCAAGCACTGTCTGCACGTCCTTTACTCGTTCTGGACGTTGGATGTGTGCTTGCCTTTGCTGCTGGGTACGATATAATATTTCCCGTTTTCGCTCCGTGTTTTCTATCCGATATGTCAATGAGTGAATCGTTTCATCTATATTTTCTTTTTGTTTTTGTAATTGCCCAAGTGTTTTATTCAATTCTGATAGATTCTCAATGATTGGTTTTAACACATCTTCAGGAGGCACTTTTTGAAGAGTGGTTTCTACCTTTTTCAGTTCCGATCGGGCTGTTTTCAGGGTATCGTTCGATTCCCTAAAATCTTGCGGCACCTCATTCAGGCAAGTATCAATCCACTTCAATATACAATCATACTCAGCAGGTGAGCGTTCCCGAATTTTTTTGAAGCCGTGCAATTCTTTGGGACATTCAAGTTGTTCTGTTAAGAACGAGGCGACTTTGTTCTGAATCTCTGAAATTTGTGAAGATTCCAAATCCAAAGAGATGTCTGCCCAAAATGCTTCAGATGGAAGGTGCTCAAGCAATAGATCCTTGTGTGCTTTTAAAGCGCGATTCTTTGCCTTCCATTCATCTAATTGTAGTTCTTTAAGAAGTTGTGCTTTCAATCGCACCAGATTTTCTGGAATTAAAGCAAATGGAAACAATGCTTCACACTGAACACGAATTTTGTTCTCCAAGTCTTCAATCTCAGTTTGGAGCTGTTCCTGTTGATAATTCAAATTTCCGCGTTGTCGGGCATAATTTCCACCTTCGGTTGCAAGTCGGTTTTCTTGCTGTTCAATTTCACTTTCTAAATCATCAATTTGTGTTGCGATTTTTTTAGATTTAACCTCAACATCTGCAAGTCTGCTTTGGAGATTTTCGATTTCCAATTCCACTTCCGTAATTTCCTGTTGGACCGATTCCGGACTGTCCCGCTTAATCAAACGGTTTGCGTAGATATGCAGATCAGATTGCAATCGCTCTACTAAATTTAGCCCAAACAACGCTTTAATCGACTCTCTAAGAAAAACATCATGCCCAGAATCATCTACTAACTTCCGAACGTTCTCACCATCAAAAAAGAAAAACTGGGAAACACCAATAGGAATCAATTCGTTTATGTAATCTTGCCAGTGCTCTGCTTCAAACTCAGTGTTTACCCTATCATTTTCATAAATAGCAAGGGCTTCTTTAACAGTTTTTCCACCCCTTTGACGTTTCCATGAACGTTCAACCGTGTACCTTTTTTTTTCACCGTCGCGGGCATATTCAAACTCAAGTGACACCGAAGCATTGTTAATGGGTAAATTCCCAGTAGGGCTTCGATGAATTATTTCGGAGAGGTAGTAGTGGTACTCGCTGAGACTCACTCGATTGCCAAGTGCCCGTTTGCCATATAGACAAAGGCAAATAGCATCCAGCAGCGTTGTTTTACCAGCACCATTCATCCCACCGATAAGGATTATAGATTTGCTATCCTTTGGTGTGAGGTGAATAGTTTGTGTGCCACTGAATAAGCCAATATTTTTAAGGGTGAGTTTGTGGAGAATCATTGCTGGAGCCGCTATCGCCTATACTGGAGTTTATTTCGTCTTTTGAACGCCAATCCTCATGGAAGATTTCGTCGATTCGAGATTGTATCCCGGCACGTCGACTCATTCCATCCATTTGTCGCTCTGTGTCGAGGAGTTTGGCAACAAGAGTAACAGGGATACCCTTTTCATCGCAAACCACTGCTAAGATCTCTTTATCCTTCTCAGTAAAGGATATAGTATCATCAACAACCCAACCGCGCGCTCCGACAATCTCTGTGTAAATCTGTGGAACAGCGTCTTCCCAATCTTGGCGTTCAGTCCGCCAAATTTTACGGATTTTCTCAAGTTCGTCGTCCGTGATGAGTTTGATATTTGGGTCAGGTCCCTTTTTACGAACCTGCTGTTGGGTTATGAGCAGTCTGTTTAAGAGTTCCTTGCAAAAATCCAGTGTATAGGGACCATGGACGAGTTTATCATTGAGAATTGTAATTTGTCCATTCCGCCGCCGGTGCTCACGGATATCAGGTTTCCTTACAGGATCTTGGGTCTCGGCAAGAAAGTCACGGAATTCAAGCAATGGTAGCATCCAATCTTCCCCGCTATCAATCAGGCCTTCCATCGCTTTGTCTTTCGTTACGACGGTGCAGGTCCAGCACCCAAAGCGACTGTTCCCACAAGAAGGTGTCGTTTCATCAACAACAAGTGGACACTCACCTTCTGCGCTCGTGTTCCGATAGAGTGTCACTAACTGTCGATTGTCACCACCCCAAGGGGATGGATTGGATAGTAGGTACATCCAAACATCTTCCATTGTAAAATCGACTACGGGTGTATAAACAAAGGCGTTGGGCAGTGTTGTGTGTCTTGAAAGGAGTGAGTCTTTTATGCGGTGCAAACTTAGAACTTGATCACGCGTCGCGCTTTCTCCCTTGCGAACACCGAGCACCATTATAACTTCACCGTGCTCAGACGCTTTGTCCAAGATAAACCGATTTGCCGGTTGGATCTTCATGCGGTCGGTACACCATCTGAAGCGGCTGTAAGGAGCAGGGTACCCCTTGCCGATGAGGTTGACCCAAAAGGTATCTTCAGTCTTTGGACGGACAAGTGCTGTTTGAAACGGCATCTTTTGTTCGTGTGCTGTCGCCTCAATTCGATCCAGGGTCCCAGTAATGTAACTGACGATCACCGGTGTCTCAACAAGGGTGTCGGACGAAATCACGTAGACTGGATACTTTCGTTGTTCTGGCGGCAGTTCAGCGAGCGCATACCAAATGAGCTGGAGTGCTGTCGTCGAATCTTTTCCGCCACTGTATCCGATGACCCAAGGGCGCGCGTTTTGAAGATAGACTTCTTGAATTTCGCGGTGAATATCGTTGGGAGTGCGTGAATTGAAAATGCTGTAGGCGACTTCGCCTGCCATAAGTTTTATACCTCTCAACAAAACGTGTAATTTTACAGAATGCAACGTTTAAATTTTGCCGCTGATGCAAAAAGTATACCACATATCCAATTTGTGTTGCATCTTTTTTCTTTAATAAGTGAACTTGAAAAAGCAAATTGCTACAAAAGGCAAGTTTGTGTCTACCCCTATAGACTTATAGCAGGTCCAAGAAAGAGCAGCATGTGGAGAATGCCCCCGGGGTTTCACTATAAATAACGCAAGTTGCCAGTTATTATAGTAGTGTTTAGAATTAATGAGACATTCTGCACCGGCGAGGTTGGAAACCTCGCCTACCAGGGCGTGGAGAGTGTCTCTTTATTTTTAGGTTTTACTATAATACACATAGCACTCCGCTGGAGTGCAGGCGGTTGCGGGGCTATTTTCTATAGACATATCACCCCGCTGGGGTGAGGGAAAGACCGAAAAACCGTTCTGAAATGTGAAAAACCTGTTAGTAGCAATTTGGGTTATAAATAGGACTTACGCAAATTGTGCCCAGAAACGGTATATTTCACTGCACACCCGCTATTTTTAATATTCACCCCTAAATCCCCGCAAGCAGCGGGACTTTATAGTAGATCACGGAATTACTTATACACTTGGCATCGGCGAGGTTAGGAATGCACATCGCATGAATCAACGCCGAATGCGCGTGTGGCATTCGGCGGGTCTTTACGCCGCAAAACCTCGCCTACCAGGGGGGTGGAGATGTGCATTTATTTTCGGAATTCACTATAAGAGGAATGCGTAAGTCCTGATAAACACTTCTAACCGAGCTCCTTGAAAGGGGTCGGTATAATCTTAATCTCTTCGGTGAGGGCATGTGTGTCAAAAACAATAGTCCAATTACTTTGGAAAGCAAAGTGATGTGTCCCTTCGGGCAGTGAATGGGGTTTTCTACTCACTTCGAAAACCGCTATTCGTGCGGAATCAACGAAGTAGTAATTATCGAAGTTATCATAGAATACGCCGTCACCACCGGTATAAAAATAGGTGTAAGGTCCATATTCCCATTTCCCAAATAGTCAGGATCGCCAATGACGTAATTACCAGGGGGCAGTGTAACAGATTCTATTGGCATGTGAATGGTTCCTTTTAAATAAAACAGGACGGACGCAATTTTGACCGTAAGGCACTCTGTGAGATGGAGATACCTGGACAAACACAGATATTTGGATGGCACAACCTAACAGGTTATGCTACAAAAGAACAGGCTGCGTAAATCCTATAAAGATTTTTTTAAACATGACACTCCGCTGGAGTGTGTTTGGAAAATATCATATATCATATACCAATACCATCGCCAAAAAAAGGTTGAATAAATAGGGCAACCGTCCTAAAGTTATGAATGATGAAACCCATAACTTAGAAAGGACCTTTGCCCATGTATGACATTCTATCACTCTTTAGTGTTTTGCATCCACATTTATCAATGACGAGTTTACGTCAGTTTTCTCGCGTGGTCTTCGCCTTGCTTGCGATGACGGGGCGTGTGTCAATGCTGAACATCTCTCGTTGGACGTCAGAAGGCGGAAGCTACCGCACGATCCAACGCTTTTTCAATACCGTTATCCCTTGGGGGACTGTTTACTGGGTGTTTTTTTCAACGTATCTGCTGGATCCTGAAAGCACTTATATCCTCGCTGGCGACGAAACAACCGTGTCAAAATCGGGGACATCTACTTATGGTTTATCGCGTTTCTTCTCGTCTGTGTCTGGTAAAACGATACCGAGTTTAGCGTTCTTGAGTCTGTCGTTAGTGAGCGTCAAGGAGCGGCGTTCTTACCCGATGGTGATGGAGCAAATCGTGCGTGGCGATGCTGCGTCAAATCAAACCGAACTCTCCGCTGACCTGTGTGATGCTATTCGCAGCTCTGTTGAAAAACGCAAACGTGGACGTCCCAAGGGCAGTCGAAACCGAAACAAGGTAGAAGTGAAACTCAGTGATACGTTGAAACATATTCAAATGATGCTCACTGCGTTATTAGCACGTATTGGCGATTTGATACCGCTACGCTACTTTGTGCTTGATGGCTACTTTGGACACAATAACAATAATGCGCTACAGATGACTAAAGCCTGTGGATTACATCTCATCTCAAAGGTGCGCGTCAATACCGCCCTTTATTTTCCATCCACGGAGCCTTACGCCGGACGTGGACGCCCGCGTCTCTACGGGCAGCGTTTCAATCCGCAGCAGATTCATCCGAAATATCGTGTTTCTATTGAGACGCATGAAAACATTAGGACCCAAGTCTATCAAGCAACGTTGCGCCATAAAAAGTTCCCAGAACCCCTAAATGTCGTGTGTATTCTCAAGACGCATCTACCGACAGAGAAAAAATCACACGTCTTGTTATTCAGTTCCGACTTAGCGTTGGGCGCAGAAAAAATCATTGACTATTACTCGCTTCGCTTTCAAATCGAGTTCAACTTCCGAGATGCCAAACAGTTCTATGGGTTAGACGATTTTATGAATGTCAACAAGACCCCGGTGAACAATGCCGCGAATCTCTCAATGTTCATGGTCAATGTGTCTGCGAAACTTTTAGCACCCTTGCGTTTAGAACACCGCGAGTCAAGTGTCTTAGATCTCAAAGCACACTACAGAGGGCTGAAGTATTTGCGCGAAACATTAAAAATACTTCCGCAAAAACCGGATCCTATTATTATTGATCAAATCGCTGAACGGTTCGGTTCAATCGGGGCTATTCATTATACACCCCCTCAACTCAATACATCATAATTTGGCGAAGGTATTGTATACCTGTATGATGTTCTTTAAATCCGAATGCGTGACCAAGTTCATGTGCCACAACCGCATTAAAGTACTCAGGTTTGCCTTCAAGCGGTTTCACAATTAGAGGTTCTTTACAAATATCAGTCCCTACTTGGCACAATTGCGCAAAGACCCCAACAGCCTGACCCTGTTGTATAGATGTAGCACCTACCAGAAACACCAAAAGAATGTCGTCTGGATTTATTGAATGACCATAACTATTTAAACTTATACGTATACGCTCATCCCTTACATCATCAATCGTTTTATAATCTTCAAGATTACGATCTCCCTGAATAATTGGTATATCCGTTGAAAACTCAAACGTTTTCTCACCATATCCGAGTCGCTTCATCTCCGACGCAAAGAAAGCACGGACTTCAGAAAGCCTCTCACGTAATTCGTCCAAGTCCGTCGTATAGATTTTTCTAACATTAAACTGGTCGTTTGGTAATAGATAGCACGGTTGCACAATCGGTTGCGCAAGAGCGATGCTTGCCACTAACAACATATTAAAAAGCAAAAATCGCTGAAAAAACTTCATAAAAAAACTCCTTCAAAAATTTCAAACATAGAAATCTGATAAATATTGTATCATATTCCACCTTATGTTTGTGTGTTTTTTTACAAATTCATGCCACAAGTACCAAGTCGTCCTCACGCGCGCGAACCCCTGTCGCGGACACTGCGAACAAACGGGTCGCATTCGGACGCGCTAACAAGAAGCGTGTGCCTGTCCATGCCACGGCTTCCCAATCAGAGATGCCGTTAACCGTTTCTACAAAGTCGGATGAGACGAGTTCACCAGATGCGAGATTCCATGTAATCAATTGGTCTGAACCGTTGATGACAGCATAGATCCCGCTGGTTATGTACGACTGCGGATACAATGTCCGCTGCGCAGTCAAGCGTGATGTCGCGTTTCGATTCCATACTGGTTCGATTAAAAGAAAGATTTTGACGCACATTTTGAGGCATTGGGAATCGTGTTTCGATTCCATACTGGTTCGATTAAAAGCAAAACAGCACGCTTTCTGAATTCCTTAATAGCGGTTTCGATTCCATACTGGTTCGATTAAAAGCATCGTTGGTGATTGTAGCGCTCGTTATCGGCGATCTGACGTTTAAGATTAGTGTGTTTCGATTCCATACTGGTTCGATTAAAAGTTACTCAGAAGCCAGACATACTCGGAATTACTGTCTGTGTTTCGATTCCATACTGGTTCGATTAAAAGGTCGAGGTTTATAAATCTGAGGGACATTGCTATTTTGAAGGTTTCGATTCCATACTGGTTCGATTAAAAGTACTGTGCATGAAGATCAAACCGACCTCTCAAAAGTCGCGTTTCGATTCCATACTGGTTCGATTAAAAGGATAAGGTCGGTTCGGTTCGGTCTTGCTTACTCGGTAAAAGGTTTCGATTCCATACTGGTTCGATTAAAAGGAGGTTTCAAGTTTATGAGAGTTTTGAAGTGCCACCGTTTATTCAGACCACAATTTCGCAAAGTTAATCCAAGTTTTGTTGCTCGAATTCCATAGGTGTCAAATAGTCTAACGCCGAATGGGGGCGTTTTTGGTGATACACTTGTTCGATAAAATGTCCAATACGATTTCTCGCTTCATGGATGTCCTCATAGTCGTTGAGGTGAACTTCTTCTTCCTTGAGCGTGCGGATGAGTCTTTCGGCATACCCGTTCTCCCAAGGGCATCCACGACGGGCGACGGAGATCTCAATCCCATGATGCCTGAGCATCGAAACATAAGCATCTGAAAGATATTGAACGCCTTGATCCGAATGATGGATCTCTGGAACACTTTGACGTAAGGCTGCCTCTAAAGGTTTCAAGGTCAGCGGTTGCGTCAAGTGTTGACTGACCTGCCACCCTCTGATCATACGCGTGAAGACATCCATAAGCAAACACACATAGACGAAGCATCTTTTCAGGCGGACGTAGGTAATATCGCCCACCCAGACCTGATCGCATCGGGAGACTTCAAGGTCTTTGAGGCGATTGCCCCACGGACGTACACTGTCAACAGAGGTCGTGGTTTGACAGACACGTTTGACGGACACCGAGAGGTTTGCAGCTTTCATCAAGCGGGCAACACGCTTACACCCAATGGTGTATCCCATACGCACCAGCAGTTTTGTGATACGCCTATATCCGTAGGTCGGATACCGCAGTGCCAACGTCTCTATTTCCGCCCGGAGGACGCCCTCAGACGGATCCTGCTTGGGTTGATAGTAGAGGGTGCTTCGGGTGAAACCCAGCACCTCACATATCTGTCGAACCGAATAATCGGTCCGGAGTGCCTCAACTATTTCTCGCTGCTCCGTCAGTTTTGGTCTAACCAAGTCGCTGCTTTTTTTTGAATATCTAATGCCACAGTCAACCGCCCGACGAGCTGTTCAAGGTGGGCGATCCGCTCAGCTGCCTCGCTGGACTGTTTCTCTGTGGACACAAACAGAGAGCCTACGTTTTCAACGACTTGCTGCTTCCACTTAGAGAGTTGATCTTCACTCAGGTTGTGTCGACGACACACTTCTGCTTGCGAACTTTCACCGCTAAGTGCCTCAAGAACAACTTGGCCTTTAAACGCAGGGGTGAAGGTTCTTCGTTTTCGTTTCGCCATCGGGGCCTCCTTTCAAGTCGTGGATATTATACCACAATCTTGGTTTAGACAGTGGCCCGAATTTAGGGGGGCAGTACAACTGTCAGGTTTGCATAAATTGTCTAATCAAGAGAAAAATTTTCTTGACAATGCTCTCATTAGACTATTCTTACTCAGCAATAGTAAAACTCAGACTAAGTTTGAAGAGATTGCGGCAAAATATTTAAAAGAAGAAGGATGGGAGGAAGTAAAAGTCTTGGATCACCAGATAGAAGAATTAGAAGACGATTGGCTAATTGCAAAAAAAGGCAGCAGGATATATATTTTAGAAGCAAAAGGCTATCACTATAACCTGAAGCCTAAATTTCCTCCAGGAATATATCCAGGCAAGATGGGTTATACCTCATGTGAAATCATAGATGTTGAAGGGGACACAGTTGATTTCTGGACCAAAGAAACGAAGTAACACTAACCAAGCTGCTATGTTCGCTTTTTTATAGTCGAGATTTTCAAATCTCGATATCTTGCTTTAGGAGGACGTTCTTGCTCACAACTTTCCTTAGTCGATACATGCCGTATCCGTTCAAGGTACTGTCAAAATTTCTACAGACCCTTCAGTTCAAGTAATCATAATGTTAGAGTTCAGGCAATTATGCTCGCCGAAGACAAGCTGAGAGACATCGTTGTTCTATTAGCTCCGGCACACCATCAATAATCTTGTTTCATAGCCTATTGGATAGAAACAGATAACTCCCAACGCCCTCACTTAAACGTCTACGAATGGGGTCTCATGAACACACGCACGATTGAGAAGTATTACGCGTCACAGAATAGAAAAAGAGCTTTGGTATTCTCTTTGATAGTCCACGGGATCGCGGTTATCGGAGTAGCGGTTTGGCTCCTGAAACCGCTGATAGAGATAGAAGAGGATCATATTGCTGTGGATTTTGTTTCGCCGCCACAGCGGATACAACGTCCAAAAAAAGTAGTATCTCCGGCAGAAAAGAGCCAAACCGCTGCAGCCGCCCAGAGTCAAGCAGCAAAACGTTTACCGGGTGCTATGTCATCTATTCCACGCGTGGATGCTACAACGCGGTTGGAGCCGCCCTCCCTCTCAACAGACGCAGACCTCCAACCTTCGCCGGAGTCCCTTCTCAGTGGTGCTCGCTCCCCGACACGACAATACGGAGAGGGAGCGGAGAACTCCCAGACGGCACCGGTACTGGAACGAAAGGCACCGGAACTGGCCTTGGTACAGCGGGCACCGGAAAAGGCGGTGGCGGCCTCGGGAACTTAACGCAAGGCAGCGGCACCGGGCAAGATGCGTTTGGTGGCGAAGGGGCTTCGGATATCGTCGGCACCTACAAAGATGAAATCGGAGGCGAATTGGATAGCATCATAGAGGAAGACGGCGGGATCGTACGTGGACATATCCGTTTGATACGGCTCAAGCACGATATGAGCGACTGGTGGCAAGACCCGACCGCGATCCCATCGCTCATCAAGTGGCTACAAGAGCATGTGAAAACGATTAGTGCAGATATGGATTACGAAGGCGGTGCCCTACCGCTAACGGATAAAAAGATTATGAAGGCGCCTTTGATAATTATGACCGGACATGACCAAGCGATGTCGGTGTCGTATAGGCAGATTGCAGACCGTAACTCCCAGACATCAGGGTTCAGTGAAGCTGAACGGGCTGCGCTTCGCGAATATATTCTTGACCATGGCGGTATGCTCTTTTTCGACTACTGCGGCGACGGTGGCAACGAAAAATCGTTCGCGACGCTTGTACAAAATGAGTTACGCACGGTGTTCCCGGAGTATCCGTTAACAACACTTGACGATATGCGGCACGATATTTTTCAATCTTATTTCAAACTCACAAAAACGCCGGTCGGTGGCTCAACGTTCTGGGGGACTGGCTACGCTGGTGGAAACGATAAATGGCGATATATAAAGGGGATGGCGGTCCCGGGACGGTTCGGTAAAGATCGCTTAGCTGTGATATTTTGTCCGCTGGATTATTTGTGCAGCATGGAGACTGCCGAAATTGATAGTCGGGCACCCCTCGCTTCAAGGCGTTCATCGGATGTTTATAGGTTTATGACGAACATGTTTGTTTACCAGATGCGGCAGCGGGCGGATAATTAGCGGGTGTGAACCGGGTCTAAGCCATCAAGTCGTACTTCCCTCAGGCGTAAACTTCAGCCTTCAGCAGAGAGGCGTACCTATGAACATGCGGATGATAGAGAAATACTATGCCCAACAACGTAGGAATCGGGCTTTTGTATTCTCTCTGATAGTACACGGAATTTTTGTGATTGCGACGGGGATATGGCTTCTGAGACCTCTGGTAGAGGTGATAGAAGACCATATTGCTGTTGAGATTATTGGTGTGCCGGAACGGATACAGGCACCGAAGAAAACGGTACCCAAAGCGGTGGAACAGCCGAAAGCAAGAAAATCTCCGACTGCGGCACCCCTTCAGAGTCCTGCAGCGAAACGTTTACCGGCATCGGCATCCGCGCTCCCACGGATTGTGGAGACACCGAAGTTTGAGCCGCTTCCTGCTGCGACAGTGGCGGATCTCGACCCGCCACTCGATCCTGTTCTTGCTCCCGGCGCGCCGGATATAGATGTCGCCAGAGGCAGTGGGGAGGTTACGGGCGGAAGGGGTCTCGGTAAACGCAGCCAAGAAAAAGGGGCTGGCAATAGACCCGGAACCGGACAGGGCGGCGGTGGAACAGGTAAAGGACTCGGTGATGCCGCAAAAGGCGGCTTCGGCGGAGAAGATGCTTTCGGAGAAGGGATACCTGACGGGATTGAGGATGGTGCTGGAGAAGGGACTTCGGAAGACCCGTTTGCAACACTCATGGAGAAACTCGCAAAGGAGATCGTTGAGTCAAGCGGCGGCGCACCGATTGACATCGTCTTTGTTATTGATACCAGTGGTTCCATGCACGATAATATCAAATCTGTCGTTGAGCATTTGACAGAGATGGTAGATGTCTACAAAGCCGCTGAACTCAGTTATGCCCTCGGTCTAACAGAGTTTTGGGCAACGCAGAGCCAAAACAACATCAAAGTCGTTCAGTTGACAGAAAATCCGAAGGAATATAAAAGCATCCTTGAAAAAATCGTGGATACGTATCAGGACGAAAACGCCCTGGATGCTGTAATACAGGCTATCAAGGGGATCCGGTTTCGATCTGCCTCTAAGCGGCATCTTATCCTGTTGACCGATGAACCTTTTACAACCCTTGAAGGGATCACAGTTAACGATGTCATCACGTTCTGCCAGGAGTTTAATGTCCATATCAACGTTCTCGGCCTCCCGATTGCTGAACATCAGAGGCTTGCCGCTGAGACGGGAGGTAAATGGCATTTCATTCCTGAAGATCCACAGCCACAAATGGCACAGGGTGCCAGTGCCACGACGCATTCAATCGGCAGTAACGTCCTCCAACGTAGTGGCCACACACCCGTTGATATTGTCTTATTTGTTGACAGTAGCAAGAGTATGGCGGAGAAACTCCCCAATTTTTTAAAGGAGTTGGATACCCTCGTTCGTGATTGGGATAACGCTTTCATAGATTATCAGATAGGCGTGGTGCGGTTCCGGGCGCGTGAATCTGTGAACATGATTAACATCTACCATCCGCCTCAGACCCTTGAACAGGTTCGAAAAATCGTTAGGTTGCCCTGTGAAGGGGATGAAACCTTGTTGGACGCTGTTGCCGAAGGAATCCGCCGGCTAAAACTCCGCCCGAATGCCCAGGCCTATTTCATCCTTGTTACAGACGAACCCGCGAAGGGAGAATATTCACCCACTGCGACTATCCAATTGTTAGAAGAAAAATATATCCGCGTGAGTGTTATCGGTACTTCTGACGGTTTCCAACAGCAGGTTGCCACCAAGACAGGTGGCGTTTGGAAAGCTATTCCAGGGGGCAAAAAGGTAGATAATGCGTACGAGTAAAGAATTGAGATCGGAAATTGCCAAATTGTTCTATTGAGTCTAAAGCTTGGTATTGGGCGAGGAGACCTCGCCCCTACGCATATAATGTTCCCGAGCAAAATAGAAGAAACACTATTCTTCTTTAATCACGAAGAATTTTTCCTCTTTGATCCGTTCTTCAGGGAAACGCGCACGCGCCCAGATCGCTTTTGAGTTCTCAATCATCTGCGGATGTCCGCACGCATAGACGACAGCATTTGTGTGGTCATAGCCGAGTTGGTCGCCGTACTTCCGAATCACGTCTTCGGCACGTCCGCTCTCGCCTTGCCAGTCTGGGTCCTCCCACGGACGACTCACTGTCGGAACAAAGTTAAACCACTCTTCTTGTTCAGCGAGTTCATTGAGTTCATCCATGTAATATCCCAGCTCCCATGAACGGCTTGCCCCGACAATCGTTAAGAGTTGATGTGGACTCGCTTTGCCTTGTTCTTGCTCAATTTTCTGTGTCCGTGCGATGCTGATATACGGTGCAGCACCCGTGACAGTACCCGCCATGACATGATTTGTCATACCACTTTCCGCGTCCAAGACAAATCTACCGACAAGGCGATCTCGGATAAATACACTGTCCCCTAATTTCAGTTCCCAAAATAGGGGGGTTGTCGCACCCTCCGGTACCAATTCCACGAATACTTCCATAAACGGTTCGTGGGGTGAGGAAACGATCGAATAGGGACGTTGGACAATCTTTTCGTCAACCTGAAAACCGATCGTAGCGTACTGCCCAGGTATAAATGGCAACTGCTGATCAACACGGAATTTGAACGCCGCTAAATCTTCAGAAAAGTCTTCACGTTCAATCAATTCACCTTTACAATAACGCGATCTGGCGCGTCTTCTTCCCATAATTTTTCCCCTGACTTCTCCCACGGCTAAAGCAGTGGGGTTCTTTAATTCTTGCTTCGATCTCCACTATCTCCGATTGAGATTTTACACGGAGTCTACAAGCGTTTAACCCTCTTCATCTGACCGATGGCGAGTGTGCTATGGTGAGGATACCTCGCTCATGCGATTCTCAGCATGTCCTCACCTAAGTTATCTCTTTGTATCTACCACTGGAAAGGTGTGCCCACGATCCGTTAGTGCTGGTTTCCTCGCAAGCGATTGAGTTCTGCGCGTAATGCGGCGGTTTCCGCTTCGGAGGCAGCTGCGCGGGCAGCTTCTTGGTCCGCGCGGGCAGCTTCTTGATCTGCGCGAGCGGCTTCTTGGTCCGCGCGGGCAGCTTCTTGGTTCGCGCGAGCAGCTTCCTGCTGGCGTGCAAGTGTCTCCAGTTTCGCATGGGCTTCAGCCGCCTCTTCGGGTGTAGGAATCCACTGACGAGTCTCTCGGTGATACAGGTGTACCTCCGAAAAACGTAAGTGAAAATCTAAGCCCAATACCGAGGAATACACCTCACCCTCGCTACCAGGCAGCAACGGCTCATAGGTACCCGCTACTAACGTAAACCCCATCAAAGGCACTGGTAGATATAATCCCTCTATATCACACAAGAAATACTCGGGAATCCCTAAACTTGCATAAAGCCGCAATTTCTCACGCAAGTCTCTCTGATAAGTCGTTTTACTCGAAAACTCCATCACAAAATCGGGGGGTTTCCCTTCCGACCAGACGAGATACGTCTGGCGGCGTTTCTGACCGATGCCGAAAGTAACCAGAACGTCCGGAGAGATGACTTTCCGGGGGTCGCCCTGCACGTAATACATCAATATATCGCCAGAAACATACACCTCTGGTTTTTCGCGAAAGCGCTGTTCGAGTCTGCCTAAAAGTCGTATGAGTGCAAATCTGTGTTCATCACTTGCTGCCATAGGTTTGCCATCCGTATCGGGATACAGCTGGCTTTCTTGGGTCGGTGCGGAACCGAGAGTTTTTGTATTTTTAGACATCGCCATCTGTGTCTTCCTTCGTGGTATCTGATTTTGTGTTTCGGATCTCTCTTTACTATCTACTCAGGACTTACGCAATTTTGACCGTAATGCATGCTGTGAGATGAAAATTCTTGGACAACCCTAAACGTTTGGAAGGCACAACCTAACAGGTTATGCTACAAAAGAGAGCATTGCGTAAGTCCTACTACTTTTAAAGAGGATACCAGACCTGGAAAAAAAACGCAATCTTTTTTTTCAGTATGCTGTGCTTGATTTCGGAGATTTTGGGGAACCCACAAATAGCCGTCAGTCCTCGGAAACCGCCAGCTGCTGATTACTGATCCCTGACGGCTCTGTCTACATGTCTGCCAATTTCTTCTGAAGCCATTGCGTCATCGGGGCATGTCCGGGATCACAGACCTCAATGAAATGTCCCGGCAAAGGCTGTCCGATGCGTGCTTCAATATCTCGCCGTCGCTCTGCGACAACCGTTGGATGATCGCTTACAACGTTCACCTTCTCCTCTGGATCGTTACGGACATCAAAGAGTTCATCGCCGTTAGGGTCGTTGTAACCGACAGACGTACAGAAGTTCCAGTGGTTATCGCGCACGCTAACACGTCCACGTGCATTCCCCGTGATAAAGCCTGCCCACCCCGTGATAATCCGTTCACGGAGGGCAGCTTTCTCCTGCGTAACGAGTTGCCACATATCCTCACCATCTGTCCACCCGCACGGAACATCGAGTAAGTTGAGGAGTGTCGGCATCAGGTCGTGGTTCTGTACAAACGCCGAAATATCTTTGTCATTCGGTCCTTCTGGGTGCCGCATCATCAGGTTCAGTTGCGTATTGAAGGGATGCAGTTTGTTCGGTCCCTTTCCGAAACTGCCGTGGTCGCGGAGTTGTGTGCCGTGATCGGACATCAAGACGACCACCGTCTCGTCGCGGATACTTAGCTGCTCTATCTTATCAAGGAGAACGCCGACCCATTTATCAACGAACGTCACCTCGCCGAGGTAGAGTGCCTCAATCCGACGGCGTTCATCTTCCGTAGGACCATCGCCTTCGTTCGCACTGCCGGGTGTAATGAAATCCTTGCCTGAATAGTCTGGGAAATAGAGATCGGCGTAGGATTTTGGTGGATCCCACGGCTCATGCGGATCGAAACTATCGACCCACAAGAAAAACGGACCGACAGTATGATTATCTTCAAGCCAGTCGGCTGCAGCACGAAACACACGCGCGCAACTATAGTCGTCTTCCGATTGACGATGCCGTTGCGATAGTAGATAGTTGACGAGTCCGGCATGTCGTTGCCAATTGATGGGTTCTCGGACATGCTTACGGAGTTGTGCCTCAATCAGTCTCGGATCGCCGCTATGCCAGTTATCCGACTCCTGTCCACGGATGAAATCGAAGTGTGCGAATCCGCGCGAGAAGTTCATCGTCGGCTTGAACATGTGATAGGTATCGGCAATGAGAGCCGTCAAGTAACCGCGTTCAAGCAGGATCTCAGCGATGGTATCCTGTTCAGGTGGGATTTTATGCCACCCGGGTGCGTGGTGCCAATGCCCGCGTCGATCGAAGTTATATCTCCACGGGAAACTCCGCATCCCCGTGAAGTTTGCGCGTCGTACTTGCAGCGTCGGTTGTCCCTCGCCAAAGGCGCGTGTGAAGCGGATACTCTCCGATGCCAAAGCGTCAAGGTTCGGTGTTTGCACGTGGCTATACTTTTTGCCTTCGCCGATGATGTCCGCACGAAACGTGTCCAAACAGATACAGATAATGTTCATAATATTATGCCTCTTTCATTTCCTCAAGGATCATTTCAGCAGCCTCCAAGGGATCCTCCGCCTCAATAATGGGTCTACCAACAACGATGTAATCCGCGCCTCGACGCATCGCTTCGGCTGGCGTGGTGATACGGCGTTGATCGTCGCTTTCTGCCCATGTTGGACGGATACCGGGTGTAACGATGACAAAATTATCACCACACGCTTCCCGTATAGGTTCGATTTCTAACGGTGAGGCGACAACACCACTTAACCCTGCTGCTTGTGCTAATTGGGCAAGATAGACGACGTGTTCTGTAAGTCCCCGTTGTGAACCGAAGTTTTGTTGAAAGTCGTTTTCGTCAATGCTCGTCAAAACGGTTACACCGAGCAGAATCGGCATGGAAATACTGTTTTCGGCGGAGGCGTTTTCTGCGCTTTCCCGCGCTGCCTGCATCATTTCAAGACCTCCGGCGGTGTGCATGTTAATCATGTGTGCGCCGTGTTTTGTCATTGTGCCGACATCGCGTGCGACTGTGTTTGGGATGTCGTGGAATTTCAGGTCAACGAAGACTTTATGTCCGTTTTGTTTCAACCATGGAAAAGCCTCCACACCAAGCGTGCTGAACGCTTGAAAGCCGATCTTAACCCAAGGGACTCTATCCATAAGCGTTCCAGATAGCCAATCAATATCTTCACCATCGTCCGTATCCAATGCGACGATCAATCTGTCTCTCAATTTCTCATTCTCCTTCCGTAGTCGTGACCTGCATTCCTAAAACCTCGTCAACAATCCGTAGCGTCTCTTGGCGCGCGTCGTCAATTTGCGTCTGGCAGGTGTAGATATGTGATGAAATTTCATGTAGTTGTTCTTCAAACAGGTCTATCATCCGTCGAACCTCTTTAGGTGAAGTCCCACCGAGACTCTGGTTATTCTGAAGTGCAGATTCCGCATCCAGAATCTGCGGGAGTTCTTCGATAGGAATATCAATGTCTCTCTGCTTTAAGAGACTGTGCGTGAGTTCCCAGTCGGCGAATGTTTTTTCCTGCTGCACCAGTTCCCCGACAAGCCATCCGACAACCTCGTGGCACTCCCGAAAACTCATCTGATGCGCTTTGACGAGGTAATTGGCTAACTCTGTCGCCGTTGCGAAGTTGGCGTTTGCTAATTCTGCCATCCGTTCCGTCTTGAAATCCGCCGTCTTGAGGAGTTGCGGTAGCAGCCCGAGGCACGCCTTGGTAATGTCAAACGCCTCCCAGAGCGGCGGTTTATCCTCTTGGAAATCTCGGTTGTAGCCCATCGGTAAACCTTTGAGATTCGTCAATAGGTCCAACAATGCCCCATAGACGCGTCCTGTCCGCCCGCGAGTGAGTTCGGCGATGTCCGGATTCTTCTTCTGGGGCATGATAGAACTTCCAAAACTGTAGGCATCGTCAAGTACCACCATCCCGAATTCATAGGTAGTCCAATAGACAATCTCCTCACTTATCCGTGAAAGATTCGCCATCACGAGTGAGAGCGCGAAAAGCACTTCGGCGATAAAGTCTCGGCTGCTGATGACATCCAAGGCATGTTCGTGTGGTGCATCGAAACCGAGGAGTTTTGTTGTCAGTGTTCGGTCAATCGGGAATGTCGTGCCAGCCAAAGCGCATGCCCCAAGCGGGTTCATATTGGCAAGCCGGTATGCGGATTGTAGGCGTTTCTGATCCCGTAGGAACATACTCACATAAGCCGTCGCCCAGAAACCGAGGCTAATCGGTTGTGCGTGCTGCGTGTGCGTATAGCCGGGCATGACCGTCTCGGCATGTCCTTTCGCAATATGTAGGAACGCTTCGCACAATGTTGAAAGACCGCGCTGGACATTGAGAATCTCGTCCCGAATGTAGAGGTGTGCATCTACGAGTACTTGATCGTTGCGAGAGCGGGCAGTGTGGAGTTTACCGCCGAATTCACGTCCAGCGTTCTCAATCAGATAGGATTCGACATTCATGTGAACGTCCTCTTTATTCGGATCGAGCACAAAGTCGCTGTTTTGGAAATCGGTTTCTGCTTTTCCGAGCCACTGTAGAATCTCGCGTAGATCGGCATCGGAGATTATTTTTTGTTGGGTAAGCATGATGGCGTGTGCTTGGCTGCCCCAGATATCGTATCCGATGAGTCGGGTGTCGGCTTCAATGGAGTGTGTAAAGGCTATTGTCTCTGTGGTGAGGCTTGTGCTGAAACGTCCGCCCCAGAGCGTCTTTTGTGGTTTTCCCATGCTACACCATCTGCGGTGGACGACGGATCGATGTCGGTTGGATAATTTTGCGCTGATCGGGTGTCAAACGTGCCAATAACGCTTCCGAATGCGGATAGTCAAAACGCTCGCGGACATATCTCGGCGAGTAGCGGTAGACAATTGACCGGCGGTATCCGTCATTTGTCCGTTCTGCCGATCCGTGTGTAATTTTATCTGTAAACATCACGACATCGCCCGCCTTGAGATAGATTTCTTTCGTTCCGAAGGCAGTCCCTGCAGGCTTCCCGCTCACACCGTCATAGACCAATCCCTTCCCATCGCGCTTCAAACGGGGATGAATCTCCGTGCATTTATGACTTCCCGGTACTAATACCGGCGCGCCATCTCCGGGTCCAATATCGTTGAGTGCCATGAGGACGTTAATCTGCCCGACCATCCATTCGCCCGTCTGTTCCTGCCGAAACGTTAGGTAGCTGAGGGGGACATGTCCGCCACAGTGGATATGAATGAAACCGCCGGGTCCCCGGACGTTAAGGAAATTCTCGTGGATAGAGAGTCCATTGACTTCATGGATGTATTTCCGCGCGAGATTAATCCAAGCCGGATGGTCAATGAGTTTCTCAAAGGCTTCTCCACCCTCAATGATATTCTGGAAATTCACGCCGTTTTCGATGTTGTAGGTATGGGTTTCAATGTTCCCGATCCAGCGCGGCATCCGTTTATCCTCGGTGTTTTCTGCCCACGGCTCCTCGACGTATTCCCAATGTGCGTCGATCCACGCGTTCATCTTTTCCAGATCTTCATCCGAGATTGCGCGCTCCAAAACCAGATAGCCTTGTAAATCGAATAGATAGTCTTGTACCTCTTGGTCCATACGCTGTCTCCTTACCAGTAGGCGCAGTATTAGGAAAACAAAAATCAATTTGGCATCTTAAGTTTTTAACCTTCACAGGACTTACGCAATTTTGACCGTAATGCATGCTGTGAGATGGAAACTCCTGGACAAACATAAACGTTTGGAAGACACAACCTAACAGGTTTGCGGCATACTTGCCCAGATGCGACGTGCATCATGCTACAAAAGAGAGCATTGCGTAAGTCCTACCTTCATTCAGCCTCACAGAATATCCGAATCATCTCGAAACTACAGATACGCCTTCAATTCCGCCTCGGTTGGTGTCGGTGTAGAGATACCGCCCTCAGGGACTTCCATCTTTGCTGTCCAAACAATCCCATTAAGAACGAATTTACGGAATTGGTCATCTCCCCAATTCTGATGGTAATGCCCGCCGGTAAATCCGAACCCACGCCCGCTATCTGGACGTTCTACACACCATCCCAAATGCTGGGGTTCGCCTTTTGCGACCGATGCGCGGACGTGCGGATTCCCACTGTGCGGTCCATCAGGTCTTGTGAGTGTTGATGCGGGTGCGATTGTGCTGAGTAGCGGTGTCACGCCTTGCATATTATCACGGAACCGCATGTGATAATACCATTCGTCCTCCAATGCAAACGGCTGCATCCCGCGTGTAATTGGGTGTTCAGGGAATTCCGTAAACGTCGCTGTCCAATACGGGTTGACCGAAAGTCCGGGTTCAAAGTAGCCACCAATCCAATCCAAGAAACAATCACCGGGTTTACCCATTGGCACCTCGACTGCAAAGTGCAGCATCGCGAGTCCCATCCCCTGTGCCATCAATTTATCGATCTGGTCAAGATGTGGAATGCTAAGGTGCTTAGCCCCTCCGCCTGAATAAACAATAATGGCATCTGTATCAGCGAACATTTCAGAATCTTGGGGCCATCCTTGAGAGACGACCGCTTCCACATTGTCAACAGCCTTGTTCAACTGATCGGCGAGAAAGGCGCACCCAGCGGGGTGTTCATGCGCGCCACTGCCGTGACTTGCGCTTCCTGCGACCATAACAATTCGAGATTTTTTTGACATATTTTCAACGCCTCCGTTTTGGCATATCTATTCAGTTTATCACATTCTGTGCTGTTTTGGCAAAATATTTTGACGAATGGCTATTGGAAACCGTTAGCGGGAAAAGAAAATGTTGACAACCTGAGAAAGAAGGATTAAAATAGACAGAAATCCGACACGAAAGAGGAGCAACGCGATGGAGAGATTCCCAATCGTTGATACACACGTTCATCTATGGCACCCAGAACAGTTGAGATACCCATGGCTTTCGGAAGTTCCAGCCTTAAACAGACCGTATCTCCTAAAAGACTACATCACAGCTTATGGTGAATTAGAAATCGAATCTATCGTTTTTGTCCAATGTGATACACACCCGGATGACGGCTTGAAAGAGACGGCGTGGGTGACTTCTCTTGCGACGACAGTAGAACCTCGGATTCAAGGGATTGTCGCCTGGGCACCGCTTGAAGAGGGGAACAGGTCGCGCCTTTCGTCGAAAAACTGGCGGAGAATCCACTCGTGAAAGGTATCCGTAGACTCATCCAATCCGAAAGCGTTGATTTCTGCGTCCAACCCGACTTTGTAAGCGGCGTTAGAGTGCTTTCCCACTATAGACTGAGTTTCGACCTCTGTATTTTCCATCCGCAACTCGCCAACGCGATTCGACTTGTAGAACAGTGTCCGCACGTCCAATTCATCTTGGATCACATCGGCAAACCCGATATTAAAAGTCAACTTTTCGATCCGTGGAAACAGGAGATTCAAACGCTTGCGGGATTTCCGAATGTCCATTGCAAAATCTCTGGGCTGGTAACGGAAGCAGACTTTGAGGCGTGGACCCCTGCTGATCTACAGCCGTATATTGAGCATGTGATTACTTGCTTCGGTTTTGATCGTGTGATATATGGGAGCGATTGGCCCGTCTCCACACAGGCATCTGATTATCCGAGGTGGGTGCAGACGCTCCGAGAAGCCATCTCAGGATGCTCACCTGAGGAGATTGGAAATCTTTTTCGCGATAACGCAATTAGGTTTTATAGGTTGGATTCGTAGGGCTTATCGGCAGTCAGTGGTCAGTACGGGGTCGGGATTTGGAAATCCCTCCTACAGGAATAGCCGTAGAAACCCAACACGCCAAGAAGAAAGGCGAGGCATAGGTGCCTCGCCCAACACAATTTATCAGTATCAGCGGATTTCAGTTGTTTTGCTATCCGCCTGCTTTGACTTCCCGCCGACGTGGATGGAGTACAAACTCGGTATATCCGTTCGGGAGTTCACACCCTTTAAAAACCAAATCTAAAGCCGCTTGGAAGGCGACACTCTCGTCGTAATCAGGTGCCATGTCCCGATAATTCGGGTCACCGGTGTTCTGTTGGTCAACGATCTTTGCCATCCGTTGGAACGTCTCGGTTACCTGTTCCTTCGTAACGATGCCGTGATGAAGCCAATTGGCAATATGTTGACTTGAGATGCGGAGGGTTGCTCGGTCTTCCATCAAACCGACGTTATTAATATCGGGTATTTTTGAGCAGCCGATACCTTGATCGACCCATCGGACGACGTATCCCAAGATGCCTTGTGCGTTGTTATCTAATTCGCGTTGAATTTCATCGGATCGCAATGTCCGTTCTTCCAATAGCGGAGGGGTCAAGAGATCATCTAAACTCGCTCGCTGTCTCGCCGCCAATTCCTTTATCCAGTTTCCAACGTCCACCCGATGGTAGTGCATTGCGTGCAGCGTTGCTGCGGTTGGGGAGGGTACCCATGCGGTTGTCGCGCCTGCCAGCGGATGATTTACCTTCGTCTCGACCATTTCTGCCATCTGATCGGGTTTTGTCCACATCCCTTTCCCAATCTGAGCCGTTCCGAGCAAGGCGGTTTCAATGCCGATATCGACATTCCAATCTTCATAGGCGAGCATCCACGGCTGGTCGCGAATCTCCATTTTCGGAATCATCGCTCCCGCTTCCATACTGGTATGGATTTCGTCGCCGGTTCTATCCAGGAATCCGGTATTAATAAAGACAAGCCGTTCCTGTGCGACGCGAATCGCCTCTTTGAGATTAACAGTTGTGCGTCGTTCCTCATCCATAATCCCGATTTTAATGGTATTCGTTGGGAGTCCGAGTGCGGATTCTATCCACTCAAACAACCGAATCGTCATATCGACTTCTTCGGGTCCGTGGAATTTCGGTTTGACGATGTAGATACTGCCCGTTTTGCTGTTAGCGTGGCGCCCATCCTCCTGGATGTCATGCCTTGCGGCGAAACTTGTTACCATCGCATCAAGGATACCTTCCGGTATTTCTTCACCATCGGCAGTCGTGACGGCATCGGTGTACATGTGGAGTCCAACGTTCCGAATCAGGAGGAGACTTCTACCGGGCAAAGTCAATTCGCTGCCATCAGGTGCGGTAAAGGTTTTATCGGGTGCGAGGCGGCGGGTCAGCATTTCGCCGTTTTTCTCAAAAGTCGTCTCAAGCGTCCCTTTCATGATTCCGTTCCAGTTGCTATAGACGCGTATCTTATCCGCAGCATCTACAGCAGCGACAGAATCCTCGCAATCTTGGATCGTTGTGATTGCCGACTCAAGAATAACATCGTAGACCCCGGCAGGATGTTCTTTTCCAACGGGATGTTTACGGTCAATACGAATCTCGATGTGAAGTCCGTGATTTCGTAGCAGAATCGCAGCGAGTTCACCGTTTTCTTCGGTGAAACCCACGAATTTGGTTGGATCCGCCAAACCGACTTCACTACCATCAGTGCGTGTTGCGCGTAACTGTTGTACGTCATCAAGGGCTTTGAGGGAAAATTGGGTAACGTCAGAAAAACTTCCTGTTTCCAGGCGAGTCATTTCATCTAAAAACTGTTCGGTGTAGGCAATGACTTTCGCCCCTCGAATTGGGTTATAAGTGGGACTATGCGTCGCTCCATCGGATTCGTCAATCACATCCGTGCCGTAGAGTGCATCGTAGAGGCTTCCCCAACGTGCGTTCGCTGCATTTAGCGCATAGCGGGCATTATCGGTCGGGACGACGAGTTGCGGACCTGAGATGAGTGAAATCTCCGTGTCAACATCCTCGGTAATCACCGTGAAGTCTTGTCCCTCAGGGAGCAAATAACCTATGTCAGTCAGAAACGCCTTATACGCTTCACCGTCGATTGGTTCACCTTGACGTGCGAGATGCCAGGCATCAATCTGTTGCTGGAGGGCATCGCGTTTGTCTAAGAGTACTCTGTTTTCTGGTGCGAACTCTGCAACGATATCGCTGAGTGCTTTCCAGAAGGCATCTGCTTCTATTCCAGTCCCAGGGGCGATTTCATCTCTTACCAGTGCGTACAAATTTTCATCTATTCTGAGGTTCCCGATTTCAATGCGGTTTCCCATACTTCACTTCTCCATTCCAAGAGGCTGTCGGGTATTGCTTGTAGGCTTCCCATATCGCAAAAGGTAGGTTTCTGTTAGCCGATGCATCGTTGCACCGATAACAAACAGTGTCTTAATTTTTTAATTATGATAGCAATAGGTTTGTTATCTGTCAATTATTTTTTTTAGGTGTTGGCTGTCAGCGGTCGGCGGTTAGCAAGTTGCCTATAAAACCTTGCGGAATATCCGATACAACTGATATAATAAACACAGATTTAATTCACCAATCCATAATTGAGAAACCACCTGAAGGGGAAATAGATATAGATGAACATTGGAATCATTGGCTGTGGAACAATCAGCAGTGCCTATTTTGAGGGGGCGCGAAAAACCGACATCTTAGAAATCAAAGCCTGTGCCGACCTGCGAATAGAAGCGGCAGCGGCACAAGCCGAAAGATATAACTCCTACGCCTGCAGCGTCGATGAACTCCTTGCAGACCCAGAGATTGAACTGATTGTCAACCTCACTATTCCGAGGGCACACGTCGAAGTCGGCTTGCAAGTTTTAGCAGCAGGAAAACACGTTTATAGCGAGAAACCGCTCGGTGTCGATGTCGAAAGCGGAAAGCAGCTGATTGAGACGGCAGCGGAAAAAGGGTTACGCGTCGGCTCAGCCCCCGATACCTTTCTCGGTGCTGGCATCCAGACATCTCGACAGGTACTGGATGCAGGGAAAATCGGTAGACCCATTGCTGGTACCGCCTTTATGTGTGGGCATGGACACGAGAGTTGGCATCCGAATCCCGCCTTCTATTACGACATCGGTGGCGGTCCGATGTTGGATATGGGCCCCTATTACGTGACCGCGCTCGTTAATATCCTCGGTCCTGTGAAGCGCGTCGCGGCGATTACAACGAAAGCGTTTGAAGAACGCGTCGCCACGAGTCAAGCCGTGCGTGGTTTGCGTATCCCCGTCAAAATCACGACGCATCTCACAGGAACGCTCGAATTCCAGAACGGTGCGATCATTACAATGATTATGAGTTTCGATATGTGGCGGCACAGTCTCCCGTGCATCGAAATCTACGGCGAAACGGGTTCGATGACGGTTCCGGATCCAAATGGTTTCGGAGGTCCCGTCAATGTCTGTCCTGCAGGCGGCGACTGGGAATCCCAAGAGATCGCTTTCCCGAACAATGCCCGGATGATTGGCGTGATTGATATGGTGTCGGCAATCCAATCGGGACGCATGCATCGGGCAAACGGTGCGTTGGCGTATCACGTGCTTGAGGTGATGTGCGCCTTCGACAAGTCTTCGGAAACGGGTGAACATGTTGTGATAGAAAACACGACGGAACGTCCTGATCCGTTACCGATCGGTTTAGAGGAATGGGAAATAGATTAATTGGCTGTTGGCGATTGGCAATTAGCGGTTTGTAGTCGTGCGATTCATCGCACGTTTCGATTTAACAACGAGCAATGAATTGCCCTACTACGCACTTAAATATTTCAGGACTTACGCAAAATTTAGGATTACCCCCCTGAGTCCCCCCGCAAGCAGGGGGAAGCTGTCGGTTTTTAGAGACAGCTGCGTAAGTCCTGGTTAATTCTAAAATCTACCATATTTATTTTTTTAAGTTGCTGATAACTGAAAGATTTTTCGTAGAAAAATCGTACTGACCACTAATTTCTACAGATTAATCGTAATATAGGTCTCCACGCGGAACAGGATCGCCACTGTGCCCCAGAAGGTTGTCACGACGAATTCACCTAACACGAGACC
Organism: Candidatus Poribacteria bacterium; assembly: GCA_963662915.2. Lineage (GTDB taxonomy): Bacteria > Poribacteria > WGA-4E > WGA-4E > WGA-3G > WGA-3G. The sequence goes on along the minus strand of CAXXEU010000002.1, from coordinate 635,048 downwards.
GAGGAAAAACGGGGCTGCTTTCCGAAAACCACCAATTCCACCATGCTTTGTAATAATCCACTTCAGAATGAAACTCATAAGAATCGAAAACCAGAAGAAATTCATCGTGAAGGTACTCGTGACGGCATATCCTGCCGAATGGAACGGCATCCACATCCATCGGGCGCGTAGAAACGCCAAGAGAATCGCCATAACTGTCCCGACACTGATTGCACTTAGGACTGCGGTATCGGGCCCCGCGGGTTGGACGAGTCTTCTACCGAGCCGACTGAAGGTCTCTCTGCCTGCCCACGCTGTATAGACACCGTCCTGATACGAGACGTGCAGGTATGCCCAGATTGTTGCGACGATACTCACACCGATAGCGATAATCACCGCCTTTGCAAAGGTTCTGTTTTCGATGTTGGCGCGCTCTGCTATCTTCAAGCCTTCAAGATGGTGAGGCATTAAGAGACAATCGTAGGCACGATTGAAAAAGTAGAGGTACGCTAACCCTGTCAGATTGCTTGCGCCAAGCTGCTTTGCTCCGAAGACGGAATACATCATCCTATCGGGACCGGCATAGTGTTGGTCGTGGACGGGTGAGCCGAGTTCGGCGCGCATTCGTGTAATCCCTGTCGCCAATCCGAAGAAAAGCCCGAAGAAGGTTGCAATTACCCATAACGACATTCCCATCTTATAGCAGAACCCAATCAGGAAAGCGATACTCACCACCATCCAAATCACTGCTGCCCGATAAGAGATCGGTTCATCTTGATCCCTCAGTGTATTGTTTATACCGAGGTGTTTACGGAATACTTGGATTAAGTATCGTCGCGCGCTCCATATAGCAATCACACCAATACCGAGATATGCCCCGAAAGACTGTTCTTCTGCATAAGGGAAGGGTGCCGACAAACCGACAGCACTGCCTAACACTCGGAGAGCCTGCCAATAGAGGTAAAAGAACCAACAGGAGAACGATAACTCCAACGGCATGAAAAAGGCGAGTCCAACGGCAAACGGGTAAATACCGACGGGAAACCACGTAATCGCATTCCAGGGACGGACAGTAAAGAAGTCGGCGATGTCGTAGGCGCGGATACCACTGAGGCGCGGCACCTGTGGGAATAGATAATTGACTCCGTTGAGGAGGTCAATGGCAGCAGCGACTCCGAACCCGATCCACATCGCCTTACTGCGGAAGAACCCACTTCTCGGATTCGCCATTGCCAGTGGTAATTGGATGAGCGGATAACTTAACTTTTCATTTTCGGTCCACTGTCTTCGGAAGATAAAGTTGATGCTGAGCATCACGGAAAAGAGTGCAGCGAGGAAGAGTCCCCACCATAACAGCGGCGTTGTCCACGCCGCCAAGTGCGGGTAGAACGTCGAACCCCCATCGAAAAAGTTTGCGAGTCCACGCTTATCGTTAACGGATGTCCATGACGGGATGTAATGCCAAAAGAGGGATTGCCAATCGTTTTCTGGGGTTGCGTAGGCGAAGGCGTAACTGATAATTGGGAGGAGGATTTGGACGCACATGTGCCCACCGATGGCAGTGGAAAGGCAGAGCATCACATAGATTGTTAGGAGTTCGCCAGCGGAGAGTGAGAGTTGCGGTGCGTATTTTTTTGTGAAGCGGTTGATGAGGGTTAGCGCGAACAGGAGCGTGATGGTGTTATAGAGCAGCGAGATCATCGACATGTGCGCGATGTCCCAGCGCAGCCCCATCATCTGCCACACTGCATTCGCTGGAATCAGGAGCAGCCCGATGCAAACGGCTTTTAAACTAAGGGGAGAAAGTTGACGCTTCACGCAGTAAAAGAAACCCTCGATTTCAGATTTCAATATACATCATAGCACAAAGCGGAAATATGTCAAGTTGGTTGTTAGCAATTAGCAGAGAAGGCGTGGTTTTTAGCCGCGCCTTTTTTGTAGGTGTAAGTCCCGGCAATCAGAAAAATCAACGTTTGGGTGCTTGACTGTTCTTAAGATATCGATAGAGGTCGCTATCCGTGGTGAGAATGAGTTTCGTGCTCTCCCCCGTTGTCTGCCGATAGGTTTCTAAGGTTTGGATAAAGGCGAAGAACTCAGGGTCTTGACCGTGTGCTTCGGCGTAGATTTGGATAGCTTGTGCATCTGCGTCCCCTTTAATCTGCTCGGCTGCCTTATAGGCTTCAGATTGTATGCGCTCTAACTCTTTCTGCTTCTGCCCCATGATGTCGGCGGCTTCGCCTTCACCCTCGGACTTGTACTTCTCAGAGATACGTTGACGTTCCGAAATCATTTGGTCAAAGACTTTCTTGCGGACCTCGTCTACATAGTTAATTCGTTTTATGCGAACATCAACGAGTTCAATGCCGAATTGTGGAACAGTTTCCTGAACCTTATCGAGAATCATCCGCGTAATCCGCTCTCTCCCAATCTGAATCTCTTCCAACGGGTCGCCGGATTGCCCCTCCTCGTCTTCAAGGGTTTCCATATCGAGCGTTAAGACCCGATTTGAATCCCGTACGACTTCAATGAGGAGTTGCGCTGTCACTAAATCGCGTGCCGCAGAATCAATAATGTCATCCAAACGAGATTGCGCAAACTGTTCTGTCCCAAGTGCCTGATAGAATTTGAGCGCATCTACAATACGCCAACGCGCCGTGGTATCCAACCAGATGAACCTCTTGTCCTTTGTCGGAATCTGATTCGGCGAACCATCCCACTCAAGGACCCGCTTCTCGAAACGGTGGACTTGCTGAATAAATGGGGTCTTCATTTTCAATCCGGCGGTAACAATAGGTTGCCCAATAGGACGACCGAATTCAGTAATGACGACCTGTTCACCTTCATAGACGACGTAGAACGCTCCCAAGGCAAGTGGAACTGCGAGAACTACAATGACAATTAACGGTATAAGGATTTTTGTTGTTAGCATCGGAACACTCCTTTTGTATTGTAGCTGCGCTACTCTTTGAGTTGCAAGATTGGGATAGGCATGTTGGCATTACCATCAATAACATAAATCTCTTTCACCTGTGGCAAAACTTCTCGCATCGCTTCGAGATAGAGCCGCTGCCGGGTAACCTCTTTCGCCTTTTGATACTCCAAACGAATCGCCTTGAACCGATCGGCGTCGCCTTGCGCTTCGTTAACCCGTTTCAGTGCGTAACCCTGTGCCTCCGAGATACTTTGTGCAGCCACGCCTTTGGCTTTCGGAACAGATTGGTTGTAATCGCGCCACGCCTCGTTGATTAATCGCTCTTTCTCCTGTTTCGCTTCGTTAACAGCGTTAAAGGCGGATTTCACGGCTTCCGGTGGATTCACGTCCTGCAAAGTCACCGTTGCGACATCTAATCCGGTTTCGTAGATATCCAACAAACGTTGCAGATGTTCTTCAACTTCTGCAGCGATTTCAATACGCCCGACAGTCAAAACTTCAGTAACAGTTCGGTCGCCAACGACTCGGCTCATCACGGATTCCGAGAGGTCGCGTAAAGCGCGTTGCGGGTCTCTCACAGAAAACAGGAAACTTTTTGGGTTCTTGATTTTATACTGAACGACCCATTCGACATCAGCGATGCTCAAGTCTCCAGTGAGCAGGAGGGATTCCTCTGCGAAGTCCCGGGTGTCATACTGCGTCCGGATCCCTGCTCTCAGCGTCCGAAATCCGAATTCTTCTTTAAAGACCTTCCGCACTGGAACGTTAATGGCTCTTTCAATGCCGAGGGGTAGTTTGAAGTGGAGTCCGGGTTCGGCTTGCCGGACGGATTTTCCGAACATTAACACAACTGCTATCTCATCTGCTTCGACAATATAAAAACTGGTCGCTAAGCACGCGAGGATCACAATGGCAAGAATGGCGTACAAAATCCGTTTGGGAGTGATGAGACGCGTGTAGGGTTGCTGTGTAATTAATTCATGGAGTTCTTGCACAAGAAGTCTCCTTTTTTATTTTTGATGATATTTAAGGGCGAACACCGGAACTGACCTCTACAATGATAACGCATCTGGTTGATATAGTCAAGGAAAAGATTATAGGGTATTTAGTTTTTCGATAATTTACATCTGTATGTCCAAATTTCGTCTGGGAATAGATACGTTGGGTTTTCTACCAATTATGAGTGTCAGGGGCAAAATTTCAGAGTACTTCAGAGTAAAATGGAAAAGTGTGAAATTTAGAAAAAGGGTGTAAACGTAGGTGTTAACTGGGTTTATAAGGTTTTTTGTAGAGGGTCGCTGTGAAGGCTACTCTGAAAAAATGGCAGTCAGCAATCAGGGCGTTCTGCTCCGCTACACTCTCAGCAGTCAGAGATCATGGAGACCGTATTATTGACGATTGACCGCTGATTGCTAACCGCCACTGTAGGAGCGATCTGTGCTCGCGACTCCGGGCTTTGAGGGTCGGGAATCGGAGTTCCCTCCTACGCCTGAAAAGTGTAAAGTTAATTCTAAAATCTACTATAACAGGGATTTTCACGGAGGTTTCTGGGGACCCTTGATTTCATTGGGTTTGTAAACTTGGATTTGTGCCTTCTTCGTGAAAGTAAATTTTGGTTATATTTTATTTAACGGATAGTTATTGGAGATTAGCGGTTGGTGGTTGGTGTTTATTTAATGTGTTTTTTGTCTGAATCAGGATTATATAATATAGGACTTACGCAAAATTTAGGATTACCCCCCTTCGTCCCTCCGCAAGCAGGGGGAATCTGTCGGTTTTTAGACACAACTGCGTAAGTCCTGTCTCGTTAAGCAGATGAGGGTTGTCGCTCCATCATGGGGATCAGGTAACTCCAAGTCCATCACCCTATCAATCGTTTCCGGGAGACTCTAAGGAGAAATGCGTATCTATTTCCGCTAAGTTTTGCGCTGTCATGGCTTGTTCTAAGAGCATGTCAAGGTGTGTTAGGTTGTGGATATTGCGGATTTCACGTGAAAGCGTTTCAGGCACGTTCTGGAATTGGAGCTGCAGGAGTTTGAGGACTGCGTCCTGTATACCTTCTGCTTTGCCTTCTGCTATACCTTCTGCTATACCTTCTGCTATACCTTCTGCTTTGCCTTCTGCTTTGCCTTCTGCTTTGCCTTGTTCTATGAGAAATTCGGCTGTTGTTTGTGCCATCGTCTCTAACTCCTTATCGTCTTGAATGTGTTGTTTGATAATGTCTACCAACGTATCGCGTTCGTCAAGAGAACGCCGATGGAATATCAACTGCACAAAATACCGGAGTGCCTCTGCAATTTGCGGGGCGAAATCTTTATCTACTGACGCTATATGCGACATAGCATCTGCTAAGGCTTCGCTGATCTCTGTCGCGTCCGAATGCTCCTTTTGAAGCACACGTAGCAACCAACCCAACGGATGTCCGGATTGCGTCAACGCCTCTGCTTCCGTTTCCTTGACCCCTAAAAACAGCGTGTCGAAACTCGGAACGAAACGCTTCAAGATTTCAGGAACATCCATGACCGCTGTTAGCGACACCGGCACGGTCCACGGACGGTCGCCGGTATAAAACAGGATCGGCAGGATTGGCTGTAAACGTCTTTCATTTTCAGGGCGCTTCTCCGTTTCCCATTCCTGCCGTTGCGACTCCCAGATTTGCACCATGTAGGACAATAACCGAAACCCCATCGTTTTATCCACTGTGGATTGGTGTTCAATGAGGATATAGATGAGCAAAGCATCGGTATCTGTGGCATCTGTGTCTTCTTGAAACGGGACACTCAGTAGCACATCCGACTCGCGTTCTCGCAGTGCTTTAGAGATGAAACTCCTTTTTTGGTATGTGATCCGGCTGAAGTCGAGAAATGTCTCGATATCAGGTGCGATAATTTGGACTAACCCGCGCACATATTCGCTGTCTTGAAGCAAGCGTCTGAGGCTCCGGTCAGGGAAATGTTCTATCTGAGTCTCTTGCGTTTTGTGCATAGATGCCTATAGTTTCCAAGTGTTGAAAAAACGTTTTGCAAAGTATAACATAGAAATACCGAAAAATCAACGCGATATGTATCGCACGCCGGGGCTATTTAGTTTTTAGGGTTCACTGCGAAATGCTGCGAAATATTTTAATTGGATTTTCTTAGGCTATAACATAAAATGTATTAAGTATTAACGAATGTGAAAATACAACGCCAAAAACGGATAATTGAATGACTGAGAATATCACCTTCCTCAAAGTAAGTGTAACCATTTTTCAGTTGAGAGTAAGGTAACCTTAATTCTTGGTCAATCGTCCCATCAGTATGAACCCGCTCCATTGGAAGAAAGACGACAGGCTCATTTTTAAGACAAGTCGTTTTCGGATTGTTCTTGGAAGGATTACTCGAACCAACATGTTTCGCTTTCAAAACTTCCCAATGGTGCGGTATCTTCCCAATCCACTCTACGCCGCTCTCTTTGTATTCAGGATAACGTCTGAATCGCGGATTTTCGCGGATTTGACAGATTTCGCGGGTTTTGTTATCGATCATGTCAAGTTCTCTTTCACGACTGAATCACTGATTATGCGGATTACACGGATTTCGCGGATTTTAAGACATCCTCATGTCAAATCATCGCTGCTCTATCAAGGTTGAAACCCTCCTAACTCTCAAAGAGGAAGAGGTTTAGCCTGTAGCGCCAACGTTTATTCAGACCCAAAATTAGCAAAGTTAAGACAAGTTTTGCCGTTGGATGTCCTCTTCGCAAATAAACTCAACTGTAACACCATTTTGACGGAAAGCGTCGAGGAAATTCAACCACTTACTATCCACTGCCTGCAAAATAGGTGGTCTCTCTGAATGCGCGCACGCAACTTCCGTCGCTGCATTTCAGCTTTCGTCTTCTCCACCAGATCACCTATGTCATCACCAAAGAAATCTTGAGGCCAATTACTGATGTTCCCATATTCATCAATCTTGAGTCGTTCAATTTCGGAGGTGCCGTTGTTGATCTGACAGAAATAGAACGCTGTGTCCTCCACCGAGATCTTTTCCTCGGCGATGCGTCGTTGCAAGCGACTTAACAGATGCTCGCTGTGGCTCTCAAGAATAATCTGTACGTTCCGATTTTTCACGACATCAATGAGAACATCTGCCAAGTCTGATTGCACTTTTGGGTGGAGGTGTATTTCTGGTTGCTCAAGGATAATGGTCGAATTTTCGGGGACATAGTAACAAAGGACGAGTACAGGCAAGAGCTGTGAAACACCAAAACCGACCTCGGTAATCAGGACTTCGGAACTATTTGGGTTCTTTTTCACACGGAATTCATAATCTTTCCGGTTCTCAGCGATCGGTTCAAGGGAAAACGAATGAATCAATTCCATTTTTTGTAGCCATTCTAAAATCCGCTGCTCGATGGGTTTATGAGAACGTTTCACATTGACGAGCCGAGGTGAAGTCAAGCCTTCCGCACGCGCTGCAAGCAGGGCAGGGATGGCTTCTTCTCCACTTAGACCGACATCTTGCGGTCGTTCACCGGACCAGATATAACTGCGTCGTGGATACTCACGAAGTGGGCCGAGATAGGCTATATCGGAAAATAGGTTCTCAAGGGCGAGTACGAAGTCTGAAAGGAAACCGAGGTTTTGATAATATCCGCTGACTTCGTCGGGAAAGCCGTAACATTTCACTGGCGGTGGTAAATTCCACAGGCGTCCGGGGTTCCGTACCACGGGATAACTTCCATGAATGAGTTCATACTGATCTTTTGCTCTTTTCTTATTCTTGATGACTCGTTGCATTCCAAATTCATCGTTGCTATCAGTTGTGTAATGGAAGCCCTCGACGAGAATACGGTCATTTTCTTCGTGAATTTCCGTGTGGAACGTAAGGTCGTTAATCGGAAAAAGAGGTGTTCTACTAAAAGGCAAAGGTTTGGATAATTTCCATGATACGTCTAACTGGAGCGTTAAATCAGTATTATGTGTATAAAGCAAATCATAAAAAGTGCCAAAGTCTACAAGGGAGCGGTCATCGCCGAAGTGTAATACACGATTACGGTCTGGAGATTCTACAGTCTGCATGAGCATCAACAGTACCTGTAAGATACTGGTTTTGCCGGAACTATTCGCACCGAAAAATCCAGTTAATGGGGCGAATTGTAACGCCGTAGTATCGTGCCATGACTTGAAATTTTGTGCCCTGAGTTCGGTAATCATAATTTATCCCTCTTATAAACCCAACACCTCATTTAGTAAGCCTTCACTTTTCCGCTCCAGTGTTAACAATTCGTCCGTGATTTCCTTCAGGGACAGCAGCGGCGTATACTGGTAGAAATACCGATTGAAGTTGATTTCGTAGCCTACCTTATCTTTCTTCCTGTCTATCCAACTATCCGGTAGGTGCGGTTTCACTTCTCGTTGGTAGTAATTCTCAATATCCTCTGTGAGAGGAACGCGTTCATGGTCTCGCACTTATCTTTATCGCCATCGGGCTATCCGCACTCTAGTTTCAATCTCGTAATCGAGTATCTTCTCTTTTCAAGGGCAGTGGCTGGTCTCCAGAATTGGCACTTATCGTCGAGTTTCAATCTCGTAATCGAGTATCTTCTCTTTTCAAGGGAACAGGATGCCGAACGCAACCAAAATCCGTGGGACGCGTTTCAATCTCGTAATCGAGTATCTTCTCTTTTCAAGTTTTTCGTCCTATCCTATCCTCGCCAACGAAATTTACTCGTTTCAATCTCGTAATCGAGTATCTTCTCTTTTCAAGAATAGTAAACAGCATCTATAACGCCTACAATGTCAAACTCATAGTGTTTCAATCTCGTAATCGAGTATCTTCTCTTTTCAAGGCATCCGCGGTGACCATATCTGCTCAGGTGAATCTCCAAATATTTCAATCTCGTAATCGAGTATCTTCTCTTTTCAAGTTCGGAGCAGGTCGCAGTACGGAAGGTGTCCTCGAATTTCAATCTCGTAATCGAGTATCTTCTCTTTTCAAGCAGAGCGAAGTGCCCAGACAGTTTCCATTTCTCCTATATTTCAATCTCGTAATCGAGTATCTTCTCTTTTCAACCGCAACACCTGCACAAATCGTAATGATCCATATCCGGTTTCAATCTCGTAATCGAGTATCTTCTCTTTTCAACTCTGCCCAGTGCCGGGCGTGCCATCGTTATTAACATCGAGTTTCAATCTCGTAATCGAGTATCTTCTCTTTTCAACTGAACCCTGCGTTTAGAACCCTCGCCAAAGACTTCTGTTTCAATCTCGTAATCGAGTATCTTCTCTTTTCAACCTACGTTTACACGTATGCCCAAAGCGCGATGCCATTGTTTCAATCTCGTAATCGAGTATCTTCTCTTTTCAAGTAAAAACCTTCTGGATACCATTTACACGAATCTGTAAGTTTCAATCTCGTAATCGAGTATCTTCTCTTTTCAAGAACTCGGCGAAAGCGTATAAACAATCGGTGCGGTACCGTCGTTTCAATCTCGTAATCGAGTATCTTCTCTTTTCAAGACTTTCGTGCGTTGGTCATCGCGTGTTTCCCAGCGCCAGTTTCAATCTCGTAATCGAGTATCTTCTCTTTTCAAGACAACATGCAGGTCGCGAAACAGATTGACTTTCGGAAGTTTCAATCTCGTAATCGAGTATCTTCTCTTTTCAAGTTGGGAATCCTTTACTTTTGCGACGGGTATTAACACTCATGTTTCAATCTCGTAATCGAGTATCTTCTCTTTTCAAGTGACGGGTACAGGGTGGCGGAAACGTACGCTTGCCGTTTCAATCTCGTAATCGAGTATCTTCTCTTTTCAAGTGTGTGTTCCTGTTGCCACGAAACGCCCAATACTTGTTTCAATCTCGTAATCGAGTATCTTCTCTTTTCAAGGGAGATAGAGGCGGTTGCTTCGAAGTTATCTTCGTTGTTTCAATCTCGTAATCGAGTATCTTCTCTTTTCAAGCACTTACCCTTAGCAGTCTGTTCAAAATAGATTGGAAGCTGTTTCAATCTCGTAATCGAGTATCTTCTCTTTTCAAGGACGCAACTTTCAAGGGCATCATTGAGGGCATCGCTTGATGTTTCAATCTCGTAATCGAGTATCTTCTCTTTTCAAGGAACGCGACGCTCTTTCTAGAGTGTCTTGTTTGATCGCGTTTCAATCTCGTAATCGAGTATCTTCTCTTTTCAAGTGAACGCTTCATAGTCCAACGCTCTGTTCTGAAGAGTTTCAATCTCGTAATCGAGTATCTTCTCTTTTCAAGTGAGCAGAACCGCCCATAAAGTCTTCGATGCTGTAGCGTTTCAATCTCGTAATCGAGTATCTTCTCTTTTCAAGACTGGTTCACTCACGCTCTTTACGGACCGCGTGAACATGTGTTTCAATCTCGTAATCGAGTATCTTCTCTTTTCAAGATCGGGAGGACGGCATAGAGGTTATCGGCATACCATGTTTCAATCTCGTAATCGAGTATCTTCTCTTTTCAAGTGCGGAGATTGAACGCGCCCCGCGTGGCGTTGATTTATCTGTTTCAATCTCGTAATCGAGTATCTTCTCTTTTCAAGCCATCGTTTCAGTGCCGAGGTAGCCCTTTTTCAGCCCGGTTTCAATCTCGTAATCGAGTATCTTCTCTTTTCAAGCCAACGCACGCGTCTGGGAATCTATCGCCGCTGCTGGTTTCAATCTCGTAATCGAGTATCTTCTCTTTTCAAGGACTCCGATGCACAAACGTCATACGGGCATTATCATGTTTCAATCTCGTAATCGAGTATCTTCTCTTTTCAAGAGTTTCTTGTCATTTTTCAATGAGCATCTGGAGGGGGTTTCAATCTCGTAATCGAGTATCTTCTCTTTTCAAGTCTTAAGTCTGCGTAGCTAAGGTCTGCGTAGCTAAGGTCTGGTTTCAATCTCGTAATCGAGTATCTTCTCTTTTCAAGTCGAGTGTTTGGTTTTCTATGTAGTGTTCTTGTTGGAGTTTCAATCTCGTAATCGAGTATCTTCTCTTTTCAAGCCATGCTCTATAGATGTGATGTCGCGCATCCTTACATCAGTTTCAATCTCGTAATCGAGTATCTTCTCTTTTCAAGTACACCGAGCGCGCATTCGTCATGCGCATTACATCATAGTTTCAATCTCGTAATCGAGTATCTTCTCTTTTCAAGCCCGCCCCTTTTCGAGCCTTACTGTACGTGCCTTCATCCATAGCGATTCCGCGAGCGACGCATTTGCAGACACACGGAAATGTCGAAAATATGGAAAGACTTGGCTCAAAGCACGACACATCAGACTTTCTGCCTTTCTGTGAGCGTCCAAGGTTTTTCGGTCCCCTTTCGCGCATAGAATCAATTTTACACAATATACGACTGTTTATCAAGTCCTTTTTTTAACCCTATGCGGTCAATCTGTTTTTCGCACGCCGCACAGAGATGGTAAAAGGTAATTGTATCCTCTCGGAAATCAATGATCTTTTCCAATTTGTTCTGCAAGCGCAAAAGTGCGCGTCGATCGGTGTTACATTCAAAGACGCTATATTGGATGCGGGTTCCAAAATCCTTGAGAATTTTAGCAATTCTGTTCCGACGCTTATCATCGGTAATATCGTAGGCAACGGTATAATGCATGGGTAGTTCCTCATTTATGAGACAGGACGGACGCAATTTTGACCGTCGGGTGCTTTGTTAAATGGAGTTCCCTGAAGAACTGAAGTGCCACCGTTTATTCAGACCACAATTTCGCAAAGTTAATCCAAGTTTTGTTGCTCGAATTCCATAGGTGTCAAATAGTCTAACGCCGAATGGGGGCGTTTTTGGTGATACACTTGTTCGATAAAATGTCCAATACGATTTCTCGCTTCATGGATGTCCTCATAGTCGTTGAGGTGAACTTCTTCTTCCTTGAGCGTGCGGATGAGTCTTTCGGCATACCCGTTCTCCCAAGGGCATCCACGACGGGCGACGGAGATCTCAATCCCATGATGCCTGAGCATCGAAACATAAGCATCTGAAAGATATTGAACGCCTTGATCCGAATGATGGATCTCTGGAACACTTTGACGTAAGGCTGCCTCTAAAGGTTTCAAGGTCAGCGGTTGCGTCAAGTGTTGACTGACCTGCCACCCTCTGATCATACGCGTGAAGACATCCATAAGCAAACACACATAGACGAAGCATCTTTTCAGGCGGACGTAGGTAATATCGCCCACCCAGACCTGATCGCATCGGGAGACTTCAAGGTCTTTGAGGCGATTGCCCCACGGACGTACACTGTCAACAGAGGTCGTGGTTTGACAGACACGTTTGACGGACACCGAGAGGTTTGCAGCTTTCATCAAGCGGGCAACACGCTTACACCCAATGGTGTATCCCATACGCACCAGCAGTTTTGTGATACGCCTATATCCGTAGGTCGGATACCGCAGTGCCAACGTCTCTATTTCCGCCCGGAGGACGCCCTCAGACGGATCCTGCTTGGGTTGATAGTAGAGGGTGCTTCGGGTGAAACCCAGCACCTCACATATCTGTCGAACCGAATAATCGGTCCGGAGTGCCTCAACTATTTCTCGCTGCTCCGTCAGTTTTGGTCTAACCAAGTCGCTGCTTTTTTTTGAATATCTAATGCCACAGTCAACCGCCCGACGAGCTGTTCAAGGTGGGCGATCCGCTCAGCTGCCTCGCTGGACTGTTTCTCTGTGGACACAAACAGAGAGCCTACGTTTTCAACGACTTGCTGCTTCCACTTAGAGAGTTGATCTTCACTCAGGTTGTGTCGACGACACACTTCTGCTTGCGAACTTTCACCGCTAAGTGCCTCAAGAACAACTTGGCCTTTAAACGCAGGGGTGAAGGTTCTTCGTTTTCGTTTCGCCATCGGGGCCTCCTTTCAAGTCGTGGATATTATACCACAATCTTGGTTTAGACAGTGGCCCGAATTTAGGGGGGCAGTACAGTTTCCTACCTCAGTCGGTGTTTCGATTCCATACTGGTTCGATTAAAAGAAAAGCTCTGGAAGATGCCGTCTCTAAGTTAGATGAGTTTCGATTCCATACTGGTTCGATTAAAAGGCAAATGTCAGGGGGTATGCTAAGCAGATAGGGGCGTTTCGATTCCATACTGGTTCGATTAAAAGAAAGTTTACCCCTAATGAAATTGTTGATGTTTTGGGTTTCGATTCCATACTGGTTCGATTAAAAGAAGTTATGCCCATGCATTCTTAGGTAAAGAAGATGTTTCGATTCCATACTGGTTCGATTAAAAGGAGACTGCTGGCGGTCGATAGGATTCGGGTCTGGGTGTTTCGATTCCATACTGGTTCGATTAAAAGGGAATGGCATGCGTATGATGTCTTTGTCAGAGAAGAGTTTCGATTCCATACTGGTTCGATTAAAAGCTTTGCATGGGTTCTTACTCTGAATAGTCATTGTTTGTTTCGATTCCATACTGGTTCGATTAAAAGCACCACAACCAACCATATAGCGTATAGTATCATACCCGTTTCGATTCCATACTGGTTCGATTAAAAGACCTTCTTAGAAAAACGCTGGACATTAGTTTGTTGTAAAGTTTCGATTCCATACTGGTTCGATTAAAAGGGTGTGGGTATGAGTGCGCTTTGTTTACCCACTCTTTGTTTCGATTCCATACTGGTTCGATTAAAAGAACTCAGAAGATTGCTAACTTTGTTATCATGATACTTAGGTTTCGATTCCATACTGGTTCGATTAAAAGCTCTTAAGATTACTCACAACTCATTAATGCTGGTTGTTGTTTCGATTCCATACTGGTTCGATTAAAAGTGAAAAAGGTTGAAAAGACCGCTAAGGGAAATACCACGTTTCGATTCCATACTGGTTCGATTAAAAGTATACGCAGTTGACGTTCTATATCGAGTCGAAATGTAAGTTTCGATTCCATACTGGTTCGATTAAAAGACCCGTTTAGGTTGACTAACCCAGTTAACCTAAGCAAGTTTCGATTCCATACTGGTTCGATTAAAAGTCAGACGGAAGTGTGTATCGCTATACGCATGACTCTGGTTTCGATTCCATACTGGTTCGATTAAAAGCCGTTTTTCATCAACTCTTCCCGCTATGAAACGATCGAGTTTCGATTCCATACTGGTTCGATTAAAAGTTTCAGCCACGCCAAATCGGTCTAACTCGGTATGGAAGTTTCGATTCCATACTGGTTCGATTAAAAGTCAAATATTATCGGCATCCGTACCGTAATTTCCATGTTTCGATTCCATACTGGTTCGATTAAAAGCGAGAATTGATAGTATTCATCAATCCCAACAGCAGGTTTCGATTCCATACTGGTTCGATTAAAAGAAGGCGAAGATGCCGACCGTGATGTGATATACACAGCAGTTTCGATTCCATACTGGTTCGATTAAAAGAAAAGGTAAGGGAAATCATTGAAAAACATCTGCTGTTTCGATTCCATACTGGTTCGATTAAAAGTGGAAAGGTCCGCCGCTCCGAAAACCGTTCATTATTTACCGTTTCGATTCCATACTGGTTCGATTAAAAGACAATCGCCACCGAACATGGTATAATTACCATAGAAAGTTTCGATTCCATACTGGTTCGATTAAAAGTCCGGCTCATCCGTGCTTATCAACTCGCGCTTTAGTTTCGATTCCATACTGGTTCGATTAAAAGTGGGTGATAAAGAGGCTTCACTTCTTGGGAAAGTAGATAGTTTCGATTCCATACTGGTTCGATTAAAAGGTGGCACGATAATTTGACAGACTCGCTTTTTTTTATCGGTTTCGATTCCATACTGGTTCGATTAAAAGCCCGAAATTGAGAGTTATGCAGAAGTCAATAGACTGTTTCGATTCCATACTGGTTCGATTAAAAGACCTGATCCCAAAAGACGCGTTGCACCCGGATCATGTTTCGATTCCATACTGGTTCGATTAAAAGGAACATTTGGTTGTTTACAATGCCCCTGATGTTTCTGGTTTCGATTCCATACTGGTTCGATTAAAAGCTAAACCACCTGATGAGTCTTAGCCCAGTTGAGCGTTTCGATTCCATACTGGTTCGATTAAAAGGGAATCAAATGGGTAAAACACGGAAGATATAATGACGTTTCGATTCCATACTGGTTCGATTAAAAGAAAAGCCAAAGAAACGCACTAATTGAAGAAGTAAAAGGTTTCGATTCCATACTGGTTCGATTAAAAGCGCTTCATCTCTCTTGAGTTCGCCCTCGAAATTTTCGTTTCGATTCCATACTGGTTCGATTAAAAGGATTTTCTGTCACCCGCCCGAATCCAGAGAAAGTAAGTTTCGATTCCATACTGGTTCGATTAAAAGAAATGAAAGAGACAGGCTATAGAGTCGCCAGAGCCTTCGTTTCGATTCCATACTGGTTCGATTAAAAGGTCGCCGCGACGCTGTTCACGTCGAGCCCTTCCCAGGTTTCGATTCCATACTGGTTCGATTAAAAGATGAGGCGGATATTGCGTATTGCGACTTACTTATATGTTTCGATTCCATATTGGTTCGATTAAAAGCAATGGATGTTACTTCTTGGGAATACAAGCATGCCCCGTTTCGATTCCATACTGGTTCGATTAAAAGTGAAAGCGGTCGAGAAGCGCGTCGCTTCAGATGAGTTGAAGTTTCGATTCCATACTGGTTCGATTAAAAGGCAGTTGTATTATTACTGCCACTGCACCCTTTACATTATAGGTTTCGATTCCATACTGGTTCGATTAAAAGTTTAACCGTATGGGATATTAACCGAACCTTTCAAAGGAGTTTCGATTCCATACTGGTTCGATTAAAAGGCGACTCTCCAGTGTAGAAATCCAAGCCTTGATTGTTTCGATTCCATACTGGTTCGATTAAAAGGTCAGGCTGCGGATGGCGCTCTCGGAACCGCATGGTTTCGATTCCATACTGGTTCGATTAAAAGAATCAATTTCGGAGAGTTCTGAAAAGAGTTGTATGAGTTTCGATTCCATACTGGTTCGATTAAAAGACGTGCAGCCGATAAAGACGCAAGAGCCGAAAGAAGTTTCGATTCCATACTGGTTCGATTAAAAGTTAAAATGAAAGCAGTAGACGTACGCATCCTATTCAGTTTCGATTCCATACTGGTTCGATTAAAAGCCAAGCCCGCCCACACCGATTTGATTTAAGTATAACGTTTCGATTCCATACTGGTTCGATTAAAAGAGAAAGCAGCCATAGCAGACTACATCGAACACGATGGTTTCGATTCCATACTGGTTCGATTAAAAGCGACTACGAAGCGACGATTAAGACTGCCAGACAAGGTTTCGATTCCATACTGGTTCGATTAAAAGGAATACCGTACTGACACACCCGAAGATGTTATTATCGCGTTTCGATTCCATACTGGTTCGATTAAAAGTGCACCCGACAACGCATCTGTTAATCCGAACAACAGTTTCGATTCCATACTGGTTCGATTAAAAGACAACCGATCTACAAAATCATCTATATCTTGACCCGGTTTCGATTCCATACTGGTTCGATTAAAAGTGCAGCGCAACCCTCTGCGCCAGCGGCATCGGCGACGTTTCGATTCCATACTGGTTCGATTAAAAGCCGCGTCGACGCTATTGACGCGAAATGGGGTGTCGATGTTTCGATTCCATACTGGTTCGATTAAAAGAATCTTTATCGACCGGTACGGCAGATCGCGAGATGAGTTTCGATTCCATACTGGTTCGATTAAAAGTAATCCGATTAAGACACAGTTGACTACTGAAACGAGTTTCGATTCCATACTGGTTCGATTAAAAGACCACATCTGATTGATAATACGGCTTTTGATTGTCCGGTTTCGATTCCATACTGGTTCGATTAAAAGTGGTAAATGATGCACATGTGGCGGGTATATTTGATGCGTTTCGATTCCATACTGGTTCGATTAAAAGATTTGCTAACCTCTTTACCCCACTTCCTCCGCAAGCAGTTTCGATTCCATACTGGTTCGATTAAAAGCACAGTCGACAGTTCCCAAATGACTGCCGCAGACGTTTCGATTCCATACTGGTTCGATTAAAAGGGATGACTTCGACCCCTTAGAATATAGGGGTGAAGACGTTTCGATTCCATACTGGTTCGATTAAAAGCTCACAGCCCTCACAGCCTTCTTAGGCATCAGCTACAGTTTCGATTCCATACTGGTTCGATTAAAAGCCGGACGTGGTGCCGATGCGGGTGCCGAGATTCAGTTTCGATTCCATACTGGTTCGATTAAAAGTGATACCTCTCCTCTATTTCAGCGAGTTCCGCAAAGAAATGTTTCGATTCCATACTGGTTCGATTAAAAGAAAAGATGAGATTATAGTATGGCAACATCTTTAGCAGTTTCGATTCCATACTGGTTCGATTAAAAGGAAACTGAAAAAAGCAGACTGACGCGGAGACTCCAGCGTTTCGATTCCATACTGGTTCGATTAAAAGGAGAAAAAATATCTGAAGCACAAAAAGGGCGGGAAGTTTCGATTCCATACTGGTTCGATTAAAAGTTCCGTATCCGTCAGCGTACCCGCGTTCCAATCCGCGTTTCGATTCCATACTGGTTCGATTAAAAGGATGCAGGGAAAGGACGATCAACTTTCGCTAACGCATGTTTCGATTCCATACTGGTTCGATTAAAAGTTTCCCCTTCGCAGCCGCAAGTCCGTATCTAAAAGCTTGTTTCGATTCCATACTGGTTCGATTAAAAGCAGCGACGCAAGACCCACCAGTATTATCACCTTCACGTTTCGATTCCATACTGGTTCGATTAAAAGTTTGATTGAAATCCCATCGCAGTTTATGAATGGATGTTTCGATTCCATACTGGTTCGATTAAAAGTTACCGCAGCCTTAACACCCGTCGATATCGGACGCAGTTTCGATTCCATACTGGTTCGATTAAAAGATCGAAGGGTATGGGATCGATACCCGTGCCCTTAACGTTTCGATTCCATACTGGTTCGATTAAAAGGTGAAAATCCCAGCAGATAGGTTACCGCCCGAATTTCAGGTTTCGATTCCATACTGGTTCGATTAAAAGAAACGTATCAGGTGTAAGGTTTCGTCTTGTCAGCGTGTTTCGATTCCATACTGGTTCGATTAAAAGTGAAACCTTACCGGATATCGCAGCTATCGAAGAATTCAGTTTCGATTCCATACTGGTTCGATTAAAAGTGGGCTGTGAGACAAGGGGGGACACTCGTTAAAGCGGTTTCGATTCCATACTGGTTCGATTAAAAGAATAATATGAAAGTAGAACTATACGGCTCGGAAGGGGCAGTTTCGATTCCATACTGGTTCGATTAAAAGCGGGGCGAAGTGACAAGGTTCAACTGTAAGCACGTACGTTTCGATTCCATACTGGTTCGATTAAAAGGCAACCGAGCCAGCAACCGAGCCAGAGGCAACCGAAGCAAGTTTCGATTCCATACTGGTTCGATTAAAAGATATACGAATAAAAAGAAACATCCACCGCCTTAACGATGTTTCGATTCCATACTGGTTCGATTAAAAGAATGCGAAGCAAAAGCACCAACCAACGAAGAATTGATAGTTTCGATTCCATACTGGTTCGATTAAAAGGATCAAGACAACTTTCAGACAACCTTGATAGATTAGAAGTTTCGATTCCATACTGGTTCGATTAAAAGACAGAGACAGCATAACCGACAATCAGAATTTATCAGAGTTTCGATTCCATACTGGTTCGATTAAAAGTCGGGGGACTCGTACTTCCAGTGGCTGTACCACGAAAGGTTTCGATTCCATACTGGTTCGATTAAAAGTCAACGTCAACGTCAATTTCTGCGTCAGTTATTGTTAGTTTCGATTCCATACTGGTTCGATTAAAAGTCAACGTCATCGCCATCAGGATTTTCGTACTTCCAAGTTTCGATTCCATACTGGTTCGATTAAAAGTGATGGCGATGACGTTGACAGAGAAATCATCTACAGTTTCGATTCCATACTGGTTCGATTAAAAGCAATACGATGAAAGCGTCCAAAAATTTGGCGAAGAACGAGTTTCGATTCCATACTGGTTCGATTAAAAGGATACGTGTTTAATGCTTGCTGATGTTAGCAAGTGTGTTTCGATTCCATACTGGTTCGATTAAAAGGCTTTATGAAAAGCGTAAATATATTATACGCGATCCTTATGAGCCGTGTCAACTCTATTTTTAGAATTGTCGTTTTTAGAGAGGCATTGCTGTCGACCACCGGTTGTGCAAAATTGCTGGGAGGTTGACGGCATCTTATGGGACGTGGGTTGAGTCGCCTTTTTGGTTGGAAACGATAGATACGGTAACCTCCAAAAATGGCTGTTTGACCGAGGTCGACAGCAGATGCTATTTCAAAAACGTCTATCCAAACACCCAAAACGCTTGATGGAGGCGGGTTTTGAATCAAAAAGTGTCTACGGGTTCTGTCCAGTTTCAAATGGACGGCATCCGCTGTGGGATTGGGCAAGGGGACCTTGAAGAAACACCCAAGCAAAACCGCCTACGGCGAATGTCCGCTAAAATTCAAACTCGAACGCGCACTACATTAGAGTAGGTTGGTAGCGGGATTTTTGTCTACACCCATGACCTCTTTATTCATCCAACGCGCATCGCGGAGTTGGTAGATAATGATCGAATCTTTTTCGGGATTAGTGAGCGAGGCTAACCCAGATTTGACGCGTGCGAACTGTGCTTTGGTTAACTGTCCCTCAAAAACAGAGTTTTGGACCCAATTAAGATGTTGTCGAAGATATTTACAGACCTTTGCGACGCGGTTTGATTCAATATCGTAAACAAGAATGATGTACATTGTGGTTGCTCCTTTTGCAAAGTGTTCCAGATGTGGAAATCAGAATCGAAGTGGGTTGGGGCCCCAACCCATACACCCATTCTTACCGAGTTTGTTTGTCAAATTCTATACAGAAATCGGGATTTGGGAGTCCCTTCTATAGATGGATGACGATTGTTCCTACCACCACGGTCGCAGTGCCTGATAGGGTTCCATGTCAACGAGATGCTTGATGAGTTTATAGCACTCCAATCGAATGAGCCGCTGGTAGGAGACATGGCGTTTCAATTTTCGATGTGAAATGGTCTGCTTGAGTTGTTCGTCAAACGCTGCGATAAACACTTTGCGTCCGGTCTCGTTGAGGTAACACGCGCCAACTTCAGTTTGGAAATGCTTTGATTCGCTGAGTTGTCGTCGGTTGAACAATCGGAAAATAATACGATCCACAATCAGAGGTTTAAAGATTTCGGCAAGGTCGAGACTGAGTGAGAAGCGTCGGTCCCCGGGTTCATGTAGGAAACTGATTGTCGGGTTGAGCTGCGTCCGATAGATTTCGGTCAGGCAGGCGGCGTATATCAATGAGTTTCCGAACGAGATAGCAGCGTTAATAGGATTACCGGGTGGACGCCGGGTACGGGTTTCAAATGGGGATTTTAACGCGAGAATGGTATTGAACGCACTGTAATAGATGTCTCGGATACTGCCTTCATAGCCCATCAATTCGTTCGTATTTTTTGCAGTGTGGGCTTCTGTGAGAATAGTCTCAATGGTTTGAATCTGTTTGCTGCAATCCTTGCCACGATTGGTGTGATACCGCAGAACCCGCAACATATTGAATCCTGCAGAGGCGACAAACTCGTGTGCAAGTGGCATGCGTTTGGCGTTCTTCTCGTAGTGTTGTACCTGTTTGACGAGGAGTGAACCGGAGTTCAAGTATTCTCGCGGGTAGTAACTCCCTGAATAGTAACCATAGTAGTTGAAGACATGAAACGCGATGTGCTTTTGTGCAAGGAAGTTGAGGAGTCTCGTATTGAGATCGAGTTCCCCGTAGAAGTAAAGTGCATCAATATCCTCGACAGGGATTGGGATGCGTTTGGCATTTTCTGGTTCTAAGTAAAGCGTGTTATCCTTCCGGCGCAGTCTGCCGGGTTGGGTGATGTAGTAATTGCGTGACATAATTCGTTTTCCTTTAACTCCAGCAGAGTTCCTGATAACTGCAGGACTTGCATATTTTCATGTAGTCGGCATGCGGTGGTGTTGGTAAGGCGGCGATGTGGTTCACCTCTTCAATAGCGGTTTCGAGTTCACTTTCTTTTTCGGGAGTGAGTTCGACCTCTGTGGTGCGGCGTTGGCGTGGATAGTTGATGACGCCTTTTCGGTTCGCCACGCCTTTCTGTTTGAGTAGATAGAGGTAATAGCAGAGCTGCATGACGTGTGCGGTTTCCATTGCTGGACCGGACTTGACATCGTGGAGGATGCCGTGCTTATCGACAAAATCTATTTGAACAAGGTTGTCGATGCTCCATTCTCTGCGTTTTTCGCGGGTATAGGTCTCTTCGTGGAGTTGTTGACCGAGGTCGACGTATTCGGAGGTATGCTCCATTTCGAGATGGTGTTGGTAGAACCAGAGTTTGCGTGTGCAAACGTAGAGATAGTTGATGGCTGTACCGGTGATGTTGGGTGGGTTTGGGTTTGGCATTGTGGGTATCTCCTTTACTATAGAACATTCGTACTGTGTTCATCTATGAGTAAACCAAGTGTTTCATCATAGCGCACTTTTGTGAACCATTGCCTTAATTGTCCAAGATGTTTTCTCTCATAGAGTTGTCCATCTTTGTGTAACCGGGCAAATTGGTTGTGACTAATTTGGGCGATGTAGG
This sequence comes from Candidatus Poribacteria bacterium, assembly GCA_963662915.2. GTDB lineage: Bacteria > Poribacteria > WGA-4E > WGA-4E > WGA-3G > WGA-3G. The sequence goes on along the minus strand of CAXXEU010000002.1, from coordinate 613,480 downwards.
CTTTGGCTTCGTAGAACTCGCGGTTCTCAATTTTCTCCCAGAAATCATCTTCATAACGCTCAGGGACAACTTCAATGCTTTTAAAGAGTTCATTAAATTCTTTACGACTCTCAGCATCCTCGATAAAAGGAACAATACCTTGTAGGTGCCGTTCAAATAACAGTTTTGCCCTATTAAATTTTTCCAATTCTTTTTCATCGTAACCGCTGCAATAAACTTCATCAATCAGACCTTGGATTTTGGATTCTTGTAGGACATCAACCGGTGTAAAAGTGCTTAGGGTTCGCGCAACCTTATCCCTGGAATAGATAAAGTGATCGTTTTCACCACCCTCCTTGCAAACATAAACATCACAAATATCTTTTTGGCGTTTTCTGTTGACTCGACCAAAACGTTGGATCAGCGCATCAATAGGTGCAAGTTCTGAAAAGAGGCAATCAAAATCAATGTCAAGGGAAACCTCAACCGCCTGCGTCCCAACAAGGAGTCCCGCATCTTCAAGCCCCTTTTCAATCTGCTCCCGATCTTTGAGAATGAATCGGCTGTGTAAGAGTTTTGGATTCTCGGCTACATACTGTAACTCCTGAAATACATCTTGTGCCTGTTTAACAGTATTACAAACAACTAATACGCGCTGTCCGCGTCCGAGGCGTTCTTCAATCAATGGAATTGCAGTTTGGATATTACCATCAAGTAACTCGACTCTATGTCGGGTGAATTTATCGCGGTTTTTGGCTTCCATTTCAATCTGTGAGGGTTCGTCAAGCACTTCACTAATCTTATGTTTAAGAAATTGGGGCATTGTAGCAGTCATGATACAAAATTTTGCATCGTAATCTTCACAGAGTTTCTTTATCATTGCCAAGATAAGCGCGGTTGTGTGCGGATCGTATGCATGGATTTCGTCGAAGATGAAGAGACCTTTGGACATCTCAGCCATTTGCATCTCAAATCCACGAATTCCGAAGAAGGCTTTTAGGAGTTGAAACGGTGTTAGCACTTTGTAGGGACGGCAAATTTTGCGAGTCAGGTTTAGTTCTTGTCGGGCTGATGTTGCTGCATCTTTAGGTGTGTACGCTTTATCAACAAGTTGCTGATAGACGAAGTAGGCAGCTTTACCATGCAGCACACCGATTTTCTCGTCAGATACGAGTTTTTCTAATCGGTTGTACATGGCATTGATACTTGCGGTGTAGGGTAACACATAGAAGACGCGATTTCCCAAGGTTTTGGACTGATTTTTACCTGACCAGAGGAGTGCCGCTTCGGTTTTACCAGAGCCTGTTGGTGCAGAGAGCATGAGCTGTCCAGTTGTTTCACCAGAGGCTTTTTGGAAGGATTCCCACCCGTGAAATGGTTGTCCTTTTTGCGCTGCTTTCTCTTTAACCTGTCGTTTAAGGTCTACTTGAAGATTATCAAGTGCTGTCTGGATTTCGTTTTTTCCAGCGGATGCGAGGTGGTCACAGGCAATGATACACCCACGCATCAGCATGCCGTAGGTTCCGTGCAAAGCGGTTAATTCATACTCATCAAAGGCAATCCGATAAGGCGCGAGGAATTCCCGATAACCACTAATGAGTTGATCGGTTGAAGTGACAGGGGCCCATAAGCATTCCAACGTCGGGCACCAATGAGAGACTTGCCGCTGGATTTTCATCAAAGCGTCCCAATTCGGTTCCAATTCCCTAACATATTTTTGCCATTCTTGATAGCCATGCTCATTTTCTTGCCAGCACGGAAATTTTTCCACCAATGTCTCAATATCTTTGTGGTGTGTTAAAATCGCGAGGGCAACTGCTTGCTTTGCTTTCTGAGGAAGTTGAAGCGTAACAACAAATCCTGTGGACAGAATCTCATGGCGATAGCCCCATCGCTTATTTTCAGTGAGTTGCTTTTGGAATCCTGTCGCCGCCTTTCCGAAATCGTGAAGGGCAACGGCATAAAAGAGATGGTCAAAAAAATTAGGCTCTTGCGCAACTTCAGCTAAAAACGGCATCCGCTCTCGTAGGCTCTTGTATACTGCAAGGCAATTTTCTGTATGGTCAAGAAGTGATTCCGATGGATCGCTTTTCGCAAGTAATATTGACATAGATTTCTCCTCCGCGTAGGGGCGAGGTCTCCCAACCCACAAGCGAAGGGATCTCACCCTACAGTTCTTCCGATTTCTCGTTTTTGATCGGCGAGGCAACCTCACGTGTACGATATATTCGGGTTAGATGGTAAAAAGTGGCATCTGCTCTCCATCCACAACAGACACTTCATAGTTTTTGTCAATAGACGGTTTCCTTGGGTTCTCACTTGGCACTATAAAATCTCCAGGAACGCGATCGTGTAAATAGACCCCCCATTTCTTGCCTGGATCCTGTAAAACGTTTCCACTATATGTGACGTGTTCTGTTATTAAACAATAGGCACGAGTGCCGAGCGGTCTACGTGGAATTTCGGCGGTAAAGTGTGTCGGGAGTGCCTGCACCTGCCCGTAGAGTTGGACATCAGGAAATGGAAGGAGCGTATTTTGATAGGTTGTCTCTGAGACGTTTTCGAGTTCCATCTCTTCTATTGCGTTTACGGTTGCCAAGTCAGAAGAACGTCCAAATAATAGCGGATACCGTGGACGCTCGAACGCGTCCCTTAACCAGATGTCAGGTGTATAGAGATAGAGTTGTGGATCAACAAGAAATTCACGCCTATTGATATTTGATTTCGCATCCAACTTTCCGGCGAATTCATAAACGGTTTCTAAATCAACGGCTTTGCCAGTGCTCTGAAAAACAAACCCAATAGCGGCATCGTGTGGTGTGACCCAGTCGCCTTTTGCAGCTGAAAGGAGTCCATAGAGTGCTGAAAGAGGGGGCATGGGTAGGGTCGGTTGGAATCCGCTGATAAACAACGGATTCCGAAAAGAGGCGACCCAACCGGTGATGTGAACACGAATCACTTTCATGGCGTGTCTCCAATATGTTCCTCTAACTGTTGTGCGAGTTGGGCAATAACCTTGTTTGGCGAATCGTAAACAACGTTACACGGTAGGGATGCATCCTTCGCGAATTCGGTCAAATCGGTGTGTAGTTCGTCCATAAAACCGGTGCGCCTGCCGATATAAATTGTCTCACAGAAGCGGTCAGCATAATCATCTATGACCTCGCGTAGCGCATCAAAACTGAGCTGTCCGATGCCATCATGTTCAACCATCAGATTCATGAACGGGTGATTTCCACCGTCAAGAACAGAGAGAATAATGAGTTTAGGTGTAACATCCGTGAGGTGTGATGTTAACTTTGCGCCGCCACTGAGGATCGAAAGTGCTTCAAGGGTTTGTTGACAACGTCTAACTCGAAGTTCTTTTGGAAGTACCCAAGGTGATTTTTCGTCCTTTTGTATTCCGCCAGCACCTTGAATTTTGGGAACATAACTATCAGCAATATTCAAGTAACCCGTTTTATTGATGTTGGAAAACGCGCCAACTGCAGCAAGGTCGAGGGAAAAAATTCCCTGGAGGACACACGCATAAAATTGATGTTCGTAAGGCACCGGATCTCCTTCCTGACGTGCCATGACCCCAAAATCGTTCGTTGGGATTTGGGGAGCGATAGATATAAGCGGCGAGCATTTAAGCGGCGATAATCGCGTTACCGTCAAGTTAACTTTTTTCCGCCCTTGCATTTCGCTCTGTGCCCGCATGTAGCCAAAAACATCGTCATCGTCGTAATCCACCGGATCCGCAGCGGTAAAGGCGATTTTTTTATCTCGTTCTATGGGTGAATTTTTCCATTCATCAAATTCTTGTTCAAGGGTTGTGCGCCACCAGTTTCGCCACGCTTGCCCGGAAACATAGGGATAAGTATTGCGTCCTTTCTGAAGTTTCTTGACAGCAACAACATTTTCGGTTGCCTGAGAGGCTTCCGTTCCAGCATTGTTTAGGGCAGAATAGGGTGCGTCCATCAGCGTGAGTCCGATAAGGTGTTTAGACATGATTAATCCTCCGTGGTGAATTGGGTTTCAGATGGGGCGTCTCCATCCGATGTATTATCTTCATCAAAATCAACAAAACCTTGCGTTTGTAGCCAATCGTGAAGCGTTTCGTAAATCCGAAAGAGTAGTAGGTCGCGTGTCTCTCTCCACGGCGTAGCATTAAAATTGTCACTTGGCGGAAACAGATATTCCATATAATCGTCAATTGAAAAGAGCGGTTCCGGCGCGCCTTGCTGAATTCTATCGCGAATGACATACCGCAAGATATTACGACATTCCCCATAACTTCTTGCACGTTCTAACTGATTCAGCCGTCTATCGCGCCCAGATTTCTTGATGGCATCCGCGATCAAGTCGCCGACCTGCTTAATTTTATCAAGTTGTGTCTGTTCCATAGTTCTGACCTCCTTTAGGTAGAGTGAAAGTAATTCCCAGCTTCCTCGAATTTTTCGTGTATTCCGGTGCAGAAAAGATCCGAGAATTGAGCGATCTTGTAATAGGTTTTCATACACCCGGTTTGTGCGGTTCTTGTAATCTTCCTCAGATTTAACTTTAGTCCAGTTAACCATATAGCCGCTCCGGACGATTTTTTGCCATTCTGTTTTAAACCCGCTTTGATACACAATGCGCAGAAATTTAAACACAGGTGCCGGCATATAGAAAATTTCAAGCTCGGGTCCCTGGTTGTAGTTTGTAAAGCAATAAACTTGCATGGTGACATTCTCATCCGTTCGCATTTCCTGAAATCGGACCATCATTTCCCGTGCCATGTAGAACAAGCCGTTGCGTGGATTCGCATAACCCGGATTATGACAGCCAGTTACATCCTGTTGGAGTTGCTGCCGTCGAACATCGTCGATGCACACTCTTACCCAACTTCTCAGTGCTTTCCATGAATTGGAGTGAAGTGTGAGAAACTTTCCACCGGTTGCCACAAAAGCGAGTGGGGACAGTTGAATAGCGAATGCACAAGCAGCACAGTAACCCGCTCCTTCGGCGAAAGTAGGATAGAAATTCCGCAACTTTCCCGAACCTGTTAGCGGAATATTCGTTCTTGAAAGCCATGTATTTGCAGGACGTCTACCGCACCCCATGCAATCTCCGGCTTCTGCCAACTCAAGGATTGTGTCCAAATATCCTTTGCATTCCTTCTTGAGCAATTCGACCTGATCTTGCTTGCGGTACGCAGCATTTGTCAAAACACTATTTGGGAAAATACCGTGTAGGTTTCTCCATCCAATATCCGTTTGCATCATCGGAGCAACATCATTTACAACTTGCTCAAGATCCACAGCAGTAACCTGTTCTGGCTGGACATTACGCCCTAACCATTCACAAATACCACACACACCGGCATCAACAAATGGGTTTCCCATTAATTTTTCGTAGATTGGCATAACATTTACCTCCTTTCAAAACGTTATAAGCTCTATGTCAAGCAAGCATCACAGAAAAATCCATAATTTTATCCTTTTCAATAGGTGGTTATTAATATTTTTAAACTTACCACTGAACATAACAAAGGAATTATACAACTTAGAAAAACTATTGTCAAATTTTTCTTGATTCCATACTGGTTCGATTAGAAACGAATAAGATGTTGTCCTAAACTAATCACGGAACAAAACAAATTTCGATTCCAGATTGGTTCGATTAAACGTTACATTTATTAAGACACACCTTCTGAAAAAAAGTTTAATGCATTAATCAACGTGAGTTCGATTTTAGGGTTGAATCGCTTGAACGGTCATATCCTTAGGGCACAAACTAACAGTTTATGCTACAAAAAAGCCTCACTTTTGTGTGAAGTGTGTCTTTCAGTTGCCAAGTGTCTTTCCATCAAAATTCATCAATCCCATAAATCCCAGTTCAGACACTGAGCACCGCGGATGCCAATACCGGTTCCTCCGCGCAATCCGCGTCCTCCGCAAAACCTCGCCAGCGGGAAGGGGTGTTTTGCTTTCTATTGATATACTACAAATATAACAACAGCAACCGCGTAAAAATCCTAAGGAGGTATCACGACCTCACAGTCCGTTCTTGTTTCAGCATTTCTATCTCCTGCCTCAATGCCTCGTATTTTTCAGTGTGTTCTCGGAGTTTCCGTCCTTGCCATGCCGTAATGATCTGCGGCAGTCCTATCGCAACCGCAATCAATGCTATCAAACCGAGCACGAGGTTAAAATTCCGTCCCACCTGTGTATCCACTGCGTTAATTTGACTGGTCAGACGTTTATCCATTTCATCAATCTTAATAGTCAAACGTTTATCCATTTCATCGATTCTGGTGTTAACCTTCGTGATTTCTTGCGAAACATATTCTTTCACACGCGCCTCGGATCCTTTGACAATAGACTCTATTTTCTCAATATCCGCAACGGAAAGGGCAGCAAATACCGGTGAATTTACCAATAGGATACCCACACCTAAAAGCATCATTATCTTCATCTCAAACCTCCTATCACAGCCACAAATCTGAACATGATATACACAGTTTTACATATTTTACGATGTGTGTCAAGAGAAACCGTTTTCAACCTTACACTTCCGCCATCCCAAAACCTGCACTGTTCTTATCACCAAATCCACATTCATAGCCAATCTGGATCAACGCCCTATTGCCAGACACACTGAACGGACACAAGACCCCGCGGACCTTGATGCCCTTGAAATCTATCAGACGGGTAACGCGTCCCTGCCTTCTATCAATGTAATTTTTATCGAATGCGAGGGTGAATGCGTCGTCGGAGGGCAGGCGACCGTGGATAACCTCGTGCTTGCGAATCAGGTTCTGACGGACGAGTTGTGAGAACGCTGGATCGTCGGGGAGACAGTAGTGCATGACCTGCTTTCCCTCTCGCGCACGCACAGTGGTCATCACAATCGGAGAGAGACACCGGAACCGCATCTCTGATTGGAAATGTGGGATGCGCGGGACGGTAACATCTTTGACCCGTAAATGATGGTGTCCAAGGGTGAGTTTGCCCTCGGTGAGCAGTGTATCGGCGAAATGGGATAGGAACGTCTCTACTGGCGAAGAAACCGACCACGCTAAGGTCGATCCGAAACGGATACGATCTCCGGTTACACGTCGGCGTTCTGCCATGAGTTGCGAGAAGGTGAAGAGTTTGAAACGTCTCTGCTCATCGCCGTAGCCTTCGTTGTGGAGAAAAGAGGCGTATTCTGGGTTGGATTCGGCGAGGAAACGATAGATGACACTGGTGAGTAGGTGGTTGTAATTAATGGGGAGCGTGATTCCGTCTCCGACATCGGCGAGGATTTTGATGCGCATAAGGGTATCTCCTTTGCGGTGGTGTGGCACTTGTTAATTTTCATATCCCCATACGCAGGGCGACGGCGGCGAGGAGGATTAAAAGGGAAACAACCCCCATGAGACTGGATACAATCGACATCCGTGAACGGAGCGGTTTGACTTCCGGTGGGAGCTCCGCCATGTCTGGATCCAGATTTTCAATTGCCGCAGATAACCGCGGTGCCAAGACCATGCCGTGCAACGCTGTGAGGAGAACCAGCACGCAGAAAAGTCCAATTTTGATAAGGAGTGTCCGCATAAACGCACCAGAGAGCGCCGTCGGAGAGGTGAAGTCTACAGCGTAGAAGATGTTAATAATACCCGTGAAAAATAGCACGCCGACACATCCCCATACAACCGGTTCAAAACGCCTGCCTATCTGTGTTAGGAGTTGGATGCGTTGGACGGGGGGTAGGTTTTGCCGGAAGTGTGGGACAATCACCATCGCTAAGATGAGATTGCCGCCGATCCATGTAACCGCAGCGATAACGTGTAACCAGAGAACGAAGAGCGAGAATATTTCCATTTTTTATCACTCCTAAAATTGTTGTGTAATCCTGTAAATCCTAAAATCTTGTAAATCCTGATTCTGACAATAAACCGCAAATAGCGATGAGCGATTCGCAAATAGCCAACTGCGAACTGCTAAGCATGCTGGTGATTTTCAATATGATCGATGAGCACTTCAGCACGAGCGATGAGCGCGTCCCGTTCATTAGCGCGCAGCGGAACAGGTGCGAACCGGTAGTAATCACACTTGGTAAAGAGTTCCACTAACGCCGCAAGGCTGTTTTCCGAAACCTGTGCTTGAACGCCTACCTCCCGGACCGCCGCAATATTGCGCTGCGGTAGCGCGAACACGTCCTCAAGGTATTGGTAAAGGACTTGCGCCAGTGCGTTCGCGAATGCGGTCGCCTCGTGCGTTGTGTCGATATACGCTAATGCTGCAAGGGCAGTCTGGGCTTGCGAAGCGGGTGTTTCATCAGGTGCGGCTTTTCGCCGTTTAGCACCGCTGCCCTCGGGTGTCTCCGCGCGTGTGGATGCGTCCGGCGATGCCTTTGCGAGACCGACCCGATACCAGCGGAAACCGACTATCAGCCCTCCCACCACCAAAATCGCCAATGATAGCATTACCCAGAATTTCCAAGATGTGCTCTCAGTCTCTATGACAGCCGGATCATTCGGGTTGGGGCGGACAGAGAACCGGATAGGTGCTGTCTGGATTGTTGCGTAGGTTGCACGCTTCGGATCAAAGTAAACATAACGAATTGCAGGGATGCGGAGTGTCCCTGTCTGTACGGGAGTGAGGGTGTAAACGTAAGCCATACTTGTTGGCATAGCAGCATAGGAGGGATTGGGACCACTCACCATGACACCGGGGATCGTAGGCAGTTTGGGTGCCTCACTCACCTGAAGGTTACCACGTCCAGAGACGCGCAGCGTGAGCGTTAGTGCCCTGCCGACCTCTGCCCAACTGCGCGCCAGTGCCGCCGAGATTTGATATTCACCGATAGGACCGTTGAAGTCGGCGGGTCTGCCCATTTCTGGGAGCGGTTGCACCGTCAGCGTCAACGGTTTGGTTTTCAACGTTTTGCGTCCTTGCGGCAGTGGCAATAACAGTTCAGCAGGCGCAAGCGTCATCTGTCCCGTTTTCTTCGGATATAACGTGCGTGTGTGTTCCTCAACCCAAAACGTTTTCCCACGAATGTCCCGTGTGTATAGCGGAAGTTTTTGCGGTTTCAAGACGAAGAAGTCACGGAACTCCGGGAGTTGTGGGGTCGGAGATGCTCGCGTCGGGAGGACTGCTGTATAGAGATAACGGAAAGTATACTTCAATGGCGCGTTGAGATACGGCTTTACAGTGTCAACCTCAACTTCAATCTGATGAACACCACCGGTTGAGGTCTCCTGATACGTATCCGTACCGCTGACACGAATCGAACCTGGGTTTGCGAAATAGGAATCGCCTTGATAGTCGAACCGAATATCAGAGAGCGTAAAGTCGCCGATGGCTTGCGGAATGAGTTCATAAATCCATGCCATGGATACCGCAATCTGATCTGATTTAAGCTGTGGCACGGTTTTGGAATCTATCGGGACAGCAAGGAATGCAGGTAGAAAATTAAATTTCGGTGCCTTAATGTGTTTGATGAAGGTGTCGCCGGAGATAGTGAGTTCCAGCTGTGCTTTCTCTCCGAGTTGAATATGGCGAGGTTTCACAACGGCAGCGACATTAATAGTCGCATCGGTTGCCCCGGTCGCTACCTGTGCTGGGGCAGCGGCAAAGAAAGCGAACATCAGGAAGAGGCGGATGCCCCAAGCGGCTTTCGGTGTTTTTTTGCGGAACTTACCAATCCTTTTCCCGCCGAAGTCCACTTTTGCGGTGTTCTTGTAATAATTTTTGTCGTATCCGATTCTCATTCTTACTTAAACGCTCCAAGAGGCGGACTGTCTCTGCCTTACCGATGTGTTTCACTTCGGTCTGTGGTGCAGCGTCTTTTTTCGGCTGCTGGTGCTGTGCGAAGTTTGCCTGCTGTCTCAGGAGTTGCTCTGCCAATGTGAGATTGTATCGGGCGTCAGTGTCTTGCGGATTCAAACGGAGCGCGTGTTTGTAAGATGCGATGGCGCGTCCGAGGTCGCCGCTCTTAAATTGAGCGTTCCCCAAGTTGTAATGGGTAGCTGCGAGATCGGGTAGTACCTCGGTTTGCCCACTGTGTCTTGATAGCGATTCCTGAAATGCGCGCATCGCTTCATTGAATCTACCCTTTTTATAGAGTGCGGTGCCGAGGTTATAGGGGGCAACCGGCGTATCAGCATTTTCGAGCGTCGCCTGTTGAAAAGCAGCGTGTGCGGCATCATAATTTCCAAGTCCGTACGCTTCATTCCCTGCTTTTAGCGTCTGTTTCCAGCCGTCCACCCATCCGACAAGCGCAGTGGAAAGCGCGATAAAAACGCAGATCCGGCACCAGTTTCGCATAATACGGTCCCCCAGGGCTGCTATCGATAAATCTGTTAAATCCATTGATGACACAAAAAGTATTTTAACGTGTTCGTCTGCGTTTGTCAAGTAATTTGGCTCTCAATTGTTAGCGGTCAGCGAAATAAAAAAGGCGCGCTTAGAAAGCGCGCCTTGAAAAAAATAACAAAAATCTTACTTGCGTTTGATGTCCGCCCAAGTTGTTGCCAATTTGCCCTTGGCTTCAACATCAACAGACGAAACCACTAAATCAAGGAAGGAATCCTTATCCATTCCAGCTTCAGGATAGATGCTGACAGCATCGTTCGTTGCATCGTCAAAGTGCAAGTTGAGATATGCAGAACCACCCGATTCACCACAGCGGTAAAGGACGACGTTCAGGCCCTTATTTAACTCAACTTCAACGTTGTGAAGAATTGTTAGCGGGGCACCAGTCCATCTGGAGTTGTTGTACCATTTTTCGCCGTTGATCCAGATTTGTGCGTAGTCATCGTGCGCGGGTGACATAACAGAGGTCATGTCGCTCGGTGAATCAATAACACACAGCGCGTAGGTATCAATGTTATCCGCGGGACCGCCTCTTTCCATGTGGTTGTTGTCGACAGGATCTAATTCAAAGACAGTCCATCCACGGGTGCCGCCGTTGGCATCAGCCCACTCGACATCAATGTCTCGCGTCATGAGCAAGCCTTCAACAGTTGAGAGTGAAGGTTGGTCCAGGGCACCGCCAGTGCCTTCCGAGATCAGGTCGATCGGCGCAGAAGTAGCGAAACCGCCGTTTTCTTCATAGTTACCGTCGGGTCCGTACCATACGCTAATCCAGCTTTCAACATCAGCATGATCTTCTCTCTGTGCATCATCATTCGGGTCTGGATCTTCTAAGAGCAGGTCGTCCGCCAGAGGACCGCCCTGAATCAGGTTAGCCTGCGAAAATGCAAAGTGAGAGAAACTCATACTCAAGGCGAAAATAATCGCGAGTGCGAGGGTAAAAGTATTTAATCTTCTCATTCTAAGTACTATATCCTTTTTGTAGGTTAATTAAGAGTTAAAAATAATTAGGGTACGCTATACGCGTCCTAAGTTTCTTTAGTAAGTTATAAAACGCTTAAATAGCGTTCAACATTACAATTTAATTCATTGTAACATCTCAACGGAAATTTGTCAAGAAAATTTGAAGAAAAAAGGGCTGTTTAGTTATGCCGCTTAATATCTCCCCATGTGGTTGTCAACTTATCAGCCGGGTCAACATCCAAAGCACCCGCGACTTCGCTGAAGAAACTTTTCTGGTCATTCGACTTATCGGGATAGATGTCGCAGACCTTGTGGGTTTCATCGTCAAAGTGGAGGTTTATGTATGCGGAGCCACCCGATTCACCGACTCGGTAGAGGACGACGTTTCCGCCTTTTTGCAAGTCGACTTCAATGTTGTAATCAACTTGGAGTGCAGCACCTGTCCATGCGGAGTTGTTGTACCACTTTTCGCCGTTAATCCAGATTTGCGCGTAATCATCGTGTGCGGGAGACATCACGGCTTTCATGGCTTTGGGTGCTTTAACAACGACAATCCCGTAGGTATCAATATTGTCAGCGGGACCGCCTCTGTTCATATTGTTGCCGTCAGCAGGATTCAGTTCAAAGACAGTCCATTCACGGGGACCACCGTTAGCACCTTTCCATCCAATACCCACAGTCTGTGTCAGTTTCAAACCCGCTGCAGTTGAGAGTGAGACCTGGGTCAACTTGCCGTTGGTGGCTTCATCAATGAGGTCTTTGGGTGCGGAAGCGGGAAATCCGTTGTTGTTCTCGTAATTGCCATCGGGACCATACCACTTGGTGATCCACGTTTTTTCGCCTGAATGATCTTCGTTGAGTGCAGCGGCATTCGGGTTTCCCAACCAATCTTTTTCGGGTATTGGACCGTCATCAATATTGACTTTCTGCGCAAATGCGAGGTGTGCTGTGCCCACAATCAAGGCAAATATAATTACTGTTGTGAGGGTCAATTGGTAAAATATTTTCATTATCAGTGTCCTTCCTTATCAACAATTCAAAACTTAACCACAGATTTCAGAAATCTATGCGTTTTGGTAGAGATTTAATTAGATGCGGGTGGCTCATTATTCACGGCGTGTTTGTACCGCAAACTGTTAATCCACAGGATGCCAAACGTCGAGATGAAACCATGCGACATAGAGAAAACAATCTCACAGATTGTACTATCAGGAGGGTCTATCGCGCGACTTCCATGATGAACCACGCATTATTAATATAATACCATACGAAAGCAAATTTGTCAAATTTTTAGTGTGGGTATTTATGGGGTTTTTTGATCTCACCCCAGCGGGTTGAGCGTTTACCGTGTGCGTCAACGGCGCGAAAGCCGGTGTCCAACGCCTCAACCACTGGCGAAAATTCGTTTCTTCCTTTAGGTCCATCCCCGCTACCGCCAAGAAGGTAGATTGTACCGTTAGCGACCACCGCTACCGTCATTTTTGGCGTTAGCATCGGTAGAGATGTCCGCCATCTGTTGACTATCGGATTATAAACCTCTACGAGGTCAAGATATGCGTGATGATTGTCCATATCATAGCCGCCGATTGTGTAAATCTCGTCATCCACAACAACGGTTGAAAAATCATATTTGAAGATCGGTATGTCAGGGAGTCTACGCCAACTATTGGTTTTCGGGTTATATTCCTCAATGCGTCTGGAAAAACGGTCAACAGCAAGTCCGAGTCCCTGCTCCAGCAAGATGTACCCCCCAATCACATAGATTTTACCGTCCACAACGACGGGTTGGATGTATCCGCGGGCTGTCGGCATATCTGCGCGCGGTTCCCATCTCCCAGTCAACGGATCGTAAACCTCAACGAGACCTGTGGACACCTGCTTACCGAGTTGTTTGTTGTGAACGCTGCCACCGATGATGTATATTTTCCCATCCACAACAGCAGTCCCGAAGCTCCTACGGAGCGTCGGCATGTCTCGCTTCTTGATCCACGTGTCGGTTCGCGTGTCATACACTTCAACAGTTTTTTTGTAAGCAATTTTTTTGCGCAACTCATTGCGAAGTGCCATCCGAATGTAGCCACCAAACACATAGATATCACTGGAAAAAACAGCAGTCTTCGGTGCGATTCGCGGCGTTAGCATATCCGCAGCTGTCCGCCATGTATTCGTTTGCGTGTCGTAGACATCCACCCTTGACAGGGCAGGCGCGCTACCCCCTAAATTTTCATCCTTATTAATACCGCCGATAAGATAAATTTTATCGCCAACAGCAGCAGACGCCTTGGCCACCCTTAACGTCGGCAGTTTGGTTACCTGTTCCCACCCCCCCGCAAAACTGGCAGCAGTTGCAACAAGTAGAAGCGTTAAAATCCATGGCAAGTACTTGTGTTTTGCGAACATGATGTCCTCCTTGGTCGTTCATAATGTCAATTCGACATAAGAGACTTAAAAAAAAGAATCACTGTTATTCTTTAAAGAGACAATTTTAAGGTGGAAAAGGTGCATAATTTCAAAAAAAAGACCCTACCTCAAGGGAGAGGCAGGGTCTTGCGTTGTATTAGTCTTTCCGTTTGATATCCGCCCACGTTGTCGTTAACTTCCCAGCAGCTTCAACATCTAAGGCACCGGCAACTTCACTGAAGAAGCTTGCTTGGTCGTCTGACTTGTCAGGATAGAATTTTGCGACCTCGTGGGTTTCATCGTCAAAGTGTAGGTTCATATAGGCGTGTCCGCCGGATTCACCACACCGATAAAGGACGACATTGCCACCTTTCACCAGGTCGACCTCAATATTGAAATCAACCTCCAATGCGGCACCTGTCCATGCGGAGTTATTGTACCATTTTTCGCCGTTAATCCAGATCTGTGCGTGGTCATCGTGTGCGGGAGACATCACGGCTTTCATAGCTTTGGGTGCGTCAATAACACAGATCGCATACATATCCATGTTATCGGCGGGACCGTCGCGGTTCATGTGGTGTGCATCTTCGGGATCGATTTCAAAGACAGTCCATTCACGGGGACCACCGTTAGCACCCTTCCATCCGATATCGACAGTCTGTGTCAGTTTCAAACCCTCAATCGTTGAGAGCGACACTTGATCGAGTTTGCCGTTGGTGCCTTCGTCGATAAGGTCTTTGGGTGCGGAAGCGGCGAACCCGTTGTTGTTTTCGTAGTTGCCATCAGGTCCATACCATTTCGAAATCCAGTTTTTGTTGTCTGCATGGCTCTCGTTCAATGCTGCTTCGCCAGGGTTGAGCATCCAGTCTTTTTCAGGTATGGGCCCGTCATCAAGGTTGACCTTCTGTGCAAATGCAAGGTGTGATATGCTCATAGCCAGCGCGAAAAGAATCGCAATGGCGAGCATAAGGTGATAAGATCTCTGCATTGAAGTTTATCTCCTTTCCATAAAAGCAGGCGTGAATAACCTGCGTATTTTCACAAAAGTTTCCTGAAACCGAACGTAATTCGGGTTCATAAGAGAATATACACAATTCATTGGCGATATTCTAAATTTTTAACAAAAATTTGTCAAGCAAATAAATTTATCAATTTAACCTGATGGATAGGCATCCAACGCAGCCTGCCATTTCGTAAGTTGCGTTACACGCTCAGCAGAATCTGTCGGAATTTCGAGCGGTCTCCCACGGGTATCAATAACCAACCCGACAACACCCCCTATCACCTCTGCCTCAACTGCAGTGCCGCGTCCTGCACCGATGTCAAACCGTCGTGAGGGGTGGAGTCTGACTGATGCCGTTTCACCCAACTCCAATGGATAGAGACGGAGTTCACCGTACGGCACATCTTGGACGACAGGTGGACTTCCCGGAAGACTAATCTCAACAGAGAGACACGCCTCACCGGCATTCCCAACACCGACTGGCGAGATACAAGTCCCTAAATGGATGAGACAATCCCGCGCAAAGACTTGGGTCGCCGCTTCTGGATGAACCTGGGCAAGTACACCGAGTTGTGGCATCATGAAGATACTATCAACAGCGAGATGGGTTATGCCTTCGGGTTCAAAAGCGTCTATCATCATAAGCATGGCTTGCTGACGGCGGGGGGCATGTGATAAAACACCACCACTTCCGACGAGCATCTCTAAAGCGAGCATATCTACGAGGGTTTGACCGCTTTCGGATTGATCAAAGGCTTCAGAGATGGTGCGTTGTTGTTGGACACCACGCAATTCGATTGCAAGCTGTTTGTGCTGTTCAAAGGCGAGCCGGAGTGCCTCTCGTGCGATTGCCTGTTCGAGAATCAACTCTTGTAAGGTCTGCGGGATTGTTGTCGGACGGATCATCTTGTTCTTGATTCGGTTTCGGAGATCGCCAACTTCAATGTCAAACGGGACCCAGCGGAGAACGTTTTTCAAGCCTGCTTCAGCAAGGACATTGGAGATGCTGTAACTCATACCAAGGTTCGCACTGACGGTTCGGTTAAAGATCGATTCCGCTTCCTTGTTCTTAAAGACAGAGAAAACATCGGTTGTCGCACCGCCGATGTCCACCCCAACGACTGAAATACCCTGCTGCGCAGCAACCGTCTGGATAATCTCACCAACGGCTCCGGGAGTCGGCATAATTGACGCGTCCGTCCAATCCATCAGTTTCCTATAGCCGGGGGCGTGTGCCATGACGTGCTCCAGGAACTGGTCCTGAATTTTATGGCGGGTCGGCATGAGGTTTTCACGTTCTAAAACGGGACGCAAGTTGTCCACTATCTCCAGTGCCATCACGTCCTGCAGGCGTTCTTGAATCGCCTCGCGTGCGTCTCTGTTCCCGGCATAGATGAGCGGAAGTTCGTAAGCGATACCCAATCGCGGCCTGGGACGTGCCGCAGCGATAATCTCCGCCAATTCAACGACGTGTGAAGTCGTTCCACCGTCAATGCCACCGGAAAGGAGGAGCATATCGGGTCGGAGATGTCGGATGCGCTCAATCTTTTCGTGAGGGAGGCGTTTGTCGTTAGCGGCGATGACATCCATGACGATAGCACCGGCACCGAGCGCGGCGCGCTCGGCACTTTCTCCTGTCAGATTACGTACAACGCCGGCGACCATCATCTGGAGTCCACCGCCAGCACTGCTGGTTGAGATGTAGATATCAACACCTTCGTCGCCCTGTTGCGGTTTCAGGATGCTCCCGTTATCAAGGAGTTTGCGGCCGGCAAGCTCCTCAACTTCGGTAATGGCGTTAAGAACGCCTGCTGTTACATCTTCGACAGGGGCTTCAACCGTCGTCGGTGCTTCACCTCGTACAACGAGTTGGTATGCGTCACCCCGTTTCTCAATAAGAATTGCCTTTGTCGTTGTGCTACCACAATCGGTAGCAAGTATAGAGCGGATCTCCCCCGCTGCTTTGTTCATGCACTCAATCTCCAGTTTAATATTGGCTTATGGTCTATGGCTATTGGTTGTTGGCTAATGGTCTATGGCTATTCGCTAATTGCCAACGACTAACGGCTATTCCTCTGACTGCTGACCGCCAATCGCTAATACCCCAATTGCCGTAGGTAGTCGCGGTTGACGCTCATACGTTCGATATCCGAACGGTCTTCAACCTGTCCGGGACACGCTGTGATCCAACGGTCATATTTGAGTGCCTCAAGCGTAGACATGATACCCGGGAAATCCATGACAGTGCCAGCACCGACATCGACCCAACCGACATCGTAAGGTGTGCCGTCATCGCCACCCGTAACGTTGCCGTAGTCCTGAAGATGGACGTAGACGAGCGCGTCGCTATAACGGCGTATAGATTCGATTGGATCGTAACCCCAGAGTGCTGAATGCGACACGTCTATACACAGTTTGCACTTTCGGAGAAGACTCATGTATTTCGCCCAGTCATCAATCGAATCGACAGTCGTGTTGGTGTGGATATGATAACAGACCTCCAACCCGTATTGCGAAGCGTACTCAGCCCATTCTTCGGAGACATCAGCGAGTGCAGCGAGATCCTCACTACTGATAGGACGGTCTTTCGGTTTGCCTGCACCCATAAACATGAAACAGTCGGCTTCAACTTCGGCAGCGAAGTCCATACGCCGTTTATTGATTTCCATCTGTTCCCAGTTTTTATCAATCGGCAGTCCGCGTGCTGTAACAGCAGCGATTGGCAGCGCCACATTATCGCATATCTTTCGGATACGTTGTGGCGTTCCGACCCAATCTAAGGATTGACGCATTTCCCAACCGTCCCACCCTGCATCTTTGAGTTGGGTCAAGAGTTCTTCAAAATCCGGCGTTTGCCAGCGTAACGTGCTATATCCAAATTTGAAACCCATAGTGTTCCTCCGTTTTGTGTTAAAGTAACAGGCAGACTCCGTCTGCTGTTGCCCTCTCTGCGTAAACATATTATAACACACCCCGAAAAAAATTGCTTGCTATATAACATTGGCATTTGCTAAACTATATCCGTGAAATTTAGGGATTCTCCCCAAGCATACATTTTTTTAAGGAGAAAGTTAAGGAGAAAATATGGATAAAGTGAAACTCGGTTTTATCGGAACCGGTGGTATGGCAAGCGCGCACATGCGTAACCTCAAAGATAATTTTGAGGACGTTGCGTTTTCCGCGATGTGTGACATTTCTGAAGACCGTGCGAAACAACGTGCCGAAGAATTTGGCGGAAACGCTTATACCGACTACCGCGCGATGTACGACAAAGAGGATCTGGATGCGGTTTATATCTGCACGCCACCCTTCGCACACGGTGAACAGGAACGGATTGCTTGTGAACAAGGTATTGCAATGTTCATTGAGAAGCCGATCCATAGCGAATTAGAGCCAGCAATCATTATCAATGAAGATATTGAGCGGAGTGGTGTCATCACGAGTGTCGGGTATCATTGGCGTTATGGCGGCAATGCCCAAAATGCGAAAGCGATGCTCGAAGGACAACCGCAAATCCTCGGTGCTCTCGGATATTGGGTGGGCGGATTGCCGGGGACACCGTGGTGGCGCGTGCGCGCACAATCCGGTGGCCAACACGTCGAACAGACAACGCACATCTTCGACCTCGCACGTTTCCTCGTCGGCAGCGACGGTAAAACCGTACACGGCATCGCCGCAAGTGGTAGCATGACGGATGTCGAGAACTACGATGTAGACGACATCAGCATGGTAAATATTGAGTTCCAGAACGGAAGCGTCGCGAATATCGTCTCCTGCTGCGCAATGGAAGGGTTCGGACGCGTTCAACTCGAAGTGTTCACACGTGGATTGGTCGTTACCGTCGGGGGTCCGAACCAAGTGAACCGAGGCGGAGAGACTGAACCACTCTCAAATGAAGGTGGACAAGACCGGGATCGTGTCTTTATTGATGCCGTGAAGAGTGGGGACAGCTCGGAGATTCTATCCCCCTATAGCGATGCGTTAGAGACGTTGCGAATCATGCTCGCTGCGAGCACCTCCTTCCGCACGGGTAAAGCCGTAGACTTATAGAAAGTCCTTACCCTTGCCGCACAACGGAGGGAGAAAAGCACGTGTGGCTTTTCTAAAAACCCTACTACTGTAAATAAAAAGAAAGAGAGAATTATGCCAATTAATCAATCCATCTGTTTCGGCGGTTTCAGTCGCGGCAGAGACCCGATCGAGGTTATCAAAAAAGCCGCTGACATCGGTTATAAATCTGTTGAAATGCTTCCGACAGAATACTGGTCGGTCGTTCAGGACCATGGGATGCGTATTGCGATTATTTCTGGACACGCCTCACTCCCCGATGGCTTGAACAAGCGCGAAAATCACGACCGCATTGAGGACGAGCTCCTTCAGAATATTGACATCGCCGCAGCAAACGACATCCCCGGACTGATATGCTTCTCCGGAAACCGAGAAGGCAAATCAGAAGCGGAAGGGCGTGATAATACAATAGAAGGTTTATCGCGCGTCACGAAAGCTGCTGAAGAAAAAGGGATTAACCTCTGTATTGAGTTGCTCAACAGCAAAGTCAACCATCCCGACTATCAGTGTGATAAGACGGAATGGGGTGTTGAAGTTTGTAAAGGTGTCGGTTCCCCACGGGCGCAGTTGCTCTATGACATCTACCACATGCAGATCATGGAAGGCGACCTCATTCGGAATATCACTGACTACAGCGACTACATCGGGCATTACCACACCGCAGGGAATCCGGGGCGTCACGACCTCGACGACGAGCAGGAGATTTACTATCCTGCCGTGATGCGTGCCATCGTCCAAACCGGCTACGACCTCTATGTTGGTCATGAGTTCGGACCCAAAGGCGATGCGTTTGACGCGATGCAACACGCTTACGATGTGTGTAACGTCTAAGTGTAGTTCACAGAGATTGTAGGGGTAGGTTTTGTGCCTACCCTTATTTTTTCATTGATTACCGAAACTCAGAACTTTACGCGAGAGACTTCAACTGATGTCAGAACGACACCATATCGTAACCAAGTTAGAAACGTTATTTGCACAATTATCTGAAATTGGTATTGCTTTTAATGGCAAATCTATGGTAAAATAAAACAGCTATAGATTAATCTTAAACGTTAATAGGTAAGACTTGATGGATACCGCAAAAAAGAAACTTGATTTCGAGAAACCACCAGTAGAGGAAGTGGTATTGAGTGTTCTTTTCAAACCTCTCAACGGTTTGCTCGCGCCTCATCTTGGCGAAATTTGGCAGGAATTTAAGAAAAATGGATTTACGCGAATCCTGGAACAGCCACCGGTTATGCCTACTATGGAAACATTTCCTGGTCAAAAACCAGGAGTACAATTCAATGTTAATGTTCCAGACCTTCCCCGAATTTGGTTCATCCATGAAAATGATAATCAAATTCTCCAAGTACAACGCGATCGATTCACACTCAATTGGCGTAAAACTGAATTATATCCGAAATATCCGGGCTTCTCAGCTATTTTCGAAAGGTTTGAGAGTTTTTATAGCAGCTTCGGGGATATCATAAAAAACTTGGGAATTGGCCCCATGATTCCGGCACAGTATGAGTTAAGTTATATCGATCAGCTTATGCAGGGGGATGGCTGGAATACGCTCAGTGACATAGGACAAATTTACAACATATTTGTTGGTTCCCAATATTCAAATTCATTTTGGGATGGTGCGGAATTAATAATTTTCCAAACTTCATTTCCAATTCAGGCTTTGCAGGGCCGGCTGCATCTTGCTATCAGCAATCGCGTAAAAAGCCCCCAACAACAACAAACATTACAAACAGATTTTACAGTACGTGGTTTTCCAGAGAGATCTGAATTTGAAATGGACATGTGGTTTAAGTCAGCACGTGACCGGATTCGTGAAAAATTTGCTAGCATATTTACAGAATATGTTCAAATACACATATGGGAGCGTAAGTAATGCGTATACGTAGGAATCGTGTCTCATATCCCAGCCATCCAATTCAACTGGAGTCAGAATTTATGGGCAGTCCTAATGTTTTGCTGCCAACTTCCCACAGTATGAGTTTACAAACTTATGAAAACAATCCTCCCATTATGGATGATAGGACATGGAGTTCGATGTTCGATGTAAACTTATATTTATCTTGGACGGATGATGCCGAGCAACAATTAAAGGAAATTCGTCAAGAGGCAGATGAAGCTTATACGTTAGATGATGAAATTGACCCGGTACCGGAATCGGCATACGATGATGTTCTCTTTCTCTTAAAAGCATTTTTCCACTTTGGTATTCCTATGCCGGACCTGAGTTGGGCTGAAGATGGCAGTCTTACGCTTGGATGGTACCCAGAAGAAGGTACCATAACAATCGGGATATATGGAGACAATCTTGTCATCTTTACCGCTTTCTTTAAAGAAAAACGTCAACTCGAGGGAATCTGCGAATTATCAGATACTCCAATGTTGGCAGGTTTCCTCACAACATTACTAAATACCCTCTTTTAATAATAACCATCTTTTAATAAGGAACTGATATGAAGGTTTCGTCGGGTGAAAAACTCACCCGTTTTATTCGTTATAGTAGCCATTTTTCCGTTGTAACTAATAGGGTTAGACCTGATGCCTTTCTTCCACATAAAAATGAAGTGAATATATCCGTGTTTCGTATATCAGAAATTACTGAAGATGAAGTATGGAAAATTGGACAAGAATATGTTCACACAGAAAAACGACCCGTAAAAGCGAGAGCAGATATTTTTGCAAGTGATGTTTATGAAAATAATCTTGAAGTTATCCCAGTCGAACCGCCCCAAAGGCATGCGAATATTACACCGCTGCCAGTAGACAATAGTCCGACAAATAGGAAAGCGCGTCGCTCACTTGCCACCAAACTTGCTACACTTAGCAAATTGGCCATACCTCCTGAAGAGAATTAATCTCAGCTTAAAAATAATAAAAGATAGCCATGTCACACGACTCCACAACAATTGTTAAAAAACTTTGGAATTTCTGTAACGTCCTTCGAGATGACGGAGTCAGTTACGGCGATTATGTCGAACAACTCACCTACCTCCTATTCCGCAAACTCGCCGACGAACAGACGAAACCTCCCTTTAACAAACCTTCAACAATTCCGGCAGGTTTGGATTGGGAGAGCCCTATTAGCACAATTTCAACACATCCAAGCAGAATTAGACAGAAAGGATTAAATGAAGAAACGTTTTCTTGAAAACCTCCTCGGTTGCAAATTAGAAGATACACTCGCGGCGATCTCAGTAGATAGGACCGCACTTGAAACTTTCCTTTCCGCGCTCTCTACAGACGCACTTGAAAATTATCTCACCCCACAGTGGGTCGTACTTGCGGCGGGCAAAGGTAGCCGTATCGATCCGACCGGACGCTTGAGTAAAACGCTGGACATCACCTTCGGCGAGCAGAACATGCTCCAACGCTCCCGACAGCATCTCCCCGGCACCCGTCCCGATATTGTTGTTATCAACCCACAAATGGCAGCGCGTATTGAGAAAAGTGAGTCTCCAGAACTGTTATTAGGTCCCAACGCTATTTACTGTGTCCAAGAAGAGATGAACGGCACAGGCGGCGCATTACAAGCTGCACTTCCCACACTCCGCGAATCTGACGCTGAATGGATCGGTGTGTCGTTTGGAGATGAACCGTTTTTGGAGCGGGATATTTTTGCACAGACGCTGCTTTCCCACCTCATCTCCGATGCGGATGTCACTTTATGCGGGAAAATCCCGGAAACAGTCGTGGATAAGGGCGGGCTTTTCTTTGACCCCGAAGGGAAGTTCATGGGGACCAAAGAGTGGTACGATATGACGGAAGCCGAAAAGCAGGAGATGTGGGAACGGTGGCACAACGGTGAGGCATACACAAATACAGGTATTACGCTCATTCGGAAAAACGCACTGTTAGAACGGATAGATCGGTTGCAACCGCACCCGAACCGAAACAACGAACTTCACCAAGTCGATCTGATACGCCACTGCTACGAAGACGGTTTGAAAACAAACGCTTTCATCTATCAGGATGAAGTGTTGTCAGGGGTTAACCGCTGGTCAAACGTCTTATCGGGCGAGGCAGCACTATTCGCATGGACGCGCGAACATCTCGCGCAGAAAGGGGTTCGCGTGGATCCGGCTGCACAGATAACATTGGGCAGTGAGAATATTGAGATGGGGACGGCGTGCTATCTCATCGGCAGAGTGCATCTCGGTGAAAAGGTTCGGATTGGCGATTATTGTAGGCTCGAAAACGTCACACTCCTCGGTGCAACAACGGTAGGGGATTCGGTCGGATTAGAGGGTGTTTCTGCGACCGATACGGCGTTTGAAGGTAGCCCTCTACCCGAAACAGTGGCAGCACCCGTCCGTGGTCTCGCTACTGGCAGTACGATTAAAAATTGCACATTCGATGCAGTCAGCGTCGGGAACGGCGTTCAACTCTCAGAGGTTGTGGCACGAGGAACGGTGATCCCTGCTGGTATCGTCTTAGCGGATCGGACGCTTGGCGTTCCACCGGCGCAAACGCCGCCTTCGGTGCCGAAACCGATCTTTGATCGGATTGTGCCATCCAGGTATATCCCAGGACTCTTCGCGTTTGGTGAGAAGAAGGGTCTACCCGATTGGGAGAACCTTCGCCAGCACGTCCTGTCGCATAGTGCTGCGGAACTGATTCCGCGCGCGGCACATACGCCGGAACTCCAACGGGTTATGCGTGAGGCGGTCCAAACGCTATTGGATATGCGCCTTGCCAACGGTGACTATCTGATTGAATCTCTTACGTCTGAAGAGATATGGGGAAGTCTCTTTGAGATGGTAACGCTTCATAGCGGTAACCCAAATCCATATCACTATGATAAACGCAAAGCACGACAGACCGCCTTGGAACTGCTTCCAGAATTCTGGGGCAACGATTGGTTGCAGCGTTTGAAGCTGGTTATTACAGGGAATATCGTCGATTACAACAGCGAACGGGTTATGAAGAGATTGAAAGAGAATCCAGACTACTTTTCTGAAGTTTTGCGTGCTGCTGTTGAAGCACCTTTTGCGATAGATTGTTATGAAACCTTCCGCGCGAAGGTGATTGATGGAAAACCACAAGATATCCTCTGGCTTGCGGACAACGATGGTGAGGTAATCTTTGACATCGCCTTCATTCAAGACCTGATTGGGTGTGGACATCGTATCACGGTTGTCGGAAAAGTAGAAGATGCCAGCAACGATGTAACGCTTGCCGATCTTCACGAGATAGTGAGCTATCCACAGTTCAAGGAACTTCAGGCAGCAATTCAGCACGGAACCGTTAGATTGATGTCGTCGGGTGCGAAGACAATCGGAACGAACCTTTATCACGGCACCCCTGAATTCTTCAATGCACTGTTGGCGGCGGACCTTGTGATCTCAAAGGGACAGGGAAATTTCTTTACGACTCCGGGTTGGAAAAAGGATACGTTCTATCTGTTGCTTTCCAAAGGTGTAACAGCGGAACAGAGTACAGGCGTTATCGCCGATCGGAGTCTACCCATTGATGGTCTGATTTTGGCGTATCTTCCGAGTGGTACAGAACGCACTGCAACGCTCCGAGAGCTCTGCAGCAGGGTCAGTTTTTAGTTTTTAGCCCTTAGGTATTGGACCTACCTTTGAAATCGTGAATTCTCGCTTACCTGAAGCGGGAAGTCGGATCTCGTCTACAAAGTCCACTGTAACAACGACATCTCCACCAAGTACACCTTGAACTGTCTGAACCATGTAAAGCCGCGCCGCTTCCGTCCAACGTTTGTTAATCACCAACTTCAAAACACAATGCTTAAGCGTCTCTTGAAT
Source organism: Candidatus Poribacteria bacterium (assembly GCA_963662915.2). GTDB lineage: Bacteria > Poribacteria > WGA-4E > WGA-4E > WGA-3G > WGA-3G. Next base: position 588,965 of record CAXXEU010000002.1, on the reverse strand, counting down.
CAGTTGAAACTGACTGACTCCCTCAAGATGATAGAATCGTTGTGTGAAATATCCGCCGTGTATAAGCGTCCCAGTTCGGGTTCGGAAGGTTGCGGTGGAACGTCCGAGCAGCTCGTGTAAAATAGGCAAATCGTTGCCACAGGGACAGAATTCACCAGAGAGGCGGCCAATGTCTCCAATCCGATAACGAATAAAGGGCATTGCATAGTTATTGAGTTGTGTAATCAAAATATCGCCAGGTTGTGAATATGGATCCGGACTGTCAATTTCAAGGTAAAGGTCTCGGCAGTTGATATGCATCCTGCCTTCAGTGCACTCCATGGCGATCAAACCGACCTCACGTCCACCGTAGCGGTTGAAAACTTTGGTATCAAAAAAAACAGCCTCTGCCAAATTACGGTAATGCCAATGGAGCGTCTCCGCTGATGAGATAATCCCTTTCAATTTCCATTTTGGTCGCAACCCGTTTTCATAGATGAATCTGGCGAACTGATAAAGCGAGGAAGGATAGGAGAGAATCGTTTGTGGATTACATCTATTCATCTTCTCAAAGACTGCATGCATTGTCTCGTCTGTGAGGTGAAATCCGTTGAGCCAATACTGATTTCGCCAGAAGGTATTAAGGCGATGTTTCCAGTGTTCACCGCCTCCCAGATCTGCGGGTGCCCCCCAGATAACCAGTTGAGGTTCACCGAGATCCCAACCTGCCCATCGATCAAAATAATAGACGCTCAAATTTCGCTGATTCCAATAATATCTGTTTTGATAAAATGTAAGCGGTGTCCCTGTTGAACCACCCGTCGCGTTTTTGATGCGTTGTTCTGTCGTAAAGGCTTCAGAACAGAGACGCACCAAATGTTCCCGTATGTCCTGCTTCTCAAGCGGTGGAATCTCCGAGATACTTCTGGGTTCTGTCTTTAGCAATTCACGGTAATAAGGGGTTGTCCGATATGCGTGTTGGATCAGCTTTTCTAAACGTGATTTCTGAAATGCCTCAATAACTTCGCGCGTTCCATTCAGGAGTTCGGTTGTGTGTGCAAGCTGGGATTGGTAGCGCGTGCCTTTACGGTAGGTATTATAGGCACGCCATGCCACCTTTGAAAGTAGCATTTTAGCAGAACGACGTATTGGCATAATTTCAGCATTCGCGTTTGTACCATAGCCTGTTAGGCTGTGGTGACTTCGGTTTTCGCTTAACCGAAAACCATTAACCAACAACCGACTAACGACGATTAACCATCAACCATTACCTAAGTGTATCAACGTTTGGTGAATACCCGGACGGGAACTGGTCACTCACAGAACGTCCGTCTTGGAAAAGCTGACCGGCATCCGGATTTTCAGGCTCGTGGGGCGGTGGGAAGTCTCGCCATCTGTTGCCATCCAGCGGAGTTTCGTATCCGTCCTTGCGGAACCATTCAATTAAGCGTTCTCGATAGGAGTTGAGGACGCTACCATATCCCGGATTACCGGCGACGCTCCGTTCGTCAAGTCTGCCCGGTGCCCTTCTGAAAAGCCAGGCCTTCCGATCCGCAGCGGAATAGATGTATTTGTGTTCACGCGTAAGGAGCATATACAGGCCCGTGCCGTCTTGTCCGAGTTGACCGATGATAGCGTCTCGTTGGGTGCTACCCGTCGCAATATCTGCGAGATCCGCGCCACTTCGGTCTGTTTGTAAGGGGAGTCCGGCTGCCCCAAGACTTGTTGGAAGTACATCGACTAAACTGGTCGGTGTGTCACACTGTGCGTTCGCCCCAAAACGTTCAGGGTAGCGGACGAGTAACGGAATCCGAGCCGCTGCGTCAAGAAAAGAGCGTTTCCCATAACAGTCATAGTCACCGAGCAACTCGCCGTGATCGGAGGTGTAAATGATGAGCGTGTTGTCCAACTCGCCTTCCGATTCAAGATGGTCGAGGATTTGACCAACCTGATAGTCGATAAAAGAGATAGCGGCATAGTAAGCGGCGCGCATTGTGCGGAGGAGATTCATATCGCGTCCTTGATCGCGGTATTTATAACGATTCTGATGCCGATTCCAATAGGTATGCAGATGCTCATAGTCAGGTGGCAGGAACGGAAGGGGCATCTCAACGGTGCGATAGAGGCGGCTCCACGGCACTGGCGATTCAAAGGGTGGATGCGGTTTGATAAAACTCGACCAACACAAAAAAGGACGGTTTGTATCGCGTTGGGATAGGAATTGAAGCGTTCTATCGCCTACCCACTGTGTATGGTGTAAACGCGCCGGAAGTTGTGAGGGTTGCGGGATATAGTAGTATTCGCTGCGTTCACCGTGCGGTGCGACGACATGGTCGTAGCCGTTTTCGTGTAGGGACTCCGTGAAATCATCAGGACCCGGACCTTCCTCGGAATAGTCGCGCGTTTCAAACCCCCACATTTTGCGACTTTGCGGCGAGAAGTGCATCTTGCCGATACCGTGTGTCTGGTAGCCTGCCTCGTTCAGCAATTCCATCACTGAAACGCGATCTTGCGGCATAGGTGAATTGCTTGTGCATCCGGTCTGATGGGGCCACTGTCCAAGCAGAAAACTGCAGCGAGATGCAACACAGACAGGAGATGGACAATACGCTGATGTGAAACTCGTACCGTCGCGAACAAGCCGATCCAGACCGGGGGTCTGAATAAGCGGGTTGCCGAGGGCACCAACTGTATCAAAACGTTGCTGGTCGGTCATGAGAAAAAGGATATTGGGTTGCTTTGCCATGAGAAGTTCCGGTCCTTTCAGATGAATGTATGAGAACAGCATACCACTTTTGCAAACAGAATGCAACCCACCTTTCAGTGAATGAAATGTAAAGTTTGACATTCAACGACGTATGTGATATTATTTTTATTAGGCAAAAGCAGTAAGAGAAAAAATCCCAAGTCTTCCAAAAATACCAAAACAGATGCAGAAATGGTATGAAAACAGAAAACTCCTGAATACTCTCATCGTTTTAATGTGCATCAGTTTTGTCGCCTATTTTTTCTTTCAATGGCGATGGGGAATGCCGTTGTTTCTGATTGGCGGTACAGCGATTATGGTGAGGGGTGTTGTGAAAATTACGATGCAAATGCGAATGCGAAAAAGACAGAAGGAGCAATAGCGGTCAGCAACGAGGCAGGCGGTATCTCATAACTCCCTTTTCAGCAGCACACGCAGCTTAAAACGCAGTGGAAAGCGCGTATGGGGGCAGAGGTGCGAAGTCCTCAAACCCAGCTGACCGAACCGCAAGGAAAATTAAAAAAATGAAAAGACGAAGGTTCATAAAACTGAGCGCGATTAGTGCCGCAGGTATGGTGCTGCCGCTTCAACTCGAAGGGCAAACAGACTCGGTGTCGTCCCTGAGACCGAGCACACTGGTAACACCGAATGCCGACTTCTATATCCTACAGATTGGTGATCCGGCTGTGCTTGACGCTGCGAATTGGCGGATGGCAATCACGGGCTTGATTAAGAAACCGACCCCACCGCTACGCTTGGCAGACATCACGGCGATGACATCTGTTACGGCGATGCGGACGTTGAAATGTATCGGGGATCCGATTGGCACGGAACAGATGAGCAATGCCGTGTGGAAAGGGATTCGTCTGCGCGATTTGCTTGAGAAAGTCGGTCCGAAGCCTGAAGCCAAGGTAGTCGTTTTCCGCTGCGCGGACGGCTATCATACAGCAATCCCATTTGAAGAAGCAATGGAGACAGAGACGCTTCTCGCCTATGAGATGAATGGTGTTCCACTTCCGACAGAACACGGCTTTCCGATCCGCTTGCTGAACCCGGGTAACTACGGCACGAAAAACCCAAAATGGATTGTCAATATCCAGTTGGCGACGGAACATGAAAGTTATTGGGAGAAACGGGGTTGGGATCCGATTGCACAGGTGAAACTTGCTACAATGATTGGCACACCCAATGAAGGCGAAGCGATCACAGGCGGAAAAACTTATACGGTCAGCGGCGCGGCGTTCGATGCAGGGAACCACGACGGTATCAAGAAAGTTGAAGTGAGCATCGACTACGGTCAGACGTGGGAAGAGGCAGAAATTTGGGCAAAGGATACACCGCTCGCATGGGTGCTCTGGAAATGGGAGTGGCAAGTCCCGGAAAATGCAGCACCGATTGAAATCTATGCCAGAGCAACCGCTAACAATGGGGTCGTCCAAGACGAAATCGGCATTGATATAGAACCCGTTGGCGCGACAGGCTATCATATAATTGATGCAGAGGTTGTCCTACCATAGACCTCAGGTGCGGAACAACACAATATGCGCCCAAACCTAAAGTTGATCCAACTGTTCACCGTTTATTTTCCTGTCCTGTTAATCGATTTTGCTTATAGCAGTGTTTTAACGAACGCCTCCTTTTATACGAGTTATTTAGGATTATCTTCCACGTTTCTGGGTATCCTCAATGCGGTTATGACCGGTTTTTTCGTAGTGCTGGCGATTCCGTTCGGTCGCCTATCGGATCGGATAGATCGGAGATATGTCCTTTATGCTGCGTTTCTGGTGATGGGTGCTGCGTGTCTCGGGCTTCCCTACTGTCGGAACGGTACGCACCTCTTACTTATTTTTCCCGGCATCGGTGTGAGTATGGCACTCTTCTGGCCCGCCTATGAGGCGTGGCTTGCTGAACGCGAGGGTGAAGGTGAACTCGTCCATCGGGTCATGCTTTTCAACCTGTTTTGGAGCACCGGTATCACTTTAGGTCCAGTGTTCTCCAGTTATCTGTATGGCGATGCGAATCCGTTTAGACCGTTCTATCTTGCTGGTGTCTCGACGCTGTTCACCTTGGTGACAATTTTCGGGAGTAACTTCCTGAAATCCGATATTCCGAAAACCCATCAATCGGAATCTACCGAAGTGCTTTATCCACCGCTACCCGTTCGGACAACTCATCTCAATATTGCGCGATGTGCGAACCTCGCCTCTTGGTTTGTGCTTGGGGTCCTGAGACGACTCGCACCGAAACTTACTAAAGAGATGGGGATGCTTCCGACAACGTTTGGCAATCTCATGCTAATGCTTGGTGGACTGCAGACACTGGCGTTCATTATTCTTGGGACAGGCTACTCGGCGCGTTGGCACTACCGCTTCGCGCCAATGCTCGTCGTTCAGTTACTGGCGATTCTCTGTTTTTTTGGAATATGGAGCATCCAACACACACTCCTCTGGGTCTTTGCGTTTGGGATTATCGGTGTATCCGCCGCTTTCACCTATTTCAGCAGCCTCTATTACGGGTTGGACCGCCATGTGGACAAGGGGAACAAAAGCGGGTGGCATGAGGCTATACTCGGTGTAGGGATATTGTTGGGTCCGCTCTTGGGGGGTATTTCAGCGGATTCGCAATTCGGCGTTCGGAGTCCGTATTTACTCTGTGGCGTGGTGATTGCTGTTGCTATTTTGATAGAGGTTTTTATTCTGATTAAGGGCTCGCAATCTTCAGAAGATTCGCCTTAATATAGTCCTCATCCGGTGTGACACCAAGGCCCGGACCGTCTGGCACTGTTACGACGTGATCCTGAATTTCGATGCCACTTACTGCCAAGGTTTCCAAAAAAGCGGGCGCATTGAGTTCAGCAGGTAGGACTAAATCCAACGTTGAGAAGAGGTGGACACTGGCAATAAACCCTATCCCTGCTTCAGTCAAGCCGCTGCCGAGGAGTTCTAATGCGTTGGCTTCAGCGACATGAACGCTTTTGAGGCATTCTGCTAAACCGCCAGATTTACAGACTTTCAGAACGACGGCATCGGCACACTCCAAGCGTGCGATTTTTGCCAGATCGAAGTAAGTAAAACAGCCTTCGTCAATAGCAATCGGAACGGGGGCATCTTCTCGGACGCGCTTCATACCGAACCAGTCTTGGCTTGCTACGGGTTGCTCCATGCAGTAAATCTCGCGGATGTCTCCAACTCGCTTCAGGAGTTCAAGGGCATTAGCGGGTGTGTAAGACTGATTTGCATCTATCCAGAGCTTAGCGTGTGGCATCGCTTCGTGGACTGCGCGTAACCGTTCCTCATCTTCCCCCGGATTGCTACCGATTTTCACTTTGAAACAGGAACACGGAGATAAGGCTTTCGCTTTCAAACCCATTATCTCTGGTGTATCAATACTCAAGGCGTAGCAGAGCGGCAGTGCGTCGTGTCGCTTCCCACCGAAGAGGGTATGCACCGGCACACCGAGAAGCCGCCCACGGAGGTCGTGCAGTGCGATGTCTACTGTTGCTTTAGCGAACGGGTGTCCATTGCTGACAGCGGGTTTCAATGCGTCATAGATGGCGTGGTGGATTTCGTTGTGATTGCGTGGATCGCGCCCAAGGAGGAGGGGTGCGATGTAATGTCGGATAGTGGTTGTGATAGATTCGGTGGTTTCGTAACTCCAAGAGGGAAGAGCGCGTTGTTCTCCCCAACCGACACAGCCGTCGTCTGTCGTAACTTTGACAAAGACGTGATCGCCTGCAGAAGTGGTGTCTCCGACGAAGCCGGTGCCGATATTGAAAACATCTTTCATCCCAACAGCAGTGGGATAAACATCTACGTGTGTTATTTTAGTCATCTGTGTTTTTAGTTGTTAGTTACGGGTTGTTAGTTTTCGGTATTTTAGCACAAAAGTCAGGAATTAATCAAAACAATTCCATTGACATTCTCAGCGTTATCGGCTATAGTAACGAAAATACGAATTGCTGTCCGTCGCTATGAAGGGAACACTGAATGCTATTTATTGTCTTTGTAATTCTAACACCTATTGTGGTTTGGTTACTCTTGCACTTCACGTCTTCTCGGCAGAAATCAGATTCAGAAGACGCTGATCCGGAGACACTTATAGAAGTTTGCGCGGTATGCCAAGACGAGTTTCCGATGACCGAGTTGCTTGAAAAAGAGGTCGGCGGCTACGGCAGAGTCTACTGTTTTTGTGGAACGTGCATCGAAAATCTCTATCACGAATATCAGAACAAAACAGACATCAAAGTAGGAGAATGAAATATGTACGATTTAGTTACATTTGGTGAGGCGATGATCCGACTCACAGCACCCGATTTTATGCGGCTTGAGCAGGTGTCATCGCTGGAAATCACTGCAGGCGGCGCAGAGATGAACGTTGCCGTCAACGCTGCACAACTCGGATTGCGAACGGCGTGGGTATCACGACTCGTCGATAACTGGTCGGGTCGCTATATCCGCAACAAAGGACGTGAACTCGGCGTGGATATGTCGAACATTGTCTGGGCAGACTTCGACGGGATCGGTTTGGAACGAAACGGATTCTATCATCTCGAATTGGGTGCCGGTCCGCGTGCGAGTAGCGTTACGTATGACCGCGGTTATTCTGCGATTTCTAACGTGCAAGTTGGCGAGATTGATTGGGCATCTATTTTCAGCGGTGCGCGTTGGTTTCATCTCAGCGGTATCACACCGGCTTTATCGGAATCAGCGGCGGCTGTCTCAGCAGAAGCACTGAAGGCGGCGCGCGCAGCGGGTGTTAAAACGAGTTACGATCTGAACTTCCGCGCCAAACTCTGGAGTGCTGAAGAAGCACAAGCAGCGAACCGACCGATGATGGAACATGTCTCTGTTCTCATCGGTAACGAAGAAGATTTTGAGAAATCGCTCGGTTTCGCGGCGGAAGGGACAACTCAATCCTACAGTAAACTCGAACCCGATAGCTACAAAGAGATGGCGAAACGGGTCAAAGACGCTTTTCCGAACATTGCGATGATCGGTACAACCTTACGCGATGCCAAAACCGGTTGGCTCAACGACTGGCGGACACTCCTGTTTGATGGCGAGGAATTTTACCTGTCTCGTATCTATGAAAACTTAGAATTAGTAGATCGCGTGGGTGGCGGCGATAGTTTCTCGTCGGGATTAATCTATAGCCTATTGAACGGCAAATCACCGCAGGCGGCAGTCGATTTTGCGGGTGGTTATTCCGCCTTGGCGCATACCTTCCCCGGAGACTTCAACTGGGCAACGGCAGCAGAGGCAGAAACAGCGGTACAAGCAGGGAGTGTGCGTATTAGTCGCTAAACAGACAAAACTATGGAAAAGATTCTTCTCTCTCAGATTTTTGAAAACCCCGAGTTCGATACTACGGAACGCCGAGAGGCGTTGGCAGATTTAGGGAAATTCGGTGAATTGAGCATCCATCCGCGGGAGCTGACTGAGGAACACGCCGACGGTGTTATTGGTGTCATAGCAAGCTCAGTGCCTTTCCATGAAAGTTTCTATCAAGCGGCGGAATCGCTCCGAATCATTGCGCGCTGGGGTGTCGGCTATGAAACCGTTAACGTGGATTTGGCGACCCAATACGGTGTGATTGCCACAATTGCCCCAGAACACATGGTGACCGTCGCTGAATATGCGATTGCACAGTGGCTCGCAACACTGAAGCGGGTCTACACACTTAATAGAGCCTCCCATAGCGGTGATTTCGGACTCATTAAGACGCATGAGGCGATGGGTTCCACGCTCGGTCTGTACGGCTTTGGTCGGATTGGACAAGAGGTTGCGCGGCGTGCGCGTCCGCTTCTTGGCGAAGAAGGGAGACTCTTGGTTTATGATGTCCGTCCAGATATCGCCGAACGCGCAGCGGAATTCGGGGCGGAGGCGGTTGATTCCCCGTTGGTGCTTTTCAAAGAGAGCGACACTGTCTCTCTACACCTATCGGGTGCGGATACGGTTGTCGGCTACGAGGAACTCTGTGCGATGAAACCGCATGCGTCCCTCATCAATCCGTCGCGCGGTAACCTCGTTGACGATGCGGCAGCGAACCGCGCTGTTAGTGAAAATCGATTATGGTATTATGTCGTGGACGATCCGGTTAACGGACCACGGGAGATTCATAAGGACCACCAGCGCATTATTTGTACAAACCACAACGCCGGTATGACCGTCGAGTCTGGGATTCGTCTGGATCTGCGGACAATTGGGCAGGTTAGGGATGCGATTGAAGGGCGCGCCCCGGCGTATATTCTTAATCCTGAAGTGCTGGAGCATCCAAGAGTCAAAGCGTTTTGCAACGACACTTCGCAAACACTGAAGTTAGTACCTTAGCCCTTAAACCAGAGCCATAGCCTGCAACAACGGCGCAGGCGGATTTGAGAAAGGCGTGTAATAGATTTACCCGCGTCGTTCTTCCGTAAGGTAAAATTAAAAAAATTTCTCAAGGAGAAAAAGGAATTCTCGGTTCGGTTCTTCGGCTGTGTTTATCCATTCGTGCGTCCATTTCATACCCGCCATGACGTTCCTTTTATAGTCAAGCTCAAGGACAGCGAGGAGTTTTCCATTGCCTCGCATGACTTCGTTGAGTTGCTCAGCGGTTGCGCGACCGCCGGAACTATAGGATAGCAATATCCAACGGGCTTGCGTCATCTGGATAAGGTCGGCAATGGCTTCAACAGCAATAAAGTGTCCGTCGGTGTTACAACGAAATTCCTCAAATACAGATGCGGCGAGGGGATCCGATGTATCTTCTCGCCGTTTTGCTTTGCCGAAAAGAGCAGGTTTGTCAAAGAGGACAACGCTTTTCCAGAGGTGATAGTAAGCGGCATACCTGACGCGGGAAGGGGGCATCTTTTCGTTGTTTGAGCCGTACGGTGGATCGAAATACGCAAGGTCAACGGAGACCCGTGGCACGAGTTCAAAGATGTCGGTTTGGCAGACCTCGTGGTCTCCTTCCGACGTGAAAACTTCAGGCACCTCAAGTACTAATTCCTTATAGGCGCGCGGTGCCCAATCCTTGAGGTAGGCGGAAAAGTGACCGAGGGTACTATCCACACGGTCAAGTGCAAGGATGAGGCTTGTCAGCGCAACGGCTTTGTCAACCGGATTGAGGTTGAGGGTCTCAATCTCTTGCCGGATTGCATCAAGTTTACGGGTGTTGTGAAGCTGCCACGGCTTTTTGAGTCCGTCTGTTTGGATGGCGCAACTACCGTTGGCGTGTCCGCCGTAGTGTTCTGTGAACCAGTCATCTATAGGTGGTAGCGCGTTGAGGTGGTCGATGAGGGGTTGATACGCTTCTCTCGGTTTTGTGTTGCGGAGGTAGCAGGTGCCGAAGACTTTGGACCACGGTGCGATGTCGTTGCAGACGACGGTATAGCCGAGTTTGGCGAGTGCTTGTGAGACACGGGTTGTGCCTGCAAACCCGTCGAGGATGGTTTTGGCGTTGACTTTTTTGACGAGTTCAAGGATATGCGGGATGAGTTTTAGCTTGGAGCCGATGTATTTTATCCCTTCTGTGGGAGGAGGATCAAGGACAAGATTATCGAAAAGCGGAAGTGTTTGCATCATGTTTCTATTCCTGACCTTTGTTTCATAGCTGCAATATCTTCCTTTATCTTAGCCAATGCTGAGATATGGCCTGTTTCAGAAGATACAAGCGCGTGAGAAAAAAGTTTGACGAGAAGTAAGTTATGCGAATAATTAATCCATCCGTTAGTAACACTATCAAAATACTTCAGAGCATTCTTGGTATGAGTCCATAGTCCACGTTGAAGAGCATTAGCAGTAGTACCACCGTAGCGCACCTCACATATATAATTCCCGCTACTATCGTAAAAGCAGTAAACAGGATGCTTTCTACGCCCTCCCGGTTCTTTTCTGATGATGTGAGTAGTTTCGCTCACCGCACATTCCCAATCAAATACAAGTATATTGCATTGTTGTTTCTTTTCATCGTAGATTAAAGGTAACACGTTAATGCTATCAAACTCAGCAAAAGCAGCATCTTTCAGAAGATTTTGGATAGTGTTCTGCTCACTTATCTCTATTCCTACTTGTTCTAACTTTGAAAACATGTGTGAGTTTTTGTCAGTAGAAAGTTGAAGTGGACCAACACCATAGGCTTTAAGGCTGACTAGAAATTCATCTTCGGTAATTTCGTTAACGATTTTGATGTCTTCCTCACTTGACTTTGACCGATATCGATCTTTGCCGACGTGAATGGAGTTGAAATCATACATGTATTGATTGATAAATTCAGAAATAGCAATCTCCGCTAAATCTCCATGGGTTTTGTTACCAATAAGACGCATAGTAAAAATATTACTAAGTGTGGTTGTAATCAGCTGCGGATGCTTGCTAATTAGCAGCTTCAGACGAGTGGTGAAATCTTTGTAAGGACTGTTACTATTCATAACCCCTTCCTTTCTATTTTAAGATCAATAACCAAATCGCAAACATACTAACACATTTGGAAAAATTGGTCAAAAGCCCCGTGACCAGACCCGTTAGTTTTCGTCAACTAACGAAAATCTATTAGCAAAATTAGCATCCAAAATTGCCTACTCAACGAAACACTTGCATTCAGAATTTCAATCCCGATAAGTTCACTGTTTCATTCAGTTTACCCGTGACATTGGAGTTCAATTTCAAACTATCACTTTCGAGTTCATCAAAAATCACGAGATGCAATACATCTGCTTTCTCAAAATATGTCATCTTTGGCTTATTCATTGGTTAGTTCTCCATCACTTTCTATTTATCCTTTTCGGGATCATAAAGACGGTATCTTCCTCTTGACACATGCCAATACCTATCTTCACCTTTAGGGTACTGAGCCCGTTTAGAGAAGTTAACACAACTGCCCCTTATCCGACTTCTTACAGGCCCTGTTTTAAAACCCTTCTCCAAGACGACTTGATCAATATCTTTGGGAGCAAATTCAACGTTTGCATCTCCGTTCGTAAATTCCTGGACCGCTTCCCATACTACCTGATGTGATGGATTATCACCCGACCACTGAGATGATGAGGCAGGTGTTTGTTTTTGGACTTTAGGGACCCCAAAGTTCTCATCCCCAACCTTTGTCTCTGTACTAACGAGCACCTCACCAGTTTCTGTTTGGAAGGTAGAAACCTCTATGCAACTGACATCCATGCCGTATGAAGCGTGGAGAAATCGACAAACACGTACTACTCGAGGCTGTATTTCTTCCGCAACTACAAATAAACGTAACTTCCGCTTGAGGGGTGGAAGTTCATCAGTTTCAGGCACGTCAAATACCTCCTCGAATGCCTCGGTGAAAGTTTTTCCTTTAAATTCATCGCGTTTTTCAAAATAGGCATCGGCAATTTCATGAATCTGTTCCTCTGGAAGTTCATTTGCCCATGCTGCGTACTCAAGCAGTTGAGCGACTACGTTCCGCGGGGTTCTTCCACGTTTGAACTCAACGATGACGAGATTCCCTTCTGAGTCTACGCCAAGTAGGTCTGGGAAAATAGTCCCTTCTTCGTCTTGGGCACTCGGTTGTCTGTCGATCCACAAAAAAAGTTCGTCTTGGATAATTGCCCACGGGCTATTTTCGATCCAAATTTCCAAATGTTGTTCAAGTTCAACGTTTGTTTCCTGCGCGGTAATGAGTTTATCTTCCTCTAATCTAAAAATAGGCATTTTTTCGTAAAATTCTATTCAAGGTGAGCTCGGTAAAATAGTTATTGTAGGGTTGGAGTCAATTTACGTTGGAATTCTGCACAGGCTAACAGCCTATGCTACAAAGTTGATGTTATTCAAAAAGTTCCGCAACAGAACACGCAAACCCTTCAACGACATCCTCACCGGTCAATGTATCTTCACATGTAAGCAATGTGAAATCTGTCTCAGAGCGGTAGACCATCACCGTTTTCGCGACGGGTTCAATCACCCAGACAAGACGCGTACCTGCCTTTAGATAGGCGAACGCTTTCTCGGTAACAGCGTACTGTTTATCTGTGGGAGAAACTATCTCAATGGCGAGATCTGGCGGAATAGGTGAGCCTTTACGTCTGTTCTCCGGCAGGCGATCGGTTGAAACAAACGCTACATCTGGTTTTACCAACCTGTCCCCCAAATGGAAAGTCGTCTCTGCGGTGTACAAACGTCCTAACTGGTTCTCACGAACGTATGTATATAAACAATGGATAATATTGACGCTAATTTCACCATGTTCCATGGACGGCGGTGCCATCGGTACTAATTCTCCTTTTACATATTCATACCCCTCTAAGTCGTTCTCAAGAAATTCCTCCAGTGTCATCCTATGGGGTTTCGGGATTTCTTGAATAGATTGAGGGCCTGCTTGGGAATTAATCATCAGTTGTCTCCTTACCCTTCTGGTTTTTGACGAATGCACAGACTAACAGTCTATGCTACAAAGATACCCCTAACTGATAACTATTATGTATGACGGATAGCGTCTATAGGTGTCATCTTTGCGGCTTGGCTGGCGGGATAATAACCGAAGAAGATACCGATCGCTGCACCTGCACCGACAGAGACCAGCACGGCTTCGGGTGTAATCACAGAGGGCCAGGTCAGCTCTGGTAGAAACTTACCGACGATCCACGCGAAGCCTTTCCCGACGAGAGCACCGAGAGCAATCCCCAATAGGCTGCCTATGAGACATAAAAGGATGGATTCTGTGAGGAACTGGAGGCGGATGTCAAAACTTTTCGCACCGACGGCTTTCCGCAGCCCAATCTCTGGAATCCGTTCTGTTACCGAGACAAGCATAATATTAAGGATACCAATACCCGCTACAATCAAAGAGACTGATGCAATGACAACAAGGACTGTCTCTATGATAAAGATCATCCTTTTGGCGTTCTCGATTCCTTGCTTGGCAGACCAAGTTCGGAAGAAGGTGTCGTCCCCGCCGTGGTTGCGCATAATCACCGTTCTTACCTCTTTTAGGGCTTGCTCCACCAAAAGTGGGCTCTTGGCGCGCACCATGATATGACCAACGTGATCGTGTCCCCAAAACCGTTTCTGTGCGGTTGTAATGGGAATAAAGAGCATATTATCATCGCTCCTGCCGCGTTCGAGTCCATCCCCTCGGCTCTCCATAATCCCAATAACTGTGAAACGGTTGTGCCGCCCATGATTGTTGATGATAACTTCCTTCCCGATGGGGTCCTGTCCTTTAAACTGCTCTTTCCATATCTTAGAACCGATGACACAAACTTTCGTCCAAGTGTCCATATCGGTATCAGCGAGGAACCTGCCGTATTCCGTCTGCCAGTCGCGAACGGCTTGGTATTCATTTGTTGTGGCGCGGAGGTAGGTCTGCTGAAATTTTCCGTCAACTCCGAGACCGATGTAGTAGCTCCCTTCGACAGTCGCAACCTCAACAGAGGGGCAATCTGCTAAGACATCACGAAGATCGTCCATCTCTAAGTAGTGTGGACTGGTGTTGCGTTGCCAGCGTCCATTTTTACGGATATTTCCGGGTCGATAAACACCAAACATACTCGGCCCACCGATTTGGTTAACTTCCGCCATGAGCATCTTTTCAGCACCCGCCCCAAAAGACATCATAGCAATCACACCGGCGATGCCAATAGTGATTCCCAAGAGCGTGAGAATGGTTCGGAGTTTACTCGCGCGAAGGATAGAAAACGCGGAGATGAGGTTTTCGAGGATGTTCATTTTTTTCCTTTTTTATCAGCAACGGTACGAAAAAGTTTTGATTGCACGAATTCACCAAGTGTGCTAAACTGATTAAGGGACGAAATAGAGATATGTTAAGTGGATTGGGAGCTGCACCTATAGTACGCCTCGGTTTTATTGTTTTAAAGTATATCACAAAATCTTTAACGATTGCAAATTTTTCAGGCTAACAGGTAGGAGCAAAAATTGTGCAGACGGACTCTTTTAAGACAGGAAACGTGCTATTATGGAGACGGAAACGAGAGTCGGCAGCACACCAAGCGGAATTAGCTGCGCTGTCGCGACGCGGAGAAGGCGCATGGATTCAGCTACCCGCTGCTTTGCTAAAAACGCGCTATCGGTTGAATGCTGTAGAACAGGTATTCAGTAATACCGCAACAGCGATAGCAATCCAAGGGTCGCTTCGAGAGTTTTCCAAAAGATATGAACCCGAATTGTGTCGGCACTACTTAATCGCACAACCCCACGCCGACGCACCATGTTATCATATCAGCGATTACATTTGGAAATGTCTGGCAGGCGACCTTGAAATCGCTGAACGGCTTCGCGGGCGAACGCTGTTTGTGCTTTATCAGACAGCAGCACCGGTAGCAGACCTTTTAAGCGATAGCGGCGTTTCGGCATTTGTGGGACACGTCTTAAAGGAATATTTAGAGACTTACGGCAAGCGAGACATCATCGGATTCAGTTGTGAATTGCCGAAGTTCCTATCAATGATGAGTGTTTTAGAGGCAGAAACATCGTCGGTTCCGTGGAGTCCAACACTGTTGGAAACAATGGATGAGACAGTCGCCGATTATTTGCCGTTGGTGCTTTATGAGACTTACAACTCAGCGGCAGTTAGAAACACATTTTGGCGTGAACTGACGACACGATTTGCGACAGGTTTCCTCGGGGGTCTGCGTGATTTTTGTCATCAAGAGAGATTACGGTTTGCTTTAAGTCTCCCAGCGAGTGCTAAGACATTAGAGTTTGCGTTGGGGACACTGTTGGCAGAGATAGATGTCCCAATTCTAAACGTCACTGAAATAGATACACCCAAACGGTTCGCGGTCGCAAAATGGATCTGTAGCAACACGCAATACGCAGGAATCGCACGAAAGGACAGTCATAAAACAGACAGGCACACACTGGCAGCAGACGCGAGTCTCGGTTTCAATCTATGGATAAACAGAAATAGGAGTGAGACAAAGAAATCAGATACGACACCACCAACGTTATCACAACTCTTAGCAACGGGGTATCCGAAACGACCGCTCCTGATGGTAGCACCGACGCAAAGCCTCTGGACCAAACCCGATCAGAAAGTGTGGCATCAGGTAACAAAAGCGTGGGGTTGGCTCTGTCAAACGGTGTGGGAATTGGGTTACGACTTCAGGATTGTTTCAGAACAGGAACTGGCTTCAGCGGAGGTTATAAATTCACCGAGCATCGGAAAACGTGCCAATAGGAACTTTAGCCTCCGTTTAAACAACACTCGGACAGACGCTAAGGAGGACTACGGTATTGTTTTGCTGCCGAGCTGCATATCACTGCAAGCAGAGACAGTGAAGTGTCTGAAAGCGTTTACCAAAGCGAAAGGGAGATTGATAGCAGACGCACCGACACCGTATCTGCTTAACGGCAAAATAGGACTTGAACCCTATCCGCTGGAACAGCTCATTTATGGGCGGCGCGCGACCATTCTCCGGGGACCTCTGGATGAGAAATCTGTCCGACTCAAGAAATTTCTCCGTAAATGGGTACAACGCACTGTCTCGGTGTACGTAAAACCCGACAATGAAGAGACAGATACCCTTCAGGTCCACCACAGAGATGCCGGAACGTCTGAACGCTTCTATCTATTCAACAGAGGCGATACAACAATTGATACACTGATTGAGATACGGCAAGCCGTTGCAAGTGTTGTGGAATGGGATATATTTGAGGGCACAAAGAAAAATATTGATTCTTGGGATGCCGACGGAAAAACATATCTGAATAGCACGTTTGTCCCGCAGCAGGGACGACTTTTTGAAGTTTTGTGAAATCTTACGCACTATGAAAGGAGTCAACCATGACAGGTGGAGATCTTTTTGTTGAAGGTTTGAAGGCACAAGGTGTGAGCGTCATTTTCGGTTTGCCGGGCAACCATCTCGACACCGTCTATGAATCCCTATATAACAACCAAGATAGCATCCAGCACTATGTGACACGCCATGAAGGCGGTGCGTCGTTTATGGCAGACGGTTATGCCCGTGCAACGGGGGATGTCGGGGTCTGCATGACTGTCCCGGGCCCTGGTTCTAATAACGCCTCTATCGGTATTGGTGAGGCGAACACGGCATCTTCACCGGTTCTCTGGATTACCGGTCAGAATCCATCTTATTTAGCGTCGCGCGACCCAAAGAAGAGTTTTCACGGTTTGGATCAACGCGCTGCCTTTACACCCATGACGAAACATCTGGAAATTGTGCATCGGGTCGATCAGATTCCAGGCGCAATCAATCGGAGTTTCAGTGCACTCCGTTCAGGTAGACCTGGACCGGTGTTGATTGAGTTGGCGAAAGACGCATTGGACGCAGCGGCAGATTTTCCAGTGCCGCCGTATAACAACGGTATCCAAACAGCAGCGGGTCCACAAGACATAGACGCGGCTTTAGAACTACTGAATAAATCGGAACGTCCCCTGATTATCTCTGGCGGTGGTATCAATCATACGCGCGCCACTGCGGAGATGCTCGAGTTCGCACAATTGTTAGACGCGCCGATCGTGATGACGGGTTTTGGAAAGGGTTCCGTGCCTGAAGATTCACCGAATGTTATTGGGGTCTTCCGTGACGGTGTCGCACAAGCGGCGATGCAAGCATCTGACCTTCTGGTTGCTGTTGGGACCCGTTTTAACTATCGTGATACGGGAAACTGGAGTCTCAAGATTCCGCAACCGCTGTTGCATATTGAGGCAGACACGGAAGAGATTCACAAGGAATATCCTGCTACCGTCGGTATCGGTGCGAATCCGAAACTCGTTTTGCGACAGTTGAACGCTGCGCTGCGTGATGAGAATCGGTCTGGTGGTTGGGGTGAAGGTCTGCGCGAATTGCGCCGTCGATTCACCGCAATTGAGTCGCCTCAAATTCTCAGGGAGATGCGCGATGTGATGCCACACGATGCCATCTTATCGGTCGATGTTAACATCACTGGCTATGGTGCGCTGCAGCATTTCCCGTGTTACCATCCCGGCAGCTACATCTTTTCGGGGGTCTCTGTTGCGATGGGGATTGGATTGACAGGTGCTATCGGCGCGCAAGTTGCTTACCCTGAACGGAAAGTGGTCGCGCTTAGCGGAGACGGCGGTTTCTTGATGTCGTGTCCAGACCTTGCGACAGCCGTGATGTATAATCTACCTGTCGTGACGCTTGTGATGAACGACAATCAATACACCTCAATTGAGCGAGGACAACTGCGACGTTTCGGTAAACGGATTGGTGTTGAACTGGCTAACCCGGACTTCGTACAGTTCGCTGAATCGTTTGGTGCAATCGGGTTACGGGTTGAAGACCCAAACGATTTTAAGCCGACATTTGAAAAGGCACTCGCCTTCGACAAACCGGTTCTTGTTGAAGTTGTGAAATAGTTATCGGTTGTCGGTTGTCAGTTATCAGTTAAAGAGAAGTCCTGTAACACAATCCACCATTTCTTGGGTACGCCAAGTTTAGCGAGATTGTTACAAAGCGTTCTTTAACCAACAACCAACAACTAACAACTAATAACCATTAAAAAAAGGAGTTTTTAATATGCCCAAAAAGATCGGTGTTTTAACGGGGGGTGGCGATACCAGTGCGCTCAACGCCACCCTTAAAGGCATCGCCTTAAAAGCAGAGGAACTCGGTTTTGAATTGGTCGGATTCATGGAAGGGTGGCGTGGGGTCCTAAAAGGCGGACACTATTTTACGTTAACCCCGGACCTGATTGATGAGAACCGAGGCGGAACCCTGCTAAAGAGCTCTCGCACAAATCTAATTAAAGATAATAAGTTAGACGAAGCGGTAAGCAATCTGAAAAAGTTAGACATCAGTGGTCTTATTCCAATAGGTGGCGATGACACTTTAACAGTCGGGACTGCACTATCGGATCAATTCACGACCACGTTTGTAACCAAAACGATTGATAACGATGTGGGTATCAATCCGCCAGAGGGTGATGCCGTTGATTACTCTAAGATGATTAACTACTTCTGCCCCGGCTTCCCGTCATCGGCACAGAGCGTTATTAATGCTGTACGAGACTTACGGACGACTACCTATTCGCATGACCGGGTTATTGTCGTTGAAGCGATGGGGAGAGATGCGGGTTGGCTGACGTTGTCGTCTGCTTACGGGCAGGCGGACCTTATCGTTGTGCCAGAGATTGCGTATCAACCTGAGAAACTGGCGGCAGCGATTCGCGAAAAACACGCAGCACAAGGGAACGTCATCGTTGTCGTGTCGGAAGGGATTCGGAATGATGCCGGGGAATTGATGATTAGTTCCCAAGCGGAACTCGACGCTTTTGGACATACGAAACCGGGGGGATGTTCAGAAATCATCGTTGAAACGATGAAGAAACTTCTCCCAGAAATTCCAAGTTCAGCGTTTCGTGCGTTGATTCTCGGTTATCTCCAACGGTGCGGTAGCCCGATTCCATTGGATAGAGACATCGCTATGAAGGCTGGTGCCATGGCGGTGCAGGCACTCTCAGACGGGATGTTCAACGGTGTCGCGACGATTACACGGACGGACACCGGGATTGAGCCGACGCTGCTTCCGTTAGAACAGGTGCTCAAACGTGATGCGTCTGGACATGTTATCCGCAGAAGTTTGGACTTGCGGTTCTACGATGCGGAACGGTATCAGATATCTCCCGCAGGTGTGGGTTATTTCCGTCCGTTGTTTGGGGACTTGCCACACCCAGAATTGTCATTGGGTGATCGGTTGTCGTTGCGGACTCGATTGATTAAGATTGGCGAGATTGGGTGATAATCAAAGCGTTTGACGAAAAAGAGGCGCGGTTTTTATACCGCGCCTTTGATTTTTTAATTCTCGGTATAAATGCTTTTTCCTTCGCCGTAGTAAGAATCGTAGATGTGCTGATAAACCGCCTCACATTTCTGATTGAAAAGTTCTGGTGTGTAAATGTCAGGCAATTTGGGGTCGAGTATCCGTTGAATCGCAAGTTTAACTTGTGCTGTTAACTGCGCGTGTTTCCGCCAATCCAAGACCAATTTCTCTGCTTTGAGCGTTTCAAGTAATTTTTTCGTGGCATCTTTAACCTCATCTCGCTCTGGTCGGGTTAACTCAGGTCCAGCGTACGTGAGAAGATCAAATACTGTTAATTCTTCTTCAGAAAGGTCTTCCGTACTGGCACGATCCCCCTCATCATTGACTTCACTGGCGAACTCAAGAAGTTCTTCAAAGAATAAATCTACATTAATAGAAGCTGCGTTATATGCACTTATCATCTGCTCAAATTTTGTTTGATAATCCATACGGTTTTTGTTGAGTCGGATCATTGCAGCAAGTTTAGCGTTAATGGCACTTCTCAGCCTCTCAACTTCAATTCGTTTATGGGCATCCCTAAATCTCTCCCTCAACATTTCAAAATCAATTTGGCTTAAGTCAATCCGTTGCGTTGCGTCCTGATTTTGGGTATTGTAATCGTTCTGTTCTGCTTCAATAACATACGCTTCGGATGCAATTGACTGGTCAAGCAGGTTCTCGACCGCTGTCATCACTTCAGCGATGTCAGTCGGTGCTGTTAAATTCTTGATTTTCTGTGCGATAACACTGATAAGTGCATAGACTCCAGTGAACTCATGTGCAGCGGGGTCGGGTAGAATGGCTTTGTAGAGTTTAGAGACGTTCGCGGCAAGTTGTAGGTAATCTCGTTTTGTTTCATCGTTTTCCAAGATGGCATCCATCGCCTGTTCGATATAACCGATGCGTTGCAAGGGTTCACCCGCATCAATTCTCGCCAAGTCAACATTAATCCGAATGCAGAATTCGGAGATTTCGGCGATCGCCTCTCTGAGTTTTTCAACCAGTTTCGACTTATCCGCAATCGGCGTTTTGCCTTCAACATCGGCACCCGTGGCATAAATCGCCAACGCTTTTTCAAGGTCTCGGAAAACCCCGATGTAGTCAACAATTAAGCCGTTATTTTTATCACCGAAGACACGATTGGCTCTGGCGATGGTCTGCATCAAGGTGTGATTTCTTTGCGGTTTGTCAAGATAGATAGTCGAACACGAGGGGACATCAAAACCTGTAATCCACATGGCACAAACAAAAACGATTCGGAATGGATTCTCAGGATCTTTAAATTTGGTATCTAAATCCTCGGTATTCATACGGACGCGGTGAGGTGTGATGTCAACTCCTTTTTGTCTGAGGTCGTCAATCTCATTTTGCCCCTGAGAGACAACGACTGCCATATCGGTTTCCTCCATGTAGCGAATTTTCGCCTCTAAGAAAACGCGTTCCTTGCCGAGTAGGTCAGTTGACTCAGATTTTAGATGTTCAATGTACTGTTTCCAATGTTTCTGTACTTTATCATGCATCCTGACAGCAGTCGCTTTGTCGATTGAGATAACCATGGCTTTCCCTTGATAGCCTCTGCCCATAAAGTGTGAGACGATATCTTCGGCGATGGTCTCTAACCGGTCGTCTCGTGTGATGAGGTGATACTCTCTGCCAAACTCGCGTTCAAGTTTCGCCTCCTGTGCCTCATCAAGCTCGGCATCCTCAAGAATCTGTTGAAGGTCTTCATTGAGATCCTCGTTTGTCAGTTGTAGGGTTGGCACGCGGTTTTCGTAATAGAGTGGAACGGTGGCACGGTCCACAATAGATTGGCTGAAATCGTAAACACTCACGTAGGTCCCAAATACCGATTTTGTCTTTTCTTCACCCGCCATGAGGGGTGTACCCGTAAACGCGATGAATGCAGCGTTGGGAAGCGCGGTCCGCATGTTCAGTGCAAGTGTGTCGTATTGACTCCGATGCGCTTCATCGGTGATGACGACGATATCTGATCTCTCAGAGAGAATTGGGTGTCTTTTACCATCTTGCGTCTGGAACTTGTGGATAAGGGTAAAGATATAGCGATGGTCTTCTCGGAGGAGTTGCCGCAGATGTACAACACTTTCTGCATGTACCTCCTGCTGGGTCAAGACACCCACTGTACTGGCGAAGGTTTTATAGATTTGGTCGTCCAGTTCCTTGCGATCAGTTACGACAACGAATGTCCAATTTCCGGGAACTTTTCTCAGGACTTTCTGTGCAAAGAAGAGCATCGAAATGCTTTTCCCGCTGCCTTGCGTATGCCAAAAAACACCGAGTTTGCCGTGATTGTCTTCAATCCGATCCAAAGCACTAATAGTCCTGTTGACACCGAGGTATTGATGGTTTTTGGCGAGAATTTTGATTAATCCACCCTGCACCTCCATAAACAGGATAAAGTTCTCTACGACATCAAGCAATCGGTCAGGTGTACAGAGTGCGTGTAGGATTGTTTGCAAAGAGGCTTCGGGGGTTTCATCTTCACTGTGAATTCGCTTCCATTCGGCGAAGTGTTCCCAACTGGCGGTGAGACTTCCTACCTTGCTTTTTGTGCCGTTAGAGATAAGAATAAAGGCATTGTACCAAAAGATTTGTGGGATAGTGTCTTTGTAGTCTCGGAGGTTGTCGTTGTAGGCAGCGTAGAGGTTCACATCAACCCGTTTGAACTCCATTAGGATTAACGGAATCCCGTTGACGAAACAGACGATATCAGGTCGTCTGGTATACATCTCGCCCGTAATCCAGAATTGGGACGCAGCGAAAAAATCGTTATTTTCCGGGTTTTCCCAGTCGATAACCCGAAGGACTTCAACGGTTTCACCTTCACCGTTTGGATTGGTGATGGTAACCTTCACCCCATCTTTGAGGAGGCTGTAAATCTCACGGTTGGCTTCTGCAGGATTCAGGAGTGCGCGGGAGCCGGTGAGTTGCTCGATTGCCTCAGTAATCGCATCTTGGGTTGCATTGGGGTTGAGTCTTTGTAATGCGGATTGGAGTCGGGCGGTGAGGACGACTTCGGATTTGGTTTGCCTGCCGAGTGGATTGCTATCTTGTTGGTCGAATTCGTTGCGATCGTTGACCGTCTCCCATCCTATTTCGGCAAGGATTGCAAGGGCAGGTTGTTCTATGAGTTCATCTTCACTGTAGGGACTGTGCATGACTAATTACTGCCCAGAGTCAGAGCCATCGATTTCTGCCTCTTGGATTTTCTCTAAGAAATTCGGCGGGTCGATGATCTCAACACCAAATTCAAACAAATCTCTCTTGAGTTCAGCATTATCTACGAGGTCATTATCGGTTGAGACTAAAAATTGAACGCGTCCTAATATCGCGCAATCAACAAACATATTATCTGTCGGATCCCTATGACATAATTCAAAAGAGGTGTTAACCTCAACAATGTTTGCTTGGTGCAGAAGGTTGATTAAGTCCCTAACTTCCGTCAGTGTATACCGATACTTCAGACGTAGCGTGCGACGTGATAAGACTTTTTCAATTTCGTCAATAATAGCCCGCGATAAAACGAGGACAAAACGTCCTTCGCGCCAAAGTGAAAGCAAATGATTCGAGAGGTTATCCGTCCGAATTACTGTGCGCACAAAGATATTGGTGTCAAGTGTTGCTCGGTAAACCCTCCACCGGTTTTCAGGCTCGTTCACGCCTCACCTCTGCAAGTGCTTCTTCAAAATCGCGTATCACTTCCTCCTCCGGTATATTGGCAAAGGCATTGTGAAAATGTGTTACGGTTTTATCCCATTCTTCCCGAAACCGTTTGCGTTCACTTTCGACTTCAGCACGGAAGCGTGAAACGATGCGCTGCCACTGTATTGGTATAGTGAATTCAGATTCTTGAAGATCCGGTAAGAAGAAGACTTTATCAGAAAAGTTCTCATTTTTGACAATCCATCTGAGTTGATTGACAAGCAATTTTGACGCTTGTTGGCGTTGTGGGTTGGGATCAACGACGAAAATAATGTAGTCGTCTTGTTTGAGGTAGTGTTGGATCACCTTCAACAAGCAGCTGTTTATCGGCGAGCCTTTTTTATGGCACTTACGGAGTGCACTTCTCCGCACTTTCCGAATAGCGAGATGCTCAAGCTGCCTAAATCTCAAGAACTCGTTTTCCAAGAACTTGACGGCTCTGGCCTCGCTGTCAGATTCTAAATTCCAGATTCGGACGCTTATCATATTGGTTCCTCCATAAGGTCTTGCAGTAGCCCACTGTCGAAAACGGCACTACCGATCCCGAAATCTGCGATCCAACCCTTTAGTGCTTCTCGTTTGCCACAAATATCTTCAAGGTTGAGTACTTCGGTGCCGAGTGCGGGTCGATTGCGTAAGAGCAAAACACCAAGGGAATCCGATAGATTTTCAGACCTGAAGTTGTCTAAGAGTTGTGAACTATGGGTTGTGATAATCACTTGTGTCCGTTCGGAAAGTTGCTGCAGAATACTGGCAATATCTGCCAGAGCACCAGGGTGCAGACTCCGCTCCGGTTCTTCAATAGCAATAAGCGGTGGTAACTCAGACCAATTGAGCAAAGTGTAATATCCAATAAGACGCAATGTACCATCAGAGGCACCAGTCAAAGGTACCGGCTCCTTGTACCCTTCAAGAAAGCAGAGTCGAAACTCTCCATCAATTTTGCGGTAGTCTATGTTAATATTCGTGGAAGCCCCAAGGGAATCGCTAATGTAACGGAAATTCTCGGGTGTATTCTCATACCAGTCCCAAAGTATGTCCGGTACATTCACACCGTACGGATTAAGTTTTAGCGATTCCTGAATATCGTTTGTAATAGAAGAGAATCTATTAGAATTAGTTCGTATATGGTCTGGTTGAAAGTCATAAAATTCCCAGTCTTGAATAAATTCTGCTAAGGTACTCGTAGTAGGTTTATTCCCATAATCACCAGCGGACCTCAAAGCAAGTTTATTAGATTTGTACGTCGTTACGTTCTTGCCATTTTCATCTTGAACCTGTCCTTCTCCATCCTGAATTGAGATGACCTTGACATCGTTAACCAATAGTTCTTCGTCAACAGAAAGATTCTCATCCTTACCCTTAAATACCAATGTATATTGTGCTGGTTTTTTCTCCACTTTGGTGTGTAGTGTACAAGTGATGCGGTCCGCTCCGCCTGCCCAAATCCGATCTCGGATAAAATCAGGTGTCGTGGGTGGGGTTTCAATACTCAGTATTCCCTTGAAAAGGTGCAAAGCGTTCACAGTATTTGACTTGCCACTCGCATTAGGTCCGACCAGAACCGTCAAAGGTTTAAATGGCAGCTCAACATTCCGCAAGCTACGGTAGTTTTTGATATGAACTTTCTCTAAAAACGCTTTGTGTTCGGACATGGGTTTCGCCTTTATATTAGGAGTAAACCTTCGATATAGCTTAGTTTTCAAGGTTCAAGAGGGCATGTGTAAACTCATCAATACACTTATCTTATTTCTCTCCTCTTCAAAAACAGAATATGGATGTTCACTCACTTATGAATGATAAGCATCTCTACGATGTTTAATGCGATAAATGTCAACACGGCGACGCTGGTTATCTATTCGGTATAAAATTCGGTACCGCCCGACGCGTATTCGCCAATGTGAACCTGTTTGTCCGGTGAGTTTAACAACTCCATGTGGACGCGGATTATGCTCCAATTGCTCGAAAATAGCATTGATACGTCTGATAATGTCTTGCGGTAAACGCCGTAATTCTCGTTCCACACGATGTGTTACATGGACAGTGTAGACCGTTGGAGCACTCAAAGTTTCCCTTCTTTTATCAAGTCAGCTTGAACGTCACGATAGTCGCGAAAATCCGTTTCGGTCCGGACAGCAGCATCCATCTCTAAAATGTCTTCCAAATCTTCAAGGCATTGCATGAGATGTTGGTACTCCTTGATTGACAGAAGAACCGATGTCTTTTGTCCTTTATCATCAACAAGATATTGAGGGTTGATATTGTGCATAAGTGTCCTCACTAATTGCCTTGTTATAGATTGTCTCCCGTCGCGTTGCATTTATCAGTTTTCAAGGTTCAAGAGGGCATGCGTAAACTCATCAATGTTTGATGCGCGTGCGGCGACGCGGTGCAATTGATCCAAACGCTGTAGATCGTCAATAGCCCCAAGAAAAGGCTTGAGTTTCTCTGCAACATAGGTCTGAAACCGGATCTCCAGCACTGTGAGTATTGCTTCAACAGCATGCTGTTTTTTTCCTTGTTCGATGCCTTGTTCGATGCCTTGTTCGATGCCTTGTTCGATGCCTTGCTCAAAACTTTTTTCAGTGAAGTATTGGATGATAGAAGATTCTTGCACGATTTCCTCCGCTGCTTTGTTGCAAATTATACACCGTCGCGCTGTATCTGTCAATTGCTTTTGGGATCAGCGTCAATGTCAAGTTCGGATATGTCAATCTCACCGGAGATGAGTTTGGGGAGGAGGAGATCGCGGGTTTGGCGGAGGTTCTGAATTTTCATTGTTAGATTCGCTAATTCCAAAGAAATTGGTTCTACGACTTCCTCAAATTTGGCAACTATTGATTGAGTGGGTTTCAGAAGTTGAACACCTAATAAATCTGCCTTTGTTATTGCATTGAAAATCGTTCCGCTTCCCATTGTATCCTCTTCTTGGAACCTATCTTTCAATTGTTGAAGCGTGAACGCCTGATTTCCGCTCTTGCTACGGATTGCAGAAAGACCACGACCAATGACTATCTTTCTGTTAGCGATGTTGATGCGTCCAACAGGTGCGCGGACACTCAAGAGTATATCTCCAGCCTGTGCTATACGTTTTTGAACAGTGCAGTAGACTCGATCTGTTGGAAATCGCTCGCCAAAGTCTGTAACGCCCTGATGAAAAGGTAAACCTTCACCAGTTTCATTGTAGAATTCGGATTTTGGGGACTGTCCCATTAACACGTCACACATTTCACCAAGTTGTTTAACCTGCCATCCTTCCGGTATCGGACCCAAGAGCGATTCCACCATCGGCACATCCGCATGTCCAGGAAATCGGAAGTGGACGAACCATTCTCGGTAGAGCGTCTGTGCCATGTCTTCAAGGATTTTGATGCGGCGGGTGTTGTTTTCGATGAGGTCGTCGTAGGCGGAGAGGATGGCGGCGATTTTGCGTTGGGTCGGGATCGGTGGCAATGGAATTGGAAAGGAGGTAAGAACTTGAGCATTGGCTTGAGGTTGGGCTGCCCCTCCTATATTGAGTTGAATAAATCTTTTGTATTCGTCAGATTCGATGACAAACCCGACATATCGACTGTCATACTTTGGATTCACGCGAATTCGGACTAAGTAAGAGGCAAAAACAGCCTGATAATCCGCTCTAATTATCTTCGCATAACCTGTTGTTGCTCCCGTCCGAGCAATTACGATATCGTTCTTCTTTAATAAATATTTGCTTAAGTTCTTTTCGCTTATCTCGCAATGTGGAACAGCTGACCAATCAATTCTGCTTGGGACAATATCGGTGATTCTGAGAAATTTGGGACCAATTGGTTCTGGATTTGCGCTCGCGGTGTAACCATAATTTACCAAGTCACAAATCTCCCGAAGAATAACAGAATCCCATTTATCCATTGCTATCACATTGCCTCCTTTAAAAGGATATATTTAAGCTTCAATCATTGTTAGGTTCCGTTCTGTAAAGAACTTCTTAAGATCTTCAGTATATTCCTCCAAAGGTTGTTGCTCTACCACGCTGTACAATTCACGACCTATCCGGGAAAACGCGATACCGGACAACTTAAATTCTTGACTTTTATCCCAATTTGGTGAAGGTAATAAAATCCATTTTTTCCGCTGATGCCAGAATTCGATAATAGGCAGCACATTCTCGTTATTTATCAACAATCTATACTCACGAACAGAATTATAGACTGAAATGATCAAACCATACTCATTTAGAACATTCAGTTCTTCAAAACCCAACCCGTACTTATCAAGATCATCATTTCCAGGATCTCTACCCAGAGAAGGAACTTTCATATCAGTAATATTTTGTGCAGGATAGGGTCTCGAAATGGTATCATTCTTATACCAAATCTAATTGAATA
Organism: Candidatus Poribacteria bacterium; assembly: GCA_963662915.2. Lineage (GTDB taxonomy): Bacteria > Poribacteria > WGA-4E > WGA-4E > WGA-3G > WGA-3G. The sequence goes on along the minus strand of CAXXEU010000002.1, from coordinate 561,397 downwards.
TTCCTCATAGATGTGTTATTCTATGCTACATCATTTCCCAAAGGGTGAAGTAGTTATGAATAAAAAAGTGCCAAAGATTACCGAAAGTGTAGAAGACCTGAAAGTCCTCTTACGACGCGCAAACAAGAAGCATGAAATCCGACGTCTCAACATGCTCTATCTCCTGAAAAGTGGACAGGCGAAGAACCGTGTCCAAGTCGCTGCTCTCCTTGGTGTTGATCGCACGAGTGTCGGCAACTGGTTGCGTGCTTACGAAACCGGGGATCTTGAAAAACTTCTTGAACGCGGATATGCCCCCGGACGCACACCGCTTCTCACTGAGGCGCAGCAAACCGCCTTGCTTAGAGAACTTCAGAAACCTCAAGGCTTTGCGAGTTATGTGCAGATCCAAGCGTATATTGCTGACGCCTTTGGTGTCAAGATGAACTATAAAGCCGTCTATGCGATGGTTCATGATAAATGGGGGGCGAAACTCAAAGTGCCTCGCCCCAGCCATGTAAAAAAAACACAGTAGAGTCGGAGACATTCCGCTGTGAGTTTAGCCAACACGTCGCTAATGCGATTGCTGAAAAACGTTCTGACGCTCAAAGCGTGCGTGTTTTTAGTCAAGATGAGACGCGGTATGGGCTTTTAGCTGCTGCCCGGAGACGTATCACACAACGAGGCATCAAACCTGTCGCAGAGATAGATTACAAATATGAGGCGGTTTATCTCTATGGTGCGGTTGAACCCGTGACAGGTGAGAGATTTTTCTTAGAGTTCTCACACTTGACATCAGATTGTTTTCAATGTTTCATCAACAAGTTTTCCGAAATGTTCCGAGAAAGTCTAAATCTACTTGTGCTTGATAATGGTCGTTTTCATCACGCGAAATCGCTGAAAATTCCTGAGAATATCGTCTTACTTTTCTTGCCCCCTTATAGTCCGGAGTTGAATCCGATTGAGCGACTTTGGCAGGACATCAAAGCGAAGTTATTTACCCAGACCTATAAAGCCTTGGAAGATATGCAGACTAAAGTCACGGAGATACTTCAAAACTACTCCGATCGCACTATCGCTAAACTCACTGGATTCTCACATTTCATAAATGCTGCTAATGCAGTATAAAATTTTAGAAATGGTATTACTAGTACTGCCATGATCACGTCCAAGAATACGATCTTTCATCTCAGCAACATGTTTAGTAAGAGGAAACTCCATAACAACACAGACCGAACACAATCTTTGGAACAATATTGCAACACTTTGATCCAGTTCACCAAAGGTTTTTAAGGCTCGGATTGAAAACGAGCCAGGATTCTTAATTTCACCTGCTAAGATACGACCAAAACGGAGCTGCATCTCTTCAGTACTCTTTTGACGCGCCTCTGCCTCAAAGCTGTTGAGCCAATCATCGTCGATTGTCTTTTCCTCACCGCTGTTCGCTTCTTGATTAGTTGAATCAACAGATTGCATCTCATTGGGTTCGCTTGTACTTTGATTCACAGAACTGTCGGGTCCATCTTCCGTAAGTTCATTGGCAGCAATAGCAGAGATTTTATCAAGATTAACTTGTTCGCGAAGTATTTTTTTGCCGTACTTGCTTACCGCTATTCGTGCATATTCCGGGTCAACCTTTATCTGTTCGATGATTTGGGCATTAACAGCCTCTGTAATTTTAATGCGTGCTTTCGATTCTGATCGTTTCTCGGCGGATATCCGTTCAAGAGCTCCGACAGGTATATCAATTAAAGCAGAGCACAGTCGGTCGAAAGCCTTAAACATGTTTCGCCTGATTGGGGCTGGTATGGTCGAGTCCGATACAAGGTCGGTGACAACACCGATTGCAGTGTTTGATGTATCTTCAGATGTTGCGGATAAATCCGATCTCGGTTCATTAGATTGAACTTGGTTCTGCTTTGACCTTAGGTCGACCTGAAATTCCACTTCTTGAGTTTCGTCCCAATAATCGGCGAGGTCATGCGTATCCCAAAATTCTCCGATTTCCTCTGGTGTTGCGTCGGGAGGCGGCATTGGATCTTGTCTTTTGTTTTTCATATCTTCATTCTGCTATACTTCCTACTCGAACAAGAAAATTATAGTAAAGTTTAGCATTAATTGGACCCTTTCAAACAGTCTGAATACCTATAACAGGCATTCAGACTGGCACAACCTAACAGGTTATGCTACAAAGATGTTTATTTATTTTTAGGGTTCACTATGAATGCCCTGAAAAAGATTACCTTTGAAAACTGTCCCTACGGAAGACAAGTTGCTAAGTTGTAACGAGGTGCAAGTGTCCACCTTTTTCGTCCGAAGGTGTAATACGAATTTCAATATTGCGGTTCAACCGCTTCAAGAGTAAAAGCAGCTGTGGCACAGTAAAAAGATGGAAATTTCCCTGCTGTATTCGAGATACATCATCTGTATCAATTCCAAAACGTGTCTTTGCTTTTGCAGGAGTCAATTTTAGTTCCTCAAAAAGACTATAAACATGAAAGGCAAGGTACGACCTTAGCTGTTCATATTCAGCCTCCTCTTCAGAGAAACCTATATCCAGAAACACATTACCAGAACTTTCCTCAATTTTGATCTCTTCACCCATCTTTTGCCTCCATTTCTCTTGCCATTCTCAAGCGTTGTTTAATCAAGTCAATTTCTTTTTTTGGTGTCCTGATACCACGAGTGGATTTCTTCTGAAATACATGCAGCACATAGATTTTCTCTCCCAGTTTGACGGTATAAACAGCACGGTAGGTGTTCGCATTGTAACGAGCGATGATCTCAAATACACCTGAACCGACCCCTTGAAGTGGTTTTGACTTCTGATGTTTTTTTCCGAGTTGCGCGAATAGTAGGGCATCACCTACTATCTGTCTTGCAACTTTGGGGAAACTCCGTAATCTCTCGTGGGAGTTCCCAACCCACCTCACATCTTTTATCGCTTGATCCAAAATTCCACCTCTCTTGATATTATACCGTATCCTCCAAAATCTTTGCAACATTCTCAGCGATGCGGTCTTCGAGTTGATGTGCCTCGGCGTTCAGGACTGCTAACTCTTTGTTGAGCTCCGTAAATCGTTCGGCAAAGTCAAAATCGTCTGCACGCTGTTCGGCGACTCCGACATAACGTCCAGGATTAAGACTCCACCCTTGTGCCTCAATTTCGGCGATTGTAGCGACCTTGCAAAGTCCCGGAACATCAATGTATGCTGCATCAGGGAATTTCGTCGTGAGGAAATCTGCACTGTCGTGTTGATTCTCAGGGGATTCACCCCGGTAAAGTCTAACAATATTGGACAGGAATTCGAGTTGCTTGGGTGTGAATTGCCGATGGGCACGACTCACTTGCTGATAGAGGTGTCGCGCATCAATGAACAGCACTTTATCATGTCTATCGGTGTGGCGTTTAGACTTGTCGAAAAACCAGAGGGTACAGGGCAGAGTGACCGTATAAAAGAAGTTTGAGGCGATGCTGACAATGACATCGACTGCACCGGATTCGATAATTTGACGGCGGATTTCGAGTTCGGAGGCGCGAGCATCGGCGGCGGAGTTTGCCATGACAAAGCCTGCACGTCCAGACTCGGAAAGCGAGCTATAGAACAGCTGAATCCAGACGTAATTGGCGTTATCAACACGGGGCATACCGAACGGAAATCGGGGATCGTCTTTGAGGCGTTCCCTATCCACGCGATCGACATTGAAGGGCGGATTTGCCATGACGAAATCGAACCTACCCAAGCAGTCATGCGGGTCTTCGTAGTAACTATTTGCCTGTTTGATGTCACCCTCAAGTGCATGAACGGCGAGGTTCATCTTACACAATCGAATCGTTTCGGCGACGCGTTCCACACCGTGAATGCTGATGTTCCCGTGTCTGCCGTTGCTCTGGTGATTGCGAATAAACTCAGCACTCTGGACGAACATCCCACCGGAACCACACGCAGGGTCAAGAATCCGACCGTGAAAGGGTTGGATAATCTCAACGATGAGTTTAACGAGGGAGGTCGGTGTGAAAAATTCACCCCCGCGTTGTCCTTCGCTCATGGCGAAATTGCCGAGAAAGTACTCGTAGACCTTTCCGAAGGCATCCCCTTCAATATCCATGGGAATCTGTTCCATGATACGTAAGAGTTCAAAGAGCGTGCTCTTTTCAAGGCGATTGTAAGTCTTGGGCAGGACACCGTTGACCTGAGTGTTTTCTGCTTCAATTGCCTTCATCGCATCAGTAATGGCTTGCCCAACGTTCGCACTCTCTGGGAGATTAAGGAGGTATTGAAACCGTGCGTTATCGGGTAGGTAAAATGCGCCGCGCGCTTGATACTGCGTTCGCGGATCCGTTCTGCTTCGCTTACCGGCAGCGGTTTCGCTGTCAATCGCTTGTGCGACTTGCGTAAATTTATGATCGGCGTACCTCAAAAAGATTAACCCAAGCACAGGTGTAGAGTATTCTGAGGCGCGGAGGCGTGAATTGGCTCTGAGTTCATCAGCGGCACTCCAGAGCCGATTTTCGATCTCGGCGAGGTTTGTGTCCATGATATTTCCTTTAGGTGTCAATTAGTAAGAAAATTCTTGCTTTCATTATTGTGGTTCTATTTGAAACGGAAATTGTTCGGCGACAATGAACCGGTCATCTGTTTCAGGTGAACGGTAGATAAGGCTGAGAGATCCTATTTCACACTGGAGCGGCTGCCACGCCGTCTGGAGCCGCTGCTGTTCACTGCCAAGCGAACGGTGTTGGAATTGTCCAACAGAGAGATGGGGGTGGAATCCGCCTGCAAACCGTGCTGTGTCGTCGTAGTCCGGAAGATGTTGCATCAGCCTGGTATGCAACCGCGCGATTTCATCTGCCGGTTCAGGAACGAGGAACATCGTACACGATCTGCGATGTTTGAAAGCGTCAAAACGTCTCAGATGAAAAGAAAAGGGTGTTATCTGCTGTGCGGCTTTTGCAAGCGAGGCGGTAACATCTGCGAAATCGCTACGTTCAGCGAAGGGATAGAGCAGCGTTATGTGTGGCATCCATCGCACGAAGTTTCGGTCATGACTTCTGCGGATGGCTTGGATGGGTGGTTGTACGGATTCCGGCGGGATTAGCACAACGGCGGTTGTGTGGGTTTTGCTGGGCATATTTTAGTTGTTAGTTGTTGGTTGATTGTCAGGGAGGCGCGGTGCGGTTGGAATGCACTTCGCATGAATCAACGGTATGAATGCCTTATGGCATTCCCCGAGTCGAGTACGCCGCAAAACCGCACCTACCAATAATGGGGCAGATTGCTTTGAAGAATTAGCGACCGACCGACATCCCCCAGCGTCCACCGTCAACGTGTATCGTCTGCCCTGTGATATACGAGGCATCGTCACTAAGGAGAAAAGCGATTGCTGATGCTATCTCCTCGGGTCCACAGCGGCGTTTCATGATACAGGAGTTAATCGGTGTCTCCTCTAACTCCTTTTTCCGAGCAGCGGGATCGGGTGCCTTCCCGAAGTGCATCTCTGTGACAACCCAACCGGGGGCGACGGCGTTCACGCGGATACCGTATTCGACGAATTCGTACGCCATGGTTTTCGTGAGAGAGACCAACGCCGATTTAATCGCATCGTAGACCCACCCTCCCGGTCTGCCGAGGTATCCGCCCTCTGACGAGAGATTGACAATCGCAGCACCTTCCTGTTTTAAGAGGGGTAAGAGATGCTGTGTGATGACGACCCAACCGCGGAGACCGATTGCGGTTTCGGGCTGCCAATTCGGAATCCATCCACCGTCTTCAATTTTGCCACCCCGCGCGATCGCAGCGTTATTGACAAGAATATGAAGGGCAGAAAACTTTTCGACGACAGTACTTGCAGCGGCGATAACGCTTTCATCATTAGCAAGATCGACCTCTATAAAAAGAGCCTTTCCACCTGCTTCTTGTATCTCAGAGACCGCCGTATTTGCCATATCTGCGTTGACATCTGCGATGATAACGTGCGCGCCTTCAGCTGCCAGACGGTTCGCTGCCGCTCTACCGATGCCAGAGGCACCGCCTGTTATCAATGCGACTTTATCTGTGAAACGGACTGTTCCCCATGAGTTTGCTTGCATCTGTTGTTCCTTTTAATAGTCCGGGCGAGGGAACCTCGCCCTTACGGTTGGTCACCTACATTAGACACCAGCAGCGAATCCACCATCAACAAGGAGGGAAGCACCGGTGACCCACTCGGCATCGTCGGAGGCGAGGAACACAGCGGCACGTCCGATGTCTCTTGGCAGCCCGAAACGGGGCAAGGCGGTTTTCTCCAACGCCGCCTCAATCTGTTCGGGTGTAAGGTAATCCTGAATAGCTGTTTCAATATACCCCGGACAGATAGCGTTGACGGTTATGCCGTATTGACCGATCTCCAATGCCGTATCTCGAACCATGTTGACGACAGCCGCTTTCGCCGGTGCATACGCAGGTCCGGCACCGCCACCATAAGCGTGAACGGATGCAATTTGGATAATCCTTCCAAATTTGGACTGCTTTAGATGTGGGAGTGCGAGTTTTGTTGCGATGAAGATGCCACGGAGGTTTACACCGACAACTTTGTCCCAGTCGGCGATGGAGAGTTCTTGCGCGCCACCGGGAATGTGGATACCGGCATTGTTGACGAGGACATCGAGTCCGCCGAAGTGTTCGACGGTTTCCTGGATTAAGTCGGCGATCTGTGATTCGTTGGAGACATCCGTTTGGACGAATATCCCTTGGGCACCGAGTTTTTCGATTTCTGTAACAGTTGGTGTTGTGACATCCGTCTCGTGATATTTGCCGCGAAGGGGTGTTTCTTGTTTATCAGCAATGACGATCCGCGCGCCTTCGCGGGCATATTCGAGGGCAATGCCGCGTCCGATGCCTGAACTCCCACCTGTTATGATGCAGATACGGTCCTTGAGTATCATCACTATCTTCCTATTCTAAAGCAAAGGAGACTATTAGGTTACAAAAACTCGCTGCTGTCGATTTGCTATTATACCGTATCCTCCAAAATCCTGGCAACATTTTCTGATATGCGTTCTTCGGGTTCGTGTGCTTTTAGGATAGCATCAGACATTAAAAATACGATCTACCAAGTGAACTGCCAGTACCGAATGCGTTGTAAGGCATGCCTGCAGGTAAGGTACGGATACCCCAGGTTTCAGTAGTCGCATCATACCCGACCCCCATTGAAATCGCGGGTTCCTGAATCAGGCTGACTTGGAATGTGAAATCTTGGCGGACGTTGTTGTAAGGTGAGTCTTCACGTTTAATGCCGATGCGGTTCCATGAGATACGGAGATTCCAATCGTGTAGATTCCGAGTCATCATAATGCGTTGGGAATAAAACTGTCGCTCAATGGGATAGTAGATGAGACTGAGATCAAATTCAAGGTTGCGGCTGACCCGGTAGCGACCAGTAGCAGTAATAGACCGAGATGCTTGCCTCGACGTGTGGCGTTTACTAAAAGAACTCCCGACACTTACATTCCATGCCTGTCGCGTATAACGTATATTCGTACGGAAGCCTACCATTTTGAAGATTTTTTCATCAACCGGATGTGGGTTTGGATCGTGCGTAAACCGAACGGTAACATTTAGGTTCCGACTCGGGAGCGGTGTAAATGTAAAATCACTCTCAATGGGTTCATACTTGCGCCTATATAACGGATCGAAGTCTGTGAAATCGGCAGTAAGCCGTGTGTCAAAATACAAGATACGGTGGGCTGACTGGCTCCGTCGGGTTTTAATCTCAATGCCTGTATTGAAGTTATAAGTGAGCCGTTTCCGTTCAAAGAAGTAGGTGCTGGGTCCGAATGGATAGAGGCTTTCATCCTCATCAACAGGCGGTTGATAATCAAAGCGGAGCGAGGATTGCACCTCGTGGCGCAATCTCCGCAGTCCCGGTATATAACTGACATCGAAGATACGGAAGAGTGTATTCGTAGCAGTTGCGTTGATACTGTAAACACCGCGTATAATATTTCTATTTTGCTCTTGGTCTCGGTCGTGCCAAATCGCGTTTGTGTTGAGATAGAGGCTCAGTTGGAGTTCACGGAGTGGTGTCATCTGAAGCGTTGATTGCTTGCGGACATCGAATCCGAGGTCCATCGTCTGTAGATACACATCCCGCTCCTCAACACCCTTACTGCGAAAGACCTCTCTCATGAAATTGCCGAACTCAACATCCAAATCGAGACTGGTGCTTTCAAGGGTAGGGAATGTAAACATTGAGAGAAACGGTGTTTCCGTTTTGAGTCTTTCGGCGACAGACACCATACCGTCGTTGAGGGTTTCAAAGATCGGGAAAGAACTCAAACGGACTCGTGAAAAGTTCAAGGTGAGTTGTGGAAGTTTCTGCAACGAACTTGTACCTTCACCCGTGAAATCGTGAATGTGGCGTACTTCAACCCTCCCTGTGAAATCCCCAATGGCTTCTCGTGAGAACCTGAGATTACCGTTATCATCAAGGTCCTCTGGACTGTAGGCGGATAAAGCCGTGCCATAGGTAAGGATACCAAAAGAGTTAAGCGTCGATTCACCCGGGAGTTGCAATTCCTCTTTATAATTCAAGGCACGCAATTCCGTCCGCCCGTTAAAACTGATGGGCCGTCTGCCGTCTTCTCGGCTGTCCCACGGGGTAAAGAACGATTGGGTATGTGCCCACCGCATAATCCAACTTCTACCAATCCGAGTCGCGCTTTGGCGTTCATAAGAATAGCGGTCTGCGCCATAAAAGTAGATGTCCCCTCGATACGCCCGTCTTCTATCTACCTTAATCAGGCGAAACGATCTTCTGGTCCGAATAGGACGGCGGCTGTGTTCGCCAGCATACAAACTCTGTGCTTCTGAAGCAACAGCACTTGGATCTTCCCATCTTCCGCGAAAATCGTGTTGCCTGTAGACCCCCTCTTCGGCTTCCGCTTCTTCCGTTTCTTCGTCTGAGTCGGTTACATCCTCGTCGTGTGCCTCACCGTTTGGGGCATCTTCCGGTTCAACTGCTTCGGCGTCTTGATTTTTTTCTTGAGGCTCTATTTCTTGAACATCTTCGGGTTCAGGCACTTCAACATCTTGAATTTCTTCCGCGGTATCGGTGGTTTCGACTTCCGCCGCGCCTTCTATATTCGTCCCTTCAGATTCTTGTGTGTCAGCATCTGCCTCGCTGCCCTCTGGCACTGGATTCATTATGCCTTCGTAAAAAGCGTCCCATTCTGCCTCGAATTGCTCAGCGAGTGTCTCAAAAGTGGGGGTCTCCTCTTTCCTGATTAATTGGAAGATGTAAAACCCTTCTGGCGTAGAAACAGGACGGCGCTCGGTAACATCACCAGGATTTTCCATACGTCTAACGGAGTATTGCCACGAGGTATCCATCTCATTTAACAGCAATCCCTCACCGTCATTAATCTCGGAAAGCGTTGCTTGTATATAATCAGAGAGTACATCAGCACGTTGTAGTAATTGTTCAAAGGATTCACCCTCATGGGCGCGTTGTAGCAGGTCGTCGGCTAATTCTCGGAGCATCGCCGCGGTATCATCGCTTGCGGTGATATTGATGTCAATGCGGCGGAGTCTGACTTCACGCTCGCCATAAACGTCAATCACGCGATCGGCTTTGAGGATATGAAAAGCGGTTTCCGTCTGTATAACAGTACTAACCTCGCCTTCTTGGAGTGCGAAGGCGGCTGCCTCTAAAGCAGGATCGAGTTTTGGGTTGCCATCTTCATCGGTTTCGCCGGGAACGAGGAACCCTATATCGCCACCCTCGTAACGGGTATCGGAGTGGTCAGAGTTGCTTTGTGCGATCTGAGCGAAGTCGGCACCTTCTTCTAAAGCCTGTGTTCGGATCTCCTCGGCACTCTCTTTGGCACGAGCGATGTCTTCATCCGTGATTTTATATTGAAGAAATAGCTGCGTAAGCCAATAACGATCAAACTCACCGTCAAGTCGGTCTTGTAATTCGTTCGCCTTTTCTTCCAACTTGGTGCGTTGGTTCGGTGTCGCGTCAGGCAGAACAGGGATATGTATCTCTTTATACTTGGCATCACGAAAGCGATACTTGCCTTCAAATCCGAAGCCTTGTCCTCGTCGTGCGCTTCTGTCATAGAGCAGTGCGGCATCGTAGCGTCTTTTACGAACAAGTGGCTGGATAATACTCAGGTAGGGGCCTTGGTAACTATCAGTTCCGACCTTGACGATAATCTTAGCAATCTTTCCTTTGCGTAGGTCGCGACGCATGGCTGGAAAATAGAACAACGGAAATCCACCAATGCGTAGGACAATGTTCTTAGCAATCAGTTCCTGATTCATTCGGACAATCACTTCGGAGACGCTAAAATAGTAGTGTGGGTGCTCCAGAGAGCAGGTCGTCAGTGTCGCGCCGCGGACATAAGATTTATCTTCCTCTATTTTAAAAATATCGCTGCCGCCGAAATACCAAGGATCGCTATAAGTAAATCCATTTCTGGCGATCCCCTTTTTGGTTTCAAGATTGAAAACGAGTTCATCAGAGTAGGTTTCTTCGTCGCCGACCTTAAGGTGAACGTTTCCAGAGGCACGTACCAGATTCTCATCAAAGTCAGCCCAAACATGATCAGCACGAAGAATGACATCTTCAAATTTGACGAGAGCATTGCCGTGAATTTGGACAAAATTCTCGACCATAGACACACTGTCGCCATCACCAATCACCATACCTTCTTCAGGAACGTCGGTTTCAGGGTTCAAGCGTTCAGAAGAAGCGTCTTCTTCTGTTTCCGTTTCATCTGTGGTATCGGTAGGTTGTTCCGCATCAGTAGGTGTTTCATCTGGCGTATCAGGGGTCTGCCGTTCGTCAGTAGGCGTTTCATCTGTGGCATCGGGCGGTTGTGTTCCTTCGGTCAGCGGTTGCTGTGGCGTTTGTTCTTGTGGTGGAACATCTTGGGCAATCAACACCTGTAGTGGACAGAGGAGGAGGGCAATGACTAAAACACCCATGCTAACAATCGCAATTGAAGCAGCATTTACAGAAACAGAACGGCGACGCGATGTGGTGTTTCCTATACCGACGCGCCTCTTGTTAGAACATTGATGCTGGGGATAGGTAGCGAGATCGGGGTGGCTCTTTTTCACGTATCTCTTACTCTTTCAATGTAATCTGGATGTAGGCGTTCGAGATGAGGCTGTCGGTATAGGCATCCCACTCTTCTTGAAAACGCTGCTGACGGAGTATCCCAGTAATCTGTTGCTTCTCGGCTTCAGTAAGGTCCGGAGTGTTTCGATCATTAACCTTGAAGATGTGGATACCCGACTCTGTTTCATGTGGATTGCTGTAAGTTCCAGACGCAAGTGGCTCAATGATTGTACGGGTTTTCGGGTTGAGTTCGGTTAGGGATCGAACGCCGAGGTCGCCACCGTTTGCTTGCGTCTCGGCATCATCGGAATAAGACGTGGCGAGTGTGTTAAAATCTTCGCCATTTTCCAATTTTTTGAAGACCTCAACACTTCGCTCGCGTGCCGCTTGTATCGCTGCCGCGCTAATTTCAAGAGGCACAATGAGATAGCGAAACCCAATCATTTTATCGTCTTTTGCCTCGACTTTAAAAAGGTAAAGACCTTCATTGCCTTCAATCGGCGCACTCATTTCACCGGCTGCTAAATTGGTGAGTACATTCTGAAAGACCTCTGGAAATCTGTTGAGTTCTTCAGTCGTGGCTTCGATAAGGACACCAGCCTGTGAAGTCCCGCGCTGCTTCGGCGTGTAGCGTTTCGCGATCTCTTCAAAATTAGAATCCGTTGCTAAGATTTCATTGCGCGCTTTTCCGATCTTCTCGTAAGCGGCAGTGCGGTCAGCTTCAGTCGGTTCAAAAGCAATAAAGATATGCCGTAAATGGATTTTATCGGCTTTAACCGGCAATTGATCTCGATTTTCCTCAAAAAATTTTCGGATCTCGCTGTCTCGCACCTGCAGCCGTGGGACGATTCTGCCCATAACAAGTTTTTCGGCTTTAAGATTCCGTTCCGCCTGTTCTCGGAAAGCGACGACCGTCATTCCTTCTTTATTCAGCTGTTTCTTAAATTCTTCGTCGGTTTCAATTTGGTATCTCTTTTTAAATTCTTGGACGTACTGCTCCACCTCAGCATCGCTGACGGTAAGTTTCAATGTTAGTGCCGCCTCCAAAAGTAGCATCTGACGGATAAGACGGTCGAGGAGTTCGCCGCGTTGGCGTTCCGCCTCGTTTCGGGCTTCACGTTCATTGAAACGATAAACCTGCTGGAGTTCAATTGCGCGCTGGTTTACCAAAACATCCAGTTCCCGCTTGGTCACTATGTCGTCATTGATATAAGCAACGATTTTGTCGAAAGTGCGAGCCGTAGCGTTTGTAAGTCCAGCGGTCATGAATAGCAGACAGATAACGGAATAGGCAGCTATGTGGCGAATCATGTCTGTGCCTCCTATTTAGGGTGAATAAGGGTTGATAGTTAATGGTTATTAGTTAAGAGTCTGTCCTCTGAAGGGCCCCTCTTAACCAACAACCAACAACTATAAACTAACAACCAACTGCTATTCTTCAGTTTGTGCCTCAGGAGGGGTTTCCTCTCCTTCGGGTTGATCTTCAGCAGGCATCTCTTCAGCGGGCGCTTCTGGAATGCGATCAACGTAAGTCTTAACCTCAGCGCGCTCGCGGAGTTGGCGGATCCATTCATCCATGAGTGCCTGTCGATTTTCGCGCTCGACTTTCCGTTCTACATTTCTACGGACGTCCTCTTCCTCAAGCGGCTTCTGATAAGCATCGCGTGCCTCATCCTTACGGAATATCATGTAATATTTCTGTCCTTGGACATCAACTTCGATAACACCCTCATGGAAGGTACCAATCTCTGCAGCGAAAGCCGCATCTAAGAAAGGCTCAGTGCCAGCGGGAAAAGATTCCCGGCTAATATAGTCAGTATCCCCTGGGCTGGCGGGATTCGCACCAGGACCAACGAGTTCACCCTTGTCTGAAAGTTCCTGAGCAAGTGCCGCGATGTCTCTGCCCTCTTTGATTTGGGCGTAAGTTTCATCCGCTCGCACTTGATCGGTCAGCGTAATACACATAAGCCTGACCTGTGCCGGACGGACATACTCTTCCTTATGTGATTCATAGTAGTCGAGATAGTCCTGCTCAGTCAAAGCGAGTTTATCGTCAACTTCCTGAGTGGTAATTCTCTTAACCATTAACTCGTGAAGATAGTCTTGGACCTTCTTGAGAATTTCGGGGTCTTCATTGAGTTTTTGATCGCGAGCGAGGTTGAGAATCAAGCGACTTTCCGCCATGAGGAGCATATAGGTTTCGAGTCCCTCTTTGTCCTGATATTGGCGTTGTTTGTATTCTGGAAGTTCGCTAATTTCCTGTTGCATCTCTTCCAAGGTGATGCGCTGCTTGCCGTTCCATTCAAATTCCGCGATGACAGTGCCGTCCGCCCCGATCGCTTTGTCTCCACAACTATAGAAGACGGGGTGTATAGCAATAACCGCGAGGAAAAATAGTGAAATAACCGGAAGTCGTTTCTGCCCGATACGCTGGCCGCTATCGGTTGGCTTCGGCTTTCGGCTATCCATTTTGCCGATAAAGGGGATAATTCTTGTAAGCATTATTTATTTTAACTCCTTTTTAGCAGTTATCAGTTGTCAGTTATCAGTGAACTGATGCCTAAAAGAGGCACAGCCATCTGCTGACAACTATTAAGCTACTCGTCTGATGCCTCGGTCTCCGCTTCTTCAGGTTGCGGGGGCTCGGGAATATTTTCAGGATAGGTCTTCAACTTGCCCTTTTCCGAGATCTCTGTGACCCATTCATTGATGCGTGCGCGTTTCTTTTCGCGCTCAACCGTCCGTCTGATGTCACTTTTAACTTCCTCAAATTCCTGCTGTCGTTCGGGTTGATGCTCTTCTTTACGGAAAATGAGGTAGAAGACCGCGTCGTTCACTTCGGTTTCAAACACAGTATCTGTCAACTCACCAACTTCCATCTCGAAAGCGGTTTCAATGAAATCTGACCAACGTGCAGAAGCGGATCGCGTGAAGAAATAGGTGTTCCCCGGATCATCTGGATTGGTGCCGGGTCCAGAACCGAGTTTTCCAGCTTCGGAGAGCTCCTTCGCCATTTCAGTGATGTCTTTGCCAGCTTTGATAGCGTCGAGCGTCTCATAGGCAAAGTCTTCGTCTTCAAGTGTGATACAGATGGCGCGTACTTTTGCTTCCTCAACGTACTCACTCAGATGTGCCTCATAATGCGCCATGAGGTCTTCGTCGGTGTAGAGGATTTTAGCGTCAACTTCAGCCTCAGTTAATTTTTCAACCATGAGTTGATGGGTATAATCCTCAAGTTTCTTGAGGTTTTCAGGAAGTGTATCAAATCCATCATCCGTAGCGCGATGGATTTTGAGGCGTTCCTCTATTAATTCCTCAAGATACTCGGCTTTGTCCGCCCTATTGTCATAGTTTTGCTGCCGGTAGACCGGCAATTCTGCGATCGCTGCGTTCAAATCCGCCAGCGAGATCTCATACGATTTGTCGTTCCATTTGTACGCCGCCAAAATCACTTGGCTTTCATCAACAGCAGGCATCGACGCCTCGTGCCCATCAGATTGAACGAAGCGCCATGTGAGTAGACAGGTCACTGCGACAATTAGAAAAATAGTAATCGTTTTTTTCATATTTTTACTGTTCCTTGCGGTTCGGTCAGGTCGGTTTAGGAAATGAAATATCTTTCCGTATCCCCAGCCTGGCCGTTGGTTAGGCTTACGCGCTTTGGATAATGTGCGTAGCACGCTTTTTTAAATTAACCTTTCCTTTTAAAATCACTCGATAAACAATTTCAGGTTTCGCTGCAATTCGGTTAACATATTCGCCCCAGTCATGCCCGGCATGCGAATTTTAAGTTGTGCTGGTGGTTGCAACTGAATGTTCTTATTTTTGTGTACTATTTCAATGAATTTCTTCACATTAATTCGTGGGTTCTGCTCGTCAAAGGTAACCTTCACCTGTTCCTTTCCAGCGACAATAATGCTGATGCCCAGTCGGTTGCTCAGCTGCTTAATGTTAGCGATTTCAAGCAACATCTCAACCGGTTCAGGAAGAGGTCCGTACCTATCCTGCAGTTCCTCGCGGAGTTCTTTGAGACCTGCGTCCTCTTTCAATCCAGCAATTTTTTTGTATACAGAGACCTTTTGACGACTATCAGGGACATAATCATCAGGGAGATAGGCTTCAACTGGCAAATTGATACGCGTATCAATTGACGCTTCGACCTTTTCTCCCTTGAGTGCCATTACTGCTTCTTCAAGGAGTTTGCAGTAGAGTTCATACCCCACGGTAACGATATGTCCGTGCTGTTCAGCCCCGAGAATATTTCCTGTGCCGCGAATTTCAAGATCTCGGAGGGCTATCTTAAAGCCCGAACCGAGGTCGGTAAATTCCTCAATGACCCGAAGTCGTTTCTGCGCGCCTTCAGTAATTGCGTGATGCTGTGGATAGAATAGATACCCGTATGCCTGCGCGGTCGCCCTACCGACCCGTCCGCGTAACTGATAGAGTTGTGCCAAACCGAGCGCATCTGCTCGGTTAATTAGAATCGTATTCACATTAGGTATATCAAGTCCAGACTCAATAATCATTGTACAGACGAGGATGTCGTGTTTGTGGCGCACAAACTCAAGCATAACACTTTCCAATTCACGTTCGGGCATCTGGCCATGTGCGACAGCGACCCGGGCATCTGGAACCAGTTGTTGAACTGTCAACGCGATACTCTGGATATCTTGAACGCGATTATGGACAAAAAACACCTGACCCCCGCGACCCAATTCCGAACGGATCGCTTCACGAATGACCTCGGAATCGTAAGGCATAACGTGTGTCTGAATCGGCAATCGATCTGCGGGGGGTGTATTAATAACACTGAAATCTCGGATACCGACGAGCGACATGTGAAGTGTCCTCGGGATCGGGGTAGCCGTCAACGTAAGCACATCAATCGTCTCTTTGAACTGTTTGATTTTCTCCTTGTGTTTAACGCCGAATCGGTGCTCCTCGTCAACGATTAGAAGGCCAAGATTGTCGAATGTCACTGTTTTGGAAAGCAAACTATGCGTCCCAACAACTACATCAATATTGCCTTTCGCCAGCCCTTCCTTAATCTGCTTAATCTCCTTTGGTGTCCGAAAACGGTTTAACATTTCGACACGAACTGGAAACTCCTGAAAACGTTTTTCAAAGGTATCGTAGTGCTGGAGCGCGAGAATCGTCGTTGGCACAAGAATTGCGACCTGCTTTTCTGACATCACGGCTTTGAAGGCGGCACGGAGGGCTACCTCTGTTTTACCGTATCCGACATCACCACAGACGAGCCGATCCATCGGACGTTCACTTTCCATATCGGTTTTAACGTCCGCAATGGCTTGGAGTTGATCGTCAGTTTCTTGGTATGGGAAAAGCGCTTCAAACTCCGTTTGCCAAGGGATTTCAGCCGGAAAACTATACCCTTTTCGGGCTTCTCGGAGCGCATATAAGTTGAGGAGTTCATCCGCCATCTCTTGTATGGATGCTCTCACACGCTCCTTTCGACGCTGCCAAGACGGGCCACCGAGACGGTCAAGACGCGGTCTATATGTCTCATCTTTGCTACCGATGTATTTTTGTACGAGATCCACTTGATACGTAGGCACATACAGGATGTTATCGTCATTATATTTGAGAACCAGAAAATCTTGGGATTTACCGTCAATATCCAATCGACGTATACCGTCATAGACGGCAATACCGTGTGAGACATGAACGACATAGTCTCCAACTTTGAGATCGATGAGGCTGAGGATAGGGGTTCCATCTGTAGATGGACGCCGGCGGATTGGACGGTGGCGTCGATTGCCGAAGAGTTCATCTTCGGAGATGACAACAAGGTTCAGCGGTTCGTTGAGAAACCCCTGACTGATTGCACCGACACTGATGTCTATATCGGGCGGTAACAAATCGCGTTCGGCTAAAATTTCTGTCACTCGCTTGGACTGCTGTGGGGTTTCGCAGAAAAGATGAACCTGTTTCTGTTGGTGTACCCAGGTTTTAATCTGGTTGATAACCGTTTGATAATTTCCTGATGGTAACACAAGCGGTTCCATTTCAAAGGGCATCGGTGCCAATTTATTGTCCGCAATTTCACGCGGTGGTGCTAAAGATGCAGAGATGACCGGATACTGCTCTATCTGTGTGGTCACAGTTTCAAACGGAACCAAGAGCGTATCCGGTGGCACAACAAATTGAGATTCATCGAGTTTTTGTTGATAACTCTCCTGCATCCGTTCCTGCATGCGCGCTGCTTCTCGCTTCTGCCACTGTGGCTCAATCTGACAGACAATCGTATCGTCGGATAGGTAGTCTGTGAGAAGTTCAACCTCTGGGGTGAGCATTGGTATGAGCGCATCAAATCCATTATCTAACGGACAAGCAGCAAGTCCGTGCGGGGACGATTCGCTTTCTGTTAAGTTTCCCGTTATCTCCCGGATAGTATCTATCAATTGCGGTGTTGCGCGTTCTTGAATGAGAGCATCCGTTTGTGCCTGCCAATAATCCATTGACAGCTCAGCCGCAAAGATTTCGCGGCGCGGCGTGAGTGTGAGGGATTCAAGGGATGCTGTTGAACGTTGTGATATCGGATCAAACGCCCGGATCGCGTCAACTTCATCTCCAAAGAATTCAAGGCGTACCGGCGTATCCGCAGTGAGTGGATAGACATCCAAAATGTCACCCCGTCGGGCAAACTCGCCTTTGACTTCTACGAGCTCAACGTTCTGGTATCCGCCATCCATCAGCAGGATTGCAATGTCGTCTGGATCAATTTCATCACCGAGATTAACAACACGACACGCAGCAGCGAGACGCGCTCGAGAGGGGAGTTTGTAAAGCAGTGCCTGACTTGTGGTAACAACCACACTCCGTTTTCCATGTAGCAAATGATCCAGACATCGCATCCGGTCAACAACGATGTTTTTCGGTGGTGCGATGCCTTCAACGAATTTCCGATGCCATCCTGGGAAGAAATTTAATTCTGGATAAGCGTCTGGCGTCGGTAAATTTTCTAACGTCGGGTACGCACGATAGGCACAGATTTCTTCGAGTATCTGTTCGGCTTCGCGTTGTGAAGGTAGCACAATCAGAAACGGTCTTTCTGGAAAATCATCAATAAGTGCTGCTAAAAGATAGGCTGTAGATGCATTCACCAAGCCTCTGAGCCAAGGAAGTTTCTTTCCATCCTTGAGGCGTGATACGAGTGTTTGGTAATTTTCTGTTTGACGTAAAAATTCTATCACGGTATATTGGCTGTTGGCGATTGGGGCGTTCCGCTGCACTACACTTTTAGCGATTGGTGATTAGCGGGTAGTAAGTACGTACGACACACTACACCAACTGCTAACTCTTATTTGCCGATTCCTCTTCGCGAATTGCTATTTGCCAAGCGCTACTCCTTAGTTCGTAAATTCGATACTTGTTAAAGCTGCCTTGAATGCCCCAATTTTACTTTTTGCTTCCATCTTGACAGGTAGCCGTTGTGCGTCATCTGTGAGCCAGAAACAATCGCCTTGCGAAGTTTTCAACACGAGTGTTCTGACAGCTCCTAACGCCTCGTTCTCAATAACTTCTCTGCGTTCAACAGTGAGTGTAACCTTCTGTACTTTTCCTTTAACGACAATGGGGAAGAAATAGGTTTCACCAAGCACGAGTTGTTTAGAACGTAGAAAGTAGAGTGTCGAGAGTTCATCTTGTGTACCGACCGGTATCTTTAGGGTTTTTATTTCCTGTTTTTGATCTGACTTCGGATCACGTCGGGAGATTCTTTTATATTTTGCTTCACCCTCTCGGAAATCTATTGCGACGGTGGCGAAAAATTTCCGATCCTGTACGTGATTCCGAAAGCGGATCGGGGCGAGCGTCGACGGATTTAGGTATGTCTCTTGCTGATTTCGGAAACTATAGAATCTGAAAAGCGCACGGGTTTTCATTTCAGAATGGATATGATAGACAGATACGCCATTCAACGTTTCTGCTTCAGTGATCCAGTCTGTTCTTTTTCCTGCAGGCAATCTTCTCCAACTAATATCATAGGTTAATTTTTCACCAATCCTTAAGGGTTGAGGAGAGATGCCCACACTTTCAACAAGAGAAGTGGAAGCACCATTTACAGCAAGGCATCCTATGAGAAAAAAAATGAAGGTTAGATGTCTCACATAATCCACTTTTGTGTTCACCGCCAGTTTCGCATCAAAGTTCGAATTAAAATCTGTGTGTAAAGGTCAAGGATTGACTCCCATTATCTGTTTGTTGCATGTCCACAGAAAATCTTCGATTATTATATGCCTCGGCTGTTTTTGGTGCATCGAGCATATTCCAGATATGCAGCCCGATGCCGGTTGCGAGGAACACACCACTGAAAAGGGTATGGTTCCACATCCGAGTGCGCCCCTGTTCGTAAGTTAAGAATTCACCCGTGCGAGCGTCCAAGAAGCCTGTCTCAAAAACGTTTTGTTTATTGTAATGTAAGGCGCGCGCAATGTTGTAGCCTGCGAGTGCAAAAGTGCCTAATTCCGAACTGAGGAAGAGGGTCGCTTTCATGTAATTACCTGCGTAAGCCTGTCCTAAACCCGGCATAAAAGTTGACAGTCGAGTCGCTTTTTCGATATCTAATTCCGGGTAGTACCGCTCTGAGTGGGAGCGGAACAGCGGGTAGGTAGATTCCGTTTCTGTTTCCGGTTCCGCCATATAATTACGGAAAAGAGATAACGTGTCCTGGGTTTCGGTATCGGCTTCCTCGGCGGAAGCACTTGTGTCCGTTTCTGAAGTCTCGGCGGTTACCGATATAGCACCAGTGATGAGAAAGATCAGAAACGGAAGGATCATTATACATAGAGACGGTGTCTGCACCGTCCCTCGACTTTTTTGCATGCGAAGCACTCCTTGTCAGGGTCTATTAAGAGGCGGCGCTAACTGGACGTTATCGGGATCGGTTTGGTATGCCCAGTCGAAAATGACAGCGTCGTCAAAAAGCTCGCGCACCTGAATTTTTGCAAAGTTTCCATCGGGTGTATAGAGGGCATAGATATGTCCCTCAATGAGTTCAACAAACAGTGTTGTATATCCAAACTCTGGGACGAAGTCAACTGACTCAAAATCCTCGTGATACCCTAAATCTTGCATAAGGGTTTCATTGTCTGAGTAGAGGTAGGTAACGCCAACTTCCGTATCAAGCCCGAAATAGATATCCGTCTCCAATGCGTCCCAAGGGATACTTCCTTTGTATGGCTGTGAGAAATCAAAGCCACTTCTGTCGGGAAAAAGAAGATAATCATCAAGCGTAATGTTTCGTCCTTCGGGGCGCGGGGTATCCCAAGCGTTTTCGGGACTCAGATCGCTTTCGTTGCCTTCAGTGTCATAAGCGGAGACAGCGTAGTGATAAGTTCTCCCGTTTTGTACATCTGTATCTGTATAGGATGTCGTATCTTCGGACACTTCTATTAAGAGATCGTTAAAATTGACACCGTCTCTGCCACGCCAGACTCTGTAGCCTGCTAAGTCGAATTCTCCGTTAGGATACCATTCAACAATAACCGTTTCATCGCCAGTGACGGTTTGGACCCCACGCGGAATCGCTGGCGGTTCACGATCGCTATCATTGGTATCTATATAACATCCACTGATACCCGTAATTAGTATGCAGAGAAGTAGGGTCGAAAGAATTGTATTGATTTTGAACAACATGGGTGTATATCCTCCAGGGTTTATATTACATTTAAACTCTGTAACGGATATATCTCTAAAAACGTTGACAGGCTTTTTATTAAATAATATCACAAAAAGGGCGGAGATGCAAGACAAAATATTTCTGACTAACTGCCTGATTGACATCTAAACTTGATTGTGGTAGGATAGGAAGTAAATACAAAAGCAAGATAAGGTGCCCTGATGAAAACCCTTCTGATTATGCGACACGCGAAATCGAGTTGGAAGTCGCCAGAACTCTCTGATTACGATCGTCCCCTGAACGGACGCGGTAAACGAGATGCCCCACGTATGGGAGAACACCTGCGTCAGGAAGGATTGGTTCCGGATCGGATACTTACCTCATCGGCGAAACGCGCGCGAAAAACAGCGAGCGAAATGGCGAAAGCGTCCGGTTATACCGGAAAAGTAAAAAAACTGGAGCGGTTCTATGATGCTGTCTCCGGGGTTTACTTTGAAACTCTACAAGCACTCCCTGACAAATACCGACGCGTCATGGTGGTCGGGCACAACCCAACAATGGAACAACTCGTGAATTATCTAACAGGACATGTCAAACGGATGCCGACAGCAGCGCTCGCTCACATTGAACTGCCTATCGAACATTGGGAAGCATTTGATTTGTATACAAAAGGAATTTTAGTCAACTTATGGACACCCAAGACGCTTTTCACAGATTAATCAGCCCCTTCGCAAGACTGACATTTCTCTTATTTCTCGGTGCTTGTATCCTCTGCAGCACGGCATCAACGGAAGTGGCTGTATCGACCGCCGTAGATGGACAATTCCTGCCGTGGGTTGTCGACGACGGTGAGGGTGGTGTTGTTATCATGTGGGAAGATTATCGTACAGGAAAGGATTGGGATGTCTATGCCCAGCGCGTTGATAGTACTGAAAATACGCGTTGGGTGCTAAATGGATTGGCAATATGCACAGCAGATAGAAATCAACGTCGGTTGCGTATGGTTCGACACGACACCCACGCGATTGTAGTTTGGAACGACAGACGTGATAGAAGCAGTTGGGATATTTACGCGCAAGCGGTGAATCTGGACGGTGAGGTGCTCTGGCAAACCGATGGCATCCCTGTCTGTGTGGATACCGCCGATCAATCGACCCAAGCGATTATGAGTGACGGTGAAGGGGGTGCTATCTGCGTCTGGGAAGATGAACGCCGCAGTTCTGAATTCCAAGATCTGTATATCCAACGGATTAGTGCTGCAGGTGAACCGATATGGAAAGTTGATGGTATCCCTATTTTTCCGTCAGAATCATTGCAGAGCAACCCTATCCCGATCAGAGATGAAATGGGTGGGTTTTACGTCGTTTGGTGGGACGTTATCGGTTACGATGCGTGGCATCTAAAGGCATATCGGCTGAGCCTGGATGCCGAACCGTTGTGGGAAACTCCCCTCCTCGTTACACCAATGGAAGGTATGCAAGGCGAACCCCGCGTGATCGCCGATGGTGAAGGCGGCGTTATCGTCTTATGGCAGGTATACGAAAACTTCATTAACGATCAACTCTACGCCCAGCGGATCACTCCTGATGGCAGTAAGATGTGGGATGAAGACGGTATCCCTGTATGCACTGCTCTGGGAATTCAAAAACATGCTTCGGTTGTCAGCGATGGCAGCGGTGGGTTTATCGCAGTCTGGCGTGATGAACGCGATGTCTATTCTGATTTATACGCGCAGCACGTCCGTGCGGATGGAACACTCGCTTGGCAGAAGGACGGTATCCCTATCTGTACAGCAGGGGGACATCAGGACAAACCATTCATCATCCAAACCGAGAAAGATAGGTTTTTCGTGGCATGGGTAGACTACCGTGAAGACTTCGGCGAAGAAAGCAGAGATGCTATCTATGGACAACACATTGATTTATCGGGTACGCTGCTGTGGGAAGAGACGGGTGTTCCGATCTCTACCCGCAAAGGAGAGCACCATCCACCGTTCGTGACAGCTACTGGTAACGGAAAATGGGTTGTGGTCTGGAGCAACATGCAGGCAGATAAGGGTGATATTTATCTTCAGCGGTTTTAGGTATGCCACAAACCTTCAGTAAGAAAAAGAAAAGCGAGGTTAGAAACCTCGCCTACGTAAAAAAGGAGCAGGACCATAAAAAAGCTATTTCACGATGAGCATTTTTCGCGTTGCTGTGAAATCGCCGGCAGAGAGTGTATAAAAATAGACCCCGCTTGCCACAGGTTCCGCAAATTCATTCCTACCGTCCCAATAGGCCGCGCGACTCCGATTCTGATAGAAGCCAGCGGGTTGATGTCCCAATGCTAACGTCCGTACCAATACACCGGTCGCAGTATAAATACGCAGGGTGACATCTGCAGGCTTCGCTAACTGGTAAGGTATCCACGTTTCCGGATTGAAAGGGTTGGGGTAATTTGGCAATAGGTCTGTGGAATTCACAAGAGTTATAGCGGGTGCGGCAGCGACCAATGTAGCCCCTGCATCTGTCCCGAGCACTAAGTCTATCGGATGTGCTAACCCCGTAACGACGTTTTGGATATTTTTACCGTTGAGGTTTGCCCGTTGGATTCTTCCTGCAGCATTCGTCCAGTACACGTTCCCGCCGCGCATATCCACAGCAATTCCAAGGGGGACGTTTTTTAACGTAATAAACGTTTGAATATTCGTACCATCAAGATTCGCGCGTCGGATTTGACCACGACTCTTACCCGTCTGCTCCGTCCAATAGAGTTTATCGCCAGCAATAGTTATACCCCCAATCTGTCCTAAATCTGTGGCGAGCGTCTGGATATTTGAACCATTGAAATCCGCCCGATGGATACGTTCACCCGCTTCCGTCCAGTAAAGTTTACCGCCCGGTACATTCAACGCAATGTGTTTCGGGGCATCTAAGCCTGCGATGCGTTTCGCTTCAAAGTTTGAACCGTTGAAGTTCAACCGTTGGATATTGTTATTCGCGTTCGTACAGTATATCTTGCTATTTACAGTATCAATCGCTATGGCTAACGGAAGACTAAATAGGTCCCGAACGAGTCGGGTATTTGAACCATCGAGGTTCGCAGCACCGATTTCACCGCGTATGGGGCCCGTCTGCTCTATCCAATACGCTGTACCGCCGGTACTGTCCACAGCAAACGCCGTTATGTTCGAGACCCCCAGGGCCCTATGTTCCACACCTTTTCCGGAGTCAACAAGACGATAGAAGCCAGTCGTCTCCGCGTCTACCCAATAGAGCGGTGGTAGCTGCGAATCTATGCGTTCCACAGTAGGCGAAAGCTGCGTCAACTTAATATCCAGTTTCAAACCAGGACTTTGATCGGAGAGGGTTTGAAGCGGCGTTAAGTCAGCAATCGGATTTCCTGCAACCTGTAACGCAGTGAGATTTACCAATTTCGTGACCGGGCGCATATCGTTGATCCGATTATCCTCAAGGAACAAGAGCGTCAAGTGTGTCAATTTGCGGATAGGACGTATGCTCCTGATATGATTGCGTGCCGCGCGCAAAGATTCTAAATTTGTGAGGTTAGCGAGAGATGTCAAATCGGTAATTTCACCATCTGTTCCCCTGCCGGAGATGTCTAAGTCTTTTAGACGCTTTAAGCCGCTGATCGGGGTGAGGTCAGTAATCGGGTTACCCGGGAGACCTAAACGTTCTAAGTGGATCAATCCCTTAAGCGGTGTAAGGTCCCTAACGCTGTTGTCCCAGAGTTCCAACGCCACTAAATTGGGCATCTGGGCAAGAGTCGTGATGTCTTGAATCTGATTACCGCTCGCAGCGAAGTACCTCAGGCGTTTTAGGTGTGCCAGTGGTGTAATGTCCGTAATTCCGTTAGCACCAATATTTAATACGACTAAATCAGGAAAAGCCTTAAATAGGTTCAGGTCTAAGGTGGCGTTTCGGATGTTATATCCGCGAACCTCTAACGACCGCAACTGCGTTAATCCTGTGATTAGCGTGAGGTCCTCCACCGGATTATATGCAAGCGACAATTCTTCCAAACCACGCAACTGTGCCAAGGGGGAGAGATCCGTAATCTGATTGAATCCAAGCGATAAACGTTTCAGGTTTTTTGCATGTTCAAGTCCATCCAATTGGACGATCTGTTTGTGAGCCGCGTTGAGGCCCGTCAAACTGAGCATATCCAAGTGCGTGATACGCGTTCTCCCGCTTAACCCGAGTTCATTGCGGATCGCTGCTGCCAAATTCACATCAGGAATCGAGACGACTCGCGAGGTCCGCAGCAAAACATTCATGTCGATTGGATAGTCTTCCCATGACAAATGGCCGGTAGCATCCACAACGCTCAATGTTACAGACGCCGACTGCAATGTGAGTTGACTTGTAGCAAATACCGCGTCCGCACTGTTCCCAGCTAACGCTTGACACGCCAGCAATTTGAGGGATCCTGGATCCTCACTAACAGAAGTGGCGGGGGTCATCAATTGGGAGTGTCGGAGTCCATCCGCATCACTTATCTTGAATCGAAAACGGATGGCATCATCTGGATCCGACTCTGGCGAAAACATCTCAATTGTCGTTTCGTGCTGGTTAGCAGGCATCCCCTGATCATTAAAATACCGATTGGCGTTCAACCATTCAGCGGTACATGGCGCCAATTCGTCCGGATATTCTCCATAAGACATGATATAGGCGTTACTCTTAAAATTATGAGGTAAACCGAAAGCGTGTCCGAGTTCATGTGCAGTTAATTCAAAGCCTAAATCTGTATTTAAACAATCTCCAGATGCCGGAATAAAAGCGTTTCCGCCCCAATTGCCTGCGGTATCCCAAACGTTCCCACCGCGTCCACAGACACTATCAATCAAGCCTGTACTCACATCAATCACCAAAAGATAGACATTTTCTGCGAAATTGAATCGTTGAGAGACCTCCTCGAAGACCTTAGACACAGTATCCTGATGATAATGCGTATCACGGAACTGCCCATTCACGCGATGCACGACGGCATTGCCCTGCCCATCGGTTTCAAATTGGAAGGTTTTTCTACCGAACCCGTGACGTTCCATCTCATCGGCATAAAATTGCTGCACGTTTTTTATGAGACCATCGAGTTTTGTGTTAATGTCTGGTTGTGGTTGACGTTGGGTTGGAACGAAATAGATTAAACGTACAACATGATGCGGGGCAGCACCTTGTGCAAAAGTGTTAGGCACAAACAGCAACAGCCCCAAAACAGATAAACATAGCGAGGAAAGTAACTTTGTTTTCATGATCGCTCCGGCATCAGATTTTACGATAACTCCAGGCTCTTAAGGTTTTTTCAGGGAACCCCAGGTCCGCGTTATGCGCCTTTTCAGACGCGGTGCTAGCTGCACTGCCTCAGGATACCGACTCACTTCTTTATCTTGATATGAAAGGATGAGGACATCGCCTTCTTTATAGCCGGTTTGTGTGCCGTAGAAATACTGAAAATCTAAGGAGAACCGGGACTCCGATCCCAATTTTCTGAATGACTTTCTCGGCAGGAGTGCTATATCCGTGTCTGCATGTTTTTCACCGCGCGCCTTTTGCGGTGTGATGTACAGGTTGTCTCGGCTTCTCATGTTTACTGTTGCAGACGTGTTATCTGTGCGTGACAAAATCAGCGAGTAGTCTTTCGTCAAATCTACAAAACTTCTGCCATTGTTACGGATTGTGACCATCAGCCGCCGCGGGTGCTTGACTTCAACAACACTGATAATTTCTAATTGATGTGTAGGCGATGCGCCCCTCCGCGTAGTCGAACTGGATAGCAGCCGATACCACGTTCCCTGATACTCGGACGAGTCGATCTGAGATGACGGAATAGCTTCACCTTCCACGATAGCGTACACTTCGTCATCTGAGGATTCCGGTTCTGTAGTCGGAGCAAAGTTTTGCGTTTGACCCTGATAGGTAGCCGTTATTGTGGATGGGAGTGTAGACTCTTGGCTACCTTGGGTTCCTAATGAAGTCTCTTGTTGAGTTTCCGTAGATAGTACTGTTCCTTGAGTATTCGGATTTGGTGTTTCCTGAGTATTCGGATTTGGCAGAAAGACACCTCCATAGTTCTCATATTTGCCCGTCGGATCCGGCTTATTAATCTCACTCACATCATCAGGTGCCTCAAAACCCGGATTGTCATAGCTGCGCCCCGAAACCCCTTTAACGTCACCCGCTTTAGGCAGACCGTCTATTATGCTCTGGCGCGTGTGAGGGTTGTTCTCGTGAATCTCGTCGGCTTCCGCCTGCGTATATCTCCGGGTTGCGTAGTCATGAATATGTGTGATAAAGTTTCCATCACCATCATAAAGATCTTTATGATTAACGAGAACGACCTCCGAACCGTCTGCGGCTGTTATATCAGACGGGACAGGTATATCATGGGAATAAGTGGACGCACTTATAAACAACATCCCTAACAGACACAACATGAACGTCAGTCCACTATTTCTTTTCCAAAAATAATTCACTTCTGAATTCTCCTTGCTTCATTGTTTGAGAATTTTCTATAAAATAATGATGCGATGGTTCCGGCTTCGTACCACTGCCCCCTATTCAATCAACCATTGCGTCAAGCAATACTAAAGTATAACGCATTTAGGAAACCCTGGTTGCATAAAAAGATCAGACTGCATTATTTTATTATCTTATAGGTCCCGTCCCATCTCAATCAGATGCGCGCCTTCTAACCCTGCACGTACATCTTCATCATAACTCGTTACAACGACCTGATGCTCCTCAGCGAGTTGACGGATAAAATCGACCATTAATGCCTTTCGTTCATTGTCTAAATGGAGCGTTGGGTCATCAAATACGAAGAAACCGGGATTGCCCAATACATTGGCGAGCGCAACTTTGAAGCAGAGATAAAGGAACATCTTCTCACTACCGCTCAGTAGCATCAAACTTCGGTCTACGCCGTCTATAGTGAGCGAAGGGAGGAGGTGTTGGCGCTGTAGGTCAACGCGAGTTTCTCCGTCGTGCCCGCGAGCATTCGCAAAGAGTTGCATCTTTTCAAGCCAGCGATGCAGTTCTTCTTCAGCGGGTTTGAGAATCTGTTTCTGGAGGGTTGCGATAGTTTTGTCAACACCCGCACAGGCGAGCTCTAAGTTCAGGAGTGTTCTTTCGACGTGCGTTGCATCCCTGTTTACACGATGGAGGGATGCGAGCCTGTCTAATCGAACAGCCTCCTCCTGCTTGCGTTTGTCAAGCTGCTTCCGTTCACGATCAATCTGAACTTTCAATTGAGATTTGTCATCGGTTGCGAGCGTTTCAGAAGCCTGCGGTCCGTTTTGTTGAATACCTCTCTCGCTCAACCGTGCTGTGAGTGTGGTAAGTTCCTTCTGAACGTCCTCAATTTCCTGAGTGCGTTGCTGAAACTGAGTTGCGCGTGTCTGCAAAGTCTCAAGGCGTTTTTCAAGGGTGTGCCTGCTCTCTAAATTATGGGTTTCTATCTCCAGTGATTTCTTGTGTGCCTCGAGTTCATCGCAGCATTTCGTTTTTTCTTGTTCTTTCTCGTCTATAATACGTTGGACGATTTCTTGTTCAACCTTTTGGTAACACGTTGGACAGTGCCGATCTTCGCCTTGAATGAGGGCTTTGAGGGTATTACAGACATTTGTCAATGCGGTGCTTTGGGACTCAAGTCGACCGATTTGCTGTATAAGTTCCTCACGTTTCCGCTCCAACCCAGCGGCTGCCTGAATGGCAGTCTTAATTTTGGCGATTACCTCGTGAAGGTGTGCAATATCGTTGACCCCACTTAAAGTTTCGCGCTGCTGGCGCGTCAGCGTATCCAACTGGGTTTGCAAGCGATTCCGGTGCTGCGTCCATTCAGCAATGCGTTCAGCATCTCCTGTGTCCGCGCCATAAGCTGCTTCCAACCCCTTGAGTTTCTCCTCGATTCGTGCAATCTCAATTGCGTGAACGCTCTGTGCACTGAAACGCAGCCTCTTTTGATGTGCACGTATTCTTCCTTGTTCACGTTTTGCGATGCGGCGTGTGTCGATGAACCGATCACGCACCTCTATTAACCTATCAATGCCGAGGAGCGTGTGGAGCATATCGCGTCGGCTTGTGGATTGACGGGCGAGAAATTCAAAAATCTCGCCTTCGCGGAGAAAGGCAGTCAGCGCGAGCTGCTCGTGCATAATCCCGAACCGCTCTTGCATCATCGTCTCTGTTCCTCTGACCCGCTTCTCATCAAAAAGGACGTGCCACCCGTCTTTTTTTTCAGTGCGGAGTTGGATGCGTTCTCCGGTTGCCCGGTAAAGTTGATAGCGTTCACCCTCGGCGACGAACTGGAGCCCTGCTGTGCCGCTATAGGCTTTCGCGTTTTTTATGGCTGCGGCATCCACGCGTGGCACAATCGGTTTACCGGTTAACGAGAAAAAGATGGCGTTGACGAGTGTGCTTTTCCCACTGAAGTTGGGGCCAAAAATGAGATTAATACCCTTATGAAGTTCAAAATCGCGCTGTTGGAAGCAGCCGAAAGTTTTAAGACGAATCCGCTCTAAGCGCATATTAGCTATCCCTTTTCTCATGAATGAGGTCGTAGAGCATTTGGGATCGGACCTTCTCGCGCCCATTCGTTAAAGTCAATTCAAATGCGCGCACAATCGCCTCAAGCTCATCAGTCCCTAAGTCTCTGTACTTCTCATCCCGCTGAATAAGTGCTTCGATTTCTTTTCTGTAGACCTTCAGTGTTTCGTTCTCAAGGGAGATATCCATATCGGGGTGCCTCTCTGGTGCGGAGAAAACGGGTGAACGACATACGGCGTGTGCCTACTACTTTGTCAAATTTTTGTTTTAATCTGCATCAACCGTTCGCCGGCTGCCGCGAGGCTGTCATCAGCCATACTAAACATAAACCTAAACTTTGTCTTACCGAGGTGTGGACGACTGTAGAAGCTGGACCCCGGCACACCGCCGACACCGATTTCCTTCACCAACCAGTGGGCAAAGGCTGTATCGTCCGGGAATCCGAAATCTGTGATGTCCGTCATAATGTAATACGCGCCTTCCGGCTGATGGCATCGAAATCCGGCTTCCGTGAGATTCGTCAGAAGCTGTTTGCGATTCTTGTCATATTTCGCAACCAGTGCTTCGTGGTAACGCGGTGGCAAATTAAGGGCAACGACTCCGGCACGCTGAAGCGGATGGGGTGCGCCGACAGTAAGAAAGTCGTGCATCTTACGGATGGCATCGGTTAAAATCTCTGGCGCGATGACGTATCCCAACCGCCACCCCGTCATCGAATAGGCTTTGCTCAAGCCCGATACCGTAATCGTCCGTTCCCGCATCTGCGGTAAAGCACCGATGCTGATATGCGGTTTCTCATCGTAGATCATGTGCTCGTATATCTCATCAGTGATAGCGAGGCAATCGTGTTCACAGCAGAGGTCGGCAATCTGTTGAAGTTCATCTATGGTAAAAACCTTACCGAGCGGATTGTTAGGCGTGTTTATGACAATCGCCTTTGTGTTTGGCGAGAAAGCCGCTTGAAGTTCAGCAGCATCATAAGTAAAACGGATCGTACCGTCAGGTACAGATGTCTCTTGCAACGCAACATAGACGGGTGTAGCACCCGAAATGATTGTATCGGGTCCGTAGTTTTCATAAAACGGTTCAAAGATGATAATCTCGTCGCTGGGGTTGATAATTGCGAGGAGTGCCGAGAGCATACCTTCGGTTGAACCACAGGTAACAGTAACATTTCTGTCGGGGTCCGTGGGGATGCTATTGAACGTTGTCATCTTCTCGGCGATGGCTTCGCGAAATGCAGGTGCGCCCCATGTGATGCTATATTGATTATATCCTTCTTGAATGGCTTCGATCGCCGCTGCTTTGACTTCGGGAGGCGGTTGATAGGCGGGTGTGCCTTGGGACAGGTTAATTGCGTTGTGGCGAAGACATAGCTGCGTCATGCCGCGTATGACAGATTCGGTAAAGCGCGTAGATTTGTCTGACAATTTGAATTGAATGGACATCTTAATATGGGAAACCTATAAGCGATATTTCATACCTCAGTTTTACCATACAAGGAGAGAGGCGACAAAAAATTGCCGCCTCATTTCTGTTAGCGAAATCTCTTAATATGCGCCCAAGATGTAGCGAGTTTATCCTTGGGATTGACAGCCAAGAATTCTTCCATGCCCATCTCCATGCTCTGTTTCATCTCGTCGTCAGAGAGGGCACGGTTCCAGAGTCGGACCTCGTCAACAATGCCGGGCCATGCTTCACCAGACCATGTGCCAATCTGGACACGACTCGTCGCACCGGCAGGGGCGACGGGATTGTTGGAATCCTGTTCGTGCGTAACCTCGCCATCAACATAAATTTTCACTTTCCCTTTGTTATCACTGGTATGGGTATAGGAGAGATAATACCACTTACCGGTATCAAGTGCGGTTTTGTTATCGTTGATGTCAAGGAATCCGCCACCCGCACCGTTTGTCCAGACTTTGATGCCGTTGTTGGGGTTCATTCCGTAACCGAACCCGATATGCCTTCCACCGCCACCCATCCGTGTGCCAAAAACGATGGCGTGTGCACTTGGCAGACGGTCAAGATTAATCCATGCGGCTTGCGTAATTTCATCTTCAATATGGAAGGTTTTGTCGTCTTCCACCGCTACGAAATCACTGGATGCGGCGAATTCAAGAGCCTTTCCGAATTTACCGTCGACCCATTTCGCACCGCCGTTGAGTTCACCTTCAAAGCCGTTTTCTGAGAAGTCCTCAGTTGCGTTGCCAGCGCCTTCGTCAAGCGGCATGTAGAGCACAAGTCCTTCGAGTAAATCGGCAGCTGCGAAAGGGCTGCATACCAAGACAAAAACTAAGAGAATAAACAGTCGTTTCATGAGTTACCTCCATGTAGATAGTTATGTGTATAATAATACCACAAATTGCCGCAAGTGTCAAGTCGTTAGCGTTGGAAAAGTTGCCAGCTTCTGCCAGGAACATCAGCGCGAAATACTTCCACATTGCCTCGGTCTGCCATTGTGACGTAGCAGGTGCATCCATCTGGCCCCCCGAAAGCGAGATTCGAGCAGAGTTTGCCTGTCAACGCCACCTCCAGCAACACTTCACCCGTGGGTGAGAGTTTCGCGACTGTACCCTTGCCGTGTCGAGTGACATAAAGATTGCCTTCAATATCACACCGCATTCCGTCCATATTGAAATCCGGGAACTGAATCAGCAGACGTTTATTACGAATCTCACCGTCAGGCGAGAGGTCATAAACCCAGATGTTGCGTTGTGCAGATTCGTTGACATAGAGTGCTTTCTCATCAGGACTTACCTCAATCCCGTTTGTGGTTCCCATGTCTGCTTCCAATAAAGTTACTTTTCCATCTGTATCCACCCGCCAGATTTGCCCGGTTGATGCCGCCCAATTTGGGTCACTGGCATAAAGAATATCGTTTGCACCAATCGCGAGGTCGTTCGGTTGATTCATCGTCGGTTCATGGGCATGGACGCTAATTTCCCGTGTGTCCATATCCACTTTCAAGACGTTGTGATTGGTGTAATCAGCAATGAACATAAAACCTTCACTATTGAAACGGATACCGTTGCCGATACTGCCATCTGAGAGTTCAATAAAAACGCGCTGTGTGCCATCGGGTGTTACTTTGCCGATCGTGTGTTGTTTTGCGTAATTGACAGCATATAGATTACCATCAGTGTCACAAGCGGGTCCCTCAATGCCAGATGTAAACCCGTTGATGGGCGTAAATTCTTGAGCAGTAAAAAGTGCTTCATTCATATTTTTCATTCCTTGAATTCAATTCGCAGCGCAGAGCACAAAAACACCGGTATAGGCGTGCACGAAGTTCCGGCCACCAATGGGGGCGAATTCCGAGTTCCCGAAGAATCCAATAATGGGGAGTCCGGGGAATTTATCTTGGATAACACTGATGTCGTGATTGGCTGCACCGTAGAGGCCTTTACCGCGTCCGAGGCAATTAAAATAGAGTCCGAATGCTGGCGATTGGGAGCGCGTTTTTTCAGCCAACTGTGCAATAATCTCTCGGATCTCTTCCGCTGCGGCGGCTGGATTCCGAAGATGGAACTGCACGAACTGTCCCTCTGTGACTTCCTCGGACACAGCGATTGCGGCGTGTTCCTCGTTAATGCCGACCAGATTGCGAATGAGAAAATCACCCCGTGTCGGGTTCCTGTTTTCAGCATCCATTGCAATGCCGACGAAAACCGTACCGCCCGATCTACGAATATCGTCTTGCGTTAGGAGCTGCAATGTTCTCTTAAAGTTTGCTAATGCCGGTTCACCGTCCAACTCAAAGATGACGCGTCCATCGGCTTTCGTGACCTCTCTTGGCTTCCCAATAGGCTGGCACCCTTGTGCAACGCCAATCTCTGTGGTGAGATTCCCTGTCAGTAAAACGCCTGTGGCACCACGCTCCGTTGCCTGCTCATCTTTCCAATGGTACATCTGCGCGCCGGTCGCATCGCCGGAAACAGCGGCACCGACGATCGGGAGCGTAGCCGCATCACCCCCAATGTGGGTCACAAGTTCTGCAGGATTGACAGCACGAATATCTGGAAAAATTACGAGCAGTGAGTCGTCGCGTATCTCAGATTGAATTTGTTCTTGTATCTGCACGCCAATCTCAGCTTCGGTGCCTTGCGCAGCGAACGAGACTGCAGAAAGTTCCTCGGATCGAAGAACCATCACACCGATAGCTGGTTCCCCCTCAAATTCGCCAGATGAAGTTAGCACGCTCATTCCGCTGCAGCCGATAAGTTCATCGCAGCTGGAGTTTGCTTGAACGGCTTGGTATAATTCCTGATATTCTGCTTGATAATTAATGGTCGCAAACACAATGGCGAGATCGGCTTTGGCGATACCTGCGCTTCCCATAGCCATGCGTGTCGCGCGTTCCGCTGCTTCTGCAGTGGAGAGGTTTTGCGAATGTCCGACACCGACATGTATCATTTCTTCCCTCCCGCTTTTTGATACTTGATACATAATATAACACCTATGAGAAAAAGTCAATATGTTGGTTATAAGTTATAAGTTAGGATTCAACGAGCGGTCCTATAGGAAAAAACAGATGCATGGAACACACATATATGATATAATAGTTATCGTTATGAAATGCGGAATTGAGTTCATAAGGACCTATTATAGTGAAACCTAAAAATAAAGAGACACTTTCCGTCCCCGGTAGGTGCGGTTTCCTAACCGCACCAGTTTAGAGTATCTCATTAATTCTAATATCCACTATAGATGACCTTGTGCTACAATTCAGTGACCCTAAAAGACCTATAAACTGGAGGAAAACGGATTTGTCAGCCGAACTCCTTAATGGTACCCGTCTTGCGAAGCGCATCCGGAGCCAGATCCGGCGGAAGTTAAAAAAACTCACATTCACGCCCGGGCTCGCTGTTGTCCAGGTCGGGGATGACCCAGCATCAACACTCTATATCAAACACAAACAACGGGATTGCGAGAAGGTCCATTTCCATTCCGAAGTCCATCGTCTACCAGCAGCTGTCAGCCAAAGTGCACTCATTGCACACATTGAAGCCCTGAATGCGCGATCAGATATTCACGGGATGCTGGTGCAAATGCCTCTACCGGAAAGCATGAATAAAGAGACTGTCATCGATAGCATCAGTCCAGAGAAAGATGCAGACGGTTTGAATCCTGTCAATTTAGGGAACCTCCTCATCAACCGCGAAGGGGTGACCCCTTGTACACCGACGGGGATTATCCGTCTGATTGAGCAGAGTGGTGCAGAGATCGAAGGCAAACACGCCGTGTGTGTCGGCAGGAGCCCACTTGTCGGCAAGCCGGTCGGGTTGATGCTCCTGAACCGTAATGCCACCGTTACATATTGTCACTCTCGAACATCAGACCTCGCGGCGCAGACGCGAAAGGCGGACCTTCTCATTGTGGCGATTGGTAGACCTGCGTTTATCACCGCAGAGATGGTGAAACCGGGGGCTACCGTTATTGATGTCGGCGTTAACCATATAAACGGACGTGCTGTCGGAGACATCAAATTTGAGGAAGTTAAAGATGTGGCTGGATCTATTACGCCGGTCCCAGGCGGTGTCGGTCCGATGACGCGCGCAATGTTATTAGAAAACACCTTGAAATTAGCGATTGGAGGCTAAAATATGGCATTTCCAGGATTTGAGTTGAAAGATAAAGTGATGTTAGTAACCGGTTCCGGAAAAGGTATCGGTAGAGGCATAGCGATAGCGGCTGCACAGATGGGCGCAAAAGTTATCCTCAACAGTCGCACGCCGTCTGACCTTGAGGAGGTCGCAAGCGAGATTCGCGCCAACGGCGGTGAAGCGGCATCTGTCGTATTTGATGTCAGCGATATGGAGCAGGTTGCTAAAGGCGCACAAGAAGCGATTGATGTCTGGGGCAGCGTGGATGTCCTCGTGAACAACGCTGGCACGAATCGCCCGAAACCCGCACTTGAACTCACTGAAGAGGATTGGGACGCAATCTACGATCTCAACTTGAAAGGTCTTTTCTTTCTGACGCAGACGCTTGTCAAGCCGATGATAGAAAGAGAGAACGGCAAGATTATCAATATCTCTTCGACGATGGGTTTGGTGGGTGGTCCCCTACGGGTCGCGTATTCGGGAAGTAAAGGCGGTGTTGTCTTGCTTACAAAGGGCCTCGCCGTTGAATGGGCACCGCATAACGTCACAGTGAATGCGGTAGCACCAGCGTTTACGCGCACGCCGCTTGCGGATGTTCTCTTACAACGCAAAGAGTTTTATGAAGACGTTGTCCGTCGTATTCCGATGGGACGTGTCGGTGAAGTAGACGAGGTTGTTGGTGCTGTGTTGTTCTTAGCTTCAGATGCAGCGAACTGGGTAACCGGACAAACAATCGCAGTTGATGGCGGTTGGGTTGCGTGGTAATTCCAAATTCAGCAGCGCTCATCTTCATATAATAACCGATGAAAGTTGCCTAAATCCCAACCCTACAAATACCAAAACAGATAGAATTAACGCTATCTTGGAGAAATATTGATGAGAAATTTTTTCGTGATGACAGGGATCGCTCTTGTGATGCTCTGCCAATGGGGCTGCTCGCCTGACGACGAACAAACACAACTTGAAAATCCGATTGCGGACGAACTGATAACCGGGTTAAACGCTGCACCCCTGCTGGGCGATGTTGTGCTTGAAAATATGTACGAGGACGAAGCCCGAAGATTGACAGATAAGACCCCCGTCCAAATCGTCACTGTCCTTGAAGGGACAAGTAGAGTCGTGCTTCAGGCGCGGTTTCGCGGCGTTCGAGATTTCGGTTTCGGATTTCCGCTCTACGAATGCGAACTGATGGACGCATCGGCTGAGGCGATCGGTGGCATTGCGCAAGGCATGTCAGGCAGTCCTGTTGGTCCGCCGGGACGTATCATGGGCGCGCTCGCTTATGGTAATACGTTCTCAAAAACACCGACCCGGTTCTGGGTTACATCTATTGACGCGATGGAGGCAACGATTGACCATCAAACATTAGGTGGACTCCTGGACGCAGCACCTGCGCCTGCTGCGCCCGGTGTGGGAATTAATGCGACTTACGCCCCGGTTAAGACCCCTGTGATGATTACAGGCATACAGTCACATAGGATTCAAGAACTCTCCACACACCTCGCGGATTCACGCTACAATTTTATTGAGTTGTTTGCCGATATTGGTGACGCACCCGCAGCACCGCCAGCAGGGACTTCACGGGGACTTGCCCCTGGCGACATGATAGGTGCAGCCATCGCGACCGGCGATATTGTCAACTCAATAGGCTTTGGCACTGTGACGCAAGTTTATGATGATAAGTTTGTAGCCTTCGGACATCCATTTTTTTACGATGGTCAATCCGCACTGCCGGTATACAGAGCCGTCGTTAACGGCATCGTTCCGAACTATCAAATATCCTATAAATCCGTCTCAGCTTATGGTAAGCCGATCGGGACGATAACAAAAGACCTTACACCCGGGATTGTCGGTGAACTTGGTATCGGACCATCAATGATCCCGGTCAAAGTCGCTTACCACCCCGCCAACAGCGAAGCAGGGGTAGAAAAATACCATCAGGTGGCTTACGGTCAAGAAGCGTTTATCTCGCTGGTTGCCGCGGTTACGCTGGACTCCCTTCGGATGGAGGTGAGCAATAGCACAATAGAAGGATCTGTCACGCTGGCGTTTGAAGAAACCGACACGGTCTATACTGAGCCATTTCGGCGAACTTCTCCAGTCGCATTCTTAGACGTGTTGCTAAATGTGGATCAGATTGTCAGATCTTTCGCGGATACACTTTCAAACAGCGCAGGCAAAGCGACATTGAAATCGGTGTCGATCTCTGTCACGGACAAACCGCAAATTGCGAAAGCAGAGATTGCGGAAGTTATCGCACCTGAGGAGATCATACCGGGCGAAAGCGTCACTGTCTCAATTGTCTTAGTCCCGCATTGGAGTACTGCAGGCGATAAGCGGACGATTCAGAGAGAGGTCGTCCTTGAGGTGCCGGAAGATTTTCCTGCTGGCGAAACGAACATCAATGTTTCTGCCAGTTTTCTCGACTTCTTCGGAGGCATTGGAACTGCTGGTCTACCCCCAGATGCTATTATTGATTTCGGATTCGGGGGCTTCGGTGATGATGAGGAAAAACCGGTTCCAAAAAATCTTGACGAACTCATCAAACAGATGGAAGAAGATCAGATAGATCCCGGTTTAATCACGGTAACGCTAACGCCACCGGGTTCTGGCTTCCCAGGATTACCACCAGACCTGTTCCCCCCTGAGGGTTTCTTACCCCCAGAAGGCTTGCTACCGCCGGATGACGGTGAAATGCCAGACGATGGTGAGGAAGACGGTGATGACGGTGAAATGCCAGATGATGGCGAGGCAGATGATGACGGCGGTGAAATACCAGGAGATTTCCCACTGCCTGAAGGATTCCCAGACTTAGATGCATTAGGGATTCCAGAAGATGTTGAACCCCCGGAACCCATTGAAGCGGAACTCATTATTGACGGCTTTGTTGTGACGGGTTCAAGAGATACGACTGTTATGATAAAAGGTGAAGAGATGGATGAGGGTATGCTTCCACCGATGGAAGGTGAAGCACCTATGGAACCTGTAGAACCAATGGAACCGGCAGAAGAGGAATAATACCGCTTCCAGCTGATAGGGCAGGTCGTTGTACCTGCCCTTTTTTTATCCAAACTACCCGATAGGTTGTATTATCAACTTTGCACAACCTAACAGGTTATGCTACACATCTCACAGGTTTTCGCTGGACATAACACCGCACAATATCAATAATAAGCGAAATATCGTGCCGTGCGGACGCCAGAGATGTATAACACGTCTCACCTTCTGTGATACAGGCGTGGAAGTGGCGCAGCTCCCGCACAAAGGCACTCTCCCATTCAATTGCAGGTGTCTTGCTATATGTCGTCCCATCCGCGTCTATCCCGTGTATGGTTACTTCTGAGAGGATACCGCGTGAGAAACCTGTCGGATAGGAGACAATCACGCGTTTGTTATCCCCATAGATTTCCAACGTCTCTCTAAAGTCCCAGAGATCTGGCAGGTCTACCCATGTCGCGACACAGCGCGCGCCGTTCGGATAGCCAAAGACAATTGTTACCCCGCGTCCATCCGCCCAGACTTCCGCACTCATTATCTCACTCGGCGAACCGAGCATGACCCGTAGGCTATAGATGTCGTGGATCATACTGCCTGCAAGTAGGTAGAACACCCGCTGTGCTTTGCTTCGGACATCGTTTTCAAGTCCGGCTTGTGATAACAGGTCTCCGATGGCTTCCCCCTGTGCTTTTTCACGCGCTGCACCTGCGGGTTTAAATGCGTCAGGTGGTACGTCGTTGAACCGTTCGACATCAAATTGGCTCAGGTGTAGGTTATTATTTGGGTGGAGGTGATTAATCTGAACGAAGCGGTAGCTTTCCATTGTGTCGACTTCACGCTTGGCGAATTGGAAAGCCGGATCATGCGCTTTCATATAACCGGCTTGTGCAACGGTTCCAGCGTTACGTTGTGCGGTCAGCATCGCATCGATTTCTTGGAGCGAAAAACAGACCGGTTTTTCGATAAAGACATGCTTCCCTGCTGCAAATGCAGCGAGTGCAACCGCTGTCTTTGGATCGCCGTGACAGAGCAAAACGGCATCCACATCCGTAGCGAGTAATTCGTTATAGTCTGTAACATATTGCGGCACATGGAACCGCCTTGAAACGGTTTGTGCTGCACCGCGAGAAAGATCACAAACAATCGGGACCTCAAATTCTCGATGAAGTGCGGTAAGATTCGGCAGATGATGTACCTGCGCGATTGCCCCACATCCGATAACACCTATCCGTACACGACTCATAGTTTATAGCCTCCAATAGATAACGCGTTCCATATCCGTTTATCGTATCATAGACACGGAATAGATGCAATTTTAGTTTTCAGTTGTCAGTTATCGGTTGTCAGTCAGGAGTCAGGATTTGGAAATCCCTCCTACAGAAAGATTCACACAGTAGAAAAGTTGACAATAAATGCGAAAACCTACATAATAAAACAACAAGATCAGTAAATCAGTTGTAAAATAGGGGTTGTGGATATGGAGATGGCAATGATTCCGTGGGAAATGGTGCTTTTGTGTGGTTTGTCTCTATGCGTCGGATGGGGCATACGTGGCAACTTTGGACATGAATACGGTGCTGCCCTTCCGGGCGCGCTTGCAGCGATGGCAATTGTCTTGCTTTCTGGTCGGGAGGATTGGTGGCGGCAGGTCCACTACTTCGCGCTGTTCGGTGCAATCGGTTGGTCTTTCGGCGGCAGTATGTCGTATATGATGGTCGTCGGGTATAGCCACTCTTCACACTCACCGACTGTGCTTTACGGATTCGCGAACCTATTCGCTATCGGTTTCTTGTGGGCAGCGCTCGGTGGGGCAGGCACTGCGCTGCCAGCGTTTTTGACGCATACGCAGCTATCCCTATTTTTTGTGCCGATCGCTGCCGTGTTTATCGGTTGGTCGCTTCAAGCGGTGATTATCGATCGCGTCCTTGCGCCGAGACGCATGCAACGCCACGAAAGTCCACTCTACTGGTATGACACAGACTGGGTCGCGGCTCTGGTGGCAATAGGCGCTGCACTTAGCGTCGCGCTTTTCCGTGGCGGTTTGGACATGGGTACGAACCTCGTCCTGTATCTTGGCATCTGTTGGTTTGGCGGGTTTTTGCTACTGGTAAACGTTTGTCGCCTGCGTATGACACCGCCGCGTGGGGACAACTGGGCAGGTTGTGTCGGTATGGTTATCGGGATACTGGGATACTGTTCACGCTATGAACTCAGTGGTGTCGCTTTCGCTACATTGATGACGGGTTTTGCAGGTGGTGTTGCGTTTTCATTTGGACAACTGCTGAAACTCATCTATATCCGTACCGGACGCCAAACGAACTGGCACAGCGTCATGGAGCAGACACAAGGCTTCCTTTTCGGCATCGGGATTGCGGTGACGTTCGGCTTGCTGCTGAACCGAGCACCGATCTTAGCGGTCGATCCAAATTTCCCACAATGGATGGAGATATTCGCCGTATTCTGTGTGCTTGTCGCCTTAACGTATCTCAATTATCGGAAAGCAGCGGGGACGTGGGTGGATCAGGTCGAAGGCTTACCGGAACGGT
Organism: Candidatus Poribacteria bacterium; assembly: GCA_963662915.2. Classification (GTDB taxonomy): domain Bacteria; phylum Poribacteria; class WGA-4E; order WGA-4E; family WGA-3G; genus WGA-3G. The sequence continues at coordinate 520,971 of CAXXEU010000002.1, read as the reverse complement.
TATTCGGGTTGCCCGTCGTTGGTTGGTTTCGGCATTCACGCGGCTGGATTGGGTGGTTTGAACTTTTCTATATCGGCATCGGTATTGCATGCGTCTGGCTGCTGACAGTGCATTTCCGAGAAGCACTTGCTTTCATTCCGACGCGTTGGTTAGGAAAGGGGCAGCTCCTCTACCTTGTTCTTCTCTGGTGGATGGTTATCTTCAATTTTGAACGCGCGCTGGTCGGTTTCAGTCCGCATCGCTTGGTAACGGAAGGTGTGATTATTCTCAATGGGATTATCTGTACCGTGCTCGTGGCATTGGGTCCACAGTTGGTTCCGAAACAGACTGGGAGTGTCTTTTCGTTTACCGGCTGGGTTTGGCAGACATTAATCTGGGGAGTCGTTGCGCTGGTCGGGACGACGGTCATTTTCTGGGTCATCAAACACGCGCTTTACGGACAGATGCATGCTCCTGGTGCTTCACTCCACATTCGCTTCGGGTTGGATTCCAATGCTCCGAAGGAAAAACCGAAGTCGGGAGAACAGCATCCATAAATAGTTGTTGGTTATCAGTTGTCAGTTGTCAGCAATTAGGAGGATTCCTAAAATCCCCTTATCAGGAGGACTCTAAGAGGCAACGATTTATACCGTTAACCCCCTAAATCCCCCAACCCCCCCCATATCCCCCCTTATCAAGGGGGTAGGGGGACTCTAAGAGGCAATGCGTAAGTCCTATTTTTAATTCGGTGTGTGACGTTGGCGATAGACCTGTCCGCCTTTGACCACAACAATCGGTTCCAATTTCTGTTTGCCAATCCTTACCTGATCGTGCGCATCTATCAATTGGAATTCACCCTCTCGCAATTCAAAAATCACGGCATCCCCCCACGCATCAACGGCTAACGTTCCAACCTCCCCGGGCATCAATATGGTTTCCGCAGGAATGCTCGTGACCTTCGCCAATGCGTCGTCAAGCGACATGCCGAGATGTAGGAATTTATTGACGACATTCACGAGATCGTAAACAGGACCATCAACATTGTAGATATGTAAATCAGATGAGATGGTTGTCGGTTCAACGCCTTGCGCCATCGCCTTCTGAACGACATCCCAACTGAAAGACCCTGCGCCGTGTCCGACATCAAAGATAACACCGCGTTCAATGGCGGCATGGACAGACTCCCGAATCCTGCCGTTTTCATCTAAGATCCCACATGCCATATCGTGGAAGCAGTGGGTCAGAATATCACGCGCGCCCATCAGTGCCAATATATCATCAATGGACTCACACCAAGCGTCCTGCGGGTGAACCATAATCGGAAGTCCTGCAGCGTCAGCGGCTTCGCGCGCCCTATGCAGCGGGATCATCTGTGCGCTTGTGCCGACGATACTCTCCCGCGTCAACCTGACTTTAACTCCCAAGATGATGTCGCGATGCTGCTCTATCATTCGGCACGCCTTTCCGACATCTGCATAGTCAGGATTTTCCAGCTCGCCAATCTCCTGCGTAAGCATACCTTGCGACGAGATATTCAATTGTGCCAAGATGCGTGTGTCGCTCACGTCAATGACGTATTTACGGAAACCCGGGAATGTATCTGCACCTGCGGATCCGGCATCAACAACTGTCGTTGCGCCGCGTGCCAGACAGGTCGGATCGGGTTCAATTCCGAAATGGCTTACACCGTAAAAAACATGGACGTGCAAGTCGATGAGTCCCGGTGTAACGAAACATCCGTCTGCATCGAGTACCTCTCTCGCCTCAGAGGTAGGAATCTCATCGCTGATGGCTGAGACGCGTCCGTTGGTGAATGCCACGTCTTTGACAGCATGGATGCTTTGACCGGGATCGATGAGGGTTCCGTTTTTAATGATTAGGTCATAGTTCATAATGAATATTCGGTGCGGTTACAAACCTTACCTACCTTCATGCGGAAAATAGTGAGTGAATATAGAGGTTTGTTAGTGTGTGCTTCCACGATTCGTCATCGGACACCAGCGTGCCATGAGTAGGTAATCAAAAAGTGCCGATTCCGCTTCGGGTGTGTCAATCCGTTTGAGTGCAAGGACGGCATTATCTCGGACATAACGATTTTCATCGTTCAAGGCGTTTGCTAATACAGGCACAGCATCGCTTGCGGCGGGTCCGATTTGCGCTAATGCCAATGCCGCTTCAAACTGCGCCTGTCCATCGTTATCACCCGTTAGCACGTCACAGAGGACAGGAACAGCGGGAGCTGCAGCCGGACCGATACCACCGAAGGCTTCAGGGAGGTAGCGCCGGACTTCAACGGCTTCGTCTTTTGCCCGTTCTATTAACGCTGGCATAGCAGATGCTGCGGCTTCGCCGATTTGTGCGAAAGCGTAAGCGGCTTCAACACGGACAACATCTTCGGTGTGTTGTAAGGCTTCACTTAAGGCAGGCACAGCCGGTTCGCCGACTGCGGCTAATGCGTAAGCTGCCATCCGTCGCGTGGGTCCGTTTTCATCACTAAGCGTTTCAATGAGTTGCGGAACAGCCGGTTCGCCGATAGCACCGAGGGCATACGCGGCGTTCAGTCGAACGGGTTCATAATCGTCACGCAAGGCTCGGATAAGATGTGGAATCGCTGCCGCGGATTCGCCTGACATCCCCAATGCGTCAGCGGCGCGGGAACGCACAGATACGTCACCATCACCTAACGCGTCAATATGTTGGTCGAGGTTTCCGTTGGTGGATTGCGTCGAATGTCCGTTGGACGCGCCTGCCATCCACTGCCAGACGTGTCGCCATGTGCCTTGATGTGTCGGGGTCGCCGGATCGATATCTTCCAGTTTCCAATGCGGATCGGTTACGTTCCATTCCGGTGCCTGTGGCGCGTCCATGCGAACGAATTGAAACTTCATCATGTAGCGGGTTTTGTCGGTCAGGTTTGCCATGGCGCGATGCCAGAGATCAAAGTGGATAATCGTTATTGTCCCGGCTGCGCCGCTGAGTGCTAATTCGTCATCGTTATCTTCGGTGATGCGAGTGCTATAGTATTGCGTTCCGGGTAATATTGCTGAGGGTCCAATTTCAACTGGTGAATCTTGCGGATAGTAGAACGCCATTGCCCAGCGCGGGCGGTGGTGTCGGACCTTCTGATACCCCCAGTAGCTATCCTTGTGGAATCCCTGTCCATCACTGTGCGGATTGTTTTGGTGCGGGTGACGATGGGAATGCATGGCGTAATTTTCGCCGAGGATACTTGTAAACGCACCCCGGACTGCTGGGTCTTCAAAGACAGCTTGCAATTCCGGAACACGTGGCAGAATATTGTTTCCTAAATTCCCTTCTTTTTCCGTGTATTCCTGTGTTTTGCGATAGATGGTTTCATGGAAACTCCGCGGCAGATCGGTTTGGACGGTGAGATACCCATTCACAATAAATTCCCGCATCTGCGCGTCGGTCAGTTTACTGTGCTCGCTCATAAGTGGCTTGGCTTGCATGATCGAAACTCCGTTTTTCTTGTCAGAATCAGGATTTACAAGATTCGAGGATTTGCAGGATGATAGACGACAGCCAGTGGTCAGAATTCGGAGCTGTCCTACAAGAAAACTTAATACGCCTCATCTATTTTACTTGAGACGCATTTATTTGTCATCTGTTTTATTAGCGATTATTTGAGTTTTCAGTTCGCTGCGCTTTCAGTATTCAGTTATCAGTGAAAGCGGATACAAGTTTAACCACAGTTTTCTTAACTGACTACTGACCACTGACTGCCATCCCTCAATTCCCTCCGATATACAAAGTATTAAAAGTTTACTCCATCTCCTCATCTATGATTTCTTCCTGATCCTCTTCAGGGTGTGAGTCGCACAATACAAAATTGTGAGGCACACCTTCAGGGGGCATAAGGCTCGTAACATTATACCACCATTCAGGTATATCTTTTGGATCGTCAAAACACTCAATATCATAAGATGCAACTATTTTTGACTCAGGATCATTGGTATGCATATCATCTGATACATGATCCGAATCTTCAGAAAGAACAGGTGTGAGCATATCAACACTTTTTTCACATCCAGTCATGCATAGCAATAATATAAGTGCAATGATGGCTGCTCCCACAGCAGTAGCAGTAGTGATAACCTGCGAGACACTCGCTCTGCCTTCTTGTTTCCCTTCAAACTTGCCTTTTATCCAAGCAACATCGGTTTCAACAGAACGGAGTCGTGTGTCTATATCATCAAGCCGTTTGTTTATAGTGAATTCCGAAAATAAATGCACATCTCCACCCCCCTGGTAGGCGAGGTTTTGCGGCGTAAAGACCCGCCGAATGCCACACGCGCATTCGGCGTTGATTCATGCGATGTGCATTCCTAACCTCGCCGATGCCAAGTGTATAAGTAATGCCGTGATCTACTATAATGCTTCAAAACCTTCTTTCATTATAACATATCAAAGAAAAGAGGTGAAGGGGAAATCTCAGAGGGGTGTGTAAGCATTTTGTCAATTGTTTTCTGAATCACGGATTGGCGCGGATTTTAAACGCGGATTGGCGCGGATTTTAGAGTGCCTTTGTTGTCAGCATCCGGCTTTGCAGAATTCAAGGCTTGGCAGGGTGCGGAAAGGACTATGGCTATTGGGCTATGGCATTCAGCACGCTACGCTTTCAGTCGTCAGCACGTTCCGCTGTGCTTCACTTTCAGTTATCAGCAAAGACGCAAACGAGTATGCGTTTTCAGTTCGCCCCGCTTTCAGTATTCAGTTGTCAGTGAAAGCAGATACAAGTTTAACCACAGTTCTCTTAACTGACTACTGACCACTGACGGCTGACTGCCATCCCTCAATTCCCTTCGAGCGGGAAAATCTATCCAAAGTAAAGCCTTCTTTATTGGGTATCAAGTTACTAGACGAGTTTCAATTCCCTTCGAGCGGGAAAGTCTATCCAAAGTGAGTGGGCTTACAGCGGAAAGCTAGAGGTTCTCACCGGGAGTTTCAATTCCCTTCGAGCGGGAAAGTCTATCCAAAGTAAATTACGAGTGCGCAGTCTTTGAAGAGATATTTGACGCGTTTCAATTCCCTTCGAGCGGGAAAGTCTATCCAAAGCCCTGTCCCTCCTGTAGTATGTTTGCTGAAATTCCAGTTTCAATTCCCTTCGAGCGGGAAAGTCTATCCAAAGTGCCAAATACCGTCTGCTGAAAAAAAACGGGATCTGGTTTGGCAGAGAATCTGCCGTGTTTCAATTCCCTTCGAGCGGGAAAGTCTATCCAAAGATGCAGTAAACGTTAGCAGTAAATGTACTTCTTGGTATGACGTTTCAATTCCCTTCGAGCGGGAAAGTCTATCCAAAGAAAGAATTTCCCATCATTCCAGAAATCTCCAGGTCTGTTTCAATTCCCTTCGAGCGGGAAAGTCTATCCAAAGAAAAAAAAAAATGAAAGCTATTAGAATTTTCACAGCTCTCGTTTCAATTCCCTTCGAGCGGGAAAGTCTATCCAAAGGAATCAACGAAGCCGGATCCAAGCCTTTGTCTTGGGTTTCAATTCCCTTCGAGCGGGAAAGTCTATCCAAAGCCGATGCTCAATATCAGCCATTTCTTCTTCCGAAAGTTTCAATTCCCTTCGAGCGGGAAAGTCTATCCAAAGGTGTGCCTGTTGCGAACAAGAAATGTGCTTAACCTGCGTTTCAATTCCCTTCGAGCGGGAAAGTCTATCCAAAGACACCGTTTTCATCATCAGAGAAAGTTGCTGTTGATCTCAGTTTCAATTCCCTTCGAGCGGGAAAGTCTATCCAAAGTTTACTATCTATTTCCTCACACCGCCTTTGCCTGTGTTTCAATTCCCTTCGAGCGGGAAAGTCTATCCAAAGCAGGCTATCGAGTCGCCCGAGCATTTGACCACTGGATGTTTCAATTCCCTTCGAGCGGGAAAGTCTATCCAAAGAACAGCAATTAAAAGTCTGCATCATATAGGTTCTGAAGTTTCAATTCCCTTCGAGCGGGAAAGTCTATCCAAAGCGAATAAGTTCAAAGGCAACGGGATTGATTTTCAAGTTTCAATTCCCTTCGAGCGGGAAAGTCTATCCAAAGGAATATTAAGAAGATTGCTTCCATTCTTTTGCTGGTTGCCATTGTTTCAATTCCCTTCGAGCGGGAAAGTCTATCCAAAGTTTACCACTCCTTCCCGGTCTTTGCCGGGATAAAGTTTCAATTCCCTTCGAGCGGGAAAGTCTATCCAAAGGCTGAAGAGGTAAAAGATGTCTCAAGGGCGAGCAGCTACAAGTTTCAATTCCCTTCGAGCGGGAAAGTCTATCCAAAGATATTGACTTGCCTCGTATAAACGATGAGTGGATTCGTTTCAATTCCCTTCGAGCGGGAAAGTCTATCCAAAGTACATAACGAAGAAACAAGAAATCGTATAGTTAGAGTTTCAATTCCCTTCGAGCGGGAAAGTCTATCCAAAGTTAATTCGGAGGTTATGGTAAAATAGAAGCGTTTGGAAAGTTTCAATTCCCTTCGAGCGGGAAAGTCTATCCAAAGTAATCGCGAAGCAGAACGTCAAGCCCATCGTGACCGCCAAGTTTCAATTCCCTTCGAGCGGGAAAGTCTATCCAAAGTTGAAAAAAAATTATCGCTCGGCTATCCTCGATAGCTAGTTTCAATTCCCTTCGAGCGGGAAAGTCTATCCAAAGTAGATAAGGAATCAGCCGAAAAGATTATCTCCTCCAGCCAAGTTTCAATTCCCTTCGAGCGGGAAAGTCTATCCAAAGGAGAACAAGTGTATTTGCTGCAGCCGCCGTGCGGGAAAGTTTCAATTCCCTTCGAGCGGGAAAGTCTATCCAAAGGAAACGCTACGTGAACTGACGGATACCTACACGAATCTTAAAGTTTCAATTCCCTTCGAGCGGGAAAGTCTATCCAAAGTGAAATTAATCGGAACTGTCGGGACTATCGGAATCAGTTTCAATTCCCTTCGAGCGGGAAAGTCTATCCAAAGGATTTTTAAAAAAGATCAACAGACCGGGCATTAAACAGTTTCAATCCCTTCGAGCGGGAAAGTCTATCCAAAGAAGTGGAAGTGGCAGCGGCCTCATTATCGGGGGGACTGAGTTTCAATTCCCTTCGAGCGGGAAAGTCTATCCAAAGGATGTAAACTGCCAAGCAAGAGCCACCGCAATTTAGTTTCAATTCCCTTCGAGCGGGAAAGTCTATCCAAAGGCATTAAAAGGAGACTTAAATGGAAATAATAAAGGACGAAAAAGTTTCAATTCCCTTCGAGCGGGAAAGTCTATCCAAAGATTTTTTGGCGTAAGCCAAAGGAGAAGGAATGTTGAAAGTTTCAATTCCCTTCGAGCGGGAAAGTCTATCCAAAGCGACACTGATGATTTTCGCCCTGACTTTTATCTCTAGTTTCAATTCCCTTCGAGCGGGAAAGTCTATCCAAAGGATTTGAAAATGAGATTAGGTTTTGTATTGGTTTTTGTTTCAATTCCCTTCGAGCGGGAAAGTCTATCCAAAGGAGAAAAAATGAAAAAGTTGTTGAGAAAGTTCAAAAAGTTTCAATTCCCTTCGAGCGGGAAAGTCTATCCAAAGGGAGAAAAAATGAAAAGTTTGAAAGGTTTCTTGACCGTCCTCGTTTCAATTCCCTTCGAGCGGGAAAGTCTATCCAAAGGAGCGATCTTGAGCAAGGGCTTGCCTGCAAAGGTAAACGGACACAGGAAGTTTCAATTCCCTTCGAGCGGGAAAGTCTATCCAAAGTGAAATATGAAGACTGGCAGATACAGACGGCGCAACTGTTTCAATTCCCTTCGAGCGGGAAAGTCTATCCAAAGTTAAGTGAATATAAGATTGATTTCACACCCACTCGGTATATTGAGTTTCAATTCCCTTCGAGCGGGAAAGTCTATCCAAAGGCACCCCATTTTCAGCCCAGTGGGGCCGTGGCTCCATATACCCCAAAACCAAACGAGAACTGCGCGAGGCTTTTTTTTGCCTAAAATTCATGCCTAAAATCCTACAAACCCTTGTAAACATTGACCCAAACGAGAATCTTTAGCAAAAAAGCGTCTGAGGCAAGATAAGACATGGGTTTATGGGCGATGTGAATCGACAATACACCTCGTGGTTGAATCTCGTTTGTTTTTTAAGTATACCTTTAATTCAGAAAAATGTCAATGTTTTTAATTTTTTACCAAGGCTGTTTCGTTTTCGGTTCCGTTATTAGTTTTCATTCACATAAGTTTAGGTTTTCGAGAAAAGGTCGCGAGCGGAGGTCGCTCCTACAGCGGAAAAACGTTCACGCATATAAAGTGAATATGGAAAACTGAATGGCACTGATTTTTTACTATCCTTTTTATCCATTGCAGACTCTATACATAATGTCTGATCAATATCTTGTTCACTTTTCAATCATCCCAAAACAATTTGACAGTCTCTAAGAGCCGTACCCATCAGTACATCCTTAGATAAATCGGAGGATCTCCATGCTGAATTCCACACCAACTGCTTCACTTACAACACAACTTTGCCAACCTGAAACCCTACATGCCGCATGGCGAAAAGTGCGAGCCAACAAAGGTGGTCCCGGCAGCGACGGAGTCACTATCCAACAGTTCGAGACAAACCTCGCGAAACATCTCCGTCACCTCTCGCGTGAACTCACCGAGGAACGTTATTACCCGCTCCCCGTTCAAAAATTCACGATGCGGAAATCGAATGGCAGCACACGAGAACTCTCTGTGCTGACCCTCAAAGATCGGATTGTCCAGCGTGCCGTTTGCGATCTTATCTCGCCAATTTACGAGGCGAAATTTCTTGCGTGTAGTTTCGCCTATCGTCCCAATCGCGGGGTGCCGCATGCAATCGCACAAGTCACTGCTCTCCGAGCAGAGGGCTATGAATGGGGTGTTCATGCCGATATTGAGAAGTTCTTTGACGAAATGGATACGCGTATCCTGATGCGGTTTCTCCGGGCATCATTGAAGGAACCTGCGATTATTCGGCTCATCCAGATGTGGTTGGATATGGGAGGCGTTTTACAGCCCCCTAAATTCCCGACATGGGGCACGCATCTTGAAAACACGGTACATCATATTGGTGAAGGTGTGGAGAGCGTGATTAACCAAATCCTGCATCGTACACCCAATTATGAGCACGACAGCACATATCAAAACGGATTGATAGAAGACGACTGGGATGTTGACGAATTCGAAATGACGACAACCGATGGTCACTTAGCCCCAACAGGAAAAGAGTTGTTGACGAACTTGGGGAGAGATGGACTTCTTCTTCTCCTTGCCAATGCCAAACGGTTGTGGAAACCGCTTGCAACGAAGCAACTCCTCATTGTTGCCCCGTTAGTAGTCGCTGCACTCGCCGCACCCACTGTAGGAAGTGTGGTGAAAGCGCGGCTGAGTCAACCACGGAAAATCGGTATCCTACAAGGTTCGCCGCTCTCACCTTTGTTGGCAAATATCTATCTGCATCCCTTTGATAAAGCGATGACGCGGGCAGGCATACGGCTTGTCCGATACGCAGACGATCTGCTCATCCTTTGCCGAAGTGAGGGACGCGCCCAGCAAGCATTGAACCATGCACAAAAACATCTCGCATCCCTCAAACTGCAGCTTAACGCGCAGAAGACACAGATGACGCGCTTTGACGATGGCATCGAATTCCTCGGGCACGTTTTTGATGCAGATGGTTGTTATCAACCTATTCCGGACTCACGTACGAAAACTTTGCAGAATCATGTCCAACATGCCCTGAAACAGGGAACCGTCCACGTCACGCGCTCTGGGCAGCGCGTGGCACAACACGGACAAAATATTGTGGCGCAGGTCGGTAAACGTTTAAAACAACGAACGTAGCATAGTAGGGGCAGGTTTTGTGCCTGCCCGCACATCATCCAAGTATTATTATGAAAAAAAGTGTTTGTAGGGGCAGGTTTTGTGCCTGCCCCACATTACTCAGGAGGCATAAAATGGCAATCCTTTACATCACCCAACAAGGCGCAATGCTCCATAAATCTGGAAACCAAATCCTCGTTAAAAAAGAGCGCGAGGTACTTCAAGAAATCCCAATTGTCCAACTGGATGAGGTCGTCATCTTCGGCAACGGACATATCACAACACCGACGATGGGCTACCTGCTTCATAAAAGCATCCCGGTCTCCTTTCTCTCCTCACGCGGGAAATATAAAGGGAAACTCCAACCCGCTTATGCCAAAGATACACGCATCCGGCAACAACAGTACGCCGTTGCTACAGATTCAGAGCGTTGTTTGGCATTGGCGAAATGTTTTGTTCGTGGTAAACTCACAAACGCTGCCCGATTTTGCCAACGCCAGCGGACCCAAAATGCCGAGGTTAAGTCGGTTATCAGTTCTGTGCGCCAAACCGTGCAAAAACTTGAACGTGCCGAGAATTTGGAATCGCTGCTCGGATACGAAGGCACTGGCACTGCTGTTTATTACCGCGCGCTCCGACAATTTTTGGCACACGACTGGGGCTTTGAAACCCGACAATTCCGGCCACCACCGGATCCCATTAATGCAATGCTTTCACTCGGCTATACACTCCTACACAATCACGTTTATACTTTCACCCACGTCGTCGGGTTCGATCCCTACTGCGGATATTTCCATCAACCCAAGCATGGACACGCAGCACTCGCATCGGATCTGATGGAGGAGTTCCGTCAGATTATTGTTGATGGATATGTGTTATCGCTTGTGAATCGCAATCGCGTGCAACCGGAGGACTTCGAGCAGACGAGCAAAGGTATCCGTTTCACCAAGGCGGCTTTGGATCGCTTCCTGACAGGATACTATGGGCGGATGCAACAGACGTTCCAACACCCAACACGCAACGAGAAGACGACCTATCTTCGCGCTATTGAACTACAAGTTAGACATTTAGCACGCGTGATTACAGGCGAAGAGGCGGCATACACACCGTTCCTCATTCGTACCTAAAACCAGCTGTATTGTTTTGCGTGGGTAAGCATTCACGCCTACCCGCGCAGACGATGCCCGCAGGCTTTGAGCGAGTACGCCGCAAAACCTAGCCAGCGGCGGCAGTGTATTCTGGGTCTATCTATTTTTAGACTTCACGACAAAAGAGTAGCTTCTTAAATCTCGGCGATGATTTGCAGCAGCAGTCGTTTGCGGGTATGGCGTTTTCGAAGGTTTTCCAGATAAACAGTCCACTGATCTTCCTGACCGAGGGCCTGATAGACTCCGCTTAACGCCGTCAGATACTCCAGAACTTTCTCGTAAGCTTCACGGTTTCGGGTGTGTACGCGTTGCTCAATAAGGTGTTGATAGAGGGTGATAGCAGTATCAGGGTGGTGGTCTCTGATACGCGCGATCAGTTTATCGGCAAACCTTGGAATGTCTTTGGCTATTGGACTCTGCAAGAGGCGCATATATTCATCAATAGATAACGAGGATTTTTCAAGTGTCCGCCACGCTGCAGCATTTTGTTGGTATGCAAAGAGGGCGTATATCAAGCGATAAACTTCCCCCTCATCTTGTGCCAGACGGAGATAATGTTGGGTTTTGCCAGCGTGCAAATACAATGCAAGTAGCAGTTGAACGTGTGCTGACCGATCAGCACTTTCATCGAGAGACTGCTCGATCATCGCTTGTAATTCCGATGTCTCTTGTGCAGCACACACCTTCTCTAATAGTCCTGTCAGGATAGGCACGAAGATCGCCGCTGCATTAAAACTCAGTCGTAATAACATTCGGCAGTGTTCAGGCAAAGTAGCGGACCCAGCGTCTGTGCCGAAGTCTGTTGCATCTGATGCTTGTGCTGCGATAGCAACCTCTGTGAACGTTTTCGCGTATTTCTTGACGCACCGGGGTAATTCGTCTCTCTGGTACGTGTCAGCATAACGGGTGATAGATTGGTGTATCACTGCGTGAAGCACAGACAGGCCGAATTCCGTTTCGCCTGTTCGCGCCAGCGATTCAGCGTGTGCGACTAAACCTTCCAATTGACCTAACACCTGTTGCAGCTGCTGATCCAGAAAGCCGTTTCCAAAAGGCGATCGACCTGTTCTCGATACGTTGTAACTGTCGCAGAAACCGTTGGTTCGGGCATCGGAGGTGCAGGCACTACGTCTGGCACCTCTTCTATCACTGTCGTATAAACACTGAGTTCAGGTGGGATAGGTTCAATTTCTACCGCCGGCGCCTCGGGTATGTCGGCATAGAATCGCGCAACCGGCACCAGATCCGGCGATCGCTTGAGCAGTTCTGAAACCACGCGTAAAAGGGTTGCGTTTGGTTTTTCGGAGAGCGTGGTCAGCAGGGTATCCAAGGCATAGATCACCTCTGGCTCATAAACATAGGTGAGGAGCAGCGCGACGATGTGTTTACAATCGCCACCCCAATCATAAGGGCAGGAGCAGTCAGCAGTCGCGATCCCTGTTGGCATCAATTCTACGGAGACTTGATAAGGGGTGATGTCTGTCCCCTGGCATGTTGCTGAGAGCGTCCAGCCGTGACGTACCGGATTACCGATGGCACCCTCAGAAAAGTAGGCCTCGCCGCGCTCGAAACTCTGTGCTGTGCAGCGGTCTTGAATCTGATCGTCCGTTAGGTGTGGGTGTTGCATATCAAACGACGTTGGTTACGTCTGCGGTTGTCTGGAATATCGTAAGAGATGACATAGAGCACGAATTTACCTCCAATTCGGTTTATAAGCATACCCTAAATTTGCACATAAGTCAATTTTTTTACAAAAATTTTGTCCCACAGATTTAATTTGACTTATAGGTTAGAAGTCGGGTATAATCTACGCGTTCTAACAGAAAATAGACAGCCAAAGTATTTCATAAATCATTGCCACGGCTGTAATCCCGCAAATCTGCTAATTCTGTAAATCCTGATTCTGACAATTAACATAATTAACATTAAATCTAACGACTGGAGATCGGAAATACGTGAACTATCGCGATATTTTAAAAGACATTCGACTGGCTTTTCCCCAACCCGTAGCAGACCCGATCCATAATTCCTATTTTGTGCATTCCATCATGCGCGCCTTGGACCAGGTGGATGAGTTAAAGACACATTTGCCAATGCTCGGCAGTATTATCCCCGCTGACTTTGCAGCGGCACAACAGACAACCTTACCTGAGACGATGTCCTCGATTGAGGATGTCACCACCGACCTCGTGGGCTATCTCCGAGGCATGACGATCTTCGGACACCCCCGTACACAACAGAATGTTATTGCCCCGCCGACAATTCCGAGTCTAATAGGTGTGCTCCTGGCTTCGCTGTACAATCCGAACCTCGCTTGGGATGAATACAGCCGACTCGTGGCATTGGCTGAGGTTGAAGTTATCGGGATGACCTCAAAAATGATTGGATATGATCCAGAAGCCTCAGATGGCGTGTTTACTTTCGGCGGCACCGGCACAACGCTCTACGGTGTGAAACTCGGCTTGGAAAAAGCCTGCCCAGGCACCGCTGAAAACGGCACCGCTGAAGACGTGGCTGTGTTTGTGTCAGACACAGGTCATTATTGTGCCACGAATATTGTCGGTTGGCTCGGCATCGGCACAAAGAATCTCGTCACGATTCCAACGACGTTTGAAAACGAGATGGATCTCAATCTACTGGAAAAAGAAACCCGCAAGGCATTGGAAAATGGAAAAAAGATTGCTGCGATTATTGCAACATTGGGCACCACTGACGCGTTTGGTTTAGACGATTTAGAGAACATCGTGGCGTTACGAGACAGACTTGTTGATGAATTCAAACTGGACTACCAACCCCACGTTCACGCCGACGCGGTTATCGGATGGGCATGGTCGGTGTTTAACGATTACGACCTTGAGGAGAACCCGTTGGATTTTCGGCCGCGTACCATTCGGGCGTTGGCAGGTACGCGCCGCCGCATACGGCATTTAGCCCTCGCCGATTCTGTCGGTATTGACTTTCACAAAACGGGTTTTACGCCTTATATCTCCAGTCTCCTTCTCGTCAAAAACCGAACGGATCTGGATTTGGTGAAACGGCATCCCGAACAGATGCCCTATCTTTATCACTTTGGAGACCACCGTCCTGGCATGTACACGCTTGAAACCTCAAGAGCGGGAACGGGGGTCCTTGCTGCGCTTGCCAACCTCCGACTGTTTGGTGAACAAGGGTTGCAAACGATCCTCGGACATGTCGTTGAAATGGCGCAGCGCCTGCGCGAATATCTGGGTGGACATGCGGGTACAACCGTAGTAAATCGAGAAAATTTTGGAACCGTCACGCTTTTCCGCGCCTATCCAGACGGTGTGGATACTTTCGCAATCCAAAATCAGGAATTCCAGGATCCCGCGTATCGCGACAGCTTGCTCAAACACAACGACTATAACCAAAAGATTTTTGAATATGTACACGCAGAAGCGATGGAGGGCAGGGGTGTGGTAATCTCTACAACCGACTGTTACCGATACACTACTTATGGCGAACCGATTGTCGCGCTAAAGTCATATATCCTCTCTCCGTTTGTCGATGAAGCCGATGTCGAAACGGTGGTGTCTAAGGTGCTGGAGGCGCGGGAGAAGGTTAAGTGAACAGCTATGCCTGAATTAATGAGTTCCCCACTCTTTTTAATACTTGCCGCCGTAGGTGCCCTATCTATTATCATTGGTATCATCAAGCACGCGTGGCGTTTTTTAATCTGGATTGTCGTTATTGCTGCGATTCTCTTTTACTTCGGTATTGTCAAAGAATCTGACCTGCGTACGTGGTTTGAGAATCTTTTGAAAATGGTGGCGTGATACGATACTGTCCATGCCCGAATGCCGTGTGGTGTCCGATGTGTAGATACTCTCCGAGATAGATAAACGGTCGGAACGGTTCCACCACACCGGTAAAGCGAACCTTGCCGATAAACCCACCCATCGGCACAGATTTCTCAGTGCGATAGGAGTATCGATCCGCCCGAATCCAACAAAAATCGAATACATCCACTACAGCCTTAGCAGCCTCAATTAACGCCCGGGCATCTACCGCTAAATCCTCACCGCAATGGAAATAACTCAGGAACCGGATACGACGCAGTAGGTTGCGGATGAGGTGTTCAAACGTTAAGTTGTCTGTCCAGCGTCCGTTGACCTTGATACTCGTGGGTGTGAGAAATTCCAATTCAATCTCATTGGTAACCTGAGGTGCGTCTTGCAGGACGTCATCAAGTTGAAGAATCAGCCCCTCGCCTGTCAGCATCTCGGTCTCCGCCGTATAAATGGTTTGGACGCTTTGGGTGTTCCGTGCGGGGAGGCTTTCCACCTTATCGAGGTGGCACTGTCCGCGTTTACCGCGGACACCGACGCGCCGCTTGCCTATTTCGCGAAAGGTGAACACCATCCACGGTAATAAACTGATTGCCTCGCCGATGAGGGTCAGTGTGCAGGTGAAGGTATCGCCCGGTGCATAGTCCAGTTTCTCAGTGCGTGGCGGTTCCAGGATAAACGGATGTGGTGCGAAGGGTTGCCCTCGCAGCATCGGACTATCATCGGGTACAGGGGTTTCAAAGCATTTGGAGTAGACGCAGCGATCTGGGAATTGGCACTTCGTCATGCACGCTGCTTCGCCACCGATACACGTGATGTCGCGGAGGAGGTATCCGAAGCGGCTGCGGAAGACATTGCCTTTGTATTCGGGCATCTGCAGCGGTTCTTGGACGGTGTATGTGAAGCGGTAGCGTGCGAATCGGAAGTTTTGGAGCATAGTGTGTTCACGCCCAACCGAAGGTGGTGCGTAAGTATTGATGAAATGTTTGCTGGAGGTGATACCATGTATCCCTTCCCCAGATTTCTAAAGAGAGGCTTGAATGCCCCGTTTCTTCTTTCAATTCGGCTTGGATAAGTTGCTGTGCCTGTTGTGAAGCCCCACATAACACGATGGCACGCGCCTCAATACCACCAAGTTGCCGCATCCGTACAATAGCCTCCATCCCTTTTTGCTTCACTTTGTCATGTTTATAAGCAAGCGTACACGAAACAACAACGATTTGGTAACCTAATACTGCAACCACGTCAAGTTCAAAAGGCTTCACACTTGCGTCTGGTATGTTATTGGCTCGCCGGACATACACCTTATGGAAAAGTCTATAGTTGCTCCGATCCGAGCGCTGCCGAGAGATGTCTGCCAAGGTATCCTGAAAGGCGGCATACGCCCAATGCTCAAGAAGTTCCGGTGTCAAATGCCTACCGCTCTTGAATGCTGCACGTCCTTTTGTCAATTGTTCTCCGCTGAGAGTGTTGGGAGCAGGACAATCTCGCGTTTGATTGTTACCCCATTCATCCCAGTATTCATAAGGAAATGGACCGAGTTCAAAGCCGTTGAGTTCAGCAATGCGCTGCAGCCAAGGCTCGACACCCTTGCGAGTATCTGAGACTAAGATATTTCCGTTCCGGTCTATGAGGGTCGCGCCTGCGTCAGCGCGTGGATCCAGATAGGAGGTTTCTATACTCATATTTTGTGATGGAAGAGAAACCTTAATATTTTCTACCGCAGCGGCGGTTTCAACGCACATCACCTTCGTCCCACCGGTATAATGCACGTGAATGCAAGAGGTATTGTCTGGTAAATTGTGTATGAGATTCTGGGTTATGTCGTTGCGTACAGTAGCAGGATTTCCCGACACTGTCTCCACCGTATCAATAGCAAATACGTCGCGACTATATTTCAGGAGTCTATCTCGTTCACGTCTTGTTTCCTTCGTATGCACGAGTCGTACATGGATAGGGGCTGGTAGTTTATCTTTCAAATGCTGGAGCGCCACCCAAACAGGTAGTGGATTGGTGCCAACTGTTAGCATGAGGAGTGTTCCCATGAGGGCAGTTTCCTCCGTTTTCTCACAGATTTTGCTGGTCTTGGACGGTGTAGGTGAAGCGGTAGCGTGCGAATCTGAAGTTTTGGAGCATGACGGATCGGAACGTTGTTAACTTTCGGTACCGCCGAAACCTATGAAGTTTCAGCAGGGTTCAGGAAAGTGGAATAACAGGTATACGAAACAAGTCAAAATTCGATTTATCGTAGTTTTCCAAAAATAGACGTTGCACTTGCTCTGCTCTTCCCAACGTCTTTAATGCCTCAATCGTTGTTTCCTCCGCAATTCTGTTTTCAAGTTCAGCATCCGTGATTAAGGTGTGATAAACTGCATCGATTTTTGCTTGTTGTGCGGCAAAAAGTGTCAGAGCAGCCATGCCTTTCCTTCCACCAGATAATGACAAGTATATACTTTTATCGGGATTATTTGTCTGCGCCGTCTTAATCGCAGAGACCAGCTTACCACTATAAGTCCTACAATCAGAGTCGGAGGCAACATCTTTAATATCAATCTTGATAGGTTTAATAGCACGATCTATGTTTTTCTTCTTGAACGCATTTTGTAGCAGTCTCACGCCATTACGAATCTCGGGGTTGTTCGGGTAAATAAGGATAATGTTTCCAATATCTACTCCTTCGAGCGTAGAGAGCAATGCATACGTTTGTGTGACAACCATGGGTGATTTCCCAAGAGGCATAATTAGAATGTTCTTTTGTTTGAGATCGTTAGAGTGGATGTGAGCGGGATGATCTTGGCTGCATAGTGGTTCATTGCCATTTGCAATTCTATTGTATCTCTGATGGTGCGTCACTATAGTAGCAATAATGACCTTGGAGTCGTTTTTATAGTAGAAAAGACGCTCATCCGTGTTGCCCATTTTAAAACAGAGACAATCTGTTCTCGGACTTGACAAAGAGTGATTATGAGTTTGTAGTAGTTGGGAGTTTCGCATTGAACGGAAGCAATTCTCCAAGTTCTTTTGCCTCCCCTGCTCCTTTGTGTAAAATGCATTAGCATCTTTAGAAAGATAAACATCAAGAAGATCAATTTTCTTTTTCTGAAAAATCTCACGACCAAAAGCCTCAAGTTCAACATCAATCTCAATAGCGGACGATACATTCATGTTAGAATGTTCTTCACTAAAATACTGCCGAAGCGCAACACCATTTGATAGTTGTTTATACGGGATTTCAACCAAGATTAGATCCTCGGCAGGTGGACTCAACTTTTTAGATCGTTCAGCCAGATTAAAATCAAACAATTCCTCAATTGAGTGGAAATTTCGCTGATTGGGATAATCTTCATATTTATCCAAAACATGGTACAATCCACGGACACAATCAAAGAACTGACACGTTGATGCTATTAGGGCAGACATGTTCTTCCGTCCACCAGCGACGGATAAATAAACATTATCTCCGACATCTTCGTGTTCATGGATTAAATCAGACAAAATCTGGAGAAACATCATAGAGGTTTCACGGCTATTTGTATCAGGAAAAGGTAGCGGCCATTGAGTGACACAGCATTTTTCTTTTAAATGTTCCTTGACGCAATCATAGCCCAAGTCAATTAGTCTCTCGCCCTCCGGATGGAGAACATGCAGTTGATCAATTGTCAGATCCTTTTTCGCTTGTAGTGCTTGCAGCATTGAGGTCACAACAATTGGTGATTCACCCAGCGTTGCAATCAGAACGTTCTTTGCCATAATGAGAACCTCTTTAGCGTTTACGGTGTTTCACGAATAGGTGCGTTGGAATTTTCGCCAAACCAATCCTGATTTGGATAACGATAAGTCGTTGTGTCAGTCGGATCCCATCGCCAGATGCGCCGGAGCGCGTTCAATGTCGGTGAGGTCGTGTCATCTGTAAACAGTTGCGTTTGTCCTGAGAGGTAGGTCGCTAACGCTTCGCCTTCGTACTCAGTTGTCCCTTGATTGGCTACATAACGGCTGGCATAATCAATCAACGTGAGCTTCGTAATATCAAAATGGACACTTCCGAATCCGGCGGGTTTGCCGTAACCGATCTTGTGACGCATACCCTGTTCAAGAACAAGTGTGTAAAGCAGGGTCGGCAATTCGAGTCTTTCAAGATTCGTGAACTGCAGGGAGAATGCAAATTGACTCCCCGTATCAACCGGTATAATATGTTCATTGTAGCGAGTTTTCGTCTGTGGTGCTGCTGGTATTCCGCGCGGTTGGTGAAAATAGTATTTCCGCCCTGCGATCCCTTGTTCTGGGTTCAGGTAGAACGCTTCATGGCGCGGTTTGGGACCCATGAGCGCGATCGTATAGATGGCTTCATGTTCGCAAATACTCACTTCCACAGCATCGTTAAATGAGACGTGACCAAGTGATAACATATCTGAACTGTGCATTGCCCCAAACATTCGGCAGGCGATACACAAATCAACAGTTTCACATTTTTTAAAGTCCCCCGGCAATTCGGTGGTATAGTCAATATCCTTATCTTCGTATTTTCCATCAAAAAATAGGAAGCAACCGTTCCCAACGGTTTCTATGAGACTACGAAAAAGTCCTTTGAGTGAACTTCCGGGGATAATGTGCTGTCCCTGATAGTTTGTTATAAACGGTTCCGCTCCACGTCCACTTTTCGGCGAGTCAAAAATGAAGACAGGCGTTTTTGCTGTAATCGTCCCTTCAATTTTCCCTGACACCCCACTGAACCTATCATGTGACGAAGCAGGTTTTCGTAGAGGTGATTTATCCCAGTCAATCGGCACAAAGTCATACGGATTCATGAGACTTCCTCCAGATGTCGAAAACGGTAAAATTCCAACGCTCTTGTTTCTGAATTGAGGTAGTGTCGGGCAGATATTTTCACGCGGGATTTTACACCCTGATTCGAGACAGGATAAGGCAATAGTCGTGGAATTTGTAGTTCAAGAAATAGGTTCGTCGTATTAGGTTGACCAACCGCTTTGCGATTATCTGGTGACATCCTTTCACCCCAGAGATAGTAAGTCTCATCTTGAGTCTCAAATTCTGAGAGCGACTCGGTATGAGGCATCGGCAATTCTGTTGGTTCACCGATGTAGACGATAACAAAAACGCCATCCTGTTTTTCCCATCGCAACTCAAAATTGTTGTGAAAGATGCGTCCGCGTTCCCACACCTCAAGGTTTTCGCTCGCGTCGTACGGCTGTAGGCAAATTCCGGGCTTCTGTTCGTCATCAGACAAAAAAGCATTAGGCACACGTTCAAGCATCATCAGCAATTCGGGTGGACAGTCCAAGGCTTGAACAATCGGAAGTAAGTTTTCAGCCGTTCCCCAACAAATTTGTTCAGTCATTCGCCCCCCTGTCTCGTCGGAATTCCAAGTGATCGAACTGCATTGTTTCCGGCATCTCCCACGACTGAACTTTCGCAACAAATGCGTCAATCGTGGCTTTTTCTAGGTGATTAAGACTTTTGTCACTGAAAATTGTAATTTTGCGGAATCCACGAGTTTCCCCAATTGGTGCCTCTTGAACGGTTACTTTGTCATCAGTATCCGTCCCATAAGAACCATCGCCCAGCAGCTTCCCTAATCCCCACACATCATTGTCAGATTTCCCGTTCACTGGCCCGAGGTAATTAACGGACACCTCAGAAATCGTGGCTTTGACGTTCCCAAGCCCTCGCGACCGACCGGATCCTATACGTATTAAGCCGTCCTCTAAATCTGAAACGATTAACATCAGAATCCCAAGTTGCCACACCTCAAAGTTTCGCATGTAGATGTCTGTCTCAAAATCGACACCAGACGAAACAACCTCCAAATCGAATTTAGCACCACTCGCTGCACCGCCTGTAAGGCGATCAATACCAACTCCGTCACGCTGCTCAGTTTTCTGCTGGCTCCCTTCAGCAAGGTAGGCATCTGAAATAGCGACACGTCCAATGAACGAATTTGAACCGAAGAGTCGACATGCAGGGCAAGAATCGAGATAGACCATTTCATTCGACAAATCTTCTTTCTTAGGATGTCGCCGCCATTGAATTTTGTTAACCTCTAATCGCTCCTTTTGGCGTACTTCAAACCTGTCACCGCAGGAAACATCGGTGTAATTCGGACAGACAAGTTGATCGTTTTCACTACTCGGTTCAGCCTTGACAAATGGATTGCAAACGACTCCGTCTTTAAGCGTCCGAATCACCTTTTCAATATGACTCCGAAAGACCCCTTTCAGTGAACTTCCGGGCAGATAAACTTCCGAATTGCCATTGCGGTAAGTTCGCACAGGTGTCATGTTAGGACCAGAAACCGTGGGATGCCCGGATTTGATAAGCACAGGACCTTCGGTGTGAACGGTAAGCGTAAATCGGCATTCGTTAAGAAGTTTTTTAAGCATTTTCTACTCCTTGTACACCCTTAAGTAGCGTCCGAATATGCTCTTCTAGAAAATCAGTCATATCATCAACTTTCGTCAGTTTCTCCTCAAGTTTTTTACCAACGAGATAACGCTGTAACTGATCGGGATCTGTCAAATCTGATTCATAGGCTGTTAGATCAATCAGTTGGCAGTTACCAAGCCCTCTGGATCGCATCCCACCGATGCCCCCCATACCACTGACAAATTCATTTAATCCGACGCAAACCAACTCCAAGTCGCTATCATTCGGGTTCTCCAAGGCGATTTGCATCTTGAATGTTGAACCGACAGAGACAACCTCATAGTCATACTTCAAGCGATCAACAGCCCGCTCACTATCCCTGTCAATTGCCACACCATCACGGCGTTGTATCGCTTCTGCCCACTCTTCAACGTACAAGTCGCTGAAAAAAACCTTGGATGCCACAAACGGCGAACCAAAAAGTTTGCAAGTATCACACAACTCTTCTTCAAGAACTTCAAAGAGTTGTGTTTCGCTCCATCTGCACTCTCTGCGCCGGTTATTGAAATCTTCTTGTTTGGTTGTTGGACAATCACCTTCAGCAGATAAAGAACAAGTGCTTCGGTTCGGAATAGCACTAACTAACTTTTCGACAGTGCTTCGAAACACGCCTTTAAAACTGGAACCGGGAATAAAAGGATCCCCCTCCGGCGTGAGAACAACAGGGCTATCCGTGCCTCGCAGATTGATTTGCCCACCTCCAATGTGCATACCTGATTTTAGTTCCAACTTTCCAGTGAAAACGTATTTCCTATTCATCTCCCGCATCTGATAGAGTCCTTTGATAGTTGTATTCTGCAATTACATGCTGAATGTATTCCTTAGCTAATAAGTAAGCATACCGTTCAATTTCCTGATTCAGTTGCTTCCCTTGGGTGCGTGTCATCTCTTCAGGTCTCACAACAAACTGCACTTCCTGAACCTTGCTATGCAGACTATTAAGGGAATCTTTTAGTGCGCCATAGAAACTTTTCAAATCCTCAGGTGTTGTGTCTCGGTCTAAGCGGTTATTAATATAATTAAAAATTTCATGCCACTCGCCAGCACCAACAGCGTTTTGAAGTCCGTTCAGTTGGGCTTTTGAGACTTTTTTGGGACTGTAGTGGGTCTTGACGAAATCGACAGCATTTTCATAAAGTTCACCGT
Organism: Candidatus Poribacteria bacterium; assembly: GCA_963662915.2. Lineage (GTDB taxonomy): Bacteria > Poribacteria > WGA-4E > WGA-4E > WGA-3G > WGA-3G. The sequence goes on along the minus strand of CAXXEU010000002.1, from coordinate 498,635 downwards.
CACTCAACAAGCAAATTTTCTGGACTTGCTCCGTTGGCACTACTGCCATCAGATTCACCTCCACTGGTTTGATACTCGTAATGGATAACGAGTTGACGCACGAATTCACGAATGAGTCTTAAATAGATGCGCTGTCTATCAACAGATTCTTCCTCAACATTTTCAAGAACGTGACAAATTTCTTCACGACGTTTCCGCAGACTTTGCTCGATGTATTTTTTTAATTCGATGCCAAAGTCCTCTTTTCGCCAACCTTCGTTGTGTTTCGATTTAGCGAACTGTTTTTTAATGAAGTCGAGTACGTCTGTTACTTTGAGTGTGGAATTCGCAATGTTTTCAAGACCAGTCATCTGGCTTCGGTGTCTTTCACCGAATGCCCTTGAAGCGATTTCTCCAAGTGTTTTTGCCCTTGTGTAAAAGTCACCTCGATCAGCGACTTGGGCAACTTCCTTAATGATTTTCATCTCTTGATTCATATTCGTTGACCTCCAAGTGGAAGACATCGGCGACTATCACTCGTCCGAAACCTTCTAACTTGCGTTTGCCAATCCCGGTTTGTTCAATGTTATAGAGGGTCCGATAGAAAGCGTCATCAATCGCTCCGTTATACCCAAACAGGAAAACTGACCCCATTGAAATCGCCCACTCCGCTGCTTTGGGCAATCCAAAGAGGGCGTTCCAGCCAAATACACGCCGAGTGCTCGCGTTTTGATAAACCAAAGTCGCGTCTGCAAGGTCCAAAACCTGATGTAGATATTCGCCGTTAAGGACAGTCTGATAACGCAATTGCGGATCAGAAATAATCGCATCCGACTGGAGCGTGATTGGAAAATAGAATTGATGCGGTAAATCAACACCATATGTTTTTGCTTCGGTATGAAATTTCTGATTGAACGCACCAACTCGTTCTTGAAAAGATGCCATGTTCTCATGATTGAACTCTTCAATTCGCGGAACCCCAAGTTTGCCCAATCCTCGCGTCAAGTTATTTCCGATTCTAAGTATACCTTTATCCCCAACATTCTCTGCAAAATCGTAGAAATCATCACATAACGATTCATCAGCAAAAGACATCGTTCCCCAAAACGATTGGCCTTCATTGATAACTTCACGATTATAGAGGATGCCTTCTTGAACGGTACCTGTTTCACGACTGATTCCCGTCCGCGTCAACAAGCGAGTTTTTGCCTCAGATTTACCAATTTCGGTAACATCTTCTCCGCGGCGGTAGAAACCAGAGAATGCATCAAGCGACTCTTTACATTTGCCCTGTTTACCAACATAGGCACATTCCGTATGTGTGTTAAGGATTTCAATCTTCGTTTGGTCACTCAATGCAAACAAGCCCCAACCAATGAGACTATCCATGACCCCGTGACGCTCTTGATTACCGGCATCCGCCTTAAAACGGAAACCACTGAATCGTTTACAAGATCGGGCCGTGTTCGGAATTGGTTTGACAGGTTGCTCATCATCTCGAAGATCCGTGTTCGAAAATTCGCTTGCTTGAAAGTTTGCTGGATAAAGGTTACTAAAGGTTATCTTACCAGAGAGGAAGAACTTCGTGAATTCAGTTTTGTCGTTACAAGTTTTGCGATGTGCTGATGCAAATGCACCTAACAGCGTAGTCCCAGGAATATATCTGAAGGTTTCAAAACTTGCTGTCGAACGAGATAACCGTAAGTTCAGTGGAGATTCAGACGAAACGATAAGTCTTGCTCTCATTTGACCTCCCCTTGTACCATTTGATAGTATTCCAAATCAGACAAATTTGCCAATAAGTTTGCAGTTTCGGCTGGGATATCATTAACTTTTAACGCCAGAATTTGGCAGCTGTATCTACCCATGCCCGTTGATTTGTTTGCACCAATCCGGTCATTGACACAAATACCGGCAACAAGCAAAAGGAGTGAATAACTCCATTGATTTTCGTCAATATGGAAACCTTCCAGATGACCGTAAATCTGTCCTTCAAAGCAGAGTGTCTTGAGGCCGAATTCGCTTTGGAATAATGCTTGTTCACGTACTGTACCGAGAGTTCGAGAAATACTTGTTTGCGCGCGTGTCTCAGTCTGAAGATGGATGTATCGCTTTGGTGTTTGTTCACTGTCACTATCAAGTAGTTTCTGATCTTCCTCAATGAGAGTCGCGTTGTCGAAATAGAGTTCGCCCGGTCTGTAACGAGAACCGAAAATCCTGTCAACAATGTCAATATCATCACGGAAACGATTTTTTGCTTCCCGTTCGTTATGTGGACTGACAACAGAAAGCTCAAAAATACGGGCGAGCTGCTCACATCTTTCACGGAGTACGCCTTTCAGTGTTGAACCCGGAATATAAAGATAGTCGTTCGCGGCCCGACAGACACTCCGGTCCAACAAATCCCTACGTAGGCCTGTACCGAAGTGGAAAGGCGTTTTAAATTGAATCTGGTAATCAATGTTAATAAAGTCTCGTTGCATGAAAATTTAACTCACTTCATCTTCAGTGATGAAATCGTAAAGCTCAATGAGGTCAAGAAAAGGGGTATAAGAATTATCACCAGACTTGAACCAAGGGAAAGGTAAAATTGAAGGTGAACTGTCAGCAAAATGTGTGAGAAAATCCCAGAACATCTGACGATGTTCTTTACCTCTTTCACTACGCGGGTTTATACTACTGATGAACTTCAAACCTTCTAAAATTGATTGATTTTGGCTTTGGAAAACTGACTCCCGAAGGCCCTTAAGCTTGCTTCGCGGGAAATCTTCTTTTTTTAATTTCCGAATTGTCTTAACAATATAGCGTAGATCTGTCAAGTTGTAAGGGCGAAGCGTTCGGCAAATATCTTGGTCCTCGTCGCTAAGCGTTTCCCGGTGATAGTGATCAAAATCAAGACTATTAGAATTATTTACCACTATAAAGTTGATGAGTCCATCATGTGTTATCTCTTGCCCTCTCCTTTTTCGTTTCACAGCCTCTTTTTTAGAAAATTTTAACGCTTGTTCGGCTAATTTAAGCAGACTTGAAAATGGAAACTTCGTATGCGCGATAGCAATACCAACAGATAGTGTGAACCGTTTACCTAAGTACTTGTCAGTGAGTTCACTAAACTTCTCTACGATTTTCATTGAAACTTCTATAACCTTGTGCGCCGCTGTGAGCATCACCAAATCGTCGCCTCCAAGCATTAGAATGTCAAATGGAAAATACTTGTCACCGAACCGCAGATCTGTAAAAATAGTATCGTGTACAGCTTGGTAAACAGCACAATCAACCACTTTAGAAAACTTTTTGACTTCATCTAAGTTTTCCAACTGCTCCAATGCTCTGCCCATATTGTCGCCATCAGCATAGATAAGTCCCATATAATTTTTCGGTTCAGACATCTCACCTAAGTCACCAAAATCTTCAGGGCGGTTTTTCCCCATCATCTCATAACCATTTCTAGCTAACTCACCCAGTAAGCGGTACCAGAGTTTGTAATCTATATCTTTTTTTGCTTCACCGCTAGTAATACTTTCAATATCTTTTTGAATTTCCTTGTTTTTCTCCCTTTTATTTTCACAACTTCTACAAAGCAATTCAGTTTCAGGCTCTGTGACGCTTCGACTTGCATACTGATATCCACAAGAATCACACGTTCTTAAAAATGGATGTGTCAAAATCGGTTGGTTCAAAACGTTTTTGTCTTTTTTAAGACGGAGGCGATAGGCAAGTGTTTGAAGATAAGACTGAACATCATCTTGATTTGTAAAGTTATCGGGGAGTTCCATAGCTGCACTCGTAATTGAACCGGTTTGTGTGCGTAAACGATATTCCTTCTCCACAGCTTGAATCAGAGCCTCCGCCGATGCCTCAGGCACGGTAAACATTCCAGATCCACCGTTTGCATAAATTTTCTCCGCGTGAAATTCTTCCGCTTTCGCGACCATATCTAAGCGGTTCAGTTCATCAAGTATCGCACTTGCTCCTCGGATCTCTTTGAGTTTACCTGTCGCAAAAACGTACTCCTTAATCCGATCTGTATCAAACGAGACTAATAATTTTCGGCCCATAAACTTATTCCTGCTTTCCATTGACATCAGAATAGATCGTCACGTTGCCTTACATGTCCGGAACGCTTTACAATCACTGAAGAATAAACATACTTCAGATTTTACTATCAACAATTTTTTTGTCTGTTAGGACTTACGCAAAATTGCGAATACCCCGTTCAAATCAACGGTATGAAGGTTCCCCTATGGCATTCCCCGCCCCCGCTAGCAAGGGGAAACGTGTCGATTTTAAAGATAACTGCGTAAGTCCTATGTTTACAACTATACACGAAATTTGCATAAAATGTCAAGTTTTTTGGAAAAATTGTTAGCGCAAAGCAGCTTTGGATTCTATGGATAAGTTGCGACCGGGAGGTCGCTCCTACAAAAAGCGCGAAGTACGGGGAACCTCGCCTACCGATTTTAGGGAAAATATGGTACGGTTATTTTGCTTGACATGAATCTGTTTGTCCTCTATTTTATTGCTTAGTTTTCAGTCATCGGTTGTCAGTAGTCAGTTAGCAGAACGGGTAAATAAATAAATAAACAAGGTTGCAAAACTGAAGGACGGAGGCTATACATAGATGGGAATTTTAACGAAGGATCAGCGTAAGCAGTGGAAGACAGAAGGTTACCTCGTTTTGAAAGGGGTGCTCTCTCCTGATGAGGTAAACGCATTGTTAGCGACAGTAAATGAAATGGACGCGGAGTTTCGGAAAGGTGAAAATGTTACGGCGGATTCTGCTTTCGACAAGCGGAATGTGATGGAAGATCATGACATCTTCGTCAATCTAATGGACCATCCGGTGACGTTTCCGATTGTGCGTGAACTGATGGGCGACTTTATTCAGTTGAGTATGTCCGAGGTAATCGTGCGTCCTCCGAACCCGAAAGATCCAGGGTATCTACACACGGACGGTGGACAGGCGATGCGGACGATTCGGGTCAGCAGATCGAGTTCACCGCTGCAGGTCAAACTTCACTACTTCTTAACAGACCTTGAGAAACCAGATAGCGGAAACTTTACTGTCGTGCCGGGGAGCCATAACCGTACGTTTCCAGAAACGGGCATCAAGGACGGTCCTTATATCCCGGAAGCCGTGCAGTTGTGTGTAAAGGCAGGGGACGCAGCGGTCTTTCCGCATGCCCTGTGGCACGGTGTTGTCGGCAACCGTTCGGAAGAGCCTCGGAAGACGCTTATCTATTGCTATAGCCATCAGTGTTTCCGAGCGTTTGACTATGAGAAGGCATCGCCGGAGCTCTTGGAACGCTGCACGCCGCGTCAGCGGAGATTGATCGGCGATATAGGTGAATGGAAACCCGGATCGTATTTCTATTCACCGGGGGATCAGGAGAAATTAATCGATGGGTTAGAAGCAGATTAGTTAGTCGTTAACAAGGTCGCGAGCATGAAGAAATCCGCAGAAATACCCAAGCAAAAACACTCGCGCCTACAGCAAAACTAAACCGTCTAATCAATTTCGATGACGACGTACTTCTGTTCAACGGTAACGGGGAAGGTATCGGCGACGTAGGGACCTTTTTGACGCTCAGTACTGGAGGCTTCAATCTCTTCGCCGCTCTCGACGAGGACTTCGTATTTTCTGACGCGTCGCTGTGCCGGGCTCCACCAAGATTGTCCTGTTTTGATGTCAAACTCCCAACTGTGCCACGGGCACCGGAGAATCTCGCCTTTACGGGTGTAGTTATAGTTACCAGGACCCGAGGATTCTAAAAAGCCGGTGACGAGACCGCTACACAAGGGACCGCCTTGATGTGGGCAGCTATTACGGATGGCGAAGTATTCGCCATCAATATTAAAGACACCAATGGAGCGTCCGCTGATTTGGACGATTTTGCGTTCGCCGGGTTCAATTTCGTCTGCTGTTGCTACTACGTATTTGGGCATTTGGGTATTAGTTGTCGGTTATCAGTTGTCAGAGAATTAGCGGTCAGCTGTCAGGGCGGATTTTTCAAAAAATCCTTTCAGCAGTCAGTAAAGAGGCAATCGTTTAAGGATACCTCTTTACTGATAACTGACCGCTGACAACTGACTGCTGATGGCTAACTACAATTTACCAAAGGCGTAAAGTTCACGGGCGTTGTCGGCTAAAATCTTCTTGCGCAGTTCGGGTTTCAGGAAACTGGGCAACGCACGATCAGGCGCGTCAAAATCCCAATGTGGGTAGTCCGTGGCGAACATGAGTTTGTCGTTCATGTCCAGCTGCTCAAGCATCTGCTCGAAATACTCGCGTTTGGGTGGTTCTTCCATCGGTTGTGTGCTGAGCCAGAAATGGTCTCGGATATATTCCGAAGGTTTTCGCTTGAGGTCAGGTACTTCGGCGCGCAGTCGCTCCCATGTTGCATCAAGTCGCCAGATAAGCGGTGGAAGCCATGCGAATCCGCCTTCAATGAGGACAATCTTGAGGTTCGGGAAACGCTCGAATACGCCTTCGGTGACATAACTAATGACCTGTGTGTGGAAGGCTTGCGGCATACCCCCGTGGTCCTCAATATAATAGGAGGGCCACCCGGCACCCGTTATGGGACCTTGATTGCCGCCAAAGTGGATAGCGATAGGTAGATCGTACGCAGCGGCTGCCTCGTACATTTTCCAATATTTTCGGTTTCCGAGCGGGTCTCTCGTCCGGGCGAGCAGCAAGACGTGAACAAATGCTGGATTTGGACCGCAGCGATGGATCTCCTCAGCAGCGAGGTCTCCGTTTTCATAAGGCACGACAATAGATGCCCGGAGGCGCGGATCAGGTTCAACCCAGTCGGCGACCTGCCAATCGTTGACTGCACTTGCGAGTGCGGCACCGAATTCGATATTTAACTGCTCACCGACAGGCATAAGCGGGTTCAACACGCCGTACTCGATGTCAAACGCGTCGAGAAGCTGCTCCTGCATGAACGCTAAATCTGCGCCCGGTGAAAGTCCTGAGGGGGGCCATGCGTCTCGCCGTGCAGCATTCATCAGTGCCCGCGGATAGTAGCCGCCGATGCGGCCCCGGAGCCCGAAAGTCTTGTAATGCTCTTGCCACCGCTTGGAGAGATACGGGGAGAGACCTCCCGGCGGAATAGAGTTGTGGATGTCGCAATCAATAACCCGGAACTTGGAACGTTTTGTCGTTTTGTTTTCCATTGCGTTATCTCCTGTTGGGTTGTCGGTTGTCAGTTATAAGTTAAGAGTGTTTTGTAACAACCCTCCGCAATTGGGGGTACTCCAAGAAGTAATGAATTGTTACGTTAAGTCTCTTAACCGATAACTAACAACTAAAAACTAACAACTACTAAACCAGTTGATAGAAGGTACGGGGGTTTTCATGTAAAATTTTACGGGCAAGCGAGCCCGGCAGTTCAGCAGGTAAAGCATCGTTCGGTGTATTGAACTGCCAATGCGGATAATCGGTTGAAAACATAAGCATCTCATCAGACTCCAACTGCCCGATAATTTGGAGGAGCTGATCGGGTGTCGGTGGTGCATCAATAGGTTGTAGAGTAAATCGGATGTGCTTGCGCATATACTCAGAAGGCGGACGTTTCACCCACGGTGTATTGCTTCGGAGCCCCCGCCACTCTTTATCAATCCGCCACATAACAGCAGGGAGCCATGTAAATCCGCTTTCAATCAGAACGACACGCAGTGCAGGGAACTGGTCGAAAACACCCTCAGCGACGAGGCTAATCACCTGTGCTTGGAAGACTTGGGTCATTCCGCTATATTCTTCGAGATAGGTCGATGGCCACCCGGTCGGCGAGGGTTGAGTCCCCGGTGCACCGCCGTACTGGATCGCGATAGCGAGATTATTTCGGACGGCTGCCTCGTAAATTGGATGGTAGATGCGGTTGCCGTACGGGGTACGTGAACGGACAGGCAACACGACTTGGACAAACCCCGGATGATTACCGACGCGTTCAATCTCCTTTGCAGCGAGATCCGGGATTTGGCTTGGAATTACCAGAGAGGCACGGAGTCGCGGTTCTGGGTCAAGCCAGTGTTCTATCTGCCAATCATTGACTGCTTTTGCGATTGCAGCGGCGAGGTCAGGATTATGGACGCTCTGAACGCGATAGGCACAATTTAGGATTCCGTATTCGAGATTCCAATCGTCAAGTAGGTGCTCACGGACATGTTGAAGGTCAATGTCCCACGGAGAAGGGGCATCAGGATGCGCTGTTAGGGGTACTTGGCGCGGATAATCGTTTGCATCGGGACCTCTAAAGCCAGAAGTGCTGCAATAGTCGCACCAGAAATCAGACATATATGGGAAGAGTGTCTGTAAATTGGGGACTTCGTTATGGATGTCACAGTCGATAGCCTTGATGCCAGCCTGGACGAAATGCGGGGCATCCCTACTTTCCATGGACTGCTCCTTCTTCGCTGTTAGCGGTTAGTATCTGGCAATTGCGTATTGCGCCTCACCACAGAAATCTCTTGCTGTGAGCAGTTCGCTAATTGGTATTCGCTGATTAAACAACCGATGGGGCGTACTGGATTTGAACCAGTGACTTCTACCGTGTGAAGGTAGCGCTCGTACCCCTGAGCTAACGCCCCACGTAGCGATATGGGCCCACTAGGACTCGAACCTAGGACCAGTCGGTTATGAGCCGACGGCTCTGACCACTGAGCTATGGGCCCGCTTTAATTTGATATACGAATTATACAATATTCCGGTTTTAAAAGCAAATTTTTTAAGGGCTATTGGTAATTAGCGATTAGTTAACAAAATCACGGAGTTTCCGGCTTCGACGGGGGTGCCGCAATTTACGGAGTGCTTTTGCCTCAATCTGTCGGATCCGTTCCCGGGTCACCTTGAAGATACTTCCGACCTCTTCAAGCGTTCTGGGATAACCGTCCTCAATCCCGAAACGGAGCGAAATCACCCGTCTCTCGCGTTCACTTAGGTCAGAAAGTACGTCTTGGATCTGTTCCTTAAGGATGTTCAATTCAGCTTCTTGTACAGGGGAGGGCGCGTCGGCATCTACGATGAAAGAACCGAGAGGATTATCATCTTCTTCCCCGATCGGCGTATCTAAGGACGAGGCTTCTGGTGCGACCGACAAAGCCTCAGTGACCTTATTGGTTGAAATTTTCAGATCCTGTGCGATCTGTTCGGCAGAGGGTTCATTTCCCAATTCTTGGAGCAGGGAGCGTTGCACGCGTCGGATTTTGTTAATGCGTTCGTGCATGTGGACAGGAATCCGAATCGTGCGCCCCTGATCAGCAATAGCCCGGGTGATCCCCTGTCGAATCCACCATGTCGCGTAGGTGCTAAATTTATAGCCGCGCTGGTAGTCGAATTTATCCACGGCTCGCATCAAACCGATGTTCCCTTCTTGGATTAAGTCGAGAAATTCAAGCCCTGATGAACGGTGCCTGTGTTTCTTTGCGATACTGACGACGAGACGGAGATTGGCTTCAACGATCGCCATTTTTGCAGCCTGCGCTTCAGATTCGCCCAAGTCAATTTGCTGAGTGAGAGACTTGAGGCGGTCACGTGAGACCCCAATTTCATTCATCTGCTGTCGGATACTGCGTTTGCAGCAGACAATTTCGACGTACGCATCCGCCATTGCAGTCGTTTCAAACTTCCGTTCCGCATCGCTACCGCCGTTAAACCAGTCGTGTGGAATATCGTGAGTTTGTTGGAGACGCTGTATTTGGGCCTCCCATACACTAATCTGATATTCTGATTGTTTGACGAGGTCAGAGATTTTGCTGATCTCTTCGCGGTCAATCTTCAGTTTTTCGAGCGTTTTAATCAATTTTTTGCGCGTTCTCGATGTCTCTGCGGATGCGTTTCCGTTTTTGGCAGCAGCTCCGTTTTTGGCTACTGCATCGAAACGTTCCATCTCCAGTTTCTCCAGTACGTCTAACGCCTTCTTCACTTGTTCGCGGAGTTTCCGTTCCTTATCCTGAGTGGATGTGCTCTTAACGGGCATATCAATAATATCAGAGGCACGTTTTTTGGCAGTGACGACTTTATAGAGCATCTTCCGAATTTCTGTAATTGCAAGTGCGGTTCCGAAAGTCGCCTCAAGAGCAGCACGATGTCCTGCTTCAATCCGTTTAGCGAGTTCCACCTCTTGGGTCCGATCAAGCAACTGAAATCTTCCCATCTCACGCATATAGACTTTCACCGAATCATCCGTGTAACTACTAGCGAGGGCGGAAAGGTCAGCGATTTCATCGTCATATTCGAGATCATCACCGCTTTCAGAATCCAGATAATCGACGGTAGAATAGTCTCTAAAATCCATGATTAACTTGCTCCTTGCTTCAATGTTTTTGCTGCAATGGGGTGCAGCATCTCAATTCCGTTCATTATTCGTGTGCGGGTGCCGTGTAGAGAAACGAAGTCAGGCTACCGCGACTATAGATACAAGACGACGAAAACTGTAATTATACGTCCAATTCCTCGGACGAATGTCCGGTTAAGGCGCGTCTCTGGTTTGAAAGTTTCACTAACTCCCTGAGGGTCTCTACCTCATCTGTGCCTTCAGCGAGCGCATGAGAACGGATGCGCTGTTCAAGGTCTTGTAAGAGGAAATTCTTGAGTTTATTGCGGCACCCCTCAACCCGTGCTCGCAGTAAATTCGGAGGCGGCGTTCTTCGGAGGAGCGCATTCGAGAAGAACCCTTTGAGTGCCTCGTCAGGGCACTCGTTGATGAGGGTTTGGATATCAACGCTACCATCGTCTTTACACGCCTCCCAGAGCAATTCTGCTATTTTGGAGAAACGCGGTTCTGTGAAATTCTGGTAATGGAATTCCGATTTAACACTCGGAATTAACGCTGGATTTTGGATTAATGCTTCAAGAAGTTGATTTTCGATTTGGGCGCGTGCGGATAATTTTTGCGGTGCGTTCTTCGCTTGCCTCACTCGCTGTGGGGTCTGTTCTGCTTGGAGTCCTGCGTCTCGCAACTCCTGCCAAAGCACACGTTCATCAATATGCAGTTCACGCGCGGCGTATTTGACGTATTCACTACGCTCCATCCGATTTTTGAGACTCAAGAGCGTTTCGGTAATTTCCTTAGCAATCTGTGCTTTCACATCGACTCGATGGATGTCCTGTCGCTGAATAGCGGCTTGAATCTGAAATTCGATGAGGTTTATGGCTTTGTCAGTAAGTGCCGTGAAGGCATCCGCACCGTGCCGCCGCGTAAATGAATCCGGGTCCTCGCCAGCCGGTAGGAGTGCAACGCGGACCCGCAAGCCTTCTGCAAGCATACGGTGCAACCCGCGATGCGCGGCCCGGAACCCAGAGGCATCTCCGTCATAGACGATAACGGCTTCGGGGGCAAACCGCTTTAGTAAACTTGCGTGATGCTCACTCACGGAGGTACCAGAGGACGCTACTACATTCTCGACCCCAGACTGACAAAGCATCAAGGCATCCATATAACCTTCAACGAGAAGCACTCGCTGCTGTTTGTAAATGGATTGGCGGGCTTTGTCGAGGTTATAAAGGAGATTGCTTTTATCATATAGAACGGTCGCTGGCGAGTTCAAATACTTCGGTTGATGTTCTTCAGAAAGTGCACGACCACCGAAGGCGACAGGCACACCGCGTTCATTGCAAATTGGAAAAAGAAGCCGATTCCAAAACCGGTCCTGCGGACCCCGGTCTTCGTTCTTAATTAACCCGGCATCCAATAACTGTTGGGTCGTAAATCCTTCGTCTGTAGCTGCCTTGAACAGTTCGCGCTGCCCATTCCTTGCGTATCCCAATTGGAAGTCACGGGCGGTTTTCGGTTGGATGCCACGGCGTTTGAGATAGTGTCTGGCTGCGTCTCCAACTCTCTCCGTGAGCAGTTGTCGGTGGTAGTATTCTACTGCGAAGCGGTTGAGAGCCTCTAAGGATGAAAGCCGCTTCCGGTTCGCAGTTTCGCGAGCATCTTGACTCGGAAGCGAAATATTCAGACGGTCAGCTAACCATTCTATTGTCTCCCTAAAGGGTTTGCCTTCATACTTTTCAACAAAAGAGATGACATTGCCACCCGTCTGACAACCGAAACAGTAGAACATCTGTTTTTCCACGGAGACGGTAAAGGACGGGGTTTTCTCATCATGAAACGGACACAGCCCCTTAAAATCACGTCCCGCGGGACGGAGCGCAACACCGCACTCAGAGACGACTTCAACGATGTTCGTGCGGCTCCGAATTTCATCAATTATTGCACTTGGTATGTAATTGCTTGTTTGATTGGTGTTCACGATAATTAGTTTCCAGTAAGCGTCGGGATTCGGATATCCCTCCTACAAATAGCTGTCAACGGTTCGACTTTGAAGATCCTGCCTACAAACGTTATGGGTCGTCCGTTAACGCATAACTCACAACCCACAACTTATAACCCAACCTCATATATTACTCCTTAAACGTAACAACGGTTACACCTTCACCGCCCTGGTCGTAGGGTGCGAATTGGTATTTAGCGACATGCGGATTCCCACGCAACTCTCCATGCACGGCGTTCCGCAATGCACCCGTCCCTTTGCCGTGCAGGATTCGCACTGTCGGAAGACCGGCAAGATACGCATCATCAAGGTACTTATCGGTAATATCCAAGGCTTCCTTTACAAGCATTCCGTGAATATTAAGCTCATCACTGATTGAGTTGGCTTTGCTGTATTGGATATCAAGCACAGAAGTTGATAAATGCGAGGTCTCTTGCTTGGGTCGAACGGAGTCGATATCGTGGTATGCGGCTTGCATTTGCATATTCCCCACGAGAATCTGTAACGGCGTTTTCCGGCGTCGTTTTATGGCAGTAACCTCGCCAAACTTACCGAGTTTCTTGACCCTGACTTTATCGCCAATAGAGACTTTAATTTTCGGCTGTTTGGGTTGTTGTTTCTTCGGCTGTTTGGATTGTAGTGATTTTTTAGTGTTTTCTATTTTTGAGAAAGCCTCTTGGATACTGGCTTTAGAGGCTTGTTCTTTACGAATATCAGTAACGAGATTCTCAACGGTTCGTCGCGCGCTAGCAACGATACTGCGCGCTTCATCTTCGGCTTCCTGTTTTAATTTGTGACGTTCCGATTTATGTGCCTGAAGAAGTTCGTTGTGTTTTTGGCGAGCGAATTCAGCATCTCGAAGTTCACGTTGCAAGCGGTTTCGCTCTACGTCCATCTCATTTTGCGTTTCCTGCAAACGAATAAGTAAATCTTCAACAGCGACGGTATTGCTCCCTAAATGGACCGCTGCTTCATCAAGAATTTTGGACGGGATACCGAGACGTTCTGCGATTTTTATAGCGTTGCTACTCCCCGGAACACCGACCTGCAGTCGATATGATGGACGGAGCGTTTTCCAATCAAACTCCATTGAGGCGTTTTCCATCTGTTCTTGTGTATGTGCGTAAGCCTTGAGAGCGCCATAGTGCGTCGTCACAATCGTATTCACCCGTCTTTTCCCAAGCCAATCGAGGAGTGCCATACCGAGGGCAGTCCCTTCGCTGGGGTCTGTGCCTGCCCCGATTTCATCCAGCAAAACAAGCGAGTGTTCAACGTGATCGATTTTTTTCAGCATCTCAGCGATTTTCGTAATATGTGAGGAGAAGGTGCTGAGACTCTGTTCTATCCCTTGATCGTCGCCGATGTCGGCGAAAATCATGTCAAAGACAGCGATTTTGCTCCCGTGTTCCGCTGGAATATGTAAGCCGGATTGTGCCATAAGCGTCAGCAAGCCGACAGTTTTGAGCACGACCGTTTTACCACCCGTATTCGGACCGGTAATAATCAATGTGTTAAACGTATCCCCGATATGGATATTCGTCGGCACGACGCGCTCGGGAAGGTCTTCATCGGCATCAGACGCGTTAACATTCTGGAGATGAAATTCGAGCAGTGGGTGCCGCGCCTCAATTAATTCGACGTACCCTTGGGTATTGATTTTCGGTTCAACGGCATTCAATGCGAGACTAAAACGTGCTTTTGCGTTCAGAAAATCGAGTTCCGCTAAGAGGTCAAGGGATAGTTCCAATTCGTGTAGATTGCCGCGCACACGATCTGTGAGATTCAGGAGGATACGCCGAATTTCGCGATGCTCAGCTTCAGCGGCTTCGTGGAGTTCATTATTCATCTGGACAATATCCAGAGGTTCGATAAAAAAGGTTGCGCCGCTTGTGGATTGTCCTTGGACGACCCCTCGGAAAGATGCCCGTGCCTCCTGCTTTATCGGAATAACGTATCTATTATTTCGAGAAGTGATAACGGCTTCTTGAATCGCTTTTTGATGTTCAGGTGAGCGGAGTGTGGCTTCAAGTTTTTGATGCACATTTTCACGGAGGCGCGATAACTTTCGGCGAATCGAACGCAATTCGCTGCTCGCGCGATCGCGTATGATACCGTCAGGATTAATGCAGTCAGCAATCGCTTCGATTAATTCTGGAAACACTGGCAAAGCATCGACGATGGAAAATAAATTAGGAAACTCGTCTCGGTCGCGTTTTTCAAACGTTTTATGGATATCCGTAGGAATCTCCGCAACCTTTCGGACATTCAGGAGTTCCTCGGTATCTAAGATTGCGCCGATTTTCGCAGCGTGGTTTAGCAATGCTCGGATATCTGTTAAACCACCTAAAGGGACACCGCCGTAGAGTTCGTGGAAAAATTTAACTTCACTGCATAACGTTTGTAGATAGCGAATCGTGTCAAGGTCATAGGACGGTGTGAGCGCGTCAACGCGCGCTGTCCCCAATCGAGACGCGGTGTACTTTTTCAACAGCTCTCGGATTTTATCGTATTCTAAAGCCTTTTCAACCTTGGGTAACACCGGTTTGTCCTTTTTGGGTGAACTTGGAGATATGAACTATAACACCATAGTCCAGCGAGGTTGGGAATGCACATCGCATGAATCAGAATCAGAATCAACGGTATAAGGTTTCCTATAAAGGCTTTACCGGGAGCGTGTACGCTGCAAAACCTCGCCTACCTCTTTAGGTAAGATTCTAACTTCGCCTATTTACCCTCATATTATTGCTGAGTTGTGCTGCGTTTAATGTCACTCCATGTCGTGACCAACTTTTGCTGCGCTTCGACAGGTAATATCCTTATATCCCGTAACCATGAAATAACGAAGATACTGCCATCGACTTCGACGATCTCTTGTGTTTCATCGGTAGCGAAATCGTAAAGGTAGACCGATCCCCATCGTGAATAGGCGATATAGTCGCCTTCAGGCGACCAGTCGCCCCAATAGCCTGTGGCTTTATCGACATCAAATAGCGGTACAATTTCTTTGGTATCAATATCAATAGTGCAAAATGTATCAAACTCTCTATTCCATCTGAGGAAGAGGATTCGATCACCGCTGGGTGCCCAGACGGGATAAAAATCTTTATTGAGTTCAGTCAAAATTTCAATTTCTTTGGTTTCAACGTCTAAAAGATAGAGGTGTTCTAACCATCCGGGTCTGGAGAGCGAAAAGGCGATCCGTTTCCCGTTAGGTGACCAAGAAATTCCCCAGAATGAATAGGGCCATCCGAGATGTGGTACCTGCGTCATTACTTCCATTTCCCCGCTTTCGATGTCCAGCATCCAAATCTGGTTTTCTTGAGGCAATTGGTCTATCGTATAACCGTTGAAAGCGAGTTGCCTGCCGTTCGGGGAAACAGATAAAAACCGATATGTGCCAGAAATAGGGGTAACGAGTTTCTTATTCTTCGGGTTGTCAGGATTAATGGAATAAACGTCAGAGTGACCTTTATCACGTTGGATGAAATAGAGTAAATCACCGTTGGGTCCCCAGGAAGGGTACATCCCTTTGTGATTCAAAGGGATCGCTGTGAAATCTTTAGTGCCTCTGAGCGCGGTGGCATAGAGATTCCAATCGAAACGTCCTAAATTCTCGTCAAACCCGTTAACTGCGTAAGCCAACTGTCCAGTAGGTTCGGCAGCGCTTGGAGATGTAAGGGCAATGAGGCATAAGCAGCACAGGCTTAGAAGTGTAAATTTAACAATCTTAGAGGCATAGAAAGGTATGAGGCTATGTTTATGTGTCATTGCCGCTCCTTAAAAAATAAAATTATTGTACAGATTCAAGCCGTTTGTAATGAAGCAGTGCGTTTTCATAGCGCCGACGGCTTAATCCGAGTTTCTCAAATTCAACAACGAGATCATAACTGTACAGTGCCGAACTTTCTCTTCCTTCTTCATCGGCGCGACGGGCGTTTTGAACGCTGCTCATTACTTCCATAGCCTCTTTTTCAAAGCTGCCAATCTGCTTTCGGAGTTCAGAGGTGAGTCCACCTGCGATGTCTTTGTTCACTTTATAGGTCCGAATTGCATCTGCATAAGCGACGTAAGCATCATAGTACTGTTTCTCATTTTCGAGAGTTTGCGCGCCCGATATATCTAACGGTTCGCCAATCACTGCAATAACAACTTTTGCATCTTCAATGAGTTCACGACTTTTTTGTGCGATTCCAGCCTCAAGTGTGGTTCGGAATTCGTCTATAATTTCTTTATACGCTGCACCCGCAGCGTCTGGATCACCAGATTTTTCATAAGCGATTGCTTGGTTAAATTTAGCACTCGCGATCACGAATTTCCGAATCTCCGGCGCGAGCTGCGGGGTCGGCGGGAATGCCTTCGCTTGATAGGCTGCGATGGCGGCTTCGTAATTACCTTCTTGTTCGTAGGTATTGCCTATCGCTTTTTGGGCATATAGGCTATAGATTTGACTTTCGGGTTGGTGTTGGTTAATGATTTGCTGGAATTGCGCGCGGGCATCGGGGTAGTTTTTTTGATAATAGAGCGTTTTTGCGTATTGGTAGCGCGCCTGGTCACTAAAAGTCGAATTGGGGTTTTTCTCAAATACCTCTTGAAGTTGGGTCTGTGCCGCTTTAAGTGATGCTTCACTTTCAGTCAATTTCTCGGTGTCAAATAGGCTTTCTTCCGCTGTTTGAAAGGCTTCGGTAGCCTGACGGAGGGCAACGGTTGCTTCGGCGCGGCGGTTCTCCTGGTTCTGATAATACGCTGCATAACCCGCGACAGCAACGACGATGACACCTACGATAATAACAATCGTCCGCAGATTTTGACGCAGGAAGGTATAGACTTCCAGGACACCTTCAACAAATTTATCTTCTTGGATCTCTTCTTTGGTTAGTCGTCGGTCTTGTGCCATGATTTTCCTCATTCTACACGATTTTAAAGAGTGATCAAGCGGGTGACGGGAATTGAACCCGCGACCCTCAGCTTGGGAAGCTGACGCTCTACCGCTGAGCTACACCCGCATTTGTTAGCCATCAGCAGTTAGTAAGATGGCTTCTTTCCTGTAAACTGATTTATTGACAGTCGGGGTTTGATGGATTGATACGTTAATTATCCGATGCACCACGAAATAATTATGAACCATTTCCACTTATAATTATTATAGCATATCTATCAGCGATTTTCAAAGTAAAGCAAAAAGCGGGTGTCGGCAGAATGTAAACGATAGTTTGCCAGTTTTACCAGATACCCGCTTTTTCGTTTATGCAAGAGACGAACTTCGCCTGTGATACTGCCGCGTCTATTACAGCTTGTCTAACTCGCCCAAAACCTGTTCGGCAGTTAGCGTATTCTCCGGCGGAGCGGCTTCAACGTGTTTGAAGGCGATATTTCCTGATTTATCAATAATAAATACGCCGCGCGTCGTAATACCAACACCTTCAAGTGCCATCCCGAACTCTTTGGATACCTCAAGGTTCATATCGGCAAGCAGCGGAAAATCGACACCACCGAGTGCTTCGCTCCATGCTTTATGCGCGAAGGTTGAATCCCGATTGATAGCGATAACTTCAGCATCTTTCGCCTGAATCGCATTCAACTTTTCGTTGAAATCCGGGACCTGTTCAGCACAGACTGGGGAAAAAGCGAGTGGGTAGAAAAGCACGACTAAATTTTTACCCGCATAGTCGCTCAAAGAAACTTCAATATCTTCTTGATTGACTGCACCTTGTAGCGTGAAATTGGGTGCAGCACTTCCTACATTTGCCATTAAAATCCTCCTATACATGAAAAACGTGTTTAAATTGTGATAGCATCCAAACCCAGAAGGGTTGGAAAACCTCAGTATTCGTTATTTGCTAATCGCCATTCGCGAATCGCTATTCCTGGCTTTTTCGTGCCGCCCACGATGTTGCAAGTTTCCCATGTGGTTCAACAGCTGTGAGATTTGTCGTAGTCGTACCGTTGACACTGACATCATCAAAACTGGCTTGCGTGTCCCATGTCCAGACCCCGACGCTGCCGTGAGGATACGTGTCGTCAAAGAAGACCCCTTGCTCTATACCATTAATAGCGAGTGCGATTCGGCTGCCTTCAAGGGTTGCGCTGAGCGTAAACCATTCATTTCGGATAAGCGTAAGTCCGACAGGTTCAATATCGTGTTCAATCTCGTCGCGTCCTTCAAACCCGTCTTTAAAGGCAGTGCTGCGGCGGTGTCGCCACAACTCAGATTTATTTTCTTTCGGACAGATAAGATAGACGTAGTACTCAAATTCGTTTTGTGCGCGAAAAACGATCCCTGCCCAGTGTCCTGCCTCAATACGGACTTTTGCCTTGACGGTGTGATCTGTCCATTCCATTCCGTCGGCTAACGCTTTTTGTGCCTTCCCCCAGCGCATTGTCTGTTTGTAGATCCCATTTTCTACTTCCCAGTCGCCATTTGCGGGCGCCCAATCTGTGGCGGCATCGTCAAATGTCCAAGTGTGCTGCTCGGCAGCAGCAATGGCGGCGAGACAGAGGCTGATGTACATCAGAAAGAGGGTTATTTGACTTTTCATAATGTTCATCATGTTACTATATCTGCCATACCAAAGTAGGGCAAAGGTCCGAGGACCTTGCCCTACAATTCCAGAATTACTTCGCTTTCAGTTTCGCCCATCTGGTAGCGAGTTTACCTTGGGGATCAACAGAAAGCGTTCCGATTTCCATGCTCTGAACTTCATCTTGGGTCAATGCAACAGAATAGATACGAGATTCCTCGATGTGAGCGTTGAGATCGCCGGGACCGTCAAGTCCGTTTGTATGCCGTTTGCCCCAGATAATCTCCGCGTCACCTGTGGGCCAGGTTTTGATCTCGCCTTTTTCATAACTACCGAGGTTCTCACCGTTGCGATAACCGGTTATTTCGTAAGTTCCGCCCTTATCCTCATAAGTGAAGGCTAAGTAGACCATTTCGCCTTCTTTGTTTTCATCGTGTGCCTTCGGGAAGTCTTCAGTGCGGTGGAACCAACTGCTTCCGGACATCCATTGCTTGGGTTGACGTTCGGCATAGACGATAGCATTAAACTGGTCCTCACTGACCTTATCGAGCGTGAGGGCTGAACCTGCTGTCGGGTTGAGGCTGTCCAATGCGACCCATGTCATCAAAGTTTTTTCTTCGATATCGGCTCCAGCGTATTCAAGTGCGTGCGCCCATCTGCCGGTCTCAACAACCAGTTGGCCGTCTTTGAGTTCGGCACCGTGAAGTTCGATATCATCCCAGTTTCCCATTTCGTCTTTTTCGCTGTCAAATAACCACCATCCAAGCAGATTGTCTGCTTGTGCGTCTTGTGCGAATGCTGGCATCGATACGCACAACATCAGTAGTACAACGCAAATATAATAGCCTTTCATTCTCATTGCACAGAGCTCCTTTTTGAATTTATCGGAGTCAGATGCCCTCCAAAAATGGAAACCATATTATTTTACCGACACGTGTAGGTAAAGTGAAAATATTATACCATATATTAAAGGCGAAAGTCAAATTTATGGTGAATCCCAAAAATAAATAAACAGTTTTCGTCCGGGTGAGGTCTCCTCGCCTTGTAGAATGGGAGCAGATAACGCGTTCGATGCGGTTAGGAAACCGCTCCTACCAAGTCTATGGGAAAAATCTGTATTTGCAAATGATTGTTGTATGTGTTAGTATTATAATTATCGTAACACTATACAACAAAGACGTGAAGGAATAGAGATGAAACAGTTGACCCTTTTGCTACTTACCATCGGTATTGGATTTATCAGTGATGCTTACTGTCAGGAAGACGCTACGGCAAAACGGATGACGGCGACCTTGACAGGAAGCGTTGTCTGGAAAGGGCAAGACTTGTCACATACGAGCGTGTCTGTCTATCGCGACGAAGCACTCCAACAGGTTTATATCAGC
The DNA here is from genome assembly GCA_963662915.2 of Candidatus Poribacteria bacterium. Lineage (GTDB taxonomy): Bacteria > Poribacteria > WGA-4E > WGA-4E > WGA-3G > WGA-3G. The sequence continues at coordinate 478,474 of CAXXEU010000002.1, read as the reverse complement.
GGGATCCCGCAACTCGGGGATGGGCGATTCATACTCCGTGTGGAACCCGGACGTTATTATCTTGTGGCTTATGTGGATGTTGACAAATCCGGGAGTTTCGATACCGGAGACGGGCTGGGTATGTTCGGGATTACCGACTGGGGCAATGAAAATCAAAACAAACAGGTAATTGAAGTACAGCATGGTGAAAAGATCCAAGGTTTAGAGATACCGATAACCGCACGAGCGGCCTACATTGATGGTAGCCCCACAGTGGTGCCACTCTCCGAATACGAACCGAGCCAACTCCAGCAGTTCCAGACGGAGTTACGCAAAGCAACATCGGGGTGTAGTGGCACACTCACTGCCCTGCGTCAGACATCAGAAAACCCAAGATCGATGCGATCGGGTTCAAAAGCGTTAATCCTTGCGTATACAGATTTATCTTGGAAATATCGTGCGGGTATCGCGAGAGCAACAGACACTGGCAATTGGACGCTTAACCTTCCGCCCGGGAAGTATTACCTGATGGCGATTGTTGATAACAATAATACGAATAAATTGGATACAGGGGACGATTTCGGATTCTATGGCGTTAAGGATATGCGGGAACGTGGAAACTTCCCACAACCTGTTCTGGTCTCTCCGAATCGGTTCACTGAAAACATAGAGGTAACAATCAGCGCTACCTACCGGACCCGCGAAAAGACACAAAAAGCAGCGACCAGTACACTCAGCGGCACTGTATCCCCAGTTCCCGGAGATGTAACCGCACGGCTTGAAGTGTATTCGGATTCCGCATTAGTGGCTCCTGTTGCAAGTGCGGAAACGGCTCCTGGCGGTGCATTCCGTTTAGCACTCCCACCAGATGAATACTACGTTATCGCCAATCTGGATGCGGATAAAAATGGCAGATATAGTAAAGGAGACGGTTTAGGAGGCTACGGCACAATAGACATCACGACGCTGCCCCCAACGGCACTCACTTTGGATGAAGGCGAGACCCGAGAAATTGAACTCGTGATAAGTGCCCGTTATGATAACAATGGACGGCTTCACGCTACGCCACCGAGTATTGAAGCACACATTGAACAGGGCAGCATTGCCGGACGTATAATGTGGGACGGACACACCGTTCAGCAGGGGATTTTGACGCTCTCTTACACGCCTGACTTCGCGGCACCGATCGCCATGCCGATTACTGTTTCAGGCGATGGCAGCTACCACGTCAATGTGCTACCGGGCAGTTATTACGTCATGGCGGTCATGGACGTAAACAATGACCAGACGACGGGTATCGCCGATGGCGTTGGAATATATGGCACACGTCATCCTGTGCGCGGTGAACCTGCAGCAGTCAATGTCTTTCCGGGAAATGCAACGACGCATGTTGACATTGAAATCCTCGCAATTTACATCGACGCAGATGGAAATATGGCGGAAATTGAGGACGGTGGACGCTGGGAAATCAGGAAACGTTATGGAGAACCTGAAGACATCTTTCGTATCACTCGTGCGGGTCGTTTAAATGAGGAGTGGAACTATTGGACAAAAGGTCTCAGTTTTATCTGGAAAGCGAATGGGGTAGGATGGGAACTGGCAAAAATGGAGCCCTTTACCCCGAAAGAAGGGATTGAGATGGAACTGCTAAATCCAAACAACTCAGAGACAGACGGCACCGAAAGTGTTGAACCACCAAATACATCTGTAATGACAACAGCAGGGCAACTGTCAGCTTTTATCTATTTCGTCTACGATGGCGTAATTTGGGGGATCTCACCCGACGGGAATAGCACGCCTTTAGGTGTCGGACACAATCCGACTGTCGCAAACGATGGGACGCTCATTTATCAGGATACGGACGGAAACGTCATTGTTCGCGACCGTGAGATGCCGGAGGGACGGCTCCTCCTTGATAGGCGAAAGATGGCAAACGATGTCGCAATCTCATCGGACGCGAAATATGTCGCCTATACACGTCCAGAGTTTGGAGACCGAAGTCGCGTTGTTATACAGCATATTTCGAGCGGTGCTGAGCTCGTTGTACCCTCAACAGCGATGCAAAGTTTCACACCCGCTTGGAATAGCGATGGCACGATGCTGGCGTATGTTACCGCAGGGAGCATTGAAAACCCGGACGCCGTGCTTGCTCTTGATGGGCAACGGCGACGGAATATCTACGCTTTTGATCAAGTCGCACAAGTCGTCGAACCGATTGTGGTGTCTCCAGAGACAGATGACATAGAGCCGACGTGGTCGCCTGCGAATCCGAATCAGTTGGCGTTCACACGAAGGGTCGGCGATTACCAACAGATTTGGCTCGTCACGTATTCCAGCGAAGGAGTCCCGACGGAAACGCAACTCACTCGAAGTGGCGGCTCTCATCCGGTCTGGGTGCCACCGGAAGGACGATGGATTATCTACGAAAACAACGGGCAACTTTGGAAAATTGATACAGACAACCCAGAAATGACCGAGACGGCTCTGATACACAATGGACAGGTCATATTTGGAAGTGAACCGGCGGCTGCAGCAGGCATCTATCCCGAGTAAAAATTGATGAAAATGTTTCAAACTATAGCGAAGTTTAGCATTAATTGGAGACTACAGACCGGCGAGGTTAGGAAGCCTCGCCTACCGGGTGATCGGACATTTTTCGGTATCGGTGCTTTGCTCTGTCTACTCGTCTTGTTCCTAATGGGTGTAAACGTTGCTGCTGCGCAGTGGCTTTTGATACCGATGGACCTCGGCGCGCAGACAAACCATCTGAAGGCTTACGGCTTGACCTATTGGGCATTGGAAGTCCCACGTGAGTATCGATGCTTTTGGTGGCTGAACTACCGAGGCGGTGCGTTTGTGCTGCCGGATGCGTCGGATGTCCGCATGCGCGCTGCGCTCCTGGGGGTCAGTTTTGAACCGATGGACAACGCGACCTACAGCACTACCAAAGAATCTATTCTTCAAGGCAGCAATATGGACGAGATTCTCTTAGAAAAGGCACCGAAGATCGCGGTATACGCGCCGTCGGAGGAATCGCCATATCGTGATCCGTGGGACGATGCTGTTAAAATTGCGCTGGACTACGCACAGATTCCCTACGATGTCATTTGGGATAAAGAGGTGCAAAGCGGCGTTTTAGAAACAGACGACTACGACTGGCTACATCTACACCACGAGGATTTTACAGGGCAGCACGGTAAGTTCCACGCTTCCTTTTCGACGCAAGTTTGGTATCAACAACGGATGTTGATGTTTGAGCAAGCCGCGACAGCGGCAGGATTTCGACGCGTCGCACAGCACAAAGGCGAAACGGCACAGATGATTGCAGACTATATCGTTAACGGTGGTTTCATCTTTGCGATGTGTTCTGCCCCTGAAACATTGGATATCGCATTAGCAACGCTCGGCGGTGCTATCGACATCGTCGCCCCCGAATTGGATAGAACGCCTATCGAAGCAGATGCGGAAACACGCCTCGACTTTCAGCGCACTTTGGCGTTTGAGAACTTCAAGCTCTACACGAATCCTTACCGCTATGAATTCTCGGATATAGATAACCCGAACCCTGATAGGGATGCCCAGAGCGGGGTTGAGGATTTCAAACTTTTCGAGTTCGCCGCGAAGCATGACCCGATTCCGACGATGCTCACGCAAAATCATGTCAGTATTGTGCCGGGCTATCTCGGACAGACGACATCGTTCAACATGGATAAAATCCGAGGATCGGTCACGATTCTCGGAGAGATGGAAGGCACGAACTACGCAAAATATATCCACGGCAAATTGGGGAAGGGAACCTTTACATTCCTCGGTGGACACGACCCAGAGGATTATCGACACCTTGTGGGTGAAGGAAAAATTCCGACGAATCTCGATTTGCACAAGCATTCACCGGGATATAGGTTAATTCTGAACAATATCCTATTTCCAGCGGCGCGTAAGAAACCACAGAAAACGTAGGTAGCCGTCAGCGGTCAGTAAGGAACAAATTAAAAAATGAAAGCTGTGCTTGCAACGTGCAATCTGAACCAGTGGAGCCTCGATTTTGAGGGGAATACAGGGCGTATTATCGAATCCATCGAGATCGCGAAAGCGCGGGGTGCGAAGTATCGGCTGGGACCGGAACTGGAGATTACTGGGTATTCCTGCGAAGACCATTTCCTGGAGTTAGACACGCTGCAACACAGTTGGGAATCGCTGGCGTGTATCCTTGCAGGAAAACACACAGACGGTATTCTCTGCGACATCGGTATGCCGGTCATGCACAAAAATGTCAGGTATAACTGTCGGGTCTTTGTGTTAGATGGTAAGGTGTTGTTGATTCGTCCGAAAATGGTCTTGGCGAGCGATGGTAACTATCGGGAACATCGGTGGTTTGCTGCATGGGAACACGGGTGGAAAACTGAACCCTACACACTGCCGCGCGAGATTCGCGAACTCACAGGCCAACAGAAAGTGCCTATCGGTATCGCAGCGATTGCCACAGGTGACACACTCTTGGCATCTGAAACGTGTGAGGAGTTGTTTGTACCGATGAGTCCGCACATTCATTTCGGCAATGCTGGGGTTGAGATTATCGCGAACGGTTCGGGTTCTCATCATGAATTGCGGAAATTAGATACGCGTATCGCCCTTATCCGAAATGCGAGTGAAAAGAACGGCGGCGTATATCTCTATGCGAACCAACAAGGCTGCGATGGCGGCAGGCTCTATTTTGACGGTTGTGCACTCATCGCCCAAAACGGCGAAATCTTGGCACAAGGCTCTCAATTCTCACTTAAAGATGTAGAGGTCGTCACGGCGACGGTGAATCTTAACGATGTCCGCGCGTATCGGGGTACGAAGGCGAGTCGTGCCGTTCAAGCGAGCAAAATGACACCACTTCCACAGATTGATGTCGATTTTGAATTCGAGCCTGTAGATTCAGAAATTACGCCGCGTGTGAGTCCGAAAATCACGCCGCATTATCACAAACCAGAAGAAGAGATAGCTCTCGGTCCAGCGTGTTGGCTTTGGGACTATCTGCGTAGATCGAGGGCAGCGGGGTACTTCATTCCGCTCTCTGGCGGTGCGGACAGCGGTGCCGTTGCGACGCTTGTCGGTTCGATGTGTCAGCTCGTCGCGAAAGCAATCCATGAAAAGGACGCTGCGGTTATACGAGACGTTGAGCGGTGGTTGGAAAAGGGGGAAACACCTGATGTTTTTAGGGATCCGTGTGTGCTTGCGAATCGCTTGTTGTATACGTGCTATATCGGGACAGAAAACAGTTCCCGTGAAACGCAGAAACGCGCGAAGCAGCTCGCCGAACAGATCGGTGCATCCCACCTGAACATTAACATGGATGGACTTGTTAATGCCTTGCAATCGCTCTTCACGCGTATCACGCAGAAGACACCGCGGTTCAAGGTCGAAGGCGGAACCTATATGGAAAACCAAGCCCTCCAAAATATACAGGCGAGACTGCGGATGGTGATTAGTTATCTCTTTGCACAGATGATGCCGTGGACGCGAAATCGCCAAGGGACACTTCTCGTTTTAGGGACGGGTAACGTTGATGAGGCATTGCGCGGCTACCTGACAAAGTACGATTGCAGTAGCGGCGACATCAACCCAATCGGTGGTATTAGCAAACACGATTTGCGTCGATTCCTGAATTGGGCGAAAGATGCGCTCGGTTATTCCGCACTCGCCGAAATTGTAGAGGCACCACCGACAGCGGAACTCGAACCGATAACTGCAACCTACACGCAGACGGATGAAGACGATATGGGAATGACCTACACCGAATTAAGCCGGTTCGGGCAGCTCCGAAAAATGGAGCAGTGCGGTCCTGTTAGCATGTTTGAGAAATTAGTACAGGAGTGGGACCACTTGCCGCCGCGTGAAGTCGCCGAAAAGGTAAAGCGGTTCTTCAGATACTATTCCATCAATCGACACAAAATGACGACGTTGACACCGTCCTATCACGCCGAGTCTTATTCGCCGGACGACAACCGCTTCGATCTCCGGCAGTTCCTCTATAACACACGCTGGACATGGCAGTTCCGCCACATCGATGCCTACGTAAAGAAACTGGAGGCAGTGGATGGCGGTCAGTAGTCAGCGGTCAGCGGTCAGTAAACTGCAACCTGAAAACCGGTGCCCGTTATTCTTTGCCTGTCTCGCGTTCCTGTTCATTGTGAACGCTGCGTTTGGTGCTCCGAATGTACCGCTGAACTTCGACGGGTGGATTACCGAAGCACTTGGGAAATTAGAGACAAACGGCATAACGGGTGGGTTTCATCGGCAGACAGCACCGCTCTCACGGGCTGAAATCGTAGAGATTATAGCACAGGTGGAATCTCGAATTCAGGCGGGTGAGGTCGTTGTATCGGCAATTGATAGACGACTCCTTGAAAAACTAAAACGGGAATTTCGACACGAAATCGCAGAAGCTCAAGGATTGGCGATAAGCGCGCTGCCACACCTGCGAGCAACAGAGGCGAAAATAGCACCCGTTATTGAAAGTGCACTTCAATATACAATCGGCAAGGTTGACAGACGGGCTGCACCGCGTGTAGTGCTTTACTCTGAATTTGAGGGACAGAACTTCGAAACCCGTCCACTTGACGCAAAAACCGCGGAACAACGTTTTGAGCCGTGGCACCGCGCACGCGGGTATATCATAGATTTCAAAAGAAACTACCTACAAATAAACAGCGCACACCTCGATCTGCTCGTCGGCAGAGATTGGATTTTCTGGGGGGCGAGTCCACATAAAACCGTCGGTATCTCGGATAACTCGCCACCCTTTGACCAGATTCGGATCACAGGTAGACTCGGAAGAAAATTTAAAGCAACAGCCTTCACCGCGCAACTGAATTCAACGTGGTACGATGACGGTGAAAAACGGTATTTAGCGAAACGCTATATGAGCGGTCATCGACTCGACTATCAATTCAACGACCGCGTGGAAATCGGTGTCGCTGAGTGGGTGCTTTACGGTGGCGATGCCCAGACGGTGGAGTGGGAATACGCGAATCCGGTCACTTTTTATTACGCGCTACAATACCATGCCAAAGCCGATGATAATGTCATGTTCGCCTTCGATGTCGCAATCCGTCCGATTGACGGCGTGCGGCTCTACGGGGAGTGGCTCATTGACGATATTCAGTACGTACAGAATTCAAACGATCCGCATGCAGTCGCGTGGCTCTTAGGCGGAACGTGGTATCCGCGATGGTTAGAACGGCATCTCGGCATTCATAGCGAATATGCGCGGGTCAATCGATGGGCATACACACACCTTGTGCCTGATAACCAGTTCACGCACTTCGGTTATGCCATTGGACATCCAATTAGCACGGATTCGGACACATTGCGGTTTTCAGCGTCCTATGCGTTTACAGTCTCCACGAAGGCAGAAATCCTCACGGTACTGACGCGACACGGAGAGGGAACCGTTGCTGACCGATTTTATGGTGAGGATTACGAAGCACTTCCTTTTCCTTCCGGTATTGTTGCTCGGACGACAGAAATTGGTGGAATATTCTCTTATCGTCCATTAAACGGGTGGAATACCTCACTCTCTTACGGATGGCAGTATACGCAAAATAGCAAACACCGCAAAGGACAAACGGATCAGACGCATAGGTTTATATTTAATATAGGCTATCTTTTTTAGGGATTGTAACTCACAATCCATAACCCATAATCGAAAAAATGATTCGCAAACGGACAATTCTACTCATTCTTACGACGCTTATTCTGGTTTTCCTAATCAACGGCGTTATTAACGGTTTTCCGCCTGATGTGCGTCTGCTCGCGCTCACACCGAGGATACTCCAATATAGGGGATTAATCCAGAAGTACGCTGTCAAAGAATCACTGGACGCTCGATTGATCTGCGCGCTAATTGTGCAGGAATCTGGGTTCAACGAAAAGGCGGTAAGTGCTGTAGGTGCACAAGGGTTAATGCAGCTGATGCCGACAACCGCAAAAGATCTCGGTGTGGAAGACCCATTGGATGCCGAACAGAACATTGCGGGTGCAGCGCGTTATTTGCACACGTTATATCGCGCCTTCCCTGAGAGCCTTGATGCGGACCGGGACCGGCTGGTGTTAGCGAGTTACAACGGCGGCTTGGGACGGGTTCGCGATGCGCAGGCGATCGTTCGTCATCTTTATAATGCGGATCCATCTCTGTGGGATCCCGTGAGCATAGCACTCAGTCAACTCACGCAAAGGGACGCGGATATGTATCGGGAAATATGGAAAAGCGGCGTGCCACCACACGGTTATTTTGAAGGTGCTAATAGGACGCGGGCTTATGTGGCACGGGTGATGCATTATTATGGCAGAATCCGTCTGTACGGTCGATTTCTGTTTTCCGTATAAGACTTAATCGCGATGGAAAATTCCGTCAAGCTGCTCTGAGCGATAAGCAAAAATTTTCTCTATGTCGGGACGCACAAAAAACCTGTCAATCAGTTGATTCCCCCAAACAGCATACTCGACTGAATCTCCTACCACCACCCCATCTTCCGTCTCATCAAAGGTATGTGTATGCCGCCAGAGTCGATAAGGTCCGCGACGCTGTACATCAACAAAAGCGTGCGGCGGATCCCATTCTGTAATCTCAGTCTGCCAGCGAAGTGGGATGCCGCGAAGCTTCAACCGATAATCAATAAGTGTGCCAACAGACATTTCAATCGGGGCAGGCGTTAGGATTTCAAGGTGGAGTTCTGGTGGTGTAATCACAGCAAGGTTATGTGCGTTAGAAAAGAATGAGAAGACCTCTGTGAGCGGTTGCTCAACAGTTCGTTGTGTTTTGAAAAGGAACGTTTTCATTTTTTCCCTCCTTGACGGAGCGGATTTCGGTTGTCAGTTTTTTCGTGTCTAATGAAACGTCCATACAGGCAGATCGTTTACCATCGCCTCTACGAGTTGTGGCGTACCTCTGAGATGTTTGAGATGCCTATGCGTTGTGAGACGCTTGTTCGAGTTGGGCGAGGCGTTTGTCCAGTTCTTGCTGTTGCCGCTCTAAGTACAAGACATAGAGGATAAACACCAGCCAGATAATGAGATACGCCGAGGCGAGATATTTCAGGCGTGTGCGCTGTCCTTTTTCGAGTTTCGCAACAGACAACTGCACTGCCTGTTCCAGTACCTCTTCATCGACAGCCACGCCAGACTCAGACGTGGCTTCCGAAACAGCCTTGGCGACTTCATTTGGGGTCAAGGTAATCGGCACCTGTGCTACAAAAAAGAAGATAATCAAAACCGCTAAAAAACTGACTAAGACTGCTATTTTCATGAGGATGCCTCCGTGAGATATTGCTGTTGTATGGCTTCATAACGTGCCTGTGCCTTCTTCATACGATACCGCACGATGAGTAGGAAGGTAAACAGCAGAATGAGTGCAATGAGTGCTACCATCCATGTATACCGCATCGTCGGTTCGAGACTCCACTTCGTTCCACGATCAGGATGCAGCCCCCCGTGCCAGATGTCCACAGCGTAATAGACAATCGGTACATCAAGATAGGCAATAATACCGAGAACCGCAGAATAGAGCCTGCGCCTGTCGCCCTCCAAAGCCGAACGGAGTATAAAATAGCCGATATACATAAGCCAGAGTACAAGCGTACTCGTGAGACGTGCCTCCCAATTCCACCATGTGTTCCATGCATATCTCGCCCAAATCGGTCCAGAGAGAAGCGCGATTGTGCAAAAGACGATACCGAGTTCGGCAGCGGCGACTGCCAGTAAGTCGTCGTTGGGTTTCCGTTGGATGAGATACTTGATACTGAAAACACAGTTGACACCGAACGCCACAAAAACCGTCAGTGCAGCGGAGACGTGGTAGTAGAAGATTTTCTGGACTTCAAGCATCGTGCCTTCAATTCGGGCATATCCGAAAATGAGATAGAGAGAAATAAAAATAAGGAGTGCGGTGATGCTGGCAATAATTTTCATATTTTTAACGATTATGTCTGGACGATGCCTCCGTTGTTGGCATCGATCTACAGTTGGTGAAAAACCCGTTTGAGATTATGAAAGGTTTCTTAGATATTTAGAATCTGCAAGGACAACGGACGCAGCAGCTCAGAAGCAATTATTAAAAATCCCACAATGTGCTTCCTGTTAAGATTTCCGGTCCGTCCGAGAGTATCGCCACAGTATGCTCAAAGAGTGCCGAGAGGGTTCCATCTATCGTTGTAACCGTCCACCCGTCGGCGAGTATCTGAACGTCAGGAAGTCCGACGTTAACCATCGTCTCAATCGCGAGGACCATCCCCGGTCTGAGACGTAGACCGCGCCCTGCAACTCCCATACAAGGCACCTCTGGTGCTTCATGAAGGCTCCGACCGATGCCGTGTCCAGAAAAGTTCTGGAGTACGGAAAAGCCTTGGGACTCCGCGCCCTGCTGTAATTTGCAAGAAATGTCGCCGACACGGTTTCCGGGTTTCGCCTCGGCAATCGCATCGTAGAGAGAGCAACGTGTCACCTTCAGCAGACGTGCAGCTGAGGGGGAGATGTCGCCAACAGGAAAGGTAAAAGCGTTATCGCCGTGGTAGCCGTCGATACTGACTGCCGTATCAATCCCGATGATGTCACCGTCTTTGAGCACCTGACTTTCGTCCGGAATTCCATGGATGACAACATCGTTAATGGAGGTACATATCGTGGCAGGATAGGGTTCGTGTTCTGGCAGTTGATAGCCTAAGAAAGAAGATATAGCGTTGACTTCAGCGATTGTCTCACGAGAAATGCGCTCTAAATCAGCAGTCGAAACCCCCGGAGCAATCGCTTCGCCGATGCGTTTGAGGACAGTCGCTGCGGCTTGACCGCTCCGTTTCATTTTTTCAATTTCGGTTCTGCTTTTGATTCTAAGTTTATCCATCAAACAGTCTGTCCAATCAAGGTATGTGCGGTCGTAGTATCGACACGAATATTGACCACATCGCCGATTTTGGTATCCGCTTTCGGAAATACAGCAGTCTTGAAACCGTCAGTTTTCCCGTGATATCTATCTGCATCCCGGCGGGATTCACCTTCTATAAGCACGGCGACAGTCTCACCAACAGTGTTGTTATTAATTGCTGCGGAGATGTTTTCTTGGAGTTCAATAATCCGTTTAAGGCGTTCACCTTTTACCGTTTCCGGCACATCATCAGGGAAGGCTTTGTGTGCAAGGGTTCCCTCGCGTTCGGAATACTTGAACATGAACGCCGAATCGTAGCGGATGTCCGCCATCATCTCGTATGTCTCCATAAACTCATCTTCAGTTTCACCGCAGAAACCGACGATAATATCGGTTGTGATTGCAATATCGGGGATACGTTCACGGAGTTTGGAGACGAGATCACGGTACGCCTCTGCTGTGTAGGTGCGCCGCATCCGTTCAAGGACTTCGGTTGAACCGGATTGGAGTGGGAGGTGCAGGTGTTTACAGACGCTTAGAGAACTCGCCATCGCATCAATCATGCTATCCGTCGCATCTGCGGGGTGTGGCGAGGTGAACCGTACGCGTTCTAACCCGTTGACATCACCGACGGCATAGAGAAGGTCTCCAAAATCGGCACTGTTGTCGTGATAGGAATTAACCGTCTGACCGAGCAGAACGACCTCTTTGAAACCTTGGTCTACAAGTTTCTCGACCTCTTCAACGAGAAGTTTTAGCGGGAGGCTCCGCTCTCTGCCACGGACAAACGGGACGATGCAGAAGGTGCACATCTTATCACATCCGCGTTGAATCGTAAGCCACGCCCGGATTCCCTCTTTTCGGATGGGTGCGATGTCGGCGTAATCCTCGCTTTTGTCCAGCCGCAATCCAACAAACGGGTCTCGATCTGTGAGGGAAACGTGCGATTCGACCCCACGCGCCAAAGAATCGAGTGCTACGGGCAGATCTCGATAGGCATCGGGGCCCATCACGAGGTCAACATAAGGTGCTGCGTCTAAGAGTTTGTCCCGGAGATGTTGTGCCATACACCCGCACACGCCGATGATAAGGTCGGGTTGACGGCGTTTGCGGTGGTTAAGCTGCACAAGTCGATTGATAACTTTGGTTTCGGCGTTTTCCCGTATTGCACAAGTATTGACAAGGACGACATCGGCATCCTCGAGATGCGGTACGGTCTGGTGTCCACTTTGGGTCAAGATCCCCGCCATGAGTTCACTGTCGCTGACGTTCATCTGGCACCCATAAGTTTCGATGTAAACGCTCCGGGCATGCGAGGGTGTCCGTGTTTGTGCTTCCTGTGGCGGACTGCCTACGTGTTCATCTTTATTATAGAGCGGGAAAAGCGTTTGGTTCATGATATTTATTAGTCAGTAAGCGTCGGGATTTGGAAATCCCTCCTACAGAGGATTGTCAATATGATATTGCCAGACGTCAAAGGTAAAGAGATCGCCGATGTACGCAAGCACACGGTATCTCAAAATGTGCGTTGCACCGGCAGCGACTGTAAAAGGCGCGACCTGTGTGAACAGGAATCCGTACGATGTGTCGTCAGCAAAAAAAGTTGTTTCTCCGTTCGTTGGATACGGAAAGATAGCGACCCCAACGGCATTTTGTTCAGCCGTCGTGATACCAGCAATTGTTCCCCATACCGACGTATTTCCATTGACTTCCGACTCGCCAAGTCGTCCGTCTGCATCCGACGCTTTGCGGTATTCCATCTCAACAGTCCGACACGCCAGTCCGGTATTCCCTGCAACTTCAAGCGAAGTCGTCGGTGCGTGCAGCGAGACTTCTATGTCCAACACCTGTACGTCGGTTTGCCGTGGATAGACTTTCGTCGTGAACGTCTCTATCAGAAGCGGTTCTGTTGCACCGTACCTCGTAACGATCCTCGCTTCTTCTGAGGTAGCCCGAAGGCTCGGTTTCCGTTCACGTATGGGTAGCTCCTCATCGTTGACGGTTCCGAGTGTGAAACAGATTCCCGGCGGATACTGTGCACGGTTGTCTTCGTCCTCTGTTACCACCTGTCCATTGGGAGCGTAAAACGGATGGAAATAACATGGACGCTCAAGATCGCCATAACAGCACGTGAGTATCGGCGCGCCGTCCTCTGTAATAGATAACGCTGTTTTGCTAACTTCACGATGTAACATAAATATTACCGTAAATTATACCATGCATCGTTAGATAATGCAAATGGTTGTGGGTGTTATCCTTAACCGGTGTTTGCAATTTACTGCGTTTTAGGGTATAATTAAGAGGGACTGTTTTAAACATAGTGAAACTGTAGATAAAGGAATAAGGTTTCTAAAATGTGTTGTTAGAAAAAAGCCCTGTACGGCAAAATACTTGTAAAGGAATCTATCTATCTTATGTCAACTAAAGTAGGTATTAATGGTTTTGGTCGGATCGGTCGGAATGCCTTTCGAGCGGCGTTGCAAAATCCAGCGTTAGATATAGACTTCGTGGCTATCAATGATTTGACGAATCCCGAAACGCTTGCACATCTTCTTGAATACGATTCTGTTCACGGCATCCTGTCAGATGACATCTCCACTACAGATGAAGGCCTTGTGGTAAACGGGAAAGAAATGCGCGTTCTCGCCGAACGGGATCCCGGTAATCTGCCGTGGGGTGACCTTGGTGTGGATGTTGTTATTGAATCTACGGGTTTCTTTACCGATCGAGCAGATGCTGAGAAGCATATCACCTCTGGTGGTGCGAAAAAAGTGATTGTCTCTGCACCTGCGAAAGGTGAGGATATCACGATTGTGATTGGTGTGAATGACGATAAATACGATAAGTCAGAACATCATATCATTTCTAACGCCTCGTGTACGACGAACTGCCTTGCCCCCGTGGCGAAGGTACTGCACGAAGAGTTTGGCGTTGAAAGCGGTCTGATGACGACCATCCACGCGTATACAGGCGACCAACGGGTTCACGACTTCCCGCATTCCGATATGCGTCGCGCCCGTGCAGCGACGCTTTCAATGATTCCAACGACAACGGGTGCTGCTGTCGCTGTTGGAAAAGTGCTTCCTGAATTGAACGGAAAACTCGACGGTTTCGCAATTCGCGTCCCGACTCCGAACGTTTCTGTTGTTGACCTCACCGTTGATCTCAAGGAGAGACCAGACGCTGCAACAGTCAACGCCTCGCTAAAAGAAGCGGCAGAGAACAGCTTAGATGGAATCCTTGGCTATTCAGAACTCGACCTCGTCTCATCGGATTTTAATGGGAATAAACTCTCCTCCGTTCTTGATGCGCCTTTCACGAAGGTGATTGAAGACGGACTGATTAAAGTCCTTTCATGGTATGACAACGAATGGGGTTACTCCAATCGCCTCGTCGAACTCGCAGCACGCGTGCTTTAAAAGTTATTGGTTATCGGTTATTGGCTGTCAGTTAAGAGGCATTTTTACCAATCTACCCTATTCTGAAAATTTCAACAGGTTTTGATAGTTATCAAAGTCACGTCTCTGAAAACTGACAACTATGACTCCGACAACTAACGGCTGACAATCATTCAACCGAAAGAAAGGACTATGCGAACACCTATTATTGCAGGGAACTGGAAACTGAACAATACGGTTTCAGCGTCAGTCTCATTGACGACAGCACTGAAACCGTTAGTTGCGGGATGTACAGACGTTGAAATCATCGTTGCACCTCCCTTTACGGCACTTGCTTCGGTGAGCAGTGCTATCGCAGATAGCAACATCTGTCTCGCTGCCCAAGATGTCTATTGGGAAGATAGCGGTGCATTTACGGGTGAAGTCTCTGTGCCGATGCTGAAAGATGTCGGGTGTGAGTACGTCATTATCGGACACTCGGAACGGCGGCAGTACTTCGGTGAAACAAATGAGAGCGTTAATCAGAAAGTCAAAGCGGTGTTAAGACATGGCTTAAAGCCGATTATATGCGTCGGTGAACAACTCGAAGCACGAGAATCCGGACAGACAGAGGCAATCATTGAGGACCATATCACAGGTGGCATTATTGGCTTATCTGCAAGTGATCTGTTGTCGTGTGTAATTGCTTATGAACCTGTGTGGGCAATCGGCACCGGAAAAACCGCTACACCTGATCAAGCACAAGATGTGCATAACTTTATTCGGGGGCTGTTGACAACGGCGTATTCGGCAGAAATTGCATCGCAGATTTGCATCCAATACGGGGGAAGTGTGAAGCCGGAGAACGCTTCGGAACTGATGGCGCAGCCGGATGTAGACGGTGCGCTCGTAGGCGGTGCGAGCCTTGAGGCAGAATCGTTTGCTCAAATCGTAAAATTTGATCGATAGAAGGAGATTATCAGATGGGAATTATCATTGGTTTTGCACTGGTCCTTTTCGTCCCGCTCTGCGTCGTTTTGACGCTGGTCATTTTGTTACAGGATAGCAAAGGCGAAGGACTTTCATCAAGCGCGTTCGGCGGTGCGGAGATGCAGTCGGTTCTCGGCGGACGCGGCGCAGCAACTTTCCTAAGTAAAATGACTGCATGGCTCGCTATAGGCTTTATGGTTATCTCGCTTTTCCTGATGCGTTTCTATGGTGAAGAAAAGAGCGGTGCGCTTACACCCATCGAACAGGAAACAACGCAAGAAGTGACCACAGAGCCTGTTGACACAATAGTCGAAGAAGGTGCTGAGACGACTACAGATGGCGCGAGTGGAGACACTGCCGATGACGGTTCAAAAACAGAGATTGATGATACTTCAGAATAATCGTCGGTCATCAGGTAGTACGTTGGCAGGTCAAAATTGAACGGTGTAAAGGTCGCGAGCACAGTTCGCTCCTACATGAAGATGTGTGTCGCACCGATAACTACTAACTAATATGGCAGACGTGCCTACTACGCTTTCATGGACAGTGCATCCAATCGTTGAAAATTGGCGTAAATCCGTTTTATTAGGGCTTTTTCTGACACTGCTTTTGTTTAGCATCTATTTAGGCTTCCAATCTATTTATGTTGCCTTAATCTCTGGTATCGCGTTGCTTGGATCACTCTATAAGTACTTCCTACCGTTTCACCACGAATTTGAAGCCGACCGGCTAATCATTACAAGTTGCTGCTATAGACTGGAACGGTCTTGGGAAACATTTCGCAGCTTTTACGTAGACGCGAACGGGGTACTCCTTAGTCCGTTCGTCCGCCCAACACGCCTTGAAAATTTTCGAGGTGTCTACGTCCGATTCGGCAAACACACCCCTGAAGAAGTCGTTGATTTTATTAGCAGCAAGATTAAATCTGAAACTTCTCCTTAGAATTTATCAAAAAAGGATATCAGGATGGCAAGAACGATACGGTGGGGAATACTTGGTCCCGGTGCTATCGCCCGAAAGTTCGCCGCTGGACTGAAAGCGGTCCGTGATGCGGAACTTATTGCTGTAGGTTCGCGCTCCCTTGAAAGGGCAAATACCTTCGCCGACGTGTTTAACATTCCACACAGACACGGCAATTACAGAGATTTGGTAAACAACCCAGATGTAGATGTTATCTATGTAGCGACCCCTCACCCTTTTCACAAAGAATGTGCGATTCTATGCTTGGAAGCGGGGAAAGCGGTTTTATGCGAGAAACCACTCACTGTGGATGCCAAACAGGCTGAAGAAATGATCGCATGCGCACGAGAGCATAATCAATTTCTGATGGAAGCGATGTGGACCCGCTTTATTCCGGTAATGGTCAAGGTGCGCGAATGGTTGGCTGATGGTGCTATAGGTGAACCGCGCCTGCTGACTGCAGATCATGGAAGTCGAAAAGTGATTAGCACTGAAACCCTTGAAGGTAGGCACTTCAACCCGGAACTCGGAGGCGGTGGACTTCTCGACGTTGGTGTGTATACAATCGCGCTGGCGTATATGGTGTTGGGTGCGCCCTCTAAAATTACTGGTCTCGCACACCTCGGACAAACGAATGTAGATGAACAAGCCGCCATCCTGTTAGGTTATGATTCTGGGCAGATAGCGAATTTATTCTGTGCTATCATGACTAACACCTCAAAGGAAGCACGTATCATTGGAACGAAAGGATCAATACACATTCCTCAATTTTGGGAGGCAACTTCTGCGACACTTGAAGTGAACGGACAAGAATCGGTACATATCGAATCTCCATTCAAAGAAAACGGTTTTGAATACCAAACGGTTGAGGTCACTAAGTGCCTGCAAGAGGGAAAACTTGAAAGTGATGTGATGCCATTAGATGAATCTCTATCCATTGTCAAGACCATGGACGCTCTTAGGGAACAGTGGGGACTGGAATATCCGAAATTTAAGTCTGTGTTGGCAGGGAATATATCGGAGTAGTAATATGTCGAAAAGTTTGAAAGAAAAATACTTAGCGGGTGAAAAGATTGTCCAATCAAGAATTTCGATGGCTTCAACCAGACAAGAAGTCCATCAAACGGTTGCGAACACTGCCTGCGATATAATCTACATTGACTGTCAACACGGTCCGTATACAGAATGGGATATTTCACGTATCTCTAAAGCGGCTGAAGAGAGAGAAATCCCTGTTCTTTTGCGGATTAAACACACTCGGCACGCTTATCGCCTCGGCAATTATTGTGATCTCGGCGTTTTGGGAATTAAGGTTCCAGAAGTTGAGACCGAAGCAACCGTTGATGAGGCGATTAATTCGTTCTATTTTCCACCAGTCGGTAGACGGAGTTGGGGCGGTTGGGTCGGCTATGGAATCGAAGATAGAAAAGACCGCTTGGAATACGCGAAGTGGTGGAATGAGAACGCGATTCTTGGGTTCAAGGTTGAATCTATCAAGGCGGTTCTGAATATACGCAGTTTGGTTAAACCGGGTATCACTTATATCGACTTTGGACCGGCGGATCTGATGTTCGATATTGAAACGCGGAACCATCCTACCCTTAAGTCAGTTGACGACTGCCGCGCTTTTATGAAGAAAGAATTAGAAGGGGTCAACGTCCATTTTTCTTAGTTAATTTTGTCATAAGAAATGTCTAAAGAAGCAGTTAAAGCCGGAGGATTAATATGAACGTCTCTGAATCAAATAACTTGCAAACCATTGCAACCACAGCAGAATTAAAAACCGCTGTATTCAACGCTGTTAATTCTCAAAGCATCACGGATATCCATACACATCTTTTTAGTCCACCATTCGGCGAGTTGTTGCTCTGGGGTATCGATGAATTGCTGACCTACCACTACCTCATCGCTGAAGTATTCCGTAAATCGGATGTCTCGTATCAGGCGTTTTGGGGGATGACCAAGACAGAACAAGCAGACCTGATTTGGCAGACACTTTTCATTGAGAATTCACCCATCAGCGAGGCGTGCCGCGGGGTTGTTACGACGCTGAACGCCTTAGGTTTGGATGTCGGTTCTCGCAATCTGCCGGACTATCGTAACTACTTTGCGGATACGACCGTCGAGGCATTTATTGATACCGTCTTTGAACGCTCGAAGGTCTCTAAGGTGGTAATGACGAACGATCCCTTTGATGCTGCAGAGGCACCGGTCTGGGAATCAGGCGATATCGGTGATGTGCGCTTTGAGGCAGCACTACGGATGGACGTGCTTATTAATACCTATCAAGAGACGGCTTATGAACGCCTCCGAGGTCTCGGTTATGATATCGATCCGACGCTTTCATCAGAAAAGAGTTATAAAGAAATCCGCCGATTTTTAGAGACATGGATTCAACGGATGAACCCAAAATATATGGCGGTTTCACTGCCGCCGGATTTTCAATACCCTGATGATGGTATTTTGGGAAGGTTGTTTGATAATTGCATATTACCAATCTCTCGCGAGTTCAATGTCCCGTTCGCGTTGATGATTGGTGTCAAGCGTGCGGTTAACCCACAACTCCAGATGGCTGGCGATGGAAGTGCGCAGGCAGATTTGTCAAGTTTAGAGGCGTTGCTACGCGAGAATCCTGATAATAAGTTTCTTGTCACACTCTTGTCCCGTGAAAATCAACACGAGTTATGTGTCATCGGACGGAAGTTCAAAAATCTGATGATATTTGGATGTTGGTGGTTTATGAACAATCCGAGCATCATTGAAGAAATCACGCGAGAACGGGTTGAGCTGCTGGGGCTGAGCGTTATCCCTCAGCATTCAGATGCCCGAATCTTGGATCAACTCGTATATAAATGGAAGCACTCACGCCAAACCATCGCGGAGGTTTTGGTGGAAAAATACCAGACGCTTCTTGATGTCGGGTGGGACCTCAGCAAATCAGAGATTGAACGGGATGTCAACAACCTGTTTGGTGGTAACTTCGACCGATTTTTGAATGGGACTTAGCAGGAACACGGGGTTGCGTTGCATTTCGGACACCCTTTTGCATAGATTTGTACGGCATCTTCCAAGTCAATATCAAGCAGGCTCGCCAATGTAACGAGCCATGCGAAAACATCTGCGAATTCTTCACGGAGTCGCTCCAAGTCTTGGGGCTGTTTGCGAATCTCCTTTGCGAGTTCTCCGACTTCTTCGACGAACCACGTAAATGTTAGCGGTACGCCACGCGCAGCGTCTCGAGTGTAATAGATGGCTTCAATCTGTTTTTGAAAGTTTTGGATTGTCATACGACTCCTTTTTGTCTATAATAGTGCTGGAAGTGGAATTAAACTGAAAACAAATTTAGGCTTACGGAAAGGAGCTGCGCCGATGATAGGTATCTCTTACCATGCAGGCGGTATGAAGGACCTGCCTCTACACGAAATTATTACCATTCTTGCTGATACCGGTTATGATGCGATCGAGATGATGTGTGGTCCAGAGGCACACATTCCATCCGGTGAAGTCACGGATAACTTGCTCAAAGAGGTTAAAGCGATGACATCCGACCACGGGTTGAAGGTTTCTGTTATCAATCCGTTTGCGGGACCCGGTTTATATCAATTAGCGTTAGAAGACCAGCAAGAAGCGATTGACCATTATGCCCTTCTCCAAGATGTCGCTGTAGCCCTTGGCGCACACGGTGTTAATTTCCTCACTGGCTATGGTGGAAACCAAGGAGACGCTTACGCGTGGAGGCTCCTCGTTGATGTTCTGAAGCCGATATGCCGACGCGCGGAAGAACTCGGCGTAACGATGAACATCCACAACCACGAAGCAACAACGATTGATGCATCCTCGAAAGTTAGCCTACTGATAGAACACGTAGGTTCTGAGGCACTGAAGTCCCTGAATGACATTACCAATTTTTACCATCTCGGCGAGGATATCGCTGAAGTAACCGAAAAACTGGGACAACTTACCGCTCACTGTCATGTCAAGGGCGTGACGGGAATGTATCCGTATAGTACTTTTCTCATTCCGGGTGAAGCAGCGGACGAGTTGGATTTCCGAACCTTTGCAGAGAGTTTGGGAAAAACGGGTTACGATAAGTATATCTCGGTAGAGACCTTTCCACACATGCGGATGGAGAAAGCAGAGATTGCTTACGACATGATGGCGCGGACGCTGAAAGATCTGGGTTTAAGATAGATGTGTGAGGCGCGGTTAGCACCCGCGCCGCCACATTTAGACTAATCCATCTCTAATGCCTTGATGCCGGGCCAGTCGCGCCACATATCCTCATTGGGGGGCTCCTCTTGCGTCACCACCAATTCGGTCTTTCGGAAGTCGTAGAGCACAGCCTGCCGGATTTGCTTTGAATAGTTGTGTCCTGCAGCGTGCCCGATGCGATGGTGCCAGAAGACAACATCACCGGCATTCCCATAACATTCAACACCAGGTGTTCTGCTGATACGCTCCCTATCGATGTCATACTGCGGTGTCGGTTCGTTTTTGTATTGGGAATGGTAGTCATAATAGAAGGTGCGATGGCTTTGGGGCCAGACTGTAAATCCGCCACCTTCTGGCGGTACATCGTCAATATAGCCGACTGCGCCGAGATGGAAGGGATGTGCGTCAACGTGGCAGCCGATTGATTTCTTCGGGACATCCCCATAAGGGAGCGTGCAATAGATACCGCGCACACGCTCAGGCTGCACCAGATTTCCTTCCCCCAAGAATTGTTCTGCCATCCGCCAAACGTTCGGATCCGTAGCGAGGAGTTTAACCATCCAATCTTCACCACCGGGTTCACGAAAATTCCATCGGAATCCACGCCGATTATTGTTCTTATCAAGGTTTTCCTCTTCCGGTGTGAAGGGACCGACCCACGTTTGAGGGTTTTCACGCTTGCGTCCTTCAGGAGCACCATCCCATAACCGTGCCCGTGCCCGTTCCATCAATTCCAGGTCAAGGACGTTCCGTTTTATCAAGTACCCTTCATTTTTGAAAAATTCTATGTCTTCGCGTGTAAGTTCAACCATTGTCGTATATCCTTCTGCGTTGAAGTCGCACCAGATGTGCTGACAAAAATTTTTGGCGATATGCGAGTACGCTCAAAAAAGGGCTGAAAGCCATTTCTCTAACCAAAATTTAAAGAACTCTAAAGATATTTAACGATTTTTTCAAGGAAAAGTAGTAAATTTTTTCAGTATTCGGTAGCCAAGACAGGCGAGGCAACCTCGCCGCTACGTTAGTGTGCGTTTGATTTAAAGGTCGAAGTCGCTTGAAGGGTTCTATCCATCGGACACAAACTATAGTGAAACTTAAAAATAAATAGACACTTCCCCTCCGCGGTAGGCACGGTTTCCTAACCGTGCCGGTGCCAAGTGTCTCATTAATTCTGATATCCACTATAAAAGATGTCTACCTATTTTTAGAATTTACTATAAATAGCCCTAATTTGACAATACTCCATATTTCGACTATAATTAGGCGCATGTTAAGATTTATGATTGTGCTCCTGCTCTCTATTTCATATCCCATCCTGCTCTTTGCACATCCAGAGGGGGTCGGAGAACATACCGTTGAAGCCTACCGAATTGAAGGTGAACCGCCGCAGATTGACGGGCTGCTCAACGATGCCGCGTGGCATCAGGCAGAACCGCGCAGCGGCTTTATCCAACTTGAACCGACACGCGGTACCCCTGCCACTGATGATACAGAATTCCGTATTGCTTATGATGTCCATAACATCTACGTTGCATTTCGGTGTTATGATGCTGAACCCGATAAAATTGTGAATCGGATGACGCGGCGCGGCGATCTTTACGCTTCGGATGTCATTTCTTTTTTCCTCGATCCGCACCATGACCATCGCACAGGCTACAAATTTGCCACAAATCCGGCTGGTGTCCAGAGTGATAATTATCGTTACGAGGACACACAACGCGACAGCAACTGGAAGGGAATTTGGTGGGTCGAAAGCAGTATTGATGCGTTAGGATGGACTGCTGAGTTTAAAATTCCGTTCTCCAACTTCCGGTTCGCGAATAAACCGACCCAGATCTGGGGTTTTGACATAGAGCGAGTAAACCGGCGAAAGAGTGAAGTTACGGTGTGGAAACAGTTAACACAAGCAGGTGTGGTTACACGGATGTCCGATTTGGGGCATATTTTAGGGATTCAAGGCATTGAGACGGGAAAAAATTTTGAGATTACGCCGTACCTCTTAGGTGGCGGAACAGGGACCGCTACTGCAGACCTGACGCGTCAACTCGGTACTGGATTGGATGTCCAATACAGTTTGACGAGTGCGTTGAAGGCGAACGTCACATTCAACCCTGACTTCGCACAAGTTGAAGCAGACCAATTAGAGATTAATTTGACACGATTTCCGACCCGTTTTCCCGAAAAACGTCCATTTTTTGTGGAAGGCAACAGTTTTTTTGAAACGCCTTATGACCTGATGTTCAGTCGTCGTATTGGGAGTCGCGGAAATATTCTTTGGGGTAGCAAACTGACAGGGAAAGTGGGTAACTACTCTATTGGTGTCTTAGGTAATCAAACTGGGGAGTTCGGCTTGTCCGAAACCGCCTCGTCTAAAAAAGAGGAAGCATGGTTCTCTGCGCTCCGCGTCAAGCGCGACATCCTTAAACGCTCAAACGTTGGGATTCTGTTCGTCAATAAGGAGCAGGGAGGTAGCGACAGATGGCATAGCCGCGTGGGTGGCATTGATATGAACCTTGCGCTTGGCAAAACTTATCACCTCACAGGGCAGTATGCTGGAAGTTTTCACCCGGGCGACGATAACGATAATTCGGCATATACGATTGATTTTGCACAACGCAACTATCTGTGGAGCAGCAGTATTGGATTGGAACGGGTCGCGCCGCACTTTGAGATTAACGAGACCGGGTATCTCCGTAAAGAACGAAACCGTGGCTGGCAGCGTGGGCATATCCGAACTTCCTATTCTCCGCCGTGGGGGACACGCCAGTTTTTCTCAGGCATCAGTGGACGGCTATCACAAAGCCTTTATACACCAGAATATTTCGTTGAATGGAGAGAACGGAATCCTGAACTGTCGCTCTCGCCTGAATTTGACGAAGATTTGCTGAGATGGCATGTGAGTGCTGATGTGGGGATGGATTTCAGAGAGGCACTTGTAGATGATGTTATGATCTACTATTATCGAAGTCGGGAGGTTGAACTAACAGAGGTATTTGTAGCGGATGGATACGGATTTGAGATCGACACTAACTCTACATATCCGATTGCGATCGGTGTCGGTATAGACTTTTCGGACTACTTTAACTTCGGACGACAACAAGCGGGTAAACAGCGCAGCGTCACTTTTGAATCAACGCTGCGTCCACGGAGTAATTTTTCGATAGAATTAGACAGCGGTTATGCCCAAAGCCTCGATTTAACAGGAGCAATTGACGGCAGGTTTTTCGTCAGTTCCATGCGAGCGACTTACTTATTCACACGGGAATCGTTTCTTCGGATATTCGCTCAAGCGAGTCGAGAACGTGAACTTTCTGAAGATATCCATCAAAACTACCTGCTGAGTTTTCTCTTTGGATGGGAATATAGTCCGAAGAGTCACCTGTTTGTTGCTTACAATGAAGCTTGGGGGGATGCCCAGATTGGGACGACTGGAGGTCGAGAATTACAGTTAGAAACCCGAGTTTTTGTGGTGAAAGTAACATATCTTTATAATTTGTAGCTTATTGAAAAAAGAATTGAGGTGTGGTATAATAAAGGCATGAAAGATTTTTTATTGCTATTTTTTAACGTCTTGCTAACAGTGATGGGGCAAATCCTATTCAAACACGGCATGAATACGATAGGTCGTATCAGTACGCTGCGAGATGCGTTTGGAAAATTGCCACAAGCATTCTTGAATCCGTCCATTCTCAGCGGGATTGCGATATACGGGTTTACAACCCTCGTCTGGCTGGTTATTTTGTCGCGTGTTAAACTGAGTATCGCGTATCCGATGTTAAGTTCTGGGTATGTGTTGTCAATTCTATTTTCATGGATGGTATTCAAAGAGTCCATTCCGAAGGTTCGCATAATTGGTGCGTTGATTATCTGTATTGGTGTTTATCTTGTTGCGCAAGGGGAGTCTTAATCGATGGTAGAACCGGTTTCTGCTCGTGCTGAGATGGGCAATTCTGGAGGGCATTCGGGTGGACCTGTGTATGTCCGTTCTTATGTTGCAATGGTACTGTCCGCGATTCTCCCTGGACTCGGTCAGTTATACTTAGCGCAATTTGCCAAGGGCGTTATAATTTTTTTGATCTTTGTTTCAACAGTGGCTCTATTTTATTTCAATTCGTTGCCGGTAACGGAGTGGCGCGATTTGTTACGGTTCCGTTCCGCGACAAAAGCGGATGACCGATCAGACGACACATCGGTAGACAGCGCACAGGATTCTGATGAACTGATGCAACCTTATGAAATTCATATTTGGACGTTTGATGATGGTGAGAAGTTAATGTATCGCCCTTCTTGGAAACTTAAAATCAGCTCATCTATCCAAGGTATCCTCTGTTGGCTGTACGCGGTCGGTGATGGCTGGCGCGGGAGGCGTAGTACCAGAAAACGCTAATTTTCGAGAATCAATACGCTGCAACCTATAGACTACGTTTATGGTAAAATATAGCACGATACGTAACTACGGTTTAAGAATCCAATACGCCATTCTCTTGGCAATTTTTTTAGTTGGCTGTCAAGGGAACTCGGCAGTTTTGAAGAAGAACCAAGATCTTCTAAATGCTGGCATGTTCCAAGAAGCAGCAGACGGGTTAGAGACCTTTATCGAGACAGTTCCTGAAGATGCTGAGGCACGGATATTGCTTGCGAAAGCCTACAACGAATTGGGGCGTTACAATGACGCGGTCGTGGAACTCCGAAAAGCCGCTCAACTTTACGCTGCAGACCCCGAAGCACTTGGTGCAACGCGCCTTGAATTGGCACGAACTTACCTTAAATTTGGGGATAGGGATTCCGCATTCCGCGTGTTACGACTTATCCAACACGGTAATTCAGATCACTCGGTTTTGCGCAAAATCGCCGAACTGATTGGGGATAGTTACGAAAGCAAACAACTCACACATGGGGACTCGGACAACTATTCACCTACCTTCTCATCAGATGGGACCCAGATAGCCTTTGCGTCGTTCCGTCTGGACAACGGCGAGATTTATTTAATGGATTTGAATGGACGTATTCGTCGCCGTGTGACGTTTACAACGGATTTCAACGACAGCTCACCTACCTTTCTCACGACTCCGAACTACATCTTCTATAGTAGTGAACCGAAATCATCACGCGAGGTTAAAGTTGTGATCCAAAGTAGCGGTTCGACACCGATTTACGCAGGCTTTAACCTGACCCATATTCATAGCAAAGTGACACGGGCAGTTCTACCGGTAAGTTTCGGTGCGCGCGTGCCGCGTGCATCGCCCGTGGAGAATCAGATAATTTACGAATCCAATGCCGACGGAAATCTGGAATTATATCTTCTCAATTTGGATGGTCTTGATCTGGCACAGATTACATCCGCCGACGTTGAACCGAAACGCATCACATATAACGAGACCGACGACGGCAGTCCAGCATTCTTCCCTGATGGCAAACGCATCGTGTTTGTCTCCTCTCGGGGTGATGTAAATCAACTCTACACAATGGATATTAACGGAGCGAACGAAAAACATTTCAATCCGAACCGCTACGATTGTTATAATCCGACGGTGTCGCCTGATGGTAAAACGATAGCGTACGTCTCGGCAAGAGACGGAGACATGGAAATTTACCTGATCGATGCCGATGGTAAAAATGAACGACGGATAACAGGTGAAATTGGTGTATCTATTCAACCTGCGTTCTCACCGGACGGTCAATATCTCACGTATGTTTCAGATAGAAGCAATACCTTTCACATCTATCTGATGTCTCTTGATAAACCTATTACTCGTGAGGCATTAGTAAAACGTTTATGGGAATAGGAGTGCCGTTTACTCGACAGCCTCAATTGAGGACAACCTGTGGAAAAAGAAAATATGTTTAGGGTAATTAAACCAGAAGGTTTTGGTAACATCCAACTGGAAGAGGTGCCAATACCTGAGATAAATATTCACCAGATTCGAGTAAAATCAGATACAACGCTTATTAGTCGCGGCTCTGAACTCTTTCGGCGCTATATTCGAGAAGAAGCGGTATCTCCATCAATCATGGGGTATTCCCTTACAGGGACGGTGGATGCGGTAGGTAAAGCAGTGCCAGATTATCGCATTGGAGATCGCGTGATGGTTGTAGCACCACACGCGGAATACGTCATTGCCGAACCCGACCCAACCGACGGACGTATCGTCCGACTACTCGACGACGTGAGTTTTGAAGAGGGAACTTTCCTCCCGTTATCCACCAGTGCTGTCGCTTGGGCAGACTCCTCTGGCGTGAAAGCCGGAGATACTGTCGTTGTTTTGGGACAAGGCTTAGTTGGGAACCTGATGATGCAAGTATTTCGTGAATACGATCCGGCTCGGATTATCACCGTAGATGCGTTGCCGCTTCGGTGCCAACTCTCCACGCAACTTGGTGCGGATGTGGTAATAAATGCCAAAGATGCAGACCCGATCGAAGTGATACGCCATCTTACTGACGGAAATGGGGCAGATTTGGTAGTTGATTGCGTTGGGGGTTACGCTGGCATTAAATCGTTTGAACAGGCACAAGATATGACGCGCCGCTTCGGTACGCTTCAGCTGATTGCGCTGTATCAGCAGGCACCGCTCCCGTTGCATTCCTCAAAGATAATGAGCAAACGCCTTGTCGCCGGTATCTTGACCGATGAACCGCGTTCTGAGATTGCTGTGCGCGCCTTAGAAAAGATAAAAGCTGGTAAAATTCGTGCGTCTGAGATGATTACGCACCGGTTTCATTACACCGAAGCGAAAGCAGCCTTCGATCTGCTCTGGGATTCTCCCGGTGATACACTTGGAGTGCTGATAAAATGGCAGTAGATGTCTCGCCACGAGAGGTCGAATTCCGAGCAGTGTTCCAAGGGTTGCCCGCCTCTTTCTTGGCAACATGGGGACTTTTCTCGCCAAAAGGGATTGACGCAGGTACAGACTTGTTAATTAAACACCTGAAGATACAAGAAGGGGATACCTGTCTTGACCTCGGTTGTGGATACGGAGCTATCGGTATTAGTATCGCCAAATGTACACCAACGGCAACAGTCTATATGGTGGACAAAGATTTTGTGGCAGTTGACTACGCTGGTAAAAACGTGGTGCGGAATCAACTTTCAAATTGCCACGTTCTTCTGAGCAACGGATTTAGCCATCTTCCGGACATCCAGTTCGATTTAATCGCCTCCAATCTTCCCGCCAATGTCGGTAAAGAACTCCTACAGATTTTTCTGACAGATGCGAAGCGGTATCTGAAACCCAACGGTCGCCTCTACGTTGTGACGATTTCCGGACTTCGAGAATTTATCAAGCGCAATTTCTTGAATATTTTTGGAAATTATCAGAAGGTCAAACAACGTCACACCCACACTGTAGCAATGGCAACCCGTAGCCCCAACAATTGACGGTTCCATACTTCACCAGCCAAAAGATTTGACACATGCGCATTTGATTCAGTATAATTAACACTATAGATAACGCCAATAATCATCCCTTTCTTCAAGGGAGAGATGGACCGAATGGATCATGAGAGTTTAGTGCTAATAATTGCTTGTATGGCTATATGCGTTGGTACCATCTTCGCGCAGGACGACAGTACGAATGTTCCACTCAAAATGACTCCCAAAAAGGATTCCGTCCTTTTTCCGCCAAAACAAAAAGATAGAAGCCAAAGCACGCTTGAAAACATGCCACAAGACTCGCACGAACAATGGTACAGTCTCACGTTGATGAATACCAAGATCGGTTATATGCATATATCTGCTGAAAAAATCGAGTATCAAGGCGAACATACAACTCGGCACAAAAGCGATATTGTTATGAATCTTAAGGCACTTGGCACCGACTTGGCACTTGAAATTACAAATATTGAATACGTCGGTGCTGATTTAATACTGCGCCATTTCCTGCATACCTCTAACATGTCGGGTTTAAAACAGGTGGACGGAAGGATTGTAGATGGCATCGCCTCTATTAAAACAACACTCAATGGTGAAACGACTGAATCAGAAGTCGGTGTGCCACCGGACACAATTTCCCAATCCACAGGCGTGGAGTCTATGTTGTCTCAAGAAGCACTTAAAATAGGTGATAAACGGACATTTCACGTGTTTAGTTTTGACCTAATGAAACCAGTGAGGGTAGCCATTGAGGTTGTAGGACAAAAGAGCATAACCTATGAGTCAGAAGAAAAACAGGTTTACGTTTTAGAGGGCACACTGGATATGATGGGCGGTACAACTATTAAACAGTGGATCTCTCCGGAGGGTGTAAACTATCGAACAGAAACACTATTGATGGGGGTTTCCCAAGTAGCCACGAAAACTAATAGGGAGACGGCTCTTGGCGATGTTGAAGAAGTTGACCTCGTTCTAAAAACCCGCATTCTTCCAACTGGCGAACGTCCGACACCAAAAGCGGAACGTCTTGAGGCAGACGTGAAACTCACCACAGGCAACATCGCTGAAGCGGTTATGTCGAATTCTCAACAAAAATTGGTGTTAAGTGATGCCCAGTCAGGTAGACTCTCAATTCAGATACCAACCGTTGCTGCGGAAAACTGCCTTGAACGTCCAATTCAGAATGCAGAGAGTGATTTTTTGGCTGCGAGTGCTTATATCCAAGCTGCCCATCCCGACATCCACGCGAAATCTAAGGAAATCTTAGCAGGTGAAATCAATTCATGGCGTGCGGCAGAGAAATTATGCCAATGGGTTTATGAATCTATTACGAACAAAAATATTAGTGGTGGCTTTGGTTCGTCATTAGATACATTAGAATCGCTCACTGGAGATTGCACAGAACATACAGTCCTGTTTATTGCCTTGGCGCGCGCAGCTGGGATTCCATCGCGAATCTGTTCCGGTATAGTATTTTCAAAAGACGCCTTTTACTACCACTTCTGGCCCGAAGTCTACGTCGGTAAATGGGTTCAGATGGATCCGACATTAGGTCAGATTATCGCCGACGCGAACCATATTCAACTCTGGGGCGGTTTCTTAGAATCAGATACCATGATGGAATTTGCGGAAGGTGTTTATCGAACAATCAACCGACTTGAAATCGTGATTATTGAGTAACACTCATACGGCTTCCTTCGTTTCGGCACGCGGACCTGAATAAACAGATAATTTAACAATCAAAATATTGAACCGATCGCCTCTCAAACTTGGTATTAAGGACAAACAAGATTGGCATTTCTTAATCCGCTCTTTCTCTTCGGACTCCTCGCTGCTGGTATCCCATTACTTATCCACCTTTGGAACCGTCGCCGTGTCGTGACAATCGATTTTAGCAGTCTCATGTTCCTTACGGCGGCACATCGCGAAAACGCGCGTCGGTTCCAACTCCGACAACTCCTCATTTTACTGCTACGGATAGCGATTGTTGCGATTATTGCGCTCGCCTTGGCACGCCCGTTTTTGACGCTCGGCTTGCCGATTGCTTCCGTGCGCGCGAAAACTGATGTGGTTATTATTTTGGATAACTCTTACAGCATGGCATATCAGGAAGTAGATGGTGTTCGATTTGAGAAAGCGAAAACTTTGGCGACAGATATTCTTGACACACTGCGGCACGGCGATAGTGCCGCACTTATTTTAATGTCGGACAGTCCGGGACCCGTCTTTCAACAACTTACACCGGATATTGAAAGTGTTATTGGGGCGATTAACGAAGCGGACGTTTCTTACCGGACTACGAATGTTCAACCGAGCCTTGAACTCGCACATGAAATTCTTGCCGATTCCGAGCAGCTGAATAAGGAACTTTATCTCATCTCAGACTTTGCGAGAAACGGCTGGGAAAATTGGAATCGGCTTCCAAACCGATCTGGTGCTCGGATTTCACTGATTCCTGTCACGGAAAATGAAGCACATAACATAAGTATTGAAGAAACCCGTCCCTCCAACCAACTAATAGGCGTGAATTTACTGCTCCAATTGAATGTAACAGTCGTCAACCATTCGGCGGCATCTTTGGATCAGAATATTTTAACCATGTTTATTGGAGGCGAAAAACAAAAAACCGTGAACGCTTCGTTCGACCAGGCAGACGAAACATTAAATACCACTTTAACACACAATTTTTCTACGCCGGGGACGCATACCGGCTATCTGACCCTAACGGAAGATCGACTTAATATTGACAACCGACGTTATTTCGCTTTAGAGGTCATCGGTGAAGTGCGGGTGCTCTGTGTAGGGGAACAGACTGACTACTTAATGTTAGCACTAAATCCAAATAACTTTGTTCGTAGCGATCAGCAGTCAGCAATCGGCAGTCAGGCACCTGTTTTGGCAGACCAAACGTTTTCTCCAGCCACAAACGCTCCACTGCAAACGGATAGCCGAAGACCGATAGCCAATACAATGATTCTACCGACGCAATGTACACCGGCTGAATTTGAGAGTTTCCCGCTGGAAGACTATGATGTTATCATCCTTGCGGATGTGCCAAAGATCACTCGCCAGATTAACACACAACTTCAAGAATTTATCCGTCATGGTAAAAGTATAGTTGTTTTTGTGGGTAGCCAGAGTGCTCCAACCAGCCGCAATGACCCCAGCAATATTTGGCTACCCGCCGAAGTTGGTTCCGCTTTGACATGGATACCCCCACAACAGATTGGGACCTACCAAGAATCACACCCTATTTTCGATATTTTTCCGAGCGAAGGATTTTCTACACAATACGCACCACAATTTTACAAGGGTATGACCCTGCAACCTACGTCTGAATCCAAGGTAATTGCGCGTTTTGAAGATGATACCCCTTTTCTCGTTGAACGCATTCAGGGAACAAGCACCGTGCTACTCTACAATTGTGGGCTACTCACACAACAAAGGACTTCTGATACGACTACTACGCTGTATGCCAACGACCTGCTTGTTAATCCGTATTTCCTTCCAATGCTCCAACAGAGCGTACTTTACACTGCTATGGCAAGTGGTAATTTTTTAACATGGGGCGGACACGTCGGTGATACCTATACAGCATATTATCCTCGTAGTGCCGGCGGTAAAGCGTCGATTCGTTTAATGGATGTCAGCAGCCAGCAATCAGCGGCAGAAAGTAGTAAGCAACCGCTACAAACTCAGAAAACTGAGGCCCCTTCCACAGTAGTGCCGATTGATGCAGACGGCAGACTACGATTTCAAGGCACAGACCGTCCGGGCATCTATGAAATTGAGGTGCAAACACAAGGCAGAATTCAACGAGACTTTTTTGCGGTTAATGTTGATACCAACGAAGCGGATTTAGCACAGATTCCGCTCCAACAGGCAGCGTCGCGAGTTGGTGGCCAAACAACAGTATCTGAGAAGACCGAAACATCAGATGTAGCGACTGATACCTATGATGTTAGAAGACATGGTCGGGAAATCTGGGGGGAATTGCTTATATTAGCGGTTTGTCTTATGATGCTTGAAAGTTTTCTTTCAAATCGCGAGAGTGCGCTGACTGCAGGGGAAAAATGATGACAGATTTTTGGTGCGTTGCGCGCTCGTTTGGGTTCTTGTACTTCATTGCGCTCTCCGGTATAGGCGTAAGCGTTGAAATTCTGTCGGCATCCGCTGACATAAACGGATTAGAAACAAGGACGATTTCAGAAAAAAACACGCCGAATTTAGCAGATGAAGCAAATACTGTACGGAGTCTTGTAATCAGTGGAAATAATTCATTCTCTGACCAACAAATCCGTGGAATGATGCGGACAGATGTCTGGAGTGTTTATGATGAAATCGTTCTGAAATCGGATTTCGAAGCAATCATACGTTTCTATCGAGAGAACGGCTATCAGTTTGCTCGCATCGCTGAAGAAGGGCTCTCGGTGAAAAAATTCAGAGACGGCATTTATCTGGGTATTGAGATCGATGAAGGTAGCATCGGGAAGATTCTTGTAAGTGGTAACATAAAGACGAAGGAAGAGATTATCCGCCGCGAACTGCTATTTGCGGAAGGGGATATCTATACAGAAGCAGATAGAGAAGAGAGTGAACAGATCCTCCGGCGTAAGACGTATATTGGTGCTGCAAAGGTTGATGCGCAATGGGATGAACTCTCAAAAACAGTTACCGTTCATGCAAGCATTACGGAACTTTTGTCGTTTCCACTTGGTGTAGATTTGAACCTGAACAACCAGAAAAGGTACTGGCTGCTACAATTTCGGGATCCAAACCTGTTCGGGTCGGGTCAAAGTACGCTATGGCGCTACGAAAGAATTAGCGAAATCGGTGAACGGACGCTGAGCCTTGTGAGAGGCAGATATTCTAACCCTCGGCTCTTCAATTCACACTGGAATTTTGACGGTGAATATATCCAGAAACGAGACGGGGACGCGCTGCTCGTGTTATTAGAACGCCCGCAATACACATTAAAAAGTCGATGGAGTGCAAGGGTCCGTTTTTCTGAATCGGTAAATCCAGTATCTTGGTATGAAAACGGACGGGAAACCGATAGGTTCGAACAAAACCTACAAGGTGCCTTTGCCAACATCCAACGCTATTTCGGGGAAAGACGGCAACAGAACTACATAGGGCTATGGGTATCCTCACGGCGTTTGAAATATGTGCTACTCGACAAATCATTCGAATCTGGAGCGATGTTAGAGGAGCGCGATATAAAACGGGTGGGTATCACGTTGGGTAGAAAACACACGGTGTATCACAAAACCCGGTTTCTCCAACGGATGGGACAAGAAGAGAATTTTCTTGTCGGTGCACAATACGCCCTCTCTATCGGATATGCGTCGCCATTATACGCCTCTGACCGATCAGAATCTTACGCTGAACTGGCTATCGGTTCGGGCTGGATGAGAGACAATCGGTTTTTTGGACTCACGACAATAGCAATTAATACAAACTTGACGAGTCGCATCGAACGCTCTGTTCTCCAAGCACAGACTTCTTGGTTTTATACAGATGTATTTAATACGGGTGATATTTACACGCTTGAAGCGGGTTTTAGAAGGAACGGGCTCTTTGACTTTCATCAAACATTTGTCGCACAACTGACAACAGAGATGCAGTTTGGATGGAGCGGACGGAGCCAGGTCCTTTTGGGCGCCTTTAACGGGCTGCGCGGTTATGACTATAGGCAATTCAACGGAGAGAAAACCGTACTCCTGAACCTTGAAAGTCGAACTGTTTTTGGTGGAACAATTCTCCATAAAATGGACGAAGCCCTTGCAGCGGTTGCGACGTTCGTGGCGCGCCCGTTCATTGATAGACCTGTACATCTCGGATTCATATTAAGTGGCGTTGTATTCGCCGATATTGGCTATATTTGGAATGGAAAAAACAGTTTTAATCTGGCATCACCAAAGCGGAGTGTGGGATTTGGGTTGCGTAGCAGTCTCTCCCAATTCAGCGGTACTGGCATCCTTCGGGTAGAATTTGCCTTTCCGCTCGATCCGCCCTTCACGCCATCGTTTAAACCCCGGATTTTCTATGGTCAGGAACGTACATTTTAAATGGACACCTCCGCGCGTATACCAACCGAAAGTATTACATGGCGAGCGATTTTGTTGGGGCTGCTATCGCTCCCGCTCAACATCTACCTCGTTGTTCAGACAGAGACAGTTTGGACGACGCAGTACCCTACCACGATGGCGATCTTCTTTAACGCCGTCTTCACGCTCTTCCTTATCGCGATTCTCAATCTGCTCTTAACCCGTTATCTCCCGAAATGGCAACTCACGCAAGCAGAAATGCTAACGGTTTATCTTATGGTAACTTTGGCGTGTGTGGTCTGTGGACATGACCTTTTGCAGGCGACGATGTGTGTTTTGGGACACGCGGCGTGGTTTGCTACACCAGAGAATGAATGGCAGGCACTCTTCTTCCGTTATATTCCGGACTGGATTGCTGTAATGAATCGGCGTGCTTTAACCGGCTATTATGAAGGCACCTCAAATCTATTTGAGATGGCGCATATTCAAGCATGGATCACACCGGTGTTAGCATGGCTCGTGTTCTTCTCTGCGTTGGCGTTCTCCATGATGATGCTCAGCGTAATTCTTCGTAAACAGTGGATCGAACACGAAAAATTGAGTTACCCAATCATCTTACTCCCTTATGAAATGACGAAGCACACCGATTTCTACCGAAACCGACTCCTCTGGATAGGTTTTGGTATCGGATGTGGTCTTGATCTTCTCAACGGCATCAGTTTTCTCTATCCTTACGTGCCGAGTATCCCTATCCGTCACGACATTGGGATCTTGTTTACAGAAAAACCGTTGAGTGCTATCGGCTCAACGCCTATCCATCTAAATCCCTATGCCATCGGGATCGGTTTCTTAATGCCATTGGATTTGTCCCTCTCTTGTTGGTTATTTTACCTTTTCTGGAAGGCACAACTCGTATTTGGTGCGATGACGGGAATGAATCAGACGCCGGGTTACCCGCACATTGATATGCAATCAACGGGTGCGTACTTTGGGCTCTGTTTTTTCGCACTTTGGATAACACACAAGCATCTCTGGCAGGTTGTACGCAATATTTTAGGTTTGCAAACGAACCTGGACACGACCAATGAACCGATGGGATACCGAAGTGCGTTTGTCGGGTTCTTGCTCGGTATTGCGGTGGTATTTGGATTTTGCCTGAAGGCGGGGATGTCGTGGTGGGGTGTGCTTGGGTTTTTCAGTATCCAATTCATACTCGTTTTAGCATTCACCCGGATGCGTGCCGAACTTGGGACACCGACGATGGATTTTTATCGCGCCGGTCCTGGTCTCTTCCTTACCTCGCTTGTCGGTTCCAGAAAGATTGGTGCCCCGACGTTGACAGGCTTCGCTTTTCTCTACGGGTTCACTCGGAACTACCGTTCGCAACCGATGCCGAATCAACTGGAAGGCTTTAAACTTGCTGACAAAGGGGCAATCAACACCCGCCAAATTCTTTGGGTGATGTGGGGTGCGACGGTCATTGGACTGCTGATCGGGTTTGTTGCATTCCTTCACGCCGGTTACCGACACGGAAGCTTGGGGACCTGGCGCGGGCAGGAGGCTTTCAGCGATCTACAACGCTGGTTGACATTACCGAACGACACAGACTGGGGACGTATGGGATTCTTTGGTTTCGGTATCACGCTGACACTCACAACGCTCTTTATGCGCCTGCGGTTTATTTGGTGGCAGCTACACCCACTTGCCTATCCACTTGCGGGGAATTGGAATTTCGGTAGGCTCTGGTTTCCTGTATTTCTGGCGTGGTTGTTAAAATCTATACTGATTCGTCACGGTGGGATTGGTGCGTATCGCCGAACACTGCCACTGTTTTTAGGGACAATGCTCGGCGAATTTGTGATGGGGAGTATCTGGGCAATTTTAGGGTTATTTCTCGGTCAACGGATGTATTCGTTCAAACATTGGTAATGGCACTGACATTACTAACGCGCAAACGCGTTCAGTTCCCTGCGCGCTGTATCTGTATGATACAGAACAACCGAGTATAAGTTGGGAAAAACTCAGCAATTTTTCCCAACATACGTTTTTTAAAGTTCTTCGTCCTGTTTGACCTGTTGCGTTCTAATCTCCTGGAGGATCTCCACAACCGTTTCCATCTGTCCTTCGAGTCTGCCAATACGTTGCTCGACAGATGTCGTGGATTCTGTGTCCTCCTCTTCGTCCGAGGTGCCCTCTACCATTTCGATTTCGACCGTATCCCCATCAGATTTCTCTTGTGTGCGTTCACCCAAGAAGTCTTTGAGGAAGTCAGGTACCGATTGCCGGACTACTTCACTCACATCTTTCAGTTCGTCGCCAATAGTTTTCTTCATATTGGAAAAGTCGAAGTCGAAATCAAGAGTGCCTCCCTCTCTGAGGTATGCAGCGACTTGGTGGCAGGCAATACTAATTTCACCAAAAGAGGCACCCATTTCCAGAAGTGGAAACAGCCCTGGATAGACAGCACCGAGTTCGCTTAATCGGGTAACGGCATTGTTAACTTGCTGTGCGCATCGCTCTCCACTTTCTGAAGGATCCACTATTGGGGAGGTCTCTACCACGCGAGCAGTTGTTTCCAAGAGCCGTAGAATTGCGCGAATTTCCTTTTGGTTTTCGTGTTCGTTAGACATGATCGTCTCCTTTTTATGTGCATTTGCCTATATAGAGTCCCTCAAGACTAAAAAGGATAGTGGAAATTGCAAATAAGGGGTGTGAATTCTCAAATATTTATATGTCAGGAGGCTTCAGACTTCAGTTCAGCGACATTTCGGCGGATTTTGATGACTGCTTTGACGATGTCCTCTATATCCTCCTCGCTCGCCATTAGGACGTTTTGACTCAAGGAGAGGCCAGTTTGACATATCTTTTCAGTCTCAGGGCAGCGTAGATGGGTGTAATCAAGATTCTGACCGAAAAGATTAGAGGCAAGAAAAGATTCCCGATACATCGGCGTTGTATACCAATACCCCATAGGGATCCCCTCTGCGCGCATCGCTTTGAGAAATGTCTCACGTGAGATGTCCTCAAATTCCTCAGAATCAAAGAGTGCTTTATAGCCGTGGCACCCGCCACGCGTCGCGCGCGGATCGATCGGCGTAACTTTGATGCCTGGGACTTCACCGAGCCAACCATCTAACCATCGCATATTTTTATGGCGATAGTTCGTTTCATCTTCAAGCCGAGTGATACGCGAGAGGAGGAGACCGGCTTGCCACTCGGTCATACGGAAATTGCCGCCGAAGGGTTCCGCCTCCCCGAATTCAGCATCGGGGAGTGTGCGTCCACAATTATGGAGGGCATAAGCGCGCTCGTAGAGTTCCCGATCGTTGATGAGGACGATACCGCCTTCACCGGCACAAAGGTTTTTTGAGGATTGGAAACTGAAGCATCCGAAATGCCCCCAGCTGCCGACCCCTCGCCCGCGCCATTCGGCACCGTGCGCCTGTGCGCAATCCTCAACAATTTTAAGGTTATGCCGATTCGCGATGTCAACCAATGCGTCGAGATCGGCGGGGTATCCAGCAATATGGACGGGTAAAATCGCTTTTGTTTTCTCAGTGATAGCGGCTTCAACTTTTGAAGGGTCCAACAGAAAACTGTCTGGTGCGGTATCTACAAAAACAGGAACAGCATGCGTCATGAGGATCGCGACGACTGTTGCCTGGAAGGTGTACGGTGTCGTGATGACTTCATCGCCCGGACAAACGCCAGCGGCTTTTAGTGCGATATAGAGTGCCGATGTCCCACTATTGACGCAAACGCCATATTTCGCGCCTTGAAATTCAGCGAATTGTTGTGCGAATTCTGGCACCTTTGGTCCGCCAACGCCCCATTGTCCACTTTTGTAGATAGCCTCAAACGCCTCAATATCGGCAGGGTCTTGCGTGGGCCAGGTTGGATAAGGATCTGTGCGGACAGGTTCACCGCCATTTATTGCTAATGTTGCCATATCTTTGCCCTCTTTAATTTCTAAGGTAATGCTTCGATATACGCCTGCAAATCTGGGAACTTTGCTCTACTCATTACGTCTTGTAACCGTCGTTCCAAATGTCCCGCTTCAACTTCAGCGATTAATGTTTTCATGACATTCCAGGCTTTTTTTGCCAACTCAGCGTTAATCACACCGTCTTGAACTGCTTCTTCAAACTCATCCTCATCTTGAATTTGATAGGTGCCATCTGGATTTACCCAGAGGTCTAAAAAGAGATCCGTTATTTCAAAACAGTCAATTTTGCCCGTTGCATCCACACTCCGCTTGACCGGTTTCATAATATCGCAGTAATAGCCCGTCCATTCGTTATTCAGATTATAGACTTTACCGACATCGTACCATAGCCCCGTAAACACAAACCAGACTGCGGTGAAGTCATCTCCTAAAACGGTTTCACCATTTTGCACTATGGGTGAGGAAGGTCTGACCCGCTGCGACGTGACGATAACCTCATCGTCTATGTAGAGCAATTGCTGTTGAAAGTGATTAACTCTGTCTGGCGGTCTTTTATAGGTAAGTGTTACGATTTCCAAAAGCCATTTCCTCAGATTATCTATCGCCTTGTGTCAAAGGATAGGACGCTATTGCTTCACGGAACGCCTTGATATGCATCGGGGTTGTTCCGCAACATCCACCGACTAAGTAGGCACCAGTTTTAATGAGTTCGGGGATATAACTTGCCATCTGTTCGGGAGTCTGTGTATAGACGGTTTGATGGTTCTCATCAAGTTTAGGCATGCCAGCGTTTGGATATGCCATCATTCGCTTCCCTTGAATCCCTCTGTCAGTCAATGCTGTTTGCAGCTGCTGGGTTCCGGTAATTGCATAAGGCATTCCTGTATGTTCATCACGTCTGGATTCAGCACCGCAATTTACACCTATAATGCTAACGGCATCTAACAACGAGTCGCCACCTGAAAATTCACCTGCTGTGAGGATATCAAGCAAATCTGCCGGAGAATTCCCCCAATCTGTCCGGTAAACGATGTTGCCGCTCCGCCGTTCTTTTGTCCACTTGTATGTCAAGTTCACTGCGATAGGGAGATTCGTCTGACGTGCGACATCTACAGCCATTGCTGCCTCTTTAGCGGAAAACATTGTTTCAAGACAAAGGAAATCTACGCCTTCTTCTGCGAGGGTATGAATTACTAATTTATGTGCCTCTCTGGCATCTACATTTGGAATACCGAAAGTTGTATCGCCACTGTCTGCTTCGATTGCGCCGGGGGAGGGACCAACAGAACCTGCAATATAGACATCTCTTTCACTCCGCTCAATAGCAGCCTTCGCATGTTGAACAGCGAGGCGTATGAGACGTTGGGCATCCGATGGACTTTGTCCTGCCATTTGCAAGTGAAGTGGTGACGCGACAAACGTATTGGTTCCTATTGCCTCAGCACCGGCGTTGATGTAGTCTGAATGGATGTCAATAACGGCAGTGGGATGCAGTTCGTTGGCAAGTGCGCTATTGGTAAGTTCTATATTACGTGTAAACAATTGCGAACCGAACCCGCCATCATACAAAATCGGTTCATCAGTGTTTAAACGTTCTTCAAAGCTACTTTTAACTATTAAATCTGAGCTGCTGCGTCCGTTGTCCTTGCAGTATTCCAATTGTTAATAAACCTCTCATAACCTGAAGTAGGTGTTTTACTAACTTCAGAGAATCAACGTTGAGCTGCTGCGTCCGTTATCCTTGCAGTATTGTTAAAAACCCTCTCATAACTTGAAGTAGATATTTTACCAACTTCAGAGAATCAACCCTGAATGCACGTAAATTCAACGTCAAGTACGATCAGAAAAAAACATTGGCTTGAACTGACAGCCTTCTACGAATATGTCAAAGAAATCTGGGGTGGTCTCCAGTTCAATGTGTTCGATATTCTTGACGAGTGCTTCAATATCTGCAAGTTTTTTCTCGGAAAGGAGGACAGCTGTCGCACCTGCTACTGCGGCGTTACCGACTTTGACGACATTTGCTTCTCGGATAGGGGCAAGGAAACCGATGTCAACAGCGTCTTGTAGGTTAACATAATTAGCAAAACCACCCGCTAAAAAGAGCGTTTTGATGTCTTCAGGAACGCAGCCGAAGTGGCGTAAAACAATGTATTGCCCGCAATAGTTCGCAGCCTTTGCTTGTGCCAAATTGCTTGCATCGTCGCGCGAGAGCGTAATACCGTGTTCTGGCAAGACAGACATGATGCGTTGCTTTCTTTCTGCAAAAACGCCTTTCGGACTCATCATATCATTCCGACGGAGTTCAGCGAGGAGCGAAATCAGCCCGGAGCCACATAACCCCTGAGGAGTCTCACTCTCAATTGTCTCATAACTGAATTGACGACCATCCCACTTCAGAGATTCAATGGCACCCGGATAAGCAGGCATTCCGTACTCAATGCCGCCGCCTTCAAATGCGGGACCAGCAGGACATGACGCAGCAACCATCTTTTTCGCATTGCCAACAATCACCTCCGTGTTCGTTCCGACATCAACTAACATGATGATTTCATCTGTTGATGGGATATCGATTGAAATTAAATCAGCAGCGACATCTGCGCCGACATGACTCGCAATCAAGGGTAGGCTAACAACTATCGCCTTCGGATTCGCACGGATACCTAACCGACGTGTTTTTTCGGTAAGGGCAGTGGTTGAACGAACCCCGTCCCGAT
Source organism: Candidatus Poribacteria bacterium (assembly GCA_963662915.2). Taxonomy (GTDB): domain Bacteria; phylum Poribacteria; class WGA-4E; order WGA-4E; family WGA-3G; genus WGA-3G. Next base: position 437,965 of record CAXXEU010000002.1, on the reverse strand, counting down.
ACTCGTGCTCAATTATTGACTTATACGGCTTCTGACCGATACTCTGGACATCCTGTTTAAAGAAAATATCGCGCATCGTCGTATTGCCAGCGACAACGATCTCATAAATTTCTTGCCGGACGAAATCATGACGATCGCACATATCCATGATTTCACTATTCAGTGCAGCAATGAGGGAACGGCGGAGCTCTCCATGAAATTCACCGTCATAACTGATGCGGTTCATGATGTCGCTGCCACCAAAACGTTGTGGATTTTCAAAGGAACTCACAGAGACGGTCTTCCCCGTCTCCAAATCGACCAGATTTGCCACCACTGTGGTCGTTCCGAGGTCTATGGCTAACCCATAAAGGTGTCCTCGGTAGCGGTCAATCGGTTCGTCATTGTAATAGACAACGCCATCGCGACGGCTCACGCGTGGATTGAGTTCCGGCGTTTCGCTGTCATTTGTAACTGTATGCGTTAGGATTCTCGGTGTACGCCGAAGCGGTGTAAATTCAATGTCTGTATCGACATCAAGAACGACGGCTTGGCAGGCGAGACGGTAGTTGTCTCGGAGAAAGGTTTCTGCTTCATTTGGTGGTTGGAGGGAATCCATTCCGCGTTTGATTTCAACAATGCATTCATGGCACTGTCCGGTTCGGAAACAAGAGGTGGGCACCTGTACGGCTAAATCGTCTGCGTAGTCAAAAACGGTTTTTCCGGGGGTGAGTTGATAGACTTTTCCGTCGCATGCAATTGTGCCAGTACCGTGTGATTCTGTCCCTGGGTCGGGATCGTCAATCTCCCAAGCACTCCGATAATCCAATTTATCATCACCGACACAGAGAAGCCCTGTTCCTTCATCAATTTTTCTCTGGTTTCGACAGCCGAATTTCGCCGTGCAGTGATCACGCCGATTTTTGTAGGGACATCGGTAGGTGGCTTGGACATCGGCGTGGGTCACCAATCCCTCAAAGATCTCAGTGATTCTATTTAAGCGTTTTTCGTATTCCGCTTTGTCTATTTTTTTCATGCGTATTGGTTATTAGCTGTTAGTTGTCGGTTGTCAGTTAAAGGGAATTCGGGTTTACAGCGAAATAGGAAAATATTTGGAAACTTTTTATCACAACGTGCGATGAATCGCACGACTACAAACACCGATTTATCTACCATTCCTCATCTTCTTCCAAAAGGAATTTTTTAGCCAAGGCGACACAAGCGAGGGCATCTTTACCGTATCCATCAGCCCCCATATCATCAGCAAATGTCTGTGTGACCGGTGCACCGCCGACCATAATCTTAACTTCTTCCCGCAAGTCTTCGTCAATGAAGGCATCAATTGTTTTTCCCATGTTCGGCATCGTCGTCGTCAGGAGTGCGGACATACCCAAAATAGGTGCTTCGTATGTCTCAACAGCCTCCATAAATTCATCTTCGGAGGTATCGACCCCCAAATCGTGTACGACGAAACCAGCACCACGCAACATCATGATGCACAGATTTTTACCGATGTCATGGAGGTCCCCCTTAACGGTGCCCATAATCACAGTGCCAATAGGTTCAATGCCTGACGCGGAAAGAATGGGTTCGATATATGCCATTCCAGCTTTCATAGCGCGTGCACAAGCTAAGACTTCAGGCACAAAGATGAAGTTCTCGCGGAACTTGATACCGACGATACCCATTCCAGCGATGAGTCCGTTGTCCATAATCTCCAATGCTTCTGTGCCATTTTCGAGCGCTATCTCTGTCAATTCATCGACGGTGTGATGGTCGCCATCAATGAGCGCTGCAGCGATGTCTTGCATTGCCGGGGTCGCTTGCGCGAACATCTCAATAGTCAACTCTATTTCATCAGGCTGCTCAAGATATTCTTCGATTTCTTCTCGGATAAATTCATTTGCGATGTCATTAATAGATGCCACGAGTTTTGAACGCCTCCTCAAAGGATATAAGATAGCATAGACAGAGAAAAATGGCAACGAAATTTTCAGACTTCTCAACTTCGTATGGATGGCATAAGAAAGCATCAAACACTTACGACACTCTCATACAACTGGGGCAAGGCATTCTTTCTCATTCTGAATTTGGTTCCGTGATTGTGCCTTGTTCTTGCATCAAAATCTACGAGTATTAAACCTTTCGCTATTGCATCAATGAATTTATCGGGACTAAACTTCTGCAAGAGAAAAATATCTTGATAATGAAAATGTTCAATTTTATCAATCCGCTTAACAGCTGCTGTTATATAGAAACAGTTTAACAGTTTTGTGCCTGCTTTATACGTCAAGTCGTCAAAGCCCCAATAGGGCCTAGGGGCAAGCTCCTCAAGATTAATTCTGTGATCTACAGAATCTAACCAATCTGCGTGCTTTGGAGAAACAACCCCTGCTTCAAAAGATATCTCCACTTTTTTCTCCATCCGATTAAGTTGGACCCCAAATCCCCTGTCCGTCCTCTTTAAAACGTTTATAGTCTGACGGAAACTTTTCTCATCAACTGGATATTTCCCACCAGCTTCTTTGTGCTCCCAACCATACAAGGGTAGAAGAATCTGAGAGACTATCTTCATAGCACGAGGGGATGGTTCAGAATGAAAAAGTGTCGTCAAAGCAGTTGTGTTCGCTCGTTGTGCTTTCAATTCCCATTCAGCAGCGTTTGGGATCGGCAAATTATTTTCCTCAATTCCTAACAAATCTTCTAATGTATTACCTATTGCTCCTGCATTTCCCGGCCGCCTTGTGCTTTTTATCCAACCTTGATCTCTGATTTTCTTTAGATCCTCAATCAGACCTTCTTTTGTATAAAACTCCATAAAACCTCTATTAAATTTAAAATCTCTCTAAGAAACATATCTTTGACCGGACGAGTTTCTATTATCGGATAACACCTATAATTCTGGCGGACGCCAGAAGTCAAGCAGGTACTCAAAAGTCACACCCATCGTGATATAATTACTGGGCCAACCAAAGATACCAACTCTATTTACAATATTCATTCTATCCCAAATGATGGTGTTTCTTAATTCATACCCTCTCTTTCGCAATTCCTCTATTAGAGAAACATGAATTGTGATTCTCTGGTTCTCCCACCACATATCAGAAACATTGATAACGCAGTGAGCTTTAGGTTTTAACAGAGGAAGGAGTTTTTCATAAATATCGCCCATTGCTGTAGTATAACTTTCCACCTCCAAGATTCCTAAGTCTCTTGCGTCTTGGGAGTACTGCTCAACTTTGCCAAGTTGTTCATTCTTCCGGTTGCGTCTTGACTTGTTTTTTCGTTTCCGATTTAGCAAATTTGCATAAGGAGGTGATGTAAAAATCAGAGAAAGAGATTCTTCTGACAGATACTGAACTATATTTCGAGCATCATCTTGAACAGCAAGTTGGTGTGTGCCATTAAATAATTCTGGTGTTGCTAATCTTTCTCCACACAACCGGATATATCCTTCGTTTAAATCAAAGCCAACGGCGTTTCGATTAGTATCGCTTGCAGCGACAAGAGTCGTTCCACTTCCAACGAATGGATCAAGCACCAATTCACCTTCATGGGTAAAAAGTTCTATTACCTTTCGGGCTAAAGAAATAGGGAACGTAGCAGGATGAAGGTTTTTGTCTCGAATATCCCTGCCTTCATAACTAAATTGCCACACTCCAAGTTGGCTTTTTAACCATTCCTTTGCAGTTATACAACTCAAGTGATTCGGTTTACACGAACACAAGCGCTCAGAATTCAAAGGTAATTTCCGCCCGTAGAATTCTGAACTTTCCTCAATCATTCGGGGAATTTTAATTTCGGTTGCTTGTCCATCACAGGACGCTATATCTGGTTTCATAGTTTCTCCTACTTCAAGAATTCCACGCAGTAGTTTTTGACGGGTTATGTATCGATTGGATGTTAATTATTCGCATAGTGTGTTGCCCTATGCTTTTTGGTGATTATTTTTTTTCCTAATGTAATTACCCTAGATAAGGTGGACAATAGGCGCGCTTTGAAAGCACGCCTACTTGGGCAAGACTTGTTGACGCATCAGACCGCTTAATTTTTCTCCCGGTACTCCTGTAAGAGGGCGTTAATCTTGTCAAGAAAAGCTTGGGAGTAAATTTCGCCAACCAATGCGTTATGGGTATCTATGGCAATGGCATCCCATGCTTCGCGGGATTCATCCTCGAATTCGACGACCTCAATGCCAGCTTTCTTTTGCAGCGCCTCAAGTGCCCTGTCATTATCTTTGCGAATATTCTGGATTAAATCGCCTTGATAGGCTTTGGCGACTTCGCGGACAATCTTTTGCTGTTCTGGTGAGAGTCGATCAAAACTCTCCTTTGTCATGACTGTGGCACCGACGCCAACATTAACAGGGAGATCACTCATGTATTTGAATTTATCATACCACTGCAATGCTACAGTGACATACGGAGATGCGACTATGGTGTTAAGCTGTCCGGCGTAGAGAGAAGGAAGGACCTGTGTAACTTCTCTGAGTACAGTTGCGATTTCGGCGTTTTCGTAAAATGTGCGTGCGATTTTGTCACTTGAGCGCGCCCACATCTTGACGCTTGATGATTGAAGATCGGCAATAGTGCGGATGGGTTGATTGCTAAAAATAAAATAATAACCGATGTCCCCCACACCGAGCAAGACGTATCCGGCATCCATAAATGCTTTTTCTAAATCTGCGTGAAGATAGTCCCGCACATAGTCAAGTTCCTCATAGGTCTCAAACATCCGAGGCAGTTGAAAAATCAGGACTTCTTCTTGTATTTCACCAAGTCCAGTAGCCGTCATAGCACCAGCGTGGATCAGTCCTGCGCGCATCTTACGGACGACATCAAGTTCGTCTCCCTGGACCCCGTTTGGATAGATACGGAGTTGGAGTTCACCGTCCGTTTTTGCGCGAATTTCTTTTCCCATCGCCTCAAAATTGTTCATCCATGTAGAGCCTTTCGGTGCGAGGGTTGCGAACTTAATAGATTCAGCGGCGAGATCTGCCATGGGTAGACAGAGCATCCCGAAAATTAGTAGAAACACACCCACGAATTGAGCAGTATGTGCTTTATCGATTGTTTTCTTTTGCTGCATTATTCCGTGCCTCCTTCTTCCATTTCTTCTAAATCAAAAAGCATATCAATCTGATCAAGCCAACGTTTCGCGCGTGATTTTGCCAAGGCAGTCGCAGCCTCTTCACCCGGATAAACGTCCGAAGGTGCATCAAGGACTTCCTGTAAAGACTGTCTATAGAGTTCCGCGTCCTGTTTAGGATAGGCATAGTAACGCGCGAGGTAGAATTTACTCATTAGGAACTTGCCGTCATTAATCTCGTCTACACGTTCAATGTGTTCCTTCGCCTTCTCCGGATCACCACCGATCGTCGGCGCTCGATCCCCATAATAGACGGCATAGAACAGATGTGCGCTCCCGAAGTAGAAAGTTTCATCTAATTCAAGGATCCGTGCCATCATGAGTTCAACGCGAACGAGATCAATTACCTGCATCGGATCATCCTTCTGAAGGCTAATCCCGCGTGCCACAGCGTAAGCTGCCCAAAACAGGGGTTCAACCTGCTTTTTTTCGAGTTTCTGCAGTGCTTTTTCAAAGGTCTCCATATCAACACTTCTCGGTTCTTTAAACGCCGCATCGGATTTTGCGAGCACGTCGAATGCATAAGCTTCCGCCTGCTTATAGCGGTCAATTGCCTGTGTACGCATTTCTGCTGCAGTCTCGTAGTCTCCAGCGATTTCAGCCTCCTCCATCCTATCCTCAAGGAACCCAGCGTAAGAAGAATAAGCGCGGGCGGTTTTAACAATGAGACCTGTATTCCCAAGTTTAGCGAGTCGGTCAAGGGTACCGAGATTGCCTTCGAGGGTAGATTCCACAACGGTTAGATTACCCTCACTCTGAATCCGAGATAACTTGGCGAGACCACATCCACCAAGAAATATCGTGAGGAAAAATAAAAAAGATATACGAAAATAAAATTTACTGTATATCATGGGTATTAAATTTGCCTCCTATACATGTTGCGCAGCTCCATTGTAGCCGCTATAAAAACGAAAACATCAGAATACTCTATCCTATCAATGGTAAAGGAAGAGCGGGATAGTTGTCTCTTGAATCAGGTGCTGTGTAACACTGCCGACGAAAAATTCGCGAACACTTTTTCTACCGTAAGACCCCATTACCAACATGTCAATGTCATTTTCGGCGATGTAAGATTTGACGACGGTATCAGGATGCCCGCTCTGCGTGACAAGATTCGGTTTAATACCGTAACTCTCAAAGAACTCAGCGAGATTTCCCAACAGTGCTTGTCCGGCTTCAGCATCATTATTAACAGTGAGCAGGGTTATGTCACAGGCGTTCCATATACCGAGGAGGAGAAACATGTGCACTGCCTTAGAAGCAGGCACACTGTTATCATAGGCGACAAGGACTTTTTCGATTTCCCGGACTGCGTCGGGGACGGCAAGAACGGGAGCAAGACTGTTTTTCAATACCCGTTCAAGCGTTCCATACGTCTCGTTGGCTGTGTATTCAAAGAATGTCCGCTTTCCCATCACAATAAAATCGTGGAATTTGGATTCTTCAATGATTTCGGAGAAAGGTCTGCCAGTATCGGCGTGCAAGACCGCATTGACCTGTCGCGCCTCACAGACACGAGCAAAATCGTTAAGGATCGCTTTCGCTTGTTCCTCTGCCTCCTTCAACTGTTGGTCTTCAAGTTGTACATCATAATGCGTGCCACCGATCGGTACTGGACCGCTTGAAGATTTAATCCCGGGTAGGTCAATAATAGCGACTCCCGTAATCGCTGCATTGTGAGCACGTGCGAGTTGACACGCATACTCTATTGCTGCTTCCGCATAAGGAGAACCGTCTAAACCGAGTAGAATTTTGGAAAAACCTGAATGCTCCATCGTAGGAATTCCTCCTTTTCAGTTTTACTCGCGCGCCTATAGAGCAAAACTCGAAAAAATATACTGAATAGCGCGCTGATGATAACTTCGTGGTGATACTTTAAAAATAGCAAGTTCTGGAAAATCTACAAACTACACAGTGAAGGGAAGAAGAGCTACCGTACCGTCGACCCGCCCCTCTGATGTCTCAATCTGAACGCGACTTCCAGCGTCAGTGACCGCTATCCGAACGTAAGCCATAGCGATCGGTTTTCCGAGCGTCGGGGCAAAGGTGGCACTCGTAATCCACCCGACCTCTTTATCTTCATTGAAAACCTGTGCGCCCTGGTGAAGTTCAAAAGATTCTGCCGACGCAGAAATACCGTCAATTTCAATACCACGTAACAAGCGATTGGGATGCCCGCGATATTTCATCCGAGCGACAATTTCTTGCCCGATATAGCACCCTTTTTCAAAGTCAATAGCGTGTTCCAACTCCGCCTCAAGAGGGATGACCGCATCGGTTAACTCGGCTCCATACCTTGGAACACCTGCCTCAATCCGAAGCGACTCAAGAGCGTTCCAACCAACGGGTTGAACGTTAAACCGTTCACCTTCACGCATCAGTCTTTCCCAAAGCGGTCCCAATGCCTCAGCTACAGTGTAAAGTGTATAGCCAGTCTCGCCAGTGGTATCTGTTCTCACACACACAACATTATAATTGAACAGGACATCTGCTCCATGAAAGCGGTTATGGCGTTCAGGTAAGCCAGCAAGATCATTCATACCGAACACAGACTGGACGAGGTTTGATGACTGGGGACCGTGGACAGCAATTGCGCCGGTTTCAGCAGTTAAATCAGAGATTTCGGCATCATCAGCGATGAGATATTTGTCCAATTCATTGAAGAGACTTTCTCTGGTTTCGGAAGCGGTATCAATGCCAATCATATCTTTGAGGACGTAGACATTAAAATCGGCGATAATTTTCCCCCGATGCGTCAAGATCGTTGCGTAAGTGCCTTGTCCTGCTGAAAGGCTCTCAACATCGTTGGAAATAATGCGGTGTAGAAATTTTGCCCGATCTTCACCTATTACCTGGTATCTGCCGCGATAGGAGACATCGGCAATGCCGACACTATTCCTAACAGCATGATGTTCGGAAATTGGGTCGGTAAAGTGGGCAGCTACATTCCAATCGCCGTGCTTTTTGGCAAAGGGCGCGCCCAACTGTTCATGGATGTGATAGAGTGGTGTTGTCTTCATTATTTTTAACTATTAAATATGAGCTGCTGCGTCCGTTTGCTTCGCAGTGAGAATGCAGTATTCCAATTGTTAAAAGACCTTTCATAACCCAAAGCAGGTGCACTAATTGATTTCAGACCAGTGTTGACAACGGAAACACCGACCAGACATAATGGTTATTAAAAGATGCGATCCAAACGCAAAATGATTTGCGGATTTTGTATCGAAAACGATGCGTTAAGCGGTTCTGCAACCTCAAGCGCAAGACTCCAAGGTGCAGGATCGCCCGACGGGTCTATAAAAACAGAGCACCCGATGCCAACCGCGGTCTTGAATTGCGAGGCAAACGTGTCGAAATCTGAAAATGGGCTATCGTCATACCACCAGACCTTGCCAACATCCAAGAAGCTGCTGAGTGTCCATCCAAATACAGCATCAGATTCTGAGAGAATTACCTCTTTGATAAACCGATACTCAAGGTTAAACAATAACCGATTATCTCCGGCAAATCTATTGAAACCGTAGCCGCGCAGGTTAGCACCACCACCGAGGTGGAGAAGTCGTTGTGCGGGCAAGGGATCACCTGAAAAGTCCGCACCAATTCGGACATGCAGATGATGCGGACCGAACAATCGCATATAGCGTATTAACTCAAATTGATAGAGATTGAACGCGTAGTCTCCTGTTACGATTTCGATTCCGACCTTTCCACGCCACCCACGTTGGGTTCGCTCGTTTGCAGAGGAGTAGGTATGGAAATGCCGTCTTATCTTGGACTTATGATCTCGCGTATCAAAGGCGTAAATCAGTGAAACACCTTCCAACACACCTCGGTCAATTCGAGCATTGCCCCGCTTGAATTGGTTTCGATTTAAGTAGCTCCAATCCGTTGATTTGGACAGGTTATCATGCGTCTCCGTTGTCAATTCGAGTCGTAGGTAGTGCCACTCAGAAGCTGCATAGGTTATCCACCCTTGAACACCCTGACGGCGATAATAATCCTGAAGATCGAAACCGTAGTAGGCAGCACTCAGATTGATATTCCCGGAACTCAGAGAGGCATTAGAGCTGATGTCTGTAAGTTTATATGTACTTGCCCCGAGTTTGAGAGACTGTCGAGTAAAAAAAGCCTTTTCAACACCGGCGTGATAGTCCCATGTTTCACTGGAAACGCCACGGCTTATAGCACCGAAGACTCGCTCTTTACCTGCAAGTTGGGTTGTGAGCGTTCCGCCTGCTCCAAGTACTAATCCATGGACACGATTGAATTGAAGAATCGGGAAGCCTGAAGTGCTTGCGCGAGATTGCTCCTCAATTTCGACAATCATGATATTTTTTCCGCCCTCTCGCTGGACTCGCCAGTTCTGGATCGATTTGAAGTACGCATTATTTGCGTTGAGCTGCCTTCGCATCTGGTTTATTTTCGACTGCCCGAGGGAACGATGATAAACATCTACAGTCTTCATATTAAGAGCTGCCAACAGTTCTTCGCGAGAAATCCGATTATTTCCGGTGAAACGGACTTCGTGTAATGCGCCCTCGTTAATGGTAAAGGTAAGCACATCATTGATGGTTTCATAGGTAACTGTGGCGAATTCATACCCACGATTTGAATAAAAACCAGCAATCAACTGTTGCTTCAGCCAAACGGCACCAACAGCGAGATAGCCGCTCTTTAAGTGGAACCACTCCCTGATGAACGTTGTCGGAAAACTCTGATTTCCTTTAACCTTAATTTGACGCGCAAATATCACAGGTGCTTCCGTAACTTTAATAAGCAGACCTATAGGTGCAGGACGTTCAGCCTCGTTACCGTCGGCAGTTACTTGTTTCGTCTCCAAACGTGCATCTTGGAACCTATCTTGATTCCGCAGCTCCGCAAGTAGCCATGAGAGTTGCGCGCCTGTAATGACATCTCCAGGACGAATAGGGATTTGTCGTTGGATAGTCTCAGTCGGTATGACAGTATTGCCTTTAACTTCAATTGATGCAACGCGGAATTGCGCTTCGGTTGCAAAAGTTTCAGAGGCAAAATGCACCCGTTTTTCAAAGCGGAGGACCCCCATCGCTGGAGCAATGTATTCGGAAAGAGGTTCTGTGTATTCATGCGGCAAATGGGGCCACCACGGATGCTCGGTGTAGTAAGTGGGTAACCAATAACTGTACTCCCGCTGCGTAGTAAACACGAGGCGTTCGGTATCCTTTGTAAGAAGCTGCGCCTTACGGTGAATGTTAAAAAGTGCTATATCTTTTAGATCGGCGGAATTTTGTAAATCCATCTGATCCGGTTTTTCCAGCAATTCACGCGGGAGTGCGATTTCAAGGGTCCAAGAAGTGGCGTTTATCTGTGTTGCAACCTTCGCGTCTGAGTTCCATGCGCGGTCTCCGTTGAAGGTCGTCTTCAACGTTTGTTGATCGAGTGTGAGTTGGACATCCGATGGTGCGAATTGGAAACTCGCCTCCCCAGGTTCACTGACTTCCTGGTCGAAGAAAGCACCAATTGGATTCATAACAAAGTGATGGTAAACATCGGTTTGCGGATTGGTATCAATCAGGATTTCAATGCATTCATCTTCCCAAATCGGCGAATCCTGCTGTGTCTGCGAGATACGCGGTAGCTGCGAATTGGGAATGTGTGCGACGACCCCGATATATAAATTTTGATCGTCCCACATCAAGAAAGTTTCAGTCAAATTATTAGATGCCTCGGTGCCTTCAGCATTCTGAAATGCCGAGAGCGTACTGGCAGCTTGCCAGACGATTTCAGACAAATTTCCATCAATAATCGGTGGCTTCGCTGTTTGCGGTATAGGGTGCGCAGCATCCAGCAATGAACCTTGTTTTATATCTACTTGGATGTTCGGTTGGTCTTCAGCGGGTATACTTTGTAATAGCGAGATTCCGTTAGTAGCCTTCAAACGCAATAGCGGTCCACCACCGTTAACAATAGCGAGTTCAGTGTTCGCTTCAATTTGTGCAGGTAGATTAATGACGACTTGCTGCTTTCCGCTTTCAAGTAGGGCATCAGTAGCGTAATCTTTAGGGAGCTGTAATAATATGTTCCCACCTTGTGCAGTTATGTCCATTGGTGCTGCAACAGCGTCAAGTATAGTCAATTCAACAGCCCCATTCTTTGTTTCCACTTTGTTCTGACCGCGGGTCAACAAAATTTTGCCTTTGACGTTTCCACTTGTTAGGTCCACATTATAGTTACCTAAGGTTTCATTTAAATAGACATCCCCGGTCTCCGTTTTAATCTCTATTTTCCCACGAATACCGTGAAGACGGACATCTCCTGCTTTAGATTGGAGTTTAACGGAGACATCCGGTGCGGTTTTAATGGCACATTTCAATCGGAGTTGCCTGGAAAATGGTACTGGTAGTGCCTTGGCGGCATCGTCTTCGGGCAATTGGACTTTTAAGTGAAGCGTGCCATCGTCTTTGGTTCCTGTTACAGAGATGTTGTTAAGGTAGCTGCGGATAGCAAGGTCCTGTCCGGTATGTGTGGCTTGCGTCTGTTTTTCGAGGGTAACGTTAATTGCGTCCGCTTCTGTGGCGACGAATTCGATGTCTCCAGGTATATCTAAATTCAGATGTATTTGGTAAACGTCTTGAAAGCTAAAGGTATACGACGATGTTATTTCCAATGCCGATTTTTGTGCTTCAGTGATTGATTCGGCTGCAATTGGGTTAGGCGTACGACTCTCAACGTCATGATCTGCTGCGTATGTAGGGTGGACGAGTAAATTTAGCACGAGCATGCGTATGAGAAATAGAAAGAGATTGGGTAGAACGGCGCGAGGTAGAAGTGGCATTCCAAAACAATTCCTCTATAATCTTAGCATACACGACAGCGTAATATCGGCATGAAAACTACCTTTATAGATTTCCTCAGGGCTATTTCGTTTTAAGGTTTTTATCCAATGTGTCCAAAGCGTCGGGATTTGGAAATCCCGCCTACAACGGAGCCGCGCGCATCGAAACTCTAAAATTTCGGAAAACTGAAAGACCCTATAGATTTCCTTGACATATTTTAAATAATACTTTATACTTATTAAAAAGTCAAGCAGTTTTTTCGTATCCTTCATAGCAATGACAACGTTTTGATTAGTGTGAGTAAACGTTATTATTTTATTAAAATGAAGAATACAATCCAAAAATGCTGCGGACGGGAGAGAGAAGATGAGCGAATCTGTCAAAAGGGCAACAGAATATTGTTTTTCTTTTGGACCATGGAACATACACGAGGGAGAAGACCCTTTTGGACCGCCTGTTCGGGAATCGTTCAGTTTTGATAAGAAAGTTGGATTTTACCGGGATCTCGGTTTTGTTGGCATTCAATTCCACGATGATGATATTGTCCCTGATATTGATGAGAAAACGCATGCCCAATTGATAGAACAGACAAAAAAAGTTAAGGCACAACTGGATAATGAGGGACTAACAGCAGAAGTAGTGGCACCACGACTGTGGGAATCGGCACAGACGATTGATGGTGCTTACACATCAAATTCCGCCAAAGAACGGCAATACGCACTTGAACGCTCAAAACGGTGTGTGGATATCGCCAACGAGATTGGGTGTAAAAATCTTGTATTATGGCTTGCGCGCGAAGGCACTTACATTCGAGAAACGAAATCGTCGGCAGACGCGGTTGGACAGATCCTTGATGCCATCAATGTTCTACTCGAATACGACTCAGAAATCCGAATTTTAATTGAACCGAAACCGAATGAACCGATGGATATCGCCTACATACCAACGATTGGTCATGCTATCGGTTTAGCGTATGCCAGCAACGCACCGGAGCGTGTTGGTGGATTAATTGAAAGTGCACACGCTATTCTTGCGGGATTAGAACCTTCGGATGAAATGGGCTATGCGCTTCACCATAAGAAACTCTGGAGTGTCCATCTCAACGATCAGAACGGTCTAAAATTCGACCAAGATAAGGCATTTGGTTCAGTCAATTTACGGCGTGCGTTTAACCAGGTCCGTGTGCTTGAAGAAAACGGATATGGCAGCAACGGTGAATTTATAGGGTTGGATGTGAAGGTCATGCGAACACAACCGCGCGAAATCTCAACAAAACATCTATTGAGTAGCCGCCGAACTTTTCTAAATCTACTCGAAAAGGTCCGAACACTTGATAAAAAAGTCGAGCAGGCGTTTATTGAAGCTCGAGACTACGAAGGGTTGGATTTTTACATCCTTAAACACCTTCTTGGTGCGTAAGTTTATCAGCAATGCGCCTGAATTGTTCATGTTAGACACGTTATAATTCAATGAAGAATAAAGGCGGCAGAGGACAAAAACAGAAATGATAACGGATAAGAGCCCTCTACCCGAGGCGACTGGACCGTGTTATCGAGCAGTGTTGCTTGTCGGTCCTCCCGGGGTCGGTAAGGGAACACAAGGGAAGATGCTGGCACAAATCCCTGGTATTTTCCACATCTCCAGCGGAGACATGTTCCGCGAACTGGATCGCAATTCGAAATTCGGGCGAATTTTCCAAGAATACGCAGGAATCGGTAAGTTAGTTCCAGACGATGTCACGATCAAAATCTGGCAAGACTACATGGCGGCGAAAATCCGCGATGAAGTATACAAGCCGAAAAACGATCTGCTCATCCTTGATGGTATCCCGCGTAACATCACCCAAGCGACTTTGATGGCACCTTTTATACAGGTTTTTAAAGTCATTTACATGGTGTGTGAGGATCGGGAAGTGATGTTCAAACGGATTCGCGGGCGCTCGTTGAAAGAGCACCGCATCGATGATGCCGAAGAACTGGTAGTTCGCTATCGATGGGATGTCTACAAACGAGAAACGGAACCCTTGATCGACTACTATCCACAAGAACGAGTCCGGATCGTAGACGCTAACACTATTGCTTCTGACGTACTGTACCAAATCTTATCAACAATCGTCCCAGTTCAGAAGAAGTGCTTCGAGCCGCCCCTGATGTAACGGTGCCAAAGAGCCTCCAACCCGAGGTGCCGTATCCTTTGTATTCAATCGCGACGCTGATAAAGGCGGATCTCAGGATGTGCGAGTGCTCGCATTGGAAATGGAGCACCTTTATCAGATATCTGCATGCCTAAAAATTGCGGTGTGCTTTTAAAGGTTTTGGACAATACATAGGGGCTTTCGCTGCCTAAAATCCGCTCGTAAAATGCCAGCGTCTCTTCCACAGCAATCCCATTGAGAGGATACCAATCCTGCTCTTGATAATCCTTGGGCTGCTTTTGGTGCTTTTGGAACACCTCAAGGTCCGGCACAAGAATAAGCGCCCACTCTGTATCCTCATCTGTCACCTCTAAGTCTACTTCTGGGAGAAGCCAGTTGAATAAGACCTCTGGTGCACGGACGATAATCTCTTCTGGCGGAACGTGTGCTGCTATCCATTCAGATGTTGCGATCCGTGTCGGTTGCGTTGTCAGGACAAAAGCAAAAGCAGCCGTATAAATCGATGCATAAAGCACCACAATCCCCCCCACAATTCCTGCAGCCCATTTTCCAAATACGCTGGGAGAGGCTTTCGGCTTTCGGCTTTCGGCTTTCGGCATTTTGCCAAAATGCATTTCTACAAAGGAAAAACGATTACGCAAAATGTTGAGTGCTGAAGACTGACCACTGATGGATTTTTCAAATACACATCTGAAAAATGCTTCTATGATGCAAGGTAAATGTACAAGGGTAGCCACAGCAAGCACTGTCAAGGCTGGATAGAGTATCAGCAAATGACGCGCGAACTTGACTTTATGTACCCCGATAAAGAATAGATATGGAATAACGACGGCAAGTAAGGCGAACTCCATTGTAGGTGCCCCACCGCTTTCCCCTCTCAGCGAAAAGATGCCTCGCAGGATACCCAAACCGGCAAGGAGCGCGAGGGGCAATCCCATACCCCATTTCAAGAGGGTCCACAGGTAGGTAAACCGCTGTAGCCAACCGGCATCGCCTGTTGAAATGAGACCGAAATGTCCTTGGTGATAGTGGGTTGCCTCATACCAGAAATCAGCAAAGAAAAGATTCCACGTTGGTGACACCAGATCTATCAGCCAATAGGGGCAAAGGAGTGTGAAGGTTAGGGCAAAAACGCCGATGACTGTTGTGAGCCTTTTATAGAATCCGGTACTACCGATGAAGCATAACAGAGAAAAACAGCAGAAAACAGTTGTGAACTTGACTGCAAACCCGAATCCGGCGACGACACCGATCCATACTGCTGTCTTAGAGGTCAGCGCATCCGAAGAAGAACGCGAACGTATTACAAGATAGAGAAACAGCGTCACACAGAAAGTTGCTGGGATGTCAACGAGTGCGAAACGCGACTCATTGGTAGCGTGCAACATCGCAACAGCGAGCAATCCTGCTGCTATCTGTCCAATCCGCCTGCTGTAACACCGCAGCCCGATGCAATAGACAAGCCAAAGCGTTGCCGTTGATAATAGGACATTAACGCACCGTGCCAACAAAATTACACGGGCTTCCGTTAGATATAAACCGCCGAACGACAGCAATTTCCCTATCAGGGCGATGAGGTAAAACCACGCTGTTCCGGGCCAGTTGTAGGTTTCAGGGATTGCGGCGAAGTGAATAAGGTTCTGTACCTCTTGGGCGATGAGTATCTCACGGGGATCTGGCGAGTCAGGCAAACCCACGTTTATACCGATAAGACGAAGACCCAAACCGATCGCAAGAACCGTTGGCATGATAATATAGATTGGGAGAATCTGCAAGCAAAAGGCAACTGCTCTGTTCGGCATACTAAATTCTATAAACATTCCGTCCCGCTGGGGCTGCTTTCGTTTACCCTTGAAACCCTTTTTCTGCGAATCACGCCTCCAGTGGATTGTCCACCTTTGAAATGTAGGTGGATTGGTTCGTAGTAGTGCGATTCATCGCACGTCGCAATGTAAAACAAATCAAGTGCCTCTGAACAAGTCCTAATTTTAGACTGGATGGAACACTAACACATCAAAGTCGGCCATTAAATGTGCCAAACATCAGACATCTGAAAATGTCAGCATGATCGCGATATCCGTCGGCAACTGAATACCAGTTTTCTGCTCAAAGATTGCGATGTTTTTATACTTGTTATGAAACGAGGAGACGATATCCAGCCCCTTGTTCTTAGCCATATTCAGATCTGCCTTGGCCCTATCCCATTCTTGTAGGTGTAAGCACACTTCTCCTCGAATGTAGTAGGGTAAAACAAGTTCTGGGTTCAGTTTTATAGCCATGTTACTGTCTTCAATTGCAAGTTTAATTTCGCCTTTCGACAAGTAAACCAAGCCTCGTCCCATATAAGCTAGAGGATAGTCTGATTTCAAGCGGATTGCCTCGTTGAAGTTAGCAATAGCATTTTCAGAATCACCCTTGCCGTGGTAAGCGGAGCCCAGGACATTATAGGCTTCGGGCGACTCCAGCCCCATTATTATTGATTTGTTAAAGTCAACAATAGCACCGTCAAAATTACTCGCGGATAAGTAAACCTCACCTCGGGCACTATAAGCTATAGCATTATATGGATCCAATGCGATTGCCTTAGTAAAGTCATCAATAGCCTTGTTAAGTTCACCTTTGGTACCGTAAATTCTACCGCGATAGATATAGGCTATAGCAGACCTTGGATTCAACTCTATCGCCCTTGTAGAGTCAGCAACAGCATTGTCAAAATCGCCCTTGATGCAAGAAATGAAACTGCGAGTACTATATGCCTCAGAAAATTGCGGCATCAGGTTTATCGCTTCAGTAAAGGACTGAATTGCTTGTTGGTGTTTCTCATTTTTTTCTTTAGAGTCTCTGGCTTCATCTGCCTGTTCCTTATAGGTAACACCTTTAGCAAAATTCGCGCGGGCACTCCAGCGATTATCCTGATTGCTAACAAAGCCATGGAGGTCAGGATAGATGTTTTCAATGGAGATGCTAAACTCTCTCTTGAGATACCTTAACAGAGGCTGTTTGAGTGATTGTGGAATAACGATTTCCGTGTCTGGTTCAATAAAACCATCTGGAGGCTGAACGAATATGCTCTGCTGCATCCTGACGCGACTCACCATATCCGGATTCTGAGGTTCTCTAATCCAATTCTTTATCGCCGCGGTTTTGTCTTGCAAAATGACCCTGCCATCTTCAAAAGGGAAAGACTCACTGGCAAAAAAGAGGGCGATATAATAGTCAGTCGTAAAGTCTATCAGATTAGTTTTGCCACCGAAGTGTTGAATTTCAGTTAGGATATCAAATTCCTCTGTTTTCTTGGTGTACCTTTTAGCAGCCTCCAATTCTTCTTTTTGAACATCCTCTATATTAAGGTGCAACATCTTAGCAGCTTCCAGTTTTCGGTAGAGGTTTGAGGATACTTTATTATAGCGTTTCGGTTCGCCTCGGTAGATATAGCTGCCTGCAGTAGATATTTTTGCTATTTTGCCGATTACTTCCAGAATCCTGTTTAACTTGGTTTGGGTATTAACTGGATCTTGTCCGTTCATTTGCTTTTCTCCATATCAGTTAAGTCCATCCGGTTCTCGCCGGACAGGACATCTACCTTGTCCTGCCTGTCTCTTGGGGTAGGGCATCAGGACAACCTCCCAGTCGTAAAGATTGCTTCAGATCTCTTTTGAATTAATCCACATGGAGAATTTTGTGCCTCTATCTCGTCGTAGAAGGAGATAAATCCTCCGCCTTTGTGAAAAATTCTTTCTAAGTTTTTGTAGTCTATTTCAGCGAATTTCCTATCCTTTAGAGCAGTGACTTGATTAAGTCTCCATGATAGTGTTTCTGACCGTACGATCGGTGAGGTGGTATGACCGATAGCCCAACCTTTTTCTTCATCAGGTCGGAATTGCACAAGCATGAAATTATTTCTTTCGGATGGATATGCTTTAATCTCTTCACGGTTGAATTTTTCCACTGTTATTGTGGATACACTATTGAGTGTTTTAAGTTCATCTCGTATTCCACTAATTGCATTTACTTGCCTTAGTGTTTCTGAGAGAGTTCCAGAGATAGTGTGTAAATGTCCCGCTGTGGTTTTTAACCCTGCTGTGCCTACCCAATCAAACTCATAAAAATCAAGTGTGAAGGTTTCTGGGGGATACGATTTACCCGTAAAATCCTTGTATTCCACTTCAACGCTGATTGGAGTTCTTTTTTGCTTCTCAAACTTTCCAATTATACTAGTCAGGAAGCTCTCTCTGGTTTGTCCACTAGCTAAGTATTTTATCCCGTGCTTGACGAAACCAATCTTTTCAAGTGGTAAGTCAAATAGATTTGAAGTATCAGGGTGGTTTGGTACGATCTTAATATCTTTTGCCGGTCCTGTACCTAAGTTTTCAACAACAATGTTTATTAGACTGTCTGTATATGTCGGGTTAGACTCTAAACGCACGATAACGTGCGGTGTGTTAGCGTTAGAGAGCATTTTTGACATCTGCAGGGTAGTTTTAGCGATTGTAGTAAGAAGTTGTAATTGTTGCCACATTTGATATTTCCTTTCTTTATTAAATAGAGGTGCAGTCACCGTAGTTATTCAAGACTGCACCAGATTTTGGACTTACTCATACCAACTTGGAAATGGCAGCCCCTTCCTCTTGAGGAGCGCGAGTTCGGCTTTGAGGTTACATTGCGATTTCTTTGTCCCTTGGATACTCGGTTCGCGTGACAGCTTCCTCCGCAATGTTTTCATGGTATCGTAGATGGCAGGATCCGTGATACGCAGCAGTTCTAATACGCGACGGTCGAGTTCGTGCCGTTTCGGATCATGTGCACACTCGTTGAAGGGTAGCAACTTTTTATGCTTAAGTGCGTTGAAGATCGCCTCTGCTTCTATGAGTTGTGCTTCCGTTAAGGCAGTTACGTCTAAAGTGGGAAGAGTACCGAGTGTTTTTAAGGCCATCATGCCTCGTCCTGGTTGTTGTTTACCGGCGTGCATCCAGTGGCAGAGCAACCCAAACGTTGAATTACTCCAGAGCATGAAGGGGTATTCATATCGGAGATCATTAAAAGCGACATTGCTTAGCGATCTTACACCAATGGAAGGTTTCTCTGTGAATACAGCAGCAGCTGAAGAAGCATTAAACCTTAGATTGACATTGTAATGGGCGCGACTGTTGCGGGCAAGCAGTTGCTGCAGCTTTGCTTCACGTCCAGGACGTAGCACACCGTGAAAGTCAGGAAGTGCCTCCATCGTCCGCTGGACAGGCGAATTGACCTGCCAAAGACATGGATAATCATCTCTGTCAGTATATCCCTTTGCCATATCAAAAGTCCCTTGTTCACCCGCGCCGTACACGTGCAGGTGAGACATACTGACGGTTGCGAGGTCGGCTACGCGGCACATCGGAATATCCACTACTTTTAATTCGGCAGCGAGATTCAGTTTCCCGTTTATCAGATGATGTCCTATCTGAATCAATTCCATTGCCTTTGTACGCGTAGCACTCCACCCTTCGCCAACTTTAAGCGGACATTCTAAGACTTGTCCTACCACATCCTCGCCGATTTTCAGGGTGTCGCCGCTACTCGGCGCATCTTCCATCCGCCTTATGCTCGGGCTTCGGTTGACCCGGTTCGCAATTTCAAGTGCCTCAAGCGGACTTTCGGGTCTGTGGTTGAGACAGGCGAACTTGCCGCGCCCGGTATTTGCACCGATACCCTTGGTTGCAATCACCATGCATTCTGCCATGTTGGTATCTGCGGAGAATGCACAGTTGCTTGCATCGGCTTGGGCAATCGTAATAACGGTAACGTTATGGTATTCAGTTGCCCATACGTCTCGAACTTTCTGCATGCTCGTGCCTGCAAGGATGGTTGCCGGAAGTATAAAGCCCATAGTACCCCCGCGTTTGAGTTTCTTATCGGCGAGGTCAACGAAGTAAGCACCGAGGCCCGCCATACCCGCACTTTTAGAGACGCGTCGGTCTTTGCTGGCTACCGCTAAACGCATCGCCTCTGCGTCATCTTCAGGACGGTCATGGCCTCTAAAGAGTCCCTTATTATCGCTTGCGTTGGCATCCGCATTCGGTTTCGTAAAGGGTGGATTCTGTATGACGATATGCCATTCGCCGTGCGGGAATGCGTTTT
Organism: Candidatus Poribacteria bacterium; assembly: GCA_963662915.2. Lineage (GTDB taxonomy): Bacteria > Poribacteria > WGA-4E > WGA-4E > WGA-3G > WGA-3G. The sequence continues at coordinate 417,748 of CAXXEU010000002.1, read as the reverse complement.
GGAAATCAACGACTTCGCCTTTTTCACCACCGAGTCTTTCCGCTCGCGCTTCGTCCAACGTAGGGAGCGGGGGCTGGTCGTTCAGTAATTCCAACGAGCCGACAGCGTAGTAGCCGTTGTCTAACAAGCCATAGGGGGCGGTCAGCACACGTGTGCCTCCGAGTTTAATATCGGAATACGTGCTTGCGAGCGCAGCGAAGGTCAGATGTGTAGCATTTGGCATCACGTCTGCTCCTCCGATATGCTTCTCTAACATCTGCTTGTGAACATCCCTACCGTTGCCACCCGCCTGTTCGTGCAGTGCAAGGACGCGCTGATAGACACCATTGAGGAGTGCGCCGGTTCCACAAGCGAAATCCACAACTTTCGGGAGTTTACCGTCGGGCAATTCCGGCAGGACGAGTGCCGAGAGTAGCGCAGCACTTTCTGGGAGCGTATAATTCGCTTTGAGGTATTTCCGATCGATGATGAGTTTCTGGAAGACCATACCTGTGAGCTCGTGCATTTGTGCCAACCCGGTGTCCACGAGTTCTTTAGCCGCTTGACAAAGTAAGGTAAGAATGGGCTTGACGAGATCATCTGCGGTATCCAACGCCTCAACGAGATCACGGGCATCCTCAAAGATTGGGTGGTAGTTCACCTTGAGGATCGCGTTCCAATCTGTGATAACATCCGCGGAGTTCATGTTACGGAGCAGCTGTCCGAGGGAGTAGACATTTTTCATCTGCGTACTACCAGCGAGTGAACTTTGGAACACAAACGCATCCGTGATAATGAGAGCCGCCATCCGCGAGGTTTGTTCTCCGCGCGTTTGGCGCAAGATTTTTTCAATGCTATTTCCGATCCCGGGCCTCTCGGCAATCGCGTCTTCAATCAAGTTCGCGGCTTTGTTGATGCTCAATTCCATCTTATCGGCTTCGGCTTCCAGTTGGCTATTTGGGGTTGCACCGATATGGAGTGCGTTGGCGATGTCTGTCACTTTACCTTTCGCCCAGCCATTAGCGGGGAACTGTCCGGTATTGCCAAAGAGTTTATACTGTAGATCGTCGGCATCAAGTAGCACTTGTCGAAGGTCCCGCCCGGCTTCCGTTTTAAAACGGACGGGATATCGGATTGCCATGACGTTGTTGAGCGTATTGGTGACGCTATCGTAGGCGCGGTCGGGAACGAGTTCACGGACAAGTCTGCTGACTGCTTGCTCCTGCAGTTTTTCTTCAGTGTGCGTGTCTGCGTACTTCGCCTCAATGGCAATGGGTTCACGCCCATGTTCGGTTACAAAAGCATCAAGTTTCTTACTACCGACTGTAAACGGATTCGCTTCGACTTCTATTGTCCAGCCGTAACGCATCTCTTCAAGGATGTCTACGAGCTTGCTGGTAATACGGGTTTCAGGTTGATTACTCGTGAAATTATATCTCATCTTAACGTCTTATAGTAAAACCCACCATTATCTATACATTGGCGAGGTTAGGAAACCTCGCCAGCAGGGAAGTCTGGGGGAGTATTCTCCATTGAAATGCAAACTTATTTTGGGAATCCATTATAAACATCAATATAGGTTTTATTTCATACACATTTCGCCCCGCTGGGGCTATAAAGGGTATGGAATTACCATATTCCTATAAACATTTCGCCCCGCTGGGGCTAAAAGACAGAGGCACAGACTAACAGTTTATGCTACAAGGGTGGCAACTTGGGGCACATTAGAGGCATCTGAGGAAGTCCTAATTTCTCAAAGATTGCGTGCCAACGTTCACCGTGATTTTCACCCGCAGCAACGGGCATAAAACCGAGATTAAGATAATTTTTGATTGCGGGAAGGCGAAAATCGTCGGTGTCTAATACGACAGACTGTAAACGTTGCGCTTTAAAATAGTGCAGGAGGAACACGGTTAACCACTTTCCGAGTTTATATCCTCTGTGTTCTGGAAGCACTGCAAGCATGTCAATATAACCGATGGTCTTGCCACGGAGATCTTTCGTCCATGCACACGCTGTGCCGATAGGTATACCCTTGTGGACGGCGAAACAGAAGCCATCGGGATCAAAGTTGGGTTGGTCGATAACATTCGTATACGTATCTTGGGCGGTTCTGCCTTTGTCCACAAAGGCGATGTCCATTATTCGCGCCCAATGCACTTCGTCTCCTTTCTGATAGGTTCGGATGTGATAACCATCAGGACACTGGAGTTTCGGTAGATTCTCCAAATCCTGCAGACCCATTTTGAGTTGATCTTCCATTTGCCTTTAAGCTGAAACTTTCGCCCAGAGCTCATCGGGGAGTACTTTTCGGACGTTTTCGATTTGGGATGACATTGAGGGTAGTTCTAATTTTTCAAAGATGTTTTGCCACCGTTTGGATTGCCCTTTCTCAACATAAACAGGTATAAACCCTAAATTGAGATAGGTTTTAACAGCCGGGATGCGAAAGTCATCGGTATCCAGCATGGCACTTATGAACCCGTTGTCCCGAAAATAGTGAAGGACAGCGAGTGATACCCATTTTCCGAGTTTATGTCCGGTATGTTCAGCAACAACACCCACCATGTGGACGTACCCGACCTCCTTTTCATCGACAGATTGTCGCCATGCGCAAGCAGTCCCAACGGGAATACTATGATATGTTGCGAAGTAGAATCCATCAGGAAGAAACACATCTCTATCGGTAATCTGGTCCCGCGTATCTTGCGCAGTTCGTTCTCTACCGCCAAACGAGTCAGTGATGATACGTGCCCAATGAATCTCATCGCCTTCAAGGTAAGTGCGCATACCATAGCCTGTTGGAAATTCCAGTTTCGGCAAATTTTCTAAATTGGGACGTACCATTCTGAGCTGCCTTGGCATCTACTGCTCCTTTTGCGGTGCTGTTACAAGGTCTGGGATAGATTTACGGTAATTATATCACACCTCCTAAATTCCTGCAAAAATCTTTACAATAATTTGTATAAATGCTATAGTGGTATTTATAGCGGCATTTAGAATTAAAGACAGGACTTACGCAGTTGTCTCTAAAAACCGACAGCTTCCCCCTGCTTGCGGGGGGACGAAGGGGGGTAATCCTAAATTTTGCGTAAGTCCTAAAAGAGTCACTTCGCACCGGCGAGGTTCGGGAACCTCGCCTAACGTTTATAGAAAGAACTGTTAAAAAGGCAGCAAAAAGGTGAAAAGATCGTTAAAAAGAAAACCGAATATTGTTCTCGTCGGTTTTATGGGAACTGGAAAGACCTCTGTCGGTAGACGGTTGGCTTCGGAATTCCGGATGCGTTACGTAGATACAGACAACATCATTGAACGGGATAGTGGACGAAGCATCACGAACATCTTTGCGGAAGATGGTGAACCGGCTTTCCGAGACCTCGAAAGCGAAGCCGTGCGTAAAATATCCAAGCTGTACAACCACATTATCTCTACAGGTGGCGGTGTCGTCTTGAGAGAAACTAACATGGAAATATTGAAGCGAAACGGAATCATTTTCTGCCTAACAGCGACACCGGAGGAGATATATCGGCGGGTTCGACATCAGCGGCATCGCCCTCTGCTCCAAACGTCTGATGCCCTCGCCAAAATTCGGTCAATGTTGGAAGAACGGCATCCGTACTACGCAGAAGCCGATTATATGGTCAGAACGACAGGTCGCTCGTTTCGAGAAATCATAGGTTACATCAAGCATATCTATACAAAAGACACAAGGGGTTCAAAACAATGAAGACCTTGCACATGGCACTCGGAGATAACAGTTATCCGATCATTGTCGGGACAGATCTCCTTGCGCAAGTTGCAAAACTGCTGACACCCCATACCAAATCAAACAAGATTCTCATTGTTTCCGATACCTTTGTTCAGCACCGCTACATGCCTATTGTTCAAGCAAGCCTTGAAGACGCTGGATTCGATGTCTGTACTATTGAAGTTCCGAGCGGCGAAGAGAGCAAATCGTTGGCTCAGTTTTCGCGGATACAGGACAGTTTAGTCGCCCATCAACTCGACCGAGGTTCAACAGTCATTGCTTTCGGTGGTGGTGTCATTGGCGATTTAGCCGGTTTTGCGGCAGCGGCGTACATGCGCGGTATCCCTTACGTTCAGATTCCGACGACACTACAGGCACAGGTTGACGCGAGCGTCGGTGGCAAGACAGCCATTAATCATCCAAAAGGCAAAAACCTCATCGGGGCATTTCATCAACCGAAATTGGTGCTTATTGATGTGCGGACGCTGGAAACTTTGCCGCAACGGGACGTTCGGGCAGGACTTATTGAAGTTATCAAGATGGGGGTTATCCGAGACGAACGGCTTTTTGAAATGGTTGAGGAAGACCTTGATGCTATTTTGAATTTGGACAGTGCAATACTCAGTGATATGATTGCTTGCGCGTGCATCAATAAGGCAGAAATTGTGGCGAAAGATGAGAAAGAGAGCGGGTTGCGGATGGTGCTTAACTACGGGCATACCTTTGGACATGCGCTTGAAGCTTTGACGCATTATAACCAATATCGACACGGTGAAGCCGTCGCTATCGGTATGAACTGCGCCGCACAATTAGCCACTAATTTGGGTATGTTCTCTGAAACCGATTTTCAACGGCAACGGACACTTTTAAAACGCGCAAACTTGCCGATAGTTTTTCCACCAGACATCACCGCAGAGGCAATGTGCAAGGCGATGTACTTAGATAAAAAAACGTTAGGTGGTAAGCTCCGCCTTATTTTACCGACGCGTATTGGAGAAGTTATTATACGAGATGCTATTGACGATCAGGACGTTATAGAGGCTATTTCGGAATGTTTTTAATAGTTGTCAGTTGTCAGTTGTCAGTTAAGAGATGGGTTTGTAACAATCTACCTTCTGCTTGGAATATTCTCAGGAGGCTGATGACAGATAATCGATAACCATTAAGCGAGGAAACATAAATTTATGAGAAAAATAATTCAATGCACAGGGTCAAACAAGTTTTGGCTTGCAAGCTGCGCCAAAATTGTCTATTTGGTTTTATGCATAGCGATTAGCAGTGCGTTCAGCCAAGGACTCACACCACCGTCAAATGTGACGGCGGTAGATACCCCGAACGATGATGGGAGCAGTATCACCGTTAAGTGGGACGCAGCACCAGCGGATAGCGGTATCACCGGTTACCAAATCCTGCGCCGGATGCCTGGCGGTGGTCTCCGAGAAGTTGTCGAACTGCTACCCGCTGGAACGACAACTTATGCCGATACCACTATCGAAAAGGGAACTGCTTACGCCTATATTGTGCGTGCAATTAGCGAAACAGAAGCGACAGTGGAATCCGAAGAGACTGCCCCCGTTAGTGGGTCAGGTGAATGGTTTCATACGGGCAAAATTCCGCTTTTGATTGCTATGCTCCTTTTTTCCGCCGCTATTGTTTGGAATATTTACTATGCGCGGCGTGGAAAAGAGGTATTTGTTAGGCGGATTCCGGGGTTAGAAGCCGTTGACGAAGCGATCGGTAGAGCCACAGAAATGGGGCGCTCTATTCTCTACGTATTAGGGTTAGGGAGTGTAAGCAACGTTGCGACTATTGCAAGCATGACAATTCTCGGACAGGTGGCCCGACGGACAGCGGATTATGAAACGCCGCTCCGCGTACCCTGTAACGACCCAATTGTACTGAACGTGGTCAGAGAGATGGTAAAAGCCTCCTATCTTGATGAGGGGCGTCCGGATGCTTACAATGAAGACGATATTTTCTTTATTACCGAAAGCCAGTTTGCTTACGCTGCGGGTGTGGACGGAATAATGTTACGAGAAAAACCAGCAGCGATTTTTCTACAAGGCACTTTTTTTGCTGAATCACTCATCCTTGCTGAAACAGGGAACTCCATCGGTGCGATTCAGATTGCCGGAACAGATTCTGAACACCAGCTTCCGTTCTTTATTTCCGCATGCGATTATACGTTGATCGGTGAAGAGCTCTACGCAGCGAGTGCTTACCTATCAAGAGAACCGATGCTACTTGGAAGTCTCAGGGGTCAGGATTGGGGAAAAGTTCTTATTTTTAGTATTATCGTATTGGGTGTAGTTCTTGAATTAGCCGGTGTTAACTGGATCACCACACTCTTACAGCGGGTCGGTTAGGAGGTTTTATGAATCGACAAGTGCCTTTAGTTCTCTGCTTCGTTTTCGGGATTGTGATGATTGTCACACAGTTTAGCCCGCATTCAGTATCTCAGGGACTGTACCGAGAAGTTATCAGTTGGGCACTGATTATTTCTCCTTTTGCGCTGGTATTAGCGACAGTGACCCTGATTCAAACCCACGCAACGCGCATTCAGCGCCGCACAGAGCATTGGCAATACAGTTACGTTGTGTTTGCTGGTCTTATCACGATGGTGGTGATAGGCGTGCCCTTCGGTCCACAAAATCAGGTTTTTGAGTGGTTATACACCAACGTGCAAGTCCCTATGGATGCGACGATGTTTTCGCTGCTCGCTTTCTTCATTGCCTCAGCGGCATACCGTGCGTTTCGCGCCCGAACGTTTGAAGCGAGTCTCTTGTTGATTACGGCACTGATTGTCATGATGGGGAATGTGCCAGTAGGGGATCTCATCTGGAATACCGTTCTGGGGTGGCTCCCGCTGGAAGAAGGTGCTTCAAAAGCACGCCAATGGATTTTGGATAACCCGAATCTTTCAGCGAGACGTGGTATTATTCTGGGAGTTAGTTTAGGCGTAATTTCGCAATCAATCCGAATCATATTGGGAATTGAACGTTCGTACTTAGGCGGAGGAGATTAAATATGGATCGGCGAATTGTTTTTATTTTAGTTGCATTAGCAGTTATCATTCCAATGCTGTTACCCGTCAATCTACCCGTCTCGGTATCTGAGCCGACGCAGAAGCTTCATACCTATATTGACGCGCTTCCTGCGGAATCCACGATTATGATCGCCTTCGACTATGGCCCCGCTTCTTTAGCTGAACTCAATCCGATGGCAAAAGCCTTACTCAGGCAGTGCTTTGATAAAAATATCCACGTCATTGCTATCACCCTTTTCGCTGATGCGACCACACTGGCGAGTACACTTATACAGGAAATCGCCGCGGAAAAGGGGGCAGTGGATGGCGAAGATTATGTCTTCCTCGGCTTTCGTCCGGGGGCAACGCAGGTTATTCTGGGGATGGGAACAGAGATTAGCAGCGTTTTTGAGACAGATTATAACGGGACAGCGACTGGCGAAATTCCGATTATGAAAGACATCACGAACTATGACCAAATTTCCCTCCTTATTGACCTTGCTTCCGGCAGTTCCACAGAATCGTGGATAACATACGCCAACGTCCAATACAATTTACAGATTGCTGCAGGCGTTACGGGTGTCATCATCTCACAGATGTATCCATACTTACAAACCGGGCAATTGGTAGGTCTGATATCGGGGATTATGGGAGCGGCGGAGTATGAAAAATTGATAGATGTGCCAGCAAAAGGGATGCGATGGATAAATATTGAATCTTTTGTGCATCTGTTAATAGTCATACTGGTAATCATTGGGAATATCATTTTTTTCAATCAACGACGACGAGAGGAGTAAATTGATGGAACCTTTTGGCATTTGGGTTGCAGCACTTCTGACACTTTGTATCTACAGTTTTCTTTATCGAGACAACCCGCTCTATCGGTTTGCAGAACACCTCTTTGTAGGTATATCTGTCGGGTACGGTATTGTCCTCTCTATACATCAAGGATTTATCCCATTCGCGTGGAAACCTTTTTGGGCAGCGGTAACCGGGGAATCACTCAGCGGCTTAATCAAATTAATCCCGATTGGCATCGGTTTACTGTTTTTCGCTCGGTTGTCGCCTCGGCACACATGGTTAATCCGTTACCCTATTGCGATTCTCATCGGATTTGGCGCTGGTATTGCGATTCCGAATGTGCTGAGAGCCAATATTTTTGAGCAGACGCGAGGGACAGTTGAACCGTTTGCAGCTATGCATGCTGGAACCCTGTCAGGTACGGGCATTTTCGAGGCAATCCTTATGGTTGTTGGAGTGGTTTGTACACTTACCTATTTCTTCTTTTCAGTAGAGCACCGAGGTCCAGTTAAATGGCTGTCAAAGGTCGGTATAGCCTTCCTGATGATTGGGTTTGGTTCAGCATTCGGTAACACCGTTATGGGACGTGTCGCGCTGCTGATTCAACGCGCCGATTTTCTATTAGGCGACTGGCTTCACATAATTTCTTGACGATTTTTTGTAGGGTTAGCACCGCTCCGTCTGCCCTTCTTTTTGCTAAAACTTCAGGAGAAAAATCACAATGAAAATTGGATATAGCACATGGGGTATGCCTACAGTTCCTATAGACACTGCTGTCTCCCATGTCGCAAAACTCGGATACGATGGGCTTGAACTCACCATCATTCCACGCTTTACGACCGAACTCAGCACGCTCGATGCTGCGGAACGGAAACGGATTGCGTCTCTTTTGGAAGAACATAATTTGGCACTTCCCGCCATCGCAGCACATTCAAGTTTGCTGGAAACAGATGCCGACAGACACGCTCAAAACATGTGGCGGCTGAAAGGTGGTGTCGATTTAGCAGTTGAACTCGCACAAGGTGACGAACTGCCTGCGGTGAATACAACGCCGGGCGGAAAGCCTGAAGAGTGGGACACGCAAAAAGATTTCCTCACAGAACGGGTGGGAGAACTTGTCGATTATGGTGCGTCGCGCGGTGTCACTATTGCCATGGAACCACACGTCGGTGCAATCATCGACACGCCTGCAAAGGTGCTTGAACTGCTAAAAATCGTCAACTCGCCATATCTGAAAGTTAACTTTGACATCAGCCATTTCGATATTATTGGCATACCAACGGAAGAAACGGTAGCGGCGTTAGCACCAGTATCCATACATACACACGTCAAGGATCAACGCGGAACCGCGCCTAATCATGAGTTCCTTATTCCCGGTGAAGGTCCGTTCGACTATGTTCACTATCTCAAGGAAATGCGGGCACACGGCTATGACGGGTTCATCACTGCTGAAGTGAGTTTTATGGTGCAAGGGCGCGAAGATTACGATCCACTCGCTGCGGCGACACTCTCTTACGAGACATTATCACGCGCTTTCACGGAAGCAGGAATTGAAAGAGGTTAATTATGGGCAGCCCAAATATCCTTTTCCTTATGACCGATCAGCAGCGATGGGACGCGATGGGGTGCAGCGATAATTGGTTGCAAACCCCAAATTTAGATCGCATCGCGAGGGAAGGCACTCGATTCACGAACTGTGTCACGACATCACCAGTCTGTATTCCGACACGCCTCAGTTTAGCGACAGGTTTGTATCCACATAATACGGGGGTTTGGGATAATATGAATCACCAGATGCCTGCTGAAACGCCGACATGGATGCAAGCGATACGGGATGCGGGTTACCGGACGAGTCTTTTCGGGAAAACGCATCTCCATCCACACAATGGCGACCTTCGAGAACGTGAAGGATTAATGAACGCTTACGGCTTGGACGATGTGAACGAAATCGGGGGACCGCGGGCGAGTGCGAAGGTCCTGTCGCACATGACAGTGGAATGGGAAACGAAAGGTTTGTGGGATGCCTATCGCGCAGATTATCGGGAACGGTTCAGCACGAAGCCATACCTTGTCCGTCCATCTACCCTGGGACTTGAAAATTACGCTGATGTCTATGTGGGCCAACAAGCGAAGCACTATCTTCAAAACTATAATCGTGAAGAGCCTTGGTGCTGCTGGGTGAGTTTCGGTGGACCGCATGAACCGTGGGATACACCGGAACCGTACGCCAGTATGTATGCCCCCGAAGAGATGCCACCAGCAATACCGCGTCAGCCTGCCGGAGACCGTCCGCGTGGACATTTAGACCGACTTATGGAACGAGTGAACCCACCGTTTGAACCCGGGGAAATTGGGCGGCTACGCGCTAATTACGCAGGCAATGTAGCACTCATAGATGCACAGATTGGTGAGATCCTCGATGCCATCGAGGCACGCGGTGAACTTGAAAACACAATCATCGTCCATACTTCCGACCATGGTGAAATGAACGGTGACCATGGACTCATCTATAAAAGCAACTTCCTCAACGGCGCAGTCAGGATACCGCTACTCGTGCGAACGCCTGACACTTCCAATGCCGGAACTGTTTCCGAAAGTCCAGTGGAATGGATAGACATTGGTCCGACACTCGTTGAATTGGCAGGTGGTGAACTGGAACATCGTCAATTCGGGAAGTCGTTGTGTCCAGTGTTAGGAGATACCGAAGTGACACACCGAGATTTTGCCATCTCTGAGATCCAAGGCGAGATTATGTTGTTGAATCGGGAGTGGAAGGCTGCTGTCAATGCGGATGGCGAAGTCTATCTTCTGTTCGATGTGCAAAACGATCCGGACGAAACAGATAACCTCGCGGGTAAATCTGAAGTTGCGGATGTTGAAACGGCGTTGCGCCTGCAAATGTTAGAGAGATTGATGCAGACGCAACTGAAAGAACCGTTTCGTTAGGCTCTGCCATAGACGGGGATGGCAGCACCGTTAATGATAGTCGCATCGTCAGAAGTGAGGAAGCAGATCACCTTGGCAACATCGGCGGGAGCGACCCATCGGTCGTGTTCTTCGTCCGGCATAGCTTCCCGATTCATAGGTGTGTCCATGATACTCGGCATAATGGCATTGACATTGACCCCTGAATCCATCACTTCGGCAGCCAATGCCTCCGTTAAGGTGCGGACACCGCCCTTGGAAACACAATATGCACTTAAACCGGCTTCGCCTTTTAATCCGGCGCGTGCAGACACATTAACGATCTTTCCATATCCTTGGGCAACCATGTCCGGAATCGCTGCTTTACAACAGAGGAAAACGGATTTGAGATTGAGATTCATCATGAAATCCCATTTCTCCTCTTCAAGTTCGGCTGTCGGGATACCGCCGACAAACCCACCGACGATATTTACCAAAACATCCAATCGATCAAATTGGAATAGAAATTCCCGAATGCTGTTCTGGACTTCGGCTGCCTCGGTAACGTTTGCGTATAGGAAGGTAACGTCTTCACTGAGTTCAGGGTTGTATTCCTTGAAACGCTCAACCTCGTTCTCAAACAGATAGGTGACAGCAACGGTGTCACCCTGATCAAGATAGGCTTGGGTGACGGCACTTCCCAATATACCGGTGCCGCCGGTGATGAGGACGTTTCGGTTCTGTTTTGTCATAATAATTTTCTCCATTCTATTCAAGTGCGGGTGAAAATGCGTAATAGATAGTAAACGGCTTGTATTCAATAGAGAATATTCTTTACAGGACTTACGCAGTTGTCTCTAAAAACCGACAGATTCCCCTGCTTGCGGGGGGACTAAGGGGGGTAATCCTAAATTTTGCGTAAGTCCTACTTTACTTAACCCCGATACCGGGGCGCTCTGGTAATATGAGCTTGCCTTTATCAAGGGTTACACCTGTGTACGGATCGTTCACGATGAGCAGATTGCCATCCAGATCGGCATAATCTACAAGTGGGGTTAGATGCGCGGCGGCAGTGATACCGAGCGAACTCTCTATCATACAACCGATCATAATCTGCAAGCCGTGTGTGCGAGCGACATGTATCATCCGGTGTGCTTCAAGTAAGCCACCACATTTAACGAGTTTAATGTTGATACCGTCAACACATTCAGCAAGCATCGGAATATCCCCTGCGCGCTTAACACTCTCATCGGCAATAATTGGTAATTCAGAATGTTCACGGACAAACTTGAGTCCAGCCAGATCATGGGGCTTGGTGGGTTGCTCAATCAATTCCACACCGTATCGGGCAAGTTCGCGAATTTTGCGAACGGCTTGTTTCGGTGTCCATGCCGTATTTGCGTCAACATAGATAGGTTTATCCGTCACGTCGCGGAGTGCCTGAATTATCTCAATATCGCGAGGTGTCCCAAGTTTGACTTTCAAGATCGGATACGCCTCAGCCTGTTTGGTTTTCTCTGCCATTATCTCCGGTTCGTCAAGTCCGATTGTAAACGATGTGTAGGGCGTTTTATGTGGATTGAGACCCCAGAACTGATAGAGAGAAACACCTAATTTTTTACCGAGTCGATCGTAAAGTGCCATATCAATGGCAGATTTTGCGGCATAATTGCCGCCGAGTGTCGCCTCAACAGTCGCCATCACCTCCTGAATAGCGTCAAGATCGTCGGGGAGTGCTGGTCCAATAGTCTCCAACGCTACACGAACCGTCTGGACAGTCTCACCATAAAACCGCGACGGTGCCGTTTCACCAATGCCACCGTCAATCTCTACAGAGATGACCTGTCGGTATGCGTCTGTTGCGCGGCGAGCGATTTTAAATGGATGCTGGAGCTGCAAATCTGTGATTTTGGAGACAATACGCATTTCTTTTCCTTACGGTTCGTTTAGGTACGCCATAAACCGTTTCTGTCTGTCTACCGGAATTTCCCCACCGTCCTTTAGAAAAGCCCACGCGCCAAAGAAGATGGCATGTGCCTCCTGATCAATAGAAGCATCAGGATGATTTAAAGTTCTGATTTCAAGCGTCATTGCCATTTTGTTCGTCTGCTGTATTTCAGGGGTCGTCCTATCTTGAACAGTGACAACAGCGGTTTCAAAAGGGGTCTCTTTAAACCGTTCAAGTATCCGCTTCAAAAAGGTCTCTGTTTCTTGATTGCCTCGGTAGTGCGCTGCAACCAGAGCGGGTTGTCCCTTATGCCACTGTTTGTGATTAACCTGCAAATAGTATCCGCTCCCCTCAACAGCATTGATTGTCTCTATTCGTGCCTTGAGCGACATTTCTACCCCAAGGGTATGAATATTATAGACCTTTGCTCCAGCAAACTCCAACATCGGCTGTAGGGTTTCGATGAGTTGCTTGGTAGCAGCGGTATCGCTTTTTGAATCAAGAACAATGACGCTTGAAGCAAATACGCCGTCTGCAATAGGACAGAGTTTGGATTCGATAACCGTTGCTTGATTCGGTTGAACCCGAATTTTGTGTTCCTCTGGATAGTATCCCGCCTTAGAGATGTGAAGTGTTATTTCAATTTCATCAGAGGCTTCCGATGCTGGATCGGTCATGATGAAAAAGTGTCCCTCAGTATCTGTAGAAGCGGTTAACCCTGAATCAGTTTCCAATTGCACGCCTTGAAGTGGTTCAGCGGAGTTTGCATTGGAAACTTGTCCTTGGACGATTGCGTAATCCGTGTCCTCAAAGCGAATGGTCACTGGCAAATGCATCTGTCCGTAAGAGACTTCTACCGTTGCTGTACCCGGTACATCAGGTGCGTAGAGATAAAATTGCGCTGCGCCACGCTTTGAGAGTTGACGGGTTTTTCTAAGGATTCCATTTGACGTTCGCGCCTCTATCGCTTCATCGTCAGCAATCGGCATCCCATCAGCATCGCGTGCTGTTACGGAGATACCGACGTAACTTTTTCCGTCCGCGGGAAGCACCTCTGTCCACGCGCTAAGTTGTATCTGAGCTGCGGGGGGTGCTACTTTGAACCACTGTGGAACAGGCAAACTGTGATTTCCGTAGTAGTTCACCAGTTCAGTCTGTACGAAATGGACACCGTTTGAAAGAGGTTCCTCAATAACAACCGTAATCAAATCTGTCCCGCGATCGTAATGATACGGCACAAGGACATTATCAATTTTGACTCGGATAGTGTCAGTAAAGACCTGTTGACGCTTCAACATCCACGCCCCCCGTTCATGAAGCCCATCCTTAACCCGTATCTGGAGGCGCGGGGTTTTTGTTTGAACGACAGATTCGTGTTGCGGGTTTACCAAAACGCCTTTCGGAAACCCACCTTCAACATAACGGGCAATACCGCGGAAGTAGCCGTTCGCCTCCTTCCTGAGATAGTCGTCAACCCGCAATCGTGCCTCTTCCTCAGGGTGCGATAGAAAAGATGCTTCGCACAAAATGGCTGGACATTGGGTCAATCGTAAGACACCGAAGCCCGAAGCAGCTACTAACTTGTCCGAATAGAGTCCCGATGCTGGAGAGGTAGGTAACTCAAGAGCGTCCGAAACGCCTTGTTGCACATAGCGAGCCAGATCAAGACTGTGGCGTGAGTCATCTGCATCGCCGTGATACCAAGTAGAGGTATAATTAACCGTGGGATTGTCAATTCCGTTGTGGTGTAGCGAGATAAAGAAATCCGCACCGCTTTCATTGGCAATCCGACTCCGCATTGGCAGACTCACGTAAGAATCATCATCCCGCGTCATGATAACAGTGGCGCCGACTTTTTGCAATATCTCACGTAGGTAGAGAGCCACCTGCAGATTAACATCAGCCTCACGAAGTCCTGTTGGACCTCGTTTGTAATCTGGGACGTGGCCTTGCCCGCCGTGTCCTGGATCCAGACAAATTTTGAACCCCTTGAGATGTCGGGCATACGGCGGAATTTTAGTGTAAGGTGGGAGTTGAGGTTCAGCAATGTCTTGGCGGCGGGAACAACCAATGAAGCACAAAAAAACGGCGGCAACCAAGAAAACTTTATAAAAGAGACGAATCATTGGTCTTTGATTGTTTGTCATTGGTCTTTAGTTGCTGGTCTTTGGTTGTTGGAAATTAGCCGCTAACCTATAACCATTAACCAACAACTTATAACCAATAATCCCGCGTGCCTATAAGTCATGTCTATCTCGGAAAGGTGCGCCGCGTCGGAGTGCCCTGGGTTGACCGAGGATTTCTCGGAGGATGATCCCTTGACGAAACGTCCTTGGGGACAAATCCAGCAGTGATGTAGCAGGGACGGAGCGTATCCCTGCTGGAGATTCAACAGGCACAGGAGGCGGTTGCGGCGGCTCAACGGGTTCTTGGACGGCAACAGGCTCTGGTTCTTCAACGATCGGTGGTTCTTCCACCTCGTCCTGCTGCAAGAGCATGTCTTCCATCTGCGTTTCAAACGGAAAATTTTCCATGAACGGTGGTGGTGCCACCTCGTCCTCTGGAATCGCGCGCGCCTCGGTTTCTCTTTGAACATTCCTTTGTGCTCTGCGTTGGCGATTGCCTAAGACGAACGTCAAAATCACGATAAGCAAGGGAATGAGCATCTGGATGATATTTTCCATCAATTTTCTCCTTCAAGCCCGAAGCGGGATGCGGATTACGAGAGTCCAAGGGAGTGCGCAGAGCGGGTCGTATCCATCTCCTGCGTGCCACCCGGTGATGCGATAGATTGACGCATCTCCGTATCCGCAAGTATATTGCGGAGTGTATAATAATCCATAACACTCATTCTCTCAGAATCAAAGGAATCTGCTATGGAAAGAGGTATCTCCGCCTCTGCTTCAATGAGTCGAATCGTCATTTCTTCAACGAATGCCTTGTTCTCTTCCTCTTCAGCTTCCGCGCGCGCGCGGCGTTCTTCCGCTTTTGCGCGAGCTATTTTGAGTTCCGCTTGTGCTTGATCGGTCTGTAATTTAGCACCGACGTTCTCACCAACGTTTATATCGGCGATATCAATGGAGAGGATTTCAAAGGCAGTGCCTGCAGATAAACCTTTTGCGAGGACTGTTTCCGAGATGAGTACAGGGTTTTCTAAAACCTGCTTGTGGCTTGCCGCAGAACCGATCGTTGTAATAATCCCCTCACCGACTCTTGCCCGAATAGTATCTTCAGTCGCACCCCCGACCAATCGGTCAATGTCCGCTCTCACCGTAACACGCGCCTTTACAATTAATTGGATACCGTCGCGTGCGACAGCAGTAATACCGTTAGTGGAGTCGCTTCTCTCAGGGATATCAATAATCTCAGGAGTGACACTCACCTGAACGGCTTGCAAGACATCGCGTCCGGCGAGATCAATTGCAGCGGCTTGTGCGAAACCGAGGTCAATGTTGGCTTTGTCCGCAGCGATGAGTGCAGCCACAACGCTACTGACGCGCCCGCCAGCGAGAAAATGCGCTTCGAGGTCATCCAGAGACAAAGTTAAGCCTGCCTTCGTTGCGTTAATCTGCGGATCTACGATTGAGGCAGGTGGGACTCGGCGCAAACGCATTGCAACGAGATCGAAAATACCTACCTTTACCCCCGCTGCAATCGCAGTAATCCACAAACCGATAGGGACCAGCCAGCTAATAATGATTATGAACAGTATAAGTAGAACAGCAAGAATTGCTATCATTGTTGGTGCCATGTTTACTTTTCTCCATTGCTACAGGGCGATCACCGGATCGCGCCTACAAGTAAGTTCAGTTATTGCTCCGTAACGTTCAAGTTGCCTTCACGGAAAGCCGTGGCAAGGGCACGGGGGACACGTGCCTCCGCTTCAACGACTCTTGCCCGCTGCTCTTGTACATTAGCAGTCATTTCCTGTTTTCGGGCTACCGCCATGGCGCGCCGTTCTTCCGCTTTCGCCTGTGCGACGACGAGGTCAGCCTCGGCTTGTTCTGCTTGGAGTTCCGCACCGATATTTTTCCCGACGTTAACATCAGCGATATCGATAGAGAGGATTTCAAAAGCGGTGCCTGCATCAAGCCCACGGTCAAGGACGGTTTTCGAGATGATGTCAGGATTTTCGAGTACATCTTCATAGGTCTCAGATGCACCGATAGCACTGATAATCCCTTCACCGACGCGTGCGATGATCGTCTCTTCGCCTGCGCCGCCGACGAGCCGGTTGATGTTGGTTCGGACTGTGATACGGACTGTGGTTATTAACTCCACACCGTCCAAAGCGAGGGCACTGATACGAGGTGTAGTAATCACACGTGGGTTAACGCTAACCTGAACGGCTTCAAAGACATCGCGTCCAGCTAAGTCAATAGCACAAGAGCGTTGAAAATTGAGTTCGATTCTCGCTTTATCCGCAGCGATGAGTGCGCTAACAACATTAAGGACGTTCCCACTTGCAAGGTAATGCGCCTCTAATTCGGCGGTGTTTACTTTTAATCCCGCCTTGTGGGCACTAATTAGCCCATTCACAATAATATTTGGATTAACTCGCCTCAGTCGCATCCCGACCAGATCAATAATCCGGAGTGGGACCCCTGCAGCAATAGCGGCAATCCAGAGTCCAATGGGAACGAACCAAAAGAAGGCGATAATAAAAATTAGGACAACGAGGGCAATTCCGCCCGTAAAAACATCCATTATTTGTCTCCTACAAACAATTAACCATTCTATTGTAAACTACGAACAACAACACGACTGCCTTCGACAAAAATCACTTCAATCTCAGTTTCTGCAGGCACAAATTCGCCTTGCGTGACAATATCAACGCGGTGTCCACCGATCAATGCCGCACCAGCGGGTCGCAGGGGCGTGAGTGCCTTACCAGATTTCCCGACCAGCTCCACCAATTCGGAGGGCGGTGCCTGAAAGCCAATTTCTTTATTTTCGGTAGCACTCAAAATAAAGGCTTTGCCAACAGGCGTTGAACGCATCACAGAGAGTGCTATTATTGCCAATGGAATAACCGCCACAAGCGTTATGCCACCATAAGTCAGCGCGGTTTGAAATCCAAACTTCCACCATGCAACCCCGATACCCGTCAACACCAGCAAACAACCCGGCACGCCTGCAGCGCCGAACCCTGGAAGAATCAGTAATTCAATAAATACGAGTAGAATCCCAAGACCGATGAGGAAAATTAGAAACCACATAGTTTTACCCTACACTAAATGTGCCTACGCTACATCGCAGCCTGCCCCATAGGACCCACCAACGAAACAAATGGCATTAGGAATCTTCAATCGCCTCCACAAAGACCTTAGCACCTTCCACCTCTATAACTTTAATGTTGCTGTCTTGTGGAATGAAGTCGCCAGTGGTGACAACATCCACCCTCTTATTAGAGATTCTTGCTGTGCCGGAAGGCCGCAAGGGTGTCAGCGCAGTTCCAGATTTTCCGAGGTAGTCCTGAAATTTCTCAGGACTGGAGGAGTGGTATCCCAGCTCCGTGTCCATGACAGTTGACAAAGCGAATCTTCGGAAGAGTTGGGTTTCAGGCAGGTAAAAGACGGCAAGGATAATCATCCCTGCGCTTAAAATTACGGATACTGAAAGCCATAGGACAGCGGTCCGAAATTCGTAAGCCTTGTCGAAAACAAAAAAAACGCTCCCTAACATGAGTGTAGTTCCAAGCACGCCAGCGATACCGAATCCAGGGATGACGAAAATTTCCAGGGCGATTAGCCCTACTCCGATAAGGAAGAGTAAGAATGCCCATTCAGCCCCAATCCTGGTTAGCATGTGTCCACCGAAGAAAAGCCCAACACACAGGAGCCCGATGAATCCAGGAACACCGAAACCAGGGGTACGAATTTCTATAAAGATACCAAGGACACCCAAGGAAAGGAGGAGTGAACTAATGACAGGGTTTGTTAGAAAGAAAACGATCCTATCCGCTAAGGTTGCCTCAACTTCAACAACGCGTGCGCCTGAGAGTGTTTTCAGCGGCGTTACTTCTGTAAAACCTGCCTCGCGTTGTCTTCTCGCGATCCCGTCCTCAGTAAGGGGCAGCTTAGTTCCGGCAACATTAACAATTTGATATTGCGCTAACAGTTCTGTAAGGGTCTCGGCTTGGGCATCGGCGAAATTGTATTCGAGCGCCTGCTTGGTAGAGAGCGTGAGGAGTTTACCTTGGGCGCAGAGGATTTCCATATCTTCGCCCTTTTCTTCACGCGTGATGTATTCCTCAGGCAGGAGTTTGACGATCTGTCCATCCGCGAGTTTAACGAGAACGAGTTCTTTGTCTACCATGGCTTCGGCGATATCGGGATTCCGATTTTCTCGCTCAGCAGTTGCCCGAATAGTGCCTTGGATATAAGAGATGGCTTTTTCACCGACTTCCTGTCCTTGAATATCAACAGGGGCAGAATCACCGATTGTTCCGCCAGAAGTCATCACAATTTGATTACAAGCGATGGAAATCATCGCGCCTGCCGAAATAGCCTGGCGATTCACAAAAGCGATTGTGGGAATCTGTGTATCTTGGATGGAGCGGATGATATTCACAGCAGAATCCACTCTACCGCCGGGTGTATCCACATCGAAGACAATCGCATCGGCACCGGCATCCTCGGCGACCTTAATGCCATCACTGATGTAGGTGCCGAGACCGCTCCCGATCTCGTTTCGGATATCAATCACGTAAACGAGCGCGTTGTCTTGAGCAGACAGGTCCGCTCTTATGAAGAGGCACACAATTAAAAGGAGCACACACCCTATAAGAACTTTTTCGCGTCTCATGATACACTCCTTATCCTACCTTTGTCAGGATTGCCGATTCTAAATTTTTGACTCTGGCATGTTTTGACACGGATGGTTTAAAAGATTATATTGTCAAATTATTATATCTTAAGGCAATCCTATGCGTCAAGGTATATCGTAATTTAGTTATTGGAGGCGAATTCTTCTTGAATCCACGCGTGTAGGACATGGTTCAGAATCAGATGGACATCTTCTACAGGCCCATAACGGTCACTGTCCACAATAACATTGATATCGCAAATCGATGCTAACTTACCACCGCCGAATCCACTCCATCCGATTGTTTTGCAGCCGATGTCGCTGGCATGTCGCATCGCACGGAGAACGTTTTCCGAATTGCCACTGGCACTGATGCCGATAACGACATCCCCTGGGTTGACGAGATTTTTCAACTGTTCCACGAAAACATCTTCGTAAGAGACATCATTGGACCATGCCGTCATTGTCGCGACGTTGTCGGTCAAACTAATAACGCGAAAACGGGGTCTGCCGGGGACGCTTGTGCCTTTTCCTAAATCACAGGCGATATGTGATGCTGTAGCGGCGCTTCCACCGTTGCCAATCACAAAAATTTGCTTTTCAGCGTGATACGCCTCCATAATAGTATCTATGGAATGTCGGACATCCGCTAAGGTGAGTCGCGCTAAAACGTCTTGAAGATGCGAAATATAATTTTGGATTCTCTCCATTTTAGATTTTTGATTTCCTTTCTGTTTGTCTGAATCAGGATTTGGGATACAATCAGTGCTGAATTAGTTGTAAGCATATAGTAGAATTTTCAGACAACCAATGCGACAGCAGCGAGGTCGCCTAACGCCGCACCTAACTGTGCAGGCGCAATTTTAACGGCTTCAGCAGGGCGCGTCATCGCGAATTCTGAAACTGTCTTCCGAATCGGATTTAGCAGAAGATCGCCGGCGGCAATCGCAATCGTTCCTAATAAAACGATGTCGGGATTCAAAATGTTTACCAAATTTGCAATCCCCCACCCCATATAATATCCTGTCTCTTCGACCAGCTGCAGTGCTAAGGGATCACCATGACGCGCAGCCTCAAGGACGTGTTCCGATCTAACATCCTCGATACGACCACCCGCAAGGTCTAAGAGTGCTGTTGCTGACGCCTTTTCATTTCGTATAGCTGCCTGTGCGCGGCGCGCGATGGCGGGGCCTGAGCAAAGCGCTTCAAGGCATCCGCGTTTGCCGCATCCGCAAAGCGGTCCGTCTGGCAGCAGTATCTGATGTCCGACTTCTCCAGCACTGTCGTTAGCACCATGATAGACCTGTCCATCAAGCACAATGCCGCCACCGATGCCTGTACTCATGGTCATATAGAGAACGGCATTATAGCCGCACCCACCACCGAACCTGTATTCGGCGAGTGCGCTTGCATTGGCATCGTTTTCAATGGTTACGGGCATCTGGAACTCGGATTCCAATTGCGCTTTCAGGGGTAAGGCATCCCATCCAGGCAAATTCGGTGGTGAATAAACGATCCCAGTTTTTGTATCCAATGGGCCACCACAACTCACACCAATCGCTGAAATTGCCTCCTGTTCCAAGCCTGCTAATTCGATGGTCTCGCGAACCATATCAAATAGCAATTCGAGGGCATATTCTGGACCTCTTTCGGCAAGTGTTGGTTTACGGACTTTATTGAGGATATACCCAGTCGTATCAGCGACGACAGTAGCAAGTTTAGTTCCACCGATGTCAATGCCAACAACGTGTTTCTTCATGCGGCTCTCTACAACTCGTGATTCAGTGTGCGTAGTGCAGGATACATCTGTTCGTAGGCTTTTAGTTTCTCGTCGTAACGCTGTGCGATCTCTTCACGTGGATAGTATACATCGCGAGGCGTGACCAACTGATCAACAGCGGCTTCAATAGAGTCATACTTGCCGATTGCTGTCCCGGAGAGGATAGCAGTACCGAGACAGACGCCCTCGGATATATCGAGTGCGATTACCCTTTTCCCAAACATATCGGCTTTGAGTTGGAGCCACTTCTCGGATTTCGCGCCGCCACCGATGGCACGTACTTCGTTGATGACAACCCCTGCGTCCTGCAACATGGCAAGATTCTGTTTAATTTCGTAACTAATGCCTTCCAAGATTGCTTTGACGAGTTCACCTTTCGTTGTCGAGAGAGTCAACCCAACAATTGCACCCTTCGATTCGAGATCGAGATAAGGGGTTCCAGAACCCGTAAAGTGCGGCAGCACCATTGCTGTCCCTGGAGCCTCTGGTATTCCCTCCATTAATATATCGTAGACATCACGTCCCTCTGCCTCAGCTTGGGCAATTTCTACTTGTGCAAGCGTGTCTCTGAACCATCGGAGTACAACACCGCCACTGGATACAAAACCGAGTGTGACGTATAATCCGTCAACGACGTGTGGATAACAGGCGAAATTGCCATCTATCATCTGCTGATTAATAACGGGTTCTGTAAAAGCGGGTGCGATACATTCAACGGTACCGGTGGCATCCATGACCTCACCGCTCCGAATGATTCCCGAACCTAAGGCACCACACGGCTGATCATGTCCACCTGTAACGCAGACGACACCTCGGGGCAAACCGAGTTCAGCGGCTACTTTAGCGGCAACCTCACCGATGACGGTCCCTGAGGGTGCTGTATCTGGAAACAGTGCTGCATCTACATCGGCGAGACCGAGCATCTTTTCCGACCACGATTTATTAATAATATCAAACGCCATTGTACGGGCCGCGAGGGAATAGTCCACGACCGGTGAAACACCGAGTTTGAAATAGACGAAATCTTCAAAGCCGAGGAATTTCCATACCTGCCGATAGATGTCGGGTTGATTCCGCTGTATCCAGATAAGTTTGGCTAAGGTATGAATATCGCTGATCGGCATACCGGTGATCTGCATCACTTCCAGTGGTGTTATGTGCTCCCTGAGTTCGTCACAGATACCGGACGTGCGTGCGTCAAACGTGGTAATGGCGTTCGCTAAAATCTGTCCATCAGCGGATACTGGCGTTACAGCTTCACCTTGCGAGGCGACGCTGATTGCCTCAATCGGATCGGATTTTGTTTGTGTTGCGACCTGTTGAATGCCGGTTGCTATGTTTTCCCAAACGACGTTCGCGTCGAGTTCAGACCAACCGGGCTGCGGGTGGGTCAACGGATATTCGCTGTATGCCTGTGCGAGAAGGGTTCCATCTTCGCCGAAGGCGATGACCTTACATCCAGTTGTTCCTACATCAATACCCAAAAGACTCATTGCTTGTTTTTTCTCCTTGATACGGGATGCGAATATCTTACAATTGATTGGAGATTAATGCAAGGATTTGTTTTTTCGTCTTTTGGTTAGCAATTGGCTGTCAGCAATCAGGAGTCAGTCTTGAGTTGGCGGATTGTGAGTTTTGTCTGAATCGGGATTTGCAGAATGAATGCTTTCAGCGGAATCGGAATCGTATTTTAACACGTGTTTTCACGGAGGCTTCACGGAGGTTTTTGCGGACCCTTGATTTCATTGGGTTCGTGAAATCGAAATTGCGCGTTCTCCGTGAAAGCGGTTTTTGGTTATTTTTTATATAACGAAGAGGTATTTTTTAAGAAATTGCGATTTCTCAATAAAAATGGACAAAAAGCCCAAAATTGAATGCTCAGATAAACACGGGTCATTTATAGTAAACCTGCAAAATAAAAAGACATTTTACCCCCACCTGGTAGGCGAGGTTTTGCGGCGTACTCGCTCAAATGCGACGTGCATTCTAACCTCGCCGGTGTAGAGTGTCTAATTAATTCTAAGGGTTACCATAAATGCCCCTGATATTGGTGATTAGAGGAGAGGCGTTGGCAGTTAGAGGTGGTGTGCTCGAGGATTTAGTGTCAAAAATTACACACCGTCGTTCGCAGAGGCATTCAATTGTCAATTTCTGAATCACGGATGACGCGGATTATGTCGCGGATGACGCGGATTTTTAGATATTCGTTGTCCGCAATCAATTTGGGAGTTGGTGGTTTTTCTGGAGAATTAAATGGTTCTGCCCTTGTTCGATTTCTTGCTTGACTACTTTATGGTAAATATGTTATTCTACCACTTGATTCCGATAAAGGGTAGTTAAAATAATTTACTACTCTTCACGCGCTACTGTTTTATGTCAAGTCAGTGCACTTGTTGTTCTCGATTCTCGCTTGAGCATAGTAGCGTTGCAACCATTTTTTGTACCTCCTAAATGTGCGTTATTCCATTGTTCTCGCTTGAGCATGGTAGCGTTGCAACTTTCCGACGGGCTTCAGGGGTGTGTTTGTAGCCTTTGTTCTCGCTTGAGCATGGTAGCGTTGCAACAGAAGGGTTGAACCGAATTTATCCAGGTGTTGACACGTTCTCGCTTGAGCATGGTAGCGTTGCAACGAAACACAGCGAATGACGTATAGATTTACTTCTTCGTGTTCTCGCTTGAGCATGGTAGCGTTGCAACTATTTAAATAAAAAAAGCGTAGAACTTTTATGCTCCAGTTCTCGCTTGAGCATGGTAGCGTTGCAACGAAACACAGCGAATGACGTATAGATTTACTTCTTCGTGTTCTCGCTTGAGCATGGTAGCGTTGCAACCAGAGCCGACACTTCGGAATGCCCCATACTTTGCCAAGTTCTCGCTTGAGCATGGTAGCGTTGCAACAAATAGAAGGCAAGATTGAGCGTCTGGATATATTAGAGTTCTCGCTTGAGCATGGTAGCGTTGCAACGTGGCTCCCAATCAGAATACCAAGAATAATGACGTATGTTCTCGCTTGAGCATGGTAGCGTTGCAACTCCGACGTGTACACTCACCATCCCGTTCAACAACAGTTCTCGCTTGAGCATGGTAGCGTTGCAACGATACTTGCTTTGAATAACCAGATACTTGCTTTGAAGTTCTCGCTTGAGCATGGTAGCGTTGCAACACATCCCTAACGCCTTCGCTGACGCGTTATCTAACGTTCTCGCTTGAGCATGGTAGCGTTGCAACCCTATAGTTGAAGTCAGGCCGTGTCAAGCGTCAGACTTACGAGTTTGCAGTCGACCTCCAATTATGCAAAATTGCTGGGAGGTTGACGGCAAAAGTTGCAACAAACCATGTTATGCGCTTTGAAAAAAGCGCGGGGTTGTACAGGTTAACACCCTGAACCCCTAATCGAGATCTAGCCTAAGTTTTCACTAACTACGTTATCTCTGTTATCACACCTCCAGATACGTCGGATAGCCGATAGAGCCAGTCGGGAGCACTGTGAGGGCAATGTAAACAGCCACTTGTCAAGATGTGGCAGTCAACCCTGTTATTAAGCAGAGATAACATTGGCGAGGCTCACATTACCGCCTTTTGGCTTCTGTCGAAAGGTGAGCTTTGGAAGGCAAGGGATGGTTTCGACCTCCCTACCTTCCACGGAGAAAAAAATGTCAAAAGTTGCTGTGATTGATTCACAGAAAAATCCCTTAGCACCGTGCCATCCTGCCGTTGCGCGCCGCTTGTTGAAACGTGGACGCGCAGCAATATGGCGTAGGTACCCATTCACGATTATTCTCAAGAAGACAATCCAACCGTCAGAGATTGTTACTGAACCGTGTACCCTTAGTTGGGATCCGGGTTCCAAAGTTTCAGGACTCTCGATCGTTTCCGAATCCGGTGAGATCGTCTATGCTGCTGAAGTGCATCACCGAGGTGGTAAACAAAAAGGTGGCATCTCTTGGGCATTGACACAACGCGCTGGCTTCCGTCGCGGTCGTCGAACCCGCAGTTTAAGACATCGTCCTGCCCGCTGGGCAAATCGTAAGCGTAAAGTTCCGATTCTCACAGAAAATGGCTGGGAATACCAACGCGCTGCAGCCCCGGAAGGAGTGGATGAAACTAAATCTCAAAACGATTTTAATCGCGTCTCAACTGCTCAATTCTTAGATAAAAGGTATCGTTGGGAGCGGCTTCCGCGCACAAAGACGAACATAAAACAGAAAAAACGGTGGCGACGGATCCGTATCCAACATCAATATGTTGCCGAAAATGGATGGATTGCTCCGAGCCTCATGTCCCGTGTTTTCAATCTCGAAACTTGGACACGTCGATTATGCCAAGTTTATCCTATTACCCAGCTCGCTATTGAAGACGTAAAATTTGACCTGCAGCTGTTAGAAAACCCAGATATTCACGGCATAGAATACCAACAAGGGACTCTACACGGACGCGAGATACGCGAATATCTCTTGGAACTCACAGGACGCAAATGCGCTTACTGCGGGAATAAACGTGTCCGCTTGCATATAGAACATATCATTCCGAAAGCACGAGGCGGTTCCAATCGCCCCGATAACCTAACAATGGCATGTCACCCCTGTAATGAAAAAAAGGGGAAGCTCTACGGTAAGGAACTCGAAGAAAAACTCGGTACTGATTTTTCCAAGAAGGTGAAAGCAGCTGCGGGAAAATCTAAAAAGGGACTCTCGGACGCTGCCGCCGTCAACACTATCCGATGGAAACTCTTGGAAACCTTAAAGGCAACAGGATTGCCCGTGGTGAGTGGCACTGGTGGTAAGACGGCATATCATCGTAATCTCGCTGGACTTCCAAAAACGCACTATTACGATGCAGCCTCTGTCGCAATCATCCCTAAGCACCCCAAAGGACTCAATGTCGCAGTCATTAAATCTGTTGGATATGGTCGCCGAGACCTACGGAAATTCTCCGTTACAAAGCCTGGATTCAACTATGGCGATTTAAAACGTTCTGCTGGAGATGGTTTCCATAAGTTCGATCATGTTGAAATAACGAAATCTAACGGAAAATGGAAAGGAATTATCAACTGTTTTGATAAAACGCCAAAAGGTAAGCCGCGTAGACTGCGAATTGAATACTTTGCCCCCGAAGTAACAGATTCCCGAAAATCAGGAAGGACAACGGAACTCAGATTACTTCAAAAGCGAGACGGCTATAGTTACACTACCATTCCTGCCAGTTTAGGTTTTTGAAACTGCCAACTACTGATAATCCCTCAAATTTTGATTCGCCCCAACCAACAACAGAATACCCAAGGCTATTTATAGTAGAGGGTTTTCGCCTAAATAATGATATTGGGTTGGGTGTGTCCGATTTTTAGGATCTCAGCGACATCTCCATTGACGCGAAATCTCGCAAACAAGGCGACCGTCAAGTCCACCATCTCCAGGCACTTTGAAACAATAATAGACTTGCGCTTAAAGCGTCCAAACCAATGCCGCATCCGGCAATTGTTGCGTTCAATACCGTGTGTCTCCGCTTTCGTCTGAACCAACTTTTCTCGGGGGAGCACCGAGGCATACACCCGCCAATCGTCCGCGTAGTAGACCTTCACATTCCATTTTTCTAAGCGTCCAATGAGTCTTTCGAGGGTCGCTTTATCCCGATCACCACATTCATAAGCGATGAGTGCTCCGGTATCACGACACAAAGCTTTCCATATCCAGCGTTTGTGTTTTTTTAGATAATGCCACATCTCGTCAAGTTCAAGCACGACGGCACCGGTCTCCTGGGGTTCCGGGGGTTTTGCGTGCTCACCGCCGAAGGTGCGTATCCACGCAAGAATGGTAGACGGGGAAGCGTGCAGCATTTTTGCGATGGAGGACCTTCATGGAAAACCCCTGGAAACCATAGAGAAAGATGGTGAGGGCTTTCTCCGCAACCCGTCTCCCTCGGTGTGTTTTCTCTGTCGTCCATTGATACCGGCAGTGTTTACATTTATAGCGTTGTTTTGCGTGGATGAAACCATTTTTGACGAAGTGTGGATGTTGACATCTGGGGCACCTCATAAAAGCGACTCGTTGTGGAAGCGGTATAGATGGTTAGGACACCATGTTTGTCTTTGAGGGTCAATGAAAAAATCAGTCTGATTTTTCCATTAACATTGTTTTCGATTGATGTTAGACTTTACGATAATTAGATGTAGATGAGGTTACGGAGATTATGAGGGGCTCTATCTCATCATTGTTAACCGAAAACCCTCAACCAAGATTGTGCTGTAATACAATCTCACAGAAAGGAGAATTACCTTGTTAACTGAAAACAAACCTGTCCTTACTCCAAAGGACATAGATTATATAATTCGTGAAGTTGCCTGTAATCCCAAACTCTCTAAGGAGACAATAAACGAAAAAGCAGGTATTTCTCGGGGGAGTAGCCGAGAGGATAAGTTGCTAAGGCCTTGGATACAAGGAAATACCCACCTTGTGTTTGGCGAGGAAATTGACTGGAAAAGTGAAAGCCTTACCAGTATGCGAGATGTTTCTATTACACCTGATTTAGTAGGCACAGATTCTCAAGGTCATCCCGTTATTGTTGAAGTCAAATTCAAATTTGATTTTCAGGGAGATGCCAATCAGCTTCGCAGTGACCCTGAACACAAGTCCATAGGTCAAACGCTACAATATGCCCTTGCATATAAAAAAAAATATAAAAGAGTGTATCCATCGGTTGTAATTCCGCGCTTATTCATTGTTAGTATAGATTTTTCGCCTGATGTAGAGCATATTTGTCAATTTCTATGCTCGAAAGACATTGATATCAAACATATCGCTATTGAGAAGATATTATCCAAATAAAGAAAGTATCAAACCCAATGTACTGCCATCGGAAATTTAGACCACCCTCTAAACCAAGATTGTGCTGTAATACAATCTTATTGAAACGATTTGTGTGAATGGCGTTTGGTACATCCATCAGCGACGTTACCCGACTCCCACAAATCTGCGGTTAGAACTCGAGTGTCATGGGCTCACGGTTCTTGAGCAGAGCGGTGAGGTATCTGAGAACGCTATCTGTGTCCACCAAGATGCCTGTCTCGCAATTTATTAACTGAGCTCGGTCGCGAGATATTCATACCTCGGAGATAAATTCAATGGAAACAGAAAATGCAGTTGAAACCGGTGAATGGAATCGACTTGTGAAAGATACTTATAACGCATTGGAGTTTTTGGTCACGATACATTACCTTCGGAAATACCTGCCTGAGACAGGTAAGGTTTTAGATGCCGGGGGCGGACCCGGGCGTTACGCTCTCGAACTTTGCCGAGCAGGTTATGATGTCGTCCTTTTGGATATTGACCCAACATACACAGCTTTTGCTGAAGAAAAAATCAAGTCGGAACCGGAATCCATTTCAAACCGATTAGTCGCGTCGGTCGTTGGAGATATACGCGACCTTTCACGTTTTAACACGAATGACTTTGACGTGGTGTTATGTCTCGGAGGCCCGTTAACATATATCAGTGATGAAACCGAGCGAACCCAGGCAACTTCTGAATTGGTTCGGGTCGCCAAATCTGGCGGGATTGTCTGCATCAGCGTTGTTGGTTATCTGGCAATGTTGCGGACGGTTCTCAGGCGACACTGTGAGGAACTGATAACGCCTCGGTACTGGGAGTTAATACGGGAGGGGAAAGGAAATAATATTGTTGGCGATATGCTGTGGCATTTTTTTAGGGCTTCTGAACTTCAACAACTCGCTGAATCGTGTGGGTTGACAACACTGGAAATGGTGGGATGTGAAGGACTTTCAACGGGGCTTCCCGAAGCCACCAACACAGTAGCGGAAGATCCAACAAAGTGGGAACGTTGGGTCAAATTAGTCTTGGAAACAGCAACGGAACCTGCTATAGTGGACATGGCTGCGCACATTTTTTACATTGGGCGGGTTGGCTAAAATTTTATTCACGCCGTTGCAAAATATTGAGGGTCGTTCATTATTGGCGAAGTTGGTATATCTCTTTGAGTAGAGTGTTCCAAGTTTTGTGTACTGCCTACCGTTTATTCAGATCAAAAATTAGAAAAGTTAAGACAAGTTTTGCCTCTCAAATTCGGCAGGAGTCAGATACCCTAACGCTGAGTGAGGGCGTTTCGGGGTTGTCAATCGTCGGGTGCTGCATTGATAATCGACGCGGCTTTTTTGTGGATGTCTAATGCCAGGGTCAACCTCCCAACCAGTTGCTCAAGGTGAGCGATCTGTTTCGCAGCGTCTTTAGAGACGTTATCAATGGGTTCAAAGAGAGACGCTGCGTTTTCAAGGAGTTGGTGCTTCCACTTCGAGAGTTGGTCTTCGCTGAGGTTATGACGACAGCACACTTCTGCTTGTGAACTTTCACCGCGGAGTGCCTCAAGCACAACTTTGGCTTTAAACTCGGAGGTGAAGGTTCTTCGTTTTCGTTTCGCCATCGGATGCTCCTTTTAAGTGTGATTGTTATTATATCACAATTTTGTTTTACAGAGTGGTCTAAATTTCCGATGGCAGTACAATTTTTGACGCACCATCAGGAGAAGGGAAACCCCCGTGTCGCATAAACTGTAAGGTTGTGTGCTGACTTCCATTCCTACTGACTGCTGACTGCTAACAAATCCGCGCCAATCCGCGTCTAAAATCCGCGCCAATCCGCGTCTAAAATCCGCGCCAATCCGCGATTCAGAAATCAAGAGTGGTTGTCTATGTAATTCTAAACTTTGGATAATTTTGAGGATTCTCGTACAAGGAGTCGAGACCCATATATCAAACCATTTTGACATAAAATATGAGAAAGTGTGAAATTAAGCAAGTTGACAAAATATACGGTTTTAGAGTAGAATTTAGAGCAAGCAACATTTTTGGGTACGCAGCGAACACATTCGATAGCGACAAGGAGTCTGAACATGCTAACGCAAGAACAGGTCGAATTTTATCATGAGAATGGTTACCTCAAGGTAGACCAACTCTTTGCACCTGCAGAGACGAAAGAATTGGCATCTGAAATGGTGCGGATTATTAATAACTGGGGACAGGAGACGATCGGTTGGCCGGGACCTTGGCGTACACGCTACCTCAAAGAAGAGGATCAGCAGACAACGAAAGCTGTCTTTATGCACAATCCCCATTTCTACTCGGCGACATGGGGGCGGGTGATTTTCCATGAACGGCTGACGGGGGCGGTGCAGGCACTTATCGGTGATACGATTCAGTGGCACCATACCGTGCTACACGCGAAACCGCCTGAAAAAGGCACACCCTTCCCGATGCATCAAGACTATCCGTTCTATCCACACGACGGACTCGACTTCGTTGATTGCCTCGTCCATCTCGATGACGCGCCGTTTGAAAGTGGTGCGCTGCGGGTCGTTCCCGGCAGTCATAAAGAGGGACCTCGGGAACATATCACGGGTGAAGGCACGGCACCGCATCTGCCTACCGACAAATTCCATCCGGATTTCGTTGACTCAATTCCGATTCCGGCGAAGGCGGGGGATGTTATCTTCTTCAGTTATTGCCTCATCCACTGGTCAGAGGTCAATCGGACAGAGCAGTGGCGAAAAGCGGTTCGATTCGGATACCACAAACCTGAAATGCGACCCGTCAATCGTCCCGAGGAAGAGCCTTATAATAACATTGTGGCGGGTGGTTTCAAAACGAATCCAACCTCTGAAGAAATAATGGCTTAGATGGTCCAGGGCGTGATTTTGGGTCAGTATGAATGGTTAGTTAGGGAAACCGGCGCGGTTGGAATGTAGATCGCATTTAAGCGAGTATGCCGTAAAACCGCGCCTACCTATTTTAAGGGAACGATAAGGGACAGATCGGTTTTCCATCCGCCCCTGTTAAGAGTGTTAGCGGCGTTTCACATTTCCCCAGGTGGTTGTGAGTTTACCGCCGGGTTGAACCGCCAGTCCGCCGATTGTGTTCATGGCAAGATTCATCTCATCAATGTCAATCACCCTATCCCACATATAAACTTCGGCAATCACAGCGTTTAACCACTGTCCGTCCTCGCGGTGTGCGATGAATACAGGACGGTCGCCGGCTTCACAGGGACCGTTGCCTCCATCAGGCGCTTCGGCGACTGGGTCCTCGTCACCATCGACGTAAACGCGTACGCCTTCGTCCAATAGGAACGTCCCGCATTGGTGAATCCATTGGCCTCCGGGTGCTGTGCCGGCGCCGTGAGGTTCAGAAACACCCGAACCCGGGCAGGTCCAAACCGACATTCCCGCCCCGAAATCGTCGTAAATATAGAGCGAAAATTCCCATTGTCCGCCAGCCCCTTTCATAACAATAGGCTGTCTGGTCTGTCCGTGGGCATCGGTTCCGACTTTCAGGACTTTCACCCATGCACAGATGGTGATGCCCTTCTTATCGTCAAAATGGGAGTCGATGTCTTTGCCTTGACCTGCCATGTCAATCATGACGAAGGTTTCCTTGCCATCAAACTCCATCACTTGTCCGAGGGCATCGTGCTTGGCATCGACCCATTTAGGTGGAGATTTACTGAGTTCTGTGTCAAAATTGTGCGGTCCGTGGTCAGCGACCCTGTTTCCTGCACCTTCATTCAGAGGCAGATACATCCAAAGCCCATCTTCGATATCAGCCGCGGACGCGAGAAAAGTTGCAGCGGAAAATACCGTTATTAGCAACGCGAAAAATATAACCTGACGCATTTTTTCCTCCTTCTTCGGAATTAATGGGACTCCCAGAAGTTCTACCTACCTCCGTCCTAAATATTGAAAAGCCACTCTTTCCAAAACGGAGTTACGAGAAATCGGGGTTTGTACGTCCCGCCATAACAATACAAATAGGACTTACGCACTTCCCTGGTAGGTGCGGTTTTGCGGCGTACTCGCCTCGCAGAATGCCACACGCGCATTCTGACGTTGATTCATGCGATGTGCATTCCTAACCGCACCGATTGCGTCATAATAGACCTAATTCTCTGAGTTTGAGTAAGTCCTGTAAGTTAGACAAATTGTTAATAAAGTGGCACGGATTTCCTATCAAGAGATTTGAAACCCGAAAACCAGATGTTACAGGACTTACGCAGTTGCCTCTAAAAACCGACAGCTTCCCCCTGCTTGCGGGGGGACTAAGGGGGTAATCCTAAATTTTGTGTAAGTCCTATATAGTGTGGAAGTGAAGACGGAAACCGAATTTCCGTACAACGTTTGAAAAATAGAAATTGAGAATTAATATATACTATTTTTGACGTGCGACACGCGCTTGGGCAACCCGTAACAGATTCTCCGTCTCAACTGCATCAGGATTGAGTTGTAAGGCTCTTTGAAAAGCCTTAATGGCTTTATGGTATGCGTCCTGTTTTGTATGGCATACCCCGATCTCGTGATATGCCTTGGCACTCATAGGATAGATGTCTGTGATTGTCGTAAAGGCTTCCAATGCTTCTGTGAAGCGTTCTGTTTCTCGGTAGATGTAGCCGATCTGCATCAGTGCTTCCGGGAAATCCGGTCTGAGTTTAATCGCTTTTTCAAGGGCAGTAATGGCTTCCGAAAATACGCCTTTATGTCTGTATGCGACCCCAATTCCATAGTGCGCGTGCGGAAGGGTCGCATCTCGCGTCAATGCTTTCTCGTATTCTGCAATCGCTTCGTCTAGCTGCCCTGCGAATCCATAGGCTCTGCCTAAATCAATATAAGCCTCCGCCATGTCGGGTCTTAACTGCACCACCCGTTTGTATGCCGCAATTGCTTCAGTAAGTTTGCCTTGCATGACATAGACAGTGCCTAAGTTATGATGCGCTTCAACCAATGTTGGCTTCATCTCAATCGCGCGTTGATACGCCGATACCGCCTCTTGGAGTCTCCCTGCGCGTTGGTAAGCTGTTCCGCTGTTGTTATAATCCCGTGCGGAGGGTGAAGCCGTAGACTTAGCGACCGTCGTGGATGCCGATTTCTTCTCGAGAGGTGTGTTCTCGTTATTTTGGCATCCACCAATGAGCACTAAAACGACCAGAAAGATACATCCACACACGCTGAATTTCATTTTTTGGATGCTCCCTCAACCGCCTCAATAGTTTGATTGGCTTTAAGTTCTACGTACCGGTCTATTTCGCCAGAGGGCCACTGAATTTCGAGTTGTGAGACCGTCTCATTTCTCCCTAATCCGAAAGTCAATATCATTTCACTTTGTGAGCAATAACTACTGCCCGTGCGAACCATCTGATATTGGAGACTATCTCCTGATGTCACTCGAACTCTTGCTCCAACACCATCTCGATTGCTATGGACACCGACAGTTTTCACTCGGAGGTAATTAGGTAAAGGCTCAGTATCATTCCGCAGGAGCCACGCCCGGTTGTACGCGTCTTTAACACCATTGTTGCTTACAAGGATATCCAGATCGCCATCATTATCGTAATCACCATAGGCACACCCGCGCCCGACACCTTCCCGAACGAGGCCGGCACGCTTTGTAATATCTCGAAACGTCCCATCCTTCTGATTTTGAAAAAGGGAGGGGATTTGTGCGTAAGGAATATGTTGCTGATAGCGAAGCACTTCCGGCTCAATGTGTCCATTAACACAAAACAGGTCGAGTGCGCCATCCAAGTCGCAATCAAAAAACAAAACCCCAAAGGTCAGGGTACGGTGACTTACATTGGCAATCCCGGCAGGGTCAGCGTTATCCGAGAAATAGGTATCGCCTGATTTCGCATAAAAGAAGGCAGTCTTTTCGTTGCTAAAATTGCCGATAGCGATTGCGGTACCACCGTTGTTATAGACATCCGCTGCATCAATACCCATGCCACCCCGTGCTCTCCCTGTCTCACTAAAGGCGATCCCCATAACGAGGGCTTCATCAGTAAAGGTGCCATCGCCGTTATTCCGATAGAGAAAATTCGGTTCAGTATCGTTGGCGACAGCGAGATCAATCCACCCGTCATGGTTGTAATCCAACAGGGTAACACCGAGCGATTTTCCTATTGGATTGTAGAACCCAGCCTGCACAGTGAGGTCATCAAAGGTGCCATCGCCGTTATTCCGATAGAACCGAGAGGACTGTCCGGTATAGACAGTCGGTGTGCAATAAGTGCTGTGTCGCCTGTTGTCGATTACAGAATTGACTGTACACTGGACATCAGCTTCAGGGGTCCATTCAACGTAGTTACAAACAAAAAGGTCGAGCCATCCATCATTGTCGGCATCAAAGAAGGCGGCACTTGTCGACCAGTTTGAATCCGCAACCGCTGCGAATTCAGTGACATCCGTAAAAGTTCGGTCTCCGTTATTCCGAAAGAGGCGATTTTCACCGACGTTGGTGAAGTAGATATCAGGATCGGCATCGTTGTCGTAATCGGCGACCGTTATCCCCATTCCATACATGGGTACATTCAGTTTCGCTGCTTCAGTAACATCGATGAACTGCCCATTGCCCATGTTTCGGTAAAGGCGCGGCGTATTCGCCATTCGCGTAGACGTCCATACCGTCCCATTTCCGAGGAGAATGTCTAAATGCCCGTCGGCATCATAATCGAAAAAAGCACACCCAGCCCCCATCGTTTCAGGCATATACCGTTCACCCGTTGCGCCAGTGAAGTGCCGAAATTCGATACCAGACGGTTCGGTGACATCCGTAAAGCGAACATCAGCCACCGCCGGAATACACAAACAGATTAGGGAGCACAAGATTAGAAAGGTCGGCATGAGGTATTCTTTGTAGTGTGCTGGCAAACATTAGGCTTTGTAAAATTCAACCGTTGTCCCAGCCATATCCTCAACCTTTTCTATCAACGCTTGACGCTCATCATCTTTCATGCCTGTGAACGTTTTGGCGATGTCGATTTTCTCTTGCATCTGTTCGGCATTGTCTGGTCCGGTAACAAGAGTACTCACCGGCAAAGCCCAGACGAACCGAACCGCTTCGGAAACGCTGACTTTATCAGGGACAATTTTCGGATTTGAGCCGTGCTTACCGTGCCGCGAACCACCGAAAAATCCACCGTTTGCAAGTGCCTTCATTCCAATCACACCGATATTGCGTTCAACGAGTGTGGGTACGACTCTTTGGGTGAAACTCTCGTAACTGACATCAACAAGGTTCACTGCTAATTGGCAAGCATCAAAAATATCGGTACGTTCAAGCATACGTTCATGGGCTGCGGGGCTTGAATGCCCAGTAAACCCGATATAACGGGTTTTCCCAGTTTCCTTTGCTTGGAGCATTACATCAAGGATACTGTTATCAATCCGCTCGTCTACATCTGCGGGGTTCCTGATCGCATGTACCTGCCAGAGATCGAGTCGATCAGTATTCAAACGTGAGAGCGAACCTTCGAGATGTCTCCAAGCGTCATCAGCAGTAACAGCGGTTGTCTTTGTCATCAGAAAAACATCATCTCTATATTTTGGCACCAATAGTTTTCCTAAGCGACTTTCGCTACCGCCCCGTTGATAAGATTCAGCGCTATCAAAGAACCGTACGCCGCCTTCAAGTGCAATCTCAATTGTTTTTTGGGCTTCCGCTTCAGACATCTCTCCGATATGCCATCCGCCAACTGCAAGCATTGTTACCGCTTCTCCGGTACGTCCAAGTCTCCGTGTTGGCAAGAGGGTACCCAAACGGTCACTGGCAATATTTGCTTCGTCACCTTCTGCACACGCCGATGACAAGAGAATACCTGTTGTCAAGCCTGCCATTGATTTTAGAAATCCACGTCGATCAATCATGGTTATTACCTCCGTTGTTTATATCTTAACGCATCACAGAATTTTTGTCAAATGTTTTCTGGAGTAGCCATACGATTTTTTTTCTTGATTTAAATAGGCGTTGGCGGTTATAATAACCTAACAAACAATATAGCATTCGTCTTTCTAAAATAACCAAAGTTGCTCTTGGAACAGATTCGCGAACAAGTGGTTAAAGCTCTTCGGGCATTAGGGCTTGACAACACTTGTTTTTTTATCTAAACAACTTTCATAGTATGAATAACACTTCACTGAAAGAAATCCCTGATAAACTCGTTGTTCTGACATTTGACGACGGATGTAAATCGCAGGCGACTTTTGTGGGACCGCTCCTGCAGTCCTATGGCTTCGGGGCAACTTTTTATATTACCGAAGGTCTGAACTTCCTGACAAATAAAGAAGCCTATATGACGTGGGAAGAAGTGCGTGGGTTACACGACGCAGGTTTCGAGGTTGGCAACCATACCCGTCACCACCGGAATGTGACCCAGCAGTCGGCAGCAGAACTCAGCGCGGATCTATTACACATTGATGAACGTTGCCAAGCATACGGTATCCCGCGACCCACGACGTTCTGTTATCCCGGTTATAGCCATGGCGAAGCTGCTATCGCAGTCATTGGGAAACACGGCTTTCATTTTGCCCGACGCGGCGTTGCGCCAGAGTTCACTTACGACGGTGAAGGCGGACGCGGACCTGCCTATAACCCAACGGTGCATCATCGGCTCTTAATCCCGACGACGGGTGCCTCTGGTCCGCACTGGAACTTTGACGATTTCAAGTGGGCACTTGCACACGCACGGAACGGAAATGTTGCGATTTTGACGTTCCACGGCGTGCCAGATATTGAGCATCCATGGGTCCACACAGCACCCGCGCACTTTGAAGCATATATGGCGTACCTTGCGGAAAACGACTATCGTGTTATCGCGCTCCGGGACCTTGGTGATTATGTGAACTTTTAGTCAAATGTATTTGAAGAGAATATACACGGAGATAAAAGATAGCGTAGGTTTGTGCCGTGAAACTACCTGCTAATTTTGTACATTATGCTTAGAGAATTTACAAACAGTCTAACCCGATGGGATACTTTGTTGTTTCACCGTATCTTTGGTTGGGGCGATAAACGTATCCTGAATCGTTCATTTCGTATCATCTCCTGGAGTGCGAACGGGTGTCTGTACCCGTTTCTTGGGCTTTATGTACACTTGACGTTCGGCGGCGCGACCAGCAAGCCACTGCTGCTCTCAGCGGCACTCGCATTTCCACTTGAAAGACTCCTCTATCATTTCTTGAAACAGTCAATGAAACGCGACCGACCGTATGATCGGATTGTCGAGGTTCACTTTCGGGTGCGTCCACCGGACCAGTTTAGCTTTCCATCGGGACATACAGCGTCTGCTTTCCTAATGGTGGCACTGTTATCAAATACTTTCCCGGCTTTACAAATCCCGACGCTTTGTTGGGGTGCCTCAGTCGGTGTTGCGCGCGTCTACCTCGGTGTCCACTATCCAACGGATGTGCTCGCGGGTGCACTCTTGGGTATCCTCACAGGACAGATAGGTATGTGGTTTATGATGTAGACAAAAGTGCTCGAAAATTTCATAACTGACAACTGACAACCAACGCCCCTAATAAGGCGTGTTGTTTGTTGTTAAAGCACACCAACGGGACGCAAACAGATGGTTGAAGAGTGCTTCTTGTGCCTCTGGTGTCTTAATCTGCTTGAGTGCCATTGCGGTGTGGAAACGGACATATCGATTCTCGTCTTCCAGTTGCGCGACGAGCGCAGAAATCGCAGGCTCAGCAATGGGTCCCAATTTCGCTAAGGCGCGAGCGGCGTTATCACGGACCCAATGATAGTCATCACGCAACCCAGATGCCAAGACCTGCACAGCCTCAGATAAATCTACATCCTCAGAAACCTGCTGCCCGATGAGTCCCAATCCTTCTGTGGCATGTCGCCGGACCCATTCGTTCGGATCTTGTGCGGCACGTGTTAGCAGAGGTATCGCTTCTGCCGCTACTTTCCCCATATCCGCCAAGGCAAATGTAGCACTTGCTCGCACGGAGTCATCTGTCGCTTGCATGGCATCAATGAGCGTTGGGATAGCCGGTGCACCGGTGAGACTTAAAGCGTATCCGGCGTATTCTTGGATCGCAGTAGACTTGCTGTATAAGGCTTGTTTCAAGGCAGGGACGGCAGCGGCACCAACTCGTCCCAAGCGATAAGCGGCGTTTAGCCTTTTTCTCTCATTTTTGCTATCCAAGGCTTCGGTGAGGGTCTCTACTTCAGTTGTTGCAACACCGTTGGTCGTCCCGTTCTGTTTCCCAGAATACCAATCCCACAACGATTCCCACAATTCTGGATGTTCGGCTGCTTCGCCGTTGCTGAGGGCATGCCAGTCGTCAGTATCGCTTTTCCATGCCGGGTCTTGTGGCTCATCGAGGCGGATAAAGAGGAACTTCAACATATACCGACGCTTGTCACTGCTATTCGGCATTGCGCGGTGCCATAAGTCGTAGTGAACAATCGTTACCGTTCCTGCTTCACCCGTGAGTGCAAGATCAGGTTGCTGGTGTGCGCTTTCACCGGTCTCGTAATACTGGGAACCGGGCAGGACAGCAGTCGGTCCCATATCCTCCGTGACATCTTGTGGATAATAGAACGCCATCGCCCAGCGACACCGGTGGCGACGGATCTGTTCATCCCCTTCGTAACTGTCTTTATGGAAATTCTGACCTTCGCTGCCCTGTTGGTTGAAATGGCAGTAGCGATGCGAGTGCATCACATAGTTTTTACCGAGTACGCCTTGCATTGCCCCGTGAACGAGAGGATGGTCAAAAACCTCTTGGATTTCGGGGATCAGCGGCAGCACATTATTTCCCAAATTCCCGGTCTCTTCAAACATGGTGTCGAGTTGTTGGCGGACATTCTCATGGAAACTCGGCGGGAAATCGGGCTTTATCTTGACGTAGCCGTTGATGATAAAATCCCGCATCTCCTGATCGGTGAGTTGGAGTGTAGGCTTGTTCATTTTCGCTTCCTCCATTTATTGGTTATCAGTTTCTGTTGTTAGTGCGGCGTGTGTGCCCAAAAAGTGCTCTGATACTCGTTAAAACACTTTTCTGCAAAATATGTGAGCGGTACCTTCTTGTTCCTTCAGGATACCACGTCTGTCGGTGTTCGTCAATAAAAGTGAAGTGCCACCGTTTATTCAGACCACAATTTCGCAAAGTTAATCCAAGTTTTGTTGCTCGAATTCCATAGGTGTCAAA
Source organism: Candidatus Poribacteria bacterium (assembly GCA_963662915.2). Taxonomy (GTDB): domain Bacteria; phylum Poribacteria; class WGA-4E; order WGA-4E; family WGA-3G; genus WGA-3G. The sequence goes on along the minus strand of CAXXEU010000002.1, from coordinate 378,765 downwards.
TAGTCTAACGCCGAATGGGGGCGTTTTTGGTGATACACTTGTTCGATAAAATGTCCAATACGATTTCTCGCTTCATGGATGTCCTCATAGTCGTTGAGGTGAACTTCTTCTTCCTTGAGCGTGCGGATGAGTCTTTCGGCATACCCGTTCTCCCAAGGGCATCCACGACGGGCGACGGAGATCTCAATCCCATGATGCCTGAGCATCGAAACATAAGCATCTGAAAGATATTGAACGCCTTGATCCGAATGATGGATCTCTGGAACACTTTGACGTAAGGCTGCCTCTAAAGGTTTCAAGGTCAGCGGTTGCGTCAAGTGTTGACTGACCTGCCACCCTCTGATCATACGCGTGAAGACATCCATAAGCAAACACACATAGACGAAGCATCTTTTCAGGCGGACGTAGGTAATATCGCCCACCCAGACCTGATCGCATCGGGAGACTTCAAGGTCTTTGAGGCGATTGCCCCACGGACGTACACTGTCAACAGAGGTCGTGGTTTGACAGACACGTTTGACGGACACCGAGAGGTTTGCAGCTTTCATCAAGCGGGCAACACGCTTACACCCAATGGTGTATCCCATACGCACCAGCAGTTTTGTGATACGCCTATATCCGTAGGTCGGATACCGCAGTGCCAACGTCTCTATTTCCGCCCGGAGGACGCCCTCAGACGGATCCTGCTTGGGTTGATAGTAGAGGGTGCTTCGGGTGAAACCCAGCACCTCACATATCTGTCGAACCGAATAATCGGTCCGGAGTGCCTCAACTATTTCTCGCTGCTCCGTCAGTTTTGGTCTAACCAAGTCGCTGCTTTTTTTTGAATATCTAATGCCACAGTCAACCGCCCGACGAGCTGTTCAAGGTGGGCGATCCGCTCAGCTGCCTCGCTGGACTGTTTCTCTGTGGACACAAACAGAGAGCCTACGTTTTCAACGACTTGCTGCTTCCACTTAGAGAGTTGATCTTCACTCAGGTTGTGTCGACGACACACTTCTGCTTGCGAACTTTCACCGCTAAGTGCCTCAAGAACAACTTGGCCTTTAAACGCAGGGGTGAAGGTTCTTCGTTTTCGTTTCGCCATCGGGGCCTCCTTTCAAGTCGTGGATATTATACCACAATCTTGGTTTAGACAGTGGCCCGAATTTAGGGGGGCAGTACAAAGGCCCATTTTTTATTTTAAATTGTTTCGGATTTATGTTATACTTCCAGTTTTATGTTATACTTCCAGTTTAAGGAAATTAAAAAAGGAGATAACAATGAAGCATCCTGCCACAAACCACAAATATTTCACTTTCATTCTTATTGCCATCTTGTTAACAACCCTTATTCAAATCAGCCAAGCCGTAGAAGAAACTCCTATTCCTAATATAATGCTAAGAGTGGTATATGTTACTACAGACTGGATGCCCTTCTCTGAAATCGGCGGCTGGACAAGTGCTGTTATTAAAAAGGAAAGCGAAGTTCTGAAATATTACGAAGTTGCTATATGGGAAGAAACTTCTTCTGTGCACCTTTATGCATTCCCGAATGATTATGACAGCTGGAATTTCTTTGATAAAACTGATGAACAAAAAATTGCGCATCGTGAACAATACATGATACGCAAATACACAGGCTTACCTCCAGATGTGCCCGGTATTCGAGAAGACCAAAGAAGTCAATACCTAAAGTCAGTCTTCATGCATATCGCAGCCTATTTAGCAGACCAACACCCTACTTCAGAACATCACTTAGTATACCATGGACATGGTGCTCCTGGAGGCGATTTATTTGAACTGCAATTGCACAGAAACGACGCTGACCAATTTTTGAATTTCTGGAGCCAATCATTAGGAAAACGATTAGGCATCATCGACATGGGAGGTCCATGCAACAAAGCAGGTTTCGGAGACCTCGCGAACTTCTGTGAATATGCAAGATACTATGTCGCTTCAGATCAACCCAACGGCGGATACGAACTGGACAGTTGGACTTATAAAAAACACCTAGAAACTAGTATCGAAGTACAGTATCACAACCTGTTTGCCACTCACCAAAGCCTTGAAGAAGTACTAATAGGTCGTAGTAACCTCAAAAGAAAAACTTACGAATATGCAAGAAATTACATGACTACATATTCGGTTAGCCAAGCGAACTATATCTTTTCATGTGCCACATTTCGTGAGTTCTTTCCTAATTTTTTAAGGTTCCTCAACAATACCGGTAATTATGACGCTCATGGTGATTTATACCAGTACATGATTGACAACAATGCCCCACAAACTCTCATTAACCAATTCAATGATATCATTGTATACAATGTTGATAACAGAGACTTTTTTCGATGGCCATCCAGTAAGAATGGAATCTCATTACCACATCCAGACCATACGCAAAGACTTAACAACTTAGCAAGTGTTAATAGGCCCGTTAGCATAACAGCAAACTTTCAGATTTTAGCAGGAAAAATAGAAAGGCAAACGCCTCAATCCGCTAACCGACTGAGAAGGATAGCAGGCCCCTATACCAAACGGCCAGAGGATCAACCGCTGCCTGAATATCTAAAGACAACAGGCGTTGTAAACACAGCGTCCTCAGATTATCCGCCAATATATTGGGTATCTACACAAACTGGTACCCACCATCGCCTTATAGGTACTAAAATAGAAAATATAGTACCAAGTGGCGGATTCGATACCTTCAACCTCGCAATAGACCTTGTCCTTGACAATAGAAACGAAAAGATATATTGGATAGAACAAACGGGTAATCATACCGGCACCCTCAAACGTGCGAACTTGGATGGCACCAATGTCCAACCCATCAAAAACCTAAACAGCCTACCACAGAACATTGCCCTTGATCCTACTAATCATACGATTTACATAACGACCAATCAGGGGAACATTCAACGTCTGAACACAGATGGTTCAGACTTTCAACCCGACCTGATAAAAGGATTGGAAAACCCAAGAGGAATTGCCATAGATACACCCAATAACAAAATCTATTGGTCAGAGGGATCAACGGACATTCAAAGTGCGAATCTTAATGGTTCAAACATCAAAAAAATAATAGATAGCTACGGGTACCCACGTAACATAGCTGTCTACAATAACACGCTCTATTGGGTAGATCAAACAAAAGCAATCAAGTCCATATCTCTCAGCAATACGAAAACCATTAGAATACATGCCCAGCTATCATCAGGGCATCCCTTCGATATCGCTGTTGACCCCAAAGCTAAGAAAATTTATTGGACAACCTCCGAAGGAACAATGGAGCGTTCTAACCTTGACGGGAGCAATTACGAAAGAAACTTTATAACAGGTTTAGGAGTCGCAGATGCTATCACTCTCAATGTTAATACAACAATTAACAGAACTACAACAGAAACAACAAGCACAATAACCGAAAGCACAGAATCCATTGAACCCCTGAAATACAAAATGGATCTCAACGATGACGGATCGGTAGACAATATCGATCTCATAATAATCACTGACAACATGGACGAGACTGGACCAAACGCTGCAGATGTCAATAAAGATGGGATTGTTGATGTTAGAGACCTAATACTCGTTGCCAGTGCGATATTTGACGATGCGAATGCCGCGCCTTCTTTATATCCACAACCCCTCACGATGTTCACTGCAAGAGATGTACAGCAGTGGATATTTGAAGCAAAATCCTTACGATTGACGGATATAACTTATCAAAAAGGCATTCGCTTTTTAGAAGAGCTTCTAATAATATTAGTTCCTAAAGAGACAACAGTGTTCCCGAACTACCCAAATCCATTTAATCCAGAAACTTGGATACCGTATCAGTTAGCGAAACCTACAAGAGTCACAATCACAATCCATGCGATAGACGGTACAAGGGTCCGACATCTGGATATAGGACATCAAGCTGCGGGGGTGTATCAGCACAGAGGGCGCGCAGCCTATTGGAATGGCAAAAATGCCCAGAACGAACCTGTTGCAAGTGGTGTCTATTTCTATACATTTACAGCAGGAGAGTTCACAGTTACGAGAAAGATGTTGATAAGGAAATAGTTTGCTCTCAATCTCCTGACCTGCTTTACTTCTTCACTGCACCAAATGTAACACCTCGAAGCAGATGGTTCCGCATCAAGAAAGTGAAAACAGCAACGGGTAAAAGAAAAACAAAGGTCCCCGCAGCGATTTTACCCCAATCCATGCCACTGGAACCCGTCGCGCTTGTAATAGAAGGCGGTGCGGTCACGGCTCTACCGCCGACCTCTGTGAGTACTAAGGCAAAGGCGAACTCGTTCCACGCTGTAATAAGACAGAATACGGCAGTTGCAGCAATACCTGTGACGGATTGTGGTAAGATTACTTTCAAGAAGGTCTGAAAACGGGAATAGCCATCAACCAAGGCAGCATCCTCATACTCCTTTGGAATCTCGTCAATGAACCCTTTCATGAGCCACACGGCAAAAGAAACATTAAAGGTGGTATAGAGCAGAATCAATCCAAAGTGTGTATCCCGCAGTCCGAGCGCGCTATACATGAGATAGATTGGAATGACAACAACGACAGGTGGAAGCATCCGTGTGCTGAGGATAAAAAAGAGGAGGTCGTCCTTCCCAGCGATATCGAATCGAGAAAACGCGTAAGCCGCAAGCGTTCCGAGTCCGACGGCAAGAATCGTGCTACCTCCACCGATGATAATGCTATTAAGCAACTGGTAGAAATATTTAGAGCCACCGTTCGCTAATGCAACACAAATCGCTATGGTTCCAAAAACACTCGGCAGCAGAAAAGTAAGTCGCTGTTTTTTTAGAGTTTGGGACGCTATACCACCGTTTTTTTTGAACGGTGCTATTAGGAGATAGGCTACAAATGTACAAACAATCAATAGCAAGAAGTTGAAACGGGCATCCGTTTGGAGACGGGTCTGCAATTGGGGTAGACTCAGAAAACTATAGAGACAGGTAAAAATAAAAATAGCGTTCCAGAGTAAACCGAGATTTCGGAGCGACAAGGCACCGGGTAAGGTCCCCTTAAAAAGAAAAAAGAAGCCAAAAAGGAGCAAACTTATAAACGCCTCGGCTAAGAAAACATAAGTTATACCCGGCACACCCGCTGAAGGCATCAACTTCTGATAGTTCTCCAACGACACTTCAAAGATAAACTTCGGGAGTTTCGTGGTGATGTCCGCCAACCCTTTCAGTGAGGTCGCCAAAATCCAATAAATCGGCGTAATATAGACAATCACAGCAATGGCAACAAGTGCTAATATGAGGTAGTGGGCAAAGTTTTTCTGCTTCCGCATTATGTTTTTATGCCTCTTCTCCCTTGACGCGATTCAGGTATTTTACGTAGATATTGCTCAGTGCGACGATAATAATGAGTAAGATATAAGCCATAGCGCACGCTTTACCGGTGTTATAGTTCCGAAAGGCGAGTTTATAGAGGTTCATTGATACCGTCTCCGTAGCAGTACCGGGTCCGCCCTCACGCGTCAGGACATAAACGATGTCGAACATCTTAAACGCATCCATGGTTCTAAAGAGAAGAGCAATGAGCAGCAATGGGGAGACCAGCGGCAATGTTATCCATCTAAACTTGAACCATGCGGAGGCTCTATCAACATCAGCGGCTTCATAGAGGTATTTCGGAACGGCACTCAATCCGGCTAACGCAATCAGCATCATGAACGGAGACCACATCCATGTATCTACAATAACAACCGCTAACATTGCTACCTTTGGATGGGTCGTCCAACCGATAGGCGACTTTAGGAAAGGGCTGAGAAAAAAGTTCAATAAACCGGCGTTATCTGAAGAGAGGATGAACCGCCAAAAGAGTCCGACCACCACAGGGGAGAGCATCATTGGGAGTAAGAGCAGTGTTGTAACGAATCCCTTATACCGGAAATCCCGATTCAGTAGCAGTGCCAATCCGAATCCAATAAAGAATTGCGCCGCGACTGCAAGAATCACGAAGTAAGCGGTGGTTTGAAAGTAGCCCCAGATTTCTGGATCCTGAAGGAGGCGTGAATAATTACGCACGCCGATAAATCTCGGCGCTGCGGGCATCGAGGCTTTGTAACGGTGGAAACTCAAGTACAACGACCACAGGAGTGGAAAGATGTTCATCAAGATGAGCAAAATCATGGTAGGCATGATAAATGCCATCTTCAATTGGTAATCGCTCATCCCACGCGACGTTGTGTGTGGAAGGTTGGCTTGCATATTTTGTATGGTTATCAGTTATCAGTTGTCAGTTGTCAGTTAAGAGGGTTCCAGTAATAATTTCCGTAACTTGGCATCTTCAAGAGTAGGGAGATTGTCACAAAACCCTCTTAATCAACAACGACTCTAATCGATAACTCAAGAGTAGCAGCCCTGTTACTCGTCGTAATACCCTGCGTCCTCAAAAATTTCCTCATGCTTCCTTGCAATAGCGTCAAGAGCCTCTTTCGCAGACGTAATTTTGGAGATGGCTTTGCTCCAGTTAGTCTGGCAGGCTTCCAAAAGTTCTGCGTATTCCGGCACAGCCCAGAAATCGCGAAGGTAGGGGAAACTCGCAGCGAACGCCTCGTTAAAGGGGGTCGCCGTTTTAAATGTATCGGACTGCAACACCTCTTTGTGCGGTGTGAAACCGCCGAGCATTGCCCATTTCTCCTGGACGGGTTTCTGCATAAACCATTTCATGTACTGTTTGGCAAGTTCCTTGTTCTTGGAATAGGAAGAGATGGACATCCCTTGTCCACCGATGCTGATATAGTGTCCCTTCGGACCAGCAGGTGCTACAAAGAAACCGCTCTTGTCATGGGAAATGGGATTCGTTTCAGCGTTCACAACGCCTGGGAAGAAAGCGAAATAATTCATCGCCATAGCGACTTTACCTGCAGTGTAGGCATTAAGTGTCTCCGCCCAATAGTAGTTCGGTGCATCCGGGGGGGCGAACTGGAGCAGGTCGGTGTAGAATTCAAGTGCTTTCGCAACATCCTCGGTGTTGATATACCCGTCAACCTTGTAGTTTTCAGCATCACCATAGGCACCACCAAAACTCCACATTACCTGTTGGAATCCCATAGTGATACCGTCGTATTCTTTGCTATACCAAGTTGCGATGCCGTAGAGGTCTTGCGCCGGACGCGTAAAAAATTCGGCAATATCGCGAAGTTGGTCGTAGGTTGTCGGGGGTGCGAGTGCATAGCCATACTTCTCTTGGAACGCCGCCATTTCTTTTGGATCTTCAAACAGGTCTTTCCGATAGACGTAGCCCGCGGCATCAACTTCGGCGGGCAGTGCCCAATAGGTGCCGCTGCCTTTCGGATATTCGGCAAACGCTGTCATCGCTGGTCCGTAGATAGCATCCACATCAATATTTTCATTAATCCAATCGGTGAGATTGATGTAGTTTCCGCCTTGGGAGTTCCGACCAAGCCATTGGCTGTCTCCAATAACGATGTCGTAAAGATCGCTTTTCCCGACGAAAGCCGTGAAGACTTTATCTTGGAAATTTGCCCACGGGATCTGGATGACATCAACAGCAATACCCGTTTCAGCGGTAAAGTCCTTTGAGAGCTCCTGCAGATAATTAGCGGGATCCCATTCTGCCCAGACAATGGTTAAGGATTGAGATTGATGGTTATCCGCTTGCGGGGCACTCACGCATGCAAGTGTGAGTATTAGCACTAAGACAAGACTTATGCGAACACTTTTCATGTTTTTTCTCCTCCGTGTAAAAATCATGCAAGTTGTGATTAGCACTTATTAAAATCTGATATGTGATTTGGTGCTTTATGGCGATATTATAAATGGAGTTTACAATTTTTGCAAGAAAATTTGTTTGCCGTTATGTAAAAATCTTGACATCTGCCCGTACCTCCGCTATAATAACAGCACTAAAAAATTTGTGGAGGAAAATCATGGCAACACCTGCAGCCCAAACACACCTCACACCGGAAGAATACATCGCTTTTGAACGTAAATTTCTTCCCGATTCAGAAATAGTTAGACATGAGTATATGAATGGAGAGATTATCCCTATGCCCGGAGCAAGTTTCGCACATAATCTGATAACAATGAACATTTCTGCGCGGTTACATGCTAGCTTGCAAGACACTGGTTGCGTTGTTTTCGCGAATGATATGCGCATCAGCATTCCCCCAGCAAATTCCTATTTTTATCCTGATGTCGGCGTGGTCTGTGAAGAACCCCGTTTTGAAGATGATGTTTTTGACATGCTCCTGAACCCGATTGTTGTTATAGAGGTACTTTCCCCATCAACCGAGGCGTACGACAGAGGTGAAAAATTCGCCCACTATCGGCAGCTCCCGTCGATGCAGGAATACGTCCTCATCGCCCAAGACCGAATCCTTGTTGAACATTACCGCCGTCAAGAAAAGCAATGGATTCTCACCGATTTCCAAACCCTTGACGAAATCCTACCCCTTACCTCTATCCAATGTGAATTGCCTTTGCCGGAAATCTACAAACGCGTCACATTTCCTGATTAGGATTTTCGGGGAGCCATAGGAAACAACACGAAAATATGTGCTGTTAATTGTCTAAATCAGGATTATAAGGTTTACCATAGATTTGGATTCCAAACCACCGGCACTCCTTACTATAAACGTCAGATGCTGCGGGAAGTCGTCGCATGGTACGGTCTCGGAGAAGGTGTAAATTTGCAGGCGATTTTATCGAAGCGGGTTACACCTTAAATGGTGTGATTTCGACTTACATTAACGTTGTGAGAAACGAAAACAACTATCAGGAGTACACAATCACGGCTATCAAAGCAGGCACGACGATGTTCAAAATCATTGCCAACAACCCAGCAGGGCGCACGCCACTTGAGGTTGACGTCTCAATCACTTAATCCGCACATCGCTACGGGTGCATCTTTGGGTGCACCCGTTTTTTTTCTACCTATCATCTCTTTTCAGTGCAGCCCAAGTGGTTTTCAGCCGCTGGCGTAGCAGTGCAGGGCTTCGAGGGATTTTCGGTTCATAGTATCCAGGCGTTGACACATCCCTGCGAAAACCGAAAAAATATGCCGCCCGCGTCGGTTCAGAAGCGTAAACGTTGTAACTCACTCGAGAGATACCGACACGTTCAGGCTGGATCGGATTTTCTTTCTCCCCAAAGCGTTTTCCCGTTTGGGATATGATGCTGCCCAAAGGGTCCTTGAATGACCAGCCCTGTTTTAACCTGTTTTCGATATTCAGGTTGTATACCTGTGACTCGCTGATCCCCTCGTACCTATGCCGTTGAAGTGGGATATGCGTTACGAGAATGATAACGCCTTGGGGCGGGATTAAAAAGTGGCGAAGTCTTATGGACTGAAAATCTTTCTTCAAGACATAAGTAAATTCGTAGCCAAACAAGTTGACGGCTAAAGTATTCGGATTATAGATTTCTATCCATTGTGGCAACGTTTCTTGACCGCTGCCCCAAGTGCGAACCATGTATTCTGTTACTCGCAGCGGTATCGCAGGGTTGGATGTGACTTGGTAGAATTTCCCATCCAAAGAAACAAAAGTTTCACTCGCACCGTCCTGAATATCCAGCCCTTGTTGCATGCCTTGTGAGTCTTGACCCTCTTGCGAAGCTGCATCGGTCGGGTCTGGATCCGCAACTGAGTCATCGACTACGCCGTCAACCGGATGTGCATGGAAGGGTGTAGGTTCGAGGTAGTCCTGACCGCCTTCGACTTCCACATGTCTATAAATGATGAACGTCTCTTGCTCGGATGTATCCTCGGACGCCTCCGCGGGGACGCGCTCTTGCGTATCACCAAAAGGCACCAAAAACAACTGTCCATCAATATCTTCAAGTCTATAACCTTCGGGGGTTGTGTCAGTGTTTTCAGCCGCCTCTGAAACTTGATAGGGCTCTTGTGTCGAATCCCAATAATTCACCCCATCAATCTCTACAATTGGATAAAAGATTTCCGGGTCACCCGGCTCGGGTTCCGGCGGCACGTTGCCGTGTATATCTGTCGGACCAATCACTTGATTCGGTTTTTCCTTATCCAGGCAAGGACCCGCGATACAAACAAGGACAGACGGATTGGTGTAGCCCTCTATAACAGGAATCTCTTTCTTTTCGGGTGCGGGTTCAACCGCAGGATGCTCACCGTGGTGAGTCTGTATGTGTCCGCACCCAGCAGGAAATTCGACTTGACGCACCCAATCATCGTGCGTATGTTCACCATAGTTATCATGCGAATGCGTTATGCTTTCCCAAGGTGCGGCTTCAAGCGCGGCATCTATCTCTGCTTGCGTTACCGCATCACACGGATGCGTATGATCGTCGGCATCAGAGATTTGCGGTATAAGCACACAGAAAAGGAATAACATTAACAAGACAATAGATTTATTCATCATCTGCTTCCTCAGCGTCAATGTACGAGAATAATAATTCATGAATTAATCTCCAAGTTATGACAAGATATTATGACTGCGGCGGGTCGCTCCCAGACTTTTAACAACATGGGTTGTGCGTTTTAAGGTAATCACTGCACAGAAGGTGTTGAACAGGCACAGAGAATAGATGTAGAGGCTTAAGGGATTCAGGCGATATGCTTCCGTAAAATCTCCGCGTGAGATGGCGTAGAATGCGCTGGTCATTCCACAGAAAATACACGGTTTCTGAAATTTGACTTGCCACGTGCATTTAGGAATGAATTGTGCTAACTGGTGTTGCGGCACGACAAAGGGTAGTACAAGCACTATAAAGATACCTGCACTCACGATAAACCATACGAGCCGTCCGGCTAACATTAATTCGCTTTGTCTGTTTCCTGACATCCTATTCCTTATCCGTTGAAGCGGTTAGGAAACCTCCCCTACCTTATTTAAGATAACGCCTTGTGCTAAATAGAATTTAATTTGCTTGTGTCCATCCTTATGTTATCCTATAAGTTCACGAAACAAAAGGAGCCATAAGGATGAAGTTACAGTCTACTTTAGAACGCTATGCGTTGCAACTAAAAAATGTGCCCCGCACGCTCGTCAATGTCGCTGTATTTCTCCCGGTGCCAGTCTATCAAGGTCTCGATCGCGTCTCTGCCATCAACATTGACAGGCACCGCACGGCTGACCTCGCCACCTTTCACAATGGATTTACTGTAGAGCAGATCGGTGACCGCCCTGCCGTTCTGGTAGACATCGCTGGTCGTCAGGTTGAGCAGCTCGGAGATGCGTCCGCCAGTAGAAACGCCTATCATGAATAAACCGCGGTTGCGGATTTCAAAGGTGCCAGTGAAACATGCGGAGACGCTACGGATTTCGGTGTTATCGAGGGGTCTTGTGCCTTTCATGACGTAATCCTTTTACGCGATCGTCTATGGCTTGATCCAATATTGAGGCAACGAGTTCAGAGAGACTCATGCCTTCTGCCACTGCACGTTTGGAGAGTTGGATATGAACATCGGTGGGAACTTGTTGAACCCACGTTGGTGATGAACCCGGCTCAGGTATTTCCTGTCCATCTTCTGCTGCAGCTTCAATCCAGCACTGCAGGGCATCTTTTCCATTTTCAATGGCTTCTTCAAGTGTCTCGCCATCGGACATACACCCCGGAAGGTCCGGAAACTCGATTAAATACCCGCCCCCTTCTTCTGGTAGTAAGACGCGGGTCATGAATGGATACATCAGTTTTTCCATTGATTCTTCTCCTTTCTACGAATTATCGGCTCAGAGCGCTTCAATCATCCGCACAAGTTTCCGAATATAGACCGACTTTATCGGACGGCGGGCGGGAATGCTCAAATTCTGATGCGATGCGTGCAGGAGGGTGACATGACTGCCGCCCCCTCGCGGGCGTCGTATTGAAAACCCATATCGTTTTGCCAACGTCTCAACATCCGACAGTTTCCAGTCGCCACTCGGATTGTTCTTCATCCTTTCGAGGAGTTTATCGGAGCGTCGTCTTTGAGCAGCCATTCAGTGCTGTTCCTTTCAAGTTAAAATGGACATCCAATTAACACTCCCCGCAACCCCCACCACAACAATAGCGATCCAAAGCATCATTTGAATCCTATTGAGGTTCCGATGGATGCTATCAAAACTCACATCTATCTCATAAAAACTCGCGTCTATATGATCTATGATGGATTTTTCCCATTCCTCTCGAAATATCTGCCGGATATTTTCTAAATCTGTCTCCGTTAACTCACCGAGAGCCGGCAGTCCGATCACAGAAAAGAGTATTGAGAGGATGAGAAGGGGTTCACCGGGTGTTCCAGTTCCAGTTCGATTTATCCCCCAACTACGGTGGGAGAGTGGCAGAAACGGAGTGAGACTCCAAGTCTTAGCAGTGCCACCCTAAACTGGTTTAAAGAGTGTATCAGAAAAGTAAAAAAAAGGCAAGTTGCTTTGGGGACAATGCTATCACGCGCCGATCAGACGTTGCAGCCAGCCTATAGATTTCTTTTCCTTCGCGGATGTCTACCAGATCGGTAAGGGAGTGACGGATATGCCTTTTGACAAGAAAGTGGGTGCGGTTCCGTTTGCACGCCATGTGACCTATGCTATAGTGGATATCCTGTGGAATAGATGTTAACATCGCCAAAGTTAACTCTATGTTAATTTTCTCAGCGTTGAGGTTTCCCAAACTGCCTACGAACATAGTGGACATGGAGGTTCGTGTTCCCAACTTAACGTTTGGTGTCTTCGGTAAGGTTCGGTATCGATTATGCTCTGCCCGTTCGTAATAACCATTGGTCGTCATATTTTTCCTCAAACTTGTCATAGCGTTCTTTGTTCCCCACTCTTTTCTGATGACGTTCTGAATGACAACGGACACACAATACCTGCAAATCTTCAGGATCATTATACTGTCTTCCTCGAGTATGGTGTGTATCCAGATACCATGAGTCTGAACCATCAAGTAAGAGTTTACATACTTCACACCGCCAGCCTTGTTTATTCCGATACCATTCTGAATATTTTCTCCACTGCTCTGAGTGATAAAAACGTTGTGAATTATCTGACGATTCATCCAGGAATACACGTAATCGATTTAGAAGCCGTTCCCCAGTACGATCCGCAACGGTAGTTTTCTTCTGTAGGGTGTATTGTTCCCTAAAAACTTTCCATTGACTCGTTGAACGATCCAGCGAAACTTTTTGGCGTGCGAGCCTTTCATGATTTAAAGAGATCAACGCTTTCGTGACGATCGTTCTCAAATCCTTTTCTAACGGTTTTTCCCCATTTTTGCCACAGCAGTCTCTTACATATTCCGCCCATTCTTCTGTGGTAAGGTAAGGTAATTCTGCCCGCTGCATGAGTATCTGTTTCACGATAGATTGTGTGAGAGGTTTACCCTCAAATTGATAGTCTGGCAAGACTTCGTCTTTATAGTTCATATATTCTTGTCCAAATTAAGAGCATCGCCAACATTGCAAACATGAAAAGTACAGCGAGCCAAAAGTAGATTCCTTTCGCTTTTTCTTATTCATTCACCTGCCTTAGCAAGACCTTATGAATCTCAACCATAGCCTCTGTATCCAGTGCACAATATGCTTTCAAGTCTCTGATCATAACCTCCCTTTTTCGCTCAAATTATAAAATCACACTGTGTAATGAAAAACGGAATTAGTCATATTGGACTTGGAAAAAGTTGTTAGAAAAGTGGGATAAACCCTTGTAAATAAAAGGTTTATGTAATACAATATAACTAAGAAAATGAAGGTTTTCGGTAAATTGATGATAAGATAGAGGTCCCTCATAACACTCTTGTCTCATCTGTGTTCAAGGATCGGAAATGATAGCAGAAGTCGGTAAAATTGTCAATCAAAAAATCAATCTGATTTTTTGATTGACGAACAAAGACAACCGCGGTATCCTTGGGAAAAATCAATACCACTCCACAAGGAAATTACTATGAGTTGCCCAAGATGTCAACACCCACACTTTGTGAAAAACGGACGCATCCACGAAAAACAACGCTATAAGTGCAAAGACTGCAGCTATCAATGGACAGAAAATCATACCTACCGAGGGAGACCGCTTGCTGAGAAAGCACTCGCCGTCTTTCTCTATTGCCACGGGCTTTCCATGAATGCTATCGCAAAAATGCTTCACGCCTCTCCCTCGACGATCCTTGAGTGGATACGCACCTTCGGCGGTGAACACGCAAAACCGCCGCAACCCCAAGATACTGGGGCGATTGTGCTTGAACTTGATGAGATGTGGCACTATTTGAAAAAAAAAAAACAAACGCTGGATATGGAAAGCTTTGTGTCGTGATACCGGAGAACTCATCGCTTGGGAGTGTGGTGATCGGGATAAAGCAACTCTCAAAGAACTCATCGGAAAGTTAGAAAAATGGGAGGTCAAGGTCTATTATACAGATAAGTATGAGGCTTATGCGTCGGTGCTTCCCAAGGATAAGTTGGTTCAGACGAAGGCGGAGACACACGGTATTGAGCGTAATAATTGCCGGATGCGACATTGGTTTGGGCGTTTCAAACGTAAGTCAATTATCGTCTCGAAAAGCCTGGAAATGGTGAACATAACGATCGCCTTATTTGCGAGATTTCGCGTCAATGGAGATGTCTTTGAGATACTAAAAATCGCGCAGACCGAACCAAGTATCATTATTTAGACGAAAACCCTCAAAAATTTAGCGTCCGCATAAGGGAAGCACTTACCGAGCGAGTGATGATGCACCAATGGACAAAAAACTAAAGCATTTAGAGTTGATTCAAAATGCCATCAATCGGTTGGCAAATAGTTCTTTTTTCTTGAAAGGTTGGACAGTTATTTTCGTCGCTGCCGTGCTCGGGTTCGCTACAAAGGATTCCAAACCGATGTATGTTTGGTTAGCTGCGATTCCTACCGTCTCTTTTTGGGTATTGGACGGTTTCTATCTCAATCAAGAGAAGCGTTTCCGGCGATTGTACGATGCTGTTGTTACTTCTTTTTCAACGCCAGGTGCATTATGTGCATCCTGTCCTGTAACGACAATCACAATGTCCGAGCTAGAGATCAAACGCTTTGCCTTCTTCAACCAAACACTGTCATTATGCGGTTGATATGCCTCTTTTGGGGTTGGAAGAAGAAATCCAGAAAATTGGACCCGAAATCGCACGGATTGTATATGAAGATTTGGCGAAAAGCCGACACACGTCTGGGATGCCATCATTCGCCGATCAAGGTTACTCTGAAATTTCAGAGTAACCCTTTGCGAAACCTTTTCTCAAAACTGCCCAAAATCCAATCAACGCCTAAGTTTACAGCCGTTTTGAGATCCCACCCTTTTTTCAGATTTACTCTGAAGTACTCTGAAATTCACCATATTTTTTCGGCAGTAATTGATTCTGTGCTTTTACATTCGGAATTAGAAAATCCCAAAACCCAGAACGAGTCGGATAGCACCTAAGAAAATAGCGACGGCACACAAGACGCATCCAGCAATAGCATATTCTTTGCTCGAGGAGAGGACAAGCGCAAGGACACTGAACAGCAGCCCAAATACAGCAAATGGAATGTTAAGGTAATTGATTGAACCGAGACACGGAATTAAACCGACTACCATTCCAAGGATAGCCAAGATCCCCCAAACCAAACTGAGGATTGATAATATGTTCACGATTATTCTCCAAGTTATGACAAGACGTTATCGGTGCGGAGGGTTGCTCCGAGATTTTTAACAAAACGGGTTGTGTGTTTTAAGGTAATCATTACACTGAATGTATTTAGGACAAATAGAGAATAGAGATAAAGGCTTAACGGATTCAAGCGATACGCTTCCGTGAAATCTCCGCGTGAGATTGCATAGAATGCAGTCGTCATTCCACAGAAAGCACACGGTTTCTGAAATTTGACCTGCCACGTGCATTCAGGAATGAATTGTGCTAACTGGTGTTGCGGCACGACAAAGGGTAGCACAAGCACTATAAAGATACCTGCACTCACGATAAACCATACAAGCAATACAGTTAGTAGCAAATCGTTTCGTCTGTCTCCGAACATGTTATACCTATCTATTCGCACGGTTGGAATGCAGGTCGCATGAATCAGAATCAACGGTATGAAGGTTTCCTTATTGGCATTCACCGGGTATTCATGCCGTGGGGTATGAACCGGGGCGAGTACCCCGCAAAACCGTGCCTACTGCGTTTCTTCTCCCTTTCTAAGGATAATATTTCCACCAACTGAGAAGAGTTTCAGAAGTGGGCCACCGCCGTTGATAGCTCCTCGCAGCTGGTCGGGTCTGACACGACCTTCTTCGCCTGTTACCGGCAATTCTGTCGTTACTGCGCCACCGAGAACTTTTGCCTCAACCGTGGCGGCAATATCCGGCGCGGCCGACACGTTTATACCGCCACCTATTGTTTCTAAATCCAACAACAAGTTCTGACTTATAGATGCTTTTTGAAGTTGGCAGCGGATGGAACCTCCCGTTGCTTTTGCAAGAATAGGTCCATTATTTTCCACCTCAATACTGCCGCCAGCAGTTTTCACGTCCACCTCGCCTTTGCAATCGCGCAGCGTGATGTTGCCACCGGAGGCTCTTCCATTGACAACACCGGTAACATTTTGAAAACGGAGTTCACCTCCGCTTACTTGCGCATTCACATCCCCAGTTATATCAACAGCGGAGACGCTCTCATTCGTTGTTCTCAAGTCGACGGAATAACGCTGCGGCACAATAATATCAAACCGAACGTCTAAGCGTTCTTTCGCCTTTTTCCACTGTTTTCCGGGTCCCTTGAATTTTGCTTCGATTTTAACGTCAGACGCTTCATGGGTCATCTGCACGTCAAAGTTCTTGAGAATTTCGCCTGCACGCCGATCTGCTTTCAGGTCTGCTGAACGTTGCACGCGCACGGAAACAGTGTCAGTCTCTGCGCTCTGTACATCAATTGCGCCGAAGTCAGTATTAACGGTTAATTTTCCACCAGATGCGATAGGAAACACTTCGGTTATATCTTCAAGAGTCGTCTCGGTTAAGAAATCTGGAACCGCCCTTCGAATCAAATCACCGAACGGTTTATCTGTTAGTTCCTCTGTTAGGTTTTCCATGAACCTTTTTCCGAAAAAACTATCGAACCATCCCTTGAAATCAGACCCGGTGTCCAATTCTTCGTTGAGGTATGCTGCGAGTTGATGGCATGCGATCCCGATTTGACCAAAAGACGCATCGTCCGCGAGTTCTTCAAAAAGTCCATTAGGCACAGCACTCAGGTCACGCAGACGTTTGAGGACGTTATTGAATTGGGAGATGCATCGCTTTTCGCCACCCCTAAAGGCATCCGTCAACGCTGCATCCTCTGCGACTTTTGCAGTGTGTTCAAGCAAGTGAAAAAGTGCTTTAAGTTCGCTTTGTCTCGGTTGTTCCATAATTTCACCTCTCTATCAACGGCAGAGAAAGATCCTCACAAATCTGTCCCGTACCCTCGCTTTTCCAATAATACTTTCAGAAGTTCCTTTGCTTTATGGAGTCGCCATTTCACAGTCGTCAGCGGAATAGACAAGAATTCAGCGATCCGTTTTTGAGGCATCTCTGCCCAATAGTAAAGTTGAACAACTTCTTGATAATCGTTAGGGAGACCTTGTATGGCATCTCTAATAGCCTCTTGCGTTAGTTCCCGTTCCACAATGCGTGCCGGGTCCGATTGTGATGTATCTGAAACCCTATTTAAGTGGGCTTCAACATCCGCTTCTGGCTGATAGCGACTGGCACTTTTATAGTGCCGTAAGGCGCGGTTTCGAGTAATAGAGTGAAGCCATGCCCCAAACCGGTTGAGATCAGTGAGTTGTGGGAGTGCTTCAAAAGAACGCAAAAACGCGTCCTGCACGACATCTTCTGCATCGGCAGAATTTCGGACAATCTGCTGTGCGACCGTCAACATCGCGCGTCGATAACGATTCACCAATACATCAAAGGCTGATGTATTTCCTGCAAGTGCGGCGACGACCAACTCGGCATCACTTATCTCTGTTACTTCTTGACTTTGTAATATCGGCTTGCAAGCTTCGCTTACAGGCATAAAGACGCTCCCTTCTTGCTTATTAGAGACCGGCAGTGTGAAAAAGGATAGTAAAAAGTGCGTTTTGTTTTGAAAGTGCGCCGATACGCGGAAGGGGAAGCGAGAGAGCCGCTGACCTCTGACTGAGCAACGTCACGGACCCAGCGGCTTCTGTGAGAAGATGTGCTATGAAGTAGGTCTATAGAGCATAACCAAACATCCGCCGAGTGCAGCGAGCAAGATACCTGCGACGAATTGCCATCGGACAGCACTCCATCCACCCGCAGGCGGGTGTGACAGGGTCGCGACGATAGCGTTTACAATAGGTGCGCCTGCGAAAACAATCGACATCACAACGGCAGGTCTACCACCGGCACCAAAAGCGAGTAGGACCCCAAATGCGCCAATGGCACCGACAATCCCTGCTACGAAGGACCAAGAAACGCCCTTACCAGTAAATTGCCAGTCAGACCCGTTAAGGACAAGCATTAAGGCAGAGCCGATGACCGCTACGAGTAGATAGGCAAGCCCGACAAAAAGAAATGCTTTGTAACGTCCATGCACAGAATCTGCCATCGAGACCTGCCCCTGATGGAGAAAAACACCGTAAAGTCCCCATGATGAGACAGTCATGAAAACAAAAATGATCCATGTTTTAACCATAATTTTTTCCCTTTGCGATTTTTCGCAAGTACATTTTGAAAGTGCGACTATTGTTGAAGCATTAGATATAGTTCCGAAACACCTTCAAAAGTTGTTCTGCAACGACTTCATCGTTAAACTTCTGATGTACATTCATTTGTCCAGTTTTTCCGAGATGGACACGCCGCTCGGCATCATTGAGGAGTTCCATAATGCCGCGTGCCACCGATTCAGCGGATTCAGGTTCGACGAGAAGCCCGCCTTCGGTTGCGTGAACCATCTCAGGAAATGCGCCGTGTCGAGGCTGGACTACAGGGACTCCATTGGCGAGCGCCTCTATGATAGATAACCCTTTAGATTCACGGTAAGCAGTAGGCACCGAAAAGACATGGAGGCGGTTGAGGAAATCAATCTTTTGACTCCGCGTCACTTCGCCATAATGTACAAAACTATCAGACAACCCCCAAGTCTGAATTTGGTTCACGAGTTCTTCCAGATAAGGTTCATCTTTCTTTCCAAGGTATCCAGCGACATGGAGTTGAACGTTCTCAGCACCAAACGCCTCAGTTACTATACGAAAAGCATCCACCAAAATATGTAATCCTTTTTCAGGACAAATGCGAGCCAAATAGCCAATAATAAAAGGCGGTGGCTCTGGTTTCTCTACAGGGCTGCCGTGTCCATCGAGGTTTAATCCGAGCGGGACGATGTCAATCTTATCAACGGATAATTTAAGATAGGCATCCGCCATAAATTGGGCATAATATTGACAAGACGCGATAAAGCCGTCCGCTTCAGCAGCACGCTTTCGGAGTAGATCCAACGCTTCCGTTTTATACGGCTCAATGAGATCTTGGAGAAAAATGTCTTCACCTTGGAGAGCACAGATAACAGGGACATCTAATGCCTTTTTAATTTCTCTGGTAAAGCCAACCAACATGGAATTGGTGAGATAAACGATATCGGGTCTGTTCTCCTCGGCAAGCCATTTGACTAATTTCGTTAATTCCTTCTTTTGATGTCCTTTTTCAGCACGGAGCATAGATACAGTGAGCTGCCCGAGGTCTCTCGCATCGGTTGAGCTGCTAAACCTCGCCAATCCGTTCAACAGGGTTGGACTGTCCAGCAGTCTGTCAAATGCCCACGGCGTGTGTCTGAAAATCGAAAGTTTCTGTTGGAGATAGACGTTAACACCACCGAAAAAAACCCTGTCCAAACTCACATTTGCCTCATCTGTTCGGGTAGGGGTATAGGTAGGTATAAGCGCGACGTTATGCCCTTGTTTCTTCAGAACTGTGGCAATAGTGTTGTCGTGTATGCAGGTTCCGCAGTACATTCCGGCAGCGCCTGCGGTAATATAGGCAACTT
This sequence comes from Candidatus Poribacteria bacterium, assembly GCA_963662915.2. GTDB lineage: Bacteria > Poribacteria > WGA-4E > WGA-4E > WGA-3G > WGA-3G. The sequence continues at coordinate 358,801 of CAXXEU010000002.1, read as the reverse complement.
TCATGTTTTTTGTTTTGGTGCTAAATGCTTAAGAAAACGAAAATCGTTTTTCCGTTTTGAAGAAATCGGTGTGTAAGTCTTGAGGATATAGTATTAGTATATCAGATTCTCTGAAAAAAGTCACATCTATTTTGGGATTCTGCTGTTGGTTCTCAGCGGTCAAGAGTCGGTGGGTGAATTAGACGGATTGATTAGGGAAAACCCGTGTATTTAGGAACCTCACCCACACATTTCAACGGAATAAAGAAATTTGCATTTTCCCACCAATTGTGGTATTATTAATAGTTAGGTTTTAGAAAAGGGATCCAGCGAAAAAGAAGAGAGGAGAGTTATACATGTCACGCATCTGCACGGTCTGCGGTAAACGCCCGATGACAGGTAATCAGATCAGTAAATCCATACGGCACACAAAGCGACGTTGGATGCCGAATTTACAACGGATTCGGGTTCAAACCGAAGAAGGAACGAAGCGAGTCCGCGTCTGCACCAAATGTATACGGAGCGGGAAAATTAGCAAAGTTATATCAAAAATGCCGGCGGCTTAATAGGGAAACGCGTCTCGGTTGAAGATCACGCGCACACCACGAAGTACGTTAGAATTTACGGGTGACGCGCTGTACACCTTTCAGATAGCGAATTGCCTGCATGACTTCTTCGAGTTGCACAGCCCCTGTAACGTCTATTGTGAAATAGTCGGAGGCTGTTGCATCGAGACGTTCTGTAGAGGGTTGGAAAGTTCCGGAACGAATGTTTACTTTGTATTTTGCGATAGCAGTAGTAATTTCACCGAGCATGCCGGGACGATCACTGCACTCAACAAAGATTTTTACGGGATAAATATCAGGCGGGTGGTTTCCATTTTCAGCAGTAGATTTTTCGAGCCAACTCACAGATAAAAGTCGTTCAGGCTCATCAAGTACCCGGATACACCCTGCTCTATGAACAGAAACGCCGCGCCCGCGAGTCAGGTAGCCGACGACCTGATCCCCTGGTATGGGATTACAGCACTTCATAATCCGCATCATACCCAAATCAATGTCATTTTCGAGTTGTATGGCTGGGGCTGATGCGGTTTTTTGCGCTTGCGTCTTCTTTTCTGCGGCTTCAGGTTTAGGAACCGCAGGTTTTAGCAAGTTAACGACCTGAGTAGCCGACTCATTCCCGTTGCCAATCCGGACGAAAAGTTCATCAAGGTTCTTGAGTTTGAGTTGCTTCGCAATATCCAAGAGTTTGGGAGAATTGAGATAATCACGTGGGTTAAGGGAGGCGGCCCGTAATTCAGCGGCGAGAAATTTTTTGCCTAACTCCAATGCGTCAGCCCTGTCTTTTTCACGGAACCAGTGTTTAATTTTTCCGCGTGCCGTAGCGGTTTTGACGTAAGGCAACCAACTCCGACTCGGTTTTCCATTTGCTTGCGTCCGAATGTTAACTTGGTCTCCATTCTCAAGTACGCGTCGAATTGGCGCGACACTCCCGTTCACCTCTGCGCCGACACACGTATGCCCCACATCAGTATGAATTTTATAGGCAAAATCAATAACAGTAGCACCCGCAGGTAGCGTAAACAAATCGCCCTTCGGTGAAAAGACGTATACCTCATCTTGGAAAAGTTCAAGTTTCATCGACTCCACGAACTGGTGCGGACTGTCTTGGATCTCCTGTATATCTTCAAGTATCTGCTTATAACTGGCGAAAATGGAACGCCCCTGCTCACTTCTCGGTACGCCTTCCTTATAACTCCAATGCGCAGCGATGCCATCTTCAGCGACTTTATGCATCTGATATGTGCGAATTTGTATCTCAACAGGCTTACCTTCATCAAGAATCGTGGTATGAATTGACTGATAGCCGTTTTTCTTAGGCTGCCCGATCCAATCTCGAAGTCGGTCTGGATGATAACTCCATTTGTAATGGAGTACCCCAAGTGTGGTATAACAATCAGCATCGGTTTTGACGAGAATTCGGAGACCAATGAGGTCCCGAATTTCGCTGAAGGGTGTGCCTTTCTGTTGTATTTTCTGGTAGATGCTGTAGATGTGTTTTGTCCGACCGTGGACATCGGCGAAAATGCCACGTTTTTCAAGTTCCTGACGAATCTGCTTAACCATTTTCTCACAATACGCTTCGCGCTCGTCCAGTTTCTGATTCAAGAGTTCGGCAATTTTGCGATATTCACCGGGGTAGAGATGCTTGAACGCCAAATCTTCAAGACGACTCATAATACGCCAGATGCCCAATCGGTGTGCGATGGGTGCATAAATTTCCAATGTCTCTTTCGCGACGCGTTGGCATTTCACACTCGAAAGGAATTCCAACGTCTCCATATTATGGAGTCGATCTGCGAGTTTAATCAGGATAACGCGCATATCTTCCGCCGTTGCTAAAAGGAGTTTGCGGTAGGTTTCTGCTTGGCGTTGCCGATGGACTCGGTCTTCAACCGTAGTTGTAACAATTGGGGCAGGAAGAGAGACATTGAGATTATATTGCCCAATCTTTGTGACACCCTCAACGAGATTAGCGATATTGGCACCGAATCGCACCTGCATCTCTTGACGCGTGATACCGGTATCTTCGAGAACGTCGTGCATGAGCCCTGCACAGATTGTATGGGTATCCAATCGAAGCTCAGCGAGTATTTCAGCAGTTTTGGCACAATGCGTAAAGTATGGTTCACCGGATTTCCGCCGTTGGCCTTTATGGGCATCTTGCGCGAAGTGGTAGGATCGATCCAGCAGTTCAACCTCTGCATCCGGATTATACGCTTGAATCTGGGTTATTAGTGATTTGAGACTCATGTTCTATAATCTCCCACATAGATTCAATATTTTCCTTTAGTTGAAATTCAATAAAAGCGGGACCAGTCTGTCTAATCCACTCACCCTCAAGATAGGTACTGGAGAAGGATAAGGCGTTTTTTTGGTTTTTTTCAGCAGGACGGAACTTGACAAGCCGCTGCCCAAGTTCTCCGTGCCGTGCAATGTACTGGAGTTCTTCAAAGATTGTGAGTCCAGTTTGAACAGCCAGTGCTGCACCGAGTTTACCATTAAGTATTTCTGCTTCGGGATATCCGATGGTACCGTTGGATTGTATAACCTTCCGTATATCTGCGTATAAGTGGCGTAATGCGTCTCTTGTCGGATATTTTCGAGTGATCCAATCGTGCATCTGTCCTTCATCTGTGTCGTTATAGACAAGATGCAAATAGGAAGTTTTGTCAGAAACGAAAGCAGGTCTACAACGTTTGAAAAACACATTGAAACTCGGTGTCAGGTGGCAGAAGACGAAGTGTGGAACATACGGAAACCCTTCAGGGTGCGAAAAAGCACTACTTGAGGCGATTGCCCTGATTTCGCCATCGTGGAGCTGCTTCAATAACTCAATTTCCTCTGCCGCCGATGTTGTTGCATCGTGCCGTGCAATGCCTTCAATACTCTCGGGTAAAAGCCTCGTGAGCAGCAGGTTCAACATCTCCTCGTCCTGTACATAAATTATACAGGATTCTTCCATCGCGAGCAAGTTTAAAAGGAAATTTCTTTTATTTTCGTTCCGCTTGTCAACAAGTTTGACAGAAGAAGGATCATTGCGTTTTGGAAACACGTCCCATTTCATTCCCCTCCGTTGGGGTCGAACTTGCCAATCCTCAAGGGTGAGTTGGACGGATCGCCTGCCCTGCCATTCGTTGATTTGTGGAGAAAAGGCGATATCAACGGACACATTGGCACCTATGAAGTCAACGCGCTTATCTCCAGCACGCCATGCGATAGCACGTCGTCCAACCTTTCCGTCTGTTAGCATCATCCGCAGATGATTTTTCTCCGGTCCCATCAGGGAAGGTCCATCACTAATGTTGAGGCGGCGCGCCCCAAAAAGGAACTTGGGATTGTCTTTTCCGAACGGTTCAAATTGTTCAAATTCCTTTAGCGTTTCTAACGTCAAAAGCGGCAGATGTGTTTCAAACTCAAGGTCGAGTTTCGGCTGTAGCGCTTCTGCTGTTAGACAATTGGCAGCGACTTTGTTGAAAGCAGCACTGAACTGCGGGATATTCTCTTTTTTGATCGTCAGCCCAGCTGCCGCTGCGTGTCCGCCATGTTTCACAAGCAATTCCGTGCAAGCGACGAGAGCGTCGGCAAGGTTCATTCCTTCTATACAACGTCCGGATCCAGTAGCCTCATCACCGTTGATAGCAAGGACAATGGACGGCTTGTAATAGGTTTGCAGCAAACGAGATGCGACAATCCCGACGACTCCTTGTGCTTTTCCGTGCCACTTGTCGCTGGCAACAACGATTCCGATGGTGTCATCCGCTATTTCGTTTTCAATTATCTCAACAGCCTGCTCTTGTATTTCGCGCTCTAATTCTTGTCGTTCTTGATTTGCTTTATTGAGTTCTGGGGCAATCCGAAAGGCTACGTCATCAGACTCGGTCGTGAGGAGGTCAACCGCTTTATCGGCGGTGTCCATCCGTCCAGTGGCATTGATACGGGGACCTAATTTAAAAGAGAGCGTATACCCGTCAAGGGGTTGGTCGAGTTTGTGTCCTGCGGCTTCGCATAATGCGTGAATTCCGGGACGTTTGCGCTTGTTAAGTTCGGCTAACCCCAATCGGCTCAAAATGCGATTCTCCCCAGTGAGCGGTGCCATATCCACAACTGTCCCTAATGCAACCAAATCCAGTTGGGACTCAAGAAATGCTCTATCGTTTATTAAGGCTTGTGCCAATTTGAAGGCTAACCCGACCCCCGCGAGTTCTGTGTAAGGGTATTTATTCTCTGGCACCTTCGCCGAGATTAAGGCATGTGCTGGTGGCTGTTCTGACTCGGGTTGATGGTGGTCAGTAACAATAACGTCCATACCGAGTTTGTTAGCTAACGTGACTGCCTCAACTGCGTTGATACCGCAATCCACAGTAATTAACAGTTTTGTATCCTTTTCGCGGTGGATCTTTTCCACGGTATCTTCACTCAAACCATAACCGTCTCCGTACCGATTCGGTATATAGTAATCGGCGGGCGCGTCCAACCGGCGGAGTGTATTGAGTAACAATGCTGTCGCGGTTGTACCGTCAGCGTCGTAATCGCCGTATATACAAATTTTTTCACCCCGCGCAATTGCCTTCTCTATTCGGTCAACGGCTTTACCCATATCAGCAAATTCAAAGGGGCAGTGCAATTCATCAAAAGACGGGTAGAGATAGGTTCTCGCTTCGGCAGCATCTTTTATCCCTCGGTTGGCAAGCAGTCGTGCAGTGAAGATAGAAATCCCCAACTCCGATGCTAATTTCACACTACTATCAAAATCTGAATTTAGGAACCGCCACACTTTACGGGAGGGTTTTTTCATGATGCTCCTTGTGTTGCTGAGATAGGAAATCTGCACTTTGCGACTATTTGGAGAGATGGCAAACAACGCCTTTTTGCTTTTGAATATATTATCACAAAAAAATCGGATTTGTCAAATTTTTTAGAGGACTATTTAGTTTTAAGAGATACGTTCACCTATGTGAAAGTTAACTGTCGGGAAGTCCGAACTTGCTCGGGAAAAGTGTGTCACCTCTAACAAGAATGTAATACAGCGAATGGATTTTCGTAGATTGTGATAGTTGGTTAGGGAAGTCTGGTGAGGTGGGGAATAAAATACAATTTGACAAAGTGTATTCCATGTGGTATTATTTATAGTATCCTAATCGCAACTCAGCAAACAACGGATTTTTGGCGTAATCTGTAAACTGAAACTAACTCTAAAAATTGGCGAAACTTGAAAAAAAGTGCCATACATGATAATGTTTTCTATAACGCCTTCATCGCATAGGGATTAGCCTCGTCCGTTCAATGAAGTTGCCCCATGTATTGTGTAAATAGAGGCGATTATAGTAAATTCAGTGGAAAGGAGTTTCTCGGATGACGTATGTAATTTGTGAACCGTGTATTGAGGTTAAAGATAGCGCATGCGTTGATGTGTGCCCAGTAGACTGCATTCACCCGCTACCGGATGCTGGCGAGTTTGAGGAAGTTGATCAGCTTTATATCGACCCCGAAGAGTGTATCGATTGCGGTGTTTGCGAACCGGAATGTCCAGTCGAAGCGATCTTCATGGAAGAAGATGTCCCGGAGGAATGGGAAGACTTCATAGACATTAATGCTGAATACTTTGAATAACCGATAGTTGACGCAACTTTGGGATTGCGATGCCTCGAACGGTTGTCGATTTGTAAGCCTGCTTCTTAAGGCGACGCAAATCGACAACCGTATTTTTTGTCCCAACCCACTTCGGACGTATCATGCAAAAATTTCAACCTACCCACATTGAAAGAAGTGGCACAAACCTGAAGATTCAATGGACAGATTCGCATCAGAGCGAGTTGCCTTATCGCCTTCTCCGCCAAAAGTGCCCATGCGCACGATGCGATGCAACGCGCTCAGGTAAAGATCCTTTTCATCTCTTACCGTCTGGCGACTTTTTTGAAAATTTACATCTTGTAGACATTCAGTTGGTGGGACGTTATGCGGTACGGTTGATCTGGAACGATGGACATCGTACCGGAATTTACACGTTTCAGTTTTTGCGCGAACTAAGCGAAGATGCTCCGGTAACTGCAGATGATAAGATATAATGGATGCTATTCAGACAGCAGTCGTAGAACAAGGTAGCAGCTGGGTGTTTTCTTTTCAGCACCTAATTCACTGCTAAGCCTTTTACATTCATTCCAATAACGCGTATAATTGAGGGGTCGGTATCGGCGACGTTGCCCAATAAAGGTTTTATGACAACACGCTAATTCATTACCGTTATGGATCGGATATCCCCAGAGCCGACAGATGACTGGACGGTGTTCGTAAACAGCGCAGACCCCAGCAATTAGCATTGGACACTCACCCTCAGGTGTGCCTTTTATCAACCCGATTGCTTTCATGCCTGCATCGGGTATGATGTTTTCGGCACTGTAGCCGTGAACCTCCAATTTTTTGATAGTCCGTTCTGCTTTCCGACGGATATGCGTACGAATCTGCAGGGGAAGCATCTCTAACCCTTTCTTCAAGTCGCGAGCCTCAACCTCACTAATCGCCATTGTTGCTGTATTTTGGCAGCAGGAAAAGCAGTTAGCTGGACAAGGCACGCCTCCAGATTCTTCGCGTAAACGTTCAACATCGCGCTGAATCTCGTTAACGAGTTCGCGATAGGCTTCCATAGCAGCATCTAATCCAAGGGAAGTGCGTAGATAGCATGGCGGAAAACAACAACTTTCGCACCATTTGCTAAAATGAGTTTAATCTCATAAGCACTCACCCAATCTATAGTCCCGCGAAAGATTTCTCCTTCTCTGAGCATAACCTCAATCACGGATTTATTTCTTCGTGCATTCTGTACTGCCTCGGTATCAAGTTCACAGGCATCGGCATCGGAAGTCAATTGCGTTAACTGCTGGGCTTTGACCTCTTCGTCAATATCAATAGCTGCCTGAACTCTCTCTGCGTCAACATCCTTATAGCAATATTTAACATCCGTTTTAGCAATGTGTTGCTCAGTCCCATTACTATTGAGTGTCAAATGTGAGAGTGTCATTTGAAGGACAGTTGCCGGAAGTTGTACATCGTTAGACAATGCGAAAAACATAGGGGTTTCAAAGTTAATCTGCTTGAGGATGTAGAGGTCCCCGAAGCTGAGTTGTTTTGAAGTTTGCTCTTTCACATCGTCGGTCGAAGTTTCAGCAGTGTTGAAATCTTTTGGTGAAACTGTCTGACTCCGTGGTTTTGCAATCGGTTTTGAAGTCGCTATAGCTACATTTCGGTCGCGGTGACTCCGAATCGACTTTGACTCGGCGGCTCCTTTACCAAAGGTAGTAGCCCCTTCATTATTGAGGAATTGGCCTTGATGCTGTCCCGGGAAACCTGAGTAGCCACGCGGAATGATTGCTTTTCCTTGTCTCAACCATCGGCGTTCTGTGGGGGTGAGCAACACTTCAACATTCTGGGCAACAAGCCCCTTCTCGCCTTCAACAATGTTGTATTTCACCCGTTGCCCGACCCGGAGCTCCTCGTATTCGGGTTGCTTAATTGCGGAGCTGTGTAAGAAGACATCAGCATCACTGCTATCTTGGGCGATAAATCCGAAGCCTTTATCAAAATTGTAGTACTTAATCCGTCCTGTAGGCATTATATGCTCCTGGCATCTTGTCCGTTTTCAGGGAGACGACGCTAACATTCACCATTCACGTTCCTACGCGAGCATTTCTCTTTTGTGAAACGACTTACATGTGAGCCGTTCTGAATTTACAGGGCTATTTAGTTACAGTTTTTCGGGGTTCTGTTGCAGAAGTCGCGACCGAGAGGTCGCTCGTACTGGAAGAAGTCGAAATCAGAAAATCTTTCACAGAAAAACTAAACGCCCCATAAAATTTACTGTTTTTCTTGACAGAATCAACCTTCTATTTTACAATAGTGCAAGTTTTGCGAACCTGCACATCTTAATTAATATCTTATTTCAGGACTTACGCAAAATTGGCTTTCATGCCAAAATTGAGCGGATATTCCCGAAGAATGCACAATAAATTGCGCGACTACGAACCAAAGACTGACCGAAAATGGGTCAACTGCGTAAATCCTATTATTAATATACAAAACCTACAAATTACGCCTTGCGACACTGGAATCACTATATAGTAAAACACAATCCAACATATTTGTCAAGTATAGTGCTATAAACACTTGGGAATTCACTTTATATACTTGCTTTATATGTATGAATACTTTTACGAGATGTAATGCGAAAAGTTACGTAATATTTCACGCCAACGTCAATATCAGCAAACCCGACCAAAATCTAAATAGCCGAAATGGAAACCCTGTTTCCAGCGTCTAATTCCTTAGGAGACTCTGCATGGCAACCACCGATTTAACATACCACATTCAGTCAATCCGACTCGTTGATACACACGAGCACATGCGGCGCGAAAACGACTGGGTCGAGAATGGTCCCGATATCCTCCAAGATCTGTTTGGGAACTATGTCCCCGCTGACTTAGTGACAGCGGGTGCATCTCCAGAGGCAATGCGTGACCTGATGGACGCTTCCAAGGATATTGCGTCGCGGTTTGAAGGTATTCGAGACGCATGGGAGGCAACACAGTTCACTGGGTATGGCGAGGCTGTTAGCCTCATCGCGAAACATATCTATGGACTTGACGAACTAACAGGCGACGGGCTCGCGAGTACTGATAATCTAAAGACGCTTCGCATGCCGGGGAAACGTTATCATATTTTACACGACATCGCGAATCTCGACCACATCCAAACGGATGATTTCAGCTGGCCGTGTACCTCGGACGCTTCTGGTCCTGATTTTTTTCTATATGACCTCTCTTGGGCAACGTTTTGTAACGGACAGGTAGATCCAAGTGCAATTCACGCCGAAACAAGCGTTGAGGTCAGCGATCTTGCCTCCCTAAAACGTGGAATGGAAGCGATCTTTGCCAAACATGCCGGGTGTGCTATCGCCGTAAAATCGCAACATGCTTACAACCGTACGCTCAACTGGGTTGAACGCAGTGACGCTGAAGCTTCCGCTGCCCTGAATACTGTGCTAACGCAGCCTGCTTCCGAAATCGATGAAGCGACACGTCTCTGTCTCGGCGATTGGTGTTGGGAGCGCGGTGTTGAACTGACGATTGAACACAATCTCCCTTTCAAAATTCACACTGGTTACTATGCAGGCAACGACCGGATGCCGGTGCGACGCATTCCTGCTGGGAATATGTGTGCCTTGTTCGCGCGGTACCTCGATGCAAAGTTTGTCCTCATGCACATCGCCTACCCTTACAACGATGAGTTGGTTGCCTTAGCTAAGCATTATCGGAACATCTGGGTAGACTTCTGTTGGGCATGGAGCATTGATCCCTACAGTTCGCGCGATTTCCTACGCCGATGCATCCATGCAGTACCGTCTAATAAGCTGTTCGCCTTTGGCGGTGACACGGGTTGGCCGACGAGTGCGATGGCATACGCGATCCAAGCGAGAAACGAAATCCGCCGCGCTCTTGAGGCAGAAATCGCAGACGGTTACCTCACAGAGAAACAGGCTATGGCGTTCGCGACTCGGATTATGAATACAAACCAATACGCCTGTTTTGATATCGATGGTACCCGGGCAAACATAGCCAAAGCGGCATAACGTTACAGGTGAACATTGAGTTTATGAGTCCTGTAGAGCTTGGAGGCTTATCGTATACGGTGACCGTGCCACGCCTTTTTCAGTAATAATCGCGGTGACGAGTGCTGCGGGTGTGACATCAAAGGCCGGGCTATAAACTTTCACGCCTTCAGGTGCGGTTACCTTTCCGAAACCTTCGGTTACCTCCTCTGCTGAACGCTGCTCAATCGGGATTTCTGCACCGGTTTCAAGAGAGAAATCCAGAGTTGAAGTCGGTGCAGCAACATAAAAGGGGATGTCATGGGCATCTGCAAGGATAGCGACATTATAAGTGCCGATCTTGTTTGCGGTGTCGCCGTTCGCGGCGATTCGATCCGCACCGACAATGACACACTGAATTTTACCTTCTTTCATAACTTGTGCTGCCATATTGTCACAGATAAGGGTCACATCAATCCCAGCCTGCATCAACTCCCAAGTGGTAAGCCGTGCGCCTTGTAGGAGTGGTCGAGTCTCATCGGCATAAACCTGTATCTGCTTACCGGCTTCGTGGGCACTGAACATCACAGCCAACGCCGTTCCATAGTCAGAGGTCGCTAATCCGCCAGCGTTGCAATGCGTTAGAATGGTATCTTTCTCATTTAGCAGTGCCATTCCGTGTTGCCCGATGGCGCGGCACATTGCTCTATCCTCTGCGATAATCTCCAATGCCTCCGCGAGCAAAACCGCTTTGAGGTCAGAAACCTCCAGGTGGCTGTTTTCTACTGCTGTTCGTGTAATTCTATCGAGTGCCCAAAAAAGATTAACAGCCGTCGGTCGCGAGGTTGCCAGATAATCGGTAGCGGCTTTGAGTTCCGCAGCAAAGGCATCATAGGTTTTTGCGGCGGAATTCCAAATTCCGAGCACCGCTCCTAAAGCACCAGCAATGCCAATAGCGGGCGCACCTCGTACGCGCAGTGATTTAATGGCTTCCCAGATTGATGGAAGATCATCACAATAAATTTGCTTGAATTCGTTGGGCAATAGGGTCTGGTCGATTAGTCGAATCCTGCCATCCGCCCATTCAATTGTTGAAACTGCCATTTTTTCGTAGCGTATCCTCCTATAAAAAAAACGAAGTATATCGGAACACAAAGAGACAAAACAGGATAATCACATCCGCTATGTATGCGTGAAATCACATCGAGCAATCCGCGTTCTTGACGTTAGATGGGGCATGTTAGCTGCCCAAGTTCGTTGGTCAATCGTAGGTTCTCGGTATAATCGACTGGACAATCGATAACTGACGGGACCTTCTGATTGAAAGCATCATTAAGTATAGGGACCAATTCGTCACTACTTTCGACTCTGTAGCCCTTGGCACCGAAAGCTTCAGCATACTTGACAAAATCAGGGTTCGTAAAATCAATATGTGCGGGTCTACCGAAGTCGTTCATCTGTTTCCACTCAATAAGTCCATAGGCTTCGTCATTGAAGACAAGCGTAACAAACGGCACCTCGGTTCGGACAGCGGTTTCGATTTCCTGAGAGTTCATCAAAAACCCGCCATCACCGCAGACTGCTAAACATTTACGTTCGGGGTAGATAAGTTTGGCGGCGATGGCTCCCGGTACAGCGATGCCCATTGCGGCAAATCCGTTGGAGATAATACAGGTATTCGGTTTATAACAGGGATACATCCGTGCAATCCACATTTTATGTGCGCCGACATCGGAAATGAGGATATCGTCTTCAGCCAGTACGGAACGGACATCACTCAATATCTTTTGTGGTTTTATCGGAAATCCTTTGTCATCCCGGTGTTCATCAAGTTGATCGAGTATGATTTTCCGCAAAGTATTTGAGGCGTATTCCGAATCTTTTGGATAAATTTCTTGTGCCATGAGATGTCTAAGGCTCTGCCGAATGTTTCCGACCATCTCGACATCAGTGACATAAGCAGCATCACTTTCACTGGCTTCGGTATCAATATGAATGAGTTTCTTGTCCCGGTTTGGATTCCAGAGACTTGGGTGGTACTCAACAATATCGTAGCCGATAGCGATGACAAGGTCTGCGCGGTCAAACCCGCAAGAGACAAAATCATTGGCTTGTAATCCGACACTGAGCAAGGAAAGTCGGTGTGTCCACGGGATGCTCCCTTTTCCCATAAAGGTGTGGGCAACAGGAATGTTTGCCATTTCGGCGAATTGGGTCAGTATTCGAGAGGCTTTTTGTCGGACAACGCCGTTTCCTGCGAGGATGATAGGTTGTTTCGCATCGTTAATCAGTTGTGCGGCGCGTTCCAAACAGGAGGCGACGGGTTCCGCTTCGCTCGGAAAATCGTGACGGATCGGTTCGGCGTTGACCACCATCTTCGCCACGTCTTCTGGAAAATCAATATGTGTTGCCCCAGGTTTCTCACCGGTCGCTGTCTTAAAGGCTTTGCTGATAGATTCGGGTATAATTTCGGGTAAATGAAGGAGTGTATTCCATTTCGTCATCGGCTTGAAGACGGAGACGACATCCATATATTGGTGCGATTCCTTATGCATCCTGTCGAGGCTTGCTTGCCCAGTGATTGCAACGAGAGGTGCCCGATCCATATTGGCATCCGCAACTCCTGTAACAAGGTTCATAGCACCGGGACCGAGGGTAGCGAGGCAGACACCGGCGCGCCCAGTAAGCCGACCATAAACATCCGCCATGAAGGCGGCACCGCGTTCATCACGCGTCTGAATGAACTGAATCTTTGACTCCAAGAGGGCATCCATCAAATCCAGGTTTTCTTCGCCAGGTATTCCGAAAATATAGTCAACATTCTCGTTCTCAAGACATTTAACGGTGAGTTCTGATGCTTTCATGATTGGGACTCCTTAGATTTACTGACAAGAAATAATGAGTGCTAAGTCGATTTTCGGAAGCTCTTAACGCCAAACTTAGAAATATTGATGACACTCAGCAAACAATTTATTTTTTCGAATTCTACACTATGCAATAATATAACAGATTGCGTCCAAAAAATACAAACTTAAATCCAGAGGACAGGACTATTTATGGTGGATTTTACAACATCCCGAACAAGTTCGGGCATCCACAGATAAATTCACACACATCATCCTATAAATAAATATGCAAAGGTTCATGAAAAGAAATTTTATCTATCTCTATATTCTCGTGTTGTTCGCAAATTCACAAATCGTTTTTGCCCAAAGCAATTCAGAAGGCTTTTCCCATATCACAAACACCCCCGGTGAACTCATCGTACGTCTACATTCAGATACTTCCGTTGTATCACTTGACAGGTTGAGTAAACGGCTCGGTGCTGTATCTATCTCTCCTATTTTTTCACCGGCGACACCTGCCGGACAACATCCACGTCTTAAGAATATCTATCTCATTCGGTTTCCAGCACAATGGGCATTAGAACCGTTGTTGCAGCGATATGAAAATCACTCTGCGATTGAAGCAGTCGAGTTAAATCGTCTGAGCCAACCTTTTGCAGGAACAGTGCCAAATGATCCGGGTTATAGTGAGCAATGGAATTTGAGATTAATAAACATGCCAGAAGCGTGGGGTATTGCGCAAGGAAGTCCACAGGTAACGGTGGCTGTTGTGGATAGTGGTATCGTGACACGACATCCTGAATTCCGTTCACAACTCTGGCGAAATAGTGGTGAAATCCCTGAAAACGGTATTGACGATGACGGGAACGGTTATGTTGACGACATCAACGGTTGGGACTTTAGCGATGCGCCGACTTTACCGGGGAGTGGTGATTCGACGGGGCGCGACAATGAACCTGAGGACGAGACCGGGCACGGCACGCATGTCTCTGGCATTATCGCTGCGGAGACGAACAACGGGATCGGAATTGCTGGCATTGCCCGGCAGTGTCGCCTCATGCCGTTGAGAGCGGGCTTCAAATTTGGCGGTGGCGAATATCTCCAAAATGACGATCTGGCTGCGGCTATTGTTTATGCAGCAGATAACGGTGCACGGGTGATTAATATGAGTTGGGGGGATACGGTGAATGCCTTGGTTATAGAAGATGCCTTAGCATACGCTTATGCGCGCGGTTGTGTCTTGGTCGGTGCGGCCGGAAATTCAGGCGCACTGGGATCCTACTATCCGGCTGCGCTTAAAACTGTTATTTCCGTTGCCGGACTTGGACAAGAGAAACAGTTGTACAGCGATTCCAATTTTGGTGCGACAGTTGATATTGCGGCACCCGGTGAAGAAATTCCGAGTACAGACATTGACGGTAGCTATCAAAACAGGTCTGGCACATCAATGGCAGCGGCGCATGTTTCGGGGGTGGCGGCACTGGTGGTCGCGGCGAATCCGAACTGGACGGTCAGAGAAGTGATGGAAACTGTCACGGGTACGGCAACGCCGTTGTTTATTAATCCCCTCGTAGGGGCAGGTGCGCTGGACGCTTATGCGGCACTGACAGTCTCAAGCGGGGTTGTTGCCCGTATTGATAATCTTGGTCGGACATCGTTGGAAGAGAGATGGGACGGTGGTTGGGATGATTGGAATGTGCCTTCTACAACGCCCGTCAGAAATATTGAGATTTTTGGGAGTGCCGGTGGTCCGGGTTTTACGGCATATTGGTTAGAATACGGGGTTGGCGAGGTGCCGGAGGTATGGATACCCCTCGGGTCGGCGCGAACGAAACCGGTGTTTAATGCCTGTCTGTACAAGGAGGGTGTCGCCGGTTTAGTAGAAGAGGGGCGTTATACGATTAGGCTCACTGTCCAGACCGAGAACGGCGCGATCAAACGGGATAGAACAGTTGTTGAGATTTACGCGTCGTCCCCAACTATCAGAAGACATGAAGCACAGCAATGGCTTGCAGGTGAGAGATTGGATTGGGTTGTAATGTGGGAGACCGCTGCTGTCACTATCGGTGCATTAGAGATTTGGGAACACAAACCCCTTAATGAATCAGAACTTCATTTCCAAACTGATCTTAAGCGGATAAGTTATTCGGATGCGGAGAACCGGCTGCATATTGTGAACGTGTCGGATTTAGGGGTGCCGCCGGGCACATACCACTACAAAGTGTCAGCAATGAACCGAGCAAAATTTGATGAATCTCTCGTGTGGAATGATGATACTTTTGAGGTACGGGATAGCGCAATCCCGCTGCTATCTCTCTCTGAGACGCTATCTGCCGAACAAGGGTTGCACATAATCGCGACCTCAGCGGATATGAATAGCAATAGCCGGTTAGAATTCATCGCGGTTGACATGGACGCGGGTTTAGCCGGAATTTATGAGGGACAGGCTAATGGCACTTTTGAATCTGTCTTCGCGTTTACGGAGTCGTTTTGGCCGTGGGGTGCGTCCGATACCGATGGCGATGGGCTGATGGAGATATTGTGTCAGGCATTGGACACTATATTTTTGCTGGAGCAACCTGCGCCAGGCGAATTTCCGACTGAACGGATTTGGGAAGCCGTCGGGAAATGGAGCAGAACGATCGTAGATGCGGATGCTGATGGGAGAGATGAAATTTTCGCGCGAGATAACGCTACCAACACTATCGTCGTCTACGAGTCAGCCGGTGACAACAACCATCGCACTGTAGCCGTGTTGGAAAATCCAACGCTGGGAAATAACGGGCTGAGTGCGAATTTTGTGGCATCGGATGCAGACGGGGACGGACGGATAGAAATTTTAGCAGGCGATTCGGACGGTGATCTCTTTATACACGAAGCTGCGGGTAACGACCAGTACCGCCAGACGTGGGTCAGTACGTTTCCCTACGAGGGCCCGCCCACCGAGCCACATCAACGGCGGCAGGAAGATACACTTTCTATAGGTGTTCCCGAGCTCTTTGCTGCAGGCGATCTGGACGGGGACGGAAAGGCGGAGTTCGCAGTCTGTGCGAGAACTGGCACCGAGATTGCAGGGGTACCACTTGATATCCGCTATCATCACTGGCTTCTGACGATTTTCACATCAGTTGGTGACGATACGTACCGCCCGGTCTGGCAGCGGCGGATTCGGGATATCCGGGACAGCGGCAGCGGCATGACGATCGCGGATGCAAACCACGACGGACAGAAGGAACTGTGTCTCGTTGTGCCGCCGAACTTCTATCTTATCCAGCACGACGGGAAAGACTATCGTCCGATCGGGTACCATTCGGGAGCCACGAGTACTTTTAATCCGACTGTGACAGATATTAACGGGGATGGCGTTAAGATGCTGTTGTTTAATACAGATAAGGGTTTAGCAGTCTTTGAAAACTTCAGTTCACATCCCGACCAACCGGTGACGGTCCCCTCGGAGGTTGCGGCAAAACCGAAGGGCAGACCACTGCTACTGCGTGCAACCTACTCACCTCCGAATCAACTCTTATTAACGTTCGACACACCGCTGGGGCTGTCAGCTACCCAGACAGGACTTTACCGTCTCTATAAAGGGATAAACCATCTGTCTCCGAACATGTCTACTGGGGCCGGAGATTTCGGACGTGGCGGCGAACGTGAACAGTTACATTATCCGCCGACCTCGGCGATTCTGGATAGGTCTGGCACGCGGGTGGTACTAACGTTTGCACCATCGGTTTTTCGGACAGGACATCATTATTTCCTTAGGGTGATGATAGACGTATCAAATACAGATGGAACTGAGGTCGCCGATAACTTCCATGAATTGGAAATCGTCTTACCAACAGCGACGTTACCTGAGGTGATCGTCTATCCGAATCCCGTAACATGCGGCGAGGTTACATTCGACAAGTTACCGAGAGACACTTCTATCACTATCTACGATGTTGCGGGGAACTTGACTGCGTCGTTCGAGCGAACATATCGTGAAAACGATAGGATCCTTTGGAATCTTCAAGGGATCAGTAGCGGTGTGTATGTATATGTGCTTGAGGCTGCGGGTGAGCGGCGTGTTGGCAAGTTATCGGTCATCCGTTAGGGGGCTATCGTTTTTGGGATGCCGCATTCAGATGTACATAGGCAGGATTGAGTTTAAGCACGTTCCGAATTGATTTTATTGCTTTCTGTCGTTGATTGGCTTTTAGGGCGACTTGAGCGAGGTGGTAGTGTGCCTCAACGGCATCACTTTGAAGATTGATGGAGCGTTCTAAGACTTTCATGGCTTTATTTACTTGCCCACGTTTTGCCAAAACCCACCCGAGAGTATCGTAATAAGCAGCGATATTCGGATTTAACGTGACTGCGGTATAGGCTAACATCTCAGCGAGATCCAGTTTTTGCTGGTACCCGTCAACATAGAGACGTGCGAGGTTGTTATACGCCTCTCCATATTTCGGTGCAAGACGTATTGCTTGTTCATAGGCGTGCTGTGCGTCTTGTAGGCGTTCAAGTTCCATATAGACAGTGCCGAGGATGTTGTAGGTTTCATAATCTCGCACAACCGTCGCCTCAACAGAGGTAGTTGAATACATACCGCTCAGTGAGGCTTCAGCGGTAAATACATCAGGAGGCACATTTTCCTGTTCTTCGAGAAATAACTCATACGCTTCAGCTGCGAGTGCATACTGCCCCTCCTTGAAGTAGGCAAATCCAAGTTTCCTATAGAAATGGATAGGTAGAATTCCAAGATCTCTGCTCAATTGATAGGCACTAATGGCTTGTCTATAGTGTCCCTCTTGGATGTGAAAATCACCTTCGGCCAAAGAACGTTTTACTAAATCTGGGACTTCGGTAGCAGAGAGTCCCATACTCAATAAAGGGGTATCCTTTGCGCCTCGATACTTTTGATATTGCATGAAACCGATTGTGGCGGCAAGGAGGATGGCCCACAAAATTAGATAGACGCGCGTACGGGACACCCATCTCTTGGAGAGGTATTTTCCAGGATGCAGCACAGCAAGGAAAAAGTTTTCACTTTCCTCTTCAGATGGTGCTACACTCCGATGGTAAGGAACAGTAGCGGCATTCGGTGCTAATACAGGAAGCGCGACAGACGACCCGGCAAGACGCGGCGATCCTGAGATCGATTTCACTAAATCGTTTATTTCTGTATCCTCTTCTGAGTCTTGGGATTTTCTGACGGGAATCTCCGTATCTTCTTCCGGTTCTGAGAGTTCTGTGTCACAGATTTCACTATCTTCATCGGGTTCTGGCATCTCCACATCTGGCACCACGTTTTCTATGGATTCTGTTCCGTTTACGGTCTCCTTTGGTGTTTCGGTAGATGGTGGAGAGTCATCCTCGTCTGCTATCTCTTCGAATTCCACTGGAGATTCTTCAAAGGTATCTTCCAAGGAAACATCTGTTTGTTCTTGATTGAGTTCATCCGTTACCTTCGCAGCGCGAGCGGCGTGTGAATTACTTCTATTGAGTAGATAGTGTAAAAGTGAGTCATGCTCTCCTTCCGTTTCTTCTACGCCATCAGTGTTTGAATCTGGATGCGGTATTTCCTCAGATAAAGTTGATTCAGGAGGCCCCATAGTGCGCTCTTGAGCAGAAACAGTCTCTTCTTCTACGCCATCAGTGTTTGAATCTGGATGCGGTATTTCCTCAGATAGAGTTGATTCAGGAGGTCCCGTAGTGCGCTCTTGAGCAGAAACAGTCTCTTCTTGGTTTATCAGTTCAGTCGTGTTTCCGTCGCCATAGCGTTCTCGGATCTTACGCATGCTTTTCTTGATTTCTATCCGTGTGAGTATAGAATCAACGTTGCTTAGCGATTCCAAGGTCGAAAGGACGCTCGGATTTCCCAACTCACCGACGGCTTCCAGCATTACCCAAATCGTCAAGTCTTTGGATTCCATCTGCAATGCTTCAAGAAGAGGCTCTATCGCCCCGGTTGCTCCGAGATCCTGAAGTGCTTTTGCTGCTTCCCGCCGTATCATTGAATCAGAATAGGAGAGTGCCTCAATTAGGAACCCTACGCTGCGTGCGCCTCCTTGAGCGGCAAGCTTTTCAATAGCACTGCTACGCACGACGGTCGGTTGCGTTGGGTCTGTTAAATTCTGAACGAGTCGGTCAAAAGATGACATATTTTTTTATAGAAGTATTTACAGTCAAAAGAATCTGGGACTTTGATGGTAAAGTTCAGAACATATTTGCATGCTGAAAATTAGTTAAACTCGGAACTATACTACCGTATTAAGACACTTATCCATTTAATAAAACGATTTTTACAGTAAAAGGGTACATTTATTTCGTAGTCGGTTGTTAGTACTTGGTGGATCCGTATGGAAGCCAAGCAGGTTTCACTTTTGAAACATCTCTGACTTATAAACGTTGGCAGGCTGCTAATAAATTTTTGCCAAAGGACACTTGACATTTCTCAGAGTAGTCTGTATTATAAATACAACTTTTTAAGAAACATGGAGACACTTATGAAAAATAGGTTTTCTACACATTTTTTTTTATTGACATTTCTGATACTACCATTTACAGTCCTTGCACTGGCACTTGCCGATTCACATATAGAACAGGGTGGCACTTTAATTTTTGGGCGTGGTGGTGACTCTATCGGGCTTGATCCCGCACATGAAATGGATGGCGAATCCTTCAAAGTCTGCGAAAATATTTACGATACACTCATACAATACAAGGATGAAAGCACGGAACTTGAACCGGCACTCGCTACGAATTGGGAGAGCACAGCAGACGGTTTAACATGGACGTTCCAGCTTCGTCAAGGTGTAACCTTCCATGATGGAACTCCTTTCAACGCGGAAACCGTTCTCTTTTCACTTAACCGACAACACGATGATACACATCCATTCCATAAAGTCGGTGGTGCCTATAACTATTGGATAGATACTGGCTTAGCAGAGGTTGTGGACAAAATTACTGCCCTTGACGACTTCACAATCCAAATTCGCCTTAAAACGGCTTATGCTCCGTTTATTCCAACACTTGCGATCCCTGCCTTCGCAATTGTGAGTCCGACAGCACTGAAAAAATGGGGTGAGGATTTTACGAATCATCCTGTTGGCACAGGCCCATTTAAGTTCGTGCGTTGGGATCGGAACGATAAGATTGTGCTTGAAGCGAATGATGACTATTGGGGTGGCAGACCGCCGTTGGATAGGGTTATTTTCCAGTCTATTCCCGATAATTCGGTACGCCTCATCAAACTCCAAGAGGGCAGCCTCCATGCGATGGAATTTCCAAATCCAGACGATTTCCAACAAATTCAAGAGGATGCCATGCTCGAATTGTTGAAGCAACCGGGTATGAGTGTTGGCTACTTGGCAATGAACATGGACAAGCCGCCATTCGATAACTTAAAGGTGCGGCTTGCAATAAATCACGCCATTAACAAAGCAGCTATTATTGAACATCTATATCAAGGGATGGGTATACCGGCGAAAAACCCGATCCCGCCGACGCTCTGGAGTTATGACGATACGATTGAAGATTACGCCTATAACCCCGAATTAGCGAAACAGCTTCTCACAGAAGCAGGCTATCCTAATGGATTTGAGACGACTCTCTGGGCATTGCCGGTTCCACGTCCTTACATTCCAGATGGCCGCGCACTCGCTGAGGTGCTGCAATCCGAACTCCGAAACATCGGTATTGAGGCAAAAATCGTGACATACGACTGGGGCACCTATCTGGAGAAAGTGAAAAACGGAGCCCATGACATAGCCATGTTAGGTTGGAGTGCCGACTTAGGTGACCCGGACAACTTTTTCTTCTATCTTTTGAGCAAATCAGCAGCCAAGAAGCCTGCTGGAAATATATCGTTCTACCGCAGTGACGCGATGCAGGATCTGCTTGAGCGGGCAAGGGCAAGCACTAACCAAGATGAGCGCGTCTCACTCTACCGAGAAGCACAGCAAATCTTCCATCAAGATGTCCCATGGGTGCCGTTAGCGCACGCACAACAGATTTTGGTTATTAACAAAAAAGTTAAGGGACTTAAACTCCACCCTTTAATGTGGAAGTACTTCCGCCAAATTTGGATTGAAAGGTAATAGAAAATGGATAAATCCGTATTTCGCATAGGTATCACGCGGGACTTCTTGGGACCCGATGGCACCTCTGATTTAGACGATGTCGCCGGTCCGCTTTTTGACGAAGCCGGTTTGCAGTGGGAATATATTGCAGAGAACACACCGATATTAGAAGCAACACAGGTGAAAGGTTATGACGCGCTCTTAGTATTGGGTGCGGGCATCACGCCAGAGACGTTCACAGGCGCTGATAAGTTGGCTATCATCGCTCGATTCGGTGTTGGATACGATAAGGTGGATGTGCCAGCGTGTACCGAAAACGGTGTGTTGTTGACGATTGCCCCCGATGGTGTTCGTCGTCCCGTTGCGACCTCCATCATGACCTTTGTTCTATCACTGAGCCACATGCTGCTGATAAAAGATCGACTCATCCGTGCTGGTGGATGGAGAAATACCCAAAACTACAGAGGAATGGGGTTGGTCGGCAGGACGCTGGGACTTGTCGGTATGGGTAACATCGGAAAAGAGGCATTTGAACTGGCGAAACCTTTCGGGATGCGCCACATCACCTATGATCCATACGTCACCACTGCTGAAGCGGCAGAAGTCGGTGTGGAACTCGTTGATTTGGACACCTTGATGCGAACTGCCGATTTCGTGTGTGTCTGCTGCCCGCTAAACGATGAGACGCGCGGACTCGTTGATGGAAGACGTATCGGACTGATGAAACCCACGGCTTACCTAATTAACACCGCACGCGGTCCGATCGTTGACCAGCAAGCACTCACAGAAGCACTCCAGCACCGGCGGATTCAAGGGGCGGGGCTTGATGTCTTTGAACAGGAACCGATTGACGATAACGATCCGCTTTTGACCCTGGACAACGTCATCGTTACACCACACAGTATTTGCTGGACAGATGAATGTTTTGACGGCAACGCTAAGAGTGCATGTGGAAGTATTATTCGCGTGGCTTCTGGACAAATCCCTCCGTACGTTGTCAATCGAGACGTTATAGATAGTCCAAAACTGCGGGGAAAGTTAGCACGATAAATTGTGGAGGCACACCATGCTCACAGAACAGCAAATTAAGGATCATTCCCTTTTGTCCCCACAACGCCACCGTCTCTTTTTCAAAACCGATTGATGCTGCTTTCCGTTGTTGAACTGAGGACGACCTGATGCTCTGGACAATTGTTAAAAGAGAAATTACAGCAAATATCTTGAGCCTCAGGTTCCTCATGGGATTGCTCATCTATTTCTCGTTGATCGTGACAAATCTCTTCGTTTTGACCAGCGGCTATGAGGATAGACTGCAAAGTTACCGAACTGCCATCCGAGAAAATGAAGATAAGATAAGTCAAGTAGAGAGGTACTCTCAATTCGGACTCACGCATAGACTGAAATGCAATAGAAGCCCGAAACTGCTTAGCATTTTCAACGAAGGCGTGGATAAAAGGAAGGGAAATACAGTAACAGTCGCACACGGATACGTTCCCGCCGTTGCTGAACAACACGGTTCTGATAACCCCTATCTGAACATCTTCTCCTCTATTGATTTTACGGTCATCTGTCAAGTCGTAATGAGTCTGCTGGCACTACTCTTCGCTTACGACGCGATATCGCGAGAGAAAGAAGCAGGGACTTTGAGATTAGCACTCTCAGGTGCAGTTTCAAGACCGACGCTGCTTTTGGGAAAATACATTGCCGGGATGGTGTCCATTTCCCTTCCGCTTATTGCGAGTTTCGTTGCAGGCTTGTTAGTGATACAATTCTCCCCCTACGTCTCTTTCAGCAGTTCAGATTGGGGACGGATATTGCTAATCTTTCTCGTATCCATGCTCTACGTTTCCCTCTTTTTTCTCATTGGACTTTTTCTTTCCACTCGAACGGACAGACCTTCTATCACTCTGATATTTTCAATGTGTATTTGGGTGCTTTTCGTGCTAATTGTTCCGAATCTAACAGTTTTGTTAGTAGAACATGCGAGTCCCATACAATCAGAGGAATCCTATAAAGAACAGGCGAGAGACCAGTGGAAGCAATATGAAGACGAAGTCAAAGCGTACTTAAAAAACCGTGGCGTTGAGAGTTCTCTTGCGCGCGCAAGTTTCGGTGGTTCTGGGGCATCCTCGGGCATCAATGCCTATGAGAGTGGCGAGACAGTCAGCGTAAGTGGTTTTCGGGGCGAAGAAGGTGTGCCTTTTGCTCAAGAATGTTATGGATTCAAGGAAAATCTCCGCGCACAATACGCTGATCGGATATGGCAAATACGCAAAGAATATCTCGACAAAAATCCGAACCGACAGTCTCTATTGGCACTGAACATATCCCGTATATCGCCTGCAGCGGTTTATTACAATGCCGCTGCGATTCTGGCAGAAACAGATTTAGGCAACTTTTGGCGATTTATGGAACAGACGCGACAATATCGTCGTGAATGGCTCGACTATCTAAGAGACGAAAAAATATTTTCTTCACGTAGATGGTTCACGACTCAATTCGAGGAACCTTTCGACTTGAACAAAATTCCGAGATTTGAGGAACAGAGCGAAGGCGCTGGTAATAGTCTGCAACGCGCAGGGTTAGATATTATGATACTCGCGGTCCTAAATGTTCTATTCTTCATGGGAGCATTCATCTCATTCCTGCGCTACGACGTTGTATAGTAGTAGTCTAAGGCTGTGCGAAGGTGTTAAAATGATCTGGCACATAGCAAAACGAGAAATCCTTGATAACTTGACGCGTTTTAGATTTGCCCTTACCCTGATCTTGGTAATGGTGCTGATGGTGATGAATGCGGTGATATTCGTGAGCAGTCAATACCCGCGAAGGATCTCGGAATATTCCGAAGATACCAACAAAGCCGTCGAATCGCTGAAAAAGAAAAGTAGTAATTTAGGTGAACTGGCAGTAAAAGGTCCAGGAAATCTGTACAAATCTGTGAGTCCATTAACTTTCATCGCTACCGGTGAAGATGCGAACTTACCAAAGCGCGTTGAAGGAACCACCAGTGGTGGCTATGGTATCGGTATGACAACGCCTGATTTTAACTTCCAATATTCTTGGTCAGCAAACTGGTGGCTTCAGTACCCACAAGATACATCCCGAAAAAACGACTCGTTACCAAATTTCACAGAATTGGATTGGACGTTTATCATCGGGTTGATTATGAGTTTTATGGCGATCTTGTTCACTTACGATGCCATCTCTGGAGAGCGTGAAACAGGAACGTTAAGCCTGCTCATGTCTAATCCGGTGTCCCGCGCAACCGTGCTTCTCGGAAAATTTATCGGTGCACTTCTCACGATTTTGATTCCGTTGTTTATTGGGGTACTACTGAATTTAATGATCGTCAATGCATCAAGATTGGTATCGCTTAGCGGAGACGAATGGGCGCGGGTTGGGATAATCTTTGTTATTTCTACAACCTACATCTCAATATTCTTATGGCTTGGACTCTTTATTTCAAGCCAATTTTCTAATTCATCAAGCAGTTTGTTGGTATTATTGCTAATTTGGATTGTGTTTGTGGTGCTTATCCCAAACACGATGGGTGTTTTGGCGAGTGGTTTTAAGCAGGTCCCTTCCAGAAGCGAAATATCTCGGATAGAGAAAGCACAAGAAGAAGAAATTGATAATCGTTACAAAGAAGGAAACAAGCTTTACCGAACAGGTTCGCCTTCGGACACGCCTCCTAAAATTGAGGTGTTAAGGATGTGGGCAGACTATTTAAACGAACATGCCAATGCAAAAAGCAGTATCAATGATGAACATCTCAATAAACAGTTCGCACAGGTTGAATTTACGCAACAAATTACGCGACTGTCCCCGGCGGCTATCTACAAATACGCCGTAGAATCTCTGGCTGGCACAGGATTCGCCAGACATAAGCGATTTGTTCAAGAAGTACGTCGCTACAGAAACCAGTTCGTTGATTTCATCCAATCAGAGGACAGCGGAGACAACGAAAGTTCCCATGTTTATCTTGTAAAAGAAGGGCTATCCGAAAAACCGGTCTCCTTTAATAGCATTCCCAAGTTTTCAGAACAGTTGACTGTGGGTATCACTTTCGGAGGGGCAATGTTGGATTTGATGTTGTTGGTCTCGCTGATATTCCTCCTATTTATGGCAGCTGCCTTAGGGTTTATGACCACTGATGTTAAATAGAAACGAGGACAGTCGTGTTTTGGAAATTATGCCTATACTGGATAGTGCAACCCTTTTTGATTGTTGCCGCTAAATATGGTAAATATTTGGTTGTGAGTCTTAGGGTCTGCGGGTTAGTCCACAGAAGGGCGTGGCGGGTTGCCCCAATGACCGTTCCTATCTTTTCCGCTCACAACGACTCCTTCTCTATCCCAACGGAAGGAGGCTTGGACATCGGTGGAGCAATAGCGTAAAGTAAGACCACACCGTCGTTTGGGTGAGGGATTGGCGTTTGAACCGTGCAGCAGTAGGTCAGTATGAATAGAGATTTCGCCTGCTTTGAGTTCAACATCCACGGTTCTGCCGTACTGCTCCGCGTGTTCAACGATTTGACCCAATACACTGTTTTCGTCCGGTGTACTGTGTCGAGCGGTCAAATGTCCTGAATGATGAGAACCTGCAATAAAACGCATTGCCCCGTTTTCGACGGTAGCGTCATCAATAGCGAGCCAAACGGTAACGGTTTTAGAGGGTGTGAGGGGCCAGTAGCCGGCATCTTGATGCCAACCGACGGTTTTCGAGTCGTGCGGCATTTTGCAGAAGTAGTGCGCGCCCCAACCGATAACATCCTCCCCGATTAAGTCTTTTACACACGCGACGATTTTTGGATGTGTGAGGAGGTCGTAGACTTTCCCATATTTCATGTGTGCGGAGATAATTGAATAACTATTCCCACCCGCTGAGAGGACATTCGCTAACAAGGTGTCAAAGTACTGGCGGTGTTCATCTATCTCGATTTCATTGAAAATTGGGATACCTTTGATATAACCGACTTGATTGAAATTCGCCAACTGTTTTTGGGTCAGCACCTTAGGATGCTCAGTGACGCTTGGGTAGAACTTCAGATCGCGTCCCATTTCAGCGAGTTGTTCCCACGTCGGCATGATTTTATCGGTTTTGTAAGTTACGCCTTGAGTTGCCATATTGTTCCACCTTGTCTAAATTTTGATTTCATCTTACCACAAACGCAACGAAAATGGTATAATATATTAGGTACTCAGTTGTAGGTTGTTGGTTGTCAGTAATCATCTATCAGAAAATTTTCTATGAACAGACCGATCATCTAACCCTTTCAAAATTGTATTGCAGACTATATCTTGAAATTGAGGTAATTAATGGCACATGCATATACCCCTGGTCTCAAGGTGACCGAGGGGATGACAATTCAGAAAGAACGTCGGCTCCCACTCGAAGGCGAAGTGCTTGTCGAAGCCGGTGCGACAGTCGAGGCAGAGGATGTCGTCGCAAAGGCGGATCTGCCGGGTAATGTTCAACTCTTGAACGTTGCGAACCTACTCAGTATCCCTCCAAAGGAAGTTGCTGAATATATGCTCAAACCCGTAGGCGAAGCCGTCTCGAAAGACGAGATTATCGCCACAACAAAAGGACTCTTTGGGCTTTTCAAATCACAGGCACACTCACCGATTGATGGCACAATCGAAGCCGTTTCCGATGTCACAGGACAGGTCATCCTCCGTGAACCTCCGATCCCTGTCGAAGTCAAGGCATACACAAACGGGACAGTAACAGAAACCGTCCCCACCGAAGGGGTTACCGTAGAGACGTACGGCACATACATCCAAGGCATTTTCGGGATTGGTGGCGAGACGGTAGGGAACTTGGTCGTTGTCGCCAATTCGTCGAGTGAGGAACTGACGGCTGAACAGATTCTCCCGGAACATCGAGATAATATTTTGGTTGGCGGTTCGCTTGTCACGACGGATGCGGTTCAGACAGCGATCCAGCACGGTGTGAGAGGTATCATTGCTGGCGGGATTGATGACGCGGATCTCCGAGAACTCCTCGGCTATGAACTCGGTGTGGCGATTACGGGTTCTGAGGAAATTGGCATTACACTCGTTATCACGGAAGGATTCGGACACATTGCGATGGCGGATCAGACGTTCACGCTGTTAAAAGCACGGGAAGGTATGAAAACCTCTATTAACGGGGCGACACAGATTCGTGCTGGCGTTGTCCGTCCAGAGATCCTGATTCCGCTTGTGTCAGAGGCTGCAGGATCGGCATCTGATACGGACGACAGTGCTGGCGGGATTCTGGAGGTCGGCAGCTCGGTGCGTGTCATTCGGGAACCATATTTCGGGCAACTCGGACGCGTTACAGAACTGCCGGTAGAACTCCAGAACTTGGAGACAGAAGCACGGGTTCGGGTGTTGCAGGTTGAACTCGAAGACGGTCAACAGACAACTTTGCCTCGTGCGAATGTAGAAGCGATTGAGGGATAGTTGTTAGGCATCAACTATGCGTATGGAAACGATATTAAGGACTTTCCTAACAATTCAAAAAAATACAACACTGTTCGTCTAAAGAACTATTAGAATTGGTTCTCATACCATTTAACGTTGCCTGTACTGAGACCGCTGGCGACGATGTCCAATCTGCCATTTCCGTTCATATCTAAAACGTGCATCTGACCAACGCCTAAACCGCCATCATCAATCGTCTCTTTGTGCCATCGGTTTTGTTCCAGATTCTCCGGACGATAGAGATGTAAACTTGTACCTTCGCCATTATAACCACAGATAATCTCAAGCACACCGTCGTCATCAACGTCAACGGCGGCGAGCGAGTGACCTCGATTGAGCGTGTCGTCGATGAGGTGACGTTGCCACGGATCGGTTCGTAGATCGCCGGTGGCTTTATACCAGACGAGATTGTTTCCGTGCCACGGTTCAATCGCCAAAATTTCATTAACACCATTGCCATCAATGTCAGCGGCGAATGTATCGCTGCATTCACGGTCACTGATGATCCATTTGCCCCACTTTTCCGTCATCGGCGATGTCGGAGGTTCATACCAAATCAGTCCTTCTGTGCAACTAATCAGCACATCGTCGCGCTCATCTTGATCGACATCGGTGATGGTCAAGCCGTGGTTGATATGGAGCGAATCGTCAAGGAGGTGGGATTTCCAAAAGGATAGGTCTCGCGGGGTATCTGGCAATTCGTAGCACCACACAGAGCCGGGGCTGTGCCATTCGCCGGGTTTGCCATCTTCACCTCGGATAGAGGCAACGATAAGGAACGGAGCTGCCGCAGAAGCGTTTCCAGAAAGATTCGCAAGGGCAATCCGATGAATGAAGGGGACATCTGCGATGCGATGGCTCTTCCAATTCTGTCCATCTGCTGCAGGCATTTCAAGCCAGTGGAGGTATCCACCGGCAGCGTTTACACCACGATTAAAACCGCTGCCAACGATGAGATCAGGCGTGCCATTGCCCGTCAAATCGTAAGGAGCAATAGTAATGTGTCCGCTGCCTTGATCGGTCACGAGGTGTCTTTTCCAGTCGGGTGCCTCGTACCAAGCGATGATGGGTTCACCTGTGGAACCGGCGATGATGTCAAGTTGACTGTCGCCGTTTATATCAGCAACTGCCAGTCCATAGACGCTTCTAACGGTGTCGTCAAGTAGATACTCTTTGAACTTCATAGCTGACCTCCTGGGGTGCTTCCTGCTGTTTGTTTAGGGATTGCGGAAAAATCTTACTATCCCAGGCTCTATTTCATAACCGACCGATGCCCAAAAAGCAACAGCCCACGGATACTTCTCTTCCACGAGTGCCGTGATGCGTTTAACGCCATGTTTTGCCAGACATCTTTCACCTTCTCTAACCAAGGCGCGGCCGATACCACGTCGTCGATAGTCAGGATGGACAGCTATCCGATACATGTTGCCTCGCCATCCGTCGAAAGTCGCGATGAGGGAACCAACAATACAGCGATCTACCTCAGCGACTAATACAGATGCTGAACTTTCTATCGCACCTCGGATGTCTGTAATCGTATCCGTGACACTTGGAGATGTGCCAGCAGCCTCCCACAATGCGAGGAGTGCCGATGCCTCTTCTGGACGGCATTCCCGTATGGAGAAAGTACCCGTATCCATATCATTAGTCGAGAAACGGATTTTTTAGTCGTCAAGCCAACTCATCATACTACGCAGATTTTTGCCGACTTCCTCAATCTGCAGTTCTTCTTCCTGTCGGCGAAGTGCGCCGAGGACAGGTTGGTTCGCTTCATTCTCCAAAACCCACTCGCGTGCGAAGACACCGCCCTGAACGTCCTTCAAGATTTGACGCATCTTGTCTCGAACATCGTCGTCGATAAGTTGTGGACCACGTGTGAGGTCTCCGTATTCGGCAGTATTGCTAACATCATTGCGCATTTTACTCAAGCCACCGGTGTAGATGAGATCAACAATCAACTTCAGTTCGTGGAGACACTCAAAGTAAGCCATTTCAGGTTGGTAGCCAGCCTCAACGAGCGTGTCAAAGGCGGCTTTGATGAGGGCAGCAGTTCCACCACAGAGGACTGCCTGCTCGCCAAAGAGGTCTGTCTCGGTTTCTTCACGGAAAGTCGTTTCAATGACCCCTGCGCGCGTGCCGCCGATGCCTCTTGCATAAGCAAGTGCGACATCGCGGGCAAGCCGCGTCGTGTCTTGATGGATGGCAATCAAGCACGGCACACCACCGCCGCCTTCAAAGACCTCACGGACAAGAGAACCCGGTCCTTTTGGTGCTATCATTGCGACATCGATGTCACTCGCTGGAACAATCTGTCCGAAATGGACGCTGAACCCGTGTGAGACGAGAAGCATATTTCCGGCTTGCATGTTCGGGGCGATCTGGTCGCGGTAGACAGCGGCATGGCGTTCGTCGGGGATGAGCACCTGAACGATGTCAGCCATTGCAGCGGCTTCTTCAACGGTTTTAACGGTTAAACCTTCCGCTTCTGCCCGTGCTTTTGAACGGCTGCCTTCATAGAGCCCGACGACAACGTTAGCACCGCTGTCTTTAAGGTTTAGTGATTGTGCGCGTCCTTGCGCGCCGTAACCAACGACAGCGACCGTACGCTCCTTTAGTAAATCAAAATTCGCATCACTATCGTAATAAATTGTTGCCATTTTTCTAATTTTCCTTGCGGTTCGTTCAGGAAGGTTGTAGCATGAATGCCCTTCCGTATATCCAGCCCGCGACGATTTTTGGCGAATGCGTGTAGCACGCAACAACGGCGCGTGCGGAACTTGATTAAAAATTCGACTGGCACCAGAAATTCAGATTGCACGCTTTGCGGCTTGTTGAAAAACTATTTTTCAGATCCGCGTAGCATCGCTATCTTGCCGGTGCGCGATAATTCAAGGATACCGTATGTATTGAAAATATCAATTGCCGCTTTCAATTTACCCTCATCACCTGTAATTTCGAGGACAAGTGAGGCAGGTTTCATATCTATAACCCGCCCTCGAAAGACTTCTGCGACTTGTAAAATCTCGGCGCGTTTTTGCGGAGCATCAGTAGCAACCTTGATAAGAACAAGTTCACGCTCAACATGGGTGTCGGTCGAGAGGTCAGTCACCTCAATAACGTCAATGAGTCTGTTCAAATGCTGGTAAATCTGATCGATAATTTGGGCATCTCCATGCGTGACAAGGGTTATGTGAGAAACACCCTTGTCATGTGTTTCGGCGACATTAAGGCTATCAATATTAAAGCCGCGCCCACTGAAAAGCCCTGCGACGCGCGCGAGGACACCAAATCGATTTTCGACCAAAACGGAAAAAATGTGTCGTTTTTCTGAATTCATATTTTTAACTATGTACTTCTGAGCTGCTGCGGACGTTGTCCTTGCAGTATTCTAATTGTCAAAAAACTTCTCGTAACCTAAAGCAGTTTTTTAACAACTTTAGGTCGCCCTGAACAATGTTTATAGTACCCATGTTGAATAGCAAAAAACCTGCCGAATGAACTGACGAAAACTAAGATAACCCGCGGATAACGTCCCCAAGCCCGGCACCTGCCGGCACCATCGGGAACACGTTTTCCTCTTCGTCAACGATAAAGTCAATTATGACAGGCCCGTCGTTAATCCCCTTTGCCTTCAACAATGCAGGTTCGACATCTTCCGGATGTTCGACTCGAAGTCCAGTTGCACCGAATGCTTCTGCAAGCAAAGCAAAATCAGGATTATCGTGATAATCAACAGCGGAGTAGCGTTTACCGTGAAAGAGTTCCTGCCACTGACGCACCATTCCGAGATACATATTGTTGATGATAAAAACCTTAAGTGGGAGCTTCATCGTAACCGCTGGGACCAACTCTTGGATTGTCATGATATAAGACCCGTCGCCGTTGATATTGACAACAGTTTTGTCGGGGCATCCGAGTTGTGCACCGATAGCAGCGGGGAGACTAAAACCCATGGTGCCGAGTCCACCCGAATTGAGCCACTGCCGAGGTTCGGTGAACTTGAAGTATTGTGCTGCCCACATCTGGTGTTGCCCAACGTCCGCGACGACAATTGCGTCGCTGTAATGCTTATAGATTTGTTCAATGACGTATTGCGGCATCACATTATCACCCTTTTGCTCATATTCAAACGGATATTTTTGCTTCCATTCCTGAATTTGGGCGCGCCAAGGGTCAATGTCTGTCGGACCGACCTGCTTATTCAACTCAGTTAGGACGTTCTTCGCATCACCGACAATCGGGACATCTACGGGTACATTTTTCCCTATACATGACGGATCAATATCAATGTGGATTTTCTTGGCATTGGGCGCGAATTTACTGAGATCGCCGGTAACACGGTCATCAAACCTCGCACCAATAGCGACAACAAGGTCAGCATCGGTGAAGGCGTAATTCGCACAACAAGAGCCGTGCATTCCGGGCATCTCCATCGCCAATGGATGCGTTTCAGGAAATGCCCCAAGTCCCATCAGGGTAACAGTGATCGGGATCTGTGTGTTAAGGGTGAGCTTCCGCAATTCCTCACTGGCGTTGGCGAGAACTACACCGCCTCCGGCATAAAGGATCGGACGCTTGGCTTCTTTAATCAGTGCTACCGCTTTCGCAATTTGCGCTGGGTCGCCATGTACTTGTGGTTTGTAGCCACGGATGTCAACCGATTCTGGATACTGAAACAGCGTTTCACGTATCTGGACATCTTTAGCGATGTCAATGATGACTGGACCCGGCTTTCCGGTCTTGGCAATGTGAAACGCCTCGGCGACAACGTCCGCGATCTCGTCGTTACTTTTGATGAGGTAACTGTGTTTACAAATAGGTCGAGTTACACCGATAACATCACATTCTTGGAAGGCATCGCTGCCGATATAGTGTGTGAAAACCTGTCCAGTGATTGCAACCATAGGAATTGAATCCATATAGGCAGTTGCGATACCAGTGACAAGATTGGTTGCCCCAGGACCGGAGGTCGCGAGTACAACGCCGACATCTCCGGTGACGCGTGCATATCCATCAGCAGCATGGGACGCGCCTTGCTCATGCCGCATCGGAATCAATTTGATATCCGTCTCGCTATATAGGGCATCAAAAATCGGCATCGCTGCGCCACCATTCACACCGAAGATATATTTGACACCTTCCCGTTTGAGACCTTCAATAAGGATTTGCGCTCCTGAAAGTTCCATGCCAATTTCCCTCATAAATGGTAGTAGGCACACTCCGCTGTGCCGTAACTCATTAAAATTAAAAAAACCCTCTCGTTCCAGCTTTGGAGACGAGAAGGACGCTTACACTGACCTTACCGTGGTACCACTCCAATTCCCTTTCTCACTTCGAGGTAGTAGACACATACTATGTGCTGCACCCATTTTTCCAGCGAGAAAGAGCACTCTTTGGGACGCGATAACGGGCATCATACCGGCTAATCCTAATGAGGCATTTCGATCCTCAGACTGTTCAGATTAGCAGCTCCAGGGCGACCTTCAGTCGTGAGAACTTGAGGAGACCTTCCAGCCCGTGAGTCTCCCTCTCTTGCAAGCCTTGACGACTTACTCCTCCCTTTCAACGCTTTTTTGGGTAATCTATTTAATTTTTTTAATTACGTACGCCGTTTTAGACAGTCATTTTACAAATGACTGGAAAAAGTTTCATCCCCTGACTCTGATCGCCTAATCTCAGTATGCTTTCTTCGCAATTTAGGGATTCCAATTAGCATCGTGACCCCATACGGAATCCACATCAGAAGATTATATGGTTTAGGAAGTGTAAAAAGCAACCCAAGAAACACCGAAACCGTAGCCCAAGCAATAACCGCGCTCTTCTTTATAAAGGCACGTTCTATCGGGCCCTTCGCACTTTTTATACTTAGATAAGTACCGAGGACACCGCCCATGGTACCGAGGACACCCCCACAGATGCCCTCAATCCAATCGACAATAGCTCCGTCCATGTTTCGTCACCTCATACCTGAAAAAAGCATCAACGACGTTTCAAGAAAAACTTACCTTTCCATTTTAAGTATAACATATTTAAAGGAAGATGTCAAAAGAAATTTGACAGGGCCGTTCAGTTTTAGAAAGTATGTGTAAGAAGTTTTAACGCGTGTTTAGGTTTGGCTGCGAGAAATCGTGTTGTTTTGCCGAGCTATTGTTCAAATTTCTTGAATGCATCCAAACTTGGAGAAAAAGAAACAAGGGGTAGGTTTGAAACTCGATTCAAAACAGGAGGCACTCACTCACAAGAATCAGAGAAAAAGAAACAAGGGGTAGGTTTGAAACGCTGTTCACACCTACCCCTATCAAATCCTAAAGCTATTATCGTAAAGCTAGGCGTTTGCGACGTAGAGTTCGTTAACCCGCGTCCAGTTGATGACATTTCCCCACGCCTCAACATAAGCAGGACGGAGGTTTTGATACTTCAGATAGTAGGCGTGCTCCCAAACATCGAGCCCGAGCAGCGGGACGTGCCCTTGCATGATTGGACTGTCCTGATTCGCAGTGGAGTAGATCTCCAAGCCGCTGTCTCCGAGGACGAGCCATGCCCAACCGGAACCGAAGCGTGTGGTTGCGGCTGTGACAAACTGTTCTTTCGCGGCTTCCAGTGATCCAAAAGTCGAGGTAATTGCAGCTGCGATCTCTCCGCCGGGTTCGCCGCCGTTGGGACTCATAGTAGACCAAAAGAGCGAATGATTGGCGTGCCCACCACCGTTGTTAATGACTGCCTGACGAATGTCTTCAGGGACTTGTTCAATATTTCTAAGTAATGCCTCGACATCCAAGTTAGCAAGGTCGTCATGACCTTCTAATGCAGCATTCAGATTGTTTACATAACCTTGATGGTGTTTGCCGTGGTGGATTTCCATCGTCTGTGCATCAATATGAGGCTCCAAAGCATCATGGGCATAAGGGAGCGCTGGTAATGTGTGTGCCATTTAAAAAATAGCCTCCTAATATTATTTTTTGATATTCAAGCAATTTGCTTAATAACCTGAGAAAGTATAACAGATTTGTCGGAAGTGTGCAAGTTTTTTCTGCTGGGCGCGATTTCAAATTTTACCAATGAGGAACAACAAATGGAGATTAGTCGTCCAACTGACTGCTATCCTCAGAAATTGCGCCGACACGACAGGTTCGTTTATAATCGCAATAGCTACAGGGTTGCGTTTTGTTGCGTGGCGTGAGTGGTTTATTACCATGATCTTCATCATCCACAAAACCATATTCATCCGTCTCTACAACACCGTTTTCCTCGATCGGCGAAAAGGTTTTGACGCGGGTGATGAGCGGAAAGTTGCCTTTGGAAATGCTGTCAACGTACTGTTGAACGTAGCCGCTGACGCGCGAAAGTCTATCATTGAAAACTTCAGGGTCTAATAATTGACCGCTGGATGAAAATTTTTTCCATTCTTTACCGTTGTAGTATTTGAAAGCGCACGCATTCAAAGATTGCTCTCCGATACCGAGTTCAACTTTGCATTCGTCTAATCTGATTTTATGATACAATCCGGCTGCTGGTTCTAAACCGATTATGTTATGCCTTTCTAATAATTTCTTCGCTATCTGAAGGTAAATAGGGAGTTGAAGGCTCCGTCCGTTAAGAATCTCTGGCATTCTAATAGTAGAACCACCAGTTTTATAATCTACGACATTAAAAGTGTTATTATCAATATCAATGCGGTCAATTTTACCCTTCATACGGACATTACCGATAGAGATTGGTTCGTCATAACTGAGGAGCGGATCTGCGGGGTCCCCCGACTGCCCGAAGTTAACTTCATAATAACTTGGTATAACAGACAAATCGTAAGCCCTCTCTGCTTCGATCCATTTGTATAGGGCAACGCGCAGTTTCTCTATATCCGTCATCCAAAAAAGATTATTCTCACCGATAGGATTTTCAGTACGTTTTTCGCTGTGTTTTTCCTTTTCAGAGAGGATCTCCAAGACTGTGTCTAATTGTTGTTTCGCTTTTTTAAACTCATCTTCTGTACATTGTTGGATAGGTGGATCTCTTTGCTGGCGACGATTATTGTAGAACGTGAAAAGGACTTTGTGGAGTAGCGAACCTTTTGCAAGGCTGGACAGTTCATCGTCTTCCTCGTCCTCCGCAACAGGAAGATTCAAAACCTTACCAGCAAAGTACTGGAACGGACATCTGGCGAAAGTTTCCAATTCCGTGACAGAATAAGATTCCCCTTGAAGACTTCTCAAACGCTTCCGACTGGCAGGAGAAAGTTCCCCTGCCTTTAGCACGCCTTCATAAGCCAAAAGGTCGTGTGTTTCTTCACGGCTTTTTTCGATTTTAACGACATGGTTTACTAAAGGGCGCATGTGTTTTAACCTATCAGGAAACGCCCCATCGGCAGGTGTATCTGCCGTCCACACGTGCTTGCCGTAGGTGCTGAGGAAACCGGAGATACTACCTTGTGCGGGGTCAGCAATTTCTTCAATCTCCGTGACCTTGGCGACTGCCTTCAATTGTTCAAGGAATGGTGAAGGGATCAGTTCCGCTTCGCGTTCACGCTTCGGAACAAGAAGATAGAGCCTGTTGCGAAAAGACTTGAGGACCCGATAGAACATGAACCGATTATCGTGTAGCTGCTCATCTTCGGTGCGATAAGGAATTTCTGGGAGTAACGGATCTGGACGATAATTTTCTGGAAAACTACCGTCTACAAAATCACCTAAGAAGACGGTATCAAATTCTTGACTTCTGAGTTCACTGAGTTGAACAATCCTGACAGTCTCTCCCTTTGTGACTGCTCTGTTTCGATAGTTTGTATGCTTTGCAATGTGGTGGAGTTTTCCAATATAATTACGTAGCGAATCTGACCCAACACCTTCTGACATTAAGACACTACACAACTCTTTAAGAATCCTATTGAATTGGCGGTATGCCTCAATCTC
The DNA here is from genome assembly GCA_963662915.2 of Candidatus Poribacteria bacterium. Lineage (GTDB taxonomy): Bacteria > Poribacteria > WGA-4E > WGA-4E > WGA-3G > WGA-3G. The sequence goes on along the minus strand of CAXXEU010000002.1, from coordinate 322,388 downwards.
GGCTTCAACAACTTCCGGGTTTCTTCCGAACATTGGGTTTAGAATACGCTGGATAACCTCGCCCCTTCTAAGCAAATTCTCGACATATTCCTGAAACTCGCTTGGGTGAAACGGGCGTGCGTTTGATGCAGGCTCTACCTCAGAGAAATAGGTGTCGTTTAGTGGAGTCCCATCTGACGAAAGGCGAGAAAAGATTGATTTGACAACCTCTGACTTAGTCAACGGCGTGCTTTCTGCAAGCAAATAGGGAATCCCATAAGCAGGAAAAATCTCAGCAATACGGTGTCGGTACAATCCTATGTTGTAATAGGCAACGCAGATGTCATTAAGATTGCAGTGCCCTTCCCAGACATGTTTTTGGATCCGGCGCGCGATCTCTTCAACTTCTTTGGAACGGTCAGCGGGTTTCAGGACTGTAATCTGAGATGCATCATCAGAATTGCGATTCGGATTTGAGAACGTAGCACCAGCATGAAAAAGGTTCTCGGCGAAATGTCGATGTTGGTCGGTATCGCGTTCATAGTTAGGATCAATAGAGGCATTCGCGGTCCTAAATTGTGAGACGAGATCGGTGATATTTTTATATAAGTCCTCATTTCCTTCAAGCCAGTCGGTACGGAACCACAACTTTATATCACGCATTCCGGCAATTTGGGTTAAAATTTCGATGTCGGCTTTGGAAAGAACAGTGAACCCTTCAACAAGCACAAGGTCGACTCGCTGAAATGCGTTTTTCATGAGCTGCGGATTGAAATTATTGGCAAGATAGAAGCGTTTGCCTTGCTCATCTATCCAATCATCCTCAAGTTTCGCTTCATAATTTTCATAAATATGAACAAGGTCGGATTTGGTTGGATTATCCGCTGCAATGCTCTGGGCAGTTTCACCGCGTTCCTTGAGACGGTTAATTGTATCTATAATGAGGGACAGCGTACTATCGGGAACAGAAAGGCTCTGATCCGGATGAAAGGCTTTATAGCTGTGGGCATTATCATTGTCCAATTTTGGATTCGCTATCTCATGTAGCCAGAGGTTTTGAAGTCCGGATGAGATACTACGTTTCGACGGGTGTGCTCGGTTATACAACCTCTGCAAGAAGTCCGTAATAGTACATACTTGCAGATTGGCAACCGCTTTATTTCGATGATAGCCAATCAATTCACGTTGGCGTTTCAAACGCGCAGCATCGGTCGGCACAATAACAACAAACGTGTTTGTCTCATCGTTTTCAATTCGGGTTTTAAGGGTGTTTTCTATATCTTGCATCTTGTTAGGGCAGAGGGTGTTGCTACCTTACTTGTGTACCGAGCGGCATCTCTTTTTCAAGGGTTGCCAGAACTACGGAGTCGCCGCTTCCCGCCAGAACCATACCTTGTGATTCGACGTTGCGAATCGTGGCGGGTTCTAAATTAGCGACGATGATAACCTGTTTCCCTATCAATGCTTCTGGAGTATAGTGCTCAGCAATACCAGCAACGAGTTGCCGTTTTTCAGTGCCGAGGTCCACCTGTAATTTGAGGAGTCGGTCGGCTCCTTCAATAGGTTCAGCTGCAAGAACACGCGCAACACGCAGATCGAGTTTCTGGAAATCAGCGAAGGAGACCAAATGGGTCGTTTCTTTTTCTGCCTCCTGCTTCGGTTGCGCCTCGGGTTTCGGCTGTAGCTGTTTCTGCTTTTTGGTATCAATGCGTGGGAAAATAGGTTCACCTCTGCTCACCTTTATTCCTACGGGTAAACATCCCCACTCGGTGGCGGTATCGAATTCTGCCAAACCTATCTGCTTCTGAATTTTCTCAGCGGTCTCCGGAATGAAGGGCGAAATCAGAACAGAAATAATCCGCAGTGCCTCTAAACTGTTGTAAAGGATAGTACCCATTCTCGGTTTCGTTTCAGGCTTCGCGAGCGTCCAGACTTGGGTCTGTTGGACGTACCGATTGATGCGTCGGACAAACTCCCAGACGGTTTCCAATGCTACATCAAACGCGAACCTCTTTATATCAGAGTCCAATTGGTCAATCGTGTTCTGCGCCATCGCTTTGATGTCGTCGTCGAATTCCCCAGGCGTTGTTGGTGCAGGTACGCCTTCAAAATTTTTGTTGAGTAGACCGAGAACGCGATTGAGTAGGTTACCGAGATCGTTGGCAAGATCGGCGTTGTAGCGGGCATGCAAGCGAGCCGGACGGTAATCACCATCGTTTCCGAAACTAAATTCGCGCAGAAGATAATAACGGAAAGCATCAACCCCGTAAGTCGTAATGTCACCATCCATATCAATGAAAATACCGCGCGTTTTGCTCAACGCCTCACCATCCTTCGTCAACCAGCCATGTGCGACAATTTGTTTGGGAAGTGGCAAGTTAACAGCCATGAGCATTGCGGGCCAGATCAGGGCGTGGAAACGGGTAATTTCCTTTGCCATCATGTGGACATCTGCTGGCCAGAAGGTGCGATATCGATCACCTTCGCTTTCATAATCGAGTGCTGTCATATAGTTTGTTAACGCTTCGATCCAGACATAGACGATATGATCGGGATCAAACGGTAACGGGATTCCCCATGAAACGGAAGCACGAGAGATGCTTACATCCTCTAATCCGCCTTCTAACACTCTCAAGAGTTCGTTGCGTCTACTTTCGGGATAGATAAATTCGGGCGTTTCCTGAATATGTGCGAGTAACCTGTCTTGGTACTTGGAGAGTCGAAAGAAATAGTTTTCTTCCTCAAGCCATTCCAAGGGCAATTTATGATCTGGGCAAATTTTTTCGTCCGTCAGTTCCTTTTCAGGTACAAACCGTTCGCACGGGCGACAATAGTATCCCTCATAAGTGCCTTTGTAGACATCTCCGCTGTTATAGAGGGCAGCGAGGAATTTCTCTGCACCACGCTTGTGCATATCACTTGTCGTGCGCATGAAGATGTCGTGCGAGATGTTAAGGTGCTCCCAAAGTTTCGTAAAAGTCGGTGCTATCCTATCACAATAGGCTTGTGGAGAGATGCCAGCGTCTGTGGCGGCTTCATGTATCTTTGCCCCGTGCTCATCAACACCGGTTAAAAAGAAAACATCATCACCTTTGAGGCGGTGATATCGCGCCAAAGCATCAGCGATGATAGTGCTATAGGCGTGTCCGGCGTGTGGTTCGGCGTTCGCGTAGTAGATGGGGGTGGTGACGTAGAATGCACTCATTGTGTTTCCCTTTTGCGGTTCTCATTTTTATTAAGAAATTATACCATAAGAAAGGCTGGCTGTCAAACCGCTTCTACCTAATTTTGTTACCTTTATGGTAGGTCTCAGAATTACTTAGCCAAGGAAATGCTCCTTTTTTTCAGAGTTTTTCTGAGTAAATCTTGAAACGCAACAGGTTTTGAAAAGGTCCAAAACCTATACGATGACTGGGTTTTGGGCGGTTTCCGCTAATTGCACTCAAAAGTTTACTCAGAAAATTTCACACCTTTGCGGTTTAAAATTGTCCAAACTCTTGTAAGGGATAGGTGTCTACATAACTCTAAGATTTACTATAAAACCGAAAAATATAATTTACTTCAGTAATTTCAAACACATTACCTCCAGAGCCAAGGTAGCGTTCGTGTTTGTGTTTTCGATGAGGGATTTGGTGTCAAAGACGGTTTGAATCGCTTGCTGGATACGCAAACGGGAGTAACGGGGAGCAAGGCTTTGAAGTTCTTCAAGGGAATGGATATGTGTTATTAATTCGATTGGCGCGCCTTGTTGCAAAAAGAGTAGGTCGCGATACCATGTGACCAAGCTCTCCAAAGTTTCAGGATTATCTTTGAAGTTTTCGGCGAGCCTGAAAGCTGCTAATAAATCCGTCTCTTTGAGGATATCAGGGACTTCTTCAGTAAGCACTCCGCCCTTTTCAAGTTGGGTAATTGCTTTTCCGATTGCGCCACCTGATGCGATTGAGAGTGTTGTCGCTTGCTCCGGTGCGACTGAAAATCTATCCATCAAAACCGTTGTTAATTCTTGCGTCGGCATCGGATGAAATTGGAGAATTTGGCATCGGGAACGGGTCGTTGGCAGCAGGACTTGGATGTTCGATGTGAGTAAAATCAAAACAGAAGAGGCAGGTGGTTCCTCAAGTGTTTTAAGCAAACAGTTCTCTGCCTCTGCATTCATCCGTTCCACGTCTGTCAAGATGTAGACCTTCCGACTGGCTTCAAGCGGCTCGTAGATAATCTGTTTTTGCAGCTCCCGAATTTGCCCTATTCTCAGTAAACTACCTTCAGGTCGAATGAACTGCAGATCTGGATGGTTTCCAGAGTCCACCTTCCGACAAGCAAGACATGTTCTACATACTGTAGGGGGTTGAGCGTCTTGTTGGCAGAAGATAAGTTGCGCGAAATAATGAGCGACTGTCTCTTTCCCAACACCCGCCGGTCCGACGAAAAGATATGCACCCGCAATACGATCCGATGCGACGGTTCGCTGGAGTTGCTCGATAATCTGTTGATGTCCAATGATCGGATTTTGCATGCTTCCTCCCAATCGGAGACCGCTCCTACACGGACACTTAAAAACCTTTAACCTTTGGCTATATGAACGGACGCGGTTCAGAAACCTCGCTTACCACACGTAATCTTGATATTCGGCTAAGACCGCGGCGTGGACAACATCTGGAGGTTGTGTAGCGTCTATCAGTTTGACACGATGTGGGTTCGCCTTCGCAACAGATAGATATCCCTCGCGAACCTTGCGATGCGATCCCAAGGACTCTCTGTCCAGACGGTCGCGATGTGCCTCTCCTTGCTGTTGGCGTGATAGTCCGATCTCTGGAGACAGATCAAGGACAAAGGTGATGTCAGGTGTTAACCCACCCGTGGCAGTGCGATTCAGTTGGTGAATAAACGGAAGGTCGATGCCGCCGCGATAGCCTTGATACGCCACAGTGGCATCAATAAATCTATCACAGATAACGGTTCGGTTTGCTTGTAACGCGGGACGTATCTGTTCTTCAACGTGTTGTGTGCGTGCGGCAGCGATTAGCAACAACTCTGTCATCGGTGTCATGTTGTCGGATGTGAGGAAAATATCGCGAATACGTTCAGCAATAGGCGGACCACCGGGTTCACGGGTTAGCACAACGTTCGGGCCCACGGCGGTTGCAAGTCGTTGTGCCTGTGTCGTTTTGCCTGCGCCTTCTACGCCCTCAAATGTAATGAAAATTCCGCGTCGTGCCACATCTCCTCCTTTCAAATAAAAAGCACCCACATCGGGCTTTCTCCGACTACGTAGTTGGCGAGCGGCGATAATTCGCCGGTATCTCGGTTAATACGGTAGGTAGCGAGTCTGCCAGAACCCTGTCCACCCACAAAGAGGAAATTGCCTGTTCCGTCAATATTGAAAACACGCGGCGTAGGTTCAGTGCGCTGGTGTCCGACCGCACTTAATTTGCCGCTCTCCGCGTCAATTGCGAACCCTGCGATGCTGTCGTGCCCACGGTTGGAAACATAGAGAAACGTTCCTTGCGGATCAATATGGATTTGGGCACAAGTGTTGTCTTCCGCAAAATCTGCAGGAAGCGTAGAAAGGTCTTCCTGTAAATCCATCAAGATTCCTGGGTGTTCTTCTGCATCAAGGGTATAGGCAGAAACGCTCGATCCTTGCTCATTTGAGAAATAGAGAATCGGCTTGGTCGGATGGAAACAGAAATGCCGGGGTCCGATCGGGGCACCCGGATTGAGATTTCCTATAATATTTTGCGTGAGTGTGCCTGTCTTCTCATCAAATTTGAATTGATAGATAGCATTTCGAGGGACAGTATGCGGTACAAAGGCATACTTGTTTGAGGCATCTGTCTCAATGCAGTGTGCGTGTATATCAGTTTCGACGGTCTGAAGCGGTTCGCCTTGAACGGTTTTGTCGTCGCCGATTGCATGAACGGTGACCTTGCCTGCACCATAATAGGCAGACAGTAGGAAATTTCCTGTCTTGTCCGTTGCGATATAGCAGGTATCGGCATTGAGTTGGACCGTCCGCAAGTGTGAGAGATGTCTCGTCTCGGCATCAATACGGAAACTTGCGATTTCTCGGCTGGACCGCAGTCCGGCGTATAGGTAGTTGCCACACGGTGAAAGTGCCAAAGGTCCCGGAGAGCCGCTGACACTGATATTTTCTTGTAATTCAATGCTACCATCAGACGCATTAAAGGTATAGATAGCGATTCTGTTTTCTCCGGCTATGGAGAGATAGACGTGTGTTTGCATTTTTTAATTGATTACTCCTATTTAGTATTTTTCGCTATATCTTTTTCGTAAAGAGAATCAGGCTGAACCTAATGTCATTATTTAGACGAAAACCCTCCCATTTTAAAGCAAATTCAACTTTTGGAATCCAACTTGAATCAATTATCCATTTATCATCTTTCTCCTTTGACCAAAAATTTGCGTTTTCCAAATACAATTTGGCAACAGAATAATCAGCAGTTTCAATGCTCTCCGTATAAACCGATAAAGTCCCCTTGGATAACTCATTTATTCTCTCTTTTACCATCAACGCTTCGTCAGAATCTGGATATTCCTCAACGATATAACCCCAAGTTTTTGTGGCAGTTCGGATTCTATTCTCATCAAAAGCGATTGCGCCAAGTAGATAATATGCGTGAGATTTATCTTTCCTTTCGGAATTCTCGTGGAAAATAAGGTTGATGAGTTCACGCTTCGCGTCCTCATTTATAGTGGATTTCAAAATTAATGAGACACTCCACAGTGGGCGAGGGAACCTCGCCCCTACGAGGGATGTCTTTCGCAATCACCGAAATGTCTCTTTAATTATTGTCTTTACTATAAATCGTGTGCCTTCAGTAAAATTGCTTTTTCTATAGACGCATCAATTGTCAATCCACTCGTGGCAATTATTAAAACAAACGTTAACCAGAAATATCTGAACACCATTCTCCTCCTTGACTTTAATCGTTCTCTGTCAACTTCAATAACATCTGTTGTGGCGTAAGGATTGGAATATTGTTACGCGGAAATCCCGCAAGATTACGTGTGACAATCAAATCAAGTTGTCTACTTGTTGCACATGCAATTTGCAGATTGTCTTCAAAATCGTTTCCGTCTATCGTTGTTGCTAAACGTAGTTCATCGATTCCAACCGGTATAACGGATAATTGGTCTAAACTGATGTGGACCGCTTGCCATGCTTTTTCACGGCCTGCGTAGCGACGAGTTATGTAAAAAATATCAGTTAGCGAAGTTGCGGTGGCACAAGCGACAAACCGCCCATCAAGTTTGGCTTGCCAGAGGGCTACAGCATCGGTGCTCCAAGGCGAACGGTCAAGCAAAACATCCAGAATTACATTTGTATCTAACAGTGCGTGAATCATCCGTATTTTTTCATCCGCTCCTCTTCAAGAATTTTCTTGCAGTCCTCATCAGTAGGCGGCGGGGCAACCGTTTTCGCAATGCCTATCACCTCATCCAATGACATAGTTTGTGGTGGGGGGTGAATTCGTGACGGGACCACAGTCTCTAAAATCCGACGTGCTAAGTCAATGCGCATCTCTGGGTCCCAAGTTCTCACGCGATTCCACACTTCAAATATCTCTTTCAAATTCTCGGTTTTCATTAATCTTTGGCGTTTCCTACCTACCTTCGGGTAGCGGAGGAAACGCCCTCCTCTTTTTTTACTTCAGATTTAGAAAAACACCAGCAGCACCCATACCCCCGCCGACACACATTGTCACCATGCCGTATTGGTGATTTTGTCTGCGCATTTCATTAATCAAGCTGACAGTGAGTTTCGTGCCGGTGCAACCGAGTGGATGTCCGAGCGCGATTGCGCCACCGTTGACGTTTACTTTCTCAGTTGGCAATTCTGCCTCTTGGACTACAGACAGGACTTGCACAGCAAACGCTTCGTTGAGTTCTATAATATCTATATCGGCTAAAGTTAGCCCTGCGGCTGTGAGTGCCTTCGGGATTGCAGGCACGGGTCCGATGCCCATAATTTCAGGTGGAACACCAGCGGTGGCATAACTAACAAAACAGGCTAACGGCTCGTAACCTTCTGTTCGCGCGCGTGCCTCGGACATCAGGACGACAGCGGCAGCAGCGTCGCTCATCTGGGAAGCATTGCCAGCCGTCACTGTGCCGTCTACGTGAAAAACAGGCTTGAGCGATGCCAACGTCTCTGGTGAAGTATCCCGGCGCGGTCCCTCATCGGTATCAAAAACAGAACACACAGTTTCAGGCGCGCCTTCAGAATTGAAGTGTGTCTCTTCTATCGTCAACGGCACAATTTCTTCTCGAAATTTACCCGCATCAATCGCACGGATTGCCTTGCAGTGGCTCTGATATGCATAAGCATCTTGTGCCTCACGAGATATGCTATACTTGCGCGCCAGATTTTCAGCCGTCAAACCCATGCCGAGATAGGCATCAGGTGCGTGCTCTATGAGCGTCGGGTTCGGTGAAAGGTTCACACCGAACGGCACTTGACTCATACTCTCCACACCGCCAGCAATAACCACCTCAGAACGTCCAGAGAGAATCTGCTCAGCCCCCATAGCAATCGTTTCTAAACCCGATGCACAGAATCGGTTGATCGTAATAGCAGGTACAGAAACAGGAAGCCCTGCACGCAAACTTGCGATTCTGGCGATGTTGTAGCCTTGCGGTCCTTCATGGGTAGCACACCCGATGATGACATCGTCCACTGCTTCCAGATCAAGCTGCGGAAGTCGTTCAACTGCGCCGCTGAGTGCAGCAGCGGCGAGTTCGTCCGGACGTGTGTGCTTCAGGGCACCTCTACCGGCTCTGCCTACAGCCGTGCGTACAGCGGATACAATGACCACATTCGCCGGAGACTGTCTCACTTTTTGCCTCTCTGGAGCGTTGCCTCTATTCTGGCGTGTGTCTGTTGCTCCCCACACAGGCTGAGGAATACCTCATGTTCCAAGTCGAGGAGATACTGTTCAGTGACAAACTGTGGTGCTGAAAGTTTGCCACCACAGAGGACATAAGCCAATTGATTCGCAAGATGCTGTGTATAGTCGTCAATCGTTCCCGCTTGCCGAAGCAGATGTGTTTGGAGATTGAGTTGTGCGATCCCTTCTTCGCCGAGTACAAACACCTCTCGCGGCTCCGGTGGTCGATATCCGGCTTTGTGCATCGAGCGGACGAGTTGCTTAGCCTCATCAAGATGTGTCTCTTTATTCTGTGAGATAGCGTCTGTCTGCCGGAGATAGCCGAGCTCGACTGCCGCTGCTGCGTCTTGCGAGACTTTCGAGTCTCGGATCGTTTCAAAAGCCTTATTCACAGTGGGAAATAACGTTTGGACAGGTGCGGGGAGACTCACGCTTTCCAGACAGCGAAGTGCCATCTCCTTGGTGCCACCCCCAGCGGGAATAAGTCCGACGCGGAGTTCAACGAGCCCGATAGCACTTTGCGTAAAGGCTTGGACAGCATCAGCACCCAACGCGAGTTCGCATCCGCCACCGAGTGCCATGCCTGCAGTTGCTGCCACAACCGGTTTCGATACACGTTGAAGCCGTGTGCAAACAGCCTGTAGGTTCCGGAGCGTCTCCGAAATCGCGTCCCATTCTTCGCTCTTGGCGCGCGCTAAGAGCTGAATGAGGTTGAGTCCCACCGAAAAATTTTTCGCTTCCGTCGCGATAATCATACCCGTCCAATGGGTCTCCACCTCCTCGAGTGCGGCATCGAACATCTCCAGCATTCCGTCGCCTATGATATTCAACTTGCTATGAAGCTCGAGTCGAACGATGCCATCGCCGATGTCTATGAGACTTGCATCCGCATTGGAAATGATAGGTTTAGGGTCCGTCATTTTTAAGGTTGACCTCTCAATAATTTACGTTAATTGCGTTCCGAAGCTCAGTGTTAACTGCAGGTTATGTATCAAAATGGTAGACAATTTCGTCAAACCGGTCTGCTGCGAAAGTGAACAAAAAGATTAGATTCTCGGGACCGGTGCAACGGAGCGAATGCTTCGCGTTAGCGGGTATAAAAACGGATGCCCCGGCACTCAAGGTTGCTTCAGAATCCGCTACCGTTACATATCCAGAACCGCTGAGGACGTAATAGGTCTCCTCAGGTTCATGATGATGAAGTGGGAGCAGGGTCCCCGGTGCCATCTCTGCGATTCCGGTCGTCAATCCACCACTGGGGCCGCGTTCACCCGATATGAGGATTTTCCAACGCACAGGACTTTTAGCAGCAAGATCTGGATCGTCCCAAGTTTCCCAGTCGAGTTCTGCGTGGTTCAGAATGATCGGTTTTTGTTTACGCATAAGCTATACTCCCATAAATTTGGGCTTACAAGCCCCCAAAATTTTGAAATAGGTTGTCAGTTAGTGCCCCAAGACATCCAATTCAATACGAAAACGTTTTTCACAGGCATCAAGCAGCGCTTCGATGACTTTCTCTGTGCTACCCGATTCCGCAACAAGGGTTTCCATCTGTTCCACTGCGAAAGATTGGACGTGGCTAAAACAATTCTGAGACGACTTATCAAGGTGATTCCCGACGTTTAAACTCAACACTAACAAAAGGGCGCGTTCCAATCTTTCGATGCGGTCGTCGCGGGCTTTAAGTTCTTCCGACATATCCATTTGGATTCCCCAGTCTCCAGCGATTAGATACAACCCAACGTGTATGCTATCCTGTTACAGCACCTTCAGACGCAGAAGATACCGAGTTTGCGTATTTTGCCATGACCCCGCGTGTATAACGCGGTTCAGGGGGTGTCCAGTGCTCAAAACGCCCCTGAATTTCCGCGTCGGAGAGTTGAACGTCAAGCCTGCGTTCTTTGGCATCAATAACGATCTCATCTCCCTCTTGGAGGATAGCAAGCGGACCGCCTTTTGCGGCTTCAGGTGCGACGTGACAAATCATGAAACCGTGTGTCGCGCCAGAGAACCTACCGTCTGTTAAGAGGGCGACCTCTTCACTCAAACCTGCACCGACGATTGCTGCCGTTACGCCCAACATCTCACGCATCCCCGGACCACCAGTGGGTCCTTCATAACGGATAACAACAACATCGCCGGGTTTAATCTCTCCACCTTTAATAGCGGCGAAGGTGTCCTCTTCACGCTCAAAGATACGCGCTGGACCGCGATGAAGAGTTTTATCCTGTCCGGCTAACTTGAGAACACATCCATCGGGCGCGAGGTTACCGCGCAAGATAGCAAAACCACCTGTGGGTTTAAGCGGTGCATCCACGGGTCTAACGACCACCTGTCCCTCGGTTTCAGTGGCTGCATTCGCCTCTTCACCGATGGTTCTTCCGGTGACCGTGAGTTGATCGGTGTGTAGCAAACCCGCCTCCGCCATGCGTTTCGCCAAGAAGGGAATCCCCCCCGCTTCATAGAGGTCGTTAGCGACAAACTGTCCGCCCGGCTTCAAGTCGGCTAACACAGGAGTTCTTTGACTAATAGCATGGAAGTCCTCAAGCGTTAGCGGAACCTGTGCTTCGTGCGCGATAGCGAGCAGGTGTAGAACGCCGTTGGTAGAGCCAGCAGTTGCAGCGACGGAGGTAATCGCATTCTCAAGCGACTTACGGGTGATAATTTGGCTGGGGCGACGGTCGGCGGCAAGCATGTCAATGATGAGTTGCCCGGCTTTGTATGCCTCATCGTCCTTATCCTCTACGACAGCAGGAACACTACCGCTTCCCATCGGGGCAATACCCAACATTTCGACAGCGGTCGCCATCGTATTCGCAGTAAATTGTCCACCGCATGCACCAGGACCGGGACACCCCTTACTAATTAGGTCGTCGAGTTCTTCAACCGTTATCGTGCCTTCCGCATGCTGCCCGACGGCTTCAAATACGTCCTGAATTGTGACATCACGTCCTTGAAACTTACCCGGCATGATTGAACCGCCATAAAGTGTAAGTGACGGAATATCTAACCGTGCCAATGCCATAACGGTGCCAGGAACAGTTTTGTCACATCCACAGAGTGCTACGACGGCATCAAACATGTTACCAATGGAGACCAACTCAATCGAATCAGCGATAACTTCTCGACTGATGAGGGAGGTTTTCATACCTTCGGTGCCCATGGTAATGCCATCAGAAATACTGACCGTATTGAATTCAAGAGGCGTACCGCCTGCGGCGCGAATTCCATCTTTGACTTTGGCGGCGAGCCGTCTTAGGTGGAAATTACAAGGTCCGATCTCGATCCATGTATTGGCAACCCCGATAATCGGTTTGTCAAGGTCCTCTGGCGAGAGCCCACCGGCACCGAACATGAGCATCGTGCGTGCGGCGGCGCGGTCGGGTCCATCGGTAATCGCATAACTCCGGGGTTTCAGTTTATTGGACATTTGTTCTGTCTTCTCCTAAATTAATAAGTAACGGACAAAGATAAAGGAATTAGGTTCCCTACAACGCCGAGATTTGACAATGTTACATACCCAGCCAACTGTTCAGCATCCCGCCGTATTTGGCAATGAGCCCAGCAAAGACGACAGACACCATAGACATCAACTTAATCAAGATGTTAAGCGAGGGACCGGAGGTATCTTTGAAGGGGTCTCCGACGGTATCACCAACAATAGTGGCTTTGTGTTGTTCTGAACCTTTTTCACCGTATTCGTCTTTGTGTTTACCTTCTTCAATGAATTTTTTCGCGTTGTCCCATGCGCCACCAGCGTTCGCCATCATGATTGCGAGAACGAAACCGGTTGCTAAGCCACCAGTCAGTAGACCGAGTACCCCACCGACATCAAAAACTAAGCCGACCAGGACAGGTACAACGATAGCGATGAGCGATGGAAAAATCATCTCCCGTTGCGCCCCTGCTGTTGAAATCTCGACACATCGGGCATAATCCGGTTTTTCTTCACCTTTCATAATGCCGGGTTTCGCGCGAAATTGACGGCGGACCTCTTCAACCATAGCCCCCGCAGCACGTCCGACGGCTTTCATTGTCAAAGCGCAGAAATAAAACGCCATGACCGCACCGATGAACAGTCCGATAAGGACTTGCGGGTTCATGAGAGTAACATCGTAGTAGTCCATGAATTGGCTGATTGAGACCTTCGCCGTGTCAACCATGCCCTCACCGGGTATTTCAATGGCCTTCACGCCCGCCAAATCACTGAGACCATGCCGAATCTCTTCAATATAGGCGGCCAAAAGTGCGAGTGCCGTAAGTGCTGCTGAACCGATAGCAAATCCTTTACCTGTTGCAGCGGTTGTATTTCCGAGTGCATCCAACTGATCCGTGCGCTCTCGGACACTTTTATCGAGTTCAGCCATCTCAGCGTTGCCACCGGCATTATCAGCAATAGGTCCATAGGCATCCGTAGCAAGTGTGATACCGAGTGTTGCGAGCATACCGACCGCAGCGATACCGACCCCGTAGAGTCCCATCAAGGGTTCTTGCATACCGCCGGGGAGATAGTAACTGATAGCGACTGCCGTGACAATGGTAATGACAGGAATTGCGGTTGATTCCATACCGACAGCAATCCCTTCAATAATTACCGTTGCGGGTCCGGTTTGTGCCTGTTTTGCGATAGCGCGCGTCGGTGCGTAGTCGTGAGACGTGAAGACCTCAGTAACTTTCCCAATAATCAAACCTGCAACGAGTCCAGCGACAATCGCGCCCCAAATCTGCCATTTGTTAGGAAGATCGAGGTAGATGAGCACAGGAAGAGAAACAATCGCAATGCCTATAGCACTTCCGTTAATGCCAAAGTTAAGGGAACCCATCAACTGGCTCATTGATGCCCCTTCTTTTGTTCGTACGAGATAGATACCCAAAATAGAGAGGATCACGCCAACACCAGCAATAATCATAGGGGCTGTGAGATATTTCAGCTGGAGGGCGAGGTTGTTGTAATCATTTGCAGCGACAGCAGCGACACCGAGCGCAGCGGTTGCTAAAATGGAACCAGCATAAGATTCGTAAAGGTCCGCTCCCATGCCTGCGACATCGCCGACGTTATCACCGACGTTATCAGCGATGACAGCGGGGTTACGCGGATCGTCTTCAGGGATTCCGGCTTCTACTTTTCCAACGAGGTCAGCACCGACATCGGCAGCCTTCGTATAGATACCACCCCCAACACGAGCGAACAACGCCTGTGTTGAAGCACCCATCCCGAAACTTAGCATAATCACCGTAATCTGTGGTAGCGGATTCACTTCAGATAGAAATCCGGGGAATATTTTGGGGAAAAGATAGTAGAGGATCAGAAACCATCCGGTAATGTCAAGGAGTGCGAACCCGACGACGACCAATCCCATAACTGCTCCAGCACGGAAAGCGATCTTTAATCCGGCGTTAAGTCCTTGCATCGCTGCGCTCGTGGTACGTGCGGAGGCATTAGTCGCTGTTTTCATACCGAGAAAACCGCAGAGTCCTGAAAAGAAGCCGCCTGTAAGAAAGGCGAATGGGATCACCTTGTTCTGGGCATTAAGGACGAATGCCATGAAGAGAAAAATGAGACAAAGAACAACAAAAACCAGCCCTACCACTTTGTATTGTTGCCTGAGATATGCCATTGCACCTTCACGGACGGATTGGGCAATATCGCGCATTGCTTGGGTGCCCTCATCCTGTTTCATGACGGAACGGTAGAAGTAGTACGCAAATCCCAAAGCGATGAGAGAACCGATAGGGGCAATCCACCAGATCGTAGGGATAATCGGGTGGGCTTCTGTTTGGGCAAAAGCGACAGTGGCTAAATTTAGAAGGGGAAAAGATGACAGAAATGTTTTCCAACTTAACCACCGTCTTTCGCAGCTGATTTCACGCATTAAAAACCTCTCTTTTCTTATTTCTTTTAAAATTGGAGTACTGCTCGGTTTCGTTCAGATCCCTGCCAGTAATGCGTGGGTCACTATCCAAAACCGTTTTCTTGTTAAATTTTATCAAAAATTTGCACCATCACCTCAATTTATTCTGTTCTTTAGTATTTAACACCATAGTGCTACTGATGTCGGGATTTGGAATCCCGCTACAAACTGTTGCTGTCCGAGACCGAGAACTGTTTCAGTGCTTGCCCGACAAGATAAAGCGAACCTGTGATGCAGATCAAATCTGTCGGCGATGCATCCGATAGTGCTTTCGCGATTGCCCTCTCTGGTTCTGGGCAGACTGCAACCTTTCTGCACGTTCCAATCCATGCGTTTTGTATTGTTTCAGCGAGCACAACACGCGGGTTATCAGGGACTTGTGTAGCAATCACAGAATCAGCGGTCTCTAAGACAATATTGCCAATTGTTGTAAGATCCTTATCCTTCATTAAACTAACGACAAAAATCATCTGCGTATAGCGAAAACTTTCCTGGAGCGCCCGACACAAAGCCTGCATTGAAACAGGAGAATGCGCACCATCAAGCACAACAATAGGTGAAGACTTGATTCGCTGGATCCGCCCGTTCCACTGTACATTTTTGAATCCTTCGTAAACGCTTGCTTTTGAAATCATATATCCTTGTTGTTTCAGACATTCAAGTCCGGCGAGAGCAGTTGTAGCATTCACAAATTGGTGGTGTCCCAAAAGTGGCACAGTCAGCTGCGGATAACGCTCCGAATTGGTTTCCACATCAAAGTGCTGTGCTATAGGCAGACCGTCAGTATTGTAGACAATCCGAGGCGCAGAAAGACTGGAATTATTTCGGGTAAAATCCTTGGCTTCAACAATAGTTGCGTTCCGTTCCTTGGCGACCCTTTCAAATACTGCTTGTGCTTCTGGATGTTGTGGTGCGAGTGCGAGTGGACACTCGTGTTTAATGATTTCTGCTTTCTCGCCTGCGATGTCGCTATAAGTCTCGCCCAAGATTGTCGTGTGTTCTAAACCGATGGGTGTGATAACGGTTGTAACAGGTGCGACGACATTTGTTGCATCAAGTCTGCCCCCTAATCCAACTTCGATAACGGCAAAATCTGTCGCTTTGTCAGCGAAATAGGAAAAGGCAAGCGCGGTGTATATTTCAAAAAACGAGACGCGTCCGAACACGGAAGTAGAAACTGCGTCGATTGCGGGTCTGAGTTTGTTAATATAGAACGCAAGGTCCGACTCCGAAATGAGTTCATCATCAATTCGGCATCTCTCTCGGGGTGTAATGAGATGCGGGGACGTAAACAGCCCGGTCTTATAACCTGCAGAAGTAAGTACTGACGCGATAAGTGCGGCGGTCGAGCCTTTTCCCTTACTCCCAGCAATATGGACGACTCGCAGCCTCTCTTGTGGATTGCCGAGTTGCTCCAATAACAACGAAATTCGATTTAGATTATAGAGCCTCGTCTGCCGAGCAAAATCAGGACTTCTTTCATAATCAATGAACGCTTCAATATAGGCGAGTGCTGCTTTATAGTTCATAGTTGTTAGTTATCAGTAGTCAGTAATGAGTTAAGAGCGTTCTTTGTAACACAATTTACCACTTCCGTGCGTACGCCAAGAAAAGGCGAAATTGCTACGCAACACCTCTTAACCGAGAACCGAAGACTGACAACTGACAACCATAAAGACCGATAACTATTTCAAATATTCATAAATCGGGAATTGCGAGCAGAATTCCTTGACTTTCTCTCGGACTCGGCGTTTGATTGCGGTTTTCTGTCTATTTTCGAGCGTCTCTGTGATAAAATCAGCGACCTGAATCATATCATCCGCTTTCATACCGCGCGTGGTAATCATGGGAGTCCCGATGCGTAACCCACTCGTAGTTCTGGGTTTCCGCTTATCGAAAGGAATGGTATTTTTATTGACGATAATTCCAGCGGCTTCCAAGTGATCCGCGGCTTGTCGTCCACTAAGTTTCTCGTATTTGGAAGTGAGATCTATCAGCATTAAATGATTATCGGTGCCACCACTCACGAGCCGGAACCCATTTTCGATGAGCCGTGCAGCGAGTGCTTTGGCATTCTTAACAATCTGTGCCTGATATGTTTTGAATTCGGGTTGGCTTGCTTCCTTGAAAGCGACAGCTCTCGCTGCGATTGTATGGAGAAAAGGACCACCTTGTAAACCCGGAAAGACAGCACGGTCAATCTGATTTGCGTATTCGGATTTACACATAATCATTGCCCCACGGGGCCCGCGTAAAGTTTTGTGTGTTGTTGTCGTAACCACATCACTGTACGGAACAGGATCTGGATGAACGCCGCCTGCGATTAGTCCTGCGATATGGGCTATATCCGTGAGTAGATACGCGCCTACGGAATCGGCGACCTGCCGCCATGCGGCAAAGTCGAAATGTCGAGGGTAGGCTGTCGCGCCAACAACAATGAGTTTCGGACGATGCGTTTCGGCAAGCCGTGCAATCTCTGCCATGTCGATACGCTCAGTCGCAGCATCTACGCCATACGCAATAACATTGTAATAGCGTCCCGAAAAGTTGACATTATCACCATGGGTGAGATGTCCACCGTGACTGAGAGACATACCTAAAACCGTGTCTCCCGGTTCGAGTAGTGCATGATAGACTGCCATGTTCGCTTGGCTGCCAGCGTGCGGTTGGACGTTAACATGTTCTGCGCCGAAGAGTGCCTTGGCACGTGCAATCGCGAGCGACTCGGTTTCGTCCATAAACTTACACCCGTTATAGTAACGCTCACCGGGGTAACCTTCGGCATACTTGTTAGCAAGAATGGTACTCTGCACCTCCATAACAGCACGGCTAGCGTAGTTCTCTGATGGGATTAGCATGAGAGAATTTTGCTGGCGCGTTAAGTCTTTAGAGGCGATTTCCACAATCTGCGGATCGACTTCACCCAATTTGGATTCTAATGTGTTCATTCGCGTTCACCGCTTGGAATAAAATGTGAGATGGTATGATATTTATAGGTGTTAAATTTTAACACAGATTTGCCACAAATTCAAATTTTTCGTCATTTGGGCATTATAGGTTATTTTTTTACTTACGTTCCCTGTCGTGTTAGTTGTAAATGGCTTCGGTTCTCTTTAAAAAAAATAGATTAACGGTAGAGTTTTCAGTTGCACATCACTCAATAATATGATAAGATGATAAGTTAATAAGAAATTTTATTGTAAAATCAGACACGGATACTTTGTGAAAGGATTAATGTGTACCTCTGGAACAGAAAACAATTCATAATATTACTCGTATTCCTGCTTGTTTGGGGATGCGATTCACCGCAGAAAAAGTCATCGCGTCAGATGGTAGAGAAACAATCGGTATCTTCTGAAGCGATGGAGTCTGTTACACCGCCGCCGCGTGCTGAAGATTGGCACACGTTCATGCACAATTTGAGTTTTTCGGGGATAAGTCCAGATAAAAGTCTCACACCGCCGCTCGAATTGCTGTGGAAATTCAAGACAGGTGGGCCTCTCCAAGCCTCGCCAGTGATTGCAAACGGGATCCTATACATCGGTTCGGCTGATGGAAAACTCTATGCCTTAGATGCCAAACAGTGGGGGGTCAAATGGGTATTTGATGCGGGGGATGCTATCCGCTACTCCGCGACAGTGCTGGGAGATCGAGTTTACTTCAATGCCCGGAACAACATGGTCTACTCGTTGAATGCGAAAACGGGCGAAAAGTTGTGGGAATTCAAAACGAAAAGTTGGATGGATGCCCCACCGATTGTTGCCGATAACAGGGTTTACGTCGGCGCATTTCGGTCAAAAATCTACCTACTGAACGCGAGGACAGGCGAACTTGAAGCGATGCGCGAGCGGACGGTCCGAATCCAAGGCATCGAATATGGGTGTGCCAACGGTGTGTTTCGTCCAGTGTTCCCGGAACACAATGCCAAAGTATGGCGTGATCGGATAGCGGGGAGCGAGAGTTATCCTGTTACAGCAAATGGGACTGTCTATATCGGTGCCCGCGACGGACGGGTGCATGGATTTGAGCCCGCATCACAGACAGAAACCTGGACTTACCAGACAGGCGGTTTTGTGGACGCTGCCCCTGCTATTTCTGAAGGAATTCTCTACGCAGCATCTGGCGATGGATATGTCTATGCGTTTACGAACGCAACAGAGGTAACTGTAACTGAAGAGACCGGACGATCGGGTGTTGTTGTACACGACGCTGCACCGGTTTATGCAACGAAAGATGGCATGTCTGTACTGTTACACCTCAATGATGGGACGCGTTTGCCAATTATGCAGGTTTCAGAAGGATTGTATGAAATCGAACTGCCGAACGGTGTCCACGGATGGATGGATAAATTTGCCTTCGGGGAATTTGAAGAGACAGACGGTATCTTGTTCAACACCAAGTTTTGCCATCTGAGTGGTCAGTCGCAAGTATCTCCACGCAGTTTGCAGTTGATAGAAGGTGCTGAGTACCCACGCTGGAGCCCAGATGGAGCGTTAATCGCGTTCTTGAAAAGGGAAGACTTGAAAGGCAGGTATTGGCGTGCAAATGAGTTGTGGATTATGGATCGGGAAGGGGAACGGGTGCGGAAGTACTATACTGGCAATTTTTACAATCCACATGTTTCCTGGTCGCTGGACAGCAGACTCTTAGCCTTTGAAGTCGATGAAAACGGTGAGCGTCACATCTACACAGTGGATTGGAAGTTCGGACAGACGAAACGGTTGGTGCGTGGTGATGGACCTGCTTTTTCACCAACCTCCAACCGCTTGGTCTTTAGAAGGCACGAAAAGGGACTCGATGTCGTTTACCGCATCAATAGCGACGGGAGCGGTTTAAGTGCTATTGCCCGTGTACCCATTGAGCGTCGTCAGCGTTATACCTATCTGCCTGCGCCATCTTGGGCTCCTGACGGCACGCGTGTCGCTTTCGGCGTGAACAGTTCAAAATACGTCGGTATTCGCATCCAAGATATAGAAGGACAACGCATAAAAGAGATTCAGACGCAGCATCAACAGGTGCGTCAATTGGATTGGGCAGCAGATGCGACACGACTCGCTTATGTTTTGTCGGGCAGTAATCGCCCCGGAGAGCGGATTGATAAGCAGTTGCACTTATCGGAAACGGTAAGCACCTTGACGCAAAGCGAGATTCTGGAACACACATCGCCGTCGTGGTCGCCGACACGGAAACGGCTGGCATATCTGGAGCGTGAGGACTGCGAAGGTATCCGCTGGAAAGTCTGGGTATATGACCTTGAAAGTGGTAAGAAGTATCCTATTGCCCGCACGCCGATGAAGTTGACCTCGGTCGTCTGGATGCCGGACGGTGAGCATCTCTGTTTATGGCAGACCTCGGATTATTTGCGCGATAATGCATATAAACCGGCGTTGACCAGGGGTTGGATTGTGCCTGTTAACCTTCACTAAAATGCTGCCTGAAATAATGCTACCATATCCGCTTCGGTACACGCCCTCGGATTGAATTTGTGGCAGTGATCAAGCATTGCATCAGCACCGAGTTTTGGAATCTTTCCGCGATCCAAGCCAGCAGCTCCGAGTCCAACGGGCATACTCAATTCAGTATTAAACTCCCTAATTTTATCAATAGCGGCGTTCCCTGCCTCGTCAATGTTCATGTCAGTGGTGTCTATACCTAAAGCACGTGCGACCTCAGCGTATTTCTCAGTTGCGTGAGAGAAGTTAAACGCCATGACAGGTGGAAGGAGAATGGCGTTCGCGACACCGTGCGGGATGGGTGCGTCTGTAGAGAGTTGATGCGCCAGCGAGTGAACGGCACCGAGACCTTTCTGGAACGAGAACGCCGCCATGCACGATCCGAGGAGCATCTCACCGCGCGCGGTTACATCTTCACCGTTATGATAGACCTGTCGGATATTCGCGCTTAACATTTTGAGTGCCTGCAATGCAACCCCTTCAGCAATCGGGTGATATTTCGTCGCTGTGTACGCCTCAATACCGTGGGTGATAGCGTCCATACCTGTTGCAGCGGTGAGCGCGGGAGGCATACCGAGTGTTATTCCTGGATCCAAGAGTGCTATATTCGCCATGTTAAACGGCGTAACGATTGCGCGCTTCCGCCATCGATCGGTCGTCTGCAGCGATGTATCTGTAATGATCGCGCCTTGTGAGACTTCACTCCCTGTCCCAGCGGTCGTTGGAACGCATATTAAAGGTGGCATATCTCCACGGATCCGCTCAATTCCACCGACATCAGCGTAGTAAGGCTCCAACGGCGGTTCGTGGGTTGTTAAGAGACGAACGGCTTTCGCTGCATCCATCACACTCCCACCACCGACGGCGATAACCACATCGCACGCTTCCGTTTTGTAGATGTCCACACCGTCTGTGATGCTGAGGTCTGTAGGATTCGGTTCGATGTCTGAATAGGTGGCATGCGCTAAACCTACTGCGTCCAACGCATCCGTCGCCTTAGCGAGGATACCGGCATTGATAACACCGGCATCGCTCACCAAAAGCGGCTTTTTAGCATTAAAGGCTTTGACATACTCACCCAAATTTCGGATGGTGCCATCTCCAAATTCAATGCGGGGGGGTAAGAAATAACTCAACATTTTTTGTCTATTCCTATCTCGTAGACTTGAGGTGCGCCCAAGTCGTTGCGAGTTTACTCTCCGCATCAACCGGCAGCGAGGGTCCATCAGGTCCATAAACGATAACATCGTCATATTTCGCGACTGTTGCCCATGTTGCAAGCCCAATACGCCCAACACCGCCTTCAGTATCATCGTCCACCTGTGCGACCTCTTCATCATCAAGAATTACGGTGTAACTATCGGGTGTGTTGACGATTTTGATGTGATACCAATCTTTATCTTTGATGGTGTGATTGCTATTGGCACCGGCTTTGCCGCCCCACGATTCGACTTGTGAGCGTGTATTGCCCCAACCACCGAGGTTCCACCAGTATTCCAATGAGGGTTTAAGGTTTTCCATACGCGGTGGGTGGTCTTCGAGTGCCTGTCCACGGGGTTGCATCACGCCTTGGCAGCGGAACATAATCAGGAACCCTTCGGCACCACTGACCTTGCTGCCTCGGACTTCATAGGTGTACTCGTTCCAGGTATCATCCCAAAAATCATCAGCAACGACGCTCATGCAGTTAACAGAATTCTGGAGTTGATGGTATTGATCATCTGCGAATTCCCACTCTCCAAAGAGCGGTACCCATTTATCTTCAGATGCTTTTGCGTCGTCAAAGTTATCCTCAAAATAGGTCTGTGCTGTCGCGAGTGTAGCGACTCCAAGGGTGATTGCACAGATTGTGACGAACAAGTTAAACTTACTCATAATAAAATTCTCCTCTTTGTATCCGTTGTAGCATAGCGTGTTAGGCTGTGCATATATAACCCGTTAACTTATACTTTCTCCATTCTATCTATTCTCAACCCAAATATTACCCAACATCTTCAATAAAATAATCGGAATCTACCCGTTTGATTTCATAAGTTTTCACTGTAGAAACCCCGACGTTGTGATCAATCATCAGCTGCGCAAGTCGTCTTCCATGAATAAGAATAATTTTGAAACCTGCAGCGTCATATTCTTTAGCAGCTTTGGTAAAATCGGACGTTGTAATGAAAATTCCTTTGTTTGCTCCTTTTCCTGCTAATGCTCCTGCAAAACCAGCAATTTCTGGTGCGCCCACATTGTTTTTCCACCGTTTCGCTTGAACGTAAACGACATCAAGACCGAGCCTATCTTGGTTAATAATACCGTCAATGCCACCATCACCACTACGTCCCACAGCTTCTGCATCTTCTCTTGAACCACCATATCCCATCTCAACAAGAAGATCAATAACGAGATTTTCAAAAAAAGCAGGGGAATTTGCTTTAATTTCCTGAAGTAAGTCTCCAGCTACTTTTTCTCTAATCTGTTGATAAATTTCCTCAATATCTTCAGGAGGAGAGGGTGGTGGTGGTATCTCGCGGACATAAGGTTTTCCTTTTCCTCCGGGTTGTTTTAATTTTCCCTCCTTCACGAGTCTTTCAAATTGATGAACAACTACCTCATAATGAAAGAAGCCAAGATACCGTTCGCCTCTCTTTGTCTTTGCTGCTTTTTGTTCTTCAGACAACTCAAATTTTTCCTCTAATCTCCGTGTTGCTTCTATCATCATGATTCCGTCAGGTGGATAATCAAGTTCAAGAATCTCCTGTTTGACCTCTTCAGAGATCGGTAGTTCTATGGGATATCTTTTCCCCGTAGTTGGGTCAACCGCCATTTTTGTCGCCCTGTTCATACGACTCCCTCTTCCCTACTTAAAGTTTGGACGATTCAAATGCACAGGCTAACAGCCCATGCTATAGAAGAACAGGTACAGACTGAAAAGTTGCGCGTTTTGACTCATCTTGTTTGCGTCCGTTGTAAAATAACCTATTAGGCTCTGCAAACCGTTGTACCCAAATCTGTCGTTGATAAGACCATTTTTTTTATGAAGGCAGTCCTTGCATAAAACGCTATTGACTCCATTTCATGTCCTGGCACTATCGCTTTGGGTTGAATGCATACCCCCATTTTGCCAGTAACGGCAGAAAATCCTCGTCTCCGGATCGTTTCTCTGACAAGGTCATAATCCGCTTTGACTTGACGATAGATTTCAGGATTATCTAAATCAAAAGTTGTTACACTGTGGAGGATGGATCTCTCCTCTTGTTTACTTTCCCAAATTCTTGCAGCAATAATCATCTGTCTCAATATATTGTGTAGGTAATTGTTTTCAAAATCCGTTCGCTTGATGTAATAAGTGTCAATTGTTGTTATAAACATTTTTCGTGTTACTGTCAAATTTCCATTCTTCAAGTATTTCAAAGGAATAACTTTTAGTTCCCAAGGCCAAAAGCTGGGTGATCGGGATGAATTGGGGTATACCTCCAAATGATTTTCAAGTACATGGTTCACCCAAATATTGTTTTTGTTGCCGTTCTCTTTAAAAAATACAGGCACTTTATACGAATCCGCAAGTGGTCGTAAATCTTGATTAATAATATTAGTTAATCTATAAATTGCTTCTTGTTTTTCCATAACTATCTTCCATCATAATTTCCCTTGGTGATTAATCGAAAATTCGGCAGAATTTAGTAAGACCCAGTAGAGGTCTTCGTAAGCCAAAGTTTTCTTAGCATAGTTTCAGTCCGACTCCTTGACCACTCTTATTGACATAATATCTACATTTAAGGGTCTGCTTTCTTTTTTTCGTACCGATATTTCGGTATTATATATCAAAGATTTTATCTCGGATATCAAATTCCTTAAATGCTCCTCACGCTTAATTAAATATATCGCCTCCTTTACTAACAACTTCTGAGTATCCGTATATCCTTGATGCAAACTGTTTATGTGTACAGCTGCTTTGTTGCGCGAATCTTTAAGTCTGCCATAAATATGATTACCTCTAATTCGTTTCCATGCCTTTTTTAGGTTTTCTATGTCTTCTTCGTAGCAGGAATCAAAACGGGTCTCTATGCAAAAAGTATGAGTTCTCTGTTTTTTGGTAGACGGTTCTACTATTTTACATATATTCGTAATAATTGGCACAATATAATTTAAAATTTCAAGATAACTTACACGTTCCTCGTTTGTTAACAATTCTGACAATTTTTCTAAGTTATAATCTACATGCTCCATGCAGGAATCAAAATCCACATGCACGGGAAACCTGATACTTGCTGGTACAAACTCTTTTTTATCCATTTTTAGCATTCCTCCTAAAAAAGATATTCCGTTCAGAAACCCATACCTATAATCCTCTCATAATCATCGTGTTTGCCGACCCAAAACCAAGTCAGATTTTCAAAATCACCACGTGCTAACGCGCGGTAGCTATTATTGATTCTAAGAGACCAGTATCTTCCTACTTTTTTAAACTGAAGCGAATTGTGTCTGGGATTCTGAAAAAACAACCCAAATTTCCTCGAAACAGCATTCTTAACCTTAGGAGGCAACTTGTCTAAAGAATCGTAAAAATCTCTATCAAAGCTATTGTGCATTTTTTGATAACATTTCCTGAAGGGTCTCCCAATCGTAACATTTGCCTTCTCTGGCATTTTGTGCGGCTTTTTCAGCAAGACTATCAAACGCGCCTGTTTCTATAGCTTTCTCAAGCCGCCTATCATGTTCATTTTCTTCCAATTCTATTGCTTCGTGAAGTTTGTCAGTAAGCAATACAATCAGTTCTTCCTTGGTTTGTGCTTGGCCTTTAATGTTGGCTATATAGTTATCCAAATCAAGATACTGAATATAACCGAACCAGTTCCCAGAATCCAATTCTAACAGACACGCTTCGTATGAATCTTCATATACTGGATCTACTATAGGTTCGATGCATTTACGAATGTAATTTGAATTGAGTTTTGACCGGATTTCTCCGATAGAGACATTTGGCATTTTTATATTTTCCTATTGGATTTACAATATCACTAATGGTTAAGCGAAAATTCGGCAGAATTTAATAAGACCCAATAAAGGTCTTCGTAGGCCAAGTCTTTGTTCCGATAGAGACTCCGTTCTAAATAACGTCGAAAATAGGTTTTCTCTTTAGCAGTTGGTAAGCGAGACAGGACGCTGAGATAGATATACTCCATCCGTTCAATCGGGTCACGCCATTTTCCGAGGACGTAATTGACGAAACTCCCGCGATCCGCGTGGTTAGCACTATCGTTGACAATGCTTCCATTGATCATCATCAGTGCCTGCGGGATCGTCCCGTTGAAGGCTTCAATTTCTTCCATTTCACCGTTGTTCAGGAGAAATAAAAACTTTTGAAGATGCTCGCGTTTCCTGTTTTCGATCTCACGGCGCATATTTTCGCGGTCCTCGCCACCGGACCTTTTGTTGCCCTCCATCTGGATCTGTTGAAGTCTTTCAAAACCCGTGGCTTGGAGCATGGAATAAAAAAACTGCTCGGCACTGAGGGGTTTGACATAGGCACGGGAATAGTAAAGCTCATCGTCTTTGTTACTTTCATTCGTCTCCGAAGTACGCTGATACGCCTCAGAATTCAAGATAGTTCGCATGAGGTGCTGCAAGTTATATTCGTGAATAATAAAATCATTTGCGAGCCAATCCAATAGCACCGGATTCGTAGGTAGATTCTCTTCTCCGAACCCGTCGAGCGGTTCTACAAATGCGACACCCATAAAGTGTTTCCATATCCGATTTATGAGTGCACGGCTAAAATACGGGTTTGATTTATCGGTTACCCACCGCGCGAGTGCTTCGCGTTTTTCTATAGGAGTTCCGTTGTATTCAGTGCCATCTAAGAAGCGCGGCGTGACCTCCTCGTTGAGGCGTTCTACCCATAACGCTTTTTCAGGTCTGTTGACAATCACGATATTTTCAAATTCTTCTGCCTCGCCGAGCATATTCACGGTTTGGAAGTTGCCTTTGCGTTGCGTGTCTATTCCGGTGAAGAAGGCGGAGATGCCGTAGAAATCCTTCTGGAGCCACGTCTCGGTTTTATGGTCGTGACACTCGGCACATTGCATCGGGAGGCCTAAGAAGAATCTGGAAGTATGTGATGTCAATAACACTGGAGACTGGTCGTATCGGAGGATGTAATTAATAGCCCCATTGGTGCGTCGATCGCCGTCTGCTGCGATAAGTTTCCAGACGAATTGGTCGTACGGCATATTTTTTTCCAATGCGTCTCGGACCCACGCCGTCAACATAAGTTGGTTGTCATCATCGCGTCTACCGATTAACCAGTTCACCCACAATCCTGTCCAATAGTCGATGGATGCTTCACTTTGGAGCAGGTCGTCAATTTTTTCCTGACGCTTGTTTGGAGAACCATCTTTGAGAAAATCGAGTACCACTTCGGGGGTCGGAATCTTACCTGTCATATCAAGATGAATACGACGAAGAAATTCTGCATCTGCTGACCTCTCGGAAGGTTGGATTCCCTCGATTTTAAGCACTGCGTTAATATGACGATCAAGATGTTTGGTACTTGCTGGCACATATAGAGAAGTTATTGGCGAGACCTTTGCGCAATTTAGCGTCAAAAAGGCAAAAGCCAATAGAAGAAGGGCATAACGCGTGGCGGTACGAAAAAGGAATGTCATGATAAATTGGATTCCCCTGCAGTTTAAGCGTTACCTAATAAGTTTAACCTATTACCAGCAAAACATCAAGAAGAATTGCTGAAAAGGCGTTAGTTCCATCGAACACCTGTTGGAATGATACCGACATCTTCACCGCGACGCATTGCCTCAGCAGCATCAAGGATACTCGCTAAATCGTGTTGCGGTTCATAGTCCAACAGTGTTTTGATTTTGCTCAAATCAAATTCAAAATAAAGGGGTTGCGGGAGTTGAACATCAACAGCGTCCATCTGGTAGCGTTCACATAGGTAGGGAATGACCTCTTCATGTTTGAAAACGCCATTTCCACCGAGCGTGAATTCTTCACCGACAGCGGCATCCTTCTCAATCCCTAAAACCAATCCTTGCACAATATCCCGTACATCGGTGAAATGTTCTTTGTAGGGTCGTCCGTCAGAATTGCGTTTGAGTATGAATTTCTCTTGCCCATCCCAGAGACGTTTAACTGTATTGGCAGCCTCCAATTCGGCAGGATCATCCCCTGTATAATTCCTATAGCGATTGTAGATAGGACTGAAGATGAATTGTCTCGGCAAACCGTCCTCATTGAGATATTCACTCGGTTCAATCACAGTTGTGAACCTGAAGACCGTTGAAGGCACCCCATACTGGTGGTGATAACTCATGCAGAGTTCTTCACCAATCCATTTAGTAAGGAAATAGGGCATGTGATGGTATTTAGCGACCATGTCTTCGGTGATGGGGTGATTGAAAAGCCGTCCTTTTTCGGTGAGTTCCCAATAGATCGCTTCAGTGCAGGCATAAACAAGGCGGTGAATGTTTGGATTGAACTCACGGACACACTCCAAAATGTTGAGGGTTCCCATACCGTTGATTGCTAAGTATTGACGGTTATCAAAAGGACCACCAAAGGCGGCGGCAATATGATAGATAGCATCAACACCTTCAACGGCTTTTTTAACGTCCTCGTATTCGCGCAAATCACCAAGGACGGTCTCAACGTCTTCCGTACCGTCCCATCTTTCGACACGATTGACATCACCGGGATAAACGAAGCTGCGGATACTGTGCCCTTTTTCCAGCAACTTTTTGACGAGATTGGATCCGATGCGTCCTGTGCCACCTGTGACTAAAATTTTCATAAACTTTCTCCTAAAAACCGACCAGATAGAGAAAAGGGCTGCACTTTAGACACGTGCAGCCCTTTTTCACGACTATTTTCGCCGAGCTGCGTATAAAATCTCTCACAACCCGACAAAAGAGATTATTGCAAGGACTTCAACTCTGCCCACCGCACTGCTAATTTAGCTCTCGACTCCACAGAAAATGCAGTGCTTACGAGCTGTATATTATCTATCGCCCACCACCAATCATTCTGCGCATCAATGACACCGAAACTAATGACCATCTCAGCGGCCCCCGCGGGGTTGTCGATAGGGATTTCTAACGTTTCGTTTATCTGCTCTCCGTCGTTTATATCTTCCTCATCGAGGTCAAGCGTAGGAATTGTAACGAGCGTGTGTGCACCTGCATCGATACCGACACTCTGGAAGAAGAGAATGCGTTCTTCCGCGCTCCCATCGAAACTGACCGTTATCTCTGCGTTTTGTGTATCCTCAGGTCGCCAACTTGAATCCAACGTTAAGACGAGCGACCCTTCTGCTGCGCCCTTGATTTTAATGGGTGGTGTAATTAGGTGACCATTCCAACGACTGATAGCATCAGGGTCGCCATTCCCTCCCCAATCGTCCCACTCATCAGGGTCAGAGACCGCTCCGTTACCTACACCCTTGCCGTCATTGTGTACGCCTGTGAACTCACTACGCCTCTGGTCTTCCGCTGTTCGTGTCCACCACTCAAGATCGACGATTGCCCAAGTTCTCCACTCGGGCATGCCAAGGTCATCTGGATTCTCGTTTGTAATTTCCCAACCATCAGGTGGCGTACCTGACCAAACATCTTTATCTTTAATCTGTTCCAATATACTTGCTTCGAGTGTCACGCCCTCAAAATCTTCCTCAAAGAGAACGGTATCAACCGCCCATATCAGTGATGTCAAAAAACAAAAGATTGTTATAAAGGTCGCACGTGCGACGCATCCAATAACGCTGTTATTCATTATCAACCCTCCTAAGGTTTAAATTTAAATACCCAAGTTGCTTCTGATAAAACTACAGAAAATAATAACAGCAAAATGTGGGAGGAAGTTGGCATTCCTTTAACTTTTCTGTTAATGTTAGCCATTAAAAAGTGACCGCATATCCATCCGTTCTCGGATCAGAACCACCGATGAGTGCACCAGATTCAGGATGCACCATAATCGCCTGCGCGCTCCCTGGACCGCCCCAATCACCAAGAATCTGGAGTTCATGTCCTCGCTTCGCCAAACCGTCCTTCGTATCCGTCTGGAATCGGTTCTCTAACTGGAGATCATTAGAACAAGTATGCGGAATAGTGGATTCCATAGGATTTTGGAGGCTGCGCCAGCGCGGTGCAGAAACGGCTTCCTGTGGTGTCATTCCGAAATCAATCATGTGGGTAACGAGTTGCAGGTTCGTCTGAACCTGTGTGTCTGCCCCGGGTGTGCCACACGCCATGAACGGCTGCCCATCCTTTGTGACAATGACAGGGTTCATCGTGTGACGGACACGTTTGCCCGGCATTAGACAGTTCGGATGTCCTTCCTCCAAGTGCCAATAGGTCATTCGATTGTTCAAGAGGAACCCTGTGTCCCCTGCAACCAGCGCGGAACCGAACCCGGATTGGATACTCTGTAGTATACAGACGAGATTCCCTGCACGGTCTGCGGTGCAGAAACAGGTTGTATCTTCGTGTGACTCTGGACCGCCAGCCGGAACATCAATAGCTGCCTTCTCTAAATCAATCTGTTCGGCGCGTTCAGCGGCGTAGGATTTCGACAACATCCCGTCCAAAGGAATGTCAACCCAATTCGGATCCGCCATATATTTTTCCCGATCCGCAAAGGCGAGTTTTTTGGCTTCAACCATCAGGTGTACACTTTCAGGCGTATTACAACCTAAGGTCTGTAAATCAAAGCGTTCAACCATATTCAACTCTTGAAGTAAGATATGACCACTTGAATTCGGGGGCATCTCATAGACTTCGTACCCTCGGTAGTTGACGTGTATCGGTTCAGCCCAGTGTGCGTGATAATCAGCGAGATCCTCAGCAGTTAAGAGTCCGTCGTAGGCGCGGCTGAAGTCGGCGATAGCCTGCGCAATTTCACCCTTGTAGAATATGTCTCTTCCGTGTTCAGCAACCTTTCGGAGGGTTTTACCGAGATTGGGATTTGAGATGAATTGCCCGGCAGGGATGGGTTCACCATCGTTTGTAAAAATAGCCCGACTGTCGGATTCGGCAGCGAAACGAGGGTTCTCACCTTTAAGACCACCAGCGAGTCTATGACTCACAGGAAATCCTTCTTCACAGAGCGCAATTGCGGGCGCGAAAACGTCCTCTAATTTGAGGGCACCGTAGCGTTCGTGTGCAAGGAGCCATGCGTCAACGATTCCCGGTACCGAAACACTCCGTATACCTTTCATCGGGATTCCACCGTCTTTGAGATAGGTTTCGCGAGTCGCGGCACGCGGTGCGGGGCCAGTCCCATTTACTGCTTCGACCTTTCCGGTTTCTGCCCAATAGATGAGAATAAAACCGTCGCCCCCAAGCCCGGAACCGGCAGGTTCAACCATACCGAGAGCGACAGCAGTTGCGATAGCTGCATCAACGGCGTTGCCACCTGCCATCATTGTCTGAATACCGGCTTGGGACGCGAGGGCGTGCCCAGATGTAACCATGCCATTTCTTCCCATCACAGACGGACGAAATGCTGAACCGTGTGGAGATTGCATTATGAAGCCTCCATTTTTCTATAGTCGTCGGTTGTCGGCAGTTGGTCGTCGGTTAAAGGTGGCTTGCGTAAGTTAAAACCTCTCCACCGATGAGTTTCGATCATTTGAACAGTAATCACCTAACAGTTTCAGATAG
Source organism: Candidatus Poribacteria bacterium (assembly GCA_963662915.2). Classification (GTDB taxonomy): domain Bacteria; phylum Poribacteria; class WGA-4E; order WGA-4E; family WGA-3G; genus WGA-3G. The sequence goes on along the minus strand of CAXXEU010000002.1, from coordinate 291,474 downwards.
CGACCGCCAACTGATAACTAATCAACCGAGCATTTTCTTAGCAAACGTTTCGACATCAACGCGTTCGTGTGTCCGTGCCGATTCATTGCACGCTTCCATCAGGACCCATGTACCGAGAGTTGTCTCCTGCATCCATCCACGATCTGTGCCTGTTGTAATTGCTTGTGCAAAGGCATCGAATTGGAGTCGATCATCCTCTATAAGCCCTGGGTGTAAATCTTGGAGTGTCAAATCTTCAACGGTTTCGCCGAGTCGGAAGCGTTGAAGATGTCCCGCATCTCGTCGGAGGTCCCCATCTTTACCGTGAAAGGTCCAGCTCCCACTCCACCCGAAGGCACCACCATGCCCTGCCCGCGTCCCAGCATAAGAGAAAGGCGCGCCGTTTGCGTATTCCATAAGTGCGTTGCCGCCAGCAGTTCCCCAAGCCTCAATTTGTCCGAGTTCGGGATCCCGACGGTTATGGACATGTGCAGTGACATATTTCGGAAGTCCTTTCGCGGCAACAAGTTGATCGAGTTGATGGCTCGTACCCGCGTGAAAGAAAAGCCCATCTACATAAGCGTCAGGTTGTCTGGCATCGGGTCCTGTGTAGAGGTTCTGCCGAATCCAGAAACGGCACTCACCGGCTAACATTTCGCCGATACCGCCATCTTCGCGCAGCCATTCTCTCATTTTCGCTGCGGCCGGGTTCCACCGTTTGTTTTGTCCTTGAACCAGCATCAAGCCGGGATTTGCCTTACGTGCTTGGATAATCTCATGAAATTCTGACTGCGTCGTTGCGATGGGTTTAACACAGAGAGTATGCATACCGAGATTTAGGCTCTCGACGATTAACTTGGCGTGAACAGTCGTTGCGGCATATATAAGGCACGCCTGTGCGTCGTGTTTCTCTTTTGCCTCGGTTATTGTCGTGTAGATACGTTCTGTTAAGCCTTCAGGTACGCCGCTTATTGACGACACACCTTCCCGCGCGGCTTCAAGGTTGATGTCCACACACGCAACAGGTTCCAACCCGTGCGAATTGACTTGTGCTTGTAGACGACCGTGTGCAAAATGGGTACATCCCACGTGGATAGTAGGGATCGGCATTCGCGAAACTCCTATAATGGCTATCAGTTATCAGTTGTCGGCTATCAGCGACTCGTTTGGGTGAGTTAGAACACTCACAACTGCCACACGCCTACTGATCACTGACTGCTATCAAAACGGTTAGGAAACTTCAACAACAGGTGGGTTGATGAAATCGTGATATTTCTGTGCGACCCTACCGGCGGTTGCATCACCTGCATGAATAAGGACACGGAATCGGAAGTGCATTTGTTCACCTTCTTTGAGCGTGTAGGATCCATTTTTAGACGGATCTCCTTCAAAGGTGCCACCACCGAAGATATTCGTTCCCATTAGCCCGTAATTCCGTACGTGCCAGTATGTTGGATAACGCGGATTGACGAGATGATCAAACACAGCAAGTCCGACAGGTGTCCCATCAACAACACCGGAATAATCACACCAGTTCGCACGTTTGCCCCAAGTTTCATCCTCATTAATCCCACCGAAAGCGTTCTCTATCTTTCCACCGTCCGAAGCATTCATCGACGGATGGACACGAATCGACATAATACCGCCTTCCTTGGTATCACCGAAGTAGACATCCCCAGCAGAAGCGATAAATGTTAGATCGAGGTCAAAAAGCGAGGCATCTTCAGGTAGATTATAGATACGGAAGTTCTGTTTGTCAGTCATCAGAACGTTGCCTTCGCGGGTTTCCCAACTATTTTCGGTATAAATCCTACCGATGACGGCACCGCCGTGTTTTTGTGTAAAACCTTGATGCACAACTCTTCCAGAATTACGCCCTTCCCCCCACAGATCCACATCATTAACTTCACCATAGGCGACGTATAGAGAACGGTGATGTACGTGATCTTTCGAGATGTCGCTCGTCTCACCACGTGTTACTTCGCGTCCGTTCGGACCGAGGACGGGAAAGAAATAGGGTCGGAACTGTGTTTCAGCATATCGGAATGTTGTAAAGGGTCGGTCATTGAGTGTGATAGCGATAGTTTCAGCCTTTTCTTTTAGCTGAACGCCTGATTCGCCAGCGACGTTTCCCTCCGAAAGGGTATAGGTACGCGATTCACCGGCAGTGAGTCCATCAAGTATCCAATTTAAGGTAGTAGTCCCGTCCGCGCCGGCACAGCACTGCGCTGAAATGACGTTACCCGATACCACATCTGTTAAAGTAACCGGACGCCCTTGAAGTTGACTCACGCCAAGGTGGTCAACATCAACACTCACTGGACATCCGTCTCGATCGTGAAATCCGGCGTTAACAGTAAACGTCGGAAGATTCTGATTTGCCATAAATTCCTTTTTTCGTATCTGGGTTTTCTGTATTGCGTTGGAGCCATTTAGTTTTAATTCAGGCTAAAGCCGGGCAGAGGTTGAACTAAATGGCTCTACCCGATTTATTAGGTTTCATCAGAGGTGAGCGCGAGGATTCCCTCTTCTTCGCTATTGTAAGTCTCGAAAACGCTCATTAACCGACCAAGAATTAGAAGGTTTCGGATGTGCGCGCCTGCATTGACGAGTGCCGTCCGTCCTCCTTTTCGCGAGACAGTCACATTCACAGAAACGAGTGTGCCGAGGCCACTACTATCCATCCGAGTAACATTCTCAAGGTTAAAGATTACCTTTGGAGCGTCGAAAAACTCTTCGAGTTCCTCATTAACCTGCTCTCTAATTTCAGCGTTTGCCGCACCAATCATGCGGCCAGTGGGTCGAATAACGATAACACCTTCTCTTTGACGTATTTCTGCTAACATCTATTTTCCTTCCTTAGTTATTTGCGTTATTACACCAATGTGGAATTGTGGTTTATGACCTAACAAAAAATGTCGATAAGTTAATATAGTTGATTTGAAAAACTTTGTCAAGATTTTTAGCGCGTTTTTATCAGGCTATTCAGTTTGTATATACCACCCAATCTTTACATAAAACCTCAGCCTGCTCCAAGACGGTTTTAGCAGCCTTTTCTTGTTTGTCAGGCGGATAACCGTGTATGCGAAGGGTGCGCTTCACCATCCTCCGTACATTCGCTCGGGAACTCTCTTTTATCGTCCAGTCAATACTTACGCTTCGCCGAACGGTTTCCACAAGTTCAACGGCGATGGTTCGTAGCATCTCATTACCTAACACCTGGACAGTGCTATCGTTAACCTCAAGGGCATCATAGAATGCCAATTCCTCGTCCGAAAGCCCTAAATCATCACCCCGTTCTTGTGCTTGGCGCATTTCTTTTGCGATTTCGATGAGTTCTTCAATTACTTGTGCTGCTTCAATCGCCCGGTTCTGGTAGGTTCGAATTGAGCGTTCCAGCATACTTGCAAATGAACGTCCTTGAACCACGTTTTTCTGTGAGCGGGTCCTAATGTCATCATTAAGCAGCCTTTCTAAAAGCTCAACCACCACGTTTTTATGAGGCAAACCTCGGACCTCTGCAAGGAATTCATCAGAGAGAATTGAGACATCAGGCTTCTCCAATCCGGCGGCGGTAAAGATGTCAACCACCCCTTCAGAAACGACTGCTTTGGATACTAACTGCTTAATCGCTTGTTCTGTAGTTTCAACTTGTACTTCTTCAGCAGTTGAGGGTTTTGCTAAAACGCCTCTTACTACTTGAAAGAAAGCGACATCGTCGCGAATCTCAGTTGTTTTTTCATCTGGGACAGCCAGTACAAACGCTTTAGAGAGTTCAGTAACCACTCGCAGCAATCGATCTTTGCCGTCTTTCTGTGCCAATATATGTTCTTGTGCTGACGGTAGTAATCTAATTCGGTCTTCAGAACCCCCAGTAACCCATGGCGACCAGTCAAAACCGTGAAATAGTCCGCAGCAAATTTCGTATTTCTCCAACATCACGGCAACTGCTTCGGCTTTATTATGGGTAGCCTCTCCTTTTCCACCACTTCCAGTATAATTCTGTAATGCCTGTTTTAGATGGTAAGCAAGCCCTATATAGTCTACAATCAAACCGCCGGGTTTGTCGCGGTATACACGATTGACGCGAGCAATTGCTTGCATCAGTCCGTGTCCACGCATCGGTTTGTCTACATACATGGTGTGAAGGCTCGGCGCGTCAAATCCAGTTAACCACATATCGCGGACCATAACCAGTTTCAATGGATCATCAGGATTTTTGAACCGAGTTGCCATTGCCTCGCGCCGCGCCTTGTTTCGGATATGCGGATGCCATGATGCGTCATCAGAAGCGGAGCCTGTCATCACAATTTTTATTGCCCCTTTTTTGTCATCGCTGTCATGCCACTCTGGACAGCGTTTGATAACCGCATTGTAGAGGTCAACGCAGATGCGGCGGCTCATACAAACAATCATTCCTTTACCATCTATCGTCTCCAACCGTTCTTCAAAGTGTGCAATTATATCATCGGCAATGAGCCCCAGTCGTTTTTCTGTTCCGACCAACGCCTCAAGTTGTGCCCACTTGGTTTTGAGTCTTTCCTTTTGTGTTGTCTCCTCTGTTTCGGTCACTTCCTCAAATTCTGGGTCAATGTGGGGCTTTTCATCTTCGTCAAGTTCAATTTTGGCGAGACGGCTCTCGTAATAGATCGGAACGGTGGCACCATCTTGAACCGCTTGTTGTATATCGTAGACGCTGATGTAATTTCCAAAAACGGCGCGGGTGTTCCGGTCTGTTAGTTCAATCGGAGTGCCGGTAAAACCTATAAAAGAAGCGTTAGGAAGGGCATCGCGCATGTGGCGGGCAAATCCGTCAATAAAGCCGTATTGGCTACGGTGCGCTTCGTCGGCAATAAGCACAATGTTTCGGCGATCCGACAATTGCGGAAAACGGGTTTCCTCACCTTCGGGAAAGAACTTTTGAACCGTCGTAAAGACTACACCACCTGAGGCAACCTTCAGGAGCTCACGTAAGTGTCGTCTGTTTTGTGCTTGGGCAGGTTTCTGCCGCAAAAGTTGATGACATCGAGCGAATGTTCCGAACAGTTGGTCATCTAAGTCGTTTGTATCAGTGATAACAACAAGGGTTGGATTCTCCATCAACGGATGTTGGACGATGCTACCAGCGTAAAAAGCCATCGTCAAACTTTTGCCGGAACCTTGTGTATGCCAGATCACACCGCACTGTTTATCTCCGTCCAGAGATGATGCTTGGACAGTCGTATCTACTGCTGTTTGGACAGCGTGGAATTGGTGATAACCTGCGATTTTTTTGCCAATCGTCCCACCCTCGGTTTCTTCAAAAACGATGAAATGTTTGATGTAACTCAGAAATCGGTGCTTTTCAAAGGCACCTTTAATCAATACTTCCAACGCTAATTCGGTTGCTGGTGCCTCATCTGCTCCTTCAATTGTCCGCCACGGCAGAAACCATTCCGTATCGGCAGTTAAAGATCCAATACGCGCTTCTAATCCGTCAGAAATGACAATCGCTTCGTTGTAGGTAAAAAGCGATGGAATTTCCTGTTTGTAGGTCTGGATTTGGCGAAAGGCGGTTAAGACGGTGGCTTTTTCATCGGTTGGGTTTTTGAGTTCAATCACGATTAAAGGGAGTCCGTTGATAAACAGTACAATGTCCGGGCGGCGTTCGCTTGTTTCTACGACTGTGAATTGGTTGACTGCAAGCCAATCATTGTTTTCAGGTGTATCAAAATCGACCAACCGCACGCGTTCACCGCGGACCATTCCATCTGATTGCCGATATTCGACCTCTATACCGTCAACCAACATCAGATGAAATGCGCGGTTGTTCTGTACCAAAGTATGAGAATCTGGGTTTAGTACTTTGCGGATTGCTTCTTCTTGTACATCGGGCGGTATGTTTGGATTTAGGTAGGCAACGACATCTCGTAGACGGCGTGTCAAGATGACTTCTTTGTAAGCGGAACGTTCAGCATTGGGCGTGTCTGGGGCGATGTCGGGACCGTGTAAAACGGTATAACCCAGGTTAACGAACCAACCAAGAGCGGCTTCTTCTATATCGGATTCGTAAATTGTATTCAGATTCATGTCGTTTGTTCCAAATGCGTTAAACTAACAGTTCTTCTCCTACGCATGCTTTAAGCCCTTCAACAAACACTTGAAAACTTTTCGATCTGTTCCGCCTCGGCTCCATGTGTTGTGCGATATTCTGGGCGACCTCAGTTTTGGGTAATTTTCCCGTGTAATAGTGTGCCCGTATCAGTAAGCGTTCCAATGCTTCGGACGTGCCGCCGCGGATTGCGTCAGGATTACGGTATTTTGCCTTAGATTGGAGGTTTTCTGGGATTCTGGAATAAGCCGCGTGCATCGCTTCAACGTCTCCAAAAAACCACGCCTCCAATTCTTCAATTGCCAACCGATTGACAACTTGAAAATTTTCGTTTGGAGCCGCGTTGGATTTCGTCACAAAGCCAATCCCGTCCGCTGCGTTCTCTAATTTTGCCTTCAACTCGTGACAGTCTCTCCGATCTTCGTCAATAAGTACCATAATTCGCCAGTTATCAGGTATCCATCGATATCCCATCAATCGTGCTGACAGATTATTAAGCAGATCGTCCTTGCCCTCAAAAACGAGGAAGTCAAAAGTGACATCATTGGAAAGAATCTTGGGTAAAATAGCCTTTAATGTTTCTTGGGTGGATGGTTCCTCCAAGAAAAATTCAATGTGCATGCACACCTCGTTTAGGACCGCCTGCATTGGTTAGCGGATCACCAAATTCAAAGAACCCTTCCCTCCAGAGCTGCCCTAACTTTGCCCCTGCTTCCATAAAATGATTGATTCCCAGCATGTCCGACGCGCGTTTGCACACTGTCCAGCCTTGTTCATTTCGGTACAACACCCACACTTCTTCAGCAGTGAATTCATTAACAAATTGAGGTGAATGCGTGGTAATTATGAATTGGGCCCCCATAGATGCCTTAATGCAGTCCTCCACAAAACCGATCAGTAGACGCGGATGTAGGTAATTCTCAGGTTCCTCAATACCTATTAACTGTGGCGGTTGCGGATCATATAACAAGGTTAGGTAGGAAAGTAATTTTAACGTACCATCCGAAGCGAACTTCACCAAAATGGGTTCTGCAAATGGGGCATCCTTGATCTGCAATGATAGGTAACCATCCATTATCTGCTCCGTCTTTATCATTTCTAAACGTGGGACCCGCTCTGACAGAATAGAGATAATTTTTTCCAATCGTTCTGGATATTGTTCTTGCAAGTACTGGATAACGTTGGACAAGTTGTCACCTGTCGTGGACAATCGCTTTTGCGGTCCGGCTTTGGTGCCCTCGCGTGTAGCATCAGTAGAAAGGTGAGATAGGTGCCAATCTGTAATAAACCGCCGAAAAGCACTCACGCGCGGGTGATATGTGGATTGACCAAACATACTTGCTGCGATCGTTGTGGGATCATCCAGTTGCTCATCAATGGGGTTATCTGTTTTATCGGGTGTTTCGCCAGGAATTACACTGCCTTTTCCGTGATGGAAATTGAGGAAACGCACATGTTTTCCACGACTCCCGCGCCGCCATTGCATCCACTCATTTTCAACAAAGGGGCCTTCCGAATTTTCATTGATGGAAAGATGATAGGTGATAATTGGTGTTCCGGGTTCTTCGCGATATTTCAATTCAAATCCAATGGGTCCATCACAGCCGCGTGTCCGCAGTTCCTTGAAACCTTCTCTTTTGTCCAAAGCACGACGCAGCCCGTCCGTGAAACATTCAGCAAGAAACGCAAACACATCAAACAGTGTTGATTTTCCACTGCCATTTGGACCTAAAAAGACAGTTAGCGGTTTGAGTTGTGTTAATTCTATATTCCGTAACGCGCGATAGTTTTTTATACGCACTGACTCAATATGTGGAATCAAAGGTTTCTGTAGAGGGGGTAGCAAGAGCCGTTCATGCAGCATCTTCTCAAATTTCGCATCAAATTGGTTGTCGTCCGTAAAATCAATACAAACTCGTTCTTTCAAAAATGCTGGTGTTTTATCTTCCCATTCTGTCTGGCGAATTACGGGAATAAATTTGTTAGTTCCCAAATCTTCAACAAGTTTTTGGGTTATAATCATCGGCTCGTATCCAATGCTATCTTCACCATCATTTGCCTTGCTCACGTAACTATCCGTGCAGATGACCAGAACCCAATCGGAATTCTTAACACCAAATTCCATAAATTGCTTTGGGTCATTAGCCGAGCTAAGGTGCCACTGATCAAATATTATCTGAACTCCATTTCTTCGGAGTTTTGCACCGAGTTCAGATATCCACCGCTTATGTTCCTGTGTATCGTCGGAATATGAAATGAACACCTTAGGATTTTGCACCATCTTTGCCTCCAGCCCTTCAACTGATATTCTATACCAGTTGCCTCCGACCTCCGTTAGTCATGAATCTTTCAGGATTTGGAGAGTGCTCAACTGTCCAAGAATTTTAATCGGACAGAGAATAAGTTTACAACATTTCAAAAAAATCTTCATAATCACGAATATTCTGATAGCAATTTGGTCCACTAACAGATGAAGATATAGACGGTGACCTTAACCAACTGTTGCATGAGCGCACCCAATTTCCCCATGAGCTTTTCATTTGCTCATGTGTTACATTCAAACTGGTCCATAACTGTGTGACGGCATCTGGGTTCAGACGTAGTAGAGAAATTGCACGTTGATATATATCATGGTTTTCAGACATAAAAAGTAATGGGATGGTGCCAGGTTGAGGCGAGAACCGAATATTGTTACTGGCGTTTGATTTCTCTTGTTGAGATGAAGCGATTATCGCTGCTAATTCATGAATATTCAGTGCCATGTAATATGCGACCAGCGAAACTTTGTATTCTGATTCGTCACCAAATATAGGTGACAACCATTCCCATCTTTCACAGGCTTTGATTATGTACTCCCAACCTTTTACACAATTTGGACCAAACAATTCAGACCATCCCATAAGTGCGCTTATTTCCCAGACACAACTGCGCTTTGGCGAATATCTCTCGGGAATTTTAACCCGCACAAGACCCATGGCAAGATCTAACTGACTTGTGTTAAGGCTAATACTTCCGTGTAGACTATGGTATACGTATGCTAAAGTGTGAGGAATATTGTCCCAAACACCAGTGAGGTTAAATTCGGCAAGGTTTTGCAGGTCATGAAATAAAGATTTTTGGTTTCTAAATTCCTCCCTACCCGACTCAACTCCAGCTAATGCGACAACCATTAAGGGGGAAATAATTTCAACGGCTTTATCCGCAACCTTGAAAGGTTCTTCCATGTTAGATCCCTGTCCATCCAATTCATCTTGCCGCCATTGGACTAAATCTTTGAATACCTTTGGTCGAATTTGTTTGATAAGTTGTCGCCATCCAAATGTATCTCCTGCTCGAACGAGCTTAGACGCTGTTTCATACGTTTCGGAGGCAATCGCAAACTGTTCTGAAATTTCAATCAGTTGTGTGTTTAAGTCTACAGAAGGGAATGGGCTTTTTCCTAAAGGAGGTTTCTCTATAATTGGCATTTCGTGGAGATCACGAATTAATTTTTCACATTCCCCATCGAATTGACTGTCATTTCTAAAGTCTGCATAGACTCGCGTTCCTAAAAATATCGGTGTTTTTTCTTTTCCTGATGCTTGACGGATGATAGGAATGAATTTGTCTGTTCCTAAATTCTGAACAAGTTCCGCGTTTACAATCATCCGCTCGTAACCAACACCGCCTTCTTCAGCGTTTGCCTTACTGACGTACTGATCTGTGCAAATAACCAGCACTCTATCAGCACCTACAATACCACGTTCCATGAATCGTGTTACATCATCCCCTAATCCGAGGTCCCACTGGTCGAGTATTGCATCAATGCCGTCATAGCGAAGTCGCGCGGCGAGTTCAGATACCCATCGCTTGTGCTCTGGAGAATCGTGAGAATATGAAATGAACACTTTAGGATTTTCCGCCATCATTTTCCTCCAATATCTCATTTGCCTCGTCTACGCGGATTTCACCGGACAACAACTTTGGTAACAACGTGTCTCGGGTTTGAGCAAGTGTTCGTGATTCGTTTTTGTTGTTCTCAATAGACTGATCCAGTGGATAAACCAAACGTTCAAATGCTTCAATAACCTCATTAGATGGTCTGAGTTGAGAAAGTATTTGGAAGTCTGTCTTGTTGATTGAGCCAAAAACCGTTCCCTCTGCTTCGTAACGAGAAAAAACCTCCTGCAAAAATTGCATGGCGTAGTAAGTATAAGATCGGCTCCCTGTTTTATGTCGTATCGCTGCTACGCCGCGACCTACACAACTTTTTTCCTCAACCATATTAACATCGCCCACAGGTGCGCGAACACTTACGAGAGTATCTCCTTTTTCAGCAAATCGTTTCGGTGCGGTACAATAGACGCGGAGCGTTGGATATCTAAAACCGAAATCTTTGCTTCCTTGATAAAATGGCATGCCCTTTCCATCTTCGTTGTACGTGGACCCGGGCGGTGATTGTCCCATTGTAAGATTGAAATCTTCATCAATCGTCCCAACCTGCCATCCCTTCGGAATCTTCCCCAGGGGAGAATCCTGAAACGCTGATGGAAATAGTGCAGCGGTTTCGGTGTCCATGCATGCAGGTTTGCGTCCCTCTACCTTTGCTTTTATGGGGTCAAAGTTTACAAACCATGATTTGAAAATTGCCCGCGCCGTTGCTTCCAAGGTTTCATTCATCTGTCGGTTAAGCTCGATTTTGTCGTCAAGCGTGCCGAGGATGTGCGCGATGCGGCGTTGTTCCTCAATGGACGGTAAAATGAACTTAAATGAACGTAGCGAATCTGCATCTACGCGTTGACGGCCTGTTGAACCTTGCATGGAGTGAATTGCAAATTTCCGCAAACTCGGATCTCTTGCTAAATAGTAGAGGAACAAGTTATCCGTTTTATCTTCAATTCCTGATAGCACAATAAACTCAGTTGATCCATGCCCAACTTGATTAGGTTTCAGACAGTCAATATACACAGTTTTACCATTTTCAAGGCAAGGTGTGATACGAGCTAAAAGCGTATCTCCATTTTGGAATCGTGCCCCAGACCCCTTAAATACTTTATGTGAATGTGAAGTAACCTCGCGTGTGAACACCTCAACATCTCGCATGGCAAGATGGAACGCCTTTTCTTTTTTAGGAATCACTCGCCGAGGATTAATTTGAACAACATCTCCAAGTTTCACAACACCCCAATGGTTGTTTTTAATAGTTGAAGTCTTGGGAATTGCCCCAGAAGTCTCATTGGCTATAGCATCTTCTGGTCCTTGTATCACCTCGTATTGTGCAGCAATTATTCTCCTGAAACCTTCTGATATTGCATACCAATCCACAATATCAACCCGGATCGGGAGATCGGATTCCTCAAACGCCTCTGTCAATCGACGCATCTCTCTCAAGTTGAATCGTCTACTTCCAATAACGGCGAGATCGAGATCGGAATAGTCTTTTGCAGTCCATTTCACGCGCGATCCGAAGGCACGGACTTCACATCCAGGGACATATTCCGCCAGTATATCCTGAACCGTTTTAAGATGCCTGGGATTGAGGTCAATCATTATGCCTCTCCAGTTTTCTTAGAAGGCGTTTGGCATCATGGACAAACTCAGTCGCTTCCTCAAAAACACTTTGGGCAGTATCTTCATTGTAGGTATGGGAAGTTTGGTTGCGCGCGTCATGATACGCCATCCATCGATCTATATCGGTGATGAGGCGATTTTCTGCCGCAAAGCGAAAGAGTTCGCGTCGAGTAACACCATCAACATAGGTAGCACCAACATTCTCTTCAAGCCATCTTTTCATCATTTTCCACGACTGTTCATAAGCAATCTCAAAATTTTGAATAACCCCAGCACGAACTGCTTCCTGTAGATCCTCATCAGAAGCATCAAGCCTATTTGCTGTTTTGATAACGCGGTCCAGAGCTGCTATAGATTTTGCCAAACTGTCCAAATATAAATTCATTCCTCACCCCTATATCCTAATGCTTCCAGATTTTTCTTGATAGTCGTCGCAAGTCTCTCGGATTCAGTGAGTTGATCGTGGAGTTTGGCGGAAAGCTGGGTCATCTGCTCCTTAAAAGGAATTTCATCATCCTTAATATCTGCAATCCCTACATACCTTCCCGGGGTCAGGATGTAGCCTTGCTCCTGAATTTCCTCAAGCGTTGCACTTTTACAGAAACCGGGCACATCTACATATTCATTCTTCCCGTTATTTCCTTTCCATGCGCGATAGGTTTCGGCAATTCGCGTCATTTCCGAATGCGTTAGCTCGCGATGTACGCGGTCAATCATCTTCCCTAATCTGCGAGCGTCTATGAAAAGTGTTTCGCCAGTGCGCTTCCGAAAATTCGGATTCTCCTTGTTCCTTGTGATAAACCAGAGGCAAACCGGAATAGACGTGGAATAAAAAAGTTGTCCGGGTAATGCCACCATGCAGTCTACTAAATCGGCTTCAATAATTTTTTTGCGGATTTCGCCTTCGTTGGATGTATTTGAACTCATGGAACCGTTTGCCAAGACAAATCCAGCGATGCCGTTCGGGGCAAGGTGATAGATAAAATGCTGGACCCAAGCAAAGTTGGCATTGCCGAGTGGTGGCGCACCGTAGACCCAACGTCTGTCTTCACGCAGTTGGTTCCCTCCCCAATCGCTGCTGTTGAACGGCGGATTAGCAAGAATATAATCAGCTTTTAGATCTGGATGCAGATCGTTATGAAAACTATCAGCGTGTTCCTGACCGAGGTTCGCCTCAATACCTCGAATAGCAAGATTCATCAACGCCAATTGACGTGTGGTTGGGTTTGATTCTTGCCCAAAGATGGAGATGTCGTCGTGTCGGCCACCATGTGCTTCAACAAATTCTTCGCTCTGGACAAACATTCCACCTGAGCCGCAACACGGGTCGTAAACCCGTCCTTTGTACGGAGCGAGCATCTCAACAAGCAGCTGCACAACGCAGCGAGGGGTGTAGAACTGCCCGCCTCTCTTCCCTTCAGCACTGGCGAATTGTGAGAGGAAATATTCATAGACTCTGCCTAATATGTCTTTTGAGCGATTTTCTTCTTCGCCTAAACCGATTGTGCTAATGAGGTCAACAAGTTCACCAAGTCGTTGCTTGTCAAGCATCGGACGTGCATAATTTTTCGGTAGAACGCCTTTCAGACGCGAATTTTCTTGTTCAATCGCGAGCATCGCATTATCAATCAGCGTTCCAACTTCGGGTTGTTTGGCATTTGCTTGTAAATAAGACCAGCGCGCTTCCTTCGGAACATAGAAGATATTTTCGGCTAAGTATTCGTCTCTGTCCTCTACTACCTCATAACGGATAGATTCTTCTTTAATGTAATCATCGCTCTGTGGATTGGCAAATTCTTGGACCAGAGAATTGTGTTTCTCCTCAAAAGTATCGGAGATGTACTTGAGGAAGATCAATCCCAAGACGACATGCTTGTATTCAGCAGCATCCATGTTATTTCGGAGTTTATCGGCTGCTTGGTATAACTTCGCTTCAAATCCGAGGGTTGCCTCGTTTTTATTAGAGTTTTTGTCTGATTTCTTTTTCGCCATATTTTTTACAGAATCCTGTTTATAGGAAATATTATAATGAACAACATACGCTAATCGCCACTTTTGCTAACAACTGGCGGTATATTTTATAGGACTTACGCAATTTTGACCGTAGCGTGCTTTCTAAGATGGAGTTCCCTGAAAAAACACAGGCATTCTGGTGGCACAACCTAACAGGTTATGCTACAAAAAAGCAGGCGGCGTAAGTCCTATTTTATTGTGTTAGGCGGCATACAAACTAACAGTTTGCGCTACAAAGAACTAAAAATGATGAACCAATTTCGTTAAAATGATACCACATTTGGCATAGAAATTCAACGGTTTTCATTGGGGAATATAGGCGTTGATTGTCAGAATTACGGAGTTACGCGAATAGCGTAGAGGAGTGGTAGGTGCGGTTAGAATGCACGTCGCATTTGGGCGAGTACGCCGCAAAACCGCACCTACCACTTTTGGAGATGCTATTTAACGTCCTGTGGACGGTTGTGGTGGCCAATGAAGTCCGCGTTGACCCGACAAGGCGCGGTTGGGAGATGGACGATACTCCCGATCTGGTAAACCGACAAGCTCACCATCTTGGATCCAATCTTCATCGTCTCCATAGAGCTCGCCGATCAGATGATTCGTTAATCGCTCAAGGACTTGAGCATGCTCTGGCGAATTGGCGAGGTCGTTCAATTCCCTCGGATCTTCTTCGAGATCAAAGAGTTGTCGGTAATTTCCAGTAGCATAATAGATAAGTTTGAAACGTCCTTCATGAACCATTCGGGTTGCACTGCCACCTACACCAATCTCACCATACAACCACTCGCGCTTCTGGGCACCTACCATAGGTATCCCTTCGACTGTATCGGGTATGTCAATGCCTGCTAAGTGGAGTAGTGTTGGCATTACATCTTGCCATCCGACAAGCCGGTCATCTACCCTATGATGTCCGACCCGATCATCGCCTGCGGTGCCGACGAGAATCATAGGAACATTTGTGGAATCTTCATAGTAGAGCCGTTTTGCCCACATCCCGTGATTTCCAAGCATATCACCGTGATCGGATGTGAAGAGCAAAATCGTGTTATTCAACATGCCTTCTTCCCGCAAAGTTCCGATAACAATTCGGAGTTGATGGTCAATGTGGGTACAGAGCGCATAAAACGCTTGGCGTGCCGACCGGATTTGATCCGCTGTAAAGTGTTCGTCCTGTTTTTGCCGTCCTTTTAGCGGTAAAGGCAGCCCCTCCGTTTGCTTCGCCCACTCTCCACAATAGGGCATGTCTATGTCAATATCACGATACATATCCATGTAGCACTGGAGGGGTGCCAATGGCGGATGCGGATGGCAATAGGAGAGATACCAGAATCCGGGACGTGTTGGGTCGCGACGCTTAATCATCCGCACCATCTGCTGCGTGCTCCAGTTCGTGACGTGGCAGTCTTCAGGCAGATGCCAAGGTCTGTTAACATAGTCGTTGTTACACATGCCGTGTGCGAATTGTTGACCGGCATACCCCCTGTCACCAAGGAACAATTCATAATCGTCAATTACACCGTGTTGGAGTCTGCCTTCCTCGCCCAACAATACATCGTCGAATCCGATGCGGTCGCGTTGGGGGTAAACATGAAGTTTGCCGACAGCATAAGCCTGATACCCGGCATCTCGAAAGGTTTGAGCAATCGTCGGGAGTCCATTTAACCCTTGACGGTCATTAAAAACCCGATCTTTGTGAGTACGCGTTGTCGTTCCAGTCATCAAGGTTTTGCGTGCTGGGACGCAGACGGGACATTCGCTGTAGCCGCGCGTAAAACGCGTGCCAGCACGAGCGAGTGTGTCCAACGTCGGGGTTTGAATAGCAGGATGCCCACTGACACCCAATAGCGAATTGGGCCAGTGGTCTGTTGAAATCAAAAGCACATGTGGTTTATTAGACATGATTATTCCTTAAATTCCGTTCGCGTCATCTTATCAAAAGTTGTGAGAATTGGCAAGAGAAAAAGGTTAGAGCATTTCATTTTTTTCGCATAGGTCAGATAGACATAACAGTCGTATTTGTCAGATACGGGGATTGAAACTGTGTCATGTCACCCGCCTGGCATCCTGGGACAGGAAACAGACGGACCGATAAAGGTTTGGAGAGCTGCGTAGACAGAGCAGCAACATCGGTGAGGATAGCGGCAATTTGGGCATTTGAAGCATCACCGGGTATAGGAATTGTATCTAACCCTGTGCCACAAACGGTAGAATAAAGGAGGAGACTGTCGAGGTTAAAATATCCCGCTTCACTCCGCTCTCCCAACCCGACATCTTCAAGGACGGGAAGCATTAATCCCGAATAACCACAGAGAGGCAGGTCAAGTTCTCGGAGTGTACGTGTCAGGCCCGCAGCGACTCTCAATGTGCCGCGCTCGCCAAAATAACCTGGCAGTTGTTGTTCCATTGCATAAGCGATACTTTCATCACCCATTGGGGCGGGTGACACATCTATACCGACAAACTTTAGACCCCACTCTTGTGCAAGCGTTTCTGCCAGCGCGACAATCTTTTGTCCTTCCGTTTCCATTAGGATTTTCAGACTTTGTAGTGCAGTTTCTAAATTTTGTGCACCCATGAACGCCTGATTCACTAAATCAGCCGCCTGCCATCCGATGCCAAAGTTTGTCCGGGTGTCTTGCCAATATGCTGCTGGAAAGAAAGGTGTATTCGGTGGGCAGCTCATCAACGCTGCAAAGCGGAGGTTCCCATAGCCAGCATCGGTTTGATGTGCTATTTGTTGAATGATGTCCGCTGTGCTCTCAGCGATCTCCGATGCTACATGCCCAGATTGTGTTGTAAGGGTAACAGTAGCAAAGAGCATCTCACTTTGGATAATCACATCAGCGACACGAGCGAGATGCGTTTGTGCGGATCGTTTTCCCGGCAGGATTGTTCCCAAGTTAAGAAAGTCAATGCCCACTGCTTGTGCGTGGGACTCTAAGGTGAGAATCGCCTCAATATCCCGTGCTTCATCCCAGATTTGGGAGCTGACCCGTGTTGTTTGAACCTCGTAGCCGTTCGATTCAAAATAGACTTGGGAGGCGGCGTTAAATTTCGCAGCGCGTTCGAGTTGATACGGTGCAAAAGGGAACGGAATGCCTGTCGTAATTGTTCGGATCTTCATGTCGCTTGCATTCGTTCTTCAAGCAGAATCTTCGCCATACAGTCCGATGTGCCGATAACGTTCATGCCTTTGTTGAATGAGTTGTTCAGGGGTCATCTGCATCAATTCGGTAAGATGTCTACGTATGGCGCGCCTAACGCTACGCGCTGCGGCTTCCGGGTCTCTGTGTGCGCCGCCGAGCGGTTCACGGACAACCTGATCAATGATACCTAACTTAAGCAGATCCGGGGCGGTGGGTTTATAACCTTCGGTCGCCTCTGGCGCGTGTTCGCCTTTGTCCTTCCATACGATACCACTACAAGCTTCAGGGGGCGCGACGCAGTAGACGGCGTACTCCATCATCAATACGCGATTGCCGACCGCAATTGCCAACGCACCACCACTCCCACCTTCACCGATGATAACGACGAGAATTGGGACGCGCAGTGCCATCATCTCAGCAAGATTTTCAGCGATCGCCATTGCTTGCCCGTATTCCTCGGAACGGAGATCGAAGTGTGCGCCCGGTGTATCTATAAAACAGAGTAAGGGCCGATTGAACTTATTCGCCAACCGCATCAACCGTCTTGCCTTGCGATAGCCCTCTGGATGTGTATAGCCGAAATTCATTTCCTGCCGCTCTTCAAGGTTCGTTCCCTTCTGCTGTGCAAGATAGACAATCGGTTGTCCATCGAACCATGCCAAGCCGCCGATGAGGGCGCGATCGTCGCCGTATAACTTATCACTATGAAGTTCGGTAGGCTCATCAAGGAGGGCGTTGATATAGAAGGGCGCTTGCGGGCGCTGTGCGTGGCGCGCTAAGCGCACTTTATCCCAGCGACTCAACTTCCGGAACGTTTGCTTTGTAAGCGTATCCGCATTCTGCTTTAGCGCATCCATCCCTTCTTTGAGGTCTAACTCAGGATGGGTTTGCGCGAAGGTCTCTAATTGTGTAAGATGCCGTTCCAATTCGATGAACGGTTTCTCAAATTCAAGTTCTGCTGTGTTCATATTTATTGGCTTTCAGTTATCGGCTTTCGGCAGTTGGCTAAGAAACGTTTGACTTAATCAAAACCTCTTCACCGACTGCCGAGAACCAACCACTATTTTTCCGACTGCCTACTGCTGACAGTCAATTGTCATTCAGATTGCCGCGCTTCGTCACGGAGCCCTATCCACAAACAAGCTGCCATTCCCAATAGGACAATAGCAAATGGGAAGCCTGTCACCAGAGAGGCTGCCTGTAACGAGCTCAGCCCACCGCCAAGCAAGAGGACGATGGCGACTGCGCCTTCAGCCGAGCACCAGAACACTCGGTGAGATACAGGTGCGTCAAACTTACCACCCGCCGTGATGGTATCAATGACAAGGGATCCCGAGTCCGAGGAGGTCACGAAAAAGATGACTGTCAATAGCATCGCGATCGTGGATATCAAGGGTGTCATCGGCAATTCGTCAAGCATTTTGAACAGTGAGAGTTCAGGTTTATACGCTTCAACAGTCTCCGTCACACCGGTGTAGCCATCACTGGTGAACTGGTCAAGGGCGGTTCCACCAAAGGCGGCAAACCAGATCAGACACAACAACGTTGGGAGAAGTAAGACACCAACCACGAACTCACGAACTGTGCGCCCCTTCGAAATTCGGGCGATAAATGTTCCGACGAAGGGTGCCCAAGCGATCCACCATGCCCAGTAGAAGGTTGTCCAACCGTGCAGAAACCCCGTGTCTTCGCGGCCGACCCAGTTGCTGAGCGGTCTTATCTTGGAAATATATTCAGTGAGACCCGTGAATATACCTTTGAAGATCGCGATTTTCGGGCCAACAAGGATGACGAAGAGCAGGAGAAAAAACGCAAGGATCACGTTGAGTTGGCTGAGCCGTTTGATACCGACATCCAGTCCTGTCAATACAGAGACGAGTGCGCAACCAGTTATGACAACTATCAGGACCACCATCGTAGTGTTAGTAGCAGGAACCTCGAAGAGGTAGTTGAGCCCGGCGGTCACCTGCTGCGCGCCTAAACCGAGTGATGTTGCGAGACCAAACAAACTCGCGAAAACCGCGAGCGTATCAATGAGATGTCCTGGCCAACCCCATATTCGATCACCGAGAAGCGGATAGAACGCGGATCGGATGGTGAGTGGCAGGCCTTTATTGTAAGCGAAAAATGCCAGGGCTAACCCGACGACCCCATAGACCGCCCAGCCGTGTACGCCCCAATGAAAGGTCGTCGCCGCGATACCGAGCGCAGCATCGGTTTTCGCTTCACCTCCGAGGGGTGGACTCATAAAGTGTTGGACAGGCTCCAAGACCCCGAAGAATAGGAGACCGATGCCAATACCGGATGCGAAGAGCATGGCGAACCAAGTGAGATTAGAGTATTCGGGGACAGCCTCGCGTCCGCCGAGACGCACTTTGCCAAGCGGCGACACAATCAGAAATAGACAGAATATCACAAGTAGATTGACGATGTCCATGAACCACCAGTCGAAGTTCGTCGTGAGCCATTTACGAGTAGCACCGAAAAGGCTCGTTGCCCCTTCTCGGAATATGAGGGACCCGAGGACAAAAATGAGGATGGTGATTGCGGAGACAAAGAAAACCGGTGTTAACCCAAATATCTTGGTGTTGTTCTGGAGGTGTTGTCCATCTTCGTTCATTTTCAATTTCTCCTTTGAGAAAGGCAGGCACGTTTTGCAAACGTGCCTACTCTTTCTATGGGCGTAACTAATTAGAAGTAATAACCGAAGTTAAAATTGACTCGCCAATGCCATACGTTATTTCCGTTAGCACCAATGTGATTAACACCTGTCAGGATATTTCCGTAGTCATCTCCCGTGTTCCCAACAAAGAAATTACCGTCGGAAAGCGCGAGATCACTATACACATAAAGTGAGCCTAAGATGGTCCAACTTGCTCCCAGCGTCACGAGGGTACTCGCGTTGTAGTCATCTACGGTTTTGAGGATAGTACTCCACTCTGCATAGGGCGTAACACTATCAATCCACGAAATACCTGAAGCATCTATACCGCCATATCGTAAGGAAAGCCCCGGTATTAATCCTGTAGAGGCAACGGGCCATGCAAAATCGTAAGCACCCATCGGAATTAAGTCACCGGTTCCCCAGGGCGTTTCATCCGCAATATTATGCGCATAATAAGAAAATTGCGAAAAGAGGGTGAAATCGGCGAACGTGTTTTTCGCATGCGCGGAGAACGCATAGTGGTTACCGCTATCGTCGTCCCCGACATTCGTTCCGCTCAACAATCCGTATTGGAGCGATACCCCGAAATCCCCTATATTCTCAAGTGCGTAGACTGCGCGGAGATTGACTTGATGTTGCTCATCAAACCCGTTTTCACCCGCACCCCACTCAATATTTCCCTGCGCATCGGCTTTTTCTTCCCATCTGACAACGTCATAACTGTACCGAGAACTCGCTAAACTGCCATACGATATCAGTTGAGGTTCGGGCATAAGAAAGTAACCGACATCCAGTGTGAGTTTATCAAAGGTATTATTCCACGTGATTCCTAAATCCATGTCGTCGGCGAGCCCGACATAAAAATGCTGGTCAAAAAACCAACTCGTAGAAATCCCGTAGGCTGTTGGACCGAAAGGGACCCGCACAACGCCTGCTTTCACTGTCCCCGCATCACCGAGGTTATACCCCAACCATCCGGTATGTATCATACTATAGCCATCATACCAGCGGTATTCAACCCGGCCGGTGATGTTATTATAGTCCAAATCAGCATTGAGGCGGAATATCTCAAGATCAACATCACCGATTTTTTCGCCTCGGGGATGTGGGCTCTCCTCACTACCGTATCCACCGTAAGCGTAATTAACACGCATTGCGCCGCCGACTTTTATCGGACTTTTCTTAGGTGCTGGTGTCTCAACACCTTCTTCCGGTGCTTCAGTGCTATCAGCAGTCGCAAATGGAGAGATAATTAGTAACAGTGCAATGCCGAGACCGAAGATGTATTGGTATTTTCGATTATGCATAAACAATTTTATAAGCCTCCTATACCTACAAGACAGTCAACTTTTCTGTTCAGTTGGCTGATAATATAACCTATCTAACTATAACTACCTAAGCTGCTACTTGAATCAAACAACACAAATTTAACCGATAAAATCATATCGGGTGAAATATATGGTGGATCCCAAAATTATTTACACACTTTGCATCGGTGAGGTTAGGAATGTACATCGCATAAATCAACGGTATGAATGCCTTATGGCATTCCCCGGAGCGTGTACGCCGCAAAGCATTGAAGAAATACTTCACCATAGGATAGTAGTGTGAATTTATTTTTAGAATCTACCATATTTATACCTTAAATCTATACTTCCTGACACACCAATAATAGCATAACGGAAAAAATAACACAAATAAAAAACTTGTCCACAGAATTTGTGGACGAGTTAGAAACGGACTTACTGCATCTGTCCGGCACCCTGCATTATCATTGCCATCATTTGGACGAGTTGCTTGAAGTCCCCAAACACAAGCAGGATTTCGGTGTGAACACCGTTCTCTTCGGCTTTAGCAGAAAATCCGACGCTATAAGTCTCTGGCATATTCATCAGCATTCCGGACAACATTTGCATCGGCGCAGCAGCATCAGGCTCCGCTCTCGCGATAAGAGGCAAGAAACTTTTAGCTGCAGTCAGTGGAGAGACTGCCAAAAGCAAGTGATTGTCAGCTCCTAACATGCCAACAAGTTTCTGATAACTCAGATTTTCAGCAAGGGTCTCACCGGCATCAGTCTGTTGGTCCAATTTCGTCTTAATGAGTTCGGGTCCCCCTATACCAAGCAGGAGTCGGTTTTCATGAAAGGCATAGGACCACCTCCATTCCTGAGGCACCATACTGGCAGTGGACGCTGGCATATTTTCAAAAGCCGCCCCAATATTAGGAAAGACCAAAGTTTTAATCTCAACACCATTATGCATAATTGGTGTGTCCAAGTGAACCCCATCATACATATTCAATTGCGGTATATCCCCGATTACGCCCTGCATGACCTTCATTGTATTTTGGATTTGCTCAAGGAATGTTTCTCCCATATAGGTTCTTGCGCGCTGTTCATCCTTCAGCTCATAGACGATCAAGTAATCAGGAAGAATACTATCGTTATAATTAACAGTAAACGCCCATTCATCACCAAGAGAGCTATAAAAACTTTCCGCTTGTTCAATAACTGTCTTGATCAGATCAGATTGTTCCGCTGCATCCGTTTCAAGTATTCTTAGCCAGAAGATACCCATTTCCATCAGGAATTCGGATTTACCTTGAGAACCGCCATTCATAAATGCTTGCTTTGGGAGCTCGTCGATAAGTGCTAATTGGTGAGGATCCATCTCTTTGAGTGAGTTTTGGATCTTGCTACCTGTTTTAAATTTCAGGAACTGTGAGACTTGCACATCCGTTCCTTCGACTTCAAGCGTCGCGCTTAGAGATTTGAGTTGATTCAGCATGTCTATAGCAGTCTCGAACATAAGGTTAAAGAAAGGGATGGCATCCATTACAGACGGATCACTTTCAAGATTATCTCTCGCTGATCCGAACTCCTCGTTAAGCGAAGTAGTGATGCCGGGTAAGACCGATTCAAGGTCGAAATGGATCGCGAGTTGTGCAGTACCTTCAGAAACGTCGGTGAAGAACGAATTATAGTTTGGATTGGTTGTAATAGACGGGTTTGTTTTGTTATAGGTATCAATCACGCTTTCACAGATCTCAGGGGATCGAGCAAAAACGAGAATATTGTCTATGATAGCGAAACTTCCACCGCCACCGGCTGCATTCCAATAGGTGACACCATTATATTCTATGGGTGCGGTTCCTTCGCTCTCTGCATCAATTACCTGTTTCATGGCATCAGGGTTCATGAGATGTACGGTTGCGGAGAGATCAGGTGGCTTCAAGGAAGTCATAAAGATTGCAAAGTCTTGGTTCAGATCCAACCCAATTTGCTCTAATTCGGCAAGACTTTCAAACCCGGCACCGAAAGCGTCCGCCAAAATTCCGGCGAGGACCTCTGGTGGTTCAGCCGTGGGTAGCAAGTCTGTTGCTAACATGTTAATCCGATTATCCAATTCAGTCAGACTCGGGCAATAAATGACTCCTAAAGTGGACTCCGGGATCAGATGCAGGACGCTACCACTCGGCACTTCCACAGTTGGCATTACTTCTTCAGGTTTAGTTTCTTGGTCCGGCACTTGGGGTTTCTCTGCCATCTCTGGTTCAGGAGAGAGCGATTCCTCTGTCTCCACTGGTGGTTCTTGGGTCAAAGGTATATCCGCGGTGTCCGGCGGTGCTGTCTCTTTCGCGCTACAACCGATGAACACGAACGTTGTCAGCAGTAGCAACGCGATTATGTATAAGGGCAAATAGTTTTTCATTGGTCTTTCCTTTTAATTGTCGTTTCAAGTAAAAATGAGTAGCGTTAATTTTGGGTTTTCGCGATTCTTTCTTGGAACTCATCAATTTCTTTGTTGGAGGTTAGCACACCGATTTCGACTTCATAGTGTCTCCGTCCACCGGGTTCAATATACTGTAGGGTCCCGCGTTCGCGCGCCTTGGCTCTACCTTCTACCCCACAGTTTGATGGTTCTAAACCCATAACATAGGTCCCTTCACCGCACATCTTCCACTGAACGAAATTTGGAAATTGTGTTTTATGGTAGCGTACTGATACACCGATACCTTGTCCATTGTTAAAATTGCGGTTTACGAGAGCAACACGGATGTGATTATCAACGTCGGGTTCCATTTCGTGATAGAATGCCTGTTCCTGAAAATCAACAGTCGGAGGTTCACAGAAATTATAGTTATTCAAATCTGCGGCAGCTGTTTCATCTCGCGGTGTGACCTGTGAGGACGGGGCAAGTAGTTCGCTGTCTTGGGTGAGGATCGGGAAGCCAACGTTAATATGGAAGAGATACATGTGTGGTGAATCTTGGTATCCCAAGTTTTCAACAATATCCTCAATATGCAACGTACGGGAGCCAAGTTCGGTCCAGATTCTGCGGGTGCGTGAGAGATGTTCACCCAACGCAGCAGTCTCTTTAACCTTGCCTTGCGCCCACAACATATAGCGGTGTCCCTCCCAACGGCTATCAACCCAAACGTTTTTTGCGGGAATATTGGAAACTCTACCGTGAAGCCCTAATACCTCATCTTCATCCTCACTCGGGACACCGACTTGCCGCATCCCACAAGTCGTCAATAAGCCGCCATAAAAACTCCGTAGCCAACCGAGTCCTTCTGGTTCGTAATATGCAGGATTAACATCACCGGTGCTTGAACGCCAACAGAGCGGCACGCCTTGATATTCGGCGTAAGAAATATCAAGCCCGCGGCTCGGTAGCACGGTAAAATTAAGACCGCTCCCGGTTCGGAAGTCAATTGCGTCAACGCCCTTTTCGTTGCCATCTATTAGTTGATACATCTTGGCATAGGCAATTTGCGACACATCTCCAACGTGGCGAAGCAGTTGTATTCTGTCATACGTCGCTCCATATAGATTTATCAAGTTAAGATTCTCCTTTTCGGTGCAGCGCGAGTGTTTTGATTTAGAGGCGTTCCTTTCAAGCCTATATTGAGAAGTCGGATTAAAATTTTCTGTATTACTGAATAGGAATTATAGCACAGATGGAGAAAAAAGGCAAGTTTTTCGCTTTAGGGGAATTGGATATGATTACAACACGTTACACAACCAATTTTCAGTTGCCTGATTACCAGTTTTGTGGTATTCTTAAGGGTATTAAAAAAGGAAAGTTCAGTTTAAAAATTGCCAAACATTATCGGATCATCTATTCGTTTAGTAAGAGTATCAGAGAGGTAACTGTTCACCAAATTGGACACCGTAGCAACGTCTATTAGATATAAGTGAAAAGGAAGATGGAGACTATTTTACATGATTGAAACCCTGAAGAACGAAATCAAACGAATTGTTGAGCAGGCGTGTGCTGCCGATACCAATATCTTTGGGTACGATATCTGGACGCACCACATTCTGAAGGTCGTTCAAAACGCAAAACAACTCGCCCCACGCTTTGATGCCGATCCCGAAATTGTGGAATTCGCGGCGTTATTGCATGACTATGCCAGCATAAAAGACGAAGCACTCTACGCCGATCACCATATTCACAGTCCGATTGAAGCGGAGAAATTTCTTAAACGTTTCGGCTATCCTGCAAAAAAAATAGCATCTGTCAAAGAGGCTATCGCGACACATCGAGGCAGTGTGATAGCGGAACATCGAAGTGCGGAGGGAGCATGTCTTGCGAATGCCGATGCGATGTCTCATATTGAGGGAGTGCCTTCGCTGCTATACCTGGCATACATTCATCATGGGATGGGAATTGATGCAGGTAGACTATGGGTTAAGTCGAAGCTACAACGGAGTTGGCAGAAGCTGCGAGAGGATGTTCAGGAAATTGTTAGAGACAGATACGAAGCTGCGTTGAAGGTGCTCCAATGAAAAAAAATAAAGATAAGCAAGTTCCCAGTATATCTAAGGCGCGAACCTTAGAAGAGATAGCCGATTTCTGGGATACGCATAGCTTGGATGACTATTGGGATGAAACGCAGGAAGTTAATTTTGAGGTGCGGATGCAGCGGAAATGTCGCGTAACACTCACGCCAGAGATCTATGAAAAGATTGAAAAGCAAGCGAAGACGCGTGGGATCTTACCTGAGACTTTAGTTAATTTGTGGTTAGCTGAACACCTCCAAGAACATGAGTAAGAAAAACAAAATCAGCTGCGAGAATTATTTGAGAGCAATATAGAAGTAGTTACAATTGGGAACGAAAAACTTACTCACTCACTGCGAATGTGCAAGTCCTATGACCGCTGACATGGTCCACTGGTTTCTCAACCTATTTGATGAACTCGATATTATAGTCTGGATTGACGGTGGATGGGGTGTTGATGCACTATTAAGTGAGCAGACTCGGAAACACCAAGACCTGGACATCATCATTTCATGGGAAGACTCAGCAATCCTGACCGAGGCACTCTTTGCACGTGGGTTTGTTGACATTTATACGGACGACCATAAAGATCGGAACTTCGTGATGGGGCATCCATCACACGGAATGATTGACTTTCATGTGGTTGAACGGCCCGAAGATGGCGGCGCGGTCTACGGTCCAGGAGAAATTAACTGGATTATTTCTGAATTGGAATTGAACGCTGTGGGGCACATCGGAGGTCGAGAAGTCCGGTGTCTATCAGTAGATTATCAGGTGCGTTCACACACCGGATATACATTGACAGATACAGACTTCGCTGATATGCGGGCATTACACCAGAAATATAGAATTAAGTTACTCCCTGAGCAGATTAAGGAATGACAATGATTATCGTATATGGAATCAAAGAGAAGTTAAACCCAATAAAGGCAGAATTGTCTGATGTAATCCACGGCTGCATGCAGTCTGTTCTCGGTATGCCAGAGGATAAACGTGCACACCGTTTTGTGCCTATGGATCAAGAAGATTTGTATTATCCCGGTGGCCGCACAGATGCATATACTGTCATCGAAATTAATATGATGGCAGGTCGCCAAACAGAAACCAAAAAGCGCCTCATCAAAACACTCTTTAAAGAAATTGAAAGCCAATTGTCTATTTCCCTGATAGATATCGAAATTACGATAAAAGAACAGGCACCTCACTGCTGGGGGTTTCGAGGCATAACAGGTGATGAAGCCAATGATTTAAAGTATAAAGTTAACGTTTAGCAAAGCCGTTATATCAGCACTATTTTGCCTAATGTCCCCAGAACAACATGCCAGCCGTGACAATACCCGCAATCATCAAAGCAATAGACCACAGCATATCCAGATTAAACCACGCTTTGCGAAGCAGCGCCAATCCTACTACCTCGTAAACAACAACCGCTACAACCCCTGTTACAACGAAAAAACTGAGGGTATGCACGCCAACCGCGGATAATAACATCGTCGCACTCTCCGTCATAGTTGCTGACGCGTGATGGGCATGTCCAGAATGCGCTGATGCCATCGGCATCCGTAACAAAAGCGGGGCGAGCATCAAGCCTGCGCCGTGGGCAGAAGCCATTAGGAAAGACCAGACTGTTAAGTCTTTGAAATTAACACGCATACCGACCCATCTCGGATGCCGTGACCGGAATAATTTGTATGTCCCAAAACCGAATAGAACGACCGCACAGGCGATACCGAGTACATTCTGCGGGATCTGCTGTTGTGCTAAACCGATCACCAGCACCACGACCCCGATCGAAATCGCGTGCCCGAGTGCCATTGGGAAGAGCGCGCCAATAACCGCGCTTCTCCGTTTTTCCTGCATACCCAATGCAACCGCAAAAAGCCACCCCATCCCCGGATTAATGCCATGATATACACCGAGAAGGGTATAGCCTACCCATGAAACAGTATCCATAAAAAATATCTTTCCACCAATAAATAATAATATGAGGGCACTGCAAGAGAACCTGCGCACCCTCTTTTAGAGCAGTATCGTAATGGCACGCGCGCTTTAAAAGCGAGGTTGAAAATCACACCAGCAGCATGCCTATCAGGAAATACGACTAATGCTTACGAATAACAGAAGGTATCCGATGAACTATCGCCGCCTTGCAAGCGAATCTGGTGGGCGCGACTGTCGCCGAAATCTACAAAGAAGTTGGGATCCAATTCGAGTCCGCCGTCCGGATTTATATCCGCTTTCACCATCCATCCGTTTGCGCCATCCGGGTAGAACTGATTATCCCAAGCGACATAAAGCGAATTAGTGAAATAGAGGCGTTTGCCGTCTCGACTCAACTCAACCATCTGGGGACCACCGCCGACGGGTCCAGCTGCCGGATGCGGA
Organism: Candidatus Poribacteria bacterium; assembly: GCA_963662915.2. GTDB lineage: Bacteria > Poribacteria > WGA-4E > WGA-4E > WGA-3G > WGA-3G. The sequence goes on along the minus strand of CAXXEU010000002.1, from coordinate 263,854 downwards.
TGCGATTTTGTAATACCGCCTATTTCGAGAGTCCCGGTATGCTTCGGATTAAGCGGATCGGAGACATCATATTGCAACAACTCCCCGGTTCCCCAGCAGGAGACATACAGGAACCGATCGTCCAACGAAAGGATATGATCGGTAACAAGCGGCGGAATCATGCCGATATCTTTCAAGGCAGGTGGTAAATCATCTGGATTTTCAGGCACTTGTGCGGGAATATCAATAATCTTTTGAATCTGCCAATCGTCGCCATCTTTGTACCACGTCCAAATCGAACTGGAGAGGTCGTTCATATTCAGCACGGCATTGACAAACCCATAAGCTTTGGTTGGGTCGTGTGCTGGACGGAGCTCCAAGATCATCTGGTAATCATCGCCCAAATCCAAGGTCTGGATGTTTTTACGGTGTCGAATGTCCCAAATATGGATTTTATGTCCGAACTTGCGCGCCCCTAAATCTTCAAGGCTTACGCCATTTTCAATCATTCCAGGATATCCCCACTCACTGGTAACAGCGATGTCATAACCCAAGTGCCACCAGAAATCGTAAGAGAGGGATTGAGAACCGCGTTCGACTTCCCACTGTCCGAGAATATTGAAGTTATAGTGATCCATGAGGAAGATACCGCCGGGTCCCTCTTCAGAGCCAGCCGAAGCGAGTGCGCTGATATAGATTCCTTCGGGTCCACAATGTACCGTATGCGGACGCGTATACCCGGATCGATCTTCAACCTCATCAGCCGACAAAGTCTTAATGAGTTTCGGGGACTTCGGATCCTCTTTCACATCAAGGATATAGATATGAGAACCTCGTAGTGCTGGCACAACGAGATAGCGACGTTCTACATAAGGGTGCGGGGCGTAGGGACAGAGTGCCGCACTACATGCGTTCCAACCAAAATGGTGGATTTCGTCACGAACACCGAGCTCCAATCTATTGATAATCTGTCCATAGGTGCCAGACGCTTCGTTGAGGTCAACAACACACATAGCATCCGGTTTGCCGTCGTCCCGGGGTGCAGCAACATAAGCGAGTTCTTCCGTAGGTGCTTCAATCGCCATCTTGGGGGAAGGGTAAAAAGTTGGATCAGGTTTCCACTGTTGTAACAAAGTTATTTCTCCTTATCGTTTTGTGCGCGGTCGAGCCAACCCGGGAGTTTAATATTCTCAGAAAGCTGCCACGCAGTTAAATAGAGTGAAGCAGTCCAACGTACTGCTTCGCGCGCCCGGTCATTTGTAAAATCAACCACCGCAGGCGATGGATTTTTCAGGTCCTGAAAGTCTGCCGCGAGTGCGTAAACGCTATCGACTAAACTGTGTCCTGCTTTAATCTGTTCTATTATCGCAAGCATTAGATCGTCGACGGCTTCAACTTTCTGTCCTTTCGCCAGTTCTGCCGGATTGAGTTTCAACATTTCAACTGCCGAATCGACCTTCTCATGGATACCCGCATGCGTGCGTGTTCCATCCTCCTGAACAATACCATCGAAATGAATCGTCAGGTGCAAGGGCTGACACATATCTTGTGCGTAGTGTGAAAGGAACCCGGCATAGAGAAAGCATTTGTTCTGAATCATCGGATTGTCGGGCCATTTGCGATGCTCTGCGAAAGCAACGGCGAGCCGCTCTGTCCATTCTGCCAAGGCATAAGGGAGTGTGCCGACAGCTCGTGGCGCAAGTCCTAACTCCGCACACAACTTAATATGTGCCTCGCGTCCGTCTGGAATTGCATGCGCTCCGAACAGTTCGATATCAACATAGTGTTCACCGTATTCAGCCTGTCGTGCGTGGGGTGTGCCACGCTCTTTTGATATATCCGGGTCGTAAGAGCAATGGGCAACCATTTTCTCGGCGGCTCTAAAAAATTCAGGCATCTCTTCAGGAACTGCCTTGACAGCAGCTTGTGTAAGGATATCGTGTCCGCCGCCCCACCATGCCCACGCCGGTGTAGTGAGGAATATCGAAAACAAAATAAATACATTATAGAAGCGTTTCATATTTCTCCTTTTGTTAGTCTGCTGCCAGATAGTCCGTAGGATTCGTTTCTTGCCACTGGAACTGAAGTTCAGCAGTTTCATGGGGCTTAAAGGATCTCGCAACCGTTTCAACAGCAGGTCCAAAGACATCAATCTCGTTCAGATCCGCAACGCCGTAGCCCATTTCGTTTGCGTAATGAAAAAGTCCAATCTCCAAGGGTTCAAATCCCATCGCCTTCGTCGTGACAGCGTCCGCTGCGAACACATCATCACTCACAACAGCGATACCGAGCGGGACAGAATCAGTGCCGCCGGGCCCATTGCCTTGTAACCCGACAGTGCCATCAACGATAGCAATATCAGGTTTAAGGTGGCGTGAGAGGCGAAGGAGGTTGATATTGAGCGTTTGCGCTTCGCGCGGAAGCACACGGTCTGCATGACTGTGGTAGCCGTGCATTTTAATCCGGTCTTCCTTGTGTAAAGTGCCCATAATCATATTCTTCATAGCAAGCGTCACAACACCCGCATCGTGCGTTTTCGCGATAGCAACAGAGATCGTGCAGGGACAATCCAAGACTATTTTCGGCATCCGCACCGTATCTTCATTGCGTTCAGCGAGAAAAACCTTCGTTTCTACCCATTCGGTTTCTTGATGTAAATCCACGAGTCGGATCGGAAGATCATACTCGGCTTGGAGTGCTTCATAGCCGAAAATCTGGAACGCCTCACCCGAAAATTTCTCATTGGCACCTTCAGCGATAATTACCTCTTTCGGGGGCTCCGGCGTACTCAGCAAGAAATCAAGGGCACCGCGTATCGCATCTGGGTGCGACGAAGCCAGTTGATTTGTGCTGGAGAGAAAATTCGGTTTCAACAGCACCTGTTCACGAACCTTCGGTGTAAGCACCTCGCGTATATTGTCGAGTGCCTCAAAAACGTTAGCGCGTCGCCTGCCGGTTTTGGCAAGCCCAACTTTTGTATCCTTCGTATCCATACAGTTCCCCTTATAAATTGCGCGTTTAGCCTCTCCAGATTTTTTAAACTATTAAATCTGGTCACCGTTCCACAATGTAAAGCTAAGACAAATTGTTCGCTAATCACTCACAATTTCGTTTCACGGTGATTTCTGGTGAATTCCAGACGACTCTGGGTTCCAAAAGGTTCTTAAGAATTAAAAAACTGCCAAGACAACGGACACAGCATTTCAGATTCAATAGTTAAAAATTCTCAAGAATTCTTCTAAGAAATCCAGCGTGCTTTTCCAAGAGTGCGTCTGCGTCTGTAGTGTTCAACCCTTCTGAGAGCATTACAATCGCCAACTTTGCCCGTCCCCCCGCCTGTGCTAACGTTGCCTCAGCTACCGCAGCATCAACGCCAGTGACGGCTTGGACAACCCGTATACTCCGTTCAACTAACTTGGTATTAGAAGCGTGGACATCTACCATTAGATTGTCGTAGACCTTTCCCAATTTTATCATAGAAACAGTCGTTAGCATGTTCAAGACGAGTTTCGTCGCTGTCCCTGCCTTCAAACGCGTTGAACCTGTAATGATTTCGGGCCCGACAATCGGTGCAACGAAATGCGTCACCCACTCTTTAAGTTGCTCAGGGGGTTGGACACAACACAAAAATATTGTCGTTGCGCCGATAGTGTGAGCCTCTTTCAAAGCCCCGATGACATAAGGTGTGCGACCACTACTCGCAATTCCGACGAGTACATCTTGCGGTGTGAGTTGACGTTCCCTGATAACTTGTGCGCCACGTTCAGGTCTGTCTTCTTCACCTTCCACAGAACAACGTAAGGCGACATCACCACCCGCAATAATTCCCTGTACCATCTCAGGTGGCGTGCTAAAGGTCGGTGGGCATTCGGAAGCATCTAAAACCCCAAGTCTACCACTTGTGCCTGCACCAATATAGAATAGCCTGCCACCGGCGCGAAACGCAGTAACACACAAATCAATTGCGTGTGTAATTGCGTCGGATGCTGCCGCAACTGCTGCAACTGCTTTTCGGTCCTCCTCGTGAAAAATCTGGACGATTTCTGAAATCGACTTCAGGTCAATTTCGGTAGAATTCAGATTTCGCTGCTCTGTTGTGGATTGCATGCATTCCTTCGCCAGAAACAACTTCTGACTATAACTTCATTTGTGCCAATAACACTGCACCGTAAGCAGGTTCATGCTTTGGAAGTATCACCGCCGCCTCTGGTTGAATCTTCGCGAACTGTTGACGGATCTTATCGACAAACATCGATTGATGAACGAGATTGCCACCACTGAGAACAACATCAAACGATTTTCCGAATCCTAATTGTTCAATCACACTTCGTGCGGCACAAACGAGTTCATCAGCAGCACCGTCAATAATTCGTCTGGCAACGTCATCCTCTGCTCGGGCAGCATCAAACACAATTTCTGCCAAGTGGGCTATAACATCTCGACTTGCAGCGTGTACCCAACGAATCAACTCACTCGGTTCGTTCAGTTCAAGCCTATTGAGGATTCGGTCTGTTAGTTCAGTTGGCGCACCTCTACCATCAGCCGCACGAGCAACAACTCGAAGTCCTTTTATTGCAATGTCGTAGCCGCTGCCTTCATCACCGAGCAAATACCCCCAACCACTCGCCCGTGCTTCTCTGCCATCAGCGTTGATACCATAAACGATAGCACCCGTCCCGGAGATAATAATTATGCCTTCCTGCTTACCCGTTCCTCCAACCAGTGCGATATGTGCGTCATGTGTTAGGATACGCCGATGCCCATCACTAAAGTCGCCAATACCGAGGGTATCACAAATTCGACCAATGACTTCCCGATCCGGCGCGCGCCCCAAACCTGCCATTCCCAAACAGAACCGAATCGGATTTGTTCTTGAAATACCGGCTTTCTTACAAAGACCTTCAACAAGGTTCTCCAAAACCGCTTGCGTCTGTGCTTCACCAACTACGTGATAGTTTGCAGGGCCCGATTGAACTTGTGCAAGATGTTGTCCGGTTTCTGTCGTCAGAATGCCAACGGTTTTTGTGCCGCCGCCATCAATTCCGATGATGTACATGGTAATCAGTGTAAACCTCTATAAGCACTTGACAACTCTCGGCAGATGCCTTATAATAGTTATAGTTTATCACGATCCAGCAATTAGATGCAATAAAAATTTTGTTAAGAAAATAAGGACCTGAAAATGAAAAAAAAGAACTACCTTACACTGATTCTGCTATGTGGAAGTCTCGCGTACTTCGGCTGCTCCGAAGATGTGGCCCAATTTGAGTGGCAACAGGTCGAGAGCGACACAAATGCGCACCTTTATGGGGTCCATTTTGTTGATGCCAAACGCGGTTGGGCAGTTGGTACTGCGGGGACGGTCCTATCTACCGCTGATGGTGGGACGACTTGGCAATCGTCGTCTGTCTCCAAAGACACGCTGACGCAGGTTAATTTCACAACCCCAAATAACGGTTGGATCGCCACTATCGGACAGGTACATTACACTGCGAGCGGCGGTGCTACATGGAATATTCAACACCAAATACGGAGCCAAAGTAGACCCCCTGGCATCTTGGATATTTATTTCGTTAGCACAACAGAAGGCTGGGCAGTTGGCGGAAAAGGGACAGTTCTTTGGACAGAAAACGGCGGCGGTCGTTGGGAAAGTCTACGAGACCTTTCAGATAAACACCTCTGGGGGGTCCATTTTGTCGATCCACAACGCGGTTGGATTGTTGGGGAAGCCGGCGAGGTGCTTCATACCCAAGACGGCGGGGAACGATGGGTGCGCCAGAGCAGCCATGCCGAGCAGCCGCTATTCAGTGTTTATTTTACAGACCTAACGCGCGGGTGGATTGTCGGTACAAATGGGCTGATCCTCCACACTGCGAATGGTGGAAGAACGTGGCTTCGGCAGAAAAGTCCCGTCAATCAAAACTTGCGGGATGTTGCATTCCATGACGAACAACACGGATGGGCAATCGGCGAGAAAGGGCTAATCCTTCACACAACAGATAGTGGTAAGACGTGGAACCGCTACCCTTCACCGGCACGACATAACTTGCAAGATATTTATCTGAATAAAAACGCAGGTTGGATTGTCGGCGCCAAGGGTACTGTCCTACGAAGCTATTAGAATGGCTATCGGCTGTCGGTTGTCAGCAAATTTGAGAGAGTCACACATGCTGCTTGGCTACCAACCGAGTGGTTATTATCTCACGCAGCACCGAGCAGCACATTGGGACGGCAGAAACGAAAGCGGTGAACGGGTTGCGGGCGGTATCTACTTCTATGAATTGGTCATAGATAGCACGCCTTTACCGGTTCTGCAGAAGATGTTGATAGTAAAATAAGATACTGCTTTACGTCCACAATTTATGAATCCAAACGGAAAGACATAGGACAATTCCGCTAACGGTAAGGACATTTCGAGTGACCGCTGAACAACGGCTCCACGCGTTTTTGAATCCTATCGGAAAGAGCGCTGCTCCAACAGCCAATCCAATAATTAAAAATGAGAACGGGTGATAGTGCCACGCGTCTACGAAATTTCCGTGTGTTAAGGCAAGGCACGCCCGCGTCATCCCGCATCCGGGGCACGGCACATCGGTCACTAAATGAAATAGACACGGCATCAGCGAAACCTCTTCAGGGGCTATCTTGGCACCTGCGGTATAGAGTCCGACTCCACCCAATCCGATAAGAAATAGACGCGAGAGAAATGTACGGTTAAACATTAGAAATTCGTTCTTCGTAGAGTCTGTTAATCTGGTGTTGTTGAATAGCAAGTGACGCGATACCAATACCGAAAATTGCTAACAAAACGCAGATGATTGGTAGGCTCGAATCGAATACCAAATCATTGTCAGCCTGTACCCGATTGATACCGTTTGCCATCTTGTACTCGTAATAGATCCCATAAATCCCACAAGTGATAAATGAAAGCAGAAGCCAGAGCCAAAAAGAATACTCATCTCTCCTCAGCCAAGCATTAAGCGTCGCTATCTGTTTGTATTGCCAGTATAGTCCATAAATACCACAGGTGATTAGACTCAACAATATCCCAACTACTAAACTCCGCCGACCTTCAGACTCTGGGTACGGATGCTGATTAAGCATAAAATTCTCCTTCGCCTACGCAAACTAACAGTTTATGCCACAAGTAGAAACCTTTTATCGAACTCACGTTATTATAGGCATTAGTTGCGCGGTAGCGAAACTGTGTTCGGAACAACAATCTCGCCAGCAATGATTTTTGCTTTTAGTGATTCGACAGTATCTACGATGTCGTCCGAAAGCAGCGGTTGATTGTGTTCATCAATAGCATAATTGACATCACCATCCGCGACACCAAAGAGACGGATACCTGCCATAAAATTGCCTTCAGCGGTTTCTCGAATGATACGCTGCACAGAAGTCGGGACCTCTTTTGTCATACTTGTTAGGACAAGTCCCGGTGCAAGATGATTCCCATTAGAGTCAACCCAAATGATGAACTTTTGTTGTTCCTGTGCTGCCTCAAGCACGCCTTGACCGGATCCACCCGCAGCGGTGTAAATCACATCAATCCCGCCCGCATACTGCGCTAAAGCCAATTCTTTTGCGCTTTCAGGTTGACCGAAACCTGCCGCATCTTTACTAATATATTCCACAGTGACTTCGGCATCTGGATTGACTGCGTGAACTCCGGCAATATAGCCTGCTTCAAACTCGTGTAACAGCGGAACATCCGCGCCTCCGATATAACCGATTTTGTTACTTTCCGATTTTAAACCTGCAATTGCCCCAACTAGAAACGAGCCTTCGTTAGATTTATAGTTCACAGAAGTCACATTTGGAATATCAAGGACAACGTCGAAAATTGCGAATTTAACATCAGGAAATTCCGGTGCGACGCGAGCGAGTAGGTCTCCCATCTGATAACCTGCTGTCAAAACAAGTTCTGAATTCTGGGCTGCATCTCTCAAGAGTATCTCCGTAGCCACGGGATCACTTTCGATACCATTAACCTCTTTGAGGCTAATCCCAAGTTCTTCCGCTGCAGCCTCGACACCGATATGGAAGGCATCACAATAAGCTGCAGTACCCACACAATCGCTGGGATATACCATCGTTACGCGAAGTGGTTCAGCATCAGTTCCACTTGGCGGTTGAGAAATAAGAACATCTTGGATTGCATCACAACCCAAAATTAAAAACAGTCCTAATATCAAAAACAGACATCTGCTCATAGCACTAAAACCTTTCATATTTTCTCCTTAAAACACATTATAATAGATATAAAATCCGAAAAAACACATTATTAATGAACGGAGGTGCCACCGTTTCACAAAAAACGTTGTTCACAAATCTGATAAGGATTATTGGTATAAACGCGATAAATGACCCGTCCTGAGAAATTGAGCATATCTTCCATTCGGTCATAAATAGCCGGATGCGATATACGTTGTAAAACCGAATCACGCGCAACCCATTCAGTCTCTAAACTCTCATCGCTTGTCTGTAACGCGCCACAGACGTAATCTCCCCAGAAACTAAACATCAATTTCGTAGGCGACTTGACATTTGAGTAAACACCAACCAGCGACCCGATTGACGCGGTAACCCCAGTTTCTTCTTGGATTTCACGCTGCAACGCTTCAAGTAGATGCTCACCTTCTTCGACTTGCCCCCCCGGAAACTCCCACCCACGGCGAGGACTTCGGATGAGCAAGATGCTACCATCAGGATGACTTATCAACCCAGAGGCAGCAACAATATGTTTTGGGTGAACCATCTTTACACACCTATCGCATATCCATCCCGCCGCGGGTCAGCACCGCCCATGAAGCTTCCTTCTTCGGTATCAAAGGCGATACCGTGTCCGCCGCCGACGGTTGCCGTCCAATCGGGCAATACCTCTACGTCGTGCCCACGCGCCTCCAACGCTGCACGGACCGCAACAGGGATACGTCCCTCCATACTGACATGCCTTCCAGGATTAACCAACCGAATGCGTGGTGCTTCAATTGCCGCTTGGACGTTCATTCCGTGCTCAATGAGATTCAACACCATCTGGAGCGTTGTTTGGAGGATGCCGTGGCTTCCGGGTGTGCCGATAGCGGCAAATGGGTTACCATCCTGCCAGACTTGGCACGGCGACATGCACATCTCTATCCGTTTATGCGGTCCAACGGCATTCGGACTTTCAGGGATTCTATCGAACCAGTTCATGAAATTGTTGAGAAACATCCCCGTTGATCCGAGAATTACACCTGAACCAAAGGGTTGACCAAGACTCTGTGTCACTGCAACGATATTGCCTTCGGCATCAGCGGTATCAAAGTGGGTTGTGCATTCCGTCGTCCAGTCGTTCGCGATGATCTCACCTGGGAGTTTGTCTTTCGCCCAACGCTCACCACCACTAACGGCTGCCTGTTCGCCGATACGCTGGCGTTGTGCGCGCGCATAGTCCTTGGACAACAACCGATCAATCGGCGGATTCGGGCGCGGTGCGTGTTCTGCCCGATCTGCACTCGCCAGTTTAATCGCTTCAATCAACAGATGCAGATATTCGGGGGTATTGTGTCCGAGTTCACCGAGGGCATCGTCTTCCAGAATATTCAGGGTCTCTAAGTACTGAAAGCCTGAACACGGTGGGGGCGGGCAATATACCTCATAATCTTTGTAGGTAACGGAGATCGGTGCCTGCCACTCCACCTCAAAATCAGTCAAATCCTTTTCAGTTATTAATCCGTTGGTCTCCTCGGAGAACCGGACAATTTCTTTGGCAATGTCGCCGCGGTAGAACGCCTCTGCCCCACCTTCTACCACCGTTCGGAACGTTTGGGCAAGGTCTTTCTGTACCAAGACCTCACCAGGATGTGGTGTCCTGCCCCGTGAGGCGATCACTGCTGCTGCCCTTTCCGAAAAATAGTGCTCTGCACCCGCCATGAATTCCGCATTTTTCACGGTGACAGCGTATCCATTCTCCGCCAACTCAATCGCTGGTGCGAAAACGTCGGCGCGAGACATGCTCCCATACCGATCCAGCGCAGCCAACCACCCACCACATCCACCGGGAACCATACCGGCACGAATGCCAATCTGCTGACTTTCGAGCGTCGGATAGACATCCAACGTCGCTGCATAAGGCGCAGTGCCGAGATAATCTATCACGCGGTGCGTTTTCTCCTTTGCACTATAGAGCAACATATACCCGTTGCCAGCAATACCCGACATATAAGGTTCAACAACGTTGAGTGTCGAAGCCACTGCAACGGCTGCATCAAACGCGTTACCACCAGCAAGCAACATGCGGGCACCAGCAAGACTTGCAAGTGGATGCGCACTCGTCGCCATGCCGCGTGTCCCCGTTACAGTGGATCGGTGTGTTGTGCCGTGTGATGGAAAAGCCATGCTTACCTCCTTGTTCTTTTCTGAGGTTACATGAAAATTTAAAAATACATTAGGCAATCAACAGGCAATGAATGGTTTCCCTACTACAAATGGATCAGTTCGTAGTAGTGCGATTTTGCGGCGTACTCGCCCAGATGCGACGTGCATTATCGCACGTTGAGAAATTACCGAATTAAATTTTTAAACTTCATCAAACCTCGTCTACCTATTTGGACTATAAACCTTTGAACCCGGTGCCACCGGAGCTGCCAAACTAACTTCCAGTAGTCGGCATGGTGGACAAAGAGTCGTCGTCGATCTAACTCAAGCACAGGAATCAGGTGCTTATATTTCGTGAACAACCCCAGATTTTTCGTGATGTCGATTTCTTCTATGGCAATAAATGACGTTTTTGCTGCAATACGTTGCAGCACTACTTTTGCCTCGTCACAGAGCGGACAATCCGGTTTTGTGTAGAATTGGAGTCGCATCGGGAAATCCATACTTCAGAGTTTAGCACAAGTCGCCAAAAACTGCACTCACTTTTTACATGAACTAATACGGACTATATGATAGAATCATGTTAGACCTTACCGAATGTTTTAGGTAATCATATCAAGGAGAAAAACACGTGAAATTGAGACTTGCACAATACGGTATCTCCCACGACCACGCTTCAGGAAAAGCCCGTGTAATGAAGGAAAGCAACGAAATTGAGTTCGCCGGTGTCTTTGAGCCATCAATAGAAGTCCGAGAGACCCTCGGTCAAAATCCGGTCTATGACGGCGTTCATTGGTTTACGTCCAAAGAAGATATACTCGAAGATGAAACAATCGTTGGAGTAGCGGCACAGGGACGTGTGTCGCAGAATCTCACCTTTGCGCGGGAAATTCTTGAACACGGTAAGCATGTTTGGTTCGATAAACCCGCTGGTGATAATCTTGACGCGTTTCAAAAAGTTTTGGACATCGCCCGCGATAGAAACCTGCTCGTTCAACTCGGTTATATGTTCCGATACAACGCAGGTTTTCAGTTTATCCTTGACTGGGTGCACTCCGGCAAACTCGGCGAAATCTTTTCTGTTCGGGGACGTATCTCATCGGGACCTTCAAGCGACGCGCATTGGCAACGCTGGGATTCACTCGGTGAACACTCCGGCGGCATTATGTTCATCCTCGCCTGTCACCTTACGGATATTATCGTTGCGCTGTTAGGACGACCGACACGGGTGACACCCTTTTCGAGACACGAAGGACATGATGTCCCGTGGTATCGGAACAACACCGCGGCTGTGTTTGAATATCCGAAAGCATTGGCGATTCTTGAGTCAACGGCGTTGGAAGTTGATTCGGGCAAGTCGAGACGGTTGGAAGTCTACGGGACACATGGAAGCGCAATCCTTGAGCCGCTTGAACCGCCAGTCCTGCGGTTGTGTCTTGATGAAGAACGAGATGGGTATACGAGAGGTTGGCAGACAGTACCTGTGGAGGCACGACCGCGTTATGTCGAGAGCCTCCGAGCGTTTGTTGCTGATATTCGGGGTGAGAAGTCTCCTGATCGTTCACTGGATCATGAGTTTACGGTTCAGGAGACAGTGCTGCGGGCAGCAGGACTACAATAATGCGCTCTTGCCTACGTGCCTCCATTTCTTGATGCAACGCTGTGGTCTGTTGTTTTACAAGGTACTGCTATCGCCATTAATCTTCATCTTCAATAGAGATGATAGGAATAGTTGTAACGGGAAATGCGGATGGTTTGTAGTTTCCATCTGGTGCTTTGGTCGGAAATCTGTACTGAGGGTCTGTTAGAAGTTTATACACTGCAGCATCGCCAATTCTAACCTGTTCTCTGGTATTTAATTCCCACTCGACTTCGAGAGCCTCGTGTCGTCCCGGAAAGTCTTGTGTTCCCAATATGGATGTCAAAGCCCAGTAGATATATTCCGTAATCATGCAACCATAGTCACAGGTTTCATCGGTATAGTGATACCAGGCTTCTGCCGGGTACCCACTCTTGGGACCACCTTGTGGCACACGCTCGAAATATCCCCCGCGGGCGGCATCCATGCACTTCGCTAAGGTGGACCCCCGTTCCTCCCCGAACACCTCGGGGTAAGCGTTGGCATAACCGTGTTGTGTAATGGGATGCAAAATTTCCTCTAATGCGCCGTCGTAGTAGTGGCCATCACGGGCATTGATTTTGCCATCAACAAGGAAATCCGGCTTCGTTTCCTCGCCATACAGGTCCTGACCAAATCTATAGCCCGCCTCTGCTATCAGCTCCATTTCCAACCACTCCATCTCTGCCTCTGTGCCGGGCATGATGATGAAGACGTTTCGGCTCACCAAGTGACTGAGAACCCGTGTGTTATCGGGGATACCGTCTTCGTCGTTATCAAGGTATTGTGCCAAAACACCTGAGGCGTGAGAGAATTTATCTTCAGATGTCGTTGGGCTTGCAAAGATGTGAACGCCGAAAACGTTAACATATCTGTCACAACCCATTTGTCTGAAAACAGAAAATTCGTTCGGTATCTCTACTATTTCAATTTTCGGCGTTACTTCAAGGCTTTCCATTAAGTTGCCGTTAATAATTTGAGATGATGCAAGACCCATTAAAACCAGTATAATTCCAGCAGACATGCCTTCCCTTTCCTTAATTTGATAACCCTAATATCTAAAGGACGAAACGCCCAAAATTGGGATTATGCGAAGCGAACGCCTAACTTTACATTCTCGCCTGGGTGCGTCGCGATCTTCGGATACTCGTCCAACAGATCGTCAAAATCGACAACAGGATATATAACGGGTTCAGATTTCAGACTCCCATCGCAAAGCAATCGCCAACTGATTTCAAAGAGCCTGCCTTCATTCCAATTTGGATATTCAGGGTTCGGTTCACTACAGGCGCGTGAGAAGATAATCGTCGGTCGATTGAAATGCGCTTCCGCACCGAGGTCCAATCCTGCCGGATAGATACCGGGCCACGCTCCGGCAACAACCGTTCCTAAATAGGTCACACCGCGGATAGCATCTTGTAACGCGCTATGATGACCGCTGTATTCAATACAAACATCAGCACCTCGTTTGTTGGTCGCTTTTTTAATTTCTAAACCCGCATCCTCCGTCACAGGGTCAATAACCATATCCGCACCACATTCGAGCGCAACATTGCGGCGTAATTCAAGGGGATCCACACCAATCACAGGATATGCACCCGCCAACTTGGCAAGTTGCAGTGCTATGAGTCCGATACCCCCCATTCCAAAGACTGCTACGGCATCCCCAATGCGAATATGACCGTCGCGCACTGCTCCAAGCGCGAAATCAGTTGGATCTAAACAGACGGCTGCCTGCCACGGCACACCATCGGGAAGTTTCCGGACCCCTGATGCAGCCCAAACATTTTCCTCGCGGAAGGAGCTGTGTCGAAAAACTCGCTCCCCAACCTCAACATCGGTAACGTCCGCACCGACCTCTGTCACCTCGCCGACACACATGTTCCCAAGTCCTGAGGGATAATGCACCATACCGGATTCGTTTGCTCGAAAGATTTTATATTCGCCATCGTAGCCCCCGCGTGGCCCTGCATACCCCTTATATGATGCCATCTCTGAACCGTGTTTGGCTGCACCAAACTGGCTCTTGACCCGAATTTCATTCGCTTGCAAGGGTGAACTTTCATATTCTCGAAAAGCGACCTGTTCTTGGGCGGGTGCAATAAGTTCTCTTGGCATATTGATTAATTTCCTTTTTTCTAATTTTCCTTGCGGTTCGGTAAGGTGGGTTGGAGATTTCAATCTCCTTCCCGTATATCCGCACTCCACTTCGTTACGTGCTGCTAAGACCGGTCAAGAAGCTGCCCTAACATTGGCCCACAGGTTTCCTCTATAGGAATGTGCAACGAGGGCAGTTCAATTGCTCATAAATTAAAAAATTTCAATCAGCAATCGCTTGGTAACTCAGGATGCGAATTCTCTCTCCAAGATCCAAGCCACCACTCGGATGCAATTGGCATAAGAAGATACCAATCATCTGTTCCTGAGGGTCAATGAAGAAATTGGTAAAAAAGAAACCGCCCCAACCAAACGTCCCAACTGACCCGACTTCATTAAGGTCCGATTGGTCCCGGACAACACTAAAACCGAGACCGAATCCGAAGTCTACATCCATATTAGCGAGTCGATTTGAAGTCATCAATTCGACGGTTTTTCGGCTTAATAATCGGACACCGTTCAGTCCTCCACCGTTGAGCATCATTTGCGCAAAACGCACGTAATCAAGGGCAGTAGATACCAACCCACCGCCGCCAGAGAAATAGGTCCGCGGTCCATCGTAGGGATAGTCAGTGGAATAAATCAGTGAACCGTCCACCGTCGGTTCTGGAGACTTCCGCTTTATCGGACCATCTTTGGTTCTTTCATAGACTGTTGCGATTCGTTCGCGTTTCGTTTCTGGAATAAAAAAATGTGTGTCATTCATGCCAAGCGGTTTGAATATCCGATCGGAGAAAAACGCATCGAGGGACATTCCAGATACAACTTCAACGAGGTAACCGAGCAAATCTATTGACAGCCCGTATTCAAATTCCGCATCCGGTTGATGTAATAACGGGATAGTCGCTAACACTTTCATTTTCTCAGCGAGGGTGCCCTCATCTTGGAGCAGCCCGTGGGTGATACCCGCATCGGTGTATCGTGCCCCCAAGCGATCATTCCATTGATAGGTTAGACCAGCGGTGTGGGTGAGCAGATTCCAAATTGTAATCTGTCGTTTCGCGGGTACAGGTTGCGCCGAATCTTCAGCATCCTCTGGCGGCAACACAAGCATCTCTTTAAACGCTGGAATGAACTTTGAGACCGGTTCATTCAACCGATAATGTCCTTCCTCATAAAGCATCATCACAGCGACACTCGTGATTGGCTTTGTCATTGACGCAATACGGAAGATAGTATCGGGTGTCATTGGCTTTTCCGCTTCGACATCCATCATACCGTAAGTACCGAGATGCGCAATCTTTCCGTGCCTCGCAAGAAGTGTAACGCCACCGGCGATTTTCTGCTGAGCGATGTGCGTTTCCATCGCTTTATCAATTCTTGAGAGCCTTTCGGTAGAAAGTCCAACTGCTTCAGGTTCCGCCATCGGGAGCCCATCAGCAAAGAAAGCTACCGTCAAAAGCAACAAGAACGAGACGTATACTAAAAGTTTGTATGTTTTTTTCATACAAGTCACCTTGAAATCCACGGAATGGATCTACTACGCTTGCGTTTGACGGCACACGCCGTGTGCCTATCACACTACTTTTTAAGCCACTTTTCATAGCAAGTTTTAGCTTGCAAGCTACGCCAAAATATCGCGGACGACATGTCCATGAACATCAGTGAGACGGAAATCGCGTCCTTGGAAACGGTAGACGAGTTTCTCGTGGTTAATCCCGAAGAGGTGGAGCATCGTGGCGTGGAAGTCGTGGACATGTACAATATTTTCAACGGCATTGTAACCTAATTCATCGGTATTGCCGTAACTAATTCCGCCTTGGATTCCACCACCAGCCATCCACATAGAGAACCCTTTGATGTGGTGGTCGCGTCCGGTGCCTTGTGCCATCGGTGTTCGACCAAATTCGCCGCCCCAAATCACTAAAGTCTCGTCTAACATACCCCGCTGTTTCAAATCGTTGACGAGGGCAGCCGTTGCCTTATCAACATAACCAGAAGTTGTCTTGATAGCAGCCTCAATGCCACCGTGATGATCCCAACCGCGATGGTAAAGTTGGATAAACCGCACACCACGTTCCGCCAATCGTCTCGCAAGCAGACAATTCGATGCGTATGATCCGTCTCCCGGCGTTGCCCCATACATATCAAGAACGTGCTGCGGTTCTTTCGAGATGTCAGTCAATTCCGGGACGCTCGTCTGCATTCGGAACGCCATCTCGTATTGGCTAATGCGCGTCGCAATCGTGGGATCATCCACAGTCTCGTCGAGCATACCGTTTAAGTTTTGTACAGCATCAACAACATCGCGCTGCTGTTCCGTACTCACGCCGTCAGGATTGGTGACATAGTGAACCGGATCGCCAGTTGAATGGAACTGAACGCCTTGGAACTGACCGGGGAGAAATCCGCTGTGCCACTGCCGTGTCGCGATCGGCTGATCCTGCCCACCCCCTGAGGAGATAAGAACGACGTATCCCGGTAGGTTCTCATTCTCACTGCCGAGACCGTAGAGCAGCCACGACCCCATGCTCGGTCTACCAGCGATTGCAGTACCAGTGTTCATGAAGGTATGCGCTGGATCGTGATTAATCTGCTCGGTTTTCAGGGAGCGGACGATACAAATATCGTCGGCGAGGCTCCCGATATGCGGAAACGCCGTACTCATCTCCTGTCCAGATTGTCCCCACTTTTTGAATCCGTGTGTCGGACCGAGGCACTTGAGTGAATCCGCCTGTCCTTGGAGTTGTGCAATCGGTTGTCCTTCAGTGAAAGACTTTGGCATCGGCTGTCCGTCAAGTTCGGCGAGCTTTGGTTTGTAATCCAGAGTCTCCAAGTGTGAGGGACCGCCTGCCATGCAGAGATGGATAATGCATTTAGCCTTCGGTGGCACATGCGGTGTGGTAATAATTCCGTGCCATTTCTCAATTTCTGCAGCATTCATGAGCGATGGAGACAGCAGAGACGCAAGCGCAAGCGATCCAACACCCCGCACTGTCTTCCCCAGAAATGTGCGTCTTGTAAGACGAAGATTGGTTTCTTCATGAATATCTATAGCCATACCTTATACCTCCTGTCCGCCTGATTATCGCAATAGAAAAGTTAGGTAGTTCATATTCAATCTCTTAGATTGCCCAGTATAAAAAATACCTTACACTGACTAAACGTTTTAAAAACCTATGCGTTTGTGGAAGGATAAAGAACGCAATATCACCGGAGCGGGCACGAAGGTGAATACATTTGTCCGCATGATTTCCTCCTACAAATACCACCGCTAATATCGCGTAATTGTCTCATGCAAGTTCAATATCACCCGCGCCACAGATGTCCATGCCGCCAATTCGTCAGGTTCAATGTCCTCTGTTAGCGGAGCCTCGCCTGTTGCAACCAAAGCATCAGCGGCATCAACATTAGCGGTATACTCGGCTCGATGCTTTTCATAGAGATTTGTCACAATCTCCAATTCCTTTGGCTCCGGCGAACGAGACAATGTCTGTTGGTATGCCCAATTGATACGTTCAACAACGGATTCACCACCTTCTTGGATAATCCGCGACGCAAAGACGCGCGCCGTTTCAACGTAACTTGGGTCGTTGAGTAAGGTCAACGCCTGCATCGGCGTGTTGGAGGTCGCGCGCTCAGCGGTACACTCCTGACGACTCGGCGCATCAAACGCCATCATGCTGGGATGTAAGAAGGTACGCTGCCAGTGCGTGTAGAGTCCACGGCGATATTGGTCTTCTCCTATATCGTGAGCGTAGACACGCTTCGGAAAGTTTAGGTTTGAGTAGTAACCTACTGGCTGATAAGGTCTGACACTCGGACCCCCGATTTTGGGAACAAGAAGTCCACTCAAGAGCATCGCGTTATCGCGGACGACCTCTGCATCAAGCCGCCAGTGTGATTGGCGTGCAAGTAGACGGTTATAAGGATCCTTTTCGTCCAATACCTCATTTGATTTCGAGGATTGGCGATAAGCATTTGAGGTGACAATGCGTTTCACGATATATTTGACGTTCCACCCATTCTCCATAAATTCCACAGCGAGCCAATCAAGGAGTTCAGGGTGTACCGGCGGTTCACCTTGTGCGCCGAGGTCGTCCAAGACGCGAGATAACCCCGTTCCGAAATAAAGTGCCCAGAGCCGGTTGACAAACGCACGGGCAGTCAACGGATTGTCCTCCGACACTATCCACCGCGCGAGCTCCAAGCGGTTTGGACGGCGGTTTTTGATATCCAAATCACCCAGAAAAGACGGTATCATCGGTTCGACGATCTCACCTGAATCGTCCATCCAGTTGCCGCGTGGCAATACACGGGTCGTCCGCGGTAGCGTAGATATGGTTGTCAGTGAATAAGGTATTTCTGCTTCGAGTTCCGTTTTCCGTTTCTGTAAATTCGCAATCTGGTTACGGATTCCGTCGAGTGCAGGTGTGATGCGGCGGTACTCTGCTGCGATTTTCTCACGCTGGCTGGTCGTTCTGACAGCTGGATCGACCTGTATTGCCCCAACGACCTGCTCCGTGTGCGTATGTTTTACCGCCGAGCCGCGAGTCGTCGCAATACCAGCGAGGTCCCAATAAGCAGTCCCACCAAATTGAGCGAAAGCCATCCCATTCAAAACACTTTCTGGTTCCAATCCCACAACCGCTGGACCTACCTCAAGACGCACCCATTCCCCAGTTGGTGGTAGCGGTCCCATCGGCTTATGCGCAGGTGTGTCACTTCCAATCTCACCGAAGTTAATTTTGTCTTCACCCCAAAATGCGCGGTGATCCCAAGTGCCGTCATTCCACTGGAGCATAATTGTCTCTGGCGGCGATGCAGGATCAAGCCAAACGTAAGCGAACAATCGGTCCCCATCTGCTAAAGTAAACGTCCGATTTGCACTGCGGAAACTGTGTTGGACGGTCTGCTCAGGTGCTGCTATTTGCCGACGCGACAACAGTTTACTGAAAACCGGTGCTTCATTTTTACCGACGAATTCCCATGTCCCTTCAGTTCTACCACCATTTGCTTGGGCATCATCTACCCATGCGAAATCAGTGAGGTCTGTCGAGTCGAGCAGTGAAAGCACCTCGTTCTCCCACTCCGTCTGTTCGGCTTCTAATCCGGGTGATGATGCCTCGAAGATCTGTTGCAATTTCGTCAGATCATCGTCAATATTCTGGAGCGTTGACTTCTGTGCAGGTGTCGGCATCATCACAATCGGTTCCCATTTGCTTCTACCGGGATATACGCCCGGGCCCTCAACATCAGCAAAAAACGCCGCGAAACTGTAAAAATCTTTCGCAGTGTATGGATCGAACTTGTGGTCGTGACATTGTGCGCAGCCGAGGGTTGCTCCTAACCAGACAGATGCCGTCGTTCGCACACGGTCTGCAGCATAGATCGCAAGATACTCCTTCGCTTGCGCGCCACCCTCTGAGGTCGTCTGATTCAGACGGTTATAACCGGAAGCCACTTTCTGTGTAAGTGTGGCATTCGGTAAGAGATCGCCTGCAAGATTTTCGATCGTGAATTGATCGAAGGGCATATTGTCATTAAACGCTTGGATCACGTAGTCTCGATAGGGCCAGATACTCACGTTTTCGTCAGCATGGTAACCGCTCGTATCGGCATAGCGCACCAGATCCAGCCAGTACATTGCCATCCGCTCGCCATATTGCGGTTCAGATAGAAGGGAATTGACGAGCGACTCATAAGCTGTCGGGGTTTCATCCCTCAAAAAGTGTTCCACCTCAGCAGGCGTGGGCAGTAGCCCGGTAAGATCAAAATATAAGCGGCGAATGAGTGTCCGTTTGTCCGCTTCTGTGGACGGTGTGAGACCTTCTGCTTCTAATCTTCCGAGTATAAATGCATCAATGGGATTGCGCACCCAAGATGTTTCCTTGACAACAGGTGGATCAACGCGCTCCGGCAGATTGTATACCCAGTGTTCTTCCCATTCCGCACCTTCAGCAATCCACTGGATGAGTGTATCAATATCTTCCTGTGTCGGCTGCCGATTGGAAATCTGCGGCGGCATCCGCTGGTCAATATCTTCGTGTGTTATGCGTAAGACCAATTCACTATTTTCCGGTTCCCCTGGAACGATGATGGGATAACCACTTGGTGCGGAGAAGGCACCCTCTTTTGTGTCCAGTCGCAGATTAGCTTGACGAACCGCCGGATCAGGACCGTGACATGCGAAACATTTATCTGACAAAATGGGTCGAATATCACGGTCAAACTGAAGTTTTTCAGCATCGGCAGGCTGCAGCACTACAGTAAGTCCCAACAGAAATACGATAAGTCCCATGAAACCCTTGCGAACATATATCGAACCGTCTAAACATGATACCAATGTCTGTGACATTATAGAATATTCCCTCCATTTTTCTATCCGGACGATGCCACAGTGCCCGTCCATTCTCAACTCGCCATATTGATGTAAGTCCGACCCCTCTCACAACTAACAGACTTTGATCGTCGCATGAACAAATGCTACAATCGCTGCTTGATTCTTCCCCAAGTCGTCGTGAGTTTGTCTGAGGCGGAAACCGCTTGAGGTTTGCCAGCCATTTCGCCCTCACCGTCTCCCATTTCAATGTCATCAATATAAGCCGTCAGAGCAGTGGGGTGGTCCCAACCGAAGAAGATCCAACTTAGACTCGGATTCACGCCGCCTTTGCCCCCTTCGCCTCTAAAACCGAAATCATCAACGACTTGTTCGTCATCAACGTAAAAGTCATAAGTTTTATCCTTAAAGTCAAGCACAATGCGGAAATGATGCCATTCCCCCAGTTTTCCCTGCGTCACCTTTTGTCCTGCATTGCCGTCGAGGGCATTGATAGTACCATCTGGCGAAATATTAAACACGGCAGCACCACCCCACTTGATGGCATCTCCACCGATATAAAACAGCATTGTACCTGCACCCTTTTCCCGCTGCGTGAATAATGAAGCATACTGAATTCCATCATGGGTACCCTCGAAGCTTCTGACGATCATTGTGTTTTCTGTGATCAGAATGCTTTTGCCTGTGTCCCCGCGCTTCACCTCACTTCCAATTTGGCAAGTTTTTTGGTTCATTACCGTTTTCCAGTCATCTTGCCCAGCGATGTCACCATCTTTGAAGTTGTTAAAATCTTCACTGTACCACACGTTACAAAACGCATTGACCCCAAAAAATAGGAGTCCGAAACTGATTGCCAAACTTCGCTTTAACACCATCATAATAAGCCTCCTGAAAGTTTTGTTCTTCTACGGGACCATACTACCGACATTATACCGAAATTGCTGACCACAGTCAACGTTTTTCTAAAAAATGTTTTCGTCTGACACACGCGGGCGAGGATGACCGCGCGGTTTTATAGCGTATCCTGTTAGGTTGAGGGCAGTCTTTTGCACAGACTAACAGTCTATAGTGGTGTTTACAATTAATGAGACATGAGGTCGAAGAAGAGACGGGTTTGCAAGTCGCCGTAAAGCACTTAATCGGCGTTTACACAACCCCACACGAATTGATTGTATATAGAGACGGAAACAAAATCCAGCTGGTGGCACTATGCTTTGAAGCGGAAATTGTGGGTGGCAAACTCCGACTGAGTTCCGAGACAACCGAATACGGATACTTCTCCTACCAAGAGATAGAAGAATTGGATATGCTTTCAAACCATGTGCGACGTATCAAAGATGCCTACAGTGGAAAAACGACGACTGTCATCAGATGAAACTTGACAAAGCGGTATTTTATGTGTTGATATGGGCGGTTGGCGAGATTCCGAAACCTTGCCAACAGAAAGGACGCTACTTCAAAACGAGCATCCGTCGCGTCGTGATGAACTCGCCTGCTGTCAGCGTATAGAAATACACACCACTCGCGACGGGTTCACCGAGTGCGTTTCTACCATCCCAATAGGCTGCACGCCCACGACTTTGATACACGCCTGTTGCTTGATGTCCAAGTGCCAACGTCCGAACCAATGCGCCATCGGTAGCATAGATGGAGACGTTCACATCCGCCGGTTTCGCCAACTGATACGGGATCCACGTTTCTGGATTGAAGGGGTTCGGATAGTTCGCCAAGAGCGTCGTTTCTTGCGGGAGCAACGCGGCGAGGAGTTGCTCTAAGAACAGCACACCTCTTCGGGCCCTTGGGTCTGTCCAGTTCATTTGCTGTGTCTCGGATAACCAACCTTGCACATCTGCGGTGGAGATCTCTCCGAAAAAGTCCGTATGCAAAGACGGTGCGGCTGCGTCGTCTTGACCAAGGGCAGCAGCAACCAACACTAAGTCTCGAATGTTCACGATGCCATCGGTGTTGACATCCGCGGCATTCTCGCCCTGTTTGTTAAGATTTGTAGCAACGATTACCAAATCCTGGATATTTACCGTACCATCACCATTGACATCCTCACGGACGATCTGCCCAGTCCCAGTGCCCTCAGGGGTTTTTAGAGATGGAATAGCAAGGGCGATGTATCTTGGTGTATCCAACCCCCAGACGAGGGTTTCGACGTTGGTTCCGTCAAGGTTGGCGCGCTGAATTTTACCCTGGCCATCCACCGAGATAGGCCCTACCGTCCAGTACACTTTACCGCCGGCTGCATCCAAAGCGAGGTCCCAGGGAGGATCATCGGTGTTGACGAGGGTTTGTACATTTGAGCCGTCAAGGTTGGCACACTGGATTCCCTCTGGAGTCCCCCAATTCGTCCAGTATATCTTGCCATCGCCCACGGCTAAGGCAACTCCCCCTGGAAGTCCGAATTGTAACGACGGAATAACATCTTCAACATTGGTACCATCTAAGTTCGCACGCTGGATTTTACTCTCATTGGTATCACCGGCGTACCCTGCCATCGACCAGTACATTTTACGTTCAGTGACATCCAAGGTGATGTAATCTGGGTTCTTGATTAATCCGGATACGAGGGTTTCGACGTTAGTGCCATCAAGGTTGGCGCGCTGAATTTTACCGTGGCCATCCACCGAGATAGGTCCTACCGTCCAGTACACCTTACCCTCGGCGACATCTAAAGCGATGTCCCAGGGATTATCATCGGTATTGACGAGGGTTTGTACATTTGAGCCGTCAAGGTTGGCACACTGGATTCCCTCTGGAGTCCCCCAATTCGTCCAGTATATCTTGCCACCTGCCACGTCCAAGGCGATGCCACCTAAGATACCTATGTCGATGGTGATGAGGTCTTCAACATTGGTGCCATCCAGGTTCATACGCTGGATTTTATCCGTGCCCCGGTCCGTCCAGAATATTGGCGGTGCTTGAAGGTCAACAATACCTCCGAGTTCCTCAATGACCCAGCTCCCCTCGCGTTTGTTGGCAGCGAAGGTATAAGGCTTGCCATTGACAAGCGTGTCTCTGAGGTTCAATGCAGCATCGGCGGTAGCGAACAGGAATTGTCCAGTTCCGTCATCAAGAACCCTGAACTCGGTCCCGGTGCCAGGGTAGGTACAACTCTGTCCCGGCGAAAGCACATCGCCGATTTCACAGACCCCGCCAGGGGCACCGTAACTCATACCTTGTATGCCGAAACTTACAAAAATACCTATAAGCAGTAACACAAAACTTTTTGAAATTAAAACTTGCGGTTTCATCAGAAAATTTCCTTCCGCTCAATACCGTGTGTCTCCGCCTTCGTCTGAACCAACTTATCCTTGGGAAGCACCGACGCATAAGCCTCATACTTATCTGTATAATAGACCTTGACCTCCCATTTTTCTAACTTTCCGATGAGTTCTTTGAGAGTTGCTTTATCCCGATCACCACACTCCCAAGCGATGAGTTCTCCGGTATCACGACACAAAGCTTTCCATATCCAGCGTTTGTTTTTTTTTTTTCAAATAGTGCCACATCTCATCAAGTTCAAGCACAATCGCCCCAGTATCTTGGGGTTGCGGCGGTTTTGCGTGTTCACCGCCGAAGGTGCGTATCCACTCAAGGATCGTCGAGGGAGAGGCGTGAAGCATTTTTGCGATAGCATTCATGGAAAGCCCGTGGCAATAGAGAAAGACGGCGAGTGCTTTCTCAGCGAGCGGTCTCCCTCGGTAGGTATGATTTTCTGTCCATTGATAGCCGCAGTCTTTGCACTTATAGCGTTGTTTTTCGTGGATGCGTCCGTTTTTCACAAAGTGTGGGTGTTGACATCTTGGGCAACTCATAGTAATTTCCTTGTGGAGTGGTATTGATTTTTCCCAAGGATACCGCGGTTGTCTTTGTTCGTCAATCAAAAAATCAGATTGATTTTTTGATTGACAATTTTACCGACTTCTGCTATCATTTCCGATACTTGAACACAGATGAGACAAGAGTGTTATGAGGGACCTCTATCTTATCATCAATTTACCGAAAACCCTCATTGAGCGTAATAATTGCCGGATGCGACATTGGTTTGGGCGTTTCAAACGTAAGTCAATTATCGTCTCGAAAAGCCTGGAAATGGTGAACATAACGATCGCCTTATTTGCGAGATTTCGCGTCAATGGAGATGTCTTTGAGATACTAAAAATCGCGCAGACCGAACCAAGTATCATTATTTAGACGAAAACCCTCTCTTAAAAAACGGAGATTATGTCAAAAGTTCCCACCGCTTAATGCGGGGTGGCTATCGGGCGATGCGGGTCGATGAACCTGTTATTTTCATTTTTACGGCGCGGCGGAGGTAAGGCATCGGCTTTTGCTCGCAGTTTTGAGAGTGCATCGGCATAGGCGGGCACATCAATCAAGTTGTTGCATTCATTCGGATCGTTGGAGAGATCGAAGAGTTGTTCGGGCCACCCTTTGTCGTTATCAAATCGGAAATACTTTAAATTGCCCTCTTTAACCATCACAGACGGTCCATTTTGGGCGCGCCAGAGTTCGCTATAAACGGTATCGTGCCAGTCAGGGGCATCTCCCTCAATCAGTGGCACAAGGGAATGTCCATCAAGCGCATCAGGTACAGGGATTTCTGCTAACTCACATACAGTCGGAAACAGATCCACTAACGAGACATTTTGTTCAACGATTCTCGGTTCCCGTCCAAATCGCTTCGGGTACCAGATAGAAAGGGGCACGCGAGCGGAAGCCTCAAAGAAACTCTGTTTTTCCCACACGCCTTTCGTGCCGAGCATCTCACCGTGATCAGAAAGGAAGACAATGATAAAATCGTCCAAGACGTTCAAGTATTCGAGTTTCTCAATAACTCGGTTGAACTGCGCATCCATCCACTCAATCATTCCATAGTAGGCTGCGGTTGCTCGATGTGCTTGACGGTAGGTTACATCTTCGCCAACCCTAACTCTGAAAAAGTCGTCGCATTCAAACTGCGCGTTCGGTTCTTCAACGATCGGTTCAACCCGCTGCATGTAGTAGGTAAACAGATCCATCGGGCACTGATACGGATAGTGGGGTGCTATGAGACTCACCGCCATGCAGAGCGGATTCGCTTTCGGACGATCATAGGAAGCATTGACGAAATACTCCTCAAGAAACAGGAGCGCACCGTCCACATTGTATTGGTCATGAATCATCCACTGTCCTAAACCGGGCTGGGCATCACAAACCTCTTGAATCACCTTGTTTTGCTTCATACCCGTCCCCGGTTCGGATTCAATCTGTGCGTGGTGTTCATCTTTAACAGTCGGATACGGATACCCGTTATTGCCGATGATATCGCGTCCGACGCGTTCGCGCCAACCGTGCATAACATCAGTCCCGACGAAGTGCATCTTACCAGCACAGCAGGTATAGTAGCCGTAGTTTCCCAGCTGCCCTGGAATCGTTCGGACCTCCGTCGGCATCGGATCGCCAAAGTTGAGACTCCCGCAGTTCCGCGGATAAAGTCCTGAAAGAAAACTCTGACGGGCAGGCACACAAATTGGCGAAGGTGTATAAGCGTTACGGAAGTAGGTCCCTTCCTCCATAAACCGAGAAAGCGTCGGCATACGGATAGCCGGGTCTCCTTCAATTGGCTGGATATCGGGACGGTGTTCGTCGTTAATGAGGAATAGAATGTGTGGTTTATTCTGTGGCATGGCTGTTTTAGGGTTGTCAGCAATCAGTTATCAGTGATCGGTTAAGAGACTTTTGATTGAACTAAACCCCTCTTTACTAACCGTTAATTGCTAATAAAGAGACATCAATCCTTCTGCACCGGGTATCGGTTTTCGTTCAAATTCAGGCGTAAGCCAGCGGGCGTGGGACGGTCTGCCGGGATTCCGATAGGCGTAGACGACACACCACCGCGTATCACTATTCGGTTCCCTTGGACTCACTGCATGTGCCGCGTGCGTCCACATTAATGCGACTGTGCCAGAGGGTGCGGATAACGCCTCAATCTCAAGAGGTTCGCCGGTCTCTGGATGCTTTCTTCCAGCGAGCCAACCGTCGCGCAGTGCTTCGTCTGACGGCGCATGAATCCTTGCATCTCGATAGAGGTGGCTTCCCGGAACAGCCTTTAAACCGCCATCGTTGGGGTCAAAACCATTAACATAGAAGAAAATACGGATGAACCCTAAACTTGGATCGTCATCTGCATATTCGTGGCTGTGCCATCCGACACCACCATTCCCACCCGGTCGATTGAGACTTACACAGTGATCGTACCGGATATCTTCGCCTAAAACCTTCCGTACAAGTTCAAGCATCTGTGGGTGTGCAATTAGGCTTTCGAGATAAGCGTTGTATTCTGCAGAAAATCGGTTCGGTTCATGCCCTTCTTTTGACGTACGAGAGAGTTCGTGAATATGCGACAGTGCGCGTGTGAGGTCTTCCTGTGTTTCCTGTGTCAGTAAACCGGGCAAAACGAAATGTCCATCGCTATCCATTTTTTTTCGTTCTGCTTCACCAAAGGTATAGGCATGAAAAATCGGGGGTTGTGGCATAGAAAACTCCTTTCGTTCAGGCATCACAATCATAGGCTTAAATCCTACACACTATATAGTCTATCATGAAATAGTCTTTTTTGAAATCGAATTCTGTCTATATCAAAACGCAGCTACCTCAACGCAGGTCCCGGATTCCGATTCCATTTTAAGGGTTCAACATCGCCATTACAGATCGGCGCGAGTTCGGCGATTTGTTCCCATTCTGCGTCCGACCACGCGGAACTTTGCCTCAGTCTACCGATATGCGCTTGCATACTGGTAGGCAACAGCGCAAAAAATGGGTGATACCAGAGCGTAATCACCGTCCGGCGTTCATCTGATTGATTCCCGTGTGAAGCGTGTAATAAGCGAGAATCGCCGATAACCAGATCCCCTGCTTTCACGGATATGTCAACTTCACCCAAAAAGTGTTGGTATGCCGGATGGTTTGGGTCCTCCACACGTTGCAGTGCCACACCATGTGCACTCGGAAGTATATCGTGCAGCGGGTGTCGATTGAGATGCGAACCTTTAATCACACGGAGACACCCGTTGTCTGGTGCTGTGTCAACCAAATAGTACATGAGAAAAAGTTGTTGGGGCAGCGCTGTGTAGCTGCACGGGTCATCCCACCCCCACCAATCTTGATGCCAAAAGAGCGGTGGACTCTGCGGCGGTTTGCTAATGACGTACCCCGACGACCATTTCGGTCTCAAGAAACCCAAAGCCTCAAGAGCCTGCAACGCACGTGGAAACCAATTCAGCAAACAACGGATGCATATAGACGCTAATCATGCTGCCAGAGGAACGATGCGCAGCACGTTCCTCTTCTGTCTGCGCGTCAAGCAATGCGTCGGTTACTGTCCGAAGCCGAGTCAGTATCTCTTCCTTCAAGACATTCTCAATCACACAATAACCGTCAGCGATTAATTGATCGTATTTCTCTTTCGGTTTTTCGACTTTCATACTTGTCCCCAGTTGCGATTACTTTTTAGCGACTACAGAAAACCCATCATCATTCTGAGGATGGAAGTCTTCGAGTCTCCGTTTTTTGTAGAAATGGAAATCTGTAAATCCTGCCTCCATAAGACAATTTTTGAGTTCATCCGGAGGGAGGTGCTGATTAAAAAAGTCGCATCTGTAATGTTTCTGTGTCTCTAAATCTATTTTAAGCCAAGTGACTCTTTCCCCCTGATTATCTTCGTCCCATTCTGCCTTTTGTAGGACAAACACATTTTTCTCAATCTCACTCCAACCCGCCGTTGGAAATCGCTTCTTTCGCATTGATGGATTTGAATGCACAAAGTAAAGTCTGCCGTTAGGCATCAGTGCTTCATGAATCCGTTTTAGGACGGATACCAACCCCGCCTTGGACTTGTAGAAAAACGAACCTTCAAAGAAAATAACAGAAAACTGCTCTTCAAAATTCATTTCATTATAGTCACCTAAAACATATTTAATCTCTAAATCTTCGCGTTGTGTAATTCTTTCAGCTTCAGCAAGAAAATTGGGCGACATATCCATGCCAATAATGTGGTAGCCGTGCCGTGCAAATTCACGCGAATAACTGCCAATTCCGCAGCCTGCTTCCAATATTTTGTCATTTTTAGATAATCGGAGTACTTTTTCATAGAACGGAATATGCTGTTTTACAAATTCCGGTGCCTCAAAATTGTAACCTGCATGCTCAAGATACCACCTATCATATACCTCATGCCCAAAATCAGTTCTCATAAACTCACTCGGAAGATCGTTCACTTTTTCTCCTATTTATTATGTGAGGGTTTTCGGTAAATTGATGATAAGATAGAGGTCCCTCATAACACTCTTGTCTCATCTGTGTTCAAGTATCGGAAATGATAGCAGAAGTCGGTAAAATTGTCAATCAAAAAATCAATCTGATTTTTTGATTGACGAACAAAGACAACCGCGGTATCCTTGGGAAAAATCAATACCACTCCACAAGGAAATTACTATGAGTTGCCCAAGATGTCAACACCCACACTTTGTGAAAAACGGACGCATCCACGAAAAACAACGCTATAAGTGCAAAGACTGCGGCTATCAATGGACAGAAAATCATACCTACCGAGGGAGACCGCTCGCTGAGAAAGCACTCGCCGTCTTTCTCTATTGCCACGGGCTTTCCATGAATGCTATCGCAAAAATGCTTCACGCCTCTCCCTCGACGATCCTTGAGTGGATACGCACCTTCGGCGGTGAACACGCAAAACCGCCGCAACCCCAAGATACTGGGGCGATTGTGCTTGAACTTGATGAGATGTGGCACTATTTGAAAAAAAAAAAACAAACGCTGGATATGGAAAGCTTTGTGTCGTGATACCGGAGAACTCATCGCTTGGGAGTGTGGTGATCGGGATAAAGCAACTCTCAAAGAACTCATCGGAAAGTTAGAAAAATGGGAGGTCAAGGTCTATTATACAGATAAGTATGAGGCTTATGCGTCGGTGCTTCCCAAGGATAAGTTGGTTCAGACGAAGACGGAGACACACGGTATTGAGCGTAATAATTGCCGGATGCGACATTGGTTTGGGCGTTTCAAACGTAAGTCAATTATCGTCTCGAAAAGCCTGGAAATGGTGAACATAACGATCGCCTTATTTGCGAGATTTCGCGTCAATGGAGATGTCTTTGAGATACTAAAAATCGCGCAGACCGAACCAAGTATCATTATTTAGACGAAAACCCTCTATTATGTTTCATCAGTTTGTGGTGCTGAATTGTTGAGTTTTTGCAGTCTTTTTTCTATGTCAGTTTTGAGTGCGGTGTTATTTTGCTGTTCAGCCAATTCCAACGCAATTTGGTAATCTGATCTTGCTTCATCAATACTACCCAGATGAACCTTTGCGGTTCCTCTATTGGCGTGAGCGTTCGCATTATTAGAATACAAGTCAATAGCCTTACTGAAATTGACAATAGCGAATTCATATTGCTCAAGAAGCATCCCAGCCAATCCGCGTCCATAATGGGCTTTAGGGTCGTTTGGAGCTAGACGTATTGCTGTATCAAAGTCAGCAATACCGCTCTCAAATTGTCCGAGTGATATTTTCGCAGCTCCCCGTTCACAGTAAGCTGCCGCATGATTCGGTTTTAATCGGATCGCTTCATCCAGGTCCCTAATAACATCTTCATATTGATTTAACATTAATTTCACAACTGCTCGATTGTAGTAAGCCTCGACATATTTCGGTTTCAGGCGAATCGCATGATCAAAATCAGAAATAGCAACCTCAGTTTGCCCAAGCATTATTTTCGAGATACCACGGTTGTGATAAACTTCTGCATAATTGGGTTTTAGACGAAGTGCCTCATCGCAATCAGCAATAGCTTCTCTGGGACGATGAACTTGGTTTAGTGCAACTCCCCTGTTATAATGGGCTATAGGATGACTCGGATATAGACGAATGACTTCATTAAAATCAGCAATGGCTTCTTCGTGACGACGCAGCTCGTTTAATAATGATCCCCGGTTGTTGTGATTTTCAACACTATCGGGTTTTAGATTGATAGCCCGATTGTAGTCAGTTATAGCATCCTCACGCTGGTCTAGTTTCCACTTTGCAGTCCCTCGTCTGCCGTAGGTTTCTCCATCATTTGGATTTAACCGAATAGCCTCATCAAAATCAGCAATGGCTTCTTCATATTGACTAAGCGTACTTTTCATATCGCCTCTGCTAATGTATGCATCAATATAATCAGGATTTAAACGAATCGCATTATCATAATCGGCGATGGCTTCTGCTTGTTTTCCAAGTTCTCTTTTCGCGCTACCCCGGCTGTGGTAGGCTTTAGGGGAATTAGGTTGTAGACGGATAGTCTGATCATAGTCAGCAAGTGCTGCTTCGTATTGCTGGCTATGGAATTTCACATTACCTCGATTGTGGTAAGCTTCACCAAAATCCGGTTTTAGACGGATAGCCTTATCGTAATCGGCAAGAGCAGCCTTGCGTTGGCCAAGTTCGCCTTTTAGAACGCCGCGGTTGTAGTAGGCTTCCGCATAATCAGGTTTTAAATATAGTGTTTTGTTATAATCTTCAATCGCGGATTCTCGTTGGTCAAGAGCACTCTTTGAAACAGCTCGGTTGTAGTAGACTTCCATATAGTCTGGATTTAAACGAATTGCTTCATCGTAATCAGTGATAGCAATTTCATGCTTGCCAAGTGAAGCATGTAACCATCCTCTATTATTATAAGTTTCATCCATATCGGGGTTTAAATCGATCGCCTTATCGTAATCAACAAGTGCCTCATCGTGTTGTCCAAGCATAGTCTTAGCGGCTGCCCGATGGCTATAGGCTTCCGCATAATCAGGATTTAAACGAATTGCGGAATCGAAATTAGCGAGGGCAGATTCATATTGGTGCAGATGGAATTTCACATTGCCTTGTTTGTAATAAACTTCGGGCAAATCTGGGTTTAGATGAATAGCGACATCGTAATCCACAAGTGCCCCTTCATATTTGCCAAGTATTTCCTTTGACTTACCTCGACTGTAGTACGCATCAAAAAAGTTGGGTTTCAACGCGATTGTCCAGTCATAAGCAGAGAGGGCTTTTTCTCTCCAGTTTCCGTCCCAAAGGATACGACCAATGGAGAAGAAGGCTTTGGATGCAAGCTCGCTTCCGATCAAGTCACTAAGGCCCCCAATGAATTTTTTATTTTCTCTTGTAATTTCCGTTTGTGCCTCTTCTGCTAATTCGGGAAACAGTTCTGTCAGTTTTGGAACGTACGCGTCCTCATAGTTTGCGATGAGACGAATGATGAATTCCATCAGTGGTGCTAATGGATGGTTTTCATTCTCACCAACGGAATAGATTAACTCTTCTAACACATCGTCTAACCATTGATACTCATCTTCGTTCAGATTAATAGTGCCATAATGCCCATGCCGTTTCCCGAGATCGATTAAGCCATCTAACACCCCTACCAACCATTGATAAGCACTCTCGGAGTAGGTCGTGGACACAGTAGGTGCTGATAGCCGAATTTGCACCTGAATTTGTACCGGATCAGACCTCTTGAACGATTGAAGTTTGTTTGATGTTTCAGCAAGCAGGAAGGGATCCAATGGCAAGGGCCTTGGTATTAACGGGGCATCAAATGCAAGTTGTGTTTCCGTCAACATAATTTACCTCTTCCATTTATTACTCATATACTCATCGTGCGTGAGTACGTGTCTAATAGAGACTGTTTGTTTTTTGTATGCAATAAATGCGATAAGACGCACGTTTCTGCCAATATTGAAAACCGTCAAGGTTGTTCTTTCGCCTGCATGACCCAATTTTCCTGCTCTTACTGGCACCGGGTCCACTTGAGGAAACGTTTCACGTAAATCAACAAAGGAACCAAAAGTGCCTTTCTCCATGTCTTCATACCACCGTTGAAGCCCACGTCTAGCAGTCGAATGTCTCTGCGCAAATTTGTTCAGTTTTTTCTGTCCGGTGATATGCATTAGGTATTTATTGCAGGATTTTAGATTTTTAATTCATTACACTTAGGTTGCTTAAACATTATAGCATAGAAAGGATAGGGTGTCAAATACGGGCGAGTTGGAAAGATATGTAAAATTTTGATGCTAAATCCTCCAGGATATCCAAATGAAATATAACATAGAGCAGTTTTGCTTACGGGTTGCCCCAAGGTCACTTCACCTGTCTGGTAGTGCCGCAATCCTGTAAATCCTGATGATGATTGGATTCTGCTTTCCTGTTGATCTACCATCTGGTCTTTCGGTAAAAACTTCAGTGCCAAGAACTTCTGCTATATCTGAATATCAAAGACATTGGAATCACCAGCGTGTCCTTTCAGGATATTTGCGGTTTTTATTCGCATCGTTCTCATCCATCTGCCGTGCATTGTAGGGCGGATTGCCAATCACCACAAACATCTTCGTCTGCTTCGGGTACTGATTTTGTGTTGCATTTGATTCCTGAACTGGGGACACAGGGGGTTTTGGAGTTAGATATAGTCGGTGCTGCAACGCGGGATGTAACAGATCGGATTTTAGAGGTAGAGGTTACACCGGTGCTTGTTCCTTTCAACACACGTGTCCCGCAGATTATTGATATAGAAGCACCGACGGTTATCGAAGCCGGGACGTTTGACATCCTCTGGACACTCGATCATCCGGATGTCGGACTGGATGCAGACAATCTCATCTATGAGGGCGATATCACGGGTGTAGACTTTGATACGAACCCGCCAGCGGTCTATCGGTCGCGTTCTTTGGATGTCAAGCCTGAAGTACGACCCGATCCTGTCGACCCTGAGGATCCACCTACATACATAGGAGACTGGGAATTGCAAGTAGGGATGGGTGGGATTGCAACGCGTTTCCTGTTGCTACGTTTTGATATGCCAGCGGAGGCATCAGGGCAATTCAGTGTCACTCCGAAGCCTGATGCCTTTTTTCCTGCAACGCCATGAGGTTGACGACTTATCTATCTTTTTTCAAGGCACCCCAAGTCGTTATCTTTGGATGTCGAATCAAAGCGGGCGCAGCAGCGGCGATGGCTGCATGTGCTTTTGCCTTGACGAGCAGCAGATCTGTTTCGTCGGTTTTGCCGTCGTTGTTTACGTCTGTATCATAGGAAGTCGCGTTTTGTATCGCGCGCCGCACAATCCGTACGTCCGACAAATCAACAGAGCCGTCGTTGTTTACATCCGCATCAAGTTTGTCTGTGTTACCGACATTATCGTTGACATCAACTTCGGGATCATCTGGACGGCGGACAATCCTATCAAACTTTTCTGTGTCAACACCCTTTACTACGGATAGATCCTTCGATGCATTTAGGGTCCTCGCCACCTCTGGATGAAGTTGGTAATTAAACAAAGAATACTGACCAGCTCCCGGAGTAATTACTAAATCTTCCTCCATGATATATCTTTTCCGAGTCGTAAGATGTTCAAGAAAGCCAAACGCGTGCCCCAGCTCATGCGCTATAACTCTATTTCTGTATTCCGCATTTCCCTTAAGAGGTATGACGACTAATCTTCTAAAATCACACTCTCCAACAGCATCGCATCTGTGTGTGAAAACACCAGCAGCATTACCTATCGAAGTTGCACCTGCTAAAAACAACAAATGAATATCATCTGGAAAATCCTTAAATGTAGCCCCATGCTGCCATCTCACAACATCAGCATCTGCTTCATACTCAGATAGCTTTTTCACGCCTATATAAACCGGAATATGTGTTTCAAACCCAAAAGTTTTCTTACCATAGCCCAATCGATTCATTTCCGAAGCAAAAAAAGATTGAACTTCAGCCATAGCGTTACGTATAGCATCTGTTTCATGCTGATGTACAAAAGGCTGGTCTGATGCACGTAAAACTGCCACTTTCACCACAGGTTGCGCAAAAGATATTTGGCAGACTATCAACAGAAAAGCGATTATCAAATTTCGTAGTTTAAACATACTTCAATCTCCTTAGCGTTTTGAGTATAGTAGCATAGTATAGCGCCTATTTTCAAGCCCTCGTCGCAGTACAGGGCTGTTTAGTTTTAGATAAATTGTCGGATTTTCTAAATTTTTGAATCTTATTTTTCAAGCCCAGTGCGGTTACAAACCGCACCTACCGGGCCTGGGTGCCTAAAATTGGACAAAAAAACCGAGAACTAAATAGCCCTGAACCAAATCATTCCAATCTTGACTTTTTTCTGAGATATGCTATTATTGCACCAATACCAATTAAATCAGGACTTATGCAAAATTGCGTCAGCACGCCCATTTTGGTATGATGAAGGCACTTCCTATCAGGGTTCGGGTGCGGTTGGAAACCGTTCCTACCAGCGGAGTGCATAAGTCCTAATCAATCAAATCATAAGTTGATAGGAGAACAGAATGTCAAACGTTGTAAGTCGGCAAATCCGTCTTAAGAACCGGATTGTTGGGATGCCGAAGGAAAGCGATTTTGAACTCGTGGAGGTCCCCCTTTCTGAACCTGCCGAAGGAGAGGTATTGGTCCAAAACCTTTATACATCCGTAGACCCATATATGCGCGGTGCTATGCGGGGTGTCGAACTCGGCAAACCGCTGGAAGGCAGATGTGCGGGTCAGATTGTGCAATCCAACGGTGATCAGTTTCAAGTTGGAGATTACGTGACGGGTATGCTCGGATGGCGGGATCATTACGTCGCATCGGCAGAAAGCGTGACCGCTGTCGATCTGTCAACCGCTCCGTTACAGTCGTTTTTAGGTGCTGTCGGTATGCCGGGACGCACCGCCTATTTCGGATTTCTGGAGATTGGCCAACCGAAAGCGGGAGAAACCGTGTTCGTTTCTGCAGCAGCAGGTGCAGTCGGTTCCATTGTATGCCAAATCGCCAAGATTAAAGGATGCCGAGTCGTCGCAAGCGCGGGTTCTGATCAGAAAGTTGCGTGGCTACTGGAAACAGCCGGTGTTGACGCGGCTTTTAATTACAAAAATGTCGATGATTTAGAAGCCGAACTCAGCAAACACTGCCCAGATGGACTTGATATATACTTTGAGAACGTCGGCGGTAAACACCTCCAAGCTGCACTGGCAGTGATGAATATGCATGGACGTATTCCGCTCTGCGGTATGATTTCTCAATACAACGATATTGAACCGACACCAGGTCCAACGAACCTCAGCTCCGCCATCGGCAAACGCATTAAATTGCAAGGGTTTATCGTCACTGATTTCATGGAACGGAACGCTGAATTTTATCGTGACATGCGCCAGTGGATAGCACAGGGTAAAATACAGTGGGAAGAGACAATCGTAGAAGGTTTAGAAAACGCACCAAAGGCGTTTATGGCACTTTTCACGGGTGAAAAACTCGGCAAAATAATCGTCAAAATTTCCTAACAGTAAAAAAAGGAGTTTACAATGGGAACCAGAACTGCTCGTGCCACCGTGATGAGTGGCAAAGATTTTGAAGTCCGAGAATATCCGATAGTTGATCCTGCCCCTGGGACAGTCCTGGTCCGCCAAGAGTTGGGAGGCATTTGTGGTACCGACCTCCACAACTGGGAATTCGGGCATATCAAACATGACATTATCCTCGGACATGAGAACGTCGGTGTGATTGAGACGCTCGGGGAAGGGGTCGAAACAGATTACCTTGGGAATCCGGTTAAAGAAGGGGACAGAATCGCGCTCTCACCGAGTGGTGGACTCGGTTTCTCTCCATCGGAAGAAGTACCGTATCTGCGCGGTGGATTCAGTGAGTACATCTATCTTTCAAATCCAGACACAAATATGTTCCTTAAAACCGATTTATCCCCGGAAATCGCTGTTCTTGCCGAACCTGCTTCTTGTGCAGCGCACTGTGTGTCGCGTGGCAAAATAGAATTTGGGGATACAGTGGTGATTCAAGGAACGGGTCCGATTGGTCTGTTAGCACTTAATTGGGCAAGAGTTTCCGGTGCAGGTAGGCTTATCGTGGTCGGTGGCCCTCCAGGAAGGCTTGAAATGGCGAAAAGATTGGGAGCAGACCTTATCATTGACATCGCCGAAGTACCGGACCCAGAAGAACGGAAGAAGATAGTCCGTGAAAATACATCACAAGGGAAAGGTGCAGATGTCGTCTACGAATGCACTGGCTTCCTTGGTGCTATCCCCGAAGGTTTGGACTACATCAGGCATAGCGGCACTTACGTTGTCTATGGGCATTTCGTAGATGTCGGATCTTTTGACTGTAATCCGAATCAGATGCTAATGCGCAAAAATCTGCGACTCGAAGCCGGTTGGGGATTCGAGCGGAAGCATTTCCTGCGCGCTATCCCAATGCTTGAGAAACACGCCCACCTATTTGAAGGATTTGTCAGCCACATCCTTCCGTTAGAAGATGTGTCCAAAGGGTTTGACGCACTTCACGGCAGTTATCACTTAGATGGAAAAGATGCGATTAAGATTGCCGTCAGAGGTGGCGCATAAAAGGGTAGGGGCAGGTTTTGTACCCGCCCCATAAGAATATCGTCCATTGCACATTCGGTTAGACAAACGCTGCGCTTTCCACATCTGCGAGGAATACCCGCGCACCATTTTGCAAGGCGGAGCGATGTACCGCCGCTTCAAACACGAGTTCATTCCATGCGGCTTCACCATCCGCGGGAAAAGGTGTGTCGGCGTGCATCGCTTTAATGACACCATCAGCCATCCGCTTAAAAGACTCCGGCATCTCTGGATTTCCGGCATCGGCTTCCCAGAGTTCCTCGTGTTCGGAACTATTCGCTTTTCGTCGACAGTACCAACCCTCTAAACCGCGTGCTTCGGCGTAAGATGTCTCACCAAGGACTTTCACCCGGAGCGGATGATCATCGTAGCCCCATAGGTTCGTGCCGCTCAGGGATCCGATGATCCCGTTTTCCCAACCGATATGAATCAATCGTTCCCAGTCGCGGTCTTGCTTCGGGTCCCCGATAACACTCACCCACTCCGGCGTGCCCATCGTCCAGAGGATTTGGTCAATAACATGTGACCAGCAGTTGAAGTGTGCGCGGGCGTGTACCATCCGAATTTTCCCCAATCGACCTTCGGCAACGTCATCGTGAAGTTTTCGGAAATGGTGCATAAATCGGTAGTTGAAGTCAATGCCGAACTTTAGTCCAGAATCGCGCCATGCTGATATAGCAGGTGCCGCAATTCCGAGATCCGGTTCCCGTACACGATGTTGTCCGTCCAATCCACAGAGCGGTTTCTCCGTGAATACATTGCGTCCGGCTTCAAACAATTGCCGCAGTGGTGGAATACGGCGGGTCTCATTAACAATGAGCAGGACGAGTTCTGCATCGCAATTCGCGAGGAGTTCCTCAATTGATGAATATCCGGGTGCTCCAAATTGTTCCGCTGCTTTCGCGAGGAGTTCCGGGTCCATATCGCACACTGCGACGACTTCCGCGTCCGGATGGTTGTGGAAGTTTCCACCGTGCATCAATCCCATACCTCTACCGCTGATAAGCGCACATCTTGTCATAGTCCAATTCCTCTCTGTTTACCGACTTTTCGACTTCAGGTCTGCCCATGTCGTCGCCAACTTTCCTTCAGGTTGGACATCAAGTCCTTCCGGATCGAAGTTATCGGCGAAGATCTCTGCTTCATGCTCCGGAGTGGCAACAACAACGTTATCCACGCCGTAGATACCAAACTTCCAGCAGTCAAAACTGATGTTTCCTGACTTGTAAGTATCGTCCTTGATTACCCACTCGGCGATCTGTTCCTTTTTATCAGTGACATCCCATATATGAATGGTCACCCGCTTTTCCTGCGTCATTAAGGCTGCTTTGAGTATGAAATGGTCAGATGCGGCGTTGTAATTAGATGACGCTGGTCCACCCTTCGCTGGAAAAGGTTGCCAAGCATTAACGGGTCCAGCTTTATTCGTTGTCACTTTGACACTATCGCGTCCCCACCAACGCATCCAATAAGAACCATCTGGTGTCTGCCGGAGTGCACCGCCGCCGTCTCCCTGTCCACTCCACTCAATGATGAACCATTCGTAATAGATAATTATATCATTGAAGTGTTGAACAGACCGCAGGCTCACATAGTCCCCACCGGATTTCCCCTGATTCAAATAGAGAATACCGTCTTTCGGGTAAACAAATTTCGGATGGTCCGTCTGCCATTTCGTTGTTAAATCCAGATCGCCCTCAAAATCTTCTTGTAACAAAATTTCTGCAGTTACATTATACGCCCCAAAAACAAACACCGCCAAAATCAAGGCACACCTAATTAGACGTATCATTTTCTTACACTCCCTTATTCGGGTTCCTTACATTGGAAAAGTAGTCTAAGGAAATTAAGACAAATTGTGGTTTAAGGGCGCGATTCGCCTCAATGGCTCTATTACAGGACGAAGCAAAACTCGCCCAATCCAATGATACTGTAACTCATCATCGGCAGGATAACAGAAAAAATAAAAAAAATCAAGGAAAATGGACTTTACAGATATAAGTGGATTCAGCTGCCCGATTCTTCTTGACACTCCTTCCCCAACATGCTATACTCTCACATTGGCTATTGCGTAAAAAAATAAGGAGAATTGGTAGTAAATGGACTCAGTAATGTCAATCGAAGACCTTCATGACCACATCGGAAAGGCGCGTGAATTGCGAGAATATCTCTCGGCAGACCTACACCGTCCACGCTATCATCTAATCCCACCCGATGGGTTTTTCAATGATGCAAACTGCACCATTTTTTGGAACGGTCGCTATCACGTTTTCTATCTCGGACGGATGCCAAATCCAAATGCAGACGAATGGCTGCCGGTCCTCGATCATTCCTCCAGCTGCGATCTGGTACATTGGATACATCATCCACCCGCAATAAAATCCGGCACGGACGGATCCATGCCACGCGGTATATACAGCGGCGATGCCATTGAAAACGCTCCGTTGCCAACGCTTATCTATCACGTGCCGAACCAAGGAACCTGCATCGCAACCAGTGAAGACGATGATTTAATTCATTGGACTCCTTCGCCTGCAAATCCGGTGATTCCGATACCAGACGAACCACAAGAGTACCATGTTTTTGATCCATGTGCATGGTACGAAAACGGAACTTATTACGCCCTGATAGGAAATAAAAACAGCCGATCAGGATATGAAGGTGATGCGACCAGTCTCTTCCGTTCGGACGATTGTATTCACTGGGAATACCGTGGTCCATTCTATAAATCTTCGCGGCGGTGGACGGATGAAGTCGAGGATTGCGCGTGCCCGGACTTCTTCCCACTCGGCGACAAATATATGCTCCTGATGCACGGCCACCGTCCGTACGGCATGGCGCACTATTACTTAGGACACTACGAAAACGAAAAATTCTATCCTGAAACACACGGACGTATGAACTGGCAAGGCGGACAACTCTCTGGACCCGAAACGCTTCTTGATGACACAGGAAGACGTATTTTCTTCGGTTGGATTCGCGAAGCCCGTCCATGGGAGAAACACGGATGGGCTTCTGTGATGACGCTTCCACGGATCCTATCATTACATGAAGATGGAAATCTACGTATTGAAGCTGCGCCAGAACTTGAGAAACTCCGTACTAAGCATTACCACCGAGAAACAGTGCAACTCAAGGCTGATATGGAATTCAACATTGAAGAGGTACGAGACGATTGTCTGGAACTAAGGGTGGAAATTGAGCCGCAAGGGGCGACAGAATTTGGTGTGAAGGTTCGCTGTTCTCCTGACGGCGAGGAGGAGACGACTATTGCCTATTCCTATTCACCAACCACTGAGCAACTCAAAATTGATCTCAAGAAGTCAACCTTAGACAATGAAGTCCAATATCCACGCCTTACACCACAAGATGAAGATGGCGGCGAACGCCATACCAATTCACAGACAGCGCCCTTCACATTGACTGGAAGGGAACCATTGAAATTACATATCTTCTTAGACAAGTCTGTGCTGGAAGTCTTTGCCAACAGCCGGCAGTGTTTAACCCAGCGTATCTATCCAACGCGTGCAGACAGTCTCGGTGTCTCAATTTTTACCAAGGGGGGCGAGGCAATTTTAAACACGCTGGACGCATGGACAATGACCCCAACGGTAGGATAATTGCACTAACAATTCTCAGAAACTATGGTAAACCAAATGTATTGTAGCACAAACTGTTAGTTTGGGTTTCCCAACCTCACCAACTATAATGTCTAAGTAACTCTAAAATCTATCATAAAGCATAGGAAAACCATGAAATCTCAACAACTTCCCACAATCGGTTTTATTGGACTTGGAAACATGGGTGGACGGATGGCGAAAAATCTCCATAACGCCGGGTATCCGCTCATGGGATATGACATTGACACCGCAAAATGCGATGCACTCACTGCAATCGGTGCAGCTGTCGAAAAAGACAGTAACGAGGTCGTCAAAAACAGCGATGTCATTATGACCAGTTTGCGTTCCTCTGCTGTTTTTTGTAGCGTCGCTGAAGAACACATTATACCCAATGCCCGCGACGGTCACGTCTTTATCGATTTAGGCACGACAGAATTAGAGCAGACACGGGGCATAGCGACAGCACTCACCGAAAAAGGCGCGACCTTGATAGATGCCCCCGTAAGTGGTGGACCCAACGGCTCCGAAACAGGGACACTTCGGATCTTCGTCGGTGGTGATGCAGCAGCTGTTGAAAAGCATCGTCCGATCTTGGAAGTCCTCGGCGAACCGAAATACGTGGTATATTGTGGACCGAGTGGTTCTGGTCAGATTGTCAAAGGTGTGAACCAATTGGCGATGGGACTCGGTGATGCAGCATTCATGGAGGCGATGGCTTATGGGGTCTGTGCCGGTGTAGATCCAAAGGCAATCCGAAAGGTCGTTGGAATCGGTGATGGATGGCGTGGACAGTTTGATAGAATCGCTAAACGTATCATTGATGGATCAGGTAAAAGGCTTGTTGTGAAATATCCAGAACTGCCGTATTTTCTTGAAGCAGCAGAGGCAGCCGGATTTGAAATCCCGTTGACCAAAGCACTCTACGAGTTTTGCAAAAAGGGAAATTACGAGATGTTTGACAACATGAACCGCTCCTCGCGTTCATTTTGGCACGAACTGACAAAGGATTCGGACACCGAGTAGTTTTAGAGAGATCGGGCCTACAAATACCGCCCACAGGCTTAGTCTGCATCGAAAACATTTGACATCTCAACCTGTAGCAAGTCCAAAAGTTCCCTTTTCAAGCGAATGAGAGCAGTATCAGTGATGTCCCTTGGACGCGATAGAGGGATAGGCACCTTTGCCTTGAGCGTCGCGGGTCGGGCAGTTAGCACGTAGATTTTATCTGCGAGCAGGAGTGCTTCCTCCACATCGTGGGTAATGAGAAGAACGGTCTGTCTGTCTTCTGCCCAAATGTCGAGCAGGATAGATTGCATGACGGTGCGTGTCATTGCATCTAATGCGCCGAACGGTTCATCTAAAAGCAGCACCTCTTTCCGTAGGAGGAGCGTCCGGATGAGTGCGACGCGTTGCCGCATTCCCCCTGATAGCTGCATCGGATAACTGTTTTCAAACCCGCTTAATCCGAGTTGTGCCAAACGCTTCTCTGCCTCCTCCTTCGCGGTGTCAAGCGGTTCGTTGTGAATCTCTGGACCGATGAGGACATTTCTCAAAACAGTTCGCCACGGTAAGAGAAGGTCCTTCTGTTGCATATAAGCGAAATCGCCGGTATTGCCATAGATGCGCTTGCCGTTGAGGTAAATCTCACCGGTGTCTGGCACAAGTAGCCCGGAAAGAATATTAAAAAGCGTGCTCTTACCACAACCAGAGGGACCCAATAAAGCGATGAATTGCCCTTCATCAACAGAGAAATTCAAGGTATCCAACACCTGTAATTGGGTATCTTTTTGAACAAAACTTTGTGTTAGATTCCGGACCTCTAATTTGCTCATAATCTTATGGACTCTAACCTCGGGCGGCACGCTGGCGGAAAAATCGGATAAGCGGCTTCACATAGGATTCATCTGTTCTGATGTGAATAGAATCGATTTGGCTTGCTCGGAAAATCTGTCTGCGTTCAGCATCGGCACGCTGATTAAACTCCCGATACGATTGTCGTGCTGCTTCTGAGCGTGTATCAATAACAACTGTTTCCCCGCTCTCAGCATCCACCAGTTCTATGAGCCCAACATTTGGCAACTCCACCTCGCGTCTGTCCTGTAAAGCGATTGCAATGAGCGAATGCTGCTTGCTGCTCAAGCGTAACTGCTTTTCATATCCCGTATCCTTAAAATCAGAGATGAGAAACACAACACTATGCGGCTTGAGCACGCGATCAACAAACGCCAACGCAGTTTCAATGTTTGTGCCGGGCTGCTTCGGTTGAAAATGAAGAATATCCCGGACGACGCGTAAGACGTGTCTCCTTCCTTTTCGTGGAGCGACGAAGTGTTCTACAGTATCAGTGAAACAGATGAGTCCAACCTTGTCATTATTCTTGATAGCCGAAAAGGCGAGGAGCGCCGCAATTTCAGCGGCAATTTCCGCTTTCGTCTCGGCGATACTTCCGAAACTCGTCGAAGCACTCATATCAACAACTAACATCATGACGAGTTCACGTTCTTCCACGTACTTTTTGATGTAAGCCTGCCCCATGCGTGCGGTTACATTCCAATCAATCGTACGAATTTCATCACCTACCTGATACTCGCGAACCTCGTCGAAGGTAATTCCCTGCCCTTTGAAGACACTCTCATACTCCCCGGCGAAGACAGTGTTAACAAGTCGATTGGTAAATATTTCGATGTACTGGATTTTTTTGAGTATCTCTTTTTCGTTCATCGGTTCCGTTTCGCATAATGAAAGTGCTTGCTTAACTCTCTAAACGCTATTATACTATCAGGAAAGAGAAGGGAAATCAACACTTTTTAGTAGCCGTCAATCGTCAGCAAAGAAATGTAGATGAAAGTGAGAAAGGGCAGAAGGATAGGCATCCAATCTTCCATTCAAATATTGAAAACCGATAGCCAATTTCAGGATACATAATGCAAAACGTTTTTTTGAAAAATACCGCAATTGAGATCCATCGTGAGGTACAAACAGGAAACATCCGTCATGTCGTCTTTGATTTCGATGGCACAATATCGCTTATCCGAGACGGATGGCAAAACGTAATGGTCCCGATGATGGTCGAATGCCTTCAAACCGAAGCGGACACCACTGAAACCCCAGAACAACTTGAGGCACTCGTTGTTGAATTTGTGGATAGATTGACCGGCAAACAGACCATCTATCAGATGCTTCAATTAGGTGAAGAGATCGAGAAACGCGGGGGAACACCGAAGGCTCCACTCGCCTACAAAGACGAATATAACCGCCGTCTGCTGCCTGTCGTTGAGGAACGGATTGCTGGACTTGCCGCACGGACATTGCCTGCCGATCCGCTTCGCGTGCCGATGTCCATGGAATTTCTCCAAAGCCTACGTGAGATCGGAATAAGTTGCTATCTTGCCAGTGGGACAGATGTCGAATTCGTCAAAAATGAAGCGACCCTTCTCGGTGTTGCGGCATACTTCAATGGTGGAATTTTCGGTGCTTTGCGGGAATATAAGAAGTTCTCCAAAGCCATGGTTATCCAGAAAATCATCACGGATTTTGAGCTCAGCGGAAGCGAATTGCTCATCGTCGGGGACGGATATGTAGAGATCGAAAATGCCAAAGAGGTAGGCGCAATTGCCGTCGGTGTTGCATCTGTAGAAGCCAATATATACAACATGAACGCCGATAAACGGGAACGCCTTATTCGTGCGGGTGCGGATATTATTATTCCTGATTTCCGCGAAGGTCCGCAGCTGCTGGATTACCTATTCAATCGGTAGAACTTATTTCATAGATAAATAAACTCACGAGGAGGACACTATGACAAAATACGCGAAAGCGTCCGTTCATCCTTCGGAACTACGCGAGTTTCAAGATAGTCAGACGGGCGCGCATATCTATCAACTCACAAATGATACCTCTATTAACCATAATCTCTACTTCTTGGTCTCCTCGTTCACGCCTGACCAAGAACATCTCATCTTTACCTCCTACCGTTCAGGAAAACCGAATTTTTTCAAATTGGAATTCCCAAATGGTGATATTATCCAACTGACGGATGCCGACGACATCCACGGCTACTCCGGTGTGATCTCCAAAGACGGCACCGAACTCTTTTATACACAAGGAA
This sequence comes from Candidatus Poribacteria bacterium, assembly GCA_963662915.2. GTDB lineage: Bacteria > Poribacteria > WGA-4E > WGA-4E > WGA-3G > WGA-3G. The sequence goes on along the minus strand of CAXXEU010000002.1, from coordinate 219,272 downwards.
ATTCTATAAAGGCAATCCATCTTGAAACGCTTGAGGAACGGATGCTTGCAGAATTCCCGGACGGGAGTCTTGGGGAATGCAGCGTCAGTGCGGACGAACAGTTTATTGTAACAGCAATGAAGCACGATGATAAATCGCATATTACTGTGACTGCTACGGATGGCAGCGGCGGCGAAGTTATCTACACTTCCCCGGATCAGACGATTATCCATCCGCAGTTTCACCCGAAACACCCCGACCTTATTGCATATTCTGGCGATCCGGCACCGAGGATGTGGACTATCAAACGGGACGGCACCGAAAACCGGAGTCTTTATCAGCACGACAATAACGAGTTCCTTGTCCACGAAACCTTTCTCGGTGCGTTAGATGAATTGATTGTGACGCATTGGCCATACTCGCTTCGACGGATGTCTCTGGAGACACTACAGATGCAGACGATTGCGGATTTCAATGCGTGGCACATCGCCAGCAACCGCAATGGGACAAAGGTGTTATGCGACACCGTTCATCCCGATATCGGTCTCCGACTTGTCGATGTGGAGACAGGTGAACATACACCTATTTGCTATCCACAGAGTTCATCCAGTGGAAGTCAATGGAAAACGGATCGGTACGCGCTCGCGGAAGATTGGGCAGCCGCACAACAATCAGGCGATAGAGAAAAAGCACTGAGTTGGATGGAGATGAAGGTAGACACCGTTTACGGACCGCAATGGACGCATCCGCATCCCTCTTTTAGTCCTGATGAGAAGGCTGTTGTGTATACCTCGGATGCATCCGGGCATTCGCAGGTTTATGTTGCTGTGATTCCGTGAGGTTGGGTATGAAGAAAACACGTGTTACGTGTAGGGAGATTAACTTATGTATTCCCGTTTGTTTGCATGGCTCTGTATTTTGAATCTCGTTCTGAGTGTAATGGCTGTAGAAGCTGCTAAAATTGCTGTTATTGATTTTGCTGATCAGTGGACAAAGGTTGATGCGTTACGTCAGACACTCGATGCGTTCAAAGTTGAGTACGATGATCTGACAAAGGCACTTGAAGGTGGTAAATTACCTCTTAAAGCAGAAAATAAAATTTTTTTAATTGGGAGCATGCTGACCAACAATGCTGCATTGCATCAAAATCTCGATAAGAATGCAAAAGTGATTCAGGATTTCGTCGAAAATGGTGGTATCGTCTGGGAACCGACCCAAGCTGATCAAAACGAAGCGAATGTGGATTGGTTGCCGTCTGGATTGAGTTGTGTTCGGAGTGACCGCGATAGTCCAGTTTTTGAAATACTGCAAGCCGACCATCAACTCTTTAACGAACCAAACCGTATGGATCAAAAAACGTTTGAAGGTTGGGGACATCAGGGCTGGCCTACTGTCTGGGAAGTCATCGCTTCTCAAAAGGGCTTTGACGTGCTGATGGAAAGTTTGGGACAACCTGTTATTATGGAAGCGGAATTCGGGAAAGGTAAGTTCCTGATGATGGCAATTGCACCTGATAAATACTATATCGCAGGTAACGATGATAATACGAAAGACATGGCAAAATTTTTCATGGAGAATTTGCTGTTCCATGTTGAAGAATTTGCCGCTATCGAAATAGATGGTAAACTCACAACAACGTGGGCGAATCTGAAAACGTGGTAGATCGGATCTTAGGCGTTATTGTAACATCCAGATTTTCAACGATCTATCGGATGCTGCAACTTGTTTGAGGTAGGGCGGATATAGAGATCCGCTCTTAAAAATAAAATCCTAACTCCACAACCTATCGTGTGAACGTTCGGAATCCCATTCTGTCGTCGGCGCGAAATATGCTGTCTCATCGCGATGCAGATGTTCCCGGATAACTTCCTCGTTAAGGTCTATACCTAACCCCGGTGCCTCTGGCACATTAATATAACCGTCTTGGATAATCGGGTTTGGTAAGCCTGTCACCATCTCATCCCACCACGGATTGTCAACAGAGTGGTTTTCTAATACCATAAAGTTCGATGTCGCGGCGGCGCAGTGGACGCTTGCCATCGCAGCGATAGGTGTACCCGCCATGTGAAGTGCCATTGCTATTCCATGATCCTCCGCCAAATCACCAATCTTCTTCGTCTCTAAGATTCCGCCGGATGTCGCAATATCGGGGTGTGCTATGGCAATTCCGCGACTCTCAAATAACGGCATGAAGTCTTCTTTGCAATAGATGTCCTCGCCTGTGCAAATGGGTGTCGCACATGAATTCGAGAGACGGACATACTGGTCGGTATACTGCCACGGCACCATATCCTCCAGCCACGCGAGATTATATTTTTCCAATGCCCTTGCGAGCCGAATACAGTCTTCAATGCCGATATGCCCAAAGTGGTCTACCGAGAGCGGTATCTCATAACCGATAATGCCCCGCACAGTTTCTACATATTCGCACAGTATACTGATACCTTTCTCAGTGAGACGGATGCCAGTAAAGGGGTGCATGAGGTCACGAGTCTCTAAATTTCCTGCGGGCGCAGAGATTGTACCAGGAGTACCGCGTAGCAGTCCTACACCGATGTCCATTTTCAGGAAAGTAAACCCTTTGTCAATACGTTCTTGGAGGACTTTACCCATCTTTTCAGGATCTCTGAGGGACGGCGTATCGCTATAACATCGGATTTTGTCTCGGAATTTGCCGCCAGCGAGTTGATAACACGGTACGCCATACGCTTTACCAGCCAAGTCCATGAGTGCCATTTCGATTCCACAGATCCCGCCGCCTTGCCGTGCATGATGACCGAACTGTTTAATCTGTCGAAAGATTTTATCGACATTACACGGATTTTCACCCAGAATCCGACTTTTGAGCATCAACGCATACGTCGGACTCGCGCCATCACGGACCTCGCCAAGCCCATAAATACCTTGGTTCGTGTCCAATTTCAAGATAGGACCCCCCGTTTGGGTACGCACAATACGCATGTCAGTGATTTTCAGTGCTGAAGGCTGAGAAGCTGTATTAACATTTGAGAGTATCTGTTGATTTTCCATTTATGCGTCCTTTCCCGATATGATATTTAGCGCGGTATCCAATATCGTTAGATGAAGTGCTGCGCGTTGCTGAAGTTGCCAAGCCGTTGGTGTTTCAGAAATGATAACATGTTCGCTGTGAAAATGCAACAAATAAGGTGCTAACCCTTGGGTGCCCCATGAAGTGGCGACTTTGTAGACACCTTCGGCAAGGTCTGGTGCATCTTCACCTGGGTTTTCTGGGTCTATGGGACCAATTGCTTTCGCAGCAGCGGCGAGATCGGGTCCAATGTATTTCTCGTCCCGTTTGCCTTCGTAGAGGTAAAATCCGGTCGCATCGTAGTCTTCGTGGAAATCTATAGCAAACGAAAATTGTGTTTGTCCCAGTGCCTGTTTGACGATAGCCACCTCAGCAACAGCGTCCGCCTCAAAAGCCCGGTTGATGTCTATACTGTCAAATGTCTCACGCGTGTTTTTAACATAACCGTAGGGATTAATGCACGGAATCACTAAAAACGAGAAGTCTTTCAGGTATAGGGTGTTGTCCCGTTCAAGGAACTGTAAGACTGCCTCAATACCGGCGGGTTCATCGCCGTGCATACCACCAGTGATGAACACTTGTCGCGCTGTCCGTGCGGACGAGGCGGCTAAAAAAATTTGATGTATCGGGTAATCATGAGCAGTGCCAATCACTTTCATTGGTCGATCTAAGTGTCTCAGGCGTTCAATAATTTCAGTGTAATCCCGCAAGTCTAAAAACTCCTTAACGAATATGTCTACAGTATACCGCAAAACGGCTCAACGTCCAAAAGGTTTTCAGAACCATTTTGTATTGACATCTACCGTCTTTTTTGCTAAAATCTTGTTAAACTCGTATCTTAAAGGACATAAGAAATGCCAACCGAAGCAGAACTTTATGACACCGCGCTCACGCACTTTGCGGAGAACAACCTTGAAGCGGCTGTCAATGCTTTCAAAGAATTAACTGATATCTACCCAGACTATATAGAAGGATTTCTTGGGCTGGGACACGCTTATGAACGCCTCAGTCTATACGACGAAGCCATTGAGGCTGTCCAGAAGGCGATAGAAATTAACCCGAAAGACCCACTTGCATATACCAGTTTATCTGTGTGTTACCAACGAAAGGGGATGATCCAGGAAGCAGAAGATGCAATGGCAAAGTCGCAGCAACTGCAGATGGAAGCATCCAATTCATCTACATGATCTCTTGAAGGATTGGCGAAGCCATAAATCTCGCCAGCAACAGAATATTGAGGTTTTCACAATGCCAAACACCATTTTACTTGACCCGACTTCTCAAGGTGATGCCCCGGCGAAATTTCTCGCCCCACGGTTAGATAGCCTTGATGGAAAAGTGATGGGGATGCTGAACATCACGAAGAACGGTAGCGATATTTTTCTTGATCGTATTGCCGAATTAATGCAAGAACGGTTTGACTTGGCATACGTAATTCACGTCAGAAAACCGACGTTTACGCGTCCAGCACCGACGGAATTGTTGGCTGAACTCGCGGAGCAGTCAGACTTCGTTATCGAAGGACTTGCCGACTGAGGCTCTTGCATATCGTGCAGTATGCACGACGGAAGTGCCTTAGAGGAACGCGGTGTACCAAGCGTCGCCGTTTGTACAGAGGTTTTTTTCGCTGCGGGCAAAGTGCAAGCGCGTGTGCTCGGTCATAGCGACCTGGAGCCTCTTACCGTTCCGCACCCGATCCAGAGCCTTACCCCAGATCAGATTCGGGAGCGCGCAGAAGGTGCCGTTGAACAAATCGTCGCGCGGTTGACAAAGAACGGCGAATCGTAGAACTCACAAAAAACCAATACAACGCCGTAGAGCAGGCCCCTAAGTCCCGACGCTACGGCGTTTTACATTTTATAGTAAAGTTTAGAATTAATTCGACACTCTGTACCGACGAGGTTAGAAACCTCACCTACCAAGGGGAGAATGTCTGTTTATTTTCGGGCTTTGCTACAAACTGCAAGACCATCGACTCGCCGGGTTGCAAATCTTGCCACTGCTGTAACAGTTTACGCAATTTCTGTCGCATTACGTCAAGTTGCTCATCTGTAAGAGTTATGGACAATCCCGCGCTGTAATTCTGAAATATGCCATTACTCTCAGTTGTACTGTCCAACATATCCGCCTGTAACAATGCGACAATCGGTTCAAGGTCGATCGCTTCGTTCGGAATTTCAAAAGGTCGTTTCGCTTTAGGTTGGTTGAAATCAGGGATGTCATACCCCTTCGCCACAAGCCCTAAGAATGCGTTTTTTAAACCGAGTGTTGTTTCAATAACATAGTGAGCGAAGTCGTGCTGCACAACTCCACGCGGGAGATGCGTCCAAGTAACACTCCCGTCGTCCCGAACACAGGTAAGCGTATGAGGTTTGCGTTTCCACTGATGTTTGCCTTTCTTGAAATAGATAACCATTTGTCCAATCACTGCTTGGAAACTTTCAGTTTTCCCCACGTAGTTGCGAGTTTATCCTGTGCTTCTACATCAAGCGTGTTTTCAACTAAGTTGCTAATCTCGTTCTTACTGAGCGCGGCGTTATAAATTCTTGCGTCCTCCAGACGAGCGACGACCCACCCGTATGCTGTGCCGCCAATGAGGGCACGCGGTCCAAAAAGTGCCTCCACATCGCCTTCTTCCCAAGATACAATCGGGCCCATGGTATAGCCGCCAATACGATCACCATTTCTATATATGGTAATCTGCGCGTTTCCACCCTTATCTTCATACGAAACCGCCAACTGGATTAACTTCCCGGTCTCTTTTTCCTCAAATCCAGGAAGTGGATCCTGTGTCCGCATAAAGAAGCTGCTACCCGCCATCCAACGTTTCGGCTGACGTTCCGCATAGACAATCGCATCAAAGGTATCCGCGCTACCCTTATTGACCGCCAGTGTTGCCCCTTTCGTAACGTTCAAATCATCTAAATAGAGCCACGTTACCAAAGTTTTGTCAGGTCCGATGTCAGGTCCTTTATAGCCCGTGGTCATTGCCCATTTATTGCTGCCGATGTGCAATCTCCCGTCTTTCACCTCAGCACCCAAGAGATCAATTTCACTAAAGTGCCCCGTCAGGTCTTCTAATTCGACATCTTTCTCAAAGGTCCAATGCCCAACAAGGTCTCCTTTTCTCTCCGCTTGCCCGAATGCTGGCATAATTAGGTTCACGACGAGAAACAGCAAAGCAAAACCTAATATGAAATAGTTTTTTAGATGGTTCATCATTGCAACCTCCATAATTGGCAATTAGCGATTAGCGGATAGCAATTAGGGTGTTCGCCTCGCTAAAAGCGTAGGACCCAATCGCTAACTCCGACTGACTCAAGGTTTCGCTTAGTGGACAAAGAGAAATGCCCGCGATGAAATGAGTGCCCACAAGAGATCTTCGCATCCGTTGCGATACTTCGGGCTTTCTGTAATGTAGGCTTCAGCAGTCTCCACTTCTATATCCGTTGGAAATCGGCTTAATGTGCTGAGATACAACTCCGTAATGAACTCCCGATTGTCAGGTTTCGCCTTTATCAAACGCGCAAGCGTACCACTGGAACTCCTCAATTTCTTATTGACGTAATTGGAGTTAATCATGTGGAGGGCTTGGGTAAGCGTCGGTTCAAGTTTCGGATCTAAATTACCGAGGAACTCACGATCAGAACGACCGTAAAGTGATAAGAAACGTGAACTCACCGGTAGCGGTAGTGCCACAGCACGCGTGCCAAGCGGATATCGCCCATATTTTTCTGTCGTTCCAGTGACATCATTTAAGACATCCAACAATATCTGCGCGACCATTGGACGTGGATAGAAACGTGAGAAGAACCGATCATCTAATTCATTCGTTTCATTTGGCTCCGCGGAGAGTTGATAGGTTCGTGAGTTGAGAATTCGTCTAATAATGTGTTTCGTATCAAACCCACTTTCCACAAAATCATCTGCCAACGCTTCAAGAAGTCCTTCAACACTCGGAGGCGTTGTCGCGCGCATATCGTCAACTGGATCAACAATACCTCTACTAAAATATTGACTCCAGAGACGATTTACGGTCGCTTTGGCGAAGTACGGATTCGTTGAGGAGGTCATCCAGTCCGCCAATACCTGTAGTACATCTCCTTGATAATCTGAAGAAAGCGATTCACCGCCAAGAAAAGTAGGTTGTGCGACTTCACCGCGGTTGCCCTGAACAGATTGATTTATAACGCGTCCGGTCGGATTATAATAGACAACTTGCTCGTTATAAAGCTCACCGCCGCGAATCCCGACTTTCCCAGTAAAGGCAGCGAAATTCCAATAATCATCAGTTGTCCATTGGTCAAATGGGTGCTTATGACATCTCGCACAACTCAACCGGATACCAAGAAATACTTGTGCCGTTGTCTCTGCTCTACCCGCAGGTTGACGCTCAATGCGGTAGTAGTTTGTAGGTCCATGTTGATACGTACTACCACGGGCAGTGATCAGTTCTTGTACAATTTCATCATAGGGTCTGTTTTGTGCGACAGCGTCGCGCACCCATTCATGAAAAAGCGTTGCTCCACGTTCACCGAAAGCACCATTTCCTAACCTACGTGGATGGATACGCAACATATCAGATAATTTTAGCGTGCGTAGATCCACCCATTCAGGTGTTTCAAGGAGCATGTCAATAAGCTTCGCGCGTTTATCAGGACGAGTATCTGCAAGAAACGTTTTCACTTCATCAGACGTTGGCAGTCTGCCGATTGTGTCAAGATAGACCCTACGAACAAAGACATCATCAGCTGCCAGCGCAGAGGGACGGATATTGAGTTTCTTGAGCTTCGCAAGGACAAATTCATCAATGAAGTTATTAGGGGTGAATTGAACTTCAGGACGCGCCTTATCTGCCTCAGAAGCCTGTGGGATTGTCACAAACGATGCATCGACAACACCCAAAAAACGAGCGATAACGGCAGTGCCTCCCCAGCGAACACTTGTTATTTCACCAGTAGGAGACACTTCAACTACTGGTGTATCCTTAGATTCATAGACAGCTTTTTCGGTCACATCTTCAACGGAACCGTCAGAAAAATAGGCAAGGACCTTTAGTTGTGCTATTTTTCCAACATCGGATAAGACAACCGTATCCGGTTCAATTTCCAGTTTTCTCAAGCGCGGTTCGTCATCGGAAAAGGGTGCGCCAGCTTCAATCCATCGCAGAATCGTTAAACCGATATCCGAATTCGGTTCAAACCGCATACCCCCTTCGTGTGGTACTTGCCCAGTTGGTTTGAGAAAAAAGAGGCTTCGATCGGGTTCAAGTAGATTGATACGTCTGCCGCGATTATGGTGTACAATCGGCGCATAGTCCGACTCTGGATTCAAGGTTAACAAAGACAGATTTAAGCCGCCTTGTCCACCAAACTTCCCATGGCACATACCCGCTGAACATCCCTGCTTATCAAGGATAGGTGCGATGTCCTTGAGAAAATACGGGGTGGTTGTAGAAACAGGATTTGTAGGACTCGTCATGTTCGCCTGTGCTGTGAATAAAACAGTAAACAGAAACGTAAGAGCAAGAAAAAAAAACCTATCAATGCAGAAAACGCGCCCGCGCGATTTCTTAACTGCGACTGTCAATAAATGTTTCATTGGAATATCTCCTTGAAAACTTCAGTGACATGTTCTACAAACAGAAATTCAACACCTGACTGGATGTCTTCAGGCACTTCAATAAAATGCTTTTCATTGCCTTGTGGCATGATGACTTTCTTAATACCCGCCTGCTTCGCCGCGAGGATTTTTTCCTTTACGCCGCCAATCGGGAGGACTTTCCCTCTAAGAGTGACCTCACCTGTCATAGCGATTTTAGGACTAATCCGTTTTTGAGTGGCAACGGAAGCGAGAGCGGTTGCAATCGTAATACCTGCCGATGGACCGTCCTTCGGAATCGCGCCAGCAGGCACATGGACGTGGATATCATCTTCTAATACGCGTGGATCAAATTTGAGTTTATTGGCTTGGGATTTAACATAACTGAGGGCAGTTTGCACGGATTCTTGCATGACATCACCAATCTGACCGGTAATACGAAGTTCTGTACGGTCATTTGTTTTTTTAGTAGCAGTGGCTTCAATAAAAAGAATTTCACCACCCGCTGGTGTGACAGACAATCCCGTTGCAACACCGATGTCAGATTTACGACCTGCGATTTCAGAATCGAATTTCGCTGGACCCAAATATGACGCAACGTTTTTCGCTGCAATGTTTGTTCGTGCTGTGTTCCCTTCGGCAACGCGGCGCGCAACTTTCCGGCAAAGGGTGCCGAGTTCACGCTCTAAATTCCGAACACCTGCCTCTCGGGTGTACGCACTGACCACTTTTTTAATAGCCGTATCTCTGATATTTATGAGTTTCTTTTTCAGTCCATTTGCGACCAATTGTCGCGGAATCAGGTACTGTTTGGCAATAATCACTTTCTCGTTAGCAGTGTAACCGGGGAGTTCTATCGTCTCCATCCGGTCGCGCAACGGTGGTGGAATCGTATGGAGTTGATTTGCTGTTGTGACGAACATCACCTTGGACAGATCGAAAGGCACATCAAGGTAGTTATCGGTAAACGAGTGGTTCTGTTCTGGATCCAAGACTTCCAAAAGCGCAGCTGCGGGATCTCCTCGAAAATCAGATCCGAGTTTGTCAATTTCATCAAGCATAAAGACCGGATTGTTAGACTCGGCTTGCCGGAGCCCTTTGACAATTCTACCGGGCATAGAGCCAATGTAGGTACGGCGGTGTCCCCGGATTTCCGCTTCATCGTGCATACCTCCCAAGGAAATCCGCACAAATTTTCTGTTCATCGAGCGAGCGATAGATCTACCAAGCGAAGTCTTACCCACACCGGGCGGTCCAACAAAACAGAAAATTGGTCCCTTCATTTCTGTTTTCAGCATACGTACAGCAAGGTACTCCAGAATGCGTTCTTTAACTTTTTCCAGATCGTAGTGATCTTCATCAAGAATTTCTTGGGCAGCCGATAAATCCAATACATCTTCAGTACTGACACACCACGGGAGATTGAGCAGCCAGTCCAAGTAATTTCGAGAAACCGTTGATTCGGGCGAGAAAGACTGCATTTTGGAGAGTCGTTTTAGTTCTTTTTCAGCTGCCTGCTTCGCTTTGTCCGGCATTTCAGTTGCGTGTAGTTGTTGCCGCATCTCATCGATTTCAAAACTGAGATCGTCCGATTCACCAAGTTCGGTCTGAATAGCCTTGAGTTGTTCTCGGAGATAGTATTCGCGCTGTCCTTTGTTAATAACGGCTTGTGCATTGTTTTGTATTTTGCTTTCCAATTCGTGGAGGTCAAGTTCTTTAGCGAGAATAACAGCGAGCGCGCTTAACCGATCATGGACAGACACCGCCTCTAAAATGCGCTGTTTGTCGTGTGGCTTTAAGTCAAGGACAGCGGCGACGTAGTCAGCGAAACGCCCCGGTTCGTCAAGCATTGTTTTGGTGATACTGCCGTATTCTTCTTGATAGCGCGATGACATCTGAACGATGCGTTGGAAAGTCTCATCGTTGCTGCGAACGAGTGCTTCGATTTCTAAATCTACGCCTTCACTACCATCAACTTCCGCTTCACTTTTAAGGATATTGACACGGGCTTTGATGAAAGGCTCGGTGTGTAAAATTTCCTCAATTTGAACGCGCTCACGTCCATGTGCAAGAAACAGGACATCGTTATCATCAGTTTTATAACGGAGGATGTGGATCAAACTCCCAACTGGACTGAGGTCACTCACAGTAATATCCTTGATCTCTTCCTTTTTCGGACGAAAGATGCAGAGCATCCGTTCCTCTTCCATAGCGTCCTGAACCGCTTCAGTCGCCATCTTTCCTGAGAGGGCAACGTGATGTGGCGGAAAAGGGGGTACAGGTGGCATATATGGAAAAACGACGAGGTCATCGAGTGGAAGCACCGGTAATTCCCGGGTGCGTTCTTCTTGATCCATAGTATTTTCTATATTTTCGTTTTCTTTTGTTTCCATGTTTTTTCTCCTTTAGTGGCTATCGGTTGTCAACCGTCAGCCATCAGCCGTCAGCTAAGAGACTTTTTGGTAGAAATTCACAGTCTTGGAGTACTCCAAACTGCGAAAAATTGCCACCAAAAGACGCTTTAACCGATAACTCTAAATTACAATCAGGGCCAAAATTGATACAGCGTAGTATTTGCGAGAATACTCCCTATGCTCCATAAACTTCCACATAAGTAGTCTCCAAGAGCAAGCCCCAGAAAAAACGGTACGGTACGTCTATAGGCTTTGAGTCCGCCTTGATGTAGAATGAGTGCTTTCATTACCCATGCAGCGAAAAGACAACTCCAGAGATTATACATTCCCCAACTATTCGCCATGGCATAACCGAGTGGGTGCAGGGGCCACCACAAAAACCGGGTTCGTAAAAACGTTAGTCCGAGTGCGATCCCTGCCCCACCCCCCATAAAAGCGAGCGCAGGCACATCGGTACCTTGCGGGTAATTCAACCAGTTCTCAAGTTGTCTATAAACCCCTCTGCCAAAGCCAAGTGCCCACGGTCCATAATAACCCGTTTCAGCACCATGTCGGTAGTAACTATCCAAGAGTAACCAGAAGACAACTATAGCACCAACAACGGTTGCGATGAGAATAGCGGCAGCGGTGTGTTGGGGATGTATCTGTCGCCGCTCTGAAATTTTCAAAGCCTCCAGTTCCTGTGGCATCGGGTGGGCACGATACGCCCGGTTGAAGAACATATACAGCGAAAAAACCGCTTTTGTGCTCGTCGTCAACCGTTGTGTGCCTACTGCTGTCACAATTAATCCGTGTGGATCAACCCGATGCAAATCGTGGACTAAGAATCCCAATTCTGCGCGAAGGCGGGCGACCATCGTCGCTAACAAAAAGTATAACCCGAAAAAAATCGGTATCACCCAAAGCGACATGCCCGCCTTATAGGAAAACACGGTCAAAAACAGCATCCCGGCCACAATACCGAGGAAAGCGATGTGATAAGACATCGGCTCACGCCGCATATCTACTTGCGACGTGCCTCGAAGTCCATCGACAATTCCGGCGAAAATTCGCTTGAAATGTGTTCTACCCACCCAACCAGCGGCTCCAAGGAGCACCATGTATGCGCCGAAACTTTGCGCGTCAGCATAAGGAAATCCAGGTAAATTCCGCACCCCAATCATGCTGCCTGTCATTAATTCAAATTTGTATATCCAATAGAATGCCCAACATGAAAAAAGCAGGTCCAACGGGATAAGAAAACTTATGCCAATCGCAAAAGGATAAAACGAAAGCCGGATCCCCCCCATAGCATTCCAAGGACGTCCGGTAAAATATTGATTAATGTTCTGCCGCTTGACGGGCAAATACGGCACCGATGGATAAATGGAATTCAACAAATTCAGGATGCTAATGGCTGCTGCAATCCCGAAACCCAACCACATCAACTTATTCTTGAAAAACCCAGTGTTTGTCTCCGTCATCGCAAGGGGCAGTTGAATAATCGGATACGTTAACCGTTCACGCTCGGTCCACTGGATGCGGAGGAGTGTATTAATACACAACATAACAAACATTAATACGAGGATAAAGACTGTCCACCATGCAACAGGCACCGCCCAAGCGGCGATGTGTGCTTCACGGTAAAGGCTCGATTGTCCCTCGTAATACCCTGACAAGACACCAGGGTCTTGAACAGTTAGCCATGTCGGTAGATCTTTCCAAAAAAGTTGTTGCCACTCATTCTCAGATGTCGCGAACCGGAAGGGATGTCCAAGAATAGTGACTAAGATCTCCATCATATCGTGCGAACAGAGCGAAGAAACAATGCACAACATGACGTAGATTGTCAGCAATTCAGCTGAGGTTAGTTGCAGTTTTGACGACAGCTTTCCTAATATCGCACTAAACACCAACAACCAAAAAATGATAAAAATAACATTGGACAGTGGATGGATTAATGTCGGATGTGTATAACGAACTACCTCCAATTCAATAATCCAAAAAACGTTAAGAGGAATCAGAAACATCGCGATGACAAACGCCTTAAGCGTTAGACCACGTTCACCCCTGAAATCGGATCGCGATCGGGAGAAGCCATCTGTCTGCTCCGTATTGCTTGTCATATTTCTCCCTCTTACCGTCATCAACGCGTCGCGATCGGGAATCCTCTCTTGTCCGTCTATCTATCGAATCCATCCGCGTTCGCCCTCAATGATTACCTCCGTCTCGAGTTTCGCGCAGCGCTGTTGATAGTCCCGCAAGGTTTTTATGCCCCGTTCTCCGGTAAGGATACTCGGGAACCGGTCAGCTCCAATTTCGGAGATAGCCGGTGTTTCCGTAGGTTTCTCAGGTCGCACAGAGGTTTTCGGTGGATCGGTCAAAATCGGGATTAACTCAATTGATTTCAGCATGCCAGATTCAAACGTTGCTTTCGGGATAACTATGTGTGAGTGCTGTTTATCGTAAGTATCATAGATGAAATCCGAGAGGCTATAAACAATTGGCTTGTCCCGATACAACTCAATACCGCCAAACGTATGCATCTGCTGACACAAAACCATATCTGCCCCAGCGTCAATCAGTGCGTGTGCGAAAATCCGTTGTCGTCCGATAGCGTCATCATCAGATCGCCCCTGACTGCCCCAGTGTAACCAGACAATCACAAGTGCTGCTTTGGACCGCGTCTGCTTAACTGCCGCCACCATCTCACTATAAACAGCGTAAGCAAGTGGATCCTCAGTGTATCGTGTAAACTCATTCACACGATAGTATCCGAGCAAACCGACCTGCGCAGATCCTGTTCCTACAGTGACTGGCACATAAGCCGGGAGTTTTGCCGTTTCAGTATTCGCGCCAGCACCAATCGGTTTGACATTATACCACTCCAGTTCAGCAACCGTATCCTCCAAGGCTTCAAACCCAAAGTCCATTGCATGTGGTGTGGCTAAAGAGACAACGTCAAAACCTGCATTTGCGATAGCCCGTCCAAGACCTGGTGCCGATCGAAATGGATTCTCAATTCCGTATCGCGGTTCACCTCTTTCTGAAATACTCGTGTTCAGCGAAGCAGTAGCAACATCTGCCGACTGAATCAATGCCGCAGTGCCTTGAAAAAACAGACCTGCTCCCGTCCTTTCAATCAGCGGTGTCATACGGCTACTGACAGTAATATCCCCGACAGCAAGAACTGAAATCTCGTCCCCGGTAGCTGCTTCATCTACTGCGACAGTATCGGCAACTCCGCTGAAGATCATCAGGCACAAAAGGCTGCCAATCAGAAGGTGTAATTGCAATCTTAGGTAGTCTGTAACGCTCAAAGAACACCCAGTGCGTCTAATTTTCGTCATCTTCTGGATTTCCATCCAAGACTTCATCAAGGTTCAAACTTATTCCAAATTCATCCAATAAACTATCGTCTTTCAATTTCATTCCGAGCATAATCAGGGTCTCAGCCAAGGTGAGCCGGTCAACTTTTGTAGATTCAAGCGTTTCGGTTTCAGAGATCAGCTCTGTGCGTAACGACTCCTGATTTCGGCGCGCCTGCTCTCTCAGGAGTTTCGTTTCATTACTAAGCCGATCAATTTCCGTTTGGAATTCGTGGGCGAATTCGTTTATCAATGTTGACAATTTCTGGAGATCCGACTCGCCGCGTGCAGTAACCGCATCAAGCCTTGCATCAATCTTTGCGTCAACAAGCCCTTCAATTTTATCTAATGTTAAACCGGATTCCTCGTTTCCAAGTTTGGCAGAAAGACCGCGAATGTCAGTCTTAACTTCTGCTATCTCCTCAGTAATATGTTGGTCAATATGAACGAGCTTGTCATCAACGTGCTGCTGCATCTCCTTTAATTCTTGATTTAGCGCCCGCAAACGTTTGTTATAACTCCTGATATACCTTCCGACAACACTATCGCGGAGATGCGCCTCTAACTGCTCTCGTGCCGGTTCTGCTTCGGCTTCTACACTGTCATGCTCTGAGTCTTGGAAATCTATTGGATCTTGCATATATGTTGTTCCTCCACTTCTGAGATATTCTATGGTTGTCAGTAGTCAAGGCATTCGCTAAACTACGGATAATTATAGACGTTATCAGATTGCACGGGTGTATCCATATCTGAGAAATCGGCATCCGAGTGTTGATTATTAATTTGACGGTTCGCGTTGAATTCACGTAAAATGCAGTTAACAATCTCCTCTGTGTACGCCTGTGCTTTAACAGTCTGCTGATTCGCTTCCCAAGCCATCCGTGCGGCGGCTTCGAAGTATTCGGCATGTTTATAGGCATCAAGAAGGTCGCTACCGCGTGAGAATGTGCCGTGTCCTACCCAGTAGAGGATGTGTCGTTCAGGACTCCCGCCATTCTGAAAAAGTCGCAAACTCTCATAGGATAATTCTGGAATTCCGGGTGCGCGTTCCTCAACGAATCCGATACCGCTGGATGCGTCGTATATAATCGGGGTCTCCGGTTCATACCCTCTGAGGAAGTTATAGAATCGATCGGGTGCCCCATGTTCCGTGCGAGAAATCAGGTTCAAGAACTTTGGTTGCAAATGCACAAGCGCATTAAACCCTTGTCCCTCCAACTGTTCAAAAATGAGGAGGTAATGGAACATCTCACTTGTTGGTGCGGGTGGTGCAATACGATCTCGGTCCAAAGTCGCCTGATCTGGCGTGCCAAATCGCATCCGATAATGTACACCGTCCGGTTCAACCTCAATGAGTGTTACATTGAGGGCAGGATGTTCAATACCAATCATGTCCAAACGTGAACCCGATTTTGTAAGAAGAACGTGCCTACCAGCTAACCCTTTGACAACAATCTGCGATGGCAACTGATACCGCGGTGAAGCATCATAAGGGATAAGACACGTTTCCTCAACGGCTTCTGTTAAAACGGCTCCCATATTACCAGCAGTTGCCCACAAATATTCGTGACCGTGCGCATGTGCCCCTACCCAGCCCATCTGACCTATCAGGGTCCCGCATTCACTGTCAGACAGGATTGGACGTAGGTCGGGATGATAACCTCGTTCCTGCCAACGCTTATAGCGATAGGTCTGCGGCGGCGGTGGGGTCAAAGTGTTCATCAGATACGGATTGGCTAATGTTGAATTCACTCGCGATCCTCTATAGACATAGCACTCCGCTGGAGTGCAAGAAACTGAAAACTGAAAAACGAGAACTGATACCAATTAACTATAACATGTCTCAGAGAAAATAGCAAATTTTAAAGGATTCAGGATATCCACATACTGGTTGAAATATCTCTCCGAAGTATGATAAAATGTGTCAATACGATAAATCGTATCGGAACGTACAAGACTAAAATTCTATGTAGCGAAAGGCATAAATACCTAATGCGAACTGAAACAGACAGTATGGGGACGCTCCAAGTCCCAGACGACCGATATTGGGGGGCACAGACACAGCGTGCGCTCCAAAATTTTAAAATTGGTGATGAACGTCTGCCACGTGCTGCTATCTGGGCACTCGGCACTATCAAACAAGCAGTCGCACAAGTCAACGCCGACCTTGGCCTACTTGAACCTCGACTTGCAGAGGCGATTAGCAATGCAGCACAAGAAGTTATTGACGGCACCTTAGATGACCATTTCCCGCTCCGTATCTGGCAGACAGGCAGCGGAACGCAGACGAATATGAACGTCAATGAAGTCATCGCGAATCGGGCAATTGAGATGCTCGGAGGCGAGATGGGGAGCAAAGATCCGATTCATCCAAATGACCACGTCAACAAGTCACAATCAACGAACGATGTTTTCCCGACATCAATCCATTTGTCAATAGTCCGGCAAATTCAGGGACATCTGTTGCCGCGGTTGACAGCCTTGAGAAAGGCATTTTCGGTGAAAGTATCCGACTTTGCCGAGATCGTTAAGATTGGACGAACACATTTGATGGACGCAACACCGCTTACACTTGGACAGGAATTCAGTGCTTATGTCCAGCAATTGACCGCTGCGGAACAACGTATCAAGGCTTCACTTCCAGACCTCTGCGAACTCCCAATCGGCGGCACGGCTGTTGGAACGGGATTGAATACACATCCTGATTACACGGCAAGTGTTGTGGAAAGGCTTTCGGAGACAACAAAAATTTCGCAACTCAAACGGGCATCAAACGCGTTTGAAGCATTGGCATCGAGGGACGCAGTCGTGAGTGCAAGCGGTGCCCTGAAGACGCTTGCTGTTGGCCTGTTTAAAATAGCAAATGACATCCGATGGCTCGCTTCAGGACCCCGGTGTGGACTCGGTGAACTGCGGTTACCTGAGATGGAACCCGGAAGTTCCATTATGCCCGGCAAGGTAAATCCAACGCAATGTGAAGCCGTTACGATGGTATGTGCACAGGTTATCGGAAATGACGCGACACTGACGTTTGCAGGTGCGAACGGTGCGCTACAATTGAACGTCTTTATGCCTGTAATTGCCTATAACGCTTTACAATCCATCCAACTCCTTGGTGATGCGTGTGAATCCTTCCGAACGAATTGCGTTGAGGACATCGTCCCAAATACAGAAATGATTGAACGGCATCTGTCGGAATCTCTGATGCTCGTAACAGCACTAACACCACACATCGGATATGATCGCGCAGCAAAAGTAGCACAATATGCCCATGCGCATGGATGCACACTCCGCGATGCTGCTATCGCTTTAGATGCCTTGACAGGAGAGGCTTTTGACGCACTCGTTGTGCCAGGCGATATGACGCGACCGAATTTAGAATAGGTTTCAGAGACAACGAGGAAAAAATAAAGAAAGGGTGGAAACGCGTCTGCGTTCCACCCTTTCGCCTTTCATAAACCTATTTGTAGACTTTAGAGAACGGTTGACAATTTAATCATCATCACTGGCTTCCGCGATTTCCGTATCAGCAAAATCAACATCCAAGTTCCGAAAATCAGAGAAGCCACTACCGACAGGAATAAGTCGTCCGAGAATCACATTCTCTTTCAACCCATAGAGCTTATCGGTTTGTCCACTGACAGCGGCATCCGTCAAGACTTTTGTCGTCTGCTGGAAGGAAGCAGCAGAGATAAAGCTATCCGTACTCAAAGAAGCCTTACTGATGCTCTGAAGAATCGGTTCACCGGTGGCAGGTATACCGCCACTATCTTCAACTTGGTTGTTAATACGCTCAAATGCTTTGCGCTGCACCTCATCATTAGGATAGAAGTTTGTATCGCCAGGCTCTTTAATCCGAATCTTCGTGAGCATCTGTCGCACTATTGTCTCAACGTGCTTATCGTTGATAATGCCTGCGCCATAGACCTTCTGAACTTCGTCAACGAGGTATGCCCAAACCGCTTCTTCACCTTCCACAGAGACCCCTTCGATTGCGGTACGTCCGATACGTAAAATATCGTGCGGATTGAGAAATCCGTCGGTGAGTGAATCCCCAGCGTCTACCCAATCACCTTCAGCGATACGCCGCTTTTCGTCAGGGATCAGATAGAGTTTACTTTCGTAATCACCATGTTCAATACGATAGTTAGGAACCCCGTTCTTTGTCCCTTCAAATCGGACGTATCCCTCGATTTCAGCGATTTCAGCGGCATCGTCGTTTTTCGGGCGTCGCGCCTCAAATAGTTCCGTGACGCGCGGAATACCCGCCACAATATCACTGTTCGCCGTTCTTTCATGGAGCTCTGCAAGCGTGTCACCAGCCCGCAACCGGTCCCCCTCTTTGATCTCAAAAGAGTAGCCGGGCGGTATGACATGCGGCACACGCGTGCCATCAACCGTCTCAATTTCAATCCGCATCCGTAACGCGAGTTCATCCACTTCAAATCCAGGATACTGGACTTTCGCGCTTTCATAAACCTCTTGGGGCAATTCCTCGCCAACAGTATACTTGCAATGTGGATGATAAACAGCCTCAACGGTGTGAGTCACGCGTTGGTTTGCCTTCTCCAAGGCACGATACTCTTTCGAGGGAAGAACAACCCCGCGCTCAAGCCGGGTATCCGTCTCCCGTTCGTCCGAAATGACCTTGTATACGAGTTCAGTATCAAACCCTTTGAACTTGCGATTGTAAGTCCGATATTCCTTTTCAGCCAGTTCTGTCCCAACTGCCAACTCCTGTTCAAGTTCTGGATGATGGACACTAAGGACCTCGTACACGCTTCGGACTTTTCCAGCAATTGCAGCATCGGTCTTGCGAAGTGCTTTATACTCGATTTCGGTCAGACGTTGATCGACGATTAGTGTCGTAGTTCCGTCCTCAATATTCGTCACTTCATAATGCCGAGCAACTTCCAATCCCTTGTACTGCCGACGTTTCGCCGTTGATTCCCGTTGCGTGAGAAGTTCTCCTCCCTCTAAAGAACAGTCTGAATGATTGACAGACGTGACACGATACAAACGCTCCACTTCAAATCTGCCCGTCTCAGTCTTACTGTGAGAAGTAAGGAACCCTGGATAGGTCTCATTGAATTGCTTTGCTTCATTTTCAGTGAGCAGATTGCCAGGTTTAAGGGCACAATCTGGATGATGGACGCGGGTTACGCGGTGTTTAAGCCGCTGCGCATCAAAACCTGTAAACCGCTTGTGTGCACGGACTAAGGCATCCTTAGTTAATTCCTCGCCATCTTTAAGTGGACATTCAGAATGGTACACATGTGTTACGTAGTAGCGTTCAGTTTCCTGCTTCTCAACCTTAAATGCGCGTTTAAGCTGCTTGTACTGTGCGCGAGCTTCAGTATATTCACGCTCTGTTAATTCCTGACCTACCGTGAACGGCGGAGCATCCGAGGTTGACTCTTCATCCAACAAAGTAGGCTGTTTAAGCAGCGCAGGGGCATCAGCGATCTCTGTATTTATGATGTAAACAGGTTTTAAATCGACCTCAAATGGTGTCAGCCACGGGGTGATCTCTTCTGTCGGCACTTCCTCTCCGATTTCATAAGGAAAGGCTTTACTCGTTTTCTCGGTTATACGATAAACCCGTTTGAAGTTAGCATCGCGTTCTTCACCACTAAGAGAAGCCTCAACCCCGCCTGCTTCAGTAAGATCCTCGGCGGTAAGACGGGCATCGGTTTCTGAATCTAAATAGTGCCATTCTCCGTCAAATCCGTCCCGGATATCCGCTTTCAATTCTTCCGCCTTTTTATCAGTGAGCAAATCACCAGGCTTCACTGAAACATCAGGGTGATGCACCTTTGTCACGCGGTAGTGTTGGTCTACAAAACGCTGGAAACCAAACGCGTCTTGTGCTTCAAGGTATTCCGCGTGGGACAATTTACTACCGACTCTGGGATAGACTACAGCCGTAAATCTATAACCTTTCTTGAGTGCTATCTGATATATCATCTCAGGGATAAGTTGACCAACCTTCAAAGGGCATTTTTGGTCCTGAACGGCAGTAATCCATCTTTTCGGGACATCCGGATTCCTACGTAAAGACTCCCATTGCTTGCCATATTTCTCAATGAACTGGCTTTTCTTTTTAGCATCTATCTCCCAGGAGTGGATTTCTTCGTGGCATCCGATGCAGAGCGATATCAAGTCTTCAAGTTCATTATACTTTGTGCCCAAGACATGATGGGCATCAAGAAGACGCTTATCTGATTTAAGATTGATACCGCATAACTGACATTCCCACTTATCTCTTTCGCGACACTTCTGGGAGATCTCCGTCCATGCCTCTGATTTATAAGAAAAGTTCGGATCTCCTTCTAAAACTGGTAATAAGATCTCCGTCCATGCCTCTGGTTCATAAGAAAAGTTCGGATCTCCTTCTAAAAACACCTCTGTGACTTCGTACAACCACGCTTTCGTATCAAAACCCTTATAGCGTTCCGTGTTCTCAATATACTGCTTCTCACTAAGAAGTTCGTCCACACGTAATTGGCAATTTGGGTGATTGATTTGTAAAACCTTATAGGCAGATCCATCAAAACTCATTCGATTTTCGATGGCTATCCAGAAGTCCCCCTCTTTTTCGACTGTGCGCCCGGGTTGGAAATCAAGGAAACGCACAGTTCCATCAACTTTGGATAAGATCCTTCGCTGACGGGCTTCGGAAACATCTTCAACAGCCCCACCCGTGTGGAAGGTTCGCATGGTAAGCTGCGTTCCGGGTTCACCGATAGATTGGGCAGCAATAATACCGACCGCTTCACCAACATTGACGAGGCTATTGGTTGTGAGGTCGTTGCCGTAGCACTTGGTACAGACACCTTCTTCAGCTTCGCAAGTCAACACAGAACGAACTTTCACCACCTTCACACCGAGCTTGTCAATCTCGTCAGCCATTTGGGCAGATATGATGGCATTCGCAGGAACAAGCACATCCCCCGTCTCCGGATGGATAATATCTTCTCCAGCAACGCGTCCATTAATCTTAAACGCAAGATCCCCACCAGGTGTCGGAAATTTCTGAATGCTGTTGAGCGTACCGCAATCTTCGGCTGTAACACGCACATCTTGTGCGACATCCACCAACTTCCGCGTTAGGTAACCCGATGCAGCAGTTTTCATCGCTGTATCCACGAGACCTTTACGCGAACCGTAGGTAGAGTTAAAATAGTCAATAACATCGAGACCTTCACGATAAGAGCAAAAATAGTTAGGTAGTTGGTCGTCTTCACGATAAGTAGATGTACCTATCGGCGGAATAAGGATGTTCCCATCCTGTTTCGCCTTCAGTCCGATAAAGGCACTGATTTGCATAAACGGATTTTTCCGCGCACGAGCACCGCTATCAGCCATGATATGCACAGGACTAAACCCTTCTACGCCTATGTCGCTTATCTCCGATCCATCAGGATCGACGTAAGGATGAACTCTACGTGGATCTCCACGCTCAACAAGAGAGGTTTCTAGCTTCGGTAAGGCATCGAACATCCTTTCTTCTATTTTATCCATTGCATCTATCCAGATGCGAATCTGCGCATTTTCGTATTCCTCGCGTTCAGCTGCAGAAGCATCTTCAAGGAGCGCATCAATTTTTGACTGCGCAGCGTTCACTAATGCATTCCGGTCTTCAGGTGTCAGATAATCTATGATACCCGGTGAAATACCACTCAACGTTGCGTATTCAAAAGCAAGCTTTTGGATGTTCTCGAGTACATCCGTTGTGACGCGTGTCCCTAACTCGTTGAAACAGCGCTCGACTATCTCGGACAGCCTTTGTCCACTGGCTTCTGCATTGAGAAAGGGAATACGCTGATGCGAATGCTCATCTTCCCATTCCAATTCAGATGGCAGGACCTCGTTAAAAATAATCCTACCGACTGTCGTGAGGACTGGCTCCGTAGCATTCTTACCATTCCTACCGTGCGCGCAGAAAAACTGTAGGCTGTCGTGGAGTTTAAGTTGACCGGCTACATGAGCAGCGATAACCTCTTCCGAATGGGTATAACGGCGGTGATACCAAGGTTTGTCACAAAAGACATCAAACGCAACAGGATCATTGGTTGTATACGCAGTGTGCAAAAGTGCCGCATCCTCGTCATGTCCAGGTAACGTCTTCGTGAGGAAACTCGGTCCAAGCACCATATCCAACTCCGGGACAGCGATCGGCCCCCCATGTGAGGGTTTGAGAATATTATGGCTACTGAGCATGAGCATTTTTGCTTCAGCTTGCGCCTCAACAGTCAGTGGCACATGAACCGCCATCTGGTCGCCATCAAAATCGGCATTAAATGCTTTGCAGACGAGCGGCGGAATCCTGATAGATTTACCTTCTACCAAAACCGGCAGAAACGCCTGAATGCCGAGTCTGTGCAGCGTCGGCGGACGGTTGAGTAGGACAGGGTGGTCAGCAATAACCTCCTCTACAACGTCCCAGACAGGTGAATCCGCATCGACATGTTCAGTGAACCGTTTTGCGCGCTTAATCGTCTGCGCGTGGTTATGTGCTTGGAGTCGCTCAATAATAAACGGCTTGAATAATTCCACTGCCATCCGTTTCGGAATACCACATTGGTGTAACCCTAATTCAGGTCCGACAACGATAACACTCCGTCCAGAGTAGTCAACTCGTTTTCCGAGCAGATTCTGACGGAATCGCCCGATTTTACCCTTAAGAACATCAGCGAGGGATTTCAGAGGACGATTGCCAGGACCGGTTACACGTCTACCGTGTCTCCCGTTGTCGAAGAAAGCATCAACCGCCTCCTGCAACATCCGTTTTTCATTTCGGAGGATCACTTCTGGCGAACGGAGTTGTATCAACTTACGGAGCCGATTGTTACGATTAATGACGCGACGATAGAGATCATTGAGGTCGCTTGTTGCGAAGCGTCCGCCCTCAAGCGGAACGAGTGGTCGTAGATCCGGAGGAATAACCGGAATCACATCCAGAATCATCCACTCAGGTCGCTGTCCAACTTCGGCAAATTCAGCTATCTGCTTCAGCTGCTTGGCGACTTTCAGTCTTTTCTGATTACTCGTGGTTTCCTCAAGCATTTCAGTGAGTCGTTTTTTCTCTTCTTCGAGATCAATGCTACTCAGAATCTCGCGAATCACTTCAGCACCGGTACCAGCGCGAAATCCGCCTCGATATTTACTACTATACTCAAGGTACTCTATCTCAGTTAGCACCTGCCGAGGTTCCAGCGGACACTCTGGATCGGTCACCTCAACGACAATGAACGCGTCAAAATAGAGTACGAGTTCAACTTGTCGTGAAGAGAGTTCACAGAAAGTACCGATGCGCGACGGAATACCTTTGAAGTACCATATATGAGAGACCGGGGCAGCAAGTTGGATATAACCGAGCCGTTCCCTACGGACGCGTTGTTGCGTGACTTCAACACCACAACGGTCACATATTACGCCCTTATGTTTAATCCGTTTATACTTACCACAGTTACATTCCCAATCCTTTTGCGGTCCGAAGATAGCCTCACAGAAAAGTCCTTCGGGTTCGGGTCGGAAAGAACGGTAGTTAATTGTCTCTGCTTTCTTGACCTCGCCGCAGTTACATGTGCCCTTTTCTGGGCATATAAAGGGACCCTCTGCAGCATCAGCAGGATTCCTACGTCTGCAACTGGTCTGCTTCGCCGAGTCTTTAATCTGCTCCGGCGAAGCTATTTTTATGGAGATGCTGTCAAATGCTGTGTTCATCAGTTCTCCTTTCGCTTTTTAGGCGAAGACTTCGTCTGCTTTTAGCCATTATTAAGCCTCAGGGTCGTCACTATCTTTGTCAAGCGATACATGGAGTCCAAGTGTTTGGAGTTCACGGACAAGAACCTTGAACGATTCGGGGGTGCCGGGTGGTTGTGGGTTCAGACCTTTCACAATCGACTCATAAATTTCCCTTCTACCCAGTACATCATCGGATTTGATAGTAAGCATCTCTTGGAGCGTATGTGCTGCACCATAAGCCTCCAATGCCCAAACCTCCATCTCACCGAGTCGCTGTCCGCCGTGTTGTGCTTTACCACCTAACGGTTGCTGCGTAACAAGGGAATACGGACCCGTCGAACGCGCATGCATCTTATCTGCAACGAGATGGTTCAATTTGAGGAAATAGACGTATCCGACCGTTACTTCTTGCGCGAACGGTTCACCGGTCCTACCATCATAAAGGATGCTTTTACCGGTCTGTTTACTGCGTTCTGGCAGCTCAGTTTCCCCGAGCATCTCAAAAATTTCCGCCTCAGTCGCCCCATCAAATACAGGGGATTCTGCACGAAGACCGAGTTCGTGGCATGCCCATCCGAGGTGGATCTCCAAGATTTGCCCTACATTCATTCGGGACGGGACTCCCAATGGATTGAGTACTAATTCAACCGGTGTACCATCTGGCAGGTAAGGCATATCCTCTTCAGGCAGGATTTTAGCAACAACACCCTTATTGCCATAACGACCCGCCATTTTATCACCCACAGAAATCGGACGCTTACTGGCAACATAGACTTTCACGCGTTTAATAACGCCGGGTTTCAACTCATCTCCCATCTCTAATTGCTGAAGGGCTTGTTCCTTCCCTTCGGTGTAAGTGGTTATTCTTCCCTGAGCCATCTCCTCAACACGCTGGATGTGTTCCATCACTTGCGCATCGGTTACACGGATGTCCGAGAGAGACAAGCTGCACGCGTTGCGCGCCTTTTGATAGTCAGCATGAGAAACGTCATCCCCAACTTGGAGTTCACACCGTGGGTCGAAAACAGCAGTAATATGCCAGACGCTCTCGGTTTTAAGGTCTTTGGCAGTCCGAGTAAGCGATTCGCGCTCTTCCAAAGTCAATCGTTGACCTGCTGCAATGGGACGTGCTGGAAAATCTCTACAGACTTGTTGATGCTCAACATCGGAAATATTTTGTCCAATTGTTAACGGACACCCATCTTCAAAGACTTCCGTAACATGCCAAAGCAACTCGATTTTTAAATCCGGATATGTTTGGCTAAATTGTTCCCATTCACTTTGCGTGAGCATCTGTCCTTCCGCAATCGGCCCACCAGACGCTTCGAGTTGTGCGACAACGGCTTGCTCAAATTCAGAACGTTCCACCGGTTGCAACACGGTATTGTCTACCAATTCATAGAAACTCCAATTATCCGGTTCTGAATTTTCTTCAGTCACCAATACCCCGAATCGTGCCCCTGTTTCAGTAAGGACTTCTTTAAGCTGTTCGGAATGATATTCATCTTCGAGATGAACCTCCTCGCACATAGCAACTGCGATCACACTATCATTGGAACTACGAAGCACAACATCAACAGAATTCGCTTGCGTCGCTAAAGGTTCCATCGCCTCATGGAAAAGCGGCTGAGTACTTTCCAAGAGTGGCTCGGAAATCCTACCGAGATATGCTTGCACTGCCTCAACAGTTTCTGGTCCAAAGTGCGTCGATTCAGGTACATCTTCTATCATACCCTCACTTTCGTCCCCTTCATCAATCGCGGAGTCTTCAATTGAGGGCTCCAGATAATGTGCCACGACAGTCGGAGCAATTTCAGGAACATGTGTTACCCGATAAAGCGTTTCAGCAACAAAAGCTTCAGAGACGGCGTCCTCGGTTACGGTATAGTACTCATCTGCCGTAAAACCGGAAATATACGTATCTAAAATCTCAGGAGTCAAGGTATCGCCGGCATCAGCGAAAGGTACAGCAGTATCGGTACTTGACACCGTGTAAAGAGGATTAGCAAGTTCGGATCCGATGAGTGCCTTCCGAATCTCCTCCGTTTTTCGGTGGCGAATAGAATAGACCTGTTCGCGCCAAGTTTCCTCAATTTGCTTACGTTTCGACTCAAAGCGCAAGCCATCAGGAATTGCAGAACCAGATTCCGTCCGTGACCAATCCCCGCGTTTTTGTGAAACATCCGGTTTACGCGAAAATACTTTTACATCAATCACGACCCCTTCAACGCCGGGACGGACATAAGTAGAGGCATCTCGGACCTCTTTAACCTTTTCGCCAAAAATTGCCCGCAGTAATTTCTCCTCCGGTCCATACTCGCTCTCACCCTTGGGTGTAATCTTGCCGACGAGTATACTGCCCGTGCCAACAACACTCCCCACGCGAATAATTCCTTCTTCGTCAAGTTGGGTAAGCCGTTGTTCACGAACATTTGGAATGTCGCGTGTAATTTCTTCGGGACCAACCTTTGTCTCACGAGCCTCGACCTCAAATTCCTCAATATGGATAGAAGTGAAGGTGTCGCCCTTAATGAGACTCTCGCTTATGAGAATAGAGTCTTCATAATTGTGACCACCCCACGGCATATAAGCACATAACACATTCCGTCCGAGCGCGAGTTCTCCATTCTCTGTAGAAGTGCCATCTGCGATGACCTGTCCGATTTCCACTTCATCGCCGACAGCGACGATTGGATGTTGGTGGATACAGGTTCCACTGTTACTCCGCTTGAAAGTCTGAAGTTTGTAAACATCGTACCCCATCTCACTGAACGTATTCTCGCCTTTATCGTGATGAAGGGTTTCACCGGTGTATATAAGAATTTCATCAGCGGAGACACTTGTAACGGTGCCAGCACGCGTTGCAGTTATGAGTGCCCCAGAATATCGCGCGGCGGGTTCTTCCATCCCGGTTCCAACCAATGGTGCTTCTGGACGGATGAGCGGCACCGCTTGACGTTGGTGGTTAGATCCCATCAACGCACGGTTCGCATCCTCGTGCTCCAGAAATGGAACGAGTGCAGCAGAGACCCCCACAATCTGCTGTGGAGCGACCCCAATATAGTCCACTCTCTCTATTGGCAGCGACAGTACATCTTCGCCGCTGCGGACAGGCAGTAACTGATCAGAAGCATCACCATTGCCATTCGTAGTACGTGGCACTGCCTTTGCAGCAATGAAGGCGGTATCTTCGCTATCTGCAGTCAAGTATTCTACCGAACCTACTCTTGAACCGTCCTCAATCTTATGATAAGGTGTCTCTATAAAGCCATAGGGATTTATCCGCCCATAGCAAGCCAGCGAAACAATGAGACCGATCGAGGGACCTTCCGGGGTTTCCAAGGGACAGACCCGGCCATAGTGTGTACGATGTACATCTCGGACAGCTGCTGTTGCCCTATCTCGATGGAGTCCACCGGGACCGATCGCTGAAATACGGCGTTTGTGTGTGAGTTCATCCAACGGATTAATTTGTTGCATAAACTGGGACAACTGGTTTGATCCAAAGAATTCGCGGAGTGCCATCATCAAGGGCTTCGGGTTAATCAACGTAGACGGAACGATCTTATCAATATCGTTGGTCGTACTCAATCGCTCACGCGTGGTTCTGCGAATCTGAAATAGCCCCATCCGGAACTGGTTTTCAAGCAATTCACCGATAACACGCACCCGTCGGTTACCGAGATGGTCAAGATCGTCTCGGGGAGCGACTCCGTTATGCACGTTAAGAAGATGCGCTACCGTGGCAGCGATATCTTCAGCCCGCAGCGTACGAAATGTCTCTTCTGGAGACGCTCCGTAAACAGGCATATTCTTAAATTTGTGATTAAGTTTGTACCTTCCAACTACGCCTAAATCATACCGTTGTGGATCAAAAAGGAGCCATGAGAGGTGTTTGCGAGCATTTTCCACACTCGCCGGATCACCAGGTCTCAGGGTCCGAAAGATGTCCAGGAGTGCAGCGTCTTGCAAACTATGTTGATCTGGGTAGTCCGCCTGTCGATCACGTTCCAAGGTATTACGTAAAAACCGGATATGCTGGCAATCCCCTTCATCCAATACTATAAGTGCCTCAACAGCAGATTCCTGGAGACGTTCCAACTCGGTTTTAGTTAGTAAGGTATTCGCGGTGAGGAGTACTTCACCCGTCTCTTGGTGGACAACATCTTCAGCACAAACCCTACCTTGGCAGTCCTCCGGCACAGCCCGATCAGCGGTGAATGTATCTTTTCCATAACGGGAACGCGCCTCTTCGTATTCCGAATTCGTGAGTATCTGTCCGACAGCAAATTCGCATCCGCTGTTATGCGTATCAATAACGCGTTGGAGAAGTTCGGTTTCAAAGCCCTTCCATTTTCTCCGAAGGTTAGTGCGTTCTCTATATGTAAGCTCCTGTCCGACTTCCAGTGGACAGCCCTCATCCGCTACAGTAATAACGCGATAATACTTCTCTGCTTTAATCTCTGGATAATCCTTCTTTGCCTGTCGAAATTCCGCAGCAGTTAACAAATCCCCGGACTTAACCTGTTTGGCAGGTGCTTCAACACTGGTGACACGCCATCCATCAAGTACGAGTCGCTCCGTCTTAGCATAGAGTTTCAGAATATCTGCGTCGGATCCCCAACCGAGTGCACGCAGCAAGACGGTAGCGGGCAACTTCTTCCGTTTGTCAATGCGTACATAGATTTGGTCCTTTGCGTCAACTTCAAATTCAACCCATGCCCCTCGATACGGGATGATCTGGGCAGTCGGTGTCCGTCGTCCAGTTGGCAGTGATTTTTCAAGAAAGATAGCACCCGGAGATCGATGTAACTGGCTCACAATTACACGTTCACTGCCGTTGACAATGAAACTACCATTTTCAGTCATTAAAGGCACTTCACCGAGATAGACATCGGATTCGCGGATATCCACAACATGTGGTTCATCGGCATCCGGGTCTGCCTCACGTAGAACCAACATGATACGCGCAGTGAGAGATACCTGATACGTTACACCACGGGCAATACACTCCTGGAGCGTATACTTGG
Organism: Candidatus Poribacteria bacterium; assembly: GCA_963662915.2. Lineage (GTDB taxonomy): Bacteria > Poribacteria > WGA-4E > WGA-4E > WGA-3G > WGA-3G. The sequence goes on along the minus strand of CAXXEU010000002.1, from coordinate 190,102 downwards.
GGGTGCCGAGGCTATAATTAACAAATTCAAGGCTGTTTGTCTCCGAGAAGTCGCGAATGCCGCTCTTTTCTCCTGACACAAATACTTCTTTAAATACGGCTTGGAGACCTTGGTCTTTACGTTCATTGGGCGGAATATCTCGTTGTAGAAAAGCATCATACGAGAGTCCTTGAGTTTCTATGAGATTTGGGAGTGGCGTCTTAACTTGGGTTTTGGCAAAAGACCGTCTCTTATTCTTCTGGTTTGGCTTTTTGTTCACTGAATGGAGTCTCCCTATTTGGCGGTGGTTACGCAGCTTAAAAATAGACTTTTGAAAAAGCCTGCTGTGCCAGCTGCTTTTTCCGTCTGAATATGGCGACATAGCATAACAGAATATTATACATTATAATTAAAAAAAAGTCAAGAAAAAACAAAAAAAATATATAATTTTCCATATTTCTCTAAAATAATGCAGAATATCTGCCCCTTAAGCCTAATTCTGGCACAATTGACAAAGCATTGACACATTAAAAGTTGTCTGATATACTCAACATAGGCAATTTACGATAGCGCAGCACGCACATCGCGTTATTGATTAGGTTACGGAGAAGGTAACATGGGAACAATCACAATACCACAACCCGTCAAAGCTATTATCGGTGTGCTAACTCCCGAACCGTGTCTTCTGACAACTGTTTACACCGAATTGACACATCGTCTGGGTCCAATTGACTTCGCGAGTGAACTCATGCCTTTCACAAGCACAACTTATTACGAGAGTGAGATGGGACAAGGTATTCAAAGACAATTCATCAGTTTTGAAAGACTCATTGACGCAGGTACATTGGCAGAAATGAAACTATTTACAAACAAAATAGAACAAATTTTTGCGACCAAAAAACCTGACGGCGAGGCGCGACGTGTCAATTTAGATGCAGGGTACCTCTGTATGGCAAAACTCGTGCTTGCATCAACGAAAGACAACGCGCACCGTATCTATCTTCGCGACAGCATTTATGCCGAAATTACGCTCCGCTTCTACCGCAAAACCTTTCAACCTTGGGAATGGAGTTACCCTGATTATCGCTCACCAACATATATCACAATCTTTAACCGAATTCGCAAAATTTATAGGAACCAATTGGAAAATGCTGATACTTATAAAAAACACACAGAGAATTGAGCCATCAAGCAGTATGAAAATGCTGATCTTCACTATTCTGACTGGTATTTTTTTCGTATGTTCCACGTACAACGCAAACGCTGAACCAGCAGATTTAGAGACCCGTGCCCGCGCCCGCGACATCGGCATCCTCATCGGTAGCATCCCAACCGGTCCACACAACGCTATTACCGACGTAGCCGGTGTGAAAGTAGGACATGTCACACTGAACGAAGGTGACACAATTCGTACCGGTGTAACCGCCATTCTTCCAAACGATGACATTTGGACTGCACGCCTGTTCGGGGCAGCTCATACCATCCACGGCAACGGTGAAGCAACAGGTATCGCCCGTATAAACCAAGCGGGATGGATCGAATCCCCTATTTTGCTCACAAATACCCTCAGTGTAGGAGCCGTCCATGATGGGGTTGTGCGTTACATTGTGAACCGATATCCAGATAATAACATCGTCCTACCGATTGTAGCGGAATGCTATGATGGCGGCTTGAACGACATCAGTGGTCTCCATGTCACAGCAGAACACACAATTGAAGCCATTGAAAACGCCACGAGCGGCACTGTCGCCGAAGGCGGCGTTGGTGGTGGGACGGGTATGCGGTGCTATGGATTTAAAGCCGGTATCGGCACTGCCTCCCGTGTCCTTCCACAAGAACAAGGCGGATGGACAGTAGGGGTTCTCGTTAATTCCAATGGCGGTCGTCGCTCACAATTACGAATTGACGGTGTGCCTGTCGGCAAGGAAATTACAGGCTCTCCACCAAAACTGGGTAGAGACGGATCCTTTATTATTGTTATCGCCACCGATGCCCCGCTGACGCACCGTCAATTGAAACAGTTAGCGATACGGGCAACACATGGACTCGCTCGGACAGGCACACCGAGTACCGACGGTAGCGGTGAATTCGTCATAGCATTTTCCACTGCGAATATTTTCCCAAGCCGGACCGAAAGCGGCACCTTTCAAATTGAGATGTTAGTTAATGGGCGTTTGAGTTCACTCTTTCAAGCAGTCATTGAAGCGACGGAAGAAGCGATTATTAATTCAATGACCATGGCGACTACAACAACTGGACGCAACGAACGAACAATGTACGCGATTCCCTTGGCAGAACTACAACAAGTGATGAAAGCATACAGACGCTAAAAAGTGTTTAATCCGAAATAACACGATTGACACCGGGGGCGAGAGACTCTGGAACAACATCGTAATGTGAAAATTCCAAGGTGAAAGCACCGCGGCCCTGGGTCATAGAACGGAGTTGCGTTGTATATTGGAATGTCTCCGACAATGGTATAAAGGCATTAACGACATTAACAGATGCTTCTTGCATCGTACTCTCATTAATCTGTGCGCGGCGAGCATTTAGGTCTCCAATGACTTTGCCAACATGCGCATCAAGGACAGTGATATGTACCCGCATAATCGGCTCTAAGAGCAACGGATTCGCCTTCCTGACAGCATTTTCAAATGCAAGGACTGCCGATGCCTCAAACGCTATCTCTGAGGAATCGGTCGGATGATAAGAACCACCAGTGAGCGTTACCTTCACATCTTGCATCGGATAACCGATGCGGGGACCCGTTCCCATTGCCCCTTCCAGTGCTTTTTCAATGAACACTATGTATTGCCGCGGAATCTGTGTTTCGTCTGTCTCATCTTCAAACTGAAATCCGGCACCGCGTTCTAAAGGTTCAACCTTGAGGACTACATCACCATAGATACCTTCCTCATCGGTTTTATGGATGTGTGTCCCGCGTGCCTCTGCAGTTGTGCTGATAGTTTCGCGATACGCCACCTGAAGCTTGCTAACCCGCGCCTTAACGCCGAATTCGCGTATCATCCTATCTGTCAAAATTTCCAGATGCAGTTCCCCCATCCCTGAGATAATCCGCTGCCCTGTCTCCTTATCAATCCCGACTGTGAACGTTGGATCCTCGTCCATCAATTTTTCGAGCGTCTCCTCCAATGCATCCGCATCGCTGGCACGCTCGGGTTCAATAGCAATAGAGATAACAGGTTCTGGAAATGTGATTGATTCCAACAGAATTGGTTTTTTTTCATCAGCGATCGTATCCCCTGTTTTCGTATGTTTAAGCCCGACAAGAGCGACAATATCTCCCGCGTAAGCCACATTAGACACAGCCTCTTTATTGGCATGCATTTGTAAAATACGATTGACGCGTTCTCGCCTCTCAGAACGGACGTTATAGACCACTGCGCCACTCTCAAGTGTGCCTGAATAAACCCGACAATATACGAGTTTATCTACCGTTGGATGACTCGCTACTTTAAATGCCAACGCCGACAGAGGTGCGGTGTCGTCTGCAGTGCGGGTCACTTTTTCCTGTTCAACGGATGGCACCTCCGCAGGTTTAGAGCGCGCACCACCGGAGGTAAGATGGAGTGCCGTCCCTTCAATAGGCGGGACATCAGCAGGGGAAGGCAAAAAATCAATCACAGCATCAAGCAGCGGTTGAACGCCTTGGTTCTTCAATGAGCTCCCGCAAAACACCGGTACTAATGCTCTCTTTAGTGTCGCTGCACGAATACCTTCCAATAATTCATGACGGGTTATCTCCTCGCCGCCCAAGTATTTTTCAAGCAATACCTCATCTTCAACAGCAATGCTTTCAAACAGATTTTCCCGCGCCGCTGCCGCCTCATCCTGCAATCCACTTGGAATCTCTGCTTCTGTATAAGTTTGTCCAAAATCCGTTGTGTCCCAACGCATCGCTTTCTGCGTCAGCAAATCAATAACACCCGTGAAATCGGGACCTTCACCGATTGGCACTTGAAGCGGAATCGGATTCGCACCCAAACGCTCTTTCATCATCTCCAAAACCCGGGCGAAATTTGCACCAACTCTGTCCATTTTATTAACAAAAACAATACGTGGCACATCATAGTGATTAGCCTGATGCCAGACGGTTTCCGACTGAGGTTCCACCCCACCGACAGCGCAAAAAAGGGCAATAGCACCGTCTAAAACTCGTAATGAACGCTCCACCTCTACAGTGAAATCTACATGTCCGGGTGTATCAATGAGGTGAATGGCGTGTTGTCGCCAAAAACAGGTCGTCGCGGCGGCAGTAATCGTCACCCCGCGTTCGCGTTCCTGTACCATCCAATCCATCTCAGCCGTGCCGTCATCGACTGCACCGATCTTATGCTTTTTGCCGGTGTAAAAGAGAATGCGTTCAGTTGTGGTTGTCTTACCAGCATCAATGTGCGCTGCAATGCCGATGTTGCGAACGTTTTCAATTGAATATTCACGTGCCATGTTATTCCTTGCGTTCAGTTTCCTATCTACATATTGCTCCACTGCAGAACAACACCAAGTAAACCCGGATTCCATTCCATGAGGCGTTGATACGCCTTCGGTGCGTCCTGTCCGGGCACGCGATGGCTAATCAACGGGGTAACGTTAAATCGTTTCTGAGCGATAAGCGATAATAGCAAGAGACTATCGTCTTCAAGCGTCCAGAAATTTGGTGAAGAGTCTTGGCGTGGGCGGACCGCATTATGTGCACCATAAAGGATAAGTCCCTTCTTATGTACATCACGATAGAAATTCACATTCGGTGTCTCTCCGCGCGTGCTTGCCAGTAGGACCACTCGCGCATACTGTCCCGCCACATCTAAGGCAGTGCTAACCGCGTCGGGATGTCCAGTCGCTTCAATAGCAACCGCAGGTCCATCGCCACGCGTCGCAGCATTCAACTGTTCCGAGAAATTAGCATCTTCAGGGTTGAGAGCAAAATCCGCGCCGATGCTTTTAGCGAGTTCAAGCCGACTGTCAGTGAGGTCTGCAGCGATAACCGGTATCGCACCGCTGAGTTTCGAGAGCTGCATCGCCAGTAAACCGATAAGCCCTTGCCCCAAAATCAAAGTCGCTTCACCCAATTCAATCCTCGCCTTTCGGACCCCCTGTAATGCAATCGCACCGAGATTAAAAAAGACCGCTTCCTCAGCCGGAACATCGGCAGATGAAACCTTTAGCAAGCGATTCGGTGAAGTTATAAAGTGGCTGGTGTGTCCCTGTGTTGAAGCGACGCGGTCCCCCACCGCCCAAGCTTTGACTGCCTTCCCAACCTCCATCACCGTGCCGATGTTGCTGTATCCCGGACGGGATGGATAGCGTCCTTGCGCGTTAGGCAGTCCTAATAGAAACGCACGCTCCGTTCCCGGACTGATGAGCGTGCAGTCGGTTGCAACAAGTACGTCCTCGTCTCCGACAGGCGGCAACTCAAAAGCCTCAACGTCAACTTTGGCACGACTCGGCCAAATAACCCGTTGTGCTTCCATGTAGGCTATGAACCTCTCAATATAATAAAGGATAGTTGTTCCCGAGCAGTGTAGCACACAAACAACTATCCGTCAAGCACTAATTCACATCTCAAACAATCAAGCCAATGTTTCTCGTGTTAATTACCGGTCTGATGGCGAAGCTTCTATTGTGACATATCCGCCGCCGCGTCCATCGGGCGATTTAACGTAGAGGAGGACCTTCTCTTTATTCTCCTCTTTCAACTTCTCAACAAGCCCGGAATACGTCTCAAGGTCACCGACGGACCGCCATTCCATCTCTTGAATGAGGTATCCGGGTCTGATGCCTTTTTTCTCAGCGTCACTACCTTTTACAACATTTGTGACAATCACACCGGGTTCATTTGAGGCATATCCGTACCGCTCGGCAATTGCGGGAGTCAGGTTTTCGACGCTGAGACCTGCGAAGGCTTCTTGCTGTTTGCTATCTGGTGCTTCACTGAGTTTTGCCAGGACTTCCTCTGTCCGTTTTTCTAATTTGACAGTTAGCCGTTTCTCTTGAGTCCCGTTTCGGAGAACCACCATCTCAACAGACTTACCGACTTCCGATGCCCCAACAAGATGCATCAGGTGAGATGAATCTCGGATCGTTTTCTCATTAAATTCAAGGATAACGTCTCCACGCTTGACACCTGCCCTCTCAGCCGGGCTGTTTTCTCCAACAGCGACGACATGGGCACCGCGTGGTGCATCAAAATTGAGTTTCTCTGCCAAATCTGAATCAACAGACTGCATTCTGATACCGAGCCACGCACGTTCTACTTTGCCTTTTTCAATGAGTTGTGGCAAAACCTGTTGGGCAATCTTACTTGGAATAGCAAAACCGAGACCGATATTCCCCATGGAAAAACCACCTGTAGCAATTATGGTATTAATACCAACTAACTCACCACGGATGTTAATCAGCGCACCGCCGCTGTTGCCGCGGTTAATCGGCGCATCCGTTTGAATAAAATCGCTGTATGTAATACGACTAAACCCCGTGCGACTTTTCGCGCTCACGATACCACGTGTTACGGTTTGTGAGAAGTTAAGTGGATTCCCAATTGCGACAACCCACTCCCCAACCTCAAGTGCGTCCGAATCACCAAACGGAAGTTTGAGCAGCCCTTCAGCCTCGATTTTCAGAACCGCCAAATCCGTCCCGCCAACTTGTGTCCCGCCAGCATCCCGTCCGACTAATTGTGCTTTATATTCCCGTTCATTTGATAGGGTAACTATAATTTCATCGGCACCTTCAATGACATGGTTATTCGTTAGAATATATCCATCTTCACTGATAATAACGCCGGACCCAATCCCCGTAGTGGGCTCTGGATTAGGGTTCAGATCGCGCGGCATAGGTTCTCTAAAGAAGAATCTGAACGGAGAATCCTCATCAAAGAAGCGTCTAAACTGTTCCCCGTCCTCTGGTAGCATCTGTGGTCCCTGTGACAAACCATCCGTATTTCGTTCGCTTTTAGTTGTAACTCGCACTACAGCGGGACGCGTCCGTGCCACTAAATCAATGAATGCTCGATTCGCGCGTTCCAAATGCTGAAAATCTTCTGACATTTGGTGTGTGTCATTGGTCTGCCCGATGGCGGTTTGCAGCGTGAACTCATCTACATCTCGATCAATAACGATCGCTACCACGACGATGCATGCTGCTAAAATCAATAATACCCGTACAGGGTTGCGTAGTCTGCTTCTGAGTTTGGACATAATATAAACCTCCTATGTAATTTTAGTGTGGATTCCGAATCTGGAAATCATTTTTTAATTGTTTATCTTTCGTCTTAAGGACACACCTATTAGAAAATAAAGTTGCAAAAAAGTTTGGAAAAAATGTGGTGTATCTGAAAATTTTTTTTAGGATGGCGTATGGTCATTCACCGCGTGAAATACGCTCCACATGATCCTGGACAACCTCATCAGGACACATCCGAATAAAGCACCATGCCCCCGGCACCAGAATTACAAAAGCACCTACGACAAGATCGTCAATACGCCCAAAGACAGGAATAAAATCAAAATCCAGCGGATTCACCAAGTAGGCGACAGCAAAGGCAACCGCCAGCAACTCGGCAAGGATGAGAATTGCTTTCCGATAGATAGGAACACGTTGATCGCCAAACAGCCGCCACGTAAGTCTAACAAAATTTGGGAAATGGAGGAGGAGGCGCAAAAATCGAAAGGGTCCGCGACTTTTACCCCCAGAGAAAAAAGAGTTAAACATACCTTACAGTTTACCAAACTCATTTTTTAGATGCAAATCAATTTTTCCCGATAGCGGATTTTTTAGGTGCTTGGTTGGTGTTCGTCTGAATCGCAGATTTTCACGGATTCGACGGATTGCGCGGATTTTGGGTTTTTGTGTGCCGCACGCCTTTAGTCGTGTGTTGGGTTTCACTGGGTTGTTTTTTGATACCGGTTTGGTCCTGCTAAGCATAAGAAGTATCTCGGTTTCAAGATCAAGGCATTCACCCGGGATCGGAGACTCTTTTCAAGTAGATGGATATTGTACTGTACTGCCATCGGTTTTTTAAACCACTCCCTAAAGGTAGATTGTGCAGAGTCGCATCTTTTCAAGTCAATGATTTAACTATGAAAATGATTGATGCGGCTGTTTCGTTTCAAATTTCCCAAGTCACAGGAACCGATAGGGGCTGGGCTTGGGGCCACCTAAGCGTGGTAACTCGTGAACCGGTTCACCGATATAGAACGTTTCCGAGACGGCTTTCAAGTCTGCCAATAAGAATTTTCGCTTCCTTCGCCATTTGTGTTTGAAGATCGGCGCTAACTGGTCAATCATTTCGTACGTCCATCCGGCACGAATCAAATCTTCGCCGCGGACGGTTAGGTCGTACGCAAGGGTGTTGATCCGTTCATCTTCTGGGACGGGTGTTTGTCGGCGCGGGTGGTCTCTAAAAAGAGATGTTGCCTCGTGTGCCGCGATGGTGGATCTATGGAAATACATCGTCGAGTGATGATAGCCTTTATAGATATAGTCGGGTGCCACATAGTGAAAATCCCTGTCTTTCCACTTCCGGCATTTCTTTAGTTGTGTCTTGAAATACCATTCGGCATCAATATCTATCCACTGCGGGGAGGTGTCCCGTCTCGGTCGTCGTCTCGGGAGTGCCGGTGAATGTGTCGAGGCAGTGCCCTGAAAGCTGGACTGCTTCAACGTGTCAAAATCGCAGTCTAAACAGAAAAAGTCTTTTGATCCGATGGGTCTAAGTTGACCGGAACATTTAGGGCATATTTTTATGGTGAACCTCCGAAATCAAAAATGTGGTCTGACTGGACAATCGAAAGTGAGTGGATCTCACGCCTTTCTAAATCAACACGCAAAAACTCATCATCAGCAAAACATCATAGGGGGTGATCTTCGGTCAACTCAAATTTATGGGCTTTCCTTGTAATGCGTCACAAGGTTCCCCTTGGCAACCCAGCATTCAACCGGTATCAGAGGGCTGGATAGGACTCGACGCTGAGGCGCGCCGAGCTGATACTCCTATCCGCCAAGTCATATAGAATATATCACAAAAAACAAGAAAATTACAAATTCCGCTCCATCCCATTGAAGGTATTCCCTTGATTTTGCGAGAGACTTGTGGTATACTCTTAGAACCAGTTTGGGTGGTGTTGATGATATGGAAGAAGCCAAAGAAGTCTTGAAGGACAACTTGTTGTAGATCTACGCCCCAGTACCCATCAAAGGAGAATGCTTATGTATGAGCACAGAGGAGAACCCCTTAACCGGACTATTGTCCGAGCCATTCTCAGAAAATGCCTTGTTGACACGGATGTTCATAGAGCAATAAATCCACAGCAGGTTTCGTTAACCGTCCTGGAATGGAAAGAAAACATATCTCAGTACCATCAGCGCAACGGAGGCGCGCCTACGCAGTTACGGGACCGTCGTGTCTACTGCTATAGCAGCCTGCGTGAATTAGAGGCACAGGGGAGAGCAGAACGGTATAGAGAGTCCCGTACGGATTACTGGAAACTGATCCTTTGTTATGAATGAAGACGATACTCCAGTCGAAAGATTGGGTTGAAGTGCCCCCTTTATTTAGACCAAAATTTAGCAAAGTTAAGACAAGTTTTGTCGTTCAAATTCCACAGGTGTCAGATACCCTAACGCCAAATGAGGACGCTTCGGACACGCCTTTCAATTGAGATTGTCATTATATCACAATCTTCCTTTAGGGAGTGGTCTAAAAAACCGTAGGCAGTACATACATTCTTTTTCACAATAAGTCGTTTTAGACTTGGTATCTCAGCACTCCTTGTTCTTCCAATCGTGAAGTCAGTTCTGCTTGTGTGCCCGTTCCTTTTGTTGAATTGCACGATCCACAAAGCAATTGTAAGTTCTTTATATGGTCAGTGCCATCTTTGCTCTTCGGAACAATATGGTCTACCGTCAAGTTTCGATAATGGAACGGATATTGACATCCGTTGCATTTACCTTGTTGTCTACCAAATAACTCCGGTTTGTGCGTTTGGTATTTGGGTAAACGCATCTGAACAGCTATCTCCTCAACGTTGTCCGTCCGCTCTGGTGCGTCATTCCGAACAATGATGTCTGTTAGCGGATTAAATAGGTTTGCCGATTTGTCAACTTCTTCCATGAGACGTATCCCCGTGATGTCCTCTGCATCCGGTGATATGTCTATGCCAACCCATTTCCGATGTAAACGCTCTGCTGCGACACACGCAGTGGCACACCCACAGAACGGGTCTAATACCATGTCCCCTTCGTTTGATGACGCTTTGATGATGCGTTCTAAGAGGGCGAGGGGCTTCTGCGTCGGATAGCCAGTGTCTTCTTTGCCCTTTACAGGTGGAGTATCAAGAACCAAGTCACCTGCTACAACACCTGGCATCGCAGATAAATACTTCTTCCACCGCGGTCTGCCTATTTTACCTTTGGGCCAGTGCAGCAGTCCAGCATCATCAAGAACTTCACATTTTGTCAGTTGATCGAGATCTTCATAATTATCTGGCAACAGTGCCTGTGCAGAAGCAGGAAATTTGTTGCGAGCTGGTGGTGCCCATGCCCGACCAGGAGGAGGTTCAATACCTTTCAATGGCATATAAGCTTTTCTGCTGCCTGCTTTTCCACCCGATAAGTCAACTGTTCCGTATCTACCATGTTTGTCCCGACCTCGAAAAGTCTTCTGTATATATTCATCGTCATAGGGAGCATATTGTTGATTCCAAGTTGCCCCATTGGACTTGATATAGTAAAGAATTCGGTCGGTGTTTACCGCGTAGCGTTTCGCCAACGATTTCGTCGAGGTCCGCTTCCAAATCACTTCATTCCGAAAGTTATCACTTCCGAACAGCGCGTCCATCACGGCTTTCAGATAATGACTCGCAGTTGGATCACAGTGCAGGTATATACTCCCAGTTGGCTTAAGAATACGATGCATCTCAAACAACCGCACCGCCATGGCAGTCAAGTATATCTTCATGGACTTGTCATAGACAGCTTCAGAGGCTTGGATAATCTGATAAAGTTCCTCGTGTTCGGCAGCGATCTGACCATGCCATTCCATGCGGATGTCCTCATCTGTCCAGATGTCCTTGAATTCCGCTCCTTCAGCCGGTGAACCGATTGGTGCTTTCCACTGTTTGCCAGATTTAAACGGCGGGTCAAGATAAATCAGGTCAATCGTATCTGAATCCATACCCCGCATAATATCAAGGTTGTCGGCAATAAAAAGCGTTCGGTTATCAAAATTCATCCTATACTCCGTTTATCGTGGTTTGCCATAATCTAAGACAGCATATATCACAATCCGCAAACTAACAGTTTACGCTACAAAAAATCCGCAGTAGGCATGGGATTAATAGGATTTCATGAGGACTGCCTACTTAGCGGAGCATGATACCTGAAGGGGACAGAAAAATCAAGTTTTTTGTGCAAGAATATTTAACACCCACACGGATACCCACGGATATATTAACTTGAACACCACGTCTTTTTCTGATATACTATCAATCCATAAATAATCTATACCACACAGAGGGAATGAATATGGCGACACAACACAAGCCTTCTGCGAAGCAAATCGCAGCACAACTTTACACGGTTAGAGAATTCACTAAAACTGAGGCTGACATCGCTGAAACGATGAAAAAAGTCCGGCAGCTCGGATACGAAGCCGTGCAATGTTCCGCACTCGGTCCGATTTCACCGGATGCGCTGAAAAACATTGTTGATGGTGAAGGTCTAAGCATCATTGCTACACATACCGACTACGGACGCATGCGTGACGAACCGCAATCCGTTATTGATGAACATCAATTATGGGGATGCAAGCACGCCGCAATTGGAGGACTTCCGGGTGAATATCGTACAGATGAAGGGTATGCAAGGTTCGCAAAAGAGGCATCCGAAGTTGCAGCGCGCCTTGCTGAAGGTGGGGTAACCTTTTCTTACCACAATCATAGTTTTGAATTGGAACGTTTTGGTGGGCGGACGGGTCTGGAAATTTTGTACGCCGAAAGCGATCCGAACTATTTTAAGAGTGAACTGGACACCTACTGGATTCAACATGGCGGTGGCGACCCCGCAGCGTGGATAAGAGACTTAAAAGGACGCGCTGACATTATCCATCTCAAAGACATGGCAATGCAGGGTTCCACACAACGCTTTGCCGAAATCGGCGAAGGCAATCTCAATTGGTCTCTTATCTTAACTGCTTGTATTTATGCGGGTGTTGAATGGTATATTATCGAGCAGGATACTTGTTATGAACGTGATCCATTTGAGAGTTTAGGCATCAGCCTTAATAACCTCAAAGAGATGGGTTTCGCATAGACACGCCATTTCTGACATTCATATAGGGCTTGCGCAATTTTGACCATAGCGAGTATTGTTAGATAAGGATTTCCAAAAAGAAACGGCTTGTTGGAAACACAGACTAATAGTCTATGCTACAGAAGCGCAATCTGCGTAAGTCCTACTATAAGGTTTTCGCCCATTTTTAATGAGAACGTCGCGAGCAGGAGCTCGTTCCTACAAGAAGGCACTTGCACAAAAGATCCAAATCATCGGAAAACTAAATACCCCTGATAACAGACTTTTTTATTTGACATTCTTGCTGAATTATGATACAATTGAATGTGAATAGGACCTATTTCTGTTAACGGGGCGTGGCGCAGCCCGGAAGCGCGCTTGAATGGGGTTCAAGAGGTCGCTGGTTCAAATCCAGTCGCCCCGATCTCTAATATGTAATACCGGTTTGCAAGTCGGAAAGAGGTGATTCGCGCCTGCAAACCGCAGCGTGGATATCACAAAAGAGGGAGTTTCAGTAGTGGATAAGTCGTGTATTAATGTCGGCATTTTAGGGTGGGGAACCGTCGGGACCGGCGTTTCCAAGATTTTGATGAATCAGCACGCCCTTATTGCCAAAAACAGCGGCACGGAATTACGCCTAAAAAAAATAGTGAAACGGACGCTTCCTGCTACGCGTGAGGGTGTTGAACTTCCCGTAGATTGTCTAACAACTAACCCAGCGGATGTCATTGATGATCCAGATATTGACATCGTTGTCGAACTTATCGGTGGTGTTACAGAAGCGCACGATCTCATCAGACGTGCCATCCAAAACGGCAAACATGTTGTTACGGCAAATAAAGCACTCTTAGCAGAATATGGTCGTGAATTGTTCCAGCTCGCCTCTGAACATCAGGTGAGTCTCAATTTTGAAGCAAGCACGGCGGGCGGTATCCCAATCATCAAAACACTACAAGAAAGTTTTGCAGGCAACCAGATCCACTCTCTATACGGCATTGTAAACGGCACGTGTAATTACATTTTAACTGAAATGCACAAGCGCACAGTCGATTTTTCGGATGTGCTGAAGGTTGCACAAGACATGGGTTACGCTGAAGCCGATCCAACCCTTGACGTGGAAGGTATCGATGCCGCTCAGAAACTCATCCTCCTCATTGCTCTTGCCTATCGGAGCAGCATTTCGCTGCCCCAACTCCACGTTGAAGGTATCACAAATATCACGCAGAAAGAAATCCAATATGCACGTGAATTGGGGTATGTTATCAAATTGCTTGCCATCGCGAAACTGACGGATGGGAATCGTGTGGAGGCACGCGTGCATCCGACACTTGTACCGGAACGGAGCTTACTGGCGAACGTCGGCGGTGCATTCAACGCAGTTTGTGTCATAGGAGACGCAGTCGGTCCAACACTGTTTTATGGGCAGGGCGCAGGTGAAATGCCAACAGCAAGTGCTGTCGTTGCTGACATCATTGACGCAGCAAAATCCGCACAACAAGGTGTGAGTACGCCGATTTCGCAAGCATGGCTTGCTGGGGCACAAGCAGAAGTCGATATTTGTTCTATTGACGATATAGAAACACGTTATTATATCCGGTTCGTTGTTGCTGACCGACCAGGGGTTCTTGCGAAAATCGGTACTATCCTCGGAAACTGGCACATTAGCATTGCCTCTGTCATTCAAAAGGACCCACACGGTATGGATACGGTGTCACTCGTTATGTTAACACACACGGCGCGGGAAAAGAATATGAAAGCAGCATTGGCGCAAATTTATATGCTCGAAGAGGTGAGAGAGGAGGCGCAACTCATCAGAATTGAAGAAGACGTTGATTTTTGAGTTGTGTAGTATTCGCAAATTATAAGTGTAGTAACCATCTTGTCGTTTACTTATAACGGCACAGTGTTCCTGCAACTTCTCTCAACAGATACTTGAGGTGAAAATTGAATATGAAGGAAGGCATGAGAGATACCTTAGTGTTCGACGCGAAAGACCTTCGACACGTGGACTCCAAGAAATACGAAGCACTTGTGCCACACGAGACCCTCGATCTGATTTATGAGGAAGCCGAATTTGTTAGTCCATTAGTATGTACAGTTGTTTTATTCCGCCAAGGCGACAACAATATCTGGGTAACAGCTGACATCACCTCGGCACTCTCGGTAGAGTGTAGACGTTGTGTTAAACCTTTTGAGATTGATGTAACTACTACGCTTAACTTATTTTTCTCTTTCAATAATGAATCCTCAGACGAAGCTGACGCGGAGACGCGATATTACGACGGGGAGACCTTAGACCTTTCTGAAGATACTCGGCAGGCACTCATCCTTGAAATACCGATGTGGCCGCTCTGTTCTGAAACATGTGAAGGGCTGTGTGCACAGTGCGGAACAGAAATTAATGCTGGGACATGTTCTTGTGAAATTGAAATTGAAAATGAGGTGCCAGCAGGAGTTTCCAATCCGCTTAGAGCGCAGCTCGAAAGCGTATTTTCTAAAACCAATCCTCTCAAAGATACTCGAAGACAGATGAAATCATAACGAACTCAAATAGAAGAAACGACTTAAATCGTGACCCTTAAGACCTAAGACAAAGGAGGCAATTCCATGGCGCACCCAAAACGGAGAACGTCAAAATCCAAAAAAAGAATGCGGAGAAGCCACAACGCGCTCCATGACAAAGCGACAAGTGTTTGTTCATACTGTGGGGAAACTATGATATCCCACCGTGTTTGCACCGAATGCGGTTACTACAACGGACGACCCGTGCTCAAATCTGCCGATGAGGCATAGATGAAGTATCGGCTGTCGGCTTTCAGGCGTTCACTCCGCTCACTCTCAGTGGTCAGCAAAGAGGATTTTTAGTAGGCAGAAGCATTGCTGCGTTCCATCCGAGTCACGGACTGCTGGAAAGTTTACGAAGTCAATCGCCCTGACTGCTGATCACTATTTTGCGGGGCAATCCGCTCCAAATGCTGGTAGGCATAAAAGAGAGATATAATGACGCAACTTCGACATGCAACAATTACGGGGACAGGCTCTTACCTCCCTGAAGGGATCATCACTAATTTCGACCTTGAGAAACTGGTTGATACCAGCGATGAATGGATTCGTCAACGCACCGGAATCAGAGAGCGGCGTATTGCTGAAGACGACGTTGCTACTTCAGATCTTTGCATCCACGCTGCTCGTTGGGCTATTAAGGATGCCGATATCAATCCGCTTGACATTCAGATGATTCTCGTCGCGACTGTTACGCCGGATACGTTTTTCCCTTCAACAGCGTGTTATGTTCAAAAGGGCATCGGTGCTAAAAATGCCGCTGCGATGGATATTTCTGCTGCGTGCGCTGGATTTCTTTACGGATTGGATATCGCAGATGGAATGATTAGGTCTGGACGGTACGATACGATCCTTGTTGTTGGTGGTGAGATTTTTAATAAAATCGTTGATTGGGAGGATAGAGGCACATGCGTTCTCTTTGGAGATGGCGCGGGTGCTGCTGTTGTTCAAGCGACTGATGAACCCAAAGGTATCCTCGCATCTTATATCGGATCTGATGGTGATTATGCAGACATTGAGATCCTCGGTATCCCCGCGGGGGGCACCCGAATGCCAGTCACGCCAGAAGCGATTGACCAGAAATTAGACAAGATTCAAATGAACGGACGAGAAGTCTTCAAATTAGGTGTTCGGCTCATGCCGGAAGCTGCACAACGTGTGCTACGTCAGGCAAACGTCAGTATTGAAGATATCGACTTGTTAATTCCGCATCAAGCCAATTTACGCATCATTGAAGCAGTCGGCGATAGGCTCGGTGTTCCACGAGAGAAGGTCTATATTAACGTTGACAAATACGGCAATACCTCTGCAGCAACAGTCATCATCGCTTTGGATGAGGCACTCCGTGAAGGTAGAGCGAAACCGGGCGATCTGCTTTTGTTCGTGACCTTCGGTGCGGGTCTAACATGGGGAAGCACACTCCTACGATTATAGTCATCAGTAGTCGTCAAGCAGCGAAGAGGCTTTCCAATTACCGTCAGTTTCCTATTTGAGAGCCTTAGAAAACCGAAAGGGACCCCGCCAACAAGTCACTCATCAGCAGAAAATGACACAAGTAGCATTCATTTTTCCAGGGCAAGGTTCACAGCAGGTCGGCATGGGATCAGAACTGGCAGAAAACTATCCAGTCGCTGATGCCGTCTTTGAAGAAGCTGATGTAACCCTTGGGCGTGGATTGAGGAAACTGTGTTTTGAAGGACCGGCAGCGGATTTAAAGCAGACTGAAAATACACAACTCGCAATTTTGACCTGTAGCGTCGCTGCGTTACGAGTCGTGAAAGAATACAAGATCATTCCAAATGCTGTTGCTGGGCATAGTTTGGGAGAGTATGCCGCGCTCGTAGCGGCGGGAGTGCTCGACTTCTCAGATGCATTGCGTTTGGTGCACGCACGGGCAAGTTTCATGGCGGAAGCGGGGGAAACACAGCAAGGGACAATGGCAGCAATCCTCGGCATGGAAACAGAACAACTTCAAAAACTCTGTGAGACGACCAAGGGGATTGTAAACATCGCCAACTACAACTGTCCCGGGCAACTCGTCATCTCTGGACAGGTTGATGCTGTTAACCACGTTGTTTCTCTTGCCAAAGCTGAAATCGGTGCGAGACGATGTCGTCTATTGCCGGTAAGTGGCGCGTTTCATTCTGCCCTGATGGCACCAGCGCAACAAAAATTCAGATCGGTACTCGATTCAGTGACGCTATATCCGCCTCAAATCGACATCGCGATGAACGTAACAGGTGAGTTCGTCACTGATGCTAATGACATTAAACAACTCCTATTTCAACAGATAACACAATCTGTCCAATGGGAAAAAACGTTGCACACTATCAGGCAGACGGGTATCACACATTTTGTCGAAGTAGGGCCCGGAAAGGTTTTGTCGGGTTTAGTAAAGCGCACGCTTCCCGAAAGCAGTGCTATGAATGTAGAAGATCTCAAGACGCTGTCTCTGGTGACAGATGAATATGGAAGTGGTGGATAAGAGTAATGGACGTAACAACGGAACGGAATGCTTTTAGGAAAAACCTACTGAGTGGCAAAACAGCAATCGTAACGGGGGCATCTCGCGGTATCGGTGCCGCAATTGCCCATAGACTTTGTGAAACCGGTGCCAACGTCGTCATCTGCTCACGCTCCGCCGATGCTGTTGGAGAGGTTGCTAATACACTCCAAGGTAAAGGCCATACCGTACACGCGATGGCTGCTGATATTTCCCAAAAAACAGATGTTGAAGCACTGATTGAAGAAACGACTGCGCAATTCTCGCAAATCGATATCCTCGTAAACAACGCCGGGATTACTCGTGATATGCTGCTTATGCGCCTCAAGGATGAGGATTGGAACGCCGTGCTACAGACGAATCTGACCGGCACGATGTACTGCACCCGCGCGGTCCTTCGTCCTATGATCCGTCAGAAAAGTGGACGAATTATTAATATTTCATCAGTAATTGGCTTAATGGGCAATGCGGGTCAAGCGAGTTACGCCGCTGCGAAAGCAGGTATCATCGGTTTGACAAAAGCAACGGCTAAAGAAGTTGGTGCCCGCGGTATTACCGTGAACGCGATCGCTCCTGGCTTTATTACAACGGATATGACAGCACAAATATCGGAACAGAATCAGAAACAATTGCTTGAACTGATTCCGTTACGAGGATTCGGACATCCAGAAGACGTAGCAGATGCTGTCTGTTTTCTGGCATCGAACGCTGCATGCTATATCACCGGTCAAATACTTCAGGTGGACGGTGGCATGGTAATGTAATTCATCGGCTCTTGGCTCTCGACTCTCGGCTCTCGGCTCTCGGAAACTACGAGGTTTTCTTGCTGACAGCCGATGGCTGATCGCTGATAGCCATAATTTTATAGGAGATTAAAGAAACACTTATGGCAACGAATCAAGAACGTCTTATCGAAATTATAGCGAAACAACTCGGTGTTGATGAAGATAACGTAACCCCAGATGCCTCTTTCATGGAAGATCTTGGGGCTGACTCACTCGATACCGTTGAACTGGTTATGGCTCTCGAAGAGGAATTCGATATCGAAATCCCTGACAGTGATGCTGAGAAAATTCAAACTGTTCAAGATGCCTTGACTTACTTAGACGAGAATGTATAGGTTAATGAATGGTTGTCAGTTTTCAGTTAAAAGACTTTGACGTAAAAATTCACCCTACCCTGGAGTAATCCAAAGTGGGGTAGATTGTTACAGAGAAATCTCTGACCGATAACTGATGACCGATAACTGATAACCCTTAAAAAAGGATCGGTCTCGTGGAGCGTGTAGTTATTACAGGAATCGGTGTTGTCAATGCAATTGGCAACACGAAAGAAGAATATTGGGATGCGCTTGCCAGCGGTAAAAACGGAATCGGACCTTTAACCTATTTTGATGCCTCCGAGCATCGCACCCAAATCGCTGGAGAGGTAAAAAATTTCCAAGCCGAACAGTATCTGGATCGTCGTGCAGCGGCTCGGTTACCCCTTTTCATCCAGTATGCCCTCGCTGCTGCAATCATGGCACGCGAAGACTCTGGTTTGGAACTCGATAAAGTTGACCCGTATCGCGCCGGCGTCCAAATCGGATCAGGCATTGGTGGTATCGGTGTCCTCGAGGACAACGCAAAAACGCTCGCCGAAAAAGGTGTTAAACGCGTCAGCCCATTCCTCGTGCCATACATGATTATCAACATGGCGGCGGGACAGGTTTCAATCTATTTTAGCCTAAAAGGTCCTAACGCTACATCTGTCACTGCATGTGCAAGTGCAAACCATTCTATCGGTGACTCATTTCGTATTATTCAACGCGGCGATGCAGATGTGATGTTTACGGGTGGCACAGAATCAGCAATCACACCTCTGGCTTTCGCAGGTTTCTGCTCAATGCGTGCAATGTCAGCACGAAATCATGAACCTGAACGCGCTTCGCGTCCGTTCACTAAAGACAGGGACGGTTTTGTAATGGGGGACGGCGGAGGTATCCTCATCCTCGAATCGCTATCACACGCGAGAAAACGGGGGGCACACATCTACGGAGAAATAATCGGTTACGGAATGACTTCAGACGCGCACGACATGGTCAGTCCGCCTGAAAACGGCGAGGGCGCAACAAAAGCGATGGAGTTCGCGCTCCGAGATGCCAAATTGTCATTAGATGCCGTCGATTATATCAATGCACACGGCACTTCTACTCCGATAGGTGATGTTGCTGAAACGAACGCCATTAAATCCCTCTTCGGTGAACGTGCTTACAAAATTCCGGTCAGTTCCACTAAATCGATGATCGGCCACCTGCTCGGTGCTGCCGGGGCTGTGGAACTTATCGCCTGCTTAGGCGCGATGGAAAAGGGATTTTTACCACCGACTATCAACTACGACATGCCAGACGCAGCCTGTGATTTGGACTATGTTCCTAATGAAAGTCGGGACGTGAAGATTGAGACTGCACTTTCTAACGCTTTCGGTTTCGGTGGACACAATACCTCTATCGCCATCCGCAAATTTTCAGGTTAGCATCTTCGTCCATCCGGGCGTGCTTCGGAGGCTCTATGCACACAGCCTACATTGGCTTCGGAAGCAATATTGGCGACCGGCTAAAACATATCCAGAACGCCATTCATGCCTTATCGAAAACGGAGGGAATCACTTTACGACAGGTTTCCTCCATTTACAAAACAGCGCCAGTAGGTTTTGAAGCACAAGGTGAATTCCTGAACGGTGTTGTTGCGATTCAAACCACCCTCTCGCCGCTCGCCTTACTACACACCTTAAAAGACATTGAAACTGCTGTCGGTAGACAACACCGTATCCGTTGGGGTCCAAGAGAAATCGACTTGGACTTATTAATTTATGGAGATATATGTCTCGAAACCGAGAAACTGGTCGTGCCGCATCCAGAGATGCATCTTCGGCGTTTCGTCTTGGTTCCCTTAGCAGAAATTGCCCTTGAACTTGTGCATCCTGTTTTTCACGAAACCGTTCAGGGTTTACTCGCGCTGCTTGAGGATGATAAATCTGCAGCTAAAACAACATTTACCGTAGGTTTATGACCTAAGACACTCCTTAACAGTGATAGCAACACATTTGAAAAACTTGCAATTTCTGCCCAAGTATGATATAATTTCTAATATCTTTAATGTCCGCACATACTAACCAAACACACCAGCAATTATAAACGCCAAAGGAACGCTACCAAAGATCATAGAAGCACATGAACATCCACGAATATCAAGCCAGACAAATCTTAGAATCCTACGGTGTTAATACGCTACCTGGTAAGGTCGCCGAAACACCAGAGGCTGCGGAAGCCATCGCGCGAGAACTCAATTGTCCGACGTACGTCATCAAAGCACAAATTCACGCTGGTGGACGTGGAAAAGGTGGTGGTGTGAAACTCGCCAACTCACCGACTGAAGTCAAAGAACGGGCCGAAGCAATCCTCGGCATGCAACTCGTAACGCCCCAAACGGGCCCTGAAGGCAAACTCGTCCGAAAAGTGTTGATCGCTGAAGCTGCAGAAATAGAAAAAGAATTCTATCTTGCTATACTCCTTGATCGGGAAACCTCGCAGCTGACTTTAATCGGCAGCGAAGAAGGTGGCGTTAATATTGAGGAAGTTGCAGCAGAAACACCTGAAAAGATTATTAGAGCACAAGTGCATCCTGCTTTCGGATTAACCGAGTTTCAGGCACGTGAGTTCGCATACAAACTAATCACCAATCCAGCATACAGCTCCATTATTCCGAAAGCCACTGAACTGATTATTTCACTTTATAACGCCTTCACGGCTTGTGATTGCTCACTCGTAGAGATTAATCCGTTGACAATTGTAACAACAGATGATGAGTTGGACATCGTTGCTCTTGATTCCAAGGTCAATCTTGACGACAACTCACTGTGGCGGCACCCAGATATATCTGCCATGCGTGATCCACACGAAGAAGACCCAAGCGAATTAGAGGCAAGCGAATCGGGTTTGAGTTACATCCGTCTTGATGGCGACATCGGCTGTATGGTAAACGGGGCAGGACTTGCTATGGCAACGATGGACATCATCAAACAGAACGGCGGCGAACCGGCAAACTTCCTTGATGTCGGCGGTGGTGCATCTGTAGAAGCCGTCGCTCACGCTTTTCGGCTCATCCTTGCAGACAAAAGTGTGAAAGCTGTTCTCGTTAATATCTTCGGCGGTATCATGAAATGTGACACAATCGCGAACGGTATCGTTGATGCAGCGAAACAGGTCGAACTCAATGTCCCACTCGTGATTCGGTTGGAAGGAACAAACGTTGAACTTGGAAAACAGATTATCACCGAATCGAACTTGAACGTCCAACTCGCAGATGGACTTTCTGAAGCGGCAGCACTTGCCGTAGCAGCGGCGAACCCTGCATAAAAAGCAACGTCTTGATCGCGTAAGGTAAAACTTGCAGAAGACCCAAGCACCAGGAGCACTAAATACGTGGCAATACTCGAATTAAAAAACATAGACGTTACAGGGAAATACGTTCTCGTACGGGTGGACTTCAATGTCCCGATGAAAGATGGCAAGATCACAGATGAAACCCGTATCACCGCTGCGCTGCCAACGCTTCTTGCCCTCATCAACGCCGATGCGAAAATCATCTTGGTAACACACTTAGGCAGGCCTGAACCCGGTTCAGTCGCTGACCGAAAGACGTTCACGACCCAACCGATCGCCATTGCACTCAGTCAGAAACTCGGCAGACGTATCACGCACGTTGAGGATTGCATCGGCGAATCCGTCCAGAGTGCGGTCGCTTCAATGCGCAACGGTGAGGTACTGCTCCTTGAAAACGTCCGTTTTTACAACGAAGAGACCGAAAACGATCCAAAATTTGCACAGGAACTCGCTTCGCTGGCGGAGGTCTACATCAACGACGCTTTCGGTACTGCACACCGCGCCCACGCTTCAACGGAAGGCGTGACGCATTATCTGAAGCCATGCGCAGCGGGTTTTTTAATGGCTCGTGAAATCCATTATCTCAGCACAACCCTTGAAAATCCAAAACGTCCTTATGTCGCTATTCTTGGGGGCGCAAAAATATCTGACAAAATCACACTCATTGAAAATCTGCTTGGGCAAGTTGATAAACTTCTCATCGGCGGCGGCATGGCATATACATTCCTATCAGCGATGGGATTGAGTATAGGCAACTCAATTGTCGAAACCGAAAAACTTGACATCGCAAAATCATTGGTTGATACGAAAACATTCTCAGAATCCGTTTTACTACCGGTAGACCACGTTATAGGACAAAACTTTGATCCTGAGACCGAATCGAAGACTCATGATAAACAGGACATCCCCGACGGTTGGCAAGGATTAGATATTGGTACTGAAACAGCCTCTGCCTTTGGTGAACAGATAACAGCCGCGAAAACAGTCGTGTGGAATGGTCCCTTAGGTGTCTACGAATTCGAGAAGTTTGCGCAGGGGACAATTGCCGTGGCGAAACAGATCGCCGATTCGGAAGCAGTGAGTATCATCGGCGGTGGTGACTGCGTGGCAGCGATACAACAAGCCGGTGTTGGAGATCGCATGACCCACATCTCAACAGGCGGTGGTGCGTCCTTAGAATTTTTAGAAGGAAAAACCTTACCGGGTATTGTTGCTCTAACGAGTTCTTTAAACGATTAACACCTGGGCTGCCCGCCAAATGTAACGCTAAGACAAATTAGTCGCTAATCGCTTACAATTTCATTCCGTGCAGGTTTCTGATTAGTTTCAGCTGGGGGCAGGCGAAGTAAGGCTTTTAAACACTTCATATCCAAAAGCGGTTAGAACTAACCGAAAACCACCGTGAAACGAAGTGGAACGGTGACCAGATTTAATAGTTAAAAATATGTTTGATAAAATAGTTCCACGTAGTGAAGACTACGCAAAATGGTACACACAAGTCATCCGCCAAGCGGAAATGGCAGATTACGCGCCTGTACGCGGTTGCATGGTCGTGCGTCCGTACGGCTACGCGCTCTGGGAAAACGTCAAAGAACAATTGGATACACGTTTCAAGGAAACAGGACACCAAAACGCCGCTTTTCCACTCTTCATTCCGATGAGTTTCATTGAGAAGGAAGCAGAACACGTTGAAGGCTTCAAACCAGAGCTCGCTGTTGTCACCCACGGCGGCGGGAAACAGTTAGAAGAACCTCTCGTAGTCCGCCCAACTTCTGAAACCATCATCGGTTATATGTATAGCCAGTGGATCCAGTCTTACCGAGATTTGCCGGTGCTTATCAACCAATGGGCGAACGTCGTTCGGTGGGAGTTGCGCACCCGTCTTTTCCTAAGAACGATGGAATTCTTCTGGCAAGAAGGACACACTGCCCATGCGACGCATGAAGAAGCAGAAGAAGAGACACTCCGCATCCTTGATCTTTACACCGACTTCGCGGTCAACGAAGCCGCTATACCTGTGATACCCGGTCGCAAGAGTGAAAGCGAAAAGTTTCCTGGTGCCTTAACCTCCTATACGATTGAGGCGATGATGGGTGATAAACGCGCCCTACAAGCAGGAACATCACATGATCTCGGACAGAATTTCGCGAAAGCCTTCGACATCCAATACCTCGATGCGAACCAGAAACAACAGTACTGTTGGACAACCAGTTGGGGAGTTAGCACCCGAATGATTGGCGCGATTATCATGGCACACGGGGACGATCAAGGGTTAGTCCTCCCACCGAGACTCGCTCCGACACAACTCGTCATCGTACCAATCGTTCCGAAAAACAGAGAAGATGATAAAGCGTCGGTCATGCAAGCCGTTGACGGCATCTGTGAGACACTGGGCAACGTCCGTTACCATGTTGACGACAGACATGACTATTCACCGGGCTGGCGGTTTAATGAATGGGAACTTAAAGGAGTTCCACTCCGCATAGAGATAGGCCCCCGGGACTTGAGCAACCAACAAATTGTTCTTGCAAGGCGCGATATACCGGGCAAAGAAGGTAAGACCTTTGTTCCAATTGCTAACGTCGCTGAAGTAGTGACACAGATGCTTGATACAATTCAAGCAGATATGCTCAAACGGGCAACGGAATTCCGTGATGCGAATACCTCAGAACCCACTACCTATGACGCTTTTAAAGAGGTGGTCGAAGAGGGATTTGCGCTGGCGCGATGGTGTGGCGACGAAGGATGTGAAGACAAAGTCACAGAAGAAACACAGGCGACGATCCGATGCGTCCCAATAGACCAACCCGATGGAGATGGTGCGTGTATTGTTTGCGGTAAATCGGCGGAGGAGACCGCAATTTTCGCCCGCGCCTATTAGAATAGTCATTAGTTGTCAGCTAATCAACTGACAACTGACAACCTAAAAAAAACATGAGTATACTTGTTAACAAAGATACAAAAGTGATTGTGCAAGGCATCACTGGGCGTTCAGGACGTTTTCATACAGAGCAGTGTGCGGCTTACGGCACCCAAATCGTTGCGGGTGCAGTCCCCGGCAGAGGTGGGTCCGATGTGAGCGGTATTCCGGTATATAACACTGTGGCAGAGGGTGTTGCAGCAACAGGAGCGGACACATCAATGATTTTCGTCCCAGCACGCTTCAACGCTGCGGATTCGATCATGGAAGCTGCTGAGGCTGGCATCGAACTAATTGTCTGCATCTCCGAACATATTCCAGTTCTCGATATGGTTAGAGCGAAGGCGTACCTTCAAGGAAAACCGACACGGTTAATCGGTCCGAACTGTCCAGGGGTCATTACACCGAGCGAGTGCAAAATCGGAGTGATGCCTGAGTTCGCCTATACTCCCGGAAACGTTGGTATCGTCTCTCGCAGCGGAACGTTAACTTACGAAGCCGCCTATCAACTGAAATGTCTCGGCATCGGCCAGTCCACCTGCGTTGGTATCGGTGGGGACCCAGTCATCGGGACTAACTTCGTTGATGTCCTCAAACTTTTTGAAGCGGATGATGCCACAGACGCTGTTGTTCTCATCGGTGAAATCGGCGGCACCGCTGAGGAAAAGGCAGCAGCGTTTGTAAAAAACGAAATGACCAAACCGGTCGTCGGTTTCATCGCTGGGCAAACTGCGCCACCGGGAAAACGGATGGGGCATGCGGGCGCGATCATCTCCGGTGGACAAGGTACGGCTGCGGAAAAAATTCGGGCTCTCAAGGATGCAGGCATTGCTGTGGCAGATAATCTCGCCACTATTGGGGAAACTGTGGCAGATTTTTTAAACGATTAACGCTGCGCATTGTTCCATAGTTAGAAAAATGAAGAAAGACCTCACTTATCTGCACACCAAAAAACGGGAGCAGCACCCCATCACGGTGTTGACCTGCTACGATTACCCGACGGCTTGCTGGCAAGATGAAGCGGGCATCGACATTGTCTTTGTCGGAGATAGCGTGGGGACGAATATCCTTGGCTATAAAAGCGAGACAGAGGTGACGATGGCAGATATGCGACATCACCTTAAAGCGGTCCGGCGTGGTGTAACAGACGCGTATCTCCTCGTTGACATGCCTTATGCTGCTGATCGTGACGTGAAACAGGCACTCGCAAATGCGAATCTTCTTTTTGCTGATGGGGCTGATGGTGTTAAATTGGAAGGTGGTATTGAGAAACTTCCTATTATTCGCGCGCTCGCTGCATCCGGAAAAGAGGTTTGCGCACACATCGGACACAACCCGCAAATCCACGGTAGCAAAGCAACAACGCACGGAAAAACCTTTTCAAAAGCGAAACAACTCATCGAAACTGCAGCAGCACTTGAATTAGGTGGCGCGAAACTCATCGTCCTTGAAAAGATCACCGAAGAGGTCAGCCAAATCATAACGGGTACCCTCAAAATTCCGACCATCGGTATCGGAGCAGGACGGTTCTGTGACGGACAGGTCCTCGTTATCAATGATATATTAGGGATGGGTCCGCCTTTCAAACACGCTAAACGTTACCAAGATTACAGTCGCCTGACCTTTGAAGCGATCTGTAGGTATCAAGAAGAGGTTGCAAATGGCACATTTCCTACAGACGCGAACGCCTCCCATATTCCGCCAGATAAACTGACGCGATTACGGAAGTGGTTGGCATCGAACCGACCTTAGTATGGTTTGCACTTAATCGCGCAAATTGGTTGCCGATTGATAATCTCAAACCCTCACGAGAGACTATTGACGAGTTTTGCAAGTGCGATTTTGTAAGCTTGAGGGCTTCAAGTGTTTCACCGGTGTTATAGAGATGTGTCATCGTGGCGAAAGATCGATTTGGCTGATAGTCTAAGCTCCCAATCACAAGGATGGTCATATCATCACTGAATCGAAAACTGCACAATTTAGGGTGTTATGGACTTCACGCAACGGAAGCCAACGTTTGTGACTTGATTTTCTGGAGACTGTCCAAGGCGACTCGCGATCCAGATACTGGGAACTCCATCGTACCAGGAAGCACCGCGTGTTATGCGTAATTTATTGACCGCGACTATATTATTCGCACCATCTCTTATAAGGATTTCAGCGACCGGATTCTGGTAAGGCGCATTCGCATAGAAATTTTCATCATACGCATCAAAACACCACTCCCATACATTACCTGCCATGTCATATAGCCCGTATCCGTTTGGAGGATAACTGCCGACAGGGGCAGTGTATGCGTAACCATCATCAAGGTTTTCATTTGCCCAATTATCTTCTGGTTCTCTTTCTCTATCCCAGATGACTCTCAGGTTCTTATCCGCAAAATTACATTGTGTGCCATCCACTGCCGCGTTACCCCACGGATGATTTTTCTGTATCAAACCACCTCTTGCGGCTTTCTCCCATTCTGCTTCTGTCGGGAGTCGTTTGCCTGCCCATTTCGCATAGGCTCTGGCATCCTGCCAACTTACTCCTATAACGGGATGGGCATCTGTCCGGGAATACCGATATACCCAATCCGGTAAGGGACGATAATTCGTAGCACGAACAAATTGATTGTATTGTCCAAGGGTAACCTCGTACTTATCAATATAGAATGCATCCAGATACACGACGTGCATGGGTCTCGTAGCGGCATTTCCGATAGTGTTGTAATCACTTCCCATCTGAAACTCGCCAGCGGGAATCATGACCATCGGTGCGGTGTCTGCCCCAAGAATCGTCTGCGGTAGATTTGGAGAAGACGGGTGCACTTCCTCGGCTTTGAGCTGAACATCATCTCTAATTTCAGGTTGTAAAAGGTTGGGGTCCGATTTCGATGGTGCGGCGTGTTCTACGATCTGTTCCAAATGCACATCCGTCGAAAGTTGTCGCCCACCCTTTACGGATATTTTCTGAACATGACTTTTGTAACCCGATAACTCCAGTCCAACATACACGGATTTTTCGAGGTGAACCCCTGTGTCAATCTGATACCCTTGCAGTGGAGTGACTCCAACGATAGCGCGATCAATATAGACTGTCGCGCCCTTCGGGGTAGTGGTTATATGCAACGTCGCTATTGTATCCAGTTGGACCCCTTTTTCCACTTGCCAAGTGTTTTGTGGGAGCACGAACACGAAATCGCCTTTATTGAGTTGTGGATCGTAGATTTTGCCGTGTTGAGGGTGCTGCCCTCCAGACAGTGCGGGGACCGTCCTATGTAGATAATCCGCTAACTCAACACCAGTGAGATAGCCGTCTGGTAGTGGTTCCTTAACACGTCCTTCAAGCAGATTCAGAAACGCCATCTTAAACACACTCCTGCTTGGCATGTGTTCATCGGCGCGTCCTGCTGTAATGAATTGGCGGACAGGGTTTCTAATCCGATCAGTGATAGGTAAGGGTGCAGCTTGGTTCTGCAGATTGAGAATCGTCCCTGAGAAACAACTATCAAACATAAACAGTACGTGCTTGGCATGAATCTTTTTTGAGTCTGCGACGAATTTGACCATATCAATGCTATAGAGATCGAACTCAGCTTCGTTCTTTGGGGGCGGTGTATCTAACATCACCAAATAACCGAGGTCTTCACCAATTGCCGATTTTGTTGTGTATCCGTGTCCGGCATAGTAAAAGAGGAGCCGATTGTCTGGATCCTTGCCTGATTTATAGATGAATTCGGAAAAAGTCGTATTAAACTCCGCCTTTGTTACATCAATTTTCAGGGTTACGTTGAACCCGTGGCGTTCGAGAGTTTCCGCGATTTCTTTAACATTGTTGGCTGCCCGGGGCAAGGGTTTCCAGCCGTTTTCGGTGGGATACGCCCCGTTTCCAATAACAAGGGCGTAGGAATCCTTATAGAGTGAAAGTTCTTCTCCGTCTTCAGTGTGGACCGTAATTTTTGTGCCGCGTTGGGCGAACGATTTCGTAATGACGATACACAGAATCGTAACAGAAAAGAGTCCGAAGCAGATAAATGAAAGTATTTTCTTTTTAGGTATGCTAAGCATTTTTATCTGTTATTTCCGTATTAGCATTTTACGCGTAGCCGTGAATTCGCCTGCAGTGATAGTGTAGAAATAGACACCACTTGCAACGGGTTCCCCCAAAGCATTATGACCGTTCCAATACGCAGCACGACTACGGTTACGATAGATACCTATGGGTTGATGCCCTAAATCAAGCGTCCGCACCAACTGCCCATTTCCAGCATAGATAGAGATATGGACTGCTGTAGGTTCTGACAACTCATAGGGTATCCACGTTTCTGGGTTGAACGGGTTCGGGTAGTTTGCAAGCAGCTGAGTGTGTTCTGGGATATTAGGGGCAGTAGGGGCGGCTGCCACATTTAATTGTTTAATAATCAAGTCAACATCAACTTGTGTTACAACACCGTCTCGGTTTATATCAGGATTTGGGTCTGTATCTTCCTCAACATCTTTCCCTAAGCTTGAAATAACTATATCCAAATCTGCGATATTCACAAGTCCATTACCATCTACATCTATATTTTTTAGGTGAGAAAAATCAAGTGTTTGCAGGAGTTCTTCTCTAACTATAGTTTCAGGTTGTGTCTCATAGAATAAACGTGGCTCTCCAAAAACAAAATGATCGCAACCCTTATTGCCGACATCGGATACCTTAATCGTAAGTATGTTAGTGTTTTCGGGGATATCGAAAGTGATATGTGTATTTCTATCCTGAAGGTTTAGCACACCAGAATCGTAAATCTCCACATTGTCAGCAAGACATGTAATTTCAACAGATGCCCCACCGCCACAACTGATATTTGGAAGATCGAAATAGGAATCAAATCTTGTATAGTTCTTAGCAGAAATGTCGTAAACAATTCGGCTGGGGGCGTGTGAGTACATCCAGTGATCCCATGTAAGCATGTTTGGAAAGTTCAGATACTGATGAGGCTTAGGAGGTCGTGAATCCTTAGGTGTTTTCTCCCATACACCTGCTACGCCCCAACCATCCCAATCTGTCCAGTTGTTTTTGGGTGTTAAAGCATCGGGATTGTCGTCATTAAATGTAAGGGGCATTGAAGGTCTGTTGTCTTCGTTGGAAACTTGCGTGTATACTTCAGTCTTGTTTGGTAGTCTAACAGAGATGTCGTGCATTAAATGGTTGCCAAGTACATCCAGAATCTGGATGACAACCGAGTTTTCATTCAGAAGCCGCCATCGTCTTACAAGGATATCCGCAGTATCCCGTCTTCCATTGAGTTCAGTCCAACCGAGCACACCTACATCAGAACTCCTGATAATTTGCGCTTGATAGAGCTCATTTATATTTGTCACATCTATGGAAAATCTGACGTAATCTTTACCATCGACTTCAACGGATTTGAGGGCATGTACATCAATTACTTTTGGAAATCCGTTGATGTGATGAACATTGTTGAAATAGTGATGTTTATCCAACCATCGGCATTCAAAACCGTTGAATTCGTCATCACCTACTCCCATGATGGCACGTGGGTTTTCCAAGTCATGGTAAAGACCGAAGGCGTGGCCAAGTTCGTGTGCTGCAAGAGCTGTGCGATCCGGGCATAGGCTATGTTCTGCCATGATAGCAGTGCCTCCAGATGCCCACCCGTATATCGGCCATCCAACCCCGCAGTTCCCATCAATCTCACTCACACCGCCGATAACGATGAGGTAAATGGTATTTTGGTCCTTGAACTGTCCGGGGAGTTCTTGGTTGACCTTTTGCCATGTATTGCTTGTATAAAACGCTGCATCTTGTCTGCCGCGGACGATACTGACAACTGAGTCGCGCCTGAAAGTCTTTTGCCCGTACCCGTAACGATTCATCTCGCTGCGATATAGGTTTTGGACGTTCTTGATCAATTTGTCGACATTGTGATTAGGGTTTACATTTACGGGTTTAAAATAAATCGCTTTGACTTCAAAAGGGAGTCTGGCATCTGCTCTCATACAAGCGGCAGTAAATTTAAATATCAATAAAACTGAAAACGAAAGTATCAACAGTGTGCTGGGTTTTCTAAACATGGCTCACGTCCTATTCCTCCTTTATTTCGGTTACAAAAGTGATGATACTGTCAGGATGCCAGTTACGTGCTTCGTCTACCACTGAGATTTCTATAGTATACGCACTACCTGGGCTTAACGCTAAACTATCTTCAACCTTTAAGAGTACAACTTGTTTGCCGCGTATAAAATGTTCCCATTCCATATTGGTGCGTTTCCCTTGTGTGATATCTACGAGCCTTATAATTGCAGAATCGATATTTTCATCAAAAGTAAAAATGAATTGGTTGGTGTCTAAAGTTATACCTACATCCCCGTGTCGTACAGTGCTATCTACAAATTTTGGGTGAGTATTGTCTTTCGGTTCCTCCGGTTCCTCTGCCACTTCCGGCTCGACTACTTCTTTTTCAACCTCTGGTTCTGGTGCCTCTATAACGGGATTCTCTACGATGGGTTGTTGAATTGGTGGGGGGACCACCTCGACGGGAATTACTGGAGGCGTTGCTTCTTGTTCTTCCTCAGCAATGATGGGTGGCACGGGGAATATCGATTCGTCATCTGTGCTATCCGTGGAACATCCGATAACGTAAAATGCCAAGAGGCACATAGCATATAAGGATTTGTATGACATAGAAACCTCCTATTAATTGGTATTTCTTAGGGTAAACCTATAGCGCAGGGTAACCCGTTTACGAATCAGGATTCCGTTCTTTATAGCTGGGTAGAAGGTTGTCTTTTTTAAGGCCTCCATCGCTGCTTCCTCAAGGCCATACCCGAGGTCAGTAAGTGCCACAATGTCTAACGGGAGTCCTTGTTCATTAATAGTTGCTTCTAAAGTGACCTCACCCTCTATCTTCACATTTTTTGCTATCACTGGATACAGGGGTTCTACCTTGAACTTGTACTCAGGGGGCGTGATCCCAGGTTCAGGTTCAGAGTCAATACCGGCTAATCTGGTAGCAAGTGGTGAGGATATTGTGTTAGTCTTGCCGATTTTTGGTCTTACGTCATTCTGTATTTTGAGAGCAGGTGCTTGATAAAAGTTTAATCCAAAACGATATAGGAGTTCCGAGCTTTGAAAGGAAAATTCAACGCTTCCGATCGCACTCACCGTTGGCGACAGGTCAATTTCCACTCCGGCTTCACCGGTGAAAAAATTTTGTGCTGTATTGACATGAACTCTTTCGGTTGTTGAGACGTTGTTCCATCCCTGTGTCCAGAACATACCAAAAAAAGGCTTGAGACTCCACTCGTAGTCGGTCTCAAGAATATGTAACAAGCCGGTACCTCCTCGAAGGGTCATATTGATAGAATGCAACGGTAGGTTACCGGTCCGGATAATGTTTATGTATTGCGCTCGGAAACCACCGAGTATAAAAAACTTTAACCCGGTCATGTTCATTTCGTTAACACTGAGCAGTCGAATATCTGCAGACGGACTGGGTGCAATCTCGTAAGGGATTCCAGTGCACCTTGAAAAAAAGAGACCCCTGGCAGCAGCGATATTTTTAGGTCGTCGCTGAACATATAATCCAGATTGCCTAATAGCGTCTGTGCATTAAAACGGAAGGAGGCTTCTGTGCGATTTGGCGGCCTGTAACGTTGGTACCCGATACCGATTCCCATCTTCCCCGCCGGGGATTTATGGAACCCCGTTTGCGCGGACGCGGATACAGAAAATATTACAAATACAAAAACAGGTATAATAAGCATTCGCTTATTCAATAGTGCATTTCTCCTTTCATCACAAAACGGAGGATCAGGCAGCCCGATGCAACAAAAAATTCCCGTAACAAGCAACATTGTGTGAAACAAAATGCTTTCAGGGCACGAAGTTATCTCATCTGGCGTTTAGCAGCGAGATAAAAATATTTCTCACCAAAACACTTAACATAAAAAAGTGAACAGGAAAGAGAAATCCTAACTTGGCAGACTAAACAACTTGAAACACACAAACACGCCATAAGAATCCACACAACCAGAACAATACCCTGGGTACAAGCTGGGGCTTGAAATAGAAAACTAACAGTGTGCCTCTTTAGATGTGTTATCTTGCAAGAATGTGATTGTTCAGTAATTCGTAATGTCTGTAAATATTATACTAAACTTCGGTTGCCTCAGTACGCTGAAACTGACGTGCTATCGCCTCTAACAAATCGGGTTGATTGCCTTTGACGAGCAGCAGGTAGTCTCGGTCTTTCGCGCAGATGGCTGCTGAAAACTGCTATGTCCAAATATTAACGATTGTGAAAAATATAACTGAAAAACTTAAAACTGAATGGCCCTGATTTCGCCCCGCTGGGGCTTAGGCCTTAGGGGGATGACGTTTCTATAGACATTTCGCCCCGCTGGGGCTGCCCTTGGGTGCATCCGCTCTTATTTTTCTGTGAGTTGCGTTTGTGTCGGGAACCTTCAGAAAAATAAGAAACCCTCTGAAAATTGGGCAAGCACCCGACCGAAATTGTCCAAACTATAGTAAATATTATACAGAAAATTAAAATAATTGTCAATTTTTTTGAAACTCGGAAGAAAATATAAGGCAAAGCCAAATTTTGCCGCGTGTGGGCAAAATTTGGCCCCATCAACAATAGTTCAAATCAGAGTACTAATAAGTCCTGCTTTTACATCGCTTGTTCATAAGTGAGATAACAATATTCCGCGGCATCAACGACGCGTATGCCTTCCAACTGGATAGATTCCTTGAAAAATGGCGCGTCCAATACCCATGTATGATATTCTCCTTGTTCCCCGCAAGCGTCAATGGATAGCTGCTTCAGTTCTGAAATGAGTTTCGTATCTAAATATCTACCCGCAATAGTAGATTGGAAATACTTCTTGTAAGCAAGAGAGCAGATGACTTTAAATTGGTTGGCGATCAGCGTGTCTAATATCGCGCCTCGATCCAATTCCCACAACGGCTTATAGACATCCACCAAACCAGCCGCAACACCGTCAATCCAATTTGGCATCCCCCCTACAGTAGAAATATCCCCAGTAATTAATACCTCAATTCCGTTATCTCTAATCTTCTCGATTTGTTGACGATAACTCAACGCATAAGGCTTAGAAATAGGCATGAATTCAATCGGGAGTCCGATTTTCCGCGCTTGTAGTTCCATGAGTTGTGTCGGATGTGCGTAGAATTGTCGATTGTCCACTGGAACAAAACAGACAAGTCTCCTTATCTCGTAAAGATTTAAGGAGACTTGAAATGCGAGGACAGAATCTTTTCCACCCGTCCACAATACAGCTGCTTTCTTCATAAGATAGCCAAAAGTTAGTCATCAAAAGGTACGACATCAGCATAGATGTACGTCGGGGAAGTGTTTCTACTTGAGTGAATCTTGTCATTCTTATCTTTCGTAGAAACAATATCTCTCTGGACAACTTTGCCCGATCTCGCTGCAACAGGTGAACTAAACATCGGGCCATCAACAACACATGTATGGAACTCACCGTTTTCGCCGAGTGGGTCTACGCCATCGGGCAAATCCGCAAGGAGTTCGGCATCAAACCATCGTCCTGCCAGGTCAGCGGGTACCTTCGTAGGATTCAGTGCGGTAATAATAGCGCGCATGCCAGAGGCGATCATCTCTTGCGCAAGTTCGGTGGTGTCCCTCCCCCACACCGGAAAAATCGGTGTGAAACCGGTTCCCTTGAGTTTATCCTCGC
This sequence comes from Candidatus Poribacteria bacterium, assembly GCA_963662915.2. Taxonomy (GTDB): domain Bacteria; phylum Poribacteria; class WGA-4E; order WGA-4E; family WGA-3G; genus WGA-3G. The sequence continues at coordinate 155,693 of CAXXEU010000002.1, read as the reverse complement.
GATACTCACGGATGTCTTCAAGGAACAAATCCCCGAATGCGAAATATGACGCACCCAAATGTTCAGGCAGTGCCTCCACTTCACCAAGAAACTTTCGCATCGCCTCTTCGTAGATGGCGTTGGAACACGGATAAGGGATCGGTATTTCGTACAACGGCACCCCAAGTTTTTCAGATTGCTGTTTCAGCACCCATGCGGGTGTAGAGTGGATAGACACCCGGTCAAACGTCTTCGTGACGGTCGTAAAGATACCGCGAACGTCATAACGTTCCGGTTGTTGTCGTAGCGTATGCAGTGCCCATGCCGAATCTTTGCCTGAAGACCAAGAGACTAAGACTGGCATGGGTGTTGTTTCGTTCATCGGTTTTTCCATTTTAAACCTTTCTGTTAACCTATAGTGCTAAAAAGTTTGCCAATAGACTCTTTCCAGCAGTTGTTAAGATCGATTCCGGATGAAACTGCACACCCCAGACGGGTAAGGTTTTATGCCGGAGTCCCATAATCTCGTCTTGTTCTGTCCATGCTGTAATCTCAAAGCAGTCTGGCAGCGTCTCTTTTCGGACGATGAGAGAATGGTAGCGCGTCGCTTCAAATGGGTTATCCAAACCCTCAAAAAGTTCAGTCCCATTGTGCAGTATCATAGAGGTTTTGCCGTGCATCAACCGATCCGCACGTACTACCTCACCACCGAATACGTCACCGATGCATTGATGTCCGAGACACACCCCTAAAATTGGGATCTTTCCAGCGAAGTGTTTTATAACGTCGTTGGATATACCTGCTTCTCGTGGTGTACAGGGACCAGGCGATATTACAATCCGTTCTGGCTTCAGGACATCTAACGCATCCAATCCTATTTTTCGGCTCCGATGAATCTCCAGTTCAGCACCGAGTTCGCCGAGATACTGAACGAGATTATAGGTAAAGGAGTCGTAGTTGTCAATCATTAAGACCATCTTTTTAGCTCCTATAATTGGAAATTCAGTTCTACAACAAGAGACCTTGTTCTGCCAAGTCAATAGCCGTGAACATAGCCCATGCCTTATTAAGGGTTTCATAATACTCGTTTTCAGGCACCGAATCCGCGACGATCCCACCGCCCGCTTGGACGTAAGCGATACCATCTTTAATAAGGGCAGTTCGGATAGTAATCGCTGTGTCAGCGCTTCCAGAGAAACTGAAGTAACCGACTGCCCCGCCGTAGGTAGCACGTCGCGTCGGTTCGAGTTCGTCGATGATTTCCATCGCGCGGACCTTGGGGGCACCCGAAAGTGTACCCGCGGGAAGACACGAACGGAGGACATCAAAAGCCGTTAGATCTTCGCGCAACTGTCCGATAACATGTGAAACGATGTGCATTACATGTGAAAAACGTTCGGTTATCATGAGATCAGTCACCTGAACGGTACGATATTTGCACACACGTCCGAGGTCGTTTCGTCCCAAATCCACGAGCATGACGTGCTCTGCACGTTCTTTCGGATCGGAGAGAAGTTCCTGTTCTAACGCTTCGTCTTCTTCTGGTGTCGCACCCCGCGGACGTGTTCCAGCGATTGGGACCGTTTGAACAACGCCATTTTCTACCCGTACCATCATCTCCGGTGATGCCCCGACGATGTTAAAACTATCAAATTTCAGATAATACATATATGGCGAGGGATTGACGACTCTCAAAGCGCGATAAACCTCAAATGGATCTACGGATACCGGACAACTAAGCCGCTGCGAACATACAGCCTGGATGATGTCACCTGCTGCTATGTATTCTTTGGCGCGTCGCACCATATCTTCATAAGCAGGCTTCGTGAAATTCGACTGAGGCTCAGATGAGACCTTCTCCCGAGGCTCTAATTGATTGTCTTTGTTCTTGTCTATGCGTATTTCTGGAACAGTCGTGAGTTTCTTCACCAATCCATCAATTTTCGCGATAGCATCCGCATAAGCTGCATCCACATCTCCTTCAATATGTGCGTTCGCTACCACTCTAATTTGATGGTTCACATGATCAAATATCAGAATTGTCTCAGCAAGCATGAAAAAGCAATCCGGAATCTGTAGATCATCTTCAGTACTATCAGGCAACTCCTCAACGAAACGGACCATATCATAACTCATATAACCGACCGCCCCGCCGTGGAATTGCGGTAAACCTTCGATGTCAACAGGTTCGTAATTCTGCATCATCTCCTCAAGTGCCGTTAAGGGGTCTTCGTATTCTTTTGATACAGTCTCGCCTGTCGTCAAGTCTTCGATAGTGACCTGATGTCCTTTGCTCCGGAAAAGCACTGATGGCTGACTTCCGAGAAACGAATAGCGCGCGACACTTTCACCACCTTCAACACTCTCTAACAGAAAAGCATAATTATCAGGCATCAGTTTGTAAAAGGCAGACACCGGTGTCTCCATATCCGCTAAAATTGATCGGTATACCGGTATCGTGTTTCCTGATTTCGCTTTTTCTTGAAATTCCTCCAACGTCGGATAATACATCATAACTCCTTTTTCTTATCTTTAGCATCAAAGTTCTTCGCCCCGCAGTGACATATTTTATAAGCGGTGGCACTACTTTTTATTTTTTTCCAGAATAAGAATAGCAATAAACTTACATCAAGCAACTTCCGAGCGGATGCTAAGATACGAAAACCGACGAAATTGCCTCGTTCAGGCAATTTGTCTTCACCGAACGTTTATCGGAGTTTAATAGACAGCATCTGCATCGAAAATCTTTTCACCTACCACACGCGTTGACGCTCCGTCGGGGGAAACCTCTCGAAAGAAGCAGGAACGATAGCCGGTATGACACGCTGCGACTTTCTGATCGACCTTTATGAGCAGGGCATCGCCGTCACAATCGACTGCAATAGACTTAACCGTCTGTGTATGCCCTGAAGTTTCCCCCTTTATCCAGAGTTTCTGGCGGGAACGGCTCCAGAAGCAGACGCGGCCGGTTGTTAGCGTCTGTTTTATTGCTTCGGTGTTCATATAGCCTACCATCAAAATTTCGTTGTTTGTGTCGTCTTGAATAACTGCGGCGACTAAACCGTCTCCGTCATACTTTAGTTCCGATAGGATGTTCATCTGGGTTCTCCTCTTTAAAAACAAAAAACCTTATGCAGTTCGGATTCGTGTGCATAAGGCTTCAACAGGACTTTAAAATTTCAGAAATGAAAACGATGTTTTTCAATCGCGACTTCCGTTATCCGTTTAGGCGCACACTCCCCCGCAAGCAGTTGGAATGCCACCAATGCCAATGGTTGGATACGCTATGTAAACTGGAGTGTGAACGTGTAAGTGTCATTTTTCCCACTTTTCAACCAAATATAAATTTCAAACACTCACATTAATAATACCACATCAAATCTGCATTGTCAAATTCTTTGGCATTTTACGCCGCATATTGTTTTGACTGGTTCATATATATAAACATATCATCAGCTAGAAAGTGATACACTTCAAGATTCATCCGTTCGATTTCTGTCAGAAATCCACCCGCGGATAACTCATAATTCCGAGGATTAGTTTCGACTTGTTGGAGTTTTTCAACTTGTTTTTGAAAGTACTCAATACGATCCAGCGTTGCTTTAAGTTCTTGACTGTTCTGAATCATTGTTAATCACCTCAACTATGCCGCGGCGAGTGTTGTCGCGTTTAACCTGCCAGTACCCCACTGCTCCCTGATCGCCGCCTATTGCTGCAAGTTTGCGGCTTCAGAAAACGCTTGCTCCTAAAATATTCTGTGCTTTTTGATGATCAAAAATGAGAGCAGCTTCACCATCCACCTGATCAACATCAAACGTATCATTCATCAATAAGAAAATATCTACGTCACCGGGGGTTGGTTTAACTGTTACAAATGAACCGAACACGAAATACGCCTCGGCGAAATTAGGATTTAACTCAATTGCTCTGCTATAGTCTTCAATAACACGGTTATGGTAGCCTTTTTCACTATAAGCGTTTCCACGATTGCAATATGCTTTTGCATAATCGGGGTTGATCTGTATCGCTTTATTATAATCTTTGATGGCTCTGTCAACTTCACCTTTGATACTAAAAATAACACCACGACTATTATAAGCATCGGTAAACTCTGGGGCCTTGCTTATTGCTTCGTTATAGTCTTCAATGGCTTTATCAATCTCGCCTTTTCTGTAGTAAGTGTTCCCTCGATTATTATATGTTTTTGCATTGTCAGGTTCAAGTTGTATCGCCATACTATAGTCGGTAATAGCAAGGTCATTCTTGTCTATTTTTCCGTAAGCAACACCACGATTGCAATACGCTGCGGCATAATTATGTTTAAGTTGTATTGCTGTGGTATAGTCCTTTACAGCAAGTTCAATCTCGCCATTCTCTTCATTAGCAATGCCTCGATTATAATAAACCTCGGCGAGGTATGGATTGAGTTTAATCGCTTTATTATAGTCTTTCATGGCATTCTCTGCTTCACCTTTATTTGCGTAAGCGTTGCCACGATTACTATAAGCCACTGCAAAATTAGGATTGAGCTTTATTGTCTTATTGTAGTTTTCAATGGCTTTGTCAACCTCGCCTTTTTTACCATAGATAGCACCGAAATTGTAATAGACAATTGCATAATCAGGTTTTAGTTGTATAGCAGTGGTGAAATCTTGGATGGCAAAATCAAAGTTGTTTTTGTCTTGATAAGCAGCTCCACGATTGATGTAGGCATCCACATCGCGCGGATTAATTTTAATTACATGTGAGTATGCTCCTATTGCCATATCCAGTTGTCCGAACATCATAAAAATGTTGCCTTGTTGGAATGCCAACTCAGCACGCAATTCCTTCTCTAACGTAGCAGATGATGAATCCGCCTGGGACTGCATTCTTTCTATCACTTTTCGGAGTCCCTCAACCACACTCATCCACCCTTTGTTCTCAGGGTTCCATTCGCTAATATCGTAGATTGGCTTGCCTTTTTCAGGAAGTGCTTGAAAATCGCTGAGTTGATGATTTTGCCAATCGCAGTGTTCAAGGATAATCGGAATTACTCTTATATTTGGACGTAACGCAGCAGTCAACTCCTTATTACAATTTTCAGAAGCAAGACTGTAAGGACAAGTAAGGTAGATCAGAATATCTGAACCGGCAAGATTGTTAAAAATTGCCTCACGCCACTTGTCTCCCGGTAGAATTTCGTTGTCATGCCAGACATCAATTAATCCGTTTTGCTTTAGGACAGCAAGGTAGGTTATCAATTTGTCCTTTGCTTCCGCATTTTTGTGGGCGTAGGTGATGAAGACTTTTAACGGTTTGCTCATTAACTTTTCTCCATAGCGGCAACTTTTTTTACGCTGAAGCCTCACGATCGTTTGAATCGCGTATGATGTGGATTCCTTGAGGTTAATCATAACATATTTGGTGAACAGATGCCAGCCAAACCTTAGCAATCCAGGGTATAAAATTTTTGACCTAATGTTCTGAGCGATTCAGACACTCCCTGCCACAATTGCAATCTCTTTGTGGGTAAGTGACTTTTTACTTAAGACATGCAGCGAGATTTTCGAGTGGAAATCCTTCATTTTCCCATACAGAATGATTGACTCGAATTCGTGCTATGCCTTCCGTAATTACCAATTTGACTCCAGAGGGCAACTCGCCAGTAATGTCATTCTGTAATTCTTCTAACGCGATGAGATCTTTGCACAACGGGGCGACGAAAGTTCCGATATTTTTAACAAACCGCATTTCCTCTCGGACAGTTTCTAAATCTGGTTCACCATTTTCCTGTTCTATTGGGACAATACAAAGCAGGAATTCGTCTCCCTTTCCCTCGGCAGTTTTTGCTTGCGTGGGAGTCATATTAACGCTTTGAGTTCGCGTAGATTTTACTTCAACCAGCCAATTTTTGCTATTCCGAGCTACATCTAGCGTTATTATGTTATCGGTATCATCTGAAATTTCAAAATCCGAGCCAATACCGGTACGACGGACTGAGAAACCTTCTTTCTCCAAGTTCACCTTCACCAATTCTTCGACTTGGTGTCCCAAGTGTTGGTTCTCGCTCACGATCCGTCTATGTTCCCGCCGTTCTTCAAGATGTTGAAGGAGATTTTCATCCTCTTTTAAGTCCTGCACTAACGCACTGATTTGACTCAAGTTCCCTCCAGTCTCAACCATTATCTCTGTGAGAATATTCTCTTGCACTCTGCGCTCTTCTTCATTACCCGCTGTTACAAATTCTCGCATCAAGTCAAACTTCGTGATGCCTATTGCTTCTAATAGTTTGAAAGCATCTGGATTCTGGTTCAGAGAACTCGGATCCCAGCCGTTATCCCGAAAGAGACTCGCAAACGACTGAGCAGTCGCACGGACACGGCGATTTTCCTCACGTCGGATCCAACTGTTGTTTCGCACCGGCATCACCCACGCTCCTGAATAGTATTCGTGAGTTCCTTCGCATTCACAAACTACTTCTTTAGATTCTAATGCACAGACATCCTTTTGAATAAGCCACTCAGTGAGAAATCTCCAGAATAGGAAAGCTCGCTCTCGGCTATCACTGACTCGATCCATGATTTCAGCCCGTTTTACAATATCTGTGACAGAGTCAATAGAAGCAGTATGATTACCCTCATCACGCTCTATATCTGGAGAAAACTCTTTGAGATTCACTTGCTTTTTATTCCTGTACAAGTACAAGATTGCCATATTAACAAGTCGTTGACCACTGAGGATTTGCCATGTGTCTGGGTTAGACACGACTTCAAAAAATGCATCTGCCAAAATGCTGTTCGGTGGAAAAAGATCTTTGAAAGGTTGCAAGTCTTCCGGCCATGCGCGAACCGGTGCCAACGGCAACAGCGAGAAATCGGTGTTATGTGTGGCATTCGGCAAGTAATGCACAGAAAGGCTTCCAGATTTACCATCTTCCGCAAACACAGGAAAGTTTAGTAAGTGGGAGTAGTCTTCTCGATTAACTATCCACGCGAACAGACGTACACTTGCTTCCTTGAAGGAGTCGCCTGGATCCTCGTCGGCACGTTTTCGGATCCGGCTAATAATATCCGAAACAACAAATTCGTTATTTATATTTCCCGCTCCGGTTTCTTGAACTAAGGAAGTAAGCCGGGTATCCCGTAGCCTGTACCGGATAGAATACCCCAGCAACTCGGCAATGTTTTTCAGCTCTTCGTCTATGTTAGTATCACGGGATGTCTCATTCAGCAGACGAAAGAAGCCCGCTTGGTCTGGAACAAAGTGACGGGTGCGAATTTCATTATCAAATCCGTTGTCTATCAGAAATTGATAGAATTGATTCAACCATTCGACAGCACAAACATCTGGACGGAGCAATTTCTGGAGATTTTTAAGATGACCCCATCCTTTGTTGGGCTCTTGGGTATATTTACTGTATCGTTCCACAAGCAAGGCAAGGTGTCCGCCATCCCTTAACATTGATGATACGTGTTCAGATACACTCTCCCAACTCTGGATGGCTCGGCACCATCCTACTACTTCATCTTGTTTAGGCAATTGCTCTCGTATTTCCTCAAGACTCTCCGATAATTTCCACAAAGTCTCTATGTCTGCCTCACTTTTCGCTCGAAGAAATATAGTATCTTGGGCGGATAGGCGAGTACCAGTAGCAGTGATAACCGCAGGGGTTTGGAGGATTTTGTCAATGAGTTTTGATTTTAGACAGTTCCTAAGCTGCTCTATATGCAGCCAATCCTTTTCTTCGAGAGGCGGAATTTCCACCAATCGATGCACATTACACCAACCAGACTTTGCCACAAACGCTAAAAGCCTAACAAGCAAAGCGCAGGCTTCTTCAATAACAGCTTGATTATTGCGGTTTGCTTCGTTGTTGCTTTGCCAAAGGTACACACCATTGCGGTTCTCCGTTGGCGTAAAATCTAAGCTATGGATAACAGCGGGAAAGCTGAAGTCTTCGGTGCCCACCAAAGGAAACCCCAAAAAGAGTTTTGGTATATTCTCAATTGGTAGACATACTAAACTGTTGTCACTTGAGGTTAGAGGAACTGTGACAGAAGCCTTTTCACCTTGTGCCAGAAGATATTTCATTTCTGTATTATTTCCATTCGTTTTTTCTGTCACTATGATTTGCTGGATTCCTGATACATCTGACTGCAAAGGTTCAATGGCTTCAAAACAAATAGTTTCGTGATGGTCTTCAATGTTGATGCTGGAGAATTCCTGATTGAAGACAACTACGTACGGCGCGCATTGTTTCAGCGTTGCAATTCCACTCTTCACTGCATTCGCCGCGTTATCTTCCTTGATTGGATATACGAATCGAGTGGTAAAGCCTTCCGGCATTGGGACTTGCGGTGCTATAGATGGACTGAAATTTTCCCAGGCTTCGTCCATTGACTCACGAAGTGCAGTTACTGAATCAGGTTTACGTAGTTTACGTACCAAAGGGAAGTCAAACCATTGACCATTGTGGAGCTGACCTGAGATAACCACTTCTGGAGACAACAGGTGTGTTGTCAAAAAGCCGCTGCCGTATTTTCCTATTGTTTCTTCATCCTCAACCTTCGTTGATCCGTGATAAATGAGATGGGTTATCTGTTCAGGTGTGAATCCGCCTCCGTTGTGTAAAAAGACGAGTTCTTCCGAATTGTATTGAATTTTTACGATGAGGCGGTCAGTGCTTGTTTTTGAAGCATCACGCGCATTCTGTAAAAGTTCCCATATCCATCGATTTTGCCACGTTGCACGATTCGACTCCTGATCGGTCAGATACTTGGAAACGGCTTGTGCCGTGTTTTCAGTGAGAACACGGTTCCTGGTTTCGTCTTTGTTCCATTGGGTTGTCATAATAACACTTTTTGCGAAATTGGATAAGTAAAGTAGCAGCTGGGGTGATATTTGATTTCAATCGTATCATATCCATCTTGCCTTGTCAAATTTTTAATTAGAAAAACATTTGCAAAAAATAGCAGAACGTGATACAATATATGCATTACAATTGAATAAGCTGACGATTCAGGTGCCGGAAGTGCCGGAGAATAGGGAAGCGCGGTGAAAATCCGCCACGGCCCCGCCACTGTGAACGATCATAAATATCCGCTGAAAAAACCACTGTCAATTCACTGATGGGAAGGTGCAGCGGACTCAAGATCGGAAGTCAGGAGACCTGCCTGAATCGTGTTTCATGTATCTGCTTTCGCGGGAAAGCAGTGGAACAGCGCGCAGCAATATCCTGTTAGATTTAAAACAGAAATACCGCATAAGGTATACAATTCTCGCACAAAACTACAGGACCAGACTTATACAAAATGTCGTCGCATCCTCTGCTTCTCGGAGCCGCTTGCAAGTTATTAATAACTTGCTAAAAAAGGCTACGAAGGTAGAGGTTTTTTGTTTCATTACGGAGGTTTCGGCGAAGCTTGCAAGCCGAAATTTACTATTAAAAAGTATGAACAAAGTTTTTTGCTCTCGGCGGCATTTTTCGTGCCATCCTCACAACCTACACTCGCTCCTACTTATAGGTGCGATACTCTTCACACTCCTCGTTAGCCCCGCTTTTGGACAAACAGAAGTTCAGGACCTGGCGGTTGTCATAAACGCATTGACGCATCCGGACTTAGGCATCACCGCTTCACTCTCAGTTATTGATTTAATGGAACCGAATGAAAATCGAGCTGTCGATAATGAGATACTCCGTTTCAGTACCGAGGTGCTCAATCGGAGGCGGGCAGTCGGTCTTTCCATTCATGGACATCTCGCTTATATTCCCACTTTTAACTTACCCGTTACGGGTGCCGCCAGTTTCGGTGACAGCATCTTTATTCTTAACTTGGAAGACCGAGAAATTGTTGGCGAAATACCGATTCGAGATGGTGCGACACCTCAGCAGATCGCGCTTATCAACGAACAAAAGATGTACGTTACATGTGCAGCGGCACATGAGGTGCATGTCATCGACATTCCCAATCGCAACGTGACGAAAGTCCTTACGGGTTCCTTCAACAAACCGACCGGTATCACGCTCCTCAACGGTAAAGCCTATGTCTCGAATCCGGCATGGGAGTGGAATCCAGCTGAAAGCAAAACCATTTACTACGATAGCAGTGTGACTGTAATTGATACAGAGACTGACATTATATTGAAATCCATCGCAGTGCCGACAAACGCAAGCACAATCGTCAACGATGGCGAATCTACTGTCATTCTCAAAACAATAGGCAATTACAATGACATTTCGGGGCATCTTGTTCTGATTGACACAACGACCGATGAGATTGTTGAAACGGTTAAACTCGACTTTGCGCCCGGCTCCGTCGCTCTCAATTCACAAAAGCAGCTGTTTCTCCAAGGGAGTTGGCAAAATCCGGGCTTGCTTATCTACGATGTCGCAGCGCAAGAGTGGATTCGGGATGAAGATGACCTGATCGCCAACTTCAGCAATGATGCAGATACCTCTATCAGTGGAGGTCTGACCTTTGCCCCGGACGGAAGTCTCTATATCACCCAGCCCGACTGGTCAGGTAGCGGACAGGATTTTGTCCGCGTCATGGATGTCATGGATGCGTCTCTCCTGCAAACCTATCACGTTGGAACGGGGGCTTCTATTCTCGGATTCGCACAGATTGTCCGGCGTCGCGAAGACATCAACAACGACGGGTTCGTTAACGCGGAAGACTTAACAATCGCGAGCAGGTTTTTCGGGGACCAAGGTCCTGGACTTATCGCCGATGTCAATGGAGACGAAGTCGTTAATGTCCTTGATTTAGTGCTGATAGGACAGGGACTTTAAGGGTTATCAGTTCTCAGTTAAGAGAGGTTTGTGGAATGGACAGAACTTGCAACTGCCATACAGGATTAACCAACAACCAGCAACTGAGGACTGACAACTATTCCAAGGTTTTTTGGTACGCGCCATTTCTTATTTTCCTGCTCAGTTGCGCCTCAACCCCTAAAGAAGAACCTTTTTCATGGAAGGTAACTTTCTTCTCACTCGGGGCAAAGGTGCAATTGAGTGCAGAAGCACCTGTCCAACGCCTGAATGCTTTTAACGCCGATGGTCTGATGGTTGCGCAGCTCAATTTCCCTATCCCACCTCGTCAGACAGAACCTCTCTATTTTGAATGGCGTGAAGGGGAGACCTATAGGTTTGAAGCGACCTTGACAACAGGCGGTGTGGTTGTTCAAAGGTTAACTGCTCCGCGGATATACACACAAGGTAGCTTAGAAATCGCCATCCCTTATGGTGTTGGAACACAACTGGAAGCAGGAAATACAACAAAAAATGACCAAGTCGCCCTCGTCCTACACGACAGCGAAATGACAGCCACAGTCCTCGTTAGAAATGGAAAAACACCTGTGACTTTTCAGGTCGAACTCTGTCTCCCCTCAACATTAACTGCTGTGCGTGTGCCAATAGGCTGGCAGACTGAAACAACCGATGCAGGAACCTGTCTCTCGACCACTGGTAGGTTTCGCGTCGCATCGGAGGTCTGGTACCGTGAACTGGTTTTGAAGACCTCCACAGCGACTCATTCAGACAAGCAAGAAATATCGGGAGTTGTCCATTTCACAACAGATACAGGACAGACGTGGAAACAACAAACAATAGTCGGGTTGCGAGAGTCGACCGTTCCAGAAATTACCGAACGTCTCCTGATTGAATCGATCGAGATGCCTACAGACGCAACAGGTACAGTAGATCCGAAGCAGCGAGCGGATACAATCTACTACCCACGTCCATTACTTAGTTGGCTTGAAACCTCGCCGACGAATCCGTTCGACCCGACAACCTATCAGACAATCCGCCTCCGCAATCAGAGTGAAGAGACTATCCATGTGGTTGTGTCATCAACCAATACGGATATAAAAACAGGCAAGGTCGTCCCTTTTCTGGCACCACCGGAGACAGCAAACGGCGGGACGCACCAGAGCGTCGCCTTCGCGAGTCTGCCGGGTGGTGAAGTTACCGAGATTCCCTTACCTATCTACTTTCATCCGACGTATCTAAAAGAGGGTAAAGTAGAGCAGGCAATTCCTGGAGAATACATGCGCGATATTGCGGTGAAGGTCTGGGGAAGCGACGCGACGATTTTTCGTGAAGAACGTCCACTTCACCTGATTGTTCCAAACCAACAAGCACTGCTTGTTAGCCTTTTGGCAATTATCAGTAGTACAATTGGATTGGCAGTTGTTCTAAAGTTGCATAAGCAACTGTTCGCCGGTTTCACCACGAAACAACTCATCGTTATTGCCTTATTTGGCACGACGGTTTTTGTGGCAGTGATGGTCCCCTCAACGCTATTCCTTAACTTAGTTCGCGCGCTTCTCGGACCTATTTCCGTACTGCTGACTGGCTTGATAAATGAGACGCTCTACTACGCTTTGCTGACCGCATTGTTAATTTATATTAGCGGATCCCCTGAAAATTCGGAGCGCGATGCCCTGAAGCTAGATAATAAAGGGAGCGGTGTCATCTTGCTTGTCTCGGCAGTCCGCTTGCTTCTCGGTGGCGTGACGTTCGGACTGTTTACACCGATGGCGATCGTCTACACCGGCACAAGCGTTCTCCTGCTGGAAACAGGTTTTCTGTTCGTACGAAGACGGAGCCTCTTCGTATGGGCAGTTGTGTTGGGTCTCTGTGATGCGATTGCTGTCTATGTCGATTTCCAACTCTCTATACTGCTCTATCGGCTTTTCTACGCTGATTGGTATATCGTTCTCCGAATTCTGATAGAAGGATTCGTCTACACGTTTATCGGTGTACTCCTCGGTGCAAGATTAGGACGAGGACTCTGGCGCGTCGCGGACTAAACTATCATTCCCTTATAGAAAGGAACACGACAATGAAACGAATTCAATTTTTCAGTCTATTTTGTCTGTTGATGATTCTACCCATCAGCATCGTGACAGCCGATATGGGTGTTACCTGGGTGCGGACAGGCGTAGTGCTTGAAACACAACAAAAAAATGGCATTGAAGGCGAAATCAATGATATAACGATATCTATCAAAACAGCAAACGCATTTAAGGTGTCTACAATTCAAAGGCTTGATGCACACCGCGTTTTGCTTCAATTTGCGTGGCAACCGAACGAAAATTACCAATTTCGCTTGAACGATACCGAGACAACAGCAACTTCACCGCTAAAGCCTGAACCTTATCTCATTCGTACCGTTGAATTAGATGGACTTTTGTCATTGATGGAAAACCTCCGTCAACCCGCAAAGCCGACGGCGATCGCCTTAGGGGCGGGAGACACACCTAACACAGAAAAGTTAGCGGTTGCAACGGACAGCGGACACCTCGCGATTCTCCAACCCATCACGGGTAAAACGCTTTGGAAAACCCGTATTTCGGAAGGCTACGTGCGACGGGTGGCGTTCAGTCCTGACAACACGCTGCTCTACGTCGGAGAACAAGCATCAGACGGGTTTATTTACTGTTACGACCTAACAAACGATACGCCGACACTTCGCTGGAAATACCGTACAGCCGACGACATCGAGACTTCCACACCGAGTAATCCGGCAAGCGTCTATGCATGGGTCAGCTACCCTGGCCAGTCTTGTATGCAAACGCTGCCGGACGGCGACCTTTTGGTTGCTGGTGTGCACTCATGGACAGAAAACGATACACCCCGTAAGAAGTCTCAGTTCTATAGGTTTGACAGTGAAACGGGAAACGTCCTTTGGAAATGGCCCCACGACGGCTCGGTATCAAGCATAATACGCTGGTTTGACGTGAGTGCTGGTGGAAAAACACTCGCACTCGTAACAGATTCGGGACATAATTTACAAGGAAATATGGCTGATGGAAATGGCAAACTTGTCGTTCTCAACGCCGAAGATGGCACAGAAAAGTGGCACGTAGATATTGAACCGTTGACCCCATATTTCTCACAGGTCACGTTTTGGCGTGGGGTTAGCGTGTCGCCTGACGGCAAGTTTGTCAATGTAACGACAGACGACGGACGCGCCTTCATCTTTGATGTGAATAAATCCGAACCGATATGGCAGGAAAATCTGACGACCCCGTTGGAGGTGAGTGACATTCCTATCGTAGCGACATCTGGAACGATCGGAGCGACGGATGCAGCGGCACTTTTTGTCACCGGCGATACATATATCCCCTATCATCTCCGAAAAGGAGCACAACGTCCTTCAGCAGCACACCCAAACGGGATGACATTGTTTGCCTATTCATGGACCGGCGACAAAATTTGGCAATGGCAACTTGAAAATATGCCACAAGGTTTACGTATTGATGCGAAGGATCGTTATGCCCTATTATCTGTTTCCAAGCGCACACAGGATCCGAATGAAAGCCTTCACGGTGTATCGGTGTTTGACCTGACAGCCGAAGGCAGTGGCTTATCGAAATATCTGTATACCTACCGCACGGAAGGGCAACTGCCTTATGATACGCTCGCGATTAGCGCAGATGGCGCGATCATTGTTGTCGTTGAGGTTCCAATCGCGATGCCAGATGAGACGGTGCGTGGGAAGAATCGGGTGCATGTGCTGTATTGATTTGTGGCATGAAAATTACCTTGACAAATTGCGCTATTCACCATATACTTATTGCCGTATTCGAGATAAGTGATTGATTGAAAATACAAGCAGCGAGCATGACACGGGATATAGTAGGAATCGAAATGCAACAGTTTACAGATGAAGAGTTGATGCAAATTATCGCATACGGTGAATCTGATCGCATTGAATTTAAGCAGTCTTTGTCCGGTGATGCTTCGGAGAAAATTAGGGAGGCTATCTGTGCTTTTGCCAACGACCTGCCTAATTACGAAAAACCAGGTTTCGTTTTTATAGGAGTGAGCGACAATAAAACTATTGTCGGTTTATCCACCGCAGACCAGGTAATTGAGCAGTTATCACACATGAAAAGCGATGGTCACATCTTACCACTGCCATCTATGACTGTGGAAAAGCATACACTGGAAGATAAAGAAGTGGTAGTGGTTAGAGTGAAACCAGCTGACTCGCCTCCAGTTCGTTGTAAAGGAGTTATTCGTATTAGAACTGGCTCTCGCCGAGACATTGCGACTGCACAGGACGAAAGGATTCTCACCGAAAAGCGTCGGTATAAAGATATTCCTTTTGATCTTCAACCGATTCCGACATCGGGCTTATCCGATCTTAATTTAGTTCACTTTGAACACGAATATCTGGCACAAGCTGTTGATCCTGACATATTAGATGCAAATGAACGCACGCTTGAAGAACGTTTGGCAGCGACGAAAATGATTGCCTCAGTTGATGAACTATCCGCAACAGTTATGGGTATCCTGGTACTCGGCAAAAACCCACAGGATTTCCTACCGGGGGCTTATGTTCAATTTCTCAGAATTGATGGAAACGAACTAACGGATGAGATTCTTGACAATGAAGCCATACGCGGGCCGATTCCAGACCAGATCCGCCGCTTAGATGATAATCTAAGGGCGCATAATCGTATAGCAGTTGATATCACGTCGGGCCCTCTTGAAAAGCGAACGGCACTTTATCCGATAGAAGCGGTGCAACAAATTACCCGAAATGCAGTTATGCACAGGACTTACGAAGCGACGAATGCTCCGGTTCATGTTTATTGGTATAATAACCGGATAGAAGTTTTGAGTCCTGGTGGTGCTTATGGAGCAATAACAGCTGAAAATTTCGGGCAGCCCGATTTGGCAGATTATCGCAATCCAAATCTGGCGGAAGCGATGAGAATTCTTGGTTACGTACAGCGTTTTGGGGTAGGTATAGCTATAGCAAGAAGACTCCTGCGCGGATCGGGACATCCTGAACCAGAATTTGAAATTCTTGATAATTTCGTGCGGGCAACCATCAAATTAGCAGAAAAATAGGAGATTTCCTGACAATGCCTGTGCCAGTTCTAACATTCTTCAACAACAAAGGCGGTGTTGGCAAGACATCCCTCGTTTATCATCTCGCTTGGATGTTATCCGATATTGGCTATCGAGTGCTTGCTTGTGACCTTGACCCACAGGCGAACCTTACAACTGCGTTTTTAGACGAGGAACGTTTAGAAAACCTCTGGAATGAAAGCGACAGCACCTCCGCATCCAGAAGCACAATTTTTGAATGTGTAAAACCGCTAACGAAAGTTGGCGATCTGCACTCACCGCATCTCCAGCAAATTTTATGGCAACTCGATTTCGGAGAGAACGATCTAAAATTGATTCCGGGTGACTTAGCACTAGCGGAATTTGAAGACACCCTATCTAGCGAATGGCCAAAGGCCATGGACTCGGCAGGTCTTCACAGATCCTTCAGAATCCTTACATCGTTCTCGACTATTATGCAGAAGGGAGCTGAGGAAATGGATGCCTCAATTATTTTAGCCGACGTTGGTCCCAATCTGGGTGCCATCAACCGTTCGGCACTGATTGCAAGCGATTACGTTGTGGTCCCACTCGGAGCGGATTTGTTTTCATTGCGTGGGTTGCAGAACCTAGGTCCAACACTCAAGCGGTGGCGGCAAGATTGGGAACGCAGACGCGATAATTGGGATACACCAGATTTTCCGCTTCCGAAAGGAAATATGGAACCTATCGGGTACATAATGCAGCAACATGGAGTCCGTTTGGAACGTCCCGTTAAAGCCTATGATAAATGGGTTAACCGGATGCCTGAAGAATACGCCCGGAACCTGCGAGACAATAACACAGGACCCTACGCAAGGACCCCGCTAGAAGACAAAGAAAACGCTCTCGCTACTGTCAAGCATTATCGTAGTCTCGTTCCTATGGCTCAGGAGGCACGCAAACCTATTTTCCACTTGACTCCAGCTGATGGTGCCATCGGTGCTCACGCTGCTGCTGCCCGCGATGCACATACGGATTTCAAGATTTTGGCAGAGAAAATAGTGAGCAGAATAGGGATTGGTAAGAAATCAGGAGGCACTGCTGGGGCGTAGCCCATTGTGCAACAGCACTGGACCTCTCATCGTTTGTGATAACTAAAAACCCAAAAAACACAAGGGGAACAACACTGATGTTGTTCCCCTTACCGCGTCTAAAGAAAAAAAAATAACAATTAATTGAGGGTGTTTCACGCCATTCGTCAAGAAAAATAGACAGTGTCTCGGTATCCTTTTTGCCTTCCGAGATTCGCGTTACCAATTTGAGCAACTCACCAAAAAACTCAACAAGTTCGTCAGTTTCCAACCATTTGAGCCAATCAAGATGTTTGGAAGTGGTAACAGATTTAACGAACAATTGGTCATTCATGAGGTGTCCAACGACAAGTTTGGGCTTCTTCATTTTTTTCACCAACAATATTGATCATCACTCACGCATCCAGTGTCTAAAAGGACTTTTTTACCGCTCCCCACGTCACCGCAAGTTTCCCGCGTGCCTCAACCGCCAATGCATCCCGCATATTCATCGTGATGTCTTGGATATCATCCTCAGTCAACGCCTGATTGAACATAGCGACTTCATCAAGCACGCCTGACCAATAATCGCCTCTTGGATTGCCCCAGCGTCCAATCCGCACCGGTTCCGTATTGTGGTCGGGCGGAATCTCGGTTTTGGTTTCGCCTTCCATCACACCGTCAAAATATGCCCGAAGGAGCGTACCATCAAAGGTTGCGGCGACGTGATGCCATTTGTTATCGGCAGCGACCGTCTTGCTAAACGCCGTCTTCCATGCACCGGCAGTGGTATAGTTCACGCCGAGTAACTTCGTATTCCCCGCAACAAAGATACCGTAATTCCTGGGGTTCCCCGCAGCAGGTTCCTTCCCTATCACGGTTTGCCAAAGACCCGTCGGTTCCGTTTTGATCCACGCCGATATTGTGTATTCGGTGAGATCGAAATCGGCGTGATGTGAGATTTCTACGATATTACCATCCCCGTTGAATTCAAGCCCCGTCCCTATTTTGCCCTGAACCCATTTCGCACCCTTAATATCACCGGTATGACCGTTACCGGACGCATCTTCTGCCTCAAGACCTTGGTTCTCGTCAAAAAGCCACACAGCAACGAGTGCGTCTTCCAATACATCTGCCGCGCAAATCGAAATGCTGTAGAGCATCCCTATTAACACCATTAACGCTATCGCAGTTGATTTCCATAGAGTCTTAACCATTGTTTACTCCTTTCGCAGTCTTGTCATTCGGATGCGGAAACGGGCAGCACATCGCGTTCGACTTCGTGTACCTTGTCAGGATAGGTCTGACCGCGAATCCACATGACCGGTTGTCGCTTCCTGCTATTAAGTGCCTCAGGACGTGTCCATTCCGACTGTGCACTGAGATAGTGGATGACATAACTCCGGCGGAATCGCAGGCTGTGGTTGTCCGTGCTTTTATGCAAAAGATGACTGTGGAACCAGATCACCGCACCCGGCGGTATCTCTACCGCAACACCGTCTTCATCGCGCACCCCGCGTGCCAACTTGAACTCCGTCTGTTGCGAACCTTCAAGATCGTCGTGCTGAAAAATATCCCATTTGTGGCTACCCGGGACAACGTAGAGACACCCGTTCTCATGATCTGCTGCGTCAATCGCCGTCCACGTCCCCACAGTCGTCTCCGTGTTAAACCGATTGCGGAAGTAAAACTTGTCCTGATGCCATGGGAAACCGAGACCTATCTTCGGTGCCTTCCAGATAAACAGATTGTTGATGCTGAGGATGTCTGGACCGAGGATGTCAACGAGCGGATCGGTTAAACGGAGGTCGCGGACACGCTCGAGAAATTCTGGACAATAACAATTCGGATGATGGATTTTGTGCATCGCATAGATGCCTTGCTCTTCTATTTTTCCGTCTCTGACGAGTGCGTTCTGATTAACATTAGCTGCCGGAAACGGACGTTTGCCATCAACAACGTCTTCAGCAACTTGACGGAGAACATCATTCTCTTTAGCAGAAAATACGTTCAAACGGACGAGGTAGCCGTTCTCGTTCCAATACGCTAATTCGTCCGGGGTCAAACCAAATTGGTTTGTGGATAGACCGACTTGGCTTAACTTTACATTACGTCGATCTTGTGGTATTGATTCTGTAGGCATTGCCGTCTCCTGTTAAGATTACACTGTTTCGGAAATAGGAAGCACATCGCGTTCAACTTCCTGAACTTTGCCGGGAAAAGTCTCACCGCGAACCCACATGACCGGTTGTCCCCTCCTGCCATTCGCCCACTCCGCCTGCGCACTGAGATAATGGGAGACGAAACTCCGTCGGAACCGTAGGCTATGGTTGTCCATACTCTTATGCAAGAGGTGGCTATGGAACCAGATCACCGCACCCGGTGGTACCTCTATCGCAACACCGGCTGCGTCGCGCACCCCGCGTGCCAACTTGAACTCCTGCTGTTGCGAACCTTCAATATCATCATGCTGAAAAATATCCCATTTGTGGCTGCCCGGAATAACGTAGAGACACCCGTTCTCACGATCTGCCGGATCAATCGCCGTCCACGTTCCGACAGTCGTTTCGGTTTTGAACCGAGAACGGAAGTAGAACTTGTCCTGATGCCACGGGAAACCGAGACCTATCTTCGGTGCTTTCCAAATAAACAGTGTGTTGATACCGAGGATATCCGGACCGAGGATGTCAACAACTGGATCAGTGAGACGCGAATCCCGTACACGGGCGAGAAATTCCGGGTCATAGCAGCTCGGAAAATGGATCTTGTGCATCGCATAGATGCCCTGCTCCTCAACTTTTCCATCTCTAACAAGCGCGTTCCGATCAATGTGTTGGGGTGGAAACGGACGTTTGCCATCAACAATATCTTCAGCAACCTGACGAAACGCGTCGTTCTCTTCAGGCGTGAATACGTTCAAACGGACAAGATAACCGTTCTCGTTCCAATGTGCCAACTCGTCCGGGCTTAACGCAAAACCCCGCTCCTGTTGTACTGACGCTGTGCCCATAACTCTCTCCTGTCTGTAATTTTTCGGGAATGGTGGATTATCCTATTGAAGTGCTATAGGTACTATAGCTTGGACAATTTCAGTGAGGTTCAGACCAGATTTTCAAAGGGGCGCTGGTTTTTCTGAGTGTTTCTCACCCAAACGCTACTTGGAGAAAAATAAACACGGGGCTATCAACCCTCAGCCCCAGCGGGGCGGTATGCGTGTAGAGAAACCCCCTATTCCCTGAAATCTCAGCCCCAGCGGGGCGAAAGGTGGTTCTCGCTTAAAATTCTCCAAACTTTAGTATAGGTAATATAACACACCAAATGAATAAAGTCAAACTATAAATTTTTGCGAAATACGCGAAATGTGCTAAAATAGCGTCGTTACTGGTTCAAAGTCACTGTCTAACACGGAGGAACCACAATGAGCACGAATGAATCACCAATGAAAGAAACTTACCGCGCGACAGCGTTTGCAGATTTCCAACCCGAACTTTCGGCTCCGGGTGCCACACCTGAAAGGTTGGCATACCTGAAGGAGCACGGTTTTGTTATTATCAACGACTTTGTTGATAACCCCTGGATTCCTATCCTTCGAGAAGCAGGTCGGCGTGTTACCGATGCAACCGCACCGGAAAATGTCTACGACAGCATTGACTGCTCAAAGGGTTATGTCCACCGTGCCGCGGAAGATGAACCGTGGGCAATCCGAGGACTCATCCACCCCGCTTTCGAGGAACCGAGTTTCGCCGAGTTCCACGGCTCCTCGGATTTCCTTGACTTTGTTGCTTCGTGGTGTCATGGGCTTCAGCCGGAGGATATGACATTTAGTGGTATGCTGCTGTGGGCAAATCCACGGAGGAACGAAAACGGTCCCAGTTGGCACCGAGATGTAACATGGTGGGGAGACGGCAAAAGTTACTTCTCACAACGGGAAATCCGTGGAAACACACCTGAAGACTATTCCGAAGAGGTTGAGCAAATCCGCTGGAAAGAAATTCAAGAAAGTAATGAGAAACGAATTACCGAACGAAACGGCGTGAGCATGTTTTTGGCACTCACAGACGACGAATGCCATGAACTTATTCCCGGCAGCCACCACCGATGGCGTACACCGTTTGAGCATGACGTGCTACTCCCACAATCGATGAAGGACCAAGGTGTTCCCTATACACCGAGTTGGAACGGAAAGGACCCGTTGCCCGGTCAAGTCGCTATTCGGCTCAAGCCCGGAGAAGCACTCATTCGCAACGGCAACAATATCCACACAGGGCATACCGTGCCTGAACGCGAGCGGAATACCCTCTCAATCGGTTGGTCGAAATGGTCGGGCGAGTTTAAGGGGGAACCATCGGTTGCGGACGCACGAAGCGCATGGCAACTCGATCCCGCTATCCGAGAGGCACTGCCACACGCGTGGATGCAGACCGCTTGGGACCGGTGGGCAGAGACCCAAAAACTCGGAGACACGCTCGAAGACCGATACGCTGGCTTTGACATTCAGCAGATTAAATCCGGGAAAGTCGCCGGGTGGCGTACGGAGTTGGAACGTCAAGCCGCGGCAGCAGGCGACGCATGGGAAGCCTTCCAGACGATCGGTTAACACTATAACTATCGTAGATTCTAAGACTATTGATACACTGTGATAGGCGAGGTTCCCTAACCTCGCCTACCCATTTCATAGATGCATTCAGTATTTCTGTAGAACGGATCCAAATTCCGACCCTACCTTGTAGAAAACATACTTCCGATCACCACTCTTACTGACTACTGATTGCCTACTACTGACTGCCACCATAAAATACTTTTCTGTTAAACAAAATATAACCAAAATCCGCATTCACGGAGAACGCACAATTTCAAGTTCAGGAACCCAATGGAATCAAGACTTGAAAAAAATCTCCGTGAAGCCTCCGTGAATTCGGCTGTTAAAATACCATCTCTGGTAAAACCCGAAAATAACTAAAGTTTGGACAAATATATCAACGTGTGATAAAATAGCCGAAGGTAAATAACATATTTGAAGTGATGATCACTATAACTATTGAAATTCCTGTACACGAAACGCCAAAGTTTACGTTTATGACATAGTGCTTAGATGCCACCAGTGCATTATAATTGGACAGCACCCGACAACGATTGCCCATCAATATTTTGTATTCTCGCTGCAGGATTACTGAATTCTTGATACCGTCAAGGTAGAGGAGGCGGATTAGCAATGACAGGCTTTGATGGATACGACACTGGAGGGTTTTACGACGAGATGTTCGCGCCAGACGGGCGCGCGCGTCCCGCCGCCCAGATGTTAGCAGAGCGGATTGAGAGTTTTCCTGATGGCGAATTGGCGCGCCGTCAAATAGCCGCTGAATACGCCTTGCTTCGGATGGGAATAACCTTCAATGTCTACGCTGATGAACAAGGCATCGAAAAAATCTTTCCTTTCGACCTCATTCCCCGAATCATTGATGCCAATGAATGGAATTGGATAGAAAACGGTCTTAAACAGCGCATTCACGCACTGAATTTATTCATCGACGACGTTTATCACGACCAAAAAATTATCAAAGATGGTGTGATTCCAGCAGAGGTTGTACTCTCATCAGAACGATATCTACAACAATGCATAGGTTTGGATCCGCCGCGCGGCATCTGGTGTCATATCACTGGCACAGACTTGGTGCGAGATAGCACCGGGCAAGTCTATGTCTTAGAAGATAATCTCGGTTGTCCATCCGGGGTCTCTTACGTCGTGGAAAACCGGCAGTTAATGAAACGGACGTTCCCCCAGCTTTTCGAGAGGTCCCAGATTCAACCCGTGGAGGACTATCCGAGCCATTTGCTAAATATGCTACGCTACCTCGTAACCGATAGAGTGTCTTCCCCCGAAGTTGCCCTCCTTACACCCGGCATTTACAATTCCGCCTACTTCGAGCATTCCTTCCTTGCACAACAGATGGGGGCAGAATTGGTTGAAGGACGTGACCTTGTCGTGATGGACGGATTTGTGCATGCACGGACAACGAAAGGCTTTGAACGTATTGATGTCCTCTACCGCCGAATTAACGATAATTTCCTTGATCCAAAAGCCTTCAGCCCCGAATCAATGCTCGGTGTCCCAGGATTAATGGAGGTGTACAAAGCCGGACGTATCGCGCTCGTCAACGCTCCCGGCACCTGCGTCGCCGACGACAAAGTTGTTTGCGCGTTCGTGCCAAAGATTATCAAGTACTATCTCGACGAAGATGCCATCGTCCCAAACGTTCCGACCTATATGTGCTGGGAGGATGTAGATCGGAAATATGTACTGGAGCATCTCGACGAACTCGTTGTGAAAGAAGCGAACCAGTCCGGTGGCTATGGGATGCTGATCGGTCCGCATTCGACACAGGCAGAACAGGAAGAGTTTGCGCGCCGCATTAAAGACAATCCGCGCAACTACATCGCGCAACCGACGCTCTCGCTTTCACGCGTGCCGGTGCTTATTAATAACGATAACTTTGAAGGACGACACGTCGATCTGCGACCCTTTATCCTCTATGGTGAAGATATTTACGTCCTTCCGGGTGGATTAACACGGGTCGCCCTGAAAAAAGGCTCATTGGTCGTCAACTCGTCCCAAGGCGGGGGCAGCAAAGACACCTGGGTTTTGTCAGATACCGCATAGGAGGGAGTTATGCTAAGTCGCGTTGCAGAATCAATTTACTGGATGAGCCGATACATCGAACGCGCCGAAAACGTCGCACGCTTCGTTGATGTGAACCTGCACCTTATCCTCGACATGCCGACGGGTATGCAAGCGCAATGGGAACCCCTTGTTGCAACAACAGGCGATGATGAAGTATTCGCAGAACGCTACGGCGAGACATCCCGTGAAGCGGTAATCCGGTTTCTGGCATTCGACACTAAAAATCCAAACTCGATTATCTCCTGCCTACGGGCTGCCCGTGAAAATGCGCGATCCATCCGAGAAAATATCTCGTCAGAGATGTGGGAACAGTTGAACGATGCCTACTTGCTGGTGACCAATACCTCTGAAGAATGGGCGATGGCGGAACCTTACGAATTCTTTAGAGAAATCAAACTCGCATCTCATCTCTTCGTGGGACTGACAGATAACATTATGTCGCATAGTGAAGGTTGGCATTTCAGTCAGTTAGGACGGCTCATCGAACGTGCGGATAAAACATCAAGAATCGTTGATGTTAAATACTTTATCCTCCTGCCTTCTATCTGGGATGTGAACACGCCGTTTGATGATATTCAGTGGGGGGCACTGCTCCATTCCGCCAGCGGTTTTGAGATGTACCGCCGCACTTACGGACTCATCTCTCCGGATAATGTTGTTGCTTTTCTCCTATTAGACCGTGAATTTCCGCGTTCAGTGCTCTACTGTCTCTCCAAAGCGGAAGAATCATTGCACGCCATCTCCGGAACCCCGTTGGAGACGTTCTCTAATTCAGCAGAGCAGCGTTTGGGGCAGCTCCGCGCCGAATTCGCGTATGCCCAAGTCAAACAGGTCCTATCAAGCGGTTTGCACGAATTTCTGGACGCATTCCAAACCAAACTCAACTTAGTCGGTGAAGATGTTCATAAGACATTTTTCGCCTTGCGACCCGTCAACGGTGCTTAACAATGTATGCCTGATTGGCGTTTCTTTTAGCAACGCTGATCTACAACGGGTAAAATCCTTCGATAATCCAGAGAGGACTGGAATTAACTGAAAACCGCCGTGAAACGAAATTGTGAGTGATTAGCGAACAATTTGTCTTAGCTTTACATTGTGGAACGGCGACCAGATTTAATAACTAAAAAAATGGCAATCCGTGTAGCAATCAACCACAGATCAATCTATCGTTACGACAGGCTTGTCAATTTGTCTCCTCATATTTTTCGATTGAGACCGGCGGTTCACTGTCGAACGCCGATTGAAGCCTACTCGCTTAAGATTCAACCCGAGACGCACTTCATCAACTGGCAACAAGACCCGTTCGGAAATTACCAAGCCCGCGTCATCTTCCATGAACCCACACGCGCGCTGTCTGTTGAAGTCGATCTTGTGGCGGATCTGACGATTATCAATCCGTTCGATTTTTTTCTCGAATCGAGTGCCGAACACTACCCGTTTGACTACGAAGCACAGCTTAAAGAAGAACTAACACCTTTCCTTGAAGTCAAAGAAAACGGGCCACTCCTCACAGCACTCCTGGCAGATATGCCTCGCACGAAAAAGAAACTCATCGACTTCCTCGTTGACATCAACAGGTCGCTCTCGGAGAAAATAAAATACACAATCCGTATGGAACCCGGTGTGCAGACCTGCGAGGAAACGTTAGAAAAACAGATTGGCTCCTGTCGCGACACGGGTTGGCTCCTCGTCCAGATATTCCGACATCTTGGTTTAGCTGCCCGATTCGTTTCAGGTTACCTCGTCCAACTCGTCGCCGATCAGAAACCTGTCGATGGACCCGCCGGGCCGCCGCAAGACTTCACCGACCTACACGCGTGGTGTGAGGTTTACGCACCGGGTGCAGGATGGATCGGTCTCGATCCGACATCCGGTTTACTTGCCGGTGAGGGACATATTCCATTAGCGTGTGTAGCGGATCCAGTGAGTGCTGCACCTGTTACGGGTTATACCGACCCCTGCGAAACAGAATTTACCTATAGCAACACCGTCCAACGCATCCATGAAGACCCGCGCGTGACGAAACCCTACACGGAAACACAATGGACAAATATTAATGCTCTCGGTCAACAGGTGGACGCGGATATAATCCAACACGACATCCGGTTGACAATGGGAGGCGAACCCACCTTCGTATCCATCGACGATACAGAGGGTCCAGAATGGGACACGGAAGCAGACAGCCCAAGAAAAAGAGAATTAGGTGCGGCACTCCTACGACGTTTACGGGATAATTTCGGACCCGGCGGTGCTCTTTACTATGGGCAAGGAAAATGGTATCCAGATGAACCGTTACCGCGTTGGAAATTCGGATGCTTTTGGCGAAAAGATGGAGTACCGGTTTGGCAAAACGATAAACTGCTCGCTGAACCCCACAAAGATTACAGTCTCAACGCCCAAGATGCTGAACGATTTGCGCGCCACCTCACGGAACTATTGAAAATTACACCAGATTCGATAGTCCCGGCTTATGAGGACGCACTCTATTTCCTCTGGACAGAGGATAGACTCCCTACCAACGTTGACCCGTTCAACTTTGACTTCAAAGAGGCATCCGAACGGCATCGCCTCGCGCAGCTCCTACAAACAGAAACCCTCGGTGAACCGATTGGCTACGCGCTACCCTTACGATGGAACCTTGTAGACGAGGCGTGGGAAAGTTGCGCGTGGAACTTCAAGAGTGAACGCATGCTCTTAATCCCCGGCAATTCAGCGATAGGACTTCGTCTACCCTTAGAGTCTATACAATGGATACCGCCTGAACAGCGAGAAGAAGTCTATGAACGCGATCCGCTTGAACCGCGTGAAGAGCTCTTAGACGCATCAACGCAAGTAAACTCCCAAAGCACATCAACGTCAAAAAACGAGGAAAAAGAGGCGATTTTTCGGACGGCACTCTGCGTTGAACCGCGCGACGGACGATTGTACATTTTTATCCCGCCATTGACGCATTTAGAACATTACCTGAGACTCCTTGAAACAATAGAAGCAACGGCTGAAGCCCTGAATATGCCCGTGATTATTGAAGGGTATGAGATTCCGCACGATTGGCGGATTCAATCGTTAAGCGTAACACCCGATCCCGGTGTGATTGAGGTAAACATCCATCCGGCGGAAAATTGGGACCAACTCGTCCATAACATCACAACGCTTTACGCACAAGCACGATTGGCAGGACTGAGTGCTGAAAAATTCATGTTAGACGGTAGGCACACCGGGACCGGCGGCGGCAACCATATTATTGTCGGCGGTCGAACCCCTACTGATAGTCCATTGTTGCGGCAGCCACACCTGTTACGCAGTCTTGTTACCTATTGGCAGCATCACCCAGGTTTGTCGTATCTCTTCTCAAGTGCTTTTATCGGTCCGACGAGCCAAGCGCCGCGTGTAGACGAGGGACGCGATGAGCAACTTTATGAACTTGAAGTCGCTTTCGAGCAGATACCTGAACCATCAAACGACGCAGCAGAAGAGACCCCGCCTTGGTTAGTTGACCGGCTCCTGCGACACCTGATGGTAGACCTTACAGGTAACACGCATCGCGCAGAGTTCTGTATTGATAAACTCTACTCTCCAGATGCAGCAAGCGGACGACTCGGATTGTTGGAGATGCGCGCTTTTGAGATGCCGCCACACGCGCAGATGAGCATCGTCCAGATGCTACTGATTCGGACACTGATTGCTAAATTTTGGAAAACCCCCTACAAAGGGCAACTCGTGCGCTGGGGCACGGAATTACACGACCGATTCATGCTCCATCACTATGTACGCGCTGACCTACAAGAGATCGTTAGCGAACTGCAAGAAGCAGGTTATCCATTTGAGATGGCATGGCTCGACCCGTTCTTTGAATTCCGTTTCCCGAAATTGGGAACTGTAAATATCCGAGATATTGAACTGGAACTGAGGATGGCAATTGAGCCGTGGCACGTGTTGGGTGAGGAAGTGACACGGGCAGGAACCTCGCGTTTCGTCGATTCCTCTGTTGAACGGGTACAGGTGAAGGTCCGTGGACTGACGGACTCACGATACATTGTTACATGCAACGGACGACGTTTAATTCTGCACAATACAGGAACACATGGAGAATACGTCGGCGGTGTCCGCTATCGCGCCTGGCAGCCTCCATCAGCCTTGCACCCGACAATCGGCATCCACTCGCCACTTGTATTCGACATCATTGACACGTGGAACGGACGGGCAGTTGGTGGTTGCACCTATCGTGTTGTCCATCCCGGCGGAAGACATTACGATACTTTTCCAGTCAACGCTTACGAAGCAGAGGGACGTCGGACGAGTCGTTTCGGTACAGACGGACACACACCGGGTGTTATTCAACCGCAAACGTCAAAACCAACAACCGGACATTTCTCGGCTGAAGGCACGTCGCCGGGTCCGATGCCTGTTCCGCCAGAAGAGACAAACGCTGAATATCCCTATACATTGGACCTTCGTAGGAATAGCGGTTAGCAGTCAAGCCAATAGCCAAATCAAAAATATGCAACGAATAGATATAAAACATTGGAAGGTGATTGAGGATAACTATAGTACTCCCCAGTCTGCTGACACTCTCCAGGGTAAACAGATTGATGAGATGCTGAACCGAGATAAGTCCGTCAATCCGCATTGGCACACCTTCATGCAGGCACTCGACACGCTCGGACTCACAGAGATGGAATCTCGGCACCAAGAAATCGAACGGCTGCTGCGTGAGAACGGGGTCACTTATGTGGCACATGGTGAACAGCAAGGACATCGTCCGTGGGAATTGGATCCGATCCCCTTAATTATATCGAATACGGATTGGGACATCATCTCTGCCGGACTTACACAACGTGCGGAACTCCTCAACCTAATTCTGACGGACCTCTATGGTGAACGAACGCTCATTAAAGATGGGTTGATACCCCCAGAGGTAGTCTATGCCCATGCAGGTTTTCTACGGGCATGTGTCGGACTTACGCCCCTTGGATTCCCATTTCTTTTGAACTACGCCGCCGATTTGGCAAGAGGATCGGACGGTAGAATGTGGGTACTCAGTGATCGAACACAAGCACCATCCGGGGCAGGCTACGCACTAGAAAACCGAACTGCGCTTGCGCGGGCATTACCGCACCTTTTCGGTGAAGTCGGCGTTCATCGACTGTCTTTCTTCTTTCGATCGCTCCAGAACAGTGTATTGGATATGCAATATCAAATAGAAAATGCCGCCCGTATTGCCCCCCGCCAAACAGAAAATCCACACATTGTTGTCCTAACCCCGGGCCCACTCAATGAAACCTATTTCGAGCACGCTTATCTCGCAAACTATCTCGGTTACACCTTGGTACAAGGCGACGATTTGACGGTCTGGGATGGACGGGTCTGGTTGAAATCAATTGACGGCTTACGACCTGTTGATATTATTCTCCGTCGAGTGGATGATACTTTCTGTGACCCGTTGGAACTCCGAAAAGACTCACGACTCGGTGTCGCAGGATTGCTGGAAGCAATTCGACAAGGAAATGTAATTGTAATAAATCCTCCCGGCAGTGGCATTTTGGAAAATCCGGGCTTGATGCCCTTCCTACCAAATATCTCTCAACGGTTAATAGGTAAAGATTTACGTCTCCCCTCTGTCGCTACGTGGTGGTGCGGACAACCGAAACAGCTTGACTATGTACTGACAAATCTCAGGAAACTGGTCATCAAACCGATCCATCGTCAACGCGGCGGAGGTCCACTGTTTGGAACTGAACTGAGTAAAGCCGAACTCGATGCACTCCGTAACCGAATTAACGCTGAACCGTATCTCTATGTCGGGCAGGAGCATGTCCATCTCTCGACGACCCCTTCACTCATTGAAGGCAAACTGGAACCGCGCCGCACTATTTTGCGGAACTTCTTATTTACAGAAAAAGACGGATATACTGTGATGCCGGGCGGGCTTACGCGATGTGCAGGCGAAAAAGGCGAACTGACAATCTCAATCCGAGATGGCGGCATTAGTAAAGACACTTGGGTCCTCGCGCCTGAACCCGAACCTCACATCAGTCTATGGCAACAGCGAACAGGACAAATACAAATTGAAGGAGCATCCGCTGGATTATCAAGCCGTGCAGCGGAGAATCTATTCTGGGTCGGACGCTATGCCGAACGCGCCGAGGGACAAGCACGGCTGCTTCGGATTATGCTCGATAAAACTAAAATGGGAAAGATGGGTTTAGAAACTTCACGCTTAGGGCAGGTCTCACCTTCTCGACTCCTTACCGAAACCCTGGGGGAAGATGCCAGAGAAGTCTCCGAACTCACTTATCTCCGCAGTATGCTTCGCTCTTTGACCGGCTTAACGTCCTCGCATCCGAGTTTCGCCAACAATAGTGAACAGTCGTTAGGAAACGAAATCCTTTCGATTATGCTCGACACAGAAAATAGCGGGAGTTTAGTGTCAACGCTTCAGGCACTCGTAAGTGCAGCGTACGCAGTCCGTGACCGCTGGTCAACCGACACGTGGCGCGTGATGAACAGCATTGAAAATCTATGTACAACGCTCGAAAAAAGCATTCCGGAAGACCAAAACACAAGCGCACAGATATTAACAGACCTCGTGTTGCAAGAAGCAGAATTGGCTTCACTCGATCAACTCATGATCTTCCTTTCAGCACTGAGTGGATTGAACGCCGAGAGTATGACGCAGACAATCGGTTGGATTAGTTTGGATATTGGACGGCGTATAGAACGCGCACTCCTTCTCATCGTGCTGGGTCGGTCAAGTCTTGTTGCTGTGAAAGACGATTGGATTGAGGGGCTACTCCTTGAATCTGTTCTCGCTGCCACCGAAAGCCTGATTACTTATCGGAGTCGATACCGTTCGGCACTTCACTTTCCGACTGTCCTTGAGTTGGTGCTTCTTGATGATGAGAACCCGCGCTCGCTTCTCTATCAACTCAAACGACTTGAAGAACAGATCCGTGTGCTACCGAGAGAAAAATTCGGCTACCGACTTAGCGAGGAAGAACAACTCATTCTGGAGGCACTAACGCAGCTCCAGCTTTCTAACACGATGGATCTCGCCGAGCATTCGGAACACACAACACAACGGACAGGATTAGAAAAACTCCTCGTTCGGCTTGCACAAATATTGGTTGACATTTCTGATGTACTAACACAGACCTACTTCAGCCATATTCAAAGACCTCAGCAGCTAACTACCACAGACAGCAATTAGCAATTGGCTACTGGCTATGGAAAACCCATAGAAAGAGACTTCGATTCCCAACAACTAACCGCTAATCCCTAATCGCCATTATGAACTATAAAATCACGCATAAAACTGAATACAGCTATACCCATCTGGTGAATCTCTGTTACAATGAAGCACGCTTGACACCGCGCAATTTCACCTATCAGCAATGTAGTGACAGCCAACTCATTGTTGAACCTGAACCCAAGGAGTACCGGGAACGCCAAGACTTCTTCGGAAATACCGTCCACTATTTCACAATCCAGCAGCCTCACAACCAACTCACAGTTACAGTTATCAGTCATGTGGATGTCAAAGGTAGAGAACGACAACGAGATTTTGCTGAGCATCTGGCTTGGGAAGAAGCACATCGACAATTACACACAGATTCGGCTCCAGCAATTCTGGAGATACGGCAGTACATTCTCAAGTCCGCAATGGTTCCAGTGATGCCTGAACTTCACGATTACGCCGAAAAATCGTTCACCAATGGACGCCCCCTCCTCGAAGCCGTTGAAGATTTAAACGCTCGCCTCTATACTGACTTTACTTATGATCCCGGTTTCACTACAATTGCTACACCGCTTGTAGATGTCTTAAAGCACCGTCGCGGGGTCTGCCAAGACTTTGCACACCTCGGTATCGGCTGCCTTCGTGCTTTGGGACTCGCAGCGCGTTATGTTAGCGGCTACATTGAAACAGACCCGCCACCCGACCAAAAACCGTTAGAGGGTGCTGATGCTTCCCACGCATGGTTTTCGGTTTATCTCCCGCAATTCGGTTGGGTAGATTTCGATCCGACAAATAACCAAACACCGGCAGACCAACATATTACTGTGGCGTGGGGGAGAGATTACGCGGACGTAACACCACTCAAGGGGGTGGTTTTTGGGAGCGGCACGCATGAATTAGCCGTGTCAGTAAATTGTGAACGGATACCCGATTAGAATACGGAATTGGACTGCAAGGTATAGAAATCAATGCTAGATGAAGTGGTGGAATGGAAAAATAGGCGAGGTTGAAAAACCGCGCCTATCCTGTAGATGTGCTATTTTCTTACAAGCAGCGAACCCTCACGGGTCGCACATATAAGTTTTTTGCCATCCGGCGAAAATGTTAACTCCCGAATGGCACCTTCCTGGACAGGAAATGTTGATATAAGATCGTTGGTATTCACATCCCATAATTGTAGATAGCGATCCCGGCCGCCACTTGCGAGAATTTCACCGTCGTTGGAAAACGCCAATGCATTGATCGAATCGGTATGTGCTCTCAAATTAGCGATCAAATGCTGATTGTCTAAATCCCACAAACGAACGAGGGTATCCGAACCACCACTTGCCAGCACCTCACCATTAGGAGAAAATGCCAAAGCCAAGACGAGTCCATCATGCGTTGAGAAGGAGATCAAGATCGCCCCGGTCTCAACTTCCCACAATCGGACCCGTCCATCGGCACTCCCACTTGCGAGGGTTGCGCCATCTGGTGAAAAGGCTAAACTTCTCACGCGTCCTGGATTTTCATTAGAGGTCGCCAGGAGTCTCTCTGTTCGAGGGTCCCAACTCGGTAGCGGGACACCATCAGGTGACGAAGCCGCCAACGCCTGTACTAAATTGGAATCCCCAGCGAGCGTTAGCACCTCGCGCGCCGTGGCAGTATCCCAGAGTCGGAGCGTATTGTCTTCGCTTCCACTGGCAAGCAGCGTATTATTAGGCGCAAACGCCAAGGCACGGATGCGTTCCGTATAGCCTGAGAGCATCGCAAATTGCGCACCACTTTCTACATCGTATACCCAGATACGTCCATCGCCACCAGCAGCGAGCCGCGTGCCATCGGGGGAAAACGTGAGATCAGTCACTTGTTTTTTTTCCAACCGGGACTTGAGTCCCAAAGGCAATTCAGATTGGATGCAGTTCTGAAACAGGTCTGTCTTTCCCATAATATCTCCTCCTAACTACAAGCTTAATCCGATGTCCAATCTAAAACCACACCCGTATAGACATTCGGTTCATTGAGGAGGCCGTCGTAAGCCTGTTTAATCCGTTCAGGTTCGAGTCGGTGAGAGATTAAAGGCTCAACGTGGAGTTCCCCACGCGCCATCCAGTCAAAAATCATCTGCTGCTTACTCCATTGCGAAGGACGGTTGCCGATGTCAGGATACATCGGAACACACCATTCCAACGCGCCACGAATGGTAATCCATCGTAGATGCGTGTCGGAGAGAAGTGCCGTCAGATCGCCGTCAACTCTAACGCGCGGTGAACCGAGAATGATGATTTGCCCGTGGTCAGCGGTTGCACGAAGGGCTTGCATAACAACACCGCTATGCCCAACAGCATCAACGGTAATATTGCCGAGATCGCCATCGGTAATTTCGTGAATCTCCGCCTGTGCATCCTCAGCAGACCCGCCGACAGTACGCTCAATTCCACATCGCTGAGCGAGCTTACGCCTTTCCTCTACCGGATCTACACCGATAACACGACATCCATGAATCTGAAACATCTGAGATGCCAAATTCCCGACGAGTCCCAATCCAAAGACGACAACCCACGGATTCGTACCAATCTCACCGACAACAATCGCAGTCATTGCGACACCTGCCATCCGTGATGCGGCAACGACAGCCGGATCCATGGCTTGTCTAACAGAAGCAACCAACCGGTCCTGTGAATAGCGAATCGTTGAAGCGTGTCGTCCATAGGTAAAGACGCGATCCCCCGGTGAAGCACGGGTCACACCGACACCGACTTCACGGACAATACCGACATTCGCATAGCCGGAACGCCACGGATATTCACACCAGGCACCCTTCTGAAAAACCTTCGGTTCTCTTCCAGTATAATTTGCAAGTTCTGTCCCACTACTAATAAACGTATACGCCGTATCTATCAGGAGTTCGTTGGCAGCAAGCACAGGGGTATCTATATCAGCAGTCTGTAATTCGACTTGGTTCTGACCGGTTACAACGACTTCTCTTATTCTCATAGTGAGCCATTTTCTCCTAATTCTCTTAGTTCTGCTTGTTTAATTTTGTGAATCAGTTCTCGCATCCGTCTGTATCTTACGAGTCCAAGAAAGAAGGTAACAATACCGAATAAAATGAAAATAACACCTATCACCTCAACAATGTGTGAATCGAATATCTTGAGATGCACGAAGGATAAACCTGCCACGAACAAGGTTAGTGCCGTACGGATATATGCGAGAAAAGTTCGCTCATTCGCAAGGATAGTCCGATCCGCAGCGAGATGATCTCGTAAGATAAGCTGGTCTTCTAAACCTGTGTAAGGTCTTGGTTTATCTGCCATTCGTGCTGCCCGTTCCGTATTAAAAGAAGAAATTCAAAATAATAACACCAACAAGCCATCCATAGAGGATCCATAAGCTGCGTAATCTTTTTGCTGTTTTCCGGTATTCCACTGTATAGCATGCCGGATTTTGAAAATAGAACGCCAATCGTTTTGATGTAGATAAATCAATTTTAGGTGTTAAAACACTTATAATAACGACGAATACACCGAATAGGATGACATTGACAGTCGGTACAATACCGAGCATCACACCCAACGCTGCCCAACGCAACCTCGATACACTTCGTAATGCATCCGTCCGTGCTATGTCGGTCAGTGATTCTGTGAGCGACACACGTTACCCCTCGTCCCTTTTATAGGGTCTTTGTTCTTCAGCCATAACAATGCTCTCCAATAACAGTGCTTCCGACTATCTAATATTATTATATCAAACTTTTGGTTTAATTCAAAACGATTTTTACATAGTTGTCAGCAATCGGTAGTCGGAAGTCGGGGTTATAAACCCCTCCTATAGATAAGAAATCAATCACTGTTCTTGACACCTATGCCTATGCTATGCTATACTAAAAACATCTCACAGACGGCTTTTTTCAGATTAGGTTCACCTGCCCGAAAGGCAACGCCGTCTTGTTCAACTTTATTGATTTATTTATTGATTTAAAAGAAATGGAGCAACCAATTCGATGGATTTCAAACAAGCGTTAGACAGTAAAATTGCAGACCACAACCTACTTAACCACCCATTTTATCAAGCATGGAGCAGTGGCGAATTGCCGATTGAAGCACTGCGGTCTTATGCCCGTGAATATGGTGCTTTTATATCCACCGTGCCGGATGGTTGGGAAGCGGTCGGTGACACCGAAACAGCAGTGGAAGAGGTCGAACATATAGACTTATGGGCTGACTTCGCCGCCGGACTCGACACCCGCGTTTCTGAAGCAGACATCCCACAAGTGAAAACTCTCGTCGAAACCGCAAACGCGCTCTTCTCCGAACGGGCTACGGCACTCGGCGCACTCTATGCCTTCGAGGCACAACAACCCGCAACAGCGCAATCGAAATTAGTAGGACTGAAAGCGTTCTACCGACTCCCGGAAACTGTAGAACCCTATTTTGAAACACACTCTCACAACGATCATGAAGCGGAAATGCTGCTTGAGCGAATGGCTGAATTGCCATCGGAGTCACACGACACTGCTATCCAAGCTTGTGAAGAGATGAGTGTCGCTTTATGGAACGCGCTTACAGGAATCCACGATGCGGAATGCACATGATACCGTAAAAGCGTATTTTGACGCACTCGTTGCCAGAGATGCTGAGACCCTCATTGCAATGATGCTGCCTGCCTCCCACTACGTCAAGATCGGCACCGATGCCGATGAAGTCGTTGAGGGCAGTGCAGAAATCGCCGCGTATTACCAAAATCACGTTGCAAGCACTGAGGATTTCAGCATTACGTTTATTCACCTTGATGTGCAGGAACGCGATGATGTCGCGTGGTTCTACACGCGCCAAGTCTGGCGACTCAAATGGCAAGGCACGCCGGAGGAATTCGTAATGCGGATGACGGGAGCCTTAGAAAAAACTGACGCGTCGTGGAAATTCGCACAAATCCATGCCTCAATCGGGGTCTCAGCATTCTAACTTTAATGGAGGGCCTCTTGCAAATCTCGGCAATCTCTTTTGATGGCGACATGACCTTGTGGGATTTTCATAAGGTGATGCGTCATTCGCTCAAACATACACTGACGGAACTACAGAAACAGCGACCAACGCCGCGCGTCCTAAACCTGACAATCGACGAAATGATTGCGATTCGCGAGCAATTCGCTGAAGCGGTAAAGGGTAAAGTCTGGAATTTAGAAGAAATCCGACGAGGGGCATTTGAGCGGACGCTTGAATACATCGGTTGTCCAGATACAGAACTCGCAACCCGTCTGAATGCAATATACCTGAAACATCGGTTTGAAGATATAGAGTTGTATCCTGATGTTGTTCCGACCTTCGACATTCTGGCACCGCATTTCAAACTCGGGATGCTCTCGAACGGAAACACTTACCCGGAACGTTGTGGACTTGACGGACGTTTTGATTTTGTTATTTTCTCCCAAGATGTACAGGTCGAAAAACCTCATCCAAGAATCTTTGAGATCACCGCAGCACGCGCAGGCTGCGAGTTAGCGGAAATGCTCCATGTAGGAGATTCTCTCGAAAACGATGTCGCGGGTGCAAAGAACGTTGGCGTACGATCTGTCTGGCTCAATCGTGAGAGGGTAC
Organism: Candidatus Poribacteria bacterium; assembly: GCA_963662915.2. Classification (GTDB taxonomy): domain Bacteria; phylum Poribacteria; class WGA-4E; order WGA-4E; family WGA-3G; genus WGA-3G. Next base: position 119,341 of record CAXXEU010000002.1, on the reverse strand, counting down.
CGAACAATACAGAAATTCAACCTGACTATGAAGTGGCTTCATTGGCTGAAATTCCTGCAATTGTGGGATTGCATGAAAAATGAATGGTACATTTAGTGTCAAAAACTTTACACACACACTCTCTTCTGTAGGAGCGAGTTCCAACTCGCGACTCTTACTGCCCCCTGATTACTGACCGCTAATTTCAATATTCTAATGACGCGCTTGCATAAATCCTTCTTTTTATGCTATCATAGTGAACATGGAAAGCACGAACGGCGTTTCAACGAAAAATATCCTGAATATCACAAAGCCAAAGGAATCTCGCATTGCCCTCTTAGAAAGCAATACGCCGGATGCCTTCCAAAAATTATGCCGAAATTATTGGACTTGGCACTTTGACGAATCGTTGTCCGATGCAGCCCGATTGTTATTAAGCACAGATCTCGGTTGGGAGCCCCTGCCACAACTCACAACGCCACCGGTCGGGGAAGTCATCTCACCGCTCGGTTACGCACTTGGACATGAAGATGAAAAGGTCCGAGAGGCGGCACTACAGGCATTGGACGCGACGGTTCATATTCCTGCGGGGATAGCCTGTATCGGTGAGGAACGCGCACCATTGGAAGTTGACGCATTCAGGATAGGGGTCTATCCTGTAACCAACGCGCAATACCAACGGTTCGTTCAGGATACCGGGCACGCGCCCCCACAGGATTGGACAAACGGTAAGTATGCGGAAAACAGAGGCGATCATCCGGTCATCTGGGTTACGTGTGAAGATGCGGAGGCATACGCTGGTTATGTTGATGGTAGATTGCCGACGTTTCAGGAGTGGCAATATGCCGCACGTGGTGCCGATGATAGGATATTCCCGTGGGGCTACGAAATTGACAAACCCCGATGCAATACTGCTGAACTCGGCGCGGAAACGACAACCCCGGTTATTGCATTTAAGGACGGTGTGAGCCCTTTTGGATGTTACGACATGATCGGTAATGTCTGGGAATGGACAAATACAACCTACGACGATGAAGGGAATTTTCGTGTGGCATGTGGAGGTGCTTGGTACTACAACCACGATTATAGCACCTGCACGAGTTACGACTTCTTTAGCAACGGATACGCAGAATTTGTGATTGGATTCCGCATCGCGCAGTAAAATTAAACAACGAATCCAGCCTTTGTCCACAGGAAGAGATTGATGAAAGACCGCAAAACCGACGCAGGACGCGCATTAACACCTGATGACGCTGAAGTGTCTTCCAACAGTTTGCAAAAGGAACTCATCCAGCGCGGACGCGTTGACATTCACACGCACCAAACCGTCGTGAAGCATCTGAAACAGGGCGCGGATGCCCTAAAAGCCCGAGACTACCGAAAAGCGATTGAAGAATTTCAGCAGGTAATTCAACATAACCGTGAATCCGCGGAGGCGCACTTCCATCTCGGTTTGGCTTATTTTATGATTGAGGACTACGAAAACGCGATAGACGCTTACAAAATGGCGGTGGCATGCGAACCGAGCGAAGCAACAGCACACCTGAATCTCGCAGCAGCCTACCGCCTGCTTAAACGCTACGATGAGGCGGTTGACGTTTACACACGTGCCATCCGTTTTATCCCAAACCACCCGGAACTGCACTCCGAACTTGGGAAAGTCTATACATTCCAAGGGAAGCGACGTGAGGCAGTCAGTGCCTATAAAACAGCGATGCGACTTAAGTTGAATCTTCATTCAGATCTTGATCAGAGCGCATAAGTCCAAGCATCGCGCCAGGCTGGGTCTACGGAAAGGTGTCTTATTGTAAATCACCCCTAAACGAACCACAAGGAACATGAGAAAAATGTTTGTTTCAGACGAAGATTTGATGATGAAATGCCGTAAAGGGGATATGAGCGCGTTCGAGCTGTTGGTCCGCCGCTATCAAAATCCGTTGATTAACTACATTCATCGCTCCGTTAACGACTATCACCGTGCCGAAGATCTCTCGCAAGAAACGTTTCTACGGGTCTTTAAAAGCGCGAGCCGTTACGAACCGACGGCATCGTTTAAAAGTTGGCTCTACACTATCGCCACCAACTTGTGTCGAAACGAGGTGCGAAACCGATCGCGACGGAATACGTACTACCTTGAAGACCTTGTGGAGGAAGGCGAAGATGTCTATCATACAGATATGATGCGCGACACTCGCTATATGCCGGATATCTTGTTAGAGAAAAAGGAACAACGACAAATCATCCGTAAAGCACTCACACAATTACCAGAAAATCAACGGATGGCACTAACGCTCGTGACTTACCAAGATCTACGCTATGAAGAGGTCGCAGAAATCCTTGGATGCTCGGTGGGTGCCGTGAAAGCATTAATCCACCGTGCTCGGCAAAAGATGAAAAAATTACTCATTAAAGCGGGAATAGGAGAGGAGAATATCAATGCAAAAATATAAAAACACCAAATTCCCACATTCGCACAACTCAGCATGTGAAGCGCAAATTGCAAGTCGAGATGAGTTGTCCGCCTATATTGATAAAGAATTGCCAGCATGGAAACGCTACCTCATCAAACAACACCTGAAAAAATGCGGAACTTGTACCGGTTACGTACAGCGTTTACGGAAAACCGACCAATTTCTACGTCAAAGCGGAGCGGTAGAAGCCTCTACTGACTTCTTAGCGGGTGTTATGACGCGTGTATCAGAGATAAGCCAATATCAACAACAACAAGCGTCTTTCTGGGCCCGCGTCGGGCAACGTTTGGTATCGGGGTTAGAAATCCTTCCCGCAAGATGGTTACGACATGCCCCGATATTGACTTACAAACTGCGTCAGAATATTCAGACCCGCAGCCCGATTTACATATTTGCCCTAACCTTCTGTGTCTTTACGATGGTCGGTGTAACGCTCTATCCATCGCGCAGCGACAGATTTGGACAATCGGCACACGCTTGGAAGAAATCGGATACGCCGCACAACGAGAAGTTAATATCCTTTGAGGTTATCCGTCGCGATCCGCCCAAACGTTTACTGACGACCGTCCTGCAGCAGAAATAGACAACGTGTTCAATAACCCTTGTCCCTTACACACTGACAGTCGAGAAAAAAATGAAATCGGGAACTCGGAAAGCGTTATTCATTTCGCTAATATTCCACTTTTTTTTCCTTATCACGACGTTCTACATCGCGGTCCAGAACCAGCCGATAGCGTCGGAGAAAGCGAACCTTGCGGTCGAGTTGATTTCAACGGAACACACTGTCCGACCGAAACCCTTGCTGAAAAAGATCTCACCCCGTTTTAGCGCGCCTACACGCGAATTGGTAAAACCTGTCTCCCCGCAGTCCAGTACCGGTGAATCCCTTCCATCTTTAGCAGCCCCTGTCTCGGTAACCACCGAAGTGCCGCGTCCTGCCTTAGGACGTAGTTTGCAAGCCGAAGTTGACAAAGACGAATCGCCAACATCCCTTGATATAGCAGAACAGAACTGGAACGAGGTCAGCACAGTGACCCGGAACCTTCGGAACATCAACGGAAATTTGTCCAAAACGGAAGCCTCAAGTCCAGCAGGAAACAAGACCTTCGGTGTGAAACGTCCGGGTCCTCCGCGTGCCCAACGCACCACAGAGGTCGTACCGATTAAAATAATCGAAGAAGAAGCGAGTTTCTCTCCGGCACAGTTGGCAGAGATTCGTGAAAAACGAAAAGCACTCCCACACGTTTCGTTCCCCCGGCTCATGCAAAAACTCGCACAAGAGATTGTCGAAACAAGCGAGGGGGGTCCGATTGATGTCGTTTTTGTTATCGATGCCAGCGGGAGTATGCGCGATAATATCAAATCTGTCGTGGAACATCTCAAGGAGATGGTAGATGTATACAAAGCCTCCAAAATAGATTATGCACTCGGTGTAACGGAATTCTGGGCGAATAAAAACCGAAATAGAATCAGTGTTTTCCAACTCACAAAGAGTTTTACTGAATACAAACGGACCCTTCAAGCGATTGACGTACATCAAGACGAACACGCACTGGACGCTATTGTGCAAACCGTCAAGGAACTCCGATTCCGTCCGACATCTAAAAGGCATTTTATTCTTGTTACCGATGAAGCTTTGACAAGCCGAGACGGATTGGCGGTAGAAGATGCAATCGCGTATTGCCGAGAGTTCGGGATCTATGTGAATGTGCTTGGGCTTCCTATTGATGAACATCAAATCCTCGCTGCGCAAACAGGTGGTAAGTGGCATGTCATCCCTGAAGAACAGCAACCGCAAGTCGCACAGCGAACCAATATGCAAAAGACACCGCGCAGTAAAGCGGCATCTCTCCGCCATGCACAATGGGCAAATGTAGCAAAAATCGGCAGCGATCTAATCCAGCATGGTAGCAGCACACCGGTCGATATCGTCTTGTTCGTTGACAGTAGCAAGAGTATGGACGAAAAACTGCCACATTTTCTGCAACAACTCGACATCATCGTTCGTGATTGGGATAACGCCTTTATAGATTATCAGATAGGTGTGGTACGTTTTCGATCGCGAGCATCGGTGAACATTGTGAATGTATTCAATCCACCACAAACACTGGAAGATATTCGGAAAATCGTCGAATTGCCGTGCCAAGAAAATGAAATGTTGTTAGACGCTGTTGCAGAGGGACTACGGCGGCTTAAACTCCGTTCGCATGCGCAGCCGTATTTCATCCTGATTACCGATGAACCTGCAGACGGTGAATACTCGTCACTCGCAATTATTCAAATGTTACAGGAAAAACGCGTTCTCGTCAGCGTCGTTGGCACTTATGACGATTTCCAACAACAGGTGGCAAACAAAACCGGTGGCGTATGGATACCTATCCCAGAAGGACACACAACAAACAACTTATATTGGTGATTTTTTAACTATTAAATATAGATGTTGTGTCCGTTGTCCGCAACGATCTAAAATTGTTAACAATCCTGCTTAGATTCAAACAGGTTCCTTAACAATCGAACATCTGCCCTAACAACGGAAGGGCAGTCCAGGAGAATTCGTTAAAAAATTGAAAATTGCAGTTCTCGTTTCGGGGAGTGGGACAAATCTCCAAACCCTCATTGATCAGCTACATCAAGATAAAACAAGTAGTATTGACATAGCAGTTGTGATTAGTGACCGACGGAAGGCTTACGCACTCACACGTGCAAAACGCGTCGATATACCGACACATGTTGTTAGGTCACAAGATTTCGAGAATCGTATCGACTTTGATGCCGAAATTTCACGACTTATCGAACACTATGCCGTAGAACTAATTGTTCTTGCAGGCTTTATGAAGTTGTTCCAACCTCCCTTTGTCCAAAAGTACCAGAATCGCATTATTAACGTCCATCCCGCGCTTTTACCGGCATTCCCGGGTGCCCATCCGGTTGCCGATACATTGGCTTATGGCGTGAAAATCGCGGGTGTCACCGTTCATTTCGTTGACGAAGGTGTTGACTCTGGTCCCATCATCGCGCAAGCAGCCGTACCTGTCTTGGATATGGACGATGAGGAGAGCTTACACACCCGAATTCAGATTGAAGAGCATAAACTCTATCCTAAAGTGATTAAATGGTATGCACAAGGGAAATTGAAAATCAAAGGACGAAAAGTTATTGTCAACAACTGCTTCTGAGCTGCTACGTCCGTTGTTCTTGCAGATTCAGAATCGTTAACAGACCTTTCATAGCCTTAAACAGGTTCCTTAACAATTTTAGATCGATGCCGACAACGGAGGCATCATCCAGACATGATCGTTAAAAAGATGTTAGCAATTTCAACAATGTGGAACGCCTTGAATCAGTCAGACGGTGCCGAGTTATTTGATGAACTCAAAACGTTGGGTTTCGAGAAACTTGAACTGAGCAGACACCTCACACCGGATCAAGTGGAACAACTCAAGCCGTACCTCCGTGAAAACCCGCCATGCTCCATTCACAATTTTTGTCCGATCCTCCCCGGAACATCCCAAACAGAGGCAGCAGTGGACAAAATTTCACTTGCCAGCCTGAACGCGGACGAACGACAAGAGGCAGTTCGACGCACGATCCAGACAATGGAACTCGCCGTTGAATTGGAAACGCCACTCGTCGTTTTGCACCTCGGCGAAGTTGACACGTACGATCGGTCATACCTGATGACTGACCTTTACAATTACGGTGAACGTGAATTTGAAGCCTTTGGTCAGAAAGTGACGGAAGCCACTGAATGGCGAAAGCGCAAAGAAACAAAACATCAAGACGCGGTTCTGCGGAGCCTCGATGCACTAAATGAATCCGCGCTGCGGATGGAACTCTGTATCGCTATTGAAAACCGTCCGCGCTACTATCAAATCCCAAATTTCGACGAAGTTGGATTGTTCTTTGAAAAATTTTACGGCAGTCCGATGCGCTACTGGCATGATATTGGACACGCCGCGCTGCAGGAAAGACTCGGCGTTTGCTGGGCAGATACATGGCTTGAGCAATATGCCGAACACCTCATTGGTGTGAACCTACACGACTTGCGAGGGCTGCAAGCATACCATCCACCAGGAACAGGGGACCTCGAATGGGACGAAATTTTCGCACAGCTGCCCACAGAGATGCTGAAGGTATTGGAAATTCGTCATTGTGAAACGGAACCAGTGAGAGAAGCACGAGAATTGTGCGAATCATTATCGCGTGAGCAAGCCGATGCCTAAAGCAACTTCAAGCGACACCTTTTTCTTCACACAAGTCGAACACGATATCCTCAAGTCGCTCTGCGCGTATATGGTCGGGGTTTCAAATGACGTATCGTTAGATATACCGATTATTAAAATTGACACATTCGTTCGCCAGCTATCTAAACCTTTACGGAGGCGGATCCGTTTTGGGATCCATCTCTTCCAATGGGGGCCACCGCTTTTCATTGGAAAATTGTGTCCCTTTACACAACTTGAGAAGAGCGAAGCACTAAGGTACATAGAGGGTTGGGCGCGAAGCAGGCTTGGAATCCGCCGCCAACTCTTCCGCGGCCTACGCGATATTGCGTTCCTCGGTTATTATAGCGCAGGATAGTGATTAGCAGCTCGCCTATTTCCGTATCAACATCTTGCGGGTCGCCGTGAAATCACCCGCAGTGAGTGTATAGAAATAAACACCACTCGCCACCGGCTCACCGACTTCGTTCTTGCCATCCCAATACACCGCATGACTCCGACGCTGATAGACACCTGCAGCCTGATGTCCCAAGACCAAGGTCCGAACCAATACGCCACTCGCAGCATAGATATGCACCGTGACCTCAGCAGACTCAGCGAGTTGATAAGGGATCCACGTCTCTGGATTGAACGGATTCGGATAGTTTGCAAGCAAAGCGGTATTTTCCGGACGCAGCGGTGGTGCAGCGGGAGCAGTACCACCGACAATAAGCGTAATCTCTGATGGCCTTGCAGGAATCTTCTCACCCCGACTGGAACCCGCTTGGAAGTTATCCAGCGTTATTTGGCTTTCTCCGTTTGCGACAGCTGTGAATCTCACAGAAAGTAGCGTCCCGTATCTCTCCATCTCACCTTTGGAGAGTTGCACCCCCTGCAAACCGGTGATTTTACCGGTGGTGTTATTAATCGTACCGTTCTGAAAGAAGGTATCGCCACCACCTTGCTCCAAGAAATCACCCTCGGTCACACTTAGTGCCCTCAGGACAGCCTGGTTATACACAATATCCGTCTGCCAACCTGCTAAATTGTCAATGTTTTCCACGATCAGATCCACAGTGAATATGTCACCAACTTCAACCTGTGTAGCCTCTGTGGAAAAGGTAAAATTAATACCCGGTTGGAAAACCTCATATTTGGCATCCGGTGCGAACCCAAAGAAGCCGCTAAACCCACCATGACCATGGTTATCAAGAGCGACCAATAAGACATTCTGCCCCTGTTTCAAGGTAACAGGGAAAAAGTCTTGGTAATCGTTAGCACCCCGTCCAATAAACGCTTGGTGAACCAATTCACCGTTGAGCCAGACTTTGACGGCATCATCACTCCCCACGAGCATTGTCGTGTCTTGTTCTTCCGGTGAATCCAAGACGACCGAGCCGTAGACGATATGATCGTATATCTCCTCACCGGTTCCCCAGCCGAGGGCAGCGGTCATTCGGTTTATGTTATCACTACCAGAAGAAGACAGCCGATGCAACGACCATTTACTATCTCCGACAGCCTTTCCTTCCTTGGCACCGTTGGTAGCCACTTTTACTTCTGTTGCTGCATCGTTAGTCGCCAGTGCCAGAAAGTCTACGTTGTCCTCAAGACGTGTTCCCGGGACGATTGCCCATAACCAAGGCCCTGTTATTTTCGGGCCGCCTGACGGGAATCCGGGGTTGCCTTCCATCCGGACAAAAGTCTTATCCGGTAATCCACTCAGCGGCGAAAAGTCGGTTACAGCGTTATTGCGGAGGTCAAGTCGCTCTAAGTTTTTGAAACCGGCAAGGGAGGCGACATCCGATATAACGTTGTTTTCAAGGTACAGCACTTCTAAATCTGTTAGGGCTGCGAGGGGTGACGGGTCGGCTATGACGTTGGCATCAAGATTCAGCGTTTTCAAACCTGTTAGTTTCGCTAACGGCGATACATCAGAGATCAAGTTATTGACCAACTCTAACCACTCCAATTGTGTGAGTTCGGTGAGTGCGGAAAGGTCTGAAATGCTGCACCCGTGGATCTCCAGTCGTTCCAGCGATCTCAACCCTTTCAAAGATGGAATCGCCGATATTAACTTATCGTTGCCAAACTCTATCCATCGCAGTCTCGGTAAATTCGCCAAAGGGGAAAAGTCCGTAATAGACGTACGCCAAGCGTTTAGACGATCCAGACTAATGAGACTCGCGAGCGTCGACACATCGGATACAGGATTGCCATCAATTCCGATCCCATTCAATTTTATTAACTTTCTCAGCGGGGATAAATCGGTGATTTCGTTTTGCTCAAGCCCCAACCAATCCACATTGGTTAAGTCGGCAAGCGGCGATACATCAGTGATTCGATTCCCTCGGAGCTTGATGTTATTGAGTCGTATTAAGTCCTTAAGCGGGGATAAATCGGATATCGAATTGTGCCGGAATTCTATTCGTTCCAATCTTGTGGCGTGCTCAAGTCCGGTCAAATCGGTTATGCCTCTTTCATCAGCATCAATGCGTGTCAACCGTGCTATGTCTGCCTCGGTAATCGAGTCACTGGGTGCCTTGCCGAGAGACTCTGCAATTGCGGCGCGGAGGTTCGGATCAGGGATGAGACCAGAAGGCGTGGGTCCTGGTCGTGGAGGCACTACAACCACCGGGGTAGGAGTGACCGTCGTATCTGGTGAATTCAATGCTGAAATTACACCAGAAAATTGCGCTGTCCAGGCATCGCGTTTCACATTCCCACCACTGAGCAATCCCGTCAAACCCAGACGCTGTAAACTTGACTTCTCGTCAATCTCTGCAAGGAACGCTTCTGTTTCCCAACCGACCGCTGCCGCAGCGTACGACGCTTCAATAGGTCCGTGAAATTCTTCATAGAACCGATGCACCGGCTCAATACCTCCAAATACACCACCCGTCGCTTCCAACGCAGCCTTGTAGCGTGCCGTGTCCTGTTCAACAAGCACACCCATCACATCGTTGGAGACATACAACCGTAAGGCGTGATCCTTATCGTAAGACGGGTTCGCCGTCTGATCTATTACTGAACGCACACCATCTTCAAAATCTTTCATACCCTCCGTGTGACAACCGATACACGACAACCCATTCCGAACCGCAGGATCGCTCGCTGCCGGATTTGAAACAATCTCCGTCGGCGCAACATCTATACGATTGCCGAAACCATCTGCGATGTAGTATGCCTGTAACCCATTCGGAAGATTGAAGATCACTTCACCCCCATCGCGTTGAAAAGACAACGGATGCGTGAAGATATTCTGGGGCCCCGCGCTCCCCGCAAAGTCATGGCTTTTCCAATAGGCACCATAGGGAGACGTATGTCGTTCTACAACGCGGTTGTGGTTGGAGACCCCTGAATCGTTCGTCCCCGCACGCCAGACGCGCACCCCCGGTGCACTTTGGATATTCCGATCAACATCTATGCGGAGTTCCCGCTCAAGTGCCTGTTCTGTTTCTGGCAGGTCGAGGATGTCGTGGTAGAGCGGCGGGAGAGACGCTGTCGCGAGAAACCAATCGGTATACACATACGGCACTTCACACGCCATTTCTTGACGGAGGGACGCGAGTTTTCCATGCAGACCTGCCTGCGTAACTTCATCAAAATCAATCAGATATGGATAAACTGCTTCAATCTGTGTCCATGCGTCGCGCGTATCCCATTCATAATCGCGCAGGTCAATATAAAAGATTGTTTCTATCGGGTCAATCGGCTCCGGATTGGTAATCTGAAACCCCCAGGAAAGACTGTTAACGAGTTTTGAAAGTGCGACTTGATACGCATCAAGTGCTTCAGGACTCTCACCAGCGTTATAGAGATGCGCCGTCGTAAAATAACGGGCGAAGGGACGATCAAAAGGATCAAGTGTTGCCAGATGCGTCTGCATAACTGTAAGCATGGCATCGGTTGTAATGAAATTGACATCATACTCGGCTTCCCAACTTGGCGCGCCTGCCTGAATCCAGTTCTCGATGGTCAGAACCGCGTCATCTGAAAGTTGTCCGCCTAAGGGCATCCGTTTGTTCGGATCAGTTTCAAGGAGCCGCGTATAGAGTTCAGATTGTAAAGGGGCTCCGGGGACGACTGCGCCCGAGTTAATTAGCGTTTCTGAGGATTCAATAACAATTTCCTCTGTAAAGGCACCATGTGGACCGTGGCAGTTCAGGCAGTTCTGTTGAAAGATAGCATACGCCTGTTGTGCAATGTTTTGTTGTGCATCTGCTATTCCAAATCCGAATCCAATGAGCGTTAAAACAATTAGAGTAAGGTACCTGTTGGTTTTCATCATCAATTTCTTCTCCTAATAGCCGGGTATAAGATTGCCTCTACTTTTTTATTATCATTTTCCGTGTTGCTGTGAAGTCGACCGCAGTGAGTGTATAGAAATAGACACCACTCGCGACAGATTCACCCATCTCATTTTTACCATCCCAATATGCCGCACTATTCCGTTGTTGGTAAATACCCGCGGGTTGATGTCCCAAATCCAGTGTCCGAACCAGAACTCCGTTTGCCGAATAGATATGGATATGGACCTCGGTCGGTGATGCGAGTTGATACGGTATCCATGTCTCTGGGTTGAATGGGTTCGGATAATTAGCGAGCAACTGTGTCTTACGTGGAATCAGAGAGGCTAAAAGTCGCTGGAGACTTGCGATGCCTTGCTGAAAAACGAAGGAACCGTCGCTTTCAGCGTGTGCTTGTGCTATCCATACGCGTATCGTTTCTGGAGATAGTTGATTACCTAACGTAAAGTTAGAAGGCGCGCCGGGTATCGTCGCGTCTATATTGCTTGCGACAAAGTTAAGGTCTAAAATGTTAACCCTTCCATCACCGTTCACATCGGTTCTCGGGTTAGCCGGTTTAGTTCTTTCAAAATCACGTGCTACAAGAATCAGATCCAAAATGCTTACACGCCCATCTTCATTTATATCCGCAAGACGTGGGATTCCTATGGCAATTGGAGGACTTTGGGTCCACACGGAGTAGTCTACGCTATCATCAAACCCAAAAAATCCACTCCACCACCCCTCACCCTCGTAAACAGCAACCAAGAGCGTGTTTGTTCCCACCCTTAGCGTAACAGGAAAATTCTCTTCGTAACCATCCGCATCTCTGTCTACAGCGTTGTTATGAACCAATACACCGTTGAGCCAGACCTTGACAGCATCGCCGCTCCCAACAAACATCCGGGTGCGTTGCTCCCTTGGTAAATCCAAGTTTACTGAACCGTAAGCGACATGGTGATCTATATTGCCTGTTCCTAAGCCGATGGTATTCACGAGTTCATTGATGTTATTGCCACCACTTTTTGAGATTCTCCCCAATGTCCAGACCTTATCTCCAACGGCATCTCCTTCTGTCGCGCCCTGCCTTGCGATTCTCAATTCTGTTACCGAGCCGCCACTCACTTTCGCCAGAAAATCCGTGCGAGCCGCAGCGGCCCTTGAACCCGACATCCCCTCTGTCGGCACGATAACCCATAACCAAGGCCCCTGTATTTTTGGCGCAGATTTTGTGAACCCGGGATTATCCGTCCGAATGATAGTAACACTTTCAGGCAGCACATCCAGCGGCGAAAAGTCTACTATCTCGTTATTACTCAGTTGAATGAATGCCAAGTTGGACAAAGAGACAAGTGGGGAAACATCGGATATCTGGTTATTTTCAAGACTCAGACGCGTCAATCCTGTTAAAGTCGCTAATGGCGATATATCCGAAATCTCGTTACCTACGAGATAGAGTTCTCTCAAAGTTGTGAACCCCTCTAAAACAGAGAGATCCGATAAGTCGCCACCACAAATATCTAACACTCTCAGTTTTGGTAATTCCGTAAGGGCGGAAAGGTTCAATATAGGGGTGCCCCAAGAGCGAAAACTTCTGAGACTGATTAAGCCTGTTAGAGGGGATAGGTCTCCTATCGGGTTTTCAGTCATCACGATTCTATCGAGCCTTATTAAACCTGAGATCGGTGATAAATCGGTTACCACATTATGCGAAATATTTAATTCTCTTAAGTTGATTAATCCTTCAATAAGTGAGAGGTCGGATATCAAGTTATGATGGACATGTAACGCTTCCAAGTTGATCAGACCTGCAAGGGGTGATAAGTCGGATAGCACATTATCTTCCACATTTATGTGGTGTAGTTGAATCAAACTTGCAAGTGGTGATAAATCCGATATTAAATTATGGCGAAGTTCTAAACTTCTCAGATTCGTTGCAGCTTCAAGACCCTTCAAATCTCGGATGCTTCTGTCAACCGCATCAAGGTCTTCTAAGGTCGCCATTTCGGCTGCCGTAATTGCGGCACCGGATACTTTGTCAAGTGCCTCATTAATAGCAGCGCGCAAGCCAGTGTCTGGAACATTAACGGTCTGCGCGGGTGTCATCGATGGAAACATCAAGAACAACGTCCCGCTAAGTATGAGTGCGAAAGTTAATATCTGTTTTGTTTTCGCAAGTTGCATAGTACAAATATAACCCAATTTGGTTCTCGGTGTATGGACAAAATTTAGGTTTAGCTCCTTTTCTATGGCGGGTGTGGTTGGCAACCGATAGGAATGATTTCCTAATCGTGTCAGTGCAGCGTGCTAGCGTACTTAGGTAACTCTAATCTACCATAGTTAAGTACAGAATACCTTAAAAGGCAAATTAACAAAAGGCAAATTAACGTCAACGCTTTTTATTTCTATTTCGATTTTTGTTTTTTAAGGTTTAACTTGACAAAATTCCAACAATTTTCAATAATTAAAAATACGGCAAATAAGTTCACGGTATGACACAACTGCCCTAAAAAACCTTAACCTCTACACCTAAAAAGGGGAAATATTTAGGAGGAAAAACATGATTCGTGTGTTTGTTTCTATAGGATGCATTGCTCTACTTTTTTCTCTGCTGCTCCCAATCGCACAAGTAGGCGCACAGCGCGATGAAGGAACAGTCGCTGCAATTTGGGATTTTAATAATGGAGATGCCAAAGATGCTTCAAAAAAAGGCGTGAATGGCAATTTTGTTGGAAAACCGAAGGTTGTTGATGGTATCGCTGGAAAAGCACTGCAGTTCAACGGCAAAGACGACGGTATAAAGTTTCCAGATTCTGCAGACATCAACACCGGGGGGCCCTATACCAACCGAACAGTCGCAGCGTTATTCAATTGCGATGATGTCGGCATTGACGCCCGAAAGCAGGTAATTTTTGAAGAAGGTGGCGCAACGCGCGGCTTAGTTATCTATATTCACGATGGAATACTTTACGGTGCCGGTTGGAATCGCGCCGAATATAACTGGAACGGTGCGTGGCCCTCCGTGGAGGTGAAGTCAAAACGTTGGTATCACGTCGGCATAGTCATTCGAGATGCAGCGGCTAAGGTCGAGAACGACAAATTTGAGATGTGGCTTGACGGGAAACTGATTGCCCAAGAAAAAGGCGGTCAACTCCACGCACATAGCGATGATCTCGGTATCGGTCACCTCAATCAGAACACCGTTTACCACGACGGTGGCGGCGGTGGTACCAATCTTGACTGGTTTGGTGGCATACTCGACGAAGTTCTCATCTACGGCTCCGCCTTCGACGAGGCAGATTTTCTGAACTCGCCTCACCTTTGAGTGTTGAAGCCCAAGGCAAATTCACAACAACTTGGGGGCACCTGAAAGCCCAACGAACTGAACAGTAACCTCAAACTTCAAGTCGAGGTTTAACAACAATCCATAAAGGAGATATACGATAATGGCAAAATATCGTTTTACTTTTATTCTGAGTATCCTACTTATGTTTACTGCTGCGGTTACTTACGCTGCGAAAGACGAAACGACCGTTGAAGGTAAGTGGAGTCTTGAAGACTTAGATGTCGCCGATACCTCTGGGAAAGGTTTAGATGGAACAGTTGTCGGGGACCCCGAAATCGTTGACGGTGCTGTCGGCTCAGCACTTCTTTTTGACGGCATAGATGATGGGGTCCACCTCCCTAATGACCTGGGTATTAATACCATCGTAGCACCTGACTTCTACTCAGATCGGACGATCGCCTGTTACTTTAACTGCGATGATGTGGATATCGCTGACCATAAGCAGACGCTTTATGAGGAAGGCGGTGCAACGCGAGGCTTTAATCTCTATGTCTTCGACGGTGAAGTCTATGTCGGCGCATGGAACCGAGCAGAATACAACTGGGATGGCGCCTGGCCCTCTGTCGCCATAGAATCGGGGGTGTGGTATCACGTGGCTATGGTTTTACGCGACACCACAAATGCAGTTGAAGCCGACAAATACGAACTGTGGCTTAACGGCGAACTCATCGCCAGTGAAGACGGCGGGGCACTTTATGGGCACGGTGCTGCTATCGCTATCGGTAAAGTCAATGCGGACACCGTTTTTCACGATGAAGTGATTTCAGGCACTGATGTCCACTACTTCGGCGGTAGTGTAGATGAAGTTATCGTCTACAATTCCGCTTTCGATGCAGCCGATTTGGCTGAATACGCTGAAGCAGTCGTGAGTGTTGAACCGCAAGACAAATTTACCACGACGTGGGCAACTCTCAAGGCACAACGCACGCTGCGGTAACATTTATTGCTATTTGTGTTCTATGTTGTAGGGCGAGGTCTCCGCGCCTCAGCCCTACATTTTTATGAGGTCTAAAATATGTTAGGCGCAATTATAGGAGACATCGTCGGTTCCATATATGAACCGAAGGACAGTCGGATCAAAACCAAAGATTTTCCTTTTTTCAGTGATAACTGTCGCTTCACAGATGACTCGGTTTGCACGACAGCCGTCGCTGATGCTCTTTTGCACGACCTCCCTCCCGCAGAAACAATGCGGAAATGGGGGCGTCGGTATCCAAACTGTGGCTTCAGTCAAATATTCAAAGAGTGGATTGCCGCCGAGAAAGACGCACCCAACTGCACCTTCCGTAACGGTGCGGCAATGCGCGTCTCACCCGCAGCATTTCTGAATCGAGAAAACCTCAATACTGCACTTCTCGACGCTGAGAAAGTGACCGTTATCAGCCACGACCATCCGGAAGGGGTAAAAGGCGC
This sequence comes from Candidatus Poribacteria bacterium, assembly GCA_963662915.2. Lineage (GTDB taxonomy): Bacteria > Poribacteria > WGA-4E > WGA-4E > WGA-3G > WGA-3G. The sequence continues at coordinate 103,641 of CAXXEU010000002.1, read as the reverse complement.
GCAGGCAACAACACATGCCATCTGGCTCGCCTATCGCGGTGAAAGTGTTTCTAACATCCGCAAGGCTATTACCACCGAATACGGCTATGACCTGACACAGACAGTGGACGACATCCGATCAGATTACGCTTTCGATATGACCTGTCCGGGCACAGTCCCGCCAGCGGTCACGTGTGCTTTGGAATCCGAAAGTTACGAGGATGCCGTGCGGAATGCAATCTCTTTAGGGGGTGATTCTGACACCCTCGCCGCAATCGCAGGTGCAATCGCCGAAGCACTACACGGAATCCCCGAAGCCATTAAAACAGAAGCAGAAAACCGCTTCCTCTTTCCCAAAGCACCGGACATCATGGAACTAATCCAAGAGATGTACCGGACGATTGATAATTAATCCTGCGACTACTCATCTATACCAAATTGTCATCATCTCACCTATTTCCCGTGCCAAATTAGCACATACGATGCCAAAGTGTCGCAGCACTCGGGACATCGGTTTCTCAGTTGCGATCATCTCGTCCGAACGAGCTGTCCTTAGCACTCCGGCGCCGTCGCTTCTCACGTGCCTCGAAAGCCTCTCTGATTTAATAATCCTATCAAATCCGAAGATAAAGAAAGAAATGGCATAGATTTTGCTATATCTATAGCAGAACTGGTTTAAATATGATATGAATAAAATAAACACTACACCGGAGGCACATTATGAGATTTGATAGATTTACAATTAAAGCACAAGAAACACTCCAAACAACACAGAGTCTTGCCTCAGATGCCCAAAGTCCAGAACTGGGGGTTGAACATCTAATGTTGGCTCTGATTGGGCAGACTGACGGAATTGTAATGCCAATATTCCAGAAATTAGGTGCCGATATTCAGGGAATCACGTCGGCTATCGAAGCCTGTGCTCAAAAGACACCGAAGGTGCAAGGTGCGACAGCTGAAATGCGTATCGCTCCTGCACTACAATCCGTATTAGACAGTGCTTTCAAAGAGGCAACGGCACTCAAAGACGAATACATCAGCACAGAACATCTCCTAATCGCGTGTGCCGAGGCAAAGCAGACCGAAGTCGGTAAAATCCTTCGAGAAGCAGGCGTAACGAAAGATAAAATCCTCAAGGCACTCGTTGACATCCGTGGCAACCAGCGAATAACCGATCAAAATCCAGAGGATAAGTATCAGGCACTCACCCGATTTGGTAGAGAGTTGACGCAAGAAGCGATTTCTGGGAAACTCGATCCGGTTATCGGACGCGATGATGAAATCCGTCGTGTGATGCAAGTCCTTTCCCGCAGACGCAAAAACAATCCCGTCTTAATCGGTGAACCCGGAGTCGGGAAAACGGCAATTGTGGAAGGACTCGCACAACGTATCGCCGACGGTGATGTTCCAGAAAGCCTTCGTGAGAAACGGCTTATCGCGCTTGATATCGGCGCGCTTATTGCTGGTAGTAAATACCGTGGTGAATTTGAGGACAGACTGAAAGCCGTTCTTGCCGATATAGAACAGGCAGAAGGACAAGTCATTCTGTTTATCGACGAACTCCATACCATTGTCGGTGCGGGTGCCGCAGAGGGTGCCGTTGACGCGTCGAATATGCTCAAACCGGCACTGGCGCGCGGTGAACTCCGATGCATTGGTGCGACTACGCTCGATGAGTATCGTAAGCACATAGAAAAAGACGCTGCTTTGGAACGCAGATTCCAACCTGTGCAGGTTGAAGAGCCTTCGGTTGAAGATACAATTGCGATCCTGCGGGGTTTGAAAGAACGGTATGAGACGCATCATGGCGTGCAAATTCAGGACAACGCGGTTGTTGCTGCTGCAACGCTCTCAAAACGTTATATCTCTGAACGGTTTTTACCCGATAAAGCCGTGGATTTGGTAGACGAAGCTGCGTCGCGCCTGCGGATTGAGATTGATAGCGTCCCACAGGAAATTGACGAGGTAGAACGCCGTATCATCCAACTCCAAATTGAACAGCAAGCATTGGAAAAAGAAGAGGATGCTGCATCACAACAACGGCTTGAAAAACTGATTGCTGAACTCGCTGAACTCAAAGAGAAAGCAAATGCTCTGAAAGCTGCGTGGCAAAACGAAAAGGCAAGTTTGACGCAAATCGGTGAACTCATGGAGCAGATTGAGGCACTCCGTATTGAATCCGAACAAGCCAAACGTTCGGGCAATCTCGGAAGAGCCTCAGAACTGGAATACGGCAAAATACCGGCACTGGAATCGCAACTCAGAACTATTCGAGAAACACTGGAAACGGATGCCCAAGGCACACAGATGTTGAAAGAGCAAGTCAGTGCAGAGGATATTGCCGAGATTGTGGCGAAATGGACGGGTATCCCTGTTTATCGGCTGATGGAAGGTGAGACGCAAAAACTTCTTCACATGGAGGAACGCCTCTGCGAACAGGTCATCGGTCAGGATGAAGCTGTAAGTGCTGTCTCTAACGCAATTCGACGCGCTCGCGTCGGTCTCGGCGATCCAGATAGACCGCTCGGCTCTTTCCTATTCATGGGTCCAACGGGTGTCGGCAAAACGCACCTCGCAAAATCGCTCGCTGAGTTCCTTTTCGACGACGCAAACGCTATGGCGCGTATTGATATGAGCGAGTACATGGAAAAACACACCGTCTCCCGACTCATCGGCGCGCCGCCGGGATACGTCGGCTACGACGAAGGCGGGCAGCTCACGGAGGCAGTCCGACGACACCCGTATTGTGTCATTCTACTCGATGAAGTAGAGAAAGCACATCCAGAGGTGTTCAACGTCTTACTCCAGATGCTCGACGACGGTAGAATGACAGACGGTCAAGGACGCACGGTCGATTTCAAGAACACGGTTGTTATTATGACCTCGAATATCGGTAGTCAGTGGATTAGCGACGCGCTCTTAGACAGCAAGGAAATTCGGCGTAAGGTGATGGAAGCCGTGCAAGCACATTTCCCGCCGGAATTCCTAAACCGTATCGACGATCTGATTATCTTTGATCGCCTCGACGTTGAGGCGTTGAAGCGGATTGTCACGTTGGAACTGGCGCAGCTGAGTCTTCGCTTCGCGGAGAAGAAGATGACCTTGACACTCACTGAATCTGCGAACGAGGAATTGGTAAAACGTGGATTTGATCCGGTGTACGGTGCGCGTCCCGTCCGACGAACAATCCAGCGGGATATTCTCAATCCGTTGGCTATCCAGATGCTGGAAGGTAACTTCCAAGATGGTGATGCGATTGCTGTCAGTTTTGCAGATAGCGAATTCGTTTTCAGGAGGGCGTAATTTAAGTGCTATAGGCGAGGGCTTTGCACCTCGCCTACTTATTTTAAGGAACGATATACCACTATTCGGAGATTATTCCTACAGTGGATATCGGGCAAACTCCACTTGACAATTCGACGCATGCAGGGTATAATTGAGAAAACATACTAACAGAAAGTCGGAACCCAACTATACCCATGAATCGAATTGACAAAAAGTTTCAAGAACTCCGAGACCGAGGTGCCAGTGCTTTTATGCCCTACCTCTGTGCTGGAGATCCACATCCCGAACTTACCGACAAACTTCTCCTTTCACTTGAGGAAGCTGGAGCAGACCTTATTGAACTCGGTGTCCCGTTCTCTGATCCGATTGCGGACGGACCGACTGTCCAACGCGCAAGTGAACGCGCCCTTACACATCACATCTCACTTGAGCAGATTCTGGCAATAGTGGCAGACCTCCGCCCACAGACAGAGATCCCTATTGCTTTGATGAGCTACTATAACCCGATTTTCCGGATGGGGGAAGAGGCGTTTTGCCAGGCAGCATGCGAGGTAGGCGTTGATGGTTTAATTGTCCCGGACCTACCACCAGAACAGGCGCAGTCGCTCCTTGAAATCGCACCCCAATATAATCTCGCCACGATCTTCATGGTTGCCCCGACAAGTCCACCGGAACGGATGAAATTAATCGCATCGGTCAGCACAGGATTTATCTATTGTGTCTCAGTAACGGGTGTAACAGGGGCGCGTGCGATGCTGTCAAATGAAATCGCGCCGACGATCGCGGAGTTGCGAAAACATACAGACAAACCAATCAGTGTCGGTTTCGGCGTGTCAACGCCTGAGCAAGCAGAACAAGTGGCGAAGATCGCCGATGGTGTGATTGTGGGAAGTGCGATTGTCAATGTTATTGAAGAACATATTAACGATGAAGCGAAATTACTGAATGCGGTAAAGCAGTTTGCGTCAGATTTAGCGGACGGTGTAAAGATGTAAGGAATCTACCCAATTAAACAGATGGAGGATTCAACACATGCCTTATAGCAACTTTACTTTAGAAGCCGTACAAAAAGCCTTTCAGCTCGAAATAGTTCAGTCTGTAGGTATTTTTTCCAAAACAGAGCGGGTCGAACCGAACGTAGCACTTACCGAGGCGTTAGCCAAAAAGGTTCCGTTAGCCCTTGCAATAGGCACAGAGAAGGCAAAGTCGGAAATGATTGTCGCGGATGTCCTCATTGAACTCCGAGAGCATTTTGAACACCGTATCAGCCTCTTTTCAGGCATTGACTTCAATGTTGATAGTGAAAACGACTTGACAGGGGTCTGTGATTTCTTGGTAAGCCTGTCTCCAAACCAATATTATTTGGAGGCACCTGTTATCATCCTTATTGAAGCGAAGAAGGATGATCTTATAACAGGTCTCGGACAGTGTGTCGCGGAAATGATCGCTGCGCAACGCTTTAATACCGAAAAAGGGAACGATATTCCGTGTATTTATGGAGCTATCACAACCGGGATAAATTGGCTCTTCCTCAAATTGGAAGGGAAGCGACTCCACATTGACATGTCCGCCTATATGCTTGAGCAATGTGACAAAATTCTCGGCATCCTCGCGAGTATGGTGGCACAAAAAGTATAGCGTAAATCCTGACTCAGACGATTAACTACATTCCGCGCTTGATTCCGAATTCTGTCTCGAATGCCTCCCAAATATCTGGCGAGATGTCAGTCGTTGCTGCTTCATACCCATCTTCCACTTGCGCTTTGTCGGCAGGACCGAACATAACAACACCATCTATCGGTGCTGCAAGGCAAAACTGCATCGCCAGATGACGGATGTTAACATCGCGTTCCTGACACCACCTCCACATGGCGTGCGCCTTCGGTTCATCATTAGGGTTACGGCGGCGTTCGGTTTCGACATCCGGCTCTACACCCGTCAAACTGCCCATACCTAACGGACTCGCAAGGATGATACCAACCCCGTGCTGGCGCGCCAACGGTAATGTTGTTGTTGCTGCGGATTGTGATAACAACGTGTAGTCTAAGAAGGTAAGAATAATGTCAATATGCCCTGTCTCAATGAGTTCCGTGTGAAATTCATGAGAACGCACACCCGCACCGATATGCCGAATAAATCCCTCCGCTTTCATCTCTAAAAGTGTATCCAATGCCTGACCGGGTGCCAACACGCTTTCCATATCAAGTGGGTCGTGAATAAGCACGGCATCAAGGTAATCCGTACGGAGGGATTTGAGACTATTCGTGACGCTCCAGCGTGTGCCATCTGAAGAGAAGTCTTTTCGGCGTTCAGGGTGCGTGCCGACTTTTGCTTGCAGATAAATCCCTTCTCGCAATCCACCAGAGAGTGCTTCGCCCCAGAGATGTTCGGCATGTCCGGGATAGGTGTCAATATAGTTAATGCCGAGTTCAACACCGCGTCGGATTGCCCCGATAACTTCGGCATCAGGTTTCTGCCACAACCATGCCGCGCCGAGAGCAAGTGCGTTTGGGCGCATCTCCGTACGTCCCATTCTCCGAACTTCCAATTTTGAGTTTTCCATAATCGCGCTTCATTCAGACACTTTAACTCGCAAGTGCCTGCCTGAGTTTCTGTGTAGATTCCGCAAGCGACTCTTGTAGATAAGGATAGGGAAAACCGCCCCATCGATCAGGCGGTGGCTCGTATGCTTGTGCGATTTTCAGACTCACAAAAATAGGTCCAGTTTCATTCCAGATTTTCGGCAGTGCTGTTTCAAGTTCCTTCGTATCGTCAAATTCATAAACTTGCTGAAAGCCGACACCCTTCGCAATCATGCTCCAACTGAAACCGCTGTTGCCAGCAGGAATCGGTTGATTTCCAGTAACCTCGTAGGTGCCGTTATCACAGACAAAAAGGAGATAATTGGGCGGCGGTGCGTTTAGGGCAGTAATTGTCGCTAATGTGCCTAAACACATCAGCATACTTCCGTCACCGTTAAGCACGATAACCTTTTTATCCGGTTTAGCGAGTGCGATGCCGAGTGCGAAGTCAGCAGCGTGTCCCATGGCACTGCCGACGGAGGCGTAGTCCAACGCATGTGTCGATATTTTGCCCCACGGCACGGTTGTTCCCATTGTCGTGACAACGATTTCATCTGTCCGCTGGTTTGCGATAAGTCGTAGACACTCTTCCTTGACAAGCATAGTTGCTCCAATCATCTGAGATTATTTTTCTTCTTCTGGCGGTAGGAACTTAATTTGTGGAGGTGTTTTTAGCGCGGTTGTTGTCTTCTGAACGTGCTGCGCAAATTCCGTTTCGGTCTCAATACCATCAATACCGCCGCCCCAGATAGCAAATGTGCGATAGGTAAGTCTGCCATCCGCATTGGGGGTTAGGATAACCGGTAAAGACGAAAAATCGGTTTGTGATGCATCAAGTCCGGCATCTTCCGGATCGCGACCGGTGAGGACGATGAGCGCAACACCGAGTGCATCCATGTCGCTTGGATCCGTTCCCCAACTCCAAACCCACCCCTGTTTTATATCCTCATTATAAGCACCATTCGGATACGGAATCCCTGTGATAAAAGCATAATCCGTCGGTAGGTCTCCATCAATATGGATATGATGCTCAATCCACGGATTTTCGCCATAGATAAACGTGGTTGATATGAACCGACGGACCTCACCCTGAATGTTCCATGCCGGCAGAATCCGTTGGACGATGGAACGGATGGCACCGTCAGCAAGAATTCGGACGTAATCGCCTTCAGTCGGCAACGGAACCATTTTCTCGTCCTGCTTATGCCAAAGCGCAATGCCACCACAGCCTATTAGTCCGTCTAACGGTGTAAGCGCGACCATCTCCGACGTTTCAGGTTTGAGGAGTTCATTTATGGATAAACCAATCGATTCAGAAATACTCAACTGCTCTTCTGCCTCAGTTTCCTGTCCGAGCTCGGAGACCTCACTGCTATAGGATTTTCGGATAAAGTAAATCTCTTGATTCTCAAGGTCCCGTGCTATCCACTGTTGCTCCGGCTTCTCTATCTCTATTTGGACCTGCTGAGAGAGCGTGATGGCGTTATTCTCAAAATGGTGTCTGAGTTCCGGCGAGACCGGCTGCTCATAGTCTAATTCGGGTTGGAACATTACATCCACACTAAAAAGTTCCGACCGTTTTTTGCCATACGCAATGAAAGCACCATTTGGTTTTAGGACATACGCAATCAAATTCGATTCCATTGCTGCGATAGCATTCAGTTCAGGAAGGATTGCTGCACGCGTCTGTTTATTGATGTCAAGTGTTAGGGTCGCCTTGACATTCGGGTCGTAAAGGATTGAAACCTCTTTCGTTTCTTCCGGTGCCAAGTCCAACAAGAAGCAGAGCTGATCGCGTTCCCCGTCATAGTCCAAATCATCTGCTTGGGCAGGAATCATCACCTCTCTCGGTGCTTTTCCAGTGACAACAGAATACGCTTTGAAGGTGAAATCAGGGTTCACTTTTCGGAGTTGCGCGCCAGTTAGCACAATCGGGACCTTTTTTCGATGGAGAGGCAGCGTATTTTGAATAGAGAGACGAATCTTGCTAATCTGCTGATTGCCACCCGGCATTGTACAAGCACCGAGCATCAGTAGAGAAACAATAATAAATGAGAAGCAAATTTTTGAAACCGATCCCACCGTATCATCCTGAAGGTTATCTTGTGTCCGTAGAGTTTTCAATTTTTTTTCCTAAGTTGAAATTAGTGTTAAAGGTCTGGTAGCACTTCAAGCAGCCGTTCAATTTCAGATGTTGTGTTGTAGAAATGCGGTGAAACCCTGATGCCGGTTCCACGCTCGGCAGTGACGATGTTTTCAGTGTGTAGTATCTCATAGATTTCGCTCGGCGTATACCGATCGCTTTCAAAAATGACAATCCCAGCGCGTTCTGAATCCGCTCTCGGTGTAATGACATGGTAGCCTTTGGCTTCCAATCCGGTTATTAAGTGCCCTGTGAGTTCCAAAACATGCCTTTCGACTGCGGGGATACCAATCTCAAGGAGCAATTCAATTGCAGCCCTGAGTCCATACAATCCGACGCTGTTGTAGGAACCTTCTTCAAAGCGGGTTGCATCTGGCTTCTGCGTTAGGTCGTAATTGAGGAAATCGCGTGGATTCACGACACTCGCCCAACCGACATTGGTGTTAATCAGGCGTTCACGTTTCTCATCAGCACAGTAGAAAATCGCTGCACCCTCCGGTGCAAGCAGCCATTTATGCCCATCGGCAGCGAGAATATCAACGTTAGAGGTCTTGACATCCACCTCAATTGCGCCGAGACTCTGAATAGCATCCACAACGAACCAGATATCGCGTTCTCGGCAAATCTCGCCGAGTGCCTGAATATCGTTCCGGAAGCCGGAGGCGAATTCTACGTGACTAATCGTCACAACCCGTGTGCACTCGTCAATTGCAGAAGCCACATCTTCGACGTGAATGCGTCCAGCCCGCTCTGGTACCATACGCGTTTGGACCCCATAGCGTTCCTTTAAACGCCACCATGGATAGACATTCGCCGGAAACTCTACCGCCGTCGTGACGACGTTGTCCCCGACTTGCCAATCAATACCGTTCGCCGCAATGAGAATCCCTTGTGTCGTGTTCTTCATAAAGGCGATTTCGGTTGTATTGGCGTTGAGGAGTTGTGCCGCTGTGTCTCGACAGATTTCCGCTTCCGCCTCCCAAAGTTTGGCGTTCACAGCACCATTTACAGTAGCATCTTCCAAGAATTTGATCATCGCATCTTGCACGCGACGCGATAGCGGGGCGACACCGGCATGATTCATATATACATAAGTCTCGGTGACCGGAAATTCGTCGCGCCAATTTTGAGGCAGTTTGCAATCAGTCAAATTATTCAAGGCGTTTCCGTCATGCCTCCGTATTTAAAAGTGTTTCGATCGTATAATCCTTCACGCGTTTAGCGTTAACGAAGGCGATAAGTTCACCGAACAGACCGAAACAGAATACCAAAATCCCACCCGCCACGAAAATAGTACCCAGACTCGGAATTTCTGTAAGGTTTAACACTCGTAACAAAAAAGAGTGAATAGGCGGTATCAAGAGAACGCCACCGAGTATGAATAACAGGACACCGATAGGACCAAAAAACCGAAGAGGGCGCCGCTTGTACCGAAAGATAAAGAACCGCGCGAGTTTACTCAACTCTGATAGTTCTTGGTCCGCCTGCCGAATTTTATTTTCCGTTATCCATCCAAGTGTTAGCAACGCGATGGCTAAAACGAAGCAGCTAAATGCTGGAGTGTTCGCACTATCAAACAAGATACGTCCTAAGACAAAGAAAGGCAAACTCAATAACGCCGCAGCTCGAAAGGCTCTCTGCTTCGGATTAAAAAGGACGTTGGAGAGCCGTTTCCACAACGAAGGTTCCTGTTCTTCAGGAAGCGCGGAAAAGACGGAGATGATAAACTTGAAGGCTATAATATCCAACGCTACACGCCAGACTCTACCGAGTCCATATTTGCTTTGACCAAAACGCCTCGGATGATGTGTGACAACGATTTCAGCGATACGCGCCCCAACGACCGTGGACATCGCAGGAATGAATCGGTGCATCTCACCATAGAGCGGCACCTGTTTGATAACCGAGGCACGATATGCTTTCAGTGAACATCCGTTGTCGTGGATCGGCACGCCAGTCACCTTACCGATTATCCAATTCGCAACAATAGAAGGGACGCGCCGCGTTAAGAATTTATCCTGTCTCTCTTTCCGCCACCCACATACCAAATCGTAGCCGTCCTCCAGTTTCTCAAGAAGTTTTGGAACATCAATAGGATCGTTTTGCAAATCGCCATCCATGCTAACAATCCGATCGCCACGCGCCAATTCAAATCCTGCTGCCATCGCTGCCGTTTGACCGACATTCTCTTTGAATCGAATGACGACCAATTGCGGAACTCGTCTACTTAGTTCTGAAAGCACTGCAAAAGTCGCATCGCTACTCCCGTCATCAACGAATAATACTTCATAAGTATCACCGATCATCTCACATACCGTCTGAATCTTTTCAAACAACGGTCGGACATTCTCTGCTTCATTATAAACCGGAATGACAATAGATAGAATCGGTCTTTCGTCCATAAAAATAGTTGTCAGTTAAGTATCAAGGTTGCAAACCTCTCTCACAACTGATAGCTGAAAGCCGACAGCCGAAGGTTTCTGATAGTTTCCACTTTAAAAAGTATTTTCAATCAAGAACAGAATTCAAAAGGATCTGATGCGCTTCGCTGAGTGAGTCAAAGGTTCCTGCGTCAACCCACTTTCCTCGTACGAAACTGTATGCCAGCTCGCCACGCTGTATATAGGCGTTATTGACGGCGGTTATCTCATACTCTCCACGCACCGAAGGCCCAATCGTACGGATGATGTCAAACACGGATGCGTCGTAAAAATAGACACCTACTACAGCGTAATTGCTCTTCGGATGCTCAGGTTTCTCCTCAATCGCGATGATACGATCATCTTCGTTCAAAACAGCCACACCATAACGTTCTGGATCGGGCACCTGTTTGAGCAGGACACGAGCCCCTTTCGGTTGTGCCTGAAAATCATCGACAGCATGTTGGACTGAGGTTTCAAAGATATTATCGCCCAACAAAACAGCAATGCTACCGTTATTGGAAAATCCCTCCGCTAATGCAAGGGCATGCGCGATACCTTTCGCCTCCTCTTGCACGCGATACGTGAATTCACACCCGAAATCTTTTCCACTTCCAAGGGCATTCACAAAGGCACCAACGAATTGCGGGTTCGTCACGATCAGAATATCGGTAATGCCTGATGCCGTAAGTTGTTTGACACTGTGAAACACCATGGGTTCATTACCAACGGGTAGGAGGTGCTTGCTAGTGACTTTGGTAAGAGGATACAAACGGGTACCGAGTCCGCCTGCGAGGATTACGCCTTTAAGCACGATTTAGTTCTTCCCTCCGCGTCCGGGGAAAGTGAGTTCAGCAACACCCGACTTATCCAACTCACCCAAGCCGAGTTCAATCATGCGGTCATACTGCGCTTTAGTCGCTTCCGCGAGCGGCAACGAAATACCCTCAGCGTTTGCCAAGTCGAGTGCGATCCCCGAATCCTTAGATGCATGCGCAGCCGAGAAATAACACTCATGATCCCGCGCTTCCATATCCTCTCCATCGGTCTCTAAGACGCGGGAGTTTGCCCCGGTCTGTGAGAAAACGTCCTGTAACATCGCCAGATCCAACCCAAGCGCAGCACCCAAGCCGAGTCCTTCAGCGAGTCCTGCTGTATTGATGTTCATGACCATGTTGACGAGTGCCTTGACCTGTGCTGCTTGTCCGGCTTCACCGACGTAACGGAGGGAAACACTCATTGACTCCAGAATCGGAAGAGTCCTGTCGAACGTTGCCTTTTTACCGCCGCACATGAGGTAGAGCGTCCCTTCCCGTGCTTGTGTAATGCTACTCGCCATACATCCTTCGAGGCTTTCAGCCCCATGCTTCGCTGCGAGTTGTTCGATATCTACGTGGATCTGCGGACTCAGTGTTGCGCAGTTAATGAAAACGTTGCCCGCTGCACCCTTGAGTAGACTATCGTCGGCATCGTCGGAGAAAATCGTCCGCATCGCAGCATCGTCTGTAACCACAGTGATGATATAGTCAGCAAGAGATGTAACGTTGCCAAGTTCTTCGGTTGCGGTTGCCCCGATTTCCGACGCGAGTTCTTGTGCGCGTTCGCTTGCGACATCATATACAACAGTGACATCAAAACCCTCATCATTGAGGTGTCGAGCGATGTTCGCACCCATTCTGCCGACCCCTACAACACCAATTTTATAGTCTGCATTCGCCATCTTTATTTCCTTTCCTTGTCCTTCCTATGTCTAATTTTTACATTCCAAATTTACGCTAACAATAATATCGCGATTGGCGTATCAACCCTTTACGTAAATTCAATTCTTACATACTTTTCAATGTTTGTCAAGTTTTTAGTATTTTTAAAAATAAAAAATGTTGACTTTTTTTGCAAATTTAGTATAATGTGGGCAGCAATGAACGACTGCTGCGTAATTTAGAGACATACCAGCAGATTTTTACATCCCTAAGGAGGACTCACGATGAACCGTTTCACATACGGCTTCGATCTCCGAATAGGTCGAGCCTCTCTTCTCATTCTTGCCTTCGCATTTTTGTCTGTGACGATTCTCGGATGCGGCAATATCAATATTGTTCCGATTGGTGCTAAGATCCAGAATGCCGATACTGCGTTTGACCAGGCAGAAACTATGGATATCCGCGACGATGATCCCGTAAAAATGGAGGAGAACCGCGAGAAACAACGGGCACTCTATGACAGAGCGATGACGCTCTATTTAGAGGTTATTGAGCGCGATACGAAGGGAAAATGGGCACAGCGCGCACATTACCAGATCGCTAAAATCTACAAGCGCCGCTATGATTGGGACCAAGCGGTTGAGCATTATGATGCCATTGTTGCCCTGGATCCCACTGGATATTACGCCAACGAGGCAAAAGGTGGCACAGCGAATATTCGGAAGAATCGCGAAATCATTAAGACAAAGCGTGCTGAATACCAAAACTATAAAGCTATTTATGATAGTGAACCGACAGATGAAACCTTTAATATTGCTGCAGAGGCACTCTATGAAGTCGCACGTGCTTATGAAAGCTTAGAGAATTATACGGAATCCACCCGTAACTATGAGCGTATGGTCGAAGAGTTTCCTGAGCATCCGAAAGCACCACAAGCCCAATTCCAAATCGGTAACCTCTACTTCTACAAGATTTATGACTATATCGACGGTTGGCCCGCGTATACGGCAGTCGTGGAGAAATTTCCGGATTCTTACGAAGCCTCACAAGCCGGAACACTCCTAAAGCAGACAGCGGAAGTCTTGACGGAAATTAACTTCCTGATGGACGAAATCGATAAGTTCCGCAATAAGAAAGCGGTCGAATACCAAAAAACGGGTCGGAAGATTACACCGGCTGATATGTGGGTGATGGGATATAGTGATCAGGTCGTCCAAAATTTCCAGCAGATTGCGGGTAACTGGGAGAGGCTTCGCAACTTCCCTCGTGCTATTAATGCCTACAGTACGTTGGTACGAGATTTATCCCACAAGAAATTCGCCGCCGCAGACGCTATGTATCGTATCGGGACCCTCTATCAGCAAAATGCTGAGTATGAACGGGCAATTCAGGCATACGACAACCTGTTTGACAATGCTCCCGAGTCTGTATGGCGAAACGAAGCCGTTTACCAACAGGCTGTCTGTTATCGTTCCATCCGTGAATTCGGTGCTGCTTATGAAGGATTCAAAGCCTATATGAGCATTACAAAGGGAGATACCCCCTACCTTCGCGAAGCAGAACAGATTGTGCGACAGTACGAACTCGACCAAGATGAAGACGGATACCTGTTCTATCAAGAACAAGAAGCCGGAACATCTGATCAAGATGCAAGTTCACACCCCGGTATGGGCAGCTAATTCGCAACGCATCGGAATTATAGGGAAACTAAGCCTTCCTGCTTTGGTTTCCCTATACCCTTTTAAAGGAGAATATTCCGTTAGAGACTCAATTGAAATCTGCAGTCGCAGAGAAAGAGGATCACTATGTTCACGAAAATGTTTGGTATCAGAACACCATCTGAATGTTGTGTTGAATCTACGTTCCGTTATATACTCATTTCGTTTCTCTTCGTTATATTATTCAACCCACCGAGTGCCGCGGATCTCCGAGATGGGCTCATTAACTACTGGCCACTTGATGGCGATGCTATCGACAGTATTGGCAAACACGATGGAGAAGTCATTGGGGGCCCCGCATGGGTAAACGCGCGCATCGGCAAAGGGGTCGAATTAGATGGCGGTTCACAGAAAATTCATATCGCCGATTACAAAGTTATTACCGAAACGACGACTTATGCGGCATGGATTAACGGTTGGAAAGCCTCCGATTGGGCAGGTATCGTTGGGTCGCGCACACCGACTGCCACAGAACTCATATTCGGGGACAATGACCTGCTTCACTACGTCTGGAACAATAACTCCGCTGAAACATGGCGATGGGACGGCGGACCTGAGATTCCAATGGAAGAATGGGCACTCGCCGCGATGACGATTGAACCGAAGCACGCAATACTTTACATCTATAGCGATGCTGACGGTTTGACGAAAGGCATCAACGACATCCCGCATGTTGAACAGCCGATTGGTCCATTAAACATCGGATGGGTTGATTGTTGTGGGGGCAATCGATACTTCAAAGGTATTATTGACGAGGTGATGATATTTGATCGGGCACTGTCTGAAGATGAGATTCTAAAACTCGCGGAACAAGGACTCGCCGTTGAAGCGTTGAATAAATTGGCAACAACATGGGGAAAAATCAAACGTTTGCATCGTTGAACAGAATTATAAGGGACAGGCCGCGGCGTTACCCCTATCTATCCTGTTAAGGAATAGAAACATGCAACATTTCCTGGGAAGTACAAGAACAGTGCAGCGGCACCAAGGTCTTGTATCAACAGTATTCAAAGAATACCGGAACAACTTCGGTCTGTTTTGGCAGGTAATGTTTCCTGTTATTCTTGTCAGCATCGTTGGATACCTATTTTTCAACTTTGTGGTACCAGAAGCACAATGGACCTTTAGCACATCAGGAGTCAAGGCATATTCATTATATGCCTTTAATCACGAAAGTCGAACGATCGAACCCGCGCCAGTACGGACCGGCGTAACAGCAGGTGTAGGTTTCGACCTCTCGTCCTTCAGCATCGGTCTGCTATGGTTAACGATGTGTCCATTGGCTTTGGTCATAGTCTCTCAGCATAAAGGGATAAATGTTACATCTGGCGAGGTTTGGCACCGAACGTACCGCAAGCTTTTCTCTATTTTGGGGGCATGTATTTTGATGATGCTTGCGTCGGGAGGACCTTTCATAATCCTCGCCAGTATCATGGCTGGATTTACGGAGTATTTCATACATGATCCATCAATGGGGTCCAGTACACTATTCCGTTTCCTTACACTGATCTCTGGTGTTGTCGCGGTCTATTTTCTGATGAGATGGAGTCTGTGCAATCAGTGTATTATTATTGAAAATCTATCGGCAATTGCTTCACTTCGCCGGAGTGGTGAGCTTGTCAGAGGTGCATGGGGTCAGTTTTTCGGGACCTATCTGTTGCTGGCTTTAGGAACAGCGATACTTACGACTGCAGTCACTATTTTAACACTGCTCCTACTTTTGATGACAGCACCCGAATTTGCGAAACTCGCCGAGGTGCTGCAATCCGGAAAACTCTTCGGTCTCTTTTTTGGTGGTTATGCTGCTATAAATCTATCGAGTCCCCCAATTTGGGCGATCACAGTGATGGTTACCGTAAACACACTCATCCATGCGATATTAGCACCCATCTGGGCAATTGTGACAACACAGCTTTATATGGAACGAGCAGGTATACCTGAGAAGATTTAGGATAGTTACGTCTCAGTATTAGAGAAACAGTTGGACCCGGGACCGTTCTTCGGAAGGTAAGTAGTTAAACACTTTTTGTCGGATAAGTTCCGGTGTGTAGCGACGGGAGAAATGCGTTAGTATAATGTGCTCACTTTCAAAATCAGCTAACATAGGCGGCAACATCTCAAGGTGTACATGCATCGTCTTCTTCGCACGCGCCCGATGTTCCGGTAGGATAAACGTGCATTCACAGATTAGCACCTTGCACGCTTTGAGTAACGGATGTGCATCAATAGGGATGCTCCGTGTATCTCCAAGATAGGCAACTAATGGCAATTGCACCTCCGTCGTTACCTCGACCCCCGACCGTCTCAATTCGGCGATGTCGCGCCCTGATAAGTGTTGAAACTCGGACTTTAGTTTCTTACGAACCTCACAAATTAGATAAGAAACGGCAGGGACACTATGGTTGCCGGGTAAAATATGTGCAACCAGATTCTGTCGAAACGGAATCGCATCCCCTACCTGGACTGGACTGATTTGATATGCCCAACTTCGACCCATATCTAATGCGGAAATCCTATCAAGGATCTGCATAAGTTGTTTAGCACCTCTCGACGGCACATAGATATTACCCGGCGGTATACCAGAAAGCCAACGCTGGCTGATATAGATGGGTAATCCAAAGTAGTGATCGAGATGAAAATGCGAAATAAAGACGTTGCCGATGCCGATGAAATTCATCGGACATCTGCCTAA
Organism: Candidatus Poribacteria bacterium; assembly: GCA_963662915.2. Classification (GTDB taxonomy): domain Bacteria; phylum Poribacteria; class WGA-4E; order WGA-4E; family WGA-3G; genus WGA-3G. The sequence continues at coordinate 87,122 of CAXXEU010000002.1, read as the reverse complement.
ATCGAAAACCAAGTCAAGCTCCTTCACCCGTATGTAAGTAGCGACAGCGGAACTCGATTTCCCTTCAAGTGTTAAATTATTACATTTCAACAGTGCCATATTGATTAGTTTTCAGTTGTCGGTTGTCAGTTTTATAGTTGTCAGTTGTCAGTTAAAGAGCGGTTCGTAACAACTCACCACTTCCTAGCGTCCTCCAGAACCGGGTAGATTGTTCCCTGAAGCCTCTTAACTGAACACTGAAAGCGCAACGTACTGATAACTGATAACCATTTACGAAAGGACAAAAAATGCGTATCGGAATTATTGGTGGCAGCGGTTTTTATCAGATCGAAGGTCTAACAGACATCGAAGAAATCGAGATCGAAACCCCTTTCGGCAAACCCAGTGATGCTCTTATTCACGGGAATCTTGATGGGAAGCCTGTTGTTTTCCTACCACGACACGGTGTTGGTCACCGGATTCTTCCATCTGAGGTTAATGTCCGCGCTAATATTTATGCCCTAAAATCGTTAGGTGTCGAATGGCTTATCTCCGTGAGTGCGGTCGGAAGCCTCCGGCAAGATATTGAACCTCGCCACTTTGTTGTACCAGATCAACTCTACGATCATACCAAAGATCGGAAATCAACCTTTTTTGGGGACGGTATTGCCGCCCACATCAGTCTTGCCCACCCTTTCTGTTCACAACTCAGTAGATTTCTGTCTACAGCGGCTTCGGAAGTCAGCCCGACTGTCCATAACGGCGGCACCTACATTTGTATGGAGGGACCGGCATTTTCAACACAAGCCGAATCTAACGTCTATCGACACTTCGGATTTGACATTATCGGGATGACCGCAGCCCCCGAAGCGAAACTTGCTCGCGAGGCTGAAATCTGTTACGCCGTTCTGGCTTGTTCCACGGATTATGACTGCTGGCACCCTGATCACGATAATGTCACAACCGAGATGATCCTTGATAACGTCCGTTTTAACGTTGAGACTTCCAAGAAAATCGTACGGCAGGCTATCGCTCAAATCCCGGAGGCACAACGGACCTGTGCCTGTTCAACTGCATTGCAATATGCACTCGCTACCGATCCAAACAAGATACCACCGGCGAAACGCCATGCGTTAAAACTCTTGTTGGACAAGTACTTGACGTAACGTCTCAAAGATTCTATCCGCCTCCGCTTCGGTGAGAATCAGTGGCGGTGCAAGGAAAATAATATTTTCCGGTTCCTCGATAGCATGGCCGATTTTCCCGACGATGATACCCCCTTCACTGAAGTCTCGTAATTGCCCTACAATTTGGTTCGTCTTTGCTGTTGCGAGATGTGTACCATCGGTCTCGATGAGTTCAACAGCAAGCATCAGCCCTTTGCCTCGGACATCGCCGACCATAGGTAAATCACTCAACGTTTCTAACTTCGAGAGTAGATACGCACCAACTTTTTCTGCATTTTCCGAGAGGCGTTCCTCTTGAAGAATTTTCAGATTCTCGATTCCGGCAGCGCACGCCACAGGATGTCCACCGTAGGTACAGACCTGCGCAAATTCTCTATCTTCATCGGATGCCCCAAGGAATGCATCGAAAACTTCCGCTGAAGCGACACAGGCACCGAGGGGGATATAGCCGCTTGTCAATCCTTTTGCCAGTGTGATAAGGTCAGGTTGTACGTCCCAATGCTCACACGCAAACATCTTTCCTGTACGCCCAAAACCGGTAATTACCTCATCAAAGATGAGGAGTAAACCGTAGTCGTCGCAGATTTGCCGGAGCCTTGGGAGGTATGCGTCGGGTGGAATAATCACGCCACCGCCACCGATGATTGGTTCAGCGATGACAGCAATGACGGTTTCGGGGCCTTCCCAGTGAATCATCCGTTCAATCTCATCGGCGCACTCGGTACCACAAGATGGATAGTCCAACCCGATCGGACATCGGTGGCAATAAGGCGGATGGGCGTGTAAAAATCCGGGTACAAGCGGTTCAAACGCTTTCCTTCTTCGTGCCTGTCCTGTCGCCGAAAGTGCCCCGTATGTAAAGCCGTGATATCCCCGATAGCGACTGATAATCTTGTAACGATTCTCACCCGGATAGGTCTGCCTACCATACTGCCGTGCCATTTTGATAGCGGTTTCATTTGCCTCCGAACCGCTATTGCAGAAATAGACGTGGTTCAAATCACCCGGCAGACACGCAGCGAGTTGATCGGCTAATATCGTGGCAGGAACGTTAATCTGCGAGTGCGGATAGTAGGGCAGCCGCTGTATCTGTTCATAAACAGCATCTGCTATCTCCTGCCGCCCGTAACCAACATTGACATTCCACAACGCCGAATAAGCATCTAAGTACTCGCGTCCATCTGAATCCACAAGTGTTGTACCGTGTGCGGATTCAAAAACGACTAACGATGTCTCTTCAAGGCGTTGATGCTGGAACAGTGGATGCCACACATGCGCCTTATCTGTTTCTCTATAATCTATCATCATATTTTTTCCTATCGTGATTGACTAACAGCTGACTACATAGATGTGGGAGCAGAGATACCCAGCAGTGTCAATCCATTTCTCAACACCGTTTGCACGCTCTGTACCAGAGCAAGTCGTGCATGCGTCTTTTCCATGTCTGACGGATCAAGGACCCGGTGTTGGTTGTAGTACGGATGAAAAATTCCAGCAAGTTCGTGTAGATAATGCGGAACACGGTGCGCCTCGCGCGTCTCGGCACTCAGTAGCACGGCTGATGGAAATTCGGCTAATTTCCGAATCAACTCGTGTTCCATCGGTTCAGTCAATCGTTTTAGGGATACTTCATCAATCGGTTTCGGTATAATCCCCTGCTCATCACCTTGCTCGAAAATACTACAGCACCGCGCATGCGCGTATTGAATATAAAAGACAGGGTTTTCACTGGCGTGTGTGACGGCTAACTCCATATTGAAATCAAGATGGGTATTATTGGCACGCATAAGAAAGAAATAACGGGCAACATCCACGGCGAATTGCTCACCGACCGTTTCAGCGAGTTCGTCAATAAGTGCGTCAAGTGTTAAGAACTGTCCACGCCGTTTCGACATGTCTTCCCGCTTGCCTTCTGCATCAACAAGATTCACCTGCTGAATAATAGAAATTTCGAGCCAAGCATCGGGCATGCCAAGTGCTTTCGCAAAGTTTTTGAGGCGTGTAATATGTCCTTGATGATCGGGTCCAAGGAGGTCAATAACCGTCGTGAAACCCCTGTCAAACTTATCGCGGTGATACGCGGCATCAGGCACGAAATAGGTGTATTCGCCATTACTACGGATAACCACGCAGTCCTTATCATCACCAAAATCTGTCATCCGAAACCATGTCGCGCCTTCGGCTTCGTAAAGGTATTGTTTCTCTCGAAAGAGTTGAATGATTTCCTCCGGTTTTCCGCTGTCCCGAATTGCTTTCTCACTCGACCAGACATCAAAATTAACACCGAAACGTTCCAACGAGGTTTTTTGTTGTGCCAAGATGTGGGCGATGCCTTCATCTCGGAAGTGGGCAATCCGCTCACCCATCTCAAGTTGAAGGAACCTATCGCCTTCGGTTTCAACAATAGCCTCCGCGAATTCTCGGAGATATTCTCCCTGATAGCCTCCTTCTGGAATTTCCAAATTCTCTTCACCGAGTACCTGTCGATAACGAACATCAATCGACTCACCGAGTCTTTCGACCTGACCACCAGCATCGTTGACATAGAATTCACGGATTGCCTTATAGCCTATAGCATTTAGGAGGTTAACGAGGGTATCCCCGACAGCTGCGGCGCGTCCGCTCACAATATTAAGCGGTCCTGTCGGATTTGCACTGACAAACTCAATCTGTAGATGTTTTCCGCCGCCTTTGTCACAAGTGCCATAACGCGATTGCATCGCTGCAATCGTTCGGAGTGTGTCATAGAGCCATTCATCGGAGAAATGAATGTTTATAAAACCTGCACCTGCGATGTCAATTTTGTGGAGGGTTGGATGTGTTTCAAGATTAATGTGTTTAACAATGATCTCGGCTATATTGTGAGGTGCCATGCGTGCCTGTTTTGCGAGTCCCAAGGCGACTGGCGTGGCAATATCGCCGTGTTCCGGAGTCTTCGTTGGAGAAAAGGGGATATCCGGCACTTCTGCTATAGAGAGCTCACCAGATTCTATAGCAGCGCGAATTGCGGTTTCAATGATATTGTAAACTTCTATTTTGATTGCGTCCATAGGCAAAATTACGATTTCATATTAGCGATTCTTTTCTTTAAATTCAATATTGCTTCCATTAACAGAATTATAACACAACAGTGAACCTATGTCAAAAATCATTTGCGGGTTGCCGGTGATTATTTAGCCACTGGCTATTGGCTGTCGGCAATTAGCAATGGCCTGTTACGCAATTTTCTACTTGAATTTTAAAAATGTCAGGTTTATAGTACCCTAAAAACTAAGATTTTCTGTTAGAAAAAAGGGGTATAGTAATGCGGGTACTCATCATGTCGGATATGGAAGGTGTCAGCGGTATCGTCGTGTGGGATCAGGTCAGCGGCGGTGCATCGATGTTTGAGGAAGGGAGACGACTCTACACAGAAGAAATCAATGCTGCGGTGCGCGGTGCCAAAGCTGCAGGGGCAACAGAAATCGTCGTCGTTGACTGCCACGGCGCAGGACAAGGCTGGACGTTCAACTCACTCATCCCCGATAAAATTCATCCGGATTGCGAATGGGTAGCACATCACGGTTGGGGACGTTATGAAGATATGTGGAAAAGCGGTTGTGATGCCTGCTTGCTCATCGGCATGCATGCCCGCAACGGTACGCCTGACGGTGTGTTGTGCCATACGATTTCCAGTGTACAGTACCGGAACCTGTGGTTCAACAATGATCTGGTCGGCGAAACCGGCGTGAACGCTGCACTCAACGGTGCCTATGACGTGCCAATCGTGCTTGTCACCGGCGACGCAGCAGTCTGCCGAGAAGCGAAAGAACTCCTCGGCGACGCACTGCCTACGGTCGCCGTTAAACAGGGACTCAGCCGATATAGCGCGCGACAATTGCCACCGGTACGTGCGCGTCAATTGATTGAGGAGGGCGCGCGAGATGCACTTCAAGATTTAAATCGGGTTAAGCCTTACATTCCGGCAGCACCGACAACAATCAAAATCGAACTCTCAAGTGTTGATAAACTCGCAGACTTCAAGGGACGCGCAGGTGTTGAGATAACCGGCCCTGTTACCGTTGAAAGCCGGGCAAAGGATTGGTTGACTGCGTGGAACCAATTCTGGCCCCACGTTTAGAATTATTCGTCAAGAACATCCAGGGGATCACCAGAGGTATCTGCCCGTTCCAATATCTCAACTTCATAACCGTCAGGATCGGTGATGAATGCCATTTTCATGCCACCAGATGTGAACTGTTCGCGCCATTCATCGGGCCAAATTTCCAGCCCTGCTTTTTCGAGTCCGTCGCAACATTCGACAATGTCGGGTACACCGATAGCAAAGTGCATCAGATCCTCTTGGACCTGAAGGTCGAAGTCGGGTGAATAGGTTAACTCTAAGGTGTGAGCATTTCCTGGGAGCTCAAGATGCACAATCTGGTTGCCCGCTGGTGATTTATCGCTCCGACTGAGGACTTTGAACCCCAAGTGGTCGCAATACCAATTAATTGAAGCGTCAAGGTCGCTGACGCGAACCCGTGTATGTAAAAAAACTGCCATGTGAATCTCCTTTTTGAGAATTGTGGAGATATGATAACGTATTCCGTAAATTTTAGCAAGAGGGTTAGCGGTGATTTTTTGGTTGAAAATTAGAACACTACCATCTACAATGATGGTGAAATTAAGCAGAGATATTCCATTAGATATACGCAATGCCTACTATCATGTTATTAAGGCATACTTATAGGACCTCATAATGACTCGAAAAACCGATAGACCGAACGTTCTCTTTATCATGTCGGATCAGCACCGATACGATTATCTGGAAACCGATGAAAATGCGCCTACTGCCCTCAACACCCCTAACTTGAGACAGTTAGCAGAGGCAGGTGTGAATTTTCCAAACTGCACCGTGAACGCCCCAGTCTGTGCACCATCACGAATTGCCCTTGCATCTGGACTGCAACCCTCCCGCGTCGGAGCCGTAGATAACGGAAGTTTCTTGCCCGCGACCGTTCCGACCTATTATCAACAACTCCGCGATTACGGTTATCGCGTCGGATGTGTCGGGAAACTCGACCTTGCCAAACCTGACGGCTATAACGGACGTTATGGCGACCGTCCGCGCACCTATAGTTGGGGATTCACACATCCCGAAGAGTGTGAAGGTAAAATGCACGCCGGAAGCTCACCAACACCTATCGGTCCTTATACCCACTACCTTCAGGAGAAAGGCATGCTCAAAGCGTTTCATGAAGATTATAGGAAACGCAGTAGCGGCGGCTGGATTAAAAATGGTTCTCACGATTCTGTTCTTTCAACGGAGGATTTTGCCGATACCTATATCGGTAAACGGGCAACCGAATTTATTGAAAATATTCCAGACGATTTTCCATGGCACATGTTCGTGAGTTTTGTCGGTCCGCACGACCCTTTCGATCCGCCGACTGAATACGGGGACAAGTATCGCCACGCTGAGATGCCGCCCGCGATTGCTGACGATATGGATGGAAAGCCAGAGTGGGTGAAACGACGTGTCGTCGATGTGAGTCCAGAAGATATCACCGTAACACGACAACAGTACTGTGCTGCGACGGAACTAATTGACGACCAAATCGGAGAAATGCGCCGCGCACTTGAACAACGCGGAATGCTTGACAATACCTACATTATCTATTCCAGCGACCACGGTGAAATGCTTGGGGACCACGGGCTTTACACAAAGAGCGTCGCCTACGAACCGTCGCTTCGGGTACCACTCATCGTTGCTGGACCCGGCATTACGGGAAATCAGATATCAGAGAGTCTGGTTGAACTCATTGATTTGAATCCGACGATATGCGATTTGGTAGGTGTTCCAGTGTTGCCAAACATTGACGCTCGGTCTATCGCGCCTGTCCTTCAGGGTGAAACCGAAACACACCGCACCGAGACGGTGAGTGCCCTCCGAAACTTCCGATGCATTCGGACAGCAACGCATAAACTCATCGAAAACTACAACGATGTAACGGAACTATACGATTTGGAGAACGACCCCTCGGAATTGCACAACATCGCAGCTTCTGAACGCGAAATTGTGAGAACACTCAGTGGTCGTTTGGGACGGCGGTTCCGAGCAGAGTTAGGCGCGGATTGATAAACGCCAATGGATGCAAACCTCGCTTATGATGCCAAACGTGCGTATCATCACATCAAACAACTCGCTTTTCCAAGACTGGTGGGCAGCACAGGTGAGGTCAATGCGCGCGCGTACATCGTCAAGCAATTCACTAAAGTTGGACTGGACGTTGTAACAGAACCTTTCCATTTCACAAAATTTCCCGCGGAAGTGCTACCCCGGATCCTTTGTGGTCTTTTTGTGCCTGTAGTACTCTTTGTACCGTGGTTCGGTGAACGATTTCCTATACCGGTATGCATCACCTGTCTACTTAGCCTTTCTATAGCAACGTGCTGCACACAATGGCAGAAAGGGTTTGAAGGCTTGTACAACATCGGTAGAAAGCACTACTCAGAAAACATTATCGCAACAAACAGTGCGGAACAAGACGGCAACACCCCCGTTTTACTGCTCGTAGCACACTACGACTCCAAGTCCCAGGTCCTGCCAATCGCTGTCCGTGCAGTGGCTTATGGTATTGCGATGCTTGGACTTATTGGACTCACAGTCGCAGTAGTGGTTAAGGTTGTTACGCTTGTGTGGATGCCCGATTATATCGTTTGGAGCCTCACAGGAATTACGACCTTCTGCCTTTTGCTCTTGCAAATCAATTTGACGCAGAATCGCTCTCCTGGCGGTTTTGACAATGCCTCTGGTGTCGGCGTTATGCTTGAGGTAGCACGCATGGTGATGGCACGCGATGAAAAAAAGCCTATCATCTGCCTCGCCGCCGGTGCAGAAGAGTTTGGCATGTGTGGTGCGCTACGTTACATCCAAAAACATGCCCGCGAGTATAATCGCAATCGGACCTACGTTATCAACTTAGATGGACTCGGTGTTGGCAAGGGTGTCAACCTCGTTACCCGCTACGGGATTCCACCGGTCCATACGACGCGTGAGTTAGTTAAGGTGTTTCAGACATCGGGTGCGTCGCTCGACGTACAGGTGTCGGAACGGTATCTGCCGATTGGTGTCGGATTGGATAGCATCCCGATTGCGAGTCGTGGATTTGAAACGGTTACACTAACGGCAGGGGATGTGGGTAGCGTTGCATTGAAGATTCACTCAAAACAGGACAGTAGCGACCTGATCGATGTGGAAAGTCTACAACAGGTAGGAGCGTTAATTGCCGATGTTATCAAACGTATCTAAAGAAACGCCGCCGGTCACAGGGGTCATCCTTGCGGGCGGGAAGAGCCGACGAATGGGTGAAAACAAGGCGTTGCTGCAGCTTGGCGGAGACACTCTTATAAGTCATGTTATCCGTCGCATGCGTCTTGTTACAGACGAACTCCTCCTTATCACCAATAGCCCTTCTGAATATTCGTATTTAGACTTACCCATGCGCGAAGATATTATTCCTAACACGGGCGCGTTGGGAGGAATCTATACCGGTTTGTCGTATGCCTCGCACGATGCGGTGCTCTGTGTTGCGTGCGATAGCCCGTTTTTAGAACCGAAACTGCTCGCCTACCTTGTTTCCGTTCTGACAGAATATGATGCAGTGATGCCTTATACCACCAGCCCTGACGCAACACAGATAATGCTTCAAACGCTGTGTGCTGTTTATGCTAAGTGTTGTCTGCCTATCATTGAACGGATGCTTCAGGAATCTGAGTTGCGTGTCCACGCCCTACAAGAATGGGCACATATAAAGCGTATTTCACCTGAAATCTGGCAGCGGTTAGATCCAAATGGTATATCCTTTTTCAACATCAACACACCTGAAGATTTTGACCGAGCGACCTCTTATATAAGATCGCAAACCCAACAATAAATTACCTTCTACATTTCGCCTGATTTAAGTGAGGAACTTTTTAGCGACAACGGTGTTTCATTAAACAGAAAATCGCGTGGAAGATTCTTTTCGTGATTGCGGCAATTTCCAATTCTACAACATCCTCTTTTTATCCGATCTCCCAAAACGTTCCATGGGAACGGAGGCACTTTCAATATGTCAATAACCTTAATTCAGAAAGAGATAATGCTTCATGTTTTGAGCGCACGGTTTGTCGCATTACTGCTGATGTGTGTCCTGCTCATCCCGCTCAACTTCCATATCAACTACCGGCGTTATCTCCAACGCCAAGTTGACTATCAAGAAGCCGTCAAAAAGGAAAACAATAAGGGGGCTGCAGACGAACCTTGGGTACACAGACAAGTTACAGACCCAAATCTTGAAGTCTCCAAACTGATTCTTAAACCCACGCCTTTAAGCGTGTTTGCGACGGGCTTAGAGTCCATCATCCCGAGTTACCTGGGGATGACACGCAACGGAATAAAGTCGGGGGACACTGTGCTGTCTTCTGCGCCGATAGCCTTTCTCTTTGGGCATCTCGATTTTGTGTTCGTCGTCAGCACGGTTTTTAGTCTGTTAGCCCTCCTGTTTACCTTTGATGCGGTCGCGGGAGAAAAGGAAGCAGGCACCATTCGGATAACCCTCGCCAACGCCCTACCACGCGATATCTTTTTGTGGAGTAAACTCATTGGTGGCTATCTCGTATTCATCGTTCCTTTCTTAGTCTCGCTAATCATCGGTTTACTCGTGCTTGTCTTACAAGGGTTCCCATTGGCGGAACCCGACATCTATCCTCGCGTTTTCTGCCTCATCGGCATCTCGTTGCTCTATATTGCCGTCTTTTTTGCGCTGGGGTCCGTCATTTCGATTTATTTTGATAGTTCCAAAACTGCCCTGATTGTTGCCTTTACCATCTGGGTGTTCACCGTTCTAATCCTACCGCGGGTCGGGTTCCTCGCTGCACAAATTGTCGCGCCTACGCCAACAGCAGAGAGCGTCTATAGAGAAAAAGCAGCGAAGCAAGCAGAATTGCGTGCAGGTCTTGAAAAAGAAAGAAGCGCACTCGTCTCTGAAATGATGCAGGACCTCCTGCCAAAAGAGCCAACGCAGGGTAGTTTTGCTGCTGTAGTCGGTGGCCCGGAACATTTCGAGAAAATAAATGAAAAGATGGCTCCCCTTGAAGAGGCGGCCCGATTAGAGTATCGCGACTTCGCGGCAGAGCGCGACCAGCGGTATCAGCAGCGAAGAAAACACCAAGAAGAAATCGGCATCAACCTTTCGCGCATCACGCCTACGTCTTCCTTCATCTCTTTAGCAACCGATGCCACGCAAACCGGTCAGGCGAAAAGAAACGCCTATTTTCAAACAGGGACTCGCTATTATGAGACACTTGATGCGGAAATGTTCAGCAAAATATCAGGAGCTGCGATCCACTCAGAAGAAACCCCGTCGCCGCTGCCGCCGCCATCCGTCGTGGAACCGACCTTAGAAGAGACGCTCCAGCATGCCGTCTTAGATCTGCTGCTGCTCTGCTTCTTCGCAGGTGGATTAACAACTGCTGCGTTTCTGAAATTTTTCCGTGCAGATATTTGAGGTGGAAACGGGTTTCGCCGAGCGTTCCGGGTAAAGTTAATACCCTGGTTGTCAGTAACAACACGCTTTACATTGCTACCGACCACGATGGGCTGTTCTATATCTCGCTTGAAGAAGAGGGGTTAAAAATCAGATAGACCCAATGTATTGGCGCGGTTTATAACCGCGCCGATTTTTTGTTCACTAATGCGAAGCACTTACATCTTCCTGTTCGCACGCCGGGCATGTTCTGCACAGGTGACGATTCACAAGGTGTGCGGAGGCGAGTAAGATCCCGCCTGTGCTGTAGAAGACCACTTCAAAAATGCCTTCAACGGCTGTTCGAGCCGTGGCAATGAATACCACTGCTACTATCAGTATCAACAACGCTCGCCATCTCCGGTGGTGTCGAACACCCCACGCTAAACTCCCGATTGCCAGTGCAATCGCGCCACTGATAAGGACCAATTCAGCACGCTCAGTGGCAAAGAAACCCAACCCAATCAAAGGCAAAACTGCCACTAAAAGCGGCATCGCGAGGCAATGGACTGCGCATGCGACAGAGAGACACGCGCCAGTAGTATCCACCCATTCGTGGTTAAAATGTCTTTTCAATTTTATCTCCTTAGAAAATCAAAGACGGGGCGGAATGATAGAAATTATCGTCCCCGTCCTACAGTTTCAAAAATTAAGCTTATACAGAAACTTCGCGTTCCGTCCGGGTTCCGGCATTACCGCTTTGATGCGGGACAGATGTTCGCGGTATGCTGTATCAAGGAGGTTTTCAATTTCAAAAACCACCATGTTCTCAAGTTGCCACCACGAAAAATTGAGATAACCGCCGATATCATAGACGAGATAACCGTCTGTGGGTTCCTCAAATTCGCCGAGTCGAGTCTGGCTGCCTGAAAACCGGGATGTGACATGCAAATGCAACGGGGTAGGCGTGTAACTGATGACGAATTTACCGTTGAGGGGTGGGATACGCGCCAGCGGGCGACCGCTGGTTTGAATCGTTCCGTTGACGTAACTCATATTCAGCTGAAGATGGACCTGTGAGAGGATCTCGCCCCCTATTTGGATTTCAGCCCCATCCATCACAACATCGTGTCCCATGTATTGATAAATCCATAACCAGCCCGCGGCTCCGCTGCCCCACTCCTTTTCACCGCTCTGCGTCGGAATGAGGTAGTTCTGTATCTGATTCCTGAAAAGCGCAAGATTGAGTCTGAACCTATCGTCTGCGTATTTGATGAAGAGTTCAGAGCCATAGCCGTTCTCAGATTCCAGATCTGCATTGCCGATTTCGTAGGAATAGACAGCCAAGTGAGGTCCATCGCTGAAAAGTTCCTCAATACCGGGTGCGCGAAACGTTTTCATCAGGGTCGCTCCAGTGCTCAACCTATCCGTCCAATGGTAAATTCCAGAGGTAGCCCCGGAGAACCCGTTGAAATCACGGCGTTGGACGGTTCCGGCGCGGACAACTGCCCCAGGTCGAAACGGTTCCGAACGCCTAATGTCGTAGCGGATAGCCCCCTGTAAGGTGAGTTTGTCGAAGTTACGCTGGTTTAGGTAAAATCCTGCCAACCCGAACTCACGGGTGTGCGGGGTCCAGTAAAACCCGCCTGTGGCATGGTCTCGGTATTCCCCCGAAACACCTGCGACAGCGTTGCCCAACACATGAGCCATCGCTGAGACATTGTAGGTTAAGAGACCGAATTCGACACCAAGCGTTCCGTTCGACTCCAACTCTTGATGCTGATAACGCGTATAGACAGTCTGAAGTTTTACCTTTTCAAGCATCCTTGTATTGAAGCGGTACTCCATCTGTCCTTCATACCGTTGCTTATCGAGTGCGATGTTAACGCCGCTGATATGTCCTTCTGGAGAACCGGGAACGCCGTAATCTGAACGATACCTGCTTCCAGAGGCACCGATGAAACCCCACGGTTTAATCAGCGAGGTGCCCCCTGAAAAATTGACGTTTGAAAGGGCAGTGTTTTCGAGGACACCTACCGGTGTTTGTATGTCAGATGCCAAGCGTCGATTCCATTCGACATTCCCCGCAAAATCACCAATTGGGAAAGTAAAACCTGTCGTTCCGGTCGCACCTGAGTTAACAGATTCAGCCTGGAACGTTAGGTGCATATCAAGCCGTTTCGGTAGAATTTGGGGTATGTGATTGCTTTTGACGTTGATAACACCGCCGAGTGTGCTTGAACCGTAAATGAGCGATGCGGGACCCCGCGTGACTTCGATCCCCTCGGCAGTCGTTGGGTCAATTGATACAGCATGGTCAGCACTAGACGCTGATTTATCGCCTGTGCGTTCGCCATTTTCAAGGATAAGCAGCCTGTCCCCACCAAGTCCGCGAATGACAGGACGTGCGACCGCTCGCCCCATCGTCCGCTGGGAAATTCCAGTCTCATTCGCTAAGGCGTTCGCTAAGGTCATGCCAACCCGTCTTTGGAGCTCAGCCTCACCGAGTGCTAAGTCTGTTGTCTCCTCAAACTGTGAGAGATCGCGGTTTGAACCGTATACGCTAATTGTATCCAATTGAAACGGCAGTGCCTCCAACGCAATCTGAAGATAAGGGGTGGAGGCATCTACATCAACCGTCTGTTCAAACTGCCGATAGCCGACTTTCACGAATCGCAGCGTCTGTTGTCCCTCCGGGATCCCGTCAAACGTAAACTTGCCGTCTGCGTCGGTCTGTGTGCTTTTCTCAAGCCCGATAATACGAACGCTAACCCGAGTGAGTCGAGCGCGGCTTCGTGTTTCGACAACTTCTCCCGCCAGAGATAGCGTTTCCTCTGAAGCACTTTGGGCATCCCTTAGATAGCAAAATAGACATACTATTATCCCAGACACCAACACGAATAGGTAGGTACGCTTAAAAAACGCACCTACTGGTGAAGACCTGTGCAAACAAGCACAAGTACAAGTGCCTAACATGAATTGCTCCTTATTGAACGGTTACGGGTATCGGGAGCGCTGCTGTGAAGTCTGGATGATCACCGTGAAGGAGTTGGAGTGTAATTTGGGTTGTGCCAGCTTTCAGTCCAACGACTTCAAAATCCCCGAATCCTTCTTCACCGTGTTCTTCACCCTCGTGTCCCTCATCTTCGTGTTCTTCACCTTCATGCTCTTCTTCGGCATGTTCGTCTCCTTCTTCAGAAAGGTGAATGTCAATAATAGCCGAATCGTATCCTGTCAAACCCAAGGCAAAGGCTTCTTCATCATGTTCATGTTCGCCTTCTGCCGCCTCTTCGCCGACATGAATTTCAGCACCAAGGGCGTTGAGAAATGCGACATGGACTTCAATTTCCTTGCCGACCCCAACGGTAAGACCGCCGCTCTCAGTGCCTTGAAACTGGCGATAGACTTCGGTTTCGTTAACTTCCAAAACAAAACCGTCCGCATCAGCGTGGAGCATTTCTTCTTCTTCGTGATCGTGTTCATCAACAATAGGGTTATCATCTTCGCCACAACCGCCAACAAAAGGGAGGAGAGCGACGAAAGTTAACAATAAATATCGAGAGATAACGACAGAAAAGTCGCCTCTATAAAAGGACATAAACATTGTATTCTCCATTTTTTTAGATACAGTCACAGACTGCATCTTCTAACTACGTACGCGTAGTCTGAAATATAAATCAAAACTAAACAGGCTCACGCGGTGGACGAAACACGTCCTTCTTTTAAATTGTAGGCAATCTGTTGGGTGTCACACATTCACCCCAACCTACGAATAGCAATCTTAAAAGGGACAGTCCACTACATACCGAGACGTTGCGTGAGTCTTAATGAATTTCGTCTTTAACAGACAACAATTGAGAGTTTGTTGGAGAATACAGGTGGGGCACGACTGCGCGTGTTCGCGGGGAGCTCTATGGGGAGTAAAACGACTTCATAAAGTGAGAATGTAGCAGCGAAAAAAAATGGAAAGATGAGGGCAAAGGTTGTAATCTCAATCCCGACATGCTGGCTGTTAAAGAAACAGGCTGTACAGTTCTCTTCGGAATGCGTATGCGCCGTATGATCGTGCGTCAGAGGAATGACACTTAGCAGCGCGATATAGCAGCATAAACCCATTACAAGGTAAGTCTTCAAATTACGTCCCGATGTTAGCATCCTACGGAAAGCATTACCGTTTTTCATAAGCCGAAACCTGCATCCTGATAAAAAATGACTGCCAATTGATTTACACAATATTATATCACACGATTGTGGCAATGTCAAACGGGTGCGTAAAATGTTTGCCAATTGTCAGATTTCCTCGGCAATCACACTGAACTTCTGAATCGTTGAGATAATTATACTTTTGCCGGATTCGAGGTAACCTCTGAGTTGTGCCGAGTTCTTAACGACAGGATGCACTACAGATTCAGATGTTGTTCGATATGATCTTCAAAAGTTCAGTATTCTCACTGATTCCAGGTTCTATAATAAACAACCACTCATTTGGATATTCCCGTTCCATTTCTGCTATCGTTAAACGTTCAGCACACATTTTATGGTCTCCTCGTCTGTGAAAAGGGCTGGTTAAGATTAAAATTTTTTTAATCTTAATAAATTATACCACATTTTCTACTTCTTGCGAAGTAAATAGCACTATTCAGCAGGGACATTTAGTTTTAAGAAATAAGTTTACTTATGTGAAGGAGATATCTTGATGAATGCCCGAATTTATTCGGGGTAGCACACTTATCCCGAACAAGTTCGGGCATCCGGATGTAAATTATTGGAAAACTAAATAGCCGTGGACTATTCAGTAGGGCTATTTAGTTTTAAGAAATTCTTGGGTTTTGCATCTCTTTTCGCTAATCCGGTGCGGTTGGGAAACCGCACCTACCGGGTCTGGGGTCAAAAATCGTTCAAAATATGGAAAACTGAATGACCCTGCAGGTCTGAATGGTGGATTCTGTTACCGCTCATTCAAGGTTCACTTTCACAAACACACTTTCAATTACCAGTAACGACATTGTGTTGTGATAGCGTTAGTCTTTTATTTTTCAAACTTTTCTCACCAAAGTTGAGTCATAAGGCGACTTTCTCAGCGATATGCTCTGACCTTTACAATGAATCCTCATATAAAAGAATTCAAAAAATCCGCGAAATCCGCATAATCCGTGAAAATCCGCGATTCAGACGAAAGAAAACAAAATCCACGTCATCCGCATAATTCGCGATTCAGAATACAAGGAAATTGACAATGCTCGATAATCATCGTTGACTCTTGCAGACCAATAATTGCCTCGCTGGGTCTTCTTCAACATGAGAGAAGGATGGTCTGGATTTTGCTTTAGGCGTTCAAATTGTTTGTCTGCGCGATTCTGAATTTCTCGTGGAAGTTTGTGATAATGCTCCCAAAACTGACGGGTTGTTTTATAAATCAATAACCTTTCCAGCCTTTATCTCTTTGAGGGCTTCCTCGCGTAGATAATCAAGTTTCCCCGCTTTTATGTCCGCTTCGAGTTGTCTATCCCACGCTTCCTCACGAGCCTCTAAAGCCTCACGGAGTTTAGCGGTGAGAGTTCTCAAGAGTTCTGTTTTGGTCTTCGCTTCACACGCCACTTCCGGAATATCTGGAATCCATCCACTCCATCCAGCAGACTTTTTTGTCACATGAGCCGTATAGGGATCCTCAAAGACCCTATCCATTATTTCGATAGACTGAAATTGTGTATGCTTCGCGCGTTGTTCCGTCGCATCATCAATGGCGATTTGCTCGCTTGCAATGTGTGTCATAGGTGTATTTACCCCCTGATATGGAATAGTTTTTATTTTTTATAACAATATCACATTTTATTGTGAAAAGATAAACTTGCACTTATCAGCACGATGCTTTATCATATTGGAAAAAGATTATACAAAGGAGAAAAATTATATGCTCAGTGTTGAAGCTGCCCGTCAACAGATGCTAAATACAATTCCGGTTTTGCCGTCAGAAAGACGAAACATTCTGAACTGTGCAGGTTATGTGCTGGCAGAAGAACTCAGTGCTGCTGAAAACATTCCGCCTTTTGATAATTCGGCGATGGATGGGTATGCCGTGCGTGCAGCAGATGTCCAGAACGCTTCCCAAGAAAATCCGGCTGTTCTTTCGGTTACAGAAACCATCGCTGCCGGATACGCACCAACAAAACAGGTTGCCATAGGGCAAGCGGCGCGTATCATGACAGGTGCTATGATGCCTGAAGGTGCAGATGCCGTCGTTATGCAAGAAGTAACCCAACAAGAAGGCAACAAGGTCAAGATATTTGAAGGCGTTGAGAAGTTTGAAAACGTCCGGTTTACAGGTGAGAGTGTCAAGGCAGGAAACTTGGTGATGGGAAAAGGGAAACACTTGCGCCCACCAGAGGTCTCAATGCTCGCTTCTCTCAATTGCGCGGAGGTTTCGGTACATCGGAAACCGACTGTTGCGATCGTCTCAACAGGCGATGAACTCACGCCACTCGGTGAATCGCTTGAACCCGGAAAAATTCGGGACAGCAACCGCTACGGTCTCTATGCACAGGTCGAAGAAGCCGGCGGGATTCCTATTGATATGGGGATCGCCCGCGACAACGCGGCAGAAACAGAGCGGATTTTTCGCAACGCGCTCTCAGAAGCAGACGCGCTCATCACAAGCGGCGGCGTTTCGGTCGGGGAGCACGACATCGTGAAAAACGTTTTGGAGAAACTGGGTAAGATTAACTTCTGGCGTGTCGCAATGAAGCCGGGGAAACCCCAGGCTTACGGCATCGCCGACGGGAAACCGATTTTCGGATTGCCCGGCAATCCGGTCTCTTCGCTCGTTGTGTTTGAGCTCTTTGTGCGTCCCGCGCTTCTGAAAATGGCGGGTCATACAGATTTACTGCGCCCGACCTTCAAAGCCGCGCTCTCAGAGAGTATCACCAACAAAGATGGACGCGTTAACTACATGCGGGCAATTCTGAAGGCATCCGATGGACAATATACCGCCGAAACAACCGGACCCCAAGGGTCTGGTATCTTGCATTCACTCGTCTTGGCAAATGGTTTGATTACGATTCCAGCCGGTGTAACGTTAGCTGCTGGAGAAACAGTGGATGCCCAATTCCTGTTCTAAATTGAGTGCTGAGGAACTTTCCATGATTGTAGACACGCATGTTCATGTCTGGGAAATTGACCCACCCAAATATCCTGTCGGTCCCACGGCTCCAACTTGGAATTCCTATCCAGAGGAACCCGGCACCGCCGATGAACTCCTATCAGAGATGGATGCACACGGTGTGGACTGGACAGTGTTGGTCCAGACGAGTTGGTCGACTTGGGATAACGGATACATCGCTGATTCGGTGAAGCGTTTTCCAAAGCGATTCATCGGACACGGTTTAATCGATCCACAAGATCCAGAAAACGCAGACCAGGTCCGGTATTGGATAAAAGAACGCGGGTTAGTAGGTTTCCGTTTCCATCCGATGTACTATCCCGATGAAAAGATATTGCTAACAGAACAGAACAGACCGATGTGGGAAGAGATCGACGCACTGGACGCGATTATCCAATTCCACCTACGCGCTGAGTTCGCCGACCAGGTCGCGGCTATTGCGCGACAGTATCCGCATCTCACACTCATCCTCGATCACATGGGATACCCACAGGTGGCTGCCGAGGAAGCCGCTTTCCAGCCGATTGTGGATCTCGCGCAATACGATAATGTTTATTTCAAATTATCGGATGTCGCTGGACGTTCGTACGAGGATTTTCCGTATCCAGATGTCCAACCCTTCATCGAAAAATTGCTTTCAGCTTTCGGCGCATCACGGACGGTCTGGGGCACAGGGTACCCGGGACACCACAGACAAAAACACAATTGGCTCTCTTTAGCAGATGAATTACGGCTGATTCGGGAAGGACTACCTTTCCTAACAGCAGATGACAAAGACCGAATTCTTGGTGGCACAGCAGCACAGATTTGGAACCTAACAACATGACAACAATCCCAATGTATTGGGGAGAGATGACTTACGCCGATTCAAATAACGCAGGTCAACCGTTCCTTTTTCTACACGGCACTGGCTGCGATTTATCGGACTGGGCAGCGGTGATTGAAGGACTACCTCGAAACTTGCGTGGCATCGCTCTAAACTTTCGTGGACACGGTCAGAGTACCGTCCCTACGCATCCGTTTACGTTAGCCAATCTCGCTGACGATGTTAGATATTTAGCAGACCATTTGGGGCTTGAAAAATTTGTGATTGTTGGACACAGTCTCGGTGGGATGGTAGCGATGGAAGTTGCTCGGCGTTCATCGGCTGTTGCTGGATTGGTCTTATTGGAAGGATGGACAAGTCTTTCTTCAGCCGGTAGTTCTTTCGATCCTGGACGATTTTACGGTTCACTGCAAGAAACCGAGATTGCACAAATTCAGCAGAAATCTAAAGAGACGCGAAGGCGTTTTAAGTCTGAAGTCTGGGACAGTTTCTGGGAATCGGTAAAAGAATTCGATGGCTATGCCTACCTTGCGCAGACACGAATTCCCATCTATGAAGTCTTTGGAAGTATGGGACGGAATGCGACAACTGAACAGGAGCTGCGTATTCCGCCCAACCCGAACATCCAATGGGTATGGATTCCCAACGCTGGTCATTACCTGCCACACGAACGTCCGACTGAAATCAGCAAAGTCATAGGGGCATTTCCTATGCCCTAACCTTTAAGCCTCTGGAATTTCGACCGGCAAATCCAGCCGGTCACCCCACTCTTTCCATGAGCCTATATAGTTGCTCACTTTCGGATATCCCAAAAGCCGCAACGCCAAATAGGCTTGAGAAGAGCGGTATCCACCCTGTCAGTAGCACATGACCTGTTTGTCAGGTGTAATCCCGACCGCTTCATACATCCGTCGAAGTTCATCGGCAGGTTTGAAAGCCCCGGCTTCATCAAGATTATCGAGCCACTCGATATGAATAGACCCCGGAATAGCACCCGCACGTTCTGCGCGAGCCACTCTGCCGTAGTGTTCATCATCTGTGCGCGTATCTAAACGGATAAAGTCGTCCCGACTGAGCAGCACACGGATGACATCCGCATCCATGTGTATATCGTGCTGGGCGTTTATCGGGAAGGGTGGAACCTCCGGAGGTTCAGCTCCTTCTGTACGCACCGGTCCGTTCACCGCTAACCACGCCTTAAAACCGCCATCCAACAAACGGGTTTCAGGATGTCCTAAATACTCACAAAACCAGAACCCGCGAGAGGCGCGCGTCCCAGAGATGCCCTCATACCAGACAATCGGTTTGCTCGGATCAAGTCCACGTTGTTGAAACAGATACGCTATCATCCACATAAAGGTATCAAAAGTCTCTTTGCTGGTATCAATAAGGCTCAAACCGAACAGATCTAAATGAAGCGCGCCTGGAATATGGCCACGCATATATTCATAAGTCGGTCGTGTATCGACGATGCAGTAGGTCTCATCGTCAAGAGTGCCTTTCAATGCCTCAGCAGAGATAACCAATTGTGGATTCACATATCCTTTGTAATTTTCCATGGCAACTCCTTTTGAAATTATTTGTGATGCCGTTGGCGTGTTTCGGTTTCACTACGCCTCTTTCGGCACTGTTTTATTAACAAGTTTTATTCCTTTCCATCTTCCGGTCCGATACCAGAGCCACATCACGATCCCTTGCACCACGTTTGAGAGCGCAATCCCCAACCAAACGCCGTTGAGCCCAATGAAATGCGACAGTAGCACCACCAAACCCAAACCGACACCAACTTGTGAAGCAAGCGTAATCACCATCGGCGAGAGTGTATCCCCAGCACCGTTGAGCGCCCTGCCCAAAATAAGTGAAAAAGCGATAAATCCAAATGTTGGAGACAGAAACTGCAGATAAACAGCACCAATTTCGACGACAGTCGTGTCCGGTGTAAAAATCCGAATGAATGTCTGCGGGAAAACGAGGAAAACTGCCCCGATGACCGCCATGAGCGCAGTGCCTAAAAGGTTCGCAATCCGAGTCGACTTTTCAGCGCGTTCCATCTGATTCGCGCCTAAATTCTGCCCGACTAATGGCGAGACCGAATTTGCGATACCGAAACCGGGATTCATGACCAGAATTCGAAGTCGCATGCAAATTGTATACGCGGCGATAATATTTTTACCATAGGGTCCAATGACCCAAATGAAGCCGAGCCTCGATAAATGCCGCCAGAACCCTTGCAAGGAACTAAAAACACCGAGCCGTAAAATGTCAATCATTTCCGCCAGATCTACTCGATATTGCACCCGTCGCAGCGAAACCGGTGCGCGGTTTGTCCAGCAGAGATAAAGTAACACTGCTACCCCCGCGCCACGTCCGATGAGCGTCGCGTACGCCGAACCTGCTACTCCCAACTTCGGGAATCCCCATAAACCAAAAATCAACAACGGATCTAACGCAATATTAATCAGTGTTGAGAATACCAACACAATCATCGGTGTGAAGGAATCACCACCGGCACGGAAAATAGATCCGAGCACCATCGACACAAACATCGTGCTAATACCGAAGAGCGTGATATGCATATAAGTTGTCCCGAGACGTAACACCTCTGGATCAACTATGCGGACGGCACGTAAACCGAATTCAGCGAGCGGGTAACCAACAATGGCAACACCGATAGAGAAGAAAACAGCAAGCAAGATCGCCTGCATCGCGATGTGCTCGGCTTTTTCGAGGTTACGAGCGCCGAAATACTGCGCTACCATAATCCCGGCACCCGTTGAGACACCGAGCGAGAAAACACCAATCAATCGGAGCAAATTTCCACTCACACCGACAGCAGCGATTGCACCTGGACCCAATCTCCCAACGAAAATCATATCAACAATGTTGAAGGCATCTTGGAGAATGTAACTGAATATTATCGGTACAGAGAGCCGTAGAAGATGTTGAAAAATGCTTCCACGGGTCAAATCGCCCCGTGCTTTTCTCATATTTTTTTATTTTCGTTCCTACTCAGAACTGCTGAGTTGCTCCACTGAATTGCGATATCTGACAAGAATATTCTGGTATCAGACTTACGGATTCTGTACAAGCCAAGTCCATAGTAACAGAATTCCGTTCAGCTGTCAAGACGAAAATCTCGGTTTCCTGCGTATTGAGTGTGTCTCTGAACCTGAAAACGTCTTAAGGACGTTTTATTAAAAAGTGTTTTTCTTTGACAGTATGATTAAAAACTTGTTATACTATTTTTAAACCTTTCAAGGAGTCAGAAATATGAAAAATACAACATCAACTTACAAGTTTTCCCTTTACGGGATCGCGTGTCTTTTCATAGCAACCTCTATGCTATTCACGCTATCCGTTTCCGCGAATCTTACAGATGGGCTTATCCTACATCATACGTATGATGAGGGGCAAGGCGCAACCGCTGCGGACGCAAGTGGGAACGGTCACGATGGTGAGATTTCCAATCCGGATTGGGATTCTGGAAAATTCGGTGGCGCACTTCGCTTTGGTGGTGAAGGCAGCGATGCCTATGTTACCGTTGCGAGCACTGATGCGTTGAACGTGAATGAATGTTCATTCATGGCGTGGATTAATGCCGATCATTGGGACGGCACACGTCAGATTGTTGGTAAATCCGTTCACGGCGGTTGTGCTGGCAGAACACAATACGGTCTGTTCAGCGAAGGGGGTGTTTTCAAACTTCGCTTTGAGACCGATGGTGGCAGAGCCGACATCACAACCGATCTCCCTGCGACAGGGGAGTGGGTTAACATCGCCTTTACAAACGATGGTGAAACCGCAACCATTTACATTAATGCCGAAGCTGTTGCGGATGGCGAAGTGCCGGGTGCGTTGAATGCCAACGACGATCCGTGGCGCATCGGACAGGATTGTGAACGTCTCAACTATGTTTTCGCGGGCTTGATAGACGAGGTTCGCCTCTGGAATCGCGCTTTGAGTACCGACGAAATCACCGGTGCACAAGGCTTGCTCACACCTGTCGATCCCCTCGCGAAATTGACCACGACTTGGGGGAACATCAAAACCAGTCGCTAAAATAATATGGGCGTGCTTACCAAGCGCGCCCTCTTTCCTGCACCTCGCCTGCCGCATACCTACCAGAATGAAGTGACATCTCATATTGGAGAATGGAATGTTTTGGGAACAGATACAAAGACATTACAACGCGGGTTCCGCACACGAATTTCTGCTCCATTTTAATGTACAGGACCTCTTGTACGACGATGTTTACGGCTACTTGCCTGCCCTCGACTACCTCATGGAGCAACTCAATGCTTTAGGCTGCGATCTTGTCCTCGGATATAATACATCACAAGGCATCATTTGGCCAAATATTGGGCGGCGGCGAAATACGCAGAAGATGCTAAAACTGATTCCCGCGTCGCAAGAAGAAGACCCAGAGACTGAACGTCCCAGAATCAACGCCAGTCTGTCAATTGATAAACTGCATGAAGACCAGTTTATAAACACCGATCCTGAGCCATCAGAAGGGTTACAGCGGCAACTGAACAACCTTTTACAACAAGGCAGAGCGAAAGTTGGGTTGGTTATCAATTCTCTCGAACATCTCGCACCAAACGACCCGGCTTTGAGTAGCGGGGGGCATTATGATTTGCAACGTTTCTTCAGTCGCATTCAAAATTGGGCTTCCGACTTAGAGATACGAAGACGTAGACACATTATTTTGCTCCTGACCCAAAACACTTATGATGTCCATCCGAGTCTCACCGTCAACCCAGAGATCCCTGTCATAGAAATTCCGTTCCCGGACTATGCACAACGGCGGCACTTTATTGACCATCTGCATGAAATTTCAGATGATGCATCGCAGATGCGTAAAACACTCGGCGATGATGGCGATCGAGAGACATTTGCACGCGAGACGATAGGTCTCAATCTTTTCGGGGTTCATGATGTTATCCGGCAGGCAGAATCCACAGAACAGAAAATCGGTGGCGAGCCGCTTGTGAGGTACCGGCGTGAGAGTATCAGAACTTTCAGTCACGGTGTCCTTGAGCTTGGTGATCCGCAGAGAAATTCCTCTGCAGACGGTTGGTACGTGATGTGGACAATCCGGGATATTGCCGAAGGTATGAAAACCCGGGACCTTCGACGTGTGCCACGGGGTGTCCTTTTCCTCGGGCCACCGGGAACCAGTAAGATTTACGCTGCACAACTGCTCGCTGGCGAAGCGAATATGACGTTCGTCCAACTCCGTTACGCCAGTCAGGTTGGCGAGGTAACAGTCAACATCAACGAAAATGGGAACTCGTACGAGCGAAACCTGAACGCCGCGATTAGTTTCATCCGCGGCATTTCACCCGCTGTTGTCTTCATTGATGAAATTGAGCAGGCACCCCCACATACCAGTATGCATCCAGAAGAACGGCAACCGTTTCCACAAAGTCTCGTGAACGCCATCAGTGACGCGTCGTTGCACGGTAGAGTGATATGGGTTGGCGCATCGCACCGTCCAGATCTGATGCCGCAGATATTTCGTCAGTACGGCATTTTTGACACTAAATTCGTTATGCTACCCCCCATCGCTGAAGGTAGGATGGAAATTTTAAAGATATTTTGCCAAGGTCAAACTGAAGACGGAATTAACTTTCGCGCACTCGTCGGGGGTCCAGATACAGACGGATTGACTTGGCGAGACATTTTCTTGATTGTTCAACGCGCAAATAACATCGCGAAGCATCAGCGACGCGATCACCTCACAGAAAGCGACCTCCGTCAAGCCTTAGAAGATTTCATACCGGCATACTCACCAGAGATGCAGCTTTTCATGGGATTATTGGCACTGCGCGAAGCCAACTCCCGGAGAATGATACCTGAAGCACTATTGCCTGCCTACCAAGAATTTATGGAGGGAAATCGGATTGATAAAACAGGCATTAATAGACGTTTGATGGAACTCAGCGATCAACTCGGCCTGAACGTCTGATTCAGATGACAAGCACACTAACGGAAAAATAACCTCTGAATGTTTGGACACGCGATTTTCTCTTGACAGGTATTTTTGAGGTTTGTTATAATACCTTATCTTAACTTATAGGAGGAAATTCAGCAATGAAATTGGCTATTTGTTTATCTGTCGCCCTACTTTTGGTAGTAACTCCACTCACTATGTCGATTGGTCCAGAAGAATTTCTGGATGGCTTGGTGCTATATCACCCGTATGACGAAGGGAAAGGTGATAAAGCTGAAGATTTGAGCGGCAATAAACACGAGGGGATCATTGATAACCCCACATGGGTTGATGGAAAATTTGGAAAGGCGTTGGAATTTGGCGGTGAAGGCAGCGACGTTTTTGTCACCGTTGAAAGCACTCCCAAACTCAACGTAGATGAAATGACGTTTATGGCGTGGGTGAACGCAGAGCATTGGAACGGCACGCGCCAAATCGTTGGCAAATCCGTCCACGGCGGTTGCGGCGGTAGAGTTCAGTATGGATTATTCAGTGAAGGTGGGGTTTTTAAACTCCGTTTTGAAACCGAAGGAGGCCGCGCTGATATTTCAACAGGTCTACCGGACACCGAGAAATTTATCCATGTTACCTTCAC
Source organism: Candidatus Poribacteria bacterium (assembly GCA_963662915.2). Taxonomy (GTDB): domain Bacteria; phylum Poribacteria; class WGA-4E; order WGA-4E; family WGA-3G; genus WGA-3G. Next base: position 61,896 of record CAXXEU010000002.1, on the reverse strand, counting down.
CAACGACACCAAGACAGGCAAAATCTACATCGATGGCAAAGAAGAAGCTGAAGGAGATATCCCGGGAAAACTCAATGCCAACGATGATCCATGGCGGATTGGCCAGGATTGTGACCGCCTTAACTATGTCTTCGCCGGTATTATTGACGAGGTACGTCTCTATAACCGCGCATTGAGTGAAGATGAAATCAACACTTTTATGGATCAAGGTGTGGATGCTCTCGCTGTTGAGGCAGGCGGGAAACTTTCGACAACCTGGGGTTACCTTAAAGAAAATCGTTAAGGTAAGTTCAAGACTGAAATTGAGATGAGTATTTTCTATTAGCGAGGTTTTCTAACCTCGCTTTATTTTCACTTCTTCCGTTGGCGTGGTTTGCAAACACGCTTTGCCAATTTAAAAAATGTCTGAAACTTTAACAACAATTCCATGCAGAAACTGCGACACACAGATTGTGGTAGAGGCATTTGTTAAAAACTTCAAGGTCTGCCCACACTGCGATTACCACCATTATATGAGTGCGTATGAACGACTCGACCTCATCGTAGACGCAGACACTTTTGAGGAATATGATGCGGACCTCTATTCTATTGATTCATTAGAATTCCCGGAATATCCACAAAAACTGGAGAGAGACATCGCGAAAACAGGACTCAGATCGGAGATGCTTTCGGGTATAGCAAAGATCGGGGGCCACTCAACTGCTATCGCGATCGGCGATGTCGGCTTTATAGGCGGAACATGCGGCTCAGTGATTGGCGAAAAAGTGACGCGATGCATCGAACGCGCCCTTGAAAAGAAGCTGCCGTTAGTGGTCGTTTCCGTGAGTGGTGGCATGCGTATGCAGGAAGGCACACTCGCCTTGATGCAGATGGCAAAAACCGCCGCCGCCTGTGTTGAATATACCAAATCGGGAGTCTTTTATATCTCCGTTGTCACTGATCCCACTTTTGGTGGTGCCACTGCCAGTTATACCTCACTCGGCGACGTGATTATCGCTGAACCCGGGGCTCGCGTCGGGTTCGCGGGGCCATTAGCCGTTGCGAGCCTTCGCGAAGAGCTCCCTGAAAACTTCCAGAGAGCAGAATCGTTACTCGAACATGGATTCGTTGACTCCATCGTCCATCGCGCAGATATGCGCCAGATGCTTATCGATCTGATTACTTTTGCGTCCTAATGCGCGAAACTATCGCCTCTCTTCTGTAGATCCGAAAACAGAATTCACGCCGATACTCACAGCGTATACACAGACTGATAAACAGGATATGAAACTATTATCAACGCTATCCGTTAATAATAGTGTATAGTCATGAAATAACAGCATATCATTAAAAGTGTCAGTACCAGTATAGTACGCCTTATATTTTTTTATCTCAACACAGAAGACCGAACCGAAAATAGATGTCCACTAAACCAGCACATCCATCACCGAAAATAAAAGAGAATAGGAACAAGGCATGTCAAAGTCACTCGTTGTTGTTGAATCTCCAGCGAAAGCAAGAACCATCAAAAAGATCTTAGGTAGGGATTATATCGTTGAATCCTCCGTTGGGCATATCCGCGATCTACCGACTAAAGAACTCGGTGTCGATATCGAAAACGCCTTCACACCGAAATATGTCCTGATTCGTGGAAAGGGCAAAGTTGTGAAATCGCTCCAAAGCGAAGCCCGCAAGGTGGAAAACATCTATCTCGCCGCGGATCCTGACCGAGAAGGCGAGGCTATCTGCTGGCATCTCGCCGAAGAACTGAAGAAAACTAAAAAACCCATCTATCGGATAATCTACAACGAAATCACAAAAAGTGCGATTTTAAATGCGATCGAAAATCCGGGCAAGATTGATATGTCGCTCGTTGACGCACAACAAGCACGACGCGTTCTTGACCGGCTTGTTGGATACCAGATTAGTCCTATTTTATGGCGGAGCGTTAAACCGGGTCTGAGTGCTGGAAGGGTCCAATCCGTCGCGGTACGACTTATCTGTGAACGTGAGGAACAGATTGAAAAGTTTGAACCTCAAGAATACTGGACACTCACGGCAACGCTAACCCCGCTCGATGTTGAGCACCTTTTTTCTGCTAAATTACATAAGATTGGTAGCAAGAAAGGTGAGATTAATAATTACGGATTTCGTATCCAAGAAGAACGGGCAAAAGAACTCGCTGCAGACGCGAAAACAAAGAACTATATTGTGGAAAAGGTCGAAAAACGGGAGCGCAAGCAGCGACCGGTTCCGCCGTTTATAACGAGTACCTTACAACAGGAAGCGTCTCGAAAACTTCGGTTTGCTGCGAAAAAGACGATGTTCATTGCCCAACAACTCTACGAAGGACTGGTGATCGGGAACGAAGGTTCCGTTGGGCTTATCACTTACATGCGCACCGATTCGACGCGCGTCGCCCAAGAAGCGGTTCAAGCCGCGCGAAACTACATTAAAGACACATACGGGGGAACATATCTACCTGCTCGTGCCGTTAATTACCGGAGTAAAAAAGGCGCGCAAGACGCACACGAGGCTATCCGCCCCACTGTCCCTTTGAGAACGCCAGAAGAATTGAAATCCTATTTGAACAACGAACAGTATCGTCTCTACGATTTGATTTGGAAACGATTTATAGCGAGTCAAATGAAACCTGCTATTTTGGATGCGACAACGATTGACATCAAAGCCGGGACTTACCTCTTCCGAGCGACTGGATCGGTTATCAAGTTTAACGGATTTAGGCGTATCTATATGGAAGGTAAAGACGACATCACTGTCAACGAAAACGCAGCCAGTGAAGAAAACGTCAACTTACCAACAGTCAAAGTAGGAGACGCACTGGATCTCCGCAAATTGGAGCCCAAGCAACACTTTACACAGCCGCCACCGCGTTATAACGAAGCAACGCTCGTCAAGATGTTAGAGGCAAAAGGAATCGGACGCCCCAGTACCTACGCATCTATTATGTCAACGATTCAGGACAGGGGCTACGTGACCAGAGAACGGCGGCAGCTCACACCTACAGATGTTGGAAGACTTGTCAACGCCCTACTTATTAAAGGGTTCGAGAATATCGTTGATGTTAAATTCACGGCACAGATGGAGGAACAACTCGATACTATCGCAGAAGGTAAAGTCAAGTGGTCTCAAACTTTAGGCGAATTTTATCCATCCTTTCAAACGGCTTTGCAGGAAGCACCTGATAAGATGTATGAAGCCCGAAAGGCGATGGAAGAGGAGTCCGAAGAAAAGTGCGATAAATGTGGTAGTAACATGATCATCAAATGGGGTAGGTATGGACGGTTCCTCGGATGTGCGAACTACCCAGAGTGTAAGAACATCAAATCGCTAAATGCCGATGATGCGCCGCCCGCGGAACCTGAACTGACCGATACTGAATGTGACAAGTGTGGCCAGCCGATGGTTATCAGGACCAGTCGCGCCGGTAGCAAATTTTTGTCGTGCAGTGGATACCCGAAATGCAAAAATGCGAAACCGATCCCAATAGGCATTGATTGTCCAGAAGCCGCTTGTGACGGTTACCTCGGTGAACGTCGAAGTCGCCGTGGAAAAGTCTTTTACGGGTGCAGTAACTATCCAAAGTGTGAATTCTCAACGTGGGATAAACCGCTTCCGGAACCTTGTCCGAAATGCAACGCTACGTTCTTAGTTGAGAAAACGAAAAAGGTGAGAGGGAGCGAAACGGTAACCACTACCATTACCTGTCCCTCCTGTGAATATACAAAATAGTTGGTAGTTACCAATTAAAATGATACAGGTACATCAGGTCAGTTTCAGTTACGATGAGCTTAGCGTGCTTGAGAAAGTGAGTTTGCGCGTCGAACGTGGTGAGTTCGCTTTCCTTGTCGGCCCGAGCGGTTCGGGAAAAACGACCCTCTTACGACTATTATACGCGGATTTAGCACCAGTAGGCGGTGAGTTGAGTGTCGTTGGACAACAACTCGCTGAACTGAATAAGGTAAATCTCCCCTATTTTCGACAGAAAATAGGCATTGTTTTTCAAGATTGCAAACTATTAGCGGACAAAACAGTGAAGGAAAATTTAGCACTTCCACAGAAATTGGTGGGTACGGCACCGCGGCTGATAAAAGATAACGTGAACGAAATTCTCCACCAAATGGGGCTGAGCCATCATCAAAACGCGCGCCCAGCAGAAATATCTAATAACGAACGGCGCAAACTTGCTATTGCGCGAGCCATTATCAATAAACCGCTATTGCTTATTGCCGATGCCCCGACAGAAGGCTTAGATTTACGTCTCTCGCTTGAAGTCATGGCACTCCTTGATGCACTCAACTTCCAAGGGATGACTGTCTTTATTGCGACAGCTGACCGGAAACTCGCTGAGAAATGTAATAAACGAATTATTGAATTGCGGGATGGCGCGATCCATTGGGACCCGTCGTCAACCTCTATCTGAAATATAAAATGATGTTTCTGCACCTCTCGCTGTTTTCTTTTATTTTCCTTAACAGAGAAAGATCCTAAAAAAACATGCGTTACCGCTTTCAAAATGCCATATCCCATATCTCGCGTGCCGGTAGCTCAAATCTTATGAGTATTGTCGGGATCGCCTTTGTTGTAACCTTGCTTGCCGTTCTATTGTTAAACCACTCGTCCATATCAGAAAGTTTTGAACTTAAAGACCATACCCCTACACTTGTAGCCTTCCTAAAAGACAACGTGGACGAGTCAGAAGGACGTTCGCTGCTGAGCCAAATAGAGAAAAGCGGACACATCCTCGCTGCGAATTACACCTCAAAGGCAGAAAATCTCGCTCGCAGTGAAACTGAGTTTCAAGATTTGGGAATCTTGGTTAAGGAGGCGTTCGCGGAGACGAAAGGCGTAAATCCATTTCCCGCATCCCTGAGCATCTATGTAGACGAAGAATTGATAACACGCCGCGTATTAGAGCAGATCGCTTTAGAAATGAAAGGATACAATGGCATCGAAGATGTAACCTTAACTGGAAAGGGACAACTGAATGATAGGTTACGGAGTTCAGAGCGAACGGTTTTGATTGGTATCGGCGTGGCAGTTGTTCTTGTCTGGTTCATTATCGGTTCTCTTCTAAACAAAACAGCGGCTGTCCGAACTGAAGAGATTGCACTCATGAAGTTACTCGGTATGCCACGCCGCTACCTCCTCGCTCCCTTTGTCTGGCACGGGATTTCCCTCGGCGGATTCGGCGCAGCGTGTGGACTTGGTTGCTTCTATGGAATGTTTTATATATTCAGATCCGAATTAGGAGTAATCGATTTCCTCAATATTTATCAACTCACCTCGGTCATTATAGGTAGTATGATCGTCGGATCCTTTGCAGGTCTGATTGCACAATGGAAATACACATAGCACAACCTGCGTTTAGGGGAGACTTCAAAAATTGACAAATCGTGACATTAGCAATGTATTCAGTGCTATCGGATCTCTGTTACAAATCCGCGGTGATGATGCTTTCCGCACACGTATTTACGAACGAGCCGCCGATATAATCGAGGATTTTCCATACGAACTCGCCTCTGATTCCATTCAACCAGATACACCCAAATACAACCCAAAAGCATTAGAACAGCTTCGCGCGACACCTGGTATCGGGAAAGCTATTCAGGATAAAACCGTTGAAATACTCGAAACCGGAAGCTGCAAATTCTATGATGAACTGGTAGGCGAAATGGGAACCGGTATCCTTGAGCTCCTAAAACTCCGAGGTATCGGTATCAAAACAGCCAGTAGGTTTTACCATGAATTTGGGGTCAGGAATCTCCAAGACTTTCAGGAACTATTGGAGAGTGGAAAGATGCGCGGTATGAAAGGGATCGGACGCAAAACGCTCCGAATGATAACCGAGAGTTTGGCGTTTTACATAGAAGAAAAAAAACAACGTCCGCTCTGGAGTGTTTTACCCATCGTTCAGCAGATTGTCGAGAGTTTAGCCCAATTCGTAGCGGAAGGATGGATAACGCGGGAACCCGAATTCACAGGAGATTTGCGTAGGCATGAAGAGGCGTGTCGCAGCATAGAACTCATCATTGAATGCGAAGATGAGAGCATATTCCAGTCTGAAAATGGGACGCTTACGCCTCCACTCCAATCGCTCCTTGAAGTGTTCGCACACACTCAATTTGGGCCACCCTATCTGACAACAAATTCACCCCAAACATTAGAAAATCAAGGTTCGCCGATAGTTTTTAAAACAGGAAATTCAATTCAGTACGTATATGATGCAGAGACTACGACTCTTATCGAAGACAGTCGAAAAGAATTGACTGGTCATGGAAGCGATACACTCCCTGCTATCCAATTCTGTATAGACGAAGATTTCCCAGTGTCTATCTACTTATCCAATGTCGCCACCTACGAATCAACTCTGTTTTTAACAACAGCGACAGGCGAACACCTTACGGCACTTACTGAAGCAAAGCCATCAGGTTCAGAAACTGACTTCAACGCAACGCGCAATCTAACGGAAACAGAAATTTACAACAGATTCGGTATCCCTTATATTCCGCCAGAACTCCGACAAGACGGAACATCAGTTGCAGCAGCGAAAAATAGGGCGTTGCCGAATTTGGTCGAATTTACGGACTTGCGTGGTGATTTGCACGCACACACCGACTGGAGCGACGGACGACATACCCTTCAGGATATGGTAGCCGCCGCAAAGGCAGAAGGGTTGGAATACTTTGCTATCACTGATCACTCTGTCTCGTCTACCGTCGCGAACGGGTTAGATCAGAAGCGACTTCTCGCACAGGTGGGACAAGTCCGTGAATTAGATACCAAAACCGAGGGGATCACAGTCCTTGCTGGCTCTGAGGTAGATATCCGGCGACACGGTGAGCTGGATTTTCCTGATGAGATCTTAGCCCAACTTGACATTGTTGTTGCAAGTGTTCATAGCCTTTTCACGCTAACTGAAGCGGAAATGACAAAGCGAATCATTCGGGCGATTGAGAATCCGTTCGTTCACATCATCGGTCACCCGACCGGTAGGATGCTCGGATATAGACCTATGTATGCGCTGAACATTGAAGAGGTAATCGAAGCCGCGGCAGAAAATAACACGGTATTGGAAATTAACGCATCCCTGAGTCGATTAGACTTGGACTCTCGATTTGTAAGGATGGCGAAAAGCGCGGGGGTGTTATTAGCCGTCAACACGGATGCTCACGGCATCGGACAACTTCCGCGTCGTAGATTCGGACTGAACGTTGCGCGTCGCGGGTGGTTGACAAAAGCCGAAGTTATTAATACATATACCTTAGAAACATTGCGCGAGGCGTGTGGGATAGGTGCATGCTCGTAGAACACGCACCTACTATACGCTTACTCTAAAGCTGCGAGTTGGGTCAAATGCCAATTTGGGTCCTCTAACGCCTCGTAAACGACCCCGCCTTCTACCTTCTCAGGCATCGGAAGTCCTAACAGATAGCAGAGCGTTGGTGCAACATCAACAACACGAACCTGTCTTTGTAAAGCGATCCCCTGCCGGACACCAGCCCCCGATAAAATAAACGTAGAGTGTTGTCCACCGATGCCGAAACTTACAGAGGGAAGCTGCTTACCGTGCGCGCCATCGAATTCGGGTCGGAGTGCGTAAACAACATCGCCGACTAAATCCCCATGTAGGTTGAACATCTCGGCATCTGCGCGGGTGACCGCTAACGTAAATGGATGTCGTCCTGTTTCTGCATCTTTATAAGTATGCAGTGCAGCAATAATCTCGCGTTGGGTTGCTTCATAATCCTCAGGGGCAACGATCCCATCGGGTTCACGTCCGGCTAAGTTAATAAAGATATGCACCAAACCGACATTGACTGCCCGTGTTTTTGTCCAGTCGATTGCACGATTGGCATCTCTAACGATAAACCCAGTCTCTTCAAGTACCTTTTCGATATCCACCGCACGAAATTGGTTCGGGGTTCCACCGTGATCGGCACAGATTAGGACGACCGTATCGTCATCAGCACATTCTACGACTTGTCCAATCATTCGATCCACGGATTCATACGTGCGTCGCAACCCCTCACGACATCGATGGATTGTCTCCGGTACTGCGCCGCTAATTTCATCTGCTTGGCTGAGAAAGAAATGACTGGCGTAGTCGGGAGCGTGGCTTTCTACCATCAGCACATCCCAATCGTTGTTTTTTGCGAGATGTGTTGCGACATCGGCGAGGCGTTGATGGTGATAGTCTAATACCTCAAAATAGGTGTCATCGTCCATCTGTCCAAGTGCATCGCGTGCAGGGTTTTGAAGAAACGAACCGATTTCCGTGTCAATTGTAGTGGCGACAGTCTCCGGGACCGTGTAGCCTGTTCGGGGCCAAATCTGTGGCACAAAAAGTTCAAAGGCATCGGCTGTAGCAGTGAGAGTAACAAGCTTCATTCGCACGTAACCTTCTACATCTTTACCGTCAATCTCAAAGGCATCCAACCACCATTCACTCCATTCACCGACACCGAGATCTGCGACGGAATCGGCACCAGAGCGGCTTTTGCAAATCCGTACGCGATCGTAGCCGTTATCTTGAGAGGCATAAATTAAACCATAAAATTGTTTTGGGACCCGCGCTGCATCGGAGGTATCACCTTCGGAATGGACTGAAGGCATCACATCTTCTCTGCCACGCGCCAAAGGTCGGATAGTGAGTTCTACGGCTTGCACTGGCTCTGTAGAATCCGGCAACGCATCCCAATCACTTTCTTCAATAGGCGTAAGGCTCACAGGATCAACGTGTCGCACCGTTTGCAGTGCGCTTGGGTCGAGCGTTTCCGGGTCGCGCTGTCCACCGATCGGACGGGCTGCCCATTTGCCTGCAACAAAGAGGTGATAACCGGCAATCTGATGGTGATTTGAGACACCAGGTCCTGTTCCCTCAACCTGAATCCCTGTTTTCACAGTCGGGGGCCAAGACATTTCCCACTTCACCAAAATCGGTTTCCCACCTGCCCGCTCTACAAGGTTCCATAGATATTCGGATTGGCACAAGCCGGTGTTAATACCCCATGTTGTTTTATCAAGACGTTCGCCGAGGGCACGAATGTTAAAATCCATCACACCATGTGTACCGGGCCATGAACCCGTAGAAAGCGCAGTCCATCCAGGAGGCGTCAAGGTCGGAAATACACCCATCATCGGTCGGTAGACCCCGTTCTGGAGGAGCCTCGCCATATTCGGAGTATGTCCCCAGTCAATCATATTTTTCACCAGTTCCATACTCGCCCCATCCATCCCAACAATAATTGCCCGTTTCGCCGGAGCACGTTGTGTGCGTTTTGCCATAAAAATTTCTCCTTATTCGCTATGGAACGCGTTGGATATATATATCATAATCTGGACCGCGCGCATCGCTCCAGACGACAATTGCTGCATCAAGACCGGTAGCTACGGCTTGGGGACTAATTTGCTCTTTCGGGGCACTGCAGACGGGGATACCATCAATTTCCCAAAGTGGGGTGCCCTCAGCATCAAGTCTTTGTGCATAGATCGCATCCTCAGTTGAATCTCCGAAATCCTCTCGATAGTCAAGCCAATAGACGATGACTCCAGCATTATCAGTAGGCACAAGTCGCGGGAGCCGCTGGACACCCGCCTCAGTGCATATAGGAATGCCGTTTTGTAAGTCAACATCCTCACCACCCCAGAGTACTTGACCGTTTGCATCAATCCGTTGTGCGTAGAGGTCAGCAAAAATATTTCGTTCATCCCACCACGTAACAATAAAACCGCCAGTTCCATCGGGAATGCAATGCGGCTGTTGTTGATTGACCTGTAGTTCACAGACAGGAATCCCATCTTTCTCCCACAATGCCTCTCCTTGCGCCGTTATATGTTGTGCGTATAATTGCGCTCTTGTGTAAAACTGCGGGTCATTGCGGTAATCCGACCAGACGAAGAAAACACCACCATTTCCATCATTGGCAGCAATAGGTGCCCCTTGGTTGCCGACTGCCGTGCAAAGGGGAATAGGTCCATTTTCCGAATCAGTGCCAGAATTCCACAGCGGCGTTCCGTCTGCTGAGAGTCGCTGTGCAAAAATGTTCCAATCTGGAGTGCTAATATCCCACCATGCAAAAATAGCACCGCCTTCCCCATCAGCGATGAGAACCGGATCGTATTGATCCCCTTCACCACTATAGACTGGAACACCGTTCGCCTCCCATAAGGGTTTCCCAGTGCTATCAATTCTCTGTGCATAAATATCTTGATTCTCATTTCGCCAATCCTCCCATACAACAATTACACCGCCTTTCCCATCTGCGATAGCATTGAGATCATCTTGCAGCGTTGGATGTGTACAGACAGGAATACCTTCAGCACCCCAAAGTTTATTGCCGTTGGCATCAATGCGCTGGGCGTAACTATCCTGATTTCCGTGTCGAGTATCACCCCAAACGAGAATAGCGCCCCCCTGTGTATCGTCAACAATCAGTGGCCAACTCTGCGATGAGGGTAGATCACAGATTGGAATACCGTCGGCTTTCCAGAGCACATCGCCTGTAGCACTGACGCGCTGGGCGTAAATGTCACGATTCGCGTTACGCGCATCGCTCCACGCTACGATAGCACCATCTTTGCCATCGGCAACAAGGACAGGAAAATGCTGTTCATTCTGCGCCGTGCATAAGGGTAAGTTTTGTGTTGGTGAAGATGTCCACTCCGCGCTCACCACATCTATTAGCATACACACGGAGAGGAGAGTGAAAACGAGATGTTGGACTCGGGATTGTAGAAAAGAACTGGGGTTTGAAGGCGTACGGATCGCCTTACATAGAGCAGAAAGAAAATAATACATTTTAGAAAGGACGAGTTGTGTGATTAAAACGCGTGTTTGCGTCTATATCAGCAATTCATCTCCGATTGGAAAGAATTGGTCTGCGATTTGTTGTAGGTCCATGGAGGTATTGTGTTCAAAAGCGACGACCTCTACCCGTTTATCCTGTTGCTTGATGAGTTCAGCAAGCGGACAAAAGTCGCCATCACCACTCGCTAAGATGACGACATCCAATGAACCGAGCATTGAAACAACATCCACAGCAATCCCAACATCCCAATCGCCTTTTGCTGAACCGTCACCACGTAACCGTAAATCTTTGCTCTTAATCGTATATCCGTTGTGCTCAAGGAGCGAAAGAAAACTGGATTGATTGATTTCGGGTATTTGAACGACATAAGCATAGGCGACCATGAGGTATCGGGGTCCGACGATCAGATCAAGCAGTTTGATATAATCGACTCTACGTCCGAACCGGTCTTTAGCGGCATAAAACATATTCTGTACATCAACGAAAACGCCGACGCGCGGCTGTTCTGATGTCATGCCGTAAGGCCTCTGATTCTCGTTCAGCTGCTGTGTATCCAAATCAGCAAGCGTCTGACGAATTTGGTTCAGTGCGCCTCGCGCCGCTTGATGGTAATTATCCAATGCATCGAAATGGTTATCCAAACTTCTTTGAAAATCTTCAAGCCCTTGATGCTCTTTGTAGATCGCCTCTTCGACCAATTTGAGGTCGGCAGTAAACGTCTCTTTCACTGCCTTAACTTGATCATATTCTTTGAGTTTTTCCGCTAATTGATCCTTTTCAACGATGAGGAGTTCACGCTCTTCAGCGAGTTGTTGAAGTTCCGATGTTTCTTCAACATAGTGTGCGATTTGCTCACGGAGGATGCGATTCTCTTTTTCAAGTGTTTTCAAACGCTTGCTGTTTTCGTGATAGGTATCTGCCTCGCTTTTCAACCCCTTATTTTCTTGTAATAAAAAAGTGTGCTGTTGATCCAGCTGGTTATGGAGCTGCTCAAGCGAGATATAATTCGCCTCGGAATTCGCCAATTGTTGTTCAAGTTGTTCAATTTCGGGAACGGGGGCATCCGATCGTTGCCGGACATCTTCTGAATTGTAGGCATACTGTGGGTGAATTCCTTCTAACTGTTCCGTGTTTGGTAAGGTTGCCTGTCCGTTTACGTGTGGTTCTTCTAATGATTCATAAGTTTTGTTAAGCAGTTTATAACCGTGTTCAACAACTTCTCGACGATTGTCCGTTAAGAGAGCCCAGACAATCTCGGCAAAATCACCGGCTTCAATGAGCACTTCAGATGTTTTAAAAAAAGTTTCGATCTCGGAGACTTCCATGTAACCGACTCGGGAGATCGCTTCTTGTGACTTTTCGGTAAAGAACTGGCTCGCGAGTTCCTCCACTGAAGCCCCACTATTTCTTGCAGGAGATGTTGGTAGATATGTCCCATCACTCTCAATCGCAATCTTGGGGTCGCCAGTTACGCCCAAAAATGCGTCCGTCAGACTTGCCAATAACTCCCGCTTCGACAGCGCGTATAACCGGTCAAAATCCGGCACAATACTGGCAGAAGCACTCAGTTGGAAGACCTCTCTTTCATCTAAGAGTAGATCCAGGAACCACGTGAGCTGATTTCGCCGTATTTTCAATTTTAGATCTGGGTTTGGCATAGGTATTTGGGCTCCAAAGGATGTAGGAAATTAAATTCTGACAATTTTTTCTCGTCCGTGTTGTACAGTGTGTGTAGCGTTGCGCGTGTCAACAACCAATTGGGCACGCTCGACAAGCCACCTATAGTCTATGACACTATGATCCGTCAGAATGACGACACAATCTGCATTTTCGATCAAAGCCGCTGTCAACGGTTCTGAACAATAGGTTTTTTGTTTATCAAGAGACAAGGTCTCCACATACGGGTCATGATACAGAAATTTTACTTTTTTGTCAAGAATTAAACGAATTACTTCGAATGCTGGCGATTCGCGAGTGTCACCGACATCTTTTTTATACGCGACACCGAGGATTAATAATTGCGCATCCTCAATGGATTTCTGCTGAAGATTCAGCGCGTGAACAATTTTATCCACTACATACTTGGGCATCTCGTTGTTAATTTCGCTGGCAAGCTCAATAAAACGTGCGTGGTACTCATACATCCGCGCTTTCCAAGAGAGATAATGCGGATCAATAGGGATACAGTGACCACCCAGTCCGGGACCCGGATAGAACGGCATGAACCCGAAAGGTTTTGTTGCAGCGGCATCAATGACTTCCCATACATCTAAATCCATCCGGTCACAGATAAGCGCAATTTCATTGATAAGACCGATATTGACGCTTCTAAACGTATTCTCCAGCAACTTGACCATCTCAGCTGTTCGGGGGGAAGAAACGGTATGCGTCTTGTTGATAAACTGTTCGTAGAACGTTTTGGCAACGTGGGTGCATTGCGGGGTAACACCCCCGATAATTTTGGGTGTATTCGCCAGAAAGTAGGTACTATTTCCGGGTTCAATGCGTTCAGGTGAAAAAGCGAGGTAGAAATCGCGTCCTACCTGTGCAGGTTGGGAATCTGCGGCTCTTCTAAAATGTGCTTTGAGGGTCGGAAGGACGATTTCTTCAGTTGCACCGGGGTAGGTGGTACTTTCGAGCACAATGAGCTGCTCGGCGTGCAGGTGTTGTGCAACTTGCTCGACTGCGGCGGTGATGAACTGCATATCAGGCGTTCGGTTCTCCCGCAAAGGCGTTGGTACGCAGATATTGACGGTATCCAATTCACGAAGCACGGCGTAGTCAGTCGTGACTTGTATCTGTCCAGACGCAATAAGCGGTCCCAGCGCAGCATTGGTAACATCTGGCACATGAGAGATGCCCCGTTTCAACTGTGCTATTTTATGTGGACAAATATCAATACCTGTGACCCGGAACCCGGCACTCGCGATAGCAACCATAAGCGGCAATCCGACATAACCGAGCCCGATAACACCAACATGAGCAGTCCGGTTTCCTATTTTTTTAAGAATCATTTTTTAATAACCAGCGTGTTGCTGCATAAAGATTTGTAAATATCTTATCAGGGAGGTACTCCGCTTTATTCCGATGCTGATCATACTTAGCATTAATGTAATCATGGTAACTTTCTCGCCCAAGACCGGTTAAGACGAGGCATGTTGCGGTTCCTGCGCGCTTCCCCGCCTGAATATCTGTAATCACATCACCAACGAAGTATGCACTTGAGAGGTCAATCTTATGTTCTTGTGCAGCGCGTTTTAGCATACCCGGTTTCGGTTTTCGGCATTCGCAACCCGCATTAGGATGATGTGGACAGTAATAAACAGCATCAATTGTTCCGCCCGCTTCCGCGATCCCAGTAACCATCCGAGAATGAATATCTTTCAGGTCTTCCTCCGAATAAAGTCCTCTCCCAATCCCGGATTGATTGGTTATCACAAAAATGCGGTACCCACTTTGTGTCAGTTGTTGAATTGCGCTACGGGCACCTGGAATAAAGGAGAAGTCTATCCACTTCTGGACGTACCCCATATTTGGAGGGTTCCGATTGATAACGCCATCTCGATCAAGAAAAATGGTTTTCATTACAATATTTTTCGCTAACATGCAGGGGCAGTTTGTCGTGTTTTAATTGCCCGATGGAGTTCCTCTGATGTGACGGTCGCACATCCCAGTTTTCCGACAACAATCCCACCCGCGAGACTGGACAATACTGCAGCACTATAAAATTCGGCTCCTGCGGCAAGGGCAAGCGTGAAAACCGCAACAACTGTGTCCCCCGCGCCCGTCACATCCGTTACAACGCTGGAATAAGGGAGTAGGTGCTTCACTTGCAGGCTCCCGTCGGTTCCTCTCTGAAACAGGGACATTCCGTCGGCATCGCGCGTAATTAACAATGCCTCAAGGGCTAACCGATCCAATATTTTCTCTCCGGCAGCAATAAGGTCTGCAACTTCGGTAATTTCTCCATGGACAGCGACCTTGGCTTCCTTATGATTCGGTGTTAGAACGGTGACACCCTCATAATACCAGAAATTATCACACTTCGGATCAACGACGACCGGAACATTGTAAAATTGTGCCTGTTTTACCACTTCCTTGATAAGCTGAGCATTCACAACACCCTTATCGTAGTCAGCAAAAACAACAGCATCACTTGCTGGCAATTGAGAAACGACTTCAGTTAACAGATGCTCCGACAATCGATCAGGAATTTTTTGTTTAGACTCTCTGTCGATGCGAAGCAGATGCTGCCCGGGTTCCCGCGTCCCTTCAGCGAAAGTTGAGGCAGCAGCGCGGGCAATTACACGGGTCTTCGTGCTTGTCGGTCGTTCAGAATCAACACAAATTCCAGCAATACCGAGTCCTTTCTCGGTAGCCATCTGGATTAGCTTTTCACCGGTTCTGTCTGCTCCAATCACACCGACGAGGTTCGCGTCCGCACCAAGACTTACAACGTTCTGAGCAACGTTCGCCGCGCCACCACAACCGATTGTCTCGGTGGACGTTTCAAACACCGGCACAGGAGCCTCAGGCGAAATCCGGCTGACATCGCCCCAGATATACTCATCCACGATGATATCACCGATAACCATCACCCGTTTGTCTTGAAGTTGTGTAAAAATAGATTTTAAGTTCACGAGAGTATATTAGCATAAATTCATAGGTTAAGGCAACAACATAATTTAAGGGGTAGGGCCATTCAGTTTTCCGAAATTTTAGATGTGCGATGCGCGCAGATCCCTTGTAGGCGGGATTCCCAAATCCCGACGCTTTGGACACATTGGATAAAAACCTTAAAACGAAATAGCCCTGTCTAAGGGGTGTGTGAAGAGCAGGTAGCGGTTAGCAAATAGCGATTCGGGGTGTCTGTCAGAATCAGGATTGCGGAACTATAAAGCAGACGAGGTGACTTCGTCCTTACATTATGTTCGATTCGGGTGTTCTCAAGGTTATCCAAGAATACGCGCCATCCGCTCACGAATCCACGCTTTGTGTTCAGGATGCGTGTGAATGTAGAAGGTGCCGTCCTGTATGGCATTATAGACATGCTCCGCCACCTCTGCCGGTGACAGTCCAGCCTCCATCTCA
The DNA here is from genome assembly GCA_963662915.2 of Candidatus Poribacteria bacterium. Classification (GTDB taxonomy): domain Bacteria; phylum Poribacteria; class WGA-4E; order WGA-4E; family WGA-3G; genus WGA-3G. The sequence continues at coordinate 45,994 of CAXXEU010000002.1, read as the reverse complement.
GTACGGGTATTCCGTGAGCCACCGATAATCGGCGCATGCGGACGCGTCTGCTCCGCTGGATTCTGCAATGTGTCCGGACGGTTCCGGGCAGACTCCAGAATCCCCGTGCGCACCCATCCAGGACAAAGCACGTGCACCTGAATGTTCGCCTCCTTCTGTGCCAATTCATCAGCGAGGGTCTCCGAAAGCACGACGACACCGTGTTTGCTCACCTTATAAATACCTTCACCACCGCCTCCGACCAAACCCAAAATGGAAGCAGTATTCACAATGTGACACCTATCCCCTTGTTCGAGCATGCGCGGCACAAACGCACGGATACCGTGAATCACGCCCCATAGATTAACACCTAACACCCACTCCCAATCGGCGAGGGTATGTTCCCAGATAGGACGGCTACAAACAACACCAGCATTGTTACAAAGGATATGCACTGCACCGAAAGTGTCCAGCGTCTGCACCGCAAGGTTTTCGACCATTTCGGGATTCGAGACATCCGTTTTGACAGCAAGAACCGTTGCACCTTTTGCTTTTAAGTCCGCCGCAAGTTTAGCCAACAGTTCCTCTTCCACATCGGCGAGAACGACTTTCATCCCTTCCGCGGCAAACCGTTCCGCCAATCCGCTGCCGATGCCGCTTGCTGCACCAGTGATAACAGCAACATTCTGCATGACCTTCAAATCTCCGCTTGGCGTTGTTGATGATATTCCGCTAACGCCTGATTCGCATTCACAATTGTCTCCAACTTCTCAACGAGGGCATCAATGTGTTTGCCCGGAAAAGCGAAGTAGAAATCATCGTCGGAAAGTGCCGTATAGACGCGGTTACCGATACATCCCACACTACTCACACTCCGCCCGCCTTGGATGACAGCCGGAATAACCGCACACGTCGGTCTGCCCATGACCCCGTTTTCAGTGCTGATACGCGCAGCAGTCGCGGCTTCCGCTAAGAGCATCATCTGTCTCGGCGGACCAGAGATAATAACGACATCCAGCGTATCAGATGCATCTGCTAACGGGGAATAGACAGCATACTGGAAAGGAATTTCGCGTCGCGGAATACCCGGGACCTCCTCCATGGAAATATAGCCGAGTTCACCCATCAGTCCGAGTGTATTTTGAAGTTCCTCGGCTTGTGTCGGTGGGAGTTCAACGTTGTGGGTATAACATCCTATCGGGCAGTTGTAGTGGTCAGATGCTTCGGTATAGAAAGTTTTGCCCTCTGCTGCGCGTCGCCAATAGGTGCAGCCCGAGGCTTCAACTTTCTCGGTTTGGGGAATGTTAGTGGGGGGTACGTCATGAAATGTTATTGCAACAGGAGCAGTTTCCAAATTGAGGAGCTGCTGAATATGTTCTGACATTTTTTTTTACTTTCCTTGTGGTTCGATTAGATGGCGTTTGGTATGAATGCCCATTTCCGTATAGCCAGTCCGCTCGTTGATTAGACTTACGCACTTTAACTAACATAACAACTGTGACATCCATGTCTAAACATGTATCGGGGCAAACTGCCCCTCGGTGGGTTCCGCTCAGCAGAACCACGCTTCAGTGAGCCGAGGTGCGGGTTGATGCTGATTACGGCACAGCGGAACGTCCCGACTACCATGCATATCGGCAGCGAGTGCCCATATCCGATAAAAGGTTTCCAGAGCATCCATACCGGCGCGCGCGTCGGTCTCAACAAGAACATTGACCGTTTTATGCAGTTCATCCATTCGTGGATCCGGGTGCACCCACGTGTAACTGAAAGAGGCTTCATCAAGTGTGAGTGAAAGTTTTTGTGTTTCGGGGCGGTTGAGTAAGTATGAACCGGGTGGGATTAGCAACCGAACGGCATACTGCACCGGATCCACGTGATAAACAAGGCGATATGTATCAACAAACTGGAGGATTTCAAGATAGTCGTCTAAGGTAGTCCACGGCGTGAACGGCACCCAAGTCGGACGCAGTGCGATCCCTGCTCCGTGAACAATGTCAATCGCTGCCTCCACATCGGCGCGTGTATGCTGCTTCTCCAAAATCGTCAGCACCTGTTCGTTCAGTGCTTCGACAGCAGAAATAACGAACCGGCATCCGAGCTGCGCGAATTCCTGAAAGTGTTCTCTATTCTTCAGAATGTGTTCAATCTTGGCTGTAAAATCAAACGTGAGACTCGGAAAAGCCTCGTGCATTGCCTGGAGGATGCGGAGTCCGTGCGTCGGACCGTTGAGAAAATCTGGGTCGCCGAAGGTAATATGCGTAGCACCCTCCACCACCTGCTCGTGTACCTCGGTGAGTACGGTGTCGCGTTGCATAGCGAAAAACCTACCCTCATAAACCGGCGGTATCGGGCAATGCGTGCAGAGATGCTTGCATCCGTGAGTCGTTTCTGCATACCCGACAGTTCGGAGCTCACCTTTGTCTTCAAATTGCGCGTACATCTCCAATGATGGTAGTTCCGCAACTGGGAAACCGGATTCCTGTGCCTCAGTCCCTTCCTCATCGACAAGAGATTGTACCAACGCAATGAGTTGTGTTGACGCTTCACCACCGATACAAAAATCAACGCCGTGCGAAAGCAAGTACTCGGTATTGAGCTTGGCGTAAAGTCCGTACATGCAGATAGAAACATCCGGATTGATTTCTCGGATGTGCTGTAAAAGATGAACGCCGAGTCGCAGTGCCGTATGCATCGGCACAGAGATCCCAACGAAACGTGCCCGCGCCACCTTTCCAAGGTCCAACGGTTCAACAGCAATATCAATGACATCAGGCGCGAATCCCGATTCCTCAAGGGCGCGGAGGGGACGGGTAAGCCCGATGGGTCGGTGTCCGAGTTCGTAGCAGGAGATTAAGAGGACTGCACCGGGGGCGTGCATCTTTGGGAAGGTACGCGTTTCCATTTTCATGTTAAATAGAATAACACGCCATCGGAGAATTGGCAACAGAATAATCGGTATAGACTGGATAAACCTTCTAACAACGCATCTTGTCTATCTACTTCGCCAATCGTCGTAGAACGTTATGCGTAATCCGTTCAACGACCGCGTCCCCACCCGCCAATCCGTGCGACCAATCGGTTGTAGCAGCCGTAAAGACCGTCCCGCCTTTTGTATAGATACCCATCGTTGCAGCACCCGTTCTCCCTCTCTCCCAGCGTTCATACCACTCACAATCATCGGGATGCCAACGGACAGGAGCAGTAGCGAGAATAGTGAAACTTTCAGGCGCGCCGTCGCGATAGGTCGGAACAGGCAGCCCATCTTCAAGCGTCCACTCACACCCATCACACTCGTAGCCGACAATGGTATCCGCGCCGCCGAAGGTGTCATCCCTCGCGAGGTCTGTCCCCTCAAACACCCAATGCTCTGGACGATGGACGGTATATTCTCCTGGACCGTCCATAAACTGTCCGTGGCTCAAGTGATAACCGCCTTGAAGGAAACCGACACCCGTCAACTCATTTTCAGGACGACCTACCAGATAATGGCTCCATAGCGTACTGAGGGTACTGTAATCATCGGTCTTATAAACCGGATCCTGATTGTAAGTCTGCTTCCAACAGACCAAGGCTCTGCCATCGTCTTCAGAACGTACCTGCCAACAGACGGAATTCCCGCTGAAGAAGGCAGCGTTCCCGCCATTCGCAATAAACGCCTCAAGATGATCGCGCATCGGAGCAGACCAGTATTCATCATGCCCGACGCTCAACACGAGTCTGTAATGTTCCAACATCTCAGGACGGAACTCCAGATCGCTATTTGCGGCGTAATCAAGCCTCCATCCGTTCTGCTCTGCCCAGACAATAAATGGCAATTCCCAATTCCTGAAGATACCGCGAGTCGGTCGGTCAAACGAGACGCGGTTGCCTTGTATCTTGCTCTTCCCGTGATACCCGTAAAGACTGAAACCTCCCCAGTTGTTGTAAGCGTTATAGGTGTTAGTAGAGAGTTGAAGGAGAATAGATGTGTTCGCTCCCGGTTTGGCAGGACGCACAATAAAAAAGAGTGTGCTTTCAGCCGTGCGACGGTTTCTATAGACGTGTTCACCACCGCCATCGGTTGCACGGAGTATGCCTTCATAATAACCGCTCTGCCACGTCTCAGGCATTTCGAGCGTAAAGACAGGGGACCATCCACACCCTTGCGATGACACATCTTCCGGAATCGGTTGTGCTTCACCAGGAAGTTCCGCTTGACTCCAGACAACCTCGCGCGTCGCACCGATACGAGCAATCTCAAGTGAATAGTTTTCCGCACTCGTTGAGATATGAAACGCAATCTCGTCACCGGGTGCATAACTGAGTTGATGGGTGTATCCGTCAATATAGAGCGGTCTAATCTGGTTCTCGGTCTGCGTTAAAGTCGCCATTATGTTTGCTCCTTTGATGTATCAGATATCACGGTACTGGATGAATATCAACGCTATTCTTTTGACTCTTTTTGTTAAGTATGCTATTATTTTTACAACTTTTTCCCTTTTTGTCATCTTAATTCTCAAAACCGCCTATACTTTGGAATCGAAAAAATAAATGGACACCAATCATAAACAGACATTCCAGCTATCGTCTGAACAGACGGATCAGTGGGAAAATGACGGATATTTGCTACTGAAAAACGTTGTTCCAATCTCCACTATCAACGGTGTGCGGGCCAGTTTTGCGCGCGTCGTAGACGGCATAATTCGCGAGTTGAAAGAAGACGGAATCATCGAAGATGATGGGACAGAACTCCCTTTTGAAACGCGGTTTGTGCAAATCGCAGGTGAACACGCCAACCGCTTCGGTCGTTCTTGGCGCAATCAAGTCGCAACCTCCGAAATTTTCGAGTTGCACCACGCCACGCCACTCGTGGACGCAATCGGTCAACTCACAGGCACAGATGTCATTGGACACCCCGTTTTCAATGCGCGTCCTAAACTCCCCGGTCAACAATTGACAGTTGTCCCGTGGCACCAAGACAGTGGCTACTTCGGCACAGTAAGTGAAACTTCACTCATCCCGACGGCATGGATACCACTGGTACCGGTCGATGAGACTAACGGCTGCCTACAAGTAGTTGCAGGCTCACATCGGTTGGGTGTGGTTAATCATCACACAGAAAAACGGGAAGGGAATTTTCTTGAGGTAATGGATGAACTTATCGAGGATTCTCGTATTGTCACGTGTCAGATGGAATTAGGCGATGCTTTAGTGTTTCACAACCTGACGCTCCACCGATCCCTACCACACACCACAAGCGAGATGATCCGTTGGGCAATTGACATCCGCTATCTCCGGGACGGTGACCACCCCGGCACAATTTATTGGAAAGACCCTGATTTCAAATGGGTCATTCGCAGCGAAACGCAACCGGTGACACCTCTAAAACAGTGGCTGGAAATGTGGTAAGACGCAAACTTGACCTCAATCTCACCACCATTCAAGGCTGCCTAAGGACAAAAGACTGTATGAAACGCGTGCCTTTCCAAACTTTACGAGATGAACTTTATCGTGTGCTCACGGGTGTCGGGTTTACCGACGAGCGAGCAATGTTATGTGCAAAACTCTTTGCTGAAAACCAACGCGACGGTGTATATTCACACGGACTCAATCGCTTCCCCGGATTCGTCGCTGGACTGGAGAGCAAGCAAATTAATTTTCGAGCAAAACCAGAGAAAACAGAGAGTTTCGGAGCATTAGAACGCTGGGACGGCAAGATGGGGGTCGGACTCGTCAACGCGCATTTCTGTATGCAACGGGCAACAGAACTTGCAGACATCCACGGTATCGGGTGTATCGGACTTTCAAACACAAATCACTGGATGCGCGGCGGTGCTTATGCATTACAGGCAGCGGAAGCCGGATACATCGGAATATGCTGGACAAATACAACTCGACTCATGCCGCCCTGGGGTTCTGGAGAAAAAAAGATTGGGAACAATCCCATGGCAATTGGTATTCCGAGAGAAGGTGGACATATTCTGCTTGATATAGCGATGAGCCAGTACTCGAACGGGAAATTAGAAGTGCTACAGCTGCAAGGCAAAAAATTACCGCTACCCGGCGGATACGACACTCATGGAGAACTAACTGTTGATCCAGGTGAAATTCTTGATTCCTCAAGAGCACTTCCCATCGGTTACTGGAAAGGATCTGGGTTGGCTCTGGTACTCGACACAATGGCATCTCTCATATCTGGTGGACAAGCCACACACGAAATCGGAAAACAGGGATCCGAATATGCAGTTTCTCAGGTGTACATTGCGATGAACGCCACAGGTATGATGGGACAAGCAGCTCTGCACGAGAAAGTAACAGCCATTATTGATGATTTCCACACATCCACACCGTTAGACAAAAACGAGAATGTGAGGTATCCAGGGGAAGGCATGTTACGAACACGACAGGAAAGTCTTGAAAAAGGGGTCCTCGTAGATGAGGTACAGTGGCAAGAATTGCTGCAGATGAACAAAGACAAAACTGGATGAGTTTCAAAATTTTGGCTTGCACTCTTTTTGTATCGGCGTATAATACATCATGATACAGACCTGACAAGTTATGCCCTACGTCAGTACAAATTGAATTTAGGAGACAACTCATGACTTTACGGGTAGGGATTGTCGGCTGCGGTGGGATTAGCCGAAGCCACGCGGCAGCACACGCCAACTTAGATGAAATTGATCTCGTCGCGATGTGTGACATAAACCGCGATGCACTTAACAACCGCGCCGATGAATACAATGTCTCAAATCGATATACCGACTATGAGGAGATGTTCGCACGCGAAGCACTCGATATTGTGAGTGTATGCACGCACGCGCCGCTACACGCACCAATCGCGATTGCCGCCGCACAGGCAGGCACCCACGTCTTATGTGAAAAACCGTTGTCTGTCGATTTAGAAACAGCAGACAAGATGTTTGATGCATGCCGTGAGGCGGGGGTACATCTGGCAGTCAGTCATCAGTTCCGATTCACACCCCTCTTTCGGCACGCGAAATCCTTGATTGACGCGGGCAAAATCGGTGAACTCCGTTCAATACGTGAAGTCGGCAAAGGACGTGAGGCAGGATTCGAGTTAATGGAGATGGGGGTCCACTATTTTGACGAGATGGATTTCTTTCTCAACGGTATCTCTTGGATCCAAGCCCATATCACATATCACGGACACGATGTAACAGAAGCAGACATTATGCATAGCAGTGAGTTGTGTCAAACTGATCGGCGCGATAACGGCATTGTCGCAGGAGATACCATGCTCGTGCACATCGGTGGAGGGAATGGGGCTTACGGCATTATAGAACTCTACTGCCGCGAACCTCGCCACGGTTGGATGATGGGACCGCACCTGCTCGGTTCGGAAGGTCAATTGATGATTAAACCGAACCCAGAAACGGGGATAGATGAAATGTGGTACTGTCCATTTGATGTCTCCTTTGCCGCACATACACCCACATGGGCGCAGATAGAACTTGACGCATCAACGTTCCTAATCTCTGGAAAAGCGTGGCAATCTCGACACACTATCTGGAGCGCGAAAAATATACGAGACGCAATTCTTAACGAAAATCAACCAGAACTCGGGGGACGTAACGCCCTTACGTCGCTTGAGTGTGTGAGTGCAACCTACGTTTCCCATTTCAGTGGAACGAAGGTGCAACTGCCATTAAAAGAGCGGAGTCACCCGCTTGCCCTTTCATAGTCATTTTTGGCTTGCAAGCTACGCCAAAAGTCTTAACACAGGAGCAAAAAATTAAATGAAACTTACATTCTTTAACGATTACCAACTCGGTGTAATAACAGAAGGCGGGATTGTTGACATCAACGATGCCCTCAGCGGTATCTCTTATCATACACCGCAAGAACTGATACGTATGGTGATTGAGGATTTTGATAATCTACGTCCGAAAATAGAAGATACCGTTGAAAACGGCACTGCTATTGCTTTGGACAGTGTTAGCTTCAAAGCACCGGTACCGCGTCCAGGTCAACTCGTCTGTCTCGCAGGAAACTACATCGAACCGGATAGTCCTTCCCGGGGTGAGTTCAACGCTTTCTTGAAATCACCAACCGGCATCATTAACACAAAGGATACCGTCGAACTCCCGGAAGCAGACGTAACCGTCTTCCACTTTGAACCCGAATTAGCAATTGTTATCGGTAAAACAGCAAAACACCTCACCGAAGAGAATGCGTTAGACTGCGTATTCGGTTACACACAGTTCATTGATGTCTCCGCACGAGGTCTGCCTGGTGGTTTCTTTTTAGGGAAAAGTTGGCACACGTTTGCGCCGATGGGACCGGCTCTCGTCACTGCTGACGAAGTGGACGATGCCAACGCACTCGGCGTGCAACTCTGGATCAACGACGGTTTGCAACACGATTTCTCAACAAATTCGATGGCACGCTTCATCCCAGAATTGCTCGCAGAGGTAACCAATGTGCTAACGCTGGAACCGGGTGATGTTGTCTCTACAGGAACACATCACGAAGCACTTACCGCAATCGGCGATGGAGACACAGTCCGATTGTCCGTAGAAGGTTTCGGTCCAGAACTGGCAGTTGCCGTACACGATCCGTTAAAACGGACAACTTGGCGGGGTTAAGATATTCGGACATAGGAGTTATGCCTCCCTTAGTCGGTGCGGTTTCTTAACCGCACCGCCGTAGTGGTAAGTCACCTATTGTCTGGAACGTAGACCTCTTTCAACTTTGCATAAGTCCTGGTACAGCAAATGTTGCTTAAAAAATGCGGAAGGGTGGGTAAAACTCCTGACACTAAACCCTCGGAAACACCGAAATGAGCATAACGTAGGGGCAAGGTTCCGTTGGGCTGTCCCGTAGATCCATAATCCTGAAAGATTCTGATTCTGACGACCTGCTACCAAAATATTCACCACACCCAACGCGGGAAAAACTGATCATCCTTTTTCCTTTTTTCATTTGACAAAAAACATTCTATCTGTTATAATTGTTTTAAATTACGGAATAAGTTGTTTTGGACTTGGGAAATGTTTGAAATCGTTGGAGGTCAAATCAATGGAATTACGTCAAGAATTAAAGGATAGATCAAAAATCCATGATTGGGCTTGGAGTCAATGTGATGTTGACGATACACCTATGAAAAAGCTTGTTCCTGGGATCAGAGAAAGAGGGTATCTAACAAAACTTGAATTGATAGAAGTTGCAAAGTGGAAAGTGCCAAAAAAACGAAATACTCACTGCCATGTGATAAAAAACCATCCTGATAAAGTTAAAGAAATGACACTCTCTGCTTTTAGGGAAACTGTAGGTAATAGCAGCTACTACTTATGGAATCAGCCTCAGCGTAATATGGGTCTGCACGGTGTTGGTATACCAGTCGGTTCAGCAATCTTACATTGGTTTCATGAAGGCCGCTATCCTATTTGGGATAAGCACGCGAGATGGTCTGTCCGGCTTAACGAATGTCAACATCAATATAAAAACGATTATGAGCGTTGGCACGCCTACGTGGAATTTTGTAGGTCTACAGCAGACAAATACGAAGTTTGCATGCGCACCCTGGACCGTGCGCTTTTACAATATGGAAAGGACAACAACTCGCGATCTTGTTAGTCCGAAACGGCTTATTGCGTTAAATTATATCAATACCTTTGCGAAAAAATATGGGTTTAGAACCCCGAATTACCCATATACCTTTTAAATTGTATTACAGTAGATTCCGTATTATCTATACACTCTTGTCGTCTTGCGAACAGTGAAGTCGCCTAAAGTTAACTTGATCGCAAAAGAGGTAACTGATATGTTAAATTCCCTATTTTCAAACCGCTTCTTCCTCGGGACACTTGTAGTTTGCGTATTTATCTTTGCTGTCGGGAGCTATATTTGGAGGCAACGTATCCAACGCGAAGCTCAAGAAAGCGAAGAGGCAACTCAGCAGGTTCTCCAGCAATTGGAGAAAGCGAAAGCAGGTTCTGTGAACACACCGCACAGCAAAGAAGAGCTCCGTCAGTCTGAAGAAACAGAAGTAGTGCGTCTTAAGAAGGTCAACGGCGACAGTACAGAAGATTCACTTGAGCCTTCAGCTAAGCAAGTGAATGATGTTGAAGTGCTATCTCTATTGGGAGAAGAAGATTCTCTAACAATAGAAAATAAGATACTTACGGAACGCGTCTCTCGATTTGGATTTGGTCCATACCCGGAGGTGCCGTTAGACTTTCCTCTTCCAAACATTTGGGATCATGTTGAAGACCTATATGTTGATGACCCAGAGTGGGCCAAAAACACAGAACTACTGACTCGGGTTCGCATCAAACTCTGGGACGAAGGTTCACGGACACTTGGTGTTCAACTTTCACCCACAAGTGGATTAGTTTACCCAATTTATCCCAACACCGCTTACGTTAGATGGGCAGACGAGGTACTCGAAGATGGTACTGTGGACCGAATTGCTACAAATGTGCTAGGAGGCCCGGACGTAGCACAATATGCCCCTGATTTGCATGAGGGAATAATCCCGCCCGGGATTACCATTATCGAAATGCCTGAAGGGGGAATTGACCCATATCAATTCCTGAATTTGCACATGAACAAAACTCAACATATTGCGGGATTCTTTTTGGAATTCTGAAATCCAATTTTCAATTTCAAAGTCGTTCAGTTTATTGTGCGTGTGGATTTACAATGAATCATGCGATTACAAACTGACAACGACGAAGAGATATACTAATTTCCAGATAAACAAAGCATCAGGTGGCAAGGAATTATTTCAGTCAAAACGATCCGGACAATGCTCCAGTACTTGCCCGAAGTAAAAGGAGAAGCAATGAATACAAAACCCAGAAACATAGCTGTCCTGGCTGTCCTCACGATTGTCTGCGCGTGGATGGCAGGCTGTGCTGGCTGTAATCCAGAACCGGTACCAATGGGAATGAACCCGACACAGGGACCCGAAACTGGTGGGACAACTGTCCAGATTACCGGCGAAAAATTTGATATGAAAAACGGTGTAACTGTAACGTTCGGTGGTAAAAACGCCCAAAGTGTGACGGTCCCCAGTGAAACACAAATTACAGCAGTCGCCCCCGGCGGCACTGCTGGTCAATCTGTGCCCGTTGTCGTTACTAACAATGGGAAACCTGAAGTACCCGCCACGCTTTCACAGCAATTTACCTATACCGACGCGACTCCACCAACCGTCACAATGAATGAACCGACAGACGGCACAGTCTTTTCTGAATACGAAGATTCGCTGAATGTAATGAACAGTGTATCAGTATCGTTTAGCGAACCGATTGACAGTAACAGTGTCACTGTGGATGTAGCCGTTACAAAAACCGAAAATTCAATGAGCGAACCGATGGATGGTACACTGTCAGGTACGGTTACCGGAAGCGGTGATTCTCTGACCTTTACATCCGATATGCCGATGCGCGCCGGACGTATGTATACCGTTACCGTCTCTGGTGCTGCTGACATGGCTGGCAATGTCCTCGAAAACTCACACAGTTTTAGTTTCAGCATAACCAGTCCTGAAGCCCTTTACAAATATCAGGTCCGGGAAGAAGATATTCAGGAAGAGAATGGTGAAGCCGCTCTGAAGCGTATCGCCGCACGCCCTGAGATTTTTGATAACGCTGAGATGTGGGAACGGTTAGTTGTCGCCAACCAAGATGCCTACATCTTTGATCGGACAAAACTCCGTGCAGGACAACTGCTAATTATTCCACGTGGACGCGCTTGGGGCGATCAGTAAGCAACCCTGAACGAGGTCAAAAAGCCGTGTACCCGCTACACGGCTTTTTTATTTTCTGAATACTACAAACCAGCAGAGGCGACTATGTTTGGCACACAAAGAGACTTTAAAAACCGTATTGCCGAATATCAAAGCAGTTTGGTAGGTATCAAACACTTGTATCGCTTATCACCAATGCGACCGAAGCCTAACCAACCGATTACGCTCCATGTGACAACATCCGGTGGCATCGCTTACGACTCAGTGCGTTGTTGGATGAAGGCGAATGGTGAAGAAACAACATTTGAACTCGCCCCAAGGCACTCAGTATGGAGCACACTTGAATGGCGATATGTCCGTCACTGGCGCGGAGAGATTCCACCGCAACCAAACGGAGCAACGGTGCACTATAAGATTGGTGGAAGCGTCTTGGGTTCAAATAACTGGATCTTCGCGGATAACCAAGCAAGAATGTTATCGGAAGCAACAGAATTCGCTATCTCGATGGACGACTATGATGTGCCCACATGGGTCCAGGACGCTGTTATCTATCATATCTTTCTGGATCGATTTTACCCAGGAGACGAGGTCCCGTGGAAAAAGCCGACAAACCTCTCTGGTTTTTTCGGTGGTACGTTACGCGGTGCAATTCAGAAACTTGACTACATCCAATCACTTGGCTGCGATGTCGTCTGGCTTTCGCCACTTTTTGAAAGTCCAACCCATCACGGTTATGATGCCACAGATTACTACACTGTCGAACCTCGGTTCGGCACAAACGCGGACCTCACAGAACTTATTGAAAAAGCACATCAACGCGGGATACGCGTCATCCTCGACTTCGTTGCGAATCATTGGTCGAACCATCATCCAACATTTCAGGCAGCACAACGGGACCCAAATAGTGAGTATCGGTCATGGTATACATGGCAACGATGGCCCGACGAATACACAAGTTTCTTCGGTGTGAAGGGAATGCCCCAACTCAACCTAAAGCACAAACCGACAAGTGATTATCTTTTGCAATGCGCGCAGTATTGGCTACATAAAGGTATTGATGGCTATCGGCTGGATTATGCGCCAGGTCCGCCACATACATTCTGGGCAGATTTTCGTAAGGCGTGTAAAGCGGTGAATCCTGATGCTTTTCTGTTTGGAGAGGTGGTTAGTTATTCAGAAGTCATAGCATCTTACGTTCCACATTTTGATGGATGTCTCGATTTTCTGCTCGCAGATGCACTCCGGCGGACTTTCGTTCTTGAGACTTCAACGCTATTGGAATTCGAGGCTTTTTTAGCGGCACACGAAACTTACTTCCCACACGAATTTTCTCTGCCTACTTTTCTGGACAATCATGACATGACGCGTATCCTTTACTTGGCAAAGGAAGATAAAGCAAAGGTCCGATTGGCGGCATTGGTGCTATTTACACTTTCTGAGCCGCCTATCATCTATAACGGTACAGAGGTAGCGGTTTCACAACGCAATCCGCTTGGACGCTTTGAGGAGACACGGTTACCAATGTTATGGGGGGATGAAGCAGACAGAAATCTACTCGCTTATTTTCAACGTTTGGGAGAATTACGGAAGCAGTTTCCGGTAATCACTTCGGGGAAGCGAGAGGCTGCTCACCTGAATGTTCAAAACGGCACTTACGCTTATACTCGGACTTCAGAAACTCAAACTGTCCTGATTGCCCTGAACACAAGCAGACACCCTCAAACGATCAATGTTCCGATTTTGTCCTTTCAAACTTCTGCAAGAGATCTTCTCAATGAAAATCGGGTGACAGTATCAGGGGATTCTATAAGTGTTTCGCTTCCAGCACAAAGTGGTGCGTTTATCGCTTGAGAAGGGGAAAACAAAAAGGGGATCAGCAGCTACAAAAAGCAGTTACCGTTCCCCTTTCTTATAGGTGTTATAAGATAAAACTATTGGGCATCAGCATCAGCATCAGCGTTAGCATCACCCATATCAGCGTCCATGTCGGTATCCATATCAGCGTCCATGCCGTCGTCAGCCATCATGTCATCTTCCATGGGGAGCGAGACGAAGACACTGTCGTTCGTAGCACCAATGTGACAACCGTGGCAACCGTTTCCTGCATCTTCAAGGTTGGATCCTCTGATCTGCATATATGCAGCATCTGCACTGGGACGAAGATATTTTTCGTAGACCCACCCATTGTGACCAGCATACATCATATCGTCGCTTTTCATCATCACAGCGACTTTATCGACAAACGTTTCGGTCTTATCCATAATTTCCTTGACGATTATGGTACCAGCCGGATATTCTGCTGCTCCCGCCTTATTCGCCATAGCACCGATATCGTTGATATAGACAGTGCGTGCGGTAAGAGCACCACCGTCTATCGGGGGTGGATTGTGGGCTGCCCCTGTCTCAGCGACGGTCGTAGCTGCCTCTTGTGGGCCTGGTGCCGGAAGCATAACATGTGACCACGACATATACATTGTCGAATCCAACATTTTCATCATATCCATCATCATGTCCATTGGCATGTCATCACCAGCCATCATATCTTCGGCAGCCATCATGTTATCAGCAGCGGGGGCCAAGACTTTTTGTGCTCTGTCGCAGGATATGAAAGCAACACAGGCGATTAAAATCGCCATTAAAGCAATCTGAAATTTTAGCATCACTAAAACGATCCTTATTCTTTAGTTTTTATTCATAAAGTGAAAGTACCAGAAGAGCTGCGGACCTCAAAACGACAAAGTCCATCCACTGCATTGTGTCGCTCTTCAAAACTGATTAATAAAAAAGGATCAGTAACCACAGAATGCAAGTACCGATCCCTTTTTAGAGACGTTGTGAAATGGAAGAACTAATTCATATCTTCGTCATCCATATCCGCGTCGTCCATCATGTCGTCGTCCATCATGTCGTCGTCCATCATGCCGTCATCAGCCATCATGCCGTCGTCCATCATGTCATGATCGTCCATCATGCCGTCGTCCATCATGCCGTCGTCCATCATGCCGTCATCAGCCATCATGCCGTCGTCCATCATGTCATGATCGTCCATCATGCCGTCGTCCATCATGCCGTCATCAGCCATCATGCCGTCGTCCATCATGTCATGATCGTCCATCATGCCGTCGTCCATCATGCCGTCGTCCATCATGCCGTCATCAGCCATCATGCCGTCGTCCATCATGTCATCTGACGGACTACCATCTTGCATCATTTCATCGGTAACCGGTGTCATGACCTGCTGTGCTCTTTCACAAGATACAAAGGCGAGACAACTGACCAAAACAGCAATTAAAAGCATCTGAAATTTTAACATTGTTAATGCTCCTTATTCTATATTCAAAGTAAGAAGTTAAGAAAGAGGGACAAGTCTCCTGCCGAGGCTTTAAAGCAATAAAGCCTATTACGTCAGAGCGTGCCTCTCCAAATTCATATACCATACAATTAGGTAAATTGTACAATATTACACTTTAATTTGCAATAAAAATATTAGTCGCTCGGGTAGATTATACAATACCACACTTTAATTTCCAACAAAAAATGTAAAAATGCTGGGACTCATAGATTACCTTTAAGGGTCGGTTTTTAGAATTTCCGAGCGAACTTTTAGGATATAGGGATGCGTCGGTGCCTCGGTAAAGGCGGTTTTAATTTCACGCCGTGCGTCAGGTACTCGATGAAGATAGTAATAAACGAGTGCAAGTGTCGCGCGGTGTGTCGGTCGCCGGTCACTTTTAACAGCGGCTTCGGCCAGGGCGACTGCTTCATCAAGCGCCCTATTTTCCGATGCCAACAAGGATGCCAACGCCTCTTTTGGAAATGGCACACCCGGTGCAAGTTGGATCGCTTGACGGAAATCGGTCTCTGCCATATCGGACGCTCCCTGTTTCTGATAAATCTTGCCGCGCCACAAATATCCGGGGGCCCACGTAGGTTCGTGTTGTATTCCCATTGTCAGTGCCTGCTCGGCAGCTTTCAAGTCTCCTGAACTCTCATGCATATTTGCAAGTTGCACATAGGTGTCCATAAAATTCGGTTCATGTTGGATGAGCGCGAGATAGTGGGACGCAGCTGCCGCTTGATCACCGAGTTTCCCTTCTATCATACCGAGATGAAAAAGTGCCTGACGTGAAGCAGATTCTATCGTGAGTACACGTTGGTAGATCTGCTTAGCGGTTGTCAATTCGCCGAGCTGCATCTGAACATAGGCATAATCTTTCAAGGCAGGCGTAAACGTGTCATCCGTATCAATTGCCTTCTGTAGGGGCGTTAAGGCATGCCGTAGCTGCTTTTCTTGAATAAACCAATGTGCCTGACGGAGATAGCGTTCAGCAAGCGTTCGGCGATAGCGCGTCTCAGCAACTTCAGCTTCCTTGGCATTGCCCATATCGCGAAGAACATCCGCGAGTGATTTGTGAAATATCGGTTCGAGCGGGGCATAGTGAACAGCATGCTCATAAAAACCTTTGGCAACAGTGAGCTGCCCACGCCTGGCACTCACTTCACCACGTCCGAACGCTGCACTGGCAAGTGCTTCATCTTGCGCGAGTGCCTCTCTAAAAACAGCATCGGCTTCGTCAATCCTGTTAAGTTTGAGAAGTACATGCCCGAGATTGTTATAGGCAGCGGTCGTGTCCGGATGCAACTGGACAGCAACAATATAGTATCTGCGTGCCTGCTCTAAATTTCCACGTTCAGTCTCAATCTGTCCTAAAGCAACATACCACGCCGCGGGGGCATCTTCACCAGCACCTTTGACAGCTTTTTGAAACCAAGCATCAGCTTCGTCAAGCTGCTTGTCGCGGTGATATGCAGTAGCGAGTTTGGCTTGCACTAAGACCTGTAGGCGGGACTTCGCAATATCCCCCTGTGATTCGATTGAGAGGTGTTGCAAAGCACGTCGAAAAGCAGCAATCGCCATAGGATAATCCTTCAGTTTGGCAGCGGCATCCCCCACTCCGATGTGGACAATTGGAAATTCGGGGGCTTCCTCGGTGAGACGTTGATATAATTGGAGTGCCTCACGCCATTCCTCTGCTTGGAAGGCACGCTGCGCGTCTTCCAACCGCTTCTGGAATTTCTTCGGATAATCCGTTATAGCGTCGGATAAGAGGTCTCCAAACGTCACCGGAGCAAACAGAAAGAGGAAGGTTCCAATAAAAAATAATCGCCACTTCTCCGTCAGAACGTTCCGCGCCATTTCTCTATTTTCCGTGCAAGGTAGGTTATAATAATTCCACATCTGCTCATTTCACCCCGTTTTCCGGCTCCAGTACGTCATCCAAAATGTGCCAACTTACTTCTTGTCTCTGATCGACTAACCAAGCCGTGAACGCTGCCTCCGCTTTCTCCTGCTGAATTCGGTCAATAATCTCCTCGCTAACCTCCTCATAAGTCCTTTGGCGCGCCGGATTGTTCTGGATACGTTCAACAATCTGATACCCATTTGAAATAGAGAGGAGAGGACTTCGCTCAGCATCTGGCAATTCAGACGCAATACTCCCCAACGGTGTGTCTACAGCAAGTGTCAACGCCTCAAGTTCAATAGTTAATTGTGTTTCATAAACCTCACGTATCGTTTCAAATGTTTCCCCGCGCTGCAAACGGACATAGAGTTGTTGTACCAAATGTTTTGCTTTCTGCGCCGCTGCCTCTGAAGCATCCTTGGGTATAAGGATCGACAATGCATTAAAGGTAACTGTAGGCGGCACAACAAGTTCGGCACTGTTCGCATCATAGTACGACTTAGCTAACGTTGCAAGTTCCGCGCTATTAAGAGCATTGAAAAATATACGACGGAAAAATTCATCGTAAACCAGCTGCTCATAAACCCACGCTTTAAGTGCTGTTTCTTCCAGCCCATGCCGCTGCAAAGCAGTTTGGAACGCTGCATCCGAATTATATTTTCTCCGAATTTCAGAGAGCTTTTCCGCGACCCGCACTTCGCGTTCGGTAAGGACGATACCAAGTCTCTTGGATTCCTGTAAGACAAATTTGCGGTTGATGATAGCACCAAGCAGAGTACGTCTGTCGATAGCAGTCGTGACCTTGTCAAGGGAGGTATTCATGATAGCAACGATACCCAATTCGCTTTCGAGTTCGCTGCGTGTAACAGCCTCCCCACTAACAACTGCGATGATAGTGTCAATCAAAGTCTGTGCGCCTGTGGTGCTAGTTATACAGAGCAAAAGCAAAAAGACGACCAAACGTACCATATTAGCGCGGATTCCTCGGCATTAGCCACGCCTCTTCAATGTGCAAACCGAGTCCAGGACCGTCATTAGGGGAGATATAACTTTTCGTTGGGAGAGATTCGCCTTCAAAGCGCTTTGTCTCCTCCAAAGGCACCCCTGGTGGGACACCAAGATAGTATTCTACCCAAGGTGTATTGGGCATAGCAGCAGAAAGATGGAGCCCAGATTGTCGGAGTCCTCCACCGTGAAAAATAACAGTTAGACCGGCAGCATCGGCGAGATGACAGATCTTAACACATTCGGTTATACCGCCCACCCAGAAGGTGTCCGGCTGTAAGATATCCAAGCACCGCCTTTCAATAATCTGTTGAAATGGAAAACGAGTGTAGTGATGCTCGCCACTCGCCAAACTCACCCAATCAACAGCCTCCCTAACTTTCACCAAACCATCAATGTCTTCGGGAATGAGAAACTCTTCAATCCACTTGAGGCGATACGGACGGAGACGTTGTGCCAAGCGGATCGTATAATCAACATCAAAAGCCATGTAGCAATCCAGCATAATTTCAACAGCGTCGCCAACTGTTTCTCTGGTTTTCGCAACCAGTTTTTCGTTTTCTTTCAAACCCCATTCACCATCCACGGGGCCGTAAGGACACGCTAACTTCACAGCCTTGAACCCCAACTCCAACTGCCAATCGGTATCGTTGCCCGTAGCGTAGGCGAAAAGTTTCTCACGCACAGGACCACCGAGGAGTTCATAGACGGGTTGGTTCTTAATCTTGCCGTTTAGGTCCCACAAGGCGATGTCAATACCGCTGATTGCACAACTCGTCAAGCCTTGCGAACCGTAAGGTTTCGACATACGAAACATCATATCCCAAATCTTTTCAACGGCAAAACAATTTTCACCAATCAACATCGGTGCGAAGTGTTCATCAATAATCGCTGCAACAGGCGTTCCAAAGGAGGTTTCACCGATGCCCCAAGTACCGTCTTCGGCAGTGACCTTAACGTAGACGGTATCCCACTTTGGCATCCAACTGGAACGGTGACGTTTGTATTGCGGATAACGCGACATTGGATTCGCAACTTCAGCATGGGCGTTCCACGCATCGCGACGCGGTTGTGTGCGTTCGCCTTCGCGCGGCGGCACATTGATGCGGACTGTTTGTATGTCTTTTATTTTCATCTTTCGCTCCGTTCAGAGTTTGCAGCATGATAGCATAAGCAAGAATTTAATTCAAATGTCTTGGAAGAATGGCGGGGCCATTCAGTTTTCCGAAATTTTAGATGTGCGATGCGCGCAGATCCCTTGTAGGCGGGATTTCCAAATCCCGACGCTTTGGACACATTGGATAAAAAACCTTAAAACCAAACAGCCCTAGAAGAATGGAAGCGTCAAAATTTGTTTTAAACGCTGCCATGCAGTATAATAGAGTTATCTCTAAAAATATGATTTTTAACGATTCTGTTTGGTCGGCGTTTCCTTGGTAAAAATCTACTGCAGGTTCCCTAAAGGTTCAAAATCTGCAAGGACAACGGACGCAGCAGCTCATATTCAATAATTTAAAAAATCGGAGGACCTTGTAATAATGAAAGATTTTGCGCCTCATACATATACGCCGGTATATCCAGGACCCAACACAGCCCTACTGGAGGCACAAGCGCGAGTTTGCACGGGACCGCACCAGACACGTCCGTTAGGTATAAATCCCTCGGATTCACCGCAACCAGAGCCGATTCTCGAGGCAATTCTGAAATCCATATCCGGTGGACTGCCGGAAACAGAGACCGCCTCAGCAGCACAGATAGGTGCGTTTTTCGCAGCGATGACGCTCCGCGCCTATTTTCCAAAATCGACACAGTGGAGTCCGACAGAGAGAGCAGCGTTTCGTAAATACCATTCGGCACTCATAAATCAACTACCACCAGAAATCCAATACCTGATGAATCCTAATGATGGCTATGCGCCACGCAACCCAACAGAGGCGGTCGTCGTGAACGCGTTGGAAAAGATCTTACGCGCAAAACATCTAAGCTACATTGAAACCCGTGAAATGTGCGAAGCCATCCTCAGCGACGAAGTAAATCCAGCACTTAAAGGTGCTGCGCTTATAGGACAACGGATGAACCGCGAAACATATCAGGAGGTCCGCGGTTATCTTGATGCGTTTTTCGGACCGGAAGCGGTCCAACCCATTGATGTTCCATCGCTCACGCATTTCGGGCAGCCTTATGATGGCGCAACACGCTATTTTCGTCCAACCCTTTTTGTAGCAGCGGTGCGCGCAGCACTCGGTGAAGCCTCACTTCTCCACAGCGTGGATGCGATGCCACCGAAGAATGGTGTAACAGAGGAGGCGATTTTGAAGGCACTCGGTGCAAACACTCGCCTCTCGCTCGCACAGACAGCCTCACTGATTACAGACGAGTTGGTAAGGTTCGGATATGTCAGCCAGCGTGAGTATTGCCCTGATGCTTATGACTTGCGCGAATTACGGGTGCATATCATGAAACGTCCACCTTGGGCAGCAACCGAGAAGGCACAACAATTCTTCTCAGCACAGGACGCAAACTACATGGTGCTTGGCTACTACCATATCGGTTACGAGAAACCGCTCCTTCAATTGGCGTGGGAACGCGGGTTTGACGCGGCTGTTGCTGTGAAGGGCGAAGAAGGGACAAGCCATTACGCACTACGCCTCGGAAAGCCATCTACACACGACAGAATGGCAATCAACTATTCGCAAGGTTTCCACCGCGTGAACGGTACTCGTGAAAACTTCGCTATGGACATAGATCCGAAGACTTACGGATTTAACTATGATCGGAGTCCGCGTCCAGAGGTTGTCAACGCGCAGGCGTTCGCGGAAGCGGGTGTGGCAGCGCTATCGGGTGAAAAAGGACACATCTACGATAGGATCCTTTTGAACACAGCAATGGTTGATTATCTGTTGGGAATCTGCCCAGAACCGGAAAAAGCACTTGCGCGTGCACAGTCTGTGATAGATGACGGAACGGCACTGAAACACCTACAAGCGTACATAGCAAATAGCCATTAGCCATCAGCAGTCAGGGCGTTCCGCTACGCTACACTCTCAGTCATCAGCAAAGAGCAACCTGTGGCGATAATAGATTAAGCAACCGCCATACGTATTTACTGACTGCTGACAACCGATTAAATATAACCTGTTGAGCCATCTGGACGGATTGGACAGGTACGTTGCCAATGGATGTATTCGTTGTCAGCGATTGCTGCTTCGTTCACCTCTACCCCCAAACCGGGACGGTCTCGTAACGCCAAATAGCCGTCTTTTGGCAGATACGGTTCATCGACCCAGTCATTCCATTCCGTTTCGGTAGGTAGGAGATATTCTAAAATTTTGAAGTTCGGGGTTGCCGCGGCGAAATGCACATTGACAGCAGTTGCCAGCGGTCCCATCGGATTGTGAGGGGCAATGCTCACATAGTGTGCCTCGGCGATCGCGGCGATTTTGCGCATCTCCAACAACCCACCACAGACGCAGATGTCTGGTTGAATGATGTCGGCACCCTGTCCTGCCATGAGATCCAAAAACTCAAAACGTGTATAGAGAGATTCTCCTGTGGCAAGGGGGACCTGCATCTGGGCACGGAGGCCTGACCATGCGGGAATATGTTCAGGTCGGAGCGGTTCCTCGTAGAAATATGGATCGTAGGGAGCGAGGGCATTGGCAAGTTGGAGTGCCCGAATCGGTTCAAAGATCTTGGCGTGTGGATCAAAGGCGAACTCCCACTCCGTGGGTGTATTCTCCCGGATCTGCTCAAAATAGGTCGCAGCAGCATCACAGACGCGTCCCCACCGATTCGCGTCCGGATCCAACTGATAAGGGCTGGTCTTGAATGCAGTGAACCCCCACGCCTCATGGAGTTTGTGCGCCTGATCGGCTGCTTCAATACCGTCTCTGCCACCGATACCTCGGTAGACACGGATGCGCTCCCGGGCATGCCCCCCAAGCAGCATATAGACCGGCAAGCCTGCAGCTTTTCCACTGATGTCCCAGAGGGCATGATCAACAGCCGAGATAACAGCAAGTCCGGTACCGCCCGGCGGGAAACGGAACTGCTGGTGCAGTTTCATCATGATATACTCAATCCGTCTCGGATCTTCGCCCTGAATCATCTCAAAGATATAATCAGCAATCGGTTCAACAGAGAGGTCTGGACCCGTGGAGTAGGCTTCACCCCACCCGTAAAGCCCTTCGTCTGTTTCTACTTTGATGAGTCCACGCGGGCGGTTGCCAAAGCGCGCCATAAAGGTTTTGATTGCGGTAATCTTCACGTCTTTTACCCTCCGTTACAGTTAGGGCAGAATGCTGGACGAAAAGCGCGTATGGCTCTTCTAAAGCCTCGACTGCTGTTGCAGGTTTTGCGTGAACGCTTCAAGGCTTTCTGCCCGTGGAACTGCGCGGAGCAACTCCTTAAGGCGTTCCAAATCCTCAATGGTCTCAAGCCTCGGCTTTAAAGCCAGAACCGCTTCGGGTTGAAACTGATCGCTCAGCAACGTCAAAATTGAGTTGATGGTGCCTTGTCTTTGCCCACGCTCAAGTCCACGCTCAAGTCCACGCTCAAGTCCACGCTCAAGTCCACGCTCAAGTCCACGTTGTTCCGCTTCTTGAAGATGCGTTTGAAAAAAAGGAGATTCTTGCATAATGCCCTCCGGTAAACGTTCGTCTATCAGTCGTTTGTCATAAATCAAACCGCCAAAGATACCCAAAGCTGCCAATAAGAGATTCTGGTCCTCTGAACTTGTACCCGAAACAGCCGTTGCATCAAGACACTTATCTAACCATCCGGCCTCACTCAGCCCTGCGGGCCGCTTCATTAACGGGGTCAGGGGTAACAAACCCGGCTCCTGCAACTCCAGAATTGCTTCCCCTTCTATCTCAATCAGCCGAACCACTCTATATTGATGTTTATACGCACAACCATAGTTTTGATATGCATAGAAACCCGGATCGTTCAGACCGGCACGAGGATGCAAATAGAGGACACTGGAATAAACGTTCAATTGGTGTTCTCTGATGAGAAAACCGTTATAGCCTGCAAAACGGAATTGCATCGGTTCGCGACTATCATAGGTTTGAACCTCGTTGTGGAGGATAGCAACCTCATCCGGGAATTGGACCTTCAGCGTGCTATCGGTATAGTGTGTTTTGAGCGTGACTTGCTCTTTCGCCAATTCCTCCAGCACAATGAGGTTTGGATATTCAAGAATGTGCTCTGCAAAGGGTTTTGGATACCCGGCGGTTACGAATTTAGCGACATTGTCATAAGGCTGTCTCATGGAAATAGTATATCTCAGAGCCCTGAAGCCAGTCAACCTTTTTTAGCGTTCTACCACGGATGCGTCCGAAACGGTGAGGCAGGGAGTCCTTCTTTGTTCACGAAATTCGGCTGCGCACTCTGATGCCAACCGAATCGGGCTGCGACGGGGTTCGCGACGGTATCGCTGGAAACGACAATTGTGTCGCCATCAATCGTTGCTTTCGCTTCAACGAATTGCTTATCTTCACCGGCGACTTCAAACCATGTGAGAGGTCCCTCGTCTCGTGCCATCAATCCGCTACCAACGTAATCGAAACTGAGCCGAACCGTGTTCCCTTCTATCACCATCGATTTGTAGAGTGGACCGGAGTTCGTTACATCTTCCCTACCGTAAGTCTTTGCGAGTGCCCATAACGCAAGTCGTCTCCCGACCTCCTGTTTGTTTCGTGGATGAATGTCCCTGAGGTTCCCGATGTCTGTCGTCACAGCCATGCCGGTATTTGGGACAGACAACGTGACTGTTTGTGCCTCCCAAATCTGAGGCAGAAAGAAGGGTGTCACGTCACGTCCGCCGTAATTGAAAGGCGCGAGTTGAACAAAATAGAACGGAAAATCACCTTGTCCCCAGACTTCACGCCATCCGTTGATGAGCGCCTTCATTTTTTCGTGGTAAAGCATACCGTCTCGGAGGTTCGCCTCGCCTTGATACCAGAGCGCGCCGCGTATGGCGTAGGGAACAAGCGGATGCACCATACCGTTGTAAAGCCCCGTGGGTCTCGCATGATGCCTCAACCGGTGCCTGTTGTCAGGCATCTGTGTAAGGCGTGCGTCTGTTTCTAATGCCTCTCGCGTTTCGGCTATCCACGCTTCAATCTCCTTCATTTTTTCAGGAAGCTGCTGACGATAGTTAGCGTGTGCCTCCTGAATCTCTTTGGATATGGATTCAAGGGTCGGGACACTGGCGAAACCGGCAGGCGGTGTCCACGGTTCAATACGGGTGCCACCCCACGAGGTGTTGATTAATCCGATGGGTACATCAAGATTCTTATAGAGTTTCCGCCCGAAATAATAGGCAACAGCGGAGAAATTCGCGATTGTCTCAGGAGTGGTTTCAGACCAGTCTGCCTCTACGTCATTCTGAAGCAATCCTGACGGCACCCTCGGTACATAGAACAGTCGGATATTCGGATAGTTTGCTGCGGCGATCTCTGCTTCACTGTCCTTTGAGGCACTTACAGACCACTGCATGTTCGATTGCCCAGAACAGACCCAAACCTCACCGAAAAGGATGTTTGTAAGTTCGACAGTATTACTACCGCTGATCCTGAGTACATAGGGACCGCCTGCCGACATCGCAGTAAGTTTGGTCTGCCAGTTGCCTGCCGCGTCAGTGACTACGGTAGTTGAGAAAACGGATTCAGTACCTTCGTCTTCGGTATTGAGGGTTATTGTGACTTCTTCGCTTGCGGATGCCCACCCCCAAATCGGGACCTCCATATCGCGTTGCAGTACCATGTTATTGCCGATAACACGCGGCAGCGTAACTTCGGCGTGGACAATGGGTTGTGTGAAAAGTAATAGGAAACCGATAAGAGATAGGGGAATTCGTTTCATATCGTTGCTCCTTAAGATTTTAAATGGTTAATTTCGCCAATCCCCATCTCTGCCTTCTTGCAGACGTTCGGTGAGGTAGCTGTTGCGTTCCATTACCTGATTGTTACGAATACAGATACCGAGTGCCTGTTTCGTACCGACGATTACGACACGCTCCTTCGCACGGGTGATACCGGTATAAAGGAGATTCCGTTGTAACATGAGATAGTGCTGTGTGTGTAAGGGAATAACAACAACGGGATACTCGCTGCCTTGCGCTTTGTGAATAGTCGTCGCATACGCTAAGACGAGTTCACCAAGGTCTGCCGTATCGTAAGCAACCTGTTTATCGGGAAACTGGACGCAGACTTTTTTGTCAATATGTTCAATTGCGACAACCCGTCCAATATCGCCGTTAAACACATCATAGTCGTAGTTGTTGCGGACCTGCATCACCTTATCGCCGATGCGGAAACCGCCTGCGGTGCGAGATAGGGACGAGGTCCCCTCGCCCCTACGGGGGGGCTGCCCATGAGCCCGAGGTCCAAAGCGTGCTTTTACCAAAGGGTGAACTGCTGGAGCAATATATTCAACGTTCAATACCTCTTGAAGGCGTTTATTGAGACTTTCAGTACCGAGCACCCCGCGTCGCATTGGACACAGGAGTTGGATGTCATCTATAGGATGATAGTCGTAGTGTTGCGGGAGTCGATCCGCAATGAGGGAACATATTAATTCAACAATTTCGTCTGGGTCACCCTCTTCTATGAAGAAGAAGTTCCGATCAGCATCGCCAGTGAGTTCTGGAAAATCACCCTTGTTAATACGATGCGCATTCATGACAATCATACTCTCCTGTGCTTGGCGGAATATTTCAGTTAGTTTGATGACCGGTATCTTCTGCGAATCAATAAGCGACTTGAGGACATTGCCTGCACCGACAGAAGGGAGCTGATCAACATCACCAATGAGAATAAGAATCGTTGTCGGGCGGATGGCTTGCATCAGACGGTTCATCAAAACGAGGTCTACCATAGACGTTTCGTCAACAATGACGACATCTGTGTCCAACGGGTTCTGCCGATTTCGTTTAAACCCGTTAATTTGTGGCGAAAATTCGAGGAGCCGATGGATGGTTTTGGCTTCACCACCAGTCGTCTCACTGAGCCGTTTTGCGGCGCGTCCGGTCGGGGCTGTTAAAGTGATATGTCTACCTTGTGCCTCAAATAGGCGAATCATACCAACAGTTGTTGTCGTTTTACCGGTGCCAGGTCCACCCGTGAGAATCATCGCCTGCGCGGTCATTGCTGTATGGATCGCCTCGCGTTGCTGCGGTGCGAAACGGATCCCCATCTCTTGCTCTAACTCGGTAAGGACCGCATCAGTGACAAACG
Source organism: Candidatus Poribacteria bacterium (assembly GCA_963662915.2). Classification (GTDB taxonomy): domain Bacteria; phylum Poribacteria; class WGA-4E; order WGA-4E; family WGA-3G; genus WGA-3G. The sequence continues at coordinate 19,829 of CAXXEU010000002.1, read as the reverse complement.
ACGCTTTCGTGCCTCCGTAATTGAGGGCTTGTCCTTCGCCAGAAAGGAGTCTCAAGAACTGGTTTGCGACTCCCAGTTCAGCATAGTAAAAGGGGGCAAGGTAAATGGCGGAGTGGGTGTCAGTTATCAGCTGTCGGTTTTCAGCAGTGCTTGTGGCATGCACATGCTGCGTTACTGCCATAAAAGTCTCTTGCTGATGGCTGACCGCGGACCGCTGACCGCTGGTCTCATAGCTATCCTGTGTCTCACTTACAGCATTTTCTTCTTCAACGTGCATTGGGTCCGTAAAGTCTGGCACCACTACTTCTTCTTTTTCAATGAGGGTACCGATACCCTCCTCAATCGCTTCCGGTTCCTGTTCAAGCATAGTTTGACACGCCTCGATAAGTTCGTTATGGTGTTGAAAAACGTGTCCTTCGTCCGCCTTTTGGCTTAGAACGTACTTGATTCCTGCTTGGACCCTGTGGGGTGCGTCTTTATCTATGCCGAGCTTCTGTGCGATTGTATCGGCTGTCACAAACCCAATACCATAAATATCATCGGCAAGCCGATAGGGATTTTCCGTGACAATGGCGATTGCATCGTTTTCGTAGGTTTTGTAGATTTTTGCGGCGTGTGTTGTGCTGACATCGTGGGATTGAAGGAACAGCATAACGTTTTTAATTTCGCGCTGTGCTTCCCATGCTTCCTTGATGATCTTTACCCGATGCCGCCCAATACCGGGGATACGCGCTAACTTTTCAGGTTCATGCTCAATGATATCCATGGTATCCATGCCGAACTTTTGAACGATGCGTGTCGCCATTTTCGGACCGATACCTTTAATCAACCCGGAACCGAGGTATTTTCTTAAACCGACAACATTTGCAGGTAGGATTGTTTCATACTTCTCGATTTGGAACTGCCTGCCATATTTGGCGTTGTCTACCCACTCGCCTTGGAAAAGAAGGCTCTCGCCTGGGTTGATAGATGCCAGATTACCAACGACAGTGATGAGTTCCGCGTGGTCACGCGCGGAGAGCCGCCCGACAGTGTAGCCGGTGTCAGGGTTCTCATAGACAATACGTTCAAGTATCCCCTGTAGCGTTTCCATTTTTTTAAGCTGGCCCTAACGGGAGCTGTCAGGACACATTGGCATTGGACAGCAATTTTCAAAAACCTGCCTTTCGCCTTCGGCTATAGGCTGCCGTCTCTGGCTAAGTTTTTTTAAGACAATAAATAGAGCGAACTACTCAAACAGACGTGCGACTGAGCAGGTAAAATCCGGTACGACATCCTCACCGGTGAGTGTATCCTCACGCGTGAGGGTTTCAATATCCGTCTCAGACCGATAGACCGTTACCGTTTTGGTAACAGGCTCAAGCACCCAGACGAGACAGGTCCCTGCATCCAAATACGCGAGTGCCTTTTCGGCAATACGAGACTGCACATCTGAAGGAGAAACAACCTCAATTGCCAGATCGGGGGGTATAGAAAAACCCTTTGTTTTGTCCCCAGTTAATCGGTCAGTCGAAACAAAGGCGACATCCGGTTTTACTGTCCGTTCCCCAACCTGAAATGTTGTCTCTGCCGTGTACAAACGGCCCAGTTTCTGTTGATAAACATGTAAATACAGATAATGAACAACATTGACACTAATTTCACCATGCTCTCTCGACGGGGGTGCCATTGGTATTAATTCTCCGTTAACGTATTCATACCCCTCTATATCATGCTCAAGAAACTCCTCCAACGTCATTTTGATACTTTCTGGAGGACGTATCCCTTGCTCAACTTCGTGGATTTCTCGTTGGGTCATGCTTTTCATCCCTCCATATAGTAAAATCCCCAATGGACTAAAGCCTAAGCGAATTTAAACAGGAAAGACAAGAATGGACATCTCTTCTACCCCGCCGATCTCCAGTTATAAACTATCCCATTTCTGCCATCAATTTCCGAAAAGCGTTGAGTTGCGGGGGAATGATATGTGATGTATCGGTTTTATCTTGGAGTGCTTCAATAGTTTTAAGTCCGTTCCCCGTGATAGCAATAACTATCGATTCGTCCCGTCCAATGTGTCCGCTATCTATTAATTTTTTCGTTGCGGCGAGGGTAACACCCCCAGCGGTTTCAGTGAAAATACCTTCTGTTCCAGCAAGGAGTTTGATCGCCTCTACAATCTCAGGATCGGTAGCGTGTTCACCAACACCGCCAGAGTTACGAACTGTATCAACAGCATAGATGCCGTCTGCTGGATTACCGATCGCAAGCGATTTAGCGATGGTATTGGGTTTTACAGGTTTTACAAAATCGCCATTTTCTTTGTATGTATTGACGATGGGACCACAGCCCTCCGCTTGGGCGACGTGGATTTTGGTGTTCGGTTTGTCTATTAATCCCAAAAGGTGAAATTCTTTGATTGCTTTGCCAATTTTTGTAATGAGAGAACCCCCCGCGGCGGGCGCTACAATATGCGCAGGTGTTTTCCATCCAAGCTGTTCGATCAATTCAAAGCAAAGAGTTTTCGATCCTTCAGCATAGAAGGGGCGGATATTGATATTAACGAATGCCCACGGATAAACGCCTCCAATTTCACTGCACAACCGGTTGACATCATCATAAGTTCCGGTGATGCCCACAACGGTCGGCGCATAAACGAGGGAAGCGACGACTTTGCCGACCTCAAGGTCCGCGGGAATAAAGAGGAAGCAATTCAGATTTGCGATAGCGGCGTGTGCAGCAACAGCATTCGCGAGATTTCCGGTAGAAGCACAGGAAACGGTGTCAAAATCGAATTCTTTCGCCTTACTCAAGGCAATTGCTACGACGCGGTCTTTGAAGGAGAGTGTCGGGTGGCAGACGGAATCGTCTTTGATGTAGAGTTCTTTGACCCCAAGGGCATCTCCGAGATTTTTGGCCCGGATGAGTGGGGTAAATCCTGTATTTTTGCCATCAGTCGGTTCCCCGTCTATCGGCAAGAGGTCGGCATAACGCCACAAGTTTTCTGGTCCATTTTCTATTGAACGCCTTGAGACAGATTTCTGTATCCCCTCATAGTTGTAATCTACTTCCAGTGGCCCAAAACAGAATTCGCAAACGTGAAGCGGTTCTTTCGGATACGTGTTACCACATTCGCGGCATCTGAGGCCCAATACTTTTTCCATTGTTTTTTCCTTTTGGCTATCAAAAACGATCGACTGGACGGCTGTCAACTTTTAACTACCATTCAGAATCCTGTGACAGTTGTAAACGTTTTGACTGCCGAATGCTGCTTGCCGATCACCGATTACTAAATTGTCAATTGAACGTTAAATTCGTTTTTTCCGGGCTGTAATGTGAGGCGAATAAAAAGTAGATGTTCACCGATCCATCTGACATCATCGGCATTAGATTCAGTTAATTGTAATCCATCATGATCGCCCCAAACAGTTATCCCATAGGGCATCGCTCTTGTTGATTCTACTGTGATAGCAATGTGTAATTTTGTGCGGTATCGAGTCGGCGAAAAGCCCGTGAGCGTAGGTTTTTGTATGACAGCCCGCGCCCCATATTTGCCAGTATAATCTTTGATTCCAATGGGCTCCATAGCCCCTTCAACGAAGGTCAATTCGCATGCGGCATCGTAATAGAACATTCTTAACACAGACTTTGAAGCATTAGTCTCGTTCTGTGTTGTCGGAACCGCTTCTATAATAGCGGTCGGTTCAGTACACTTGCAACGGTTTATATAGTCGTCAACAATTTCAGAAAGCAGCACCGGTTTTGTGATCTGATTGGAAACGACGTGTGCGAAATAAGCATCTAACCGTCCGAGCCCATCTTGTCCGAGTTGGGCAACAGTAAAAGGGTCAATGTGATCGACATAACCAAGCCATTGATTCCATGCAGTGCTTTCTACATAAATATCGTAATACCTCTTCGCGGTCTCGGTTAAGAGCGCAGCGCGAAGATTATGAGCATCCTCCGCGAGATGGGCAACGGTATAATATGGGATGCCAACCATTTTCTTAAATGTCTCAGCATCATTTTCAGCACCATCATCTCGCGTTACAATAGTATCAATAGATGTCGAAGCCTCAAACGGATAAAAGCACCCAAAGCCACCACGGTCAAGTACCGCTTTGGATGCCTGTGTATCTGTAGGATCAACACCCGCTTGGCTCCAATGATACCCCCAAAGTCCGCGGAACCCGCTCTGCTCAAGCGCATGGAGGAAAACATCGTTCTTGAAGACAGCGCCAGCAACACTCGGTTCTGCCCAAGGTATCGCGCGCTTAAACCGCTCCCATTCTCTGGTGATATACTCTGGTAGTTTCTCACGCATCGTAACGAGATGCGATGCCATAGCTTCCGTACTATTACCCGGATTCGCCGCTTGTTCTGCCTCCCAATTCGCATCCCAGATTGGTTTGGTATCAAGCACCAACAAAGACGTATCACCATTCTCTGTGTGCCACGTACTGAGCATCTTAGCAATGAACTGAACAGACTTGGTGTCTGTTGCCCATGTAATCGGTACACAGTGCTTATGTGCGACCTCAGCGAGAAGCCGCATACCTTCAAGCAGTTGCTCCCGATCTTCGCCTATTGCTGTGCTTACCAATCCGTAATTCAACATATTGCAAATGGCTGTTAGCAATTGGTCGTTAGCGATTGGAAATCATCTGCCACAAGCCGTTCATCCAATTACCATCAACGAACGCTCCAATTGCCAATACTATTCTAAAAAGACCGTAACCCCCATATCAGCGTATTTTTGACGGGTGCTGGGGCTGCCATTTCTGAAACAGACAGCTGTCGTCGTTCCCTCCAAAGCTTTTGCAACGTATTCAACACAAGCATCTACGGTTTGGAGTGCATGATTCGGATGGCTTTCGATGCTGAAAGTCAGATCCGCGGGACCGAAAGAGAGGCAATCCACACCAGGTTTCGCGAGGTGCCGCGCATGTGTGACAGCTTCTACGGATTCGATCTGCATCCAGAGAACTCCATTGGAATTCCACCAGTCGGCGTACGCGAGGCGTTCTCTGCCTCCGGAATTTACCCGGGCAGCACCGCCCCAACTTCGGATTCCCTGTTGCGGGTAGTAGAACGCAGCGACTGCTTCGTTTACGGTTTCGTCTAACTCAACCTGTGGCACCTCAATGCCAGTGGGACCCAAGTCGAGGTAGTTGCCGATGAGATATGTGTTCCGGGTATGCTTAATCCGAAAATTGACGAAAATACCCAGTTCATTCGCCATATTACAGAAAGCGACGAGCCGATCCTCGCTGTATGGAGAGTGCTGACTATCCACGGCGACAAAATCATAACCGCCGTCTTCGACTCTGGCGACGAGCGCTTCGGCGGTTGTTGACATAGAGACATTAGCACCATAGACGTGTTCACCGTTATGTATCCGCTGTTTCAAATTTGCTGCTGACATTGTCATCCCTCCTTTTGGCGGAGCTCGCAAGCCAAAACTTGCTATTCAAAAATCGCACATCTCACAAGCCAAAAACGACTCTGAAATATTGTCTGCGATGCCTTCCTATAATTCCATCTTTCCACAACCTAAATAACATAGCGAGATGCCATTCCCGAATCAAGGCAGACATTACACGCCCTGCTTGATTCAGTATTATAATTATACTCTAAAAATCCGGTTCTGTCAATGGATTTGTATTTTGCGTTAGAGACATTTATGGTAAATTTTAGAATTAGCGAAAATTGACAAGACAGAATTTTCAGGGTATGATGTTGTAGAATAAAAAAGAATTACAACAATGGAGTATTACATGAAACCTTATGAATACCTCGAACACACGGCTGACATGGGGTTACTGGTCAGAGGCAAGAACCTATCCGAACTCTTGCAGAATGCTGCACGCGGACTCTTTGAGACAATAGCGGTCGTCGATACGGTTGATGAGATGGAATCAATTGAGATTCAACTCACTGCCGAATCCGTGGAAGAACTGTTCGTGGCGTGGCTCGATGAGTTAATCTTTCGGCATGAGACAGAAGAGATCTTTTTTAAGCGCGCAGAAATCCATCGATGCAGCCAAACAGAGATGTCCGCAGCGGTTTATGGCGAATCAGTCAATTTTGATAAACACGAGGTTTACACGGAAATTAAGAGCGTTACGTACCACCAATTGGAAGTTCTACAAAAAACCGATGGAAGTTGGTATGCCCAAGTGATTTTTGATCTCTGATATACCGGTTTAGGGGTAGAACTGATACATCGTCGTATTCAAAAGGATATTTAGAAGACTCCACGTACTCCCCATCAGGTAATCGCCGAGAACTAACCCTAAAAAGAACGGAATCACACGCCGATAACTCTGGATGCCACCGTGTCGGAGGATGAGCCACTTTAGCGTCAAGGCGATTAATAAGGGAATCCAGAGGTCAGACATCTCTTGATTGCTCGCCATGACGTAACCCAGTGGATGCAACGGCAGCCAGAAGAATTTTATCCGTAGATAGGTCAGGAGCATCATCACAGAAAAGCCGATGCCGATGAATATTACGCCAAGCCAGTCGGTGCCAAGCGGATACGTGATCCAGTTCGTCAAGCGTGCGAAGTATTGTCGACCATAGCCGAGTGCCCAGGGCCCAAAGTAGCCGGAATCCGCACCGAATTGGTAATAGAGATGCAGCTGCACCCAGAAAGCGACAAGCACGCCGAAGATAGTAGCGATGATGATCGTCAAGAGCATCCGACGTTGGTTAATATTCGCGATTTCAGCGATTTTAAACGCCTCCAGTTGATGCGGCATCTGTTGTGGACGGTAATCTCGATTGAAAAAGCAGACAGAGAGAGCGGTTAAGTTCTGCGCGCCGAGACGATGCGTTCCCAAAATCGTGGTTAAAATGTAGCGAGGGGCTTGCCAATGATAAGCGTGGACAAAGATGCCGGATTCTGCACGGATGCGCGTCGTCACCAACGGCGTTATGAGAAATAGAACGGCGAAAGTGAACGCCATCCAAGGTACCATACCTGCCTTGTAGAGTAAAAACGCAAATAATAAAATCCCAAAGACCAACCCCCACACAGCAACCCGATATGGCATCGGTTCATCACGCTGTTCCGCTGGTGGCTCACGACCACGGGATGGCAGGACACTTCTCAAAACCGCTCCGAAATGCCGTTTCCCCGTCCAACCGAAGAAAAAACAGAGTCCCACAAAAGCACCGATTGTCTGCTCATTAAGATAGGGAAACCGCGGGATATTCCACCCAACCGCTTGTGCTAAAGCGACCTCGTTTCGATAGAGAAAATAGAAAAACGTCGTCGAAAAGAGGACATCCAACGGCATAAGGAACATAATCCCGATGGCAAACGGATAGAAAGCAGTGATGATGGTACCGTAGAAACTGAATGGTGGCTCATGGAACCTGAAAAAACGACGAGTCACAGGAATATGTGGAATTACGGGGTAGAGATGGCTTAACCCGTTAAACAGACTGATGCCGGCAGCAATTGCGAAGCCGATCCACATCCGCTTATTTCGGAAGAAACCCGACATCGGATTCGTCATCGCAAGCGGAAGTTGAATAATCGGAAAGGTGAGACGTTCACGCTGTGCCCACTGTCGACGGAGAATCGTATTAAGGCATAAGAAGATAAACGCTATTACTATAAACAGCAACAACCACGCGCCCACCACCGGTGCCCAAACCTGTAAATGGTGTGGACGATAGAGACTCGATTCACCAAGGTAGTAGCCCCGAAGCGCGTCTCTATCTGAAACGGTAAGCCATCCAGGCAAGTGATGCCAGAATAGCGTCCGCCACTCGTTCTCCTCCGTTGCGAACCAGAAACTATGTCCGAGTACAGAGAGGATCGCTTGCAAAACATCACACCCAGCAACGGTAGTAGCGAAACTGAGGGTCACATAAATTAGTAAGAGCTCCCCCTGTCCGAGGGCAAAATCACTGTTAAAAAGACGAATGACACCGTTAATCAGCATCACCGCCGTGAGGATGAAGATAACATTGGATAGCGGGACTACCCATGTTGGAAAGGTATAACGCACTATTTCCATCTGAATGAGGAAATAGCAGTTGATGGGCGCGCTAATGGCAAAGATGCATAGGACGCGCCATGTCAAGGCACGCTGTTGTGCGGGAGAAGTCAAGTCAATATGCCTCTGTCAAATCTATAGGATGTCTCCTTGATTGTAGCAGATGGGCAATAGAAATACAAGCGAATTGTGGCCGCGGTAAAAGTTTACCACCGCCCATGCACAGGTGTTTCTCGTGCTTTCTCAAAGAGATCCGTCCATTCGTCGGTACCATCGTCAAAGGTTAATTCAAGGCGCGCGCCTTCTACTTGTGCCTCGCCGTTACCGGCATTGAAATAACTTAGACCATCACCCGCTATGTGGATGCAGCTGCCATCAGGATAGACAACGGTTTTGATGATGCGTGGCACCGGGTGAATTGTGTAACCGTCAGCATCTAATTGATCAGCAGGCACGCGGAAACGTTCAACTGCGTCTTCGTTGACTTCAACACCTAATCCTGGCGCATCAGGAATCTTATGGCAACCCTCGGAGACCTGTATCGGTTGTGTGAGAAGATGGTCGCTATAGAGATTAATACAGGTGATTGCGGGCCATGTTGCGTGGGTGAGTACGCTGCCGAGATGTCCTGCCCAGGTCGTTGTTAATCCATTCCCGACAATCTGAAGCCAAAACGGCATATCCGCTCCGGCACTGAGTTGTCCCTCACGCATTACCTGTGACCTGCCACCACCGATGACAAATCCACTGCACACCTCCTCACGCATACAGGTCGTATAGGGCGGTGAGCCGAAGTGCATCGCAATCTGACAATCAACAGTTTGGCGGATCTGCTTGTTGCCTTCAACATCGCCCTGCGGAATCGGGGTTTCAAACATTGCGACGTTTGGATGTGAGGCGAGTTTTTGTAAGACCGGAATAGCCGTTTCTGCATCACGCAGTGAACTGTTTGGGTCGAGATCAAGTTTGAAATCTGCTGGGACGCCTGCTGCGACCGCCTCTACCTGTGCGACGATATCCCACCACGGACGCGGTTTGTTCTTGAAACTGGTATAGCCGTTTTTGACGGCATCTGCGGCTTCTGCTGCCCAGTTTTCAGGGGAAGCATCGATACACCACCATGAAATTGGAACCGCCTCACGACACTGGTTATCAAGAAGTTGGTAGACCGGCACCTCCAGAATTTTGCCGACGACATCAAAGAGTGCCATCTGCAAACCAGCCCCAAGTGAATCGTCATTCATCAGGGCAGCAGGATTTTGTCCAAGCACACGTTCGACGCTCACATCGCTGACACGGGAATAGGTATAGTGAACGACGGTCTCACCCCAACCGACGTGACCGGTGTCGGTGGTAACCTTGCACAACTCAAGGATTGACCAATTGTAAACGGTTGAGACGCTTTGGGTGGTAATCTGTTGTTGGCGCGGGGTAAAAGGGACATCTACAAGCACACGTTCAACATTCGTGACTTTCATAGAAAGACTCCTTAAGTATCAATGAAACGGAGCAGTGCATTGGAATCTCGAAAATTGCTCATAAAAAGAAAAAAGGCGAGCGGATTTGATTGAAATCATCCCCTCGCCCTATAGGACATTAATATGAGGATTTAACCTCACCCCAACTCGTAGCGAGTTTACCTTTGGCATCAACATCAAAGCCGTTGGCATTCGTAACCAGCACACTATCAACTCTACCCATCCCCCAGCTTTCATGCCAGATACCGACGCTGCCAGCACTTGTGTTAGAAGCGTCATTGGATTCCAGGATGGGAGCCCCAAGATCTTCGGAGGGCGCGAACAGGTCATCAACCTCAGCGAGTTCCATGTACCATATCTTGACATTCTTGCCATCGACTTCAACACGTCCGAAATAAGGGACAGCGTTGGTTTGGTCGAGTCCGCCCCCTAAGCCGTGCGGCACAGAATCTAATTCCTTACCGCCATTCTCACACCCACACTGGTCGAGACATTGTCCAGAGGGACAGCACCCGTCTTCCAGACTCATGATAAGGACGGAGGCTGTCTCGTTATATCCAAAGACGACAAGGTAGCCTTTATCGTCGCCCTTCCGGCGGAACTGAAGACCAACACTATCATCATCACCAAACGAGAAAACCATTTGAACGATACCGTCTGTGAAGTTCGTCACGCCGGGGAGTGGTGTATTACCGGAGATACCGCAGCCTTCAGCGGTTTGCGCCATCGCTTTTGTGCCCCCGAGTTTACCACCTTTAAAATCTTGTTCAGCCCATATAGTCCCGGCGTTCTCGGCTTTATATTTTTTAATATCGTTGACACCGTCATCAGGGACTGCGTCGTTAGAACCAGGCTCAAAATCGGCGAAAAACACAACTTGCCCGGTAGCGTGCAGCGAAACAAATACACTCAAAATGAGGATTAAGAGAAACAAACGTATTTTCATAACATATCACCTCAGTTTTTATATAGGGTTGTGTTGCCGTTTATATATAAGCAACGATATGATAACAAGACTCAGGGGGTTACTTATAACACCCATAAATGTCTCATCATAAAGCTAATAAAGTGGCGTTAGGTGAGGCATGCCGACCTCACCCGACAAAGATAAATAAGAGGGAAGTGAGGGGTGTAACAAACATCACCTCACAACCCCGCGTGATTCTACGGTATTAGTCTATATTAAGGAAGGAGACTAATAACTGCTTTTAACGTCGCCCCATGTCGTGGAAAGTTTGGCGTATGGGTCGACTGCCGTCATGCCGCCGGGTCCCCAAACAGAGACGCTACCGACTCTTCCGTTGCCCCAACTTTCGTGCCAGAGACCGACGGTGCCGGGTCCGGCATCATCCGCGCCGTCGTATTCAGCAGTAGGATCGCCGAGTTCATCGGAACTTGCAAAGATATCGGGTACATCACCAAGTTCCATGTACCAAACTTGAATGAGGCTTCCGCTGATTTCAACGCGCGCAAAATAGGCGACGCTGTTGTCTTGGGAGAGGTCTGCACCTAAACCGTGATCAACACCGACGAGCTCATTACCGCCGTTTTCACATGAGCACTGGTCGAGACATTGTCCAGACGGACAACATCCATCAGCGAGGCTTGCAATGATGATTTGAGGCGTTTCGATATAACCGAATGCAACAAGATAACCTCTATCGTCGCCGACACGACGCAGTTGAAATCCAACGCCGTCATCGTCTTGCCATGAGAAAACGGCTTGTACGATACCGTCCGCGAAGTTGTCAATACCGGGCAGCGGTGTATCCCCAGAGATACCACAACCTTCAGCACTCTGATGCAAAGCAGTTCCACCATCGGGGAATTCCGCGGATTCCACCCAAACAGTGCCGGCATTTTCGGGCACCCAATTCGCTGGATCGTTGACACTGGCATCTGGAACGACTTCAGAAGAACCGGCTTCAAAGTCAGCATGGAAGATTAGCTGCGCGCCAGCGTGGCTGATCAGTACAACCGAAAAAAGCGCGATGAACATCGTGAGGTAAGTTCTTTTCATTTTCTTACTCCTTTACGGGTTGGTTGCTTAAAACTTCAGTAGTGTATGCACCAAAGCCACTTTTGCGTGCTTAGGGCAGACTTTTATTACAAATAGGATAGTTTCTGGCGAAACTGTTATCCAAAATTTAGCAAAAATGCAAATTTCTGTCAATAAAAAAGCAGCAAAAGCACATCTTATGTTCGGAAAAAACCAATGCCTCACCTAATCCTCCAATCCCAAAACTACTTATTGCGAAAACTATTGAATCTGCTCGAACGAACAACGGATGTTTCCACGGTATAACCAGCCGTTGGGACTTAATATCATACCGAGATCTAACATTAAATCCATCCGTTTATCCTTTATGGAGATCCCCAACACGTCTGTCCGTATACTTGTAGTGTGGACTTCACCGGTACTTAAGACGACCTGTCTATGCTCACCCTTCGTGAAACTAAATAGGAGATCTGGTATCCGTGTCCCGGAGATTGGATAGAAGACGATCTTTCCGCTATTCAAATGATTCTCTTCATAGAGGCTCCCTATTGTGTAGGTTCCGTAAGACTTTGTAATCAGATTTTCGATGCGGTAATAGTAAGCGGTATCGCCGCTTTTCCAGAATCGAAGTGTAAGTCCTTGAAACCTACGCGCGGCGAGTGCTGCTTTAGCTTTCAAGATGTCTTCGCTCCCACTCCTTTCTTCAACAACGCATTCAAGAAATTGCCACTCACCGAGCATGTCGTCCGATAAAAAGTTTCGACTGTTTTGCATCCATTCTTTTCCCCGCGCATTTTCATACGCCTCACGGCGGGTATCGCGTTCATTCTGCATCTGCTGGTATTTCGTCGAGGTGCAACCTATGAACAGCAGAATCAATATGCTGAGTGATGTCAAAATTCTCATTTTCCTTCGATCCGCTTAAGGGTGCACCGCAGTCCACCGGTTCGCATCCATCCCATTGGTGTTAATTCCATATCCCCGTATAGGATTAAATAGAGCGTGTCCTCTGTCACCGTAATACCTACCATCGAAGCATGTGAGAAGGCGGTCTGTTTTGCAACAGCGCGATGCGCGACCTGTGATCCCATTTTACTGTTGTTCAGCATGGCAGCTCTTTTCTGTTTTTGCTTCGCGGCTATCTGTTTTACGGGTTCATAACCGAATAGGAACGCAAGCATTTCGGGTCCCGTTTGCTGATTGAAACGAATAAATGGAAATGGATCGTCTCCATACCGTTTGGTAGTAATGTAGCATTGCCCTGCGACATACTTACCGCGATTGCTACCTTTGTAGTAGTACGAGCCTCGATTCTCGAAAAATTCGATCATAAGATTTTGGCGTGTAGATGCGACGAGTGCCGCTTTCGCGCCTAATATCCGTTGATTCGATTTCTCATCGGTTACTTCAATACGCGGCAAGCGAGTCGTTCCTCCCGTCGGTTGTTGTTCCTTTGTTTGCGGATTTAGCGAGTTCGGCGATGTTGTTTGTTCAGGTAGGTTGGAGGTTGTGGTGTGTCCACCTATATCACTACTCATAGCAGGTGCCACTGCAGCGGTTTTCGGTGCGTTCGTATTCTGCCGTGGCATGGATATTGCTTGTTGCACATTAACACGCCCCTCCTCGACTTCTAGTCCGACATACTGCCATTTACCGACGAGAAGATCCTTTACAACCGTTTTAATTAACTCTGGATTATGTTTTTGACGGGCGGTATCATAAGCTGCAAACAGACGCTCACGTTCCTGCTGTGTCTCTTGGGGTATTAGCACCCCACAACTGGTAAACGCTACCACTAGAATGCCCAGTGCTGCTAATACTTTCATCGTTTGTCTCTTCCTTTACTTTGCGCAATATTGATACGCCTTGTGCTAAATAGAATTTAGGTTGAATGTGTCCATCCTTATGTTATCCTATAAGTTCATCAAACAAAAGGAGACATAAGGATGGACTTACAGTCTACTTTAGAACACTCTGTTTTGCAACTGAAAAATGTGCCCCGCACGCTCTTCGCGGTTGCGAGTGTGGTTCAGAAAATGATGAAAATACTTTATGATGCCCACTTTCCAGATGCTGAGACCCGTAGACCCGGTCGGAACCCGGCGTGTCCCGACAGCGATATTCTCACGATCGCGTGGAAACCTTTGGAATACATCGGAGCGGACAGCGAACTTTCGGGGTATCGGCGGTTGAAAGCAGCACTGCAAACGGTCTTCCCATCTCTCCCTGAACGCTCGCGCTTCAATAGACGCAGACACATTGAGACGACGATCGGGCAACTCACTGAACAATTCCACGTTTCTCGGGTGCGGGCCCGAACGCAGTGGGGACTTCAGACCCGAATGCGCAATAAGTTCGGAGCTTGTCTGCTCGGGGCTTTCTTGAATCAGTGTTTAGCACGACCTTTGATGAAACTCAAAGACCTTGTTCTCGCATAACCAAAAATCTATGAAATTCTAATTAGCACAAGGCGTTTAGATAATTAAGTATTACGCTGCTTCATGTCGTTCTATGCTGAAAAAGTTGTTGTGCTGCTTGAAGGCGTTCAGGTGAGCCGATATCTACCCAATCGGTGTCCGTTTTCAGAACATAGAGATTTTCTGATTTAGGAAGGACATCGTAGGAGAGAGAGAACACATCGTTCTTGGGAAATCTATGAACGATTGTATTGTTGAAGAGGTAGACACCAGCATTGATATATCCGCTGCGTAGCGCGGTGGGTTTTTCCAGAAACGCCGTGATTTGTCCTGCGTTTGAAGAGATAATTTCGCCATAAGGACGGGTATCATCTACCCAAACACCCAATAGCAACCCCTCCATGTCTTCTCGAAAGATAGATACCATTTGCTTGAGCGAAAAATTACGCCATAAGACATCTCCATTCAACACAAAGAACGGAGAATTGCGTATGTACTGCATCGCATTTTTGATAGCACCGCCGGTGTCAAGCTTTTTATTTTCTTTACAGTAACGAACAGGAATTCCGTCGTAAGACTCCCCAATAGTGTCTCGGAGTACATCGTGGAGGTGTCCGGTAGCGAGGATGAGCTCTTGGACCCCAACCTCTTTTAGAAAATCGCACTGCCAGTTAAGGATGGGACGATCTTTGACCTTCATGAGGAGTTTAGGGGTCCGTTTAGCGGTTGCTCCCAGACGCGTTGCACTCCCACCACATAAAATAATTGCTTGCATATTATATTCCTGCCAATTCTCATCGGAGCAAACGAGAAATTCACGCGAATAAAGCTTGTGGCAGAAGGATAGATATCTCTGCCACATCATGGTATCGTTTCTAAAGCGGTTTGGGTTTCGGGTTTTCTCCCGGATCAGGCATGGGCTTAGGTCCTGGAACTGGATCTGGCTGCACGATTCTGAGGTGCGGAATTTCCATGTCTCGCAGTCCCGAAACGTCATAGAGAGCAGTTTCTATCTCTTGGGACATTTCCGCGATCTTTGCCTTGGAAGGCGTTACAATGAGGAAAAACAAGCATCCTAAAGACAATGCGTAATGTATCCATTTCATAATTTTACCTCCTTTCCGAAATGTTTGTTAGTGGAGATTACTGGCACGGTGTGCCGCTTGCCCGTAACAGATGGTTTGCTCGAAATTGGTGGTTATCGACTAAAATTGTTGGGGAGGCTCTAATGCCCAATTCGGCAGCACGCTTAATGTTTTCTCGGAAGAGTTGTTCGGCTTTCGGACTATCGAAAAGTGTCTGGATTTTCTCGACATTAATATCAAGTTTCTGCGCGCACGCCTCCCAACTTTGATTCAGTTTTTTTCCACGACACAGAATATAGTCCAGATACTTATCAGGGTATTCTTTCGCTATCAGTAGCTGCCGAATATTCTCTGCAACTTCGGGATATCCGTGTAAACTGGTGAAGGGTGTTATATCTTTCAGAGAAATGCTTTCCTTCTCGTCTGCGATGAATTGGAGCTTGAAGTCGATTGTGTCACCAAATTCCTTGACAATCGGAATCAGTTTCTCCTCCGCCTGAACCCCGTAGGGGCAGTAACTCATGACAAATAGTTCCAATGTCGGTTTCCCCATGCGTGAGACACGAGATGCTAACAACTCCTCAAGGTTCATCGGTTCTCGACTGTGGTCTACATCTTTGGTGTGCAGTGCGACGACCTCTGTAAATCCGGGTGAATGTTTTGTGTCATGGCATTCGAGACAAAGGGATGTCTCAGCGGCGAGTCGAATATTCGTTTTCTTGGGATTGCCGACGTGCTGTTTGCCGGGAATGACAAAAGCTGTCGGTGTTTCCAAGAAGGGGCCTAATACCTTCTGCACACCGCCAAAAATAGCCAGCACTAAGATGAGCTGCATCACCGGATCTAACTGCCACCCTATACTTTCAAAAAGGTAGGTGAGTCCTACCCCGATAAGGATAAATTGAAGTAGTCCGAACAGTTTCCCTAACACTGCGTCTCGATTGAGAGATGCCTTGATGAGTTGGATGAGCATTGTACCAGTACCACGCACCTTAACTAACTTGACAATGAGGTAACCTATCGCCACGATTGTGTAGGGCATGATGATATTGAATGCCAACACTATAGTCGGGAACCGCAATAGCTCTTGGATAGGTCCAAACCACCACGAGGGGAGTATTAAACATACGCCACAGAACAGTTTGGAATCGCCAGGTGAGAAGACACCGAAGGTATAGAGGGCGATGGAGATTGCCCCGCTGACAACAAGAAGTATTGCAATGTTCAGGGGCGTTGTCAGTTCCAAGAACCAACCATCAGTTGTCCGAGGATGCCTGCATAAATAAGGCACATTGAACAGAGATTTGGTATCTTGTGGGTTTTGATGTCTGTCCAACTTGCATAGCCACAGAAAGCGAGGGCAATAGAGAGAAGGATCGTTTCATAGGTTATTGTGTTCATAAAAGCATTCTATTTCTGTTTGAGTTTGCTCCACGATGTTGATAGCAGGTTTTCTGGCGGTTGCACTGGCAATGCCCCGGGATCAAACCAATCTGCATCGTAATTGGAACCTTTGTGTGTAAGTTGCGTTGTCACGCGACTCCTGAAATGAAGTCTGAAAATTTGTCTGTCTCCGTCAACTTTCTGTTCATAAAGGATGGCATCCCCATGTGGACTCCATATGGGATTGGAAACTCTCGGGTCCGCTTTAGGCACCATCTCCTGCAAATCACTACCGTCGCGATCCATAATATAGATTGTTCCCTGATCGGCGGCTTGTCCAATTAAAAGGTGCAAGGATCCATAGGCAATTCTGCTGCCTTCAGGTGACCAAGTGGGATCAAGCATTGAGATTTGTGGTAGGATATGTCTCAGGGTCCTGTGCACTCCGGTTTCTATATTGATAATCCGGACGTGGTATTTTACTGTCTTCTCCACAAAAACAACGTAGGCTATTTCAGACCCGTTCGGCGACCAGTCGGGGTATCCGCCAGTTTTCCCGGTCCCAGCGATGTGTTTGGTATTTCGACCATTTTTATCCGCCGTGTAGATAGCCCACTCTCCATAATCCAGATAGGCAATTTCTACCCCGTTGGGGTGCCAGGTAGGGCTATATCGTGTCCCAGCCTTTTCAAAGACGGGCTTTATATTTTTTCCATCTGCGTCCATGAGATAAATATCTAACTCGCCTTCCCGGTTAGAGGCAAAAAGAATTTGTTCACCACTTGGAGACCAGACAGGATCTCTCGCCCTTGATAAAGTCGGGGTTAAGTTAACTACGTCACTTCCATCAGGATTCATCACATAAATGTTTGAATTGTCGCCCCTTGTAGATCCAAACACGATTTTAGGCGTTGTGGGTGCTTGGGCAAAAACTGAATAAACACTTTGACCTAACAAGATGGAAGCAAGAAGAATCGACAAACATGTGCGTTTCATGATTACATTTCTCCTAAACCTTTGTTTTTTGTAACTTTATCAAAAAACCTATGTCGAAACGCTGAATATATGGTAGATTTTAGAATTACTTCGGCACTCCGCACCAGCGAGGCTACAAACTCCGCTACCAAGCAAGCAATATATTCATAAATATTTGTTATTTTTCCTTGAGTTTACCCCAGAGCGTTGTTAGCATTGAGGCATTTGGCTGAACAGGAAAAGTGCTTCGCATCGGTACCCAAGCAGGGGACCAATTCATCGACAGTTCGTCTGTTAATTGACGAAGTTCGCCGCCAGCTGCGTTCATGACGTAGATAGCACTTGTTGCATTCTGTCGAGGTTCCCGTGCCTCAAACGTAATCCACTGGCCGTCGGGTGACCATGCCGGTCCCATCACCCATTTAGGTTCATTTGTCAACTGACGAAGATCCTTCCCACTTGGTCTTACAACGAAGAGGTCAAAGGTCCCCTCTCCGTCCTCACCGTCTCGCGTTGTTGAAAAGAGGATCCTGTTTCCGTCCGGAGACCACGATGCTCCACTTGCTGCAGCTTTTATGAGCTGTCTTATATTTTCCCCATCGGCACTCATCACATAGAGGAAATATTGGCGAAAACCTTTCTCATTACGCCACAGAGAACGGAAAATAATTTGTTGACTGTCAGGCGACCACGCTGGGCTTGTGTTACTTCCCGGGAGATTTGTCAACCGCTGCAAGTTCTTACCACGGATATCCATTTTGTATATTTCAAACGCACCCGAACGATTTGAACAAAAGGCAATCCATTGTCCATCTGGCGACCACGCAGCCAGGAAGTCAATTCCAGGGTCCTTCGTTAACCGGCGGCTTTCTTCTGTTTCGATATCTATCACATAAATATCGGGATTTCCATTCGGATCGGAAGTATAGGCAAGAAATCGACCATCAGGCGACCACGTCGCGTAAGCATCATCTGTCCGCCTCCGATCAGTGATGCTGCGAAGATTTTCGCCGTTTGTATCAATGGTATAGATGTCAGCGTTCCCTGTTCGGTTAGAAGAAAACGAGATATATCGCGCCTCGTCAGCAGTGTAAACCCAAACGCTTGTTGCGAGAAAGAAAATGATTACTAAATGCATTTTCTTAAACAGAATGAGATTCTCCTTCATTTTCCTTGATTCCTCATAACAGCTTACCATCCACAGCGGAATATTATTAACAAAAAATCTCAAAAATGCCTTTGAGGCAGGCGGGACGGTAAAGAACCGCCACGCCTGGCTTAGCAATGAAATCTCCTCAGTTCACAAGGTAATTTCATTGACAACCTAATTCTTAAAACTCCTCTACACATTCACCCCAGCAGTGTTTACCGGGGCCCGGCCAGTCCGGATCACACACTTCTTCACACTTCATACCGGCTGGACAGTCGGCGTTTACGGTGCATCCTTGTGCCGCAGCATCTGGGGTAACCACCATGGCTTGGGCAAGCATAAGCCCTCCAGCGGCGACACCGAGTGCTAACGGCGTTTTCACGCCGACGCGACCGTCTTCAGAATTAAGGAAGTCACTGATACGCGACTTGAGATTTTTCATTTTCATTTGCGTTTCTCCTTTCCTTACACCAGGTATCTCACACCCAGCGAGATTAACTCAACCCGATTTTTTGTAGGTTGAGCCACTTCCAATGTGCTATCAATCGATGCACTGGAAACGCTTGAATACGTTCGCTAAAGCATTTTCAATATCTTCAAACCGGTTTGTTTATCTCGAATTTACAAGGACAGTATTCGTCGAAGTATATTACTTCTGCTTTAATTTTCCCCATAGGGTCGTCAGCAACGCAGCACTTGGCTGAACGGGAAAAGCGCGCCGCACAGGCACCCAAGCAGGGGATGAATTCATCGACAACTCGTCTGTCAATTGACGAGAGTTTCCATCTGCTACGTTCATGACGTAGATAGCACTTGTTTTATTTTGTCGAGGGGTTCGTGCCTCAAATGTGATCCACTGCCCATCCGGAGACCATTTGGGATCCAACTCCCACTCAGGTCCATGCGTCAACTGACGCTGTTCCTGACCATCAAGGTTTGTAACAAAGAGGTCAAAAGTATCCTCTCCGTCTTCATCATCTCGCGTGGTTGAAAAGAGAATCTGATTTCCATCGGGAGACCAAGAGGGACCGCCAGCGGCAACTTTGATGAACTGTCTAAGATTTCTCCCATCAGCACGCATCACATAGAGGAAACTTTCCCGGTGCCCTTTCTCATTACGTTGGGAAGAAGTAAAGATAATTTGTTGACTGTCAGGCGACCAGTTTGGGCCTGTGTTGTTTCCTGGAAGCCTTGTCAACCGCTGTAGATTCTTACCACGCACATCCATCTTGTAGATTTCAAACGCACCTGAACGATTTGAGCAAAAGGCAATCCATTGTCCATCTGGAGACCAGGCGGTACACGCATCAATTCCAGGATCTTGTATCAACCGGCGGTTTTTCCCTGTTTC